>NZ_JACZZA010000010.1 GCF_014863405.1 Dyella acidiphila
CAACACGGTTCGGCCGCATAGCGCGTTGAATTATCGGCCACCGGCTCCTGAAGCTGTCCTGCCAGCCATCCAGGATGTACATCTGAAGCTCGCTGCTTAAACTAACCCTACATCTGGACCAGTTAGTGCAGGCCACTCAACCGACACGTTCGGCATTCGTACGCTGATTCGCCCTTCGGAAGACACCACCGTCAACGCAGGCGACACGCCGTGGTCGATGTTCAAGCTTTCGGGCAACGGCGTGCGCTCCGATTTCATCGTGCTCGCGCCCACGCTTGGCGTGGCCGAGGAAGCCGATGCCATTGAAGAAGTGCAGTTCCTGCGCGACGACATGGCGGCGATGGCATGGGCCGTTGAAAATCAACTGCAAGGCGATCTGGATAAAGCGGTCGATGGCCAAGAAGCTTATTTGCGCTGGCTGAAAGCCAATCCCGTGCCGCCGCCACCGCAAGCCACCGCAAATGGACCACAGATCTACTACACGCTGGAAATACCCGCACCCAACAACTGGATTCCCATGGTGCCCGAACAGGCCCCCGACGGCGCTTTGTATCTACGCCGAGGCACCATGATCATTCCCACCACCAGCGGACCGTATACCGTTACCGCCCGTGCGGAATTGCTCGACCCGGGCACGCCGTTTTTCCTGCTCGATCATGTGGTTCCGCGATCCGGCGTACTCGCCGATCGCTATTTCCGTCGTGCACGATCCGCCGATGGAAATACGCTTCTATGGCTCGCGCGTAAATCAGGAGCAGGCAAAGGCCCGGGCTGGTCTGGATTGCGTTTCGATGTCGTCCGCCAGGAAACGTCTGCGCCAAGCCCATAGCGAATCAGGTCCGCCGTTTCAGCAAGTTGCTTGCCGCGGAAGCGGGCATGAGCACGTCGAGCCTGTACGAGCATTTTCGTGCGGTGACGGCGATGACGCCGCTTCAATTTCAGAAGCAGCTCAGGCTGCAGGACGCGCGCAGCCTGATGCTGGTGCAGGACATCGACGCTACGACTGCCGCCTTCCGCGTGGGTTACGAAAGCCCAACGCAGTTCAGTCGTGAATATCGCCGCCACTTTGGAGAACCGCCGGCGCGTGACATAGCTCGCTTGCGCGCGTCGCAGGGCCTGGCAGTGGTGGCTTGAGATCAGCCTGCCGCTGTTGGCGCGCTAATCGCCCTGCACTGATGCTGGCTACGAACCAACAGCTGGGCCCCACTCTTGCATCCCGAGCTTACCGGTTATCAATGCGAGCCGGCGCTTGCCTCCGCCGCAGCGCGCTTGGGAGTATCGATCGGACACCAGGTCTTGAGACGCTTGCCATCCCGATAGAGATCGATGCACTCGCGCACTTGCGCCTGGAAAATAATTTCAGCCGTATTGACCGGGCAGCCTTGCGACAGGCCCTTGCCTTGGCCGTATTCATCGATGCAGGTTGAAAGCGGTACTGGCTTGGCTGGCGTGCCGCCTCCAGCCAATGCCGATGGCGGCAAATTGAGGCGTTCGTCGGTGTTCTTCGGATCAGGCGGAATCGGCGGCGCGCCGCACAACAAGTTACTAGCCGTGCTGGCCTTTTCCGGGTCGCACATGTCCTTGGCTATTTCCTTGATCACATCGTCGATATGCCGGCCTACCGCGCCGCCAAGGGTTTCGTTCGGCGGCGGGAAATACTTATTGAAGCGCGTCGGCTTGTAATGCGTGAAGTCGGTATGCTCCATGATCTGGCGATCGTCTTTCGGCTTGCTCGCCTTTACCTCGGAGGGTGTGTTGGCCGAGTACTGGATATGTTCGGGCGGCAGGCGGATCGAGCCGTCGGCGGAAAATATCTGGCTGGCATCCGGGTTGTCGTCAGGCGGGGTCTGCGTTGGCGCGGGCTTTGCAGCCGATGCGTCGATCGACGCTTTATGCGGCTTTTCAGTGGGCTTGGGTTTCACCGATGGCGCCGATGCCAGCGACACCATGACGGGAGTCGCGGGCGGCGGCAACTGTTTCGCGGGTGTTGCCACGTCGATCAAACGCACGCTTAGCGACTGCTCTCTAACCTCCAAGGGCGGTCGCATCGTATTCCAGATCATCAGTGCGAAAAGCGCGTGTAGCGCCAGCACTACGGCCAGCACCAGCACCCTACCCCGCGGATTCAAGGACCGCGTGGACCAGGGCGCCTGATTTTTGTACGTATCAATCTTGCAACGCGCAGCATCTTGCGCATGTACTTGATCGAGATCCTGTCCAGGAGCTTCGATAACCCGCCTCATTCACGCTAATTACTCTCACAACACTAACGCTACTAGCCACGCGCGTATTGCAGCCAGCCCAGTAGACCTGTCGTATTCACCGAGGTTCCTCGAATAAACGCCTGGAACGAAATCAGGGCCCATCAGGCCAGATTCAATGCGCAACGCATTCGGCCAATCGTTTTAATTTGCGATCGGGAGCCATGGGCCACCGGTGCAAATCCCACAGCCTTCATGCGTATGGAGTGTCAGAAGCTCGTAAACGGGTGCGCCCCTAAATTTGTGGGCGACGCGTGCTCACCGGCTCCCATTAGCTGGGCAGCGCGGACTTCATCTCTGAAGTATCTATCGAGACCTGGTTGCGGCCACTCTCCTTGGCCCGATAAAGCGCGGCGTCGGCGTCGATCAGCAACTGGCGCAGCGTGAAGCTCGAGTTGGCGGTACAGGCCATTCCCAAGCTGGCGGACACCATGACGGCCACCTGGGAATCCAGCATCACTGGCGTCGTGGCCAAGGCATTGCGGATGCGATTTGCCGCCTCCAACCCTTGGTCGCGCAAACAGCCCGATATCAGGATACCGAACTCCTCACCACCCAAGCGGCCGAGTAGATCCGTGGGGCGCAGTTCGCGGGCAACAATCATCGCGGCAGAACGTAATACCTGGTCACCCGCGGCATGTCCGTGCGTGTCATTGACCCGTTTGAAATGATCCAGGTCCAGCACGATCAGGCAGGCATCGCCGCCAGCCTTGTGCAGCTGCCGTAGCGCTCGCCTCGCTTCGGCGAAAAAGTGTTCGCGGTTGTACGCCCGGGTCAGGCCGTCGTGTCGCGCCATCCAGCGAAAACGCCGCCAGGAACGCCACAGCCACAGCATGGCCAGAACGAAGAAGGCGATCACCGCCAGCAGTAGTGCGTTGAACAACCGGCTGCTTTTCTGCGCCTGGCTCGCCAGGGCCTGGCTAAGCTGGAGAATTTTGTTCTCTTTGCCCAGGGTCTCCGCCTTCATCTTCGCGGCCAAGACCTGCTGCCTGACTGTCTGGTAGGCCAAGGCAATCGCCTTGGCATTGTCCATGGCGGCGGTTTTCTGGGCCGCGTACTTTTCGTAATAGGCCAGCGCGGCGGCATCATGGCCCTGCTTCTTTTCCGCCTGATAGAGAACCTCATAGGCGTCCTGCAGTGTCCACAACGGACTGTTCGGGCCCGTGATGGCAATGCTGTCCAGGGCGAATTTTCGCGCCCTGACTGCGTCGCCCAGGCGCAGATAGGCCCGGGCCTGGGTAACGGGCAGCGAGGCAAGATAAGGCGTGTAGTCAGTGCCCTCAATCTCGGGGGCAATGCTGTGCAAGAAGGCGATGGCCTGATCGGCATGGCCTTCGTCGACCATTTGGTAGGCCTGATCCAGGCGCAGCGCATCGGCTTGAAGGGACTCCCCCGCGGCAAGGCATCGGTCAATCGCAGCCTGAAACGCGGGGCTGGTCGAGGCCAAATTGCCCGCATAGAGCATGGACTGCGTTTCGAGCGCGTTGGCGTAACACTGGCCTTTGGCCGAAGGAAGCAATGCCTTCATCTGACGGGCATACTCCAACGCCAGATCGTGCTGCCCCACAGGGGTCTGATCCAGCATCAGGATGACCTCCTCCATGCCTTCCAGGCGCGCCTGCGGGTTATCGACCCTGGGGAGTTCAGCCATCAAGGTGTTGGCCAGCGCATAAGCGCTCACGTAATCGCGATTGAGGAACTTGTCGCGGATCAACGCCGCCATCGCACGGATCGACAAGGGCAAGTCGCCCGAGTGATCGATGATGTCGTGCAGGATGGGCTCGGCCTTGGCGTAGTCACCCTTGTCTGCAAGCAACTGCGCATTCAGCAGTCGGAAATGCCAGCGCTGGGTGGAAGTGAGCTGATCTTCGTGCTGCTGCAATTGCGCCAAAATAACCCGAAAACGGGAAATATTATTCGACCACGCATCGTCAGCCTGCGTCAGCCATGCCTCGGCTTGGGCGTTATCGACCGACGCCGTTCCCGACTTTGCATCCATGCACAGCAGGAGAGCCGCCATAACGGCGGCTACTGCCAGGCCAAGCGACACACCACGTACCATCGAAGGCTAATCGGTTATCGCTTATGGTCCGGAGGCGAATGCGCCTTATCCGCTTCGTCTTCGTCATGCTGCGGCACGTTATCCGGATCGTCTTCGCAGGGATCGCAGCCGCCATGACCGGGGTTGTTAGGGGGGTTCATCGGGTGATGCTTGGGCCCGAGCTCATGGATGAGGCCATCCTTGTCACCGGATGCCGCTGCCACTTTCAGGCCTTCGCTGGCATTCAATTCGCCGAGCACCTGCGCCAGATCTTCCGGCGAAGCGTGACGCAACGATGCGTCCTGCCCGATGCGCTCCAGCAGCTCAATCGTCTTGGACATATTTATCCCCTGCTCCTGTTGTGGATGAATCATTCACCCCGCTGGAGGCGATGAAATGCATCTCCAAGGGCGAGGTCGCCGCATGCAAGTGGGCGCACAGCTCGGAATCTCATCACAACGCGGCGCCCCCAAACACCGCTATATAGCCTACCACCGATCGGCAAGGCGCATGACGGCACCCCCGCGGCGCTAGCTAGCCGACGCCATGGCCTGATCCAGCGCAGCCAGCCGCTTGCGTACCGCATGATTGGGGCGCAGCGGCGATGCCGGCTGCAGCACCACGGTTTCCTCGGCGCTCACGTCCACCGCGGGCAGGTCACGCAGGGTCACATGGCGAATGCGCGGCTGCTCGATCGGCAAGGTGGCGCCGCGATAAATGATGACCTCATGGTCCAGCGGGTAATCCCGGCTCAGCACATCCACCAGCACTTGCCGGTACTCGGGGCCGGTGGAAAAACGCGCCATTGAGCGGTCGCCGACCAGGCCCACCTGCCACAGCACCAGGCAGGCACTGGGATTGATCGGCGTGTCGTAGAACAGCAACTGGCCGGCCTCGTAATGCTGGCAGCCGAGGCGGCCGGGATCGATGCCCAGGTCCGCATAGAGGCAGTCCTCGGCTGAGATACCTGGCTCCATATGGGCCTGGAAACCCTCCGCACGGGCCACTTTGATCACTTCATGCGGCGACCAGGCGAAGATGCCGGGATGGCCATAAAACACGGCGCAAACCCGTTTGCCGGCCCGTATCTCGTCCATCATCACCTCGACCCATTCGCGATAGGTCACTGCGCGCGACTTGTTTTTGCCATCGCCATAATACGGCTGCAAGCTGCGCACATCCGGGTGCATGTGTTCCAGCCACACCTCCACAATGGCGTCGGAAAGCGCCGCGAACACCACGTCGGCCTGCTGGATATAGCTGCGCGACAACGGCGAGAGATGCGAACCCAGCGTCATGCCCAGCCCCACACAGGCGATGCTGCCGCGTGTTTCGGCGTCTGCGGGTTTGGCCGGTGATACAGATGTCATAGCAGATATCCAGGAAGTTAATGTGGAATGGCGCCCGCGGCCGCGCGCCGATATTCCGTTTCGGCGCTGGCGAACGGCGAATATACCGTTTCACCGACCCGCATCGCTGCTATCTGGGTTTTTCCACCGCCCTGCATAACCCGTCATCTACGCACGCCAGCGGATGCGGCCGTTCCAAGGCAGCAGGAGCCTTATGGGGAAACAAATCGCCGCATTATGTAATATATAAAAATCAATTACTTATGACTAAAAAGTAAGCATATCCTTAGTAGCTCAACGCACTTTCAGAAGTTCTGCTGGCAGAAAAGCCGCTACATAATGCGCGCTCATCAGCGATGAACCGGGGGGCGCATTGTGGAAGAAAAAGCTTATCTGCCGCCCGGCACGAGCGCGCTCAACCCAGGCACGTATCCGCGAAGCTACGCCACGCCCATTTCCTTTCGTTTGTGGCGGGCGGGTTTAGCCATCGCCTTTCTTTTCATGTTTCGCGGCATCATCCAAATAGGCGCGTCACAGCACGACACCGGGCAACGGATTGCGTTTGTGCTGATCGCCCTGGTGCTGCTGGCTTGCCTGGTTGCTGCAGTCAAGTCCGTCATAGCGCCCAAGCGCGTGACGCTGACGGCAACCAAGCTCACCATTACCCAAATGTTCTCCAGCACGCAATCCACGTACCGCAAAGACATCGCCGAATGCAGCATAGGAAGGGTCAAGTGGCTTTACATCGCCATACGCTCCCGCCATCCGAAGGCGAAGCCAATCATCCTTCCATTTATGAACTACGACGACGCGTTCTGGGATTGGTTCTCTGGCATTCCCGGCGACCGCACATCGCGCGAACTGAAATGGTGGTCCTGATTCCGGCGCGCACTTTCCGGGCGGGGCATCCCCAGGACTGCGACTCAGCATGCCTCCCTACCGATGTCTCTGGCCGGCGGATCCTCTATTAAGACAGGCAAGGTTTCAGCCCGGTGACCGGCAATTTCAGGCCCCAACCTGGTACACGCACGTCCCACCCGGCAACTCTTTGCGTCCCGCTTATGAGTTTCGGCCGTATCTATACGCCGTCTACACATATCCCGGCTCATGGTAATCAGGCGGCGTCCGCCCGGGGGAAACAAATGCGTGAGAGTCATGGATCCCTGCTTGGGATATAGCCCGCCGCGTACATTTTGAACGCTAGCATTCGGGGCAGCTTGTCGGTGCCCGCGGGTATCGAAACTGTTACCGAATTCCTTTCTCTATGACCTGCAAAGGAGTTCAGCTATGCAACAGAATGATGAGGTAGTTTCCGGCTGGCTTAATGGCGACGATTGCGTCGCCGGTTATGACAACCCGGCCGGCTCGCTCTACGTGGATAACGCCACGGAGCAAAAGATGACGGCTCAAGCGGGTGCCGAAATGATCGACACCATGCTGAAGACCACGCAGTCCTGCGCTTCCGGCTGCGCTTGTTGCTGATTTTCCGATCGGGCCAACGCACAGCCAGTTCTGGCTGTGTGTTGGCTTTTCCGTGACCTGCACAGGAGTTTTCAGCCATGCAACAGCATGATGATGTTGTTTCCGGTTGGCTCGATGGTTCGGATAACTGCGGCGGCCAGGATAATCCGGCCGGCCCGCTTTACCTTGATAGTTCCGCCGAAGAAAAGATGACCGGCCAGTCGGCGGCCGCGATTTTCACGACCCAGAAGACGACGCAATCCTGCGCATCGGGTTGCATTTGCTGCTGATCTTGCATCCGGGCCAGCACACAGCTGGATCCGCGCTGTGTGCTGGCCGCTCCCTATTCCCATTGCGTCATCGCAGGAAGGCGATTCGAAGCACATGATGGCCGAGACCCTTACACCCGATGCCTTCGCGCCCGTGTTCGAGCATTTCACCGCTACCGTGCGCACTGCGTTGGGCAAACGCCTGGCTGCGATGGCGGGACTCGATGCCGGGGAAGTATTGCTGATCCGCAAGGCTGCCGACGAAGCGCTGCGTGCCAACGCACGACTCAAGCTAAATCGCGTACTGCTGCTGGAATTGCATGCGGCCAATCGATGCGGCCAGCTGACTGCGGAAAGCGATACGGATCGCCACGATCAATTTGTCGACTATGCGCAGCAAGCCGAATTTACCGATCACCTGGATCAACGTTATCCGGCCTTGCATCGGCGCCTGCAGCGATCTCTCGAACAGCAAGCCGGCGCGATCGAGGCCCTCGCCTCTCGCCTGGCCACCGATCGCGCCTTGCTGACGCACTTCTTCGGTCGTGCGGCCGGGCGCCTCATGGCGCTGAGCCTGGGGCAAGGCGATCTCCATGCCGGTGGCCACACGGTGGCACGGCTGTCGCTGGAAGCCGGCGAGATTATGTACAAGCCGCGCTCGCTGCGTGTCGATATGGCGCTGGATAGCTTTTTGCAGCGCGTATTCGGCGAAATCAACGAGCGCATCCGCGTGCCCGAGGTCATTGACCGGGGCCATTACGGCTGGGTTTCTTTCGTCGTCCATCGCTATTGCGAAGGCGAGCAGGAGCTGCAGGCGTTTTATCTGCGGCTCGGCCATTGGCTGGCAGTACTGCGCTTGCTCGGTGGTACCGATATTCATCACGAAAACCTGATTGCTGCCGGCCCGATGCCGGTGGTTATCGATGCCGAAAGCCTGTTCGCCGTAATTCCGAAACCGGCCGCTTCCGGTGGCGGCCTGGCGCACGATGCTGCGCAGATGCTGATCGCCGGCTCTGTTTTGCGCACTGGCATAGTGCCCTTCCGTGCCTCGGATGCGGGCTTCGACGGCGCCGATCTTTCGGCGGCCGGCGCGCTGCCCAATCAGCAGCCGAAGGTGCAGATTCCCGTAATCGTCGATGCGGGCACCACCGAGGCGCGGTTAAAGCTGGTCGATACCGATATCGTCCATGCCCAGAATCATCCGAGTGCCCTTCCCCAGGTTTCCGCTTATTGGAGCCAGATAAGCGAGGGATTCCTGGCGGCCTCCCATATCCTGCGCGACCTCGACGCAAGCGGCGTGCTCGAAGCATGGCTGCGGGATTTTGAAGGCTGCCCGGTACGCGATCTTCGGCTGCCCACGCAGACGTATGTGGAGCTTGGCCGCATGCTGTGGCATCCGGCATCGCTGCACGATGAGGCCAAGGCGATCGAGCGCGCCCGCGATCTTTTCTCCCGCAATGCCGCCATTACTGCGGTAACCGCATCCACGCCCGCGGAAATCAGCGGCACGATCGACGATCTGTTGTATGGCGATATTCCGGTTTTCGTGGCTCCATTGAAGCGCTCACGCATCGATGCCGCCCTGGCGGACTGGCGCGCGATGCGGATCGACCTGGAAGAGCTGACCATTCGCTGCGCGCTGGTCACCACCGAACTCAACCGGCGCGGCAACCTGCCCGACCCGGTCAGCGATGGCCGTCTTTGCCGTGCACAAGCACCGCATGCCGAGCAGTTGGATGCACGCCGCCGCAAGCTGGCCGCAGATGTGGTCGAGCGCCTGCTGAAACTTTCCGTGTCCGGCGCCGACGGCTCGGTGACCTGGATTACGCCGGAAACCACGACGGAAGGCTGGTTTATCCAACCGCTGCAGGGCGATATCTACTTCGGGCTCGGCGGCGTTACCGTCGCGCTCGCCGGCTACCTGCGCGAAGTGCACGATGGCCGCGCCAACCCGGTGCCAGGCATTGAGGCAGCATTGAATGGCGCCCTGCATACCCTCACGGCGCTTGAAGCAATCCAGCCGCCCCGAAATATCGGCGGTTTTGCCGGCTACGGCGCCCAGATCTGGACCTGGCTGACATTGCGCGAGCTGCTGCAGCGCCCCGAATTGATCGAGCGCGCCGTGGCCAGCGCCGAAGCACTGGAAGCGAAAGGCCTGCACGGCGACGACGGCTTCGACATCATCGACGGTGCCGCCGGTGTCATCGTGCCTTTACTGGGCCTGGCAGACGCCACGGGCGATGCACGCTGGCTGGCATTGGCTGCGCGGGCGGCTGAGCATCTGGAGAACACCGCGGTAATCGACGCCCTCGGCGCACGCTGGATGACTCGATTCGAGCAGGCAATTGGCGGATTTTCCCATGGCGCCACCGGCATCGGCTGGGCCCTTGCTCGCCTTGCTGCGTCCGCAGCAGGCAGCGCGGCCGACCGCAGCCGCTGGAGTGCGCTGGCCGACGCCGCGTTCGCGTTCGAGGATTCGCTCTACGAAGAAAGCTGCGGCAACTGGATCGACAAGCGTCACCCGGAACTCAACAAGAGCCACGATACCTGGTGCAACGGCAGCGTCGGCATCGGCCTTGCGGCGGCGGATCTCTATGCGCGCAGCGGCGATGCGCGCCATCTGCAGCGGCTGCGGCGTGCAACAGTGGCAGCGCGTGGCAAGTGGGGCATCAGCCACACCTTGTGCCATGGCGATTTTTCGCTGTGGGAACTACAAATGCGCGCTGCTGCGCTCGATCCCGTTGCTTGCGCCGAAGACCTGACCGAATCGGCGGCGCATGTTATTTCGTCGATCGAAGAGCAGCGCGGCATTGTCACCGGCAGAGCGCGCGCCGCGTTTACACCGGGCTTGATGAACGGGCTTGCGGGCGCCGTGCACGGACTGAGCCGATTGCATCCGGAATGTACGCTGCCCTCGCCACTGCTATTGGAATGACGGCTGGGCGCGATGGCCTGCCGCCCCCGTCCTACACAATCGGCACCTGGCTGATATTGTTCTTCGGATCCATCCAGAACGATTCATTGACGAAACGTCCGAAGATTTCCCGCGGCAGGATCGAAGCCCGCTCCACCGGCTCGACCTTCGGCCTTACGGTATGCAGCCCAGGCATGCCCACCCGCGCATCGAATTCATCGGCGTTATAGGCAATATGGTCGAAGTCGTGCTCGAACCAGGGCTCGCCGATAAACTGGTATACCGCGCGCATCGCCGCAGCCGGGTTGCGCACCAGGCTTTCATAGGTCAGCAGCAATAAATGCCCCGGCGCGTACTGGCCATAGAACGCATCCTTGGTGGCCTGGAAGGCGAAGCCCACCATGCCGCGCGGATCGGTCAGCGCCTCGATGCGCGAATACACGGTGGTATTGGTATCGAAGCGGAACACCTTGCTGACGCCGACCGGCTGTTTGCGCACAAGCCGCTCCATGCTGTCCAGCACCCATGACAACTGCCGCACGCAGGCGATGACCTTGGCCTGCGGGAACAAGGTATCGAGCAGAGACATGCGGCTGCACCACAGCCGGCTGGTGTCGAATACGAGATCGGCGTCGCCATAGCCTTCGTAGAAGTTGTGGACCAGGCCGCGCAGCATGGCAACGCGCTGTTCGTCGGAGACGTCGAAGGAAAAGTCGTTTTTGCTGCTGGCCTCGGCGATCACCATGCCCATGATGTCGGCCAGCGGGCTGGTCATGCCGGCGCGAAAGCGCGGGTTCTGGTTGAGGATGGCGGCCAGCAGCGTGCTGCCCGAGCGTGGCAGCCCCGAAATGAAATGGAACTTCCGGCCTGGCTTGGCGACCTCCGGTGCGGCTGGCATGCGGGCACTCTCCTCTGGGTCGATACGGCAAATGGCTAAAACGCGGCGCCCTCTTTGGGGGCTATGCCGGATGGTACGCGATCAGGGCTGTGCGGTAGGCGCAGTGGAGGCGCGGATGCACATCTTGTAGTCGACCTCGACCATCCTGGCCTCGCCCTTGTTGAGTACGCGCAACAGCAGTTCCTGGGTGGCGCGCCGGCCCATCTCGCGCACCGGCTGGTGGATGGTGGTGAGCGGCGGCCACACCTGCGTGGCGATGGTCGTATCGTCGAAGCCGCAAATGGAAATATCGCGCGGCACCGCCACGCCCGCTTCGGCCGCGGCCCAGATCGCGCCCACCGCCATATCGTCGTCGGCTGCAAAGATCGCGGTTGGCCGCTGCGGCAAGGCCAGCAGCTGGCGCATGGCGTCCACGCCCGATTCGAAGGAAAAGCGGCCCTGCACCATATAAGTGGAGTCTTCTTCCAGCCCTGCCCGCTTGAGCCCATCGCGATAGCCGGCCATGCGCCAGATACCGGCGCCATGCTCCGGATCGCCCAGAATGTGCGCGATGCGGCGATGACCGAGCGATACCAGGTGCTCCACCATGGCCGCGGCCGCCTCGCGCTCGCGCAGCATCACGCCGATGCAGTTTTCCGGCTGGCGCGGTGCGATCGAGGCGAACGGCAGGTCGTGCTTGTGCAGGCAGGCCAGCAGCTGTGGATGGTCGGTGAGCGGCGGCGTCAGGATCAGGCCGTCGGGCTGGTGCCGCGTGAGGATGTCCTCGACTCGCTCGACGAAGTCGGCGGCGGTGGAGACCAGCGGCTGCACCATCATGCTG
Source organism: Dyella acidiphila (assembly GCF_014863405.1). Classification (GTDB taxonomy): domain Bacteria; phylum Pseudomonadota; class Gammaproteobacteria; order Xanthomonadales; family Rhodanobacteraceae; genus Dyella_B; species Dyella_B acidiphila. The sequence continues at coordinate 12,014 of NZ_JACZZA010000010.1, forward strand.
TAGTGCTGGGCCTCGCAGGCTTCCAGCACGCCGGCCTGTACTTCCATGATGTAGCTGGGCGAGCGGTTGTCGTACAGCAGGCCGATCATGAAGGAGCGATTGGCCGCCAGGCTGCGTGCCGAGGTGAGCGGCCGATAGTTGAGCTCCGCCACGACGGAAAGCACCCGCTGGCGCAGGGACTCACTCACGTTGGGATCGTTATTGAGCACCCGCGAAATGGTTTTTTTCGACGTCCCCACGGTGCGGGCGACGTCGCTGATGGTCACACGCGTCATGCAAGTCTGGCCTGGTTCAATGCGTCGGTTCCTGCGCAGCATCGGTCCGGTGCTCGACGGCTACCGGTACGTTCCGGGTGGGAACGTTCCATCCGCTCACTTCGATGACCGGCGGCGCACTCCCCTGCCCGGCGTAATGCGCGGTCAGGGTCAGCGATTCGCCGGGCCATAGCGTTACATCATTGTCACTCCACAGCACCGGCAGCGCCAGCTGGCCGCCGGCGGCGCGCCGGATCGCAAGATGCTGGAACAGCGCCACGGCTTTGGATGACGCCGGCAGCGTAAGCGTCACGCTCACCGTGTTCTCGCCGCCCGCTTGCTGCAGCGTGGCGTGAACCTCGCTTGCCGTGGCGGGCAAGGATTGCAAGGCGGTCAGGTCTGCATAGTGCGTCACCGGCGTGAGATACCAGTTCGAATGCGGCCAGTCGAGCTGGTCGGCCTGGGTGGAAAGCCAATACACGTTGCGGCTGAGCGGCTTGCCGTCGGCGGAAGCCAGTTCGAGTTCGACGAAATAGGTCCGTGACAAACGCGGGAGCGCCGGCAGCACGGTCAGCTGCTGCGTGTGGTTGCCTTCGAGGTCGATGTCTTGCAGGTGCTTCTCGTATTGCACGCTGCCATCCAGGTTGCGCACATGGATATTCGCCTGCAAGCCATGCTCATCGGTAAGGGTCTGGTTGACCAGCACGATCGCGCCGGTGTCATAGGAATATTGAATATGCAGCGGCTCGTTGGCCTTCTTCGCGCCGAAGTAGGCGCCGGCCGGATTCAAGAAGTAGTCGTACAGATGCCAGTGCAGCGACGGCCACGCATTGTTGAGCATCCAGTAGATCACGCCGGTGGATGGCTTGGCGGCATCCATGTGCGCATTGAATGCTTCGAACTGGGCGCGAACGTTGTCGTAATTGTCGAGCTGGGCCTTGGCCACGTAATCCGCAAGATTTTTCACGGCGCCATAGCGTGCAGCCAGCGCCGTATCGAACGGCTCGATGCGTGCGAACGGCGACCAGTCCGCAGAAGCGTGGTATTGCCGCAGCTGCGGGTATTTCCACAAGGTTTCCAGTTCCGGTGGTGACAGCATCTGGGTCAGGTCTTCCAGCCGCGGGATATCGGCACCGGCGCTTACTTCCGAATCGAAGCCAAAAGCGCCACCCAGCTTGTCCGCATACCAGTACACCGGCGGAATCCAGTCGTAAGGTCCGGCCATCTTCATACCGGAGGAACCGGTCTCGGCCGTGCCCTGGTCGGAGGCGGCAGCGACGATCGGTGTCTGCCAGTCCTGTGCCTGCAAGGTATCCACATACATCTTGGCGAGCGCAGCGGGCGGTGCATTATCGCTACCGATCAGGAAGCCGATTATCGACGGATGATTGCGCAGCAGGCGCGCTTCGCTGGCCATGGAGGCTTGCGCCACGGCTTCATCCGCGGCATCCCACGGTGCGCCGCCGGTCTTGGCCGCCGATTCCCACTTGTCGCAGCACTCCCAGCCGGCCAGGATCATGATGCCGTAACGGTCGGCGAGATCGTAGAAGCGCGCGTTTTCCAGCTTGCCTTCGCTGCGGATCGTGTTCAGCCCGAGGTTCTGCACGTAGCTGAATTCAGTCTCCATGCGCTGCGGATCGTCGCGCAGAAACATATCCGGCGCCCAGCCGCCACCGCGAATCAAGACCGGCTTGCCATTGACGAAGAACAGGCGATAGCCCTGCGCGGTGAGCTTGGAGCTGACGCTGCGTATGCCGAATGTTGCATCGGCCTGATCGGAGGTTGCGCCATCGACCGTGGCGGTCATCTGCAAGGTATACAGCGGGTGCTCGCCCATGCCGATCGGCCACCACACTTTCGGATGGCTCAGGTCCAGGCCCGGATCGGTGCTGGGCGTAAACGATACGGTCTGCGTCTGATTGGGAGCGAGCTGGATCGTCTTGCGCAATGAAACACCGGCCACCACGCCGCTAACCGTTGCTTCGTGCGCTACCGTATCGAGATTGCGTACTTCCACTTTGACGGTCAGGGCGGCGTGGGCAAGATCGGGGAGCGACAGCGCCGAGCTTACCTGCGGGAAGCGCAGCTCCACCGGGCCGGTCTGCACGATATCCACGCCCCGCCACGGGCCCATATTGTTGTCCGGCGGCGTGGGGTTCCAATCGACCCAGCCGATCGAAAGACTCCGGCGCGGATCCCCCGGATGCACATTCAGCGCAAGAACGTTACCGCCGGCGTGCACCCACGGCGTTACGTCGAATTCCTGCACCGGATAAGCACCGGCGACGTTCGCATGATCGGCGACGAGATGCCCGTTCACCCACAGGTCGGCACTCGCGATCATGCCGTTGGTGCGCAGCAAGGTGTGCAGCGAGCGAGCACCGTCGGCAAGCGCGAACTCGCTGCGATACCACCACGGATTCACGAACAGGTTGCCGCTGGCATCGGGTACCTGCACCGCGCGCAGGTTGTCGCTGTAGAACACATCTTTGTAAACGCCATTCTCCAGCAAACCTGCCATCACCGTGGCGCGGCCGCTGACCGGATACCAGCCATCGGTGGAAAAGCCGGCACGGGAGATCTCGGCACCGGCTTGCTGCGCCTTGTCGCTGGACTGGATCTGCCAATTGGCGACGGCCGTGATCGAACCCGCGCCGCCATGTACCTGGGTTGGCGCGTAAGCGTTTGCGGCATGAGCGGGCGACAGGCCTGCCGAAGCTGCGAGCGCCGCCATCGTCAGGAGCATGGATTGAGTGAGGATTCGCATGGCGTCAGTGATTCTCAAGATAGGCTTCGCGAATTTCCACGGGTGCGAACGGCCAGGATCGATTGACCTTGGCCCAGATCGCAAACACCACCAGGCCGGCGACGATCCAGGCGCCGGACAGCAGCAGCGACAAGACAGAAGCCGATACGTACACGTAGATCCAGCCCAGCAGCGCGATCGCGCACGGCACCGGATATAGCCACTGCTTATACGGCCGCTCGAGCATGGGCTGGCGCCTGCGCAACACCGCCAGCGCCGCGATCTGCGCAACGGACTGCACGATGATGCTCGCGGCCAGCAGCATATTGATCACTTCAGTCAAGTCGAAGAACGTGCCGATCGCCGTCACCACGCCCATGGTGAGCAGCGCCACATGGGGAAAGCCGTGCTTCGTATGCAGCTTGCCGAATACCGACAGGAACACCTTTTCGTGCGCCGCCTGGAACGGCACGCGCGAGCCGCCCAGCAGGCCGGCAAATACCGAGGCGAAGGCGGTGATGATGATCAGGACGGTCATCAGCGCCGCCGCCGTATGTCCCCAGCTGCGCTCCACCACTAATGAGGCCACCGATTGCGACTTGGCGATGTCCTGCCACGGCGCCACGCCGAGCACGCTGATATTGAGCGCGAGGTATACGCACATCATCGCGATCACTGACACGATGATGGAGCCTGGCATGGTGCGGCCCGGATTGCGCAGTTCGTCGCCCATGTAGGCGGTGGTGGAATAGCCCAGGTAATCGTAGATACCGAGAATCAGCCCCGCGCCCAGCCCTATGAAAAAGTGCCCGCCGAACATGCCGTGCGGATAGCTGAAGGCATAGCTCGCATGGAAATCCGAAAAGCCCGCTGCGGTAACACCGATGACCGACAGCAGCATGATCACCCACAGCGCGATGGTGATGGTGCGAATCGATTCGATCCGCCGGTACAGCAGCAAGGTGACCAGGCCGGTCGCGGCCACGCTGACCAGGTGTACCGGCCACCAGCCCATGTGCGGGAAAAAGAACTCCAGGTACTCGACCATGCCGATGATGCCGGTCGACATCAGCAGCGGAATCGTCAGCAGCACTGTCCAGATAAACAGGAACGGCATCAGCTTGCCGGTGCGGTACTGGAAGGCTTCGCGCAGATAGACATAAGTGCCGCCGGAACCGGGCATGGCCGCGCCCAGTTCGGCCCAGACCATGCCGTCGGCCACTGCGAGAATAGCCCCGGCGATCCAGCCGAGCACCGCCTGCGGACCGCCCATGGTGGCCAGCATGATCGGGATGGTGATGAACGGCCCGATGCCGCACATCTGGGTCATGTTGATCGCCGTGGCTGAGAACAGGCCAATGGAGCGGTGGAAGTGGCCGTCGCGGGCGGATCGAGTGGTTTGGGGATGCTGCATGTCAGCCTTGCTTTAATGATGCACGGTTGGAATGGTGCGGAACTGCGTTGCTGCGTTGCTGCGTTGCTGCGTTGCTGATTGAAGCACGGCTGCTCAAGAGCAACACCTCACCCCTTCCCCGTCGTCCCGGCGCAGGCCGGGACCCAGCAACTTCAAGAACCTCAAGTCACTGGACCCCGGCTTTCGCCGGGGTGACGAGCTGAACATCGAGGCACTGGACTCCGGATTTCGCCGAGGTGACGCGCTGAGCATCGAGGCACTGGACTCCGCTTTCGCCGGGGTGACGAGCTGAGCATCGAGGCACTGGACTCCGGCTTTCGCCGGGGTGACGAGCTGAGCATCGAGGCACTGAACTCCGCTTTCACCGCGGTGACGCGCTGAGCGCCAAGTCGCCGGGCGTCGGCCTGCGCCTGTGTGCTGGGCATTACCACTGCCCGCGCACGCCAACCATGACCATGCGCTCCGAGAAAGTCGAGTGCGCCGGCTGGTCGGGCCATACCAGGTAGTAATGCTGGTACTCGTTGGTAAGGTTGGTGCCGTCCAGGAACACCTCGAAGTATTTGTCGAGCTTGTAGGACACCGACGCGTCGAGATACTTCTGCGGCGCTTCGTACATTTCCATGCCGGTAATGCCGCCGACGTCTTCCGATACCGCACGCCGGGATCGGTAGTTGTATGCAAGGCGCGCCTGGAAGCGATCGTTCTGATACCACAGGATGAAGTTGCCCGATTCGGTGGAGTTGTCCTGGAACGGAATCTTGTGCCCGGCCAGGTCGGTTTCCCCGGTATTGCTCGGCGCATAAGTGGCGTTGACTTCGATACCGGTCTTGGACAGGAACCCAGGCAGGAAAGTGAAGCCCTGGCGATAATCGAACTCCGCGCCCTGAATGCTGTTGCCGGTGCCCTGGATCGGCTCGGTGATGGTGATGCAATGATCGCGCACCACGCCATCTTCGTCCGGCAACGCGCAATTGATCACGCTGCCGGTCTTGATAAAGCTCTGCACATCGATGCGGAACCCGGCAAGGCTGATCATGCTGGTGGGATTGATGTAGTACTCCAGCGACGCGCCGTAGTTGGTGGAACGCCATGGATTGAGGTTCGGGTTGCCGGTGGAGGTACCTTCCGACACACGGAACAGCGGACCTTGCGGCGTTTCCACCAGCGAGTAGTTCAGCTGCAGACCGCCGCCCCAGGTGCTGAGATCGAGCGGCATCATGTTTTTGGAGTAAGCGAGGCGGAATTTCAGATCGTCGGTAAGATCCAGCGCAAAGTTGGCAGCCGGCAGCACGTCGCGATAATCGCGCTTCGTCACTTCGGTGCCGGCATCGGCAGCCTCCGTACCGTAGGCACCCGGCGCACCGCTCAAATGCTGGGTAACGTCCAGGTTGGTGCGGATCACGCGCACGCCGACATTGCCGCTATAAGGCATGCTGCCGAGCATGCCGTCGAAATCGGCCTGCGCATAGCCCGTGGTTTCTTTCAGGCTCACGCCCCAGGTGGTGCCCGGCTCGCCCTGCCGCGTGGTATCGGGGTAAAGCGATTTCCAGTAGCCCTCTGGGTCGTCCATAGCGCGCGGATCGATCGCCCAGAAAGTAATCCCCGAACCGAGCAGGTTGGCGTATTCCTTCCAGTTGTTGGCCAGCGGCCCCGGCGTATTCGGCACCTGCAATGCCGACAGCGGACCGGCGCGGAAGTAACCCAGCGAATTGCCGGCGGTACAACTGCCGCTATTCAGCACCACGTCGGCACCCACGTAACGCACCAGGCAGCCATTCGGATCGCTGGCGCCCATGCCGGCGTAGACCGGTGTAACCAGGGTGAAGCCGATATTGTCCGCACTGCGGATGGCATTGCGCAAACCGAAATCGAGCTTGATACCGTCGCCGAAATCGTAGTGTCCGTCGAAGCGCAGCGCATTGAGCCCCACCGAGCGGTCGTAGTCGCCGGAAGATTCCAGCGTCTTCATGGTCCAGCCATCGGGATTGGCGAATTGGCTGGCGAGCGACGAGGGCATGCTCACCGTGAGGTAACGGCCGCCGAAATTCGCGATGATCGGCACCGTATTTTGTGGCGTGCCATTGGCATTGAAGACGCGGTTGCCGCCCAGCTGGCTGGGATAAATAAACGTGCCAGGCGCCACGGCGTTATCCGGCACGCCCGGCATCAGCACATTCGGCCACAAGACACCATCGGAATCGGACACGTTGATGTCGGTTTCCACATTCGATTGGCGCGCCGTATCGCGGATGCCGCGCACGCTGCCGGTGAAGGGGCCGCCGTTATCGAAATCCACCTGCAGATTGAAATTCTCCGCGGTGGATTCCTTGCGCGTGATCTGCGAAAACGACTCCACATCGCCGGGCCACTTTTCGTAGACCTGGGTGGTATACAGCTGCGAGCCGCCCCAGCCCGGCTCCGGCGTGCCGTACGAACCGGCAATGGGGCTGCCGGTGTCGCGCGATTTCAGCGGCACATAGGTAGCGCCCTGCCAGTTGGTGGAGTTGAACTGGATGCCGTAGTTGCGATCGAACTGCGCCTGGTGCGCGTAAAAGTAATCGCTGGTCAAGCTGAGTCCGCTGCCCAGATCCATCTGGAAAGACGCATTGCCGGACTTGCGCTTACGCTCGGTGGTGATGTCGTACAGGCTGATGTCCTGGCTGCCCATGAATACGCCGTTGGACTTGCCGTCCCCGTTCACGTCCACGCTGCCGTCGGGATTCTGCACGATCTTCGACGGAATCGGCGCGCCGTTCCACGGTGTCAGGAAGCCGTTGTAGCCACCGGCACTGGCCGCGTTCTCGCCGTTCAGAACCACGCCATATTGATCGAGGCCTTCGTTGGAGTTGGTGCGCGTGGTATCGGAATAATCGGCTGAAACCAGCAGGCCCCAATGGCCGTTCGAGTTATACGAAATAAGCCCGTTTGCCTCCGGCCCCCACTGCTTGCTGGTCTGGCCGCGCTCGCCGTCGGCGGAATAGCTGTAAGTGAAACCGGTGGGCAAATCCCAGGGGCGATACGTATGCAGGTCGAGCGCGCCACTGATGCCGCCGTCGGTAGTACTGGCCGTGGGCGACTTGATCACATCCACGCTATGGAACAGCGTGGCCGGCAGCATGGTGAAATCGGGCTGCTGTGAATCGATCTGGTCGGCGGTAATGAAAGCCTCGCCATTCAGCATGGTGCCGACTTCAGGCAGGCCGCGTACGTCCACCGTGGTGCCCACGCCTGCGTCGCGATTGATCTGCACGCCGGTAACGCGCTGCAAGGCGTCGGTGATGGTGACGTCGGGTAGCTGGCCGATGCTTTCGGCCGTGATGCTGTCCTGGATATTCGGCGCCTCGCGTTTCACTTCGATCGCGCGCATCTGCGACGCGCGTACGCCGACGACGTTGACGGCCGACAAGGTTGCCGCATTCTGCGAGGCGTTCTTGGCGGTGGTATCCGACCCCGGCGCGGCGGCCGCGGGCTTGGCTTTCGTTGCCGCGGCCGACGGTGTCGCCGGCGCGTTTTGCGACGCCGCGGCCTGTGTCTGCGGCGTATCCACCTGGGCACCCGTACTTTGCGCTGCCACGGCCGATGTCGCCATGACGGCGAGCAACGACATCGAGATGGCAAATGACAAGGGATGCTTGCGTTGTAGGGCGGACATGAGCTTTACCTCGTGGTTGATGTTTTCAACGCGTGCGCTCAGCTGACGCCAGTTGCCTGGCGTGTCGTGTAATGCCGACTTCGGTGCATCCGGCCATGGCATTGCGTGCCGCGACCGTCAGGTACTCCCCCGCGGAATCCCTATTCCGCGTACTGCTCAGGCGCCGCGCACATGCCTTGCATGCGCGCTGGCCAACCGCTGCAACCCTCCCCTGGGCTGCCCACATTGCATCGCTGTCGATGCCGTCATGCGCTTCATCGACTCAATCCGGCCGCCAACAGATCCCCCGGCCCTGTCTCCCCAGACAGGTTGCGCCGCAGGTACCAGCTGGCTGCCCCCAGTACACCTTTGCGACCGTGCTCGGTGACCCACACCGGCACTCGCGACAACAGTGCCCGCGCACTGCGCCCATGCAGGAATCGCTCTTCGAAGGCGCTGCGCTCGAGCAGCGCGAACAGCGAATACAGAAAGCCGCCGGCCAGATACACACCGCCCACGGCCATGAAGGTCATGGCCAGGCTGCCGGCAAAACTTCCCAGCGATGCGCAGAAGATCTCCACCGCTTCCACCGCCTGCGCGTCGCTGCGCGCAGCGGCCGCAGCGCTGATGGCCTCCGGCGTGGAAAACACGGGTGTATCGCCGCGCGATGCACACAGCGCCGCATACACCGTCAGCAAGCCTGGGCCGGACACGATGCGTTCGTACGCCACATAGCCGCCCTGCGGGGCGAGTTGCGCCAGCACTTCGCGTTCGCGCAGCGAATTCGGTGCGAAGTCCATCTGGCCGGCTTCGGTCGTCAGCACATGGCCGCCGGCGGCGTCATGCAAGCGCACCGCCGCGCCCAGTCCGGTTCCCGGACCAATCACCAGGATCGGGCCATCGACCTGCACATCGGGTCCGCACAACCGCCTGGCGTTGCTGTCGACACGATGGTCGAGCGCGTAGCCCAATGCCTCGAAATCGTTGAGAACGGCAATATCGTCCAGGCCCAGCACTTGGCGCAGCTGCGACAAGTGGATTGGCCATGCGGAGTTGTCGTTCAAGACCTCGTCGCCCACCACCTGGCCGGCGCAGGCGATCACGCAATGCCGCACCGGAACCCGCACGTCGGTATCGAGAAAGGCCTGCAGCAGTTCCGCCAATCCGCGGAAATCTGCGCACACGAACTTGCGATAAGCCAGCACCTCGGCCTCGCCGCCGCCGTCTTGCGGGGCCTGCATCAAGGCGACGCGCGCATAGGTACCGCCGACATCCGCCGCCAGAAACGGCCTCGCCGGGACACTCGCTGGACGATCCAGAGGGTCGATGACTGCGTTCACTGTGCCTCCCCGCACCGGGAACGGCATCAGCTTGCGAGTCATTGTCACCGGTGTCAACTTGCGACGCAAAATAGATATTTTGCCGCAGGCAAGTTTTATAAGTACTCGACAAATATATATTTAATTATAGAAATGTCATGCCATTTCTAGATTATATGATGCTATGCATCAATTGAGAGAAAATTAGCTCTGGATTGACCTAAGGGACAACTGAAAATAGGCACGCCCGTGGATCGCCCCATCCCGGGCGCCGGCGCGGCCATTCGAGAGACGTGCGTTACCGCCATACCACCAGTACCCCAAAGAGCAAACAAAGCGACGCCGGTTCGGTATTACTTGTGGTCCTTGACAGAAATTACGCTGATTCGCAAATTGCTGCGTCCGGCCGCACTGGCGATCAAAGCCACGCGCAGGCGGATATGTCGAACCCCATAAAGCCTGGCTTTAGCTGCAAGACCGGAGCGTGAGCTTTTATCGGCGCAGCGCAGGCTCTCCCCAAAAATCTGGTTCCTAGGAGTAAAGCCGCTGTGCGAACTGTGATGCTCCTGCTTGCCCTGTGCCTGATATCAGGCATTGCCCAGGATTCCGCCTATGCAGCGGAGCCCTCTGCCCCTGCAAACAAAATCGACCACATCCTGCTGTGGGGTCGCAATATCGACGAAGTCACGTCGATCATGACGACCAAACTGGGTTTCCAGGTAAAACCTGGGCGCGATCCGAGCGGCGTAGCCAATCGATTCGTGCGCTTTGCCGATCTCGGTTATATCGAATTGCTGGGCATGACCAAGCCCAATCCGGAAATGGATCCCGGCGAGCAAGCCGACCAGGCCTCGCTGCATGGCGGTGCCGGCGCACGTCAGTTTGGGCTGCACACAACGGAACTAGACCAGGCGCGCACGCTGTTGCAGCAACGCGGCTTCGGCGTAACGCCGATCTTCTCCGCCGCAGCCAATGATCCCGATGGCACCGGACCGCAGGGGCCGCGTCGCTGGCAGCTGTTTGTGCTGCAGCCCTCACCGCTGTCGAGCGGCACCTTCCTGATCGACTATGCGCCGCTGAAGAGCGACCCGGCGAGCGTCATGGATGACCGCATCGGCCGCGAACAGCCGAATGGGGCACGCGCCCTATCCGCCATCTGGCTGCTATCGGCCGATGCAGCGGCCAACAAGACGCAATTCGAGCGCATGGGTTTCAGCGGCGCGAAAGCGGTACACCTGCCTCAGATAGCTGCGCGTGGCTATTGCATCCCAGTGGGCGGTACCGGCGTGTTGGCGCTGGAGCCGGATGGCCCTGGCATTGCTGCCGATACGCTGCACAAGCAAGGCCCGGAGATATTGGGCGTCAGCGTCGGCGTGGCGGATCTCGATCGTGCACAACGGCGTGTTGCGCGTGGATATGAGCAGACGATTAGCTCTTACAAGGGTGTCTTTGGCGAATCCTTTCTTGCGCCGACGCAGGCGGATTTAGGGATTTTGCTGGAATTTCATGCGTTGTCGGCGAAAGCGTCAGTTGGCGTTTGCGGTAACAAGCTCGACTAAAAGTCACAGCGCACAACACATTTGATTGCCTGGATCGAAAAGTCCGCCTCTCTCCGAGGCGGACTTTTTTGTAACAAAGCCAATCACAACGCCGGAGTGGCCTGCTCCGCCTCTGCAACGCCCACCTCTGTCAGCACAGTCTCATAAGCATCCAGGCGCCCTTTGGTACGGACGACCCACCAGGAAATTGCATAAGTGACGATGAGCAGCGATAGCAAGATGCTGCCGATCCAATGAAAATGAGCAAGCAGGCCTTTCCAATCACCGAAAGACCAGTCCTTTAGCTGTAGATACAGCAACGCGACCAAGGGCAGAACGCCAATTTTTTCCATGCCTCCGCTTAAGAGGCCGTGGCGATACATCAATACCGCTTTCCGATCACGGATATAGCGAAGATGTTTAGCGATCTCTGCAGCCGGATATGTCCGCAAGCCGTCGATAATTTCCCTATAACGCACGTAACCATTGTCGAGGTCGTGAGCAATATCGATATATTGACGCTTGTATGCACGCCATGCTCGATAACCTGTTCGGACGTAAACAGCCACAACGCATAGCCATTGCAGCAATACACTAAGCTGGAAAATATACAGCCCAAGCTGATTGCGTAATAGCAGGTGGAAAAGTATCGCCAGACCACCGATGACGACTACGGCAATCATGCCGTAGCCTTCGATTTTGGTCGCGGGCGGATCATCCATATCCGCCGCGTATTCAGCGATCTTCTCTTCCAGCCAAGAGAAATTAAATGGCCGCGGGGCCATTTCAGTCACATGCTCCACCCCATCCATACGCTTCCCCAGCTCCCGTTCCTGTCTCTACAGTAACGGGATCCTGGCGTGCTTGCATGAGGCACGAAGCCATTCCTATATGGCGGAAAAAGCGCGTTGCCTAGCTGACCCGCTTCACCGCAGCAGAAGTTTTCTTCGTCTTCACCACCAGCGAAGCAGAGCTGATCGACGGCGCCGCGGAATCCTCCGACACCGCCTCGATATGAATCGCCCCGGCCTGCCCGGTCGATTGAACGATCAGCTGCGCCAGCCCATTGAACAGGGCACGCTTGGAACCCTTGTCGCTCTCGTGGCTATTGGGATCGCCATTGCCCACGCCGATCAGCTTGCCCGCGCCGGAGACGCGGAAGCTGAGCGCATGGTTGGCGGTCGGTACCGGACGGCCATGGTCGTCCAGCACATCGACGGTGATCATGCTCACGTCCTGCCCATCCGCATCGATTTCCGCGCGGTCGGCAGCGAGCCGCAGCTTCCGGGCGGGGCCTGTGGTTTCGCGGCGCTCGACCAGCACGGTCTGGCCGTTACGGCGGCCACGTGCCTCGATCACGCCGGGCGCGTAAGTGACATCCCATTGCACATGCCCCAGGCGCGGCACTTGCTTGATGCCCAGGCTCTTGCCGTTGAGCAGCAGCTCGACCTCATCCAGATTGGTGTACACCCATACCGGAATCTGCTGCCCTTCCTTGCCGGCCCAGTTCCAGTGCGGAAACACATGCAGGCTGGGGGCTTTGGTCCACCAGGCTTTGTAGTAGTAGTAATAATCCTTGGGGAAACCGCACAGGTCGACGATACCGAACTGCGAGCTGATAGACGGCCAGCCATACGGTGTGGGCTCACCGCGATAATCGAAGCCCGTCCACGCGAAGCCGCCGGCCAGCCAGTCGCGACTGCCGTAGAAAGTCCACCACTGCTCCGGACTCTCGCCCCACGGCACGACGCCGTCATAGCTGCTGACGGTGTATTTGGTCTTGTCGGTTTTGTACTCGCCACGCGTAGCGATGGCGCTGGAGGTCTCCGAACCGAATACCGCGCGCTTCGGATGCTCGGCGTGGAACTTGTCGGGAAATTCCAGGTGGTAATTGAAACCGATGATATCCAGCGAATTCGAAACGCCTTGCTCATTATTGCCATTGACGGCAGCCGAAACGACGCGGGTGGGGTCGAGTTCGTGGCAACGCTCGACCATGGTCGCGGCGATACGCTCGCCCTCTTTCGCCATCTCACCTTCCTGCAATATCCACTCCTCGTTGCCGATCGACCAGATGATGATCGAGGGCGAGTTGCGGTAGCGCTTCACCATCGTCTCAAGCTGCTGCAGGCCGCTCGGGCTGGAGCTCATGTGGCGTGTTTCGCACATCATCAGCATGCCCATGCGATCGCAGGCTTCGACCCATTCGGGCGTGGGCATATTGTGCGAAGTACGCACCGCGTTGCAGCCCATGCCCTGCAGCACCGACACGCGGAAGGACTGCAGCCGGTCCGGCAGTGCCGCGCCTACGCCGGCATGATCCTGGTGGTTGCAGGTGCCCTGGATCTTGAGCGGCTTGCCATTGAGGAAAAAGCCGTGGTCAGGATCGAATACCGCGGTGCGGATACCGAATGGCACCCGCTCGCCATCGCGCACGCTGCCACCGACAACGACCTTCACGATGGCGGCATAAAGATGAGGCTCATCCGGCGACCACAGCGCGGGATTGCTGATCGACGCTGTAGCTTGGTAGTGGCCCGATGCATTCGCTGCGATCGACTGCGCCGGCGAGGTCGCTTGCGCGACGGTGCGGCCTTCGGCATCGATAATGGTCCATTCGAGCGATGCATCCGCCGGCTGCTCGCCGTCGTTCTGCACGATGGTGGCCAGCTCAAGTGCGGCGGACTGGTCCTTGATGGTCGAGCGCACCACGCTCTCCCACCGCCCCAGGTGCACGGGGTCCATCTTGGTCAGCCAGACATGGCGATAGATGCCTGCGCCTTCGTAGAACCAGCCGTCGCCGAAGCTGGCGTCCACGCGCAGCACCACGTAGTTCTTGCCGCCGTAGTTGAGGAAATCGGAAAGGTCGAAGCGGAATGGCGTATAGCCATCGTCGTGCTGCCCGATAAAGCAGCCATTGACGAACAGGGCCACGTTGCGCATCGCACCGTCAAACTCGATCCAGATGCGGCGTCCACGATCGCTTTCGGGGATCTCGAATTCGCGCCGATACCAGCCCACGCTGGTGTCGGGAAAGCGCCGCCCCAGCGGCTTGTAACCGTGCGAGGTCAGGCGCGTATCGTCATCGCCGCTGTCATCGTGGACGAACGGCAGCTCCACGGCCCAGTCGTGCGGCAGATCCAGTGCATGCCAGCCACTGTCATTGAAGGCGGATGTGGCGATCTTGAAGCTGCCGGTCTTGGAAAAATCGCCCTGGCCGAAGCCGTAGCCAAAATCCTTGTTGGGATCGGCGCCGTTACCCAGCGAAAAACGCCAGCCGAAATCGAACAGCAGCTGCTCACGCGGCGCAAGCGCCTCATCGCCAGGGGAAGCCGCCCATGCGGGTCCGCGTGGCGCGCCGATGCCGGCGGCCCAGATGGCTCGCGGCAACAGGCAGGAGCCGAGCAACCCGGCGCTGGAGAGAATGAAGGTGCGACGAGTGATGTCAGCCATAAGCGCATGCAACCTGTCAGGGAACAAGGAGGTACTCCCCGATCTTAAGTTGAAGCCGCCTATTCGCAAAAGACTTAAAAGCGGATTGAAGTCACGCCATGACGGCAAGACTCTCGCGACTGCTTGCATATGCCCATACGGCCTAACGGATTGTGTATTGGCCTGCGCTAGACCGCGCGCGAAACAAGGCCCATCTGGCCGGACTGCACGATGTGCTCCAGCGGCAACGGCCGGCCGAGCAGGAAGCCCTGGAATTCATCGCAGCCGGCCTCTTTCAGCATCGAAAACTGGCTCGGCGTCTCGATGCCTTCGGCCATCACGGGGATATTGAGGCTCTTGCCCAGTGACAACACCGCGCGAATCACCGAGAAGGTCTGCAGATCGCTTTCCGCATCCTGCACGAACGATGCGTCGATCTTGATCCGGTCGAAGGAAAAGCTGCGCAGGATGTCGAGCGAGGAATAGCCGGTGCCGAAATCGTCCAGGGCGATGCTTACGCCCAGCGCCTTGATGTCCGCCAGCAACTCCAGCGCATGTTTGCGATCCATAAAGATAGTGGACTCGGTCAGTTCCAATTCCAGACGGGTCGGCGCAAGTCCCGTTTCTTCCAGCACGGCTTTCAACAGCGCCAGCAGGCTCACTTGCGAGAACTGCATGGGCGACAGGTTGACCGCCACCTTGCACGGGCTGTCCCAGGTGGCGGCCGCCGCGCAGGCCTGGCGCAGCACCCATTCGCCTAGCTGCAGGATCAGCCCGCTTTCTTCCGCAATGGGAATGAACTCGGCCGGCGGCACTGCCCCGCGCACCGGATGGAGCCAGCGCACCAGCGCCTCGTATCCCAGAATGCCGCCGGTGGCCACGGAGGTTTGCACCTGGTAGTGAATCGACAGCTGTCCGGTATCCAGCGCCTTGCGCAATTCGGTGGCCACGTTGCGGCGCTTGCGCACCAGCTCGTCCATGCCGGGCTCGTAGAAGCACACATGCTGGGCCAGCTGCGCCTTGGCGCGGTACATCGCCAGGTCGGCATTGCTGATCAGCTGTTCGGAATCATTGGCGTCACTGGGATAAAACGCCACGCCAAAACTCGCGCCGGCATCGATATCGAAGCTTCCGCTATGAATCGGCTTGACGATCACGGCCCGCAGGCGCTCGACAAACTGCAGCACCTCTTCGTGCTGGCCGGCGCGGCAAGTGGCCATGAATTCATCGCCGCCCACGCGCGCAATAAACTCGCCGCGATCGCGGCGCAGCGCATTGCGCAGGCGTAAACCCAGCACGCGCAGCACTTCGTCGCCGGCACGGTGGCCTTGTGCGTCGTTGATTTCCTTGAAGCCATTCAAGTCGATCACGATCAAGGCCAGATAACGCACCTGGCTGCCGGCGAGCGCAATCTCCTGCTCCAGCCACTCGGCGAATGCCACGCGATTGGGCAATTCAGTCAGAGCATCCTGCAAGGCCATGCGGCGCAAACGCTCCATGGTCTCCACGCGAGCGCGATTATCGAGCAGGTAACTGACCAGGCCGGCAATGATGACCAGCACCGCCATGCCGGCGATCACCCAGGCCAGCGTATTGAATTGAGAGGGGTGATCGAGCACCGGCTGACCGGGCCACGGCGTCATGCGGAAAGCCGCCATGCCCGTGAAATGCAGTATGACGATGGCCAACGCCAGCACGGCAGCCATCTGGTTGCTGGCCCGATGGCTATGCCGCATGCCCAGCTGCAAGGCCCAGGCGGAAAGCAGCACCGAAGCCGCCACCGAGGCCAGCAGATAATCGCGGTCCCAGCTTACAGACGCCTGCACCTGATAGGCGAGCATGCCGATGTAGTGCATGGCGGAAATGGCCAGCCCAACCAACGCCCCACCCCAGATCGGCGCCCAGCGAATCCGTTTGCTGCTGGCCAGCACGAAACCCGCCGTGCTGCCGGCAATGGCGATCAGCAGGGAGATAACCGTAAGGCTGGCATCGAAGCTCACTGGCGCTGTTGCCCGGTAGCCGAGCATGGCTACGAAATGCGTGCACCAGATGGCTACGCCCGCCGCCAGAGCCGTCAGGAAATACCAGCCAATACGCTGCACGCCTTGTGCTTCCAGGGTGCGATGCAGCAGCCGCGCAGTGACCCACGAGCCCACGATGCACAACAGGATGGCGGCAAGGACCAGGCCAATATTGTGTTCGTGCACTAGGCACGAAAAAACCATCACCATGAGCGGCTCGCAGGGGCAACTTCCGTTGTGGCAGTCGACGCGCCAATCGTCCCGGCGAGACTACGCCTTTAAATTCCGGCGCAAAAGCAGGCCGTCATGCATTTATATCGGTAAAAGGGGGTAAACCTGAAGCAGGATGCAGCCCGAAGGAGCTCCCGAGGAGGCCTTTCAGCCATCCCGGTGCTGCAAATCGACCTTGGATAAGGCGCATCTTGCGGCATATAGGCTTTCGGCCAACTGTCGCATGGGTGCCCATGGCGAGCCCTCAGGGCAACGGGACGAAGCGAGGCTGGCCTTGCGGGCCATGTGGCCGTCATTTCAGGACATTCGGCAATAGAACCGAACGCTTGGGATTCCCCCGGTTTCGCCTACGTGCACCGATGCCGCAAGGCCGTCATTCCCGTGAAAACGGGGATCCAAGTTGACCTTTGCATCAGAGCCAAATGGATTCCTGCTTTTGCGGGAATGACAGCCACGCGATTGGAAATGTCATGCATCAATGGACGGCCCACTGGCTCGCTTGACAAAACCCGTATTAATAGACTGCGATAGAAGGCGCTGGGGCGAAAATCGACCAGAGCGACCAGGGGCAATCAACAGGCAAATCCTTGGAATGATGCTGCGAACAGCTATTTCGCAGCAGCCGCGCTCGCGTCGACTCAAGGACGTTTGACCTATTGCACTCCAAGGAGGTTTTGCGTGACGAATACCGGCCCCGGTCCTTGGTCACGAAAACAGGAGAGAAACCGCCACCCCCATTAACTCCGTCAGGTTTCAGGCTGCGAATAGCTTCAGGAACGGCGCCTTGCCGCGCCCCTATCTTCTATCGAGGTATTCCATGACGAATGAACAACCGGCGTTGAAAAAGCAACTCACGGCACACCGCTTCGCTCGATGCACCCTCCCCTTGCTGGTGGCGCTGACGGCATTGCCGGCTTTTGCCGACAACAACCACGCATATGTGGCGAATGAAAACGACAATACCGTTTCAGTGATCGACCTGGCCACCAATGCCGTCACCGCGACGGTGCCGGTCGGCAATGCGCCACTGTCGCTCGCAGTAAGCCCCAATGGCGGCCGCGTATATGTGGCCAACGCCAATGACAACACCGTCTCCGTGATCGACGCTGCCAGCAACACCGTAACCGGTACGATTACGGTGGGAAATACGCCCGGCGCGATCGTGGTCAGCCCGAACGGCGCCGATGCGTATGTCGCCAATGCCAATGCCGCTACCGTCTCAGTCATTGATACGGCCTCCGGCACCGTCATCGCCACCGTGCCTGTCGGCACCATCCCCCTCTCCATCACCGCCAGCCCCAATGGCGCCCATGTGTATGTGGGCAACGTCGTCGACAACACGGTCTCCGTTATCGACACAGGCACCAACACGGTGAGTGCCACCGTGCCCGTTGGAAACAGCCCTTTCGGCGTAGCTGCAGGCCCCTTCGGCGCGCGCGTTTATGTCGCCAACTTGGGCGACAATGACGTCTCCGTGATCGATACGTCCACCAACACGGTCGGCGCGACGGTGGCCACGGGCAATAGCCCCGCCGCCATTGCCACGGGAGTTCTCGGCGCACGGGTATACGTGGCGAACAATACCGACAACACCGTCTCGGTCATCAATACGCTCAACAATAGCGTAGTGGCCACGACGCCCGTCGGCTCCGCGCCGGGAGCCGTTGCCGTAAGCCGCGATTCCGGCCGTGTATATGTGGCCAATACGTCTTCCAATAGCGTCTCGGTGATCAGCCCACTCACTCAAAAGGTCATTGCCACCATTAACGTAGGCAACCAGCCGATCGCGGTGGCGACGCAGCCAGAATGGTGAGATAGCGGCCGAATCAGGCGGCATGAGTGCGTACAAGAAAAACAGAATAGCCATCGCTTAAGCGATGGCTATTCTTCGGTCGATTGATTCGTCCTGATGAACAAGGCGCGAGGCAGAGGCCAGCCCAACCCTCCAGGGTCTGCTTGTTCAGCGCATACGCTCAAGATCTGAAAATTGCTTTTCGATTGCCTCGCAAAGTTTACTGGCGGATGCGGGACAACTGGACTTGGCCTGCGTCCGTATAACCGTGGACTGGACTGGCGTCATCAGGTCGTCGAGATGCCGTATCACGAAACCTTCGAATTCCGGGTGCGCAATGGCCAACTTATTCAGCTCGCCGACTTGATCCCAGTGCGCCGCGAGCAGATCTGCGATGGAATCACTGTAGCCTTCGGCAATAGCGCCGTCGTCGCACTGTTTGTAGTGCTGATAGGAGGTAAAAACGCTCGCCCATGTTTTGAGGGTTGAGGCTTCCGTTTCGGCCTGAATAGCCTGCTCGCGAGTGCATTGCTGCTGCGATGCCATTACATCTGATATGCACGTGCACGCGAGAAGTAACACCGCAGTACTAAGCCCCTTCCGCCAAACAGACGACACGGTAGTAGCGCCTGGCTGTAAACCAAGCCGGCTTCTTGACCGAAGTACTGACCGTAAAGCCGGAAGTCGATGGATCTGTGTAATCAACCGACGGAACGCATCAGAGTCCGCAGGTGACATTGGAGTGAGCACAGGATAATTGGCGTCAGCGCCGACCCAGGGAGATACCAAGGCATGGGCAGCACCTCTTGAAGACCGGCAGGATCGATTGCCTATAGAGTACATATGTGTAGGTGTTAACTCCAGCTTCGATTCCCGACGGATCACTCTCGATGTAATGACCCGAACCAGAACCGTAGTCACGAAAGTCGTTTTGGAACAGTCCGGTCTCCGCATCGAAGTACTGCCCTGGAAGCCGGATGTGCTCAAAAAAAAGCGCCGTTCCGGCGCTTTTTTCATGACCACTAAGGCGACACGCCTCAATTCCGCAATCACCTGACAACTTATATTGATGATCGTAGGAACCATGATCCTTTTCGCATTTTGATCACGACAATTACTGCTTTTCGCCATTCAAGGCATCCAACACTTTTCCTGAGCTATCAAGGAATACCAAAACCCATGAAACTTCTTGCTCATCTAACTCTCGCAATAGCGTGAGAGTCTCCGACGCCTGCACTTCACTAACTAAAAAGTATGAACCAACGACCTTAGCGCGAATTAGCACGCACTGAAATCCGTCCTGAATTTCATAGTCCACCGCGCTGACCTTGGGAGAAAATTTGCCCCCCAACTCAACAACGAGTCGTTCCAATATCGCCAGTTTCTCAGCTTGGTTCTTCATAAATTATTTGGCTGGATAGGAGCTGGCCGCTGGGCCCAATCGTATGCGTCCGCGGGCACCGGACATCCTTTGGCCTCTGCTTGGCTAATCATTTTATTTAGCCCAGCCTGAAGGCCCTCATAGTAGGTCACATGTCCTTCCCATGTACCCCAAACATCGTCAGGAGGGGCCATTCTTGTATCGTAAGCCTTTGTGTAAAGGCCATGTTCGTCTTCAAGCATGTTGTTGTATTTCGTTTCAAGACCTTTAACTTGCGCTTCGATCTTTGCAATAAGCGCGGCACAGTCATCATCCGGGCACGTTTTACTGTCACTAGACAAACTTCCTGCCGCGGCTGCGGCAGCCGCCCCGCCAATAGCCGTGGCACTCACTCCGCCACCCGTGGCCGGCGACATACCTGCTGCCGCACAAGCGGCAGCGTTTACTGGATTGGCGCAGAGCACAGTTGACTGCAATCCACTCGGGTCCACATAGCTCAACGGGCTATTATTGCCGTAGGCATATGTGCTGATCTGGCCGCCAAACAAACCCTTTAGATCGCTCTCTATTTCGCGCCCAGTAGATGAATCGTAATCGCGATGACCGTTGTAGAAGAGGCCTGTCTCCGAGTCGAAGTATTGCCCAGAAAATCCGAGGTTATAGATGTATCCACTACTGATCGGCGCGACCTCGTTCCACGAATTTCCCTGATAGGCATTATGCCACTCGGCGTTGCCATTAGCATCTGAGATGACTCTGGGCGTACCCAACTGATCAGCGGTAACGTAGGCAAGTGTGTTCGTGGTGCCGATGATGTCCACGTTCGCCACCGGAATTCCATCCATCCAAACGTAATCCCGGTTGGTCGCTCCATACTCATCCAACATCTGGCTATCTTCGTTATAGCCATAACGCTCCGCACCGCCTCCCACCGATTTCTGAATCCGCTGGTTCAGCGCGTTGTACGTGTAATTGGCAATCGTGCTTCCCGCAAGCTGCGCCACCGTCATGCGATTACGGGCGCTGTATCCAAAGCCATAGGTGCTGCCCGCCTCGCTGATTGCGGTCGTATTGCCGTCGGCATCAACAGCCCTGGCCGCGCTACCTGTCCCAATGAGCTGGTGGGTATTTGCGTTGTAACTGTACGCACCGGTCGCAAGGCCGCTACCGGTTTTGGTCAGGCGATCTCCCGACGGGTTGTACGTCACACTTTCCAACAGGGAACCATTGGCTTCCGTGATCATCGTCAGTCGATACAGCGGGTCATAGCTGTAGGTTTCAGAAGCGGGATTCGCCCCCGGCGTATTCCCGATCGCCGTGATATCCCCCATCGCATCCCGCACCACATGCAGATTGAACGCCGGGCTCGTCAAATCCGTGAGCCGGTAGTTCGCATCGAAAGTCCGGGTGATTTGCTGCCCGTTACCCAGCGTGTAGGCACCCACCGGACCGAACGGCTGATAGGCAACATAGCTCACCGCTGCGCTGGCAACGCCGTTGGGCGGTGTAACGGATATCGACTGGATCCGGCCATCGCCGTCCCGGGCGTAGGTCACCTGGGTGCCGCTAGGATACACAATGCTGCTCCGCCGCCCTGCCGCGCTGACGCCGTAGCCGGTAGTGTCGGTGGTGCCGTTGAGGACCTGCTGCTTCTCGATCACGTTGCCGCGCGCGTCGTAGCAATAGATCGTGGTGACGGTGTTTTCGATGATGCGGGTCAGTCGCCCAACCGGGTAACCACCGCTGCAGCCGGTCGTACCGTTTTGATCGTCGTAGCTATAGGTGACGTTCTGCGTGCTGTCCGAATAGCTGGTGCTAGCCAGGCGGTCCAGCGCGTCGTAGGTGTTGGTGGCGGTAACGCCCTTGGCATCGGTGCTGGTAAGCACATTGCCCGCGGCATCAAAGGTACGGCTAGTGGTACCCGTATCCGGACTCACCTGCCCGGTCGCATCGCTCAAGCCATCGTAACTGTAAGTGGTATTGAGACTGCTGGGATCGGTGACCTGAGCGAGGCGGTCCAGGCTGTCGTATTGGTAGGCGGTAGTGGTGTTGTGGGTGGCGGGATCGCTACCGAGGTAGTTGTCCAGCGTCTGCACCAGACGATTGAGTGCGTCGTAGCCCTGCTGGCGCAGGATGCCGCGGCCGTCGCTGTTGATCAGCAAGTTGCCGTTGGCGTCGTAGCTGCCGTTATTGCTGGCGTTGAATACGGTCTGGTTGAGACCATCGATCACCGTGGTGAGCTGGCCCAGAGTGTTGTAGGTGCGGGTGAGCTGCTTATGCAAGTTGCCGTTGGCGTCGTAGACCTGCTCCGCGGTTTTGTCACCGGCGGCATCGAGCGTGTACTGGATGTAATTACCCAGGGCATCGGTGACCTTGGTGAGGCGGTGGGCGGCATCGTAGCCGTAGGTGGTGGTGACGCCATCGGGGTCGGTGCTGGTCTGCACAGCGCCATAGGCCGTATAGGTGAAACTGGTGGTGGCGCCGCCCACGCTGCGCGATGCCAGCCAGCCGCGCGGGGTGTAGGTCAGGTCGGTGTTGACGCCATTGGGGTCGGTGATGCGGGTGATGCGGCCATCGGCGTCGTAGGAGTTGATGCTGGTGAGATGGCCCAAGGCGTCGGTGATGCTGTACAGGTCGCCGGCCTGAAAGCAAGGTGCACCAGGCGTGCCGCAATTCGTCGCGCTGCTGCTGGTGTAATAGCTGTAGGTGGTGGTTTGGGTGAGGTCGGTGCGGGGGCCGCTAGCGGTGAGCAGCAAGCCAGTCAGCGGACACTGCGCCGGATCAATGCTGGCGCAGTAGGTATAAGCCCATTGCCGTACGCCGACCGGCGCCGAACCACTGCTGCCGCAGCTGTAACCGGCATTGGCGGAAGACGGGTCGATCAGGCAGTGCGCCGTAACCTGTCCCGCCGCGTTGTATGCCCATGCTTCGGATGCCACGACATTGCCGCCGGCATCCAATGTCTTGCGGGTCAGCGGCACTCGCAGCGTATCGTTCCACTGCGTATTGACAGTGCGCTGCTGGGCAGCACCCACCGCGTCAATACGCTGGGTTTCCAGATGTGCCGCATCAAAGGTATAGCTGGTTTTATTGCCGTTGAAGTCCGTTGTGGTGGCGAGATTACCGCTTGTATCGTAAGTATAGGCCGCAGACAGGCCACACGAAGCACATGAGCCGCCGCTCACGTTCGCGATGTGATTGACGCTGAGGACGGATTGGATGGTAAAGCTGCGGGTTGCACCCCAAGCGTCACTGACGTTGGCGCTGCCATCGGAATTGTAGGCAACCTCCGTAGCCCCGGCGCCGCCCGCATGCTGACTTGCTACCGCGCGCGACTGCCCATCGTATTGATACGTCGCATAGCGCTGCGCGGCCTCGTCCTGGATGCCGGTGAGGAGATCGTTGTTATCCCCCGCAACCACATACGCCGACTCGTTATAAAAATACGTCCTTGGGGCGCCGGTGGGGTAAGCCGCGGAGGTGAGATTTCCGGAAGCATCGTAAGCGTAGGTAACCGCCTGGCCATCGGGCTCAAGCAACTGCCCGATTTGCCCGGACGAGTTATAGGTGAGGCTGAGAACGTGGCCGTAGGAATCCTTGACTGACGTGAGTTGCCCGGCTGCATTGTAGGAGAGCTGATGGCTGAAGCCGCCAACGGCGGTTTCGGACAGCAAGCGCCCCGAGCCGTCGTAGTTTTCGGTGACGTCACGCTCATCGACATATGTCCACGCCACCACATAGCCGCTGCTATTGGTGGTTGCGGTCAGTGTCCCCGTTTCATCGGCGGTCGCGCACCACAGGCTGCCGCATTGGTTGAAATACCTTACTTCACCGTCGTCCCGGTAAAGCATGGCCGTCACCACGCTCTGCTGTTCCGACAGCGTCAGGAAGCGACTGTAGCTGTGGTTCCAGCGGGCGCCGATCGTCCCATCGCCATTGCCGTCGCTGTTGTAATAGCGCGCAAATTGCAGCGGAAACGTACCGCTGCCAGTGTAATCATCTTCTTCCTGGTATTTATTCCCGATCGAAAAATTGATCGGATTGCCCGCCATGGGGGCGCCGCAGGCCTGGCAGCCCTTGTTTCCGAGATTTCGGTCGATGGCGGGCGCGGCAGTAAACGTGTTCGGCGCGATGATGGCGGTGTAGCTGCCGTTGTATTGCGACATCCACCATAAATTGATGGTGTTGTTACTGAAGGTCATGCCGGTAAAAGTGAGGGTTCCCCACCACCCCAGCAGGTAGGAGTTGTAGGACGCCTCGGAACATGCCCTCAGTGAAGCGATACTGCCGTTCGGGCATGGCGCGTGATACCAGACATCATTCACTTCCGAGCCAACGCAGATCCCGCCCACGCACCAATAGGAGGGTGGCGAGGGGTCTGTGGACTGCGCATGAGCCGGAGCCTGGGGCACGAGGAAAAGCGCTAGAAATAAAAGCGCCGCCCAAACCAGCGCATGGGGATGGCGCCATGGACGCGCCATTGCCGAAGCTGCGGTCTGCCCGCTCTTGCGCAGCCCAAGAGATGCCGAATGAAGCATGTTGCCCTCCTAATCCCTTAGTAGTGTGTCGCGCACGAATGATCATCGCCTGAGGGCGCGTCATGGGTGGCGAATCAAATCCCCTTTCAAACCGGGCAACCCTCTTCTCGATGAAAAGGATGTGAAGGGATCACATCACGCAATCCGTGAAGAGTGCGTGCAAAGTAGACGCTTTATGACCACAAGCAATGAGACGAAGCGCACGATATAGGCACAATAATTTGGTGCGTTCGGGAATGCGCTCGTGGTCGAAGTGGGTGATTTTCTCGCGCAGGATGAAATTTTCCAGCAGGGTCGGCCCGCGCGGCTGTCAGGCCTTGCTGGACCCTTTAGTGACCGAATCCAGGTGCACCAGGCGCTCGATCTCGCACAGCCAGACCAGTTCGCTCCAGTCCGGCCGCTCGGGATCGATCAGCTTTACCACGCCGTTGCTGCCTTCCTGTTGCTGCGGATCACGGAAGACCTGCACGGTAGGCGTTACCGCCACCACGCCTTCGGTAACGCGGCCGCCGCGAAGATGCAGGGCTACCAATGCATTCACGGCCAGCTCGTCCACCAACTGCTCCAGCCGCTGCACGTCTTCCGTGCGCGTATAGACGCGATCTGCCATCTGGCCCATCGTGACACTCCGGTTACGGCCGCGGTCCGCGGCGGATATTGCCGAAGATCAGCGACAGCACGAACAGCACTACGAAAATAAAGAAGATGATCTTCGCGATACTAGCGGCGCCGGCAGCGATGCCGGCAAAGCCGAAGATGGCTGCCACGATGGCAATGACCAAAAACACCAGCGCCCAATACAGCATAGGTTGCTCCTTTGTCCTGTGTTGGCGTGTCTGGATAGATCGCACCTTTGCGGTTAAAGCGCCGTATCCGAATCATGGCTGTGCACTTGCCTGAAATGCGCATATCACAAGCTGTTCACCGCAGTTGAACGGCGGGAAAGTTAGCTATACGTCTCGTTGCCCGAACCCGCTTTGCGAGCACGATGAACTTATCCATGATGTCTCACGACCAGGCGCACGCCGCGCCGCAGCCGCAGGATCTGCAGACACCGGCAGATCGCTACCAGGAACTGTTTCAGGCTGTGCAGTTGCAGCGCGTGTTCCCGGACAGCAAGACCTTTGTCGACTGCGTACCCGAAGAAGATCCCGCGCAGATTCTTGCGGCCTACCGTGAACAATGTACGCGGCCCGGTTTCGACCTTTCGGGTTTTGTACACGCCAATTTCGCCGTTCCCGAGGTGTATGCCAGTCACTACGTGTCGGTGGCCGGGCAGCCGATGCGCGAGCATATCGATGGCCTGTGGGATGTGCTGTCGCGGCAGCCGCAGCAACATCCTCCACGCTGTTCGCTACTGGCCCTGCCCCGCAACTACGTGGTGCCGGGCGGACGCTTCGCCGAGCTGTATTACTGGGATTCGTACTTCACCATGATGGGCCTGGCCGAAAGCGGCCGGCACGACCTGTTGCGTGCGATGGCGGACAACTTCGCCTATCTGATCGACACCTACGGCCATATTCCCAACGGCAACCGCACCTATTACCTCAGCCGTTCGCAACCGCCGGTGTTCGCGCTGATGGTGGAGCTGTTCGAGCGGCACAGCATCTGCGAGGCCATCGGCTACCTGCCGCAGCTGTGCAAGGAATACGCGTGGTGGATGGACGGTGCCGACACGCTGCAGCCCGGCACCGCGCACCGCCATGTGGTGCGGCTGGAAGATGGCACCCTGCTCAATCGCTACTGGGATGCGCGCGATACGCCGCGCGAAGAGGCTTACCTGGAGGATGTGGTGACCGCACGGCAGACCACCCGCCCGGCGGCCGAGGTGTATCGCGACCTGCGCGCCGCGGCCGCATCAGGCTGGGATTTCAGTTCGCGCTGGTGCGATGACGGCAATCTGTCCAGCATTCGCACCACGGCGATCTTGCCGGTGGATCTGAACAGCTTTCTGTGGAAGCTGGAGCAGCAGATCGCCCTGCTCAGCCGCAAGGCCGGGCTGACCGAGCAGTCACGCCTGTTCCAGCGGCGCGAGCATGCGCGGCGCGAAGCGGTGGACCGAGTGCTATGGGATAACGCCGATGGCGTGTACCGCGATTACGACTGGCAGCGCCAGCGTTCGCGCGGGATGCTCAATGCAGCGATCAGCACACCTTTATATGTGCGCATGGCCAGCAAGCAGCAGGCCGGGCTGACGGCCGAAGCCTTGCGTACCCGCCTGCTGAGTGCCGGCGGCATCGAAACCACCTCGATGCTCACCAGTCAGCAGTGGGACAAGCCCAATGGCTGGGCGCCGCTGCAATGGCTGGCGATCGGCGGTCTGCGCCACTACGGGCTGGAGGATCTTTCCGAAGATATCGCGCATCGCTGGCTGTGCACGGTAAGCAGCCTGTATCAGCGCGAGAGCAAGCTAGTGGAAAAGTACGTACTGGAATCGACCCCGCATGGCGCTGTCGGCGGCGGTGGCGGCGAGTATCCGCTGCAGGACGGTTTCGGCTGGACCAATGGCGTCACGCGCCGCCTGCTGCATGAGCGCCCCGCACACGCCGCCAATCACGCGCGCGCCGCATCGGCGTAGACAAAATCTGTTGGCCAATGTCACGCAGCCCTGACACCCGCCTGTAGAGGCTTGGTCGGTAAATGGCTGCCGGAGGTAACAACCATGAGTGCAAACCCCGCCGCGCAAACCCGCAGCACCGCCCCACCGCTGTCATTGCCGCGCCTTTTGACCGGACAAAAGGCCTTGGTGACCGGCGCCAACTCCGGCATCGGCCGCGCCGTGGCGATCGCGATGGGTCAGGCTGGCGCCGATGTGATCATCAATTATGTCAGCGGCGATGAGGCGGCGCAGGCCGCAGTGGAGGAGATTCGCCAGGGCGGCAGCAAAGCGATCGCCTGCAAGGCCGACGTTTCTTCGGAAACCGAGGTGGCGGCGATGTTTCGCCAGATCGTGGAGGAGTTCGGCTCGCTGGATATCCTGGTCAACAATGCCGGGCTACAGCGCGACGCCCACTTCGAGGCGATGACACTGGAACAATGGAATACGGTGATCGGCATCAATCTCACCGGGCAGTTCCTGTGTGCGCGCGAAGCGATCCGCCTGTTTGAGCGCCAGGGCGTGGTGCCGCAGGTGTCTTGCGCCGCCGGCAAGATCATCTGCATGAGTTCGGTGCACCAGGAAATTCCCTGGGCCGGGCATGCCAATTACGCCAGCTCCAAGGGCGGCATCAAACTGCTGATGGAAAGCCTGGCGCAGGAAGTGGCGCCCAAGCGCATCCGCGTCAATGCGATTGCGCCGGGCGCGATCCGCACGCCGATCAATACCACGGCCTGGTCCACGCAGTCGGCGTACGACGCGCTGATGACGCTGGTGCCGTACGGGCGCATCGGCGAGCCGGAAGATATTGCGCGCGTGGCGGTATGGCTGGCCTCGGATCTGTCGGACTACGTGCTGGGCACTACCATTTTCGTGGACGGCGGCATGACGCTGTATCCCGGCTTCGCCACCGGCGGCTGAGCCGGTGCGCAGCCGCCACGCGCGCCTGCTCAGTGCCCCGGCCGCCTGGCAGCAATGTCCTTGGCCATCGCCACCCCTTGCGTTCCGGCAAACAGATACGCGTTCTCCTCCGTAACCTGCAGATCGGTATCGCCCTCCGCCACCGCCGACTGCTCGCGGAATTGCTGTCCGGGATGCACCGACCAATGCCCGCGCCAGCGATCGCCTTCGCTAAGCGCCACCTTCTCCGCGGTGATCTCCACCACCAGATCCTGCACAGGTATGACGCGCACGGCGGCTATACCTTCGCCGCCGGCAAGGTCACGTTCGGCGGCGACTTCACCAGCTCCAGCAGGTCGGCAGCCAGTTCCCGCGCGTGTGTGACGAACAATCCATGCGGCGCATCGTCATACGCCTTGAATACGCAATTGGGCAGCGCATCGGCCAGGCGTGCGCTGGTGGCGGCGATCGGCGCGATGCGATCGGCATGGCCGTGCACGACCAGCGTAGGCATATTCACGATGGCGCGCAGGTCCTCGCTGAAGTCGGTCTCGCGCAACAGCTGGATACCGGCCAGCATGCTTTCAGTAGCGGCGCGATGGATCTGCGACTGGATCCAGTCCTTGGTGGCGCGGCTCACCGTGGGCTCCTGGCAGCCTTCGAACAATTCGTTGGCGTACCAGGCAGTGAATGCAAAGCGGTCCTCGCGCAGCTCCGTGTCCATGCGATCGAAGGTTGCCTCGTCGACACCGCCCACGTCAGTGGACGATTTGGCCAGCGATGGCGCCACTCCGCTGATCAGGGCCAGCCGGCCCACCCGCTGGCCGAGATGGCGCGCCATATAGCGGATGATTTCACCCACGCCCATGGAATAGCCCACCAAGGTGACGTCGCGCAGATCCAGCGCGTCCAGCAGCATGGCCAGGTCGTCGGCGAAGCGGTTGTAGTTGTAGCTGCCCTGCGACTGCGAGGAGCGGCCGAAGCCGCGGCGGTCGAAGGTGATCACGCGGCAGCCGCGGTCTAGCAATTCGGCCGCCTGCGCTTCCCACATGGCATGGTCGAGCGGCCAGCCATGGGTCAGCACCACTGGAAAACCGTAGCCGACATCTTCGTAGTAGAGCTCGACCGGGCGGCCCAGCGTATCGGTCTCGACTTCAAGCATGCTCATGATGTTTCTCCGTTGCAATCTCGAATAATTCCGCTCAAGGATGGCTGCCCTGCTCCGGTTCCCGCTCGCCGCCGCCCGACGAACGCAGGGCCTCCGGCGTCAGCAGCAGGTTCATGCGCGGATTGGCCAGCTCGATGCCTTTTTCGCGGAAGCGCTTGACGATGCGCGCGTTGATCTCGCGCTGCACGCCCCAGCGGCCGCTGTCGGTGCATTGCATCTGGCCGATCAGGGTGATCTTGGAGCCGTCCATCGCGTCCACCCCCCAGACCTCGATGTCCTTGAGGATCAGGTCGCGATAATCCTTGTCCTGGCGCAGCTCGGCACCGATGCTTTTGAGTTCGGCAATGGCACGCTCGATGTCGTTTTCCTGACTGACGCTGACGCTCACCGCCGCGTTGCCGAGCCCGCGATGCGTGTTGTTGACCGTGGTGACGGAACTGAACGGCACGGTATACAGCGAGCCGTCGCCGCCGCGCAGGCGCACCGTGCGTACCGAAAGGTTTTCCACCGTGCCGGAGACGCCTGCCACGGTGACCCAGTCACCGACCTGCATGGCGTTTTCCATCAGCAGAAAGATGCCGGTGATGAAATCCTGCACCAACTTCTGCGACCCGAAGCCCAGCGCCACGCCGACAATGCTGGCGCTGGCCAGCAAGGGCGTGGTGTTGATGCCGATCTCGTTGAGCGCGGTCAGCCCTACCACCAGCACTACGCCGACCAGCAGGCTGGTGCGCAGCATTGGCAGCAAGGTGCGCAGGCGTGCCGCGCGCATCACGTCGCCGCGTTGCGACCATACGTCGATGCGCCGCTCGATGCTGATGCTGGCCGCTTCCCAGATCACGATGGCGATGATGCTGGCCACCAGGATGGTCATCGCCGCCGAGGTCAGGCTGCGGCCGATCGCGCCGTTGGAGAACCAGCCGAAGGCATCCAGGCCCCAGGCCTGGAACAGTGCAATCAGCGCGCAGACGGTGATCAGCAACGACACCAGCGTCTTGATGAAGGGGTAATAGGTACGCGTGAGGCGCACGCGCACATCGGCCTTGGCACTGGCATCCGCATCGGCATGAAAGGCGCGGCCGAGCATGCCCTGCAGCAGGACCGTGGCGAGCCGCGCAGCGATCAGGATGGCGGCGGTGATCAGGATCACGTGAATGAGCTTGGGGAAGCCATCCTCCACGCCCAGCGCCCAGACCACCCACTCGCCCAGGATCAAGGTGAAGGCGAACGGCACCCACATGCGCGCCAGCCAGTTGCGCGATGCCGCCACCAAGCCGTGCTGCCCCGACTTGGCCGCGATGGCGCGGCGTACCGGCCGGCGCAGGCGGAACACCAGCGTGACCGCGGCGATATGCACAAACAAGGCAATGATCTTGATAAAGGCGAAACGGGCCTGCCCGGTCGCACCCAGCGTCTGCGCGGAAGCACCGATCGCATTGCCGAATGCCACCAGCGCCACGATGCAGCGCACCCAGCGCTGCAATATCAGTGCAGTACCCTTGCCGGTCTGCAGGATGCGCATGCCGCTGCTCAGCGGCGAAACCAGCAGGCGCAGCGTGGCCATGATCACACGCGTACTGACATAAGCCTCGACAAAATCGCTGCCGATGGCGTGAATACGGGCATCGTCGTCGGCCAGCCAGTGCAGCAACAGCGCCGAGACCGGCAGGAATACCGCCAGCGGCAGCAGGTCCAGCAGCCAGCTGCCGAGTGCATACATCAGGCGGCGCAAGGCATGCACATAGCGCGACGGCTGATGGCGGTTGGCGCCGGCACCGGCCTTGCCGGAGGGCTGCGCGCCCGGAGCGGACGGCGCATCGTTGCCGGTATTGCGCTCGCCAACTGGCACCTCTTCCACTTTTTCGACGCCGTTCTCGACCGTGCTGACCATCGCCACGTCGTCGCGCGAAGGACGTGTACCGGCCAGCACTTGGTCGGCATCAGGCACGGCATTCGACGCCGACTGCTGTTGCCGCGCCTGTTCACGCTCCTGGCGCGCATCATCCGCCGCACCGCGTGCTTCGCCGCGATCCGCGCGCTCCACCAGCCAGGCCAGCGGATGCTTCAACAGGCGATGCACGCACCATTCCAGTGCAAGGCCGCAGGCAAAGCTGCCGATCAGCACAACCGCCGCCTGCAGCAACAATTGCCGATTGGTATCGCTGATACGTCCGCCGGAGCGTGCGAACAAGGCCAGCAGGGCGAGCAAGGCACTGCGCAATTCAGCCAGCTGCGTGCCCAGCCCATCGACCCATTGATCGATATCGCGCAGCGTGCGTGCGATCAGGCCGTTGGCCTGCAGCGTGCCTGGCTTGCTGGCCGGCGCCGCCGGCTTGGCAGCGACAGCCGATACTCCCTGTGCTGTCGGCCCTGTGCCGGAAGCCGCCGCATGCGCAGGCACTGCCGCGCATGCCGATGCTGTTGAAGTTGCCGCTGTATGCGGCGCAGCCTGCGCGTGCGCCAGCGCCACGGCCAGCAACAGTGATGCCAGGGCGGTACACCACCTGCACGCAGCCAAGGTTTTGTCCTTACGCAGCGCCGGTAACAAAGGTCTCAATGCATGAAGCATCTTGCGGTCATGGTCGTCTATCGTTGCGCGGAGCACCGTGAAGTTTGTGTTGAATAAAAGTAGTGGCGCGCTTCATACATGACCATCAAGTGAATATGCATTGCACTGCGTGCGCTGCTGCGCCCGTGCAGCGAGGCGCGCTAGCGGCGCTCCAATGACGATTTCACTTTGTTCCATCATTCACTGTACGAATGCTTGATGGATGCGCGCATATCTTTTGCATAGATCGCCGCTTTCTTATCCCATGCGCACGGACATCGCGCGAAATATTTGCGAGAAAACAGGATGAATTACGCCAAACCCCTCCGCAGCACTCCCTCCCGTCCCCGCACCGCCGCATCCGTGGCGCGCCGCGAGCAGCCTCGTGCCGGCATCAACCCAGCCGAACAAACCTCGACCACCGATCGTTCCGTCGGCGAAAAAGTATTATTTGTTACGTCGGAAATGCGTGACTTCGTCAAGGCCGGTGGCCTCGGCGATGTGTCAGCCGCGTTACCGCGCGTGCTGGCGCATGAACACGATGTACGCGTGTTGATTCCAGGCTATCGCGCCGTGCTGCAATCTGGACGGCCGCTACGCAAGGTCGGCGCCACACGCCGCCGGGGTGAACTGCCGCCGTGCGAGATCTATGAATTACAAACCGATGACGGCCTGCGCGTGCTGGCCGTATGCAACCAGGAACTGTTCGACCGCGAAGGTTCGCCGTATGTGAACGCGAAAGGCCTTGGCTGGGCGGACAACGATATCCGCTTCGCCACGTTTTCGTCGGTGGCTGCCGATATCGCCGCCGGTCAGGCCGGGCTGGCGTGGCAGCCGGAGTTGTTGCATCTGAATGACTGGACTTGCGCCCTCGCCGCCTGCTACACGCGCTGGCGCCATCAATCCACGCCGACCGTGCTGACTATCCACAACCTCGCTTATCAAGGTGTGTTTCCGGCCACCACCACCCGCCGCATCGGCGCACCGGAACATGCCACGGAGCTGGATTTTCACGGCCAGGTGTCGTATCTGCGCGGCGGCATCGTGCGCTCCGACTGCCTGATCACGGTCAGCGAAAGCTATGCGCAGCAGATCGTCGATCCGGTCTACGGCTGCGGCATGGACCGCCTGCTGGCGCGTCGCCGCAACGAAGGGCGGCTAGTCGGCATCCTCAACGGCATCGACGACAGCTGGCATCCGCAGCACGACGAAGCACTCGACACCACTTTTTCGGTCGGCGAATGGGAGCAGCGCCAGTGCAATACCTCGGCGCTGCGCGAGGAATTCGGGCTGGAGCCGATCCACGGACCGTTGTTTATCTTCGTCTCGCGCATGGTGCATCAGAAAGGCCTGGACCTGGTGTATGAGGCCGCGCCGCAGATCATCGCCGCCGGCGGCCAGCTGATCCTGATCGGGCGCGGCGAACCGATGTTCGAGCGCATGGCGAGCATGCTGGCCAAGCGTTTCCCGGGACGCATCGCCGCGCACATCGGCTTCAAGGAAGATGTGGCGCACCGCATGTTCGCCGGCGCGGATTTCCTGTTGATGCCTTCGCGCTATGAGCCTTGCGGGCTGAGCCAGATGTATGCGCAGGCGTATGGCTGCCTGCCGATCGCGCACGCCACCGGTGGCTTGAACGACACCATCGAGGATGGCGTTTCCGGCCTGCTGTTCCAGAGTGCGCGCGTATCGGATTTGCGCGGCTGCCTGCAGCGCGCCTTCCGCATTTATGCCGAGCCCCTGCTGCTGGAAGCCATGCGCGGCGCGGCCATGCTCGAGCGGCACGACTGGAGCCGTTCCGGCCAGCAATACACCCGTTTGTACCGCCAGCTGTGCACGCAAAAGGCGGTTGCGTGAGGCTCGCCATTGACACGCATTCGCTCGCTTCAGCTACTCGCCAGGACCACCACCTTCCACCCGACGTGTTGGCGCAGCTGGATCATGGCCGCTGTGCGGCGCCATTCGAATGGCTGGGGTTGCACGAATACAACGGGCGCTGGCAAGTCGTTGCAGTAGCGCATGGCGCACGCTCGATCGAAGTAGTGGTGGACGGCAGCGAACAGGCCGTCACCGCGACACGGATCGGCGAAGGGGTGTTCGTGGCGCACCTGGCGGCGAAGCCGGCCAGCTATGCGCTGCGCCTGCATTGGCCGCGCCATAGCGAAACCATCGCCGACCCCTATGGCTTCGATCCGTTGCTTGCGCCGGAGCAATTGGACGCCTTCAACCGCGGCGAACTGCGGCGGCCGGCCGATGTCTTCGGCGCGCAGGTACGCGTGGTGAACAATCTCGAGGGCGTGCACTTCTCCGTCTGGGCGCCGCATGCGCAACGCGTCTCCGTAGTGGGCGACTTCAACCAGTGGGACGGGCGCCGCCATGTGATGCGCCGGCATGCCGAGGCGGGCGTGTGGGAAATCTTCATTCCCGAGGTGGATATCGGCGCGGTATATAAATTCGAGCTGCTCGACCAGCATGGCTACCTATTGCCGCTGAAAGCCGATCCGCATGCCCGGCAAACGGAATGTCCGCCCGCTTCGGCCTCCATGGTGGCACCCCCGCTGTGGCATGCCTGGCACGATGCCTCGTGGATGGCGCGTCGCCGCAGCATGCATTTCGAAGCCGCGCCGCTGAGCATCTACGAAGTACAGGCCACCTCCTGGCAGCGCGATGCCGAAGGCCGCTGGCTGGACTGGGATGCACTGGCCGCACAGCTGATTCCGTATGTGCAGGCACAAAACTTCACCCATATCGAATTTCTGCCGGTCAACGAATACCCGTTCGGCGGCTCGTGGGGCTATCAGCCCATCGCCATGTATGCGCCCACCGCACGCATGGGCGATCTGGATGCGTTTGCGCGCTTTGTCGATTCCTGTCACGTGGCAGGTATCGGCGTGATCCTGGACTGGGTCAGTGGCCACTTTCCTGCCGACGCGCACGGCCTGCGCCAGTTCGACGGCACGCCGCTGTACGAGCACGGCGATCCGCGCGAGGGCTTCCATCAGGACTGGCACACCCTGATCTACAACTACGGCAAGCCGCAGGTACGCCAATACCTGCTCGGCAGCGCGCTGGCCTGGCTGGATCGTTTCCATATCGACGGGCTGCGCGTGGATGCGGTCGCCAGCATGTTGTACCGCGACTACAGCCGCGCCGAAGGCGAATGGATCCCGAACAAGCACGGCGGCCGCGAAAATCTCGAAGCGGTGGCCTTCTTGAAGGACCTCAACAGCCTGATCGCGCGCGAGCATCCGGGCGTGATGGTGATGGCCGAGGAGTCCACTGCATGGCCCGGGGTAACCGGATCGCCAGAGCATGGCGGCCTGGGTTTCAGCTTCAAGTGGAACATGGGCTGGATGCACGATTGCCTGCACTACATGCAGCACGATCCGCTATACCGCCGCTATCACCATGACGACCTCACCTTCGGCCTGGTGTACGCGTATTCGGAGCGGTTCGTGCTGCCGCTGTCGCACGACGAAGTGGTGCACGGCAAGGGCTCGCTGCTGTCGCGCATGCCCGGCGATCGCTGGCGGCAGTTCGCCAACCTGCGTGCGTTCTACGGTTTCATGTGGGGCCATCCGGGCAAGAAGCTGCTGTTCATGGGTGGCGAATTCGCCCAGCGCAATGAATGGCATCACGATCGCGCACTGGATTGGGAACTGCTGGAAGATCCGCTGCACCTGGGCGTGCAGCGGCTGGTCAGCGATCTTAATCGCCTGCTCTATCACGAGCCGGCGCTGCATCGGCGCGATCATCAGCCGGACGGTTTTTCCTGGGTGGTCGGCGACGATACGCATGCTTCGGTCTATGCCTTTCTGCGCTACGGCGGCGAAGGCACGGCGCCGATGCTGGTGGTGTGCAATTTCACTCCGGAAGTGCGCAATGACTACCGTATCGGCGTACCCGAGGGCGGCGTGTGGCATGAGGTCTGCAATACCGACAGCGATTATTACGGCGGTTCCAACGTAGGCAATGGCGGCGAAGTGCGCGCGCAAGACATTCCCAGCCGCGGTCACCGGCAATCGCTCAATCTGCGCCTGCCGCCACTGGCGACGCTGATCCTGCGGGCGGAGGGCAATAGCGCATGAATGTATTGAGTGAAACAGCCCCGGCGGCACGGCCGCCCTTACGCGGCAAGCCAATGGAATCGGCCTATGGCGCCACCCTGCTTGGCAATGGCCACGTGCGTTTCTGCCTGTGGGCACCGGATGCGAAAAGCGTGGATCTGGTGGTCGGCAACATCGCCCATCCGATGCTGCGCGAAGATGGCGGCGACTTTACGCTCACCCTCACGGCCAAGCCCGGCACGCGCTACAACTACCTGATCAACGACCAGCATCGCGTACCCGATCCGGCTTCGCGCCTGCAACCGGCCGGTGTGCATTGCACAAGCGTAGTGGCCGATCCGGCCGACTACGCCTGGCAGCAGAACGACTGGCAAGGGCTATCCTGGCATACCGCGGTGATCTGTGAAGTGCACGTCGGCGCAATGGGCGGCTTCGATGGCGTGTGCAAGGCGCTGCCGGAACTGGCGGCCAGCGGCTACAACGTGATCGAGCTGATGCCGATCGGTTCCTTCGAAGGTGAGCGCAACTGGGGCTATGACGGCGTGCTGCCGTATGCGCCGGAGGCCAGCTACGGCACCCCGGCCTCGCTGAAAGCGATGATCGACGAAGCCCACCGGCTGGGCATGGCGGTGATGCTGGACGTGGTCTACAACCACTTTGGCCCGGTCGGCAATTACCTGGCCTACTACGCCAGCAGCTTCTTCCGCCACGACGTGCACACGCCCTGGGGCGACGCGATCGATTTTCGCCGGCCGCAGGTGGCGCGCTATTTCATCGACAACGCGCTGATGTGGCTGCACGAATACCGCTTCGACGGCCTGCGCCTGGATGCGGTGCATGCGATCAAGCCGAGCAGCTTCCTGGATGAACTGGCTGCGGCCGTGCGTGCCTCCTGCGCCACCGGCCGCGAGGTGTTCCTGGTGGTGGAGAACGAAGACAACCGTGCTTCGCTATTGCGCGGCGACTATGACGCGCAGTGGAACGACGACGGCCACAACGCCTTGCACGTCATGCTGACCCATGAACACGAGGGCTACTACGCCGATTTCATCGACGATCCTACGGCCAAGGTGGCCGGCATGCTGTGCGAAGGCTTTATCTTCCAGGGCCAGCCCGACCGGCGCGGCATCCGGCGCGGCGAGCCGGGCCATGGTCTGCCGCCGACCTCGTTCGTACTGTTTTTGCAGAATCACGATCAAATTGGAAACCGCCCACTGGGCGAACGGCTGGCCAGCCTGGTGCCGGAAGCGGACCTGCGTGCGGTGCAGGTGCTGGTGGCGCTGTGTCCGATGATTCCGCTGTTCTTCATGGGCGAAGAATGGGGCTGCCAGACCCCGTTCTACTATTTCACTGACTACCAGGACGAACTCGCCGAAAAAGTGCGCGAGGGCCGGAGCAAGGAATTCGCGCATTTTTCCGGCTTTACCGATCCGGCCAGCCGCCAGCGCATTCCCGATCCGAATGCCGAAGATACCTTCGAAGCCTCGATCCCGCGCGTGGACAACCCGGCCCTGGCGCGCATCTGGAAAAGCTGGTTCAGCCATCTGCTGTATCTGCGCAAGACCCAGTTGAGCAGCCGCATGCAACAGTGCCATGCGATGGGCTGTACGGTGCTGGCCGAACGCGCCTTGCTGGCACGCTGGCGCCTGGCTGATGGCTGTATCTGGGAAATTGCCTTGAATGTGTCGCCGCGCGACGTGGCCTGGAGCCGCGACCCGGAAGCTGAGACGATCTGGTCCGAGCCGCCGGATGCGATCCAGCATCCGGACATCCTGCCCGCGCATTCGGTGATCGTATCGGCCAGCACGGCACGCGACCGCGATCATGCGTTCGACGCTTGAGGATAGCGCGCGCGCAGCCGGTATCGAGCTGGACTGGATCGATGCCTATGGCCAGCCGCGCCGGCTGGCCGAACGCAACTTGCAGCAGCTGCTGGAACGGCTGCCATGGCCGCAATCACCGCGGCAGGGTCGCGGCAAGCGTGCGAATGTTCCGCTGATTACGGTCGATGCCGGCGGCACGGTGCAGCTTGCTGTAACGGACCGTCGCGCCATGCCGGCCAAGCTGCGCGACGAAGCCGGCGCGGAACAGTCCCTGCGCATCGATGCGGATGGCCGCTTTCAGGCGCCGCAACGACATGGCTACTACGAGCTGCATTGCGGCGCCGAACAATGGCGGCTCGCCGTAGCGCCGGCGCGCTGCTACAGCGTGGCCGATCGCCTCGAGCCCGAGCTGCCGCCCAGCTGGGGCCTCAGCGCGCAGGTGTACTCGTTGCGGCGCGCTGGCGACGGCGGCATGGGCGATAGCGGCGCGGTAGCCGAACTGGCCAGGTCGCTGGCGCAGGCCGGCGGCGACGCCGTGGCGCTGAGTCCCTTGCATGCGGCACGCCGCACGGCGGCGATCTATAGCCCCTATACGCCCTGGCATCGCGGCTGGCTGGACTGGATGTATGCCGATCCGGCACAAGTGCTGGGCGCCGAGGCAGTGCGTGCAGCACTGGCCGATGCCGGTATCGGCGCGGGATGGGAACAGGCGCAATGCGACAGCCTGGTCGACTGGCCGCAGGCCTATGCGCTGCGACGTACGCTGTGGCAGCAACTGCATACGCGCTTTCTGCGGCATCCCGGGCAATTGCACGACGACCTGCTTGCGTTCGCCCAGCATCATGGCGAGTCGCTGCGTACGCATGCGCGCATGGTGGCGCGCGACATCCTGCAGACGCAGGCCACCCCGCGCAGCGACGTGCCGGAAGCCTTTCGCGTGGAGCTGGAATTTGAAATTTTCGCGCAGTGGCTGGCCGCACGCTGCTGGCGCGATACGCAGAACATGGCACTGGATGCCGGGCAGCGCATCGGCCTGATCAACGACCTCGCCGTAGGCTGCGATGCCGGCGGCAGTGAAGCGTGGAGCTATCGCGACAGCGTATTGAAAGGGCTGGAACTGGGCGCACCGCCGGATGCCTTCAATGCCGACGGCCAGTGCTGGGGCATCACCACCTGGTCGCCATGGGGCCTGCAGGCCACCGGCTTTCGCCATTACATCGACCTGCTGCGCGCCAATATGAGTCGCGGCGGCGGTCTGCGCATCGATCACGTGATGGGCTTGTATCGCCTGTGGGTGGTGCCGCAGGGTGAATCGGCGCAACAGGGCGGCTATCTGCATTATCCCTGCGACGACCTGTTGCGCATCCTGGCGCTGGAATCGTGGCGCCATCGCTGCATCGTGATCGGCGAAGACCTCGGCACCGTACCGGCGGGCATGCGCGAGCGGCTGACTGCGCGCGGCGTGCTCGGCACCGACGTATTGCTGTTCATGCGCGATGCGCAGGGCCAATTCCTGCCACCTGCGCAATGGCGTCGCGAGGCGGTCGCCACCACCACCACACACGATCTGCCGCCCCTGCTGGGCTGGCGCGCCGCGCTGGATATCCAGCAGCGCGCGCAGGTGCAGGCGTGGCCGGAACACCTGCGCAGCGAACAGCAACAAGAGCGCCGGGCCAGCGTGGAAAAACTCGATCAGGCCCTGGCGCGCTGGCATGCGGATCGACCGGAAGCCGGTGTTGCGCCGGCCTATGCCAACCAACTCAGTGTCGACTACGTGTTCGACAGCCCTGCCCAGCTGGTGCTGATACCGCTGGAAGATGCGCTGGATCGCCAGGAACAACCCAACCTGCCCGGCACGGTGCAGGGTTATCCGAACTGGCGGCATCGCCTGCCGGCCAGCGGCGTTGCCGGCTTGTCGCCGATCCTGCGCCAGATGAATCGCCAGCAGCACGGGACGACGCTGCCATGACGGCACTGCGCGCCACCGTGCGCCTGCAATTGCGGCGCGAATTCGATTTCGCCGCGGCAACGGCGCAAGTGCCCTACTTCGCTGCACTCGGCCTCAGCCACATCTATATGTCGCCGATCGCCACCGCCCGGCCCGGCTCCACCCATGGCTATGACGTCATCGATCCGCTCACGGTTAATCCGGAGTTGGGCGGCGAAACCGGCCTGGCTGCGCTGGTGGATGCTCTGCATGCGCACGCTATGGGAGCGATCCTGGATATCGTGCCCAATCATATGGCCGCCGATCTCGGCAATGTCTGGTGGGCGGATGTGCTGGCCAACGGCGAAAGCAGCGCCTATGCCACGTATTTCGATATCGAATGGGATGCGCCCGATACCGGCGGCAAGCTGTGGCTGCCGTGGCTGGAGCAGCCGCTGCAACAGGCGCTCGACCACCGG
Source organism: Dyella acidiphila (assembly GCF_014863405.1). Lineage (GTDB taxonomy): Bacteria > Pseudomonadota > Gammaproteobacteria > Xanthomonadales > Rhodanobacteraceae > Dyella_B > Dyella_B acidiphila. The sequence continues at coordinate 51,819 of NZ_JACZZA010000010.1, forward strand.
CGCCTGACGCTGGAGCGGCGCGTAGACGGCAATGCTGCGGGCGTGGCGCTGGATGGCAACGTGTTGCCGCTCTCCGCCGGCAGCCTCGAATGGCTATGCCAGCGCGGCGGTATCGCGCTGCCGCCGCCGGATGCCGGGCACACCCGTTTCGAGCGCATACGCCACGCCCTGCAGAATGCAGCCGCACAACATGCCTTCGATCGCGCGCTGCGCGAAGTCGATCACGACCCTGCGCTGATGCATCAGCTGCTCGAGCAGCAACACTACCGGCTGGCCTGGTGGCGCAGCGGCGATCAGTTGCTCAACTATCGCCGCTTCTTCGATATCGACGGTCTGGCGGCCTTGCGCATGGAACGTGACGAGGTATTCGAGGCAGTGCATGCATTGCCGCTGCGCCTGATCGAAAACGGCTCCATCGACGGACTGCGCATCGATCATATCGACGGCCTCAGCCAGCCCGGCCACTATTTGCGACGGCTGCGCGAACGCATGGACCAGGCTGCGCAGCACGGTCCTCAGCGGCACGTCAGCCTGTACGTGGAAAAAATCCTGGCGGCCGACGAAAGCCTGCCGCTGGACTGGCCGGTGGACGGCAGCACCGGCTACGACTTCATGCGCCAGGTGGAAAGCCTGCAGCTCGATCCCGGCAGCTATGCCGTGCTGTGCCGCGCATGGGCACGCAGCACCGGTCGGCCGGCCGACTTCGCCGCCGAAGAAAACGCAGCGCGGCGCCAATTGCTGCGTACTTCGCTGGTCAGCGAACTGGCGCGCTGCACGCGTGCCTTCTGCCGCTATTTCGCTGACACCGCTGCGCACGGCGACATCACGGCGCAGGCACTCCACTATGCGCTGACCGATGTGCTGGCCGGCATGCCGGTGTATCGCAGCTATCTGGGCGACGGCCACTTCACCGGCATCGACCGCCGCGTGCTGCAACATGCGTTTGCGCAGGCCGAACTGGATGGCGAGCCGCATTACGCACCGATACGCGCCCTGCTACAGCAGCCATTGCTGGATGCCGACGAGCACAGCCTGCCACCGGCGCAGGCGGAACACTTGCATCTCGCACGCCAGCGCTTCGAGCAGCTTTCCACCGTACTGGCCGCCAAGGCGGTGGAAGATACGGCGTTCTATCGCTACGGTCCTTTGCTTTCGCGCAATGAAGTGGGTGGTGCGCCAGGGCACAAACAGCCGGAGCCGATGAGCTGGCATGCCGCCATGCGCCAGCGGGCGATCCGCTGGCCACGTTCCCTGCTGGCCACGGCGACGCACGATCACAAGCGCGGCGAAGATGTGCGCGCGCGGCTGCAGGCACTGGGTGAAAAGCCGCGCGAATTCGCCGACCGAGTGCACGCCTGGTCGAACGAACTGGGCGAACGCTCGCGGCTGCCCTATGGGGTGCTATGGATGCTGCTGCAGACGGTGCTCGCCGCGTGGCCCTTGGAACTGGCCGAGGACGATCTGCCGGCGATGCGCCAGTTCGCCGACCGCATCACCGAGTGGCTGCGCAAGGCGCAGCGCGAAGCCAAGCTGCACACCCGCTGGACCTGCCCGGACACGTCCTATGAAGCCGCCTGCGCCGAACTGGTCGAGGATCTGCTGCTGTCGGCGCCCTATGTTTCATTGCGCCGCAAACTGCGCCACGCCGCGCATGAACTGGACGCACCCGGCGCCATGAATGGCCTGGTGGCGACCGCCTTGCGCCTGACCGTACCGGGTGTGCCCGATCTCTACCAGGGCACCGAATACTGGGACCAGTCGCTGGTGGATCCGGACAATCGCCACACCCCCGATTACGCCGCGCGCGCAGCCAGCCTGGAACAGGCTGCCGAGCCGGTGGAACTGCTGTGCGATTACCGCAGCGGCGCCGTGAAGCAGCAATTGATCTATCGCCTGCTGCAGCTGCGCAAAGCGTGGCCTGAACTATTCAGCCATGGCGCCTACCTGCCGGTGGCCGTGACTGGAGCGCAGCGCAAGCACGTGGTGGCCTTCGTGCGGCAGCACGGCGAGCGGCGGCTATTGGTAGTAGCGCCGCGCCTGTGCGCCCGGCACATGGACGGCAGCGGCCTGCCGCTGCCAAATGTAAGTTTTTGGAAAAACACGCGTGCGAGGACGGTCGATGATGACGCCGCCTGCACCTTCATTGATCTATTTACATACAAGAAGCATGGCCTCGAGCCGATGGGCTGGAACATCGCCGAACTGCTGGCCGATTGGCCGCTTGCCGTGCTGATTCCCGCGAGCCAGGCCGATGACTGCCCAACCTTCCCCCGCCGAACGCCAACGCAAGATCAGTGAGATCGCCCATCGTATCTGGGAGTCGGAAGGCCGTCCGCAGGGCCAGGCGCTGCGGCATTGGCAGATGGCCGAGAAATTAGTGATCGCCGAGGAACGGCAAACCGCGTTCCGCAGCAAGCAAAAGCAAGACGTACCACCTTCTCCATAACGTGTGACTCATAAACAACGATGAGCAAGTCTATGCGTGCAAGTCGTGGAAGCGCCGCCACATCACATGCTGCAAGCCTGAGGGAGGGATTGCCCTTCCCGCTGGGCGCCACCTGGGATGGCCTTGGCGTGAACTTTGCGCTGTTTTCCGCGCACGCCACGCGCGTGGAGCTGTGCCTGTTCGATGAGCACTGCCAGGAAACCGAACGCATCACCCTGCCCGAATTCACCGACGAGGTCTGGCACGGCTACCTGCCGGATGCACGCCCCGGACAGTTGTACGGCTATCGCGTGCACGGCCCGTACGAACCGGATGCCGGCCATCGCTTCAACCCGAACAAGCTGCTGCTCGACCCCTATGCCAAGCAGATCGTCGGCAAGCTGGAATGGAACGATGCGCTGTTCGGCTACACCATTGGCCATCCGGACAAAGACCTGAGTTTCGACGAACGCGACAGCGCGCCCTACATGCCCAAATCGCGCGTCATCGACCCGGCCTTTACCTGGGGCAACCACTATTGGCCAGGCGTACCGTGGGACCGCACCATTCTTTACGAGATGCACGTGCGCGGCTACACCATGCTGCATCCGCGCGTACCACAAGCCTTGCGCGGCACCTTTGCCGGATTGGCGCATCAGGAGGTGGCCGACTACATCCGCTCGCTTGGCGTCACCTCGGTGGAGCTGATGCCGGTGCACGCGTTCATCGATGACAAGCACCTGCTTGACATGGGTCTGCGCAATTACTGGGGCTACAACACGCTGAGCTTCTTCGCGCCGCATCCGCACTACATGGCCAGCAACACGGTGGCAGAGTTCAAGGAAATGGTGGCGCATTTCCACGATGCCGGGCTGGAGGTGATCCTCGATGTGGTCTACAACCACACCGCCGAAGGCAACCACCTCGGACCGACGCTGTCGCTACGCGGCATCGACAACGCCACTTACTATCGCCTGGCCGACAATCCGCGTCTGTATATCAACGATACCGGTACCGGCAACACGCTTGACCTGAGTCATTCACGCGTTTTGCAGACGGTGATGGACTCGCTGCGCTATTGGACCACCGACATGCGCGTGGATGGCTTTCGCTTCGACCTGGCCACCATCCTCGGCCGCGAATCGCACGGCTTCGACCAGGGCGGCGGTTTTCTCGATGCCTGCCGGCAGGATCCGGTACTGGGGCGCGTAAAGCTGATCGCCGAACCGTGGGACATCGGACCGGGCGGCTATCAGTCCGGCAAGTTTTCGCCCGGCTGGGCTGAATGGAACGACCGCTTCCGCGATGCCACACGCGCCTTCTGGCGCGGCGACGAAGGCCGCCTGCCGGACTTCGCCACCCGCCTGAACGGCTCGGCGGATATCTTCGACCAGCGTGGCCGACGCCCGTATGCATCGGTCAATTTCGTCACCGCGCACGACGGCTTCACCCTGCACGACCTGGTCAGCTACAACGACAAGCACAACGAAGCCAACGGCGAAGACAACCGCGACGGCTCCAATAACAACCTCAGCTGGAACTGCGGCGAAGAAGGCGACACCGAAAATCCCGATATTCTCAGCCTGCGCAATCGCCAGATGCGCAACATGCTGGCCAGTCTGCTGCTGTCGCAAGGCACGCCGATGCTGCTGGCCGGCGATGAATTCGCGCGCAGCCAGGGCGGCAACAACAATGCGTATTGCCAGGATAACGAGGTCACCTGGTTCAACTGGGAAGCGGTCAATGACCGGCGTCCGCTGATCGATTTCGTGCGGCGCCTGACCCGCCTGCGCCAGCACCATTCGTTGCTGCGGCGCAATCGCTTCCTGCATGGCCATGCCGACGAGGAAACCGGCGTCAAGGACGTTACCTGGGTCACGCCCGACGGCCAGGAATTCACCGAGGAGCGCTGGAACGATCCGCAGGCGCGTTGCCTGGGCATGCTGCTGGACGGGCGCGCCAAGCCAACCGGCGTAAAGAAGCCCGGGGCCGACAGCACCTTGCTGCTGTTGATCAATTCGCATCACGAACCGGTGCCGTTCCAGCTGCCGAAATTGCCCGCACGCTCGGAATGGCGACTGCTGCTGAGCAGTGCCGCGGGCTCGCGCAAGTCGGCATCGCTGGATCGCAGCAGCGTGACGCTCGAAGGCCGCAGCCTGATGCTGTACAAGGCGCATCCGCCCGTACTGCCCTGAGCGCAGTGAGGCTGCCGTGCATGGACCGTCCCTTCCGCCCTGCTTTCCGCTTCGCCATCGCCGGCATTGGCGACGACGACTTGTCGACGCACGCCGCCGCGATCGCGTTTTATTCGGCCCTGTCGATGGCGCCGATCGTGCTGCTGATGCTGTGGGGCTTGTCCTGGCTGGGCCCGCAATGGCAACCGGAACTGGCCGGCGCCCTGACCGGCATGATGGGCAGCAAGGCTGCCGCCACCATCGTCAGCGTGGTCAACAGTGCCAAATCGCGGCCGGAAACCGGCAATATCGCCGGCCTGATCGGCATTGCCGTGACCTTGTTCAGCGCCTCGGCGGTGTTTGCGCAACTGCAGTCCACGCTCAATCGCATCTGGCATATCCAGAGCGCCGAACATCACATGATCAGTCACTGGCTGAAGGCGCGTGCGCGTGCGTTCGGCTTGCTGGTCGGCATCGCCTTCCTGATGATCGTATCGTTCGCCGCCAGCGCGGTGATCCATCTATTGATACCGCGTGCCGTGGCCGCCTGGGCCTCGGCCGAATACGTGGTGTCGTTGGCGATTTTCGCCACCGCCTTCGCCGCCATGTACCGCGTACTGCCCGATACGCATATCGCCTGGAGCGATGCCGGCTGGGGCGGCCTGTTGACCACGCTGCTGTTCATCCTCGGCAAGTTCGGCATCGAACTGTATATCCAGCACGCCAGCATCGGCGGCGCCTACGGCTCGGCCGGCGGCCTGGTGGTGATGCTTACCTGGGTGTACTACGCCTCGTTTGTGGTGCTGCTGGGTGCGGAGCTGACGCATGGGCTGGCGCAGGCGCGGAACAGATCGCCGAACTGAATGCATCGACTCTGCTTTCGCCATTCCTCGACCTTCTGCCAACCTATTTTCAGCCTAGCATCGGGCACGCTGTGCGAGAGGTTGCGGCCATGCGCGATGACACCATTTTCGCCTCACCTTCATGCCTGAGACGGGGCGTGTCCGGTCACGTGCGAGCTTGATGGCGTCGACGACATGGTCGAAAAAACATCAGCAGCAGATGGCAAACCAAAGAAATCGCTGCCGGCCCTCGCCCTGGCCGCCACCGGCGTGGTGTTCGGCGATATCGCCACCAGCCCGCTGTATTCATTGCAGCAGGCCTTCGGCGAACAGGGCATCAAGCCCGATCACGACAGCGTGCTGGGTTTGTTGTCGCTATGCCTGTATGCCCTGCTGATCGTGGTGACCGGCAAATACGTGCTGGTGGTGATGCGCGCGGACAATCATGGCGAAGGCGGCATGATGGCGCTGGGCGCGCTCGCCCGTGGCGCCATGCGCGGACACGGGCGCCTGACCTGGCTGACCATCATGGTGGGACTGGCTGGCGCGGCGCTGTTCTTCGGCGACAGCGTGATCACTCCGGCCATCTCGGTGCTATCGGCGGTCGAAGGCCTGCAGTTGGCCTCACCCGCGATGAAAGAATGGGTCTTGCCGATCGCGGTGACGATCCTGATCGGGCTGTTTCTGCTTCAACGCGGCGGCAGTGCGCTGCTGGGCCATCTGTTCGGCCCGATCATGACGCTGTGGCTGCTTTCCATCGCGGCGCTCGGCGTCGTCGCGATCGTGCAGAATCCCAAGATATTCGAGGCGGTCAATCCGTATTACGCGGTGCTGTACATGCAGCACAACGGCTTCAAGGGATTCGCGTCGCTGGGCGCGGTGGTGCTGGTGCTGACCGGCGCGGAGGCGCTGTATGCCGATATCGGCCACTTCGGCACGCGGCCGATTCGCGTTTCCTGGCTATGCCTGGCGCTGCCGGCCCTGCTGCTGAATTATTTCGGCCAGGGCGCGCGGCTGATGGCGCAGCCCGGCCAGAGCGGCCAGCCGTTTTTTGCGCTGGTGCCGCATACCCTGCTCTATCCGATGATCGTGCTGGCCACCCTCGCCACGGTGATCGCGTCGCAGGCGGTGGTATCGGGCACGTTCTCGATGGTGCGCCAAAGCATCCAGCTCGGCTATCTGCCGCGTGCGCGCGTCCTGCATACGTCCAAGGAAATGGAAGGCCAGATCTATCTGCCGGCCATCAACATGATCTTGTTCGTGGCCGTGATGGTGGCGGTACTGGCCTTTCGTTCCTCGCAGCGATTGGGCGGCGCCTATGGCATCGCCGTCAGCGGCACCATGCTGATCACTACCGCGCTGCTGCTGTTGGTGGCCAAGCGCCAGTGGCGCTGGGGCATTTTCAGGCTGGTCGGATTCGGCTTGCTGTTCGGCATCATCGATGGCGCCTTTGTCGCGGCGAACCTGCTGAAACTGCCGCAAGGCGGCTGGTTCCCGCTAGTGGTGGCGGCGATCGCCATGCTGATCATGACTACCTGGCGGCGCGGGCGCATGCTGACTATCCAGCGGCTGCATGCCAGGGAGGAACGGCTGGATGGTGTAATCGCCAAGACCATGGCCGATTCCCCGCTGCGCGCCGACGGCACCGCGGTGTTCATGACCCGCAGCCGCAAGTGGGCGCCGCACGCCCTGCTGCAGAATCTGCGGCATAACCAGGTGCTGCATCAGCGCAATATCTTTTTGCATATCGACGACGGGGGCGACAGCTCGCGAGTCGGGGAAAAACAGCGCAGCGAGCTGCAGGATCTGGGCAACGGTTTCTACTGGGTGCATCTGCGCTTCGGCTTCAACGAGCATATCGATGTGCCGGCGCGGCTGCGCGAACTGGGTTTCGATCCCGTGCTGGAGCCGGAGCAGCTGACTTATTTTGTCGGGTTCGATGAGCTCACCGCGGCGCAGAAAAAGGGCCAGATGTGGCGCTGGCGCAAGATGGTGTTCATCTATCTGTATCGGAACGCATTGCCGGCGGTGCTTTATTACGGGATGCCGGCGCGGCGGCTGGTGGAGATCGGGACCAGGGTGGATTTGTGAGCGTTGCCGTATTGATACCGCTCGCTACACGATGACGTCATGCCCGCTTTCGCAGGAATGACATCCATACGGGTTTGAAGCTACCCGCAAAGGCAGTGCGCGCCTCAAGCGTGATCCGGCACACGTCGTTGACGAAACCACCGCGCAACCTTGAGGCTGCGCTTGCGATGATTCTCCCAACGCACCCACGGCCTTTCCCATGACTCTCCGCAACGAAGCCGTCGAACGTCGCCGCCGCAAGAACGTCAAGTTCGAGCAGGAACGCGTGGCTTCGCTCGATTCCGACCTGCAGCGCGCCGGCGGCATCAAGTCGCCGCCCAAGAACGAAGACAAGCCCAAGCCGGCGAAGAAATCCACGCACTAAACCACCGGCTCAACGGTGCCCGCGCCGGAAGATGCGCTTGAGCTTGGCCAGTTCCTCGCGCGCGGACTGGATGGTTTCGTAAGCCCCCAGCACGGTCTCGCGCGGTTGCGGCGACAGATGCCCTTCCTGCAGCACATCGCAATATTTCTGCTTGAGCAGGCCTTCGCGGCGGTCCACTTCCTCGACCACCGCCCAGTCGCCTTCATGCAGCACGTAATACAGATTGCTCATCGCGCGCTGCAAGGGCGCGACCAGGCTGCCGTCGTCCTTGGGATCGCCGCCGATCGCATCGACCTGATCGCGCAATCTGGCGGACAACGCCAGGCGTTCGCGGCAGCGGATCCGCAGCACCTGCGTCAACTCGGCGCTGCGCGCATCGCCCATTGCCTGGCTGTATTGCTCGGCGCTGTCGAGGGTGAGGCTGATCAGGCGATTGAGCACCCGGATGTCATAGTGCCGTTGGGCCACAGGCATGCGTCTCCGCGTTGAGTACGCGCTTCATTCTGCGTAATAAGCGTTTACATGCAGTACTTCATGAGTAAAGACGCGGTTATCGCCGAATCTGTTCAGGCACGCCGGCAGGTGCGCGAAGACAAGCCGGCGACGATGCCTCCACCTCGCATAAAGGCGCGAAGACCGATCATCCCCGGCAACGCATCGAGCAGAACCTCGCTGGAGAAACCGCCATGATTCGAGACTATTTCCGATTCCCGCAGCGGCAAGGCGCACGCCCGCAGCATGAGCATGAACAGCACCGCCAGGAATCCGGCCGCCGCTCGCCGCGCAGCATGCGCGACAACCCGGACTGGGACCGCTGGCCCGATGCCGAGGCTTTGCGCTGGAGTCCGCGTGCCGCCCGCGAAGAAGCGGCGCCTACTCAAGACAACAGTTATTTCGAGGAAGGCTACGGTTACGGCGATGCGTATTTCGGCGACGACCAGCGCGCCCCCCGCTCACGCTTCCAGGAAGGTTGGGAAGGCAGCTATCGCAGCGCGCCGTGGACGGCTAGGCAACGATCAGGTTGCGCCGGGCATGCACGGCCCGTACGGCCATTCGCAGCAATATGACCTGGGTCCGGAAAGCTGGATTGCCGATGAAGATTTCGCACGCCCCCGCCACCGCAGCGATGCCCATCGGCGGCAGGAACGCCAGCAAGGCGCGCATCGCGGCATCGGTCCGCAGAATTACACCCGTTCCGACGAGCGCGTCCGCGATGACGTCTGCGACCGGCTCACCGACCATCCGGAAGTCGATGCGCGCCATCTGGATGTCACGGTGGAGAACGGCGTAGTGCTACTGCAAGGCACCGTGTCCGATCGCGTGATGAAATATGGTGCCGAAGACTGCTCCTGGCACGTCAATGGCGTAAAGGATGTGGACAACCGGATTCGCGTCGACCGTCGTCAACCGCAGCAGCGCGAAGGATCGAGCCAGCTATAAGTTCAATCCGCGCCGCCGACATAGCGACGCCCCGTGATTGACATCACGGGGCGTCTTTGCATGGATAACAGAGAAGATCGCTGGGCTCAGGCCGCAGCGGTCGTCGCCTTGCTGCTGCCGCCTTCTTCACTCAGATCGGCCAGGCGGTAGCCGGCCGAGTGGATCGTGTGCAGCAGCGGGCGGGCGAACGGTTTGTCGATCACCCGGCGCAGGTTGTACAGATGCGAGCGCAAGGTGTCGGAATCGGGCAAGGTGTCGCCCCAGATTTCGCGCTCGATGTCGCGCCGGTTGACCACGCGCGGCGACTCGCGCATCAGGATGCCGAGAATGCGCAGGCCGATCGGCGACACGGTAAGTTCCTTGCCGGCGCGCGTCAGGCGCAAGGTGGCGGTGTCGAAGCTCAGGTCGCCCACGCTCAGGGTCTCGGTTGACACCTGGCGGCGGTCGCGGCGGATCAGTGCGCGGATACGCGCTTCCAGCTCGCGCACTTCGAAGGGCTTGACCAGGTAATCGTCTGCACCGGCCTGCAGGCCCATCAGCTTGTCGTCGAGCATATTGCGGCCGGTAAGCATCAGGATGGGGGTGGAATTCTTGGCGTCGCCGCGCAGCTTGCGGCACACGTCCAGGCCGTCGATGCCCGGGATGCGCAAATCCAGGATGATGGCGTCATAGCTGTTGGTGACGGCCAGGTGAAGGCCGCTGATGCCGTCGGCGGCGAAATCCACCGAGTATCCGCAACAGTCCAGATAATCGCCGACCGACTCGGCTACCTCTCGGCTATCCTCAATAAGCAGCAATATTCCCGTATGTTCTTCTGATCGAAACATAATGCCCTCGCTGATCTTCACATCACCATGAAGATCGAGCTTAGCCCCTGCAACCGCATATGAGTTGTGACGTAAGCGCCTAGAAGTTGTGCATTAGAAGTTCAAAAAACGTTAGGGGCGGTTGGCCGCCCCTGATCCGTTGCGAGGGCCGCATCAGACGTTCTTATGGCTCTGCTGGCCGGCCCTGACGTGCTGCTCATGGGTGCCGCCGCTGCTCTTCCTGCCGGCCGCGACGTGTTGCTCAGGGGTGGCATGGTCACCCCCACCGGCCTTGCCGCCCTTGCTGGCGATCTTGCGTTGTTGTTCTTGATCCATCGAGGCGAAGCCGCGATTTTCTGTCTTGCTGGTCATAACTAACTCCGGTTGATCGGTACAACGTCCGCGTTGCTGCGAACGGGGCCTACCCTATCAACCCGGTAGTCAATCGAACTGGATATTGATGTGATAAATGTCTTCGCCTCAGCGAGCGCAGCGCTCACGATCTTTGGATCGAAGCATCAGGTTCGGCACCGTTGAGCTGCAGCGTCTCGTCATCGGCCGGCGCCGCGGCATTCTCACGCCGCCATTCGAGCAGTCGGCTCACTTGTTCGCGCAATTTGTCCACCGTGAACGGCTTGGACAGCAAGGCCGTGCCGGCCGGCAGATCGAGCGGCGCCGAATCGGCGCTGGCGTCGTAGCCGGTAATCAGCAGCACCGGCAGGCCGGGGCGCCGGTCGCGCGCGGCTTCGGCCACGCTGCGGCCGTTGACGCCGGGCAGGCCGATGTCGGTGATGATCAGGTCGATCGGATAATCGGAGACAGCAATCGACACGCCTTCCAGTCCATCCACCGCCTGGGTGATTTCGTAGCCGAGGTTGCTCAGCACTTCGGTGATCACGTTGCGGATCACCGCCTCGTCTTCCACTACCAGGATGTGCTCACCCTGCACAAAGTGCGGCTTGCTTGCGCGCACCGGTACCGGCGCGCGCTGCTTTTCGCCGACATAGCGCGGCAGATACAGCTCCACGCAAGTGCCGATGCCCTGCTCGCTTTCGATCGTGCAATAGCCGCGCGACTGGCGCGCGAAACCGTACACCATCGACAGGCCCAGTCCGGTGCCTTCGCCCGCCGCCTTGGTGGTGTAGAACGGATCGAAGGCACGCTGGCGCACCTCCTCGCTCATGCCTATCCCCGTATCGGTAATGGCGACTTTCACGTAAGGCTGATCGACCGCATCCAGGCTCGGGCTCTCCGGATCGCGGTCCAGCGCGTTATTGGCTTCGATGCGCAAACGGCCGCCGCCGGGCATGGCGTCACGCGCGTTGATGGCCAGATTGAGCAAGGCATTTTCCAGTTGGTTGGGATCGCAGCGTGCTTCCCACAGATCACTGGAAAGCACCAGCTCCAGCGCAATCTGCTCGCCCAGCGTATGGCGCAGCAATTCGGTCATGCCACCCAGCAGATTGGTGACGTCGACCGGCTGCGGATCCAGCGACTGGCGCCGCGCGAACGCCAGCAGGCGATGGGTCAGCGAGGCCGCGCGCTTCACGCTTTCCAGGGCATTGCGGATATGCTTTTCGCTGCGCTCCTGCTGCCCACGTGCAGCCAGCATCGAGATCACTTCCAGCGAACCGCTGATACCCTGCAGGATGTTGTTGAAGTCGTGCGCAATGCCACCGGTCAGCTGGCCCATGGCTTCCATTTTCTGCGCCTGGCGCAGTTGGGTTTCCATTTGCAGCTTTTCGGTCACGTCGCGGATGAAGATATTCATCAGGCGCCCGGAGGCGAGCGCGAGCGCACTCACGCTCAGTTCCACCGGGAACTGCTGATGGCTGCGGTCGATCACCACCACCTGGTGCGTGGGATGGCGCAGATCGCCGTGCAGCGCGGTCACGAACCAATCGTGGGTATCGACGTCATCGGGCGAAAAGCATAGCCAAGCCAGGCTCTTGCCCACCGCAGCTTCGCGCGACCAGCCGAACAGCGCGTGCGCCTGCGGGTTCCATTCGGTAATCAGGCCAGCTTCGTCCACCTGCACGAACGCATCCAGCGCGGTATCCAGGATGCCGCGCGCACGCCGCTCGCTTTCCATCAGCGCCACCTCGGCGGCACGCCGCGTGGTGGCGTCGCGCGTCACCTTGGCGAAGCCGACCAGGTTGTCCTGATCCCAGACTGGATCGATCACCACATTGGCCCAGAAGCGGGTGCCGTCCTTGCGCACGCGCCAGCCCTCGGCTTCGTAGCGGCCATCGTGCAAGGCCCTGGCCAGGGCCAGTTGCGGAATACCGTCGGCGCGGTCTTCGGTGGTGTAGAAGCGGGAAAAGTGCTGACCGAGAATTTCGGCTTCGCTATAGCCTTTGATCTTCTCCGCGCCAATGTTCCAGCTGGTGATATAGCCCTCGGCGTCGAGCATGAAGATGGCGTAGTCGGTCACGCTGCGCACCAGCAACTGGAAATCGCGCTCCGGGCGGCTCAGACCGTGCATCGCGACCCCGCCCTCGAAGGACTGCGCGCGCACGCGCTGTTCGCGCAGGGCCAGCGATTGCGCCAGTGCCGCTTCCGAACGTTTCTGGTCGGTGAGATCGATCAGCGCATTGATACCGCCGACCAATTCGCCCTGCTCGTCGAACAACGGGGTCGGATAAGGCATGAAAGATACGCGCGACCCATCCGGCCGCTCCGCGATGGATTCCACGTCGCGCACCACACGGCCTTCATGCAAGGCGATGGCCATCGGGCTGTGCTCGGGGGCAAGCGGGCTGCCGTCCGCATCGAACAGCCGCCAGGTTACGCTCCACAGTTCGCCCAATGCGGGCTCACGACCGGCGAACCGCACAGCCGCGGCATTGAAATACACCACTCGCCCCTGTGCATCGGTCACATAAATCGGTACAGGCAGCGCCTTCAACAGGGCCTGGGCCGGAATGAATCCAAACACGCGCTCGTCGCTTGCGTTGGGTGGCTTTTCTTGCTGTGTCACGCTGCTGCCTCCCGCGGAAGCCCTGGCCATCGTCCGCTGATCGCGAACGATGCCCCGCTTCAGGGTGAAGGACTTGTGAATCGAATGTTTATAAAGACTGTTCAACGGATTTGGTTACTTGTTTTTGGACCGTGGTTTGCTCGCGGGAGAAGCGCATGCGTAGTTCAGGTGAGCGCCGGGAGTGCCTGGGCCGAGCTGCGTCCTGCTTAGCGCGGTTCTGAATCAACCCCAAAGCCCGTGTACGCTGTGTCGCATTATTTGTCATGAAGGTCACGGCGGGCGTGACACCCCGCGGGCGATCCGTGACTTGAGCGAACGCGCCTTGGTCCGTTCCAGATCAGCCAGCGCGACCATGCCACTCAGGCGGCCTTCGCCATCGGTGATCGGCACACGGCGGATCGCTTCGTGCACCATCAGATTGGCCAACTGCTCGAGCGAGGCATCCTCGCCCAGCTGTTGCGCCGGAGCGGTCATGTAGTCCTGCACGCGGCTGCTGCCGGGCGCATCGCCGGCAGCTACGCAACGCACGATGATGTCGCGGTCGGTAATCACGCCCAGCAATTTGCGCTGTGCATCGACGACAGGGATTTCGCCGACATCCGCTTCGCGCATCAGGGCTGCCACAGCTTCGACAGAATCACCGGCAGCGCAACAGCGCGGATGGCTCGTCATGATGTCCTTAGCTTGCATATCGACCTCGCGGGAGCAGGCTTCAAACCGCCGGAACTCCCCGCCCGACGCGGCGCTGGATGCGCCTGTTCTGAGCAAGCTAGCCCTCATTTTGTGAAAAACTTGCCTTGTAATCGTCAACACCGCCGTTCACTTCGCCAACCACAAAATGCCGGCTACATTTGGTTCACCAGCCGGCAACGGCCTGCTGCTTACCGTGCCAATCCTGTTGTCATCGAGCGCCAGGCACGTGAACCACAAGCCCCATAGCCAACCAGAAAATCGCGCGCAAACCCGCACCATGCGCCGCCCCGCGCCGGCCGATCGCAATGCCTCGCCCGCCAATGCGCAAGATGCGACCGAGCACCTGGGCTTGCGCGATCCCCAGGAGCCCACCCAAGGCCCATTGCGTCTGGACGACGTCAATTACAGTCAGGACCGCATGACGCCGCCCGAGGGCAGCTACAACACCTACGCGGACGATGAAGAATCCTACCTGGACAAAGAAGATCTGCGCCCAGGCGTGCCCAACCCGCAGTTTCCCGAAGACTCGCAACGCGAGTTGCTCGACACGCTGCCGGAGGATATGGACCGCGACAGCCAGCCGCGCGTCGGCGAACACGAGGCACGTGGCGACCTGGCCATTCTCGACGACATCCATGACGTGATCGCCGATCTCGACGATGCCGACACCGAATCGATCGAGGTCAGCGTGCAGCGCGGCACCGTGAATCTTGACGGCGACGTCAAGCAGGGCGCCACGCGCAGCCGGATCGAGCAGGCGCTGGAAACCATTCCCGGCGTCACCGCGGTGTGCAACCGGCTGACTGTTCGCGGCAAAAGCGAGTACGCGCGCTGGAGCGACACCTAGAGCCGCATGCGTCACGGTGCATGTCCGGTTGGCTGCCAACGGCCAGGCATGCAGCGTGCAGATCGTTACCGGCAGAAAGTTCTTTCCCAGCCTGGTCGATCGCGTGCTGGTGCGCGACGGCTATGCCGGCCAGATGGACGAGCAACCGCTGCCCGAATGGCGGCGCGACAATCTGTGCGAACCGGTGCCGAGCGATTACGGCATGCGCGGGCGCTTCGAACCGGAAGCCCGCAGCCGCAGCTTGCACTGATGGCTGACTTCCCATCGCACGCAGCTGCTTGGCGCTGCCGGCGTATTGGGCGCACTGGCGGTGCTCGCGCGCCGACGCGATAAAGATGATTGACGTCGTATTCCCGGCTTACATCGCCGGTGTTTGACGCTCGCGCGCAGCGGGCGCGACCAGGCCCAGTGCCGCAAGATCCAGCACCGATGCTGCGCTCGGCGCGGGTGCATCTTCGTCGGTTTCATCCAGACCTTGCAGCACGGTGGTGGCGCGATGCACGCGATGCGAATGCGTGCCGCCCAGCGCCTCCTCGCCATGGTGCTCGACGATTTCCAGCAGCACGGCGCTATGGATCAGCGCCAGATGCGAAAGCGCCTGCGGAAAATTGCCCAGCTGGCGGCCGCTCTGCGCATCCGCTTCCTCGGCGTACAGGCCGAGCGGGCTGGCCAGCTTGAGCATGCGCTCGAAACGGTCGCGCGCCTCCTGCCGGCGTCCGGCAAACAGCAAGGCATCTACCAGCCAGAAACCGCAGGCGACGAAAGTACCCTCACCCGATTGCAGGCCATCGTCGCCTTTATAGCGATACACGCCCGTGCCGGTATCGAGCTCACGCAACACTTCTTCGATGGTCGCCGCCAGGCAGTTATCCGGCAGCGGAAAATTGATCAGCGGCACACGCAGCGACAAGGCGCCCACGTCGTCGCGGTCATACAGCTGGCGCAGATAGCCGGATGGCGCCATCGCGTGCCGGTGCACCTCCTCCACCATGGCGTCCATCTCCTCGCCATAGCGGCGCTCGTCATCGAGGAGCACACAGGCCCGATCCAGCGCCACCCAGCTCATCATCTTGCTGTAAACATAATGCGCCGGGGCATTGCGGCGCTCCCAGAAATCGCTGCACGGCCGCCGCCAATTGGCCGCCACATGGTCAGCCGTGCGCGCCAGCAGCGCCAGCTGTTCGGATGAGAACGCGGCGCCGAGGGTTTTGCGCAGCAGCATCCAGTCAAGCAGTTCGCCGAACACGTCGAACTGGTCTTGCAGGTATGCCGCATTGCCCACCCGTACCGGGCGGCTGCCGCCGAAGCCCTGCAGGGCCGGCTTGTCGCACTCGGTCAGTTCGCGTTCGCCGCGGATGCCATACACGATCTGCGAAGGGATGATGTCGGCGGCGGCGTGCCGAAAAACGAAATCGCAAAACTCCTCCGGCTCATCCATAAAGCCCAGCGCCGACAAGGCGAACAGGCTGAGGGTGGAATCGCGGATCCAGCTCAGGCGGTAATCCCAGTTGCGGTCGCCGCCCAGCATTTCCGGTAATGAAGTCGTGCCCGCTGCGGCAATCGCGCCGGTGGGCGCGTAGCACAGCAGTTTCAGCGCAAGCGCGCTGCGGCGCACTTCCCCGGCATACGGGCCGCGATAGCGGCAGCGGGCGATCCATTCGTGCCAGAAATGCGTGGTGATGGCCAGCAGTGGATCGACGCTATCCAGCGCTGCCTGGGCATGGTCCGGCACCCGGGTGGAGAGGATCAGTCGCATGCGTTCGCCAGCCTGCAGGTTCACGCTGCCGCCGGCCCAGTAGTCGCGCGCCTCCAGCGGCCGGTCGCACAACAGGCCACCGCCGTCCCAGGCCACGCCATATTGCATATCGCGCAGCTGCGCGCGTTGCTCGCCCCAATGCAGGCACGGCAGCATGCGGATATCGATCTGCATCTGGCCGTGTATGACCTCCACAATCCGCACAAACCAGTGTGGCGCGGCGATCTGCACAAAGCTGTTGCCTGCCTGCGCGCCAGCGCGCCCCAGTGGCATGAAATCGATGATGCGCGCGCTGCCGCGATCGGTGCTCAGCAAGGTCTCGAGCACATTGGTGTCGGGCAGATAGCGGCGTTCGGCGCGGAATGCCTCGTGCGGGCGTGTCTCCAGATAGCCACCGATGCGATCGTCCAGCAGCCGGCAGCAGACCGGCTCGGCGTCCAGATCGGGCAATGCGCACCAATCGAGCGAACCGTCCGCGGCGACCAGCGCAAAGCCATGGCAATCGCCCACTGCCGCGTAATCGTTGATGTCATGAAGAGCCATAGCATGCCAGGTGGCCGGGGCGTGTGCTGCGCAGGCTAGCCCGTTGCATGTCATGGACATGAAAATGCCGAGTTAGCGCCAGGTGATAAGCATGTGCATGGCGGCGCCGATGGACGGGACCCGGTCCCACGGCAGCGATCTTTATCACCCGCCGTTGATGTGTGCATCGCACGCTCATGATGTCCATCCACATACCGTGGCGACAGGCATGAACAAGCCGCAACGTGAGTTCTACGATGCCTCATCTGCTGATGCGCCTGATTGCCAACCGGACCGACCTGGAACATATCGCCGCGCATATCCGTGGCCTGCATGGCGTGCAGAACATCGCGCAGGCAGATGACCTGGTGCCGCAGATGGGCCGGCAAAGTCCGGCAACCGTGGCGCGCCCGGCCGATGCCCATCCAACACTGCATTCACTCGACATCCAGCTGGACGACGACAACGCGCTCCACGCCGTACGCCGCGCCGCACAGGCGGCCTGTGCGCAGCGTGGCATCGAGCCGGAATTTATCGAAGACGATTGATCCGCACTCAATGCGATGACGGCAGCGACCTGCGCTGCGGAACATTCTGCGGTTCGTGCGGGGTATTGGCGTCCGGCGATTCTTGATTGCGCTTGTTGGTCTGCGGATGCGGCTCTGCGTAGCCGGATCTGCGCGGCAGGGTTTCGGGCCGTTGTGCAGGCTTTTTCATGGCAGTTGCTTCATGCTTGGCGCCAACCGAGGCGGCGTGCGCAGCATGCGCGGCGCAACGCCCAGGGGTCGTGAATAAAACCGCAAACACGCTGCCGGCATTTCATCACCGGCAGCAGGCTTTTTGCTCACGCTCGTCCGCGCACACTAACTCCCTGCCCTCGCGGCCGGTGTCCACGAAAGTCCCCTCACTGTGGCCGCCTCCGTACTCAGGAGCGCCGCCGCCTCCGCGATGGACGAACTGCGCCGCGAGGACAGACTTGGCTACGCGAAGACTTGCAACCCCAACACAGGCAGACGCCTGCTTCGACAGGAATTCAACTATGGTCAGTTCTCCGCATTTCCTTACCGCATCCACGCTTACCGGCGACGCCGTCAAGAACCTGCAGGGCGAATCGCTCGGCGATCTGAAGGACATCATGATCGACACCGACACCGGCACCATCGCCTACGGCGTGCTTTCCTTTGGCGGCGTGCTCGGCATGGGCGATAAATTGTTTGCCGTGCCCTGGGACGCGATCCAGGTCGACGGCGCCAACAAGCAGCTGCTGCTGAATGTGGACAAGCAGCGGCTGAAAGACGCACCCGGCTTCGACAAGGACCACTGGCCGAACTTTGCCGACACCCAGTTCATCAGCCAGATCCGGGAGTACTACAAACATTGAATGCTCGCGGCCCTGGCCTTCCCGGCCAGGGCCGCAGCTTGCGAGAGCCATCATGTCGCACGACCGCAAAGATATCTGCCATCCCCATGATCCCGCTTCATCCTCCGAAAAAGAAAGCAAGCAGAACCGCGAAGCACGCAAACGGCACGAGAGCGATAACCACGATCTGGCACTGGAAGAAACATTTCCCGCCAGCGATCCGGTAGGGTGAGGCTGTAGGCCGGCGGCGAGCGCAGGCGCGCCCACAGGTCGATGCTCCAGCCGAAGATGCCGACAAACAGCAGAAACGGCACCAGCGTCCACAGCAATTCGATATGCATGGCGTTGGTCGGCGGTGCGCTGCGGTCGGCGTTACTGCCACGGCGGAATTTCACGCACATCCAGAACATCACGGCAAACACGCCCACTGCCACCGTGCCGCACAGCACCAGCATGGCGTCGAACATGCGATCGAGCGAAGGCGCAAAGTTCGACGCCTCGGGCAATGTCGGTACCATCATCCAGTCGCGCCCCGCCGCCCGTAGCGCAGTAGCACCACCAGCACCGCCAGCAGGCTTACGAAGGCCACGCCCAGCCACTGCATCATGTGCACGATGGTCAGCGTGTAGCGGCCGGTGGTGGGGTCGTAACCACAGCACAGCAACACCAGCTGGTCGACCAGGTTGCCAAGCGTGCCGTGCGATGCGGCCACCACTGCCAGCCGGACCGTGCGCGGCACAAAGCTCACGCCCATCAAATACTGGTTCACTACACCGTCGGGCCGCACGATCATGGCGCCGGCCGGATGCATGTATTGCTTGATGGTGTCGTCGTAGTCGTAGCGTTCGCCGACCGCGGCGGCCACAGCGTGGATCGAGGCATCGCTGCCCATCAGGAAATGCCAGGCACCGGCGTTGCCGGCATAGTTGCTCTGCAGCAGGTGGCGCTGCGCCTGGCGCGCATCGTCCGCCGATTCGCGCGGATCGATGCTGAGGAAGATCACGCTGACGTCCTTGCCGGCCTGCAGCTTGCCCAGGGCCAGCGCGTGCGCCATCGCCTGCTGGGTGACGCCACATAAATTGGGGCAGTCGAAATAGCCCAGCATCAGGATCGTGGGCCGGCCATCCATCCATTGCGCAAGCGTCGCCTGGGTGCCGTCGGCATCCACAAAATGCATCTGCACCGGCAGCTGCGCGCCCAGGTGCTGCTGGATGCCGGCACGCGCCAGCAGATCGGTCGGCGGCGGCGCGCCGGCGAACGCAGCGTGCATCAGCAACAGCCACAGCACCGCCAGCATGCTCGCTTTCATCGGGCGCTTCCGCTGGATGCCGGCGCCTTGTCGTGCTGGGTGGCCAGCACCTGCATGGCGCGTTCGATCGGAATACGGGCGACGCCGCTGCCCTGGTTCACCCAGCCATAGCTGTTCAGCTGCTGCCGTTGCGCGCGATCGAGCACGGCACGATCGGCCGGCGGCGTCGCCTGCAGGCGTGGTGGTGCGGGCACCTGTTGCGCCGGCACCGCCGGGTAGCGCGGCACCATGTGCTGCCACAGCAGCGCCATCAGCAGCAGGATCAGCGCCACCGCGCAGGCAAAGCCCACGCCCAGCCTGGTCAGCACGGGCGCGTCGATGTGGTGTTTTTCGTGGCCTTGCGCGTTCACGACAGACGCACCTCGCTCAACAGCAATACGCGATACCTGATCGCGCAAACTCCGAGCAACCCGGCGCAAAGGAAGGGATCGCCCCAGCCCTGCACGGCGCCTTGCGCAACCCTGCCTGGCAGGATCAACCAGGCGGTGTTGATGGCCTGTGCAATCAAAGTGACCGCCGCCACGATCATCGCTACACGCCACGACGACTTGGCCTTCACCGGCAGCAAGGCGAAAAACGGCACACCCAGGCCTAGTATTACCAGTGCGATCGCCAGCCGTGGCCAGTGCGCGGCCATGCGCGGCAGCCGTCCCGCACTACCCAGCCGTCATTCCGCGCCCCCGTCATCCCGTATTACCCCCCCGTCATCCCGGCGAAGGCCGGGACCCAGTGCCTTTTTTGGCCGATGAAGTTGGGTTGAAAGAGCGAAGTCACTGGATCCCGGCCTTCGCCGGGACGACGGTTTGGGGAGTCACGCGCGAGTTTGACCGCTTGGATAGTCGCGCGGGGTTTGACGGCTTGGGGAGTCACACACGAGTTTGACCGCCTGGATAGTCGCGCGAGGTTGGGCGGCTGCACATCACATCACTCCTGATGACACCGCTTCTCATAGTGATAAGTGGGATGGTTGGCCTGATGGTTTTCCTGCACCTTCTTGCCCGCATAGCCACCCGCCACCACACCGCCTGCGGTCGCCAGCAGATTGCCTTTGCCCTTGCCGACGGTGTGGCCAAGCAAGCCGCCCGCCACCGCACCCACCGCGGTGCCGGCGATCTGATGATTGTCCTTGGGCGCATCTTCCACTTGCACCGTATGGCATACCTCGCGCGTACCGCTCTGCGGCGTGCTGTAGGTGCTTTGTGCATGCAGGCCAGCGCAGCCGCCTGCCAGCAGGGCAGCCAAAGCGAAGACAGATAGGGATTTCATCGCGCATCACCTCCGTTGCCGGGGTTCCGATGCAATCACCCTGTCACAGCGAAGGTTGCCGTCATGTCGAGGCGGCATGACGACCTTCGGCAGCACACTGAGCGCGGGCCTAACCGCTAGCTGTCGGCGTCCGGCGCGGATGCCGTGGACGGATGATGGAAAATGGCTGCGCGCAATTCGCGCGCCAGGTCATCCAGGGTGAACGGCTTGCTGAGCAGGTGCACGCCATGATCGAGCACACCGTTATGCACGACGGCATTGCGGGTATAGCCGGTCATGCATAGCACCGGCATGTCGGGGCGCAGCTTGCGGGCCGCCTCCATCAATTCGCGGCCGCTGATTCCTGGCATCACTACATCGGTCAACAAGACATTGATCTGCGCATCTTCGGCGATCTTCGCCAGCGCCGTGGTCGCGCCATCCGCTTCGGCCGTCTCATAGCCCAGATCCTGCAGGGCTGCGAGCACGAAATTGCGCACGTCGGCGTCGTCCTCCACCACCAGCACCTTGCGCCGCTGGGCCAGCGGCAATTCCGGCGCGGCCGGACGCTCCAGCTCCGCATCG
Organism: Dyella acidiphila; assembly: GCF_014863405.1. Classification (GTDB taxonomy): domain Bacteria; phylum Pseudomonadota; class Gammaproteobacteria; order Xanthomonadales; family Rhodanobacteraceae; genus Dyella_B; species Dyella_B acidiphila. Next base: position 73,258 of record NZ_JACZZA010000010.1, read on the forward strand.
GCCTTGCAGTACAGGTCGCGCGGCAGATAGAGCTTGATATTGGTGCCTACGCCCGGCTCGCTATAGATCTTCACGTGCCCGCGCGATTGCTTGATAAAGCCATGCACCTGACTCAGGCCCAGGCCAGTGCCGCGTCCCACTTCCTTGGTGGTAAAGAACGGATCGAACGCACGCTCGATCACTTCCGGCGACATGCCGGCGCCAGTATCGGTCACCGCCACCATCACATACTGGCCGGCCTCCACCTCTCCGTGGGCATCCGCATAGGCCTGGTCGAGCAAGGCATTGGCGGTCTCGATGGTGATGCGGCCGGAGCCGTTCATCGCATCGCGGCTGTTCACGGTCAGGTTGAGAATCGCACTCTCCAGTTGCGGCCGGTCGACATAGGCATGCCACAAGCCCACGCCCTGCACGATTTCGATCTGGATATCCTCGCCCAGCGCCCGATGCAGCATCACCGACATGTCGCGCACGCACTGATTGACATCCAGCGTCTTGGGTTTAAGTGGCTGCTGGCGCGAAAACGCCAGCAGGCCACGGGTCAGTTCGGCTGCGCGCATGGCGCCGCTGTGGGCATTTTCGGCCAGCGTGCGCGAGCGCGCATCCTGCTCGGGCAGGCGCCGCATCAGCATTTCCAGATTGCCGACGATGATCGCCAGCATATTGTTGAAATCGTGTGCCACCCCGCCGGTGAGCTGACCCAGAGCTTCCATTTTCTGCGACTGGCGCAACTGCGATTCGGCCGTTTCGCGCTGCTGTATTTCCGACTGCAGCGACTGATTGGCAGCCTGCACCTCGTCCACGTAGCGCCGCGCCCGGCGCAGCATGATCAAGGCGATGGCCGCGGCCAGCACGATCATCGCCAGCACCGCAGCCAGCATCAGGTTGCGATGCATCTGCGCCTGTGCGATGCGCTCGCGCAGCATCTGGTCTTCGATGCGGATGAACTCGTCCACGTTCGCGCGGATCTCGTCCATCAGGTTGCGGCCCAGGTTGGAGTGCACCAGGGCCATGGAGATCTCGCTGCGATGGCTCATGCGGTCTTCGATGGTGCTCGACAGCTCGTCCAGCTTGGCATCGATCAGCGGATACAGCTCGCTCAGCTGTTTCTGATGGGTGGGATTGTCGGTGACCAGGCCAGACAGCTGCTTTTTCAAGCCGCCGATTTCGCGCCGGGCTTCGAAATACGGCACAAGGTAGCTCGCATCGTTCGTCAGCAGATAGCCGCGCTGGCCGGTCTCGGCATCTTTCATTGCGCTGAGCAACTGCAGTGCGGTCTGCCGGGTCTGCCAGGATTGGTCGGCCCATGCGGCCGCGCGTTCGCTGGAAAGCAGGCTGGCCACGGCCAGGCCGCAGATCAGCGCCAGCAACACCACGCAGCCGAGGATATCGGTGCCAAGCCGGCGCTGAGCCGCCTTCAGCGGCAACGAAAGTTGGGACAGCCTGGCGCTCATGAACCCGGCTCAGCGCCAGCAGCCGTGTGCACGACAAGGCGGGCGATTATGGACCACACGCGAGCGCGGTGATCTTCTGCAGCAACGCTTCCCTGCCGAAAGGTTTGGACAAATAGCTGACCCACGCATGCTGGTCGATCTGCTCCGGCGCCAGCGCACCGGAAACCACCAGCAGCGGACAGACCAGGCCTTCGCGGCGCAACGCCAGGCCCATATCGATGCCGCTGGTGCCATGTGGAAGATGCAGGTCGGTGATGATCACGCCGATATCGCGCCGGCCGGCCACCATTTCGCGCGCCTGTTCCGAATCGTTGGCGCAAAGCACGTTATAGCCGGCGTCCTCCAACATGTAGGCGGTGACTTCAAGAACTTCCGGCTGGTCGTCCACCAGCAGCACTGTCGTTGCCATCAGTACCTCTCGCTGAGGTTGGGGCGTCACGCGAAGCGGAAATTTAATCATCCGGGCCTGCACATTATGTGAAGAACGCGTACACATTCAAATACTGTCGCGCTCTTTTTATTCACGTGCGGCCCACAACTACCTGCTTAGCTTGGTAATGTCGCAAGCCATGGGGCTGCCGTGCACAAGCGAATCGCCTTGATCGTGTTTTTTATCCTGCTGTGCCTGATGCTGTTCTACGGCGCCTATCGCGCCTATCGGCATCAGGAGGCCCGGCCGGCGGTGTCGCCGACGGCGGCTCTGCTGCTGGCTATCCCCTGGCAGCGTCGGCGGCGCCCCGCCCTCACGAGCGAGCCGCCGGCGTAGGTAGCTTCAATGGCCTTGGCACACGGCGCGCGCAGCAGCGCATACGTGCTCAGCGGTGAAACCGAATTCGCGCAGCAGCACCTTGTCGCTGGCCGAAGCGCCGAAGCGGTCGATGCCCAGCATGATGCCCTGTCCTCCCAGGTACTTGTCCCAGCCGAAGGGCGATGCCGCCTCCACCGCCACGCGCGCGGTAATGGCGGGCGGCAGCACTTCATCGCGCTGCGCCTGCGGCAGCGCATCGAACAGTTCCTGGCACGGCATCGAAATGCAGCGCACGGCCAGGCCTTCCTGCGCCAGCTGCTCGGCGGCGGCAAGGATCAGGCTTACCTCCGAACCGCTCGCCATCAGCAGCAATTGAGGGCGCCCATCCGGCGCGTCGCGCAAGATATAGGCACCTTGGCGCAAGCCTTCGGCCGATCCGCATACGTTGCGATCCAGCGTCGGCACCTTCTGCCGCGTCAACGCCAGCAGTACTGGCCGATCCTGCGATTGCACCGCAACTTTCCACGCCACTGCCGTTTCGTTCGCATCGGCCGGACGAATCACCAGCGCATTCGGCATGGCGCGCAATCCCGCCAGGTGTTCCACCGGTTGATGGGTGGGGCCGTCCTCGCCCAGCGCGATGCTGTCATGGGTGAATACATGCACCACATGCAGGCCCATCAGCGCGGCGAGGCGGATCGGCGGCCGCATGTAATCGGAAAACACCAGAAAGGTGGCGCCGTAGGGGATGAATCCGCCATGCGCGGCCAGGCCGTTGACGATCGAGCCCATCGCATGTTCGCGTACGCCGAAATGGATATTGCGCCCGGTATAGGCCCATTCCGATTGCGGTATCTGCAGGGGCTCTAGCTGCCCGGTCTGTGGCGGATCGAAATTGCCGAATTCGCTCAATGCCGTCTTGGTCGACGGATCGAGGTCGGCCGAGCCGCCGACCAGTGCCGGCAGATGCGGGGCCATCGCGTTCATCACCTTGCCGGATGCTTCACGCGTGGCAAGCCCTTCGGGATCGGCGTCGAAATGCGGGATATGTGCATCCCAGCCCGGCGGCAACTCGCCGTTCAAGCGCGTCATCAATTCGGCATGCAGTTGCGGATAGTCGGTGAGATAGCCGCTCATGCATTGCATCCATTCGTTTTCCAGGTCGGCACCCAGCTTCACCGCTTCGCGCATATAGGCGAATACCTCGCCCGGCACGAAGAAGTCCGGCTCCAGCGGCCAACCGAGTTTCTGCTTGGTGGCGCGTACCGCATCCTTGCCCAGCGGCGAGCCGTGCGCCTTGTAGCTGTCCTGCACGGGCGAGCCGAAGCCGATATGGGTGTGCACGCGGATCAGCGACGGCCGCGCCACTTCGCGCTGCGCCTGATGGATGGCCTGCTCGATACTGGCCAGGTCGTTGCCGTCTTCGACCAGCACCGTATGCCAGCCGTATGCCTGGAACCGCTGTTCGCAGTTTTCGGTGAAGGTGACGCTGGTACTGCCGGCCAGGGTCACCTCGTTGTCGTCGTACAGGCAAATAAGCTTGCCCAATTTGAGATGACCGGCGAGCGAGGCCGCTTCCGAGGCGACACCTTCCATCAGGTCGCCATCGCTGGCCAGCACATAGGTGTAGTGATCCACCACCTTGTACCGCTCGCGGTTGTAGCGTGCCGCCAGATGCGCCTCCGCTATCGCCATGCCGACGGCGTTGGCAAAGCCCTGCCCCAGCGGGCCGGTAGTGACTTCCACGCCGGGCGTATGCCCGCGTTCGGGGTGGCCGGGGGTTTTGCTGCCCCATTGCCGGAAGTGTTGCAGGTCATCCAGCGAAAGATCGTAGCCGGCGAGAAACAGCAGGCTGTACAGCAGGGCCGAGCCATGGCCGGCCGAAAGCACGAAGCGGTCGCGGTTAGGCCATTGCGGATTGTGCGGATTGTGACGCAGGAAATGCGACCACAGCACATACGCCATCGGGGCCGCGTCAAGCGGCAGGCCGGGATGGCCGCTATTGGCTTTTTCCACCATATCTACCGCCAGGAAGCGGATGGTGTCGATACATTGCTGATCAATCTTGGACATAAGGCAGCCACGGCGTAACAGTGATGGGCAGCACGCAGCCTGACCAGCGCGCAGTTAGCCGGTCGTGAGCGTGCGATGTATCCGCAGTCACAAACGCTAGGTGACACCGCCGGCGGCGTCCTGCGCTTCTTCGGCGCAGCCATCGTGCCCGCAATCGCATTCCTCTTCGGTGACGCGCGCGCCGACGCGCGTGTCGTTGTAGCGGCAGGATTCGCTGCAATACTCCTGCTCGCTGCTGATCATGCATTCGCAGGGCGCGTAGGCGCATTTATGATCGATTTGCATGCTTGGGTTCTCCGATTCGGTAATCCAGCAGACCCTGTTCAGGCCCGCGCTTAGTCGGACTCGCCGTCTTTGCCGCTGGAGAACAGTCCGGCCAGCGCCTGCCGCGTGCTCTGCTTGATCACGCCAAGGCGATCGGGATCGGCCTTGGCCAGCGCCGTCATATAGGCCTTGGCCTGGCTCCAGGTGATGTGCGGCGGCAATGGCGGCACATCCGGATCGGTGATGAACTCGATCAGCACGGGGCGGTTGGCACGCAGCGCTTCTTCCCACGCGGCGCCAATGCCTTCCTGGCTGTCGACGCGAATGCCCTTGAAGCCGAGCATTTCCGCATAGACCGCATACGGAAACGCTTCCACATCCTGCGCCGAGGGAAACTTCGGATAACCGAACACGCGCCGGATACCCCAATCGCTAAGGCGCTGGAGTATGAAATCGCCTACTTTCTCCGTCATGAAGTTCTCCGCCGTGGCGGCGCGCGCTGATCGCACGCCAATGCATGAACCCGACCTTGCAACCACGGCGGTTTGCGATAAGTGAAAATAAGATCGATGCAATGGCGACGTTGCGGACTGCGCAATCGATCGCCGCCGACGACGACAATGCGTATTCGCAAAATGGGGGAGCTTTTCATCACGTCCCGGCAACATCGCGCGATGCTAGTTTGCTAGACGCTGCATTCATCGCTTGTTCGCGAGAACCACCGCTTCGGCGCAGACAAGCGCGGTGCATTTCGCCTCATCCATTGACACGGTGATGCCTGATTACACAACCAGTGCGCAACGACTGCTGTTCGCAGCGACGCATCGTGCCGCCGATGCGAACAATCCGCTGGCGTTGCCAGTCGCTTCGATTCCCCGCGGCAATCTGCATACGCTGAAGAATCGCGCAATGCGCTGTCAGGCCTGTCCGTTATGGGCGCCGGCCACCCAGACCGTATTCGGCAAAGGGCGCGCCAATGCTCCGCTGATGCTGATAGGCGAACAACCCGGCGATCGCGAAGACAAACAGGGGCGGCCCTTCACCGGGCCGGCAGGCGCGCTGTTGCAGCGCGCGCTGGATGCCGCCGAGCTGCAGCACACGGATATCTACCTGACCAATGTCATGAAGCATTTCAAATTCGAGCGCCATGGCAAGACACGCCTGCACAAACGCGCGAGCGCCGCCGAACAAGCCATCTGCCGCCGCTGGCTGGCCGCGGAAATGCTGCAGCTGCAGCCGGTGGCAGTGATCGCACTCGGCGCGATGGCGGCGCAGACGCTGTTCGGCCGCGATTTCCGGCTAACCAGCGAGCTGGGCGTATGGCGGCAACTGCCGCGCTTTGTCGGCCTGGGCACCTGGCATCCATCGGCGATCCTGCGCGCCAGGAGTTCGGCGTTACGCGAAGAGATGTTCCAGCAGCTGGTGCAGCATCTGCAAAGTGCGCGGCTGCAGCTTGAACAAAAAGCATAAGCCCGCGCCATTGTTCCCGCAGCCGTGCTCACAAAAAATTCCTGCGCCTTGCACGCCGTCACTGCCATAGTCGAAACCGCCTGCAACTACGTTCCAGGATCTTCATGCACTTCACGATCTACGCCCACACCCCCGCGCCCTCCCCGGACCCGATAAAGCCGCCCGCGCCGCCGCCGGAGATACCGCCGGCCGAACCGCCCAATCCCACGCCGCAGCGGCCGCCGCTGACCGAGCCCGAACCCGGGCCGCCGCCGGTCGGCGACCCCGGCGGCCCGCCGCCCATGCCGCAGGCATGTGTTGCCTACAAGGCCTGCGCCATGCTGAGGTGATGCTGCAGGGTCGGCAACGTTTGTGCCGCAAAGGTCTTCAAGGCGGCATTCTGGCCACTGCTGGATTCATTGTTGAACAGCGCCACGGCATCTTGATGATCCTTCTGCATCATGGCGGTATACGCCTTATCGAAATCCGCGCCGTGCAGCGACTGCAGTTTCATCAGGTCGGGCTGCTGCTCGACTGTCGCCGCGCCGGCCATGGTGAAGCCGTTCTTCTGCGCGATGGTGCGCAGCTTGTCGTTGGCCGCGGTGTGATCGCGCACCATGGTGGCGGCAAAGGTTTTCACCTTGGCCGATTGCGCATTCGCCGCCGCCAGGCGGCTGGCAATCACTTCCGTATCGCCTGCCGCCGACGCCTTCACCACGAATTGCGCATCGCCGCCGGCCGCCATGGCGGCGCTGTCGGCCTGCGCGTACAGCGCTCCGGAAAACGCCATGGCCCCGGCCAGGGACAGCATCGCCACCTGCTTGCTAAGGGAAATCATTGTGCGTCTCTCCACTCGTGAACGTGGCCTTGACGCTATCAGCGCTTTCGTAACCCTCGTGTCTGCGTAAAGCGAATGAAATGAAACGCTCGCAAGTATTCATTCGCGCAAACCGGTGCATGAGATTCTCCTGTTTTCGTCACGCAGGCCTAATCCATTCGAATCTATGGTGGCGCGATGACGTACCGCACGGAGCATCCATCATGGGCGATTTCCTCGTGGCCTATTTCCACACGCAACTGGAAGCCATCACCTCGGCCAACAAACTGCAGGCCTATGGGGTGCAGCGCGAGCGGGTGACCATCCATGTCCCCGAACAGGCGGAATTCGACGCCAGCGCATCGCCGCAGGATGTCGCCGCTCCGTCGTATGACCTACGCACCGAAGAACCGCCCGAGGCGCCCCCGCTAAGCGGCAGCACCACGCTTGCGGTGGCGCTGAAAGATCACAACTCGATCAACGATGTGTGCTCGGTGCTCAAGGATGCCGGTGCCTACCTGATCGACGTGACCGAGAAAAACGTGGCGCAGGAATATCCCGATATGTAGCTGCCGCTATTCGCCGCGGGTCGCCACCACCGGCGGCACGGCGGCGGCACGCTGCGCCGGCGCAAGCACGGCGAGCTGGCCGAGCAGCCACAGCACCGCCACGCCGATGGGCAGGTAATACACCGGCAGGCGCGGCAGTTCATACGCCAGCATCAGCCAGATATTGAGGCCGTAGGCGAGCACCATGCCGATGGCCACGCCCATGCTGACGATCAGAAAATTTTCGGTCTGGAAATAGCGCAGGATGTCGCCGCGCGTCGCACCCAGCGCACGGCGCACGCCGATCTGCCGGCGCCGCTGCGCCACCCAGAAACTGGCCAGGCCCACGATGCCCAGCGCGGTGACCAGCAGCAGCGCGGCGATCACGCCGACCAGAATGCCGGTCATGGCCACGTCCTGCGCAAAATAACCGCTGCGCAAATCGGGCAAGGTGCGGCTCTGCTGCTGATCGAGCACCGCCTCGGGTGCGGCTTTGATGGCCGCCGCACGCGCATCGCGCAGCACGCGTCCGAGCTCTGCCGGCTGTGCGCGCAGCAGATAGTTGCCCGAGAGATGTTTGCCGGGCAACGCGGGTACATACACCGACCATTCGCGCGTATCCGGACCGCCTTCGCCACCGCCAGGGCGCGCCAGGTGTTCGATCACGCCGGCCACGCGGAAGTGGAATTTATCCATCCAGAATTCTTTGCCCAGCGGATCGGCGCCCTGCCACAGATGCGTGGCCAGCGCGCGCGTCACCCACACCGACGCGTCGCTGGGCACGAACTCGGCCATGCCGCGATAGTCGTCCGCAGCCGGCGGGGGACCGGCAATCAGGTGCAGCCCCAGCGCCTCGAAGCTGCCGGGGCCGGCCGCATAGAAGTCGACCACGCCACCATGCTTGAGCCCGGCCGGATCCAGCGAAATACCGGCGGTGCCCGCATGCTCGCCGAACGGCACCGCATTGATCACGCTGACCGCCTGCACGCCAGGTACCTGGCGCAGCGCCGACAGCACGCGCGCGTTGAGATCCACTTCGTTGCAGTCTTCGCAATCGAGCTTGATCTGCGCCAGCGAGGTTTCATCCACACCGCTGTGGATGTGCATCTGCTGCAGGCGACAGGCGATCAGGAAGCAGGCATTGCACAGCACCGCGCAAGCCAGCGCGATCTCCATCGCAATCAGCATGGTGGCCAGGCGATGACGGCGCAAGGCGGAGAAAATCGGGGCAATATCCATCGCAGGCGTCCTTATAGCGTCTTCAGCTGCAGGGCCGGCGCGACGCGGCTGGCGCGGAATGCCGGCAGCAGCCCGGCAATCAGCGTGGCAGCGATTGCCGCCGCGAAGGTGGTCAGAAACATCGACAGATCCAGATGCACCAGATCGGCATACGCCGCCGGCTGCCGGCGCACGATCCACAAGCCGAGCAAGGTCAGCAGCCAGCCGGCGAACCCGCCGAGCAGGCCGATCACCGAGGCTTCCGCCAGGCACTGCACGAATACGGCCGAACGGGTCGCACCCAGCGCGCGCCGCACGCCGATCTCGCCGCCGCGGTGCAGGAATTTCACCAGCAACAGTCCCACCGTATTGAACAGGCAGATCACCAGGAAGGAGAACGCCAGCCAGGTTTCCAGCTTTACGTCGCTCGGCACCACGTGATTGAAATCCAGCCACTGCATCAGATTGCGCATGCGTGTATTGCCGGCGTGGTTGAAGCGTCCCAGCGACATCTGCTGTGCGGCGTAGTCGGCCACGAAGTGCCGATAAGCATCTACCTTGGCGACATCGTTCAATTGCACCCACAAGCTTACCCACGCGCAGGGCGAATCCTGCTGTGGCGCATTCAGATCGGGCATGTGCCAGCAGGTGAACAGCTCGAATTCATTCTTGGCGACATCCAGGCCGCTGGAGAACGGCATCATCACGTCCTCCGGCTTGCTGTAGAAATCGGAGCTGTCGCCATCGACGTAGCGGCCGCCCGCCACGGAATAGAACAAGGGTGACGGACGCCACGGCTTGAGCACGCCGATGATGGTCATGTCGCTGCCGCGCAGGCGCAGAATGCGGCCGACGCTGTCGGCGCCGCCAAACAGTTTTCTGTTCAAGTCATCGGAAATCACCACCACCCTGTTGCGCGCCGTATCGTCCGCTGCGCTCCAGCCGTGTCCGTACTGGAACGGCACCTCGAACATCGGAAAGAAATCCGCGGTAGTAGCCAGCACCAATAGCTTCAAAGCAGGCAGGTTGGCCGAGGGTGCGGTCACGCGCATATCGGCATGGCCGATCAAGGCCTGACGATCGGCGCGATGTGCCGACCACAGGTCGAAGGCGGAATGGAAATCCATCATGTCCAGGGGATCCTGGCTGTCCTTGTGATCCGGATCGGCATCCACCTGCGGATAGAACAGCTGGCCGCTGCGGCCCGGCAGCGGATCGCCGGAAAGTATGTGCATCACCGTCAGCGTGGTCATGCTCGCGCCAATGCCCACGGCAATCGCCAGGATCATCAGCGAGGTCAGCACCCGGTTGCGCCTCAGCCCGCGAAATGCCAACTGCATGTAGTAAGCGAACATCCCTCCTCCCCGGTCCGCATCCACTGCGCGGACAGCATGGCCCCAAACGACAGGCAGCAAGGCGCATGCCAGCTGCTCATTCCAAAAAAACGTCCTTATACATCAAGGCGCTTTCCGTCCATGGCAGACCGTGCGCGAGTGTCCGCGGACAATCGCTGCGGACAAGCGGACATGCATATAGATGGCATGGCCATCGATCAGCCGACTCGCAATGGCAAGCACTACAACGCGCAATGTCTTCACGGCTTGTTGACTTGCTGCGTTGCTAGAAGGTATAGGTATAAGCATAGGCCTTGATGGACGCCAGGCTGATACCAGTCATGGATCCAAGGTCTTCCTCCATACCGAACAGGGGCGCGTTTCCACGCAACGGTCTGGAGTAAGGGGAAACTCATCACCGCAGGATTCTTTCCTTCGGCTGTAACTGAACACTGTCGCTCATCGCTTGATAGGACCGGTAGATGAACCGCTGTCTCCTAATTGAAAGTCCAGCGAGCTGCGCGTGCGCGGTGGTTGCCCCTGCCTGCTCGGCAAAGCGGCAGTGCAAATCGATGTCTGTACGCGACCAGGCCAAGAAAAGCGCGCTGCGCGCGCGTGGCAAATGCATCGCCGGCTATTCGCCGCCGTTTGCCGCCTGAAAACTCCCTCCTGAGCTAACGACTCGCCTTTCCGGCCGATGTAATCGGGCCGGCGTCTGGTTGTCACCCGGCTGATGGATTGACGGCTTGCATCGCGCAGGCCGCCTGGTGCGCCTATCGCAGAAAGGGTTGTCGTGGCGTCATGCCCATGCAAGACCATGCGCCGCGGGATGAGCCCGTCGGACGGTCGCACCCCTTTCCCGGAGAATTACAATGAAATCCGCTGCTGCCCTCAGCCGTAAACAATTGGCGCTCGCGTTATCCGCCGGACTTGTTTCCCTCTTCGCCGCCGCCCAGGCCTTCGCCACCGACGTGCATGGCCATCTGCAACAAGATGCCGGCGGTGCACCGGTCGCCAATGCGCGCGTATCGCTCACCGGCACCAACTACACGACCACCACCGACAAGAACGGCAACTTCGTTTTCGCCAATGTGCCCGCAGGCAGCTATACCGTGTCGGCGAATGTGGCCGGTTTCGCTACCGCCAATTCGGCGCTGACCGTCGATGCCAGCGGCCAGGCCAATGTGGCGCTGAGCATGAAGAAGGTGGCCGAACTGAAGGGACTTACCGTAGCGGCCAACCGCTACGACGCTTCCAGCATGCAGATGGACGCGCCCAACACGGTCAACGTGCTGTCGGCGGCCGATCTGCAATACACCGCCGTGCATAACGTGGCCGAAGCACTGGGCCTGATTCCCGGCGTGAACGTGACCAATACCGGCTCCGGTTATTTCTCCGGCATCGACGGCGCGGCGCGCGGCGAAGGCGTGTATGCCACCGTGCGCGGCCTGCCCGCCGACTACGACGTGAACCTGATCAACGGCGTGGAAGTGGCGCAAGGCATGCCGTACAGCCGCAGCGTGCAGTTGAGCCTGCTGCCGCCGTCGGGGCTGCAGACGATCGTGATGAACAAGACTTCCACCGCCGACATGGACGGCGATGCGATCGGCGGCACCGTGGATTTCCGCACGCCTACCGCGTTCGACTTCGCCAAGGACACCAGCGGCAGCGTGCAGGTCAGCGGGCGCTCGGAAAGCCGTGCGCAGGATTACAACCAGAGCGGACTGGGCGGCGGCGCCGCGGCGGACTTCCAGACCAAGTTCGGCAGCGAAAAGCAGTTCGGTGTCTACGCCAGCGCGGATTACGACTATCGCAGCTATGTGAACAGCGAAGAAGCCGCCGCCACCAGCGCGCTCAACGACGGTTCGTGGGCGTTTGCACGCACCGATGCCGCCGGCAATAGCGCACCCGGCTACAACCCGGCCAAGAATCTCACCAGCATCGGCATGGACGTGGGCGTCGTGCCCGGCTACGAGCGCCGCTACGGCGGCAATTTCTCGTTCGACTGGAAAGTGGACGAAACGCTCAGCGCCTATCTGCGCATGACCTACGCCTATGCCGTCACCTCGGAAGACACCTCCTTCACCCAGCTGATTCCGCAGAACGTGACGTACCAGGAAATCGGCAATACCGGCGTGTACCAGCCCAATATCGGGCGTATTGCCGCGCGCTACTGGTATGAAACCAACCCGGAAGTGGCCGACCTCACCACCTTCCAGCTCGGCGCCGACAAGACCATCGGCGGCTGGACCATTTCGCCGAACGTGTTCTACAGCTTCGGCGACAACGATCGTCCCGATCACGTGGAAATCGACGGCCGCGAAGACAAGTATTCGCAGACCAATTTCCCCTACAGCGGCGGCTCGCTGATGAGCTACGGCGCCGGCGGCTTCCCCTATCCCCAGCTCACGCCGGCGCTGCTGGCCCAGGTCAACAACATCCCCTCGCTGTATGCCAATGACGACGGCGAACTGACCAAGATCTATTCGGGCCAGCGCAAGGGCGGCGCCAAGCTCGATTTCCGCTATGACTTCACCGACGGCGCACTGTCGTCGATCCAGTTCGGCGCCAAGTTTGCCGAGAGCGTGCGCAATTTCAGCGACCGCGACTGGTCCACCGCCGGCATCAACGACGGCGTCACCACGCTGGGCGACCTGGGCATCTTCAACGGCAGCTACAGCGCGATCTTCCCCGGCCAGTACAACTGGAAATCGCCCAAGGTCAGCGAATCGGGCGTCAGCAACCTGATCCAGCAATACCTGGTGAACAGCGACCTGGACACCTGCGGCAACAGCTACTACATCAATAACTATTACTGCGACAGCCTGCGCGGTGTGGAAGCGGTCAGCGCGCTCTACGCCAAGGCCACGTTCAATATCGGCAATCTGGAAATCATTCCCGGCTTCCGTTTCGAACATACCGATATCCACAACACCTACTGGGTGTCGCCGCAGGACAGCGCCGGCAACGATGTTCCCGGCTATTTCCAGACCAACTACACCCATTACGACGAACCGCTGCCGAGCATCTTCCTCAACTACCGCCAGGGCGACGGCGCGGTGTATCGCGCCGGGCTGTGGCAGAGCTATACGCGGCCGTCGCTGTACCAGCTGGGCAGCGGCTCGGAAATCAGCGTGTCCGACGGTGTCACCACCATCACGCGCGGCAATCCCAACCTGAAGGCCATCAAGGCCACCAACCTCGACCTGTCCGGCCAATGGACCAATAACAACGGCGGCTATGCCTCGCTGGCCGGCTTCTACAAGCACCTCAGTCATTACATCTACGATGCCGGCGGCGAGCAGGCCAATTCCAGCACCAGCGACCAGGGCACGGTGCTGTACCAGACGCCGGAAAACGGCGGCAATGCGCGCGTCTACGGCCTGGAGCTGGATACGCACCAGAAGTTCAAGTTCCTGCCCGATCCGTTCGATGGCTTCGGCGTGGGCTTCAATGCCACGCGCCAGAACACGCATGTAAACCTGGGCACGCCCGGTTTCCAGGACGAGGAAATGCAGAGCGCGCCCAAGTTCATGGCCAATGCGGAAGTGTTCTACGAAAAGAACGGCTTCTCGCTCAACCTGAGTTATCACTACACCAGCGCATGGCTGGCGAACTACGACTATCTGAACCAGGGCGCTTCCTGGGACGATCTGTGGATCCGCCCGATCAAGCGCCTGGACCTGCATGCCGGCTACGTGTTCCACAATGGCCTGCAGGTGGATTTCTCCATTTCCAACCTGGCCAACAACTACAGCTACTGGGCGCATATCGGCAAGCACAACCTCACCATCTCCGATATCGTCGATACCGGCATGACGTCGTTGCTGACGGTGAAGTACAACTTCTAAGCGAAGGCCTCCGCACTTCGCCCTCTTCCCTGCGGGGAGAGGGCTGGGGTGAGGGGCCACCCTCGCGCTATGCCAACCATCGCTCGAAAGCCCAAAACCAACCATCACGCACAGAAATAGTTCGCCGCAAGCCTTGTCCCCTCACCCTGCCATCTCCCTGCAGGGGAGAGGGAAAAGCACAGCAGTCAGGCCCACGCATGAAACGTCGCGAATTCATCAGCTTCGCCCTCCTGTCCACGCTGGCGCTGGATGGCCGCGTGCTCGCCGCGGGCGGCCAAGGCACGCCGGTCGCGACGCCGCTTGCCGATGGCAAGCCGCATGCATTCACCCTGCGCGCGCACGACTTCGTGATGGATGGCCAGCCGTTCCAGATCCGCAGCGGCGAAATGCATCCGGCGCGCATTCCCCGCTCGTACTGGCACCATCGCATCCGCATGGCCAAGGCAATGGGGCTCAATACCATTGCGCTGTACATCATGTGGAACCAGCTGGAAGGCGAGCCGGGCGTGTTCGATCTCAGCTCGGGGAACCGCGACTTTGCCGCCTTTATCCAACTGTGCCAGGCAGAGGGCATGTGGGTGTATCTGCGCCCCGGTCCCTATGTATGCGCCGAGTGGGATATGGGCGGCCTGCCGGCCTATCTGCTGCGCAAGCCTGGGGTCAAGCTGCGCGACCGGCACGACGCCGACTACATGGCAGGCGTGCAGCGCTATATCGCCGCGGTAGCGCCGAAGATCGCTCCGCTGATGGCAGCGGCCGGCGGTCCGGTGCTGATGCTTCAGATCGAAAACGAATATTCCTCGTTCGCCGCCGATGTCGGCTATCTTGAAGCGGTGCGCGATTTGTGGCGGTCGCACGGCATCGACGGACCGTTTTCGCTCAGCGAGACGCCACCGGATTTCAAGCGCCGCCATGCCTACCTGCCCGATGCCGCGCTCGGCCTGGATGGCGCCGAACCGCCGCAGCTGCGCGCCGCACTATCTTCCGCACCGCATGCGCCGGTGTGGGTGGGCGAATCCTATCCCGGCTGGCTTACCCACTGGGGCGAGCGCGAATTCGCCCGCAAGAGCAATGCCGAGGTGATGCGCAAGCTGATCGCCGGCGGCTATTCCTTCAATCTGTATGTGGTGCACGGTGGCACCAATTTCGGCCTCAGCGCCGGCGCGAATGCGGATGACGACGGCTCCAACTTCCAGCCGGTGATCACCAGCTACGACTACGCCGCGCCGATCGACGAATGCGGCGACCCCACGCCGGCTTATCACGCATTGCGCGCGATCATCGGCGGCGCCGATGCACCGGCGCTGCCGCCGCCCTGCCCCAAGGGTGCGTTTGCCGACGTGTTGCCGGCAGCGTATGCCTCGCTCTGGGACAACCTGCCCGCGCCGGTCAGCACGCACGTGCCGGCCGGCAACGAAGCCTTGCTGCGGCAAAACCAGGGCATCGTCGTGTACCGCAAGACCGTCAAGCGCGGCCATGCGCTGCATATCGATGGCGTGCGCGATTACGCGGTAGTGCACGTCGACCAGAACGAACGCGGCCATATTTCGCGCGTGCGCGATCCGCGCCTGCACAGCTCGCCGACCCTGCACCTGGCGCATGCCGGCCAGCAGGACGCAATGCAGTTGGAGATCCTGGTCGACAGCTTCGGTCATATCAATTTCGGGCCGCAGGTCGGCGACGCCAAAGGCCTGGTCGGCAGCGTGCAGCTCGATGGCACGGCGCTGCGCGACTGGCAGGTTTACGGTCTGCCGCTGGATGAAGCTTTTATCGCCGGCCTGAAGCCCACGCTCGCGCAGCCCGCTCGACCCGGACTGTTCTTCAAAGCGAACATGCGCCTGCACCGACAGGGCGATGTCTATATCGACCTGCGCGCCTGGAACAAGGGCTATGTCTGGGTCAACGGCCATCTGCTGGGACGCTACTGGCATATCGGTCCGCAGCAATGCCTGTATTGCCCGGCCGAATGGCTGAGCGACGGCGACAACCAGATCCTGATCCTGGACCTGCACCAGACCACGGCAGCACCGGTGCGCTGTGCCAGCAATCTGGCGGGGACAGCGTGATGAATTCCATCGGCCAGACCTCCGCCGCTACCGAGCACAGCGCAACCGCATCGGCGCCGCCGCGTGCGCTGGGTTTCTGGGGCGGCCTCTCGGCCAATCTGTTGAACATGATCGGCGTGGGGCCCTTCATCACCATTCCGCTGGCGCTATCGGCGCTGGCCGGTCCCATGGTGCTGGTCGGCTGGCTGGCCGGCGCGCTGTTGTGCCTGTGCGACGGCATGGTGTGGGCGGAACTGGGTTCGGCCATTCCCGAATCCGGCGGCCCTTATCATTACCTGCGCACCGCTTACGGCAGCGAAGGTGCGGGACGCCTGTTCGGCTTTCTCTACCTATGGCAGACCGTGCTGACTGCACCGCTGTCGATCGGCTCGGCCGCGGTCGGCTTTGCGCAATACCTGGCCTTCCTGCTTCCGGGCCTGGACCATCGCGGCCAGGTGATCACGGCTGCGCTGCTTTGCCTGGTCAATACCGCCTTGCTGTATCGCAAGGTCGATTCGGTGCAGCGACTGTCGCTGCTGGTCACGGTGGTGGTGATCGGTGCCTGCCTGTGGATCGTGCTCAGCGGCCTGCTGCATTTCGATATGCACCGCTTTGCCGGCTTTATGCACGCCGGCACCGATATGCACGGATTCTGGCTGGGGCTGGGCACGGTCAGCCTGATCGCGGTGTACGACTACGGCGGCTACAACAATGTCTGCATGCTGGGCGGCGAGATCAAGCGGCCGCAGCGCAATATTCCGCTCGCCGTATTGGTCTCGATTCCGATCGTGGCGGTGCTGTACATGGGCTTGAACCTGTCGGTGCTCGGCGTGCTGCCGTGGCAGCAGGCGGCGCAATCCAAGGCAGTGGTCGCCGATTTCATGCAGGCCATCTACGGCCACACCGGCGGCATGGTGGCGGTGCTGCTGATCCTGCTGGCGAGCTGGGGTTCGGCCCTGGTGGTATTGCTGGGCTATTCACGCGTGCCGTTTGCCGCCGCCGCATCCGGCCAGTTCTTTCCGATCTTTGCGCGGTTGCATCCGCGCGGACGCTTTCCCACTGTGGCGCTGCTATTTACCGGCGCGATCTCGGCACTGGCCTGCGTGCTGCCGCTGGACGACCTGATCGCGGCGCTGATGATCATCCAGATCATGTACCAGTACCTGGCGCAGTGCCTGGCCATCGTGCTGCTGCGGCGGCGCCCGCGCGATCCGCACCATTTCCGCATGCCGCTGTATCCGCTGCCGGTGCTGATCAGCGTAATCGGCTGGCTGTACATCGTATGCACCAGCCCCTGGCGGCATATTCTCGCAGGCGTAGCAACCATGCTTGGCGGCGCGCTGATTTACGCAATCGATGCATGGAGACATAAAGCATGGCCGTTCCAGAGACCATGAAACGCTGGGATGTGGTGGTGGTGGGCGAGATCTACGCCGATCATGTATTCAGCGGCTTCCAGCACTGGCCGGCGCCAGGCGAGGAAGTGCATACCGACCACTATCTGCGCGAACTCGGCGGCGGCACCGTCAACACCGCCTGCGGCCTGGCCCGGCTGCAACGGCGCGTGCGCCTGGTGGGACTGATCGGCGAAGCGGATCGCGAGTGGTTCAAGTCGCGCCTGAAAAGTTTCGGCCTGTCGGCCGATGGCTTGCGCTGCAGCCCGCTGGATACCGGCGTGACAGTCAGCGTATCCACTGCGCAGGATCGCAGTTTCTATACCTATCCGGGCGCCAACCGGCGCCTGACCGAACTGCTTGACGATCCCGGCACGCGCAGCGAGCTGATCGCTGCGCGCCATGTGCACTTCGCCATGCCGCTGGCGGCGGACCTGGCGCGGCGCCTGTTTCCGCTGCTGCATAAAGCCGGCTGCACCACCTCGCTGGATGTCGGCTTCAGTCCGGACTGGCTGCAGGACCCGGACAACCACTGGACCTGCCGCGCGGTCGACTATTTCTTCCCCAACCAGGCCGAAGCACGCCTGCTCAGCGGCGACGAGAGCGCCGAAGCGTTTCGCGACTGGGCCCAGTCGGTGGGCTTGCGCCATGCCGTGATCAAGCTGGGCGCCGCCGGCGCGGCGGCCATCGTGCGCAACGATTTGCTGCGCGTGCCGCCGCCACCGGTGCATGCCGTGGACATGACCGGCGCCGGCGATGCCTTCGACGCCGGCTTTATCGATGGCGTGCTGAACGGCGAATCGATCGAACACTGTCTGCAACGCGCCTGCATCTGCGGCGCGTTGTGCACCACCCGGATCGGCGCACTGGAAGGGCTCCCCGATCTGTTTTCGCTAAGGAGTACGTATGAGCAAATCTATGGACCGTAAGATCGCCCTGATCGGCGGCGGCGGTGTGCGCGCACCGCTGGTGATCTTCGGTGTGGACGAAGCAACCGAGGCCTTGGGCGCAAAGGAACTGGTGCTGTACGACCCCGACCAGGACCGCCTGGCGGTGATGGTGGCATTGGGCCGGGCGATCGTGGCCAAGTCCGGCGGCTCGTTGCAGCTGCGCGCAGCCACCTCGGCGGAAGATGCGATCGACGGCGCGCAGTTCGTGATGAACAGCATCCGCGTCGGCGGCATCGCCGGACGCGCGGCCGACGAGCAGGCCTCGATCGAACAAGGCTATCCCGGCCAGGAGACCACCGGTCCGGCCGGCGCGGCCATGGCGCTGCGCACCGTGCCGGCCGCGCTGGAACAAGCCCGGCTGGTGGAACGCCTGAGTCCGGATGCGTGGCTGGTGAACTTCACCAATCCCGCCGGCCTGATCACCCAGGCCGTGACCAGCCATACGCGCGCCAAGATGGTCGGCATCTGCGATACCCCGACCGAGCTGTTCCACAACATCGCCACCGCGCTGGGCGAACCACTGCACGATGTGCACTGCGATTATGTCGGCCTCAATCACCTGGGCTGGGTGCGCGGCGTGCGCGTGCGCGGCGTGGATGTGATGGACAAGCTGCTCGCCAGCGACGAGCTGCTGCGCCAGCTGTATCTGGCGCCGCTGTTCGACTTCAGCATGATCCGCTCGCTGCGGCTGATCCCCACCGAATACCTGTTTTTCTATTACGAACGCCGGCGCGCCCTGCACAACCAGCAGCAGCAAGGCGGCAGCCGTGGTGCGGAAATCCAGCAGCTCAACCAGATCCTGATCGACGAGCTGAAGAGCCGTCTCAACGCCGGCGACGGCGACGGCGCGGTGGCTGCCTATGCGGCTTACCTCAACCAGCGCTCCGGCTCGTATATGAAACTGGAAGCGGAAGGCGGTTCGGCCTTCGATCCTGGCGTCAGCCTCAATGTGGATCCGTTCCGCACGGCCACCGGCTATCACCGCATCGCCATCGATGTGATGAGCGCACTGACCGGCGCCAGGCCGGCCACCATTGTGGTCAATACACGCAACCGCGGCGCCCTGCCCGACCTGCCCGACGACGACATCGTGGAAACCGCCGCACGCATCAGCCTGGATTCGGTGGTGCCCGAACCGATTGCGCCACTACCGGATGAAGTACGCGGACTGGTGCACGCGGTTAAAGCCTATGAGCGCGCTGCCATCGAGGCCGCCATCGGCAACCAGCGACTGACCGCACGCAAGGCACTGCTGATCCATCCGGCCATCGGCGAATGGACGCCGAGCGAAGCGCTGTTGCGCAACATGTTCGGCAGTGTCGACGCCGATGGCGAATGCCTGTGCCATGGCCCCATGCACGGACATCCGCATCGCTAAATAGACACCGGCAGCCCCGCCTTCCCCATTTCCCTCAGGCAAGCACTTCGTATTCGGATTTCACCAGACCGCTCCCGTACGCATGGGTCGCCACGTGACGTAGCTGCACATCGTGCGGGAGTGAACCGAACAGCGGGATGCCTTCGCCGATCAGCACGGGCACGCGCGTCACGGTGATGTGCCGGACCAGTCCGGCGCGCAGAAAGCCCTGCACGGCCACGCCGCCGTCGATGTAGGCGTGCTTGAAGCCGCGGGCGGCGAGCTGCGCGAAAATTTCCGCCGCATCGCCGGCCATCCGCTCCACGCGTCCCACCGCCATGCTGGAAATATCCAGCGGCCGATGGCTCAGCACGATTACCTGGCGCTCGCCATAAGGCCACGCGGGCAAGGCCAGCACGACCTCGAAGGTATGCCGCCCGATGACCAGCACATCGACCGTGGCGATGAACTCCTCGTAGCCGTGCGGTTCGCCGCCGCCGGCAGGAAGGAAATCGTAGGCGCCGTTGCGGCGCGCGATATAGCCATCCAGGCTGGTTCCGACGAAGACGGAGGTCATCATGGCGGCAGCTCCCAGGCGGGTAGGCCGTCAAATTAGCATGCGGGCTGCAACCATGCCTGCTTGATCGCCTGTGCTAGATGACGAGGTAAACGCCGGCAATTCCCCTACCGTCATTCCGGCAAACGCCGCTAAAAACTCACGCGCACCCCTGCGCTGGCACGCCAGCCACCGGGAAGAGTGTCTCCACTGGATGAATGTCCCGCCTCGGCGAATACCCGCCAATGCCCCGGCAGCGCCACTTGCACGCCCGCCGCCGCTTCCGCGGTGGTCGCATGCCGCGCCGGCAGCAGCACCGGCAGCGTGCCGCCATCGAGCGAGGCGGTAAGGTCGGGACTGGCACCCACCACATGCACCACCGCCGCCCGCGCGTATACATCCGCCGCGACGGTACCGGTGCCGGGCAAGGTCTGGCCGGCCAGCAGGCCGGCACGCGAGAGGAAGCTATGGTTCTGGCGCACGTCGAAGCGCACATCATTGCTGGCACGGTAACTGCTGTGGCCGACCGATCCGTATGCGGCCTGCAGCTGCGGCTCGATATACCCGCCGCGCTGGTTGCGCAGACGCCGGCCCACGCGCAATGACAGGCTTGCCGAGGGCGAGCGGTAGCGCGCGGCGGCGGTGCCGAATGCGTCGGTGGCCACGTAGCTGCTACGCCAGTGCCCGGCCCGCGCCACGAGATCCGCAAACACACCGCCGGCAGACACCCAACTGCTGTACAGCCCGAGCGAATCGCCGCGCAGTTCGGCGCTGCCGTTCGGCACCTCGGCACGCGATTGATCGTGCGTGTAGACCAGCCCGGTGGTGTTGGTGCCGCCGTCGTAGTTGCTGCGCCGGTCGGCGCCGATGGATGCCGTCGTGGTGCTTTGCCGGTAGCGGCCATCCTCGCCGTCACCATGCAATTCGCCGCCGCCGGCATCGGTCCACACGGCGGCAGTGTCGTCTTGATCCAGTCGCAAGGATTCACTGCGGCGATCCACGGCCGCATCGTCCAGCTGCCATGCATTGGCCAGCGCGCGCGCGGTATCGGCGGCAACCATCACGCCGGTGGCCGGTGTCATGACGGCGGCGCCATTGGCCGGCACGACGCCCACGTCTGCCGTATTCAGATGCTTGGTGCTGCTCGCGACAGTGGTGCCCGCTTGGCTGCCGGACGAGCCTGTACCTGCACTGCCACCCGTGGCGCTAGTTGTATTGCCGGTACTTGTGCTGCCTGTACTCGTGCTACCAGTACTCGTGCTGTTGCTGCCGGTGCCGCTCGCAGCGGTGCTGCCGCTGGCACCGCTGTTGTTGCCGAGAATATCGATGCCGGTCAGCAATACCTGCTTGCGGTCCGTACTCAGGCTCACCTGCGGCGTATAGGAGAACTGCACCAGCGCATTCTCATAGGTGGCCTTCCACTGCCCGGTCAGTCCCTGCACCGCCTGGAACTGCGCCGTTCCGCCGGCCGCGGCGCCAGCGTCGGCGATCACGATCGGCGTAGACGCGGCAATCGCCACGCCCTTTTGCAGCGCCGTGGCATTCACCCATGAGGTGGCATCGAGCACCGGATCGTAGGCGATACGGATGCCCAGCGTGCCGCTCGCCGCAAACGAGCTGATGCCGCTGGTAAAGACAATCTTGTCGGCCTGCCCGTTGCGGATATCGCTGAGCAGCGTGAACGCCGCGCCATCGGCCAGCTGCACGCTGGCGCCATGCGCGTC
The DNA here is from genome assembly GCF_014863405.1 of Dyella acidiphila. GTDB lineage: Bacteria > Pseudomonadota > Gammaproteobacteria > Xanthomonadales > Rhodanobacteraceae > Dyella_B > Dyella_B acidiphila. The sequence goes on from NZ_JACZZA010000010.1 coordinate 95,040, forward strand.
GCTGCTGCCGATCTGCAGCGTGCGATAGCTGTAGGCCGGCACGCTGCCGGGCGAAAAGCTGCCCCAGCTCGCCGCCAGGTCGATGCTGCTGCCGCTGCCGATAGCAAGGCTGCCGGCACCGAAATCGGTGAGCATGCTGCCACTGCCGACCGGCATCCAGCTCGCGCCGTGGGTAAACGACAGCTCGGCGGCGCCCGCCGCGAAGACCGCCGTGCCGGAGGTGCCGCTGTCTGCAAGCACCAGGCCCTTCAGATACGAATTCGCGTCATCGAAATTCAGCGTGGTGGTGCCGCTATATACCGTGCCGCCATCGCTCACCTTGCCGGTCAGCACATCGCCCTGCACCTTTACCGACTGCGTGCCGCCCTGGTTGACCGAGAGCTGCGCGCTCACGCCATCCATGGCGGCATTCCAGATCGCGTACTGATGCGCGCCGCCGGTTTCGGCCACGTCGAGGCCGCCGGCCAGCGTGACACTGCCTCCATTGTTGGCGATGCCATAGGCCGTGCAGCTGGCGCAACTGGTGCCAGCGCGCAAGACCACGCTCTTGCCGGCATTATTGAAGCTGACGACGCCGTTGTTGTTGATTGCATAACTGTCGGTGGTGGCCGTGATGCTTACGCTGGCCGCGCCGGCATAGGTCATCGAACTGCCCATGCCATACAGATTGCTCAGGCCGGTGGGCGTACCGAAGGGGATATAGCCGGTGCCGTTGCTGACCGAAACGCTCAAGTCACCGCCCACATACAGGCGCGACGTGCGGTAGGTATTGTCGATGCCGAAGGCCGAGCGCGGCCCGTTGGCGGTGATCGACGCATTGCCGCTGATGCTCAGGTTGCCCTGGTTGCGGATGCCCATCACGGTCGAGCCGTTCGAAGTGGCCGTCAGCGACAGATTGCCGTTGATGGCCAGCTTGCTGTTGACGTTGTCGTTGTAGATGCCGTGCACATCGTCGCTCGGCCAGATGCCATACGAAACGAGCGTGACATTGCCGTTCATCACGATGCTGCTGCGGCCGCCGCCGGAATTGTAGATCGCATCCGTGGCTGCGCCGCGCGCCTGCGCGGTAATGCTGGTGTCGCCGTTGAAGGTCACCTGCCCCTGATAGACATTGAGCCCCTTCGAGTAGCCCGGCGTGTCGGTGACGATGGTGGTGGTGCCGTTGAAGGTGGCGCTCGCCTGGTAGACATTAACGCCGATGGACGAACTGTTCGGCACCGCGTCGTCCGATTGCGCGTGCACCGTGGTATTGCCGTTGACGGTAAGACTGGCGCCGCCCTGCACGCTGATGCCTTCGGCCACGCCCCAGGCCCCGGCCACCGGCCGCAGCGCGGCGACGCTCAACTGGCCGACGCCGTCGCTGCCTGCCTGCAACACCACTTTCGGGCTGGCGGCCTGCAGGTTCACCCCATAGATATCTTCCACACCGCTGGCGGTGGTGCTGATGCTGTCGCCGCTGGCGAAGTGATAGACCAGGTTGCCGTTCGCATCGGTGGATGTGGTGTACGCCGTATCCGCGCTGGTACCGGTCAAGGTGCTGCTGTAAGTGGTGGGCGCTGCCTTGGCCCTGGCCGCAGTCAGCGCCGCCAGGCTGGCCAGGATCGAAAGCGGCAGCATGCGCGTGCGCTGGCGCGCCCGCTGCCGTTGCAGTGCTTCCTCGTAATGCGCCTGGATGGAAAGCTGCCACGCTTCGGGCAGCTGTGCGAAATGCAGCGGCTCGCGCCGGTAGTCATGCCAGCGCTGGATGCTCTGCGCATCCCAGTCCTTGTTCACGGCGAATCCCCCTGAAACATGTGCGATACAGCCGTATCAAACGACTGCATGCGGCGGCGATTCTGTGGCGCATGCCGATCGGCGTCATGGTCATTTGAGGACAAGCACCGGTGCTGCCGACAAGCGTCTGCCGAAGCGTGCGATGCATCACGCACATGGCGTGACGCGGGTGTGCAAGCGCGTCCCGAAAAGACTGGCGCATGTCATCTTCGGGATCTTCTTGCCTGCACGCTTTCTGACAGACTGCTGCACGTCGCGCAGTTTTCGAAAGCTTCGCGACAGATGCCGGCATGCGGCGACCGACCGTGGCCCAGGGTTCTCCGCGATGGTTGGCACCTGCTGCTGCCGCCGCTGCATGCCGGCATCCACTCCCCTTTCCCGCCCGCCTTCCCCAGCGGCGTTCGGGCAATCACATCCAACCATGCGCGCGATGGCGAGCGTTTGCCTTGCCCATCGCGAGAATTTCAGGAAAAGGACCGATGAACAAATTCGTGCTGTGTATGGCACTGCTGGTCAGCAGCGCCAGTTTTGCCGCCAATATCGACGTGCCGAAGGTCTACACCGAGGTGGCCGCAAAACCGGCCGATCCCAAGCAAGCGGAAATTGCCGCCTTGTTCGATCGATGGAATGCCACGCTGGCCACCGGCGACGCCGACCAGGTCACCGCGCTGTATGCGCCGGACGCTGTGCTCGAACCCACCGTCTCCAACCAGGTGCGCACCACCCCCGCGGAAATCAGGGATTACTTCGTGAAGTTCCTGAAGATGAAGCCGCAAGCAGTGATCAACTACCGCGAGATCCGGCTGCTGTCGGACGATGCGGCGCTGGACACCGGCGTGTACACCTTCGCCCTCATCAGCAAGGATGGCAAGGCGCAGACCGTGCATGCGCGCTACACCTATGTCTACAGGAAGATCGGCGCGGACTGGAAGATCGTCAATCATCACTCGTCGGTGATGCCGGAAGGGACGCGCTAAGGCCGCAAGCTGCAGGATTGGACTGACGAGGTGCAGCGCGGCTATGTGTTGCGACAGGCATCAAGCCCAAGTCTCGTCAGTCCAGCCCCGCCCGTATCGCGGCGGAGCTTTTCTCAATCAATCAATGCCGCCAATACGTGCTTCGGATCGCGCTCTATGGTGCGTAACAAAGCGCGCGCAGGACCGGTAGGATTCCGGCGCCCTGCTCCCGGTTTTGTAGCGCACCCAGCTCAACATCGAGCATTTTTTGCGGACTTGGCCTGCGACAACTTCGTCAACGCACGAATGCGCTTCACCTGCTTGGAAGCAGTATCCGCTTTATGCGCTGGCGTACGCCTCCCGCGACCGATCTGATCCATCTCGGCAATGCTCTGCGTCAGCGCATCGAAAAGGCCTTTATCCATGCTCACCTCCATCGCCCGGAAGCATCGTGAGCAACCGGCCATCCAACTGGCGCACCTACAAGCGCGCATGGAATGTCAGCGAATGCCGATTCGCCGGCTACGCCAATCCGAACTTCTCGATGGCCTTGGTGATTCAAGCTTGATCGCTTGTCACATCGATTGCGTAAACCCAAGATTTACCGCAGCGTGCCAGCCGCAGCATTCGATGCGAGCGGCGCAGACGTGTTCACCAGCACCCGCTCGCCGGCCAGCCGCTGCGCCCTGCTGCGCGACGCCTGCCACGCATCGTTCTGCCGCAATGCCTGATACACGCTGGCCTCCACCCATGCGGCGCGCCAGTCCAGATTGCTCCAGGTGGAAAGCTGTCCGCTGACGGCAACCGCTTCGGCCACCCGCCCGCTGTCCAGCAGTGCGGTTGCATATTGCTGGCCGACGGCAACGGTAAATTCGGGCACACCGAGTTTGTCGGTGTCGGCCATGGCCTGCTTGAGCAGCGCCAATGCCTGCTCATGCCGTCCTTCGCTCCAGGCCTGCAGCGCCTGCGCGCGCAACAGCATGATGGCAATCCACGCATCCTGTCCGGACAGCGATGCGGACCACGCGCGCATGGCGTCGACGGCCGGCGCAATCTGCGCGGTTTTGCCGTTGCGCTGCAGAGCCTGTACCTGGATCAGCCACGCCTGGGCATAGTCGTGTGCATTGTCCTCGCCGCGCAGGGCGGTGCCGGCGAGGGCCTTGGCGATCAACGGCAAGGCTGCCGGCGCATCGCCGCTCTCCAGTGCGAGCTGGGCCAGCTGCATATGGGCTCGTGCCGCTACGTCCGCCTCCTGTGCTGCATCGAGCTGCGTCAGCATCTGTTCCAGCAAACTCCTGGCCTCGGCGCTGCGGCCGTTGTCGGCCAGCGCAAGCGCGCGCGTCAGGGTGAGCTGATGGCGGGTGTAGTCGTCCAGCAGGTTATGGTCCAGCGGCCAGAAGCGATCGGTAGCCGCCAGCTCTTCCGGAAATTGCAGCAGCATGCGCTGCGTGGCGGCCATGCCGTCCAGTGCCACCGGCACCAGCACGTGCACGCCCATGCGCTGGTACTGCTCATACGCGCGCTGGAATAACGGCAGCGCAATGCCGTACTGCTCGCGCCGCTGCGCGATCATGCCCATGGCGTAATCCACTCGTGCCTGCCCCACCGTATTGCCGGCGAGGTTGTAATTGACGCGCGCCAGACCGAGGTCGGAAGCGGCCTCGTTTTCCTTGCCCTGAAAGTGTTCCAGGTGTGCGCGGTTCAAATAGGCGTCGGCCAGCGCCTCGGTATCGGCTTGGCCCTGCAGCAGATGGATCGCCTCGCTGAGGGCGGCCTCGCCTTCAGCGAAGCGCTGCTTGCGGCTGTAGACATACCAGAGCGCCGTCAGCACCTTGCCGCGCAGCACCGGCTGCTCGCTGGCGGAGAGCTGCTTGCGCAGGTCGGTGAGAATCTGTTCGCACGGCGCGAGCTGGCCGATATCGCAATCGAGCTGAGCCTGGCGAAATGCCAGCTCCGGCGTTTGGCGCAGTGCGGCGGGTGCGTTGTCGATCAGTTGCCGTGCCAGCGCGGGCTCGTTGGCCAGTTGCGCGGCTTCGATGCGCAGCAGGTATTCCGGCTGCGATTCGCCCGCGGCCTGGCGATCGCTGCCGCGCTGGAGACCCAGCTGCATCAGCAGCAAACCGCTGGCGTTGCGGGTCGCCACCAGCACGTCGCGATCGGCCGCTTCCACCTGCCAGTTGCGTCCGTCCCTGCTCCTGGCATGGAGCTGCACGCGCCAATGGCTGTCGACCAGGCTTACGTGCGGACGGACTACCAGAGCGAAGGAGGCCAGTGCGTCGCTGGTGCCGCCCTGACTGAGCAGACCCAATACATCGCGGCTGTTTTCGGTCGGCACGGCCGCATCGCGCAGGCGGGTGGAAATCAGATCCATCAGGCCCAGGCTCAGCCATTTCCAGTCTTCCTGCGCATCCACGTCGGCCGGCAGCACCACGGCCGCCCCCTGCTTGAACTGCAGCGCTACGGGTGCAGGCGGCGTGTGCTGCCGCTCCCACAGCAGATAGCCGCCGGCGAGCGCCAGCATCAGCAACAAGGCAATCAATACGGAACGCCGTGTCTGCTGTGATCGTGGTGGTGCGATGGCCATACTGCCGTTGGTATCGGCGGCGGCTTCAGTCACGGGCTGATCCTGCACGGTCACCGTGGTCTCGGGCATCCAGCGATAGCCCACGCGCGCCACGGTCTTGATGTAGTGCTGCTCGTTGCCGTCGTCGCCCAGGGCACGGCGCAGACGCGCGATGGTTTGTGCCAGCAGGTTTTCGCTGACGTCGGCACGCCCCCACACGGCGGCGACCAATTCGTCCTTGCCTACCGGGCGTTCGCGATGCTCGACCAGATACACCAGGCAATCGAAGGCGCTGGCGGCGAGCGCGACCGCGTTGCCATGGCGCGTCAGCTCGCGCGCCAGCGGATTGAGATAAAAATCGTCGAAATGGTAGAGCGGGCTTCCCATGTGATTTTTACCGTCGTCCTGGAGGTACGCGACGCAGCTCGCCCGCCGAAAGACAGCCAAGCCTGCGCAAAGCCTACTCGTTTGCGCAGAGCGCGTGTCGAGGGGCGCGGAATGTAGCACAAGCACATGAATTTCAAAGCGAAACCGGCGACGGCTGCGAACCGCATCACAGCCGCCGGAAAATGGCCCAATCGAACTGGCACTGGCGCCGTTACGGACAATTACAAGGACGTGCCAAACCTCTAGCCTTTGTCACGCATCGGCGTTCCGCGATGCCATGCATCGATGCAGACGCCATGTTCGCGCAAGGCGTCATCCGCACGGAACGCCATGCACGACGATCCCCCTCACCGCCCGGGATCGTCACAGGCCGATGGCGCCGGCGATGCCCTTCACATCGTCGGCGCCATTTTTACGCGCGCATCGCTACCAGGTCACCGCTGCACCGACACTTGCGCCGGCGTCGCCGCGCGTGTTGTCGGTGAGATTGAGTTTGTAGACCCAGCGCCCGCTTTCCGACACCGTCGACATGCCGACCGCCATGCCGGTCTGTCCGTGAAACGTACCGAAAGCCACGGCCGCCGCATTCTGGTTCGGGCGATAAGCCTGCGGCAAACCCGCCATGGCCATCGCCGAGGCAACCCCTGCATTGGCACGCACGGCCACGCTGTTGAGGTTCTGACTGATCGCCTGCAGACGCTGGTCGGTGTAGCTGCGCGCCCAGTTTTCCGCGGTCTGGATGCCGCTATTGAGCTGGCCGAGGTTGACCGCATCGCCGCTCGCGGTGCCGTTGGCGAGATCGTGAATCTGTGCCGGCGCACCGTTCGCGCCCAGCGTGATATCGCCGTAATCGACGCTGCCATCGCTGCCGCGGCCGTACTGCACGGTGGCCGCCTGCACGGCATTGAGCTGGCCGACGTTGGCCGCATCGGTGGCTGCCGTGCCCGCGGCAACCTCGGTGACGCGGCGTTGCTGCGTAGACGAACCGACCGATACCACATTGGATGCACCGCCGTCGCTGGAACCGGCGCCGATCGCCACAGAATTGCTGCCGCTCGACTGGGCAGCAGTGCCGATTGCCGTACTGCCCGCGCCGGAAGCCTGGCTGCCATTGCCGATGGCGTTGCTGCCGTTGCCGCTCGCCACCGCCGAAGCACCGGCGGCAATGGTGTTGCTGCCGCTGGCCGAGCTCGCAGCACCCGCGGCATTGGCCTGGTAATACTTGCCGCCATTGCCGCTGCTGTTGACCGTACTCACCGCCTGCGTCAGATGGCTGATGGCCGTGTTGTCGGCATCGAGCTGTTGATTGACGGCGCTGACCGAGCTGTTGATCTGGCTGAGCACACTCTGCACTGAGGTATAGGTGCTGCCGCCGTAGCTCAACGCGGTGGTGAGCGTGCCGGTGGTGCTGTTGTAGCTGCTGGTTCCGCCCAGTGCCAGCGCCATGCTGTTGCCCAGGCTGGTGGCCTGGCTGCCGACGGCGGCAATCGCGCTGGTGGCGGCGAACAGCTCGCTGCCGTTTACCGCATCGGTGCTGCTGGCGCTGATGCGTCCCGCCGCAACATTGGTGATGCTGCGCTCGCTGCCGACATTGCCGATGCTGATGGTCGAGCTGGGCGCGGTGCCCGCAACGCTGAAGGTGCTGCCATTGATAAGCAGGCTGCTGGTGCCCACCGCGGCTGCCGTGACCGAACCCGAACCCAGCGCCACCGCATTGGCCTGCGTGGCGCTGGCACCTACGCCCAGTGCGAGTGCGCTTTGCTGGGTCGCCCTGGCGGTGGTGCCGATGGCGATGGAATCGCGCCCCGATGCCACTACCCCGCCCTGCCACGCATCGCCGATCGCAATCGAACCGGCCTTGTCGGCCTGCGAGCCCGAACCGACCGCCACCGCCATATTCACGGCCGAACCATCGCCCGACGCCACGGCGCCCGAACCGAGCGCAAGGTCATAGTTGTTCTTCGCAGTGGCGCCGGTGCCGAGCGTGACACTATTGGTATTGGTCGCCGCCTGCGCATGCAGCGCCGGCACGATGGCGGCAAACACGCCGGCCCAGCAAAACAGATAATTCGAGCGAATGGCTTGCACTTTCATGGTGACGCCCCCCTGCGGCGTGGCACGACAAATTCCGGGCACTGCAAAACGGCATGGAGCACCCGGCACCTTGCAGAACATCCAGCAAGCTGGGATCAGTACGGAGGCAGCGGCCATGCGCCGCTTCGATGCGCATGCCCGCTTGCGCCTGGCGCGCAATGGGACGGTAAAACGTTCAAACGGTACCGATAGCGCCTATGCCCAAAGCATGGATACATGTGCATCGTAGAGACGCCGGCACGCGCACGGCATGGGGAGACGCGGCCCAATTTCTGTCCTGGCGGGACAAGCGTTGTGATGCAGATCACGCGGGCGCGGCAGCTTGTCCCGAACAGACTGGAATATGGCCCGCACTGCCATGTGCATGCATGGGTGGCGCATGCAAGATGAAGGCGCATCCATCCTTATCGATGCCGACAGTCAGACGCGATCTGCGGCAGTAGCGTTGCGACCCGGCAAAGAGAGTGGCTTGCACAACGGTTAGTTTTACTCCCGTTATAACCGTTGTTTAGACTGGCGGCGCCGGTGGACATTCCGCTAAATGTCTTCCCGGCGCCTTTTTTTGCCTGCACGCCGGCCATCCAACTAGGGCAGCCGCCTGGGCGCCTCGGGCAACGGCCGGTCACCGGCCAGCTGCTGTGTGCGGGCACGCGCGCTGTTCCAGGAATCGTTCTGTCCGAGTGCGCGATAAATGCACGCCTCCAGCCACGCGGCACGCCAATCGGCATTGCTCCAGATCGACATGCGCCCGCTTACCGCCATGGCCTGGTCGAGCTTTCCGGCTGCAAGCAACGCCAGCCCATACGGCACGCCGGTGCTTACCACCACGTCGGGCACACCGAATTTTTCAGCCAGCTCCATCGCCGTCTTCATCTGCGCCAACGCAGCATCGTGCTGGCCGCTGCTCCACAGTTGCGCCGCCCTGGCCTGGATCACGTAGACATCCACCCAGTCGTCCTGGAATGCGAGATGGTCGCGCCACGCCTGCATCGCGGCCGCTTCGCGCGCGACATCGGCGGTATGCCCGGCCTGCTGCAATGCATTGATCCGGGTCAGCCAGACCGAGGCGTAGTCGCGCTGGTCGGCCGATGCGAGCACCGGCAGCAACGCCTTGGCGGCGAGTGCCGCCGCGCGCTCGTTGTCACCGATGCTGAAGGCAATCTCGGCCAGCAGCTTGTGGGTTTCGGCCAGCAAGCCGTCGTCATCGTCCGGCCTGGTATCGTCGACCAACGATTGCGCCAGCGCAGTGGCTTCGCCGCTGCGGCCGTTGTCGGCCAGCGCAATGGCGCGCACCATGCTCAGCTCGCGCCGCATCTGGCGATCGATAAAACCAAGATCGTGCGCATCCAGCGGCCAGAAGCGATCGGTGGTCGCCAGCTCATCGGCATACTTGAGCAGCATCTTCTGCGCATTGGCCATACCATCCAGCACCGACGGCAGCATGGAACGCATGCCCATGCGCTGAAAGCGTTCGTAGACACGCTGCAACAAGTTGATGGCGGCATCCGGTTGCGCGCGGCGCTCGGCCATCAAGGCCATTTCGAAATCCGTCTTGGCTGCGCCAACCGCATCGCCCGCGAGCGCGTACGTTACGTGGGCGCGGCCGATGTCGGCGGTGGCATCTTCCAGTTTCCACAGCAATTGTTCCACGTAGGAGCGATCGAGCAAGGCGGTGGCCAGTGCTTCGTTGTCATGCCCTTCCAACGTATGGATGGCATCGGTGAGCGTGGCCACGCTTTTGGCGAAATCGCCTTCCTGTTGGTAGATCAGGCCGAGAATGGTCAGCACCTCGCCGCGCACCACCGGATCGGGCTGGCGATCCAGGCGCTTGAGCAGATCGAGCAGGCCTTGCTTGCACACCGCGGTCTTGCCTTCGTCGCAATCGATTGCGGCCGCAATGAACACCAGCTCCGGATCGTCGCGCAGATTGGCCGGCACATGCTCCAGCAGCGCCCGCGCTACCGCCGGCTGGCCCGCCAGCCGCGCCGCGTCGATGCGCTGCACATATTCCAGGCGCGAGAGCGAACTCTGCGCCGCATCGCCTTTGACGCCATAGCCCAGCTGGGCCAGCAGCACATCACTGGCAGCGCGTACCGCCTTGAGCACATCGGTGGAGGAGGCCTGCGCTTTCCAGCTGCGGCCGTCCGCGCTGCGTGCATCCAGTGTCGCCTGCCAGTTCTCGCCGTCCAAGCTGACCTGCGGCTGCACTGTCAGTGCAAAGCCCATGCGTGCCGGCAGCTCGGCGGCTGGCGTGCCCGCGGCGTCCTTCAGCAATTCGAGCACGGCCTGGCTGTTTTCGGTGGGAATGCTGGCATCGCGCAGGCGGCTGGAGACCAGGTCCATCAGGCCGAAGTGCAGCCAGTTCCAGTCGGCCGGCGCATGCACGTCCGCAGGCAGCACGATGGCCGACCCTTTGTCGAAACGGATGGCCGACGACGCGGCCACGGAATGATGGCTGCGCCACACGCCATAGGCACCGAGGCCGATCACCGCGCATGCACCGACGGCAAGCAGATAAAGCCACGTGCGCGTGGACCGGCGTGCGGCGGCAGTCGGCGCAAGCGCAGGCGATGCTTCGCCCTGCACCTGAGCTAGCGGCGCGGCATCCTCGGCCGGCGCTTCGACCACCTGGATGTCCATCGTCCAGCGATAGCCGACGCGCGCCACCGTCTTGATGATGTGCTGCTCGCTGCCCGCATCGCCAAGTGCGCGCCGCAGCCGCACGATGGTCTGCGCCAGCAGGCTGTCGCTGACGTCGACGCGTCCCCATACCGCGGAAATCAGCTCGTCCTTGCCGACCGGGCGTTCGCGATGTTCGATCAGGTAGACCAGGCAGTCGAAGGCGCTGGCCGACAGCGCCACCAGCTCGCCGTCCTGGCGCAATTCCCGCGCCAGCGGGTTGAGGCTGAACTGGCCGAAGTGATAGCTGAGGTTCCCCATGGGGGGATTTTATCATCAGGCGGCGAACGAACTTGCGCCGGCCGCCTTGCATCGAGCCCACTGATCGCTACAGATAGCGACTCCAGCGGATGATGCTGGCATTGGTATTGCTGCCATTGTTGTTGGTGGATGCGCAGCTCTGCATGCACGGCACGCTGCCCGGGTTGTAGCTGCTCGGCAGCTGGCTGAAATTGAGCAGGGTCGCGCCACTGAGGCTCACCGGCTGCGTGTCGCTGGTGTTTTGCGCCGCCGCGGTGATGAAGCCGTTGATCGAGGTGCTGCCGCCGGTATCCAGATCGTTGCCGGCCAGCACGCTGCCATTGATCACCGAACTGGCGCCCACGGTGATATTGCCGCCGGAAAACACGCCGTTGACATAGCCGCCGGCCAGCAGCGCCACGTTGCCGATGGGATTGTCCAGCAGCGACTGGCTGGAGGCGTTGCAGAAGGTGCTCGGATAGACGCCGTTGAAATCGGCTACCTGCACCGGATCCAGGGTCATGCCGGAGGGCGTGCTGTTAGTGCACATTTCGGCGTAGCCGGCGTAGTTGGGCGCATCGATGCGGAAGCTGCCGCTGGTGGTGATGCTGCCAGTGGCAATGGCGGTGTCCAGGTAATAGCCGTTGCTGAGATTCAGATCGCCCTGGAACCACAGCACGCCGCGCGCAAAGCTGCGGCCGCTGACGGTCCACGCGCCGTTGCCGTAGGAAAGACAGTCGTTCTCGGTCGCCTGCCCCTGGCAGATGGTATTCCCCGGCGTGGCAGGCGTGCTGCATTGGCCGACACCGTTGCTATTCAAGCTGCCGGTGACCAGCTGCGTACACAGAAAATCCTGGTAGCCGCGGCCATTGCTGAACGGATAGGAGCCAAGATAGTACGTGCCGGCCTGGATGCCGACGACATTGGCCACGGTCACCTGGATCGCGCCGTTGACCACCTGGAACACATAGTTGGCCGACGACTGCAGCGCATAGGCATCGATCGCCGGCCGGCTGATCGTTACCTGCTGCAGCGGCGTGATCGCCACCGCCGGTACCGACACGGTGAATCCCGGCGACACCTGCACGTTCGACGACATGTACGGGCTGGCCTTGTTCAGCGTGCCGCCGATGATGCCGGTGACACCCGAACCCCAGGCATTGATGTTGAGATTGCCCTGCGCCTGCAAGGCACCGATGCCGCCGAAGCCGTTGACGTTGACATTGCCTGAGGTGGTCACGCTCTGTGCGCCGCCGCCAGTCAGCGTCACATCGCCCTGCGCGGTGATCGCGGTGGAACCGGTGCTGCCGCCGGCATAGGTGACGCTGCCATTGGCCTTGATGCTGGATACGCTGCCGCCGCTGCCAGTCCAGTTGACGTTGCCCATGGTGGTAATCGAGCCGATCGACACACCGCCGGCGGTAACGTCGACATCGCCGATCGCGGTTACCGCCGTCGCGCTGCCGCCGGCGAAGGTCACGCTGCCGTTGGCGGTGATCACAAAGGGATTAGCGCCGCCATCCACCATCACATTGCCGAGCGCGCTGATCTGGTTGACGCTGGCGCTGCCGGTCACCGTCACGTCGCCGTTGGAATAAATCTGGTTGACGTGGATGCCGCTGCCCACGCGCACATTGCCGGTAGCGTTGATCGAATTGACGCCGGTGATCGAAGCATTGTCGAGCGTGACGTCGCCCTGCACATTCAAATTGGCATTGTTGCCGCCGAGCACCGTGATGCCGCCGGTCATGTTCAGGTTTTTGTAGATGTTGATGGTGCTGATGTTGACGCCCGGCGTGGTCGAGCCGCCGTTGCCGGTGGTGCTGCTGCCCGGATTGGGGGTGACGTCGTACACCACCTGCAAGGTGGCCGTGCTCGACGCGCTGGTCGCGGTTGCCGCGGCGCCGGCGATATTGGCCACCACCCGGTATACGCTGCTGCCGCTGGCGGTGTTCTTGGCCACGCTGACGATGCTGACGCTAAGGCCCGACAGGCCCGAGACCTGCAGCGGTCCCGACAGCTTGGCAATTGTGTCGGCGCTGGCCACCACCAGGTAGCGGCGCACGATTTCCGCGCCGGTCCAGGCCGATTGCTGCGCCGGCGTCATTGCATGCAGGCTGAGCTGTCCTTCCTGCGAGCTGCGCATCACATGCACCACGCCGATGGAGGTCACCGTCATCGCCAGTCCGATCAACAGGACCAGCAGCAGGTTCATCACGCCGCGCTGGCGAGAGCGCGCGGCACGGCTAGCAATGGATGGTGTGGACATGCGTAGCCCTCACAAGTTGAAGTTCGGCAGGCACACGGAAAACACCGGGATCGCATCGAACTGGGCGGATGCGGCGGTGGAGGCAGAGGCCACGCCCGAAGCGGCCGCAGTGCTCTGGGCCTTCAGGTAGTAGCTCACCTGCAGGCTGCTGATCGCCGTGGTCTGGCCGTACGGCCAGCAGGTGGCCGGCGCCAGCTGAAAATTCGAGGCGGTGCCGATGCTCCTGGTCGAGGCCAGCTGATGTGCCTGCCAGGTGAGGCTTTGCCACTGCGCCGCGTTGCCGCAGCTCACCGGCGCCAGCCAGGTCAGGCCGGTGCTGTCCAGGTCGCTGCTGCTGGTTGCGCTGTTGCCGGTAATGACCAACCCTTCGCACACATAGGCGGACGGATCGGATGCGGCGGATGCGCCGGTCGGGTTATAGCCCCAGATCACTGCGTTGCCGCTCACCGTGGCCGCATACGAGGTGACTGCGGTACCGCTGAGCTTGCCACCCATCAGGGCTGCATCGCTCAATACGATCAGGTCGGTGCCGGCCGCCGCGCTGGCCACACCGAAGCCGGCCTGCTGCAATTGCTGCTGCGAGGCCAGCGAACTGGTGGCGAGCTGGCCATCGATCCTGGCCTGCGCATTGACCTGGTGCGAGGTGCTGATCAGCGTCTGGTACAGCACCAGCATGGCGGCGATCGACAGCAGCCCGATCACCAAGCCGATCAGCATGCTGATCAGGGTAAAACCCGACGCTGGCCGCGGGCTGCGCATCAGCACGTCACCGTGGCATCGCTGCCGACCTTGATCGCGCCTTCGAAACTGCCGCCATTGCTGCCCGGCACGCACAGCACCACGCTGGCAGGCTGTGCCACCGCCAGTCCGCCGACGGTGACATTGCCGGGCGTGGAGCATTGCACGTCGAGCTGGTGCGCCGAAAAATTGACCGGCATCACCACCGTGGCCATGCCGTTGTTGCCGGCGCCGCTGCACAGGCCGGGCCCGTATTGCTGCAGCAGCACGCGCATCTGGGTGACCGCCGCGCCGTTGGTGCGCACGTTCTTCGCGCTGATCGCCATGCGCGAGGTGATATAGGCGGTGCCCGCGCCGATGATCGACATGATCAGCACGCTGATCAGCGCCTCCAGCAAGACATCGCCGCGCTGCTTGCGCACTTCAGGGTAGCTGCACGTTGAACGCATCTTGGGATCCCACCAGCACGTTAAGAGATGAGCTCGTGCAGGTCAGGCTGCCCACCGAGGTGGACAGCGCGATGCCGCGCTCGTTGAAGGCCACGCATTGCATGGCGACCGCGGCTGCCGCCGTGGTGGAGGCACTGGCCAGCAGCGGCGCCTGCACGATCGAAGCATCGGTCGGCAATTGCATGCCCCATTGCTGCGACTGGCTGCAGTCCGCGCCGGACGCATCGGCGGCCACCACGCTGAGATTGCGGCCCGACAGGCAGGTCACCGCCACCGGCAGGGACTGATCAGTCAGCCCCTGCGGATTGCGCAGCGCCAGCGCCTTGGCGCGCCCCAGCCCTTCGGTCAGCATGCCGGCCGCATCGCGCTGATGCGCCGACTGCACCCATGCGCTGGTCAGTGGCAGCCCGACCATCACCAGGAAGGCGAGCAGCGCCAAAGTAACCATCAGTTCGATCAGGCTCAGACCGCGAATTGAGACCATCCGTTGTCGATGCATGGCGGCTCACCAGGTGGTGACCGAACCGCAGCCGCTGACCGAACCGATCGTGTTCGGATCGATCCGCTGCTGCACGTTCGCACTGGGCAAGGTCAGCACGCAGCTGGCCAGCGGACCGTCGATGCCGGTGGCGGTGAGCGTGTAGGTGGTCGACGCGGAGGCAACGGTATAGACGAAATCCTTGCCCTCGGCCGGACGCCAGCCCTGGTAGGCCGCCTGCGTCTGGGCGGTGCTGCTGGTGGCGTGCGCGCTGTATTGCAGCTCGCGCTGGAATTCGTTTTCCAGGTTCAGCGCCAGCGCACTGAGGTCGCTCTTGGCCGACTGGATCTTGCTGCGCGTGATGTAGCTGCCATACGTGCTGATGGCGATCGCCGCGAGCACGGCAATGATCACCACCACCGTCATCAGCTCTATCAGCGTAAAGCCGCCGGCATGCCGATGCATCGAACGGGAAGTCCGGTTTTTCACCCTATTTCGCCCCTGTAGCCATTCGCTGATGTGCACTACGTCAACGATTTACACAGGACGAAATCGTAGTGTTGAAGGCTGCACATCGACATGGCATGAAGTGGCCCATTCCCTATCCGGGTGGGCCATCTGCAGGCGTGCGCGCATCGATGGCCTCAAGTGACAGCGAAACGAGCTGTTTCAGCAATGGTTGCCGCAACGGCGCCCGCGGATCATGCGCCCATTGAACGAACTGCGCGATGACGCACATGCCGCTACGGGCGGCTCCCAGCCATGCATCACTCTTCGATGGTCGCCGCCATGCAAGCAAGCAGCGCGCAACAGCTTCGTCCCTTGTGCGAAGACGCGCTGGCCGCGCTGTGCGACAGCCGCCCCGAAATCAGCCTGGCGCTGATCGCCACCGCCGACGCGCGCCTGCTCAGCAGCCGCACACCGGCCGGCATGGATGCGCATCGCCTGGCGGCGATGACTTCCTCGCTGCTGGCGCTGGGCGAAACGCTGTCCAGGGAACTGTCCGGCGGCGGTTGCCAGTCGGCCATGCTGTCGATGCACAACTACACCTGCGCGGTGGTGCACATCCCGCGCGCGCATCAGTCGCTGGTGCTGGCAGTAGGCGTGCGGCAAACCATCATGCCGGCCCTAGCCAGGCGCATGGCGCTGGACCTGGCCGAAAAAATTTCGCTCGCGCTCGATGCACTCGAAGCCGGCACGCCGGACTGAACGGCACTCCTTTCACTTACTCACGGAAACCACATGGCAACTTTCAGTCTTGATTCGCTGCGCGGCATCGACGGCTATATCGCCAGCGCCCTGGTCGACGCCGACAGCGGCATGCTCATGGCCGGCGACAGCAATGCCGGCATCGACCTGGACCTGGCCGCCGCCGGCAATGCCGAGGTGGTGCGCGCCAAGCGCCGGGTGGCCGAAGCCTTGAAGCTCGGCGAGGCGATCGAGGACATCCTGATCAGCCTGGAACGCCAGTACCACCTGATCCGCCCGCTGGAATCGAACAAGAACGTTTTTCTCTACGTGATCATCGACCGGCAGCGCTCGAACCTGGCAATGGCGCGCCACCACTTAAAGGGCTTTGAAAAGTCGCTCGACTTTTCCTGAGCACACGCACGCTTTCTCTTTGGCAGGTACGGCCCCATGAACATTCAGATCGGCGTGGCGGGAGTTCCCGAGGAACTCGAACTGCGCCTTTCACTCGCTTGCGGATTGCTGGCTGCGGCCCAGCTGCAAGTGCATCTGCAGGCATGGAAAGGCCGCCCTTGTCAGTTGCTCGTCGTCGACCTGGATAACGGCTACGGGCGACTGGCCTGCGAAGTCGCCAAGCGGCGCGATATTCCGGTGCTGTGCTTCGACACCAATGCGCCGAACGCCGACGGCATGCCGCGCATCGATCGGCACGCCCCCGCCGCGAGCATGGCCAGGACACTGCAGGAACTGCTGCTGCCCGGCACCGCCGCGGTGGAAGGTGTGGATGGCCTGCTCGGCATCTGCCTGCACGAGATCGGCTGCGACGAGGAAGTGCTGGCCCGCCACGGCCACATTGCCGTGGTCGTGCGCCACGCCGCCGGCCGCATCCACGCACGTTCGATGAGCGAATTGCTGGCGGCGGAAGCGCGGCTGCTCGACGGCTCGTGGCTGTCAGGCCTGCGCCCGCAGCAGAACGAACGCGAATACGAATGGCTGGTGTCGCGCAGTCTGGAAAGTTTCCTGGTGATGGCTTGCCGCCGTCATCAGGCCAGCCTGCCGCTGCTGGATGGGGCTGCTTATCGCCTGCGTCGCTGGCCCGACCTTGGCGGCGTGGCCGACGACCTGGATTCGCTGCGCCTGGCCGCCCTGCTCTATCGCTCGGCCTGGCGCATGCCGGAACTGGCGCAGCACACCCGCATGGATGCGCGCCAGGTAAACGCGTTCTTGTGGGCAACCCTGGTCAGCGGCGCCTTGCACAGCGACGAAGCACCGGTATCGCCGGCGTTCGCCGCCACCGCACCGCTGGCGGCACCGTCCATCCTGCGCCGCGTTGCACGCCATTTTGGATTGAGGATCGGCCATGTTGACGCCTGAACCTGATTACGCCATCAAGCTGCTGTTTGTCGGCCCGGTCGGCGCCGGCAAGACCACCGCCATCCGCGCCATTGCCGATACGCCGCCGATTTCCACCGACGTGCCCTGGACCGATGCCAACGGCGGCAGCAAGCAGACCACTACGGTGGCCTTCGACTACAGCACCATCCGGCTCGACCAGGAGGAAACGCTGCACGTCTACGGCCTGCCCGGGCAACATCATCTGGACTTTATGGCGCCGATCGTCGGGCGCGGCGCACTCGGTGCGGTGCTGTTGCTGGATGCATCCTCCGCCGTGATGCATACCGACTGCGTGCACAGCATCAAGGAATTGCAACGCAGCAGCCCGGGATTGAAGTTCGTGATCGGCGTCACCAAGGCGGATCTGGCGCCGCGCTTCTCCATGCAGACGCTGCATCAACTGCTGCAGCAGATGAATCTGGCCGTGCCGATCTTCAGCATCGATTCGCGCGACCGCGCACAGGTGATGCAACTGGTGCGCGCCTTGTTGCTGTTGCTGTAGCGGATAGCTTCAGGCGGCGATTTCGCCGCGCTGCAGGCGGTACGGCAACTTGGCCCGGTATTGGCTGGGCGATTCGCCGGTCCAGCGCCGGAACGCGCGGGTGAGATTGGCCGCATCCGAATAGCCGCGCCGTTCGGCGATTTCATCGATGGTCATGCCGGTGTTCAACACATCGCGCAGCACTTCGCTCTTGCGCGCCTCGTCGACCAGCTGGCGGAAATTCAGGCCGAGCAGGCGCAGCTTGCGCTTGAGCGTGCGGCTGGACATGCACAGCGCCTGCGATACCTCTTCCATGCCGGGATAGCTGCCGTTGTCCAGCGGCAGCAGGTTCTTGATGCGCACTACCAGGCAATCGCTCTGGCCCAGGCGCAGGCGTTCGTCCTCGAACTGGTCCTTGGCCTGGCGCAGGGCCACCGCATTGGCGGTGGCCAGCGGCAGTTCCAGATAGCGCTCAGGCATGCGCACCAGGCACATGCCGGTGCTGTAGCGGGTGCGCGGCAGGCGCTCGGCATAGGCGGCGAAATGGGCGGGCTGCTCGTCCTTGAACCAGATCTCCACCTCCGGCAACGCTTCGCCGGTCAATTGGGCGCCGAGGCAGGCGGTCATGGTTACCAGCCGCTCCAGCGCGCAGGCGCGCATGGGGGCGCCGGGCGAGAGATCCTGCAGGTGCAATTCCAGCTGGCCGTTGCGCCGGTGGCTGGACAGGCAAAAGCCGGCGGTGCGCAGGTCCAGGTATTCCGTCCACAGTTCCAGTGCTTCGCCCAGCGTGCGGCAGCTCATCAGCGCGAAGCCGAGCAGGCCATGCCAGGTGAGGCGGCTGTGCAGGCCCAGCTCGAAACCGATGCCCGCATTGCCGCTGAGCCGGACGGCGTTGGCCAGCAAGGCGGCATCCTGCTGGGTGGTCAGGCGCAGGCCGCCTTCGAGCTGGGCCGTGCCGATGCCGGTGTCGGCCAGCGCCTGTTCCGCCGGAATGTGACGCCGCTCCAGCCACTGCATCAGCCCCGCGGCATATTCGGCCGACACGTCGGCCCGGTACCAATCGTTCATCGCATCTCGCCCCTTCAGCAAGATCTGGGGCCGTTCCGCAACCGTCTGCGGAACTGGACAGCCGCCAGTTGAGGGGATGCTCGGGACAAGCGGCGAATCGCACATGCGTTTTGGCTATATGGGCGATGCGTTTGTTATGACAGGAGGGAAATCAGTGGGTTATATGGTGCGAAATGCGGCTGGCGGCCCGGTGACAGGGTGTTGTCATGCCTTGTCATGACAGCCCCGCGGATGCCCGGAGCGTGGCTGCTGGAGTCTGCCGCAAGCTCGTACGCCCCCACCCCGACCCGCCCCTGCCTTCGCAGGGGCGGGAGACAGATGAGCTCACGTGTCGCCGACGCGCAGTGCCGGCGCCGGTATGGCGTGACCGGGGGGCACGGCGAGCTCGGCGTTCACCATCGAGACCCCGCGTGCTTCCGGTCCGAACGCAATCAGCAGTATCAAGCTCACCGCTACGGTGCCGGCCACCAGCAACAGCGCGTAGCCGTAGTCCATGCCGTGGCGCTCCGCGATGGCCGATTGCAGCACCGGATTGATCGAGGCCAGGAAGTTGCCGAGCTGGTAGACGAAGCCCGGGAAGGTGCCGCGGATCTCCGCCGGGGACAGCTCATTCAGGTGCGCCGGCACCACACCCCAGGCGCCCTGCACTGCAAACTGCATGACAAAGGCCGCCGCGCAGATCCCGTATACATCGGTGCCGTGCGACCAGGGCCATACCGCCAGCAACGACAGTGCGCAGGCCAGCATGATGGCGCGGCGGCGGCCGATTTTCTGGCTCAGCATGCCAAAGCACAGGCCGCCGAGAATCGCCGCCACGTTGTAGACCAGCACGATATTGGTCAGCGCCGCATGCGACAGGCCCAGCTGCTTGCCGAGGAACAGCTTGGGATAGATGTCCTGGGTGCCGTGCGAGAAGAAATTGAAGGCGGTCATCATGGCGATGGCGTACACGGTCAGGCCCGAGTTCTTCTTCACCACCTGCAGCAGTGAGCTGCGCGGGCGCTGGCGCATGGCCTGGAACGCCGGGCTCTCGTGGGTCTTGGCATTGATGAAGAACACCAGCAGCGCCGGCGATGCGCCGACAAAGAACATGCCGCGCCAGCCCAGGTACTGGTAGCACAGGCCGAACAGCAGCGTGGCCAGGAAATAACCCGCCGGATAACCGGCCTGCAGCAGGCCCGAGACCCAGCCGCGCCAGCGCTCCGGAATCGACTCCATCACCAGCGAACTGCCGATGCCCCATTCGCCGCCCATGGCGATGCCGAACAAGGTGCGGATCACCAGGAACGACAGATACGACCAGGCCAGCCCGCTGGCGAACTCAAACAGCGAGTAGAGCAAAATCACCAGCATCAGGATCGGCTTGCGGCCGTAGCGATCGGCCATGCGCCCGAACACGAAAGCGCCGATCGCGCGCGAGGCCAGGGTCAGGGTGATCGCCAGCGTGATGCTGGTGATGCTTACGCCGAACACCTTGGCCACATCGTCGAAGGTGAAGATCAGGATAAAGAAATCGAACGCATCCAGGGTCCAACCCAGGAACGCGGCGATCACCACGTTGCGCGCCCGCGCGGTATCGATTGCTTGCACAGAAGACATGGAAAATTCCTGCCGATTGCCAAAACCAGGCCGGGCGCCTGCGGCAACCCGGCAACACTGCCTCAAAACGTGATGCGTACGCCGATCGAGGGATCGAACGAACCGCGTTGCAGATAACCGCTGGCGAAGCCGTCGTACACCCGCGACCATTGCAGGCCGCCGTAGACATCGAAGTGGCGGTTGAATTTCTTGTCGATCACCAGCGACAGCGCGTTGTAGTAGCCGCTGCACTGCGGCGAGCTCTGGTTCGAACAATCGTGCAGCCCGTAGCTGTCCTGTATGGCGCGGTAGTAGGCACCGAACAGGTCGATCGACGGAGTGAGCGCATAGCGCATGCCGACCCAGGCGATCTGCAGGATCTTCGGTCGCGGAAACGCATCGTTGTTCGGCACCACGAAATAGCCGCCGACGGTCTGCGTGCCGACCGCCATCGGCGCGGACGGATTGGCATAGCGCACATGCTCGTAAGCGGCAAAGAACTTCGCGCGCCCCGCATCGTATTCGCCCAGGAACATATAAGTGGTGTTGTCCGACACCGTGCCCGGCAAGGTCTGGTCGACCGGCAGGCCATAGCTGGACGAGCCCGGCGTAGTGAGCGCCGCCACCTGCGCCGCAGTCATCGGCGCGCCGAAGGAAATCGAATCGTTCTTGTGCGCCAGCACGCCATCGAACGACCACGCGCCGTGGCTTGCGCCCAGGTCGAGCTGATAGGCCGTGCCGGGCTGATCGGAGACCAGCGTGGCGTTGCCGAACTGATACATCGCGCCGCCATGGAAGGCGCCGTTCACCACGGTGTATTTCAGCACGCCGTCCAGCACGCGATCGCCGGTATCGCCATTGCCCGCAGGCGAGCCGAAGAAGCCGACGTACGAAAACGCCAGCGAGCAGCTGAGCGGGTCGTATTTGCACACGGCATCGTTGAGCAGCGTACTGACGCGACCGAAGGTGAGCGTGCCGTAGTGCGGCGACTCGATGCCGATAAAGGCGCGGCCATTGAACGCCTGCCCGGCGCGCCCGGAATCGCCATAGGATTTTTGCTGTGCCTGCGGCACGCCGTTATTGCGCGTCAACGAACCGGGACCATCGATCAAGGTGGCCGATGCCGGCAGAAAGCCGGTATCGAACTGGAACAAGCCCCACCAGCCGTCTCCCAATGGCTCGCGGCCCTTGATGCCGACGGTGGAAATGCTCATGCCGTTGGACGCCAGCGACAGGTTGGACTTGTCGCTGGACCTGATCAGAAAGTTGTTGACGTTGGTGGCCGCGGCATCGCTGAAGGCGCTGCCGTGCGTCTGGTAGGCCACGCCCAGATCGATGGTGCCGTATAGCGTGATGCCATATTTGGTGAGACTGTCGTCGCCCTGGCCATCGGCCATGGCTGCACCCGGCAGCGATGCCATCGCCAACGCCAGTGCCAGCGTACTGAACAGGTATCCGTGTTTCGGCATGCCCATTTCTCCCCGCGCTGCCTCGATAGGTGGTTGCGCTCCCGTGGGGCCGGAGCATGCGAGCGCAGCGGCGCGTGCTGAATAACACCATCGAGCTAGGTCCCGCCGGCCATCGCCACAGGCGCGGCCAGCGCCTTGTTTTTACTCGGCTTTAGGCCGCCTAATACTTTCCGGCTAAAGACCGCCCGCGGCGCGTTTCTGGCTTAGCATCTGCCTGCCGCCCCACTGGAACCACCGCACATCCATGCCTAGGCATTCATCCAGGGCTCTCACCGTCGGCCTGCTGCTGGCGCTGCTCTGCGTGGCGGCCGCCAGCACCTGGGCCGTGGCCCGGTATGCGCGGCAAAACGAATTGGAGCAACTCTCTGCGCAAGCACAGGCGCAATTGCAGGTGCGCGCATTGGCCTTGCAGCGACTGGTGGACCGCTACCGCGTACTGCCGACCGTGCTGGCGCTCGATCCGGAATTGCTCAACGCGCTGAGCGAACCCGCGGCGGCCATCGATGTGGCGGCGCTCAACCGCAAGCTGACCCAGGCGAACGGTGCCACGCATGTGTCGACGCTGACCCTGATCGATCGTCACGGCATGGCCATCGCGGCCAGCAACTGGAATCTGCCGTCCAGCAATGTCGGCATCGACTACAGCTTCCGCCCGTACTTCCAGCTGGCGATGCAGAACGGCCGCGGCACCTTCTACGGCATCGGCATTTCCACCAACCTGCCCGGCTATTTCATCGCCGAAGCGCTGCATGACGATCGCGGCCAGCGCATCGGCGTGATCGTGATCAAGGTGCCGCTGGATACGCTGGAACAGGAGTGGGCGAACAACGGCGATACCGTGTTGCTGAGCGATGCGCACGGCATTGTGTTTCTGAGCAATCAGCCGGCCTGGACCTATCGACCGCTGGCGCCGCTCAGTGCGGATGCACAAGCGCTGCTGGCACGCACGCACCAGTACGACAACAACCTGCTGCCGGCGGCGCGCCTGCTGGGCGAGCGCAGCCTTGCCAGCGACGGCCGGCTGGTGCAGGTTGCCCTGCCGAAGCTGCATCACGCGGTGGTGTGGCAGTCGATGTCGTTGCCGGCGCAGCAATGGACGCTGCATCTGCTGCGCGATGCGCAGCCGGCGACTGCCGCGGCCTATCGTGCCGCCCTGTTCACCCTGGGCAGCTGGCTGCTGTTGCTGCTGCTGGCGCTGTTCCTGCAGCAACGCTTGCGTGCGGCGCGCCTGCGCCAGCGCAGCCGGCGCGATATCGAGCGGCTGATTTCGCACTACGCCAGCGCGCTGCGCTCGGAAGAAGACAGCCTGGTGCATGCCGCGCTGCAGGCCATGGCCGGTCATCCGGACATGCTCGAACGCCTGCCGCAAGGAGTCAGCGTGATCGATGCGCAGCTGCGCCTGGTGGCCTGGAACGCGCGCTATGCGGAGATTTTCGGCTATCCGCAGACGCTGCTGAAAACCGGGCAGCCAGTGCAGGAGCTATTCCGCTATAACGCCACGCGCGGCCTGCTCGGCCCCGGCAATACGGAAGAAGCGATCCAGCGGCGCCTGAATTACCTGCGCCACGGCAGCCCGCATATGTACGAGCGCGAGCGCCCCGATGGCAGCCTGCTCGAAATCCGCGGCAGCCCGCTGCCCGGCGGCGGCTTCGTCACCAGTTATGCCGATATCGCCTTGTACAAGGACGCCGCGCGCGAATTGCGCACACTTACCAGCACGCTCGAGCAGCGCATCGAGAAAAGCACGCAGGATCTGCGCGCCGCCAAGGCCGAGGCCGAACGGGCCAACCGCAACAAGACCCGCTACGTGGCCGCCGCCGTGCACGATCTGTTGCAGCCGCTCAATGCGGCGCGCCTGTTTGCCGGCACCTTGAAAAACCACACCGCCGATGCGCCCACGCTGGAGCGGATCGAACGCTCATTGCAGGCGCTGGACAGCCAGCTCACCAGCATGCTCGATCTGGCGCGATTGGATGCAGGCGCCACCGCGCCGGATATCCGCAGCTTCGCGCTGGCGCCGCTGTTGCAGGAACTGGCGATCCAGTTCGGCATCATGGCGCAGGCCAAAGGATTGCAGTTGTCGTTCGTGCCCACCTCGGCCTGGGTGCGCAGCGACCCCGCCCTGCTGCGCCGCGCACTGCAGAATTTCCTGTCCAATGCGCTGCATTACACGCCGCAGGGACGCATCCTGCTCGGCTGTCGGCGCACCGCCGCGGCGCTTCGCATCGAAGTATGGGATACCGGCATCGGCATTCCCGCCGATCGGCATCACATCATTTTCCAGGAATTTCGCCGGCTCGATACCGCGGTGGATGCCGACGAACGCAGCGCCGGCCTGGGGCTTTCGATTGTGGAGCGCATCGCCAAGCTGCTCGGCCACCCGTTTTCGATGCGCTCGTGGCCGGGGCATGGCAGCGTGTTCGGCATTGCGGTCGAATTGGCGCCTGCCCTGCCGGCCGCGCAGGCGCATGGCGATGACGATGCCAGCGATTCGTTGCTGAAGAACCGCCATATCTGGCTGATCCAGGACGACACGCCGGCACGCCAGAAAAACAGCGCGATGCTGCAGGCCTGGGGCTGCCAAGTGCGTGTCTGCGCACAGCCAGGTGCCGCGGCCGCGGATGCCGGCGGCGAGCCCGAGCTGATGCTGGTCGATGGCCAATGGGAGCGTTTGAGCACGGTGCTGCAGGCGGTCAGGGACGCATCCGTTCGCAGCGTGCCGGTCATCGCCATGCTCGGCCGGGAACAGACCGAACTGGAAAACGTATTGCGCGAAACCGGCGTGCATATCACTTACCTGCCGCTGTCGGCGGCACGCCTGCGCGCGATGATGAGCCGGCTGCTGCTCAGCGAACCGCTGCGCTGAACCTCAGGCGTCGCCTTCTTCCAGATCGAGCGACTTCACCAGCACCGCAGCCTGGGTGCGCGAGCGGCATTCGAGCTTGGCCAGCACCGCCGTCACATGAATTTTCACCGTGTTTTCCGCCAGGCCCAGGCGATCGGCGATCTGCTTGTTGAGCAGGCCTTCGGCCAGCAGCATCAGCACCCGGAACTGTTGCGGCGTCAGCTGGGCGAAGCGCACCGCCAGCGCCGCATCCTGTTCGCTGCGTTCGGCCCGCGTGGATTCAAACCACAAGCCGCCGTCCAGCACACGCCGCACCGCTTCGTTGAGCTGCTCGGCCGGCGCGGCCTTGGACACGAAGCCGGCCGCGCCGAACTGCTGCGCGCGGCGCACCGTGCGCGGGCGGTCATCCGAGGAGATCACCATCACCGGCAGATCCGGCCGCTCGGCGCGCAGCCACAGCAGCGACGAGAAGCCGATCGCACCTGGCATGGTCAGGTCGAGCAACACCAGGTCGACTTCCGGCAACTGCGCCAGGCTGGCTTCGAGCGTGCTCTGGCTGGAGGCCTCCACCACCCGGCACGCATCGATGGCGCCCAATGCCTGCACCATCGCGGAGCGGAACATCGGATGGTCGTCGGCGACGAGGATGGTTACCGCGTGATCGGACATGAGGCTGGGCCAGTGCACCGTGTGGCCGACACTATAGCGATTCGTTGCGCGCATCCGAGCGCGCCAGCTCGCGGTAGGCCCGCGGCGTCATGCCCACGGTGGCCTTGAACTGGCGCGCGAACGCGCTCTGGTCGACAAAGCCGCAGGCCACGCCGATCGCTGCGATGCTGTCGTCGGCGTGCAGCAGGCGCATCGCCGCCTCGATGCGCAGCTTGGTCAGCACCTGCTGCGGTGTCAGCTGGAAGACGCGGCGAAAATGCCGCTCCAGCTGCGCGATCGACAATTCCGCCAGCTCGGCCAGCGCCTGCACGCGAATGCCTTCGGCGTAGTTCTGCTGCATATGGGTCAACACGCGGCGCAGCCGGTCGTAGGTGGGATGACGCCCGTCCGGCAGGCCCAGGTCGCGCGAGATGCCGATCACGCCGCAAATCTTGCCGCGCACCAGCAGCGGACGCTTGCAGGTCAGGCACCAGCCAGGCGTGCGGTTGGCGAAAATATGCACTTCCAGCTGGTTCTCGATGATCTCGCCCGCCAGCACGCGCTTGTCCTGCGCCGCGTAGGAGCCGCCCATGGTGCTGGGAAACAGCTCCGTCACGCTCTTGCCGATCACTTCGCTGCGCTGCTTCAGCCCCAGCCGCCGCACCAGAGTCTGGTTGGCGTGGGTGTAGCGTCCGGCGGAATCCTTGACGAAGAACACCACGTCGGGCAACACATCGAACAAGGGCTCCAGCTCATCGGCGGAAATCTTCATGCGGGTATCGGACTGCCTGGGGTGGCGACGCTGGCGTCGGGGGAAGACTTCGCATGCGGCGAAACTGCATCATTACCGGCCTTTTGCCCATATTTGCAAGTGCCGGTGCACCTATGAATTGCCGCAGGGCAACACGGCCATTTGTGCCAAATTCCGCACGCCAGCACGGCAAGCCTTTCTAGACGCTCGGGCGCCGCCGCCACGAACATGCCCGGCATGCATATCATCGACTTCATCGATTCGCACACCGGCGGCGAACCTACCCGGGTGGTGTTGTCCGGCTTCCCCGACCTGGGCCATGGCTCGCTGGCCGAGCGGCGCAGGATCTTTCGCGAACGCTACGATCACTGGCGCCAGGCGATCGCCTGCGAGCCGCGCGGCTCGGACACCATGGTCGGCGCCCTGCTGCTGCCCCCGCAGGATCCACGCGCCTGTGCCGGCGTGATCTATTTCAATAACGCCAACTACCTGGGCATGTGCGGCCACGGCACCATCGGCGTGATCCGCACCTTGCAGCATCTGGGGCGGATCGAGCCCGGCCGGCATTTCCTGGAAACGCCGGTCGGCACCGTAGGCATCGAGCTGCATGCGGACGGACGCGTGTCGATCGACAACGTCGAAAGCTATCGCCATGCCAAGGATGTGCAGCTGGATGTGCCCGGTTACGGCGCCGTGCGCGGTGACGTGGCCTGGGGCGGCAACTGGTTCTTCATCAGCAACGACTGCCCGCTGCCGCTGACCCTGGCCAACCAGCGCGCGCTCACGGTGTATACCGAAGCCATCCGCCTCGCGCTGGAAGCCAACGGTATCCGCGGCGCCGACGATGCCGAGATCGATCACATCGAGCTCAATGCGCCATCCGGCCTGCCCGCTGCCGACGCGCGCAATTTCGTGCTGTGCCCGGGCCTCGCCTACGACCGCTCGCCCTGCGGCACCGGCACCAGCGCCAAGATCGCCTGCCTGGCCGAAGACGGCAAGCTCGCACCCGGCCAAGTGTGGCGCCAGGCCGGCATCCTCGACAGCATCTTCGAAGCGCAATACGCCGCCGGCACACGCGGCGTGCTGCCGCGCATCACCGGCAGCGCGCATGTCACCGCCAAGGGCCAGTTGCTGATCGATCCCGATCACGACCCGCTGGCCTGGGGCATCGGCGCGGCGTGAACAGCTACGACCTGATCATCGTCGGCGCCGGCATTGTCGGCACCGCGTGCGCGGACTATGCGAGCGAACAAGGCTTGCGCGTGGCCATCGTCGAACCCGGCACGATCGGGGGCGGCGCCACCGCGGCCGCGATGGGTCATCTGGTCGCGATGGACGACGATCCGGCCGAACTGGCGCTTGCGCACTATTCGCTGCAACTGTGGGAAGCCTTCACCGGCGTGCCGCAGCTCGAATACAGCCGCTGCGGCACGTTGTGGGTGGCGGCGAACGAGCGCGAATACGCGCTGATCCCGACCAAGATCGCGCGCCTGGCGGCTGCCAGCATCAAGGCGGAACTGATCGAACGCGAGCGGCTTTATCAGCTGGAACCGGCACTCGCAGCGGGACTGGCCGGCGGCATGCTGGTGGCGCGTGAAGCGGTGATCTATCCGCCGGCTGCCGCGCGCCATTTTCTCGACCGTGCACTCGCGCGCGGCACGGTACTGCATCGCAGCCATGCCACCGCGATCAACCATACCGGCTTGCAGCTGGCCGATCACAGCCTGCTCAGCGGCCCCGTGCTGGTCGCCACCGGATGCGCGTTGCCGCAGTTGCTGCCGCAATTGCCGATGCGTGCGCGCAAGGGACACCTGGTCATCACCGATCGCTATCCCAACCTGGTGCATCACCAACTGCTCGAACTCGGCTATGCGGACAGCGCGCATGGCGATGCCGACAGCAGCGTCGCCTTCAATATCCAGCCGCGTCCCACCGGACAGATTCTGATCGGCTCTTCGCGCGAATATGGCAGTACCGCAGCCGATGTGTCGATGGCCACGGTGACGCGCATGCTGCAGCGTTGCTTTCGCTACCTGCCGGCGCTGCGCCAATTGCAGGCTGTGCGGATCTGGACCGGCTTCCGTCCGGTCAGCGCCGATGGCCTGCCGTATCTGGGCCGCGTGCCCGGCCAGGCGGAAGTGTGGGTGGCGGCCGGCCATGAAGGTCTCGGCGTCAGCACGTCGCTGGGCAGCGCGCGGCTGGTGATCGATCAATTGCTGGGCCGCGCCACCGCCATCGATGCGCGTCCCTACGATCCTGCCAGGATCGCTGCATGAGTGCGGCGCGCCTCACCATCGACATCAACGGCCACGCACTGGAAGTGGCCGAAGGCATCAGCGTGGCCGCGGCCATCGCCATACTCGGCCTGCCGTTCCGCCGCTCGGTCGGCGGCCAGTGGCGTGCACCGTTGTGCGGCATGGGCGTGTGCTTCGAATGCCGCGTACGCATTGACGGCCTGGCACAGCAACGCGCCTGCATGACCATCGTGCGCGCAGGCATGCAGGTGTGCACCGATGACTGAGCGCTACGACATCGCCGTGGTCGGCGCCGGGCCGGCCGGCCTGGCCGCCGCGCTTGCCGCCGCCACGCATGGTGCCCGCGTAGCCTTGATCGATGCGCAGGCGCATGCGGGCGGCCAGGTCTGGCGCAAGGATGTCGCGCATGGCTGGCCGCGCCGCGCGCAAGCCGCCATTACCCAGGCGCTGCATCATCCGCACGTGACATGGCTGGCGCAGACGCAGGTCGTGCATGCCGATCCACACAGTCTGCTGCTGGAAAGCGCAGTCGGCGCGCAGCGTATCGACTACGCAGCACTGGTGCTGGCCAACGGCGCGCGCGAACTGTTGCTGCCCTTCCCCGGCTGGACGCTGCCCGGCGTTACCGGAGCGGGCGCCCTGCAGGCATTGGCCAAGCAGGGTTGGCCGCTGCAGGGACGGCGCGTGGTGATTGCCGGCAGCGGTCCGCTGCTGCTGGCGGCAGCGGCTACGGCGCGGCGGCATGGTGCGCATGTGCTGGGCATCTACGAACAAGCCGATGCGGCAAACGTGCAGCGATTCGCGCGCAGCCTCTGGCGCTGGCCGCAAAAAGCCATGCAGGCGGCGTTGTTGCGCGGGCAGCTGGCAGGCATTCCTTATCGCTGCGGCAGCGTGGTGCGCACGGCGCATGGTGACAGTGCGCTGCGTGCCGTCACCGTCGAAAGCGCACGCGGCAGCGAGCGCCTGGATTGCGATCAGCTCGCCGTGGGCTACGGGCTGGTGCCGAATACCGAACTGGCGCAATCGCTCGGCTGCCGCCTGCGGCAACAGGGCGTTCATGCCAGCGTCGAAGTCGACGCCATGCAGCGCAGCAGCGTGGCGCATATTTATGCCGCGGGCGAACAGTGCGGCATCGGCGGACGCGACAGCGCGTGGCTGGAAGGCAGCATCGCCGGACATGCCGCCGCCGGCGCGCCGGCCGCAGCCTCCTTGCTCCGGCAGCAACGCCATGCACGCGCTTTCGCCCAGGCCCTGGAGACGCATTTTGCGCTGCAGCCGCGCGTACGCACGCTGGCGCAGCCCGATACCTTGATCTGCCGCTGCGAAGACATCTCCCTGCAGGCGCTGGATGGCTACAGCGACGCACGCAGCGCCAAGCTCGCCACCCGCTGCGGCATGGGCGCCTGCCAGGGCCGCATCTGCGGTGCGGCGCTAGCCGAACTCGGCCGCTTTCCGCGCAGCGGCACGCGGCCGCCACTGTTTCCCGCCCGGCTGGCCAGCCTGGGCGACAACCTCTCCGACAACCACCGGGAATCTTCCGTATGAGCACTACCAGCATGTGGCACGGCGTACTGCCCGCCATCACCACGCCCTTCACCGCCGACGGCAAGGTCGATCACGCCTTCCTGGCCAAGCATGCGCTGCAATTGATCGATGCCGGCTGCAAAGGCATCGTGCCGCTGGGTTCGCTGGGCGAAGCGGCCACGCTGAGCTTCGACGAGAAGCTGGACATTCTGCGCACCCTGGTAAAAGCGCTGGACGGCCGTGCACCGGTGATCCCCGGCATTGCCTCGCTGTCGACCGATGAAGCCGTGCGCCTGGCGCAGGCTGCCAAGGCAATCGGCTGCAGCGGCCTGATGGTGTTGCCGCCGTATGTGTACTCCACCGACTGGCGCGAAATGGGTGCGCATGTGCGCGCGGTGATCGGCGCCACCGATCTGCCGTGCATGCTCTACAACAACCCGGTTGCCTACAAGACCGACTTCACGCCCGCACAGATGGCCGAACTGGCCGCCGCATTCCCCAACCTGCAAGCGGTAAAGGAATCTTCCGGCGACGTACGCCGCTTTGCCGGTATCAGCGCCTTGCTGGGCGATCGCCTGCAATTGCTGGTAGGCATGGACGATGCGATCGTCGAAGGCGTGGCGATGGGTGCGGTGGGCTGGATTGCCGGCCTGGTGAATGCATATCCGAAGGAATCGGTGAAGCTGTTCGAACTGGCGCGCGATGGCGGCCCGAAGGCAGCCGCAGCGTTGTATGCATGGTTCCTGCCGCTGCTGCGCCTGGATACGGTGCCGACCTTTGTGCAGCTGATCAAGCTGGTGCAGGAAAAGACCGGCACGGGCAGCGAACGCGTGCGCGCGCCGCGCTTGCCGGTGGCCGGCACGGAACGCGAGCAGGCATTGAAAGTGATTGAACACGCCATGGCGACCAGGCCGCAGCTGTAATGCAAGCTGCCGCTCCGTTGCCGTCATTGCCGCTTGCGCGGCAATGACGGCAAGCAAGAAGCATCGGTCGACAACGCGCCGCTTGATACAACGAGGCAACACCCATGAGTACGTTTGAACCTGTATTGATCGCCGGCAGCTGGCGCCCCTCGGCCGATGCCCAGGACGGATTTCGCGCCAACGACCCCGCCCGCGCCGAAGCGATCGGCCCCAGCTTCCCGGTCAGCGGCCGCGCCGATATCGAAGCCGCATTGCGCGCCGCCAGCGACGCTGCGGATGCGCTGGCCAACGCAGCGCCCTCGCACATCGCCGATTTTCTGGACGCCTACGCCGCCGCCATCGATGCCGATGCCGACCGGCTGGTGGCACTCGCACACGCCGAAACCGCCCTGCCCGCCGAACCGCGCCTGCGCTCGGTGGAATTGCCGCGCACCAGCAACCAGCTGCGGCAGGCAGCCCAGGCGGTACGCGGCTATGCATGGACCGATCCGGTGATCGACACGCGTAACGGCTTGCGTGCGCATCGCGCACCGCTGCACAAGCCGGTGCTGGTATTCGGCCCGAATAATTTTCCGTTCGCCTTCAACGCCATCGCGGGCAGCGATTTCGCCTCGGCGATCGCCGCGCGCAATCCGGTGATCGCCAAGGCGCACCCGTCGCATCCGGCCACCAGCCAGCGGCTCGCGCAGCTGGCGCACGATGCATTGAAGGCCAGCGGCTTGCCGGCTAGCGCAGTGCAAATGCTGTATCACTTCGATAATGCCCAGGGCCTGGCGCTGGCCGGCGATACACGCCTGGGTGCAATCGGCTTTACCGGCAGCCGTGCCGGCGGACTCGCGCTGAAGGCGGCGGCCGACAAGGCCGGCGTGCCGATGTATGCGGAGCTTTCCAGCGTCAATCCAGTCTTCGTGCTGCCCGGCGCACTGGCCGAGCGCGGCGACGCGTTGGCGCAGGAATTTTTCAACTCCTGCACGATGGGCAGCGGGCAGTTCTGTACCAATCCGGGTGTGCTGATCGTGCCGCAAGGTGCGGCCGGCGATGCGTTCGTCCATACCGCCACGCAATGGTTCGCCGGCAGCCCGCCCAAGGTGCTGTTCTCGCACGGCGTGCAGCAGAACCTGGCGCGGGCGCTGGCAGATCTGTTGGCCGCCGGTGCCGAATTGCTGGCCGGCGGCGATAGCGCCACCGGCTATCAGTTCCAGCCCAGCCTGTTGCTGGTCGACGGCGAGGTGTTCCTGGCGCATGCGCAGGCCTTGCAGGCGGAAGCCTTCGGTCCGGTCAGCCTGGTGGTGCGCAGTGCGGATGTGCAGGCGATGGCAGCGATTGCCGCCGCCTTCGAAGGCAATCTCACCGGCACCATCTATCGTGCGGCGGACGGCAGCGACGATGCGCAGTGGCAGACAGTGGCCGCGAATCTGCGCGCACGCGTCGGCCGCCTGATCGCCAACAAGATGCCCACCGGCGTAGCGGTAAGCCCGGCCATGAATCATGGCGGCCCGTATCCCAGTACCAGCCATGCCGGCTTCACCGCAGTTGGCATGCCGGCGGCGATCCATCGTTTCACCGCCCTGCACAGCTATGACGGCGTGCCCGATGCATTGCTGCCGCCCGAACTGCGCGACCGCAATCCCGGCGGCGTGCAGCGCCTGATCGACGGCCACTGGAGCGATCGCGACATCACTGCGTAAAGCACCCACCATCCCAGGGGTATCCGATGAAATCCATGCCGCTCGTGCTTCGCGTTGCCAGCGTCTTTGCGCTTTGCCTGCTGGTGGCCGCGCCCACCCTGGCAGCGGTCGACACAGACCAGCAGTTCCACGCGCTGTATACGCGCGAATGGCAATGGCGCCAGCAGCAATTCGCCGGTGCCGACGACGAGGACAGCCAGGGCAAGTCGGCCGCTCGCCTGCCGGCGGTGGACGCCGCCACGCAGGCGATGCGCGAGCAATACTGGCGCAACGTGCTCAAGCAACTCGACGCGATAGACCCACATCAGCTCGGCCCGGCGGATCAGGTCAACTACGAGGTCTACCGGCAGCAGATCCAGGTGCTGTTGAACAACCAGCTCTTCAAGAGCTGGCAGATGCCGTTCAATGCCGACTCGGCGTTCTGGAGCAATCTGGGCTTTACCGCCCGCAGCACCTTCCACAACGAACGCGAATACCAGGATTACCTGGGCAAGCTGCACGATATCCCGCGCTACTTCGACGAGCAGATCGCCAACATGCGCCTGGGCATCGCGCGCGGCTTCACCCAGCCTGGCCTGGTCGTGCAGGGGCAGGAACCGTCGATCTCGGCGGTAGCCGATGCGCCGGGCGAGCAGAACATGTTCTACATGCCGTTCAAGCAGATGCCGTCGAACATCCCTGCCGCCGAACAAGCCACGCTGCGTGCGCAGGCGCTGGCGGCGATCAAGCAGCAGGTGATTCCCGCCTATGCCAAGTTGCTGGACTTCATGCGCAACGACTATCTGCCCAAGGCACGCACGTCGCTGGCGGCCGAAGATCTGCCGGACGGCAAGGCGTATTACCAGTCGCGGATTTTCGAATTCACCACGCTGGACATGAGTCCCGACGATATTCACGCGCTCGGCCTGAAAGAGATGGCCGGCATCCACCAGCAGATGCTGGACATCATCAAGCAGACCGGCTTCAAGGGCAGCTTTGCCGACTTCCTGCACTTCCTGCGCACCGATCCGCAGTTCTATGCCAAGACGCCGGACGAACTGCTCAAGGACGCGGCGTGGATCGCCAAGGAAGTGGATGGCGAGGTTGGCGATTACATCGGCCGCCTGCCACGGCGACGCTTTGCGATCAAACCGGTACCGGCCGACCTGGCCCCGATCTATACCGGCGGACGCGGTGGCCCCGGCATCTATCTGGTCAACACCTATGACCTGCCGGCGCGCCCGCTGTATTCACTGCCGGCGCTGACCCTGCACGAATCCTCGCCCGGCCACGCGCTGCAGATGCCGCTGGCCGAAGAAATGGAAGGCCTGCCGGATTTTCGTCGCTACAGCTATATCTCCGCCTACGGCGAGGGCTGGGCGCTGTATTGCGAATACCTGGGCCAGGAAATGGGCATGTACCAGACGCCCTACGAACGCTTCGGCTATCTGAGCTACCAGGCCTGGCGCGCCGCGCGCCTGGTGGTGGATACCGGCCTGCATCATCTGCACTGGACGCGCGAACAGGCGCAGGATTATCTGCGCCAGAACACTGCGCTGGCCGATCATGAAATCCAGACCGAAGTGGACCGCTATATCGCCTGGCCGGGCCAGGCGCTGTCGTATTACCTGGGCGAGATGGCGATACGCGAAGACCGCGCACGCGCGGAAAAAGCGCTGGGCGCGAAGTTCGATATCCGCGCGTTCCACGATGCGGTGCTGTCGACCGGCTCGGTACCGTTGCCGGTGTTGAACCAGCGCATCGATCAGTTCATTGCCGGCGGCGGGAAGTCGCCGTATGCGACACATTAATTGACCTCTCCTGCTCGGCGGGGCGGGAGTAACGCAACGGCACGGGGAGCCATCCATGGGTTTGATCCACGACATGACTCGACGCAAATCCGTCGAGGCGATGCAGCAGGAAGCCGGCGAGCGCAGCGGACTGCGGCGCGTGCTCGGCCTGTGGCAGCTCACCGCAATCGGCCTGGGCGGCATCATCGGCGTCGGCATCTTTGTGCTTACCGGCACGGTCGCCGCGACCCAGGCCGGCCCGGCGGTGGTGCTGTCGTTCCTGCTCGCCGGCATCGCCAGTGCGGCGGCGGCGCTGTGCTATGCGGAATTCTCCGGACTGATTCCCGTCTCCGGCAGCGCCTACACCTACGGCTACGCGGTGCTCGGCGAATTCGCCGGCTGGATCATCGGCTGGGATCTGTTGCTTGAATACGCCCTGATTGCCGCGGTGGTCGCGGCGGGCTGGTCGGGCTATGTGCAGGCACTGTTGAACGCCGCCGGCATGCCGCTGCCGGTGTGGGCGCAAGGTGCCTACGGCTCTGCGCCCGGACGCCTGTTCGATTTGCCCGCGGTCGTGATCTCGGTGGCGATCACCGCGCTGCTGGCCATGCGCATGCAATGGGGCGCGCGCTTCAACACCTTGATCGTGGCGATCAAGATCGCCGCCGCGGCACTCATCGTGATTGCCGGCGTGGCCTATGTGAAACCCGAACGCTGGCATCCGTTCATGCCGTTCGGCGTGCACGGCGTGGTAACCGGCGCGGCCGTGGTGTTCTTTGCCGTATTCGGCTACGACATGCTGACCACGGCGGCGGAAGAATCGCGCCAACCGCAGCGCGACCTGCCGCGCGCCGTACTGCTTTCGCTGGGCATTGCGATGGTGCTGTACTTCGCCATCTGCCTGGTGCTGACCGGCATCGTGCCTTACACCAGCTTGAACAATCCCGCCCCGGTTGCCGGCGCCTTCAGCGCGATCGGCATGCCGCGGGTAATGGTGATTATTTCGCTGGCCTCGATCTGCGGCATCACTAGCGTGATCTTCGCCAACTTGCTGGCCGGCGCGCGCATCTGGTTTGCGCTCTCGCGCGACGGCCTGCTGCCCAGCTGGTTTGCCAAGGTGCATCCGCGCTGGCACACGCCGCATCGCACCACCTTCTTGCTGGGCACGGTCACCGCGGTGGCATCGGGGCTGTTTCCGCTCGACGAACTGGCCAAGCTGGTCAATATCGGCGTGCTCGGCGCCTTTATCGTGATCTGCACTGCGGTAGCCGTACTGCGCTGGCGCCAGCCGCAACTGCCGCGCCCGTTCCGCACCCCGCTGGTGCCGCTGGTGCCCTTGATCGGCGTGGGCTTTTCCTGCTGGCTGATCTGGGGCCTGCCCAGCATTACCTACTGGCGTTTCGCGCTGTGGCTGCTCATCGGGTTGCTGGTGTATTTCGGCTATGGCCGGCGCCACAGTCATCTCGGCCAGGCGGAGAGTCGCACGCAGTATGCAAAATTCCGCACGGACGATGGCTGATTTCGCCAAGACGTTGCCATGCACCTCACCCACTATCCGCACAGGCCCGTGTACGTTGCCACCCGCGCCGTCCGCCAACTCCGGCGTAACTCCCTAGTGCGTGCACGGGCCTGTTTTTTTCTCCTCGCACACGGTACGGCCATGCGCCGTAGCCGGAGGTATTGAGCGTGGATCGCCGACGTTTCCTGCAAGGCATCGCTGCCACCGGCGCAGCGGTGGGACTGGGCGGCGCCGGCCGCAGCGCGTTTGCCGATACTTCTTCCACAGCTATTGCGCGCAACGGGCCGCCGCCGCGCGTGGCTACGAACAGTCTTTCGCTGCATGGCCATACGGCACTGGGCGGCTTCGGCGAAGCAGGCAGCGATTGGCAGGTTTATGAAGACCTGCGCGATGCGCACGGCGCCATCACCCTGGTCTGTGGCGAGCAGGCCTGCGTGCTGGGCAAGCGCACCGAGCCGGTACATGCCGAGTCCGGCGCGCCCTATCTCGGCCTCAAGCTGGCGGATATCGCACTGGCCGAAGCGGATCTGCTGGCAGACCGGCTGCTGCGCCACGGCGAACCCGACGAAGACGAAGTGCGCCGCGCCGCACCGCCGCCGGCTTCGCAACTCAATCCGGAGAACTATTACGGCCGGCTGCCGTGGACCACCCTGGTCGGCACGCGCCAGTGCGCGGACACCATGCCGGTCTACACCTCGGGCAGCACGCGCACTTACCACACCGACCAGGTCTTCCCCGAATTGCACGACCCGCAGCGCGTGGCACGGCGCAGCGAAGGCTTGCTCGGCGGTTGGTTGCCGGCCGTGCACAAAGTGGTGCCGATCGACGCTGGCCGCTGGTACGACGTGCTGGTATTCGCCGATGTCGATGCGAACGACCGCTTCGTGGTGCAGACCTGGCACCGCACGGCGCGAATCGAACACGGCCGCATCAGCCAGGTCAGCTACGGCCACAGTTATCCTGCCTATCCGCCGCGCCGGCAGCCGCCGGATGCGGCCGCGTTTTATCGCGCATTGCTGCGCTTTCACGATGCCTGGCAACACGAACTGGCCGATGCCTGCCCGGCCACCTTGCCGGCGGCCGGCTGGGCCGAGATGGCGCGCCATGCCTTCGCACGCGAGCTGGTAGTGCGTCCCGGCGGCGTCTATCCCAAATACGGCGCGGTCGATCGCGACTACTACGGCAACGAATACGACGGCTTCCAGGACACCTTTACCAGCTCGCTCTACGCCAATCTCGAATGGGGTCGCTACGCCCAGGCCGCAGCGGTGCTGGACGAATACTTCAGCGATTTCGTGCAGGCCGACGGCATGATCAATATGCGCGGCGCCGAGACCGCGCAGTTCGGCCTGACCCTGTCGCTGCTGGCACGCTATTTCCGCTACACGCAGGATGCCGCGCTGCTGCTCAAACACCGCGCCAAGATCGAAGCCACTGCCCAGCTGCTGCTGGAACTGCACGACGAAAGCCTGCGCCTGGCCGCGGATGATCCCGGCCATGGACTGATCCACGGCTGGAACGAATCGGATGCCTGCCTGTTTCCCGATCCCACGCTGTGGTGGAAACCGTATTACGCCAACAGCGCGATGGCCGCACGCGGCCTGGGCGATATCGCACTGATATGGCCGCAGATCGCTGGCAACCCGGCAGCAGCAACCCAGTGGCAGCAACGCTCTGCCCTGCTCGCCGCGCAAGTGGAAAAAACCTTGCGCGCGAATATCCGCCACGATCTTTCGCCGCCGTATATCGGCCCATTGCCTGGCGTGAAGCTCACCTTCCGCGAATCGCTGGCGCAGGAAAAACCCAGCGAACAGCAATGGCCGCACCGCGCCTACGCCGAGCTGCTGCAAGCCGATGTACTGCCGGACGAACTGGCGCAACTGGTGATCGACTGCATGCGCGGACACGGCGCCACCAGCATCGGCGTAGTCGCCAATGTCGGACCGGTGGCGCCGGATGGACGCGATATCCTGGGCTTTATCTCCTACGGTTATGCACAGCAACTGCTGCGACTCAACCGCATCGACGAATACCTGTTATTCCTCTATGCGCATCGGCATCACGCGCATACGCCGGGCAGCTGGACCGCAGGCGAAGTGTCGGATATCAGCGGCGGCATGCCGCTGTTCTGCATGCCGGCGCAGCTGACCACCCCGCTGCTGTTGCGCTGGATGCTGGTATTCGAAGACAGCACCGGCCACACGCTGTATCTGGGACGCGCCATTCCCCGCGCCTGGATGGGCAGCGGCCAGGTTATCGCGATCAGCGATGCGCCCACCCGCTGGGGCCGTACCGGCCTGCATTGGCAAGCCATCGAAGGCGGCATGCAATGCACCGTCAGCCTGCCCGAGCGCGAAGCGCCGCCCGCGGTATGGTTGAGCCTGCGCCTGCCGCAAGGCCGCGCACGGCGTGATGTGCATGTGAACGGCGCCAGCGCAGCCGCTGCCGATCTGCACGACGATGCGCTGCGCCTGCGTGGTGCGCCCGGCGAACGCATCACGGTAACGCTGCATTTCGCCTGACGGCGTGGCTTGCGCGATGCTTGCATCGTCATGCCACATACAACGCGCGGCTGTGCGTCCAAACCCGTCTAAACAGCGATGCGGTGATTTTTTTATGCGAAATTCCGCATGCAAGTACCGCAATTGACACAAGACGCGCCGAAGAATGTTACGGCACGATGAAATCACGTTTGAGGATGTGCATCGACAACGCCGCGGGCTGCATGCGCGGCATCCACCATGACTTCCAGGAATGGCATGCACGACGGGGAAGAGCAACGCAGACGTTTCTTGAAAGGTGCCGCCGCCGCATTGGCCACCGCGGCGATCGCGCCGGTGCGCGCCTTCAGTCCCGACCTGGCCGAGCCGGATAAAACCGCCACCGCGGCCGCGACGCAAGCCATCGCCGATCAACCGGTACGTTGCATGCAGCCGTTTGCGCTGAACCGGGTGAAGCTGCTGGACAGCGACTTCGCGCGTGCCACTGCGATCAATCTGCGCTACTTGCAAAGCCTGCCGGTAGATCGGCTGGCCCATAGCTTCCGCATCCAGGCCGGCCTGCCCTCGTCGGCTACACCGCTCGGCGGCTGGGAAAAACCGGATTGCGAACTGCGCGGCCATTTCAGCGGCGGCCATTATCTTTCGGCGGCGGCGCTGGCTTATGCCAGCGAAGGCGACGAGGTACTCAAGACCCGCGGCGACCAGCTGGTGGCCGCGCTCGCCGCCTGCCAGCAGCGTAACGGTTATCTCAGCGCCTTCCCCGACAGTTTCTTCGACCGCCTGAGCAGCGGGCAGAAGGTGTGGGCGCCGTTCTACACGCTGCACAAGATCCAGGCCGGCATGCTCGATATGTATCGCCTGGCCAGCAACCCGCAGGCGCTGCAAGTAGCCACCGGCATGGGCGACTGGATCGTGCGCTGGCTCAACGGTTACTCCGATGTGCAGATGGCGCACATTCTCAAGACCGAGTACGGCGGCATCAACGATTCCATGTATGAGCTGTATGCGATCACCGGCAACGAGCGCTATCGCGACGCCGCGCATCGCTTCGACCAGGCCTCGCTGTTCGATCCCCTCGCCGCCTACCGCGACGAACTGCAAGGCCTGCACAGCAATACCCAGATCCCCAAGATCATCGGCGCCGCACGCCGCTACGAACTGACCGGCGAACCGCGCTACCGCCGCATCGCCGAGTTCTTCTGGGAGACCGTCACCCAGCACCGCAGCTACGCCACCGGCGGCTCCAGCAACGACGAATTCTGGAAGACCGGCCCCGGCGACCTGAAAGACCAGCTCGGCCTCTACAGCGCCGAATCCTGCGTGGCCTACAACCTGCTCAAGCTCACCCGTCACGTATACAGCTGGAACGGCGATCCGCGCGCGTTCGACTATTACGAGCGCACGCTGTACAACGCGCGCCTGGGCAGCCAGGACGCCCAGGGACTGAAGCTGTATTACTACCCGCTGCGCGCCGGCTCGGTGAAATACTTCAACTCACCTACCGACTCGTTCTGGTGCTGCACGGGCAGCGGCGCGGAAGAATTCGCGCGCTTCAACGACAGCATTTATTTCCACGACGAGCGGGATCTGTACGTCAACCTGTTTATCCCCTCCGAGCTGGACTGGCGCGAGCACGGTCTGGTGCTGCGCCAGGAAACGGCTTTCCCACGCGAACCGCGCACCCGCCTGCGCCTGCAGCTGACGCAGCCGACAAGCTTCGCCTTGCACGTACGCATTCCGGCCTGGATCGGCCCTGGCGCGCGCATCAAGCTCAACGGCGAAGCGCTGGATGCCTTCGCTTCGCCCGGCAGCTATTTCAGTCTGCAACGCGAATGGCACAACGGCGACCAGCTCGAGCTGGAACTGCCGATGCAGCTGCACAGCGTAGCGCTGCCCGGCGACGACAGCCTGCAGGCCATGCTGTATGGGCCGCTGGTGCTCGCCGCCAATTTCGGCAGCCACGGCGTGACGCATGGCATGCAGTATTGCGACTATGACGCTGAGCCCCATCCCGAACCTGCCGCGATGCCTGCGCCGCGGTTCACTGCGAAGCAGTCTTCCGATACCGGCTGGATGCGCGTGCTGTCCGCCGCGGAGCTGCGTTTCGAAGCCACCACCAGCCAGGGCACCGTGCCGGTTGCGCCGCTGAACCAGATCTACGGCGAGCGCTACGCGGTGTATTGGCAGAACCAGAACGACACGCCCGGCAGCGGCTGAGCGTGCCGCCTGCGCCGCCGCTGCGGCACAGGCACCCGTCACGACGGACAGCGGCGAGCGCTAGCCGCTGCCATCGCGATGCGTCATGGCCGGGTCTCAGCGCCTGGCCGCAACCGGGAAGCATCCGGAAAACCTCGCGCCTGCCGCCCTGAACCCGGGAGGGACCAGCACGCAGGCATGCAACACCGCCATCCGAATGCCGGCCGTCGGCGCATTGCCCGTGCCCGCGCATTCATTGCAGTGCCCTTGCATCACGTTGTGCCGCCACCGCCCAAGCCAGCGAGAACATCATGCCCATTACGAATGTCATCCGGTCCAGTCATCCACCTTGTCGACGCCAGGCCCTGATCGCCTGCGCTGTCCGCAGCACGCTCGCGCTTAGTGCATGCGGCAGCAGCGCACTGTAT
Source organism: Dyella acidiphila (assembly GCF_014863405.1). GTDB lineage: Bacteria > Pseudomonadota > Gammaproteobacteria > Xanthomonadales > Rhodanobacteraceae > Dyella_B > Dyella_B acidiphila. The sequence goes on from NZ_JACZZA010000010.1 coordinate 135,892, forward strand.
GCGCAAGACACCACCACACCAAGTCCGCCCGCGCAGACCGGCCAGGCCGCATCGAATGCAGCCAGGCCGGAGAAGGCCAAAAACCTCGACGCGGTAACCGTCACCGGCTCGCTGATCCGCCGCGTCGATACCGAAACGTCCAACCCGGTGCTCACCATCGACAGCAGCCAGATCGCCGCCAGCGGCAAGCCGACCCTGGGCGACCTGGTGCAGCAGCTGCCGTCGATCGCCGGCAACGCCACCAATCCGAATATCGACAATGGCGGCGGCACCGGCCAGTCCGCGGTGTCGCTGCGCGGCCTGGGCAGCAATCGCACGCTGATGCTGGTGGATGGCCGGCGCCTCGCCTACGAGGACATCAACAGCATTCCGGCCAATATGATCGAGCGCATCGAAGTGCTCAGCGACGGCGCCTCCTCGGTATATGGCTCCGATGCCATTGCCGGCGTGGTGAATTTCATCCTGAAGGATCACTACCAGGGCGTGCAGCTCAGCAGCGACTACGGCGAGAGCTCGCATGGCGACGGCAATCGCCGCAATTTCAGCTTTCTGGCCGGGCTGGCGGAAAAGCGCTTCAGCCTGATCTTCGGCACCACCCACCAGAGCGAGAACGAGATCGGCGCCGCGGCGCGCGATTACTCCCGTTACGAGCTGGCGCTGACCAATGGCCAGATCGTGCGGCTCGGTTCCTCCGCCACGCCCACCGGACAATTGGAAAATGCCAACGGCACCTATGTCACCTTGAACGGCGGTGTGCCCGGCATCACCACCCAGGCCGACTATCACCCGTACACCTCGGCCGACTCCTACAACTACCAGCCCTACAACCTGCTGCAGACACCGCAGGAGCGCACCAACCTGTCGATGCGCGGCACGTTCAAGATCGGCGCCAATACCGAAGCCTACCTGGATACGTTCTATACCAAGACAGCCTCCGCCTCGGTGATCGCGCCGGTGCCGATCTTCGCCAACTCGGACGATTTCCTGATCTCCAAGGACAACTACTACAACCCGTTCGGCATCAATTTCGGCACCGATCGTGTCAGCGGCCAGAGCTACAACGATTTCAATACGCGACTTACCTCGCTAGGCAACCGTGACTACGCCAACCAGACCTACGATCTGCAAGTGACGCCCGGCATCCGCGGCAGCTTCGGCGACAGCAGCTGGCAATGGAATGCCGATTTCAACTACGGCAAGGTGCGCCAGAAAACCGAGAATAATGGTTTTCTCGATTACGCCGGCTTCGAGCAGGCGGTGGGCCCGTCGTTCCTGAGCAGTGCCGGCGTGGTGACCTGCGGCACCGCCGCCAATCCGATCAGCAACTGCACGCCGATCAATATCTTCAACATCAACGACCCGAACACCATCGCCGCACTGAAGAAGTTGATCGTCAATCCGGTCACCACCTATGACTACAGCATGCGCCAGTTCGAACTCGGCGCGAACGGCGAGCTGTTCGATCTGCCGGCCGGACCGGTCAATCTGGCGGCAGGGTTTTCCTACCGGCACGAAACGCAGACGGATGGCACCGATACGCCCAGCGCCACCGCCATCAGCAACGGTCCGCTGGCCGGTCTGTGCGGGGTGATCGAGGATTGCGCCAGCGTGCTCAGCGGCGGCTATTCGGTGAAGGAAGCCTATGCCGAAACGCTGATTCCGATCCTCGCCAATCAGCCGTTCTTCTACGCCCTGAACCTGGATATCGGCTCGCGCTATTCGCGCTACAGCCTGTCCGGCAGCACCACCAACAGCAAGATCGCGCTGGAATGGCGGCCGGTGCAGGATCTATTGCTGCGCGGCACTGCCTCACAGGTGTTTCGCGCACCGAATATCAGCGAACTGTATTCCGGCACGGCCGGCGGTGCGCTGGCGGCTACCGATGTGTGCGACGGCTATACCGGCGGCCATCCGCAAGCCTGCGCCAACGTGCCCACCGACGGCAGCTTCCAGCAGATCAATCCGCAGATCGGCGTGCGCAGTTCGGGTTCGGTGCCGGCCGGCTACGACCTCAAGCCGGAATACGGCAAATCCTATGATTTGGGCTTGGTCTACAGCCCGCACTGGGTGCAGGGCCTGTCGCTCAGCGCCGATGCCTGGCGCATCCATCTCAACGACACCATCGTCGATGGACTCGACCCCACCACCATCATGAACGAGTGCTACTACAGTGACCGGCTGTGCAGCCTGATCAACCGCGCCGGCAACGGCCAGATCAGCTTTATCCAGTTGCCCACGGTCAACCTGGGCGAAACCTGGGCGGCCGGCATCGACTCCACCATCCAGTACAACCTGGCCACCGCCAACTACGGCAAATTCAACCTCAGCCTGCAAAGCACGTATATGCAGCGCTACGACGTCGACACCGCACCCGGCGATCCCAGCGTGCCGATCACCCATTGTGCCGGCACCTATTGCCCGGTCTACGGCGAATTCCCGCGCTGGCGCGGACTGGCCACGCTGAACTGGAGCGAGGGCGCGTGGAGCGCAAGCTGGACCATGCGCTATATCGGCCGCACCCAGGTCGGCAGTGCGGATCTGTCGCAAGGTTATTCGGCGGACGAAAGCCTGCCCGGCGTAGTGCATCCGATCGGCGCCTACGTCTATCACAATATTTCCGGCAGCTACGCCTTCGCCAAGTACCACACGACGTTGTCGGTGGGCATCGACAATCTTTCCAACAAGCAGCCGCCGATGTTCTACCAGTGGGGCAGCAACTCCAATACCGATGCGTATACCTATGACCTGATCGGACGCTATTACTGGATGCGCGCAACGCTGTCGTTCTGAACTCGGGAAAGCAAAACGGCGCACGCTCCTGGATACCAGGAGCGTGCGCCGTCGTGGTGTAAGCCGATTACTGTGCCTTGCCCGACTGCAACTGCTGCACGATCGCCAGCGACTTGCTCACATGGTCTTGCGGATGCAGGTGGTCGGCCTCGGACGAGAGCGCGGCCACGATCTTGCCATTGCGGTCGATCACGAAGGTGGTGCGGGAAATAAAGCCGTGGCCAATCTCCACGCCGCGCACGTCCTTTGCCCCGGCCACCGCCGCTTCCATCTTCAGGTCATAGGCAGCCGCGATCTTGCCGCTGCTGTCGGAAGCGACCGGGAACTTGCCGGCGCAATAGCTCGGATCGGAGGAGAAGGTATTGAGACGGTCGATGCTGTCGGCGGAAACACCGATGATGGTGGCACCGGCCGCGTCGAATTTTTCCTTCTGGCTGGCGAAGGTATGCGCCTCGATATCGCAGCCGCCGGTATAGGCGGAGGGGTAGAAGTACACCACCACCGGGCCTTTCTTCAGCGCGTCCTTCAGCGAGAAGCTGAAATCCTTGCCGGCCAGGCTGGCCTCGGCGGTGAAATCAGGCGCCGCGGCGCCGGGTGCCAGCGCCGCAAAGGCGGGCGCCGTCAGGGCCAGTGCCATGGCGATGGCGGCGGCGGTCAACGACCCGGTCACATACTTTTTCATGCCTGCCTTCCTCTTGAAGATTTGCGGGATTGGGAGCCTGGAACCGCGCAACACTATCAGATCCAGTCTTGGTCAATTCGGTGTGATGAGGTGCGGAGTTACTTCCCATCCGTCATCCCGGCGCAGACCGGGACCCAGCGACTTTTTTGCTTCATCTGCAGCAAGTACACCGGAGCCAAGGCACTGGGTCCCGGCCTGCGCCGGGATGACGGGTTTGAGATGGATGAGAGATTTGAGGTGAATGCGAGGTCTGAGGCGAATGGGAGGGTTGCGTTGGTGGCCTGGAGACGCCTCACCTTCACGCCAGCAGTTGCCGCAGGGCATCCACCGAATCTTGCGGACAAGCCCCGCGGCGCAACTCATGCACCCCCAAATCCACCAGCTTCTGCTTAAAATGCAGCCAGCCGGGCTGGCCCGCGGCATACGGCTGGTCGGCGCTGAGCCGCGCGGCAATCTGGTCCGCCGGCACCGCGCGCAGCAACTGTGCGGGATGGTCGGCAAGCTGGCTGGACAGCAGCACCGCACCGACCAGCTTCAATGGCGCAGCCGCCAGCCGGCCGGGACCATTGCGCAGGTCGGCCTCGAATTTTTCTACCCCGCTGCGGCGACGGATCACCGGGGCATAGCGGATCCAGCGGCATGCATCCTCGTCGACCAGGCCGAGCGCGTCGTCTTTCATATGCAGGTAATTGGCCACGCCGGTGGCAAGCAGGTTTTCGGGCTGCACCAGCACCGCATCTTCGGACAGAAAATCCAGCCCCTGCAGCAGGCTGTGCAGCGCCAGCGTCGACTTGCCCGCTCCGCTATGACCGAGCAGCAACACGCCGCGTCCTTGTCGGCCCACGCATGCACCGTGCAGCGGAATCAGTCCTTGTGAACGGGCGGCCAGGATAAACACCGCGAATTCGATCAGCTCGTAACGCAGGTGATAGGGAAAGCGCAGCATGTCCTGCGAAACCACTACCAGCGCCTGTCTCTGCGCGGGCGATATCGCCACGTAGTTCATCGCATTGATCACGCCACAGAGCATGCCGGCGCCAGCCTGCATGCGTACCGGCGGCGGCTCGTGCACCGGCCGCAGCGAGCGGCCCGGCAGCAGCTTCAATTCAATCTCGAATTCCGGAATCTGGCCCGGCAGGCGATGCGGCGGCAAGCCGCCATAGGCGGCCTCGACCAGCGCGAGCAACGCCGCGCTGTCGCTCTGGAAATGAAAGCGGCCGCCCAGCAGCTGCTTGCTCAGCGGCGCATGCACGCTACGGCGTTCGCCGAAGGGATCGGTATGCAGATCGCGGACGGCTCGTCCGGAAACCACGCTCATGCGCACCTTTTATCGGGCCGGTTCAGTTGCCGGTGAGTGCGCCGCGCAGCCACAAAGGTTGCCTCGCCTCAATCGCCGGCCGCCGATGCAACCGCGCATGCCACAGCCGGCACTCACGGCCATGCGGCAGCCCCGGGCTGCGGCTTTCCAAGGCTACGATTGAGGCTATGCCGCAATGCTAAAGATTCAGGTCGGCCATTCCTATTTCCTGCGGTATGACCGCAAGCAATGGGAGCGCGGCAAGCCCTATCCCCCGCTGGCCACCCTGCAGATAGCAGCCTTGCTGCGCGCGCAGGGCCACACGCTGAGCCTGTTCGACGCCATGCTCGCCGACGGCGTGGAGGACTACGCCGGCAACCTGCAGCAGGCAGCGCCCGATCTGGTGGTGCTGTACGAAGACAATTTCAATTACCTCACCAAGATGTGCCTGAGCCGCATGCGCGAAGCCGCATGCCAGATGATTGCCGAAGCGCGTGCGCACGGCGCACGGGTGATCGTGGCCGGCTCCGACGCCTCCGATCAGCCCGATGCTTTCCTCGCTGCCGGTGCACATGCAGTGCTGATCGGCGAAGGCATCGCCGCACTGGCCGAACTGGTCGGACGCCTGGAACGCCATCCGCAGATCGGCCACCAGGACTGGGGCGCAGGCATTACCGGCATTGCCACCCTGGTGAGCGAACAAAAGCACGTGACCCGTATCGGCGTGGTGCCGCCCGATCCGCGCCTCACTTTGCGTCCGGCCTGGGATCTGCTGGATATCGAGCGCTATCGCCGCCTGTGGCAGGAGCGCCACGGCTATTTCAGCCTCAACATGGCCGCCTCGCGCGGCTGCCCGTTCCGCTGCAACTGGTGCGCCAAGCCGATCTGGGGCAACCACTACAAGCAGCGCAGCGCGCAGGACATGGCGGCGGAAATGACTTATCTGAAGCAGACTTTCCAGCCGGACCATATCTGGATGGCCGACGATATTTTCGGCTTCCACGTCGACTGGGTGGTTGAATTCGCCGATCACCTGGAGGCCTGCAACGGTTCGGTGCCTTTCACCATCCAGACCCGCGCGGACCTGATCAGCGAACGCATGGCCGGCGCGCTGCAGCGCGCCGGTTGCGCCGAAGCCTGGATCGGCGCGGAAAGCGGCAGCCAGCGCGTGCTCGATGCGATGACCAAGGGCACCACCGTGCCCGAACTGATCGCCGCCCGCGAACGGCTCGGTGCGCTGGGCGTGCAAGTGGGTTTCTTTATCCAACTCGGCTACCTGGGCGAGCAGTTGGCAGACTTGCTGGCCACGCGCGAACTGGTTGCCCGCGCTGCGCCGGACGATATCGGCGTAAGCGTTTCCTATCCCCTGCCCGGTACCAAGTTCTACGAACAAGTGAAAGCGCAGCTCGGCAAGAAGACGCACTGGGACGACAGCGACGATCTGTCCATGATGTTCCGCGGCGCCTACGACTCGGAGTTCTACCGCAGCGTGCGCGACCTGCTGCATGCCCAGGTCACGCTGCAGCAGGCGCAGCAGAACCAGCCGGCCGAAGCCCATGAGCAGGCTCGCATCGCACTCGACCAGCAATGGGATGCGCTGATCGCCAGCGAATACGCCCATCGCACCGAACACGCCACCGCCCCCACCCTTCCCCAGGTACGCCATGCTGCCGCCGCTCAAAACCATTGAGCGCGGCCTGCGCGGTACCACCGAAGCACTGGCGCGCGAACTCGCCCACCCCGGCGCGGCGCTTCCGCCATGGAACGAACTGGAATGGCAACTCGCCTCGGCCGCGGCCACCGTGCATGGCGTGGCGGCGCTGCTGAGCAAGCGTTCGGCGTGGCAGCAACCCACATGGCAAGCATTCCTGGCCAGCCAGCACGCGCATGTCGAACAGCGGCATCGGCGCATTGAAGCCCTGCTGCAGCAGATCGATCTGGGCGCACGTGCGGCCGGCATCGCCATCGTGCCGCTGAAAGGCAGTGCGCTGCATGCGATCGGCCTGTATGCCGCCGGCGAACGGCCGATGGCCGATATCGATCTGCTGGTGCGCGGGCACGATGTGCAGGCGGCCAGCGAGCTGCTGGTAGCGCTCGGCTATGAGGAGTCCTACACGCAGTGGAAACACCGCGTCTTCAAGCCGGCCGGCGACAGTGCGGTTGCCGGATTGGGCGAACACCGCGATACGCCGGTGAATATCGAACTGCATACACGCATCCAGGAGCGGCTGCCGATTTCGGTGGTGGATATCACCGAACGGATCTATTCGAGCCGGCAGCAGCCCGGCCTGAATGCCTACCCCTCGCCCGGCGCACTGATGTGCCACCTGCTGCTGCATGCTGCGGGTAATTTTTGCAGCCGCACGGTGCGGCTGCTGCATCTGCACGATATCGCGCAGCTGGCCGCACGCATGCATGAGAGCGACTGGGACGTGTTGTGGCAAGCGGATACGCCGCCATGGTGGGCGCTGCCGCCGCTGCGCATGGTGCAACGCTATTACCCGCAGGCGATTCCATCCGCGGTTCTGATGCGTATCGCGCGCAGCTGCCAGCCGTTGTTGCGCGGCCTTTCGCGGCATCAGGACCTCACGCGGGTTTCCTGTTCGGCGTTATGGCTCAATGCCTTGCCCGGTATCGAGTGGTCGCGCAGCGCGGGCGAAGCGGTGCGCTGCGTGATCAATCGCTTCAGGCCAACTGCCGAAGCGGTAAAAGAGCGGGCCGACATGCTGCGTACCCAGGTGTGGCTGCAAGGCCAGCAGCACTGGGTGACGATGAGCCAGGGCAAGCGCATCCTGATCCGACTGACCCGGCCGGTGCCGCGGCCGGATACCTTGTATGCGGTACGCGCGGCGCTGACGCACTTCGCCACGTAAGCTCAGCTCTTCTTCCTCCCCCTGCGGGAACTTGCCCGCTCTTCCTCCTCTCCCCTGCGGGGAGAGGATCGAGGTGAGGGGGACACGCTCGCGATGATCTGGATCAAGGCGACGCGCTGAGTACACATCTACGCGAGGTTGCCCCCTCACCCCAACCCTCTCCCCGATGGGGAGAGGGAGCAGAGCACGTGCTTGCCAGCTCTTTCTCCTCTCCCCGTCAAGGGGAGGGAGCACAGCTCCCCGCTCTTCCTCCTCTCCCCTGCGGGGAGAGGATCGAGGTGAGGGGGACACGCTCGCGGTGATCTGGATCAAGGCGACGCGCTGAATGCACATCTACGCAAGATTGCCCCCCTCACCCCAACCCTCTCCCCGATGGGGAGAGGGAGCAGAGCACGTGCTTGCCAGCTCTCCCTCCTCTCCCCGCTAGAGAGAGGGAGCAGAGCATCACGTACATACCCGGCGATACAAAGACTCAAACATCCGCGCCGTGTAATCGGCATCTTCCAGCACCGCACGGCGCTGTGCTTCCGTCGCCAATCGCAGCCGCAGCGATTCATCCGTCAGCACCAGCCGGATCGCCTGCGCCAGCGCCGCCCAGTCGCCGACCGGCACGGCCAGCGTCGCCGCAGGCGCCCATTCGGCAATATGCCCCACCGCCGTACCCACGGTAGGCACACCCTTTACCGCGGCCTCCAGCAACACCAGCGGCCCGGCCTCGTGCAGCGACGACATCACCAGCAAATCCGCCGCCTCGATCACCGGCCGCAATTCGCTTTGCGTCATAAAACCCAGAAAACGCACGTGCTGCTGCAAGCCGAGCTGCGCGGCCAGCGCAACGATTTCGCCGCGCAAGGTATCCACGCCCACGATATCCATCTGGAACGCCAGGCCGGCCCTGGCCAGCACCGCCAGCGCACGCAGCAAGGTGGCCTGGTCTTTGACGCGGTTGAGGCTGGCCACATGCACCAACTGCGCCTGCACAGCCTGTCGTCCGCGCGGCGCCAACGGTGTCCAGCTGCGCAGATCGACGCCGAGCGGCACACGCACTGCCTCCAGGCCCAATGCATGCAGCGAATCGATGATCGGCGCGCTGGCCGCGGTAACCACACTGGCCCCGCGCAGAATCACCGCTTCGCGCAGGCGACTCTTCCAATGACGCCGGCCGCCGTAGCCGATCTGATGCAAGGCCACCAGTTCGCCGCCGGCAATATGCACCAGGCTGGGCCGGCGCAGCAGCTTGGCCGCGGTCACCGCAATCAGGCTGCAGGAACCGGAAAAAATCGCCTGCAGCAGATCGAACGGCGCACGCCGATGTTCGGCGCGAATGGCGGCGACGGCACGCAGCCGGGTCCAGCCATCGCCGATATTGTGGATCTGCGCACCCAGCAATTCCCAGCGCGCCGGCCTGGCTTCCTGGTGCAGTACAAATACGTGCACTTCGTGTTGGCGCGCCAAGCGTTCGATCAGTGCCAGGAAAGCCGGGATGACCCGGAACTCGCCGCTGCGGTCCACGCCGCCCGGCAGCACCAGCGCCAGCTTCATGCCGATCTCCGCTGCCGCTGCTGCAGCAATTGCGCGTACGCAGCGGCCCACTGCCGCCCCACCGCGGCGAACGAAAGCTCATTGTCGAAATGCAGGCGCACCTCGGTACGCGTGGGCCGCTGGCTGGCCATCTCGATCAGCGCGCCGGCCAGTGCCGCCGCATCGCCGCGTGGCCACAGTACGCCGATGCGGCCATCGCCAGTCAAGGCGCGGAACGAGGGAATATCCGTCACCACCGGCACCGTGCCGCAGGCCAGTGCCTCCAGCAATGCATAGCCGCAGCTTTCCGCGTGACTGCCCGATACATAGATATCCGCGGCCTGCATCAGCCATTCGATCTTGGCATGGGGCTGCTTGCCGAGCAGGTGCACGCGTCCGTGCAAGCGCGGATCCTGTGCCACGCGCTGCTGCACCTCGCCCAGCAGCGACGCGTTGCCGAACGCGCACCACAACTGCAGGCCAGGCAACTGCTCGGCGGCCTGCGCGATACCCTCCAGCACGCAAAGCGGATCCTTGCCCGGATTCAGATGCCCCACCCACAGCACGCAGGGATCGCCATGCAGCCCGGTTTTTGTGCGCGCCTGCGCGCGGCTGCCCGGCATGAAGCGGCTGCTGGATTCGGGAATGGCGAAGCGTTGCGTATGCCGCGCGAACAGACCGGCCGCGGTGAACGGCTGCGCCAGCTCGGCCGACGTGAACGCAACGCCCGCCGCCGCGGCATACCAGCGCCGCCATTGCAAACGCCGCCACCAGCGCGGCGGACGGTCGGCATGGTCCTGGATCAGCATGGGCAGCTGCGGCAGATAGTGCGCAATGGCGAATGCGTCTTCGGCAAAGCCCAGCCCATGCACATGCAGCAAGTCAGGCTTGAGTTGCGCCAGTTCCTGCGCAAACCGCAGCCCGCGGTCGGCCACGGCCTTGATGCCGCCGACATCGATAAAGCGATAGTCGATGCCGGCGCGCGTCAGTCGTTCATCGTGCGCGGCTGCCTGGATAAATGAAACACGGGTACCGGCGCTGGCGATCGCCTCGGGGATGTCGGCCAAGGACGGCCACTGCGCGAAAACCTCGGGCGCCGCCATGCCTTCCGGCGCGGGAAAGATATTGATCTGCGCAACGTGCACGCTAGAGCCCCGAGACTTGCGGCAGACGCAGCTTCACCAGCCGATTGGCCAGATTCAGTTCCCACGGACGGTCATACTTGCGATGGCGATAGCGCCATGCCGCCATCGCGCTCAGGCCGCGCTTGGCCCACGGCGGCGAACGCAGATCCTGCACGGTGGGGAAGCGGCAGCGCAACACGGTGACAAAGTCGTGGATGTGCTTGCGCAATTTGTCATCGAGCCACGGCGCATCGGCGTGGCAGGCGTAGTTCACCCATTGCGGCTGCATCCATTCCTCCGGCGTACCGGGAAACACCACCGGCTCGCCATGGATATCGCGCAATACCTGCCCGGGGCGCTTGGCGCGGTCTTTTTCGTGCCGGCTGCTTTCCGGCAGCGGCGTGTAGATGTAGACGATGATTTCCGACTCCGGATTGATCCGCTTCAGTTCGCGGATGAACTCGAAGGTCTGCACGGTTTCCGCTTCGGTGTTTTCCGGCGGCGCCACCATGAACGACAACTCGGGAATCACTCCATTGCGCCGACACAGCTCGGCCACCTGCAAGGTCTGGTCCGGCCGCGTGCCCTTGCGAATCTCCTTCAGCATCTGCCCGCTGGGCGATTCGGCACCGATGTAGGCCATGCGCAGGCGGCTCTTGCGCACCAGTTTCCAGGTGCTTTCCGACAGCTTCAGCAGTGCGTCCGAGCGCGCGTAGCACCACCACGGCATTTCCAGCTTGGCCATCACTTCGAGCAGCGGAATCATGTCTTCTTCGCGGTCGAAGAAGTTGTGATCGAAGAACTGGATCGAATCGGCGCCGAGTTCGTATTTGAGATAGCTCAGGTCGCGTTCCAGCCGCGCCGCGGCCGGCAGTTGGGTGGTGCCGCCGAACATCGCCGCCACACCGCAGAAGGTGCAGCGAAAACGGCAACCGATCGCCGCCTGATGCGCCGCGGTGCGCCGCCCCAAAAAGGTACGTGCGAGATATTGGCGCGGATCGCCAAGCTTGTCGTAAGGCAGCACCAGCCCGTTGTCGCCGAGCGAGAACCGGCGGTTGGGGTTATGCACGATCACGCCGTCCTGTTTCCACGACAGACCGCCGATGCGCCCCAGCTCCGCTTGCGGCCGGCCGAGCGCGGCCAGCAGTTCGGGCAGGCTTTCCTCGCCCTGCCCGCGAATGGCGTAATCGACATACGGCGCGCCCAGCGCGGTATCGGTATACAGCGTGGGGAAATAGCCGCCCCAAATGATCGGCAGCGCCGGAAAGCGCGCACGAATCGCCTTGGACACCTCGATCGACGGCGCCATCTGCGGACCGCCCATCACACTGACGCCCACGGCATCGAAACCGCCCTGCTCCAGCATCTGCAGCGTGGCGCCGGTGATATCGCGCTCGATATTGCCGTCGATGATCTCGCTGCTGCCCTGGCGATCCACCGCAGCGGCAAGATGCAGCAGCGACAAGGGAAACCGCGCGCTGGAACGCGAGGTGATGGTGGGATTGATCAGCAGCGTGCGGGGCGTGGAGGTCATCGTGTCAGGCATGCAGTGCGCTCAGGGCAGGCGTCGAAGCTGGAACACCAGCGCCACCGGTACTTGCAGCGCGATTCGGTCGAAATGCGCATCGGCGGGAATGTCGGCCGGATCCAGCATCGGCTCCGCGACATGCTCGATGGCCAGCCCCAGCGACGCGCAGGCGGCATGCCAGTGGCTATATAGATGTTGCGTGTGGCGCACCGCGTAGTGCTGGCCGCCGGCTTTGAAATCGCGTTGCCAGCCCAGTGCCGGACCGATCGGATGCACATCGCTGCACAGCACACGCCCGCCGGGACGGGTCACGCGATGCAGTTCGCGCAGCGCTTCGTGCAACTGCTCCAGATGCCCCAGCACCAGACCGCAGAGGGTGATATCGGCCCAGGCATCAGCCACCGGCAGCGCTGTCACACTGCCCTGCGCCAGCGCTATGGCCGTATCGAAACGATGTGCCGCCAATTCGGCCTCGGCCCGGCGCAGCATGGCCGGCGCCAGATCGATGCCGATCACCCGCGCCGCCTCGCGCTGCGCCGCGTGCAGCATGTAGCGCCCGCTGCCGCAACCGGCATCGAGCACGTTGCAGCCGTGCAGGCTGGGCGGCAGCAGCGCCAGCATGGCGCGCTGTTCCGCCTGCATCACCGGATTGTGCGCATGCGCCGGATAGTGCTGCGCCCACAATGCATAGCCTTCGGCCGGTTCCAGTGTCGCCGCGCAACGCATCAGTGCCACCCGCTGGCGAATACCGGCAGCTGTTCGCGGCTCGGCGAGGCGGGCTCAAGCCCGGGTTCCAGCGCCATCAGCGCGGGTTCGGCCAAGTCCCTGGCCAGCAGTTTCGGCTTGCCGTCCAGCAGCACCGGTACCGCTTCCACGCCGGCAATGGCAAACCATTCGGCGAAATCCGGATCGGCGATGCGCGGCAGGCCATCGCGCACCACCGCGCGCAGCTGGCTGCGCCGGATGCCGATCAGGCTGCGTACCGGATCGCCGCCCTGGTCTTCCACGATCACCAGATCGGCCGGCGCGCCCGGCGCCAGATGTCCATGCGCAGGCAAGCGCAGGATCTCGGCCGCGCGCAGAGTCACCAGTTCCAGCAATTGCTGCGGGCTCAGGCCATAGCGATCGAGCACGCCGACCAGTTCATCGAGCAGGTCGCGCGCGCCGCTGAGGCGCGAATCGCTGCCCAGCGCCAGGCGGCCGGCCGCTGCAAGACGCCGCGGATCCAGCGTGCGTCCAAGCAAGGCGAGGTTGCTGGCCGGGCACCAGATCACGGCCGCGCCGCTGGCCAGCACGCGCTCGATATCCGCCTCGCGCAGACCCACGCCATGGATCAGCACGCTATGCGCCGCCAGGCAACCGAGTTGATCGAGTTGCGCCAGCTCGTTGCCGGCGACCTCGTCGGTACCTTCGGCCAGATGGATCAGCCACGGTCGTCCGGCCGGCGTCGCCGCAAAACTCGGCTGCAGCGGCGGCCCATACCCTGGCCAGCCGGGCGCATAGCTCCAGCCGTAGTCGCGCAGCAGCGTCACCGGAAAATCGTCGGCATCCAGCGCCGGATGCCAGGGATCGTGATGCGCCACGCAAGTTGTACCGGCCAGCACGTTCTTCAGTGCACCGTGGCGCAGGCGCAAGGCCTTGGGCCATTGCAGCGCGGCGATCACCGCCGGATCTTCGAAATGCGCCTGAAACGCATCGATCCACGCATAGCTATTGGCAAACGGCGCATGCCCGCGCAGGGGCGGAATCGCATTGACCTGCAGATGCTCGTGCGCATTGATCAGGCCCGGAAAAATCAGGTGATCGCGCAAGTCCACCCGATACGCCCAGGACGCTACCGCCGCATCGATGCAGCCGTCGCGAATCGGCAGCGGCGCATGCACCGGGCCGGCCGGAGTCATCACCGCGGCATGGCTCAGCGTGGCATTCGTGCGGGCCTTTAGCGCGTCCATCCCGCTCAGCGCCGCTGCATCACGATCAGGAAGTGGTCGCCCATGTCGCGCAGCAGCGGCAGCGCGCCGAAGCGATCGTCCAGCCGGCCCAGCCGCTCGCACCAGGCCTGCCGGCGGCGGTAGTAATCGACCAGATACGGCGGCGGCATGAACAGGCTCAGCGCGCGATATTCGGTAAGCGCAAAGTGCGGTGCGAAGGCGCGGTAGAACTCGCGCGGCAGGTAGTAATAGGTCCAGATGGTGTGGCGGTTCATACCTACGGCCGTGGCACCGCGTGCGGCGCGCACCAGTGCGCGCTTGAAGCGGCCCTTCAGAGCGTAATGACCAACCTCCCACGGGCAGATCCGGCCGATCACCGAAAACACCAGCTTGCCGCCGGGACGCAGCAGGCGTGCGCATTCGGCCGCGACGGCGCCCATTTCCGGCGCACAGTTGAGCGGACCGAAGTTGGAATACATGCCGTCGAACTCGCCCTGCAGCTGGTCCAGCTGATGGATGCCGACATGCACGGCGCTCAGGCGCGACGCCAGCTGCCCTGCTTCGGCGCGGACACGCGTGCGCGCCACCATCTGCGGCGACCAGTCGCTGGCCACCACCTGATAGCCGCGCTGGGCGAATTCCGCCGCGTCGATGCCGGTGCCGCAGCCCAGGTCCAGCAGCCGCGAGCCGGGTGGAAGCTCGCGCTGCACGGTGTCCCACAGGCTCTGGCGCATGCGCTGGATCAGTTCGTTATTGCCGCGCGGGCCGTCATAGTCGGCCGCAACACTGTCGAAAGCGCGCTGCGTCTCGAGCAGTTGCGTCTGGTCCAGCGTCATCGCCCGGTTGGCTGTTTCAAGCTTCACTTCGATCCCCGCTACGCCGATAGGCGGCACCTGCGTGAGTACCGGCAGGCCGGGATTTGGTTTAAGGGATTGCCCTGGCAGGGCCCGGGCCGATTCCGAAGGGTGCCGCAGGCCAAAGCCTTCACGGGAGAGCGGCCTGGACCGATATCGGCACCTGCGGCACGCGGCCTACGATCCAGCGACAGGGCCACACGCCGCCTCGCAAGGCCGGCAATACGCCAAGGAATCGCGCATGGAAGGCATGGATGTATCGGCGTGGCTGGGCTTGCTGTCGCAAACCACCCGCTTTATCACGCTCGACGCAGCCATTGATGGCCTGATTGTCGAACAGCTCCATGGCCACGAAGCGGTCAACGATAATTTCCGCTTCGATCTCGATTGCGTCTGCGCATCGGCCTTTCTCGACCTCACCCAGCTGCTGGGCAAGCCGCTGCGCCTGGGCGTGGCCACCGCCGACGGCAGTCGCCGCTACTGGCACGGCTATGTCACACATGCCGCTTCGCTGGGTGCCGACGGCGGCCTGGCACGCTATCGCGTGGTGATGGAATCGAGCCTGGCATTTCTGAAGCTGCGCCGGAATGCGCTGATCTTTCAGGACCAGACCGCACTCGACGTGGTCACCACGATCTTCGCCGACTATCCGCAAGTGCAGTGCCAGACCCAGGTGACCGCCAGCCTGCGGCAGCGCCCGATCTGCACCCAGTACCGCGAAACCGACTACGACTTCGTACATCGCCTGCTCGGCGAAGAAGGCCTGTCCTATCGCTTCGAACACGACCAGGGCGAGGACAGCGAAGGCGCCGGCCATACCCTGGTGATCTTCGACAGCCAGGCCAGCCTGCCTGGCGGCACGCCGGACAGCATCCGCTTCTATCGCGTCGATGCCACCGAAACCAGCGACGCGATCACCCTGTTTACCGAGTGCAAGAAGCTCGTGCCCGACGCGGTGGCCACGGCAAGCTGGCGCCCCGAACAAGTCCGAAGCATTGCGGCACGGGTTTGCACGCCGCCGGCACCCGGCGCGCCGCCGCTGCCATCGCGGGAGGTATTCGAAGCGGATCGCAGCAAGCGCTTCGACCATACCGAACAGGCGCAGCACTTTGCCCGGCATCGCCTCGCCGCCTTGCGCATGGAAGCCCATACCCATCGCGCCGAAGGCTCGGTACGTACGCTGGAGGCCGGCAAGCGCTACACGCTCACCGCACATCCGGACCTCAACGCTTATGCCTTGGTGCCGCTGCGTATCGAGCACATCGCCAGCAACAACCTCGGCATCACGGTGACCCACCTGCGTGACCGCGGTGTGCAAGACCGCGGCACCTACCGCAATCGCTTCGTCGCCATTCCAGCCCACACAGCTGTTGCGCCCGCCTATCGCGACAAACCCACCGCACCCGGCTGCTCGGTCGCGGTGGTGGTGGGCATGCCGGAAACCACACTCACCGGCCATCGCGAGCATCAAGTACGCGTGCAGTTCCACTGGCAGCGTGGCGAGGCACCGCTACCGGGTGGGCTTACCGATACGGCCAGTGCGGGCCATCCGCAGGGGCATGCGCCCGGCGATCACCGTTCCGGTACCTGGGTGCGCGTAGCGGAAGCGACGGCCGGCGCCGCGCATGGCCATAGTTTCCTGCCACGCATCGGCACCGAAGTGCTGATCGAATTCGATCACGGCGATATCGATCAGCCGGTGATCGTGGGACAGCTCTACAACGGTCAAAACCTGCCGCCGTTCTCCGCCGGCGAAAACAGCACGGCAAACCATCCCGGCACGCTCAGCGGCGTGCAGACGCAAACCTTGGATGGCCGGCCCGGCAATCAATGGGTGCTGGACGATGCCAGCGGCCAGCTGCGCCATGCTCTATCGAGCAGCGTCGCCGACAGCTCGCTCAACCTGGGCTATCTGATCGATCAGCATGGCAACCGGCGCGGCGCCTATCGGGGCGAAGGCTTCGAGCTGATCACCCGTGGCTGGGCGATCGTGCGCGCCGGCGAAGGCCTGCTGCTATCGGGCGCGCAACAAGCACAAGGCGCATCCACCCAGATGGATGCCGCCGGCGCCGTCAGCCAACTCAACGCCGCAGCCGCCACCGCACAACGCCTGGACAGCGCCGCCACCCAGGCCAAGGCCAACGGTCTTGCCGCCAATCCGGCGCAAACCGCCCTGCAGCAGGCGATCGATCCCGGCAAGAACGGCAAATACAGCGGCGACGTTAACGGTCTGGCCGCCACCAAGCCCACCGACAACCAGCGCAGCGGCGGCGATCCGGTCGAACGCTTTGCGCAACCGGTGATCCTGGTCGAAGCCCCGCAATCGATGGTGCTTGCTTCCTCGCAAAGCGCCGCTGCCTTCGCCGGCAACCATCTGCACACCACCAGCCAGCGCGATATGCACCTGGCTGCCGGAGCGACCATCGGTGCCGCCACCGGCGATGCCGTGAGTCTCTATACCGCCGATGGCGGCATGAATGTCATCGCCAACCACGGCCCAGTCAGCATCGAAGCGCATACCGATGCGATGCAGATCCTGGCCGACCAGTCCGTCACCGTCACCTCCACCACCGATCGCATCGAGGTGCTGGCCAAAGACAAGATCGTGCTGCAGGCGGGGCAAAGCACGGTGACACTGGAAGGCCCGAACATCATCTTTGCGTGTCCGGGGAATTTCACGGTGAAAAGCGGGATGCCGCAATGGCAAGAGCGGCGCAGCGAACCCTCGCAGTTACTGGCGCTCCCAGACGACCTGGCGCAAGGCCAGAGCAAATTCATTCTCTCGCGATGAGCCTTGCATGCTGATCAGCCCACCTTTTCTTCCGCAGCATGACGCCACGGATCCCGACGACAACTATTTGCCCACGGCCATGAGGAATCAGGGCTTCGGCGAAGGAGCGTTCCCCCTTGCACGCCATATGACCTGGCACGGCGGCCTGCATTTGACCGCGCCGCGTATCGATGGAAATGGCCATCAACCGGTCCGTGCGATTGCCGATGGCACGGTGGCTTACGTACGCCAACCTAAAAAGAAACCGGACTCGCAGGAGACCATGGATGCCGATCCGCTCGGCTACAACGGCTGGTGCGATAGCGGCTGCGTGATCATCAAGCACGCCACCGAAATCGGCGAAGGAATCAGCGTTACGTATTTTTCAATCACGCTGCATTTGAAAAAGATCGCCGCCGGCGTCGATCCAGACAAGCCGATCTACCGCAAAGACGAGCTAGGCGAAGCAGGCAGCATCGATGGCACGGACCATCAGATCCACTTCGAGATCATCTGCGACGACCACAATCTGGCCTCACTGGTGGGCCGATCTGCCGATCCGCTGGACGAAACGCAGGACGGACGGGCCAGCGCCCTGTTCGGCGAGGTCTATGTGCATCTGCCGGCCGGAGCGGTATTCCATGCCCAGGCACCAGCTGCCACGGCCACGGATGTACCGTCATCGCTCGCACCGCTCCATGTCAGCGCGGAAGACTATTACATAGGTATCCGATGCACCCACCAGCAAGGCGGCATCGAACTGACGACCTATAAGCAAGATGGCAGCATCGTCGGCTCACCCGTACAAGAGCCGGGCGGCGACTACGCGCTTTACGAGCGGGCAAACACCCTGGCCGGCGCATATCGGACAGCAAAGGCTGCTGCCATCCCCGCTGCCAGCGCCTTGCAACAATTACTACGCCTGGCCCGCGTGCTCGACCCCGAGACCCTCAACCCCGCCGACGCACCCCACTGGCGGTGTGTAGCTTTTCCGGACGGCCAGGGCTGGGTAAACCTGCATGCAAATGGCGTTCGCGTGTTCAGCGACGCAGACTTTCCGCCGTGGCGCGGCTGGCATGTAATCGACGATGACACCCACTCCGACAGCCGCTGCCACTCGAACAAACTGCTGGAGCTGATCCAGCAAGGCAGCGATACATCACGTATGCCGGCCGCCCAGGCACAGGGCACTGCCATGTCGGACCCGGCAACCTACCGACTGGTCCGTGCAATGGATCGCCTGACGGACAAGACCGTGCTATCGCGCCTGTCGTACACGGTATGCAAGTTCACCACCGAATGGGAAAAGGCCAGCTTCGCAACACGCTGGCAATGGCTCACCACCGAGACACCAGCCGATGGCGGACCGTTGGCCGGCCCCTATCTTCATAAGCAGGATTTTCCCAAGTTCCAGGCACACGGCGAGGCCCTGTGTTTTTGGGAGGATGCAAAGCTCGGCATCGATGCCAATCACTGGCACTTCCATCCGACGGAATTTATCAGGATGTTCCGGCGATGCGGGTGGTTGAGTCTTAACGAGATGATTCAATTGTTCCCGATGACGGCAGTACGACCAAGTAAAGGCGCCTGGGTCTCTGAGCCGGTAATCGCCCCTGTCGCTACGATCGAAAACTACCGAGTCGAATTAAACAAAGCCTGCCGCCGCTACGGCATTGTCACGCCACTGCGCATGGCCGCGTTCTACGCCAACGCCATGCAGGAAACTACCTGGTTTACATCCATTTACGAGAATAACCCCACAGCAAGATACTGGCCTTGGGATGGCCGAGGCTTCCTGCAACTCACTTGGCCGCACAACTACATCAAGTACTGGCGATACATTGGAAATGCCCTGGACGAAAATTTCGCGGAAACCCTGAATACGGCGGCCAAGCAAGCCAATACACAGAGGTCAAATACTCCCTTGGAAGCCATAGAGTCGCAGGTTTCAGCGACAAAAATGAAGAAATGGCGGCGTGAGCTAGGAGATGACACAAGATTGGATTTGTCGACCGACTGCGCCTGCGCGTACTGGGCATGGACGCACGCCGCCCCATTCGCCGACACCAAGCCCTTCAACATACTGAAATCCATCACAGCGGAGGACCACACGCAAGCATACGTGAAAGGAAGGACCCGTTTAAAAGCAACAGTGCATTACTACACCAGTACAGGCATGGGAAACGTAGCGGCAACAGTCAACATTGGGCATCCTTCCACAATTTACAAAAGCGTCAACGGCGTTGTAGCACGCTTTCAGGCGTACAACATTTGCCAAGCCTTACTACTGGACACGCCAAATTTCCCGAATATTCATGGCCTCATGAACTCCGTGCCCGAAGGCTATATGCCGAGACGCCCATGAAACATATTTTTCTTTCTATAAGCCTTTTGTTTTTGACGTCCGTTGCCTACACGCAACAGTCTGTAAAAATAATGCCCAACACACCGCACTCATTTAATAGCCAAATCGAGAAACTTAGCCCAATTTTTTCCCCTGGAAAATGTCATTTTCGCCTCATTCTTAAAGGCGTAACAGTATCCGTGCATAACACCAGTTCTTTTCAGAGTGCAGGATACTATCCATCTGGCACAGAGAATTGGTCTATCCCATTACTCTGCCATGCCAACGCATCGCAAAATGACATTGACGGTCAAGTGGGCGCGAAGCTCATCAATGGAAAATGGATTGACGAAAATTCCAAACTTCCTTTTGATCCGGACCAGCATCTTGAAGTCTACAATTTTTCCGGGAAAAACTGGACAGGAAAAGGTATCGCCTATAGCCAGATATACGGAGACGAAGCCCGCAGGCAGCGATTCTTCAACTTTTGCCTGATCGAGAACAACGGACCGCAAGTGCTTTGTGGACACACACAGGTCAGAAACCTCAACTCCCCGCCCTCCTCCAGCACGCTGCCAAAGATCATGGCCATCCTGAAGACCATTGAGTTTGTGGATCAATCTGTCGACCACGCCGCCATCTCGGGCACAGCAGCCAAAAACTGATATGTAATACGCAATAACATATAAATCTAATTTAAAAATAAATATTTATAATTTTATGATTCAAGCACTTATTTCAAGCCACCACCAATCAACTGAATCTATTTACAACACTGGAAATTGCATATTCAATATAAATAACCTCATGAGCGGATCGTTTACTGTCGACACATCCTCAGCCATCAAAGGCGGCGTGTACTCATCTCCCACAGGAGACCGAGAATTCAGCGTTCCTATTTATTGCTACACCGGCTCCCAACAAGACGACATCGATAGTCAACTTTCGGCCAAGAAGCTGAATGGCCACTGGGTTTCGGCAAACACTGGCACACCATTTGATGCCAATGAACACTTCAGAGTAATTGAATTTAATGGCACAAATTGGCGAGGAATAGCAACCACTTACGACCAAAATATTGGGGAAGAAGACTTTCGCCAGCGAATATTTCAATACTGTCTTCTCGAAACGAATGGCACGCAAATCCTTTGCGGGCATCTAGGAGTAATGACGCTCGCCAAGCCATCGACAAATATCATGTATGACGTCTTGACCATCCTTAAGAGCGTAGAGTTTGTTAAGCAATACAATAGCAAATAGTGGCATCCTCATTGACTAGCCAAATGCACGTAGCTGCCCGTCGGCGCACCTCAAAGCCATGCATCGAAACATTCATGAATAACCTTTTTGTTGTTCAAGCCATTCTGCTTGGCGCAACCATCATCTTCGCGCGGCAGTCTTCACCAAAAGCACACAAAGGCCACTCTTCAACCCAAAAAATCAGCCATATTCACGTGATAGGCGCCTGTCAATTTTATAGCAATACAGTAAAGGGACAAAGGTACGACACCGGGATGTACATGTTTGATCCAACAAAGGACATACCAGTACATTGGGGGTTTGGTATCGGCTGCCATATAGGCGCAACGAAAGATGACATTAACGATCAGATAGGTGCGAAATTTGTCGAAGGAAAATGGATTGACGAAAATTCCAAATTTCCTTTTGACCCGGATCAGCATCTTGAAATCTACAATTTTTCCGGGAAAAACTGGACAGGAAGAGGTATCGCCTATAGTCAGATATACGGTGACGAAGATCGCAGGCAGCGATTCTTCAACTTCTGCCTGATCCAGAACAACGGACCGCAAGTGCTCTGCGGACAGACGCAAGTCAGAAATCTCAACTCTCCGCCATCCTCCAGCACGCTGCCAAAGATCATTGCCGCCCTCAAGACCATTGAGTTTGTGGATCAATCCGTCAAGCCGACCTCAGGCACAGCGGCATCACACTGACTGCAAGATAGAGAAACGATGGAATTAGCCTCAAGTTGTATGCGTGAAGCGCCACTACGATCATCTGGCCGCGTGAAAAATTTCCAGCATCC
The DNA here is from genome assembly GCF_014863405.1 of Dyella acidiphila. Taxonomy (GTDB): domain Bacteria; phylum Pseudomonadota; class Gammaproteobacteria; order Xanthomonadales; family Rhodanobacteraceae; genus Dyella_B; species Dyella_B acidiphila. Next base: position 157,653 of record NZ_JACZZA010000010.1, read on the forward strand.
CAAAAGATCCGGCTGCGAGTTGGCTCGCCTAATTACTCGCGACTTCAGGACCTTCAAGACTGGCATTCGGAAACCTAACCTGGCCATTTCCATAGCGAAAACAAGTAATGCCACAAAATTACTCACCGAGCCGCTCATGAAGAAATTAACGTTTCTTATTTTTTTGTTTGCCACGACCACTGCCATACGCTTGCATGCCGCGGTCAGCGAGCCAGAATCATCATCAACCTCACAGATCTACAAGCTTGAAAAATGCATTTTCAAAATCGCAAATTCCACCGGACTAGGCATCTATGCCGATGGCAGCTATGCATTTCTAGAAAATCAAGCACCCTATATGGGACAAGGCTTTCCCATTACCTGTGAGACTGACGCAACACAGGACAAGCTTGACGGATTGTTAGCCGCAAAGCAGATCAATGGACAGTGGATATGGGCCGGTACAAATGCCCCATTTGAGCCCAGACAGCATTTCGAGGCCAAAAAAATTATCGGCGCAAACTGGATCGGAATAAGTACCGCCTACGACGAAACTACTGGAGCCACAGAAACTCGGCAGCGCTACTTCCAATACTGCCTTGTGGAAACGCGTGGATCGCAAGCACTTTGCGGGCATACAAGCATTGGAGCGGCTGGCACTGCCATCCCCGCACTCATTCAATCCAGAATATTGTCCGTCCTCAAAACCGTCGAATTCATTGATCAACAACCGACGAGCTCGACCAAACCTAATGAGAAATGACGTATCGATCGCCTCACTTTCAACGCTTTTTCCATTTCCTCCAACAACAAACTCACCAGCGTTGTACATCCATGAAGCATATTGCTTTAGCTAAATGGTTGATATGGAGCATATTAGCCGCGACAGATGCGTACCGGCGACAACATCCTCATCCAGCATAAAAAATTTCATATCGGAACAGCCAGACTCCGACACCGTTTACACGGAAGGAAGGTGCCAATTCCGCATTAAAGCGGTCCCGAGGCAGAAATACGACAATGGCACGTATATGTTCTATGCCAACGCGAATGGCAATCCAAATGGGTGGGGATTCGGCCTCAGTTACCACACTGCAGCTTCACAAGATGACATTTATAGTCAGCCAGGTGCACGCCTCGTCCGGGAGAATTGGATTGACGAAAACTCCAACGCCATCTCTTACCCTGATCAGCATTTAAAAATTTACGACTTTTCCGGGAAAAACTGGACAGGAAAAGGTATCGCCTATAGCCAGATATACGGTGACGAAGATCGCAGGCAGCGATTCTTCAACTTCTGCCTGATCCAGAGCAACGGACCGCAAGTGCTCTGTGGACAGACGCAAGTCAGAAATCTCAACTCCCCACCCTCCTCCAGCACGCTGCCAAAGATCATGGCCGTTTTGAAGACCATTGAGTTTGTGGATCAATCCGTCAATCCGGTCTCATCCGGCACGGCAGCCTCGCCCTGACGCGCACGAAATGGCGCAAGGTGGCTGCGAGCTATCGAGCCTGGCGCTTACGCGCGCGGCAACTCACGCCGCAGCGTGTTCCTGGCAATCGCCACCAACGTGCCGAGAAACAGCCCAAGCAGCAGCCCCAGGCCCCAGGTCAGCGACGGATTGGGAAATACCGGGTATTCCGGCACGTACACCGGCCACATCAGCGCGGTGTCGTAGGTATAGGCGGAACTGAGGCGAATCTGCAGTTCGGCGCGGGCCTGCTGCAACTCGCGGATCTGGTCACTGTGGCTGAGCAGCAATGCGGCAGTTACGTTGTCCTTGCTCTGCGCCGCGGACTGCTGCAGGCGGTCGCGTTCGGTAGTCGCCTCCTGCAAGGCGCGTTGGATCTCGTCCAGGCGCGCATGTGCAAGCTGCAGCGGCGCCGCTTCCATTCCGCGATGCACCGATTGCAGCCAGGTCACGGTGGCCTTGGCCAGCTCGCCGGCTTGTTGCGCCGAATAGGCGCGCACGCTCAATTTCACCAGCGGACCGGCGTAATACATCGCCTCCAGCTTCATGCTTGCGCGATACAGCTGGCCGGCGGGGGTACCCGCGCCGATGCCGATGCTGTCGAGCACTGCATTCTGCGACGGTAACAGTTGCAGGCGCTCGATCACGCGCTGCGGCGGCTCCACTTTCGGGTCCTGCCCTTGCGGGGCGTCGCTGACCTGGCCGATCTGGATCCAGGCATTGGCCTGCCACTGCGGCTTCGTGGTGTGCAGAAATGCCGCGGTGCACAGCAGCACCAGCAGCAGACCGGCCAGGAACCAGCGCCACTCGCGCAGCAGTACCCGCCACATATCGATCAGATAGACATCATCTCGTTGCATAGTTGCCTGACTCATGGAATAGACGAAGACGCGGCGGCAGCATTGCGGTTGGGCAGCCATGCCGCCAGCAACTGCAACAGCAGGCACAGCACGATGAAACCCGCATTGGTCCAGGTGTAGGCCTGTGGCGCGAACGGCGACATCAGGCACACATAGCTCACGCGCAGAAAGATCAGCAGTCCGAACAGCGATACGGTCGGATACAGGCGCCGCACGCTCCAGGCCAGCAAGGCATACAGCAGAAGGATCGAACCCAATGCACCGGCCGGCCCCAAGGCCATCAGGAACGGCAGGAATTCCGTGCCGACATTGATATTGGAAGCATCCAGCGGGATGTCGGTGCCGGCGGTGGCCACCGATCCGGCCATCGGCAGCAGCTGGTTGATCAGAAACGTCGCGTTGACGTAGTGCTTGGCCAGGATCGCGCCGAAGTTGTAGGGACCGGCACTGATATACAGCAGCAGCCATTTCACGCCCTGCGGCGCGGCGCGGTACATGGCGCTGAATGGCAGGGTCACCGTATCCAGCGAGCCGGAGCGCAGCATGCCCAGCACCGAGAACGCGGTGGCTCCCAGCAGGCCCAGCACCAACATGCTTTTCCACGGCAGCGGGCGCGCCTCGTCGCGGCGCAGCACCAGCACCATGGCCAGCGAAAACAGCGAAGCGAAGATGCGGTTGCGATCGATCACCAGCACCGGAAAGGCCAGTCCCACCAGGATCAGGGCGTAGCGCAGCCAGCGGTTGCGCACGCATAGCAAGCCGATCACCGGCAGGGTCCAGCACATATCCGACACGTGCCGGATATGTTCGTGGCCGCCCTCCATGGTGGCGTAGGAGGAAGGGTCGCTGATCAGCGGAATCGGAAACAGCGCCAGGTCCAGCGCACAAAACAGCAGCACGCCGCCGGCATAGGCAAGCGCCACAAAGGATTCGCGTGTGCCCGCATAACCGCGCAGGCGAAAGCGGGCGAGCGGCGGCAGTCGTGTTCCCGCCCCAAGGTCGAACAGCAGAATGCCCAGCCCGGCTGCCGCCAGCAGCAGCACGCCCTGCAGGTAATCGCCCGGCAGATCGAAGCACAGCAAGGTCACGCCGCAGGCCAGCAGCAGCGGCAGCCCCAGATAGGCCGACGGCAGGCGCAGCAGCGTCATGCCTTTTCCAGGCGTGCGCTGGGCGACGGCAGCCGCAGCTTCGAGGTGGTGCGCAGCAGTGCGAACGCCAGCAAATGCAGGGCGACGCTGGCCGGACGCTTCTGCAAAAAGGCGATCTTGGCGCTGATGTAATGCGCCTGTGCGCGCAGCAAGCTGCGGCAGGGCTCGTCGAACAGGCTGGCACGGCGCAAGGCCACGTGCCGCGATTCGCTCAGATTGACGATACGCGTGGCCGCATGGCGGGTCTTGCTGACATTGTTGCCGTGCAGGCGATAGGCGCACACGCTGACATCGATAAAGCCCAATGCATCGCACGCCGCCAGGCGCAGGAAGAAATCCCAGTCGTCGATGCGCAGGCCCTCGGTCCAGCGGTCGGCCGTTTCCAGTGCGTCTTTGCGCAGCAAGGCCACGGGACCACCGATCGCCCATTGCGTGATGACGGCACGGCGGATGCCGTCGTCGCTGCGGTACAGGCGCTTGTCGGCGCCGTGCAGATCGCGCATGCCGCTCTCGTGCAGCTTCTTGCCGCTGCCGTCGACCACGATGGAATCGCCGATCACCGCGCGCTTGCGCGGGTGCGTAAGCAGATAGCGCACCTGCGCATCCAGGCCGCCTGGCAATAGATAGTCGTCGCTGGCGCCCAGGCGCAGGAATTCCCCGCGCGCACGCGCTGCCAGCTCGTTGAGGGTGGCGGCGATGCCGCGGTTTTCGCGGCGCACATATTCCACTCGGAGCATGTGGCCGTGGCGGGCGATCCAGGCTTCGATCTCATCGGCGGTGCGGTCGGTGGAACCGTCGTCGACGATCACGATTTCCTTGGCCGGATACGGGTCTTCCAGCACGCTGTCCAGGCTGCGGCGCACGAAGCGCTCGTGATTGAAAGCCGGGATCAGCACCGAGACCAGCGGCATCGATTCGCTCATGACGCCCCCAGGTAACGCCGCGCCACCACCACGTTGAAGGCGAAGTACAGCAGGTAATTGAGCGCAAACGCATACATCGCGCCGATCAGGCCGAACCAGGCGGTAAACACGTAGACCAGGGCCAGATAGCTCAGCGCGAACACGCACTCGGATACCACGAACAGCCGCGTCATCGCCTTGGCCAGCATCAGGTACGAGAGCATGAAGGATGCGATCTTGATCACGTCGCCGACCAGCTGCGGCGCATACAGCGCATAGGCGCCCGTAAAGTCGGCACTGAACAGCAGGCGGGTGATCCAGTCGCGCAGCAGGTAGACCGCAGCGGCCAGCACGATCACTGCCGGCATCAGATAACGGTAGGCATTGCGCAATTCGGCGCCCAGCGCATCGCGCGCGTGGGTGGCAGCCAGCTTGGGCAGATAGTAAATATTGATGGCGGTGGTCAGGAACAGCAGGTAGGCATCGGAGATCTTGCTCACCGCTTGCCAGTAGCCCACTTGCTCCCAGCCGTACTGCTGCGCCAGGTGATTGCGCACGGCGATATTGATCAGCGGCGGCAGCAGGGCCGAGGTCAGGCTCATCAGCGAGAACGCAGCCAGCTTGCGGCTCATCTCGCGGTCGAAGCGGATCCGCAGCATGCTGCGGCGGAAATACGCGCTGCGCCACCACACCGGCAGGCCTACCGCCAGCAGCAGCAACTGCCCCAGCACCAGCGCCAGCAGCGCACCGTACAGATGCAGCCAGCGCGACAGACCCAGCACCATCAGCACGCTCAGCGCCGAGCCCAGCACCTGGATCCAGGCCAGCCGGCGCACATCCATAAAGCCATTGATCACCGCCAGCATGTAGTTGGCCAGCGCAATGCCGAGCTGGGCGATCGCCAGCACGCGGATCAGGTTCACATAGCGGGCATCGCCGAGCAGCCATTGCGCCAGTTGCCCGCTCATCAGCAAGGCGGCCACGCCCATCAGGCAGGATGCGCACAGGGCGTACCACAACGCTGCCGACAACAGCCGCGCCAGCTTCTGCGCATCGTCGCGGTATTCGGCCACGTACTTCACCACGCCGGCACTGATGCCGCCGCCGGCCAGCACCGCCAGCAGCGACATCAGGCTCATGAACTGCCCCAGCCGGCCCACGCCTTCGGGGCCGGCGAACCACGCCACCAGCTTGATCACCACCAGGCCCGCCAGCAGCCGCGCGGCGGTGGCGATGCCCGAATAAAAGCCAGTGCGTACGAGGCTCATGCCGGCTCCGGGAAGCTCTGGCAGGCGTCGATCACCCGCTGCACGTCTTCATCGCGCATGGCCGGCCCAATCGGCAGGCTCAGCACTTCATCGTGCAATTGCTCGGTCAGCGGCAGCTGCAACCCGTGCAGCAACGGATAAGCCGCCTGCCGGTGTGGTGCGATCGGGTAGTGCACCTGGCTGTGCACACCTTGCGCCAGCAAATGTTGCTGCAGGGCGTCGCGCTGGCGGCAGCGCACCACGAACAGATGCCAGGCATGCCGCTCTTCCTGCGGTGTGGACGGCAGCTGGATCGCCGGGTGCCGGATGGCTGCGCGATAACGCAGTGCCACCTGGCGGCGGCGTGCGATCTCCTCGTCGAGATACGGCAGCTTCACGCGCAGCAGCGCTGCCTGCAGTTCGTCCAGCCGGGAATTGACGCCCTGGTATAGATGCCGGTATTTCACGTCGGAGCCGTAATTGCGCAGCACGGCAATGCGCGCCGCCAACACGCTGTCATCGGTGACGATCGCGCCGCCGTCGCCCAGCGCCCCGAGGTTCTTGGCCGGGAAGAAGCTGAAGCCGGCCGCATGCCCGAACGCGCCGGCCCGGCGCCCGTCGCGCATGGCGCCATGGGCCTGCGCGGCATCCTCGATCAGCAACAGGTTATGGCGCTGCGCCAGTTCGCTCAGCGCCGGCATGTCGGCGAGCTGCCCGTACAGATGCACCGCCATGATCGCACGCGTGCGCGGACCGACAGCCGCACTGACCCGCGCCGGATCGAGATTGAAGCTGACCGCGTCCGGTTCCACTGGCACCGGCACCAGGCGGTTCTCGCTGATCGCCAGCAAGCTGGCGATAAAGGTATTGCCCGGCACGATCACTTCGTCGCCGTCGTGCAGCGCGCCCAGCTCCTTGTACGCACGCAGGATCAGCGCCAACGCGTCCAGCCCATTGCCGACGCCGACGGCATGACGCACGCCGCAGTACTCGGCGAACTCCTGCTCGAATGCACTCACTTCCTGGCCCAGTACATACCAGCCCGAGTCGATCACCCGCGCCGCGGCCGCCTTCAGCTCATCGGCGTAGCGCGCATTGACGTCCTTGAGGCTGAGAAAGGGTACGTCCATCACAGCACCCACTCGTAGAAATCGTGCACTACCGCGCGTGCGCCAAAATGTTCTTTCTGCGTGATCAGGCCACCATTGAGTACCTGCCCTTCGCGCTCGGTGGAAATGCCGAAGGAGAAATACTGGCGATCGGCATACACCTGCTCGACCAGCTCGGCCAGCAACAGGTTGAGCGCGTTGTCCTGGCGTCCTTCTTCCGACGCAGCCAGATATTGCGTATGCACGGCATGGCCGAAGTCGTAGACCAGCACGCCGGCCAGCATCGCGTCCTCGCGCCGCGCTTCGTAGAGCACGATCTGCGCGGGGAAGCGCGACTGCAGCAGGTGCAGTTCTTCCAGGCTATGGGTCGGCGCCACGCCGTAGCGCTCGTCCAGCACCGACGACAGCAAGGCATGGAACGCCTGCAGATCGCCATTGGCGCGGATCTGCATGCCGGCGCGCCGCGCCTTGCCCACGGCACGCCGCCGTCCGTCGTTGAACGGCAGCGGTGCGCGCAGCGCCACCACCGACGACACATCGCGCCGCGTCAGCGTGGCGCCCAGCCGGTGCAAGGCGTACAGATCCTCTTCCGCCGGATAGCTATGAAAGACATGCGGCACGGCCTTATAGACCAGGCGCTGCATGCCGAGCGCGCGATAGTGTTGACCGATGCGCTCGAGCACTTCCAGCGTCCACTCGGTGCGCAGCGCGGGCGTACTGATCAGGCCGGCATAGGTAAGGCCGCCATGGCTGCTGGCCACGCCATCCTTGATGCTGGCCGGAAACACCGCCAGCAGCTCGCCGGCACGCTCGATCATCAGCGAGCCATCGACGAAGCGGTCCGCGTGATAGTCCATATAGCCGCGCCGGTGCAGCAGGTTGCCGTTGCGCGACTGCCGCACCAGTGCATCCCAGGCCAACGCGTCGGTCGGCGCATAAGGCTTAAGCGTGAACATGCACACCGCCTTCGGCCACGCCAAAACCGTCGCGCCCCATATCGTTGCCGTTGTAGAACATCAGCAGCCGCTCGTCGCGCGGAATCAGCGCCGGATAGCACAAGGTGCGCGAATCCCAACCGCTGTCGGAAAGCGCGAGGCCCAGCGCCTCGTCGCAGCGCTGCCAGTGGATGCCGTCCTCGCTCGACGCCATGCCGGGAAAATATTCGCCATTGAGATTGCCGCGCGTAAACAACATGAAGTAGCGGCCGTCCAGGCGATAAACGCGCGGCCGGCCGATGCGGTATTCGCTGCCGCGCGGCAGCAGGCAGACCTGGTCCTGGCGCGGAATGGCGTTGAGATCCGCCGTTTCCGCATAGCGGATGTGATAACGCGGATATGGCTGACCGCCGATATCTTCCCAGTCGTCGCCGACGGCGTACCACAGACGCCAGCGGCCGTTCTCATACATGGCCGAATGAATCGCCGCGATGGTGCTACGCCCCGGAGCACGATCGAGTATCGGCGTTTCCTGCACGCGCCGGAATTGTTCGCCGCCGTCGTCGGAAACCGCCAACCCGGAAAACGCCAGGAATTTGGCCCGCGCCACGCGCTGAAAGCCAACGTAGAACATGTGCAGTCCGCCCGGCCCCGGCACGATGTCGCCGAGGATCATGCCGTTGTCGTCGAAGCAGCCGCCGCGGCCCAGGCTCAGCACCGGCTCGGCGCTGACGCGCAGGATCTTTGTCGGATCGTCCGTTCGCACATCGACGTAACCGATGCGGCTGACCCCTTCCAGATCGCGAAAGCCGGCATAGACGCGAATGGTGCGCGCATCCAGCTGATAAGGCGTGGGCGTCAAGGCCGAATGACGCATCCAGCCGCCCACGCCATGCCGCGCGGGATCGAATACCAGCCCCCGTTTGCTCCAGGCGAACATGCGCGCTACAGCCTTACGTCATGACTGGAGCGATCGGGCAGCGCGTGTGCCGGCGCGCCCACATACACCTTGCCCGGTTCGGTATCGCGCACCACCAGTGCGCCGGAGCCGATCACGCAATCCTCAGCCACTTTCACGCCGTCGTTGAAGGCACTGTTGACGCCGACAAAACTGTGTTCGCCGATCTGGCAGTAGCCGGAAATCACCGCATGCGAGGCGACGAAGACATGATCGTGCACCACCGTGCGGTGCCCGACGTGATTGCCGCTCCACAGAATGCAGTTATTGCCGATGCGCACGAACGGCTGGATCACGTTGTTCTCGAAGATAAAGCTGTTTTCGCCCAGCTCCGCGTTGCGCCACACGAACGCGCGCGAACTCACATAGGTGGCGAACTGGTAGCCGCGGCGCTTGCCGTCCTGGTATAGCCGCGCCCGCAGCCGGTTGAGCTGGCTGGCCGGCACGGCGACAAACAGCTGTACCTCCGAAGGCGGGTAATACGCCTCCAGGTCTTCATAGGGCAGCACCGGCAACTCGGCCAACGTGGCGTGGGTGAGGTATTGGCGCTCGACGCTGAAGGCGACCACGTCGTAGTCGCTGTCGTGCCGAAAATATTCGCAGGCGATCTGCGCGAACTCGCCCGCGCCGACCAGGACTAGCGGCTTTGGCATGCGACCAGTTCCCCCTGATACACGCCGCCTTGCACTTCGCGCAGGAATTCGTCGTAGTCGGCGATGTAGTCGGCCGGGTCGTAGAACTGGTCGGCCAGCACCATCAGCACGCAGTCGTCGCTGAAGTTGTACAGCTCGCGCCACACCATGCGACCGAGCAGCAGGCCTTGCGAGGGATCGTCCAGCACCACCTCCACCGGGCCGCTGCCGTCGTCCAGCATGATGGTGACCGAACCGCGCACGCACACCGCCAGCTGGTTGAGATGGCGATGAGCATGCTGGCCGCGGTGCACTTCGCTCCGGGTCGCGAAAATGTAATACACGCGCCGGATTTCGAATGGCACGTTGCGATCTTTTTCCAGGGCGACGAGCATGCCGCGGTCGTCGCCATGCTGTTGCAGTTGGACGCGTTCGATTTGCATGGGCGTGGCCGCGCGGGTTTCCGGAGGAAGCACTGTTGCAACTGAGTGCCGGCCGGCTGGCGGAAGGTTGCGTCACAAAAAATCCGCCCCGCCGCACAACCTTTCCCGGAACAGCCGGCACTCAAGCGCAAAGGCTTGTTTTCGCTAGCAGCTCGGGGAAAGGATCGATGGCAGCGCCGCGCAAGATCATGTCCGAACACACGGAACGCCCGCCACAGGACAGCGGCGCTGCATTACCCCGCGCGGGCGGATCGCCCCACCCGCTGGATCAGGGTACGGTCGTGCGGCGTCCGCGCAGCATCATCGTGCTGCACTGGCTCACCGTGCTGTGCCTGTGCTGCGCGGCGGCGCTGATCCTCACCCGCGACGAGGTCTCCGGCCGCGCCCTGCGCCAATGGCTGCTGGAAGGGCACCGCCATTTCGGCCTGTTCGTGCTGATGCTGTTCGTGATCCGGGTGGTGACGCGCATTCGCGCCGGCAAGCTGCCGCAGCCCGGCCCGATGTCGCGGCTGCTGCACCTGACGGCAGTGCTTACCCATATCGCCATGTATGCCCTGCTGCTCGCCCTGCCCCTGCTGGGCTGGGCGCTGAGCAATGCGCAGGACAAGCCGGTGCATTTCTTCGGCCTCACCCTGCCCGCGCTGGTCGGCGCCGACGAAGACCTCGCCGACAGTTTGCAGGGCTGGCATGTGGATGCCGCCTGGGCCCTGCTCGCACTGGTGCTGCTGCATGTGGGCGCCGCGCTATGGCATCACTTCGTGCGCAGGGACGGTGTACTGCGCTCGATGCTGCCCGCGCGCTCACGCCCATGACCCGGCACCTGTCCCTTACCGCCATATCCGCTGCAAGCCAAGGAGATCGCATGTCCTCTGCTCTGAACCGACGCGCGCCGCGCCGGCCCAGAAACCCGTCGTGGTGGTATGGCCTGGCCGCGCTGCCGCTGTTCGCCAGCCATACCGCGCAGGCGGTGCCCGCGTATGCGCGCCAGACCGGCAATGCCTGCGCGGACTGCCATGCCGGCGCTTATGGCCCCGCACTGACGCCTTACGGCATGCGCTTCAAGGCCAATGGCTACACCGATACCGATGGCAACGGCTTCAAGATTCCGGCTGCCATGCAGATCACCGGCATGCGCTATGTGCCCAAGCAGGGGCAGAGCACTACCGACCTGAGCGAGGCGGATCTGTATCTGGCCGGGCGCGTCACCGATCAGATCGGCGGCTATGTGAAGGTGCAGTCGCTCAACAACGGCAGCGGCAAGTTCAGCACCCAGTTGAACGACATGGACCTGCGCTTTGCGGTGAAGGACGTAAAGCTCGGCGAGCAGAGCGCAACCATCGGTGTCACCGTCAACAACAATCCCGGCTTCGCCGATCCGGTGGGCGACCTGCCGGGCGCGACCGCCAACGGGCCGCCCACGGTGTCGGGCACCCTGCTCAACCCGTCCAGCTCCAACACGCTGGCGCATCGCGTGATCGGCGCCAGCGTGTACGCGCTGTACAACGAAAACTGGTACGGCGAACTGGGCACCTACAACGCGCTGCCCACCTCGATGCAGGATCACCTCGGCTACGGCATCTCCGGCGACCCGGGCAAGCTCAGCGATACCGGCTACGCACGCTTCATGTACATGCGCGATTTCAAGCGCCAGTTCTTTTCGGTGGGCGCAGTGGCGCTGACCACCAGGCGGCAGCTGCCGCGCATCGGTCCCACCGAGCAATTGACCGACCTGGGCTACGACTTCACCTACCAGTTCCTCGGCACCAAGGAAAACATCCTGCAGCTGGCCTATGTGAACATCCTGGAGCGCCGCCGCTATGCCACCACGCCCACCGGCGTGCTGCCCGGCCAGCTCGCACTCACCAATGGCGCCGTGCACGACCAGACCCTGACGCTCTCCTACACCTTCAAGCAGAGCTACGGCGTGGTGCTTGCGCATCTGGTCAGCACCGGCACGCATGACGTGGTGCGCTTCCAGCCGTACGGCGAACCGGATACCTCCAGCAACACCTTCACCGTGTTCTGGACGCCGTTTGGCAAGGACGATTCGCTGACCGCCATGGCCAACCTCAAGCTGGCTGCCACCTGGTTCCGCTTCAACAAGTTCAACGGCAGCAGCACCAATATTTTCGGCGTGGACCCGGCGTCCGGCGCAGTCGTTACCGATGCGAAGGATCTGGATGCCTTCCTGGTTTCCGCCAGCGTGGCGTTCTGAAAAAACAACATCGACAGGAGTGAAAGCGTGAGCAACTCGGTTTTACGGCGCCGGCTTGGGCGCATGGTGATGGCGGGCGTGTTTTCCAGCTGGGTGCTGGCCTCCCCTTTTGCGCACGCCGGCGACGCCAGCGCCGGTTCCGATGTCTTCAAGTCCGAATGCGCCGAATGTCATAGCGTGAAGGAAGGACGCAACAAGAAAGGCCCCAGCCTGTTCGGCATCGTCGGGCGTGCGGCCGGTACAGCGCCGGATTACGCGTACTCGGATGCGCTCAAGCAGGCGCACTGGAACTGGACCGCCGACAAGCTGCACTGGTACCTGTCGCAGCCGGCCAAGCAGGCCAATCCGGGCACCAAGATGAAGTACGACGGGCTCAGCGACAGCAAGCAATTGGAGGATCTCATCACTTATCTGAGCACGGTGCACTGATGACAGCCGCTTATGACGTTCCCCGGCCTTGAGGGATCGTCTATAAAAAGCGGCTGCCGGATGAAACCATCGGGCATGGTCAGTCGAAACATGAAGTGATGCCGCACAACAGCCCCCAACGAGGATGTCCGGGGACAGCAACGTCATGGTCCAGGCGCGGCCATGGCGCCGTTGGCGTGCGTGTCGCCTTGGTAGCCACCCTGCTGCTGGCCGGCCCGCTGCATGCGCAGACCGGCAATTTTGCCGGCACGGTGGCGCTCAGCTCCCAGCTGGTCGACCGCGGCATCGCGCTGACCCCGGTGACGCCGATCCTGCAGGGTGCGGTGAACTGGAGTTCGGCCGGCGGCTGGATGGCAGGCGTCTCGATCGGCACCCAGCTGCGCTCGCCCGACCGTAGCGAGGGCCTGGCCCAGCTCGGGCATTACTGGACGCTGTCCGACGACTGGCGCATGCAGGCCGACGCTACGTACTACGGCTATTCCGGCAATACCCGGGCCAGCGCCTACAACCGCGCCGAGGCCAGCGTGAACTGGATGTACCGGGATGTGCTGAGTTTCGGCCTGTCGGCGATCACCCTGACCGGCGGCGACGACCACCACCCGCGCGGCGCCGCCGACCTGGATTTCCACTGGCCGCTGCCCTGGCATCTGTCGCTTGCCGCCGGGGCCGGCATCACCCAGACCTTGGTCACCAGCCGCCCCCCGTGGCCCGGCGCGCATCATTATTATGACTACGGCTATGGCGGGGTGAGCTCATACTACGGCTATGGCCAGCTCGGCCTGATCTGGGCCTGGGGCCCCTGGCAGGTCGAGCTGCAGCGGATCGCCACCACCTCCAACATCGCCCGGCAGACCGGCAGCCTTGCCGCCGCCCCCTGGGTAGGCACGGTTTCCTGGTCGTTCTGACTCAAACGCAACCTTTCGGCGCCGATACGGCACTTAAGCGGTGAAGCCCTTTGGGTTAACTCCAAGCCTATGACCGACGCCGAACTCAACGCCGATAGCACCGACCGCCTGCTGCTCCAGCGCATGGCGGCCGGCGACCGCGCCGCGCTGGCCACCCTCTACCGCGGCTATCACGGGCGGCTGTGCCGCTTCCTGTCCCGCCTGACCCGGCGCGCCGACATCATCGAGGAAGTGATCAACGACTGCTTCTGGATCGCCTGGCAGAAAGCCGGCGATTTCCGCGGCGACTCGCGCGTTTCCACCTGGATCATGGGCATCGCCTACCGCTGCGGCCTGAAGGCGCTGCGGCAGCATGGCGACGAACCGGTCGAAGACAGCAACGTACCGGAAGAGCGCATTCCCACCGAAGATCCGAACGAAGACCGCGAACTGCGCGACTGGCTGGGCAAGGGGCTGGAGCGCCTGTCCGCCGACCAGCGCGTGGTGGTCGAACTGGTGTACGGCGCCGGCCACAATCTGGACGATGTCGCGGCCATCATGCAGTGCCCGGTAGGCACGGTGAAGGCGCGCCTGTTCCATGCCCGCGTCAAACTGCGCAACGTACTTCCCGCCTTGGCTGAAGGCTCATCTGCTTTTAAAGAGAACGCGCCATGACCACGCTTCCGACTTATTCCAGCCAGGATTGCCCGCGCGCATGGGATGCCATGCCCTGGGTGCTGCAAGACAGCGCCACCCCGGAGCAGCGCGAGTGGCTCGACCAGCACCTGGCCCATTGCGCGGCCTGCCGCGCCGAATTCGCGCAGCAGACCCGCCTGCACCGTGCGATGGCGCTGCCGGCGGATGTGCCGGTCGACGCCGAGGCCGGCTTGCAGCGCCTGCTCGGCCGGCTCGATACGCCGCAGCAGGAACCGCAACGCCTGCGCGTCGGCGGCTGGCTGACACGCGCACTAGCCGCCGCCGTGCTGCTGCAGGCGATCGGCATCGGCGCGATGGGCCTGAAGCTGTGGTCGGGCGGCAACACCGCGGCCTATCAAACGCTCAGCCAGGCCGCCGCACCGGTCGCGCCCGGCGCCATCCGCGTGGTGCCCGATACCAGCATGACCCTGGCCGACTGGAATGCACTGCTGCACTCGCTGCAGTTGCAGGTGGTGGGCGGCCCCAACGAAGTGGGCGCCTACACGGTCGCACCCGCCGCCTCCGCGCCGGCCACGCGCGATGCCCTGCAGCAATTGCGTGCCGCCCGCGGCGTGCGCCTGGCGGAGCCGGTGACCGACACCCCATGAAGCAGCGCGCTTTCGTTCTTGCTGCCGTTTTCGCTGTATGGGGCGCATGCCTGCACGTGTCCGCCGCAGCCGCGGCGGATCACACCGCCAACGCGGCGGCCGGCATGAACAGCCAGCGCGACATCGTGCTGGCGGTGGCCAACCCGATCGAACCACCCGCCACGCATGCCGGCTCCAGTCTGCTCGGCTACGCGCCCACCGGCTATTACGGTGCCGGGCAACGCGCGGTTTCCACGCTCAACGAACTGAAGCAAAGCTACGGCCTGCATGAAGTGGCCGGCTGGCCGATCAAGGCGCTGGGCGTGTATTGCGTAGTGCTGGAAACGCCACCGGGCATGGTGCGCGACGATGTGCTCAAGCAGCTGGCCAAGGACCGACGCGTGCAGCTCGCCCAGCCGCTGCAGGATTACGCGGTGTATGCAGATGCAACGCCCGCGCCCTCCACGCAGCAGTACAACGACCCGTACGTAAACCTGCAGCGTGGCTTCGTGGAAACCGATGCCGCCATGGCGCAGCGCATGAGCCAGGGCCAGGGCGTGCATATCGCGGTAGTGGATACCGGCGCCGACCTCACCCATCCTGACCTGCAGGGCCGCATCCACGATACCCACAACATGGTCGACGACGATGCCAGCGCCTTCGACCGCGATCATCACGGCACCGAAGTGGCCGGCGTGATCGCTGCCGACGCCGACAACCACAAAGGCATTGTCGGCATCGCACCCAAGGCGGTGCTCAGCGTGTACAAAGCATGCTGGTATGCACCCTCCTCCGGCGGTGCACATTGCAATTCCTTCACCCTGGCCAAGGCGCTGGCGGCGGTGATCGACACCGATGCACGCATCGTCAATTTGAGCCTGGGCGGACCTGCCGATCCGCTGCTCGACAAGCTGTTGGCGCAATTGCTCGAGCAGGGCCGCATCGTGGTCGCTGCGCTGCCGCCCGACGGCAGCCTGGGCGGCTTTCCCGATAACGCACCTGGCGTGATCGTGGTGCGCACCAGCGAAACCTCGACCGCCCCGCCGAATGTGGTGAGCGCACCCGGCAAGGACATCCTCACCACCCAACCCGGCGGCGGCTACGACTTCACCTCCGGCTCCTCGATGGCCGCTGCGCATGTCAGCGGCATTGCCGCGTTGTTGCTTGCGGTGGCGCCGAAGCTGGATGCGGCGAGCATGCGCGAGGTGCTGTTGCGCAATAGCAAGATGTCCGGCGGCATGTTGCAGGTGAATGCCGCGGCAGCGGTGGCGGCGTTGCGCGAAAAGCAAGCATCGCCCTGAGCAACCACTCGCCAGCGTAGGTTGGGCTACCCCGGACTTGATCCGGGGCTTACCCAACTATCTCCAACGAAGCGGCGAGCTATCGTTGGGTTACGCTGCGCTAACCCAACCTACGATTTGTCGCAGCGCATCGATAAATTTTGTAAAGCGCCGCCGCGGTTTCGTTAAACCCCCTTCTGCTATATGTCCCGGTGCATCGTCGCCAACCGGGGATTCCAGCGTGCGCCTGTCCAAGCCGATCATCGCCTTTGCACTATCCAGCTTTATCGCCGCTGCGGCCGCCGGCGCGAGCCCGCACTGGGTCGATACCTGGAGCGGCGTACCGGATTCGCCCGGCCCGTTGCTGAAGGCGCAAAGCGTGCGCGAATTCGCTCGCGTCAGCGTCGGCGGCGATAGCGTGCGCATTCGCCTGTCGAATCTGTTTGGCAGCGCACCACTCACCGTCGGCCCCGTGCACCTGGCCGTGCATGCCAGCGGCACCAGCATCGTGCCCGGTAGCGATCACACCCTGCTCTTCGACGGCAAGCCCACCATCACCATCGCCAAGGGCGACAGTGTGTGGAGCGATCCGTTGCCGATGACGGTACAGCCGCTGCAGGAGCTTGCGGTCAGTTTCTACGTACCACCCGGCAATGTGGACGGCCCCGCCACCGTGCATCGCAATGCCATCGCCACCAGCTATATCAATGAAACCGGAGACGCGACGGCCGCGGTGCAATTTCCCGCCGACGAAAACAGCGGCAGTCGCTTTCTGCTGACCGATATCGCCGTGAGCGGACCCGCCGCCAGGCAAACCGTGGTGACCTTCGGCGACTCCATCACCGAAGGCGTGGGTTCCAAGCAGGATGCCAACCAGCGCTGGCCCGACCAACTTGCTGCGCGCCTGCACGCCGATCCCAAGCTGGCCGCCATCGGCGTCGCCAATGCGGGCATCGGCGGCAACCGCATCCTGCATGACGATTTCGGCCCCAATGCCCTGTCACGTTTCGACCGCGATGCATTGGACAAACCCGGCGTGCACTGGATCCTGCTGCTGGAAGGCATCAACGATATCGGCGGTTCCGGCTGGGCCATCGCGGCCAAGGACAAGATCAGCGCACAGCAGATCATCGACGGCATGAAAACCCTGATCGCCCGCGCACATACCAGGCACATCAAGATCTACGGCGCCACGCTCACGCCATATGGCGGCAACGGCTGGCCGTATCACAGCGTGGCCGGCGAACAGGCGCGCGAAGCGGTGAACAGCTGGATCCGCAGCTCCGGCGCCTTCGACGGCGTGATCGATTTCGACCGCGCCATCCGCGATCCGGCGCACCCGCTGCAGATGCAGGCCGCCTACGACAGCGGCGATCACCTGCATCCCAATGGCGCCGGCTATCAGGCAATGGCGAATGCCATCGACTTGAAGCTGTTCACGCCGTGACGGCATGGCGGGGCGCGAACGCCCCGCCATGTATCGCTATTGCGCGTCCACACTGAACCACGTGGTGGACACCCAGCCGTTGCCGCGCACGATCTCGCAACCGGCCTCCACCACGTCCAGATACATGGCGCTGCTGAAGTTGGCGCGCCCATTGAGCACGTTGAAGAAGTGCATGATGTCGACATTGGCGCTGCCGCCGGTAGGCAGGCTGGCCGGTACGCTGCTGCGCTGAGGCAGGAAGGTGTAGACGTAATAGCCGGCAGCGGTATTGTCACCACCCCACAGATCGTAAGTGACGCCGTTCTCGGTGAGCACCCCCGTCGCCAACACCGTGCCGATCGGATAGGAATTGTTGCCGGCCCAGATCATCACTTCCAGCTCCGGCGTGGACTTCTGGCTGTCGTTGCGCAGGAACATGTCGTACGCAAAGTCGCCGGCCATATTGCTGCCGCCCGAGGCGTAGGAGAACGCTGCCGGAATGGTTTGCGTGGCGGAGATTTGTTTCGGGAACAACGTATCTCCGGTGGGATTCCAGCCGTAATGCCAGCCGCGGATGCTTGCGGGATAACCGTATAGGCTGTCGCTGGAAAAATTGAAGGAAGCGGTCCATTGCGGATACGCGCCACTGGACGGGCTCCAGGCGATGGCGCTGTTGTTGAAGTTATTGTCCCAGGCGAAATACGGCGAATACAGATTGTAATCGCCTGCGTGCGCGACAAACGCCGTCAGCAGGCATGCCGTGCCGGCGAGTGAAACAAGTGATTTCTTCATGCTGATTCCTTTCCCGTAAGTTTGGAAATGACGGCCGTAGATGGCCGCGCCAGACGGAGGCCGCAGCGGCCCTGGCGTGCGAAATCAACTTTTCTTGAAGCCATGCGACCCCGGCTTAGCCGGCATGCAATGCATGGCGGCGTAGCGGATATATCGATAAGTCAGGCGGTGATGTTCGTCAAATCAAAAACGCGGTATATGCGTTTGAACAGGTGATTTCGTAATGCGGGATTTTTTGTTTGGCAAAAAGCGTGAAGAAAACAACAAGAAAAAAAGACTCGCATGACAAGCTGCCATGCTTGCCGGCGGCGCACTATCTGTCGCTGGCCAAACCTTCACCCCATCACTCACCCTCTCGTCATTCCGGCCACTCACCCTCCCATCATCCCGGCTACTCACCCTCCGTCATCTCGGCCACTCACACTCCCATCATCCCGGCTACTCACCCTCCGTCATCCCGGCCACTCACCCTCCGTCATCCCGGCGAAGGCCGGGACCCAGTGACTGTGTGCAGTGAAAGACGCTGGGTCCCGGCCTTCGCCGGGATGACGGGAGGGATGACGGGAGGGATGACGGGAGGGAAGAGAGAGGGATGAGAGGGATGAGAGGAATGCGGGGGATGCGGGAAACGATTAAACAGTTGGATGCATCCACATAAAAAAAGCCGACCAGGCACGTCATGCCTGATCGGCGTCCGTCCAGGCAACGGCATCCGGGGAGGGATTGGATCGCTGCCTGCAACTCGAAAATTCAGTGCTCGGCTCAGTCCCGCTTGGCCCCCGACAGCACATCGATCCACACGGCGATTACCAGGATCGAACCCTTCACGATCAGCTGCCAGTAGTTGTCCACGTCCATCATCGACATGCCGTTGTCGAGACTGGTCATCACCAGCGCACCAATCAGCGCACCATGCACCGTGCCGGCGCCGCCGCGCATCGAGGTGCCGCCGATGAAACAGGCGGCGATTGCATCCAGTTCGCCATTGGTGCCGGCCGAAGGCGAACCTGCCGCCAGCCGCGCGGTATTGATGATGCCGGCAAACGCGCACATCAAACCCATCAGCGCAAACACCAGCATCTTCACGCCGCTGACGTTGATGCCGGACAGCCGGCTGGCTTCCACATTGCCACCCACCGCGTAGATATGCCGGCCCAGCACCGTCTGCGTACCGACATAGGTGAACACCGCCAGCAGCACGAGCAGCAACAGCACCGGCAGTGGCACGCCGCTGTAGCGATTGAGCATGCTGACGAATACCGCCAGCACGATACCGATGGCACCCAGCTTCAGTGCATCGCTCCACAGCGGCGCCTGCGTGATGGCCATGCCTGCGCGCCGCCGGCGTCGCAACAGCGTGGACAGCACCATCGTCGCAAATACCGCCGCAGCCAGCACACTCGATGGCACAGGTGGCAGATAGCCTTGCGCCAGATACACCAGGTCGGCCGGCACCGGCGCGATGGTGGCGCCGCGCGTAATGCCCTGCAGGATGCCGCGATATAGCAACATGCCGCCCAATCCGACAATGAAGGACGGCACCCGCAACTGCGTGACGACAAAGCCGTTCAAGCCGCCGGCCGCCAGGCCGAGCAGCAGCACCGCGGCGACCGCCGCCCAAGACGACCACGCCAGGTTGACGGTAAGCACGGCTGCCACGCCGCCGAGCAGGCCCAGCAGCGAGCCGACCGAAAGATCGATTTCGCCTGCAATGATCACGAACACCATGCCGCAGGCGAGCATGCCGGTGATCGAGGTCTGCCGCAGCAGGTTCGATACATTGCGCGAGGTGATGAAGGCGCCGTCGGTGGCAACATGGAAGAAGCCCCAGATCGCCGCCAGCGCCAGCAGCAGCGCCAGGATCTTGTACTGCACAAACAGCTTGCGCAAATCCTGCGCATGGATCGGCATGGGCTTGGCCGACGGCGATCTGGGCGATACAGCAACCATGTGCACAAACCTCCTAGGCAACCGCGCGACCACCGCCATCGATGGCGGCAGTCATGATCTGTTCCTGGGTGAGGCCGGCGTTGATGAAGTCGCCGCACAGGCGGCCCTCGCTCATCACCAGCACGCGATCGCTCACACCCAGAATTTCCGGCAACTCGGACGACACCATGATGATCGACACACCTTCGGCCGCCAGCTCGAAGATCAATCGATAGATATCCGCCTTGGCGCCCACGTCCACGCCGCGCGTGGGTTCATCCAGGATCAGCACCTTCGGCCGCGTCAGCAGCATGCGCGCAAACAGCGCCTTCTGCTGGTTGCCGCCGGACAGATGCACGATCGGCTGGAATGCATGCGCGGTCTTGACGCGCATCCTGGCGATCTGGTCTTCGGCCACACGGCATTCCTGCTCGTGCTGCACCTTCCCTGCCCGCGTGTAGTGACGCAGGGTGGCCAGGGTGATGTTTTTATCCACGCCCAGCAGGGGCACGATGCCGTGGCGCTTGCGATCCTCCGGCACCATCGCCATGCCGGCCTGGATCGCGTCGCGAGGCGAACGGATGCGCAGCGGGCGGCCATCCATCCACACTTCGCCCGCACTGCGGCCGGCGTAGGCGCCAAAAATTGCGCTGACCAATTCGGTGCGCCCTGCCCCGACCAACCCGGCCAAGCCCAGGATCTCGCCCCGGCGCAGCGCGAAGGAAACATCTTTCACCCGCTGGCGCGCTGGATTCAGCGCGTCCTGGCAGTTCATATGCTGCACCCGGAGCACCACCCCGCCGATCTCGCGCTCCACGCGCGGATACAGCGTTTCCAGCTGGCGCCCGACCATCAGCGCGATGATGCGCTGCTCGTCCAGCTCGCGCATCGGCTGGGTGGCCACATGCCGGCCGTCGCGAATTACACTGACCGTATCGCATACGCGCGCCACTTCATCGAGCTTGTGCGAGATGTAGATGCAGGCAATGCCGCGCTGTTTGAGCCGCTCGATGATCCCCAGCAGCACTTCGGTTTCTTTCATCGTCAGCGACGAGGTGGGCTCGTCGAAAATCAGCAGGCGTGCATCTTTGGCCAGTGCCTTGGCGATCTCGAATAGCTGCTGGTGGCCGCCGCCGTAATGCATTACCGGCAATGACAGATCCACGTCATCCAGTTGCAGTTCCTGCAGCAGCGCACGGGCGCGCGCATGCATCGCCTCGTAGTCCATGCGCCCGCCCGGCCGGGTCGGCTCGCTGCCGAGGAACAGGTTTTCCACCACCGACAAGCCCGGCACCAGCATCAGTTCCTGGTGGATGATCACGATGCCGGCGCGTTCGCTGTCGCGCACCGAGCGGGCTTGCAGCGCCTGCCCTTGCCAGAGGATCTCGCCTTCCCAGCTGCCGTGCGGATACACGCCCGACAATACCTTCATCAAGGTGGACTTGCCGGCGCCGTTCTCACCGCACAAACCCAGGCATTCACCGGGACGCACGCGCAGGTCGATGCCGTCCAGCGCGCGCACGCCGGCAAACGATTTGCCGATGCCAAGCATTTCGAACAGGTAATCGCTCATGGCGCGCCGTAGACCTGTGCATGGGTATAGAAGCCGTCCTTGATCACCACATCCACGTTCTGGCGGGTCAGCAGGATCGGCGACAGCAATATGCTGTTCACTGGCTTGCTGCCGTTATTTAGCGTGGTGTCGTAGGCGGGCGCTTGATCGCGCACCAGTTGCACCGACAGTTCCGCCGCGCGCGTGGCGAGCTGCCGGATCGGCTTGTACACCGTCATCGCCTGGGTGCCGTCGAGCACGCGGCGCACCGCAGCCAGGTCGGCATCCTGCCCCGACACCGGCACCTTGCCGGCCAGCTTCTGCGCGGCCAGCGCCTGGATCGCGCCACCGGCGGTGGCGTCGTTCGAGGCCACCACGCCCTGGACATGGTTGGCATTGGCGGTCAGCGCATCTTCGACAATGCGCAGCGCCTTGGACGCATCCCAGTCCGGCGTCCACTGCTGGCCCACGATCTTCACTGCGCCGCTGGCGACCGCCGGCTGCAGCACCTTCATCTGGCCGTCGCGGATGATCTTGGCATTGTTGTCGGTGGGCGAGCCGCCAAGCAGAAAGTAATTACCCTTCGGCGCGAGATTCAGCACACCCTGCGCCTGCAGTTCGCCGACACGTTCGTTGTCGAAGGTGATGTAGGCATCGACGTCGGCGTTGAGGATCAGGCGATCGTAGGACACTACCTTGATGCCGTTGCGCCGCGCTTCGGCCACTACGTTGCTCAGCACCTTGGAATTGAACGGCACGATCACCAGCACGTCGACCTGGCGCGCGATCAGGTTTTCCAGCTGCGCCACCTGGCGCTCTTCGCTGGCATCGGCCGATTGCACGTAGACCTTGGCGCCGAGGCGGTTGGCGGCGGCCACGAAGTAGTCGCGATCGTGCGCCCACCGTTCCAGGCGCAGGTCGTCGATGGAGAAACCGATTACGGGGTGTTCTTTGCTGGCGTGGGCGAGCGCGGCAAACAACAGCAATGCGACGAACAACAGCGCTTTGCTCCCTCTCCCCTTTGGGGAGAGGGCTGGGGTGAGGGGACGCACTGGCCGAAATCTTTCGCAAGAGTGGCCCCTCACCCCGACCCTCTCCCCAAAGGGGAGAGGGAGAAAGGCGGTGCGCCGCCTCATGTAGGCTCGCCCTCGTCCGCCCGATACACCGCTGCCAGCTGCCGATACAAGGCGCGGAAACGCGGCTGCCGCCGCTCGCGGAAATACGCATGCCGCGCAGCATCGGGCTTGCGCACCGCCACCGTCTCCGGCATGCCGCACACCTGCTCGATCCTGGCGCCGGGCTCCGCGGCCAGATGTGCCAGCCGCGCCGCGCCCAGTGCCGCCCCCACTTCGCCGCCCGCACGCAGGATCAATGGCCGGCCGATAATGTCGGCCAGCATCTGCGTCCAATAGCCGCTGCGCGAACCGCCGCCGATCACGGTGATCTGGTCGACGCGCAAACCTGCCGCATCCACCGCCTCGATACCATCAAGCAAACCAAGCCCGACCCCTTCCAGCGCGGCATTAGCAAGGTCTGCGCGCGTGCTGTCCACACGCAGGCCGGCGAAGGCGCCGCAGGCATGCACGTCGTTATGCGGCGTACGCTCGCCGCTGAGATACGGCAGGAACAGCGGCCCTTCCCGTCGCAGGCCGGCCTGCTCGGCATCGGCCAGCATGCCGGCGACATTCGCATAGCCGCCAAGGCTGGCGGTGAAGTCCAGGCAGCTGGCCGCATTGAGCATCACCGACATCAAATGCCAGCTGCCCGGCAGGGCATGGCAGAAACTGTGCACGGCATCTTCCGGTCGCGCGCGGTAGCCGTCGGACACCGCGAAATACACGCCCGACGTACCCAGCGACAGCATCGCCTGCCCATGCCGCACCATGCCGACACCGACCGCGCCGGCGGCATTGTCGCCGCCGCCGGCAGCCACCGGTACGCGCTGCATGCCCCAGCGCTGGGCCAGCTCAGCATCCAAATAACCGGTCACGGCATTGCCTTCGTGCACGGCCGGCATGGTGTCCAGCGACAGGCCGCAGGCATCGAGCATGCGCGTGCTCCAGCAGCGCTGCGCCACGTCCAGCCACAAAGTGCCGGCCGCATCGGAGACATCGGTGGCGAACTCGCCGGTCAGCCGCCAGCGCAGGTAATCCTTGGGCAGCAGCACTTTGGCGATGCGCTCGAATACGCGCGGCTCATGCTCGCGTAGCCATAGCAATTTCGGCGCGGTGAATCCCGGCATCGCGAGGTTGCCGGTGATCTGCCGGAACGCCGGCCAGCCTTCCATCTCACGGCATTGCGCATCGCTGCGCCCGTCGTTCCATAGAATCGCTGGACGCAGCACGCGATGATCGCGATCCAGCACGGTGGCGCCGTGCATCTGGCCGCTGAGGCCGATGCCGGCGATCTGGCGCGGCGAAATGCCCTGCGCCTGCGCCGCCTCCAGCAACTGCTCAACCGACGATTGCGTCGCCTGCCACCAATCGTCCGGCTGCTGCTCCGACCAGCGCGGCTGCGGATTGGAAATCGGCAGCGGATGCGCCGCCATCGCGCGCACCGCGCCGCTTTCGTCGATCAATACCGCCTTGACGGCGGAGGTACCGAGATCGATGCCCAGGAACATGCCGGCGCTCAGCGGTAGATATACCGGTTGACCAGGTTTTCCAGGTACTCCTGCTGGCCGGAAACATGCGCTGGCCGCAGGTCGCGCTGCACGGCATCTTCAGCCAGCGACTGCAGGCTGAACTCGCCGGCAAGAATGCGCTTGCCCAGATCCTGGTCCCAGCCGGCGTAGCGCGCGGCCTTGAACTCGGCCAGCGTGTCGCGCTCGATCATCGCCGCTGCACGCTCCAGGGCCAGTGCCAGTGCATCGATCGCGCCGATATGGCCATGGAACAGATCGGCCGCCGCACTGCTCTGCCGGCGTACCTTGGTATCGAAGTTGAAGCCGCCGGTGGTGAAGCCGCCGTGGCGCAGGATCTCGTACATCACCAAGGTCAGTTCTTCCACGCTATTGGGAAACTGATCGGTGTCCCAGCCGTTCTGCGGATCGCCGCGATTGGCATCGATGCTGCCGAAAATGCCCAGCGAGATCGCAGTGGCCACTTCGTGGTGGAAAGAGTGACCGGCCAGCGTGGCGTGGTTCGCTTCCAGGTTTACCTTCACCTCGTGTTCCAGGCCGAAGTCCTTGAGGAAGCCATATACCGTGGCGCTGTCGTAGTCGTATTGATGCTTGGTGGGTTCCTGCGGCTTGGGCTCGATCAAGATGGTGCCCTTGAAGCCGATGCGATGCTTGTGCTCCACCACCATCTGGAAGAAGCGGCCCAGCTGCGCGCGCTCGCGGCGCAGGTCGGTGTTGAGCAAGGTGTCGTAGCCTTCGCGGCCGCCCCACAACACATAGTTGGCGCCGCCCAGCCGCTGGGTCGCCGCCATGGCGTGAAATACCTGCGTGGCCGCACAGGCGAATACTTCCGGCTGCGGACTGCTGGCCGCGCCTGCCGCATAGCGCGGATGACTGAACAGATTGGCCGTGCCCCACAGCAGCTGCATGCCGGTCTGCGCCTGCTTGGCCTCGAGCACGTCGACCATGCTCGACAGGTTGCGCACGTAATCCTTCAGGCTGTCGCCTTCCGGCGCGATATCGGTGTCATGGAAGGTGTAGAACGGCGCGCCCAGGCGCTGGAAAAAATCGAACGCCGCATCCGCCTTCAGGCGCGCCTGCGCCATCGGATCGCCGGCGCCCTGCCAGGGCCGCTGGAACGTGCCGAAACCGAACATGTCGGTACCCGGCCAGACAAAGCTGTGCCAGTAACACACCGCCAGCCGCAGGTGCTCGTCCATGCGCTTGCCCAGCACCAGCCGGGCCGGGTCGTAATGGCGGAAAGCCAGTGCCTGCGCATCGTCGCCCTTGGCCAGTCGAATGGGCGGAATATGCTCGAAATAACTCATGGGGTGCTCCTGTTCGCTCCCAGGATGCTGCGTGTGGCCCGGCAGGGCCGCAATTGCGAAATCCGTCAGCGCGACAGGTTTTTTCTTTGTCGCGTTGCGTCATGTACCAGCGCGATTGAGCTGCTAGCGTCCCAGCGAGGGGAAATTCCGCAGTTTTAGGCAATCGGAACGACATGTCGCCGCATCGCATCGCACTGCTTTTCAACGCCAACAAGGTGTACGACCGGCAAGTCATTGCCGGCATCGGCCAATATCTCACGTCCACGCGGGTGGAGTGGGATCTGTTTATGGAAGAGGATTTCCGCAGCCGTACCGTGGGCATCCACCACTGGCGCGGCGACGGCATCATTGCCGACTTCGACGACCCGGTAGTAGGCGAAGCGCTCGCCGCCATGCCCATTCCGGTGGTAGCGGTTGGCGGCTCCTACGCCGACGATTCGCAGTATCCGGCGAATATTCCGTATGTCGCTACGGACAACCAGAAACTGGTGCGGCTGGCCTACGACCACCTGATCGAACAGGGCCTGCAACGCTTTGCCTTCTACGGCCTGCCGCCGGCCCCCGGCAACCGCTGGGCCTGCGAACGCGAACTGGCGTTCAAACGCATGATCGACGCGGACGGGCTGGACGGCATCGTCTATCGCGGCTCGTCCACCAGTGCTGGCGGCTGGGGCCGCGCGCAGGAAGAAATGGTGGATTGGGTACGTTCGCTGCCCAAGCCGATCGGCATTATCGCCGTGACCGATGCACGTGCCCGCCAGCTGCTGCAGGCCTGTGTGGTGGCCGACGTGCCGATTCCCGAACAGATCGCCATCGTCGGCATCGACAACGATCCGATTGCGCAATTGCTCAGCCGCATTCCGCTGACCTCGGTGATCCAGGGCGCGGAAGAAATGGGCCGCATGGCCGCGCAGGTGCTGCACCAGATGCTGCACGGCGGCGACTGCTCCACCACCCGCATCCTGGTGCCGCCGGTGGGTCTCAACGTGCAGGCCACCAGCCAGCACCAGCCGCTGAAGAGCCCGTACGTGATGCGTGCCAGGCATTACATCCGCCAGTACGCCTGCCTGGGCATCAAGACCGAACAGGTGGCCGACTACGTCGGCATCTCGCGCACGCTGCTGGAAGAGCATTTCAAGCGCGAACTGAAGCAATCGGTGCACCAGACGATTCTGGAGCACAAGCTGCGCATGGCGCGGACGATGTTGAACGACCCGGCCATTCCGCTGACGGAAGTGGCGATACGCAGCGGGTTTACTTCGCTGCAGTATATGTACGCGGTGTTCCGGCGCGAGTTCAACTGCACGCCGCGGCAGTTTATGGAGAATGCGCGCAGTCACTGAACTGCGCGATGCGCTCTCTCCCCTTCGGGGAGCGGGCTGGGGTGAGGAGCCACTCTTGCGAAGACGCTTGAAGTGAAAAGCCTTGAAGCAATGAGCGCATCGCCCTAGCTGCATCATAGCAAGGTTGCCCCTCACCCCGACCCTCTCCCCAAAGGGGAGAGGGAGAAGAGCAGTGCGTGGCGAACTGATTATTGTGCCGAGTCACTGGACTGTACGGCGCTCCCTCTCCCCTTCGGGGAGAGGGAGAAGAGCGGTGCATGGCGAACTGATTATTGTGCCGAGTCACTGGACTGTACGGCGCTCCCTCTCCCCTTCGGGGAGAGGGAGAAGAGCGGTGCATGGCGAACTGATTATTGTGCCGAGTCACTGGACTGTGCGGCGCCCCCTCTCCCCTTCGGGGAGAGGGCTGGGGTGAGGGGCCACTCTTGCGAAGATGCTTGAAGTGAAAAGCCTTGAAGCAATGAGCGCATCGCCCTAGCTGCATCATGGCGAGGTTGCCCCTCACCCCGACCCTCTCCCCGAAGGGGAGAGGGAGAAGAGCAGTGCATGGCGAACTGATTATTGTGCCGAGTCACTGGACTGTGCGGTGCCCCCTCTCCCCTTCGGGGAGAGGGCTGGGGTGAGGGGCCACTCTTGCGAAGATGCTTGAAGTGAAAAGCCTTGAAGCAATGAGCGCATCGCCCTAGCTGCATCATTGCGAGGTTGCCCCTCACCCCGACCCTCTCCCCGAAGGGGAGAGGGAGAAGAGCGGCGTATGGCGCGGTGGTTATTTGGCCAACGAGACCCTGATTTCGCTGCCGTCATAATCCACCGACTGGTCGCGAGCGCTATCGCCTGCATCCTGGTTCGAATGAGCTCCATCGACAATGCGAACCACAAACTTCCGATGCGTCGGCGCCCCGCTGCCATCACCCTCGCGCTTGCCCAGCGTCAGAGTATGCGAAGCATCGTCATAGCTCAGCGGAATACGCGAATAATGCCCTTGCTCATAGCCATAATCCGTACCCGCATCTTCATATAACGCAAAGTGCCCGTCGGCGCCCTGGTACACCAGCAAGGTAATCGGCGCATCCGGCTGTTCGCCGGTGTATTGAATCGCCGGCCCGGTCGGCACGATCGCACCTGCACGCACGAACAGCGGCATCCGCGCCAGCGGTGCCTCGGCCTGGATCGATGCGCCGCCGGCGTAACGCTTGCCGCTATGGAAGTCGTACCAGGAAGCGCCCGCCGGCAGATAGACCTGACGCGACGTCGCTTTGTAAGCCGTCACCGGCGCCACCAGGAAGGCCGGGCCAAACATGTATTCGTCGTCGATATTGCGCAGTTTCGGGTCGTCCGGAAAATCCATCGGCAGCCCGCGCATGATGGTGCCGTCGCGCCAGTAGGTGTCGCCGGCCAGGGTGTAGATGTACGGCATCAGGCGATAACGCAGCTGATCGTAGTAGGCCAGGATCTGATACACCGCCGAACCCTGCGGCGCGATGTTGTAGATCTCCCGGTACGGAAACTGCCCGTGCGAACGGAACAGCGGCATAAAGGCACCGAACTGGAACCAGCGCACGTATAGCTGGCGCCATTCGTCCAGATCGGCAGCGCTCGGCTTTTCATAGCGCGGCTCGACCGCGAAGCCGCCGATATCGGTAGTCCAGTTCGGAATGCCCGACAGCGAGAAATTCACGCCGGCGGAAATCTGGTCGCGCAGGTTGCTCCAGCGCGCCGCCACATCGCCGCTCCAGGTGGCCGCGGCATTGCGCTGCTGTCCGGCAAAAGCGGAGCGCGTGAGGATAAATACGCGACGATCCGGATAATCCTTGCGCCAGCCCTGGTAGACGCTGGTGGTATGCATCAGCGGATAGGAGTTGAAGAACTCTGCGCCCGGCCCCATCGCGGTCGGCCCCATGCGCAGCTTGCGTTCTTCGATATCCAGGTTGGAATCGATATCCGGCTCGGAGGCGTCCAGCCACCACGCATCCATGCCCAGCACGCCGAGCTTGTCGTGGATCTGGCGCCAGTAGATCGAGCGCGCCTCCTGCGAATACGGGTCGTAGAAGGAACTCAGATAGCCCGGCCCGATCCAGTCCAGCGTGCCCTGCTCGATATTGCGCCGGTAGATATGCCCCTTGGCATCCAGTTCCTTGAAGTTGGCGGTGGTGGGATAGAACTTGGGCCACACTGAGATCATCAGATGCATATGCATGGCGTGCAGCTGCTCGATCATGCTCTTCGGATCGGGAAAGCGCGCCGGGTCGAAGTCGTGCGAGCCCCAGTCGTTGTCGCGCCAGTAATTCCAGTCCTCCACGATGTTGTCGATCGGCAGACCCAGCGCGCGGTAGCGCTTGGCAGTGTCGAGGATTTCCGCCTGCGTCTTGTAGCGCTCGCGGCTCTGCCAGAAGCCGTAGACCCAGCGCGGCAGCATCACTGCTTTGCCAGTGATGTCGCGGTAGCCTGCAATCACCTGATCCATGCTGTCGCCGCCGACTACGTAGTAGTTCTCGGCACTGGCCACTTCCGAATACAGCGATAGCTCGTTCTGCTGCGCATCCGGCAGCGGATCGAGATGCAGCAAGGTCAGATAACCCTCGTTCGGCAACCACTCGATGCGCAAGGTGTGGCGCGTGTGGGCCGCCAGCGGCAATTTGAAATTGTGATACCAGGGATTCCAGTTCTGCCGCCAGTCGTCGTAGATCAGCTTGCCGTCCACATACACCTTGGCATAGCTGCTGGCGTACAGGCGGAACTTGTGCGTGCCGGAGGTGGCGGCCTCGATGCTGCCTTCCCAGACCACCTTGCTGGTGGCTTTGGCCGGCGATGCCGCGGGCCAGCTGGCCAGGTCCTTGATGTACTGGTAATTGGGCGCACTTTCGTTGCGCGTGAGCTTGAGCGTAGTGCCGTCGTAGTAACGCGCCGTGAGGCCACCGGGCTTGCCGTTGGCATCGTAGAGCTTGAGCGACGTGTTGAGCGGCTGGTATTCGCGCGGGTCGCCGAAGCGGGTGATGGAATTGTTGTCCCACAGCAGGCCGTAATGGCGCGTGGAAACCACAAAAGGAATGCCGACATCCATATTGTGCTGGGCCAGCTCCACGTCCTCGCCTTTGTAGTTCATCTGCCGATTCTGGTGCTGGCCCAGACCGTAGAAGGCTTCGTCGGAGGGCGAATCAAAGCGCTGACGGATGGCATAGAAAGCCTTGCCCTGCACCGTTTCGGGAATGAAGCTGCGGCCGCCCGCATGCTCGGCCAGCACGGTATGGCCGTTGGCATCGGCAAAATGAAGCGCGCCATCGTGCAGCGACACGGTGGCGGAGAAGGCTGCCGTTTTTACCTGTACGTCATTCGTATTCTCGCTGACGTTGAAGTCGCCGTAGCCGCCGCTCTTCACCGCCATCAGGCTGGGCGGGAGATCGTCGAAGCGGCCGTCCGGGGCCACCGTCACGTGCACGATGCGATCGGATACCCACTGCAGCCGCACCTTCTGCGGCGAGCCGTCGAGCTGCACGATGACGCCATCAGGAAGTTTCTGGACGTGACTCGGTGCGGCATGAGCGGCCAGCAGACCGGTGCCAAGCAGAGCAACAAAAAGCGCGGATTTACGAATCAATGGCATGATGACCTCGGTATGGAGCCCGCCTCTTTACGAGGAAGCTTGCTACCCCGCACCATCATTCCGACCAAGGCCAGGCGACGGTGCGAGTGCGTGCAAATCAGTGAGTCAACGTTACGTCCGCCTGCAACGGCGTGTTATTGGAAGCGTCGCCGACATAAATCTTGAACAAGCCGGGATCGACCTTCCAGCCATGGCTGCCCACGTCGTAATAGGCAAAGGCGCGGCGATCCAGGTGCAGGCTCACATGCTGGGTCTGGCCCGGCTGCAGGCGCACTTTGCGGAACGCTTTCAGCTCGCGCGCCGGACGTGCCACCGCGGCCGAAGGATCGCCTACGTACACCTGGGCCACGTCCGCACCGGCACGCTGCCCGGTATTGCGGATATCGAACGACACCTCCGCTTCCTCGTTCGGCAGCAGCTTCACTGCCACCTGTGCAAAGGCGAAGCTGGTGTAGGACAAGCCATAACCGAACGCAAACAGCGGCTGAGGTTTATCCGGATGGCTGCTGTACCAGCGATAGCCGAGAAACACCCCTTCGCCATACGTAACGCTCGGCCGGCTGCCGGCCGGATACGGCGCGGCGTCATACCAGTCGTGCACGGGATTGTCGGCCCACGCGCGCTCGAAACTGATCGGCAGCTTGCCTTCGGGCGCATGTTCGCCAAACAGCACCTGCGCCATGGCGGTGCCACCTTGCTGCCCCGGATACCAGTTCTGCAACAAGGCCGGCACCCGTTCGAGCCAATCCGCAGTGGCATAGCCGCCACCGGAGGTCACCGTAACGACCGTATGCGGATTGGCCGCGGCCACGGCGTCGATCAAGGCTTCCTGCCCCCACGGCAATTGAAAAGTGCGGTCATAGGCTTCGCTCTCCGAACTGGGGTCGAAGCCCACCGCCACCACCGCCGCATCGGCCAGCGCCGCCATCTTGCGCGCATCCGGCGCAATCAGGTCGTCGATGGCGATCACGCCCAGGCCCATGCGGCTGTAGTCGACATCGGGCTTGTAGTCCAGGCGGATCGATACCGGCTGCCTGGCATGCAAGGTCAGCGTGGCGTACAGCGGTGCCTGCCCTTCGCGATGCGGCTGGGTGATCACCGGCTTGCCGTCGACGTACAAAACATAGGTGTCTTCGCTGGCTGCCGCGGTGAGGAACAGATATTGGCCATCGTGCTGCGGTACGAAACTGCCGCTCCAGCGGATGCTTTGCCGGTGCTTGGCAGGCGTGGTCCACAACTCCGGTTTCCATTGATCCACGTGCGGCTCGACGCCGGCGGCACCCGG
This sequence comes from Dyella acidiphila, assembly GCF_014863405.1. Lineage (GTDB taxonomy): Bacteria > Pseudomonadota > Gammaproteobacteria > Xanthomonadales > Rhodanobacteraceae > Dyella_B > Dyella_B acidiphila. The sequence continues at coordinate 189,305 of NZ_JACZZA010000010.1, forward strand.
CTTGCCCTGGAAGGCATCGTTGGCAAAGGTTTCTTTCAGCAAGCCCGGCTGTCCGCCCGGCCCGGTAAATACCGACTGCTTGAACACGTCCATCGCCGAAGGCAGCCCACGGCTGTACAACACGCGCACCTTGTCGCCGACCAGACGCGTGATGCCCGCAAGCAGGCTCTGCGCCTGAAAGGTATCCACGTGCGAGCTGCCGCCGGCGCTGGCAATGGCCGGCTCTGCATTTGGCCCGATCACGGCCAGCGTCTTGATGTGCGCCGCATCGAGCGGTAATTGCTGGCGGTCGTTTTTCAGCAGCACCAGTCCTTCCAGCGCCCCCTCCAGCGCTACGCGGTCGTTTTGCAGGCTGAACAACGGCAGCGTCAGATCTTTCTGCGGACGGTCGAGAAAGCCGAAGCGCACCGCGGTGCGCAGAATGCGACGAACCTTGTCGTCGAGCATGGCGGAGGAAAGCTTGCCGTCGTGCAACGCGGCCAGCAGGCGCGGTGCGCTGAATGCATCCGGCGCCGGCATCTCCAGGTCGAGGCCGGCGTTATAGGCCTTTATCCAATCGTGGCCTGCGCCGGAAGTAGCGCCCCAGTCGGACATGTAGATGCCGTCGAAGCCCCAATCCTGTTGCAGGATGTCATGACCCAGCTCGCGGTTTTCCGCCGCGTAGTCGCCATTGACCAGGTTGTAGCTGCTCATCACCGCACCGACATGGCCTTGCTTTACTGCCATTTCGAAGGCCGGCAGATAGATTTCGTGCAGGGTGCGCTCGTCGATATGCGTATCGAGATGGCGGCGGTCGTATTCGGAATTGTTGGCGGCGAAATGCTTCACCGTCGCCACCACGCCCTGGCTTTGCACGCCGTCGATCAGGCCCACGGCCATGCTGCCGGCCAGGTATGGATCCTCGCCGTAATACTCCATATTGCGGCCGTTCTGCGGTGCGCGATACATGTTCACACCGGGGCCGAGCAGAAAGTTGATGCCGCGTGCGCGCGCATCGCGCCCCATCGCTTCCCCTACGCGCTGCGCCAGTGCCGGATCCCACGAGGCGGCCAGGCCGATGCCGGCCATATACGCCGTGGATGGGCCGACGCCACGTACACCGTAGGGACCGTCGGACATGGTCAGTGCCGGCAAGCCAAGCTGCGGTTCGGCGTGGGTGGAGAAATTGTCGACGCCGCTGAGCAGTTCCACTTTTTGCTCCAGCGTGAGCTTGGCCAGCATGTTGTCCACGCGCCGTTCGACGGCGGGGCTGTCGGGGACTGGGGTGGTATCAGCACAGGCTTCGCCATACGTGGCGAGTGCCAGGCACAACGACAGCGCGATACGTTTCAAAAAAAAGCTATGCATGATGGATCCTTGCTTATTCCCATAACCGCCCTCCTCCCCGCCAATGACGGCGAACAAAGATCGCGGCTGTACTAAAGCGCAAGCAGTCGTCGACCAGCCACATATGCAACATCTGCGGCACACCGGTGACATGAAGTATGGCTATTCAGCATTTCCGCGCCGGATGCCGGCAGCGACATGCCCAGCACGAACAGCGTGGCGAGCAAGGCGAACAGACCAACCACATGACGGCGCAGGGAGGCATGCATGGAAATCCCCAGGATGGACGAGGCGGCATCAACCAGGCGTGCGTTCATGGCTGCCTCGTGCCGCCGGGATCGCCGTAAAACACACCGCGTCCGCTGCCGGCGAAGTACACCCGCCCAAAGATGCGCGGATCGCCGGTGACTAGGCTGATGCGGCCATACTGGTGTCGATCGTCATTGATGCGCAGCCAGTGCGCACCGCCGTCGGTGGAACGGTAAAGGCCGTGCACGCTGCCGCGCTGCGCGGCGGCAAACAAGGTCGGCAGCTGCGAGCCGGGCGCCGGGTGGCCGAAGCCGAAACTGTCCACGCCGTCGAGCTCACCCATGCGCGCCAACAGGCTGCCATCGTCGCGCATGTGCAGCAGGCCACCGCTGTGGCTGCCTACGTACAGCGCGCCGGCAGCGGCCGGATCGGCATGTACCTGCAAGCCATCATGCGGCTTGAGCGCATTCGCCAGCACACCACTGACCGCCTGAAAATGCGCGCCGCCGTCGTGGCTGGCGAACACCTGGCCGGCCGCGGCGTCGTAGGCATAGAACCGTTGCGGATCGAAACGGTCGCTCAGCACATGCGCGCGGCCGGACAGACCTTGCACCTCGATCCAATGCTTGCCGAAGTCGTGCGTGAGATAGGCGCCCGATGCGTCGCTGGAAGACCACACCACGCTGCCGCCATCGGCCGCGATGGCCACGCTGCCCGCATCCTGGCCACGGCCCGGCTCGCTGGCGAAGGCCTGCCAGTGCACGCCGCCGTCTTGCGAATACGCCACGCGAATCGCCGGGCCGAACGGATAACGCAGGTGTCCGCTGCGCACGATCCACAACGGCTTACGGCCGGCTTCGTCCAGGCTTTCCGAATTGGCATAGCGTGGCGGCGCGGCAAACTGCAAAGGCGCGACATCCAGATCGTCATGGCGGTAGCCATCCAGGTCGCCCATCGCGCTGATCAGGTGCGCACCTTGCGGCGGACTGAGCAGATCCAGCGCTACCGTCTCTTCCAGCCCGCGGTCCTGGAACTGCCAGTGCACATCGCCGCCACGATCGGCGGCACGCATGTCATCGGACACCCATACGCCATAACCGGTGACAAACCACACCCGGTCCGGATCGTGCGGATCGATGGCGATCGAGGCCAGCCAGTGCGGCGTGTGCTCGCGCGTCCATACCGTCTGGCTGTAGTCGAACTGCGAATGGGCGAAGATTTCCTGCCAATGCGCGCCGCCATCGACACTGCGGAACAATTCGTCCTTGGGCGTGTAGTGCGCAAACGTCGCCGTCATCACCACGTTCGGATGCTGCGGATCGACCGCCACCACGCCCCAGCCATAGCCGCTGGGCTGGCCGCTCACGTGCGGCAACGGTGTGATATCGCTCCAGCGCTGCGCATCCGGCAGGTATTTCCACACCGCGCCGTCATGCATGCTGTCCGGGCCGGGCTCGTCGCCGTAGCTCAGGTAATACGCACCATCGCCGGCGCGCACCATATGGTTGGGGCGTAGCCCGACTGGCTGCCCCGGTAGCGCAGTCCAGCTGCGGCCGCCATCGGTGGAGCGAAACAAGCTGGTACCTTTGCTGGATACGCCGGCATACAGCGTGCGCGAGGCCCTGCCCCGCGTGCCGCTGGCGGGATCGAACACCACGAACACAATGCCGATCGACTGCCGCCGCCAATGGTTTTGCGCGGTAGCCGCCTCCGAGGTGGCCGCCGCGGGAAAACTGGTCACCTGCGACCAGTGCTCACCATGGTCATCGCTGTGCCATAGCCCCGCATCGCGCGAACCCAGAAATAATATGCGCCCGTCGTTCGGGTCGACGGTAAGACGCTCGCCGTTATTGCGCCCCAACTCGTTGCCGCCCAGCTTGAACGGCAGATCGGTGCGCTGGAAATGCGCACCGCGATCCTGCGAACGAAGGATCGCGGCATGGCCGGCAAAGGCAGATGTGTAGGTGCCGGCGGCAAGATAGAGCCGGTCCGAATCGTGCGGATCGACAGCCACGCTGTCGATGCCATAGAGATTTTCGTCCGCAGCGCCCAGCCAATCCGTCAATGGAGTCCAACGCTCCGCCGTTTGATCCCAGCGATACGCGCCGCCCACATCGGTACGCGCATACAGCAGTCCGCTTGCCGCCGGCTGGTACAACAGGCCGCTGACGAAGCCGCCACCGCCTATACGCACGTTCTCGTAGCGATAACTCAGGCTGTCACTGGCCTGCGCGCGACTTTGCGCGCAGGCCAGCGAGAGCAGCAGCACCGTACCTGCCATCGTCCGCCACCGGCCAGGCCGGCGCGGGCGTTCACGGCGCCGCTTTGCTTCCATCATTCGAACGAGGCCCGGAACACCAGCTCGTAACGTCGGTCGGTGATGAACCAGCTGCGGCCATAGAGGTGATAGTCCACCACGCCGTTGCCGTAGCTGGTCGGTCCCATCAGCACGCGCGTGGTCGCATTGGTGAGGTTGTTCATCTGCAGGCCGACCTGCATGCTCTTGTTGATGTGATAGAACACCGAGGCGTCGAGCTGGCCATAGTTATCGGCCCAGGTCGGCAGATGGGTGGAGGCGTCGCTGGTGGTCAGCAGATAGCGCGAACGCCAGTTCCACGCCAGGCGCGCCGACCAGTCGCCGTTTTCGTACATGGCGGCCAGGTTGTAGCTGCGCTTGGACAGGCCCACCAGCGGCAAGGCCACGCCGGTCACCACCTCGTTGGTATACGGATTGGTAGCGCTGTTGATGCCGCCCATGCTGTCGACATAGGTGAAATTGGCCTGCGCGCCGAAGCCCTTCAGCCAGCCCGGCAGGAAATCGAAGAACTGGTTGTAGCCCACCTCGGCACCGCGGATCAGGCCGCGCCCGTTGTTGTACGGACGGGTGACGTTGAATACCTGGCCGTCATAGGTCTCCGGCTCGGTTTCCTGCGCAATGTAATCCTTGATGTCCTTGAAGAACGCGGTGGTATACAGCAGGCCGGTGTTGGAGAAATACCATTCCAGCGCGGTGTCGTACTGGGTGGCGCGCATCGGCTTGAGGTTGGGATTGCCGGCGTAGCCGTTCCACTGCACTACCTGGTTGTTGTCGGCATTGAGCACGTAGCCCAGCTGCACATACGGCTCGAGCTGGCTGAAATCCGGGCGCGACACTGCCTTCGACACCGCGATACGCCACTGCAGATCGTCGGTAAGCTTGAAGCGCAGATTGAGGCTGGGTAGCGCATCCTGGTAATGGGTGCCGGCGCTGATCGGCGAATAAGCACCGTTCCAGAGCGCCTTCTCCGCATCCGGCACGCCGGTGCTGGTCAGATTGGGCAACTGCACGAAGCCGTAGGCCGACACATCGGTACGCACCAGGCGCAGGCCGAGATTGCCGTCGAAGGGAATGCCCAGCGCGGTCTCGTTGCCGAAATACAGCACGCCGTAGGCCGCCTTGGTGCGCTCGCCCTGGTCGTTCAGGTCGCCCTGGTTGATCTGGATCGGGCTCCAGGCGTACGACACCCCGATCGAATGCAGGTACTGCGCGGCCTGCGCGTAGTTCATCACCAGCGAATTGCTGGGGAAGTACAGCGGCGTGGGGATATTGACGTTGCCGCGGTAGAAGTTCGAGAACGAATACAGCGTGGCATTGGTCGGGTAGTAATTGACGCCGGCAAAGCCGCTGGGCGTATTGACCTGTGCCCAGGTATCGCTGACCACGCCCCAGTTGTACGGCGTGCTGACATTGTCTTCGCTGCGGTCGCTGGCACGGATGCCGAACTTCATGTACTGCAGCCAGCTGTTGTCCAGGAAGTCGTATTCCAGATCGATACGTCCGGCGCGCTCCATGCCGCGCTCGTTTTCGATATGGTCCATCGCCGCGTTCCAGAAATAATTCGCCGCATTGGCGGTATAGCCAGCCGGGTTGACGGTGACGCTGGGCATGCCGCCGCTGCCGGTGGTATTGAGGAACAGCCCCGGCAGATAGGTGGTCTGGAAGACGGTGAAATCCAGCTCGTTGCTGGTGGACTTCACCAGCTGGAAGTCGCCGCTCAGGATCATGTGATCGTTGAGGTTGTACTTGAAGCCGTTCGACCAGTCGGTGGTGGTGGTGGTCTGCGTCTGGTAGCGCGTATCGGTATCGAAGCGCACACCGTCGCCGCTCAAGCCCGCGCGCCAGGAATCGGAGGTCAGCCAGCCGCTCTGGAAAATGCCCTGGTTGTTGTAGTTGAACGTGGTGCCGTTGGCCGGAACGATGTCGTTGTTGGTGTCATTGAAAATGGCGCCGTGTTCCAGCCACGACATGGTGTAGCGCGAGCGGATGAACTGCGAATAGATTTCCAGGTCGCTGGTCGGGCGCCACTGCAGCGCGCCGGCAATACCGATGCGGCGGCGCTGGAAATCCAGCGTGCGCCAGTCCGCACCGCCCGGCACCGAGACCTGGCTGAAATTGCTGCCGGCAAGCACCGGTGCGTCGCTGCGCAATACGTACGGCTCGACCTGAATACCGTCGGTGCGCGAGGCCAGTTCCGAATAGGAAACGTCCACCAGGGCGCCGATTTCGCCGAAGTTTTCCGTCTTCCAGCGGTTGCTGTAGAGGAACGACGCGGAGGGCTTGCTCTTCTTCTCCATATCGCCTTCGTTGACACCGGTGGAGAAACCCACCACCTGCCCCGGCGCATCGAACGGCATGCGCGTACGCAAATTCACCGTGCCGCCGATGCCGCCTTCGATCAGCTCCGCCGAGGGGTTTTTGTACACGTCCACGCCGGACATCAGTTCAGCCGGCACGTCCTCGAAACTCAACGAGCGGCCGTTGTTGGCCGAGAAGCTGTCGCGCCCGTTCAGCAGCGACTCCACCTGCGACAAGCCGCGGATGGCCACGCCGCTGCCCTCGGCCGACGGATGATCCGGGTCGTTGGGCGAAATGAAATGGTCGATGGTGACGCCGCTGATGCGCTGCAGGGTTTCGGTAACGCTGCGATCCGGCAGTGCGTTGATGTCCACCGCGGTAATCGAATCCACGATCTGGTCGGCGTTCTGCTTGAGCTGCTGCGCCGACTCCAGGCTGGCGCGGATGCCCGTTACGTTGACCTGGGCCAGGTTCTTGGTGTCTTTCTTGTCGGTGGCCGGATTGATGGTGTTGGAAGGCTTCTTGCTGGCGCTGCTCGTCTGCGCGCCGCTAGTGCTGCTGCCGGAGGTGCTGCCCGTATCCTGCGCATGCGCGGCCGCGGGGCCGTACAGCAGGGCCAGACCGATCGCCACCGCAGCCGCCAGCTTTGCGCTGGGTGCGGTTGCCGATAGCAAGGGACGCATTACGCCATGCATTTTCGATGCATGCATTTGGCTACTCATGACCGACGTTCTCCCCACAGTTACCCGTGCCGAAGGCCCATGGCCTATCAGCTGTTGTTGTCGATTCGGGCGATCAGCCCGGCTGGCGCATCCGGCGGCATTCCCCTAACAGCCTTGTGAGCCGGCCTTGCGATGCTTGGCAGTGCGGATGCTGCGACCTGGCCTAATTGCACACAATTACGAAATTAATGGCGACGAGTAATGTTTCTTCATTTGCGGTCGCCACAATGCATCGATCTAAATTTTGTTCGCTACTTGCTTCCGAGCGAACCGATTTCGCTTGAATCAAGCTGAAAACAAGTGTTTTCGTTCGCGCCGCCAAGTACGCGATACGTGCTTGCCGCTACGCGCGCTGGCGCGCGCCGGAAAAAAAATTTCTGAATGGACTCTGGGTGTTTTATGAAGTGCGTTCTTCACGCGAACTAGATCGGCCTGCACGTGAACTGGTTCACAGTGCGACTTGTCAGAACAGGCCAATCACCAGTCCCTGACGACAAGCTTGCGAAGCGCCGTGCTGACAGGCCGGGAGAGGTCACATGGCACCGGCGTGGCGAAAACGCCGGGCGAACCTTTGTTTGACGTGCGTGCAACAGCAGTACGCTCCATCATGGCGAAGGAGGCCAAGACCATGACTCAAGCAAGCTCATCCAGCGGCAAGATCGTCAAACAACCCGGGCCAGATCACCCGATCAGCATCGAACCCGGTACCCAGCGGGTGGTGGTGAAGATGGCCGGGCGTATCGTGGCCGATACACGCGATGCGCTGGTGCTGAAGGAAGCCAACTATCCGCCGGTGCACTATCTGCCGCGCAAGGATGTCGACATGGCGCTGCTGGAACGCACCGAACACGCCACCTACTGTCCCTACAAGGGCGAATGCAGCTATTACAGCATCGCCGCAGCCGGCGAGCGCGGCGCAAACGTCGTATGGAGCTACGAGCACCCTTATGAGGCCGTTGCGGCCATCCGGGACCACCTGGCTTTCTATCCGAATCGCGTCGACGCGATCGAATTGCTCGATCGCTGATTCCGGCGCAACGGGAATATCAACGGCGCACGCCGCGCATGGCGGCGCCGGGTCAATCTGCGCTCAGGAAACCGGCTCCGGCGCATAGCGATGATTCCTCACCAGGGCCGGATCCACTTCCAGCGGCTGGGAAAAATCGGCTTCCAGCGAACCCGCCGGACTGAAATGCTCGCGCTCGACCGCTTCCCAGGTCATCCACAGGCCGGCGTCTACTTCCGGCGCCGGCTCGGGCTGCGAGCGCTGACGGCAAGGATAGACAGTCAAGGTGGGCTTGATGCGGTTGTACATACGTTCTCCCAAGCACAGGAAACACGTTCGGATGTATCGACGGAGCGGGACGTCCGCGGAGGTCGAGCTTAGCCGGCGCATCATGTCACTTTTTGCTTCGCTGGCGACACTGCCGGCCATGCTGAGCCATAAATCCATGATTCCCAAGCATTTACCCGACGCGATGAATGGCCACGCAGTTGACCGACACTAGCGGCGCTGCTACTTCTCTCCCCTGTTTTGTGCAAGGAGGAGTCACGGTTGAAATGCCGGGAAAGCGGAATGCCCGAGGAGGCGTTGTGGTCGACGTTTTTCGACGCCGGCCAAGCCCTGCGCAAACTATGGCCGCAAGCCGGCGGCGACGCGCTTGAACTGGGCTGCGGCTATGGCACGTTTACCTTCGCCGCCGCGCGCCGTACCGATGGCCTGATCACCACGCTGGATATCGAGCCGGCGATGGTGGCCCTGGTCAGGGCGCGCGCCACGGAGCTGGGCTTGCCGAATATCCAGGCGCAGGTGCGCGATTTCGTCGCCGACGGCTTTGGCATCGCACCAGGCAGCCAGTCGCACGTGATGATTTACAACCTGCTGCATATGGACGAACCGGTGCGCTTGCTGCGCCATGCACGGCACGTATTGCGCAGCGAAGGAACCGTTTCGGTCATGCATTGGCGCTCGGATACACCCACGCCGCGCGGACCGCCGATGGATATCCGCCCCAGTGCCGAGATGTGCGCAACCTGGCTGGCGCAGGCCGGCTTTACGCAGATCGAGCCGGTGGATCTCGGCGATTGCTGCCCCTTCCACTACGGCCTGGCGGCACGAACTGCCGCCGAAGCCTAGTCCAACTTCAGGCTGCCACGTCGGCGAGCCGCCGGGTCAGTCCTTTCACCACCAGCCAGCACAGCGGTGTGGCAATAACCAGCCACGCAAACGCCACCGCGGCAGACATCCCCATGCTCTGTGCAGCACTGCCGCTGATGACACGCATCAGCTCCACCGCCACAAAAGCGACCGCCACCATGGCGATGGCGCTGACCAGCATGGCCAGTAGCGCAGCCAGCCAGATACGCACCGGCCGCACGGCGGGCATGCTGCGCGGCAGGCCGATCAGCGCGCCCAGAAACGCCGGCAACGCGAGCACCATCGAGCCTGCATACGGGCCGATATGCACCAGCGCAGGATCGAGACCGCTGGAAGCGTAGTAGATCGCCGCCGCCGGAATCGTAAAGCCGAGCACCAGCATCACCCAGGACCACGCAAACAGGCCGAAAAGCAGCAAGCCACGCGCGCGCAGATCGACCAGCCCGACCGCCGGTATTTCCTTCGCACGCCACAAGCGGAATGGCAGCCAGATGGAAAACAGCACCAGCAACGGCGCCACCGTGTAGCCGATCAGCACGCTGATGGTCATGGCGACCTGCATGCTGGTGGTCGAAGCAAGCGCCAATGCCAGGGTTCTGATCAGATGCGCAGAAACAAAACTCCACGCCAGTCCAAGCACTGCGCTCAACACACCCATGCATGCAGCCGCATAACCCGGCAGGCCCGCCACGCGCCGCCGCTCCAGCATCCACTGCGCGCCAGCCAGACTGAAAGCCGCCGATATCACCAGGAAGCCGATGTCGTTGCCCAGCGCCATGTAGAACGCATCGACGTACCGATCGTGATCGTCGTCGCCGGCCAGCGCGGCGAGGTGAAGGATGCTGTAGATGCCCAATGCATCGAGCAGTAGATGCGCGATGACGACACACAGCATGACCAGATAGGGGAAAGAAGACGCCTTTTCTCTAGCAACTTGCATATTAAAGAGACCTCAGGACCACCAAGACCAACAAGCAGCGAACAGCACTTTATCGCTACGTTCAAATTCTCGAACCAAATCTTGCTACGCCACCGCGACCAGTGAACTAACGGTCTCCCGCACGAGCGCGTCTGGATAACAACCTATTTTGTTTCACCATCATTTTTGCGTAAACCTTTTCGTCCTCACCAGGCTGCCCGGAATAAGCGGGCTCCGCCAATTGATTCGGATCATTCGGTTCAATTTGGCAAACCTCCTCGATGTCAACGGGCCACGATGGCAACTGGCAGCTTTTCATTACCAGCCAGCGGAAAAAGGCTCTGCAAACAATAAACGGATAAAGCAGAACGACCAGAGCGTCATTGAACGCCAACAGACGCGTACCAGCCAAGACAAAACTGTTACGCCAACTTCGGGAGGGAGTCGCAGTAATAATCGTATCTTCTTGTAGCACCTCGGGCCCCTCTTCCATATAAACCCGGATAAATTCCCACAACTCTTGCACAGCCTGGCGCGGAACAAAGAAAAAGCCGACTGGAAATGTATCCTTGACGATATCGCCATCCAGCAAATGGCAGCGCAGATCAAGATACACCTTGTCGCGAATGCCCTGCCCTATGTGGAAGTACCCCGCATCCCAAGGCATCCTCAATACGCCGCCATCGCATTTGTCACGATAGACATAAACCATTCGTTTTTTTCGATTGAAGCGAATCGGATAGTGAGTACGCGTAAAAAAATCCTTACGCGGCATGATAAATAACATAAAAAAAGACATCAGCAGCATGACCACTATTGCCACGATGCCGAAAAAGAATTGTTCCAAATCATGAAAATCCAAAAGGAAACTGAGTGGCCTGCACTAACTGGTCCAGATGTAGGGTTAGTTTAAGCAGCGAGCTTCAGATGTACATCCTGGATGGCTGGCAGGACAGCTTCAGGAGCCGGTGGCCGATAATTCAACGCGCTATGCGGCCGAACCGTGTT
>NZ_JACZZA010000011.1 GCF_014863405.1 Dyella acidiphila
CAACACGGTTCGGCCGCATAGCGCGTTGAATTATCGGCCACCGGCTCCTGAAGCTGTCCTGCCAGCCATCCAGGATGTACATCTGAAGCTCGCTGCTTAAACTAACCCTACATCTGGACCAGTTAGTGCAGGCCACTCACGCCCGTCGAAAATTGATTCGCTACCTTCTGTTCTTGCGCCATGGGCGCCAGCGTGTTGCACGCGCACAACAAACAGGCTCCAAGCGAGGCCGCAGCTGCTTTGAAATGCATGAATCCCTTCCCCCTGTGAATGCCTGGCTTACATAAATCCAGTCAAAATAGCGTGACGAAATTAGCGATCTAGGTGTGAACTTCTTGTCAACGATGGCCTGACGCTCACGAGAGTGCCTCCTCCTCGGGCAACGAGCCGGGTCAGCAGCTCAGGTTGGTCACGGCCGACTTACCATAACAACCGCGCCAAACCGTGACTGCCACACATTAAATAAGAGTCATGCCCTGCAAAGACTTGACGTTACGAACGCCAAGGAGAAATTACAGATAAGCAATATGCACTGGTTAGGCGCTACGCCAACAGGCTTTTGCCATACCAGCGATAACCATCCCTAATCATCGGGCCTCGGCGACACCTCTCGGCAGCAAAGCTGAAATTCATCAAACCCGCTCACCGCCTCCCTAGCCGGCAAAGATAGCCGCCCCCTCTAGTGCATCCAAAGCAACCACCGCTCCGTATAAGCAGATATAGACCCTGCCGGAGTACGCCCAGTCATGCGGAATTATCCACGCAAAGCCTGGATCGCCATCTTTGCAGCCCTTCCATGGGTAGCCAATGCAACCGAAAATCTGCATTACCTTGGTATTGCGTACGACGCCCACAGCGGTCAAAAACTGTATCAGGAAGAGCACTTCGTGTTCGACCAAAACGATCAGCGTACGCGGCTGGTGCTCTACCGCTGTCCATCCGGCCAACCGTTTGCACGCAAATGGGTACGGGGTGCGGCGTCGGCTTCCGATCCAGATTTCGACCTTGTTGACGCGCGCACCGGCTACCGCGAAGGGGTATCCGGGCCGCCTGGTGCACGCAAGGTCTACGTCCAGGTAAACGACCATTCCCCGTTGCGATCGGCGCCGCTGGAGATGCCCGTTAACGCGGTCATCGATGCGGGGTTCGATGCCTATGTGCGCGATCATTTCGACAGCCTCGATCCGCAGGCACGCCTCGCCTTCCTGGTGCCGAGCCGGCTGGGCTATATGGACCTGCGCCTCACCGATACATCGTCCGCTGCAGGCAGGCGTCACATACGCCTGAGTCTCGATACCTGGTACGGCTTTGCCGCGCCCTCGATCAACCTGACCTATGACACGGCCGACCGGCGGCTGGTGCAATTTAAAGGTATCAGCAACATCCACGATGCAAGCGGCGGCAGCCAGACCGTACGGATCGAGTTTCCGGTCTCGGCGGAACAGCCAGCGCCCACCCCGCAGGACATCCGGCAGGCCGCCGGCCTTCCCCTGGTGAATCGATGCCCGCCGTGAGTCCCCGCGGGCGCAAAGTTTTTTGCATCCGCCGGGCGCCTTGCTCCGTATATCCCTGTAAGCCCCTCTTCTGGACACCCTCATGCAACGGCCTGAGCTTCCCGCCCGCCCCGTGGATCAGCCATCGCCCAGAGCGCTTGCATCCCTGCTCAACTGGTTCGACACGCAGGGCAGCCCGGATCGGGCCAATGCACTGGACTCCCGCATCGACTGGTTGCGCGCCGCGCCATTCGTGATTCTCCACCTGGCCTGCCTGGGCGTGTTCTGGGTAGGCGTATCGCCGGTTGCATTGGCGGTGGCCGCCTCGCTGTATGCGTTGCGCATGTTTGCCTTGACCGGCTTTTATCACCGCTACTTTTCGCATCGTGCTTTTCAGACCTCGCGCGCGGTGCAATTCACTTTTGCACTGATCGGCGCGGCATGCGTACAGCGAGGGCCGCTCTGGTGGGCCGCGCATCACCGCAACCATCATCGCCATGCCGATACGCAGCTGGACCCCCACTCGCCCACGGTGTTCGGGTTTCTCTGGAGCCATATGGGCTGGTTCCTGACGCCGCGTGCCTTTCACACCGACCTTGCTCGCGTTCCCGATCTGAGCCGCTACCCCGAACTGCGCTGGCTGGATCGTTATGACACCGCCGTACCCGTTGCACTCGCCGTGTTGCTGTATCTCTTCGGCGCCCTGCTGCATCGCTACGCACCGACGTTTGGCACCAGCGGTGGACAGATGCTGACCTGGGGATTCTTTATCTCCACCGTGGTGCTGTTTCACGCCACGGTGACGATCAACTCGCTGGCGCACCGCTTCGGCAGTCGTCGCTTTGACACCCGGGACGACAGTCGCAATAACGTGTGGCTCGCGCTGATCACGTTTGGTGAGGGCTGGCACAACAACCATCACTTCTATCCGGGCTCCGCACGGCAGGGTTTCCGGTGGTGGGAAATCGATCTCACCTGGTACGGCTTGCGGCTGCTCGCCGCGCTGGGGCTGGTGTGGAACCTTAAGCCGGTGCCGGCCTGGATCGAGAGCAAGGCGAGGTATTGAGCATGCGTATCGCCGTGATCGGATCCGGCATTGCCGGGCTGGCCAGTGCCTACCTGCTGTCGCGTTCGCAGGACGTCACCCTGTTTGAGGCCAACGACTACCTGGGTGGCCACACCCACACGCACGACGTACAGCAGGACGGGCAAGCCTATCGCATCGACACCGGCTTTATCGTCTTCAATCGCGCGCACTATCCGCTGCTGAGCCAGCTCTTCGACGAGCTGCGCGTGGAGAGCCAGGCCACCACGATGAGCTTCTCCGTCCAGAACGCCGCCACCGGCCTGGAATACAACGCTGGCACGCTCGGCCAGTTGTTCTGCCAGCGACGCAATCTGTGGTCGCCACGCTTCCTGGGCATGGTACGCGACCTGATGCGTTTTTATCGTGAAGCACCCGCATTGTTGGAGCAGGACCGATCGAACCAGACCCTAGGCGATTACCTCGCCGAACATCGCTATGGCGAGGCCTTCCGTGATGATCACCTGGTGCCGGTGGCCTCGGCGCTGTGGTCATCGCCTTCCGCACAGATCCTGTCGTTTCCGGTGCGCTACCTGGTGCAGTTCATGGCCAATCACCAGATGTTGCAGATCGCCGACCGTCCGCCCTGGCGCGTCGTGCAAGGTGGCTCGAACACCTATGTCACCGCGATGCGGAAACACTGGCGTGTGCGCGAACGCCTTGCGTGTCCGGTCACTTCGATAAGACGCCACGACAACAGGGTGGATGTCGCCACACCTTACGGAACCGAAGCGTTCGATCACATCGTGCTCGCCTGTCACAGCGACCAGGCGCTTGCGCTGCTCGCCGACGCCAGTCCGGCCGAGCGCGATGTGCTCGGCGCCATCCGCTATCAGGCCAACGACACGGTGCTGCACACCGATGCTTCCCTGCTGCCTCGCCGCCGCAAAGCCTGGGCGGCGTGGAATGCGTATGTGCCAGCAGGCAAAGATCAGGCTTGCACGGTCAGCTATTGCATGAACCTGCTACAGGGCGTTTCGTCGCCGCGCCCGTTTGTCGTCACGCTCAATCGCACCGAGGCCATCGATCCAGCACACATCCTGCGCCGGATGACGTATCACCATCCGGTTTACGATGTAGCGGCGGTCGCTGCGCAAAAGCGCAAGTCCGAGATTCAGGGTCGGCGCCGAACCTGGTTTGCCGGTGCGTACTGGGGGTGGGGATTCCATGAAGACGGCATGCGCAGTGCGGCGGATGTCGTCGCCGAGATACAGCGCCTGGATGCTGCTGCACACACGCAGGCCGCCGCGTGATGCCCCCGACACTCGCCAGCGCCGTATACGAAGGCCAGGTGACGCACCGGCGCCATCGGCCGCATGCGCATGCCTTTACCTATCGCATGGCGCAGCTCTATCTGGATCTGGACGAGCTGGATCACGTGTTCGAAGGCCACCGTCTGTGGTCGGCGGATCGACGCAACCTCGCCGAGTGGCGGCGCAGCGATTATCTGGGTCCGACCGACCTGCCCTTGGCTGAAGCAGTCCGGCAACGATTCGCCGAACGCACCGGCAAAAAGCCGGGCGGACCGGTACGCATGCTGGCGCATCTGCGCTATGCGGGCTATGTCTTCAACCCGGTCGCTTTCTATTACTGCTATGCCAGCGATGGCGTCACGCTGGATGGCATCGTGGCGGAAATCACCAATACGCCATGGCATGAACGTCACGCCTATGTATTGCCGGTGGCCGAGGCCGAGCAACACGGCCGCGCACTGCATTGGCACTTCGACAAAGGCTTCCACGTATCACCCTTCATGGCCATGCAGCGTCGCTACGACTGGCGCTTTACGCCGCCCGCCGACGATCTGCGCGTGCATATGAAGGTACTGGCCGAACAAGAACCGGATTTCGACGCCACGCTGGCCTTGACGCGCCGGCCGCTGGATAGCGCATCGCTCGCACGCGTGCTGTGGCGCTTTCCGCTAATGACCGCGCAAGTCGTCGGCGCCATCCACTGGCAGGCGCTGCGACTGTGGCTGAAGCGCAATCCGGTTTACGACCACCCCCCCTCCAAGCTCAGGGATCTCTCATGAACGAGCTCGCCTCTTCCGCACTTCGCTCATCCACCACAGCTTCCACGCAGGGCCGCTTTCTGCGCGACCGTGTTGTCGCCAGCCTGCAGGGCCTGCGGCACGGCAAGCTCGTCCTGCACGATGCATGGGGCGACGTGGAGCTGGGCAACACTTCCAACGATTCGCCGACGGTGCACGTGACGGTCAGCGACGCCATGTTCTACCGCGCCGTGGCCATGCAAGGCAGCGTGGGCGCCGGCGATGCCTACGGTGACGGTCTCTGGTATTGCGATGACCTGGTCGGGCTGGTACGTCTGCTGGTACGCAACCGCGATCTGCTGGACGGTATGGAAAGTGGCGTGGCCCGGCTGGGCGGCGCGGTGCTCAAGCTATGGCATGCAAGGCGGCGCAATACCCATGCCGGCAGCCGCCGCAACATTGCGCAACATTACGATCTCGGCAATGACTTTTTCCGCTGCTTTCTTTCGCCCGACATGATGTATTCGTCGGCCTTGTGGGCCGATGACGGCAACACGCTGGAGCAGGCCTCGGCCCACAAGCTCGATGTCATATGCCGCAAGCTCGGCCTGCAGCCAGGCATGCACGTGGTGGAAATCGGCACCGGCTGGGGCGGCTTCGCCATCCACGCCGCCAGGCACTACGGCTGCCATGTCACCACCACCACGATTTCCCGCGAACAGCATGCGTACGCGGCGGAGCGCGTACGCGAAACCGGGCTAAACGAGCAGGTCACGCTGTTGCTCAAGGACTACCGCGACCTGCAAGGCAACTACGATCGCCTGGTATCCATCGAGATGATCGAGGCGATTGGCGCGCCGTACCTCACTACCTACTTTGCCAAGCTCACCCAACTGCTCAAGCCCGATGGACTCGCGCTGATCCAGGCCATCACCATCGAAGATCATCGCTACCGGCAGGCGCTCAAGGTGGTGGATTTCATCAAGCGGCATGTGTTTCCCGGCAGCTTTATTCCTTCCATCAGCGCCATGCTGGAAGCCAAGACCAAGGCCAGCGACCTGGCGCTGGTCCATCTGGAGGATTTCGGTCTCTCTTACGCGCAAACCCTGCATGCATGGCAAGAACGCTTCCAGAGCTCTTTGAAAAACGTGCGCGCGCAAGGTTTCGACGAACGATTTATCCGCCTGTGGGAGTTTTACCTGGCGTATTGCGAAGGCGGTTTTCGCGAGCGTTCGATCGGCGTATCGCACCTCCTGTTGGCGCGACCGCAGGCGCGGCCTTCGCAGCCGCGTTGGACCTGACAGGCCGTTCGCATGATGCGCTGGATCAACTTCATCGCTTATCAGCTGGTGTGGTTTGCCGCCGTTATCGGCGCCGCTCATGGCCTGATATGGCCAGCGCTTCTGGCCAGTGCGGCCTTCGTGTCATCCCAGTTAGCTTTGGCGCCGAGCCGCTCGACAGAATGGCGCCTGCTCGGCATGGCGCTGATCTTCGGCGTGTTGATCGATGGCGTTGCGGCACGCATGGGCTGGGCACATTACGCCACGCCGTCGCCGGCCATTCCCGCGCACGGTGCGCCGGTGTGGATTCTGGTGTTGTGGTTGTCTTTTGCGATGACCGTCAACCAAAGCCTGGCCTATCTTCGTGATCGCTGGTGGCTGGCATTGGCCTTCGGCGCGATCGGCGCACCGCTGGCATATCTGGGTGCGCAGCGTGGATGGCACGCGGTCGATTTCCCGCATCCGGCGTGGCGCGGACTGATCTGGTTGAGCGTGTGCTGGGCGATCGCCTTGCCGTTGCTGGGTGTCTGCGCACGTCGGTTTTCCTTGGCCACTCGCAACGCACATATTTCTGCTGGAGCCCAGCATCGATGAGCATCTCACTGCAATTGAGCATCCTGCTCGCCGTCATGGTGATCGTCATGGCGTTTGGATGGCGCTGGCAAAAGCGCCATAGCAATGCAGGCATCGTGGATGTGCTGTGGTCGATCGGCGTCGGTTTAGGTGCCGTGTGGATGGCATGGAGTGGTACGGGCGCGCCATGGCCGCGATACACGATGGCGCTGCTCGGTGCTGCGTGGGCGGCACGGCTTGCCTGGCACTTGGCGCGCCGCGTGCTGCATGAAGCGGAGGACGGTCGTTATCGCTACCTTCGATCGCACTGGCAAGGCCATCAAGGGAAGTTCTTTTTATTCTTCGAAGGCCAGGCCGTGCTGGTGGTGCTGTTCGCCTTGCCGTTTGTCGCGGTTGCACGCAATCCCGTAAGTGCCGTGACGCCGACACTGATCCTGGGCGTAATCATCTGGATCATCGCCGTTGCCGGCGAAACCAGCGCCGACCGGCAACTGGCCCGATTCCGCAGCAACCCCATGCACAGCGGCAAGACTTGTCGCGAAGGCTGGTGGCGCTATTCGCGGCATCCCAATTACTTCTTTGAATGGCTGCACTGGTTCGCCTATGTCGCGCTGGCGTGGGGATCGCCGCTGGCGTGGCTGGCATGGTCGGGGCCGATCGTCATGTATGTGTTTCTGCGCTGGATCAGCGGCGTGACCTTTACGGAAGCCCAGGCCCTGCGCAAACGGGGTGACGACTACCGCGACTATCAACGCACCACGCCGATGTTCATGCCGTGGTTTCCCAGATCCCCTACTTCTTCCAAGGAGGCCTCATGACCACCACCGCCGCAGCCCAAGACATGCCGCGCCCCGAACAGGCGGCAGCAGGCTTGCTGGGCCTGGCTGAGCGCGGGCTGCTACCGGATGCCGTGGTGCGCCTGGGCATCCGCCGGCTTTGCGCGCAACGGCTGCGCGAAGAATCTGCGCAGGGCGTAACCGCGGAGTCGGCGCAGTATCAGCAGCGCATCGACTTGCTGCGTCACAGCCCGGTAGCTATCCACACCGACGCGGCCAATGCGCAGCACTACGAATTGCCCGCAGCGTTCTTCCGGGCATGCCTGGGGCCGCGCATGAAATACTCGTCGTGCTACTACCCCACCGGCAACGAGACGCTGGCGCAGGCGGAAGAAGCGATGCTGGAACTGTACGGCGAACGCGCTCAACTGTGCGACGGACAGGACATTCTGGAATTGGGCTGTGGCTGGGGATCGCTAACGCTATGGATGGCCGAGCGCTATCCAAGCGCGCGCATCACCGCAGTATCCAACTCGCATTCCCAACGCACGCATATTCAGACGGTGTGCGCTGCACGCGGTCTTTCCAACGTCAAGGTCATCACTACTGACGTGAACACGCTGGCGCTCGATGTCGAAGCCTTCGACCGCTGTGTTTCGATCGAAATGTTCGAACACATGCGCAACTACGAAACCTTGCTGGCCCGCATTGCGAGCTGGCTGCGACCGGGCGGCAAGTTGTTCGTACATATCTTTGCGCACCAGACCCTGCTCTACACGTTCGAGACGGAGGGCGACACCAACTGGATGGGCCGTCACTTCTTTACCGGCGGCCTGATGCCCTCGGTGGATACCTTGCTGTGGTTCCAGCGCGACCTGAGCCTGGAAAAGCGCTGGAAGGTGGACGGCCGCCATTACCAGCGAACGGCCAACGACTGGCTGGCCAACCAGGACGCCAACAACACCGAAGTGATGCGCTCCCTGGTCAAAGCCTATGGCCGTGAACACGCCGACCTGTGGTGCCAGCGCTGGCGGATGTTCTGGATGGCCTGCGCGGAGCTGTTCGGCTATGACTCAGGCCAGCAGTGGCTGGTCGCGCACTATCTGTTTTCGCGGCAGGAGTGACGTGGTGAACATCTTGCGTAACGCTGCCATGTCCTGCGCTGTTGCCGTGATCGGGTTGGCCGGTTGCACGGCAGTGCAGCCCATGCCACACGTGGCACAGGTAGACCTGCCCCGCTACATGGGCCGCTGGTATGTCATTGCGTCGATTCCAAGCTTTCCCGAACGCCATGCCTACAACGCGGTGGAGTCATACACCCTGCTTGCCGACGGCCGCATTGCCACCGACTTCCGCTACCGCAACGCCAGCTTCGCTGCGCCGGTGAAAACCATGCATCCCGTCGGGACGGTGCAGCCCGGCACTGGCAACGCGGTCTGGGGTGAACAGTTTGTCTGGCCGATCAAGGCCGAATACGTCATCGCCTACCTGGACAGCGACTACCGCACCGTTATCGTCGGCCGCAGCAAGCGTGACTATGTGTGGATCATGGCGCGCACACCAACGCTGCCGGAGCATGACTACGCCCAACTCGTCAGCAAGGTCGCTGAGCTGGGCTACGACACCGGCAAGCTGCGCCGGGTGCCCCAGCAATGGCCGGAAGCGACGCCGTGACATTGACGTTTTCTGCACATGAAAGCCGCGCCGGCCGCTGCCAGACACGCCGGCCTTCATGCTATAGATGGCGCCGTGTTTCCAGGCGTCGCTCACTCGCAGGCTTTCCAACCCTCCAGGATTCTTTGCCCATGAGTGTTACCCGTACTGTCGATCAGGAAGAGCTCGACCGATTGCTGCAACGCGTTGGCGATCACGATCGCGAGGCATTTGCCGAGCTCTATCGCCGATCGTCGCCGCGCCTGTACGGGGTATGCCTCAGGATGCTCACGGATCCGCGCGAGGCCGAAGAAGTGCTGCAGGAAGCCTATGTTTCCATCTGGCAGCGTGGCGCCACCTTCGAGCCGGGCCGTGCCGGTGCCATGACCTGGATGGTGTCGCTGGTGCGTAACAAGGCCATCGACCGGTTGCGCCAACATGCAAACGTGCAGCTGGATCATGACTTCGCCATCGACAGCATCGCCGACGACGAGCCCACACCAGTGGCCACGGTGGAAAGCCATCAATCCTACCGGCGCCTGGAAGAATGCCTGCAGGAGCTGGATGTGCATCAACGCCGTTCGATCCGCGAAGCGTTTTTCAGCGGCAACACCTACCACGAACTGGCGCACCGGGCGCAGGTACCCCTCGGCACCATGAAGAGCTGGATCCGCCGTGGCCTGCTGCAACTTCGCACGTGCCTTGAAACATGAATACGCATAACGACGACGATCGAAATAATCTCCGTTACGCCGAATACGTGCTCGGTGTGCTGGACGCGGATACCCGCGCAGCTGTGGCACGCGAGGTGATTGAAAACGTAGAAGCCGCCACTGCCGTGGCACGCTGGCAACGTCACCTGATTCCGTTGACGGATACGCTGCCGGATGCAGCACCGCCGGCACATGTATGGAGCCGCATCACGCAAAGCCTGAAATGGAGCGAAGCGCGTCAGCCCGCGCCGCGTCGTTCGTTGCTTGAAAGTCTGCGCTTATGGCGATGGATCGGCGTGGGTGCGTCGGTACTCGCTGCGGCATGCGTCGTGGTGCTTATCCGCACCATGGCTGTGCCGACGCCGCAGATCGTGGCGAACACCGTGATGGTGTCGAGCATCAGGCAGACCAATGGCGTGGTCGGCTGGACCGCCACCATGGATCTGTCGCGCAAGGAAATGATTGTGGTCGCCGCCAGCCCGACGGCTTACACGAAAGATCGCAGCACGCAGCTCTGGCTGATTCCCCACGGCGGAAAACCCATTTCCGTGGGCGTATTCAAGCCAAACGACACCAACGTCATGTCGCTATCTCCTTCGCTACTTTCCCAACTCGGCCCGACTGCAATTCTCGCGGTATCGCTGGAGCCGCCGGGTGGTTCGCCGACCGGACAACCTACTGGTCCAGTCGTCGCACAAGGCCAGATCGGAGCCGCGCCTGATGTCTAGGCACACTTGAATGGCTCAGCTCTGTGTTGGTGCTCCATTAATCGACGTTGTCAGTTGCCAACAACTGCACTTACTCGTCGCAGTTAAGTGTGCCAGTAAAAAGCGTACTGTCTGGTTTGGCGCTGGCAGCGAGGCTGATCACCACGCAACGCATGCGGCGGATACTTAGGCCGTTTTAGCAAGAGCAGCGTCTTTTGCCCTGGGGGTCAGTACTGCGAGTACGGCCGCCACAATGAAAAGCGCAGGAATGTCTCCCATGAGATGACCGTGATTCATGGGGCTAGCCAATGCTTGGAAAGCCATGATTGCGCCGTGCACCACGCTGGACCAGACCGTAAACCAGATGAGGCTGAGATGAGCTAGAGGGTTGCGGGAGGCCAAAAGCAAAAATACGCCAAGCGTTGCGTAGACACCTACGATCATCAGAGGGTAGTCGGAATGACCGGTATGCCATGTCCAGCCGGATGGCCAGACCATCATCAGCAGATAGATGCCAGCGATAAATGTGATACCAACTAATACCAGCACAATTCGAAGATACTTAAGGCGAATGGACTCGTTCACCGCGTTCTCCTTTTCAGTGATGGCCTGGTGGCCGGTGGCTCAGCTGATTGCACAAGGTCGATATGAATCTCACGTTGCGGCCTGACTACCGAATCTACGCCCCCGACGTCCGGTTATCCATGTTGCGACACGCGGCATGGGCCGCAGCGCTACCTCAGGATTCCGCAGCAACTCTCCCCAGCCAAATCTGGCTAACGCGCTCGAGTATAGCCAGACCTAGCTGGAGTGTTGATTCCGCTACCTTGGTGCTTTTCCAGCCACCACGCGCTTAAAGTCTGCCCGCCATTCCTTGCAGGAGCTGGCCGCCGCCTCCGGATTTCTTCAAAAGCCGTTTGACAGCGTCCGCTGCGGGAAAATTGGATTCCAGGCAATCAGGCGCGGCCTGTGCAATCGATTCACCCATGCCCTGCTTCACAGGGGTCGCTAGAAAGGCGTGCATCTCGCCCTGGTGCGGGCCGCTGCATACGATGGCCATGCCTCCGATTTGTCCGCGGTTGTTGATCTTGGCGGCGAAGGTCGCGAACAGGTTGGAGCTGGCAGGGAACTGTGTGTTGAGATCGGTCATTACGCCGTTCTGCCAGATAAAGGCATGCGACCAGTAGAAGTTGGCGTTCCACTCCCCTCCTACTACCTGGCCCTCGTTGTTGTTGCCGAAAGCTATGCCCGCAGCATCCCCCGGCAGCAGTCCGAGCACGGTAGTGAGTTTGGTGGTGCCTGTGCCTTTGACGATCTGCCAAATCGCCCCAGTTTGGGTGCTTCCGTCAGCACTACCGACGGTTCCGACAATTTCGCCTTGGTTGTTGATGTTCTCGGCGAAACCGCCGGTTCCGAGGTCCGCAAGCGCAGACGCGGTTCGGTTTTCCCACACGATGCCGTGAATGGGGCCGCTGCAGTTTCCCGAGTAGCCGACGGCCTCACCACGATCGTTGATCCAAAATGCGAATCCGTCGGGATCACGGTCTACCGTAGGAAGAGCGTGGGCGTTGCCGTTTTCCCACAACACCGGCAATTGAACCCGATTATTCATGGTGCCTGGCTGGCATGAGGCGTCCACGGCCCCGTTTTCTGCCATGCCAACGATTTGCCCAAGGTTATTGATTGCGCTCGCCTCCCCGTTATTGCCGCCTAGTGTCGGGAGGGCGCTCATATGGAAGGGCTGCCAAAGAAACGGAAGGCACGTAAGGTGAGTGCCGAATCCGCAAATGTCTTCGCCATTGGGGTCGGGAACAGCCGTTTCGGAATCACCCACTACCTGGGCGAAGTCGTTGATCTCGCCAAAGTTCATCCAACTGTTCGGTCCTCCGAGCGTGCCGAGGTCGAGATAATGTCCGTCGACATTGATCAGTGCGCGCCCGTTTAAAGGTACCCCGGATAACGAATCTCCCTGCCCCGGCAGAAAGTTGCCAGCCATAATCTCTGACCAGCCCTCATCGTTGACGGACATGATCATTGAATAATTGTCGTTCTTCGGAACGCCCAGATCGGTCACTTGATAGCTCACTTGAGCGGACGCATGGCCAAAATAGGTCAGAGCAAAAATCGTAGCGCATGGTATCCAGAGCTTATGCAGCTGCTTGAACATGTTCATGTTTTTGCCTCCCACGAAGTTTCAGTCCCACCCCCAGGTTCCTGACGACGCAGCGTTAGGCGCGAGTGCCCGCTGGACGGATCTCGCGGCATAACAACCAGTACACTGATACAACTGGTTAGATTATGCAACTGGTTTTAAAGTCGTAGAATGGGGCTGAAACGGCCACTCAAGTGGGAAGCAGCGTGCGTACGAGTCACCGATCCGAATGCGTCATCAACCAAGCGCTCGAAGTGCTTGGCGATCAATGGACCCTGCTCGTCATTCGCGACATCGTTTTCGTCAATCGAAGGCATTTCCGCGAACTGCTGACCCAATCGGTGGAGGGGGTCGCATCGAATATCCTCGCCGACCGGCTTCGAAAGCTTGTCCAGGAAGGCATCATTACCAAGTCCGATGACCCGACGCATAAACAGAAGGCGATTTATAGCCTTACGGAGAAAGGCATCGCACTGGTTCCTCTTCTGTTGGAAATGGCTGCATGGGGAAACGAGTATTTGCCCACTTCCAAGTTGCAGGGTCTGGCGCGCACCTTGAAAGAAGGTGGACCTGAACTGCGCGCAGAATTTATGAATGAGCTTCGAAAAACACACCTTCCGGCATCAGAATGAGCTGCTGAGCTACTGCCGGCTTTATAGACATCAATCAGGAGATTCGTAATCAATGACGACGGTTTCAATCCGAAAGCCCGATGATTGGCATGTCCATCTTCGCGATGGCGCTCAGCTTACGCAGACCGTCGCGGCAACGGCACGTAGCTTCGCGCGCGCCATCGTCATGCCGAATTTGGTTCCGCCGGTCTGCACCGTGGAAGCTGCCCGCCAATACCGTGACCGGATCCGCTCCGTCATCCCGTCGGGCACCTCATTCCACCCGTTGATGACCTGCTATCTAACCGATGGCATCGACCCTGCCGAAGTGGCCGCGGGCTACGCAGACAACGTATTTGCCGCGTGCAAGCTCTACCCGGCTCACGCCACCACGAATGCATCTCATGGCGTAACCGACGTTCGCCGAATCCATCCGGTACTGGCGACGATGGAAAAGATCGGTATGCCGCTGCTCATCCATGGCGAGGTGACGGATGCAGATGTGGATGTATTCGATCGCGAGCTTGTCTTTATTGAGCGCGTGCTTACCTCGATCGTGCGGGATTTTCCCGGGCTCAAGATCGTACTGGAGCACATCACCACAGCCGAGGCGGTCGATTTCATCAGGGAGGGCGGTAATCAGGTCGCAGCAACCATCACGCCCCATCATCTGGTGATAAATCGCAACGCGATGTTCCAGCGCGGGTTGCGCCCGCATGCTTACTGCTTGCCAGTGGCGAAGCGCGAAAGGCATCGCATCGCCCTACGCAAAGCGGCGACTTCCAACTCGCCCCAATTCTTCCTCGGAACGGACTCTGCACCGCATCCGCGCGCGATGAAAGAATCCGCTTGTGGCTGCGCGGGGATATTCAATGCACCGGTTGCGCTCGAAGTGTATGCGCACGTGTTCGATGAGGAAGGTGCGCTCGATCGCCTTGAGGCCTTTGCCTCCGAATACGGCCCCCGTTTCTACGGGCTACCCCTCAATCCCGACAGGATCACGCTGGAGCGCAACCCCTGGCAGGTGCCTGATGTCGTGGATGTCGGCGGCCAAGACGTGGTGCCCTTTCTAGCCGGAGAAACCTTGGCCTGGCGCCTCCAATAGCGTTGCTCATCGCAGAGTCCTTGCCAAGGATGGCGAGCGCGACATTGACCTTGATCGACTTAATCGCCTGGCATGGCCGGTGATGTGGTGTTGGCAGATAGGTGGCGCAATACCGACCTGTCCCTGCTAACCGCCCTATCCATATAGCGGCAAAAAGAAGCAGTTGCAGACAATCCGCGACTGATGTCAACTGCGCAGGTTGGCCGGCCGATCCATTTTTTACCAGGAAGTACCGACGATCAGGGGGCGCGTATGCGGAAGCTGGAGAACACCAGGCTCGCCATTATTGGACTTGGCTATGTCGGCTTGCCGTTAGCCGTCGAGTTTGGCAAGCACTACGACACGATCGGTTTCGACATCAATAAAGGGCGTGTCGACGAACTGCGTGCCGGCCATGACAGCACGCTGGAAGTCAGCGCTGCCGAACTGGTCGAGGCCACGCGATTGCGGGTCAGTGCGGATCTGGCCGACCTGGCCGAATGCAACACGTATATCGTTACCGTGCCGACGCCGATCGACAATGCCAAGCGCCCCGATCTCACGCCATTGGTCAAGGCGAGCGAGACGCTTGGCAAGGTGCTGGCGGCGGGTGACGTGGTGGTCTACGAATCAACCGTATACCCGGGCTGCACCGAGGAAGTTTGCATTCCCATCCTTGAAAGAGGATCGGGCCTGGTTTACAACCGCGACTTCTTCGCCGGCTACAGTCCCGAGCGCATCAATCCTGGGGATAAACAGCATCGCGTCACCAGCATTCTCAAAGTCACGTCCGGCTCCACCCCGGAAACCGCGGATTTTGTCGATAGCCTGTATGGTTCCGTAATCACCGCCGGCACCCACAAGGCGAGTTCGCTGAAGGTGGCCGAGGCGGCCAAGGTGATCGAGAACACCCAGCGCGATCTCAATATTGCGCTGGTCAACGACCTGGCCATCCTGTTCAACAAGCTCGGTATCGACACGCTTGAAGTGCTGCAGGCGGCCGGTACGAAGTGGAATTTCCTGCCGTTCCGGCCCGGCCTCGTCGGTGGCCATTGCATCAGTGTCGACCCGTATTACCTCACGCATAAGGCACAGGAAGTCGGACACCATCCGGATGTCATTCTTGCCGGGCGCCGGACCAACGACGGCATGGGTCCCTATGTCGCCAGCGAAGTGATCCGCTTGATGGTGCGCAAAGGCATCAATCCGGTGAACGCCCGCATCCTGGTGCTTGGCCTGGCGTTCAAGGAAAATTGTCCCGACCTGCGCAACACGCGCGTGGTGGATATCACCAAGGCGCTTTCCGGTTACAACGCGCAGGTTGATGTTCACGACCCCTGGGTCAGCACCGCCGAGGCGGTGCACGAATATGCGATCACGCTCGTGAGCCAGCCTCAGGCAGGTACTTACGATGCGGTCATCATCGCAGTCGGGCATCGGGAATTCGTCGCCATGGGTGCGGAGGGCATACGGGCCCTTGGCAAGCCGACATCGGTGATTTATGACGTGAAATATGTGCTCCCGCGTGAAGCGGTCGACGGGCGCCTTTAGTAGCGCCCTTAGGTCAGCACCATTGCCTTAACGGCCTTAACAGGATGTCATGCCATGAAAGTGCTCGTCACCGGCACGGCCGGGTTTATCGGCTCGCATGTTGCACTCAAGCTGCTTGAGCGCGGCGACGAGGTCATCGGTTTTGACAATCTCAACGATTATTACGACGTCAATTTGAAAAAAGCGCGCCTGGCGCGATTCATCGAACATCCGCGCTACACGCATATCCATGCCGACCTTGCTGATCGCGATGCAGTGGAAAAGACTTTCGCATCGCACCGGCCGCAGCGCGTCATCAACCTCGCTGCGCAAGCGGGCGTGCGTTACGCCGCGGAAAATCCGCACGTTTACGTTTCCAGCAATGTCACCGGTTTTTTGCATATCCTCGAAGGCTGCCGTCGGCATTCCGTGGAGCATCTGGTTTTTGCCTCGACAAGTTCGGTCTACGGCGCCAACACCGCGATGCCCTTCTCCGAACACCAATCGGCCGAACATCCGCTCACGCTTTACGCCGCCACCAAGAAAGGCAACGAGCAGATGGCGCACAGCTATGCGCATTTGTATGGCATTCCCAGCAGCGGGCTGCGCTTCTTTACGGTTTACGGGCCGTGGGGCCGTCCTGACATGGCGCTGTTCCTGTTCACCAAAGCCATGCTTGCCGGCGAGCCGATCCGGGTTTTCAACCACGGCAAGCACAAGCGAAGTTTTACCTACGTCGACGATATCGTTGAGGGCGTTGTGCGTACCCTGGATCGCGTACCCGGCAAAAACCCCCACTGGAATGGTGCCGCACCGGATCCGGCCAGTAGCGGCGTGGCGCCGTATCGGCTGTACAACATCGGCAACGAGCAGCCGGTGGAACTGCTTCATTACATCGAGGTGCTTGAGCAGTGCCTGGGCCGCAAGGCAAAGATGGAGATGCTCCCTTTGCAGGCTGGCGATGTGCCGGACACCGAAGCCGATGTAACAGAATTGATACAGTCCGTTGGCTATGCGCCAAAAATTTCTGTAGCCACGGGCATCGCCAACTTCGTAAGCTGGTATAGGGATTATTACCGCGAGTAGCTTGTGCAGCTCGCCGTGGCGCACGCCAATGTGAGCATCGGGGGCGAAGTGATCATTGACTACCTGGATGGTTCGGCCGCACCGGCCATTGACGCGGACCTCTGCATCATCGGCGCTGGCGCCGCCGGCATTGCGATCGCACGGCATTTCATCGGCACATCGATCACCGTATGCCTGATCGAAGGCGGCGGCGCCACCGGCGAAGAGCAGAGCCAGGCCTTGTACGAAGGCCTGTCGATCGGCACCCTGCCCTTCGACGCAGGCACGTCACGCATGCGCGTATTCGGCGGCAGCTGCAACTTATGGGGCGGCGGTTGCATTCCATTTGGCCGTCACGACTTAGTTGCACGGGATTGGGTGCCGCACAGCGGCTGGCCCATCGGCTACGACGAACTGAAGCCCTATTACGAGCGCGCACGCGAGTATTGCCAGATCGATGCGCACGATTTCGCCGACGGGTCATTTCTGGCGCCGCTCGCCCATGATCCGATCGCTTTCGACGCCGACAAACTGATCAATCAGGTCTTTGCACGCAGCCCGATCCTGTTCGGTAAGGCTTATCGGGAGCAACTGGACAAGGCACCGAATATCACGGTTTTGCTGCATGCAAACCTGCTCGAACTGTGTGCATCGGCCAATGCGGACACGATTAGCCACGCGCGCATCGGCACGATCGATGGGCGCACGGGCATGGTGCGGGCAGAACGCTATGTGCTGGCCTGCGGCGGCATCGAAAATGCACGCATGCTGCTGCTATCCAATGCCCTCATGCCTACCGGCCTGGGCAACCGCCATGATCTTGTCGGTCGCTATTTCATGGACCATCCCTGCGGCAGCATGGGTGCGATTGTCACCGCTGCGCCGGAGCGGCTCACGCGGCCTTATGACCGAAACCTCGGCAAAGGCCTTGCACCGGCGTTTCCCGAAATCGGCTTGTCGCAGGCATTCCAGAAAGCGCAGCGCATCTTGAATGGACGCGTACATCCGTTTGCCGTCGAAGGCCCTGTTCCGCAGGGCATTCGGTCTCTGCGCGATTTGCGCGCCGCTTTACGGCCGACCGAGCAGGACGAAAATGCGCTGCTCGAAGCCCGCCTTTGCGCCGCACTGCGAAATGCGCCAGCCACGGACGATGACATGCGCGAACGCAACGCCAATATTGCGATGTTGGCGCTGCGCGTCGGGCTTGGCTCTCCGGATATCGCCAGGGCGGCACTGCAAAAACTGCGACGCAGACCTACCGTGCGCAGCAATCGGGTCGAACTGATCGGATATTTCGAACAGGCGCCGAACCCCGATAGTCGCATCACGCTCGCCCACGAACGGGATCCGTTGGGCTTGCCGAAGGTCTGCGCCGACTGGCGGATTACCGCGCTCGACCGGCATACCTATCGAATGGCGGCATCGGTGTTCGGCGCCGAGCTGGCCCGCGTCAGCGGAGGGAGCTACCAGCCTGCTGCCTGGTTGAGCGACGACGACAACGCAACCGCCCAGGTCCACACGACTGCGCATCACCTGGGTACGACACGCATGGCCGACGATCCGCGGCAAGGTGTCGTCGACCGCCAGTGCCGCGTGCATGGCATCGACAATCTGCATATTGCGGGAAGCTCGGTATTCCCCACCGGTGGCTGGGCGTTTCCCACCTTTACGGTGGTCGCGCTCGCCCTGCGGCTTGCCGATCGGCTGAGTGCGCAGATCCGCACTGCCGCCCTGTCCGAGGCGATATAAGCCGCTCCTCTATCCCGCTTTCGGAGCGGGAGGAGCCTACCCGCCGCTTCGTGGAAAAGTGCACGCCGCCAACCATGTTCGGCGCATGCGGTGAAAGGTGGCTCCGGGGTGCCGCTGGATTCTATCGCCCCACATGAACCTTGTTCGAGTGATCTCATACATGTGCATCACCCATGTAACACCAGGTGTGCATCACCCATGTAACACTTTTATGCATCGCAAGATTGACCGGCGAGAAGCGCCAAAAATCGCCATCGACACCGGCAAAAAAAAGGGGTAGCTTCATTTTCGTCTCAGGGGACATGGCGTTTGGGGGATTCAAATGCTTCGCTTTTTACGGCGTCAAACGGTGCGCTGGCTAGTGCTGTTCGGCGCAACCGAATTGCTGTTGCTTGCATCCTCACTTCACGTGGCGATGCACCTTCGCTATTTTCGTAATGCCGACGAATTGGTCGATTTTTCGCATCATTTGCTGCTGCGATCTTTTATCTTCGCATCGGCCATCATGCTCGGCATGGTTGCGCTCGGTGAATACCGGACGCATCTGCGTACGACCTGGCAAGGCGCAGTGGCGCGCCAGGGCGTCGCCTTCATTATCGGCGGCCTGCTGCTGGTGATTGGCTATTACATCGTGCCGCAGGCATATGTCGGCCGCGGCGTGCTCAGTATGGCGCTGGCGATGGGCTTCGTGGCGGTGATAGTGTTTCGCCTCCTTTTTATGCGGATGGTGGAGATCGAGTCGCTCAAGCCGCGTGTACTCATTCTCGGCACCGGCCAGCGTGCTGCGCAAATTCATAACCGCATGCGCAGGCGCTCGGATCGTCGCGGTTTTACGGTCGTCGGCTATGTGCCCTGCCCCGGCGAAGATATCGCCATTCCTGCCGATAAGTTGCTTGCGCCGGACGTCCCCTTGCCTGTTCTGGCCAAGCGCGAGCAAATCGACGAGATCGTCGTCGGCGTCGACGATCGCCGCGGCAGGCTGCCGATGGACGGTCTGCTGCAGTGCCGGCAATCAGGCGTCACGATCACCGATCTCACTACCTTCTTCGAACGCGAATCCGGCCGCGTGCAATTGTGGCTGGAGCCGTCGTGGCTGGTTTTTTCCAGCGGCTTCCAGGCCACGCCGGTGCATCGGCTGGCCAAGCGTTGTTTCGACGTGGTGGCCGCAATGGTGTTGTTGCTGTTGTGCTGGCCGTTGATGCTGATGGTCGTCCTGGCCATTCGGCTGGAATCAGGCCCTGGCCAACCCATTCTGTATCGGCAGGAACGCGTAGGCAAAAACGGGCAAACGTTCTGGCTGCTCAAATTCCGCAGCATGCGTACCGACGCCGAACGCGATGGCATAGCGCGCTGGGCCAGCAAACAGGATGATCGTGTGACGCGCGTCGGCCGTATCTGCCGCAAGTTGCGTTTTGATGAATTGCCGCAGCTATGGAACGTGCTCAAGAGCGATATGAGCATTGTCGGGCCACGCCCGGAGCGACCGCAGTTCGTTGCAGACCTGGCCACCAAGATCCCTTACTACAGCTTGCGCCACTGCTTGAAGCCTGGCCTCGCCGGCTGGGCGCAGCTGAGCTATCCGTACGGCGCATCGGAAGAGGATGCGGCCGAAAAGCTCAAATACGACCTTTTTTACGTGAAAAATCACAATTTGTTGTTCGACCTGCTGATCCTTATCGAAACCGTGGAAGTCGTCTTGTTCAGCCGCGGCGCGCGCTAAGACCTCAACGGTGTCGAAATCAATTGCGTGCAACAGGCGACTCGGTTTGAGCAGGCTTTGCCTGCACCGTTTTCAGTGAATGCAAGGGCGAGCTATACCAATCGACTACCGAACCGTGGTCGAACCGCACCCACGATGGTCCGTATTCCCACAAATCGTCGCGAATCTCGACTGGGTTGCCTTCGATGGCGCGCACATTTTCCTGCGACATGCCCAAACTCAGCATCGGCGGGGCCGGTGCTTCAACGCGGGTGGCATCGTTGTCGCGGGTGGCGCCATCGGCACCGCCATCCGCTGGGGCATTCACGGCGGATGCGCCCCAAAACAGAATGACGACGGCGAGCAATGCAATCGGAATCAGCCACTTTACCTGCGGACGTCGTGGCGCCCGTGCGGAAGTTGGCCGTGGTGGGGGCGGTGTCGGCGACGGGCGTGGCGTCGGACTGGCTCTTTGCGGTGTGACGCCCTGGGGCGGCGGCGCGCCCGGAAGGCGCCCGTGCAGCCGCAGAAATTCCATCGCTGCCTCATATTGAACATTGATCTGCTGCAGGCGCTGCCCGCTGCGGGGATGTATATACCCGTCATGCCCCGGAGGTCTGCGGTCTGGATGCAGGGTGGATACGCAGCGGCGGTAGGCCCGTTTGAATTCTTCCAGACTGCAATCGGGACTCACCCTGAGCTGCCGATACAACTCAAGAAAATCGATCTCGTTAGCCATGCCGTTTCCCCTATTGCATGGTGGCGCCTCCCGCGCGCCTGACCGCCTCGGCGGTTATCAAGGAGTGCTGTTAGCCTCGCGCACGGCGGGCGTCGAAGCAAGCACATTTTGAGCTTGACTTAGTGTGACCTAGTTCTCAAAATCGGTCACAAGCTCTAGGGGGATTCCCGTGCAAGGCTGTCGCGACCATGTTGCCGCCTGCTGCCGCTATGCCGCGGCTGGCGCCCTATGGGTTGCAGCAGCAAGTTGCGTGCCAGCCCAGGGCGCCCCGGGCGATGCCTCGACCCCTTCGTTAGGTGCCCACACGCTGCAAACCCAGTCCGAAGGACTTGGTACCAGCCCGGTCGTCACCGATCCGATCACATCACAGCAACATGGCAGTTCGTTGATCGTCTTCAACGGCGGTTATTTGAGCAATGCTTCAGGGCCTGTCGACAGTTACGGCAATCGTTGGAAGCAACTGGGCAACGACGTTCCGTTCGGCAATGGCTACGGCGATCGCTTCAACGTCAAAGCCTACGTAGCGCTCGCCGCCAAAGGCGGCTCCGAACACACCGTCAGCTTCACCAAGAACGGCAATGCGGCGGGCGAAATCTCCGTCCCGTTCATCGAGATAAGGAATGCGGGCGTTCTGCAGGATGTCAGCCAGAACTACGCCCCTACTGGCCTGGTCATGACCAGCGGCAGCGTCACCACGACCGGTCCGGCAACACTGATCGCCGTATGGTGGGGCGATGGCGGCATCAAGCGGATGTCCGCCGTACCCAACAACGGATTCACTGTCATCGACAGTTATCTGAAGCTTCCCGATAACAGCGGCGTGCAATGCGCAGTGGCCTACAAACAGGTAGCCGCTGCGGGACGCTACGACGTCAGCTGGGCCGGCGCCCCTGCTCAGGGCGCCATTTTGTGGTTGTTGGCGTTCCAGTCCAAATAAATGGTGGGGCGATGCACCCTGTATGCCTGGGTGCATCGGCAAGTTGATCGACATGCGGCAAAACGTGGAACTCGTGGGGACTGGCGCATCAACGCCAGTATTTGCAGCTCCGGTATTTGCATTAAATGTCTGTTGCGGCAAGTAAAGACGTCGTGGCGAACGACGTACGCGATGTGTCGAAGCAAAGCGCATTTACGCCCCGCACTGACTCTTTCGTATGGCGGGAGGGCTCAATCATGAACACCAGCGCGACGACACTTATCGATCTTGATTGGGAAACCTTCGATCCGTGGCGCATCCAGGCCGTGCGTCACCGGTTGTCCGACCATCCCTTGTTGCAGCCCGATCAGTTGGTGGCCTTGGGCAAGCGGTTCCAGGGCAGCACGCGGCTGTTTACGTTCAACAACGAAGCCGGCGCCGATGCGAACTTCGATGACGTCGGCCGTCTCTATCCCAATCGAAAATCCGCTGCCGATACGTTGCAAGGCATCAACGAAGCCAAGGCGTGGATGCTGCTGCGCCACGTGCAGGATGACCCGACCTACCGCGGCCTGGTCGACCTGGCGATGGACCCGATCCAGCCACTGATCGAACGCAAGGATCCGGGCATGCATTACCGCGCCGGATGGATTTTCGTGGCCTCGCCGCATACCACCACGCCGTTTCATATCGACCGCAATCACGGCATCCTGCTGCAGGTTCGCGGCACCAAGAAAGTTTACGTCTGGGATGCCGAGGACATCGAGGTATGCAGCGAGCACGCACGCGACGTTTTCCATGCCCGGCATGATCTCGGATTGGTGAAGTGGGACGAGGCATTCCGCGAGCGCGCCCACGTCTACACCGTCGGCCCCGGCATGGGCGTCTACATGCCCATCACCAGTCCGCACATGGTGGAAACCGGCGACGAGCCTTCCATCACCATCAGCCTTACTTACAGCACGACGGCGACACGGCGTAACGCCATGCGACATGTCGTGAACGACCTGCTCTACCGCAAAGGCATCAAGCCGGTACCGGTGGGCAAGCGCCCGCTGGTCGACACGCTGACCTATGCCGCCGCGTCCGTCATGGTTGCCACGCACGGCACCGGCAGCCATCTACCGGCCTGTCCATCGCTGGCGCATCCGAGCGCCTATGCATTGGCTGATTGATCGAATGATTACGTAACGCAACCCGGCGCTGCCAGAGCACCCGCACGGAGGACGGAAACCTCATGAACACATGTATTGCCAAGCCTCAGGACGGTACGGCTGAAGGCGGGATGTTGTGGGACGTGCTGCCGGCTCAAACCGGCAATGGCGCAGCCGGCTGGACGTGCCGCGAATACGCGCTCGATAAATCCTCCACCGCCGCACTCGACGAAGCAGCACGGCGGCACGGCACCAGTACTTCGTCGATGCTTTGCGCCGCCCTGGCGCTGGTCGAATCCCGACTCACCGGCGTGCAAGCCGTTGCTGCCAGTCATGTCGATGGTCACGCATCGAGGCAGCTGTCGATCGACGTGTCGCGCACCGGTGGACGCGATGCATGGCTGCAGGGATTCTGCCGGTCGCTCAGCAACGCGGCGCCGATCGGCTGCCGTACTGCATGGGCCGTCGGCAACGACCTTCATTCGTTCGATACCGAACCTTCATGCGATGCTTCAGGCGGCGCCAATGACAGTTACTGGTGCGTGCAAGTCTCTGCTGCACGGATCGATGTGGCGTTTCGCGCCCCGCTCAGTGCTGCCGCGATCGACTTGCTCGCTGCCTGCGTCACGCGCGCGCTTGTATGGCTGTGCGCCCCCAGCGATGCCGACCTATCATCATTCGACGTCTGCGATCCGGCTGAACGTCGGCGCATGCTGGTCGAATGGAATGCCACGTCTGTGTCGCGCCGTCCGGCTGATACCGTGCATGCCCTGTTCGCGGAGCAGGCCCGTCAGTACGCCCGTTCACCGGCCATCGAATCGCTTGATCTCAGCCTCTCCTACGCCGAACTGGATGCGCGTTCCGGCCGCGTCGCTGCAAGCCTGATCGCCGCGGGTGTCAAAGTGGGAGCGCCGGTCGCGCTGCTGCTTGAGCGCTCGCCGGAAGCGCTGATCGCCATCCTGGGCATTCTCAAGGCGGGCGCCGCTTATCTCCCGTTGGATCCGGGCTATCCGGCGGAACGCCTGGCCTTTGTGATCAACGACGCACGGGCCGCGCTGATTATCGCCGGCCCAGATGCGCCGGCACTACCAGGCATCCAATTGCCGGTTGTGCAGCTTGAACAACTTCAAGGCGATGTATCGGCGTATCAGCCGCCTGCTGTCGATGGCAGCGCGCTTGCCTATGTGATGTACACGTCCGGCTCCACCGGCACGCCCAAAGGCGT
Source organism: Dyella acidiphila (assembly GCF_014863405.1). Classification (GTDB taxonomy): domain Bacteria; phylum Pseudomonadota; class Gammaproteobacteria; order Xanthomonadales; family Rhodanobacteraceae; genus Dyella_B; species Dyella_B acidiphila. The sequence goes on from NZ_JACZZA010000011.1 coordinate 24,194, forward strand.
CGAGATCACCCATCGATCCATCATCCGCCTGGTGCGTGAGGTCACCTATGTCGATCTCGGCAGGCAGCCCCGTCTGTTGCACGCCGCGCCGCTCGGCTTCGACGCATCTACGCTGGAAATATGGGGTGCCCTGCTCAACGGCGGCACCTGCGTCGTGCACGGCGAACGCATTCCCACCGGCTGTGGGCTGGAAGACACGATCGAACGCCACGGTGCACGCATCGCCTGGCTGACGGCGGCGCTGTTCAACGCGATCATCGATGAAAATGCGCAGAAACTGCGCGGTCTCGAGCAGCTATTGATCGGTGGCGAAGCGTTGTCGGTCGCGCATGTGCGCAAGGCCTACGCCGCCTTGCCCCGTGTCACCATCATCAACGGTTACGGCCCGACCGAGTGCACGACGTTTGCGGCGACCTATCGCATTCCACGCGACATCGACGCCAACGAGCGCTCGATTCCCATTGGCCGCCCGATCGCCGACACCACGCTGTATGTATTGAACAGCCGCGGCGAACCGGTGCCCACGGGCGTCATCGGTGAGCTGTATATCGGCGGTGCCGGCCTGGCGCGTGGCTACCTGGCGCGCGCCGAACTGACCGCCGAGCGCTTCGTTATCGATCCGTTCGGCGCCGACGACGAGCGCCTTTATCGCACCGGCGATCTCGTGCGTTGGTTGCCGGAGGGTGTGATCGAGTTCGTCGGCCGGGCCGATGGCCAGATCAAGATCCGCGGCTACCGGATCGAGACCGGCGAAATCGAAGCAGTTCTGCAAAGCCAGCCTGGCCTGCGCGCGTGCGCCGTGCTGGTCCGCGAAGATCGACCGGGACAGAAACGGCTGGTGGCGTATTACGTCGCCGAGGATGCATCCATCAACGCCAGGACGTTGCGCGATCCATTGGCGCGTGTGCTGCCGGACTTCATGGTGCCGGCCATCTATATCGCCATGGATGCGCTGCCGGTCACGGCGAATGGCAAACTCGATCGTCGCGCCCTGCCCGCACCCGACAACCGGCGCCCCGAACTGGCCGGGGTCTACGTACCGGCGATAGGAGAAACCGAACAGCGGCTGTGCGAACTGTTCGCCGACATGCTCGGCCTGGATCAGGTCGGCCGCAACGATCATTTCTTCGAGCTTGGCGGCAACTCGCTGCTGGCCGTGCGCACGGTGACACGCATACACAGTGAGCTGGCGTCGAGCGTACCCACCATTGCGGCCTTCTTTGGTGCGCCCACCCCCGCCGCACTCGCCGCGATGATCGAGCATGGCGACGCACGCACCGCGCTGGCTTCGCGTCTTTCGCAGCATCGCCCGTCCAGCGCTGCCGAACCGATTGCCATCATCGCGATGGCCGGCCGTTTCCCGGGTGCCAACGACGTCGAGACGTTCTGGGACAACCTTTGCGCCGGCCGCGAATCGATCACCTTCTTTGGCGCTGACGAGCTCGATTCGAGCATCCCGGCGGAGCAGCGCAACGATCCGGCTTATGTGGCGGCGCGCGGCGTCATCGATGGCGTGGAAAACTTTGACGCGGCATTTTTCGGAATGACGCCGCGCGAAGCGGAGTTGATGGACCCGCAGCAGCGGATCTTCCTCGAACTGTGCTGGGAATGCCTGGAGCGCGGCGGCTACGTGCCGGACGAGCATGACGTTCCGGTGGGTGTCTTTGGCGGCATGCATAACGCCAGCTATTTCCAGCGCCATCTCAGCACGCGGCCGGACCTGGTCGAGAAGTTCGGTGCGTTCCAGGTGATGCTGGCCAACGAAAAGGACTATCTCGCCACCCGCGTCGCACACAAGCTCAACCTTACCGGCCCGGCGATCAGCATGAACACCGCCTGCTCGACCTCGCTGGTCGCGCTTTGCCAGGCCTTCGATGCCTTGCGTGCCGGTCATTGCGATATGGCGCTTGCCGGCGGCTCGTCGATCGCGTGCCCGCCGCGCAGTGGTTACGTGTCGCAGGAGGGCTCGATGCTGTCGCCCGATGGGCACACCCGCAGCTTCGATGCCGATGCGCGCGGCACGGTCTTCAGCGACGGGGCCGCGGTCGTGTTGTTGAAGCGGCTCTCGGATGCTCTGCGCGACGGCGATCCGATCTACGCTGTCGTTCGCGGCGTTGCGGTCAACAACGATGGCGGCAGCAAGGCGAGCTTCACTGCGCCCAGCAGCGCGGGGCAGGCCGCGGTGATCACAATGGCGTTGGATAACGCCGGCGTACCGGCCAATTCGATTTCCTATGTGGAAACCCATGGCACGGCGACACCGCTGGGCGATCCCATCGAGATCGAGGGGCTGACCCAGGTATTCCGCCAGAGCACGCACGAACGTGGTATCTGCGCGATCGGTTCGGTCAAGAGCAATGTCGGTCATCTCGTGATGGCAGCCGGCGCGGCCGGCGTGATCAAGACGGCCCTGGCCCTGGCCGAACGACGCCTGCCGCCGTCGCTGCATTTTCGCGCCAACAATCCAAAGCTCGACCTCGAGAATTCGCCGTTCTTCGTCAACGACAGCTTGCGCGCCTGGACCTTCGATGGCGGTCCGCTGCGCGCGGGCGTGAGTTCCTTCGGCGTTGGCGGTACCAACGCGCACGTCATCCTTGAGGAACCGCCGCAACGCGAGCCTTCCGAAGCCGCCGATGGCCCGCAGCTATTGCTGCTTTCCGCGCGCAACGATGCGGCGCTCGGCCATGCGGTGGAACAACTGGGCTGCCATCTTGCACAGCAACCGGGCGCCCAGCTGGCCGATATCGCCTGGACCCTGTGCAAGGGGCGCAAGCGCTTTGCACATCGCATCCATCTTGTTGCCGAGAGCATTGAAGACGCCGCAAGACGGCTGCAGGAACTGGCAGCGTCCCTGCCCGCCAAGACCGCGCTCAATCCTTCACCCGGCATCGTCTTCATGTTCCCCGGCCAGGGCTCGCAGTACGCCGGCATGGGGCGCGGGCTATATGCGAAGGAACCCGTATTCGCTGCGGCACTGGACGAATGCGCGGAAATCCTTCGCGATGAACTCGGCTTCGACTTGCGCGAGCGCCTGTTTGCGGACGATGCCGATGCACTGCGCGCCACCGGACTGACCCAGCCGGCCATCTTTGCGATGGAATATGCGCTCGCGCGCCTGTGGATGAGCTATGGCGTGGCACCCATCGCCATGGTTGGCCACAGCGTGGGCGAATTCGTCGCGGCGGTGATCGCCGGCGTGATGAGCCTTGCCGATGGCGCGCGCCTGATCGCTCGCCGCGGGCGCCTGATGCAAGCGTTGCCGGCCGGCTCGATGCTGTCCGTGCGCCTGGATGCCGCACAACTGGCGGCACGCCTGCCAGCCACGTTATCGCTCGCTGCCGAAAACGCGCCCAATGCCTGCGTGGTGTCGGGTGAAACACCGCTTATCCAGGCATTTCAGGCGGAACTCGAACAAGCCGGTATCGCCTGCCGGCTGTTGCACACGTCCCACGCCTTCCACTCTTCCATGATGGACCCTGCGTTGGCCCCGTTCCGGCAGGAAGTCGAACATATCGCGCTGTCCGCGCCGCGCATTCCGATCGCGTCCACCTTGACCGGCAGCCTGCTGAGCGATGACGAAGCGACGTCGGCGGACTACTGGACGCGTCACCTGCGCGGCACCGTGCGTTTTTCGACGGCATTGCAGAGCCTGCTGGCCGAACCGCAGCATGCTTTTCTGGAAATAGGCACGCGTACCACACTCAGCCTGCTGGCCCGCCAGCACACGCAAAGCCGCGGCCGGGTGGTACTGGCCTCGTTGGCGGACAGCCCGTCGAACGAACGCGCCGCTTGGCTCGATGCCGTCGGACAGTTGTGGTCATGCGGCGTCGACGTTGCGGTCGGTCAACTGGATCGCCGGCAACGCAAATACCGCGTGCGCCTGCCGACCTATCCGTTCGAGCGCAAGCGTCATTGGATCGACGCCCCACTGGCTGCTGCTGTATTGCCGGCGGCTACGCCGTCTAACGTCGTGCCGCTTCCTGTGCGCGTGGAAGCTGTCGCGGCAACTGCCGCACCCCTCAACCTTATTCCGGAGGCCGCCATGGCCCCTGCCCCATCTGCCGCACGCACTACACGCCTGGTCGCTCAACTGCAAACGTTGTTCGAGGATGTGGCCGGTACAGAATTCGACGGCGTCGATCCGGCCACGCATTTCGTCGAACTCGGTCTCGATTCCCTGTCGCTGACCCAGGTCGCGCTGCAACTGCAGAAGACCTTCGCCTTGAAGATCACCTTCCGCGAACTGATGGAAGCGCATTCCTCGTTCGGCAGTCTCGCCCAGCATATCGATCGGCTGCTGCCGCCCGAGGCCGCAGCCGTCGCCACCGCGCCCGAAGCCGTCGTCGCCACGGCACCGGCTACACCCGCCACCGCGACAAGCCAGGTATCCGCGATGTCTCTTCCTGCGAATGGTGGACTGATCCAGGACGTGATCCAGCAACAGATGCTGATCATGCAGCAGCAATTGGCCCTGCTAGCACAAGCGGGCAGCCCGGCACCCGTCACCGCGCCGGTGGCACCCGTGGTTGCCCCGCCGGCACCTGTCGCCGCACAACTGGCCGTGCCGACCGCGGATACTCCGCAAGACGAAGAGGCGGCGCTCGCGCATACGAGCTACGACGTCAAAAAGGCGTTCGGTGCGATCGCGCGCATCCATTCCGGTTCGACCGAGCTGACTGGCCGCCAGCGCGTCCGCCTGGATGCGTTCATGCGCCGCTATATCGAGCGCACGCGGCGATCGAAGGACTATACGCAGGAACATCGTCCGCACCTGGCCGATCCGCGCGTGGTCAACGGATTCCGGCCGCTGCTGAAGGAAATCATCTATCAGATCGTGATCGAACGCTCCAAAGGTTCGAAGGTGTGGGATCTGGACGGCAACGAATACGTGGATGCGCTGAATGGCTTCGGCATGAACCTGTTCGGCTGGCAGCCGGATTTCGTGCTGGATGCCGTGCGCAAGCAGCTCGACCTGGGCTATGAAATCGGCCCGCAGCATCCGCTTGCCGGCGTCGTCGCGAAACAGGTCTGCGAGCTCACTGGATTCGACCGCGCTGCGTTGTGCAACACCGGCTCCGAAGCGGTGATGGGAACCGTCCGTGTGGCCCGCACCGTCACCGGCCGCGACACGCTGGTGATCTTTACCGGCTCGTATCACGGCATCTTCGACGAGGTGATCGTACGCGGCACCAAGAAACTGCGCTCGGTGCCGGCCGCGCCGGGCATCCTGCGCAACACCTCCGAAAACGTGCTGGTGCTTGACTACGGCACGCCTGAAGCGCTGGCGATTATCCGCGAGCGCGCCGCGTCGATCGCCGCCGTGCTGGTCGAGCCGGTCCAGAGCCGGCGGCCCGACTTCCAGCCGCGCGAGTTTCTGCAGGAACTGCGTGCCATCACCAGCGATGCCGGCGCCTTGCTGATCTTCGACGAAGTGGTCACCGGCTTCCGCTCGCACCCGCGTGGCGCGCAGGCGGTGCTCGGCATCGACGCCGACCTCGCCTCCTATGGCAAGGTCGTTGGCGGCGGCTTCCCGATCGGCGTGATCGCAGGCAAGCGCAAATACATGGATGCGCTCGATGGTGGCGGCTGGCAGTTTGGCGATGGGTCGATTCCGACGGTCGGCGTCACCTACTTCGCCGGCACCTTCGTGCGTCACCCGCTGGCCCTGGCAGCGGCACATGCAGTGCTTGACCACCTCAAGACCGCGGGCACCGCCTTGCAGGACGCACTCAATGCGCGTACCGCATCGCTGGCTGACGAACTGAACGCGTTCTGCGCAGAAGTGGGCGCACCCATCAAGGTGACGCACTTTGCCTCCGTCTGGAAGACCAACTTCCTGGAAGACCATCCGCTGCAGGATTTGCTGTTTGCGATGATGCGCAGCCGCGGCATCCATATCCTCGACAACTTCCCCTGCTTCTTCACTACCGCACATGGCGAAGCGGATTTCGTGGCAATCGCCAAGGCCTTCAAGGACGCCGTGCTCGAACTGCAGGAAGCCGAGTTCCTGCCCCGCCGCAAAAAGGTCGAAGCCCTTCCGCTGGATGCTGCCAAGCCGCCCGTCGCTGGTGCGCGCCTGGGCAAGGACGAGGAAGGCAAGCCGACCTGGTTCATACCCAACCCCGATGCACCGGGCAAGTACATGAGAGTGAGTGCATAAGGAGCAACCCATGAACACCAGTGATGTGAGCATGCTCTCTACGGCGGTCGACTACGATCCGTTCGCCGGCGCCGCACTCGCTCGGGTCGTACCCGCAACGGCAGCGCAGCGCGAGATATGGCTGGCCGCGAAACTCGAGCCGGAAGCCTCGCTTGCCTATAACGAATCGGTATCGATACGGTTTTCTGGCGAGCTTGACGTTGCGGCCCTGCAGGCAGCACTGCAAGGCGTGGTCGATCGGCATGAAGCGCTTCGCTCCACCCTGAGTGCGGACGGCAACGAGCTTTGCATCGCCATCCACGTACCGTTGGACTGCGCCACGGACGACCTGTCCGGGCTGGGCGAAGCCGAGCGCGCAGAAAGCGTCGCTACAGCACTCAGCCTTGCCGTCAATACGCCGTTCGATCTGGAGCACGGTCCGTTGGTGCGCGCCCAACTGCTGCAGCTTGCCGCACAAGATCACCTGCTCATCTTTACCGCGCACCACATTGTCTGCGACGGCTGGTCGTTCGGCGTGATCGTGCGCGATCTCGCTGCACTGTATGCGCAGCACCGGGGCCAAGGCGACGGCCCCGTCCCGGCGGACGCCTTTGCGGACTACGCCAGCGCTGAAACGACGCGGGCCGACACCGAGGGCGGCCACGCCGACGAGCAATACTGGCTCAGCCGTTTCAGCGGCGCACTGCCGTCACTGGATCTTCCCACCGATAGCGCGCGCCATCGTCATCGCAGCTTCGCTTCACAACGCGAAGACCGCACGCTGGATGCTGCGCTGATCGCGGATATCAAGCGCATGGGCGCAAAGCGCGGCGCGAGTTTTTACGCGACCCTGCTGGCCGCCTTCAGCGCCCTGCTGCATCGCCTGACCGGTCAGGACGATGTGGTGGTCGGTATCCCCAGTGCCGGCCAGGCGGTCGATGGGCAGCACAATCTCGTCGGTCATTGCGTCAACGTGTTGCCCTTGCGCACCGCGATCGACCCCCAAGCTTCGTTCGCTACGGTGCTCGATCATTTGCGTGGCGATCTGCTCGATGCGTTCGAGCATCAGCAATACACGCTAGGCAGCCTGCTCGCGCGACTGGCGATGCCGCGCGATCCGGGCCGGCTTCCGCTGGTCAGCGTGCTGTTCAACCTGGACCAGGCGCTGGACGAGCGCACGGTCTCCTTTCCCGGCCTGCGCTTTGAATTCTCCGGCAACGCGCGCGCCTTCGAGAATTTCGAGCTGTTCGTCAACGCGGTCCAACTGGGCGACGGCTTGCGACTGGAATGCCAATACAACAGTGACCTGTTCCGTGGCGAAACCATTCGTGGCTGGCTGGACGCCTACGAAACCCTGCTGCGCAATGCCGTCGCAACACCTGAGATGGGGGTGCAGGAGCTCGGCCTGTTGTCCGAAGCTGCGCAGCGCGAAATCGCGGCGTTGCAGCCGGCAAGCACGCCGTATCCGGAACAGCAACTCGCGCACGAGTATTTTGAGCATCAGGTTGACCGCGTCCCACATAATGCTGCCGTACGGCACGGCGCCAGGCAACTGAGTTATGCCCAGTTGGAGGGGCGCGCCAATCAGCTCGCACGCATCTTGCGTGAGCGCGGCGTCGGCCGCGGCAAACTGGTCGGCATTGCGCTGTCGCGCAAGGCGGACATGCTGGCGGCCGTACTCGCCGTGCTCAAGGCCGGTGCCGGCTATGTGCCGCTCGATCCACAGTTTCCCGCCGATCGTCTGACCTTCATGGCCGACGATGCCGATCTGGCCATGCTTATCGTCGACGACGTCACGCCACCCGCTTTTACGTTTGCGCCATCGCGAGTGCTATCGCTGACACGCGATGCCCATGCGATCGAACTGGCTTTTGCCACGCGCCTGCCGCGCGATGATGCGGCGGCGACGCCCGACTCCGTGGCCTATGTGATCTTTACGTCCGGTTCGACCGGCCGCCCCAAGGGTGTGCGCGTCCCGCATCGCACCACCTCCAATTTCCTCACCAGCATGCAACGCGTGCCGGGCATCGCCGAAGACGATCGACTGGTTGCCGTGACGACGCTGTCGTTCGATATCGCCTTCATGGAATTGATGTTGCCGTTGAGCGTCGGCGCCGAAGTCATCATTGCCGATCGTGACGACGTACGTGATGGTGCTGCCCTGCGCAAGCTGGTCGAGCAAAGCGATGCCACCATGATGCAAGCCACGCCTGCCGGCTGGCGCATCCTGATCGAGGCCGGCTGGCAGGGGTGCGAGCGTTTTCGCGCCGTATCCGGCGGCGAACCGCTGGCAGTCGATCTGGCCGAAGCACTGCTGCAGCGTTGCAGCGAAGTCTGGAATGGCTACGGCCCCACCGAAACCACCGTCTATTCGACCTATTGGCGGGTCGAGCAGCCGCGCTCCGGCATCTTCATCGGGCGTCCGGTCGCCAATACCCAGGTGCATATCCTGGACGAACGGCGCGCACCCTGTCCGCTTGGCGTGCCGGGTGAAATCTATATTGGCGGTGCCGGTGTCACCCTGGGTTATTTGAATCGCCCCGAGCTCAATGCCGAACGTTTCCTGCCCGACCCGTTCGCCGGCAGCAGCGACGCGCGCATGTATCGCACCGGCGATCGCGGCCGCTGGCTGGCGAACGGCATGCTCGAACACCTGGGAAGGCTGGATTTTCAGGTCAAGGTGCGCGGCTATCGGATTGAATTGGGCGAAATCGAAGCCGTGCTTGCTGACGTGCCCGGCGTCGATCGGGCCGTTGTGATGGCACGCGAGGATCGTCCTGGCGATGTCCGGCTCGTCGCTTACGTGGTCATGCGCGAAGACGCCCAATTCAACGAAACGACGCTGCGCGAACCGCTCAAGCAACACTTGCCGGATTACATGCTGCCTCAACATGTCATCCCGCTCGATGCAATTCCCCTGCTGCCGAACGGCAAGACCGATCGCAAGGCGCTGCCGGCGCCGCAAATCCATTCGGTCGCCGCGGACACCGCGCGGATCGCCCCGCGCAACGACGACGAGCGTCGCGTGGCGGCAGCCATGGAAAGCGTGCTGTCGCTACCCGATCTCGACGTGCGCGACGACTTCTTCGCCCTGGGCGGCCACTCCCTGCTGGCTGCGCAGCTTACCGCTCGCCTGAATCGCGAGTTCGGCATCGCGCTGTCGTTCCGCACCCTGTTCGATGCACCGACGATTGCCGCACTCGCCGCGGCGATCCGTACGCAGGTGGACAGCGGTGTCGCACCCGCCATCCAGCCCATCACTCGGCGCGTGGATCAAAGCCGCGCACCGCTATCCTTGATGCAGAGCCGCTTGTGGTCGCTGGAAGAACTGCAGCCCGGCCGTGTGACCTACAACGCGCCCTCCGCGCATCGCTTGCGCGGCCATCTCGACGAGGCGGCCTTCCAGCTTACGCTGCAAGCCTTGATCCAGCGCCAACCGATCCTGCGCACAGCGTTCCTCCGCGACGGGCACGAGGTCGCCCAGATCGTCGTTCCCGATCTCGAAGTACGCCTGTTTCCGGCCGAGGATCTTTCCTGCCTGGCGGAAAGCCAGCGGGAAGCCACGCTGATGCAGCACCTGCAGACGCTTACCGATACGCCGTTCGATCTCACCCAGGCACCGCTGTTCAGCGCGCGGATGTTTCGCCTGGGCGATGACGACCACGTGTTTTTCTTCATGCCCCATCACATCATCTGGGATGGTTGGTCGTTCGACATTCTGTATGGCGAGCTGTCGTCGCTGTATCGGGCGTTTATCCAGGACGCGCCCTCGCCTTTGGCGCCCCTGCCGGTCAGCTACGGCGATTTCGCCGCCTGGCACACGCAATGGCTGGAAGGGCCGCAATTCCAGGCGCAGCTTGCTTTCTGGCGCGAGCGCCTGGCGAAGATGGCGGATATCCGTGCCCTGCCTACCGATCAACCGCGGCGGCCGGGCATGTCCGGCATCGGCCGCACCGAATGGATTCGCGTGTCCAAGGAGGCCGTCGACGCGATGCATGACGTCGCGCGGGTGGCAGACGCCACGCTCAACATGACCTTGCTGGCGCTGTACTACGTCTTGCTCAGCGGCATGGCCGGCGAACGCGACTTGGTCGTCGGCACGCCGGTGCGTGCGCGCAACCAGACCGAAGTCGAATCGGTGATGGGCTATTTCAATAACTTGCTGCCGTTGCATATCAACGTCGACACCACGCTTTCGTTCATCGATTTCGTTCGTTACGTGAAATGTGCGGCGATCGAGAGCTTCGGCCATCCCGACGTGCCGCTCGAATACCTGCAACGGGAACTGCGCGTCGGCGCCGGCAGTGGCGCGGTGCTCTACCAGGCCTTGTTCTCGTTCCAGGATGCGCGTCAGCGCGTGGTGGACTGGGGTGGCCTGGCGCACGAACAGATCCTGCTGTTCCAGAGCGGCGCCACCGAAGACCTGGGCCTATGGTTCCTTGAGAGCAACAAGGGCATGGTCGGTGGCGTCACCTATAACGCCGATATTCTGCAGGCCGAAACGGCACGCCTGTTGCGCGACCGCTATTTGGCCATGATGGCGCGCGTCAGCAAGGACCCGCAGCAACGCATCAGCGCGCTTACCGCCATCGGCGATGCCGAACTGGCCCAGGAGCAGACCTGGAATGCGACGTCTGTGGCAGCGACCTTGCCCAACAGCATACCTGCCATGTTCGAACAGCAAGTCGACCGCGCGCCGGACAAAACGGCGCTGACCTTCGGCAGCTGGGGCACTCGCTATAACGAGATCGAGCAACGCGCCAACCGCATCGCGCATTGCCTGCGCGCGCGCGGTGCGAATGCCGGCACGCCGGTAGGTCTCGCCGCCGAACCAGGCATCAACCGGTTGGCCGCCACGCTGGGCATTCTGAAGGCCGGCGGCATCTGCGTGCTGCTCGACGCCACCGATCCGGCCGCGCGCCTGAAAGAAATCATCGCCGATGCCGGCATCAGCTTGCTGGTGGGCGACAGCGTATTGGAAACCACGCTGCAGTGGCCGCGTGCGCAGGGCTTATGGCTCGATGCGGATACGGTCGAGATCATCGGCAGCGCGAGCGACCGTGTCAGTGCAGCGAAGGAAGATGTCGACGACAGCTTGGCGATCGTCGCCTACGGGCCCGGCTTTGACGGCCGGCCGCGTGGCGCGGCGTTTACGCATCGCGCGATCGCCAACGTGCTGCAAGGGCTCATCGAATCGCTCGGCTTGTCGGCGGACGATCGCATCCTGGCGACCGCCGCACCGGCGACCAGCGACGCGATCGTCGAAAATCTGCTGCCGATGGCGCTCGGCGCCGAATTGATTCTTGCCAGCCAAGGCGAGGCGCGCGACGGCGAAGCACTGGTCAAACTGGTGCAGAACCATCGGGCGAGTGCCATGTTCGCCGCGCCCGGCACTTGGCACGCGATGGTTTCCGCGAGCGCGATGGTCCCCATGGCGATGAAGGCCGTTTGCATCGGCGGCCTGCCGACGCCCGAGCTGGCCGTAAAAGTCGCCGAACGCTGCGCCGGCATCTGGCATGTATCGGGCTGCGCCGACGGTGCCTTGGTCGCGAGCGGCGGCCGTATCGAACGGCCCGCGGAGAGCCTGCACAGTGGCCGGCCGCTGGCCAATACGGCGGTATGGATTCTCGACGACCAGCAGCAACCCTGCCCGATCGGGGCCATTGGCGAAATCCACGTCGCTGGCGCATCGCTGAGCCGGCCGTTCGGCAGGCGCGCGATGGCCCATGGCGATTGCCCGGTGCGGGCTTGGGCAGTGTCGCCGGACCTGCGCCTGCAACGTACCCACTGTCGCGGGCGCTGGCTGGTGAGCGGCCATGTTCAGGAGATGGGCCGCATCGATCGCCGCGAACGTATTCAAGGCCGCGAAGTCGACCTGGCGACCGTTGAAGCGGAATTGCTCAGCCAGCCGGGGGTGGCGCATGCCGTCGCGGTTGCGCGGATGAATCATGCCGGCAGCGCCCACATCGACACCTATGTCGTCGCCGCGCCCGGGCATGAACTCGAGACCCATCGGCTGGTCGCCGCCCTGGCCGAAGCGCTACCTGTGCACGAGGTGCCGCAGCATCTGGTGCTGCTCGATGCTCTGCCCTTGCTGGCGAGCGGCCGGGTGGATATCGCCGCGCTGCCACTGCCGGCCGAATCATCGGGTGCGGAGGAGATCGATGGCGCCACGCAACCGAAGACTGCCAACGAGCAGTTGCTTGCCGCGCTATGGAAGGAACTGCTGGGTATCGCCCGCGTTCGCACCAGCGACAACTTCTTCGACATCGGCGGCCATTCCTTGATGGCGGTCGACATGGCGGCGCGCGTACAGCGCCAGACCGGCATGTCGCTGAACCTGCTGGATATCGCCAACGGCACGCTCGGTACGCTGGCCGCAGGCCTTTCCGAAGGCGCGGCCAAGACGCCGCCTCCAGCAAAACTCGGCTCGCGCCTGGGTCGCTGGTTCGGGCGTGGCTGACATGAATGCATCGGTACGGGGGAAAACCGATATGAGGACTCCATCATGCTGAATCAGGACGAAGGTCACGGCAGAGCGTCCGGTATCCGCGGACGGGTGGCGGAGCTGTGCTACAGCACCGGCGCACTGCATTCATTGCAACGCATGCGCTCATGGTGGCAACGGGATCTGCGCATCCTGGCTTATCACCGGGTGATGCCGTTGCCCGACCCGGCCACGTTCGATTTCGATCTGGAATTGATCAGCACGTCACCGGACCGCTTCCGTGCGCAGATGCTGCACGTGAAACAACACTTCACGCCCCTGCGCTTGAGCGACGTTGCCGCCGCCTTGAACAAAGGCGATCCGCTGCCGCCGGATGCCGTGGCCATCACCTTCGACGATGGCTACGACGACAACTACCGCATCGCCTATCCCATCCTGCGCGAGCTGGGCATTCCTGCGACGTTCTTCGTCTCGACCGGTCATATCGATACCGGCAAGCCCTTTGGCTACGACTGGCTTGTGCACATGATCCTGCTTGCCACCGCGCCGCGGCTGGTGCTGCCGGAAATAGGCATGGACGTACCGATGCCGCAGGGCCGCGACCTGCGCCGTTCGCTCGCCGGCACCGTCCTGAAGAACATGAAAAGCATCGATGCGCTGAAGCAGGAAGCGATGATCGCGCGGCTGGAACAGGAGTGGGGGATGCCGAATGACGGGCGGCCTGAGGATTGCCGCCCGATGACCTGGGATCAGGTCCGCGAGATGCATGCCGACGGCTTCGAAATCGGTTCGCACGGTGTGCACCATCGCATGCTGGCCAAGATGTCGAGTGCGCAGATGACGGATGAGGTGCGGCAATCCAAGGCGACCCTGGATCGCGAGCTTGGCGCTCCTGCCACCTTGATGTCCTACCCCGTCGGCGGCGATCGCGCCTTCGACGAGGCCGTCATGAACGCCACGCGCGATACCGGCTTTGAGCTGGCGGTCTGCTACATCTGCGGTACCAACCCGCGCCCGGCATCGAACCGCTACGCGCTGTTCCGTCTTCCTGTCGAACGCATGATGGGTCCGGGCTGGTTCGCCGCCATGGTGGCGCTGCCGAGCCTGGTCAGTTATCCGACCGTCAACTACGGGCCGGCACACGAGCAGGTGCACGCCTGATGTTTCCGTTGATCCTTCTCTATCTGGTCCTGACCATCATCCGGCCGCAGGAATACGTGGAGGCTTTTACCGGCGTACCGATTTTGCCGGTGGTGCTGATCGCGGCCTTTCTATGCTGGCTGGCTTCCAACGCCAAGACGTTCGCGGCGCCGCAGTTCATCATTCTTCCCATCTTCTTGCTGGTGCTGATGATCTCCGTGGTGGTCAACGGCTGGTTCGGCGGCGCGCTCGATCAATTCGAAAAATTCGGCCCGATCGCTATCGCCTTCTTCGTGTTCGCCGCGGCATGCAATACGCAGCAGCGTGTGAAGATCGCCATGTCCGTATTCGTACTGTGTTCGGTGGTACTGGCCCTGCACGGCGTCCAACAGGCTAAAGACGGTGTGGGCTGGACCGGCGTACCGATTTCCGAAGACGGGCGTATTCAATACGTCGGCATCTTCAACGATCCGAACGACCTTGGCCTGCTGTTCGCCACCGCACTTCCCATGTCGGTCTATCTCAGCACGCTGCGCGGGCTGATGCTGCGCCTGTTCTGGCTGGCCTGTGCGGCGCTGCTGTTCTATGGCACCTACCTCACCGACTCGCGCGGCGCGCTTCTCGCCGTACTGATCGTAGCGGGCGTATATATCTGGTATCGGCGCGGCTTCATTGCCGCCGGCACGCTGGGTGTCGTCGGCCTGGCATGCATGAAGCTGCTCTCGTCGCGCATGCAGGAGCTGGATCCGGACGAAGAATCGGCATCCGGCCGCGTGAATGCGTGGTACGAAGGCTTGCACATGTTTCTGTCCCATCCCGTATTCGGTGTCGGCGCAGGCAATTTCACCGAATACAACGACCTCACCGCGCACAACTCCTTCGTGCTGGTATTGGCCGAGACCGGTTTTATCGGCTACATGCTATGGCTGGCTTTCGTGGTCTACGGCTTCTGGATGATGCTGACCGTGCTGCGCCACAAGCCGGATGGCCTGGATGATCCGGCACGCGCCAAGGCATGGCAGAGCGAACAGCGCATGGCGCTGGCCTTGTTGTTGTCGCTCTGCGGCCTGTACTCGGCGGCTTTTTTCCTCAGCCGCAGCTATACGGTGGTGATGTATCTATTGGCCGCCATGGTGGTGGGTTACTACATCAGTGCGCGGCAACGCTTTCCCGAGCTGCGCCTGTTCAAGCTGACGAACAACGCGTGGCTGTGGTTTTCTGCATCTGCCGGCAGCATCGCCGGTTTTTTCGTCCTGGTTGCCGTGCTGCTGCGGACATCCACATGAGCAGCCATCGTACCGCCCTTCTCCATCCAGCCGTCGCCGCGTACCGATCGTGGCGCAGGAGGCGTGCGGCATGAGCGGCTTATATGAAGCGGCCTTTCAGCGCGTGCTCTTTCCAGCCTACGAGGCGGGCCTGCGACGCCGCCGCACGCTGAGCTATCTCGATGGTTATCGGCGCGATCAATGGCTGGCTCCGGAACACATCGCGGCACTGCAGTGGGAACGGCTGCAGCGCTTGCTCGAACATTGCTATCGCGAAGTACCCTACTACCGCAGGCGCTGGCGTGAGCTTGGGATCGCCCCCAGGGACATCCGCAATCTCGACGACTACACGGCCCTGCCGATCCTGACCAAGGCCGATATCCGCGAGCACTTCGACGAACTCAAAGCCGATTCCTGGCGCGATCGCCTGTTGTACAAGGCGACCGGCGGTTCGACCGGCGAACCGATGCGCTTCGGCTATACGCGCGAAAGCAACGACCGCCGGACCGCCGTGATGTGGCGCGGCTACGAATGGGCGGGCTCGCGCATGGGGCGCCGCACCCTGTTCCTGTGGGGCGGACCGGTCGGCGATCCCACTCGTGCACATCAGTTCAAGGATCGCCTCTACAACGCCGTTTTTGCGCGCCGCGTGCTCAACAGTTTCAAGATGACCGAAGCGAATATGGCCGAATACGCCGACGCGATCGACCGCTATCGCCCGGACATCATCGTCGCCTATGTCGGGCCGTTGGTGCAGTTGGCCGAATGGCTGATCGCCTGCGGCCGCAGGATCTGGCAACCGCAAGCCATCATCGGTGGCGCCGAAGCGATGCACGACTTCCAGCGCGAGGCGATCCAACAGGCGTTCGGGGCGCCGGCGTTCAATACCTATGGCTGCCGCGAGTTCATGCTGATCGCCGGCGAGTGCGAGCAGCGCCATGGGTTGCACGTCAACAGCGATCATCTGGTGGTGGAGTTGCGCTTCCCCGATGGCGCCGAAAGCGCCTGCACGACCGGCGACGTCATCATCACCGACCTTTTCAATTACGGCATGCCGTTCGTGCGCTACGCCAATGGCGACATGGCGACGGCCTCCGCGGAGCATTGCGCCTGCGGGCGTGGCCTGCCGCTGCTGACGCGCGTCGATGGCCGCATCCTGGACGCCATTCGTACGCCGGCCGGCCACGTGCTGCCCGGTGAATTTTTTCCGCACATGCTCAAGGACGTACCCGGCCTGCAACGCTTTCAATTGGTGCAGCGCAGCCTCGATCGGCTGGACCTCTCCATCGTACGCGGCGCCGCCTTCAATGAGGCCTCGCTGGCGTACATACGCCGCGAAGTCGACAAGGTGCTGGGCGACAGCATGCAATTGCATTGCCACTTCGTCGACGATATCCCGCTCACCAGCAGCGGAAAGCGTCGCGTCACGGTATCGGAGCTGACGCCGTGAACATTACCCATTTCGTCGAAAGCCTGGATCGTGGCGGCCTGGAGCGCATGGTGCTGGAGCTGGTGAAATACCAGCATCGGCTGGGTCATCGTTGCCAGGTCGTATGCCTGTATTCATCCGGTTCGTTGGCGCATGAACTGGACAGCCTGGGCATTGCGGTGACGGCCTGCGGGAAGCGCCAGGGCCTCGACCTGACCGCGCTCGCCCGCGCCCGCCAGATGGTGGGCACGCATGCCACCGAGGTGTTGCATACCCACAATGCAGTGGCGCATTACCAGGCCGTGCTAGCCACCTGCGGCCTGCCCATGCGCCGGGTGATCAATACGCGTCACGGCATGGGCGTGAATCGTCGCGCGCGCCGGCGGGAATGGCTGTACCGGCGTGCGCTGGCACGCACTGACACCGTAGTCGCCGTCTGCGAAGCGGCGCGCAACGATGCGATCAGGCGCGGCATCGTGCCGCCGGCCAAGGCGCAGGTCGTACCGAACGGCATCCACGTGGAGGCGTTCCAGACCGCCTCGCCGCAAATGCATGACCGGATCGCACGTCTGCTGAACCTGCCTGAGCGGACCCGCATCATCGGCACGGTCGGGCGCCTGAATTGGACCAAGGATCAGCTCGGACTCATCCGTGCGTTCAAGCAGGTGCACGAACACCATGCCGATACCGCCCTGGTGTTGATCGGCGACGGTGAACTTCGTGCCGCCCTGCAACAGAGCGCCATCGACGAGGGCGTAGCCGATAGCGTGCATTTCCTCGGCGATCGCAGCGACGTGCGCGAATGGTTGCAAGGACTTGACCTGTTCGTGCTGTCATCGCTGAGCGAGGGCTATTCGATGGCCTTGCTGGAAGCGAGCGCGGTCGCGCTGCCCATCATTGCTACCGACGTGGGCGGTAACCGGGAGATCGTGCGTGACGGCATTACCGGCAGCCTGGTGCCGGCGGGAAATCCGGCGGCACTGGCTGAGGCCATGCAGGTGCTTTTGCAGGAACCGCAGCGTGCCATGGCGCTGGGTCATGCGGCGCGCGGATGGGTCGAGCGTTACGGATCGCTGGAGACGATGGCGATGCGTTACGCCCAGCTTTACGACGGCGCACAACTTCATAACGGCTCACAACTTCATAACGGCTCAGGGGATGGCCAGATCCGATGAAAGTGTTGATCTTGACCAATTTGTTTCCGACGCCCTGGGACCCGCTGCGCGGTGCGTTCAATCGCCAGCAGTTCGAACGCCTGGGACAGTTGCATGACGTGGACGTCATCACTTCCATTGATTTTCGCGAATGGCTCGGCGGACGCCGTGGTGAGATAAACGCCCGCCACTTGCATACCGATCATTTCGTCTTTGTGTTTCCTCCGCGCATCGGCCGCTCGCTCCATGCGATCTGCTGGCTTCTATCATTGTTATGGCAGCGCGGCCGCCAGATACGGCGCGCGCACTACGATTGCATGCTCGTCAGCTGGGCCTACCCCGACGGTGCCGCCGTCGGTTGGCTCGCACGCTGGCTGCGCATTCCCTATGTCGTGAAGGTGCACGGCAGCGACCTCAACGTGCAGGCCAATCATCTCCTGCAGCGCCCGCAGATTCGCTCGGCACTGAAGGGGGCGGCGGGCGTCGTCGCGGTCAGCCGCGCGCTGGCGATCAAGGCCACCGGCCTGGGGACGCCGCCATCCCACGTGCACGTGCTTTACAACGGTGTCGATACGTCCATTTTCCATCCCGGCATGCGTGCCGAATCACGTGCAAAGCTGGGGCTTTCGACCTATGTGCCGCTGCTGTTGTTCGTGGGCAACCTGAAGGCTTCCAAGGGTTGTATCGATCTGCTCGAGGCCTTTCCGGCGCTGCTCGCCGCACAACCCCTGGCGCGACTGGTCTACGTCGGCACGGGTGCTTCCCGCACTGCGCTATTTGAACGCGCCAAGGCGCTGGGTTGCCTTGAACACGTCGAATTCGTCGGCGCGGTCGCCCATGATGAGCTAGGCGACTGGTTCCGCTCAGCCGATCTGCTGTGCCTGCCCAGCCATAACGAAGGCGTGCCGAATGTCGTGCTGGAGGCGATGGCATGCGGCACCCCCGTGGTTGCCAGCCACGTCGGCGGCATTCCGGAAGTTGTGCCTCACTACGCTGGCATCCTGGTGTCGCCGCACGCGCGGCAGGAGCTATCCACCGCACTGATCGAGGCCAGTTCAAGGCGATGGAACACCAAGCGCATCGCTGCGCACGCACGCGGTTTTCGCTGGGAAGACAATATTCACCAACTGGACGCCATTCTGCACGCCGCAGTGGAGTCATCGGCCACTGCAGGTGTATCCGCATGAATATGAGACCGAGAAAACAGCATTGGCTGAGCTTGTTTCCGGATGCCCTGGTACAGACCAAGGGTTCGGGCCGAAACAATATCCGCTACCTCACCTTCGATGACGGCCCCGACCCGATCTATACGCCACCGCTACTGGATCTGCTGGCCAGTCATGGCGTGAAAGCGAGCTTTTTCCTGGTGGGACAAAAGATCGAGCGCCATCCCAAACTGGTGGAACGCATCGTTGCCGAAGGGCACATGCTGGGTAATCATTCCTATAGCCACTGGTCGTTCAAACGGATGACGACCCGCAAAAAGCTTAACGAAATCCACCAGACCGACGCGTTGCTGAGCGCCTTCGACGGCCGCCTGCATCACCGCATGCGCCCCCCGCACGGCTACGTGGGCGCGGATCTGTTGTGTTATTTCGCCTTGCATCGGCGCAACTTTGTCTACTGGTCGTACGACAGCCTCGATTACCAGGAACGGCCGACTCCCGTCATGGTCGACCGCTTGCGCGCAGACCCGCCTTCACCCGGCGATATCGTACTGATGCACGACGACAGCGACCGCGCCCGCGACGCGCTCAGCGTGCTGCTGCCGGAATGGCTGCGCGATGGTCATGCCTTTTGCGCGTTACCGCAGGAAGCGCGATGAAGATTCTCTATCACCATCGCACCCGCGGTCGCCACGTCGAAGGCGTACATATTCGCGGCATCGTGCATGCCTTGCGAAACCTGGGGCACGATGTGTCGATTCTGTCGTTTCCCGGCGCCGACCCCGAACATGAGTCGACCGCGCAAAGTAGTTCGAAACGTAGCCGCATTGCTTCAGCCATCACCCGCATGCCGGGTGTGTTATTCGAATGCCTTGAGCTTGGTTACAACCTCGTCACCTTGTTCCGTGTCGGCGCCGCGATTCGTCGGCAACGGCCGCAGCTGATCTACGAACGCTATTCGCTGTTTCTCTGCGCGACGGTGTGGCTGGCGCGGCGGCACGGCATTCCCTTGGTGCTGGAGATCAACGACTCGGCCCTGGTCGAGCGCGTGCGGCCCTTGCGTTTGAAGGGTCTGGCGCGGCGCATCGAGGGATGGTGCCTGCGTCACTGCACCGGACTGGTGTTCATATCCAGCTATTTCCGCGACCAGGCGCAAGCTGCCTATGGCCAGATCGCCCCATCCGTGGTCTCGCCCAATGCGGTCGATCTGTCCCGCTTCGATCCTGCGCATTTTGACACTGCCAAGTTGCGCGCCGAACGCGGACTGACCGGCCGCATCGTTTGCGGCCATATCGGTGTCTTCGCGCACTGGCATGGCGTCGATGCGTTTGTCGAAGCCATCGCCGCGCGCCTGGATGAAGCGCCGCAGCTGGCCCTGGTATTTGTCGGGGACGGACGGACCTTGCCGGCCGTGCGTGCGCTGGTGGCGGAACGCGGATTATCCGACCGGGTGCTCCTGCCCGGCCGGGTTGCCCACGACGATATCGCAAGCTGGATTGCCTGCATGGACTACGCCGTGCTGCCCAACTCCAATCATTACGGTTCGCCGATGAAACTGTTCGAGCTGATGGGCATGGGGGTTGCCGTGGTC
Source organism: Dyella acidiphila (assembly GCF_014863405.1). GTDB lineage: Bacteria > Pseudomonadota > Gammaproteobacteria > Xanthomonadales > Rhodanobacteraceae > Dyella_B > Dyella_B acidiphila. The sequence continues at coordinate 44,526 of NZ_JACZZA010000011.1, forward strand.
GCGCCCGATTACGCACCCGTGGCCGAAGTGATCGGCGACGGCGCCACTGGCTGGCTGTTTCCGCGTGGCGACATCGCCGCGTGCGTACAGCGGGTGCTGGACCTCGCCACGCCATCGGACGAGCACCGCCGAGTGGGCGACGCCGCCCGCCGCTATATCCAGCGCGAGCGGCAATGGAGCAACAACGCCGAACAGCTGCTCACCCTTTTGCCCGGCGACCATGCCGTAATCGTTGACCGGAGCTTGCTGGAAGGAGCGCACTGATGTGGACGATTACGCTACTGATTGCGCTTGCCGTGCTGCTGATGCTGGCGTTTGCCGTGACGCTGGCCATACGCGCGCGCCAGATGCAGATCTGGCTTGGAAGCTACATCCGCCGCCGCCGTCCGCGCGTGACCGGCAAGCCGGTACACGTGATGTTCTGCTTCGTCGACCACTTTGAACCGGCCTGGGGCAAGGCTAGCCTGGCCACCCAGCGTGCCCGGGTGGATCGCTGGTGCCACGATTACCGCAAGCTGGCCGGTGCGCATCGGGACGCCGATGGCCGGCCACCCCAGCACACGTTCTTTTACCCCGAAGAAGAATACCTCGAGGAACATCTGCACAAGCTGGCATCGTTGTGCGCGGACGGTTTTGGCGAAATCGAAGTCCACCTGCATCACGACAATGACACGCCTGAGAACTTCCGCAGCACCATCGAGCGATTCAATCGGGTATTGCACGAGAAGCACCACGCCTTGCCGCGCGACCCCCAGACCGGCCGCCTGCGGTTCGGCTTTATCCACGGCAACTGGTGCCTGGACAATTCGCGCGCAGACGGACGCTGGTGCGGCATCAACAACGAGCTGATCCTGCTGCGCGAACTGGGCTGCTACGCCGATTTCACCCTGCCCTCCGCACCGAGCGAAACCCAGACGCGCATGATCAACGCGATCTACTACGCGACAGACGACCCCGCGCGGCCGAAGTCGCACGACACGGGTGAGCCTGTCCGGGTGGGCGGAAAGCCCAGTGGCGATCTGCTGATCGTGCAGGGGCCGCTGGGATTGAACTGGCGTAGCAGGCGCTTCGGCATCGTGCCGCGCATCGAGAATGCCGACATTCGCCACGCTTGCCCGCCGACGCCGGATCGGGTCGACGCATGGGTCGACACCGGCGTGCACGTCGAAGGGCGTCCCGAGTGGATCTTCATCAAGATCCACACGCATGGCACGCAGGAGCGGGACATGGACACCCTGCTCGGCGACGCCACCGACCGCATGCACCGCCATCTGGAGGCTACCTATAACGACGGCAAGCGCTATGTGCTGCATTACGTCACTGCACGCGAGGTCTACAACATCATCAAGGCCGCAGAAGCGGGGCTGGCCGGCAATCCGAACGACTACCGCGACTATGAGCTGCCGCCACCTGGTGTGCTGGTCACCCCTGAAGCGCAGAGCGCGTGACACGACCCTATGAGCAACGACCTCGTCAGCGTCATCATGCCGGTCTACAACGCCGAGGCATGGCTGCAGCGAGCCGTCGATTCGGTGCTTGCGCAAAGCCACGCCCGGCTGGAATTGATCACCGTCGACGACGGCTCAAGCGACCGCTCACCGGGCATGCTCGGCGCTTATGCCGTAGCCGACGCACGCGTGCGGGTCCTGACCCAGTCGCGCAATGGTGGCGTCGCTAACGCTCGCAACGCGGGCATTGCAGCCGCACGGGGCAACTACATTTCGTTTCTTGATGCCGACGACTGGTGGCACCCGGCGAAACTCGAACGCCAATTGGCAAGCATGCGCGGCAGCGGCGCCTTGATCAGCTACGGCACCTATTGGCGCGTCGCCGAAGACGGTCGCGTATTGAGCCAGGTAACCCCGCCGCCGCAGGTGACCTGGCAGGACATGCTCGCCAGCAATTTCATCGGCAACCTGACCGGCATGTATGCGCGAGACCTTGGCGATGTGCCGTTTCAGCGCATCGGCCATGAGGACTATGTGTTCTGGCTGGAACAGGTGCGGCGCGCCGGCAAAGCCGTGCGCGTGGAATCCCCCGAACCCTTGGCCTGGTACCTGGTACGCGAACGATCGCTATCGGCCAATAAGCTGCGGGCGGCATCCTGGCAGTGGGATATTTATCGCAGCGTCGCCAAGCTGGGGCTGATGCAGTCGGCGTTCTGCATGGCGCGGTATGCGCGGCATGCGATGCTCAAGCGAATATGAGCGCCATGTCTGGACTGGATGGCATGCAGTTCCCTCCCCCGCGATGATGCGACGCCCCCTCTTCCCGTCGGGGAGAGGGCTGGGGTGAGGGGTCAATCTTGCGACGGCGCTTTGTTCGGGCGAGGTTTTTTAAAGCACGCTCGCGCACGGATGACGCACATCGCAAGCCGTGACCCCTCACCCCAACCCTCTCCCCGGAGGGGAGAGGGAGTACTGCAATAATCAAGCTTCTTGCCCAGGCTGGCACGGTTAGGCCAACGCCTGCTCGGCCTTGGCACAAACGATCCATGCTTCCGTCGTCGCCAGCACTTCGCGTGCCTTGTCGCCAAACCGCCCATCCACCACCAACTTTCCGCCGCGCAGCAATTCCAGCGATGGCGCATCGATGGTGGGATCGACCGCAAGAATCGCATGGCGGCCCGATTCGAATAAGGCCAAAAAATCATCGTGGCGCAACCGGTTCATATACATGTAGCGGTTTCCCGCATAGCGCTCCCACTGCGCATCGGAATACTGCAGGAAATTGATCGGCGATATGCGCGTATCCGAATGTGAAAAGTGATCGGAGTAGTCCACGCGGTGCACAAACAATCCATCACTTCGGATGATGCGGTTGCCTTCATCAAGGATCGCCAGCAGCACATCGCGAGGAATGTGCTCGAAGACGTTGAAAGACGTGTGGAAGTCGATCTCATCGGGACCGAGGCCGGTTCGCGCCGCATCGCCAGGTGCGATATAGGTGATATGGCAAAGATCGAGCAGTTGCTGCAGGTCGAAATATCCTTGACGCTCGAAGTCGAGCATTGCTTCGAATCGTTTTCGATTCAGCAGCGCGCCGAATAAGGCCTGCATCTCTTCCGCGTGATCGGCGATGTACCGCAGGCACTCCCGCGTCAGCTCTTCTTTCAGATAGGGATTCAGATCGATGGTGATGACACGCCTGGCGCCCATCAACCAATACGACAATGGCGTCATGGGCACACGCCCTGTCCCTACCTCGAAAAAGGTTTTATCGAACGGGTCGCCGCCAAGCTTTTCGATTTGCCGCCACGTTTCGATCCCCGCCCGCAGCCGCGCCACCGGATTGATATGACGCAGTCCGCCAAAATGACGTTGAAGCCAATAGTAAGTGGCGTAGGACGACTCCGGCGGCAGCCGGGAAACCGCGTTCTGCAGCGTTGCTTTGGCTTTCCAATGCATGACAGCACTCCCGTGCCAGAGCCAATCAGGAGGACACCTTGGCCGCCACTCCGTGCAGGCTGTTCAAGCGCCGCATCAGCGTGCGCCCGGGTGGCCCCAGGCGGTCAGTAATCCTCGCCATCAATAGATAGTCTTCCTCGGTCCAGTACCGCACCACAAAACTGGCCGGCACGAACAGACCCACAAATATGAGACCGCCGACGATAAAGCCGAAGCGACTGGGGATCACCGCCACGCTCAGCCACGCCACCGCCGTCGCCACCAGGGCGGCGGCGAACAGGCGCGCCATGGGCATCAGCGGCAAGCTGCCGCTGGTGACTTTGCGCAAATAGAACATGGCCAGGCCCAGTTCCGCGCAGCGTGTCGCTGCGTAGGTGATCATTGCTCCGGTGAGGCCGAAGAACGGCACCAGCGCGGCTCCGAACACAGCATTGACGATCAGGGCGAGCACGGAGATGCGCACGCGATCGTCCTGGCGGTCGACCACGATCTGGAAGGCCGCGATGCTGTTGCTGATCAGGAGCAGTCCCGCAAGCACGAGCATGGCCTCGATCGCCGGGATCGCCCCGACGTAGCGGTTGCCGTACATCAATGTGACGATTTCGGGGGTAGTGACCAGCCCTACACCCGCAATTACCAAGCCTGTCGCCCAATAGAACCGGGTTGCCTCGGTGAGCAGGCGCGCAGCTTGTCCCGTGCCGCTCTTGCCGAATGATTTGGCCATGTACGGCAGCAAGGTGGTGGTCAGGCCGACGGAGAGCAGTTCGACAGCACCACGCGTCAGCGTAGAGGCGATCGCGAAAAAGCCGACCGCGACCGACGTCGCATAGGTGTTGAGCAGGAACACTTCGATCGTGCTCGAGCGCAGCGAAATCAGCAACACCAGCGCGGCGGTCAGTCGCAGGTGGCGCGAAAGCCGCTTGCTCACGTCATCCGGAATCGGGCCGGCGGAAAAGGGCCGACAGTACTTGTCAAAGGCGAGCCGGTTGATCAGGTTCAACATCAGGCAGGTCACCGCGAACACCGCGAAGAACGCCACCAAACCGGCATGCATCACGGTAGCGGCGCTGATCAGCCCGACGTTGATGACGCCGGCAAGCACCGTTGCAATCGACACCGGCTCAAAACTTTCCTGTCCTTTTTCGATCGCCACCAGCATCGCGTAGTTCGCTTTGGAAACCACGGCGATGATCACCAGGGTGATGATCGGCCATAGCGATTGCCGCCATTCGACCGGACGGATCACCAGGATCGCAGCGACAAACAGCAGCACGACGATCAGCGAGCTCAGGTGCTGGTAGCGACTCAAGCGATGGGCGATATGCGACGCAAGATCAGGCCGCCCTGCCCCGTCCGCTTCAGCAATGAACTTGGTCGACGAGGTCGTCAACGCATGATTGCTGCAGGTCATCAACCAGCTGCACAACCACACGGTGAAAGCATACCGGCCGAAATCCTCCGGTCCCAGCGTGCGCGCGATCCAGATACTGACGACCAGGCCCAACGCATACTCGACATACGTGGCGGCCGAGACCAGGGTGACGCTGCGCAATACCTCCATGCGTTGCTTCATGGCGTCACGCTTTTGGTGGATGCCAGGGGTGCTTCTGGTGCCGCCGTGGCACCGCTGCCGGGAGGCTGGCGGATCAGCCACGCGACGACGCCGGCGCCGCGATTGTTCCAATTGAATCGCCGCAGCGGATCGGCCGATTTGGCACAATCCATGTTGTAGGAAGATGTCAGTGCATCGAGCCTGTGCTTCAAGGCGGCGCTTTGCCTGGCGTCCTTTTCGAAGTAATAGGCCGCAGCCACCGGCAACGCTATCTCGACTGTATGCGCATCGCTGTACCAGCCATCGGAGTCTTCGATGTGCGAGAGCGCCTTCGTGTCGGCATGCGACGACGACCAATACCAGGCAATCTGACCATCCGGACCGGAACAGGGGTTGCGCCAATCGTGCTCATAATGCAGCAGATCGGGCTTGATCCAGCCGTATTGCTCCAGGTACCGGCCAAAGGCTGTGACCATGGTGGGTATGCGCGGATCGCCGGTGACCAGCCAGGCGTGCCACAGCCCATCGATGATGTTTTCCGTCATCCAGGGCGAGGTGCCGCGTACGTCCGTGGAAGGATTCCACGAATCGTCTTCATGCAGATTCCAGCTGTTGCGCCAGGAGCCATCGTCGCCGAGGCCATCCGGATTGTTGCGCTGATGCTCGTATAGCCAGCCGATACGATCTTCGACGCGCTCCAGATAGCGGTGATCGCCAGTCAATTCATACGCACTGACGGTTTCCAGCAGACCCAGTCCGGTCATGCGCTCCGTGAAATGCAGCGAAGGACGCGTATAAGGCCCTGGCCGGTTGCCCCAGCCGCCGTTTTCCCACAGCGTCATCATCTTGTCGACCGTGCCCAGATCGTGCTCGCTGTCGTCGCCGGTAAGCCCCAGCGCAAGCAGGATCGGCTCGACGTAGACGTACTTCACGTCGCAGGGCTTGTCGTTGTACGTCCATCCGCCGGCACAGAACGGGCTCATCGCCAGGCCGTCGCGGCGGATGTATTTCATGTAGAAGTGATAACTGAGATCGGCCGCTTGCAGGTAGTCGAAACGCCCAGTGCGGATGTAGGCCTTGAACAACGTGCTGGGCCGGTCGAACAGCCACGCCGTCGGGTCGTTCACCGGCAACGGTCGCGCCCATTGAAACTGGGTCGCGACGTAGTTGGCGTAGGCTTCATCAGGCGGCGCAGGAAACTGCGGGCCCGCTATCAACGAGTTGCACAGCCACACCGGACTCAGCGTTGCCAGGGCGGCAGCCACCTTCAAACCCTGCACGTCGGGAACCAGCCCGTTGGCGTAAGGCCATGCGGGCAGATCCCGCTGGCGCGGCTTGCCGAGGGCGAAATAGAACGTCTCGGCATCATCGCCAAGATGGGCGTGAAATTGCGCGCTGACAGCGCGAACGCTGCCGTCCTTGGCGTACCACAGCAACGTGGTATGGACCGCAGCCGGCACTTCCGCGCCGCTTTCGTCGAGAATGCGCACCATGCGTGGATCGCGCAGCATGCCAGGCGGGAATGGAATGCCCACCGACACCAGTACGTCCGCATCCTTGCCGGCGTTACGATGCACCACGATGCGCTGATCCGGCGTAGTGTCCGCCGGCGCGGCATGGACTGCCGGCGTACTATGCGACGCCGCACCCGCAGGGCGTGTCCGGGCGCTGACCTGTGTGGCGCTTATAAGGACCAAGACAGCCACCAGCCACCAAGTCATCCGTGTCGACCGGTTTGCAGGCATTCAAGCCACCGACGAGAGCGGCAGGCGCTTGTACAAAAGCTGCTGTTCCCAGCGCAGTGCGGTAGCGACGATGAAATCGAGATCGTCGTAATGTGGCTGCCAGTCGAGTACGTGCTTGAGCCGGTCGCTACAGGCGATCAGCATGGGAATGTCGCCGGCGCGTCGCGGTAATTCAATCACATTGAGCGGCTTGCCACCTACCCTGGCGACGGCGTTGATGACTTCACGCACGCTGTAGCCATGGCCGTAACCGCAGTTCAGGGTGAGCGAATTGCCACCGCAGCGAAGATGATCGAGTGCACAAAGATGTGCTGCCGCCAGGTCGTCGACATGGATGTAGTCACGAATACCGGTGCCGTCCGGCGTGTCGTAGTCGGTGCCGAAAATCGACAGGCTGTCGCGAATCCCCACGGCGTGCTCGCAGCACACCTTGATCAGCAAGGTCGCGTTGGGCGTGGAATGACCGATACGGCCATCCGGATCGCAGCCGGCGACATTGAAGTAGCGAAGTATCACGTGCCGCATCGCGCCGGCGGCGCTGTGGTCACGCAACATGGTTTCGGACATCAGCTTGGAAGTGCCGTACGGATTGATCGGACGCGTCGGCGTATCTTCATCGGCAACACCGTTGTCCGTGACGCCATAGACCGCCGCCGTCGACGAAAAGATGAATTTATCGATGCCCGCATCCGCGCAACACGCCAGCAAATTCCGCGTATTGCAGGTGTTGTTGCCGTAATACTTGAGTGGATCGCAGACCGATTCGGGTACGACGGTGTGTGCGGCAAAGTGCATCACTGCATCGAACCGATGCGCGGCCATGACATGGCTTACCAGACCCGGATCGCCGACGTTGCCGATCACCAATTCGGCGCCGCGCACGGCTTCGCGAAAGCCGGTGCTGAGGTTGTCGATCACGACCACGCGCTCGCCCCGCGCCACCAATTGCTGGACGACGTGACTGCCGATATAGCCGGCGCCGCCGGTAACCAGGACTGTATTCATGGGGATCCCCCCGTCATGACGGGAAAATTGTCGGAAAGCCAGCGCTCGACGTTGTCCAGCAGTCGGTTGCGATCGCCGGTGAGGATGTAGGTGTGATCGGCTTCCTTCAGGAACCGGGTAAAGACGCCTGGGCGGCTGACGACCCGGCCAAAACATTCGCGGAACTGGCGCGCGTGATTGAAATACCGGCTGATCCCGCCGCTATAGATCAGGCACAGCTTGAGGCCGCGATCGAGCATGCCGGCGAAATCGGCGCGTACCACCGCTTGCGGCAAGGGCGCCACGGTAAAGGCTGGCTCGCCGCTGCCCTCTGGCGCCTGGCGTCGGCGTGAAAGGACGAGCAGCCAACGTTTCATGTCCAGCAGGCGCGGGAGGTAATAGCGCAGGTGATAACCGACCGTGCGATACGCGTAGCCGTCGAGAAAAACCGCGCCGGCCACCTTGGGGTCGCTGCACGCCACCATGTGCGCGCTTTGCGAACCGGAACACAGGCCGATCAATACAAAACGCGTGCACGCGGCCTGCTCGCCGAGCAGATGCATCGCGTCCTCCACATCTGCGCAGATCTGCTGTTTGCGGGTCTGCGACTCGCCGCTGGCGGCGCTATCGCCGATGGTGGAAAGATCGAAGCGCAAGGTGGGATAGCCATCGGCATTCAACCGGCGGGTCATCTCCACATGCAGGCGGAACGGTCCGATCCGATGCACCAGTCCCGCGTTGAGCACGATCACGCCAACCGTTTCCGGTGCTTGCGTCGACGGCAATCCGGCGATGCCGACCAGATGCCGTGCGCGTCCAAAACGGAAAGCCCGCTCTTGCATCACGCCGCCTCCCGCACATGTTGCGTGACGGCCTGGATCAGCGGGTGCGACAGAATGGCCACCTCGAGCCGGCGTGGATCGTTCCAGGGCGTGGCAGACTCCATGCGTCTGACGGCGGCGGCATCGATCATGAAGCCGCCCCAGGATGGCGGCGCATCGGATGCAAGCGAGTCGAGCAGAAGCATCGGCGCGGCCGGGCGGTCGACATGCAAATTCGCCAGCTGCTGACGAAACCCGTCGCTGATCGCAAATCCGAGCCATTGCGCGGCGACATCGTCTGCTTTGCGCGGCACCATGAAACGTTGCCCGTCGAGGCGCAGCGCCGACTGCATCGCATCGAGCTGCGCCACGTACGCGCGACCGTCGAGCACGGGGTCCCATGCCACGATGCCGGCAAGGCGTGCCTGCGCCGCCGATGCCAACGCAATGCTTCCGCCCAGGCGCGCGCCAAACGCCAACACGCGGTCAACACCGCTGCGCGCCCGCAGTTCGTTGGCCGCGGCCGCGGTATCGGCCAGGCAGCGCTGCCAATCCATCTCCACGCTGCCGCCCGCCGAGTCTCCTGTGCCGTAATAGTCGAAGCGCAGGACGGCAATGCCTTCGGCTGCCAGCGCCTGCGCCAGTTGCCGGTAAAGGCGATGGCAACGTATCTGGTCCTGCCCCAGCGGCGGGCATAGCAGCACCGCCTTCCGCGCCGGTGTGGCGCTCGCGTGGAACAGGCCGAACAGCGCGCTTTCCGGCCCAAAATAGAACGGCACCTCTGTTTCGGGGCGCGCGCTCATCGCTTGAACACCACGCTGAAAAACACTTCGTTCTCGTGGTAGCTCTGGTCGATCGCGTTGCTGTTCCGCACTTGCCGGATGTAGGAAACGTGCCAGGTCCAGTGCGGCGCCCACTGATGCCCGAGATCCACGCCATAGCGATAGGTCTTGTCGGTCCGCTCCAGCGACGTATACGTCAACCTTTCTGCATTGGCGAAGGCGGTAATCACCGTGCTCGGGCGAAGGCGATAATCGGCGCTGACCGTGCCGCCGCGGGTGGATTGATCGAACGTGTCGTTATTCAAATACGAAAGCTTGTCGTACGTCGGCGAAATCGACAGCTGCAAGCGTTCGGTGTGGTAGGTGTAGGTCGCCTCCAGGGTCTTTTCGAGATAAACCTCCGAGTCGATCACCAGATTGCCGGTGCTGATGCCCCCACCGGGGTTGTAGAGAAAGTCGGTCGGATTCTCGTCCAGGATGTTGACGACGCTCTGCCCAGGCTGCAAAAACATGTCCTGCGCGGCGTCGGAAAACTGATAGGCGCCGGTAGTGGACAAGGTCTGGTGCGGAGTGAATTGCCAATCCAGGGTGATCCTCGCCATGGGCTTGGAATCGCCGCGGGCATGATCAAAGTCGATCTTCGACCAGCCTGCCAGCACATCGGCACTGAAGTGCGCGAGCGTGCTGGTGTAGCGGGCGTAGGCTTCGTCGCGTGTGTAATTGGGTGTCGCCAGGGTGCTGTCGACCCCATCGACCAAGTCGGTGGTGACGTTATCGTCGAATCTCACCCGCTGCGATTCGAGATTCAGCGAAATCGTGTCGGTCGGATTGAGATCGCGATACAGCCGGAACGCCGCCACGCCACGGCTGGAATTGAAGTCCTGCACCTTCGAGGCGTAGCTGTTGAGATAGTGGAGCTCGACTTGCGCGCGCATGACGTCGCCGAACTGAAGGTGCAGTGTCGGCCCCAGCGATACGACGTTGGTTTGTTGCCGGTTGTTCGGTGCATTGCTGGCCAGCGAGTCGACCGGCTCAACGCCGGCGTAATCCTCGACGGTGAAGTCCAATCGCTTCGGCAGTATCGTCCAATTGGCCTGACCGGCCAGCTCGGTCTGTGTCTGATTGGCAAATTGATGCCCGAGATAATAGTCATCCTGGAACGTGCCGCTTACGTTGGCCTGGAATACCGAGCCTTGCTGCAGGTAGTTGAAATTGAACCCCGGCATGAAGACGTTCTGGCTGATCGGGTTGCTGTCGCTCAGCGTAATGTTGTCGCTATGTTCGATGCTGCCGAAGATCGAGTAATCGAACTGCGAGGCCCATACCGCACCCGGCGCGACGGCAAGCGCAAGCGCCATGACCCGAGCGAGCGTGGTAGATGCCGGCATTTCCTCCCCCCTTCCCTAAGTGCGTTGCCTCGAATGCGCTGCAGCCCAGTCGCCTTTCTTCCTACGCCGACTGATTGAAAACCACTCCCGCGAGCTTGCCTGGGTCGAAATTGGCGACCGCCTGATTGATGGCGGCCGGCGTATCGCGCCCATAACCCACCACCACCACCACAAAGTCGGCCAGATCCGACAAGATGCGCGCGTCCGGGGAGCCGTTGACGGCCGGCCCATCCAGAAACAGGTAGCGGTCGCTGTAGCGACAGCGCAGCGAATCGAGCATCGCGCGCATGCGGAACGACGAGAAGAATTCGCCGCCGTTTTCGCGTGACGTACCCGCCGGCACCAGGCGCATGCGCGGAATACCGGTCTGGTAGATGATCGATTTGAGGCCGCGGATGGGGTGCTCGAGATATTCGATCAAGCCGCCTTTTTCGGGATCCACGCCCAGCGCCTTGTGCTGACTCGGATAGCGCAGATTGCAATCGACCAGCAAGCTGGTCTTCGCTTCGTCGAAGGCGAACGCCGCCGCCAGATTGCGCGCCACGAAACTGCCGCCCGAATGCGGACTGACCGAGACCACCAGGGTGATGAAGTTCTGGCCACCCGCAAGCTGGAGCAGGCGCGTGCGAATTTCGCGAAACGCATCGGACTGGCGGCGTACCGAATCCTCGCGGTGGATCAAGCGCCGCTGTTCCAACTGCGCAGGCACCAGCGCACGCCCACCTTCCGTCATCAACGCAATCGAATGGCTCGGCGAGGGAGTGTCTTCGATGTTACGTACGCCGGCACCGGCCTTAGGATCCCGGCGATCGGTAAAAACGCTTTCGTCATGGGTACTCATGCTCAACCCCTGTGCCGGACCCAGAAAAGAATCAGGTAAAACGCGGCGACCCCCACTGCGATCAAGATCAACAGGGTGTTGTGCAGCCGGTCGCGTCGGCGATCACGCGGAGTTGGGTAGAACGGAACCGCTGCCAGGACGTTGGCACCGAGCGCGCGCTCCAACTGGTCGGCTGAACGCACCCGCGGGTCGAAACGCACCAGGGCGAACAACAAGCCGAACGGGATGGCGATCGATAACAGCAGGCCGGCCGCTCCGAAGTGCATGAAGCGCAGGCCTGACGGCACCAGCGGCACCACCGCGGGATTCTGGATAAGAAAGGTCAGGCCGCGTTGCTCGGCGTCGAGATTCATCGACACCCGCGCGTTCTCACGGCGCTTCAACAGGTCCTGGTAGACGTCGCGATTGACGTCGTAGTCGCGCGTCAGCTCGGAGGTTACATTTTCCGAGTTGGAGATGCGTTTGCTTCGGTCCAATTCCGTGGCAAGCATCGAATTGCTGGCCCCGATGCGCGCTTCGGCGGCGGCGGCATCGCTTTCCGTAGCGGCAAGCTGGATCTTCAGTTGCTGATAAAGCGGATTCATCTGCACCGCGTTATCCAGGGGTATCGGCGTACCGGCCGCCTGTGCCGCCTGCTTGCGCTGATCCGACAGAGCCATCTGCTGGCGCAGGTCCTGGATCTGATGCCGAAGTCGGATTACGTCGGGGTATTGGTCGGTATAGGTGAGCAGAAGTTTGTCGAGCTGGCTCTGCAGATCGGCGAGCTGGGTGTCATAGATCCCTTGCGTGGTATGCACCGCGTTGACTTCCGACTCGCCAGACAGCTGTGCCTGCAACGCCGCCGCCTGCGAGCGCTTTTCGGTCAGCTGCAACTGCGTATTCTCGATTTCCGTACGCAGCTGGCTGATGCGCGAATTGGTATCGGAATCGCTACCGGGCCGGGCGTCCACATTGGAGTCGCGATAGGACTTGAGCTTGTCTTCGGCGTCGGTCAGCTTGCGCCGGTAGGCCTCGACCTGGCTATTGATGAAATCGTAGGCGTCGCGGCTTTCGCGCTGTTTCGAGGCGAGGCTTTCGCTGATGAAAAGATGCGCGAACGCCTGTGTTACCAGGAACGCCCGTCTCGGCTCGGAATCGGTATAGCTGATCGTGATCAAATTGCCGTGCGAGATCTGCACCTTGGTACGGGCTCGAATGCCCTCGGTGATGATGTCGCGCTGGATCGGCGTCGGATGCGTCGCCATCCAGCCGCCGACCTCCAGAATCTGGTCCAGCACTTTGCGGCTGAAGATCACATTCTGGGCGATACCCGCCCGATTGGTGTTCGCCGTCGCCGCGGCCGCCCCCTCCATCAGTGGCGTAATGATGTTGCTTTCCTGCGCCAGAATGGTGGTGGAAGCTTCGTATTTTTTTGGCCAGAACATGCCCGCGACCAGTGCCGCGATCGCAATCACGGCAAACGCGACGCCCACGGCCATGCGGCGCCGCCGCACTTCGGTCAACAGTGCAGGCAGCATGCCGCCTAAAGGTGCGAGTTCTCCCCCCATAACATCCCTCTTCTTTCCACATCCCTAAAAACCGCTTGCAGGCATCCCATAGGCGCTGAGCGCGCGATCAGAACGCACGCTGCGGCACTGTGATCACGTCCCCCGGCTGTACCGGATAGTTGTTGGCGATATCGCCTTTCTGCAGAATTTTGTCCAAATGCACGGCGTATGAATCCGAACTCCCGCCATCGCCTTTGCGATACAGTTCAGTGCGGTCGGGCGCGGCAAATTCAGTAATACCGCCGGCGGCCAGGACCGCGTCCAGCACCGTCATGCCCTGGCGATAAGGAATGGAAATCGGGCTACGTACCGCGCCGGTGACCCGCACTCGCGACAGATACTCATTGCTGCGCAGCGCAACGAGAATGACCGCAACCTGTGGATCGCGAATATAAGACTGCAGTTTGTCTTTGATGTCGGCGGAGACTTGGTCCGGGGTTCGTCCGCCAGCGACCACGTCGCCAATCAGCGGAACGGTGATTTTGCCGTCCGGCCGCACCGGGACGCTAACGCTGAGGTCCGGGTTATGCCAAACGGTGATTTGTAACTGGTCGTCAACACCAATGTGGTACGTGGTTACAGCCTGCATTTCGGTATTGAGCTTCGGCGGCGCGCTGGAACCGCCCGTCGTTGTACAGGCAGCCAGCAGCCATGGCAGACACAGTGCAAAACAGCGACAGAGCCTCTTCATGGCGATCTCGGCCGGTGATGATCGTAAAATGTGATCCCTGTCTCATTATATGCTCTTGACAAATTCGCAAAGCAATAGATGAATTTGGAAAAAAGTGGGCAATATTTTTCCAGAGCGCAAGACTTGGCATGCTTTTTGAGCCAGTGCTGGCGCGTATGGAGGAGCTAACGCGAAGCCCGACATCCTCGGTACCTAAGCGCTAGATGGGACTTGGCTGAGCCTCCATCCGACCTGCCGAATGACCTGGACAGCCAGCGAGGGGAGCGATGGATCTGCTTGAGCACCTGCTTTACCCGCTCTACCAAACGGCCATCCTTGCCGCCGCCGGCCTCGTTCTTTTATGCCGTCGCCGCTATCGCTCCGCCACAGCGCTGCTGGTGTTAGGCGCGTGCTGGTTGTGGCTATGCGCCACCCCTGCCATGGCCATGCGCTTGCGCGAAGCGCTGGAACGGCACTATCCACCGCGAGATGCGGCCACCTATGCCAAGTCCGATGCGATCGTTATCCTGGGCGGCGGAGCGTTGCTGCCGTCGGGTTCCGATCGGGATGCAGACGATGCCGATAGTCTTGCTACGCGAATCGGCTTCGGCTTGCAGTTGTTCCGCGATTCACGCGCCGACGTGGTGCTGCTTTCCGGCAGTGACCAGGCTCAGCGAATGACACAGAGACTGTTGCAGGAAGGTGTGCCAGCCAGCGCATTGCAGACGGAATGGGCAAGCACGAATACGCATGAGAATGCCGTGTTCTCGGCCGCCATGCTCAAGCGCGCAAAGCGGCTGCACATCCTGCTGGTGACCTCCGGCTTTCATATGGCACGCGCCGCGGCAGCCTTCGCCAAGCAGGGGCTCGATGTAGTCCCAGCCCCCGCCTACGATCCGGATTATCCCTACTGGCAAGCGCATCCCTGGTGGCCAAGGCGATCCGCCCTACACGTGAGCGGCCATTGCTTGCGCGAATTTGGCGCCCTCTGGTGGTACCGATTGCGCGGCTGGGCCTGAGCAGCCAAGGGCACGAATGCCGCAGGCACCGTGACCCGCAGAACTACCCTGCCTTCAATCCAGCTCCGAGGAAGCGTCCGACGACCTCCGGCAGCATGGGATCAAGGGGAAGCGTGTAGTGAGTGGTGTTCGGCAAGATGGCAAGCTCGTTTGCGGACCGCAAAGAGCCATCGAGCCCGGCATCGCGCCGCCCGCCGCCCAGCGCCTTCCAGAACTCGACCATGTGTTCGGGCCGGATGGCGTCAGCGTCGGCAAAGATCAGCAGCGTGCGAACGTGAAGTTTGGCGACGTCTGCGCTCCGGTCGAAGGGGCGTTTGGTCATGTCACCGACTTTCCGGAAGAGATTGGTCCAGTCGACACCGGGATAGGTCTGTCCTAACGGCGACGCCTTGACGCCAGGACCGAACGTGGCAGCGTTGGCCTCCAACTGTTTGAAAGCCGTCACTACCTCCGGATAAAAGCCGTCCTGCTTCATCGCAGCAGACACGAGCACCAGCCGGTCGACCACAGCCGGATGACGGATGGCGGTCTGCAGCGCGACGCTGGAGCCCAGCGAGTAACCCATTACATCGGCTTTGGCGAGGTTCAAATGGGCGATCAGGGCGGCAATATCGTCGCCCATCGTTTCACTGCGCAGTGGCCTGTTTGTGTCTGGCGTGCGCCCATGTGCCTGGAGATGGACGGCGATCACCTGCCGGCCCTTGGCCAGCTCGGCCAGATTGCTGCCGAAGCTGTCTGGGTTGATGCCGCCATGGAGAAGAATGAGCGGCTTGCCGGCGCCATGCACGCTGTAAAAGAGGTGCTGACCATTGACGTCGGCAAAATTCTCGTTCGACATGGCGGGAGTCTCCTTGGCTTGAACGATGGGAAGCGCAGCAGTCAGCACGGCGGTCGCCATGGCCGTCTTCAGGAAGTCGCGTCTGAGCATATCGTCCTCACGTAAGGCCGAGGTAGCCAGCGTGGCGATGATTCCGTATTTCATCGCCACGCCTTCCATACACCGATGGCCGCGCTGCGGTCACGATCTGCCTGCGAGCAACTCATCGAGCTGCGCGAACTGTTCGGGCAGGCCTTCCGCCGAACCGGCAAGGGTTTCTTCGAGGGCGTCTGTGGTGGGGTAAATCTCGTGCAGGGTAACCAGCGTCTTGCCGGCATTTTCTTCGAATGTCACCGTGGTCACGGCACCCTGCTCGCTTTCTTCGTTCGTCCATGCGATGCGTTTGTGCGGCGTGACTTCTTTGTACGTGCCGAAGAACGCCATCGGTTGATCGAAGTCCGGATGGCTAAACACGAGGCGATACTTGCCGCCAGTGCGAATATCCATGTCGCACGAGACCATCGACATGCCCGCCGACTTCGGAATCCACCAAAGTTTGAACAATTCGGGCTTGCTCCACGCTTCGAAGACGATGTGCACCGGGGCATTGAACGTTCGCGTCACGACAAGTTCGCGGTCGGACTTGCGTTCCACGGTGGTACTACCTTTTTTTGCTTCGTTCATTTGCGTTCTCCTTGCTTTTCAAGTGCTCGACAAGCTTGTCCAGCGCGTCGAAGCGCGCGCTCCAGAGTTGGCGATGCTGCTCGATCCAGGCGGCCTCTTCTTCCAGCCGGCGCAGGCCGAGCTTGCAGGTTCGTACGCGCCCGACCTTTTCCGTGGTCACGAGCCCCGCCTGCTCCAAGATGGAGACGTGCTTCTTCATGCCCGTGAGGGTCATGTCAAACCGTTGGGCAAGGTCGGTGATTGAGGCGTCTGAGCCCCCGAGCTGCTCCAGTACCCCGCGTCGGGTGACATCGGAGAGCGCAGCGAACGTTGCGTCGAGGCGGGCTTGATAGTGAACCATATGGTTCACTGTACGGCGGGCATGGGCGATTTGCAAGCCGGTGGTTCCGCTGTAGACGTGCTCCCGCTTGAAGTCAAAGATGTACCGAATACTGCAGCCGCTGAACCTATTCGCCGCACGCAGCGATCAATGCCACGGCACGCTCGATGTCTTCGTGCGTCGTGGGGGCACCAACGGATAACCGTAATGCGCCAACGGTAGCGGTACGCTCCGTGCAGCGCCGGAATGCCTCCATACTGAAGTTGCCTTCAAGTTTGTCGAAGCAGCGATCCACGCCCAAGGCATCGAATCCGAATGCCTGCTCGGCTGCCCCGGGATTGCAGAAGCAGCCACCCCGAATGGCGACGCCATGCTCGCGCGCCAGCCGCTCGACATGCTCGTAGGGCAGCACGCTGCCGTCGTTCTGCAATACGTTGAACGCCACGATGCCACCCCGCTGCTCCATATCCAGAGGGCCATACAGGCGCACCAGCGGCGCGCCACTGCGGTGCCGTAAGGTCGCTGCCGCGCCCAGGAAGTGCCGCACATGGGATTGAAGATGAGCACGCAGGCATGAGCGCGGCATACGAGCGAGAAAGGCGAAGCCAGATTCAATGGCGGCCAGATCGAGAAAGTTGGGGGTTCCATCCTCGAAACCCTCGTGACCTGGCCGGAAAGCGTGCCGCTCGTGCGCGACGGAGACGAACTCTACCGTTCCGCCCGAAAACCAGGGTCTGCGCAGGCGCCCCAGTGCCGACTTTTTCGCGATCAAGGCACCCACGCCGGTCGGCAGGCCGAATAGCTTGTAGAACGAACACACGACGAAGTCGGCGGAATGCTCCCGCAGACTAAGCGCTCCGCACGGGCCGGCCGCCGCGGCATCGAGCAGGACATCGCATCCGAGTGCCTGGGCCTCTTCGACGAGTGACAGGTCGTGAAGCACGCCGGAAAAATTGGACTGCTGCGGGAATGCGAACAAGCCCCCGCCCTGTTGATCGACGCTCGCCCGCAGGTTTTCAGATCCGCGATCGAGCCGGAGTTGCGCATCCAGCGGCAACACGCCGATGGGTGCCTGTGCGCGCCTGGCGAACTCCCGCATGCCATTGACGGAATTGTGGTTGTCGGCCGAGAGAATGAGCCCGTGGCGCGCCGAAAATGGATAGCTCTCAGCGACGAGCTTGAGGGCTGCAGTGGCGTTGGCCGTAAAGCAGACTTCGTAGAGATCCGGATCGGCATCGAAGAAGGCGAGCGTCGAGGCGCGCGCGGCTGCCTGTGCGGCAGCGCTGTTGCGGGAGGCTAGATGCTCCGAGTGAGGATTGCCGAAAATTCCGTGCGCCAGCCGCTCGCCCTGCGCCCGTGCCTGCGAGGCGCCGTAAAGCGCACTCGCCGCGTAATCGAGATAAGCGATACCGGCCGTATCGAGCCGCGCGAATTCATGGGCGCGAAGTGCGGCGAAGTCGAAGGCATCGCTCGCCTCGGCGGGTTCCATGGCATGCGTCAGCATCCGCGCCTCCGCGGGCGCTGCCCGGTCTGCGTTGCACTGGCCATGTCGCCGCCCTGCTCTACTCCGATGCGGGGAGAGCCACCGAAGTAATGGCTCAATGCCTCGATCTGTGCACGCTCCGCGGTCGAGGCGTTCGCCGGCAGCGACGGATGCAGCACCTCTTCGCGCCAGTCGGCAAGACCGCCCGGCACGAATACCGCTTGCGTCACGCCAAGCGAGTGCAACATCACCCACGCCTGGCCGGCATGCGCGCCTTCCTGCGAGTAAAGGACGATGGTCTGGCCGGGTGCGAAGTGCGACTTCGCCAACTGGTCGATCGGCACATTCTCCGCTGTCGGGATCGCATCGTCGCGAAACTCGGCCGGCGAACGTACGTCGATAACGCGAAGTCCAGGCCGGCGATCGCGTATCCACTCCGCCAGCTGGCGCGCACTGACGTGGTCGGAGCCTTGGTCGATTGCACGCGCGATGGAATCCAGATCCAGCCCTCGCTGCGGCGCGCGGAAGGAACTCCCTGCGAAAGGCGCTCCCAGGCCCAAGGCAAGCGCACTGATGCCAAGCTGTCTCACCCATTTCATGGTCTTGCCTCTCGCTTCGCGATCCATGCCAATACCGAAATGGCAATCACCGTGACCAGCGCGACCACAACGCCATACGGCAAGCCTGTGAGACCTTGGAGCGTCAATGGGCCGTACGGCGTTGCGCGATAGAAAGATTCGATCGCGGGGAACGCCAGGCCGACGAGCAGCAGACCTGCCAACAACCCGAGCATCGTTGCGGCGCCTTCGATACGGCCGCCGGCCAGCGCCACGCAGGAGGTACCCGGACATAGGCCGCTCAGCACGAAGCCGAGCCCGAAGATCAGGCCGCCAACGAGTTGCGGTAGCAGATAGGTGTCGGGCACGTAGAACGCAGCGGAATCAAACAGGCCCAGCCGGCCACCCCAGAAGGCGCCGAGCATGGCGGTCAGCATCGCGCTCAACATCACCTTGAGCACGGTGAAATCCCGCAGATAGAACTGGCCGGCGAGCTTCGGCGGATCGCCCAAGCCGGCGCATTCGAGTGCCGCGCCGAATGCCACGCCGATGCCTCCCGCAATCAGCAGATCGTTCATGGCCAGAGCCTGCGCACGAGCGGCGCGGCAACGAAGCCGGCGAGGAACAGTGTGCCCATAAAGATCCAGGCACCGACACTAAGCACCGCACCGCCACTCAAGGCGAGGCCGCTGGTGCAGCCTCGTGCCAGCGCGGCCCCAATGCCCATCAAGATGCCGCCTGCGACGCTGGCGAACAGCTTGCCAGCGGACGGACGGGCGGCGCGGACGAACATCGATCGTGTTCGTCCTGCCAGCGCCGCCGAAACGGCGGCGCCGATCAGCACACCGACGATCTCGACGACAATCCAGGCAGTCCACGGCGAACCGTCCTGCAGATAGCTGCGGAAGTAGGCGCTATGCGCAGCCGTCTCCGGCGAGACGTTGCTGATCACGCCACTCGCCACGCTGGCGAATGCACCGGATGCTCCCAGCCCCTGCCCGGTCAGCGCGAAGCAGGCTAGCAGCACCAGGCCCAGGCATACGCCCGCCAGGTGAGGGTCGGCATAAGAACGGAGCGGGCGCATCGTCAGCGCTCGACCGGCAGATCGCGCATCGTCCAGTCTTCGAACGAACCGTCGTACAGCACGGCATCGATCCCTACGGCACGTGCCGCGAACAACGCTGCCGTTCCCTGCTGGCCGATGTGGCAATAGGTAATCACCCGATCGCCTGGCTTCACGCCGGCCTTGCGGAACAAGGCCAGCAGTTCGGCCGGCTTTTTCAGGGTCAGGTCGTCATTGGTGATGTCGGTAAACGGCAGGCTGTGCGCACCGGGGATGTGGCCGCGGCGGAGGTGGCCATCCGCACCGCTCTGTTCGACGCCGTCGTAGTACATCGTGGCGCGCGCATCGATAAGCACATAACCGGGCTGCCGGACGTGCGACTGCACAAACGCGGCGTCGACGATGGTCGGCTGCAGATTGAAGGGCTTCAGTGTTCCCGGCGGCGTGGCCGTGACCTGGTCAGTCAGGGGGCGGCCCTCGCGGCGCCACTTCGGTATGCCGCCGTCGAGCAGGTCGGCATGCGCTCCCAGCCCGGCCGATTGCAGCGTGAACCATATCCGCGTCGCCTGAGAGACCTGATCGTCTCCGAAGTACACCACCACGCGGGAGTCGTCGGAGATGCCCAGTCCCTGCAGCCGCTGGCGCAATTCCGGCGCCGTAGGCATTTCCAGCGAAAGTTTGCTCGACGTGGCGGCGACATCCTCAAGACTGACGAAGCGCGCGCCAGGAATGTGCGTGGTTTTGTACTGCGATGCTTCGCCGACCTGTAGCAGCACGAGGTTGAGGTCGTGCAGGTGACTGCCCAGCCACGCCGTGGATACCCACGGCTCGGTTTGCGTGGTGTCTTGCGCAGCAGTCTGCGCCTGTACGCAATATGGCAGGGCCGCTGATCCAACGAGGATCGCAAATGCCATGGCCGCCTTCGCCAGAATCTTGATCTGCATGGGTTCTCCCGGTGTCATGTGTGCAACAGGTATAGGGCACGCAGAAGCGCTGTGGGATGGGCATGCGACGGACCTGGTCGGCCATGCGATGAAACGGCCCAGGCGCGGATGGTTCGTGTGCGCCCCGGCGCATGCTTTGCTAACGTGTCGTACATGGATTTTCCCAACGACGACCTGCATGCCCGACTGCCGCGAAGCGTGCTGTCGGACCTGGGTGGCTGGACGCTCTACCAGAGCTTCCGCACCTTTACCTGGCCCTGGCTGCTGCGCCGGGGAATCGTGTTGTGGCCGCTGGCGCTTCTCGCCGGTTGTACCTATGCGACCTGGCATGCGTCCGGCACGGGGGCGTGGGGCGACTGGCCCGGGCTGGCACTGAGGGCGTGCATCGCATCGCTGATCGCAGTCTCGGCCGGCCCCCTGCTCGCTACGTTGATCCGGTATCGGCGTTTTCCGGGCACCGCGGAGCGTGTGCTGGTAGTTCTGGCGATCCTGCTGGGGCTCTGGCTGGGCATCGTCGCGCTCAACTGGGTGGGCGCCTATCACGCCCATCTCATGCAGGCCTATGCCGGGCATTACATGCGAATCAATTGGTTCGGTGCGGCCGTTTCAAATTTTCTCGGCTCCAACGTCAATGCATCCATGTTCGCTCTGATCCTGGCGGGCGGCGGTTATGCAACGGTCTACTATCTCGGCGAGCAGCGACGCATCGCCCAGTTCGAAGCCGGTCGCCAGATCGAAAACCTGCGCGCAGAGCGGAATGCCGCGGACATGCGGCTGGCCCTGCTGCAGGCGCAGGTCGAACCGCATTTTCTCTTCAATACACTGGCGTCGGTGCGGTCGCTGATTGCTAGCGAACCCGAGCGCGCGGCAACCACCATCGACGCGCTCGCGGCGTATCTGCGCATCGCGTTGCCGCGGATCCGCACCACGGGCATCGAAGAAGCCACGCTCGGTCGCCAGATCGATCTTTGCATGGGCTATCTGGAGATCATGAAGGTCCGTACGGCTGGGCGCGTCGAGGTCCACGTCGATGCAAGCGACGAGGTGCGGGCCATGCCCTTCCCGCCCCTGATCCTGCTGACGCTGGTGGAAAACGCGATGACCCACGGCATCGAGCCGAAACCGGGCCCCGGCATGATCAAGATCACCGCAGGCACCGCGAATGGGTTCCTGAGCGTGAACGTCGAAGACGATGGCCGCGGCTTGCAACCCGGCACCACGCCCGGCCTGGGCCTAGCAAACGTTCGCGCCCAGCTCCGCGATCGGTTTGGAACCCATGCACGCTTCGAGATCGCATCACGTGCCGGAGGCGGGGTGAGCGCGTGCATCCACATTCCGCTCGCGTTTCCATGATCGCGCCCACCACGGCCCTTATCGCCGAGGACGAAGAACCGCAGCGAACGGAGCTGCGCGGCATGCTGGCACGACTGTGGCCGGAACTGGTGATCGTCGCCGAATGCGACAACGGCATCAGCGCGCTCGATGTGTGGACATCGGAGAAACCGGATGTTGCCTTCCTCGACATCCGCATGCCGGGACTTGGCGGCCTAGAGGTTGCGCGGCAGGCCGTCAGTCCAGCCCAGGTCGTCTTCATCACCGCGCATGACGAATTCGCGGTGAAAGCCTTCGATGCCGGCGCCATCGACTATCTGTTGAAGCCGATCCGCAGCGATCGCCTGATTGAAACGGTGGCACGCCTGCGCAGTCGCCAGCCCGCAACACAGGTCGATTTCACGGCATTGATCGATAGCCTCGCCGGCCGCTTGAAGCCGGTGGAGATGATCACCTGGATAACCGCCAGCATCGGCGACACCCTGCGCATGATCCACATCGGCGACGTCATTCTTTTCCAGTCCGAGGACAAGTACACCCGCGTCGCCACCGCCACCGATTCCGCATACATCCGCACGCCACTGAAGGATCTGATCCCCAAGCTCGATCCTGAAGCCTTCTGGCGGGTTCACCGCAACGCCATCGTTCGCGTGTCGGCGATCCGTCAGGTTAAACCGGACGGGGATGGCCGCCTGCTGGTCTGGCTGCATGGCATGACTGAGCCGCTACGCGTAAGCGATGCGTTTCGCCATCGTTTTCGCGCTATGTGATGTGGTGTGTGGGACAGGGATCGGTCGCAATTAATCCAGCATCGCAATCGCATCAACCTCGATCAGATAGCCTGGAGACAACGACGCCACACCAAGCACCACGTCTGCAGGCTTGTAATCCCCGAACAGTGTTTTGCGGGCCTCTTCGATAATCGGCAGGCATCGGTCACGCTCGTAATTGACGACGTAGACAGTGATTCTTGCGACTTGCCTGGGTCCAGCGCCCGCGGCAGCAAGGGCGCGGCCGAGGTTGCCGTACACCTGACGTGCCTGGGCCGCAAGATCACCTCGGCCTACGAGGTTGCCATGTATATCCTCAGGTTCCTGGCCAGAAATAAATACCAACTTGCTGCCCGTTGCCACGACCACCTGGGTATAGGTTTCCGGGGTCGGCAAATCGGCCGGGTTGATGTATTCAAGTGACATTTGCCTGTGATCCTCACCTTGTTGATTTATCGCTGAAGCGATCAAGCGGTGATGATCGTAGCCCCCTTTATCGCACTGGCGTAGTGGGTATCACGATGACTGCTCCCATCTCTCTGCCCCGATGCCCACCTACATACGCAACAGCACCTTGATCGCCTCACGCTGATCCATGGCCCGATAGCCTCGCGCCACATCGGCCAAAGGAAGCTCAAGATCAAACACCCGCCCAGGATTGATCTTGCGCGTAAGCACCAGATCCATCAGCTGCGGCAGGAAGCGACGCACCGGCGCCGGACCGCCCAGCATGCCCTTCTGGGCGAAAAACAGCTGCTGACCGTCGAATTCAACCCCATGCGGCACGCCTACGTAGCCGATCATCGAGCCCGGCCGTGCGCACTCCAGCGCCTGCATCATGGATTCCTTGGTGCCTACGCATTCGAGTACCGCATCGGCCCCTACATTGCGCGTCATCTTCTTAAGCTCGGCAACGCCTGCGTCGCCACGCTCGGCAATGATGTCGGTCGCGCCGAATTCGAGCGCCAGTTCTTGGCGTGCTTTATGGCGGCTCATGGCGATGATCCTGGCGGCTCCCATTTGCCTGGCCGAGAGCACACCCATCAGGCCTACGGCGCCATCGCCCACAACGACGACGGTGGAGCCCGGCTGCACGCGCGCCGCATCGGCGGCATACCAGCCGGTGCCAAGCACATCCGATACGGCCAGCAGGCTGGGAATCAGGTCATCCGGCGGCAGTTCGTCGGTAGCTACCAGGGTGCCGTCGGCCAACGGGACGCGCGCCAGCGGTGCCTGCGCGCCGCTCATGAATTCGCGCTGCTCGCACGAGGATTGAAAGCCGTACTGGCAATGCGGGCAGGTGTTGTCGGAAATGCAGAATGAGCCCACCACAAACTGGCCCGGCTTCACGGATTTCACCTCGCTGCCCACTGCCACCACGATGCCGCAGTACTCATGCCCCATGGCCAGCGGTGCGGTGATCGGATTTGAACCGCGATAAGGCCATAGATCGGAACCGCAAATGCAGCTTGCGGACAGCCGGATAATGGCGTCGGTAGGTTTGAGAATGGTCGGCTCGTCGCGTTCTTCGGCGCGCACATCGCCTGGGCCGTACATCATGGTCGCCAGCATGGGTAGGTCTCCGACTGATTGGGGTTGAGAGGGTTTGAACATCGAAAGCCGTTCGCCCGTGGCTGAACGGCTTTTCTGTGCAAGTGATGCGATGCGGCTGGATTTTCAGCGGCCGATAGTGGCCATCAAATGCGGTGGATAGCGCTCGCCTTCGATCCGGATGGCCGCTGCAGCCTGCTCGATCCTGGCCAGGTCGGCCGCCGTCAGCTCGATGGCCGCGGCGCCCAGATTTTCCTCGAGGCGATGCAATTTGGTGGTGCCGGGAATCGGCACGATCCAGGGCTCGCGGGCAAGCAGCCAGGCCAGCGCAATCTGCGCGGGCGTTACGTGCGTGGCAGCGGCGATGTCCTTCAGCAGGTCGACCAGCGCCTGGTTCGCGGCCATGGCGTCGGGCGAGAAGCGCGGGAGATTCTTGCGGAAGTCGTTGTCGCCGATCGGCGTGTCTTTGCTCATGGCGCCAGTGAGAAAACCCTTGCCGAGCGGGCTATAGGCGACCAGTCCGATGCCCAGCTCCTTGCATGCCTCGAGAATGCCATTGCTTTCGGGGCCACGCGTCCATAACGAGTACTCGTTCTGCAGCGCGGTAATTGGCTGCACTGCGTGGGCGCGGCGCACGGTCTGTGCGCCGGGTTCGGACAAGCCAAAGTGGCGAACCTTGCCCGCGGCGATCAGGTCCTTCACGGCCCCTGCTACCTCTTCGATCGGCACATTGGGATCGACGCGGTGCTGGTAAAGCAGATCGATGGTGTCGATGCCCAAACGCTTGAGCGATGCCTCGGCTACGGCACGAATATGCTCCGGCCTGCTGTTGAGTCCCCTGTTCTGCCCGGTCGCCGCGTCGATGTCGAAACCGAATTTGGTGGCGATCACGACCTGGTCGCGCACGGGTGCGAGTGCCTTGCCGACCAGCACCTCATTGGTGAACGGGCCGTAGACCTCTGCGGTATCGAAGAAGGTTACGCCGCGATCGAAGGCATCGCGGATCAGTCGAATGGAGTCGTCGTCCGAGAGCGCATGGCTGTAGCTGAAATTCAGCCCCATGCAGCCAAAACCGAGGGCCGAGACTTCCAGCCCACCCTTTCCAAGCAAACGCTTTTGCATAGATCACCTTGATAAATATTGATAGTTGCTCGACACGTATCCGCCGTGCTCAGGCACTCTCCGCAAATACCTTGCGCGCGATGCCCACGGCGGTACTCGCTGCCGGCCAGCCGGCGTAGAAAGCCAGGTGCGTGATGGCTTCGACCAGTTCGTCACGCGTAACGCCGTTCTGCTGCGCGAACTTCAAATGGAACGGCAACTCGTTGATGCGGTATTGCGCGATCAAGGCGACGACGGTGATCAGGCTGCGGTCGCGCTTGGACAGCTCCGCACGCTCCCACACGTCGCCAAACAGCACCTGCTGGGTCAGCCGGTCGAGGGCGGGCGCGACGTCGGCGAAGGGGCCTTGGGTCTTGGGAGGTGTTTCGGCCATGGCTTGGTTCCCTGGGATAGGCGAGGGAATGCCAGTCTGACCCTGGCGCGCTTATCTGATAACCCGGGCAATATCGAATGGACTTATGATTCCAGTCGATTAATCAAGCCGGTGCAGCCATGAGTGGCGAGAACTACAACGACCTGCAGGCCTTCCTTACGGTGGCGCGCGAAGGCAGCTTTACCCGCGCCGCCGCCCAGCTGGGCCTGTCGCAATCGGCGCTCAGCCACAAGATCCAGAGCCTGGAGGCGCGGCTTGGGCTGCGCCTGCTCACCCGCACCACCCGCAGCGTGTCGCCCACCGAAGCCGGCGAGCGGTTGCAGCAGGCGCTGGCGCCCAATTTCGAGAACATCGACGCGGCGCTGTCCGGCCTCAGCGAGCTGCGCGACAAGCCAAGCGGCACCATCCGCATCACCAGCAGCGAGCACGCCGCCGCCACCATCCTGTGGCCGGTACTGGAGTCCTTTCTGCCGCAGTACCCGGACATCCGCGTGGAAGTGATCAGCGATTCCTCGCTCACCGACATCGTGGCCGAGCGCTTCGACGCCGGTATTCGTCTGGGCGAGCGGGTTGCCCAGGACATGATCGCGGTGCCGATCGGGCCGCCCACTCGGCTGGTCGTCGTGGGCAAGCCCACTTATCTGGCCTCCACGTCGCCGATCGCCACGCCACGCGACCTCACCCAGCACAACTGCATCAACCTGCGCTTCCTTACCCACGGCGGTCTGTATGCATGGGAGTTCGAGAAAGGCAGCAATGCGCTCAATGTGCGCGTGGAAGGCAGGCTGACCTTCAACAGTCTCGAGCGCATCCTCGCCGCTTCACTGGCCGGCTTCGGTCTCGCCTATATACCTGAAGACATGGTTCGTCCGCACATCGAAGCTGGTCGGTTACAGCAAGTGTTGGATGACTGGTGCCCGCTGTTTTCGGGCTATCACCTGTATTACCCGAGCCGGCGGCAGCCTTCGCCTGCCTTTGCGCGGCTGGTCGATGCGCTTCGCTATCGCTCGCATGGTCCGTAGAAAGCAATTATTGCGGGCAGGTGTTTTGCACTATGCCCCACTGACAACCATCTCGGTGCCGTCAAGCGCTTTCAGCAGTGCGTTCAAGCGCGCCACCGGTACGTCGCCCAAGGCATATCGGACTGCCACGCGAGGCAACAGCCATCCGGCGTGAACATGCGATCTCGCATCAGACACGCCTCAGCCGCCGCGAAACTCAAGCAGATTGCGTAGCGTCAAGCGCAGCCAGGCCGGCTATAACGGGATCGAGCACGCTCACCACAACAGCCAGCAACTGATCGACGTGTCCAGAGGGCGCGGCCGCCTTGCAAGCCTGCTCCAGCTCGGCGACATGACCGGCCACGGCCATGGCGCCGATATTGGCCGATGCGCCACGCAATGTATGCGCGAGCCTGGCTGCGGCGTCGACGTCGGCAGCATGCCGCGCTGCTTCGAACAGGCGCGCAAAGTCGGCGTAGTCCTGCGCAAACATATGCAGCAAGCGGCGATAAAGCGCAGGCATGTTTGCGCATGTTGCCAAGCCGGCGCGCTGGTCGATACCGGGAATGGCTGGAAACGATGACGTTCCCGAAACTCCCGTTGCCGTCGCCACCTGGCTTTCCGCTGCGCGGCCTGGCTTGATCCAGCGTGCCATCGTGGCAAGCATAAGGCTCACATCCAGCGGCTTGCCTATGTGATCGTTCATGCCCGCGGCAAGCGCGTTGTCCCGGTCGCTCGCCATGGCATCGGCGGTCATCGCGATGATCGGAAGCTGCGTCAGGCCGAGCTGCTCCCGGATGGCCCGGGTTGCGGCATAGCCGTCCATCACCGGCATCTGGCAATCCATAAGTACGCCGTCGAAATGCCGATCGGCGGCAAGCAGATCGACGGCTTCCTGTCCGTTTCTCGCCACCGATATCTCCACTTCTGCGGTCCGCAGGAGCTCGGATGCCAGTTCCAGGTTCAGCTCGTTATCTTCGACCAGCAGCACCCGGCAGCCACGCAACGCGGATCGATGCTGCCCAAGGCTGCGGGTTGGCGGGCTTGCATGGATCGCTGCCGCCTTCTGCTGGCCGAGGGTCGCGGCCAGGATTTCATGCAACGCGGACGGCATGACGGGCTTGGTAAGCAAGCCGTTCAATTCCACACCGCGCCGTCTGGCTTCGTCCAGGGCCTTGTCGCGGCCGTAGGCCGTAACCATGATCACCGCCGGCACATGCGTCTGCTCGACCGATTGAAGCCGGCTCAGCGTCTCGATGCCATCGACATGTGGCATCTTCCAATCCATGAAAAGCAGCGAATAAGGCCGGTGCTCACGCTCGGCGCGGGCAAGCAGAGCAAGTGCGTCATCGCCGCCAGTGACAGCATCTACCTCGACGCCCAAGCTTCGCACCATGGTCGAAAGAATCGCGCGCGCGGCCTCGTTGTCGTCCACCACCAGCCCACGCAGCCCACTGAATGCGTACGTATCGGCGTACTGGTGTTCCTCACGATTTTTCTGCATACCCAGAAAGACGTGAAAATGAAAAGTGGAACCCCTGCCCACGCCGCTTTCGACCCAGATCCGCCCCTGCATCAAGCTGACCAGCTTTTTCGATATGGCCAAGCCCAGGCCGGTGCCACCATATCGGCGCGTGGTAGACGAGTCGGCCTGCACAAAGGATTCAAAGATGCGGCCACACTGCTCGGCACTCATCCCGATACCCGAATCCCTCACCCAGAAATGCAGTTCCGCCTGGTCATCTGCCATGGATACTGGCTCGGCGCCGACCACCACCGTCCCCCGCTCGGTGAACTTCACGGCGTTGTTGCCCAGATTGAGCAGGATCTGCCCCAGGCGAAGCGGGTCGCCAACGAGGCCAGCAGGCAATTCGGGGGCGACCTGGAATAGCAGCTCCAGCCCTTTCTCCTCGGCCTTCAGGCCCACAATATCGGCGACATGATCCAGCACGTCGTCCAGACGGAAGGCGATCTGCTCCATGCGCATCTGGCCGGCTTCAATCTTGGAGAAGTCCAGGATGTCGTTGATGATGCCGAGCAGCGCCTTGCCAGAGCGATGAATCTTGTCGAGATAGTTGCGCATCTTCGCATCGGGATCTGCTTCCAGGGCCAGGTGGCTCATGCCGATGATTGCGTTCATCGGCGTGCGTATTTCATGGCTCATGTTCGCCAGGAAGTCGCTCTTGGCCTGCGTTGCCTCCTCCGCAATTTCCTTTGCGTGCAGTATCGCGGCCTGTGCCGCCTTGCGTTCGGTGATATCTACGATCCAGCCCAGCACGCCCGGCTCGCCGTCATAATTGATCGGCAGGTAGGTGATCAGCATGTCGCGCTCCCTGCGCGCCAGGTCGTACATGCGCACGTCGTGGTCGGCGACCGCCCCGGCGCTCTGCAGTTGTTCCCAGATCCGTTCGCGCTCGCCCTCGCAGACATACATATGGTTGGTAAGATCGCCCGGGCCGATGCCGAAAATCCGGATAAATTGCGGATTGGCGAAACGCAGGCGTCCCTGGGTCGAAACCGCGATGCTGACGGGGCTGCTGTCGAGAATCAGCCTAAGCCGCTCTTCGCTTTTCTGGATCGCCGCCTCCATCGCACGCCGCTCGGTAACGTCGCGTACCGATGCGCATACGCAGATGCCTTCCCCATCCAGCTTCGGCAGAAATGAAAGACCGATTTCGACGGAAAACTCCACGCCATCCTTGCGCACACCATGCAGGTCGGCCTGGACGTCGCCCATCTGGCGGCTCACCCCATCGGCAAAAAATTGATGTCGGAAGCCGACGTGATG
Source organism: Dyella acidiphila (assembly GCF_014863405.1). GTDB lineage: Bacteria > Pseudomonadota > Gammaproteobacteria > Xanthomonadales > Rhodanobacteraceae > Dyella_B > Dyella_B acidiphila. Next base: position 74,086 of record NZ_JACZZA010000011.1, read on the forward strand.
GCCGCGCGATGCGGAAGGCACCAGCAGTTCGATGTTCGCGCCGATCAGTTCGCATTCTGCATAGCCGAAGATCGCCGCCACTTTCGGATTGACGAGAATAATGCGGCCGTCCTGGCCCACGATCATCATCCCGTCGGGAGCGGATTCAATGATGCCGCGATACCAGGCTCTGGCCGCCTCGATGGTTTTCTGCTGCGACTCCAGCTCGACGGTCTTTTCCTGCAGGCGTTCGGCCTGGTGCGCCGTCAGCTCCGCCTGCCGGCGCGATTCGTCCAACAGATGGCGCGTATAGGCCGCGCGCTCCAGGATTTCCAGATTGATCGCCAGCATCGGCGTCAGCTCGTCCAACAGCACGCGCTGATTGGCATCGAACGGCAGCTCGGCAACCAATTCGATGACACCGAACAGGCGCTCGCCCCTGATTACCGGCAGCAGGGTGTGTGGATGTGACGAAGCAGGCGGCAGCAGCGAAATCGGCTTGCGTTCGGCAGCACAGCGCCCTACTTCGCCTTCGCCCAACTGAAAGCACGGTGTGACATGACCGGCCGCATAATTGCCCGACAGCTGGAGCTGCCCAGTTGCTTCCTCGCAAACATAGAAGACGCCCCGCACAAGCTGGAGCGGGCGACTGAGAAAGCCTAGAAATCGATTCGCCATATCCTCTGCATCGGTTGCCGCCTGGAGTTCGGCGGCGATGGCGGCCACATGGGTCTTGACCCAGCGCTGCCCCGCCATCTGCGTAGCTTCGTGTTGCAAGGTGACGATGCTGCGCGCCAGGCCGCCCACTTCATTTGGATATTCGGTATAGGGCACCGCGGTATCGAGCAGACCGGAACTCAGCGCATCGAGCGCCCGACGCAATCCTTCCGTGGGCCGTTGGATAGAACGGCTGATGAGCTTGCTGAACAACGCGCCGGCGCCAAGACTCAGCGCCAGTATCCAAAGCGTCAATTGCACGCCGTAACGGAAGCGTGCTGCCGCGTTCGCGACCTCCCGATCGGCGCCCTCGCGTTTTATTTGTTCGACCCTGGCCAGCGCCTGATTGACCGACGCATCGCTTTGCCGGAAACCGGGTGACATCAACAGCGCTGTGGCGGCCGAGACATCCCGAGCGCCCGTGGCGGGATTGGCGGTGGCGCGCAGCAATGCAGCCACCTGTTCCACATGGTTCCAGTAGCCGGCGAAGGCGATCTCGAAACGTGCCAGCGCCTGCTTGGAATCGGCCCGGTAAATGCGCGGCCTGGCCAATTCGATTTCCCGCTGCATGGCAGCTTCGGAGGCGACTACCTCATGCAGGGCATCCAGGCGTTCGTCAGCGCGGTCGACCAGCACCGCCTGCCGCAGGTTCTGTCCGATGTCGCCCAGGGCCGCCCTGGCTTCCTCGATATACACCAGCCCCAGCGCATCCATTTCGTAGAGGCGGTCGATTTGATCGCGCTGCAGGCGTTGCACGCTCAGGCTGAAAATGCCGAGCAACACGGCCAGCAACAAAATGCCGCCGAAACCGATTTGCAATCGGCGCCGCAGTGACAAGCGCTCCAGTCGCCCCAGCAGGGTGTTCACTTTGGCAAAGGTCCTCCGCTTGATGGGGAGTCAACCGTCAAACGGTCCCGCTTTCCCTGAGCCGATCCTCTGCCTTGAATGACTCCTGGTCGCCAAAGCGCTGGGCGATGTCCTGAAATTCGGCTTGCAGCGCCAAGAATGCATCGACCACGTCTGGATCGAAATCGACCCCGCGTTTCTGCGCAATGTATTGCGCTGCTTCCGCATGCGGCATCCCTGTCTTGTAGATCCGGGCGCTGATCAATGCGTCATAGACATCGGCCACCGCCATCAGGCGGGCACATACCGGAATGGCATCACCCGCCCTGCCTTCCGGGTAGCCGCTGCCGTCCCATCGTTCCTGATGGCCATGGGCCATTTGCTTGGCCATGCGCAGGAACGGCACATCCATGCCAAGCTGATCTTCGGCACGTTGAATGGCATCGCGGCCCAAGGTGGTATGGGTCTTCATCACCTCGAATTCTTCCGGCGAGAGGCGGCCGGGCTTGAGCAGGATCCGGTCGGGAATGCCGATCTTGCCGATGTCGTGCAGCGGCGCCGACTGGAACAACAGTCGGCGGCTGGCCTCGTCCAGATCCCCGGCGAAGCGCGGGTGATCCTTCAGGTGGTCGGCCAGCGCTTTCACATAATGCTGGGTACGTCGGATGTGACTGCCGGTTTCGTTGTCCCGGGCCTCGGCCAATGAAGTCAGGGCCAGGATCGTCACTTCTTGTACCGCCGTCAGTTCGGCAGTACGCCGCGCCACTTCCTGTTCAAGGTAGGCATTCTTGTCTTTCAGGAATTCCGTCGCCGCCCTGAGGCGCAGATGATTGGCGATGCGCGTAATGACCACCGGTGGGTTGACGGGTTTGGTGACGTAGTCGACCGCACCCAGCACTAACCCGCGCGTTTCATCCTCGGTGGCATTCAACGAGGTGAGGAAGATAATGGGTATGTCCTGCGTATCGGCTCTCGACTTGAGCTGCCGGCAGACGTCGAAGCCGGACATGCCCGGCATCACCACATCGAGCAGGATGATGTCCGGCTTGTGCCCGGCGGCAATCATCTTCAGCGCCTGCTCTCCGTCGGCAGCCGCGTCCACCCGGTAGAACGGCCGCAGCAGTTCCGACAGCAGCAGGCGATTGTCCGCACCGTCGTCAACGACAAGCACGCTGGCGGCATGGATTAGCTTATCTGCACCCATTTCGACTCTCCTCCGCATGCATTGATGTGCGTGAGTCGTGATGCCCGCAGCCCCCTACCTGGCTGCGAAAAGCAGTATACGAGCACTTAATTCAAGAAAGTGCGGCCGGCGTCAAGCAGCATGCCTTCACCCACACTTAACAAACGACAGCTTTTTGAGCTGCTTCAAGGCAGCACGATTGCCGTTCCCGTCTTGACCCGATCGAGCGCGATCAACGTACGGAAATCCACCACCAGTTCGTTTTCCGAAAACAGCCGCCGCGTAAGCGACTCGTAGGTCGGCATGTTCGGCGCGATGATGATCAGCACAAAGCTGATGCCGCCGGTGACGTAAAAGCATTGCTGCACTTCCGGCGTCTGGCTGAAGAGCGCCTTGGCGCGGTCGGCGGTGGCGGCGCGCTCGTCCCGCAGCTTCACTTCCACAATGGCGGTGATTGTGGCGGCGACAGCTTCCGGGTCCACGATGGCGACGTTGGCGGCGATGACGCCTGCCTTCTCCATCGCCGCGACACGACGCTGGACTGCCGCGGTGGACAGGTTCACGGCTTCCGCGATCGCCCGCTGCGGTGTTTTATTGTCCCGCTGCAGAATGTCCAGGATGGCCCGGTCGTAGCGGTCCAGGCTGGCGGCAGGCGCGGCAACGTTCTTGGCCATATTCGAGTAAATGTTGCGTTTAGGGCATGGAAATCGAGGCCGATAATCGCAGGTCGGCGGGTAAATTGCTCGCATGGACACCGCCTCGACCGCACCACCAGCCCGCTCCTCCGCCATCTCCTCCATGACCGCCGGTATCGCCTGCGGCATCGGCGCCGGCGCGCTATGGGGCCTGGTATTTCTGGCGCCGCAACTGGTGCGCGAGTTCAGCCCCTTGCAACTGACCGTGGGCCGATACCTCGCTTATGGACTGATCGCCCTGCTACTGATTGCGCCGCGCTGGCGGAGCCTCGTCGCGCATATCGAGCGGCGTCAGTGGTGGTCGCTGATCTGGCTGGCTCTGGCAGGCAACACGCTTTATTACGTATTGCTGTGCAGTGCCGTGCAGACCGGCGGCATTGCCATGACCTCGCTGATCATCGGCTTCCTGCCGGTGGCGGTGACCATCATCGGCAGCCGCGACCATGGCGCCGTACCGCTGCGCAAGTTGCTGCCGTCGCTGCTGCTATGTGCGCTGGGTGCGGTCTGCATCGGCTGGCAGGCCATGGCTCATTCGGGTGGCGTTTCGGCTGCGCGTCCCTTGTTCGGCCTGGTCTGCGCGATCGGTGCACTGGCTTCATGGACCGCTTACGCCATCGGCAATGCCCGTTGCCTGGCCCGGCTGCCGCAACTGTCCGCGCAGGACTGGAACCTGTTGATGGGCCTGGTCACCGGGGCGCAAAGCTTGTTGCTGCTTCCCGTTGCGCTCGCACTCGGCTCGGCCAGCCACAGCGTCGAGGCGTGGGCGCGCTTCGGTACCGTATCCGGCGGTGTCGCTATCGTTGCCTCGATCGCCGGCAACGCCCTGTGGAACCGGATGAGCCGGCTGCTGCCGTTGACCCTGGTCGGCCAGATGATCCTGTTCGAGACGTTGTTCGCGTTACTATATGGCTGGCTGTGGGAACGGCGTTGGCCCGCGCCGGTCGAGCTCATGGCGTTGTGCCTAGTGGTCCTGAGTGTGCTGAGCTGCCTGGGCGCGCATCGTGTCAGGGATATTCCCGTGGTCTGCGCAGATCCTTGATCGCCCGGGCTTTCCCGCTGCAGATGCGCAGCGGGATGCCGCAGCATGGGCTTCAGTAGCTGATGATGCCCCGCTCGCGTCCCCAGATAACCGCGGCACTGCGTCTGTTGACGCCAATTTTTCCGTACAGCGTCGAAATATGGTTGCGTACCGTATTGCGGGAAAGCTTGAGCGCCGCCGCGATTTCGCTGTCGCTGTGTCCTCTGCAGATCAGGCTCAGCACCTCTTTTTCCCGCGGCGTCAGATCACTGAGCTCGCTACCGGTCTTGCCGGTTTCGCCCGGGCGCCTGATCTGGGCGAGTTTCTCCATGACGTTGCGGCTGAACCAGGATGCGTCTTTCATGACCGCCTCGATCGCCGCTATCAGATCCATTTCGGAGCGCTTGCGCTCCGTGATGTTTTGCAAGACGCACAGGACGCAAGCTTCGCCCTGGATCATCACGGCCGCGGAAGAAAACAGGCAATCGATGACGGCGTCATCGCTGGTTCTCAACGGAATTTCAAAATTCAGCAGCTCATCCTGGGTTTCCAGGCGCAGCTGAAGATCGCGATAGAGCTTCACGTCTGCCCACAAGCCGGCATCGGATGTGGTCTTGCCGAGCAAGTCGTCGGCCTTGAAGCCCATGGTTACCGAAAAGGCGGTATTGACTTCGAGGATGCGCAGCTCCGGCCGTGCGCACACCATCATGGGTACCGGCGCGAGGCGGAATGCCTTGGAGAAGCGCTCTTCGCTGTGACTCAACGACACCTCGGCTTTTTTGCGCGCCTCCAGGTCGATAAAGGTGAACAGCATGCAATCCGCATCGTCTACCTCGATGGGCTGGCCCGCGACAATGACGAACTTGCTGTCGCCATTGGGTAGCCGCAACTCGGCCTCCCGCTGCGAAATGGTGCGCCCGGCATGGAGGTTCTGCACCGCTTCTTCGCGTTTTTCGGCGCTCTCCAGTACATCCACCTCGTACGCGGTGTGGTTGATGAGTGCCGCACGATCGTAGCCGGTCATGTCCAGAAAGCCCTGGTTGACCTTGACGTAACGCAAATCCGATAGCTGGCATATCAAAGCCGGAGCCGGGTTGGCGCTGAAGGCTCGCTCGAATCGATCTTCGGCACTGAACCGCTCGGTGACGTCCTGCATGATCAGCACCAGGGATTCGTTGTTTCCTGCCGAATCGGTCAGGATCAGGCTGCGCACCTGGTGCACGCGGCAAAAGCTTTCGTCGTCGGCTTTCGTGACCTCGACGATAACGTCGCGGAACAACTCGCCGGCCAGCAGGCGCTCGATGGGGTACTGCTTATGGGTCAGAAGATGGTGATTGCGGTACTTCAGGATGAATTTTTTCCGGTATTGCCCGGCATTGGCGCCCAAGTCCCGCAGCTGCTCCACCCCATGGATGGCGAGGGCGGTCTCATTGGCCCAGACGATGGAACGATCGGGATCGATCAGCAACACACCTTCGGTGAGCCCGGCAATGATCTGCTGAAGCTGGTGTCGATCGACATGGGGCTTCGCCCTGGCTTTGGCTGCGGCCATATCACTCCACCTGGAATCCCATTGGGTTGGCGCCGTTGGCAAGGTTTGCAGAAAGTCGGGCCCTTGCCGTCACCTAAATGTACTAGTTCAGCTGGTGCAGCGCGCTCTGTGCGGATTGCCGCCAGCTTTCTAGCCTGATCGGGCGACCCCAAAGCGGGAGATTCGGGCCTTTATGACAGGTGCTGGTTGTCGGGAGACAAGTGATGCCAGTTACGCATTTGATGTCGGTGGTTGAGTTTGAGCAGTGCTTAAAAAACGGTGGAACCCATAAATTTGAAATTACGATCGACGAAATACCCCAGCTATCGGGCGAATTGCAAACGCTTTCCCCACTCAAGGTGGAAGATTTCCAGACCCAGGAACTGATGAAGCAGAGCGGTACCTGGGCCACCATAGTCAGGCGATTGGCCGCCTTCAATGCCGTCTGGATTTACCGGCGCAATGGACATTTCACTTTTGAAGTGACCTGCATCGTGCCGCCGCCTGCCAGTCAGGCGTAGCGGGCGATCGGGCTGCGACAGTGTGAAGCGCCGTTGTACGCAATGGCGGCGCACGCAGCCGTAACGCTGCGTGCGCCGCGGCCTTGGCGAAAGCCGATCGGGCCTGCAGCCATCGGCATCAGTGACTATGCATGCTCGCAGGCGTTCCGTCGGACCAGTCGGGCACCGCGACCAGGAACACCATGATCGGTGGCAATCCACCCTGCGGAGATTGCTGGCCCGGGGCAAAGAACCAATATGGGCTGGACATGACCGGCGAACCTGCAGCACCGGAGCCCCAGTCGCTGCCGTCCTGGACTTGGTTGAAGAACATGACATGGGGCATGTCGTGCTCGCCCATGTCCGTGAGATAGGACGACTTAGACATCATGTAATCCATGGCGCCGCTTTCGAGCTGGGGCAGTTGTTTGTGTGCGAACGCCGCCTTGAGTGCCGACACGATTTCCGCCTTGGATCGTCCGGCCATCACCAGCTTGGCGCGCAGGTAAATGCTGGGCAGCAGCGAACGCGCCGCCTGGGGATTGAGGCAATCGGCGGCCCGTATTTTCGCGCTCCAGAATTCGGGCCAGTCAAATGGACCCGACCAGCCGCGCCCCACCCAGCAGACAAAGCCGTTCTTGCCGTCGACTGCCTTCTCATAGCCCTTGCGGCCCAGCACCAGCACCGTCGCATCGCCGGAAATGGATGCCGGCGCCGCACTGCGCGCCAGGGCGATCTCGGCGGCGCGATCTGGCATGAGGTATTGCTCGATCGGCGCCATTTGCGGATAACTCGGCGCGGCATCCTGGGCTGTCGCCTGCTGCGTCATGCCAAACCCCAACAGCAGGGTAAGACTGGTAATGGCTGTTACGCCCATCTTGTTCTTGCGCATGGCTCACTCCTCCCACTTCGCTGCTGCGCGCATCGCTCAGTTCTGTTCGGGCGCAGGATTAAAGAAGATCTCGCGCACCTCGACCACGCCCGGTAGCGCCTTGGCGCTTTTGCGCATCCACGCCATCACTTCGTCCAGACTCTCGGTTTCCATGATCAACAGGCCACCGACATATTCTTTGGCCTCCAGATACGGGCCGTCGGTAACGGCCACCTCGCCACTGGCATGCGAGCGCATGGTCACGGCTTTCGGACTCAGGCCGCAGGCGAACTTCCTGACACCGGCGGCGACCATTTCGCGATTGAGTGCATGGATGGCTTCGATGGTCTCCTCGGTAACGAGCGAGGGGTCGAAGTCTTCCGGGATATAAGTCGAGATCAAATACTGCGGCATGTTCCTCTCCTGGCATGGCCATTAGCCGGTGGATTGCGTGGGCTTCACGATAGTGACGAACGGCATCGCCGGAATTCGACACGCTACCTCGAGAAATTTTCGATTCTCTGCGTGGCGGGCGGGCACGCTTGCCGCAAAGCTTCATGCCGGCTGGTAAACGGCTCCGACCACACCACCGCTGTAAGCGGTCGCACTGACCAGACGCAGATCGGCCGGACTGTGCAATCCGCTGAACAGTGCATGGCCCTGGCCCAACACCACCGGATGGACGGCAAGCCGATATTCGTCCACCAGTCCGGCGGCAATCAGGCTGCGGGCGAAGCGGACACCGCCATGCGCAAGGATGAGCTTGCCCGGTTGTTCCTTCAGGCGCCGCACTTCCTCTGCCAGGTCGCCGCGCGCCACCGTGGGCTCAGCCCATGATTTGAGCACGGCCGCTGTCGGCGTAACGCTGGGGCGGCCACCGGTGAGCTTCGCTTCTGCCTCGGCAGTGCGGTCCACCTGGGTGCCGTCCTTGATGCCGGTCCGCGAAAAAACGATCTTGGGAATATCGTTCATCGCTGCGGTGAACGGCGTATCCGAGAACGGCCAGAAAGCTGCCATGTCGTAATAGCTGCCGCTGCCCATGATGTGCACGCCGGCTTCGCTGAGCGTATCGACCAGCCGTGCCCTGGAGTCGGCGCTCGATGAGCGGAATATCCAATCCAGTTTGCCATCCCGTTCGGCGACAAAGCCGTCCAGGGACATGGACATTTTCAATACGAGTTTTCTTTCGGTTGCACTGGCCATGTTTTTTCCTTCGTCGCGAAGTGGTCGCCAAGGGTCATTCTGGCTTTCCATAGAGCAACGACGAATGGAGGAAACGCTTTTCGACATGGCCAGCGTAAAAGTCCCCTCCTATTTACAGCCGTCATTCCCGCGAAAACGGGAATGACGGTCGGATCGCAAAAATGGGAAGCTTTAGATGGCCGTTACCACCGAATCCCTCACCCGGCTCAAATGCCGCCCCAGCAGCTCGACGTCCTCCGCCGTCAGCGGAATGCCGTCAAGCCGCCGCTCGGCCTCGGCCTCACGCTCAAGATCGCCCGGCACCCTGACTGGTTCCGCGCCACTTGCCTTGCTCTCGCGAAACAGCGTCAACAGTTCGGACAGGCGGCTGCGAAATACATCCAGGTCGACGAATGCCGAGATCTCGATCGCCACCATGAAGTGACTGATAAGCCGCGGCGTGTCGTAGGGCTCGCGATAAAGATTGGACAGTTCGACATCGAACGGCATGTTCGACAGCAAGGCGCAGAGGATCTGGATCATCATGCCCAGGCCCTGACCCTTGACCCCGCCCAGGGGCTGCAGCGCACCGAGCTCGCCGCCTTGTGACAAGTCCTGCCCCTGCTGATTGGTGGCCAGTCCCGGCGCTACCGGCAAGCCGTGATGCAAGGCATGCAGCACCCGCGAATACGCGGTCTGGCTGGTCGCCATGTCCAGGTAAAAGCCGTCGCCATCATGACCTGGCGCAGCCATCGCCAGCGGATTGGTGCCGTTGAGTGGCGTGGCGCCGCCGAACGGAACCACCAGTGCATCCGAATTGCTGAAGACCAGGCCGATCTGCCCGGCCGCGCTCGCCATGCGGGCGAAATAATCGGCACGCCCGAAATGGTTGGAATGACTGACCGCGATAGCCGCGATTCCCGCGATACGCGCCCGGCGAATCGCCTCGCGCATCGCCGCGCTGCCAGCAACCACCCCAAGCGCATCGCCGCCATCGAACAAGGCCGCAGCAGGCAGCGAACCCGTGACACGAAAGTTCGGTTTCGCCTGTGCCCGTCCGCCCTCGAGCTCCTTGATGTAGCTGTGAATGAGACGAACGCCATGCGTGTCGATACCGCGCAGCGATGCATCGACCAGGGCATCGGCCACATCCGTCGCGTGGGCTTCGGAAACATTCAGATCCATCAGCAACGCAACCATCGCCGCATGCACCTGCGCCGCATCATATCGCTGCATGGCAAACCTCTTCGTATTGGAGGATGAACTGACCCAGCCTTGCAACACCTTCGGCGATCTGCGCCGATGGCACATTGCTGAAAGCCAGCCGGATACTTTCCTGGCAGATGCCGGACAGTGAAAAAAACGACAGCGGCATGGGAATAACGTGACGCTCGCGCGCACACTGCAGCACTTCTTCCTGTCCGAAGCGGAACGGCAGATCCATGGTCAGGAAAAAGCCGCCTTCCGGCCGATTCCAGCGAATGCCCTCCCCGCTTCCACCAAACTCAGCGGCGAGTGCCGCAAGCATAAGATCGCGATTCTTCCGGTAGTGATCGCGCTGCGGAGTTACCAGACGCTGCAGCGTGCCGTTCTCGGCCAGTAGCACGCCGCCGATCAGGGCCTGGTTGAGCTGGCTGGTATTGACCGTCAGAAAGCTCTTGCGCTCGCCCAGTTCCGCCACCAGCGCACGTGCCGCCGCCGCATCGCCGAACAAGGTATCCGGCACCACGGCGCCGCCGATCCGCACCGCCGGGCACAGGGTCTTGGAGTAAGTGAACAGATAGATCACGCTGCCGCTGCGATCGAGCGCATACATCGGCGGCACCCGCTCGCCTTCGTAGCGGAACATGCCGTAGGGATTGTCTTCGAGCACCAGAATGCGCTGCTCGGCGCAGACATCCAGCAGTTCCTGCCTGACCAGCTGCGAAAGCACCGCTCCGGTCGGATTGTCGAACTCCGGAATCAGATAGAACGCGCGCGCACGCTTGCCTTCGTTGCCAAGCCGCTCGGTCACGCTGCGCAACTCATCGGCAAGGCCATCGTCCTTGGCGTATAGCGGCACGATTTCGATGCCATGCAGATCGGCCACGCCGGTCATGCCGATATAGGTCGGATCGCGGGCCAGCACTACTTCGTTCGGTGCGCGGCACAGCGACAGCAGGCACAGCGCGAGAGCCTCCTGGCAGCCGGCCCCGATCACGATGTGCTCGCCGCGGGTCTGCACGCCTTCGTCCAGCTTGAGCTGGGCGGCCACCAGTTCGTTGATCAGGCCATTGGTACGGCCGTATTGCGCCAGGCGCCGCCCGGCATCGGCACGCGTCACGCCCCAGCGGGTGGCCAGTTCGCGCTGGTATAGCGGAATGGCTTCGAGCCAGTGGTCCAGATCGAAAAAGGCTTCGGCCGGGCGGCCCGAGGCCAGCGAAATGGCATTGGGAAAGTCGCCCGCCACCTCATTGAGAAAATTCATCACGGCCAGCCGCGATGCACCTGCTTGTGTAGTCACCCTTGGCCCCTCCGGCACGGTGGATGGAATGCGGATCAGTAGCTGTCCGCTTTCTCGAGTTCCTCGAACAGCCGGGTGGTGTTGGCATCCTGAAAGCCTTCTTCCCCGCTGCGCTCGATCAACTCGTACATCATTCCCGACACCTGGTCGCGCTTGCTGAAGACCTGCCGCAGGCCGGGTGCCGCCAGGATGCCGGTGGAAAACTCCAGGCCGTTCTCGGCCAGGGCGCGCTGGGTGCTTTCGATATCCTCGACCTCGAACGCCACATGCTGCACGCCCGGACCGTACCGCTCGATATAGCGGCTCACCTGGGAGTCCGGACTGGTTCCTTCGATCAGCACGATCTGGAAATGGCCGCCCGACATCACGGCCGAGCGCATGCCGGTATGTTTGCCCAGCGTCTCGCGCCGCTCGACCAGCGGCAGTTTCAAGGTGTCGCGGTAAAACACGATGGCGTCTTCCAGGTTCGCGACCGCGATCGCCAGGTGATCAATCCGCAGAAACGGGTGTGGCAACATACTCATCTCTCCTTATGAAAGTTGTTGCTGAGGGAATGTTTTTCAGGCAGCCGAAGTGGCCTGCAACGATTCGGCGATACGCAGGATGTCGGCAAAGATGCCGCCTGCCGTCACTTCGGGCCCTGCTCCCGGACCTTGCACCTGCAGGGGGTTTTCCTTGTAACGCTCAGTGCGGAACTGCACGACGTTGTCGGTGAGCTGGGTATGGGCGAAGGCATGCGAAGTAGACATCGCCTGCAATGCCACCGTGGCGCGGCCTTCTTTACGGAGGCTGGCCACATAGCGCAGAACCTTGCCCTCGGCGTGCGCCCGTTCGAGCAGCTCGGACATGGGCGCGTCGAGCGCTTCAAGCTGCTGCAGAAACTGCGCCGGTGTTGCCTGGGTCAGCTCGGCAGGAATCAGGCTCTGCACGTCGACATGTTCAAGCGACAAGCGCCAGCCCGCTTCGCGCGCAAGAATCACCAGCTTGCGCGCAACGTCCATGCCGGAAAGATCGTCGCGTGGATCGGGTTCGGTGTAACCCAGCGCGTGCGCCTCGCGCACCAGCTCGGAAAAGCGCGTGCCACGCACAAAGCGGTTGCATAGCCAGGCCAGCGTGCCGGAAAACATGCCATCCACCGCCAGCAACTGGTCGCCGGTATCCAGCAGGTCGCGCATGGTGTGCAGAATCGGCAGGCCGGCGCCCACCGTGGCTTCCTGGCGGAAACGCGCACCTTGCGCCTGCGCGGCGCCGATATCGGCCCAACGCCCCATCGGGCCGCTGCCGGCGTGCTTGTTCGGCGTAACGATATGAATGCCGCTGCGCAGCCACGCCGCATAGTGATCCACCACTTGCGAACTGGCGGTGCAATCGATCAGCAAGGCATGCGCTTTGCCATCGCCGCGCACGTGCTCGGCGAAAGCGTCCAGCTGGGTGGCAAACGGACCTTGCCGCCGGGCTCCCGCAAAATGGTCGCCGTCATCGATATACATGACCTGGCTGGCCGCGGTACCGCGAAGCACGATCTCCAGTCCCAGTTCCTGGGCGAGCCGCTCCCTGGCATCGCGTATTTGCTCCAGCAACACTCGTCCGACCCGGCCCGGGCCGATCAGGCCGACGGCGATGCAGCGCCGGCCTGGTGCTGGTGCGCGCCGCGTACGCGGAAGCGGCAGGTGATCGATAGATCTTGGCGTATCCACAATGAGCTGATTCATAGGTATTCCCTTTACCGGCATCAGAGATCGGAGGTGTAAGCCAGGGCGTCTTCGACAGATCGACGCGGTTGGATCAAATGCGCGCCGAGCCAACGACCCAGCACGGCGACACGTTCGCCGGTGAGGATGCTGACGTGATTGCCGGGCAGCGGGTGATGGTGCAAGGCAGGTGCGTGCACGCGCCATGCATCGGCACGCTGCTGCTTGTCATGCCGCGCGTCGTCGGCACTGAACAGGTGCACCGGTCCCGGATAAACCGTATCGGGCAGATAATCCGTGGCCAGGTTGGCTTCCATCACGCGCACCACCCCATGCAGCACGCTGGCCGGCGTCCGGCTGTGCAGGATGCCGGCATGCACGAGCGCCCGATGCAGGGCGGCAAGCTGGTCGGCGGTGTCCAGCCCGCGCAGCTGCTGTTCGGTCAGCGGCAGCGGCGTATCCAGGCGCATGTCGTAAAGCTCGACCAGCTTCATCAGCGTGCGCAGGCGGCGCACCTGGCCATCCCAGTCTTCCCTCGGCGCGCGGCTGTCGAGCAGATATAGCCCGGCCACCTCGTCGCCAGAGGCAGCCAGCTGCAAGGCGATTTCGAAGCCCACCCAGCCGCCGAACGAATGGCCGAGCAGTTGATACGGCCCGCTCGGCTGCGCGTCTTTTATCGCCCGTATATAAGCGCGCGCCGTACAGCCGACATCGGCATAGGGAACCATCTCGCCGTCCAGTCCGCGCGGCTGCAGTCCATACACGGGGATGTCCTGGGACAGGGTCTGCGACAACTCGTGGAACATCGCCACGCTGGCGCCGGCGCCCGGAATGCAGAACAGCGGAATCGCGCCGCGCTTGCCGCTCTGTATGTCGATGCGCGGCTGGTAGCGCATTTCCGCATACGGCCGTCCGGATCGCTCCGACGCAGCCAGCGCGGCGGAAATCGCATCGCCCAGTCCACGGATATGCGGCTCTTCCATCAGCGAGGTGTGGTTGCCGTCGACGGCCACGACCTGCAGCAGTTCCGGCGGTACCCATTGACCCCAGCCAATGGCTGGATCGGTGCGCTGCATCGCCCGGGCATGGAAGATCGTCACCGGTACCGGCAGCGTGGCCGGCCGATAGTGATAGATCGCGCGGCATGTGCCCTGTATCACCGCCAGCGTGCGGCGCACCAGGGCAGGCTCCATCTGCGCCATGTCCGGTGCACTGCCGCTCTGCTGGATATATCTCACCAAGGCTTCGCAATCGCCCTCCTCGGCCAGTTGCGCCGCATGCTGGCGAACATCGTCCGGCGCCTCGCGGATCAGCCAGAGCAGCGCTGCCATTTCATCCAGTTCCAGCAGCTGCTCGGGATCGGTATGGCGGTAGTCGCTGAGCGTATCGATCAGGCCGACGAACTCCACTTCGGTATCGGCACCGACCAGCTGGGAGGCCATCTCGTAGGCGATCACGCCGCCGGAGGAATAGCCGATCAAGCGATACGGCCCTTCCGGCTGGATCCTGCGCATGGCTTGCACATAGCGTCTGGCCATGTCATGGGCGGTCTGCAGCGGCGCCTCTCCCTCCAGCAAGCCCTGCGCCGCAAAACCGTACAGCGGCACGTCCGCATCCAGCCACGAAGCCAGGGCGGCGGCATAGCCCACTTCACCGCCGCCGGGATGCACCAGAAACAACGGACGCTTGGCGCCCTGGCGGCGAATGGCGGTGATGTCCTGCGGCATGCCGGCGACAGGCTGCGCGATCGCCGCGGCGATGTCGGCAGGGGTCGGGTGAGCGAACAAGGTGCGCAACGGCAACTCCACCCCAAGCCGCTCGCGCAAGCGCGTGCTCATCTGCATGGCCAGCAGGGAGTGGCCGCCCAGTTCGAAGAAGCGGTCGTGGCGTCCGACTTGCGCTAGCCCGAGCAACTCCTGCCAGATGATCGCAATGGCCTGCTCCAGCTCGCCTTGCGGTGCTTCGTACTCGCGCATCGGCACGGCGTACTGGTCCGGCGCCGGCAAGGCTTTCCGCTCCAGCTTGCCGTTCGGGGTCAGCGGCAACCGTTCCAGTTGCACGAAGGCAGCGGGCAGCATGTATTCGGCCAGTTCCTTGGCCAGGGCATCGCGCAGGCTGGCGCCCGACAGGGCTTGTCCATCCTGCGAGGTCAGGTAGGCCACCAGGCGTTTGTCGCCCGGAACGTCTTCGCGTGCGATCACCAGCGCATCGCGCACATTGGGCTGCTGCAACAGTTTCGCTTCGATCTCGCCCAGCTCGATGCGGAAGCCGCGGATCTTCACCTGGAAATCGTTGCGGCCCAGGTATTCGATATCGCCGTTCGACAACCACCGCCCGAGGTCGCCGCTTTTATACATGCGTGCCTGCGGATCCGCGACGAACGGATCGGCCAGGAAGCGCTCGGCCGTCAAGTCGGGGCGATTCCAGTAGCCGCGCGCCACGCCCGGGCCGCCCAGATGGAGTTCGCCGCACACGCCGATCGGCACCGGCTCGCCATGTCGATCGAGGATATAGACGCGGGTATTGGAAATCGGCGGTCCGATCGGCACCGCGGACTCTTCGGCAGGCATGGCCTTGATTTCGAAGCTGGTCGCCGCCGCGGTTATTTCCGTGGGGCCGTAAGCATTCACCAGCTGCTGCGGCGGGGATGACGCGAGCACGCGCCGCACCGCGCGTACGTCTGCCGCCTCACCGGCAAACTGCAAATGACGCAATTGCGGCAACACCGGCGCCAGTGCTTCCGTATATCGGCCGAACAACGCAGTGGTCAGAAATAGCGAAGTGGCCTTGCCGTCCAGCAAGGTCTGCGCAAACGCCGCCGGTTCCAGCAGCGTGGATTCGTCGATCAGCAGGAGCTGCGCGCCGTTGAGCAGTGCGCTCCATATTTCCCAGGTCGATCCATCGAAGGCGATCTTCGCGGCATGCACGACCACATCGTCGGCCGCCAGATAGGAGAGGCAGTTGTTGATCACCAGCCGTAGCACGCCGCGATGCTCGATCATCACGCCCTTGGGCTGACCGGTCGAACCGGAGGTGTACATGATGTAGGCCAGGTGGCGTGAGGTAAGGCCGCCCACGGTGGGGTTGTGCGATAGCGCCGTCGCGTGCTCGCGCAGCGAGCCATCGTCATCCAGGATCAGCACTGGCGCGCCGCTCGGTGCCCAGTGCGCCTGCAGCGATGCTTGCGTGAGCACGACCAAGGGTGCGCTGTCACGCAACATGTAGGCCAGGCGCTCGGGCGGATACGCCGGATCCAGCGGCACATAGGCGCCACCGGCCTTGAGGATGCCCAGCAGGCCGACGATCAAGGCGATGCCGCGCTGCATGCCGATCGCCACGCGGTCGTCGTGACGCACGCCTTGCGCGATCAACACATGCGCCACCTGGTTGGCACGCCGGTTCAACTCGGCGTAGCTCAGCGACTTGCCGTTATGCACCAGCGCGATGGCATCCGGCTGAGTCGAGGCATGTTGTTCAAACACCTGGTGGATCAGGCCGTCGGCCGGATACGGCGCCTCCGTGGCGTTGAAGCTCTCGATCACCCGGCGGCGCTCGGCGGCGTCGAGCAGGCTGATCGCATGCATCGGCCGTTCCTCCGGTATCTGCAAGGCATCCACCAGTCCGTGCATGACGGTGCACAGGTAGCCCATAAGGCGCAGCGGATCGATCGGATCCGCGCACTGCGCGATCAGGTCAAAGCCTTCGCCCAGGTCGTTGACGGACATGTTGACCGGATAGTTGCTGCGCTCCTGGCTATGCATTGCGCGCACGCCGCGCCAAAGCTCGGCCTCGGCGGGAAGCTGGGCCTGCATGTGCCGATAGTTCAACAGCGCATTGAACAAGGGCAGGTCGGCCGCGACGCTGCTGCAGCGCTGGGCCAGGGCGAGCGGCGCCTGTTCGTGTGTCAGCAGTGCGCTCAGATGCCGATACGTTTCCTGCACCAGCTGCCGCACGCTGCGCCCGGCCAGCGCCACGCGCAGGGGCAAGGTGTTGATGAACAGGCCGAGCGTGCGATCCGCCGCCTCGCCGCCCTGGGAGCGCCCGGCCAGGATGGTGCCGAACACCACATCCTCCTGGCCGGTGCAGCAGGCCAGCACCTGCGCCCAGGCCACATGGAACAACACCGCCGTGCTGACGCCTTGTGCGCGGGCGCTTTCGCGTACACGTCGGGCCAGGTTCTGGTCCAGGCTGAGACGTTCCTCGCGCATGCCGCTGCCGTTGGCATGCACGTTCATTACGCCGAACAGGCAGGTCGGCGCTTCGATGTCGCCGAGCTGCTCGCGGAAGTACGCCTCGTGTACGGCCGGCGGAACGCGCAGCACCTGCGCAATGAAATTCCGGTACGGCGCCGGCGCGGCCAGTCGCTCGGGCCGCTGCTGCAGGATCGTCTGGATCTCCTGCACCATGATTTCCAGCGCCACGTGATCGATGGCCATATGGTGGTGCAGCAAGGCCAGCAGCCATCCGCCACTGCGCGGGTCCGGCGTCACCACGGCGCGCAGCAAGGGCGCCTGCGCAAGGTCCATGCGAATGCGGCGCGGGTCGGTATGCGCCAGCAGTTCCGCTTCGCCACCCTGCAGTGACAGCTGTTCCACCGGCAGACTGGCGTGCCGGTGCACCACCTGCACCGGCCGCGCCAGTCCCTGCCAATGCATGGCGCTGCGCAGTACGTCATGCCGGTCGATGACCTGCTGCATGGCGTCGAGGAAGGCATCCAGCCGGTCGCGCCGATCGAAAGCGAGCAGGGTCTGCAGCAGGTAGGCGTCGCCTTCGCTTTCCAGCAGGTGATGGAACAGCATGCCCTCCTGCAGCGGCGAGAGCGGATAAATATCCTGGATATTGGCGGCACCGCCGGGCGTGGCGGCGACGATGCGATCGATCGCCTCCTGGCTCAAGTCGACCAGCGGCAGCATGGCCGGCGTGATGACGGTGCTGTCCGCGGGAATGAGATTGGCGGGAACGGGCAGCTCTTCGCCGCCCTGCGCCAGGTTTGCAGACATCTCGGCAGCCAGCGCTGCCAGGCTTGGCGACGCAAACACCATCTTGACGTTGGCCGTCCAGCCTTCGCGGCGCAGGCCTTCGATCATGCTGACGATCATCAGCGAGTGGCCGCCGAGTTCGAAGAAATGATCGTGCCGCCCTACCCGCTCCAGGCCCAGCAGTGTTTGCCAGATGCCGGCGATAACGCACTCCAGTTGCCCTTGCGGAGCTGCGTAGGCGCGGGCGATCACGGCGTGCTGATCGGGCGCCGGCAGTGCGCGGCGGTCCAGCTTGCCGTTCGGCGTCAGTGGCAGCTGCTGCAGCGGCACGAAGGCGCTGGGCAGCATGTATTCCGGCAAATGCGCACTCAGATGAGCGCGCAGCGAGGCCGCCAACGTTTCCGCCGCGCCAGTCTCATCGTGTGCGACGAGATAAGCCACCAGCCGCTTGTCGCCAGGTGTGTCTTCGCGGGCAATCACCACGGCTTCGCGAATGGCCGGATGCTCGGCCAGACGCGCTTCGATCTCGCCGGGTTCGATGCGGTAGCCGCGGATCTTCACCTGGTGATCGTTGCGGCCCAGGAACTCCAGCTTGCCGTAGGGCAAATAGCGCGCCAGATCGCCCGTGCGATACATGCGTGCATCGGTCTGCGCACTGAATGGATCGGGCAGAAAACGTTCGGCGGTCAGCTCCGGCCGATTCAGATAACCCAGTGCGACGCCCGCACCGCCGACATGCAGCTCGCCGGCCACGCCCATCGGCACCGGCTGACCGTGCGCATCCAGCAGATAGATGCGCGTGTTGGCGATCGGGCGGCCGATCGGCAGCCGATGTGCCGACGGATCCAGTTCGCTGATTTCGCAAGTGGTCGCAAAGGTCGTGCTTTCGGTCGGGCCGTAGCAATGCAGCAGATGCTGCGGGCGATAACGCTCAAGCACGCGCGCCACCGTCGCCACGTCCACCGCATCGCCGCCCACCAGCAGCAGGCGCAGCCGTGCCAGCGCATCGCCCAGGCTGTCGGCCATCTGGCTGAACAGGCCGGCGGTGAGATGCAGCACCGTCACCGCCTGTTCTTCCAGCAGCGCGCGGAACAGCGATGGCTGCAGCACGCAGGCATAGGTCACCACTACCAGGCGCGCGCCATGCAGCAAGGGCGCCCACACTTCCAGCGTGCTGATATCGAAGGCCGGGTTGCCCAGCCACGCAATCCGATCGGTCGCCTCGAAACTGGCGTAGCCGTTGTTGATGATCAGCCGGTTGACGCCTCGATGCGGCACCAGCACGCCCTTGGGCTGGCCGGTCGAGCCCGAGGTATACATCACATACGCGGCCATCTCGCTGGAGAGCGCGAGCTTCGGGTTGGCGCTGGAGGCGCTGTCGTCCGTCGCAGCGGCGATGACGATGACTGGGACATCGATGCCGGCGGGCACCGTGCCGGCTGCATCGGTGAGTATCCGGCGTGCAGCGCAGTCGGCGATGATCCAGGCCTGGCGTGTCGCCGGCGCCTGCGGATCGATCGGTACATAGGTAGCGCCGGCCTTGAGAATGGCCAGTTGCGCAATGACCAGCGCGGCACTGCGCTCGAGCAGTGTGACGACGCAATCGCCGGGCCGCGTGCCCTCTTCGATCAGGCGATGGGCCAGACGATTGGCTTGTGCATTGAGTTGCGCATAGGTGAGCGATTGATCTTCAAACACCACAGCGATCGCTTGCGGCGAGCGTTCGGCCTGTTGCTCGAACAACCGGTGGATCAAGGCATCCGCCGGATACGGCGCCGCCGTGGCATTGAGGTTTTCCAGCAATTGGTGACGCTCGGCGGCGCCCAGCGCGCTCAGCGCATGCATCGGCTGCTCGTCCTGCGCCTGCAAGGCATCCACCAACCCGCGCACGACGGTTTCCATATAGCCGGTCAGCCGGGCCGGATCGATCTCGCTCGCGCATTGCGCGACCAGACCAAAGTCCTCGCCCAGATCGTCCACCGACAGGATCACCGGATAATTGGTGCGCTCCTGCGCATGCACGGTGCGCATGCCTTGCCACAGCCCGCTCGGATCGGAGGGCACGGCGGCGCTGTGGCGGTAGTTCAAGAGCGAGTTGAACAGCGGCCGATTCGACGCAACCCCGCTGCAGCGTTGCGCCAGGGCCAGCGGCGCCTGCTCATGCGCCAGCAGCGTGCTCAGGCGGCGGTAGGTTTCCTGCATAACGTGCTGCACGCTGCGTCCGGCCAGGGCAACCCGCAACGGCAACGTATTGATAAACAAACCGAGCGTGCGCTCGATCGCTTCGCTGGCCTGGTAACGCCCGGCCAGTACGGTGCCGAATACGACGTCATCCTGCCCGGTGCAGCAGGCCAGCACGCGCGCCCAGGCCACATGGAACAACACGGCGGTGCTGACGCCATGCAGGCGCGCCGTTTCGCGCACGCGCAAGCTCAAGGCGCGATCCAGGCTGAGGCGTTCCTCGCGCAGCGCATGGCCGTCGGCATGCACGTTCGCCACGTCGAACAGACAGGTCGGCTCCTCCACATCGGCCAGCTGCTCGCGGAAATACGCCTCGTGAACCGACGCCGGCACCCGCAGGGCCTGGGCAATGAAGTTTCGGTACGGCACCGGACGAGGCAGGCGTTCGACCTGATGCTGCAGGATGGCCTGGATTTCCTGCAACATGATCTCCAGCGTGACGTGGTCCCCGATCAGGTGATGGTGCAGCAGACCCAGCAACCACTCGCCGTTGTGCGGGTTTTTCGTCACGAAGGCACGCAGCAGCGGTGCATGTGACAGGTCCAGACGAACGTGATGGGGATCGGTGTGTTCGAGCAGTTCCGTTTCGGGATGCTTCACGCCAGGCAGCTGCAGTTCTTCCACCGGCAGTGCGGCGTGCCGCTGCACCACCTGCACCGGGCGCGCCAGTCCCTGCCAGTGCACGGCACTGCGCAGCATGTCGTGGCGTTCGATGACCTGCTGCATGGCGGCGAGAAAAGCGTCCAGCCGCTCGCGCTGCTCGAAAGCGAGTACCACCTGCAGCAGATAGGCGTCGCCCTGCGCTTCCAGCAGGTGATGAAACAGCATGCCTTCCTGCAACGGCGACAGCGGGTAGATGTCCTGGATATTGGCCACGCCGCCAGGTGTGCCGGCAACGATACGGTCGATGGCTTCCTGGCTAAGTTCGACCAGCGGCAACATCGCCGGCGTAATGGCCATGCTGGTGGCAGCGATAAGATTGGGCGGTACCGGCGCCTCGCTGTCTGCCGACGAGGCGTGATCGTTAATATGCGACGCCAGCGCAGCCAGGCCGGGCGCGGCAAATACCATCTTGACGCTGGCAGGCCAGCCTTGCTGACGCAGACGCGCAATCATCTGTACCGCGAGCAAGGAGTGGCCGCCCAGCTCGAAGAAATGATCCGCACGCCCGACGCGCGCCACACCGAGCAGTTCCTGCCAGACCGCGGCGATAGCCTGCTCCAGCTCGCCTTGCGGTGCCTCGTACTCGCGCGTCGCGGCGGCTTGCTGGTCAGGTGCCGGCAACGCCTGCCGATTCAGCTTGCCGTTCGCTGTCAGCGGCAGCTGTTCCAGTTGCACAAAGGCGCTTGGCAGCATGTACTCGGGCAACTGCCTAGCCAGCGCATCGCGCAGGAGCTCCATCGACAGCGGCTGTCCGTCGCGTGAAGTGACATACGCGACCAGGCGCTTGTCACCCGGCACGTCTTCGCGTGCGATGACGGCGGCTTCGTGCACGCCATCGCAGCCAGTCAATGCCGCTTCGATCTCGCCCGGCTCGATGCGGAAACCGCGCAGCTTGATCTGCCCATCCCGGCGCCCCAGGAATTCCAGCTCGCCATCGGCGCGATAGCGCACCAGGTCGCCGCTGCGATACATGCGCGCGGCCGGGTCGCCAGCAAACGGATCGCGCACGAAGCGCTCCGCCGTCAGCGCCGCACGTCCCAGATACCCCAGCGTTACGCCCGCGCCGCCGATATACAGCTCGCCCACGCTGCCGGCCGGCTGCCACTGCAGGCCCTCATTGAGCACATACAGGCGGGCATGGCCGATCGGGCCGCCGATCGGTGCGGCCACGCCTTCCAGCGCATCCAGTACCGCTGCATCCGAGAGCCGCCACGCGCTGCAGCCCACGGTGGTCTCGGTTGGGCCGTACTCGTTCACGAAGGTGGCCGCCGGCAGCAGCTTGTGCTTCCAGCGGCGCAAGGTCGCCAGGCTCAGTTGTTCACCGCCCACGACAATGCAGTGCGCCGCTTCGCCCATCGCACCGCCGGCATCTACCGCGGCCGCTTCGGGCAGGTATGACAAAGCATCCAGATGCGCCGGAGTGATCTTGAACAACCATCCCGGTCCCGCTGCGAACAGGCGTGCCGACAATTGCGGCAGGCTGCGCTCGCCATCCGCGAGCAGCAACACCGGCTTGCCTGCCAGCAATGGCGGCAGCAGCGTCGTTACCGTCGCGTCGAAGCTCAGCGGCGAACTGACCACCGCGCCGGCAATGTGTTCGCCCAGGTAGTCGTGCACGGCATGCTGCACGTAATTCGACAGCGAACGGTGTGCCACCATCACGCCTTTCGGCATACCGGTCGAACCGGACGTATAGATCACATACGCCAGCTGCTCGACGCCAAAACCATCGACGAGGGGATTGTGCGCCGCCTGCCCCGTCAGCACGGATGGATCGTCCAACTGCAGCACCGGCACACGGCCGGGCCATACTGCCTGCAGCGATGCCTGCGTAAGCAGCAGCGCAGGTGCGCTGTCTTGCAACAGGTAGGCCAGCCGCTCGGCGGGATAGGACGGATCGAGCGGCACATAGCCGGCGCCGGCCTTGAGGATGCCCAGGATGCCGACCACCATCGCCACACTACGCTCCACGCCGAGCGCTACACGGTCATTCGGCGTGACGCCGCGAGCGATCAGCGCATGCGCCAGGCGATTGGCCTGTGCATTGAGTTGCGCATAGGTAAGCGATTGCTGGTCGTCACTGAGCGCGATGGCGTCAGGCGTGCGTTGCACCTGCTGCTCAAACAGCGCATGGACCGGTAACGCCGGCGTGGAGAGTTCCGGCGTCGCTGTACTCTGCTGCGCCAACAGTTGCCGGCACTCCTGCTCATCCAACAGCGGCAAGCGATCTACGGGCTGATGCACCCCGACCACCATGCCGCGCAGCACCTGCATAAAGTGCCGCGCCATTCGCTCGATGCTGCTCTGCTCGAACAGATCGCTGGCATAAGACAGCTGACCGACCAACCGCCCTTTCGCCTCGTGCAGCGACAGGGTGATATCGAAATGGGCTGCGGCGCCGTCCTGTTCCAGCACTTCCACGCAGAGTCCCGGCAGGTCCAGCACGCCGTCCGGCGTGTTGTTCACCGCCAGCGAGACCTGGAACACCGGGCTATGGCTCAGGCTGCGCGGCGGCTGCAGCACTTCCACCAGTTGCTCGAACGGCAAATCCTGATGGGCATAGGCGTCGATCGACTGCGCCCTGATACGCGCTAGCAGACTCTCGACCGTGGGCGCATCGTCCAGCCGGATCCGCAACGCCAGCGTGTTGACGAAGAAGCCGAGCAAGGGTTCCAGTTCGCTGCGCTGGCGATTGGCCACCGGCGTACCGATCACCACCTCGCCCTGCCCGCTCCAGCGCGACAACACGATCGACCACGCGGCCAGCGCCGTCATGAACAAGGTGGTGTCATGCTGCTGGCCGAGCGTGCGCAAGGCCTGCTCGGCATCCGTATCCAAGGTCCACGTCAGCTGCGCACCGGCATGGCTTTGCACAGCCGGCCGCGGCCGGTCCGTGGGCAGGCTCAGCAAGGTGGGCGCACCGTCGAGCTGCGTTTTCCAATAGGCGGCCTGCGTCCGCAGCAGCGCGCGCTGCGCTTCGTCGTGCTGCCATACCGCGTAATCGGCGTACTGGATCGGCAGCGCGGGCAGCGGATCGGGATGTCCCTGGCAGTAAGCCTCGTACAAGGCGCTGACTTCGCGCACCAGTACATGCACCGACCAGCCGTCCGAGACGATATGGTGCTGGGTCAGCAGCAGGATGTGATCGTCGTCGGCCCGTTGCAGCAGCGTTCCGCGCAACAGAGGCCCACTCGACAGATCGAACGGCGCGCCGGCCTCGGCGGCACTGAGCCGGCTTATCGCGGCATCGATATCGGCATGCGTGCGCAGATCCTGTACGCGCAGATCGAACGGCTGCGCCTCGCGGATCACCTGTATGGCTTGCCCGTCACGCGACGCGAAAACGGTACGCAGAATTTCGTGGCGCGCCACGATTCGGCTCAGCGCCGCCGACAAGGCCGCGCGATCCAGCTGTCCCCGCAGGCGCAATGCCGCCGGTATGTGATAGGACGCGCTTGCCGCCGGATCGAACTGGTCGATAAACCACAGCCGCTGCTGCGGCCAGGACAAAGGCAGCGCCTGGCTGCGATCGGCCACGCGAATCTCGGCAAGCTCGGCACCTGCCGCCTGCGCGGCAGCCTGTGCCAGATCCTGCAAACAGGCATGCACGAACAGATCGCGCAGCGTCACCTCCACACCCAACGCCTTGCGCAGGCGCGCAATCATCTGCACGGCCAGCAGGGAATGGCCGCCAAGCTGGAAGAAATGATCGTTGCGGCCTACGCGCTCCAGTCCAAGCAATGCCTGCCAGATCTCCGCGATGGTTTGTTCAACCTCGCCGATCGGTGCTTCGTACGCGCGGGTGGCGACTGCTTGCTGGTCCGGTACCGGCAAAGCTTTCCGGTCCAGCTTGCCGTTCGGCGTCAGCGGCAACTGCTCCAGTTGCACGAAGGCGCTGGGCAGCATGTAGCCGGGCAACTCCTGCGCCAAGGCGTCACGCAACGCTGCCGCGGACAAGGACTGCCCGTCCTGCATGGTGAGATAGGCGACCAGGCGCTTGTCGCCCGGCACATCTTCACGAGCGATCACCACCGCGTCGCGCACCTGCGCCTGCTGCGCCAGCTTGGCCTCGATCTCGCCCAGCTCGATGCGAAAACCGCGGATCTTCACCTGGAAATCGTTGCGACCCAGATACTCGATGGTGCCGTCCGGCAGCCAGCGGCCGAGGTCACCGGTCTTGTACATCCGCGCTTGCGCATCGTTGACAAAGGGGTCGCGCGGAAAGCGCTCGGCGGTCAGTTCTGGGCGATTCCAGTAGCCGCGGGCCACGCCAGGACCCCCGATATAGATCTCGCCTGATACGCCGATCGGCACCGGCTCGCCATGCCGGTCAAGAATATAGATGTGCGTATTGGCAATCGGACGGCCGATCGGTATCGACACCGCGGTATCCGCCACGCTCTCGATGGCATGGCTGGTGGCCAGCGTAGTCGTCTCGGTCGGCCCGTATGCATTCACCAGCCGCTGCGGTGGCGTCGCCGCCAGCACCCGCCGCACCGTACGCGCATCCACCGCTTCGCCACCGATCAGCAGATGGCGGAATTGCGGCATGATCGGAGCCAGTACATCCGCGTACTGATTGAACAGCGATACGGTAAGAAAGGCTACCGTGGTCTGCCCCGCCACCAGCGCCTGCAGCAGGCGCCCGGGCTCCAGCAGGTCCGCCTGGTCGATCAACAGTACGCGGGCGCCATGCAGCAAGCCGCTCCACACTTCCCAGGTCGCCGCGTCAAAAGCGATGTTGGCAGCGTGCGCCACCACATCCTGCCGCGCGATCGGCGCAAAGCGGTTGTTGATCACCAGCCGTAGCACGCTACGGTGCTCCAGCATCACGCCCTTGGGCGTGCCGGTCGAGCCGGAGGTGTACATCAGGCAGGCCAGATTGCGCGAACCCAGCCCGGTCACCACCGGGTTGTGCTCGGCATGCGCGGCCAGTTGCGACGACAAGCCATCGCGGTCCAGCACCAGCACGGGCACGCCACTGGACGCCCAGTGTGCCTGCAGCGATGCCTGCGTGAGCACCGCGGACGGTGCACTGTCGCGCAGCATGTAAGCCAGGCGCTCGGCCGGATACGTCGGATCCAGCGGCACATAGGCCGCGCCGGCCTTGAGCACGCCCAGCAAGCTGACGATCAAGGCGGTGCTGCGCTCCATGCCGATCGCCACGCGGTCGTCCGGACCCACGCCCTGCGCGATCAGCGCATGCGCCACCCGGTTGGCGCGGCAGTTCAATTCGCCATAACTCAATGACTCGCCGTTGTGCAGCAAGGCAGGCGCGTGCGGATCGGCCAGCACCTGCTGCTCGAACAACTGGTGAATCAGCCCATCGGCCGGATACGGCACCGCGGTGTCGTTGAAGGTTTCCACTACCTGGCGGCGTTCGGCCGCGTCCAACAGCGGCAGGCGATCGACGGCTTGCTGCGGATCGGCCGTCATGCCCTGCAGCACGCGCTCGTATTGCCGCGCCATCCGTTCGATGCTGCCACGGTCGAACAGATCGCTGGCGTAGGTCAGCCGGCACTCGATCTGCTTGCCGTCATCCTGCAGATACAAGGTCAGGTCGAAGTGCGAGGTGCGCGTCGCAGGCTCCAGCGCCTGCAGGCTCAAGCCAGGCAGCTCCAGCACACCGCCCGGCGTGTTGTTGATCGCCAGCATCACCTGGAACACCGGGCTGTGGCTGAGGCTGCGCACCGGCTGCAGTGCTTCCACTACCTGCTCGAACGGCACGTCCTGGTAGGCATGCGCCTCGATCAGTTGCTGCTGGATGCGCGCCAGCAGCGCTTCAACCGTCGGCGCATCCTCTAGCCGAATGCGCAAGGCCGAGGTGTTGACGAAAAAACCGATCAGCGCTTCCAGCTCGGCATGCTTGCGGTTGGCGGCCGGGATGCCGATCACCACCTCGTGCTGGCCGCACCAGCGCGACAGCAGCACCGACCAGGCCGCCAGGCCGGCCATAAACAAGGTAACGCCATGTTGCTGGCAGAGTTGCCGCACGCTGGCACTCAGTGCCGGCGACAGCGTCCAGCTGAGCTGGTCGCCCACATAGCGCTGCACCGCGGGGCGTGGCCGGTCGGTCGGCAAGGCCAGCAGCTCCGGCGCGCCGCTCAACTGTTGTTTCCAGTACTCCGCCTGCGCCCGCAGCGTATCGGGTGCCAGCGCCTGGCGTTGCCACACAGCATAGTCGGCGTACTGGATCGGCAACGACGGCAGTGGATCGGGCCGGCCCTGGACGAATGCTTCGTACAGTGCACTCAGATCGCGCACCAGCACCCCGATCGACCAGCCATCCGACACGATGTGATGCTGGGTCAGCAACAGGATGTGTTCGTTGTCGGCCAGTTGCAGCAGACGTCCGCGCAGCAAGGGGCCGCGCGCGAGATCGAACGGCGCATGCGCCTCCTCTACCGCCAGCTGCTGCGCATGGCTTTCCGCATCCGGCTCTGTGCGCAGATCGAGCAGCGGCAATTCGAACGCTTGCGCTGCATGGATCCGCTGCACCGGCTCACCATCGATGGCGACGAAGCTGGTACGCAACACCTCGTGCCGTTCAACGATACGCTCCAGGCTGGCCTGCAGCGCTGGCCGATTCAACTGGCCGCGCAGGCGCAGCGCAGCCGGCAGATGGTAGGCGGCGCCTGCCGCGCGATCGAGCTGATCCAGAAACCACAGGCGCTGCTGTGCCCAGGACAAGGGTAGCGGCTGGCTGCGATCCGCCGCGGGAATCGCCGGTGTGGCGGCCGCCGGCTGCTGCGCCCGCATGCGCTCGTTCAACCGCTTCAGCAGTACGGCCTGCTTGAGTTCTTCCAGCGACGGCGACTTAGTCACGACCGGCATCCTTTTCGAGTAGTGCGAGCAGTTCGGCTTCCGAAAGCGCATCCAGCTCCTGCTGGATCGCCTCGATGTCCTCGCCGAGAAATGTTTCAAGCTGCAGCGACAGCACGGTCTGGGCAAACGCCGCCAGCTCCGGTGCCTTGAACAAGGCAGCCAGCGGTATATCGACATGGCAGGCATGGCAGAGCCGCGCAATTACCCGCACGGCCAGCAAGGAATGGCCGCCCAGTTCGAAGAAGTGGTCCTGCCGCCCTACCCGTTCCAGGCCCAGCACTTCCTGCCAGACCAGCGCGATGGTCTGTTCAATCTCGCCTTGCGGTGCCTCGTAGTCGCGACTCGTCAGCACTTGCCGGTCCGGCGCCGGCAGCGCCTGCCGATTCAACTTGCCGTTCGGCGTCAGCGGCAGCTGCTCCAGCTGCACGAAGGCGCCGGGCAGCATGTATTCGGGCAGGTCTTTGGCCAGGGCGTTGCGCAAGGCCGTGGTCGACACCGGCTGCCCATCGGATGTGGTGAGGTAGGCCACCAGCCGCTTGTCGCCCGGTACGTCTTCGCGTGCGATCACCACCGCATCGCGCACGCCGGCCTGCCTGGACAAAGCCACCTCGATCTCACCCAGCTCGATGCGGAAGCCGCGGATCTTCACCTGGAAATCCACGCGTCCCAGGTATTCGATCTGGCCATCCGGCAGATAGCGAGCCAGGTCGCCGGTGCGATACATGCGTGCGTCCGCTGCCGCGCTGAACGGGTTGGGCAGGAACTTCTCCGCCGTCAATGCCGGCCGATGGAGATAGCCGCGCGCCAGGCCGGCACCGGCCATGAACAATTCGCCAGCGACACCGATAGGTACCGGCTGCTGCCGCGCATCGAGAATATAGGCCTGCGAATTGGCAATCGGCCGGCCGATGCTCACCGATGCAGTCGAATCCTTCGGCACCAGGGTAAAGGTGGAGTACGTGGTGTCTTCGGATGGGCCGTAGAGGTTGTAGACGCGCGCCACCGACGACTGCCGATAAAGCGATTGCACCAGCGCCTGGCTCAGTGCCTCGCCGGCCAGATTGATCACCTTGATCGACCCCGGCAACGACACGCTGCGATGCACTTCCGCCATCGCCGACGGCACGGTGTTGATCAACGTGACGGGCAAGGCATCGGGCCTTTCCGCCAGGGCGAGAATGTTGTCGACCAGCCAGACCGAACCGCCCCGGCTCAACGGCACGAATATTTCGAAGATGGACAGATCGAAGCAGATCGAGGTAGAGGCCAGCACCTTGTCCAGGCTGTCGCGATCGAACGTCGCCAGGGCCCAGTGCACAAAGGCGGTGACATTCCGGTGCCGGATCGCCACACCCTTGGGCTTGCCGGTCGAGCCGGAGGTGTAGATCACATAAGCCAGATCGTCGCCAGCGGCGATAGTGACCGGGTTGTCGCCAGAATAAGCGGCCAGCAACGCGGCCTCGGCATCGACGCACAGCACCTGCATGCCGGGCACCGCCGGCAACTCGTCGCGCAAATGCTGCTGGGTCAACAGCACGGCCGGCCCCGCATCCGTCAGCATCGTAACGATGCGTTCCGCGGGATACGCCGGATCGAGCGGCACATAGGCGCCGCCGGCTTTCAGTACGCCGAGCAGGGCTACGATCAGATCCGGCGTACGGGTCATGCAGATGCCGACCAGCCGATCGGGTCCTACGCCAAGTGTTCGCAGATGATGCGCCAGCTGATTGGCGCGCCGATTCAACTCGGCGTAGCGGATGGCGACGCCGGCATGCACCAGCGCCACCTGCTCCGGCGTGCGTGCAGCCTGCGCCTCGAACAGCTGATGCAGCGCCTGCGGATCGGGCGGAAGCGCGAGCGTGCTGTCGTTGAAGCGATAAAGCAATTGCTGCCGCTCGGCCTCGCTCAGCATGGCCAGGTCGCCGACCGGCGCCTGCGGTTCGGCCACGATCGCCTGCAGCAGGCGCGCGAAATGATCGCGCATGCGCTCGATCGTGCCTGCGTCGAACAGATCGGTGCTGTATTCGAAATGCCCCTGCAGGCCGTCCCTGCTTTCCAGCAGACTCAGGCTGAGATCGAACTTGGCGGTAACGGTTTCGCTTTCCACCGCACTCATCGCCAGCCCCGGCAGAGCCAGCTCGTCCAGCGGCGTGTTGTGCAGGGCTAGCATGACCTGGAACAGCGGCGTGTAGCTGGTATTGCGCTCGGGCTGCAGCACTTCGACCAGTTGCTCGAACGGCACATCCTGGTGGGCGTACGCATCCAGCGTATGCTGGCGCACCTGTTGCAGCAGGGTGTGGAAATCGCCGCCGAGATCGACCTCGGTACGCAGCACCAGCGTATTCACAAAGAAGCCGATCAGCTCTTCGATGTCGCCGCGATGGCGGTTGGCGATCGGCGTACCGATACAGATATCCGTCTGGTCCGCATAGCGGGCCAGCAGCACATTGAATGCCGCGCACAACACCATGAACAGCGTGCTTTGCGTGCTGCTGCCCAGGGCGTGCAGGCGGGATACCAGCACGGCCGGCACGGCAAAGGGCACGCTGGCGCCGGCGTGGCTCGGGCTGGATGGACGCGGCCGGTCGGTGGGCAGCGGCAGCAGGCCGGGACTGCCAGCCAGGCGCTGCTTCCAGTAACGGCGCTGCCGCTCCAGTACTTCGCCGCGCAGCCACTGCCGCTGCCAGTGCGCGAAATCCGCATAGTGAATCGGCAGCTCGGGCAGCGGCGATGGCTGTCCCTGCATAAAGGCCGGATACAAGGCAGCCACTTCCCGCACCACCACACCCATCGACCAGCCGTCGGAAACGATGTGGTGCACGGTAAACAGCAGGATGTGTTCCTGCGCAGCCAGGCGGATCAGGCGAAAACGGATCAGGGGGCCGGTCGCCAGATCGAACGCCTGGCTGACTTCCTCCTGCATCAGCGCGCGCGCCTGCGTTTCGTCCAGGTCGATCACCTCCAGCGGCAGCGACAGGGCCGGCGCAATCACTTGCACCGGTTCATCGCCTACCAGCACAAACGAGGTGCGCAAAGACTCATGCCGCCGCACGATCTCGTTGAGCGTGCGCTCCAGCGCCGCCACCTCCAGACTGCCACGCAAGCGCACTGCCGCCGGGATGTTGTAGATCCCGCGCCGGGATTCGAACTGATCGAGGAACCATAGCCGTTGCTGGGCGAACGACAACGGCAAGGGTCGATCCCGCCCAATGTGCGGGATCGGCGCAGTGTCCTGTCGGCGCTCGCTCTGCGCGATGCAGGCGGCCAGTTCCGCCAGCGTCGGTGCCTCGAATACCGCGCGCAACGGCAAGCCAATCTCAAAAGCTGCGCCGACCCGCGAAACCAATTGCGTCGCCAGCAGGGAATGTCCGCCCAGCTCGAAGAAGTGGTCGTGCCGCCCCACCCGCTCCAGACCCAGCAATTGCTGCCAGATGCTGGCGATGGCCTGTTCTATCTCGCCCTGCGGTGCCTCGTAGGCACGCGTTACCACCGACTGCTGATCCGGTGCCGGCAGGGCTTGCCGGTCCAGCTTGCCGTTCGGCGTCAGCGGCAACTGTTCCAACTGCACGAAGGCGCTGGGCAGCATGTAGTCGGCCAGTTCCCGCGCCAGGCTGTCGCGCAGCGCGGCATTGGACAAGGTTTGTCCGTCGTGCGCGGTGAGATAGGCCACCAGGCGCTTGTCGCCCGGGGTATCTTCGCGGTCGATCACCACGGCTTCGCGTACGCCGGCACAGGCGGCGAGCTTCGCCTCGATTTCACCCAGTTCGATGCGGAAGCCGCGGATCTTGACCTGGAAATCGTTGCGGCCCAGATATTCGATCTCGCCGCCGGGCACCTGCCGCACCACGTCGCCAGTGCGATACATGCGCGCACCCGGCTGCTGCGCATAGGGATCGGACAGGAACCGTTCCTCGGTCAGCGCGGCAAGATGCAGATAGCCGCGCCCCACCCCATCGCCGCCTACATACAGCTCGCCCACGGCGCCTTGCGGCAGCAACTGGCGATGCGGATCGAGCACGTACAGGCGGGTATTGGCGATGGCGCGCCCGATCGGCAGCGTACTGACCGCCACGTGCGGATCCCAGGTGTGGAACGACACCACATCTGATGCCTCGGTGGGACCGTAGGTATTGTGGATCAGCGGTACCCGCGGCAAGCCGCGATACGCATCGTGGATCAGCGCGACCCGGATCGGCTCGCCGCCCAGGAATACCTGGCGCAGCGACGAAAGCCGCCGCACGCCGCCGTCGGCCAGCAGCGGATAGAACGCACTGGGCGCGCAGTTAAGATAGGTAATGCCATGCCGCTCGACATAGTCGCCCGCGCCACTGAGCGCATCTTCGCCGGCCGGCAGATGCAATTGGCCGCCGACCAGCAACACGGAGAAGATATTCTTCTGCGTCAGATCGAAACTGAAGGACGACAGCAACAGCACCTTGTCGTCGGCGCAAAGCCCGAACTGCCGGATATACCAGTGCAGTAGATTGACGAAACCCTGCCGATGCACCATTGCACCCTTCGGGCGGCCGGTGGAGCCGGAGGTATAGATGACGTAGGCCAGATCGGTCGGCGAACCCAACGGCGGCAACGCCGCCATATCGCTGCCATCAGCAACGGCATCCAGCGCATCCACGCTGATGATTTGCGCCGCCATGCCTTGCAGGCGCGATGCCAGCCGCGCCTCGGTCAGCACCATCGCCGGGCACGCATCGCCCAGCATGTGCGCGATACGCGCTTGCGGATACGCCGGATCCAGCGGCACATAGGCGGCGCCCGCCTTTACCACCGCCCATACCGCCAGCACCATCTCGAGCGAGCGTTCGGTATAAATACCGACCAGCGTATCCGGCCCCACGCCCTTGCTGCGCAGGTAAGCCGCAAGCTGATCGGTGCGTTGGCGCAGTTCGCGATAGCTCAGCGAGCGATCCCGATGCACCACCGCCACGGCCTCCGGCGTGCGCGAGGCTTGCAGGTCCAGCAGTTCGCCGATGCCAGTATCGCGCGGATAGGCGGCCTGCGTTTCCCGCCATGCATCGGCGAAGGCCTGCTGCTCGGCCTGGGTCAGCCACTGCAAGTGATGAATACGGCCGCGCGGATCGGAGCAGACCGATTCCAACAGCGTCCGGTAATGCCCGCTCCAGCTGGCGATGGTGGCGCGATCGAACAGGTCGGTGTTGTATTCCAGCACCATCTCCAGGCCGTCGGCGAGCCGGTTCATTTCCAGCTTCAGGTCGAACGCGGCGTGGCTGATGTCGCGCGCATCGTTGTCATGCACCTGCCAGCTCAGCACGTCATCGGTGCTCCAGGCCGCGCGCATGCCTTCGATTTCGTTGTGGAAATTGAGCACCACCTGGGCATACGGGATATACGCACTGCTGTGTTCCTGCAGCACGTGCTGCAGCAGCAGCTCGAACGGCACTTGCCGGTCATGCGCGGCCAGCAGGTTTTCCGCGGCGATATCGAGCAGGTCCATAAAGGACGTGGTTTCATCGATATGCGTGGTCAGCGGCAGGATGTTGATGAAGTTGCCGATCAGTCCTTCGGTACCCGCCGGACGGGCAGCCGATATCACGCCCAGCGACATGTCCTGCTGCCCGCAGTAACGGTGCAGCCAGGCCTGGGTGATTGCCGTCATCGCCATGAACAGCGTGGCATGGCGTTCGTTGGCCAGTGCAGTCAGCCGTTGTACCAGGGATTCCGGCAGATGCATCCGCAAACTTGCGCCACGATGCGTCATCACCGCCTGGCGCGGCCGGTCGGTCGGCAAGGCCAGCAAAGATGGCGCGGCTTTCAGCTGCGCCTGCCAGTAGCGAAGATCCGCTTCCACGCGGCTGCCGGCATATCGGCGCTGTTCCCAGCGCGTGTAGTCGGCGTAATCCACCGGCAGCTCGGGCAAACCGACCGGCAATCCTGTCTTGAAGGCGGCATACGCGCGCGACAGCTCATCCAGCAGAATGCGGATGGACCAGCCGTCGTAAACGATATGGTGAGTCGTCAGCAGCAAAACGTGGCTATGCGCATGGCGGCGCAGCAGACGCGCGCGCAGCAAGGGGCCGTGCGCGACGTCGAACGGCGTCTGGGCTTCCTCTGCCATTACGGCGCGCATATGCGTATCGCCGTCTTCGTCGCCTATATCTTCCACGCGCCAAGGCAATTGCAGGCTCGGATGGATGATTTGCTGCGGAACGCCAGCTTCGCTCGCAAACACCGTACGCAGAATGGCGTGGCGTTCGACCATCCACTGCATGGCCTGCTCAAGTGCGCCGGTATCCAGCGCACCGTGCAGGCTCACCATCATCGCCACGTTGTAGAAGGTGTTGTCCAGCTGATACTGGTCGAGGAACCAGAAGCGCTGCTGCGCAAACGACAGCGGCAGGCTACCGTCGTGAGCCTCATGCACCATTCCCTCATCGGCTTGCACGGCCTGTGGCTGTGCCTGTGTGGCCGCGGCAGCAAGCATGGCCAAAGTTGGCGCATCGAACAGCATCCGCAGCGGCAGCTCAACTCGGCAAGCGGCACGCAGCTGCGCCATCATTTGCACGGCGAGCAGCGAATGGCCGCCCAGCTCGAAGAAGTGATCGTGCCGCCCGACCCGCTCCAGGCCCAGCAAACCTTGCCAGATCGCCGCGATGGCCAGCTCCGTGTCGCCGTGTGGCGCTTCGTAGGCACGCCTCACCACCGCTTGCTGGTCCGGTGCCGGCAACGCCTGCCGGTCCAGTTTGCCGTTGGCCGTCAGCGGCAACTGCTCCAACTGCACGAAGGCGCTGGGCAGCATGTAATCGGCCAGTTCCTTGGCCAGCGCGTCGCGCAATGCCGCCGTCGACAAGGTCGCGCCATCCTGCGCCGTCAGATAGGCCACCAGTCGTTTGTCGCCCGGCACGTCTTCGCGAGCGATCACCACCGCGTCGCGCACATGGGCTTGTCTTGCCAGCTTCGCCTCGATCTCGCCCAGCTCGATGCGGAAGCCGCGGATCTTCACCTGGAAATCGTTGCGGCCAAGATATTCGAGCTCGCCATTGGGCAGCCAGCGACCGAGGTCGCCGCTCTTGTACATGCGCGCCGATCCGTCCTCTGCGAACGGATCGGGCCGGAAACGCTCGGCCGTCAGCTGCGGCCGGTTCCAGTAGCCGCGCGCCACGCCTGCAC
The DNA here is from genome assembly GCF_014863405.1 of Dyella acidiphila. Classification (GTDB taxonomy): domain Bacteria; phylum Pseudomonadota; class Gammaproteobacteria; order Xanthomonadales; family Rhodanobacteraceae; genus Dyella_B; species Dyella_B acidiphila. Next base: position 108,656 of record NZ_JACZZA010000011.1, read on the forward strand.
CACCGACGTAAATTTCGCCCGGCACGCCGACCGGCACCGGCTCGCCGTGGCGATCCAGCAGATACACCCGCAGATCCGGCAGACCGCGACCGATCAGGCTGCCACGGCCAGCTTCGATATCCTCGCGCGTCAGCTCGCGGTACGTCACGTGCACCGTGGTTTCGGTGATGCCGTACATATTGATCAGGCGCGTCCGGGCCGGATCGTTGCGCGCTATCCACGGCAGCAGCGTATGCAGCTCCAGCGCTTCACCCCCGAATATCACATAACGCAGCTGATGCGGCTGCATGTCCTGCGCGGCAATCAGGGCACGGAAAGCGCTCGGCGTCTGGTTCAGCACCGTGACCCGCTCGCGGCACAGCAACGCGTAGAAATCTTTCGGCGAACGTGCGCACAGCGAGGGCACGATCACCAGGCGGCCGCCATAGGCCAGCGCGCCCCACAGTTCCCACACCGAAAAATCGAAAGCGTAGGAATGGAACAGCGTCCATACATCCCGCGAATCGAAGCGGAACGCCGCATCGGTAGTGGCCAGCAGGCGCGTCACCTGCGCATGCTCGACCATCACGCCTTTAGGCTGCCCCGTCGAGCCTGAGGTATAGATCACATAGGCCAATCGAGAAGGATCGAGACCTTCGACTGCCGGATTGTGCACAGGCTGCCCGGCAAAGCTTGATTCGTCATCGAGATACAAGGTCGCCAGCTCCGCCGGCCAGCAAGCCTGCAGCGATGCCTGCGTAAGCAGCAGCACCGGTGCGCTGTCTTCCAGCAGATAGGCCAGCCGCTCGGCCGGATAGGTCGGGTCCAGCGGCACATAGCCGGCGCCGGCCTTGAGAATGCCGAGCACACCGACCACCATCGTCAGGCCGCGCTCCACGCCGAGCGCCACGCGATCATCGGGCTTCACGCCGCGTGCGATCAACGCGTGCGCAAGTGCATTGGCGCGCTCGTTCAATTGCGCATAGGTCAGCGCCTGATCGTCGCAAGTCAGGGCCACGGCATCGGGCTGGCGTTGCGCTTGTTGCTCGAACAGCGCGTGGATCAGCGCAGGTGTGGATGGGGCTTGTTTCGTTGTGCTGAATTCGGCCAGCAGCTGCCCGCGCTCTGCCTCATCCAATAGCGACAGCCGGTCGATCGACTGCCGGGCGTCGGCCGCCATGCCGCGCACCACTTGCGCGAAGTGGCGGGCCATTCGCTCGATCGTGCTCCGCTCGAACAGATCGCTGGCATACGACAATTGGCCGAGCAGATGCTGTCCGGTTTCCTGCAGCGACAAGGTCACGTCGAAGTGAGCTGTCGTGTGTTGCGGCGCCAGCACTTCCGCATGCAAGCCGGGCAAATGCAAGGCATCGCCCGGCGCGTTGTTCATGGCCAGCATGACCTGGAACACCGGACTGTGGCTCAGGCTGCGTGGCGGCTGCAGAATCTCCACCAATTGCTCGAATGGCAGGTCCTGGTGCGTATAGGCTTCCACCAGCTGCGACTTGATGCGCGCGAGCAAGTCCCCGACCGTGGGGGCATCGTCCAGCCGGATCCGCAGTGCCAGGGTATTGACGAAGAAACCCAGCAACGGCTCCAGCTCCTGGCGCTGGCGATTGGCCACCGGCGTACCGATCACCACTTCGCCCTGCCCGCTCCAGTGCGACAGCACGATCGACCACGCCGCCAGCGCAGTCATGAACAGGGTGGTGCCATGCTGCTGGCTGAGCAAGCGCAAGGCCTGCTCGGCCTGGGCTGCAAACGTCCATGTCAGCTGATCGCCGCGATAGCTTTGTGCTGCCGGCCTTGGCCGATCCGTGGGCAGGCTCAGCAAGCTGGGCGCACCGTCGAGTTGCGCCTGCCAGTACGCGGCCTGTGTTTGCAGCAAGGTGCGTTGTGCATCCTCGCGCTGCCACATGGCGTAATCGGCGTACTGGATTGGCAGGCCCGGCAATGGATCCGGGCGGCCGTCGCGGTAAGCGTTGTATAAGGCGCTGACTTCGCGCAGCAATACCGCGGCCGACCAGCCGTCCGAGACGATATGGTGCTGCGTCAGCAGCAGGATGTGATCATCGTCGGCCAGCTGCAGCAGGCGCAGGCGCAGCAAAGGCCCATGCGACAAGTCAAATGGCGCACGCGCTTCATCCAGCGCCAGGCGTTCGGCCTCCTGCGCCGCATCGGCATGTCCGCGCAAATCGTGCAGCAGCAGCGGAACGTGGCTGCTCGCATCGATCACCTGCGCCGCCCGGCCGTCGATCGAAACAAAGCGCGTGCGCAGCACTTCGTGACGCACCACGATGCGCTCGAAGCTTGACTGCAAAGCTTCGACATCCAGTTGCCCGCGCAAACGCAGCCTGCCTGGCATGTGGTAGGCCAGACTTGCAGCCGGATCCAGCTGATGAATAAACCACAGTCGCTGCTGCGCCCATGACAATGGCAGTTCGTCGCGGCGATCAATCGGTGGAATCGCCGCCAGCTGCACCTGCGTACCGTTTGCCGTCGCCTGCGCCAGTGCCTGCAAAGTCGACAACGCGAATAGATCGCGCAAGGGCAGTTCCACGCCCAACTCGGCGCGTATACGCGCCAGCACCTGCACGGCGAGCAGCGAATGGCCGCCCAGCTCGAAGAAGTGATCGTGCCGCCCGACCCGCTCCAGGCACAGCAAATCTTGCCAGATCGCCGCGATGGCCAGCTCCGTGTCGCCGTGTGGCGCTTCGTACGCGCGTGTCACCACTGCTTGCTGATCCGGCGCCGGCAAGGCGTACCGGTCCAGCTTGCCATTGGCCGTCAACGGCAACTGTTCCAATTGCATGAAGGCGCTGGGCAGCATGTAGTCGGCCAGTTCCCTGGCGAGGGCATCACGCAATGCCGCCGTCGACAAGGTCGCGCCATCCTGCGCCGTCAGATAGGCCACCAGACGCTTGTCGCCCGGCACGTCTTCGCGAGCGATCACCAGCGCGTCGCGCACACCGGGCTGCCTGGCCAGCTTCGCCTCGATCTCGCCCAGCTCGATGCGGAAGCCGCGGATCTTCACCTGGAAATCGTTGCGGCCCAGGTATTCGAGCTCGCCATTGGATAGCCAGCGGCCCAAGTCACCGCTCTTGTACATCCGTGACTGCGCCCCGCCGACAAAGGGATCGCAGAGAAAACGCTCGGCCGTCAGCTGTGGCCGGCCCCAGTAGCCGCGCGCCACGCCCGCACCGCCGACATAAATTTCGCCCGGCATACCGACCGGCACCGGCTCGCCGTGGCGATCCAGCAGATACACCCGCAGATCCGGCAGGCCGCGACCGATCAGGCTGCCACGGCGGGCTTCGATGTCCTCGCGCGTCAGCTCGCGGTACGTCACGTGCACCGTGGTTTCGGTGATGCCGTACATATTGATAAGACGCGTCCGCGCCGGATCGTTGCGCGCTATCCACGGCAGCAGCGTATACAGCTCCAGCGCTTCGCCCCCGAAAATCACATAACGCAGCTGATGCGGCTGCATGTCCTGCGCGGCAATCAGGGCACGGAAGGCGCTCGGCGTCTGGTTCAGCACCGTGACCCGCTCGCGGCACAGCAACGCGTAAAAATCTTTCGGCGAACGTGCGCACAGCGAGGGCACGATCACCAGGCGGCCGCCATAGGCCAGCGCGCCCCACAGTTCCCACACCGAGAAATCGAAAGCGTAGGAGTGGAACAGCGTCCATACATCGCGCGAATCGAAGCGGAACGCCGCATCGGTAGTGGCCAGCAGGCGCGTCACCTGCGCATGCTCGACCATCACGCCCTTGGGCTGACCGGTGGAGCCGGAGGTGTAGATCACATAAGCCAGATTGTGGGCTGCCAGTCCCACAACGACCGGGTCGTGCGTGGGCTGGGCGGCGAAGCTCGACTCGTCATCGAGATACAGCGTCGCCAGCTCCTTGGGCCAGCAAGCCTGCAGCGATGCCTGGGTAAGCAGCAGCACCGGCGCACTGTCTTCCAGCAAATAGGCCAGTCGCTCGGCCGGATAGGTGGGATCCAGCGGCACATAGCCGGCGCCGGCCTTGAGAATGCCAAGAATGCCGACCACCAGCGCCAGGCCACGCTCCACGCCGAGCGCCACGCGATCGTCGGGTTTCACGCCGCGCGCGATCAACGCATGCGCGAGGCGGTTGGCGCGTTCGTTCAATTGCGCATACGTAAGCGATCGCTCTTCGTCATTCAGCGCGACGGCATCGGGCGATCGCCGTACCTGCTGCTCAAACAGAGTGTGGATCAAGGCTTCTGAAGGCAGCGACGAGGACGTCAGCGCACTGAATTCGACCAGCAGCTGCCTGCGCTCTGCGTCGTCCAGCAGCGGCAGGCGCTCGACCGGCCGCTGCACGTCGACAGTCATGCCACGCAGCAGTGCAACGAATTGCCGTGCCATGCGCTCGATGCTGGCGTGCTCGAACAGATCCGTGCTGTATTCAAAATCGCAGGCCAGCTCGCCAGCCGTTTCGGTAACCGCCACGGTCAGATCGAACTTGGCGGTGCCGTTGTGGACCGGCAGAACTTCCGCTTCGACTTGCGCCAGGGCCAGATCGTCGGCACTGGCGTTCTGCAGCACCAGCATGACCTGGAACAGCGGCGAATGCAGGTCGTGCCTGGCACGATCCAGCGATGCGACGACCTGATCGAACGGCACCTCCTGGTTGGCGTAAGCATCGAGCGCTACGTTACGTGCGTGCCGCAGCAGGCTCGCCACGCTCTGGCTGCCGTCCGCATCGATGCGCAGCACCAGGGTGTTGACGAAAAATCCGATCACATCGTCCAGCGCCACATGCTGGCGATTGGCGACCGGCGTACCGATGCAGATTTCGTTCTGGCCGGCATAGCGCGACAACAGCGCCGCCAGGCCTGCCGCCAACCCCATGAACAAACTCGCCTCGGTCTGTTGCAGCAGCAGCTTCAGGCTGTGCGTCACCGCCTTGGGCACTACGCAACGCACGATGCCGCCGCGATGGCTGGGGGCGGCTGGACGCGGGTAGTCCGTCGGCAACGGCAGCGCTGCCGGCGCGTTGTGCAGACGCTGTTGCCAATACGCCAGTTGCGGCTCGAATGCACCCTGCTCGGCGCGGCGGCGCTGCCAATGGGCAAAGTCCGCATATTGCAACGGCAGCTCGCGCAGCGGCGACGGCCGGTTCTGCCGATGCGCGTTGTAGAGCGCGCTCAGCTCGCGATTGAAAACGCCCAGCGACCAGCCATCGGCAATGATGTGATGCGCACTGATCAGCAAAACATGCTGTGCGGCATGTTCCCGCAGCAGCGTAAGCCGGAGCAGCGGCGGTGCATTCAGGTCAAAACCCTGGCGTGCCTCCTGTTCGATCCAGCTTTGCAGCGTACCGTTTTCGTTGCCGGACAGATCAACGACACGCAAACTCAGCGGCGCCGCATCCGCCAGCTCCTGCATGACCGTGCCGCCCGTCTCGACGAAATACGTACGCAAGCCTTCCTGCCTGGCGGCGAGATCGGTCAGGGCTGCCTGCAGCGCAGGCAGCTCCAGCGCACCGCGTAGCCGCACGGCATGCGTCACGGTGTAGACGGGTTGCCCACCGCCGAGTTGCTCGATAAACCACAGGCGCTGCTGCGCAAACGATGCCGGCGTCGCGGATGGACGCGGCATGCGCACCAGCGGCAGCTCCGTCTCGCCTGGCGCTATGCCAGCCTGGTCTTGGATATGCGCCGCCAGCGCGGCCAGCGTCGCATGTTCGAACAGCGCTTTCAGCGGCACATCCACTGACAAGCTTGCGCGCAGCTTGGCCGCCACCTGGGTGGCCAGCAGCGAATGGCCGCCCAGTTCGAAGAAATGATCGTGCCGCCCGACCGGCGTTACGCCAAGCAGCCCGCCCCAGATGGCCGCGATGGCTTGCTCCGCTTCACCCTGCGGCGCTTCGTACTGGTGCGTGACGACGGCATCGCGATCCGGTGCCGGCAGCGCCTGGCGATCCAGCTTGCCGCTCGGGGTCAGTGGCAGCGCATCCAGCACCACAAAGGCCGATGGCAGCATGTAGTCGGGCAACTGGCCGGACAGGCTCGCGCGCAGGTCCGCGAGCAGCTGGTTGCTGTTTTCGCGTTGCGCCGGCCGGGTGCTGAGTTCGTCCAGCGGACGCGGTTCGCGCGATGCGGCGTAGGTATCGGTATACGCGCGCTGGCCTGCCGGTACGAACAGCACATCCCACTCGCCGCGCTGGAATGTTTTGCCGTGCGGCGCGGACCAGGTGACGATCGCCTCCAGCTCCAGGACGGCAGCCAGTGCGTGCCACGCTTCCGGATGCGGCAACGCTGCATCGGACGGGCGTTGCAGCATCGCCACGACCTCATCCAGCGGTCGACCCTGCTCGAATGCCTGTACCGCTTCGGTTTCGCTGGCCAGATGGTGGTTGGGCACGCCACACAGGCGCAGGCCGGCAAATGCCGGAGTCTGCAGATGCGATCGCAGGGATGCGACGTCGACCACCTCTGCGCCCCAGTGCAATCGCGGCAAAGCAGCCAGCGATGCAGCACCTGCACTGGCGTCACCCAGCGCCTGCTTGTGCACCACCACGTCGTAGCGATAGCGGCTCAATTCGTTGGCAAAATGTCCGCGCTTGACGCGGATATCGACGCCGGCCATGCCGTCGATACGCGCGGGCAAGCTTGCGAAGAAATCGGGATCGAATATCAGTTCCTGTTCCAGCCGCAGTTCCCGCTCGATCGCCGAGCGGAGCGCAGCCGCATCTGCACCGCTATCGGCGCGAGCCAGCTGGATGGCCGTGGTCAGGCACGGCAGCAACGGGAGGTTACGGATATCGCCCAGGAACAGCGCGCCGCCCGGCGCCAGCAGATCCATGGCTTGGCGCACTACGGCCAGCATGTAGTCGGCGCTGGGAAAGTACTGCGCCACCGAGTTGATGACGATCACATCGAAGTGTTGCCGCGGCAGGTTGCCGCTGCTGTGGGCCGGCTGGCAATGCAGGCTGACCCGCGGGGCGATATCTGCTTGCCGCTCGACCTGTGCCGACAGCCGCGCTATCGCCTCGGCCGAAAGGTCGGTGCCGCAATAACTTTCACAATGCGGCGCCAGGTGCGCCAGGATCAAGCCGGAACCGCAGCCGATTTCCAGCACGTGCCGCGGCTGCAAGGCAAGAATGCGCGCCACCGTGGCATCGCGCCACTCGCGCATCTGTTCCAACGGAATGGGCTGGCCGTCGTAGCTGCTGTTCCAGGTGCGAAAATCTTCGCCGAACGACACCTCCAGCGTCTTGCCGTATTCCGCCTGGTACAGCTGGCGCCACTGCTCGACGCGACGATCGTCCCAGTCGGTCTCTTCGTGCTGGGCTTGCTGGTGCTGCACCACATAGGCGACCAGGCGCTTGTCGCCGGAGGTTTCTTCGCGGGCGATCACTACCGCTTCGCGGATCGCCGGATGTTCGAGCAGACGAGCCTCGATTTCGCCCAGCTCGATACGCAAGCCGCGCAGCTTCACCTGGAAGTCATTGCGGCCCAGGTATTCAATTGCGCCATCCGCGCGCCAGCGCCCGAGGTCGCCGGTCTTGTACAGGCGGCCGCTGCCGAAGGGATTGGCCACAAAGCGCTCTTCGGTCAAGGCCGCGCGATGCAGATAACCGCGTCCGACCTGCACACCGCCGATATACAGTTCGCCGGCAACGCCGATCGGTACCGGCTGCATGCGCGCATCGAGCACATACATCTGCGTATTGGCGATCGGGCGGCCGATCGGCACGATCGTGCCGGGCTCCATGCACGGCCAATAGGTGACATCGACCGCCGCTTCGGTGGGTCCATACAGATTATGCAGGGCCACGCCCGGCAGCTTCTGCAGAAAGCGGTTCTGCAACACCGGCGGCAGCGCTTCGCCGCTGCACAGCACGTGGCGCATGCGGCTGCAGCCGGACAGATCGTCCTGGTCCAGGAACACCTGCAGCATGGACGGCACGAAGTGCGCCACGGTGATGCCGGCCTCCGCGATCCGCTGCGCCAGATACGCCGGCGACTGATGGCCGCCGGGCCGCGCCAACACCAATTGCGCACCGGCCAGCAGCGGCAGGAAGAATTCCCAGACCGATACGTCGAAGGCATACGGCGTCTTCTGCAGCACCCGATCGCTGGCATCGAGTGCGAACTGCTGCTGTGCCCAGCGCAGACGGTTCACCACGCCGTCGTGCTGGTTCATGGCCCCTTTGGGCTGTCCAGTCGAGCCGGAGGTGTAGATCACGTAGGCCAGATGATCGGGACGCAGGCCCAGGGCCTGCGGATCGGGATTGTGATCGGGCTGACTCGACAGCGCAGCGGGATCGTCCAGCCACAACATAGGTACATCGATCACGGGCAGCCGGTCGCGCAACGCGTGGCTGGACAGCACCATCCGCGGCTGGCTGTCGGCCAGCATGTAGCTGACCCGCTCCGGCGGGTAATCCGGATCGACCGGCACGTATGCGCCGCCTGCTTTCAGAATGCCGAGCAAGCCCACCACCATCGCGATGCTGCGCTCCACGCAGAGGGCAATCCGGTCGTCCGACTGGATACCCTGCGCGATCAAGACATGCGCAAGCTGGTTGGCACGCTGGTTCAGGCTGCGGTAGCTGAGCTGTTCGTGCTCGCCGATCAGGGCGATCGCGTCGGGCTGCTGTGCGGCCGTCGTCTCGAACAGCTGATGCACCAGCGACGCGGCCGGCCAGCGCTGCGCCGTGGCGTTGAAGGTCTCCAGCACCTGCTCGCGCTCGCCGGCATCCAGCAGCGCAAATTCGTCGATGCGGGCGTCGGGCGATTCGGCGATGCCGTGCAGCACCTGCTGCAGATGCCTGCCCCAGCGCCGCATGCTCGCCGCGTCGAACAGGTCGGTGCTGTATTCGAACACCACGTCCAGACCGCCCTGCCGCTCGTGCACATCCAGCAGCAGGTCGAAGGCCGTATGCGCGACCCCGGCGGCCCAGCGGCCGTCGAACTGCAGCGACTGATCCAGCCCATGCTGGCGTGCCCCGCCCTGATGCTCGAGCTCGCTATGGAAGTTCAGCACTACCTGCGCATACGGCGTGTAGGCCGCATGCCGCTCGCGCGCCAGCCGGTTGAGAATCAGCTCGAACGGCAGCTGCTGTTCGTACGCCGACAATACTTCCCGGGTGGTGGCCGCCAGCACGTCGGCAAATGCTTGGCCGGCGCCGAACTGCGCGCGCAAGGGCACCACGTTGACGAAGGCGCCGATCACCTGCTCCGTCTTCGCCGGACGGTTCGCCGACAGCATGCTGATGCAGATATCGTCCTGGCTGCAGTAGCGATGCAGCAGGATCTGCACCGCGGACGTCAGCGCCATGAACAAGGTTGCATTGCGCTGGCTGGCCTGCTCGGCCAGGCGCCGCACCAGCGCGGCAGGAAGGTGCACGGTATGCGTCGCGCCGCGATACGACATCGACGCCGGACGCGGGCGGTCGGTGGGCAGCGCCAGCAGCGGCGATGCACCGCGCAGATGCTCGGCCCAATAAGCCAGATGCGTCTGGATGTTCTGCTCGCCGTAGCGACGCCGCTCCCATTGCGTGTAGTCGGCGTAGCTGACCGGCAGCGCGGGCAACGCCGGCGGCTGAGCCGCCTTGCACGCCGTATAGGCCTGCGTAAGTTCGTCGATCAGCACGCCGACCGACCAGCCGTCGTGGACGATGTGATGCAGGGTCAGCAGCAGCACGCGCAGCTCTGCGCCGATCTTCAGCAAGTGCGCGCGAATCAGCGGCCCGTGGACCAGGTCGAAGGGCTTGCGCGCCTCGTCCATCATCAGCTGGCGGATCTGCGCATCGGCCGCATCGGCATCGAGCTCACCGGCATCCGATACCTGCAGCGGCCATGCCAAGGCCGGCAATACGCGTTGGACAGGTACGCCATCGGCCACCGGAAATACGGTGCGCAGTGCCGCATGCCGCTGCACCATCGCATCCAGTGCCTGCCGCAGCGCAGGAAGCGCCAGCTCACCCGCCAGCCGCATGGCCACCGGCACGGCATAAAACGCATTGGCCGGCTGGTATTGATCGAGGAACCAGAAGCGCTGCTGCACGAACGACAGCGGCAAGTCACCGTGCTGCGGCAACGCCAGCAGCTCGTCGGCGATCGCCTCGCGCGGCTGCAACGTGTCGATCACCGCTGCCATCGCTGCGACATTGGGCGCTTCGAACAATGCACGCAACGGCAGGTCCACGCGAAATTCCGTGCCCACGGCGGCGACCAGCTGTGCCGCAAGCAAGGAATGGCCGCCCAGACGGAAGAAGTTGTCCGACGCCGACAAGGCCGGATTGCCGAAGACACTGCGCCACAGTTCGAGCAGGCGCATCCCGGTCGCTGTCTGCGGCAACGTGTCTGTCGCGGCCGGGGCGTCTTCCTGGTCGACACTCCAGGACCAGATGCTGTCGAACTCGCCCGCCAGATGCATCTGACGGCAGCGCACGCGCTGGATCTTGCCGCTCGATGTGCGCGGCAAATGTCCCGGCCTGACCAGCACCACCGCGGCGAGATCGAAAATCTCGTGTTGTTCGGCGATATCGGCACGCAGCCGGGCCACCAGGCTTTCGGTTTCCAGCCGGCGCCGGCTTTCCACTTCCTGCACGATCACCAACTGGGCCGTATCGCCCTCTTCCAGCGAAAAAGCGGCGCAGCCGTTGGCCCGGAACGCCGGCGACGCACGCTCGACGGTGATCTCCACATCCTGCGGATAGATATTGCGTCCGCTGAAAATCATCACTTCCTTGCTGCGCCCGGTGATGAACAACTCGCCTTCGCTCACAAAGCCGACATCGCCAGTGCGCAGCCAGGTGCGCTCGTCATCCTTCATGCTGGCGCGGAACGTCTGCTCCCGTGCAGCTTCATCCTGCCGCCAGTAGCCTTGTGTCACCGCCGGGCCGCTCAGCCATACCTCGCCGACCTGCCGGTCGCCTTGCCGCTCCAGCGTCAACGGATCGACCACGGCCAGATCGTGCAGCGCTTCGTGCGTGCGGCCCACCGACACAATGTGCACGGTATCCTGCGGCCGGTCGCCCGGCACGATGCGCCCCGCTTCCAGCGCCGCTTTGCTGATGCACGCGACATCCGGCAAGGTGCCCGCGGCGCGATGCATATTGGCGGTAGCCAACAGGACGAATTCCGCCATGCCGTAAGACGGCATCATCGACTCGCGGCGAAAACCGTAGGGCGCAAATTTGTCGGCGAACTGGGCGACCGACTCGAAGCGGATACGCTCGGCGCCGTTCATGGCCACGTCCAGGCAGGCCAGGTCGAGCCCTTGCATCTGGGCGTCGGAAATCTTGTCGACGCAGAGCTGGAAGGCAAAATTCGGCGCACCGGTAAGACGGGCGCGATAGCGGGAGATCAGCCGCAGCCAGCGCACCGGGCTCATCATGAAGGCGGCCGGCGGAAACTGCACACTGTGTGCACCGGCGAACACCGGCATGATGATCGCGCCGATCAGGCCGAAGTCATGATGCGGCGGCAGCCAGAACACGAAGGTTTCGCCACAGCGCACATCGAACATCTGCTGAAACAGCCGCAGATTGGCCAGCAGATTGTGGTTCGCCACCATTACGCCCTTGGGCGCGCCGGTGGAGCCGGAGGTGTACTGCAGAAACACGATATCCGACGCTTGCGCCGCGGGCGGCACCCATGCCGATTCGTCGCCCTCGGCATCGTCGGTCGACAACCACGACATCTGCCGCAGGATGTCGTCGTTCGGATCGCCCTCTTCCACCTTCGTCACACCGTCGCGGATACGCGCCAGGGTGAGTGCGGCGGCCGGCTGCGAATCGGCGGCCATCAGGCGCAGGCGCGGCAAGGTGCGCCGATTTGCCGGCGGCAAGGCCGGCACGGCGGTAACGCCGGCATAGACGCAGGCATAGAACGCAACGATGTAATCGAGGCTGGGCGGATAAACCAGCAGCACCCGGTCGCCGGGCTGGGTGATTTGCTGCAGGCGCGCGGCGAGCTTGCGCGCGGCCAAGTCCAGTTCGGCATAGCTCAGCACGCCGCTGACCTGATCGCCGTCGTCCAGATAAGTAAAGGCGGGGCTGTTGGCGGTACCCGATGCGGCAGAAGCGCGATAACGAATTACATCAAATAACGTCAATACATCCGGTATCGACTGGCAATTCATGATTATCCCTCATCTCAACGGTGCTTCTTGCGGAAATACGCGTCCTGGTCGCGACGAAGGACGCAACAACACTACATATTAATTTGGGAATATGGATGTAATGTTCTTCCCTGAATACTTGCGACGCGATGTCGCACGCATTGCGACACGATAAGATGTGCGACGGGGTATTTAGCAATAATCCGTGCCGGATAACAGTGGCATTATTCACGTTCTATCGAACGTCCGCCACCCTGGGGCGGTGCCGTGCATGCCAGCCTGACACCCGGCGACAAAGCACGGGTCGGGCGTTTGTTTCTGTGAGGTGAAATAGGCGCGCATGAATTTCCGTCCATCAGGAAATTACGATGCGCTGCGGTGCCATTTTTTTGCTTGGCTACTTTTGTAAAAGCAGCGCACCACCGCTCAATTCAAAAGCCTTCAACCGACCTCACCGTCATCCCAGCGAAAGCTGGACAAGCGCTTGTGTGCTGAACGTCCGAAGGACGGCCCGAAGGGTGAACAAAGCGAATCATCCAGCGCCTCCGGTGTAGAAAGACACTGGATCCCAGCTTTCGCTGGGATGACGCATCCGTGCACCATGACTAATTGATGGCCATTCTGACAAAGCCAACCATCTAAGCCCACACGCAGTCATTCCGTGGCATCACGATGAGGCGCTTGCCGCCAGCCCTCACCCGGCTCCCGCCAGCGACTTCTCGATCCGGCGCATGAAGCCATCAAACGCACGATCACTCAGCCAGCGGCGCAAGAACAGAATCATCCTGGCGCCCCCGCCGGTGGCGTAGCGCGTGCGCGGACGGGATGCGCGCAACGCGCGCGCAATCGTGCCGGCAACCACTTCCGGCGGCGACACCATGGACGATGTATCGGCTGCCGCCAGCATGCGTGCATGCCTGTTGGCCTGTTCGGCGTATGCGGTGCCGCCCGAATAGCGCAGCAACGCTTCGCGCGCAATGCCGCTCCACTCGGTTCGAATGGCGCCAGGCTCCACCACCACGACATCGATGCCGAACGGAGCCACTTCCATGCGCAGGCAATCGCTCAATCCTTCCACCGCGAACTTGGTTGCGTGATACCAGCTGCCCAACGGCTCGTGCATCTTGCCGCCGATCGAAGTGATATTGACGATGGTGCCCGCGCGCCTGGCGCGCATCAGCGGAAGGCACAACTGGATCAGGCGTGCCAGGCCAAACACATTCACTTCGAACTGTCGGCGCCCTTCTTCCAGCGGCACATCTTCCAGCGCGCCGTAGGAACCGTAGCCGGCGTTATTGATCAGCGCATCCAGGCGACCGTCACGCTGAGCAATCGTCTCCACCGCCTGGATGATCGAGGCATCGTCGGTCAGGTCCAGCGGCAGCACCTGCACGCCGGCGGCGGACAGGCCGCTCATGCGATCCAGTCGCCGCGCCGCCGCATAGACCTTGTATCCATCCGCCACGAGGCGACGCGCCGTCGCTTCGCCTATGCCCGACGATGCGCCGGTAATCAGCACTGTTTTGGTCATGACCCGTCACCTGGTTGCTTGCGAGGGATCAGTCTAAACTAGGGTGTATACGCCCTAGTCAAGAGTCCCGCCATGCTGATTGCCGAATTCTGCCGGCGCGCCGAGCTGACCCGCGATGCGGTACGCCTGTACGTGAAACTTGGACTGCTCAAACCCGGCACAGGGGCTATAGGCAGCAATCGCTATCAGCATTTTGATGAGACCGACGTGGATCGTGCCGCGCTGATCAAAGTCGGCCAGCAGCTCGGCTTTACGCTGAAACAGATTGCCGCCTTGAACCGGGAATACGAGGCCGGCGGCATGGATCGCACGCGCCGGCTGGCCGTGATGCAGGCGCAGTTGGCGCAGGTGCAAGCCAAGGCCGCGCAGCTGGGCAGCCTGCAAACCTATCTGCACGCAAAAATCGCCTGGATCGAAGCGGGCGAATGCGGCGACGAACCTTCGTTCTGCGGTCTGGCCGCAGTCACCCGCATCCTCGGCAGCCAGCAGCAAGCGGCTTGAAGCAGGCCATCCTCATACCTCAGTGCCACTGACCCTCGCCAGCGGGCGCCATCCCGTGCATGCTTGCCGACAACGTTTCAAGCAACGGCAGGATGATCCACATGCACCACCTGATTCGCCCGGGCCTGGCCCTTGCACTGGCGCTGCCGAGCACGCTCGCCTTCGCCCAGACAGCACCCGCCGTAGGCGATCGCGGTGTCGCCATCGCCGATGCACCGGTGCCGCGCCCGGAAGGCACGCCCTGCGTGGCCAAGCTGTATACAGATGTCGCATTCGACGATCACGGCGAAGCCACTTCGCGCGCCGCGAAGCCGCGTGAGTGGCGCTATGCCCCGCCTGCGCAATGCGCCGGGCCATGGTCGAAGGTGGTGCTGGAAGCGGATTTCTCGGTAACTGCCGGACGCCAGTACGACCGCACGGTCAGTCTGTGGCTCAAGGGTGTGAACCTGTTCTATGGCACCACCCAGGAACCGGGTGCCAAGGTCAGTCCCCACTGGCACGTCGAGCGCGACGTCACCGATTATGCCGGCCTGTTCCAGGATGCCGGGCATGGCCAGACGGTGCTCAACAACTGGATCGACGCCACGCGTACTGGCGTGATCCAGGGCAGCGCGCGGCTGGTGTTCTATCCGGCCACGGCAACCAGCAAGGCCGCCGCGCCCGCCGATCTCGCCATCGGCCTGGTCGGCGACAGCGATGGGCATCCGGTGGATGTGCAGAACGGCAATGAAGCGCTCTCGCGCAGCGTCACCTTGCCGCGCAATGTCGAACACATCGTGCTGGACCTGATTGCGCAAAGCCAGGCCGTGGACGAGCAGTGGTACATGTGCATCGACGATGCCGATATGGAACCCACCCGCGAATTTTCGCTCGGGCCGCCCAATGCCGGCGATCCGCTGGAACAGTGCCCAGGCGGCAATTTCCGCGAAGTGGCGGTAAGCATCGATGGCCAGCCGGCGGGCCGCGCACCGGTCTACCCCTGGACGTATACCGGCGGCGTGGACCCCAATCTGTGGCGGCCCACCACCGACATCCAGACGCTCAACTTCACGCCGTACCGCGTGGACCTGACGCCCTTCGCCGCCCTGCTGGACGATGGCAAGCCGCACACCGTGGCAGTGCGTGTGCTGGGCGCGCACGACTTCTTCAGCCTCGCCGGCAACCTGTTGGCCTGGCGCGATCATGGCCGCGCGGTGCTCGCCGGCCAGCTCACGCAAAACACGCTGGCCAGCCAGCAAAGCGAGCAGCCACCCGTACAGCGCCATTTTGAGCACGGTGCCGACGGCACGCTGCATGGCGAGGTCGACACGGTGCAGAACGGCCAGTATGTGATTGCCGGCGAACTGCAGACCTCGCACGGCAAGGTCGTCACGCGCGTCGAGCAGCAGGCGAATTTTGCCAATCGCCAGGGCTTCGACCATCCATCGAAGGAGATCTACAACCAGCGCATTGCCATGCATACGCAAGTGGTCGATGACGTGCGCACCACCACGGCGACCGGCACCATGCAGTACACGCACCGCCTCGAATATCCGCTGCAGATCGAGGTACGCAAACAGGTGCGCGCGAACGGCGACTTCACCGCCGATATCACCATGCAACAGGGTTATCTGAGCAAGATCCAGCGCACGCAGGATGGTCACGCCGGCTTCTGGTCCACGCTGGACAACCACCTGGTCAGCCACAGCAACACCGACTTCAATGCCGGCGGCACCGGCATCACCGGTTCGCGCGGGCAGCACGGGGAGCAGTCGTACCGCTTCAGCGACTCGCTGGGCCATTGCTATGCGCGTCGGGTGGAAACGCGCGATCAGGCGGTGACGGCGGTCGAGTCGGACCAGACCTGCCCGCTCACGCTTTAATCGCCAGCCGGCGAGCGCCGCCGCGAAGGCCGCTCGTCCGGCATGAGCATGCGCTGCTCGTTCTCACTTCGCCAGCTTCCAGGAAGGCGCATCATCCATGCATAGTTCTTCGTCCAGTGGCATGCATAGCAAGAACCATTACCTGATACTCGACGGACTACGCGGGGTGGCATCGCTGATAGTGGTGATGTTTCATATCTGCGAGGCGTATTCGCCCGAGCACCCGCTCACCCAGTTGATCAATCACGGCTATCTTGCCGTCGACTTCTTCTTCCTGCTCTCCGGCTTCGTGATTGCCTATGCGTATGACGACCGCTGGCACACGCTGACCATCCGCGAATTCTTCAAGCGCCGACTGATCCGCCTGCAGCCGATGGTGGTGATGGGCATGAGCATCGGGGCGGCCTTGTTCTATTTTCAGGCGGGTGCCGCATTCCCCTTGATCGCCCACACGCCAGTCTGGCTGATGCTGGCGGTGATGCTGCTGGGCTATACGCTGCTGCCGCTGCCCATGTCGCTGGACATTCGTGGCTGGGGCGAAATGCATCCGCTCGACGGGCCGGCCTGGTCGCTGTTTTTCGAATACATCGCCAACATTCTCTATGCCCTCGGCTTGCGCAAGTTGCCGAACTGGGCCCTGTGGGTGTTGGTGACGCTCGCTGCCGCTTTCCTGGTGCAGCTGGCGGTATTCGGCAAGCAAGGGGACGTGATCGGCGGCTGGTCGATCGATGCCGAGCAGTTGCATATCGGCTTCGCCCGCCTGCTGTTTCCTTTTCTTGCCGGCATGCTGCTGATGCGGCTTGGCATGCGCGTGCCTATCAGGGGCGCCTTTGCGCTCTGCAGCGTGCTGCTGATCGTTGCGCTGGCGCTGCCCCGTTTCGGCGGCGCGGACCGACTGTGGCTCAATGGCTTGTACGAGTCTGCCTGCGTGATCCTGGTGTTCCCCGCCATCGTGGCGATAGGCGCCGGGGCGCAGCTTCAGCAAGGCTTGTCCACGCGTATCGCCAAGTGGTTCGGCGACCTTTCCTATCCGCTGTATATCACCCACTACCCGCTGATCTACATCTATACGCAGTGGGTCAGCAGCCATAACCAGACGACGCCGGCAGCGCACGTCATGGCGGTGGGCGTCATGGTACTGATCGCAAGCATCGCCATGGCCTATGCATGCCTGAAGTTCTACGACGAACCAGTGCGACGCTGGCTCGCCGGCAGATTCCTCAAGCGCGGCTGAGCGGTCGATAGTCCACCGCGCCCCCGAAGGCCACTACAATGCGGGCCCTTTGCTTGCTGCCGGGCCGTACGGATTTTGATGGATATCGTCGTCAACGAAGAACTCAAGGCTTACATCGACCCTCTTACGCCGGAGGAATACGAGTCGCTGGAGCGCAGCCTGCTGGCCGAAGGCTGCCGCGATTCCCTGGTGCTGTGGGGCAATGTGCTGGTGGACGGGCACAATCGCTATGGCCTGTGCCGGAAGCACGACCTGCCGTTCCAGACGGTGCAGAATCCGCGCTTCCAGTCGATCGAAGATGTGCATCTGTGGATGATCGAGCAGCATCTGGGCCGACGCAGCGTGTCGGATTTTCAGCGCGGCGTGCTGGCGCTGCGCAAGCGCGAAATCCTGGCGCAGCGTTCCGCTGCGCAGTCGCCGGCGCCTTCTGCGGCCCAAGCCGAGCGCGCGGACGAAGCGGCTCCTGCCGACGAAGCGGTCGCGCCGGCCGCAGCACCCGCCGAACGTCCGCCGAGCCGCGAAGCCCTGGCGCGCGAAGCCAAGCTCAGCGGCAACCAGGTGGCGCTGATCGAAAAGATCCAGAAGCAGGCCGCGCCGGAAGTGGTCGCGGCGGTGCGCTCGGGCAGCATCTCGATCAATGCTGCCGCGGCGGTGGCCAGCCTGCCGGAAGAGGAACAGCGGGAAGCCGCCCTGGCCGGCAGCAAGGAGCTCAAGGATGTGGCCAAGCGCGTGCGCGAATCCAGGCGCAAGCCGCGCGAAGCGGCTACTCAGGAAGCATCTGCGCCGCAAGCGGCAGCAGATGTGCACGACGACGCAGACGAACTGACCCGGCTGCGCCGGCAGGTGGCCGAGCTGCAAGAAGAAAATGCGGCACTGCGCAAAGAGCTGGCCGACTTGCAATCAGCGCGTGCATAGCCGGGATTAGTGCAGTGCAACCCGACGCCGACGCTGCATGGCGCATGCGTCGGCTTGCTGCGCGAATCGAATCTGCCGGAAAGCACTCGCCAACTTATATTGTCTTATAATATAACCTTTACTTGCGTCGCCGTTTCGGCCCGTCGCGATTAAAGGGGTTTCTCGCTTGATAAAACTTCCACGAGTCCGCGCCCGCCGCTGCCTGGCGATCCTTGGCGCGATGATCCTGATCGGCGGTGCCGCGGCGACCGATGCGCACGCCGCAAGCAACGATGGCGCCGTGCATATCGATGCCTCCGGTCATGTGTTCAGGCTGGATGCGGCGAAAGTGACCTACGCGTTCGGCGTGAACGACAAGGGGCAGCTGCAATCGATCTACTGGGGACCGCGACTGGCAGCCGGCGATCCGCTGCCGGCACCGATCGCCCCGCCCGGCCGCGATTCGATCGATGGCACGGTCAATGTGATCCCGCAGGAATACACCGGCTGGGGCGAAGGGCTCTACTACGAGCCGGATCTGAAGGTGACGTTTCCGGACGGCAATCGCGACCTGGTGTTGCATTACCAGTCGCATAGCGTGCACGGCAACGTGTTGTCCGTGGTGATGCAGGACATCGAGCGCCCGATTGTCGTCACCTTGCAGTACGAAATCGATCCCGGCACCGGCATCGTGCGGCGCAGCGCCGTGATCGAGAACCGCAGCGCGACACCGGTTGTCGTCGAACAGGCCAGCGCGGGTACCTGGCTGCTGCCGCGCGGCAACAACTACACGCTGCGTTATCTGGCCGGCCGCTGGGCCGGCGAGAACGATATCTACGAGCGCCCGGTGCAGCCGGGCAAGACCGTACTGGAAAGCCGCCGCGGCAGCACCGGCATGCAGAACGAGCCGTGGTTTGCGATCCGCCGCAACGATGCCGATGAAACCCATGGGCAAGTGTGGTTCGGTGCGCTGGCCTGGAGCGGCACCTGGCAGATTGCGGTCGAGCAAGATCAGGCCGAGCAGATCCGCATCACTGGCGGCTTCAATCCATTCGATTTCGGCTACCAGCTGGCGCCCGGCGCCAGCCTGCAGACACCCAGCTTCTATGCCGGCGTCACCAACGGCGGCATGGGCGAGGCCTCGCGCCTGCTGCACCGGCTGGAGCTCACCCGCATCCTGCCGCAGGCACCGCATCCGCGCGCACGGCCGGTGCTCTACAACTCCTGGGAAGCGACCGGCTTCGACGTCAATGAAGCCGGCCAGATGGCGCTCGCGGAAAAAGCGGCGCGGATCGGCGTGGAGCGTTTTGTGGTCGACGACGGCTGGTTCGGCGCGCGCAACAGCGACAAGGCCGGCCTGGGCGACTGGACCGTCAATCCGCAGAAATTCCCGCATGGGCTGAAGCCCCTGATCGATCGCGTGCATGCGCTGGGCATGGACTTCGGTATCTGGGTCGAACCGGAAATGGTCAATCCGGACAGCGATCTGTATCGCGCGCATCCGGACTGGGTGCTCAATATGACCGGCCGCCCGCGCTCGCTGGGTCGCAACCAGATGGTGCTCAATCTTGCGCGGCCGGACGTGCGCGCCTATGTGTTCGGTGCGCTGGACAAATTGCTCAGCGAAAACCAGATCGCTTTTCTCAAGTGGGATTACAACCGCAGCTGGTCCGAGCCGGGCTGGCCGGCGGTACCGGCCGACCAGCAGAAAAATGTCTACGTCGACTTTGTGCGCAACCTCTACGGCATTCTCGAAGAGCTGCGCCGCAAGCATCCGAACGTGGAGATTGAATCGTGCTCCAGCGGCGGCGGCCGCGTGGATCTGGGCATCATGCATCTCACCGACGAAGTGTGGCCGTCCGATAATACGGATGCCTTCGACCGCCTGCGCATCCAGGACGGCTTCACCCAGGCACATACGCCGGGCGTGATGATGGCCTGGGTGACCGACTCGCCCTCTTCCATGAATGGCCGCAGCATGTCGCTGGAATACCGCTTCCTGTCATCCATGCAGGGCTCGCTCGGCGTCGGCGCCAACCTGACCAAATGGAGCGAGCAGGACATGGCCACGGCGCAACGCCTGATCGCCGACTACAAGGCGATCCGCGATACCGTGCAGCATGGCGATCTGTATCGCCTGGTGTCGCCCGACCAGGGCAGCGAGCATTCGGCCACCGAAGACGTATCGCCTGACAAGGCGCATGCGGTGCTGTTCGCCTTCCTGCATTCCAGCACCGAAGGTTATCCGTACCCGACGCTGCACCTGCAAGGGCTCGACCCGGAAGCGCGTTATCGCGTGCGCGTGCTGCAGGGAACCCTGGCCGAGCGTACGCCGACCGTCGCAAGCGGCGCCTACTGGATGAACATGGGCATCGACGTAACGATGCACGGCGATTTCCAGGGAACGGCCGTCGCCTTCGACCGCGAGTAGCCGATGCAAGGTCCGCGCATCGAGGAACAAGCCTGCTGGCTGGAAAACAAGCACCTGCGCGTGCAGGTGCTGCCGGCACAAGGTGGCGGCCTGGGCAGCTTCGAATGGCTTGCACGCGACGCTGCTTTTTCCTTGCTGCGTCCTTATCGCGCCGCGCCGGCCAATGATGGCGCGGCGTTCGATCCCAATCGGCTGGCCTGTTATCCGCTGGTGCCGTGGAGCAATCGCATTTCAGGCGGCGGCTTCGACTTTGCCGGCACCTCGGTGGCGTTGTCGCCCAACTGTCCTGGCGAGCCGTATCCCATTCATGGCAGTGGCTGGCGCCGCAGCTGGGCGGTGCAGTCGCATGGCGGCGAGCAGATCCAACTGCGGCTGGACGAGCGCGCCCCCGATGGCTACAGCTACCGCGCCATGCTCACTTACGCGCTGCGCGGGAACGCGCTGGAGATCGGGTTGAGCATAAGCAATACCGGCGATGCTGCACTGCCGTTCGGGCTTGGGCTGCATCCGTTCATTGCCTTGCACGACGGCGTGAGCTTGCACGCACCGGCTGCTCGCGTGTGGCAGAACGACGGCCGCTCGCCACTGCCTTCGGCAAACGTGCCCGTGCCTGCCGACTGGGATTTTCGACAGCCGCAGGTGCTGCCGCGCGAAGTGCTCAATCATTGCTTCCTGCCCTGGTCGGGCGAGGCCAGCGTGAATTGGCCACGGCAAGGCATGCGCATGCAGATACTGGCGAATGTCGATGCCTTTCTGTTGTATACACCGGACGACGCCGACTTCTTCTGCTTCGAACCGGTCGATCATCCGATCGATGCCGTGCATCTGCCCGGTGGGCCGCTGGCGCACGGCATGACGGCGCTGGCACCCGGCGAACATCTATGCCGGCATTTCAGCTTTCGGGTAGAAGATGCCGGTGCCGCTGCCGCCCCACCATCGCCCGGCACAGCCTTCGGAGATCCACATGAATCCACGCCTTGAGCACAAGACCGCCCTGATCACCGGCGCCGCCAGCGGCATCGGCGGCGCGATCGCCGAGCTGTTCGCGCGCGAAGGCGCTGCGCTGGCGTTGCTGGATGTGGATGTCGCCGCGGCGGCTGCGCTGGCCCGGCGGCTGAGCGATGCGGGCCACCATGCGCTCGCCGTGCATGCCGACGTGTCGGATGCCGAACAAGTACAGCACGCCACCGCACAGGCGCTGGAAGCGCTCGGCCGTATCGACATCCTGATCAATGGTGCCGGCATCAATGTCTTCCGCGATCCGCTGACGCTGAGCGACGTGGACTGGCAGCGCAATCTCGGCGTCAACCTGCAAGGTGCCTGGCACTGCACCCGCGCACTGCTGCCATCGATGCTCGAAGCCGGCTACGGGCATGTCGTGAATATTGCCTCCGTGCATGGGCACAAGATCATTCCCGGCAGCTTTCCCTATCCGGTAGCCAAGCATGGCCTGATCGGACTTACGCGTGCGCTGGGGCTGGAATACGCCGCGCGCGGCATCCGCGTGAACTCGATTTCGCCGGGATTGATTTTGACGCCGGCTGCCGAACGCTATTTCCAGTCGTGCCCGGATCCGGAGGCCGAGCGGCTCAGGCAGGCGGAGCTGTTGCCGTGCAAACGTATCGGCACGCCCGAAGAAGTCGCCTACGCCGCGCTATTCCTGGCCAGTGACGAGGCGCGTTTTATCAACGCCACGGATTTGCTGATCGACGGCGGCCGCAGCCAGCTCTATCACGCGTAACATCCAACAGCACCGCAAGTAGGTTGGGTTAGCGCAGCGTAACCCAACGACGCTTCGCTATTGCGGAGATAGGTTGGGTTACCCCCGGATCAAGCCCGGAATAACCCAAACTACGCAGCACCTAAGGCATCAATCCGCACGCCGTTCAAGCTGCGCCTCCAACACTTCCAACGGCACTCCGGCTGTCTCCGGCACCCGCCGCAACACAAACAGAAACCCCGCACCGCAGATCAAGCCGTACAGCCAGAAACTGCCGGCCGGCCCAAGATGGGCGTTGAGCCAGGGAAACGTATAGGTAAGCACGAAGCACGCAACCCACAGCCAGAACACGCTCAAGGCCACCGCTTGCGCGCGGATGCGATCGGGGAAGATTTCCGACAGCAGCACCCAGGTCACCGGCGCCAGGGTGGTGGCATAGATCGCAATCGCCGCGAGCACCAGCAACAGTACCGGCAGGCCGAGCACGTGCATGGCATACGCGGCGCCGATCAACAGATACACCGCAAACAGGCCGCCGGCGCCGACCAGCATCAGCTTGCGCCGGCCCCAGCGATCGACCAGGGTCAGCGCCAGCAGCGTAAACAGCAGATTGACCGAACCGGTGGCGACGATCGAGCGCAGGCCTTGATTGATGTCGAATCCGGCCGAGGCAAAGATGTCCTGCGCGTAGTTGAAGATGACGTTGATGCCGCACCATTGCTGGAACACCGCCAGCACCACGCCAATCACCATCACCGGACGCACGCGCCGGCTGAGCAGATCGCGCCAGGCCGCACCGGCATCGACGGCGGTGTGCTGCACCGTACGCATCGCGGCCAGCGAAGCGCGCGCATACACATCGCCGCCAATCCGGGCAAGCACCCGTTGCGCTGCGTCGTGGCGCCCGCGCCGGCTAAGCCAGCGCGGCGATTCCGGTATCGCCATGGCAAGCACCAGGAACAGCGCCGCCGGCACGCCCCCGCTCAAGAACATCCAGCGCCAGCCATGCTGCACGTTCCACGTCTGCAGCAACGCCTGCGCATCGAGCCCGCTGGGTACCGGCCGCGCGATCAGCAGGTTCACCGTCTGCGCCAGCAATACACCGACCACGATGGTGAACTGGTTGATCGCCACAAAGCGCCCACGATGTGCCGCAGGACTGACTTCGGCGATGTACAGCGGCGAGATGCTGGACGCCAGGCCGATGCCGAGTCCGCCGATGATGCGGAACATGGCAAAGACGCCGGTGCTGTTGGCCCAGGCCGTCCCGAACGCACACAGCAGAAACAAGGCCGCCGAAATGATGAGGATGATGCGCCGGCCATAACGGTCGGCAAGCATGCCCGCCAGCGCTGCGCCGGCGATGCAGCCGGCCAGGGCGGCACTCATCAGCCAGCCGGACATCGCCGGATCGCGAATGCCAAAATAGGCTTCGTAGAAAAGCTTGGCGCCGCCGATGACCACCCAGTCATAGCCGAACAGCAAACCGCCGAGGGCGGCGACCAGGCAGATCAGCCATATATAGAGGCCGCTGTCGGCATGCACGGCATGGGCGTCGCCGGGCGCGCCACTCGCGATCTGCACAGGCATTCCTTTGAAGACTGTCGCTCTTGATACGCCGCATGGACAATGCGGCGGCAAGGCGTGCATGCCTGCCCCGAGTCCGGTACGACACCGATCGTTCGATTGTGCAGGCCTCGACAGGCCCGCGCAACCGATGTTGCCGCGGTGATCGACAGGTATCTGCACGGGACGCACTGAAGCAGTCATCCCGCGCCAAACACAGCCGGCAAGGCCCCGCCAAACGGGGCCTTGCCGTGAGTTCTTACCAGTCCACCGTGATGGTGGACACCGTGGGATTGGTGCCAATCAGCGAGGAACTGAAACCGCTTACGTCGTCATACGGAAAACCGTAGGTGAGCCCGTTGATGCTGTGCGCATGCCAGAACGCGGAATAGGAGTTGGTCGGTGCGCTGTTGTAGAAATCCGCCGACGTACTCCACTCGCCTGCGTTCTCGGCCACGTGCCGGTTCAACGCCGCATCCACCTGGGCCTGGATCTGCAATTGCTTGGCTGTCGCCACGCCGGCCGCGGCATTGCTGGCGTCATTGAACACGCCATTGCCCAGCAGCACCTCCTGCGTGGTCGGCACGTTGTTGATGTAGTACGTGCCCTGCCCGTCGGTAAAGACGAACTGGTTGCCCACGACATTGCCGGTGAAGGTGCCCTGCGCATCGGTAAATACCAGCGACTGGCTGCGGTATTGATTCCAGATCGACTGGATATAGCTGTCCAGATAAGTGGCCTGCGCGCCGCCGGCCGCAAAGCTGCCGTGCGAAGGCGCCACGATG
Source organism: Dyella acidiphila (assembly GCF_014863405.1). Lineage (GTDB taxonomy): Bacteria > Pseudomonadota > Gammaproteobacteria > Xanthomonadales > Rhodanobacteraceae > Dyella_B > Dyella_B acidiphila. The sequence continues at coordinate 133,268 of NZ_JACZZA010000011.1, forward strand.
CGATAAGGCGCCTGCACCTGCGCCAGTGACTGGAATGGTGCAGGCACCTGGGCCGTGAATTCCTGGAACAGCGCGGCGCGGGTTTCCGTTTCGCCCACGGTCTGGTCGTAGCCGGTGGGATCCTGCAGCTGCAGGCGAATCGGCATGCCGAACTGATCGACCCGGGTGGTGTTGCCGTAGAAATTGGTGGCGTTGATGTTCACTTCCACAAAATCGAAGGTCACGTTGATATTCGGATCGCTGGGGTTGTCGATATTCGGGCCGGTATAGCCGTAGACCGGATTGCCCACCGCCTGGATATACATCGGACTGCCCACGCTCAAGTAGATTCGCGCGGAAAGAATCTGCGGCACGGTGAAAGATTTGCACTGCGAGAACGGGATCGAATAATCGGCGTAGCTCTGGCCGTTCTTGCTCTGTGCACCGTTGTCGCCCGGCGCCATCGGAATCAGGTTGCCGCTGCAATCGACGTGCACGAAGGTGCCGGGGTTGGCCGGATCCTGGCCGACCATGGTCCAGTAGACCTGGCTGTCGGCATAGGCACCATTGGTACCGTTGACTAGGTTGAAGGTGGTGCCGGCGGCCGGAAAAACCGGACTGGACGGCGAAGGTGCCGGCGTCGGTGTGGGCGTGGGCGTGGGTGTCGGTGCGGCATAGGTCAATGTCTGCGAGGGCGTGTTCACTGCCGACCCATTGCTCTGACCGATGGTGAACCAGTAACTGACCTGCTCGCCATTGGTGAGGCCGGAAACCTGGTAGCTGTTGTCGGTGCCGCTGTTGCTCATGGTGACGTTGAGCTGGCTGCCGCCGGCGAGGGTGTAATGCAGATCGGCCCAGGTGCCGCCGTCGGCATAGAACTGCACCGCGCCGCCGGTTTCGGCGGTGGCGCCGTAACTCTCGCTGGGCGTGGGGGTCGGCGCCGGAGTGGGGGTGGGGGTGGGGGTGGGCGTAGGCGTGGGTGCTGGCGAACTGCCGCAGTTGCCCTGCGAGGTCCACGGCTGGCCGCTGCCGGCCCCGCCATTGTTGCTGGCCGGGTCGTTGCCCTGGGTCCACCAGTTGGCCACGTAGTTGATGCCGCTCTCGCTGGCCAGCTGGCCTTGCGTATAGACGGCCGACGCGCTCCAGGCAGCCGCGCAGCTGGTCTGCGCATGCACTGCCTGTACCGGCGCAGCGGTTAGCACGGCAGTGGAAAGCGCAGCGCAGATCGCGGTGCCCAGCGAACTGAAGGCCAGCGTGGGCCACGCTGTCGAGGAATTGCTTATTTGCATGGACTGTCTCCTTTGCTTTGGGTGAAATCACAAGCACACGTTGGAAGCGGCGATTTCACGCTGCGCATTGACGCAGGCATGCGGGGACAGTCGCCGTCGGGAGTTTTCTGGTTTTGGGGCGCCGTCGATCGAAAGTACAAGCGCTGTCAATTATGAAAATACAAGCGCTGTCATTTTTGCGTGACGGGAATCGCATCAGCGAGGATTGGGCGCCCCACCCTCGCGGCCGCCTCTTCAGTTCTGCAAGAAACCAGAAGCATCGTTTGCGTGGTTTTCCGCCGTCACCCCGGCGAAAGCCGGGATCCAGTGCTTTTCGCGCAACGAGTCGCTGGGTCCCGGCCTTCGCCGGGATGACGGCGGCCCCTCAACGCACTCCGCGCACCGGCAGAATCGCCCACGCACTCAGCGCAACCAGGGCCGCCGCCACCACGAACAGCGCCGCATAGTTCCCGCCGCTCATCCACAGGATGCCCGGCGCGATCGCCGGCATCAGCGATTGCGGCATGACATTGGCGATATTGAAGATGCCGAGATTCCCAGCCGCATGCGTTTCGCGCTGCGGCAGCACATCGGTCACCAAGGCCAGATCGGCCGCCAGGTACATACCCTGCGCCGCACCGGTAATCGCCATGCCGAGCAGAAACCACGCATACGTCGTAGCGAAGGCGATGATCAGCAAGGCCAGCGCATACACCAGCGCCGCGCCTGCCACAAAAACCTTGCGCCGCCCGACCGCATCGGACCAGCCACCACCTACGGCACTGAAGATCGCCACCGCACAGGATTGCACCAGGGTGGACAGGAAGATCCGGCGCGGCACGTCGGCCGGCACGCAACCCAATTGGTGCATCAGGTAGAAGCCCTGATAGGTGAGCAACACCGCAATCCCTGCATAAAGCAGAAAACGGCTGCTCCAGGCCCAGGCGAAATCGGGAAAGCGCAGCGGATTGAGCCAGTAGCTGCCGAGGAATTCGCGCCATCCGTAGCGCGGGCGCTGCGCTGCGGCCAGGCGCAGATCGGGCAGCACCCAGACCAGCAGCAACGCACTGGCCAGGGCGATCACGGCCGCCACCAGGAACATGGCAAGCGTGGAATCGACCAGCGCCTGCATCAGGAAGGTGCCGCCGATCATGCCCAGCGGCAGGCTGATGCCAACGATGCCCGACACCGTACCGCGTTGCGACGCCGGCACCTGATCAGCAAGGATCGCCGCCAGTGCAGCCAGTTCCGCGTTATAGGCCAGCTGTGTGAGGCACCAGCCCAGCAACAGCTGCGGCACCGACACCGCCGTGGCGATTACCGCCAGCCCTGCGACACCACCCAGGGCGCCGGCGAGCAGCCAAGGGCGGCGCATGCCGAAACGCGATGTCGTGCGATCCGACCAACGGCCGAAGAACGGATTGCCGAACAAGGCCACCAGCGCACCTACGCCCGCCACCAGCGACAGACTGCCGGCCGCATGCGCCGGCGCCAGTTCGCGCACGCGCATCGTCAAACCGGTAAGGATCGGCGGCAGCAGCGCCATCCACAGCCCGGTGTAGGCCATGCCGTAGACCGCGATAAAGCGCCAGCCAACCCGGCGCGCCGGCCATGCCGCATCCGCGGGCGCCGCGCCCTGCGCGAGTCCGTGCGTCGCCGCTTCGGCTATATCGTCGATCACCGCTTCCGCATCTCCCCGGCTGCACCGGCCCGGTTCATGGCGAACCCGGTGGCGTAGCGCAGATCCTACGGCTTTCCGGGCGCGGCCGTGGAGGCGCGCAGCTGCATCTCGTAAGGCACGCGCGCCTGCAGACGCAGGGCCGGATCGCGGATCGACTGCAGCACGCTCTCCACCGCCAGCCGCCCGATCTCGCGGCAAGGCTGGTGCACGGTGGTGACGCCGGGCGAAATCAGCTGCGACACCGGCGTGTCGTCGAAGCCGCATACCGACAGGTCGTCGGGAATGGCCAGCCCGCGCTCGTAGGCTTCGCGCATCACGCCGCAAGCCATGTCGTCGTTGGCGGTAAAGATCGCCGTGGGCGGGCGTCGCCGGCTGAGCAGGGTCCTGGCGCCGGCCGCGCCCGCGGCGAAAGTGAAATCTCCCTCCAGCACCAGCGATTCGTCGTAGGGGATGCCGGCCTTGCGCAGCGCATCGCGATAGCCGTTGAGCCGCCAGGTACGCGCACCGTGCCCTTTCAGGCCGGCGATATGGGCAATGCGCCGGTGCCCCAGCGAAATCAGGTGCTCGACGATATCCGCCGCCGCCTTGCGCTCGTCGAAACCGATGTCGATGCGCGGTTCGCGCAGTTTCGAGGAGATGGTGGCATAGCGCATGTCCAGCTCGTCCAGGCGCTGCAGCAGCTTGATGTTATTGGCATGCGGCGGCACCAGCACCAGCGCGTCCGGGCGGTGCGTCGCCACGAAGTTGTCGATCTGCGCGGCCAGGTCGTCGGTGGCCTCGAAAGGATGCAGCACCGCGTTATACGGCGTGCCCTTGCACGCCTGCAGCACGCCAACGATCAGTTCCATGATGTAGCTGGAGCCCACCGCCGGGTTGTCGTACAGCAAGGCCACCAGGTACGAGCGATTGCCGGCCAGCCCGCGCGCGGCCGGATTGGGTACGTAATTGAGCGCGCGAATGGACGCTTCGATCCGCACGCGCAGTTTGGCGCGCACGCTCGGATGGCCATTGAGGACACGCGACACCGTCTTGGTGGACACGCCCGCATGCGCAGCGACGTCCTCGATTCTCGCAGGCATGTACAACCCCACCCTGTATGACTTGCAACGGCTCATGCTAACCCAAGCGCAAGCCGGGCCACCACTTAAATTTCACTCTTCGGGGCCCAAAATACCAGCGCTGGTATTCTTTATTGACAGCGCTTGTACATTTGACTAGCGTGCCTCGCGGGCCAACGCCTGTGTGCTGCAGCGCAACGCAAGGGGAAATATGGGGAGCGTCCTACTGATCGTGGATGCTGCGTTGCGCTTTACTGCACTTTCGCCGCTTCGCCTTACGGGGATCGACCAAGGCACGGCAACGAGTATTCATTGGACTTGGGGAGAGTCAGGAATGAAGAAGCAATCCACGTATTCGCCTGCGCGCAGCAGCAGCCAGCCATGCCGGCTGTCCTTCGCGATCGCGATGACGTTGTTCGCCGCAGGACAGCTGCACGCGCAGACCGACCAAGCCGCACCGCCATCGAGCGACCAGGCCGCGCCCGCGAAGACCAAGCCGGCGGACAAGAAGAAAGACGCCACCGCCACGGCCGACGAGAAAGAGGCGAAGCTGCTCAATGGCCTGACCGTCAACGGCTATTCGAGCAGCTTGAACCGTGCGCAGGAAATCAAGCGCTACGCCGATACGGTGGTCGATGCGATTTCGGCACAGGATGCCGGCTCCCTGCCCGACACCTCGGTCACCGAAGCGCTGCAGCGCGTGCCGGGCGTGGCGGTAAGCGCCTTCGGCGTGGCGGCCGATCCGGACCACTTCTCCATCCAGGGCTCGGACATCAGCCTGCAGGGCCTGCCCTACACCAGCACGCTGTTCAACGGCCGCGAGGTGTTTTCCGCCGGCGGCGGCCAGGGCCTGAATTTCTTCACCGTGTCGCCGGAATTGATCGGCTCGGTGGTGGTAAGCAAGAACCAGACGGCCGACATGATCGAGGGCGGCATCGCCGGCTCGATCGACCTGAATACGCGCAAGCCGTTCGACAGCAAGAAAGATACGCAGGCTTCCATCACCGTCGGCGACTACTGGGGCAGCCTGGACAAGAAGAGCACGCCGCAGATCTCCGGCCTGTTCAGCCATAACTGGAACACCGAGATCGGCCGCTTCGGCGTGCTGCTCAACGTCGCCTACGACCGCATCGACCAGCAGGACAATGCGATTTCGCTGGTCGACTTCCAGCGCCGCTGCGATGGCTGCTCGCTTCCCAGCGGCAGAACCGACGATTACCCCGGCCTGGCGCCGGGCCAATACGCCTACGTGCCGGTCGGTGGCGACATCCGCGTGCAGGATGAAACCAGCGCCCGCTTCGGCCACGTGCTGTCTGCGCAGTGGGAAAGCCCGGACAAGGCCTGGCAGGCCACGCTGGAATGGGATCGCGCCTCGGACACGGAAACCACCTACGAGCACACCCTGCAGGCATCCACCGACGGCTGCGCATTTGCCCAGTCGCTGGCCGGCTGCGCGGTGCCGCTGGCGGGCACCACGCCCACCTACGATTCCAACGGCGTGTTCCAGTCGGGCATCATCTCCGGCGCTCCGGGTACCTCGACCTTCCTGCCGATCACTTACGGCGGTGTGCCGACCCAGCTGGACAGCACCGCTTTCAGGAACCGCTACATCACCAACGACTACAGCTTCAATCTGAAGTGGAACGTCAACGACCGCCTGCACCTGAGCGCCGATGTGCAGGACACCAATTCCACTTACAACAATTTCTATTACTACATCCGCCAGCTGACCCAGGCCAACTGGGACATCGCCCTGCACGGCAACAACGTGCCCAGCGTAAGCCTGCTGTCGCCCAATCCGAATGAAACGGCGGCCCAGTACTACGCCAACCCCAACAACAGCTACTGGGCGGCAGCGCAGGATCACTTCGCCAACTCGTGGGGCAACCAGCGTACCTTGCGCCTGGACGGCACCTTCGACGTGGACAGCGGCTTCCTCGACAACCTGCAGTTCGGCGTACGCCATTCCGATCAGCGCGAAGTGGTGCAGAACTCGGCCTACAACTACGAGGCGATCAGCTCGCCCTACGGGCAGAACGCGGTCACCGCCGCCGATACGCCCGGCGCCACCTCGCTGTACAACCTCAACCTGCAGGGTTTCAGCAACGGTAATTTCGGTGGCCTGACTGCGCCGTACTTCAATCTCAATCCGCTCACCCAGTTCCAGCAGGCGGTGGCGATCATCCAGCAGATCAACAAGCAGGCCATGGCGATGAACCCGCCCGGCAGCGTCGGCCCGTACTACACCCTTACGCAGCGCCCGCTGTATGTCGCGAACGACGTGTTCGTGCCCGGCACGTTCTACCTGCCGCAGGAAGTCGCCTCCAACGAGGAGAAGACCAATGCCGCCTACGTGCGCCTGAATTTCGGCAATGACAACACCGACTTCCTCAGCGGCCTGCAGATCACTGGCAATGTCGGCCTGCGCTACGTGCACACGCAGGATGACGCCTCCGGCTACTTGGTGCTGCCGAACCAGGCCGCCGTACTCAACGGGGTCAGCATTGCGCAGTACTGCCTCAATCAGACCAAGGGCGGCGCAACCGCGGCGCCGGGCACCTTCTGCGCGCTGACGTCGGCCCAGCAACAGCAGTACATAAACTTCGCCAACGGCGGCTACACGCCAATCAGCGCCAGCAGCTCCTACGGCAACTGGCTGCCCAGCTTCAACCTGTCGGTCGGCTGGACCAGCGACCTGATCACCCGCTTCGCCTATTCCAAATCGGTATACCGGCCGACGCTGGACCAGCTGCAGGCGGGCCAGTCGATCAGCGGACTGCTGCCCTACGGCACCAATGGCAGCACCGCGCCGACGGTGGGCAATGGCTATAGCGCCAGCAATCCGTATCTCAAGCCGATTACCGCGCACAACTTCGACATCACCCAGGAGTGGTATTTCGGCCATGCCGGTTCCATCTCCGCGATGTTGTTCTACAAGCAGTTGAACAACACCATCCAGACCATCACCAGTGTGGTCGACACCACCGTCACCAACAACGGCGTGACCTATCCGGAGCAGTACACCACCGGCCTGGCCAACCTGAACCAGAAAGGCAGCGTAAGCGGCGTGGAGCTGGCCTATCAGCAGAAATACGATTTCCTGCCCGGCTGGCTGTCCGGCTTCGGCACGCAGACGAACTACACCTATATCAGGCCGCATAACCTGAGCTACGGCTCGACCGACTTCTGCCCCAGCGGCTATGCGCCGCCCACGCAGTGCATCAACCAGCTCAAGCTGCCGCCCTACGAGCTGTCGCGCAACACCTACAATTTCACCATGTATTACGAGAAGGGCCCGCTCTCCACCCGCCTTGCCTACAACTGGCGGTCGAAGTACCTGATCACGGGCGTGGAAGCGGATTATCCGTTCCTGCCGGTAATGGCCGACTCGCAGGGCCAGCTGGACGCCTCGATCATCTACGCGATCAACGATCACGTGAAGGTATCGCTGCAGGCAGCCAATATCCTGAACTCGACCTTCAAGACCCGCGAGATCGTCAATACCGGCGGCCTGAGCGTGCCCAAGGGTTTCTTCCGCGACGACACGCGCTACAACCTCAGCGTACGCGCAGACTTCTGAGCATTTACTCCAGCCTGGCGTAGCGCATGACAACGCCGAGGGAGCGTTCTCCCTCGGCGTTGTTATTTACCGCCTGCGTGTTTTCAGTTCGATTCGGTGAACTGGATGGAAGGCGTGGATCCGCCCGAAGCGCTGCAGCTGCCCAGATTCAGATTATTGGTCTCGCCGGTGGTACCTGAGCTGCTGGGACCTACGCAGCTCGGCGTATCGCCATTGCCGTCGTTGACCGCCAGATTCACCGTGAGCGAGGTGCCGCTGTTGAACTGGGCCTCGGAGCCGCCGGCGTTGCCGACTACATTGAATTCCGACTGCGTCCACCACGAGGCAAGGCTGTTGGTGCTGTCCGGCTCGCTGGCCGAATAGGCTTCCGAGCCATCGGTAAAGGTCACCGTATCGTTGCCATTGGCCGACGTCGCACCCGACAGCGTCAGGCTGCCGAGATCGGTGGCTGCCACGGCGGGCACGCTGGTGGCATTGCTGTTGACGAAGCAAGCGTACTGACCATTGCCGCTGGCGTCGTTCCAGCCGCTCGGGCAGCCGACATTTTCATAGTCGCTTTCCGACGGGAACACCCAGTTCTGGATAAATACCTGCGGCTCGGCCGGCGAGCCGTTGTTATTGGTCGAATAGACAAACTGTTCCCATACCTGGCAGCTCGAATAGCCGAAGTTGGAACAGGCGGTGGAAGAGGAATTGATATCGGTATTGAGCTGCAGCGTGTATTCGTTCTTGCCGGTGATGCCATCGCTCTCACCGCCACCGAATGGCACGTTGACGCCTTTTTCCGAAGTCAGGCCGCTGACCGAAGGAAAACTGCCTACGGCCGAAACGGTGGTGGACGGTGCCTGCGCCACATAGTCGGTGCCGTTGCCGGCGGTTTCCGGCCGCAGCAGCGCACCCTTGGCGGTGTGTACCGTTTTCCAGTGGATCGCCGAGCGATAGCGCGGTGCCGATCCGCAGGCCACGCGAGTCCAGATCGTGCTGGGGAAGGAAGCGTGGAAACATCCTTCGGTGGGCGGCGGCAAATGCTTGATCGATTCATGCCAGCTGGTCAGCGCTTCCTTGTGCGCCTGCACCGCCACCTCGTCGCTTGCCTGCGCGGCCACCGACGAAGAAATTCCGCCGAGGCAAAGAACACCTGCTACACAAACAGCAAGCACCGTGCGACGTACGCCAAACTTCGTTGTCGACTGCATTCTTCTCTCCTGATGGGAAAATGTTTGTAGTTGTCCACTCCTCCCCCTCTGGAGTCGATACATCATCTGAAGCAACACACAGCAACATCAGCAATCGTTTTCCAAGCGCAGCCGAGTAATGCATATCCGGACTGCTTATATACAAACGCGATGTGTTGCGGCTTCCCTACCCCGCGAAAACTTTTTTGCTGCAAAAACAAGGCAAAATGACGCGACTTTCACAAACATGATCGCGCCTGCACATTTGCGCAGTTCATTGCGTGCGCAGTTGTCAGGATGACGACAGTCAACTGCGCATTCGACGTCGCTGTTTCGAATGATCGCTTGCCGTAATCGCCGATCGCGCCAGCCAGATCGACGTAAGCAATCCGTCAGCCTCGCAGGAAACGGGCAACTAAGACAAAAACGAAAATGCATGGGCTGCCGTGCACGGCCAGATAATTCCGCTACCGGAATGACCTGCTGCCTTCCTAAGATCAATCGATTGAGCATGCGCGTCCCAATGGCAAGCGGAGGATTTCCGCTGCAGGCGCGCGCATGACCCGCCATCACGATCCCGCGGCGGTTTTTCCGCCGCACTCAAGTTATCGGCGCAACCGCCGATGACGACGTGAGGCACTTCTCCATCCAGCTCCGCACATGCAGCGCATCATCAAGACTCTGGGCTTCGGCCTGGCCCTGTGGGTTACTCCCTGGGGCGCCCAATCCGCCACCACGGCGTCCATGCCCGTGAGCCTGGTCATTCGCGAGAGCTGCCTGATCCAGGCAACGCCAGCGAAGCCGGCGCAGACCGCATCGCCGCGCGTTTCCTGTCAGCACGACACACCAAGCCTGACGCGGCTGACCGTAGAACCGGCCGGCAGCAGCAAGGATGCTCCTTCATCGACGACGAAGCTGAGTCAGACCACTTGGCTGGTGATGTTTTGACGAAACCTGCCGCTGCTTAAAAAACGATGGTGGCGGTGATGGTGTCGCTATAGCTGCCCGGCGCCGGCGTAGCCTGGGCCGGTACCTGGCCGTAGACGCTGATGGCCTGGGCATTGCCGCTGCCCGTACCGGTAACCGTGCTGGTGCCGGCCGTGCCGTCGCCCCAGGGAATACTGTGCGCACTATCCGTATATAACTGGTAACTCACCACCCCCGTGCCCCCTTGCTGCTGCAGCGTGCGCGCGGCGACATTGCCGCTGACGCCGCCGTTCAAGGCAATCCGGAAGGCATCGCCATTGGTACAGCGCGCGGAAATGGATCCCGTTGCCGCGAGGCTGCTGCGCAATACGCCGGCCGTGCCGAACGCCACGTTGGTCGCACTGATCAAACAGTTGTTCACCACCGTGGCGCTGGAGGTAAAGGGAAAAGTGCCGTTCGACGTCGTCAGCGACGCGCACGTGGGTGCGATCAATACGTAGAAGCCATAGTTGAGCGAGGTCTGGTTGCCGCCGAAGCCCTGGCTGTAGACCGTGCTGCTGTTGTTCACCGTGGGCACCGTGGGCTGGTTGGCGGCAATCAGGCCGTAATAGCTCACGGTGGTAGTCGCGCTGGTGCCGGTAGCGGGCTTGTTCAACTGCACCCCGATCGGCGTAGTGCCGTTGTAGACCGATCCCCATACGAGCGAATGGGCGGCATCCTGATAAAGGTCGTACTGCAGCGTATTGGTGCCGTTGCTCATGAGGCGCGGGCTGGTGGCGCCGACATTCAGGCAAACCTGCACCGAGGGCGTCAGCGTGACGGTCGACCACGTGCAGGTGATGCTGACCGTGCCCGACGCGGCCACCGCCGTACCCGCAATCGGGCTGACGTTGCCGAAGTTGACCGACGACGCAGTAGCGGTGCAGGTCTCCGCATGCAGCCGGCCGCCGGCCAGCAGCAACAGGCAAAGCAACAGTGCGCGGACCAGATACTTCATGGCGAATGCACCTGCTGCACCTGGCACAGCAGCGGCCCGATGGTGGGCACGTCATGATGCTGCGGGCGCCGGTAGCGGAAGCTGGCCATGCAGGTTCCGGCCGGCGTATCCACCTGCAGATGATTGTCCGGGTGAAGATTTTCGATAAAGGTCAGACCGTCATAGCCCACCACCGTTTCGGCGCCGCTCTCCAGATAACGAACGCGCGAACCGGGCGCCAGCGGCTTGCCCTTGGCATCATGCAGGATCACCGACGCGGACTCGTCATGGCCCAGCGGGAAATGCGCGAGCACGCCGGATTCCGATTGCGGCACCACATCGGCGGCGGTCTGGTCGATATGCATGTCGGCCGGCAGCCGCAAGCTGTCGATGGCAAGGTGATTGTCCTGGTAGGAATTCAGGTCCGGCACCAGCAAATGCCCCTGCGCATCGGTAACGCCGATCACGCGGTTGTCGTGCAGCACCGGAATATCGGCCACGCCATCGGTCGACACCAGCGCAAAGCCATCGTAAATGCGCCGCGACAGCTGCACGCTGTCATCCATCAGCACCACCGAACCCAACGCCTCCAGCGAGCCGGTGGTATGCCCGGCGATCGTATCCAGCGTGCCGGTCAGCTGCCCATCGCTACCCAGGTATTCCAGCTGCGCCTGCCGATAGTTGATGCCACCGCTGCCGCCGGACTGCAGTCCCCAGCCCCAGCCGCCGCCGTAATCGGGCGTGCGCACGGCATTGGTGTTGTAGTAAAGCTTGCCGTTCTGCCGGCCCACGGTGGTATCCAGCGAAACGCGATCGCCCAGGCCGATATTCACGCCGATAAAAACACCGCGCGAGCGGTGCTGCGCAAAATCCTGGTAGCCGCTGAAATACAGCGACAACAAATTGCCGAAGCTCAGGTTATACGACACGGACCCCAGGCGCGAGCTGACACCGCCGCGCACCTGGTAGCCGATGTAGCTGACAGCCAGGTCCTGCTGGCTGAAAAACGGAAACGATACCGTTACCTGGTCGATAGCCGAGGGCACCGGCGTACCCTCGCGCGCCGCCAGATCGCCATAGTCGCCAAAGGTGCGGGTGGTCTGCGCGTTGATCGAAAAGCGCGCCTCGATCAACTGATAGCCAAGATTGAGCTGGGTGCCCTGCATCCGTCCGCCGCTGGCCGAGATGGCGCCGTTGACGACACCGGCCATGCCCAGCCGGACCAGTGCGCCGCCGCCGGCATCGAACAAGCCATCGCCGGCCTCGCCGTGTCCCTCCACCGTAACGCTGTCGCTGGCGCCGTAACGCCAGGTGCCGCTGCCGGCGGGATGCGGATCGTAGTCGTCGGAATCCAGGCCATAGTTCCGGCGCACAAAACCCAGCTCGAGCGAATAGCTGGAAAGCCCCGCCGACAGCAGCCGCGGATCCACGTACAGCGGCAGCGACGTGGACAGCGAACGGCCGAGCGCATCGCGCGTAACCACGGTCGCCTGCCCGGCGCCGGTGATGCCCGGCGCATTGGTCAACTCGAACGGACCGGCCGGTACATCCGTATGCAGCTGATGCATATTGTTGATGTACAGATCCAGCGCCGTCGGCACGGCGGCCGAACCCGACAGCATCGGCAGCGGAAACGTCACCAGGTCCGGCCGCAGCGCAAAATTGCTGCGCCACTGCCACCCTGCCAGGCGGATCGAGCGCGACCAGGAAAGCGATGAGGAAATCGTGTCGCCCCATTGCACCGAACTCAAGGTATCCGGATCGGACTCGGTCCAGGACGTGTCATAGCGGACGTAGTGATGCATGTCCGCATCCAGGTAGGCCACGCCGGTATTGCTGAACACGCCGCGCGGATCGAAGTAACGCTCTTCCGACCACAGCGCCAGACGCGAGCGCGCATCGCTCTGCGCAATCGCATCGTAGTTGACGATGACGCCGCGCCCCGAGCTGGCCTTCGGCGTGGCCTGCAGCTGTCGGGCATCCAGCGTGTAGGGTTTGCGCAGGCGATTCTCCACGGTCAACGCCACCGTCTGCGTAGAGGCGTCATAGCGATAGCGCAGCCCTTGCAGCGCATCCAGCGACACTTCCTGCGCCGCCGGCACGCCGAGCTTGTCGCTGGCCAGGCCGATCGCGGCAAGTGTCTGCCCGGTCGCGAAGAGCTTGCCGCCGCGCAGCACGAAACGCTGCAGCGGTCCCTGCCGTTCACCGTTCAATGTCACTTCGAGATACACCTCTTGCGGCTGGTTGGCCTCGCCCAGGAACGCACTCGACGATATCGCGTCGGTGGACTTGTCCGCGCCCGCATGCGCCGGCAGCGTCATGGCCATCGCGGCGGCCGTACACAGGGCAACACATTGCATCGGATGTGATTGCCTGCATGCCATGTCCGCTCAATGTGGCGCTGATACCGACACCGTCGCATCGATGGCTTGTCCGTTGATCATGGCATGCAGTGTCAGCGGACCCTGCAGTGCCAGTTGCGGGTCGAGCGCGACCTTCCACTGTTGCTCGCGACCGGCCAGCACATAGCCGAGCAGGCCCTTGTTGAGCGTCAGGGTCTTGCCTCCCGCCAGCAGTTTTACCTCCCCGATCTGTCCATGCCGGTTTCCCGTATTGGCCACGTGCAGCAACCAGCCTTGCGCGTCGTGCAGCAATTGCCAGGACAAATTGGGCTTGCCGATCGCGCCGGCCGGGTGAATGAAGATCGGCACCGAATAGCGCAGGCGGATCGTCACACCATTGGTTTCGTCGCTGCCGGCGTGTGGAATTTCGTCGATCAGGATGCGGTAGCTTTGTTCCGTGGCGACGGCATCCTGCGTTTGACGCACCAACCGCACCAGCTGGTCGCTATGCGGCGCAACCTGGATCAGCGGCGGGCTGGCGACGATGTCCTGGGTAGCGTCCAGCGTATCGCCGGTATCGTTCTGCCCCCACCGAAACACCCGCACCTGTCCGTAGAGCGGCTGCGTGCCGGGATTGCTCAGGGTGATGCCCACCGCATTCGCATCGGACGGCATATCCACCGTTACCGGCGAAATCTGCAGCGATGTCGCCTGCGCCGCAGCGCACAGGGCGACGATCACCGTTGCAAAAACGGCGCGTATAGACCTCATCGGGAACCGGGCCTAGAAGTAAACGGTCGCGGTAATCGTGGTCTGGTACGTATCGGGCTTGGGCGTGGTGGCCTGCGGCGGCACCTGGCCGTATACGTTGATGGTCTGTGCTGCGCCGCTGCCGGTGCCGGCCTCCGTATTGGTGCCCTGCGTATTGCCCCACACCGTGGTGTGCCCCGCATCCTGATAAAGCTGGAAGGCAACGGTGGTGCCGGTATTGCCGGTGGCAGTGCCGGCCATCAGGCGGCTGGTCACCGTAGAACCGGTCACCGTGCCCGCATCCAGGCCGACGTTGTAAGGCGTGGTGTTGGTGCAGGTGACGCTGAGCGTGGATTGCTGATTGATGGCCGTGGACAACACGCCCGCCGTACCGAAGTTCAAGGGATTGGCAGTGATGCCGCAGTTCGCCTGCAAGGTGAGGGTTACGTTGAAGGTGGCAGTGCTGGTGCCGTTCGAATACGTCGCGGCAGCACTGGGCAACGAGGTTGCCAGCAACAATGTGCTGGCAATCACCGGCAGGTAGGGCTTCATAACATGCTCCACAGTTGTCAGGTTCAAGCCAGCATCACCCCGCGCCCGGCATGTTGCCGGTACGCGCCCCTGTGGTTTGTATGGTTTGTAGCGGTCGCGAAAAAAAACGTCAATCAACGTGATGTGAAGAAGCCGGCAAGCATCGCGCGCTTGCCGGCTTCTTCAGGAACACATTCACCGCCCGCAACACACACACAGCGTGGCAGCCATGCAGCGTGCGCATTTGTCACTGCGATGAGCGCTGCTAGCGAGGGCACATCCGGGTCGATACGCCGGCGCCCGCATCTGCGGCAAGCACCGGAGCCACCACGATGCGGTCGAGATCGGGCGCGTAGTCGCTGGGGTTGCCCAGCTGGATCGTATTGGTTCCGGCCTTCAGCTGGACCCGCAACAGCGCCGGCCGCGGATCGTCGAAGGTGCTGCCATCCAGGCTCAGTGAAATCGGCGCAGCGTTGTTCACGGTGACGACCAGGGTGCGCGTACCGCTGGTCGCATAGTCGATTTCAAGCTGGTAAGTGCCCGCTTTCGGCACCGTGACGTTAGAGAAAGTGACCGTATTCGCCGCGCCATTGCCGACATTGCCGGCCTTGGACAGACCCGAGGCATAGTTGCTGAAACCCGCGGTGACGGTACCGCCCAGCGTAGCCTGCTCGGCCTCGTACGTGGTGGCTTGCGGCAATACCGCATCGCCCTGCCCGCTGATCACGATGCGGTCCAGATCGGGTGCATAGCTGGTCGGATTGCCGAACTGGATGCTGTTGTAGCCTGCCTGCAGGCATACCGGCAGCGTCGTGCTGGAAGGAATGAGAAAGCTGCCGCCGCCGGCATTGAGCGTCTGGTACGGACCGCCATTGACCGTATACAGGTACGAGCGCAAGGCGAAGGTCATCGAATCGACCTGCATGAGGTACACGCCGGCCCGGCGCGCATAGACATTCTGGAAGGTCACGGTATTGCCGATGCCGAGACCGAGGCCGCCGACCTTCTTGCCGTCGGAGCAGTCGGGGCAGTCGGCGATCGATGCGCTGCCCGCCAACGTGGCCGCCGTAGCGGCGTAGCTGGTGGAAGGCGTCTGCGGCGCGTGGCCGACACGCGTAGAGATTTTCAGCAGTCGCACGCCGTGGCCATCCAGCACCGTCGAAAAGCTGCCGGGCGATGAGCCGAGATCGAGCCGCGTCCACAGGTCGCGCACCTGGTGCACACCGTCCAGCCCGATTTCACGCCACGGCAGTGTCACTTCGGCCGGCGTGGCATTCATGTTGAACAAGGCGACGTAGTAGTCGCCATCGCCAAGATCGGCAAGCCATACCGGCAGATCGCCGCCCAGCACCTGCCTGGCCGGTTTGCCGGATTGATCCACCGCCAGCACTTCATCGGCAGTGGCCAGCTGCTTGCCGAACTCGTCGAGCTTGGTCAGATCGCCACCCAGATAGATCGGCGCGTTCGCCATCGCCCACAGCGTGATGGCGGAACGCTTCTCGGCATGCGAGAGACCATCCAGTTTGCCGTCACCGATATCGAGCGAGTCCATGTCATTCCAGCCCAGCGCGGGGCCAACTGCATTCTCCCAGCCCGGCAGGTCTCTGAAACGCTTGTAGATACGCGGCCAGTCGGTCAGCGTGGCGCAGCGGCCTTCGCATTCGACGTCGTCATCGATCCGGCGTGCGTTGGAAAACTGCTGCCATACGCCGAGATAATCCTGATCGATTTCCCAGGAGATGGTCAGCCAGATCGGGCGTCCGCTGTTGGCGATGGCCTTGGACCAGGCCGCCACGTCAGGCCGGTTGTCGATATTGAGATTATCGTTGTACGAGCCGGGCGTTACCGCATCGAGCTTGATGAAATCCACGCCCCATGAGGCAAACAGTGCGACCACCGAATCGATATACGCTTGCGCACCCGGTTTACTGAAGTCGATTTTGTAGTGATAAGGCGAGGTGCCGGGCGAGCCGAACGCATTGCCCGCCGTATACGGCACGGCGAGGATGTCCTGGATGTGATACGGCGTGCCGAGGATCGGGGAATTGGCAGTAACGGCCGGCTCCTCGACGCCGGGAATCCAGTAAATGCCCGCCTTCTGGCCGTTCTTGTGGATATGGTCGATCAGCGCCTTGATATCCGGGAACAGGCTGGGATCCGGAATGGGCCTGCCATTGGCGTCGAAACCACCATGCCAGCCGGAATCCATATTGATGTAGTTGAAGCCATGCGCCTGCAGCCCCGAACTGGCCAGTGCATCCGACTGCGCGGTGACATTGGCCTGGGTGAGAAAGCTCGCATCGAGCGTCTGCTGGCTGAAACTGCTCCAGCCCAGATACGGTTTCTGCGCTACCCCGTTGACCTGCGCGACGGCACCGGTGGCCACGCCGAGCAAGCCGCAGGCCAGCGCGCCGCGCGACAACAACAACTTCAGGGTCTGCGCCAATGCGCGCGGTGCCATGGCCGCGCCATCGGCTGGTGCACGCGCACCGCCGTTACATACCAAGGTATTCATGACTGTCGACGTTCCCTTCAAGAGATTGGAGGACGCCCAGTTCAAGCGGGGCAAGCAAGCCCAACAGGTCCGGGCAGACAGGCGCGGCCTTCACTAGCAACATGCCATGACGGCGCGTGAGCCGCCGACGCTTCGGCAGGCCCGCTCGCCTTCTCGGAATCGAACAACAGCAGCCGCGGCCACTACACATCACACCGCCTACGCCGGATGCGCCGGGATCCCTCTTCGCCCACCCCGGAACATCCGTTTTCGTGACAATATGCAGCTAACTATGCATATTTGTCATATAATATAACCTAGGCCTGGATCGTTCACCCTGTCAAGCATGGAAGAGTGAAAATGCGGAACGTGATCACACGCGACCTGTTGCAGTTGTGGATGACGAAACACCGCGCACGATTGCTGATGATGATCGCGCTCTCGGCAGCATCGGGCCTGTGCGCCGCGCTTGCGACGCGAGCGCCGCTTGCCGAACAACGGGTCGGCGTGTGGGCGCCGAGCGTCACCATCGGCGGTCCGTCGTTCAACGCGCAAACCCTGCGAATGACCGTGCATGCAAGCCTGGGCGGCTCGTCCCTGCGCTTGCACTTGTCCAATCTGCGCAGCAGCACACCGTTGCGTATCGGCAGCGTAAGCATTGCCTACCAGGCCAATGGCGCGACGGCTGTCGACGGCTCGCTGCACCGCGTCACCGTCGCGCATGCTGCCCATTTCACGCTGGCCGCGGGCGGCGAGGTTTTCAGCGATCCGCTGCCGATGCAGGTCGAGGCCGGCCAGAATCTGCTGGTCAGCCTCTATCTTCCCGCTCAAACCGGCGCGTCCACCTGGCATTCCGACGCCTTCGATACCAGCTATCTGAGCGATGCCGGCAGCGGCGATCGCACGGCAGATATCGATGGCGGCCGCTACACGCGCACCAGCACATCCTGGTACTACCTCTCTGGCGTGGACGTGCTCGCCGCCAACCGCCACACCATCGTTGCCTTCGGCGATTCCATCACTGATGGCTACAACACGCCGAAAGGCGCTTACGCGCGCTGGCCCGATGATCTGGCGCACCGGCTCGCCGATGATCGTCACCCTGCTGCCGTGGTCGACGCCGGTCTCGGCGGCAACCGCGTGCTGACCGATGCCCCGAACATCTGGCAGGGCTTCAGCGCGATCAAGCGATTCGCCCACGATGCGCTCGCCGTGCCCGGAACAAACACCGTGATCCTGCTGGAAGGCATCAACGATATCGGCAACGACGCCGGCCCGAACGGCAAAGCGCTGACTGCGCAGGACCTGATCGGCGGCTATCAGAATCTGATCGGACAGGCGCATGCCGCCGGCATCCGCATCATTGGCGCAACCATGCTGCCCGATCGCGGCGCCGGCTATGACAGCCCGTCGCGCGAAGCCATCCGGCAGGCCTGCAATCAGTGGATCCGCAGCAGCGGCGCGTTCGACGGCGTGATCGACTTCGATCAGGCCATGCGCGACCCCGCCCATCCCGACACCCTGCTCAGCCGCTACGATTCAGGCGATCACCTGCACCCGAACGCGGCAGGCATGCAGGCCATGGCGAACGCCATCGATCTGCGCCTGCTCACCCGCTAAGCCAAGAGAATTGCCGATGAAACAACCAGCGCATCCGCGGGCAGGCGACCACCAGCACGAGCTTGCACAAGCCTCACGCCGCCGCTTCCTGCAGATGACCGCCAGCATGGCCGCGCTCTTGCCGCTGCTGAGCATGCCCGGCTTCGCAGCCACGACTGCGCCAGCGCAAAATCCACGCCGCATGCGCGCACCGTCGAACCAGGGCCCCACGCTGTGGTATGCCACGCCGGCTTCCGAAGCGAACGCCATCCAGGAAGCGACGCCGATCGGCAACGGCCGCATGGGCGCACTGGTCGGCGGCGATCCGGGACGGGATTTTCTCTATCTCACCGAGAGTTCCATGTGGCTCGGCGGCCGCAACGATGCGCTCGACCAGGATGGACAATTCCGTTACCAGAGCACCGATTTCGGCAGCTTCACCATGCTGGCCAAGCTGTATCTGCAGGTCAGCGGCCACGAATCGGCGCACATCAGCAACTACCGGCGCGAACTGGACCTGGCCAACGGCTACCTGCGCATTTCCTATCGCAAGGACGGCGTGCAGTATCTGCGCGAGATATTCGCCAGCCATCCGGACGACGTCATCGTCGTGCATCTCTCGCAGAGCGGCGGCGGCAGCTGGTCGGGTGCCTTGGACCTGCAAGGAACGCACGCAGAAGCTACCCAGGTAGCGCAGGCGGGCAGCCATCTCGATGGCACATTGGGCAACGGCTTGAAGTACGCCGCCGCGATAAAGACCGTAAACCGCTCCGGTTCAGTATCGATCGAACATGGCGTGCTGCGCTTTGCCGACTGCGAGGCACTTACCATCCTGTACTGCGGCGGCACCAACTACAGCCCGGATCTCGCCAAGGGCTATCTGGATCGCGCACTGGATCCGCTGGCGCTGGCCACGCAGAAACTGGAGGCTGCCGCGGCGCTGACAGCAGATGTGCTGCTGCATACCCATATCGCCGACTACGCCACGCTATACGACCGCATGCAGGTAAAGCTCGGCGCGTCGACACCGGCACAACGCGCGCAAGATACCTGGACGCGCCTGCAGGCGCGCGCCAAGCCCGGCGCTGCGGCCGATCCCGAGTTGGAAGCGGCCTACCTGCAATTCGGGCGCTATCTCACCATCTCCGGATCGCGCGATCGGCTGCCCACCAGCCTGCAGGGTCTGTGGCTGAGCGACAACACGCCCGCATGGATGAGCGACTACCACACCGATATCAATATCCAGATGAATTACTGGCTGCCCGATCGCGCCGGCTTGCCCGGTTGTTTCGAGGCGTTGGCCAATTACTGTCTGGCGCAAGTCGAATCCTGGACCGCCATCACCCGGCAGCACTTCAACGATCCGCGCAACGGCTTCCGCAACAGCTCCGGCAAACTCGCCGGCTGGACGCTGGCCATCTCCACCAATATTTTCGGCGGCAACGGCTGGTGGTGGCATCCGGCCGGCAATGCGTGGCTGTGCAACAGCCTGTGGCAGCACTATCAATACACGCTGCAGCACGATTACCTCGCGCGCATCTATCCGCTGCTCAAGGGCGCCTGCGAATTCTGGGAAGCACGCCTGCTCACACGGCATATCGCCGATCCCGTCAGTGGAGTGACGCGCGAAGTACTGGTCGACGACAGCGACTGGTCGCCGGAACAAGGCCCCAAGGATGCCAAAGGCATTACCTACGCGCAGGAACTGGTGTGGGATCTGTTCAACAACTATCAGCAGGCAGCCGCCATCCTCGGCCTGGATGCGCCCTACCGTTCGACCATTGGCGCGTTGCAGGCGAAGTTGTATCTGCCCGCGGTTAGCAGCGAAAACGGCTGGCTGGAAGAATGGATGTCGCCGCAAAACCTGGGCGAAAGCCACCATCGCCATCTATCGCCGCTGATCGGCTTCTTTCCCGGCGACCGCATCACCCTGGAGCACAGCCCGGCTGCGCTGATCGATGGCGTGACGCATCTGCTCGAAGCACGCGGCATGACCAGCTACGGCTGGGCCTGCGCCTGGCGAGCCATATGCTGGGCGCGCCTGAAGCAGGCGGAGCGTGCCTATCAATTGGTGCTCAACAATCTCGCACCCTGGCAGCTACGCGGCAACGGCACCGCCATGAATCTGTTCGATATCTACCAGATGAGCGCACACAGCGGCATCTTCCAGATCGACGCCAACTTCGGCACACCGACGGCGATGCTGGAAATGCTGCTGTATTCGCGGCCGGATTCGATCGAGCTGCTGCCGGCCCTGCCGCAGGCCTGGGCGGCGGAAGGCGAAGTTACCGGTATCGGCGCGCGCAACGGCTTCGTGGTGGACATGCGCTGGCGCGATGGCCACATAACCCACGTCACCGTGCACAGCATCGGCGGTACTCGCACCCAGCTGAAGTTCGGCCAGCGCGTGCAGGCCATTTCGCTGCAGACCGGCCAATCCATCACGATAAAAGCATAGCCGCCCGCCCCACGCACCCCAGGCGGCGCATCGCGACAACAGGCAGGCATGGCGCGCCAACCCCAAGATGGCGCGCCAGCCTGCCCAACAACCTTGTTACTGGTCGACCTTGAGCTTGTCGGCCAGGGCACCGGTTAACGGCGAGGGATCACTGCTCACCAGGCAGTTGAAGGCCTTGCCCTGGTTGAGCACCAGCACCGACGACCGCGGTGCCTTGAAGTCGAGCCCCATCAAGTACAGCACATAGGTGTTGGGCAGCGCGGCCGGACGGAAGGCGCCGAAAGCGTACTGCCCGGCAATGCCGAGCGGCGACAAGCTGATCGTCAGTATCAGCGGCTTGGTAGCCACCGGCGACGGCAGCGACGACGATGCACTCATGATCAGCGTTTTCACATCGACCGAATAACGGGTCGTCACCGTCACGCCGAGATAGCGGGAATCAATCGACGACACCTGCTTGCGGCAAGCGGCGACATCTTCGGGCTTCTGGTCCTGCTGACCGTTCTGCAGCGTGGCGGACACATACCTCAGCTGGACCTTTGCGGTGCCGGTGACCGGTGCCGCAACCGCCGCGCCCGCATAGGACATGGCGGCCAGCGATGCCATGCCGCATGCCAGCAGATAACCCGCACGACTGATCTTGATACGCATAGTGGCGCTTCCCCTTGATGAATTGATGCAACGATTGGCCTTGATTTCGGCGAGATAGCCCTGCCCTACGCGCGGCCGCAGCCACACGGGAACAACAGGCATCGGCATGCCTGACGGCTATCGGGTTGCTCCAGGCAGAACAGCTGACGCGCAAGTCTCCGCGGCAGCCGAACGAGATTCGGCTGTCGGCAATAAGCACACTGAGAGACACCGGCACGCAGCCAGAGAACAAGCCAACCAGTTGAAACACCAAAAGGACGCCGAAGTGCCGGCGGCCAATACCTGATGCAATGAAGTGGCCCATCCTGGCCGACTGAAATGAATCCCTGAATTCCCCCTTGAGCACGATGACGCTATCACGTGTGAATGTGGAAATGGCGTGAAAAAAATCGCCCCAGGGATAGCTGGGGACGCTCCTCCGCCTGCCCACATCACGCTGTGCTGCGCAGACGCTATTTTTTCAGCGGCGGCAATGCATCGAAACGCGCCGCACGCTTGCCCTGCCAGCTGGCAATCGCCTCGGCCAGGTCGCCGGTATCGAAGATCGCGCTCTGCAACAAGGCCATCTGCTGCAGCGATTCGGCGGTGCCATGGTCGCGCGCAAAGTTCATCGCTGCCTTGCTTCCCGCCACCGCCAGCGGCGATTTGGCAGCGATGTTGCGCGCCAGCTCCATGGCATGGCCGAGCAAGGCATCGGCATCCGGCAGTACGGCATTGACCAGGCCGGTCGCCAGGGCACGTTCCGCACCAAGCCGTTCGCTGGTGTAAGCCATCTGGCGCGCCACGCCCGCCGGAATCAGTTTGGGCAGGCGCTGCAGCACGCCCAGGTCGGCGGTCATGCCGATCTGGGTTTCCTGCAGGCAGAAGAACGCATCGGCACTGCATACGCGGATATCGCAGGCGACGGCCAGATCCAGGCCGCCGCCGATGCATCCGCCCTGCACGGCGCAAATCACCGGAAAACGGGCTTTATCCAGCACGTCGAAACCATCGATCAGGCCGGCTAAAGCGCGCTGGAATCCGAAGCGCTTGCGCGGCGTGCTGGTGTCGAAATCGTCGGCAATGCCGGCGAACACTTCCAGGTCCATGCCTGCCGAAAAATGCTTGCCGGTGGAACTGATGAGCAACACGCGCACCTCACCGCTCGCATCCAGCGATTGCACCAGCTCGCGCAGGCCGGCATAGAAAGCGAGATCCATCACATTGAGCCGATCCGGCCGGTTCAATTGCAGATGCGCAATGGCGTTGTCGATCTCAAGTCGGAAGTAGTCGGTATGCATGGGCTCGCTCTCAAAAGACAACAGATATCGGAAACAGCTGCGTAACTTCAACGTGGCGCGGTATTTTCCTTGAAGCACCGGCACTTCGCCGATGCGCCATTAAAAAAAAAGACCGCATGTTCGCGCCCCCGGGCCGCCAATTCCCCTCGTTCGATGATCAATTATTTTGCGCCGCAGCGTGACTTATTGCGGCTCCGGCGCATTAATTTGCAACAGGGAATTTAGATCGATCCAAATCAGGGGTGGCTCAGATCATGCTCGCCACGGCGGGAGATCTGAATGGGCTTGGAGAGGGGCTGGAAGAACAGCAAGGGATGCGCGCGTAGGGGCGCCATCCAGGATCTTGCTGCTTGCGGTCAGTCAGGTCGAAGGGTGGGAAGCCAGCGCATGAAATCAGAAGCCGTTCGCGTTTTCGTGATGACAAACCTGCGCGCAAACTGCGTGCCCGCCCGCGTATTCAAGGGCATTGCTGCCAATGCCCAAACCCTCCGCCGCTCGCTGGCGGATCGCTGCCATCACGGCAAGACGCACCTTCACCGCATTCGGCTTGCTCCTGCATTCCATCCCGGCCACACCGGGCCACGCAGCGGCCTCCCGCCTCAACGCCCGCACCGGGCGCTCGTCGCAACGCATCCAGAGTTTTAAAGCGTCCATCGCCGGCAGGCCTGGCGGGGCTTGCTGTCGCCGAAGTTTTGGATCGATCTAAATCGAGCAGAGGGAGGCATTGCCAACGCAGCAATCACGCATCCGCAGCACGTGATCAAACAGGGGAAACCGCGCCGAGGGGGCGCAAAACAAAACATAACGGGGAGATTCACCAACAATGACTTACCTGTCACGCGTATCTACACGCAAGCCGCTGTACGCCGCACTCAGCCTGGCGATCCTGTCAGCCGGCGGCTGCCTTGGAGTACCTGCGCTTGCCGTTGCCGCCCAGACAACGCCGCCCACTGCGACACAAACAGCAACACCCGCGTCCGCAACCGATAACGCCACAGCAAAGAAGTCCGACAAGGACAAAGACAAAAACAAAGACGCGGACGGCAAGAAGCCCACTACGCTGCAGACCGTGGTGGTGTCGAGCTTCCGCCAGTCGATCGACCAGAACATGCAGGACAAGCGCGATTCGAACGCCGTGGTCGAGGTAATCAACGCGCAGAACATCTCGCAGTTTCCCGCCAAGAACATTGCCGACGCGCTGGCGCATGTGCCGGGCGTGGTGATCAGCCGCGACGCCGGCGAAGGCAAGACGGTGAGCATCCGCGGCCTTTCGCCCGAACTGACGCTGACCGAATTGAACGGCAACTACGTGGCCTCGGCCGATACCTCCGATGGCCTGTCGCGCTCGTTCAATTACACGCTGATGCCCTCCAACATGTTCTCGGACATCAAGCTCTACAAGAGCCAGGAAGCGCGCCTGGACGAAGGCGGCATCGGCGGCGTGGTCGATCTGCACACGCGCCGTCCGCTGGAAATGCCGGCCAATGACGGCTTTATCTCGGTGAACGCGGCCGGCGCCGACAACAACGGCAAGACCACGCCGCAGGTGTCGGCCTTGTGGTCATGGCGCAACAAGGCGCAGACCTTCGGCGTGCTGCTCGGCGGCACGTATCAGGATCGCCACGATACCGACGACATCGCCAATGCGTCGAGCTGGCACTGGTGGGACAACAACTGCACCTCGTTCGCCACTTGCACCTCGCCGCCGGTAAATGTGCGCGGCCAGCAATTCGGCAGTTCGGTGGAACCCAATATCGACCTGTGGCCGGGTGGCGGCGTGACCGACCAGGCCGGCAAGAGCTATTCGGGCTATTGGATGCCGCAACAGTTCAGCACCAGCAAGTCGCAGCTGGATCTGAAGACCAAGGGCCTGCAGGCCACCTTCCAGTTCAAGCCCACCAGTAATTTTCTGCTGACCGGCAACTACTTCCGCTTCCAGCGGCAGCAGGACCAGATCACCAATACGGTGGAAATCCCCGAGTGGGGCCTGCCCACCGGCAGCTATGCGGATCAGCAAGGCAATCTGCTGGCACCCAACGGGCTGACCTTCGATCCCTCGCACACCATCGTTACCGGCGCCAGCTACCAATTGCCGAATGCGGGCCAGGGCTGCAATTCACTGACCAATCCGGTGACCGGCGCGCAACGCCAGGCAGTGGACGTGTGCTCCTCGCAGACACCCTGGATCACCGGCAACTACTCGATCGAAAAGGCCACTTCGCAGTCGATCAATCTTGAAGGCGAGTGGGATGGCGACGGCAACCTCAGCGCCACCTTCAACGTCGGCCGCACCTGGGCCACCGGCGGCCCATCGGTGGAATTCAGCATGGCCGCCAAGCCGCGCAACTTCGTCAACGGGCAATGGGTGGACGGCAGCCAGATCAGCCAGTGGACCTTGAACAACACGCCCACGCTTACCGCTTCGCCGAATACGCTGCAGAACATGCTCACCGGCGCCGGCCAGGTCGACCTGGGTTCCACCGGCTCCAACTTCATCAATACCGATACCTCGCAGAACTTCGCGCAGGTCGACTTCACCTGGGCGTTCGATTCGAGCTGGATGCAATCGCTGCAGTTCGGCTTCAAGTACCGCGACAACCATGCTCATCAGGAAAACAACGAAGACCGCTGGTATTGCCCCGGCACCACCGAGCAGTTTCAGACCTGCGATCCGAATGCCGGCAACCTGCCGGCGAACTTCCTGGAACCGTACCTGCTCGACGGGCATACCCCGGCGTTCAACGACAACATCTTCCCGGCGATCAATTTCCCGGCTTACTACAACTACCTCAACCAGACCTACACCAGCGTGGTGCTGCATCACCCTGAAGACCAGTCCTTCGTCGGCGAATCGATTTCGGCGGCGTATGTGCAGGCCAACTTCGACACCGGCACGGTCCGCGGCAACGTCGGCCTGCGCTTCGTGAGCACGCTGCAGAACCTCACCGTTGCCGACGAGATCACCACCAACAACGCGGTGTATTACCACTCGCCGCAGGGGGCCATCCTGATCTGCCCGACCACCGGCGTGAACATCGCCGGCGGCCCCTGCGCACCCGGCGATTTCGAGTACCTGCCGCAGGAGCAGGCGGTGGTGGAATCCTTTACCAACGCCTCCACCAGCAAGCGGTACAACAAGGCGCTGCCCAGCTTCAACATCGCCTGGACCCTGCCCAACGACATCGTGCTGCGCGCTGCCGGCTCGCAGGCGATGGCCCGCGCCAACTACACCGACCTGGCCCAGCTGGGCAGCCTCACCAACGACACCCAGGCCTACTACGACGACCGCAAGCAATTCGGCGCACCCCTGCCCGGCTGGTACGGCAGCGGCGCCAATGCGGATCTCAAGCCCTTCACCGCGACCCAGTTCGACCTGGCCGGCGAGTGGTACTACGCACCGGAATCGGTGGTCGGCGTGGACCTGTTCCAGAAGACGGTGAAGAACTTCGTGGTGCCGGTCACCATCAACAACACCACGGTGGATGTCGATGGCACGGCGACGCCGTTCATGCAATACAGCACCAATGCCAACGGCCGCTCGGGCACGTCCAAGGGTGTAGAGCTCTACACCCAGCACACCTTCCCGTTCGGTATCGGCTACATCGCCAACTACACGCTCAACAAGACCAACGAAACTTCCGTCTCGTTCGGCGACACCCAGGTCGGCAAATCGGAGCTGATCGGCAGCGCCAAGTACGCGGCCAACATTTCCTTGTTCTACGAAAAGAACGGACTGCTGCTGCGCGCCACCAGCAACTGGACGGGGCGCACCATGGAAGGGCTTTCGGCCGGTCTGCCGATCTACATGCAGCCGTACAACCAGATCGACCTGAATGGCGATTACGAGATCACCAAGCACCTGATGGTGACTGCGTCGGTGATCAACCTCACGCGTGCCACCTCCCGCCAGTACCTGGGCAGCGACACCTCGCAGCGGCTGTATCAGCTCGAGTATGCCGGGCGCCAGTACTACGTGGGACTCACGTACAAGTTCGGAGACGGCGGCTGAAAAAACCATGCGTGGAGCCAGGCGCGCTGCCTGGCTCCACGATGTCGCACGATCAGTCCATCTCCCAACACCGTCACCTCGCCACTCTCACCCTCCCCTCCCACCGTCTCCTCGTTCCCACCATCTCCTCATCTCCCACCGTCATGCTCACCTCCGTCATCCTCGCTTCTCATCGTCATCTTCACTTCTCACCGTCATCCCGGCGAAGGCCGGGACCCAGTGACTTCGATGCATCAAAGACGCTGGGTCCCGGCCTTCGCCGGGATGACGATGAAGTAAAGCGGGATGACGATGAAGTAAGGCGGTATGACCGTGAAGTAAGACGGTATGACCGTGAAATAAAGCGGCATGACGGTGAAATAAAGCGTAATGCCGATGAAATAAAAGGGGATGCGAGTGGAAATAAAGGCGGATGGCAGAGAGGTGACCAGAAGGCAACGCCGCATGCCAGTTGCCAGGAGTAGCTCATGATTTCGTTTCTCATCCGCGTTCGTCGCCGCCTCGCTTCGACGCACAAGCCATCGAGCGTGCTTCTCACGCTGCTGGCGATGGCCGCACTTGGCAACATCGGCGCGGGTCTCGCGCAGAACCCCACAACACCGCAGTCCGCCACGCCGCAGCCCGTCGACGCAGCCAATCCGCTGGTCGGCACCGCAGCGCTGGACCAGCCGTCGCTGATCGGCAATGCGCCACCGCCGGGCGAGCTGCTGTATTCGGGCATGACCTCGCCAGCCGCTGCCCTGCCGCAGAGCGCCACCGAGACGGCGCCGGTCAACGTCAATGTCGATCTCAGCTATCCCGCCGGCGTGGCCACGCCCTACTACTACGCCAAGCCGACCATGATCGGCTTCACCGGCGGCGGCGGTTCGACCTACGGCGGCCGCGCCGGACCGATGATCATGCCGGTGGTGGGCGACTGGACCGTGCCGCCGGACTATGCGCAGTCGTATTACGACAAGGCCAGCGAGAAAGCCTCGCCCGGCTACTACAGCGTCGATCTCGCCACCTTCCACACGCGCGTGGAGCTGACGGCGACGCAGTGGACCAGCCTGATGCGTTTCACTTTTCCGGCCAGCCACCAGGCCAACGTCATCATCAACCTGCGTCGCCCCGGTGGCGACGTGGAAGTGGTGGATGAGCGCACCGTGCGCGGCGTCGCCGCCGCCGGGCACGGGCATGACGATGCGGACGGTCCCTGGTTCGTCGCCGAATTTTCGCGGCCGTTCACCCGCTTCGGCACCTTCCGCGCCAATCGCGACAATCCCGGCTACGGCATTGGCGACCAGGATGTTCAGGCAGGCCGGCGCAACGTATCCGGCAGCTATGCCGGCGCGTATGTCACCTTCGACACGCAGGCTGGCGAACAGGTACTGGTGAAAATCGCCCACGGCCACAGCGCCGACGAAGCCGAACAGCGGCTGCGCGCCGAAGATCCGGATGGGGATTTCGCGCGCGTGCAGGCACAGGCGCGCGCAGCCTGGGCACAGTTGCTAGACCGCGTCGAAGTCAGCGGTGGCACCGCCAGGCAGCGCATGCTGTTCTACTCCACGCTGTACCACTCCTTCGCCAGTCCACGGCTGGTCGCGCGCAAGGGCGAGCACTTCACCGACGCCGCCGGCCAGATGCAGGTCGCCGCCTACGATCGCTACGGACCGGTGCCGTTCTGGGATACCGGCCGCAACCAGATCGCACTGTTGATGCTGCTCGAACCCAAGGTCGTGCAGGACATCATGCATTCCGAACTGGACCGTGCACGCGAACGTGGCTACATGGATACCTCCTTCCATGGCGATCACGCGGTATTCCTCTACGACGGCGCCTGGCAGCGCGGCATTCCGTTCGACTACGCCGCGGCCTATACGTATCTGCGCAAGAACGCCACCGATCCGAACGGACCGCGCGGCTACCTGGCCGAATACATCAAGAACGGCTGGATCGCCGACATCATTCCGCCGGGCAATCCCAGCCCGCCCTATGCCGGCGGCAAGGCCGGCGCCGCCACCACGCTCGAATACGCCTGGGACGATCACGCGCTGGCGGATATGGCGCGACGGCTCGGCAACACTAGCGACGCGCAGATGTTTCTGCAGCGCGCCGGCAACTACCGCAACGTGTTCGATCCGTCGATCGGTTTTGTCCGCGGCCGCACGGCGGATGGCAAGTGGATTGCGCCGTTCGATCCAGGCGAGCCGTACTACAACTTCATGATGAAGGAAGCTTCCGGCTGGTCCACGCTGTGGCTGGTGCCGCATGACGTGCAGGGCCTGATCGACCTGCTCGGCGGACGCGCGGCATTCAATGCCAAGCTCGATGCCTTCTTCTCCACGCCCTACCAGGCCAAGGGCGTCTGCCGCGATTGCACCGGCTTGATCGGCCAATACGTGCAAGGCAACCAGCCGGACCAGCAGGCGGCATATCTCTACGCCTGGAGCGGCCAACCGTGGAAAACCCAGGCGCTGACGCGGCGCATCCTCGCCGATCTCTACGGCAGCGACGCCAGCGGCTACGGCTTCCCGGGCATGGACGACCAGGGCTCGACCTCATCGTGGTACGTGCTCAGCGCGATGGGCTTCTACCCGGTCGATCCGTCCACGCCCGACTACATCCTCGGCAGTCCGATCTTCGACCGGGTGCGCCTGCAGCTGGGCAATGGCAAGGTGCTGGAGATCGTCGCGCGCAACAACTCGGCGCGGAATATCTACATCCAGTCGGCAACGCTCAACGGCAAGCCGTGGACCAAGCCGTGGTTCAGTCATGCCGACATTGCGAATGGCGCCAGCCTGGTGCTGACCATGGGGCCCGAGCCGAACAAGGCATGGGGTGCTGCGGTGTCCGATGCACCGCCCTCGATGTCGCCGGCGAAAAACCAGGCGCGTTGAAAACCACCCATCTTGGCGCACCGTCATTCCGGCCCGAGCCGGAATGACGGCACATCTCAGGCCTTGCCCGCCTGGATGCTTACGTCCGCATGCGGCTCCGCGCCCGTCAGCAACGCGGCCTTGGCCGCCTTAGCGGTGTGGTGATTGCCGTCGTGGCTCCAGCCCGGCGGCATCAGCAGATACAGCAGCTTGTTGCGCAGCCCCGGCGCCCGCCATACATCCCGGCCAAGCAACCAGAATTCGCCGAGATAGGCATCCAGCACGCTGTAAGGTTTTACCGGCCGCGTAATGCCGTATTCAATCCGCGTATCTTCCTGCACCTCCATATAGGTACCGAAGACGCGATCCCAGATCGGCAGCAGGTTGCAGAAATTGGTATCCATGTAGAGCACGTTGCGCGCGTGATGCACGCGGTGGTGCGAGGGCGTCAACACCATGCGATAGAACATCCCCAGCTTGCCCTGCGGCAGCACGTTCTCGCCGAGGTGGATGAAGCTGCCCCAGAAGCTGTCGATGATCATGATCAGGATCAGCAACGGCGGACTCACGCCCAGCAGCATGCAGATGCTGGTGCGCACGAAGTCGGCATAGATGCCTTCGAGAAAAATATGCGCGTAGTTCACCGACAGATTCATCGCCACCGGCGCATGGTGGGTGGAGTGCAGGCACCACAGCAGGCGCACCTTGTGCGCCAGAAAGTGATAGACGAAATGGGCCAGCTCCCAGGCCACATAGCCATACAGCAGGCCGTACCAGCTAAGCCCGGCCTGGAACAGCGCAAAGCGGTTGAACAGGCCGATGCACAGACTTACCGTGGCCAGGTTGATAAAGCTGCCGATAAAGCGGTTCAGCACCATCACCAGCAGCGGAACCTGGTAATCCTCGCGCCGGGTCCGGCGCAGCACGATGCCCCGGCCAAGTTCGAACACCAGCAGCAGCGGGATGATGGGCGCGATCAGGCTGCCGAAACCATCTACGGTAAGCAGGCTGCGATAATCTCCGGACGCGAACAGCTCCAGCCACGGTTTCAGGCTGAAGAAGCCCATCAACTGGTCGCGGATCCAATCCAGGATATTCATCACAGGCAGACCTTGGGAGCATGAAATGCCGTTTCTTCGGGCAATTTGTCACGATCCAAGTAGCCGTGCAAGCCATCTTGCCTGCGCCGCTTGCGTGCAGAAAAGGTGATGTCCTGCAAACTCACGTAGCCTTTACATAGCTCTCGCTCAAGCTCGGCGCGCTGCCGAGCTGGAACATCGGCATCCCACTGCATTCAAGCTGACGACATTCATGCCCTCCTCCTCTTTCCGGCACACCGAAGGCAGTGACCCGCCATCCGCGGCGCCGGTGCGCAGACAAGTGACGCTGGCGGCAGAGCCACAGCCGCTGCTTGTGCATGTGATCGAATTTCCGCACGACGGGCTGGTGCCCGGCGCATTTGCGCAGGCCGGCATCGCCTGCCCTGAAGCGATCCAGCGCAGCGTGTACAAGCGGCAGCTCGAATTTTTCTTCGGCCGCCTGGCTGCCCGCGACGCGCTCGCCACGCTGGGGCTGGCGCACGAACACGTTGCGCTGGGCGCCCAGCGGCAGCCGGTCTGGCCGAGTGACGTGATCGGCAGCATTACGCATACGCACAGCGTGGCGGCAGCGGTGGCGCAGCGGCCCGGCGCCTACCGCGGCATCGGCATCGATGCAGAACAACTGATCGACGAGCCAACCTGCCAGTCGGTGGCCAGTACGGTGGCCGGGCCGCAGGAGCTGGATTACCTGCGTGCGCTGCCGGAGCTTTCATGGCAAGCCGCACTGACCATCGTGTTTTCGGCCAAGGAAAGTTTCTACAAGGCGGTCTATGCGAACGTCGGCCGCATTTTCGATTTCTCCGCCGTGCACGTAGTGAAACTAGACAGTGCGCGGCAACGGCTCACCCTGATGCTGGCGGAAGACTTGAACGATCGATTCCGCCGCGGCCAGGCGTACGAAGCCGGCTTCACTTTTATCCGGCCCGATACCGTGCTCACCCATGTGGTGTGGTGAGCACGCGGGACTTGCCCGCAGCCGCACGCTAGGATAGGTGTATCCCGATTTTCAACGAAGCCTGGTGACGCGAGGAACGTGTTTCATGCCGACGTTGAACGTGTTGTCGCAGTTTTGCGCCATGGCCGGCCGCTTTGCCGACACCCTGGCGATCGAATACGACACCTTCGAAGATGATCTGCCCGCCAGGCCCGGCATCACCTATGCCGAACTGGAACAGCGCTCGAATCAGCTGGCCCGCTGCCTGCTGCATGAAGGCGTGGCGCCCGGCATGCCGGTAGCGATCCTGGCGGAAGACGCCGGCATCGTGGTCACGGCGATGCTGGCTGTGCTGAAAGCCGGCGCCGCCTTTGTGCCGCTCGATCCGCGGCTGCCCGCGCCGCGCATGGCTGCGATGCTGGCCCTGGCGCAGCCAGTGCTCGTACTGGCCGAAAGCGAGGCGGTGGCGGCATGGGCGCAACTCGATCCCAGCGTATCGCCGCGGCCGCCCGTGCTGGCCCTGGATAGCGTGGACGAGCTGCGCAAACACCTGCTGGACTGGCCGCTGCGCAGCGCCAACTGGCGGCACAAATCCACCGCGGCATGCCAGTTGCCGATGGATGCGGATGCTTTCTGCTACATCTTCTTCACCTCCGGCTCCACCGGTGAGCCCAAGGCGATCGCGGGCAGGTTCCAGGGCATTGGCCATTTCATTCAGTGGGAAATCGACACTTTTGGCATCACTCCGGGCACGCGCGTCAGCCAGCTGACCACGCCGTCGTTCGACGCCTTTCTGCGCGATGTTTTCACGCCGCTATGCGCGGGCGGCACGATCTGCGTGCCCAACGACCGCAAGCGGGTGATGGTGCCGGGCGAACTCGCCGCGTGGCTGGAATTGCGCGGAATCCAGTTGATGCATTGCGTGCCGACGGTGTTTCGGCTGTTGCTCGAAGATCCGGGTCCGGCCGACGCGCTGCCCGACCTGCGCTGGATTCTGCTGGCCGGCGAAACGGTGACGCCGAACGACGTGATGCGCTGGACCCAGTTGTTCGGCACACGCATTCGACTGGCCAACTTGTATGGCCCGTCGGAAACGACCATGACCAAGTTCTGCCATCTGATCGACGCCGACGACGGCCTGCGCCGCACGGTGCCGATCGGCCATCCGATCCCCGGCGCCAGCGCGATGGTGGTGGACGGACACGATCAGCTATGCACACCGGGCACGGTCGGCGAGATCTTGATTCGCACGCCGTATCGCACATTGGGCTATTACCGGCGCCCCGACCTCACCGCAGCGGCATTTGTACCCAATCCGTTTGCGCTCGACAACGAAGAAGACCTGGTCTATCGCACCGGCGACCTGGGCCGCGAATTGCCGGACGGCAGTTTTGAGCTGGCCGGACGCCGGGATAGCCAGGTGAAGATTCGCGGCGTGCGCGTAGAGCCGAGCGAAATCGAAGACCGGCTGCGCTGCATGCCCGGTGTCGCCGATGCCGCCGTGATCGCCCGCAACGATCGGGACGGCGGCGCTTCGCTGCATGCCTACGTCGTGGCCCACGGCGAACCGCCGGTGGCGGCATTGCGTCGCTGGGTGGCGCAGGCGCTGCCGGAAGTGATGATTCCTGCCAGCTTCACGCTGCTGGCCGCACTGCCGCGCACGCTCAGCGGCAAGGTCGACCGCCAGCTGTTGTCGGCCGCCGCCGCTCCACAACACGCGCCGCTGCCCGGTTGACGCATGCGCATTTTTACCGATCACGCCGCCGTGCAGGGCGCCGTCGCCGAAGCCGAGGCGCGGATGGCTGCCGTCGCTGCCGCGCATGCACGGCGCGGCATACCGTGCACGGACCAGGTATTCGATGACGAGATCTGGCTGCTGGCGCCGCCGCAAGCAAGCGCGCCAGCGCTGCTGCTGATCGGCGGCATGGGTCCGCAAGCCGGTCTGCGCGCCTTCGCGCAAACCTGCGCACGGTTCGCGCAGAGCCGACGCATCGTATTGCTGCAAGCGTGTTCGATACCTGATCGCAGCCAGGCGGTACGCGCCGGGCTGGCCGGCGAAATCGCCGGCATGCGCGCACGCCAGAGCGTGGTGCAGGCGCTGACCGGCGCCGTGCAACACGTGCGCGAATTGGCGCAGACAGCGTCCGCCGACCTGATCGTGCTGTGCAATACCGCCCATCACTTCCTTGGCCACGTGCCCCTGCCGCCGCGCACCCGGCTGATCGACCTGGTGGATGCGGCCGCTCAGCATTGCCGCGGCATGGCTTCGGCGATTGTGCTGTCGACCTACGGCACGCGCGTCTCCGGCCTGTATCTGCGCAGCCTGGCGCAACAGCATGTGCACTGCCTGACACCGCCCGCCGAGATGGAGGCGCTGCTGGCGGATCTGGTTTACCGCGGCATCAAGGCGATGAATCCGGATTACGCCGTGGCGATGCTGCCGGTGCTGCTGCAACAGCTCGCACAATGGGCCCCGCATGCCGACGGCCTGATCTGCGGTTGCACCGAAATTCCACTGCTGCTCGGCGCCGCACACGATGTGCACGCACCGTGGCCACTGATCGATCCGCTGAGCTGCGCGCTGGCCTGCCTTGAAGAGGATGCCGGTGCCACGGCCGCCCATCCCCTCCCGCTGGGAGAGGAGATGGGCCATGCGATGCATTACCGCAGCTGACGCGCCGCCAGCAGGTCGTCCACCAGCCCGGCCAGCGACTCGATCGTGCTGTGCTCGAAGATGTAGCGCACTTCCAATTCGATCTGCAGGCGCCGGATGATTTCGTTGACCACGCGAATGGCCAGCAGCGACTGCCCGCCCAGCTCGAAGAAATCGGCCCGCACGCTAAGGCTTTGCTTGCCCATCAGCTCGCTCCAGATTGCGGCCAGCGTATGCTCGGTATCGGTGCGCGGCGCCACATGCTCGTCCGAGGGACGCTCGATCGCCTGCCGGCATAGCGCATCGCGATCCAGCTTGCCATTGGCAGTCAAGGGCAGCGCCGGCAGCACCGCGTAAGACTGCGGCACCATGTAGTTGGGCAACACCGCGCCCAGGCTTCGCTTCAGCTCGGCGACCAGGCTCTTTTCATCCACGCCCTGCCCTTCGATCACCAGATAGGCCACCAGGTATTTGGCGCTGTCTTCGCCCAGCGCCAGGACCGCCGCGTGACGCACATCGGGATGCTGCATCAGCTGGCTCTCGATCGCGCCCAGTTCCACCCGGAAGCCGCGCAGCTTCACCTGCAGATCGTTGCGTCCCATATAGATCAGGCGCCCGTCGTCCAGCCAGCGGCCGAAGTCGCCGGTGCGATACAGCCGCGCTTGCGCCGACGGCGGCTGTTGCGGGTCGGGAATAAAGCTGCGCTGGGTCAGTTCGGGCTGGTCGAGATAACCACGCGCCAGGCCGGCGCCGCCGATATGGATTTCGCCGATGGCGCCGGCCGGCACGGGCTGGCCGTATTCGTCGAGCAGATGCACCTGCACGTTGGCGATCGGCACGCCGATATGCGGCACGTCATCGTCGGGGCGGATCAGACCGATGGTCGCGTCCACCGTGCACTCGGTGGGACCATACATATTGAAGAAGCGCGTATGCGGTGAGGCGCGCAACACCCGCCACATCGCCTCATTGATCGGCTCGCCGCCGAGCAGCACGGTGGACGGCCGCCAGCCCTGCGCATCGAGCAGACCGGCGGTCAGCAACACCGCGATCTGCGAGGGCGTGCTGTCAAACCATTCGATCCGGTGCTGGCGAATAAAGCGCAGCAGCTTGTCGCCATCCGCACGGATCGCCTGCGGAATGAGGTACACGCAATGGCCCGACAGCAGTTGCAGCACACCCTTGAGCGACATGTCGAAAGCGATCGATGCATTCAGGCCGATCTTCGTATGCGGTGCGCAGCCCGCGTGCGTGGTGGCCGCCATCACACGCCAGAAATTCACCGCCGCACGGTGCTCCACCGCCACACCCTTGGGCTGGCCGGTGGAGCCGGAGGTGTAGATCACATAGGCAAGATGGTCTGCACGCACCGATGTCTGCGGCAGCGTATCGGCATAGTCGGCCAGTTCGCCGGGGTGGTCGAGCGGCAGCCGTGCCGCGGGCGATTCATCCAATGCCTGCTGGTCGGCGCTGCGCGTCAACACAACGTCGGCGCCGCTGGCGGCGACTACCTGGGCAATGCGCGCACGCGGATAGCTTGGCTCCATCGGCACGTAGGCCGCGCCGGCTTTCAGGATTCCGAGCAGGCCGGCCAGCATCGCGATGGAGCGTTCCACGCATAGGCCGAAGCGCCGATCGGGTCCGGCGCCGTAACGCTGGATCAGGCAATGCGCAATGCGGTTGGACCAGCGATCCAGTTCGCCATAACTGATCTGCTCGCCCTCGCACACTACCGCCGTGGCATCCGGATCCGCCGCGGCGCATTGCGCAAACAGCTGGTGCAGGCAGGCTTCGGCCGGCGCGCCCGGCGACGATGCCAGCGTGGCTTCCGGTTCGGGCAACGTACCGAAATCGTGTCCGGGCATGGCCAGGTCGCGCAGTTGCCGCAAGCGTGGCAAGTTCTGCAGGACCAGCTGCGGATCGACGCCGAAGTCGACCAGGCAAGCCAGTTCGTTTACGCCGGCCTGGCGAATCGATTCGACCAGCGGCAGGCAACGTTCCGCCGTGCCGAGCAAGGCATTGGAACGGTAGTAGCGCTGGAAGGCGAATTCGGCCAGCGCCTCGATATCGGCACGATGCGCGCTGGTATCCAGGTCGCCCAGGCCCAGCGTTCTGGCCAAGGCCTGCGGCGTGCCCAGCGAATCGACCAGGTAACGTTTGAACGGCTCTTTCACATGCGCAAACACCGTCGCTTCGTCGTCGGTGATAAAGGCATGCACCAGCAAGGTCACCGTGCCTTCGCCGCGATGCCCCGCTTCGGCACGCGCCTGCCGGTAGATGGCAATCTTGCGGCCCAGTTCGTCCAGCGACTGGCCCATCAGAATCGTCAGCAGGTTGTCGCCCGAACGTCCCGCATGGCGAAAGGCTTCCTCGCTGCCCACCGTGGTGACCCATACCGGCAATTCGTTCTGCAAAGGCCGTGGGCGGATCCGGATCGGATGCGCTTCGCCGTCGCCGCCGGGCAGCGTCACGTCATCGCCGCGCCACAGCGCCTTGACCGTCTGGATGCCCTGCATCAGCACCTCGCGGCGCCCTTCGTAATGCGCCGGTGCCAGCGAGAAATCGCGCGGTGAATAGCCGGCAGCGAAACCGATACCTACGCGGCCGCCGGAAATATTGTCGATCACCGACCAGTCCTCGGCCACGCGCACCGGATGATGCAGCGGCAGCACGCAACTGCCGGCACGAATGCCGATCTGCCTGGTGACCGACGCCACTGCCGCCGCGGTAATCGCCGGATTGGGATACAGGCCGCCGAAGGTGTCGAAATGCCGCTCCGGCATCCATACCGCGTCGAAGCCGTGGCGATCGGCGAAGCGTGCGCCTTCGAGCAGCAGCTCGTACTTGCCGGCGGTCTTTTCGCCATCGTCGTTGGCGAAATAGAACAAGCTGAAATTGAACGCCTGCGCATCCTGGCTGGACTGTTTGCGTCGGCCGGATTCGGCCTCCGGCTCGGCCAGCAGCTTGAGGCTGCGCACCGGCAGGTAAGGTGTTTTGGCGATACTGCGCAGCAGGGCTTCGAACGCGGCGGCCATGCGGTGAATGGTGGTGGCGTCGAACAGATCCGTGGCGTACTCCCACATCAGGGACAGCTCGCCATCCTCGGCGGCGCTGAAATACAGCGTCAGGTCGTATTTGCTTACCGATGCCTGCAGCTCGGACTGCACCACATTGTTCCATTCGGTGCGCTCGCCCATCATGCCGATCACCTGGTGATCCACGCTCTGGTCGAGATAAATCAGCTTGATCTGGGTAATCGGCTCGTAGCTGGTGCTGCGCGCCGGCTTGAGCTCGTCCACCAGCACCTCGAACGGCACGTAGGCATTCGAATAGGCTTCCAGCAGGTTCTTTTTGGTCTGCTGCAGAAAGTCGGCGAAGCTCGGATTGCCCGACAGATCCGAGCGCAGGTTCAACACGTTGACGAAGAAGCCGATCAATCCTTCCAGTTCGCGGTGCAGGCGGTTGGCCACCGAAAAACCGATCACGATATCGTTCTCGCCGCTGTAGCGCGCCAGGAATACCGAGAGCGCCGCCTGCATGGTCATGAACAAGGTGGTGTCGTGCTGCTGGCCCAGCCGGTTCAGCCCGGCCAGCGTGCCCGGCGCCGCCTTGGTGAAATATTGCATGCCGCGATAGCTCTGATATTTCGGGCGCGGCCGATCCAGCGGCAGATTGTGTACCTGTGGAATGCCGGCCAGCTTCTTGCGCCAGTACGGAATCTGCTGCTGCACGGCCGGACCCTTGAGCCAGTCGCTCTGCCACAGTGCGTAATCGATGTACTGCACCGGCAACGGCGGCAGCGGATCGGGTTCGCCGCGGCTGAATGCTTCGTACAACAGCCCGAGTTCGTTCATCAGGATCGTATTGGACCAGTTGTCCGAGCAGATATGGTGCTGGGTCACCATCAGCAGGTAGGTATCCTCGCTGTAGCGCGCCAGGCGCGAGCGCAGCATCAGGTCCTTGCGCAGGTCGATCGGCACCTGCAGCACGCGCTGCCATAGCTCCTGTGCCTGTTGGCGCCGCTCTATGGGATCGGCGATGTGGCTGAGATCGTCGACCTCCAGCTGGAACTCGAATTGTTCGAGCACACGTTGCATCGGCACACCATCCACTTCCGCATACACGGTGCGCAGGATCGAGTGGCGCTCGATCACGCCGCGGATGGCGCGCTCCATCGCCGCCACGTTCAGGTTCCGGATCAATTGATAGAAGCCGGTGTTGTAAGCCGAATGCTCCAGCTCCAGCTGCGAAATAATCCATAGCCGCTGCTGCGAGGACGATAGCGGTGCGCTGCCGCCATGCCCGAGCAGGCGGATCGGCAGGATCGACAATTCCTCGCCGCCATCCACCTTGCGCGTGATCTCTTCCGCCAGCTCGGCAATCGTGCGCATATTGAAAATGGTGTCGAGCGAGATTTCCGCATCGAACGCTTCGCGGATCTCGTTGATCACGCGGATCGACAGCAGCGAATCGACGCCGAGCGAGAACAGGTCCTCGTGCAGGTCGATCTGCTCCACGCCCAGATAATGCTTCCAGATCTCGCGCAGCCTGGCTTGTACCGGCGTCAGGCTCTCATCCACCCCCTGTGCAGTTGCGGGTGCCGTCGACCCAGCGCACGATGCCTGCCCGCGCGGCGTACCCTCGAACGGATAAGTGGGCAACGGTATGCGCCGCCGCAGCTCGGTGGCGTAGTAGTGCCGCCAATCGAACGCGACGCCGTGCACAAACAACTGGCACAGGCCTTCCAGCAGGCGTACATCGTCGGCGCCCGGCACGCGCGCCTTGGCCGGCGGCACCAGGCTGATGCAGGGCGCGCCGGCTGCGTCTTCGCGCCGTGCGGCAAACCCGGCCAGCGCATTGCCCGGCCCCACTTCCACCAGCAGCGGCGCCGCCTCGGCGGCAAGCGTGGCGATGCCCTGCGCAAAGCGCACAGGCGCGCGCAGGTGGCGTACCCAGTAATCCGGCGAGGTCGCTTCCTGCGGATCGATCCAGTTGCCGCTGACATTGGAGATAAACGGCGTATGCGGTGCGGACAGCGTTGCCCGCTGTACCACTTCGCGGAAACGCCCCAGCACCGCATCCATATGGCTGGAGTGAAAGGCATGCGAGGTCGGCAGGCGCACGCTTTCCACCTGCTGGGCCGCCAGACGGTCGCGCAGGCGTTCGATCGCATCGATATCGCCCGCCACCACCACTCGCTCCGGTGCATTCACCGCCGCGATCGACGTGCCATCGGCCAGCAGACTCTGCACGCGCACCTCGCTCAACGGCACCGCCAGCATCGCGCCGCGCGCCAGCGACTGCACCAGGCGTCCGCGCGCCACCACAATGGCGATCGCGTCTTCCAGCTCGAACACCCCGGCCAGACAGGCCGCCACGTACTCGCCGATGCTGTGCCCGATATAGGCCGAAGGACGACAGCCCCAATGCATCAGGCTGCGCGCCAGCGCGTATTCGAAGCAGAACAGCAGCGGCTGCGCGAGCTCGGTGGCGTCCAGCGCAGCCGGTGCGCCAGCGTCCTGCGGATACAGCGCTGCCTTCAGGTCCAGCGGCGAATGACGCCGCGCCAGCGCGAAGCAATGGTCGAGGGTTTCGCGGAAGATCGCGTCGCGCTCGTACAGCTCGCGGCCCATGTCGCGATATTGCGCGCCCTGGCCCGGGAACATGAAACACAGCGCATGGGTGGCGCCATCGAACCGGCCTTCCGCCACCAGACCGGTGCGCGTATCCGCAGCGCCCAGCTCGGCGGTACTGCCGACCACGAAGGCCTTGCGATAAGGCAGGTCCTTGCGCCCCAC
This sequence comes from Dyella acidiphila, assembly GCF_014863405.1. GTDB lineage: Bacteria > Pseudomonadota > Gammaproteobacteria > Xanthomonadales > Rhodanobacteraceae > Dyella_B > Dyella_B acidiphila. Next base: position 173,369 of record NZ_JACZZA010000011.1, read on the forward strand.
TTGCAGCGTGTAGCAGATATCGGCGATGGACTGTTGCGGATGCTGCCGCGCGTACGCAATTAGCGCCGCTTCGCGCGCCTGCAGCGCTGCCGGCGTATTGGCCGACAACATCACCATCTGGTGCGCACGCGCCGCGCTACTGGCGGCCACTGCCTCGGCTTCCTCCAGGATGATGTGCGCATTGGTGCCGCCCACGCCGAACGAGCTGACCCCGGCACGCCGCGGCAGCTCGCCGCGACGCTGCCATGGCGCCAGCCGCGTATGCACATAGAACGGACTGCTTTCCAGCCCGATCAGCGGATTGGCCTGTTCGAAATGCAGCGTCGGCGGCAGCTGCCCATGCCGCAGCGACAACACCATCTTGATTGCGCTGGCCACGCCAGCCGCCTCGCCGACATGGCCGATATTGGTCTTGATCGAGCCGAGGCCGCAGCGCACCGCGCCATCCGCCTCGAACACCTGCTTCAACGCTGCCACTTCAATCGGATCGCCCAGCCGCGTGCCGGTGCCGTGTGCCTCGACATAGTCGATCGCATCCGCGCCCAGTTCCGCCCGATCCAGCGCGCGGCGAATCACCTTGGCCTGCCCGTCGCTGCTCGGCGCGGTAAAACCGGCCTTTTGCCGCCCATCGTTGTTGATCGCCGAACCCTTGATGATCGCCAGCACCGTATCGTTATCGGCCAGCGCATCTTCCAGGCGCCGCAATACCAGCACCCCGCAGCCCTCGCCCGACGCCGTACCGTTGGCTGCCGCATCGAAGGCGCGACACACCCCGTCGGGCGACAGCACCATATCTTCCTGGTAAACAAAACCGGTGTTCTCGGGATGGATGCATACGCCGCCGGCCACGGCGAGATCGCATTCGCCGGTGATCAGGCTCTGGCAGGCCAGATGGATATTCACCAGCGAAGTGGAACAGGCGGTATTGGTGCTCAGCGCCGGACCGGTCAGGTCGAGGCGGTGCGCTACGCGGGTGCTGAGGTAAGTCGCTTCGGTCAGGCTGCTCGCGCTGTACAGATCCGCCAGCGATTCGCCGGCCTGCAGCGCATCGGCCGCGGCCGGATGGCTGCTCATGCCGGCGAACAGGCCGATGGCGCCATCGAACTTGCCCGGATCGTAGCCGGCGTTTTCCAGCGCTTCCCACACCACCTCGTGAAACACGGCGAATTGCGGATCCATGCTGGCCGCATCCTGCGCGTTGTACATAAACAAGGCGGCATCGAACAAATGCTTGCGGCGCACGATGCCGCAGCGGCGCACATAATCGGCGCGGGCCAGTTGCTCCGGCGCCACGCCGGCCTGCAGCAACGCCTCGTCGGCCAGGGTTTCGGTGCCGTCGCGGCCATCGCGCAGCAGTTGCCACAGTTGCTCGACGTCGTCCGCCGAAGGAAAGCGCCCGGCCATGCCGACGATGGCAATTTCCAGTCCGTTGCGTTGCACACCTGCAGGTTCGGTTTTCGGTGACATGGCGTTGGCTATCCGTGATGGTGGTAGTGGGTCCAGGCGGCGCGAAGCAATGCCGCGCGTGAAAGCGAAAGATCGATCTGTGTCAGGTTCAGTTCTGCAGGCGCTGCCGTGCACGCAGGATGCGGTTCTTCGAATCCGCGGTTTCGCTGCGTGCCGGTGCTGCCCGTGCGGCGCCGGCAAGATGGCCGGCCAATTGCTGAATAGTCGGGTGACTGAAAATATCCGCGATCGAGATTTGCGCCTGCAGGGTGTTGCGAATGGAGGCGACCAGCGAAATCGTGCGCAGCGAATCCCCGCCGATATCGAAATAGTTGTCGGTGACGCCGATCTGCGCCAGCTCCAGATGCAGGTTGTTCGCCCAGATCCGCGCCAGTGCGCGTTCGTTCGGCGTGGATGGCGGCGCGGATACGCGCGTCATGTGTACCGGCGCCGCCGGCTGCGGAAGGCGCGCCGCCGGATCGGCGGCGGATTGATCCAGCATGGCGATCACCGCGGCAGGATGCCTGGCGATACCGGCCAGCAGCTGCTCGAACTTCACGCTCAGCGCACCGATGTCCGCGGCATCGAACAGCGCGGTCGCAAAGGTCCATTGCAGCGACAGGCCGTCGCCGCCATCGCCTATGCGCAATTCCAGCGGGCTGGCGGCATAGGCGCAGATCGGCTCCATCACGTCGACTTCAAGCCCGGCCCAATCCATCGACGCCTGCTCGGCGTCGCACATCAGGCATTGCGCCTGCGGCGCCGGCATGGCGGTATCCGGATAGGCAAGCTGCCACGCAGCGTGCAGCGCATCCCCGGACACCTGCTGATGGCGATAAGCCTCGCGCAAGCTGTCGTGGCTGCCATGCAGTACTTCGGCAAACGACATATCTTGGTGCAGGCGGTAGCGCAGCGGAAGCAGCCGGGCAAAGCGGCCGATCAGCGGCTCGGACTCCAGCGACAGGCGTCCCGACACCGGCACACCGATCAGCACATCGGCACGCTTGTCGTGTCGATACAGCAGCACCGCGAACGCGGCATGCAGCAAGCTAAACAAACTGGTGCGATAACTGCGCGCGATGGCGGCCAGCCGGTTGCGCAAGTCGGCATCGATATGCGATCGGGCCATCGCCGCCGGCAAATATTCCGCATGAGTGGCCCATTGCAGTGAGCCGGCGCCAGGCACCGAGCATTGTGCGAGCCAGTAGGCGATGGCGTCCGCATCGGCATCCATCGCTTCGGCGCAATCCGCATATTGCATCGACAGCGGCGGCAACGGCTCGGCGTCGCCCTGCCGGCCGGCCGTGTACAACAGGTGAAACTCATGCTGGACCAGGCATAGCGACCACTCGTCCGCCACGCTTGCATCGAGCACAAACAAGGCGACCGATTCGCCGGCCGCTGTCGTTTGTTCGTCGAGCCGCAGCAACACTACGCGCAGCAAGGCATCGCACGCTTCGAACGGTCGCCAGGTTTCTTCGCGCACCGCCGCTTCCAGCCATACGGAAGAATCGCTGCACAACGGCATCGATCGCACGCGAATCGATGCGCATGCCCGTCCATCGCCCAAAATCCGATGGCGCGAAACGACGGTTTCGTAACTGCGCTGCAATACTTCCATATCCACCTCGCCGCGCAAGCGCAGCGCAAGGTATGGATGCGGCTGGCGGCAGCCGGGTGCGGTGCCCGACGGCACACCGTCGCGCACGCTGCATGTCAGCGTATCGGCCTCGCTCATCATCAGGCGCCCTCTCCATCCCCACGTCCGATCCGTCCGCGCGGGTACATTCGCGCAGCCATGCTCAAAGCGAAATAAAGGAAGACCCACGCTTTTGCGCCGGCAAAAGCAAGGAAACAGAAGCGCGTGAAACCGTGCTACGCGTCGCGGTAGCAGTGGAACCAGGCCGGCGCGGGCGGAAGACTAAGCTACGCGCAATGCGAGTGCAATTGATGCAAATCACATTGAGCGAAGCGGTGATTTGAAGCACCGCGTTCTTCATACCGTCTTCACGCGACCCTATGCCAGACTGAAAAAGCTTTACGTTCTCAAGGCAAGGGGCCGGTCGATCGCATGTGAGTTGTGCAGCCATGCACAGGCCGGGAGAGCGCACGCAACAAGGGAAAGTGTGTGTGCGGCCGCCGCGATTCCGGCAGTGTGTAAAACGCCGGACACACGCAGCGCTGCGGTGACAAGAAACTGAAACCATCCGAATCCGTATGGATTCGGATTGCTACGCCCGCCTGGAATTCCGTGTCGCAAGGATGAGCCGCTCGCGAATGAAGCACGTCTTTTACGCGCCTGTTTCCCGCCATAACCGCCGACAAGACCGGTGGCGGCCCGGCTTTGCCTGCGCTTCGCGACGCGGCAATTTTCTCGCCTCCTCTGCACGGAGCTGCGCATGACGCCTTTGTCATATCCGCAACAGCGACTCTGGTTCCAACATCTGTTCGAGGGGCCGAGCACCACCTACAACATCGCGACCATCTGGCGCATCGAAGGGCCGCTGCAGGTGGCCGCCTTGCGCGCCGCGATCGGCGATCTGATCGCGCGCCACGAAAGCCTGCGCACCGTGTTTTCCGGTACCGACGGCACCGGCCAGCAACAGGTGGTGGAACTTGCCGGACTGGAAACGCCGCTGCAGATCGTCGAACTGGATGAAGCTGCGCTTTCGGCGGCATTGGATCGTGCCAGCAATTATTGTTTCGATCTAAAACGCGAAATTCCCTTTCGCTGCCATCTGTTCAAGCTGCACGACCAGCTGCATGTGTTTATCGCGGTCATGCATCACATCGCCACCGACGGCTGGTCGCATGGCCCGATGGTGCGCGATCTGGCCGAAGCCTATGACGCGCGCTGCGCAGGCCAGGCGCCCGCACGCGCGCCACTGGAAGTGCAATACGGCGAATACGCGCAATGGCAGCGCAAGCAGCTGGGTGACCCGTCCGATCCGGACAGCATCATCGCGCGCCAGACTGCCTACTGGAAAAAAGCTCTGGCCGGCCTGCCCGACCAGTTGACCCTGCCCTACGATCGGCCGCGGCCCGGCAAGGCCAGCTATCGCGGCGACACGCTGATGTGCGACCTGGGCACCGGCCTGTACCCGCGTCTGCAAGAGGTGGCGCGCAAGCATCGCGTCACTCCGTTCATGCTGTTCCAGGCCGCCGTCGCCCTGCTGCTCGGCAAGCTCGGTGCAGGCAACGATATTCCGCTCGGCTCCTCGTTCGCCGGCCGCACGGACGCCGTGCTGAACGACATGATCGGCTTTTTCGTGAACATGCTGGTGCTGCGCACGGATCTGTCGGGCAATCCCAGTTTCTCCAAGCTGCTGGAACGGGTGCGGCGGATCAACCTGGATGCCTACTCGAATCACGACCTGCCTTTCGATTATCTGGTCGACGCGATCAATCCCACCCGCACGCCGGCCTACCATCCCTTGTTCCAGGTGACGGTAGCCGTGGTCGACGGCGGCGAAATACCGCTGCCGCTAGGCGGGCTGAAAACACGCAGCGTGTGGCCGGACATTCGCGTCGCCAAATTCGATCTCACTTTCAATTTCATCCAGCAGCGGCCGGACCAGGGCGTAGCCCAGAGCATGCTGCTGGAAGTGGAATTCGCCACTGATCTGTTCGGACGCGACACCATCGCGCTGCTTACCCAGCGCCTTGCACGGCTGCTGCAGCTGGTAGCCGACGATCCGGACCGTCCGATCGACCGCATCGACCTGCTCGGCGAGGATGAGCGGCGGCAGATCCTGGTGGATTGGAACGCCACCGCGCGAAGCATGCCGCACGCCACGCTGCACCAGCTGTTTTCGCAGCAGGCGGCCCGCACGCCGGACGCCGTCGCTCTGCAGGATGATCAACGCCAGCTCAGCTATGCCCAACTGGAGCAGCGCGCCAATCAACTGGCGCATCGACTGCAGGCATTGGGCGCCGGTGCCGGGCAACTGATCGGCCTGTGCATGGAATCGTCGTTCGAACGCATCGTTGCGCTGCTCGCCGTACTGAAGGCGGGCGCCGCCTATCTGCCGCTGGATGCCGATTATCCGCCGGTGCGCCTGTCGCATATGCTGGCCGATGCCGATGCGCCGCTGGTCCTTGCCAGCGCCGCGCTGGCGCCGCGGCTGCCGGCCGGCGAATGCCGCATTGCGGTGTTCGAACAGGAGGCTGCGCTGGCCGCGCAGTCGCCCATGCATGCACCCGACTGCGCGGCGCATGCGGAGCAGCTGGCCTATGTGATGTACACCTCCGGCTCCACCGGCCAGCCCAAAGGTATTGCCGTTACGCATCGCAACGTGGTGGACCTGGCGCTGGACCAGCGCCTGACCGATGCCGCGCAGCAGCGCGTGCTGATGCATTCGCCGCAGGTGTTCGACGCCTCCACCTATGAAACCTGGATGCCCTTGCTGAGCGGCCGCACCATCGTGCTGGCGCCGCCCGGCAAGACCGATGTACAGGTACTGGCCGACACGATCGAACGCCATCGCGTCACCACCGCATTCATCACTACCGCCCTGCTGCGCATCCTGCTGGAGCAGGCGCCGGCATGCCTGGCGCAGCTGCGCACGCTGCACACCGGCGGCGAAGCGGCGGCGCCTTCAGTCTTCGAGCAGTTGCTCGAACGCTGGCCGCAACTGGAAGTGGTGAACGTCTACGGCCCGACCGAAACCACCACTTTCGCCACCGGCTGCTGGCTGCGTGCGCCCTGCCGCATCGAGGCCAGCGTGCCGATCGGGCGGCCGCTCGACAATACCCAGGCCTACGTACTGGATCACGCACTGCAACCGGTACCGCCCGGCGTGCCGGGCGAGTTGTATCTGGGCGGCAACGGGCTGGCGCGCGGCTATCTGCGACGCGCTGCATTGACGGCAGAGCGTTTTATCGCCAATCCGCATGGCGCTCCAGGCAGCCGTCTCTATCGCACCGGCGATGTGGTACGCTGGCTGCCCGATGGCAAGCTCGATTACGTCGGCCGCGGCGACCAGCAGATCAAGCTGCGCGGCTTCCGCATCGAACTGGGCGAGATCGATGCCGCGGTGTCGCGCCTGCCAGGTGTTGCGCACAGTTATGTGATGGTGCGCGAGGACGAAGCCGCCCAGCGGCACCTGGTCGCTTATGTGGTAGCCGCAAGCGGCCACAGCCTGGACGAAGCAAGCTTGCGCAGCGCGCTGTCCACCCAATTGCCCGACTACATGCTGCCGGCGGCGATCGTGCTGCTGGACGCACTGCCGCTGACCGTTAACGGCAAGGTGGACCGCAAAGCCCTGCCCGCACCGGCTTTCGCCGCGGCGGCAAGCCGCGCGCCGCGTACGCCGCAGGAAGAAATCCTGGCTGGCCTGTTTGCCGAAGTCCTGGGCAGGCCGCGCGTGGGCATCGACGACAATTTCTTCGACCTCGGCGGACAGTCGCTGCTGGCGATGCGCCTGGTCAGCAGCATACGTTCGGTGTTCGGCATCGAAATGCCGATCAGCGAATTGTTCGAATTGCCGACGGTGGCGGCGCTGGTGCCACTGCTGGAATCGCGCGATGCCGCGCGCACCACCTTGCAGCCGCAGCAGCGCCCGCCGGCAATCCCGTTGTCGTTTGCGCAACAGCGGCTGTGGTTTCTGCACAAGCTAGAAGGCCACAGCGCCACCTATAACGTGCCACTGCCCATCCGCCTGGAGGGCACGCTCGATGCGCAGGCCCTGCGCCAGGCGGTGAACGACGTGGTGGCACGCCATGAAAGCCTGCGCACGCGCTTTGTCGAGCACGAAGGCCAGGCGCGGCAGCTGATCGTGCCGGCCGATGAAGCCCTGGTACCGTTCGAGCTGTCGACACTTACCGAAGCCGAGCTGCCCGACAGCCTGCGCGAAGCCTGCATGCACCGCTTCGACCTGGCACAGGAACTGCCGGTGCGCTGCAAGTTGTTCGTACTCGGCGACCAGCTGCATGTGCTGTTGCTGCTGCTGCACCATATCGCCAGCGACGGCGGCTCGATGGCCCCGCTGGCCAACGATCTAGGCGCGGCCTACACCGCCCGCAGCCGCGGCGAGCTTCCCGCGCCGGCACCGCTGCCGGTGCAATATGTCGATTACACGCTGTGGCAACGCCAATGGCTGGGGACGGCGGACGATCCGTCCAGCGCGATCGCCACGCAGATCGCCTTCTGGAAAAAGAGCCTCGCCGGCCTGCCCGAACAACTCGAACTGCCTACCGACCGGCCGCGTCCGGCGCAGGCCAGCTATCGCGGCGATACGCTGCGCTTCGGCATCGAGCCGGAAGTGCAACAGCAATTGCATGCGCTGGCGCACAAGGCGCGCTGCAGCCTGTTCATGCTGTTGCACGCCGCCGTCGCCAGCTTGCTGTACAAACTCGGCGCCGGCAGCGATATCCCGCTGGGCACACCACTGGCCGGCCGCAATGACAACGCCCTGCACGATCTGGTCGGCTGCTTCGTCAATACGCTGGTGCTGCGCACCGACCTGGCCGGCAATCCGAGCTTTATGGATTTGCTGGCGCGCGTGCGCAGTGCCGACCTGGCCGCTTATTCGCATCAGGACATGCCGTTCGATCAGCTGGTCGACGTGCTCAAGCCGGCGCGTTCCACCACCCACCATCCGCTGTTCCAGGTGATGGTGGTATTGCAGAACAATCCCGAGGAACGCCTGCTGCTGCCCGGCATTACGGTCAGCGAATACCCGCGCCAGTTCGACATCGCCAAGTTCGACCTCACCTTCCATTTCGCCGAATTGCACAAGGCCGATGGCGATAGCGGCGAACTGATCGGCTGCATCGAATTCGCCACCGATCTGTTCGATCGGCAAACCGTGCAGGGTTTTGCCGATCGGCTGTTGCGCTTGCTGGGCCAGGTAGCCGCCGACCCGGGCCGCCGGCTCGACCAGCTGGAGCTGCTCGGCGAACAGGAACGTCAACAGATCCTGCACGATTGGAACCGTACGGCGTGGCCGGTCACCGCCGAAACCATGCCGCGTCTGTTCGAACGGCAGGCGGCCGCCACGCCCGCAGCGGATGCGGTACTGCTCGGTCGCGGCGAGCTGAGTTTCGATGCGCTGAACCGGCGCGCCAACCGCATCGCGCATGCGCTGATCGAGGCCGGCATCGGCAGCGAACAGTTCGTGGCGATCGGCCTGCCGCGTGGCGCCGACATGCTGGCCACCATGCTGGGCGTGTGGAAAGCCGGCGCCGCCTATCTGCCGGTGGACCTGGAATATCCGCCCGAACGCATTGCCCTGATGCTGGCCGATGCACAACCGGCCTGTGTGATCACCGATACCGCCAATCTCGGCACTTTCGCGCACAGCACGCTGGTATGGACATTGGATGCCGCCGATGGCGTAGCGCGGTTGTCGCGCCAGGCCGAGAGCAATCCGCGCGACGAGCAACGCGTGCGGCCATTGCGCGCCACGCATCCGGCCTACGTGATCTATACCTCCGGCTCCACCGGCCGTCCCAAGGGCGTGGTGATCGAGCATGCCAGCCTGGCCAATTACTTTGCCTGGACACGCCAGGCCTACTTCAACGACGGTGGCAACGGCGCGCCGCTTACGCTTTCGCCGACCTTCGACGGCAGCGTCACCTTGCTGTTCGGTCCGCTGCTCGCCGGCCAGCCGGTGGCGATGCTGGCCTCGGGTTCGATCTTCACCGGCAATCCCGATTACACCTACGACCTGATCAAGCTCACGCCCACGCAGTTGAAGCCGCTCAATCAGGCCCTGGCCGAACAGCGCGGCGCCATGCCGGCGCGCACACTGGTGCTCGGCGGCGAAGCCGCCAACGCAAGCGACCTGGCGTTCTGGCAGGAACGCTACCCGGATGTGCGCATCGTCAACGAATTCGGCCCCACCGAAGCCACCGTCGGCTGTATTACCCATCGCGTTGCCGAAGATCTGCGTGGTGCCGGCAGCGTGCCGATCGGACGGCCACTGTGGAATACCCAGGCCTACGTACTCGATGCCGCCTTGCAGCCGGTTGCGCCGGGCGTGGCCGGCGAGCTGTATCTGGCCGGCGCATGCCTGGCGCGCGGTTATCTGCGGCGCCCGGCGCCCAGCGCGGAACGCTTCGTAGCCAACCCGCATGGCGCACCGGGCAGTCGCATGTATCGCACCGGCGACCGTGCACGCTGGCTGCGCGACGGTCGCCTGGATTATCTGGGCCGCAACGATACGCAGGTAAAAATCCGCGGCCACCGCATCGAGCCCGGCGAAATCGAGGCGGCGCTGTTGCGTCAGCCGGGCGTGGCCCAGGCGGCAGTCATCGCACGTGCGGATCTGCGCGGTCAGAAGCAATTGCTCGGCTATGTGGTTGCGCGCGCGGACGCCAACCTGGATGTACAAGCGTTGCGCCGCGCAGTAGCCGGCGAACTGCCCGCCTTCATGCTGCCGGCATCGATCATGCTGCTGCAGCAACTGCCGCTGACTCCCAACGGCAAGCTCGATCACACCGCGCTGCCCTCGCCCAGCCAGGGACTGGTCGGCCAGCGCGTACCGCGTACGCCGCAGGAACTGATCGTGGCGGCGCTGTTCCGGCAGGTGCTCGGCCTGGAACAGATCGATATCGATGCGAGCTTCTTCGACCTGGGCGGCGACAGCATCCGCTCGATCGAGCTGATCAACCACATGCGCAAGGCCGGCCTGCGCATCACGCCGCGCGATATTTTCGGCCATCCCTCGGTCGCTGCGCTGGCCGCGGTCGCCCTGCCGCTGCAGGCAGCGGCAGCCCGAGCGGCGGTGGCGACGCGCTTTGTGCCAACGCCGATCATGCAATGGTTCTTCGAGCGCGGCGCTACCAACCGCTATCTGCAATCCACGGTATTGCGCACCCCGGCCGGCGCATCGGCGCCGCATCTGCTGCAGGCCTTGCAGGCAGTGCTCGATCATCACGACACGCTGCGCATGCGGCTGGGCGACGATCATGCGCTGGAATTGCTGCCGCCCGGTGTGATCCAGGCCGAGCGTTGTTGGACCCAGGTCGCCCAGCCGGAACATTGGATGGATGCCGCCGAAGCCGCCGCCGATGCACTCGATGCCGCCAACGGCAAACTGCTGCATGCGGTGTGGCAGGACGGCGGCGCCGAACAGGGGCGCTTGCTGCTGGTGATCCACCACCTGGCCGTAGATGCGGTGTCGTGGCGCATCCTGGTGCCCGATCTGCAGGCCGCCTACGAGGCGGCGACCCAAAACAGCGCGCCGGCACTGATGCCGGTGGGCACTTCGTTTGCGCAATGGTCAGCGGCGCTGCTGGCAGCCGGCGCATCGGCGCGCCTGCACGAGGAGTTGCCGCTGTGGCTGTCGATCCAGCGCACGCCCGATCCGGTGCTCGGACAACGCCCGCTGACGGCATCGCTGGATTGTTTCGGCAATGAACAGTCGCTGCAGCTGACGGTACCGGCATCCCTCGCCGCACCGTTGCTGGAGCGCATCGCACCACAATGGCGAGTAACACCGCACGAGCTGTTGCTGGCCGCGCTGGCACTGGCCCTGAGCCGCTGGCGTGCCGCATACGGCTACGGCGACGGCACGGCTGTGCGCATCGACGTGGAAGGCCATGGCCGCGAAGAGATCGGCGATCAAGTCGATCTCGCCCGCACGCTCGGCTGGTTCACCAGTCTGTATCCGGTGCAACTCGATGCTGGCGTATCCGGCGCAGCTGAAGCCACGCGGCAGCAGCTGCCGCTTTCGCGCCTTGTCCAGCAGCTTGCCGCGCAGTGCCGGCGCCTGCCCAACAACGGTATCGGCTACGGCATCCTGCGCTATCTCAGCGACGAGGGCCGTGCCAACCTCGCTGCGTACGCACCTTCGCAAGTGGCGTTCAATTATCTCGGCCGCTACCGCGCCGGCGATGGCGACTGGCAGACGGCAGCGCTGGAGCGCACCCTGCAAGTGGACAAGGCACGCGCGCTGTCGCATGCCATTTCGCTCAACGTAGCCGCGATCGACGACAGCACCGGCACGCAACTGCAGGCAAGCTGGTCATGGGCGGCGGATGTCTTTGCCCCCGTCGACATGCAAGCGCTGGCACAGGCCTGGCTGGACGAACTGACTCAGTTCGCGCAGGCGCAAGCGGAACCGAGCGCCTCCGCCGACATCGAGCTGACGGCGCCGCAACCGCGGATCTACGACGACCACGCCGCGGACCGGCTCGCCGACGACTTGTTCCCGGTGCTGCTGCCGATTCAGCGCGGCAATGGCCTGGCGCCCTTGTTCTGCGTACCGCCGTTGACCGGCGTAGGCATTTCGTACGGACGCCTGCGCGAAGTGCTGCCCGCCGACCAGCCGATCTATGCCTTCAACGCACCCAGCCTGAGCCGCAGCGATCGTCCACCGCAAACACTGGATGCACTGGTGGAGGAATACCTGCGGGAAATGGGCGAACTCTATCCGGATGGACCCTACAACCTGCTGGGCTGGTCGTTCGGCGGCTATGTTGCGCATCGTATGACGCAGTTGCTGGAAGAACGCGGCAAGACCGTTGCCAACCTGATCCTGCTGGATGCCACGCCGATCGGCGCGGAACATTTCTACGGCACCGGCCCGCGCACCGACGCGGAAATCGCCAATTACATCGATCATCTGTTCGCCGGCGTTTCGCACCACGTGCCCAAGTCGCGGCTGTTCACTACCTGCCGCTTGAACAGCGCGTTCCTCAGCGCGTTCCAGCGTCAGCCGGTGCGCACCAGCATGACCGTGGTGGAAGCGGAGCGCGATGCGGTGCCGCTGGAGTCGCCGCTGCATATGGCGAACTGGTGGGGCGTGGACGGCACGCCGCACCATCGCTATCTGAAAGTGCCGCACGGTCATCACGAACTGATGGAACACAGTGCGATCGAGCGTATCGGCCGCGCCATTGCAGGTAGCCTGTATGCCGCCGATTGATGCCACCCCGCCGCCGGCCGAGCCGGCTTCCGCCATACGTGCATTCCGCCGCTTTCTATGCGGCAACGCCATGGTGCTGGTGGCGATGATGGTCGGCCAGGTCGCCGTGCCCTGGTGGATCACGCTGAAGAACGGGCGGCACGACCTCGCCTTGTACGCCACGCTGTGCGCGGTGGCGGTATGCCTGACCATGCCGCTGATGTCGATGCTGGGCGACCGGCATAGCAAGCGCCTGCTGATCCGCATCGGCCTGTGCGTCTATCTGCTTGGCGCCATCGGCACGGCCTGCCTGGCCAGCTTCGGCTATTACGACATCCGCCTGCTGCTCGCCGTGGAAATCGTGGCGCTGTCGGGCTTGTCGATGGTGATTCCCCTGATGAGCGTAATGGCATCGGACCTGCTGCCGCAGGCGGCGCTGCCGCAGGCGATGCAGCAGCAGAAATTCTGGCAATCGGCCGGCCAGCTCGGCGGCCCGATGCTCGGCGGCCTGGCGCTGAGCTTCGCCGGCGTGAGCTTCGCGCTGTGGCTGCAGATTGTGCTGATCCTGGCGGTGCTGGCAGTGACCGAGAGTTTGCCGGCCAGTCCGCCAGCGACGACTCACCCGCGCGGCGGCTGGTGGCAGGAACTGAGTGCCGGCGTGCGCGCCAAATGGCGCATCGGACTGGAGCGCAACTGGACCATCATCACCTTCGTGGTCGGCCTGGCATTGATACCGTGCATCGGCATGCTGCTGCCGTTGAAAGTGCATGCCATGGGATTGTCCGGACAGTGGCTCGGCATCTGCGAAGCATCGGTCTCGCTGGGCATGCTGCTCGGCGCCGCCGTCGGCAGCAATGCGCGCATCGTGGAACGGCTCGGGCGTTTCCGCTTGCGCGTGGCGGCGATTACCTTGCTCGGTCCCGCGCTGGTGCTGGTCGGCCAGACCCATGCGCCGCTGACCATGGCGGCATCGCTGCTGCTGGTCGGCTTCATGAATTCGATCGTGGTGATGATGGGCTATTCGCGCCGCATCCTTGCCTCACCCAAGCGTTTCCGCACGCGCATGATGGCGGTGAACGTGGTGGTGACCCAGCTGTCGGCCATTGTGGGCCCGGCGCTGGCCGGGCTATGGCTGATGCATTGGCCGATCTCTTTCGTATACCTCATTTTCGGCATCACGCTCTTGCTCGGCAGCGCGGGCTACTGGGTCACCCCCAACTTCCGCACCTTTCTCGAACTCGACGACAAGGATGTGGAAGGCTGGTACAGCACGCACTATCCGCACGCATTCGATGCCAAGGAAATATCCGCGATCGCGCCCGAAACGACGCCGGCAAGCGATGCGTGATTATTAGTTTAATTGCCAGACAATTTGCATCGTTCCAATTCATATGCGTACGGAATAAAACAATCCATTGGCTTGTATAAGCGAAGTGAATATGCGCGATCTGTGCGCACGCACGTGAATATTCAATGATTGCGCGCGCTTATTTGCACACCTCTACATCGGCTTCACGGTTCGCTCTGTCAAACTTTATAAGGGGCAAACAGGGGCCCGTGCGTTAGCAAGAGCAAGTCAAGAACGTCGTGTGGGTCACCGCATCGATACTGAAGCGATGCGTCGTGACATATCTCCTGGCCGTGCTGCAAGCGGCCGGAAAATCTGCGTAAACCGATTCACTGCGCGCAATGCGGCGAGGCGCGGTGCTGCCTGAACATGCCTGGTTTTGAAGGCAATTCATCAATCGGAAAACGGCCGGTAAAGGTTCCGAAATGAAAAGCAAAAGTGCTTTTCATTTGTTCGCATAGTGTTGCGTTTTTCTTACCTTCAATCGATTTTTTCAGGTGTGACGATAATGGAGCGTAACCTGATTAAACACGCGTTCGACCGCAGTATTCTCGCCGAGGCCGAGGCACTGTGCGAACTCGACAATTGGCACGCATTAATGGCCGTAGCCTGCGATCTTGGCGTGGTCGCGCTTTCCGTATTCATAACGCTGCGCTTTGGCTGGGCTTGCTATCCGCTGGCATTGCTGCTGATCGGTTCGCGTCAGCGCGCACTGGCGACGATCGTGCACGAGGCCTCGCACGGCACCCTGGCGCGCAATAAGCGGCTGGAGCGCATACTCGCCACCTGGTTCAGCGGCTACCTGATTTTTTCCACGCTCAATGCCTACCGGCGTTCGCATGTCGTGGGCCACCACGGCCGCTTCGGCGACCCGCACGGCGACGCGGATTATCGCTACATGCTCGACAAGGGCGTGTACGCGATCAAGGACCGCAAGACCCACGCCTGGGAGTTCCTGCTCAAGCCCTGCCTGCTCGGCCACGTGCCGAGTTATCTGGGCTATCTGGTGAAAGAACGCGCCTTCGGCAAAAACAAGAGCCGCGCCGAGCGCAGGGAAAACCTTACCCTTTGCGCCTATTGGCTGGCCATCGCGGCGGTCGCTGCGTATTACGGGCAGCTGGCGAATCTGCTGCTGTTCTGGATCGTCCCTTTCCTCACCTCGTTCCAGGTGATCGGCTGGTTTATCGAACTGGCCGAACACGCACCGCTGATGCAGAACGGGCGCGACATCCATATGACGCGCAACCGCAACAGCCACTGGCTGGAAGGGCTGCTGACCGGCATGCACAGCGAGAACTATCACCTGGCCCATCACCTGCGCCCGCGCGTGCCGTTCTGGCGCATGCGCGAGCTGCACCGCGTACTGCTGCGCGACGACGCCTACCGGCAATGGGACAACGAGTGCGGCGGCATTTTCTTTTCCCGCAATGGCGCGCCTTCGGTGGTGCCGCTGTTGCTGCAACGCGCCGAATAAGCGCTGCGCTCCGATCCATGAACCATGCAACCCAGGCGGACGATCCGATGACCACCCAAGCCGAGCAACTCAACACCAACATCATGGATACCTGGCTGGTCGAAAACGACCACAAGGTACGCATCAATCTCGGCGAGAGCAGCGTGCAGGACATCCGCCTGCGCGACGTGCTGCCCGATATCGGCAGCGAGCACTGGATCCACGCCCTGTCGCTGGGCAACAACAGCACCTGGGGTTCGCCGCGCCTGCGTGCGGCTGTCGCCGCCAGCTATCACTCGCTGGCGGCCGACCGCGTGCTGGTCACCGCCGGGGTATCCGAAGCGGTGGTGACCGTCAGCCTGGCGCACCAGCAAGCGGGCGCCAACCTGGTCATCCCGGTGCCGGCCTTTCACGCGCTGTACGACGTGCCCGAGGCGCTGGGCTATGAAATCCGCAAAATCGCCTTGCGCCCCGAGCAAGGCTTCCAGCTGCCGGTCGACGAGGTGATCGGTGCGATCGATGCGCATACCCGCATCGTGCTGCTCAATACCCCGCACAATCCCACCGGCACGGTGTATGCGCCGGAGGACATCCTGCGCATCGCGGATGCCGCCGAAAAAGTCGGCGCGGTGGTGGTGGTCGACGAGCACTATCGCTACCTCACCCGCGATCCCGCCCAGGACTGCATCGCCTCGGCCGCCGGCCTGCGCCGCAATATCGTGGCGTTCGGCTCGGTCGGCAAATGCTTCGGCTGCACCGGCCTGCGGGTCGGCTGGATCATTGCGGAACCGGCGCTGCTGGCCCGCTACCACCATTTCAAGCTGCTGGTCACGCACACCATTCCGCTGCTCAGCGACCAGCTCGGCGCCGAATTGCTGGAGCGGCGCCACACCATCCTGCCGGCGACCATCGCCACCATCACGCACAACCTGCAACGCCTGCGCCAGGTCGCCACGAACAGCGGCGGCGCCATCGATTTCACCGATCCGGATGGCGGCAGCACGGTGTTTGCACGGCTGCGCGACAGCACCGATTCGATGTCCTTCGCACAGGCCCTGCTCGACCGCTCGGGCGTGCTGGTGCTGCCGGGCGAAAGCTTCGATCTGCCGGGCTTTTTCCGCATCCGGCTCGGCGTGACGCCGGCGGAATTCGAGCAGGCCTGCCAGGCCCTCGAAACCGCCCTGCTCGAACATCTTCCCGCGCAAAAGCGCGCCTGAAACACCGATCCGACTCTATCCACACCAGGGAGCAACGCCCATGCACAGCAATCCATTCGAAGCCACCGACGGCGAGTTCATTGCGCTGATGAATGACGAAGGCCAGTACTCGTTGTGGCCCACCTCCATTCCGGTGCCCGCAGGCTGGGCGGCGCAGACCGCGCCGATGTCGCGCGAAAACTGCCTCGGCTACATCGAGCAGCACTGGACCGACATGCGACCGAACAGCCTGGTTGCTGCGATGAGCTGAGCCGTCCGCGCACGGCTGTTTCGCTACTGCTTGATCTTCACCCGGCCAAGGGAGCCGTCGCATGTCGATGCACCAGAAACTGTATTCGGTCACGTTGTCTTCCGGCGATGAACATATCGAATACTGGCGCCGCCAATTGCGCATGCTGCCGGACGTTACCGCACTACCGCTGGATCGGCCGCGCGGCACCGCCGCCGGCACCCGGCGCGACACGGTGCCGCTGCGGATCGAACCTTCCCTGCTGCGCGGACTGAAGCAACTGGCCAGCGAACACGGCTGCGAGTTGCAGCTGGCCTTGCATGCCGCACTGGCCATGCTGCTGAGCCGGCTGGGCGCGGGCGAACAGTTCGCCGTCGGCCTGCGCATGCCCGGCGAGCACGAGCCGCTGTTGCTGTGCTGCGAACTGGCGGGCGACCCTGCTTTCGGCAACCTGTTGCAGCGGAGCAAGGCCGCACTTGGCGAGGCGCAGCTGCACCGCGTCGCGTTCCAGTCGCTGGTGGCTGCGATCCATCCGATGCACGCCGCGGCGCATCGTCCGTTCGCACAGGTGCTGCTGGCGCTGGCGGAAAAAGCCGACGCGGCCAACACGACCGATGTCGACGGCGTCCCGCACGACCTGATCTGGCATCTGGCCCCGACCTCGGGCGAAGTGCCGCCCGGCCTGATCGGCTCGATCGAGTTTGCCGCGGAGCTGTTCGATCGCGGCAGCATCGAAGCGCTGGCCGCGCGTTATCTGCGTCTGCTGCAGGCGGTGGTGCAGGATCCGTCGCTGCCCCTGCATCGCATCGAGATCCTGCAGCCGGCCGAACGGCACTGCTTGCTCGAAACCTGGAACGACACCGCGCATGCGATGGCCGACACCAGCTTGCCCGCGCTGTTCGAAGCGCAGGCAGCACAAGTGCCGCAGTTGCCAGCGGTCAGCCTTGCCGACGATGCACTCAGCTACGCGCAGTTGAACGCCAGCGCCAATCAATTCGCCCGCGAACTCGTGCAGCGCGGGATCGGTCCGGAACAATTGGTTGCCGTGGCACTGCCGCGCTCGCTCGATGCGCTGGTGGCGATGCTGGGCGTACTGAAGGCCGGCGCCGGCTATCTGCCGCTGGACCTGGACTATCCGCCGGAACGCCTGGCCTACATGCTGGCCGATGCCGCGCCGGCCTGCATCGTCACGCACGCTGCCGCCACCCGCGCATTGCCGCCCGGCTACGCGTTGCTGCTGCTCGACGAAGCGGCACAGCAAGGCGCACTGGCCGCGCAGGCGTCGCATAACCTGGTCGACGCCGAACGCCGCAGTCCGCTGCATGGCGATCAGTTGGCCTTTGTGATCTACACCTCCGGTTCTACCGGCAAACCCAAGGGCGTGGCGCTGGCGACGCGCAGCATCGTTTCCTATGCCTGTTGGGCGCGCGACTACTACCGCATTGCCGAAGGCGCGGCCTGCCCGGTCGCCACCTCGCTGTCGTTCGACGGCTTTATTCTCAGCATCGTGGTGCCGCTGCTGTCGCGCGCCACCGTGCAGTTCACCAGCGACACTGGCGCGGTCGATACGCTGATCGCGCATGCGCGCACCGGCCAGCGCTGCGGCTTCGTCAACAGCACGCCCAGCCATCTCAATCACGTGATCTCGCGCATTCCCGCCGAGCGGCTGCGCTTTCTCAGCGACATCGTGGCGGTGGGCGGCGAACCGCTCAGCCAGGGCACGGTAGCGATGCTGCGCGAGGCGCAGGCCGACCTGCGCCTGGTCAACGACTACGGTCCGACCGAGGCGACCGTATCCAGCACGGTCTACGACGTATTCGCCGAACCGGCCGACAGCAACGGCTATGTGCCGATCGGGCGGCCGGTATGGAACACGGCGATCTATATCCTCGACCAGCACCTGCAGCCGCTGCCGCCGGGCGTGCCCGGCGAGCTGTATATCGCCGGCGCCGGCCTTGCGCGCGGCTATGTCGGCCGCAGCGCGCTGACCGCGGAACGCTTCGTCGCCTGCCCATTCGGCGCCGCCGGCGCACGCATGTACCGCACCGGCGACCTGGCCAAGTGGAATGCCGACGGCGTGCTGGAAATCGCCGGCCGCGTCGATGACCAGGTCAAGATCCGCGGCTTCCGCATCGAGCCCGGCGAAGTCACTGCCGCGCTTGCGCGCCTGCCCAATATCGTCGCCGCGGCAGCCGTGCCGCGCACCGACCGCGAAGGGCTCAAGCACCTGGTCGGCTATGTGGTGATCAACGAAGCCGACGTGCAGGCCGGCGAAGATCGCGACGAGATCGTCGAAAACTGGGACAAGCTCAACCAGCGCCTGTATGTGGCGCCGGTGGAAGAGCGCGAGCAAGACAAGTTCTGGGGCTGGGACAGCAGCTACAGTGGCGACCCCATTCCTACCCATGAAATGCTCGAATGGCAGGCACAGACCTGCCGCCGCGTGCTCGACCTGGCGCCGCGGCGGCTGCTGGAAATCGGCGTGGGCGACGGCCTGATCCTGCAGGAAACGGCGCATGCCTGCGAGGAATACTGGGGCACGGATCTGTCCGCCGACGTGATCAAGCATTGCCGGCACCTGCTGCAGAAGCGTCCGGACCTCGCCGGCAAAGTGAATCTGCGCGTGCAGCAGGCGACCTGCACCGACGGCCTGCCGGAGCAGTACTTCGACACCATCGTGATGAATTCGGTGTCGATGTATTTCCCGGGCGAGTCCTACTTCGACGAAGTCATCGCCGCCGCCTGCCGCTTGCTCGCGCCGGGCGGCCGCTTCTTCATCGGCGACGTGCGCAATCTGGCCACGCACCGCTATTTCAGTTCGACCATGGAAATCACCCGCGCGGCGGACGACACGCCCGGCAGCGAGCTGCCAGGCCGCATCACCAAGAATCTGTTTTTCGAAGAAGAACTGCTGATCGATCCGCGCTATTTCGCGCAACTGCCGGCGCGCTTTGCGCAGATCGCCGGGATCGATCTGCAGCTCAAGCGCGGCCACGCCTCCAACGAACTGACCCGGCACCGCTATGACGTAGTGCTGCATATGGCCGGCACCGGCCTGAGCTCGTTCAAGGCGATTCCGACGCTGGCCTGGAATGAGCAGCTGGACAGCCTGGATGCCTTGCGCGCGCAGCTCGATACGCTGGCGCTGCCGGCACTGCGTATCCAGCGCATTCCCTACCCGCGGCTGGCTGGCGAAATCACTGCGCACAGCGTGATCGAGGGCGGCGGCCATACGCGCGCGGCCAAGGAATCGCTGGAGTTCGTCGCGCACAGCGGCTATCCGCAAGTGTTTACCGATACCGATGCGCTGCCCGGCTACTGCTTCTGGAGCACATTGTCTGCGCAGCCGGGCGACGGCTGCTACGACCTGGTGGTGGCGCGCGCCGAGGACGGCAGCGCCATTCAGCCGACCGATCTGTTCGTGCCGGCCGAAGCCGCGCCCAGCCATACCAACCGCCTGCGCTCGCGCCGGCTGGTGGCCAAGGTCAGCGAAGCGATCCGCCATGCGCTGGTCGGCCAGTTGCCCGACTACATGATCCCCAGCGCGATCGTGGCGCTGGACCGCCTGCCGCTGACGCATAACGGCAAGCTGGATCAACGCGCGCTGCCGGCGCCGGAATTCGTTTCCACCAGCCAGCGCGCACCGCGCAATGCGCAGGAAGAAATCCTGGCCGGCCTGTTCTGCGCCGTGCTGGGCTTTCCGCGTATCGGCATCGACGACAACTTCTTCGACCTGGGCGGCCACTCGCTGCTGGCCACGCGCCTGGTGGCGCGGATCCGCGCCACCTTCCAGGTCGAACTGCCGATCCGCGCGGTGTTCCAGGCACCGACGGTCGCCACGCTGGCGACACAACTGGAAACCGGCGGCATCATCCGTCCGGCGCTGCAGGCGCAGCCGCGTCCGCAGGTGTTGCCGCTGTCGTATGCGCAGAGCCGCCTGTGGTTCCTGCATCAGCTGGAAGGACCCAGCACCACCTACAACATGCCGTTCGCGCTGCGCCTGCGCGGCACGCTCGACGACGTCGTACTGGAAGCCGCACTGGTCGACGTGGTGGCGCGGCATGAATCGCTGCGCACCGTGTTCGACGAAACCGATGGCGTGACGCGCCAGCATATTCGCGCGGATGCGGCGCTGGTGCTGCATCGCCAGGATGCCGATGCCGACAGCTGGGCCATTGCCCTGCATAACGCCGCCGCACATCGCTTCGATCTCAGCCGCGAACTGCCGATCCGCGTAACGCTGCTGCGCCTGGGCAACGACGAACACGTACTGCTGGTCAACCTGCACCATATCGCCGGCGACGGCTGGTCGATGCTGCCGCTGTGGCGCGATGTCGAGCGTGCCTATCGTGCGCGCCTGCAAGGCAACGCGCCGGAATGGGCGCCGCTGCCGGTGCAGTACGCCGACTACACCTTGTGGCAGCGCCAGTTCCTGGGCGAGGAAAGCGATCCGCATAGCGCGCTCGCGCAACAGCTGGCCTATTGGCGCACCCAGCTGGCCGAACTGCCCGAAGTGATCGCCCTGCCCACCGACCGGCCCCGGCCGCCGGTGGCCAGCTATCGCGGCGGCCAGGTGCCGCTGCGCATCTCCGCCGAACTGCATGCACGCCTGCAGGAACTGGCACGCAGCCATGGCGCCACCTTGTTCATGGTGTTGCAGGCATCGCTGGCGGTGCTGCTCTCGCGCCTGGGCGCCGGTGAGGACATCGCCATCGGCAGCCCGATTGCCGGGCGCACCGACAGTGCGCTGGACGAGCTGATCGGCTTCTTCGTCAACACCCTGGTGTTGCGCACGGATCTGTCCGGCACGCCGGACTTCAGTACGGTGCTGGAACGTGTACGCGAAACCGCGCTGGCCGCCTATGCGCATCAGGACGTGCCGTTCGAACGGCT
>NZ_JACZZA010000012.1 GCF_014863405.1 Dyella acidiphila
AGCACAGGATGTGCTGTCGAAAAGCCCCTCCCACCCTTCACGCACTTGATGGGCATGGATGCCCATCAAGCGCTCCCTCGGGGTGCCCTTCTCTTTGGTTACTTTCTCTTGGGCACGCAAGAGAAAGTGACTCGGGCCCGCAGGGGCCGAAAGCGCCGCAAGCAATCTCTCAAACCAGCGAAAAGCACAACGAGGCGAGCGCATAACTTTGGGCAAGCGCGGGCAACCCCACCCCAGCCCTCCCCTGCCAAGCAGGGGAGGGAGCAGATCGACGCGACATGCACGATCAGGCCGAAGGAACAAACATTCCTTGGGTTATCCCCGGATCGAGCCCGGGGTAACCCAACCTACGCAAGCCTCGTTTCGGCGTGCAGAAAAACAACGGGCGCCGAAGCGCCCGTTGCTCGATCCCCATACTTACGCGATCAGATCGCGTAATACATCTGAAACTCCAGCGGATGCGTGCTGGCGCGATAGCGCGTCACTTCCTGCATCTTCAACTCGATATAGGCATCGATGAAGTCATCGGTGAACACCCCACCGGCCTTGAGGAAGTCGCGATCCTTGTCCAACGCTTCCAGCGCAGCATCAAGGCTCGAGCACACCTGCGGAATGTTCTTCTCTTCTTCCGGCGGCAGATCGTAGAGATCCTTGTCAGCCGGCGCACCCGGATCGATCTTGTTCAAGATACCGTCCAGGCCCGCCATCATCAGCGCGGTGAAGGTGAGGTAGCCGGACTGCATCGGATCGGGGAAGCGCACTTCGATGCGGCGGCCCTTCGGGTTCGACACGAACGGAATGCGGCAGCTGGCCGAACGGTTGCGGGCGGAGTAGGCCAGCATCACCGGCGCTTCGAAGCCCGGCACCAGGCGCTTGTAGCTGTTGGTGGTGGAGTTGGCGAAGGCGTTGATGGCCTTGGCGTGCTTGAAGATGCCGCCGATGTACCACAGCGCCGTCTGCGACAGGCCGCCGTACAGGTCGCCGGAGAACAGGTTCTTGCCGTCCTTGCTCAGCGACTGGTGCACGTGCATGCCGCTGCCGTTGTCGCCGACGATCGGCTTGGGCATGAAGGTGACGGTCTTGCCGTTCTGGTGCGCCACGTTCTTGATGACGTACTTCATGGTCATCAGTTCGTCGGCCTTCTGCACCAGCGTGTTGAAGCGCGTGCCGATTTCGCACTGGCCGGCGTTGGCCACTTCGTGGTGATGCACTTCCACCACCTGGCCCAGCGATTCGAGCACCTTGCACATGTCGGCGCGCAGGTCGCCCAGCGAGTCGACCGGGCTGACCGGGAAGTAGCCACCCTTCACGCCCGGACGATGGCCGCTATTGCCTTCGTCGTACTTGAAGCGCGAACTCCACGCGGCTTCCTGCGATTCGATTTCGTAGAACACGCGGCCCATGTCGTTCTGCCAGCGCACGCCGTCGAAAATGAAGAATTCCGGCTCCGGACCGAAGAAGGCGGTGTCGGCAATGCCGGTGGACTTGAGGAAGGCTTCGCCGCGCTTGGCGATCGAGCGCGGGTCGCGGCCGTAGGCCTGCATGGTGCTCGGTTCCAGCACGTCGCAATGCAGGACCAGCTGGGTGTGGCCGCTGAACGGATCGAGGTAGGCGGTGTCCGCGTCGGGCAGCAGCACCATGTCCGACTCATTGATGCCCTTCCAGCCGGAGATGGAGGAGCCGTCGAACATCTTGCCGTCCTCGAAAGTGGACTCGTCGATGGCGTGGGCGGGGAAGGTCACGTGGTGGTGCTTGCCGAGCATGTCGGCAAAACGCAGGTCGACGAACTCGACCTCATGCTCCTGGATCAGGTCGAGAACTTTCTTGGCGGACATGTGGGACCTCAGAGTCGAAAAAGGGGATCGCGCGTGCTGTAGAGCAAGCACCGTACCAACGAGGAAAAACCCGATGCGTCAGGCATTTGAATCCAAATCGGCGGCTGAAGCAAGTCTCGAATGCACCAATTTGTCAAACCATTTGCACCATATTGAGGCAAATCAAGAAACCCCCGGCATCGGCGGCTGGCAGGCCATCATTCCGCCTAAGCTATGCCGTTTTGTGTCGGTCGCCCTGGCGGAGGAATCCACGTGCACGATCTGCTCAACGTCATCCTGCTGGGGATCATCGAGGGTATTACCGAATTCCTGCCGATCTCCAGTACCGGTCACCTGCTGATCGCGGAGAAATTCGGTCTCGGCGCGCGTTCTGATCTGTTCAATGTGGGCATCCAGGCCGGGGCGATCCTGGCGATCACGCTGATTTACTGGAAACGCATCTGGCAGCTGCTGACGCAGTGGGGCGATGCTGCCAACCGCAGCTATCTGGCCAAGCTACTGGTGGCCTTCCTGATTACCTGTGTGCTCGGCTTCGTGGCCACGCACTACGGCTTCAAGTTGCCGGAAACACTGACGCCGATTGCCTGGGCGTTGCTGCTCGGCGGCTTCTGGATCCTGGCCGCGGAGGCGATCGCGGCGCGGCAAGCCGATCGCAAAGAGGTGACCTGGCGGGTAGCGATTCTGGTGGGCGTCGCGCAGATCGTGGCGGGCATCTTTCCCGGCACGTCGCGCTCAGGAGCCACGATTTTCACTGCCATGCTGGCCGGCACCAGCAACCGGCCGGCGGCGACGGAGTTTTCGTTCCTGGTCGGCATTCCGACCATGTATGCGGCGACGGCGTATGAGTTGTGGAAGGTGCTTAAGAGCGGCGGCGCCGCGCATGAGGATTGGGCGGCGCTGGCGATGGGTTTCCTGGTATCGCTGATCGTGGCGTTTGTCGCGGTGAAATGGCTGCTGGCTTACATACGCACACACCGCTTCACCTGGTTCGCGTTGTACCGCATTGCGTTGGGCATGGTCTTACTGCTGCTGATACCTGCAAACGCCTGATATCCAGCCCGCCTCGAACAGCCCCCTCCCCTACGTGAAGTAGGGGAGGGAGCAACGTCAGATCCGGCGTTATTGCGTTCTGCGCACCGGCGGCAATTCCCGCACCGGCTGCATCGCACCGACCGCCGGCACCGGGGCCATCTGGCACACCGACTCGAACGGTCGCTCGAACAACTCGCGCGCCCACTCGATAAATGCCTGCACGCGCACCGACAGATGCTTCTTCTGCGGATACACGATCCACACGTTCTTGCCGGTGGAAACGGTATCGGTCATCACCGGCTCCAGCTTGCCCAGATCGAGCATGCAGGCGGCCAGTACATGCGGCGCCTGGATGATCCCCAGGCCCGCCACCGCCGCCTGGATCACCGACTCGCCGTCGTTGATCAGCATGTGCGCACTGATATCCACCTCCACGCGGCCGCCGGGCGTATCGAACTGCCACTGGCGCGGGCGGCCGTTGGAATAGACGTAGTTGATGCAGCGGTGGTTCTTCAGGTCCTCGATGCTGCTCGGCGCGCCGTGCTTCTGCAGGTACTCGGGCGAGGCCAGGAGCACGTTGCGGAAGTAGCCGATCTTGCGCGCGATCAGGCTGGAATCCTCCAGCTCGCCCAGGCGGATGGCGCAGTCCACGCCTTCCTCGTTGAGGTCGTAGGGGTAGTCGCACATCATCAATTCGAGGCGGATATCCGGGTAACGGCGCTCGAAATCGCTGAGCTGCGGAATGATCGCCGCCCGCCCCACCGACACCGTCATGCCCACCCGCAGCTTGCCCGTCGGCTTGCGCTGGGCGTAGCCGAGGGCCTCGGTGGCCTCGGTGAGATCGGCAAGGATCTCCTTGCAACGGGTATAGAACGAGGCGCCATCGTCGGTTAACCGCAGGGCGCGGGTGGAGCGGAACAGCAGCCGCACGCCGAGGTTTTCCTCCAGGCGGGAAACGGCGCGGCTGACCCCGGAGGGGGTCATGCCCAGCTGGGCGGCAGCGGACGCAAAACTTTTTGCCTCGACCACGCGGACGAAGGCGGAAATGGCAGAAAAGTCTTCCATAGCAGGATCCAAAACGCAGAGTGCTGGTGATTATGCGCCCATTCGTGATTGCGAGTCACGAGTGGCTTGCGCAAGAAACGGATTTTCTAAACTAAACGGTATACCCATTATTCGTTTCCCCAATCGTGCTGCATTGCGGCACGACCGATTCCAGGGAGCGAAGAGTGATGTTGAAGAAAGCGATTCTCGCCGGCCTCGTCGTAGCTGCGATTGCCGGCAGTTGGGCCATTGTTGGCCATCATGGCGCCCAGGCGCAGACTGCCCAGGGTGCCGGCGGTGCGCCGGAAGTGACGGTGGCCCCGGCCATGCTGCGGCCGGTCAGCGACAGCGCCGACTTCACCGGCCAGCTGCAGGCGGTGGATACCGTCGATGTGCGTCCCCGCGTCGGCGGATATGTGGACGCGGTGCTGTTTAAGGAAGGGGCCGATGTGCATCAGGGCGATGTGTTGTTCCGCATCGACCCGCGCCCGTTCCAGGCTGAAGTGGACCGGCTGAGCGCCAACCGCGCCCAGGCCCAGGCCCAGCTGAGCCTGGCCCAGGCCAATGCCGCTCGCGCCAAACGGCTGCTGGCGCAGCATGCGATCTCGCAGGAAGACGCCGACAGCATGAGCACCGGCGAGCAAAGCGCCAACGCCACCCTGGCCGCGGCCACGGCGGCGCTGGCCACCGCCAAGCTCAATCTGGACTGGACCCAGGTGCGTGCACCGATCGACGGCCGCGTCAGCAACGCGCGCATTCAATCGGGCAACCTGGTGAGCAGTTCGGACGTGCTGACCAGCGTGGTGTCGACCAATCCGATCTACGTCTACTTCGACGTGGACGAGCAGACCTGGCTGAAGCTCGACCGCCTGCGCCGCGATGCGGTG
Source organism: Dyella acidiphila (assembly GCF_014863405.1). GTDB lineage: Bacteria > Pseudomonadota > Gammaproteobacteria > Xanthomonadales > Rhodanobacteraceae > Dyella_B > Dyella_B acidiphila. The sequence goes on from NZ_JACZZA010000012.1 coordinate 4,799, forward strand.
AAGAACGGTCACCCGCCGCGCATCGAGGCGGCGATGGGGTTGGCCGATGAGCAGGGCTATCCGCATATCGGCCGGATCGACTTTGTCGACAACCAGCTGCGCCAGAACTCCGGCACCATGCGTCTGCGCGCGGTGTTCGACGAGGAAGGCGGCCTGCTGACACCCGGCCTGTATGCGCGCGTGCATCTGCAGAGCGGCCAGCTGCGCCAGCGCGTGCTGATCGACGACCGCGCAGTCGGCACCGATCTCAGCAACCAGTTCGTCTACGTGCTCGATGGGCAGCACAAGGTGGAATACCGCAAGGTAGCCACCGGCCCGCTATTCCATGGTCTGCGCGTGATCGACGACGGCATCAACGCCGGCGACGTGGTGGTGGTGAACGGTTTGCAGCACGTGCGCCCGGGTGTGGAAGTGACGCCGCAGCAGGTGGCGATGGATGCCCGCCTCAGTGCCGAGGACAAGGCGCTGGTGGATGCCGCAGTGACCAATCCCGATGGCCAGGATGCGCGTACGGCGCAGGCGGATAGCGGCAAGGCGCCGAAGCGTCCGCAGGGCTGACCGATGTACGCCCTCCCCTGCTTGCAGGGGAAGGCTGGGGTGGGGTTGCTCACTCTCGCGACGAAGCCGCACCAGAGCACCCCCTCCCAACCTCCCCCTGCCATGCAGGGGGAGGAGCGAGTCCATCGCTTCAATTTGAAGCTTCCGAGATAGAAACCATGAAAAACATCGCACAGTTTTTCGTCGACCGGCCGATCATGGCCGCCGTGTTGTCGCTGATCTTCGTGATCGCAGGCAGCATCGCGGTGTTCAAGCTGCCGATCAGCGAATACCCCGAAGTGGTGCCGCCCACCGTGGTGGTGCGCGCCAACTATCCCGGCGCCAGCCCGGAAGTGATCGGCGAAACCGTGGCCACGCCACTGGAAGAACAGATCAACGGCGTGGAGGGCATGCTGTATTCGTCCTCGCAAGCCACCAGCGACGGCCAGATGACCCTGACCGTGACGTTTGCGCTGGGCACCGATCTGAACAATGCGCAGGTGGAAGTGCAGAACCGCGTGGCGCAGGCCTTGCCGCGTCTGCCGGAAGAAGTGCAGCGCCTGGGCGTGACGACGCAGAAGAGCACGCCCGATCTCACCATGGTGGTGCACCTTACCTCGCCGGATAAGCGCTACGACATGCTGTACCTGTCGAACTACGCGCGCCTGCATATCAAGGATCTGCTCGCCCGCCTGGATGGCGTAGGCGATGTGCAGCTGTTCGGCGCCGGCGAATACAGCATGCGCGTGTGGCTGAATCCGAATCAGCTGGCGCAGCGCCATCTGACCACCAGCGACGTGGTGCATGCGATCCAGGAGCAGAACGTGGCGGTGGCAGCCGGTGCGCTGAATGCGCCGCCGGTGCCGGGCAATACCGACTTCCAGCTCAATATCCACACCCAGGGCCGCCTGAGCACGGTGGACGAGTTCGGCAACATCATCGTGCGCACCGATGCGGATGGCAGCGTGGTGCATCTGCGTGACGTGGCGCGGATCGAGCTGGGTTCCAACCAGTACGCGCTACGCAGCTTGCTGGACAACCAGCCGGCGGTGGCGATTCCGATCTTTGCACGCCCGGGCGCCAATGCGATCCAGATCTCCAACGAAGTGCGCTCCACCATGGAGGAGCTGAAGAAGGAGTTCCCGCAGGGCGTGGAGTACCACATCGTCTACGACCCCACGATCTTCGTGCGCGGCTCGATCGAGGCGGTGGCGCATACGCTGGTGGAAGCGATCTTCCTGGTCGTGCTGGTGGTGATCCTGTTCCTGCAGACCTGGCGTGCATCGGTGATTCCGCTGGTGGCGGTGCCGGTGTCGCTGATCGGTACGTTTGCAGTGATGTATCTGATCGGCTTCTCGCTCAACGCGCTGTCGCTGTTCGGCCTGGTGCTGGCGATCGGCATCGTGGTGGACGATGCGATCGTGGTGGTGGAAAACGTCGAGCGCAATATCGAGCTGGGCCATTCGCCGCGCGAAGCCACGCGGCGTGCGATGAACGAAGTGACCGGACCGATCGTCGCCACCGCGCTGGTGTTGTGCGCAGTGTTCGTGCCGACCGCCTTTATCAGCGGCCTGACCGGCCAGTTCTATCGCCAGTTCGCGCTGACCATCGCGATCTCCACCGTCATCTCGGCGTTCAATTCGCTCAGCCTCAGCCCGGCGCTGGCCGCGGTGCTGCTGAAGGGCCACGACGCGCCGAAGGACAAGCTGTCGATCCTGATGGACAAGGCGCTGGGCTGGCTCTTCCGCCCGTTCAACCGCTTTTTCCACCGCAGTGCCGACAACTATGTGGGCGGCGTGCGCCGCATCGTCGGCACGGGCCCGGTGGCACTGGTGTTGTACGCCGGCCTGATGGGCTTGGCTTGGTTGGGCTTCTCGCATGTGCCGATGGGCTTTGTGCCGCAGCAGGACAAGCAGTATCTGGTCTCGTTCGCGCAGCTGCCGGATGCGTCCTCGCTGGATCGCACTGAAGATGTGATTCGCCGCATGTCGGAGATCGCGCTGAAGCAGCCGGGCGTGCAGAGCGCGGTGGCTTTTCCGGGCCTGTCGATCAACGGCTTCACCAACAGCACCAACGCGGGCATCGTGTTCGAGACGCTCAAGCCATTCGACGAGCGGCGCGATCCGTCGCTGTCGGCCGGTGCGATTGCCGCCGCGCTGAACCAGAAGTTCGCCACCATCCAGGATGCGTATATCGCCACCTTCCCGCCCCCGCCGGTACAAGGCCTGGGCACCATCGGCGGCTTCCGCATCCAGATCGAAGACCGCGGCCAGCTGGGGTTTGACGAGCTGTACAAGCAGACGCAAAACCTGATCGCGCAGAGCCAGAAAACGCCGGCACTGGCCGGGCTGTTCTCCAGCTACCAGGTGAGCGTGCCGCAGATCGATGCGAATGTGGATCGCGAGAAGGCCAAGACCGAAGGCATCGACCTGGCCGACGTGGACGATACGCTGCAGGCGTATATGGGCTCGCTGTACGTCAACGACTTCAACCGCTTTGGACGCATCTACCAGGTCAACGTGTCGGCCGATTCGTCGTACCGCCACGAGCCGGAAGACATCCTGCAGCTGAAGACGCGCAATGCGCAGGGCGAGATGGTGCCGCTGGGTTCGTTCGTGACGGTGAAGAAAACCGCCGGCCTGGAACGCGTGATGCATTACAACGGCTACATCACCGCCGAGATCAACGGCGGCCCGGCACCGGGTTTCAGTTCCGGCCAGGCGCAGGCGGCGATGGAGAAGCTGGCCAACGACAACCTGCCCAACGGCATGAGCTACGAGTGGACTGAGCTGACCTATCAGCAGATCCTCGCCGGCAATACCGCGGTGCTGGTGTTCCCCTTGTGCGTGCTGCTGGTGTTCCTGGTGCTGTCGTCGCTGTATGAGAGCTGGTCGTTGCCGCTGGCGGTGATCCTGATCGTGCCGATGGTGCTGCTGTCCGCGATTGCCGGTGTGTGGCTGTCGGGTGGCGACAACAACATCTTCACCCAGATCGGCCTGATCGTGCTGGTCGGCCTGGCGTGCAAGAACGCGATCCTGATCGTGGAATTCGCACGCGAACGCCAGCATGAAGGCATGAGCCGCCACGACGCGGTGCTGGAAGCGGCCCGCCTGCGCCTGCGCCCGATCCTGATGACCTCGATCGCTTTCATCATGGGCGTGGTGCCGCTGGTGACCTCGCACGGTGCCGGTGCGGAAATGCGTCACGCGATGGGTGTGGCGGTGTTCTCCGGCATGCTCGGCGTCACCATCTTCGGCCTGATCTATACCCCGCTGTTCTATGTGCTGATCCGCGCCGTGGTGGAACGCCGCGAGGCGCGCAAGCATCAGCACACTTCGGCCAAGCCTGCCTTGGAGGGCCATTGAGATGACACGCTTGCTTCGTAATACCGCCTTGTTCGCCGCACTCGCGCTGGCCGGCTGCGCCAGCGTGGGGCCGGATTACAAGACGCCCGCTACACCGGCGGCCCAGGTGCAGAACGTCGACGCGGCGCGCGAAAGCGCCGCGCAGTTCCAGGCCGCGTGGTGGAAGCAGTTCAACGATCCGGTGCTCGATGCGCTGATCCAGCGCGCCGCCAAGGGCAGCCTGGATCTGCGTATCGCCGCGGCGCGCCTGCAGGAATCGCGCGCGCTGCTGGGTACGGCCAAGTCCGATCAGATCCCGACCATCAGCACCGACGTTTCGTATAGCCGCGCGCTGGAACAGCAACCCGGTTTCGGCAACCAGCGCGTGCCGGTCGATACGTATCAGGCCGGTTTCGATGCGTCGTGGGAGCTGGATCTGTTCGGCGGCGTGCGTCGCTCGGTAGAAGCGGCGCGGGCGGATCTGGGCGCCAGCCAGGCATCGATGCAGGATGCGCAGGTCAGCCTGTTCGCCGAAGTGGCGCGCAATTACTTCGAGTTGCGCGGCGCGCAGCAGCGCCTGGCGATCGCCCAGCGCAATATCGACAACCAGGCAGACACGCTCAAGCTGATCCAGGCGCGCGCGCAGATCGGCACCGCCTCCGAGCAGGATGTGGCCAGCGCCAGCGCCCAGCTCAGTGCGGCGCGCGCACAGCTGCCGGTGCTGGACACGCAGGCGCATGCCTATGCATACCGCCTGGCGGTGTTGCTGGGCGAACGTCCCGGTGAGCTGGATGTGGATGTATCGCCGTCGACGTTCAAGCCGATCGCCAGCGTGCTGCCGATTGGCGAGGCAGGCGACGTGTTGTCGCGTCGCCCCGATGTGCGTGTGGCCGAACGGCAATATGCGGCGGCCACGGCGCGCATCGGCGTGGCGAAGGCGGATTTCTTCCCGCATATCTCGCTGGGCGGTTTTGTCGGCTTCCTGGCCGGGCGCAGCAATGACTTCGGCGGTCCGGCGTCACGCGCCTTCTCGGTCGGCCCGAGCATCACCTGGAACGGCCTGAACGTCGAACGCGTGCGCTCCAATTTGCACGCCAGCGAAGCGCGTGCCGATGCCGCCGAGGCGAACTATCAGCAGACCGTGCTGCAGGCGATCGAGGATGTCGACAATGCGGTGGTCGGCTACAACGCCGAGCACGCGCGAATCGAGCAGCTGATTGCGCAGAGCGCGCAGAGCAAGCGTGCGGCTGATCTGGCGCGCATCCGCTATCAGGAAGGTGCTACCGGTTATCTGGAGCTGCTGGATGCCGAGCGCGTGCAGCTGGCGGCGGAGGATGACCTGGCGCAGTCGCAGGCGGCGATCGATACGCGGGCGGTGGCTTTGTATAAGGCGTTGGGCGGTGGCTGGCAGGCATGTGGTGATGCCAGCTGCTCGGATGTCGCACAAGCGAAGTGATCTGCTCCCTCCCCTGCAAGCAGGGGAGGGAGTCAGTCTTCGTCAGCGCTGCACCATCCGCGCAAACCATTCCCAGCCGCGCACGCGCTCAGCCACCAGCTTGGAGCTGGTCAGCATCGGCACCGCCAGCAACGCGCCCGGCACGCCCCACAGCCAGCCCCAGATCAGCAGCCAGATCAGGATCGCAATCGGGCTGACCCGCATGCGCCGTCCCAGGATCATCGGCGTGATCAGATTGCCTTCGAACGCGGTGATGCAGGCAAAACACAGTGCCGGCAACAGCGCGTGGGTCACATCGTCGAAATGCACCAGCCCCACCAGCAGCAGCGTGGTGGTGGTGACGATCGCACCTACATAGGGAATGAAATTGGCGAACATCGCCACCGTGCCCCACAACAGGGGATCGGGCATATGCAGCAGGAACAACATGCCGGCAGTAGTCAGGCCCAGCGTGGCGTTGATCACCACCGTGGTGAGGATGTAGCGCGACACTTCGGTCTGGATGCCGCGCACGATGGTCACGGCGTGGCGCTTGTAGCCGAAGCTCGGCGCGATCTCCACCAGCCGCCGCAGGATCAGGTCGCCGTAGACCAGGAAGAAATACACCAGCAGCAACACGGTCAGCACTGCCGCCAAGACCTTCGGCGCATTGCCGAGTACATCCCACACGCTGAAGGCCACGTCGCTGGGGCTCGACCCGGCATCGGGGCGCACCGGATGGCCGTTGACCAGGGTCTGCGTGGCGCGCCCGGCCGCTTCCAGCGGACGCGTGATGTGCTGCAGCTTGGGAATGAAGCCGCGGATGGTGGTCGGCGCGTTGTGCAGCCAGCTTGCTGCCGGCTGCGCCAGCATGCTGATGCCGGTGATGATGCCGGCCATCAGCGAAATCATCAGCACGCTGGCGCCGAGCCAGCGCGGAATGCGATGGCGCGTGCCGCGCGCCACGATCGGATTGAGCGCCAGGCCGATAAACGCCGCCAGCACCAGCGGAATGATCAATGCCTTGACCAGGGTGACGGTGTACAGCAGGGCGAGAATCAGCATGGCGTTGAGCGTCATGCGGATCGCGCGCAGATGCCCGCGCAGGCGATACACGCCGTGCGCGGCCTGCTTGATCTGCTTGGGGGTAAGCGCGGCAGACGGCGCCGCGCGCTGCGGTGTTCCCGCTACCGGCCCGGCGTCGCTCATGCGTCGCCGCTGTCTTGCTCGGCGTAGCTGTCGTCCATGCTCAATTCGGCCAGCAGCCGCGTGCCGTGCGCCACGATATCGGCGATGCCGGTGGTGATCATCGAAGCCATGCCGGGTACGCGCAGCGCACCCACGCCGAGACTGCCAAGCGCGAAACCGGCGCCGGCCGCCGTGCCCACCATCGCCAGCGGGTGGCGCTGGCCACGCGCCAGCAGCGCCGCGGTGGGGGTGGCCAGCGCGGTGCGGTGGGTATCCACGCGTTCGCGCGCCTGGCGCACTTTTTCCAGCTGCTTGAACAAGCTCATGGCTCCCCCTTCTCCGCCTCGATATCCTGCTCGGCCCGATGCAGGGTATCGCGCATGATCGCACGCCACTCCTGCCGCGTGCCGGGCAGGCTCATCCAGTGCATGCAGCGGCGGAACAGCAGGATGGCGCCAAACAAGGTCAGCGCTTCGAGCACTGCCAGCACCGCGAAAGCCAGGATCCAGGAGTGCAGCCACTTGGCCAGCAGCAGGCCGATCAGGCCGAGCACGGTCAGGCCCAGGCCGACTCCGGCGATGGTCGCCACCAGGCCTGCTGCCAGGATCCAGGACACCGCGCTGCGCGCCAGCCCCAGCTCGGCCGCCAGCAATTGCAGCTGGGCACCGAACAGCTGGCGTACCGCTCGCGCCACCTGGGCCAGCTCATCGAGCAGGCTGCTGTCCTGCCCCGGCGGCCCGGCTTGCCCGGCCGCCTCGTTATCGCGCACGGAATCGTGCATCGCCCGCCTCCGCGCCTGACACCGATGGATCAGCGACGAAGAATACGGCCAAGCAGCCAGCCCGCGCCGAGTGCGATGGCCACCGCCTGCACCGGCTTCTCGCGCACGTAGTCGCGTACATCGTCCAGCCACTCGTCGGCGCGGTCGCGTGCCTGCTCGTAGGCGGCCTGGCCGCGCTCCTTCACATCGGCAACCTTGTCGGTGGTGCGATTGGCGGCGTCGGCGGCCTTGTCGGTGGCGCGATGCAGGCCTTCCTCGACGTTGTCGGCAACGCGGCCGAATTTTTCCTTGCCGCTGGCGACCGCTTCGGAGGTGGCCTGCTTGATGCGCTCGGCGCCCTGGTCGATACGCTGATGGGCGTTGTGCTCTTGCGTCTCGTGCGCCTGGACTTCTTTGTTCATGACGTTCTCCAATGGCGAGGTCAATCACTGTAACGGGTTGCCGACCCGCTGTCTGAACGGTCGCGTCGCCGTTCAGCTGGCGCGCCGCAGAAAAGCGATCACCGCCAGGATCAGGAAGAGGACAAACAATACCTTGGCGATCCAGGCGGTGGTACCGGCTATGCCGGTAAAACCAAGTAAGGCTGCGATGACAGCAATAACCAGGAAAACCAGGGCGTAATGCAACATGGCGCAGCTCCTTGTAACCGGGGTGTCATCGCGCACGCCCGGTTCCATGTGCCACATCAGGTGCTGTCCGAACGTGAAGGTTCCCGCTGCAACCTATACATCTCGCTGACGTTTGTGCCGGCGGCAATCAGGCCGTCACGTTCGGATTGATGCTGTAGGTGCCGGTGAGCTCTGCCTCGGCCAGCACATGCCCGTGCATGGCCGCGCGCAGGTCGTCCAGGGTGAAGCCGGCTTGCAAGGGCAGGCTGGCGACGTCCAGCGCATGCACGCGGAAGTGGTAGTGATGCACCAGGGTGTCGTTCCACGGCGGGCACGGACCGTCGTAGCCCAGGTAGTTGCCCTGCATATTGGAATCGCCGGCGAACCAGTGCGTGTAGTCGTTCACGCCCTGCACGCTGCCGGGCGGTCCGAACGGATCCTGCTTGCCGCGCGGCGTCACTTCGTCGCTGCAGGCGCCCTCGCCCAGTTCGGCGCATTCGGCCGGAATGTTCGCCATCAGCCAATGCACGAAATCCACGCGCGGCAGGTCGGCTGGCACGCTGCGTCCTTCCTGGTTGACGTCGTCCGGCCTGCTCGGCACGTCGGTATCGATGCAGGTGAGCACAAACGAGCGCGTCGCTTCCGGGGCGCCCTTCCAGGCCAGGTGCGGGCTGTTGTTGTCCGACAGGGCAAAGGGGCTGGCGGTCTTGCCGAAGGCGAGCCGGGGCGGCATCGGCTGGCCGTGCTGGAAGTTGTCGCTGCGTAACTGCATGGAAATCTCCGGTGCTGCGGTGGAAAGACTGCCAGTGTTGGGGCGCCGTCAAGATGGCGCAAGTCAGTGCTTGCCACGGCGCCGCGCGCACCCATGTGACCGGCGAGCTTAACCCGGCCGCCATGATCGGCTGGTGACAGCTCTGCTAAGTTAGCTGTTCCCGGGGAGGATGGATGAGCGTGAGCGAGCTTGAAGATCTGAGCACCTTGGTGCGTGCCGCCACGCCCCTGCTGGTGATCGAGACCGTGGACGAGCAGCGGGTGATCGAATGCTTCCGGCACGTGATCGCGCAGTCGCTGTATCCGCTGTGGCGCTGGACCATGACCGAGGGGCTGGAACGGCTCGACTTCAACGGCCCGCGCGATCAGGACATCGCACCCGACGCCACCTCCACGCTCAATGCGATCCGCGCGGCACCGGAGCGCGGCATCTATCTGCTGTTCGATTTCCTGCCCTGCCTGCAATACGCGATGAGCCAGCGGCAGCTGCGCGAGATCGTGCAGCGCGATCACTCGGCGGCGCATACGCTGGTGCTGGTGGGCGCGAAGGTGGAGCTGCCGCAGGAGCTGGATGCGCTGGCCACGCGCGTACCGCTGTCGCTGCCAGACATCAAGGAGCTGGCCGGCATCATGCGCGGCGAAGCCGCCGCCTGGCAGCGCGAGCACAACCGCAACCTGGAAGTGGACAACGATGCGGCGCGCACCATCGTGCGCAATCTGCTCGGCCTGACCGCACCCGATGCACGGCGCATCGTACGCAAGCTGATCTACAACGACGGTGCGCTCAACGCCAGCGACCTGCCCGAGCTGATGCAGGCCAAGTTCGACTTGCTCAACCGCTCCGGTCTGCTGCATTACGAATACGCTACCGCCAGCTTCGCCGACGTGGCGGGCGTCAGCCACGTGCGCGACTGGGTGCAGCGGCGGCGCACGGTCTTCCTCGATCCCAATCCCGCGCCCGCGCTGGATCCCCCCAAGGGCGTACTGCTGCTGGGCGTGCAGGGCTGCGGCAAGAGCCTGGCCGCCAAGGCGATTGCCGGCGGTTTCGGCGTGCCGCTGATCCGCCTGGATTTCGGTTCGCTGTACGACAAATACCAGGGCGAAACCGAGAAGAACCTGCGCGAGGCGCTGGGCAGTTGCGAAGTGCTGGCGCCCTGCGTGCTGTGGATCGACGAAATCGAGAAGGGCCTGGCCAGCGGCGGTGAAGATGGCGGCGTGTCGCGTCGCGTACTCGGTTACCTGCTGACCTGGATGGCCGAGCGCAAGTCCAAGGTGTTTGTGGTGGCCACCGCCAATGCGGTGGACGAATTGCCGGCGGAACTGCTGCGCAAAGGGCGTTTCGACGAAATCTTCTTTGTCGACCTGCCGCGAACGGAAGTTCGCGCGGCAATCTTTGCGCTGCATTTGAAGCGGCGCAAGCTGGCTACGGAAACGTTCGACGTACAGGCACTGGCCGAAGCCAGCGATGGCTTTTCCGGTGCGGAGATCGAGCAGGCGGTGGTCAGTGCGCTGTATGACGCCAGCGGCAATGGCGGTGCGCTGGACCAGCAGACCTTGCTGCACGCGCTACAGGCGACCAGGCCGTTGTCGGTGTTGATGCACGAGCAGGTGGCGGCGCTGCGGGCGTGGGCGAATGGGCGCTGTGTGCCGGCGGATTGATGTGGGGGTAGGGTTACTCCGAACTCGATCCGAGGGTAACCCTACCCGTTCTCTTCGCCGCGATATCGTTGGGTTACGCTGCGCTAACCCAACCTACGTTCGCGTGGCTTGCGCGATTTTCTGTTGCACTTGTGCCCACGGCGTGGGGCCTTCGTGCATCGCATAGATCGTCTCGACCTGCAGGTGTTCGCGCGCTACTGCCTGCGCCACTTCGTACACCAGTTCCGGATCGTAGAGCGTTCCGTCCGCATTCAAGGCCAGTGTATCGCTGGCATACAGCAGCTTCTGCTGCGGGAAGTACACCATGTACTGGCGCTCGGTCGATGCGCCGCGCAGCGGATACAGCACGACGCGATTGGCGCCTTTGCCGACTTCCACGCGTTCGCCAACGCTGATCCAGCGCGCCGCTTCCGGATGCAGCTGCAATGCATCCGGCTGCAAATGATGCGGCGCCGCTACCAGTCGCTCCAGCAAGGGGCGGTTGAGATCCAGCGCATACACCGGCACGCCTTCGGCGACTGCTTGCCGTACGCCGGCCATATGCGGCCATGAATCGGATGTGCTGAACACGCCTTTGATCGGCAGGCCCGGATACTCGCTGCGTACCTTGGCCAATATCCCTTGCACATAGCCCGGCGAGATCGGTGCTTCCAGCACCAGCACGCCATCGTCCTGCTTGATCAGCGTGGTATTCCATGCCCCTTGATAGAGCTCGATGCCTGGCGCCAGCTCGACGCGCCGCTTGTCGCTGAAGACGCGATTCCAGCCCTTCGATTGCGCGCTTTTGGCGGCAACCGCCGCATCCATCGCGAAGCTCTGGTCGTCGACGCCGGCATTGAAGACCGGATTGAGGATCTGCGTGGACGCATAGAGCAAGCCGTTACGCTGGTCGACACGATTGGTCGGAAACACCACGCCTTGCACGATATGCCAGTTATCGAAATAGATGCGCTGTTGCACATCGCCCCAGGCAAACCAGAAATCCTTGAAGCTGCGGCTGCGCTCCAGCGCATCGGGCAGATGGTTATAGGCATTCAACAACAGCTTGACCGGCGTGCCTTGCCAGGTGAATTCCACCACGCTGTGCGGTGTGGCGTGTAGCCATTGCGACGGCGCGTAATGCAGGTCGCCGGCAGCGGCGGCGTTCAGCAGCAGACGCTCCGGTCCCAGGGCCAGCGTATCGGCGGTGTCGTCCAGGTCGGCCAGCGAGCACGGGCTGTCGCCCTGCTTGGCGTGATACACGCCGCCTTGCGGCGTGGCGATCAGCGTCGCATCCACCGCTTCGGTGTGCGGATCGGCTTCCGGCCAGGTGAGATGCGCTTCGCGCCGCAGGCGCTGGCGGTCGAAATCCACCGTCACCTGGTCGTGTTCGTAAGCCGTGATAAAGGGCTGCTGGCGATACGACTGTTCGGACAGCACCGTGTGTCCGATCGCCTCGTAGCGCTCGCTATGAATGCCGCTCAGTCGCTCGCGTCCGCCCATCGCGGCAAGCGCCAGTTCCACGCAGGCTTTGGCGTCCAGCTTGTCGCAACCTGGGTGCGCGGTGGCTGCTGTCGGCGCGCCATCCTGTGGCGGCTCCGCCGCGGAGCCGGGCGTGGTCAGCACCAGCGCCAGCAATGTCGGCAGAACGGCATGGATACGGTGTTCCATTTCGAGTCCCCAGCAGAGCGATGCTGCGCAACTTACGCGCGCGGCCGGCGGCAACCACATGCAGGAAGTCACGCGGCATGGGGTGCCTGATGGCAGGGGCAGGCAGGCAAGGTCAGCGCAGCAGGGCTTCGACCAGGTCGGCGGCCACCTGCTCGCCGTGCTCCAGCCGCACTTTTTCCGCGCAATCCTGTGCGCGCTGTGCATAGGCGGGTTCATCAAGCAGGGCGCTCAGCAATGGCAGCACCGTTTCGCAGCGGTAATCGCGCGAGGCGATCGAGCGCGCCACGCCAAGGCGTTCCAGTCGCTCGGCGTTGTCGAACTGGTCAAAGCCGTGCGGCACCACCAGCATCGGCCGTCCTGCGCGCAAAGCTTCGGTGCTGGTGCCGATCCCACCGTGATGGACGATCGCCGCCGCATGCGGAAATACGGCGGCGTGCGGCGCATAAGCCACCGCATGCATCGAGGAAGGCAGCGATGCCGGCAGCTGCGCACGCACTTCCGGCGAACCGGTGAACAGCACCGCGCGACGTCCCAGTTGCTCGCACATCTTGATGCTTTCGCGCAGAAAATGGACGCCGATATGCACGGCCGTGGAGCCGAGTGTAAATACCACCGGCGGCGGCCCTTCATGCAGAAAGGATTGCAGCGCCGCATCCATCGCCGCACCGGGCTGCGCGTAATGCACAAAACCGGTGATATGCGCATGGCGCGGCCAGTCGGCTTGCGGCGAACCGAGCTGCGGCGAGAACAGGGCCAGCGCGCATGCGGGTGCGTGCTGGCCGTCCTGCAGTGGATTGCCCAGCGGCGATTCGCCGGGCAGTCCAAGCGCGCGCCGAAAGGCACGCACCGGGCCGGTCCAACCACGCACGCGCAGCCAGATAAGAAAGTGCAGCAAGCGCTTGCCGCGCAGCGGACCGCAGGCCATCTCATCTGCCCACGGCATGCCCACGATCGGCGGTTCATGGATGGAAAGGAAACTGCATGGCGCCAGCACCGCCGATACCCATTGCAGCTTTCCCGCTGCGCTCAGCGTTTCACCCAGGATCTGCCCCGCAAAGGCTAGGGTGGAAGTGATCAGCACATCCGCGTCCTGGCAGATCGCCTGCAGCAGCGCGTAACTCGGGCCCACATCGGCCGCGGCCATATCGCGGATCAGAAACGTCGGCCCGCGCACGGGATGGAAGGCGCGCGCCGTAAATTCGGCGATGTTTGCCGGCGCCGGTGTGCCGCTCGCATCGGCGAAGCGCAGGCCGCTCTGTTCGATCGCCGCAGCATGCATCGCATGCGTGGCCACCGTCACCCGATGACCGCGCGCATGCAGCGCGCGGCCGACGGCAAGGAACGGGAACAGGTCACCCAGCGAGCCCACCGTATTGATAACGATATGGGCCGGGCGCATGCGCTTGCTCTAGGCGGCGCCGGAGGCGATCGCGTTGAAGCGCGCGGCGATGTAGTCGTCGCAGAAACTGGTCATGTCCCAGCCGCGGATAAAGCCGCAGTGGCCGCCGTAGGTGGCGATGTCCAGTTCGATATTGCGCGGCAACTGCAGCTTTTCGAAGGCATCGACCGGAATCACCGGATCGTCGCGCGCGGTCAGGATAGTGGCGGGAATCTGCATCGCCGCCAGTGCGTGCCCGGCCACCGAATAGCCGTCCAGATAGGCCTGCAGGGAACCGAAATCGGTATGCCGCAGCACCAGCGCCTCGGTCAGGCCACGCAGATTCTGCTTCAGCTCCTGCAGCTCGAAATATTCGCGCTGCGGAAACGCCGCCTGCTTGGCGCGCAGGGAATGGCGCCACTTGTTCATGAAATACGCCTGGTAGAACCAGGGCGCGGATTCTTCCAGCGAAAACAGGCCTTCGCCGGGATCGATGATCGGGCATACGGCCAGCGTGTAGGCCAGCGGGATACCTTGCTGCGGCGCCTGCAGGGCTGCGCGCAGCGCGAAGTTTCCGCCCAGCGAAAAGCCGGCCAATGCCATCGCCGGCGCCGGCCAGCGGTGGGCGATGTCACCCAGCGCATGGACCACTTCGTCGATGCGGCAGGAATGGAACAGCGCTTCGTTCAATGCGTGGCTTTCGCCATGGTCGCGGAAGTTGAGCCGGAAAATGTTCCAGCCGTCTTCCAGCAGGCGGCTGCCGGTCTGCAGTACATAGGTGGAATCGACGCTGCCTTCCCAGCCGTGGAACAGCACCGCCAGGCCGCGTGCCGCCGGCAGCGAGGTCTGCGCGGTGTAGGCGCCGGTGAGGCGAATGCCTTCGCCGCCGTCCACCATCACCGTTTCGGCGCCTTCCAGCACTTTGTAGGCACGGCGCGGCAACAGCTTGCGGCGCACACCGCTGGAAGAAAGCATGGTCTGGATATGGCCGCTGGTGAGCGGCCAGTGGGGACGGAAATCCCGCCCCTGCGGAAGCGTCATGCTGATCGGTCCTCAAGCGCGGCAGCGATACGCTCGCGCGCCTGCTCCGCCATGCGGCGGCGGCCATCCTGGCTGACCGGTACCTGCTCCAGGAAATGCACTTCCGCGTCCATCGGCGCGCCGCCGAGCATGCGCAGGAAGTTCTGCAGAAAGTTCTCGTGCTCGCGGAAGCCCGCATCGATCAGGCGCTTGCCCTTGCGCGCAAAACGCAGCGCGACCGGCTGCACCGGCACCTCGGCATCCAGCGCGGCCTGGAAGATGCGCGCATGGAACACCTTCAGCACGCCGTTGTGGCCAGTGCCGCCTTCCGGGAACACGGCGACCGAGCGGCCTTCGCGCAGGCGATCGACCATCACCTGCATCACCGCCGCCAGCGAATGATTGCTGCCGCGCCGATGGAAGATGGTGCCGCCGCTGGCGGCCAGCCAGCCGACCAGCGGCCAGCTGGCGATCTCGGCCTTGGCCACGAAGCAGGCGGCGCGCTGGCTGTGCAGCAGTTCGATATCGATCCACGAAGTGTGGTTGGCGACGAACAGCACGGCATCGGCCATCGGCTTGCCCACGCGCACCGAGCGCAGGCCGAAGATGCGCATCAGGCCGGTGGACCAGGCGCGGATCATGCGATGCGTAAACGGCTCGCGGCCGTCTTTCATCACGGCGTGGCGATTCCAGGTAAGGACGAACCCGCACAGCATGATGCCGAGCACCACGTGCAGCAGCAGCAAGGGCACGCGCCACACATAGCGCAGCGGGCGCAGCAGGTCCCGGTCCGGGGCAGAAACGGCTTCGATACTCATCAGTACATCATTTTAACGTTATTCGCGCCGCCGTCAGCAGTACGCATGCGAACTGTCGCACGGCGTTTGAAGCGTGCGAACGCGGATCCCGTTGACTGGTGCGCCGTGGCGCCTATAACGCAGCGTCGATCAGCCGCCGCGCCGCCGTGCCGAGCACCCGCGCCGGACCGCCTTCGCCGAAGGTCTGCCCGGATACATAGCAACCTTCCAGCAGCAGCAGCAGGCTGTCGGCCAGCTCGTCCGGATCGCGCGCACGCATGCCGCGGCACATCTCGCGCAGGCGTTCGCGCAAGGCCTGCTTGCTGTCCACCGCCACCTGGTGCGCGGGGTGTGCATGATCGGGGTATTCGATCACCGCATTGGTCAGGCCGCAGCCACGATAGCCCTCGCTGCTGGCGCGCACAGCAAGCCGGTCCAGATAGGCCAGCAATTGCGCCTTGGGATCGTCGGGGTGTTCGGCAGCGGGCGCCTCGAAGCGCTGAAAGAAGCGCTGGTGATAGTCGCGCAGATAATCGGCGACCAACTCGTCCTTGGATTCGTAGGCGCGGTACAGGCTGGGCTTGGTCACGCCGGCGCGGTTGACGATTTCCTCCACGCCGATCGCACGGATGCCCTCGCGGTAGAACAACTCGAAGGCAGTGTCGCGGATGCGGTCCGCGGCACGGCGCGGCGCTTCCGCGGCGGGGGCTGGCATGGATTTGCGACGTGTGGACATGGCTGGCCTGTTGACAATGTTACCGATCGGTACGTACTCTGCGCTTCCGCCCCGTACCGATCGGTAACATGACTATACAGCGCCGCCGGCCCTTCGGCCAAAACTATGCCTTTGTGGTGGTTGCCGTGGTGTTCCTGGCCCTGCTGGCCTCGGCCGGCATGCGCGCCACGCCCGGCGTGCTGATGCTGCCGCTGGAACATGCCTTCGGCTGGAGCCGCGACGATATTTCTTCCTCGGCCGCGGTCGGCATCCTGCTCTACGGTCTGATGGGGCCGTTTGCGGCGGCGCTGATGCAGCGCTTCGGCATCCGCCATGTGCTGGTCACGGCCTTGGTAGTGATGACGATCGCCGCCGCCTCCAGCGCCTGGATGACCAAGCCGTGGCAGCTGCTGCTCAGCTGGGGCGTGCTCTCCGGCGCCGGTACTGGCTGCGTGGCAGTGGTGATGGGCGCCACCGTGGTCGGCCGCTGGTTCAGTACGCACCGGGGGCTGATGATGGGCCTGCTTACCGCCAGCACCGCCACCGGCACGCTGATCTTTCTGCCCGGCCTGGCGGCGATCGCCGAATACGCCGGCTGGCGCCCGGTGGTGCTGACCATCGCCGCGGTCTGTGTCGTGCTGGTACCCCTGGTGCTGTGGCTGCTGCCGGAACGTCCGGCAGACATCGGCCTTAGCCGCTACGGAGCACGAACCCGTCGATGCCGGCGCGCCGTCGGGCAATTTGTTTGCGCTCACCCTGGGCGTGCTGCACCGGGCCAGCAAGCGCGGCGTGTTCTGGCTGCTGTTCGCCACGTTCTTTGTCTGCGGCTTCACCACCAACGGGCTGATCGGCACCCATTTCATCGCTTTCTGCGGCGACCACGGCATTCCGGAAGTGCGCGCTGCGGGGGTGCTGGCGATGATGGGAGTGTTCGATCTGTTTGGCACCACCGCTTCGGGCTGGCTGACCGACCGCTTCGATCCGCGCAAGCTGCTGTTCGTCTATTACAGCTTGCGCGGGCTGTCGCTGATGTATCTGCCGTATTCGGATTTCTCGTTCTATAGCCTGTCGCTGTTCGGCGTTTTCTACGGGCTGGACTGGATCGCCACCGTGCCGCCCACCCTGCGGCTTACCACCGAAGCCTTCGGCGACCACGATGCGCCGATCGTGTTTGGCTGGGTGGTGGCGGGGCATCAGGTGGGTGCGGCGGTGGCGGCGTTCATGGCCGGCGTACTGCGCGTGCAACTGGGCAGCTACCTCACGCCGTTCGTGATCGCCGGTGCTACCGGCCTGGTCGCCGCGTTCCTGGCGCTGCGCATCCAGCGCCTGGACCAACGCAAGGACGACCAGGATGCACCGCTGACGCTGGCCGGCGAAAACGCCTAGCGCTCCAGCTGCTTGAGCGGCAAGGCGGTGGAACGCTTCACGGTACGCAGCACGAAGCTGGAATTCACATCGGCGACGCCCGAGGCATTGAGCAACCGGTCCAGCAGAAAGCGCGAGAAGTGCTGCAGGTCGGCTACATACACGTGCATCAGGTAGTCCATGTCGCCGGTCAGTGCGTAGCAGGCCACCACTTCGTCCCAGGTATTTACGTGCTCGACGAAGCGCTCGATGGTCTCGGCCTCGTGCTTGGTCAGCTGCACCCGCACAAAGGCCTGCAGGCCCAGGCCCACCGCCTCCGGATCCAGCTGGGCGGTATAGCCGATCAGAATGCCCTCGCCTTCCAGCCGCTGCAGCCGGCGCAGGCAGGCCGAAGGGGACAGGCTGACCCGCTCGGCCAGCTCCGCATTGGTGATGCGCCCCTCGCCCTGCAGCACGGCGAGGATGCGCAGATCGGTGCGATCCAGGGTAACCATGCATGATCCTCCGCTTATTCAGGCCTTCTGCGCACGAATATTGCACTTTGAGCGGCTGACTCTGCAATAAAACAAGCTTCGTGCGAAGGCTTGGCCGTATCCTTTTGGGAGCCACTTTCAGACCCGTCCCACGGAGCCTCCCATGGACAACACCAACACCCCGCGCCGCGTCGAACACCAGCAAACCGACCGCGGCTATGTGCCGGTGTACGCCACCGGCGTGGTGGAACAGCCGTGGGACAACTACACGCGCACCGACCATGAGGTGTGGGACACCCTGTTCAAGCGCCAGCGCGAGCTGCTGCCCGGCCGGGCATGCAAGGAATTCCTGGCCGGCGTGGAACGCTTCGGCCTGGGCGACGGCGGCATTCCCAAGTTCGCCGACCTCAACAAGGTGCTGGGCGAGACCACCGGCTGGGAACTGGTCGCGGTCGAAGGCCTGCTGCCGGACGAGGTGTTCTTCGATCACCTGGCCAATCGCCGCTTCCCGGTGAGCTGGTGGATCCGCAAGCCGGACCAGCTCGATTACCTGAGCGAGCCGGATCTGTTCCACGATCTGTTCGGCCACGTGCCGCTGCTGCTCAACCCGGTCTTCGCCGACTACATGCAGGCCTATGGCCGCGGCGGCATGAAGGCTTTTGCGATCGGGCCCGAGGCGCTGATGAACCTCACGCGCCTGTACTGGTACACGGTGGAATTCGGCCTGATCAATACCGACGAAGGCATGCGCATCTACGGCGCCGGCATTGTCAGTTCCAAGGGCGAATCGATTTACTGCCTGGATTCGGCGGCGCCCAACCGCATCGGCTTCGGCCTGGAGCGCGTGATGAATACGCGCTACCGCATCGACACCTTTCAGCAGACCTATTTCGTGATCAACAGCTTTGAGCAGCTGTTCGACGCCACGCGGCCGGACTTTACGCCGATCTATGCCGAGCTGAAATCGCACGAAGCGCATGCGGCGGCGGAGGTGCTGGCGAGCGATCGCGTGTTCAATCGCGGCACGCGCGAAGGGTTTGTGCAGGGTGGCGACGCCTGAGTTCTTCAGGGTCTACATACAACGCCATAGTCCGGCCTGGCTGCCGTCATTCGCGCGAATGACGGCGGCCACGCGATTGGGAACCAAGCGCACTCAACGCCCGTGCGCATCCACCCACGGCTTCAGCAAGCCGATCCACAACAGATAGCCGCTGCGATTCATATGCAGCCCATCCGGCCCGAACCATTTCTGCTGGGGCTGCCCGTCACTGCCCAGCATGGGCGTGAACACATCGATATACGCAACATCGTGCTGCGTGGCTGCATAACTGCGGATCAGGCGATTGGCCTGTTCGATCTGCGGCAGTAGCGACTGCCGCGCCACACTGGGCTTGATCGCCACGAAAGCCACCGGCACGCCGGGATCGAACGAACGCACCTTGTGCACGAAGGCGACAAAATCGTCGCGCACCTGCTGCGGCGTGTGCTGGTAGTACAGATCGTTGTCGCCGGCATACAGCACGATGGCGCGCGGATGGTAGGGCGCAATGATACGGTCGGCGAAGTAGGTGGAATCGCTCAGCACCGAACCGCCGAAGCCGCGATTGATCACCTGCACCTCAGGAAAATCCGCCGCCACGGTTTTCCAATGCTCGATCGACGAACTGCCGATAAACAGCACCGCGTGCTGCGGCGGTGGATTGGCGCGATCGGCAGCCTCGAAAGCGGCGATGGCCGGATTCCAATACGAATGCGGCGATTCGCCCGCGCAGGCCAGGCACGAGCCGAAAACAAGCAGCAACGACAGCAGGATCTTCATAAGACTCGCAAGCCGCGTAGGTTGGGTTAGCGCAGCGTAACCCAACAACACCCTACCGCCGCACAGCGACATTCACCTAGGCAACTAAACGCCACCGCGCTTCATCTCGCTGACCTCCAGCACCTTCGCAATCCGCTTGCCATCCCAGCGGTAAATCAGATGCTGCGCCTGCACGCACGGCGCCACCACATCCGGATAGAACGCGGCCAGGCATTCGCCGCCCTCATACCGCACGCTGTCGTAGACGATGCCGTTGGAATCGGCCGCGCGCAGCTGCCGCGCCAGTTGCACGCTGGCCACGTAACTGTCCGCGGCATGCGCCGCAGACCAGCCGCCGCGGATGTCGTGCAGCTTGCAATCGACACTGGTGCGGTAGCAGCGCATTTCGATATCGCAGGCCGGCTCGGCCGTGGCGGCAAGAAAGATCTCGCGGTGATACACGGTTTCTTCCACTGCAGTGATCACATTGCGCGCCGCGTAGAACACGCCCCAGCTGCCGTCGGAGAAGCGGCTGCCTTCGGGATTCAAATGCGTGAACGCGGCCATCACAGGCGTTGAGCCCGGGCCGCTGATGCGGCGATCCTGCGGCACCAGGCGCAAGGTATTGGCTTCATCGCGCAGGCGCGGATTGGTCAGCGCCTCGATCGCAAAAACCGCCTCCAGATCCGCCGGATCGGCGACGCGATCGAACAGCCCGGCGGGCGGAAAGCGGCTCGGCACAATGCGGTAGGCCTGGCTCCAGCGGATGCGCCGGATCGGGGGCGTGTCAGTTGGCATGGCTATTCCGTGGCACGGATCGCGACGATCCCTGTGCTTGCTTTATGAGCGGCAAAGTGTGCCGCACGGCGCTCTCGCCGACTGCGACGAGCGCCAGCGTTTGCTAATGGCCGCCGCGCTGCGCATCCAGGTATTGGCGCACCACGTACAGGTCCGCAACATTGCCCGACAACATGCGCTCCAGCGCCGAGTGGCCGCCGAACAACGAAGATTGGTTCGTCCGATGCAGCCAGTCGTCGGCCTGTTCGGGATTGGGAAACAGAATCTGCAGCGCCTTGTAGATGCCGAGCAGGTAACTGATGCGCTCCAGCGTATCGCGCCCCAGCGCGCCTTCCTGGTGGCGCTTCCACTTGTAGAAGGTGGATTCGGGCGGATCGCCCAGCAGCCGGCGCTGTTCGGAAATGCGCAATTTCCACACCTCCGCCAACTTGAAGAAGGTACGGAGCGCGGCGCCGCCCAAGCCTTCGATCGGCTCGGTCCTGGGCAGGGGATAGGCTGTCATAGCAAACTCTCCCGATGGAGCTTGGAGGCATATTACTTCATCCATAAAGTTTATGCCATCGGCACGTCAAGGGCTGTTCACGAGCAAGTCCCATTCCGAACGCAGCACCGGCGGCATGTTCCCTGGCAGAACTTGGGACGGTCCTTGATTGCACCCCTTCCGTGGGCGAGGGCAGAATCCTGAGGGTGCACTCGTCGTTCAACCGGATGCACAAGCAGGTTCTCGACAAGGAAGTGCCATGGTTCGCCAGTTTGTCGTCGGATGGATATCAGTGACCGCGGCGGTAGCGACCTTCGCCCACGATCAGAGTGCTACAGCGCCAGCTGGCGTATTGCCCGTGAAACCCATCGTGTGCAGAACCGAAGTGGCCGCGATCCGCCTGATCCAGGCAACCGCATCGACAGGCGCCATCGATGGAGCCGTTCTTAACGGCTCCATCAAGCAAGGGGACTGTCTGCCCGTGAAAGACGGGTGGACGATTGCATCGATGATCGACCCGTCCGCTTCCCAGCCAGACACCCGCGCCGCCGAGTGGGTCATCGACACACCGGCGAAGAAACTCATCATGTGGACGCTTCCAGGCAAGCTTGCACACTGGAATCCCCCACAAGCAATCTGCCGCTCCAGGGCGGCCATGCAACAGTGGATAAATGCGGAACAAAGCGGATCGGGCGCCGCCGCTCAACAGGCGCTGATCACGAGCGGTTCCTGCACGCATGTGCTGTATGAGTCAATCAAGAGCGTTGACGGTAACTCATCGCCCGCGAAAGTGCGGGTGCAAACCCCTGATGGGTTGGTCACCCGCTGGGGATATGGCGTGGGCGAATAATCGACCTATGGGTTTTCCACAACGGTGTAACGCTGCCCTCTGACCAGGCCTTCCACCATGAAGCCGCGCCGTATGTTTTGAATGCCCGGCGGAGCGTAACCCAAATGCAGGTGGGGGCCCTGCGTTTCGGTATACGGCCCATGCCTGATGATCTGGTAACGGAAAGCGTTGCCGGTATCGCTGCCAAAGACCTCGCGACGTTTGCTTCGCAGCAGTTGAAAAGCCTGCTCATCGGCGAGGCCATCTACATGGAAATCGATCGCTTCATTCGACCTGTGCAGGCTATTGAGTGCACCGCCTCGGGGAACAAAGTCGCGATCGCCGCTGGTGATTCGAACCGTTCGACTCAGCGCATCCGCCATGCATTCCAGAACATCTCGCAAGCGCGGATCGGAGACGCGGAATCTGCCATACAGCACGATGGACATGCGCACGCTCCCTGTGCGTTATCACGGCGATAAAAAAGCTTGCTGGGGGAGGCATTACAACCAATGCCGCCTCCCCGCCGCCATCTTCCATTACCACCCCGGCATGTAGGAATCTGCCGCTATCGATTCACTTCCAGCCGGAATCGGACATCAGGGTGCATCGTCCTTGTGCATCGTCGCTGACGATGTGTCGCCATAATCCGGCTCCGGCCCACCTTCCTTGATAAACCGATCGATGCGCTGTTCCAGCACCGGCAGCGGCACCGAGCCGGTGGCCAGGATGGTGTCGTGGAAAGCGCGGATATCGAACTTCGGCCCCAGTGCCTTTTCCGCTTTGGCGCGCAGCTCCAGGATCTTCAGATAACCCAGCTCATAGGACAGCGCCTGCCCCGGCCAGCTGATGTAGCGATCCACTTCGTTGGCGATTTCGCGCTCGGACAACGCGGTGTTCTGCGTCATGAAATCGATCGCCTGCTGGCGCGTCCAGCCCAGGTGATGGATGCCGGTGTCGACCACCAGCCGGCAGGCGCGCCACATCTGGTAGGTGAGATAGCCGAAATGCTGATAGGGCGTCTTGTAGATGCCCATCTCATTGCCGAGGAATTCCGAATACAGGCCCCAGCCTTCGCCGTAGGCGGAGATGTAGCCATTGCGCCGGAACGCCGGCTGGTCGTGCTCTTCCTCGGCCAGCTCCAATTGCAGCGCGTGGCCGGGATAACTTTCGTGCAAGGTCAGCGCCGGCATGTTGTACAGCGGACGCGAGGGCAGGTCGTAGGTATTGACCAGATAGACGTCCGGGCCGCCGCGGCCGGAGGTGTAGTACGGCGCGATATCGGCCGGTACCGGCACGATGGTGAAGCGCTCGCGCGGCAGGTGGCCGAAGAACTTGCCGACCTGGCCGTCCACTTCCTTGGCCACCCAGGCCGTCTTGTCGAGCAGCTCTTGCGGTGTCTTGGCGTAGAACTGCGGATCGGTGCGCAAGAAATGCAGGAAGTCGGCGAAGCTACCCTTGAAGCCGGTCTGCTGCATGGTCTGCAACATTTCGGCATGGATCTTCGCCACCTGCTGCACGCCGATCTGGTGGATGGTGTCCGGATCGAGATCGAGCGTGGTGTATTCGCGGATCTGCTGGCGGTAATAGTTCTTGCCGTCGGGCAAGGCCTCGGCGGCCAGCGTCGCGCGCGCCTGCGGCACGTATTCGCTGCGGAAGAATGTCAGCAGCCTGGCGTAGGCGGGGATCACGTCCTTGCCGATGCGGGTGCGGGCATCGTCCTGGATCGCGGCGGCGATCGATGCCGGAATGGTGGCCGGCATATGCTGCAGCGGTGCGTAGAACGAGGTCTGGGTGGGATCCTTGGCCTCGGCGACGGAGGAAATCGAACTGTCGCGCCCATTCAGTACCGCACGCGGCACGCTGAAGCCGCGCTTCAAGCCGGCGCGCATATTGTCGATCTGCTGGTCGAAATACGCCGGCACCTGGCCCAGGCGATCCACGTAGCGGCGGTAATCGGTTTCGGTGCGCAGGCCATCGCCGCCGAGATCGTCGTCGAGTTCGCTCCAGAAGGCCGAGTCGCTGTTGAACGGCATCTGCCACTGCTTGAATTGCTGGTCGGCGATGAAGTTGCGGATCTGCTCGCGATACACCGCGTAGTTCACCTGCTCGGCCGGCGAGAGCTGCTTGAGGTCGAGCGCATCTAGCTGGCTCATCACCTTCTGCCAATAGACCAGGCGCTCTTGCTGGCTGTTGGCGTCGACTTGGTCCAGGCGGCCGTTATTCGGTTGCGGTTCGCCCGAGGTGCTGATGCCGGACTGTCCGTTGCGCCAGGCCCATTCCTGCCGGTAGATCTGCTTGAAGCGCGCATCGGCATCCTGCTGCGCGATCGCCGGCAACGCCAGCGCCAAGCCCAGGGCCAGATAGCCCAGACGCATTGCATGGTTCACTACGCTTGTTTCCCTGTGGTCGAAGGAGCGGCGGTCAAGGCCGACACGGCATCTTCCACGCTCCAGTTGTTGAGTGCCTGTGGCGAAAGCTGGGGCAGGTCGGCGCGCAGCAACAACGCACGGATATCGTCTTTCAGGCGCGCCACGTGCAGGCCGATGCCGAGTGACTGCAGCCAGCTGGAAAAATCGCCCAGGGCTTCCAGCGCAGTGCTGTCCAGATCCGGCGATTCTTCCAGGCTCAGCACTACCTGCCGCAGATCCTTGCGCTGCGTCACCTGCTTGCGCGCCAGGCTCAACACCGATTCGGCATTGGCGAAGAACAGCGGCTCTTCCGGACGCAGGATCAACATGCCCGGCGGCTGGATGGCATCCGGATGCTGGGCGATGTCCACAAAATCATGGCCGTTGGCCAGCCGCCCCAGCACACTCAGCCGCGCCGCCGCGAGCTGGCGCAGCAGCAGCACCAGGCTGAAGGCGATCGCCAGCAGCAAGCCGTTGAGAATGCCCAGCGACAACACCGCTACCACCGCGGCGAGTGCCAGCAGGCGATCGCGCTTCCACTGCAAATACGGCCGGAACACCGACAAGCGCCAGGATTTGCTCACCGCATGAATCACGATCGCCGCCAGCACGGCGAGCGGAATGCGCTCGATCCATGGCAGCAACAGCAGCACCATCAGCAATACGGTGGCGCCCGCCACCAGGCCGGCCCAGCGCGATTGCGCACCGGCCGCTTCGTTGGCCGAGGTGCCCGAATAGCCGGCGCCCACCGGCATGCCTTGCAGCAGGCCGCACAGTACATTGGCTGCGCCCAGCACCAGCAGATCGCGATTGGGTTCCACCGGATCGTTGTGCTTGAGCGCAAAACCACGGATGGAGCTGTACGACTCTGCATACAGGATCAGCAGCAAAGCCATCGCCAGTTCCACGCTCGCCAGCCACTGATCGCCGGACGGCCAGCGCGGCAGCGAAAAATCCATCTGCAGCTTGATCGCCCCGGTAAGTGGCACGCCATGCGCGGACAACCAGCCGGAAGCGAGCACGCCCAGCGCAATCACCAGCAGGCTGCCGGGCAGGCGCCGCACGCGCTCGCACACAAACAGCAGCGCCAGCGCCAGCAGGCCGGTGCCCAGGGTTGCCGCGTGCACCTGGTTGGAGGTCTGCACCAGATCCTTGATCAGCAGCGGCACGAAGTCGCCGTGCAGATCCGGCCAGCCGCCCAGATGCGGCAACTGCTTCAGTGCGATCACGATCGCCAGGCCGAAGGTGTAGCCGCGCAGCACCGGGCGCGCGATCAGATGCGATAGACCGCCCAGCCGCGCAAAGCCCGCGACCAGAAAGCAGATACCGCCGAACAGCACCAGGGTGGCGGCCATTGCCACGCGGGCAACGACCAGATTGCCGGCCAGCGCCAGCGTGCCGGCCGCCAGCACCGCCGCCGAAGAAGACGTGGACGACACGATGGCGTAGCGGCTGGTACCGAGCAGGCCGTAGCAGACCAGGCCGATCAGCAGGGCAATGACGCCAGCCTGCGGCGGCATGCCGGCAATGCCCGAGTACGCCACCGCTTCGGGCAACAGCAGGCCCGCAATCGCCAGGCCTGCCAGCAGGTCCACCAGGTTGATCGCAGTGCGTGCCGGCGCCGCGCTCATTGCACGATCACACCGCTCCAGCCGGGCAGGTAGGCCGTGTCATGCGCGTGCGCATAGAGCATGGCGTCCTTCAGCGCCTTGGGCGTAATGCGCCCGTCCTTGAGTTTCATGTTGCGCCGGTAGAAATCGGCCCACAGGAATTCCGAATAGGGGGTGGCGTCCTTGGAATAACCACCGGCATTGCGCACGCGCGCAGCCAGGGTGCGGAATGGATCGTCGCGCATCTCCGAAAGCCGGGTGGGGATTGCATCGTATTGCTCGCGCAGGCCCTGCTCGTTGTACGGATGCGCCCAGCGATTGAATTCCATGGTGTGCCAGAACACTGCCGGCTCCAGCCAGGAGAAATCGCGCTGGATCATCACCGGCACTTCCTTCACCTTCTCTTCCAGCAAGGCCAGGCCCAGGTGATGGTGGTCGACGATATAGACCTGGTTCTTCGGCCCCAGCACACCGGGAAACCAGTGTTCGGCCAGCATCTGCTTGCGCTTTTTCTTGCCGAGCCGTTCCCATTCCGTACGCTTTTCCGCCACCTCGGCCCGGCCCACGGTCATCTGGGTCGGGCGCAGCTTGGCCGGCGCAATGGACAGCAGAGGGTGACGCACGCCTGAGGACATGAGCGGACTCCTACGGTAACCCTGGTTGGCGCAGGGTAGCCCAAGGGCGTGGCAAGTGCGTAGGTTGGGTTGGCGCAGCGTAACCCAACGAATCCAGGCGACAGCGGTGGGAATAACCGCGTTTGGGCTTATTCCAGGCCGGAGTAATAGCCGCGCATGGCTTGCAGATAAGAACCCAGGTCCCGCTCCGGCCCGCTCTGGAATACCTCGCCGGTTGCATCCATCTGCGCAATGCGATCGGGCCGGAAATTGCGGAAATCGCGCCGCAGGCGGCACCAGGTGCCGAGCGTCCACTTGCCGCCCCAGAAGGCCAGGCACAGCGGCTCCACTTCGCGCTCGCTTTCGCGTCCCTGCTCGTCGCTATAGCGCAGGCGCAGGACCTGCTGGGTTTCGATCGCGGCGTGCAGCTGATCGATGCGCGCGGCGAAGGCGATCGATTCCTCGTCGCGCCAGATCGGTGCATAGATGCGCGTGCGCGAGGAACGCTCGCGCAATTCCGGCGGCAGCACCGCCTCGATCTTCACCAGCGCGGCCTGCGCACCGGCCGCCAGTCTCTCGCCGGCAAACGCGCGTACGAAGCGCGTGCCGACCACCAGCGATTCGAGCTCGTCGGCGGTAAACATCAGCGGCGGGATATCCGAGCCCTTGCGCAGCACATAGCCAACGCCGGCCTCGCCTTCGATCGGTACGCCCGAGAGCTGCAAGTCGGCCACGTCGCGATAGACGGTACGCAGCGACACGCCCAGCGTTTCGGCAAGCTGGCGCGCCTGCAGCGCGGTGCGGCGACCGCGCAGGGCGTTGATGATGAGGAAGAGGCGATCGGCGCGGCGCATCGGCACATGATCGCCCAGTCGCGGCGCGCGGACCAGCGTCCGAAGTCATGCGTATCCATCGCAAGGGGTGAGATGGCGGCATGCATGACCGGGATTCGGGCGCGGGACAACAACATGGCGATTCGGCGGTCTACAGGTGCCGTACTTCGGCCGGCATCTGCTGCCAGTTGTTATTGCGGCCATCCGCATAGCGCATCGGCGCTGCGATCAGTTCGGCCGGTTCCGCATCGTCCAGGCAAGCCATGTTGACGGTGTAGAAGTCGCCGCCCAGCACCTCCAGGTGACCCTTGCCGAACGGGCGCACACCACAATGCCGGCAGAACAGGTGATGCATGCTGTTCGAGGCGAACTGATAGTCGGACAGATCGTGTTCGCCTTTCAGCAAGCGAAACGCCTCCGGCCGGACGATCACGCTCCAGGCACGCGTCTTGGTGCAGATCGAGCAATTGCAGCGACCGGCGCCTTCGTCCAGATCGATATCCGCTGCGAGCTGCACTGCGCCGCAATGGCAACTGCCGTGAAAGGTCTTTTGCATGGTGTATTCCTCAACGTTTGCCAGTGTGGGTTGGCGACGATGCGCCGCTTGCGTGGTTGGTTTCGTCCGTAGCCGGCAACGCGGCCTGTGAGCAAAAGCCCACCGCTGCCGCCGTCGCCGTCGCCACCAATACGCGGCGGCGTCCAGGCTCGAACGCAGGCCGCAGCTCAATCAGGCGTTTGCCCGAATGCGGCGGCTTGCTCGGCGCCGTGGGCAGCTTGTACTGCCCATCCATCAACAGGCCGCGCAGATACAGCGGCCGATAAGCCATCAACACTTTGTCGATCCAGTCAGCCATGTCATCACCTCATGCGGCCCGTGCCACGTCGACGGTTTCGCTGGCCAGCCACGGCGGCGGCACGGCGTGCTTGAACAGCCGATACCAGTGCTCGCGGTCGCTGCGCGTATACAGATCCAGCGTGTGGATGATTTCCCGCGCGAACTCGATGCCGCCCAGATGGCTGGCGGTGATCACGCCGCCATCGCTGACCGCCAGCACATTGGCGTCGTATTGATCCTGGCCGGCGTAGTCGGGCGCTGCGCGCTCGATCTGGCCGGGCCAGCTGCCGGTATGGCGGCAGGCATCGATCAAGCCCGCCCGCGCCAGCGCAAACACGCCATCGCCAATCGCGGCCACCGGTGCGCCGCCCTCGTGCACATCGCGTGCAAGCCTGGTCATCCGCTCGCGCTGCGAGGGCAGCCAGATCTGGCCGCCGGGCAGGATCAGCAATGCCGCGACCGCCGGATCGAGCTCGTCCACGCTGCCATTGGGCAGCACCTGCAGACCGCTCATCGAGGTCACCGGCGTGCGGCTGAAACCGATACTGCGTACTTCCCATTCCCCGGGGCGGCGGATCTCGCTCAGCGCAAGCCCCACCTGCCAATCGGCAAACCCCTCGAAAACCAGCACATACACTACGTCGCGCATGATCGTTCCTCCTTTCCGATGCTGGGAGTGTGCGGACCCGCTGCTGCCAGCGTGTTGTCAGCAGGAGGCTGGCGGGCGGTTCAGGCGTTCGGCTGGCGCCGGCCGGGCAGAGCCGGGAAAATGGCGGTTCCTTTTCCTGCGGGTACGCCATGAAGCCCATTTCGCTGATCCAGTTCCTGATCGAGGAACGCCGCGCCGGCCGCGTCAACGCCGAACTGTCGCTGCTGATCGAGGTGGTCGCGCGCGCCTGCAAGCGCATTGCGGTGGCCACCAACAAGGGCGCCATCGGCGGCGTGCTGGGCGAGGCCGGCACCGGCAATATCCAGGGCGAGGCACAGAAGAAGCTGGATGTGATTTCCAACGAGATCCTGCTGGAAGCCAATGCCTGGGGTGGCCAGCTGGCCGCCTGCGCATCGGAGGAAATGGAAGATCCGCAGCCGATCCCCGACATGTACCCGAAGGGCAATCACCTGCTGCTGTTCGATCCGCTGGACGGCAGCTCGAATATCGACGTGAACATTTCCGTCGGCACGATCTTCTCGGTGCTGCGCTGCCCCGACGGCATCAGCGAACCCAGGGCCGAGCATTTCCTGCAGCCGGGTACCACCCAGCTGGCCGCCGGCTATGTGGTGTACGGGCCGGCCACGGTGCTGGTGCTGACCTTCGGCCACGGCACGCACGAGTTCACGCTGGATCGCGAAGTGGGCAGCTTTACCCTCAGCCGCCGCGACATCCACATTCCGGAGGAAACCGGCGAATTCGCCATCAACATGTCCAACCAGCGCCACTGGGAACCGCCGATGCAGCGCTATATCGGCGAACTGCTGGCCGGCACGGACGGCCCGCGCGGCAGAGATTTCAATATGCGCTGGGTGGCCTCGATGGTGGCCGACGTGCACCGCATCATCACCCGCGGCGGCACCTTCTTCTATCCGCTCGATGCCAAGATCAAGACCAAGGGCGGTAAGCTGCGCCTGATGTACGAAGCCAATCCGATGGCCTTTATCGTCGAGCAGGCCGGCGGCGCCGCCACCACCGGCCGCGAACGCATCATGGAACTGCAGCCCACCGGCCTGCACCAGCGCGTGCCGGTGTTCCTGGGTTCGAAGAAAGAAGTTGAAGTGGCCACGCACTACCACCTGGTAGCGGACGGCGCACAAGCCTGACCGATGATAGGCGGGGCATGATCGAGCCGATCATGCCCCGTAGCGGTGACGGCTCAGCTGTTGGCGGGCAGCACTTCGCCATAGCGTCGCTGCCGCATCCACTTGGTAACGATCCATTTCTCGCCGCGCGTAACCGGCGAGCCGCCATGCAGGGTGAGGCGGTCGAGCTGGCCGCTACTGTTGGTGTATTCGAAATAGACGGCCGAACCTTTTTTCGGCACCACTTCCAGGCCCAGCTCCGGGAAGATGGTGGTGCCGCCTTCTTCCACGTCGTTCAAGTACATCACCATGGTGGACACGCGCTGGCCGCCGATGGTCATTTGCACGTGGCTGCCAGGCTCGTCCGGCGGAAAGAAGTCGAAGTGCGGCTTGTATTCGCCGCCGACGTTGTAGTGCAGCACCTGCAGGCCTTCGCCGTTTTCCACCGGCCAGTTCATCACTTCGGCGATGCGCCGGTCCAGGCGTGTGATGAACGGGTCGGCATTGATCGGGAAGAACGTGCCTTCGCTGCTGCGATCGGCGATCACCTCGTGCTTGCCGCTGATCGGGTCCACCGTGGTGGAGCGATGCATCTTGTTGGCGGACAGGCGGATCAGCTCGTCGCATTCTTCTTCGCTGAGCACGCCGTCGAGCACGGCGATCAGCGGACGCTGCACGCGCGTCACCACGCGTACATCGCGGTCGGAAGTGCGGATCAGGTTGCCGGCATGCAGGCGCGGCTGTTCGTAGACATAGCCTGCGGCCGCCGCCGGCTTGGCCTTTTCCACGAACGGTTCGCTGATCGGTCCGTTGTTGGTCATCACGCCGTTTACCGCCGCGCGCGCAAACACCGGATCGAAACGGTTGCGCACCATGTCGTCGATCAGCGACTGCGGCGCGCAGCCGCGCGACAGGTTTTCGCGGATCCAGTCGTGCCACTCAGGCGGCAGGTGCGTCATAGCGTTCATCGCAGGCTCCCCAGTCCACAATGCATTCGATACATCCGTATCGCGTTGGCGATATTGGCAGGGCGAATGAGAGGCGATTGTGAACCGGTTGACGGGTATGCGGGAGAGGGGCTGCCCCGATCAGGATCGCCACTCCCCGGCCCGACCCTCCCCTGCAGCTCGCCCTTGCGGGACAGGGGAGGGCGTATCGCCTAGGCGGCCAGGCCGTGGCTGCGCAGCAGGGCCTCCGGCTCGGGCTTGCGGCCGCGGAAGGCGACGAAGCTTTCGAACGCGGGACGGCTGGCGCCCACCGCCAGAATTTCGCGGCGGAAGCGATCGCCGGTGGCGGCGTCGATCACACTGCGGCCGTCGACCGCCTGTTCTTCGAACGCGCCGAAGGCATCCGCACTAAGCAGCTCAGCCCACAGGTAGCTGTAGTAGCCGGCCGCATAGCCGCCCGCAAAAATATGGCTGAAGGCGTGCGGGAAACGCTGCCAGGCGGGCGGATGCAGCACCGCCACTTCGTGCCGCGCCTGCTCCAGCACTTCCAGTGTGCGTGCGCCCTTGGCCGGGTCGTATTCCAGGTGCAGCAGGAAGTCGAACAGCGCAAATTCGAGCTGGCGCACCAGGAACAGGCCGGCGTGGAAATGCCGGGCAGCGAGCATGCGCTGGAATAGTTCTTCCGGCAGGCGTTCGCCGGTCTGCCAATGCCGCGCGAACAGATCCAGCGCCTCGCGGTTCCAGCCGAAGTTCTCCATGAACTGGCTGGGCAGTTCCACCGCATCCCACTCCACACCGTCGATGCCGCCGACCGAGGGCAGCGGCACTTCGGTCAGCAGGTGGTGGAAGCCATGGCCGAATTCATGGAACAGGGTGAGCACGTCATCGTGGGTGAGCAAGGCCGGCCGGCCTTCGGTCGGCGGCGCGAAATTGCAGGTGAGAAAGGCCACCGGCAGCTGCGCATGCGCACCGTCGTCGAAGCGCGCACGGCATACGTCCATCCACGCGCCACCGCGCTTGCCGCTGCGGGCATACAGGTCGATGTAGGCGCCGGCGAACACCCGCCCATCCCGGTCGGTGACGTCGTAGTAGCGCACGTCCGGATGCCACACATCCACGCCATCGCGCGGCGCCAGCGTGATGCCGTACAGGCGCTGCACCAGGCCGAACAGGCCGTCGATCACGGCCGGCAGCGGGAAGTAGGGCTTGAGTTGTTCTTCGTCCAGCGCGTACTGCTGCTGGCGCAGTTTTTCCGCCGAATAGGCCACGTCCCAGGCTTCGAGGTTGTCGATCTTCAGCTCGCTGGCAGCGAAATCGCGCAGGGTGGCGAGTTCCTGTTGCGCAACCGGCCTGGCGCGCGCGCCGAGGTCACGCAGAAATTCCAGCACTTCCGCCGGCGTGCCAGCCATCTTGGTGGCCAGCGATTCTTCGGCCGCATTGGCGAAGCCCAGCAGCTTGGCCGCTTCGTGGCGCAGCGCCATGATGCGTTCGATGCGCTCGCTGTTGTCGTACTTGCCGGCGTGCGGGCCCTGGTCCGACGCACGCGTCTGGTAGGCCCAGTACACGCGCTCGCGCAGGCCGCGATGGTCGGCGTAGGTCATCACCGCCTGCACGCTGGGCTGCTTGAGCGTGACCAGGTAACCCTCGAAGCCCTGCTCTTTCGCATACTGGCGCAGCACGGCGCGGCCGGATTCGGGAATGCCGGCCAGATCGCGCTCGTCGGTGATGCGTTCGTGCCAGGCATCGGTGGCATCGAGCACGGCGTTGGAGAATTCGGTCGACAGCTTGCTCAGCTCCACGCCGATTTCACGGAAGCGCGAACGCGCCGGTTCTTCCAGCGCCACGCCGGAGAGTTTGAAATCGCGCAGCGCATGCTCGACCAGCGCCCGTTGCGCACGCGACAGATGAGCGAATTCCGGCGCATCGGCCACCGCCTGCACGGCGGCGTACAGATCGCGGTTCTGGCCCACTTCCAGCGCGTGGTCGGTGAGCTTTTCTTCGGCCGGGCCATAGACCTTGCGCAAGGCCTCGCTGTCGGCCACCGAGTGCAGGTGCGAGACCGGCGACCAAGCCTGAGCGATGCGCTGCTCCAGGCGCTCTTGCGGCAGCATCACCGAACGGAAGTCGCGCGGGGCGCCGGCGGCGGTCAAGGCGGCGACGCCGGCGCGGCTGTCGGCCAGCAGGGCATCAATGGCCGGCGTGACGTCGTCGGGCGTGATCTGCGAGAAGGCCGGCAGTTCGCCATCGACCAGCAGGGGATTGTTTGCATTCATGGGCAGCTCCTTCAGGCCTGACAGCGTGCTGGCGGCGGGAGGCGAAATCAAGGCGGATCGCACCCATGCCGAACCGGTCTCAACGGCAAGGGGACGGTGTCATCGCCCGCGTCGTACCATCGCGCGCATGTTGCCCGCCGACATCCCCGCCCTGATCGGTCGTATTCCGCTGTTTGCGCACATGAACGAAGCGCAACGCGCGGCGCTGGCCGGCCATCTGCGCTGGATCTGCCTGCCCGGCGGCCAGTACCTGTTCAAAGCCGGCGAAGTGGCCGATGCGCTGTATGTACTGCGCAGTGGCAGCCTGGGGGTGTTCGACGGCGCCACCGACCTGATTCGCCAAGTGTCGGCCGATGACAGCGTCGGCGAGGTCAGCCTGCTCAGCGGCGTGCCGCTGCGCTACAACGTGCGCGCGCTACGCGATTCGGAATTGCTGCGGCTGGATCGCGAGCTGTTCGAGCACCTGATCGAACGCCATCCGCGCGCCATGCTCGATGTATCGCGCCAGGCCATCGATCGCCTGCTGCGGCGCGAGCGACATGTGGAAGCGCCGGATAAACCGCGCACCTTCGCGATCCTGCCGGTGGACAACGAGGTGCCGGTACGCGGCCTGGCGATCCAGCTCGCGCAGGCGCTGGAAGCCTATGGCAGCTGCCTGGTGGTGGATGCCGAGCACGGTGCCAACCGCGGCAGCGACTGGTTCGCCGAGCGTGAAGCCCAGGTGCGCTTCGTGATCTACCTGGACAGCACCGGCGATCTGTCCTGGCGCCTGCGCTGCCTGCGCCAGGCCGACGTACTGCTGCTGCCCGCACTGGCCGCGCAACCCGCGCGGGCATGGCCG
This sequence comes from Dyella acidiphila, assembly GCF_014863405.1. Lineage (GTDB taxonomy): Bacteria > Pseudomonadota > Gammaproteobacteria > Xanthomonadales > Rhodanobacteraceae > Dyella_B > Dyella_B acidiphila. The sequence goes on from NZ_JACZZA010000012.1 coordinate 38,584, forward strand.
GAATCGGCGCCGGGACATCCGGCGCGGGTGCGCCATCGGCCGCGGCATCTGCTGCTGATGCATCCGAGCCGCCGTGTACTGCCCGGTGCCGCACGGCGCTGGCGCGCGGAATTCAGCGGCGAATTGCAGCACCACCATATTTGCGGCGAGGCGGATATTGCGCGCATTGCCCGCCTGATCAGCGGCCATGCGCGCGGCCTGGTGCTGGCCGGCGGCGGCGCCCGCGGGTTGGCGCACCTGGGCGCACTGCGCGCGCTGCGCGAGGCCGGCCATGATTTCGATGCGGTCGGCGGCACCAGCATTGGCGCGATCATCGGCGCGGGCGTGGCCAATATGTGGAGCATCGATGACATGATGCGCACCTATTACGAGGCCTTCGTGCGCGGCAAGCCGCTGTCCGACTGGACGCTGCCGTTCGTGGCCCTCACGCGCGGACGGCGCGCGGCGCTGATGTTGCGGCGCGCCTTTGGCGCGATCGATATCGAGGATCTGGAGCGGCCGTTCTTCTGCGTGTCCACCAATCTTTCCGGCGCCGGCCGCACCGTGCACCGGCACGGTCCGCTATGGCTGTGGCTGCGCGCCACCAGTTCCATTCCCGGCATCCTGCCGCCGGTGCTGCATCACGGGCAGGTGTATGTCGACGGCGCGCTGGTCGACAACCTGCCCACCGACGTGATGGCCGAGGACGGCATCGCGCATATCACCGCTGTGGCCATCCGCGCGGATATCGCGCTGCAAGCCAAGACCGAGGAATTCGCCACGCCGCCCTGGTGGCGGTTGTGGATGCGTCAGCGCCGCGGCGTCGGCTGGCCGGGGATCGTGTCGACGCTGACGCGGGCGGCGATGGTCAACAGCGAGGAAACCAGCCTGCATTGCATCGAGCGCGCGGACCTGCTGATCACGCCGCCGCTGGAACACGTGAGCATGCTGGACTGGAAGGATTGGCAGCTGGCGGTGGACTCGGGCTATCGCGAAACCTTGCGCGTGCTCGAAGCGCGCGAGCAGGGTCAGTTGCCGGACGACAACGAGAACCTTACGGTCAGCGGCTAAAATGCCGCACATGAATCATCTACGCAGCTTCAAGGGCATCACGCCCACCCTGGGTGCCCGCACGTATGTCGATCCCGCCGCCACGGTGATCGGCGACGTGGTGCTGGGCGACGACGTTTCGATCTGGCCGGGCGCGGTATTGCGCGGCGACGTGCACCATATCCGCATCGGCGCACGCAGCAATGTGCAGGACGGCGCGGTGGTGCACGTTACCCACGACGGTCCGTATTCGCCGGGCGGCTTTCCCGCCATCGTCGGCGAAGGCGTCACCATCGGCCATGCCGCGGTGATCCACGCCTGCACCATCGAGGATTACTGCCTGATCGGCATGCACGCCACCGTGCTCGATGGCGCAGTGGTGAAGAAATACGGCTTTGTCGGCGCCGGCAGCGTGGTGCCGCCGGGCAAGGTGGTAGGCGAACGCGAGCTGTGGCTGGGCAATCCGGCCCAGCGCGTGCGGCTGCTTAGCGACAAGCAGATCGAGCAGCTGCATTACTCCGCCGATCACTATGTGCGGCTGAAAGACGTCTACCTGACCGGCTAAGTATGCCGGCGGCGCTTAGCCGCCGGACGCCTGCTGCGCCTGGATGCGCGCCGCTTCGGCTTCATGCTGGCGGCGCTCGATCACACGCTGCGCATCCAGCACGCCGCCGAGCAGGGCCAGCTTGTAATTGTGCGGGTCGTACATGCGCAGCAGCGACAGCTCGCGCTGCGCTTCGTCCAGATCGCCGGCATTGATGGTGTTCTCCACCACGTCGCACGCCGGCTTGAACATCTCGTGCATGCGCTGCTGCGCGACCGCGTTGTTCGGATCGAGCTGCAGCACGCTGAAATAGAACTCGTATACGTTGCTGCCGACCGGCGCCAGCAGATGTTTCTGCTGATAGGCCGTATCGGCCAAGCCCATCATGATGCCGACATCGCTGCCGTCATTGGCGGTATGCCCGGCAGGTTGGGCATTGGCCGAGGCGTGCGCATACCAGAGACCGCCACCCGCAATTGCCACTACTGCAGCCAATCCGGCCAGCAACAAGCCACGCCGGTTGGGCGCGGTTGGATTCGAAGAAGACATGACACCTGGCGCTTGCGATGGCTTGGAGATGCAGCCGCTCCGGATATCCTGAGCGGCCCCCGCTGTCGCACCAGACTAGCGCGGCTAGATGTCAGCCAAATGACTCAAGCTTTCGTATATGACAGCGCTGCCATCGGCCGAAAGCTGCACGAGCTCAGTGGAAGTCGCCGCCGATGATGCGGCCGTCCTTGTCCACCTGCGGGAAGAAGCGCGTGTTGTCGTAGCGGATTTCCATGGTGCTGATCATGCCCGGCAGCATCAGCTGCACGCCCGGATACATCTTCTTGAACTCATCCGTCGTCGGGTGCGTGGCGACGAAGGATTCAAACGAATCCATGTTGACCACGCCGCCCTTCTCCACCCGCGAACCGTCCGGACGCGTGCCGTGATGGCAGCCGGCAAGAGCGATGGTCATCCCGAGCAGGGAAAGGGCAAGCAGGCGAGTGCGCATCAGTAAGAACTCCGGGGAAACTTGGATATCAGGTGGAATGCCGGCAAAACTAGCATGCCGGCCCCCTCTCGGACCATCCGAGGGGGTGGCAGTTCCGCTTTCTGCACGAGTATGGAAGGGCGAAGCGTTGCCGCCGACGCATGGTCGGACGCAAAAGTTTGCGCGGCCGCTGCGCTCAGGCGCCGTGTACGCGCAGCGACTGATACACCGGTTCGGTATCCGGCCGCTTGCCGTGCCACACCTCAAAAGCATCCGCGGCCTGCTCCACCAGCATGCCCAGGCCGTCATAGGCGTGCAGCGCCTGGGCCGCGCGGGCCCAGGCCAGGAAACCGAAGGCGGCTTTGCCGTAGCCCAGGTCGTAGCAGACCGCGCGTGAACCGACCAGCGAGAACGGCAGCGTGAGCGCCTGGCCGAGGGTGCCGGCGGATGTGGCGTTGACGATCAGATCGAAACTGCCGATGCCGGCCAGGTCTTCCCAGTAACGAGTATGCACGCGCGCCGGCTCGCCGATCGCATCGGCCAATGCATCGGCCGCCTCCGGCGAGCGATTGACGATGGTGAGCGTCTGCACGCCTGCTTCGAACAGCGACCAGGCCACGGCCCGCGCCGCGCCGCCTGCGCCGAGCAGCAACGTATCGTGGCCGCGCAGATCCAGGCCGTGGCGATCGGTGAGATCGCGCACCAGCGCATCGCCGTCGGTGTTGTGTGCGGTCAGCCGGCCATCGGCCAGGCGGGTCAGCACGTTGGCGGTGCCCGCACGCGTGGCGGCGCGGCTATGCTCCTGCGCCAGCGCGAACGCCGCGGATTTATGCGGCAGGGTGACATTGGCGCCACGCGCCGCGGCATCGGCGAAGAAATGCTGCACGTCACCGGCGAAGGCTTCGGGCGCCGCATCGATGGTGCGGTAATCAAGCGCAATACCGAATTGCTGGGCGAAGGCTTGGTGGATCTGCGGCGACAGGCTGTGGGCGATGGGATGGCCGAAGACGGCGAACTGCAGCGAACGGGACATGCGTGGGGCTCCTTGCTCAAGCCGGCGATTTTACGGTGTCTGTGCCGCTCGCATGACATGCATGTAAGCAGGCGAAGGCCGAAGCCTGGCGCCTTGGGCCAGGAAAGCCGCTGGGTGCCGGCCTTGGCCGGGACGACGGCTTGTGAGGGTTGCGCGCCGGCATGGCGGGCAGGTTCTCAATGAGCCCGCCGATGCAATCGCAGGTTATGAGATGAGCCGGCGGCAAGCTGCATCCATCGTCCGTTCCGGAGTGTCCCATGCGCCCGCAGCCTGCAGATTCCCGCCGCCATTCCCGCCTGCTCGGCGCGTCTTTGCTGTGGCTGTTCGGCGGCAGCGCGCTGCTTGCCAGCACCCTGGTCCCGGCGCATACCGACTTCCTCGGCTGGACGCCGATGTTCTGGCTGCTGTGCGCACCGCTGGCGGTGGCGCTCACGCTCGAACCCGGCCTGCCGCGCCAGTTGCTGGCCGCGTGCCGTCCGCGCCGCCGCCAGCCAGCGCGTCTGGCCTGGCACTGAATTCCGCTTGGCAGTGGAGCCGGGTGCGGCCGGAGCGCCGCGCCCTGGGACGTCCGCCGGTCTGATAAGGAATGTGGTCGCTGCCCGGCGGCAGCGCGAAGGATTGCGCATCGCTCCGTGCCCGCCCAGGGAAGGGCGGGCCGGAACAACCCATCAGGCGTTGATGCCCAGCCGCTTGCGTTCCATCCGCCGCAGGAACTCCTGCATGATGCGGCGATAGAGATCTTCGCGCAGGTATCTGTCTTCCACCCCGGCGTCGATCGACGGGTTGTCGTTCACTTCGATCACCACCGCCTTGTCGCCGACCTGCTTGAGGTCCACGCCGTACAGGCCGTCGCCCACCGCATTGGTGGCCTTCAGCGCCAGCTTCACCACTTCGGCCGGCGCATCGCGGGTGGGAATGGTCTCGAAGCCGCCGGATTTGTCGGTGCCCTTGCTGGCGCCGTGGTTGTAGATCTGCCAGTGGCCGCGCGACATGTAGTACTTGCAGGCGAACAGCGGCTCGCGGTTGAGCACGCCGATGCGCCAGTCGAATTCGGTGTAGACGTATTCCTGCGCCAGCAGCAGCGCACTGTGCTGGAACAGCTCGCTGGTGGCTTTTTCCAGCTGCTGCTCGCTTTCCACTTTCACCACGCCGCGCGAGAACGAGCCGTCGGGAATCTTCAGCACCAGCGGATAGCCCAGCTTGGCGGCGACGTCCTTCAGGCCTTTGATGTCGTCGCGATAGAGAATTTCCGTACGCGGCACGGCGAGCTTGCGCGACACCATCAGGTCGTTGAGGAAAATCTTGTTCGTGCAGCGCAGGATCGAGCTGGGGTCGTCCATCACCACCATGCCTTCGCGCTCGGCGCGGTGCGCAAAGCTGTAGGTGTGGTTGTCGCTGGCAGTGGTTTCGCGGATGAACAGGCCGTCGTATTCGGCCAGGCGCTGGTAGTCGTTCTTGCCGATCGGATCGACTTCGATGCCCAGTTCCTTGCCGGCGCTGATAAACGATTTGAGCGCCTTCTTGTTCGACGGCGGCATCGCCTCGTTGGCATCGACCAGCATGGCCAGGTCGTAGCGGTACAAGCGTCTTGCGCGAGGCTTACGCCACAGCTTCTTGGAGAAGCGGTCCAGCTCGTCGGCGAAGGCGTCTTCCTGCGCATCGTCCAGCGTATGCAGGCCGACCGGCTTCACCGAGGCGATCTGCCAGACGCGCTCGCGTTCGAATTCGATGCGCAGCAACGGGCAGGGAAACATTTCGAACACTTGCCGCGCCAGATCCTGCAGCCCCGGCAGCGCCGTTTCGCCGAAATACACCAGGATGCCGAAGTCGGTGGTATCGCGGCCGCTCGCCGGCAGGAAGTGCGTGAGCTTGGCGTTGAGGTCATCGATGGCGATGCCGTAGAGCGAGCGCCGGCGCAGATCGTTCACCGTGCGCACCGAGGGCATCACGCGATGGCCGCGCGCCTCCGCCAGCAGCGATACGTAATAGCCCGTGCCCAGGTATTTGTAGCTGCGGCACAGGTTGATCACGTGCGTGCGCTCGTCGTCGCCGCCGACCGGTTCGCGCAGGTAGTCCATCGCGCTGACCACGTCGACGGATGGATAGTAAGAGCCCCAATCGGAAGCTTTCTCGACGACGATGACGAGTCGGGTCATGACACCTCGGGAGACCAGCAGGGGAGACGTCGTCGCGTGAAGAACGAGGCGGCGCAGCGCAAGGCGGCAGTGTCATGCACGAGCGCGGGGCGCACAAGAGTGACTAATGAAGCAGGAATAAACAGCGGCCTGCGCCGCCGCATGCAGCGGCCTATGGAAAATTGCCCGGCGCGCCCCTAAAGTGCCGCGCTTACTCCCACCCACCGTGATCTGCGCCGGCCCGAATATCGGCGCACCGACGAGAACCCCTGATGACGCCATCGCCAGCAACCGCCGCCGTGCGGGTGCGCCGAGCTGAACTTTCCGATCTCGATGACCTGGTCGCGCTGGAGCAGGCCACCTTCGACAGCGACCGGGTGAGTCGCGCGCAATTTCGCCGTCATCTGGACAGCGATTCGGCCCTTGTGCTGGTGGCCAGCGCCAACCATCGCCGCTTCCTCGGCACCGCGCTGGTGTTTTTTCGCAAGGGCAGCCGCGTGGCGCGGCTGTATTCGATCGCCAGCCTGCCCGAAGCGCGCGGCAAGGGCGTGGGCACTGCACTGATCGAGGCGGCGGAAGCGGCGGCACGCCAGCGCCGCTGCCACGCCCTGCGCCTGGAAGTGCGCTCCGACAACGACACCGCCGTGCGCCTGTACGAGCGGCTGGGCTATCACCGCTTCGGGCCGCTGGTGAAGGGTTTCTACGAAGACGGCTCGGATGCCTACCGCTACGAGAAGATCCTGGCGTAATTCAGGCAAAGGGCCTCCTGCGAGGCCCTCCGCCATGTGCCGGCTCAGTGATTGGCGTTGGAAACCTCGGCCGCCTGCTTGAGCTCCTGATTGGCCTGGTCCAGCAGTTCCTTGGCCTTGGCGGCGTGGCCGCCCAGATCGAATTCATTGGCCTGCTGCGCGGCGATGACGCTCTTGTATGCAGCATCGACCTGATGCTGTGCGCGCGCCAGGTTCGGATGGCGCTTGCCGCTGACATCGTGAACCGGCTGCTGCGCGATCGCCGCGCCAGCCATCAGGACAACACCGGCGATCATTGCCACAGATGCGAAACGTTTCATTGCGGATCTCCCCTCGAGGTCTGCCAGGCAGGTGGATGGTGCCGGCAATCTAGCACCGCTGCAGCGGGAAAAAACGCGGGATTTCTTGCGATTCAGCCGCCCAGCGGCTGGCCGATGCGCTGCTGCGTGGCCTCATCGGGCCGCGCCACCAGCGCGCCGCTGCGCATCAGGCTCACGCTGTAGTGACCACCGTCAACCAGCGGCAGGAATACGCCGCTGCCGAACAAGGTGTCGACTTCGGGCAGCCAGCTCGGCAATTGCTTCCTGAGGTTGAGCAGGTCGCCCTGCCCGGCCTGGCTGAAATCGACCACGGTGCGCTGAGCGGTCATTTCCTGCTGCGCGTTGTCATAGCGGCCGGAAATGCGGTCCAGGCGGTACAGCGGCGGGAAGCCGGCGAGCACCGCCGGCAGTTTCCACTTCAGCACGATCGCGTCGACCTGGAAGTCGTCGCCGGCCAGCGTCACCTGGCGCGTGGCGCCATCCGGCCAGCTCAGGATCAGAGCCCAGCGCTGCGGCGTGAGGATGCGCGCATCGATCTGCACCACCGGCATTTCCTCGCTCAGGAAACGATAGCCGCGCAGCGACGCGGCCAGGCCGCCGGCCAGCAGGCCCAGCGCCAGCAATACCAGCATCAGCAGTACGTGGCCGCTGGCCGCAAGATGGCGGCGCCGATGCACGTGCTGGCGCGCAGCCAGCAGCTGCACCAGAGCCAGCAGCAGTACGACCGCGGCCAGAATCGTCAGCATGGTGGCGGGCAAGCGCAGCAATTCGTTCCAGTTCATCGGTTACTCCAGCCAGCCGCATGTCGTGCGTAGTCAGGCGTGCATGATAAAGCGCCTACGGTGCCATCCGGGCGGCTTGGCTATACTGCGCTCGTTTCCCCAGGACAAACGCACCATGCGCCGAACGATCCTGCTGCTGCCTGCCTGCCTCGCCTTTGCCGCGATGTCCGGCTGCGGCAACAAAGGCCCGCTTTACTATCCGCCGCCCACGCCGGCCGCGGCGCCAGCGCCCAAGCCGGCACCGCTACCGGCACACGCGAGCACTGCGGCGCAGCCGGCCAGTTCGAGCAGCGTGGTGACCAAGCCGCTGGGCGATAGCTGAGTCCGCCTCGCCGATGGCACTGCGCTTTACCAAGATGCATGGCAGCGGCAATGATTTTGCCGTGATCGACAGCCGCGACGCTGCGCTCGACCTGAGTGCCGCCACGATCCGCGCGATGGCCGATCGGCATACCGGCATCGGCTTCGACCAGCTGCTCAGCGTGGAACCGGCGCGCGACGGCGCCAGTGCGTTCTATTACGGCATCTGGAATGCCGACGGTTCGCCGTCGGGGCAGTGCGGCAACGGCGTGCGCTGCGTGGCGGCGTGGTTGCATCGCGCCGGCGCGCTGGCGCTGGGCCAGACCGTGCAGATCCAGAGTCCCTCCGGCCCGGTGGCGGTGCGCGTGCTCGATGCGCAGCGCGTCACCGTCGACATGGGCGAGCCGGTGTTCGAGCCGGCACGGATTCCGTTCGACGCCGGGCAGTTCGCCAGCCGCTATGCGCTGGACGTGGCCGGGCAGCAGTTGGAGATCGGCGCCGTATCGATGGGCAATCCGCATGCGGTGGTGGTGGTCGACGATCTTGCCGCCGCCGCGCTGGAACAGCTCGGCCCGGCGATCACCGCACACCCGCGCTTTGCCGCAGGCGTCAATACCGGCTTCGTGCGCAAACTGGGTCAGGGCCATGTGCAGCTGCAGGTGCACGAACGCGGCTCGGGCTGGACCCTGGCCTGCGGCACCGGGGCCTGCGCGGCCATGGCCGTGCTACGCCAGCGTAGCGAGGTGGCGGCGCAGGTGCAGGTGGATCTGCCCGGCGGCAGCCTGCAGATCGATTGGAACGGCCCCGGCGAACGGCTGTGGATGACCGGACCGGCCGCGTTCGTCTTCGCAGGCGAATGGCTGGATTCGTAGCGTGGTGATTGATGTACCGGCGTGTCCATCGCAAACTCGGCCCAGCCCCAGCGCTTCACATATCCCGGCTCGAGGTTTCGCGCATGACCAACGCCCTGCTCGATGAAACGATCAAAGCCAGCGACGTGGCCGCCTACCTGCGGCAGCATCCCGGCTTTCTCGGCGACTATCCGGAACTTGCCTCGCTGCTGACGCTGCCGCGCGAGCAGGGTGCAGTGGCGTCGCTGGCGGCCTACCAGCTGCAATCGCTGCGCGAGAAAAACGCCGAGCTGGAACGCAAGTTCAACGAACTCACCGCCATCGCGGCCGACAACGAACGGCTGATGCAGCGCGTGCACGAGCTCAATGTCGCCGTGTTGCGCGCCAATACGCCGTCAGTGGCCGCACGCAGCGTGGTGACCCGCCTGCTGGAAGATTTCGATACCGATCAGGTGCGCCTGGTACTGTTCGGCGATCTCAACCTGCCGCCCGCGGACTGGCTGCTGCATGAGCCGGCCGGACGCGCCGGGATGCCTGAGTTCGCCGATTTCCTGGCCCATCACGAACCGATTTCCGGCCGCCTCTCGGCCGAACGCCTGTACCGGCTGTTCGGCCAGCAGGCGCCGCTGATCCGCTCCGCCGCGGTGATGCCGCTGGGCGAGCTGGGCATGCTGGCGATCGGCAGCCATGACCAGGATCATTTCCAGCCCGGCATGGGCACCACGTTCCTCAAGATGATCGCCGCCACCGTCACCGCCGCCCTGGCGCGCCTGATGGACGGTGCCTGAGCGCAGCCGTGGATATCCAGGGCCAGATCGATGCGTGGCTGACGCGCCTGGCCAGCGAACGCAAGGCGTCGCCGCATACCCTCGACGGTTACCGCCGCGACCTGGGCAAGCTGGTGCGCTACATGCAGACGCAGCAGCTCAGTTCGTTCGACGCGCTGGTGCCCAATCGCATGCGCGGCTTCGTCGCGGCCGAACACCGCGCCGGCTTGTCGCCGAAAAGCCTGCAGCGGCTGCTTTCTTCCTGCCGCAGCCTGTTCCGCCAGCTGACCCGCGAAGGCCTGCTCGTACACGATCCGCTGGCCGGCGTGCGCGGCCCCAAGGTGCATCGCAAACTGCCCGAAGTGCTGGATGTGGATGAAGCCACGGTACTGGTGGAAGGCGAGGGTGGCGACGCACTCCATGTACGCGATCGCGCCATGCTGGAACTGTTCTATTCCTCCGGCCTGCGCCTGTCCGAATTGACCGGCCTGTGCTGGCTGGATCTGGACCTGGAGGCGGGCGAAGTACGCGTGCTCGGCAAGGGACGCAAGACACGCATCGTGCCGGTCGGCCGTCAGGCGGTGAGCGCACTGCGCGCGCTGGGCGAGGCGGAAGGACGCGAGCCCGATAGCCCGGTATTTCGCGGGCGCAACGGTGCGCCGATCAGTCCGCGCACGGTGCAGGCACGCATGAAGACGCTGGCACTGCGGCAGGGTTTCGCCAAGCGCGTGCATCCGCATTTGCTGCGGCATACCTTCGCCAGCCACATGCTGGAGTCTTCCGGCGATCTGCGCGCGGTGCAGGAACTGCTCGGCCACGCCGATATCGCCACCACGCAGATCTATACGCATCTGGATTTCCAGCACCTGGCCAAGGTCTACGACGCCGCGCACCCGCGCGCGCGGCGCAAAGGTTCCTGATGCTTTCCAGCGCCACGTTCAACCTGCTGATCAAGGCCCTGATTGGCGCGTTGATGGTGTTGTTGATCGGCGTGCTTGCCCGCACGCGCAACTATTACATCGCCGGGCTGTTGCCCTTGTTTCCGACTTTTGCGCTGATGGCGCACTACATCGTCGGCAGCGAGCGCGGCGTGGCCGATCTCAAGGCAACCCTGCTATTCGGCATGTGGGCCGTGGTGCCGTACTTGGCCTACCTGATCAGTCTGTATTGTCTGATAGACCGCTTGCGCCTGCTGCCGGCACTCTTGGCCGCCTTGCTGGTGTGGTGCCTGGCGGCGGCCGCTGCCGTGCTGTGGTGGCAGCGGCGCTGAGGCCGCTCGCCCGGGCCGCGGCGCCCGGTTCCGCGCATCCCCCCACGGCTTGGAAACGCCCCCGCCGGCCCCACGTTTGCGGGCTAAGCCTTTTTTCGGAGATCTGCATGGAATCGTTCCACGCCACCACCATCATCTCGGTCCGCCGCCATGGGCGCGTCGTGATCGGCGGCGACGGGCAGGTCACGCTGGGCAATACGGTGATGAAAGCCAACGCCCGCAAGATCCGCCGCCTCGGCAAGAACGACGTACTCGCCGGCTTTGCCGGTGCCACCGCGGACGCCTTCACGCTGTTCGAGCTGTTCGAGCAGAAACTGGACAAGCACAGCGCCAACCTCACCCGCGCCGCGGTGGAAATGGCCAAGGAATGGCGCACCGACCGCCGGCTGGGTCGCCTGGAAGCAATGCTGGCGGTGGCCGACAAGGAAGCCTCGCTGCTGATCTCCGGCAACGGCGACGTGCTCGAGCCCGAGCACGGCTTGATCGCGATCGGCTCCGGTGGTCCGTATGCACAGTCCGCCGCGCTGGCGCTGATGGAAAACACCGAGCTGGATGCGCGTGCGATCGTCGAGCGCTCACTGAAGATCGCCGGCGACATCTGCATCTATACCAATCACAACACCACGATCGAAGAGCTCTGAGCAAAAGCCGGCAACGAGCCCCATGCCCGCGGCCGCATCCTCAGGTTCCCTGTTCCCCGCTCCCTGGGTTTAAACATCATGTCCGAACTCACTCCCCGCGAAATCGTCAACGAACTCGACCGCTACATCATCGGCCAGCATGACGCCAAGCGCGCCGTAGCCATTGCGCTGCGCAACCGCTGGCGGCGCATGCAGCTCGATCCGACGCTGCGCGAAGAAGTGACGCCGAAGAACATCCTGATGATCGGTCCCACCGGCGTGGGCAAGACCGAAATCGCGCGCCGCCTGGCCACGCTGGCCAATGCGCCGTTCGTCAAGGTGGAAGCCACCAAGTTCACCGAGGTGGGCTACGTCGGCAAAGATGTGGAATCGATCGTGCGCGACCTGGCCGATGTCGCCTACAAGCTCACCCGCGAGCAGGCGATGAAGCGCGTACGCACTCAGGCCGAGGACCGCGCCGAAGACCGCATGCTCGATGCGCTGCTGCCGCGCCGCCAGGCGCCGAGCGATTGGAGCCACGATGTGGCGCCGGCCTCGGCGATCGAAACCGAAACGCGCCAGAAGCTGCGCAAGCAGCTGCGCGAAGGTGCGCTGGAAGATCGCGAGATCGAGCTGGAAGTGAGCATGAATGTCGGCGTGGAAATCATGTCGCCGCCCGGCATGGAGGAAATGGGCCAGCAGCTGCGCCAGATGTTCCAGAACCTCGGCGGCGGCAAGACGCAGAAGCGCAAGCTGGCGATCAAGGCCGCGCGGCCGCTGCTGATCGAGGAAGAGGCGGCGCGCCTGCTCAACGACGAGGAAATCCGCGCGCAGGCGATGGAAGCGGCCGAGCAGAACGGCATCGTGTTCATCGACGAGATCGACAAGGTCGCGCAGCGTTCCGAATGGGGCGGTGCCGGCGTCAGCCGCGAAGGCGTGCAGCGCGACCTGCTGCCGCTGGTGGAAGGCTCCACCGTGTCCACCAAGTACGGTCCGATCAAGACCGACCACATGCTGTTCATCGCCTCCGGCGCGTTCTCGCTGGCGCGCCCGTCGGACCTGATTCCTGAATTGCAGGGCCGCCTGCCGATCCGCGTGGAGTTGTCCGCGCTGTCGGTGGAGGACTTCAAGCGCATCCTGCGCGAGCCGCACAACGCGCTGACCAAGCAATACGAGGCGCTGCTGGGCACCGAGGGCGTGCGCCTGACCTTCGAAGACTCCGGCATCGACCGGCTGGCCGAGGTGGCCTTCCAGGTCAACGAGCGCACCGAGAACATCGGCGCCCGCCGCCTGCACACCGTGATGGAGCGCCTGCTGGAGAAGATCTCCTACGAAGCTGCGGACAAATCCGGCGAAAACTACCAGATCAGTGCCGAATATGTGGACAAAAACCTGGGCAGCCTGATCAAGGACGAGGATCTCAGCCGCTACATCCTGTAGCGCTGGGGGCGTCCTCTCAAATCCTTGTTATAAAAGGGAAAAAATTCGAAACGCGGGTACTTAGCGGGCTGTAAACAAGCGGTCCGACCCCCTCTGATAAAATGGCGCTCATGGGCACGATTATTGAACTCAAGACCACCGGCCAGCGTGCGCAGCTCCGCGAAGCGCAACAGAAGCAGCAGCTGGTACGTCTATGGCGCGGCGACCTCGAACACGGCAGCTTCTGCGGTTATGTAGGCAGTGTGGGCCGGGAATTTTTCCTGCTGTGGGTGGTAGGTGACGGCGTCACCTACGACGGCATGTATGTGATGCGCCATCGCGACATCACCGAGCTGGAAACACCCGACAAGCACAGTAACTTCATGGAGAAGGCGCTGGTGCTGAAGAACCTGGTGCCGCGCCTGCCGCGCAGCTTCCCGCTGGACACCATTCGCGACGTGGTGCAGGCCGCCAGCGCCATGGCGTCGGTGATCGGCGTACACGTGGACAGCGAGGACGAATCCGAAGTCTGCTACATCGGCCAGTTGGTCAGCGTGGAGGAAGACGGCTTCAACCTGCAGGAAATCACACCGGATGCGGAATGGCTGAGCGAGCCTTCGTTCTTCTCCTGGGACGAAGTGTCGACGGTGACGATGGAAGACGGCTACGCGCAATCCCTGCTCGCCGTGGCCGGCGCACCGCCGCCGCTGGTGCAGGGCGATTCCGGCGTTGGCCGGGCACATTGATGCATCAGCTGAAGAAACCCGCCACCGGCGGGTTTCTTTTTGCGACTTGGCCTCGCGCAATCACTCAACCCACTGCACCGTCTTTCCGGTCTATGAAATAGCGGTGGGGAACGGACGATGCATCACCGTCCAAACAAATGGTGCCGCGCTTCGTCGTCTTTGCTGATATCCACCCGACCTTCGACGGTGTCCGCAATCGCATAGGCACGCTGGGTGGCCGCGCGCTCGCGGATCTGCGCAAACCAGCGCTGCACCTGCGGATAATCGGCCAGATCGATGCCCTGGTTTTCGTGCGACACCGTCCACGGATAAGCCGCCATGTCGGCGATGCTGTACTCCGTGCCGGCGATGAAATCGCGTCCCTGCAGACGTTGATCGAGCACACCGTAGAGGCGCTTCGTTTCGCGCAGGTAGCGGTCGATCGCGTAGGGAATTTTCTCCGGCGCGTAGCGGTTGAAATGATGGTTCTGGCCCAGCATCGGACCCAGCCCGCCCACCTGCCAGAACAGCCATTCCATCACCGTGGTACGCCCGCGCACATCGGCCGGCAGAAAGCGACCGGTCTTTTCGGCCAGATACTGCAGGATGGCGCCTGATTCGAACACGCTGATCGATGCACCGCCATCCGTCGGTGCCGTATCCACGATGGCCGGCATGCGGTTATTGGGTGAGATCTTCAAATAGGCAGGCTCGAATTGCTCGCCCTTGCCGATGTTCACCGGCTTGATGACGTAGGGCAGGCCGGTCTCCTCCAGGAACAAGGTGATCTTGTGGCCATTCGGCGTTGGCCAGTAGTGCAGCTCGATCATGATGCGGCTCCGAGGGCGGAAACCCAGACCGTCGGGGCCGGCGCGGCAGCTTTCAAGCCCGGCACGAACTTGCGGAATGCGCTGCCGGCGGCCTGCGGTAAACGTGTCGCCGCGTGCATCGTTTTCAAACTGCCGGCTTTCGGCGCGCCTACTGACCCCGGAGATATCGCATGAACACGTTTGGCTCACGTTTCGCCCTGCTCGCCTTCGCGCTGGGCGCTGCCAGCCTCGCGCCGGCCGCATTCGCGCAAGACAGCGCGCCGGCCGGCAACAGCACCCAGGCCTCCGCGCCACAACATGCCGCACCCGATCCGCAGAAGCAGGCGGCCAGGCTGACCAAGCGCCTGGGCCTGAGCGACGATCAGTCCAGCAAGATCACCACCATCCTGCAAAACCAGCAGCAGCAGATGAGTACGGTACGCGGCGACAGCTCGCTGTCGCAGCAGGACCGCCGCGCCAAGATGCGCTCGATCCGCCAGGATTCCGATACGCAGATCAACGCCGTGCTTACGCCGGCGCAGCAAACCCAGTACACCGCCATGAAGCAGCAGATGATGCAACGCATGCACAACGGCGGTGAGTCGGGCGGTTCGGGCAACGACGGCGGTCATTGATCCGGCGTTGGCGGTAGTGCTCGCACGCGTGCCGGCAGGTTGCCGGCACGCGCTATCTATCGCGTGCGTGCCGATGGTTTTACGCTCTGCGGATAAACACCGCTAGAGAGCGCACATGACACGTCTGGTCGTCGTCGGCAGCATCAATATGGACCTGGTCACGCTGGCACAGCGTTTTCCAGGTCCTGGCGAAACCCTGCTCGGCGAGCGCTTTCTCTCCGTGCATGGCGGCAAGGGCGGCAACCAGGCGGTGGCGGCAGCGCGACTGGGCGCCGAGGTGCATATGGTGGGCGCCGTCGGCGACGACGATTTTGCGCAGCCGCTATGCGATGCGCTGGCTGCGGAAGGTATCGACATCGCGCAGGTGGCGCATATCGAGCACTGCGGCAGCGGCACGGCCTCGATTACGGTCGCCGGTGGCGAGAATCAGATCATCGTGGTGCCCGGCGCCAATGCACGCCTCACGCCCGCTCACGTGGCCGCTGCGCAAAGCCTGATCGCCAGCGCCGATGCGGTGCTGGTGCAAATGGAAATTCCGCTGGAAACGGTCGAAGCCACCTTGCGCACGGCGCATCGGCAGCGCGTACCGGTCATCCTCAATCCCGCACCTGCGCAGCGCTTACCGGAAGCGTGGCTGAAACTCGCGCGCTACATCACTCCCAACCAGCACGAACTCGCCATCCTGCTCGGTGCGGATCCGACCGAAGATTTTCGCAATCTGATGCGCCGCGCACCGTGCCCCGTGGTGCTTACGCACGGCGCCGAAGGCGCGTGGTTTCGCGAAGAAGGCGAACCGCAACATCAGGCCGGCTTTGCGGTGGAAGCGGTGGACAGCACCGGCGCCGGTGACACCTTCAACGCCGCGCTCGCGGTATTCCTGCATGAAGGTTTGCCGATCGCAGTACGCAAGGCGTGCGCCGCCGCGGCACTCTCCGTTACCCGCCTGGGCGCGCGTGGCGGCATGCCGCATCCGGCAGAAGTCGAGGCGCTGCTGGCACGGCAGCGTGCCTGATTACTTGCCGATGCAGAACGAGCTGAAAATTGCGCCGAGCAAATCGTCACTGGTGTAGGTGCCGGTGATTTCACCCAGCGCGTGCTGCGCCTGGCGCAGCTCTTCCGCCGCCAGTTCGCCGGCGCGCGTATGGGCCAATACATGCGCGGTATGTGCAAGCTGATCGGCCACGCGTTCCAGCGCCAGGACATGACGGCGGCGTGCACTGAAGGCACCTTCGCCGCTGCTCGCGCCGGCCAGCTGCCTGAGATATTCGCGCAGTGTTTCCAGGCCGGCGCCGGTCTTCACCGATAGCCACTGCCAATTCGCGTCGTCGCGCCGTTCGGTCCGTGCGGTTTCGGCATCGAGGTCGATCTTGTTGATCACGACGATGCGTTCGACAGCTGCTGGAAGATCGTGCAGCCAGGCCAGATCGGCTGGTGCGTGCTGCGCATCGGTGACAAGCACCACCACGTCGGCGCGTTCGCGTTCGCCATGCGCGCGACGCACACCTTCGCGCTCCACCGGATCGTGGGTATCGCGGAGGCCGGCGGTATCGGCCAGTTCCAGCACCACGCCGTCGAGGTTGATGCTTTCGCGCAATACATCGCGCGTGGTGCCGGCGATATCGGTGACGATGGCGCGTTCGCTGCCAGCCAGTGCGTTGAGCAAACTGGATTTGCCGGCATTGGGTCGACCGACGATGGCGACGCGCAAGCCGTCATTGAGCCGCACGCCGCGGCGTGCTTCCACCAGCAGATCGGCCAGCTGGGTGCGCAAGGCGTCGAGCTGCGCCGTGATGGCCGGATCGGCCAGGAAATCGATTTCTTCTTCGGGGAAATCAATCGCCGCTTCGATATGCACACGCAGGATGATCAAGGCTTGCAGCAGCGCGTCGACCTTGCGCGAGAACACGCCTTCCATCGATTGCAGCGCAGCGCGTGCGCCGGCTTGCGAACGCGCCGCGATCAGATCGGCTACCGCTTCCGCTTGCGCCAGGTCGAGCTTGCCGTTGAGAAAAGCGCGCTCGGTGAATTCGCCCGGGCGCGCGAGGCGCGCGCCGAGTTCGCAACAGCGGCGCAGCAAGGCATCGAGCAGCACGTTGCTGCCATGGCCTTGCAATTCGAGTACATGCTCGCCGGTATAGGAGGCCGGGGCAGGGAAGTACAACAGCAGGCCGCGATCGATCAGTGCATCTGCTGCATCGTGGAAAGCCGCAAAGTGTGCGTGACGCGGCGTCGGTGTTTTGCCGAGCAGCACCTGTCCGATGGCCGGCACCTGCGGTCCGGAGACACGCACTACACCCACGCCGGCAGCGCCAGGTGCGCTGGCGATGGCGGCAATGGTGTCTTGCAGGTGTGGGTCGGCGGTCATGGGCGATCAGCATAACCGCGGCGGGCGGCCAACTGGCCGCCCGCGCGTAGAAGATCAGGCTGCCTTGGCCGGCGCCGCTTCGCTGCGTCGCGTGACCCACCACTGTTGCAGCAGTCGGCACAGGCCGTTGACCACGTAGTAAAGCACCAGGCCCGACGGGAAGAACAGGAAGATCACCGCGAACATCAGCGGCATGAACTTCATCATCTTCTGCTGGGCCGGATCCATGCCGGCGGTGGTCGGCATCATCCACTGCTGCACCAGCATCACGACGGTGTACAGCACCGGCAGCACGAAGAACGGATCGGCGGCGGACAGATCGTGGATCCAGCCGAAGAACGGCGCCTGGCGCAGCTCCACGCTATCGCGCAGCACGTAGTACAGGCCGTAGAAGATCGGAATGGTGATCACCAGCGGCAGGCAGCCGGCGGCAGGATTCACCTTTTCCTTCTTGTACAGCTCCATCATCGCCTGCTGCGTCTTCTGGCGATCGTCGCCGTAGCGTTCCTTCAGCGCATCCATGCGCGGCTTGAGCTTGCGCATCTTGGCCGCGGATTCGAACTGCGCATTGGTGAACTTGAAGGTGACGATGTTGATCAGCAGCACCAGCAGGATGATCGACACACCCCAGTTGCCGGTGAGCTTGTCGAGCTGGGCCAGCACCCAGTGCAGCGGCTCGGCAAAGATCTTGAGCATGCCGTAGTCGATGGTGAGTTCCAGGCCCGGGGCAATGGTCTGCAGCTGGTCGGGCAGTTTCGGCCCCAGATACAGCTGCGCCGTGCTGCTGGCCTGCTGGCCCGCGGCCACGCTGATCTGCGGCCCGACGCTGCGGATCACGTAATGCGCTGCGCTGCCCGGCTCATTGACGACGGTGGACGAGAAGCTATCGGCTTCCTTCGCCGGCGGAATCCATGCGCCCAGGAAGTACTGCTGCATCATCGCTACCCAGCCACCGGTGGCCTGGTTCTGCAGCGGTTCTTTCTCGAATTTGTCGAACGCCAGCTTGTTGAATTTCTGCTCCGGGCTGTACCACGCGGCGCCGAAGAAGCCGAAGCGCGACTGATCGGAGATGCGCTGCAGGAAGTTGCTGTAGACAGGCGCCGGGCGATCCACACGCTGCAGCTGGCGGTAAGCGTTGCCGTCCCAGGTCTTGCTGCTGCCGTTGTCGATCTGCTGATCCAGGTCGATCACGTAGCTGCCGCGATGCAGGGTGTAGCGCTTCACCACTTTGACGCCGGAAGGATCGGTCCAGGTCAGGTCCACATTCAGTGCGTCCTGGCCGTCGGCCAGCGTGTAGCTGGTCTGCGCGGACTGGAACACGGCGCGGTGATCGGGCGCGGCGCCATCGGCACTGACCAGGCCGCTCTGTGCGGCGAAATAGTCATTGCTGCCGTCGTCGAGCAGGCGGATCGGCGCGGGATCGGGATCTTTCTTGGTACGCGGCGCAACCGGGTACTTCAGCAGTTCCGAGCGCACGACGCTGCCGCCGCGGGTGTCGATGGTGAGGCGCAGCACATCGGTGCTTACGGTGACCAGCTGGGCGGTAGCGGCGCCATCGGCCGAACCGCTCGCAATCGCCGGCGCGGCCCCGGGCGTGGCGTTGCCGCCAGCTGCCGTGGACGACGAAGCCGTAGCCGTCTCGTTCAACGGATGGGGGCCGTAATCCTGTTCCCAGGCCTGCCAGAGCATGTAGCACACGGCCAGCAGGGCGAACATGAGCAAGGTGCGCGTTTGATTCATCGCGTTGCGATCCGGTTTTAGGCGCCGCTTCAGCGGGCCACTGAAGTCAAGGAATAGGAGGTCAGCCCGCGATTGTGGAGGTGTCGCCAGCGCGCTTCAACGGCGGCAACTTGCGCCACAGGGCGTCGATCTCGGCCAGCAGGGCCGGCCCGGGCACGCCGGCAGCCTGTTCGCGCGCCATTACCACCAGATCGAGTGGCGGCAGCTTCAGGCGGCTGCGTCGAAACGACTCACGCAGCAGGCGCTTGATCCGGTTGCGCTCCACCGCCCGCTTGGACACGCGCTTGGACACCGCCAGGCCAAGCCGGGCATGTCCCAGTTCGTTCTGGCGATAACGCACAGAAAAACAGCGGCCGCCGAGGCGACCGCTGGCTTGACGCATGACGGCGAAGTCACCGGCTCGGCGAATCCGCGCCTCGCGCGGCAGGCCGGCGGCAGTCATCCGCGTAATGCTTACGGGATCAGGCGCTTACGGCCCTTGGCGCGACGTGCATTGAGCACCTTGCGACCGTCGGCCGTGGCCATGCGGGCACGAAAGCCGTGCGTGCGGGCGCGCTTGAGCTTGCTGGGCTGGAAGGTCCGCTTCATGGCTTCCTCCTAAATGAATGGGTGAAAAAGGTTGGAAATTATGCGGAACGAACGGGCCACCTGTCAAATGCATGCTTGACAACAGCTTGTGGATATCCGTGTGGATAGTTGTTGGGTAGGTGCTGGTAGACTCCCCGGTCCACCCTGCGCGCAAGCGCCCCTGCTGTGGTTGAAAGTATCCATGAGTGATCTGTGGCGGCGCTGTCTGGAGCGTCTGGAAGGTGAATTGAGCGCCGAGGACCTGCATACCTGGCTGATGCCGTTGCAGGCACGCGACGACGTGGACGGTTTGCAGCTCTACGCGCCCAATCCCTACACCCTGGATGCGGTCCGCGACCGCTACCTGCCGCAGATCGAAGCCGTGCTGACCTTGTTGCGCGGCCAGCGCGTGCCGGTGCGACTGGAAGTGGGTTCCAGCGCCAATGGGGTCAGCCACGGCCGCCCGGGGGCCTCCGCGCCACGGCCGAGCGCCGTCGCGGCGGTCGCCGAGCCGCCGCCGGTCAATTTCACCCACAACCTGGATCCGCATTACACCTTCGAGACCTTCGTCGAGGGCAAGTCCAACCAGCTGGGCAAGGCGGCCGCCATGCAGGTGGCGCAGAACCCGGGGCGCGCCTACAACCCGTTGCTGCTGTATGGCGGCACTGGCCTTGGCAAAACCCACTTGATGCATGCCGCCGGCAATTTGATGCGCGAACACAATCCGCACTTCAAGGTGCTGTATCTGCGCTCCGAACAGTTCGTCGGCTCGATGATCGAAGCGCTGCGCACCAAGAGCATGGATGAGTTCAAGCGCCGGTTCCGCTCGGTCGACGCGCTGCTGATCGACGACATCCAGTTTTTCGCCGGCAAGGACACCACGCAGGAAGAGTTTTTCCACACTTTCAATGCGCTGTTCGAATCCAAGCAGCAGATCATCCTGACCTGCGACCGTTATCCCAAGGAAGTGGACAAGCTCGAGCCGCGCCTTAAGTCGCGCCTGGGCTGGGGCCTGTCGGTGGCGATCGAGCCGCCGGATTTCGAAACCCGCGCGGCGATTCTGCTGGCCAAGGCGCACGACAAGGGCGTGTCCGTGAGCGAAGACGTGGCGATGCTGTTGGCCAAGCGCATTCGTTCCAACGTGCGCGATCTGGAAGGTGCGCTCAATACGCTGGCGGCGCGGGCCAATTTCTACGGCCGGCCGATTACCACCGATTTTGCCGAAGAAACGCTGCGCGACCTGCTGGCCACGCATGCGCAGGCGGTGACGGTGCCGAATATCCAGAAGATCGTGGCCGAATATTTCGGCGTGCGCCTGCAGGATCTGCTGTCCAAGCGCCGCGTGCGCTCGTTGGCGCGCCCGCGCCAGGTGGCAATGGCCTTGTCCAAGGAACTGACCGAGCACAGCCTGCCTGAAATCGGCGATGCCTTCGGCGGCCGCGACCACACCACCGTGCTGCACGCCTGCCGCACGATCAAGAAGCTGTGCGAAACCGACACCCGCATGCGCCAGGACTGGGAACAGCTGATCCGCACGTTGACCGGCTGACCCGGTAACGTTGAACAACCGCTTGAAAACCGGCAGGGTATCCTGTGGATAATATGAGGACGCCTTGTAGCGCCAAAGTTATCCACTGTTGATACACCGTTCGCAGGCCGTACAAAGCACAAGGGGATTTTCTGTAACTCTTTGATGTAAATGGATAATTTGAGTTTATCAAGTTATCCACGGCCCCAGCTGCAACCACTACTCTTCTTTTAAAAACAGAACTGCAGGATAGGGAAAGCACAAACATGCAATTCAGCATCCAACGAGAAGCTCTGCTTAAGCCCCTACAGCAGGTCGTCGGAGTGGTCGAGCGTCGACAGACATTGCCGGTACTGGCCAACCTGCTGGTCAAGGTCGCCGACGGGAAGTTGTCGTTCACCGGCACCGACCTTGAAGTGGAAATGATTGCTGCGACGGAAGCGGACAAGCTGGTGGATGGTGAAACCACCATTCCCGCGCGCAAACTGTTCGACATCGTGCGTGCGCTGCCGGATGGCGCGCAGATCGAGTTGAAACAGAATGGCGATCGCGTAGCGCTGAATGCCGGTCGCAGCCGTTTCACCCTGGCTACCTTGCCGGCTACCGAATTTCCGACCATCGACGAAATCGAACTGGTCGAGCGGGTCAGCCTGCCGGAAGAGGTGCTGCGCGATCTGATGGATCGCACGGCATTCGCCATGGCGAACCAGGATGTCCGCTATTACCTCAATGGCATGCTGCTGGATTTGCAGGAACATGCCCTGCGCTGTGTGGCTACCGATGGCCATCGCCTCGCTTTGAAAGAGACGCAGCTGGAAAGCAAGGTTTCTGCCCGTCGCCAGATCATCATTCCGCGAAAAGGCGTGAACGAGCTGGTCGGTCTGCTCGAAGCCGGCGAAGGTTCGGTCGAGCTGGAATTTGGCCGGAATCATTTGCGCGTGCGTCGCGGCCAAGTGGTTTTCACATCCAAGCTGATCGACGGTCGCTTCCCTGATTACGAAGCGGTGATTCCGCTTGGTGCGGACAAGCGTGCGACGCTGGATCGTGAAGTGCTGCGCGGGGCACTGCAGCGCGCCGCAATTCTGTCGAACGAGAAGTACCGCGGCGTAAAGCTGGAATTCTCGCCGGGCAAGCTGAAGATCGTCGCGCACAATCCCGAGCAGGAAGAAGCGGTGGAAGAGGTCGAGGCCGATACCGGCGTTTCCGATCTGACCGTGGGCTTCAACGTGGGCTATCTGCTGGATGCCCTGGCGGCACTGCGCGGTGACAAGGCGCGTCTGAGTCTTCGCGATGCGCAATCGAGCTGCCTGGTGCAGGAAGACGATAGCGAGCAGTCGCGCCACGTGATCATGCCGTTGAGGCTCTGACGGCCGGCATGCGGCCTGTTTTGCCTGTTTCGACAGTCCAACGCCGGAGCTTCAAGCTCCGGCGTTCTTGTTTTGGGGTCGAGGTGCGATGAGGTTCGAGCGGCTGCAGCTTCGCGGTTTGCGCTGTATTTCGGAGGCGATGCTGGAGTTCGCACCCGGTTTCAACGTGCTGGTTGGCGCCAACGGGGCCGGCAAGACCTCGGTACTGGAGGCGGCGTTTCTACTTTCCCATGGGCGCTCGTTTCGTAGTGGGGCGCGTGAGGCTCTGACGCAGCGTGGCGCGGCGGGTCTGAATGTCTTTGCCATGCTGCGCCATGCCGACGACCGAGTCGCCAGGCTGGGGCTCGGCCGCAGTGGTGCTCGTTGGGAGGCGCGGCTCGATGGCGAGGATGTTGCCATTGGCCAGTTGGTTCGCGAGTGCGCAGTGGTTTGTTTCGAGCCTGGCTCGCATGCGCTGATCGCGGGGGCTGCAGAAGAGCGGCGCCATTACCTGGATTGGGGCGTGTTCCACGTGGAACAGGAATTCTTGCTGGCTTGGCGCCGCTATCAACGAGCGTTGAAACAACGGAACAGCTTGCTGCGCAAGCCTGGTCGGGTGGAAGGAGCTGATTTCGCTCCATGGGAGCTGGAGTTATCGCGGTCCGCGGCCCTGGTTGATCGGGCGCGTAGGGCCTACCTCGATGGCTTGCTTCCCCACCTGCGCGACCAAGCGACGCTTTTCCTGCCTGAATTGGGCGAGTTGGAACTGCGCTATCGTCCCGGCTGGCTGGATGGCGAGGACTTGGCCGATGTTCTGGCTACCCAGCGAGACCGCGATCAGGGCCGAGGCCACACCACGGCCGGTGCCCATCGCGCCGATTGGTCTCTTTCGTTTCAACATGCTCCCCAGCGGGAACATCTTTCCCGCGGTCAGGAGAAGCTGGTGGCCTTGGCCTGTTTGCTGGCCCAGGCTCGACTGGATGCCGAGAGAAGGGGGGAATGGCCGGTTATCTGCCTCGACGACCTCGCCTCGGAGCTCGACCGGAGTCATCAGTCCGCTGTGGTGGAAAGCTTAAAGAGCGTTCCGGCCCAGGTGTTGATAACCGGCACCGACGTCCCTGGCTCGCTCGAACAGGTGGAAAAACGCGTGTTCCACGTGGAACAAGGCTCGTTGACGCCCCTGTTATAATTGCAAGGTTGCATCCAGCCCGGCCCTTATGGCGCCGTACCGGGCGGATCCGTGGCGCCAGGAAATGGTTATTGCATGAACGCATCCTACGATTCGAACAGCATCAAGGTACTCAAAGGTCTGGAGGCAGTGCGCAAGCGCCCGGGCATGTACATCGGCGATACCGATGACGGCACTGGCCTTCACCACATGGTGTTCGAGGTCGTAGACAACTCGATCGACGAGGCCCTGGCCGGCTATTGCGATCGCGTCATCGTAACCATCCATGACGACGGCTCGGTAAGCGTGGTCGACAACGGACGCGGCATTCCGGTGGATATGCACCCGGAAGAGGGTCGTTCCACCGCCGAAGTGGTGATGACCGTGCTGCACGCCGGCGGCAAGTTCGATGCGAACTCCTACAAGGTCTCCGGCGGTCTGCATGGCGTGGGCGTGTCGGTGGTGAATGCGCTGAGCGAACACCTCTGGCTGACCATTTACCGCGATGGCCACGAATACCAGCAGGAGTATTCGCTGGGCGAGCCGCTGTATCCGGTAAAGATGGTTGGGCCCTCGGATCGGCGGGGCACTACGGTGCGCTTCCTGCCCAGCCCGCAGACCTTCACCCATATCGAATTCCATTACGACATTCTGGCCAAGCGCCTACGCGAACTGGCCTTCCTCAATTCCGGTGTCACCATCGAATTGCGCGATGAGCGCGGGGAAGGGCGGCAGGATACGTTTGCCTACGAAGGCGGCATCCGTTCCTTCGTGCAGCATCTGGCTCAGCTGAAAACCGCGCTGCACCCGAACGTGATCAGCCTGGCCGCGCAGCAGGACGGCATCACAGTGGAACTGGCCATGCAGTGGACCGACTCCTATCAGGAGACGATGTTCTGCTTCACCAACAATATTCCGCAGCGCGATGGCGGCACCCACTTGACCGGTTTTCGTGCTGCTTTGACGCGCGCGATCCAGGCCTACATCGAGAAAGAGGGCTTGGCGAAGTCCGCCAAGGTCACGCTTTCCGGTGACGACATGCGCGAAGGCATGATCGCCGTGCTGTCGGTGAAGGTGCCGGACCCGAAATTCTCCTCCCAGACCAAGGACAAGCTGGTTTCGTCCGAGGTGAAAACGGTGGTGGAGCAGGTGGTCTACGAAAAGCTGGGCGAGTTTCTGCTCGAGCATCCCAACGAGGCGAAGGCCATCGCGTCCAAGGTGGTCGACGCTGCGCGCGCCCGCGAAGCGGCGCGCAAAGCACGCGAGATGACCCGCCGCAAAGGCGCGCTCGATATCGCCGGCCTGCCGGGCAAGCTGGCCGACTGCCAGGAAAAAGATCCGGCTCTGTGCGAACTGTTCCTGGTCGAGGGTGACTCCGCAGGCGGCTCGGCCAAGCAGGGCCGTAACCGCAAGACCCAGGCTGTGCTGCCGTTGAAGGGCAAGATC
This sequence comes from Dyella acidiphila, assembly GCF_014863405.1. GTDB lineage: Bacteria > Pseudomonadota > Gammaproteobacteria > Xanthomonadales > Rhodanobacteraceae > Dyella_B > Dyella_B acidiphila. Next base: position 63,711 of record NZ_JACZZA010000012.1, read on the forward strand.
CTCAACGTGGAAAAAGCGCGCTTCGACAAGATGCTTTCCTCCGCCGAAGTGGGCACTTTGATCACCGCGCTTGGCACCGGCATCGGCAAAGAGGACTACAACCCCGACAAGCTGCGCTACCACCGCATCATCATCATGACCGACGCGGACGTGGACGGCTCGCATATCCGTACCCTGCTGCTGACGTTCTTCTACCGCCAGATGCCCGACCTGATCGAGCGTGGCCACGTGTATATCGGCCTGCCGCCGCTGTACAAACTCAAGCAGGGCAAGCAGGAGCTGTATCTGAAAGACGATGCGGCGCTCAATGCCTATCTGATCTCCAGCGCGGTGGACAACGCCGAACTCACCTACAGTCCCGATGCCTTGCCGATCAAGGGCGAGGCACTCGAAAAAATGCTGCGCGACTATCAGTCCGCACTGGACCAGATCGAACGGCTCGGCCATCGCTTCGATGCGAATGTGCTGACCGCGATGCTCGAACTGCCACCGCTCGAAGCGCAGCACTGGACCGATGCCGCCGCCATGCAGCAATGGCTGGATGCGGTGACCCGGAATCTGGCGGCCAGCGGCCTGGGCAAGCCGCGTTATCGGCTGTCCTTGCGTCCGGCACAGGACGAACAACCTGCCGCGATCGAAGTGGTGCGCGAACAGCACGGCCTCAGCCATACCTGGTTGTTGCCGCAGCCGTTCTTCGGCGGCTCGGAATTCCGTCCGATCCATGCCATCAGCCAGCAGCTCGCCGGCCTGGTCCAGGCCGGGGCGGTGGTGCGCCGTGGCAATGCCACGCGTGGCGTGCTGCGCTTCGCCGAGGTGCGCAGCTGGCTGCTGGACGAGGCCAAGAAGGGCCGCACCATCCAGCGCTTCAAGGGTCTGGGCGAAATGAATCCGGAACAGTTGTGGGAAACCACCGTCAATCCGGAGACCCGGCGCATGCTGCAAGTAGGCGTCGAAGACGCCATTGCGGCGGATCAAATGTTCTCGATGCTGATGGGTGAGGCGGTGGAACCGCGGCGTGACTTCATCGAAGCCAATGCCCTGAAGGTCGCCAATCTCGACATCTGACAGCGCTTGAGGCCAGGCACAAAGGCGCGGTCCGTTACTCCAACGGCCGCGCTTTTTTTATTGCATTTGCGCGCTAATACATTAGCGTGCAATGACAATGACGCGCTCACGTCACGCGCTTATTCCACGCTGCTCACACCACCAGCACACGCGCCAAGCTAAAAAATTCGGGTGCGTATGGGCAAAATGTCATAAGTTATTGATTTGTAAAAGGCTTTGATGCCGCACTGCGACTTGTTATCGATAGCGGCCTCGGGTTAATCTCAGTGATCCCCCGCACAGCTTGTGCGTGAAACCCGACTCCTTTCATTTTGAGGAACGCCATGAAACACGCTTCCCTGAAGATGCTGGCCGGCGCAGCGTTTGCGCTGATGTTGGCGAGCACTCCGGCGCTAGCGAGCGACAACTCGTCGTCGAGCGATCAGAAAGCGGCTCCGCTGTACCCGAATGCGACGCGCAAAGAGCCGAAGCTGGACCTCACCGATTCGAAAGAGCAGAAGCAGCTCAACGACGGTATCGACGCAGCTCAGAACAATGACAAGGACAAGGCCACGCAGCTGCTGCAGCCGTTGGTGCAAAACAGCAAGAGCAAGTACGCACAGGCCATGGCGCTGCAGGCGCTGGCCCGCATCGACGCCACCAGCAACAATCTGCCGGCTGGCATCGACAAGCTGAAGCAGGCGCTGGACAACGGTGTGTTGCCGAACGACGCTTACTTCCAGATCGAATACGAGCTGGCCACGTTCTATCTGCTCAACCAGCAATATCAGCCGGCGATCGACACGGTCGAAAAGTGGCGCACCGAAGGCAAGAAAGAAACGCCCGAATCCTATGCGCTGGAAGGCGAAGCCTACTACCGCCTGCAGAAATACCCGGATTCCATCACCGCGATTACCAAGGCGCAGTCGCTGACGGACAAGCCGGATCCGCGCTGGAACCAGCTGCTCATGCTCGACTACAACGAGACGGGACAGAAGGACAAGGCAGCCGCGCTCGCCAAACAAGCAGTGGCTGCTTCGCCCACCGATCCGACCAGCTTCCACAATGCGCTCAGCCTGGACATCCAGTCGCAGAACTACACCGATGCGCTGAAGCTGATGGAGCAGACGCGCACTGATGGCAAAGTACCGTTCTCCGAGAACGACTATGTCACCATGGCCAAGCTCTACATGAATGATGCGCAGAGCGACAGCAATCAGGATCCGACCGCAGATAGCCAGAAAGCGGTGCAGGTCTTGCAGGACGGCATGGGCAAGGGCATCGTGAAGTCCTCGGCTGATAACTTCATGCTGCTGGGCGATGCCAACCTGATCGGCCAGAATTACACCGACGCGGCGGCTGCGTACCAGAAGGCCGCACCGTTGGCCAGCGATGGCGAGCCTGCCTACAAGGCTGGTCTGGCCTACGTCATGGCCAACCAGTACAGCGAGGGCAAGCAGCTGCTGCAGCAGGCCATCAACAAGGGTGTGAAGCACAAGGGCAAGGCCTATATGGCGCTGGCCCAGGCGAATGCAGGCCTCAAGGACAAGGCGGCAGCTGCCGATGCAGTCATGCAAGCGGAAAAGGACCCGGAGACAGCCGCACAGGCTAAGAAGTGGCTCAAGGACGCGAATATTGGTAATTGATTCGTAGCACGCGGCGTAGCTTTTGGTTAGTCAGATGGACGTCCATTCGATGTGTCATCTTTTGCCTACACAAAAGCTATACAAAAGCCATGTGCTGTTGTACCGTTGGACTTTTCCCGCATTGTCCAGTGGCAAATGTCACCCTCTTGGGAACGGCTTTGCCGCTGGGTGCTGCGACCACGTCATTCCGATTGACTAGCTCCTGATTGAAAGCGACAGATGGCCTCAAGTAACGAAGATACCGGCGCTAAGCCGTTCAGTTGGGGGCGCACATGGGCGCTGGCGGTAGCCATTGCGCTGCATGCGTTTGCTTTCCTGATACTGATCGCGCCGATGGCGCCCCCGAAAACGGCGGAAGTTCAGAAAGACAAAACCGTGCTGGTGAACTTCATCGAGCCGCCTCCTCCGCCTCCGCCGCCGCCCCCGCCGCCGCCGGAGCCGCCGAAGCAGCCGCCGCCGAAGATCATCAAGCAGGTGGTGCCGCCTCCGACTCCGCCGCCGCCGGCACCGCCGCCGGCTGTGCAGGAAGCGACCAATAATCCACAGCCGGCCCCGCCGCCTGCGCCTCCGGCTCCGCCAGCGCCGCCAGCGGATATCCAGGCTGCTCAGGACATCAGCTACAACAGCCGCATCCAGCCGAAGTATCCGCCGCAGGCCATTCGCCAACGGCATGAAGGCACGGTGACGTTGTTGATCCTGGTGGCCGTGGATGGCACGCCAAAGGACATCAAGGTCGACCAGTCCAGCGGTTTCCGCGAACTTGATCGTGCGGCAATTGAAGCGGCCCAGAAATGGCGTTTCAATCCGGAAATGAAAAACGGTCAAAAGGTTGAGGGATACGTCCGCGTACCTGTCAACTTCAATCTCAATCAGCTGTAATACCTATTACAGTTACAGTTCACGCCTGACTTCCAAGGGTAGCGTTTATGTTCCAACAGACTCCTGCTTCCGATGCCGCCGCTCCGGCTCTGGGCGGCAACGCCAACGCCCAAGCCATGCAACAGATGGGCTTCGGTGACCTCATCCACCACTTCGACTTCCTCGGCTGGACGGTATTCGTCGTGCTGGTGGTGATGTCGTTCTCCTCCTGGTACTTCATCATTGCCAACGCGATCCGCAACTCGCTGGTCCGCGGCCGCGCCGAAACCGTGATCAACGGCTTCTGGTCGAACAACTCCACCCAGGACGCGATCCGCGAACTGGAAGCCCAGCCCAAGAGCGAGCCTTTCTCGAAGATCGCTCTGGACGCCGCTTCCGCCGTGGCTCACCACCAGCAGGCTTCGGCCGGCGGTGGCCGTCTCGCCGAATCGCTGAGCCGTTCGGAATTCGTCGACCGCGCCCTGCGCCAGGCTGTTGCTCGCGAGAGCCTGCGCATGGAAGGCGGCATGACCCTGCTCGCCACGGTCGGTTCGTCGGCTCCGTTCGTCGGTCTGCTCGGTACGGTGTGGGGCATCTACGGCGCCCTGATCCGCATCGCCGCCACCGGCAACGCGTCGATGGAAGCGGTGGCAGGTCCGGTGGGTGAAGCGCTGATCATGACCGCGTTCGGTCTGTTCACCGCTATCCCGGCGGTGCTGGCCTTCAACTTCTTCACCCGTTCGAACCGCCTGACCTACGCCCGCTTCGACGAATTCGCGCACGACCTGCACGACTTCTTCGCTACCGGTGCGCGCGTCGAAGGCGTCTCTCCGACTCAGAAGTGAGGATTGACCCATGGCGATGAGTACCGGAGGAAACGAGTCCGGCTCGCCGATGTCGGAAATCAACGTCACGCCGCTGGTTGACGTGATGCTGGTGCTGTTGATCATCTTCATGATCACAGCACCGCTGATGTCGCACCGGATCACGGTAGAGCTGCCGAAGGCCAATCCTAAGACCCAGGATGAAGCCCCGAAGACCGAGCCGATCGATCTGGCCATCAAGGCTGATGGCAGCATGTACTTCAATGACAGTCAGGTGGCCATTACCGACATTGAATTGAAGCAGAAGTTTGCGGTGGCGGCTCAGATGTCACCGCAGCCCGAAGTGCAGATCCGCGCCGCCAAGGACACCGAGTTCAAGGTGGTGCGCAAGATCCTCGGCGAAGCCAAGGATTCTGGCATGGTGCACGTCGGCTTCATGACGACCGGTAAGGAGTGACGGGCCATGGCATTCAGTAGTGGAAGTGGCAAAGGCCCGATGGCTGACATCAACGTCACGCCGCTGGTCGACGTGATGCTGGTGCTGCTGATCATCTTCATGATCACGGCACCGATCATGACCCACAAGATCAAGATCGACCTGCCGCAGCCGAACCCGAACGTGATTCCGCCGAGCAATCCGCCCGAGCCGATTCACCTGAAGATCGACCAGTCCGGTGCGTTCTACTGGAACGACACCCCGGTGGACGAGCAGCAGTTGAAGACGCAGATTGCGGTTATTGCGACCAAAGCAGAAGCCGACCAGCCCGAAGTGCAGATCGACGCGGCTGATACGGTGTCCTACCAGGTCGTGGCGCGTGTGCTTGCCGATGCGAAGAGCTACGGTCTGAACAAGATCGGCTTCACCGACAGCAACGGGCAGTAACAGCAGCAGACAAAACGGTTGGATCGGAACAGTTCAACCGTTCTCAGGCGTTACCCACGGAACCCCCGCGCAAGCGGGGGTTTCTGTTTGTGGGGATGGCCGTCTGGACGGCTAAACCTCAGCGCAGGATCTGCAGGTAGTTGCGCACGGCAGTGGTCATGCCTTCGTACAAGGCTTCGCCGATGAGGGCATGGCCGATCGACACTTCGGCCAGGCCGGGAATGGCCACGCGCAGGGTACCGAGGTTTGCCTGGCTCAGATCGTGTCCGGCATTGACTGCCAGGCCGGCCTGCTGCGCACGCCGGGCGGTATCCACGCACAAGGCCAGTTGCTCGCCGGCATTGCCTTCCTCGAAGGCCTTGGCATATGGCCCGGTATAGAGTTCGACCCGCTGCACGCCAATCGCCACGGCATGTTCGAAGCCCCGGGCACCGGGATCCACGAACAGGCTGACGCGACAACCCAGCTCGCGCAATTCGGCCACCAGCGGACGCAGCCGCTCGGCATCGTTGGCGAGATCGAAGCCGTGGTCGGAGGTGATCTGCCCATCGCTGTCTGGCACCAGGGTTACCTGGGTGGGACGCACTTCGCGCGCCAGGGCGATCAGGCCCGGATAATCGCCCCTCGGCGCGGCAAACGGGTTGCCTTCGATGTTGTATTCGACGCGACCGCGCAACAAGGCGGCCAGGGTGCGCACATCGTCCGGACGGATATGCCGCAGGTCCGGGCGCGGGTGCACCGTGATGCCGCCACAGCCGGCCTCGATGCAGGTGACGGCCGCACGCGAAATATCCGGCTCGTCGCCGCCACGTGAATTGCGCAGCACCGCGATCTTGTTGAGGTTGACGCTAAGCAGGGTCATGGATCGAAGAGCGTGTGTCGGGCCGAGCACAGTGCGCTCTTCAGCCGCTATCGGCAAGTGTCCGGATGTCAATGGTGCGTGGTGGGCCGCGCCAGGCGAGCGTGGCCGCATGGTCCGCATCGATGTCGAGCGGATGCAGCCGCCACTGCGAGATATCGTCGTTTTCCAGCCATAGCAGCGCAGGCGTTTGCGGTGCCACGGTGAGGCGAAGGCGATGCAGCCCGAAAGCGACGCCGCGACCAAGAGCTTTAAGCACGGCTTCCTTGCCCGTCCATAGTTGCATGAACGCGCGTTCGCGCGCGTCGGCTGGCAGCGTCGCCAGATCGGCCACTTCATCCGGATGAAAAAAGCGTTCGGCCAGTTGCATCGCTCGCGGTCGCGGCCGCAAATGCTCAATATCGATGCCCGGTGCCAGGCCGCGTGCTACCGCGATGATCGCCTTGTCTCCACTGTGCGACCAATTGAATTGCAGCAACTGGTTCCACGGCGAGGCCAGCTCGGGCCGTCCGTGTTCTCCCTCGACCAGCACAACCGCATCCGCAGGCAAGCCGAGATAGGCCCCGAGCAGGGCGCACAACGGTGCGCGCTTCTGTGCCTTCCGATAGTCGAGCAGCCAGACATGGACAACGCGATGGTCGAGGCCGGCAACGATGCCGGCAACATCCTGGCCGAGAGTAGTGCGCATCCCTACATGCTGCCGATCGCCGCCGCGCGTTACAAGCCGCGGCGAACGGAAGACAGCCTGAAACTCAGCGAATCAGGCGTTCGTCGACCAGGTTCTTCACCACGCTCGGATCGGCCAGGGTGGAGATGTCGCCCAGCTGATCGGGTTGGTTTTCGCCGATCTTGCGCAGGATGCGGCGCATGATCTTGCCCGAGCGCGTCTTCGGCAGGCCGGGTGCCCACTGCAGATAGTCGGGCGTGGCAATCGGCCCGATTTCCTTGCGCACCCAGGCGATCAGTTCCTTGCGCAGCTCATCGCTACCCTGTTCACCCGACACGAGCGTCACATAGGCGTAGATGCCCTGGCCTTTGATCTCATGCGGACAGCCCACCACCGCGGCCTCGGCCACTTTGGGATGCGAAACCAGCGCGCTCTCCACTTCGGCGGTGCCGATGCGGTGGCCGGATACGTTGATCACATCATCCACGCGACCGGTGATCCAGTAGTAGCCGTCTTCATCGCGGCGCACGCCGTCGCCGGTGAAATAGTTGCCTGGATACGCCTTGAAATAGGTATCGATAAAGCGCTCGTGATCGCCATAGACCGTGCGCATCTGGCCCGGCCAGGAATCGGTGATCAGCAGATTGCCCTCACATGCACCTTCCAGCACGCTGCCGCTGGCATCGACCACGGCCGGCTTCACGCCGAAGAACGGCAGCGTGGCCGAGCCCGGCTTGGTGTCGATTGCGCCGGCCAAAGGTGTGATCAGGATGCCGCCGGTTTCGGTCTGCCACCAGGTATCCACGATCGGGCAGCGCTCGTCGCCCACCACGCGGTAATACCATTCCCAGGCTTCGGGATTGATCGGCTCGCCCACCGAGCCCAGCAAGCGCAGGCTCGCGCGCGAGCACTTTTTCACCGGTGCTTCGCCCTCACGCATCAAGGCGCGGATGGCGGTTGGTGCGGTGTAGAACAGGCTCACCTTGTGCTTGTCCACCACCTGCCAGAAGCGGCTGAAATCCGGATAGTTGGGCACGCCGTCGAACATCACCGTGGTCGCGCCATTGGCCAGCGGGCCGTAGACCACGTAGCTGTGGCCGGTGACCCAGCCGACGTCGGCCGTGCACCAGTAGACATCGTCTTCGCGCAGGTCGAACACCGTCTCGTGCGTGAAGCCGGCGTAGACCAGATAACCGCCTGAGGTATGCAGCACGCCCTTGGGCTTGCCGGTGGAACCGGAGGTATAAAGAATGAACAGCGGATGTTCCGCTTCCACCGGCTCGGCCGGGCATTCCGCCGACTGGCCTTCCATCAACACGTGGTAATAGCGATCGCGCGGCGATTGCATGGACACCGCCGAACCCGTGCGGCGCACCACGATCACCGTTTCCACGCTGTTGGTGCCCGGTCGCTCCAGCGCGGCATCGACATTCGCCTTGAGCGGAATCTTCTTGCCGCCGCGTACGCCTTCGTCCGCCGTCACCACCACTTTGGCGGTGGAATCGGCAATGCGGCCGGCCAGCGAGTCGGGAGAAAAGCCGCCGAACACCACCGAGTGGATCGCACCGATGCGCGCGCACGCCAGCATGGCCACGGCGGCTTCGGGAATCATCGGCATGTAGATCGCCACCCGATCGCCCTTGCTCACCCCCAGGTGCTTGAGCGTGTTGGCGAACTTGCATACTTCGGCGTGCAGCTCGCGATAGCTGATGCGGCGCGATTCGTTGGGATCGTCGCCTTCGAAGATGATCGCCGTCTTGTCGCCGCGCGTGGCCAGGTGGCGGTCGAGGCAGTTGGCCGAGACGTTCAGCATGCCGTCGTCATACCAACGGATGTGCAGATTGGCCGGATCGAAGGAAACGTCGCGGATGCGGCTCGGCTTCTTCGACCATTCCAGCCGTTCGCCGATGCGTGCCCAGAAGCCCTCGGGATCCTTGACCGACTCGGCATACAGCTGCTCGTAATCGGACTTGCGCAGACGCGCCTTGGCCGCAAAGGCGGGATCGACCGGATAGACCTTGGACATAATGTTGCCTCCTGCTCACCGGCCAACCGGGAGCACGCTCAGGGGAACACCGCAACCATCCCTGCGGTGGGAATCGCCCGAGTGTAGCGTTTGGGCGGCTAAACCGCCAAAGTTGCGTTGCAGCAAAATAAGCCCGGCAGAGCTAAGCTGTCGGATCGTTCCGACGCAGCGGTTCCATGACAACGGCGTGGCAACCCAGAGCCCTGCTGCATCGATGCCCACAACGTGTAAAGAAGGCGGCACAAGCGGGATCTCGTCGCCAGCTGTGCACACGCTTGCCACTAAAATGAGCCACCGACCAAATCATCCGGGGTAGGGGAACGATGGCAGACCAGAGTCCGTCCACCGCTGCGGCGCAGCGCCCGCGGTTCACGCTTCTGGATATGTTCGAGTGGCTAGCCATCGCGCTGGATCACTGCAAGCCGATCCGCGTTTCGCTGCTGGTGCTGGCCTTTGCAACGATTGTGGTCAGCAATGTCGATCAGGCCAGCGAGCTGTTCTTGATCGCGGTATGGGCCGATCCCAGCAATGCCCGCTATCTGTCCCTGCTGGCGACCAGCGCCATCGCCGGCTTGGCCATTTGGCACACCGCGCGCCATGCCTATCGCCTGATCTACCCGCGCTGGCCGGCGCTGCAGGATATCCGGGCCGAATCGCTGCGCCGCTGGATTCCGCGCATCCTCGGCGCGCTGGTGCCGTTGCTGGTGCTGTTCGGTTACCTGATGGCCTTGCGCGGTACGCCGCATCCCACCTGCACGGCCGCTGCCCAATGTCACCGGCGCGATCTGCGCGTGGCCGGGCTGCTGGCGGAAGCGGCCATCATCTTCATGCTCTTCATCGGCTGGCGCTGGCTGCCGGGCGGCCGCGCGGTGGTGGCCAAGCTGGATACGCGGGTAACCTCGATGGCCCAGCTCGGCATGGTGCCGCTGAGCATCTTCCTTGCCGCGCTGATCTTGAACGTCTTGATGACGGTGCTGGTAGCGATCCAGCCGCGCCAGTTCGACGGCATGGGCTCGCTCGCCGTGCTGCTGATCGCCGGCAGCTTCTTCTGCACCAGTGGCGGCTTCCTGTGCATGCTGGCTGATCGCCGCGGTGTACCGCTGCTCACTTTGCTGGCGCTGACCGCGATAAGCCTGCATGCCCTGCATCTGAACGACAACCACCGCGTGCGCCAGTACCCCACGATGAGCACGCACCAGCACCCGGTCGCGCCGCCGGTGGATGCGCGGCCGGATTTCGACAGCTATGCGCGCACCTGGCTGCAAAGCCGCTGCACCCCCCAGCATGCGTGCCCGGTGATCATGGTGTCGAGCGAAGGCGGCGGCCTGCGCAGCGCGGCCTGGACAGCGATGGTGCTGAGTCGATTCACCGCGCTGATCGACCAGGCCTTGCCGCCGAACGGCGGCGAACCGATGTTCGAGCGCTATATGTTCGCCGGCAGCGGCGTTTCCGGCGGCAGCCTAGGGCTTGCCGCCTATGTCGCCGCCTTGCAGGTACGCCCGGCCACCGGTGCGCTCGCGCAGGCGCGCACCGAGCACATGCTCAATCACGATTTTCTGGCGCCGACCATGGCCAACGCCTGGTTCGTCGACTTCACCCAGCGCTGGCTGCCGGGTGCGCTGTTCGACGATCGCGGACGCGCCCTGACGCGCGCCTGGGAGCAGGCGGCGCAAGAGCAGAACATGCACGCTTTCGCCCAGCCCTTCTCGGCGCTCTACGAGCAGGCCGGCGGCAGCGCCGCTACCACGGTTCCTGCGCTGTTCTTGAACAGCACCACGGTAGGACAGGGCTGGCGCCTGGTGCAGCAGCCGTTCCGTCCATTTACCGACAGCCCGTGGACCACGGCCTACGACGGCTCGCGCTGGCTCGATCCACGCGTGCCGCTGAGCGAAGTGGTGCTCAACAGCGCGCGCTTCACCTATCTCAGTCCGGCCGGCACCTTGCAGACGGCGGCCGTGACCGGCCAGTCACCGCAGTCGCCGGCAACGTTCCAGCTGGTCGACGGTGGCTATTTCGAAAATTCCGGCACCACCACGCTGCGCGAAATCATCCGACGCCTGCGCAGCATCGCGGCGCTGCAGAAGCAGCCCTTGCAGATCATCGTGCTGCACATCAGCAACGATCCGAGCCTGCGCGACTTTGTCGATGCGCATGACGTCAGCCATCCGCTGCCGTTCTATTCGGCGGCGTGCCCACGCGTGCTCAGTCCCACCGAACGCTCCAGCTACGGCGAAGCCACCGCACCGCTGATCGCGTTGCTGGATACACGCGATGCGCGCGGCGAATACGCGCGTGCCGAGTTGCTCGCATCGCTGCATACCAGCCCCACCGATCCCGGTGCCGGCGATGTGCTGTGGCATTTACGGTTGTGCCCGGGTAACTATCCCTTGCCGCTGGGCTGGACCATTTCGCCGCCGGTCTTTGATGAAATGCATCGCCAGCTGGAACAGAACTACCCGCTGGCGAACATGGCCGGCTGGCTGGGGCAGCAGTTGCGCGACGCGATGCAACCCTAGGGTGTCGCCCTAGTTGAGACGTGCGGGGCGCATCATCTGCAGATGGCTGATGTTCCCCACGTATTCAAAGGCCGCGGCGCCGCATCCAATCCGGAAGGACGCTTCGAAACCATCCGCCGCCAGGCGGAGGATGACGGCTGGCAGCACGCACTGCTGGATGAAGAGCGACCGCGGCCACGCACCGAAGTCACCGAAGAACACGCGCGCAGCGTGATCACGCATAACGATTCGCCGGATATCCATTTCAGCCAGGCGATGAATCCGTACCGCGGCTGCGAGCACGGAATACGAACTACAAAGTGTTCATGAGGCCTGTCTGGCTTTGTCCATAGGTCATTGCAGATCAACAACTATTGCCGCTAAGTTAGTCGCTACGCGTTGGCGACTGACGGGCGAGATATCTGCATGGGTCAGGAACTTCGGGTTCATCAAGTCTCCAAACACAAAAAATCGGAGCCAGGCTTCCTCTTGTTCTCGTGGCCTTCGATGCAACTGCATGAAGATGCCAGCCGTTGGATTGCAAGGCTCGCTCGAACCAATTCCCAACGCCATCAGCGGAACATGGCCTATGCCATCGCTTACTGGCACACCTACTGCCTTACGGCGGGGATCGACTATCGCCGAGCTTGCGCCGATGACCTCTCGGACTTCGGCGATGCGTTGGCCGAAGCGGTAAGCGAAAAAACCGGCAGACCTCTATCTGCGGGAACAATCAGCAAGCGGATGGAAGCCGTGATCGCTTACTACATAGCCGGCGAAGATCACGGTTGGTACCTAACAGCACTCGACTTTGCGCATGCACTGGCCACAAACTCAAAGAGCGACACAGCTTTTCAAACAACCCATGCGCAACCCATAAACGATTCCGTGCGCCACCTTATACCGCGCTACGAACGTAGCGAGACAGACATCAGGCCGCTCTCACCAGAAGCGCTTGTATCGCTACTTGAGCACCTCGGGCCCAGCGAAGAAGAAAGCGGAAAATGCGGCCACTTCCAAAGAGATCGTATCGTTGCTGAATGGATGGCTTATGTTGGACTAAGGCTGAGCGAAATTGTCGGAGACGAGGACAACCAGGGACTGAGTGTCCACCAATTCTCAACGTTGAACTTCGATCCGAATCACCTCTTCGATCACTCGATCGTTCGAGTACTTGGAAAGGGCGCCAAGTACAGAAATGTCGCCGTGCCAAACTGGCTCATCCTCAGAACGAAAAACTATATCGCAACGGAACGTGCGTCCGCCGTTGCCCACATCAAGCATCCCACATCGAAGTTAATCGTCGCCCATAGAACGGCGGGAAATTCCACTCGGGGAAAGCCAATTACAGGAAGGTGGTACGAGCACTTGTTTGCGAAAGCGTGCCTCGAAGCAAAATTGATCGCCATTGAAGAAATTCATGCTGCGAATTCAAATCAAAAGCGCCGCGTTGAGATGGCTCGCCATTCGCCCCACGACCTTCGGCACACGTACGCTGTAATGACATATTTCGCCGAACGCGAACTGGGCAATCTCGAGCCATGGAAGCCAATTCAAGCGCAATTGGGGCATAGATACCTAAGAACAACGATCGAGACGTACTTGAGCTATGTAAGTGTCATGAACGAGTGGGGACGCGATCTCCGTCGCATGAGCGTTCGAGAATTGGCGGGAGTACCACTTGCCTAAGCGTAAAAATCGCAGTGCTGCTGCGCTCATCGTGGCTAAAAAAACTGCCTCCTCTTCGACGCCGCCTGATCACGCGCCGTTAAAGTCAACGACAATGCATAGTGGCTTGAGAAAATCAAAATTCACTCGACCTTACCCCGTCCCAAAATTCAAGAGCGCTGCCCAAAAGGCGGTCGAATCGATCGAACAAACGCGAACTAGTAAGAAGGTAATAATTGATCTACCTGTTCAGGACCCGCATGGCAACCGCATCGAAAGTGGTTTTTCGAGTGACGATACCCAGTGGCTTCGCTTGGTAATGGTTAGTCGAGAGTTTTCCGACAAGGTCTTCGACCTTTCTCCATTGCTTGTATTACCCAATCTGGCAGTGCCACTTGCCGAGGGAATCAAGAACTACATTGGAACCATCGAACCGAAAGCATGCGGAGCGGCGATCCAAAAATTTAAGGTTGGATTTGTCGTGTATCTTGTTCGGCACAAACCGGACGGGCATCTGCGGGATCTCGATCAGCAGACATTGACCGATTACGTTCGCTGGCAGAGCAGTCCAGAAGCATCGGTCATTGGCGGCGACTCGCTAAGCAGCGAAACAGCCAGAGGCCGGATCAACGTAGTCCGCGCTGTGCTCCGAGGTCTATCGACGGATCCAAGGTGGAATTCCGAGGCAGAACGTGTCCTCGAGATTTTTCCGCAGAGAACGCATAGAAAAAGCAACCCTTGGAGCGACGCAGCGGAAAAACACCTTCCGATCGTGACTCTGCAAGCAATACTTCGTGCATCGCTATCCGAGATGCAGAACATTGAGAAAAGACTCACATTCATAGAGCGAAACATCAGACGCTTGCAGAAGGCCATCAAGGAAAATGAAAAGTCCGCCAAAGACACATTCCTGACCATGCGTGTTGCTGATGGCCAAGTCTGGCCTTGGCTGGCTCTTTAATTCGGACGCTCGCATTCGTCGATCAAACGAACGATGCTGATAGGCTTTCGTCGCGACAGCCACCTGCCGCGGAATGGACTTAGCAGCTCTTCTCGCGATTCGCAATTAATGCTTTGAACGCGGTCCGCAGTGCGACGCATGAGCGATCATATGCTTTGTGATGTTCTCGCCGAAACCGCGCACCTGTCGGAATCCAAGTCGGATTCCGAAATTACGATTAGATGATGTTAGCTACTGACTGCTCTACACGTTGATAAGTTGGTGCTATCGTGCTTGAGCGTCACGCGCGAAGGAAGGATCCATAGCGCTCGCGAAAGTCTCGATGCTTGATGTAACTAGGTAGCAGAAACCTTTATGTGTCGCGAACATTTGACGGCCAATCGCTCGTCCCGCCACTCAATTTGATCCGGTTACTTTGATGTACGGTGTAGCCGGCCTTAATCGCCAGGAATGCACAATGTCCATCGGGCTGATTTCTCTGATTGCAAATGTACCCGTTCCGGCCGCCCCACTCGGACGTCCTTTTTATGACGATTGGACCTTTTGGCAAGGCTTCGTAGCCCTGCTCGCGCTGGTGCTATCTCAGTGCCCACCTCTGATCAAGTTATTTCGCCCTGGCCGCTTAAAGCTCGATCTTCCAACCCGACTCCTAGTTACCCACACCTACGGCAATGCCAACGTTGTACTCCTTGTAGGCTTGCGCAACGTAGGTTCCCGTGAAATTCAAGTACGTTCACTTTCTATTTCGGTCAAGCGAGACAAAAGTGATGCGTTTCGTCTCGACGCGCGACAGTTCGAGAATCCTGGCGATAGCAGGCAATACCTCTTAGTGCCGTTTACGATTAGTCCCGGCGAAAATTGGGTTCGGTTCTACCACTTTTACGAGGACTTTGATCGCCAGACAGACAAACAAGTCAGAGAACGCAAGCTGGCCGTAGCAAAACAAATCCGAGAGAGGCGAGCAAAGTTGCCGCCTAACAGCTCAGAAATCGTGAACGTGGATGACGTACTTTGGGAACCTTTTAAGATGCTCTTTGACAGGCTATTTAAGTGGGCGCCTGGAGAATACGAAATTGAACTAAAAATCGAAACTGACCCGCGCAGTGCGAACTTTAGTAAACAGTTCCGATTCACTCTATTTGAGTCCGATTCTGAACAATTGCGCGATCATGTCCAAGAATACAAGACTGGCGGCGGCGGAATTTTTTGGCGTGGAGAGCGACTCTTAGGTGTTTCGCCTTCAATCGTAGAACCACTCCGTTAGCCAGCTATCCTTGCGACATCGAGCAAGCTCGACATCACCAATGGACTCCCAACTATGGACCGAGATCAACGGGCGATTTCAGCGGGCCAAGAAAACGCCGCTTGGCATTGAGAGCCAATAATCGGTGTTTGATCTGCGACGCTGCCACATCAGGACTAAGTGACGAAGCCCTGGACAAGTTCGCAAATATCGAGGTTGCGGCCCACATTTACGCAGCATCGCCAGATGGGCCGCGCTATGACTCGACGATGACGACCACGCAGAGATCGCAAATAACAAACGCTATTTGGCTAGCTGCAGTACGACATATAGACCCAACTAAGCGACCAGCCCGCGACTCCGCATGTTAAATATCGGCATTGGGCGGCGGCGTACCGAGCAATCAGTCCCCTAAAGTTTCAATTACTGGATGCATTTCCCTCACCCAAAAATACGTGAGACGTGATGGACACAAGCGATATTTACTTATCACTTAGCGGGACAGAGCTACGATTTTCAAGTCAATCTGAGGAGCTAGCCGCTGAGTACATATTGCAGCGATCTCGACATGTATGGGCAGTGACAGATACACATCCGTACATCGCAATCGATGAGGAAAAGCTTCGCTCAGAGATGGTCGGCGTAGATACGTTCGTATTGCTGACCGATGCAACTCTGTTCCAAAATATCAGCCAACGGGATTTGCGTTCGCGTCTCGTTTCTGCGCTTGTTGGGCCAGGTGTGACGGCGTCACCGTCATCCAGCAACGACATTATCGTTGAGGGTCAGGCAAATCCGAAAGCTCATTTGCTTTGCCGTGCGAACCGCCTTCTTCATCTTGGGACGCATCCATTTGCGGCCATGGGGACTCGCTACGTAGCCGTAGATCCAAATCGAATATTCCAAAGATCGATCGGGAAACTGGTCGGGGGGAAATGGGGCGCGGAACCCGATTCTAATTTGTACAACTTTAAAAGGTTAGCGGAGCTCGTACACCGCTTTCATCACGTGCGGTTAGGTCAAACACCTTCGAGGGATTCTGATCTCCATTCGCAATTGCTGGATGAGATATTTATCGAGAATGCTGCCGTATTAGCTGTAATTGAGTACCATCACGCAAATTCGTCCGACGTTGGTCCGAAATATGACTATGAAGCCAGCGAACAAACGAGATACGGACGGCTGGTTCACAACCAGCGTGGCGAACCTCTGATTGAGACTTCTTTCGCCTTGCTCCATTACGAGAAGGCGCTTCATGAATTTGACGCGCTAAAGCGAGCCAAAGCTAATGGAGAATTGGAGGGTAAATTCATGCACGGAATTTACTGCGTAATTGCCATTGCCGCTTGCGTCGAGGCAGTAGCTAACCGTCTTAAGTTCGAAGTTACTGGTCAGCACCCAATACGCCAGGAATCAGGTGATGCCGTTGGGCGCATCAATTTCGCCGCTCGGGAACTCGCCTCAACAAGAAACCAGAGCTTCAATGGCCTGGGCGGCAGACAACCGGAATTTAAATCTTTGGACCGAGTTCGGGTGTTACGAAACTCTTTCATGCATGCAACCGAAGAGGGCGCGCCAGTTGACTCGACCGCACTAACGTCAGTGCTGCTTAAAAGCGTCGACGAAGACGCGTGCCGAGTGCTTTTGAGGGACCTGAGGCTCGCTGTCGCCTTTGTATACGACCAACTTCCGTGGATCGTGCGGCCGATAAATACGGCTCCGCACGTCAAGTTGCTCAATGGTCTTGAGGTTCCATAGTTGAAATGGTTTTCAACGATTCGAACGTCAATACATCCGATCCCAGGGAAATTCGACCTAAATGACTAATGTAGTTGTCTGGAAAGGGCCTCGCGAAGACGAAATTTGGGCTGTCGCGGACTCATTGGTCACGGTCGCAACGACTGGTGGGCCAGGGCAAGTTTTTCCTGTGACGGATCAAGCAATCAAAATCATGAAACTCGATGTGCACACGCACAGCATACTTCCGCGCGGTGAACCTTTTGGCTGTCGCCTTCAAGTGGGTCTATGCTTCTCAGGCGCTGTTTTGCCCGCTTTGATGACCCATGCTGCCGCGGCGCACATGCTAGGCAACTTACATCCAAGGAAGCCTGAGCTTCCAACAATGCGCAAAATTGCAGAGCTCATTCGTGTGCTTTCTACAAAGTACATTCTCGCTGCAAGTCAGGCTTACGGAACTTCACCTATACCATCTTGTGAGTTCGTCCTATTTGGCCACGACGTCAACCAGACCCGTCCGCTTGAGGGTGGTCCTGCTGTCGCATACCGAGTGATGCCATCCCCAAAACCACCATTTCAGCAAGTGATAAGCCGGGTGAATCTAGAACGCGGTGGAATGGCGGTGATCGGCGCTGATTGCAAAACGTTGCTTGAAGAAATCTTTTTACTGAAGAAGAAGAACGCGATAAATACGCGAGGTGTTGAGCCACGCATTGCATTGGGAAATCGGATGCAGGCTCGTAAGCACAACACGGTAGGTGGATCCTTGCAGTTTGGCATTCTCTCTAACGGACAATTTGAACTCTACGGCTGCGCAAGGGATGGAAACGGGAACATCCAGCAGAACTGGCTCGGGTTCGATTGCCAAAATGAGATGACGGACCTTATCGGAATGCCAATAGTGATTCCTGCGCGACTTTAAGCGTGAAAGGATCACGTGACACCTAGTACCAATCAGGTCAAGCTGACCGCACTCGCCGTTTACATGCCCGTTTCCACGATCAAAATGTTCATGAACGGCATGCCTATTCCGTCGATGGATAGGGCCTTGTTTTTAAAGGCCGAATGCAACTATGAACACACTAGAGGTTCGTATTAAGGGTGGCTGCATCTACTGCTTCGCACGCCCCAGCCACAGTTACCTCAACCTCTCACCTGGGCTGGATTTCGAAACCAAGCTGCGCGCAAAAACCAACCTTGCCGAGGTGCTGCGTGCAGACTTGGCCAAGCCAACGTACGTGATTCAGCCGATCAACATCGGCAGCAATACCGATCCATACCAACCGATCGAAAAGCGCTGGCGCCTGACCCGTGCCGCACTCGAAGTGCTGGCCGAATGCCACCATCCATGCACGATCGTCACCAAGAACGCGCTGGTGGAGCGGGATCTGGACCTGCTGGTGCCGATGGCGCGCGAACGCCTGGTGCAGGTGTTGATCTCGGTCAATTCGCTGGACAACCAGCTGGCCGCCAAGCTGGAACCGCGCGCGAGCGCGCCGCATCGGCGCATCAAGGCCATTCGCACGCTGGCCGAAGCCGGCGTGCCGGTGGGTGTGCTGGTGGCACCGATCATTCCGGCCTTGAACGACCGCGATATGGAGGCGGTACTTGAGCAGGCTGCCGACGCGGGCGCCAGCTGCGCCGGCTATACCGTGCTGCGCTTGCCGTATGAGTTGAAGGCGTTATTTCGCGAGTGGCTGCAACATCACGCGCCGCAGCGCGCGGCGCATGTGATGAGTCTGGTGCAGCAAATGAACAACGGCCGCGACTACGACAGCAACTTCGCCACCCGCATGCGCGGGCAAGGCGTGTTTGCCGACCTGCTGCGCAAACGTTTCGAGATTGCGAGCCGACGGCACAACTTCAGCTGGGCGCGCACCTTGCAGCTGGATACATCGCGCTTTGTGCCGCCGCGCAAACCGTCACCGCAAGGCGAGTTGTTCTAGCTCGCCTTGCGTCATGCGCCCTCGCAGAGGAGGGCGCAAACCGTCATTGACCCGGCGGCAGGTACTTCTCGAACCAGTTCAGCGCACGCTGCAGCACATCGCGCTGATGCTGCGGATCGTTGAAGTGATGCCCTTCGTTCGGATACACCACCAGCGACGTGGGCACGCCCAGCGCGCGCAGCGCGTGCCAGTATTCGAACGACTGCGGCGCGGGACATTCTGCATCGCGGTCGCCGACCACGATCAAGGTGGGTGTCTTCACCTTCTTGATGAAATTGATGGCCGAGCTCTTCGCATACACCGCCGGATCGTCGTAAACGGAGGCGCCGAAGAACGGAATCATCCATTGGTCGATCAGGTTCTGTCCGTAATAGCTCTGCCAGTTGGCGATGCCCGCGCCCGCCACCACGGCGCGGAAGCGCTGCGTCTGGGTCGGCACGAACATGCTCATGAAGCCGCCGTAGCTCCAGCCGGTCAGGCCCAGGCGGTGGTCATCCACCGGCACCATCTTTTCCACTGCATCCACGCCGGCCAGCGTGTCGCGCAGATCGCCGTAGCCGAAATCCTTGCGGTTGGCCTGCACGAACGATTCGCCTTCGCCGAAGCTGCCGCGCGGATTGGTCATGAACACGAAATAGCCCAGCGCGGAAAACGGCGCGGCGCCGTAGCCCACGCTCGGCCAGCGCGGCACCACTGCCGACGAGGGGCCGCCATGGATATTGACGATCATCGGATAGCGCTTGCTCGGGTCGTAGTTGGCCGGATACAGCAGCCACCCTTGCACGTGGAAGCCGTCGTTATCCCATTCCACCGATTGCGCCTTGCCCCAGCCCGGCTTCAAGCCCGCGTTGATGGAAGTAACGGCCGACGGTATCTGGTTGCCGACCGCGCCTGCGTAAACCTCCGGCGCGACTTCGAACGATGACTGTGCAAACGCGACATAGTGATGGTCTGCCGACAACGACAGCGACAACTCAGCCGTGCCGCTGCCCACCGATCCCGGTGCGGTGAACAGCACGCGCTGTTGCTGCGCATGTCCGGCCTGCACGGCGTATTCGGCCAGCTGCGAATGGCCGTTGCTGAACTGGTTCACCAGCAGCGATTGCGGCGAGCTCCAGCTGAACCATGCCGGCGAGACGTGAATGCCGGGCGTGAGATTGACCGGTGCGCCGCCCGTGGTCGACACGCTGTAGATGTCGCCGCCGGTGGCGCCCTCATCGCTCATCAGGCCGCCGATAAACGCGATCTGCGAACCATCCGGCGACCAGCGCGGCAGCGCGATCTGCAAACCGTGCAAGGGACCGCTGACCGTACGCGGATCGACCACTGCCGTGCGTGCGGCGCCTGCCTGCGCGGCCTGCACGTAGAGTTGCGCGATCCACCAATTGTTGTCGCCAGGCGCCGGTGCCGCGACATAGGCCAGGCGCTGGCTGTCGGGCGCCCAGCTGAATTCATAGATATAGCTGTCGGCCGGCGTTACTACCTGCAGCTCGCCGCCTTGCGCGGGCAGCGTGGCAACGCGCTGCACTTCGATGCCTTCCACACCGATCTCGCCCGTGGCCGGCTTGGCGGCGGCCAGTGCACTGGCGCGGCGCGTAGCGCCTTCCACATACAGGAAAGCCAGCGATTTACCATCCGGTGCCCAACTCAGACCGTGCACGTAGCCGTGCAGGTTGGACACGCGTGTGGCTTTGTCCTGCGCCTGTGTATCCAGCACATAGATGTCGAGCTGCTTGCTGCCCATGGTGCTGGCAGCGCCGGCACAGTTGGAGAGAAACGCCAGGTGGCGTGAATCCGGCGCCCAGGCCAGGCCTTCTTCGCTGCAGGTGCCGGGCTTGGCGGCCAGGCCCACGCTGTGCGCGTGCTGGCCATGGGCATCGGCCAGCATGATGCCGGGCTTGCCGTCGGTTTCCACTACCCAGGCGAGTTGTTGGCCGTCCGGCGAAATCGCCACTTCGTTGACGTCGCGTACCTTGCCCAGCTGAGTGAGCAGGGCGTCGATGCGCGGATCGGTGCCGCTGGCATGCGTGTCAGCGAAGGCGGTCGGTGCCAGCAAGGCAGCAAGCAGGGGCAGAAACAAACGAGCGGGTTTAAGCATGGCGGTGTTCCGCAGACACAGGAAGGCCAGCACGCTAGCAGCTCGCACCGGGCCTGCCCATGTGCAGGATGGCACCTGTCGACGGCTACACCGGCATAAAGGGATGCGCACGCCGCTGCACGCCGCGCCAGCCGTGCCAGGCCAAGGTCGCCAAGGCGAGAATCAGCGCGATCCATGCCGAAATCAGCACAAGCACTGGCAGCGTATCCGGCTCCGTCGCGCGGGTGAAAAGCGGCATATAGGCATTGTCCAGGCCCAGCAGCGTGTAGCACACACCTGCAGCCACGCCCACGCTCCAGCCCGGCAGGCGCACGCCGCCGAAATTGCACAGCGCGCAGGCCAGCACGATGGCGGCACTGCCCAGCTGACTGAGTATCGCCATGCACAAGCTCAGCGCATCGATCCGTTCGCGCAGCGCCACCGCCAGCAGTATGGCGAGCAATATCGCCTGGATGGACAACATGCGCTGCATGCTTGCACGCAGCAGCTGCCACACCAGCGGCCTGCCGTTGCCCAGGCCCGGCAGCAGCGCCAGCAAGGCGAGTTCGGCGTTGTCACGGCGCCAGCGCTGTTGCAACACCATCATCACCACTAGGCTCAACGATGCGCCGACAAAGCCGAGCAGCCATACCCATACGTCGAAGGTGGCGAGCAACGCATGCAGCATATTGCGCAGCGACCAACCGGCACTGGCGAAGCCCAGATAAATGATTACCGGTGTCGGAATCAGCAATAACAGCCAGCGCATCAGCCTGCTTTGCCAGGTAACCGGCAGCAGCCAGCCGCCCAGTGCGATCTGCAGGCTATAGGCCACACGCGCAGGCCCGGCGCGGCTGACATCCGCCACCGGCTGCATCCAGGCCGGCATGCTGAGCAGTTGGCGCGTGCTGTCGCGCGGTACGAACCAGCCCGGCCAACCATGCCGGTTCGCGCCCACCTGCATCACCAGTGGGCGGCCGAAATTTTGTTGATAAGGATCGGCCGCGCGTAACTGGCGGCGCCAGCACAGTGCGCTGACGCAGGCGAGCAGCGCCACGCAGGCGACGATGTCGTAAAAGCTGCTGTTGCCCGCGTGCGGCGGCGCGAAGTGCAGCTTGAAGACATTCAACAGCACCGGCACGAAACCCAGCAACGCCGCGAAATAGCGCGGCAGCATGCCCAGCGTGAAGCCGATGGTGAGACTCATCACCTGAATTGCGAAAACTCCCAGCCATTCGCCGCCGGCCATCACCAGCAGGATGGTCGGTATCGCGGCCAGCATGGCGCCATACAACACCAGCCCAGGCAGCACGGTGTGCTGCATGCGCGGCACACGCAATTGCCTGGCGTCGACGGCCAGCAGCAACGTTGGCGCCAGCAGGATCATGCCGGCGAGAAAATTGGCGTAGCCGCTGAGAATGGCGCCGGTCCAGCGGGCACCGTCGCCGAATCCGCGCTCGGCATACACGGCGCTGCCGATCCATACCAGCGCCAGCATCGCCAGCATCAGCCAGCGCTGTGTGGCAGCGGTGGTGCGCCAAGGCACCAGGCAGATCGAGATGGCGTTCATTCGGCGATCTCCACGAACAGATCTTCCAGCCCCAGCGCATCGACGCGTGCACCGGTCAAGGTCGCCGCTTCCGGCCACTGTCCATGCGCGTCGCGTTGAACCACCAGGCTCAGGCTGCCGTCTTCATTGCGGCGTCGGCTCAGACTTTGCGCGGGGGCGGCGGCGCTCATTTTTGCCGGCAGCCACAGGCGGCCGTAGCGCTCCTTGGTATCGTCCACGTCACAGTGCAGCAGCAGCTTGCCTTCGTGCAGGAACGCAACTTCCGATGCCACGCGTTCCAGGTCCGACACGATATGCGTGGAGAACAGCACCGTCGTCCCTGCCTCACCGGCACGCAAGGCGATCTCGCGCAGCAGTTCGCGCCGCGCCACCGGATCGAGCGCGGCAGCCGGTTCGTCCAGCACCAGCAGCTCGGGTTGTGACGCGAGCGCGCGCAGCAGATCCACGCGCTGGCGTTCGCCCGGCGAAAGCTTGGCCAGCAGGCGTTTGGGCTGGATTTTCCAGCGCTCCAGCGTGAGGCGGATGAACTCCGCATCCCAGTGCGGATAGAAGCGTCCGACAAAATCCAGCATCTGCTGCACGGTAAGCCAGGCCAACGCCTCGGGCTGTTGCGGTACGTAGGCGATGCGCGCTTTGGCGTCGTCGCTGAGTTTCAATGCGGGCTCGTCGAAGACCAGGGCGCGGCCACCCTGCGGTTCGAGCAAACCCAGCAAAGCGCGGATCAAGGTGGACTTGCCGGCACCGTTGCGGCCGATCAAGCCGAGCACGCTTCCCGGGGTGAGCGCGAGATTCACGCCATCGAGCACCTTGGTGCCGTCGAAGCCGTGCATCAATCCCTGTGCGCTCAGTGGAGATACCGAAGCCTTGGCTGTTTCCTGCAGTACGGCGTTCATTTCAATCTCCCAGCAATTTGGCCAGCCGGCGCAATACCGGCTCGGCGGGCAATTCCAATTCATTGGCGTGGCGCGCCAGTTCCTGCAGCTGCGTTTCCAGCAGCGCCATGCGCTGGCTTTCGCTCTGCACCGGCTTGCGCGTGGCGGCCACCGCCATGCCTTTGCCGCGCAGGCGTTCCAGCAGGCCTTCGGTTTCGGCCATGCCGTAGGCGCGCGACACCGTCATCGGGTTGATCGCGTGAAAACCGGCGACGTCGCGCACCGACGGCAGCAGCTCGCCCGCCACCAGCTGGCCGCTGGCGATCAGGCGGCGCAGCTGCTCCACGATTTGCCGGTAGATCGGCTCGGGGGCGTTGGGTTGTATGGTCAGTAGCGATGCATCCATGTGTATTAATACAACAATACACTTGGGCATTCGTCAAGCATGACCAATGGCCAGGCCCTTGGGCTGTCATCGGCATCCCTTACAATCGCCCGATGAAAATTGCTTCCTGGAACGTCAATTCGCTCAACGTGCGCATTCCGCATCTCACGCAATGGCTCTCCGACGCGCGGCCGGACGTGGTGGCGCTGCAGGAAACCAAGCTGGAAGACGCGAAATTCCCGGTGGACGAGCTTGCCGCCGCCGGCTACCAGGCCGTGTATGCCGGCCAGAAGACCTATAACGGCGTGGCCATCCTGGCGCGCAACGATGCCGGCTTCACCTTCGAGGACGTGCTCACCGACATCCCCGGCCTGGACGATCCGCAGCGGCGCATTCTCGCGGCCACCATCGGCGGCGTGCGCGTGGTGGACCTGTACGTGGTCAACGGCAAGGCCGTGGGCGACGAGAAATACACCTACAAGCTGCACTGGCTGGAGCGCGTGCAGGCGTTCCTGGCGGAAGAGATCCGCCGCCATCCCCGGCTGGTGGTGCTGGGCGACTTCAACATCGCCCCGGATGACCGCGACGTCTACGATCCGGTCGGCTGGGGCGAGGAAGTGCTCTGCTCGCCGCCCGAGCGCGCGGCCCTGAAATCCATCACGGATCTGGGCCTGCACGACAGTTTCCGGCTGTTTGAAGCGGAGGGCGCCCATTACAGTTGGTGGGACTACCGGCAGGGCGCATTCCGGCGCAACATGGGCCTGCGCATCGACTTGATCCTGCTCAGCGATGCCCTGAAATCCTTGGCAAAGGCCGCCGCCATCGATCGCGAGCCGCGGCGCTGGGAACGGCCTTCCGACCACACCCCCGTCACGGTGGACCTGGATATCTGATGACGACACGCGAGACCAACGCCGACTGGCCCAGTTCCCTGGACGACAGCGAACTGGACGAACTCGACAACTACCTGCGTACCCACGCCCAGGACGGCCACCTGCTGCTCGACGGCGTGCACGGCCTGCTCAGCGCGATCGCGGTAGGCCCGGTGCAGGTGCTGCCCGAAGAATGGCTGCCCGAAGTGCTGCACGAGCCGTTTTCCGATGAAGATGAAGGCAACCGTGTGCTGGCCTTGCTGGCCAAGCTCAACGATTCGATCAGCGCCGAACTCGACGTGGATGCCTATGAGCCGATTCTCGGCGAAGTGGAGACCGAAGGCGGCCCAGCCCTGTCCGCCGCCGGCTGGTGCGAAGGCTTCAGCCGCGGCATCGACCTGCGCGCCGGCCTGTGGGAAAAGCGCCTGGCCGACGATCCGTCGCTGATGGAAACGCTGGGACCGGTGATGGCGCTGGCCGTCGACGAAGGCATCCTCAGCGCCGAAGCGGAGTTCGAAAAGCTCAGCGACGAGGAATACGACGACTGCCTGGCGCAGCTACCCGCCGTGCTCGCCGCGGTGAACCACTACTGGTCCCAGCATCCGGCGACCGAAGCGGAAATCGACGCCACCAGCCTCGCCAGCCAGTCCAAGCAGGAGCCGGCCACGCCGCCGCGCCAGCGCAGCGGACACTGGGTGCACTGAGGCAACAATCCGTTCACGGCGCGGGTCTTGGGCGCGCGCCGCGACGGAACCATCATGTGCGCCAGATTCTTCTTGCGGGAGCAAGCCATGACTGAGCGCAGCATTCTTCGCCGCATCCGCGGCACCGACACCGCCGACGGTGCGGGTGTGAAACTCAAGCGCATCATCGGCCAGCCCGGCCTGGACATGCTCGATCCGTTCCTGTTGCTGGACGAGTTCCGCTCCGACCAGGCCGGCGACTACATCGCCGGCTTTCCGGAACATCCGCACCGCGGCTTCGAAACGGTCACCTACATGCTGGCCGGCCATATGCAGCACGGCGACAACCACGGCAACCGCGGCGACCTCACGCCCGGCAGCGTGCAGTGGATGACCGCCGGGCGCGGCATCTTGCATTCGGAAATGCCGCAGCAGGAAAACGGGCTGATGTGGGGGTTCCAGCTGTGGGTGAACCTGCCGGCCAAGGACAAGATGACCGCCCCGCGGTACCAGGACATCGGCCCGGAGCGCATCCCGGTGGTGCACCCGGCCCCCGGGGTGACGGTGAAGGTCATTGCCGGCTCGCTGGGTGACGCCAGCGGTCCGGTGTCGGGAATTGTCACCGCCCCGGTCTACCTGGATATCGCGGTGGAAGCCGGTGCCGGCGTCGAGATTCCGCTGCCGGAAGGCCACCACGCCTTCGCCTATGTGTTCGACGGCAGCGATGCTCAGGTCGCCGGCGAAAAGCTCTCGCGCAGCGAGCTGGCGGTGCTGTCCAAGGGCAGCAGCGTGCGCATCGCAGGCCGCGAAAGCGCGGCCCGCGTGCTGTTGGTGGCCGGCCAGCCGCTGCAGGAGCCGGTCGCGCGCTACGGCCCGTTCGTGATGAACACGCCCGAGCAGATCCACGAGGCCATCGCCGATTTCCGCGCCGGCAAGTTCTGATCCCGCCAGCCGCTTCAGCCCTTCCATCGCCCTGCCGATAACCCTATCGGCGGGGCGATGTGCATGCAGGGGGCTGTGGCACGAACGATGCACCACTTCCGTCAGCCGAAGCCGTTAAAAGCGGTTAACGGCAGGGGATTGCGGGGAAGGGTGTTCCGTCGTTAAATAAAGATTAATCCAAACAGGTTCATATGCCTGTAAAATCATTCTTCGTGAAATTTTCAGAAACCGTAGCTAACTAATTGTTTTAAATCGCCATGACTGTACTGACCTTCAGCCTGATCATCGTCCTCGCCCTGGTGGCGATTGCGGTCAAGCGGGTGCCGGTTGGGCAGGTGCATAGCCTTTATCGCTACGGTAAGCCGATCCGCCTGTTGCAGCCCGGCACCCATGTGGTGCTGCCGCTGGTGGATCGGGTGGGACATCGCATCGACCTGGGTGGCCGCACGCTGCGCTTCGACGCCGCCGTGACCGAAGCCCAGCCGCTGCATGGCACGGTGTACTGGCAGGTGCTCGAACCCGAGCGCGCCGATGCGGTGATCGAAGAGGCCGACCAGCTGATTCGCCGCAGCGTGCTCGATGCGCTGCATACCGGCGCCGCCAACCAGGATGAACCACGCCGCGACGTGGCCGCTCGCCTCAAGTCCAGCCTCAACCAGCATCTGCGCGCTCGCGGCATGATGGTGACGCGGGTGGAACTGGAAGCCGCCTGAAGCAACTGGCCAGGGTGCCCGAGAGCACCGGCACAGGGGAATCTGAGCAATATCGGCCCGCTTCGGCGGGCCTTCTTTTATCCAGGCGGCTGGCATCCGCGCGTGCGGATCCGGATACTGCCCGCCCACTGACGCAAACGGATCACCGATGACCGATCGCTCCGCCCTGCAAGCCCGGCTCGAACAAGGCATTGCCGCGCTCGGCCTGCAGCTGCCGGCGGAGGCGGTGCCGCGCCTGCTCGATTACCAGGCCCTGCTGGAGCGCTGGAACGCCGCCTACAACCTCACCGCCATCCGCGACCCCGCCGAGATGGTGAGCCGGCATCTGCTGGATTCGCTGGCGATCCTGCCCTACGTACAGGGCCAGTCGCTGGCTGACCTGGGCACCGGCCCGGGGCTACCCGGCATTCCGCTGGCGATCGCCGCGCCGGGTCGCGAGGTGCTGCTGGTGGATTCCAACGGCAAGAAGGTGCGCTTCCTGCGCGAGGCGATCCGCTCGCTGAAGCTGGAGGGCGTGCGCGCCGTGCAATCGCGAGTGGAAGAGGTGCAGGGCCAGTTCGACTGCATCACCGCCCGTGCCTTCGCCAGCCTGGCCGACATGTTGCACTGGGGCGGCCATCTGCTCGCGCCGCAGGGCCAGTGGCTGGCGATGAAGGGCAAGGCCCCCGACGACGAACTGCCCGGCGTGCCGGACGGTTTCAGCGTGCGCGGCATCCATGCGCTGGACGTGCCCGGACTGGGTGCAGCAGAGCGCCATCTGGTCGTACTTCAGCGCACCTGAGCGCGGTCCGGGCACCGGCCCAGATGGCGGACTGTCGGGGTTTGCGTCCACAAACTGGTAATCTAGCCGTCCTCTCAAATACGCACGGTACCGGACGAGACATGGCCCGTATCATCGCTGTCGCCAACCAGAAGGGTGGCGTCGGCAAAACCACCACCGCTGTCAATCTCGCTGCAGCGCTCGCTGCGGCGAAGCGCAAAGTGCTGCTGGTCGATCTCGACCCGCAGGGCAATGCGACGATGGCATCGGGCGTGGACAAGCGCGAAGTCCATCCCAGCGGCTGCGAAGTGCTGCTGGGCGAAGCGCCGATCGATCAGGCCGTGGTCAGCACCGAAGCGCATTACGATCTGTTGCCGGGCAATGGCGATCTCACCGCGGCCGAACTGAAATTGATGGATGCGCTGGCGCGCGAGAACCGCCTGAAGGAACAGCTGGCGAAGGTTGCGCACAAGTACGACACGATCCTGATCGATTGCCCGCCCACGCTGCACCTGCTCACCGTCAACGCGCTTACCGCGGCGGACGGCCTGCTGATTCCGGTGCAATGCGAATACTTTGCGCTGGAGGGTCTTTCCAGCCTGCTCGATACGGTCAAGGCGGTGCGCCAGCACCTCAATCCGCAGCTGGAAATCGAAGGCCTGCTGCGCACCATGTACGACGTGCGCAACAACCTCGGCAACGAAGTATCGGCGCAGCTCACCCAGCATTTCGGCGACAAGGTGCTGCGCTCGATCATTCCGCGCAATGTGCGCCTGGCCGAAGCGCCCAGCCATGGCCAGCCGATCCATCTCTACGACCGCAGCTCGCGTGGCGCCATCGCCTATATCGGGCTTGCCGGCGAAATCATTCGCCGCGAACGAGGCTCCAATGCCGCCGTAGCGGCGCTGCATGCCATGCATGGCGACGCGCCCGAGGAATCGCTGGAAGCCTCGGCACATCTTGATCAGGAGTAAGCATGTCCGCTGCTAAGAAGCGTGGTCTGGGACGCGGGCTCGATGCCCTGCTGGGCGGTGGCGACACCGGCGCCCCGTCGGTGATCGAACAGGAAGGCGAGCTGCGCACGCTGCCGATCCAGTACATCCAGCCCGGCAAATACCAGCCGCGCCGCCATTGGAACGACGAAGCGCTGGACGAACTGGCCGCCTCGATCAAGGCGCAGGGCCTGATCCAGCCGGTGGTGGTACGTGCGATTGGCAAGAACAGCTACGAGCTGATTGCCGGCGAACGCCGCTGGCGCGCCGCCCAGCGCGCGCAGCTGAGCGATATTCCCGCGCTGGTCAAGGACGTGCCCGAAGTGGCCGTGCCGGCGATGGCGCTGATCGAAAACATCCAGCGCCAGGACCTTACCCCGCTGGAAGAAGCCGATGCGATCAAGCGTTTGATCGACGACTTCGACCTCACCCACCAGCAGGCTGCCGACGCCGTCGGCCGCTCGCGCGCCGCGGTGTCGAACATGCTGCGCCTGATCGACCTGCCGGCTTCGATCAAGCGCCTGCTCGACGACGGCAAGCTGGAAATGGGCCATGCCCGCTGCCTGCTCACCTTGCCCGAGCACCAGGCCGAGGCGCTGGCGCTGGAAGCGGCACGCAACAACTGGAGCGTGCGCGAGCTGGAAGACGCCGCGCGCAAGGCGCAGACCGCACCGAAGGGCAAGGCCAAGAGCGCCCCGGCACGCGATCCGAACATCGATGCGCTGGAACGCGAGCTGGGCGAACGCTTCGCCACCAAGGTGGAAGTGGCGCACGGCCGCGGCGGCCGTGGCAAGGTGGTGATCCATTACCACAGCAATGACGAGCTGGAAGGAATCCTGGGCAAGATGCGTTGAAAAGCAGGGCTGTCACCGCAGCCTGCTAGACTCCGGCGGCTAAGCCGCCCCGTTTGCGCAAGACAAGGCCTTATCCATGCCGCAACTTTCCGTCGTCGTGCCCGTCTTCAACGAACGCGACAACATCCCGCCGCTGCTCGCCGAAATCGCGGCCGCCCTGCGCGGCAAGCTGGATTTCGAGATCGTCTATGTCGATGACGATTCCAGCGACGACAGCCGCGCGGTGCTCAACGCGCAAAAGGCCAGTTATCCGGAATTGCGCGTGCTGCATCACGTGACCCGCAGCGGGCAGAGCACGGCGGTGTGGAACGGCGTCTACGCCGCGCGCGCGCCGTGGATCGCCACGCTCGACGGCGACGGTCAGAACGATCCGGCCGATATTCCCAAGCTGCTGGCCGCGCGCGATGCCGCCGCAGCGGAAATAAAGCTGTTCGCCGGCTGGCGCACCACGCGCCGGGACAGCTTCAACAAGCGCATTTCCTCCAAGATCGCCAACGCGGTGCGTTCGCGCATGCTGCGCGATAGCACGCCGGATACCGGTTGCGGCCTGAAGCTGTTCGAGCGCGAATTGTTTCTGCGCTTGCCGTATTTCGATCATATGCACCGCTATCTGCCGGCGCTGATGAATCGCGCGGGTTTCCGCAGCCAGAGCGTGCCGGTGGGACATCGTCCGCGGACCGCGGGCAAGTCCAAGTACGGCATGCTCGATCGCCTGTGGGTAGGCATTGCCGATCTGCGCGGCGTGGCGTGGCTGATGCGCCGCGCGAAAGTCACGCGCGTTGAAGAACTCTGAAGGTCATCACGCCGATTAAATGAGTGAAGCGTATGCTTGACGGTCGTAGTCCCGTGCGGGAGACCGTCCGTGAGCATTGCCGTCAAACGTGTCTACGAGCCTGCCGCCAAGTCGGACGGCTATCGGGTGCTGGTCGATCGCGTCTGGCCGCGCGGCCTGAAAAAGGAAGATGCGGCGCTCGACATCTGGGCCCGCGACCTGGCTCCCACCACGGCGTTGCGCCGCTGGTTCGGCCACGATCCGGCGCGCTGGGAAGGTTTTCGCCATCGCTATGCCAGCGAACTGGACGCACGCAAGACCTTCTGGCAACCGTTGGTGACACAGGCCGAGCGGCATCGCGTGACGCTGCTGTTCGGTGCGAAGGATGAAGAGCACAACCAGGCCGTGGCGTTGAAGATGTATCTCGACAACTGGCTCAAGGCGAATGGTTTGTAGGTTGGGCTAGCGCTGCATCATCCAGCGAAATCTACCTGTGCGCCCATAGGTTCCAGGGCTTGTGCTCGGTCAGGCATCCGTTGGGTTACGCCGCGCTAACCCAACCTACGGTCGACCGTTATCGCGAGGTCGGATTCCAGCCTGCCAGCGCCTCGCGGGTTTTCTCGCGGCCCATCTCGATCAACTCGCGCGCCCGGTAGAACGCATACGCGCTCGACACATTGCGCGGCAGCTGCACCAGCAAATCCGGTTGATAGGCGGCCAGACGCAGGCGCGAAAGGTTGGCCTGCATCAGATCGATCGATTGCCCCAGCAATTCCAGCGCGCCCATTTCCGGCGCCTTGGCTTCGACGATCTTCGCGCTGCTTGCACCTGGCAGGAACCGGCTCAGCAGCCGTCCGATACTGAGCTTGGCGGAGGCGTCGCCCGCGGAAATCTCCACCGGCACATTGGTATCGGCCGGACCATCGATGCTTACCGCAATCACGAAATCGGCCGGGTCGCGAATCAGCGGCGTTACCGGTACCGGATTGAGCAAGGCGCCATCCACCAGCACGCGTCCTTCGATGGCGTGCGGGCGGAACAAGGTGGGAATCGCGATGGAAGCGCGGATCGCGTCGAACAGCGAGCCGCGCGTCAGCCATACCTCGCGTTCGCGCTCGATATCGGTGGCCACGGCGGTAAAGGCGATCGGCAGTTCTTCGATGCTGGTATCGCCGATCAGCTCGAGCATGGTGCCGATGATCTTCTCGCCCTTGATCAGGCCGCCACCGGCAAACGAGAACGACCAGTCCACCAGCTTCAGCACGTCGAACTTGTCCAGCGAACAGACCCAGTCGCGATAGACATCGAGCTTGCCCATCGCGTGCACGCCGCCGACCAACGCGCCCATCGAGCAGCCGGCGATGGCGACGATCTGGAAACCCTGCGCTTCCAGTTCCTCGATCGCGCCGATATGCGCCAGCCCCTTGGCGCCGCCCGCGCCGAGCGCGAGCGCAATCGTGGGCTTGCGCGGCGTTTCGCTGCGGGAGGATTCGTTGCGGAGATCGGTGACAGCCATGCGCGGGATGGTAGCGCGAGCGCGCGCTTTACTCCCTCCCTGCCAAGCGGGGAGGGAGCGGGTGCTACTGATAACCGCCCAAGGCCAGCTGCAGCATGATTTTCATTTCCTCGCGCAGCGGCAGCGGCGCCACGATCTCCGCATCCGGCCCGTACTTGAGCACGTCCATCAGCAGCTCGCGCGAATTGGAATACGGCAGCTGCAATTCGTAGCGGCCGTCCGGCAGCCAGTTGCCCTTCTGCTGCGAATGCCAGTGCTCGTCGGCGACCCAGCGGGCAGCGTGCGCGGAGAAGCGGATGGTCGCCCAGGCCTTGGGTTTGCCGGCAAAGATGCCGTAGCTGGAAGCCAGCAAGTCGTTGAGGTCCGCATCGGCCACATCGATGGCGGCGCCTTCCAGCGTATGCGGGTCGGCGATGCGGTCCACGGCGAAGCTGCGCAACGCCTCGCGGTCGTGGTCCCAGGCATCCAGGTACCAGTTATCGCGATAGTGGGTCAGGCGCTGCGGCGAGACAGTGCGTCGGCTTTCGTTGTTGGTGGTGCGGGCGCGATAGAGGAAGCGCAATTGCTTGCGGTCCAGCACGGCGCCGGCGGTAATGCGAAATACCTGCTGGTCCAGCTTGCGCTCGCCCCAGGGGATTACGCGGATGCGCTCCACCGGCAGCGCCTTGCCACTGCCGCGGTCGGAGAGCAGGTGCTCGATGCGCGCCTTGAACGGCGCCAGCGCACCGGCCAGCACGCCCGGACCGCTGCGGCCGATCAGTTCGTTCAGGGCCAGCAGGGCGGCCAGCTCGTCCGAGGTCAGCCATAGCCCTGGCAGCTCGAAACGCTGGCCTTCGGTGGCTTCGTAGCGGAAGGCGGCGTGCTCGCCGCCCGCGCTTTCGATCGGCGCGCCCAGGGCATCGCGCAAAAAGGCGATGTCCCGGTACAGCGTGGCCCGCGAGCATTCAAGCTCGTCCATCAGCCTGGGCAGCGGCACCGGGTAGTGGGCCGATTTCAATAGGCGGTGCAGGGTAAGAATGCGCTCGTAGCGATCCATGTCGACGTTCGGCAAACAGGATTTGTGTAGCATGAGGACGCAACGTGACGCCCGCAAGCGTGCGTTAGGACTTTCCCCGGTCCCTCATGCTCAAACCGCCCCATCCATCGCAATCGGTTAACGGCGATTTCCAGGCCCCGTCCATGGGACTGGCGCCCATGCTCCTGGAAGCCCTGGCTTTATGCGGCTATGGCTTGTGGGTACTGCTTGGCCTGGCGCTGGCCCTGGGCATCTACAGCAGCGGCCGCGGCGACGCCCTGGTGCCGCTGGCGCTGGGCTGCATCTTTGTCAGCGCCGGCCTGCTGGCCGCCTGCCTGCGGCTGCATGGCACGCCGGAATGGCACGGCTGGCGCATCGGCACCCCGCAGCGCCCGACCCGCGAAGCCATGCTGGCCCTGATCACCTATCTGCCGATGCTGGGCCTAGCCGGCCTGGCCCGCGGCAACGACGCCTTCTGGGCCACCCGGCTGGTCAGCGTGGCGCTGGTGATATCCAGCCTGTCCTGCCTGCTGACCGGCGCCTATGGCTACCGCACCCGACGCCTGGCCAGCCAGGCCGGGATCGCCATGCAACTGCCGGTCAGCCGGATGCTGGCCGCCTGGTACGGCGGGGGCCTGTGGCTGTGGGTATGCGTGATCTTCCAGGCCAACCTCAGCGGTGGCGCGGTGGCGCCGCTGCCGTGGGCGATCGGGCTGCTGCTGATGGCGATGCTGCTGGGTCTGGTGGACGGCCTGGGCTGGCAGTCGCTGCGGGCCCCCGGCGATGGCGCCCAGCCGCCGATCCACGGCCTGCAGGCGCGGCGGTTCCTGGCGGCGCTGTTCATCTGGGCCATCCCCTGCCTGAGCCTGCTGCTGGTGCCGGTAGTGCCCGGCGGGCGCTGGCTGGCGTTCTTCGCGGCCACCGCCTGCGTGGTCGGCAAGAGCCTGGAACTATGGCTCTACGATTTCGCTCTCACTCGCTACGCTCAGTCCAGAACGACGGATCACGAGCCAATTTGGCGTCAGGATCGGCTCTAAAACCGATCTAAATTCACTAAGGATTCAAGCCGCGCCGTTAAAGTGGCGCGTTCAACAGCTTTTTAACACTAGGACGACAGCGATGAAAAACCTTCTGATGACCGGTCTGGCGCTTGCCACCCTGGCCACGTTCGCTGCCCAGGCACAAGACACCAATTCGGGTACGCAAACTCCCTCGGGCGAGTGGACGGGTTCAGGCGAACTGGGCTACGCCTCGACCACCGGCAACTCGCGTTCGCAGAACATCAACGCCAAGCTCACCCTGAACCAGGAAACCGACCAGTGGAAGAACAGCTTCTTCCTCGACGCCCTGCGTTCCAAGGGCCAGGTGACCGTGACCGAAGACAATGGCTCCACCTACAAGCAGTTCGACACCACCGCCAACCGTTATGACGTGGGTGCCTCGGCCGGCTACAAGCTCGATCCGCGCAGCTACGTGGTGACCGCGATCCGCTACGACCACGACGATTTCGCCGCCAACCGCTGGCAGGGCACCGTGTCGATCGGCTATGGCTACATGGCGCTGAAAACCGACCGCACCCAGCTTTCCTTCGAAATCGGTCCGGGTTACACCGAATACCAGCCGGCCACCGGCACCGAGGTGATCAATGGCGAGACGGTGCCGCTGACGCAGCCGCGCCAGAGCGAAGTGGTGGCGCGCGGACTGGTGAACTACAAGTACCGCATCACCGACAACACCTCCTTCGACGACACCTACCTGACCGAAGCGGGCAGCAAGAACACCTACATGCAGAACGATGCCGGCCTGGCCGTGAGCATGACCAAGAAGCTCTCGATCAAGGTGGGTTTCCAGGTGCGTCACAACAGCCAGGTGCTGCCGGGCATTCGTCGCACCGACACGCTTACGACGACCAATCTGGTTTACAACCTCTGATAACAGGTTGCGAAGAACCTCCTCGTGCGCGAGCGCGAGGAGGTTTTTTTATGCCCGTGTGGAGGTGCGGCTTTCAGGCGACGGAAGGGCTAGCCAGGCCGTCGTTGCCGCGAAAGCGGGAATGCGGTTCAAGCGTTGAGAAGGGCCGCAGCCCCTTGCGCAAACAAGGCGTCCGCCACTTTGTCGCCCAGGCTGACGGCATCGTTGTCGCCGGCGACAGCT
Organism: Dyella acidiphila; assembly: GCF_014863405.1. Taxonomy (GTDB): domain Bacteria; phylum Pseudomonadota; class Gammaproteobacteria; order Xanthomonadales; family Rhodanobacteraceae; genus Dyella_B; species Dyella_B acidiphila. The sequence continues at coordinate 98,745 of NZ_JACZZA010000012.1, forward strand.
TCGGCAACCAGCAGGCGTCCGCTGGATACGTCGCCCACCATGCCGCGCAAATGCAAGCCATGCTCGGTAACGGTGCACCACGCACCCACCGGCACTGTGCAGCTGCCGCCGAGCGCCCGGTTCATCGAGCGCTCCGCACTGACCGCCAGGCGTGTTTCGGCATCGTCCAGCACGGCCAGTGCTTCGAGCACCGCTGGCTGATCGCTGCGCGCTTCGACGGCAATCGCCGCCTGGCCTGGCGCCGGCAGCCATTCGGGCGCCGCGAGGCGATGGCGGATGCGTTCGTGCAGGCCCAGGCGTTCCAGGCCGGCGCAGGCGAGCACGATGGCCTCGTAATGGCCGGCATCCAGTTTCTGCAGACGCGTGCCGACGTTGCCGCGCAGGTCGAGCAATTCCAGATCGGGCCGTACTGCCCGCAGCTGCGCTTGCCGCCGCAGTGACGAGGTGCCTACGCGCGCGCCCAGCGGCAACGCGGCGAGGTCGGCGTAGTCATTGCTCACAAAGGCATCGGCAGCATCTGCGCGCGGCAGAATGGCCGGCAGCGCAAAGCCCGGTTCCAGTTCCGCGGGCACGTCTTTCAGCGAGTGCACGGCCAGTTCGGCGCGGCCTTCCAGCATCGCCACTTCCAGCTCTTTGAGGAACAGCCCCTTGCCGCCGATGGTGGCCAGCGGCTGGTCGAGGATTTCGTCGCCGCGCGTGGACAGCGGCACCAACTCCACCTGCAGCCCGGGATGCGCAGCCCGCAGCAATGCCGCCACGTGCTCGGCCTGCCATAGCGCAAGCGCGCTTTTACGGGTGGCGATGCGCAGGGTGGCAACGGTCATGGCAGTTCCAGAAACGAAAGTGCTGCCATTGTCGCGCATTCAGGTACGCCTGAAGCAGATTCAGGCATGCCTAACTCATGCGCAGCAGCTTGCGCAGCGCCGGCAAGTTGCGCCGGCTCACTTCCGGGCTGAAATCGGTGCCGGCCAGACGCGCCAGCACGCGGCCATCGGCCAGCGTCTTCAGGCCGATCAGCCGGTGCGCCGGCACCAGGCAATTGCGGTGCAGGCGGATCAGCTGGTCGGGATAGGTTTCCTCCAGCTGGCGCAACGATTCGTCCAGCAACAGCTGGTCGCCGCTGCGATGTGCCACCACGTATTTTTCTTCCGCCAGCAGACAGATCACTTCTTCCAGTGCCATGCGCACCGGCTCGCCGCGCACCCGCGCATGCAACCAGGCGGCCGGTTCGCGCGGATGGGCATCCAGGCGCTGGCGTACCCGCTTGAGCGCATCGCGCAGCCGCTCCACCCGCACCGGCTTCAGCAGGTAATCGGCAGCGCCCAGTTCGAACGCATGCACGGCATGTGCTTCGTAAGCAGTGCAGAACACGATCTGCGGCCGTGCGCGGCTGGCCAGTCTTGCCGCCAGCGCCTTGCCGTCGAGCCCGGGCATATTGATGTCCAGCAGCAACACATCCGGCTGCACTTCGGCAAGCAGCCCCAGCGCCGCTTCGCCGTCGCCGACACTGCCGACCACTTCCACGTCCTCGCATTCCTGCAGCAAGGCGGCCATGCGCGCGCGCGCCAGCGGTTCGTCATCGACGATCAGCACGCGCATCGCGCACCTCCACCGGCAGATGCAGCGTCACCACGAAGCGGTCCTGCTGCGGACCGGCCTGCATGCGCGCACGTGGCCCGAAGTGATAAGCCACGCGCTGGCGCACATTGTTCAAGCCATGCCCGCTGCCGCCGGGAGCGGGATGTTCGGCGAGCGGATTATCGATCTCGATGCGCAGCATATGGTCCGCGCAGCTGCCGCGCAGGATCACCTCGCCGCCTTCGCGCAGCGGCTGGATACCGTGGCGCACTGCGTTTTCCACCAAGGGTTGCAACAACAGCAACGGCATCGAGGCATCCAGCGGCAGTTCGCCGAGCTCGCGCCGCACACGCAGGCGTTCGCCCAGGCGCAGTTCTTCGATGGCCAGGTAGCGGTCGACCAGCTGCAGTTCTTCGCCCAGGGTGCTGGCATGCCGGTCGTGCTGGCCCAGCGCCGCGCGGAATAATTCGGAAAGGTTTTCCACCGTGCGTTCGGCCGCCACCGGATCGACCCGCACCAGTGCCGCCACCGTGTTCATGCTGTTGAACAGGAAGTGCGGGCGGATACGTGCCTGCAAGGCTTCGACCTTGGCGTGTGCCACCGCGGCCAGGCGCGCCTGCCATTCGGCCAGCACGTAGAAATAGCGCAGCATGGCTGCGCCGAGCAGGGCGGCGATCAGCGCGTTGTCGCGTACAAAGGCATTGCCGGCGGGCTGGATCATCTGCACGCCCAGCATCAGGTCGAGCTTTTGTGCCAGCCAGCTGGCCAGGGTCACGATCGACAACATCACCAGCCACACGCCCGCATACGGCAGCAGGCCGGGCAGGCGCAGCAGCCACGGGCGCAGCGCGCACAGCGCCACGCCGATCACAATCGCCAGCCACTCCACGAACAACATGCCCACGCTGTAGCCGCGCCAGCCACGCGTGCTTTCAGGCGCCAGCCACGCCAGCGTCACGCATAGCGCGCCCACCACCAACAAGGCGGAGATCACCGGCAGGCTGCAGAAATCCGGCAGCGGGCTGTGCGATGAGGCGGGTGTTTTATCGGTCGGTGCCGGCATGCGGGCAAGTATGCCCGCACCGCCTGGTGCTTTCAGCGCAGGCGTTCGCCGATCCACTGGCGCAGGTCCGCAATTTCCTCCGCACAGAGCGAGTGCGGCATCGGATAGGTATGCCAATCCAGCGTATAGCCCAGTGCTTCCAGCGCCGCACGCGATTCCATCCCACGCTGCAGCACCACCACCGGATCGAACGTGCCATGGCCCCAGAAGATCGGCACCGCGGCATTGGCCGCGCTGCGTTCGGCGGCCAGCGACGGGGCTGCGACCAGGTAGGTGGACAGCGCGATGATGCCGGCCAGCTTGTGCGGATGACGCAGCCCGGCAGCCAGGGCGATCGCGCCGCCCTGCGAAAAGCCGGCGAGCAGGATGCGCTCGCTGGGCACGCCGCGCTCCTGCTCGCGCGCGATCAAGGCTTCCACCGCGGCGATCGATCGGCGCACGCCCGCCTCGTCCTGGCGTGTCAGCTGGTCGAAGCCGTAGATGTCGTACCAGGCACGCATCGCCATGCCGCCGTTCACCGTCACCGGCTGTACCGGCGCATGCGGAAACACGAAGCGCAGCGCCGGTGATTGCGGCGATACCAGCTCCGGCACGATCGACGCGAAATCGTTGCCGTCCGCACCCAGGCCGTGCAGCCAGATCACGCTGTAGACGGGGTTGGCGCCGGTTTCGGTTTCGACGGTGGGAAGCAGGGTCATGGGATGGCTGTCGATGGCAAAAGAAGTTGCATCGTAACAGCCGCTCAATGCAGCCATGTCTGCACCGCTTCCTCTCACCCCACCGTCATCCCAGCGAAAGCTGGGATCCAGTGACTTCTTCGGAGCGCAGGCGCTGGATCCCAGCTTTCGCTGGGATGACGGTGAGGTGTCGGGCGAATCAGCGTGTAAGGCTTTATTTCGCGGCCAGGCCCAATTCCTGCGCGAAGAACGTTAGCATGATCGCGGTATTGCCCACGCGCTGGCTAAACGGCGCGCCGATGCCATGCCCGGCATTCATGCGCGTCAGCAGCAGGATCGGCTGCTCCGAGCTGGTCGCATTCTGCAGGGCCGCGGTGAACTTGCGCGATTGCCACGGCGCCACGCGCGGATCGTTGGCGCCGGTGGTCATCAGCACCGCCGGATAAACCGTATGCGGCTGCACGTTCTGCAGCGGCGAATACGCCAGCGTGGCCTTGAACTGCGCTGCATCGCTGACAGTGCCGAACTCGCTGACGTTATAGGCGCCGTTGGCGAAGTCGGTCTCGTGCCGGATCACATCGTAGATGCCCACCATCGACACCACCGCGCGGTAGTCGTCCGGATGCTGCACCAGCGAGGCGCCCATCAGCAGGCCGCCGTTGCTGCCGCCGAGGATGCCCAGGTGTTGGCGATCGGTCCAATGCGTTGCGAACAGCGCCAGCGCCGCGGCATGGAAATCGTCGAACACATTCTGCTTGTGCAGCATCTGGCCCTGCGCATGCCAATCCTGGCCGTACTCGTTGCCGCCGCGGATATTGGCGAAGGCCAGCACGCCGCCGCGTTCCAGCCAGGCCAGCTCGGGGCCGATAAAGTGCGGCGTGATCGGGATGTCGTAACCGCCGTAGCTGTACAGGATGGTCGGACGCTTGCCGTTGGCCGCCACGCCATGCATCGACAGCACGGTCACCGGAATCTTGGTGCCGTCTTTGGAGGTGCCGTCGATGCGCTGTACGTCGACTTTGCCGTAGTCGGCGGCAGCTTTCACTTCAAACACGGTGTGCAGGGTGCCGGTCTTGGCGTCGTAGTTGGCCCAGCGCGAGGGAAGGGTCCAGCCGCCATAGGTGATCAGCGCGCGATCCTGGCCTTGTTCGGCAGCCATGCCTTCCACTGCGATGCCGTGCTGCGGCAAGGGTACGCGGCGCACCTGCTTGCCTTGGGCGTCGTATTGCTCCACCCACCAGTCCGGACCCCAGCTGCGCGTGATCAGGAAACCGTCGGCAATCGGCTGCACTTCCTGCAGCGCGCCGTCCTGTTGCGGCAGCACGGTGCTGAGCTTGCCCTGGGTATCCACCGCCAGCAGCTTGCCGCGCGGCGCATGGGCGAAGCTGGTGACGAACAGGCGCTGACCCACCCAAGCCGCCACGCGCACGTTCGCGTCATCGCCCAGCACCTTGTGCCAGCGTGTGCCGTCGCGCAGATAGACCTCGGCCGGGCCGCCGTCGCCGATATTGGCCAGCACCGCCAGCTGCTTCGCACCGGGCGAAGACAGCAAACGGTATTCGGCGACTTTTGAATAATCCTTGCCGAACACCACCTCATCGGCGGTCGCGGCCTGGCCGATGGCGTGATGCACCAGCGTCGCGTCGAATTGCCTTACCTCGCTGCCGGCGGGCGGCAGCGGAAAGCGCACATAGGTGAAACCGTGTTCGTCCGCATCCCAGGCGACGCCTTGCGGGGTGGTGCCGCCACCGGCATAGGGCAGCGCATCGCTGAGGGTCTTGCCGGTATTTACATCGAGCACGTGCAAGGTGGTCAGTTCGCTGCCGCCCTCGGCGGTGCCGTAGGCGAGGTAGCGTCCACTGGGCGAAGGCCAATAGCCGGTGATGGCGGTATTGCCGTCGCCCGCATTCAAATCCACCAACACGCGCGCCTTGCCGTCCGGCCACGCCTGCGCCATCAGCTGCGGCTGTGGTTGCGGCGGCGTTTCCTGCATGTAGAACAGCGTGCCGCCGGCCAGCAGCGGGGAGGAACGGGTGGTGGAGGTAATCGCCAGCTGCTGCACGCGTTCGGTCATCGCCTTGCCGTCGGGCATCGCGCCGAGCACGGCTTCGGTATGTTCGTTCTGCGCCTTGATCCAGGCCTGCACGGCAGGATTTTGCGGATCCTCCAGCCAGCGGTAGGGGTCGTTCACGGTGACGCCGTGCAAGCTGCTGGAGGCAGGCTGCGTCGGCGAGGCCGGCGGCTGGGAGGCCGTGCCGGCATGGGCGGCGGCCGCGGCGGCAAGGGCGAAAACAGGCAGACAACGCAAACAGGCAGGCATGGGTTTGGCTTCCACAGTTTGATGCCACGCCCCCGCGCGGCCGGTCCGCCAGCCTAGTCCGCATGCCGCGCTGGCGGTATGGGACCCATGGCGCTTGCCAGCCACATCCGCTTGGCTATGCTGATTGGTTTCGACGAGGGGAGCGATCCAATGCGCCGACTGCTGCTTGCCGGCCTGATAGCCTTTGCCGTGCTGCCCGCCGCGGCGGAAACCGCACCGGCGCTCGACCTGGAAACCATCATGGCCAACCCCGACTGGGTCGGCCATGCGGTGGAAAATCCCTATTGGAGCGTCGACGGACGCAGCCTGTACTACAGCCTCAAGCGCGACGGCAGCCAGGTGCACGACCTGTACCGCGTCGATCCTGCCAGCGGTACCGGCAGCAAGCTCGATCCCGCCGCGATGGCGCAGGCCGAAGGTCCGGCGGTGTATGACCGCGCGCACCAGCACGCCGCCTACCTCATGCATGGCGATGTCTTCCTGGTGGACCTGGCCAGCGGCCGCCGCGTGCAGGTCACGCGCAGCGCCCAGCCGGAAGCTTCGCCGCAGTTCTCGGCCGATGGCCGCGCGCTGCAGTTCCGCGACGGCAACAACTGGTATGTCTACGACCTGGCCAGCGGCGTCACCGCGCCAGCCGCGGTGCTGAAGTTCACCGACGACCCGCAGGCCAAGACGCCCGATACGCTGGAACAGCAGCAGCTGGGCCTGTTCAAGGAGCTGCGCGAGAACAAGCACGACAAGGACGCCGAGCACGCCGATCAGCAAGCGCTGGCAGCGGCCGATCCCACGCGCGCGCCGTTGCCGTTCTACCTGGGCGACAAGCAGCAGCTGGTGGATACCGAGCTGTCGCCGAATGGTCGCTGGATGCTGGTGGTAACCGCGCCGGCACACCACGATGACGGCCGTGTACCGCATGTGATCCATTACGTCAGCGAATCGGGCTACACCGAGGACGAAGACGCGCGCACCTACGTCGGCCGCAACGACCCGGCGCCGCAATCGGTGCTGCTGCTGGACCTGTCTACGCACAAGCAATACCCGCTGGCCACCGACAAGCTGCCCGGCATCAAGGACGATCCGCTCAAGGCGATCCGCGACAAGACCATCGCCGCGCTGGAAAAGGCCGGCAAGGACGATGACGCCAAGGCGCTGAAGGCGCCCGACGTACGTTCGGTCACGCTGTACAGCATGGATGCCGGCAGCGCCAGCATTGCCTGGAGCGAAGACGGCCGTAATGTCGCGCTGGAATTCATCGCCGTCGACAGCAAGGACCGCTGGATCGCCAGCGTCGATTTCAGCCAGCACGCACTCGTTTCCCAGCATCGCCTGCACAACGATGCCTGGATCAACTGGACCTACAACGACTTCGGCTGGCTCAAGGACGGCCGCACGCTGTGGTATCTCAGCGAAGAAAGCGGCTATTCGCAGCTCTACAGCAAACCGCTCGACGGCAGCGCGAAGGCCCTCACGCAGGGCAAGTTCGAAGTAAGCCAGCCACAGCTTTCCAACGACGGCCAGTGGTTCTATCTGCGTACCAACCAGGTGGCGCCCTATAGCTATGACGTGTACCGCGTGCCGGCTGCGGGCGGTGCGCTCAGCCGCGTCACGCAATACGGCGGCATGGACCAGTTTGCGCTGTCGCCGGACGGCAGCCAGCTTGCCGTGCTGCATTCATCGGCCTATGTGTTGTCGCAGCTGGCGGTGCAGAGTGCGCAGGGCGGCACGCCGCGCGAACTGACCAACACCATGAAGCCGGGCTTCACCGCGCATGCATGGATCCAGCCGAAGATCGTGCAAGTGCCGTCTTCGCACGGCGCGGGCGTGATCTACGCCAAGTATTACGGTCCGGCCAACGAGACCGATGCGCTGTCCTCGCGGCCGGCGGTGCTGTTCGTGCACGGCGCCGGTTATCTGCAGGATGTGAGCGAATCGGCCACCTACTACCAGCACGAGCAGCTGTTCAACAACTTGCTGGTGCAGCAGGGCTATGTGGTGCTGGATCTGGATTACCGTGCTTCGCAAGGCTACGGCAGCGCGTGGCGCACGGCGATCTATCGCCAGATGGGCCATCCGGAACTGGAAGATCTGCTCGACGGCAAGGCCTGGCTGGTGAAGAACCACGGCGTGGATCCCAAGCGCGTGGGCATCTATGGCGGCAGCTACGGCGGTTTCATGACCGAGATTGCGCTGCTGCGCGCACCCGGCGAATTCGCCGCCGGCGCTGCGCAGCGTCCGCCGGCCGACTGGGTCACCTACAACCATGGCTATACCGCCAACATCCTCAACGATCCGCAGCTCGATCCGGAGGCCTACCGGATCAGTTCGCCGATCACTTACGCGGAAAACCTGCGCGATCCGCTGCTGATCAACCACGGCCTGATCGACGACAACGTGCTGGCCAGTGATTCGCTGCGCCTGTACGAACGCTTTGTCGAACTGCACAAGCAGAACTTCTGGCTTTCGCTGTATCCGCTGGAGCGGCATGAGTTCGAACATGCCGATTCCTGGTACGACGAATATCGTCGTATCGATGAGCTGTTCCAAACCTGGGTAAAGCCGAACGCCGCCCACTGATGCAATGGCCTTTCTCCCTCTCCCCTGCGGGGAGAGGGTTGGGATGAGGGGCCACGGCTTGCCTCCAACTTCATAGCGCGTAGGTTGGGTTAGCGCAGCGTAACCCAACGATGTCCGATGGGCTGGAGATGTTGGGTTACGCTGCGCTAACCCAACCTACGGTTTGCGGGTATTGCGTCAATCTTCTTCGTCATCCGTGCCGTCGGCCTGCCAATAGCCGGTGGCCCGGATCCATTCCTTCGGTACGCCGCGTTCTTCGGCCAGATATTTGCGCATCGTGCGTGCACGCCGCGATTCGGCGGCAATCCAGTAAAACGTATCGCCCGGCCATTCCGGCAGTTCGCGCAGGGCCCGTTCCAGCAGGTCGCTGCTGGCGCCATCGACGCCATCGCGCTCCAGCCAATGCACCGAGAACTGCGCCTGCGAACCGAGCGGCTGGCGATCGGCCAGCAGGGGAATCTCCGCCAGCACTTTCACGCGGGCAGTGGCGTGTATGTCATCCAGCCGGCGGCCGATCGCCGGCAACGCGGTTTCATCGCCCACCAGCACGTAGTAATCGAAATCCTCGGCCGTGATGAACGACCCACGCGGACCGCCGATGCCAATGCGCTGGCCCGGCTTTGCCTGCTCGGCCCAGGTCGAAGCGGGACCGTCGCCATGGATCACAAAGTCCACGATCAGCTCGTTACGTTGCGCATCGTAGTCGCGCGGCGTGTAGTCGCGCATCGGTGAGGGCAGCGCACCGGGCGGGTATTCCGGCCCGTTCGGTCCAAGCGCGGGAAACACCAGTTCGCCATGGGCGTTGGGGAAAATCAGCTTTACGTGATCGTCGGGCGCCGCGTTGACAAAGCCGCGCAGCTCGTCGCCGCCGAACACGATGCGCTGCATATGCGGGGTAATGCGCTTGACGCTGAGTACTTCAATGGTGCGGCGGACAATGGTGTGCCGGACCATGCGGTGTTCGTGCCGGGTCATGGGAGTTCCAGTTCGAATAAAGAGGGAATCAGGCCGCGCTCTCGCGCCGCGGCAGCAGGCGGTAGCCCAGCTGGCTGGCCAGCGCATGCAGCACGGCCACGGCGCGTGCGCGATCGGTGGGTTCTTGCTGTTCCAGCGTGCGCAGGGAGTCCTGCACCTGCGTCAGCATCTGGCGAATATCACCGGCTGGATGCGCAGCCGCGGTCAAACTTTCGTCACGCAGCTGCCAACGCATGCGTCCGTGTGCCTGCGCATAGGTGTCGACCAGTCCGCGCTGTTCCAGTTCGCGCAGGAAGCGATACACCGTGCCGATGCTGGTGGCCGCATGATGTATCTGTGCTGCCTGCAGCAACGGCACCGCATCGCGCGCCTGGGTTTGTGCGATCAAGGCGCGCAGGATCGCATTGCGCGCAGCGGTCAACATCAGTCCGTGGGCCTGGCAGCGCTGTTGCCAGCGCCCCAGCAGCCCGTCGCGATCAGGCTTCATCCGTCCGGCCCGTGGCAATCTCGGCGGCAGCGCGCTCGAGAATCGCCGCCACGCGCTGCGCTTCAGCCTTGTTCCAGTCGCCCGCACGCATCAGCACCGCATGCTTGAGCACATGCATGGCCTTGCGCACGGCCATCGGCAGCGACAGCTTCGCGATCAGCCGCGCACCGTGCTTGGTGCGCTCGGTCATCGCTTCCACCGCAGCGCGGTTTTCAGCCAGGAACGCGCGGCCTTCGGTGGTGATCGCATACAGCTTGCGGCCGCCCTGCTCGTTCGCCACTGAGGCGTGGCCGAGTTCTTCCAGCATGGTCAGGGTCGGATACACCGCGCCCGGGCTGGGCGAATACTGGCCATGGAACATCTCCTCGATGGTGCGGATCAGCTCGTAGCCATGGCGCGGCTGCTGTTCGATCAGCGCCAGCAGCAGCAGCTTCAGGTCGCCGTGCCCGAGCAGGCGCCCGCCACCGCGCCGGCCGCCGCCGTGCAGGCCGTTCCAGTCGCCGAACATTTCGCCGTCGTGATGGTGGCCGTGGCGGCCGCGCCGGCCGTGGAAGCCATAGAAATCCGCATAGCCGTCGTGGCCTTCGTCCTCGAACTGGGCCGGCTCGTCCCAGCCCATGCCATGCCAGCGGTGGTGCCGGTGCAGCAGTCGGTGGAACAGGTGGTGCCTGTGCATGATATAACTCCGATATATCGAATTGTGTTTCGAAAACGATATATCGAAACAACTTCGGGGCGCAAGGGCCCGGCGCCCGCGGCAGCCCGGGCGGCAGTCAGTCATGCGTTGGAAATGGCGGCAGACCGGGTCCGCGCCGGGGGAAGCGGCGCCTAGTTCGGGCTGGCGGGGACTGCGCGCCTCACGCGTGGCTGCCGTCCGGGCGATAGCGCTGCATGGCGTCGCCCAGCGCCTCCCTCAGGCCATCGAGATACGGCGCAAACCTGGTCCATTGATCGAGCCCGTCGCGAAAGATCGGCTGGCGCACCTGCTCGGAGCTGGCGGTGCGCACGCTGCGTTCGGTCTTGTGGAAATCCAGGCAGGCCGGCTCGAACGGCAGGCCGCAGAACTTGAGCATGCGCCGCACATTGCCTTCCAGATCGTCGACCACGTCTTCGTGATACACGCGCAGCACGCGGCCGGGCAGTACTTCGTCCCAGTGCTGCATCAGGTCCAGATAGGTGCGGTAGTAGCGCGCGATATCCTCGACGCTATAGGTAAATTCCTGTCCGGTGGCAAACAGCTGCTTGAGATTGCTGAAGCAGCAGGCCATCGGCTCGCGCCGAGCGTCGATGAATTTCGCCCTCGGCAACATCAGCTGGATCAGGCCCAGGTGCCGGAAATTATTCGGCATCTTGTCGATAAAGTAAGCCTTGCCGCTGCGATAGATCTGCGTGTCGTGCAGAAACTTTTCGCCCAGCCGGCGGAAATCTTCCGGTGCCAGCTCGGCGAGCGTGCCCGGGTAGCGCGGATGATCCAGGTCCGGATCGCGGCCCTGCAGATCGAGCACAATGCGCGGGATATCGGCCAGTTCCTGCGTGCCTTCCACCTGCGAATGCGAGGCGAGGATCTGCTCCAGCAGGGTGGAGCCGGCGCGCGGCAGGCCGACGATAAAGATCGGATCGGGGCTGGGATCGCCGGCCTGCGCCCGCGCGGCGAGAAACTCGCGCGTGCACACATCGATCTGCAGGCGCGTATTGGTCTCGATGATTTCCGGGCGATAGCGGCTCTCGGAACGCTTCAGCGCATTGCCCTGCTCATAGTGTTGCCACGACTGGGCATAGTCGCCGCGATCTTCGTAGGCTTTGCCCAGCGCAAAACACAGGTGATAGCGATCCACCAGCGGCGTGGCCGGCGCGGCCACTTCGGCGCGCATACGCGCGATCTCGTCCTCGCCGAAGCGATAGGTCTTGAGATTGGCCAGGCTCCAGTACGCATCGCCGAAACTGGGACGCGCCGCAGTGGCCGCGCGATACGCATCGATGGCCTCCGCGCGCCGGCCCTGGGTCTTCAGCGAGTGCGCCAGCGACAGGTGGATATCGGCAGCGCCCGGCGCATCGCGCAGCAAATCGCGGTACAGCGTGATGGCGCGCTCGTGTTCGCCCAGGCCGACGCTGGCGCTGGCGTATAGCGTGCGGTAGTCCAGATGCGCGGGATCGACGGCGAGCAGTTTTTCCACTTCCACGCAGGTCTGCTGGTATTTGTGGCGTTCGAACAGCACGCAAGCGTAGTCGTAGCGTGCCGCGTGATAATCCGGCGCGATGCGCAGCACGGCCTCCAGCAACAACTCGGCGTCGTCCAGCACCTCGCGCGCCAGTCCGATCCTGGCCAGCAGGCGCATTCCTTCCACGTCATTGCCGGCGCGCAGCAGATAGGCGCGGATAACGCTTTCGGCCGGCTCAAGATCGCCGTCGGAGAACAGACTGGTGGCGTTGACCACTTCAGGCGCCAGTCGCTTGAGCGTGGCGACATGTGCGGCAGCGGTAGTCGCATTGGCGTTGTCGCCGACCATGCGATAGAGACCTTCGAGCAGGTTCCAGCTGGAAGGCAGCGCCGGATTGATATTGACCGCGTGCAGAAGCGCATCGATCGCGCGCGGTGCATCGCGCATCACCACATAGCAATGGCCACGCTCTTCATGCAGGCGGCTGAAGCCCGGCTGGGTTTGCTCCAGTTGCGCCAGCGTCTGCAGCGCGGCGTCGATCTGGCCCAGATAACGCTGGCTGCGTGCGATCAGGTAACGCGGATCGCGATGCTCCGGCACGTCCCTGGCCAGCACCTGGGCGGCCTGCAGCGCCGCGGCATGCTGGCCCTCTCGCTGCAGTTGGCGGATGCGCTGAAGCTCCTGTTCCACCTGTTCCGGTGCCGCTGCCGTGGCGTTCATGCGTGATCGACCTTAAAAAAAGAGGGTGGGCTTGCGCCCACCCAAATTCTACTTTCCTGCCCGCGGAGTGGGCAGATCAGAACTTGAAGCCGACCTTCAGGCCGAGTACGCGCGGACGGATCGGCACTTCCGACTCGATGAACTGTGCCGAGGAAGTGAACACGCTGGCGTGGCTGTTGCTGAGGTTGGTGCCGTACAGCGACACGTCCCAGTTGTCCTTGCTGATGCCGATCGACGCGTCATAGGTGGTGTAGGCGGCCTGCAGATAGCGCAGTTCCACCGTGGTGATGTCGGTGACGCCCGCGCCGCTGGGATAGGTGGCCGGCTGGTTGTACATCGAGCCGGTGCGGTTGGCGCCCACCTGCCAGAACGCCTTGAAGCCGGGGCCGAAGTTCCAGTCGTAGCGCACGCGCAGGTTGAACTGCGAGCGCGGCGAGAACGCCGGCACGCTGCCCACGTTGCCATAGGGGTTGGCGAACGAAGCCAGGGCGCCGATGGTGCCGGTCTCGACGATACAGGCGTTGTAGTTGGCCGAGCCGGGGATGTTGTCGACCAGGCAGGGCGAGTTGGTCTGCTTGGCGTGATTGAGCGAACCGGCGCCGATCACCGACAGGCCATCGGTGATGCGCGCCTGGAACTGCAGTTCCAGACCGTCCACCTTGTAGTTCGGACCGTTCACCGCAAAGGTGGTGTTGCCCAGCACCAGCGGGTTGAAGAACTGCATCTGGACGTTGTTCCAGCGCATGTCGTACAGCGAGCCGTTGAACAGCAGGCGGTCGTCGAGGAACGTGGTCTTGAAGCCGAGTTCGTTGTTGGTCAGCGTATCGGGTGCGTAGCTGATCGGCTTCTGGTACTGCGCTTCGCCGTCGAGCTTGGCCACGCCGGAGGTGGTGCGGTTGAAGCCGCCCGGACGGAAGCCCTGCGAGAAGGTGTAGTACACCATCGCGTCCGGCGTGATGTGCCACAGCAGGTTCGCGCGGCTCTTGAAGCCGTGATAAGTCTGGTGATAGTTCATCACCGTGTCGTTGCCCACATAGGTGCCGTTGGGCACGTTCACCTGGGCGGCGGTGGTGTAGAACTCCGTACCGGTCTGCCATTCGGAGTAATGGTAGTAACGGGTGCCGGCGGTGGCGGTCAGCACGTCGGGGATGATGTCGTAGGACATCGAGCCGAACGCCGCTTCCTGCTTGTAGCCGCGCTGTTCCACTTCGCCGAAGGCGGTGTTGTCAGGCATCACCACACCCGGCGACGATTCGGCATCGGCCACGCACGGGTTGCCGCCGGCCAGCGCATTGGCCAGGTTCTGCGTCGTACAAGACGGAATCGTCTTGTAGTTGAAATCCATGTGGTCGTTGATGTTGAAATCTTCGTAGTACAGGCCGCCGATCACGCGGAAGCGATCGTCTTCGGGCGTGCTCAGGCGCAGCTCGTGGCTCTGGTGCGTGCTGGCCACATGGTCGTTCCAGTAGCCCACCGGCGAGTAACAGACCGGCTTGCCGGCGCTGGACAGGCCGGCCTTGGTGCCGGTGCACTGGTAGTACATGCCGCCGGCGCTGCGCGAGTAGTTGGTGTAATCCTGCTGCTCGCTGATATGGCGGTTGGTGTAGCCACCGGTGTAGACCAGCGACAGATCGCCGATCTGGCCGTTCAAGGTCCAGGCGGTGTTGGAGTAATGGTCGTCGTTCCAGCCCGGCACGAAGGACGTGATCTGGTTGACGCCCATCGGCTGGCCGTCCGGGCTGACCGGATAGGTCGAGGACTGGCCGTCGGCGTCGAGGTTCTGGTAGCTCTCGGCGATCAGGAAATTCCAGTTGTCGTTGATCTTCCACAGCGCCGAGATACGCGCGCCCTGGTAGTCGACCGGATTCCAGTCGCTCTTCGCCACCGAATAATTATTGGTGCCGGCAGCGGTACCGGCCGCCACGTACGGCGCCATCGCACCGCCGCCGTCGGTGGGCTGGCGGGTGAAGGTGCCGGCCACGTTGTCGATATAGCCGCCCTGGTGTTCGCTGTAGATCACGCCGCGCACCGCCAGCGTGCCGGGAATGATCGGCAGGTTCAGCGTGGCGTTGGCCGAGTTGTTCGGCGAGCCGCCGTCGGTCACGCCGACGCTGGCTTCCACATTGCCGCTCAGGCGGGTGAGGTTGGGCTTGTTGGTGATATAGCGCACCGCGCCGGCTTCGGCGCCACCGCCGAACAGCGTGCCCTGCGGACCTTCCAGCACTTCCACGCGCTCCATGTCGACCATGTACACGTCGAGGTTGCGCGCCGGGAACTGCATCGACTGGTCGTCCAGGTAGACGGCCACGTTCGGGAACGGTGCGATCGAGGCGCTGGACTGGTTGCCGAGGAAGCCGGTGCTCAGGCCGCGCATATAGATATTGCCCTGGCCCGGGCCGTTCGCCGCGAAGGTCACGTTGGGCAGGTATTTGATCAGGTCGTTGAACGACACGATGTTCAACTGCTGCAGGGTGTTGCCGGTGAATGCCTGCAGGGTGATCGGCACGTCCTGCATGTCTTCGGCGGTGTGCTGCGCGGTCACCGTCACGGTGCCGAGCGTGGATGCATTGGACGCATCCGCCGGCTTGTTGGTGGCTGGCTGGCTGGCGGCCGCCGGCTGGGTGGCCGGCGCCGGCGGCGTAACGTCGTCTGCATAAGACATGCGCGTGACCGCAAGCGCGGCGAGCACCGCGCAAGTGATTGGATTGATCTTCAAAACCGTGTCCCCCAAAAGGATGTGAGCCGGACATGCCGGCGCGGATGCCTGATTACTGCGAATGCCGAACAGGCTAGAGAGTGGCGATGAAGTGCTTATGACGTGGGCTAGCCAAGTGGCTTAGCTGTCTAGGCGCGACCTTGATCAAGCATCCCTAGCTGGACGCGCTAATTTTCTGTTTACGCATGACAGCCTGATGTCGGCTGTGCGTGGAGACGGTGACAACCACGGTTTTGTGTTGCGATGGATGCCGATGCCTGACATTTGGCTTTCGGAATTTGCGTTTGGACGTCCAAGTGCGCGTAAGTTCTTGACGACGGATGAAGCGTTTCAAGCGCCGAAGAAAAAGGACGTCGTAGGTTGGGCCAGCGCAGCGTAGCCCAACAGTTGCTCATCGAAGCCAGCCATCGTTGGGTTACGCTGCGCTAACCCAACCTACGTGGCTACGTGGCGTGCGGTGCGGCGATCAGAACGAGCGCTGTCCGGCCACCCATACATTGCGCACGATCGGCAATCCGTCCAGCACCCGCATGCGCACCACATCCGCCCGTAGGCCGGCCTTCAGTTCACCGCGGTCGGCAAAGCCCAGCGCCCTGGCCGGATTGCTGCTCACCGTCGCCATCGCGCGCGGCATCGACCAGCCGGCCTGCGTATGCAGCAGGAATGCGCCGTGCAGCAGGCTGGCCGGCACATAGTCGGAAGAAAGCATGTCCAGCCGGCCGGTACGCGCCAGTTCCAGCGCGGCGACATTGCCCGAATGCGAACCGCCGCGCACCACGTTTGGCGCGCCCATCACCGTGGTCAGGCCATGCGCATGCGCGGCATCCGCGGCTTCTTGTGTGGTGGGAAATTCCGAAATGGTTACGCCGATGCGCTTGGCGTGCTCGACCTGGCCGGCGTCGGTATCGTCGTGGCTGGCCAGCACGATCTCGCGGCCATGCGCAAGATTGAGCACCTCGCGCTCGTGCCTGGGGCTGTACGTAGCCTGTTGTTCGGCACGGCGCTTCACCACCTCGGCAAATTCGTCCTCGCTCCAGCTCAAGTGGTTCTTGCTGTAGTACTTGCGGTACTGCTGCAGGTCGCGGTACTGGCGCTGGCCGGGGGTATGGTCCATCAGCGACAGCAGGCGCACGCTGGCATGGTCCAGCAGCGGTTCCAGCGCTTCGATCAAGCGCGGATAGGCCAGCTCGCAACGCAGGTGGAACCAGTGATCGGCGCGCAAGGCGCCGCTGCGCTGGCCGTCGAGGATGGCGTCGTAGGTGCTGCGCAGGGTTTCGATGCGCACACTTTCCTCTTCCAGGTCGCCCACCGACAGCGCATCGAACACGGTGGTGATGCCGGCCGCGACCACCTGCGCGTCGTGCGTGAGCACGGCTGACAGCGAAGGCCAGATCACCCCGGCGCGCGGCATCAGATGCTTTTCCAGGTTGTCGGTATGCAACTCGATCAAGCCGGGGATGACGTAGTCGCCTTCGCAGTCGATTGCGCCGGGTGCCTGGGTGGAGCCGTCCTCCACCAGGCGGATCATGCCGTTGCGGGCGATCAGCGTGCCGTGGATTTCGCGGTCGCCGAGCACGATGCGCGCATTGGTCAGAGCCAGATCGTTCATGGGTAAT
This sequence comes from Dyella acidiphila, assembly GCF_014863405.1. GTDB lineage: Bacteria > Pseudomonadota > Gammaproteobacteria > Xanthomonadales > Rhodanobacteraceae > Dyella_B > Dyella_B acidiphila. The sequence continues at coordinate 115,630 of NZ_JACZZA010000012.1, forward strand.
CTCAAGATGGAGGTCAGGCGGCTTCGAGGGCTTGCATCGGGAACAGGCGTGTAGCTACGCGATCGCGCATGTCCTCGTCGTGAAAAATACCGAGCACGGCCGAGCCGGCGTCGCGCGCTTCCTGCAGCAATTGCGCCACCACGGCGCGGTTGCCGGCGTCGAGCGAGGCAGTGGGCTCGTCCAGCAGCAGGATCGGGCGCGGCACGATCAGGCCGCGGGCGATGTTCACGCGCTGCTGCTCGCCGCCGGAAAAGGTGCCGGGCGGCAGTTGCCACAGGCGCTCGGGCACATTCAGGCGCTGCAGCATGTCGCCGGCACGGACTCTTGCCGCCGCCGCATCGACTCCGCTCTGCAGCAGCGGCTCGGCCACGATATCCAGGGTCGGCACGCGCGGAATCACGCGCAAGAACTGGCTGACATAGCCCAGGGTGCGGCGGCGCACGTCCAGCACTTCATGCGGAGTGGCGCGCGCCAGGTCGATCCAGCGATCGTCATGGCGCACATGCACGGCGCCGAAGGTCGGGTGGTAATTGGCGTAGATCACGCGCAGCAAAGTGCTCTTGCCGGCACCGGACGCGCCGGACAGCACCACGCACTCGCCGGCATGCAGGCGCAGGTCCAGGCCGCGCAGCACGTTCAGGCGCGCACCGTGCTGATGGTGCAGTTCAAACGACTTGCTGAGGTCGCGCAGTTCCAGCATCAAGGCGGCGGTCATGTGGTCAGTACCGAGGAAACGAGCAGTTGCGTATACGGATGTTGCGGATCGTCCAGGATCTGGTCGGTGAGGCCGGTTTCGACCACCCGGCCGCCCTGCATCACCATGGTGCGTGCGGCGAGCAGGCGCGCCACCGCCAGATCGTGCGTCACCATCACGGCCGCCAGGCCCAGTTCGTTCACCAGCCGGCGCAGCAGGTCGAGGATGCGCGCCTGCACCGATACATCCAGGCCGGCCGTGGGTTCGTCCATAAAGACCAGCCGCGGCTGCGTCACCAGGGTGCGGGCAATCTGCAAGCGCTGCTGCATGCCGCCGGAGAAACCGGTGGGCGCGTCATCGATACGCGCCGGGTCGATTTCCACCCGCTCCAGCCAGCCGCGCGCGATCTCGCGCAATTGACTGTAGTGGCGCACGCCCAGGGCCATCAGCCGCTCGGCGACATTCGCCCCCGCGCTGACATTCAGGCGCAGGCCATCGCGCGGGTTCTGCGTCACGAAACCCCATTCCTCGCGCGCCAGGCGGCGGCGGTCCGCTTCATTGAGCGTGGCGATCTCCAGCCATGCGCCGTCGCGCTGCCGATAGCGCACGCTGCCGGCGGTCGGTGCGAGCTGCGCGGCGACGGTGTTGAGCAGGGTCGACTTGCCCGAACCGGATTCGCCCACGATGCAGAGCAGTTCGCCGGCATGCAGGTCGAAGCTCACGTCCTCGCAGCCGACGCGGCGACCGTAGTGGTGGCTGAGGTGGCGCACTTGCAGCAGGGCGCTCATGCGCTGGCCTCCGCGCGCCGCTGGCCGCAGAAATCCGTATCCGAGCAGACAAACATGCGCTTGCCGTGATCGTCCACGATCACCTCGTCCAGATAGCTTTCGCCCGCGCCGCACAGTTCGCATTGCTGCTCCCAGCGCTGGATCTCGAACGGATGATCCTCGAAGGCCAGGCTTTCCACCCTGGTATACGGCGGTATCGCATACAGGCGCTTCTCGCGCCCGGCCCCGAACAGCATCAGTGCCGGCGACTGATCCAGCTTGGGATTGTCGAACTTCGGAATCGGCGAAGGCGAGGTGAGATAGCGGCCGTCGACCAGTACCGGGTAGTCATAGCTGGTGGCGATATGCCCGTATTGGGCGATGTCTTCGTACAACTTCACGTGCATAAGTCCGTAATCGGCCAGGGCGTGCAGGCTGCGCGTCTCGGCTTCGCGGGGTTCGAGCGTGCGCAGCGGTTCGGGCTCGGGCACCTGGAACACCAGAATCTGATTCTCGCGCAGCGATGTTTCAGGAATGCGGTGGCGGGTCTGGATCAGGGTGGCGTCGGCGGTGTGCTCAGTGGTGGCGACGCCGGCCACACGCGCAAAAAAGCGCCGGATGTTGACCGCATTGGTGGTGTCGTCTGCACCCTGGTCGATCACCTTCAATACATCGTCAGGCCCGAGCAAGGCGGCGGTGACCTGGATGCCGCCGGTGCCCCAGCCATACGGCAGCGGCATTTCGCGGCTGCCGAACGGCACCTGGTAGCCGGGTATCGCCACCGCCTTGAGCAGCGCGCGGCGCAGCATGCGCTTGGTGTCTTCGTCGAGGAAGGCAAAGTTGTAGTTCATGGCAGATGTCTGACTCCCTCTCCCCGGTGGGGAGAGGGTTGGGGTGAGGGGACGCCGTGCAGAAGAGCTGTGTTTTCGCGTGAGATCAGCACGAATGGCTGGTCGATGGATAAAGGTGCGAGGCAAGCGCGGCCGCTCACCCCAACCCTCTTACCGCAGGGGAGAGGGAGTGCATCGCGGTAAGCGGTGGATACGGTCGTCATTGCTCGCCCGCTGTGCTGAGGGGTTGCTCATTCGGTGTAGCAGACTGTTGCGCGGCAAGCGTGCGCAGCAACGACAACTCCGCCTGGAAATCCACGTAATGCGGCAGCTTCAGGTGCTGCACGAAGCCGGAAGCTTCCACGCTGTCCGAGTGCGACAGCACGAATTCCTGGTTCTGCGCCGGCGCATAGCTGGCCTCGCCCAGTTCGTCGCAGCGCAAGGCGCGATCGACCAGCGCCATCGACATCGCCTTGCGCTCGCCCTCGCCCATGCTCAATCCATAGCCGCGGGTGAACTGCGGCGGCACGCCGTTGCCGCCCTGGAACTGATTGATCATCTGGCACTCGGTCAGCGTGATGCTGCCGATCTCGATGGCAAAGCCCAGTTCTTCCGGACACACCAGCACATCCACTTCGCCCATGCGGATTTCGCCGGCAAACGGATGGCTTTCGGCGTAGCCGCGCTGGGTGGAATAGGCCATGCCGAGCAGGAAACCTTCGTCGCCGCGCGCCAGGTTTTGCAGGCGGGTGGCGCGATCGGCGGGAAAACTCAGCGGTTCGCGGGTAAGGTCGAAGGGCTCCGCGTCGTCGCCCGGTGCGAAGCGTTCGATCAATGCTTCCGCATCGAGCAGGTCGAGTACGCGCGGCATCTGCGAGGGCAGCGGGGCCGTGGCGGGCGTGACAGCGGCCGGTGCGGTCGGGTCGAAGTCGAGCAGCCGCTGCGTGTAGTCATAGGTGGGGCCCAGCACCTGGCCGCCGGGAATATCCTTGAACGTTCCCGACACGCGCCGGCGCACCCGCATGGACGACGTATCCAGCGGCAGGCTGTAACCGAAGCGCGGCAGGGTGGTGCGGTAGGCGCGCAGCAGGAAGATCGCTTCCAGCATGTCGCCAGCCGCCTGGCGCATCGCCAAGGCCGCCAGCTCTTCGTCGTACAGCGAGCCTTCCTGCATCACCCGCGCCACGCCCAGGCGAAGCTGCTCGCGAATTTGCGCCAGCTCCAGTTCCGGCAGCGCGGGATCGCCGCGGCGCGCCTCGGCCAGCAATTCCAGCGAACGGGCGATCGCCTGCTCGCCGCCTTTCACGGCTACGTACATTCAGCCCTCCAGCCTGCGGGTGGTGCGCGGCAGACAGGCGAGCTGTTGCGCGGCGACGAAATACAGATCGATGCCTAGCGGCAGTTGTTCAGCAAGGGCGGCGCGCTGCGGCCAGAAGTCCGCGTGCAGTCCCTCGACATGCAGCGTCGCTGTATCGCGGATACCGGGCCCGGCGAATTGACTGCCGCCCTTGCCCGCAGCCGGGGATTGGATGGCGGCAACTTGAATGATCAGGCTGGCCGAACGCTCCGGATAACGCAGATCCCCGCGTGCAAAAACATCCAGCGCAGGCATCGACCCGGGATCGCTGATCAGGGCGAAATCCGCTTCTTCCGGCCGTTGCGCCAGCTTCACCCCGGCATGAAAGCGCAGATGGCGCATGGCTTCTTCGTCCGGCTGCTGCAGCCACACCGAGGTGGCCGAATCGCACAGGGTCAGCAGGATCGCCATCGCCGCCGGCGCGATCGGTGCGGGTGCGGGCGGCACTATCGGCAGCGTGCGCGGCAGCGCCGGACGTGCCATCGCCTGCAGCAGCTCGCGGAAGGTCCGCTGGCTATCGAACACAGGTTGCGCAAACGCGGCAAGCATCATTCGCCCCGCACCACGGTAAAGAATTCCACCTTGCTTGCGGCAGCCTTGCGGCTGGCTTCGTCGCGGCGCCGTTCCAATGCGCGCCGCAGTGGCTCGATCACCTGCAGTTGGATGCGCGCGTGCCGCTGCTCGTCCTGCAGCATGGCGTCGGCCAGTGCGGCGAGTTCCGCATGGCGCGCGTTGCCGCCGCGCACCCAGGCGTGGCCGATCTGGCCGTCGGCCTGCACACTGCAGCGGGTGACCGTCACTTCGCCGAAATTGAACGGCTGGCCGCTACCGCCGACGCGGCCGCGCAGCATATACAGCCCGGTCTGCGCCGGGCGCAGCCAGCTCAGGTCGGCGGGCGGGGCGAAACCGTCCATCGCGGCGGCCAGTTCGGCCGGGTCGGACTGCGCCAGCAGCGACATCCACTGCGCGCGCGCCAAGTTGGGGGAGGTGTCCATGGCTGTTCCTAACGCTTGTCACAAATGTCTAGTTATCTAGACCGGCCGGGGCGCGATGGGGGCGCCGACGGGTAGCCATTGCAGCAGGCCAGCGTGCCGCTGCCATGACGATGAATAGACAGGTTGAGGACGTGGTATGAGCGAGATCGAACGCGGCCGGGGCGTGGCGCTGTGGAGCCAGATCAGCGGCATCCTGGCTGCAGACATCCAGAAAGGGCAGCTGCGCCAGGGCGAACAGCTGCCGTCGGCGCACGAGCTGGCGCAGCGCTTCGACGTGAACCGGCATACCGTGCGCCGCGCCATCGCCGCGCTGGAACAGCGCAACCTGGTGCGCACCGAACAGGGCCGCGGCACCTTCGTGCAGGAGCAGACGCTGGATTACCCGATCAGCCGGCGCACGCGCTTTACCCAGAACATGCGCAACCTCAACGTCGAGGCCGATATCGAGATCCTCGAAGACGCGCGCGAAATTCCGCCGGCGCAGGTGGCGCAGTCGCTGGGTCTGGACCGTCACGAACACGCCTACCGGATCGAAACCATCAGCCGTGCCGATGGCCACATCGTCGACTACAGCACCGCCTATTTTCCGGCCACCCGCTTCAACGGCTTGCCCGCCGTCTATCGTCGCCTGCAATCGGTCACGCGCACGCTCAACGAATTCGGTGTGAACGATTACGAGCGCAAGCACACGCGCGTCTCCGCGCGTCTGCCCGACGCCACCACCGCGCGTCTGATGCAGCAGCCGGCCAGCCGCCCGGTGCTGTATGTGCAGTCGATCAATGCCGACACGCGCGGTGTGCCGGTGCAATATGGCATCACGCGCTTCTCCGGTGACTGGGTGCAACTTGTTCTGATGGCGGATCATTGATGCGTTATGCCGTGTACTTCTGCCCCGCCGCGGGCAGCGAACTGGAGCTGTTCGGACAGGAATGGCTGACCACGGCCAGCCTTCCCGGCATCGACGCCGCGCGCCTGCACGCCTTGCTGGCGGATGTGCGCCGCTATGGCTGGCACGCCACGCTCAGCGCGCCGTTCGAATTGGCCGACGAGGCCGGTTATGACGATCTGCGCGAACACGTGCTGGAAATCGCGCGTGCCTCCAGCGCCTTCGAGCTGCCTTTGAAGCTGGAACCACTATCGGGCTTTCTGGCCCTGCGTCCGGCGGCGGACGAAAGCGCCATCAACGCTTTGGCCGAACGCTGCGTACGTCATCTCAATCTGCTGCGCGCACCGCTGAGCGATGCGGCATGGCAACGCCGCGTCAATGGCCTGGACGAGACCGAACGCAGGCTGTTCCGGCAATTCGGCTATCCGTATGTGCTGGAACGCTATCGTTTTCACATCACCTTGACGGCACCTGCAACGCCGCAGGAAGAACATGTGTTGTGCACATGGCTGTCATCGAAGGCGGCCACACTGCCTCCCGCGCAGATCGACGCGCTGACGCTTTGTCGTGAAAGCGCACCCGGCAGCAATTTCGAACAACTGGAGCGGATAGCGTTAGGCAAGGGACCAGTGGCATGAAAGCGGGTCAGTTGTATTACGTGATGGGGCCATCCGGCGCCGGCAAGGACAGCGTGCTTACCTGGGTGCGCCAGCACGGCGTGGCGCACGGTGTGCTGTGCGCGCATCGCTATATAACGCGGCCCGCCGCTGCGGGCGGCGAAAACCATGTCGCCCTGAGCGAAGAAGAATTCCAGTTGCGCGAACGCAGCGGCCTGTTCGCGCTCACCTGGCAGGCGCATGGCCTGCACTACGGCATCGGCAGCGAGGTCGCGCATTGGCTTGCGCACGGCGCCGATGTGCTGGTGAACGGTTCGCGCGCTGCCTTCGCGCGCGCTTGCGAGCGATTTCCGGCCTTGCAGCCGGTGCTGATCACCGCCACGCCGCAAGCCATCGCCGCGCGGCTGGCCGGCCGCGGCCGTGAAAACGAAGCGGAAATTGCCGCGCGCCTTGCCCGCGCCAGCGACTATGCGGTGCCGGAAGGCAGCATGGTGATTCATAACGATGGCTGCCTGGCCGAAGCTGGGGCCAGCCTGTTGCAGGCGATCCGCGCTGCGCATCAGGCTGCGTAGGGTGGGTTAGCCCCGGACTTGATCGGGGGATAGTTCGACGATTGGGTGGGGAATGTTGGGTTACGCTGCGCTAACCCAGCCTACGTGGGTGCGAGGGGTGTGGACTGCGCGTGTCGAATTGCGCGGCGCTCGTTCGTCATCAGGTCATGGGCGCCCGTTCTGGGTGTCTGCCATGCCCGTCCACGATCGCAGGAGATCGACCATGACCCAGGCTTCATCCTTCGTTGCCGCCGCCGAACTGGTCAAGCGCAACGGCGCCAGCATTCCCAACGAAAGCCCTGCCTACCGCCACGCGCGCAACGAACTGCTGCGCGAGGAAATTGAGCTGCGCCGGCAGATCGAGCGAGTGGCCGAGCTGCGCCGGGCACTGCCGCCGGGCGGGGAGGTGATCGGCGATTACCGGTTTGAAGGCGCACACGGCAACGTCGATTTCGCCGGCCTGTTCGGCGATAAACAGACCCTGGTGGTCTACAGCTATATGTTCGGCCCGCAGCGCGAACGCCCCTGTCCGATGTGCAGCTCGCTACTCGGCGCCTGGGCCGGCGAAGCGCGCGATATGCAGCAGCACTTCGCCCTGGCGGTGGTGGCGCGCTCGCCGCTCAAGCGCTTGCTAGCCTTTGCGCAGGAGCGCGGCTGGCGCGATCTGCCGCTGTTCAGTGATCTCAATGGGCATTACAGCCGCGATTACTTTGCCATTGCGCCGGATGGCAGCGATATTCCCGCCTTGCATGTATTCACCCGCCGCGACGGCACCATCCGCCACTTCTGGGCCGGCGAAATGGGCTTCGAAACTGCCGATCCGGGCCAGGATCCGCGCGGTGCGCCGGAACCGTTTCCGCTCTGGAACGTACTTGACCTCACGCCGGAAGGGCGCGTGCCGGACTGGTATCCGAGTCTGGACTATCCGACGTAAGCACAGTGCGCAGCTTGGGACGGGCGATATCCGCCCCAAGCTCGAAGCGGTCATCACGCCGAATCAGCGAGGTTGCGCATGCTCGTCGAATACATTCGCTACACCATTCCCTCCGCCGAATCCGCGCCGTTCGAGCAGGCCTATGCGCTGGCGGGCCAGAGCCTGGACGCCTCGCCGCATTGCCTGGGCTATGAGCTGTCGCGCTGCGAAGAAGCGCCGGACAGCTACATACTGCGTATTGAATGGGATTCGCTGGACGGCCATATGCAGGGCTTTCGCGGTAGCGAGGCCTTTCGCAGCTTCTTCGCCGCGATCAAGCCCTACGTCAGCCGTATCGAGGAAATGCGGCACTACCGCGTGACGGGCGTGAGGGCGACCAGGACTGGCGGTTGAACTACAGCGCTATCCCTCTTTCGTCATTCCCGCTGGCGCGGGAATGACGGCCGTGAAGATCGGTGACACCGCCGGTAAGTGCATCTCCGCAGAGATCAGAATGCGCTCGCGTGATCACGCTGCAGCAGGCACAGCCGCCGGCATCTTCGCCCGTCGCGCCTTGTCGTAGAAATACAGCGCCGACACCAGCGTAATCAGCATGCCGATGCCCGACAGCGTCATCACGGTCTGGGCGTAGAACGCCGCCCACGACAGATGCACGCCGCCGAATTCCTTCACCAGGATCACCGCCACGCTGCCCATGTAGCCGCTGCTGTCGGCGATATACATTACAAAGCCCACATTGCCGCTGACCTGGAAGGTAGCCAGCATGCGTTCGAAAAAGGTGGCGTTATACGGCACGTAGGCGAGATAGAGCCCAAAGCCGCTGAGGCCGATCCAGCCCAGCGGATCGATCATGGCGTGATCGTGCATCCAGGTCGCCAGCACCGCGATGGTGAAGCCGCCGAAGATCAGCACATGGTTGAGCATCAGCGCGCGCAGGTTGTCGCGCACGATCATGGTGAAGGCAGTGATGATCAGCACGGCAATCGCGATCGGCACTTCGGTTTCGGTAAAGACCGAGGCATCGCCGCCCCGGCCCAGATCGCTCCAGATTTCCGCGGCGAAGTTGTCGCGGAAATCGCGCGTGACGGTCAGCGCCACATAGGCCATCACGATCATTGCGATGCCGGGCAGAAAGCGGGCCAGAAAGGCGCGCCGCGTGGCGGCATCCATCGGCACGCGCATGCTGCGCGCGGCGACGTCCGACGCATCCGGCGCGGGCAGGTGCTCGAGGATCCAGGTAGCCACGCACAGCGGCGGAATAAACAGCATGCCGGTGGCGAACGGCATCCAGAATTCGCTGACCTGCCAGCGCACCATCAGCCACATGCCCACCGACTTCACCACGCCCGAGCCGACGATAAAGCTGGCGCACATGCACGCGCCCATCAGTTCGGTGCCGCGGCGGCCTTCCAGGTAGCCGAAGATCACGCCCCACACCATGCCCAGCGGCAAGCCGTTGAGGAACAGCAGCGGAATATTCCACGGCGCCGGCACCAGGGCGAAGCCGAGCAGGGCGAGCCAGGCGAAGCCGATCAAGCCGGCCAGCGTGCGTGCGCGGCGATGGCGCTGGATCTCGGCGATCCAGGTAATGCCGCGCACCTTGCTCAGCATGTAGCCCATCACCTGTGCGATCACCAGCCACACTTTGTAATCGATGCCCGCCAGGTGCAGGCCTTCGAACGATGCCGCGGTAAAGGGTTTGCGGAAGGCGTACATCGACGCGTACGCCAGGAACGCGGCGGAACCGGCCAGCAGATTGATCGCCATCGGATGGCGACGGATATTCGACAAGAACGACACGCTGCACCCATCCGCAAGCGGCCGATTCGGCCGTGCCGGCAGGGTGCAGCGCGCAGGTTACAGCGGCGTGGCGGAGGCTAGGCCCCGGGCGAGCGTGGTCTAGGCCAGCATGGTTTCGAAGCCAGCAACGACCAGCCGCAGGCCGCGCTCGAAACGCACGTCGTAATTGTCGAACACCTCCGGGCCGATGCTGCGCGAGAGCGGATAACGCTCCGCATCCACCAGCGCGTCGCGCTCGGCCAGGGTGTAGCGCGGATCCCGTTCACCTTGCGGCGACAGCACCGCCTGCTGCTCGATGGTGAAGCCGATCACGTAGCTATAGACCGTGGTGAGGCACAGCGCAGCATCTGCCGGCGCAATGCCGTGCGACTGGAACCGTTGCAGCGCACGTTCCATCGAGGCGTACAACCGCGTATCGGTGAGGCGCGAGCCGGACACCATGCGCGCGCCGTCGCGATAGCGCAGCAGCATGTTGCGCAGGCTGATGCCATAGCCCAGCGCCCAGGCCTGCCAGGTATCGGTGGCTGGGCCGTCGTGCGATGCCTCGGCCCAGTCCACCAGCACCCGGGTGGCCATGTCGTCGACCAGGTCCTGCTTGTTCTTGAAGCGCCAGTACAGCGTGGGTGCCTTGACCCCCAGCTCGGCGGCGATCGCCCGCAGCGTCACCGCTTCCAGCCCGCCCGTATTGAGCAATTTCAGGCCCGCCTGCACCACCGGTTCCCGGCCTACCCGCATCTGGCAATTCCTCTAACGTTGTAAGAGATCCCTAACTGCGTTATAGAATAGCGCCCCTAACACTGTTAGAGAGAACGCCATGAACCATTCCCCCGTTGAAGTGCTGATCGTCGGCGCCGGCCCCACCGGCCTGGTCCTGGCCTGCGAGCTGGCGCGGCGGCAGCTGCCGTTCCGTCTGATCGATGCCGCCCCGCAGGCCTGGAACGCCTCGCGCGGCAAGGGCTTGCAGCCGCGTACGCAGGAAATTCTGGACGATCTGGGCGTGATCGACCGGGTGCTGGCCGGCGGCATCACCCCGCCGCCGCTGCGCTTCCACCACCCTGACGGCAGTCATCTGGATCAGCAGCTCTACCAGGGCCTGCAGCCCAGGCCGGATATTCCCTACGGCTCGCCCCTGCTGATTCCCCAGTGGCGGGTCGAAGCCATCCTGCGCGAACGCCTGGCCGAACTCGGCGGCACGGTGGAATTCGGCACCGCATTCGAGCGGCTTGAGCAGGATGAAACTGGCGTCACCGCCACCCTGCTGCGCGATGGCCATGCCCAAACCGTGCGCGCCAGCTGGCTGGTGGCCTGCGATGGTGGCCGCAGCGCGGTGCGCAAGCAGTTGGGCGTCGCCTTCCTCGGCGAAACCCTGGAGACGCATCGCATGTTTGTCGCCGACGTACGTGTCAGCGGCATCGATCGCGACTACTGGCATGCCTGGCGCAACGACCAGGGCGTGGTGGCGCTGGCCCCGCTGCCGGCCACCGATGCGTTCCAGTTCCAGGCCTCGCTCACCCAGGACATGCCCACCGAACCGTCGCTGGCGCTGTTGCAGCGGATCCTCGAAACCCGCAGCGGGCGAAGCGACATCCGGCTTGTCGATGCCAGCTGGATGTCGTACTGGCGCGCGAATGTGCGCATGGTCGATCGCTATCGCGTCGGCCGTGCCTTTCTCGCCGGCGACGCCGCGCACGTGCACACACCGGCGGGCGGGCAGGGCATGAATACCGGCATGCAGGATGCCTACAACCTGGGCTGGAAACTGGCCGCGGTGATCGACGGTGCCGATGCCGCGCTGCTGGATACGTATGAGCAAGAGCGCATGCCCGTGGCGGCAGCGGTGCTGGGTCTGTCCAACATGTTGCTGGAGCGCGCGGTGCAGGCGAAGCATATTGTTCCGCAGCGTGGCAACGAGACCTTCCAGTTGGATATCGCCTATCGAGATAGCCGCCTGGCCCAGGAACTGCGCACGCAGCCGGGTAAGGTCGGTGCCGGCGATCGCGCACCGGACGCACCGGCCCTGCGCGACGGCAATCGGACGCAGCGCCTGTTCGATCTGCTGCGCGGCACGCATTTCACCGCGCTGGCATTCGGCGACGGATGGGAGGCGACGCTGGCGCAGCTGCAGGCAAGCTTCGGCCATGTGCTGCACAGCCATGTGATCGGCGCCGCGGGTCTGCACGACAGCGAAGGTCATGCCGCAAACGCGTATGACATTCACGCCGATACCCTGCTGCTGATACGCCCGGACGGATACATCGGGCTGATAAGCGACCAAAAATCGCCGGCCCCCGTCCACCACTACCTGGCCAATCACGTAGGTTGGGTTAGCGCAGCGTAACCCAACAGATGTGTGTATGTCGGTGAGGCTATGCAGTCACGAGATGCCGCAAAAAACGTTGGGTTACGCTGCGCTAACCCAACCTACGGCTGCGGCATTCAGCGGCGTTGTTGGCCGCTGTGCGAACGGATGCTGTGGAAGGCCAGCGCGGCCAGCAGCAGCAACAGCACCACGGCGATCAGCGACGAAAGATGCAAGCCGCGCACGATCAGCGCATTGCTGTCGCCTGCGAGCGCACCGAACAGCGCCACGCCCATGGCACCGGCGGCCTGGCGCGCGGAGTTGAGCACACCGGAGGCGGTGCCGGATGCTTCTTTCTCTACTGCCGACAACACCGTGGTAGTCATCGCCGGCACACCCAGTCCCATGCCGCACGGCAGCAGGGCGAATGCCGGCAGCATCAGCAGATAAGGGCTGCTTGCACCTAGCAGCAGAAACAGGCCGAAGCCGGCTGCATCGATCAGCGCGCCCAACACCATCGGCAGGCGCGCCCCGGCGCGTCCCACCAGCCAGCCGCTGAACACGTTCACGCCGAAGAACGTCGCCGTCAGCGGCAGGTAGGCCAGCCCGGTGCGCAGCGCGCTGTAGCCGTGCACGCGCTGCAGATACAGGCTGAGCAGGAACACGATGCCGTAGTAGGTGAAATTCATCACGACGCCGTACAGCACCGCGGCGCTGAAGCCCGGCGCGCTGAAGAAGCGCAGCGGCAGCATCGGCGCGGGACTGCGCGCTTCCACCCGCAGGAACCATGGAATGCAGATCAGCACCAGCGCTATGCAGCCGAGCATGAGCGGATGGGTCCAGCCCAGCGGATGCGCTTCGATCACCGCGGTAGTCAATCCGGTCAGCGCCAGGATCGCCAGCACTTGTCCCGGTAGGTCGAAGTGCCGGTGCTGCGCCTTGCGCTCGGTTTCCGGCACGCGCCAGGTCAGCCAGGCGCCGAGCAGGCACACCGGCACGTTGACGAAGAAGATGCTGCGCCAGTCGGCCACGCTCATCAGCAGGCCGCCGACGATCGGGCCGGCCGCGATGGTGATGCTGCCCGACGCGGTCCACCAGCCCACCGCGCGGGCGCGCAGTCCATGCTCATGCGCGGTAGCGTGGCTGAGCAGGGCGAGCGAACACGGCATCATCGCCGCCGCGCCCAGGCCTTGCAGCGCGCGGCCGACGATCAGGGTGACGGTATGGGTGGCGCAGCCGCACAGGATCGAAGCCAGCGCAAACAGCGCCATGCCGGCGAGGTAGACCTTGCGCGAACCCAGCCGGTCGCCCAGATAGCCCATGCTCAGCAGCATCACCGCAAAGGTCAGCGCATAGGCATCCACCACCCACTGCAGGCCGGTAACGCCGGCATGCAGATCGGTCGCCATGCGCGGCAGCGCCACGTTGACGATGGTGACGTCCAGCTGCACCAGCGCAAAGCCGAAGCTGGCGGCGGTGATGACACGCGCAATGCTGCGATGAAAAGCTCGCTGCTCCATATCGATGGCGGCTGACGGGTGGGGAGCTCAAAGCTTAGGGCATCGGCAGCATGAACGTTTCGTCCTGCGGCATAACATCCGTTTCTTGCAGCATGCATAAAAACCCCCAGGCGGCACGAGCCGCCTGGGGTACGAGCGCTATCTGCTCAAGGTGGAGGATCTAAAGACCGTCGAACGATTTCCAGGCCGACAGCAGGTTGTTGGCATTGACCGAACCCAGGCCGTTGGCAGCACTCCAGCCAGCCTGCGCCGCGAAGGCCGCGGTGTTGGCGTTGTACTTGGTGGTGCTGCTCGAGGTCAGGCCGACCTGGGTCGGACCATAGAAACCCTCGAAGTTCTGGATCGTGCCGTAGTAGTAGCAGTCGGTGGTGGTTTCGCCCTGCAGCGCGATGCACTGCGTGGAGTTGCCGCCGTCAGTGATGTTGTGGAACACGCACTTGCTGGTGCCCTTGGTGCCGTTGTCGGCATCGCAGGCGGCCAGAGTGGACGGTGCCGAACCGGTCGGACCGCCGTACTCGTTGCGGGCCAGCTCATACAGCGTCGGCGCGGCGTTGCCCTGGTTGGCCGAACCGCCGGCCACTTGCAGACCCTGGTCGATCAGCGCCTGGATGCCGGCGAACATCGGCGAAGACAGCGAGGTGCCGCCTTCCAATTGCACCGACGAGGTGAAGTTCGGTGTGCACGGATAGAAACCGGTGCACAGGATCACCCAGGAGTAACCGCCATAGGAACCGGCGAACAAGGACACATCCGGCAGATCACGCGACTGGTCCTTGAGCGCGCCGTGCACGATGCGCTGCCACGATGGCTTGGAAACCACCGAGGAAAGGCCGCCACTGCCGCTTTCGGAGGTGACGTAGTAGCCGTACGGATCGTAGATCAGCGCGTTCTTGCAGAACTGCAAGGCGGTGCCGTTGATCAGATCCTTGGCCGCACGGGTATTGCCGCAGGACTGGTTCCAGGTGATTTCCGGCACATACGACTTGGCCGAGCCATACACCGCATTCAACGTGGTGTTGAAGTACTTGCTGCTGTCGCCGTCGAGCACGTCGGCCGTATCCGAACCGCCCACCGCCGTGTTGTTGGCCGATGAACCGAAGGAGTTGGCGTCGATCGCCGGCACGCCGTTGATGATGGAACCGTTGAAGCTCGGGTTGGAACCGGAGTCGCCGCTGGATACGAACACCGAGATACCTTCCGCATCGGCCTGCGCCCACATCAGGTCGATCGCCGTCTTGCTGGCGCTGTCGGTGAAGCCTTCACCGTAGCCATAGCTGGCGCTGATGATGTTGGGACGCGAGGCGCCGTTGATCAGGTTGCTCGCTGCGGTGAACACGCCGCCGAAGAAGTTGCTGCTGCCGGCGTCGTTGCAGGTTGCCACCCAGATCGACGCACCCGGTGCGACGGCGGTGGAGTATTCCGAATCGAGCACGGTTTCGATGCTCTCTTCATCCGGATTGTTGCCGCCCGGATCGGTGCAGTTGCCCGTATCGGGCGATAGCAGCGGCTGGAACTGGGTGAACGTGCCGCCATAACCGCCCAGGCCGAATTGGCTGACAAAGTTCGGCCAGTCGGACACATCCATGTCCTGGTCTTCCACCACCGCGATGACGATGCCCTTGCCGGTCAGGCCTTGCGTATAGAGCGGCGAGGTGTTGTAGATCGTCTGCATGTCATAGGGCGCGAAGCCACGCACGCCGCCTTCGAAATTCACCATTGGCGTCGGACCACTGCTGGCCGAGGCATTGGCCTTGGGCGACTGCTGGATCTTGAAGCGCTGGCTCGACCCATTGAATTGCGCCACCTGCGGCTGCTGGTGCAGCGGCTGCGGACGGAAGTCGTTGAGGCCTGCCACGCCGATCACCACACTGTGCAATGCCGTCGGCATGCTGATGTCGCCGGAGTTGGCGATGTGCGTGACGTGGTTGACGATGTAATGGTTTTCCTGCGTGTGGAACGCCTGCTTCACCTGGCCGGCAGTGCCGCTGAAATCGATCTGCATCTTGTTCGGCAACACGCCGTTGACCTTGAAGCCCTGCGAGGTCAGCCACGCCGCTGCCGCGGCGATGTCCGCATCGGACACGCCGAAAGTCTGGCCGAATTGCTGCGGCGTCACCCACTGGTGGAACTTGCCTGAAGAAGGATCGTGCTGCGCGGAGATCAAGCTTTGCAGCGCGGCTTCACGCTTGGCACTGCGCTGAAGCACCAGCTGCATATGGTTCATGGGTGTGGAATCGGATACCGCACCGGTCGGTGAAACCGTGTCGAGCAACGACAGGTGGGTATTGCCCAGGGCGGATACCACCCTGCTGTCTACAGTTTGCGTAACGCGCGGCGCTTCGCTGGTATCGATGCCGGAAAGCGCGTTGCTTGAAGCGGAAGCCAGGGCCGTCGAAGGCAGCGTTGCGAGTGCTGCTGCGATCGAAAGACCGATCATCACATGCTCGGTTTTCACGTCTTTTCTCCCTAAAAGGTATAGATGAAAAAAGCGAGTCCCCCTGTGATGGATAGCCAGCTTGCCTATGAATTCGTCGTGCCTACCTCGCTAGGTATGTGAATGTCAGTCATCCGACCGCCGCATCGGCCCGACGCAGCCATGCAGGCTGCGGTCGCGTTGACTTGCTCGAAATTCCCACTGCATCCGGGCTTGTCACCCGGGGCCACCGATGGTGCTCCCTGCGCATTTGGACGTCTAGTGCTTCACGCAAATTTTGTTGTTACATCTGATTTACACGTCACAGAATTAGCTGAATATTTAGACGTCTAAATTTTTCTCGATGCGTAAATGAACGGATCGAGCATGCATGTTTGTGAAGATTCGATGATGGTGTATCGAATGCGTGAACGCGCTCAGTTGTTGCTGTCGTCCCCGCTGAGCGCGTCGATTTCCGCTTCGTGCCTGCGGAACAGCGCCACATTGGCCGGATTGGCCAGGTGCGTATCGATGCCCGGCTGGCTGCCGTATTTCACCGCGAATTCCGCGCTGAGCAGGGCGTATTCGCCGAGCAGGAAATCGTGCGCGGTGAGTCCGTGCCGCGCCAGCAGTGCATGCACTTCGGGATTATTGTTCAGGTCGGTGGCGCGTTCATCCAGCGAATGCGCCTTGGGATCGAGCATGTCGATCTTCACCTTGCTGGCGCGCGCGTCTTTCGCGGTGGCCAGCAGTTTCTGGTAGCTGTCCTCGCTCAGCATGTACTGCTGCACGGCGGCGCGATCGGCCGGACTGAGTGCGTGCTGGATCGTGCCTTGTGCATGCAGGCTGCAGGCGATGGCGAGCGCAAGCAGCATTCCGTGGCGATGGAACAGGCGCATGGTGCAGGTCCCCGATGGCTTCAGCGTGGTCCGGCTACCACCATGGCGAAAAGGCATTAAGGCGCACGTGAAGCTGTCGTGATGCTTGCGTAGGTTGGGTTACCCCGGACTGGATCCGGGGGTAACCCAGCCTACGCAAGCTTTATTCCACGCCGCGCAGGCGGGCTACCATGCCGACCGAGGCAATCAACGCGCTCGACAGCACGCGCAGATCCATCGGCATATGGCGGCGGCGCACATCCAGCAGCAATACCGCGCGCATCTCATCGCTGTGGTTCCACACCTCGTGCGGATAGGTGTCGTCCCACAGCAGATGCTGGCCGTCGCCGATGCGGTGTTCATGATCGTTCAACGCCAGCACTGCCGCTGGCCGCCCTTCGGGGTCCACCGGTACGGACAGGCCCAGCTGAAAGCGCAGGATGCCGCGGAACGGCCCGCGATGACGCGGAATATGCTTGCGCGGTGCCAGGAACGAGAAGCTTGCCGACAACACATCCGGTGACGCCGCCAGAATCTGCGCCAGGCTTGGGCAGGCCGCCATGTTGCGCTCGACCTCGGTGCCGTACACCTTCAGGATGAACAGCCGCCAGTCCTTGCCGTCATTGGCCGAGATCGGCGCCTGCGCAGGCATGATCTCGTGAAAGCGCGGCACACTCTGCATCCGCTGCGCGGCGATCGCCAGCGCCTCTGAGCGGATCGCGGACCAGCCATCGATGAACTTGGCGGCATCGGGAAAATACATGCCGGCATCCAGGACCGGCGGGGTAGTGATGCGTGCATCGTAGATGCGGCGTACTGCGTTGGCTGACAGGTCATACAACAGGCTCATGCGCAAAGTTGCCTATCGCAGGTGGGTCCAGGGGGGGCCGTGACCGCTTCGTCAACGCAGTGTAGCGCCCGGTTTCCGGCAGCGTCATGGCCCTGATGTCGTGGCGCAAACGCATGCCATCCAGGGACAACGAGCCAGCGTTTGCAGCGTTGACCAGCACCGGCTGCCCGGACAGGGAACATACATGGCGCAGCAACAGCGCATGACAAAGCTCACTTCATTGCCATGCCGGCCTTGCGCACCATGTGCGGCAGGGAGGGGATACTCATGCAGGCATTGTTTCCGTACGGACTGGATGCGCCACCGGTGGTGCGCAACCTGGCACTGTGTTCGCTGGCCTGCTGGCTGGTGTTTGCGCTGAGCTTTACGCACTGGCTGCCGATCATCATCAACGGCATGCAATGGCCGGCGCTGAGCTTCGGCTTCGGCGCCTTCGCCATGCTCTGGAGCAGCCGCTACGGCAAGCTGCGCCGGCGCGAACAGCTGCTCGACCGCCTGCACTGGCGGGGCGACGAGCAGGTGCTGGATATCGGCTGCGGGCGCGGTCTGCTGGCGGTGGCAGCCGCGCGGCGCGTACCGGGCGGCCAGGTTACCGGCGTGGATATCTGGCAGCACGAAGATCTCAGCGGCAACGGCGCCGAGGCCGTCGCGGCCAATGCGGCGCGGGAAGGCGTCGCGCAGCGGGTCAGCACGCGCACTGCCGATATGCGCGAGCTGCCCTTTGGCGATGCGAGCGTGGATGCGGTGGTGAGCTCGGCCGCCATCCACAATATCTACAACGCCGAAGGCCGCGCCCGCGCCATCGACGAAATCGCCCGGGTGCTGCGTCCCGGCGGCCAGCTGCTGATCGACGATATCCGCCATCTGCCGCAATACGCAGCACGGCTGCGCGCCGCCGGTTTCGAGCTGGCCCTGCAACGCGATGCGCGCGGCCTGTTCTGGCGGTTGATCAGCATCGGCCGTCTCGCGCCGGGCACCCTGGTAGGGCGCAAGCCCTTGCGCTGAGCCGCCGGCTCAGTGGGCGGAGATCATCACGCAGTTGCGGCCGGCACGCTTGGCTTCATACAGCGCGATATCCGCCCGGCGCCGCGCCGCCATCATGTCCGGCTCGCTGCCGTGGGCGATGGCGGCACCGATGGATACGGTCAGTGAATAGCGTTCGCCGGCAATAGCGAACACGGTGCGCTCGATCGCGGCGCGAATGCGCTCGGCCAGCGCCAGCAGGTCCGATTCTTTTACCGATGGCGACAGCACCAGGAATTCCTCGCCGCCGACGCGTCCCACCAGATCACCCGCGCGCAGCATGCGGCGGATGTTGGAGACCATCTCCAGCAGCACGCGATCGCCGTCGTCATGGCCGAAGCGATCGTTGACGCTTTTGAAATGGTCGGCATCGATCAGCAGCACGCCGATCGATTCGCGTCGGCGGCGCGCCCCGGCCAGCAGCGCTTCGGACGCTTCCAGCAGGCCCAGGCGGTTGATTACGCCGGTAAGTGGGTCGATGCGTGCCTGATCGAATAGATCGCGCTGCAGGATCTCGCTGTAGAGCAGCAGAAAGCCGATGCTGGCCAGCAGGGGCTGGATGCCGAACAGCAGCACGTAGATGCTGTTCACCTGCGAGGGCACGCTGATGCCGCCCGGCGGCACCGGCAAAGTCCACAGCCAGGCGTTGCGCCACACCAGCAGGGCAATCGCCAGTACATATGTCCACAGCAGCAGGCATTGCGCGCGCGTTTCGCGCTTGCGGCAGCCGCCCCACAGCGCGGCGATGTTCAGCGCGTTATTGCAGACCAGGAAGAACGAGCCCCACAGCACGCGCAGCAGGTAATCCGGGTGTGCGGTACTGAAATAGGTCACCCCGATCCAGGCACCGATGCCCAGCAGCAGGGCCTCGCGCCAGCGCAGCGGCCGCTGCAGCAGCATGCGTAGGGAGATGATGGTGACCGCCTGGGCCGCGAGATTGAGCGTGTTGCCGATCAGCAAGACATGCAGCGGCGAAATGCTGGTGCCGAAGGCCAGGATCAGATCGCTGCCGGCTTCCATCAGCAGCGCCGCGGCGCGCAGGCGCAGGCCATTGATCGCATGGCTGCTGGCGTCGTGCGTGCCAAACCAAAGCATCAGCGCCAGTACCAGGGCCTGGCCGCCATTGATAAGCGATAGTGTCTCGACGTTTAACTGCATCGTGAGATCCCGGCGCCGAACTCCCTCGATCGCGCTCTAGTTCCTGCCTGGTGACGTGTCGCAAACGCGTGGCAGGCGTCTGCGAGGCCGCCAGCGTTCAGTGCCTTTCTATGCCTGATGCCATCAACATGCTGCGGTTTCCCTCCGATATCTGTGAACGGGTGGGTAAGCGGGCTGCAGCGTCATCCGGCCAGCTCATTCAGAAATGACGGCACGTGCCCGCCGAAAGATTAGGCAAGGAGCGTGCCATGCGCGACTCCGGGCCGATCAAACGGACGTCCAAATCGCATGGAACGCCCACAGGCTGTCGTGGCGCTTCCGTGGCGGCGTGGAGCGCCTGGGCGCCCGCTAGCCGCAGGCGCCGGCCGGTTACGAGAGGGGCCAGGTCTGGAGGCAGATGCGGCCGGAGGGGCAGGGAGCAGGCAAGGTGCCGGGCGCGCGCAGCGTCACTTTTCCCGAAATTCCGTCGGCCCGATGGGGCCGGCATGGCTCAGATCGAAATCTGGCGGCCGATATCCACCACCTGGTCGGCCGGGATGCGCAGGTAGTCGGTGACGCGTGCGCAGTTGCGCAGCATCGCCGCGAACAGCACGCGGATCCAGCGTGGCAGGCGGTGGGGGCCATCGCGCGCGACGATCTTTTCCATGCCCACGAAATAAGTGAGTTTGCGCGGATCGATCGGGCAGCCGTGGGTGGCGATCTGCGCCATCAGGGCCGGCATGTCCGGTCGCTCCATAAAGCCGTAGCGAGCGGTGATCGACCAGAAATTCGGGCCGATCTCCGACAGCGCCAGCCGCTCCTTCGGCGCGATATACGGGGTGGAAGCGATATCCAGCGTCACCGCCAGCACCCGCTTATGCAGCGCCATGGTGTGCTTCACGTACAACTGCATCACCGGCGGGGTGGTGGCCTTGGCGCGGGTGAGGAACACGGCGGTACCGGGTACGCGCGCGATGCCGCTGTGGGTGAGCTCGTCCAGGAATGCATCCACCGGGACCGGATCCTCGCTGAGGCGCGCGCCCAGCGCCACGATGCCGCGGTGCCAGATGAACATCACCAGGTAGACCAGCGCGGCCAGCAGCAGCGGCACATAGCCGCCATCGAACAGCTTGAGCATGTTGGAGGCGAAGAACGAGGCATCCACCACCAGGAAGCAGCCCGCCACCAGCGCACTCACCGCCAGGCTCCATTTCCAGATTTCGCGCATGGCGATAAACAGCAGCATGGTGGTCATCAGCATGGTCGCCGACACCGCGATGCCGTAGGCGGCGGCCAGGTTGTCAGATTTGCGAAAGCCTAGCGCGAGCCCGATCGTCACCAGCATCAGCAGCCAGTTCACCGCGCCTACGTAAATCTGGCCGTAGCCCTCCTGCGAGGTTTGCGAGACTTTCAGCCGCGGCATCCAGCCGAGCTGGATCGCCTGGCGGGTCATGGAAAACGCACCGGTGATGATCGACTGACTGGCGATGATGGTGGCGATGGTCGCCAGGATCACCAATGGCAGGGTCAGCGTGGCCGGGCACAGGCGGTAGAAGATATTGCCGGCAGTAGGCGCGCCGGCCAGCACGATCGCGCCCTGGCCGGCGTAGTTCAGCACCAGGCTGGGAAATACCAGCGTCGACCACGCCAGCTTGATCGGCCCCGCGCCGAAATGGCCCATGTCCGCATACAGCGCCTCGGCGCCGGTGACACACAGGAACACGCCGCCCAGCACCAGGAAGCCGGAGCCGCCGCTATGAAACAGATAAGTCAGCGCGTAATAGGGATTGAGCGCCCACAGGATCGCCGGGTGCTTCACGATGCCCCACACGCCAAGCAGGGCCATGGTGAGAAACCACAGCGCCATGATCGGCCCGAAGGCGCGCCCGATCCGCGCCGTGCCCAGCGGCTGCAGGGCGAACAGCGCCAGCAGGATCAGCACTGTCAGCGGCAGCACGTACGGATGCAGCGAAGGCTCCACGATATTCAGGCCTTCCAGTGCGGACAGCACGGAAATCGCCGGGGTGATCGCCCCATCGCCGTAAATCAGCGCTGCGCCGAACAGGCCGGCGGCCACAATCAGCGGCCGTTTGTTGCGCTTCACGCCGAGCAGCGCCATCAGGGCCAGGATGCCGCCCTCGCCGTCGTTGTCGATGCGCATGGCGAAGCCCGCGTACTTGATCGTGGTCACCACGATCAGGGTCCAGATCAGCAGCGAAATCACACCGTAGATGGTGTGCGGGTTGTCGCCGCCGGTCATGTCCAGCACGGTCTTGAAGGTATACAGCGGGCTGGTGCCGATATCGCCGAACACCACCCCCAGCGCTCCGACCCCGGCAAGCAGCATGGCCGGCTTTTTCAACGGGTTTGCAGCGGCTTCCGTCATAGAACGTCTGCACCTGTCGCATAGGTGCCGGGCAGTCTAACCAACCCAGATGACATTCGCGGTGAAAACGCCATGAGCGGTTGCCAGTGTCATCGCGCTGGCCTATGGTCTTCAGGATGCCGATGCCCGGCCCCTGACGACAACCCCACCCGAAACGAGAGAAACAGCCATGGCCAAAGCCGATAAAGCCAGTAAAGCCAAGCAGCTGCGCAAGGCGCCGTTGAAGACGCCCAGCGCGCTCGGCGACAACGCGCGCCGCGATATTTCCGCCGAACTCAATGCGCTACTGGCCGACACCTTCACGCTCTACCTGAAGACCAAGAACTTCCACTGGCATATGAGCGGCGCGCATTTCCGCGACTATCACCTGCTGCTGGACGAGCAGTCCGACGAGATCTACGCCATCACCGACCCGATCGCCGAGCGCGTGCGCAAACTCGGCGGCGTGACGCTGCGTTCCATCGGCCAGATCGCCAAGCAGCAGCGCCTGTCCGACAACAATGCCGATTACGTGACGCCGGCCGACATGCTGGCCGAGCTGCGCGAGGACAATGCGCGCTTTGCCGACTACATGCGCAAGACCCACGAGCTGTGCGACGAGTATGGCGACGTGGCCACCGCCAGCCTGCTGGAAAACTGGATCGACGAAGCCGAGAAGCGGGTGTGGTTCCTGTTCGAGACCGGGCGCAATAGCTGAACCCGGCAAACAAAGGGCCGCATGGCGGCCCTCTGTGTTTCAGTGCACGGCCAGGTCGGCGGCGACGGTACGCCGCCGGCTCCAGGCCAGCCATGGCAGGCCGCGATAGGACTCGGTCACGATCCAGCCGGCGGCGGTGATCACGGTAGATATCAGCAAGGCGGTCCAGCCGAACCGCTGCGTGGGCACGGCCATCACCGCGGGTATCCACACCAGCACGGTGAAGATGCCCATCATCAGCGTTTCCAGTGCGGCCGCCAGGCGCGGCAACACGGCAAACAAAATCGCCAGCCCTGCTGCGATATGCGCGGCGCCGGTGGCATAGGCCCAGCCCGTCCGGTATGGCAGCCATGCCGGCACCATGCTGGCCGTGGCAGTGCTGTAGAGCATGTGTTCCAGGCCGACCAGTGGCACGCCGAGCGCGAATACGATGCGTGCATAGCCGATCGCATGGTCGCCAGTCAGATGCATCACATAGAAGCGACGCCACGGCGCCGTGTGCGATGCATAGAGGATCCAGCTCGCCGCCAGCAGCGTGGCGATTTCGCCGGCGCCGCCCCAGTTCATTTCCTGCAGCGGTGCGGCAATTATCTGCGGCACGTGCAGTGCCAGCAGCCAGACCAAGGTGTAGAGCGTGAGCACGAACGAGGCCAGCGCCACCGTGGGCCGCACCAGCAGCCCCACGCCGCAGACGCACAACACCGTGCCTGACAGATAAGCCAGTTCCACCCGGCCGGGCAGCGCTGCCGGCACCGGCTGCCAGACAAAGGCAAAATCGCCGGAACCAAGACTCAAGCCACCCAGGGCCAGGATGGCCACGGCAAACAACACCTGGCCCATGCTTGTATCGCGCATATGCACTCTCCGCCGATTACCGCCCTCGATCTCGCCATGCCGTGGCGCGCAGGGCAAGAGCCAATTGCGCGTCTTGCGTCGATACCAAAGACGGCGATTGCCCCGCTTTTGCCCGAACTTCCCCTGCGTACCGCCTGCATGCGTCACTAGCATGCGGCCACCACAGCTAGCGGGAGGTGATTGCATGGATCGTCGAAGCCTGTTGAAAGGAGCCCTTGCGGGCGCTGCCGTGATGGCGTTGCAGCCGCGCCTGCTGCATGCCGCGACGGCCGGTGCCGCCACGGCGCAGCTTGCCGCGACGGCCGGTGCCGCCACGGCGCAGCTTGCCGCACTGGAACACCAGCATGGCGGGCGGCTCGGAGTAATGATGCTCAACACCGGCAATGGCCAGGGCCTTGGCCATCGCGAGCACGAACGCTTCCTGTTGTGCAGCACCTTCAAGTTGCTGCTGGCCGCCGCCGTGCTGGCGCGTGTCGATCAGGGTCGCGAACGGCTCGATCGACGCCTCACGTTCGGCAAGGATGCATTGCTCGAATATGCGCCGGTGACCAGCAAGCACGTGGCTACCGGCATGACCGTCGGCGAACTGTGCCAAGCGGCGGTGGCCTTGAGCGACAACACTGCCGCCAACGTGTTGCTGGCGCATCTGGGCGGCCCCGCGGCAGTGACGGCGTATGCACGGCAGCTGCACGATCCGGTGACGCGCCTGGATCGGATTGAGCCGGAACTCAATCGCCCCAGCCCCGATGGTTTGCACGACACCACCACGCCCGCGGCAATGCTGGCCGACCTGCAGGCGCTGACCCTGGGTAATGCCTTGTCGGATGCATCGCGCCAGCAATTGATCGCATGGCTATGCGAAACCAGCACCGGCATGCATCTGCTGCGCGCCGGTGTGCCGGGCGACTGGCGTGTCGGCGAGAAGACCGGCAGCGGTGAAACGCAGCGCAATGATGTGGTGATCCTGTGGCCGCCGCAGCGCAAGCCGCTGCTGGTGACGGCGTATTACGAGAATACGGCGGCCAGCGATGACCAGCGGGCGGCAGTGCTGGCCCAAGTCGGACGCATCGTCGCAACGCTATGACGCCGTAGGTTGGGTTATCCCGGACCGGATCCGGGGGCAACCCAACCTAGGCATGCCGCCTTTCCAGCGGCTTCAATCCGCGCGCCGAAAAATACCGGTCCAGCGTCTCCCAGTTACTGGTCGGATCCACCAGCGCCACATACGTATCCGGGCGCAGCAGATACACCACGTTCTGCACCAGCCCGGCCGCCTGATATTCCGGCTGCCAGTCGAATTGCTGCAGAGCCACGCCGAAGCCTTTGCAGAAATCGATCAGCCCCGGCTGCGCTGCGCCATATACATGCACTTGCCAATCCAGCTGCGCGAGGCTGGCGAAATTATCTTCGTAGCCGGCCACCGCCCAGGGCAGGCGATCGCCGCCATGCACATGACCGGCCGCGCCCTGGCTCAGCGCACTGCCGCGATAATTGAGATTGAGCTGCGACACGGTGCCGAACAGGAAAGCGCGCGCGGTGGCACTGCGCGAGAGCACGCCCACCAGGGTCGGCGCCAGCCGCGTGCGCACCAGGTCGGCCCACCGGCCTTCAGCGCTGACCAGGCTGAAAACGCGGTCGGTGGTGTGCACCAGCTTGCGCGCAAAGCCGATGCGTTCGGCTTCGTAGCTGTCCAGCAGGCGATCGGGTGCGCAGCCGCGCACCACGCTGGCCAGCTTCCAGGCCAGATTGATCGCGTCGCCGATGCCGGTATTCATGCCCTGGCCACCGACCGGGCTATGGATATGCGCCGCATCGCCCAGTAAAAAAGCACGCCCATGGCGGAAGTGCTCGGTGACGCGGTGATGCACGCGATAGGTGGAAAACCAGTGCACCTTGTCCACGACCAGATGCAGATGCTTGATGGCCTGGTCGCTGACATCGTCGAAGCCGAGATTTTCCGCACGCTCGGCGCGTTCACCGCGCACCGTGCCGACCAGACGCGCGTGATGCGCGCCGGCCAGCGGGAAGACGGCGAGAAAATCCGCTTCATCCAGATCGATATGCACCTCGCCGCCAAGCGCAGGCGAGCTCACTTCCACATCGGCCACATAAAACACTTGCGGATAGGTCCCACCCGGAAAACCGCTGCCAATCTGCTGGCGTACTTGCGAGCGGGCGCCGTCGCAGCCGGCGATATAAGTCGCCTCGACGCTGTGCTCGCTGCCATCGGCATGACGCAGCCGCGCCAGCACATGATCGGATTGCTCGCTGAAATCCAGCAGTTCGACTTCGCGCTGCACTCGCACACCTGCTGCGGCCAGGCGTTCAATCAACACGCGCTCGTGCTGATCCTGCGGAAACACCAGCATGAAGGGGAACGGCGTCAGATCCTCGCCGATGTTGGCGATCGGCAGATGCGCCACTTTTTCGCCGCGCGCCCATAGATTCACGCCACTGCCATGGACGCCGCCGGCGACCAGCGTATCGGCCAGTTCCAGTTGCTGGTACAGCTCCAGGGTACGGGCCTGCACCGCCAGCGCACGCGAGGTAGTGCCCGGCGCGGCGGCCTTGTCGATGATCTGCACGTTCACGCCGAGCCTGGTCAGCCACAGGGCGAGGACCAGTCCGGTAGGACCGGCGCCGACAATCAGGACATCGCTGCGCATGCGGGCTGCCTCGCGAAGGAATGCGGATTCAGGCGTGTTGAGCGCGCGCGGCGCTCAGTCCAGCTCCAGCTTATAACCAACGCCGTAGATGGAGCGGATCGGATCCTGTCCCGGCGCAGCCTGTTCCAGCTTGCGGCGCAAGTTCTTGATATGGCTGTCGACCGTGCGGTCGGTGACCACGCGGTGATCCAGGTACAGATTGTCCAGCAGCCGGTCACGCGAGAACACGCGTCCTGGCGTGGCGGCCAGCGTCTTCAGCAGCCGGAATTCCACCGGCGTCAGATCCAGCACGATGCCGTGAAAGGTGGCGCGATGGGTGTTGTCGTCGATCTTCAGCATGCTGCCGGCGAGATCTGCCGGTGCCCGCGCGCGGCGCAGGATCGCCTTGATCCGCGCTACCACTTCGCGCGGACTGAACGGCTTGCAGATGTAATCGTCCGCGCCCAGCTCCAGGCCGAGCAGACGATCGATTTCTTCCACCCGCGCGGTCAGCATCACGATCGGCACATCGCTGAAGCTGCGCAGTTCGCGGCAGATATCCAGGCCGTTGCGTCCCGGCAGCATCAGGTCCAGCAGCACCAGGTCGGGAGCATCGCGGCGAATGGCCGGAATCGCCTCGCGTCCGTCGGCCACCCACTGCCAGGCATAGCCGGCGGCGGCGAGATAGTCGCCGACCAGGGCGGCGAGCTTGGGCTCGTCTTCCACGATCAGGATGCGGGCGAGGGTGTCGGCGGTGCCGCTCATCAGCGTTGCTCCACGGGCAGGCGAATGCTCAGCCACAGTCCGCCCAGCGGCGATGCCTTGGCCTCGATGCTGCCGCCGTGCGCATCCACGATGGCCCGGCAGATCGCCAGCCCCAGGCCGGCGCCGCCGCTGATGCGATTGCGCGAGGACTCCACCCGGTAGAAGCGCTCGAACAGCCGAGGCAGATGCTCAGCATCGACACCGGGCTTGCTGTCCTGCAGATCGACGCTGACGTGCTCACCGGCACGGCCGCAGACAATGCGCAGTTGGCCGCCGGCATCGGTGTAGCGCAGGCTGTTCTCGATCAGGTTGGTGAACAGCTGGTGCAGACGCCCCTCGTCGGCATGGATCACCACCGGCGTAGCCGGCAGCTTGAGTTCGCAAAGCACGCCGGCCTTGCGGAACCGTTCCTGGAATGCATCGATCGTATCGCTCAGCAGCTTGCCAAGGTCCAGGTCGATCTTGCGGTAGACGATGGTGCCTAGGTCCGCCAGCGACAGCTGATAAAGATCGTCGATCAGCTTGCTCAGCGTGGCCACTTCCATCTGCAGCGATTTCAGTGCTTCGCCGTCGAAATGGCGCACGCCGTCTTCCAGCGCTTCCAGTTCGCCGCGGATGATCGCCAGCGGCGTACGCAATTCGTGCGACACATCGGCCACGAATTCGCGGCGCATCGATTCATTGCGCTCCAGCACTACGGCCAGCCGATTGAAGTCGCGCGCCAGCTGGCCCAGTTCGTCGTGCGCCTGCGTGGCCACGCGCGAGCTGTAGTCGCCACGCGCCAGCGCATGCGTGGCGCGCGCGATGCGATGCACCGGCGTCAACAGCGTACGTGCCAGCCAGATCGCCAGCAGGCCGGCCAGCACCAGCGCGGCAATGCCGATCAGCCAGCTGGCGCGGTACTGGCCTTGCTGGAAGCGCACATCGCCCAGTGCGCTGACTTCGCGAAACGGCAGCATCAGCAAGGTACCGACCGTGCGCCCATTTACCGTCACCGGGAATTTGGTCGTATGCGCGGATATCGCCATGGCCGGATTGCCGAACAGGAACTGGCCTTGCTCGTCCAGCAGCGCGAAACGCGTGCCGGTGCCGGTGAGATCGGGTACGCCGCTGGAAGGCAGATGGCCGGCATTGCCGAACGGCGGTGGCTGATCGTGCGGTGGCAGCGGCGGTGGATTGCCGGGTGGCGGTTCGCCGCCGTTGTCCGGCGGAGGCATGTCGAAATCGCTGCCGGGACCGCCGCGCGGCGGTCCTGGTTCGTGATTGCCGAAGGGGCCGGGCGCACCGAACGCGCGCATCAATTCGAACCAGGCGCGCGGATTGTCGCGCAGGAACTGCCAGCTGCCGTGCTCCTTGTAGGCCGCGCCAAGCGAAGAAGCCACGCTCTGCATGCGTGCGCTTTCCTGCTCCGACAGATAGCCCAGAAAGCCGCGGTCGAAACTCAGGCGCGCGGCCACGCCCATGGCGAGCACGGCAAAAACAGCCACGGCAAGCATGGCCAGAAACAGTTTGGCGGTAAGGCCAGGGCGCATGGACAGTTAAAATTCGTGGGAGTTCCAGGCTGTCATTAGCGCCTTTTTTTACAGTCCGATTCAAGCCAAACGCGCCGGCTCCACACAATCTCCAAATTTCCTGCACAGTTGTCCGCCAAGGTGGGCTTGTGCGGCGCCGCATCCGGTGCGCGACCGGGCAGGCGTCATGGTTTCAGGCAAACGCAAGGCAGCCATCGAGTTCCTCCACTTCCTGGCGGACATCTCCGATCCCGTCACCGGCAGCATCTCGTGCATGCGCCTGGCCGCGTGGCTGGGCATGCCCGAGCAGGAATTGCAGAAGCGCTGGATCCGCCGCGGCACGCGCGTGGAATGGCAAACCTTTGCCGACGAACTGCTGGCCGTGCTGGATGCCGCGCAAGCGCAAGGTCATGGCCTGGAGCGGGTCATCGACTGGTACCTCAACACACCGATCGGACAAGCGGACCAGCGGACGGCCGATCAGCTTGTCATCGCCGGAGAAGCACGATGGCTTACGCGACAGCTCGAGATCTTCCGTTTAATAGTCAGCATGCCGCGGCGGAGCCACGCTCTGTCGCTGCACTGACGGCCACGGCCGAGGCCGGCGACCTGCTGCCGCCGCGCAGCCCGAGCCGGGTGCAGAAGTTATACAAGGACGACGTACCGGTCGAATACGCCACCGCGTTGTTGCAGCTGCTGGAACAACAAGGCATTGCACGCGAACTGGCATTGCAGGGCACCGGCATCCAGCCGGCGCAGCTGCAGGACCAGTCGCGCCTGACCACGCATCAGGACGCCATGCTGCTGACCAATGCAGTGCGGCTCACGCGAGATGCGGGTATCGGTTGCCAGATCGGCCTGCACAGCGCGCTGACCTGGCACGGCCTGCTCGGCTACGGCCTGATGAGCTGCGCCACCCTGCGCGAGGCCTTGCAACTGTGGACCGGCTTTCTCGACTTGCGCACCACCACCTTCAGCATGCAGCTGAGCGAGCGCGATGGCTACGCCGAGCTGCGCGTGCACGATCTGGCACCGCGCGCGCCGATGCGTTTTTGCGCGGTCGACCGCCTGCTCACCATGACCACGCGTCTGTGCGAACAGCTGGCCCAGCGTCCGTTGCCGGAACTGGAGATCTGGCACAAGGAGAGCGAACCGTTGCACTACGCGCGCTATCGCAAACGCATGGCTGCCACCCGCTTCGAGACCGGGCTGTGCCAGATCCGGCTGCGTTCGGTCGACCTGGACACGCCGCTGGCCAACGCCAACGCCATCATGTATCGCCACATCACCACCCAATGCGGCCGCGAACGCGCGCGCCTGCGTCGTTCGGACGACCTGGTGGTGCGCATCATGGATCTGTTGCAGCGGCACGAAGGCGAATATCCCGGCATCGAGCAGGCAGCAGGCACGCTATGCATGTCCAGCCGTACGCTCAAGCGCAAGCTGCAGCGGCTAGGCTTGAACTATCGCGGGCTGGTCGACGATGCGCGCAAGGATGCCGTGCTGCGCGAGGTGCTGAATCCGATGCTGCGCTTTGACGAGATTGCGCTGCGCATGGGGTATTCCGATCCGGCCAATCTGACACGGGCGTTCCGGCGCTGGACCGGTGAATCGCCGAGTCAGTATCGGGCGAGGCTGCTGGCCACGGGCAGGTAACGCTGCGGTGATCCCGCTTGCGGCCGCTATTTGGCTTAGGGCACCGCCGCCGATTTCCACATACACCATCATCCTGCGCTGACAACATATGGCGGCGTAGCCAGATTGGGGCGACGTACCACGCTGCAGATCATCCCTGTTTCAAGGCAACAGGGATGTTCCCATGCATGTTTCTCCCGCATTCGCTACTCATGTGTGCTGCACACGTGAGGAGGGCTAGCCGATGGCCCTGCTACGCAGCGGCGGCCCGATCCGGCTCGGCGACGCGCTCGTGCACGGGGGCCGGGTGATCTACGTCCGGCAAACCACGCACCCGATCTATGGCAAAGGCATCGCCCATCGCGGCGACATGGCCCAATGCCAGCGGCACGACGGTGTATTTCCCTTTGTGGAGGGCTGCTACGGTCGCAGCAGCTACGGCAGTGGCATCGTGCTGGAAGGACACCGCCTGGCCTGCGGCTGTTTTGCCGTCAGCAGCTGCGCCAGCACTTTCACCATCAGCGACTGGTTTCCGTCGGAACTGGGCGCGGCACTGGCGCGGGCTCACGCCGAGGGGCCCGTGCCTGGTTCGGCATCGCGCTGGATCCCGCCACCGATGCCCGCCGGGTACTTCTTTCCCGAGGAGACGCAGGCCCATCCGCTGGTGACGCTGCGCATCGGGCTGTTCTTCGATGGCACCGGCAACAATGCCGATAACGCGGCGATGGGCGAGCACTGTCGGATAACACCGAAAAGCGAGGCTGAAGCGCGGGCGCTGTTGGCGTGCAAGCCCTATATGACGACGGGCTCGCCTGAAGGGCATGCGATAAGCCGGGCCGGGAGCTATGGCAATGGAGTGAGCAATATCGGCCGGCTGTTTGGTCTTTATCAAGACAGCGCTGAAGCAAGCGGGCATCCGAAATTTGGTGAGACCTATGTCACTCCCATTTACGTCCCAGGTGTCGGCACGCGGGCTGGGGAGAAAGATTCATCGTTAGACATGATAACCGGTGCAGGCAGCACGGGAATTTTTGCACGGGTGGAGGAAGCCCTGACCGAACAAGCACACCGGACACTGCAAAACTTTGCCCATCAACATGAAGATGCCTGGATCACCGACATCATCTTCGATGTATTCGGCTTTAGTCGTGGCGCGGCAGCTGCACGACATGCCATCAACCAGATCAATTTGAAGGAACATGGCCCGTTGTCCCGCGCAATTGCAGTCAGCAAGCTGAAGCTTGCGCCAGGCTTTGACTGGGGGGCACATATACGCGTCGGCTTTGCCGGCCTGTTTGATACCGTGGCGCATGTCGGTAACGTCAAGGGTGACCCGCAATCGCTTGCACTGTGGGCTGGTATTGATATCTGTCTACGCAAAGACTGCGCCGATGCCGTGGTGCACCTGACGGCGCGCGATGAGCATCGCTTGAATTTTCCGCTAACCAGCGTCGCGCCACCCTGGAAAGATATCCCTTTGCCCGGCGTGCATGCCGACCTTGGTGGCGGATACAGAGATGACGATGGAATTGAGGATGTATTGCTCTCGCGGCCGGTAATTTCGCAGGAATTCAAATGGACGCCACTGGAGAAAACCCAGGCTTTCAAGGAGGTATCGAAGCAGTTGGCTGCTATCCGTCAAGACTATTCTGCTTTGGCGAACGAGATTGATATATGTACTTGGATCGTAGCGACTTCGACGAAGGATCCCTCATCGGATGGAAGGCCTCAATTGAGCACGAATTGGTTCATGGAGCGATTTACTGGGCCGATTCAAAGTGTTGGCGCCGCAGTTCGTTTACGACATAAGGTAAGTAACAACTATGCTCTGGCAGCACTGCGAATTATGCATGCCATGGCGACAGACAAGGGCGTGCCGTTCGATCCCATACCCCACGCGACGCAATACAAAATACGTGATGAGCTGTTGCCAATTGCTGAAAAGATGCTGATTCATGCACGTGGCGAAAATCACGATTTTTCACCGGAACAAGAGCGCATTTTGCAAACGTCATATCTACATCATTCAGCAAACTGGAACATGCTTCGACCTGACGATGGCGAACCCCTCGCACTGTATTACATTGATCGTCCCGCCGAAAAAGGAGAACGGGTTATCTTCCCCAATCTGGACGATCCTTCGTGAGACATATTTGGATTTTAGGGATATCGCTCACACTGATATCTTCCCTATCAGCTTGCGACCAGTCCGAACCGGGCCTCCCTTATCAGGCTTGGCGTATCGGCTTTCTTGCACCACAAAATATGGAAGCTTGGACTGAACAGGCGATCGTCGAAGATGTCCACGGCCATACGTTCTACAACTACGAAAGTGGAACCGTGGCCATGGTTTATAACCCTGATTCCGCATCTTGGTCGCGTGATATCGGCTGGGGCAAAGGAAAGTATGTTGTTGGTGCAGCCTTACCCAAGAGCGTTTACGTGCGCTGGCAGTCGCTGGTAGAACGGCAGACCTATAGCGTCACGCTTGAGATTCCCGAACTCGCCCGACGGCAGATGTTGTTGCAAGCACCTGCGCTGATAGAAGCAGCTGGCTCAACCCACAATAAGGAGTACTACAACGCCGTAGCCGTCGGGCTTGCCCCAGGCGGAATTGTGCGTATATGGATTACCGGGCCCGGACTGACCGCGATTCCGATGATGTGTGTGCACGCCCAAATCGAGTCCATAGGACCAAGCCAGGGGCAAACCAACGGGACTTATGCGTATTCCCGTGATCAACTGAACCCCGTGGCACAGGCTTATCTGAAGACACACACCATTCCCTACGGAATCTGGGGCTGCTGACCGGCACTTTTCGATCACTTAAACGCGGACTTCAGTGGGACCGCCGGTGCGAGCATGGTTGCGGTTAGCGAATCTTCGAGCGTCAAGCAAAACAGAGGCCGCCATACAGGCGGCCTCTGTCATTGCAACGCGCCGACATCCGCTTAGAAATCGTACTCCGCACTAAGCTGCAGATAACGCGGTACCTGATATGAGGTCGCATTGAGATAGGTCGTATCGATATACAGCGTCGCGCCCTGGTTGGCGTTCTGGTTCTCGCTCACGCTCAGCGGCGTATGACGATTGAACACATTGAACACCGTCGCACGGAAGGTCAGGCCTTTCAGCCAGTGCGGGTGATAGGAGCCGTTGAGGTCCAATTGCCACAAGGTTGGCGTAGTCCCGACCGAACCGCGCGCCACGTATTCGCCCACACCGTTGATATAGCAATACATGTAGGGCGAACCGCCGCTGGAGCCGTAGCCCTCGATCACCTCGTCGATGGGTGCGTCGCCATAGCAGTTCTCCGGACGACCAGTCTGCACGATAAAGTTCGCGCCCACCTGCCACTGATCGGTGATGCGCCAGGCGCCGTAGGCCTTGATCGTATGGCGGTGATCGTTGGTCTGGTTGCCGTTGCTGCCGTACATCAGCTCCGGATAGTCGAACAGCTCGGAGGTGCCGGTATCGGCCTGCCCGATATTCGAATCCACCAGGCCTTCGGTATTGCCATAGGAGCGTGCCAGCGTGTAGCTGAGGTTGAGGTAGAACTTGTTGTTGAAGTTGCGCTCGGCGGTCAGTTCCAGTGCGTAGTAGCCGCGCTTGTAATTGGGCTCGCCCAGCTGCGAGCCGCTGAGCTGTACCTTGTAAAGCTTGCTCGGGTTGTTCGGATCCAGCGGCAGGTAGAGCGTGGCGCTGTCGCCCGGGTTGGTGATGAAACAGCCATTGAGAGTGGAAGCGACAGCGCTGCCGTTGGCCAGCGCGGGCGTCAGCGAGGTGGTGGAGTAGTCGAAGCCGTAGACTGAATTGGCGTAGGCGGCGATCGGCCGGAAATCGCATTCGTCGTCGATACCGGTAAGCACATGGCGCACGATGCCCTTCACGCCCAGCGTCCAGTCATCCCATTGCTGCTGCGCGCCCAGGATGAATTCGCGCTGCTTGAACGGCTTCAGGCCCTGGACGGCGTAGGACTGCGGATTGGGCTCCACGCCGCCCTCGGCATTCTCGTAGAACACCGGGCTGAGCGCGGTCAGTCCGGTGGGTGCGCCGGTTACTGAATTCACGCCGGTATAGCTGAAGTTCTGCACGCTATAGATCGACGCCGCGGCGCCGCGCACGGCGACGCCGGCATCGATCGGCAGCGAATAGTCGCCTGCGCTGCCGTAGATCTTCAGGCTGGAATCGCCGTGTACATCCCAGGCAAAACCCAGGCGCGGCTGCAGGTTGTGATCCTGCTTGACGTAGGTCTGGCCTTCGCCGTTGCGATTGTTGAACTGGTCGTTGCGCAAGCCGATGCGGGCCAGGAAGTTGTCGGTAATGTGCCAGTTATCCTGGATATACGCCGCGCGCTCGGTGGTGCTGACTTTGGCGCCGGTATTGAACACGATCTGCTGCACATAGTTTTCGTCCGGATTGCCGTTGGAGGTGGACGAATCCGGTTCGTAGACCCATAGCGAACCGCCTTCGTAAGCCTGGCCGTAGTACGAAGTGGTGACATCGCGCGACCAGCCGCCGGTGATGTCGTGGTCGCCGATCTTGTATTCCAGGTCGAGGCGGAACGACTTGCGCGAATCGTTGCTGTCCGCGCCGGTAAGAAAGCCGCCGGGCACAAACGAGCAATGCGCATACGGCGACAAAGTGCCGGCCAATACCGGATTGCGGTTATCGCTGATCTGCGGGCAGCCGGCAGCCTCGCTGCTGATCAGGTTGTCGTAGGACTCCACCGTGCCGTCGGCGGCAACCGCGGTCTGGTAGCGCTTGTTCTTGTTCTCGCCGTATTGCGCGGTAAGGGTCAGGTCGTCGGTGATATAGCTGGTGTACTTGAGGATATTGGTCTGGCCGCCGGCCTTGGTCTTCACCACGCCCTGGTAGTCGTAGTGATACGGATTGCCGTTGTCGTAGCCGGAATAGGAGACATCGTCGCTGTAATGGCGGGTGTCGTTGAAGCCGGTGTATTCAAGAATGTTGCTGTCGTTGATATTCCAGTCCAGCTTGACCAGCCAGTAGGGATCTTTTTCGGTCTGCTGCTGGTAGCCGCCGCCACCGGCCTGGTCGACATAGTTGTAGTAGTCGGAATTGGTCTTGGTCTGGCTGACCAGGGCGAACACGAACAGCTTGTCCTTGATCAGCGGGCCGCCGATCCAGGCATTCCAGCGCGAGGTGAAATCGATCGGGCTGAACGAGCTGGAGTTGTTGTTGACCGTGCTGGCGTTCTTGTTATGCGTGGCGATATAGGAAACATTGCCGTTGTTGAGATACACATTCGGCTCGTCCGCCATCATCGAGGACGGATTCCAGGTAACGTCCACGCCGCCGTGCCATTCATTGGTGCCGCGCTTGGTGGTTACCGAGACCACGCCGCCGGTGGCATTGCCGTATTCGGCGCCATAGCCGCCATCCTGCACCGACATCTGGTCGATCGCCTCGAACGGTACCTGCGAGAAGCTGAGCGAATCGAACTGATTGGTGACGTTGAAGCCGTTTACGTAATACGCGTTCTCCGCCACCGAGGCGCCGCCGAACGAAGCGAGATTGCCGAAGGCGGAATCGCCCTTGCTGGCGCCCGGCGTGAGCAGGGCCATCGCGGTGACGTTCTTCGGCACCGGCAGCTCTTTCATCTGCTCGGCAGTGATCACCGTATTGGTCTGCGGCGAAGAGACGTCGATGGACGGCATCGAATTCGCCGTCACGCTGATCGTGCTGAGGTTCTGCGCATTCGTCGCTGCCGCGGTGGCCAGGTTGACGTTGGCGCCCTGGCCGGCCACCACCACCACTTCCTGGCTGCTGCTCTTGCCGTTCTCGGCCAGCGTGACCTTGTAGTCGCCGGGCAGCAGGGCATTGAACTGGTAGCGTCCGTCCTTGCCTACGGTGACGGCGCGCGTGGCGCCATTGCCTTCGTTGGTGGCCGATACTTGCGCCCCCGGATCGGCCGTGCCGTAGATCGAGCCCGAGGTGGCCTGGGCCAGCACCGCGCCGCTGCTAACACCTGTCGCCAACGCAACGGCCAGCGCGATTTTCTTATAGCGAAGCTTGTTATCAATGTGATGTTGCATGGAACTCCTCCCCAACAATGAGCAGTAGATGACCGCGCCGGATAAAAATCCCGCGTGAGGTCGTTGCCGAAAAAACGCCCTGCCATGACGACGCTGTGCGCGTCCGCACGAATGTTTTTTTCACATTACTGCGGCATGCGGCGCGTGGCTTTGCAAACGCCATGTTTGGCCTGCGCTAACAAGTTCTTGGCCCGCTGCGACAAGCCTGTGCAGCGCTGCGGGATGCGCAGAAAAAAAGAAGCCCCGACAACCGGGGACTGGTTGCCGGGGCTTCAAGGACCGTTCCCGTAGAAGAGGGAGTGAGGAATCGGCCCGAGGTGGCGTGCTGGGTTCACGCCATCCGTGCACCGCCCCACAGCGATGCAAGACTTAGTGCACGCAGTCTGCTACGAAGTTCGGACGTCCAAATGAAGAAGCTGCGAATTGGCCCGAAATATCAAGCGCGTGACCCTGGGCGGACAACTGAGCTGGCTGACAGCGTGGTCGCATCACGCTTTCGCTGCCGTCGGAGGCGATATACAGCAGCGCCTTCCTGATACGGGAAGGCGGCAATGATGACTCAGTGGATGAGCCCCATCAGGCTGACTGGCGGCTTATATAAGAGGGGGCCCGGACGACCGCGAATCGTACCGGGCCCGCCATGTCACACCTGTAGCGACGCGGCGCTTACGCCGCGTCCAAATCGATGACTTCGCCGGATTGCTTGCCGAACGACAGCGGGCGATCCGCCGGCGCTGCGCCGAACTGCATGTTCGGCGTATCGGACATATGGAATTCCAGCGTGCCGCCGGCCACCAGGTCGGCATGGCTGATCCAGCTGCGCGTCCACGGCTGGCCGTTCCACGTCACCGATTGGATATACGGGCGGTCGGCGCCGTTGTTGATGGTGCGGATGGTCAGCTTGCGGCCGCCGGCCAGCTCGATCTCGGCCTTGTCCAGCAGCGGGCTGCCGAACACGTAATGCGTGCTCACCGGATCGACCGAATACAGGCCCAGCGCGCTCATGATGTACCACGCGCTCATCTGGCCGCAGTCTTCGTTGCCGGCCAGGCCATCCGGCTCCGGCGGATACATGCTGACCATCAGCGAGCGCACGCGCGACTGCGTCTTGTAGTGCGCGCCGGTATACGCATACAGATAGGCCACGTGATGGCTGGGCTCGTTGCCGTGCGCATACTGGCCGACCATGCCGGCGATATCCGGCGGTGCATCCGCCGGCAGCTTGGAGCTGATGGTGAACAGCTGGTCTAGCTTGCGCTCGAAGACATCCTGGCCGCCGAACAGACTCATATAGGCATACAAGTCGTGCTGGTTGAGGAAGGTAGCCTGCCAGGCATTGGATTCGGTGAAATCGCGCCACTGGCTGGAGTGGCCCATGCCGCGCGGATCGAACGGCTCCAGCCATTCGCCGTTTTCGCCACGCGGGCGCACGAAGTTCAGCTTGGTATCGAAGACATTGCGGTAATTGCGCGAACGCTTGCGCAGCTTTGCAGCGAGGTCTTTTTCGCCTGCGGCATCGGCCAGATGTGCCACCGCCCAGTCGTCGTACGCATATTCCAGCGTCTTGCTGACGGCTTCCCAATCCTTGTCGCTGGGGATGTAGCCGAGCTTGCGGTAATAGGGCAGGCCGCGATAGTCGTCGTCCATCGCGCGCTTGCGATAGATCGGCCAGGCCTTGTCGTAGTCAATGCCGGTAAAGCCCTTGGCCTGCGCTTCGGCCAGCAACACTACCGAGTGGTAGCCGATCATGCAGCCGGTCTCCACGCCCTGTAGCGGCCACACGGCTGGACCCTGCGGGCTTTCCTCGGCCATGCGCACCAGGCAGTTGAGCAGATCGGGCACACGATCTGCCTGGTACAGCGTGAGCAGCGGCGCCTGCGCGCGATAGATATCCCACAGCGAATAGGTGCTGTAGTTGTTCTGGCCCTGCGCCAGCTGATGTACCTGCAGATCCATGCCGCGGTAACGACCGTCCACGTCGCTGAACAGCGTGGGCGCGAGCATGGTGTGATACAGCGAACTGTAGAACACGCGCAGGTCGCGCTTGGACGAGGTCTCCACGCGGATGCGGCTGAGCTCGCGCTCCCAGGTGTCGGCCGCGGTCTGGCGCAGCTTGTCGAAATCCCAGTCGGGCATTTCCGCATCGAGGTTGCGCAGCGCGCCGTCGATATCCACGCCGGAAATGCCGACCTTCACCAGCACCGGCTCGCCCGCCACATCGTCGATATGCAGCGCCGCCTTCAGGTGGGTGCCTTTGACTTCGTTGCTGCCGTCGGCAGCGGCCACATCTTCCGAATACAGCGTGGCCTGCGAGAACGGTCGCGACACCTTCATCGCGAAATAGATATGCCGGCCATCCGCCCACTGATGCACATGGCGGCTGCCGACCAGGGTGTCGTTGCCGACCACGCGCAACTGCGCATCGGTGACCTTGCACGGCACCTTGAAGTCATCGTGGAAGCCATGCGCCAGATCCACCAGCAGATGGCCATGGCCCTTGCCATGGAAGGTGTAGCGATGCATGCCCGCGCGCAGGGTGGCGGTGAGTTCGGCACGGATATCGTGATCGGTAAGATGCACGGTGTAATAGCCGGGCCGCGCATGTTCCGAGCCGCGGTCGAAGCGCGAGCGGTAGCCTTTGCCCGGATGCGCTTTGTTGTGTTCAGTGAGCTGCGGGCCGGCGCCGGCCGCGCCATCGAACTGCGAGTGGTAGTTCACATCCGGCAGGCCGCGATCACCCGGCTGCAGCAGCACGTCGCCCTGCGCCGGCATCACCAGCACATCCAGCATATCGGCCGCGCCGGTACCGCTCAGATGGGTATGCGAGAAACCCATGATCGAACCATCGGCCTGGTGATAGCCCGACGATGCATCCCAGCCCGCATCGTTGGTGTCCGGACTCAGCTGCACCATGCCGAACGGCATCGATGCGCCCGGATACGTATGTCCATGTCCGCCGGTGCCGACGAACACATCCACGTATTGGGAAACCCCGCCGATGTTTGCGGCCGCGTCGGCCAGCGGCTTCTTCGCACCCGGTGCGCCATCGGCCATGCGCGCCAGCGCCGGCAACGGACTACCCAGTACGGCCACGGCACCAAGGCCTTGCAGAAACCGTCGACGTGACACCATGCGCGCTCTCCCAGGAATAAAGGCTGTCGTGAGGTGAAAGCGTTAGCGAGCAACCTTCGGAAGGCCCCAGGCCATCCCGATCATGTGCGAAACGCGCTCATCTGCCGCGATGCGCGCATCCCTCGATCCGCGCCGCTTGCCGCGTCGACTGTAAACGAAAAATTTGCCTCGATCCAAATTTTTCTGCGTCATAAGCAACTATTTGATAATACATATTTTTATGGAATTTATGCTGCGGCGCGCAAAAGGAGGGCGCTAATCTTGCGACGGACTATAAGGCGCGTCCAACGGTGGTGCCGCTCCATAACCGTAACTATGCCGCGACAACCTGACTATGTCGCAGGGCTGCATAGATCACTGGTTGCAGGCGACGTGCAGGCCCACCTTGAACTGGAGGGAATTGCACCTGAGCCAATAACCCACGTTTTAAAGAGCCGCGACTCCCCGATTGACGTCGTACGTGATGCTGCCCAAGCAAGGCACGCCCACTGCGCACGTTGATTAGGTTTACATGAGCGCTGATGAGATGGCGATGCAAAGTGCGATGGTCGCCCGGGCGCCAGAAACTATGACTCCAAGTTGTTCCCCTCTCTCTGGCTTGTCCAATACCAGCGACTTGAACTGTCGGCCTTGATCCTACGCCTATGCTGGCGGAAATCCCCTTTCCAACGTTGATTTCCTGGGTCTGTATTGCACCTCGAACGGAAGTACTATTTTCTGTTCTTATCCCGGCGGTCCTTCGTTCATTGTTCCGACCCCTCCAGGCTTCCAGGATTTTGGAGACGACGACCCGTACTATCACCAATATGATATTCAGCGCTCGATAGGCAATGCTGATTCGAAGTGCGTCATGCAGGGGTTGATCGACAACCCGGTACCGGATAATCCGAACGGTGGAACGGCGCCTGCAAGCCCTGGCGGCACACCGAATATTGCGTATATTCCGGTTATCGGTACAGATAACCAGGTAACCTCATTTTTGACTCCAAATCTCAGCGGATCCGGCTGGGTGGCGGTCAATATGACTGGCTACGGAAGTACGTTCTCACCCGGCTACGTTGCGCGAACGGTCGATGACAATGGAGTGGCGCACACTTACGGCGAGGGTACTTCTCCGGTCCAGTCGAATTTGGGCATGGATACGCTGAGTGGCGATCCGTGGGGCGCCGTCAACAATATCGTCAACCAGTATGTCTGGGGCGGGCAGATGGAACGGCTCATTCAAAAATGCAAATGCGGGAAATAGGCCATCTTGTATGTTTCGTAGCGCCGCGGAAGTAATTGGCTGCCTGGTTGCACCGATACCCATCGTTGGTGTCGTGGTAGTCGAGTCGATTTTGCACACTTACTTTGATCTGGTTGTCGTGCTGCTGTTTTCGCTGATTGCTTACTTTTCCGCACTCGCATTCACGATGGTGCTGGGGTATCCGCTTTATCGGTTGTTGTCGCGGCTACGGGCATTTTCCTGGTGGACAAGTATTTTGTCGGGATTTGTCATTGGAGTCGTTGCGTCATTTTCGGTTACTCACAATGGGATCACCCCCACTACGGGGGTGATCGTAAACTGGCTGGCCGCGGCGGCTTCCGGCTTGCTGTTTTGGGTGGTTCAACGGATGAAATGGCGCAAACGAATTGCGCGCTGACTAAAGGGTCTGGCTATGCCTCACATCATTCGCTGTGCTATCGCTCTGAGTTTTTTTGCCGTGGCCTATGGTGGGGCACAAGCAGCTGACAACTCACCGTCCCCGTTGAAGTGCGATATAGGGCCGGTAGCGAAGACGTTCGGAAGTACCCATTGGCGGCTCTACAGTTGTTCGGATGGTGGGTCCCTGGTCGTGGTGCCTGCTGCCGACAACCCGGCGGCTCCGTTCTATTTCATGTTCCAGGCTACGCCAAAGGGCCATCATCTTATCGGTGAGGGGACTGGTGACAAAGCTGCAAGTGACAAAGCGTATGAGGAACTCCGGCAGTTATCGGAGCAGGAAATAGCTGCACTCATTGGCCAAACAAAACGCGCAAGTAAAACTTAATCGCAGGCTTAAAAAATTTCCCGATGAAAAGTGTGATTGGCTCGGGAATTAAGATATCGACTAGGCTCGTAATGAGGTCGAGTCAAAGGTTTCGGAGCTGCCGGCGTCAACGCAAGTCCGCCCGAAGTTCACGCACCCCTCGCCCCAGGCGCTCGCGCAACAGCGTCCGCAAGGTCGCGCCATCGGCATAACCCACTTCGGCGGCGATCGCTTCAAGGTCCATGCCGCTGCCCTGCACCAGTGCGCGTGCACGTTCGACGCGAAGATCCTGAAAATAATCGAGCGGCGATTTGCCGAGCACGGCTTGGCAGCGGCGTTGCAAGGTACGCGCGCTGGTCGCCAGGGCATCGGCCGCTTGCTGCAACGAAAAGCCATGCTTGAGTTGTTCGCGTGCCCAGCGCTCGAAACGCAGGATGAGCGGATCGGCTTGGGCCAGATGATTAGGAATGATGTACGGCGCTTGCGACGAACGAATGTCGGCGAGCAGATAGCGGGAGACCATGCTCGCAAGTTCGGGACTGCGCTGGCGTATCAGCCATAGTGCGAGGTCGAGATGCCCCATCGCGGCGCCGGCCGTCACCACATTTCCCGACGGTACCAGCATGCGCGATTCGTCGAGCGCGACCTTGGGATAGCGCTGCCGGAACAGCGGCG
This sequence comes from Dyella acidiphila, assembly GCF_014863405.1. GTDB lineage: Bacteria > Pseudomonadota > Gammaproteobacteria > Xanthomonadales > Rhodanobacteraceae > Dyella_B > Dyella_B acidiphila. Next base: position 157,550 of record NZ_JACZZA010000012.1, read on the forward strand.
CGAGCCACCAGGTGGTGGTCGCCTGCTGGTGATCGAGCAAACCGGTTTCTGCCAGCACAAAGGATCCGATGCAGGACGCGGCAATGCGTGCGCCTTGGGCGTGCCACGCCAGCAATTGCGTCTTGGCATCCACCACGTCCTTCCGTGCAAGCGCGGGGATCAGCCGATCCGGCGTCGAGGTGTTCAAGGCGGCCACGATCACCCAATCGGGTTTTAAATTCGCCGTGATGGCTTGCACGGGCAAGGGCAGTCCCAGCCCCGACCGGACTTTCCTCCGCGTACCCACCAGCGACACTTCGAACAACGGGCCGCCACTTTTTTGCATGGCCGCAAAGCGGTTGGCGATACCGAATGCATCGAGGATCACGGTGAGTCCCGTATCGAACACTCCGTCGAGGGCGAGCAGGGCGATGTGCATGGCGTAAATGACCCTAAAGTTGTCATTTACGACGATACCCCGATAGCCGGTCGAAGACTAGATTGCTGCTCGTTGCAGCACCTACTCCCAACCGACGAGGAACTCCCCATGAAAGTCATGGCTATTGCCGTCCCCAACGCCGCCCTCACTCCCGAAGTGCTCAAGCCGCATATGCCGGGCGAAGTGCACGACACACTGAAGCTTTATCTCGACGGCAAAGTCGAGCAGTTCTGGTTTGTGGAAAAGTCCGGCCCGATCTTTCTGATGAATGTCGATTCGCTTGAGCAGGCCAAGGCCACGCTGGATGCGCTGCCGCTAGTGGCTTCGGGCCTGATGAGCTACGAGCTGAAGCCGGTCGGACCGCTGATGCCGCTGGGGCGGTTGATTCCTGCGGCGTAAGGGTTTGCACGAAGGGAGCAGGGTGCTTTCCATTTAAGGCAAGCACTCTGCTCTCGATGCTCAGAAGTCGGCTGGCCGATATGTCACGCGGCTGCCTTGGTCGCGTTCATCACGCTCAGCAGCGCCTTCGCAGTAGCTTCCGACGAAGCCGGATTCTGCCCGGTAATCAGGCGCCCATCGGTGACGGTGAAGCTCTGCCAGTCGGGCGCCTTTTCATACAGGCCGCCGAGGCGCTTGAGTTCGTCTTCCACCAGGAACGGCACCACCTTGGTGAGGCCGACGGCTTCTTCTTCGGAATTGGTGAAGCCGCTTACCCGTTTTCCTTTGACCAGGGGTTCGCCCTTGTACATCACATGGTGGAGCACGCCCGGTGCGTGACAGACCAGGGCAATCGGCTTGCCGCTGCTGTAGAAATCTTCGAGCAGCTTGATCGAGACCGGGTCTTCCGCCAGATCCCACATCGGCCCATGGCCGCCGGGATAGAACACGGTGTCGAAGTCCTTGGCCGATACCGTGGCGAGGCGCACGGTGTGGGCCAGTACATCCTGCGCTTGCTTGTCCGCTTTGAAGCGATCCTGTGCCGGCGTCTGGTTGTTGGGGTCGTCGCTCTTGGGATCGATCGGCGGTTGTCCGCCCTTGGGCGAGGCGACCGTCACCTGCACGCCGGCGTCGGTGAAGACGTAATACGGGGCCGCAAATTCTTCCAGCCAGAAGCCGGTTTTCTTGCCGGTGCTGCCCAGGATGTCGTGGGAGGTCAGGACCATGAGGATTTTCACGCGGGTTCTCCTGATGTGATTGCTGCAGATGCCATGCTCGGCTCCGCCATGGGGCGGCCTGGCTTTGAAGAGACATGGTTGAGAACGAGTAACCGCGAGTTATGCGACCAGGCGTGTTACCGCGCTGAAAAGAGTCCGTTATAGTCAGCCGCGGCGCAGCTGCAGGGGCGCGCCAAGCCATTAGGGGATGGTGATGAAGAAGCTGGCAGTGGCGCTTGCGATGGCATGCGCCGGATCGGTGCTGTGGGTGCCCAGTACCGTGGCGCAAGGCATCGACCAAGGCGGGGCGGTTGCGCCGGTAAGCCAGGCTGGTTCGGGCGCCTGGCCGGTGGTCCTGACAAAGCCGACCGATATTCACAACTGGGGTGACTGGTCCCGCTATCTCACCGGCTTGGTCTGGCAGCAGTCGCATACCACGCTCTTGAGATATCGCGCTTACCAGCTGTTCGTGCCGGCGGGGAATGACAGCGAAGACGTGGGTGGCCGCCAGCGGCAGCTGGAAAATGTAAGGAACATTCTGGCCAGTGGCATCAAGCCCGGCCTTATCGTCGTTACCTTTGGCGGCCCTTCTTCGCAGGCGACCGCCGACTTTATCCTCACTGCATTCAAGGATATGCCGCCGCGTTCGCTGCGCGGCGTGGCCATGATGTTTGTCGGCCTGGAGGCCGACAAAGCGCGCGTGTTTGCGCGCTGGCAGGCCTGCGGCGCCAGTACGCATTTTGTCGATCTGCAGAGCAATTCGTATGAGCCGAGGCAGCTTCCGGTAGTGCCGGCGGAATCCTATTTCGTGATGCCGCCTCCTCCGCCGCCCCCGCCACCACCTCCGGCCCCCATCCCGCCGCCGGCGGCCATCGGCACTTCCGATACGGCAGGCAATCCACATCAAAGCCAGGCGCCGATCTATCCGGGGTTCGAGGCGGTGTACGGCATCGAGGGCAGGACGATGCTGCTGATCCTGGTTGGCAAGACCGGCCAGCCGGAGGACATCAAAGTTGCAGAAAGTTCGGGGCAGCGCGATCTGGATCGGGCTGCGATCGATGCCGCTATCCATTGGCGCTTCCACCCTGCGATCAAAAACGGCACGGCGGCGGATGGCTATGTGCGCATACCCGTCTCGTTTAACACCGACTCCAGTACGGATGAGCAGTGGCCACGTAGCTATCTCGGCGCGGACCTGGTGTGGGATGAAACGCCGCTTCCTTACGCCTCGGTCGGCGAAGCGATGAACGCGGTGGCGACGCAAGTTCATGAACCTGCCTACGACGACCACAAAAAGCACTTTCAATCTTATGCGGTCTACAGCGAAGACGGCCGCATGCGCGAGCGCTGGTATTTCATGGACGTCAGCTCGCCCAAGGCGATGGCCGTGCGCTACAGCTTTGTCGGCACGGCAGAGCATCCGCACATCCAGGTATCGGCCTTGTGCGACGACGCTGCGGTATGCAGGAACCGCAAGTCCTGGATCACCGGCGCCCCGCATTCGCTGAGCTTGGCTCGCAAGGGTAACGCTGCGGCCTGAAGCACTGGCCAGTGGGCAGTCGTTACCGTATCGCGCGGATTACAACGTGGCGCGCACTGTCATGAGCGCGCCATCGTGGATGCAATCAGGCCTCGGATGACAGCCGTTTTTCTGCCTTCGTTTCGAGTGCCTGGGCGATATTCAGGCTGATCTCGGACAGGCGCTCGACCCAGTCCATGTTGACCGGCGTCTTGTGTTCGGATGCATTGGCGAACATGGTGGCCAGTGCAGGTCCCATGATGACGGCAGCGCGGTCGGCCAGCTTCGACGAAGCTTCGGACATTTCCAGATCTCCTTGATAACTGGCCCCCTGCCAGCGCAGCGCATTATAGCAATGCAGCCTGTGACACTTATGTCTGTGTTGGCGTTTGGAGCAAGCCGGCTTACGGTGCGCTGCGTTCTTCCACCATCCGGTCGAGGTTCTGGTTCAAGCGCTGCAGCAAGTGGACCAGGGTTGCAGCTTCCTGCTTGCTGAAGCCGGCAAGTACTTGCTCGCGATCGGCATCCAGCGCCTGGCGCAGTTTCGGCAACCTGGCTTTCGCGTTGCGCGTCAAGGAGACCAGGCTGCTGCGCCCGTCCTCCGGATCGGGACTACGTTCGATCCAGCCATCGCGCTCCATCCGCGCCAGCGTCTGCGCCATCGACGGCTGTTCCACCTTGGCGTGCTGCGACAAATCCTTTTGTGACAACTGGCCGCCCTCGCGCAGCAAGTACAGCACCGGCAGCTGGCCGATGCGGAAGCCCAGCGGCTTTACGCGCTGCTCGCCCAGCCAGGCGAAGCTGCGCGCGGCCATGTTGACCAGCGGGGCGGGATTGGTGAACAGGTTCCAGTCGGTCATGGCTCGGTCACTTGCATAGGAGGCTATGCATCTATATATAGGTTCCTATTCAATTTAACGGGTGCCCTTCCATGACACAACAACCGCGCATCGCCATCATCGGCGCCGGCCCCGGCGGCCTCACCCTGGCGCGCACGCTACATCTGGCCGGCATGGCCGTTACGGTGTTCGAGCGGGAGGCGCATGCGCTGGCCCGTCCCCAGGGCGGCACGCTGGATCTGCATGTGGAATCGGGCCAGCTGGCGCTGACGCGGGCGGGGCTGGGCGAAGCGTTCCTGCGCATCGCGCGCTACGAGGACCAGGGCAGCCGCCTGTATGACAAGCACGGCACGTTGCTGTTTGCAGACGATGATGTGACAGGCATCGACCGACCGGAGGTAGATCGCACGGCGCTGCGGACGATCCTGCTCGAATCGCTGCCGGCACAGCTCGTGCGCTGGAATCACGAATTGCGCGAGATGCGGCTGGGCGAGGACGGAACGTCCGAGCTGGTGTTTGCGCAGGGCACGGCAGGGCCGTTCGATCTGGTGGTCGGTGCCGATGGCGCCTGGTCGCGGATCAGGCCGCTGGTTTCGCCTTACCTGCCGCAGTACAGCGGTATCACTTTTATCGAGTTCGGCATCGACGAGGTCGACCATCGCCACCCTGCCATCGCGGCCCTGGTCGGGCGCGGCAAGATCGGCGTGGAGGCCGATGGCAAGGGGCTGATCGTGCAGCGCAACGGCAATGGGCACTTGCGTGGCTATGCGGTGTTCCGTGTGCCGGTCGCGTGGGCGGAGCAAAATTTCGACGTCGCGTCGCCGGTTGCTGCGCGCGCCCGGCTGCTGGCCGAGTTCGACGGCTGGGCGCCGGAAATCCTGGCGCTGATCCATGCATCCAACGAGCAGATGGCGGTGCGCTCCATCCATGCGCTGCCGGTAGGCCATCAATGGGTGCATCGACGTGGCGTCACGTTGCTGGGCGATGCGGCACATCTGATGTCGCCGTTCGGCGGGGAAGGGGTGAATGCGGCCATGCTGGATGGCTCGGAATTGGCCCGTCAGTTGGTGGCCTGTGCCAATTGGGACGAAGCAGTGCGCCGCTACGAGGCCGAGATGTTCGTGCGGGTGGTGGCGCCTGCGCGGGATGCGGCCGAAGCGGTGGCGACCGAGCTATCGCATGTGGGGCCGGCGTTGACCTTGCAGCATCTGATGGAGCATGCACGGCAGCATGCCGCGTAACCCTTAGCCAATACTCATGCCTCGCGGGTAGCGATGCCCGCCTGATTGAGCAACTGCTCGAGCGGTTCCAGCCACGGCCGAAACTTCTCCCAGCGTCCCACTGCACGCCGATGCATCGGCTCGCGCACCTGGGCCGTGCTGGCGGTGGCCACGGCGGACGTATTGCGCTGGAAGTCGAGGCAGGCGTCGTGCCAGGGCAGTTCGCAATGCGCGAGCAGTTGCCGCGTCGTGGTTTCCTGCTCCGCCACCAGCGTTTCGTAACTCACCTGCAGGATGCGGCCGGGCAGCACCGTATGCCAATGCGCCATCATCCGCTCGAACTGGATGTAGAAACGGCCGATGTCGAGCAGGTCGAAGCTATAGCCATGGAAGGCGGAACTTTCCATGAAGGTTTCGCGGAAATTGCTCAGGCACGTATCCAGCGGATGGCGACGCAGGCAGATGATCTTGGCCTTCGGCAACGCCTTGGCGATCAGGCCGAGGTAGAGAAAATTGTGTGGCAGCTTGTCGATAAAGTGCGGCTTGATCGCGGTTTGCGGACGGGTGCTGTCGACGTAGCGCAGGCCCAGGCGCTCCCAGTCGTAGCGTTGCGAGTGAGCGATCAGCTCCGGACCCAGGCGCGCCGCTACGCCCGCGGGCGCGAGGCGTTCCAGCTGCACGCCGAAATTCATCAGCTCGCCGGCGGCATATACCTGCGGATGGCTGGACAGAATGCGCTCGACCAGGGTGGTGCCCGAGCGCGGCATGCCGACGATAAAGATCGGCTCGTCGCTGCCATAACCCGTACCGCCCTGGATCGGCGCAGGAAACGCCTTGATCAGCGCATCCACCATCGCGCTGTCTTGCCCGGGCTGATAATCCACGCGCTTGCGCGCAGCCGCCTTGCCCAGGCTGAGGTGTTCGAACGCCCGGGCGAAATCGCCCAGATCTTCGTATTCCTTGCCTAGCGCGCTGTGCAGGTGGATCTGCGCATCGGCGTCATCGGCATGCGCCGCGAGCAAGGCATGCAGGGCCGCGAGATGGTTGTGGTCCGCGGTCTGCCGGTGCAGCCGGGAGCGCAGGCCGTAGGCGGCCCAGTAGCTGGGCATGCGCGCCAGGCAGGCATCGAAATGCGTCTCGGCCTGGGCAAGGTCGCCGGTGAACGTCGCCGTCACTGCCAGATTGAAATGGCTGCCCGCAAGTTCCGGCGCCTGCGCCACCGCGCGTTGAAACAGCACATGCGCGCGCTCGTGCGCGTTGCATTGCATGTAGACGCTGCCCAGCGCATCCAGCGTCGAGGGATGGGCCGGCGTGAGCGCATAGGCGATGTTGGCAATCTGCAACGCTTCGGTATAACGCTGCGCCTGTGCCAGGGCGCGGGCGAAATGGGTGGTGTATTCGGCGCTTTTGGCGTTGAGCCCCACCGCGCGGTTCAAATGCTCCAGGGCGCGATTGAGCTGACGCGTGTCCAGGCAGGCCAGCCCGGTGAGGTAGTGCGCCTGCGCGTGGTTGGGGTCCATCTGCGTGACCTGCAGCGCGAGCTGCCCGGCCTGCGCGGGATTGCCTTGTGCATAGGCCTGCGTCGCTTCGCTCAGCAAGGCCTGGATGGATGAAGTGCTCATGGCAAGCCCCGTGCTGCGCTGATCGAATCGATGCAGGCGCGCTCGGCGCCTGCGGCGCACAGAGTTTGCCGGAGCAACCGGCGAAAATCAGCTATCGATCAGCGCAGCAATTGGGGATGCTGGCGCTGCACGTCCACGATCAGTTCGCCGAACAGGGTATTGGCCCAGGCGAACCAGCTGCGTGTGAAATGGTTGGGGTCGTCCTGGTCGAAGCTCTCATGCATGAAGCCGCTGCCGGCGTCGGTGTCGCGCAGCCAGGTCAGGCATTGGCGGATCTGGGCCGGGTCGGTACTGGTTTGCGCGTACATCATGATCGACATCGGCCAGATCATGCGCAGGCCTTCATGCGGGCCGCCGATGCCTTCGCCGGCGCGGCCGCGGAAGAAATACGGATTGCGCGTGCTCCAGACCCGCTTGCGAGTGTTCTGGTACAACGGGTCGTTGCGCTCGCAGCAGCCCAGGTACGGCAAGCCGAGCAGGCTGGGCACGTTGGCATCGTCCATGAACAGCTGATTGCCGATGCCGTCGATCTCATACGCCCAGAATTCCTGGCCGTCTGCATCGTGCATGCGGCCGTCCTTGTGCACGGCCTGCTCCACCTCCTTGGCAAGCGCCTCGCACTGTGCGGCGAAGTCGTGGTCGTGGTGGATGGCGCGGCTCATCTGCGCCAGCTGGCGCAGGCTCAGCACGGCAAACAGGTTGGCGGGCACGAACAGCGGATAGATGCAGGCGTCGTCCGAGGGCCGGAACATGGAATGGATCATGCCGTTCGGGCGGGTGGGATTGCCGTAGCCGCCCAGCATCTGCGATTCGGTGGGAATCTCCGACATGCGCTGGAAGTGATACGGCCCGTGATCGTGCTTGCGCTGCTGTTCGCGGAAGGTTTTCAGCACCAGCTGCATGGCGCTGCGCCAGTCGTCATCGAAGGGGCGCGTATCGCCGGTGGCCTGCCAATAGCCATGCGCCAGGCGGATCGGATAGCACAGCGAATCCACTTCCCATTTGCGCTCGCCCACGCCCGGCTTCATGTCGGTGTGATCGTGCCGCGACCAGTCCAGCGGCTGCGCATGCGGGTCGGGCATGAAGGCGTTGGCGTAGGGATCGATGCGAATGCAGCGCGCCTGTCGCTGGATCAAGCCGTGGAACAGCCGTTGCAGTGCAGGGTCGTCTTTCGCCAGCGGAATGTATGGCACCACCTGGGCGGAAGAGTCGCGCATCCACATCGCATCGATGTCGCCGGTGATGACGAAGGTATCCGGCTTGCCGTCGAGGGTGCCGAGTTCGACGGTGGTGTCGAGGGTGTTCGGGTAGCAGTTCTCGAACATCCAGGCGAGCTTGGGATCGGCGATAGCGGCCTTGACGCTGGCCAGCTGGCGTTCGACCGCCTGGCTGGTGAACTTCCGCTTGGCCAGGGGCGGCCGCTTGCTGACGTAAGTGGATGCGCTCTGCGCGCGTGACACGCGCGCATTGCCGAATAAGCCGGCGCTGGCGGTGAGTCCGGACCACTTCAGGAATTCGCGTCGGGTCGGCATGGGCCATATCTCTTGATAAATGGAAACTTGCGAGATCAGCTCCCTCCCCTACGTGAAGTAGGGGAGGGTTGGGGTGGGGTGAAGCTCCCACACTTGCGGCAAGCTCGGACAACCCCACCCCGGCCCTCCCCTGCCGAGCAGGGGAGGGAGATGGTTTACTGCTTGGCTATCACTTCGGCCAGGTTTTGCACCTGCAACGCATGCTGCAACTGCTGCAGCGTGGCCTTGCTGTGCACGGTCAAGGTGATGCTCTGGCCCGGCAGCAGGTCGAAAGCGTTATCCGACAGATCCGCATCCAGCGTACCGAACGATACCCACACATCGCGCGCCAGCTGGTCTGTGCTCAGCGTCAGGCTGTAGCCATCGCCGCTGGCGTCCAGCTTCGCCTGCACATGCGGCGACGGCAGCTGCAGGTTCTTGGCTTCGTCGAAGAACACCAGGTTCTGCGATACGACCTGGTCGCCGTCGAGCAGTTCGAACACCGCGAAGCTCGCGTGCGGATCGGCGCCGTTGAGCAGCTGCGCATCGCTGTAGCTGGCGACCTTGCTGCTGGCCAGCGCCGGTACGCTTGCCGCTTCGTCGTGCGTGCTCAGCGTCTTGCTGGCGAAATCCAGCACACGCATGCGCCAGTGCAGCTCGGCCGGTGTGGTGCGGTCGGAAACCAGCGACACCGTGGTCTGGCCGTTGTTGCGCAGCGCGGCGATCAGCAGGGGTGCATAGAAACGGCGTGCGTGGAATTGCAGCGCTTTCCAGCGGCCGTAGTAGTCGACGCTGGCCCAGGACGCCCCCAGCCACACGTCGTTGAGCTGCCAGTACAGCGAGCCCATCGCCTGCGGGCGCGAGGCACGCAGGTGTTCGGCGGCCAGCTCGATGCCGTGTGCTTGCATCGCCTGGCTGAGATAGACAAACGAAGCGAAATCCTTCGGCTCGCCATAGCTGCGCGTGATGTACAGCAGCAGGCGCTTGTTGCCGTTGCCGCTGTCGTATTTCTGGTGATCGCGCATCACCGGCGATTCAGGCCGCAGGTCGCCCGGCTGGGTAAAGGCGTGGATGGTGCGCAGATCGGGGAAGGATTGCAGCCCGTATTCGGACTGGAAGCGCGGAGTGACGTTGAGGTATTCCTCCAACGGCTTGGCTTCGCCCGACCACACGTTCCAGTAGTGATAGTCGCCGTCGTCAAGCACGTTGGCCGCGCCGTCGTAATCAGTGCTGGGCGTGCTGGCCCAGTACGGCACGCTGGGATCGTACTCGGTGACCACATTGCGCAGCACGTTGCCAAACAGATTGACCATGCCGGTGACGATGGCGTCGCGTTCGGCCGGCTTGAGCGCGGCGGCAAAGGTCTGGCGATCGGACCAGGCTTCCCAGCCCGTCTCCACTTCGTTATTGCCGCACCAGAGCACGATGCTGGCGTGATCGCGCAGGCGCTTCACCTGCTCCACCGCTTCCTGGCGCGTGTTGGCGACGAAGTCGGCATCGTTGGGCGGAACCGCGCCGCCGAACATGAAGTCTTGCCACACCATCAGACCGAGTTTGTCGGCCATGGCGTAGAACGAATCGGGCAGGTAATAGCCGCCACCCCAGATGCGCACCATGTTCATATTGGCGTCGCGCGCCGACTGCAGCACCTGCTGCATCTGCGCATCGCTGGCGCGGGTGGGGAAGCTGTCGAACGGAATCATGTCGGCGCCCTTGGCGAACACCGGGATGCCGTTGACGACGAAGGCGAAGCCCTTGCCCCAGGCATCCTTGTCGCGACGCAGCTCGACGCTGCGCAGGCCGACGTCGTGCGCGCTGCTGTAGAGCGCATTGCCATCGGCGCTGAGGCTGGCCTTGAAGGTGTACATGTCCTGCGCGCCGTAGCCGGCCGGAAACCAGCGCCGCGGATGCGCGATGCGCAATGGCAGGCTGATGGTCTGGGTGCCGGCGTCGACCGTTACATCCTGTTCGGTATGCGCTGCGCTCTGCCCATCGGGACCGATGGCGTCGACGCTGACATGCACGGTCTTAGTGCTGTCGGCCTTGATCTCGAACTGCGCGGCTACCTGTGCGGCGTCGCTGCTGACGAAGTTCTGCTTGACGTGGAAATCGTCCACGCGCATGGCATTCCAGCTGTCCAGGTGCACCGGCTGCCAGATACCTTCAGTGACGATGCGCGGGCCCCAGTCCCAACCATATTGGTAGGCCGCCTTGCGCACATAGTTGGAAGTCTGCTTGCCCTTGGGTTCGTCGCCGAAGGCCGAATCGAATTCGCCGGGCAGGGCATACGGTTGTTTCAGCAGCCACGGCAGCAGGCGCGCGATCGGCGAATACAGGCGCACTTCCAGCGTGTTCTTGCCGGCATGCAGATCCTGTTTTACCGGGATGCGCCAGCGGCGGAACATGTTGTCGGCGCTGCTCAGCTTGTGGCCGTTGAGATAGACGTCGGCGAACGTATCCAGGCCGTCGAACACCAGCTCGACGTGGTCGCGTTGCAGGGTGGCGGCATCGACATCGAAGCTGGTTTCGTATTGCCAGTTGCTCAGGCCTACCCACTGCACCTTGGCTTCGTTGTCGCGGTAGTACGGATCGGGCAGCAGCTTGGCGGCAAGCAGGTCGGTCTGCACGGTGCCCGGCACGTTGGCGTCGTGCCATTCCGTGGCGCCATGGTGATCCTTGGCGTGGCTGTCGTCGCCGGCCAGGCGGAAGCGCCAGCCGCTGTCCAGCGGCTGGGTGACGGTCTGCGCATGCGCCGTACCCATGCCGAGCAGCAGGAGGGTGGCGAGGGTCAGCGGACGTAGCGCGGTGCGGGCACCGGTCAACCTGATTCGTTCAAGCATGCTGCTCAACCGTGTGGAATGGATGGAAAGCAGATTGCGCCGCCACGGACGTGGCCGCACCCCGTTGGACCGACCTGATTTAGATCGATCTATATCGCACTGACACTAGCAGTTGCAGCGTGGCCCGTGCATGCCGCACTGCAATAGCGGGCCGCGCGATCAAGGTGGATGGCGATGCGTGTGCTGCGCGACCGCCGCGACCGGGGCGAGCATGGCGGAACGCTGATCCGGGCTGCCTGGCTTGTATATGAGGGTATCCTCATATATCTTGCGGAGATCCCTCACCCCGCATCCTGGAGATCAGGCCTCATGTCCCGTATCGACGCAAGCATCAAGACCCGCGACGGCAATTGTCCGGCATCGCTGTTCACCCCGGCCAAGGGCGAGGGTCCGTGGCCCGGCGTGATTTTCTACATCGACGCCGTCGGCATCCGTCCGGCCATGCAGGAGATGGCGCAGCGTCTGGCCGATAATGGTTATGCCGTGCTGCTGCCGGACGTGTTCTATCGCAACGGACCGATCGAGGTGATGGATCCGGCCACGGCCTTCGGCGATCCGGCCAAGAAGGAATTCATCATGAAGCTCGTCGGCAGCCTCGACCGCGACCGCACCGTATCCGATGCCGAAGCCTTTATCGGCTTCCTCGCCGCGCGTCCGGAAGTGAAGGGCGACCGGTTCGGTGTGACCGGCTATTGCATGGGCGGCAAGCTGGCCGTGACGGCGGCTGGGGCGTATCCGACCCGTTTCGCCGCGATCGGCTCGTTCCATGCCGGCGGCCTGGTCACCGATCAGCCGGACAGCCCGCACCGCTTCCTCCAAGGCATCACCGGCCATGTGTATGTAGGCGGCGCCGACAACGATTCGCACTTCACCGCCGAGCAGAAAACGCAGCTCGAAGCCGCATTGACCGAAGCCAAGGTGCCGCATCAGGTGGAGCTCTATGCCGGCTCGATGCATGGCTATGCGGTGCCCGATCACCCGGCCTTCAACGCCCAGGGTGCGGAGCGGCATTGGCAGGCACTGACCAAGCTGCTGGCCGAAACCCTGGCTTGAGCCCAGCCTAACCGCGTCTAAATCGCAGCTGGCGCGGTCACCGGTATTTCAGCCGGGCCGGCAGACGATGGCCTTCCCTTCCTGAGCAGATCAGAGAGTTCTATGAAGATCATCGCAAATGCTGGCCTGGCTATCGCCGCGGCGCTGCTGCTGGCGGCGTGCGTACCGGTGGAGCCCGAAGCGCAAGTGGGCGTGGCGGTAGGAGCGCCGCCGGATTGTCCGTACGGCTATTACGACTACGCGCCCTACAGCTGCGCGCCCTACGGTTATTACGGACCGGAATGGTTCGCCGGCGGCGTGTTTATCGGCGTCGGTCCCTGGTACCGCGGACCGTCGCGTTTCCGCGGCTATGTCGACAATCGCTACGACGTGCGCAGTGGCTACCGCGGACCGATGCCGGCACGCGGCGAGCATGCGGTACAACACCCCGGCTATCACTTCCGCGGCAATGAATGGCGCGACGGGCGTGGCAATATCCTGCACTGACCATCCTCACCGCCATGCGGCCAAGGCCTGCGCAAAAGCGCAGGCCTTTTCATTTGTACTGGCGATCAGCGCAGCGTGTCTGGCCAGAGCATCGCCTGCGCCACTACCACGTGCTCACCGTTGAAGGTCGCCGCCGGCGAACCGTAGAGCTGATAACCCAGCGCCAGCGCTTCGGAAACGCGGTGGCAGAAACTGGCGTCGTCCTTGCCGGTGAGCAGGCGATAGCGGGGCAGGCCATCCGGGGGAAGCTTCGACATGGACATATCCTGATCGGGAGTGAAGCGCTAAATGATGAGCGCGCAGCTTACGCAGCGTAGTGCGCCAGAAACATGTCCACCGCCGACTCGGCCACCTGCTTCTGCATGGCGGCGTCCAGCGGCGGCTGGTCGAGCGTGATCTGCGGCCAGAACGCGAAGCCCTTGATCAGGCCCTGCAGCTGGTGCGAGGCAAACACCGGATCCTGCAGCTTCAAACGGCCGGCAGCCGCCGCCGCGCGGATCCACACGGTAAGACCTTCTTCGCGCTCACTCATGCGCGCCACCATGTCGCGTGCACGTTCGGGCGAATGGATGCCAGCGGCGAGCGCCACCCGGGCCAGCGAGACGAAGGCCTCGTCATTGAGCAGGCGGAATTTCTGCGCAATCAGGTCCAGCAACTGGTCGCGCAGCGGGCGATCGGCGCGGTAGGCGAGTTCTTCGTTGCCGGCGATGGTTTCCCACAGCTGATGCAGGATTTCGGCGAACAGCACTTCCTTGCTGGGGAAATGGTTGTAGACCGTGCGCTTGGAGGCGCCGGCGCGTGCGGCGATGCGATCCATGCTGGTGGCTTCGTAGCCACTGGCGCGGAATTCATCGATGGCGGCGGCAATGATCGCCTGGCGCTTGCGGTCGGTCAGGCGGGTGGGGCTTGGAAAATCGGACATGGCGACCATTTTACACCGAAGGGTTTACTTTTTCGAAAAGAAACTACACTGTGTAGTGCACTTATCGGACCACCCTGGCCCGAGCCCCGGAGACCGCCATGTCCGCCCCTGCCCAGACCGACAAATACCAGGCTTCCCCGCAGCGCCGCGGCGACCGCTTCCATAACCCGGCCCCGCGCCCGTCCCAGGGCCTGGGCAAGACGTTGCGCCTGATCTGGAACCTGTTGCTGCACAAGCCCGCCGACACCATTCCGTCTGCACCGATCCCCGTGCAGGCGCTGACTCGCGCGCAGCTGGATGCGGCGCCCGATCGCAGCTTGTTCCGGCTGGGCCACTCCACCATGCTGCTCAAGCTGCGCGGCGCCTACTGGCTGACCGATCCGGTGTTTTCGGAACGCGCCTCGCCGTTCCAGTGGATGGGGCCCAAGCGCTTCCACCAGCCGCCGATGGCGTTGCGCGACTTGCCGCCGATCCGCGGCGTAATCCTGTCGCACGATCATTACGACCATCTCGACCGCCATGCCATTGCGCATCTGTCCGGCATTACGGATGTATTCCTGACCCCGTTGGGCGTCGGCGACCGCCTGATCGAATGGGGCGTGGATGCGGCCAAGGTGCGCCAGCTCGACTGGTGGCAGCACACCGAGGTCGACGGCATGCGCTTTACCGCCACGCCGGCCCAGCACTTTTCCGGCCGCACGCCGTTCGACGGCAACCGTACGCTGTGGGCCTCCTGGGTGATTGCCGACGACAAGCTGCGCGTGTTCTTCAGCGGCGACACCGGCTACTTCGATGGCTTCAAGACCATCGGCGAACGGCTGGGACCGTTCGACATCACCTTGCTGGAAACCGGCGCCTACGACGCGCAGTGGCCATATGTGCACATGCAGCCGGAGCAGACCGTGCAGGCGCATCTGGACCTGGGCGGCCGCTGGCTGATGCCGATCCACAACGGCACCTTCGATCTGGCCATGCATGCCTGGCAGGAGCCGTTCGAACGAGTGCTCAGCCTGGCGGCCCTGCATGACATCCCGCTGGCCACGCCGCGCATGGGCGAGCGCCTGAATCTTGCCGCGCCGCAGGCGGGCGAGCGCTGGTGGCGTAAAGCGGACGCATTGCGGCAGGCCAGCTGGGAAAGCGCGCTGTCGCTGAAATAGGCGTAGGGAACCGGCATGGCGCCGGTTCCGGCCCTGCGCTATCAATAACCTGGACGCCCAAGCTGCCGAGCCACTGAGGCTTGGCAGGGGTCTTGCTTTGCTGAGGCGGGGGAACCTGCGGGTTCCGCGATCGCAACGTCAGGGGTTCAGGGATCTCGTATGGTCTTCCGGCGCTATCCGGACATGCTGTGGCATTGCATTGGCCTGTTCGCGCTGGCCGGTGGCGTGTCGCTGTATTCGATCGCGCTGGCGCGGGCCACTCATAGCCCCACCTCGCTGTGGCTGGCCAACGGCATCATGCTTGGCCTGCTGGTGCGCCGGCCGCTGGCGGAAACGTGGCCGCTGCTGATGGCGGGATTTCTGGGCTTCGTCACCGCCAAGCAGATCCTGGGCGATCCTTTGCTTACCACGCTGGCGCTGGGGCTATGCCATGCGGGCGAGGCGCTGCTGGTCAGCGTGGCGATCCGGCGCCGCTTTCCGGTCATCGGCCCGCAGACACGCTTTCTGGCACTGGCCCGGGTCGGCTTGATCAGCGCGTTCATCGGTTGCGGCCTGTGTGCGCTGGCGATCGCAGCGATGCAGCACTTCTGGCCTGCGCGCGAATTTTTCACCAGCTTCAACACGCTGTTCCGTTCGCATTTCCTGGGCATGGTGATCGCCGGCAGCACTTCGCTGGTGGTGGTGACCAAGGACTGGCGCCGCTCCGAACCGGGCGGCACGCCCTGGCGGCTGATCCGCGACCTGCTGCTGATGGCGGTGATCGCCTGCGTGGTGTTTTCGGTATCGCGCGTGCCCTTGCTGTTCCTGGTCTATCCGCCGCTGCTGCTGCTGGTATTCCGCCATCGCTTCGCCGGCATGGTGATCGGCCTGGCGATCATCGCCCTGATCACCACCGCCACGACCATGCTCAACATCGGCCCGTTCAACCTGGTGGCCGGCACGACGGCAGCGATGCGGGTGGTGATGGCGCAGGTATTCATCGGTGCGTCCTGCCTGGTGGCACTGCCGGTGGTGCTGGCGCTGGCCGAGCAGGATCGGCTGCAGGCGCGCGTACGCGAGAGCGAACTGCGCTACCGCATGCTGGCCGACAACAGCGGCGACCTGGTGATGCGCATCCGCCCCAACGGCGATCGTCAATACGTTTCGCCCTCGGTGAAGGAGCTGCTCGGCTGGGAGGTGGACGATTTCATGCACCCACGTCCGGACCTGATCCATCCGGACGATCGCCAACGTATCACCCAGGTGGTCACCGAACTGCGCGCGCAAGGCGGTGCGGTTACGGCCACCTATCGCCTGCAGCACAAGCGTGGACATTATTTGTGGATCGAGGCGTTTGCGCGCCTGGTCGCCAGCCCCGACGACGACGGCAGCATGGAGATCATCTACACCGGCCGCGATGTCACCGCGCGGGTACTGGCGGAACAGGCGCTGATGGAAAGCCAGGCGCAGCTGCAGACGATTGCCGATAACGTGCCCGCAGTCATCGCGCGCATCGACATGAGCGAGCACTACACCTACGTCAACCGCTTCGTCGAACAGGTATCGGGCGAATCGCCGGAGGCGATGGTCGGCAAGACCATCAAGGAAGTGCGCGGCAATCGCCTGTACGAACAGCTCAAGAGCTACCTGCGGCGTGCCTATGCGGGCGAATCGGTGATGTTCGAATACGAGGCCAACTATCGTGGGCATCTGCTGCAATTCCAGGCGCATTACGTGCCCGACCGTGGTGCCGACGGGCGCGTGCGCGGGCTGTACGCGCTGACCACCGAAATCACTCACATCAAGAACGTCGAGCGTGAACTGCTGCGCCTGGCGCACCAGGATTCGCTGACCGGCCTGGCCAACCGCCGCTACTTCCACGAGCGGGTATCGCTGGTGCTGCGCCAGGCCGCGCAGTTCAACATGCCGGTGCTGCTCGCACTGGTGGACATCGACAACTTCAAGTCGATCAACGATTCGCACGGCCACGCCACCGGCGACATGGTGCTGGCCGAAGTGGGCCAGTGCCTGCAGCGGCTGGTGCGCGAAGGCGAAATGGTGGCGCGCATCGGCGGCGATGAGTTCGTGGTGCTGTGTTCGGATATCGGCACCGAAGACAACGCGCAGGCCTTCCTGCACTCCTTGTGGGAGCGCTTGCATATGGCAGTTGCGGTGGGTACGGGCACCGTCGAAGTGCGCATGAGCATCGGCGCCGCGATGTGCCACGGCACAGTATCCGTAGACGTGCTGATGAAGCTGGCGGACGAGGCGCTGTACGCGGCCAAGGAAGCGGGCCGGGATACGTACCGGCTGCTGATCCGCAACCTGCATAGCAGCGAGTCGGCCGCGGAGGCCATCTACAAGCCGGGCCAGAGCGGCCTTTGAGGCCCAGCCGCGCCGGCCCTACCCAGGGCCGCGCGTTCGCGGAATACTCGGGCTTCTTCGCCGCGAGATCCGTGCCATGTCCGAGCTGCTATCCGCCGAATCGCTGGCCCCGCAGGCGCTCGACCACGCGCTGACCTTGCCGGCCCGCTTCTATACCGACCCGCGCATGGCGGTGCTGGACGCCAAGGCGATCTTTGCGCGCAGCTGGCAGCTGGTCTGCCATCAGGCGCAACTGGCCGAGGTAGGCGATCACGTGGTGACCGAGATCGCCGGCTTGCCGCTGCTGGTCGTGCGCAGCGATGCGGACAGCATTCGCGCCTTCCACAATGTCTGCCGCCATCGCGCCGGGCCGATCGCCAGCTGCGACGGGCGCGGCGCGCAGTCCCTGCGCTGCCGCTATCACGGCTGGACCTATGGCCTGGACGGGGTGCTGCGCGGAGCGCCGGAAATGGGCCGTACGCCAGACTTCAATCCCGCCGATATCCGGTTGCCCGAGGTACGTGTGCAGGTATGGCATGGCCTGGTGTTCGTGGCCATCGCCGACGCGCCGCCGTTCGACGATTTTGTCGCCGGCATCGACGCCCGGCTGGGCCCGGACCGCGCATTGCATGGCTATGAATTCCATCGCCGTGTCAGCTACGAAGTGGCCTGCAACTGGAAGGTCTACGTGGACAACTACCTGGAGGGCTACCACGTACCGCACATCCATCCCGGCCTGAACAGCCTGCTCGACTACCGCAGCTACATCACCGAAACCGCCCAATGGTATTCCTACCAGTTCAGCCCGCTGGAAAGCGCTTCGGATCTCTATGGCAGCGGCGAGGCGCTGTACTACTTCCTCTACCCGAACGCGATGCTCAACATCCTGCCCGGCCGCCTGCAGACCAACCGCGTGCTGCCGCTGGGCGTCGACCGCTGCCAGGTGGAATTCGATTTCTACTACGCGCCGGACACCAGCGAGGAGGCGCAGGCGCGACGGGCCAAGGACATCGAATTCAGCGACGAAGTGCAGGACGAAGACGTCACCATCTGCGAGGACGTGCAGCGCGGCCTGGCCTCAGGCTCCTACGAGGCCGGGCGGCTCAATCCGCTGCGGGAAAATGCCGTGCATCATTTCCATGAAATCGTGCGGCGGGTTTATCGCGGGTCCATCGCCGAGCATTCGTGATTTGCACGGTGTTGAGTCGGTAAAAAATGGAAGGCTATTCGCGTATGCGGCGTACCGCAAAGTAGAGCACCCTGGTCTGCAAATTCAGAAGATAGCCGCCACGGACACCTTGAAAGCTGCTGCTCTGCCCCAGCCCGTCAAAGTTGAAACTCACGCAGAAATAGTGCTGTTGCCCTTCCCTGGCGATACTCCATTCCGCCAGGGAAGGAGTGAACACGCTCGGTTCGATGCCGTGGTTGTCGCCAACAGGGACGGCTTTGGACAAGCGATAGAGCTTGCCCGAATAGATTAGTGCCCGGCCCGACTTACCTTTTGCGTAGCCGACCTCTGCACCTTTGTATTCGCTTGCAGGCAGCTTTTGACCACTTTCTCGTCTGGAGTGCCTGCCCATGCGAGGTTGGCGCTGGTAGCAACCAGTGCTGCGAAAATAATCATTTTATGCACGGGCTTACTCCTGCCCTCGGCCGCAATGGTTCGCGATATCGGTCTGGCCTGATACTGACTAAGTCCCTGCCTGGCAAAGGATTTCGGAAAGCACCTAGTGATAGGCGTGGTAAATCAAACCTATCCCAACAATCAATTGGCTCTTTCCTGTCAAGGCATCTATCTTTAGTGGCTCATCCACAACCACGCGGAAGATATAGATGTCGCTGATCAACTCCGAAATCAAACCGTTCAAGGCCACCGCTTACAAGGACGGCAAGTTCATCGAAGTCACCGACGCCAGCCTGAAGGGCAAGTGGTCGGTGGTGGTGTTCTATCCGGCTGATTTCACTTTCGTCTGCCCGACCGAGCTGGAAGACCTGGCCGATCATTACGCCGAATTCCAGAAGCTGGGCGTGGAGATCTACGGCGTGTCGACCGATACGCATTTCTCGCACAAGGCCTGGCACGACACCTCTGATGCGATCAAGAAGGTGCAGTACCCGCTGGTCGGCGATCCGACGGGCGCCATCACCCGCAACTTCGATGTGATGATCGAAGAAGAAGGCTTGGCCCTGCGCGGCACCTTCGTGATCAATCCGGAAGGCCAGATCAAGCTGTGCGAAATCCATGACAACGGCATCGGCCGTGATGCCAGCGAACTGCTGCGCAAGGTCAAGGCTGCGCAGTACGTGGCCGCCCACCCGGGCGAAGTGTGCCCGGCCAAGTGGAAGGAAGGCGCTTCCACCCTGAAGCCGTCGCTGGAACTGGTCGGCAAGATCTAAACGCTTGTTGCGCTTTGCGGTTCATTCCCCTCCCGAACCGCACGGGCCTGTCGTCTCTCCGGCAGGCCCACCTTATCCCCGAGTTGTCGCCCATTCGCCGTGTGCGGATGCGGCGGCGCTCACCCCGAAGATCCGAAGGAGCCATCCCCCATGTTGGATAACGACCTGAAAACCCAGCTCAAGGCCTACCTGGAGAAGGTGGTCCATCCGATCGAACTGGTGGCCTCTCTGGACGACAGCGCAGCTGCGCAGGAACTGCGCGCGTTGCTGGAAGATATCCACGCGCTGTCCGACCGCATCACGCTGAACCTGCACGGCCACGATGCACGCAAGCCGTCGTTTGCGATCAACCGCGTCGGCACCGATGTCGGCGTGCGCTTTGCCGGCATTCCGATGGGCCACGAATTCACTTCGCTGGTGCTGGCGCTGCTGCAGGTCGGCGGCCATCCGCCGAAAGTGTCGGACGAAGTGATCGAGCAGGTGCGCCATCTCGAAGGCGAATACGTGTTCGAGACCTTCATGTCGCTGTCATGCCACAGCTGCCCGGACACGGTGCAGGCGCTGAACCTGATGAGCGTGCTCAATCCCAACATCAAGCATGTGGCGATCGACGGCGCGCTGTTCCAGGCCGAAGTGGAGCTGCGCCAGGTGATGGCGGTGCCCACGGTGTTCCTCAATGGCGAGTCGTTCGACCAGGGCCGCATGACGATCGAGCAGATCGCCGCGCGCCTGGACAGCGGCGCCGCCGATCGCGCCGCCGAAAAGCTCAAGCATAAGGCGCCGTTCCAGGTGCTGGTGGTGGGCGGCGGTCCGGCCGGTGCGGCGGCGGCGATCTATGCTGCGCGCAAGGGCATCCGCACCGGTGTGGCGGCCGAGCGCTTCGGCGGCCAGGTGCTGGATACCATGGCGATCGAAAACTTCATCTCGGTGCCGTACACCGAAGGCCCCAAGCTGGCCACGGCGCTGGAGCAGCACGTGCACGAGTACGACGTGGACGTGATGAACCTGCAGCGCGCCGAGCAACTGATTCCGCCGGCCGAGCCGGGTGGCCTGATCGAAGTGAAGCTGGCCAACGGCGCCTCGCTCAAGACAAAAACGTTGGTGCTGGCCACCGGTGCACGCTGGCGCAACATGAACGTGCCGGGCGAGCAGGAATACCGCAACAAGGGTGTTACCTATTGCCCGCATTGCGATGGCCCGCTGTTCAAGGGCAAGCGCGTGGCGGTGATCGGCGGCGGCAATTCCGGCGTGGAAGCAGCGATCGATCTGGCCGGCCTGGTCGAGCATGTCACGCTGTTCGAATTCGACAGCAAGCTGCGTGCGGATGAAGTGCTGCAGCGCAAGCTGCGCAGCCTCGCCAACGTCGACGTGATCGTCAGCGCGCAGACCACCCACGTGCTCGGCGACGGCCAGAAGGTAACCGGCCTGGCTTACACCGACCGTCACAGCGGCGACAGCCATCGCGTGGAACTGGAAGGCGTGTTCGTGCAGATCGGCCTGCTGCCCAATACCGAATGGCTGAAGGGCACGCTGAAGCTGTCGCCGCGCGGCGAGATTGAAGTGGACGCGCGCGGTGAAACCTCGGTGCCCGGCGTGTTTGCCGCCGGCGACGTCACCACCACGCCGTTCAAGCAGATCGTGATCGCCATGGGCGAAGGCGCCAAGGCTTCGCTGAGCGCTTTCGATTACCTGATCCGCCTGCCGGTAGAACAAAAAGAAGCTGTCTCTGCATAAAGAAAGCCAACCCCTGCATGGGTACCTCTCCTGCTTCGGCAGGGGAGGTTTTTTTGTTTTTGCACCGCGTTGCGGTGGTTGCGGAAACGGCGAAGTTGTAGCCTGTTCGTCTTGATGTAGCAGGAGCGCCGGCGATGAGCGATAAACCCGATATTTCAGGTGTCAGCACCTACGAAGGACCTGCCGGCGGCTGGGGTGCGTTGCGCGCGGTGGCCAAGGCGCTGAGCGGGCAGATGGCGATCGGCCGCGAAACGCTTGCGCTGCGTCGCGTGAATCAGCCGCACGGCTTCGATTGTCCCGGTTGCGCGTGGCCCGATCCGCAACACACCAGTTCCTTCGAGTTCTGCGAGAACGGCGCCAAGGCGGTGTCGTGGGAAGCCACCGCCAAGCGCGTGCGGCCAGAATTCTTTGCGGCCAATACCGTGTCCTCGCTGTGGAACATGAGCGACTATGCCCTGGAAGGTCTGGGCCGGCTTACCCATCCGATGGTCTACGATCCGGCCACCGATACCTATGTGGCGATCGCATGGGACGAAGCGATACGCCGCATAGGTGCCGCGCTCAATGCATTGCCGATGGCGGATGCGGCCGAGTTCTACACCTCCGGCCGTGCCTCCAACGAAGCGGCATTCCTGTATCAGATCTTCGTGCGCGAATTCGGTTCGAACAATTTTCCCGATTGCTCGAACATGTGCCACGAAGCCACCAGCGTGGGCCTGCCGCAATCGATCGGGGTAGGCAAGGGCACCGTGACGCTGGACGATTTCGATCACTGCGACGCGCTGTTCTGCATCGGTCACAACCCCGGCACCAACCATCCGCGCATGCTGGCCACCTTGCGCGAAGTGGCCAAGCGCGGCGTGCCGATCGTGGCGATCAATCCTTTGCCCGAGCGTGGGCTGGAGCGTTTCACCTCGCCGCAGGATCCGCTGGAAATGGTGGCCAATCGCGCCACCGAGCTGGCTTCCACCTATTACAAGATCAAATGCGGCGGCGACACGGCCATGCTCAAGGGCATGATGAAGTGGCTGCTGGAGCTGGATGCCAGCGATCTGTCGCATGGCGGCAAGGGTCTGCTCGATCGCGCGTTCATTGCCGAGCACACGCTCGGCATCGATGCGCTGATCGCGGATATTCAGTCCACCAGCTGGGATGCGATTACCGCCAAGTCGGGTTTGACGCGCGAGGAAATCATTCACCTGGCCGAGATCTATGCCAAGGCCGAGCGCGTGATCGTCTGCTACGGCATGGGCATCACTCAGCATGCACATGGCACGCAGAACGTGCATCAGATCGCCAACCTGCTGCTGCTGCGCGGAAACATGGGCCGTCCCGGCGCCGGCATCTGCCCTTTGCGCGGGCATTCCAATGTGCAGGGCAACCGCACCGTTGGCATCACCGAAAAGCCGGACGACAAGCTGGTGGATGGGGTGGAGAAAGCCTTCGGCTTCACCTTCCCCAAGAAGCACGGCCACGATGCGGTGGCAGCGATCCGCGCGATTCGCGATGGCGAGTCGAAAGCGCTGATCTGCCTGGGCGGCAATCTGGCCGTGGCGATGTCCGATCCGGAAGCCACTTTTGCCGCCATGCGCAAGCTGGACTTGGCCGTGCATGTGGCGACCAAGCTCAATCGCTCGCACCTGATCCTGGCCAAACAGTCGTTTATCCTGCCGTGCCTGGGCCGCACCGAACTGGACTTGCAGGCCGAAGGGCCGCAATCGGTGACAGTGGAAGATTCGATGTCGATGGTGCATGCCTCGGAAGGCACACTGGAGCCGGCTTCCGAACATCTGCGTTCGGAACCGTGGATCGTCGCCCAGCTGGCCAAGGCCACGCTGCCGCAGACGCGGGTGGACTGGGATGGGCTGGTGGCCAACTACGACCGCATCCGCGACAAGATCGAAGTGGTGTATCCGGCCTTCGCCAACTACAACGAGCGCGTGCGCGAGCCGGGCGGTTTTCGCCTGTTTGTCGGCGCTTCCGAACGCAAGTGGCTTACCCCCAGCGGTAAGGCGCAGTTCCTGGTCGGCAAGGGCCTGGATGAAGATCCGCTGCTCGACACCGAATACCTCACCCTCACCACCATCCGTTCGCACGATCAGTACAACACCACCATCTACAGCCTCAACGACCGCTATCGCGGCATCAGTGGCCGGCGCGACGTGGTGTTCATCCATGCGGCGGATCTGGCGGCAGCGGGGCTGCGCCACGGCGACCGCATCGATATCGAAGTGGTCGGTCCTACCGCAGTCGGCAGCGATGGGCAGGTGCGCGCAGTGCGCAGTTTCACCGCGGTGGAATATCCGATCGCGCAGGGCACGGTGGCGATGTACTACCCGGAAGGCAACCGGCTGGTGAGCCTGGACAGCCACGACGAACAGTCGGGTACGCCGTCCTACAAATCGGTGCCGGTGACGCTGAAAAAGGCCGCGGCCTAGCCGCGGCTCAGGAGTACTGCTCCTCGATACTGCGCGTCAGCGGCGTCACTTCATCGCCGGTGTGCTTGGTCGACGCCGGTTCGATCAACAGGATCCAGCATTCGTCATCGGCGACGGGATTGTGGCGCACGCCCTTGGGAATGGTGAGGAAATCGCCTTCGCGCAGTTCCACCACGCCGTCCTCGAACTCGATGCGCATGCTGCCTTTGACGATGTGGAACAGCTCGTCCTCGTGGTCGTGCGCATGCCACACCAGCTGGCCCTTGATCTTGGCTGCCTTCAGCAGCTGGTCGTTGACCTGGCCGATCACTTTCGGCGACCAGTAGTCGCTCACGCGTGCGAACGCGGCGAGCAAGTTTTGTGCGGCGAGCATGGGTTTCTCCGGCGAGTACGGCCTTATCGTTCTAGCACGGTGCGCAGGCAGCGTCCCGTGCAGGAAGTGGCACCTTACTGGGGCGGCAGCTTCAGGCTGTGACGCTGCAGCACCGCGTTCATCGCCGCCTGCATTTTCAGCGTGCTGGCGGCCATGCCTTGCAGCAGCGCCCGCTGCGTGTCGGGGCTGGCCATGGTGTGCTGGAACTTCATCAGCACCGGATCGGTAAGCAGCGCATCCAGATGTTGCAGTTCCGGCGTGGACAGCTGATCGAGCGATTGCTCCATCGCCGCGTCGACCGGGCTGCCCGGACCGAACAGCGTGGCCGTAATGGCCGAGGCGGTATCGGCACGCACTGCCGTCCAGGTCTGCGGCGATGCGTCCGGATTGGCGGCCTTGGCCGGGCCCAGCATGGAATCCAGCAGCGGCGAATCGGGCGTGAAGACGGTGTTCTTCATCGAATCGATTTCCACCTTGTGGATCAGCGCCGCCTTGGCCGGATCGGCCGCATGAACACCGGAGGCCGCAAGCAAGGCGCCGGCAAGCAGCGCGACAGGCAGCCCGCGCTTCAATGCGCGCGCCGAGGAGAATTGAGAAAGATGATGCATGGCGTGGAGCCCCTGTGGATTCAGTTGTATGCCCGGCATACCGCACACGCCGCTGAGGGCCGTGGCGGGCATTGCCCCTTGGTCCAATTCACTTGGCGACGGCTTGGGTAGCTACTAGGCATGGCAGGCCGGGATATGGGGTATCCGCGTTCGATTTAAAGCCGGTGCTGCGTTCGGCTCGACGGCGGTTCGCTGCGCATTGCCGCGCCTGGCGGAGATTTTTGCCGCCCTTGAGCTTCCTTGCGTACTCAACCCTGGAGGACACTGCGATGCTTTGGCAATGCGTCAGGTCTGCGGGCAGCGCCTTGCTGCTCGGTCTGCTGATGTTCCTGTCGCCGTCGGCGCAGGCGCAATCGGCGCTCGGTTCCTACACCATCACGGCCAATTCCCTGACCGTGGCCGGCATTTCATCCGGCGGCTACATGGCCACCCAGTTGCAGGTGGCGTATTCGAAGGCGGTCTTCGGCACCGCCGTCATGGCGGGCGGTGCGTATTACTGCGCGCAGGACGACGAAGCGTTCTGGGGCACCGCCTGCGCCACCGGCTACGACGTGCCGGTAGCGTCGCTGGTGAGCTATACCAAACAGCAGGCCAGCGCCGGACGCATCGATCCGGTCAGCAATCTGGCCAACAAGCCGATCTACATGTTCAGCGGCACGCTGGATACGGTGGATTACCAGGCCACCATGGATGACCTCGATCAGTACTACCAGAGCTTCACCACGGCCAGCCATATCACCTACAACAACACGACGCCGGCCGAACACTCCTGGGTGACGCCCGATGCGCTGACCGCGTGTTCTTATCTGGCGCTGCCGTACATGAATAACTGCGGCATCGATCCTGAGCAGACTTTTCTTACCCTGTTCTACGGCAAGCTCAATGCGCGCAACAACGGCCAGCTCGGTGGCAGCCTGATCCAGTTCAACCAGAACGCGTTCTGCCCCAGCAGCAATTGCGCAGCGATCTCGATGGACAGCACCGCCTGGGTGTTCGTGCCGCAAAGCTGCGCACAAGGCACGGCATGCCGACTCGTAGTGGCCCTGCACGGCTGCTCGCAGAACCAGGAAACCGTCGGCACTGCGTTCGTGCAGAATGCCGGCATCAACGAATGGGCCGACAGCAACAACATCATCGTGCTGTATCCGCAGACGATCGATGCGGAAGTGCCGTACAACCCGTATGGATGCTGGGACTGGTGGGGTTATACCAACGGCAACTATGCGTTGAAGTCCGCACCGCAGATGGTGGCGATCATGGCGGAGGTGAATCGGCTGGCTGGGGGCTCAGTACAGCTCTGATCCTGGTGTGAACCATAGTTGACATGATGTGAACTATGGTTCACAGCTTCGATCATCGAGATAGTCAAGAGCAGGACGTTCGACCGTTGGCTGTTGGGACTTGACGCTCGGCAGGCCAAGGCGCGCGTCCAGGTGCGTATCGATCGCCTGGCTCTGGGGAATGCGGCCAGCATCGCAACCTGAGCCATGGCATCCGGGAGATGAAGATCGATTACGGACCCGGCTATCAGGTCTATTACACGATGCGTGGCTCGCTGCTGGTTATCTTGCTTGCGGGGGAAATAAGCACATGCAACAGCAGGACATTGCCAACGCAATCCATGTGGCCGAAGGCTGGGAACATTGACGATGGCAATCCGAAAGAAAGAAACATTCACCCGTTACGACACGGCCGATTACCTCAAGAGCGAAGAAGACATCACCGCCTATCTGGACGTGTGCTTCGAGGAAAACGATCCGGCCCTGATGGCAACTGCACTGGGCCATGTGGCGCGGGCCCGCAACATGAGCCAGATCGCGCGCGATACGGGCCTGACTCGCGAAGGCCTCTACAAGGCGTTGTGCATGGACGGAAATCCGACGCTGGCAACGGCGATGAAGGTGGCCAACGCATTGGGCTATCAGTTGAGGCTGGTGCCGCTGCCGCATTGAGTTTGGTTTTATCGGTGATGCGCGTGCCGATAAAACATCAACCCGACCCCGATCAGCAGCGCCGACCCGCCGACCACCTTGAGCAGGAACAGGGCGGGATGCGGATCGTCGGCCGGCGGAATCATCGACGTGACGATGGCAAGCAAGGTCACGCCCAGGCCCAATAATCCGATGACCCAGCAAGCCAGCTTGCGCCGCAAGGAACCTTCGGCGCGCATGCGCAGCACCGGAAACGCCAGCAGGATGTAGCACAGCGGCAGCAGCGACATGATCACGGTCATGTCGATCAGGATGACGTAGGCCTCGTGGATGGTGGCACCGGAGACGGCGGCCAACAGCATCAGCGAGGTCAGCACGCCTTGCGTAAGCAGCGCGATATGCGGCGTGCCGCGGGTGGCATGCAATCGTCCCAGCGCGGGTGGCAGATAGCGGTCCACGCCGACCACGAAGGGTACGCGCGCCATGCCGCCGACCCAGGCGGTGATGGTGCCGACCGAGCCGAGCGTGACCAGTACCGCGGTGAGCGGGCCGAAGGCCGGCAAGCCGATGCGCGCGCCGATGGCCGCCAGCGCCTGCGGGATGCCGCCGATCAGATCGATGGTCGAAGCGGGCAGTGCGACCAGCAGTGCGGCGGTGCCGGCGATATAGATGGCGGCGATCACCACGCAGGAGATCAACGTGGCGCGCGGAATCTGCCGCGCCGGATCGCGGATCTCGCCGCCCATCACCGGCCCCAGCTCCAAGCCCTGAAAGGCGAGCGCGATGGTGGCGAAAGCGGACAGGGTGGCGAGCTTGCCGAAATCGGGCATCAGGCTGCCGGCACTGAAATGCGTGGCGGGACCGAACCGCCAGGCGGCCAGCGCACCGGCCAGCAGGATCAGGCCGCCGGCGGTCCAGGTGGCGCCGCCGCCGAGATTCTGCAGCCACTTTGCGCGTTGCAGGCCGAACACGCCCAGCAGCGTGGTGAGCCACAGCACGGCCAGCCCGTACAACAGGTTGTAGTGACTATCGCTGCTGTGCGCCTGCCATTGCGCGCCGCCCACGTAGAGGAAAATGCCGGCGCTGAACAACAGCATCGAGGGCAGGTAGGTAAGGTTGGAAATCCAATAGGTCCAGCCGGCAATAAAGCCGTGCATTTCGCCGAAGGCGGTTTTCGACCACAGATACAGGCCGCCTTCGCCCGGCACGCGCGCACTCAGTGCGAGCACGGCCAGCGCCAGCGGCAGGAAGAAGCCGAGCAGGCCCAGCAGCCATAGCACCAGGCTGGATGGACCGATCTGCGCCGCCATCGACAGCCAGCGCAACGCCACGATGGCGGCGATATTGAACAGCACCAGGTCCCAGCTGCCGAGCACGCGGCGCAACGCGGGCTGGCTTTCTGCGCTTGCCGACATCGGTGCTCCCCGTTGGCTGGTCGGCACCGACTTTAGCGCAAGCGCGCTCCCTCTCCTGCGCAGGAGGGGTAGGGCTGGGGTGGGGTCACGCAACCTCGCGGTACGTTGTATTTGAGCGGCAAGCTCGGACAACCCCACCCCGACCCTCCCCTGCCAAGCAGGGGAGGGAGTTACTGGCGGCTATCGCTCTCAGCTGCCGATATCGCGCAAACGCTTGCCCGCCATCAGGTTCCGCTCGATCTGCTCCAGCGTCGCACCCTTGGTTTCCGGCACCAGCCAGAAGGTGAAGCCGATAAACACCAGGTTGAACGCCGCGTACAGCCAGAAGGTGGCGGTGTGGCCGATGCCGTTGAGCAGGGAGAGGAAGGTGGCGCCGACGATCATGTTGGCGATCCAGTTGGTGAAGGTGGAGCAGCCGATGCCGAAGTCGCGTCCCTTCAGCGGCTGCACCTCCGCGCACAGGGTCCAGATCAGCGGGCCGGCCGACATCGCGAAGCCGACGATGAAGGTCAGCAGCATCGCCACCGTAAACAACTGCTGGCCGTGCGTGTTGATGCCGATGTGCATCATGCTGCCGACGATGCCCAGGCCGACCGTCATCACCGCAAAACCGGTGTACAGGATCGGCTTGCGGCCCCAGCGATCGATCAGGCCGATGGCGATAAAGGTGGCCAGCACATTGGTCAGGCCGACGATGGCGGTAAACCACATCTGCGACTTGGTGTCGTAGCCCATGTCCTGGAAGATGCGCGGCGCGTAGTACATCACCACGTTCATGCCGGTGAACTGCTGCATCAGCTGCAGCAGCACGCCCAGGCCGACCGAGCGGCGGAAATTGCTGTTCTCCAGGAACAAGTGCCAGCCGCGCTGCGGGGTGCGCAGCTGTTCGCGGATATCGTTGGCTTCGCGCTGCACTTCCTCCGGATTGCCGCGCAGGCGCTGCAGCACCTGCAGCGCTTCGTCATCGCGCTGGCGCATCAGCAGCCAGCGCGGACTGTCCGGCAGGAAGAACACGCCGAACAGAAACAGCGCACCGGGAATGGCAATGATGCCGAGCATCCAGCGCCAGTCGCCGCTGTAGCTGAAGGCGGTATCGGAAAGAAACGCCACCAGGATGCCGATGGTGATCATCAACTGGTACAGCGACACCATTGCGCCGCGGATATATTCCGGCGCCACTTCGGCCAGGTACAGCGGCGCGGTGAAGGTGGAAATGCCGATTGCCAGGCCCAGCACCACACGTGCCGCGATCAGCGTATACGGCGACCAGGCAAAGCCGCACAGCAGCGAGCCCACCACGAACAGCACCGCGCCAAGGATCAGCGAACGCTTGCGGCCGAGTGCCGCGGACATCCAGCCGGCCAGTACCGCACCCACTGCGGCGCCGAACATCATGCCGCTCACGATCCACTCGATCATGTGGTCGGAAATCTTGAAAGCCTGCTGGATGAACTGGGTGGCGCCGGAAATCACGCCGATATCCAGCCCGAACATCAGGCCGGCCAATGCCGCCAGTACGCAGGTGAAGATCGCGGTGGCTTTCGGATGAGTAGCTACGGGTGCAGCAACAGCATTCATGGATGACTCCCCGGTCGTGCGTCGCGTGGATGCCTTGGCGTGCATCTTCCTGTTCGCGACGTTGAAAAAAGCCGGCCTACATGGGCCGGCCGGTAAAAAGCGGTTCGGGCAGGCCGGTGAACGGCACCTCCACGGCGAACACGCCGCCTGCCTGTGGATCATTCTCCAGTGCCTCGGCGGACAAGCCGTCGCGCGCGCTGGTGATGTAGAGCGTACTGAGTCGCTCGCCGCCGAAGGCGACGCGCGTAGGTTGCTGGGCAGGTATGTCGATGACCAGGTCCGGCGTGCCGTCAGGCAGGTAGCGCACCACCCGGCCCGCACCCCATTCCGCGTTCCACAGACCGCCCGCGCTGTCCACCGCCGAGCCGTCCGGCTCGCCCTGCTGCCCGGTCAGGTCGATATGCATGCGGACATCGGCCACTGCATCGCCATAGCTGCAGCGATGGACCAGGCGGCTCATCGAGTCGCAGTAATACATGGTGCTGCCGTCGGGGCTGAAGGCGATGCTGTTGCTGATCGCGACATGGCCCAGCGGCAACTGCTCCAGCCGCAGATCGCTGTGCAGGCGGTAGAAACTGCCGGCGGCGTAGCGTGCCTCGCCATGGGCCGGCTCATGCAGCGTGCCGAAGACGAAACGGCCCTCGCGATCGCAGGCGCCGTCGTTGAGGCGCGTGGGCAAGCCCGCTTCCACCTCGCCGATATGCAGCAGCTCGCCGCTTTGCAGATGGAAAAAGGCCAGGCCGCTTTCCAGGCCCAATAGCAGCCGGTCCGGGTCTTCGCACAAGGCGAACGAGGCCAGCCGCTGCGGCATCGGCCAGCGCCGCGTGCTGCCGTCGGCCGGACGAAAGCGCCACAGCACCGAGGCGTGGATATCGGTCCAGTACAACGATTGGCTGCGCCCGCACCAGGTCACGCCTTCGCCCAGCGTATTGCGTGCGTCCAGCACCAGTTCGGCGCGCAGGCTCATGCCCAGCCGCCGTCGACGATAAAGCTCTGGCCGGTGCACATGCGGCTGTCGTCGGCACCCAGGAACAGTGCGGCGCGGGCAAGATCGTCGGCATCCAGGTAGCCGGGCATGCACTGCTTGCGCGCGATTTCCTGCTTGCCGGCTTCGTCCAGCCACAGCTCGCGCTGCTTTTCGGTAATCACCCAGCCGGGCACCAGCGCATTGATGCGGATGCGGTCCTTGCCCAGTTCGCGCGCCAGGCCATTGACCAGGCCGTGCACGGCGGACTTGGCCATGGCGTACATCGGGTAGCCGGCGTTCTTGATCATCCAGCCGGTGGAGCCCAGGCAGATCACTGAGCCGCCGCCGAGTTCGCGCATGCCCGGCACCACGGCCTGGATGGCGAAATACTGGTGGCGCAGGTTCACGCCGATGCTCTGCTCGAATGCTTCCGGCGTGGTGTCGTCCAGCCGGTGGCGGCGGTCGTTGGCGGCGTTGTTGATCAGCACGCTGATCTTGCCGATTTCAGCGGTGGCATCGGCAATCGCCTGCTGCAGCGCCGCCACGTTGGTAACGTCGCAAGGCAGGAACAGTGGTGCATGGCGTGCGTCCGACAACGAGTCACGCAAGGCGGCGCCATGCGTTTGATCGATATCGAGGAAAGCGACCCGCGCCCCCTGCCGCGCGAACTGCGCGACAAAGGCGGCGCCGATGCCGGTGGCGCCGCCGCTGATCAGCACGCTGCGGTCGGTAAGGCTGGGATACGTGGCGAACGAAGACATGTGCGATTCCATGTGCGCTGTGCTTACCACTCGGCCACGCTGCCGTCGTGATGACGCCAGACCGGATTGCGCCAGCGATGACCCACGGCGGCACGCTCGGTCACGTAGGCCTCGTTCACTTCCACGCCCAGGCCGGGGCCGCCCGGCATGGAAACATAGCCGTTCTCGTAGGCGAATACGCTGCGGTCGGTGACATAGTCGAGCAGATCGTTGGCGGCGTTGTAGTGAATGCCCAGGCTCTGCTCCTGGATAAAGGCGTTGTGGCAGATCGCATCCAGCTGCAGGTTGGCCGCCAGTGCGATCGGACCGAGCGGGCAATGCAGCGCCAGCGCCACGTCGTAGGCCTCGGCCATGGTGGCGATCTTGTGCGTTTCGGTGATGCCGCCGGCATGCGAGGGATCGGGCTGGATGATGTCCACGCCGCCGATCTGGAACACGCGCTTGAAGTCGTAGCGCGAATACAGCCGCTCGCCCAGCGCGATCGGCGCCGGCGAGATCGAGGCCAGCTCGGGGATCGCTTCCAGATGATCGGACAGCACCGGCTCCTCGATAAACATCAGCTTGAACGGGGTCAGCTCGTGCATCAGCACCTTGGCCATCGGCTTGTGCACGCGGCCGTGGAAATCCAGGCCCAGGCCGATATCCGGCCCGACCGCATCGCGCACCGCCTGCACGTTCTCAAGCACGCGCGTGACCTTGTCGTGCGAATCGACGAAATGCATTTCCTCGGTGGCATTCATCTTCACCGCGGTGAAGCCGCGCGCCACCGCATCCTTGGCCGCCTTGGCGGTATCGGCCGGGCGATCGCCGCCGATCCACGAATACACGCGGATGCGCTCGCGCACCGGGCCGCCCAGCAGGCTGTATACCGGCACGCCCAGATGCTTGCCCTTGATGTCCCACAGCGCCTGGTCGATGCCCGCGATGGCGCTCATCAGCACCGGGCCGCCGCGATAGAAGCCGCCGCGATACATCACGCTCCAGTGATCTTCGATATGGCGCGGATCCTTGCCCACGAGGTAATCGGACAACTCGTCGACGGCCGCGGCGACGGTATGCGCGCGGCCTTCCACGACGGGCTCGCCCCAGCCGCTGATGCCTTCGTCGGTGTCGATGCGCACGAACAGCCAGCGCGGCGGAACCAGGAATGTAGTGAGACGGGTGATCTTCATGCGGCATTTCCTTGAGAAGCGGTGCCTGCCTTCCAGGCATGTGCAAAGGCACGGGCGCGGTGGCCGATATCGTCCGCATCGCGACCGGGAACATAGAGTGCCGAACCCAGCCCGAAACCATCGGCGCCGGCGGCGATAAAGGGCGCCATCGTTTCGGGCGTGATGCCGCCCACCGGCAGCATCGGCAGATCGCGCGGCAGCACCGCGCGCCATGCCTTCAGCACGCTGGGGCCGAGCTGTTCGGCCGGAAACAGCTTGATCGCATCGGCGCCGGCGCGGATCGCGGCAAATGCTTCGGTCGGCGTGGCCACGCCCGGCACGCAATACATACCGGCACGCTTGGCGGCGGCGATCACGTTGGTATCGGCATGCGGCATCACGATCACGCGGCCGCCCGCGGCGCCGATCTGCGTTACCTGCTGCACATCTAGCACGGTGCCGGCACCGATCAGGCACTGCTCGCCCAGTGCCGAGGACAGCAGGCGAATGCTTTCCAGCGGTTCGGGCGAATTCATCGGTACTTCGATCACGCGAAATTCCGCCGCGGCGAGCGCGTGGCCCACGGCCAGCGCCTCGTCCGGGCGGATGCCGCGCAGGATCGCAACCAGCGGGATGGGATTAAGCCACGTGCGGATCATGCGTCTGCTCCGGAATACGAATGAAGGCGTGCCTGTTCCAGCAGGCCGGCCATGGCTGCGAGCTGCCACAGGCCTTCGGCTGCGGCATCCTCGACAATCGTGGGGCTGGCGTGGCCGAACTCGGCGGCGGCGACCAGATAGCGCTCGCATAGCGCCGGCTCGCCGATCAGGCACAGCGGATGCGCATTGGCGCCGCGCAGTGCGGCCAGGCGGAATTCCTCGCCGATCAGCAGCCCCGACAAGTAGTCGGGCACGTCGTCCGCGGCCAGCTCGCCGGCCAGCATCAGCGCGCGAGTGGCGAACAGGCAGCCGAACACGCCGGAGGAGCCGCTGTCCTGCACGGCACGCAAGCCGCGCACGAACGCGGCTTGCGAAAACGCATGGACAGTATCGCTGGCGGTGCCGATGCCGAGAATCGAATGCTTCAACAGCAGCGCATAGAGTTCGCCGGTCATCACCGTATCGAACGCGACGATGCAGCCTTCGTTGACGGTGGCCCATTTGCTGTGCGTGCCGGGCAGCACGAAATGCGCGCTGGCCAGCTCCTGCGAGCCGCGCGTCAGTGCGCCGATGATCTGGGTTTCCTCGCCGCGCATCACATCGGCCGGCGCAATGCGCCGCAGGCCCGGCGCAATCCACAGATCGTGGCTGTGGCAGGCGCCTACGCGCAGCATGCCGCGCGCGATCGCCCTGGCATCTGCCGGCACGTTCACATACGGCACCTCGCACCAGCCCTGGCGGCTGCCGACCATGCCGGCGGCCACGACCGTGCACGGCGGCCAGCCGGCGGTAATGGCGCGCAGCGCGGCGGGAAAGCCGCCTTCCGGCAGCTGCCGGATACCCCATGCATGCTGGCGCGCAGCCAGCACCGCGCCGTCCGCGCCATACAGATAGGCACGCAGGCTGCTGGTGCCCCAGTCCAGTCCGATCAATGCCATCTGCTGGCTCATGCTTGCTTCCCGCTGCGGCGCTTACCGGTGATGTGGGCGCGCGAGTCGAGGATCATCTGCAGCATGGCGCGGCGCGCCACGTCGGGCTGACGCTTGCGGATCGCTTCGTAGACCTTGCGGTGATAGGGCAGCGAGTACTTGAAGTCGCTGCTCTTGCGCGCCGACAGCACGAAGTAGGAAGCGAGTGCGGTTTCCACCACGGAAAACAACGAAATCATCAATTCATTATTGGTAGCGATCAGCACGGCTTCGTGAAACTCCAGATCGGCCTCGGCCCATTCATCGGTATTGCGGGAGGCTTCCATCGCCTGGTACGCCGCTTCGATGCGTTCGAACTGCTCGGCATTGCTGCGGCGTGCCGCCAGCGCGGCCGCCGCAGGTTCGAAGATCTCACGCATCTCGACCAATTTTTGTACGAAATCGGCGGTGGGCATGGAGGCGCAACGCCAGGCCAGCACATCCGCATCCAGCTGCTGCCAGTAGCGTTCTTCGCGTACCCGCGTACCGACTTTGGGCCGCGCCTCGATCAGGCCCTTGGCCGACAGCACACGCATCGCTTCGCGCAGGGCGGTGCGGCTGACCGCCATCTGCTCGGCCAGCACTTCTTCGCGCGGCAGCGATTCGCCCGGGCGCAGCGCGCCGCTGACGATGCGCACGCCCAGCTCCTGGGTGACGTGGCCATGCAGATTGCGGGCGCTGGCGGCTCTCATGGGCGGGTCTGCCGGGCAGTGAGGTCGCGCATCAGGCGCGACCGGACCCGTGCCGGGCCTGCGTGGCCGACAGCATGGGCATGGGGCTGGCTGATCGTGATGCCATGGCTTGCTCTCTTCCGTTTCCGCGCCATGGCGTGAGCCTCCGCGCGACGGAAATCATTCGATGGAAATTCTGCTTGCCGGCGCCCCTGGCTAACGGCGGCGCCACGCGAAGCGACCCTGTTCCGCATGCATATAATCATACAATATGCTCAGTTGCGAGTCGTTAGGCCAAGGCTAATTTCGCAAGCGATGGGGCGAATTTCGTAAGCAAAGTGGCCCGTGAAGACATCTGGCCGGCCTGCCATGCGCGGCAGGGCCCGATCCTGGGTGCTGCTGCGCCGTCCGCTTCATGAACTCCCTTTCGGCCTGGGTTTACATGCGTGGTTGAGCTTGCGCCAGATCGAGCACGCTGAAGACAAACCGGCGGCGCAAGACGGCGCCGGGTAACAGCAGGGTCATGCCATGCGCCTGCGCACCGCCGGGCAGGTGCACGGCATTGATCGGATGGTCGACCGGCTCGAAGCAGAAAAAGCCGCGGTCCTTGGGCGTGTAGAGCACGAACGCATCCGCTTCTGCCTGGATGCGCAGGCCAAGCTGCACATCCGGCCAGCGGATCGAGGCTTCGCCGTTCCAGCCGCGGAATGCGTGGTCCAGGCCTTCCGGCGGTAGTGCACGTTGCTGGCGGAAATCCCATTCCGCGGGCACCTCGACGCTCTCGGTAGGCAGCGGCGTGCGGCCGTCGTTGAGCCATACCTGCGGCGCAGGCGCGTGCAGGCTGGTGTGGCCATGGCGAGGGAAAAAGGGGTGCAGGCCGAGCCCGAACGGCATTGCCGCCGTACTGGTGTTGGTGACCGTCAGGTCGACCTGCAGGGACTGATCGTGCAGCGCATAGCGCATGGTGGCGAGGTAGCAGTACGCCGCCTCGGAGGTTTCGTGCAGCGACAGCTGTACGGCGTCGGCGCTTTGCGCCTGCACGTGCCAGGCGCGTTGCCAGCCGCTGCCGTGGATCGGGCAGGCTTCTTCCGGGCGGTTGCGCGCCAGTGCGATCCAGCGCCCGTCCACCGCGAAGCCGCCGTCGGCAATCCGGTTGCTCCACGGCACCAGCGGATAACAGGCCAGGCGATTGGGATCGATCGCCTCGGCCTGCGGATCCGCTTCGTAACGGCGCATTAAATCGATCGGCGTGCCGCGTCCGTGCCAATCGAAGCCGGCGAGTCCGCCGCCGGCTTCGGGCAGGATCTGCGCGCTGAGCGCTGCATTGGCTATCTGCAACACGGATGACTACCCGTGAGCGGACAGAGCATGGCGTTGCGCCCGGCGACCAGTATCAAGCGTGGCTCCTGTTCAAAGTTGGCTGATGCGATACATGGCGGTAGCGTGCGCCGGCAGGTGCACCTTGATCGAGCCGTTGCCGGTCGCCTCGCTATGCGCCCACAGATCGCGCGAACGATAGTTGCCCGCCTTCAGGCCGATTTCGGCAGCAGCCACGCTGACATCGCGCGCGCCATCGCCTTCATTGAACACCACCACTGCTTCGCTGCCGTCCTTGAGCGGTTTGACGATCACGTGTACGCCATCGGCATCGCGTACCTGCTTACCCTGTACGCCGAGCGGATCCTGATCCACCGCGATCACGTCCTTGTTGAGCAGGATCTGCAGCGCGTCCGGCTTGATCTTGCGCAGATCGGTGCCGATCAGCAGCGGCGCGGCCATGATCGACCACAGGCTGAAGTGGCTGCGGTATTCGGTGTTGGTCATGCCGCCGTTGCCCACTTCGAGCATGTCCGGATCGTTCCAGTGACCGGGATGGGCGTAGCTGTCGAGCACCACGTTCTGCTTGAAGATCTTTAGCATCGAACCGTAGCTGTCGTTGATGTCGCCGGTGGTACGCCAGGAGCCGGCATCGACCGGCGGCTTGCCGGCCCACAGCCAGGGCTTGTTCTCGCCCCATTCGCACACGCTGAAGAAGATCGGGCGGCCGGTGGCGCGCAGCGCTTCGGCCATGGCGGTGTAGCGCTGCTGCGCATCCACTTTCTGGTTGTTGCAGTTGTCGTACTTCAGATAATCCACGCCCCAGGAGGCAAACGTGGCCGCATCGTCCTTCTCGTGGCCAAGGCCACCGGGGAAGCCGCGGTTTTCCTGCAGGGGTTCGCAGGTGGAGGTGCCGGCGCTGGAATACAGGCCGAACTTCAGGCCGTGCTGGTGGATGTAGTCGGCCAGCGCCTTGATGCCGCTGGGGAAGCGCTTGGGATTGGGTTGCAGATGGCCGTCCTTGTCGCGCTGCCAGTTGGCCCAGCAATCATCCACGTTGACATAGCGATAGCCGGCATCGCGCAGCCCGAGGCTGATGAATTTGTCGGCGATGCCGCGAATCATCGCTTCGTTGAATTCGTCGCGGCAATGCGTGGAGTTCCAGTTGTTGAAGCCCATTTGCGGCGGGGGCGGCGCGGCCTGGTCGGCCATGGCGCTGGAGGCGCCCAGCACAAAGGCGAGTGGTACCGCGACACGCAGCAAACTTCCAAGGGAACGGTTCATCGATTTCTCTCCACGATGGGTGAAACGGGGCGCCCGGGTATCAAACCCGTGCGCGCCCCTGGTCAGCAATGCGCAAAGCGTGAAGGTGCCTGAAGCAGGGGAGGCTTCAGGGCACCTTCACCACGGTCGTACCCAGCACGGGCTGCTTTAGGGTATTCAGCACGGGCTGGCCTTCCACCAGCAGGTCCAACACGATCAGCTGATTGTCATGCGGCTTCAACCAGACGCCGGGTACGTACAAGGTCCGCTGTGGGCCGATCTTCCAGGTGCGGCCGAGCGCGTGGCCGTTGAGCCAGACGAAACCCTTGCCCAGGCCGGCGGTGTCCAGGAAGGTATCGGCCGCGGCGTCGCCGGAGGCGGGCGCATCGAAGCTGGCGCGATAGAAGCAGGGCGCATGTCGGCAGGCGGCGTGGGCGTAATGCAATGCATCGCTATCGTTGAACGGCAGCGAGTAGATCTGCCAATCCTGCAGTGGCGTGCCCTGCAGGCTGACGCCGCCCAGGATGCCCTTGCGTTCCGTGCGCAGCTTTTCACCGAAATTGATGCGTCCGTCGTTCTGCACCAGCAGATCCAGCGTATCGCCCTTGGCCAGCTTCACCGGCAGGTGATCCTGCTTCAGCCGGCGATCGAGCGTGCCGATGCGCTTGCCGTTGACGTAGATCTGCGCATAGTCGTGCAGGCCGTTCACCTGCAGCTGGCCAGTGAACGGGGCGGCGATCTGCTTGCGATAAAGGATGTCGCCGTAGGCCTGTCCCAGCGCTTCCATGGTCTTCAGCTCATGCGAAGCGACCGGCGACGGCAGCGTATCCCACAGCGATACCGATTCATCCAGCTTGATGCCGCGAATGGCCTGGGTGCCCGGCGTGGCCGGCACCGGCGGCGGGGTGGCGCCGGTGTCCTGGATGATCACCTTGCGCAGTGCGGCGTACTTCGCCGTGGGACGGCCGCTTTCGTCCAGCGGGCTGTCGTAGTCGTAGCTGGTGACATCCGGCTGGTAGTTGTCGTCATCCCAGTTGGCGCCGTTCATCCAGCCGAACGAGGTGCCGCCATGGAACATGTAGAAGTTGACCGAATAACCTTGCTTCAGCATCCAGTCCAGCTCGGCCGCGACCTGCTTGGGATCGGATACGTGATGCGGGCCGCCCCAATGATCGAACCAGCCCACCCAGTATTCGCCGGCCATATACGGACCGCCCGGCTGCCAGGTGTGCAGCTGGGCGAACTTTTCCTGTGCATGGCCCACGCCGAAATTGATCACCTTGAGCAGATCCGGTAGCGAACCCGGCTGCTGGGCGCTGTCGGAGGTGTAGAACAAGGAGGCATTGAAGCCGCTGTCGATCAGGCCCTGGCGCACCTGCGTCATGTAGGCATCGTCATGGCCGAAGCTGCCGTATTCGTTTTCCACCTGCACGGCGATGATATTGCCGCCGCGATTGAGCTGCAGCGGCGCCAGCTCCTGGCCAAGCCGATGCAGATACCGCAGGGCCGGCTGCATGAACTTGGGATCGGTGCTGCGCACATTGGCATCGCCGTCCTTCAACAGCCACGCCGGCAGGCCGCCGAATTCCCACTCCGAGCATACGTACGGGCCCGGACGCAGGATCACGTACAGGCCTTCCTGCTGCGCCTCGCGAATGAACTCGGCCACATCGTTCTGGCCGCTGAAATCGTAGTGTCCCGGTTCCGCCTCGTGCGCATTCCAGAACACATAGGTAGTGATGGTATTGAGGCCCATCGCCTTGGCCATCTTCAGGCGTGCCCGCCAGTACTCGCGTGGAATGCGCGGATAGTGCATTTCACCGGCGATGATGCGGAACGGCTTGCCGTTGAGCACGAACTGGCCTTGCGCGATGGCAAGGCCGTGGGTGGTGTCGGCAGGAGCGGCGAATACCTGGCCGGCCAGCAGGACACCGAGCCCGATGCCCATCGAAACACGCTTCAATCCCTTCATCGAAACCTCTTGCCTTCAACCGTGATGGGCGGCCGGCTTCACGCACAGGCGCAAAGCCGGCCCTGCTGCCACGAACCTGCGTCAGAAGCTGCCGCGAACACCCACGGTGTACACCGTGCCATCCGCTTCGGCGTAGAGGAAGCGATTGGGATACACGGAGTAGTCGTAGAGATGCGCCTGGGTCAGGTTGGTGCCGGACACGAACAGCGAAAGATGGTTGTTGATCTTGTAGCTGGCGCTCAGATCCAGTTCGCCGTAGGAGGTACGCGTGGCGGGCTGCGCACCGGAGCCGTAGGAGATGCTCTCCAGGTAGCTGCCGCGCCAGTTGTAGGCCAGGCGCACCTGCCACGGACCTTTTTCGTAGTAGCCGCTGAGGTTGGCCGAATCGCCGATGCCCGGCACGGCGAACTTGCCGGAGGTGCTGATCACGCCGGGGCTGAGCGAGGCGCTGCTGTTGACGTGGGTGTAGTTGAACGCCATGCCCAGGCCATCGAACGGTGCCGGCAGCACATGCGTGAACTGATAGTTGAAGGTGACTTCTTCGCCGTAGATCCTGGCCGAGTTCAAATTGATCGGCTCGCTCAGCGACCAGGTCTGGCCGAGGAAGGACACCGGCGTGCTGACGATGGTGCTGAAGTTGCTGACCCGCTTGTAGAAGGTCTCCACCGACAGATAGCTGGCGTCGTCGATGTACCACTCCAGGCCGGTGTCGTAGTTGGTCGACGTATACGGCTGCAGGTCCGGGTTGCCCTGCGTGATCGTCAGCGATTCCGGGCGCGTGCCGAAGCTCTGGTTGTAGTACAGGTTGTTGAGTTCGGGCGGGGTCAGCGTCTTCGACAGCGCCAGGCGATAGACCAGGTTGTCGAGCAGATTGAGCTTGAAGTTAGCCGACGGCAGCCACTTGTGATAACCGCCGGTGGCCGACTGCGGTTCCAGCGGGCCGTAAGCCACCTGGCTGGCGCTGGTGTCGCTCGGGCTGACGTAATAGCTGATCGGCTCCTGGAAAATGGCTTCGGACTGCGAGGCCACGTCCATATAGCGGGCGCCGATATCCAGGGTCCATGGCTTCTCCCACATCGTGCCTTCAAACACCGCCTTGATGAAGGCTGCCTTGTCGGTTTCCTGCACCTCGTTGAAGCTGCCCGGATTGGACTTCGGCTGGAAGCTGCCGTACTGCGCAAGTGCGGCCAGCAGCGCGGCGCGCTTGTCGGGCGTCAACTGGTTGTAGGCGGCCGGGGTGGTGAGCCATTTCATGTAGGCCAGCGGATCGTATTGAATCCACTGCGTGGGCAGGCCCGGCTGCGATACGCCGCTGATCGGCGCCGGCGGCGTATACACGTACGCACCGACCGCGCCAGGGGGCACCGATACCGCATAACCGCAATACGCGTTGCAAAGAATGCTTTCCGGCGTAACCCACTGCACCGACTTGTTGTACTGCCGGTTGCGCTGCACGCCGAATTCGATCGAGGAGAGCGTGCCGCTGTCGAAGCTCTTGCTCAGGTTCAGCTGATACTGGGTGATGCCGTCGGTGACGTTGTTCGACTGGCCGCCCCAACTGCAGCAGTGCGCGTACAGGTCATCCAGGTTGGTGGTGGAAATGATGTTGGTATAGCTGGGCGGCTCGCTGCTGCCGTTGTTGGTCCAGGTCGGATTGACGCCGACATTGCGCGCGCCGATCACGGTGAAGTAGCTGTTGGCGCTCTGCTTGTCCCAGGCCTTGGAGTTGGATACGTCCAGGGTCAGCACGGTCGACGGATCGACGTCGAAAGCGACGTTCAAGCCGTTCTGGATCATGATCTCGTCGCTGGGGTTGTAGTCCACGACGTAGTCGTTCGACATCACGCCAGTGTTCTTGCGCACGTAATTCAATACGGTGTTGTTGGCATCCGTGGTCAGCGACTGGATGTCGTCGGCGTTGCCGTATTCGCCGAATTCATGCTCCAGCGGATCGACGCGATAGCCCGCGTACAAGGTGTCGAGCTTGAACGTCAGGCGGTCGATCGGATGCCAGTCGATCGCACCGCTGAAGCTCTTGCGGGTGCGCTCTTCGTCGACCACGTTGTTGGCCAGTGTTTCGGGGATGGCCACGTGGGTGTAGTTGGGGTTGCTCAGGCCGGATTGCTGGGAAATATTCTGATTGACGTACCAGGAGTTCGCTTGTGTGTTGATCTGCGTGTCGTCGCGCTTGTAGTACTGCACCGACGCCAGCCAGCCGAAGGTGTGATCCGAATTGGTCCAGCCGGTCAGGCCCGACACACGGGGCGTGGTCTTGCCGGCCCAGCTGCCGGTGAGATTGCTGTTGACGCCTGCGGCAGAGCCGGTGGCATGAAAGCCGTTGAAGTCCAGCGGACGCGCCGTCTGGATATCCACCACGCCGCCGATATCCACCTCGGGAATATCCGCCGACGAAGTCTTGTTGACCTGGGCGACGCTGATGATGTCCGACGGCAGCACGTCGAAGTCGAACGCGCGCGTGCCGGAGGCCGTAGCCATCTGGCGGCCGTTGATGGTTACCGCCACGAAGTCCGGGCCGAAGCCGCGAATGGCGATCTGGCTGGATTCGCCGCCGCTGCGATCCACCGATACGCCGGGCACGCGCTGCAGCGCGTCGGCCACGTTGGGATCGGGGAATTTGCCGGTTTCCTCAGCCGAAATGGAGTCGACCACGTTGACCGAATCCTGCTTGATCGACTGCGCGCGACGGATGGCCGCCAGCTGGCCGGTCACGCTGACGGCGCTCAGATCGGTGACTTTCTTGTCGTCCTTCTTCTTGCCATTGGCCGTTTGCGTGGTGTCGGCAGGGGCACTCTGGGTCGGTGCCGCCGTGGCGGGCGAACCTGAGCTGGCTGCGGATGCGTTGGTTTGTGCGTATCCCTGTGCGCTGTAGCCAAGCAGGCAGGCACCTCCCATGATGGCCAGCGCTTGGTACACAGAGAACGTCAGTTTTTTTCTTTGCATGGACTGCCCCTGGATGCGTAATGCTTGTGGACATGTACGTAATGACGAGCATGGCGCCCCGCGGTGCCATGTTGGTCTACTCAGATTGAGTCGCGCTTACCCCTAAGTGGCGCGACCGGTTGCCACCCCTCAGTGGCGATTCGTAAGCCGTGGTTCTGAAGCAGTTCCAAGGAATCGGCCGATGAAATCAGCTGCCTTGGAAGGTTTTCCAGCCCTGCTCATCCAATAGTAGTATTATTGGATAATAATATTCTCGTATCAGACGACAAGCTGCAGCGCAGCATGACCAAGGCCCCTTTAGCAGGCAGGCTCAGCCCGGCGATGGGTATCCGGTGCAAGGATCGAACAAGCACCGCACCGGATATCGCATCGGCGCAGCGGCTTGAATGCGGGACTGTTCGCGTACGAACATATCGGCCGCATCGCGATTGACTCGGGCTGTTCAAATGCGTGCAGTCTTTCGCTCGCATGCTTTGGTTTTTTTCGGGGAATGCACTACATGAAGCACGCGGTTATGTTCGGTTCTTTCTGCTTGATCATGGCCGGCCTGGCCAGCACCGGCGCACAGGCAGCCGAAGCCACCCGCGCATCGTTCGGCCACACCGCAGATGGCCAGAACGTGGAGATTGTGACCTTGACCAACAGCCGCGGCGTGCAGGCGCGGGTGATGAGCTACGGCGCATCGCTGCAATCGCTGCTGGTGCCGGATCGCGACGGCCATCTCGCCGATGTGGTACTCGGCTACGACGACCTGCAAGGCTATCTGGATCGCCGCCAGTATTTCGGTGCCACGGTTGGCCGCTACGCCAACCGCATCGCGCACGGCAGCTTCACGCTGGATGGCAAGCATTACCAGCTGACGCGCAACGAAGGCCCCAATTCCCTGCATGGCGGCAACCAGGGCTTCGATCAAAAGGTCTGGCAGGTGGTGGAGGTCAAGCAGGGACCCAATGCCAGCGTGACGCTGCAATACATCAGCAAGGATGGCGATCAGGGCTATCCGGGCACGCTCACGGTCAAGGCCACCTATCAGCTGAGCGAGGACAACCAGCTGAAAATTGCTTACGTTGCCACCACCGACAAGCCGACCATCGTCAATCTTTCCAACCACACCTACTGGAATCTCGCCGGCGAAGGTGGCGGTACGGTGATGGACCAGGTGCTGACCATTCCCGGCGAAGCCATCACCACCGTGGATGCCGCCTCGATTCCTGACGGGCACATCGTTCCGGTAGCCGGCACACCGTACGACTTCCGCGCCGGCAAGCCGATCGGCCGCGATATCCGCGACGGCAGCTCGCAGCAACTGCTGTTCGGCCACGGCTACGACATGAACTGGGTGGTCAGCAGCAAGGAAGTGGAATCGCATATGGTGGCGCGCGTGCAGGATCCGCATTCGGGACGCGTGATGAGCCTGTGGTCGAGCAAGCCTGGGCTGCAGTTCTACTCGGGCAATTTTCTGGACGGCACCACGGTGGGCAAGCAGCACCATATCTATCGCCAGGGCGATGCCTTCGTGCTGGAGCCGCAGCTGTTCCCCGATACGCCCAATCGTCCGGCATTCGGATCGGCACGGCTTGCGCCCGGCGAAACCTACCGCAACACCATTGTTTATCGCTTCGCTACCGACGGCGGACGCGTGGTGACGCATTGAACCAGGCATTGGCGCAGCAAAAAGCGGAGTGGGCACGATGAAGCACGCAGGACGGGCGGTATGGATA
Source organism: Dyella acidiphila (assembly GCF_014863405.1). Lineage (GTDB taxonomy): Bacteria > Pseudomonadota > Gammaproteobacteria > Xanthomonadales > Rhodanobacteraceae > Dyella_B > Dyella_B acidiphila. The sequence continues at coordinate 201,519 of NZ_JACZZA010000012.1, forward strand.
GCGGCGCTGGCCCTGGCGATGCCGCTGATGGCGCATGCGGACGATGCACAGCCATGGAGCCCGGCCAAGGCCAAGGCCTGGTATGCAAAGCAGGCGTGGCCGGTAGGCAGCGACTATCTGCCATCCGATGCGATCAACGAACTGGAGATGTGGCAGCCAGCCAGCTTCGATCCGGCGCGCATCGACCGGGAGCTGGGCTGGGCGCAGGCCCTGGGCATGACCACCATGCGGGTATTCCTGCACAACCTGCTATGGGACCAGGACAAGCAGGGCTTCAAGCAGCGTATCGACCAGTTCCTCACCATCGCCGCGCGCCATCACATCAAGCCGATCTTCGTGCTGTTCGACTCCTGCTGGGACCCGGATCCGGTGCTCGGCCCGCAACATCCGCCGATTCCCGGCGTGCACAACTCCGGCTGGGTGCAGGCGCCGGGAACCAGGATCCTCGACGATCCCTCGCGCTATCCGCAGCTGGAAGGCTACGTCAAAGACATCGTCGGCAGCTTTGCGCATGACCCGCGCATTCTTGCCTGGGATGTATGGAACGAGCCGGACAACGATGGCGGCGGCAACTACGCCGCGCAGGAACCGAAAGACAAATTCGAGCGTGTGGCGCAATTGCTGCCGCAGGTATTCGCCTGGGCGCGCAGCCAGCATCCGGAGCAGCCGCTGACCAGCGGCCTATGGCATCACGAGGACTGGTCCAAACTGGCCGCACTCAACGCGATCGAGCGCACGCAGCTGACCGAGTCGGACATCATCAGCTTCCACAACTACGGTTTTCCCGAAGATTTCCTGCGTCGGGTGCAGCAGCTGCGCGGCTATGGGCGCCCGCTGATCTGCACCGAATACATGGCGCGCGGCGAAGGCTCGACCGTGGATACGGTGCTGCCGCTGGGCAAGAAGCTGGATGTCGGCATGGTCAACTGGGGCTTCGTCTCGGGCAAGTCGCAGACCATCTATCCCTGGGATTCGTGGCAGCGGCCGTACACGCTACAGCCGCCGGATATCTGGTTCCACGATCTGCTGCAGGCGGACGGTACCCCTTATCGTGCGCGCGAAGCAGAGATCATCCGCGCCCTGAGTCGTGCGCCGCGAGGTGTGGTGCCGGCGGATGCCATGCTGTTGCCGGTAACGGACGCCGCGACCGCACCTTAAGTGCCGCAGCCTGCGCCGTGGACGCCGCTCAGCGTCCCTTGTCGCCGCGCCGCTTGTTGCTGAGGTTTTCGCGCGTATCCGCAATCACCTTCAGCATGGCCTTGTGCGCCGCCTCGGCATCCTTGTCGCGAATCGCCACCAGCACCGCGCGATGCTGCGGCAGGGAATACTTGAAATTGCTGGCGGTACGCGCCGACATGGTGAAATAACTGCTGAGCGCGGTTTCGATCACCGAAAACAGCGAGATCAGCAATTCGTTGCCGGTGGCGGCGAGAATGGCTTCATGGAAATCCACGTCCGCCGCGGTCCACGATTCCGGATCGGGCGCCGCTTCCATCCCATCGAACGCGGTCTGCATGCGCTTGAGCTGCGCGGCCGAACGATGACGCGCGGCGCTGGCCGCGGCGGCAGGCTCGATGATCTCGCGCATCTCCGACAGCTTGTCCACGAAATCCATGGTCGGCATCGTGCTGCAGCGCCAGGCCAGCACATCGGCATCCAGCTGATTCCAGAAACGCGCATCGCGCACGCGCGTGCCCACCTTGGGCCGCGCTTCCACCAGCCCCTTGGCCGACAGCACCTTCATCGCTTCGCGCAGCGACGTGCGGCTGACATCCATTTCCACCGCCATGCTGGCTTCCGGCGGCAACACCTCGCCGGGCTTCAGCTCGCCGCTGACGATACGCTGGCCGAGTACCTGCACCACATGCCCGTGCAGATTGCGCGCAGGCATCGGACCGATGCCGCTGCGTAGCCGCCGTGCCAGGGCGGAGCGGGGAGCGATGCTGTCACCGTCCCGACCGCTGCGAAAAGATGCCATTCAGTCGATCTCCTGCTGATTTCCATGCAATGGAACGGGTCGCGGACCGGCGAGCCGTCGCGGCGCCACACCTGCCGCCGCTGCCTGGGCATGATGCCATGAATTGGCTGGCGCCGACTTTGGCGCCTCCCGGCAGCCCCTAAAGCCATGCGCTTAGCGCAATAGCTGCGCTTGCATGGCGGCCGAACAGGCCGGCGCATCCGTTCTTCCTGACAGCTTGGTGCGATGCCAGGGAGCGAAGTCAGCGAAGATGTCGACGGCCTTCGATGACAAGTCTGCCTTTCCACCACTACCTGCACACTCAGTCGAAATCGCCTATTCGTGCATCGCTTAGGCCGGACATGGCCAGGTACCGGATCGGCATCATGGCAGTGACGCAACGTTATTACATGCCAACGAATAGCTTGCAAAGCATGCTTGCGCTACCCAAAAAAATTCGGCGTACAATGCGCGCATTCCAGGTCCACCGACCCGCCAACATGACACGCATCTTTCACGGTCCAGCTGTTTCAGGCGCGCGACGAAAGACTGCCACGCACAGACGCCCGACCTAGCCAGGGCACCCACACTTCCCGATCTCACGCACGTATCTTCGGCACGCGCCAGACGCGTGGATGATGATTCGCATGCGCTGCATCGTACGACCATATCGTCGAGTCGACTGCGCCGATCAACTTATTCATATATGAAGTATCCGCCATGCGTCTTGCGCATGCGGTGACTGGCGCATCCACCATCACCGCTCGCTGATCACTCATCGCATCCATTTACGACTGCCGGGCCTCGATGCCAATGGCCGCGGCCGCGCGCACTCATCGCGAGGTATCCATCGCCATCACCTGACGCAACGCATGCATGACCGGCCCTGGCTGTAGCCAGGCGCTTTTTCCCAAGGACAGACTTCCATGAGCATGATCATGATCATCCTGCTTGCTGTTGCTGCAAGCATCGTCGTACTAATTGCACTGGTGTTTATTTCCAACGCCATTGTCTACATCCCCAATGACCGCGTCGGCATCGTCGAGCGGCTATGGGGTGCGTCATCGTTGACGCGCGGATTGATCGCATTGAACGGTGAAGTGGGCTATCAACCGCAGGTGCTGCGCGGCGGCCTGCATTACTTTGTCCCGTTCCAGTATCGCGTGCACAAGGCCGATCTGGTGACCATTCCGCAGGGCGAACTCGGCTACGTGTTCGCACGCGATGGCCGTGAGCTGGTGGATGGCCAGGCGCTGGGCGAGATCGTCGAGGCGGATATCGAAGATGTAGCTGCCTTCCTTCGCGCCGGCGGCCAGAAAGGTCCGCAGCGCGCGATTCTTCGCGAAGGCACGCATGCGATCAACGTGGCCCAATTCGCCATCATCACGGCTGCGCGCGTGCACGGCTTGCTGCTGTCGGATGAGGAGAAGGGCACCGTCGAGCAGATGGGCCGTGTGCTGGCCGAACGCAAAGGCTTTACGCCAGTAGTGATCGGCGGCACCGCCTCCAAGGTGCTGCAATCGGACAAGGCCGCCGATGAGGACGCCAGCGATGTACTGGGCGTGGTCACCATCCAGGATGGTCCGGTGCTGCCGCCGGATGAAATCGTGGCGCCGCGCGTGGGCGATGACCCAAGCAACAAAGCTACCTTCCACAACAACTTCCAGAACATCAGCGCCTTCCTGCGCGCCGGTGGCCGTCGTGGCCGTCAGCACCAAGTGCTGGTGGAGGGTACGTATTACCTCAATCGCCTGTTCGCCACGGTGGAATTCATCCGCAAGACAGTGGTGCCGGTAGGCAGCGTGGGCGTGGTGGTTTCTTACTATGGTAAGGCGGGTGCGGATCGTTCTGGCGATGGCTACTCGCACGGCGAGCTGGTCGACAACGGCTGCCGCGGCGTCTGGAAGGAACCGCTGCTGCCAGGCAAATATGCCTTCAATACGTATGCCGGCAAGATCCAGCTAGTGCCCACTACCAACTTCATCCTCAAGTGGTCGAAGGAGGTAACCAACGCGCATAAATACGACGAAAACCTGTCCGAAGTCGCCCTGATCACCAAGGATGCGTTCGAGCCGTTGATGCCGCTGTCGGTGGTGGTGCATATCGATTACCGCAAGGCACCGCTGGTCGTGCAGCGCTTCGGCGATATCAAGCGACTGGTCGACCAGACCCTCGACCCGATGGTCTCGGCGTATTTCAAGAACACCGGGCAGACCAAAACGCTGATCGAACTGCTGCAGGAACGTTCGGCCATCCAGGAAAAAGCGGGCATCGACATGAAAGGCCGCTTCGAAGCCTACAACCTCGAACTGCAGGAAGTGCTGATCGGCACGCCGCATGGCAATACCGGTGACGCCTCCGGCCAGCGCATCGACACCATCCTCAACCAGCTGCGTGATCGCCAGGTCGCGAAGGAGCAGATGGAAACTTACGATCAGCAGCAACAAGCCGCGGACAAGGAGCGCACGCTGCGCGAAGCCCAGGCCAGGACGCAAATCCAGACCGAGCTGACCAAGTCCGAGATCAGCGTGAAGATTCGCACCAATGAGGGCGACGCGGCGATTGCCGCGGCGACCAAGGAAGCGCAGGTGATCAACATCAACGCCGACGCGGAGCGCAAACGCCAGATCGCGGTCGGCGAGGGCAAGGCTGCCGCCACCGAATCGGTAGGCAAGGCCGAGGCCAGCGCGATCCGCGCCAAGGCTGAAGCGCTCACCGGTGAAGGCGCACGCATGCAGCTGGTCAACGATCTGGGCAGGCAGTTTGCCGATGCATTGCGCGAGGGCAAGATCGCCATCGTGCCCAAGATTGCGCTTGGTGCGGGCGAGGGCGGCGCGTTGACCATGCTTGCGCAGCTGGCCAATGCTTTTATGGCTGAGCGCATGGAGTCGGGTGATGCGTCTGCTGCTCCGACGCTGACTGGCCGCGTCAACGAAACATAGATAAGCGCCGTGGCGCATTAGATGGAAGGTTTCCTCGTGTCCATCACCCGCCCTTGAGCAACAGGGATGCTGCTCAAGGGCATTCTTTCCGTGACGTCCCGCATCATTCACGCCAGCTCGAACAAGTGAGTAGTGCGAGCAGACTGATGCGACGTATCACCGCATCGAGTCACCCTTATTCTTCACGGACGAAACGATTAAGTCTTTTTTTGCGACGCGTATCACGACGTGTTGTAGGCACTTTTGTGGGTGAATCTCGACAGCGTCGCGGTGACGTTCCGATACTGGCTGCGCGTCGAGTCACGCATCCGCGGGCGTGAAATCGATGCAGTGCAGGCAGCGTGGTGTGTTTCGCTACCGCATCACCGTACTGAGATCGCCACCGTCTATGTCTGCGTGACAGGCCCTTGTGGCCCAAATCCATTGAGATAAGACAATGCAAAAAAAAGAAGCAAAAAAAGGATCGTCCATGGTGCTCGGTGCTCTATGCATTTCGATCGGCACCGCCATTTCGACCGCAGCATTTGCGGCCTCACCCATGCAGGGCGGCAGTGCGACGGAATTGCCCTCCGCTGCAGAGAAGCCGGCCAATGCCAGTTCGGGCGATATCGGCTTCCATCTATTGTTGGGCGCCGGTGCGGCGCAGGATCACATGGTGCTCGATGGCGAAAACTACACCGACCTGATCATGTCCAATGTAATCGCCGGCGTGATGTATGGTCACCTGGTTGATACGGCGTATCCAGGTATTCAATACAACAAGGATTATCTGTACGGCTCGATATTCGCCCAGTTGCTGCAGGAAAACATCCAGACGCAGCTTTACGATCACACCAGCGATCTGCTTGACCCGTCACCCGATCAGCAAGCCGTAATGAGCGTGGGCCAGGGTGGGCCCTATCAGATCAACTATTACGCGGCGGATATGGTGGCTGGCGGCTATGAGCCCAAAGGTCACTCGATGATCAACTACGTCGCCATCCAGAAGAACATCGGCTACACCATGGACACCGCCGCGGGGCAATGGGCCAAGCCAACACCGCAGTCGTTCAACAACAAGTATTACGGGCCGATACTGGCGGCGTATTTCCATTACAACGACTTCGTCTCGTTGAAGGAGGTGGGCAAGGACCCGAATGGCCCCTGGATGCCACCCTGGCAGCCGGACTACGATCATGCGCTGGAGAACTTCAAAACGCTGCCCAACAGCTTCCTCGACGTGCTGTTGAATGTTGCCTACAACCAGGGCTTCTACGGCCCGCTGGTGAGCCAATACAGCAAGCTGGGCGTAACAGCCACCAGCGAAACCGTCGACGCCGTGAATGCCTATGCAGCTGTGTGGGGAAAACAGGATACCTACCAGCAGTATCCCTATCAGGTGCACTACTACCTGGATCAACTCTACGACAATCCGATTCCCACGGATGACCCGGCAAATACCGTCATGCCGAAAAACCACGTGGTGTTCAAGGTGAAAACGTTGCGAGACGTATTCTCCAAAGTGTTTCAGACGCTGGATCATCTGGATGGTTCGGGCAAGGCCGTATACATCACGGCGAAGCAGGCCGAAAAGGCCTTTGACAGCGCACTCGGCAACTCGCATATGGGGCTCGGTGAGAAGCTGGATCTGAGCAAGACCAAGGATCGCGCCAAGATCTTCAAGCTGCTCGAACGTGCAATCAGTGGCCTGGAAAGCAATCTCGGCACGAAATTCAACGCCACCACGTTGACGCAGCACTAGATCCGGCTTTGTAGCGCTGGATCGCGGCTCAATGTCCTCAAGCGAGGGCATTGAGCCCTTCGGAACCAGTTGAGCCATCGTCGTGCACGAGCGTTGCGGATAAGCAGCACATGCATCTTGCGATACGCATCACGTTCTACCGTGGGCATCGCGGCCAGCGTCACTGGACAACGTTGTCATCGCACGCGGATACTCGCCGCATACCAAGAAACACTAAACGCATTGCACGCGACACCGTGCGGGGATGCGCGTGTGCGGCCGTCCATATCTACGCGAACGTATCGGCGTGCCCGTCGATGCGCGTGATTTGCTGCGATTAAAATTCTCCGGAGACAGCTTATGCCTGGAAAGACATCGACCATCTGGTCCACCCTTGCCTGCAGTTCCTTGAGTACCTCGATCGGCGCGGCGCTTTCCGCTGTCGTGCTCACGGCAGCTCCCGTCCAGAGCGTGCATGCGCAGACTGCGTGTGCCGCAACGTGGAGCGCCAGCCAGATCTATACCGCCGGCAACCTCGCTAGCGAGAACGGCGTCAACTACAAGGCGAACTGGTGGACGCAGGGCAACGATCCGGCTACCAACAATGGCGGTTCGGGCAGCGGCCAGCCGTGGACCGCGCAGGGCGAATGTGGTGCCACACCCACGCCGACGCCGACGCCGACGCCGACGCCGACACCGACACCGACACCGACACCGACACCGACACCGACACCGACACCGACACCGACACCGACACCGACACCGACACCGACACCCAGCCCGTCGGGTACCACCGGTACCATCAATTTCCATCTGCTGCTCGGTGCCGGCAGTGCGCAGGACCAGTTGCTGCTGGCCGGCGACAACTACACCGACCTGGTGATGTCCAACCTGATCGCCGGTGTGATGTACGGCCACCTGGTGCAGGAGTACTACCCCGGCATCCAGTTCGACAAGGATTACCTCTACGGCTCGATCCTCGGCCAGCTGTTGCAGGAGAACATCGCCACCGAGTACTACGTGGACAGCAGCAACCTGATCGATCCGTCGCCGGACCAGGCGGCGGTGATGGGCGCGGGACAGGGCGGCCCGTACCAGATCAACAACTACGCCGTCGATATGGTGTCCGGTTCGTATACCCCGGCCGGGCATTCGTTGATCAACTACGTGGCGATCCAGAAAAACATCGGCTACACCATGGCTACCGCGGCCACCCAATACAGCCAGGCCACGCCGGCATCCTTCAATAACAAGTACTACGGTCCGATGTTGACCGCGTATTTCCACTACAACGACTTTGTCGCGCTGATCGTGACCGGCACGGGGCCCGATGGCTGGACCACGCCATGGCAGCCGGCGTACGACAACGCCTTGAGCAACTTCAAGACGCTGCCCAATAACTTCCTCGACGTGCTGTTGAACGTGGCCTACAACCAGGGTTATTACGGCGGCCTGGTCGGCAGCTACAGCAGCCTTGGCGCTACCGCGACGGCGGCGACGGTCGCTTCGGTGAATGCGTACAGTTCGGTATGGGGCCAGACGGATACCTACCAGCAATACCCCTACCAGGTGCGCTATTACCTCGACCAGTTCTACGACAACCCGATTCCTGTCGGCAGCCTGTCGAACGTGGTTACTCCGGCCAACGCGGTGGATTTCAACGTGGCGAGTCTGGAAAGCGTATTTTCCAATGTATTCCAGACCATGGACTACGTCGGCAGCTCGGGCTCGGCCACCTATATCACCGCGGCGCAGGCGCAGACGGCTTTCAACAGTGCGCTCGCGCAGGCTGGCGTAAGCGGCACGGCAACGCTGAATCTGAGCAACGCCGGCGACCGCGCCAAGATCTTCAGCCTGCTGGAGTATGCGATCGGCGATCTGGAAACCAACCTGGGTACCCAGTTCAACGCCACCACCAATTCGCAGTTGTAGACCGTGTTGGCGGCACCGGTGGATCGCACCGGCGCCCCTGACCAATGGAAGGTCCGGCCAGGCGTGGAAGGTGCTAAGTTGCACGGCTGTTTCCACGCTTGCCGGAGTCGCCCATGTCCCGTTTGCTTCCCACTGTTCCTGGCGCCGCGCGGCGCAGGTTTTCGCAGCTTGCGCTGGCCGTGGGCCTGGCGCTGGCAGCCGGCGGCGCCATGGCGCAACAGCTGGGCGCGGACAGCGTGCCGCCGCCGCAGGACACGCCGTATCCCGGCACGATCACCCTGCATGTGGATGCCAACGACACCGCGCAAGGCATTTTTCGTGTGCGCGAAACCATTCCGGTGAAGCCCGGCGCGCTCACCTTGCTCTATCCGCAGTGGATCCCCGGCGACCATTCGCCTACCGGCCCGATCAACATGCTGGCCGGCATCGCACTCAGCGCAAACGGCAAACCGCTGATGTGGAAGCGCGACAAGTACAACGTATACGCCTTCCACCTCGATGTACCCGAGGGCGTCACCAGCATCGATGCCTCGTTCCAATACCTCTCCGGCCGCACCGACAGCGAAGGCTTCGAGATGACGCCGCTGATGATGGATATGGAATGGAGCAAGGTGACGCTCTATCCGGCCGGCTACTACTCGCGCGACATCACCTTCGTGCCCAGCATGACGCTGCCGCAGGGCTGGCAGTTCGGTACGGCGCTGGAAACTGCCTCGCAGTCGGGCGACACCACCACCTTCAAGCCGGTGACGTTCAACAACCTGGTCGATTCGCCGATCTACGCCGGGCAGTACTTCAAGCGCGTGGACCTGGGTGGCACCGCACCGGTGCATCTGGATATCGTCGCCGATGCGCCCAAGTACCTGGAGATCAGCCCCGAGCAGCTGAAGGTGCACCGCGCACTGGTGAGCCAGGCCGAGAAGCTGTTCGGCTCGCACCACTACGATCACTACGATTTCCTGTTCTCGTTGTCCGACGTGCTGGGCGGCAACGGCACCGAGCACCATCAGTCCAGCGAAAACGGCCTGGATGCCGATTACTTCACTGCCTGGGATGAGTCCGCGCCCGGCCGCGATCTGTTGCCGCATGAATACACGCATTCCTGGAACGGCAAATTCCGCCGCCCGGCGGATCTGTGGACGCCCAACTTCAATGTCCCGATGGGCGATTCGCTGCTCTGGGTATACGAAGGCCAGACGCAGTACTGGGGCTACGTGCTTACCGCGCGTTCGGGAATGTGGACGGCGCAACAGTTCCGCGACGCGCTGGCGATGGAAGCGGCCAACTACGACCGCAATCGCGTCGGCTTCCAGTGGCGCACGCTGGAAGACACCACCAACGATCCCACCGCCGCACGCCGCTCCAGCCTGCCGTATCGCAGCTGGCAGATGAGCGAGGAGTATTACAGCGGCGGCCAGATGATGTGGCTGGAGGTGGATGCCAAGCTGCGCGCGCTTAGCCACGACAAGAAGTCGCTGGATGATTTCGCACACACTTTCTTCGGGGTCGACAACGGCAGCTACGTCACCAAGACCTATACCTTCGACGATGTGGTGGCGGCGCTGAACAGCGTGGCGCCGTACGATTGGGCAAGCTTCCTGCACGCGCACGTCAATGCGCTCAATCCGCCACTGGAAGACGGCATTAACGGCACCGGTTGGAAGCTGGTCTACACCGAGCAGGAAAGCGAATTCGAGAAGCAGTACAACTCCCGGTCCGAGTCGTCGCGCCACATGTACAACTTCGCCTGGTCGATCGGCCTGACCATGGGCGAGCACGGCCAGATCAACGATGTGCGCTGGAATGGCCCGGCGTTCAAGGCGGGCGTCAGCACCGGCGCCACCATCGTGGCGGTGAACGGCCAGGATTATTCGAGCGATGTGCTGAAAAGTGCGCTCACCGCGGCCAAGCATGGCAGCGCACCGATCCAGTTGCTGCTGAAGTACCAGGGCGGCTATCGCACCGTGGCAGTGGATTATCACGATGGTCTGCAGTATCCGCATCTGGTGCGGGTGGAAGGCGCGCCGGATTATCTGGACGAGATCATCGCTCCGCGCAAATAAAGCGCTTCCCCCTCTCCCCTCCGGGGAGAGGGCCGGGGTGAGGGGGCAACCTCGCGTGATAGCTGTTGAAGCCGCGAACGATGGCTCCGAGAACTCCGCGTATTTGTGGGCCGGCCCCGCAAGCGCGGCCCCTCACCCCGACCCTCTCCCCGAGTGGAGAGGGAGCCATGCGGATCAGACCGATTTTACTTCGCCGCCATCCATGCGCAGCATGGAACCGGTCATCCAGCGTGCGCCGGGCGAGACCAGAAACGCCATCAGCTCGGCAATTTCCTCCGGCTGGCCATAACGTGCAATGCCAGCCTCGCGTGGAAAGTGCTCGGTTGCCTCCGCCACGCTCATGTTGTGCAGCGGTGCCCAGTGTTCCAGATACGATTGGCGCCGTCCGGTCATCACCGGTCCTGGCAGCACGCTGTTCACCTTTACGCCATCGCCGATGCCGCGATCGGAAAACGCCTTGGCGACCGCTGCGATCGCGGCATTGATGGTGCCCACGGCGGCATACGGCGCTTTGGGGAAAATCGCTGAATTGCCCGAGGTAAATACCACCGAACCGCGAGCCTGCCGCAGCGCCGGCCATGCTTCGATGGTGAGGCGCCGCGCACCGTGCAGCTTCAGCGCCATGCCGTTGTCCCATTGCTCGTCGGTCATCTCGAACAGGTCGATCTGCGGCACGGCACCGGCGATATTCAGCAGTGCATCGATCCGGCCAAAGGTGGCCAGTGTTTGTTCGACGACCGCTTTCGCCGCGCTTTTTTCAGCCAGGTCGAGATCGATAAGCAGCGCCTTCGCGCCGTTTGCTTCGACTGCCTTGGCGGTTTCCTGCAGGTGTTCGCGATTTCTCGCTACCAGCACCAATGCAGCGAAATCTTTGGAAAGACGGATAGCCGTGGCGCGGCCGATACCCTGGCTGGCGCCGGTGACGATGGCAACGGAGTTGGGCATGGGGATTCTCCCGGTTTCACTGCGTGAATGGATGCTGGTAAGGCTGTCGCAACGTGCCGCCTGGCCTCACGGCGCTTCGCCGGAATGACGGCGCCGTGGTCCAGGCGTGGCTACGAAAATAATTATTTGGCGAAGAAATCCCGAATGGCCTTGGCGATCTCGCCGGCATGCGTCTCGAGCGCAAAATGTCCCGTATCAAAGAACTGCACACTCGCCTGCGGAATGTCGCGCTTGAACGCCTCCGCTCCCGGCGGCAGGAAGAACGGATCGTTTTTGCCCCACACGGCGAGGAAACGCGGTTGTTGCTCGCGGAAATACGCCTGAAAAGCGGGATAGAGCGCTACATTGCTCTGATAGTCGCGCAGCAGATCGAGCTGGATCTCGTCCGCGCCTTCGCGCGCCAGATAGTAGTTGTCCAAGGCGATGCTATCGGGCGACACCAGCGTTTCGTCGGCTACGCCATGCACATACTGCCAGCGCGTGGTCTGTGGCGTCAGAAAGCCGCGCAAGGCTTCGCGATTTTCCAGCGAGGGATTCTGCCAATAGGCACGGATCGGATCCCAGCCGTCGCTGAGGCCTTCTTCATAGGCATTGCCGTTCTGCGAAATGATGCCGGCGATGCGCTCGGGGTGCTTCAGCGCCAGGCGGAAGCCGGTCGGTGCACCGTAGTCGAATACATAGACGATAAAGCGATCGAAGCCGATCACTTCGGTGAAACGGTCGATCACCTTGGCGACATGGTCGAAGCTGTATTCGAACTGCTCGCGCGCGGGCATGTCCGACTGCCCGAACCCAGGCAGGTCCGGTGCCACGATATGAAACGCATCGCTGAGCAATGGCATCAGCTCCCGAAACATATGGCCGGAAGTGGGGTAGCCGTGCAGCAACAACAACTTGGGCTTACCGGCCTGGCCTGCTTCGCGATAGAAAATCTTGAAGCCGTCGACATCGGCGTGGCGATAGTGAGTGGCGGACATGGCGGATGCTCCTGTGAATGCAATGGGGATGGGGTGATCAGGCGGCGCTGTGGCTTAAGGCGTCGAGGATGATGGCTGCCACCAGTTTCGGCGCAGTGAGGCTGGGCAGGTGGTCGACCGGGTAGGCGCTGATGCGTGCATGCATACGCTCGGCCATAAAACGCTGGGTCTGTTTGGGGATCATGTGATCCTGTTCGGCCAGCAGGTACCAGGCAGGTATCTGCTTCCAGAGCGGCTCGCCGACCGCCACCGTGATGCATGCCGGCGACAGCGGCAGCTGCACCGCGGCGAGCACTTTTTGTTCGGCCGGGCTGGCGTGCTGGGCAAAGGCAGTGGCAAAGGCTTCCGGCGGCAACCAGATCCAGCCCTTGTCGTCGGGGGCCAGCTGGGGCGCCAGCGCGTCATGCTCATAGCGGTTGAACACGTCGGCCACCGTTTCGCCCTGGTCCGGAGCCAGGGCTGCCACATATACCAGCGCCTTCACCTTGCTGCTGTGGGTGGCGCCGATCACGGCGCCCGCATAGGCGTGGCCGGCCAGCACCACCGGCCCAGCCACCTGCTCCAGCACCTGGTCCAGCGCGGCCACGTCGTCGGCCAGGGTGGATAGCGGCAGTCGCACCGTAACCGTCTTGATTTGCTTTTCATGGAGCAAGGCTACGGTCTTGTCCCAGCTTGACTCATCGGCCCAGGCGCCGTGAACCAGTACCACGGTGGCTGCTTTGCTGTTCATTTCGAGGCTCTCCTAGGGATCTTTGAGAAAACGGGGAGGCGGCGCCGCGTTGAAATCCGATGTAACCTCCTCGATGTGTTTGGAGAGGTTATTCTCGACAAAGATAACTTGTCAACAACTATTTTGGTGGTTACGCTGCGCGGCAGGAGATAAGCCCCATGACCCAGACGATGCCCGCCCTGTTCCTGGCCGATTCCCGCGGCCTGGATTTCCTTAATTCGATTGCCACCCCGGTCGACGTTCCGGTGGACTGGCTGGACGATGGCGAAGGCCTGCTCGGCTGGCTGCAGCAGGCACAGCTGGTGCCGGCGGAAGTAATCCGTGCCGCGCGCGCAGGCGCGCTCCCCGGCGAACTCGACCGCCTCGCGGGCCAGGCGCGGTCCCTGCGCGAGTGGTTTCGGGGTTTTGTGTATGAGCACAAGGGCCGCCCATTGCAGCCAACGGATCTGCGTCAGCTTGAACCGCTCAATCAATTGCTGAAGCGCGATGAGGGTTTCAGCGAAATCGTGCTGACTGACCAGGCCAATGCCTTCAGCCTGCTGCACACGCGGCGCTGGAATTCGCCCGAGGCGTTGCTGCTACCCATCGCCGAGTCGATGGCGCGGCTAATCTGCGACGAAAATTTTTCCTTCGTGAAGGCCTGCGAAGGTCCGGCTTGTACGCTGCTGTTCGCCGATCACACTCGCGGCCATGCACGGCGCTGGTGCAGCATGGCCATCTGCGGCAACCGCGCGAAGCAGGCCGCACATCGGCGGCGCATCAAGCCCGCGGCAAGCGAGGCCTGAGGCGCCGCCGTCACAGGGTCAGGACTGGATGAAAGCCAGCAGGTCCGCGTTGATCACATCTGCATGGGTGGTCGCCATGCCGTGCGGAAAGCCCGGATAGGTCTTCAGCACGCTGTTCTTCAGGATCTTCGCGGACAGCAGGCCCGAATCTGCGATCGGTACGATCTGATCATCTTCGCCGTGCATCACCAGGGTCGGCTGCTCGATGGCCTTCAGGTCGTCGTTGAAATCGGTTTCCGAAAACGCCTTGATGCAGTCGTAGTGCGCCTTTGCACCGCCCATCATGCCCTGGCGCCACCAGTTATCGATCACGCCCTGGGATACCTGCGCACCAGGACGGTTGTAGCCGTAGAACGGGCCGGCCGGTACATCGCGGAAAAATTGCGCACGATTGGCCGCCAGCGCGGCGCGGAAACCGTCGAACACTTCGAGCGGCAGGCCGCCCGGATTGGCGGCAGTCTTGAGCATGATCGGCGGCACCGCGCCGATCAGCACGGCCTTGGCCACGCGTCCCTTGCCATGCTGTGCGACATAGCGCGCCACTTCGCCACCGCCGGTGGAATGGCCGATATGGATGGCATCTTTCAGATCCAGCGCGCGGACCAGCTGGGCGACATCGTCTGCATACGTGTCCATGTCATTGCCCTCCCAGGTCTGGGAGGAGCGGCCATGGCCGCGCCGGTCGTGTGCGATCACGCGATAGCCTTTCGACAGGAAGAACAGCATCTGCGCATCCCAGTCGTCGGCGCTCAACGGCCAGCCGTGATGGAACACGATGGGCTGCCCCTTGCCCCAGTCCTTGTAATAGATCTCGGTACCGTCGTTCGTGGTGATGCTTGGCATGGCGCTCGCCTCCTGGTGAAGAACCCCGATTATTGAGCTCGTCTTGTGACGCCGTGGCGACGAGGCACGGCGCGGACGAGGGGCGGCGGTCCATCACTCTACGCCGAAATCAGCAACCCCAGGTTCCGTAGGGAATGGGGTGCGCTTGCAAGTAGGCCTGTGGCTTGGCCGTGAGCGGGCGATATTTGCCGTTCGACTGGCCGCCATAAGGACCTTTCGGTTCGACCTGTGCTTTGACGCACATCATCGGTATTGCTTCCAGCCCTGGGCCCGTAATCCATACGCGCACGATGCCACCTGGAGCAAGTCCGATCGCTACGGCGTTGTAGTACTCCGGATCATGAGCTAAGCCTGCCACTCCTATCAGTGCAGGTGCTTGCAGCAGCATCTGCTGTCGGGCGAATTCGGGTATTTCCAGCGTCACACTATAAGTCTGCGGTTCAACCAGGGACTGCCAACGCACATAGATGCGCTTTGGCAAAGCCGCACCCGTAACGTATCGCCCGGCTCCCCATCCTACGTAACGCGGCCAGGTTGCAGCATTGGGGTTATAGCCCATGGATACAGTTCCGCTCTCGTAACCGTAGAACCTGCGGTCGTGGATATCTTCCACGATTGCCTCCTCTGTCCATACTTCCATGTTTGGTGGTGCGAGAAACCCAAGACGCCAAGCAGAATAAGGTAAGTGGGATTTGGACTCGCCGCGTGCGACAAGGCAAAGTGAGAACGCCAGCCATATCCCTATAAGTGCAGCGCGATTCATATATGCACGGTCCTTGTTAGCAACCCCAGGTCCCGTAGGGAATGGGGTGTGCTTGCAAGTAGGCCTGTGGCCTGGCCGTGAGCGGGCGATATTTGCCGTTCGACTGGCCGCCATAAGGACCTTTAGCTTCAACTTGTGCCTTTGCACATATCATTGGGATTGCCTGAAGGGCCGGCCCGGTGATCCAGACGCGTACAACCCCACCTGGCGCTAGCCCAATCGTAACGTTCTTGTAGTACCCCAGGTCATGCGGAGCATCTGGCACTCGCATCATGGAGGGCGCTTGCAGCAGCATCTGATGTCTTAGATGCTCGGGAATTTTCAATAGAACGCTGTAGGTTTGCGGCTCCACTAATGACTGCCATCGGACGTAGATAAGGTTGGGCAAGGCGGCTCCCACTACATCCCGACCTCCACCCAGGCCAATGTAATCTGACCACGCAGCGCGGTCGGGGTTATAGCCCATTGCCGATCCGCCAGGGCTGTATCCTAAAAAAATGCGCCCCTCTACATCCTCAATCCGTGCATCTTCAATCCATACTTCCATATTCGGCGGTGCGATAAATCCAATGCGCCAAGCATGGTAGGGAAGTTGAGTTTTGGATGATTCGCAAGCCGTTAGGCAAAACAATATGGCCACGAATGTCATTACATGGGCTGCAGAGCGGTTCATGAGAGATGTTGATCAGCAACCCCACGAGCCATAGGGAATCACATTGTTCTGCAAGAAAGGTTTGCTTCTTGCAGTCAAAGTCACATAGCGGCCACCGTATCGGCCCTGGTCTGGTCCCTTCGGTTCTACTTGTGCTCTGATGCACATCATAGGGATCGCCTCCAGTCCCGGCCCAGTGATCCAAACGCGCACGATGCCGCCTGGGGCAAGCCCGATAGCTACGGCGTTGTAGTACTCCGGATCATGGGCTAAGCCCGCCACTCCCATCAGCGCAGGTGCTTGCAGCAGCATCTGCTGACGGGCGAATTCGGGGACCTCTAGCGTCACGCCATAGGTCTGCGGCTCCACCAGCGACTGCCAGCGTACATGGATACGAGCAGGTAGACCTGCACCCGTGACGTATCTCCCGGCTCCCCATCCTATGGATTGCGGCCACGAGGCAGAATCGGAATTGTACCCCATTGCCAAAGTTCCACTTTCGTAACCGTGGAACACATGGCCACTGACATCTTCTACGGTTGCCTCCTCGGTCCACGCTTCCATGTTTGGTGGCGCAAGAAAGCCAAGACGCCAAGCCGGGTAAGGCAGGTTTGATTCAGAAGATGAGCACGCGGTAATGCTGGAGAAGATTATGAGCGGCAATCGTAGAAACCACGTGCGGTTCATGAGGGCGCCCAACTGTTGCGAAAAATAACGCGCTTGTCGTCCTCTTCTGGGCGATCTAGGTAATACAAACTCAAAGGCTCACTGTCATTGGGAAACAACATATTCCAGTTTGCCGAGTGGTGCAGATGAGACACCATCAAAGTGCGCTCTTGTTCTGGTGAAAGATCATAGTCACCGCCACGGGCATAGGCTAACAACTTTGCACTTATTTCCAGCAGTATCGGTGGCAACCCCAGTGCAGGTGCGTCGTCGGGAGATTCTTGCCATGGGACCTTTTGCTCCTGTGCCAATGCATGCATGATGCGTAGCGAAATCAATGCATACTGAGCGCTAACGTCATGCCGTAAGCGCACGGCTGCTCCAACACTCTGAACTGGGCCGCGAAATCGCTCAATGAAGGAGCCTAGGCTAACCCCAAACTTGTCTTTCGCTGCCGTATCGTTTGACGATTCGGACACCATCCACGTATGAACATCTATCTTGTCCGCCAGTGCAGGGTGGTTCTGACGGATAGTTGCCAACTGCCTCGATGCTTCCTTCCATGCTCGTGTCTTCTCAAGCGGGGTGCTCTTGAGCTCCTCCGAAATTACGGGGCGAGACAGCAGCACATCCTCGGTGCTTTCATCATCGCGGTAGCCACCTCCTATATCGGCATGCGCCCCGGGCAACGGAATATCCCGCCATGGTGGTGCGACGCTGGTGAGTGGGAAATTCAAGCGATGCTCATCCCGTGCCGTCAGATGCACGACCGCATCGGCGCAGTCTTCACGCAGATAAATATCGATCCCTGTATGCGAGGCAAGCGTCCACGGATCACCACGAACATTGCCGACATGTGCCACCGTATCGAACAAGCCGGCAAAGCCGACACGGATATGTGTTGTCCAGTCGAAGCCTGGCGCGAGCTTCAAGGTGCTAGGCGCAATCGCCCGGGATAGCAGACCACGTTGCCCGTGTTTGATCTGGTTGATGGCATACCGTGCCGCGGCAGCGCCACGGCTAAAGCCGAATACATCGAAGACGATGTCGGTAATCCATGCATCCTCGTGCTGACGGGCAAAGGTCTGCAATGCCTGATGCAGTTGCGTGGTCAGCGCTTCCTGCACCCGTGCAAGAATGCCGGTATCGCCTGCGCCGGTCGCCATGCCGAGGAGAGAATCCTTTTTCCCGGCCTGCGTACCGATACCCTCGACGTAGATTCGAAATGTACGCACGTCACCGCTTTCAAGCGGGAGACCATCGAGGGAATTGTCCTGATACAGAAGAAATAGCCGGCTGATATTGCTCACTCCATTGCCATAGCTCCCGGCCCGGCTTATCGCATGCCCTTCAGGCGAGCCCGTCGTCATATAGGACTTGCACGCCAACAGCGCCCGCGCTTCCGCCTCGCTTTTCGGTGTTATCCGACAGTGCTCGCCCATCGCCGCGTTATCGGCATTGTTGCCGGTGCCATCGAAGAACAGCCCGATGCGCAGCGTCACCAGCGGATGGGCCTGCGTCTCCTCGGGAAAGAAGTACCCGGCGGGCATCGGTGGCGGGATCCAGCGCGATGCCGAACCAGGCACGGGTCCCTCGGCATGAGCCCGCGCCAGTGCCGCGCCCAGTCCCGACGGAAACCAGTCGCTGATGGTGAAGGTGCTGGCGCAGCTGCTGACGGCAAAACAGCCGCAGGCCAAGCGATGTCCTTCCAGCACGATGCCACTACCGTAGCTGCTGCGACCGTAGCAGCCCTCCACAAAGGGAAATACACCGTCGTGCCGCTGGCATTGGGCCATGTCGCCGCGATGGGCGATGCCTTTGCCGTAGATCGGGTGCGTGGTTTGCCGGACGTAGATCACCCGACCGCCGTGCACGAGCGGGTCGCCGCTGCGTAGCAGGGCCACCGGTTAGCGCTCCTCACGTGTGCGGCACACATGAGGAGCGAATGCGGGAGAAACATGCATGGGAACATCCCTGTTGCGTCGAAACAGGGATGATCTGCAGCGAGGTACGTCGCCCCAATCTGGCTACGCCGCCATGTGTTGTCAGCGCAGGATGGTGATCGGCCTGCGGTTTGCCGACGACGCGCTACTTTTGGGGACTATGCCCGCCACTTTCCTTACGTACTTTTTCTAAGGCGAGCAAGCGCCATCTTCTGGCATCGGACGGACCGCAGATGAGCAAAGCAGAGTGCGCAGCAATCGGCAGCCCGTTGCACGAATGGCGTGCCGTGCGGCGCATGCTGCCCCGATATGGCCACTCATTACAGCGCCAGCGCCAGCTTTACCCAGGCCACGCGCCCCGGTTCGTTGACACGGGTGCTACGCGTGAAACCCTGCAGCTCCACTACCGATGGACTGATGTGCTCGGCATAGGTCTTGTCGAGCAGGTTGTCCACGCCCGCGCTAAGCGACCAGGCCTGGCTGATGCGCCAGCCGCCGTGCAGCGAGAACACGCCGAAGCCGCCGGAAGGTCCGAGATCCTGGCCGACGATCGTGCCTTCGCCAAGGGCGACGCGATCCTGGCGTGCAGCCAGTCGCCATAGCGCACCGGCCGACCAGCTGCCGTTGTCCCAGTCCACGGCAAGCCGTGTTTCCAGCGGCGGCATCTGTGGCAAGGGGCGATGTTCGGTAGTGTCCTGGCCCCAGGCATACGCCAGGGTGGCCGAGGTTTTCCACCATGAATTCCAAGCGTATTCGGCACCGGCTTCGCCGCCGGCGATCTGCGCGCGGACATTGCTGGCATAGCCTTGCTGGCTGCCGTAGTGAATCAGAATGTAGTCGTCGATCGAGCCGGCATACGCCGATACCCAGGCCTTGAGCCGGCTGCCGTGATACTGCCAGCCCGCATCCAGCTGGCTGGTGCGCTCCGGGCGCAGATGGCGGAAGCCGGGGGCGGTATCGACATGCTGGCCGAACAATTCCCAGTAATCGGGAAAGCGTTCCGAATGGCCAAGGCCCAGATAGAAGGTGGCGGGCGAGGCGAGATCGCGTTCGAGGCGCACGAAGCCGCTGGGCAAGTTTGCGCTGCGGCTTGCTGCCGGGACGATGGTGTAAGCACGTGCCGAAGCGCGGTCGATCCGTGCACCGGCGATCACACGATCCTTCGTCGAGGCATGCCAGGTGGCTTCGGCGAAGGCACCGAGATTCTGCAGGCGGGCATCGCGTATATGCGGCAGCGACGGGTAGGGCAGCGCGCTGCCGGCCGGTCCGCCGGTGCGTGCGTCATGCACGGTGGTGGCACCGTCCAGGCCGACCTCCAGGCTGAGGTCGTTCCAGTCAAAGTCGGCGGCGACGCGTGCGCCTGCGGTGTTGCACCGCAATTCGCTGGCCATCGCCATCGGCATCATGCTGCCGGGATCGGGCTGGCGCAGCGTGTAGTTGTCCATCACATGATCGACATCATTGCGATAGAGTTTTGCCTGCAGCGTGCGCCAATGCTCGCTGAGGTGTTCGCGTTCGAAGCGCAAGGCCACACTGCGGCGCAGGAACTTCACTCCATCCATGCTGCTGAAAGCGTACGCCGCCTGGCCATTGCCGGTGCCGGCGGAGAGCTCCAGCAGCGTATCGGCGTCGGGCGTCCAGCCGATCGCGGTATTGACGTTCCAGCGCGCGTAGCGGGAGTGCACGCGCTGGCTGTCGCCGTCGCGATAATCGCCGGAAGCGGTGCGATTGCCATCGACATTCACATAGAAATCCGGCGTGCCACCTTTGAAATCCGCACTCTGGTCGTTGCGCCCGAACGAACCGAAAGTGGTGCTGGCGTCGAGTGTGGCGGCAGCGTCGCTGTAGTGCGGGGTGTCGTGTTCGAACAACACGGTGCCGGCCGAACCGACTGGACCGTTCACCACCGTTTCCGGCCCCTTGATGATGGTGACCTTGTCGTAGAGTGCCGGCGAAATATAGGCCGTGGGTGGATCCATGCGCGCCGGGCAGCCGCCCGCCAGTTGCGTGCCGTCCACCGAGATGGCCAGACGCGAGCCGGCCATGCCGCGGAATACCGCATCGCCATTGCTGCCGCCTTTGCGCATCACGGCAAAGCCGGGCACGGTCTTGAGCAGATCCGCCGCATCGCTGGCAGGAATTGGCTGTCGCGGTGCCTTTGGGTCGAGCACGGTAGTGAGTGGCGATTGTTGAAAATTCGCGGTCACCACCACTGGTGCGAGTGCTTGCGGTGAATCCGCAGGAGGCGTATCCGTAGCGTGCGCACAGCTCAGCCATGCCAGGCCCGACGCCACGGCAAGCGGGCGCGCGAAAAAATTGCAATGCATAAGATCGAGATTCCGGTAAATCGCAGGCGCAAGCGCCCGCACCGCCAAACGGCGGCAGGCAAAAGGAAGGGTTGCAGGTCGGCCTGGGTTTACCGGCGCGGTGGACCGCGCGGCTCAAACGCGGATTCGGCGCGCCAGGGGATCGGCGCGCTGCATGCCTTCACCGTAAGCGGCGAGGGCAATGCGGGCAGCATGGCCATGCAGACGGCGAGCAGCGCGACATAAGGCGCATGTGCAAACAGCGAGCAATAGCCGCAGGCGTCCAGCGGATCGCCGCTGTTGGGAGTGTGCTGATCCGGTTGCGGCATCGTCATGCCGGCCATCGTCGTATCGCCGGAGGGCGAGGACATGTGCACGCGAGCGATCACTGGCATGCAGATCGCCAGCAGCAAGGCCAGCCATGCTGCCACTGCGATCTGCCGCTGGAAAATGCCGTGTTGCATGCTGTCCGTTGCGTGCTGCAAAAAACGAAGTCTGCGTGGAATGCGCTGCAATCGCAAGAAATTGAGGCGAATATAAATGGGACGCAATGCCGCAGCTGCTGGTCAATGCCCAGCACTTACTCCCTCCCCTGCATGGGCAGGGGAGGGTCGGGGTGGGGTAAGTACGAGCTTGCGGCAAGCTCCAACTACTTCACCCGACCCTACTAGGACGCAAAGCCAGTTTCCTGGAGCACGTAGGGGCTGGTGCTGATCACAGGAGTCAGCCGACAGCACTGACACCCACCACCAACCCTGCGCCAATCCAGTTCGCCAGCAACGCACCGGCGCGAGCCACACCGTCCTGCTCGCCCAGCTCCTCGACCAGCGCAGCACACAAGGCATCGAATCGATCATCGTCGCGCAGCGCCAGCAAGGCAGCGTGTTCGATCGCATCCACCTGCATCAGCCGCGAGGTGAATTCCCGGCGCCACACGATGACGCCGGCAGGCACCTCCAGCATCTGAGCCTCGGGCGGCGCCACGCCATCGACCAGGGCGGACCAGATCACCGCCGCATTGGTCGTCAGCGTGTGCTGGCGCAGGCTGGGTGCGAGCTGCAGGTGCGCGGCATCCCAATCCACCTCGGCGAGCTGCGCCAAGGCCATGGTGGCGGCATCGGCAGCGACAAAGGCATCGCTCAGTGCCCATTCGATCCAGGCCAGTTCGCGCAGATCCGGATTGTGCGGATACAACGTGCGCAGGCTGTCGCCGAAATCGGCGCCGTAGGCATCCAGCGTCCAGGCCGAAGGCGGATGGCTATCGATATGCGCGATGGCCACGGCCAGGAATGCTTCCTCACCCATCCACGCCAGCAATTGCGGATAGCTTGCGCGCAAGCAGTTCACCAGCTGCGTGCGGTAGTTGTTCTGGTAGGCGGCGAGACCGCGGGTGGCATGCAGGCCGAGCAAGCTCGGCGTGTCGTTGCCGGCATGCACCAGCCAATCCTGAAAATTCTGCTGCATCTGGGCCAGCATCACGCAGCCTCCTGCAGGTGCCGGCCGAAGCCGCGTGCCATGGCGAGTTCATCCAGCAGCTCCGCCAGCGGCGGAATGTTGTCGTCGCGCTCGATCATGGTGGCGACCTGGCCGAAGCTGGCGATGGCCTTGGCGTACAGCGACCACACACCGCCGGGTACCGGCTGGTCGTGGCTGTCGATCAACATGCCATCGCCTTCGGTGTGGCCGGCCAGATGAATCTGCCGCACGCACTGTGGGGGAATGTCGCGCAGGTAAGCCTCGGCATCCCAGCCGTGGTTGTGCGCGCTGACGAATACGTTGTTGATATCCAGCAGCAGACCACACCCGGTGCGCCGGGTCATTTCAGCGAGGAATTCCGCCTCGCTCATCGCCGAGGCGGCAAAGCTGACATAGCTGGACGGGTTCTCGAACAGCATCGGGCGACCCAGCGCTTCCTGGGCGTGATGGATATTGCGGCAGACCACTTCCAGCGTTTCCTCGGTATACGGCAGCGGCAGCAGGTCATGCGAATTGAAATGCGCAAAGCGCGACCAGCTCACATGATCGGACACGTACAGCGGCTGGATCTCGTCGGCCAAGGTGCGTAGGCGGCGCAAGTAAGCGTCCTTCAGTCCGTCTGCCGAGCCGATCGACATCGACACGCCATGCAGGATCACCGGATGCCGCTCACGCAGCTGGCGCAGGATATGCCGCGGCTGGCCGCCGTCGACCATGTAGTTCTCGGAAATCACCTCCACGAAATCGACCGGCACTTCGGTTTCCAGAAAGTCGCGATAGTGTTCACGGCGCAGGCCCAGGCCGTAGCCGGCGAAGCTGGGAAGTGAGTGAGACATGATGAAACTCCTTGAGCGAAGACGCCGGACCTGCCATGCGCAGGTCCGGCATGGCGATTACTTCGGTTCGGTCAGCGTGCCGCCGGCGGCAACGCAAGCGCTCGGCGTCTTTACGACCACACCCTGGCCTTTGCAGTCGTTCAGGCCCTTGCAGTCGTGCTTGGCGGTGGCGCACAGGCTCTGGCCTTTGCAGGTGTTGACGCCGTAGCAGCGGGTGGGCTGCTCCTTCTGGGCGGAAGCAGCATCACCGGCGTGTGCGGGCGCATGCACGGCGGCCAAGGCGAGCGCGACGATGGCGGCGGCGGAAGCAAAGCTGTTGCGGGACTTGCTGGCGAGCGTGGACATGGGGTTTCTCCTTGGTATGTGCGATGGGTGTGGGTGAGGGTGAGGGGAATTACTTCAGGCTTTGCGCGGCATCGGCGATTACTTGCGCAACCTGTTCCGGTTGCGACAGGTAGACCAAGTGGCTGCCTTTGATCTCGGTAACCTTGGCGCCGGCGCGCTGGTACATGGCGCGTTGCAGCTCGGGGCTGTACACGCGGTCTTCGGTGGCCAGCACCGCCCAGCTGGGCTTGCTGCGCCAGGCCGCTGCCTCGGTGACGGCACGGAATGCAGCGACCGTGCCGGGTACCTGCGCCACCGCCATGAAGTTGGTGCGATTGCTGGTGAGATCGGCGGCGAAATCGGCGCCGAACTTCTGCGCGTCGGCATAGATGTAGCCGTCGAACGACGTCTGCAAATCGTGGCTCGGTTCTGGCATGGAATCGACCAGCTGCAACGTGCTTTCGCCTACGCTGGGCGCCACCGCAGCGACGTAAATCAGGCCTTTCACCTTGTCGCGTGTACCGGCCTGGGTGATTACGGCGCCGTCGTAGTCGCTGCCGACGAGCAAGGTGGGGCCGGCTTCTTTGCGCAGCTGCCGGTATACCGCTTCGACATCGTCGGCCAGCGTGTCGACGCGCGGCTGCACCACGTTCACGGTGTAGCCCTGATGAATCAGAATGTCGTGCACGACGCGCCAGCTCGAACCGTCGACGAAGGCGCCGGGAACGATCACGATGTTTTTGACGCCGGCGGGTGCAGCAGTATCGGCGGCGAAGGCTGGCGCACTCGCGGCCAGGGCCAGCAACAACAGGCTGAGTGATTTGCGCATGGGAATGTCCATAGTGGGATGAGTCAGGGAATACGCAGCGACGAGGTGATCAACGCCAGCCGCGGCGAAAGCGATCGAGCGACCAGGTACCGCCGCCGCGCACGACCAGCGGCAGCAGCAGGCCGGCCCAGCTCAGGTGTGTCGGCCATGCATCGGGATAGACGAACACCTCGATCACCGTCGTCATGCCCAGCAGCGCCAGCGCCGACGCCCTGGTGAACAGTCCAAGCACCAGCAGCACGGGGAACAGATGCTCGGCACCGGTGGCCATGCGCGCGGCCCAATCGGAAGGAATCAAGGGCAGCGCGTATTCGTTGGCGAACAAGTCATAGGTGGAAGGCTTGATGGTCAGCAGTCCTTCGACCTTGGTGCGTCCCGACTGGAAGAACACCGCGGCGATGCCCAACCGTGCCACCAGCAACAACAAATCTGGCGGCACGGTGCGCGACAGCCAGTTGCGGCGTGCATCGTCGCCTTGCATGGCGGCAGCAGCGAGCGCAGCCGGCCGGCTCATGACTTGGCCTGCAGCGAGCCGTAGCCCTTGGGCGTCTTGATGGTGGTGCAGGTGCCCTTGGCGACCAGGATCCATGCATTGCCCTGGTAATCCGCCTTCGCAGTACCCGCGCAAGTGGTGCCCGGACCGGCGGCGCAATCGTTCTTGCCGGCCAGTGCCACGCCGTAGCACTTCTCCATCGCGGGCCTGGCGCTGGCGGAATCGCCGGCGTGCGCATTGCCGGCCAGCGAGGCCAGGGAAAACGCCAGCGTGGCGGCAACGGCGGCATAGGTGCTCTTCATATCGATATCTCCGGTGAGGAAAATGGGGGGATCAGGCGATGGCGGCCGACACGGCGCTGACGCTGGCCTGGATGTTTCCGCGCGTCGCCTTCGAATACGGGCACAGCTGATGTGCGCGATCGACAATGGATTGCGCCAGGACGGGATCGAGACCGGGCAGGTTGGCGTTAAGGCGGGCCTGCAGGAAGTAGCCTTCCTCGGCGCTGTTGACCAGATCCACTTCCGCCGCCACCGAGGTGTCGGCCGGCAAGCTCACGCCGATTTCCCGTGCGGCATGGCCCATCGCGCCGATAAAGCAGGCCGACCAGCCGGCGGCGAACAGCTGTTCCGGATTGGTGCCGTTGCCGCGCGAGCCCGGCGGGGAGAGTTCGATATCGAGGCGGTTGTCGCTGCTATGAGCGCGGCCTTCGCGGCCGCCGGTGGTGAAGGTCTTGCCGGTATACAGAACAGTGCGGTTGGACATGGCTGAGGTTTCCTGAGGAGTGGCCATTGGCGAAGCAGCGTTGGCCGGTGTGCATAGGAAACCGCGGCGACGTATCCGGTCTGTGTCGTGGCAAGCGCGGAAACGCATCGCAATGTGTAGCGGGCGGGGCTGGATACGTTTGGATACAAAGATCCAGGCCTATGCGCGAATCTCGTCCAAGCCTCACCGTCACTCCGGCCTGCGCCGGAATGACGATGGGTCAAGACAGGGATTTGAGGCACTCAGACCGAAGCGCGCAGCCGCTTTGTACAAACGGATACAAAAACCCATCCCGGCAGACACGCCCGGTACAACTCACCGCCTTCCAATAGCGTCCATGGCCGCGCCCCCGCGCCGCCCATCACCGATTGAGAGGCACCCCCATGAAATACCTGTACACCGCCATCGCCATGCTGGCCCTGGGTTCGGCCCTGTCCGCCTATTGGCCGAGTGCGGACGCCACCGCCCAGGAAGCCGCCGTGAGCGCGCCGGCCCCCGACTTCAGTGGCGCCGACCGCTGGTACAACTCCGCCCCGCTCAGCATGGGCAGCTTGCGCGGCAAGGTGGTGCTGGTGGAGTTCTGGACGCGCGAATGCATCAACTGCCTGAACGTGCTGCCGCATACCAGGGCGCTATACCAGCAATACGCCAAGGACGGCCTGGTGGTGGTCGGCGTGCATACGCCTGAATACGACGAAGAGCGCGACCCTGCCGCACTGCAGGCCGCCATCCAGCACTACCAGATCAGCTGGCCGGTGGCGATGGACAATGAATCGCGCATCTGGAACGCCTACGGCAACCGCTACTGGCCGGCGCTGTATCTCATCGATCGCAACGGCCGTGTGGTGTACAGCCACATAGGTGAGGGAAACTACGGCGAGACGGAGCAGCGCGTGCGCGAGCTGCTCGGCAAGGCATAAATACTTTCAGGGCACGGCAATGGACCATATCGACCATATCCTCGTCGTCGACGACGACCGCGAGATCCGCACCGGCGTCGTCGACTATCTGCGCAAAAACGGTCTGCGCGCCAGCACCGCGGTGGATGGCCGCGACATGTTCGCGCAGCTGGACACCTCCGCCTTCGACCTGATCGTGCTCGACATCATGATGCCCGGCGACGACGGCCTGGTGCTGTGCCGCACTCTGCGCGGCGGCAAGCACCGCGCGGTGCCGGTACTGCTGCTCACCGCGCGCGATGACGAAACCGATCGCATCATCGGCCTGGAGATGGGCGCCGACGACTACGTGGTGAAACCGTTCTCGCCGCGCGAACTACTGGCGCGGATCAAGGCGGTGATCCGCCGCACGCGCATGCTGCCGCCCAACCTGCGCATTACCGAAAGCGCCGACATGCTCTCTTTCGGCCGCTGGCGCCTGGATACCACCGCGCGCCACCTGCTCGACCAGGACGGCACCATCGTGCCGCTCAGCGGCGCGGAATTTCGACTGCTGCGCGTGTTCCTCGATCATCCGCAGCGCGTGCTCTCGCGCGACCAGCTGCTCAACCTTACCCAGGGTCGCGACGCAGAGCTGTTCGATCGTTCCATCGACCTGCTGGTCAGCCGTCTGCGCACGCGGCTGGACGACAAGGCCAAGGATCAGTCGTACATCAAGACCGTGCGCAGCGAAGGCTATGTCTTCAGCATGCCGGTGACGGTAAACGGTGACGACACATGAGCACCGATAGACCCAGACGCTGGCTGCCGCGCAGCATGGCCTCGCGGCTGTACCTGATCATCTTTGCCGGCCTGATGCTGGCGCAAGGGCTCTCGTTCGCCTTTATGGAATACGAGCGCTACGAGAGCACGGTGAACGTGATGCTCAATACCGTGGAGCACGACGTAGGCACCTCGGTGGCCGTACTCGATCGCCTGCCCGCGGCAGAACGCCCTGACTGGCTGGGCCGCCTGCAGCGCGACAACTATCGCTTCCTGCTCGGCGCCGGCCAGCCCGGCATGCCGCTGATCCCCGGCCGCTCGCATGAAGTGGTGCGGCGTATCGCAAGAGAAGTCGGCCCCGATTACCGCGTGCATGCCGACACCATTTCGGTAAAGCCGGAGCGCTACCAGGTGCACTTCACCCTGCACGACGGTTCGCCGCTGACACTGGAAGTCACGCCGCAGATCCAGCCGGTGGCGCAATGGCTGCCGATCGTGCTGATACTGCAATTGCTGTTGTTGCTGGCTGCTACTTGGCTCGCCGTACGCCTGGCCACGCGGCCGCTGTCTCAGTTGGCACAGGCCGCCGAAGGCATCACGCCCACCGCAAATGGTCCGCGCCTGAGCGAAGACGGTCCCATCGAGGTGGCACAGGCCGCCATCGCCTTCAACACCATGCAGGAGCGCATCGCGCGTCATCTGAAGGAGCGTCTGCACATTCTCGCTTCCATCTCGCACGATCTGCAGACACCGATCACACGCATGCGTCTGCGCGCCGAGGCCCTGGATGAGGGTGAGGAGCGGCAGAAACTGCTCAACGACCTGCGCGAGATGGAACATCTGGTACGCGAAGGCGTGGCGTATGCACGCAGCGCGCACGGCGGCGCGGAAACACCGGTGCGCATGAATGTGGCCGCATTCCTGGAAAGCCTGGTGTTCGATTACCAGGACATGGGCCGCCCGGCGCAGCTCACCGCTTCCGTCGACGGTACCGCCACGCTGCGCCAACAAGCCCTGCGACGCGTGCTCGGCAACCTGATCGACAACGCCATCAAGTACGGTGGCAGCGCCGAAGTAAGCGCGTGGCGCAATGAACGCGATGGGCTGTGTATTGCGGTAAGCGACCGCGGCCCGGGCATTCCCGAGGCGGAACTGGAACACGTGCTGCAGCCGTTCTACCGCCTGGAAGCCTCGCGCAACCGCGATACCGGCGGCGCCGGCCTGGGCCTGGCGATCGCCTCGCAACTGGTGCGTGCCATCGGCGGCGAACTGACACTGGCCAATCGCGAGGGCGGCGGCCTGGCCGCCATCATCACCTTGGTGTAATCGCCGTCTACTTGATCACTTCCACCAGCGGCTTATCCTTTTCGACCACATACGTTGCCAGCTCCGATGCCTCGGTGCTGCCGACGTTGCGCGCGCTGTGGATCACGCCCTTCGGCACGAACAACACATCGCCCGGCTTCAGTGTGCGCGGCGGCTGGCCCTGCAGCTGATATTCCAGCGTGCCTGCCAGCACATAGATGATTTCCTCGCCCGGATGGCGATGATTGGGCGCCAGCTTGCCCGGATCGATATCCACCCGCGCCTGGATGGTTTCCCAGCCAGGAATGCTGAGGTCGTGGCGCTGTAGATCGGTGCGGTGCACGCCGGTCTGCTGGGTTAGCGCTGGCAGCGCGATGCCGGCGGCGAAAAACAAGACTGCCATGGTGTTCGATGTTTTCATTGGGTTCTCCCGACGACGTGGTTACGCATGGCTGCGGCTGTGCTTCAAGCAGGTTTACTCGCGCCAGCCTTGCGCCGCAATTGCGCAAGATACGCGCAAAACATGTCGGCCAGCGCATCGGCATACGCGGCGATTTCCGCGGCGGTGCGCGGCCGTTCCGAAAATTCCTTACCGACCGCGCCAAGCGTAGCGATGATCAGTTCGCTGGCGAGCGCCCGGGTGTCGTCGGACGCCTTGGGCAAAGCCTCGCGCATAAACGCCTGCATGGTGGCGTCGGCCGATGAACGCGCTTCCTGTGCCTCGGGCGCGTCGCGATAAAGCGGCGCGGCGTCATCGAGGGCCACACGCATCGCGGCTTCCTCACACTCGGAGCGGATAAAGGCATGCACCAGAATGCGCAGCCGCTCTAGCGGCGGCTTGCGCCGGTTTTCGAGAATCTCGCACAGCAGCGCCGTGGTTTGCCGCCATTCGTCGCTCTGCAGGCGGAACAGAATCGCCGCCTTGTTCGGGAAGTACTGATACACCGAACCCACGCTCACTCCGGCCTTTTCCGCTACCCGCGCGGTGGTGAAACGATGCACCCCTTCCTTGGCCAAAACCTGAGTAGCCGCCTCAAGAATCGCTGCGACCAGTTCGGTCGAGCGCGCCTGCTGCGGCTGTTTTCGCGAAGAAAGCCGGCTGTTTCGAGGAGGCGTCATGGGGGCTCCGGAATGCGAATAGAAAACCTGACGAATCCATCGCATTCTAATCCGGCACCTGCCCATAAGCACTTAAAAACCGGAGTCATCCATGAGCACCCTTACCACTACCCCGCTGTCGCCCCTGCTGGAGCGTCTATTCAAGGAGGCTGACGAGTCCTCGCCGATGAACAGCCCCAGCATGGCCAGTCTGTCCAGCGCGGATCACGCGCGCCTGATGCGCAGCAAAACCGAATACCGCGATTTCTATGGCCAGCTGAAAGACTTCCCGCTGGCGGTTTCGCGCGAAACCGGCACGCTGCTGTATATGCTGGCGCGCAGCTGCAAGGCCCGCAGCATCGTCGAATTCGGTACTTCCTTCGGCATTTCCACACTGCATCTGGCGGCTGCCCTGCGCGACAACGGCGGCGGCAAGTTGATCACCAGCGAGTTCGAGCCGTCCAAGGTGGTGCGTGCGCGTCAGAACCTCGCTGCAGGCGGCTTGCTCGACCTGGTCGAAATTCGCGAAGGCGATGCGCTGCAAACCCTGAGCACCCAACTGCCTGATGCCATCGACTTGCTGCTGCTCGACGGTGCGAAATCACTCTATCCGGAGATCCTCAGCCTGGTGGAGCGCCATCTACGTCCTGGTGCGTTGATCGTGGCCGACAACGCCGATTTCAGTCCTGAATATCTCGCACGTGTGCGCGCTCCTGCAAACGGTTATCTATCCATTCCCTTTGCGGAGGACGTAGAGCTTTCCATGCGGCTGATGTGATAACTCCGCTAAAAGTCATTGCGCGCGATGCGACTTTGTCGTGGGCAATGATCCGATCAATGCCAATGTCAAACCTTGAGAATCGCCGATCGTACTGCCGCTGCCATTTTTGTTGGGGAATCTCAGGCCTTGCGATCAACTCCCGGAGAATAGGCTGCCGCAAGCCAACCGCAAGTATCAGGAAACTTGCATTCAACCAGGAGGGAAACATGCGCAGCTATCGATGGTTAGCAGTGGCGGGTTTTGTCATGGCCGGTTTTGTGTCGGCCATGGCGCAGGCGCAGACGGTCAGCTTCAACAATCTGCCGGCGTTGCGGGTTACCACGCCGGTTCCGTCCGGCTTGCACGTGCCGGGCGATGCGGACGGGAATGGGGTGTCCGACATCTTTCTGTTCAACACGTCCAGCAGCCAGGTGAGCTATTGGTTGATGGACACGAACGATGCGACGGGAGCGGTGACCAAGCTCGACACGTATACCTATAGTGTTACGCCGGGCTACTTCGTCGGCGCGATCGGCGACTTCAACGGTGATGGCCTGGCCGACATGGTGTTGACCAGCAGCAACCGCGATCTCGTGCTGTGGACCAATAACGGTAGCGGCGGCTTTACCACCTCATCGCTGGGTACGTATGACAGCGGCTGGATCCTGGTTGGCGCCGGCGATGTAAATGGCGATGGCCAGGACGATCTGCTCTGGCTGAATCCAACGACGTGTCAATTCAGTTACTGGACAATCCAGAACGGGGTGAAGGTCAACGCTGTGACTACCAGCATCACCTGTGGTTATTACCCGATCTCGATTGGTTACTACACGCCCTCGAACCGACTCTCCATCATCTGGACCAGCGCTGCGCAGGATCTGCAGATCTGGGACAGCGCCGGCAATCAGTTCACGCCCTACAGCCTAGGTACCTTCGGACCAGGCAGCACGCTGATTGCATTGGGCGGAGGCTATGAGGGATCGCAGACCAGCTTGATCTACACCAATTCCAGCACGGTAGCCTTCGGCCTCGAACTGGATCGTTACTTCAACAGCAGCGGCCAACAAACGAGCTGGCAGCCCGTGGACTGGTGGGCGGACGACAGCTACACCCTGCCGTGGAGTTCGGCTGGCTTCCTGATCGAAGGCCGTGGCAGCAATATGACCGGCATGATCTATCAGCACGGTGCCACCAAGATCGAAGTGTGTCCTCCGCTGGGTGGCGCGGGTTATGAAAGCACACCGGCGCCGATGCCGAACACCTGCCCGAGTTTCGCGATTCCTTCGGGCTGGAGAGTGATCGGTGCAACCGCCAACGGCATCGTTCCGCACTGACGCCAGCCGCCATGGCGCATGGCGCCGCCC
The DNA here is from genome assembly GCF_014863405.1 of Dyella acidiphila. GTDB lineage: Bacteria > Pseudomonadota > Gammaproteobacteria > Xanthomonadales > Rhodanobacteraceae > Dyella_B > Dyella_B acidiphila. Next base: position 233,654 of record NZ_JACZZA010000012.1, read on the forward strand.
GGCCGGATTTGGCGGGCGGCGCCGCGGCACATCACAGGAGGCCGCACGGTGCGGCCACACTATTCCTCGCTGCCGCCATCGACATCATCAGCCTCAGCCTTGTACTGCCAACCAGCCCGCACCTGGCTGGCGGTCATGCCGAAGCGTCCACGAAAGGCACGTTGGAATTGCCGTTCGCTGGAAAAGCCGTAACGCCCGATAATGGTGACGATGTTCTGGTGCGGTTCGTGGCAGAGGTCGTGCAGCACTGCTTGCAGGCGTTTGTTGAGGATGTAGTGCTTGACGCCGCCCAGTTCGGCGAACTGGCGATAGAGCTGGGCGCGCGATATGCCGAATACTTGCTGCAGGCGTAGCGCACCGAGATTGCCGTCGGCCAAGTGCTGGTCGATGTAGCGCACAATGCGTTCCCTGGCATCCTCGGCCGGCTGTCTGTCGCTGCTGGTCTCACCTGTGCGCAGGCAGAAGCGCAGCAGTTCCAGGGTGGCCTTGATCATTTCCGTTACGGTGTCGTCGCTGCAGTCGCGCAGCACCTCGACAAAAGCGATCAGATGTTCGCGCAGCATGCGGCATGGCAGCCACTCGCCATGCAGCAACTTGCCGTGTACGGCCATATCGTCCACACGGCTGCGCGGCAGCATCACGCTGATATGTCTGCAATCCTCCGCCAGCCACAGCTCCGAGACCTGAGCCATGTCAGTGAGATAGATATCGCCGCGTTTGATGTCCACTTGCTCGTCGCCGAAGCGCCCGCGCAGCCGGCCCTGCAGCAGCAGGCGCATGAACAGGCAATCGTTGAAGTGGCTGTGGGCGATGGTGTGCTGGTCGCGCAGATAATGCGCCATGCCCGAGGCGGACTGGGCGAGCATGATCTCGCCCAGCCGATAGGCCACGATGGAGGCGTCCACGGGTTGGTCGTTGCATGGCTCAAGCTGCGCGATGGGCCGGATCCAGCGCTCGTAAGTGGCTGTCCTCATCCCCGGTTCGATCAGGGATGTCGCGAACACTATGTCGGGAAACCTCTGCCTCGCTCTCTCCACGGATGCCTCGTCTGCTGACGCGCCAGGGTTGGCACGGGCGTGCCGGCGTGCAGCTGCCGCTGATTTACCGGCAGTATCGACAGGCAAACGTGGATGATGGGTATAACCGATGTACGCATTTTGCGTGGAGCCGGCCTTCGATGAGGCCGAATGTCGTGGCGACGACAATAAATCGTCTTCGCGATGTAAAGGCCGCGTGCCCCGAGCAAATGCGTACTAGCCGCCTAGCTTCCATTGCAGGTGCAGCTGTTCGGTTTCTTCGTCTGCGGGAAACATCGATTCCAGCCGCAGCTCCTGCGCCGCCACGCTTTGCGGCGTGCCGACGGTGCTTATCATCGAGAAATAGCTCAGGGTTTTCCCGTCTTTGCGAAAGCCGATCGGAATCATGGGCAAGTTCGGTGCCGCTCCCGCGGCGCCATGCAGACGCCACGCCGGGTCCACCCCGGGATATGCCAGCAATGCATCCAGCAAGCCGCGCGTCTGCTCGTCCAGCACGCGTCCGATGGTCTCGCGATAGGCGCGCTGGATCAGGCTTTTGGCGACCACCTCCCAGTCAACTACAAACGGCCGCATGCCCCGTGGATCGAACAATAGATGCAACATGTTGCGCGGCCCCTCGCGCGCGGCCATATCGATAAACGATCCAAAAAAGCGCGGCGCGGAAGCATTGGTGCTCAGCACATTCCAATAGCGATCCATCACGAGTGCGGGAAACGGCTCGTGCTGCCGCAGCATGCGTTCCAGCGCGCGGTTTATGCCCTGCAGCTCGGTCGCGTTCCACGAGGCTTCCGAATAGACCGGTGCATAGCCGGCGGCCAGAAATGCCGCGTTGCGTTCACGCAGCGGCACCTCCAGTGACTGCACGAGGCTGGTCAGGGTCTGCCGGCTTGGCACGCTGCGGCCGCTCTCGATAAAACTCAGATGCCGCTGCGAAATCCCCGCATCCAGCGCCAGCCCCAATTGGCTGGCGCCGCGCAGGCCGCGCCAATGCCGCAACAGCCCGCCCAGATCTTCCGAATGCATAGCGCCCATGCGACTCTCTCCGCGTGCAGCCGATCGCCGATATTAGCGATGCTCGCCCGGTGCCTGCCAACGGTAGGACTGGAACGCCTCTTCCAGCGGTGGCTGGGTAACGCTGCCGGTGTAATTGGTAATGGTCGAGGCAGCCACGATTCCAATCACTTCCAGCAGATGATCCTGGCCAAAGCCCGCGGCGAGGAACGCAGACATATCCGCGTCGTCCAGATGCCCGCGCTTCTCGATCAGGGTGCGCGCCAGCGTGGACAGCGCAGCATGCTTCACGTGGCGGGGCATCTGGCGTGCGCGGATCGCTTCCACATCGGCTGTATCGAGGCCTTCTTTTTCGGCCAGGCAGGAGTGGAAAGCCATCGCCCACGAGCTGGCGTTGGTCACCGCATTGGTGAGCAGCACCACTTGTACTTCGGCTTCGGAAAAGCTGCCGCCGTGTACCTTGCCGAACAGCCCGACCAGACTGCCGATCAGCACCGGCGACGTGGCCATGGCGCCGGCGATGTTGGGAATGACGCCAAAGGCGCTGTGCAGGGACTCCAGCGCGGGCTTGGATTGGGCCGGAGCGGATTGCATCGTATGCATGGGAAACGTCGTCATGATTTTGTCCTCTTGGAATAAGCGGACCGGTATCGATCCTGGTGAGGACACCTTAGGCAGATCGCTGCAGCCCGCCAATTACCTGAGAGGTAATGCTTATTCACCTATTCGTGACGTTTCGTCGCGCGGCGCTTGCTGGTGCACCCTTGCCATTGCGGCTAACCTTGCGGCCATTGCCCGGTTCCTGGTGCACGATCGGCCAGCGGCGGAACCAACAGGAGGGTGGGAAGGTGGAGGAACGGAGCAGCGTAGGCCCGCATAGCGCGGCCGCTGCACATGGCGAGCGTTGGCTGAAAGCTGCTGTTGGCTGCTGCGGCACAGCGCTTCGTTCATCCTGACGCCTATACCCACGATGTCCGCCGTATCGGTAGCAATCGCCATCACCTGGCTGCTGGGCCTGTTGATGTTGCCCCTGCTCGGTTCGCTGCTGCGCTCGCGCGTGCCGGGTGTGCGGGAATGGCTGATGGCGGACGTCGCGCTGATCGTCAGCATGCCGCTGCTGTTGCTGCGCGGTCATATTCCCGATCTTGTCTCGATTATTTTCGCCAATCTGGTGCTGTCACTGGCCGGTGTCAGCTTGTATGCCGGCTTTGCGCGTTTCCTGCAGCGAGCGCCGCGCTGGCCGCTGCTGATCGCCTGCGTGGCGATCACGCTGCCGCCCCTTCTCTACTGGCGCTACGTGGTGGATAGCATTCCCATGCGCGTGGTGACGGCGATGGCCTTCACCGCGGCAATCTGCCTGGCGGTAGCGGTGGTGGTGGCGCGCGGTCGACAGCCCGGCCGGTCGCGCTATCCGTATGTGACCACGATGGTGGTGGCGATCATCTTTGCGGCGTGCCAGTCGGCCAGAGGGCTGTATTTCCTCGGGCTCAACCACGTCGCCAATGCGCTGACCTTCAACACCTTTATCAATGTGGTGCTGTTGTGCGTGGGCGCCGCGATGATGCCCGTGCTGCTGATGTGCGGCATGATGATGGTGCACGATGCGTTGCTTTGCGATGCACGCGACGCCGTCAATCGCGATTTCCTTACCGGTGCACTGTCGCGCGAAGGCTTTGCTGCCGTGGCGCAAACCATGCTTGCGCAAGCCGATCGCAACCGTTCGCCGCTGGCCTGCCTGATCGTCGATCTGGATCACTTCAAATCCATCAACGACACTTACGGCCACACCGGTGGCGATCAGGTGTTGTGCGAGTTTGTGAGCCTGGTGCGTGCCACCTTGCGCGCAGGCGATGCGCTGGGCCGCGTCGGCGGTGAGGAATTCGTGGTGCTGATGCCAGGCGTCGCGCTCGGCCACGCACAATCCCTGGCCGAACGCCTGCGCCATGCCACCATGGGCCATGCTGTTGTTACCGAGAATGGCACCTGTACCTACACCCTCAGCGGCGGTCTGGCGATCAGATTACCGGGCGAGAGCCTGGATCAGCTTATGGTGCGTGCCGATCGTGCGCTCTATCAGGCCAAAGTGTCGGGGCGTAACACGCTAAGCATTGATGCTTAGCAAACCAGCGCCGCGCAGCAACGCGGCGCTGGATGACTCAGGTTCGACGATCAATCGTCCTTGCCGAACAAGCCGCCAAGCACCGACCCGATCACGCCGCCGGCAATCGCACCGCCGAGCGACGAACCCGAATCACCGCTCAGCACGGTGTTCGAACTGCCCTCGCGCGCCAGGTACGGTTCCAGCGCATGCGCCAGGTTCGGCATGGTCAGCGTCTGCAGCCAGACCTGGCCGGGGCCGGTGAGGTTGGCGACAAACAGGCCGTCGCCGCCGAACAGCTTGTTTTTAATGCCGGGAAGCAGGCTGATATCGAAGTTGACGGTGCTCTCGAACATGCCGACATGGCCGGGATGCACTTGCAGCGTTTCGCCCGGTGCGAGCGTGTAGGTGACGATCTCGCCGCCCAATTCCACCCAGGCACGCGCATTGCCGGCCAACTTCTGCAGGATGAAGCCGTCGCCGCCGAAGATGCCGGCGCCCAGCGAGCGCTGGAAGCCGATCGACAGTTCCACGCCCTGCGTACCGCACAGAAAACCGTGACGATGGATGAAATAGGTCTGGCCGGCATTCACCTGTACTTCGACGATCGAGCCGGGTACGTGCGCGGCGAAAGCAACCATGCCCGGCGAGCCGGAGCTCTCATATTCGTTCATGAACAGGCCGCCGCCCGACAGCGCGCGCCCGATGACGCCGAGAAACCCGCTGGCGCCGGCTGTGCGGGCGGTGGTCTGCAGCACGATATTGCGGGTCATCCAGGAAAACCGGCCAGGCTCGGAAATGATCCGGTCGCCTTGCTCCAGGCCCACTTCCAGCACGGGCAAGGTGGTGCCTACGGTACGCGTCTTCATCGCTTAGCTCCCCGACATATATATGTGTGTATCCGCCCAGATGGTCACGTGGCGATGGAACCCCCCGCCCATGCATCGATAGCGTCGCGCCTGCGTGTTGCGTTTGCATGGCGCGCGCCCCGTGCCTGGCGTGTTGCCGGCCATCGCGCTAGTGCCGGCGGAGTATGCGCCGCCGGCAGGTGGGCCAACCAGTGATAAGTGTCAGGGGCGCTTAGAAGCGGTCGACGTCGATCACCGCCTGGGCGAAATCGCGCGGCGCTTCCTGCGGCAGGTTGTGGCCGATGCCGCCGGTGACCAGCCGGTGTTCGTACTTGCCGGTGAATTTCTTGGCGTAAGCGGCCGGGGTCGGGTGCGGAGCGCCGTTGGCATCGCCTTCCATGGTGATGGTGGGGAGGTTGATCGCAGGCAGCGTGGCGAGTTTCTTTTCCAGCGCGTCGTACTGCGCTTCGCCTTCGGCCAGGCCCAGGCGCCAGCGGTAGTTGTGGATGGCGACGGCGACCTGATCGGGGTTGTCCAGGGCGGCGGCCGAACGGGCAAAAGTGGCATCGTCGAAGCCCCATTGCGGCGAAGCCAGTTCCCAGATCAGGCGGGCGAAGTCGTGGGTGTACTTGGCGTAGCCCGCTTCGCCGCGCTCGGTGGCGAAGTAAAACTGATACCACCATTGCAGCTCGGCCTTGGGCGGCAGCGGCGCGCGATTGGCGTCCTGGCTGCCGATCAGATAACCGCTGACCGAGACCAGCGCCTTGCAGCGTTCCGGCCATAGCGCAGCCAGGATATCGGCGGTGCGTGCGCCCCAGTCGAAGCCGGCGACGACGGCGCGCTCGATCTTCAGCGCATCCAGCAAGGCGATGGCATCCACCGCAAGCGCCGCCTGCTGGCCGTTGCGCTTGGTCTCGGCAGACAGAAAACGGGTATCGCCGTAGCCGCGCAGGTAGGGAATGATCACGCGGTAGCCGGCAGCGGCCAGGATCGGCGCCACATCCACAAAGCTGTAGATGTCATACGGCCAGCCATGCAGCAACAGCACCGGCTTGCCGTCGGCCGGACCGTCTTCGGCATAGGCCACGTCGAGCACGCCGGCCTTTACATGTTTGATCGACTTGAACGAGGTATGCCCGCCGCTGGTGACATGCTTGCCGCCGGGCGCTGCTGCCGGCGGGGTCTCGGCATGGGCGAGGGAGCGGATGCCGAAGGGGGCGAGTGCAAGGCCCAGCGCCGAGGCACCGAGGAAGCTTCTGCGTTTCTGATCGATCTGGTCGGACATGGCGATATTCCCGGCTGGTTGGCGTGGACATAGAAGACCACGCCCGTGTATCGCCTGCGTGTGCGCAGACGCCGGAATTGCAAGGCCGTGTAACAGAGCGCCGGCCGGATACATTCGGATACAAAACCGCCCTAGTGCCAGCCGCCGCCCAGGGCCAGGAACACCTCGATCTGGTCGCGGTTGAGCGTTGCCGTGCCGGTGGCAAGTACCTGTTCGGCCGCCCAGCGCTCCCGTTGTGCGGCCAGCAGTGAGATACGGTCGATGCGGCCTCCTTGCTGCAGTTCTTCGGCCTGCGCCGCGTGCTGCGCGGCTTGATCGCGGGCGGCTTGCCATTGCTGTTGCCGGTCGAGATCCGCCGCGTATGTGTCCAACGCCGTTTCGACTTCACGCAGCGCGTTCAGGACCGTACCGTCGAATGCGGCCACGCTGGCATGGCTTTGCGCGTCGGCTTGTTGCATGCGCGCACGCACCGCATTTCTATTCAGGTTCCAGCTTACCAGCGGCCCGACCGCGAAACGGTTGGTGTATCCGCTCAGCGCATCGATCGCCTTGCCGGTCGATCCCACCGAAACGCCGAACCGGATATCGGGATACAGCGCAGCCGTGGCCACGCCGATACGGGCGGTAGCGGCGGCCACGTGCCGTTCCGCCGCCCGTACATCGGGGCGGCGCTTGAGTAGTTCCTGGCCATTGCCGACCGGCAACGCCCGATCCAGCCGTAGCGGTGCGCGGCAGGCGAGCAGCGTGCGGTCAAACTGCGCCGGCGCTTGTCCGGCCAGGGTGGCGAGACGAAACAAGGCATTGCGCTGAGCCGCCTGCAACGGCGGCAATTGTGCTTGCAGCGTGGCCAGTGTTTCCTGCTGTCGCGTACCGTCCAGCGGCGAAGCGCGTCCATGCGATACCAGCAGCGCCGTCATGTGCATGCTGTCCTGTTCGATGCCGATGCGCTGTTGCGCCAGCTCGATCTGGTATCCCGCATTGCAGGCATCGGCATAGGCAAGCGCGGTTTGCGCGACCACGTTGACACGCACCAGATCGCGCGCTGCCGCAGCCGCTTCATCGTCCGCGCGCGCGGCTTCCACGCCGCGGCGAATGGCACCGAACAGATCGAGGTCGTAGCTGACCGATACGCCGCCGTTGTAATTCTCATAAGGCGTCACACCGACACGCTTCAATACCGCTTCTTCGGAGGGATGATTCCAGGCGGTAGCTGCATCCACGCTGGCGGCAAATTGTTGTGAACCGGCTTCCTCCAACAAGGCATCGCTGTGTTCGAGATTGGCCTGGGCAAAGCGCAATTGCGTGTTCGCGGCGAGGGTTTGCGCGATCAGGCGATTCAGCACCGGATCGTCATAGAGTTGCCACCAGCGATCCGGCAACGGGGCCGCGCTGGTGGCGGCGGAGCTGGAAACAAAATGGCCCTGCGCCGCCGGTGCATTGATCGCCGCTTGCGATGGCAAGTGATAGTCCGGCCCCACTTCGGCGCAGCACGCCAGGGCAACGCAGATCCATGCAGTGGCTACCACGTGCAGCTTCACCATGGCAGCAGACCTCGCGGCTGACCGGGCGAATGAACCACCACCGTCGCAGTCTGGCCCGGCACCAGGCGAATGCCCTTGGGTACATCGTCGATGGCGATGCGCACCGGAATGCGTTGCGCCAGCCGTACCCAGGTGAAGGCTGGATTGACGTCGGCCGGCTTGGAAGCGTCGCCACTGCGCTCGCGATCTTCGATCGCCGAGGCAATGCTTTCCACATGTCCGCGAATATCGCCTGGCACGCCCATCAAATGCACACTGGCCCGGTCGCCGGGATGGATGCGCTGTAGCTTGGTTTCTTCGAAATACCCTTCAACACGCAGGGACGGCATGTCCACCAGCGCCAGCGCCGGTTTGCCGACCGTGAGATAGGTACCGGGCTGCAGGGTTACATTGGCCACCTCGCCGCTTACCGGCGCGCGCACTTGCGTGCGATCCAGATTGAGCTGGGCCAGATCGCGTGCCGCTGTGGCCTGCTGCACGGCCATGCGCAGCTGCGCGACCTTGGTCTGGCCCTGCTCGATCACTTCGCTGGCCACCACGTTGGACATCATGCGATTGCGCTGATCTTCGCGTATGGCTTCGGCCAGCGCGGCACGCTCGCTGCCCAGCGTTGCCTGCGCCTGCTGCAACGCCAGCGTGTAGCGCGACGGGTCGATCACCAGCAACACCTGGCCCTGCCGCACCGTCTGGTTGTCGTGCACGTGCACCTCGGTAACCAGTCCGGCCACGTCGGGAGCGATCGGTACGATATCGGCAAGCACCTTGCCGTCGCGCGTGACCGGCTCGACCTGATAGCGAATCCACAAGGCACGCACGGCGAACAACAGCAGTGCGATGGCCAGCAGCGTGCACAACAAGCGCACGATTTTCATGATCCAGGATTTCAAGGCCTTATCCATAATGGAAAAAACTGTCGGCAGCGGCGGTCAAGCCCCACCACAGGAGCACGAACCAGGCCAGCTCCCAGATGCCCGCATGCCCGAGCGCGGAGGACCAGGGCAGGCGTTGCCATAACCTGCGCAGCAAATGCGCCAGCACACCGGCCAGTACCGCCCAGACCAAGGCGGCGGGCAGATACACCCCGAACACATGCAGTTCTTCAAGCATCGCCAGCCATCCTCGGCACCGCTGCAAAGGGAAACAGGTTGCAGCGCATGCCGACCAGCGCGAGCAAGGCGGGATGCGCTGGCTCGGCATGCGCTGCGGCGCTCATGCTGGCCATGGCGACATCGATGTTGGCGAGCAGCGATGCTGGCGGCGGCAGCCATTCACCTGCGCGTCCGCGTGTCTGGAAGAGCTGCGCGATACCTTCGAGCACGTCGCGCAAAGCCGCCTGGACCGGAGCCGGCAACGCCGGCAAGCTGCGGCGGATCGCAATCACATTGCGGCCGATGCGCAGATCTGCGAGCCCATCGGCCGCATGCAGCGCATCGCTGCCTTCGGCAATCGCCATGCGCGCGGCAGTCTGGCCCAGGCGATCGACTGCCATGCTGGTCCAGTGCACGGGGCGGAACGGCCGCGCCATCGAGGCCATCTGGCCGATCTCGATCCAGTTGCCGCGGATCATCCGTCGTGCTGTCCAGCTCACATTGACCGAGCGGAACAACTTGGCCACGGCGATCGTCGCGATGATGCCGCCGACTTGCGCGAGGCCGACATTAATAAAGGTGGCGAAGTCGGCGATGAAGCGATCGAGAAAACCCAGTGCCACGATCAAGCAGGAAAACATCGGCAGCGCGCGCGCCGACCATGCCGGCATGGCCTGCACATAACCGATGCCGAGCAAGGCCGGCGCCAGGCTCACGATCAGCATGCCGCAACCGTCTACGCGCGGCAGCACGGCGAACAGATAGAGCGCGGCGAGCGGAAAGGTCAGCAAGGTCGCGCCGAGGTAGCGGCTAAGCACCGGCGCCGGGTCGTCCTGGGCCGCGAAGGAACAGGTGATCAGCGCGGCAAACGCCGCGGTAGCCGAACCACTGGGCCACGCCAGCAGGATCCACACCGCGCAATACAGCATGATGGCGGTGGCCGTCGCCAGCCCGGCCAGCAAGGCCAGGCCGTGATCGCGCGCCAGCGGAAACGCTTGTTCGCCTTGGCGCTGCGGCCAATCGCCCGACGTCGACACGGGGCTGCCAAGTTGCTGCACCAGGCCACAGGCTTCCACCTGTGCCTCAACAAACTCCGCCATGCGCACGCACAGGCTGGCACGCAGCAGATCACGCCAGGAGGGCGAGGTTTCCTGGCGCTCGGCCAGCTGGCGGCAGCGCTGCGCCAGATCGGTACCGCTGGCGTACTGCACGCTGGCGGGCTGGCTGAGCCATGTGCGCGTCGCTTCGACCAGGCGCGCCAACTCCGGATCGAGCGGAGCGAGCGCGCTGAGCATGTCCAGGCGATTGGCCGCCGCCGAGGCCAGCGGAAGAATGGTGGCCAGCTGCTTCTGCACACCCAACACCATGCGCCGGCCTGCGCTGGCAGGTCGCGGATTGCTCGGCAAATGGATGGCCATCATGCCCAGTTCGGCGACATCTGCGGCGAGCATGCGGCGATGTTCGTATTCGAGCCGGGTATGGCGTTGTCCCAGCGCCTCGCGGGTCCAGCGCGAGGCATGTGCAAGAAACGCATGCGCGCGGTCCTGGATCACCGGCGTCACGCTCCAGGGTTGCAGCAGGCTATGCACAACAGTGACGCTGACGATCGCCACCGCCATTTCTTCCACGCGGGATATCGTGGTGGTGAACACATCGGCCGGATCGTCCAGATAGGGGAAGCTGATCACCGCCGAACTCAAGGCCGCCATCTGGAACAGGAAGGCGCGCGGTGTGCGATCCAGCACCGCCAGGTAAATACACAGGCCGGTCCACGCTGCCATGCACAGCACCAGCAGTTCGGGCGCATGCTGCAGATTGGGTACCACCAGAATGGAAACCGTGGCGCCGGTGAGGATGCCGCCCAGCCGGTAAAGCACTTTGGGGCGGAAAGCACCGGCCATCGGCTGTGCCGTTACGTACACGGTTAGCAAGGCCCACCACGGCCGCGGCAGGCTGAATTCAAAAGCGATGCTGAGAGTGATCGCGGCGGCAATAAAACTGCTCAACGAGAACAGCAGTTTCTGTGGTTCCAGCAATAACAGGGACCACGGCAAAGACGCCGTCCGGGCGGTAGCAGGCATGTGCAACAGGACGAAAGGGCGGGGACGGGAGCTGCCGCAACTGCCGTGAAGCAGGCGATGCGAGCGGGCGCGGGCATTTTGCCGCATAAATCCGCTGAAGCTCAGATCAAATTATTGCTGGATATCAGCAAGAAAAATGCGCTTAAGCATGGCGATGCGGTGTGCGGGAGGGTGGTTGGGATGCCGCCGCGTCCAGAAAAATATTAGAATTGTTCCATCGATCAATAACAAAAAATTGCTTGATGGATATCAACGCCGCGCGCACGTTCCTGGAAATCGTCAAGACCGGCAGCTTTGTCGGCGCCGCCAGCAGCCTCAACCTCACCCAGACCGCCGTCAGCGCCCGCATCCGGGTGCTGGAAGAACAGCTGGACCAGCCGCTGTTCGTGCGCAACAAGGCCGGCGCAAAGTTGACCAGCGCCGGCGAACAATTTCTGCGCTTCGCTGCCACCATGGTGCAAGTGTGGGAGCGGGCGCGTAAGGCGGTGGCGCTGCCGCCAGGCCGCGAGATGGTCGTAAGCATCGGTGCGGAACTCAGTCTGTGGGATCCGCTGCTGCGCGATTGGCTGCTCTGGGTGCGCAAGTCGTGTCCGGATTTCGCGGTGCATGCGCAGATCGATGATGCAGATCGCCTGGTGGACCGTGTGCAGGCCGGTTTGCTGGATGTGGCGATTGTCTACGCGGCACCGCAACGGCCCGGCGTGATTGCCGAGCTGCTGTTCGAAGAGAAATTGGTGATGGTCAGCACCACCTCGGCCGGACGCAAGCATGTCCGGCAAGCGGAAGATCACGTGCGCATCGATTGGGGCGACGCGTTTGCGGCCGGCTACCAGGCAGCCTTTCCGGATCAACCCAATCCGGTGATGTCGATCAGCTATGGGCCGCTGGCGCTGGATTACATACTGGCCATGGGCGGCAGCGGTTATTTTCGCCAGGGTTTTGTGCGCCGGTATCTGCAAGACGGGCAACTCGCGCTGGTGCCCGGCAGTCCTGAATTTTCCTATTCGGCGTATGCCGTGCATTCGGCCAAGGCCGATCAGGGCGTGATGGAGCGCATCCGCCTGGGCCTGCGCGAAGTGGCTGCACGAATCGCGTCGGATACGCAGGCCGCCAAAAAATCTCCCAAACGCCGCAAGCGCTCGCGATAACTCTCCGTGCCATCTGGCGTGGGTTCCCCCTGGCCATCAGACCAGGGGGAACCACGCTTTCAACTCATCGCGGTCATGCCATGACCATGCAGCTTCCTGGGGAGTCAGTGCAGGGCGTCGAACTTCTTCCATGCGCCCAGCAGATTGGCCGCGTTGACCGAACCGAGGCCGTTGGCAAAGCTCCAGCCGGCCTGCGCCGGATAAGCCGGCACATACGAGGTGCTGCTCAGCGAGGTGATACCGACATTGCCCGTAGCCAGCCCGAACAACACCGATGCGCTGCCGTACATGTAGCAGTCCGGCACGGCAGGCGGATTGGGAATGGCAATGCCCAGCACCGAGGTCAGCTGCATGCAGTTGGACGAATTGCCGCCGTCTGTGATGTTGTAGAACACGCAGCTGCCGGTGTTCTTCGAGCCATTGCTGGCATTGCAGCGGCTGAGCGTGGCCGGTGCGCTGCCGGTCGGGCCGCCATATTCGGTCGCGGCCAGCTGATACAGCGTCGGGGCGACATTGCCCTGATTGGCGGAGAACGCTCCGGCCTGCAGCAAGGCCTGGTCCATCAAGGCCTGGATGCCGGCGAACATCGGCGCGGACAGCGAAGTGCCCCCTTCCAGCGTCACCGCGGTGGGGAAGCCGGGCGCACAGGGTGCGGCACCCGTACACAGCACGGCCCAGGTGTAGCCACCGAACGAGCCGGCGAACAGCGATACATCCGGCAGATCGCGCGATTGATCCTTGGCTGCGCCGTGGACGATGCGCTGCCACGAAGGCTTGGCGTCGATTGACGAGGGGCCGCCGCTACCGCCTTCGGATGTCGGTGCCGCGCCAAACAGCAGGATGTTCTTGCACACCTGCAGCACGCTTTGGTTGAACACCTTCTTGGCCGCCAGCGTGTTGCCGCAGGACTCGTTCCAGGTGAGCTCCGGCACATACGACTTGGCCGTACCGTAGACCGCATTCGGCGTGGTGTTGAAGTACTGGCTGCTGGTGCCGTCCAGCACGTCTGCCGTATCCGTGCCGCCGACGCCGGTATCGTTCGGCGACGTGGCAAAGGCATTGGCATCCACCGCGATCATGTCGGTGATGGGCGAGCCATTGAAGCTCGGGTTGGAGCCGGAATCGCCACTGGAGACGAATACCGAGATACCTTCCGCATCGGCTTGCGCCCACATGGTGTCGATCGCAGCTTTGCTCGCCGCATCGACTTTCAACTCGCCATAGCCATAGCTGGCGCTGATCACGTTTGGACGTCCGCTCGGATCCGGATTGTTGATCAGATTATCTGCCGCCAGGTAAACACCGCCGAAGAAGTTCTTGGTGGCACTGTCCGAGCAGATGGCAACCCAGATGTTCGCGCCGGGCGCCATGGCCGTGGCGTATTCCGAATCGAGCACGGTCTCGATGCTCTCGCCGCTGGCCGATTCACCGCCCGGATCGGTGCAGTTGGTCGGCAGCGAGGTGGGCTGCGGTTCGAACTGCTGGTAGGTGCCGCCGTAGCCTCCCAGCGAGAACTGGCTGACGAAGTTGGTCCAATCCGACGGCAGCATGCCCTGGTCTTCCACCACTGCAATGGTGATGCCGCTGCCGGTGATGCCGGAGGCATACAGCGGGCTGGTGTTGTAGATGGTCTGCATGTCGAACGGCACCAGGCCGCGCACGTTGTTGCTGCCGGTGATGGCTTCGCGAATGGCCGCATCCGCCTGTGCCTTCGCGCTGCTCAGGTACGCATTGCTGAGCTTGAACTGATGCGAGCTGCGATCGTATTGCGCGGTGGCCGAATGACCCATGTGGGTCGGATGGAAGTCGGTCAGGCCGGCCACGCCGGTGATCACCGGCGCCAGCGCGCTGGGCACGCTGATGTCGCTGTCATTGGCGATATGGTTTTCGCTGGTGGCGGGATCCTGGCCGCGCGCCACGTAATGATTGATCTGCGTATGGAAGGCACGGCGCACCTGGCCGGCGGTGCCGCTGAAATCGATCTGCATCTTGTTCGGATACACGCCATTGACGGTGAAGCCTTGTGCGCTGAGCCATGCACTCACCGCATTGACGTCGGCATCGGTAATACCGAAATTGCTGCCGAATTCGGCAGGGGTAATCCACTGGTGAAACTTGGACGAGGAAGGATTGTGCTGCGCGGCGATCAGTGCCTTCAGCGCCGATGCGCGGTTGGCGCTGGGCTTCAATATCAGCTGCATATGCGGCATCTGCAACGTGTCGTCGGCGGCACCCGCGAGCTTCATCTGCGCCAGCGAAGCCACATGCGTATGGCTCAGCGTGCTGACGAGATTGTTGTTGACCGCCTGGTTTACGCGCGGCATTTCCGCCGTATTGATGCCGGCGAGTGCGGCATTGACGGTGGCTGCCAGGGTGAGCGAAGGCAAGGCCGCAAGGGCTGCCGTCATCGCCACTCCGCTCAAAGCGTGCTGGATCTTCATCTGGATCTCCCCACTCAGGTCGAAAGAAAAGGTGTGATCCCCCTGATTTGGCAAGCTCTGGTGCGAGGCCGTCGCAAACCCCTCCACACGTGGTGGCGATAAGCCGGCGTAAGACATTGATGGCCCCGAAGCGAAACCCCTGGCAGTCATCGCTCCGCGAGAACAAATAGCAGGAACTTTTGGCGGGGATTGGCCATGACAAATTTCCGCCATTTACTGGCGGGATGGCGCCGTGTCGGGTTTCCGTCAGTACGCGGCGGAATCAGTTGCCGGATCGGCGCGTTGCACGCATGGCTGCGTTCCACCCGGCCTGGAATCGCGTGTTCGCCTTGAGCCGTTTCTGCAGCAAAGAGATGCGGCGTTCGAACGTGCGCTCGGAAATTTTCAGACGACTGGCGATCACTTGATCTTTCAGGCCATTGGCCAACAGCGCAATGAGTTGTTCCAGTTCCGCCGATTCGGCGTTGCGCGCGTGAATATCCAGCGAGTTGTCGCTACCGACTGGCGCGGCCAGCTGCCACAGCATTTCGAAATGCGCGCACAACGTGTCGAGCAGCAGGGATGGGCGAAGCAGCAGTCCCGAATCGTTGGCGCTCTTCAGATGCAAGGGCACCAGGCCCATGCGCCGATCGATGATCGCCGCCTTGATCGGTACCCCGTCGTAGAGACGTTGTTCTTCTCCGGCGGCCAGACATTCCTGAATATGCTGCGGGCCGCCTGGCCAATCCAGCTTGGTAGTATCGCAGATGGTGCGGCAGATCACGTTGCGGTCGCGCATGGAGACATGCATGGCGTTGTGCGATTCGAACGGGTTCACATACGGCGGGCGGTCGAATTCCAGGATCTCGTGCTTGGCGCTTTCGTAGAACTGACCGATGACGCGCATCAGCGTCTCGCGTCCGGTAATCAGCTCGACACTCAATTCATCGCCTTTGTCGCTGCCACTGGACGGCCGTATCTTGGCCAGTCGTTCGGCCAGGCCCAGCGCAGCCTGCAGGCCGCTTTGCCGCAAGGCGACCAGGGCGCCGAAGGCCAGTTCGGGTGCAACCGGCTGGTATCGCGCAATACGTTCCGGTGAACGGGTGACCAGGCCCTTGGCCTCCAGTTCGCCCAGCAACTGGCGGCTATGCACGGCCGAAAAGTTGCTGGCGGCGACTACATCGGCCGAGCTGGAACCGGGTCGTTCAAGCAAGGTTTCATAAACCTTCAGTTCGTCTGCGGTCATGTCCAGCGCCCGCAGCGCTTCTGTTTCCGTGCGGGGTGACTGGCTTTGTGTGTCAGCGCCCTTTGCTGCCATTCGACCAAGCTTGCTCATGGTGGAGTCCAATGCTTTTGTGGCTAGCCGTCCAAAGAATACGCGAATTCATCATAAGGTCACCTTGTTCAGGTGCGGCTTGCGTGCCTTCGTCGCGAAACGTCGCGCCGATTCACAAGCCAGAACGCTACCTGACGCTGAACACTTGCCCGGCTTGCGAGGCGCGTCCGGGAAAGTGTAGATATGTGCCCCGCTTTGAAGAATTGACGCGATCGCTTCTTCGTTGCGGCAGCAAGATGAACGCGGCGGTTGACCGCTGAGGCGCAAGCCTGTCGAAGCGGCAAGCCGGCAGGGCTGCCCGGTTCATCGACATTTCCGTTGTCCATTGCGCGCACTGAGGAGTGACGGCTCATGTGTGGAATCATCGCCGCGGCCGCTCAACGAGATGCGGCACCGCTGTTGATCGCCGGCCTCAAGGCCCTCGAATACCGTGGCTACGACTCGGCCGGCCTGGCCGTGCAGGAAGACCAGCAACTTCGCCGCGTACGAGCCAAGGGCAAGGTGCGCGAGATGGAGGCTCTCTATCTCGCCGATCCGTTTGCCGGCAGCACCGGCATTGCCCATACGCGCTGGGCCACGCATGGCGTGCCCAATGAAGAGAACGCACATCCGCATATGATCGGGCGGGTGGCGCTGGTGCATAACGGCATCATCGAAAACCACGCATCGCTGCGCACCCGGCTGCAGGCGAAGGGCTATGCATTCACTTCCGAGACCGATACGGAAGTGATGGCGGCGCTGATCGATGCGCATCTGTCCAAGGGCATGTGCCTGCGCGAAGCAGTGCTGGCCACGGTGCAGGAACTGGAAGGCGCCTACGCCATCGCCGTGATCAGCAGCGACGAGCCAGGGCGCGTCGTGGGCGCCCGTCGCGGTGCGCCGCTGCTGGTCGGCATGGGCATCGGCGAACATTTCCTCGGCTCGGATGCGCAGGCACTGATCCAGGTCACCAGCAAGATCGTCTATCTTGAAGAAGGCGATGTGGTGGAGATCAGTCGCGCCAGCGCACAGATCTATACCGGCGACGGCATGCCGGTGAAGCGCGCGGTGCACGAGAGCGAGCTTTCGGCCGATGCGGTGGAACGCGGTGAATACCGCCACTACATGCAGAAGGAAATCTTCGAGCAGCCGCGTGCGGTGGCCGACACGCTGGAAGCACGCATCGGCTCCGGCGGCGTGCTGTCCAATATCTTCGGCGTGGATGGTGAAAAACTGCTGGCGAAGGTGAAGGGGTTGCACATCATCGCCTGCGGTACCAGCTACCACGCCGGCATGGTGGCCAAATACTGGATCGAGGACTACGCGCGGCTGCCGGTCAGTGTCGAGGTGGCCAGCGAATACCGCTATCGCGAAGCGGTGGTGCCGCAAGGCACCTTGCTGATCGCCATTTCTCAATCCGGCGAGACCGCCGACACACTGGCCGCCTTGCGCGAGTCGCGTCGACGCGGTTACCTGGGCACGCTGGCCATCTGCAATGTGCCCGAATCTTCGGTAGTGCGCGAAGCGGATCTGAAGCTGATGACGCGGGCTGGCCCGGAAATCGGCGTGGCATCCACCAAGGCGTTTACCACGCAACTCGCGGCGCTGGCTTTGCTGACCCTGCATCTGGCCAACGAGCAAGGTATGGATGCTGCGCGCTACAGCGAACTATGCGAACAGCTGCAACGTCTGCCGCGGGCGATCGACGAGGCTTTGCAGATCGAGCCGCAGATCGTGCAACTGGCCGAGCGATTCGTCCATCGCCGCCACGCCCTGTTCCTCGGCCGTGGCATGCATCATCCGGTAGCGCTGGAAGGCTCGCTCAAGCTGAAGGAAATTTCCTACATCCACGCCGAAGCCTATCCGGCGGGGGAACTCAAGCATGGGCCGCTGGCGCTGGTCGATGAGGACATGCCGGTGATTGCAGTGGCGCCGAATGGCCCGCTGCTCGACAAGCTCAAATCCAATCTGCAGGAGGTACGTGCACGTGGCGGCGAGCTGATCGTGTTCGCCGACAAGGCGGCGCATATTGATGGCGCGACCGCGGGCGGCAGCATCCTGCGCATCGACGCAGGCGGCGACTTCATCGCACCGGCTGTCTTCACCGTGCCACTACAACTACTCGCGTACCACGTTGCGGTTTTGCGTGGCACCGATGTGGATCAGCCGCGAAATCTGGCCAAGTCCGTAACTGTCGAGTAGTCGATGTACGGCGCTGTTTGTGTATGTGAATTTGATGAACATAAATCGGCTGTTAATCGTAATTGCTTGCCGTTGTCTGACGCCATTCTGTCGAAAGCTGGCGCGACAATTGCGCGATGTGAACTCGCGCACATTGCACGCATCGCGTGGCCGATGTCTTGCCAATGTCATGCTGACCTGAATGATGTTTCTGCGTGGTGTCAGCAGGTGAACGTTTCGGCGCTGTTCACTGTGAAGCTGTTCGATCATGCAATGATTCAAAAGTCCCTGATGCGTTGTTCTGGCAATGGCTCCTGTAACGGATGGCGTGCATCACATCTGTTCCGCGAGTGCCAGGACGCAAGCCGCTTCAAGGTCGATGCACATGTTCTTTGCAGTAGCTAGCGCGATTCCGGAATCCATCCAAGCACGCGGATTCCAGATCGGACAGGGGGCTTCAATCGTTGGCGTCGTCATGGCGCCGATCGGCCTAAGTCCGGGAGTGTGCCAGCATCGTGTTCAAGCGGATATTGATCGTTTGCATGGGGAACATCTGTCGCAGTCCCGCGGCGGAGTACCTCTTCCGCGAGCGCATGGGCGAACGCGGCATCGAGCTCTGCAGTGCAGGGATCGTGGCGATGGTCGGCGATCCCATGGACAAGACCGTACTGCAACTTCTGCGTGAAAGCGGCGTCGACGGCACGCCGCACCGCGCTCATCAACTGACGCCTTCGATGCTGCTTCAGGCCGATCTTGTGCTCGGCATGGAGCAGAAGCATGTCGATGCGATCGTCAAACTTGCGCCCGAAGCGCGCGGCAAGGTCTACCTGCTCGACAAGTGGCTGGGTGGACGCGACGTTCCCGATCCCTACGGCCACTCCCGCTCCATCTTCGAGCGCGTTTACGAAATGATCAGCGGCGGCGTGGATAGTTGGGCGGCCTATTTGTGATTCCCCTTTTCCTTCACGTGATGGATTGATCGCTCGCATGTTCAATACTCAAATCCCTTTGGAGCGTGACGGTGAGATCGGACTGGGCGAAGTGCTCGGTACGCTCAAGGACAACCGTTGGCGCATCGCCATCATCACGGCCGTATTCATCGGCCTCAGCATCGTGTACGCCCTGGTGGCCACGCCGATCTATCAGGCGACTGCCATGGTGCAGGTCGAGCAGAAGGTGCCGGACCTGCCCGGGCTCAGTGCGCTGACCCAGATGCTGGGCGCGGAAAATCCGGTGGCAACGACCGAGTCGGATCTGATCACTTCGCGCATGGTGGTCGGTGCGGCGGTGGAAAAACTCAAGCTGGCCATCGACAGCAATCCGCGGCGCTTTCCGCTGTTCGGCAATTACTTCGCGCGCCGCTACGCCAAAAACAATCCCGGCAAGGTCGCCCCCGCACCGTGGGGATTGTCCGGCTACGACTGGGGCGGCTCCAAGCTGGAGATCTTTCAGCTCGATGTTCCGGATGACCTGCTGGACAAGCCGCTGGAACTGACTGCTGGCGAAGGCGGCATCTACGTGCTGCAGGATGACGACCACAACGTGCTGGTGATCGGCCGGGTGGGCCAACCTTCACGCGGCCACGGCGTGACCATCGAAGTGCAGACGCTGGCTGCCAATCCGGGCATGCGTTTCCGTGTTCTGCGCCATCGCGACCTGACGGTGATCGGCGATCTGCAGAAGAAAATCGATGTGAAGGAAGACGGCAAGGATTCCGGCATCCTGCGCATGACCTATAGCAATCCCGATCCCAAGCTGGCCACCGATGTGCTTGAACAGGTCGGCCAGCTGTACGTACGCCAGGACGTCGACCGCAATTCCGCGCAAGCCACCAACAGCCTGAAGTTCGTGAAGGAGCAGCTGCCTGGCGTGCGGATGGAGCTGGAGAAGGCCACCACCGCGCTGAATGCCTTCCAGAACCAGATGCATTCGGTCGACATCAACATGCAGACCCAGGCGCTGTTGAACCAGAATGTTTCCATCCAGGCCAGCATCGAGCAGCTGCGTCTGCAACAGGCCGACATCCAACGCCAATTCACGCCTGAGCATCCGCAGTACAAGGCGCTGGCGCAGCAGATCGGCGAAATGGAAGGCAAGAAAGCGCAGATCGACAAGCAGATCAACAGCCTGCCGGATGCGCAGAAGACCTTGCTGAAGCTCAACAGCGACGTGCAGGTCACCAACCAGACCTACAGCAGCCTGCTGAACCAGGCGCAGCAGCTGGACATCGCGCGCGCCGGCACCGTGGGCAATGTGCGCATTGTCGACAATGCGGCGGTGGATATTTCCAACCCGGCGTGGCCGAAGAAGATCATCGTGGTGCTGGGCGGCGCGATCCTCGGCTTCGTGATCGCACTGATGTACGTCTTCATCCGCCAGGTGCTCAACCGCGGCATCGAAGATCCGGCCATCATCGAAAACCTGGGCCTGCCGGTGTACGCCACCATCCCGGTCAGCACGCGGGAACTGGCGCTGGAGAGCAAGCGCAGCCACGGCGGCTCCAGGCAGCATCTGCTGGTGACCGACGCCCCCGCCGACCTGGCCGCCGAAGCGCTGCGAAGCCTGCGCACCAGCTTGCACTTCGCGCGCCTGGAAGCCAAAAACAATGTGCTGATGATCTCCGGCGCCAGCCCGGATACCGGCAAGACCTTCGTCTCCGCCAATCTTGCTGCGGTGGTCGCGCAGAGCGGCCAGAAGGTTCTGCTGATCGACGGCGACCTGCGCATGGGCACGCTGCACTCGGTGGTGGGCGGTCGCGCCGATGTCGGCCTGTCGGAACTGATTTCCGGACAGGCCGAGCTGATGGAAGTGATGCGGCCGGTTGCGCCGCTGAACAACTTGTACTTCATCAGCCGCGGCCGAGTGCCGCCGAATCCCTCCGAGTTGCTGATGAATGCGCGCTTCTCGATGCTGCTCGATCGCCTCAAGCCGATGTACGACCTGATCATCATCGATACGCCGCCGATCCTGGCGGTGACCGATGCGGCGATCATCGGCAATCACGCCGGCACCGGCCTGATGGTGGCCCGCTTCGGCGTCAACCAGCCGCGCGAACTCAGTCTGGCCAAGCAACGTTTCGAACAGAACGGCGTCGCCATCAAGGGCGCCATCTTCAATGCCGTGGAGAAGCGCAGTACGGGTTACTACTCGTATGCCTACTACGCTGTCGACCCGGCGACTACATGAGGACGACGCACAGCTCAGAGCACATACGAGAGCAGAACCTGACGATCGGCCTCAAGCATGGGCCGATCGTCGTCACTCTGAAGCAGGCTGGATTCTCCGGTTTGCCGTTTTGCACAGAAACGGGCCACAAACCGACGAAGCAATACATGAGGCTGATTGCGCAGCAAGCGCGTGCGCATCTCCAGCGGTGTCCGGGATTAGGCGAGATCGGGAGCGGTTTGAATGTCTGAGGTCAAGAACTTTGCGCTTATCGGGGTGGGCGGCTACATCGCGCCACGCCATATGCAGGCCATCAAGGCCACCGGCAACCGGTTGGTGGCCGCGCTGGATCCGAACGATTCCGTGGGCATCATCGACAGTCATTTTCCGGATGCCGACTTCTTTACCGAGTTCGAGCGCTTCGACCGGCATGTGGACATGCGCCGGCGCGCGAAAAACGGCGGCAGGATCGATTACGTCTCGATCTGCTCGCCCAACTATCTGCACGACTCGCACGTACGCTTTGCCCTGCGTTCCGGCGCCCATGCCATCTGCGAAAAGCCGCTGGTGCTCAACCCCTGGAATATCGACGGCCTGCAGGAGCTTGAGCGCGAGACCGGCAAGCAGGTGAGTTCCATTCTGCAACTGCGCCTGCATCCGTCGATCATCGCGCTGCGCGACAAGGTCCGCAGCGCGCCGGGTGCGCGCAAGCATGAAGTGAACCTCGCCTACATCACCTCGCGTGGCCACTGGTATCTGCAGAGCTGGAAGGGCGATGCGAAGAAGTCCGGCGGCATCGCCACCAATATCGGCGTGCATTTTTTCGACATGCTGCACTACATCTTCGGTGACTTGCAGGACAACGTGGTGCATCGGTACGACGACACCAAGGCTGCCGGCTATCTGGAATACCAGAACGCCCGCGTACGCTGGTTTCTATCGGTGGACCTCGAAGACGTGCCGGATGCGCAGCGCGAAAGCGGCCAGCGCACGTTCCGCTCGATCACGGTCGATGGCGAAGAGATCGAGTTTTCCGGCGGCTTCACTGAACTGCACAACCGCAGCTACGAGGAGATCCTCGCCGGCCGCGGCTTCAGCCTGGAGGAGAACCGCACTGCGATCGAGACCGTGGCGGCAATCCGCGGCAGCAAGGTGGTTGCCCCGACGGACAATGGTCATCCGTTCTTGAGGAAGAAATGAGCGATATGGACTACTACCAGCATCCATCGGCGATCGTCGACGAAGGCGCCCAGATCGGCGAGGGTTCGCGCATCTGGCATTTCGTGCATGTGTGCGGTGGCGCACGCATCGGCAAGAACGTATCGCTCGGCCAGAACGTCTTCGTCGGCAACAAGGTGGAGATCGGCGACAACTGCAAGATCCAGAACAACGTGTCGGTCTACGACAATGTGACACTCAAGGAAGCGGTGTTCTGCGGGCCGAGCATGGTCTTCACCAATGTCTATTCGCCGCGCTCGCTGATTGATCGCAAGAGCGAGTACCGCGACACCCTGGTCAACCGCGGCGCCACGCTGGGCGCCAACTGCACCATCGTGTGCGGCGTCACCATCGGCGAATTCGCCTTTATCGGCGCTGGCGCGGTAATCAATCGCGACGTGCCGGCCTACGCCTTGATGGTGGGCGTGCCCGCGCGGCAAGCCGGCTGGATGAGCGAGTTCGGCGAACGCCTGAAGCTGCCGCTGGAGGGCCATGCGGAAGAGATCTGTCCGCATACCGGTACTCGCTACGTATTGAGGGGGCGCACGCTGAGCAAAGAGGAGCCCAAGACATGATCGACTTTATCGACCTGAAGGCACAGCAGGTACGCCTCAAGGATCGCATCGCCGCCGGCATCGCCCGCGTGCTCGCCCATGGCCAGTACATCCTCGGGCCGGAAGTGGCCGAGCTGGAGGAGAAACTGGCGGCCTATGCGGGCGTGCCGCATTGCATTTCAGTCGCCAACGGCACCGATGCCTTGCAGATTGCGCTGATGTCGCTCGGCGTCGGTGCGGGCGATGAGGTGATCACACCCAGCTTCAGCCATATTTCCACGGCCGAAGTGGTGCCGGTGCTGGGCGCGAAGCCCGTGTATGTGGATATCGATCCGGCCACCTACAACCTCGATGTCAACGTGCTGGAAGCGGCCATCACGCCGCGTACCAAGGCGATCATCGCGGTGTCGCTGTATGGCCAGTGCGCCGACTTCGACCGTATCAACGCGATGGCGGCAAAGCACGGCGTTACGGTGATCGAGGATGGTGCGCAGAGTTTTGGTGCGACCTATAGGGGCCGCAAGAGCGGCAACCTCAGCGCGATTGCCTGCACCAGCTTCTTCCCCAGCAAGCCACTTGGCTGCTACGGCGATGGCGGGGCGATCTTCACCGCCGATCCTACCCTGGCCAAAGCACTGCGCCTGATTG
This sequence comes from Dyella acidiphila, assembly GCF_014863405.1. Taxonomy (GTDB): domain Bacteria; phylum Pseudomonadota; class Gammaproteobacteria; order Xanthomonadales; family Rhodanobacteraceae; genus Dyella_B; species Dyella_B acidiphila. The sequence continues at coordinate 257,292 of NZ_JACZZA010000012.1, forward strand.
CCCGGCATGGCCAGGATCGCCGCTACCACCATTCCCGCATCGGCGTGAACAGCCGCCTGGATACCTTGCAGGCGGCGATCCTGCTGCCCAAGCTGGAAATCCTCGACGAAGAAATGGCGCTGCGCAATCAGGTGGCGGAGCGTTATGCGCGTTTGCTCGACGGCATCGATCACATTGGTCTGCCTCGCATCGAAGCGCATAACACCTGCGCCTGGGCGCAGTACACCGTGCGCGTGCCCAACCGGGAGCCTTTGCGTGCCCAACTGCTGGAGCAAGGCATTCCGACGGCCGTGCACTATCCATTGCCCCTGCATCGGCAGCCGGCGCTCGCCGACGGCCGCACCTGGCACATGGCGAAAAGCGACGAAGCGGCAGAGCAAGTAATGAGCCTGCCGATGTCGCCCTATCTCGATGCCGCTACGCAGAGTGTCATTGCCGACGCGCTGGTATCAGGCGTGATGGTCGAACTGGCCGCGAACTGACTCGCATGCACACGCCGCCTACGACACGAGCGATCGTCAGGTCATGAAAATCGCCCTGCTGACCAACGCCTACCCTTATCACCCCGGTGAGCAATTTATCGAGGACGAGATCCAATATTGGGCGAAGAACCCGGCTGCGCACGTCACCGTATTGCCGGCGGTGGCACGGGGCGAGCCGCGGTCCTTGCCGGACGGCGTGGCACTCGATCTGTGCATGGCAAACGGCGGACTTGGCGCGCGGCTGCTGGCCATGTCGACGGCGCTGTTCTCTGCCACGTATTGGCGTGAGCTGGCATATCTGCGACGCTCGGGAAAACTGGACCTGTATACGATCGCGCGTGCCTTGCTGCATACATCGAAAGTTGTCGCGCAGGCCGCCAGCCTGCGTCGCTACATCGAGCGCCATGGCCATATCGATGTGGCCTATTGCTATTGGAACGACACGCAGTCCTATGCCGCCATCACGGTCCGGGCCATGGGTGGCGTCAACAAGGTCATTTCGCGCATCCACGGCATCGATCTGCACGAGATGCGCAGACCGCATAACTACATGCCGCTCAAGCGCCAGTTTATTCACGCCTATGACCGGGTCTTCACCACCTCGCGCGAAGCCCAGGCTTATCTGGAACAGACTTACGGCGCGTCAGCCGACAGTATTTCGGTGAGTCCGCTGGGAGTGCCGCTGGCCGAGGCACTTTCCAAGCCCAGCGGCTCAGGCACGGTGCATATCGTATCGGTGTCCTTCTGTGTTCCGGTCAAGCGCCTGGATCGGATCATCGAAGCCTTGCGCCTGTTTGCCGAGCGGCATGTAGACGTTGCCCTCAGCTGGACGCATATCGGTGGCGGCCCGCTGCTGCAGCAGACCAGGGACTTGGCCGCGGCTCAGTTTGCCGGCGTCAGCAATGTCGCTTTCGAATTTCTCGGCGAGATGGTGAATGGCACGGTCAAGAAGTACTACCTGAATACGCCTGTCGATCTGTTTATCAATATGAGCGAATCGGAGGGCGTGCCGGTTTCCATCATGGAAGCGATGAGCGCGGGTGTGCCGGCCATTGCGCCGGATGTCGGCGGTATTTCCAATCTGGTTTCGAACCAGTGCGGCGTGCTGCTCGGCAAGAGCCCGAGCATCGATGACATTGTCGAAGCGATCGCCAAAGTGGCGCTTGGCGACAAGAAAGAAGTGTTGCGCACCAATGCGCGCAAGATGGTCGAAGAAAAATTCAGCTCCGACAAAAACTATGCGGGATTTGTTGCGAACGTGCTTGCGATCGGAGCGAGCTGACCTGCGTTGACAGCGTTGCAAGGTGAAACTGATTTCCACATACGTAAATGGAGACTAAGCAAATTCAGCTGGAAAACGTCAGGTTTTGAAAGGTAGATACGTGAATATAAAAACAATCATGGCGTTCGCTTTCGGCCCTGTCGCTGCTGCAGGCCTCGGCTTGTTGACGGTTCCCGTCATTGCATGGATCTTTCCGCCGGCTGACGTAGGTCGACTGAATATTGTTCAGATCTCGGTATCGTTTGGCGTACTACTCTTCAACCTCGGCCTGGACCAGGCATACGTCCGGGAATACCACGAATGGAGTGATCGTGGCGCGCTGTTGAAATCCTGTTTCGCGCCCGGCTTCGCATTACTTCTGCTGGTGATGCTGATCACGCTTCCGTTCGAACGACGGATCTCGATGTGGCTGTTCGGTCTGGATCACGTCGCCTACTACTGGGTTTTAGTTGCATGCGTGATTGTGAGTTTCATTTCACGGTTCCTGTCACTCATCTTGCGTATGCAGAGTCGAGGTCTCGCCTTTTCCATGAGTCAGGTCATGCCAAAGATCGTGCTGCTGCTGACACTCTGCGTGTTGGCATGGCCGGCGTTTGCCAAGTCATTCGCCGAGCTGGAAGTGGCCTATCTGGTGTCGCTGCTGTCGGTGCTGTCCCTGTACACCTGGAACACGCGGCGTGACTGGGTGCCGGCGCTGAATGCCGCCGCCTCGCGCAGCGAGGTCCGTGGTTTGCTTCATTTCGGCGTGCCGTTGATCTTCGCTGGCGTCGCCTATTGGGGACTGGATGCCACCAGCAGCCTGGTGCTCCGTTCGCTATCCAATTTCTCGGAACTGGCGGTGTATTCGGTGTCGATGAGCTTCGCCGGTGTAGGCATCGTGTTCCAGACGATCTTTACCGTGCTGTGGGCGCCGATGGTCTATAAGTGGGTGGCGCATGGCGTGGACATGCGGCGGGTCGACCATATCGCCCAGCAGGCACTTGCAGTGGTATGCGCGATATGGATTCTGAGCGGCGTGTTCTCCTGGGTGGCGGATCTGATTCTTCCGGCGCGCTACGTGCAGGTGAAGTACTTCATGCTGTGCTGCATTGGACAACCCTTGCTCTACACGCTGTCCGAGGTGACATGTGTAGGCATTGGCATCACGCGCAAGTCGATGCTGTCGCTGTGGTCTACGCTGTCTGCGCTGGTGGTGAATGTTGCCGTCAGCGTATGGCTCGTGCCCAGGCATGGCGCGGCCGGCGCGGTGGTTGCGAATGCGCTGGCGTTCCTCATTTTTTTCGTCGCCAGGACCGAGGCATCGGCCCATGTGTGGCGACGGTTTCCGCGCACCCGGCTCTATCTATTTGTTACCGCTGCCGTGGGGCTGTCGATCGCTACGCTGGTGTTCGGTCCGAAGCTGCCGGTGCCGTTTGGCTTCGTGTGGCTGGCCATGTTGCCTTTGGTCGGCTGGCATTTTCGCGCCGAATGGCTGGACATGTATCGCTCGCTGCATCGGGCAGCGAGTGCGGAAGGCACGCCCTTGCTGGCGGGTAGGGGGCCGAATGTTCGCTCCTGAGTATTCGATTCTCTGCCGCGTTGCAGGCGCCCGCCCGGAGGTGTTTATAGCGTAGCCCATCGCCGTGCTGGAACGCGGCATACCAACTTTCATTTCACTGACGCATAGGGGGTGCGACATGCAGGCTGGCTGAGGGTCAGGCAATGAAGCGGATCAATTTATTTGTCTTTGCGACACATCATTTGTCGAACAATGTCGCGGCCCAGCGCTTCAAAGGGCTGCTGAAATACCTCGATCCGGCCAAGTACCGGGTGTTTATCTTTACGCGCGAGCCCGCCGCGGCTGCGCATGCTGCCGATCTGCCGCCCGGGCTGGATGTCACGGTGTTTCCCCTGGCCGGCCATTGCGTAGGCAGCGAATCCTCGGTGTCGTCGTCGCTGTTGATGCTGGCTGCCGCCTTCATACGCCCGCTGCCCTTGCTGCTTGCGCGCTTCGATGCACCGTCGCGTCCCTGGTTTATCTCGGCGTTGAAAGAAGCCGATCGTCTGTGTCGCGAAAAGCTGGCCATGGGCGAACGCTGTGTGGCGATCGGTACCTATTCCCCCATCGACGCGCTGATTGCCGCGGCAACCCTGGCGCATCGATATGGCATTGTCTGCCTGCAGGACTTCCGCGATGGCCTGGTGTTCGAGCCGCTGGGCAAGCCGGGCTGGCTGCGCACCGCGATCAGAAAGCTGGTCGAGCGCCGGGTGGTGGAAGTCAGCGATCTGATCACGTCGGTCAGCGGTCCGCTGGTCGACGATTTTCGCCGCCGCTATCCGGACAAAACCTCGAAAGTGCTGCCCAACGGCTACGACCCGTCGGATTTTGCCGGCCTGGTCAACGATGCCGACAGCGAAAAGCAGGCGGCGGCAATCATGGCCCGCTATGTGCCCGCGGGCGCTACGTTGATCGGGCACTTCGGGCGGATCGGCGCCAGCGATGCCTCGGCATCGACCAGCCTGGACTGCTTTATCGATGCGATGAATAACACGGTCGCCGGGATGGCGAATGTCCACGTGATGTTCGTCGGTGCACTGACGCCATCCGAGCGCGCGTCGATGGAGCGGGCGAAGTTTTCCATCAGCGTACTGGAGCCGGTCGAACGCAGGCTGGCGCTGCAGCTGATGAAGCAATGCGACAAGCTGTTGCTGCTCACCGGTTCGCGCGCAAGTTGCGCCACCGGCAAGATCTTCGAATACCTGGCCGCCGGCGCCGACATCCTGTGCATTTCGGCGGTACGCAATGCGGCTACCGAGATCCTTGCAGAGACCGGCGCCGGACAGACGCTATTGACCCGCGATCTTGCCGGCGATGCCGGCGCCTTGCGCAAGTTGCTGGCGCCGCCCGCCGAACGCGCAAGCCGCAACATCAAGGCCTATAGCAAGGTTGAACAGGCCGGCATGCTGGATAACTGGATTTCCCAAATGGTGCTGACATGAGTCCCGCCGATAATCGCTCGCTGGTGCCACCGATGCCGCCAACCATGCAGCAGGCGCGCTTGCCTAGGGCCAATGCCTATCAATTTACCGTGCGGCATATGTTCCTCGGCGTGGCGATGCTGTTGCTGCTGTTCACCGTGGTGGTGCCCAACTCGCTGCCGGTGACCACCGCGGTGACCATGGCCATGGCATTTCTGCTGGCCGTGCCGGGCATCCGCTTCAGCGCGTCGCTGAGGAACCTGCTGGCGCTATATGCCTGCACGGTGATGGTGACCGTCATCTACATCATCGTGGGCGGTCTGCACGGTGCGCCGCTACAGGCCATGGTCGAGGTATCGGCGGTCTATATCGCCGCGCCGCTGGCCTGGATGGTCATTGCCGAGGCGTTGCACCGCCAGCTTGGTACCGAGCGCCTGATCGATTGGTTCATCGTGCTCAGCATCCTGTGCGTGGTGAGCGTGGCGGCGTTCTTCTACCTGTTCCTTACCCGCGGTGCAGCGGCGGTATCGTTCTTCTTCCAGGGCGCCAACGTCAATCTGGCCGAAGGCTTCTCCGGTGCGACCATGCATGTATACGGGTCGCTGATCTTTCTGGCCGGCGGATTCTTCAGTTCGCCCGAGCTGATCAAGAACAAGCTGCTGCGATTCTCGCTGCTGATGGCGCTGCTGATCTGCGCGATCACCTCCGGCCGCTCGGCTCTGATCATCTCGGTTCCGATCGGTCTGCTGATCGGCTGGATGCTGTCGTCGCGCACGGTCGAGCATGTGGGCAAGTCGGCGATGGCCCGTCTTCTGCAATATGGCTTGCCGCTGCTGATCGCGTTTATCGCAGCGTTGTATCTGCTGCAGGCTTATACCCAGATCAGCCTTTCATCCGTACTCAACATCGTGTTTGACAAAGTTGCCTCCGGTGGCGGCAGGGCGCGTGCCGACATGTCGCGTTCCTTGTACGCGGGTATTTTCGACAACGGGGGACTTGGGGCTGGCCATGGTGTGGGTGTTTCGTTTGTCAGTGATCCGCTGCATCCCTGGCGCTACGAAGTGGTGTGGCTGGCCACCATCTACCGTGTCGGCATCGTGGGGTCGTTGATCTATGTGATGCCATTCCTGCTCTACGCCATCGGGGTGACCCGCATGGCGCTGGCCCGCCTGCTGCCGGTGCGGCACAAATTCCTGTTCAGCGGCTTCGTGTGTGCGTTTCTCGCCACCAATACCAATCCCTATATCGAAGCCTTCGCGCTGCAGTGGATGTACGTCATCCCGTTGGTGCTCTGGTACATCGAATATCCTTTGATCCTGCGACGGGTGTCCTAATGAAGCGCATCAAGGTGCTGCTGTTTTCCAAGTATTCCAGGCTTGGTCCAAGTTCCCGGCTGCGCAGCCTGCAGTATCTGCCATTACTGCAGGAATACGGCATCGACGTGCAGGTGCACGCGCTGTTTCCGGATGCCTATCTGGAGGAGCTCTATCGCGGCAGCTCGTCGGCTGCCTGGTATCGCGCCTGGTGGCACGGCATGCAGCGCCTCATGCAGCTGCTCCGGCGCAGCGACCACGATTTGACGTGGATCGAAGGCGAGCTGTTTCCCTACCTGCCCAACTGGATCGAATCGGCACTGGCGCGCTCGGTCACGCCGTACGTGGTCGATTACGACGATGCACTGTTTCATAAATACGATCTCTCGCAGAGCCCGTTGATCAGGCGGATGCTGGGCAGAAAGATCGATCATGTGATGCGCGGCGCCACCTGCGTGATCGCCGGCAACGGCTATCTGGCCGCACGTGCCCTGCAGGCGGGCGCGACCCGCACGGCCATCATTCCCACCGTGGTGGATGACCAGCGCTATACCACGGTGACGCATGGCAATGACCGGCAGCCGGTGATCGGCTGGATCGGCTCGCCTGCCACCGAAAGCTATGTGCTGGACAATCGCGAGGTATTGGAGCGTGTCTGCACCAAGCACGGTGCACGCCTGATGCTGGTCGGGCCGCATCCGGGAGTTGCCCAGCAATTCAACGGCCTGGATCCGGAAGTGACGACCTGGTCCGAAGACAGCGAGGTCGCGCTGATCAACCGCATGGATATCGGCATCATGCCGCTGCGCGACGGGCCGTGGGAGCGCGGCAAATGCGGCTACAAGATCATCCAGTACATGGCCTGCGGCCTGCCGGTGGTGGCATCGGCCGTCGGCACCAATAACGCGATCGTGCAGGATGGCGAAAACGGCTTCCTCGCCGACGAGCCGTCCGCATGGGAAGAGCGTTTGGGCCAGTTGATTACGGACTGGTCCTTGCGTTCGCGCATGGGCAGGTCTGGCCGCATGCGCGTGGAGAACGAATACAGCCTCAAGGCACAGGCACCACGACTTGCAGAAGTACTGCGCAACGCAGGGCAGGGCGCATGTGCGGCTTGACCGGTTTCTGGCATTTGCGCGGCGCGAGCCGTGAAATCCTGCGTAGCCAAGCGGAACAGATGTCGAGGCAGTTGACGCATCGCGGCCCCGACGACAGTGGCGTGTGGTGCGACGAAGCGGCCGGCATCGTGCTGGCGCAGCGACGGCTTTCGATTCTCGATCTGTCGGAGGCCGGCCATCAGCCGATGCATTCGGCCTGCGGCCGCTACGTCATCGCGTTCAACGGCGAGATCTACAACCATCTCGAGCTGCGCCAGCGCCTGGCGGCGGAGGGTGCGGCGCCGACATGGCGCGGACACTCCGACACCGAGACCATGCTGGCCTGTTTTGTCGCCTGGGGCATCGAGCGAACCCTGCAGCTGAGCGTCGGCATGTTCGCCTTTGCCGCCTGGGATCGGCAGCAGCGCACGCTGGTGCTTGGACGCGATCGCATGGGCGAGAAGCCGCTGTATTACGGCTGGTGCAAGGACACGCTGCTGTTCGGTTCGGAATTGAAGGCTCTGAAAGTGCATCCCGCTTTCAACGCGCAGATCGACCGCGATGCGCTGACCCTGTTCCTGCGCCATGACTGTGTGCCCGCGCCTTACACCATCTACCAGGGGGTACTGAAACTTCGCCCGGGCCACCTGCTGCAGATCTCTCTCGACGCGCCGCGCGATGCGCAGCCGACGCCGTATTGGCATTACAACGATGTGGTGAGCCAGGGCCTGAGCGAGCCGTTGGCTTGCAGCGACAGCGAGGCCGCCGATGCGCTGGAGCAACGGTTGCGTGCAAGCATTTCATCGCAGATGCTGTCCGACGTACCGCTGGGCGCATTTCTCAGCGGCGGTATCGACAGCAGCACCATCGTTGCCTTGATGCAGGCATCGAGCCACCGCCCGGTCAAAACCTTCACCATCGGCTTCGACGAGAACGGCTACGACGAAGCCGTGCATGCCAGCGCGGTGGCGGGGCATCTGGGCACCGAACACACCGAACTGTATGTCAGCCCCGAAGACGCCCTGGCGGTTATCCCGCGCCTGCCTTCGATTTTCTGCGAGCCGTTTGGCGACAGCTCGCAGATCCCGACCTTCCTGGTCAGCGAATTGACCCGGCGCGAAGTGACGGTTGCACTGAGTGGCGACGGCGGCGATGAATTGTTCGGCGGCTACAACCGCTATCTGACGGCACGCACCACCTGGAAACGCATGTTGCATATGCCGCGCTTTGCGCGGAAGGCGGTGGCCGGCACCTTGCGCACGATCCCACCGGTTGCCTGGGATCGGATGATGGAGCATGCCGGGCCGCTATTGCCCAAGAAATGGCGCCTGGCGGCGCCGGGCGACAAGGCCCACAAGCTGGCCGAAGCGCTGATGGCATCCAATGGCCAGGCCTTCTTTCTCAACGTCGCCAGCCGCTGGAAAGAGCCGGCCAATATGGTGATCGGCTCGCGCGAACCGTCGACCTTGCTGACCGATGCAGAGGCGTGGCCGGAAGCGAGCAATCTGGCGCAATGGATGATGGCGATGGATGCGCAGAGCTATCTGCCCGACGACATCCTGGTGAAGGTCGACCGCGCCGCGATGGCCAATAGCCTGGAAACGCGGGTGCCGATGCTCGATCACCGCGTGGTGGAACTGGCCTGGCGGCTGCCGCTGCATCAGAAGATCCGCCACGGGCAGGGCAAGTGGCTGCTGCGCCAGGTGCTGTACCGGCATGTACCAAAGGAATTGGTCGAGCGCCCCAAGATGGGCTTTGCCGTGCCACTGGATCGCTGGTTGCGCGGCCCCCTGCGTGACTGGGCGGAAAGCCTGCTCAGTGAAAGCCGGCTGCGCCAGGAAGGCTACTTCGAGCCGCATTCGATCCGGCAGAAATGGGAAGAACACTTGAGCGGCCGGCGCAACTGGCAGTACGCACTGTGGACGGTGCTGATGTTCCAGGCATGGCTGGAGGCCAGCCAGCAGTCGGCGTGATGACTGTCTGCCATGGTCAAGCGCGTTCCGCTTCAGGCGAAGCGCCAGGACATGAAGAGGGTGTATGAAAGCCGTTCTGTTTGCCAACACCGACTGGTATCTCTACAACTTCCGGCGCTCGCTCGCGCTGTCCTTGCGTCGCGCCGGCTACGACGTGCTGCTGATTTCGCCGGAAGGCCCGTATGGCCGGAAGCTGCGCAATCTCGGCCTGCGCTGGCAGCCGCTGCCGATGGAGCGGCGCAGCCTGAATGTGTTCCGTGAGCTGGCCTTGCTGGGGTACCTGGTGCGGCTGTTGCGCCGCGAGCAGCCGAATATCGTGCACGGCTTCACCATCAAATGTGCCGTATACGGTTCGCTGGCAGCGCGCATGGCCGGCATTCCTGCACGTGTGAACGCGGTGGCGGGAATGGGCTATGTGTTTACCAGCAATCAGCTGAAGGCGCGGATTCTGCGTCCGGTGGTGCGCCGCCTGCTGCGGCTGGCGCTTGGCGGAAAGGGTGCGCGACTGATCTTGCAGAACGCGGATGACGCGACGTTGTTCAAGCAGGCCGGTCTGGTCGATCCGGCACATATCCGCCTGATCCGCGGCTCGGGCGTGGACTGTGCTCAATTTGCTGGCGTTGCGCCCGAACCTGCCGCCGGCGGACGCCTGCGCGTACTGCTGGCGTGCCGTTTGTTATGGGATAAGGGCGTCGATGAGTATGTCGCGGCCGCGCGGCAACTGCGCAAACAAGGCCGGCCGATCGAAGCGCTGCTGGCGGGCAATTCGGATCCGGGCAATCCAGCAGCGATTCCGGATTCCACCGTGCGCCGCTGGGTGGACGAAGGCGCCATCACCTGGCTGGGTCATGTCGACGATATGCGTCAACTGCTCGGATCCGTGCAGGTTGCGGTGTTGCCGAGCTATCGCGAAGGCCTGCCGCGAAGCCTGATCGAAGCCGCCGCCTGCGGCTTGCCGCTGATTACGACCGATGTGCCCGGATGCCGCGAAGTGGTGTCCGACGGTGTCGACGGCTTGCTGGTGCCGGTCAAGGACGGCGCGGCGCTGGCGGATGCGATCCGGCGGCTGCAGGACGATCCTGCGCTGGCGCGGAAGCTGGGCGAAGCGGCGCGCAGCAAGGCGCGTGCACAGTTCGACGAACGCATCGTCATTCAATGCACCATCGATGTTTACACGGAACTCTGCCATCCGCAGGAGCAGCCGGAGCCGGACAGCCAGGGCAGGCACCTATCGCATTAGGTCACTCGTCGGCGCGCTTGCCGCCGACGTCTTCTTCAATGGGAGGAATTGCCATGCCAGCGTCGCCACACACGGTCAACGTATTGAATTTTCTTCCGGAGGCCGAGCGCGCCAGTATCCGCGCGGGCACCAGCACCTATGACTGCACGAGCGGCATCCAGGCGGCGATCGACAGCGGCGACAAGGTGCTTATTCCTGCCGGGATTTATCACGTCAGGCAGCTGAATCTTAAATCCAACCTGGAGCTGTATGGCGAGGGGCCGACCAGCGAGTTGATCGCGTATGACAGTTCGGTAGCCTGCGAATTCATGCTGGTTACCTATGTGCGCGATGGGGGCACTCCCAACGTGGATGACAACATGCGCAACATCCTCGTGCATGATCTCAAGCTCAACGGGCGCGTTAGCGAATTTACCTACTCGCAGTACTTCTATCTCTTTGCCGTCAACGCCACCTCGGACCTGACGGTCGAGCGCGTGGTGTTTTATGGCTTCCGCGGAGATGGCATGTACGTAGGGTCGGGGACCCTGAAGACCACGGAACGACACAATCAGCGCGTCATCGTGCGCGACTGCCTGTTCGACGGGGCGGTGAAGGACAACCGCAACGGCTTGTCGATCATCGACTGCGATCAGCTGACCGTGACCGGTTGCACCTTCACCAATATCGGCAACAGCAAGCTGTCCCATTCGGTCGGGGCGATCGATTTCGAGCCGGATCACAACTGGAGCATCTACCGGAACGTACTTATTTCGCAGTGCAAGTTCACCGACATCGATACCGTGAACACGGCGGGGATCACATTCTTCAACGGGCACCAGAGTGGCGAGAACATCCACGACTGGAAGGTGACGAACTGCCAGTTCACCAATTGCTACTGGGGTATCTGCTGCGCAACCAAGCCGAAGACAGCGGAAGATGTGCCGGACAATCTCTCGGTATTGAACTGCCAGTTCCTCAATTCGGTGCGCTTCGACATCACCCTCGGCGGCTTGAGCTATACACAGATCAGCAAATGCACGTTCGAGCGCTCGCCGCCGGGATCGGGGCCGGGTGGGGACTCGATCCGGTTGGGCTCCAATACTTGGCGAACCAACAAGAACGCGATCAACACCGTCATTACCGGCAACACCTTCAACGGCATACGCCCGCAGATGGGGGCAATCGGCGTGTATGGTGCGAAGGGGCTGGTGTGCGCAGGCAACACCTTTATCGACATCTACGGACCCTGTGTGAGCTTCGCCGAAGACGAATCCGACGATGCCGGCCGCTATATCGGCGATGTGATCATCTCCGGCAACAAGGTCCGGCGTGCCGGCACGCTCAGCTCAGGCCGTGCCATTCCCATGTCGTTTCTGGGTACCAACAACCAGCTGCGGGTGGTCAAGGGCAATATGAGCCTGCAGGGATCCTTCAACTACGACAACGATATCCAGCAGGGCATTGTGGAAATCGAGGATGCGGCGGATATCCAGTTCATGGGTACGAGATAGGCGCCGCATGAAAAACGACGCCGCAGCAAAGGCTGCGGCGTCGAGGGTCATCGGGGAAAACGCAGTTTAGGTACGGATGGGTTTGTTGCTGACCCGCGCGGGCGCGACAAGGCGCGTGGCTTGGCGATTCCGATGGGCATCCTGACGTGCCCGCACGCTGGTGACGGTCAGGATGTACACCATCATGGTCAGGCAGAACGCCGTAAGGTTCAGGCCGGCAGAGGTCGCCGAGTGGCTGATAAGCGCGCCCATGGTGGCGATGCCGACGGCCAGGGCAATCAGTGCCAGCAGGGTTTTGCGCGGACCCAGGCCAGCGTCCATAAGAACGTGATGGACATGCCCGCGATCGGGCTTGAACGGCGACTTGCCTTGGCGAATACGCCGCAGCATCACCGCGAAGGTGTCGAACACCGGCAGTGCCACGCACCACAGCACATCGACCGGCGACAGATGCGTCTGCGAGGTCTGGCTGATGCGCACCAGCGACCACGCCAGCAGATAGCCGATCAGCATGCTGCCGGCATCGCCGAGGAAGATCTTGCGGCCGGCGAAGCCGAGATTGGCGATCAGGTAAGGCAGCGAAGCGGTTGCCAGCAAGGCCAGCAGCAGCATCATCTCTTGCAGTGCCGGCGGATGGGCGAACAAGACCATGGCTGCAATGCTCACCAGCTCAAGGCTGCCGGCAAGGCCGTCGATGCCGTCCATCAGGTTAAATGCGTTCATCAGGCCGATCACTGCAACCACCGTCAACGGCGGCCCGAACCAGCCGAGTTCCACCTGATAGCCGAAGATGTGCCCCAGCGTGTGAATGTAGACACCGGTGCTGGCAATGACGGTCAAGGTGGCCAGCGCCTGGATCAGCAGGCGATCGCGCACGCTGAGGTCGAAGCGGTCATCCAGCGCGCCGAGCAAGGTCAGCATCATGGCGGTGTCGATCAGGATCTTCACAAACCAGTGGAACTGGCCGTAGGCGGCGGCGCCCACGATTACGCCCATGAAGATGGCGATGCCACCCACCAGCGGGACGTCGCCGTTGTGCTGCTTGCGTTGGTCGGGATGGTCCATCAGACCAAGCATGACGGCATATCTTCGCAGCATGAAGATGGCGATGGCCGAGGTGCAGGCGCCGACCAGACAGTCGAAAATTACGCGTGGCTCTAACATGGCACTTTGATTCCCGTCGCGGTCAGAAGGTCCCCCCGGGCCTGCGCGATTTACTTGGTAAGTGGTACAGCCAGCGAGCGTTGCAAGGCACAACCAGCTGCGTCTATCCATCCGCGATCATCAGATCGCTGCCATCTCCTGCATGAAACATGTGAGGTTGAAGCACACAGGCCTGCATCGACTGCTGCGACAACAGGCCTGGCTTTAACCGCCACTTCTGGAACCTATCACCTCTGGATATCAATTTGTGTTGCGGCAAACGGATGTGTTCAGTGCGTAACCATCTAGTTGTTGATTAGGTCAACGCGCTGTTAAAAAGATTCCAGTACTCAGCTGGTAACGAGATTGCAGCAAATCAGTGGCTCTCGCTCACGGAATAGTTGGTGTAGGCCGCGCTGCTGATCAGGCTGGCCGACGGCAGCAGCTGGCTCAGCACACGGTTCCAGCGGGTAATGCCTGCAGGGCCGACGAACACCACGTCGCCTGGCTTCACCCTGAACTCGTCGCCCAATGTGAACGCGGCAGGTGAACGAGCATCGAGCTGAAAGACTTTCGCGGGTGCATTGTCCAGATCGTTCGCACCACGGATCACATAGACCTGCTTGCCGCTGGCCGTGAGTGGATTGAGGCCGCCGGCGCGGCCCAGGGCCTGGGTCAGCGTAAGCGCATCGGAGGTACCGAAGTTGACCGCCATCGGCCGTATGACTTCACCCATCAAGTACACCTCGCGGGTGTCGTTGTAGGGCAGGAACAGGCGATCGCCATCCTTCAGGTAGATATCGCGCGAGAGGCTCCTGGCACCGTTCAGGGCGGCCAGATCCAGATGGTAGTCGTGGCCGTCGCGGCTCAGGATCAAGTCGGTGATATTGGCCTGCGTAATATTGATATTGGCGGTACCGAGCGCTTGCCACAGCGTCAGCGGTACGGCATTGATCGGCTGCGGATCCGTCTTGATGAAGGCGCCCTGGATCATCACGTGCTGGCTGTTGTAGCCAACCACGTTCACATCTACCTGGGGGTCCTTCACAAAGGTGGAGAGCTTGCTGGTGATGGATTGCCGCAGCTGCTCGATGGTCATGCCGGCGACATGGACCGCGCCGATATAGGGATAGAACAGCGTACCGTCCGAGCGCACGAGGCGGCCATTGGCAGCGGTCTGCTGCTGCACGCCGGCAGGCGACGTCAGCTCCGGATGATCCCACACGGTGATGTAAAGCGTATCGCCTGCGCCGATGTGATAGGGCTCTGGCCGATACGACAGCAAGGCGTCAGGTACCGCTGCGCTCAGCGATACGGGACTGTTCGTCGCAAGCAGCTGCGGCGTGATCATCACCAGCTGAACCTGGCTGTTGTCCGTGGGTGTGCCGCGCACCAATCCTTTGTCTGTTACGTATTGTCCGGGCGCTATGGCGCAGCTCTGGAGCAGAAGTGCAGAGCTGAGAACGAGCAAGGGGGGTAGGATTTTCACGGTTAGCGGGATCCTTTTGAGAAGGTGTGCCACCAAGGCAAGGATTCACCGGCATGTCGGTGAATTGCCATCGAGTTCAGCTTTGTGAAGCACGCCGTCGACAACAATCGAACGGCGCTTCAAAAAACTTCCCCGAGTCCCTTCGCTAGTGATTTCGACCGCGTGTATGTAAGCGGGATATCAAAAGGGCGGTACTTGATGCCATAGGTGTCGTGAACAGAGCATTTACGCTTCGCGGAAAAATGTCGTCGATGCGGCATGCAACTTGCGCCGTGGTCAAAGCGTCTTCTCATACGTGAACCACGAGAAAATGAGATCGGAAGAACAATAGAAATAGACGTCCGTAGCGATGCGAGTCGTGCTTTCATTGAGAGATCACACTCGACGGAGCGTTGAATTCGCAAGGCCGATGCGCAAGAAGTATTGGCCATCAAGATGAATGCGTATGCCATGCATCAGCCAAGGCCGGGCGTGGCACTTTGCTGCGAATGCTGCCGTCGTGCTTTTCGGCAGTGTATGCCGTGCCGACACCAGCTTATTCATGATCAAGGCGCCGTCACGCGGCGCAATCGTTCCGTCGCCATCCATGCTTGATCGGTGACATTGATGCGGTAATCCACATCGCTACACGAGTCCAGGGGGAAAAGTGTCGAAACCTACAACTGGATAGAGATAGCCAACATGAAAGTACTCATCACAGGCACCGCCGGCTTCATCGGATCGCATGTCGCCGCCAAACTGCTTGACCGCGGTGACCATGTCATAGGTATCGACAATCTCAACGACTATTACGATGTCAATTTGAAGAAGGCGCGGCTGGCGCGCTTGTCCGATCGGGCCAATTACACCCATGTGTATGCCGACCTGGCCGATCGCGCCGCCATCGAAGCTGCCTTTGCGACGCACAAGCCGCAGCGTGTGGTGAATCTTGCTGCACAGGCCGGCGTGCGATATGCCGCAAAGAATCCCCATGTCTACGTAAGCAGCAATGTCACCGGATTCCTGCATATTCTGGAAGGCTGCCGGCATCACGGGGTGGAGCATCTGGTCTTTGCATCCACCAGCTCGGTATATGGCGCCAACACGGCCATGCCGTTCTCCGAGCACGAATCCACCGAGCACCCCTTGACGCTCTACGCGGCCAGCAAGAAGGCGAACGAGCAAATGGCGCATAGCTATGCGCATCTCTACGGTATTCCATGCACCGGCCTGCGCTTCTTTACGGTATACGGCCCGTGGGGCAGGCCGGACATGGCGCTATTCCTGTTCACCAAGGCGATGCTGGCCGGAGAGCCGATCAAGGTCTTCAATCACGGCAAGCACAAGCGCAGCTTCACTTATGTGGACGATATTGCCGAAGGCGTGGTGCGGACGCTGGACGTGGTGCCGGACAAGTCGGCGGCATGGAACGGCAACGACCCCGATCCGGCCAGCAGTGGTGTAGCGCCATATCGCATCTACAACATCGGCAACGAGCAGCCGGTGCAGCTGCTGCGCTACATCGAAGTGCTGGAGCAGTGCCTCGGCTGCAAGGCAAAGATGGAGATGTTGCCGCTGCAGGCGGGCGACGTGCCGGATACCGAGGCCGATGTCTCGGCCCTGGTCGAGGCCGTCGGTTATCGCCCGCAGGTATCGGTGGAGGCGGGCGTGGCGAACTTCGTGAACTGGTATCGCGAGTATTACGGCTGAGGGCTGCGGTCCTTGTCTGCAGCTGAATCGTCGGCCACAACACTTGCTGCACTGCAGCTCGATGTAGCCCGCGCTTGGCAGTCCTCTTTGAATGTTGCTGATGGCAATTGAGATGGTCCGCTGGCAATGGCCTGCTGGACCCATGTAAATCATTTACTTACAAGGCAGAGCGTGAATATTCGCAGCTCTTTCGATAACTGCTTCAGCCAGCTCCAGGCTGGCTGATATTCCCTGTTTAACATCATTGCTCCAATTCGGCGCATTTCCTCATCAACCCTTCAGAGTTCTGACATAAGAATCAGTCCAATTCGTTCGACGCATACCGCAAGGGTAGCCAGGGAAGGTGAGCTGCCAGGATGGCTGTCCGCCCTTGATGCTGCGTCGGTATTCGATGCTTCAAGGGGGTGGCATCCTGACTAATGAGGCGTGGCCTATATATGCCGGGCATATTTACTATCTCGCTGGATCTTGAGTTGTATTGGGGTGTGCGCGACAGCCGCAGCTTCGAGAATTACGAAGCCAACTTGAGCGGCGAGCGCGAAGCCATTCGCGGCATGCTCGACCTGTTCGATGCGCATGGCGTGCATGCCACCTGGGCCACTATCGGCTTTTTGTTCTTCAACGACATTGTCGAATTGCGACAACACCTGCCTGGTGTATTGCCCGACTATCGTCGCCGGCAATTGTCTTCTTATCTTTATATCGACGAGCGCAGCTGGGGCCATGATGACGCCTACCATTTCGCGCCCGACATGATTGAATTGATACGCAGCCGCCCCGGCCAGGAAATCGGCACACATACCTTTTCGCATTACTACTGCCTGGAAGACGGACAGACCATCGAATCCTTCCGTGCGGATCTGCAGGCGGCCGTGGAGGCCGCCAAGGCCAAGGGCATTCCCACCAGCAGCCTGGTATTTCCGCGTAACCAAGGCAATCCTTCTTATCTGGCGGTGCTCGAGGAACTGGGTATCTCCTGCTATCGCGGCAACGAGACTGCATCGTTTTACAAGCCGAGAAACCAGCAGGAACAGAGCTCGTGGGTGCGTGCGCTGCGCCTGCTCGATTCCTACGTAAACTTGAGCGGCTACAACACCTACAACCTGGAAGAATGTGCGCATAGCCGCCCGTTCAATGTTCCCGCCAGCCGCTTCTTGCGTCCCTACTCACGCTCCTTGGCGCCGCTGGATGGCTTGCGTCTGCATCGCATCAAACGCGCCATGCGCGATGCGGCGATCGGAAACCGGCTGTTCCACCTTTGGTGGCATCCGCATAATTTCGGTGCCGACGTAAGCGAGAACCTGGCCTTCCTGGAGAAGATCCTGGCTTACTACGACGAGCTCCATAAGCGCTACGGCATGCAGTCGTGCAATATGGGCGAGATAGCGCACGCGCTGGAACGCATGCATGTCGCTTAAGACAAGGATTGTGCTGCTTGCCGGCGATGGATTGTCTACACGTGGGATGTATCACGGCCTGAAGGATGAATTCGATATCGTCGCGGTGGTGCTCGAACAGAAACCCTCCGCGCTGAAGATGCTGCGCTATCGTGCGCGTACCCTCGGCATCCTCCAGACCCTGGGGCAGCTCGGCTTTATTATTTACAGCCGGCTGCTAGGTCGCGCTTCGCATGCACGCATTGAGCAGTTGCTGCAAAAGCATGAATTATCGGATGCGCCGATTCCCGAGCAGGTGATTACCCATATCGCCAGCGCCAACGAGCGCGGGGTGGCAAAGCGCCTGCAAAAACTGTCGCCGCACGCCGTGGTAGTGAATGGCACGCGCATCCTGTCGAAAAAGCTGCTTGCTTCGGTGGAAGCGCCCTTTATCAACACGCATATGGGCATCACGCCGACCTACCGCGGCGTGCATGGCGGCTATTGGGCCTTGGCCAGCGATGACCTCGCGCACTGCGGCGTGACCGTTCATCTGGTGGACCCAGGTGTCGATACTGGCGGCGTGCTGTATCAAGCGCTGATCAAACCGGAGATGGAGGACAACTTCGCTACCTATCCGGTATTGCAGTTGGCAGAAGGTGTGCCGCTGATGCGGGCTGCTTTGCGCGATGTTGCCGCGGGGCGCCTAACGTCGCGCGCCGGCGAGGGACCGTCTCGACAGTGGTATCACCCGACCTTGTTCGGGTATTGGACAACCCGGCTCAAGCGTGGCGTCAAATGAGCGAAGCAGCCCCGATTTGTCTGTTCCTAATGGCATAGTTCTTCCAGCATCCAAGGGAGAGAGGGGACGCTGACCTGCTTAGGTCAACTTGCCTGCTAGGCAACTAGTTCACTTGAACACGAAGATCAGGCAGGCCTAGACTTCCGCGCTCGACCACGCGACGGGAAGGAAAGCATGAAGACGTCAACGACGCTTATCGGCCTCCTAGTGATGTCGGCGTGCTCAGCCGCCATGGCCTCTCATGGCGGTGGAACGGATACATCGACCGCGCCAGTGGCAACAAGCGCCACGGCTCCATCGCAAATGTCCCTGCTTTATCCGCGAATCGGCACCTGGCAGGTGGTCATTCGAACCGTGCCGAGCAAAAGTCTTCCGAAGGGCGGTCTTGATAAGGGTGTCGCGACAATCAAGCAAGGTCCCGGTGGTTTTTCTATCGTCCAGGACTTTTGGTCGCGCGGAACCGGCGGATACACCGTAGGCCAAAGCTACACGTGGTGGGATGCCAACGCGAAGGCGTACAAGAGTGTGTGGTGCGACAACATGCAAGGCTGCGTGGAATTCACCACTGCAGTCGATGGCAACTCCTGGACAGTGGAAATGGATGGCGAGGCCAACGGCGAGAAAGTACATACCGTAATACGCGCCACCATGAGCAAGGATCACAACGCCATCCACGAAGAGGTGGCGAATTCCTATAACGGAGGCCCTGCCAGGACGGAAACAGTCAGCGAATATAGGCGTGTTACGTCCGGTGCGACATAGGCGCGGTAAGTTGCACCGTTCTCGTCCCGGAATTTTGCGTCTTACGTAATAAGTGGCGGCATGGGCGCATTCAACCTGCCGTAACCGCTTGATCGGGCGCGTCGCCGTGAAGGGAGTCTTCACCGCAAACAGGAGTCCGTTAGCCGTTCCTGCGGCCATTAGTCGAAGAATGCTCCTGTGTCGATTCCAGGCCGGCTAATTCGTCGCATGCATGAAGGCGCCTATGTCGGCCGCCTCTTCCCGTTGAGGAAATTGCCATGTCCTACATCGATGGTTTCGTGATCGCCGTACCCAATGCCAACCGCGAGCGATTCATTGGATACGCCGGCGCTTTTGACAATATTTTCCTGGAGTTTGGCGCCATTCGAGTGATGGAATGCTGGGGTGATAGCGTGCCCGATGGCAAGCTCACCGACTTTCGCCGCGCTGTGCAGGCGAAGGAGGACGAAGCCGTGGTGTTCTCCTGGATTGAATGGCCCGACAAAGCCACCCGTGATGCGGGCATGGAGAAAGTCATGAAAGATCCACGCATGGACGCCGCCAGCGAGATGCCCTTCGATGGCAAGCGCATGATCTTTGGCGGTTTCGTGCCGGTGGTCAGCCTGCCGGAATAGAAGCCCTGGTTTTGCCCATTGAGGCAAAACGCTTTCTAGCCAAACTTTGCTTCTCGAATCTCATAGTTTGGCCGCGCCGGCCAAACTATGGTTCCGTGTGCGCGATCTCACATAGTTTGGCCACATCCGAGCGTAAGATCAGAGCCATTGGCTGTTGCTTTGCCTAAGGTGCAACAGGAAATGGTGAGGCTGCTTGTGGTCTCGGGTGGGGGTGCCAGGGAAGGCGAAGCCATTCGTGAACGTTTCCCTTTTAGTCCCGTGTACTCAACAACACTCGCCCAAAATCCTGAAGTGCTGGCCTCGAAAGCTTATAAAGCGCGGCAGGCCGCCCTGCACCCGTATGTGCTCGTGCCCCCCGCGCCTTAACGATCATTCCTTGCTCAGCCACCTTACGCCGAAAGGTCGATTGATCCAGCTGCTGATCCAGCACGGCCTCGTATACCGCCATGAGCTGGGGAAGGGTGAAAGTGTCGGGTAGCAAAAACGCAGGCAACGACGAATAGGCAGCTTTGCCGCGAACACGCTCAAGCGCTTGGGTCACGATGGCTCGGTGATCGAAAGGCAGATCTGGACAAGGGCGCACTGGCACCCATCGGGTGCGCTGCTCATCCAGCCCAGTGACCTTGTGCTCCGGGACCAGCGCTAGGTAGGCCACGGATAGCGACCAGCCACGCGGATCACGATCGGTGCTGCCGAAGGTACAAAGCTGCTCCAGATAGGCCACTTCCCCGCCGGTCTTGGTACGGAACACCCTGCGTACCGTGTCCTCCAGCGAACGGTCCTTATCCATGTGAACGAATCCGCCGGGAAGCGTCCAAACGCCGGGCGCAACAGCCGCGTCAGCCGCCCGCTGGGCGAGCAGCAACCGCAGCACCCCGTCCTTCAGGGTGAGGACGACCACATCGGTGGTGACGATCGGGTTGGGGAAATCGTCGATCATGGAACGACGCTCCAGTTTCTTTCATTTTGCAAAGAAGTGGGTACTTTTGGTAACTAAAACAACAGCTTTAGGGAGCATATTCCTCTATTAATTATTTAATTGCAAATAACAAATATTTGATAGCATATCTCCATGGACCTCCTTACTGCCTCTGCTGCTGATTTACTCGCCGCCTCCGACGCGGTTTGGGATGAGGGGCTTATTGCCGCGGCTTCCGATCGGCTGGTAACACTGCGTCGCCTTGCTGGCCGTTGGCATCCCGATCATTGCGCTGACCCTGATGCGGGCGCCGTATTTTCCCGGATCCAATGGCAGCGCCGGCGGCTAGGTGGAGCCTCACGGGTTCTTGCTTCCGATCGCTGTGCAACCGAGGCTCATCCGGTTTTTGAAAGCACGATGGCAGTCGATGGTCGACATTGGACCATGCGCTATCTGGCTACCTATGCCGATGAGCTGGGCGCGGTCTACATTGGCCAACGCACGTTGTTAGAAGTGTTCCCGCTGGGTCTTGCTGATTTGGCCGAACGCAGCGCCGCGCAATCCGCTCGCTGGATGTTCGTCTCCAGCGACATGGAGAGCCAGATCCGTCCGTGCCTGCCCGCGCCTGCCACGCTGCATCGAACCGCGGATTCGGTACTCGTTGTGCGTCCGCGCGATCCAGACTTGGTGCGCCTTGCGGACGTGATGGCCCATGTCGGCACCGTGCCTCCCGAACACGTAGCCTGGATCGGCAGTGGGCTGTGGAATGTGGCCTGTTATCTGGAATACGCGCAGCGTGCGCATCCGGTCATCGACGGGTCAACGGTGTGGATCGACGTTGGTCGCCATCGCGTATCGCTGCTTGGTGGCTGGGCATACGCCGGCGCTATCGGAGAGCGCTGGGCGGCTCTTCCCGCGAACGCTTTGGCGGACGTCACACCTGTCTGGCGCGCTGATCCCGTTCAACGAAGCGCTCTGGGGCATATCAAGATTCGGCGCTTACTAAGAGAATTGCTTGGCGACATCACCGGCATGGGTCCTGTGCCGCCATCTGCCCCCGCGCCACTGGTGGCCTTCGCTCGCAGTCCTGCCGCGGGCACCGCCGTCGATCAATACCGGTCTTGGAAAAAGGCTGTAGAGGCCACTTTCGGTCCCTCTCGGTTTTCTGCCTGGGACCTCCCCACAAACGTCATTTATCCGGAGAACTGACATGGGCTCAGCACGTTGGAATCCTGCCGATTGGGACCGTTACGCCGCCACGACCAGCACCAAGTCGCGCGATGCCATTTTCGCTTCGCGCGGGATGAATTCTGCTTTCGATCCAAAGACGATAACGATGCGCGAGTCGGTTGATTCCGACGTCAATCCACAGTCGACGCCGCTGATCGTTGCGCTCGATGTCACCGGATCGATGGGCACGATTCCGGAGGCGCTGATCAAAGGCAGCCTGGGTACGTTCATTGAAGAGGTTTACAGTCGCAAGCCCGTTACCGATCCGCACCTGATGTTCATGGGCGTGGGCGATGCGTTCTTTGATCGTGCGCCACTGCAGGTGACTCAGTTCGAAGCAGATCTGCGTATCGCAGAACAGCTGGCCGCCATGTTTCTGGAAGGCGGTGGTGGCGGCAACAACAGCGAGTCGTACCATCTGCCTTGGTACTTCGCCGGTCTTCGCACGAAAATCGACTCCATGGCCAAGCGCCATAAGAAGGGTTATGGGTCTCGATGACTGATTGGGCGAGAGAACACGGCTACCCACGGCAAGCCGTGTATGCGGTGTTATCAGGCCGGTCGCGCTGCACTCGCGGCCGCGGGCATCAAATCGCCATTGCGCTCGGGATGAAAGCGGACGCATCACTTGGCTTTGGACTGAAAGGTAGGCAACAGGGTCGAAGGCCCGTCAACACGAATGGCCCTCTCTTAACTGAAGCAGGGCCATTGGTTGTTTCTTCTACGTTAGAGAAGGAGGTGTCCCCATGACTACATAAGTGCGTCTGGGGCCACAAATGCAAAACCCCGGTGTCTAGACCGGGGCTTTGCTAAATCAGCGCTTGCGAGTCACGCCTGATTCCACTGTGCCCCCTTTCTCTCTCGAAATCAAGCACCGCGTAAGCGGTGCTGGGATAGGTGCGCGCCGAAACTCAGGCAGTTCTGCGGTCGGTGCGCCCCGCCACGTATTTCGGCACATGGAGGATTCAGGATGTCTTTCACTGCGCAAGACCGTGGGCAGTGCCCTCAAACAGGTCAATCGTCAGAACACGCCGAAGAGCACATATGCCAATTGCAACACGGCGCCATGCCAATACCAGCAAAGCCGTTCGGTGAGTTGGAACTGGACCAGTACTTATTGACGTGGCAGATCATCGGGCCGGCATCCGATTACATTCGGCGGAGCGCTGCAGGCTTATCGCGTGATGTGCGCCCCAGCAAGCACTCTTCGTGTGTGGTGGAGTTCCAGTCGCTCAAAAACGGCGTCACTGTATCGACAGAGAGTCGAACTGGCGAATTGCCGTACGCGTTCGAGCTCGATTACGACAACTCTGTGTTGGCGTACTACGAACAACCGCCTGCCGTCGAGGTGAGTCGTCATACCAAACGCGGATACCGGCGACTCACACGATATACACCCGACTTCCTCGTGCTAACCAAGGACGGACCCAGGGTGGTACAGGTCAAACTGCGCAGCGAACTCGAGCGCATCTTTGCCGACAAGCAAGACTGGGTAAGGCAAGAGGACGGATCATTCCAAGACGTGGTCGCCGCAGAAGCGTTCGAGACTATGGGCCTTCCGCACGTCGTGGTGGCAATCGATGAAGTGGATCAACTACGCGCAGCCAATCTTGGTCTGATGCGTCGCGCCATGCGCGAAGTAGCCATTGACGAGGCGGTGCTGGAGAGGAGCGTTTCAGCACATATGGAACAGAGAGGTTTATCACCGTTGGCGGATCTCGCGCATGCGATCGGTCAGCACGATCTGACTCCGTTGATCAGATTGGTGGCACGCCACCTCCTCTACACCGACATTGGCCGATATTCACTGACCCATCCAGAGACATGCCTCGTCGCGCGCGAGCCGGCGCTGCTCAATGAAAACTATGTCGAGGCGTGGCAGCACCTCAAGCTTGAGTTCCAGGGGCGGTGCGACGGTACAGCACAGCAGTATGACTTCCCCCTGGAAAAGCATCTGGAGAAAGGTTTGGCTGCCGTAGAAAAACTAAAAGCGGGCGAGAACGGTCGGTCCGCGCGTAGATGGCGGCTGAAGATCCGTGAAGCCGAGGCTGAAGGGGTTAATGCAGTCGTCGCGCTATCGCGGGAATACATGAAGCGTGGCAACCGGAATCCAAAGCGTCCCGAACAAGTTCAGCTCGCGACTGAGTACATCCGCTCTCAATGGGCTGGACAAGAAAAACCGTCCCCGCCTGCTCTGTATCGCGGCTTCAAACTGGCGGCTGAGGAAGCGCTGCCGATGGCGAAGCCGTTGTCGAAGGTTAGCTTTTATAACCTGCTGGATCGCGCCGGGCCATCTCTCGCGTACCAGCGCGGAGGCAATCGCGCTTGTCATGCGGCCGAGCCGCCCACGGATGTCGCCATGCGCGCATTACGACCGGAGCGACCGTTCGAACTGGCCACTTGTGACCACTATCTGTGCGACCAGTACTGTGTCGTGCTTACCGCAAACGGTATGGAATATGCGATGCGGCCCTGGCTTACGATACTTCGAGACATCTATAGCGACTTCCCGCTCGCGTTTTGGTTGCGCTTGGGCGCTCCGAGCAAGCGCAGCGTTGCGCTGATTCTGCGCCAGTGCGTGCGCCTGCACGGCCGCCTGCCAGAAGGCATCGTGGTGGACAGCGGCTCCGATTTCCGGTCGGTGTACTTCTCAGCGCTTGCAGCTCATTGCGGCTTCAATTTGATATTCCGCCCCGTCGGACACCCACGATATGGGGCGGAGGCGGAAAGATTCTTCGGGCAGTACAAGACCTTGTGGTTGGCGGCGCGCCCAGGAAACTTGGTGAACCTCAAGGAGGTCCGGTGCGTCTCGGGGTCCCATCGCCCGGAGGCAGTCGCCACTATGTCTTTGTTCGATCTGTGGCAGGATTTTTCGACGTTTGCCGATTGGTCAAAAGGGTACGCGACGGATTCCGCACTTGGGTCGCCGGCCGAGCGCATGACAAGCGGTCTTGAGAGATTTGGCTGTTCGGGACTCCCCACGACGTTCGACGACAACTTTCTGATCGCAACGGCCGTTGACGCCGGTGAGTACACGCTCGATCCGCAACGCGGCTTGCACATAGGTGCATTTCACTACTGGAGTCCCACACTTGTCCGGGCTGATCGACCGAAGATTCCGGTCCGTCCCGATCCACAAGATCCGTACCGCATCTACGCGCAGGTGGCCGGTACATGGGTAGCTTGTTTTGCTTCCCCCGAGCCCTCGTATGCACTGAAGTCGGGTTTGCAACAAGTAGTTGAGGGCGTGCTGCAACTCGATCGATATGAGCTGAACAAAGCTATTCGTGAAGATTCGGATAGGTTACTCGCCAGGGCAATCCAGCGGCGCAGCACCGGGCCTTCGACACCTTTGGTGGAAGCGGCGGGTTTCGTACCACAGCGAATCTCACACAACGCGGAAGCCTCCAGCTTTTTTGCGGATGTGCTTGACGACTCGCTACCGGAACTTGCGGAGGCGACATGGTGATCGCGGCTGATTGGATCCCAGCAGCGCTCGAGGCATTGAAGACGACGAAGGTTCTGCACCGAAATTACGAGTTCGCACGCAAACAACTCACCGGAGCGCACCATGCAGTCATGAAGGGAGATCTCATTGTTCAGGTTGGGCCATCTCGCGTTGGGAAAACGCGCTGTGTGAAAGATGCCTTCAACGTTCACGAACCGAATTGGCCAAGCGACGATCAACGGATGCCTGTCGTGATAGTCGAAGCCAGCAATGACAGCAAGAACGGCGAATTTTCCACCAAAGCCTTCATGGCTGCGTGCTTACGTGCGATTCACCATCCTATCTACGGCATTTCTGATGAAGATGATCCTTGGGAGGAGCGACTGCAGGCAAAAATCCACAGGACTCCGGAAGGTACACTTCGTTCCGCGTTCGAGACAGCCATAGCACTTCGTCGAACCGAACTCATCGTCTTCGATGAAGCTCACCACGTCAGGTACGCGCCGGGTGGAGATGCTGCCGCCGCACGAATCTTGGATTCCTACAAATGCCTTGCGAACCGTACCAACATAAAGCTCGTTCTCACCGGGTCGTACCAATTGCTCGATCTGCTGGTGCTTGCGCCACATTTGCTGGGTCGCCAGATTCCGCTCGAATTTCCTCGATACCATGCGGACGTACGCAATGATGTCGCAGCGTGGCAGCAGGTTCTACGGACCTATTCCAAGCATCTGGCTTTCGACAACGATGAGTCGCTGTCTGACTGGGGTGACTATTTGTTCGAGGGTTCCCAAGGATGTGTTGGTCAGCTTCTATCGTGGCTCAAAGCTGCTCTGACTGTCCTTTTGACCACCAACGGAGTGGTGATGACGCGTGACGTGCTGGAGCGGACGCGCAAACCGGCGGCTCAAGAGGCGTCGATTCTTGCAGAAATCGTGAAGGGTGAATTGCAGTTGGTACGCGTCAAGCGCGCCTCCGCACAATGCGAAACACATACTGAGGATGGTGGCGCCAGGAAAGCGAGTAACGAAAAGGAAATCAAGCGCAAGGAGCAGGCGCGTAAGCCCTTCCAGCGCAAGTCCAGGCGCAATCCTTTGGGTGGCCGGACCTAGCGAGTGCGAAGCCTGCTTCCACTAGCGATGGAGGGCTGCCATACCCAAGACATTGAGGCATTGCCTTCGTACATGCTTCGGCTAGCGGCTGTGCATGGCGTAACTCTCGGGGACCTCATACGACACGTTGCCCGCGGCACGCTGGAAGAGAATGCGTTGGTGGCGGCGTCTCGCGGCCAGCCGATCTCCACGCTAGTGCGACCCAATGCCACGTCCGTACTTTTCGCTTCGGTCATCGCTGAAACACGCGCCGAAAACATCTATAACCTAGAAAGAGGGACGTTTGCGTTGCTTAGCCCAGCATTAGCTCGGTCACCAAGCACTTTTACGCATCGATTACGCTGGTGTCCTGCTTGTTTCCGCGAGCAACGGCTAGAGGCGGGAAATGCATATTTCAAGCTTGCCTGGTTCCTCGCAGCCATAGGAGCATGTGATCGGCATAGAATTATCCTGCGCGATTGCTGCCCGCACTGTGGGCAATGCCCAAAACCTTGGAGCGAATGGACTCGCTTCGATCGTTGTCAGAACTGCAATGAGCGCATGGATGTAGTAACCACTTCGGACGCGGTTACACATGACCCGGAGCTTCTGGCGTCCGATCTGATCGCATTGGTTGGTGAAATAGCCGTTGCGACCGGTCCGTTCCAAGTAGGCGCCGCATGTCGGTACTTGAACCGGGTGTTCGACGAAGCCTGGCAACATGAGAAAGAGGGTGAACTGTGGAACAGGGTGCCCCGGGATGACTGCATCAGATATTGCAATCCGGAGGAACCGATGACTTTGGGCGTCGTGCGCAGGCTTGCCTACCAACTCGAAATCCCGATAGCAGATTTTTTGCGAGGCGTTGACGGAGCCAACCAATCATTCGGGTTTGCGGCAACCTGCCCATTGCCTCGGTCTATGCGAGCAGCGCATCGTCAAGGCGTGATCGATGCGCCGATTCTGGTAAAGCAGATGGAACTGTTCTTAGACGATGGGGTTACACCGGTATCCTTGCGCGAAGTTGCACGGCAGCTGGGTGTTTCAGTCGGTGCGCTGCGTTACCACGCTCCCATGCTTGCATCGAAGCTCGTCGCACGAAGCGAACAGTATCGACGCACGATCCACACTCAAAAGGATACTGCGGTTGTTCGAGCTGTGTTGGACGGAGTTCGCTCGTGGTCAGTAGGAAGCGTATCCCCCATAGCAAAGAAGCCTCTCTTGCGGATGCTTAGAAACCAGACCGGTCTTCCGAAGGAGAAGCTTCGCAAGGCAATTCAGCGGTTGCTTCGTGACCAAGTAGCGTAATCATGGTGCCATGAGCAAACAGTGGGCTACTGCTTGCCGCGGACAATCCTTGCGACCGCTGTCACGACCGAGGATGCTTCGAAGAGCCGAGTACGAAGGCGATCCATCAGCTCCCGCTGCTGACGAGCGTTGCGAGTTTCCTTGGCGGTGACCACACTCGACATCGGGAATGGGCGATGCGATGGCGATGGTGGCCGCGTAGCCGCCGACCACGGTCAGGTTCGCTGGCGAAGCTGGTCAGTTGCTGTGGCGACCGTGGTCAGATGGTTGGCGTTTGCACCTTAGGACACGGTAGTACTCCTCATGGTCCACCAAACGGTTGGCGACCGGTACACGGAGGCTCCATGTATTCGAACCTTTCCCAGTGGCGACGCATACGCAAACGAGTACTGGTGATCGGAGAATCCAAGCGTTCAGTGGCAAAAAAAGAGGGAATGAGCAGGGCGACGCTAAGGAAAATTCTTGCACATGAGTCGCCTCCCGGGTACGGTGGTAGACGAGACCGAAAGCCAAAGCCTAAGCACATGCCTGCCCCACTAGCGCGCAGACGGTTGCGTACGGACGCGGTGAAGTGGCGATGGATGGAATGGGTATACGATCTCGAACGAAAAGCGTTTGAAGAGGGAACTTTGTCTGCTTCTTTGTCCCATGCCAGCGGCAGTTCTCGTAAGAGAATTCTTGTCGTCATGGCGTCAGAGCAGGGATTTTCTGCCCACGCTATTGAGAAGCATCTTGGCTTGTCTCGTACGACCGTCAGGAATTACCTTCTGAAATTCAAGGCAGGCGGACTCGAATCGCTACTGGCAATAAAACCAAAGCCACGAATGGCCGACAACCAGTCTTTTGGGAAGGCGTTGTTTCAACTGCTCCACGAACCACCTTCGCTATCAGGTTTCAATCGAACGACATGGCGGATAGAGGACCTTAGAAAGACCTTGACTGGTCGTGGGCTCCCTGTTTGCGATGAGGTTATCCGTGAGGCGCTATGGAAGTCAGGGTTCCGCTGGAGATCAGCCAAGGTCGTCCTGACTAGCAACGACCCAGCCTATCGCGAGAAGCTAGCTTACGTCCGTAAGGTCTTGTTCAATCTAGGAGACGACGAGCGGTTCTTCTCCATCGACGAATACGGTCCGTTTGCGATCAAGGCGAAACCGGGACGCGTTCTGGTCGGTCCCGGCGAGAGTCCAAGTGTGCCGCAATGGCAGAAGTCAAAGGGCTGGCTTATAACGACGGCGGCGTTGGAACTCTCCCGTAACCAGGTGACACATTTCTACTCCCGAGCGAAGAACACGCTAGAGATGATCAAGATGGCGGAGACGCTGCTTGATAAGTACAGGGGAGCAAGAACGCTCTACCTTTCTTGGGACGCCGCTTCGTGGCACATGTCGAAGAAATTGCTGGCATTCGTTGAAGCTCACAACGCCGAAGGCGACGGCTCTCCCAGGATTGAGCTCGTCCCGTTGCCCGCCTCTGCCCAATTCTTGAATGTCATCGAATCGGTGTTCAGCGGCATGGCCCGGGCGATCATTCATAACAGTAATTACCCGTCCGTGAAGGCGGCGACCGAGGCCATCGACCGCTACTTCGAGGAGAGGAACCAACACTTCGCCGAGAACCCCGAACGAGCCGGGAACAAGATTTGGGGCAAGGAGCGGACAGCGGCTACCTTCGACCTATCTAACAACTGCAAGGACCCTAATTACCGTTAGAACGGAGTCGAGGCGGTTTGCGGACAGCGCATGGGAGCTCGGCTTCAATCAGCTCGGAAAATTTGCTGTGCAACGGAAGATGGTCACTTTATGCTTTCAAGGAGATCATAAAGTGGCCAAAGCGGCCACTTTATGGTTTGCCGCACAACAGAAATGAGCGGGTTCCCGCATTGGTGGGCCCACCAGGATTCGAACCTGGAACCAAGGGATTATGAGTCCCCTGCTCTAACCGTTGAGCTATAGGCCCATGCATGAGGCATGCGAATGCTGCTGCAGATGAGGGGCCAATGTTAATGGGCGCGGCTTGCACCGTCGAGAGTGGTGGGCGGGACGGGGCACATCCATGTAACAGCGCAGGGGTTAGGCTTGGCATCCCCTACGTGCGGAGCATTCCGATGACTGTTGAAGCGATTGCCAAGCGTCTGGTCGAGCTATGCCGCGAAGGTAAGTACGAAGAGGCGCAGCGTGAGTTGTATGCGGAGGATGCGCAGAGCATCGAGCCGGATGGATTGCCGCCGGGTGCCTTGGGCAACGTGAAAGGGTTGAAGGCGATTTATGAAAAGACGCATCAGTTTCAGGCGGCGGTTGAGCAGGTGCATGGTGGGCATGTCAGCGATCCGGTTGTCGCGGGGAACTGGTTCAGTTGCGAGATGACGCTGGACGTGACGATGAAGGGCAGGGGGCGTGTGGTGATGAGTGAGATCTGCGTTTATCACGTGCGGGATGGGAAGGTTGATCGGGAGCAGTTTTTTTACGATATGGGGTAGGTGCTGCTCGATTCTGGCGTCTTGGCTGAGGCTTCGAACTGGCGTCTTTCGTGTGGGCCAAAGTCACTGGGTCCCGGCTTTCGCCGGGATGACGGTTAGGTTGTTGGGGTGTATTTCTGCAGATGGTTTGTTTGCCCGAGTGAACACAAAAAAAGCCCCGCTTTCGCGGGGCTTTTCGTTGATCTAACTTGCTGCGCGATCAATCGATATCGAGGAAACTGCGCAGTTGCTCGGAGCGGCTGGGATGACGCAGCTTGCGCAGTGCCTTGGCTTCGATCTGGCGGATGCGCTCGCGGGTGACGTCGAACTGCTTGCCGACTTCTTCCAGCGTGTGATCGGTGTTCATGTCGATGCCGAAGCGCATGCGCAGCACCTTGGCTTCACGCGGGGTGAGGCCGGCGAGCACGTCGCGCACGGTTTCCACCAGGCCGGTTTCGGTCGCCGAATCGATCGGCGAGCTGGCGTTGGTGTCTTCGATGAAATCGCCCAGATGCGAATCTTCGTCGTCGCCGATCGGGGTTTCCATCGAGATCGGTTCTTTGGCGATCTTCAGCACCTTGCGGATCTTGTCTTCCGGCATGTCCATTTCCTTGGACAGTTCTTCCGGCGTCGGCTCGCGGCCGAACTGCTGCAGCATCTGGCGCGAGATGCGGTTGAGCTTGTTGATCGTTTCGATCATGTGCACCGGAATACGGATGGTGCGCGCCTGGTCGGCGATCGAACGGGTAATGGCCTGGCGAATCCACCAGGTGGCATAGGTGGAGAATTTGTAGCCACGGCGATATTCGAACTTGTCCACCGCCTTCATCAGGCCGATGTTGCCTTCCTGGATCAGGTCGAGGAACTGCAGGCCGCGGTTGGTGTACTTCTTGGCGATGGAGATCACCAGACGCAGGTTGGCCTCCACCATTTCCTTCTTGGCGCGGCGGGCCTTGGCCTCGCCTACCGACATGCTGCGGTTGATTTCCTTGATGTCGGTGAGCGGCAGGAACAGCTTCTTTTCGATCGACTGCAGTTTTTCCTGCTCGGCGTCGATGTGCTCGCGGAAGTTCTTGATGTTGGGCGACCACTTCTGGCGCTTGCGGCCGAGCTCGTTCGCCCACTCGAGGTTGCCCTCGTTGCTGGGGAACGCCTTGAGGAATTCGGCCTTGGGCATCTTCACGTGCTTGACGAAGATCTCCATCAGCACGCGCTCGTGATGGCGGATGTCGCCCACCACTTCGCGCAGCTTGCGCACGAAGCTGTCGATCAGCGCGGACGGCAGCTTGAGCTTGAGGAATTCCTCGGCCATCTGGTCGCGCAGCTTGGTGACTTTCTTGTCGCTGATGTCGGTCGCCTTGGGGGCGGCCTTCTGGAACTTGCCGTAGTAGTCGCGCAGCAGTTCCATGCGGCGCTTCACTTCTTCCGGATCGGGGCCGCTCGGGCCTTCGTCCTCGTCGCTGTCGGCTACGTCGTCGTTCTCTTCTTCCTCGTCGGCATCGGCGTCGGCGCCCAGTTCCTCGGCTTCGGCCAGGGCGGCGTCGGCGGCCTGCTCGAGGTCGGCGAAGCCGGCCAGGATCTCGCTGAGGCGGCGCTTGCCGTCCAGATGCTGGTCGTATTCTTCCAGCAGCAGCTCGATGGTCAGCGGGAAGCTGGCCAGGGCGGTCTGCACCTGGGTGAGGCCTTCTTCGATGCGCTTGGCGATGGCGATTTCGCCTTCGCGGGTCAGCAGTTCCACCGTGCCCATTTCGCGCATGTACATGCGCACGGGGTCGGTGGTGCGGCCCACTTCGGCGTCCACGGCGGACAGCAGGGCGACGGCTTCTTCGGCAGCGGCTTCGTCGTCGGTGGACGCGCCGGGGGCGTTGTCGGCCAGCGGGTCGGCGTCCGGGGCGGCGTCGTGCACGTCAATGCCGACACCCTTGAGCACCGCCATGATGTCTTCGATCTGCTCCGGATCGACGATGTCGTCGGGGAGGTGATCGTTGATCTCGGCGTAAGTCAGATAGCCCTGCTCCAAACCCTTGGAGATGAGCGCTTTAATTTCCGACTGTTGCTCGTGGGCTTTGTTATTCATACCGACCGCCGCGGGATAGGAACCAATCAGTATAGCGATGTGCTGCTTTTTTGACCAGTTTCAAGTGGAAAATATCGGATCTGCACGCACGCAAAAATCGCGCCAAATCGCGGACTTCGGCGTGGATACGAGGCTTGAGTGGCAATTCGTTCGCACGCTGAGGCTTCAACGCACATCGAGCCAGAAAGTTACCGGGCCATCGTTCACCAGGTGCACTTGCATATGGGCACCGAAGCGTCCGATTTCCACCCTTGGATGGGCCTGGCGGGCCAATTCCACCAGCCGCTCGAACCATTGGCGCCCATGTTCGGGCGGCGCCGCGCTGGTAAAGCTGGGGCGCATGCCCGAGCGGGTATCGGCGGCCAGGGTGAACTGGCTGACCAGCAGCAGGCCGCCACCGGTGTCGGCGAGGGAACGGTTCATCTTGCCGGCCTCGTCGGAGAACACGCGGTAGCCGAGCAGGCGTTCCAGCATGCGCTTGGCTTGTGCTTCGCCGTCCTCCGGCTGCACGGCAACCAGTGCCAGCAGGCCGGCATCGATGGCGCCCACGGTTTGCTGGTCGACGTCGACGCGTGCGGAAAGGACACGCTGGATCAGAGCGATCATGGGCGATGAGCTGGCGGCAGATGAAGTACGACAACTGTGCAGGGCAGCGGCTGGGGGGTAAAGAGGCGGATCGGCGATCGTTTTTGTCCGCGCAGGACGACGCGGGCCTTGGCTAGTCAACGGCAGGAAATGCCGACGCTTGAGCCAGCCCTCGCCACCCATCCCGCCTGCCTTTACCCTTACGCGTCCGATTTCGCTGCCGGCTGGCCCATGCGTCCCGATATTTATCTCGTCTACTTGCTGCTGCGCCTGCTTGGGCTGCTGCCCTTGCGTTGGCTGCAGGCGATCGGGGCGGGTTTCGGGCGGCTGGCTTTGCGGCGCGGCGGCAAGATGGCGCACTACACGGCGGTGAATCTGGCCATTACGCGGCCGCAGCTGGATGAGCGCAGCCGTGCCGCGCTGGTGCGCGAGGCGATGGCCGAGGGCGGCAAATCGATCACTGAAATCGTGAAGATCTGGGGTTCCGGCGCAGAGCACGCGCTGGGGCTGGTGCGTGAGGTTCGCGGCGAGGCGTTGTTCGATGCGGCGCTGGCCTCCGGCAAGGGCGTGATCATCGCGGCGCCGCATCTGGGCTGCTGGGAGTTGCTCAACTATTGGCTATGCCGCAAGACGCCGATGGCGATTCTGTATCGCCCGCCGCGCATTGCCGCGGTGGAGGCGCTGCTGCGCAAGGTGCGCGGTGCCCTGGCGCCGGAGCAGGTGCGGGCGGAGGGCGCCGGTGTGCGCGCCTTGTACAAGCGGCTGGCGGCGGGCGGCACGGTAGGCATCCTGCCGGACCAGAAGCCGCGTGCCGGCGAAGGGGAATTCGCGCCGTTCTTTGGCCGCGAGGCGCTGACCATGGTGCTGCTGCCCCGGCTTGCAGCGCGTACCGGCGCCACGGTGCTGTTTGCATTTGCCGAGCGGCTGCCGCGTGGCGAGGGTTATCGCATTCACTTCCTGCCGGCGCCGGCTGGTCTGGCGGAAAATGATTTGCCGCATGCCTGCGCGGCGCTCAACCGTGGCGTGGAAGATTGCGTAAAGCTCGCCTTTGCGCAGTATCAATGGCATTACAAGCGCTATTCGGCGGATAACCGGCCCAGCCCCTACGATCGGTAAATCGCGCAACTGGTGCGAGCGCAATCCGGGCTACGAGCGATCCGTGTCGACGCGGCGCAGGAATACCGTCATCTCTTTTTCCGCCTGCTTGTCGCCGCGCTTCTGAGCCACCTCGATTCCCTGTCGCCACGCATTCGCGGCAGCGGCGGCATCGCCCACGGCAAGGCAGGCTTTGCCGAGCAGTTTCCATGCGGCGGAATACTGTGGATCGAACGATAGCGCCTGCCGAAAGGCCTCTGCCGCGGCGGCATGATCGCCTTGTTCCAGCAAGGCATTGCCCAGCGAAAAGCGCAGCAGCGCGCCGTCGCGGGGGCCGTTGCATTGCGCCTGCAGGCTGGCGATCAGCGCGGCGTTCATGGCTGCTGGCCGTAGGCCGCGCCGGTCGAAGCGGGATAGATGGTGGGCTGCTGCGCCGGTTCGGCTGGCACATGGCCGGCGCGCAGATCGGCCAGGGTGGTGGCCGGCCACACTTCCACCCAGGAGGAGCGGAACGGCTGCACCAGCAGCGCGTAGCGCAAGGCGCGCGTATCCAACTGATCCGGGTGGGTGATGATCAGGCCATTCGGATGGGTGGCGGCGAAGTGGGCGATGTCCTCACCGTTCCATAGTTCGGTGATGGGCTGGCTCAGGCGTCCCGCGAAATGGAACTGGCCCTCGTAGTTGCCCACGATGGCGACGGCCTGCCGATCGGCCTGCGCGCCGGAGAGCAAGGCCGCGGTGGGGCCGAGATCGTACTTGTGCCACAGCGTCAGCGTGAACAAGGTATTGAGCGCAAGCACGCCGACCAGGCCGGCCAGCGCCACGCGCCGCATCTCGCCGCGCCCGCGCAACAGCAACAGGCCGCCGAGCAGCAGGAACATCACGCTGAAGTTGCGGCTGTAGGGCGCTGCGCCTTCGATCCACTCGCTGTGCAGGCGATGGCCCGGGGCAAGTGCCGGCAGCGCGAACAGCAATACGGCGAACACGATGCTGCCCACGCCCAGCGGCCAACTGCCCAGCCAGTAGCTGGTGGCCAGTTTGTCGTGCCGCTCGCGCAGCACCGCGATGGCGCCGGCCAGCAACAGCATCCAGCCGGCGAATTCCGGCAGCAGGTAATACCACTGCTTGCCGCTGATCACCGAGAACACCACAAAAGACGGCACCAGCCAGCACAAGGCAAAGCGCAGCCCGCTATCGAGCGGCCTGCGCAGGGTGCCCAGCGCCACCCACACGCGCGGCCACGCGCTGAACGGAAACAGCAGCATCGGCAGCGATATGAGGTACCAGCCGATCCAGTGCGGATGGCTTTGCAGCTTCTGGTCGGTTTGCACGCCCTTCACTACGCGCCCGGCGGTCTGCGTAAAGAACAGGCGGTGGCGATAGGCTTCGCCGCCGCTGAAGCCGGCGGGTATCGCCCATGCCAGCAGCATCGCCAGGCCCAGCAGTACGGCCAGCGCGCCGCGCGCATACCAGCGGGCGCGATGCTCGCGTGCCCAGTCGTTCCAGAGCGGGCCGAGCAGCCAGGGGAAGACGATATGCAGCAGCATCACCGGGCCCTTGGTGAGCAGGCCGGCGCCGATCAGCAGGCCGAACAGCAGCCAGCGCGGTTCGGCGCGTTGCGCCTTGGGCGTGAGGCAGAGCAGAGCGCCCAGCACGCAGTCGACCAGCAGCACCTCGTACATGATCTGCAGGCCGAACAAAAACGCATACGCCAGCGCCATCGACATCCATGGCGCTGCCTTGGCCACCCACGGACGATTCGGAAACAGCCGGCTGGCGAGCATCCACACGAGCACCAGCTGCACGCCGCCGAAGAACACTTCCAGCAACCGCGGCCACACGTCGTTGACGCCGAACACGAACCAGCCGGCATGGATCAGCCAGAACAGCAGCGGCACTTTCTCGCTATACGGCTCGCCATTGATATGCGGCACCAGCCAGTGGTGGCCCTGCCACATCTCCCACGCCACCGCGAGCGTGCGGGTGGAATACAGCGGCATCGGGCCGTGCGAGAACATCGCAATCAGCGCGACGGCGGTCCACAGCGGCAGCCAGGGCCACAAGGCGCGCAGGTCTTCGGATCGGCGATAGCTGTTCATGGGGGCGAGCTCTAAGGCCATCCGTGCTGGATGGTCGGAATTTTACCGAGTTGGAAAGATGAACTGGCTGTAAGCGGAAGCCGCTCAGGCCGGTCCCCAATAGCCCACACGCCGGCGCAGCTTCAACTTACGCCAGAAATTCAGTGGCTTGGACTTGCGGTTGCGGCCGCCCGCCGCGACAAAGGCATCGATCGCCTGCAGCACGCGCTCGCTCGAATGCCCGTCCCGATAAGGATGGATGGCGT
Source organism: Dyella acidiphila (assembly GCF_014863405.1). Classification (GTDB taxonomy): domain Bacteria; phylum Pseudomonadota; class Gammaproteobacteria; order Xanthomonadales; family Rhodanobacteraceae; genus Dyella_B; species Dyella_B acidiphila. The sequence continues at coordinate 293,557 of NZ_JACZZA010000012.1, forward strand.
CGCCGAAGGTTCTGATGGCCTGCATCAGTTCCGCTGGGCGCGACAGCGCGCGCTCGATCGCCGGCTGGAACTGAGCCGCGTCGTCGATATCGATCAGCTGCGGTCCGGGCGCCCGGTTCTTGAAGGTCACCACCGGCTTGCCGGTGAGCAGAAATTCGCTCAGTGCCGAAGAAGTATCCGAACACATCATGTCCACCTGTGGGAACAGGTCCAGGATGTTGTCGTTCTCGGCAAAGCTCAGGTATTCGTTCTGCAGCGCCTTGTACTTGGCGGTGGTCTGCGGATCCATCTTGGGATGGAAGGTGACGATCCAGCGCCAGCGCCCGTCGCGCGACAGCCGCTTCACTTCTTCGTACAGCGTTTCTGCCGCGCTCCACGAAGGCGAGAAGGTGGAGTGATAGAGGATCACCGGCGGCTGGCGCACCGGCGGCAACGCGCCGGCGATTTCCCGCATGAAGGGATCGAGCTTGGGCCAGCCGGTTTCGGTTACGCTGAAGTGGCCGAGTTTTTCGGCCAGGGCGCCGAACTGCGCGGTGTCGCGCGGACCGGTGGTGCAATACAGGTCGAAGAAACCGCGGATATACACATGCCTGGGCTTGCCGGCATTGAAGCCATGGAACACTTCCACCTTCACGCCGGGAAAGAAATGCGGCAGGTGATTGCCGGGCGTGATCACCGCCAGCGGCTTCCAGCGGCGCACCTCCTTTACGCTGAGCAGACGCTCGCCTTCGAGCAGATCTTCGGCACCGGGGCCGTCGAAAAACCAGGCCGCTTCGTCGCCGCGCGCGCGGATCGCATCCTGCACCGGGCGCAGGATGGCCAGGGCGTAGCGTTCCGATCCGTACAGCAGATAATGCTTGGGCATCAGTGGTCCAATCCGGCACGCGTCAAGGCGGCCGAGGCGGTATCGCGGGACGCCGGATTCTGCCGCATTTCGTAGTAGCGCATGCGCTTGTACACCGCGTAGTTGGCCGCGGTCTGTGCGATGGCGTAGCCGCGCCAGCCGTCGAGGAAGGCCAGCCGCAGCAGATAATCCTTGATGAAAGCCAGCACGAATACGAACGGCGTCTGCCACATGCGCGCGGGCTTGTCCTTGTCGAGCCAGTCGCGGCACTTCAGTTCCGAGTACAACAACACCTTCAATTGCTTCTCGACCAGGCTGGGATTGTTGTCGTGCAGAAAGGGCGCATGAAACGTGACCGAGGACCCGTTGAACTGCAGCGACTCGTGCACCCGCACGTCGCTCCAGCGCGCGCGTTCGCGGTGATAGAAGCGGGCCATCTTCTCGCCCACGGCCGGGCGGTACCAGCGCATCGGCCGTCCCATGTAGATGAGATGGCGGCGCAGCACGGCGGCAGCGGCATCGCCCGCCATCAGGGCCGGCAGCTGCTGCTGCAGTTCGTCGGCCAGGGCTGGCGTGAGGTACTCGTCCGCATCCAGCGCAAGAATCCACGGATGGCTGCATTGCGTGGCGGCGAAGTTGCGCTGCGGGCCGAAACCCAGCCATTCCTGCTGCACCACGCGTGCGCCGTGGGCTTGGGCGACGGCGACGGTGTCGTCGGTGCTGCCGCTATCGATCACCAGCTTTTCGGCGGCAAAGGGCACGCTGTCCAGGCAGCGCGCGATTTTTTGCGCCTCATTGCGGGTCATCACAACGAGCGTGAACGGTAGGGGGAGCGCCATGCGCCGCATTCTAGCGGAAGCCCTGCTACAGGCGCGGTGCAATGGCCTGAAATGCCTAATCAATCACCCGAATCGAAATATGTAGCCTAATAGTTCATTGCGTTTCAGCCGTGTTTAGGCAACATGCGCGGGGTATTCGGGCTGGTCCTATGGATGCCGCGCGAAGTAGGAAGCCCTCCGGTGTGACCAAATGGCAAGTGGGGCGTTGTGTAGTGAACTTTGGGAAAATCGCGCCTGCATGCAGATGAAAGAGCCAATCGTCGAGTCGCCGCCGGAACGCCCGTTCCGCCTGCAGTCGGATTTGCCCAAGTGGGGCTATCGTTGGCTGCTGCTCGGCATGTGGTGGCTGCTGGTCGGCCTGGCGGCGAGCCCGGTCGGCAACAAGGTGTGGAACCCGGGCAAGCCGTATCACGACAGCCTGCTGGTGCTGTTCATGGCGCCGGCGCTGTGGTGGGTGTTGAAGCGGCACCGCGCGTTCGGCCAGCGCATCGCGCAAAGCGTGGATGTCTGGCTGCTGCTGGTCTTCCTGGCCTGGTCGAGCGTGTCGTCGCTGTGGGCCAACTACGGGCATATCGGCGATAACCTGTTCGTCGCCGTTTATGTGCTGCTGTTCGTGCTGACCTGGGCGGCGGTGGCCGCCGGCAATCCGCAGTGGTTCCGCCATCTGCTGTTCTGGGGCGCGGTGGGCCTGGCCCTGAGCGCGCTCGGGGCGGAAGTGACCTTTCCGTGGCGCATCCTGCATACCAACATGTGGCAGGAACAGGGGCGCCTGGTTTCCTTCGGCTCGCTCGACAATCCGAACCTGGCCGGCTTCGCCTATGGCGCGGCCATCGTCTGGCTGGCGCAGACCACGGTGCGCGGGCGCTGGATGCACGCGCTGCAGATCGTATCGCTGCTGATGCTGGCGATTTTCGTGGTGACCACCTACAGCCGCGCGGCATGGCTGGCGGTGCTGGCAGCGCAGATATGCATGCTGCTGACGGCCCGGCACGGTCACGTCAAGCTGCGCGCACTGGTCATCCTGGCGATCGCAGCGCTGGCCATCGGGCTGGGCGGCTGGCATTACGTGGAGCAGCGCGGCATGTCGTACCGGCCGCAGATCTTCCAGCAGGCGTGGGACCTGATCCGGGCGCATCCCTGGCACGGGCTCGGCATGGGCAGTCACTACGAGATCCAGATCGGCGATCTGAACTGGTCGCACAGCCACAATGCCTTCACGCATAACGCCATCATGCTCGGCCTGCCGGGTGGCCTGTTGTGGGTGGCGATGTGGCTGATCGTGGGCTGGCGCGGCTGGCTGTTCCGGCACATCGGCACCGGTCGCTGCCTGCTGGCGCTGTGGGTGTTTTCGACCGTGGCGTTCCAGTTCGACGCCCCGGAGCTGATGCAGAAGCCCAGCGTGGAATGGCTGATGGGCTGGCTGCCGCTGGCGATCAGCATGGGCCTGGCGTGGCGCGTGCAGAACATCCGGCACCGCCGCCGACAAGAGGTACGCGCATGAGCGCTGCGGTGAAGCCGCATAAGGTGTCGCTGATCGTGATCACCTACAACTGGCCGCAGGCGCTGAAGCAGGTCTTGCTCAGCGTCGCGGCGCAGACGCGCCTGCCCGACGAAGTGATCGTGGCCGATGACGGCTCCACCGAAGATACGCGCCAGCTGGTCGCCTCGATGGCGGCCGCCTTTCCGGTGCCGCTGCGGCATATCTGGCAGGAGGATCTGGGCTTTCGCGCCGCGCGCTGCCGCAATCGCGGCATTGCCGCCAGCCATGGCGACTACATCGTGCTGATCGATGGCGACATGGTGCTGCATCCGGCCTTCATCGCCGATCACCTGATGCTGGCCGAGCCGGGCTATTTCCTGCAGGGCGGCCGCTTCAAGACCAGCGCCCGCGAGACCGAGCGCCTGCTGGCCGACGGCCGTCCGGTATTTGCGCCATGGGCGGATGCCGACTTCCAAGTGTTCGACGGCATCCGCCGCCTTTACGCGTTCCGCGCACCGGGGCTGGCGCGCTGGAAGGCCAAGGCCCGCAATGGCGGCCGTGTGATGAGCTGCAATATGAGTTTCTGGCGCGAGGATCTATGGCGCGTCAACGGCTTCGACGAGCGCATGGAAGGCTATGGTGCGGAAGATCGCGAACTGGTCGCACGCCTGGAGAATGCCGGCTTGCGCCGCCGTCAGCTGAAATGGTGTGCGTTGGCTGCGCATCTGGAGCACAAGACGCGCGCGCAGGTCGATGTGAACGACATGAGCCTGCCCAACAACCGCGTCTACCGCGCCACCATCACCGAACGTATTACCCGCTGCGAGCTGGGTATCGATCGCCACCTGGGCGATCCGGAGCTCACCGGCTGAGTTCGGCCAGCGCACGGCCGATGCGCTGCGGGAATTCCTCGCGATTGCGTAGAAACCACGCTCTGGCGTGTTCGCCGAGCTGCTGGATCTGCGCGTCGCTCATCGCCATGGCCTGCGCGATAGCTTGCTCCATCGCGGTCTCGTCGAAGTGATAAGTCGCGGCATGTCCCATCGTGCCGCTGCGTGTGCCGGGCACCAGCAGTCCCCGCTCGGGGGTGATCATTTCATTCATAGGTGCGGTATCGGTGGCGATCACCACCGCGCCTACACCCATCGCTTCCACGATGTAGTGGCCCCAGCCCTCGGCTTCCGAGGGACAGATATGGAAGGCGTTGCTGTTCTGCAGTGCCTGCAGCGCATCCTGGCTGAGGTATTCCACGCAGTGGCGGATATTCGCCTGCGGCGCTCCCGGCTGTGCGCAGGCGGGGTTTTGCACCACCGTCAGCAGCGGCCATTCCGGATGCTTGCGCCACAAGGCGAGCAGGCGCTCGGTACCTTTGATGCGGCTGCCGCCGGCAAGATGGAAGAAAGTGCGTTCGCGCGGTAGCTGCGGCGCGTAGCAGTCATCGCTGTCGAAGCCGACATACGAGGTTGTGCAGCCCATGCTGCGGAACAGTTGCTCGGCATGCCTGGTCTTCGCCCACACCTGATCGATGCGGCGCAGATGCGCGGCATCCTTGCTGTCGAACCACTCCGGATTGGGCAGCGCGATGTTGCAGCGGGCCAGCGGCAGGTGCAGCGGCCACAGGTGCTCGAACATGATGTTGAGGTCGTAGGGCGCGTGTCCGCGCCAGCGCGCCCAGCGATGGCGCCAGTGACTGAACCACACGCGCCGCCCGCGTCCATGCCGCCAGCGCTGCTGTTCGTCCTGCTCACCCAGCGGCGTGATGTGCACGCTGCAGCCATTGGCCTTCAGCGCCTCGGTCAGCAATGCGGCATCGCGCGACAGACCCAGGCCGTTGTCGCGCACGACCAGGTTGACGCTTGGCGGGGTGCGGATCATCGCGTCGCTTGTTTGTGCGGGACGGTGGCCGCGGCGTCCGCAATGGCGGCCAGAAAGCGCTGCCGGAAGGCCTGGCGATTGCTCTCGTACCATGTGCGCGCCGCTTGTCCGAGTGCTTCCTGCTCATCGATCGGCATCGCGATGCAGCGTTCGATCGCCGCCCGCATGGCGTCGAGATCGAAATCGTAGAGCGTGGCCAGTTCCTGCGTGCCGGCCGCGTGTGCGGCGACCAGTACGCCGCGTTGGGCCGTGACCAGTTCGTTCATCGGCTCGGCATCGGTGGTGAGGGTGACGCAGCCGGTGCTCAGGCTTTCCGCCAGCGAGTGACCATAGCCCTCGGTCTGCGACGGGCACAGGTGGAACCTGTTCGCGTTGTGCAGGCGCTGCAGTTCGGCCTCGGGCAGAAATTCGCGGATCAGGGTCACATTGGCCGGTGGTTCGGCCAGTTCCACGCGCTTGCGCCGCCATACCACGGTGAGCTGCGGCCACTCCGGATGCTGCGCCCACAGATCCAGCAAGGGCTGCGTGCCCTTGTTGCCACTGCGGCCCGGGGCGTGGAAGAACGTCGGCTGCCGCTTTACACGGGTGTTCTGGCAATCGATGCCGGTGAAGCCGATCGGTATCACGCGGCAGCCGAGCTTGCCGAAAATCGCTTCGGCGTGACGCGTCTTGGCCAAGATCAGATCGATCTGCGGCAGCTCCGGCAGCCATTCGGCGCGGAACCATTCCGGATTGGGAATCAGGATATTGATGTGCGCCTGGTCGAAAGATTCCGATCGCACATGCTCAAGCATGATGTTGATGTCGTAGCGCGCATTGAGCTCGCCGTGGAACCAGCCGCGCAACAGGCGGCGCAGGCGCGCATGCAGGCGGCGCAGGCGATTGCTGAGCCGGCTGCGATGGCCCAGGCCGGTGATCGTCACATCGTGGCCGCCCTCGCGCAGCAGGGCGGCAAGCAGGTGCATGTCGCGGCTGAGGCCGGCACCGTTGTCGCGTGCAATAAGGTTGATATTGCTCATGGCTGCCAGGTGGTCGGCGGAAGGGGCGGCTGCGGATTATTCACCAGTATCTTCGTCCGTGCTGGCCGGCGGCGGGGTGCATCCGGGCACGACCGCGTCGGCTTTGAACAGCCACCAGTCGCGGCGGTTGGCATGGCCTATGTTGATGGCCTTGCTGCGTTCCACACAGCGTCCCATCGACGGCGCCTCGGCGAAGATCCAACGCGTGGCTGGCGCCGCGGCCTGCCATTGCACGGCCTGGGCAAACTGGTCCGAGGTGGCGGCGCTGAAACCGAAGTCGACTGCAGGGCGGTCGAGCATCAGCATGTTCTGTTCTTTCCAGTCGACCAGGGCGATCTCGTCCTGTGGCGCCAGATGCGCGCGCACGTTCGCCATCAGGTCGGCGGCCGAACTGCTGCCGTTGAGCAGCGGATAGGCCCACAAGCCCCACACCGCCCACAACACCAGCATGCCGCCGGCGACAGCGAGGTGAACCCGCCGGCGGAACCACGCCAGCAACAGCCACTGCGCAGCGCCGATTACGATGCACATCCACCACAGGCTGCCGACCGGGCCGTCGAAGCCGCGTTCGTAGGCAAGCCTGGCGGTGAAAGCGGGATGGGCAAGCAAGGCATAGCCGCCCAGCCCCAGCATGGCGCCGCCGACAATCAGCAGGAAGGCGATGCACAGCGCGCGCAACCAGCGAGTGGACAGCATCGCTTCCAGATACGGCGCGGTGATCAGTGCCAGCATCGGCACGATCGGCAGGACGTATACATCGCGCTTGCCGGCCGAGGCGCTGAAAAACAGCAGCACCAGCACGATCCAGCCCAGCGGCAGCAGGATCCGCGCATCTTTCGCTTTCAGCGCCTGCCACCAGCGCACCACGCTGCCTGGATAGGTCAGCGACAGCGGCAGCCAGTTGTAGAGCATGATCGGCAAGTAATAGAACGCCGAATGGATGTGGTGCCAGGCGTGCGCGTAGCGTCCGGCGGTCTGATGGAACAGGATGTTGTTGACGTAGGCGGCGTAGCGCGGATTGTCAGCGTGCATGCGCGCGGCCAGCAGCATCGGCAACAGCCACAGACCGATCGCCGCCAGCGTGGCTGCCAGCCCCAGCAGCCAGCGCCACCATGCGCCCGGCGCCATCTTGGCGACGCCGTCCCAGCGTCGCACGGCAGCCCACAGGTAAGGCAGCAGCATGAACAGGGCGAGGAAGCCCACACCCTTGGTGATCACGCCCAAGCCTGCGCAAAAACACCCGAACCAGTACATGCGCCAGTTCGGTCCGCATAGCAGATGCCGCAGCAGGCCCCAGTTCGCCGCCGTAATCCAGAACACCACCAGCGGATCGATCTGCGCGCGCTTGGCCTGGAAGACGAACTGGATGCACATCAGCGTGGCGATCGCTGCGTACGTGCCGACCTTGCGATCCCACAGCCGCCGCCCGAGGTCGTAGACCAGCAGCAGGCAGCCCAGCGCCGACAGAAACGAAGGCAGCATGAAGGCAATGCGCCAGTTGCGCACGAGCTCGAAGCTGGCCGCTTCCAGCCACATCAGCATCGGAGGTTTGTCGGCGTAGAGCTCCACGCCGCGATGCGGGAACAGCCAGTCGCCGTTTTCCACCATCTGCTTGGCGGCGAGGGTGAAGCGCGGTTCGTCCGAGGGCCATGGGTTGCGCAGGCCGATGCCCAGGCCGAGCATCAGGATTGCGAACAGCAGCATCAGCCAGAACCGGCGGCGCTCTTGCGGGGTGGCGTGGGTGATCGCATGCATAGGCGCGGCGTTCTTACTTCCGCTCGCCGGTAGGGAGCAGGTTGGAGTGAAGGGCGGCATTGGCCGGAGGCTGCATGATTGCCTTGAATGCTTTTGACGGGCTTATCGAGATAGCGGCTTGTCGCAAGACCGGCCCCTCGCCTTGCCCGCGCCCCGGCGGGAGCGAGAACAAAGAGCTTTAGCGCCGCTCGAACGCGGCATAGTACATGCCGTCGAGATCGCCATCGCCGGGCAGGATCTGCCAGCCGCTGACGGCGGCCTGCCCGACCGGCAACTGCAGCGGCACGGCCTGCGCATCGTCGCGGCCGGCAAAGAAGCCTTGCACGACCGCCTCGTTCTCGGCCCGCAGCAGCGAGCAGGTGATGTAGACCAGCCGTCCGCCCGGCGCGAGCAGCGGCCACAGTGCGGCCAGAATGCGCTGCTGCTGCGCAGCCAGCGCATCGATATCGCTGGCGCGCCGGTGCAGGCGCACATCCGGGCGCCGGCGCAGCACGCCGGTGGCCGAGCAGGGCGCATCGATCAGGATGCGGTCGAAGGCTTGCCCGTCCCACCAGGCAGAGGGATCGCCGGCGTCGCCCACGCAGACCTCGGCCTGCAATCCCAGGCGCTCCAGGTTTTGTCGGATGCGGGTGGCGCGGCTGGCGTCGAATTCCACCGCGGTAAGTGCGAGATCCGCGCGCTCCAGCAGATGGCAGGCCTTGCCGCCCGGCGCTGCACAGGCATCGAGCACGCGCTGGCCGTTGCGCACTTGCGCGATCTCGGCGGCAACTTGGGCGGCGCCGTCCTGCACGGCGAACAGGCCCTGGGCGAAACCCGGCATGCGAGTGACATCGCTGCTGTGCGGCAGCACGATGCCGTCGGCGAGCCACGCATGCGGGTCAGCCGTGTAGCCTTCCGCGCGCAGTTGCTGCACCAGCGCATCGCGTTCGATCCGGCGACGATTCGCACGCAGCATCAGCGGCGGTTCGCGATTGCTGTCGGCGAGCACGGCCTCGTGCTGGGCCGGCCAGTCGCCGGCAATCGCCTTGGCCAGCCATGGCGGCATGGCGTAACGCGTCTGCGGCGCGGCATCGAGGGCGGCCAGCAGCGTCTCGCGCTCGCGCTGCCAGCGGCGCAGCACGGCATTGACAAGGCCGGCCAGGCGCGGGCGCTGCAGTGCACGGGTGGCTTCCACCGTGGCGGCCACTGCGGCGTAATCCTGCAGCTGCAGGATTTCCAGCTGCACCAGGCCCAACACCAGCAGCGCGTGTACTTCGGGTTCCTTGCTGCGCAAGGATTTGTCCAGCAGACGATCGAGTGCTGCATCGAAGCGCAACCACCAGCGCGCACCATCGCTGAGCAGCGCCATCAGCAGGGCGCGATCGCGCGGATCGCGCAGCAGCGGAGCCTTGCGGTCCATCGCCTCGCGCAGCGATTTGCCGCGCAGGGCGACATCCGCCAACGCCTGCGCGGCGAGTGCGCGGGTATCGTTCATCGCGCGCCGCGCAGTTCGGGACGCGCGTTGAGATAGTCGGCGGCGGTGATGCGCTTGCCGCCGGCGCGCTGCAGCGCGGTGACGCGCAATACGCCGTCGATGCAGGCGATATCGATGCCGTCGCGGCGTGCCTCCACCACCGTGCCGGGATGGGCGGACAGATCCTGCGTTACCGCATGTGCGGCCCAGATGCGCACGTTTTCGCCAGCGATTTCACCCTCGGCCACCGGCCAGGGATCGAAGGCGCGCACCTGATGTTCCAGCGCCAGCCCCGGCTTGTTGAAATCGAGCTTCGCCTCGGCCTTTTCCAGCTTGTGCGCATACAGCACACCTTGCCCGGACTGCGGCTGCGACGGCAGCGTTTCGCCGGCCAGGGTGCGGCACAAGCCTTCCATCAGCACATCCGCGCCGAGCAAGGCCAGGCGATTGTGCAAGGTGCCGCCGGTGTCGCTGTGCTGGATTTCCGTGCGGCGTTCAAGCAGCACCGGGCCGGTGTCGAGGCCGGCTTCCATCTGCATCAGATCAACCCCGGTTGCGGTATCGCCGGCGAGGATCGCGCGCTGGATCGGCGCGGCCCCGCGCCAGCGCGGCAGCAGGCTGGCATGCACGTTCCAGCAGCCCAGCCGCGGAAGGGCCAACACCTTGGGCGAGAGGATCAGGCCGTAGGCCACCACCACCATCAGGTCGGGCCGATAGGCCGCCAGGGTCTGGCGTGCTTCCACCGTTTTCAGGCTTTGCGGTTGCTCTACCGGAATGCCGGCCGCCAGCGCCGCTTCTTTTACCGGGCTGGGGGTGAGTTTGCGGCCGCGCCCGGCGGGCCGGTCCGGCTGCGTATACACCGCGACCACTTCGGCACCGCTGCTGCGGCAGGCTTCAAGGCAGGGAACGGAAAACTCCGGCGTGCCGGCGAAAACAATACGCAGGCTCACGCGTTGGCGGCCTGCTTGCGCTGCTTTTCCATGCGCTTGAGCAGGATCGAACGCTTCAGCGGCGACAGGTAGTCGACGAACACCTTGCCGGCCAGATGATCCATCTCGTGCTGGATGCACACCGCCAGCGGGCCTTCCACTTCCAGCTCGAAGGTTTTGCCTTCAACGTCTTGCGCGCGCACCTTCACTTTCAGGGCGCGGGTGACGTCGGCATAGATGCCGGGGAAGGACAGGCAGCCTTCCTGGTACACCTGGGTGCCGTCCTTTTCCAGGATCTGGGCATTGATCAGGGCCAGCGGCTGGTTGCGCTCCTCGCTCATGTCCGCCACCAGCACGCGCTTGTGCACGTTGACCTGGGTGGCGGCCAGGCCGACACCGTTGGCGGCGTACATCGTCTCGAACATGTCATCGACGAACTGCTTCAATGGGGCATCGAAGACCGTGACCGGCTCGGCCTTGGTACGCAGCCGCGGATCGGGGAATTCAAGAATGGTCAATACGGACATGGGGCTCACCTCGGGCGCCAGATTTGCGGGCGAATTGGTAAAAAGCCAGCCCGGGCGCGGTCTAGAATGTGCTTATTGTACGTGGTTCAACATGTTGTCGGCGCACGTTTTTGCCAACTGGGCACGTGTTGCTTGGGTTAACGGTTCGGTTACACTCGGCCGAGCATCGGGGGCAAGGGGGATTCCCGTTTATGATTAGAAAGTCCATTGGGCTGCTGGCCAGCATGCTGGTCACAGTGGCCGTTTATGCGGCCGGTACCCAGCTTCGCGCCGATCACCCCGACAGCTACACCGTGCGTCGCGGCGATACCCTGTGGGGCATTTCCGCGCGCTTCCTTTCCAAGCCCTGGCTGTGGCCGGAAATCTGGCAGGCCAACCCGCAGGTGCGCAATCCGCATCTGATCTACCCGGGCGACGTGCTGGACCTGTCCTTCATCAACGGCGGCCCGTCGCTGCGGCTGGAGCCGGCCATTCACCGTGAAGGCGAGGCGATTCCGGCCATCCCGGTCGAACAGCTGAAGCCGTTCCTGCGCGATTCGCGCGTGGTCGATCCGGATGACGTGAAAAACGCGCCGTACGTGATGGGCTTCGAGGAAGGCGATATCACCGGCACTTCCGGCCGCAACCTGTACGTGCGCAACCTCAAGGCGGTGCCCGGCCAGCGCTGGGCGATCGTGCGCCCCACCCATGTGTTCCGCACCTACGGTGGCTCGGAAGACCAGGAAAGCGACGAGATGGCGGCCAACCTGGTCGACAGCGACGTCGCCACCGCCAGCACGCCGTGGAATGAGGAGTGGACCACCGATCTGGGCAACGTCACCCCCAACCACACGTTCCGCGGCAAGACTCTGGCCATGGAAGTGGAAGTGATCGGCCAGGCCGAAGTGCTGCGCGACGGCGATCCCTCGACCCTGCTGCTGCTCAGCTCGATCATGGAAGTTCGCGCCGGCGATCGCCTGATGCCGGTCGACGACAACCCGTACGACCCGTACTACTACCCGCATCCGCCCAAGACCCTGCCGGCTGACGGACGCGTGATTGCCTTCTCGCACGAGCGCATGACCCAGGTCGGTCCGAACGACGTGGTGGTGCTTTCGGTGGGCTCGAAGGACGGCGTCGACAACGGCACCACCTTCTCGCTGTGGCAGCCGGGCGAACAGGTCCACGACGACGTGGCGCACGATGTCTGGAACCGCCACGCCTTCAAGCCGGTGACCTTGCCGGATGAATACGTCGGCCACGTGATGATCTTCCGCACCTTCGACCGCGTCAGCTACGGCATCGTGATGGACGGCCTCAAGCCGGTGAAGGTCGGCGCCAGGGCGAAGATGCCCGAGTAAGGCCGCTTCACGAGCACCGGGCTGGCCCCAGGTTGCGACAAAACCCACAGCACGGCGCGGCAAACCCGCGCCGTGACTGTTTTGGGGCTCGCTTAGACTCGCGGCATGAATGAACACGAATCATGGCGGGACTGGCTGGTTGTCCTGCGTACGCCGGGCATCGGCCCAGGCGGCCTAAGAGAGCGCCTGGGCGCGGCGCGGGGGCAGATCGGCCAGGTACTTGCCCAGCTGCGGCGCCACGCCGCGACGCTCGATCTGGAGGCCCAGGCATGGCTGCGCCAGCCGGACGAGGCACGCCTTGCCGCCGACCTGGCCTGGCTGGCCGAACCAGGGCATCGGCTGCTGTGCTGTACGGAGGCGGATTTTCCGCCCCAGCTGGAAACCATCCCCCAGCCACCGGCCGCCCTGTTCCTCAGCGGCGACGCCAGTCTGCTGCTGCGACCGCAGGTGGCCATCGTGGGTGCGCGCAGCGCCAGCGGTGCCGGCCGCGAGACGGCGCGCCTATTTGCCAGGCAGCTGGCCCATGCCGGCTTTGTCGTCACCAGCGGCCTGGCCGAGGGCATCGACGCGGCCTCGCACGAGGCCGCATTGGCTGCGGGGCAGCCAACCGTGGCGGTGATCGGCACCGGGCCGGACTTGGTCTATCCGCGCAAGCACCGCGGGCTGTCGGCGCAGGTGGCGGCCCAGGGCGTACTGGTCAGCGAATTTCCGCCCGGCACGGCCGCCCGTGCCGACCACTTTCCGCGCCGTAACCGCATCATTGCGGGGCTATCGCTCGGCACCCTGGTGGTGGAGGCCGGCCTGCACTCCGGCTCGCTGATCACTGCCCGTCTGGCGGCCGAGCAGGGGCGGGAGGTATTCGCGGTGCCCGGTTCCATACATAATCCGCTCGCCCGCGGCTGCCACCGCCTGATCCGGGATGGTGCGCGGCTGGTCGAAAGCGCAGCCGAAATCATCGAAACCCTGGTTCCCGCGGCACGGGCGCTTGGCGCCGAGCTGGCCCTGCGCCTGGAGCAGGTGCCGGCGGCCGGTGACCGGACGACGACGAGCGGTTGGCGTGGCGACCCGCAATACCGGCAATTGCTGGAGGCGCTGGGTCACGATCCGGCGGCTCTGGACGAACTGGCCGAACGCACCGGGCAAACTGCCGCCGCGCTGTCATCCATGCTGCTCATGCTGGAGCTGGAAGGTTGTGTCGAAGGCCTGCCAGGCGGCCGCTACCAACGCTTGCCGGGTGTCTGAACGCATTGCATGGAGCGTGCTTTGACAAGGCTCAGCTTGACAGTCGCCGAGCCGGCATGCTTCCAACTATATATAGAGCGGCCTCCTCCATACGGTCGCGAACGCAACACCTGGAACCCCACGCCACATGGCAAAAAACCTGCTTATCGTCGAATCGCCGGCCAAGGCCAAGACGATCAACAAATATCTCGGCAAGGACTTTCAGGTCCTGGCTTCCTATGGCCACGTGCGCGATCTGAAGCCCAAAGAGGGCGCGGTCGATACCGAGCACGACTTCGCCATGAAGTACGAAGTGATCGAGCGCAACGAGAAACACGTCGATGCGATCGCCAAGGCGGCCAAGGTGGCCGACGACATCTACCTCGCCACCGACTTGGATCGCGAGGGTGAAGCGATCAGCTGGCACATCAGCGAGATCCTCAAGGAGCGCGGGCTGGCCAAGGGCAAGCAGATGCACCGCGTGGTGTTCTCGGAAATCACGCCCAAGGCAATCAAGGCCGCGGTAGCCGCGCCGCGTATGTTGTCGCACGACCTGGTCGATGCGCAGCAGGCGCGCCGCGCGCTCGACTACCTGGTCGGTTTCAATCTTTCGCCGGTGCTGTGGCGCAAGGTGCAGCGTGGCCTGTCCGCCGGCCGCGTGCAGAGTCCGGCGCTGCGCATGATCGTGGAGCGCGAAGAAGAGATCGAAGCCTTCGTCGCCCGCGAGTACTGGACGGTAGAGGCGCAGCTCAAGCATCACGAAGGCGATTTCAGCGCGCGCCTGACCAAGCTCAACGGCAAGAAATTCGAGCAGTTCGACCTCACCAACGAGGCCGACGCTCTGGCCGCCCGCGACGCGCTGAAGGAAGCCGCCCGCGGGCAGCTCACCGTCAGCGAGGTCGGCAGCAAGGAGCGCAAGCGTCGTCCCGCGCCGCCGTTCACCACCTCGACCCTGCAGCAGGAAGCCGCGCGCAAGCTGGGCTTCGGCACCAGTCGCACGATGAAGGTTGCGCAGGGGCTTTACGAAGGCGTCGGCCTCGGCAGCGAGGGCAATGTCGGCCTGATCACCTACATGCGTACCGACTCCACCGCGCTGTCCGAGGATGCCGTGGGCGAGCTGCGCCAGCTGATCGGCCGCGACTACGGTAACAAGGCGCTGCCGGATCAGCCGCAGGTGTATCGCACCAAGTCCAAGAACGCGCAGGAAGCGCACGAAGCGATCCGTCCCACCTCGGCCATGCGCACGCCGCGCGAGGTTGCGCAATTCCTCAACGACGAGCAGCGCAAGCTGTACGAGTTGATCTGGAAGCGCACCGTCGCCTGCCAGATGATCCACGCCACCATGAACACGGTGTCGGCGGATTTCGACGTCAAGCATGTCAAAGGCGGCGACGCTGCCTTCCGCGCCACCGGTACCACGGTCGTCGATCCCGGCTTTCTGGCCGTGTACGAAGAAGGCCGCGACCAGAAGACTGCCGAGGACGACGATGAAGGCCGCCGGCTGCCGCGGCTGGAAAAGGGCGAGCAGGTGCCGCTGCAGGACATCCTCGCCGATCAGCATTTCACCGAACCGCCGCCGCGCTATTCCGAAGCCAGCCTGGTGAAGGCGCTGGAGGAATACGGCATCGGTCGTCCGTCCACCTACGCCAGCATCATCCAGGTGCTGCAGAACCGCGAATACGTGCTGCTGGACAACCGGCGCTTCCGTCCCACCGACGTGGGCCGCGCGGTAAGCAAATTCCTGACCCAGCACTTCACCCAGTACGTCGATTACGACTTCACCGCCAAGCTCGAAGACGAGCTCGACGCGGTGAGCCGCGGCGAAGAAGCCTGGGTGCCGCTGATGCAGCGCTTCTGGCAGCCGTTCAAGCAGCAGGTGGAAGAGAAAACCGAATCGGTCGACCGCAGCGAAGCCACCGGTGCGCGCGAGCTGGGTGCCGATCCGAAATCCGGCAAGCCGGTATCGGTGCGCCTGGGCCGCTATGGGCCGTATGCGCAGATCGGCGACAAGGACGTGGACGAGAAACTGCAGTTCGCCTCGTTGCGCCCGGGCCAGAGCATGCACACGATCACGCTGGACGAGGCGATCGAGTTGTTCAAGCTGCCGCGCAAGCTCGGCCAGGCCGAGAACGGCGATGAAGTGACGGTGGGCGTCGGCCGTTTCGGCCCGTTCGTGAAGCAGGGCAGCACCTATGCCTCGCTCAAGGCGGAAGACGATCCGTACACCATCGAGCTGCCGCGTGCGCTGCAGATCGTGCAGGAAAAGCTGGAGCTGATCGCCAACCGCATCATCCGCGACTTCGGCAATGGCGTGCAGATCCTCAACGGTCGCTTCGGTCCGTACATCACGGACGGCGAGAAGAATGCGCGCATCCCCAAGGATCAGGAGCCGAAGGACCTGACCGAGGCGCAGTGCATGGAGTTGCTGGCCGCGGCGCCGGTCAAGAAAGGCCGTTTCGGCAAGAAGACGGCGACCAAGAAGGCGGAGCCGGCGGCGAAGAAAGCGGCCGCCAAGAAGGCCCCGGCTAAGAAAGCCGCTGCCAAGAAAACCGCGACCAAGAAAACCGTTGCGAAGAAGACCGCCAGCAAAAAGACTGCCGTAAAGAAAGCCGCAAGCAAAAAAACCAAAGCGTGATTCGCGCAATCCACTTCCTCTCCCCGGCGGGGAGAGGGTTGGGGTGAGGAAACACCCTCGCGCCATGCTTTCATCGAAGCGGGGATCGCTTCCAGGCAAAGACCGGGGCAAGCCTTGGCCCCTCACCTCAATCCTCTCGCCGCAGAGGAGGGGAAGAAAAGCGACATGCCCGCGCTGTACACCCTCACCCAGCTACCGGACGCCGCCCAGTCGATGCACGAGGGCGGCGTTATCGCCTATCCCACCGAAGCGGTCTTTGGTCTCGGCTGCGATCCGCACAATCGCGTCGCCTTCGAGCGCATCTTCACGCTCAAGCAGCGGCCGGCCACCCAGGGTGTGCTGCTGATCGCCGCCGACTTCGCGCAGGTCGAGCGCTACGTGGACATGGCCAAGGTGCCCGCCGGCGTGCTGGCCCAGGTTCGCGCCAGTTGGCCCGGGCCGTTCACCTGGGTATTCCCACGCAGCGCCGAGGTGCCCGAATGGGTGGCTGGCACCCATCCGGGCATTGCCCTGCGGGTCAGCGCGCATGCCCCGGCGGCAGCCCTGTGCCGGGCGTTTGGCGGCGCGCTGGTGTCCACCAGCGCCAACCTGCACGGCAAGCCGCCGGCACGGGAGCTGGCGACGGTGCTCGAGTACTTCGGCGATGCGCTCGATGGCGCGGTCGATGCGCCGCTGGGCGGCGCAGCGCAGCCCACCACCATTCGTGACGCGCTGACCGGCGCTATCATCCGAACCTGAATCCTGCAGTAAAGGGACGCTGGGACGGTCGTTGCCGATTCAGCCGCAACCCTGAGGATGGGGGCCGCAGGAAATCAACCCTCGCCACGGTAGTAGCCGGCCTTCTGGCCGGAGCGAGGCGTATTGCATCGGGACAGTAACCAGGAGCGCATGGCGTGGCGATCGTCTACGACACCTATCAACGCGATGAAGCAGAGCGTCTGCTGCCGCTGCTGAAGGTGGACGATGCCCAGCGCGTGATCGCCGTGCACGAAGGCGATGTGATCACCGCCGCGCAATTCCTGGCGCATGTCGAGCGTGTTGCGGCGCTGTTGCCGGAAGCATCCGCCGCGGTCAATTTGTGCGAAGACCGCTACGCCTTCATGGTGGCCTTTTGCGCCATCGCCTTGCGCGGGCAGGCGAATCTGCTGCCGCCTTCGCGTGCGCCGCATGCGGTGGAGGAAGTGATGGCCGCGCATCCGGGCTGCCATGTCGTGGGCGACCGGCCGCTGGCGCCGGCACCCGAGCGTTATCACGCATTGCCCGAGCTTGCGCTCGATGCCGCGGTGGCGACACCGGCTGCGTGGCCGTCGATTCCGGCACTGCAGACCGCGGTGGTCGGCTACACCTCGGGCTCCACCGGTTCGCCGCGCCCCAACGCGAAAACCTGGGGCAGCCTGGACGCCAGCACGGCCGGCAATCTGCGCATGCTGCAGCAGGCGGTCGGCGAACAGTTCGCGGTGGTCGCCACGGTGCCGCCGCAGCATATCTACGGCATCGAAATGTCGGTGCTGCTGCCCTTGCTTGGCGACGTGCAGGTGCATTCCGGCCGGCCGTTTTTCCCGGCCGATATCGCCACGGCGCTGGCGCAGATGCCTGCGCCGCGCGTGCTGGTCACCACGCCGGTGCATTTGCGCGCACTGGTGGCCTCGGACATACCTCTGCCGCCCTTGGCGGCGATCTTGTCCGCCACGGCGCCGATGCCGCCGGAGCTGGCGGCGCAGGCGGAACGCTGTTTTGGCGCGCCGGTGCTGGAAGTGTTTGGTTCCACCGAAACCTGTGCCTTTGCATCCCGGCGCGTTACGGCGGACAGCCGCTGGTCGCTGTATCACGGCGTGCATCTGCACCCGCAGCCGGATGGCACGCAGATCGAGGCGCCGCAGCTGGATACACCTGCCGTACTGGCCGACATCGTCGCCCTGCACGACGATGGCCGCCGTTTCGAATTGTGCGGGCGCCACGCGGACCTGCTGGAAATCGCCGGCAAACGGGCCTCGCTCGGCGATCTCACCCGCCGCCTGCTGGCCATCCCCGGCGTGGAGGACGGCGTGGTGTTCCAGCTGGATGAGCCCGATGCCATCGGCATCCAGCGCATCGCCGCACTGGTGGTGGCGCCGGCGCTGGACGAGCAACTGATCGTGGATGCCTTGCGCGCCTCGATCGACCCGGTCTTCCTGCCGCGTCCCCTGCGCCTGGTCGCGAGCCTGCCGCGCAACGAGACCGGCAAACTGCCGCGTGCGGCCTTGCTGGATCTGTTGGCGCGCCGCACGGTGGCCTGATTGCCGTCACGGCAGCGGCTGGTTCGCTTCATGGGTGAAGCCGTCTCGCGGTGATTCCGCATCGAGCGGCAAGCTCGTGCAACCCCACCCCGGCTCTCCCCTGTCAAGCAGGGGAGGCAGTCATCAGGCTCGGCCCCTGTTCCCGTCACCGCTACAATGCCCAGCTTGCGCCCCGGCGGCGCCCGCAATCTCGGAGTCAACGGCATGAAAGTCCTGGTTATCGGCAACGGCGGCCGCGAACACGCGCTGGCGTGGAAGCTCAAGCAGTCGCGGCGCGTCAGCGAAGTGATCGTAGCGCCCGGCAATGCCGGTACCGCGCATGAGCATGGCCTGCGCAATGCCGATGTGGCGGTTACCGATATCGACGGTCTGCTGAAACTGGCCAAGGCCGAAAAAGTGGAGCTGACCGTGGTCGGTCCCGAGGTGCCGCTGGTAGCCGGTGTGGTCGACAAGTTCCGTGCTGCGGGCCTGCGCATTTTCGGGCCGCGCGCGATCGCTGCGCAGTTGGAAGGCTCCAAGGCTTTCGCCAAGGATTTCCTGCTACGCCACAACATTCCCACCGCGCGCTATGCGGTGTTCACCGAACTCAATCCGGCCCTGGCCTATGTGCGCGAGCATGGTGCGCCGATCGTGATCAAGGCCGATGGCCTGGCCGCCGGTAAGGGCGTGGTGGTGGCGCTCACCTTGGGCGATGCGGAACTGGCCTTGCACGACATGCTCGGTGCGCATGCGTTCGGCGATGCGTCTGCGCGCGTGGTGATCGAGGAATTCCTCGAAGGCGAAGAAGCCAGTTACATCGTGATGAGCGATGGCGCCCATGCCTTGCCGATGGCCAGCAGCCAGGACCACAAGCGCCGCGACGACAACGACCTCGGCCCCAATACCGGCGGCATGGGTGCGTACTCGCCCGCGCCGGTGGTGACGCCCGAGGTGGAAAAACGCATTCTCAAGGAAGTGATCGAGCCCACCTTGCGCGGCATGGCATCGGAAGGTGCGCCGTTTATCGGTTTCCTCTACGCCGGTCTGATGATCGACAAACACGGCGCGCCCAAGGTGATCGAATTCAATGTGCGCTTCGGCGATCCGGAGACGCAGCCGATCATGCTGCGCCTGAAGTCCGATTTCGTCGACCTGATCGAAGCCGCGCTGGACGGCGAGCTGCGCCACACACATGCGCAATGGGATGCGCGCCCGTCGATCGGCGTGGTGCTGGCGGCCGGTGGCTATCCGGGCAAGGTGAAAAGCGGGGATCTGATCGAGGGCCTGGATAGCGAGCTCGGCCCGGACGTCAAAGTGTTCCACGCCGGCACCAAGCTCGATGCACATGACCGCCCGATTACCGCCGGTGGCCGCGTGCTTACCGTGTGTGCGCTGGGCAAGGACATCGCCGCGGCACGCGAGCATGCCTATCAGGCGGTGAGCAAGATCCACTTCGACGGCGGCTTCTGCCGCCGCGACATTGCACATCGTGCCTTGCGCCGCAGCTGAGTCGCGCAAGACATAGGCGGCATGGCTGATCGACGCGGACGCCGATCAGCCGGCGCTGTATTGCAGCAGGTCCCAGTGGTTGCCATACAGATCTTCGAACACGGCCACGGTGCCATACACCTCGACGCTGGGAGCGCGCACGAACTGCACGCCCGCAGCGGCCATCCGGTGATAATCGCGCCAGAAATCGTCGGTGCGCAGGAACAGGAATACACGGCCGCCGGCCTGATTGCCGACAAACGGCAACTGCTCCGGCGCGGAAGCACGCGCCAGCAGCAGGCTGGTACCGTGCGACCCGGGGGGTGCAACCACCACCCAGCGTTTGTCCTGTGCCGGTTGGTAGCTGTCTTCGACAAGCACGAAGCCCAGCTTCCTCGTATAGAAGTCGATCGCTTCGTCGTAGTCGCGCACCACCAGCGCGACATGCGCCAGCGATTGCTGCATCGGCGGATTTTCCTCGCCGGTGAACCTGACTTCGGCAATCCAGTTGCGCTGGCGGCGGTCGAGACGTTCTGCGCCGGTCTCTTCATCGAGGGTGGACGATGAGCGGCGCAGCAGCGACGGATCCACGTTTTCAAAAGTATTGACGTTGACTACCGCGTAAAGCTTGCCATCGATCTCGCTGGTCACCAGCGGCACCACGCCACAGCGGACGCAGATATGGAAATCGGCGGTGCCGGTGCCGAAGGCATAGCGCGAAACCTGCTGCGGATCTTGCACCGTTACCGTCAGCGTGCCGCCGGGGCAGGACGTCCACACACCGCCATGCTTGCTGCAGAACGTGCAGGTGCACGCGCGCGCAGGGATCTCCGTCGGATCGGTTTTCCAATCCAGGCTGTAAGCGATATTCCCGCAGTGGCAGCGTCCCGGTGTCAGCATGTGAATCCTCGCAAATTGCGTACGGTAGCGGTCCAGCATAAGTGAGCCCGGCCCGGCAAATCCATGCTGTGCGCATCAGTCGTGCGATCTGCGCCGGTGGCGGATCAGCCAGACATAGATGGACAGGTTCAACAACAGCACGAACGCGCCCAGCAAAAACTGCATGTGCCGGGTCAGCCCATCGGGATAAATCGTCGCCAGCAGGTAGTGGCCGATAAAGTCGCCGGCATAGGCGGTTTGCCCGGCTTGTTCGCGGAAGTGGTTTTCAATGCTGGTAAGCGGGCAGATGCGGCCGCTGAGTTCTACATAAAAACCCCAGGCTGCCGCAGGCAGCTGCAACCATGGAATCCATCGCCAGCGCAGCGCCAGCACGGCACCGAATGCGCAGAAAAGAATAAAGGCCAGATGCAGCGTAAGTACGGTATCGGCGGCGATAAGCGGGAGCATGGCGCGGGGCCGTTGCGCTGGGGATTTTTCCAACCATAGCGCGGCTTGCGGCCGCTGTGCATGCGGCCGGATCGGCCATAGCCCGGTTGCGATAGACGGCGGAGTTTCGCGCTAGGCTACGCACACTCTCGCCGCCAAGGACCCGCATGAGCCAGTTCGCCCTGCTAGGCCGCCGCCGTTTCGCGCCGTTTTTCTGGACCCAGGCGCTGGGCGCGTTCAATGACAGCGCGTTCCGCAATGCCTTGGTCATGCTGGCGGCATTTCAGATGGGGTTGTCCGACCATGCGGTGGGCTTGTACACCAACCTGGCGCCGGCGCTGTTTATCCTGCCGTTCTTCTTGTTTTCCGCCACCGCAGGGCAGCTGGCGGAGAAGTTCGAGAAGACGCGCATCATCCGCTTCGTCAAGCTGTTCGAAATTGCCGCAATGGTGCTGGCAGCATTTGGGTTTATCGGTCATCACCTGAGTTTCTTGCTGGTGGTGCTGTTCATGATGGGCATCCATTCGACCGTATTCGGGCCGATCAAGTACGCCATTCTTCCGCAGGCGCTGGAATCTAGCGAGCTGGTCGGCGGCAACGGCCTGGTGGAAATGGGCACGCAGATGGCTATCCTGATCGGCATGGTCGCCGGCAATGCGTTGATGCTGGTTGCGGGGGTGGGGCCGCACTATTCGGCGGCGCTGACCATTTCCATCGCGGTGATCGGCTACCTCGCCAGCCGCCGGATTCCGCCAGCGCCCGCAACCGCCCCGGACCTGAAATTCAACTGGAATCCGGTGAGCGAAACCGTGCGGGTCTTGCGCATCACGCGCGGGGATCACGCGGTATACAACGCCGTGCTCGGCATCTCCTGGTTCTGGTTCTTCGGCACCGTGCTGGTGGCGCAGCTGCCGCTGTATACGCGGGTCAATCTGGGTGGCGACGGTTCGGTCAACACTCTGGTGCTGACGCTGTTCTCGATCGGTACCGGCGTAGGCGCGCTGATGTGCGAAAAGATGTCCGGCAAGCGGGTGGAAATTGGCCTGGTGCCGCTGGGTGCGTTCGGCCTGACCGCGTTCGGCATCGACTTGTTTCTCGCCCGTCCCGGCGCAGCCGCCATGCGCGGGATGGACTGGCTGGCGTTTCTGCATGCGGGCGGAAGCTGGCGCATCGTGCTGGATCTGATCCTGATCGGCGTGTTTGCCGGTTTCTATGTCGTGCCGCTGTTTGCCTTCGTGCAGCAGCGAACCTTGCGCGACCGGCTGTCGCGGGTGATCGCGGGCAACAATATTCTCAACGCGCTGTTGATCGTGATGGCCTCTCTGTTCGGGCTGGCGCTGGATACGCTGGGCTTCAGTGCGCCGCAGATCTTTCTGTTCGCCGCGCTGCTCAATGTGGTGGTCGCGGCCTACATCTTTACGCTGGTGCCCGAATTCCTGATGCGCTTCATCACCTGGGTGCTGGTGAATTCGCTCTATCGCATTCGTGTCGACGGGATGCAGAACCTGCCCGAGGAAGGGCCGGCTTTGCTGGTCTGCAATCACGTGAGCTTTATGGATCCGCTGATCCTGATGGCCAGCCTGCGCCGTCCGGCGCGCTTCGTGATGTATTACAAGATCTTTCGCATTCCCGTGCTGCACTTCGTCTTCAAGACCGCCAAGGCGATTCCGATTGCGGGGCAGAAGGAAGATCCGGCGGTGTTGCAACAGGCCTTCGAGGATGTCGATGCGGCCCTGGCCCGCGGCGAACTGGTGTGCATTTTCCCGGAAGGCGGCTTGACCAAGGATGGCGACATCGCACCGTTTCGCGCGGGCGTGGAAAAAATTTTGCAGCGCCGTCCGGTGCCGGTGGTGCCGATGGCTTTGCGCGGCTTGTGGGGCAGCGTGTGGAGCCGCCGCGATTCGATGCTGCGCCGTGCACGTCTGCCACGCCGGTTCCGCGCACGGGTCGAACTGGTGGTGGATGCCGTGTGGCCGGCGGCGGACGTGGATGCCGCGATCTTGCAGGACCGTGTGCAGGCCCTGCGTGGCGATATGGCGTAGCGCGCTACGCCTTCAGTGCACCCAGCCGCCCATCACGATCAAGGCCACCACGCTCAGCCATGCCAGCAACGCCCGCAGCAGGGCGTCGCGCAGGCGGCGCAGCTCGTGCAGCGGATCGGTGCGTTCTTCGGTGTAGCCGTCGCCGCCTTCGATATCCGTCAGCACATCGGCGCGCGCCGAGGCACCGAGAAAGCCGGGATTGGACAGATACCAGCTGTTTGGCACCGCCTGCTGATGCCAGCGGCGCCAGGCACCGATCACTGCATCCCAATGGCCGACCAGCGCCAGCGTGAACACCATCAACTGCGCCGGCAGCCAGTCCAGGCCATTGGCCAGATAGCGGGCGGAGGTGCGCGCACCAGGGTCGAGCGCGAGCGTGCTGTCGTGTCCGAGCTGGCGCGCCAGGCGATAGAGCAGGGCGCCGGCCGGGCCGAGCAGGAAGAACCAGAACAGCACGCCGAAGCGGCGGCGCAACGCGGCGTAGGCGGTGGCTTCGCCAAGATCGGCGGTGGTCCAGGCTACGGTCTCGCAGTCGTCGCACAGGGCCTGGGCGGCGTGCTCGCGGCCGGCCTGGTCGGCGGCCTTGAGAATCGCTTCGATGTCGGCTTCAAAGGCGTGCGGACCGAATGAGAACAGCAGCACTGCCAGCCCGAACACCAGTTGCATGAGCGCTGCCAGCGGCAGGCCGTGCAACATCCACACGATCAAGGCGCAGGCGGCAACCGGTGCCAGTACGGTCAGCAGTACGCGCGCGCTGCCGCTGGTATCGCCCAGCTGATTCACCCAGCGCCGATAGCCCGCATCGCCGCGCCAGTGCGCCAGTTGCGGCTGCAGATGCAGCAGTCCGAGAGCGATCAGCGCGGCGAGCAGGCGAATGGCCATGAAACCTCCAAAGGATGGAGC
This sequence comes from Dyella acidiphila, assembly GCF_014863405.1. Lineage (GTDB taxonomy): Bacteria > Pseudomonadota > Gammaproteobacteria > Xanthomonadales > Rhodanobacteraceae > Dyella_B > Dyella_B acidiphila. The sequence continues at coordinate 317,488 of NZ_JACZZA010000012.1, forward strand.
GCATTGTATGCGAGCAACGGTGGCCTGCTCGACCGCTGCTCAGTGGGCGCGTTCGGTCAGCGCAGCCAGGTCCAGGCCGGCTCGCTCGCGCAGCCAGTGCGCGATCAGCTGGTAGGACACCGACAGCCTGCTCGGCGTGCCCAGGCTGCCGTCCGCCAAGCCATCCACGATCTGTTGCGGGGTGAACCAGCGCGCATCTTCCAGCTCGCCATCCCGCAGCCGGATCGCGGAGGAAAGGGCGGTGGCGGTGAAGCCCACCATCAGCGAGGCCGGCATCGGCCAGGGCTGCGAGGAGTGATAGTGCACGTCGCCGACGATCACCCCTGCTTCTTCGGCGACCTCGCGGCGAACGGCATCTTCCAGCGCTTCGCCGGGTTCGATAAAGCCGGCCAGCGTGGAATAGCGGCCCGGTGGCCAGCCGGCCTGGCGGCCGAGCAGGCAAGCACCTTCATGCTCCACGATCACGATGATCGCCGCATCGGTGCGCGGAAAATGCAGGCGCCCGCAGGCCGGATTGGTGCATTGCGCGCGATGCCCGGACGACACCAGTTGTACCGGCGAGCCGCAGCGCGCGCAGAAGCGCGTCTCGCGTTGCCAGTGCGCCAGCCCCTTGGCATACGCAAATAATCCCGCCTCATCGGCGGCCAGGCGCAGACCGGCTTCGCGCAGGCCCATGCGGCGGGCGTTGAGCGACGATTCCAATGCGGTGTGCGGGTGATGTTCGTCCAGCAGCAGCATGAAGTGCGGCTGGCCTTCGGCCATGCCGAGCAGGCTTCGTGCCGCGTCAGGCACCAGGCGCTCGCGCTCGCCGGCATCCAGCCAGCGCAGCGCTTCGCTATCGCGGTGCAGATAGGCATCGCCCGCCGGGTCGAGCAGCAAATAGCGTGCGTCGGGCGCACCGGCCTTGGCATCGACCCAGTCGGCTTCATCGCGCTGTTCGGAAACGCGATCGAGGATCAGGCTGAGTCCGGCGAAAGTGTTGAGGTTCGTCGACGCCATCGGGTTTGATGGCCGCTCAGGTGGAGAACGAGGAGCCGCAGCCGCAGGTGGTCTTGGCGTTGGGATTGCGAATGACGAACTGCGAGCCGCTGAGGTTTTCGCTGTAGTCGATCTCGGCGCCGGTGAGGTACTGCAGCGAAAGCGGATCGACCAGCAGGGTGACGCCTTCGCGGTCCAGCGCGAAATCGTCTTCCGCGCGTTCCTCATCGAAGGTGAAGCCGTACTGGAAGCCCGAGCAACCGCCGCCGGTGATGTACACGCGCAGCTTCAGCCCGGGGTTGCCTTCCTCCTGAATGAGCTCGTGGACCTTGCGGGCGGCCGCTTCAGTGAAGACCAGCGGAGCGCCGGCCTGGCGGTAATCGGGGATAGCGACAATGGTTTCCATGGCGCGGAACTGGGGCTGATGGGGGGCAATTACAAGCATATCAGCTGCCACGCCCCGTCCTGCGGAGTTCCCGCGCCCGGGCCGATCAGACGGTGGCAGGCTCCGAGCGCACTTCCGGCGCCGGCAGCTCGCGCTGGGCGTGATCGTCGCCCTGATGCGCCATGCGGCCATTGACCTGGGCGCCGGCCGCCATCTCCAGCGAGCTGTAGCGAACATCGCCGACCACGCGGGCCTGCGGCGCCAGCTCCAGCCGTTCGCTGGCGTAGATATCGCCGGTCACGTGGCCGTTGATCATGGCGTGCGGCACGCGCACCTCGCCTTGCACTTGGCCATGCTCGCTCAGGGTGAAGACGGCATTGGGGCCTTCGCCGAGCACGGCGCCCTCGATGCGGCCATCCAGATGCAGGGTGCCGGTGAAGCGGACATCGCCGCGGATGATGGTGCCTTGCGCGATCAGACTGGTATCGGCGTGGCGCGGCGTTTGTTCGTGGCGTTTACGGCTGAGCATCGGTGTCCCCCTGATTGGTGGTAACTGGGCTGGATAGGGCGTCGCTCCAGGCCACGGCGCGGCTTACAGGATCGCCATTTTCGGGCTGGACTGTGACATGCAGGCGAGTGGGCCGAAAATCTGACGGCAGTGCAATTGTCGTATGTAGCTGTTCGAAATACCGGAATTTGAATGGAATTCCAGTTTTTTCCGCGGCATCGCCCAGGGCGGACCAGTCCAGTTGCATCACTTTGTCGTTGCGCAGGCCTTCCACGCTGATCATGGTGGTGCCACTGGTATCGTCGTCGCGCTTGATGTTCTGAGTAAGGCTGACGGTGAGATTCCAGGCCGACGAATGCGGCAAGGGCTGCAGCGAAACTTCCTGCACCTTCAGGCCTTCGCGTTGCGCATCGCCGCCGACCAGGCGCGAATAGAAGCTCAGGTCAGCACGCAGTCCGCTGATTTCTTCATCGCGTCGGGAAATGGTCTCGCGCAAGGCCGTGGTTGCGACATCGGCTACCTGCTGCGAGCGTTGCAGATTGGCTACTTGCTGCTTGAGGTTTTCGTTCTCGGCAGTAACCGTGCGCAGTTCGCGGCGATCCGAAATGCGTGGCACGACACCCTTCCACGCACCCACCGCCAAGGCGGCGATCAGCGCAACCAGCAACACGCTGCCGAGCCACGCCAGGCCAAGCCACAGCACACGCCGGCGCTGGCTGACAGCGTCGGCGTGCGGGCGTACGACATAGCGCGGCGGTGGGCGCGAAGCCATGGGCGGCCTTTCCGGGAAAACGGAGGGTATAGCCCGGGGGTGACAAAACCGTCAAGGAATCGTGCTGCGCTTTGTGGCGATGGTCGCTTTGCTGCGTTGCAGGGCGCGCCTTTTTTAACTTTTGCTTCAGCTTTCCATTTTCGACTGCAGATAACGTTCTGCACCGATGTCCTTGACCAGGCTGAGCTGCGTTTCCAGCCAGTCGATGTGTTCTTCTTCATCGTGAAGAATGGTCTTGAACAAGTCGCGACTGACGTAGTCGGCAATACCTTCGCAGTGTCCGATGGCCTGGCGCAGATCTTTCGTCGCCGCCAACTCCAGGTCGAGGTCGCCCTGGATGCATTCGAGCACGTTCTCGCCGATGCGCAGCTTGCCCAGATGCTGCAGGTTGGGCAGGCCTTCCAGAAACAGGATGCGCTCGATCAGGTGATCGGCGTGCTTCATCTCTTCGATGGATTCCTTGTATTCGTGCTCGGCCAACTCCTGATAGCCCCAGTTCTTGAACATGCGGTAATGCAGGAAATACTGGTTGATGGCGGTCAGTTCGTTGTAGAGCACCTTGTTGAGGAACTCGATGACCTTGGCGTCGCCCTTCATGGCTGCTCTCCGTACGTTGGCTGAAGTGGGGAACTATACGGATTCTTGCTCATGCATGACGGCAATACGAAGCGTTTGCACGAACGAAAACGCCACCGATTTGTGTCGGTGGCGTTCCTGACCAACAAGTGGACCTGAAATCAGGCGGCGACCAGGATCGGCAGATCCAGCGCGACTTGCGCAATGGCGACATCCAGTGTGGAGCGCGCCTCGGCTTCGCAGCAGCCGCAGCAGTCCGAGCAGCCGGTACGGGTCTGCAGCTCGGCGAAGCTGCGCACACCATCGGCCGCGGCGCGGCGGATGTCATGGTCGGTAATGGCGTTGCACAGGCATATGTACATGCCGCGCATTTTCAACGCGAATGCGAATGATTGTCAACAAGTGTTCGCTGGGAACGGCCTGGCCCGTTCAGGCAGCCTGGCGCTTGCCGCGGTTGCTGCGCGGATGCGGCTGCGGCCCCAGCTCGATGCTGAGCATGGTTTCCACCAGCGGGGCGAAATGGCGCAGCGCCCGGTGGTACACGTCCCGCTTGAAATTGACCACGTGCGCGGCCGGATACCAGAAATCCACCCAGCGCCAGAGGTCGAACTCCGGCTTGTCGCAGGCGTCCAGCCGCAATGCGTCTTCGCCGCCCACCAGCTTGAGCAGGAACCAGACCTGTTTCTGGCCGATGCAGGTGGGCTGCTGGTGATGGCGGATATAGCGGCTGGGCAGCTTGTAGCGCAGCCAGCCGCGGGTAGCGGCCAGGACTTCGACGTGCTGGGGGGAGAGGCCGGTTTCTTCTTCCAGCTCGCGGTACATGGCTTCCAGCGGCGTTTCGTCGCTGCGCATGCCGCCCTGGGGGAATTGCCAGCCGTCGCGGTGGATGCGGCGCGCCCAGAACAGCCGGCCGTCTGCATTGAGCAGAACGATGCCAACATTCGGACGGTAGCCATCAACGTCGATCATCCAGCCTCCTCGGATCATGTCAGCGTTTTCCGCTAGGCGTGTAGCGCTTTGATCCGGGATCGATTCAACCACAGCCTACAAAGGCGGGGCAAGCCAACCACTTGAACCGCAAGGGCGAGACGATTAAACTGCCGCGCCCCGCCTGAATCCGGCCGAACCCGGTTCCCCATAGGCGATATACGCACTCCATGGCTATGTAGCTCAGCCGGTTAGAGCACAGCACTCATAATGCTGGGGTCGGTGGTTCGAGTCCACCCATAGCCACCAAATACCCCTCCATCCCCGTCCAGTCAAGTCCGAGAAACCCAAGTGTACCAAGGGTTTCGGGCATTCTGTTGTCTCATGTCGTCCAGCGGCGTCCATTGAAATCCACCTTCTGGTGACGGTAGGTTTGGCGGTAACTGGTTCTACCGTCAGAAGGGTTACCGTCATGGCGCTTACCGATACTGCTGTTCGCAAGGCGAAGCCTGCTGATAAGCCGTACAAGCTGACGGATGGTGATGGTCTATATCTTCTTGTGAACCCCAATGGCTCAAAGTGGTGGCGTTTCGACTACCGTTTCGCGGGCAAGCGCAAAACGCTGAGCATGGGGATTTATCCCGACACAGGCTTGGCCGAAGCGCGGGAGAAGCGGGATCAGGCCCGTAAACAGGTCGCCATGCAAAATGACCCGGGCGCGCTACGCAGGGCTGAGAAGATCGCCGGCGTCGAGCGGGCGGCGAACAGTTTCGAGGTGATCGCCAGGGAGTGGCTGGAGGTGAAGCGATCGGAGTGGACGCCTGGGCAGTTCGACAAGGAGCGCCTGCGCCTGGAAAACCATGCTTTCCCGCGAATCGGTGCTTTGGCGATTACCGGTATAGGCGTGGCGGAGATCCGCCCCTTGCTGGCGCACCTGGTGAAGCAGGGGCATATCGAGCAGGCCCATCGCCTCCGGCACCAGCTCAGTCGGGTTTTTCGCTTTGCTGTGGCCACTGAGCGCGCCAGCCGCGATCCAGCTGCAGACCTGCGCGATACCCTGCCAGCGCGCAACCCCAAGAATCATCCGACGATCACCGATCCGAAGCAGGTTGGGGAGCTGATGCGGGCGATCGACGGCTTCACCGGCACTTTCCCGGTGAAGTGTGCCCTGCAGCTGGCGCCCCTGTGGTTCTGTCGGCCCGGTGAGATCCGTATGGCGGAGTGGTCGCATTTCGACCTCGAGGGCGAGCACCCGGCCTACACCGTGCCGCCGGCGAACCGAAAGCTGAAGAAAGCGGCTAAGGAGAATTCACAAACGCCGCCGCATATCGTTCCACTCTCCAGGCAGGCGTTGGAGATCCTGCGCGAGCTGCATCCGCTGACAGGCCACGGGAAATATCTCTTCCCCGGTGGGCGTGATCCCAGGCGTCACATGTCAGACGGAGCGATCAATGCTGCGTTGGCGCGTATTGGCTATAAGGGCATCATCACTGGCCACGGCTTTCGCCACATGGCCCGCACGCTGCTCGGTGAGATGGGGTGGAGTGCGGAGGCCCTCGAGCGCCAGCTATCGCACAAAGAACCGGGTGTGGCTGGCGTTTACAACAAAGCGCAGCATCTCCCGGAGCGCAGGAAGATCATGCAGGCGTGGTCGGAGTATTTGGGCGGCCTTCGCGTTGGCGGCGAAGTGGTCGCACTCAAAAATCGCGCTGGGCGGCATTAACTTTCACAGCTTGTTGACGGGACAATGTGACGTGTTACGTCACATTGTTTGCGACGCCCCTAATAACCCGTCGCAATTGATGCATCTAATTAAGCCTGCCCTAAATATTTACGCCTTGTCCTATTGACGTGAACTGTGTAAGACCCCAATATTTTGAAGCGTCTGGGAAGAGTCGCTAAGCGCCTCGACTCGTGGCTTTAAGCCACGACCCCAGTCGCTTTTTTTTGCCTGCGAAATTAAGGGGACGTAGGCCCATGCATCTTTGCTACATCGATGAGTCGGGCACATCAGCAGTGCCAGGGAACAGCAGCCATTTCGTGCTTGCCGGGTTGGCGATCCCCATCGACAAATGGAAGTACGCGGATACGCAAATCCAAGCTATCCAAATAGCACACCGACTCCCGAGCGCTGAACTCCATACGGCGTGGATCCTCAGGCCCTATCTTGAGCAAACGAGGATTCCTAATTTCGAGCAGCTTAATGATGCTGAGCGAAAAAACGCTGTTCGTCGCGAAAGGAATGCACATCTTCTGAAGCTTCAGCGGGCGAGGAACGCAAAAGCTTACAAGCAAACGAAAAAGAATTACGAGAAGACTGACGCGTACATCCATCTAACCAACGTCGAGCGACGTGCGTTTGTGCTGGCGGTCGCTGAAGAGGTGAGTAAGTGGGACTTTGCGCGACTGTTTTGCGAGTGTGTCGACAAGCTTTATACCGATCCCGCAAAGACGGGGCGATCAATCGATGAGCAAGCGTTCGAGCAGGTCGTCTCGAGGTACGAGAGCTATCTCGCAGCTAGGTCAAAAAGAACAAAGGTCCAAGAGTATGGGCTTATCGTGCACGATAACAATGAAACCGTTGCGAAACGCCACACCGAGATGATGAGATATTTCCATGCTCAGGGAACGCTATGGACGCGTATAACGAACATCATCGAGACGCCGCTATTTGTAGATAGTCAATTGACGAATATGGTGCAGCTCGCAGATCTATGCAGTTATGGAATTCGCCGCTATATAGAGAACAATGAAGCTGATATATTCGATCGGATTTACAAAAGGGCTGATAGGTCACTCGGGAAAGTGCATAGCGTTCGGCACTATACGAATCTAGCGTGCAAATGCACGATGTGCGAAAAGCATCGTAAGCAGCCCAGGCGCTACACCGTGAAAAGCATCGTAGGTGGAGCTAAGCCGGTAACGAAGTGATTTTATAACCCCGTTCCGGCGGGGCATGTGCGAAGTTCCCTGATCATACGGCCTTATGAACAATGATCTACTGATGCATCTAAAGGTCGCGCCGAATTAGCCGTTATCACATGGATTCCACGTAGGGCGCCCATCATGGACAGCGAGGCCTACTTCAAGCGAGTACAAGAGATTTGGTTTGGCAAACTAAGTGAGCGTTACGCGCGTGCGCTGTCTCTAGCTTTTGTAACATGGATCGCCACATCGTTCGCCATACGCTTCGACTGGAATTGGCTGAGTAATCTAACTACGTCAATTCTTGATGCAAAGCCGCTGGTCTTCTTTTTGCTGTGCTGGTGCGTGGTCCGCATTTTCGAACTAAGTCGCGTCACCTTTTTCAAAGCTAAAGGTGGAGATAGCAAATTATCCAGGCGTCTGCTTGATGGGACTACAGATGCTGCAACAGTAAAGACAAGATCCGGACTGAGTGGCCTGCACTAACTGGTCCAGATGTAGGGTTAGTTTAAGCAGCGAGCTTCAGATGTACATCCTGGATGGCTGGCAGGACAGCTTCAGGAGCCGGTGGCCGATAATTCAACGCGCTATGCGGCCGAACCGTGTT
>NZ_JACZZA010000013.1 GCF_014863405.1 Dyella acidiphila
ACACGGTTCGGCCGCATAGCGCGTTGAATTATCGGCCACCGGCTCCTGAAGCTGTCCTGCCAGCCATCCAGGATGTACATCTGAAGCTCGCTGCTTAAACTAACCCTACATCTGGACCAGTTAGTGCAGGCCACTCAATGCGGGTCGCGTCGCTGCTTCGCCCGTCGGCGATCAGTGCGGAAATGCTATTGAGCGTATTGAATAGAAAATGAGGCTGAAGCTGGTATTGCAGAGCGCGCAGCCCCGCCTCGCGCGCCAGCGCGTTGGCTTCCGCTTCGCGACGTCGCGAACGTTGCAAGGCGTCGTAGTGATGCAAGATCTCATGAATGGCGCAGTATGCGATCAACGCCAGCCAGCAGCCGTCCAAGCCCATAAAAATACGGCGAAACTGATACCCAGGAAGCAGGCCCCAATGAACCGCAACGATCTCGGATAGCGCATTGCTGGTGGCCGAAAAGGTATAGGTGATGAAGAGCAACACCAAGGCACTCGACCATGCGCCGGTTTCGCGACGCCACATCGCGCGCTGCACCAAACTTGTCGGCACGACCCACACAAGGAAGCACGCGGCATAGAAGGCGCGAAACGCGCCAGCGTAGACGTTACCGAGTTCCGGTAGCGCCATCACCCCCATGCATAGGGCGATCGGCAGACTCGCCATCAGCGACGCCCGCATCGGCAGGCCAGTTTGTGAGTCGCGAGAAGGGCTGGCTACCATTGTCTTAGAAAACTCCCCCTTTCCCGAGAGACTGCCCCGGCCAACCTCGCCAGGCATCAGCGCATGCGGTCCATCGTGACGGAATAGAGCATCGCGCTGATTTTCCATCCGTCTTGCGTATGCACCAGCTGCCAGGTTTCGACGCCATGGTTCTGGACCTTGTTGTCTTCCAGGAACTGGTAGTCAAAGTACACCATGCCCACCGTGCCGTCCGTCTCAATACGTACGTTATGAAAGACTTCCTCGATCGGTTTGGGCGCCTTGCTCACAAACTCGGCGAATCCCTCATAGGTTCCCGAAGAGAACTGCTTGAGATTGGCCATTTTGGTGCGCATGAGATCCAACGACGCCTTGTCCAATCCTTGAAGCCAGGAGCCACCCGGCAAAAACATACCACGCAAGGAGGCACCGTCCTTAGCGATGATGGCGGACTTAAAGTGTTCGATGAGCTGTTGTATCTCCGCACGATCCGCAGCGCCTCCAGCAGGCTCCGATGCACGAGCCTGCGGCGGTACCAGCAGTAAAAGGGAAATCGGCAGACATGCCAGTAAATGCTTCATAACACCGGACTCCATCGAGTGGTCGCCCGGACATTAGGCACGGCGAGGAATCCGGCGGCCATCGCTATGAGGCAGGCCGTGCCAAAAATGCGGTGAAATGCTTCAGTCTCTCGAAGTCCGGCTTCCCGAGGGTCTTCGCTCGACGGCTATCTCCTGAGAATGTCCGCCACAAGCTTGGGCTGCATACGGGCCATGACGTCACATCAAACTTCCCCGAGCACCAGTCACCCCATCTAAACAACTGATTTACAAAGATATGTACAAGCCATGCGGTCCGTTTGTACCCATAGCCAGTGCCAATAATCCAATCAGGCGGTAAAAGGTGCGGCCTGTGACGTGATGTCCATCTAAGCTTTTTTCGCTGATGGCGCATCTCAAAACGTGATCGGCGTGCCAACTATCTTTAGCCTGAAAAATCCCAGTTTTCGCGAGTGCCTATGAATCATCCACGCCGCCGCCACTTCTTGAGCCTCGTCGGTATTGCTGCCCTCTTCTGCACGACCGCGCTGTTCGCAAATACGCTCACGAACGATCAGCGCACTCTCGATATAACGCTGGCGCCTGTGCTCAATGCCGACAACACCGCTACCGGCATATCCGTTCATTACGTCCTATCCCCTTCAAAAGAACCGGCAAGCAGGCCAGCCCTGGCGCTCGACACGCTGGCGCCGTCGCTGCTTCGCACGAGCGATCAGGTCACGCAGTTACGCGTGACTGACGACAAGGGCGCCGTTGAACTTGCGCCGCCTGTCGCAAAGCAGACGAACGATGGAAACTTTCAAGTCTGGACTGCAGCACGACCGACAAGCGGATCGCTGCACATTGCCTACGTTGTTCCGGTGGCAGCTGCAAAGCCATCCAAACGCGGCCCGCATATCGATCTGCAGGCCGCTGGTGGCGGCCTTTCCGGCGCGTTCGTAGGCTTCTTGCTGTTGCCTGATAATCGCAGTGAAGCTTTTCGGGTTCATTTGCATTGGCAGTTGCCGTCAGGGCAGATGGCCGTTTCTTCGAACGGCATCGGCGACTTTTCCGGTGTGTTCAACGCCGGCAAATTGGATGACATGCTGTTTCTCGCCGGCCCGGTAAAAACCTATGCGCCGAGCGGCCATAGCGACGGCTTCCATGTTTATGCCTTGGGCTTGCCAGAGGAACAGTTGAAAACCGCGGCCAACTGGACTGCGCGCGCATACGAAGCCGAACGCAAGGCGTTTCGCATACCGCCATCGCAACCGTATCGCTTTCTTATTCGATCGTATGACGGCGGCCCGATCGATAGCGGCCGATCGTCGGACAGCTCTTTCATGCTTTATTTGCCCACCGGCTTCGATGCGGGACGGGTCGAGCTGCATAATCTGGTTGCGCACGAAATGGTGCACAGCTTGATGAAAGATCTTGACGACGCACCAGGCGATGAGGGCGATTGGTACACCGAGGGCACCGCGGATTATTTCTCTGAAATATTGCCCTGGGCGGCCGGGCTTTATACCCCGCGGCAATACCTTGACCTGGTGAATGAAGAGGCCGCCGAGTACTACACCAACGCCTTGCGGGATGTCTCCAACCAGCAGTTGGCCAAGGTGATGTGGTCAGGACGCAACGCGTGGATGCTGCCCTACGCGCGCGGCGCGCTTTATTTCGCCGATCTGGATGCAAAGCTACGGCTACATCATTCCACCTTGACCGTGCTTGATTTGGTCAATGCCACCAGCGAGCGGATCGAACACGGCGCCCCGGCCACGGATGCGACGTGGACTGCGGTACTTAAAGACCAAGTTGGCGCGTGGGCGCTGGCCGATTGGCAGCACATGATGGATGGGCAATTGATCATGCCCGCTGCGGGTGCCTTTGGTACTTGCCTGGCCGGTAGCGCCACCCAAGTCGGCATCTTCGACCTTGGCTTTGCCAAGCCAATACGCGTGATGGCGAATGAAGCAGTTTCGGGCGTCGTCAAAGGTTCAAACGCCGACAAGGCAGGCTTGCGGGACGGCGATGTCATTGCCGAAACCATCGACATCAATCCCATCGCAGGAAGTTTCGTCAGCCTGATTCATATCCCGATTCGGCGGGGCACGTCTCCGCTGATGGTCAGCTACAACCCGCGTTCCGGATCGGTGCCAGGGATGAATTGGCGCCTGTCGGGCGCGGGCGCGGAGCAAAGGTGTCCGCACCAAGGCACCGCCATCGCCGCATCTCGTGACCGGTGATTTAGTTGGCGAGGGCATAAAACCCGACACGAGAGCTCGCCCAGAGCTGACCGAGAACGCCAATGTCAGCCACCGCTTGTCCCCGGTGGGCCGCCTTTGGTCCCCGTATCAAGTCAATCCGGCCCCAAGCAGGTAGTCCGGCGGTCGCTGACCGGTGAATATCTGGATTCAACGACCCAGGGGAGCTGCACGTGCATAGCCGCAACTTGTCCAAACTTCCCAGCGAGACGTTGTCTACCACTACAAGCATCACCCCGGTACTCATCATTGCCCTGCTCTTTGGCATGGCCCACATGCTGACCAACGGGCTATACGGCTTCCATCGGGATGAACTCCAGTTCTTGAGCGACGCCCAGCATCTGGACTGGGGCTTCGTGCCCTACCCACCGCTGACGTCGGCGCTGGAGCATGTGGGGCTCAAGATGTTTGGCCTGTCGCTGGTGGGGCTGCGGCTGTTCTCGGTACTGGCCCAGTGCGTGGTGATTCTGGTCAGCGGCCTGATGGCGCGTGACCTGGGTGGTGGCCGCCTGGCCCAGGTCTTCGCGGCGATCGCCGTTGGGCTGTCACCGGCGCCCATGGGGAATGCCACCATGTTCCAGTACTCATCGTTCGATATGTTGTGGTGGGTGCTTATCGCCTGGAGCGTGATCCGCCTGCTGCGCGATGACGACCAACGCTGGTGGGTGGCGATCGGCGTGTTTGCCGGGCTTGGACTGCAGACGAAGTATTCGATCGCGTTTGAGCTGGCCGGCGTGCTGGCTGGCGTGCTGCTCACCGATGCGCGGCGGTACTTTGCCAGCCGCTGGCTTTGGGCCGGCGCAGGTGTTGCGCTGCTCGTGTTTGCGCCCAACCTCGTCTGGCTCGCCAGGCACGATTTCATTTCCTATCAGTTTCTGCAAAGTATCCACGCGCGCGACGTGAATGAGGGGCGCGCGGATGGCTTCCTGCGCGATCAATTCCTCATCAATGCCAACCTGTTTGCCGCGCCGGTCTGGATCGCAGGCTTGATCGGATACTGCCGGGCGCGCCGCTACCGCATGCTGGCCTGGATGTACATCGTCCCGCTGCTCTTGTTCCTGCTGCTGCGCGGTCGCTTCTACTACGTCAGCGCGGCGTATCCGATGCTGCTGGCCATGGGGTCCGTGATCGGCGAGCGGTGGTTGCTCAGCTTGCGCCCGGTATGGCGGGCGCTGATTTTCAGTGGCGTTGCAGCGATCGGTATCTATGCGGCGCTGATCATCATGCCGATGACGGAAAGCAGCCCACTACGGGACTTCGCGCTGAAAAGGAACAACGATTTGCGCGAGAAAGTCGGCTGGAACGAGCTCGTCGCGCGAGTCGCAGCCATTCGGAATGCGCTGCCCGCCGACCAGCAGGCCGATCTGGGCATCGTGGTGGGCAATTACGGGGAGCAAGGCGCCATCGCTCTGCTCGGGCAGGCCTATGGCCTGCCGGCACCGATCACCATGGTCAATTCGGGATGGCTGCGTGGCTATCCACAGACACCGCCACGCACCGTGATCGTGCTGGGAAGTTCACGCGAGCGCGTCGATGAACTCTTTATCGGCTGCCGCCTCGCGGGCCACTCCGGTAATGCATGGGGTGTCGTCAATGAAGAAAGCGAGGATCACCCCGACATCTTTGTCTGCGGCCCCATGCGCAAGCCATGGAGCGAGCTCTGGAGTCATGGGCCCGAATTTGGGTAATGCACGAGCGGGCACCCGCCGAAATTAACAAAATTTTCCTGGATATCGTGTCGAATTCCAGCGCCGCCATCCGTCATCTTCAGTGAGTAGGGCACTCGCACCACCACCGTCCTGAAGACCCACAAGGGGAGATTTCCCATGGCAAAGCTTGTGTTCGGATTGATGCAGTCGCTGGATGGCTATGTCGACCACATGGAATTAGGCCCGCCTGATCCGGCAGCCTCCCGTTACTTCGTGGAGCAAACGCGCGGTCTGGCCGGCATGCTGTACGGCCGCCGCATGTACGAGGTCATGCGGTATTGGGACCATGATCATCCGAATTGGGACGCGGAGGATCGCGCCTTCGCTGCAATGTGGCAAAGCAAACCGAAGTGGGTGGTGTCGCGCTCGCTGACGTCGGTCGGCCCGAATGCCACGCTTGTCGCCAATGACATCGAGGCGGCAATAAGAGGATTGAAGGCCGACCTCGCCGGGGAGATCGACGTCGCCGGACCAGAGCTGGCGCACAGCCTGGCCGAGCTCGGCCTGATCGATGAGTATCGACTCTACTTCCGCCCCATAGTGCTTGGTCGTGGCACGCCATTCTTCGCCGGCCCGCGGCCACCGCTCCGCTTCGTGGCCAGCGAGTTAATCGGCGAGGACATGATCAGGTTGACGTACGTGCCTGCTTAGCGGCGCGTCGGTCCGATCGACTCACTTGGTTAACGGCAGCACACGCTGGATCAGCAATCTGTATTGCGCATCGACCATGGCCACATTGGGATCATGTCCGGTGTGCGGCACGAGCACGTAGGCCTTTTGTGGTGCATGCAGCGTGTCGAAATAGTGCTTGGTCATTGGCGGCACGGTGTTGAGATCCTCCGCGCCCTGCACAAGGAATACGGGGATGCGAAATTCGCCGCCTAGTGCCGGCAGGTTGATCTGCCAGAACATGCCGTGACCATCCTTGCCCACATACTGCAAATAGGAATAGTCCTCCCCCGCATCTTCTTCCTGCTGCACGGATGTGCCGGTATAAGCTGGCGCAGGCTGCCACCAGTCGGCGGGCGCAGCCGTGCTGGCCGACGCTTCATAGCGACGGGTAATACGCCGCAGCGCACCGAAGCTGTGCGGATCGGTCCAAGGTGGCGCTCCGAGCGCGACAAGCTTCGTAACGCTGCCGGTGTCGCCGATACGGCGCGCCCGATCCAGGGCTTGTCGATACGCCGCCGACGCATTCTGCTCGCCATCCACCAACTGGCTGGATCCCACATAGGCATAGAACAGGTCCGGCCGCGCCATCGCCATATGCACGGCCAATACCGATCCCCACGAACTGCCCATCAAGATAATTTTCTTTTGACCCAGATGCGCGGTGAGGTACTGCGCCAAGGCGATGCCATCCTGACTCATCTGCTCGATGCTCAGCGACGCCTGCGCGCTGCCGGGATTGTGCCCAAAGGTCTTGCCGGCGCCGCGCTGATCCCATTGCACCAGGGTGAACCTGGATTCCCACGATCCGTAGACCTTGGCTGCGAATGGACTCAACGGATTGCCCGGGCCGCCGTGGATAAACAGCACCACGGGGCTGTCGCAGTGCGCGCCATGGATAGTCACCCACTGCTCGATGCCGCCGATCGGCACAAAACCTTCTTCGGCAATTGCAGTGTGGTGGCATAGCGCGGCAGCCGTTGGAAAAGGCGCTTCATTGGTGCCAGCAGATGCCAGTGGCACGCTAGCTAGCGACAGGACCAGTAATGCCGAAGCAATGCGAACAAGGGAAGGGCGGCTCATCGGCAGCTCACAGTGATGGTTCGACGACACAATCAGGGCTGACGCATAAGCTCGTTCAGCTGACTCAGTTGATCCTGATAGCCCTTATAGGTCTTTTGCTGTGCCTCAGACATCTGTGAGCGATCTTTGAAGATCGAATCCATGCCTTTGATGTGCAACTGAAGACCATTGACAACCACGCCGGCGCTGATCCTTGGCATAGGCGGATCAAAAACCATCCATCGGCCGGCAGCAAAAGCCATCTCATAGACTATTGTTTCATCTTCCTCGTGCGATGAGATGGAGCGAACCCCATTTTCTGAGGAGGCCAGGGCGAGCACATGAAATACCACATTGGCGCTTACGCCATGGGCGCCAACATTTACGCTTTCTACGGTGAAGCTCTTCACTATCTCGACAGGGTCAGCCGCAATGTCAACGATCTGCCCCGTAAGGGCCCCGGGATCCTGAAGAAAGGACTTTGCTTCGGCACTTGATGGGCCGAAGGCCGCATCTTTCTGCCTCGCATCTTCACTTCCATCAAATTCACTTTTAAGAAAGTCGCCGAGCACCCGTTTAATCACAGCCTGCTGGTTCTCAGCAGCATTCGGTTCACTTTGTGCATGCACGGAGCCCATGCATGCGCAAGCAAGCGACGCCACTGTAAGTAACCATTTGAAATTTTTCACACCTGTCTTATCAATGAGCAATGTTATATCCGCACTTCGAATGACTCCGAGTAACAAGGGCACCTCATAGTCTCTTGATGACGTAAGACGTGTACTAAAAACCCAACTCAAGCTTTTTTATTTCGTGTACCACCGCTCATCCTGAAATTCCAATGGAACAAGATCGACTCCTGGATTGAAACCTTGCGCTTGCAGGCGACTGAACCATTCATCTCTCAGACTTTCGGGAAGCTTATGCCCGCTCCAAGGGCAGAACGAAATGGCTATGGAGCTTGTTCCGCCATCTAATACTTTGATCCCATATTCACGGAACTTCGGCTTGAAAGTTACCGGTGAATCAGGATCGTCGCAAGCAAGTTTCAACGATTCACAGCAATGTAAAAAGGTGCTCATATATCGATATCTTTGCCGGGAACAGGAGGCTTTGTTGATTCGCCTGTTTGACCGTCCAATGGATCGCAACGGCGACCGTTGCCGTCATATTCCTCGATGTGGGTACGCGCGTAGCCCCACTCGTAGTACCGCCTTTTACCAGATTTGCCGTTCGTTCTGCGCCCCCGCGCCATGCCGTCAAAACCCGGGTCAACCGAAAAAGGAAAATGTACCTACCCTCTTCTCCCCCTGATCCCCGGTACGCTCAATGCTTGCAGAATGCCTTAAGTTACTGAACTAGCAACTCATTTATCGCCCCATCGGGAAGGCCCTTGAGGAAATCGCACTCATAGGCGGCATCCATCGATTTGAGCGGCCGTTTATAGGCAACAAGATACGCAATCGTCTTTTCCATCAACGCATGGTTGCCCTGCTGCTTGGCTACACGGCATAAATGGCTGGCGGCATTAATAACGAAGTGGCCGACGTCCTGGGCGACGCGCAATCCTGTTTCGGCCAAAGCTACGGCTTTGGCTGGATCCGGATTTTCAAACATATAAAAGCCGCTTGCCCCGATCCAGCTCAAAGGATCCTGCGGAAACAAAGCCATAATTTGCGACCAGGTTTTTTCCTGCTCATCGGTATGGCGATAAAGAGAGTGTTGATCGGCCATCCGGTGATACAGGAAAGAGAGATCCTCGCTCCCGTCCGCCGCTTCCATCTGACATTGCAAATAGGCGATCGCGCTGGAATGAGCCGTGGCGAGGCCCGCGCGTCCGTTCTTACGGATCTCGCTTAGCACTCTTCCAACTTCTCGGTAGTTAATAGACATTGACGCAACCATCATCACGGAAGCAAGGTCGCACTTTACGCCAACAAAAAAAGTGCCCTGATTTTTTGAGCCGGACCCCTCTCAATTCAATGATGCGCGCCGGAGCCCAAGCAGCCCTGCTTGAGACTTTCAAACTTCCCAGATGGGAAACAGTTTTGAAACTCTATCTTCGAGTATGGAAAGCCGCCTTGCGCAGATTTCTTTAGCCAATAAAAGGCGCGCCTTTTCACCAGAGGATCACTGCTGTCTGAAAGAATGTTGTACTCATCAAATTGGGACGCCACATCTCCATTTTCAGCAGCAACAAGCGCCCAATATTTCCATTTGGGGTCCATATTTCTTTCATATCTAAAATAGTCACTCAGCTTCGCGGCGGCCAAGGCATCTCCTAGCGCAGCAGCCTTGGACAAGTCGTCCACACTTGACCTCATCTCTACCGGCGCAGCACTCGTGCCAGGAACAGTGTTCATCTGCCCTGCATCAAAAAAGAGAAAGGCAAAACTCAAAATGAAGCTCGTAATCATGACTAATGTCCGCCAAATTGGGCGAAATGTCTGAGACATGAAAGATCGGGTGTTGCCACATTAGCTGCCCCACACCTATCGATCTTGATACCGGCAGCCTCATCATGCCACGCCAGCCTCGCCTCAATCTCACCGGCTTTTCGCAACATGTGGTTCAACGCGGAAATAATCGGCAACCCTGTTTCCCATCCGATCAAAACTATCGACGCTATTTGCGACTGTTGCATGAGGCCGCCAAACAAGAGAAATGCGCGCTCCACACTCCGATATCCACGCACACCTTCAACGACGGCGCGCACTGGAAACCAACCGCTTCCAGGCGGTCATTGAGGCAAAGCTCGGCTGTGTGGTGAAAGTTCGACCACAAGGCAGGTCTAGAAAAGTGTTCTGACCCGTTTGGTCGCAACCCCTTTGGTCGCAGTCAACCAACCCCGTCTTTCAGCGCGAGCTCCACTTTAAGCCCATGCTTTGCCGCGTAAAAATTCAGGCAATCCAGAAGCGCAGTCAGGTCCGTGGATTGATCGTTGAAATAGATCTTCCGTGTCTTCGAGCGTGCCGCAGATGATGGCAACGCCAGGATGTTGTAGGCGGTGACATTGCGGCTGGCTCCAGCGGCACGTACTGGATAGGCCACGATGCGTTGCACGTTCGCCCATGGAATCGACTGGATTTCCTTTCCCCCCAAAAAACGCGCCACACCTTGATCATCCATGACCAGGTCCAATTTGCCGATTAAGAACACCCTTCCCAAGGCCAGCAAAAGCACGGCGACACCAAGGCAGAAAACCACGCCACCCAAGCCTCCGCCCGCCTTGGGTATCACGCAGGCGAAAAAAATCCACAGTCCCGCGAAAAGCATCAGCGCCACGAAACCCGGGATGAAACCTTTGAACTTGAAGCGGTTCCGTGACGCGACACTCATCTGATTCGATCCTCTACTGCTGGCACTGACAATCGCTTTCATCACTAGACGGACCGAACCCGTGATCAGCCTTGGGATCCATGGCTGTACCAACGGCATTGACGGCACCGGTAAGTCCGGAAAAGACATTTGAAGCCGTTCCGCCGACAGCTTCTTCGCCGGCACCGGCGGCAAAAGCCTCGCCGCTCATCAATGGCGCCATGCCTCCCAGGATCGTACCGAAGGCCCAGTCATCATTCCAATCCTTGGCCTTTTTGCAAGGCGGCCGCGTTGCATCATAGAGCAGGTTTCCGGCGACGGTTGATGCGAAACCACTGCCAGCTCCAAGCCCGACGGTGGTGCCAGTAGCAGCAAACATCCCGGCAATGCCTTCACCCGCCCACGTGGCGGCGGCAGCGGACCATTGCGGCGCAAAGAATCCAACCGCTCCACCAATCAAGGCACCGGCCACGGCGCCTTGCCAGCCGCCAGCCTCATACCCGGCGACACCACCCGCTATGCCACCAATGATGGCGGTGACCCATTCCTGCCCATTGGGATCCCGGTACATAACCGGATTGCCATCGCCATAGGCATAGAAGCTGGTCTGCCCACCACCGAATGCGAGCGGATCTTCGCTGATAAACCCTTCCATCATCGGGCTGTAATAACGCGCACGATAGTAATAAAGGCCCGGCGAATCGGCTTCGCGCCCGGTGTATTGATAAGGGTTTGTAAACCCTGTCGTGGTGTCGGTCGGCGTTACATTGCCGTAGGTGTCGTAGCTGTATTGCTGTTTTATCGCACCGTTCGGATCGGTCAGCGCGATCGTGCTGTTGAGTGCGTCGGTCAGGAAATAAGTACGTCCCGTCACATCGTTTCGCGCAAACCGCTCATCCATGCCCGGCCCAATGAGGATCGGGTTAACGCCTGTTCCCTGCATTTCCTGCACGAGATTGGTGCCGTCATATAGAAACTGCGTTGCCGTTCCCTGCACGTTTTTTGCAATGCGGCGACCCATGGCATCGTAGCTATAGCTCAACTGCACATTGCCGTTCTGGCTGACCTGGGTCAGCTGGTTGCGCGCGTTCCATGTGTAGGTATTAGTACCGTCGCTGGTCAGGTTGCCATCGGCGTCATAACTGAGCGCCGCACCATTGAAGCTGGTCTGACGATCGTTGAGGTCGAAACTTGCTGGCTGCGTGGTCGGGGTAGGCAGTGTGTCCGTGGCAAAACTGCCCGTTTTACTGATTCGGCGCCCATCGATGTCATAGCCGTAAACCAGGCTTCCCAACTGTGTGCCATTGCTTTGCGTGTAGGTCAGCCCGGTCAACTCGCTAGCCACATCGTAGCCATAGTTGACGGTGATGCCATTGGGAAGCGTCATGATGGTGCGGCGGCTGTCGGCGTCGTACCCCAGCTGCACCGTTTCATTGCCCTGGCTTATGTTCGTCAGACGATCAGCATTGTCGTACGTATAGTTGGCCACAGCTTGCGACGCGGCAGTCATACTGATGCGCCGGCCATTGGCGTCGTAGGTATAGCTGACGCTGCCCTGCGGACCGCTTGCCGCGAGGACGTGATTGAGGCCGTCGTAGGTCCAGCCCAGAGTGCCGGAGACCGAATCGGCCAAACCCGTCAAGCGGTTGCCGGCGTCATAACTGGCCTGGATACCGGAACCGTCGGCAAAGGACACCAGGCTTCTTCGGTTCAACGCGTCGTAGCTGATGTCGGCAGCCTGTCCTTTGCGGTCCGTGTGAGTGATGACGTGTCCCATGCCGTCATAGGTCCACGACTCGCTTTGATTCATCGCGTCGATGTGTTTGATCAGACGATTGCGGGCATCGTAGGCATATTGGATCACACCGGTGTTGGGCAGCGTGACGGTGAGAATATTGCCGTTGCCGTCGTAAGTGATCGCAGTGGTCTGGTTGAGCGCATCCGTGCTGGAAACGACCCGATCGTTGCTGTCGTATTGGACCAGATTGACATTGCCCATGGGGTCACGCGTGGCGGTGCGGCGCCCAAGCGTGTCCACCGCATAGTTTACGGTGCGGTTCAGCGGATCGGTCACGCTCTGCAGGTCATAACCCTGATAGGAAAACACCGTAGTATTGCCGAGCGCGTCCTGCACCGAGGTCGGTTGGCCGGCGCCATTGCACTGGATGTTGCTGCTATGCCCCAAGGCATCGGTGATTTGCGTAAGGCATCCGTCGGTATAGCTAAAGCTGATGGCATGGCCGAGCGGATCAGTAACCGAAGCGATCTGGTTGTAGAGACTCGTATAGCTGAAATGCGTAGTCACCGCGCTGGACGTTCCCGACAACTGCGTCACCGACAATACATTGCCCGTGGCGTCGTAGGTGTACGCGGTTGTGCGACTCAATGCATCGGTTTTGCTGTCGATCAAACCCGACGGCTCACGTACATAGGTCATCGTTTGCGCCAGCGGCGTGCCGTAAGCATGCGTATCTGAACTGGCGTAGCCACTTACCGGATCGAATGCCACCTGTTCCTGGTTGCCGTTCAGATCCGTGATGGTGGTGGCCGTCACTACATTGCTGCTGTTGATGGTGTAAGCAAACTGGTAGTACGTGCTGTCGGCGTAGGTCTGCTTGGTGACGCGTCCGTTCGCATCGTATTGATTGGTGATCTTGGTATTTCCACGTCGGTCCTGGATGGCCAGCATGCGATTGCTGCTGTCATAGGTGTATTGCTCGGTGGTCTGGTCCGGATAGGTCACCGTGGCCAGGCCACCGGCGCTGTTATAGGCGTAGCCGACGGTGCGGCCGCTGTTGTCCACCGCACTCTTCACCCGGTTACTGCCATCGTAGTTCAAGGTGATTGTGCGACCGCTGGGCGATACGATCTGGTCGACCAGGCCGCCGTTGTAGTTGAACAGTGTCTGGTTGCCATAGCGATCCTGGACCCATTTCAACTGGTTGGGCACGTCGCTTTCGAAGCCGTACTCCGTGCCGTCCTTCATATTCAGCTGCCAGTACTCGCCGATCGGAGTGCCGGTGAAGAACTGCAGCGTGGCGCCGTAGAACGCCGAGTTGGTGGCGGTGTGCTCCCATACATCGCCGGTCAACGGCCAGTTCGTGGAAGTGCCCGTTACCAGGTTGAAGGCAATCGCCTGCCCGCACGGCAAAATGAGCTGCGGGGTGGTGAAGGAACCATCGCTGCTATACAGATGGATATTGAAATTGGCGTTGCCGCCGATGCCGAAGACATGCGAAGTGGTGTCGGCCGAATCATAGGCGCGCGTCAGCTTCAAAGGCAGCACATCGCTGATGGCCAGGTCGTTCCATTCGTGGAAGAACGTGCCCGTCTGCGTATCTACCGGATCGCCTTCGCACTTGTTGTCGTTCTTGACTCCATTACCGCTGCTAGCACTACTCAGCGACACACCGGCACCCATTGCCCACACCAGGGCTACGCCCGGATCGGGAGCAATCTGAGCAGCGTCGCGCGTCACATGGCCGCCGCCGTACATCTGCCAGCCGTCCTTGGCGCTGTAGACCCAGAAGTTGCTGGCCGTATTCGGCTTGTTGTGACCGTAATTCGGATACACCACCCGGATGCCCTTGGCCGCATCCGGCGTCAAGCCCTGCACCACCGCATCGCCAGGCTGGATGGTGAAGTACATCGGAAAGTTGTCGGGAAGCGGGAAGGGAGCATGGTCGACTGGCGTCGGCACGATGGCGATGTGATCAAGAACGTGGCCACTACGGTCCTTGAACACGGCACCGGCCGGAATGTGCAGTTCGAGACCGGGCAACTCCGGATGGCGCAACACTACCTCGCGATTGGTAGGTGTGGGCAGCGTAATCTCGTCACGCGGCAGGATACGTGGCAAGTACATCACGTACGGCATGTGCGTGATGGTTTTCGCTTTCACATCAGCGCCGACCAAGAAGCGGCCGTAATTTAAGTCCCCGTGGCTGGCGGGGCCGCCATCGACAAAGACTTCGTTGCGGCCTGCAGCAAGGCCCTTGAGGATAAACACGCCGTGGGCGTCGGTTTTCACGACCTGGCCGCTGACGCTCACTTCGACATTCGCGACAGGTGTTTCGTCGATCTGACGGATCTGCCCGATCAGAGCCGTAGTGCCCTTTGGAAGGCTCGCTTCGAGTACGTGCGTATCGGGAAGGCTTTGATGATTCGCATATAGACGCCAGTGCGGCCCGGTGTCATTGGGGGCATTGTTCTGACCGGGATAGAAGGCGCCATCGCGCACGAAACCGTGTTCGCGGCAGAGCTGGTCCTTGCTCGCGTCGCACGCAGAAGCCCGCGCACCGCCCGCCATTACATAGAGCGGCGGCTCATTCGATACCGGGACATCCGCAGCTGTAGAGCGCGGTGTCGGCAGCGCTCCCTGCCCGGCCATCACCACGCCCGTGGCTGTCGTATGGGCGGTATCGAAGCCCACGGCCGCATACGGCAACGCCGTACCGTCGGCAGCGCGCAATCCTTTAACGAACAAGGTATAGCGCGAACCCGGATAGAGATCATCCGGCAACTGCACAAACGCCTGGCGGCCTTCGTTGGTGCCGACCACCTGAATCGGCAACGCCCCTTCCGGACCCAGCAAGGTCACGGTCTTGGTGCTGAGCGAGCGCACATCCATGGGCGTGGTGAAGCGCAAGGTCAGCGGGCCTTGGATCGGCGCCGCATGCATGTCCACATCAGGCAGCGCAAGCATGCTTGGGGCAGCCGCGGCCGCGGCGATGCCATGCGACAGCGGGCTGAAACGCGCCTGCGCAGGATCGAAGCGCACCGCACTGGACATCGCCATGCCGCGCACATCCACGCCACCTTCGATACGCACGCTGCCATCGGCTTGCAGCACAGCCAGCGCATCCATGCGCGGCGACTGCACATCGCCCAGCACTGTGGACTGATGCGAGATAGGCGCCCATGCCATGGACTGCGTAGCAGGAGTGCCGTCACTGGACCAGCCGCCGGCCATCAGCAGCCGACCATCACTGAGCACCGTCAGCGTATGGCCTGCGCGCGCCGGCAAACCCAACACGCCGGTAGGCACGAAACGAGCAGTTGAAGGATTGAACCATTCACCCGACGCCAGCACCTCGCCCCGCGCATCGATACCGCCCCACAGCAGCACCTGGCCGCCGGGCATCACGGTGACGGATGCAAAGCGCCGAGGCTCTGGCAGCGCGAGTTGGCGGCGCTTATTGCCATCGATCAGATAAGCCACCCCATCGCCGCCATGCACCTCGAACGTGCGCCCGTCCGGCAGCAATATCTGGCCGACCTCGGCCGAAGGCGGCATGAAGTAGGTGTGCTGCGCACTGCTGACGCGCTCAGGCGAGGTGGCCTGTGGCAGCGCCAGCGCGAATGCGCTCAGCGTCGCGATGCCAAGCAGGCTGATCCATCCGGCACGTTCCATTACTGTCCTTTGCGCTTTCATCACCGAGTCCCCATCAAATGCTTCGGTTGGTTCCATGTGCAATGCGTGATCACGGTTGTGCCGCCCGCTACTGCGTGGTGTAACTCAGCTGCGCCGTCGCAGGCGTGCCGTAGCTGGTGTACACCACCGCCGTATAGGTACCGGTAGCCGGCAGGCCGGATAGCGTCAGCGTGCTGGACGTAGCCGTGCTGAACCAGTTGTAGTAGTTGCCCGTGGTGATCGCGCCGGTATCTGGCCGGTATACGTTGACGGCCACGGTCTGTCCGGTCGGCGAGGTGCTGCTTACCCCCGCCAGCGTGAGCACTACGTTCTGGCCGACGCTGGCATTGAAGGTGATGCGTTGAACGCTGCCGGCGCCCAGGTTGATGGTGGAAGGAACATTGGCGGTCAGCGCACCATCGGATCCATCCGGCTGTAGCTGGGCGGTGAAGTTCATGGTGCCGCCCCAGATGGGCTCCACCTCCACCGAATACGCGCCTGCCGGCAGATTCCATAGGGCGAGCCTGCAGGCCGCACCCGGACTGGAGGCATAGCAGTAGGTGCTGGATACGTCGTTGCCGCTGACGTTGTAGATATCGACGTGGAACCCGTTATTGCTGGCGCCCACCACATTGATGTTGCTGAGCGTCAGCTCCAGGTTGTCGCCCAGGTTGGCGTTGAAATTCAGGTAGGCATTTTCGCCCGGCGTGTACGCGGCGTAATTCTGTGTCACGCCATTGCTCAATACCGTCCCTGTCAAGCCGGGCAGCATGGTCAATTGCGCAGTGCCCGGCGTGCCGTAGTTGGTGTACACCACGGCGGTGTACGTACCGGTGGCAGGCAGGTTCTGCAGATTGATCGTGCTGGAACTGGTCGCACTGAACGAGGTGTAGTTGTTGCCGGTGGTAATTGCACCGGTATCCGGGCGGTAGATATTCACATACACACCCTGCCCGGTCGGCGAGGTTGTGCTCACCCCCGACAGATTCAGCGCAATCGTGTCGCCCACGTTCGCATTGAAGGTCAGACGCTGCACCTGGCCGGCGGCAAGATTGACTGTCGCCGGCGTACTCATGGCGAGCGCCGGTCC
This sequence comes from Dyella acidiphila, assembly GCF_014863405.1. Classification (GTDB taxonomy): domain Bacteria; phylum Pseudomonadota; class Gammaproteobacteria; order Xanthomonadales; family Rhodanobacteraceae; genus Dyella_B; species Dyella_B acidiphila. The sequence goes on from NZ_JACZZA010000013.1 coordinate 16,762, forward strand.
GACGCTGTCCGACTGCAACTGCGCCGTAAAGCCGATGACCCCGCCCCAGGTCGGGCTTACCACCACCGAGTACGTCCCTGCCGGCAGATTCCACAGTGCAAAGCGGCAGCTTGCATTGGGGTTGGAGGTATAGCAGTAGTTGCCGGCGACATCGGTACCGGTGCTGTTGTAGATATCGATGCGGAAGCCGTTGTTGCTGGCGCCGGTCGTGGCGATGTTGCTGAACTGCAGCTCCAGGTTGTCGCCCAGGTTGGCGTTGAAGTTGAAGTAGATGTTCTGGCTTGCCGCGGTGGCCTGGAAGCTTTGCGCCGGGCCATTGGTCGCCACGGTGCCGGTTACGCCAGGCACCAGCGTGAGCTGCGCGCTGCCCGGCGTGCCGTAGTTGGTGTAGACCACGGCCGTGTAGGTGCCGCTCGCTGGCAGGTTCTGCAGATTGATCGTGCTGGAACTGGTCGCACTGAACGAGGTGTAGTTGTTGCCGGTGGTAATCGCACCCGTATCCGGACGATACAGATTCACGTACACACCCTGCCCGGCGGGTGCGGTGGTACTGACGCCCGAGAGGTTCAAGGCCACCGTGTCGCCCACGTTCGCATTGAAGGTAAGGCGCTGCACCTGCCCAACCCCGAGGTTGATGCTTGCCGGCGTGCCCATCGTCAGGCCGGAACCGGTTACATCGGATTGCAGCTGCGCGGTGAAGCCGATAGTGCCGCCCCAGGTCGGGCTTACCACCACCGAATACGTACCCGCCGGCAGATTCCACAATGCGAAGCGGCAACTCGCACCCGGATTGGAGGTATAGCAATAAGTGCCCGAGACATCGTTGCCGACGCTGTTGTAGACATCCACGCGGAAGCCGTTGTTGCTGCCGCCGGTCACCGTGATGTTGCTGAGCTGCAGCTCCAGGTTGTCGCCCAGATTGGCATTGAAGTTGAAGTAGACGTTCTCGCCGGCAATGTTGGCGGCGAAATTCTGCGCTGCGCCGTTGTTGGTCACCGTTCCGGTGGCACCCGGCGCCAAGGTCAATTGCGCGGTCGCCGGCGTGCCGTAGTTCGTATACACCACGGCCGTGTAGGTGCCGCTGGCCGGCAGGTTCGGCAAGTTCAGCGTGCCGGAGCCCGTTTCGCTGAAGTAGGTGTAGTAGTTGCCGGTGGTAATCGCACCGGTGTCGGGGCGATACACGTTGACATACACGCCTTGCCCGGTGGGTGCCGTGCTGCTTACCGCAGAGAGGTTCAGGGCCACCGTGTCGCCGACATTGGCATTGAAGGTGAAGCGCTGAATCTGACCGCTGCCCAGGGTGACAGTGGCCGGCGTGTTGGCAGTGAGTGCCGGTCCCGCCACATCGCTCTGCAACTGGGCATTGAAGCCGATGGTGCCGCCCCAGGTCGGGCTCGCCACCACCGAGTAGCTGCCTGCCGGCAGATTCCACAGCGCAAAGCGGCAGCTTGCACCCGGATTGGACGTATAGCAGTAGGTGCCGGAAACATCGGTGCCGTTGGCGCTGTAGACATCGACACGGAAGCCGTTGTTGCTGCCGCCAGTCAGCGTGATGTTGCTGAGCTGCAGCTCCAGATTGTCGCCCTGGTTGGCGTTGAAGTTGAGATAAACGTTCTCGCCTGCCGTCTGCGCCGCAAAGCTCTGCGCCGCGGCGTTGGTGGTCACCGTGCCGGTCGCGCCCGGTGCCACAGTGAGCTGCGCGGTGCCTGGCGTGCCGTACGAGGTGTACACCACGGCCGTGTAGGTACCGCTGGCTGGCAGGTTTTGCAGATTGAGCGTGCCCGAACCGCTTTCGCTGAAATAGGTGTAGTAGTTGCCCGTGCTGATCAGGCCGGTATCGGGCCGGTATACATTCACGTACACCGTCTGGCCGGCCGGTGCGGTCGTGCTTACGCCCGACAGGTTCAGCGCAACGGTATCGCCCTGGTTGGCGCTGAAGGTCAGGCGCTCCACCTGGCCGGCGCCAAGCGTGACGGTCGCCGGCGTATTGGCGCTAAGTGCGGGGCCGACGATATCCGGCTGCAGCTGCGCACTGAAGCTGATGGTGCCGCCCCAGGTCGGCGTTGCCACGACCGAGTAGCTGCCGGCCCGCAGGTTCCACAGCGGGAAGCGGCAACTCGATGCCGGATTGGAGTTGTAGCAATACGCCCAGGTAACCTGCGCTCCGCTCGGATCGTAGACGTCGACGCGGAAGGCATTCACGTTGCCGCCCGGCACGTTGATGTCGGCGAACTGCAATTCCAGGTTGTCGCCGGAATTGGCGTTGAAAGTCATGTTGACGGTCTGACCGGACGCCGAGGCGGTTTCGCTTACCGACGAGCCGGCATCGGTAAGGGTCGGCGTGCTGTAGGTCGGCGGCGCCGCAGCCGTGTCCTGCATGTTCAGCTGCGCATCGGCCGGCAGGCCATAACTGGGCGACACGATGACCGTGTAGGTGCCGCTTACCGGCAGATTGGACAGCGTGAGCGTTTGCGCGCCGCTCGGCGTGAAAGACGAGTAGGCGGAGGAGTTGTTGGTGATAACGCCATTATCCGGGCGATAGACCGTAAAGTTCACGCCCTGGCCTACCGGCGTGGTGGCGATGGCGGAGGCGTTGAGCGTCACCGTATCGCCCGCATTCGCGCTGAAGGTGTAGCGTTCCACCTGGCCGGCATTCAAGGAAATGCTGACGTTGTCGCCCGCGCCGATCGACGCGCCGGTGATATCCGGCTCGATCAGCGCATTGAAGCTGATCACACCGCCGTAATACGGATTCACCACCACCGAATACTGGCCGGCGGCAAGGCTCCATAGATGCTGGCTGCAGCTGGCGGACGGATTGGACGCATAGCACCAGAACGTGGCCACCGAATTGCCGGCCGCGTTGTATACGTTGACGTAGATGTTGCTGTACTGGCCGCCCACCACGGCGACATTGTTCAAGGTCAGCTCAAGGTTCTGCCCTTGGGTGGCGTTGAACGACAGGTAGACATTCTCGCCAGCCGCATTGGCGCTGTAGTGCTGCGAGGTTCCCGTGCTCGGCAGGTTGCCGGTGGCGCCGGATACCAGGGTCAATTGCGCGCTTGCGGCCAGGCCGTAGTACGGCGTCACGATCACGGTGTAGGTACCGCTCACCGGCAGGTTCGGCAGGTTGACCAACTGCCCGCTGGTCGGTGCGAACGTCGTGTAGGCCGACGTGTTGGTGGTGATTACGCCGGCATCCGGACGGTAGACCTGGAAGTTCAACTGCTGGCCAGCGGGCGTGGTGGTCACGCCCGATACGTTGAGGGCGATCGTGTCGCCGGCGTTCGCATTGAAGGTGTAGCGCCCTACCTGGCCCGCGCTCAGCGAGATATTCGCCGGCGTGTTGGCGGCAAGTGCCGGTCCGACGAGGTCCGGCTGGAGCAGCGCATTGAAGCTCAGCACGCCGCCGTAGTAGGGCGAAGCCACCACCGAATACGTGCCGGCGGGCAGATCCCACAGATGCGCATTGCAGCTGGCGTTCGGATTGGACGCATAGCACCAGAACGACGTCACCTGGCCGCCGGCCGCGTTGTACACATACACGATGAACTGGTTGTACTGCGCACCCGCCGCATTGACGTTGTTGAGCGTCAGTTCCAGGTTCTGGCCCTGGGTCGCATTGAACGACAGATACACGTTCTGGCCGGTGGTATTGGCCGTATAACTGTGCACGGTGCCGTCGGTCGACAAGGTGCCGGTCGCGCCCGTCACCACGTTCAACTGCGCCGTGGCCGGCAGGGCGTAGTACGGCGTGACGATCACCGTATAGGCGCCACTGACCGGCAGGTTCTGCAGATTCACCACCTGCGAGCTGGTCGGATTGAACGAGGTATAGGCAGACGTGCTGGTGGTGATCACGCCCGCATCCGGACGGTACACCTGGAAATTCACCGGCTGGCCCGCCGGCGTGGTGGTGATGCCCGATACGTTCAGCGCAATGGTGTCGCCGGCGTTCGCATTGAACGTGTAGCGCTCGGACTGACCGGCGCCGAGCGAGATATTCACCGGCGTGTTGTCGGTGATCGCGCCACCATCCAGATCCGGCTGCAGCAGCGCGTTGAAGCTCAACACCCCGCCGTAATACGGCGACACCACCACCGAATACGTGCCCGCGGGCAGATCCCACAGATGCGCATTGCAGCTGGCGCCCGGATTGGAGGCGTAGCACCAGAACGACGTCACCTGGCCGCCGGCCGCGTTGTACACGTACACGATGAACTGGTTGTACTGCGCACCCGCCGCATTGACGTTGTTGAGCGCCAGCTCAAGGTTCTGGCCTTGCGTGGCGGTGAACGACAGATACACGTTCTGGCCGGCGGTATTGGCCGTATAGCTCTGCGCCGTGCCGCTGGTCTGCAGCGTGCCGGTCGCGCCGGATACCACCTCAAATTGCGCGCTTCCCGCCAGGCCGTAATTGGGCGTGACGATCACCGTGTAGGCACCGCTGATCGGCAGGTTCTGCAAGTTCACCGTCTGCGCACTGGTCGGACCGAATGAGGTATAGCTCGGCGTGCTGGTGGTGATGGCGCCCGCATCCGGACGATAGACCAGGAAGGTCACGCCCTGGCCGGCCGGCGTGGTGGTGATGCCCGAGACATTCAGCGCCACGGTGTCGCCGGCGTTCGCATTGAACGTGTAGCGCTCCACCTGGCCGGCCCCAAGCGCGATGTTTACCGGCGTGTTGTCGGCAATCGTTCCGCCGTCGATGTCTGGCTGGATCAGCGCGTTGAAACTCAGCACGCCACCGTAGTACGGCGATGCCACCACCGAGTACGTGCCCGCCGGCAGGTACCACAGATGCTGGTTGCAGCTGGCGCCCGGATTGGAGGCGTAGCACCAGAACGAGGCCACCTGGCCGCCGGCCGCGTTGTACACGTACACGATGAACTGGTTGTATTGCGCACCCGCCGCATTGACGTTGTTGAGCGCCAGCTCAAGGCTCTGGCCTTGCGTGGCGGTGAAGGTGAGATACACGTTCTCGCCGGTGACATTGGCGGTGTAGGTCTGCGAGCTGCCATTGGTCGGCAGCGTGGCGGTCGCGCCGCCCACCACGCTTATTTGCCCGCTGGCGGCCAGGCCGTAGCTGGGGGCCGCGATGATCGTGTACGTACCGCTTACCGGCAGGTTCGGCAGGTTCACGGTTTGCGAGCCGGTCGGCGTAAACGAGGTGTAGGCCGGCGTGCTGGTGGTAATCGCGCCCGCATCCGGGCGATACACCAGGAACGCCACACCCTGGCCGGTCGGCGCGGTGGTAATGCCCGAAACGTTCAGCGCCACGGTATCGCCCGCATTCGCGGTGAAGGTGTAGCGCTCTACCTGGCCCGCAGCCAGCGCCACGGCAGCCGTGCCGTTGACGGGAATATTGCCGCCCGACAGATCCTGCTCGAGCAAAGCGGTGAAACTGAGCACGCCACCGTAATACGGCGTAGCCACCACCGAATACGCACCTGCCGGCAGATACCACAAATGCTGGGTGCAGCTCTTGCCCGGATTGGACGCATAGCACCAGAACGACGCCACCTGCGCGCCGGCTGCGTTGTACACGTACACCGGGAACTGGTTGTAGGTAGCGCCGGCATCGTTGACGTTGTAAAGCGTCAGCTCAAGGCTCTCGCCTTGCGTGGCGGTAAACGACAGGTAGATGTTCTGCCCCGCCACATTGGCCACATAGTTTTGCGGCGTGCCATTCAAGGTGCCGGTGACGCCGGCGGCCACTTCCACCTGCATGCTGCCGGTAACGCCGCTGCCCGGCGCGACCACCACTTGATAGGTGCCGGCGGTGGGCAGGTTGCCCAGATTGATCACGCCGGTGCTGGCGGTGGTGCCGCTGGTATAGCTGGCGCCACTGGGCGAATACACCGTGTAGGTCACGGTGTGACCGGACGGATTGGTAGTGGTGCCGTTGATCTGGAACGCCAGGTTCTGCCCGGCCGTTGCATTGAACAGCACGCGCTCGCTGGCGCCCGCGACCGTGGTCACCACGGTCGCGGCATTGCCGATGGTGAGCAGCGAATTGCTTTCCACGCCCATCGTCAGCTGCGCACCGGCGCCGCTCGGCTGGACTACCACCAGGTAGACCGCACCCGGCAGCAAGTGCGGCAAGTGCACCGAGGGTGACGAACTGGAAATCGAACCCTGCTGCAGCACGCTGTTGCCCGGCGCATACACGGTGTAATAGAGGCCGCTGGCGGTGGTGGTGATCGCACTGGCCTGCAGGCTCACCCAGCCGCTTTGCGGTGCGGTGAACGTCACCGCGCCATATTGGCCGGACGCACCGATATTGAGGTTCACGCCGGCGCCGTTGACGGCGGCATTGCCGCTGCTGACGACATTCGCCGCGCTGATGCTGGACGGCAGCACCACCACCGGCGTCGGGCTGGTGGCCATGCCGTAAGGCGTGGCCACGGTGACATTGCCGCTGGTGCCATTGCTGGGCACCGTGTACTGCACCTGCGTATCGGTGATGGCCGCGAGGCTCGGAATCTCGCGATCGCCCATCTGCACCGAGGTATCGCCCGCCACCGGATCCAGATGTGCGCCGCTCAGGGTCACCGTATTGCCGACCGACACCACCACCGGACTGACCTGGGTGATGCTCGGCGGCAGGCCGGTGTCATCGATCACAAAAGGCGTAGCGCTCGCCACCGTCTGGCCGCCTACGGTAACGCTGATCGGGCCGCTGCTCGCACCATCGGGAACGGTGGTCACCAATTGATTGGCCGTGGCGGAAAGCACCGTCGCCACCGTCCCGTTAAAGCTCACCGTGTCGGCGGCCGCGTTGCTGCTGAAGCCCTGGCCCTCGATCGTGACCTGCGTGCCGGCCTCGCCATGGGTAGGCATGAAGGCAAAAATCGCCAATTGCCCGGCGGTCAGCGGTGCGCTGACCTGGCTGACGTGGCCCAGGCTGTTGTAGCTGTATTGGACGCTGCTGCCGTTGTTGACCGTGGTGGCGACCACGCGGCCATTGGCGTCGTAGACGTAACCGGTCGATTGCGCTTGGACGGCGCCGCTCCAAAGCAGCGCAGCGCACAGCAACCAGGTGGCCCAGGTGACCAGTCGTCGCCATGTTGCACGCCGTCGCGCAAGACTCCCTCGACGGGTGTGGTCCTTGACTGCTCCGCAGCTCTGCGACTCCATACGCACGTCCTTTGTACCGCTCGATCATGAGCGGTTTGGCTGGTCACACACGACGCCCTGGCGGGCTTCCCCTACCCCTAACTCCGCGCATGGTATGCAGTACGCGGCTAACGCTCTTTCTATCCCATCACAAATCGCCGTGAGGGCTTCGTGAAGGACGCGACAGTAGTCAGCCCGCCATGCTTGGGCTCTAATGTAGGCCGTCGTCGCAACGACAAGCGGCTCACCCGAGTCCGTTACAGGGGCAGCACCATCTTTTATTGAGGGAACACATGACACGGTCAGGATTGCTTGTATGCATGGGCGCAGCGGCCTTCGCGCTGGCGGGTTGCAATCATTCCGCCCCCGGCGGCAGCGCGGCAGATACGTCGGCCGCAGCGGGACCGGCCAAGCCGGCCGCGACAGCAGATGAAAACACCTGGGGCAATTACCTTTCCGAGCAGGGCAAACTGCACGGCAAGGATGTGGGCATGAAGCCCTACATCTATGTGATTCCCGGCGGCGACAGCGTGGCGGCGAACGATCGGCGCCAGAACGAAAGCGACTCGATCGTGCACAGCATCGGCCCGATCCTGATGCCCGGCGGCATGCTGATCGTCGGCGGTCCGGATGCGAAGCAGACCACGGTGTTTATCACCGGCCTGTCCAAGCAGCTGAAAGCCGATGCCATGAAAGGCATTGTGGTGATGGTGGTGAGCGACGCTTCCGAGCAGGCCGCCGATACGTCCGCATTGAAAGCCAGCGGCGCTAAGCTGCGCTTCGTCAACATGTAAAGCGGCGCATCTGCAGGGGCGGTGCCGTGCTGTCATGGCGCATATCACATAAGCTTCGCCTGCTTGGGCCGCTGGCCTTCGCAGGCGCCATCATGCTGGGCGTGTTCATGGCCCAGCAGAAGGCGCCCGCGCAGGTCGACGCGCATGCCTTGGCAGCGCAACGCATTGCGTTGGGCAAACAGCTTTTCAACGATGCGCACCTGAGTGCCGACGGCAGCATCCGCTGCGCGTCCTGCCATATGCCCGACAAGGATTACACCGACGGACGCCGCGTGGCGATCGGCATCGGCGGCCATGCCGGCACCCGCAACACACCCAGCCTGCTGACGCTGGCCATCTCCCAGGACACCTCGTTTTTCTGGGACGGTCGGCGCCAGGCCCTGCAGGAGGCCGTGCTCGACCCCCTGACCAATCCGGTTGAAATGGGCTTGCACGATCAAGCGGAGCTGCTGCAGCGGATACAGCAAAATCCGGCATACCAAATTGCCTTTGCGCAGGCGTTCCCGGAGTCGAAGCAGGCGCTTGTACCTGGAAATATCGCCATCGCGCTTGCCAGCTACGTGCAATCGTTACGGCCCGCGGAAAGCGCTTACGACCGTTACGCACTGCGTGGCGACAAGACGGCACTGAATCCGCGCGCCTTGCTTGGCCTTGGCATCTTCCAGGGCAAAGGACGCTGCGCCGAGTGCCATTTGCTTCAAGGCTCCCCCGCCACGCTCACCGATCATGCCTTCCATCGCACCGGCGTGGGCCTGGACGGCATCGCCCCGGATCTTCCGCGCCTGACGCAAGAGGTGATCCGGCGCTCGCTGCAAGGTGGCGCCATCGGCAATCGCGTGGCCACGCATGCGGACGAAGCACAACTCGGCCGCTTCAATGTGACGCAGGATCCGGCGGATATCGGCCTGTTTCGTACACCGTCACTACGCGACGTCGCCAACACCGCGCCTTACATGCACGACGGCAGCGTCGCCACGCTGGACGATGCGATCGATCGCGAAGTGTATTACCGCAGCCTGCAGGCCGGTCATCCACTGCAGCTGACGGTGGAAGAGCGGGAAGATCTGAAAGCATTTCTGCAGGAGCTGTGAAACTCCCGCGCAGCATCGAAAGCCCTGCTGATGAACGCCGAGACCGGCCATGAGAATTGCCATCCTGTCATGTCTATGCGCCAGCCTCGCGGGATTTTCTGGTGCTTACGCATCCGAGGCCACGCCGGACCCACGCCCAGTGGTCACTGTAAACGGGAAAGTCGTGAGTTTTCAGTGGCAACACTTGACCTGGCGCATCCCGAAAGATGCCTTCGACGGTTTTTTTCTCTACACAAATAATGACCGGGAATTTTCAGTACATCTCGGATACGACTTATCACGCACGGCAATCACCGATGCCCGCATAAACAGAAACGATGTTTTTATAACGGCGCATATTCGGAAAACTGACAACGAAGACCCCAAGACCGCGCTGCTTACCATCCACCGCGCAAAACTCCGATTCGGCAGAGTTCCGCTGTTTGACGCAGCGAGCTTTCCAGGCATGAGTTACATCGGCTCGTCGAGCTCGTTTCATTACTTCAAGCTGTCGAACGAAGACGCCGATGTCGTGTGCCGCCTGGTCGTTGCCGACCGGCTACGGCCACCTGCCGTAAGTCCGGATGTACTTGGCAAGGCATTCCAATGCAGTACCGCGATTGCACTGCCATCCGGACTGTATGCATGGATCATTGCAGACAGCGTGCATCTCCATGAGGCGGCCAAAGTTCTCGTTGCGGCGCAAGAGAAAGTGGCCTCGTTCATGCTTTAAATGGCGCCTGCGTCGCCATTCTCCGCAAGTGCCAGAGCGACGGCATCCGCCCCCGCGGGAAAATGCAGTTGCCCCGTTTCATCGCTTGCTGCGCGCCAGACTTCCAAGGCCACATCGGCCTCTGTCGTCACCGCCCGGTTGCCGGTCAGCCCGGAAACGACGCGGTGAGCAAAAGGTTCGTAGGCAGCAGGAATCAACCCCTGCATGCGCTGCTGGCCGTTGGAGGTAAAGCGGGTCGATGGCCCGTAGCCCGGCTCCACCAGCTTCACGCGGACGCCGAAAGCGCCAAGTTCGTGCGCAAGAGAGGCGGTGAATCCCGCGATCGCCGTCTTGCTGGCGGTATAGGCAGCCACCAGCGGAAAGGGCGCCAGGGTGACACTGGAAGTGACGTTGACGATGATGCCCGCTCCACGCGTTCTAAATTGCGGAATCACCGCCTGGCACATCGACATGACGCCAAACGTATTGGTCTCGAAGATCTCGCGCACCGTGGTCATCGGCGTAGCTTCGAACGCGCCGAACAAGCCGATGCCTGCGTTGTTGACCAGTACATCGATGGGACCGGCGTCGTGCAAGGCATGCGCAATGCTGTCGGGCCGGGTCACGTCCAGAGCCAGCACGCGCAGATTCGCCGAGGGCGCAAGCACGTCTTCGCGTGGCGTGCGCATGGTGGCAATAACCTTCCAGCCGAGCGCCAGGAAGTAGCGCGCCGTCTCCAGGCCATAGCCAGAGGAACAACCGGTGATAAGTACCGTTTTCATATTTTCTCTCCAGGGGTCGCGTTGACGTGGAAAGAACGATAGGGGAGTGTATCCGGACTATCGATAATTATAAGTCCTTATTTATTTCGCTATAGTCCAGACATGAGCGCCCCCCTTTCCGAAGTAGTGAGGCTTCTGCGCCCCCGCGCCGTGTTCGCCAACCTGATCAGCGGCAAGGGAAACTGGGCGGTGCGCTACTCCGAATTCGGCCAGCCGAGCTTTTGCATCGTGCTGGAGGGAGGTTGCGTTCTGTCCGTTGATGGCCATGCGCCTATCAACCTGGCGATCGGCGACTTCGTGCTGCTACCGACCACACCGGCGTTCAAGATTTCCAGCCATGCGCCGGCGCCTCCCATCGAGCTGGATCCGCAGCAGGTTGCAGGCGGTGTCGCTGAGCTTCGATATGGCGAACAACGCGGCCATCCCGACATGCGATCGCTGGGCGGCTCGTTCCAGTTCAACGAAGCCGGTCCGGCGATGCTGATCGCGCTGCTGCCGCGCGTTGTGCACGTTCAAGGTTCGCGGCGCCTGACCCAACTTGTGCAAATGGTTGGCGAGGAGGTGGCAGACAGAAAGCCGGGCAACGAGTTCATGCTCTCCCGGCTGGTCGAGCTCATGCTGGTGGAGGCCATGCGCGCGGCCTCGACGGAAAATGCGCCGCCAGGCATGCTGCGCGGCCTGGGCGATGAGCGATTGGTGCCTGCGCTCAAGCACATGCATGCGCGCATCGATCACGCGTGGAGCGTTGCGCAGCTGGCAAAAACCGTGGCCATGTCACGCTCTGCGTTCTTTGAGCGATTCACGCGACTTGTTGGCGCCGCCCCCATGGAATACCTGCTGGCGTGGCGCATGGAAATCGCCAAGGAATTACTTCGCAAAAACGACCTGACTGCCGCGCAGATTGCCGAGCGCGTGGGCTATGCCTCGGCCAGCGCGTTTAGCGTGGCTTTCAGCAGGCACGTGGGGACGCCTCCCGGCAGATACGCGCGATCCGGCGAGCCGGACTAGTCCTTGCCAACCCGCGGAAGGAGGCCGATGAACGGAAATGGTCAGCGGCCGATGTCCATACCGAGCCGTGCGCAAAGAAGCGCGAGCTCTCGAGCACCGTTTTCGGTAAATAACCGCGACACCTCCTTGTGTCGCGGCCGCTGGGAAACGGTTTAGAACTCCTTGGTGAAGCCCACGCTCAGCGCGTTGTCGCTGATGTGGTTGGCGAACTGTCCCTGGTAGTCCAGATACAGATTCCACGATGCGCCAGCCTTGGCGGTAATGCGCGCGCCCACGGTTGCAGCGCCACGGCCCAGCGAGTCGCCCGGCATCGCGAACACGGTGCCGTCCTGGGTGGTTTCCTGCACCACCGGGGTGTTGGCGTTGCGCGTGTCGTAGCGATAGCCCACGTCGAACTGCGGCACGTAGCTGACACCTTGCGCCACGAACGAGGTGGCGAAGGACACTTTCGCGTAGGGCTGCAAGGTGTTGTACGTGGTATGCGCGCCGCTCACCGCAAACGCGGAGGCCAGCGGACTGGTGCTCGGCACAACTTCGCCGAACGCATCCAGCGACTGGTGCTGATACAGCGCGCCTACGGCAGGCGTGATCTGCCACTGCGCTGCCGCCAGCGGCCATGCGGCCTGCAGCGCGGCCGAGGTGGCATCGCCATCCGGCGAGGCTACGCCATGGCCGATGCCGCTCTGACGATACACGCGGTAGCTGTCGTGCCCGACATCGAGCGTGCCCGACAACACCACCGGACCCACATTGCCGAAGGCGTACAAACCGCCATGCACGGTGTCGACGTTACCGTTGCCGCCATGGTGGTCACTGCCGTTGATGCGATTGAAGCCTGCTTCCACGCCAAGGTGCGCGACATCCGCCACCGCATGATCCCAGCCGCCCTGCAAACCGAACACAGAGCTGTTCAGGCCGTTGCTGCCGCTGAGCGAATCGCTGCTGCCGCTGTACTGCACCCACAAGCCGCTGTTGCAGGCGGAGGTAACAACATTGTTGTGGTTGGCATTGGCCGAACCGCAGCCCGTTTCCGGCGTACGCAAGGTGGCATCGAGCACGCTGGTCAGCGTTTGCTGGCCGACCAGGTTCACGCTGCGCATCAGGTTGGCGTACAGGCTGCCGTCGGCCGGTGCGACCACGGTACCGGTGGTGGTGGTAGTTGTCGTGGTTGTGGTGGTCGTGGTCGCAGCGCCGCCCAGGCTCAGGTCGGCCTGCGTCGCGCTGTAGGTCACCTTCGGATCAAGCGTCGTCGGCACCGAACCGGTGGCGTTGACGGTGGCAAATTGCCCGCTCAGCGCCTTGGCCTGCAACAGCGTGTAAGTCGTGCTCTTGTAGGTGCCCGGTGCGTAGATCAGGTTCAAGCTGCCGGCAATGCTGGCGTTGCCGTTCACCAGCAGCTCGGAGGCCACCGTCGGCGTGACGTCGATCTGCAGTGCGCCATCGCTGTTCTGCGTGTAATTGCCATTGACGGTAAGCACGCCGACCGAACCGCCCGGCCAGACGATGCCGTCGTTGATCACATCGCCATCGATGCTGCCGTGGCCGCGCAGCGTGCTGCCGTTTTGCACGATCACTTGCGTGGTGGTGAGTTTGGCGGTGCTGCCGGAATCGGCATCGCCCACTTCCAGCGTGCCGTTGCTCAGCGTGGTGGCGCCGGCGACGGTCTCGGCGCCATCAAGGATCTGCGTAGCACCACCCTGCACGGCCAGCGCGCCGGCGATAAGGGTACCCGTGAAGCTGCCGTTGCTGGCCGCGCTCAGCACCAGCGTATGACTGCCGGTGGTGATGGTGCCTGCGCCGGTCAGCGAGCCCAGCACCACATTGTTGGTGATCGCCGACAGATCCAGCGTGCCCTGCGCCACGTTCCAGTCCATGCCGCTCGGCAAGGTGCCGCTGATGGACCAGGTGCTGCTGCCGGTTTTCTCGTAACTGCTGAAGCCGTAGTACTGGTTGGTGCTGCCGTTGTAGCTGCTCGGTGCGCTGGCCACGATCTGCGAAGCGTTGAAGCTGGCGTTGTTGCTGCCGCCGAAAGCCAGCGTATCGCCGCCATGCGTGCTGCCGCTGGTGGAGATCACGTTGCCGGCGAAGCTGTAGCCGCTTTCCAGCATCAGCGTGTTGCCGCCGCCGGACAAATCCACCGCATCGGCCTGCGCGCCGCTGCCGCCATTGCCGCGGCCGCCGGCAATGCTGCCTGCGTTGATCACCGTGCTGTCGCCGGTGGCGATCACACCGACACCACCGAGGCCACCGACGCCAGCAGTGCCGCTGCTACCGACGGTGCCGGCGACACCAGCCTGGCCGCTGGTACCGGCGAAGCCGCTGGAGCCAGCGGCGCCATTGGGATCGCCCATGCCGCCAATGCCACCGGCGCCACCCGTACCCGCCGCGCCGCCCGCACCCGCTGCGCCAGCTGCACCGGCCGCGCCAGCCGTGCCGGCGAGACCGCCATTACCGCCGGCGATGCTGCCGGTGTTGGTCAGGGTGAAATTGCTTCCGCTGACGCCGGCGCCGCCATCGCCACCGTTGCCGCCGTTACCGCCATTGCCGCCAACGCCGCCGTTACCGCCGTTGCCGCCATTGCCACCGTCACCACCCGTGCCGCCATTGCCGCCCGGCGTGCCCGGCAACGTCATCGACGTACCGCCCGGGCCAGGGATGATTTGCGTGGGCAGCCCCTGGCTGCCCTGGGTGCCCATGCCGCCCGCGCCGCCAGTACCGCCGGCGCCACCGTTGCCGCCAGCACCACCCGCGCCACCATAACCACCGGCGGCGCCAGCGCCACCGACGACGCTGCCGTTATTGACCAAGGCGAAGTTGGTGCCGGTGACACCGACGCCGCCGGCACCACCGTTGGTGCCGTTGTTGCCGTTGTCACCAGCCGCACCATTGGCGCCGCTGGCGCCATTGCCGCCGGCACCGCCCACGCCGGTCGTGCCCGGCACACCCGTCACACCGGGAATGCCGTTGAGACCGGGTCCTGCGTAACCGCCGTTGATGCCCTTCCCACCAACACCACCGCTGATGGAACCGGCATTGGTGATCGTGGACTGGCTGGCGCCCGCCTCCACCACCACGCCAGCACCACCGGTGCCCACCGCGCCATTGACGATGTCGGCGCCGCCCTGGCCGCCGGTAATGGTGCCCGTGCTGCTATTGGTCAGGCTGAAACTGCTGCCGTCGACACCGGCACCGCCGGCGCCGCCCGTGGCGTTGGACGACAAGGTGTAGCCGCCATAGCCGCCAACAATGCTGCCGGCGTTGTTCACGGTAAAGCCGCTGCCCTGTACGCCGGCGCCGCCCGCAGCACCGTTCTTGCCGCTGCCCGGGTTATAGGAGTAACCGCCGTAGCCGCCCTTGATGAGCGCGCCCTGGGCATTGTTCACGCTGAAGCCGGTGCCGCTGATGCCTGCACCGCCCGCACCCGCATTGCCATAGGTGCCGACGCCACCGGTGCCACCCGTGATGCTGACACTGCCACCGTTGACCGGGGCATGGTTGTTCACGGTGAAACCGGTGCCGGCCACGCCGGCGGCGCCCGCACTGCCGCTGCCGGCATTGGTGTAACCGCCGCCGCCCTGGACATTGCCGCCGTTGTTCAGCGTGTTGGCGGTGCTGCTGGCGGCGAAATAAGCGCCCGCACCCGCGCTGCTGTTCGCCCCGGCGTTCCCGCCATAAAGCTGGCTGCCGTTGGCCACCGTGGCGGTAAAGCCCGCGCCGGTGACGCCTGCGCCGGTGAAGCTGGACACGAAGCCGTTGTCGATCACCAGGCTGGTGCCGGCGGCCATGCTGACCGTGGTTTGCAGAATGCCAACGAAGCTGGCGTTACCGATCTGCAAGGTACCGCCCTGCACGCTGATGCCACCCTGCAGCGGCTCGTAGTTGGCCAGCACCAGGGTGCCGGCGTCGGTCTTGGTGAAGCCGTTGCTGCCAGTGAGCTGGGTCTGGATGGTGGCGGTCATGCCCGCGCTGGCACTGCTGCCATCGCCGACACGGATGATCGGTGCGCTGGTGGTGCCGCCACTGGTGGTGGGATCCAGCGTGATGACGCCGTTGACGAGCATGTAGCCGTCCACCGCGAACTGCATGCCGGTGACGTTCACTCGATTGGTGTTGATGGTGCCCGCGGTGCCGCCGAAGATCGCGAAACTGTCTTGCGTCCACGCGCCGTTGGGAACGCTGGCATCGGCAGTCGTCCAGTTGCTGGTGCCGGCGCCGGACGTGCTCCAGGTACCGCTGCCGCCACCCATTTGGGTGGCGCTGGCCAGCCCGTTGGCATTCCAGTAATTGAGCGTGTAGCCGGCGCTGTCGACCAGGTTGACCTGGTTCTGCGCAGTAAGCACCTGCAGGGACAGGTTCTGCCCGGCCGGCGTGCTGCCCAGGGTAAGGCCGCCGTTGGTCTCCCCGATGGAGCCCGTGGACGTGAGCACGTTATAGATGCCCGGCCCCATGCCGCCGGCATCGGTCACGTTGAGCGTGGCGCCGTTCAATTGAACGGAACCGGTTACCTGGATGCTGTCGCCGGTGCCGGCGCTCTGACCGCTGCCGCTGGATGCGCCGAACGCGAGGTTGAGCGTGCTGGACGCATCGGCGATGAAGTTGCCGTTGACCGTGAGCGTGCCCAATGCGGTATCGCCCGCAATGCCGGCACCACCCAGCGTCAGGTTGCTGCCGCCATCCAGCGTCACGCTGCCGACGCTGCCGTGGCCACCCAGCGTGGCGCCGCTATTGGCTTCCACCGCACCGGCCACGCTGGCGCCGGTGTGCGAAGCATCGCCTACCAGCAAGGTGGCGCCGCTCTGCACCGTGGTCTGGCCGCTGTAGGTGTTGGCGCCATTGAGCGTTTCGGTGCCGCCGGCAACGGTCAGGCTGCCGTTCGTACCGCTGATGACGCCGTTGAATACGCCCTGGGCCGCGGTGAGCGTCAGTGCGTTGCCACTCAGGCTCACACTGCCGGCGCCATCCAATGACGTGATGGACGTAGTGCTCTGGGCAAGGTCGAAGGTGGCGCCGCTGGCCACGGTCACGCCGGACGAAGCGCCGATGCTGCCACCACTGCTCAACTCCAGCGTGCCGCTGTCGATGCTGGTGCTGCCGGTGTAGGTATTGACGCCGGTGAGCACTTGCGTGCCGCCGTCGATCGTCAATGAGCCGCCATTGCCGCCATCGGCGATCACGCCGGCGAACATGCCGTAGTTGGTGCCCGCGGCGGTGCCGATGGACAGGGTCTGCGCGCCCAGGGACACGCTGCCGCCATTACCGCCGAGCGCCTGGATCGTCGTGGAGCCACCGTTGCCGCTGATGTCGAACGTGGCGCCGCTGGACAGGATCACGCCGGACGAAGCGCCGATGCTGCCGCCGCTGGTCAACGCCAAGGTGCCGCTGTTGATAGTAGTGCCGCCGGTGTAGGTATTGGCGCCGCTGAGCACTTGCGTGCCGCCGTCGAGTGACACGGTGCCGCTACCGGCGATCACGCCGCTGAAGGTACCGTTGTTGGTGCCCAGGCCTCCGCCGATGTACAGCACCCCCGACCCCAGCGACACCTTGCCGCTGCCGTCGAGCTGGTTGATCGCCGCCAGGCCGCCGTTGCCGCTGATGTCGAAGTTGCCGCTGGCATTGACGATGATGTCGCTGGAATTGCCAATGCTGGCGTGGTTGCTCAAGGCAAGCGTGACGCCTTGGCCGGCTGCGCTGCCAATGATCGTGGTGCCGGCGTAGTCCTGCCCGCCCGTCATGGTCAGCGTGCCGCCGCCGGTGCTGTCGATGACGGTCAGGCTGCCGTTGCCGCTGCCGACGATGGCCGAGAGCGTGGCGGCCATACCGTTGACATCGAAGGTGCCGCCGTTAGTCCCCAGCATGATCTCGCGCGCGGCGGAGAGATTAAACGCGCTGGCGAATTGCAGCGTGCCGCCGTTGAGGGTAAGCACATCGTTGGTATTGCCCAGACTGGCGTCGGACGACACTGCCAGCGTGCCCTGGGTGATCGTCCAGGAGGTCAGGGCCGTAGTGGTGCCGGTCAGCGTCCAGGTACCAACGCCGGTTTTTGCATAAGAGTCGAAGCCGGTAATGGCATTGCCAATGGCAGACACATCGAAGTCGGCGCTGCCGATGCCACCGAGTGCGAGGACATTGCCGTGACCGGCCGAGGCAACCACCTGGCCGGTGAAGCTGTAGCCCGGGTCGAGCTCCAGCGTGTTGCCATTGCCGGTGATATACACCGCGTCGGCGAGATTGTTGCCCGCACCATCCAGGCCGCCGCTGATGCTGCCGCTGGTGGCAAACGTATTGCTGCTGCCCGAGATGCCGACGCCGACACCGCCAGCCCCCACGGTCGAGCCGGCACCGCCGGCGCCGCCCGTGATGTTGCCGCTGTTGCTTAGCGTGTTACCGCTGCCGGTCACGCCCAGGCCCGCACCGCCGGCGCCACCGCCGCCACTGCCGCTGCCGGCGCCGGTCAGTCCACCGACGATGAGTCCGGCGTCGCCGCCGCGCCCGCCCAGGATGCTGCCGCTATTGGATACCTGGTTGCTGGAGCCAGCCACCACCGCGCCCACGCCACCACCACCGCCGCCGCCGGTATAGAAGCTGTAGCCGCCGGCTCCGCCCCGGCCGCCGGAGATCGTGCCGGCATTGCTCAACGATGCGTTGGCGATCACGCCTGCCGCACCGCCACCGCCGCCACCGCCGTTGTTGTAGTTGAGACCGCTACCGTCTGTTTCGCGCAAGCCATCGCTGCCGGCGCCACCCGTGATCGTGCTGCCACTGCTGACGGACACGCTGCCCGTCGCCACGATCCCCGGGTTACCGCCGCTACCGCCGAAACCGGAGCCGCCGCTGCCGCCACCGCCGTAGGTGCCGCCGCCGCCGCCCGTACCGCCATTGCTGTTGGTGCCGCCACTGTTAGCGCCAACGCCACCACTGCCGCCGAAGGCGCCGCCCGCGCCTGGGTTATTGGTGCTGCCGCCCACTCCCGATCCCGTCGCAACCGGGCTTCCGCCTGCTTCATTGCCGGGAGCGCCGCCATTGGAACTGGTCGAACCGGTGCAGGAGCCCGTCACCGTGCCCGCGCTCTGCGTGCACGTCTGCGCCCATGCCGGCAAGCTCACCGTGGCCAGTGCCAGGCTGACCGCAACCGCCAGCAGGCGCGCGCTCACACCCAGCTTCGGCAGCGTGTCCACGGCACCGACCACCGCGCTGCCGGGCGCGCTTGCCAGCTCGGACACCACTTGCGGCACGCCAAGCGTGCGGTTGAAAACGATGCGGTAGATGCGGTTCATGGTGTAGCCCCTGTGGTATTGCGATGTCGTTGTTGGCGTTGGTGTGCTCGCTCGCGATGTCGGCGAACGCGAGATCGAGCGAAGCAAGTCGGGTGGTGCAGAAACGGGGAATGGCAAACGGGTGTCAGGGCGCGCTTACCTCGCGCGGATCCAGGTCCGGATCCGGGGAGTGGCGCTGCTCGAAGCCGTACACGGCAGCGATCGCACGGGTCGGATCGCGGGTCGGCGCGTTGGACGGGTAGGCCACCAAGCCATCGGCACGGGTGCCCGCGTACAGGCACCGTCGCTGGCGCAAAGAAAAGGCTGACAACAACGTCGATCCGGACCTGGGCAGGCCCGAAATTGGGTGAAACCGGCGGTCCATCAGCCCCCCTGAAGGCCTTGGCCAAGCTCCGGATACGCGCGGCATCTGCCGCGTCGCGCCGTTCATTTATGTGAAATCCATCACGGTTTTTAGACCGTGGCCACATGCTAGGCGATGGACTAAAGGGGGCACATGTCTGTGCGTCTCAGGTTTTAGACGCCTGGACAAGAGCATGCCAGGCAATCTAAACGGGAAACCCGGCGCATCCGTGCGCCGAATTCCTCCAACCCCGGTTTAGAACGCTTTGGTGAAGCCCACGCTCAGCGCGTTGTCGCTCAGGTGGCTGGAGAACTGCCCCTGGTAATCCAGGTACAGGCTCCACGACGTACCCGCCTTGGCCGTGACGCGCGCACCCACTGTGGCCATGCCGCGGCCCAGCGAATCGGCGGGCATCGCGAACACGGTGCCGTCCTGCGCCGTTTCCTGCACCAGCGGCGTATTGCCGTTGCGCGTGTCGTAGCGATAGCCCAGCTCGAACTGCGGTGCGTAGCTCACGCCTTGCGCCACGAACGAACTGGCGAACGACACCTGCGCATACGGCTGCATGGTGTTGTAGGTGCTGTGCGCACCGCTCACCACGAACGCGGAAGCCAGCGGGGACGTGCTCGGCACCGTTTCGCCGAACGCATCCAGACTCTGGTGCTGGTACAGCGCGCCCACCGCCGGTGTGATCTGCCATTGCGCCGCCGTCAGCGGCCATGCCGCCTGCAAGGCTGCCGCGGTGGTATTGCCGTCCGGATCGGCCATGCCATGGCCAATACCCGTCTGGCGATACACGCGATAGCTGCTGTGCGACTGATCCACAACGCCGGAAAGCACGACCGGTCCCGCATTGGCAAAGGCGTACAGGCCGCCATGCAGGTTATCGATATTGCCGTTGCCGCCCTGATGATCACTGCCGTTGATGCGATCGAAACCGGCTTCCACGCCCACGTGCGCCACATCCGCCAGCGCGTGATCCCAGCCGCCCTGCAGACCGAACGCCGTGCTGTTCATGCCGTTGCTGCCGGACAGCGAATTGCTGCTGCCGCTGTACTGCATCCATAGATCGCTATTGCACGAGGTGCTGATCGCATTGCCGTGACCGGCACTGCCCGCACCACAACTACCGTCGGCCGGACGCAGCGTGGCATCGACCACCGTCGCCAGCGTTTGCTGGCCGATCAGGTTTTCGCTGCGCATCAGATTGGCGTACACGCTGCCGTCGTTCGGCACCACCTTCACCTGCGTCGAGGGGCTCGTACCCGTCGACGGCGGCGTGCTGCCGGTCGAGGCGGCCTGGAACACCAGATCGGCCTGCGCCGTGTTGTAGTCCAGGCTCACCTGTGCGCCGGTGGGCACGGAGCCGTTGGCCGCGGTGCTGGCGAACTTGCCGGTGATCGACTTGGCATTCACCAGCGTGTAGCTGCTTTGCTTGTACGTACCCGGCGCATAGACCAGCACCAGCGTGCCGCCAAGCGTGGCGGTGCCGGTCACATCCAGCTCCGACGCCTGCGCCGGCGTCATGTCGATCTGCAGCGTGGCGCCGGCGTTCTGCGTGTAGTTGCCGTCGATCGTCAGCACGCCCACCGAACCGCCCGGCCACACCGTGCCGTTATTGACCACATCGCCGTCGATGCTGCCGTGACCGCGCAGCGTGGCGCCGGCATCCACCGTGACATTGCCGGCCACAGCAGCATTGGCGTGCGCGCTGTCGCCCACTTCCAGCGTACCCGCCGCCACCGTGGTGCCGCCGGTGTAGGTGTTCACGCCGTCCATGATCAAGGTGCCGCTGCCGGTCTTGATCACCGCACCGTTGCCGCTGATCACGCCGTTGAAGGTACCGTCGCTGGCTTGATCGAAGGTCAGCGCGGGGCTGGGGCCACTCAACGGCAGGAACATCACATTGCCGACGATGTTGCTGCTGTTGCCCACCAGCACGCCCTGGCCGATCAGCCACGACTGGCTGGCGCTGCCGGTGCCGGTCAACGTCCAGGTGCTGTTGCCCAGCTTGGCGAACGTGTTGAAGCCCTGGATCGCCGCGCTGCTGCCGACGGCGCCGATGCTGCTCATATCGAAGCTGGCATTGGTGTCGCCGCCGAGCGCGAACAGATCGCCGCCGTTGGTGCTGCCGCTGGTGCTGACGACATGGCCGACAAACTTGCCGCCGGCCTCAAGCATCAGCGCATTGCCGCCGCCGCTGAAATCCACCGCGTCCGCCTGCGCGCCGGTGGCGCTCTGGCCGCCGGCGATGGTGCCTGCATTGATCACCGTGCCGCCGCCCGTGGCCACCACGCCGGCGCCACCGGCACCGCCGGTACCGGCCACGCCGGCCGTCGCGCTGACGTACATGCCGCCAGCCGCGCCGGCGCTGCCGCCGTTGCCACCGGTAATCGTGCCCGTATTGGTAAGGATGAAGTGGCTGCCGCGGACACCGGCGCCGCCGACACCGCCATTGCCGCCGTTGCCAGCCACACCGCCAGCGTAGGCAGCCGGGCCACCGGCACCGCCGGCACCGCCGTTGCCACCGGTGATCGTACCGGCGTTGACCGCGGTAAAGCCCGAGCCATAGACGCCGGCACCGCCCACGCCACCCGTGCCGCCGTTGCCCGACGCGCCCGCGGTGCCAGGCGTGCCCGCACTGTTGCCCGCATGGCCGCCGCGGTAGCCTATCTGGCCCTGGCCGCCCGTGCCGCCGTCACCACCGGTGACCACGCCGGCCGCCTCGTTATTGAGCGAAAAACCGGTGCCACTGACGCCCGCGCCACCGACACCGCCGACACCACCCACGCCGCCGATGCCACCATTGCCGGCAACGCCGTTGAAGGTGTAACGCCCCACGTAGCCGCCGCCGCCGATGCCGCCGGCACCGCCCGTGCCACCGACGAGCGTGCCTGCGTTATTGAGTGTGAATTGGCTGCCGGCGACCGCGCTGCCGCCCGTACCGCCGACACCGCCCGCACCGCCCGCGCCATTGATGCCGTCTACACCGCCGGTGCCGCCGTAGGCGCCGTAGCCGCCGGCGCCGCCGGTACCGCCCGCGCCACCTGTGATCGAGCCGGCATTGGTCAAGGTAGACAGCGTGCCGTTCACGCCCGCACCGCCCGTGCCACCCACGCCACCGGCACCGCCGTTGCCGGACGTGCCGCCCACGGTGGCGCCGTTGCCAAAGTTATAGCCGGCACCGCCGATACCGCCCTGGCCGCCGTTGCCGCCAGCACCCGCGGTGATCTGGCCATAGTTGCCGAGGGTGGCGTTGCTGGCCATCGCCACGGCATCCGCGCCATTGCCGCCCTGGGTGCCAGCAAGACCGTCAGTGCCGTTCGGGTTGGCTGACGAGCTGCCCGCCGTGCCCATCTGACCGAAGACGCCGTCCGTGCCGGCACCGCTCGTCAGCGCAATGTTCGACACGCTGCTGCTGCCGAGCACCAGGCCGGTGCCCGACGCCAGCGCGAAGCTGCCGGTAAAGGCACTGGCACCCTGCACGCTGACCGTGCCGTCCTGGATGCTCACGTTGCCGGTGATGGCATTGCTGCCGGTAAGCGTCAGCGTGCCGGCGCCGGTCTTGGTCACCGCGCCTTCGCCGCTGATCACACCGGCGTAGGTGCCGTCGGTCGCCTGATCGAACGTGAGGTTCGCATTGCCGCCCATCGGCGCCAGCTTCACGTTGCCGACGAGGCTGCTGGTGTCGCCCACCAGCGAGCCGTCGACGATCTGCCAGTTCTCGCTCGCATTGCCCAGGCCGGTGAGGGTCCAGGTGCTGGTGCCCTGCTTGGCGTACTGGTTGAAGCCCTGGATCGACGTGCCGAGCTGGCCCAGGTCGAAGCTGGCATTGGTGGTGCCGCCGAGGACGAAGGTGTCGCCGCTGTTCGACGTGCCGCTGGTGCTGACCACGTTGCCGGTAAACACATAGCCGGCCTCGACCACCAGGGTGTTGTTGCCGCCGGACAGGTCGATCGCATCGGCCTGCGCGCCCGTGGTGGAAACGCCGCCGGCAATGATGCCGCTGTTGACGATGGTCGAGCCGCCCGTGGAGACCACGCCCGCGCCACCGGCGCCCACCGTGCCGCCGGTACCGGCGTTGCCGCCCGTGCCGCCAGATATGGAACCGGCATTGATCAGGGTGAAGTTGGCGCCGGTCACGCCCGCGCCACCATTCCCGCCATTGCCGCCATTCCCGTACGTTGCGCCGGCGCCGCCGTTGCCACCGAGAATCAGAGCCGAGGTGTTGTTGGTGATCGTGGCCTGCACACCGGCGCTGATGCCGGCGCCGCCATTGCCACCCGCGCCGCCGGCCATCGACACACCGGAGGCACCCGGACCCGCGTCACCGCCGTTGCCACCGGTGCCCCCGGTAACGCGTGCACCAAGGCCACTGCTGGTAAACGAGCCACCGCTGAGGATCACGCCCGCGCCACCCGCACCACCGTTGCCGCCGATGCCGCCGTTGCCGCTATTGGCGTGGGTACCCTGGCTCGAAGAACCACCTCCGCCACCGATGCCGCCGACCCCGCCCTGGCCGCCCTGGCCACCTTGCACGGCACCGTCATTGGTCACGGTCGAGCTGGTGGCGATGATCGCTGCGGCACCGTAGCCGCCGTTGCCGGCCCTGCCGCCCGTGCCGCCAACGCCGGGCAGCGCCGAGCCGCCACTGGTCGAGGAGGTGCCTTCCGCACCGTAACCACCGGCGCCGCCGTTACCACCGGAGCCGCCAATGGCGTTGCCCCAATTGGTAATCGTCATCGAGCTGCCGCTGATGGCCGCGCCGCCCGACCCGCCATGGCCGCCGGCACCGCCGGCGCCCATGGTGACCGCGCTCGTACCGGCGTATGCCGCGCCGCCGGAACCGGCGGCGCCGCCCATGCCACCGGCGCCGCCATTACCGCCAAGCAGGATCCCGCTCGCATTATTGGTCAGCGTGATGGTGTTGCCGGTGACGGCCGCGCCACCTGCCGCGCCAGCACCACCTGCACCGCCGCTGCCGGGGTTACCCAGCATGGAAATGTCGTCGCTGGCGGTGGCGGCGATGCTAACGTGGCTGCCATTCCCGCCGACGCCGCCGATGCCGCCCGAACCACCATAGCCGCCGGTGCCGCCGGTAAGCGACCCGTCGTTGGTCAACTTGAAGTTGCTGCCTTGCACGCCGGCGCCACCCGCACCGCCAGCACCACCGGTGCCGCCGTCGCCGCCAGCGCCGCCCTGGTCGTAGCCAATGCCGCCTTTGCCGGCATTACCGCCATTGCCGCCAGCGCCGCCCGCACCGCCAAACATCGAGCTGTAGTTGCCGGCGGTAAATCCGGAACCCGATACGGCGAAGCCGCCGGCGCCGCCTTGCCCACCGGCACCGCCGGCCAGAGCATTGCCGCCGGTGCCCTGAGGATTGGCACCGCCATTGCCGCTGGCGCCGCCGTTGCCGCCGGCCCCACCCTGGCCGCCGTCCAGCAGGGCCTGATTGGAAAGTGTGAAGTTGCTGCCGGTCACGCCGACGCCACCGGCGCCGCCCGCGCCGCCCGCACCCGCTGCGCCACCCGGAAGATTCGCGCCGATGCCGGCGTTGCTGCCACTGCCCCCGTTGCCGCCGGCACCGCCCGCACCACCGGCCATATGGCCGGCATAGGTGTTATTGGTCACCGTGCCCGAACCGCTGACCGCCGCGCCACCGGCCTGACCCGCAGCGCCCGCGTTGCCGCCCATGCCGGCGCCGCCTGTATAGGTGCCGTCGCTGCCGGTACTGCCGCCCGCACCGGTCGTACCCGTCACCACGACATTTGCGGTCATGTTCAGCGTGGTGCCGGCGGCCATGCTGATGCCGCCGCTCAGATCGGTGTTGTCTGAGCCCAGCACCAGGCCGCCACCCTGGATCGACCAGACTTCGCTGGTGTTGACCGCGCCATCGAGTGTCCAGGTGCCGGTGCCGGTTTTTTCCAGAACGGTGAAGCCCTGGTACTGCCCGCTGCTGTCGTCGCTGATCGCGCCGGTGAGCGTTTCATTGCCATTGCCATCCAGATCGAGCGTATTGCCGCCGGCGGCGTTCAAGACATTGCCCGTAATGCTCGAGCCGGGCTCCAGTACCAGCGTGCTGCCGCTGTAGCTGAAGACGATCGCGTTGTTATTGTTACCGGCGATGCTGCCGTAGTTGGTAATGGAGGAGCTACCCATCGCCAGGATACCGACCCCGCCCCCGGTACTGCCGCTGCCGCCTGTGATGCTGCCGTAGTTGGTGAGCTGGAAAGAGGTACCCGCCACGCCCGACCCGCCGCCGCCGTTGCCGCCGGTGTACTTACCGCTGCCGCCGACGCCACCGTTGCCGCCACTGACCCTCGCGCCCACACCAATCGAAAAGCTCGAACCCTGGGCCGCGTAGACACCGGCACCACCGCCGCCGCCGCCACCGCCACCGCCTTGGCCGCTACTGCCGTTGCCGCCGTTGCCAAGCACACTGTTGCCGCCCGCGCCGCCCGCCCCGCCGACAACGCTGATGCCCGCCGGCAGCGCAGCGCTGCCGCCGCTGCCGATCACCAAGCCCGCGCTACCGCCACCGCCGCCGCCGCCCGCGCCCGTGCCCGAGAAAGAGTCGCCGCCGCCACCGCCACCGCCAACCCCTTGCAGCACCGAGCCGCCGGCGCCACCGCCACCGGGGCTGCCGAAAAGGTAGCCGGCGCTGCCGCCGCTGCCACCCGCGCCTTGGCCCGCGCTGCCTTTCGCCTTGTAGCCGCCGTTGCCACCCGAGTTCGCGTAGGTGCCAGACGCCACCGAGCCCTGGCCGCCGGCACCGCCGCTGCTGCTGGAGCCATCGCCGCCGTTGCTGCCACTCGTGCCGCAAATCGTGGTCGGCCCCGGCACGCAGCTCTGCGCCATCACCGGCGCTGCCACCGTGGCCAGGGCCAGGCTTACCGCCAGCGCGAGCAGGCGCGTGCTCAGCTGCGGCGTAGACACGGCATCCGCGCCCCCGGACACGCCACCTTTGGGCGCGCTGACCAGCTCCGAGGCGACCTGCATGACGCCGAGCGTGCGATTGAAAACGATGCGATAGATGCGATTCACGACAGAGTCCCCTGTAGACGTCCGATGTATTCGATGTGTGGCGTAGCGGTCAGGCCTCGGCCCTGCGCGCACGTGGCGGCAGGCCGGCGGCCATGGATCCGAAAAGTGTTCAAACCACCCGCACCTGGCGCGGGTTCAAAGCGGGATCGAGCCAGAAGATGTCGTTCTCGAAACGACGAAACACATCCGGCGGCAGCACGCTGGTGCGCTCGCGCACAGCGACTTTCTTGCGCACCGTATGCAGCCCCGGCGTGCCGGCGCGCAGGTCGAATTCGTCGGCCTGATAGCTGATGTTGTCGAAGTCGTGCGCGTAGGCCGGCTCGCCGATGAAGTCGTAGACAGCGGCGATGGCGCGCGCCGGATCGCTGGTCAGCGTCTCGTAGCGCAGCAACAGCAAATGGCCGGTTTGATCGCCGTAGAACGCCTCTTTCAGCGCGTTGTAGGCGTAGCCCACCATGCCGTCGCCATTGGCCAGGCCTTCGGCGCGCGAGTACACCGTGCCGCCGGGCTGATAGCTGAAGATGGACGAAGGCTGAAACGCGTTCTTGCGCACCAGCTGCTCGACGCTGTCGATGATCCACGACACGTGCCGCACACAGGCGATCACCTTGCCCTGCGGAAACAGCTCGTTGAGCTGACCCATCTTGGAGCACCAGGCGCGGTTCGTATCGAACACCACCTCGGCGCCGTATTCGGGCCCGTAGTAGTTATCGAACAGGCCTTTGAGCAATCGGCGGCGCTGCGCGTCGGAGACGAACACCGAATATTCGTTACGGCCGCTGAGCTCGCCCAGCAGGGTGGTGAAGGCACCGCCGAGAGGCCCGCTCATGCCAGCATGAAAACGCGGGTTCTGGCTCAGGATGGCCGACAACAACGTCGAGCCGGACCTGGGCAGGCCCGAAATAAAGTGAAACCGCCGATCCATCCGCTCCCCTGAAGGCTCTGGTCAAACTCCGGACACAAGCGATCTCCGCCGCCTCGCGCCGTTCATTTATGTGAAATCGATCACGTTATTTGAAACTAGCCAGATGCTAGGCGAGAGGTCCGAGCGGGGACATGTCTGTGCGTCTCAGGTTTAAGACGCACGGACAAGAAATGCATCGCGCGTCAGCGCAGCGCGGTCAGGCTGTTGTTCCAGCGACGCGCCATCACGTCGACCGAGGGATCCTGCGCACCACGGATGCTGGCCGCCCGGTAGGCTCCCGGTGCCACCCCGAAAATCTGCTTGAACAACCGGCTGGCGTGGCTCTCATCAGCAAAGCCGAAGGTGGGCGCCAGTTCGGCCAGCGACAGATGGTCGAAGGCGCGGTTGTCGAGCCGGTCGCGCAGTTGCTGCAGCCGGCACAGCTGGATGAAACGATTGACCCCGCCGGAGGATTCGAACAGCCGATACAGGCCGGCCCGCGAGATGCCGGTGGCGCTGGTGATGTCCTGCACGGAAAAATCCTGCCGGGCGAGATTCGCCTCGATCAGCTTGCGCACGTTTTCGACCCGCACATGTTCGAGCCGGTGGAATTCCGCACGCGCACCGGAGCCGAACGGATTGATCGCTACCGACAGCAGGTCGATCAGCGTGCGCGTAATGGCCGCGTGCGCGGCCATCGGCAAATGCGGCATCTGTTCGATCAGCGCCCCCAACATCGCGCTGAGCAAACCGCTTTCGCGCGCGTCGACGCGATAGCCGTGCAGGCCTTCCACGTCGCCGACCGCGGCGCGCACGCTGTCGCGCGCCAGGCTCAAGGTGATCATGGTGACGCGGTCGGCGCCGGTTTCGGCGGCCTCGGTGGTGTCGATCAGCAAGCTTTCGCCCGGCTTGATCAGCATGGTCTTGCCACCGATCCGGGCAGTCAGTTCGCCGCCGATCACGTGGCTGAGCACGAAGTGGTCGAAACCGTCTTCGGCCACGCGCTCGCGCCGAATGTGGCGAATGCCGCCGTATTCGCGCGCAAACAGGATCGACCGGTCCAGGCGCCAGCTGCGCACGCAGGCAAAGAAAGGTTTATCGGTGCGCTCGACATCCGCGCCGCGCGCATACAGATCGCAATAGTGCGCGAAGGCCACATCCGGCTCGTAGGTCGTGCTGTCGAACACGAAAATCTCGCTCACCCGGCTTGCTCCATGGCCACGCGGTAAACCTTGCGGCCGGCAAAAAACGCCGCCAGGGTTCCGACCAGGGCAGCCACTACGCACACATTGCACAAGGCGGTCGACAGACCGTGGCCGCCCAGGCCCAGGCCATCGCTGACCTTGCCGGTCATGAAGGGGCCGAGCGCCACACCGGTCAAGGTGATGAAGGAAAGGAAGATCCGAAACCCTGCATCATGCAGCGACGTACCCAGCATCAGCGGCAAGCCGGCCAACGCCGCCAGTGCCGCCACGCCGCCCAGCAGCGACGCCAGCGCCAGCAAACCGCAGGCCATGGATGCCGAGCTTGCGTGCGGGATCAGACATAGCAGCGGCACAGCCAGCAACAGTCCCCAGGCGACGATCGCGGTGGGCGACATGGCGGC
Source organism: Dyella acidiphila (assembly GCF_014863405.1). Taxonomy (GTDB): domain Bacteria; phylum Pseudomonadota; class Gammaproteobacteria; order Xanthomonadales; family Rhodanobacteraceae; genus Dyella_B; species Dyella_B acidiphila. The sequence continues at coordinate 45,418 of NZ_JACZZA010000013.1, forward strand.
CTTGCGCCGATCGATCAGCGCACCCGCAGTGAAATGTCCCAGCGGCTGGGCCAGCAGCAGACAGATGCCGAAGACCAACGCCGCCATCGCCGGCGTAAGCGCGTGTTCGCGATGCAGGATCGACGGCGCCCACGCGCCGATGGTCTGCACCACCAGCACGCTGGCACCGGCGCCGCACAAATAAGCGCACATCACGCCTGGCCGTTCCCAGAAAGCCGCCTGTATCTGCCGGAAAACAGCGCCAGCCGACGGCAGGGTTCCGGGCGCCAGCTCCTGGCGACGCAGCAGCGCCACGATCAACAGCAGATTCGGTGCCACCATCACCAGGAACAGCAGGCGCCAATGCGCAAACGCGGTGCCCGGCACCCAGCGCGCAAACATGGCCAGCACCGCACCGCCCAGCAACAGCGAAAGGCCGCGGCCGATCGTCGCCGCCGCGGTGAACGTTGCGATGGAGCGCGCACGCCACTGCGGCGCTGCGTGCTCAACAATGAGATTCAAGGCCAGCGGCACGTAAGCGGCCTGGCCCAGGCCGACCATCGCGCGGGCCAGCACCAGCACCATGAACGCATGGCCGAAGGCAAACACCGCCATGCCCACCGCCCACGTGGCGATGCACAAGGCCAGTACCCGGAAGCGATGCCGCGAACGGGCCAGCGGCCAGCTGCCGAGCATGCCGGCCACGTAGAGCACTACGAATGCCGGCCCGTCGAGCAGACCCAGCTGCGCATCCGACAGACCCAGATCCGTCTTCAGCAGCGGCGCGGCGACGGCCGGCAGGTTGCGATCGATAAAGGCCAGGCAATGGCCCAGTGCCAGCAAAGCAAACAGCGGTAACGCCAGTTTTTGCGATTTCGAATGGACCCCTGACACCGCGCCCCCTTTCTGGGACACCGCTACCGTGCGCTGCCCGCAATACGGGAGAGCATGTAGCAAGCCTCATGCCAGGAAAAAAACCAGCGTGGCCGCAGCCGCCCGCGGAACACCCCACCACGGCTGGACGTGGCCGGTCACCTTGTGACCACCGGATGAGACACCCTGCCGCACGCCACTGTTTGCGTAAGCTTCCCGTAAGTATGCCGTCCGGTTTGCCCACGCAGCAAAACAAGCCGGCACACCCCTCCACGCAAGCACTAGTAAATCTCGACCCCGCTCACCTTCGGCCAGTCCGCCGCACCCTGCGCGAATTGCACGCTGATCGTCCCGCTGCCCGAGGCCACTGCGTGGAAGGTCTGGATGTTCGCCTTGAAGCCGGCACCGGCGGCGGCCACGATGTCGAAGTTGGTCAGCACGCGGGTGCCGTTGATGGAGACGTTGAACTTCCGTTTGCCGGCGGCGGTGTAGTAGGTCTCGGCGAAATGCAGCCTCACCGTGTACGACTTGCCGGGAGTGAGGTTCGGCAAGATGTAGCTGAAGCTGCTGCCGTAGCGCTCGCCCTGGTACACCGACAGCGGCGCCGGACTGGCGAACGCCACCGCGCTCATGTCGATCGCATGACTGACCGAATCGGTGCCCATGCCGGCACCGGTACTGGATTGATCGCTGGTATAGGCGCCGTTGGAACTCTTCTGCCCGGCGCCGAATGCATACCATTCGTCGGCGAACGCAGCGATGTCGCGCGGCATGTCGTCGGCGCCGCCGTTGAGGCGAGCGGCAAAGGCGCCGATGCCGGCGATGCCCCAGTTGAACGACGGCTCCGCATAGTTCAGCCAACCGCCGCAGCCCACGCATTGATGCTCATACCAGCCGTAGCCATGCGTATCCGGCACGCTGGATGCCTGCAGCCAGCTCGCCGCATTTTGGGCGGCGGTGTTGTACGCCGCGTTGGCGGTTTCCAGATACAGGTCGTTGAAGAAGTAGCCGATGCCCGACGTGCCCAGGTCTTCCGAGGTGTAGTAGTCGTTGGCATCCGCACCTGAGGTATAAGCCGCCCAGGCCGCGCCCGTGCCTTGCCGGGTTTGTACCGAGAGCAGCCAGTTGCCGGCGGCTTCGGCAGTCTGCAGATCGATCGCCGCATGCGTCAGCTTGTACGCCTGCAGTTCGGCCCAGCCGATGCCGGCGGCGCCTTCGGCGATTTCGGTGGATAGCGTCTTGTTGGCATGCGTGCCGGTGGAAATCGGCCACGCCTCGCCGCTGGCCTGGGCGATGGCCTTGCTGCGCACCCACGCCATGATCCGGTTGGCATCGTTGAACCAGCGCGTATTGCCGGTGTGCTGGTAGAGGCCGTAGAACGCCAGCGCCACGCCGGCACCGCCCTGGTACAAGCCGGTGTCGCTGGCGACACCGCCACCCGGCGCTTCCGGCACGCTGCCGTCTGCGGCGATCTGCGTTTCCTCATACGCTGCCGCGGCCAGCGCATAGCTCTCGTAGGTGCTGTTCTGGGTCAGCTGGGCGATCCGGTCCAGGCTGTAGAAGATGCCGGCCACACCCGAACCCAGGCCGAGATAAATCTGGCCTTGCCCGGACTGTCGCCAATTCCAGTAGCACTGTTGCGCAGGGCACGACGAACCGGCCGGCGCCTTGGCCACCAGCAGCAGCCAGCTGAGGCCTTTCACCGCGGCGGTTTGATAAGCCGCATTGCCGCTCTTCTGATACAGGTCGAACAAGAAAGACGCCTGGCCGGCCACGCCATCGTCGAGGCTGGTAAAGCCGTAGCTGGCTGCGCCGCTGCCGGGGTTGTCGTAGTCAGGCCACCAGCCGGCCGCGGTCTGGGTCGACACCAGCCAGTTGCCGGCTTGCTCGGCCCCATTCAAATAACTGCTGCTGCCGCCGGCGTCGTACATCTGCAGCAAGGCCGTGCCGACGCTGGCCGCGCCCACATCGCGATCGGTCTGGTAGTTCGGCGCCTGGATCACGCTTTGCCAGCTCCAGCCGCCCAGTTGGGCCTGCGCGCGACTGAGCAACGATTGCCCCGCTTCACCGAGCAGCGGATTCTGCTGCGCAACGCTGCTGCCGGGAAAACCAGCCAGCGTGGCACCCAGCACAAACAAACTGGCACGCAAGTACCGCTTATAGATTTTCGCGTCGCCGCGCATACGGTGTTTCTCGAATACTGAAGCCATCTATCCAGGCCAACTCCCTGGCATCGGCCGTGGCGATCCCGCCACCCGCAAAACCTGCCCGATCGCCCGTCCCGGCAGAGGGATCGGTCCGGTCGGTTACTGAGGGTTACGGCTGCAGCACGCGCACTTTGAGGGCCGCCCTGCCGTTTTGTGACGGCCATCGCATAAGCCGGGCGGTAGCTGGCGAGGTGTCGTTCGAACGATGAAAGCGCGCTATCGCAATGGGCAATCAGCGCGGATCGGGGGCCGTCATCGAGATCGCTCGTGCACGCCGATTGAAGGAGCACGTCGACACGTCGGATTCGCCGTGAAGCGAACGCCACATCCACTGCGACGCATTTACTTCAGCGTGGCGCGCTCGGCGTCTTTTGCATCGCCCCTCAATGCATCCACGGAGCTGACCATGCTCCGGAGCTTGCCGAGCTTCATGGCCGCGTGTTCCGACCACATGATTTCGGCACCGTCTTCCAGTGGCTCATAGATCGGAATGAGGTTGCTGATGCCTTCAAAAATCCAGCGAACGGGCACACCTTCTGGGCCACCCTCGTAAGTTTCCGTGTCCAGCATCGCTTTGGCTTCGACCTTTTTGTAGGCCTCGTCGAAACTTTCGGCCCGCACAATGATGGTGTTTTCCCAGACCAGGAATTCACCCTCGGCATCATCATTGCCGGTGGCATCCAGTTCGACAAAGCGAATCAGGTATGAGCCAACGTACCAGCCGACAGGCGACGTATCTCTGCAATACGGGCTGCTCGGCGTGCGCTGGTTTTCCGGCATATGTTTTCCTCCTTGCAGACGCTTTCGACGGCCGACGCGGCATACCGAAACCAGCCAACGCATGGCGCAAGAAAATTCGACCAGCGAATCTATTTCTCAATAAATCAGTCGCGCCGATCAGGAACAAACGAATTGGCTTGTTTGCCCCCCGTACCTGGCCCCGTTTTTCACCCTTCCCGCACGAACAGCATCCTACGCTCGCGCAGCCAATTGGCACCCCTGGGGAGGGGAGCACTTCGTCGGTTACCTCGCAATCTCTTCTTCGTTCTCATTGACTACCTTGGGAGTAGGTTCAGATGAATAGAACAGATTTGACGGGAACGCTTTCATCAAAGGGATTTTCCAGCCTGCGCCGCAAGACCTGCGGTCTGTCTTTGGCCATTGCGATGGCCTTCGGCGCAACCACCGCGGCACATGCAGCGCAGTTCTACACGCATCACGTGCGGGACGCGGTAAGCCAGGCCACCGCCCAGCAAGTGGGCAGCCTGCCCGCCAGCAAGCTGATGGCTATCGATGTGGTATTGCCGGTACGCGACCAGGCCAGCCTCGACCAGTTCGTGGCCGACGTGAGCAATCCGCTCAGCCTGCAGTACCGCCAGTACGTCACGCCGCAGGAGTTCACGGCACGCTTCGGTCCCGCGCAGAACGACTACAACGCGGTCGTGCAGTACCTGACGAGGAATGGCTTTACCGTCACCGGCGGTAGCCGCGACGGCATGGATGTGCAGGCGGTAGGTCCGGTGTCGGCGGTGGAAGCTGCCTTCAACGTGAAGATGCACACCTATCAGCATCCAACCGAGAACCGCGTGTTCTACGCACCGGATCGCGAGCCGACCACCTCGCTGGCCATTCCGCTGTGGCATGTGTCGGGCCTGGACAACTATTCGCTGCCGCATCCGCAGTTCGTCAAGAAGGGCGACTACGCCGCGGCGCATGGCATTTCGCCAGACGCAGTGGTGTCGCACGCCACCACCGGATCGGGTCCTTCCGCCTCCTTCCTGGGCAGCGACATGCGCGCGGCCTATTACGGTAGCGGTTCGCTCAACGGCGCGGGCCAGACCCTGGGTCTGTTCGAATACGAGGGTATCAACGCCTCCGACATCACCCTGTATTACAAGAACGCCAAGCAGACCAATCCGAACAACCTCACCGTCGTTTCCACGGACGGCACCGCCACCACCTGCACCGGCAGCTGCAGCGACGGCGAGCAGGCGCTCGACGTGACGCAGGCGCAGGGCATGGCGCCCGGGCTGGCACACGTGATCATGTATGTCGGCTCCACCGACACCGCGATCATCAGCGCCATGACCACCACCACCGATTCCAACGGCGTACTGCCGCTGACCATCGGCTGCTCGTGGGGCTGGACGCCGGAAGACGCCACCACGCTCGATCCGTATTTCGAGAAGATGGCCGCGCAGGGCCAGAGCTTCTTCGTCGCCTCCGGCGATTCGGGCGAGTGGACCAAGAGCGGCAATGCCGAATCGTGGCCGGCTGACGATGCACACATCATCAGCGTAGGCGGCACCGACCTCACCACCTCCAGCGCAGCCGGTCCGTGGAAGTCGGAGACGGCGTGGAGCGATTCCTCGGGCGGCATCTCGCCGAACGACATCGCCATTCCCACCTGGCAGCAGATCTCCGGCGTAATCACCAGCGGCAACAAGGGCTCGACGAAGTACCGCAATGGTCCGGACGTATCGGCCAATGCCAACTTCACCTTCTACACCTGCGCCATGGGCAGCTGCCAAGCCAACGAATACGGCGGCACCAGCTTCGCGGCACCGATGTGGGCAGGCTTTGTTGCGCTGGCCAACCAGCAGATCGCCAATGGCGGCGGCACCACGTATGTGGGCTTCCTCAACCCGACGATCTACGCCAACAACGCACCGGATGGCACGGCTTATACGTCGACCTTCCACGACATCACCAGCGGCAAGAACGAGAAGTACTCGGCCGGCAAGGCTTACGATCTGGTCACCGGCTGGGGCAGCCCGCAGGCGGCGTTGATCAATACGCTTGCTCAGTAATCGCTTTACAGATAGTGCAGCGTAAACAAGCGGGCCCGGTTACGCACCGGGCCCGCTTTCGTGTCAGCACCTATTGAATGTCATCGCGCACGGTACGCCGGCTCCATGGCAGAACAAGCTGCGAGCGTTCAGGCTGCACTTTCATGCCGAACACCAGGCGCAGCACGGCAAACCGCCGTACGCACCCCTCATAAAGCACAAGACACGCGCCCATGCTGAGCAACAGGATGACGACGTATTTGGTCCACGGCGCCCACGCGTACTGGATGATGTAATAGCCGATCATCACGATGATCGTCTGGTGCAGGATGTAGAACGGATAGCTCGCCTCCCGCGCCCACCTCAGCAAGGGATTGACGAACGAAAGGTAGCGATAGCCGTAGCCCAGAAACGCCATCACCCACAGCCAGGTGAAGATATTGGCGCCGATGCCATCGGCCACCGAACCATGCAGGATGAGGCCGGTATTGAACAGCGTGATCAGCAGCACCAGCGATGCCACGCCGGCGATCAGCGACCAGCGGCGACATTCGCATAGCCACTGCCACACCCCCGGCATCGATGCCATTACATAGCCGTACGCAGTCAGCAGCAAATAGTTATTGAACACATACCAGTCGCTGACGAAGTTATGCGTTTCCGGAAACAGGGACTTCAGCAATACCTCGTTGATACCCAGCGGAAGCCCCAGCAGCACCAGCCATGGCCCCGGCGCTACGCGCAGCCTGCTTTGCTTCCACCAGAGCATGGCGGGCAGCAGCAAAAGCACATAAAATCACTGCGACCATGAGAGCTCTCCATCCGTGGGCCACCATGGCCCATTCGTCTATGGAGTAACTACTCTTGGAATTTGGATAAAAGTTTAGGGCTGCACGCCATCATTTTTGGCACAGGTGAACGCAAGTTTCACGACAGGAAACATTTATTCTACTGTGCGCCGCAGCCGCCGACTTATTGGATTGCACCAGCCTTGGCGGCCTGCCGTGTGGATCCGTAGCGGGCGATCACGGCCTTTCCCGCGTTGACCAGCGGCAGCTCAACCGCCCGATGCATCGCCGCAGCGACAGCCAGCGTGGCCATGATGCCCAGCGCAGCCGTGGCAGTTCCGCCCAGCGTCGGCATCAGCTCCACGATGAGCTGGCGCATCGGCACATGGACCAGGTAAAGCGGATAACTGATGCTGCCCAGCCAGCGCAGCACCGGCGTGTCGAGGTTCAAGCGCATAAAGCCGATAAACAAACCGACGCCGACCAGATACGCCACGATAAAGCGCCGCGGCGTTTCACCGGCACCCCAGTCCGTACGATAGGCAAGCACGCAGCAGCACATGAGTATCGCCAGCGCACCCAGCAACAAAATTCTCAGTTGCCGCGTCGACAAATAGCCGCCGTGCCGATGGTGATACAACACAAAGCTGCCGAACATCACCACCAGGCTGAAGGCGGGCGCGACCGGCGTCTTCACCAGCAACACGGCGCGCGGTACCGCCAGGGCCACCGACAGTGCACAAGCGCCCAGCAGGCACCATAGGCTAGTGCGCGGATCGGCCAGCCTGCCGGTGAACAACAGCACCGCAATCAGCACGTAGAAAATAAGTTCGACCTGCAGAGTCCAATAGACACCGATGGCATCGGGCACGCCAATAAAGCGCTGGGCCATGCTGATATTCGCCAACAGCTGGTGCGTGGCGAGCGGAAATACCAGGGCGGCAAGCGCCAGCGAAACCCAGTAGGCCGGATACAGGCGGAAGCCGCGGCTCAACAGGAACTGCCCCACCGTGGTTGGCTTGCGCAGCACCGACCACGGAATGACGTAACCGCTGATGCAGAAAAAGGCGACCACACCCATGGTGCCCGGATCGATATAGGTCGCCACCGGCCCCAAGGCCGACAGATTGAAGTAGTGCCGAATCAAGACGAGGATGGCTGCGGCCCCACGCAGCGCATCCATCCACTCGATTCTCGGTTCCCTCGCAGAGGTCATCGCCCTGCACCTTTCGATACACGAATCGGCTGATTCTTGGCATGCCGGGGTGAACCTAACAGCAATGCGCGATGACTTCTCTTCACCCGCTTCTTCACGAAGTTCGAAACGCAGCTCAAAGTCGTCGGATGGATCGCGTCGATCGGCAACTGATACTTACGCCATTTCGCCATCTACGCAGGCGCCACCTTGTCGTCGTTCCCGCGAATACAGGAATCACGGCCGCACGATTTGAAGCGTCACGTGAAAAATCGATAGCCAGATGATTTCATTGACATCGCCGCGTGGAAATTCGCTGGGTCCCAGCCGCATTGGCATCGCTATAGGTGACCGTTTTTTTGCTACTGCAGGACAGGACATCCATATTGAGATGCCCTATGGGTTCTATTCGAACAATCAATTAGACGAATTCAAGCCACGCCTGTCCTAATAGCGCGGCTACAGGTTCTGAAGACAAACGCGCCGGCTGTTGCCGATGCGTACACATATTTGGCCGGTGCGAATCAATCTTTTAAATACGTCGATCGCATGTTCATGCGCTGATCGATCGTAAGCTGCTGCGTGCCATCCGGCGCTCGTCTTTGGCGGGTAGTCGCTGGCCTGCGGACGCTGTCACGGCGATAGGCGTAAGCCCTGCGACGGCTTCGCCTGCAGGACGCAACCGATGGCGATGCTGGAAGCACATAGCCTGGTAAATCTTCAAAAACCAATGCAAACGGGGGCATTGATGTCTACGATTCATCGAAGCGCGACGATGTTGCGTGCAGCACGCGGATGCGCCGGCCTGTTATGGGTGCTGATGTCGACCGCAGCGGTTGCGTCAGGCACGGCGGCGACGGGACATGCGAACGAAGTGAGCGGGCGCGTCGCGCTGTCAGCCGGCCCCGGCCAGAATGTAACGGCAACCGATATCGCCAATACCCTGGTGTACTTCGTTCCGGCCAAGGCGCCGGTGCACGTCAAGCCCGGCCACTTTACGGTCTACACGGTCAATCACGATTTCCGCCCCGCAGCGATGGTGGTGCCGGCAGGCAGCACGGTTACGTTTACCAATCTGGACGAATTGCTGCACAACCTCTATTCGGCCACGCCTAATTCGACCTTCGACTTTCAGTTCCAGGCGTCAGGGCAGTCGACCTCGCATTCGTTTACGCATGCCGGCCTGGTGCTGATCGGGTGCAGTGTGCACCGCTCGATGGAGCTGGACTTGCTGGTCGTGCCGACGCCCTATATCGCGCAGGTCAATGCCGACGGCCACTTTGTGCTGCGCGGCTTGCCCAAAGGTGCCGGCCAACTTTATTTCTGGAATCCACGCAGCGGCTTGGTGCAGTCCAGCGTGAGCGCACCTGCGGCGGACGTGACGCAGCAGCTGGTGGCAGTGAAGCCGGCCGTGGCCACCGAACTCAATGCGGGCCGGATGCGATGAAGCACTCAACGAATTTCCTGCTGCGCGGGCTGGCGATCGTCACCTTGCTGACCGTGGCCGCCGCACTGGGCGCCAGCGCACTGCTGAAAGATCAAGCCCTGTATCTGCAGACGCAGAAGATGCAGCAGGCCGGTTTGGTCGAGCAGCAGTTGCAAAAATCCGCCCTCGACCAGCTGGCACTGCGCGCGCAAATGCTGGCCGCGGATCGCGATTTCGTCGAATACGTGGTGCAGTCGCTGGCGCCCGATCCGGCGCGCGGCGGCACGATCGACAAGCTGTCGATTACCGACCTGCTGAGCGAGCGCCGCCAGGGCTACGACGTGGCGATGGTGCTGGATGCACAAGGCCACCTGGTCAGCCAGTCGGGCGTGCTGGCCCGCGGCAGCGACAGCATTGCGCACGATCCGCTGGTCGCCGCAGCCGTGCACGACGGCGCACCGGCCCGCGGCGCCTGGCTGCAGGATGGCGTGCTGTATTGGGTCGTGGTATCGCCGCTGCTGCAAAACCATGCGCTGAAAGGTTTGCTGGTCACGGCAAGCCAGGTCGAAAGCGCGTTTTTCCAGCCGGCCACCGCGATGTCGGACAGCGATGTGGTGCTGATGACGCCGGCCTCGATCGTGGCCGCCTCGGCCCGCGACGTGGATGTGTCGGTGCAAAACGTGTTGACCGCGCGCGATGCCGAGGTGATGGCGCTGGCACGCAACGGCGGCGGCCCGCTGCCGCTGCACGGCGAGCAGCGCGATCTTCGCAGCTGGGTTACGCCGGCCCGCGTGCCCGGCCTGGAGCTTGCGGTGGTGGCGATCTACAAGGGCGGCGATACAGCCGGATCGCCGGCGCCCCTGCTGATCGGCGGCTTCGTGCTGTTCGGCGCGGTGATCGCCTTGCTCTTGCTGTTGCAGTGGTGGTTTACCTGGCGACCGCTCGACGACGTGCTGGAGGTGCTTGACCGCGCCGCCAGCGGCGACCGCACGCTGGTGCTGCGCACGCGCGGCAGCGCGATCGTGATGCGCATCGGCGAAAGCTTCAATCACATCCTCAAGCTCAACCGCTCATGACACGATGGAGATCACTATGAAATCGCATCTTTCCGCTTTGTTGGTGCTTGCCGTGGCCGTCGCGCTGCCGCTGTCGGCGAATGCTGCCGAAAACGTTTCTGCCACCGACCAGGCCTTTGTCGCCATGGTCAGCCAGGGCGGCATGTTTGAAGTGAAGGCGGGCCAGCTTGCCGCCGATCAGGGAAGCACGCAGGACATCAAGGACCAGGGCAGCACCGAAGCGCATGACCATCAGCTGGTCGGCGACAAACTCAGCACGATTGCCAAGGGCGCAGGCATTCCGGTCGCCGATACGCTCAATGCGTCGTTCCAGAAGAAGCTGGATGATCTGAAGGCTTTATCGGGACCGGCCTTCGACACGGCTTATCTGAGCAGCATGAACGACATCCATAGCAAGGACGGCGCTGCGTTCGCGAAGGAAGCCGCCTCCGGCACCAATCCGGATCTGCGTGCCTTCGCTGCCGAAACGCACCGGATCGTTGTGCGTCATCAGGGCGAACTGCACGCCAAGCCCTGAGACACAGGACGGCGACCGCGGCGGCGCGCCTGTTCCGGCATTTTCCCCTGGTGATTTGAATTTGTCGGACTATTGAACAACACTTGGCCGGTCGCCCTGAGCCAAGAGCACGTGCATGCCGCCGCTTTCTCCGATGAGCCGCCGTTCGTTTCTGCAAGGCATGGCCCTGGCGGCCGGCATGAGCGCGATGACGTACCGGCCGCTGCGCGCCGCCGCATTGCCGGCGACGGCCGGCGGCACGCCACAGGTGCCGCTGTTTCCCACGGCACCCTTGATGCAACAACCCTTTGCGCTGCTGCCGGCCGGCTCGATCAAGGCCGGCGGCTGGTTGCGGCGGCAGCTGGCGATCCAGGCGGCCGGCCTGGGCGGTCATCTGGATGAGTTCTGGCCGATCGTAGGGCCGGACAGCGGCTGGCTGGGTGGCAGCGGCGAATCATGGGAAGACGGTCCGTATTTTCTCGATGGCCTGGTGCCGCTGGCATGGCAGCTGGATTCGCCACAGCTCAAGGCCAAGGCGATGCGCTTTATCGACTGGACGCTGGATCATCCGTGGGACAACGGCATGTTCGGTCCGCGCAGCAACGACGACTGGTGGCCGCGCATGGTCATGCTCAAGGTGCTGACGCAGTATCACGAGCTCACCGGCGATGCGCGCGTGATGCCGTTGATGACGCGCTATTTCCACTATCAGCTGCAGGCGCTGCCCACGCGCCCCTTGCGCGACTGGGCGCGCATGCGCTGGCAGGACGAGCTGATGTCCGTGCTGTGGCTTTACCAGCGCACGCAGGATCCTAAACTGCTTGAGCTTGCGCATCTGCTTCGCCAGCAGGGTTACGACTGGCAGGGCATGTTCGCGCATTTTCCGTTCACGCAGAAAACCGACGCCGATGCGCTGCGCAAACAGGCCGGCGGCTCCGACGCGTTCATGCAGGATCTCGGGTTGCAGGTGCACGGCGTCAACAACGCGCAAGCGCTGAAAGCTTCGCCGGTGTGGTCGACCGTGTCCGGTACCGCCGTCGACTGCAACGCCATCCAGCATCAGCTGCAGATGCTCGATACCTATCACGGCCTGCCCAATGGCATGTTCTCCGCGGACGAACATCTTGCCGGCCGCAGTCCGTCGCAAGGCACCGAACTGTGCACCGTGGTGGAAACCATGTTCTCGCTGGAAGTGGCGCTGGCCATTACCGGCGATGCCGCGTTGGGCGATCGCCTGGAGCGCATCGCCTTCAATGCATTGCCCGCCGCCTTGACCGACGACATGTGGGCGCACCAATACAACCAGCAACCCAACCAGGTCGAATGCAGCCTGCACCGCCAGCCGTGGACCACCGACGGACCGGAATCGAACCTGTTTGGACTGGAACCGAATTTCCGCTGCTGCACGGCGAATTTCCATCAAGGCTGGCCCAAATTCGCCAACAGCCTATGGATGGCCACCGCCGACCAGGGGCTGGCGGCGATGAGCTACGCGCCATGCACGGTGACGACCGTGGTGCGCGATGTGCCGGTGACGGTCGAGCAAGTGAGCGATTATCCCTTCCGGCAAAGCGTCAGCATCATGCTCAAGCCGCAACGCGCGCTGCGCTTTCCCTTGCGCCTGCGCATGCCGGCATGGTCGCAAAACACGCGTATGGCGGTGAATGGCAAGCCGGTCGCTGCGGTCGCCGGCTTTACCACCATCGAGCGCACCTGGGCCCCCGGCGATATCGTTGAAGTGCACTTCGATGCCGAAGTGAAGACTGAGCGCGGCTACAACGGTGCCCTCAGTTTCAGCCGCGGCGCACTGGTCTACGCCCTGCCAATCAAAGAGAACTGGCTGATCTGGCGCAAGCGCGGTCCGACCAACGACTGGCAGGTGTATCCCGGCTCGCGCTGGAACCTGGGCATCGATCCCGCGGCGTCTGTTGCGGTGAGTGAACATCCCATCGGCGATAAGCCGTTCGCAGGCGCAACGCCCGCCGTGCAATTGACGCTGCAGGGTCGTTACGTACCGGCATGGAAGGCGGAAGAAGGCAGTGCCGATCCGGTGCCGGCCAAGGCCGAACCCGCCACCGATGAAGCCGCGCAATCCGTCACGCTGGTGCCTTATGCCGGCGCCAAGCTGCGCATCACGGCGTTTCCGTCGCTGGGCTGAGTGCGCCGCCTGACGAAGCATGAATAGGTGTTGCCGCGCGGGATCTCGCTGCGGCAGCGCTTCATCAATCGAATACAACGTCGTGTTCCAACATCACCCAAAGCTCGGCCGGGCATAGCAGCCGGTTCTGTTGCAGCTGAAATTCCACCGCCAATGCCACCACCTGGCAGTTGTCCAGCGTCACCTCGCACAAATGACAGCGCAGGAAATCGAGCACAAAACGCTGCAGCTCCCACGGCAGGCGCGCAAAGGGCGTGTCGCCATCCCGCAGGTGCGAACGTCTGAGCCGTTTCCTGGCAGAGGCCGCCACGACCTCCTCCCTGATCGCTTGCTGTTACACAGGGATTTGCAAGATATGTTCCAGTCAGTGCTTTCAAGTGCTTGCATCGGTGCAGGCATGTCCGCGGACATATCGGCGGACATCCGCGCGGACAGATGGGGCTATCGATTTAGCTGGCCATTCGTCTGCCTTACCGGCTTCCTGGCCAACCGCTTCTGGGATATGGCTGGAGTCACGTGCTCCATGGCCATCAGCGGTTTTTTCAACATATCGCGCTGATCGACGGCTTTGTGCACGACTGCCAGTGCTTTGCAATGCTCCAACGAGGCAAGCGGCAGCACGTCTTCGCGCAGGTATTCAATTGGCCAGCCGCGCGACCACCATCTCCATCAAGGCACGCAGACGCGCCAACCGTCGCATATCGCGGTGGTAACCGACCCAGATGTCGCGCGTAGGCGGTTCTTCGCCCAGCTCGATGCGCTGCAGTTCCGCCATCGCGTCGCCGAGCGGGCGCGGCAGCACCGCCACGCCCGCACCTTTGGCACACATGCGCGCCTGCACCGAACGCGCATTGCTGCGAAACCCGACACGGGCACGCGGCAGCATGCGTTGCAGCCACGCCACTTCGGGCATGCCGCCGAAGGCAATGTTCATCACCAGCAAGGAGGCACCCTCGCCATCGCCTGCCGCGGGCACTGGATGATCCGTGGCGACATACACGCCGTAAGGCATGCGCAGCAGCTTGCGCGACACCACGTCGGGCTCGTCGAACGGCTGGATGCGAAAGGCCAGGTCGGCCTCCCGCCGCGACAGGCTGAAGAAGCGCGAGTCGGTCAGCAATTCGATCACTACGCGCGGATACTGTTTGGCGAAGTCGGCAATCAGCGGCGTCAACAGGTACTCGGCGAACCAATCCGACGAGGTGATGCGCAGCATGCCGTCCAGTTGCTGCTCCTGGCCGGTGAGCTGGCGCTGAAATGCCAGCGCCTCTTCCTCCATGCGCTCCACGTGGGCGAGCACGGCGCTGCCCTCATCGGTGAGTACGAAGCCATCCTTGGTGCGCTGGAAAAGCTGGTGCCCCAGGGCCTGTTCCAGCGCCTGCAGGCGGCGGCCCATGGTCGGCTGGGTCTGTCCGAGTCGGCGCGCGGCAGCGCCGAGCGTGCCCTCGCGCGCCACCGCCAGGAATACGCGCAGATCGCTCCATTCCATCGTTTGTCCCTCGCTTCTTGCTACGCCGGACCGTGCCCAAGCTCATGCAATTATGCATGGACTGAATACGGTAATTTTGATTTTCATGCAAAATTATTGGGCGTAGCTTAGCCGCCAGTTCCCTCTGACGCCTGAGTTCGCCATGTCCCAACCCGCCTCCATGAAAGCCGCCGTGCTGGAAAATTACGGCGCCCCCTTCCGCCTCGCCGATATCGCCCGGCCCGTGCCGCAGCCCGGCCAGGTGCTGGTGCGCATCCTCGCCAGCGGGGTCAATCCGCTCGACCTGAAGATTCGCCGCGGTGCCGCGGAGCACGCGCGGCATCCGCTGCCGGCCATTCTCGGCATGGACCTGGCCGGCGTGGTCGAAGCGGTGGGCGCCCAGGTGAGCGACTTCCGCGTTGGCGACGAGGTGTACGGCATGACCGGCGGCGTCGGCGGTGTGCAGGGTTCGCTGGCCGAATATGCCGCGGTGGATGCTGGCCTGCTGGCGCTCAAGCCGGCGCATTTCAGCATGCGCGAAGCGGCGTCGTTGCCGCTGGTATTTATTACCGCGTGGGAAGGGCTGGTCGATCGCGCCCATGTGCACGCCGGCCAGCACGTACTGGTGCAAGGCGGTGCCGGCGGTGTCGGCAGCATGGCGATCCAGATTGCGCGCGCCTTCGGCGCCACGGTGTTCGCCACCGGCGCCGCAGCCCGCGCCGACGTGATCGAGCGGCTGGGCGCCACGCCGATCGAGCATGCGCGCATGTCGGTCGAGGATTACGTCAATACGTACAGCGCCGGCCGCGGCTTCGATGTGGTGTACGACACCACCGGCGGCGCCAGTCTCGATGCGTCTTTTCGCGCGGTGGCACGCTTCGGTCACGTGGTGAGTTCGCTGGGCTGGGGCAGCCACGCACTGGCGCCGCTCTCCTTCCGCGCCGCCACCTATTCGGGCGTGTTCACCTTGCTGCCGCTGCTGACCGGCGAAGGCAAGGCGCATCACGGCGAGATTCTGCGCGAAGCCACCCGGCTGGCCGAAGCCGGCATGCTCCGGCCGCTGCTGGACGCACACGAGTTCGATTTGAACGACATCGATGCTGCGCACGCGCTGGTCGAACAGCAGCAGGCGCATGGCAAGGTCGTGATCCGCATTGCCCACTGAGGCAACCGTTGAGCAACACCCGCCCGGCTCGCCAGCCGCGCCGGCTACTACTGCAAATCCACCAAGGAGAAACCTCATGCTGAACTGGCTTGAATATCGCAAAGAACTGATGGGCCGCATCGGCGAAATCGGCAAGCTGAGCCCCGACACTGTGGCCGGCTATCAAACCCTGTCCAAGGCCGGCCAGAAAACCGGTCACCTGGATGCAAAAACGCGCGAGCTGATTGCGCTGGCGGTGGCCGTGACCACCCGCTGCGATGGCTGTATCACCGTACACACCGGCGAGGCGCTCAAGCACGGCGCAACCCGCGAAGAAATCAGCGAAGCCTTGGGCGTGGCGGTCGCACTCAATGCCGGCGCCGCCCTGGTCTATTCCGCCCGCGTGATGGATGCGGTGAGCGAACACAGCGCGGCCAGCTGAGCATCGGCGCGAGTCGCTGCGCGAGAGGCCCTGTTTCCTCGCGCAGCGGCAGCGCGCTCGGCCATCCATCCACGTCCCTGCACCACGACAGCGCAAGAGAATCCCCATGCATGTATCTGCAACTGAAATACCCGGCTACACCTATGGCACGCCGGCCGTCGGCAGTTCGTCCGCCAGCATGGACGATCTGCAGCGACTGAAAGTTGCCACTGGCTTCAACGCGGAAGACGAACGCTATCTGCAGCTTGCCGGCGCGGTGCTGGGCGACCAGGTGGAAGCTATCGTCAAGCATTGGCGCGCCGGGATCATTGCCGGCATTCCGCATCTGGCCAGGCATTCGCGCAAGCTGGACGGATCGCCGCTGCCCGATTACCTGGCACGCAGCAACCGCCGCTTCGAGCAATGGATCCTGGATACCTGCCTGCGTCCCTACGACCAGGACTGGCTCAACTATCAGCAGGAAATCGCCCTGCGCCATACCAGCGCCAAGAAGAACCAGACCGACCATGCCGACTCGACATCGCATGTGCCGTACAGCGATATCGTGGCCTTCGTGGCCGTGCTCAACGAGACCATTCGGCCTTATCTACAGGCCAAAGGGCACGCGGAAGCGGAGGTGACGCAGATGCACGCGGCCTGGTGCAAGTCGATGCATATGCAGATGGCGTTGTGGGCCAAGCCGTATATGGAGATGGAGCGCGCGGGCCGCGAGTGGTGATTCGCCAAGCGGAAGGCAGGCGTGTTCCGCGCTAGACCTCAACGAACGGCGCATGCCGCTGGCGACGATAGGCCTGATGAAAGCCCGCTGTGTGGTGCAACTGCTCGCCATCGGCCAGCTTCTCGTTCGCACTGACCCGCGCCAGAAAGAAAGTATGCGAGCCGATGCGCTCGCTGTGCACGATCTGCAGTTCGCGAATGTGCAAAGCCGCAGCAACGGCCGGAATCGCGTACTCGTGCGATGGCCGCAGCGGAAACGGCAGCGCCGCCCAATCCGACGGCGGCTGCTTGTGGTGTTCGCTGAGCTTGTACACCGTGGCCTTCATCGCCGCAGGCACGCTGGACAACACCACCTTGCGTGCTTCACGCATGACCGGCTCGGAAATATTCGTGCTGCGCAGCGCCAGCGAATACAGCCCGCTGCGTTGCAGCGGCCCGATCAGATCCATCGGAAAAATATTGCGATGGCCGGGCACGCTGACCGATACCAGCACCACCGGCCGCGGGCACAGGTACGCAATCATCAGCTGCTGCACTGCCTGCGGCTCCATGCCCAGGTGCTGCGGCTGGCGATTTTTCAGCATGCTGCGGTTCTGCAGCCAGGCATGCCACTGGCGCTGTGGCCACGCCAGGCAGTGATGCTCGCCTGCGCTCACCTGGTATAGCGCAATCGTATGCTGATCGGTCGCGACGGAACCGCAACGCTGCAATTGCAGGCGTCCCAGCAGGCTCCCGCTGACGCTGTCGCGATACTCCAGCACCGGCTGCTCGCCCGCATCCACACTGGTGGCGATCACCAGCGGCTTGAGCGCGGCCACCGTGTGATCGGCGGTGACATCGGCTTCTTGCCCATGCCAGCGCAACGTGGCGGTAACGATCGTCGACGGCGGCGCTGCCGCGATCGTCGACCATTGCGGTAGCGGACGCAGCAGCGGCCTGATCCAGTCCTTCAACATGTCAGACGCGCCGGAACAGCAGGAACATATACAGCTCGGTGGCCAGCCCCAAGCCGCGCGGCGTCAGCCGTTCCAGCCGGAAATGCGGTGCGGCGGCGCGGGCTACTACGCGTGGTGCGAAGCGATGGATACGGCTTTCGCTCTGGATCGCATAACGACCGGTGCGCAGCAGCGTGAGCAGATTGCTGCGCCACCAGCCATAGCGTGCATCGCCGAGGTAATACGGGTTAAGCATGCTGGCCAATACAAAACCACCCGGGCGCACCACCCGCGATAGATCGTCGAACAGCGCGCGGTGATCGTCGAAATGATTGAGCACGGCGAAGTTCGCCGTAACGCCTTGCACCTGGCAGGCCAGCGGCAATTCCACCCGCACCACGGCTGCGCCGCCGATCTCGTCGCGGCAGTGATGCAGCAAGTAGTCGCGCATGCTGTCCGACGGCTCGTATACGAAGGTGCGATGCCCGTGGGCTGCGTACACCTTGGCGTCGATGCCGGTGCCGGCGCCGAAATCGAGAAGATCGTCGCCCTGGCCCAGCAGCTTCAGCGCCAGAGACTGAAACCTGCTGCGTACCTGCAGGTCCTGCTGCGAAGAAGTGAACAGTGCGTGGTATTGCTCGCCGGTATGCATTGCGTCAGCAGTCTCAGTGGCCGTTTATCGCCGTTTTGAAGGCCGTGGCGGTGCGCTCTGCGCCGCCGCCGATGGTGAGGCCGTTGTCGGCGATGGCTTCCACGCTGCTGCGATGGGAAACCACCACCAGGATCGTATGCGGCAAACGCCGCCTGACCGCCGCGAGCACGGCCAGCTCGGAAACTTCGTCCAGCGCGCTGGTGGCTTCGTCCAGCAAGGCCATGAACGGCTGGCGCAGAATCACCTGCGCCAGCAGCAGGCGCTGCAATTCGCCACCGGAAAGACGGCTGGAGGCATCGCTCAAGGCGGTATCCAGCCCTTCGCTGGACGTGGCCAGGCGCCGGTCGAGGCCAACATCGGCCAAGGCGCGCCGCATCAATTCGTCGGTGGCTTCGGGCGCCGCCCACAGCAGGCATTCGCGTACCGAACGCTGCCACGGCCGCACACTCTGGCTGAGGTAGGCACCATGCCGCACCAACTCGCGGTATTCCTCGAACCCGACCGCACGGCCGCCGATCCGCGCGGCAAACGCAGCCGGTTGCACCATGCCGGCCAGAACATCGATCAGGCTGCTCTTGCCGATGCCCGAATCGCCGCATACCAGGGTCAATGCGCCGGGCAGCAGCGAGAAATCCTGGACGTCCAC
This sequence comes from Dyella acidiphila, assembly GCF_014863405.1. Taxonomy (GTDB): domain Bacteria; phylum Pseudomonadota; class Gammaproteobacteria; order Xanthomonadales; family Rhodanobacteraceae; genus Dyella_B; species Dyella_B acidiphila. Next base: position 64,409 of record NZ_JACZZA010000013.1, read on the forward strand.
GCCGGACAGCGGCGGCGCCAGCCGCAGCTGCTCGATATGCAGCACGCCGGCCGCATGCGTCGCGCGCGCAGGTGCTGCCGGCGCACGGTCGGCATCGAGCTGCATATAGCGCTGCCACAGCTCGAACGCCGGCACCGCCGAGCGCAGCTGGTGAAAGCTCTGCCTGGTAAGCACCAGATACGGCAGCAGGCGCCCCAGCAACAAACACACTGCAATCAGCGATGCCTGGTCGGCGCCATGCACGCGATACGCCAGCAGGAAAATCAGCGCCAGTCCCGCCGCCGCCAGCAATTCCAGCATCAGGCGGCCGGAGGCGATCAGCTCGAGGTGCCGCCGGTAACCGTGCGCGATCCGCGCCGACACGGCGCCGTAGCCGGCCTTTTCCGCCGGCTCCTTGCCGAACGAACGCACATGGCGCAGGCGCTGCGGAAAATCTTCGCTCAGCCAGAACAGCTGCGTCATATCCACGATGTATTGGCGGCTGACCCGCTCCTGTTCGCGGCTGCTGACGCGCGAGGCAAGCATGGCGAGCAGCGCGAACGAGGGCATGGCCAGCACCAGCGTCGGCGAGATCCAGAACGCCAGCCCTAGGCTGACGATCGCGGTGACCATCGCCACCAGCAACTGCATCAGGGCGTTGAAGCCTTGCGTGATCAGCTCGGCGTTATGGGTCAGCACATTGGCGATTTCCGCCGAGGTCGCATTCGCCAGCGACGGCAGCGAGGCATCGACCAATCGCGCATGCACCTCGCGCCGCAGCCCCATGCCGTAATGGCCGGCCAGCCGCGCACCCAGCCGCGCCGCCTGCCAGCGCAGCAGGGCGAACACCGCGGTCACCGCGGCAAAGGCCGCCACCTGCACCGCCACCCCACCGCGCACATCGAAACTGTGCCCGGCCAGGACCAGCGCGTGTCCCGGCTGTACCAACGGCACCAGCCATACCGCCGCCAAGCCGCCCGCCAGCGCACCACCCAGCGACAAGGCCAGGTAGCTCAGCATCGTCAGCGGGCTGACGCCCGCGAGCATGTGCCTGAGCACAACCGGCAGATCGCGGCTGCGCCCGGGTGCTGTCGCTGGTTGGTCTGGCATCGGAAAAGACTCAATCACCCATTCGGGCAGGCTCCTGGGTTGGGTGCCCCGGATCGGCCAAAAGGTTGTGGAAATGGGCTTGGGGCGGGCTTTGCTGGCGGGAGTGAGCCTATTACCCCATCGAATGGGCTCACTCCCCTTCTTGGAGCCCGGTATGAGCGTTGAGTGGATATGGCAGCAACCCGGCTGGCCCCGCTTCGTCTGGAATGACGAAACTCTCGCCCCCTTGCTGGCGGACTGCCGCGTCGCCCAGGGCCGCTTGCTGGGCATGGCAAGCGCCATCAGCGAAGCGGAGCTCAAGCAAGGCGAACTCAATACGCTGCTGCAGAACATCGTCACCTCATCCAGGATCGAAGGCGAACAGCTCGACGAGACCGCCGTTCGTTCTTCGCTGGCCAAGCGCCTGGGGCTGGCAGCACCCGCACAGGGAAAACCTTCCAGCCGCAGCGAAGGTCTGGCCGAGATGATGCTCGACGCCACACAACACTATGACGCGCCGCTGGACCTGAAGCGGCTGAACTGGTGGCACACGCTGCTATTCCCCGAAGAGCAGACCCGGCTGCTATATCCGCGCCTGATCATCGGCGCCCTACGCGACGGCCCGATGGAAGTGATCTCCGGCCCGGACTATCGCCGCAAAGTGCATTTCGTGGCGCCGCCGGAAGACAGGCTGCAGCAGCAACTCGCATCGTTCCTGGAGTGGTTCGGGGACAGCAAGCATGCAGGCGCGATCGATTCCCTGCTGCGCGCCGGCATCGCACACTTCTGGTTTGTCACCATCCATCCGTATGAGGACGGAAACGGCCGCATCACCCGCGCCCTGACCGACCTCGCGCTAGCGCAGGCCGAAAGCCACGCCATCCGGCTGTATACGATGTCGGCCAGCATCCTCGACGATCGCAATGGCTATTACGACATCCTGGAGCACAGCCAGAAATCCGGCCTGGATATCACGCCATGGCTAAGCTGGTTTCTGCACACGCTGAAGACCAGCCTCGAGCAAGCGCTTGCACGCATCGGTGCCGTGCTGGTGCGTGCGCGCTACTGGGCCAGCAGGCAGGCCCTGGATCTGCTGCCCGAACAGCGCCGCTTTCTGTTCCGCATGCTCGAAGACCTGGACGGCGACCGAAGCCCCGCATTCAGCGCGAAAAACTATCGCGCGATCACCCACGTTACGAAACCCACTGCAACGCGCCATCTGCAGGATCTGGTCAAGAAGGGATGCATCGTCGGCGTCGATGTAGGACGCGGACCGGGGGCCAAATATGCACTGGCTCTATAGAGATATATAGCCTGCAGGTCATCCACGCGCCTTGGCAAAAGTCGCTCAAGTTATCCTCGCAGCGGCCGAGAGCCTTGGGGAGAACCGAACGCAAAGGAATGGCCGTGTCACTCCCCATCAATCCGCTCGGCTCTGCCACGCTCCTCACGTCATCCGCCTCGCTCAGTTCGATGGCGCTCAATCAGACGTCGTCCGCGAGCACGGCGACATCGAACGTGACGATGCAGCCAAGCGTGCCGCCCGAGCAAAGTGCGAGCTTGCAGGCAGCGCTCAAGGCACTGGGTGCGGAGGGCAAACTGGCGAACGATTTGCAGGATGTGGCCAGCGCTTTGGCGCCGAGCATGCAGAAAATCATCGAAGAACGGCCCGATCTCGCGCAAGCCAGCTTCGATTTCCAGTCCGACAACGGCTCGATCAAGGTCGTTTCCACTTCCTTGAACGACCACGACAAGGCCTGGCTGCAGCAAACGCTCAATGCCAATCCCAGCCTGGTCAAAGCGGTGCAGACCTTTCATGACGATGCCACCAGCAGCTATGCCCTGTGGGCCGACGCTGCCGGCCAGCCGCTGTCCTCGCCGGATACGCAGAAAGTGTCGCAGCTGGCCGACAGCACCTTCAACTTCATGGACATGCTCAACCGCGGCAGCCAAGCCATGGCGCACGTGATGGGCAATAACGGCAGCTACACGCAGCCGGACGGCGCGTCGATCAATTTCCACCAGAGCGTGAATTCGGCGCTGAGCTTCCTGGTGTTCCAGAAGAGCAACCAATCCATTCTGCAAGGCACCGACACGGACACGGACGGCAGCCATGTCTTGTATGGCGCGATGAAAGGCAATTTCTTTTCCAGCCCCGGAGTGATTCCGGGCTTCGTGCCCGAGACCGATTCCAACTCGATCGGCGTGAGCGCCACGGCCTGACCCCAGCACCCGGCATGCAAGGCATAATCGGGCAGGAACGAGGCCGCGCCTTCGTCTCGCCCTGCGCCGTGCGCGAATCGATCACTTCGCATCGATCACACGAGGAATTCGCCGATGAAGCTGTTCTGCCGGATCATCCTGGCCGCCGCCATGTTCAGCACCTGCGCATGGGCGCAGCCCGGACCCGCCGCCCAGGCCCAGCAACCGTGGTGGAAAGGCGCGCTGTTCTACGAGATCTATCCGCGCAGCTTCGGCGACAGCAATGGCGATGGCGTGGGCGATCTGAACGGCATCACCCAGCATCTGGATCATCTGCAACAGCTGGGCGTGGATGCGATCTGGATCACGCCGATGTATCCCTCGCCGCAGGTGGATTTCGGTTATGACATTGCCGACTATCAGGCGATCGACCCGCAATACGGCACGCTGGCCGATTTCGACCGGCTGCTGAGCACTGCGCACCAGAAGCACATCAAGGTGCTGCTGGACATGGTGCTCAACCACACCTCCGACAAGCATCCGTGGTTCGTGGCGTCGGCCGCATCGCGCAACAATCCCAAGGCCGACTGGTACGTGTGGAATGACGGCGTCGATGCGCATGCGCCCGGCGTGACCCCGTTCCAGCAGCGCTATGTACATGACGGCAAGGTGCCGCCGAATAATTGGGAATCGGTATTCGGCGGCTCGGCCTGGCAATGGGTGCCGGCGCGGCACCAGTTCTATTACCACCGCTTCTATGCGCAGCAGCCGGACCTCAACTGGCGCAATCCGGTGGTGGAACAGGCCATGTTCGCCGCGATCCGCTTCTGGCTCGACCGCGGCGTGGACGGCTTCCGCCTGGATGCGATCTCCACCTTGTTCGAAGATCCCAAACTGCACGACGATCCGCAGCTGCCCGGCACCAATGACCAGGGCGATCCGAACCTGCGTTCGCAATACAGCGACAACCTGCCGGAAGTGCACGATGTACTGCGCCGCATGCGCGCCATGGTGCAGAGCTATCCGGGCGACCGCGTGCTGATCGGCGAAACCTACACGCCCACCGTGGCCGAGCTGCAGAAATGGTATGGCCGCCAGCACGACGAGCTGCAGCTGCCGATGGATACCCAGCCCGGCTTCGGCGACGGCGCGAACTTCAGTGCCAGCTGGTTCCGCCGTGCGTTGCAGGACTCGCAGCAGATCCAGGGCGAGCCGCTGATCGTGTTCGACAACCACGACAACACCCGCTCGATCGACCGCTTCGGCGACGGCCAGCACAACCTTGCGCGCGCCAAGGTGATCGCGGCCGTGCTGCTCACCACCCGCGCCAGTGCGCTGACCTATTACGGCGCACCCATCGGCATGACTACCGCCACGCCCACGCGCAAGGACGATGTGCGCGATCCGATCGGCATCACTGGCTGGCCCAAGGAAAAAGGCCGCGACGGCGAACGCACGCCGATGCAATGGACGCCAGGCTTCCAGGCCGGCTTTTCCAGTGCCAAGACCACTTGGCTGCCGGTCAACCCGAACTATCCGGACGTCAATGTGCAAACCGAACTGGCGCAGCCCGATTCGCTGCTCAACTGGTATCGCCAGCTGATTGCGCTGCGCAAGAGCGAGCCGGCGCTGCACGACGGCGCGATGCAGTTCCTGGATAACGGCAATGCCAAGGTGCTGGTGTTCCGTCGCCAGGGTCCTGAGCCGGTGACTGTGGCGATGAATTTCAGCGATGCGGGACAGCCGCTCAGCGCGGCGATTGCGCCGGGTGCGGTGAGCACGCTGGCAAGCACCGCGCCGGAGCTGGCGCATGCGAGCTCGCTGCATGGCGTGAGCCTGCCGCCTTACGCGGTATGGGTGTTCAAGCCCGCGGCCCATCCCGCGGCGCCAGGCACTCCATAACACCGCCGCGACAATCATCAAGCATCGCGCGGTTTCAGCACGAGGTGGGTAACCACGCCCGCCAGCACGGTCAAGGGCAGCGCAATCGCGCTGCCCTCCGGCCCTGCACTGCCACCCGTCAGCCAGGCCGGTCCGTGAAAGCTGGAATGCATCAGCACATCTGACGCCGACATGCCGCTGTCGGCAACGCCGGCCAGATAGGTCTGCACAAAATCCCACGCCGCGTGAAAGCCGCAGGCGAACCATAGCCCGCCACTGCGTCGAAAGCTGTAGGCGAGCACCAACCCCACCATGCCGGCTTGCACAATGGCCATCGGCGTTTCGGTGGCATGGGTCAAATGCAGGGCGGCGAATACCACGCTGGTAACCGCCGCTGCCGGCCAGAAGGATATCGCGCGACTGAGTTGCACCAGCGCGTAGCCACGCAAAAAACCCTCCTCGGCGATCGCCGTGAGCGCAAATACCGCGGCGTAGCCCAGGCCATGCACCAACGCGTCGCGTGCAGACAGCAGCGGCGAACCCAGCGAGAAAACACCGAGCAAGGCCAGGATCGCCAGCAGCAAGATCATCATGCCTGCACCCACGGCCACGCCGATGCCGAGCTGCCGCAGCCGATGCGACCGTCCCCAGCCAAAACAGGTGGCAGGCTCACGCCCTGCACGAAGCAGGACGGCCGTGGGAACCACCACCATCACCACCGCCTGCAGCGCCTGGGCGACCAGCAATACCCGCATGCTCAACGCGTCCAGGTCGACCTGCACCTTCAATACATGCTTGATCACGAACAGCGCGATGAGCGTAAGGCCGATGCCAAGCGCCAGAAAGCCGCACAGCCGCCGCCATGCCGTGCGCCGCTCGCCGGATGTTGCCGCCATGTCCAGCGGATGGGTATAAGCATTCGCCGGCTGAATCGAAGCTCGCATGCAGTTCTCGCCATGACCTTAAGAAAAGGGATCGCCATGGCAACAGCAACACTTGTTTGCGACGCATCGCCGACGGCGATGGGCAAAGATGCCGCTCGTGCGCAAAAGGTTTAGTGCATTCGTGCGAACTGCAAATGCCAGACCCGGTCATCGGAAAGAACCACACTGTTTACACTGCCATCCGCGCCGCGCACCGGACGCAACAGCACATCGCCGCTGATAAAGGCATTGGCATAGGCAGGCACAAACAAGCGGCTTTTGCCGGGGCGCCCTTCGGCCACTACCTTGAGGCCGCCGGCTACGGCAGTAACCTGATAAGTCACCGGCACCTCGTCGCTGTGAAAGCGTCCCGCGATGCGGGCCAGCTCGGATGGTGTCGGCGCATACGGCGCCTGTCGATCGTAGAACGTGGCATCGCCTGCGTTATCGAGACGAAGACGCCCATCCGCCTGCACCGCGCCCGTCATGACGATGCCGGCGCCGGCACGCTCGAACGCCAGCGCGCCTTTGTCGTCGGCCAGCACGGTGAGACCGGTATCCGACTGCAATTGCTTGCCGTGCAGGCTCAAGCGCAGCGGTGCGCCGTCGCGCTCGCTCGCATAGATGCCGGCAAGGCTCACGGGCGGCGCCGCTGTATAAGCGGCCTGCTCAGGCTTTGCGGCAGGCAGATAGCGATCCGCCACGGCATGGGCCAGCTTGCTGGTGTTGGCATCGTCGGCATTGCACAGAATGGCGATCGATACGTGCTGGTCGGGAAAGCGCCCCAGCCATGCCCGATAGCCGGCAGTAGCGCCGTCATGGAAAACTTCGCGCATGCCGCGATAGTTGCGCTCGAACAGGCCGCGCGCATACACGGTGGGCTGTCCATGGGTCAGCTGGGTGCGCGTCTGCAAGGCCTTGGTGACGAAGGCGCCAAGCCGTCCCTCGTTCAATGCCCGGTTCCAGATCAGCAGATCACCTACGGTGGTCAGCAGCGCGCCATGTCCGTAGGTATTTTCGAATGGCATCATCTGTTCGTAGACGCCATCGGAAACATGCTGGTAGGCGATCGCCCGCCCCTGTACCACGCGGCGGAAATCGTCGCGCCATTGCGTATGCGTCATGCCCAGCGGCGCAAACAGATGCTGGTGGGTGAAATCGACGAAAGACATGCCACTAACCCGCTGCACGATGATCGCCAGCAAGTTGAAGCCGGTGTTGGTATACGACCATGCCGTGCCGGGTACGAAATTCAAGGCGCGCTGACGTGCCGTCACCTGCAGCACGTCGGCCATGTCATAGACACGCTCGGTGCGCGGCCAGCCCGCCATCGCTTCGATATCGCCCCAATCGCGCAGGCCGCTGGTATGGCCCATCAATTCGCCGACCGTCACCACATGTCCGTAGTCGGGCAATTCGGGCAGGTATTTGCGGATATCGTCATCCAGCGAAAGGCGGCCTTCGCCGACCAGGATCAGCGCCGCCGCCGCGGTGAATTGCTTGCTGACCGAGCCTGCCTCGAACACGCTGTCCACGCCGATCGGCACGGCATGTTCCAGGTCGGCCATGCCGAAAGCGCGCTGCACGGGCGCATTGTCGCCCAGCTGCACGCCCACCGCGCAGCCGGGCAGATCGGCCGAGCCCGGATGCGGAAGCGCCGCATCCAGTTGCGTCGCGGCATCCTGCGCCGACACCGTTCCCAGGCAGAGCGTCAGCGCAAGCGCCAGCATCATCGTCTTCATCGACATGCCCCATCCGCCATGCGCGGAATCATCCAGACAGTCGCTGACCTTAGGCGAATGCCGCGTACTTGCAAGTGTCTTTGTTCATGCGGGCAGATGTTCCGGTATACATAGCGGCTCGGGAAGTGCAGGTCAGCTACCTTGACGCTTGCGCGTACGCGCCGCCTTTTTCGCCGCAGTGGAACGGCCCGCCGCACCCTTCGTACGCGCGGCCTTTTTTGCAGCCGCCGAACGCGACGACGCCGAACGCTTGCGCGCCGCGCTGCGCGTTTGCTTGGACAAGGATTCGTGCGACGCCGCGCTGCTGCCTTCGCGCTTCAAGGCCTGCTTGGTGGCGTGCGCACGCTTGGCCGAGGTCTTGCGCGGATGACGCGCCGCTTGCTCATCTTGTGCCGCCTTGCGTTTGGTCGACTTCTTGGCCGTTTTGCTGACCGGCGCCTTCAACCCGGCCCGCCGCGCCTTCGACAAGCCGATGGCGATGGCCTGCTTGGCCGAGCGCGCACCGTGCTTGCCCTCTCGAATGTGCTCCATCTCTTCGCGTACGAATTCGCCAGCCTGCGTACTGGCCGACTTGCCCTGGCGTTTGTCTCTGGCCACAGCTCGTTTGGTCTTGGCTTCCGGCATCTCGCATACCTCGCTATGGGGTAATGGAGCTGTACAACCGCGCGCGTCCAGTCGCTGTCAAAGAGAACCAAGCAAATAATCAATGCCGTGCTGCTGCGTGGCACGACGTAGTGCGAATGCTTGCTGCGATGTTAAAACCGCGCAGCAGCACGCGCGATCCTGTGTAACGACGCTCCCCGCGCACCGATGCGGTTTGTGCATGCTCCGTCCACGCTTTCTGAAGGTTGGGGCGTGGATGGTGGTCGCTCCGACCCGCAACCTCTGCACGCAGCAATGTGGTGCATCGATCGTGATCGTGATGGAAGTAAAACGTAATAACCAAGGTCAGACGGCCAGCGCGCCGGGCTGGCTCGTGCTTCGCGGCCTGCTGAAGATTTCGCTATGGGTAATGATGGCCGCGGGGCTACTGTATGCCGCGCTCAACCTGGTACGAGGACTGGTGCTCGCCGCGCCGTCCTGACCTCGCGCCGGCCACATGCACCGGCCGGCTTCTCAAGCGTCTTTCCGGCCACTCGGCAATGCCAGGGTGTGGTGTGTGTGGCGCACTTTGGCTTCCAGATAGCGCAGATTGTGCTGGCCGGAGAAAACACCGGTGGAACGCATCGCCACCACCTCGATGCCCTGGGCTTCGAGCTGGGTGCGCTTGTCGGGGTTGTTGCTGATCAGCGTAATGCGCGTGATGCCGAGTGACTTGAGCATCTCGGCGGCGGCGGTGTAGTCGCGCTCGTCATCGCCGTGGCCGAGCGCGCGATTGGCCGCATACGTGTCGTGTCCCTGTTCCTGCAGGCGATACGCATCCAGCTTGGCGTAGAGACCGATGCCACGCCCCTCCTGGCGCATGTACAGCAGATAGCCGCCCTCTTCATGCAGGCGCAGCAGCGATTCCTGCAATTGCGGGCCGCAGTCGCAGCGCGCGGAACCGAGCACGTCGCCGGTCATGCACTCGGAGTGCAGCCGCACCAGCGGTGCATCGCTATCGCCGTGGCCGAAACGCAGCGCAAAATGTTCGCGGCCGTCGGACAAGCCGTGAAAGCTGTAGATGGTGCTCGCCGCCTCGCGGCCATCCGCCAGATGGATCGGCAGCTGCGCAGTGGTGCGAACACCCGGTTCGGCAGAAGGAACAGCTTGCAAGCAGGAAGAAGCCATGGGATCGATCTCGTGATGCAACAGTGGTCAGCGCGCGGGAACGGGCTGCGCGCGGCGCCCACTTGGAACGGAGACGGACCCACCGAGGTTGGCCCGCTTGGATACCGCCAGAAATATGCTGGCGCGGCCGGCAATATCAATCACATCCAGCCGCCGCGCCACTACGCCCGACGGCCGGGCAGGCCTGCTGCGCGGCATGCCCGGCTGGGTAGCCCACCGGCTCGATGTCACCAGGGCAGCCTTGGCCGAGGCAGCCCATAGTTTACCGATCAATGACTTGCCTGAGCCTGGGAAGGCGGCTCCAGCCGCGACTGGCATCGAATTTTCCTCGGTGACGGGCGAGATTTGCCCGCAGGGTGGAACAGTGAGTTCACCCTGGTCCGCCATTGGTTGCGGTCGCGGAGCAAAAAGTGCGTGCGCTTGGGGACCTGGTTACCGCGCAAGCGCCGGCGGCTGGCACAGATCCCCCGGCGGCGAGACGGCCTTACACCACCACGACGTTGCGCGGATTCAATGCCGGATCGAGCCAGAACATGTCATTTTCGAAGCGACGGAACACGTCCGGCGGCAACACGCTTTTGCGCTCCCGCGGGGTGACCTGCCGGTGCACCGTATGCAAACCGGGGGTACCCGCGCGCTGGTCGAACTCCTCAGCCTGATAGCTGACATTGGCATAGTCGTGCTGATAGGCGGGCTCGCCGATAAAGGCATACACCGCCGCCAGCGCGCGCGCCGGATCGTTCACCAAGGTCTCGTAGCGCAGCAGCATCAGATTGGCCGTGTCTTCGCCGTAGAACGCTTCCTTCAAGGCGTTATAGCTATAGCCCACCAGGCCATCGCCATTGGCAAGACCTTCGGCGCGCGAGTACACCGTGCCGCCGGGCTGATAATTGAAGATCGACGACGGCTGGAAGGCATTCTTGCGAACCAGTTGCTCGATGCTGTCGATAATCCACGACACATGCCGCACGCAGGCAATCACCTTGCCCTTCGGAAACAAGTCCTTCAGCTGATGCATCTTGCTGCACCAGGCGCGATTGGTGTCGAACACCACTTCGGCGCCGTATTCCGGCCCGTAATAGTTGTCGAACAAACCCATAAGCATGCGGCGGCGCTGCTCATCGGTGATGAACATCGAATACTCATTCCGCCCGCTCAGCTCACCCAACAAGGTGTTGAAAGCTCCGCCCATCGGGCCACTCATGCCCGCGTGAAAGCGCGGATTCTGGCCCAGGATCGCGGACAGCAGGGTGGAGCCGGAGCGTGGCAATCCCGAGATGAAGTGAATTGTTTTCCCCATGAGCCCTGAACCTGTCGCGACGAATGGCATTGATTAGGTCGGGAAGCTTATGGCCTACGGGGATATTCGTGTAGTGGCTGGCGATACGAGCCTGATCTATGCGGGTGCGGTATTGCCCTTTACGTGTTTTTGCTTCGTGGCAGGTTTTATCCAATCCTGGGGCCGCCGATATTCTCCCCAATCCGCCACAACACCCCCGTCGGATCGACCAGCACAAAATCGCGGATTGCCCATGGCCGGTCTTCCGGCGGTGCAGTTTTTACGCCGTAGCGCTGCGCCAATCCAGTCGCCTGCACATGCCGCCACCATGCTTCTACGTCGGCCACCAGCATATGCATCATGAAGTTGCCGGCGTGTTCCTGGTTGTAGAACTTCTGCAGCAGGAAGCTGGTGTTGCCGGCGTGCAGATAGGCCAGATCGTCCGAAGACCAGGCCACGGTGAAGCCGAGGTCGGTGTAGAAGCGTTTGGATAGCTCGAAGTCGCGTGCCGGGACGAAGGCTTTTATCTCGATCGTTTCCATACTCATAACGGCTCCCCTGTCAGCGCCGGCCTAGGCGGCTTCTTCGCTGCGATGGCCGATACCGATCAGCGCCGCGAGCGCCTTGCGCAGGATCAGCGTTGCATCCTTGCCGATGCGGCCGAGCAGTTCTTCATCGATGCGTTCGCGTGCGGCAGCCTGGGTGGCCGCGGCGGCGGCGCCGCGTTCGGTGAGGGTGACTACCAGCTTGCGGCGATCCTGCGCATCGACGGTGCGCTGCAAATAGCCGCGTGTGACCAGGGTGTCGACTAGCTGGCCGGCGGCCTGTTTGGAGATGCGCAGTTCCTGGATCAACTGGCTGAGGGGTACATCGCCGGCGCCGAGGGCCAGGCCACCGATGACGTAGAGGCCATTGCGGGGAATGTCGTCATAGCCGGCACCCTCCAGGGCGCGGCGCATGGCGACGCCATAGGTGGTGCGGGCGTGACGCAGCAGCGCGGGGACGGGAATGGTCTCGTACCAGGGGGCTTCGGTAGCCATGAAATAAGTACCGGTAGTTGATAGTCAAATAACAGTACTATTCAACTATTCGAATGCCAAGGCCTTTTTGCTCCTGCAAGGCTCGCAAGAACATACGCTCTGGCTGATTGCATGCCTCGTATTGCGCTTGCTCAACTATTACCTGCAGCGCTGCGCGCGGCTTGCGGCGCCCGCCCATCTGATGGCCATGGCGATGGGCTTTGGCGCGGACGATCCCATTCCTTGGAAATCGCAGCAGCTGTCTTTCCCGCCAATCAGCGGTTGGCCATGCATCGGCGCGTTGCTGGCCCATGCACTCAATCATTGGCCGCTGGGGCCGATAGTTGTCCTGGTAATCAGCCACGCGGCCGTATTCGCGCAGGCATGGTGCGCTTCGCAAATTCCGCCGCCTGAAGCTAGTCGGCCATGGTGAATTCGCGGCATTTTCCTCAGTCGAACAACCGCATCAAGGAGATCAAGATGACATGGAATCCGACTTCGAAATACACCCGTTTTCATTTATTCGACGAAGTCAGCGACTGCTTTAAATGGATACAGGATCGCTCGGTTGCACTGGGTGTGCTTGGACTGGCGCTAGCCAATCTATTCTGGTTCGACTTTTCCATTCAATATCACATACCGGTCAACCTGTTCTCGACTTCCACCTTAAGCGCCCTGCCGGCGCTCCTTGTATTCATCGCCTTTTTCATTGTTGTTTTCGCCGGTGCATTGCTCATGCCCACGGTGATTCTGGTTAGCCCTATTAATAAGGAAGGCATTGCTCTGATCGATCTCAGAGGCGAGATCGTTGCATCGCCGCTCGGCTCTGGATCCAAATTCAACGCATGGAAAAGATGGCTGATAGCCACCGTGATACTTCCCGGTGTATGGATGACCATCGTGGCGGCAGTGACCTTCTTACACGAAGAAGTCAACGGCTTTATCGTAATTTTCGCGCTGATGCTGACCATCCTGGTTGGTTTACGCATACTGACCGGCAGACTGAACATTCAATGGACTGCGGATATCGCCGTCAACTCGTTTTTCGGGCTTTTTCTGCAGAGCATCATCACGCTCGAAATGATTCTTGTGAGCTTGCATTTCGTCAAGGGAAACCAATGGATTGCATACGGCGGCCCAGCCTCAGGCTTTCTTTGCGCGCTGATTTTGCTCGTCGTAGGCCAGTCTGCTGTCGCTCATATAGTTCGGACAAAAGGCATGTACCGGGGGATCTTTACGCACCTGATTATTGTGGCGGGTTGCGTGTTTTTTGTTTTGGCCATAGCCATCCCGCTAGGCGGCGAAATTGCTTCTTTGCCGATCCGACTCGCAAGCTCCGGCGCTCGAAATTGCCTTGTGCTCAAACTTTCCGACAAAGCATCCACAGCCAAGACATCCGTTCCGGATGCCGCATTAATTGACGACCAGAACAAGAGCGAAACAAAACCTCTGAGCCTCGCACTTCCTATCGATGGCAATTACTACATCAAGCTCAGAGACGATGTAAGCGACGCGGTTTACAAATTGGCTCAGGACGACGTCAGCAAGTTTCAAACCTGCCCGTCCAAGTAGCTCATGCCATGCAGCACTTCTGCGCCTGCCAAACCCGTCGATGCATTTGGGTAGTGCGCTATGTCGGCGGCCAAGCAAAGGCAGAAATGATCAAGCTGCACATAGCAGCTTGGTCAATGCCACCTCTTACGCCAACTCAGCTCTTCTTCGCCACCTGCCACGGCGCGTACTCCCAGCACGCCTGGTAGTATTTCCTGAGAATGTGATCCAAACCGCCCAGCTCGAATTCGAAGCCGTAGCGCAACATGCTGTTGCGGTCGCGCACCCAGGCGCCGAGGGTGGTGGCGCTGATCAGGCTGCCGAGCTGCGCGCCTGGATACGTGCGGGCGATAACCACGGCGTCATCTTGCACGGTGGCGTAGTCCTGTTGCGGCGGATAGCTTTCCGCGTGATTGACTTCCACGAAGGAACGCGCGCCGTGCGCCACAATTTGCTTGGCGTGTTCGGCGCCGACGGCGTTGTAGGCGGTGAACAGCACGCCGTCGCGGCGGCATTCCAGGCTCATGCGATGCTGGCCGCCGCGCTTCACTTCGGCGAGGGTGAGATAAGGCTCGCCGTTCTGGACTTGATACGTGGCAGTGAGCGGCAGCCGCCCGTTGTTGGCGATGCGCGCGGCGATCAGCTGGTCAGCGGGAAGCCACGCGGGATCGGCGTGCGCGGCGGTCAGCAGTGGCGCGAGCGCGCTCTGGTCGATGTCCATCTCTTTCAGATACGCGCTGGTGTCGTCCGGATCGGCGGAGGCCTTCGGGTCGACGGCCATTTGCGCGGGGAAGCCGATGCGATCGGCACCGGTCGGCGCCCAGCGGTAGAGCCCGCCGAGATAGGCGTAGACGCAGGCATCAGTGCAGAGCGCAGGCTTGGCCGGCGCGCCGCGCTGGCGCCGTTGCGTGCCCAGGTGGGTCACCATCGAGCCCTGGCGGAACAGGCGGCCCAGTGCGATGCCCGCGTGAAGATCCGCGCCGGAAGCGTTCAAGTAGATATCCGAACCATTGGCGATCTTGCCGCTGCGCATCATGCTCTCGAAGCGCTGCGGCGCATCGGCATCGATCACGCCGGCAAGATAGATCTGCGGCGCCTTGGCCACGGCAAGCGTCAGGCGATCGTTGTTGACCTGAATGCTGAGCTGAGTGGGAGCGGGATCTTGCGACGTGCTGTGGCGCGTGGCCGCGGACGACTGGAGGGCCGGGAGGCCGGCCAGCAGCGCCAGCGCGCCACACAAGACATGACGAAACGGCGCTGTGCGGCCACGGGAACGGCGATCGGCATGACGGTACGGCACTGCAGCTCCTGGCCCGGGAAGCAACCGGCGTTGGCGGTCGCTCAGTGTGGTCAACGGCGGATGTCCCACAGGTGAATATGGCCTTGACGGTATAGCCGCAAGCTATTGCCTGCATCGAAACAATCGAATTCATTTGCTGGAAACAGGGGTCTAGAGTGATTCACAAGCGCGATCTCGCGCCGTTCTTCCTGTTGACCATGTCCGTTTTCCGAGCCCTGTCATGAACACCCGTGTGCTGGGCGGACGCCTGTCCGTCACCGACAACGCGATTGCCTCGGTTCGCGATGTGCTCGAGCAGCGCAGGCGCGGATGGAGCGCGCTGTTGAAGGTGGCGGGGCCGGCGGTGATCGTGTCGGTGGCCTATATCGACCCGGGCAATTTCGCCACCAATATCCAGGCCGGCGCCCGCTATGGCTACAGCCTGCTGTGGGTAACGCTGATCGCCAGCCTGGTGGCGATGCTGTTCCAGGCCTTGTCGGCCAAGCTGGGCATTGTCACCGGCCGCAATCTGGCCGAGCTGAGCCGCCTGCATTTCCCCTGGCCGATCGTGCTGGTGATGTGGGGCGTGAGCGAAGTGGCGGCGATGGCGACGGACCTGGCCGAATTTCTCGGCGGCGCGCTCGGGCTTTCGCTGTTGTTCCACCTGCCCTTGTTGCCGAGCATGGCGATCACCGGCCTCGCTACCTATGCGGTGCTGTCGCTGGAGAAGCGCGGATTTCGCCCGCTGGAAATTGTGGTGGGTGTGCTGGTGACCGTCATCGGCCTGTGTTACCTGGCGGAGCTGCTGATCGCCGATGTGCAATGGCCGCAGGTGATCAAAGGGTTGGTGGTGTATCAGTTGCCGGACGCGCAGGCGGCGAACCTGGCCGTAGGCATGGTCGGCGCCACGGTCATGCCGCATGCGCTGTTTCTGCATTCCGGGCTGACACAGTCGCGTGTGCCGCCGCGCAATGAAGGCGAACGCAGCAAGCTGTTGCGCTTTTCCAATCGCGAAGTAGGCATCACGCTGACCATCGCCGCGCTGATCAACATGGCGATGATCGTGATGGCCGCCGGCGCGTTCCACGGCGAGCATACGGATGTAGCGGAGATCGAGACCGCCTATCACACCCTGGCGCCGGTGCTCGGCGGCGCGGCCGCGGGCTTGTTCCTGCTGTCCCTGCTGGCATCGGGCCTGTCCAGCTCGGTGGTCGGCACCATGGCCGGCCAGATGATCACGCAGGGCTTTATCCGCCGGCAGATTCCGCTGTGGCTGCGGCGCGCGATCACCATGATCCCGAGCTTTGCCGTGGTGGCGATGGGCGTGAATGCGACGCAGGCGCTGGTCGATAGCCAGATCGTGCTCAGCTTCGCGCTGCCGCTGCCGATGATCGCGCTGGTGTGGTTTACCTGCCGGCGCGATGTGATGGGCGATTACCGCAACAGCGCGTGGATCCGCCTGCTGGCGATTGCCGGCGTGATTGTGGTGCTGGGATTGAATGCGCTGCTGCTGATCGAGGCATTCAAATAGACGTCCATCGACGTTCCTGTCATCCGCGCGAATGACAACAACGATCTTCATGCAGCTTTGACGTGGCGTGAAATCACTCTCACATACGCAAGAACCTCGCACATTGCGCCGATGATTCCGCAGGAAAATCCGCAGCAGCATGGCCTCTTTTGCTGTTTGCTCACGACGCAGATCAAAAATAGCAAATTGTCCTGATTTCCCCCCGCAAAACATGGGTGTTTTTCACCCGAGCACCACAAAAAGCATCCTACGCTCCCGCGGCCATTCGGCACCCCTGGGGAGGGGAGCACTCGTTAGTTTCCTCGCAATCTCTTCTTTCTCTTTCGACTACTTTGGGAGTAGCAAGCGATGAATAGAACAGATTCGACCGGAAAACATGCAAAGGGATTTGCCGCCCTCGCGCGCAAGACCTGCGGTCTTTCATTCGCAGTTGCGATGGCCATCGGTGCAGCCAGCGCGGCACACGCCGCACAGTTCTACACCACGCATGTACGCGACGCGGTGACGCAAGCCACCGCCAAACAAGTCGGGACTTTGCCCGCCAACCAGCTGATGAGCATCGATGTGGTGCTGCCGGTACGCGATCAGGCCGGCCTCGATCAGTTCGTGGCCGATGTAGGTAATCCGGCCAGCGCGCAATATCGCCAGTTCGTGACGCCGCAGCAGTTCACGGCACGCTTCGGCCCCACGCAGAGCGATTACAACACCGTGGTGCAGTACCTGACCAAGTACGGCTTCAGCATCGTCGGCGGCAGCCTCGATAGCATGGACGTGCAGGCGGTGGGCCCGGTGTCGGCGGTGGAAAAGGCCTTCAACGTGAAGATGCAGACCTATCAGCATCCGAGCGAAAACCGCACGTTCTTCAGCCCGGATCGTGAGCCGACCACGGCGCTGGCGATTCCGCTGTGGCATGTGTCGGGTCTGGACAACTTCTCGCAGCCGCATCCGCTGTACGTGAAGAAGAGCGACTACGCCGCGGCGCAGGGCATCTCGCCAGAACAAGTCGTTTCGCATGCCACCACCGGTTCGGGTCCGTCGGCCTCGTTCCTCGGTAGCGATATGCGCGCGGCTTATTACGGCGGCACGGCGCTGACCGGTTCGGGCGAGAATCTGGGCCTGTTCGAATACGAAGGCACCAATCTTTCCGACCTGACGCTGTATTTCAAGAATGCCAAGCAGACCAACAACGTGCCGGTATCGGTGATTTCCACCGACGGCACCGCCACCACCTGCAGCGGCAGCTGCACGGATATCGAGCAGACGCTGGATATGACGCAGGCGATCGGCATGGCGCCGGGGTTGGCCAGCCTGGTGATGTATGTCGGCTCCACCGACACCGCGATCATCAGCGCGATGACCACGCACAGCCCGCTGCCGACCACCATCGGCTGTTCCTGGGGCTGGACGCCGGCCGATCCGTCCACGCTCGATCCGTATTTCGAGAAGATGATCGCGCAAGGCCAGACCTTCTTCGCCGCTTCGGGCGACAGCTCGACCTGGTCCAGCAGCAACGAGGCATGGCCGGCTGACGACGCGTATGTGATCTCGGTCGGCGGCACGGATCTCACCACCAGCAGTGCGGCCGGTCCGTGGAAATCGGAAACCGCATGGACCGACAGCGGAGGCGGCATCTCGCCGGACAAGATCGCCATTCCGAGCTGGCAGCAGATCTCCGGCGTGATCAACAGCAGCAACAAGGGCTCGACCAAGTACCGCAACGGTCCTGACGTATCGGCCAACGCCAACTTCACCTTCTACAGCTGCGGCAATGGCACCTGCACCGCCAACGAATACGGCGGCACCAGCTTCGCCGCACCGATGTGGGCCGGCTTCATCGCACTGGTGAACCAGCAGCTGGTAGCGAACGGCAGTGCACGCGTGGGCAGTTTCAACGCCACGATTTATGCGCAGAACGAATCGGGCGGCAAGACCACCAGCACCTACACGACTGATTTCCACGACATCACCAGCGGCAAGTCCGGCAGCTATTCGGCCGTGGCCGGCTATGACCTGGTGACGGGCTGGGGCAGTCCGAAGGCTGGGTTGATTACGACGCTGACGCAGTAAGCAGCGTGGCGAGCCCGGTGCTGCACCGGGCTCGCATTCGCAGGTTGGGTTACCCCGGACGCGATCCGGGGGTAACCCGGCCCGCGGTGGTGCAACGCCACCATGCCTTTTCGTTACCATGACTGCTGATTCAGCGGCCAGGGGCGACGGGCGATGTTCAAGATGCGTGGATCCACTTACGCGATATGGCTTGCACTAGGCCTAGCCGCCAGCGCACATGCCGGTGACACCGAACACGCCCGCTGGCAGCGCGAAGCGCAGGCGGTGACCATTACGCGCGACGACTGGGGCATTGCGCACGTGCACGGCAAGACCGATGCCGATGCGGTGTTCGGCATGGCGTATGCGCAGGCCGAGGACGATTTCAACCGTGTCGAAACCAACTACCTCAATGCGCTGGGGCGGCTGGCGGAAGCGGAAGGCGAGTCGGCGCTCTGGCGCGACCTGCGCATGAAGCTGTTTATCGATCCGGCGCAATTGCAGCACGATTACGCGCAAAGCCCGGACTGGCTCAAGCAGCTGATGAATGCCTGGGCCGACGGCTTGAACGATTATCTGGCCACGCATCCGAATGTGCATCCGCGCGTGATCACCCATTTCGAGCCGTGGATGGCGCTGAGCTTCAGCGAGGGCAGCATCGGCGGCGATATCGAGCGCGTGTCGCTGGCGCAGTTGCAGGCGTTCTATGACGGCGGCGGCCCGGCGCTGGCAAGCGTCGATACGCCGGCAAGCTGGGCCGAACCTTCCGGCTCCAACGGTATTGCGATTGCGCCCAAACTCACTACCGGCGGCCATGCGCTGCTGCTGATCAATCCGCACACGTCGTTCTACTTCCGCTCCGAGCTGCAGATGAGCAGCGAGCAGGGGCTGGATGCCTATGGCGCGGTCACCTGGGGGCAGTTCTTTATCTACCAGGGCTTCAACCAGCATATCGGCTGGATGCATACCTCGACCACCGCCGACAACGTGGATCAGTTTGCCGAAACGATCGTGCACCAGGATGGCAAGCTGTTCTACCGCTATGGCAGCGCGCTGCGGCCGGTGACCACGCGCCAGCTCAGCGTGGCGTATCGGCGCGCGGATGGGTCGATGGCCACGCGCAGCTTCACCGTCTACGCCACCCATCACGGCCCGATCGTACGCGCGCAGAATGGCAAGTGGATCGCCGAGGCGCTGATGAATACGCCGCTGCAGGCACTGCAGCAAAGCTGGCTGCGCACCAAGGCCAGCGATTACGCCAGCTATATGAAAGTGGCGGAACTGAAGGCCAATTCGTCCAACAACACCTTGTTCGCCGACGACAAGGGCGAGATCGCCTATCTGCATCCGCAGTTCATGCCGCGCCGCGACGATCGCTTCGATTACACCAAGCCGGTGGATGGCAGCGATCCGGCCACCGACTGGCATGGCCTGATGCCGCTGGACGAGCTGCCGCACGTGCTCAATCCGCCGAACGGCTGGGTGATGAATACCAACGACTGGCCGTATTCCGCTGCCGGTGCGTATAGCCCCAAGCGGGCGGATTTTCCGCGCTATATGGATACGGTGGGCGAGAACCCGCGCGGTGTGCATGCCACCCTGCTGCTGAGCAAACAACAGGGTTTTACGCTGGCGTCGCTGATCACGCTGGCCTTCGATTCCTATCTGCCGGAATTTGCGCGCCAGCTGCCGATTCTGTTCCACGACTACGATGCATTGCCGGCGAGCGATCCGCTCAAGCAACAGCTGGCCGGGCAGATCGCGCTGCTGCGCAGCTGGGATTTTCGCTGGGGCATTGCCTCGATGCCGACCTCGCTGGCGGTGTTCTGGGGCGACATCCTGTGGGACAAGATGGACAAGGCCGACAATGCCGAAGGCTTGTCGGTGTATGACCGCATGGCCGAAACCGCGGGTGCAAAAGTGCGCCTGCAAGCGTTGCTGGAGGCCTCCGACCGTCTGCAGCAGGATTTCGGCAGCTGGGGCACGCCTTGGGGCGAAGTGAATCGCTATCAGCGCCTTACCGGCGACATCGTGCAACCGTTCAACGACGCCAGGCCGAGTATCCCGGTGCCGTTCACCTCATCGCGCTGGGGTTCGCTGGCCTCGTTCGGCGCGCATCGCTGGCCAGGAACGAAGCGCTATTACGGCACCAGCGGCAACAGCTTTGTGGCAGCGGTGGAATTTGGGCCGCGGGTGCATGCGCGGGCAATTACGGCCGGCGGTGAAAGCGGGCATGCGGATTCGCCGCATTTCAACGATGAAGCGGAGCGCTACACCACCGGGAATTTGCGCCAGGTGTATTTCTGGCCGGATGAGTTGCAGGGGCATGTAGAGCGGGTTTATCACCCCGGTGGGTGAAGTCCCACCCACCGTCATCCCGGCGCAGGCCGGGACCCAGCGTCTTGCACGGCACGAAGTCACTGGGTCCCGGCCTGCGCCGGGATGACGGTTTATAGGTTCCAGTGGGATGACAGCCTGGATGACGGCTTATAGGTAGAGGTCACCGGATTGGCCGGGCCTCACGCTTCGTCCAGACGAATCTCCAGCGGGCCGTCCTTGCCGGCGCAATGCGCACGCAGCGGAATCACCTTCGCCACCTGCATCACCACTTTCGGCAGCGTTTCGCCCAGCTGCTGCCAGCGCAGTACCGCACCGGCCAGCGAATCGCACCAGCCGGTGCGGCGCTCACAGCAGCATTCCAGTTGATGCCGTTCGCCCATCACCGAAAACGCCGGCCCTTCATCGCGCGCGCTGCCGTGCGCGGTGAAATGGCGCGGTTCCTTGCGGCAGCCGGCGCAGGCCGCAAAGCTGCCTTGGGGATGGGTGATCTGTCGCTGCATCATGGGATCACACGCTGCATGGGTGATCGCGAAGCAGATGTGAATCCTGCGTGGATTCAACCTGCAAGATCGCGCCAGGCGCCGGCCAGCTCGGTGGTGCTCATGCCATAGACCGCGTTGCGACCGGAAAGCTTGGCGGTATACAGGGCGCGGTCGGCCGCCTGCAGCAGGGCGTCGCATTGCTCCTCTACGCCGATTTGCGCGTGCGGCAGCACATCCAGCGTCGCCGCGCCGATGCTCAGCGTGATGTGGCCGTACTTGCTCTTGGCGTGCGGAATCGCGAGCGCATTGATGGCATGGACGATCGCGCCGGCCACCTTGAGGGCGCCGATCGCATCGGTGCCCGGCATGATCGCCACGAATTCCTCGCCGCCGTAGCGGCCCACCACATCGCCGTGGCGATGCAGCGCTTTGCGCAGCGCGGTGGCCACCGCACGCAAACATTCGTCGCCGCGCAGGTGGCCGTAATGATCGTTGTATTTCTTGAACGCATCCACATCGAGCATCAGCAGCGACAACGGATGCCCCGAGCGCGTCGCGCGATGCACTTCTTCGGCGAGCACTTCATCCACATGCCGGCGGTTGTACAAGCCGGTGAGGTGGTCGTTGCGGGCATAGTGCTGCAGCTTGCGATTGGTTTCCTCCAGCTTGCGCTCGGCCTGTTTGCGCTCGGTGATATCCATCAGCGCCGCGGTAATGCCGATCACCTGGCCCATCAGGTTGTGCACCGGATTGGCCAGCACTTCGTACCAGCGCTCGCCATGTGCCACTTCATGCGCGGGCACTTCCTTGCCGGCATCCAGCAACAGCAGGCTGCGGCGGATGCGCTCGCCCTCGCCGGGCATCAGCTCCTCCACCCTGCAACCGACCAGGGTCTGCGGATCGCGCGCATGGATCGCGGCATAGGCCGCGTTGGCGGCCAGATAGCGGCCGTCGCGGCCGATCAGGCAGAGCGCGCTGGGCGCCGTGTTGTAGATGGCCATCATGCGGTAGACGCTTTCGCTCTGCGCCATGTCGATATCTGTCACGCCTTGCGCGATGCCGCGATAGCCCTGCCATTGACCGCTCTCGTCCTGCAGCGGCACCGCA
This sequence comes from Dyella acidiphila, assembly GCF_014863405.1. GTDB lineage: Bacteria > Pseudomonadota > Gammaproteobacteria > Xanthomonadales > Rhodanobacteraceae > Dyella_B > Dyella_B acidiphila. The sequence goes on from NZ_JACZZA010000013.1 coordinate 86,629, forward strand.
TCGGCCTCCACTGCCACGGTGCTGCCGTCCGCGCGCAGATGGCGCGAGATCACGCAGGCGAACGGCTGGCCCGGACGCGCATCGAAAAAGCGGGCGGCGCGCGCGGCTTCGTCCGGCGCCATGAAGGCGTAGATCGGCTCGCCGAGCACGCTCTCGGAATCGCGCCCCAGCAGTTGCAACACGCCCTTGGCCACCTTGGTAAAGCGATGGCGCTTGTCGATTTCCCACTGCCATTGCGGGTGCTCGTGGATCGCCGCATGCAGCCGGTCGAGCGCTTCGCCATTCACTTCCAGAAACATCGCGGATACCTCATTGCGGATCGGGCCGGCGCGTGGCCGGGATCTTGGCGGTATCGCTGCACCGTCCTGCTGCGTCCACGGCCAATATCCGGATCTCGCGCTTCCATCCGGAACCTGGCCGTGCCACGCGCACGGCATGCCGGTCCCGGCGCTGCACCAGGGCGGCATGTCTTGAACAGCATGTCTTCCTTGCCGGGTCGCCGGAACGAAGCACGGCTTCGTCCGGTTACGCTCCCTGTGCTACGACATACAGCTTCCTGGCATGGCGCCGCCTTCCCCCTTCCCTTGCCGCAACAGGATCCCGACAGGCATTACTCACAGGGGGTAGTGCATACCTGTCGCCAACGTAAGCTCGCTGACACGCATCCTTCCGTAGACACGCGGGAAAGCTCGAACGCCCCAAATAGGCGTTGCCTTATGGGTGAGCAGGATGCGTTCCCGGCGCGCGGGCCTGTATCGGAGGATTCCTAAAATGCGCGGATTACATAGCCGCGCTGGGCGCCGGTCAGAGCAGACCGTAGGCGCGTGCGTACTCGAATAGCTGCGTATTGCTGGTGACGCCGAGCTTGCGCATGGCGTCGTTCTTCTGCTGGCTGACGGTTTTGACGCTGCGGTGCAATTGCTCGGCGATCTGCGTCACCGTCAGGCCCTGCGCATACAGGCGCACCACCTCGGCTTCGCGCTTGGACAGCACCGCCGGATCGGCGCCGTGCGTGGCGGCCTGCGGGGTGGCGGCATCGCTGACGTGGTCGCGCATGGACTCGCAAATATAGGTGCGTCCGTTGAGCACCGCGCCGATCGCCAGCAGCAGTTCCTTGGTCATCGCCATCTTGCCGACCAGGCCGTTGACGCCGGCGGCGAGCATGCCGCGAGTGAGCGCGGGATTATGCACCATGGTCAGCACGATGATCGGCAGTTTCGGATGATCGCGGCGCAGGCGGCGCAGCAACGGCAGGCCGTCGCCGGTGCCGTCTTCATAGGGCATGGAGAAGTCGGTAATCAGCAGGTCGCAGGGCTCGTCCGCCAGCAGGGCCAGCAGTTCACCACCGCTGCTCGCTTCGCCCACCACCTCGACCTGGCCGAAGCCTTTGAGCAAGGCGCGGATACCCAGGGCCACGACAGGATGATCATCGGCGATGACGATCCGGGTTGTCTCGCCAGGAGGGGACATAGGCAATGCGTACGTGCTCGGTGGGCGGCCCAATGTGGGCATTCTACCTAAAGCACCCAGGCATCCCCGACTGCGCATGTCGATTGATCTTACGTAACAAACAGGCATGATGACGGCTTCAGCGCGGATCCCGGCCCTTGCCCGAAGCCTTCGTCGTGACGTTAGCCTCCTTCATCAGCACTGCGGCCAGCGGCTGGTTCGATGCCGGCCCGGAGTCCCTGGCGATCGTGGTGCTGGCTGCCCTGCTCTGCCTCACTGCCCTGCTGGCGTTGGCAGTGCTGCGTATCGCGTTTGCGCAGCGGCAGAAGCTGGCCGAGGCGGATCAGGCCCTGCAACGGCAGGCCGCGCTGATGCAGGCGCAGCTGGACGCTATTCCGTTTCCGATCCTGCTCAAGGATGCCGCCGGCAGCTATCTGGCGCTCAACCTTGCCTGCCTGCGCCGGCTGGGTATCGATCCCGCGCACACCGTGGGCCGCAGCAGCCTGGAAATCGGCGAACACCGCTGGCTGCCGCAAGTCGACGGCATACCGGTGACCGAACGCATCCACCAGCTCGGGCTGGAAGCGGTGCGCAGCGGCAAGGTGCAGCGCTGCGAACTGGATTACCTCAGCAGCGACGGCCGCCAGCGCACTGGCCTGTTTCTGGAATCGCCCACGCAGGCCGCCGATGGCAGCGTGAACGGTTCGGTGGCGGTGCTGCTGGATATCACCGAATACCGCCAGATCGAATTGAGCGCACGCGCCACCGAGCAAAGCCTGCGCGATATCACCCAGCGCATTCCGGTGGTGGTGTTCGCCGTCCGCCGCGGTCACGACCGGCTGCAGCGGCTGGCCTTTATCGCCGGCAATCTGCGCGCGCTGTTCGGCCTGCAGCAGGACGAACTGGTGGAAAACGGCGACGTGCTGCGCGACTGGCCGTTCCACGACCGCATCCATCCGGAAGATGCGCCCGCCCTGCGCCGCGTGCTGCAGCGGGCCACCCGCCATCGCGGCACCGCCACGCTGGATTTTCGCGCCTACGGCAGCGACGGGCTGCGCTGGATCCACCTGGTGATGGGTACGCGCCGGCTGCCCGCGCGCGGGGTGGAATGGATCGGCTATTTCATCGACACCACCAGCATCAACGCACACAACGAAACCTTGCTGGCGGCACGCGATGCGGCCGAACGCGCATCCAAGGCCAAGGCGGATTTTCTGGCCACCATGAGCCACGAGATCCGCACGCCGATGAATGGCGTGATCGGCATGCTGGAACTGCTCGGCCGCACGCCACTGGATCAGGAACAGCACGAGCTGGTGCATGCGGTGGAAGATTCCGCCGGCGTGCTGATGCAGGTGCTCAACGATGTGCTGGATTTCTCCAAGCTGGAGGCCGGCAACCTGCGCCTGGACGATGCTCCGTTCGATCTGCGCACGCTGATCGACAACGTAGTCGGCATGATGACCGGCCCGATGCACAAGAAGGGTTTGCAGATCGAGGTGGGTGCGGATGCGACGCTGGCCGGCAAACTGCTGGGCGACAGCGTGCGGGTCCGGCAGATCCTGCTCAATCTGCTCAACAACGCCAGCAAGTTCACCGAGCGCGGCAGCGTGGCGGTGGACTTGCGCGTGCTCGGCGACGATGGCCACGCGCAGCGCCTGCGCATCAGCGTGACCGATACCGGCATCGGCATTGCCGCGGACAAGCAGGCCAACTTGTTTACGCCGTTCTCGCAGGCCGAATCGTGGACCACCCGCCGCTACGGCGGCACCGGCCTGGGGCTGGCGATCTGCCGCCATCTGGTGCAGCTGATGGACGGCAGCATCACGCTCAGCAGCCGCCTCGGCGAAGGCACCAAGGTGACCCTGGAATGGCGCCTGCCGGTGGCGCAGCGCGAGGTGGAACGCCCGGCCGAGCTGCCGGGCCGACATGCGATCGTGCGACTGGCTTCGCTGCCTGTCGCCCATGCGCTGGCGGCGCATCTCACCGCCCTGGGCCTGACGGTGGAACAGATGCCGCCGTCGCAGCCGATGCGCAGCGGCATCGCTGCGAATCTGCTGTTTATCGATGCCGACGATCAGGACAGCGCCGCACTGATCGCCGCGCAGGCGATCCTGGTCGACTACAGCGCCAACGGCGCCAGCGGCTACCGCGACGACGAACAGATCTGGCTGCATGCCAATCCGCTGAAATGGCAGACGGTGGCGCGCGTCTGCAGCCTGGCGCTCAAGCCGCTGGCGCCTCCGTCGCACGATCGTGCCGGCGCTGCCGCGACGCCCGCGCCGGCAAGTAAGCCGACGGGCATGCACGGGCGCATCCTGGTGGCGGAAGATCATCCGATCAGCCAGTCGCTGGTGCGGCGGCAGCTGGATCTGCTCGGCTGGTCCTGCGAGGTGGTCGGCGATGGCCGCAGCGCTTTCGATGCCTTGAGCCGCGGCCGCTACGCGCTGCTGATGACCGATTGCCAGATGCCGCAGATGAACGGCTACGAGCTGGCCACCGCCTGGCGCCGGCATGAAGCCGCCACCCGGCACGGTGCGCGCCTGCCGATCATCGCCATGACCGCCAATGCGCTGGACGGCGAAATCGAACGCTGCCGCGAAGCCGGCATGGACGATTACCTGAGCAAGCCGCTGCAATTGCGCCAGCTCGAAGAAAAACTGCGCGCCTGGATGCCGCAGGCCGATACCGACGCCGGTCATGCCGCTATGCCGCCATTCGAGCAGGACGCGTTTGCCGATCCCGGCCTGCAGGACATGCGCAACGAAATGCTGCGCGTGCTGATGCGCACCAGCGAAGCCGACCTGCAGCAACTGCAGCAGGCGCTCGACCAGGGCGACAGCCAGGGCGCCCAGCGCGGCCTGCACCGGATCCTCGGCGCGCTGCAGCTGTTTACCCAGGGCAGCGTGCTCAGCGACGGCCGCACTCTGCTCGATGGCCTGGCCGCCGACGATGGCGCGCCCGCGCTGCGGCAGGTGCCGGCCTATCTTGAGCGGCTGCGCGGCACGCTGGCCGAGCTGGCCGAGCTGGCCCGGCAGGCCGACCATACTTAAATGTATGGACAGCAGCCTTGGCATTCGCCGGGCGGCTGCCCCACAATCTGCCTACAAACTAATCGGTGTTGACTGACGACCCTAGGACCAAGGCCGTCAGCCAGGTTCCGATCCGTGACGTCGGGGGCGTTTCGTTGGTGCGGCCAGTCGTACCGCACAGGGATTTAGGGGGTTCCGACGATGCATCCCATCCGGAACAGGCTGCTGCCGCAGCTTGCCATCACGCTTCTCGCCTTGCTGGCGATGTCGACCGCCAGTGCTGCCGACTGGACCTACCGCGTACGTCCGCAGGACAACATCTGGGATCTTTCCGGCCGCTACCTGCGGCCTGACGTGCCCTGGCAGAAGCTGCAGGACTACAACAAGGTGGCCGATCCGCTGCATTTGCCGCCGGGCATGATGCTGCGCGTGCCGATTGCATGGCTGCGCGTGCAGCCGGCCAGCGCGCAAGTGGTGGCCGTGATGGGCAGTGCGCAGGTACAGCTGCCCGGACAGAGCCAGGCACAGGACGTCACGCCCGGCATGACGCTCGCTTACGGCACGCATCTGAACACCGGCGCCAACGCCAGCCTCACCTTGCAGTTCGCCGACGGCTCGCGCGTGCTGATGCAGGAAAACAGCGCACTGGACCTGGACCAGATGAGCGCCTACGGCCGCACCGGCATGGTCGATACGCGCCTGCGCCTGCAACACGGCCGCGTCTCCAGCGCGGTAACGCCGATGACCGGCGTGGCGGCGCATTTCAGCGTGGAAACGCCCGGCACCATTTCCAGTGTGCGCGGCACCCATTTTCGCGTCGGCGCCGACGGCGACCACACGCAGACCGAAGTGCTGACCGGACGCGTCGACGTGGCCGGCGATCATGCGCACGTGCTGGTGCCCAAGGGCGAAGGCGTGGCCACGGTCGATGGCGGCAAGCCCGCGTCGGCGCAGCAGTTGCTGGCCGCGCCGGCGCTGCATTGCCCGGCACAGGCGGTCAGCCAGATTCCCTATCTGCTGGCCTGGACGGCCCTGGACGGCGCGCAGAGCTATCGCGTGCAGATGGCGGCCAACGAGCGCTTCGAAACGCTGCTGCTCGATCACGTCACCAGCTCGCCGCAGCTCAACCTGCCCGATGTGCCCGACGGTGACTACGCCGTGCGCGTGCACGGTATCGACGGTAACCGCCTGGAAGGCGAGGACAGCGTGTGCACGCTGCATATCAGCGGCCATCCGCAACCGCCGCTGGTGATGGAGCCGCTGCCCGGCAGCAAGGTGCGCGACACGCGTCCGCACTTCCGCTGGACCGAAAGCCTGCAGGCCGCTTCATACGTATGGCAGCTGGCCGGCGATGCGCAGTTCGCCCAGCCGCTGGCCGGCAACGACCGGCTCACCGGCGACAGCGTGCGCGCGCCGAACGCACTGCCCTACGGCCACTATTACTGGCGCATCGCCAGCCGCGACCGCAGCGGCAAGCTCGGTCCGTTCAGCGATGCGATGCCGTTCGAGCTGGTGCCGCAGCTGCCCGCGCCCGAAGTGGGCAAACCGACGTCCGCGCATCACGACGTGAGTTTCGGCTGGCCGGCCGGCAGCAGCGGGCAGCACTATCACATCCAGCTCGACCGCACGCCCGACTTCAGCCATCCGGCGATCGACCAGACCCTGGACCAGCCCTTGCTGCAGATCAAGAAGCCGGGCTCCGGCACCTGGTATGTGCGCGTGCAGACCATCGATACCGATGGCTACGCCGGGCCATGGGGCGCCACGCAGAAGATCCGCCTGGGTTGCATGCTGTGCCGTGTGGCGGCGGTGGCCGGTGGCGGCGGCCTGGTGCTATGGCTGCTGTTATAAAGAGCTGACGCATTCAGGCTCCCTCTCCCCAGCGGGGAGAGGGTTGGGGTGAGGGGGATCATGTTGGGCAACACCTTGGTTTTCACCGCAGGCGACCCTGCGCCTGCTCTGCTGTTGACGCTTGCGGCCAGCGCACTCCCCGCCGGGGAGCGCGAGCAACGCCATGCATAACGGCGCGCTCGCCTGGCTTGCCCGCGGCATGCTGTGGATGGCCGGTGTCGGCTTGCTGGTGCTGCTGATCGCCAGCGGTGTCACCACGTCGCTGGATAACGCGCTGTACGACCTGCATGCACGGCTCTGGCGCTACACCCCCGACAACAACGTGGTGATCGTAGCCATCGACCTGAAAAGCCTGGATGCCATCGGCCGCTTCCCGTGGCCGCGCTCGGTCTATGCCCAGCTGATTGATCGCCTCACTGCCGATGGCGTGCGCGGCATCGGTATGGACGTCACCATGTCCACGCCCTCCAACGATGCGCGCAACGATGCCCTGGTCGCCAGCGCGATCCAGCGCAACGGCAAGGTGGTGCTGCCGGTATTCGCCGAGGCAGTGCATCTTGGCGGCCAGTTGCAGGAAGCGCTGCCGATCAGTGCCATCGCCCAGAGCGTGGCGGCGCTCGGCCAGGTCGACGTGGCCACCGATGCGGACGGGCGCGTGCGCGGGGCCTATCTCAAGGCTGGGCTGGGCAGTGCGTACTGGCCGTCGCTGGCGCTGGCGCTGATCCAGCTCGGCACCACCCCATCGGCCGCGTTGCCCGGCATGCACGATCCGGCCCGCAACGATACGTCGCCGTATCTATGGATGCGCGACAACTATGTATTGCTGCGCTACGCCGGGACCGCCGGCAGCTTCGGCAGCGTGTCCTCCGCCGATGTGCTCGACGGCAACGTGCCCGCTCAGATGCTGAAAGGCCGCTGGGTACTGATCGGCGCCACCGCCGAAGGCCTGGGCGACATCCTGCAGACGCCGGATTCGCCGATGCCCGGCGTGGAATACCAGGCCAACGTGCTGGAGTCGCTGCAGCGCGGCTACCTGGTCACGCCGATCAACTTTCTCGCCCAGTTCCTGCTGGCCGCCGCGCTACTGACCCTGCCACTGCTGCTCTACGGCCTGCCGGTGATCGGACGCCGTGCCCCGCTGCTGCTGGCCACGCTGGCGCTGGTGCTGGCCACTTGCATCGGCTTGCTGCGTGCCTGCTACCTGTGGTGGCCGCCGACCGCCTGCCTGGCGGTGATCGCGGTCGAATGCGCGGCCTGGCAATGGCTGATGCGCGAACGCCATCGCTAGGTGAAGGGGCCGCCAGCGTTTCGCACACCTCTCGCTGAGCTTGCTGAAGCCCGCGGCCGCGTCTGGCGCGGGCCTATGAGAGGCTGACAATTTGACAACAATTTTTGAACTTCTCTCAGTCCACATTGGTTGCCAGGGGGGCATCTACTGCTCATTGCATTAGGTTGGAAAACGCCATGCGTACTGGTCACTTGTTCGGTTTCATTTCCGCTTCGCTGCTGCTGGTGGCCCTGACGCTGGTGCCGGGATCGACCCGCGCCGCCGACAATCAGTCGCTGAGCCCCGAAGAACAGCAATTCCTGACCAAGGCCGCTGCCGACAATGCAACGCAGATCGCGATGGCCAAGCTGGCACTGCAGAAATCGCAGAACCAGAAGGTGATCGACCTGGCCAATACGGTGATCCAGGAGCGCACGGCGCTCAATGCCCAGCTGGCGCAGCTCTCGCAAGACACCGCCAATGCCCCGCCCACCGCCGACAGCACCGCCAGCCTCAACATGCTGCAAGGGTTGAACGGCGATGCCTTCGACAGATCCTTTGCCGGCATCGTGGTGCGCGACCACAACCGGATCATCTCCGCCTACCAGTGCATCAAGGCCAGCTCCACCAACGTCGCCTTGCACAGCGTGGTGCACAAGGCCGTGGCCGACCTGCGCGGCAACCTGATGGTGGCGCTGGGCGTGCTGCGTTCGTCCGAATGGGCGCCTGCTTCGCATCAGCAGGCGCTGACGTCGGTCGATACGCATACGGCCAGAACCTCGTACATGGGCGAGCCGATGTCGTCGTTCGTGGCCGCGCCGTGGTAATCCATCGCTGAGTCCAGCGCATATTGAAAAAAGCCGCGATACCTATCGCGGCTTTTTTATTTTCACAGCTCCACGCGATCTGCTCCCTCTCCCCTGCGGGGAGAGGGTTGGGGTGAGGGGGCACGGCTTGCCTCAGCCTTCGCTAATGCGCGGATGCATTTTAAAAGCGCGCCTCAACCAAACATCGCGCGAGATTGCTCCCTCACCCCAGCCCGCTCGCCACAGGGGAAGGGAGCATGCTCTTCGCACCAGCATGCTCTTACACAAACACGTGCATGCATTCGCAACAACCTGCATCTTTCTCCATTACGTGTTTTCCACGTGAAGACCACGACACTTCTTTCAATGAATACGTATGCATGTGCTGGTTGCTGCACCGCGATGCTTCCTACTATGCGCCGCAGTAGCTGACGCATCGCCAATAGTGCGTGCATCGCACGCAATCGATGGGGAGATCGGTTCGGCCTGGGACACAGCTGCGGCAACACAGGCAACCGTGCCTGTTTGCACTTCGGGAAAAACATTCAACGCACGTCCATTGAACCTGGTCGCCACGACCCAGGATGGAGGCTTGCACGCATGAAGTGTCCGAAATTTCTCGCCGCCCTGCTGATCTGCGCCAGTCTGGCGCTGATACCGCCGACGCCCGCCCGCGCCACCATCAACAGCATGAGCCTGGGCGCCAGCTACAACGCTGCGCAAACGCAGATCACCTTCCGGGTGTATTCGGCCAATGCCACCTACATGGTGCTGTACCTCTACAGCACCGGTTACGGTGTGCAGGAATCGGCCAGCTATCCGCTCAGCAACGTCGGCAGCGGCGTGTGGCAGGTGGTGGTGCCGGTGTCGTCAATCAAATCGGCCGGCATCAGCGGTGCGGTGTATTACGGCTATCGCGCCTGGGGGCCGAACTGGACGTATAGCTCGAGCTGGACCAAGGGTTCCTCGGTAGGCTTCGTCTCCGACGTCGACAGCAACGGCAACCGCTTCAATCCGAACAAGCTGCTGATCGATCCGTATGCACAGGAAATCAGCCAGGATCCGCTCAACGCGAACAACCAGAACGCCGACATCTTCGCTACCGGCGGTACTGTCGATGCCACCTTCGGCGTGGCCTATCGCCTGATCGACAGCGGCACCTATGCACCCAAGGGCATCGTGCTTGCAGCGAGCGGACAGGGCACCGGCACCAAGCCCACCCGCGCGCAGAAAGACGATGTGATCTATGAAGTGAACGTGCGCGGCCTGACCAAGCAGGATCCCAGCATCGCCTCGCAGTACCAGGGCACTTATTACGGCGCCGGACTGAAAGCCAGCTACCTGGCCAGCCTCGGCGTGACCGCGGTGGAATTGCTGCCCTTGCAGGAAACGCAGAACGACGAGAACGACGTCATCCCCGATTCGACGCAGGATCAGAATTACTGGGGCTACATGACCGAAGACTTCTTCGCGCCCGATCGCCGCTATGCCTACAACAAGGCTGCCGGTGGTCCCACCGCGGAATTCCAGGCCATGGTGCAGGCATTCCATAAGGCCGGTATCAAGGTGTACATGGACGTGGTCTACAACCACACCGCCGAAGGTGGCACCTGGACCAGCACCGATCCCACCACAGCCACGGAAATCTCCTGGCGCGGCCTGGACAACGCCACCTACTACGAGCTCACCACCGGCAACCAGTATTTCTACGACGACACCGGCATCGGCGCCAACGTCAACACCTACAATCCGGCAACGCGGCAGATGATCATCGACTCGCTGGCGTACTGGAGCAATACGATGGGCGTGGACGGCTTCCGCTTCGACGAAGCGCCGATCCTCGGCAACAACTGCCTCAATCAATCCTACGAAGCGGCCGCGCCCAATTGCCCGAACGGCGGCTTCAATTTCGATGCGGCCGATCCGAATATCGCGCTCAACCAGATCCTGGCCAACTTCACCGTGCGTCCGGCCGGCGGCGGCAGCGGCCTGGATCTGTTTGCCGAACCGTGGAGCGCCAGCGGCGGCGATAACCAGGGGCAATTCCCGGCCGGCTGGTCGGAATGGAACGGTGCCTTCCAGGCCACGCTGCGCCAGGCACAGAACGAACTGGGCAATATGACCATCTCGATCGGCCAGGACGCACAGGACTTCACCGGCTCGTCGAATATCTTCCAGGCCAACGGCCGCTACCCGTGGAACTCCACCAACTACATGGATATCCACGACGGCTTTACGCTGTTCGACATCTACTCCTGCAACAACCCGAACAACACCCAGGCGTGGCCGTATGGCCCGTCCTCCGGCGGCAATACCACCAATTACAGCTGGAACCAGGGCGGCGCCGCTGCCGACCAGCGCCGTGCCGCACGCACCGGCCTGGCCTTCACCATGCTCTCCGCAGGCACGCCGATCATGGCCGGCGGCGACGAATACCTGCGCTCGCTCAACTGCAACAACAATCCCTACAACGTCGACTCCACCGCCAACTGGCTCAACTATTCCTGGACCAGCGACCAATCCAATTTCTACAACTTCGCCCAGCGCGCGATCGCGTTCCGCCTGGCCCATCCCGCGCTGCGTCCCGAGAACTGGTACACCAGCAGCCAGGTCGAATGGTGGGAACCCAGTGGCGTGCAGGCCACCAGCAGCTACTGGAACAACACCAGCAACTATGCGATTGCCTACACCATCAACGGCTCGTCGTTCGGCGACAGCAATTCCATCTACATCGCCTACAACGGCTGGTCCGGCAGCGTCACCTTTACCTTGCCGCCACCGCCCACCGGCACCAACTGGTATCGCGTGACCGATACCTGCAACTGGAACGACGGCGCCAATACCTGGGTGACGCCGGGCAGCGAAACATTGATCGGCGGCAGTGGCGCAACGTATAGCCAATGCGGGCAATCGCTGCTGCTGCTGATATCCAAATAGCGCTCCACACGATATCGGCTGGAAAAGAAAAGGAGGGGTTTTCCCCTCCTTTTCTGCCTTCGGCAGAGGAACTCAGTTCACCAGGCAGGTGCCCACCTGCGCCGCCGTAAAGGCGCCGCGGCCTAAGGTCAGGAAGGCCAGGCCGGTGCCCGGTCCGATCATCGTCACGCTGCTACGCAGGGTGGCGTTGTACGGCGACTCCAGCAAGCCGCGCGTGCTGGTCAGATCCGCGCCATTGCCATCGGCATTGCCCAGCAGATAGAGCACAGACACGATCGGATAGGTACCACTCGGCAGAATGCTGCCGCCGACACCCGCAACGGCATAGTCCGCCGGCGGCACCAGTGCGATGCATTGCGTGGTGGGTGCAGGCGAAAGCGTGCTGACCGTGCCGTCCGCGCCAACCGCCTTGTTGAACACCAGGTCGGCCGACGTGATCGTCAGCGGACTGCCGAAGTTGGTCAGCGGACTGCTGCCGTTTACATCGGCAAACTGCATGGACGGGTTTAACGCCATGGCGTTATTCGTTTCCACATAACCGATGCTGCCGGCGATGCTTTCGACCGCTGTCGCCAGGGCGCGATTGCCGCTGGAAGCGGTCCAGTTGCTGGGTATCGCAGGCAGCACGTTCGCCACCACATTGGTAAATGCCTGGTCGATGACGAAGTGACCATTGGTGATCACGCTGGCACATACGTTCACCAGATGGTTGCTGAGGCTCAAGGTAGTGCCCGTAGCATCCGCGCGATACTGCACATTGATCGGCGTGGACGGGATGGCATGGCCGGTCGGCAGGGTGAATGCGCTGGCCAGGCTCGCATCGTTCCAGTTGGTCACGTTGCCGGAGAAGATTTCGCAAAGCTGTGCATCGCTGAAATTCACTTCGGACGCCACCACTTCGGTGCCGGAGCTGTCCACCAGGTTGAACGCGATCGCAATCGCACCGACCAGCGCCGGAAATTGCGTGGGATAAGCGCCTGAGGCATGGCCGGCGATATACGCGCTGAAATTGGCCTGGCTCATGCCGTAGGCCGAGGAAATGTAGTTCGGCTGGAGCAGATCCGTGCGTCCGGCGCCGGCAGCATCGAGGCCGTGATAAATGCCACCGGTGCTGGTGCAACTATTTTGCACGCTGAAGCCCGGCGCTTTCGCCAGCAGATTCATGGCGTCGCCGTCGCCGGTCTCGCAATATGACACGCTGGGACCACCCGCCAGCAGCGTGAATTCCCCGAACAGGGAGCCGCTGCCGGCAGGATAAATGGGATTGCTGCTGCTGAAGCCCGCATAGCCGTACGCGGGCATGGTCGCGCCGCCACCGACGAGCGCGGTGCCGGCATGGCATACGGAAACAACGGCCAACGCCAACGCACCCATCATCCATTTGGCGTACTGGCCGATCTTGCTGGATTTACGGTTCATGACGCACCTCGTTGTACACAGCCTTCCGATTGAAGGCGTGTCCTCTGCTACGCCGCTGGCGTGACGCAGATATGAAGCGATAGCGTCGAAGAAGGTGTCGATTTGATGACCGCCGTGCATGTGCTCGCCGATCGCAAGCCGCGCGCAGCTATCGCCGAGCGTTTCATGCCCGGCAAGAAAACGGCCATCTCTTGCGAGATGGCCGTCTGCATCACTTCCGTAGCGGAAGAATCGTCTCAGTCCGCGTTTACCAGTTGACCGGCTGGGTCGCCACGGCGACCGGATCGTTGCCCACGTTGACCGTGGCCAGCGAGCCGCCGAACGGATTGATCACGGAAACCGTGTTGGAGCCGCTGTTGGCGACGTATACGTTGCCGCAGCTGACCGCGAGTGCATCCGGACCCACGCCCACGGTTACCGTCTCCACCGCCTTGCCGTCGAACGGGGTGATCACCGACACGGTGTTGGCGTTGTAGTTGGCGACATACATCAACGCGCCGAAGAACTGCAGCGCCAGCGCGTTCGCGCCGCTGCCTGCGCCGATCGTGGACGTCACGGTATTGGAGCGGGTGGAAATCACCGAGACGTTGCCGGCGTTAAAGGCGGTGGCATACACGTGCGCGCCATCGGGGCTGACGGCGAGGCTGTACGGATCGTCGCCCAGGGCCACGGTGGCGGACACGGTGTTGTTGGAGACGTTGATCACCGAGACATTCTCGGAGCCGAGATTGCCCACATACACATTGGCGCCATTCGGGCTCACCGCCAGGCTGAAGGGCTGCTCGCCTACCGAGACCGTGGCGGCCACGGTATCGTTGCTGGCGGCGATCACCGAGACGGTGTTGGAATTGGAATTGACCACGTACACATAGGCGCCGTTCGGGCTGACCGTTACGGCGGCAGGGGCACCGCCGACCGGCACCGTGGCGGACACGGCGTTGCTGGCCGCGTTGATCACGGAAACCGTGTCATTGCCGAAGTTGGCCACATACACGGTGCTGCCATCGGGGCTGACCGCCACGCCCGAGGGCGAGGTTCCCACCGGAATCGTGGCGCTCACCGTGTTGCGGATCGTGTCGACCACGGAAACGGTGTTGTCGTTGTAGTTGGCCACATAGGCATTGTTGTTGTGGGCGAAAGCAGGCAGCGTCGCCACCATCAGCAGCGGCAGCGCGCAACGGGCCCAACGGCGCGTATTGAACTTGGATTGACCAGTCATGATGAAATAACCTCCGTAGAAGATCGTGGGCGCGGCGATGCGCCCGGCATGAAACGCTCATATCGCGTCGGCATGCGAACTGCTGGAGGATGCTGTTCAGTACCCCTGACCGGATGGCGCGATACCCATCGCCATCCCGCCGTGCGTTCCGCGCAGCCTGACTGCCACGCGAAACACCCCCTGTTGCGCGCATGCCTGCGCTTAACCTGTCCCACCGTAATGCCGTGGTCCCTTTCGCATACCAATGCCTACGGGCCTCGCCCTGCTGCTTTGGTACCCGCCAAGCATGCGCGCCGGCTATGACGCTAGCTTGAAGTATTGGCGTCCGTGAAAATGTCCTTTTTATTACTTGGCATAATCGATAATCACAGTTGTTTCATATTCATCGTCATAAAGCACGATTTTAGAAAATGTGCCGATTCAGGCCGTTCAATAACAGCACGATTATCGCCATGCAAAAAAAGAGGGGATGCTCGCGCATCCCCTCCTTTCATGCTTCCTGCAAGGAAAGCGTGCTGCTCGACTTAGTCGACCAGGCAGTTGCCGACCTGGGCAGCGGTGAAGCTGCGCAGGCCCAGGGTCAGGTACTGCAGACCCGTGGAGCCGCCGATATCGGTGGCCGAGGCCTGGATGGTGGAGTTGTACGGAGCTTCCAGCAGGCTGCGGGTGTTGGTCAGGTCCGTGCCGTTGCCATGCACGTTACCGAACAGGTACGAGATGGCCACGATCGGATAGGAGGTCGACGGCACGATGGTGCCCGGAACAGCGTAGGTCGACGGCTGCACCAGCGCGATGCACTGCGTGCTGGGGGCGGTCTGGCTACCGGTGATCAGGGACGAGATCGTGCTGACAACGGCCTGGCCGTTGGTGGCATTGGCACCGTTGATCACGCTGTTGAAGGCGAGGTCGGAAGCGGCGATGGTGAGCGAGCTGCTGAAGTTGGCAGTCGGGCTCTTGCCGTTCACGGTGGCGATGCTGATGCTCGGAGCGGTGGCCAGAGCATTGGCGGTTTCGACGTAGCCAATGCTGGCTTCGTTGTTCTGGATCGCAGCAGCAACGGCGGCGTTGCCGCTGGCCGGCAGCCAGCCGGTGACCGGGAAGGTCTTGAACAGGCTGTCCACGTTGGTGAAGGCCTGATCGGTCACGAAGTGAGCCGAAGCGGTGCCGCTGCAGGCAAAGGCCAGATGGTTGGAGAAGCTGAAGGTGGTGCCGCTGCCATCCGAACGATAAGCCACCTTGATGGCCTGGTTCACGGTATGCGTGGCCGGCAGGGTGAAGGCGCCCGACAGATCCGAATCGCTCCAGTTGTTATCCACGCCGGAGAAGATGTTGCACAGCTGCGCGTCGGTGAAGTTCGCGGTGGTCACCGGCGTGCCCTGGTCGTCGACCAGGTTGAAAGCGATCGCGACGGCACCGGCAACGGCCGGGAACTGGGTCGGGTAGTCGCTGTTGCCGTGGGTGGCCAGGTAGTTGGAGTAGTCGCTGAAAGCGAGCGGAGAATCGCCGGCCGCAAAGTTCGGCTGGGTCAGATCCGTGCGGTTCACACCGGTCAGGCCGGCGCCGAAACCAGTAACGGTACCCGCGCTGTTCTTCACGCAGTTGTTCTGCACGTTATAGCTGGTGCCGCCGATGCTGCCGCCGGCGAGGATATCCTTGCCCGCGCCGCTGCCGGTCAGGCAGTAGGACACGTTCGGATTGCCCGTCAACGCCTGCCATGCACCGAACAGCGAATGCGTATCGAGTGGGTCGGAAGTATTGGTCGAAGAGGTTCCCCATACTTGCAGATTCGAGGCGGCGGCGCTGCCCACGTAACCGATCGACGGCAGCGTCGCGCCACCACCAACCTGCGTCTGAGCATGCGAAACGCCAGCCAAAGCCAAGGCAAGAGCAGCGGCCACCAGCTTGGTGCGGTTGCTCAGCTTGCGAATTCCGTAATTCATGGTCTTTCCCCATAGCGCTTATACCCCCGGAATTGGGGGCCGAAACTTTTTACCTCTGCGCAATGACGAGGAAATTAAGTATTGATGTCGACTAATATGCCGCGTTGATTACAGCGACGATTTATTGCTCTGATTAGAAAGTTCATCTTTTTTGTAATAGAACTTTTATGTGATGCATTGCGCACCGCTCGTCGAACGCGAGCCACGTTATCACACAAATTCACATTTTGTAGGCATTTGTATTTCTAAACTCAAGTGGGATTGCTGCAACCTGATTTGTACGATGGCAAAAGCGCAGACTTCGCCGCGGCAGCCATTCAAAGGTTTACGCACCCCCACATGTCATGCGCATCGCCGCCCCGCACTACGCGATACCAATCCGGTGAATTCAATGCGAACAGCCGCAAGACATCGGCTGATAAATCGCCTCAAATTCCCGCAGCATGGAATAAACCTCGCGATCCAGTTCGGGCACGCCGGCAAGCATTAAAAGTTCGTCGTTTTTCAGCGTGCCCAGCACGCACCGGATTGCCGAGCGGTGACCTTCCATGCACCACGCGTTCAATATTTTCATTAACTTGATCAGCAACAGGCCTTTTACCCGGCTGGTGCCGTCGCGGCTTCGTTTCAACTGCTTTTCCAGCGAATAAGTAAGTCGCTTGCTAAAAGCGCGGTCCGAAATCGCATGCAATTGCTCCAATTGCTCGCGCGTGCAGGCTGCAAATAATGATTCGGCCTTATCGTATTGGCGAAAATCGGAAAGCTGGATCAGTGTCTCGACAAGCGCAGCCTGGTTCACGTCTATTTGCCCCAGTCCATTGTTTGCGTGCATATCCGGGCAACACCCGGCCTGCCTTGCGGGCTGATCCCGCAAAGGTTTTTTCCGGCGTTACAGGTTCGGCGAGCGAGGTTGCGATGCGCGAGTAACGCATCTCAACCTGCCAGGACGGCCATACACCAGTACGTACAGCCAACCGCTTTACTCATCTTTGTTTCGGGGTGCTCCTCTTGCTACTCCGCCAACAGCTTGCGCTCGTCCATGGTCAGCGCCTGCTTGCGCGCACTGCTGAGCCGTCCCGCGCCGAGCACCTGCACGGGACTGTTGGGGTCGTAACCGTTGGAATTCTGATTGATCATTGTGCTGCCATCGCCAAAGCCAAGTACCTGCACGGCGATAATCGACGGCTGCTTGCTCAATGCATCGTTCTGTTGCTGTTGCACCATGCTCTGCGCCATCTTGCTCACCGCACCGGCGGCGGACGAAGCGGAGCTCAGCGCACCGACGTTCACGGTCTGCGCCGCCGGCACACCGATCTTGGTGCCTTGCACCTGGATGTTCACCGCGTTCAACACTTGGGCGGCGGCTACCACCAGATTGCCGGAGACGCGGATGCCCGCATCGCCTGCATCCACGGTGCCGCGCGGGGCAACCAGATAGACATTGCCCGGCGCCGCACCCGGCGTGGTCTGCAAGGTGGCGATACCGGCACCGCTCACCTCACCCTTGGCATCGATCAGACAGAAAGCGTCCAGGTCGCACAGATAAGTCGGCGGCGGTATCACGGCCACCGTCTTCGCACCCTGGCCGGCGTTGATATCGCCGTTGGAACTCCAGATCACCATGTCGCCGCCCTGCTCGGTGAAGATGCGGCTTTGCGCCAGCAGCAAGCTGCGGTCGGTGAAGATATCTACATTGCCCTGCTCCAGGGTGAGCACGCCCATGCTGTTGGGGCCGGCCACCACGGTGCCGCTGGAATTGGTGATCACCGGCGGCGCATCCACGCTGCCGATCAGCGCCTGCCCGCCAGGACCCAGAATGCTGACATTGCCGCCCTGCTGGGTCTGGATGGTGGAGCTGCGGATATCCAGATCGCCGGTGTCCACCGTCTTCGCTTCGCCATTGAGGCCGCCTGCACCGGTACCGTTGTCGGTATAGCCCAGCGCCGCGGGGAACAAGCTTTCGATGGCGGCGTAGCCGCGCGCGTACTGGTGGTAGTAGGGACTGCTCGGATCGTTGTAATCCACGCCGACCTGGGCCAGCAGCTTGAAGAATTCCTGCTGCACGAATAGCTGCTGCTTATAGGTAGGCAACTGCTGGAAGGCGGTTTCGGCCTGTTGCGTGGTCAGCACTACGTTGAGCTGGTCCTGTGCAAAGCCGGTATCCGCCACCTGGCCGTCTGCTTGCTGCTCCATGAAAGTGACCAGATCCGGCAGCAGGCTGCCGAAGCCATCCACGCCATTGGCGTTGCTCAGGTATTGCGTGAGGAAGTTGCTGGTGGCGATGCCCGGCCCCACGCCGAACAACACATCGATGCTGGCGCCATCGTGCGGCAGATACGGATTGAGCGTATTGCCGATGGTTTCGATGCCGGTCGGGATGGTGGTATTGGCTACTTCGGCGTTGGCATTGAGAATATCGGTCTGGCTGGTGAACGGGCCGATATTGCGGCCGGCTTCCACATCGAGCGTACCGACGCCGCTCAATTCAATCACCGGCACCAGCTGATAATTCAGGCCAAGCGGTGTCAGCGCATGCAGCACGCCGGGGTTGTACTGGGTGTCGTAAATGCTGCCGCCGGCGGCGACGCGGGTGACATCCGACGCATGCGTCTGCTGGCCGATCAGCGACAGATCGACGATGTCCTGGCCCGCGTAGATCAGCGCCGGCTTGTCCGGCTCGATCAGCATCTGATCCATCTGGATGCCGGTGGACGACGTGGTGCCATTGATGATGCTGCCGCTGAGTGCATAGATGCGCACCGGCGTGGTATCGGCATCGTGCAGGCCGGCCTGGTACAACTCGCTTTCGTCGTTGGTCGGCGACGTTCCCCGCTCCAGATAATGTTCCGGATTCAGCGTCAGATAGTTCTGGCTGTCGGAGCCTTCCGGCTGCAGCGGCGAGGGCAATAGCGAAGCGGCCGCGTCGATCAGGCCAAAGCCATCCGCGATCGATCCGCCCTGCTGGTCCAGATCGTAGTTCTGCTGCACCAGATTGACCGACGTCGCCGCGAGCAGGCTCAGATTGCCGATGGCCGAGGGATACAGGCCGCCTGCGGTAAGAATATTGATATTGCCGTTCAACGCGGTGAAATCGAGCGTCGAAGGCAGGATGCCGTAACCATTGCTGCTGGTTTGATTGTCGCCAAACACCTGCGCTTCCCAGGCGAGGCTGCCCAGAGTCAAGTTGCCGGTAGTGGTTACCGCGGTGACTGCCGAGTTGCTGCTATAGCTTTGATAGTCCGGCACGAGGCCGCCCGGAGCGGCGTACGACGGATCGAGGATATCGGCGATATCCACGCCACTGCGCGCCTGCACCGTCCATTGCGCATCCTGCAGCGCGAGCACGGTGGAGACCGCTACCGGCGTATTGCCGATTGCGACGCCGGCCGGACCGGTGGCATTGGCCGGCAGCACGTATGTGAAATCCGAACCGATCAGGCCGCCGGCCGCCAGGCTGCCCGTGCCTCGAGCGACAAAATAGCTGCCGCTGAGAATGTCGCCGCCCGCGTTGACGGAGAGATTGCCGCCGCCCACGGTGGTGATGGCGGTGGCCGCGGCATTGGCATACCAGGTGGTGGGCAGCGATACCGACAGATCGCTGATATTGCCGCCCGCGCTGACGGTGACATTGCCGCCCGCACTCATCACGCCCTGATCGAAATTGGCGAAATTGATCGAGCTGGCGATGGTGTTGCCGTTGGCATCGGTGCTGTTGCCGGTTTCCATCCACGGCCACCAGTACTGGCTGATCAACGCACCTTTGGTGCCGGTGATGAGGCCCGTGCTGTCGTAGACCTGTTCGATGCCGTTGATGTTGCCGCCTGCGCTGAGCAGGATGTTGCCCGCGCCGACGGGATTGACCTGGCCGGTGACCAGCATGTCCGGCATGCCGGCTACCGGCGCGGCCACGCTTACCGATGTATCTGCGCTGGTGCCCACCGCAGGCGCGCCCGCGGTGTAGACCGCGGCAGGCGCCGTCGAATCCTGCCAGTTGATATCGCCGGCCGCGACGATGTCGATCGAGCCGGTGCCGGTGCGCACCACGGTGGGCAATTCCAGCGTGTAGTTATTGGGCGCACCGCTGAGCGTGTACTGCACCGCGAAGTGGCCATCGAGATTGACGTTGCCTGCCGCGCTGTTCGCCATCACTGCAAGCGGGTCGGCGCTGGCGAAATTGGCGCCCGCGACCAGCTGGTAGGTACTGCTCGATCCGCCCAGCAAGGTGGCCGATTCCAGCGACGCCGGATTGCCGAGGCTGGGCATGTTCGACGGGCTGTTATTCGGCGCGGCGGGTACCGTTGTGACGCCTCCGGGCGTACTGTCCGCCGGCGCATAAGGTGCGTAGAACAGCTGCGATCCGCCCGGCTGGCCATTGGTGAAAGCCATCGAAACATCGCCCAGCGGCCCGGCGCTGGATACGTAATGCAGATAGGCTGCATAGCCGTTGATGTAGGCGTTGTAGTCGGTGGTATACGCACCGTATGCGCTGCTTGACGTGGGTGCCAGTGGCAGCAGCAAGGGCGAAGGCGTCTGCACCTGCGCAAGGCTGAGGTTGCCGTTGATGTCCGAATTGCTGCTGTTGAAATGGGTGGTCAGCCAGGTTTGATACGCCGCGACGTAATCGGCGTAGCTGGTAAAGCTGGCCGGCTGCGGTGCCACCATGCTGGTGGGGTTATAGGGCAGGAAGGCGACAAAAGAGCCGTAGTTGTACAGCAGGCTGAAGGTATTGCCGCCGCCCGTGCCCACTTCATTGATGTACTGCGTGTAGTTGGCGTAGTACTGCGCCGTCTGGCCTGCATCCGGCGCCATGACCGGTTTGTAATATTTATCGGTACCGGTGCTGAGAATGAAAGACACGTACGCGAACTGCTGCGGATCGTAGTAGTACTCCGTGTACTGGCCCGACGCATTGGGCTGCCAGATCGGATACGGATTCTGGGCGGTTCCCAGATAAGACGCCGTCAACAGGTATTGGTTGGAAGCCTGATAGGCCGCCAGTGCTGCATCGTAGTCAGCGGTGATCTGACCGCCAGGCTGCAATACCACCGGCGGCGCAAGATCCGCTCCGTTGTTTTGTTGATAGAAGCCATCGGTAATGCTGGCGTCGACATTGACGTTGTGCAGCGCCTGCACGGTCAGCGTGGGCGCAATACCCGACGCGGAGACCGCCGGATTGGCGCCATAGCGATAGGCCAGCTGGATGGTGCCATTGCCGGCGGTGACACCGGCGCCGAGATTCCAGTTGGTGAGTACCGAGATATCGCCGCCGTTGACGCCGGCCACCGGATTGATCAGCTCGATGCCTGGGCTGATTTGCAGATTGGCGATGCCCGCATAACGATTCCCGAAGCTATAGCCGGGCTGCTCGACATAACCCATCAAGGTGCCGGCGCCCTGGGTGGCGTCGCCGTTGACGTAGCCGTAGAACGTCTGGTGCGCGGCGTTGGCCGTATCGGGTACGAAGTAGTCGTTCTGCAGATCGTCTTGCAGTTGCGTGGCGGTGGTCGGCGCCGCGACGATGTTGCCGCTCGCGTCGTACCAGGTACCGGCCAGCAGTTGCGGCGTGCCGTCGGTGCCGGCGCCATACCAGCCGGCGGGATCGATCAGGCCATCGAAATAGAGCGCCGGGTTGGTGTTTTTGTTTTCGGTATCGGCCGTGCTCCATACCGCGTACGGCACGATGGTGACGTTGCTGGCGCCGCTGATGGTGGCGTTGTTGGCGAAGCTGATCGGCACATCGCCATCGGCCAGCAGCGGTGCGCGCAGGGAGACCATGCCGCCGATGCCGCCAGCGCCGCCCGCCACATTGACGATGGCATTGGGCCCGAACACGATGCTGCCGGCATTGCCGGCTTGCACGTCTTCGTAGCCATATGTGCTGTTGAGCTGGCCGATCGTCGCCGTGCCGGCAGTGCCGATCTCCACCAGGCCGCCCATCTGCCCGGCCAGGCTGCTGTTCGCCAGCAGGCTGCCGTTGATGGTGACGCCATTGCGACCGAACAGCTGGATTTCGCCGGCAGCGGGGCCCGCGGCATCGACCGTGCCTTCGATATCCACCACGCCATTGCTGGCATTGACGGCGCCATTGCCGCCGTTGGCGGTGAGGTATACATCTTGTGCCACCAGCCGCTGGCCGGCGGAGAGCAGCAGGTTGCCGGCGCCACTGGTGATCGCGATGCCGCCGGTGGTGCCCGCGCTGCCGGTCAATTGAGCGAGCTGATCCAGATTGAGCGCACCGCCGCTATTGAGGGTGAAATAGCCGCCCAGATAGCCATTGGCCGCGCCGCCTTCAAACGTACCGTCGAGCGTGGCGAGATTGTTCGCATTGATGATCAGGCTGCCTGCCGTGCCGCCCAGCGGCGCGCCGGCAAAGTTCACTACGGCGCCGTTAGCGACCGTCACCGAACCCTGCGTGGAAGCCAGCGTCAGATCGCCACCCGTTGCATAGGTGGTGACGTCGTAGAAGGTCTTGTTGATGCCGGCGACGTCGAGATTGGCGCTGCCGGTCAACGTGAGATCGCCGCTGCTGGCGGTAAGCGTGAGGTTGCCGGCCAGCGCGTCCACTTGCGTGCCTACGCCGAGCGCGCCGCCGCTGAGCGTCAGCGTGCCACCCAGATTGTTGTCGCTGAGCGGCGTGCCGCCGACATGGTTGACGGCAAAGCTGCCGGTGGTGGTGAGCGCGGTATTGGCGCCGCTGCTGGCCAGCAGGATCGGCGTGTTGAAGCTGACATTGGCCGCACCGAAATCCATCCCGCCATTGCCCTGGCCGGTGATGCCCTGGCTGGCGTTGGCGGTCACGCTGGCGAAGCCCTGGGTGACGCTGCTGCCGGCGGTGAAATCCAGCTCGTTGGCAGTAAGCGTCCATTGGCCCGTACCTGCTGCCGCGGCGGCGGTGCTGGTACCCACCGCGTTGCCCAGCCCCAGCGTGCCGGCCTTGATGCTGACGGTACCGCCATCGCTGACGTAGGCGTTCGCATTGAGGTTCAAGCTTTGCGGCAGGTCGATGCTGACATTGCCGAGGAAGTCGATGGCGCCGCGGCTGCTCAGCGTTACCTGGCTGGCATCGTTGAACAGGCTCAAGGTGCCGGGACCGATCACCAGGCCGCCGGTACCGCTGCCGGCCGGCGCATCGATGCCGACAAAGTTGATCTGGTTCGCCGTGGCCTGGATGTTCTGCGCGGTGAACACCGCATTCGGATCGACGCTGGTGGCGCCGGTGGTATCCATGGTCAGCGACGCGCCGCCTTGCACGGTGGCGCCGGCGGCGATGGTGAGATTGCCCTGGGTGGTGCCGGAAACATCGTTGCGCACGACCGCTGCGACACCATCCTGTGACACGCGCAGCAGCGCACCGTTGCCGCTGATGGCACTGCTGCCGGTAGTACCGAACAGCAAGGGCGTGCTGTTCGGTGTGGCGCTGCCGGTGGCGGCAAGATAGCTGCCCGACTGCAGCACGATGCCTTGCGCGCCCGCGTTGCCATCGGCGACCAGCAGGATCTCCTGCCCTTCGAGCGGATCGGCGCTGTCGTTGGAGAGCACCAGGCTGTCGGTATTACTGGTGATCTGGTAGCCGTCGCTAGTGAGCTGGCGGGTACCGCCCAGCAGCAAGCTGCCCGCGTTCAACGCAGTGAGCTGATCGGCGGAAATCTGCAGATAGTTGCTGCCCAGCGACGTAGAACCGGGGCCGACTACCTGGATCGCCTGCGCCGCGATATCCACCAGGCCGGGGCGTCCGCCGCTGGCGGGCGCATCGCTGAGTGTCGCGCCCAACTGCAATTGCTGGTTGGCGCTCAGGATCAGATGGCCGCCGTCTTCCGGCAGCTGTGGCGTGACCGTGCCGGCGCTGGCGGCCTGGCTGGCGAAGTAGCTGTTCGCTTCGGTGAAGGTGTACTGCGAGTACTGCTGCCACACCGGCGCGGACTGCACCAGGAACGTGGTGTTGGTCGACGCGTGCGCGCCATCCAGCGCGTTGGCGAAGTAACCGGTGATGCTCAACGTGCCATCGGGCAGCACCACGTTCTGGCCCAGCACAGCGTTTTGCGAACTGGTGTTCTGCACGATGCGATACGCACCCGGCAGCGTCGCGTAACCGGCCGGCAGCAAGGTGTAGTAGCCGGCCGGCAGGCCGGCGATGCCGGACAGATAGACCGACTGGCCCACGGCCGGACCGGCACCGGCGTCGGCAGCGCTGGTGAGAGCCGCATCCTGCGCGCCGACCGGCGCGGTATAACCGGGCAGGATGGCGTAGATCGCGCGCCCGTCGGCGTATTGCGATACCTGCACGCCACTGGTGCTGTTGGCGTAGCTGGTCTCGTACTGGGTCAGCACGTTGACCGTGCCGCCGGTGCCCGGCACCCATTCCGATGCCTGCAATTCGCCGCCGCCGCTGATATCGATGGTGGCGCCGCTGTTGAGCGACACATCGTTGCCGGCGATGGTGATCGACTTGGACGGCGGTGCGGTCAGCGGCGACACGGTGTAGCTGCTGGCGGAGCTGCCTGCGTAGTTCCACTCCTGGCCGTCGGTGGTGCTGCCATAGGGCACGGTTTCGCCATCCAGCGACACCGAACTCAAGCTGCCGGCGCCGAGCGTGACGCTTTGCGTGGGCTCCAGCGGATACACCGGCGCGGCGCTGCTGCTGATGCCGAAAGCGCTCAGCGTGCTGGCGGTGTTTTGCTGCGCGCCGATGACCAGCTCGCCGGCCGGCACCCACACCGTGCCGTCCTGCACGACGTTGTCCGCATCCAGCAGCAGGGCGCCGCCGGCCGAGAGCGGCACGCTGGCGGGGTTGCCGTTGCCCAGAATGGTCAGCGTGGTGCTGGGACTGAGCGCGACGCCCTGCGCGTTCTTCAGCGGACTGGCATCGATCACGAACGCGTAGTTGGTGACCGGATAGAGCTCGGTCGCCTGCAAAGTCAGATTGCCGGCACTGAACAGCAAACCGGCCAGCGGCGTGCCGCCGGCGGGATATTGCAGATTGGCCGGTTCGTAGAAACGGATGTCGCCGCTGGCCGTGTAGTTGGCATTGGCCCAGCCCTGCAGATTCATCAAACCGCCGAGGTCGATGAAGTCGGCGTGGATATCCAGCGTGCCGGTGCCGGCCACCGGGCTCGGCACATCGCTGAGTGCACCGACCAGTTCCACGTAGGGCGCGTCGATCTGTACGGTGCCGCCGCCCTGATTGATGGCCGACGTGCTGAGCGCAGACAGTTTCGTGCTGCCCGCCGGCAACGCCGACAGGCTGGGCGTATAGGCCTCGAAGCTTTTGCCCAGCGAAAGATCGACATTGCCGGAGAAGGCCACCGGCACCACCGCCGAGTTGGCGATGGCGGAAGGATTGGCAGGATCGGAGCCCAGCATGAGGCTGCTGATGCCCGAGCCATCCAGCCGGTCCAGCGCGAAATCCAGCACGCCGGTGGTGGCCTTCGCCGCCACCTTGCCGCCCGGCTGCAAGCCGGAGCCGGGCAGGAACAGTCCGGATTGCTGCAAGACAATCGCCGTGGAGTTGGCGGCCAGATGGAAGAACGTGGCCAACTGGCCAGGACTCATGCCCACGATCTGCAGGCTGCCGCCTTCCGCCTGGGCACTGCCACCCTGCGCGAGCAGAGTGCCGTCCGCATCCAGACCCGCGGCGGCGCCAAACAGGATCGAGCCGGCATTGCTCCATACCGGCGTCGGTGCATAGCCGGCGCTGGCGCCCGCGTAAGCGCCGTTGGCCACCGGCTGGTCGTAGACGTCGGAGCTGCCCGACACATCGATCAGGCTGCCCTGCTGAGTAAGTACATAGCCCAGCGGCGAAGTGAGACTGACACTGCCACCGTTCAACACCACACCGGTGCGCGTGGTGGCGTGCGTGGCCAGCCCAAGACCGAGGCTGTTGCCGGGCTCGGCCGCGGCCAACGGATTGATCAGCGACACGCCCGCGGCATTCAACACCGCCTGCGATTCCAGCCATACCTCGGGCACCGTCGAGACGGCCTGGGTCAACAGAATGTTGGCGATATCGATGCTGCCGCCGGGCGCATTGATGGTGCCGTCCACGATGGTGGACAGGCCGCCGGACAGCGCAACGGTGGCGCCTGCATCGGCCGAAATGCTCGCGCCTGCGCCCAGGTTGAGCGAGCCGGTGACGCCGGCATACGGAACCGGCCCGGCCTGCGGATTGGCCGGTATCGATTCGTAGTTCAAATACTGGCCCGCGCTCAGCGAAAAGCCGGGGCCGTTCGCGTTGCGGGTGATGTAACGCAGATAAGGCGCCAGCTGTCCCACGCTGACATACGCGCTGTCGGTCAGCGGGCTCTGGCCGTAGATATCCGTACCGGTGGTGGCGGCCAGCAGCGCCGGCATATTCGGCAGCAAGTTGTCGCGGCTGACCTGCACAGCAGTGCCGGGCGCGATGTTGGCGTCGGTAATCGACTTCAACGCGTAATTGTCGAAGCCTTGTCCGGCGAAGAAGGAGGGCGCCAGATACAGGCCGTTGCTCAAGGCCAGATCGCTGGCGCTGCCGCCGATCTGGATATCGATCGCTTGCAAGCTAAGCGTGCCGCCGCCGCTGAAGCCGTAGGCACGCAGACTGCCGTCCAGCACCAGCTGGCTGTTCTGCCCCAGCGAGGTGGGCGGCGGGAATTCGTCGTTGTTGAAAGTATTGGCGCCCTGATCCGCATAGTCGATCAGGCTGATGCTGCCGCCGCTGCCATCCGGTACGCCGTTGGTCAGCTGCAACTGGCCCTTGCTGTTGACGTAGCCGCCGCTGGAAACATCCAGCAGGCTGCCCGACTGCAGCACGATGGATCCGGTTTCATCGGTGGCTATGCCGTTAGTGCCCTTGCTGGCGACCAGGATGTCCGCCTGGTCCACGGTGAGGCTGATGGTGCCGCCGTTGATGTAGCGATCACCGATGTAGTTGCCGGCCGTAGCCTGCGCATCGTTCACCCACAATCCCGCCGTGCTCAGCACCGCGCCGGTGCCGATGGTGATGCCTTCGGGCAGATCCGCGCCGGTGAGGCTGGCCGGATCGGCAAAGTTGCCGCCCGACGCAGTCAGGGCGATCGCGCCGGCCGGCGCACTCAATGCACCGAGGATATCGATGCCGTTCGCTGCGAGAGCGATCGAACCGCCCGGCTGCACGCTGAGCACGGTGCCGGCCTGCTCGCGAATCTCGCCGCCGACGATCAGCTGGCTGGTCAAGTTGAAGGTGCTGAAGCCGCCTTGCTGCACCAGGTTTGCCGAGACCGGCACCCAGCGCGCTAGATCGTAGGGATTGCTGCCGGTCGGATCCTGGCTGGTGAGCACGCTCGACCAGGAAGTATCGGCCTGGAAATCCGGATCGAGCTGCTCGAGCGGCGTCACCGACTGCTGCAACAGGATGCCCGGCGACACGGTTACGCCGGCCGTGTTCGCGGCGCCATTCACGCTGATGGCCAGCGTACCGCCATTGGGCTGCGCGCCCTGCGCCACCTGATTGCGGCCGGCAAACGCCTGCGCACTGACCTGGCCGTCCATGACCAGGGCATCGCCGGTGCTGATATTGAGCGCGCCGGCGTTGCCGCCGACCGCAAAGCCGCTGTCCCAGCGCGTGCTGCCGGCCAACAGGGGATTGCTGTAATTGGTGCTCACGCCCCAGCGGTTGTCGATGACACTGTACTGGCCGGCGAAACCTACATAGGCGAGATTGGGATTGGCATCGGCAATGTTGTAGACCTGCCCGTTGGAAGCCACCAGGTTGGGCGTGGTGATCCAGCCGGGCTGGTAGGCGACATAGCCGCCATCCAGGTTCAACTGCGCACCGCTGCGCACGATCACCTGCGCACCGTTGAGATTGATGCTGCCGCCGTTGGTCATCAGCTGACCGACCGTGCGCGGCACGTCATCGACATAGCCGGAAATATTGAGGATGGGGCTGCCGACCCAGGCCAGGCCGCTCGCCGTGGTGCCGCTCTGGCTGCTGTCTACCGTGAGATCTTTGGTCTGGTAGAGAAAGCTGTTGCGCAGCAGCGGCGAATTGGCCAGCTCGTTCTGGCCGACCAGCGGAATGGTGACCAGCAGCGCCGACATCGGCAATTGCACATTGGCCAGGCCCGACACGTCGATCACGCTGCCGTTGTCGACATAAATGCGGCCGGCCAACGGATTGGTATAGTCCGCGGCGTTGTCGAGCACGGCATTGATGGTGAGCTTGGCGCTGGGTGCCTCCAGCAAGGAGCCGGCCTGGAAATTCACCGTTTCGCCGCTGAGCGTCAACACGCTGTCGCTGCTGTTGAAAGCGGTGGTGGCGGCGCTGGTGGAGGTGGTGGTCTCGCCGTCTTCTTCGGGCAGTACGGTGGTGACGGAATTGGGCCCGAGCGTAAGCGTGCCGCCGACCGAATAACCGGAGGCACTGCCGCCGGCCTGTGCATTCAGCACGATGCTGCCCTGGTAGTTGACGCTGGTGGACGCCAGCGCCACGCCATCCTGGGCAACGTTGAGGCCATCCATCTCCACTTCGCCGCGGCGTGCCTGCAACAGGCCGGTGTTGGTAGCCGTGCCGGCCGGCTGCGATACCACCACCGACAGCGGCTGCGTGGTCGACGTCGAATTGGCGTTCTCGAATTGTGCACCGGCGGCCAGGATTACCTGGCCTTGATCGTCCACCACGCTGCCGGCGTTGGCGACATTCGGCGCAGCCAGCAGCACGAAGCCCTGGGTACCGCCGGTGATGGAGGCGCCATCCTGCACCACCACATCGTGGTTCTTGCCGTCGGTAAACGCGCCGTTGACCAGGAACGGCAGGTAGGTCACGTTGCCCGGCGCGATGCCGGCATTGAGGAACTGGCTATTGCTGGTCGCGACATCGCTGCTGAAAAGATCCAGCGAACTGGCGATCAACGACTGCGTATTCACCTGGCTGCCGGCGCCGAACAGAATGCCGTTGTGATTGAGCAGGTACACCGTGCCCTCGGCCTTGATCTGGCCGAAGATCTGGCTGGGCACGCCGCTGGGATCGGTAACGCGGTTGAGCGCGATCCAGTTGTTGTTGCTGCCGTTGGTCTGGTTGCCGCCGCTCTGGTCGAAATACACCGTGGTGTTGCGGCCGACGTTGAAGCTGCTCCAGGTGAGGATCGCTTTCTGCGAAGTCTGCTTGATATCGACCGTGGTCTGGCCGTTCGTCACCGACTGCGTCGGCGCCTTGGCGTTCTGCCACAGGTTCGGATTGCTGGACGCACCGGGCGCCACCACCAGGCCGCCAGAGGTAAGCCCGTTGGGTACCGGCGAGGTCTGCTGCTGTGCCGCCTGTTGCGCCGCCTGCTGGGCCGAGATCTGGGCGGCCACGGCCTGCGCGGCGCGGCTCAGATTGGCCAGCGACTGCTGCACATTGCGCTGCTGCAGCAACTGGGTGGGTGTCTGCGCGGTGATGCCGCTGAGCGCCGAGGGCGTGCCACCGGCCTGCGTACCGGCCTGGTTCTGTACCTGGTTGAGCCAGGCCTGGCTGAGCGGCTGCGCGGTATTGGTGCCGGCCAGCGCCGGCAACGCCGCAAACGCCAGCACCGAGGCGATGGCGTAGGCCAGGGGGCGTCGTGGCCCCGTGAAACCTTGCGCAGAACGGGAACGCTTGCCTGAACCGACCGGTGTGATCACGAACTCTTCCCCTGGGGCATCTGCGGCACTTCGGTAAACGAGGCCTTCGGCTGGTTAGACCGCCGGATTGGGGGCCGACTGAACCATGTCATCAAAATTTAATTTGCGCTGTCGCGCCGGTTTCATCTCATTGTCGCAATCGGTTTGGACGGCTATTTGGAAAACGGAAATGCAACAAATGACCGCCGCCGTCATGCCATTCCACTCAATCCCGTCATCCCGGCGCAGGCCGGGACCCAGTAACTTCGGGCTGTAAAAGACGCTGGGTCCCGGCCTGCGCCGGGATGACGGGGTGGGGGAATTTGCGGCAATCGTTCTCACCGTCCTCAGCGGGACGACAGCGCAGCTATCCGATCATCGTGCGCGACTGTGACGATTAATGCGCCGGCACCGGCACGCCCAGCAGGGGTGGGGGCGCCGCGGCCGGCGGCCGCTGCGGATACACGGATTTACCCAGGTTGCCGCCCATGCGGATGCTGAGCGTGGAATAGTTGAACTGCCCAACCTGCTGATTGCCCGGCGCATGCGCGACGGCATCGAGTTGCGGCTGCAGGCCCGGCGGCGCCTGCGCGGAAGCGGCCAGCTGCTGATTGAGACAGGCGTAGGAGAGGGCCGGATGGTCGTTGACCGTCACATCCACGCAGGCAGCGCCCGCCGCCGCGTGGGGCGTCGCCGATGTCTGCGCCGGCAGGGGCGCAGACATCAGGGACGAGATACCGCACAAAAAGCCGATCAGAAGACGGGATGCGCGCATGGCATGCACACTCCTCTGCCGGCTCAGGCGTTACGGCGTGCCGCTGCCGGTATTGGCAGCCGGCACCGGTTCCAGGTTGAACGAAATGGTGGTGATCTTGGCGTCGAGGCCCTGCACCACGGCCGGCGTCAGGTCGTTGGCCATGTTGCCGCCGAACGCCACGTTGCGATCCAGCAGCAAACCGCACTTCTTGCTTTCGTAGGCGCTGGCGATCACCGGCTGCGCGTACTGCGCGATCTGGTCCAGCGCCTTTACGCGGGTGGCCTCGATCTGGCGACCCTTGGTCTGCTGGTCGATCTGCACCTGCTGCATGCGCTGGCCCAGCGCCTGTTCCTGCGCCTGGCGCTGATCGGCCGAGAGCGAGGAGGCCTTGGCGCGAT
The DNA here is from genome assembly GCF_014863405.1 of Dyella acidiphila. Lineage (GTDB taxonomy): Bacteria > Pseudomonadota > Gammaproteobacteria > Xanthomonadales > Rhodanobacteraceae > Dyella_B > Dyella_B acidiphila. Next base: position 117,297 of record NZ_JACZZA010000013.1, read on the forward strand.
AAGCCTGCACGTCGGTGTCGATCGGCTTGCGCTCCGCATCGATCTGGCTCTGCGCCTGCTGGGCCAGCTGCTTCAGGCGGGCGGTGGCGGCCTGGCCGACCTTGGCGTTGGCGAAGATCGCCTCGCGCGACAGCAGGCAGACGCCGGGAACGACCGGGCCGTTCAGCGACGGGCCGCCGGTGGCGCTGGTCTGGGCGTGGACGGCGGCGCCGGGCACGCCGATCAGGGCGACGGCCGCGACCGCCAGGAGGGTTCGATCGATACGCATGGTGATTCCTTCCGAGTTGATGGTGCGAAACGAATAAGATCGCACTAATTCAGCGACTTTGCAGCTTTACACCGCTGCGGGGGCGGGGATGCGGCCGGTCCTTGCTCCCGCTCCCGTCCGGGGCGAGGGAGAAAAGCGGATCACGGCTTCTTCACGGCCGCCCGCGGGTCATACCGCTGCTCGTACAACTTATCCCCGTAAGCTTGCGCCGCGTTTTCCAGCTTCACCCGCTCCGACGCCGCAAACGGCTCGCGGCTGGCCAGCACCGTACCGAACGACATATGGCTGTAGGCGTCGAGGATCTCGTTGCCGACACGGTACAGCTGCTGGTTCCTGGCGGTGCAGGTGCCGACCTGCGCTTGGGCCGTGCTCAGCTGACTGGCCAGTTCGCCGTCATGCCCTTCCTGCTCGTGCTGCCTGGCATCGGCAGCCGCCACCTGTTTTTGCAATTGCTGCACCTGTCCCTGTGCCTGCTCGCGCGCCGCACGCTCGGAAGTCAGTGCGGCGGCGTCCTGCGGGTTGCCGGTGTGCGTCTTCGCCAGCTCGGCCTTGGCCGTGTCCAGCTCCTTGCGCGCGGCATCACGCTCCTGTTCCAGCTGCGCCTTCTGTGCCTGCCACTGCGCCTGCTGGCCCTGCAGATCCTGCAGCTGGCTGCGCGTGTCGGCGAGCTGCGAGCGCAGCTGTTCTTCCAGCGTCTGCGCGCTGGCCTGCATGCCGATCGACAGCGCGCCGAGCAGCGCAACACTCAGTAGTAGACGTTTCATCGCATAGTCCTCAGAACTGCGTGCTGATCTCGAGCTGCACCACGTCGATGGTGAAGGGCGGTCCGTACACCTGCTTGGCGCCGTAGTAGCGCGCCGAGACCCAGGTGCGATCGGCAATGCCGTAGTCGCTGGTGAGAATGAAGCCCTTGGCATTGGTGCCGCCCAGGTGGAAGTTCTGGTCGGTCAGGCCGTCGAGCATCGCGTCGGGCTGCAGATACTTGTAGCCCAGCGCAATGTTCCATTCGTTGGCCGCCATCGGATGCGGATTGCCGATGATGCCGCGCAGCAGCCAGCCCACCGGGCCGCTCTTGTACGGGCCATTGGTGCCCGCCGTGCTGCTGCTCTGGTAGTTGTTCACCGGAATGCCCAGGCCGTCGGGATAGCGGTCGAACGCATCGCGCGCGTGATAGGCCAGGTTGCGTTCGTATTCGGCCTGCACTTCCATCGGCGTTTCGCCGATCTTGAAATCCAGCTTATTGGTGAAATCGGCGATGTGATAGTTGTACGACAGGCCCACGAACTGCGGCTGCGCATAGTTATCCGGCGAAGACGGATCCGGCACGATGTCGCGCAGCAGGAATACCGTATTGCCCCACTGCATGTAGTCGGGCGCCGTATCGTCGGTGCTGCAGTAATTGATGCCGGTGTAGATCGCGCACGGCGCCGACAGCTGTCCGCGCATGCCGTCGAAGTAATAGTAGGCCAGCGCGGATTTGAAGCTCACATCCTGCGCCAGGTTCCACTTCAGGCCGAACTGCACGGCGCTCAGCCAGCGGTTGTCGGAGTACTTCTGATTGCTGAAAGCCTGCGCAGGCGCTTCGTTGCCGGTGGTGCCGCCGGTGTACTGGATCGGGAACCCGCCGATGGTGGCGAACGAGGTCAGGTCGTCGGTCAACGGCAGCTCGCCATGGCTGGCGATACCGTCGAAGTTCAGCTCGGTGGAATAGATCAGGTCGGTGACCATGAACGGATCGGGCATGCGGCCGGCGGTAAGCGACAGATCCTTGTACGGCTGCCAGCGGATATACGCCTGGTCCAGCCAGAGATCCTTCTTGATCAGGCCGCCGCCGAGCGTCTGCGTGGTGGATACCGGATTGTTGTCGCCGCCCGAACCGATGCGCACGCCTGCGGTGATGGTGTCGCCCAGCTTCACGTCCATGCCGATATGCGCTTGCAGGCGCAGCATATTGGTGCGGTTCTGGGTGGAGTTGAGAATCGGCGGATACACGCCCGAGGTAATGCTGTTGATGTCGTACGGCCCGGTGCGGTTGAGTGTGCCGTAGTCGATGAAGTCGTTGGCGTTGTTGCGGCTGTACAGCCAGGACTCGTCGCGCACATGCACATCGCCGTACCAGCTGATGCGGTCGAGCCAGCCGGGCAGCGCGTTCGGCTCGGCCCAGTGCTCGTCCTTGGCCTGCGCGATCACTTCCTGCTTCACCTGGTCGCGGATTTCATTGCGCACACTTTGCGGCACATAGGTAACGCGCACATCGCCCGGCTGCGCGCCGTCGGTGGTGGTGGCCACGGCAGCCGGCTGCGAAGCCGCGCTGGCGCGCGCCTGCGCGGCTTCGTCGTCGGCCTGCTTGATCAGGCCGTCGGCTTCGGACTGCGTGATCAGGCCTTTCTTCACCATCAGGCGGATCAGGTTGATGGTGGCGTTGGGCGATGGGGCTTCCTGGGCGAACGCGTTCGCACCCAGCAGCAGGCCGACAGCGATGCATAGCGCTTTCACACCGAGCGCCGCTTTGTTTCCCCGCTCCCCGGAGCGGAGACGGGACTGGTTCGCCGCACCCTGCACACTTGCGATTGGCAACTTCATTCCATTCTCCAAAAATAAATTCGATAACTTAGCCGGGCCGATAGCCGCGCATCGCAACGCGCACCGGCATACTCAAATGCGGGGGTGGTGGCGTGTCGATGCGCACCGTGCGCAGCACGTCGATCAAGGCATGGTCGGTATTGGGCGAGCCGCTGGAACTCATCAGCTCCGCGCGCGTCACTTCGCCCACCGGCGACAGCCACAGGTTCACGCGCACGCTGAAGACCAGGCGGCGCGTGCGGTCGTCGCGCTGGATCGCTTCCTGCAGCGCGTAGCTCAAATACTGCTCGTACGAGCCGCCGCCGATCCCGCTGCCGCCGCTGCCGACCATGCCGCCGCCTTCGCCGGCGCCGATGTTGAACGAGTCGTTGCCCGCCTGTGCCGGACCGTTGATGGTGATCTGCTTGGCCTGGTCCGGCGCCTGCTTGGGTGCTTCCACCGGCTTCACCGGTTCGGCCGGCTTGGGCACTTCTTCCTTCACCACTTCTTCTTTCTTCGGCTCCGGCGGCTTTTCCTTCGGTGGCGGCGGCGGTGGCGGCAGCGGCGTGATGGTGGCGATGCGCGGTGCGGAACGGCGCACGCCTACTTCGTGGCCCGCCAGCATCCACACCAGCCATGCAGCCGCCAGCACCGCCACCACGGCAATGATGCGTCCGCGCCAGCGGCGCCAGCGGCTTTCGTCGGTGTAACCGGGCTCGAACATCGCGTCAGCTCGATTGCTTGCCGGTCACCAGACCGACTTGGGTGAGATCGAGGCGGCGCAGCAGATCGAGAATATCGATCACCTTCTGGTACTGCACATTGGAATCGCCCTTCACGATCACCGGAAAATCCGGTGTCAGGGCTTTCTGCTGGCGCAGGCGCTCTTCCAGTTCGCCGATCGTCACCGGAAACGCATCCAGGAAAATCTGTCCGGTGTCGGACACCGTGATCGCCTTGGTCTGCGGCTTGGCCAGGCTCACCGAGGCGCTGGCCTTGGGCAGATTCACTTTCACGCCCTGCACTGCCGCGGTGGTCATGATGATGAAGATCACCAGCAGCACGTACGCCAGGTCCAGCATCGGCGTGATGTTGATGTCGTCGTACGGCTTGTCGTCGTCATTGACCTGCATGGCGCACCTCGCGGGCCTCGATCGTGGATTGGTCGATCGGGCGGTGCAGTTCGGCCAGGCGGGTGACGAATTCGTCCACGAACACCTGCATGTTCGCGGTCACCGACTTGTTGCGGGTCAGCAGGTAGTTGTAGCCGAACAGCGCCGGGATCGCGACGAACAGGCCGGCGACGGTGGCCAGCAGCGCGGCCGAGATGCCCGGCGCGATCGCGTTGATATTCACGTCGCCCGCGGCGGCAATCGCCGCGAAGGTGATCATCACGCCGACCACCGTGCCGAGCAGGCCCAGGAACGGACCGCCGGAGATGGCGATGGTCAGCATCACCATCGAGCGCGAGAGCGCCTGGTTTTCGCGCACCAGGGTGGAGTCCATCACCGCGCGGATCGCTTCGATCGATTCGGAGGCGATCACCATGTGGCCGTGCGTATCGCGGCGGCGCCACACTTCCTTGGCGCCGGTTTCATACAGGCGGTACAGCGAAGAGGCGCCCAGTTCTTTGCGAATCGCCGGCGAGGCGTCATTGCCGGACAGGCCCAGCAGGTTGCTGCCCAGTTCGCGATAGCGATGGATAAAGCGGTCGTTGGCGGCGGCCACCGCGGACACATAACTGCCACGCTGCCACATCACCGCCCAGGAAATCACCGCCATGATCATTAGCAGCGCGATGACCACCCAGGCATCCACCGTCACCGACTTGACGATGATGCCGAAGTAGCCGAAGCCGAAGCCGGATTTCTTTTCGTCGTCGCCGTAGCCGATCAGCTTCGACTCGGCACCCTGCGACAGCACATCGGCGGCAATCACCGTCGCCTGCCGCGCCACGCGCGACAGGCGCAGCTCATCCATCTGGCCGAGGAAGGACGCAAACGGCACCGCGGCGCCGGTGCTGCCGGGCGCAGCCGCTACATCGCCGCCCACCGTGGCGCTGCCGCTCAGCGCCGGCAGTGCGGCAGCGAGGCTGGCGTAGGGACGGCCATCCACATACAGCTGGATCTGGCCGTTGGCCGCGGTCACCGCAAGATGCGTCCACTGCCCCGCTTTCAGCGGTTCGCCGGCGGTGCTGCGCAGCGGCTTGTCGCCGCCATCCACTTCCACAAACGGTGCGCCGCCATCGATGCCGATCAACAGTGCCTTGGCATCCTGGCGATGGCCGTAGATCAGCGTGGGCGTAGTCGGCAGCGCATCCAGCTTGATCCACGCGCTGAAGGTGAACGCGCCGCCGTCCTTGATATCCAGCGAGGAACTGGTCGGCAAGGTCAGCACCGTGCTGCCGTCGAAACGACCGGCGCTGCCGGCAATGCCGCCATCGACCGTACGCAAGGCGCCGCTCTGCGCGTTATTGCCGTAGGCGGTGGCGTCTTTCGGCGGCTGCCCGCTCTGTTCGTCGAAGTGATAGACCAGGGTGTAATCGGCATCGAAGCTGGCCGGACCGCTGCTCAGCGCGGGCGCCTTGCTGTTGCCGTAATACATCCAGATGGTCTGCTGGCCGTTGGCCGGCATCTCCGGCACGTCCAGCCAGATCTGCGCCACGCCCATCACCGGATCGAAGGTTTCGATCTGGTAGTTGAGCGGCGTCTTGCCGTCGCTGCCGACAAAACGCAGGTCACTGCCGGTCTTGCTGATGCCGTCGAACTGGAAGTTGCCCGGATGCAGGCGGATCAGCAGCGGCATGCGTCCGGCCGCATCCGGAAGATTGGCGCCCTTGGCGCTGGTATCGAGCGTGATCGGCTTGCGGTACGACCAGTCGTCGTTCCACCACGAAGCCTCGGCGGCGCTGCTCAGGCGTGGCAACAGCAGCAGGCACAGTGCGCATACATAGATGAAATACCGCATGGTTGAACCCCTATCGAAGATGATCACTGCACGAACGCCGCGTGATGGTTGGTCGCCCGTTGGCTGTCATTCCCGCGAAGGCGGGAATGACAGTGGAAAAGGCGGAGGTTTCGTGTGTATCTGGACATATCCGCGCCCTACAGCCCCGCCTTGACGCTAAACAGCAAATGCCCGTCATGCGCCCGCGTTTCCACGCCGTCTTTGAGCGGGTAGGCGTATTCCAAATTTCCGTTCAAGTAATGGAACACGGTGAACTGCGTGCCGATGCCGGTGCTCAGCAAGGTGAAGCGGCCGCGCTGTTCGGGCAGCGGATCGATCAGCATCAGGCGGGCGCCATCGACGAACACATGGAAGCGCCAGTCGTTCGCCCACGAGCCCAGCCAGGCGTGGACCGACGGGCTGCGCACTTCCACCGAGGCGATCGCGCCGTTATCGCCGGTGTCTTCCGCCGACAGATAGCCGCGCACGCTGCTCATGCCGCCGGCCGCGAACTGCTCGCTCGAGACCAGCGGCGAATCGGTGGCCTGTGCGCTGGCGCGCGTGGCCAGCGCAAAATCATCGCCCAGGCTGTGCACGTAGTTGATGTCCAGGTGCAGGTCGGCGAAGTTGTCGCGCGCGTTGTAGCGCTGGTTGTCGAACGCCGTATTGCTGCTGCCGGCGCCGCGCAGCCCGAAATTGCCGGTCAGCGTGAAACTGGAGGTGGCGGTATCGGTGACGTGCTGGCCGGTATACGCCGCGGTCAGCGGGTAATACGTCAGCGGTGCTTCGGAGGTCTGGCCGCCGAGCGTGATGTTCTGGTCGAAGTGCTTGCGGCTGAAGCCGAACGAGACCATTTGCGTGTAGTCGCCCAGCACCGGCAATTGCCGCGTCGCCTGGAAGCTCACCGCATTGCCCTTGCCGAGCACGGTGGTGCCGCCGAGCGTGTTGGCATTGCTGTTGGACTTGTACGCCGAGCCGAGCAAGCTCCAGTCCGCACTCAACGGCGCCAGGTACGACAGCGCATACACCTCGGTAGCGTGCGGATCGTCCGGCGCCACGATGTAGGAAGCGGAAAGGGTGTGGCCGAGCTGCCACAGATTGTTGTAGCTGACATTGGCGATGGTGCGCAGATCCGGTGTGCCGGCGCTGTGGTCGTTGTTCACTTCCACGCTGCCGTGCCACGGATTGCTGTCGTCGACCTTCAGCGTCACGTCCATGGTGTCGGGTAGGCTGCCCGGCGCCAGCACCGGCACCACCTGCCGTCCGGGCTGGGTGCGATTCAACTGCGTCAGCTGCTGCTGTGCCTGGTTGAAATTGGGCACGCTGCCTTCGGCCAGCGCCGGCACCGCATCGCGGATTTCTTGCGGCGAGTGATACTTCGCACCTTCCACGCGCACGCGGCCGATGCTGTTTTGCACCACCTGCAGCAGGATCACGCCGTCCTTCACCTGCTGTGGCGGCAGCTGCACCACCACCGACTGATAGCCCCTGGACTGATACAGCTTCTGCAGCGCGTTCTGCGCAGCATGCACATCGTTCATGCTGCGGCCGGGCCCGAGGAACGGCTCTACCGATTGCTCGATATCCACATTGCCGAGCAGCGTATTGCCGCGGACCAGATATTCATTGACCTGGAAGGTGGATGGCGCCGACGCGGGTGCCGCCTGGTTCTGCGCATGCACACACAGCGGCAGCGACAAGGCCAGCGCCAGCGCAAGTTGCAACGAAGCACGCCGACGCACGTGCGCGCCAATTCCCTTTCGCATGCTCATTCGCCCCGTTCCTGCGCCGACGCGTCGGCTCGCCCTGTCCGAGGCAAGAAAGCTACTGCGCTGTTGATAACCGAATCACGACAAAAAGGTGTCCGTTGTTGCCGGCAAACGTGAAGACTTTGTCGACGGGCAGCTGCTGCATGCAACGACCCATGCAGGCTGTTCCACGCCTGCACGCCACGTCCTTGTGGCGAGGTGGATCGCGATCCCTGCGGCCGCTTTCTCATTCGCTTGATCACGCAACACATATCCTTATCGCAGCGGCATTCAGCCGTCCGTATGCACAAGTCAAAAAGTCCCCGCACGCGTACGCGACTGCGTTGCGTGATGCGAATACCCGATGGAAGGGGCATCCCTGCCCGCCCACGACTTCCTTGCTGGGATAGACAGGCGGCGTTACGCCGGACTGAACCGTGTCACGAAAATTTAATTTGGCGCGGGGAAACGGGGGATTTTTGGCTGCTGGTGACACGGAAGTGTCATGTACATCGACACACGAATGCGCAGCGCAGGCGGAGGTAGGTTGGGTTAGCGCAGCGTAACCCAACGATGTCGCTACGAAGAAAGATTGTTGGGTTACGCTGCGCTAACCCAACCTACCCCAGCCTGCGGGCGGGGATCAGCTCAGGATGACAATACCGCCCGGCAGCGACGTCACTTTCGCGCCGTAGGCATCCTGGATCAGCGCCGCCACGTCGGCGAGCTGGTTGAGCGAGAAGCGCGCCTGCACCTTGCGTGCGGCGAGTCCGTCGTTGGCCAGGATGAGGCGGCCGGGGCGGTAGCGATTGATTTCTTCCACCACCTGCGCCAGCGGCTGGCCGTCGAAAATCAGCACGCGGCGACGCCAGGCCATGGTGGTTTCCAGGTCGGCCGGCAACACCTGGCCGAAGCGGCCATCGCCATAATCGGTCTGCTGCGCTGTGTTAAGCACCACGCTCTGGCCGTCATAGTGCAGCGTGGTCGAACCATCCAGGCCGGTCACCTGCACCTTGGAGCTATCGCAGCGCACGTTGCAGCGCGCCTGCACGCCCACGTCGATGCGGCCGCCGCCGGCAAACACGCTCAGCGGTGCACTGGCATCGGCCGTGGCCTTGACCTGGATCTCGCCACCGATCAAATCGATGCCCACCACCCGTCCCTGCACTCGGCGCAGGTTCAAGGCGGTCTGCGTATTCATGTGGATCACCAGGCCCTGGCCCAGCTCCACGTCGCGCTGTTCGCCGGTGGCGGTGCGGTAGTCGGCCACCATATCCGACAGCGACGGCCAAAGCTGCAGCGGCGGGTGCACCACCAGCGCGGCCGAGGCGGCCACGGCTGCGCCGAGAAAGGCGCGCCGGGTCATGCGCGGCTGACGGCGCGGCAGTTCCACCACCTTCGCCTGTTCGCGCTGGCGCCAGGCCTGCGCGGCCGGGCCGAGGTTTTCCCATAGGCGCCGCGTTTCCGCAAACGCTTCCACGTGCGCCGGGCTCTGCCCGCACCACAGTTCGAAGGCGCGCGCGTCCTGGGTAGTGGCCGCGCCCGAGGTCAGGCGCAGCAGCCAGTGCTGCGCTTCTTTATGCAGCGCAGTGCGAGGGCCGGCGATGTGTTCGGAAATCCGCATACCCCTAAGACTCTTTTCCTGCACCCGGACCGAACCGCTGGGTTACTTTTCGGTCCAGCCGGCGGCCGCAGTGCTCCAGCGCCTTCTTCAGCTCCTTGCCGACCATGCGCACCGAAATGGCGAAGCGGCGGGCCAGATCTTCCTGCGAGACGTCATCCACCCGTGCCGCGATCAGGATCGCGCGCTGGCGCGGGGTGAGCTCCTGCATGGCCAGTTCCAGCGCCTCCACTTCCAGCCGGGCGTGCACGACGCGCGCCGGGTCCAGCGTGTCGGCACCCACGTTCAACAGCTCTTCCACCTCGCTGCCGGTGAGGTAACGGCCTTCGGCCTGACGCTGGTCGGCGGCCACGTTGATCGCCATGCGGAACAGATAGCCGGCCGGATTGCTCGACACTTCCGAGTGATGGCCCATGCGCTTGATACGCAGATAGGTTTCCTGCAGCGCATCGTTGGCCAGTTCTTCCGAGCCCAGGCGCAGCTTCAGGCGGCGGCGCAATTCCTGGCGCCGCTCCATGAACAGGCGCAGCAGCGGCAATGAGGTGGATTCCATCGCGCTGCCTCAGCCTTGCGTTGCGGCAGCGTCGGCGCAGGCGGCCGCACTCAGCTGGCGATCGGGCAGCAGCAACAGGGTCACCGGCTGCGGCATCTGCGGCGAAGGCGGCGCCAGCGTCAGCTGATCCAGCGCGGTGCGGATCTCGCTTTCGCGCTGCGTATCCTGCATGCGCGTCAGCAGCCGCGTGCGCAGCACCTTGCCGGACGGCGCGATCCACAGCTGCACCGCCAGCCGGTAGGTACCCGGCCGCGTGTTGCTGGAACGGCACAGGGCCGCTTCGATCGGTTGTTGAATCGCCCCTGCATAACGCTCAGTCACGACCTCGGTCCCCCCGCCAACATCTGCTTCCGGTCGTTCGCGCACAGGCGCAAAGCCGGCTTCGCCCGGCTCCGCGAGCTTCAACGTAAAGGCCTGGTCGCTGGAATAGCTGGCCACCAGCCCAGTGCCGGCCAGCAAGCGCTGCAATGCCTCGACCTTGTCCAATTCCCCGCGGACGCCCGGGGACTGCCGCCCCGTCGCCAGCGTGTTGTCCACCAGCACCGCCTGTCCGGTGGCCTCGCCATACGCGCGCAAGGCCGTCAGCAGCGGCTGCGGCGCGATGTCGAAGGCGACGGTCTGCGCCTCCGCTGCGGCCTGTTGCTCATCGGCGGCATTGGCCGCTGCATAAGAAGCACACGCCCATGCGGCAAGCGGCACGAAGCACAGCACCGAACCCAGCACCAACCCAGTAAAACGCTTTACCGCAACGACCTTAGGACCCTTCATGCGCGACGATGCCTTGATCCCGCGGCCGTCATCACTGACGAAAAGCCCCTTGGAACCCAGTCCAGAGACTATGCCGACAATATGACAATGGATGACATTGCCCGCCATGCAGGTCCCCCTGGAGCCCTCCGCGCAGTCGCCTGGTGAAGCACGAATCGGACCACGGAGCATGCGTCCGGGCGGCAGGCCGCACAAGTGGCACTCGCTTACCGGCTAGCTGGGCAACAGCATCCAGCGCCCCTGCCCGGCATCGATGCGCTCAAGGCCCAGCGCATAGATTTTCGATAAGGCCTGCGGATCCAATGCGTACTCGGGGGTGCCTGCACGCAACAGCCGACCCTGCGCCAGCAACGCCACCTCATCGGCATAACGCGCGGCAAGATTGAGATCGTGCAGCACCACGATCACGCCGTAACCACGGCGCGACAGCGCCCGCATTTGGCGCAACATGTCGTGCTGGTGCGCGATATCGAGCCCGGCTTCCGGCTCGTCCAGCAGCAGCCAGGCCGGCCCTTCGTCCTGCTCCCACACTTGCGCCAGCACGCGTGCCAGCTGCACGCGCTGCTGCTCGCCACCGGACAGCTGCAGATAATTGCGGCCGCGCAGATGCGCCGCTTGCGCCAGCTGCAGCGCCTGCTCGATCACCCGCGCATCCTGCGCCTGCAGATGGCGCCGGCCGTTCGGCGTACGCCCCAGCATCACCACTTCTTCCACGCGGAACGCAAAATCCAGCTGCACGTTCTGCGACAGCATCGCGCGCCGGCGGGCCAGCGCCGGCGACGGCCACAAGGCCAGCGGGCGACCGTCCAGCGACACCTCGCCCCGGTTCGGTGCCAGCGCGCCGGCCAGCACACCGAGCAAGCTGCTCTTGCCGGCACCGTTCGGACCGATCAGCGCCAATACACGGCCGGGATGCGCGGTAAGGTGGATGTCCTGCAACACATCGCGGCCGTGACGCGAGAGATGCAGATCGCGCACCGCCAACACGCCGCTGCCGCTGCCTGCACGCCAGTCCAGCGGCAGATTCATGCGCGCACGCCGCCATCGCGTGCGCGCAACAACAGCCACAGGAAAAACGGACCACCCAGCAATGCGGTGAGGATGCCGATCGGCAATTCGGCCGGCGCCACCATGGTGCGCGCCACCGTGTCGGCGCCGATCAACAGGATCGCTCCGCCCAGGGCCGAAGCCGGCAGCAGCAGGCGATGGTCCGGTCCCCAGGCGAGCCGGATCGCATGCGGCACCAGCAAGCCGACGAAACCGATCACGCCGCAGCTGGCCACCGCCGCGCCGGTGGCCAGGGCGGTCAACGCAATCAGCCGGCGCTGCAGCGGCCGCGTGCGGTAGCCGAGCAGGCCGGCTTCGCGCTCGCCCAGCAGCAAGGCATTGAGTGCGCGCGCATGCAGCGGCAACCACGCCAACGACAGCACGATCCACGGCGCCGCAGCCAGCAGTCGCCGCCAATCGGTGCCGCCCAGGCTGCCCAACGTCCATAGGCTGAGATCGCGCAGCTGCCGTTCGCTCGCCATATACGTCAGCACGCCGATGCCGGCCATCGCGATCGCATTGATCGCCACGCCGGCCAGCAACAAGGTGGCGATATCGGCGCGGCGACGGCCCAGCATATACACCAGCGCGGTGGTCAGCAGGCCGCCGGCAAATGCCGCCGCGGTGACGCCAAATGAGCCCAGCCAGCCTACACTGGCAGCACCGCCCAGCACGATCACACTGATCGCACCCAGGGCGGAACCGGCCGAGACGCCGATCAATCCCGGCTCCACCAGCGGATTGCGAAACATGCCCTGCATCACGGCGCCGCTGCAGGCCAGACCCGCTCCCGCCAGCGCCGCCATCAACACCCGCGGCAGGCGCAGGCTGAGCACGATTGCGTCGTCGCCTTGCGCCGGGTGTGCGCCGATCCAGCGCAACAAGGCGCCGAGCACGTCTTCGGCACGGATCGGCATGGCGCCGCAGCCCATCGCCAGCGTGGCGATGATCAGCAGTGCCGCGCACAAGCCGGCCAGCACCACGCCATGTCCCATCCTGGCGCGCGCTGCCGGCAATACCGCGCCGACACTGTTCATGGCTGCACGGCGGCCAGCCGGCTTTGCAAGGTCAGCTCGCTCTGCGCATTGCGCGGACCGAAGCCGAGCAAGGCCTGCCCATCGACAAACACGATCTGCCGGTGCTTCCCTGCCGGCGTCTGCGCCACGCCCGGCAAGGCCAGCACGGCGGCGCTATCGCCGCTGCCGTCGCTGCGCTCGCTCATCACCACCAACACCTGCGGCGCAGCGGCAACCAAGGCTTCGGCCGAAAGCGGTTTGTAGCCGCTATATGCCTGCACTGCATTGCTGCCGCCGGCCAGGGCGATCGCCGCATCCGCCGCCGTGTCGCGTCCCGCGGCGAGGAACTGGCCAGCACCGGCGGAAAGCAGAAACACGACACGCGGATGCTGCTGCATTGCCGCCACTCGTGCGTGCAAATCCGCGTACGTATGGGTCAGCCTCGAATTCAACGATTGTGCCTGTGCGTCGGCGCCGAGCAGCTGCCCCACTTCGCTGACCTTCGCCAATACATCCTGCGGTGCGCGCGACGCAGGCAACAGATGGAGCGTGACGCCCGCACCGCGTAATTGTTCCAGCACCGCGGCCGGTCCTGCATCATGCGTGGCGATCACCTCGGTCGGGCGCAGCGCCAGGATGCCTTCCGCATTGAGCTGGCGCACATAGCCCACGTTCGGCAGCTTGTGTGCGGCATCCGGCCATTCGCTAGTGCTGTCCACGCCGACCAGCTTGCCCTGCGCCTCCAGCGCATAAATGGTTTCGGTGATATCGCCGCCCAGCGATACCACGCGCTGCGGCGCATCGGCGGCCGGCATCGACGGCGTGCACGCCGCAAACAACAGCAGCATCGCAAGATACTTACGCATGGCCCTGCTCCGTCCGGGGCAGGCTGTCGGCCAGCGCACGCCACGCCTTCAGCTCGGGAATGCCGGGCTTGCGTTTGCCGAACAGCTGCACGATCTGGCGGCCGCGCGCGTCATACAGATCCAGCGAGGTCACCGGGCCTTCCGGCGTGGGTTTGCGCACCACCCAGCTTTCCGCAATGTGGTCTTCGCGCAGATGCAGGTTGAAATCGGCATCCAGCACATTGAGCCACGGCCCCATGCGCTTGATCGTGTGCACCGGCCCGGTATGGATCTGCACCACGCCGGGCGAACCGACAAACACCATGATCGGCAGCCCGCTGGCTGCCGCGCTCTCCAGCACGCTGCCGATGGCGCCGTTATCCACACGCTGCGCAAATTCGGCACCGGCCAGGCGCAAGGCCTGCGTGCGCGTGACGCGATGCTTGCGCAACAGGGCGAAGAAATCGTGCGGATCGCGCATCGCACGCCAGCCTTCGCGCAGGGCTTGCGCATCGATCTCGTGATCCTGGCATGGCGCCGGCAGCGGATCGGCCACCGCTTGCGCGTCGAGAACCGGCGACTGCACCGCAGCGGTGTAGCGGCCGACCAGGTTGTCCCAGGCCAGGGCGTCGGTTTCTTCCTGGCGATAGATCTTGTGCACCGCCTGGCCGTCGGCATCGAAGAACTGCAGGCTGTGCAGGTCGCGTCCGTGCGACGCTTCGCTGACCGCAAAGCCGTGCACCCAATGGCTGAGGAACAGGCGCAGGTCGATCGCCTCGTCCAGCACCACGCCCATCGATCCGCCGATTTCGATGTTGGCGAAGCTGCCTTTCTTTTCGTGTACGCAGCTGTCATTGCGGGTAAGCACCATCACACGGCCCAGCACCGGCAACGCATGCAGCAGTCCGGCCCACGGCCCCTGCAGGCGGGTAATGCCTTCGCCGCAACGGCTGGCCACCAGTTCGCCTTCGCTGACGCCGATGCGCTCGGCCAGATCGCGTGCGCGCAGGTTCGGCTCGCTTTCGCGCAGGCGCTGCCAGGCCCGGCGTACTTCCAGTACCGGCATCGCGATGGATGTAGCGGATGAGGATTCATGCAACATGGCGATCTCCCTGGCCTCAATAAGCAATACGTGCGGCGACGCTGAAGGTGCGGCCGGGCATGGTGAAGCGGTCGGCCGGCAGGCTGGCGGTGCCGGCATCATTCAAGCCGTTGCCGCTGATCAGGTTGCCGAGTGCACCGCTGTTGAGATTGCCCCAGTCCCAATACTTGCGATTGGTGAGGTTGCCGATGCCTGCATACAGTTCGAGGTAGTCGGTCGGCGTGTAGTGCGCGTACAGATCCAGCTTGCCGTAGCCCGGCGGGCGGAAAATGCTGGGATCGCTCAGCCGCGTATGCCGGCGCACCGCGGTGCCGACCAGCTCGGCGCCCCAGTGCTCCGCGTCATAGCTCACACCTGCGACCAGCTTGGCCGGATCGACCGTATTGAGCGGCGTGTAGCCGCTATCGCCCGGCTGGATGAGCCGCCCCGACGCAAGCGCTGCACTGCCTTTCAGCGACCAGCCCTTTAGCGCATCGCTGAAATGCGCCAGCTGCAGTGCACCCGTCGCCTCCAGGCCCTTGATGTACGCCTTGCGTGCATTCACCGCCTGGAAGAATTCGTTGAAGAACGCGCCAGGTGCGATCTGGTACGCCCACGCTGGCACCGCATTCGGCGCCAGCGCATAGCCGGACCAGATGAAGTTGCGGTAGGCGTTGTAATGGCCGTCCACATTGAACCAGCCCGCATCGCCCTTGCCGCGCAGGCCGAACTCCGCCCCGCGGCTGGTCTCCGCACGCAGGTTGGGATTGGGCAGATAGGCGATATTGACGCCCGCCACCGGCTGCTCGTTCCAGGCACCGGCGATCTCGCTATACAGCGGCGGCCGGAAGCCGTAGTCGAAGTTGGCGTAGGCACTGAGCGTATCGGTAAAGCGCCAGATCACGCCGAGCTTGGGTGAAACATGGTTCTGTTCGTAATTGCTCTGCACGAAGCCGCTGTTGTATTTCAGGTACAGCGCATCGTTGTCCGGCTTGTACTCATAGCGGTCCGCACGCACACCGGGGGTGATCAGCAGGCGCTCGTCGAACAGGCTGATTTCGTCCTGGCCGAATAGCGCGTAGCGATACGTGGCGCTGTCGGGAATCAGGTGCAGCGGATAGTTGCCCGGCATAAAGGCATCGCTGCTGCCGCTGGCGCCGGTCAGCATATTGACGCCGTAGCCGCCGACATTGGATTGCGCACTGGTGCGCGACAGTTCCACGCCATCGCTGATGGTTTGTCCAAACGCGGTGCCATCGCCCAGATGTCGCGTGGCCACCAGCTTGCCGCCGAACACTTTCTCCTGCAGCGGCAAGCTTTCGAAATAGCGGTCGATCGGCCCATACGTGGTCTGCGTATGGGTGCGCGTCACGCTCTTCTGCCAGTACGCATGCCAGTCCAGCGTATCGGCCAGCACGCTATGCAGTTGCGGGAACCATTGGCCGACGCTGGCGCGCACGCGCTGGTTCTCGTCCTGCGAGTAGTAATAGCTGGGCGTGGCGCCGAATGCCGGCATCAGCTGCGACAAGCCGTCGGTGCGCGTGCTCATCTGCGAGCCGTCGACGATGAAGCGATCCACGCGTCCGCTGTCGGCGGTATGCACGTATTTGCCAAGGAAGCCGTTGAGCGTGTAGTCCTGCGGATCCGGCCGCGTGCGGGTATTGCCGACGCCGCCCACCTCGCCCATGTCCTGGGTTTCGTGCCCTGCGCGATGGTTGAACACAAACATGATGCTGTTGCGCCGATCGCCGCCGGCCAGGGTGGCGGTGGTGGACAGGCTGCGATCGGTGCTGTCGTACTGCTCTTTCAGCGCGCTGTAGACATCTTTGCCGGGGCGCAGGTAATCGGCCGGATCCTTGGTGGTGAGGCTCACCACGCCGCCCAGCGCATCCGACGGATACAGTGCCGACGACGGCCCGCGCACGATCTCCACCTGCTTGATCTCGTCCAGGTCGATGAAATTGCGGCCCGCGCGAAAGCTGCCGCCGGCCACATCGGCGCCGAACGAATCGGGCAGCGACACGCCATCGATATCGATATGCGTGCGATTGCCCGACAGGCCGCGGATATTGAAGCTGTCCAGCCCGAAGCGGCCGGGCGAACCGATCGCCGATACACCCGGCTCGTACTCCACCAGGCTGCGGATAGTGGTGACCAGATGACGATCCATTTGCTGGCGGCCGATCACCGTGGTGGTACCCGGCACGTTCAACAGCACCGACGGCGACGCCGCCGTCACCTGCACGCCCGGCAGCTGGGTCGTGTTGCTGGCCTGCGGCACCGGCGCGGCGGTGGTATCGGCAGCATGGGCGGAAAAACTCAGCGCGGCCGTGATGAACACGGCCAGCGGGGTGAAGCGCAGCATATGGGTAGATTCCTTTGCCTGTGCGTGATGACACGCGGCGTTGCTGGCAAAGGCGGCGCAGGAACTGCGCCTGGTGCTGGCGGCCGTCTGGACGAATGTCCAATGCAGTCGTCGCCAGGATTGGCGACGTCACAAATGAGAATCTATCTCATCTAGAGATAGCTTGTATAGATCCCCGCCGAAGCTTACTGATCGCTGGAATGGATCAGCGAAAGCCCGGCACTGGTGAGCTGCAGCGAGGCCGCCTCGCCTTTTTGCACAAGGCCCAGCGCAAGCAGGCGATCCGCCGTAGTTTCCGGTAGCGAGGCCGCACGGCCTTCCGCTACGCGCTCCAAGCCGAACAGATCATTCCTATCGAGTTCTACGGATAACGTCACGACCGAAATCCTTGTGCACGGCGAGGGACGACAAGCCTGCATCCTAACCTGTGACAACTTCTTTTCCGGTGATGACAGCGCGTTGCTGTTCAGCGCATAAATGCCTGAAAAGGCCGGGCCTTGCGGCATTGTTGGGTTAGGCTGCGCTAACCCAAGCTACGAAAATCTTCGAGAAGTGGTCTGCCTGGCGGGCCATCGTGAATTTTTATCGACAGGGGATACACGATGCGGCGTTTCTTTTTCAGTGGTACGCAACTACGCGCCATCTGGGGCATTCTGCTGTTCCTGCTGATCGTGGTATCGCTGCGCTTTGCTCAATACTTCGCCTTTACCCGGCAGCTGTCGCCGCAGGCGCTGATGGGTCCGTTCGGCATGCTGGCCGAAGAAGCCATTCGTGCCGCCATCGTGATCTTTGCCACCTGGGTGCTCGCCCGCGTCGAAGGCCGCAACTGGCTGGTATACGGTCTCGGCGGATCTTGCAGGCTGAAGCTGCTCGTCTCGGGTGCAGCCATGGGATTTCTGACGCTGTCGGTGCTGGTCGCCGTGCTGATGCTGGGCGGCCACGCCACGCTTGTCGCCGAGCAGCTATCGGTTTTGCAGATCTTGTATGCCGGCGTCACCTGGCTGCTCGCGTTCCTGGCGGTTGCGCTGTTCGAAGAGCTGCTGCTGCGCGGCTATCTGCAATACACGCTGGCCCGCGGCATCGGTTTCTGGTGGGCCGCCCTGGTATGGAGCGCCGTCTTTACCTGGATGCACATGGGCAACGGCGGCGAAAGCACGCTCGGCCTGCTGCAGACCGGCTGGATGGCCTTGTTCTTCTGCTTGAGCCTGCGCGTGACGGGCTCGTTGTGGTGGGCGATCGGCTTCCATGCGCTGTGGGACTGGGCCGAGTCGTTTTTCTACGGCACGCCCAACAGCGGGTTGCGTTTCAGCCAGCGGCTGCTGACCGAAACCGCGCACGGCGATGCCTTGTGGAGCGGCGGCAGTACCGGGCCGGAAGGAAGCCTGTTCTCGCTGTTTGTGCTCGTCGTCCCGCTGCTCTGGCTGCTACTGAAATGGCGCCGCCGGGCCTGAACCGGGCCGGCGGCGAATGTCCTCCTTCGCCCTTGTCCGCCCGCACTGGCTGCCCGATGATCGCCCCGCTTTGCAGGCCGGGGCGATGGGCGCTCCCCTGGCCGCCGGTGCGCCTTCCTGCAGCAGCGCCCGCAACAGCAGGGATACATGTCATGAAGAGCTTTTTCGTCGGACTGGTTCTGATCGCCACGGCGCTGGCCGTGAACGCGGGCGGCACACGCAGCATGAGCTCGCTGCCGTATGTGCATGGCAATGCGCCGGTGTGCCCACCGGGAGAAAAGGCGGTGCCGTACGTGGTCGATGGCAAGCTTGAATGGGTATGCATGCCGGTTTCCTGATACCGCAACCTGCATGGAAAAACCGAAGGGATCAGCACGCGCTGATCCCTTTTTTTGCAACATCGAGCGCCGTTCCATGTCAGGCAGGTGACAGCTTGCAGCAAGCTGCGCATCCGGGCGGCCAGATTGTGACCAGGAACGTTGCAAGCAGCGCAAAAGCTGGATGAAATGGAGCTCGGGCACGCTCCTGCCCGACTTCCTGCTACCGCTGATCGGAACACGATGATGACCACCGAAAACGTCAACCCGCCGATGATGGATTTCGTTGGCGTGCTAGCCAACTCGATGATCAAGGCGCGCACCCTCGAAGAACTGGTGCGTCCGTTGCTGGAACTGCTGGAAGCAGTCACCGGCCTCAGTTCCACCTACCTCACCACGGTCGATGAGGAAACCGGTTACCAGCACGTGCTGTTCGCCCGCAATACCCAGACTTTGCAAATCCCCGAAGGCCTGTCCGTAGTGTGGGAAGACACGCTGTGCAAACGCGCGCTGGAAGAAGGCCGCCCCTATACCGACGATGTCGCCAGCTGCTGGGGCGATTCGGAGGCGGCGCGGGCGCTCCGTATTGCCACCTATGCGAGCACGGCGGTGCGCAATGACGACGGCAGCCTGTACGGCACCTTGTGTGCCGCCAGCGATCAAAAAAAGCCGCTCGCACAAGGTGCTGAATCTGTATTCCGCATGTTCTCGCGGCTGATCTCCCAGCAGGTCGAGCGCGAACGGCTGCTGCAGGCGCTGCGCCAGGCCAATGACATCCTGGCCGTGAACGCATTGACCGATACCACCACGCAATTGCCCAACCGGCGCGCGCTGATGAGCGAGATGACGCGCCGGCTTGCCGCGAGCGAGACAGATGGCAGCACCTTGATCGTCGCCTTCATCGATCTGGACAAATTCAAGGCGATCAACGATCAGTTTGGACACGACACCGGCGACCATTTCCTGATCGCCATCGGCCGCCGCATCCAGGGCGCATTGCGTGCCGGCGACTTTGCGGCGCGCCAGGGCGGCGACGAATTCGTGGTGATCGCCAGCGCTCCGCGCGCAAGCGCCAGCGAAGTGGCCACCGCGCTGCAGACCAGGTTGCAGACGGCAAGTACCAGCCGCTTCCATGTCGGTGGGCATGTGATCGACTATGCCGGCCCCAGCATCGGCGTAATTGTCGCGCCACTCGCGGTGGTCGATCCCGAAGCGCTGCTGGTGCAGGCCGACGCGGCGATGTACGCCGCCAAGCGTGCGCGCAAGGAAGCGGCGGGAGCGCATTCGCGCTGAAGATGCATCGGGCAAGTCATTCGCTGGAGCTGTGCCATGCCCTGGATCGTCACCAAATACTTGATTACCGCGGCCATCGTGGTGGCGGTTTCCGAAGTGGCCAAGCGCAGCGACCGGCTCGGTGCACTGCTTGCCTCATTGCCCCTGGTCACCTTGCTGGCGCTCACTTGGTTGCATCTTGAAAAGCAGCCCGCGCAGAAAATCACCCAGCACGCCTGGTATACCTTTTGGTATGTGGTGCCGACGCTGCCCATGTTCCTGGCGTTTCCGCGACTGTACATGCGTTTTGGATTCTGGCCGGCGCTGGGCCTCAGCGCCCTGATCACCATGGCGAGCTTTGCTTTATTCGCTTGGCTGGTTCGCCCCTGGGGCATCAAATTGTTTTGAACGGGAAACGATCCGGGCCGGCGCAGCGTTATGCCGGCTTGAGATCACCGACCAGGGTGGGCAGCAATTCCGACACCGTCGGGTGAATCGGCACGGCCCACTGCAAGGTGTCGAAGGGCTGATCGGCATTCATCATGTCCAGCACGCCGTGGATCGCCTCGTCGCCGCTCACGCCCAGAATCGCCGCGCCCAGGATGCGCCGCGTATCGGCATCGGCCACCACTTTCATAAAGCCTTGCGTCTCGTCGCGCTCCACCGCGCGGCCCACGCGCGTCATCGGGCGTTTGGACAGCAGCAGGCGTTTGCCGCTGGCGCGTGCCTGCGCCTCGGTCAGGCCGACCCGGCCCAGCGGCGGATCGGTAAACAGCGCATAGCCGGGAATGCGCGCCGACACACGTCTCTGCGCGCCATCGAGCAGGTTGGCGGCGATGATCTCGAAATCGTTGTACGCGGTGTGGGTGAAGGCACCGCGGCCATTGCAATCGCCCATCGCCCAGATGCCGGACACGCTGCTGGCCAGCGTGTCATCGACCACGATGTAGCCGTGCTGGTCGGTGGCAACGCCGGCATGCTCCAGGCCCAGGTCGTCGGTATTGGGTAAACGGCCGATCGCCAGCAGTACGTGGCTGGCGACGATTTCCTTGTCGCTGGTACTGCAGTCGACCTTCACCACGGCGCCGTCGGCGTGCGGCGCAAAGGCGATGCATTCGGCACCGGTGCGCACGCGGATGCCTTCGGCCTCGACGATGGCGCGGATCGCTTCCGATACGTCTTCGTCTTCGCGCCCGATCAGCCGCGACTGGCGCTCGACCACGGTGACCTGGCTGCCGAAGCGGCGAAACATCTGTGCATATTCCAGGCCGATATAGCTGCCGCCGACTACCGCCAGATGGCGCGGAAGTTCGTTGAGCTGCAGGATCGAGGTATTGGTGAGGTAATCGATATCGGCCAGGCCCGGCATATCGTCCGGTACGCGTGCACGGCCGCCGACGTTCAGAAAAATGCGCGGTGCGGTGATGCTTTCATCGTTGACGCGCAGGGTATGCGGCGCTTCGAAACGGGCATGTCCGCGCAGCACCGTCATATGTGGCATGCCGGTGAGCCAGCGCTCGACGTTGCCGCGGGAGGTTTCGCTGACTTTGTGCGCGCGTGCCATCACGCGCGGCAGATCGATGCGTACATCGCCTTGCAGCATTACCCCATAGTCCGCTGCGCGGCGCGCCTGATGTGCGACGCGCGCGCTGGCCACCAGGGTCTTGGTCGGCATGCAGCCGGTATTGACGCAGGTGCCGCCGAAAAGATGGCGCTCCACCAGCGCCACCTGCATGCCGGCGGCGGTGAGGCGGCCGGCCAGAGCCGGGCCAGCCTGTCCGGCACCGACGATGATCGCGTCGAAAGCACGGCTCATGCGTCCTCCGTTGTGCGTTGGCGATGGGATGGATCGAGCAAGAGCGCCACCATAACGCGACGCACCATGGCGACTGTTAAAGCGTTGCTATGCTGGGCGCCATGGGCGGCGCCATCCGTGCATGCCCATGCCGATCCCTCACCCAGCCTGCGTGCACACCTTATGCGTTATTTGTCCCTGCTGCTGCTCGGCCCCTGGCTGTTCCTGCTGGCCTGGGTTTACTGGGCGGCATGGAAACGCTCGCGCACCCAGCTGCAGCACAAGGTGTATGACCTGGCGGTGGTGATCATTGCGCTGGTCGCGGCCTATGCGTTTGCCCTGGGCGGCTACGATCAGATCGCGGTGCAGAACGTCGGCAATTTCGGGCGGGAAAGCGGCAGCATCTGGAAGCAGGTGATGCCGGCCCTGTATGGCTACGGCGCGTTTGCCGCGGTGATGATCGTGGGCATTGCCGGGCGCGTGCTGTTTCGATCGCGCAAGCCGCAGGGCCCCCGGCACTAGGCACGCACCCGGGCTTGCAACAGGCTGACACCGCCTGGCCTCGGCGTTTTAAATGCCCAGGCCGCAGCCATCGCCTGTTTGCTGCGGATTTATTGCAAGTTGTCCCTGTTTGCTGCACATTCGACCGGACCTTGGGTGAGTTGGCACGAATTCGGGGATGGAAAATAAGCGGGAGACTGCGTCGATCGTACCGTTGCCGGAATCTCCGGCGCTGGAGGTGCGAGCCGATGCGCAGAGTTTCGAAGCCTTTGTCCGCAGCCAGTTCCGCGCCCTGGTGCAGTTTCTGCGTGCGCGCACGGCCTCCGAGCAGGATGCCGAGGATGCGGCGCAGGAGAGCATGGCCAAGCTGCTGCGCTATCGCGATTCCGAGCCGCCGTCGGCCTGGAAGCAGCTGCTGTACCGCATTGCGGTGAACGTGGCGCACGACCAGTTCCGGGTCTCGCTGACCCATCACCGCAAGGAGCATGTGGCGCTGGACGGGCTGGATATCGCCGCCAGCGATCACGATCCGGAGCAACGCGCGGTCTACGAGCAGCAGGTGGCACGCCTTTCCAAGGCCATTCTGGAACTGCCGCCCAAGTGCCAGCGCGTCTACCTGCTCAAGCGCGCACATGACCTTAGTCACGCGCAGATCGCCGAGCGCTGCGGTATTTCAGTGAAGATGGTGGAAAAACACCTTGCCACCGCCCTGTCACAGCTGCGGCGCAAGGTAGGCGATTCGTCGACGGACACGTTTTAATGGACATGGACAGGCGGCACGCAAACGGGGGGACCGCGACGGATTCGTATGACGAAGCCGAACGCTGGTTCGTGCGTCTGCTGGCCCCGGACTGCACACCCGTACAGCGGGCCGCCTTCGAGCGCTGGCGCGATGCGGATGCGGCGCATGCGGCGGCCTATCGCGAAGTAGCGTTGCTGTGGAAGTTGAGCAAGGCCGCGATGCAGGACCCGGCCCTGGCCGCCGCCGCCCGGCGCGCCTTGCAGCCGGAACCGCGCGCACGCCAGCGGCGCTGGCTGATACCGGCGTTTGCGGCAGGTTTTGCGGCACTGGCCGTGGCGGCGATCGTGCCGCGCTGGCTGGCGCCGCCGGCCGATCCGGCCGGCATCACCTACACCACCAGCGCCGGCCAGCAGCGCACGGTAACGCTCAGCGACGGCTCGTCGATTCTGCTGGATACCGATTCGGACGTGGTGGTGCGCTACAGCGCACGTACGCGCCGCGTGGACCTGCTGCGTGGGCAGGCGCAGTTCTCGGTGCAGGGCAATCATGCATGGCCGTTCGTCGTGCATGCAGGCGCCGGCACGGTGACGGCGGTGGGCACGCAGTTCCAGGTCCGGCTCGACGAGCAGGTGACCGAAGTGGCGCTGCTGAAGGGTAAGCTCGCCATTGCCGCGCAGGCACCCGGCGGCGCCACGCAGGATGCGTCGCTGATCGGCGGACAAGGTCTTTGCTACGACCAGAGCGGGCAGATCTCGCCCGTGCACAACGCGGATCTGCAACAAGCCAAAGGCTGGACGCAAGGCCAGCTGTTTGTGCACAACTGGCGCCTGGCCGAACTGGTGGCGGAAATGAACCGCTACAGCGATACCAAGCTGCAGCTTGGCGATCCGTCGCTGCAGAACGTGCGTATCAGCGGTGTGTTCCGCACCAGCGACCAGCGCACCTTGTTGCTGTTGCTGCAGCAGGGCTGGGCAATTCGCGCCAGGCGCGTCAGCGATACGCAGATTCAGTTGCTGCGCTAGCTTTGTAGGTTGGGTTAGCACAGCGTAACCCAACGATGCTTGATGGCTTCGATGAGCTTTCGTTGGGTTACGCTGCGCTAACCCAACCTACGTCACTCGTTCACGGTAGCGTCGACATGCTCGCGGAAGCGGGAATGACGGCTTCGGCATGAGGCGACTTCGCGCACTGCGACACAAACCTGAAATTCCTCGCGCCATGCAGGTGGGGTTTCCGCAAGCCTTTACGTCTTACCTATCGGCGGCGCTGCTGCGCGCTCGGCGTTGAGGGAACACACAAGGGGACGCCGATCGCCCGAGTTTTTTTGCGTGCCGCCGGACACGCACGTGATTCCAAGCTGCCGCATGAGCGCGGCAATAACTAACGCATGGGGCTTGCGGGCCGCATCGGGTTCGTTTGCCCCAACACAAGGGAGTTCACCAATGTCGAGTCGTTTCGGGTTTTCGGGGAATCGCCAGTTGCTGCTGCCGGCGGCGCTGTCGCTGGCCTTGCTGTCGCTGTCGGCGCATGCCGGCGATAGCTGGGTGTCGACGCGTACGCACGCAGGCATCCAGAGCAACGGCAGCAAGTTTTCCACGCTGGTGATGACGGGGCATCCGTCGATCGAAGCCGCGCAGATCATGCCGCTGGAACAGAGCCGCAAACTGCACGTGGAAGTAAGCCTGAATCTGCGCAATGTGGATGCGCTGCAGAATTTTCTCGACGCGGTGAACCAGCCGGGCAGCCCCAGCTATCACCAGTACCTGACGCCCGCGCAGTTCAAGGCCAGCTACGCGCCGACCGACGCGCAGGTGCAGGCGGTGGTCACCCACCTCAAAGCGTACGGCTTCAGCAATATCACGGTGGCGCCCAACAACATGTTCGTGTCTGCCGACGGCACCTCGGCCGGCGCCAACGCGGCGTTCAACGCCAACATGAAGACCTTCAGCTACAAGGGCAAGACGCATTTTGCCAACGCATCGGACGTGACCGTGCCGCAGGCACTGGGCGGCATCGTCGACGGCGTGCTGGGCCTGCAGGACTACGCGCGCCCGCATGTGCTGTCGCATCGCATCAGCGCCGACGCCGCCAAGGCACAGGCATCCGGTTCGCAAGTGGGTCACAAGCCCACCGATTTCGCCACCATCTATGACGCCGGCAGCACGCCGACCGCGTCGAACACCGTGGTCGGCATCATCACCTGGGGCGACATGACCCAGACCATCAAGGACCTCAAGCAATTCACCACCAGCGCGGGCCTGGCCACGGTCAACACCTCCACGGTGGCCGGCGGCAGCGGCACGCTGGCCAGCGATGGCGATCCTTCCGAATGGGATCTGGACAGCCAGGACATCATCGGCGTGTCCGGCGGCGTGAAGCAGCTGATCTTCTACGCGGCGATCAACGGCGACAGCCAGGACAGCCAGCTCACCGACGCCAGCATCACTGCCGCCTACAACAAGGCCGTGACGGCCAACGTGGCCAAGGTGATCAACGTCTCGCTGGGCGAGGATGAAACGGCGGCCAACAATTCCGGCACGCAGGCCGCGGACGACAAGGTGTTTGCACAGGCCGTGGCGCAGGGCCAGATCTTCTCGGTCGCCGCGGGCGACGCCGGTGTCTATCAGTGGTCCAGCGATCCGACCGAAGGTGCGCCGGGCTACATCGCCAATTCCAGCGGCACCGTGCAGATCGATCTCACCCACTACGGCGTGAGCGAGCCGGCCAGTTCGCCGAACGTGGTGGCGGTAGGCGGCACCACACTGAGCACCACCAACACCACCACCTGGTCGGGTGAGACGGTGTGGAACGAAGGCCTGGCGCAGATCGATCCGCAAGGCCTGAACAACAACGGCACGCCGGATGACAACGAGCGCCTGTGGGCCACCGGCGGCGGCATCAGCCTGTTCGAAACCGCGCCGAGCTGGCAGACCACCGCGCTCGGCGCCTCGGCCAGCAAGCGCGAATTGCCCGACGTGGCATTCGATGCGGCCTCCAGCACCGGCGCGCTGATCGTGATCAACGGCCAGGCCAACCAGCAGGTGGGCGGCACCAGTCTCGCCTCGCCGCTGTTCGTGGGTATCTGGGCGCGTATCGAGTCGGCCAACAACAACTCGCTGGGCCTGCCCACGCAGAACATGTACACCTACTTCCCCAAGGATGCGACGCCGCTGCATGACGTCACCTCGGGCAACAACGGCTACAGCGGCCACGGCTACAACGCCGCCGCCGGCTACGACAACACCACCGGCTGGGGCAGCCTGGACATCAGCAAGTTCAGCGCCTACGTCACCAAGTACTGGGGCGGCAGCAGCAGTGGCGGTGGCGGCACCACACCGCCGGCCGGCAATCCGGTGGCGAACTTCAGCGATACGGTGAGCGGCCTGAGCGTGAGCTTCAGCAACAGCTCCACCGATACCGGCGGCACCATCAGCTCGTACGCGTGGAATTTCGGCGACAGCAGCACGTCCACCAGCGCCAGCCCCAGCCACACCTATGCCGCGGCCGGCACCTACAGCGTGACGCTGACGGTGACCGACAACACCGGCGCCACCAGCACCAAGACCGGCTCGGTGACGGTGACCAGCAGCAGCGGCGGCGGCGGTACCAGCGGCGTGTTCAGCAACAGCAAGGCAGTGACGATCAATGACAACGCCACCATCACCAGCAGCATCGCGGTGAGCGGCGAGTCGGGCAATGCGCCGTCCAACCTGCAGGTGCATGCCAGCATCACGCACAACTGGTCGGGCGATCTCACCATCGAGCTGGTGGCGCCGAACGGTGCCTATGCCGTGCTGCAGAACCCGAACTACGACAACAACGGCAACATCAACACCACCTGGACGGTGAATGCCTCGTCGGTCACCGCCAACGGCACCTGGAAGCTGAAGGTGATCGACAACGATCCGGAGTATTACGGCGACTACGGCACGCTCAACAACTGGAGCCTGACGTTCTAACGATGTGCTGATTTGTTCTGATCGACCGGCGCGCACGGAAGCGTGCCGTGGAATGCAAAGCCCGGCTGTCATGGCCGGGCTTTTTTTACTTGGGCAGACAATATGAGCACAGCCATGCCCTATGATCGGACATAGCCGGCGGGCACGCCGGCGCAAGTTCGTACAGGGGCAGGCAGCGGGAGGCACAGGCAGGAATGGCAGGCAATTTCCGGCGAAGGCTTGCGCGCGCGTTCCGGCGCGATGCGGCCACGCCCGGAACCTCGCCACGCCCTGCCCCGCTGCACCATTCGCTGCTGCTGGCGGCGTTGTGCGGCGCCGGCCTGGCGCTGCCGCTGTCACCGGTGTCTGCGGCCGACACGCCGGCCGCCCAGCATGTGTATGCGATCGGTCCGGGCAATCTGCGCGATGCGCTCGATGCCCTTGCCGCGCAGGGCAATCTGCAGTTGGTATATGCGCCGGCACTGATCGACGGCAAGACCACGCGCGGCGCCTCCGGCCGCCTTACCTCCAGCCAGGCGCTGCGGCAGTTGCTGGACGGCACCGGGCTGACCTGGACCACGCTCGACGCGGCCACCTTCGTGCTGCAGCGATCGCCGATGTTTCATCCGCCTGCCGCCAAGCCGGTGCCGGTGCGTGCCGCGGCGATGTCGACCACCACCTTGCGCGCGGTGAACGTCAGCGGCTCGCTGATCGGCAATGCGTCGATCCAGACCGCCACGCCCACGTACACCATCACCGCCGCGGAAATCAAAGCGCGCGGCTTCAACAATATCTCCGACGTACTGCAAAGCTCGGTGCTGGCCACCGGCTCGGTGCAGGGTCCGCAATCGGCAGCCACCTTCACCCAGGGCGCGCAGGCGGTGAGCTTGTTCGGCCTCAGTCCGGAATTCGCGCTGATCCTGATCGACGGCAAGCCGTTGGCGAATTTCGGCCAGCTGTACAACGGCACCAACAACTTCACCAATCTGTCCAACCTGCCGGTCAGCATGGTCGACCATATCGACGTGATGCCCGGTGGAGCTTCATCGATCTACGGTTCGCAGGCGATCGGCGGGGTGATCAATATCGTCACGCGCGCGCATCTGGACGGCGGCGAAGTGTCGGCGCGCCTGGGCGGCTACACCGATGCCGGCGGCGCCAACCAGCGCCTGAGCTTTGCCTACGGCCACGACTACGGTGCGTTGCGCGTAATGGCAGCCGGCGAATTCGACAACGCCTCGCCGATCTGGGGCTTCCAGCGTCCGCTCACGGTGGCCACGTATGCCGGTCCACCCGGCAACAATGCGTTCAACACGCAAGCAGCGATTTACAACTACGGCCGCGCCGGCGGCGGTTTCACCGGATATCCGCTGGGTTATTTCAGCCCGCCGGCCGGATGCGACAACCGCCTGTTCGGCGGCAGCACCGTGCTGATGGGCAGCGCCGGCCTGCTAGGCCAGTACTGCGGCTCGGACAAGCTGGTGGGCTATGCCACCTACAGCAATCAGCTGCGCAGCTACAACGGCATGCTGAAACTCGAATACCGGGTCAGCGATGCGCTGCGCCTGTATGCCGACACGCTGGTCGACTGGCAGCAGCAGCGCTGGTATCCCGGCGTGGATACCTGGCTGCCGGCCGACTATCCACACGGCCTGATCGAAGATGCGAACAGCGGCGACCTGCTCAGGCTGTACAAAACCTTCGCCCCCGAGGAAATGCCCGGCGGCGTGGTGACGCAGATGTATCGCCAGCAGGATCTGCTGTATCAGGCCGACATCGGCGCCAGCGGACGGCTGGGCGCATCCGGCTGGAACTGGGATGTCTACTACGTGCGCTCGGGCGACCGCACCAATGTGGTGGAGCCGCTGTGGCTGGATACGGCGGTGGATCGCTATTTCAACGGCATCCTCGGGCCGCAGGTCGGGGTCAGTCCGGTCGGCGGGGTGAATCTCTATCACCCCAACTACAACGCGTTCTTCCAGCCGGCCACGCCCACGCAGTACGCCAGTTTCAGCCAGGATGTGAGCGAGTTCAGCACCACCTGGATCAACGACACGCGCGCCACGCTCAGCAATGCTTCGCTGTTTGCGCTGCCCGGCGGCGATGCCGGTTTTGCGGTGCTCGCCGAGGGCGGCAGCGAAGCGTGGTACGAGCCGGTCGATCCCTTGATTGCGCAAGGTGCGGTGTTCAATCACGCGGCCGCCGGTGGCGGCGGGCGGCGCTCGCATGCCGCCTCCGCATTTGAATTGAACCTGCCGCTGCTGAAGTCGCTGACCCTGGATCTGTCCGGCCGTTACGATCACTACGCGCTGGACCAGGGCAGCGACAATCACAAATTCACCTACAAGATCGGCATCGAATACCGGCCGTTCGACAGCCTGCTGTTCCGCGGCAGCTACAACACCGCGTTCAAGGCGCCGGACCTGGCCGCCATCTATCTCGGACCGACCGACTACTACGCGCAGGTAACCGACTACTACCAATGCGCGCAGGCACACAGCAGCACCTGCGGCAGCGACTACCAGTACTACGTAAAAGACACCGGACTGGCCAACAACAAGCTGCAGCCCACCGCCGCGCAAAACTGGACGCTGGGCACTGCATGGTCGCCGCTGGACGACATCAGCGTCAGCGTCGACTACCTGCATATGGCGATCCGCGACGAAGTGGTGCAGCAGGATCTGAACCTGCTGATGCATACCGAATCGCAATGCCTGCTCGGCCAGCTCGATAGCGCTTCGGCCGCATGCCAGGCAGCGATCGCCCAGGTGCAGCGCAGCAGCAATGGCGTGGTGCAGAACGTGACCACTTATTACGCCAATCTCACCGACGAAACGATCCGCTCGCTGATCGCCAGTGCGCGCTATCGCTTTGCGCCCTGGCATATCGGCCGCTTCAGCGTGCAGCTCGATTACAACGACATGCTGGGCCACACCTATCAACTCGCGCCGGGCCAGCCGCCGATCAACCTGCTGGCCAATCCGCTCTACAGCACCGAATTCAAAAGTGTGGTCAGCGGCAGCATCAGCTGGACCAGTCCCGGCGGCAGCTGGAGCAGCACGCTATACGGGCACCGCTATGGCCCCTCGCCGAACTATGCGGCGCAAACCGACGGACCGGGCACCCCGGGCGCAAGCCGGCTGCCGCCGTGGATCACCTTCAATGGCAGCGTGAGCTACCGGCCCACGCGCAACCTGGAGTTCTCGCTGCTGCTCAACAATATCGCCAACAAGATGCCGCCGGCCGATCCCACCTACAACGTCTACCCGTATTACAACGTGGAGAACTACAACATCTACGGGCGCGAAATCATGCTGCAGGCGGACCTGAAGCTGGGCAACGCCGCGCCTTGAGGCGTGCGCGCCACGTTCGATGATGGATCAGCGCGGTACGCGCAGCGCGGAATCGCGCAGGGCCGCGTCATGCAGCAGTTCGTCGTGCGCGGCGACATCTTCGGTATCCAGTGCGCTGTGGCCGGGACGATGCATGCTGCCTGGCGAAGCCGGCGTGTCGGCGATGGCTGGCTGCTCGATCGTGGTTTCGGTGGCCGGCTTGATGCTCATGCGCAGTTCCTGGGCGGGATAAACGGCGCCGCCTGCTGGAACAGCAGGCGGCGCGCAGGGGCGGAGTTTACAAGGAGCAACTCAGCTCTGCCGACACCTGCCGTATCGCCTCACCGTCATCCCAGCGAAAGCTGGGATGACGGTGAGGTAGGTGGGAAGCGTTGGCGGAGCTTGGAGTTCGCTTTGCACCCTTATTTACGCGCCAACTGCTCCACCGACCAACCACCGCCCAGCGCCCGGATCAACTGCACGCTGGCGCGCAGCCGCTGCGTATCCAGCTGCAGCAAGCCGCGCTGCTCCTGCAGGGACACCGTCTGCGCCTGCACCACGTCGAGATAGCTGACCGCGCCGTGCTTGTACTGCGTCATCGACAGATCCAGCGCGTGCTGCGCGGCGTCGGAGGCATCCTTCTGGTTGATGCCGGCCGTGCCCAGGTGATCGAGCAGGGCCAGGTTGTCCTGCACCTGCTGGAAGGCGGTCAGCACCACGCCACGATAGGTGGCGCCGGCTTCGTCGGTCTTGGCCTTGGCAGCGGCGATAGTCGCCTTGCGGTAACCGCCGTCGAACAGGTCGTAGGCCAATGCCGGGCCGAGCGCCCACATGCGGCTGGGCGCGGTGAACAGATTGGCCCAGCCGCTGCTCTGGTAGCCGCCGCCCGCGCTCAGCGTCAGCGCGGGGAACCAGGCTGCACGCGCCACGCCGATACCGGCATTGGCGGCGGCGACGCGTCGTTCGGCCGCGGCCACATCGGGACGGCGCTGCAGCAGGCTCGAGGGCAGATCCAGCGGCACCGTCGGCAACGCGATCGCCGCGGTCTGCGCCGGCAGGTTGAACGTGGCGGCGTTCTCGCCGACCAGCACAGCGATCTGATCCTGCATCAATACCCGCTGGGCCACCGTCTGCGACCACTGCGAGCGCGCATCGGACAACTGCGTCTGCGCCCGTGATACATCCAGCCCGGACACGATGCCGCCGGCATGCAGCGTCTGCGTCAGCTTCAAGGCTTTCTGATAGGCCTCGATGGTCTGCTGCAGCAATGCGAGCTGCTGGTCGTAGCCGCGCAATTGCATATACGCATCGGCCAGCTGCGCCTGCAGGCTCAATTGTGCAGACGCCAGATCCGCCTGCGCCGCAAGCGCATTGTCGCGGCCGGCCTCGACCGTGTTGCGCACCTGACCCCACAGATCGACTTCGTAGCTGGCTTGCACACCGACGGTGTATTGGTTGTATTCGGACGGCGCGGCGTAGTGCGGCGTGTGATTGGATTCGCGCTGACGCTGGCCATTGGCATCGACGCCGACCTGCGGGAACAGCTCCGAGCGTGCTTCAGCGCTGTACGCCTGCGCCTGCTGGTAATGCGCCAGCGCGGCGGCGAGATCGGTGTTGTTGACCAGCAATTTGGCTTGCAGCTGATCGAGCTGGTTATCGGCGTACAGCTGCCACCAGTTTTCGCGCGGAGCCCGGTCGGCCGGCTGCGCCGCCACCCACGGACCGACATCGCGGTAGGCCTGCGCCGGCGGCGTGGCCGGCGGCTTGTACGCGGGTGCGAGCGAACAGCCGCCCAGCACCGCCGCAACTGCCAGTGCAAGGACCAGATCAGGCTTTTTCATGGGGCTTGGCCGTTGCGTCGTCGCTGGCGATTTTTACCGGGTCGCCGTTCTTGATGCCGTCGGGCGGGCTGTCGATCACCCGATCGCCCGCACCGAGGCCCGAGCCGATTTCCACCGTCTTGCCGTAGTCGAACAGGATGCTGACGTTCTTGAACATCACCTTGTTGTCGCCGCCTACCGTGGCGACGCGCAGGCCGGCGTTGTCGAAGATCAGCGAGCTGGCCGGTACGCGCAAGGCCGCGCTGTCGACCGGCAGGCTGAAGTGCACATGGGCGAAGCTGCCCGGCATCAGCTTGCTGTCCTGGTTGTCGACCATCAGCTGCACCAGGGTGGTGCCGGAGGTGGCGTTGACGGCATTGGAAGTGGCGATCACCTGTGCGTGGAAATCGCGGCCCGGATATTCCGGCACCACCAGCACGGCATCGCTGCCCGGACGAATCGACGGGCCATACGCCTGCGGCACCTGCACGTAGACACGCAGCTTATGGATGTCGGACACCACGAACAACTCCGGACCGGTGCCGCCGCCGGCATTGATCAGTGCGCCGACATCGGTATCGCGCGCCGTGACCACGCCGTCGAACGGCGCCACCAGCCGCGCAAAGGCCTTGGTCGCCATCAGCCGATCCACATTGGCCTGCGCGGCATTCATCATGGCCATCTTGGCGGCGTAGTCGCCGGTGCGCTGGTCCACATCCTGCTGCGCAACCGAATCGCTGCCCAGCATGGCCTGCCAGCGCTTGGCGGTAATCGCGGCCAGGTCGGCGTTGGCTTTGGCGCTGGCCAGATCGGCACGCGCCTGCAGCAGTTGCTGGTCGATTTCCGGGGTGGAGATTTCGCCGAGCAATTCGCCGGTTTTCACCGGCGCGCCGATATCGGTTTTCCAGTCTTTCAGATAACCGCTGACCTGCGCGTAGATCGGCGCACGCACGTAGGCTTCCAGACGGCCGGGCAGATCCAGCACCGGGCCCTTGCTGCCGGGCTGCGGCGTGACCACGGTTACCGACGGCACCGCCTGTTCCTGCGTCCAGGTCTTGAGGTTGCTGGCCTGCGATGCGCGCGTGACCAGACCGATCACTACGACGGCAGCCAGCACCACCGCCACGACCAGACCGGCGACGCGCAGACCGCGCTTGGAGAGCTGCTGGGAAGGATGCATAGAGGCTTCAGACGACATAGCTGGGTGCTCCGGAAGCAGGCGCTTCTTTCGAGGCGTGACGCGCATGGATGATGCTGAACACCACCGGCACGAACAGCAGGGTGGCGCAGGTTGCAAAGATCAGACCGCCGATGACCGCGCGGCCGAGCGGCGCATTCTGTTCGCCGCCTTCGCCCAGGCCCAGCGCCATCGGCGCCATGCCGATGACCATCGCCAGAGCGGTCATGCAGACGGGACGGAAGCGGGTAAAGCCGGCTTCGAGCGCGGCCAGCGTGGCATCGCCGTGTTCGGCCAGGCGCTCGCGGCAGAAGCTCACGACCAGGATCGAGTTGGCGGTGGCCACGCCCATGCACATGATTGCGCCGGTCAAGGCAGGCACGGATAGCGGCGTATGCGTAGCGAACAGCATCCACACAATGCCGGCCAGCGCGGCGGGCAACGCGGTGATGATCACGAACGGATCGCTCCACGACTGGAAGTTCACCACGATCAGCAGGTAGATCAGCACCACCGCGCCGAGCAGGCCGAAGATCAGGCCGGAGAAGGCGCTGTTCATGGTCTGCACCTGGCCCAGCAACACCACGTGCGAACCCTTGGGCTGCTCCTTGGCGGTGTCGTCGATCACCTTCTGCACATCGGCGGCGACCGCGCCAAGATCGCGGTCCTGAGTGGCGGCGTAGATCTGCACCACCGACTGGATGTCGTACTGGTCGATCACCGCATTGGTGTTGTCGCGCTTGAGCGTCACCAGGCCGCCGAGCACTTGCGGCTGGCCGTTGACGCCATTGACCGGCAGGTTGCGCAGCTCCGCCAGGCTGTCGAGCGCGTACTGCGGCGTCTGCATCACGATCGGATACGACACACCATTGGCCGGATTCAGCCAGAACGTCGGTGCTACCTGGCTGGAACCGGCAAGATTCACCACCAGGCTGTTGGTGACATCGCGTTCGGTAATGCCCAGCAATTGCGCCTGGGTGCGGTCCACATTCACGTCGAAGCCCGGATTGGCCTGCGATTCCTGGATACGCGCATCCACCACGCCCGGGATCTGCTTGATCCGGCCGAGCACGGTATTGGCGTAAACGAAATTCGCCCCGAGGTGGGGGCCGCGAATCTGCAAGTCGATCGGCGCGGGCGAACCGAAGTTCAGGATCTGGCCGACGATATCCGCCGGTGGAAACGAGAAGGTTGCACCCGGAAATTCGCGCGGCAGCAATTCGCGCAGCTTGCGCACGTATTCGGCGGTGGGATGGTGGCCTTCGTTGAGCGCGATCTGGATGTCGCCGTCCTGCTCACCGACCAGGCCGGTGTTGTTGTACGTGGTGTTGATGCCGCTGCCCGATACGCCGATGTTGTCCACCACCGCGCCGAGCTCTTCGGGCGGAATCACCTTGCGCACGCTGGCCTCGACGCTGTTGAACAGGTTGGCCGTGTCTTCCACGCGCGTGCCGACCTGGGCGCGCACGTGCATCAGGATCTGGCCGCCATCCACCTCGGGGAAGAAGTTGCGCCCCAGGAACGGCACCAGCAGGAACGACACCACCACGAAGGCGAGGAAGCCGATCACGAAGGGTTTGCGGTGGCCCAGGGCCAGGTCGAGCATGCCGTGATAAGTGGCGCGGATGCGCTCGAAGCGCGCTTCGAAGCCGCGCTGGAAGCGCACCAGCGGATTGCGCGAAGGCGCAGCAGCCACGTGCTCCTCGCCGTGCGGCGCGTGTGCCTTCAGCAGGAAATTCGCCATCGTCGGCACCAGCGTGCGCGAGAGGATGAACGAACAGATCATCGCGAACATCACCGCCTCGGCCATCGGCACGAACAGGAAGCGCGCCACGCCCTCGAGGAAGAACATCGGCACGAACACGATGCAGATGCACAGCAGCGACACGAAGGCCGGCGTCACGATCTGCTTGGCGCCGTCGATGATCGCGGTCTCCACGTCCTTGCCGTGCTCAAGATGCCAGTTGATGTTCTCGATGGTGACCGTGGCATCGTCGACCAGGATGCCCACTGCCAGCGCCAGGCCGCCCAGGGTCATGATGTTGAGCGTTTCGCCGAAGGCCGAGAGCAAGGCGATCGCGCCGAGAATCGCCAGCGGGATCGAAACGGCGATGATCACCGTGGAGCGCCAGCTGCCGAGGAACAGCAGGATCATCAAGCTGGTCAGCGCGGCGGCGATCACGCCTTCGCGCGCCACGCCGGCAATGGCCGCGCGCACGAACAGCGACTGGTCGCCGATCGGATCCACCTTGAGATTGTCCGGCAGGATGCCCCTGGCATCGGCCAGATGCTGTTTGATGCCGGCGACGATCGCCAGCGTCGAGGCGGAGCCGTTCTTGAGCACGGTCAACAACACCGAGCGATGGCCGCCCACGTGCACGATATTGGTCTGCGGCGGCGCGCCGTCGCGCACATGCGCCACATCGCGGATATAGATGGTGGTGCCGTTGACTTGCTTGACCGGCAGGTTGCCCAGCTCGTTGATATCCGAGGGCGAGTTGTTGAGGTTGAGCGTGTATTCGAATTTGCCGATCTTCTGCGTGCCAACCGGAATGATCAGGTTCTGTGCCGCCAGTGCATTGGCCACGTCCTGTGCGGACAGGCCGCGCGCCTGCAGCGCGGCGGAATCCACGTCGATCTGCACCTGGCGCGTCTTGCCGCCATAGGGAAAGGGAATCGCCGCGCCCGCCACCGACACCAGCTGCGGACGCAGGATGTTCTGCGCCAGGTCGCCCAGGTTCTGTTCGCTCAGGCCGTCACCCGACAATGCCAGCTGCAGGATCGGCACCGTGGAAGCGTTGTAGTTGAGGATCAGCGGCGGCGTGATGCCCGGCGGCAGCTGCTTGAGCAAGGTCTGCGATACCGCCGTGACCTGCGCGTTGGCGGTAGCGATATTGACCGTGGGCTGGAAGAAGATCTTGATGATGCCGTAGCCGGCGATCGACTTCGCCTCGATATGTTCGACATCGTTGACCGTGGTGGTCAGCACGCGCTCGAACGGCGAAGCGATGCGGCCGGCCATCTGGTCCGGCGGCAGGCCGGTGTACTGCCATACCACCGCGATCACCGGAATCTTGATATCCGGAAAAATATCGGTGGGCGTGCGCAAGGCCGCCAGCGGGCCGACGATCAAGATCAGCAGCGCCAGAACGACAAAGGTATAAGGCCGCTCCAGCGCAAGCCGTACAATCCTAAGCATGGATGTACTCCAGGGGGTTTTAAGCGGAGCAGCGGAAAACCAATAGCCGCATACGGCGTCCATGGCGCATGCAGCAAATAGGACTCCCCGCGACTGCTGGCAGCAGCCGTACGCTCCGTTTGCAAGCAAAATCCGGTTACACGGACCCTGACGCAGGGGAAAGACGTCAGACGAACGTGAAGGTTAGTTGTACGACTTGCTAAGATCGATATAGGCAGGCGAATGGCTCGATACACATGACGAATGAATACCTGGAGCTGCGGCACCTGAAATATTTCGTCACGGTGGCCGATGAACTGCATTTCGGCCGCGCGGCCGAACGGCTGGGCATTTCACAGCCGCCGCTTAGCCAGCAAATTCATGCACTTGAGCTGCGCCTGGGGGCCAAGCTGTTCGAGCGCAAGGGCCGCGGCATCAGCCTGAGCCATGCCGGCAGCGCCCTGCTGCCGCGCGCCCGCGGCATCCTTGCGCAGGCCGAGCGCGCGGCCGAATCGGTGGCGCGCTCGCAGCGCGGCGAGCTGGGCGAACTGCATCTGGGCCTGATGTCTTCCGGCCCGTTCACCTTTGTGGTGCCGCGCGTGCTGGCCCGCTTCCGCGAGCGCCTGCCCGATGTGCGGCTGCTGATCCATGAGCTGGCCACTTCGCAGCAGATCGATGCACTGGAGCAAGGCATCATCGACGTGGGCGTGATCCGCCCCGATGCCCTGCCCGACGGCATCCGCGCGATCGAGCTGTTCAAGGATTCGCTCACGGTGGTGATGCATGCCAGCAACCCGCTGGCGTCCATCCCCGGGCCGATCGATATTCGCGAGCTGGCGCGCGAGGATTTCATCTTTTACCAGCGCCACCTGGGCGTGCGGCTCTACGACGAAGTGATCGCCTTGTGCACCAAGGCTGGCTTCAGCCCGCGCATTTTGTATGAGGTGCGTGAACTGCCGACCATTATCGGCCTGATTTCCGGCGGCTTCGGCGTGGCCGTGCTGCCCGGCTCGGTGCAGCGCATGATGGTGGAAAACGTGGTGTATCGCCCGCTGGCGAACATGGACGTGGCCACTGCGGTGTGGGCGATCTACCGCCACGATGTGCAGGATCCGATGGTGAATGCGTTCCTGGAAATCGCGCAGTGCATGGCGTCCAAGCAGGCCGCCAACCGCGAGCGCGGCGTGGCCTGAGATCGGCCTAGCACGCAGGCATTGCAACGGGCGCTGGCGTGCCCATAACAACGCAGATGAACTATCCGGCTGGCTTACGCGCAGCTGTCGTTTCATTTCGCGCTTTTACGCGACGCAGTGTTGCCGCAAATGACGCAAAAAGTTGCTGGTCACGCGCCTTAATAATTTGTAAACTTGTAAGTTCATAAACGTCATTCCACCCCTTCCCCACAGGTATTTCGAATGCGTATTCACCCACTCACCCGCGGTCTGGCTGCCGTATTGCTTTGTACTCTTCCGGCGCTGCCCGCCATGGCGGCGCGTTTCGAATTGCAGGGCGGCGTCAGCTATATGGGCAATCCCTCCAATAGCTACACCACGCCGGTTGCATTCGGCGAAGTGGTGTTCGATCCGCAGCAGATCGGCAGCAGCAATTTCACCTGGTCGCCGGATGTCACGGCCGGCTGGATCGATGGCCGCAACGTTGCGCAGTACAACAACGACCGCCCCACCACGCGCGACAACGTGTGGCTGGTAGCCGGCGGTGCGCGCCTGCATTACGGCCCGACCAATGCGTGGTACCAGCCGTTCTTCCTCAGCTTCCAGCCGGCCGTACATACCGGCCGCACGCAGGCGCTGAGCACCGTGTACGAGTTCGTCACCACGGTCGGTTATCAAGGCGATCACTGGAGCCTGGGCATTCGCCATATTTCCAATGGCAGCTTCCACGAGCCCAATCGCGGCGAGACGATGGTGGTGGCGGGTATCGCGTTCTGATTTGACGCGCTGCTGCCATGCATAAAACAACGGCCCCGATTGGGGCCGTTGTTGTTTGTGGATCTACATCCCTCGAAGGCGTCATTCCCGCGTAAGCGGGAATGACGGCGTTGAGGATTGGGGCAAGCTTGAAGTTCGGGCTAAACCCAAAAGTTTCGTGCAATGGCGAAACTAAGCGGCGAACACCTCAGTGCCCACCCGCCCCTGCCCCGGCCTTCGCCGCAAACGGCGGCTTGGCCATCCAGATCACCACGATCAGCGACAGGAAGATCCAGCCCAGCATGTGGAACACTTCGTTGAAGGAAATCTGCAGGCCCTGCAAGGTGATCGACTGATTCAAGATCGCCATGGTGGTCGGCGAATCGCCGGTCTGCGCGATTGCCTGCTGCACTTGCGGATTGTACGGCGTGATCTGCTCGGCCAGGTGTTCATGGTGCACGATGCCGCGATGCTGCCACAGGAAGGTGGTGAGCGAGGCGGAGAAACTGGCGCCGACCGTGCGCAGGAAGGTAGCCACGCCGCCACCGGCGGCGATTTCATGCGGCTGCAGATCCGACAGCAGGATGGTGGTCACCGGCATGAAGAAGAATGCTACGCCCAGGCCTTGCAGCAGCTGCACCAGTGCCACGTGTTCGAAATCGATGCCGATATAGAAGTTCGAGCGCAGGAAACAGGTCGCGCCCATGATCACGAACGCACCGCTGGTCAGCAGGCGCAGGTCGAAACGGGTGGCGTACTTACCGACGGCGAAGGTGAGCAGCACCGGCAGCACCCCCAACGGCGCGGTGGCGAAACCGGCCCAGGTAGCGGTGTAGCCGAGATTGAGCTGCAGCCACTGCGGTACCAGCAAGCCGATCGCGAAGAACGCGGCATACGCCAGCACCAGCGCGATCGTGCCCATGCGGAAGTTGCGGTGGCGGAACAGCTTCAGGTCGACGATCGGATCCTTGTCCGTCAATTCCCAGATCAGGAAGATCGCGATCGCAATGGCCGAGATGATCGAGGTGATGATGATGAAGTTGGAATTGAACCAGTCATCGTCATTGCCCTTGTCGAGCACCACCTGCAACGCACCCACGCCAACCACCAGCGTGATCAGGCCCACGTAGTCGATCTTCGGCAGGCTGGTCACCACTTCGCGCAGGCGCAGCTGGTTGGCCACCACGGAGCTGGCGAAGATGCCGATCGGCACGTTGATAAAGAAGATCCACGGCCAGGAATAGTTGTCGGTGATCCAGCCGCCCAGGATCGGGCCGGCAATCGGCGCCACCACCGTCACCATCGCCAGCAGTGCAAGCGCCATGCTGCGTTTGGCTGGTGGATAGATGGAGATCAGCAATGCCTGCGTGATCGGATACATCGGACCGGCCACCGCGCCCTGGATGGTGCGGAACAGGATCAGCATGCTCATGCTCTGCGCGATGCCGCACAGCAGCGAGGCGAGCGAAAACAACACCGTCGCCCACACGAACAGCTTCACTTCACCGAAGCGGCGGGTAAGAAAGCCGGTCAGCGGCAGCGCGATGGCGTTGCTTACCGCGAACGAGGTAATCACCCAGGTGCTCTGGTCCTGGCTGACGCCTAGGTTGCCGGCGATAGTCGGCAGCGACACGTTGGCGATGGTGGTGTCCAGCACCTGCATGAACGTGGCCAGCGACAAGCCGATCGTCGCCAGGACCAGGTTGGGTGGACGAAAATGGGTGTTCATGAATAGCTACCTGAGCGATGACCCACTCCCCGGTTGGGGAGTGGGGAGAGAGGAGGCTCAGCGCCCGCCCATGTTGTCGTGAATGATCTGCTCGATCTTCGCGTTCGCATCGGCGAGCTGGTGGTTGTAGACGTCGGTACTGAACAGCGGCGTGGTGCGCGGCGTTTGCGACAGCATCGCGCCGTTCTGGTTGTGCAGGTCCACCTGCGTGTCCAGCGACATGCCGATGCGCAGCGGATATTTGTCCAGCTGGCTCACGTCGGTGAACACCACGCGCACCGGAATGCGCTGCACGATCTTGATCCAGTTGCCGGTGGCGTTCTGCGCCGGCAGCAGCGAGAACGCACTGCCGGTGCCCACGCCCAGGCTCTGCACCTGCGCCTTGTACTTCACCGAGCTGCCATACACGTCGGCGGTAACTTCCACCGGCTGGCCGATGCGCATCTGGGTGAGCTGGGTTTCCTTGAAGTTGGCATCCACCCACACTTCATGCAGCGGCACCACCGCCATCAGCGCGGCGCCCGGCTGCACGCGCTGGCCGACCTGCACGGTGCGCTTGGCGACGTAGCCGGTGACCGGCGCGATCATGGTGGTGCGCACGTCATCCAGATACGCGGCGCGGTACTGCGCAGCCGCTGCCTTCACGTCCGGGTGCGAGGCGACGACGGTGTCGTCCACCAGCACCTTGTTGGTCTGCAGCTGCTGCTCGGCGGTGTCGAGGCCGTTCTGCGCGGCGGTCAACGCATCGCGTGCGTGCGACAGCTCTTCGGCAGAGATCGCGCCGCTCTTGGCCAAGTCGCGGCGGCGGTTGTAGTCTGCCTGCGCCTTCTGCAGGTTGACCTTCTGCACCGCCAGCTGCGCCTGCGCACCGGATACGGTGCTGTACAGGCCGCGCACCTTGCGCACAGTGCTGGCGAGATTGGCCGAGGCACGCTGCAGTTCGACATCCGCATCGGAGCGGTCGAGCTGCACCATCACATCGCCCTGCTTCACCAGGTCGCCGTCGTCGGCGCCGATGCTGATCACGGTGCCGGCGATGCGCGGCGTGATCTGCACGATGTTGCCGTTGACGTAGGCGTCGTCGGTGCTTTCGAACCAGCGGCCATCAAGGAAATACCACGCGGTCCATGCGATGGCCGCGAGCACCAGCACCACCAGCAGCAAGCGCAGCAGCAAGCCGCGGCGATTGCTGGCCGGGGGCGCCTGGACAGCTGGCGTGGCGGCAGTGTTGGGATTGGGACTGGACATGGGGCTGCCTCAGGAAGATGAAATTATTTGGAGGAGAGTTGGGTGTCGGCCTGCGGGCGGAAGCCGCCGCCGAGCGCCTGGATCAGTTGCACATTCACGTCGGCCTGCTGCGCGTGCAGCCCGGCCATGCGCTGTTCGGCGGCGAGCAATTCCTGGCGCACGCTGAGCGCTTCCAGGTAGTTGCCGATGCCGGATTTGTAGCGCTGCTCGGACAGTGTCCAGGCATCGTTGGCCGCATCCAGCGCGCGCTGCTGTGCGTCGATCTGATCTTTCAGCGAATGCAGGGCGTCGTAGTCGTCGGAGATTTCATTCACCGCCGACACCAGCGTCTGGTTGTACTGCGCCACGGCCAGGTCGTATTGCGCATCCTTGCTGCCGAGGTTGGCGCGACGACGGCCGCCGTCGAAGATCGGCAGACTGATGGCCGGCGCCACTTCATAGAAGCGGTTGGTGAGCGAGAACAGATTGCCGCCGCCCAGGCCGATCAGGCCGGCCATCGCGCCGATATTCACGTTCGGCAGGAACTGCGTCTTGGCAGCCTTGATGTCCTTGCCCGCAGCTTCCACGCGCCAGCGCGCGGCAACCAGGTCGGCGCGATGGCCGAGCACATCGACCGGCACATTCGCCGGCACCGCCAGCTCGCCGGCCGGCACCAGTTGCGGACGACCGATGTCGAGACCGCGATCCGGTCCCTTGCCCAGCAGCACCGACAACGACGAACGCGCCGCGTCGATGGCGCGATCGGCCTGCGCCTTCTGCCCTTGCGCGCTGGCCACTTCGGAATCGCTCTGCTTGAGCTGCATCAGATTGTCGATGCCGGCCGCGACGCGCTGGTGAGTGAGATCGCGCGCTTCGGTGGCGCGCTTCAGTTCGTCACCGGCCACATCCTGCTGCACGTAGGCGTAGCTGAGCTGCACATAGGCGCGCGCGACATTGGTGGACAACTCGATGCGCGCAGCCTGGGCATCCACTTCGCTGGCCCGCTGCTGGCCCAGTGCGGCTTCCCACGCAGCGCGCTGGCCGCCCCACAGGTCCAGATCCCATTTGAAGCTGCCGTACACGTATTTGGCCGGGGCCGGACGGCCTTCGCCGAAGGCCGGGAAGTTCTTCGGGATAAAGGCTTCGGCAACGCTCGCACCGACGCCGACCGTCGGCTGGCGCGCGGCATCGGCAGCGCCGGCAGCCGCTTCCGCCGCGCGTGCGCGCGCATCGGCCACGGCCAGGGTCGGGTTGTCGTGCAGCGCTTCGGCGATCAGGGCGTTGAGCTGCGGATCGCCCAGCCCGGTCCACCAGTCCTGTTTCGGCCAGGCCGCGTCGGATACCTGCAGGTTCGCCAGGCTGCGCTCGGCCTTGAGCGAGGATGGATTGATCGGCGTGCCATCCGGATGGATGCCGCCGCTGGTGGCACAGCCCGCCAGCGCGAACGTCAGTCCGACAGCAGCCGCAAGAATATGCAGACGCATGGCTTTCAAGTCTCGATATGTATTAGCAAGGTGTCGGGAAGATGCGTTCCAGCCTCTGCCCTACTCGCCGGCTCCGGTACCTCTCCGGATCCGGCTCCCGCGAAACCGGCACGAGTGCCCGTTTCGCCGCAGACCATCCATGGCCCGCAGGAACAGCGTGATGTCAGTGTTTGTCGCGCAGTGCGTGCAGTACGCGCCCCAGGTAGTCGTGCAGTTGCTGGCTTTCGGTTTCGCTCAGCGAACGCTGGGCTGCCTGCAGAACGCGTTCGTTACAGCCTGTCAATTGCTGCCACAGCGCATCGCCGGATTCCGTCAGCTCGATACGCAGTGCACGCCGGTCTTGTTCATGCGGCAAGCGGCGCAGATAACCCCTGCCCTCCAGCTGGTCCAGCTGGCGCGTCATGGCGCCGCCGTCCAACTCCACCGACCGCGCCAGCTCGGTGGCCGTCATCGGGCCGAGCGTGGCGAGCCGCTTGAGGATCAGGAACTGAGTAAAGCGCAAATCCAGACCCTTGGCAGCCATTTCGGCCTCGATGCCGCGTACCAGTTCGGCGCGGATGAGGCTGATCAGCACGCCAAGGCTTTCCTGGCTGGTGGGGATGACGAGGGGACCGGGGTTCATGGGTGCGCACTCTATTGCCGGTAACAATATTTGTCAAGGCAAATATAGTTTGCGCACCTATTGTTTCAGCAAATGGACAGAAATGAATTACTTACGCTGACCAGTGAGTTCGGCCAGTTCGTCGTCCAGCCAGGCGCGCAGCGCCGGGTCGCGGACTTCGAACAGCTCGAACACACCCAGTGCCCGCAGCGCCGGCAACTGCGCCAGCAGCCGTGGCTCCATCGCCCGGCGCAAGGGTTCCGGGGTGGTGGGGTCGAGCATCTGGTGGGCGCAGGCAACGAAGGTTTCCAGCGGGGTCTTGGAAACCTGGGGTTTGAGGGAAACGAGTTGGATCGGGGACATAGCCTTTTCCTTTCTTATCAGTGTGGCGGGGGTGCGGCCGCAGGGGTCGCTCATATAGACGGACGAATGAGACGTGCCGTGACAGACATTGAGCGCATCCAGATCACGGAAGTTCGCGCGAAGAAGGCGCATCTAGATCGATCTGGGGGACGGGAGGCGACCGCGGGCGATGGCAGCGGCCGATCCGGTTCGAGCACCGGATAACGCACAGCTTAGGCAAAGTCCCGCCGAAGCTGATAACGTTATTTGGCCAAATAATGTCGAGATCCGGCCATGACACGCTCCAAACAGGAGTTCTACGAATACATCGAGAAGTCCGAAGGGCCGCCCATCGTGGCCTATTGGAGCGAGGGCGAGGCTACCGGCGAATACAGCCAGGAGACCCATCGCTACGACTGGCACAGCCACGTGCGCGGCCAGTTCTGGTGCGTGGAAAGCGGCCTGGTGCATATCCACACCGCGCGCGGTTCCTGGCTGCTGCCGCCGCACCGCGCCGGCTGGATGCCGCCGGGCGAGATGCACACGGTCACACTCAATGGCGTGATGAGCGGCTGGGGCGTGTTCCTCACCCCGGAGATCAGCCGCTGCCTGCCCGATCATCCCTGCGTGATCGGCACCAGTCCCTTGCTGCGCGAGCTGGTGCGGCGCGCCAGCTCCTGGGCCTGGAATCCCGAGCTGGACGAGCGCCAGGAACGGCTGATGGCGGTCTTGCTGGACGAAATGCGCGGCTCCACCCACGAACCCTTGCACCTGCCAATGCCGCTCGACCGCCGCCTGCTGCGCATTGCGCGCGCCGTGCTGGAGCAGCCGCAGGACAACCGCAGCCTGGAAGACTGGGCGACCTGGGCC
This sequence comes from Dyella acidiphila, assembly GCF_014863405.1. Taxonomy (GTDB): domain Bacteria; phylum Pseudomonadota; class Gammaproteobacteria; order Xanthomonadales; family Rhodanobacteraceae; genus Dyella_B; species Dyella_B acidiphila. Next base: position 161,821 of record NZ_JACZZA010000013.1, read on the forward strand.
GGCCTTTCGCCGCGCACGCTCAGCCGCCTGTTCCGTACCGAAACCCAGCTGAGCTTTGCGCAATGGCGCCAACAGGCGCGGCTGAGCAAGGGCCTGGAGCAACTGGCCGACGGCATGCCGGTAGCCAGCGTGGCCGATGGACTGGGCTACGCCAGCACCAGCGCCTTTATCGCCATGTTCCGGCGCTGCTTCGGGCACCCGCCGGCACGCTATTTCGGGCAGCGGAGCGCGGCCTGATCGACGCGGGACTTGCGATCCGGGCATCCCACCCCTATAGTTGAGCACTCACTCATCTATAGAGCACCGGCCTTGGCCCGCCCCCGCAGCGAAGACAAGCGCAACGCCATCCTGGAAGCCGCCACCGAAGTGGTAGCAGAGCAGGGTGTCAGTGCGCCGACGGCGAAGATCGCCAAGCGGGCAGGGGTGGCCGAGGGCAGCCTGTTCACTTATTTCGAGAACAAGGATGTACTGCTCAACCAGCTGTACTTGGCGCTGAAGGAAGAGCTGCGCCACGCCATGCTGGACGGCTTTCCGGCCGCGGAACGGCTGGCCGCGCAGGCGCACCATGTGTGGAACGGCTATGTCGACTGGGGCGTGGCCAACCCGCTCAAGCGCAAGGCCATGTCGCAGCTGACGGTATCGGACCGGATCACCGCGCAGACCAAGGAGGCCGGCAGCGCCGGTTTTGCCCGGGTCAGCGCAATGCTGCAGGAAAGCCTGGCCGGCGGCGCCCTGAAGGACCAGCCGCCGTCGTTTGTCGGCGCGATCCTGTCCTCGCTGGCCGAAACCACCATGGATTTCATCACCCGCGAACCCGCCCTGGCCGAACGCTACAAAAGCGCCGGCTTCGAGGCGTTCTGGGCGGCGATCGCCAAGCACTGAGCTGCTTTTTTTTGCTCACTTAATGAGTGTGTACATACTCAATTAATTTCCACCCACAACGGAGCATTCCCCATGTCCAAGATCTGGTTGATTACCGGTAGCGCCCGCGGCCTGGGCCGCCATCTCGCCGAGGCCGTGCTGGCCGCCGGCCACCGCCTGGTCGCCACCGCGCGCCAGCCCGAAAAACTGCAGGATCTGGTCGACCGTTATGGCGACCGCATCCGCGCGGTAGCGCTCGACGTGACCGATGCCAAGGCCGCCCAGGCGGCGGTCGATGCGGCCGTGGCCGCCTACGGCCGGCTCGATGTGCTGGTCAATAACGCCGGCTTTGGCTACGCGGCCCCGTTCGAGCAGACCAGCGACGCGGATTTCCGCGCGCAGATCGACACCAACCTCTACGGCGTGGTGAACCTCACCCGCGCCGCCTTGCCGGTAATGCGCAAGCAGCGCGCCGGACACATCTTCCAGATCTCTTCGGTGGGTGGACGCATCGGCACGCCCGGCATGAGCGCCTATCAGGCCGCGAAATGGGCGGTGAGCGGCTTCACCGAAGTGCTGGCCAAGGAAGCGGCGCCGTTCGGCGTGAAGGTGACGTCCATCGAACCGGGCGGCATGCGCACCGACTGGGCGGACATCGCCCGCGGCGCCGTGCCGGACCTGCTGCCGGACTACGAGCCCTCGGTTGGCGTCATCAGCAAGCTGCTCAACAGTTACGCCGGGCATGAAGCCGGCGATCCGGACAAGGTGGCGCAGGTGCTGCTGCAACTGGCCGAACATGCGGCGCCGCCGGAGCACCTGCTGCTGGGCAGCGACGCGCTGCATTTCTTCGAGCAGGTCGACAACGGGCGCCGTGCCGACGCCGAACGCTGGCGCGCGGTCAGCCTGTCCACCGATGCCGACGACGCCGGCCCGCGGCCGGAGATCTCGCTGGTGCGCGAAACCGCGCTGTAAACCGCTGCGGCCGCGAGTGCGGGCGTCTCATCCGCTGAGACGCCCGCACCACAGCATGCAAGCGGCTGGCACCGCGTCAAGGCGTCGGCCTTTACCGCGCTGCCATCGGACCCTATGTATGATCGACGAACCGCACCCGCCCCAGCGCGGGACTTCGACCATGCCGCTGCAAACTTTCCACCCCGCCGTTTCCGCGTGGTTCGACGCCACGTTTCCCGCGCCCACCTCGGCGCAGGCCCGTGCCTGGCCGCAAATCAGGGCAGGGCGCCACACCCTGGTCGCCGCACCCACCGGTTCGGGTAAAACCCTCACCGCCTTTCTCGCCGCGATCGATGCGCTGGTGCAGGAAGCGGTCGCGCGCGGCGGCACGCTGCCGGACGAAACGCGCGTGGTGTACGTATCGCCGCTGAAAGCGCTGTCGAACGACATCCACATCAACCTCGAAGCGCCGCTGGACGGTATCCGCGCGCAGCTTGAACAGCTCGGCCTGCCCGACGCGCCGATCCGCACTGCCGTGCGCACCGGCGACACGCCGCAGCCCGAGCGCAACCTGATGCGCAAGGCGCCGCCGCATATCCTGGTCACCACACCCGAATCGCTGTACGTGCTGATGGGTTCGCTGTCCGGGCGCGACATGCTCAAAAGCGTGCGCAGCGTGATCGTGGATGAAATCCACGCGGTGGCGGCGAGCAAGCGCGGCGCGCATCTGGCGTTGACGCTGGAGCGGTTGGAAGCGCTGTGCCAGCGGCCGTTGCAGCGGATCGGTTTGTCGGCGACGCAAAAGCCGATCGAGGATGTGGCGAAATTTTTGGTAGGGGAGGGCACTGGCTTGTCGCCATCTCCCCTGCGGGGAGAGGGTCGGGGTGAGGGGGCAACCTCGCGTGAAAGCCAACCAGAACCACAACCTCGCACAGCAGATCTCTTCGCAAGAGCGGCCCCTCACCCCAACCCTCTCCCCACAGGGGAGAGGGAGCCGGAGTTCCCCGCAAAGGAGAGAAACCAAAACTGCAGCATCATCGACATCGGCCACACCCGCGCCCGCGATCTCGCCATCGAAGTGCCACCGGTGCCGCTGGAAGCGGTGATGTCCAACGACAGCTGGGAACTGGTCTACAACCAGCTCGCGCAGCTGGTGGAGCAACACCGCACCACCCTGGTATTCGTCAACACGCGGCGCATGGCCGAGCGCCTGGCGCGCCATCTGTCCGAACGCCTGGGCCAGGACATGGTGGCCGCGCATCACGGCAGCCTCGCCAAGGAGCACCGGCTCGACGCCGAGCAGCGCCTGAAGCGCGGCGCGCTGAAAGTGCTGGTCGCCACCGCTTCGCTGGAACTGGGTATCGATATCGGCGACGTGGATCTGGTCTGCCAGCTGTCGTCGCCGCGTTCGATCGCCGCCTTCCTGCAGCGCGCCGGCCGCTCCGGCCATGCGGTGAACGGCACGCCCAAGGCGCGGCTGTTTCCCAGCAGCCGCGATGATCTGATCGAATGCGCGGCGCTGCTGGACTGCGTGCGCCGCGGCGAACTCGACACCCTGGTGCAGCCGCCGCAGCCGCTGGACGTGCTTGCCCAGCAGATCGTGGCGGAAATTGCCTGCGCCGAATGGGACGAAGATGCGCTGTTCGACCTGGTGCGCCGCGCCTATCCCTATCGCACGCTGGCGCGCGAACAATTCAATGCGATCGTGCGCATGCTGGCCGACGGCTTCACCACCCGCCGCGGCGCACGCGCGGCGTATGTGCATCGCGATGCCGTGCATCACGAACTGCGCGCGCGCCGCGGTGCGCGGCTTACCGCCGTCACTTCCGGCGGCACCATTCCCGACACTGCCGATTACCTCGTAGTGCTGGAGCCGCAGGCCACCATCGTCGGCACCATCAACGAAGATTTCGCGATCGAAAGCATGGCCGGCGACATCTTCCAGCTCGGCAACACCAGCTATCGCATCCTGCGTGTGGAACGCGATCGCGTGCGAGTGGAAGATGCGCAGGGCGCGCCGCCGAGCCTGCCGTTCTGGCTGGGCGAAGCCCCCGGGCGCAGCAACGAATTGTCGTTCGGCGTATCGCGCCTGCGCGAGGAAATCGTCGCGCATATCGATGCCGGCGGCGTGCAGGCCGCGTTCGAATGGCTGCGCGATACGCTGGGCCTGAACGAATCCGCCGCGCAACAGATCGTGGAATACCTGGCCAAGGCCAAGGCCGCACTGGGCGTGCTGCCGACCCAATCCACACTGGTGTTCGAGCGTTTCTTCGACGAGTCCGGCGGCACCCAGCTGGTGATCCACACACCCTGGGGCAGCCGCATCAATCGCGCCTGGGGCCTGGCGCTGCGCAAGCGTTTCTGCCGCCAGTTCAATTTCGAATTGCAGGCGGCGGCGACCGAAAACGCGATCGTGCTGTCGCTGTCCATCAGCCACAGTTTTCCGCTGGAAGAAGTGTCGCGCTATCTGCACAGCAACAGCGCCGAGCATGTGCTGATCCAGGCGCTGCTCGATGCACCGCTGTTCCCGGTGCGCTGGCGCTGGAACGCCGTCACCGCACTGGCGCTGCCGCGCTACGCCGGCGGCAAGAAAGTGCCGGCGCCCTTGCAGCGCATGAAAAGCGAGGACCTGCTCGCCTCGGTATTCCCCGATCAGGTGGCTTGCCTGGAAAACATCGTCGGCGAACGGCAGATTCCCGATCACCCGCTGGTCAACCAGACCCTGCACGACTGTCTGCGCGAAGCGATGGACATAGATGGCCTGCTGGACATATTGAAGGGCCTGGAATCGGGTGCGATCACCGTGGTGGCGCGCGATCTCACGGCACCGAGCCCGCTGGCCAGCGAAGTCCTCAATGCCGCGCCTTATGCGTTTCTCGACGACGCGCCGCTGGAAGAACGCCGCACGCGTGCGGTGCAGACGCGACATTGGAATGGCATCGAGGATACCGATGACCTGGCCAGGCTCGATCCCGATGCGATCGCTGCCGTACGCGCCGAGGCGTGGCCGGAAGTGCGCAGTGCGGATGAAATGCACGAAGCACTTAACGTGCTTGGCTTTGTGACCCATGAAGAAGCCGAGGCGAATGCCGGTTGGCACGAGTGGCTGCAGAAACTCGCCAAATCACACCGTGCCACGCGCCTGAATCCTTGCGGGCAGGAAGGACAGCCATTACCGGCAAGCATGTGGATCTGCGCCGAAAAGCTTCCGCTGTGGCAGGCCATTCATGCCACTGCAGCCATGCAGCCTCCGATCGAAGCCCCCGCCGAATACGCCGCACAAAGTTGGACCCGCGAAGACGCCCTGCTCGAACTGGCCCGCGGCCGTCTCACCGGCCTGGGCCCTTGCAGCGTCGCCGCGCTCGCCAGTTCCATCCAGGTGGAGCCCGGCGACATCGACCACGCCCTGCTGCGCCTGCAATCCGAAGGCTATGTGATGCAGGGCCGTTTCACGCCCGATGCCAGCGACACGGAATGGTGCGAACGCCATCTGCTTGCGCGCATCCATCGCTACACCATCGGCCGCCTGCGCCGTGAAATCGAGCCGGTCAGCCGCCGCGACCTGATGCGCTTCCTGCTCGAATGGCAGCACGCCACGCCGGGCACGCGCCTGCAGGGACCGGATTCGCTCAACGCCATACTCACCCAGCTCGAAGGCTACGAAGCCGCCGCTGCCGCCTGGGAAAGCGAACTGCTCGCCACCCGCATCGAGGACTACGCCAGCCGCTGGCTGGACGAAATGTGCCGCGCCGGCCGCATCGGCTGGAACCGCCTGCGCAGTGGCGGCGGCAGCGGCGGACCGGTGCGCGCCACGCCGATCATGCTGCTGCCGCGCCGCCAGCTCGGCCTGTGGACCGGCATGGCCGATCGCAATCAGGAGCAGGAACTGTTGCTGTCTTCGCGCGCGCAAGCCGTACTCGATGCACTGGTCGCCAACGGCGCATTGTTCTTCGACGAACTGCTCGACGACACGCGCCTGTTGCGCACCGAACTGGAAGACGCGCTCGGCGAACTGGTTTCCGCCGGCCGCGTCACCGCCGACAGTTTCGCCGGCCTGCGCGCCCTGCTGACGCCCGCGGCCAAGCGCGAATCGCCGCGTCACCGCCGCGTGCGGCGACATGCTTTAAGCGAGATCGAAGATGCCGGCCGCTGGTCCTTGGTGCGCAAACCCGCGGCGCGCGATGCCGCCGACAACAGCGCCGACGAAACCATCGAACACATCGCCCGCACGCTGCTGCGCCGCTACGGCGTGGTGTTCTGGAAACTGCTCGAACGCGAAGCCCCGTGGCTGCCGTCCTGGCGCGAACTGTTGCGCGTCTATCACCGCCTCGAAGCACGCGGCGAAATCCGCGGCGGCCGCTTCGTCGAAGGCCTGGTCGGCGAACAGTTCGCGCTGCCCGAAGCCATCGGCCAGTTGCGCAGCATTCGCCAGCGCCCGTACGAGCAACAATGCATCTGCCTGAGCGGCAGCGACCCGCTCAACCTGGTCGGCACCGTTCTGGCTGGCGACCGCCTGCCCGCTCTCGCCGGCACCCGCGTACTTTACGAAGACGGCATGCCGGTCGCCGCGCTGGTCGCGAGCAAGCCGCAGTGGCTGATCGATAGCGACCTGGCGCAGCAGCGGCGCTGGTTCAATGCCTTGTTGCGGCGGCCGGAGCCGGATGGCACTAGCGATATCAGTTATGTGCGGCGTTAGACTCGGGCGTTAGGGCAGTAACGATCTCCCGCACAGGGACGTTCATGCCGGCAAGCGGTGTTTTATCCAGCAAGCGGGGCGATGCTTCAACTCATCAACGCATAGGGGAATCAGCATGGAATCCGTAACAGGCATAGGCGGGCTGTTCTTTCGCGCAAAGGATCCGGAACTGCTGGGCCGCTGGTATCGCCAGCATCTGGGCGCCAACCTGATTCCCTCCGACTACTCCGAGCCGCCGTGGCAGCAGCAGGAAGGCCCTACGATCTTCATGCCCTTCGCGCAGGACACCACCTATTTCGGCGATGCACAGCGCATGTGGATGGTGAACTTCCGCGTGAGCAACCTCGATGCGATGGTCGCCCAGCTGCGTGCCGGCGGAGTCGAAGTGGCCGTGGATCCGGAGGCTTATCCGCATGGCCGCTTCGCGCGCTTGCAGGATCCCGAAGGCAATCCGATCGAGTTGTGGGAGCCGGACGGTCAGGACTAGCCCCCTAACCCAAGTCGCGCCGCCAGTGAACGGCGGCGCCATAGCTGCTTATTCCGGAACAACCATGCTGACGTATACCTGCTCTTGTTGCGGCGAGACGCATGCAGGCTCGCCCAGTTTCGGCTACAAGGCGCCGCATTATTACGATCTGCTCAGCGATGAGGACAAGACGCAGACCGCCGAGCTGGATGACGATATCTGCGTCATCGGCACGGACGAGCAATGCGATCGTTTTGTGCGCGCCATCCTCGAAGTACCGATCCTGGGTAGCGTCGAACCCTTTCTGTGGGGCGTATGGGTGTCGCTGAGCGAGGCCAGTTTCAAGCGTTATCTAATGACCTGGGATGAGCCGGACGAAAGCGATAGCTACTTCGGCTGGTTCAGCAACCGACTTCCGCACTATCCCGATACGCTGAACCTGAAAACCAGTGTGCGGCCGCGCAAGGGCGGCCTGCGCCCATGCCTGGTGTTAGAACAGTCGGATCACCCGTTGGCCATGCATTTTCATCAAGGCCTCAGCGCTGAAGAAGCACAGCAGATCGCCGAGCGCGTCATGCATCCGCAATAGCGAGGCGCAACGTCAGTCGCTGTGGTCAGCGATGTAGATCAGCAGACCATCGCGTTCGCGAAATTCGCTGCGCCCGGGCATCGCCATGCGCTGCCCGGCGCGTACGCCATTGGGCAGGTCGATGGCGAAGGTGCCTTCGAAGAAAATCTGCACATGCGCGGTGCCATCGGCTTCGTGGTAGCCGGTGATGGTCTGGTGGCGTGCCGAAAACAGTCCACGTGAGCTTTGCGCGAGATGGCGCAATTCCTCGATGCCCAGGGTGCGCACGCTGAGCTGGCTGCCGGTGCAGTTTTCGAAAATCACTTCGCGATGCATCGCGGTAAGCATGGCGTCGACGTCCATGCGGTTGTAGGCGTCGATGTAGCGGTCGATGAGGGCGCGCATGAGGATGGGTCCGGTTTTTGCTCGTCATCCCAGCGAAGGCTGGGACCCAGCGACGTTCTCGCTACCGAAGGCACCGGATCCCAGCTTTCGCTGGGATGACGGTGAGGTACCGGAGAAGGTCTCGGCCGATTTTAGCGTTTTACGTTATCGGTCTGCTCGATAAACGCTGCCACGTTGTCATGCAACTGCTTCAGCGAGGGCTCGTTGGCGTAGACCATGTGGCCGGAGGGATACCAGTGGTAGCTCACGTTGTTCATCAGCGCGGGCTGCACCGGCATGTGGTGCATTTCGTAGTCGGCAGCGAAGAACGGCGTGGCCAGGTCGTAATAGCCGCCGTTGAGCAGCACCTTCAGATCCGGATTGGTCTTCATCGCCTTGGCCAGGTCCGGCATCACGTTCAAGGTGCCGTCGTGGCCGTTGTGCTTCATGCCCCAGTCGGTCATGTCGGTGGCGAATTCGCGGTAGGTCTGGTCTTGGCCGAACTTCAGATCCTTGCGCACGTAGTCGTTGAACGCGGCGATGTAGGCCGAACTGATCGCCGAGGATTGCGGATCGTATTCCGCCTCCTTGCTCAGCGGATCAAGCGAGGGGCCGGCGAAGCGCGAATCCAGGCGGCCGGTGGTATCGCCGCTGTCGCCGAGAAGTTCGTGCTCGAACATGCCACCGGTAACGCGCAGGTCGGCCTTCAGCAGATACGCGACCGACAGGCCGGTGTATTGATGCAGCTTCTCGGCAATCGCCTGCTTGTGCGCGTCGTCCAGGCGCGAACCCTGCATCAGCGCCTGCGCGTACTCGCCCAGCGCAAACTGCTCCACTTCCTGCAGGAAGGATTCCAGTTCACCCGGCTGCTGCGGCAGCTTGTGATGGTAATAGGCGGTGGCCGCAAACGTCGGCAGCGCCAGTTCGTAGGGCAGGTCCACGCCGGGGTTCTGGTCGGAGCCGTCGATGCTGGTGTCGAAATTGAGGATCTGCGACAGCAGGATCACGCCGTTCAGATCCACGCTGTTCTCGTTCTCCAGATCGTTCGCCACCACGGCCGAGCGAGTGGTGCCGTAGCTTTCGCCGAACAGATACTTGGGCGAATTCCAGCGGCCGTAGCGGCTGAGGAACTGGGTGATGAACTGGGCGAAGGCGTGGCCGTCGCCATCGACGCTATAGATATCCTTGCGCCGCTCCTTCAGTTGTTCCTCGCGCTTGGACGCATCCTGTTCGTCGGCTACCAGACGGCTGAAGCCAGCGCCGGGCGCATCGATAAAGACCAGGTCGGAGGCATCCAGCAGGCTGTAGTTGTTGTTGATCAGCTGGTACGGCGCGGCGGGCGTGTGGCTGTCGTCCTTGGTGACCACGCGGCGCGGACCGAACGCACCCATGTGCAGCCACACTGTGGCCGAGCCGGGGCCGCCGTTGTAGACAAAGGTGATCGGGCGCTTGGCCGCGTCTTCGCCTTTCTTGAAATAGGCGACGTAGAACATGCTGACGGTCGGCTCGTTTTCCTTCTCGTCCTTGCCGTGCAGCACGATGGTGCCGGCCACTGCCTTGTACGCGATGTGCCTGCCTTCCACCGAGACTGAGCCTTCGCTCTGCGAAGCCTGCGGATGCAGCAGGGCGGCTTCGGGTTTGGTGTCGTCCGATGCCTTGTCCTTCTTGTCGGCTGCCACGGCGGTGCCGAGCAGCAAGGTGGCAAGGGCGATAGCGAGCGGAAGCTTGCGCATGGAGTGATCTTCCCCGGTAGTGGCACAGGATGCCGACCGCCCAGCTTAGGCAGCCGGGCGGGGAGAATCACACCCCAGAAGTCACAGGTTTGGGGTCGTGAAATCTTTCATCCCGAAGTCACCGGTTTGGGCGCCCTGAAATTCTTCATCGCCGTCATCCCGGCGCAGGCCGGGACCTGGCGACTTTCTGGCAAGAAGACGCTGGGTCCCGGCCTGCGCCGGGATGACGGGTTGGAGTGATCAGCAGTTTGGAGTAATCAGCGGTTTGGGGGTGATCGACGATTTGGGGCGGTCAGAAGGCGGGCCTGGACGGTCAGGCAACGACGCCTTTGAGCAGCGCAGCTTCACGTGCCAGCTGTTCGATACCGGCCCAATCTCCGCGCTGCAATCGATCCGCTGGCGTCAACCAGGAGCCGCCCACGCACAGCACGTTGGACAGACCCAGGAAATCCGCCGCGTTCTGCAGCGAGATGCCGCCGGTAGGGCAGAAGCGGATCTGCGGCAATGGGCTGGCCCAGGCGCCGAGCAGCTTGGCGCCGCCGGCCGGCACCGCCGGGAAGAACTTCAGATGGCGATAGCCGCGCTCCAGCAGGTTCATCGCTTCGCTGGCGGTGGCGATGCCGGGCAGCAGCGGCAGCGCGCTGTCTTCGGCAGCATCCAGCAGCTTGGGCGAGGTACCGGGCGATACCGCGAAACGCGCACCGGCCTGTTCGGCTGCGTGCAGGTCTTTTGCGGTAAGCACCGTGCCCACGCCCACCACCGCGCCTTCCACTTCGGCGGCGATCGCGCGGATGGCGTCGAGCGCGGCCGGCGTACGCAGGGTCACTTCAATGGCCGGGATGCCGCCGGCCACCAGGGCGCGCGCCATCGGCACCGCGTGTTTGGCGTCGTCGATGATCACCACCGGAATCACCGCGGCAAGGCGCATGGTGGCTTCGACTTGTTGTTGCTTGGTTTCGATGTTCATGGGCTTATGCTCGAGATTAAGGCTGCGCAGACGACTACACGCTTACGCGATCTTCCATCAGCGCCGTCATTCCCGCGAAAGCGGGAATGACGGCATGGAGAAGTGACGTTTCATCGGCAAATATGCGGACTGGCGTCAGCCAATCAAAGCACACCCGCACCCAAGTCCGCCGCCATCGCATTGCGCCGGAACATGCCGAATAGTTCACGTCCCATACCGTGCTGATGCCGGGACAGATCCTCGATCGCCGGCGTGCGGGCGGCGAATTCGCCCGCGTCCACCAGCACATCCAGGTGGCCATGCACCGCATCCAGGCGAATGATGTCGCCGTCGCGGATCTTGGCGATCGCGCCACCGTCGTCCGCTTCCGGCGTGATATGGATCGCCGCCGGCACGCGGCCGCTGGCGCCGGACATGCGGCCGTCGGTGACCAGCGCGATGCGATGGCCGCGGTCCTGCAGCACGCTCAGCGTCGGCGTGAGCTTGTGCAACTCCGGCATGCCGATTGCGCGCGGACCCTGGAACCGCACCACTGCGATGAAATCGCGATTGAGCTCGCCACGGTCGAAGGCGCGCTTGATCTCGTCCTGGTCGTGGAACACCACGGCGGGCGCTTCGATCACCAGCCGCTCGTCCGGCACCGAGGACACCTTGATCACGGCGCGGCCGAGATTGCCGTGCAGCATGCGCAGGCCGCCGTCGGTGCGGAACGGTTCGTCCATGCCACGCAGCACGCCGCGATTGCCGCTCTGTTTGAGCACCGGCGTCCAGCTCAGCGCGCCATCTTCGTTCAACGAGGGCACCTGGTTGTACTCGGCCAGGGTGCCGCCGGTAATCGCGTGCGCATCGCCATGCAGCAGGCCGGCACCGAGCAACTGATCGATCAGGAAAGCCATGCCACCGGCTTCGTGGAACTGGTTCACGTCGGCATAGCCGTTCGGATACACGCGCGCCAGCAGCGGCACCACCGAAGACAAGGCGTCGAAATCTTCCCAGCGCAGCGCAATGCCTGCCGCCTGCGCAATCGCCACCAGGTGCAGCAGGTGATTGGTGGAGCCGCCGGTGGCATGCAGGCCGATTACGCCGTTGACGATGGCGCGCTCGTCGACGATATGGCCGATCGGCAGGTTCTCGCCATGCTTGCCCAGCGCGGCCGCGCGGTGCACCGCTTCGGCCGTAAGCGCATCGCGCAACGGCGTATCCGGTGCGACGAAGCTGGCGCCTGGCAGATGCAGACCCATGATCTCCATCAGCATCTGGTTGGAATTGGCGGTGCCGTAGAAGGTGCAGGTGCCGGGCGCGTGATACGAGGCGGCTTCCGCTTCCAGCAGTTCGGCGCGGCTGGCCTTGCCCTCCGCATAGGACTGACGCACTTTCGATTTCTGTTCGTTGGTGATGCCGCTGGGCATCGGGCCGCTGGGCACGAACACGCCGGGCAGATGGCCGAAGCTCAACGCACCTATCAGCAGCCCCGGCACGATCTTGTCGCAGATGCCCAGGTACAGCGTGCCGTCGAACATGTCGTGCGACAGCGCCACCGCGGTGGCCATGGCGATCAGGTCGCGCGAGAACAGCGACAGCTCCATGCCGGAGCGGCCCTGGGTAACGCCATCGCACATCGCCGGCACACCACCGGCCACCTGCGCGGTGAAGCCCGCATCGCGCGCGATCTGGCGGATCAGCGCCGGATAGCGTTCGTACGGCTGATGCGCAGAGAGCATGTCGTTGTATGCGGTGACAATGCCGATGTTCGGTACGTGGCCTTCGCGCAGCGCGGCCTTGTCGTTCACGCCGCAGGCCGCAAAACCGTGCGCCAGGTTGCCGCAGGAAAGCCGCGCGCGATGCGTGCCTTCTACCGCGGCGCCATGGATACGGTCCAGGTACGCGGCGCGCGTATCGCGGCTGCGTTCGCGCAGGCGTTCGGTAACTTCGGCGACGACGGGGTGCAAACTCATTTCAGACTCCAGCCGAGTGGATTCGGCGTTGACGCGTGTTTTGCCTGCAAAGGAAACATCATTGGCCTGATAAAGCTCATCCTCGCGTTGCCGTCATTCCCGCGAAAACGGAAATGACGGCAGGGTGCGCAGCAGACGCAAATAATTCAGCCAGCTTCACGGGCACCAATAAATATCCAACTGCCGCCCGGCACGCAGCACGTTGGCGATCGGCAATGCGCTGCCAGGCTGTTCGGCCTGCGCCAGCACATCGCGCTTGTCGTTGCCCTGCACATGCAGATACAGCGTGTGTGCCTGGAGCAACTCGCGCAGCGTAAAGGTGATGCGCGGCTCGCCCGCGCCCGGTGCGCGCATCGGTAGCACTTGCGCGGTATTGGACAGATCCAGCGCTTCGCGCAAGCGATCGCCGCCGGGGAAGAACGAAGCTGTGTGGCCATCCGGGCCCATGCCCAGCACCACCACGTCGAACGGATGCTTGAGCGCACCCACCCGCGTACGCACTTCGGCGATGCCGGCTTCGGGCGTAGCCGCTTCGACATAAAGCGGCACGAATTCCGCATCCGCCGCCTTGTGCTGCAGCAGCAGCGCTTCGACCATGCGCGCATTCGAGCGCTCGTCGCTATCGGGTACCCAGCGCTCGTCCACCAGGGTGATGGTTACGCGCGACCAGTTCAGATCTTGCTGCGACAGCAGCTCGAACAGACGCTTGGGCGTGCTGCCGCCGGACACCGCCAGCAAAGCTTCGCCGCGCGTCTCGATGGCGACGCGCAGCTGGCCGGCGATGGCGCTGGCCAAGGCCTCGGCCAGCGCCTGGCCATCGTCGAACCCATGCAGTTGTGGCGAGCTGGACACTATTCGTAATCCTCGTCCCAGGTGCGGCCGTCGCGCTCGATCAGGGCGACCGCAGCGCTCGGGCCCCAGGTGCCGGAGGTGTACGGGCGCGGTGCTTCGCCGCCGGCCGACCATGCGGCCAGGATCGGACCGGCCCAGCGCCATGCCGCTTCCACTTCGTCGCGGCGCATGAACAAGGTGGGATTGCCGCGCACCACATCCAGCAACAGGCGTTCATAGGCATCCGGCTGCTGCACGCCGAAGGCTTCGGCGAAGCTCATATCCAGCGGCACATGGCGCAGGCGCAGCCCGCCCGGGCCCGGATGCTTGATGGTCAGCCACAGCTTCACGCCTTCGTCCGGCTGCAGCCGCAGCACCAGGCGATTCTGCGCCAGCGGGCCTGCAGCGGCGGTGAAAATGGAGTGCGGCACCGGTTTGAACGCCACCACGATTTCCGACACACGCTCGGCCAGCCGCTTGCCGGTACGCAGGTAGAACGGCACGCCGGCCCAGCGCCAGTTGCCGATCTCGGCCTTCAGCGCCACAAAGGTTTCGGTATTGGATTTGTCGACCTTGGACTTGCTGTCCGCATTCAGGTCTTCGATATAGCCCGGCACGCTCTGGCCTTCGGCCGCGCCGGCGCGGTACTGGCCGCGCACGGTGAGCTGCGCCGCATTGCCTTCGTCGATCGGCTTGAGCGAATGCAGCACCTTGAGCTTTTCATCGCGTACCGCATCCGGCTCCAGCGACGAGGGTGGCTCCATCGCCACCATGCACAGCAGCTGCAGCATATGGTTCTGCACCATGTCGCGCAGGGCGCCGGCATGGTCGTAATACGGGCCGCGGCGGCCGACGCCCAGCGTTTCGGCCACGGTGATCTGCACGTGGTCGATATGGCCGGCATTCCACAGCGGCTCGAACAGCGCATTGCCGAAGCGCAGCGCCAGCAGGTTCTGCACCGTTTCCTTGCCCAGGTAGTGGTCGATGCGGAAGGTCTGCGACTCGGCGAACACCGCGCCGACGTCGTCGTTGATGCGGTTGGCGCTGGCCAGGTCATGGCCGATCGGCTTTTCCAGCACCACCCGCGATTCACCCTGGTTGAGGCCGTAATGGCCCAGGCGCTGGCAGATGTCGACGAACAGTTCCGGCGAGGTGGAGAGATAGAACACCCGCACGTGATCGGGCTCGTCGCCCATCAGCTTGGCGAAGTCGTCCCAGCCGTCGTCCTTGCGCGCATCCAGCGAGCGGTAATGCACCAGCTTGAGGAAGGCGTCCAGCTTGGCCGGCTGCGCATGGGCCGCGCCGTTGAGGGCCGAGCGGATCTGCCCGCGATAGCCATCGTCGTCCAGCGCTTCGCGCGCCACGCCGACGATGCGGCTGCCGTCCTGGATCTGGCCGTCGACAAAGCGGTGGAACAGGGCAGGGAGGAGTTTGCGCACGGCGAGATCGCCGGTGCCGCCGAAAATCACCAAGTCGAACAGCTCGACCGGTTGTGCAGGTGCAGTCACAACTCACCTCTATCTATGCGGGCAGCCACGGGGGTGCAGCCGCCGGGGAAGCTCGATCGTACCAATGACATACCAGGCAATACCAGTCTTTTGTGCATTGCAATCGTATGCAATTTTTTCCTAAGCGCCGCCCGGCGCCGGGATGTACCGGAGTTGTACCAGTGGTTCGGCATTGGTATTGTGCAGCGATGCAGAATGCCCTGGCCGAGGAATACCGGCGGCTCAGCCGCGACACCACCACCCACCAGCCGCTGGCCTACCTGCGGCTGCGCCGGGCTATTCGCAATGTGATCCAGCACCGGGATATCGAGCCCGGCCAGACCCTGCCCAGCGAACGGGATTTATCGCAGGTCCTGGGTTTGTCCCGTGTGACGGTACGCAAGGCCATTTCCGGCCTGGTCGAGGAAGGCCTGCTGACCCAGCGCCATGGCGCCGGCACCTTCGTGGCCGAGCGCATCATCAAACCGATGTCGCGCCTGACCAGCTTTACCGAGGACCTGCGCGCCCGCGGCCTGCACCCGCGCTCGGAGTTTTTCGAGCGCAGCGTGGGCGAGGTGACGCCGGAAGAATCGATGGCGCTGAACCTGTCGCCCGGCGTGCTGGTAGCGCGCCTGCACCGCGTGCGCTATGCCGAGGACGAGCCCTTGGCGATCGAGCGCACCGTGGTGCCGGCCAGCATCCTGCCCGATCCGCACGAGGTGCACGATTCGCTGTACGAGGCGCTGGGCAAATACGACTGCCGCCCGGTGCGCGCCCTGCAGCGGTTGCGTGCGGTGCTGCTCGGCGCCCGCCAGGCGCGCCTGCTGCACGTCACCGCCGGCAGCGCCGGCCTGCATATCGAGCGCCGCGGCTTTCTCGACGACGGACGCGTGGTGGAATTCACCACCTCCTGGTACCGCGGCGACATCTACGATTTCGTGGCGGAATTGCAGACCGATTGAGGCCTGATCGACCCCGTTTCCCGCCGGAAGCGCGCATTTCCATTGCCCCGACCGGCGCCACCGGCTACAGTTCGCCCGTTTCGGGTGTCCCTGGCCGCATGGCCAAGGGGATGAAACGGGAAGCCGGTGCGCTGATCGCAGCAAGGCCGGCACTGCCCCCGCAACGGTAAGCGAGCGTTCGCGAACGATCACGCGCCACTGTGCGTCACGCATGGGAAGGCATCGTTCGCTGGCATGCACGGCATGTCCCTCGCGAGTCCGGAGACCGGCCCGATTCGATGGTTCTGGCACTCGCGGTGGGCGAGGATTCGGAGCGCGTGCTGCGATCGTCACCGCCTGCCCGCCATTCCGTTTCCCCCGTTTGTCGCTACGCCGGCTTATTTATTCACGCCGCGCGGGGACGCACGGCAGGGGAATCCACATGTTGAAGAAAACCACGCTGGCCGCGCTGCTCGGCCTCGCCCTGGCCAGCCAGGCCGGCCATGCGCAGACCGCCACCGACCCGAACAGCACGCTCTCGCCGGTGATCGTCACCGCCACGCGCACCGCCATCACCGAGAACGATGCACTGTCTTCGGTCAGCGTAATCACCCGCGAAGACATCGATCGCCTGCAGCCCACCTCGGTCTCCGACCTGCTCAACGGCCTGCCCGGCGTGTCGATCGCGCAAACCGGCGGTATCGGCGAAGCCACCTCGCTGTACCTGCGCGGCACCAATCCCACCCACGTGCTGGTGCTGATCGACGGCGTGCGCATCGGCTCGGTCAGCCTGGGCCTGGCGGCGCTGGAACAGATTCCGGTGAGTGCGATCGACCGCATCGAGCTGGTGCGCGGCCCGCGCGCCAGCCTGTACGGCTCCGATGCGCTGGGCGGCGTGCTGCAGATCTTCCTGCGCCACGGCCAGCCGGATGGCGGCGTGAAACCCGAATTCAGCGTCACCGGCGGCAGCCATGGCTACATCAACGGCCAGGCCGGCATCTCCGGCGGCGATTCGCACCTCTGGTACAACGCCAGCCTCGGCGGCGAATACACCGGCGGCATTCCGGCCTGCCGTATGGGCGCAGCCGAACTGGGCGTGGCCTGCGGCGTGGACGACCCGCGCAACGACGCGTACCGCAACTGGAACGGCTTCGCCAATTTCGGCTATCGCTGGGATAACGGCACCGAGCTGTCCTTCGACTGGATGCGCAGCAAGAGCAACGTGGAATACGCCGGCTCGCCGTACGGCGGCAACGACGCGATCGAAGAGCAGTACGTGGCCGGCGCGCGCCTGAGCTTCACGCCGGTGGATATCTGGAAAGTCACGCTGAGCGCCGGCCAGAGCCGCGACGACGACGACACCTTCTATCAGGGCACCTATTTCGGCGAGTACTACCCGCGCATGCCCACCGGCTTTTTCGATTCGCGCCGCAACCAGGCTTCGTGGCAGAACGACATCACCCTGGCCAGCAACCAGCTGCTGACGGTGGGTGTGGATTACCAGCAGGAACACATCTACAGCGATACCGCGTTCCAGCAGACCACGCGCGGCGATACCGGCACCTTCGCCCAGTACCAGGGCACCTTCGGCCAGAACGAAGTGCAGGCCTCGGTGCGTCACGATCACAACGACCAGTTCGGCAATCACAACACCGGCGCGCTGGCCTGGGGCTATCACTTCGACCAGGGCCTGGTGCTGTCGGCCAGCTATGGCACGGCCTTCCATGCGCCGACCTTCGACGACCTGTATTTCCCGGCCTTCGGCGGCGTACCCACCGCCAATCCGGACCTGAAGCCGGAGACCTCGCGCAGCGCGGAAATCGGTCTGAACCAGCAGCTCAGCAACTGGAACTGGGGCGTGAACGCCTACCAGACGCGCATCACCGATCTGATCGGCTTCAATAGCGAATTCATCCCGTTCAATCTCAGCAGCGCGCGGATTCGCGGCCTGGAAGGCCAGTTCGGCTTCAAGCTGGACGACTGGCGCGTACAGAGCTACCTCACCCTGCTGCAGCCGAAGAACAACGACGGCGGCCCCGACAACGGCAATGTGCTGCCGCGCCGCGCCGAGCGCACGGCACGCGTGGATATCGATCGCCAGTTCGGCAAGTTCGGCGTGGGCGCCACCTTCTTCGCCGCCGGCAAGCGCTACGACGACGTGGCCAACACCGAACGCATGGGCGGCTATGCAACCACCGACTTCCGCGCCAGCTATACGTTCGCGCCGGGCTGGCAGGTGGAGGGCAAACTGGCCAATGCCTTCGATCACCGCTACGAGACCACCTACTACTACAACCAGCTGGGCCGGACCTGGTATCTCACGCTGCGGTATACGCCGTAAGCGCCGCGATCTTCTTCCTCTCCCTTGGGGAGAGGACTGAGGTGAGGGGGCAGGCTAGCCTCGCACCACCATCAAGCGACGCTCCGATTTAGCTTCTACGCAAGATTGCTCCCTTTCCCCGTCGGGGCGAGGGAGCAAAGCGGCGACGCTTTCGCGTTCGTGAAGAACAAACCCGCCATGCCTTTCGGCACGGCCGGACTTCAGGCACATTCAACGGGATAGGATCCCGGGGCATAAGGATGTCCATGAATGCGTCTTTTCTTTTCCCTGCGCCCCCTCCGGCGCGGTATCCGCGCGGGCGCAGCTTGCGCAACGCTGACACGCGGGTGACTGCGTGAACGTTTTCGCGCCCATCATCCGCCGGCCCACCGGCACCTCGCTGCTGGCGATCGGCCTGGTGATCGCCGGCTTCTGCGCCTACCTGCTGCTGGGCGTGGCGGCGCTGCCGTCGCTGGATTTCCCCGGCGTGGTAGTGGTGGCGCAGTATCCGGGCGCCGATGCGCAGACCATGGCCGCCACCGTAGTGGCGCCGCTGGAACGCCAGCTGGGCCGCATTCCCGGTGTTCAGCAGATGACCTCCGACAGCAATGCCGGCGGCACCCAGATCCAGATCCTGTTCGACTTCGGCCGCAATGCCGACAAAGTCGCGCGCGATGTGCAGGCGGCGATCAACGCCGCGCAAGCCGACCTGCCGTCCGGCATGCAGCCGCCGCAATATTTCAAATTCGATACCGCCTCGATTCCGGTGCTGCTGATTTCGCTGACCTCCACCAGCATGCCGCCGGACCGCCTCTACGATCTCACCGACACCTTGCTGATGCCGGCGGTAGCGCAGATTCCCGGCGTGGCGCAGGTGCAGGTGTTCGGCGGCACGCCGCATGCGGTGCGGGTGAACTTCAATCCAGCCGCGCTGACTGCCAAGGGCCTTACCGCCAACGACATCGCCAACACCCTGCGCGCGGCCAATGTCACCTCGCCGCAAGGCATCATCACCGACGGCATCACCCAGATGACCGTCACCGCCAACGATGCACTGCACACGCCGCAGGACTTCGCCCGGCTGGTGATCGCCAACCAGAAGAACGTGCCGGTGTATCTGTCGGACGTCGCCACCATCACCAGCGGCGAGCAGGACAAATACCAGGCTGCGTGGTTCAACGGCCAGCGCGCGGTATCGATGCAGATCAGCAAGCGGCCCGAAGCGAACTCGATCGAGGTGGTGCAGGAAATCCGCAACCGCCTGCCCGGCCTGCGCAACCTGGTGCCGGCAGACGTGAAGGTGACGCCGATCTTCGACCTCACCCAGTCCACCAAATCCGCCCTGCACGAAGTGGAAGTGGCGCTGCTGCTCAGTATCGTGATGGTGGCGCTGGTGATGCTGGTGTTCCTGCGCCGCGTGCGCCCCACCCTGATCGCCATGCTGAGCGTGCCGCTGTCGCTGGCCGGCGCCTTCGTGGTGATGTACGCGCTTGGCTTTACCCTCAACGTCTTGTCGCTGGTGGCGCTGGTGCTGTGCATCGGCTTCGTGGTGGACGATGCGATCGTGGTGATCGAGAACATCGTGCGCCACATGGAAAACGGCATGCGTGCGCTGGATTCGGCGCTGCTGGGCGTACGCGAGATCGGCTTCACCGTGATCTCGATCACCGTGTCGCTGATCGCGGTGTTCGCGCCGATGGTGTTCGGCAACAACACGCTGGTGATGCTGATGCGCGAGTTCTCGGTCACGCTGATTGCGACGATCGTGATTTCCGCGCTGGTCTCGCTCACCCTCACGCCCGCGCTATGCGGGCGCTACCTGCTGCCGGAACTGTCGGCCGAACAGCGCAAGCCCGGCCTGCTGGAAGCCCTCGCCGAACGCTTCGACCGCCGCATCCTGCGCATCTACGAGCGCGGCCTGAACTGGGCCATGCATCACCGGCGCATCATGCGCTGGCAGCCGCTGATTTTGCTGATCCTTACCGCCACGCTGGCCACGGTGGTGGCCAAGACCGCCGGCGGCGCAATCATGCCCAAGGAAGACACCGGCATGATGATCGCGCAGATGGAAGCGGAGGCGAATATCTCGCCGGCACTGATGGCCAAGCGCACCGAGGCGATCTCCGCGATCATGCAGGCCGATCCGGCGGTGATGGATGTCACCACCATCCTGGGCGGCAACAACAACAACGGCGCGGTGGGCAACAATTCCACCTTGTTCGTCGACCTCAAGCCGCTGGGCCACGGGCCCGGGCAGCGGCCCGATTCGGTGGACAAGGTAATCGCGCGCCTGGACGAGAAGTACAAGCACATTGCCGACATGAAGGTAACCATGCGCGGCATGCAGTTCCTCGGCGGCGGCAATAACAAGGGCGGCGGCGAATTCGCCTTCAGCCTCGGCAGCAACAGCGGCGCGCCGTTGCAGCCGGCGGTGCTCAAGCTGGCGCAGACGATGCGCAAGATGACCCAGTTCAAGAACGTCAGCACCAGCTACGACAGCATCGGCAAACAGCAGCTGCTGGAGGTGGACCGCAATGCCGCCTCGCGCCTGGACGTAGGCATGGGCCAGATCGACCAGGCGCTGGCCAATGCCTTCGGGCAGACGCCGGTATCGGTGATCTATTCGGACGTGAATCAGTACCGCGTGGTGCTTACCGCCACCAACGCGGAAACGCTCAGCCCCGATACCTTGCTCAATACTTACGTGCGCAGCACGCAGAACAAGATGGTGCCGCTGTCGGCGCTGGCGCACGTGGCGCCGTATATCGCGCCGGTGGAAGTGGAGCATTACAACCAGGTGGAATCGGCCACCATCAGCTACAACCTCGCCGACGGCGTGACCCAGGCCGATGGCCTCAAGTATGTCGACCAGGCGATGGTCGCCGCACAACTGCCCGAAGGGATCAGCCGCCAGTACACCGGCGACAACCAGAAACTGGTCGAGGCCATGACCAACGCGTTGATCGTATTCGCGGCAGTGATCCTGGTGATGTACATCGTGCTGGGCATTCTGTACGAAAGCCTGATCCATCCGCTGACCATCCTGTCCACCTTGCCCGCCGCCGGCATGGGCGCCTTCCTGGCCATGCTGATCACCCACACCCAGCTCACCATGATGTCGGTGATCGCGGTGCTGATGCTGATCGGCATCGTGAAGAAGAACGCGATCCTGATGGTGGATTTCGCCCTGGTGGCCGAACGCGAAGGCGGTCGCACACCGCCCGAAGCGATCCGCGAAGCAGCACTGGTGCGCTTCCGCCCGATCACCATGACCACCTTGGTGGCGATGGGCGCGGCGCTGCCGCTGGCGATCGGCTTCGGCAGCGGTTCGGAAATGCGCCAGCCGCTGGGTATTGCCATTCTCGGCGGCCTGTTCGTGTCGCAGTTGCTGACCTTGCTCAGCACACCGGCGATTTACCTGTGGCAGCACGACCGGCGCGAGCGCAAGGCCAAGCGAGCGGAGAAGCGGCGCCTGCGGCGCTTGGGCAAGCAAGCGGCGGCGACGCACTGAGCTTTGCTTGTCTTCCTCTCCCCTGTGGGGAGAGGACCGAGGTGAGGGGCCACGGCTTGCCTTGGATCGTATAAGAGCGACGCTTCGATCGAGACATCCCCGCAAGGTTGTCCCCCTCACCCCGACCCTCTCCCCGCAGGGGAGAGGGAGAAAATCATCAGCGCCATGCCTTGTGGCACGGATGGACGAACGACACATTCGCGCCGCTGTCGATAGGGCTATCACATGCATATGGAAAAGTGCGCATGAACATCTTCGCCCCGATCATCCGCCGTCCGGTGGCGACATCGCTGCTGGCGATCGGCCTGGTGATCGCCGGCTTCTGCGCCTATCTGATGCTTGGCGTAGCGGCCTTCCCCTCGCTGCAGTTTCCAGCCATTACCGTGCAGACCATCGTGCCCGGCGCCGATGCGCAGACCGTTGCGGCGACGGTGACCGCGCCGCTGGAACGCCACTTCGGGCGCATCCCCGGCATCGTGGAAATGAATTCCGATGCCAACCCCGGCGGCACCCAGATCAATATCCGCTTCGAAATGTCGCGCAGCGCCGACGATGCCGCGCGCGACGTGGAAGCGGCGATCAACGAGGCCCTGCCCGATCTGCCGCCCGTGGTGGCGCTATCGCCTCCGCAGTTGTTCAAAGCCGATACCACCCAGATCCCGGTGCTGATGCTGGCCTTGAATTCCGCCAGCCTGCCCTCGGACAAGCTTTACGATCTGGCCGATACGCTGATGCGCCCGGCGATCGCGCAGATTCCCGGCGTCGCGCAGGCCCAGCTGCTCGGCGGCGCGCCGCACGCGGTGCGCATCTCGATCAACAGCAGCGCGCTGACCGCGATGGGTCTTACTGCCAACGACGTTGCCAATACCTTGCGCGCGGCCAATGTCACCTCGCCGCAGGGCGTGCTTAGCGACGGCATCACCCAGATGACCGTCACCGCCAACGACGGCGTGCGCACCGCCCGCGATTTCGGCGCGCTGGTGATCGCCAACCAGAAGGGCGTGCCGGTACATCTGGCGGATGTGGCCACGGTGACCGACGGCCAGCAGGATGCGTATCAGGCTGCCTGGTTCAACAACCAGCATGCCGTGCTGCTGCAGGTGATCAAGCGCCCGGAAGCCAATGCCGTGCAGCTGGACGAGACCGTGCGCAAGATGATCCCGCGGCTGCAGACCCTGGTGCCGGCGGATGTGCAGATCACGCCGATCTTCGATCTCACGCAATCGACCAAGTCGGCGCTGCACGAGGTAGAAGTGGCGCTGCTGCTCAGCGTGCTGATGGTGGCCCTGGTGATGCTGGTCTTCCTGCGCCGCGTACGGCCCACCTTGATCGCCATGCTGAGCGTGCCGCTGTCGCTGGCCGGCGCCTTCGTGCTGATGTACGCGCTGGGCTTCACCCTCAATATGCTGTCGCTGATCGCCCTGGTGCTGTGCATCGGCTTCGTGGTGGACGATGCGATCGTGGTGATCGAGAACATTTTCCGGCATATGGAGCAGGGCGCCGAACCACTGGATGCCGCGCTGACCGGCGTCAGGGAAATCGGTTTCACGGTGATCTCGATCACCTTGTCGCTGATCGCGGTATTTGCGCCAATGGTCTTCGGGCATAGCGCGATGATCATGCTGATGCGCGAGTTCTCGGTCACGCTGATCGCCACCATCGTGATCTCCGCGCTGGTGTCGCTGACCCTCACGCCCGCGCTGTGCGGGCGCTATTTGCTGCGCGAACAGGCCGCCGCGCAGCCGAGCCGGCTCGAGCGCGCGGTGGAGCGCTTCGACCGCACGTTGCTGCGCATTTATGCATCCGGCCTGGATTGGGCCATGCGCCATCGCCGCGTCATGCGCTGGCAACCGCCATTGCTCTTGATTCTGACCGTGGTGCTGGCGATGGCCGTGGCCAAGACCGCCGGCGGCGCACTGATGCCCAGCGGCGATACCGGCCTGGTCGAAGCGGACCTGGTCGCCGATGCGAACATTTCACCGACCTTGCTGGCGCAGCGCACGCGGGCGATGGAGGCGGCCATGCTGGCCGATCCGGGCGTGCTCGATGTCACCTCGTTCCTGGGCGGCAACGACACCAATGGCGCGGTCGCCAATGAAGCCACTTATTTCATGGACCTCAAGCCGCGCGGCGACGGCGCCGGACAGCGCAGGGAATCGGCCGACAAAATCATCGGGCGCCTGACCAAGCAGCTGAAGCAAATTCCCGACGTGCGAATCTCGCTTACCAGCCTGAACTTTTTCGGCTCCGATTCGCGCGCCAGCCCCAAGGGCAAGTACGCCTTCGACCTGACCAGCAACAACGGCCTGTCGCTGCAGGCGCCGACGCTGAAACTGGCGCAGACGATGCGCCGGATGAAACAATTCCAGGATGTCAGCACCAGCTTCGACAGCATCGGCAAACAGCAGCTGCTGGAAGTGGATCGCGATGCCGCGTCGCGTCTCGACGTCAGCATGGGTCAGATCGACCAGATGCTGTCCGATGCCTACGGCCAGACGCCGGTGTCGGTGATCTATGCCGATCTCACGCAATACCAGGTGATTCTTACCGCCGACAACGCGGCCACGCTGAGTCCACAGGCGCTGTTGAACATGTATGTGCGCAACAGCCAGAACAAGATGGTGCCGCTGTCGGCCATGGTGCATATCCGGCCGTTTATCGAACCGATCGATATCCAGCACCACAACCAGCTCGAAGCGGCCACCATCAATTACAACCTTGCCAATGGCATCACCCAGTCCGACGGCCTGAACCTGATCGACCAGGCCATGTTCGCCGCGCAGCTGCCGCAGGGCGTGATGAAGGCGTTTACCGGCGACAACCAGCAATTGGTAGAAGCGGCCACCAATGCGGCAGTAGTGCTGATCGCGGTGATTCTCACCATGTATATCGTGCTGGGCGTTCTCTACGAAAGCCTGATCCATCCGCTGACCATCCTGTCCACCCTGCCGGCCGCGGGCATGGGTGCGTTCCTGGCCATGCTGGTCACGCATACGCAACTCACCACCATGTCGGTGATTGCCGTGTTGATGCTGATCGGCATCGTGAAGAAGAACGCGATCCTGATGGTGGACTTTGCGCTGGTCGCCGAACGCGAAGGTCGCCTGACGCCGCCGGAAGCGATTCGCGAAGCCGCGCTGGTGCGCTTTCGCCCGATCACCATGACCACCCTGGTGGCGATGGGTGCAGCCTTGCCGCTGGCAGTCGGATTCGGTAGCGGCTCGGAGATGCGCCAGCCCCTGGGCATTGCGATTCTCGGCGGCCTGTTCGTATCGCAACTGCTGACCTTGCTCAGCACCCCGGCGATTTACCTGTGGCAGCACGACCGGCGCGAACGCAAGGCCAGGCGTGCCGAAAAGCGGCGTCTGCGCAAACTGGGCAAGCAGGCCATAGCCACCGCGTAGGTTGGGTTAGCGCAGCGTAACCCAACAATGGCCCGTGCCCCGAAGATCGCCACGCCATGGCGGCACCCACGCAATACACAACGATGCGGAGAACGTTGGGTTACGCTGCGCTAACCCAACCTACGTCGATCCCTCTCCTCGGCGAGGAGAGGGGTCGACCTTTTACAACTGCTTCTTCAACCCGAACTTGATCATCTGATCGTGCGCATGCGGCTGCGCCATGAAGTCGTATTCGGTGGTGATCAGCCAATCGCTCCACAGCCGCAGGTCGCTGCCGAAGCCCACCTGCACGCTATTGCCATTGGCGCTGTAGGGATTGGTGGTCACGTTCCACGAACCGGCCGAAGGCACGAAGGCATAGCTCAGGGTGGTGTCGGTGGTGCCCTGGAAGTTATGCCCCAGCTCGAGCCGGAAGTGCGGAATCACGATACCCCAGCTCTCTTTGTACTCGCCGCTGGCGCGCAGGCCCAGGATCGCCTGCGTGGTGCGCACCTGCTCGCTGCCATAGGTCAGCGCTTCGGTCACATCGCCGGTTTCCGAGTACGCATTCAAGCTCGACAGCGACCATTGCAGGCGCGTGTACGGCGATACCAGCCAGCTGCTCCACTTGAATTCGTAGCCGCCGGTCAAGGACGCAAACCACTGGTCGCCATAACGGTGGCCGAGCAGGTCGTCGCCATAGTTCTCGCCACGGCGCTGGCTGTCGAAGCTCAGGCCACCGCCGCCGAGTACGCCGTCGATATAGGTATTGGCCGAAGGCGCGAAGCTGCCGTACAGCGCCGCGCTATAGCCCTTGGCGATGCTATGCGTGCCGTCGTTGGAGATGTCGCTGTTGTCGTGGTTGTAGCCCAGGCTCATGCCGAGCACGGCGGTGTTGCCGATGCGCTGGTCGACACCGACGGTCACGGCGATATTGTCCGAGTCGAAACCGGCCGCCTGGCGATACGAATCGAAGGTACCGAAGTTCGCCGTACCGCCGATCCACACGCCCAGTCCTTGCGGGCCGCCCTTCACGATGGTGGTCGGCGTCGGCGCGGCCGAAGGATCGGAGGACGCGATCGGCGTACCGTCCGGCGCTTCGCCGGCACCGATGCCCGGGCGCATGAAGCCACTGCGCTGCGGCCACATGGCGGTTCCTGCCGCGTCGCCGGGCTGCTGCGGCTGTCCGTTCGGCGCCTGGCCGGGTAGTCCATTGGCGCCGCCGCCACTCATCGGCTTGCCGTCGAGGCTGACCGACAAGGTGCTGCTGAACAGCGAACCGCCGCCGTCATGCAGGCTTTCCAGGCGGCCACGGATATTGTCGAGCTGGCTCTGCGCGAACATTTCCGCTGCATTGGTCTGCGCATTGATCAGCCCGAGCACGTCCGGATTCTTGGACGGATCCGGCTGCTTGGTGACCAGCACCAACACATCGACCGTGACCGGACTGCCGCTGGCGGAGCTGAGCACCGCGGTGATCTGCACCATGCCGGTGAAGCTGCCGGTCGGCGTAAACGTGAGTGCGGTCGGCTGATTGAGCGACACATTGCCGGCGCTGCCCGGCGAGAGACCGAGCAAGCTCGATCCGCTATAGGTACCCGGCACGATGCTGCCCAGGTTGACCGATACCGGCGTGCCGGGCGAGGTAATCACCGTCTTGGTATAGCCGCTGGCCTGGCCGGCCTTGGTCACGGAGACGGTGATGCTTGCCGGCTGCGACTGGCCGAAGTGGTTGGACACCACATAGTTGAAGCTGTCGGTGCCCACGAAGCCGGCTGACGGCGTGTAGGTGATCTGTTCGCCATTGGCCGCGGCGCTGCCATGCGCAGGCTGGGTGGCGACGCCGACACCGACGAACGGCTGCGGACCGGTGGCGCCTTCCACCGCCTGGATCAACACGGCGACGCCGGAGGTCGTGGCGATAGTGTGGCTCGCAGCCACCGGCACGGCGGACGGCACCACCGTGACGGTCACCGTCGCGGGCGCGGACGTGCCGCCGGGATTGGTGGCGGTATAGGTAAAGCTGTCAGTGCCACCGTAGAAGGTCGAGGACGGTGTGTAGGTCACGCTTTGGCCCGACACCGTCACGGTGCCGTGCTGCGGCGCCTGGGCGATCGCCACCGAGGTCACGTCGATACCGGCGATCTTGCTGCTCAGATTGACCGTCGTGGCGGTGTTGTAGTTGGTGCTCGCACTGGCGTTGCTGACCGTCGGCGGCGGCGGATTGGTGATGCTCACCGCCAGCGTTGCCTGCGGCGCGGCCACATGGCTGCCGTCGCCGGCCTGGTTGGCGGTGACGTTGCAGGTACCGGCCGAAAGCGTGGTTACCGTCGCGCCCTGGATGGAACACACCGATCCCGGCGGATTCGTCACGGCGAACACCACCGGGCTGCTCGAACCGGTGCCGGTGGCCGATACGGTGAACGTGCCGCTGGGCTTGAACACCGGCGCCGCGGGGTTGGCCGCGAAATTGGTGATCTGCGCGGACACCTTGGGCGTCACGCTGTTGGATGCCGCGGAGGCCACGCTGGTGCCGGCCGCATTGGTCGCCGTGACCGTGAAGGTGTAGGCCGTGCCATTGCTGAGGCCACTCACGGTGCAAGGCGAGTTGACGCAGGTGCCGGTCACGCCGCCCGGGCTGCTGGTCGCGGTGTAGCCGGTGATCGCATCGCCGCCGGTCACGGTCGGCGGCGTAAACGTCACGCTCGCCTGCGCATCGGTGGCGGTGGCCGTGCCGATGGTCGGCGGATTGGGCGCTACGCCCGCGATGGTAAAGGTCTGGCTGACTTGCGCCGCCGCCAGGTAAGCATTGTTGCCGGCCTGGT
Organism: Dyella acidiphila; assembly: GCF_014863405.1. GTDB lineage: Bacteria > Pseudomonadota > Gammaproteobacteria > Xanthomonadales > Rhodanobacteraceae > Dyella_B > Dyella_B acidiphila. The sequence goes on from NZ_JACZZA010000013.1 coordinate 189,700, forward strand.
TGGCGTTGATGGTGCACGATCCCGGCGTGACGATGGTCAGCACGCCGCCCGTGGTCACCGTGCACACGGCCGTCGTGCTCGACGTGAAGCTCACCGGCAGGCTCGACGTCGACGAGGCCGTCAGCGTCGGCGTGGTGCCGTAATACTGCGTGCCCGGATTGGCGAAGGTGATCGTCTGCGAGCCTTTCGGCGTCACCGCATTCGATGCGGCCGACGCGCTGCCGGTGCCGGCGCTGTTGGTAGCGGTCACCGTAAAGGTATAGGCCGTGCCGTTGGTAAGGCCGGTCACCGTACACGGCGACGCGGTACAACCGGTACTGGTGTTGCCGCCGGGGCTGCTGGTGGCGGTATAGCCGGTGATCGACGCGCCACCCGACGAGGCTGGCGCGGTAAACGTCACCGTCGCCTGCTGATCGCCTGCAGCGGCCGTACCGATGGTGGGCGCGCCCGGTACGATCGCGTTGACGTTGAACGATTGGCTGACTTGCGGCGCAGGCAGGTAGGTTCCGTTGCCGGCCTGATTGGCATTGATGGTGCAGGTGCCGTCCGTAATGAAGGTGAGCGTGCCGCCGCTGGTGATCGTGCACACGGCCGTGGTGCTCGACGTGAACGTCACCGTCAGGCTGGACGTCGCCGTCGCCGTCAGCGTCGGCGTGGTACCGAAGTTCTGCGAGCCCGGATTGGAGAAGGTAATCGTCTGCGCGTTCTGCGGTGTCGTGCTGCTCGACGCAGCCGAGGGCGCGCCGGTGCCGGCCGAATTGGTTGCCGTGACCGTGAAGGTATAGGCCGTGCCGTAGGTAAGGCCGCCCACCGTACACGGCGACGCGGTACAGCCGGTACTGCTGAGGCCGCCCGGGCTGCTGGTGGCGGTGTACTGAGTGATCGACGCGCCGCCGGTGAAAGCCGGCGGGGTAAAGTTGACCGTCGCCTGCTGGCCGCTGGTTGTGACCGCACCGATGGTCGGCGCGCCCGGCACTACTGCCTGCACGGAGAACTGCTGGCTCACCTGCGGCGCGGCGCTGTAGGTGCCGTTGCCGTTCTGGTTGGCATTGATGGTGCAGCTGCCGGTCGTGATAAAGGTGAGCGCGCCGCCGCTGGTGATGGTGCACACCGCCGTCGTGCTCGAGGAGAAGTTCACCGTCAGGCCGGAGCTGGCGGTGGCCGTCAGCGTCGGGGTCGTACCGAAATTCTGCGTACCCGGATTGGAGAAGCTAATCGTCTGCGTTTCCAGCGGCGTGACGCTGTTCGATGCCGCCGACGGCGCACCGGTACCGGCGGAATTGCTGGCGGTTACGGTAAAGGTGTAGGCCGTGCCGTAGGTAAGCCCGGTCACGACGCAAGGCGTATTGGCGCAGGTCCCCGTCAGGCCGCCCGGGCTGCTGGTGGCGGTGTACTGGTTGATCGAGGCACCGCCGGTGAAGGCGGGCGCCGTGAAGGTCACTGTCGCCTGGGTGGTGGTCGTCGAGGCGGTGCCGATGGTGGGCGGCCCCGGTACGACAGCCGCAACCGGGAACGTCTGCGGGACCGTCGCCGCAGCCGCGTAGACGCCGTTGCCGCCCTGGTCCGCATTGATGGTGCAGCTGCCGGCGCTGACAAAGGTAAGCTGGCCTGCGGTGGTGATCGTGCACACCGCGGTGGTGGTCGAGGAGAACGTCACCGTCAGACCGGAATTGGACGATGCCGTAAGCGTCGGCGTCGTGCCGAAGTTCTGCGTGCCCGGATTGGCGAAGGTAATCGTCTGCGTCGCCTTCGGCGTCACGCTATTGGAGGCCGGCGAGGCCGGGCCGGTACCGTCCCCATTGGTCGCCGTCACCGTAAAGGTGTAGGGCGTGCCATTGGTCAAGCCGGTGATCACATGGCTGAGCGAGGTCGTGCCCGCGCTGGAATCGATGCCACCGGCAGGGCTGGAGGTCACGGTGTAGCCGGTGATGGCCGAACCGTTGTTGTTGGCCGCACTGAAGGTGACGGTCGCCTGCGCCGGCGCACTGCTGCTGGCGGTCACACCGGTGGGCGCACTGGGCACGCTCGAGGGCGTGACACTGTTGGAGGCTGCCGATGCCGTACCCGTGCCGACGCCATTGGTGGCGGTGACGGTGAAGTTATAAGCCGTACCGTTGGTCAGGCCGGTGACCGTACACGGCGACGCGGCGCAGCTGCCGGTCAGCCCGCCCGGGCTCGAGGTGGCGGTATAGCCGGTGATGGGAGAACCGCCATCGCTGCCTGGGGCGGTGAAGGTGATCGAGGCTTGGGCGTTGCCAGCCGTCGCGGCGCCAATGGTCGGCGCGCCAGGGGCAGTGGCGACAATGTGGATGGTGATGTTGGCGGTGTTGTTGTAGACCACCGAGATACCGTCATCGCCGTAGAACGCAATCGACTCCGTATAGCCGGTCGACACGGAGGAGGTCGGCGTATACAGGATCCACTCGTTGCCGTTGCTGTCGTATTCGAGCGTGTAAGTGCCGTGCTGTCCGGCGATTTGATCGCCAGGATTGCCGCTTCCGCCACCCGAAACCGTCGCGCCTGGCGTTGCCTGGATATCGCCGTTGGGGCTGCAGGCCTCCGCTTCCCCGGTTCCGCTGATGACGTTGCCGGTCAAGTTGTAGCGCTGCTGCGTATTGAGCGGGCTGGCGTTGAACGTGATCGTCAAGGTGCAGCCGGTCTGGGTCGTATAGGCCGCCGCTTCGCGCGGCCAGAGGCTCGCCAGCGTCATCAGGCACAGGAGCAAGCCCATGCCGAACACGGAAGTGAACGCACCGAATAGCCCGGCGCACGCCGCGCGATGGCGGGCGAAAATAGTGTGAATCATGGCCCCTACCCCTGAGACAACCCGCAGCGCTTGGCGCGCACATGCCAAATACGCTAAGCCGCGCATCGGCGCGTAGCGAAAAAACTTGAGATTTCCCCAATGCCTACAGCGCGGAAACTTGAGTAAGAGCCTGCATCCTTTTGCAGGGGTCCCTACTCAACGCTGCATAACGTCGTCGAGAGGGTACCTGCAAGTCAAGTGTTATCTTCGTCACAGTTTCATCACATCTGCTGCACCGGGCGTCGCTACCATGCGGACGCCTCGGCAGGGGCTGCGGTAAGCAGGGGACATCGACTGGGACACGCCGCAACGGTGGTCATTGCCATCAAGGACGGTGTAGCGTCGCGCGGTGTCGGGATGTCATTGCAACCATCCATCACAGGGGGAAGTCGCATGTCGGAGTTCTATGTCGGCCAGATCATGATGACTGGCTTCGGATTTGCTCAGCGCGGTTTTGCATTTTGCAATGGGCAACTTTTGCCCATCCAGCAGAATACGGCGCTATTTTCGTTGCTCGGCGTGCAATACGGCGGCAACGGCACCACCAACTTTCAATTGCCCAATCTGCAGGGACGCACGCCTACCGGCAGCGGTCCTTCCGCGGACCCGGGCTGGCAGCCCTCTCCCTATACGATCGGGGAAGTGGCCGGCGTGGAAAACGTCACGCTGATCGGGCAGCAGTTGCCCATGCATACGCACCCGGTCAACGCCACGACCGCCACCGGCAACAGCAAGACCCCGGCCAATGCCCTGCTGGGTACGAGCAACAGCACCACCATTCCGGTATTTGCAGCCGGCGGCACCAACACCGTCCCGCTCTATCCCCCAACCATCAGCATGACGGGTGGATCCGGCCCGCATGGCAACATGCAGCCGTTTCGCGTCATCAACTTCAATATCGCTCTCACCGGCATATATCCATCACGCAGTTGATGGCTTGATGACTTGATGACCCATTCGTTTTCGGGAGGAGAATTAACGTGACGACACCATACGTCGGCGAAATACGCCTACTTGCATTTCCACGCATCCCCACCGGCTGGTTTGCCTGCGACGGCAGCCTGCAGTCCATCGCCAATTACCAGGTGCTGTTTACCTTGCTCGGCACCACCTATGGCGGCGATGGCGTGACCACCTTCGGCCTGCCGGACCTGCGCGGCCAGGTGCCGCTGCACCAGGGCACCGGCCAGGGGTTGACCCCCCGTGTGCTCGGCCAAGCGGGCGGCAGTGAAAATGTCACCTTGCTGAGCAACCAGATGCCGGCGCACAACCACAACCTCACGGCCACCACCAATGCTGCCACCGCCGTGGGGCCAGGCACGACGGTACAGCCCGGCGCGTTGCCCAGCGACCATATGTATCTGCAGAACATCACCGGCACGCCTACCGCTGCCGCGATGGCCGCCGCCATGATCGGGCAATCGGGTGGAAATCTGCCGCACAACAACATCATGCCTACGTTGACGCTGTCTTTCTGCATTGCCTGGATGGGGATTTTCCCCTCACAGAGCTGACAACTGCGCGCAACCTTATTTGGAGAATGGCATGACCACACCTTTTCTTGGCGAAGTACAAATCTTCGGTTTCAACTTTGCACCGGTCGGCTGGGCGCTGTGCAACGGTGCGACCGTGAGCATCTCGCAATACTCAACGCTTTACTCCTTGCTGGGCACCGCTTACGGCGGCAACGGGACGTCCACGTTCCAGTTGCCCAACCTGACCACGCGCGCACCCTGCAGCCAGGGCACCGGGCTGGGGCTCACGCAGCGCGTTATCGGGGAGGCGTTCGGCGAAGCGGCGCATACGCTGATTTCCAACGAAATGCCGATGCATAACCATTCGGCCCAGGGCTTCGGCGGCACCGGTACGCGTTCGCCGCAACCGGCGACCAATGCGGCGCTTACCAGTTCCAGCGTGTTCGAGGACTACAACAACAATCAGGCCGCCAATACCACGCTGCTGCCCGCCACGCTCGCCACCTCTGGCGGCAATCAACCGCATGAAAACCGCCAGCCTTATCTTGCCTTGAACTTCTGCATCGCATTGAGCGGCGCCTATCCGTCGTTTTCCTGACGTTTTTGCGCGCGCAACAGACCGCACTCCGGTCTGTTGCGTCCGCGCCTAGCATGTTTCCTCACGTGCAGACACTTCCCGCGTTTCCGCCCGAACAGCTCTTCGCCACCGAACTGCCGGAACGGCTTCGGCACGAGGGCTACGCCCTGCGCTGGGCGGTCGAAAGCGATGCGGCATTCTTGCGCGAGCTTTATGCGTGGTCGCGTGCCGAGGAAATGGCGCAGGTCGTATGGCCCGAGGGTGCGAAGGATGCGTTTCTGGATAGCCAGTTCGCCTTGCAGCACCGGCACTTCGTGCACTACTTCGCCCAGGCCGAATTCCTGGTGCTGGAACACCGGCACGCGCCGGTCGGCCGTCTGTATGTGTCGCGCCAAAAAGAAGATTGGCTGGTGGTCGACATCGGGCTGATGCCTGCCTATCGCGGCAAGGGTGTAGGCAGCGCGCTGTTGCAGCAGCTGCTCGCTGCTGCAGAACGCCATGGCGCCCGCAGCGTCGCCCTGCACGTCGAGCAGCACAATGTTCGCGCGCATAAGCTCTATCGGGAACTAGGCTTTCGCGACGAGGCCATGGAAGGATTCCACCAACTCATGCGTTGGCAGGTGCCGGCCGGCAAGACTCAGTTGAATACGGCCTGATAGATAAAGCCGTCCTGGTTGCGCGCGATCGGCACCAGGAAGATGCCGAACTCGCCGATACCCGGCGCTTCCATCTGGTAGATGCGCTGCGGAAACAGCACCGCCGCGCTGTGATGGAACAATAGCGAAAACGGCGCGCGCACCAGGCCCGGTATGGCTGTCACCGGCAAGGACCGCGCCTCGACCAGCACGAACGGCGACTTGCCGTGGCCGAGATCCACGGTGAACGTCTCGTTGATATGGCCGGCAAAATGTTCCAGCGTGAGAATTTGCACGCCACATCCCCCCTGTGGTTCGGCGAGGCGCAAGTGTCGCATGGATGCCACAGGCACAACAGCTCCAATGAGCCGGGAAAGCGCGAAAAAAAGCCGGGCCGCGCATGTGCGCGGCCCGGCGACGTCACGCTCGGTCAATGAATTTCGTTAAGCGACGGATCGCGTTCCACCTTGAAGACCTTGGCCGGCGGCGTCGCCGACTTCATCAGCTTCAAGCGGTAGTTCTTGGCCTGCTGGCAAGCATTGGGCCCTTGCACGAAGACGCCATCCTGGGTGCACTTCCAGTCGTAGAAATTCTGGATGCCACCGGCAAGCTGCAGGCTGTAGTCGGTGCTTAGCGCTGCCGCATCGAACGGCACGCCGGCGGGCTCGTTCTGGAACCAACGCATCCAGGCGACGGAACCGACCGGCGGCGGATCGGCTTGGAAGGTGGGATTCATCGGCGACAGCTGCGGGCTTTCGGCCGTCATATGGCAGCTCATGCACGCGCTGACCGGATTATCCACCGGACCGTCCAGGCGCCCGTTCCAGCCCAGATGCGTGGGCGGCAGTTCGGGCTTGGCGTTGATCGCCGATTCGAGGATCTTCGGATTGATCTTGGTCACCGCCGGCTTGGGATTGGTGAAGTCGTTGCCGGTGTTTTCCGGATCGTTGCCCCACATCACGCCGACCGGCACCAGGTTGTCCCAGCTGGCCTTGCCGGTCACGGCGCCGTTGTACTGGAAGGTGCCGAAGATCCAGCCGGTGCCGGGTATGCGCGTATCGCGTACCGCGAAGTCCATCTGGATCAGGGCGACGCTTTTGATTTCGCGGTTGGCGGAGTTGAAGTCGTCGGTGACGTAGGCTTGCCACAACACCGGATTGACCAGGAACGGCACCTGCTTCAGGTCCACATCGGCGAACAGCGCTTTGCACACCACCGTGCCGTTGTGAAAGCTATTGGGCTTGCTGGTAACGGAAGGATCGGGATTTTGCGGGTCCTTCCAGACCTGGCCGATGGTGTAGGCGCCGACATCGTTGTAGATGCCTACCGCAAAGGTCTGGCCGGTGGTGGTCTGGGTGATCGCCAGCTGCTGCGATTGGATCTGCGCTTCCTTGGTCAGGCCGTGAATACCCTCGCGGCCCAGCGGGCCGTAGTGCTGCCACGGTGCGTGATACCACTTGCGCACGAGGTTCTTCTGCACATACCAGTCGCTTTCCACATTGCCTTCCAGGCAGTACTTGCCCACCGCATCCACATACGGCCGCCATTGCTCGAAGTCGTTGCTGAGCTTGGCGGGCAGCAGCTTGAAGAACGCCGGCGTTTCCTTCGGCAAGCTGGTCGGATAACTCTGGCTGAGCTGAAAGATCGGCCCCTTATAGGTATCCGGTGGCTGGTAGCCGTAATCCGGAAACGTCCCTGCATAAGCGGCACTCGTCATCATCACGAGCGCCGCCACGGCACCCGCGACCCTGCCTTTTCCAAAAAGCATGGTTGATCCCCCGTTCTGAATTCGTACGCGCGCAGCGGCGATCGTGCGGCCCGCTGCGATCCCCCGTCCGACGCAACCGGACGGGCCGTACGATCTCCTTAGCGGCGTAGGAGCGGCGTGAAATTTCGACGCTGCCGCGGGGGTGCCAGCGGCCAGAATAAGTGGGGCAGGTAGCTTGGGTTGGCGCAACGTAACCCAACGATCTTTCTTCGTAGCGACATCGTTGGGTTACGCTGCGCTAACCCAACCTACGCACTGCGCTCAGTCGCTTGGGCCGGTGCAGGCGGCGTAGCGCTTGCCTTCCACCTGCAACACATCCTGGCCGTTCACGTTGACGCTGCCGGTGTAATGCTCCGCGGAATCCAGCGTGATCCGTCCATGTCCGCTGTGCGCGCCGCAGCTGACGTTCCACGCCAGCGCCGTGCTGGTGCGATGTCCGTCGCTGCGTTGGCAATCCGGCTCCGGCGCCATCACGTCGACAAAGGTCGGCCACGGATCGCCGCCGTCGTACAGGCATTTCCACTTCACCAGATCCGCGCCATGGCCGCCCTTCACCGTGTGCAAGGTGATCTTCCACAAACCCGGCATCGCGCCGAAATCACCCGGATCGGCATGCGCACGCGGGCTGATGGTGCTGGCGGCGCCGATCAGCAGCATGGCTGCAACGGGATTGGACCAGCGGCTGAAGTGACTGACGGAACGGGCAAACAGGCTCATCGTAGCTATCCGCTTCAACGGGAAAAAAACATACCCCGCCCACCTGGGTGAGCGGGGTATGCACGGCAGGATACTCAGTTCTGTGTTGCGGCAACGCTACCGTTGGCTTCCCAGCCGCGATGGAAATTGAACATGTCCATCAGGTCGCCGATCGCTGGCGAGTTCACCGGTACATACGGGTTGTTGTTGAACTGGATCGGGTTAGGCAGGTTGTCGCGGCTGCGGCCGGAGATCGTCTCGCGGATACCCCAGTTGGCCTCGACAAACTTGTCGAACGACACGTGATCGAAGTAAGTGTGCACCACGCGACCACCGGTCGAGTACTTGGACACCACCAGCAGCGGAATGCGCGTGCCGTCGCCGAAGAAGTCGATCGGCTGCACATAGCCGGAGTCGTAGTAGCCGCCGCCTTCATCGAAGGTGATCATGATGGCGGTGTTGTCCCACAGCTTCGGATTGGCCTGCACCATCTGCACGATCTTCTGCACATAGCCTTCGTACAGCTCCAGCTTGGACGAAGCCGGATGACCGTCCAGCAGTCCGTCCGGTTTGGCGATCGCCACCGCCGGCAAGGTGCCGTTCTGGATGTCGCTGTAGAGGTTGTTGATGTCCTGGTTGTTCGCACGCAGGGTCGGGTTGGTCATCACCTGGGTGGAGTACAGGAACGGATCGCAGATATTGCAGAAGGTGCCGGCTTCGCCGGATTCCGCACCGTTGGCCCAGCCTTCGCCGTAATACTTCCAGCTCACGTGGTGGCGGTTGAGCAGCAAGGCGAGGTTCTGCTGCTTGGTCGGCGGCACCGTGTACTGGTCATCGCCCAGCGGCGCGGGTTCGCCCGTGCCCAGATAGCCCGGGTTGTAGTTGTTCACCAGGTAGTAGGCGCCCGACTTGCAGTCGGTGCCGCGGAAGGTGTGGTACGGCAGGCTCTTCAAGTACTTGCGCACTGCACCCACGCCCGGCTGCGTGTCATCCGCGCAGTTCACATAGGAACCGCCGCTGTAGCCGTCCTGCACCCACCAGTTGTTGGTGCCGCTCTGCGAGTTCGGGTTTTCGATCTGGTTGCTCGGCGGTACGGCCGGATCGCCATTCGCGTCGGCGTAATAGATCGCATCGCCGAAGCCCAGCATGATGTGGTTGGCACCCGTGCCGCCCATCACCGACTGGTGGAAGTTGTCGCTCAGCGCATACTGCTCGGCCAGCTGCTTGAAATACGGCGCATCGCCCTGGGCCATGTTGAGGAACTGCATCGAGGTGGAACCTTCACCCGTGCTCTGGTCGGTGTAGTTGGCCGGGAAGGCCGCACCGTTGTTGCCCGCACCCATGGTCACTTCCACCCACGGGAACAAGTCCGCGCGGCAGCCGCTGGGATTCTTCGCACTGGCATTGGCCACGTTGCAGTCCAACTGCTGCCACATCTGGAAGAAGCGGTGCACGGGGCTGTTGGCGTAGTCGTTGTAGCTGATCGAAGCGTGCATATCGACCGGCGCATTGCCCAGCGTCGACGGGAAGCGCGTGTCGACCACATCGTTCGGCAGTCCAGTGCCGCCTTCGGCCAGTTCGGCGTAATCGGTGCTCGGCAGTGCCGGCTCGATCGCTTGGGCCTGCGCGGCGGAAGCCAGGTACGGTTGGGTCGGCGCACCGCCGGTATTCATCTGCGGCAGGTTGCCGTATGCACTGGTGCGCGTGGGCGAGTTGGAATAATCGCCGGTCTGGCTGGCCTGCCACTGCGCGGCCTTGGTCACGTTCTTGCCCGGCGTGCCGTCGGCCTTCACGATGCCTTCGGAAAGCAGGTTGTTGACCGTCTGGCCGGCCGGCGGCGTGTAGGTGGCGAACACGTGATCGAAGGTGCGGTTTTCACCGATCAACAAGATCACGTGCTTGATCGGCGTGCGCGTGTGATCGCTGGCGTCCTGCCCGTTGTTGGGGTTGTACAGCGTGACGATGCCGCCCGGCTGGCCATGCACCGGCGTGGTCGCGGTGGTCGGCACGTTGGCGCGGAACGGAGCATCGTTCGGCGGATTGGAAGTTTGTGCATTGGCCAGGCCGACAACGCCGGTCGCCAACAAGCACAACGCAAAAGGTTTCAAACGGGTACGGCCAAACTGCGTGGGCATGACTGGTGTCTCCTGCAAGTGCTGCAAACTTGCAATCGAAGTAATCCCCCTGATTACGCCTGCGCGCATGCGAGCCTCACGCAAGCGGCGAAAGTGTGCGCCGCTTAGATGACGCGACGTTGGCAGCTCCGCGACATGGCGTGAGCGGCACATGACAGTGCGACTACAAACGTGATGCGCCACCACGTTGCGTTCACGCCCGTTTTACGAATTCGTCAGCAGGTCGTAAGGTCGCATCATGTCGTTGTCCTCGTGCTCGAGGAAATGGCAATGCCAGACATACCGGCCCGGCTCGCCGTCGAAGCGCATCGCAATGCGCGTGACCATGCCCGGATCCGCACGCACCGTATCCTTCCAGCCCAGCTCGTGCGGCTCGGGTGCCACCGCGGGGCCGGTGAACGTCAGCTCGCGCCGTGCATTCCAGGCGAACAGATCGAAGGGGCGCCGGTCCAGTATCTGGAAGCGCACCAGATGCAGGTGGATCGGGTGCGCATCGCCGGTGAGGTTGACGAAGCTCCAGGTCTCCAGCGTGTGCTGGCGCGGATTCTCGCTGACCGGGTCGGACCAGCGCTTGCCATCCAGCTGCATGCTCAACGCATTGCCATTGGCATCGTCCACTTCGTTCAAGGTCATCACGCGATGCTTCACCGCGCCGGCCGGATCGAGGCGCGGCACCTCGCGCAGACTCGCCGGCACAACGGAGCTATCGCGCTTGCCGCTGCCGCGCACGCGAAATTCCAGAATGCCCTGCGATTGATGGCGCAACTGCATGGTCTTGCCAGCCAGCGCGGAAAAGTCGATCACCACATCGGCACGCTCGGCCGGATACAGCTCAATTCGCGCCCGCTCCACGGGTTTGGCCAGCAGGCCCTGATCGCTGGCGATCTGCTGGAATGGCTGCTGCTGCGACAAAGTGAGATCGAAGAAGCTGGTATTGGCGATGTTGATCAGCCGGAAGCGGTACTTGCGTGGCTCCACCTCCAGATACGGAAAAATCTTGCCGTTGCACAACGGCAGATTGCCATTGCATTGCATCACCCACGGCGCATCCGGATCGTCGGATACCGGGTAATACAGCTGGCCGTCCTGCGCCAGCAGGCGATCGCACAGCATCAGCGGAATGTCGTAATCGCCGGACGGCAAGTTCAACGCCTGCTCCTGCGCATCGCGCACGATAAACGTGCCGGCCAGGCCCGCATAAACATTCAGGCGCGTGATGCCCATCGCATGATCGTGGTACCACAGCGTGGCCGCATCCTGTCCGTTCGGATACAGATACGTCGCCGAATGTCCCGGCGTATACCAACGTTCGGGATAACCATCTGCGTCCGCCGGCACGCGCGCGCCATGCACATGCGTCACCGCGCGCACGTCCGGCTGATTTTTTTCCGCGCCATGCAGGTTGTGGTCGATCGGCAGGAAATGTTGCGCCGGCAGCGCATTCGCCCATTCGACCAGCAAGGGCTCGTCGCGGCGCGTTTCCAAAGTAGGCCCCGGAAACTGGCCTTCATAACCCCAGAGCGGCGTGGCCGGCACATCGCGATGCAGCTTCGCCTTGAACGCACGCATCTGCAGGCGGTAATACGGCAGCTGCCTGCCCGGATCGTGCGGATGCGCCCGCTGCCCCGCCGCACGCATTACCGGCGGAATCGGCAGCGGATCGACAAAGCGCGCCAGCCCCGTGGGATTGATCAGCGGCACCTTCGGCGCCGCCAGCATCGCCGCTGACGTGCGTGAGGCCATCGGCATGCTCATCGGCATCGGCGCAAACGCCTCTGCCTTGCGCCAGGCATCGGCCAGGGCATACACGCCGATCAGGCCGCCGGCACCGCGTAGGAATCCGCGTCGTGAGAGCGTCATGTGTGCGCTTCCCGAAAAGGGAGTGGATACGCAGCGACGACGCTGCGGAGGCGGACAGGCGACGGTCCGCGGGCATGGCATGCGAGAGTCATGGGCTCACCCTAAGCAGCCGCGATGACAGAAATGTTGCAGCGCCGGCGGCCTGTCTCTTACACGGCTGGCATACCTGCCTGCACGATGTCGTCCGTTTGCCTTACATAGCGCCGCGCCGATATCCGGATTTAGCCGACAGACAAGCTGGTCACTACGAGGTTAACTTGCACTGTCGGGCGCGCTTTTACTGTTTGGGACCAAGCAGCGCGCCCGACATGATGTAAAGAAGCGCGGATTGCACGGTCTAGACACCGAACAATCCGCTGGCCACAACCAACTAACGTGGAGTTAATCATGGTTACATTCGATCATACGGCACGTGCACGTCTCAGTGCCTTCGCAGTGCCCATCCCCGCTGCCTCATCGTTGTCCAACTCAGACAATGTCGAGCCCCCAAGGGCGTTGTGTCGAACCGGAAGCGCAGCTTTCCGGCGTTGACCGCAGGATTTTTCCTGTATGCCCTGCACGCCGTGCGCAAGGTGCGGCGTGTTTACCAACATGGAGCAAAGACAATGAACGATGCACGACATGCAGCGGCAGCCGGGGTTTGCCTGGCACTACCGGAACAGGCTCATAGCAAGCTGACGCAATTGCGCGATCACTTGGGTCTATTGGCGCAAATGACTTACGCAGTAACGAAAGAAGAGGAAGACGAACTGCTGGAAATTCGGCGTTCCGTGTTGGGCACGTGTTTCGAAATGGCCGCCGTGCAGCTCGAAGATGCCCTGCACGCCGTAGAACACGCCACCCGCACGAACCACCGCTCTTCCTCCTCTCCCCTGCGGGGAGAGGAGCGAGGTGAGGGGGCACCCTCGCCATAAACCAACATCGAAGCCGCGCTTCGAACCACTATCGCCGCAAGAGTGTCCCCCTCACCCCAGCCCTCTCCCCGCAGGGGAGAGGGAGCAGAGCACGGCGAAACATAATCGCCACGCGAACCACCGCTCTTCCTCCTCTCCCCTACGGGGAGAGGATCGAGGTGAGGGGGCACCCTCGCCATAAACCAACATCGAAGCCACGCTTCGAACCACCATCGCCGCAAGATTGCCCCCTCACCCCAACCCTCTCCCCGCAGGGGAGAGGGCGCAGCGCGCGCCTTGCTTACGTCCTCACGTGTGCAGAAAGCATCACGTGTGCAGAGCGCCACGCCTTTACCGGCGCAACGCGCCGGCAAACAGTGCGCGCCAGGATGGCGCGCTGCTCTACCCGGGGCCCCTGGGGAGCGGTGAAGGGTGGGAGGACAAGGCCCCGCAGGGGGCATGGGCACGACGCCCATGCCTTTTCGTCAGCACAGGATGTGCT
>NZ_JACZZA010000014.1 GCF_014863405.1 Dyella acidiphila
GGCGAGGCTGCCCCCTCACCTCGATCCTCTCCCCGCAGGGGAGAGGAGGAAGAGCGGTGGTTCGTACAGCATGTTCGCGGCGCGCTCTGCTCCCTCTCCCCGGCGGGGAGAGGGCTGGGGTGAGGGGGACACTCTTGCGGTGATGGTGGTTCGAAGCGTGGCTTCGATGTTGATTTACGGCGAGGGTGGCCCCTCACCTCGATCCTCTCCCCGCAGGGGAGAGGAGGAAGAGCGGTGGTTCGCGTGGCGGTTATGTTTCGCCGCGTTCTGCTCCCTCTCCCCTGCGGGGAGAGGGCTGGGGTGAGGGGGGCACTCTTGCGGTGATGGTGGTTCGAAGCGCGGCCTCGATGTTGATTTACGGCGAGGGTGCCCCCTCACCTCGATCCTCTCCCCGGAGGGGAGAGGAGGAAGAGCGGTGGTTCGCGTGGTGATTGTGTTTCGCCGCGCTCTGCTCCCTCTCCCCTGCGGGGAGAGGGTTGGGGTGAGGGGGACACTCTTGCGGTGATGGTGGTTCGAAGCGTGGCTTCGATGTTGATTTACGGCGAGGCTGCCCCCTCACCTCGATCCTCTCCCCGCAGGGGAGAGGAGGAAGAGCGGTGGTTCGCGTGGCGGTTATGTTTCGCCGCGTTCTGCTCCCTCTCCCCTGCGGGGAGAGGGTTGGGGTGAGGGGGACACTCTTGCGGCGATGGTGGTTCGAAGCGTGGCTTCGATGTTGATTTACGGCGAGGTTGGCCCCTCACCTCGATCCTCTCCCCGCAGGGGAGAGGAGGAAGAACGGTGGTTCGCGTGGCTGGCGTGTTCTACGGCGTGCAGGGCATCTTCGAGTTGCACGGTGGCCATTTCGAAACACGTGCCCAACACGGAACGCCGAATTTCCAGCAGTTCGTCTTCCTCTTCTTTCGTTACTGCGTAAGTCATTTGCGCCAATAGACCCAAGTGATCGCGCAATTGCGCCAGCTTGCTATGGGCCTGTTCCGGTAGTGCCAGGCAAACCCCGGCTGCCGCTGCATGTCGTGCATCGTTCATTGTCTTTGCTCCATGTTGGTAAACACGCCGCACCTTGCGCACGGCGTGCAGGGCTTACAGGAAAAATCCTGCGGTCAATGTCGGAAAGCTACGCTTCCGGTTCGACACAACGCCCTTAGGGGCTCGACATTGTCCGAGTTGGACAACGGTGAAGCAGCGGGGATGGGCACTGCGAAGGCACTGAGACGTGCACGTGCCGTATGATCGAATGTAACCATGATCTAACTTCCTAGTAGTTGGTTGTGGCCAGCGGATTGTGTGGGTGCCACCCCATGCAATCCGCGCTTCTCTACATCACATCCTGTCGGGCACGGTTTGAATCTCGCAACAGAGAGCGTGCCCGACAGTGCAACCTTCGCACTTGTCGAAACGCTTGTCTGTCGGTGAATGCTGACAGTTCGTATCGATTGCAGACGCCACAAAACAAGCGGCCATCTCATGCGAGATGGCCGCTTGTTTTTGATTTCACTGCTTGATGATCTACGTCAAAGTGTGCTGAGTTGATTGCTGGAGTCGGTGGATCGAACGTGCGTGCCATCCGATTGCTGATATTCGCACCGGCAACAAAGCTGCTTCCGATTGCAGCATTGCCATGCCTCGCAGATGTACGGCGATCTACCGCCCATGCCCCTGGTTCGAATGCGGACGCTGATACTTGCCATGCATCTCCGCACGCCGCTCGAAGGCATGCACGTGGTTGCGTCCGTTGAGCTTGACGTAATACATCGCCTGGTCGGCGCGTTCGATCAGGGATTCCAGCGTATCGCCCAGGCTGCGCATGGCCAGGCCGATGCTGATGCTGAGCAGCAGGTCGTTCTGGTCCACCGCAATTTCCAGGCGATGTACGCGTCGGCATAGGCGCGTGGCAACTTGCAGGGACTGTTCTTCGTTGACGCCATAGAGCATGGCCACGAATTCTTCGCCGCCATAGCGGCCCAGCAAATCGTTGGGGCGCAGTTCGTTGTTGAGTACCTCCGATACCGCTACCAGGGCGCGGTCGCCGGCCGCATGGCCCTGGCGATCGTTGAGTACCTTGAAATGATCCAGATCCAGGAACAGCAGCGCGATCGGCTGGTTCTGTTCCATGCCTTCGGCCAGCATGCGATGTGCGGCTTCGGTCCACGCGCGGCGGTTGAACAAGTTGGTCAGCGCATCGCGATCGGCCAGCACACGCACGCTGTCGCGATCGCGGCGCATGGTCAGTGCGCGGTCGGCCAGGCCCAGCGACAGCACAATCGCTTCGAACGCGCCCATGCCGATGCTGGCGTCGTTGAGCCAGTCCAGCGTGGGCAGTGCGCCGGTGACTTGCGCGCTGGTCATGGCGGTGAGCACCAGCAGCGGGGTCCAGCCGAGCAGGAAGAACCAGGCCGGACGCGAGCCGCGTATGCCGGCGATCAGCGCGCTGAACAGCAGCAGCAGCGCACCGAGAATCAGCACCGGATTGACCAGTACCCGGGCCATCTCCACCAGTTCGGCGATCTGGCTGCAGCGCAGCAGCACGATCAGCGGCATGCCGATGCCCAGCGCTACCACGGGGGCGCGCAGCAGCGGCGCGTAGCGGGGCAGGTCGCAGAAGCGGGCGACGAAGAGTGAGGCGAACGATACCGACAAGGCGGTGGCGGAGATGCCGACCAGCAGTTCCGAGCCGGCCAGCCAGCTCAGGCCCAGGGGGTGGAACAGAAAGCCGGTCTGCACGCTTTGCACGATCACGTAGCAAAGCATGTAGCCGGTGTACCAGGCGAAGGTCATGTCGCGCAGCATCAGCGCGAAGCACAAGGCCATCAGCGCCATCGCCACCATCACGGCAAAGCAGGCGGTGGCGAAGGTGAGCCAGTTGGCGTCTGCCTGCAGGAAGTCGTCCAGGTTTTGCAGCTCGAAGCGTTCGGGTGCCGACATGCTGCCGCTGGCTTCGAACTTCAGCAGGATCGGCACGGCCTGTCCGCGATCGACCGCCAGGCGAAAGGCCAGTCGCCCGTGGCCGTGCAGGTGCGCAGTGAAATCGTCCAGTGCCAGGGTGCGCACCGCCCCCTGATCGTCATACAGGCTGATGGCACCCAGTGGGGCGGGGTAGATGGATAGCACGCGTTCTTCGTCGGTATGGGACGGTTCGGGCTGCAATACCACCCAACTGCCCATCGCATCGCGCGGGAACAGCTGCAGCATGGCGGGGTTGAAGGCCTTGAGCGTGCCGTGCCGGAAGGCGTTGAGTATCTGCGCCGGGGCGTCGCCGCGAGCCACTTCGCGCCAGGCGCCGTGCAGGGGAGCGCCGGTGCCAGCGTGCAGCAGGGAGAACCACAGCATCCAGGCCATCGGCACGGCGGCAAGCAGCCCCCTGCGCCAGCCTTTGAAGAAGAAAACGTCCCTCACCGCTGCCCCTTGTGCTGAAGCGGCCCTGCACCTGTTGCCAGCAGGCCGCACCCCGATCCGGTCGCTCTGCGTCTTGTGCGCGATCGCCGGTTCCCCTTCACCGACGGCGCTGCCATTGTTACCTGCCGGCAGCGCCCTAGTGCAATCGGTGATCGACTTTTACCCCATGCAGGGGGCGTGCCAGCCGGTCAATGGCTTGTAAAACGGGGCTATACGCGAAATTGCGCGCGGCGCGCGTATCTTTTTGTCACGCCGTGACGAGGCGTGTGACAGGCTAGGTCAGTTCACTTTTTGCGGAGGGTATATGGCTGGTATCAAAGTGGCGGTGCTGATTGGCAGCCTGCGCCAGGATTCCTTCAATCGCCGGCTGGCGCGTGCGGTGGAGCGGCTGGCGCCGGCGGAGTTCTCTTTCGAGCATGTGCAGATCGACCACCTGCCGTTCTACGACCAGGATTTCGATCACGAGTATCCGGCCCCCTGCGGCACGCTGAAGGCGCAGATCAAGGCGGCCGATGCCCTGCTGTTCGTCACGCCCGAATACAACCGTTCCATCCCCGGCGTGCTGAAGAATGCGCTCGACATTGCCTCGCGGCCGTATGGCACCAATGCCTTTGCGGGCAAGCCGGGTGCGGTGATGGGTGCGTCGATCGGTGCGACCGGCACGGCGCTGGCGCAGCAGCACCTGCGCAATGTATTGGCCTACCTGGATGTGGCGGTGCTGGCGCAGCCGGAGGTGTTCGTGAAGTTCACCGATGGCTTGATCGATGCGGATGGGCACATCGGCGTGGAGAGCACGCAGAAGTTTCTGCAGGGGTTTGTCGACAAGTATGTGGCGTGGGTGAAGCGATTCGTGGCGCACTAGCCGCCCGGCTGCGTCCTGCCTTCGCTTCGCCGTTATCCCGGCCTTCGCCGGGATGACGGTTGCGTGTTACCGCACCGGCGCGCTACCCACTCCGCAGTACTTCTCCAGCAACTGCTGCTGCACATCATGCGGCTCCTGGCCTTCGTCCGGCTGCAGATGCACATAGCTGCCATCCGACTGCAGCTGCCACGCGGTGGTGTTGTCGCCCAGATACAGCTCCAGCTCCTTGCGAATACGCTGGCGCAATTTGCGCTCGCCGATCGGGAACGCGGTTTCCACGCGGCGGTCCAGATTGCGTTCCATGAAATCGGCGCTGGCCAGGTACATGCTTTCGTCGCCGTCATTGGCGAACCAGTACACGCGGCTGTGTTCCAGGAAGCGGCCGACGATCGAGCGCACGCGGATATTCTGCGATACGCCGGGAATGCCGGGCCGCAGGCAGCAGGTGCCGCGCACCAGCAGGTCGATCTGCACGCCGGAGCCGCTGGCCTTGTACAGCGCGCGGATCATCTTGGCGTCGGTCAGCGCATTGACCTTGATGATCATCTGCGCCGGCTTGCCTGCTTCGGCATGTGCCTGTTCGCGCGCAATCATTTCCAGCAGCGTTTTTTTCAGGGTGAACGGTGCGTGCAGCAGCTTTTTCATCTTCAGCAGCTTGCCCATGCCGGTGAGCTGGCTGAACAGTTTGTGCACGTCCTCGCACAGGGCAGGCTCGGAGGTGAGCAGGCTGTAGTCGGTGTACAGGCGCGCGTTGCCGCTGTGGTAATTGCCGGTGCCAAGGTGTGCGTAACGTTGCAGCTTGTTGCCTTCGCGGCGCTGGATCAGCATCAGCTTGGCATGCGTTTTCACGTCCACCACGCCGTAGATCACCACCGCGCCGGCCTGCTGCAGGCGCGTGGCCAGGCCAAGGTTGGATTCTTCGTCGAAGCGTGCGCGCAGTTCCACCACCGCAATCACTTCCTTGCCGGCGCGGGCGGCTTCCACCAGTGCGTCGACGATTTCGGAATTGGCGCCGGTGCGGTACAGCGTCTGCTCGATGGTGAGCACAGCCGGATCTTTCGCCGCCTGGCGCACCAGGTCTACTACCGGCGCGAACGATTCGTAAGGGTGCATCAGCAGTACATCTTGCTTGCTGATCACCTGGAACAGGTCTTCGGCCTTTTTCAGTGCCTTGGGAATCGCCGGCACAAACGGCGCGTATTGCAGCTGCGGGCTCTCGCTGCGGCTGACGATGCCGAACAGGCGGGTGAGATTGACCGGGCCATTTACTTCATACAGTTCGGCTTCGGTCAGGCCGAACTGCTTGAGCAGGTATTCGATCAGCGGGCGCGGGCAGTTGTCGGCTACTTCCAGGCGTACGGCGTCGCCGAAGCGGCGCGAGGACAGTTCGCCGCGCAGGGCGCGGGCGAGGTCGTCCATTTCTTCCGGGTCGATGGTGAGGTCGGCGTTGCGGGTCAGGCGGAACTGGTAGCAGCCGCGCACTTCCATGCCGGGGAACAGGTCCTCTGCATGCGCATGCATGATCGAGGACAGCAGCACATAGTTCTCGCCGCCTTCGCAGACATCGTCCGGCAGACGGATGATGCGCGGCAGTACGCGCGGCGCCGGCAGAATGGCCAGGCCCGAATCGCGGCCGAAGGCATCCACGCCTTCCAGTTCCACGATGAAGTTGAGGCTCTTGTTGACCAGCAGCGGAAACGGATGGGTGGGGTCCAGCCCGATCGGCGTCATCATCGGCGCCACTTCCTGACGGAAGTAGCGCTGCACCCAGCGCTTCTGCGCGGCGTTCCAGCTTTCGCGGCGCACGATGCGGATGCCGTGGCGATCCAGCTCCGGCAGCAGGCGCTCGTTGAGGATGCTGTACTGGCGGGCGATCTGCCGGTGCGCGATGTCGCTGATTTCGGCCAGCGCCAGCTTCGGCGTGATGCCGTCGGGGCCGACGATCTCGTGGCCGTAGGCGAGCTGTCCTTTCAGGCCAGCGACGCGAATCTCGAAGAATTCATCCATGTTGCTGGAGAAGATCAGCAGGAACTTCAGCCGCTCCAGCAGCGGCGTGCGTTCGTCCAGTGCCTGTTCCAGTACGCGGTTGTTGAACTGCAGCTGGGACAGCTCGCGATGGATGTAATAGGTCTTGTCGCTGAGGTCGACCGCCGGCGCACTGGGGGCCGCAGGTGTTTCGGGCGCGGTAGCGCTGGCGGCGGACATGGCGTCTTGGTCGTTGCGTTTGCTCATCGTTACACCATCCGGGTGACTGGGTGGCGACGCCGTACCCATGCGGTAGGGTCACTGCGTTGACATGTTGCGGCAACGCGTTGACATGGGTGTGACATCGCAGGCGCCATCGCCATTACGCGGCCTGCGGCAGCAGGTAATGGCTCGGCGCAGCCCCCAGCGTACGCCGGAACGCGGCGGTAAATGCACTGCTGCTGCTATAGCCGAGCTCGATCGCCACCTGCGTCACGGATTGTCCGCGCGCCAGCCGCGACAGCGCGGAGAGCAGGCAAGCCTGCTGGCGCCAGCTGCTGAAGCTCATGCCGGTCTGTTCGCGGAACAGGCGCGTGAAATTGCGCCGGCTCATGCCGGCCTGGTGCGCCATGGTGTCGATATCGATTTCCAGCGAGGGCGCGTGAATCAGCGCGCGGCACAAGCGGGCCAGGCGCGGATCCTGTGGCAGCGGCGTGCTCAGGGGCAGGCTGGGCATATGGGCGATTTCATCCACCAGCAGGCGCATCACGCGCTCGTCGCGGCCGCCGAGCGGGTATTCGGCCGGGAGGTCCACCGCCTCGGCCAGCAGGGCGTCCAGGAGCGGCGACACGCTGAGCACGGTGCAATGGGCGGACAGTCCGGCGCGGGCTGCGACCTCGGGCAGCAGATAGGCGCTGCGCAGCGCGGTAAGGCCGCCCATCTGCACGGTGTGCGGCATGCCGGGCGGAATCCACAAGGCACGCCGCGGCGGCACTACCCAGCTGCCTTCGCTGGTGATCACGGTCAGCACGCCGGCCACGGCGTACAGGCACTGGCCGCGCTTATGCGTATGGCTGGGCAGCAGGGTGCCGGAAACGTATTCATTGCCGGTGGCGATCACGTCGCGCGGGGTGTCCTCGTAATTGGCAACCCGGGTGTTGCGCATGGGGCAGCGCCTCTGGTTTGGCCCGATTTCTACAGAACTTGACCCGATAGTGCATGCGGGCCGCAGATGGCTACTTTAAGGTGGCATCCGCAGCGAGGCAATCTCGCCCCCATCCCCACTTCGAGTGCTTATGCAGAACTCAGCCGATTCGATTTCCCTGCCGGCGGGCGCGCCAGCCCCCGCTGCCGCGCAGCGCACGGACTACAGCATCCTGGGTGCGATCAGCTTTTCGCATCTGCTCAACGACATGATCCAGTCGCTGATCCTGGCGATCTATCCGCTGCTCAAGAGCGGCTTCAACCTCAGCTTCGGCCAAGTCGGCCTGATCACGCTGACCTACCAGGTCACCGCCTCGCTGCTGCAGCCGCTGGTCGGCATGGTCACCGACCGCAAGCCGATGCCGTATTCGCTGCCGGTCGGCATGGGCTTCACCCTGTGCGGTCTGTTGCTGCTGGCGGTGGCGCCGAATTTCCCGGTGCTGTTGCTGGCGGCGGGCCTTGTAGGCACCGGCTCGTCGGTCTTCCATCCGGAATCCTCCCGCGTGGCGCGACTGGCCTCGGGCGGCCAGCACGGGCTGGCGCAGTCGCTGTTCCAGGTGGGCGGCAATACCGGCTCGTCGCTGGGGCCGCTGCTGGCAGCGTGGATCATCGTGCCGCACGGGCGCGGCAGCGTGGCCTGGTTCTCGCTCGCCGCCTTGCTGGCGATGGTGGTGTTGCTGCAGGTGGGGCGCTGGTACCGGATGCATCACGTCAGCCGCAGCAAGGCCGTGCGTCACGCTGCGGGCGAGGCGCTGAGCCGCGGCAAGGTGACGATGTGCATCTCCATCCTCGGCATGCTGATCTTCTCCAAGTATTTCTACCTGGCCAGCATCAGCAGCTATTTCACCTTCTATCTGATCCACACCTTCGGCGTGTCGGTGCAGAACGCGCAGGTGCATCTGTTTGTATTCCTGTTCGCGGTTGCCGCGGGTTCGCTGATCGGCGGCCCGGTGGGCGACCGCATCGGGCGCAAGTGGGTGATCTGGGTATCGATCCTGGGCGTGGCGCCGTTCACGCTGGCGCTGCCGCACGCCAATCTGTTCTGGACCGGTGTGCTGACGGTGGTGATCGGCCTGATTCTTTCCTCGGCGTTCTCGGCGATCCTGGTCTATGCGCAGGAGCTGATACCGGGGCGTGTGGGCATGGTGTCCGGGTTGTTCTTCGGCTTTGCCTTCGGCATGGGCGGCATCGGCGCCGCAGTACTCGGGCGCGTGGCGGATGCGCATGGCATCGACTATGTGTACACCTTATGTGCGTATCTGCCCTTGATCGGTGTGCTCGCGGTTTTTCTGCCCGATCTGGAACGGCCGAGGCGCAAGTTGGCCAAGGCATAAAAAAAGGCCCGCAGTTGCGGGCCTTTTTGTTCAGTGCTTCGCCGGCGGCGGTCCTTGCACCACCTGCATCAAGCTCTGCGGCTTCAAATACTTCTTGAATGCCGCCTGCACTTGCTCCGGCGTGAGAGTGAGGTAGTGCTTGGCGGCGACCATCGGCTGATCCAGCGGTTCGTCATGCCAGGCCCAGCTGAGCAGCGAGTGCGCAATGCCGCTGACGCTGGAAACGCTGAGCGGAATCGAGCGGATTTCATACTGGCGTGCGTTGTCCAGCTCCGCGCTCTTGATCGGCGTGGTCTGCATGTCGACCAAGTTTTGCCGCACCAGGCCGTCGACCGGCGCAACCTTGTCCGCATCGCTGCCGTATTGCACGAAGAAGATCGAGCGCGAGCGGTCGAAACGCAGGCCAGAGCCCGCGCCATAGGCGTAGCCGTGCTTGACGCGGATATCGGTCATCAGGCGCGAAGCAAAACCGTTGCCGCCCAGCACGTTGTTGCCCAGCTGCAAGGCGTAGCGATCCGGGTTGTGCATGGTGAGTTCGATCATCTGCCCCATCAGCACCTGATCCTGCGAGGCATACGGATTCTCGACCACGGTGTAGCCGGCCGGATTGGTCGGTACCGGCTTGGAGATCACATTGGGCTTGGCGCCCTCGGCCTGCCACTGGCCGAAGTAGCGTTCCACCGTGGCCTTGGCCTGTGCGGGCGTGACATTGCCTACCACCACGATGGTGGTGAGATCGGGGCGATAGGTTTTTGCGTAGTAGTCCTTGAGGTTCTGCAGGCTCAGCTTGCCGATCGTATCCGGCGTGGGGCGGCGCAGATCCGGATCGCCTGCGGGCAGCAGGCCTTCCATCATCGCCTTCATCATCTTGTATTCGGGCGACTGCATTTCACCGGCCAGCGTGCGCGCCAGCGCTTCCTGCTGCACGCTGAAACCTTCTTGCGGCAGGGCAGGGTGCAGTTCGTTGTCGGCCAGCAGCTGCATGCCGCGGTCGAAGTGTTCGCTGAGCACGGCCAGGCCGAAGTCGGTGCCGCCGTTTTCATTGGCGGCGATATCGTCCAGCGCCTTGTGGAAGGCATCGCGATCCAGCGTGGCGGAGCCGTAGTCGAACAGGCTGCCGAGCAAGCGCGCGGCGCCTTCCTGTCCGGCCGGTTCCTGCAGCTTGGCGTTGTTGTCGATATGGCCGAGCACGGTGACGGTCTTGCTGATGGTTTCCGGCTGCACGATCAGGTGGATGCCGTTGGCCAGCGTCATCTGCACGGGTGCCAGTGTCCAGCGCGGCATTTCCAGCTTGCCGAGTTTGGCGGCCGCCCATTCCGGCAGCGGTGCGTCGAGCTTGTCGTTGCCGGCAAACGATTCGGAGCCGCCGAAGCCGGCGCTGTCCGGCGGCCGCTGGCCGTTGTTGTCGGAGGTGAGCACCACCGTGACGCGCTGCTCGCGCGCGAGGTATTCGCGGGCGACGCGGTTGACGTCATCCACGCTCACCTGGCGGATCTGTGCTTCGGCTTCATCCGGCGAAGCGAGGCCCATCCAGGCGATCGCCTGCGACCATGCGGTGGCGAGCGTGACGGCGCTGTTCTTGTTGAATTCGGCCTGCGCGATTTCCGATTGTTTGGACGCTTCGACCAGATCGGCTGGCACGCCGTGCTTGAGGATCTCGTCGATGACAGCTTCCAGGTCGGCCTGCGCCTTCTTCGCATCGCCGCCCTTGGGGAAGCCGACTTCGATCACGCCCACGCCGCCGTTGCTGAAAGGCTGCAATTGCGCATCGGCGCTCAGCACCTTGCCTTCCACTGCCAGTGCGTTGAGCGAACTGCGCGCGTTGTTGAGCACGTCGAGCAGCACCTGCGCCGCGGCGTTGTCCTTGTCCTTCATGCCGGGCATGCGGTACAGGAACTGCACCGAGCCGGTGCCCTGCGGCGTGGTGGTGGCGATTGTTTCGGGCTTCACCGGCTGCAGCTTCATCGTCGCCAGCTTGGGCAGTTCGCGCTGCGGAATCTTGCCGAACAGATCCTTGACCTTGGCCAGCGTGGCCTGCGGATCGACATCGCCCACGATCACCAGCAAGGCATTGTTGGGTGCGTACCAGTTCTTGTAGAAGGTTTGCAGATCTTGTGCGGTGGTCTTGTCGAACGAGGGGCGCGTGCCGAGTGCGTCTTCCGCATAGCCGGTGCCGGAGTACAGGATGCGTTCGGCCTTCTGGAAGGCGAGATAGCCCGGATCGGAAATATCGCGCGACACTTCCTGTTCGATCGCGCCGCGCTCGCGGTCCCAGTCCTTCTGCGTCAGCAACGCGCCTTCCATGCGCGCCGATTCGATGTGCAGCAGGATATCCAGGTAGTTCGACGGCGCCACGAAGTAATACTGGGTGGCATCGTTGGTGGTGAAGGCGTTGTTCTCGGCGCCCATCTTGCCGGTCATTTCATTGAGCTGGGCACCGGTCAGGCCCTGGCTGTCGCGGAACATCATGTGTTCCAGCGCATGCGCCGTGCCGGGCAGACCGTCGGGCGTGTGATAGCCGCCGGCCAGGTAGGTGATCTGGGTGGTGACCATCGGCGAAAGCGTCTCGCGCACGATCACTACGCGCAGGCCATTGTCGAGAGTGGCATGCAGCACATTGCTGTCATTGGCGACGGCAGGCGAGGACGCCGGCGCATCGGCACGCGCCGTCATGCCGGAGGCTGCCAGCCCCATGCCTAGCATCACGCTCCATGCCAGCGTCTTGAAGGGTCTCGACATGATCTGCAGTTCCTTATGGTAGACAACGGTAGACCGCAGGATGGTGCCACAGTGCCCGCCATGCGCCTACGTGCCGGAAGCTGACGTGCACCACTATCGATCCCCGCCGAGGCGGCGTATTGTGCGCGAAACATCTTGGCAGCCCTGGGGAGGAGCGTAACCATGTTGGTGGTAACGACCGAAAATGTGCCTGGCCATCAGGTAGTGCAGGTAAAGGGGCAGGTGTTCGGCCTGGTAGTGCGCAGCCGCGGCATCGGCGGCAACGTGATGGCTGGCCTGCGTTCGCTGGTAGGCGGCGAGATCCACGAATACACCCAGATGCTGGAAGAAGCGCGCCGGCACGCACTGGATCGGCTGGTTTCCAACGCCAAGGCGATGGGCGCCAACGCCGTGGTGATGATGCGCTTCGATTCGGCGGAAATCGGCCAGACCATGAGCGAAATCGTCGCCTACGGCACCGCCGTGGTCGTCGATCCGCCGACCTGATCGGCGCCGCGCATGTTGCCGATCGTGTTGTACGTCATAGGCAGCCTGCTGCTGCTGGGCGCCTTGATCGCCGCCTTGACCGGCGTGCTGGTGGCGCTGCTGCCGCAGTTGGTGTTCGGCGGCTTGCTGCTGGTGGTCGGGCTGGCGATCGAACGCTGGCGCTACAAGCCGTTGCTGCGCAGCGGCCCGGATCCGGCCTGGCAGGATACAGGCGAGCGTTTCGTCGATCCCGGCAGCGGGGAGCTGACCGCGGTGTATTTTGATCCGCAGCGCGGCGAGCGCCACTACATCGTGGTCGACGAGCAGGCCTCGCCGCGTTAACAAGCCGCTAGCGGTCTATTGGCTAGCATCGGTGGCTTATCCATTTGCGTTTGAATCATAGGGAAGAGAGCGACTATGCCTTCAGGTAATCCGGTATTGCGCAGCAAGGCGTTTCAGGGACTGCCCGTAACGGGCGAACGCATGACCATGAACGGGACGATCACCCGCACGGTGCTGCTGCTGGCGCTGGCGGTGATCACCGGTGGCTGGACCTGGCAGCGCTTTGCCGATGTGGCGGCAGGCGGCGATATTTCCACCGCGCTGGCGGCGATCAGTCCCTTCATGTGGGGTGGCCTGATCGCGGGCTTCGTGTTGGCCATGGTGACCTGTTTCGCACAACGCTGGGCAGGCGTGACGGCGCCGCTGTATGCGATCGCCGAGGGTTTTGCGCTGGGCGGCATTTCGGCCGTGATGGAAATGCGCTATGCGGGCATCGTGCTGCAAGCGGTAATGCTCACCGTCGGCGTGCTGGCGGTGATGTTGCTGGCTTACCGCTCTGGCTGGATCAAGGTCACCGACAAGTTCCGCATGGGCGTGGTGGCTGCAACCGGCGGCATTGCCTTGCTGTATGTGGTGGATATCGCGCTGCGCGCCTTCACCCATATCCAGATTCCCTTCATCCACGAAACCGGCGCGCTGGGCATCGGCTTCAGCCTGCTGGTGGTGGGCCTGGCCGCGCTCAATCTGGTGCTGGATTTCGACATGATCGACCGCGCCGCCGCGCAGGGCGCGCCCAAGTACATGGAGTGGTACGGCGCCTTCGCGCTGATGGTCACCCTGGTGTGGCTGTACATGGAATTGCTGCGCCTGCTGTCCAAGGCGCGCCGCTGATCCGCATGCCATCCCCGTCCTCCCCTGCTGGCAGGGGAGGACGGGGACTAGGTTGTTCAGGCCTGCGCTCAGGCCGGCTCTTGCCATGAACTTGCCGCATGGATGCCTCTCCCCACGCGGAACGCCATCCAGGCAAATGCTACCCTTGCCGCTTTTCCAATAACGGATGGGTATGACCAAAGAGGCAGGCCGCGGACACGCTTTGCTGGTGGGCGCAGGCATCTTGTGCAGCCGCCTGTTTGGCCTGGTCCGGCAACGGGTGTTTTCGCATTATTTCGGGCTATCCGACGCCGCCGATATTTTCAGCGCTGCGCTGCGCGTGCCCAACTTCCTGCAGAACCTGTTCGGCGAGGGGGTGCTCTCTGCCTCGTTTATTCCGGTGTATGCGCGGCTGCTGGCGCAGCACAAGCAGGAAGATGCCGATCGCCTGGCCGGCGCGATTGCCGCGGCGCTGGCGCTGATCATCGCGGTGATCGTGGCGCTGGGCGTGTTGGCCACGCCTTATCTGCTATGGGCGATTGCGCCGGGCTACACCGGCGAAAAGCGCGAGCTGACCATCCTGATCGTGCGCATTCTGTTTCCCGGCACCGGCATCCTGGTGTGGTCGGCGTGGTGCCTGGGCATCCTCAACAGCCATCACAAGTTCTTTCTTTCTTATGCAGCGCCGGTGGTCTGGAATCTGTCGATGATCGTGACCATGCTGGTATTCCGCCAGCTGCAGGCCGATCGACTGATCGTGTATCTGGCCTGGGGCACGGTGCTGGGCTGCGTGCTGCAGTTCCTGGTGCAGCTGGGGCCGGTATTGAAACTGGTACCGGGGCTGCGCCTACGGCTGGATCTGCGCAATCTGCATGTGCGACAGGTGGGCGGCAGTTTTCTGGGCGTGGCCGTCGGGCGCGGCGTGGTGCAGATCAGCGCCTTTGTGGATCAAGCCATTTCCACGCTGCTGGGCAGTGGTGCGATTGCTGGCATGACCACCGCGTCGTCGATCAACCTGTTGCCGGTGAGCCTGTTCGGCATGGCGATATCCGCCTCGGAACTGCCGACGCTGTCGCGCATGGCGGGCGATACGTTCGATGCCGAGGTGGCCGCAAAGTTGTCGGCGCGCCTCAATAACGGTCTGGAGCGGATTGCCTTCTTTATCGTGCCCTCGGCCATGGCCTTCTTTGCCCTGGGCAACGTGGTGGTAGCGGCGCTGTACCAGTCCGGTGCGTTTACCAGCAAGGATTCGTATTACGTGTGGGCGATCCTCGCCGGTTCCGGCGTGGGCTTGCTGGCCTCGACCTTCGGGCGACTCTACGCCTCCACCTATTACGCCATGCGCGATACGCGTACGCCGCTGCGTTTTGCCATGGTGCGCTTGGCCTTCACGGCGGTGCTTGGACTGGGCAGCGCCTTGTGGCTGCCCAAACTGCTCGACGTCCCGCTGCAATGGGGCGCGGTAGGCCTGACCGCATCTGCGGGCATAGCGGGCTGGATCGAATTCCATTTGCTGCGCCGGAAGTTGAATCAGAGCATCGGCGCCACGGGTGTGGCGGCAGCGATGATGGCGAAGCTGTGGGTATGCGCCGCGGTGGCGGCACTGGTCGCTTGCGTGCTGGAGCACTACCTGCACGGGTATGGGCCCATCGTTACCGCAATGTTTGTGCTATCCACCTACGGCATAGTCTATTTTGCCGTGGCTTATCTGCTGCGCATCAAGGTTTGCGTGGAGGTATTGGGCAAGGTGCTGCGTCGGATCGGTATCGGCTGACGCGTCTGAAAGAAATTTCGGCTGTGCAGGGCAGTTGCCACTTTCGCCAAATTTTCAGAGATAGCTCGTGGGCGCTATCGCTTTGCTTGATGACGGCGAATGCCTGGAGGCCATGGCTACTGATGGAAGCACTCAAGAAAACGGTATGGATCGTCGTCAACGGTGGTGATTTTCGAATCTGATTGGTACGACATACTTGGGTAAGAGTCTGCGCTAGCGTCCGGGTCGGGAATACGTTCCCGCTGCCAAAACGGAGGCAGTAGGTGGAGCTTTTGTTGGGTGTGTGTCCGGCCTGCTGGCCGGTGGCCCGTTGTTGGGGCTGGGCGGAGCGGTGCTCGGTAGTGTTGGCGGGATGTTTGCAGCGGCCGTCGACTGTGCATATGCACGTCGCCGGTGATCAACCGTCTTGCATGGAAATAGCTTGCTGGCCGAATGTAGTTTGACAGGCGCCATCCTTTTGGATGGCGCCTGTTTGAAGGAATGTCATGGAAAAGAATCCAGCGCCGCTGCTGCGCAAGAAGGAAGCTGCCGGGTACCTCGAGGCGATGGCAATCTGCTCCTTTCCTGTCTGGATGTTCGTTTTTACTTGCTTCGCTTATTCACTCCAAAATATCGAGCTGACTACAGCAAGACTAGTCACGATTTTGATTTCATCGGTAGTGGCAGGTTTGTTTTTTGGCGTGGTAATGGGGCTTTTGCTGTGGTTGCGAAAGATGTGACCCTCACCGGCGCAGATTGCTGAGCGCCAGTTCGATCAATTCGTCGCCGCGCCCGTTCATTACCGTGCGCAGTGCCCACAGGCTGAAGCCCTTCATCTGCTCGATCTGGATCTTCGGCGGCATCGACAGCTCCTGGCGGTTGGTCACCACATCCACCAACGCCGGGCCGTTGTGCGCAAACGCATCGCGCACGGCTTGTTCCAGCTCGCCCGGATCTTCCACGCGCACGCCGTAGATGCCGGCTGCGCGGGCGAGGGCGGAAAAGTCGGGGTTGTCCAGCGTAACGCCAGTGGGCAGGAAGCCGGCCGCCTTCATCTCCAGCTCCACAAAACCCAGCGTGCCGTTGTTGAATACCACGATCTTTACCGGCAACTGTTGCTGCACCAGGGTGAGCAGATCGCCCATCAGCATGGCAAAGCCGCCGTCGCCGGACAGGCTGACAATCTGCCGGCCGGGATAAGCCGTCTGCGCACCGATCGCCTGCGGCATCGCATTGGCCATCGAGCCGTGCACAAAGGAACCGAGCAGGCGGCGCTTGCCGTTCATATGCAGATAGCGTGCAGCCCAGATGGTGGGCGTGCCCACATCGCAGGTGAATACGGCATCCTCGCTGGCGACGTCGCTTACCACCTTGGCCACGTATTGCGGATGGATCGGCTTGCTGCCGGGCTTGCCCACGGCGAGATCGTTCAGGCCTTCGCGCGCTTTTTTGTAATGCTCCAGGCTGCTTTTCAGATGGCTGTCGCCGGTGGCCGTTTTCAGGCGCGGCAATAGCGCCTGCAGGGTGGCGCCCACATCGCCGACCAGGCCGAGATCGAGGCGGCAGCGGCGTCCGAGGTTTTCCGCGCGCAGATCGATCTGGCAGATCTTGGCGTCTTCGGGGAAAAACTGCCGATACGGAAAATCGGTACCGAGCAGCAGCAAGGTGTCGCAGCTCATCATGGCTTCGTAGCCGGAGCTGAAGCCGATCATGCCGGTCATGCCGACGTCGTACGGGTTATCCCATTCGACATGCTCCTTGCCGCCCAGCGCGTGTACCACCGGCGCCTTCAGCGTTTCGGCCAGCTTGATCACGGCATCGTGCGCACCGGCGCAACCGCGCCCGCAAAACAGCGTGACTTTGCGGCCGCTGCCGAGCAGGGCGGCGAGCTGATCGAGCTGCGCCTCGGAGGGGATGACCGTCGGCGCCACCGGCAGCAGGCCGGAGGCGGTGGCGACCGGGCCGCTGGATTCGGCCAGCGCCACATCGCCGGGAATTACCAGCACCGATACGCCGCGCTGGCCTACCGCGGTGCGGATGGCCGTAGCCACGGCGCGGTGGATCTGCGACGGGCTGCTGATCAGCTCGCAATAGTGGCTGCATTCCTGGAACAGATTCTGCGGATGCGTTTCCTGAAAATAGCCGCTGCCGATTTCCGCGGAAGGAATATGCGCGGCGATGGCCAGCACCGGCGTGCGCGAACGCTGTGCATCGTAGAGGCCGTTGATCAGATGCAGATTGCCCGGTCCGCAGGAGCCGGCACATACCGCCAGCTGTCCGGTCAGCTGCGCGTCCGCGCCGGCGGCAAAGGCGGCCGACTCTTCATGCCGGTAGTGAATCCATTGCATGTCCTTGCGCTGGCGCAGCGATTCGGTGATGCCGTTGAGGCTGTCGCCGACCAGTCCATGGATGCGCCTGACACCGGCCTGATAAAGGGTTTCGACCAGCACATCGGCAACGTTGCGGATGCTCATCACGCACCACCTTTCCATGATCAGGGCAGGGCTGCTGATCTTGGCAAAGGCTAGCTTTGATTTCCGTAAAGACGCGCGCGCCCGGGTAGGTTGGGTTAGCGCAGCGTAACCCAACAATGCCTGGCTTCGATGGAGAACTGTTGGGTTACGCTGCGCTAACCCAACCTACGTGGTTTCGCTGGGGTCTAGCGTGCGCCAATTACCATCGGCTCCGGCTCCAGCCGCACGCCGAACTGCGCCTGCACTCCGTCGATCACCCGCTGCGCAAACGCCCACAGTTCCTGTCCGCTGGCCTTGCCATGATTCACCAGCACCAGCGCATGCCGGTTGGAGATTCCGGCATCGCCTTCGCGCATGCCTTTGAAGCCGGCCGCCTCGATCAACCATGCCGCGGAAAGCTTCCAGCGTCCGTCATTGCCGGGCCATGCGACCAGTCTGGCATGTTCGCGCTGCAGGGCTTCGCCCTGGGTGGCATCGACGATAGGATTCTTGAAGAAGCTGCCGGCATTGCCGATCACCGCCGGGTCGGGCAATTTTTTGGTGCGCAAATGCACTACCGCCTCGGCGACATGGAACGGTGCCGGCTTGTCCACGCCCATGCGTTCCAGTTCTTCGCGGATGCCGGCGTAATCCAGGCGCAAGGCATGGCTGCGCGGCAGGGCGAAACGTACCGCGGTGACGATAAAACGTTCCGGCTCGTGCTTGAACAGCGAATCGCGATAAGCGAAGGCGCAGGCCTGGCGATCCAGCGTGACCACGCGGCGCTCGATCCGGTCCCAGGCTTCCACGCTCTCGATAAATTCGGCTACTTCCGTGCCGTAGGCGCCGATATTCTGGATCGGTGCGGCGCCGACGGTGCCGGGAATCAGGATCAGGTTTTCCAGGCCGGCAAAACCCTGGCCCAGGGTCCAGCGCACAAAGTCATCCCAGCGCTCGCCCGCGGCCACGGCAATGCGCGCCGTTTCGCCATCCTGTTCCACATGCACGCCACGCGTTTCCATCGCCAGCACGGTGCCGTCGAGATCGCCGGTAAGCAGGATATTGCTGCCTTCGCCCAGCACCATCAGGCGACTGGCGCGGATGGCGGGGAAGTCGAGTAGCTCCGGCAGCTTGGCGGCATCGCGTATTTCGGCCAGCAACTTGACGCGGGCAGCGACGCGCAAGGTGTTGCGCGCTGCCAGCGGTGCGTTTTCGATCAGCGTATAGCCGCCCATGTCGATACGCTCAGCGACCATCGCGCGGTTCCTGTTGGCGGCGGATTTCATTGACGCATTCGGCGATCAGCGCCGGGCCGCGATAGATCAGGCCGGAATAGATCTGCACCAGCGCCGCACCGGCAGCGCGCTTTTCGACGGCGTCCTGGCCTTCCAGGATGCCGCCCACGCCGACGACGCCGACGCGCTCGCCCAGGCGGCGGCGCATGCCGCGCACCACCTCGTTCGAGCGTGCCAGCAGGGGGCGGCCGGACAAACCGCCGGTCTCGCCGCCGTGCGGATCCGTGGCCACGGAAGAACGGTCGACGGTGGTGTTGGTGCAGATCACGCCATCGATCTGTGTAGCCAGCAGCACGTCGGCAATGCTGTCCAGCTCCGCCTCGCTCAGGTCCGGGGCGATCTTCAGCAGCATGGGCTTGCGCGCACCGGCTTGCGCGCCGAGCCGCTCCTGCGCTTCGCGCAGGGTTTCGATAAAGCGGCGCAGGGTGGCTTCTTCCTGCAGGTCGCGCAGGCCCTTGGTATTGGGCGAGGAGATGTTCACCGTGATGTAGCTGGCATGTGCATACACGCGTTCCAGGCAAAACAGGTAATCGTCCACGGCCTTGTCGTTGGGCGTGTCCTTGTTCTTGCCGATATTGATGCCGAGCACGCCGCGGTAGTTCGACTGCTGCACATTGCGCACCAGCGCATCCACGCCCTCGTTGTTGAAGCCCATGCGATTGATGATGGCCTGGTGCTGCGGCAGGCGGAACAGGCGCGGGCGATCGTTGCCGATCTGCGGGCGCGGCGTCACCGTGCCCACTTCGATAAAGCCGAAGCCCAAGGCACCCAGTGCATCGAGGTGCGCGGCATTCTTGTCCAGTCCGGCAGCCAGGCCCACCGGGTTGGGGAAGCGCAAGCCGAATGCTTCTACCGGCAGCTCCTGCGGCGGCGTGGCGACAAAGCGGCCGAGCTCGCTGCGATGCGCGACATCCAGGCCATACAAGGTCAGGCCGTGCGCGGTCTCGGCGTCGAGCTTGAACAGCAGCGGGCGGATCCAGTCGTACATGCTCAGGGAACCTCGCCCACGTAGACGCGGGTGTCGTAATCGAAGCTGATCTTGCCGTCGACCTGGCACGTGTCGAACAGCGTGCGCAGGGCCGCGATCATCGGCGCGTGCTGCGGATGATCTTCCTTGGGCGCATACGAGGAAGACATCAGGCGTCCGCGCAGCGCGTCGAAATCCAGCAGCTGGCGATGGTCGAACACGGCGGTGTCGTGCCAGCCACTGCCGAACCATGTGCGCATGGAGGGTTCGTCGGCGTAGCGTTCGGCCACGCTGGTGTAGTCGGTACCGTAGGTCTGCAGCAGGGCTTCATAGCCGACCAGGAACGGCGTGCCGGTGAGGCGGCGCGAATTCCAGCAGATGGCCGCCAGTCCGCCCTGGCGCAGGATGCGGTGGAATTCCCGCCGCGTGCCGGCCGGGTCGAACCAGTGGAAGGCTTGCGCCACGAACACCAGGTCGATGCTGGCATCGTCCAGCGTGGTGGCGTCGGCGCGGCCATCCACTGCCCGGAAGTGCGGATCGGCGCCCAGCCAGCTTACCGCCGCCTCGCGCATGGCTGCGTTCGGTTCCACTGCCGTCACCGGGTGTCCGGCAGCCAGGAACATCTTGCTGGAGATGCCGGTGCCGGCGCCTACATCGGCGACGCGCCAATCCGGCGTGACGCCCTGTGCCTCGCGCAGCCAGTCGAGCAGGGCGGCGGGATAGGTCGGCCGATAGCGGACATAGTCCGCGACACGGTTGCTGAAACGCTCGGTGGATTTCAGGTCCGGCATGTTTTTTATCCTGAAAGAAGTTGGCCGCCGTCGACGCACAGGGTCTGGCCGGTGATCCAGCCCGCCCATGGCGAGGCCAGGAACAAGGCGGTGTGCGCGATCTCTTCCGGCGTGCCGAAGCGGCCGAACGGAATCTTGCCCAGCGTGCGCTGATAAAGCTCTGGCGTTTCGTGTTTGCGCCGTTCCCACAGGCCGCCGGGAAATTCAATCGAACCGGGCGCAATCGCGTTGACCCGGATGCGATGCCTGGAAAGATCCAGCGCCTGCGAGGTGGTGTAGTGATTCAGTGCGGCCTTTACCGCCGCATACGGTCCGTTGTGCGTATTGGGATAGAAGGCGGCAATCGAGCTGATGTGCAGGATGCTTGCATGCGGCGATGCCTGCAGATGCGGCAGCGCTGCGCGCGAGGCACGTACCGCCGCCAGCAAATCGATAGTGATGCCGGCCGCCCAGCCTTCTTCGCTGTCTTCGAAGCCGAAGCCGCTGGCGTTGTTGATCAGCACGTCGATGCCGCCCAGGGATTGCGCGGCATGCGCGATATAGGCATCGATCGCGGCCGCATCGCCGAGATCGCAGGACTGCCAGTGCGCAGGTACGCCATGCGCGGCGATGGCTGCACCGGTTTCCTCAAGTGCGGCTTGTCCGCGTGCGCAGATCGATACCGCCGCGCCTGCCGCAGCGAAGGCTAGCGCCATGCCGCGGCCGATGCCCTTGCTGCCGCCGGCGACGATGACGCGGTAGCCGTGTAGATCGAAGGGGGAGGGTGAGGTCACGCCGTGATCCTTCTCGGATTGTCCCCGTGTCGGAGGCCTGGGTCTGCCGCGGAGGATACGCTTACCTCGCCGTCATTCCCGCTTTCGCGGGAATGACGGCGGTACGGCGTCCTTCACCTGTCAGCGGTTGGCTACCCTCTCGGCAGAGAGGGCAAGCCCAACTCACAAATCGAACTTGATGCCCTGCGCCAGCGGCAACGCATTCGAATAGTTGATGGTGTTGGTCTGGCGGCGCATATACACCTTCCACGCATCCGAACCGGATTCGCGGCCACCGCCGGTTTCCTTCTCGCCGCCGAACGCACCGCCGATCTCCGCACCCGAGGTGCCGATATTCACATTGGCGATACCGCAGTCCGAGCCCGCCGCCGACAGGTACTGCTCGGCCGCCTTCAGGTTCTGCGTAAAGATCGACGAGGACAGGCCCTGCGGCACGCTGTTCTGCAGCTCGATCGCTTCGTCCAGGGTCTTGAACGGCATCACATAGAGAATCGGTGCGAAGGTTTCCGTCTGCACCACGTCATCGCTGTTCTTCAGGCCGGTGACGAGGGTGGGCAGCACGAAGTTGCCTTTGCGATCGGTCAGCGCCGCACCGCCGGTGCGCACAGTACCGCCGCTGGCCTTGGCCTTTTCGACCGCGGCCAGGTAGCCGTTCACGGCTTCCTTGCTATTGAGCGGGCCCATCAGCGTAGTGGCCTGGGTGGGGTCGCCGATCTTGCTTTCCACTTGCTTGTAGGCGGTGATCAGCTTGTCGGTCACCTCGCCGATGATCGACTCATGCACGAACAGGCGGCGGGTGGTGGTGCAGCGCTGGCCGGCCGTGCCGACCGCGCCGAACACGATGGCCGGAATGGCCAGCTTCAGGTCCGCGCTTTCGTCCACGATGATGGCGTTGTTGCCGCCCAGTTCCAGCAGCGAACGGCCCATGCGCTTGGCCACGCGCTCGCCGACCATGCGGCCGACCTTGGTGGAACCGGTGAAGCTGATCAGCGGAATGCGGTGATCGTCCACGAACGCCTGCGACAGCTCGGTGCCGGCGTCGTTGAACAGGAAGAACAGATCCGGGAAGCCGCCGGCCTGCAGCGCTTCGTTGCAGATCTTCATGGTGGCGATCGCCGACAGCGGAGTCTTGGGCGAGGGCTTCCAAATGCAGATGTCGCCGCAGATGGTGGCCAGCATGGCATTCCACGCCCACACCGCCACCGGGAAGTTGAAGGCGCTGATGATGCCGACCAGGCCCAGCGGCTGGTACTGCTCGTACATGCGGTGGCCCGGGCGCTCCGAGTGCATGGTGTAGCCGTACAGCATGCGGCTCTGGCCAACGGCGAAATCGGCGATGTCGATCATCTCCTGCACTTCGCCATCGCCCTCGGGCTTGATCTTGCCCATTTCCAGCGCCACCAGCGAACCCAGTGCGTCCTTGTGCTTGCGCAGCGCTTCGCCGCACAGGCGCACGGCTTCGCCGCGCTGCGGCGCCGGGGTGGTGCGCCATACCTTGAAGGCGGCCTGGGCGCGCTTGACGATGGTCTCGTAATCGGCGGCGCTGGAGGCATGCACGGTGCCGATCACCTCGCCGGTAGCCGGGTTCAACGGCTGCAGGCTGCCCGCATTGGCGGTCTTGGACCATTCGCCCTGGCCGAGATAAGTGCCCGACTGCTCGCCGCTGAGGCCGAGCGCCTTGAGGATTTCGTGGGACATGCGTGCTCCTGGGTCGTGGCGTTCGCTGACGCCCTGAATGGGGAAACGCCTATTCTATCAGGGGCGCGAATGCGGCCGGGTTTTGGCGGATCGCACTGGCCGGCGATCCATGCCAAAATCGCGCCCCATCAGGCTTTGCCAGCCTTGCCCCCGTAGCTCAGTTGGATAGAGCGTCCCCCTCCTAAGGGGAAGGTCGTACGTTCGAATCGTATCGGGGGCACCACCTTCCAGCGCACCGCTGTGGCGCCGAAAACGTCAGCCGGATGAAAGCTCGGCGGCATTTTTCCAGTCTTTTTTGCCCGAATTCGTGCGCGAGCTGAACCGTTCCGGCGCCGGCCGGTGCGCTTGTCAACGTGGGCCACATCCGCTCGTTGATGGCGATTGCGGGAGGCGAGGGGCACGCGATGGAAGCAGGAGGCTGGAGGAGACACCATCGGCGACGAAAGCAGATGACCCCGCTCGACGCATGCAAGCCGCTTTCTCCAGCAAACGGCGAGGCGGCAGATTCCAGAACGTAACGTCCGCTAATTCAAGGAACTGCCATGAATGCAAAGTCGAAGTTCGGCCTTATCGGCCTGGTCATCGGTGCAGCGATGATCGCCAGTCCGGTGATGGCGCAAACCGATGTGCCGGGCCATCCGCGCGTCAACGAAGTCAATAACCGCCTGGACAACCAGCAGAACCGCATCAACAACGGTTTGAAGAACGGCACCATGACGCAAGGCCAGGCCGCCCGCGACGAAAAGCACGACAGCAATATCGCCCGCCGCGAAAGCGTGGACGAGGCCAAGCACGATGGCCACCTGACCAAGCAGGAACAGAAAAACCTCAATCATTCCGAGAATCACAACAGCCGCAATATCTACCGGCAGAAGCATTGATCCAAAGCTCGGTCTGAAGCGAAACCCCGAACCTCCCGTGCATGCGAGGCGTTCTCACTTGTTGTTGATGCCGCTTAGGAAGGTCCGAAAGTGCTCCGCAAATGATCAAGAAGCCCCAGGCGATTGTCCTGGGGTTTTTTGCCCTTAGCGCGCTATTTGGTAGCTGATACCCCAAAGGCAAGTAATTGATTAAAAATCATTATTTTGATTAATCGAACCAAGGATCGCCCAAGAGCGGCCCTTCTGCTTGCCCGATTAAGCCCGATGGCGAGGTAGTCAGCGGCTCCTAACCACCTCGCCCTTTTTCGCCGATGCCAGCTCGTGACTGAGCTAAGCCTGCTTTCCTGAAGTGGTCATATTCATGAATTCAGCTTCACACGAAGCCGATGGGGTCGCTGTGCCGCAGATACATCGCCATGCAAGTCACAATGACGACAAGACCCCCAATCGGATACCAGACCGCGATGATCCCCGCCAACACGAAGGCGCACAGCGTCATAGATGAACGCCGGCGCATGCGAATACGTTCGGCGACCAGCAAGCTGTTTACTTCTTTAACGTTGAAAACCTCGTGACTCAACAGGAGATACGTTGCGTTGACGAGAGCAAAGACCGCTGCGTAGATCGCGACCGGCCACGCGGACAATCTACTTTCCGCCATCCACTCGGTTGTGAAGGGTAGCAACGAAACCGAGAAAAGGTGCCCCAGGTTCGCCCACAAAAGTGACGACGAACCACGTTGGAAAAACGCAAGCAAGTGATGATGATTGACCCACACGGTGGCTATAAAAAGATAGCTCAGCCCGTAAGCGATCGAAGTTGGCCACAAAGTCAACAGATCGGTGACGCCAACGCCGTGCGGCGGCTTCATATCGAGGACGAGGATGGTAATCAAGACGGCAAACACAGCATCCGAGAGCGTCAACATCCGATCATTGTTTGATTGCGTGATTTGCATGACGAGCTCTCCTCGAGGTACGAGGTTTGCATGGCACTGCCAGGTCGTACATCGCTGTGACTAGTGACAAAAACTAATTCAGGCGCGACGATTCGCCTCCGTTTTAAGTGCGATGAAAGCGCATGCCAATGTGGTGAAGAACGCCGTCGACGAAGTTGCCGTCTGCCTCGAAACCAGTGTCGTCCCAGTAGTGAATATGATGACCGGTCACTTCATATCGTCCTTGATAGGCGTGTTTATGATTCCCGCGGGCCTCGTCGTAGCGGTGGTCCGCAAGCAGCTCTTGGCGAATGTAACCATCCTCCGTCACCCACATGCCCACAGGGTCTATAACAGGTCTGCCTACCATTCTCATAAAATTCTCCAAGTTCGCGGCCATGGATGGCCATAGTTTGATTCGCAGAATGTTGGATTGATCAGGCGCTGCAGCGGGCGCACAAACGGCTTTGATGAATAGCATTGCAGCCAGAAAAGAGGCGCCGCCGCGACTAAAGCACAACGGCGCCTGGTAAACGGGTGTAGCCTCAGCGATCCAAGCCCGCCATCAGCGTGTACTTGACGCTCACGTATTCCTGGATGCCGTAGTAGCTGCCTTCGCGGCCGTAGCCTGATTGCTTTACGCCACCAAAGGGCACCGATTCCGTTCCCACGGAACCACTGTTGAGAATGACCATGCCGGACTTGATGTTGCGCGAGATCCGGAATGAACGCCCGAGATCAGGCGTGTATGCGTAAGCAACCAGACCATATTCCGTATTGTTGGCGCGATCGACGACCTCTTCCTCTGTATCGAAGCGATACAACGGAAATACCGGACCAAAGATCTCCGTCTGACAAACCTGCGCGGTGTCAGGCACATTGGTCAGAATAGTTGGCTTGTAGAAGAGCGAGTCTGGCCTCGCCAGCGCACCACCGGAAAGTACAGTTGCACCATGACTCACCGCATCGGCGACAAGCGCATCAACCTTATTGATCGCCGACTGATTGATCAGTGGCCCCACTACAAACTCGTCCTGAAAACCCTGATCTACGCGGATGCGCTCGACGGCCACCTTCAGCTTTTCCGCGAAGGCATCATAAATACTGTTCTGAACATAGATGCGGTTGGGCGATATGCATACTTGTCCCGAATTGCGCAGCTTGG
This sequence comes from Dyella acidiphila, assembly GCF_014863405.1. Classification (GTDB taxonomy): domain Bacteria; phylum Pseudomonadota; class Gammaproteobacteria; order Xanthomonadales; family Rhodanobacteraceae; genus Dyella_B; species Dyella_B acidiphila. The sequence continues at coordinate 25,827 of NZ_JACZZA010000014.1, forward strand.
CACTCACCAGGCCAGCCAGCGCAGTGTCGATGTCCGCGTCGTCGAAGACGATGAAGGGAGCATTGCCGCCGAGCTCCATGGTCATTTTCTTCAGTGTTTCGGCGCAATTTCTGGCCAGAAGCTTCCCCACAGCCGTGGAGCCGGTGAACGAGATCTTTTGAATACGCGGGTCACTCGTAAAGGCTTCACCAATCGATTTAGGATCACCCGTCACCATCTCAAACACACCTTCGGGAATACCGGCTTCTCGGGCGTAATCGAGCAGCTTGTAAGCCGTCAGCGGCGTCTCTTCCGACGGTTTTATGATCATCGTGCAGCCGGCGGCCAGCGCCGTAGCCACCTTGCGGGTGATCATCATGAAAGGAAAATTCCACGGCGTGATCGATGCTGTCGGGCCGATTGGCTCCTTGGTCACCAGCACGGCTGCGTTGGCGGCATGCGTCGGAATAGTGTCGCCGTACACGCGCTTGGCTTCTTCCGCGTACCACTCGACGAAGCCAAGACCGTAGGCCACTTCACCCATGGCATCGGACAGGCACTTTCCGTTCTCTTTCACCATCAGTTCGGCGAACGCCTGACGGTCCGCACTCACCAGTTCAAACCAGCGGCGAAGTTTCGCTCCGCGCTCCTTGGCGAGGGTGCGTGACCAGGCTGGAAAAGCCGCGCAGGTGCGGTCGATGGCGGCCGAGACTTCGGAAAAAGTCATTTCTGGGGCCTCGCCCACAAGGGAGCCGTCGGCCGGGTTATAGACCTTGATCATGGTTGGATCCTCGGGTTTTGGACGTCGCCGCGGGAGATTCGTGGCGTGGAATGAAGTTTCGTCACTGGACCCTGCCAGAACAATCGACTATTTTTAGTCCACTATTGAGTTTTTGGAAACTGTCATGCGCCCCCTCCCACCGCTTAATGCGCTGGTAGCGTTTGAAGCCGTGGCACGCACGGGATCCGTCGGCGCTGCCGCCGAAGAGCTTTTTGTCACGCCCGGCGCGATCAGCCGGCAGCTTAAGCTGCTCGACGAATTCTTCGAGACGAATCTCTTCGAACGACGAGGGCGAGGGCTGGCTTTATCGCCCAGTGGCGCGGCTTACTTCGAGCGCATCCATGCCCACATTGAAGGCATCCGCAAGGCCACTGCGAAGCTCCAACACCACGAGAACAGAACAGTTGTTCGCGTGCACTCGCACACGACCTTTGCTACGCGATGGTTGATACCGCGACTGAGCCAATTCCAAGTTTCTCATCCTGGTATAGACGTCCATTTGACGACCTCGTCCGAATGGACTCCAGGCGCCGATTGCGATGCCGCCGTCCGTCTCGGCAACGGCCGATGGGCCGGTTATGAAGCAACGCCACTGGTCCCGAATGTGCTCGTGGTTGTTTGCGCGCCTTCATTGGTGCAGCCGAGCCGACCTGTCGACGCGGTCTGGCTTGCTCAGCAGACGCTTTTGGTGGTGAGTGCGCGCCCTGATGACTGGTCCATCTGGTGTGCACAGGCAGGTTTTGACGCGACAGCAATGGTGCGGCAACGAATATTTGAAAGTTCGGCAGTGGCTTATGAGGCGGCACAAGACGGGCTTGGCATAGTCGCCGCTCAGGAGGTTCTCATTGGCCAAGAACTCGCTAGCCGCCGATTGATCGCGCCCTTTGACGTACGCGTCGATCGCGGCAATGAAACGTATTACTTGGTTATTGAGAGCTCACGCCGACAACGCCGCTCTCTGATCGCTCTTCGCAACGCGCTTTCGCGCACCAAATAGGGAGCTATATCATGTTCACCAAAATTTGCTTGCGAGCTACTATGAAAAAGAGAAGCTCATAAAGATTGTAAAGGAATTGGCGCATCAGCATTAAGTTAAGGGACGGATGCAAGGCTTAGAGCACGATGGCTTCCCGCATTTCGTTGACCATCGGCGATGGCTAAATTGCGGCAAAAATTGAATTGACGCCCCTCGAACGCGACAGGCCGTCTGGGCGCCGCCCCTCGCTCCGTAGGCATAAAAAATCCCCCTGCTCAGATGAACAGGGGGACGATATCACCTGAAAGCAGTAGTAAGAACGCCTCGCCCGTGCATGCACGGGAGGTTTTTTTCGTGGCTCAGGCGCGCTTGAACATGCGCACCACGAACAGCAGGATCACCGCGCCGATCGTGGCGGTGATGATCGAGGCGATCCAGCCCGCGCCCAGGCTGATGCCCAGCACGCCCGCCAGCCATCCGCCCACGAAGGCGCCCACGATACCCACCAGGATATCCACCAGCAGGCCGAAGCCGCTGCCCTTGACGAATTGACCGGCCAGCCAGCCGGCGACGGCGCCGATGATCAGCCAGGCGATGATGCCGTGAGTTGCCATGCACGTTGCTCCGCAAAATTGGAAGAAAGGAAACTGCGCTCAAAAAAAGGCCAGGCATGACTGCTTGGAAAGCCATGCCTGGCATACCCCACACTTGCAACGGACATACCCGGTAGCGGCGGACCCAAGGGGGAGGAGGAATCCTGCAGCCGCCAGGCGTTATCACCGCAGGCTCACGTAACCTGTGGGCACTGGTTGCACGGATATCGCCACGCCATAGCCCTGCCCAGTGGCGATAGTGTGTGCGCAGGTATCGAGGCGGCGAATCAGAGGATTCCGAAACTGCGTGCCTGCCTATCGGGGCGGCCCCGGGGTTCGCCGGCTGGACCAATGGCGGCCGAAAGCGCAGGCTAGGCGCCGCAGTGAGGGTTATCGGGTGCGTCGCCTCTGCCGGCGCCGAAGCCCCAAGGTGCCATCGACGATATGACCGAGCCGGAACAGCGCTGGCGTCCGATCCGATTGATGCCGGCGTTCAAATTTGCGATCAGCCGTGCTGCCGAAACCAGCTGTGTCCAGGCGGAAAACATGCGCCTGGCACTGGACCGGCCCGAGCTGATCAACCACATCGAACTGGCGCGCCTGCGGCTGGTGTATCAGGACACGGCGCGCTACGCCCAGATGTGCCGCGAACAGCTGTCGCGTTGGCGCGGCGAATGCGTATCGCCCGAGCAGCACGCACTGCTCGATCAGCTCGAACAGCTGGTCGAGCAGTGGATTGCGGATACCAGGGCGATTCTCGACGCGGCGAATGCGCTGCTGGCGAATGCCTGAGGGAATGGTGGGCTAGGAACGCGATCGCTGGCTATCGGCAAGGCTGTGTTTGCCCGGCTCGCGCGCGGCCATGTCCGCTGCAAACCAGCGTACGCAATTGCGCCCGGCACGTTTTGCCGCGTACAGCGCCGCATCGGCAGCATCCAGCAAGGGCTCGATCTTCACGTAGTGCCCTTCGGCGGATGCAGCGATGCCCGCGCTGGCCGTGACCATCCGGTTGGTGCCGCGGCCGTGCGGGATCTGCAGGGCTTCGACGCTCAGCCGCAGTCGCTGCAGAATATGTTCGGCGGCAGCGTGATCGTAGCCGCTGAGCAGCACCGCGAATTCTTCGCCACCGTAACGGGCTACGGTTACGCCCTGGTACAAGCCGGCTTCGTTTTTCAGGGCGCCGCTTACGGCCGCCAGGCAATCGTTGCCGGCCAGGTGGCCGTAGGTATCGTTGTAGGCCTTGAAGTTGTCGATATCCATCATGGCGATGGTCAGCGTTGTCTGCGTGGCCATGGCGCTGGCCCAGTCGCGCTTGAGTATCCGGTAAAAGCCGCGGCGATTGATCAAGCCGGTCAGATCGTCGTGAATGGCGGTTTGCTGCAAGTGGCGATGCATGCCGCGCAATTCGTCTTCCAGCGCGAGATGGTGCCCCACCACCAGCGCGACACGCACGGCATAGGAGATCATGCCGAGAATCAGCGCGCCGATGGCCACCACCGCGTTATGCCCCAGATAGCCCAGTGCGAGCAGGCACAAGGCCGCGCTCAGGATAAAGGGCGTAATGCTGCCGGCGATCACGCGTACCCTGGGCTTGGGGCGGTAGCCGCGAAACCACACGGTGCGACGGAAGCTCAGCAATACGCCAAGCACCACAAAGGGCAGATCCAGGAAAATCTCCGGCACATAGGATTCGCTGGATAAAATAAAGCGGTTGTGGACGGCGGGAAAAATCATCTCCGCCCAGGAGAACATCAGCAGCACAAAATAAAAGCGCCGCTCGTCCGCACGCTTGGTGATTATAAAACGCAGCGTGACGAAGCTTGCGACGAACAGCGCCATCGCATCGAACATCCACATGATGAAGCGGGCGGCAGCCGGATCCGTCGAGCTTTCGCCGATCACCCTGCGCAGCAGCAGGTAGAACAGCACGGCGATCACACAGGCCAGGGCGGCGTCGATCGCGCCGCTCCAGCGCTGCAGCGGGCCGATCGGACTATACGTTGCCGCCAGCGTGAGGATCAGGCTGTTGAGGCAGAAATAAAAAGTGGGATCGAAGGCGACCAGGGTGCCCAGCGGATTCTTCAATGAATCGATCAGCAGCAGCACAAAGGCTGCGGTCTGCACCACCAGCGCCAGCAGCAGGCACGCCCAGGCAGGACGGTTGTGCTTCACGCTGAAATGCAGTCGCCGCCAGCACAGAAACAGCGTGAACAGCAGGGTGGCCAGCACCAGCGCATAGCTCCACGACAGCACCCGGGCCGGTTCCACGACGAGCACGACCAGATGCGCGGCCACTAGGGGAACGTAGACCTTCGGTGCCCAGCTCTGGATCTTCATATCCCGTGGCAGCGGCTAGTTGAGTGAGTGCACAGCTGGATCTGCTCGGCCACGCCAGGCCCGATGCATGCAACGTTTCGGTACCCATCCTCCGGCTCTCATGTGCGGCTGGCAAGCCTTTTGCCTGGTTTTCCATGACTTGATTGGCACTGGGGGAAAGCATGCGCAGCTTGGTAGGCCTTTATCTGGCCTTGTTCCTGGGTTTTTCCGGCATGGCGGCCGCGCAGCAGGTGCAGCCGTACACACCTTCTGCACCGACGCCGAGCGTCACAAATGGCTCCACCCAGCTGATCGAGCAGGGCAGCTACGTGAACCGGGATGGCGTAGTCGTCCATTCCCCGGCGCATACGGTTTCCGGCGCGGTGCCGGCGGGCGCCTCGGCCCAGTGCCGGGATGGCAGCTACAGCTTCAGCCTGCATCACAGCGGTACCTGTTCGCACCATGGCGGCGTGCAGCGCTGGCTGGGCGGCTGAGGCTTCTACCCGGGTTTGCCATAGAGTTCGCAATGACCGGGGTATGCTGGCCAGTCTCGCCAGCATCTTGAGGTTAACGCCGCCATGTCATTGCAGAAGCGCAAGCTCGGTCGCCAGGGCCTGGAAGTGTCAACCGTGGGCCTGGGCTGCATGGGCATGAGCCAGTCTTACGGACCGGCCGACGAAGCCGAATCCATCGCCACGGTGCATCGTGCGATCGAGCTCGGCTGTTTCTTTCTCGATACTGCGGAGGTCTACGGGCCGTTTGCCAATGAGGAGCTGCTGGGACGTGCGCTACAAGGCAAGCGCGATCAGGTGGTGCTCGCCAGCAAGTTCGGTTTCAAGATCGAGAACGGCAAGAACGTGGGCACGGATAGCCGCCCGGAACATATCCGCGAGGTAGTGGATGCGTCGTTGAAGCGCCTGCGCACCGACCACCTCGATCTGCTCTATCAGCACCGCGTCGATCGCCAGGTGCCGATCGAGGATGTCGCCGGCACCGTCGGCGACTTGGTGCAACAAGGCAAGGTGCGCTTCTTCGGCTTGTCCGAAGCAGGTATCGATACGCTTCGCCGCGCCCATGCCGTGCATCCCGTGTCGGCGCTGCAGAGCGAGTATTCACTGTGGGAGCGCAATCTGGAGCAGGAGATCATTCCTGCGCTGCGCGAACTCGGTATCGGCCTGGTGTCGTTCTCGCCGCTGGGGCGCGGATTTCTCGCGGGCGAGGTCAAGCGGGCAGAGGATTATCCGGCCACCGATTTTCGCCGCCACGATCCGCGCTATCAGGGCGAAAACTACGATGCCAATATGCAGGCCGCGCAAGTGGTGCGCGATATCGCCGCGGACCTGCATGCCAAGCCCGGGCAGATCGCACTGGCATGGATTCTTCACCAGGGGCAGGACATCGTGCCGATTCCCGGCACCAAGCGCCGCACGTATCTGGAAGAAAACATTGCGGCGGCCTCGATCGCACTCGACGATGCGCAAATCAAGGCATTGGACCAGGCCCTGGCGCCGGGCAAGATTGCCGGACTCCGCTATGGCGACAAAATGATGGCGCTGGTGGATCGCTGACGGCGGTCGGCGCCCTGGCGAGTATTCAGGCCAAATGCTCAGTCAGCAGGGTGTTGTGCGCAACGAACAATCTGTCTATCAGATCGGCGGAGGGATGGGTGGGGGAATCCGGCTCTCCGTCGTCAGAGGGGCCGCGGAAGATATTCTCGGGCCAATCGCAAATGGCGACAAACGCTTCGTCTAGCCAGGTGTTGAAGGCGACGACGTTATTGAGCGGCTGGAGTCCGGCGATATTGACGTTTATGTTTGTCAGGATATTCGATAGATCGGCAACAATATTCGTTCTTGATTGATTGAGGCATCGGTTAATCAGGTTGTTCGCAATCACCATGTGCCCGACGAAGTGCTTGTAGGTTCCGGCGGCGGGACCATCTCCGAAGTGGTCGACCGCGGCCTTCACCGCGGCGGGTATGCTTGCCCGCTGATAGACAATGTGTTGAATGACTTCGTGGGCAAAGGGTACGGGCGCAATGGGGTGTCCGAGATCGTTTGCGGTATACCCGATAGTTAGCGCTTGTATGACTGCGCCGTTATCGAGATGACTCGAGCCGTACGAATCGGCCTTTGCCTGCAACTGAGTCAACCGTTCTGCCTGCGCGCTCTGGTTTGCAAGCGCCTGCATTTTCAACTGAACGGCAGCCTGGTCCCGGTTGTCCGGAAAGGGGAGGCGGGATTCCTGGCCGGCTTTTGCCTGGGAAACTCCGTCAGCGGACGATCGATTGCTGCGCTCCTGCATCGGATCTGCGGCCGTTTTCATCGCAAGTAACCCTGGAAGCCCTGGTTTCGGGTCGGGCGGACGTTACGCCGATTGATGGTCGCCTTCAATCGCAGCCTGGGGGCGCATGGGGCGGGGCGGTGATGCCGCATAGCTCGGAGTGGCCACGCTATTGAATGCCGCCACCCAGGAACGTTACTGCCAGCGCCATCTCTTGCAGGCTGCACGCTCACTTGCGGCATTTGTTACTGCGCCGTGAGTAATGTGTATGCGATTGCTTTGGCGGATGGTCGAAGCGTTCTTTCGTGTCCTGTGATCGCGTGGATTTTGTGATGCTTGATACTGATTGAGCATCTGCTGTTGATCCATGATGCAAGCCGGCCAATCTCATAGCTCGGACCTGGACGGTGCGCATATGAGTATTTACAGGTGGCGTGGCATGGCGCTTGTTTTGATGTGGCCCGCTTGGGCAATGGCGCAGTCGTCTTCTCAAGCGGATGTGCCCGTCGCCGGGAGCCAGCGGGATGCATTGCATATAGCTGGCTCGATTTATCCCACCGTGGTGGCGCCGTCCCGCCTGCCGCTGCCTGCACCGTCTACCGCAGCGCCGGCACGTTCTGCCGAAGCGGAAGAAGAAATCACTTCCGTATGCCTGGCCTCCGCCAGCGATGCCGATCAGTGCGAAGCGCGCATGGATGCAGCCTCCGGCCAGGCGCAGCACATGGCGTATTGCGATGTCGACGATGTGGGGTTTGCACAATGTCTCAGCCGCTATAGCCGCGCGCTGGTTCGTCATCCGGCAGCGTCCAGGCGCTCATTGCAGGTGGCGGTACTTAATAGTCAGGGACAGCGCGAAATGCTGACCGTGCTCGCTACCGCAGCGGCAAGCAATGAGCAGATCAGTGCGGCGATACGCAAAGGACGTCCCGATGTCGCCATCGTGGCGATGCCCTGAAGCGAAAATTTTCCGCGCGATAACATCGCTCTTCCCTAGCTCTCTCATGGATGGCTTGTCCTTGGCGGCCTAGGCTGGCCTGACGGGACAGGTTGTCTCATGACAGTGCCGAGGGACTGCTGCTCGATGGGCGCGTTCTTGCGCAAGATCCGGCCGTATTGCCCTGGCCTGCCACGGTAAAACGTTGATAGGGAAAGGAGCTTGCGAACTTCACTTGCGTTTCACGGCCGAACCCGGATTGTCACCGCATTTATTCCAAGCGTCATGAATCCACTTGGGGAGCTGGAAGACGATGCAGGAACTTGCGAGGGCATGGGCGAAGAACGGATGGAAGCACATTGCCGTCGCCTTGGCTTATGCGGCAGGCCTCTGGCTGTTTCGCCAACTTGTCATCCCTCACTACGTGCTGATGACAGGCATGCGCGTACTGGCGCTGACGCTGGTGCCGTATCGCTATTGGCCGGCGCTGATGGTCGGCGAAGAATTCGCGCTGGTGCCGATGACCATCGCGTGCTGGGCGCAACTGGGGCCGGTGTGGAGCTTGCTCAATCTGCTGCCTGCCACCGCATTCAGCGCCCCCATCGTGTATGCCGCCCGGCAGCGCGGTCCATTGGTGGGGCGTACCGGCCATGTCCACGTCGGGGTGCTGCTGGTAGTCGCGCTCGGTGTGGCGGCGGTCTGCACCGGTTACAACATGCTGATGGTGTCCACTGCCACGCTGCCGGCGAACTATCCGACACTGCATTACGACCAGCTGGCCTCTGAGTGGCTGCTGGGCAACTTCCTCGGCATCCTGACGCTGGTGCCGCTTGCCTTGGCCATGCACCAGGTCTGGAAACAGCATGGATGGAAGGGATGGTGGCAGCAGGCCGGCGAAAACCGCATCGTTTTCGAAAGCGCCTGCCTGACGATGCCGATGCTGGCGGTGTTGCTGTGGATTGGTTTCACGTTGCCGCATGTACGCGGTATCGCCCAGGTTTGCATGTTCCTTCCGGTGGTGTGGCTGGCTTTGCGCCACGGCTGGCAGGGTGCGGCCATCGGCGGCACCCTCGGCAGCCTGGCGGTAGTGGTGTTGATGCCGGAGAAATTCGACCACGGCACCTTGCAAGCCGAAGTGATCGTGGCCTTCGCCATCAGCACGATGTTGCTGGTAGGCGCCCGCATTGGCGTGCTCAGTCAGCGTTCGGAGAAAGAACAGGCCGACCTGCGCCTGGCGCTCGAACTTGCCCGCAGCAATTTCCATATGGGCGAGCTGCAGATGCGGGCCACGTCCTATGCGCTGGATCAGATCCGGGAAAGCGTGCGCGGCGGCTACGCCGTCATGCTGGGCCGCCTGCGCCATTTGCAGCCTGCAGTGGATGACGTGAGCTATCGGCGGGTGGCATCGTCAGCGCAGGATCAAATTCTGCGGCTGGCAGACAGCCTCCATCCGCTTTCTTGGCGCGAGCGCGGCTTGCCAGCAGCCCTGCGCGAAGGGCCGATGGCGCGGACGCTCAGAGAGGCCGGCGTGCGCTACGAGTGCGACCTGCACGGGCCGGTCAGCGAGTTGTCGGCCATGCTGCATTTGGTCATCTACCGGACCATTTGCGAATCCGTCGCCGAAGGGTGCAGCCGCGAGGATGTCAGTGCGGTGCGCGTGCGCGTGCGCAGCCGGCGCATGGCCGATCGCCTGGTGGTAGCCACCCAGGTCCGGTTTTCCCGTGGGCAGGCGCTGGATGCGGGCGAAGTGCGCTGGGATGAGCTGACGCCGCGCCTCACGCGATCCAGCAGCGGCCTGGGCATGAAGGCATTGCGGGACCGGGCCGCCAGCTTCGAGGGCAGGGTTCGCATGCGCGAGCGGCCTGACGGCCGAAGCATCAGTTGCCTGATGCTGGATCCGTAAAACAGAAGGCCCGGCAGATGCCGGGCCTTCCTGCTTCTACGGTCCGTATTACTCAGGCGCCATGCGTGCTGCAGGTGACGGCATCGCACACGTCCGTGGTAACGGCCGGTGTCGCTTGCAGTTGGGTCGAGCCATCGGACATCGGCGTGGCGGTGATGGTGGTGCTGCTGTCGCGGTAAACCGGCGTGGGTGCAGCGGCCGGCGTTGCCGCGTCGCTACCGGCAGCCGGTTGCTGCGGGGTGGCGACCCGGGCCGCATTGCCCATCGGCAGCACGATGAATTCACCGCCGACGGTGCCCACCGCGCCCAGCACGGTTCCATCCAGGGCATTCACCTGGATATAGCGCACGCCTCCTTGCGTAAACGAATAGACGTGATAGTGCGGAGAACGGCTGAGGTCGGTCGTGTTCGGCCATGCCTGGCCCAGGCCGGCGGCGGGCGTACCCGCCCACGCAGCTCCGGAAAGACCAAGCACAAGACCCACTGCCAGCACTGCGCGTGACATCTTCATATCAAAATCCCCTTTTCATAGATGGTGGATGCCCGCTCCGAATAAGCGAGCAATCTAGCATTGCGGCTCGCTAAAAATTGGTGAGTGCATTGCCGAGATTCAGCACGGCAGGGGCTCCGTGACGGCTGCGTGAAGATATTGGCGTATACAGTCACCATGGAAGCAGGTGCGGTTCTAGCGCTTCAAGCCGGCCTTTTTTGCGTGGCAACAAAGGATGGCAGCCGTGATGCTAGCTTCCGCTCCGGAACCAAAGCGGCTAAATCCGCTCAATTGCGGGAGATACGTATGCTGATTCCGATTTTGAGTGTGCGGGACGTGACGGAAGCGATCGGCTTCTACACCGGCGTACTGGATTTTCGGGTTGCATTCGCGTGGCCTGAGCAGCGTTCCATCTATGCCGGTCTTGTGCGCGGCGAGGACGAACTGCACCTGGCTCTTGCTGCGGAGCATGGTCGCCATGGGCACGGCTCGGCGGTGGTGCTTTGCGACGACGTGGATGCGTTATTTGCTTCGTTCAAGGCGAAAGGTCTTGCGTTGCCCTCGCGCGCCGGATCACCTGTGCACGAAGCGCCGTTGGATCAAAGCTGGGGCACGCGGGAGGTATATATCGACGACCCAAGCGGCAATACGCTTGTGTTCCAGCAACGCCGGCAGCTCTGAGCAACGCGGTTGCGCGTCCGCTTTTGAGCCAGCGCGAGTTACCTCAACGATGTCGATTTGCTCCATGTTCGTTCGTCTTTCCAAGGCAAGGTCGTTAAGGCCGAATCAACCAAGGAGTTCGAGCGATGATTACCGTCTACGGTGAAGGAAGAGGCTTCCGGGTGATCTGGCTGCTGGAGGAGATGGGGCTTGCCTATCGCCTGCGGCCGGTGAATCTCCTGGACGGCGTCGAGAACGACACCGAATTCCTCGCCATCAATCCCGCCGGTTTCATTCCCGCGATTCAAGACGGCGAAGTGACGATGGTTGAGTCGATTGCGATCATGGAATATCTGATGGCGCGCCATGGGCCGACGCCGCTCGCGCCGGATCCGCACGATGCCAGCTTCCCGGCCTATCAGCAGTTTCTCCACCTGGGTGAGGCCGGTCTTGCTGCATCCATCTACTTCGTCGTCGGTGCACGCAACTTTGCGCCGAAGTCCGAAGCGAAGAACTGGAGTGCAGGCCAGGCATTGAGCGTCTTCGAAAGCCGGTTGACGCTGGTGACGCGGCAGCTCGCGCGAACGCCGTATCTTGCCGGCGAGGTGTTTACGGCCGCTGATATTTCGGTGACTTATGCCTTGGAACTGGCCCAGAAAGGCGCAGGCGTCACGCTCGGTGAAGCAGAGCAGTCCTATATGGCCCGCATGCAGGCGCGCGAAGGCTACATGCGCGCCATGGATGCATGCCCATCCAGGAAGGCATGGCTCGCGAAAACGCCTACCCAATGATCGTTCCTGGTGCATGGCCTGAGCCGATGCGGAAATTATCCAGTCGCGTTCCAGCAAGTGCCGCACGGGGCATAAAAAGTTGTTGCGTGGCATTTAGGCGGCATGGAGCCTCATGGTGGCGCCCCGTGCAAAAAAGATCAGCATTTTGCTGATGGCTGGCATATGGCAAAACCATTAATGTGGCTATCGGATCGATGGCAGGCCAATAAGGGTCCCGGGGCCTGTCATTCAGTCGGGCAAAGGCTTTCTTGGCGATATGAAGCCGCCAGCTTTGACCGGGCGCGGGCGTCACAAGTCAACGAGAAGCTTGCTCCGTAGCGAGATGATCCTGCCGCAAACGTTTTTGACGGTTGATGCAGCACTGTAGGCATTGAGGCTTATACAACCACGGACACCTTGGCCTGCTGCGCAGACTATCAAAGCGTCATCAGGTGAACCTCTACTCTGAAGGAACTCGCATGGCCACGTCACCCCTTGCCAACAGTCCAATTACCGATGCCGAGACGGACGCCGGTATCCGACTCCCGAACGATGCGCCTGGCACCGCCTTGGGCAATCTCTATCAGGCCACGGCACATGCCTTGGGTATTGCCGTGGAGAATGCGGTCAATGGCCAGCAGCAAAGCAACATCGTGTTGCAAGCAGCCACCACCCAGGCAGTGATGTTGCTGTTCACGATACAAACCGCGAGCAGAGCAGAAGCGATGGATGCGGATAAGGCTTTTGCCGTGCAGCCGTCGCCGGTGACAACGGCCGCGTCCAGTGCCATGGCTGGCAGCATCGAGCAGGTGCTTGGATCGGCGAATAAACTTGAATTCGATGGTGCCCAATCGTGGTCCCACGCGGTGGGGGAGATAATGAGCACCGCAGCCCGCGCTTTGTGGGATTTTCAAAAGGTGTCTCTAGATACGGAGATGGCTGTGGTGAAGCAGTCGGCGATGACGGCCGTGTTGATACAAATGATCAAGTCGCCCGATCAGCTGGAGCAGTATGAGAAGATTCTGGGGCTGATCAAGGAGCTCTAGCGCAGCCTTGGAGGCAGCTCCCGGCCGGCATATAAAACGAACGATTTTGGCAAATTGCTGCAGCCTGATGAGCTCAGCATTTGCTAATGCCGGCCGGATCGCTGCCCGTTATCCGCTCCTTCCACAAAGGCCGCGCATCGAAAGCGATTACAGGAGCAAATCTGTATGCGCGTGAGTCCGCATCTTACTTTTGACGGCCAGTGCAAAGCGGCGTTTCTCGCCTACCAGAAAATATTGGGTGGCCAGATCATGACCATGTTGACCTACGGCGAGTCGCCGATGGCTTCACAGGTCGATGGGCAATGGCACGGGCGGATCATTCACGCCACACTCGCGCTGGGCGATATCGAGCTGACTGGAGCCGATGCTTTTCCTCACGGCTATACCAAGCCACAAGGTTTCTTCGTCACTTTGACGTTCGATGACCGGGATAAGGCTGCGGCAGTATTCGAAGCGCTGGCGGAACAAGGTGAGGTGCACTTGCCGTTTGGCGAGACGTTCTGGTCATCCGGTTTTGGCGTGGTGACGGATCGTTTTGGAACGCCGTGGGAAATCAATGTAGCCCAGGCAGCCCCGTAGATTTATCGATTCGCCTGAGGAATGTCGGCTGGCGATTCCACGTCCGCGTTGTCCGCAAGGGGCATGGAGCTGGCAGCCGAGGTTTTTCGATCAAGAGCATCAATGCCGGTGGACAGCGTCTTCGGCCTTCAGAAGGTCATGGCTTTGTTCAATGGCACACGGTGGAGCCATCCTGGCCGACCGTGCACCACTGGCCCCTGGCCTGATTGAAGCTCGCAGCCATGCCCCACAGTACCTTGTCCGGGTTCTGCTGCTTCAACTCACTCCAGTGCTCCTTGCGAAACTTTTCCTGCTCGGCGTCCGCCTGAACCAGTTTCGCCTGGTATTCCTGCATCGCTTGCTGATGGCGGGCCTGGTTTGCCGCTTCGTTCGCGCGCCGGGTCTGGGCATCGTTGATCACTTCCTGCTGGCGCTGTTCCTGTTCTTGCCGGATGTTGGTCTGGACGCGTTGCTGGAAGAGGTCGGAGACGCCGTTTGCGGCAGCGAAGGACCTGGCTTCATCCAGGTGGCCGCTATCGACCATTGCGTAGAGGGTGTTGGCGATATGCCCCTGCTTCGCCTGGGCGGCCTCGATCGCCGTCTCCTTGTGCAGCAAAGTGGCTTGCTGGCTGGGGCAGGGCGTATCCGCATAGGAAACGGCTCCGTTCTGGCCTGTGCACTTGTAGATATCCGTGCCGCTGGCCGTTGAGGCCATCAAAAGCAAAAGACCAAGAATCCCCCATCTGGCATGCATGCGCGTTTCCCATTACGTGCAATGGCGACCAGTCTAGCAAGCCAACCGTGGCCGGGGCGGGGCCAGTGCGCCCTGGCCAAGGCAGTCACCTACTTAGGAGCGAAGAAGGGGCGGCACGGAGAAGGGGCCCCGCCCATGATGTTCCTGGCCCCGGAAACGAAAAGCCCCGGCAGGGCCGGGGCTTTCGACACATCCTGTGATTGGTGCTGCCCCGCTCGTCTGATAGCGACCTCCCTGTCACCCTGACATCCGTGCCACCAGCCGATACGTCGGCTGGACTCACGGGGCATGGGCGTATTCTCCGTAAACGCCGGGGGTAGGGGTATCGGGCGCTTTCGCTTTGTGCTGTAGGCGAATTCCTACAAAAGCTCCAAAGCCCCGGATGGGGACGCGGGACGAGCTATGGCGGACCGCCCCGGTCGACAGGGGCCGGCAGAATCACCCGAACTGTTGCAGTTCGTAAGATGTTTTGCCCTCTCCGCATGGTCATGCGCAATGTATGCGCGACATCACATTTTCACGTAGGTCCAATTGTCCCCTACCTGTTCAAGTACTAGAACCGCCCAGTGGTAATGGACCACACAGGAGGGATTCTCATGAAGATCTTTTCTACGGCCGTAGCGACCGCGTTGCTTCTGGGTATTGGCGCTTTTGTGCAGGCACCTGCAGTGCATGCCGAAGCAGATCCTCAAAGCTGCGCAACGTGGGAGGCCGGATGCCAGGCAGGCAACCTCACAGACTGCAAGGACTACAAGTCGTATTGCACCGGAAGAACGTCACTGGGCGTAACGCTAGATGCCGCGCCGGCAGCCAAGAGCAATGACAGCAAGTTGGATTAGGCGTAGCTGAGTTCGAGGTGGCCCGTTATGGCCATTGAATGAATTCACTTAACTGACTTGATCAAAAAAGCCCCGGGCCATGGTTCGGGGCTTTCTGTTTGTATGGCTGGGGATATGAAATACGATCGGAATCGATCGTCTATGTCTATCTGGGGTAAAACTTTTACGGCAATATCGCGTGGCAGGTAATTCCCGGGCTCTTGCGGGCTTTGGGAGTCGATATCGCTGTTTAAAAACCAACAGGGAGGAACTATGAAGTCGCATATATTTATCGCAGCCCTGACGCTGATGGCGTCGCCGCTGGTCGTGCATGCCTCTTGCGATGCCGTGAAATCCAGCATCGACGCAAAGATCAAAGCCAATGGCGTGAGCCATTACAGTCTGGATGTGGTGGACGCCGATCAGGCTGATAAGAGCGGCGGCAAGGTGGTGGGGCAATGCGAAGGCAATAAAGCCATCGTGTACTCACGCGGACAAGCCAAGGCGGATGGCGATTCAAACGGCGCGTCGAAGGAATCGGCAACGCAAGGTAGCGCATCGCCGGATAACGGCTCGCAGGTGCCGCCTCCGGCACCCACTCGATCTGGCCAAACCGGCGGCTGATCGCTGGAGCTTGCGCAGGTTTGCAAGAACGGGCGGGGTTTGAAACATTCCGCCCGTCGCGGGCATGCGCCATGTCCGCCCTCCGAACCAAAGCCGATCTGGCCGAAACCTCAGACCATGGAAGTCATATATGCATCGATTCGATTGTGCGAAAGCATCAGCAATACTGAAAATTGCATTCGGGGTTGTCCTTCTTCAAGCGTTCCAGGTGGCTGCCGCAGCATCCTCCGATCACACGCTGGCGCGCCTTGCCGCAGCTGACCAGGCGGACCGCGAGGCTGGTACCAACAAAATCGATTGGAGCGTGGTGGGGAAGCGCGATGCTGCCCGCCGCGAACAGGTCACTCAGCTGCTTAATTCGGGCGAAGTTCGCACCGCCGAGGATTACTTCGATGCAGCGCTGATTTTTCAGCATGGCGACACCATGCAGGATGCACAGCTGGCGCTGGCCCTTGCCACGGTGGCAGCGAGAATCGATCCGGCCAACCGGGATGCCCGGGTTCTGGCGGCCGACGCCTGGGATCGCGTCATGACGCGTGCCGGCAAGCCTCAATGGTATGGAACGCAATACGTGCGGTCCAAAACGACGGGAAAGTGGGAGCTTTATCCCACGGAGCCGGACGTGATTACTGAGGCGCAAAGAAGGGAGATAGGTCTTCCCACCTTGGAGGAAGACAAGGCTCATTTGGATCAGATCAACAAGTGATGGTCCCTGTTGATTCAGTGGGCATGCGCCTTCGTACTAAAGTGATGTCCAGGCCATGATGGCAGCGGGTCGTTGAAGGTTCTCTAGATGGGGTTGTCTATGGACAGGTGTAGAGGCACCACCAAGCGCGAGTTTTTGCCGGCAAACTGTTGCGTCGGTGTGCGCGGTGGATTGTGGTGAGCGCCAGTAAGCCGGAAAGGCCGATTGAAGTGCGCCAGGGTATCGCTGCGCTCTGGATCGCGATTGGTGTCAGTGCGGCCAACAGCTTGATAAATGCGTTGGTCTTTCGCATGCAGGAAAGGTTGACATGGGTTGTGCTCGAGCTGGCGATATCGATCCTCTTGTCATGGTTTTTTCTGCGCCTCGTCGCGCGCGGCAAGAGTTGGGCGCGCGCTACTTATTTAATTATGAAGGTGCCACTCAGCATCGGGGCCATGTTTACCATGTCAGAGACGTGGTGGCCTGTTTCCCCGCTATGTGTAGTAGTTGCTTGGGGTACGCTTTTTATTACTTTCTAGGGTGCCTATTTGCTTTTTACCTACCCGAGTGACCGTTGGTTTGAAGCGATGAGTGCGAGAGCACCTTTGGTCGAAGGCCGGATGCTGGAGTAGGCTCGCCTGGTTATGGGTGAGCTTTTCGAATCGAGACGGCGGCTCGAATCCCGTAGAGAATATCCGTCGTAAGACGCGAACTTGGACAATTATTCAGTTATGCAGCGATTCGACTGGCGTGCCGTCTGTGTATATCTAGGGCTTGCGTTGCTGCTCATTGCCTCTGACGTCAACGCTGAAAAATCCAGGGTGTTGTTAGGTGACATACCTTCCGCAGCCTACGAGCATGCTCAGGCCTTGATTGCATTGCCGGACGGCCGTCGGCTGAATCTATTTTGCATGGGAAAGGGTTCGCCCGCGGTCATCTTCGAGGCAGGAGCTGGCGACGACAGTTTGAGCTTTCGACGTGTGCAGGGAAGGTTGGCTGCTGTCACGCGCGTCTGCAGTTATGACAGAGCCGGGATGGGTTTCAGCGACCCTTCCAACGCGCCGGCGACTGCGCCCCACGTAGTCGACGATCTGCACGCACTGATCGAAAAGGCGGCCATACCGTTGCCGGTCATTTTGGTTGGCCATTCCGACGGCGGCTTGTATGCCGCTTTTTATGCGGCCGACCATCCACACGACGTGGCAGGCCTGGTTTTGATCGATCCCGATAGCCCAGGCTTGGATTTGGCGGCAACCAAGGTGCTTGATCAACCTTGGCTAGATAACTGGCGCAAGAGCGATCAAGACGACATCAAGCAGGCGCGTCTCTGTTTAACGTTGGCGCAAGGCGGCGAATTGGCGCGCTATCCCACACGATACCCAAAATGTATGGACGATCCGCCGAATGCCGATCCCGCGCTTCATCGATTGCTGAATGCACAGCTGGCACGGCCCTCCGAGCAGGAGGCCATGCTCACGGAGGACCTGGATACCGGTCCTGCGCCGGATGGCGGCTTGTCTGAGGCCGAATTAGCTTTCCAGGACCTTCATTTTGATTTTGGCGACAAACCATTCGTTGTGCTGAGTGGGACAGGCGAACTGGGGGCACTTCCACTTGCCGAAAGAATCAAGGTTGGCAAAGCCATGTTGGCGAATCAGGCTGCCCTGGCCTCACACTCGTCGCAAGGCAGGCAGGTACTCGTAAGCAGTAGCTCGGAATACATCCAGAATTCTCATCCGGACGTGGTCGTACGGGTGGTAACGGAAGTGGTCGGCGAGGCCAGGAAGCGTATGGCGGCACACATAAACTGATATCCGCTGCCCAAGGCAGACGGGCTGGCGGGGGAACCACCACAAACTCTCCAGGAGCATTGTCGATTTCCGACCATCGGCTTCGTCGCCAATGCATCACCGTCCAAAGGATCTCCCATGAAATATCTCGGCCTGGCCTACTTCACCCCCGAACAGTTCGCCGCTATGGCGCCGGACGACGTCAAGCAGTTGGTGAGCCAATGCCCGGCATTGGACGAGAAGATGCGCGCTACCGGCAAGGTTCTGGTTTCCGCGTCGCTTGGCGATCTGGAAACCTGGAGGACGCTTCGTCCGCGCAGCGGCAAGACAAATGTCAGCGATGGACCCTACACCGAGTCGAAGGAAGTAGTGGGTGGCTTGTTCATCATCGAAGCCGACAGCCGCGACGAGGCGTTGCGCATCGCGTCCATGCACCCAGCCGCCATGTTGGGCGAGGAAGGCGGATGGGTCGTTGAGCTTATCCCTTTGGATTTTTACTTGGCCCGATGATGGCTTGGAGGGCTACCTCAAGCATGCTTTGCAGCTCCTGCCTCCGACAATACTTTCAAGGCTTCGCGAGCCGTCGCGGTGATGTACGCTTCTGCGTCGAAGGCTAGCCAAAGGAGGAACCAGTGGAAGTTCACGGCGAATACATGGGCATCGCATTTGTTCACGAGTACGACATGAATACCGATAGCCGGAAGGGGCGCATTGAGCTGCTCGAACCCCTGCAGTTGGAAACTTCTGGTGCAGAGGAGGCGACGTGGGAGAAAGAGGCCCGCAAACGCATCGAGGACTCTCTTCGAGAGATCGATAGTGAGCCTGATGATGATTCGGAGGCTTGAATCACTGGAGTGGCTGCCGGGGGGCAGGCAGGCGGTGGCTAATCGTTTTTAACTACCTCCGGCCCGTTTTTTGTAGCTTTGCTCAGTCCCATTACGAGAGCTCGCTCGAGGAAGAGCTACCCGAATCGCTCGGGAGCCTCGTATAAACGTCGATATCCAGCAGGTGGACCTGGAAGTACCGTGTGCGAAGCATGGGCGCCAGATCGCCCAGCGGATCAAGTCCATCGATGGCATCGAATTCAATTTCGACCGCCCTGCGGAGTGCCCGGCCTGCTGTGCTGAGCGGCAAGCTGTAGATTCTGCTGCGCGGGACCCGATTCAGTGCCAGCACGGGCAAGGCGATGGCGTTGCCACAGGGTTAAATTGCCAGCAAGCTGGGTTAAGTCTGCTTCCGACCCGAAGCGGACCTTTGAGTAAGGGGATCTTGGTGAGAAGGTTTCTATCAGTTCTTGGCGTTGTATTTCTTGCAATTATTGTCGTTGCGTGCGGGATATTCGGCTATCTAGGCCACGCTAGATCTGGGCTCAATGCATCCAGCAAGGCTTTTGTGGATACATCGATTCCTCTGATTGCGGCGACTTGGTCGAAGGATAATTTGCTCAATCGTGCATCCGTAGAACTTAAGCAGTCTGCGGAATCCAAGCCACGAGAGTTCCAGGCCTTTTTTTTGACTCTTGCGAAATTGGGAGCTCTCAAGAAATACGAAGGATCGCGTGGTGGTGCAAACGTATTTCTGGATGCCGCCAAAGGTAAAGTTGTCACGGCTTCATATATTGCAGAGGCAACGATGGAGCATGGCGAAGTTTATTTTACCGTTCGACTGGTTCAACGCGACGGCGAGTGGCAATTCCAAAGCTTTGACGTTAAATCACCCGCATTTGCGATTGCAACCACCACCCAGGATGTGACGGCTATACGCGAGCCTCCAGCAGTTGGACGTTAGATGGCAGCTTTCGATCCGAAGCCTGATGTCCGCTTTCGACACGGAACGGACCCATGTGCACACATAGAGGCCATTCACGCATGAGCTTTCGACAGGTTCTGGTGGGTATCCGTAAGCGTTGGGTGGGCATACTCATATGGGTATGCGCTTCCTGCGTCCTGTTGTTGTTTCCTATCTCGATAAGAACGGTTCAAAACGCAAGGGCGCTAGAAGACTCCGGACAGGTAACAATTGTCCAGGCCGATGTGCGGCAGACGCGGATATTGAGGAGCTTTGAAGTTCAATATGTCTTTGATGTCGGCTCGCACACCTATAGTCGCGAGGATGAATTTGGACGAACAAACTTGTGGTCCGAGGTGAGTCAGGCTGACTGGAGCGCGATTCAAAACGGCAAAACTACTCTTGCGGTGAAATACCTTGTTAAAGATCCAAGAATCAATAGACCCTTCATAAGTGGTCGCCCTGGCGGCCTTCGAAGCGACATCGCCGACGCATACTCAAGTGTCGTTATGAGTTGTCTGCTAGCCGTAATCTGGATATGTTGCGGGGTTGGACTTTTGCGCAGTGTTATATGGGATCGTCCTTGGACCAACCGATCTCAGCAGGCGGAAGGATCAAGGCATGAAAAGGAGTTTGCGCGTTGGGGAAATGTCCGCAAAAAGGGGTTATTTCGATATGTACTGATGGCGGGTGTTCTGGCATGGGGTATGCCCATGTTTTGCGTCATGACTTATCTAGTACCGCATCCGAAGCTATCCGTGCTGCAGAACGCGATGCTTTGGTCGACAGCTGGCGCCGGATACGGCTTACTGATGTGGTTTCTACAGGAACGCCGTTACCGCAAAGGTGCGGCAACAAGAGCCGCCGCTCCTGCGCAGCCCTCTCCGCTTAGTGAAAATTCAATTTGGAAGGATTATTAACGGATTGTGCGACTAATGCCCAGATGAGCCGAGCGATGTCCGCTTCCTACCCAAGGCGGACCAAACAGAAAAATGGCAGGGAGGAAGCATCATGGGGGATGCGCGATGAGACGATCGAATTTGGGGGATACGCGAGTTGCTAGAAAGCTTGCGATGTTGGGAAAGTTGGATTTAAGGCCCGCTTACTTCGCCATGTTCTTCATGCTTGCGGCCAGCTTCTTGTCGAGCATGGCCTATGATCGCGCCGGAACAAGCGTGATTTTGTCGAAAATATCTGCGTTTGGCTCACAGCACATAGCTGGCGTAAGGGAGGCGGCGCGGCTTCCAGATGCAGCTGATTCCACGGCGTTCGTGATGACCATGCAGTGGCTGCTGGTGGTGATCTACCCAATCGTTTTTTTCGCTTTCCTATCACCCTTTTCCAAGGTTGTTAAAGTTGCCATCGACAAAGCAGTCAAGCGCGAGCAAGCGCTGCCGGAGGGCGACGATAAAAAGCAATTCGTGCGGGTGATCGTTTTGGTGCTTGGCCTAGTCGTGTTGCTCGGGGATCTGCATCTGATCAATATTCCCACGTTCCTTAACGGCGGCCTTTTTGTCATGGGGGCCGATTCGCCTCAATTGCTTCATGCCCTCCATTCCAAGCTGAGAATGCCGGCATTCGCTTGGTTGATTTCGTTCGCAACTTTCATGTTTTATTGGAGTTGGTTGCATTTGGTCGTTAATGTAAAGATCGTTTTTAACCTTTGACTGTCCCATGTCTGCTTTCGACCCGAAGCGGATAGTTCGAAAAGTTTAAAAATTGGTCGATTTGAGGGCAGCACACAACGGGGGCGGCGACAATGGAAATGCCAGCTAAGGTTTATGAGGAAGTTGTTACCCTTTCGTCTGAGGGTGACATGCTTGCCGACTGTGGCGAGTTCTTGAATGCAATAGGCAAGTACAACGAAGCATGGAAACTAATTCCCGAACCCAAAGCGACCTGGGAGGCGAGCACGTGGCTCCTGGCGGCAATTGGCGATGCTTGCTTCTTATCTGGAAAATTCAAGAGTGGGAGGGACGCCGTCACTTTTGCTCTCAATTGTCCGGGCGGATTAGGCAATCCCTTTATCCATCTCCGATTGGGTCAGTGTGAACTGGAACTGGGCAACGCTGATGCAGCGATTGAGCGAAGGCCAGCACCATGACCACGGCGAGTGCGAACCACCAGAAATCCGCGCGAGTGGTAATTCCGGTGAACTCCAGGCCACGCAGAACGCCCTCGCGCATGGCCTTGATTGGCTGGCTGGGAGTCGACTCGCCCATCAGCAGGCTCTCGGCCGATACCTCGAAGACGGCGGCCAGTGCCCGCAGGGACTCCGTCGAGACCTTTGCGCCTGATTCGAGGCGCTGGATGGTCCGCAGGTTCAGGCCACTGAGCTTGGCCAATTGTTCCTGCGACCACTGGCGGGCGGCGCGCAGCTCTCGAAGTCGGATGCTGTTGATGTGCATTGGGGCTCCTCGGCGACAGATGTCCAGACCTCGCCATCATCCTCCCTGCGACTGCCCATCGTGACGACAGTAGCCCGGCATGGGTATGACACGAGCACGACTACCCGCTGTTGGGCCGCACCAGGAGCATGCCCGATCGGCGTCCCCCTTGAAGGACTGCCATTGGCCGGCTTTTGGCTGGTGAGCTCCAGCGGATCAAAGTGACGGAGTGCAGAGGGTGATCGGATTCCGCAACTTAGTGCTCTGGTCAGCATCAGCGAGCTGGTCAGGAGTTACCGGAATGATGGTCAGCCATTGCCGGAATCTGCAGCTGCTCACCTATATGGCGCCACCACGTTCTCTTATAGGCGGATTCCTACACAACGCAATGACCCTCTCTTGTATGCACCTCGATACACACCCTGGTGCACTGGCCGGATGCTTAAGTTGGACCCGCCAGCATTCAGGCAGCGCTAGCCATCCGCAAGCAATGATCTAGCCGTCCTAGGCCATTGAGAAACTTTGTGCGGAAACTACTTTGCTTCGCGATCTTGGCAGCTGCACCCTTCACCGCTTCCGTGGCGCAGGACCAGCCTCCCCAGCACGAACATGGAGATCAGCGGCAGCACACGCCGGCGCATCCGGAGCCTGGCCACGCTCCATATCGACCAGGAGAGTATGGCCACGGGCCAGTACCCGGTGCGGCTTATCCGCATGATCCCGGGGCCCCTGGCGCGTATGTCCAC
The DNA here is from genome assembly GCF_014863405.1 of Dyella acidiphila. GTDB lineage: Bacteria > Pseudomonadota > Gammaproteobacteria > Xanthomonadales > Rhodanobacteraceae > Dyella_B > Dyella_B acidiphila. The sequence continues at coordinate 48,708 of NZ_JACZZA010000014.1, forward strand.
AGGTCCGCCAATTTCCATCACTTCGAAGGTCGCGATTTCGCGCATTTCTCTCCCGCAGACCAAGCTATGTGGCGGGGCGGCGGGTGGCGCCACGAGTACCGTGACGGACGGTTGGGATGGTGGTGGTTTGCGGGCGGTGCTTGGTATTTCTACGACCAACCGATCTACCCCTATCCGGCTTATGTTTCCGACGTCTACTACGAGGAGCCCGTGGACCAAGGGCAACCCGTTGAAGAGGAAGACACCGCGGCACCACCACCGTCTGGGAACGTCTACTACTACTGCCCTGGCGTCGGTTACTACCCGCAAGTAGCAACCTGCCCGGTTCCATTCCAAATCGTAACCAACTGATCGCGTTGGGTGATGCTAGGGTTCGGGCGAGCGAACACCGGCTTAGGCTTCGGTGCATTACTGGGGATGCACCGAATGTTCCGAAATTAGCTTGCCGTAAATTGTGATCAGCGTCGATGTAGCACACGAAGCGGGCGCATTGATGTGCGTTGTGTTGCTGCGTCCGGGGAAGGGCTGCGCAGCTAAGTGCCTGCTCAGCCCTTTTTCATCGTCTGCGATTTATTCCGGAGGATTGTTGCTTGTTGAACACGTCCCGTAGACCGAGGCAGTGCCGAGAACTTGGTCGCTACCACCCAGCGCAGTCACTGTAACGAGTACGGAGGGATGCCCGGTCGCGCCTGGGCATTCGAATTGGCACTGGTTCTGGTCGCTACAATTGGTCGGCGAGGAGACGGCGGCCGATGATGACGCTGACCAGTCCCAGTGGGCCGTGCCTACGGGAAGGTCGGAAACCGTGCAGATCCCTCCGCCACAGTGGAGGCTGATTCCTGACGACTGAGCAAAGACGGAAGGGGTATAGCCGAACATCCCTACCGCGCAAGCCGATGCAGCAAACAATCCGATGATTGCTTTCATAGCTCTCTTCCTTTTTGCTAGATAACGCGCACCTTCTGTGCACTGCCCACACAATGCAGGCTTTACTAGTGTATGCGCCGTCTTTCCGTGGCCTCTATGCAAATAGTCACTTTCCCGCCGCCTGATTTGTGATGGTTATGTGAGCGAATGCGCGGATATCTAACCCAGTTACTCGGCAATGCGGTGGTGGTCAACTGGCTGGCTGCTCACAATCCCGAATTTCTTCGTGAGTTTCAGAGCATCTCTTCCATGAATGACCTGCTGGTCAGTGCGGATAGGTCACATACCAAGGATGCACCGACTTGAGGCAAAAGCCTGACACGAAGGGTCTGGTTAGAGCTGGGCCGTCTTTAGCGCTACAACCCTTCCGCCGACGCGCAGGCTGTCCAAATAATCGGCCCAGCCTTGCATCATCTTCTTGCGCTCTGCCAAATATTGGGCCCGGTTGTAAGCAGCGCGGACCTTGTTTCTCTCGGCATGGGCTAGCTGGCGCTCGATGACATCCGCGGACCAGCCCATTTCGTTGAGTCGGGTGGAGGCCATGGCCCGGAAGCCGTGGCCGGTCATGGTGTCTTTGTCGAAGCCCATGCGCCTCAGCGCGGCGTTGACTGCGGCCTCAGACATCGGGCGCTGCCGGCTGCGCTCTCCCGGGAAGACGTACCGACCACGCCCAGTCAGCGGCTGCAGCTCTTGGAGGGCGACCACAGCCTGGGTGGGGAGGGGGACGATGTGGAGTTCGCGCATCTTCATCTTGCTGGCGGGGATGCGCCACTGGCCAGCGTCTAGGTCAAACTCCGCCCACTCCGCTTGCCGCAGCTCTCCAGGGCGAACGAATAGCAGAGGCGCCAGCTTCAGGGCGGTGCGCACCACCAGACCGCCGGTGTAGCCCTCGATGGCGCGCAGCAGCTCGCCTACCCTGGCCGGGCCCGTGATTGCCGCGCGGTGTTTGACCTTCGCCGGCGTGAGGGCGCCCCGTAGGTCAGCCGTAGGATCGTGCCGGGCGCGGCCGGTGGCGATCGCATAGCGAAAGATCTGCCCGCACCGCTGCTTTGTGCGGTGGGCAGTCTCGTGAGCGCCGCGCTCCTCGATCCGCTGCAGGAGCTTGAGCATCTCCGGAGCGTCAATCTCGGAAATAGGGCGATTGCCGATCCATGGATTGACTAGGCTATCGAAGGTCCATCGCGCCTTCTCCAATGTCGCGGGGGACATGTTCTGCTGCTTCGCCAGCCATTCTTCGGCGATCGCACCAAAGGTGTTTGCAGTGGCTTCAGCATTTGCAACTTTCTCCTGGCGCTTCACCTGCCCAGGGTCTGTGCCGTCGCGGAGAAGGGCGCGGGCTTCATCACGACGCTTGCGAGCTTCAGCCAGACTAACTTCGGGAAACACGCCCAGCGCCAGCAATTTCTCCTTGCCGCTATGGCGGTACTTCATTCGCCAGTAGCGCCCCGATTCGGTCACATGCAAATACAAACCACCACCGTCGAAGTGCTTGCCGAGTGGCGCGGACTTGACCTTGAGCACGGTGAGTTTGCCAGTGTCAGCAGCCATCGCTGTGTCCTCTTTTGAAACGCTAGTGAAACAATCGAGCGAGGACGCGCGAGCAGGTATGCGTGACCCCCGGCAGCGATCAAGGACGCTGAAAGTCAATTGGGGGTATATGGGGCATAGTGGATGCCCCTGGTTGAAAACTACCCCCGAATCTACCCCCAGAAGGAGCCGGATCGGGTTGGACGGCGTCGGACGATATGGTACAAAAAAACCCGCCAAGCGGCGGGTTTTAAGGGGTTTGTCGAACGCCGTTGGACTGGGTTGGACGAGTATCTGGTGCCGGAAATAGGAATCGAACCTACGACCTACGCATTACGAATGCGCCGCTCTACCAACTGAGCTATTCCGGCGGAGCCGCATAGTCTAAGGGGGCTTCCTTTGGGCTGCAAGCCGCCCGGCGCTGACTCGGCCATCGGAATGCGCCTATGGGCGCACGGCCGGCGGCACGGCAAGGAAAAGAGCGCCTGCCGTACCCCGCGGCGGGGCTTGGGACGACTTACGCCGGGCCGCGGCCGGAACAAAGTAGCGGCTTGGATAACGGGGAGTCGCTCATGCCGGATCGGTCATCTCAGTGCGGTGTCAGCCTGATCGAGGTGCTGGTCGCCATGCTGGTGCTCAGCGTGGGGCTGATGGGTGCCGGTGGGATGCTGGCGATGTCGGCGCGGTCTACGCATTCGGCGTATCTGCGCAGCCAGGTGACCTTGCTGGCGCAGGGTATGGCGGATCGGATGCAGGCCAATCCGCTTGCGGTATGGAGCGGCGACTACGACGGTGTGTATCCCGGTGCGGCGCTGCGGGATTGCGCGACCGGCTGTACGCCCAATCAGTTGGCTGCGTATGACAAGGGTGCCTGGAGCAGCCAGCTGGCTGCCTTGCTCACTGCGGATACGCGGGCGAGCATTGCCTGTAACAGCAGCGGTCTCGCTTATTTGCCCACGGCGGAGCAGCTGGCCTTGCGGCCGCCCTTCGGCGGAAGCTGCCGCATGACGGTTCGCTGGATCGAGCAAGGTATCGGTGCCTTGGGTTTCGCCGATGGCGGCCATGCACGGCAGACGTTTGCCTGGGAGTTCCAGCCGTGAGCGGCGGTCTGACGCGTCCGCACGGCATCTCGCTGATCGAGCTGATGATTGCGATGGCGCTGGGGCTGCTAGTGAGCGCGGGCGTGGTGGTCGTGTTCACCGCCACCGCACAAAGTCGCTCGGTGCAGCAGCAATTGGTGCGCCTGCAGGAAGAGGGCCGATTCGCCATGGCGCAGATCCGGGATGATCTGTTGATGAGCGGCGGCCAGTATTGCGCCGGCTCGGGCGGTGCTGCGCGATGGGGGGCGGCGGGGTTTTATCTGGATGCGCCCCGTGCACCCACGGTGTATGCCAGCGATCCCGCTGCGCTGATGGGGGCCATGAGCGATGTCACCACGTCCTGGGGCAGCCCGTATCCGCCGGCACCGGCCGAGCCTTATTCGGTGCCGGCGTTCCTCACCATGCGCGGCTACGATTGTTCTGCCAGCCAGTGCAAGCCGCTCGATCCCAGCAGCAAGCGCAGTGCGCAGGGCTTCGGCATTCCGGCGATGGGCAAGGCAGTAGATAGCCGTGTCATTGGCGCATCGGTGTTGACGGTGCGCTATCTCGATCCGTCCGCTGGCTGGACGCTTGCTGCTGACGGCAGTGGCTTGGCGGTGAATGCGGATGGTTCGCTGTCGATCGATCTGGGCATGGCATCCGGCGCGGAATCCAAGGTTTTCCCGGTGGGCGATCCGTTGGCCATGCTGGCCGACTGCAATACGGCACAGATCTTTGCGGTAACCGGGCAGGGCAGCAGTCGGCTGGCATCTACCGGCGGCAATTTCATCCAGCCGGCCATGCCGCACAGCATGGCAGCGCCCAAGCTGTTCGATCCCAGCCGCGACTGGCGCACCGTTACCTATTTTCTCAAGGTGGTGGATAGCGGCGATGGCCAGGGGCATACCACCGGTGCGCTGATCCGGCGCATCAATGGCGGCGATACTGCGGTACACGGCGGTTCTTCCGAAGAAGTGGCACGCGGTGTGGAGCGGCTGGATTTCAAATACGGCGTGCAGCTGGGCGATGGCCGCATTCGCTATTACAGCGCCGAGCAGGTCGACAACAGCACCAGCGTCGATTGCCCTGCGTTGCCGCTGCCTCTTCGCGGCAGTGACGATCACGGTTGTCTATGGCGTTCGGTGAGCCTGATCGAGATCGATCTGTTGATGGATGGCCAGCAGCCCTTGCCTACGCTGACATCGGATGAGCTGGCCTACACCTATGCGAGCGATGGTTTGTTCACGCCGGCCGCCCCCGATGCTGCCGGGCGCAAGGTGACACCAGTGCAGCAGGGTTTTCCACTGCCACTGCTGCGGCGCGAGTTCACCACCGTGGTGGCCTTGCGCAATTTCAATCCTTGAATGCGGCCGATGAGCGGCAAGGAAACGACCATGCTTTTACACCGTAACAGGCTCTGTCCATCGGGAGCGGCATGCAATGTGCAGCGTGGCTTTGCGCTGCTCACTGCGCTGGTCTTTCTACTGCTGATCACGATGCTGGCCCTCAGCATGTCGCAGCATGCCCTATTGCAGCAGCGCATGGCCGGCAGCCTGCGTCATGCGCAGCAGGCACGCCTGAGTGCAGAGACTGCATTGCGAGGCGCGGAGTACAAGATCTGGTCGACGGCCAGTCAGGCCGGCCTGCGCTTGCATTGCCAGGAAGCAAGCATTTCGCCGGATGACGGGTGCGTGGTGTATCGGTCATCCAGCGCGCTCTACGCAGCCCATGGTGCGGTCACCCAGTTCATGCGTGCGACTGGCCGCTTAGCGGGTATCGGCAAAACGTATACCGGCGCTCAGCGGCACGGCTACACGCGCGACAGCTGGGAGCCCTCGGCCGCACTGGCTGAAAATCCGGCTTATCTCATCGAGGATCTCGGCAGCGAACAGCCGCCTAGTGCCGGCGGCTTGCGCGAAACGGGCAACACCGGCCCCGACAGCGGCATGAGCGGCCAGCCGGATATGCACATCTATCGCATAACGGCACGCGGCACCGGCGGCCATCCGGATGTGGTGCGCGTGGTGCAGAGCACGTTCAATGCGCCGGCCGCGCCGTGAGCCACGATCATGCCGATGTCAAAGCGTATGACGGGAATGCTTGCGTGGTCGATCCTGGCGACGGCGTTTGCCGGAAATCTGCTCGCCGCGCAGGGCCTGCTTGCCGGCACGGTGGAACTCAGCCCATTGCCATTGGACAATTCGCGGGCCACGCCGTCGCTGGCCGTGCTGGGCTTGAGCGGCAGCGTGGCGAGCGCAGGCTTGCTTGCCTTTGAAGGTGGCTACGATCCGGCGGATTGGTCGGGTTTGTTGCAGGCGGTAAGCCTGCACAGTGATGGCTCGCGCAAGCAGGTGGTCTGGAATGCCGGTGTCATGCTTTCGGATGCGCTGGCGACACCGCCCGATCGCAGGGTGTTGCTTACCGCGCACATGGATGCAGCAGGCGCCGTCACCGGCATGGCATTCCGGCCGGCAGCCGCCTTCGACAGCGGCGAAATCAGCGGTCTTATGGCGCCGGCTGCTTCGGACGCAGCAGCGGATACGCTTGGTGCACGGGTGGAGTACTTGCGCGGAGTGCGTGCGGCCGAAGGCAAAACCATGCGCGTTCGCAGCAGCCTGCTTGGCCCGATCGTCCATGCACAGGCATTGCATGTGGCATACCCTGCCGCTCATTATCGCGAGCGCTGGCCGAACAAGATCCACGGCATGCCCGTACGTGCGCCCGAAGCGGCACCGGGTGCCGAAACGTATGCCAGTTTCGTGGAGCGACATGCCAAGCGCACACCGGTGCTCTACGTTGCCGCCAACGACGGCATGTTGCACGCGTTCAATACGCCGTTTCCACGTTGTGGCGAAGACGGCGGCTGCCAGCTGCCATCGGATGCGGGCAGGGAATTGTGGGCCTATGTGCCGCGTGCCGCGTATGCCCATCTTGGTGCGTTCACGCGCGGCGACGAGTTCCAGTTTCATCCCACCGTGGATGCCACGCCGGTAATGCGCGACGTGTTCTTCAGCCAGCGCGGTGCCCATGAATGGCATAGCTTGCTGGTCGGCGGGCTCGGCCTTGGCGGTCGGGGTGTTTATGCGCTGGATATCACGGATCCAGGTGCGGCAAGCGAAGCCTTTCCTGCGCGCACGGTGTTGTGGGAGTTCGATGCGGATGCTGCATCAGGCATCGCTGCATCGGGCGATGGTTACAACCCGGCGGATCTTGGCTACGTCTACGGTCAGCCGGCGATTGCCCGGCTGGGCAACGGCAGCTGGGCGGTACTGGTTGCAACGGGTTATTTTCCCGACTGCAGCCGGGCCGATGTCTTCGCCGCTTGCAACGAAGATGCGGCAGCGGCGCCTGTGCGTGAAAGCGCATTGTTCGTGCTCGATGCGCAAACCGGCGCGGTGATCCGCGAGCTGAAGACGCCTGCGGATAGTCCCGCCAGCTACGGTCTCGCCACGCCCGTACTCGGTGACTACAACGGTGACCAGATCGACGATATAGCTTTCGCTGGCGACCTTGCCGGCAATCTCTGGCGCTTCGACCTGGCATCGACCCATCCGGCCGAATGGACCGTCAGCCTGGCGTACCGTCCAGCGACGCCGGATGCGCAGCCCATTACCGTGATGCCGCGTTTGTTTCCCGATCCGGCGCACAACCGCTACATCGTGGTATTCGGCACCGGCAAATACCTGGGCAACGGCGATAGAACGTCCGCGATTCCGCTCCAATCGGTCTATGGTATTCGTGACAGGATCGACCCTCAAGGTCATCCCATCACGGCAACGCGCAGCACGCTGCAAGCGCAACGTCTGAGCGAGGTGAGCGCCGCAGATTCAGGGGCGATGCTGCGCGACCTTACGGCCCATCCGCTGGCGCCAGCAGCCGATGGCTGGTATTTCGACTTGACCTCGCCCGGCGAGCGGGTGGTGGCTACGCCAACCGCGCTGTTCGATAGCAACAGTGTTTTGATCAGTACCCTGATTCCCGCCAGCAAGCCAGGTGAAGCGCCACGGAGCGCCGTGCTCGCCGTGGATGCCGCCACGGGCGCTTCGGCCAACCTGTTTTCATTCGGCAGCGCCCACCATGCCGGTGCCATGCTGGACCGCACCTCTGGCAGCGGCACGCTGCCGATAGCGACCAAGATCGGCGGCGGCAAGCTGATTTTGCCGGGCAGCAAGCTGATGTCCGCGCATGGTGCCTTGGCAGCGCCACTGACTTTCGACAGCGTCTTATGGCGCCGACGCTCCTGGTTTGCGGTGATGCCCGTCGAATAAACGCACGGGAGAAATGCATGCATCGCGCACGCGGTTTCAGCTTGCTGGAGGTGATCGTGGTGGTCGCCATCGTGGCGATACTTTCCGCCATGGCCGTATCCGCCTACGGCCGCTATGCACGGCGTGCACGCCGCGCGGATGCGCAACAGGCCTTGCTAGCCATCGCCAACAGCCAGGAGCGCTGGTATGCCACGCATCAGCGCTATGCGGACGAGCTGGCCCAGCTCGGCTACAGCAAGGCAGCCACAACACCGAACGGCTACTACGAACTGACGCTACACGTCGATGGCGACCAGGCACAGTCATTTGTTGCCACCGCCCACCCGCTCCTTGCACAGGCCGCCGATGAGTGCGGCAGCCTGTCGATCGACAATCGCGGCAACACCCTTCCGGCGCGAGATAGCTCCGCCGAACCTGCCAACGGCCGCTGCTGGTAGTGCGCTAGCTCGACAAGCGCTCAGCCAGCCCCGAATAGCGCCGCGTGCGCTGCGACAAGGCCTGCTCGATGCTGGCGGCAGTGCCGACCAGGCTGAGCCAGCGGCGTGCGCGGGTAATGCCGGTGTAGAGCAGTTCGCGGGTGAGAATCGGCGAATCCTCATCCGGCAGCACCAGCATGGTGTGCTCGAATTCGGAACCTTGCGACTTGTGCACCGTCATCGCGTATACCGTTTCCACGTCGCCGAGGCGGGAGGGCAGCACAAAGCGCACCTGCGCGCCGTTTTGCTCCTGCGCGTCGCGCGTGGCGGGGAAGGCGACATACAAGCGCACCACACCATCCGAACCCGGCATGCGCAGGGCAATGCCTACATCGCCGTTCATCAGGCCCAGGCTGTAGTCGTTGCGCGTCATCATCACCGGCCGGCCTTCATACCAGCCGCGGTCGGCTTCGATCCAGCCGGTGGCGTGCAGTCTGGCAGCGATCTCGCGGTTCAGGCGCTCGGTGCCGGCCGGCCCCTGGCGCACTGCGCAAAGCAGCTGGAAGTGATTGAACGCTTCCAGCACGGCGTGCGCCCACTGCTGATAGGCCGCGATGTCCGCGCTGTTGGCGGGGCGCTGGTTTTGCAGGCATTGCAGGTAGAAGCGCAGGCCTTGCGGCGCGTCGTCCGATGCATGGCCGGATGCAAAGCGGTCGGCGTCGCCGTCCAGGGCCATCGCCGCCAGCGGCGTATCCGCCGCGGCACTGGCCAGCCACGCCATGTCGCTGCAAGGGGCGGCAAGCAGGGCATGCGCTTGCGGTGCATCGCCCGCATTGACGGCGGCCGCCAACTGCCCGATGCCACTATCGGCGGCGAAACGATGGCTATGGCGCAGCATCGCGATGTGTTGATCCAATGCCTGGGCGTCCTCGCGCACATAGGCACTGACATCGTCGCTACTGATTTCGCGCAGCCATGTCGCGATGTCAGCGCGGTAATGGCCTTGCTCGGCACGCCGGCACAAGTCGCCTAGCACCGAGCCCGCTTCCACCGAGGAGAGCTGGTCCTTGTCGCCCAGCAGGATCAACCGGGCATGCGGTGGCAGCGCATCCAGCGCCGCGGCCATCATTTCCAGGTCGATCATCGAGGCTTCGTCGATCACCAGCACATCCAGGTGCAGGGGATGGCGGCGGTCATGCGCGTAGCGGCGGCTGTCCGCTCGCGCACCGAGCAAGCGGTGCAGTGTTTCCACCTGCATGGGAATGGCTGCGCGTACGGTGTCGGGTACTTCCAGCTGGGCAATCTGTCGCGCGATGGAGGTGTTCAGGCGCGCGGCCGCCTTGCCGGTCGGTGCGGCCAGCCGGATCCGCAGGGGTGCCGCCGCACGTTGCAACTGCAAGGTCTGCAGCAGGCCGAGCAGGCGCACCACGGTGGTGGTCTTGCCAGTGCCGGGGCCACCGGTGATCACACTGAATGCGGCACGCGCGGCGAGCGCGCAGGCCACGCGTGGCCAGTCGACATGCGCGTGGTCGGTCGGCGGAAACAGTTGCCGCAGTTCTGCGCGCAGGCGGTGATCATCAATATCCACCGCGCCAAGCCGGGCCAGCATCTGTTGCGCTACGCCGCATTCGTAGCGCCAGTAACGGCGCAGATAGAGCCGATGACGGTCCAGCACCAGCGGCGCGTTGGCCGGCAGCCCATCGGCACTCGCCAACAGCGGCGATACCGGCAGCGCTGTGGTGGCGAGCAGATCGAGCCACTCGCGCGGCCAGGCGTGTTCGGCGGCCAGCGCTTCCAAGGCTTGCAGATCCAGGCAGGGATGGCCTTCGCCGAGCAACTGGCTGGTCAGTGCGGCCAGCAGCAACAGGCGTGGATCGGCCTGCGGATCGCGTTCGCCGATAAAGCGCGCGAAGGCCAGATCCAATGGCCGCAGCAGATGGTGCGTGACCGCATCGTCCAGCATGGCGAGCATGGCCTTATGCGACATGGACGCGCGCTCCTTCGGCGAACAGGCGGTCCATCGCATCGATCAGCGCAAATGGCAGGCGTTCGGCATGCACGCCGTGGCCGGCCTGGTCCACGCCGCGCAGATACAGGTAAAGCACGCCGCCGATATCGCGCTCGTAATCGTAATCGGCCACCCGCGCGCGCAGCTGGCGATGCAGGGCCAGCGTATAGATCGCGTACTGCAGGTCATAGCGCGATTGCAGGGTTGCCTCGCGCATCGCCTCCGGCGTATACGCCGCTGCGTTGTCGCCCAGCCAGTTCGATTTGTAGTCGATCACGTAATAGCGCCCGGCGTGCTCGACGATCAGGTCAATAAAGCCTTTCAGCATGCCGTTGATGCGTGTGGGCGGCAGCGCCGGGCGTGGCGCCGCCTGCAAGGTGTAGCGGCAAACCAGCTGATCCAGTTGCTGGGTATCGACGTGATTGGCCTCGAACCAGAATTCCAGCTCTGCTTGATAGCGGCGGCGATCGTCGAGATCGGCCAGCGCCATGCTGCCGCCATCCGGCAGCGCCAGCGGCGTCTTGAGAAAGGCCGGCAGCCATTGCAGCAAGGGCGCGACCCACATCGGCCAGCCGCGGCGCTGGCAGCGGCGGGTGAGCTGTTGTTCCAGTGCCGGCAGATCGTCGGCGGCCTGCGCGAAGCCTATTTCGGCCGCCCATTCGAACAGATCGTGCAGAAAGGTGCCGGGTTCGGCGCCGCGCGGAAAGGCGTGAATGCCTTGCTCCAGCTCGGTGGCGATGCGGTCGGTCGGCTCGCGTGCGGCTTCGGCAAGCACGTCCTGCGTGGCGGTTTCCGGCGCTGCGGGGCGCAGGGTTTCGCCAGGGGCGTGCGCGAGCGAACTGTAGCTGGCGATCCACCAGGGTTCCGGCAACGGCAACCGGTAGCTGCGTGCGGCGCGCGGTACGGGCGTGCTTTCGCGTGCATGGTAATGACGCGCGCTGGCCGGTTCGGTAGCGATGCGGATATCGATGTCCGGCACGTCGCCGCGCAAGGCCTGCAATCGTTCCAGCAAGATCTCGGGCGTGATCGCTGCGCCGCCGGAGAGCACGTAGCCAAAGGCCGAGCGCGGCAGCATCGGTGCCTTGCTGCGCCCGTCCACGGTGCTGGCCACGCCGAGCCAGCAAACCTGTTCGGCGCGGGTCAGCGCCACGTACAGCAACCGCAGATCTTCCTGCAGGCGCTCGCGTTCGATGCGCGCCCTGGCGTCATCGTCAGGCTCCAGGTCGATCCAGGTCTGGCCCAGATCGTCGTGCCAGGCTTGCAGGCTGTTTCTGGGCGCATCCTGCACACGGCAGACAAACGGCAGCAGCACCACCGGATACTGCAGGCCCTTCGATTTGTGGATGGTAACGAGCTTGACCAGATCGGCCTCGCTTTCCAGCCGCACCACTTGTTCCTCGGCGGTTTCCGCATCGCGTTCGGCGGCGCGTGCAAGCTGCGTGGCCAGATAACGGATCAGCGCATGCTCGCCATCCAGCGTCGTGGCGGCGTGCTGCAACAGCTCGGCCAGATGCTGCAGATTGGTCAGCGCGCGCTCGCCATACGGCTTGGCCAGCAGGCGCGCCGGCAGGTCGAAGGCATGCAGCAGGTTGTGCAGCATCGCCAGCACGCCATGGCGCTGCCAGGTGGCCTGCAACAGGCGGAACTGTTCGCCGCAATGTTCCCAATACGCTTCGTCGTGTTGCAGCCGGTCCAGTTCGGCCAGATTGCGATCCATGCTGACGCTGGCCAGGGCCGTGCGCAACGCGCGGTCGTAGCCGGGGGCGGCGCAGGCTTGCAGCCATAGCAATACGTCGGCCGCTTCGGCCGAGGCATATACCGAATCGCGTTCGGACAGATACACGCTGGTCACGCCGCGCCGGCGCAGTTCGGCGCGAACCGCAGCCGCTTCGCGTCCGCTGCGCACCAGCACCGCGATATCGCGCGGGCGCAATGGCGTGCGCGTGCCTTTTGGCGCGGCAAAAGCGCAGCGTCCGGCTTGGGCGGCGTCGAGCAGGTCCACGATATGTGCGGCAGCATGCGCCGCCGCGGCTTCGATATAGGCGCGGCCGCTGAGGCTGCTGTCGGTGGCCAGTACCTGCAGCTGCATCGCCGGCAATGCCTGCTCGCCATCGTGCAGCACCGCTTTGTCGCCGCTGTCGTGTACGGGCGCAAACGACAGATCGCGTGCACCGCTGCCGAACGCAAACGCGCCCAGCGGCTGGCTCTGCGCATGTTCGAACACGCGGTTTACCGCCTTCACCAGTGCGGGGGTGGAGCGGTAATTGGTGGTCAGCGTCCAGGTGGGCGGCTGTGCTTCGTCGCGGGCGGCCAGATAGGTGTGGATATCCGCACCGCGGAATGCATAGATCGCCTGTTTGGGATCGCCGATCAGCAACAGCCCGGTCTGCGCGCGCGCTGCATAGATGCGCTGGAAGATGCGCCACTGCAGCGGATCGGTATCCTGGAATTCATCGATCATGGCGATCGGGTATTGCGCGGCGATGGTGGCGGCCAGTTGCTCGCCATGCGGCCCGGCCAGCGCCTGTTCCAGCTGGCGCAGCATATCGTCGAAGCCCGGCGTGGCCTGGCGTTCGCGAATCTGCTCGACGCGTGCATTGATCCACGGCACGGCGTGCGCAAGCAGCAGCGGTTCGAGTGGCGTGGCCGTGGCCAGATTGTCGCTCAGCGCCTGCATGGCGGTGAATGCCGCATGCTGTGGCGCGAGCGCATTTTTGCTTGCGGCGCTATTCAGCTTGGCCTGTGTGTAGCGCGCGAACAGGGCAGGGTCGGTGTCGGCACCCTCCAGCCATGCGCGCAGCGCGACCAGCTCACGCTCCAGGCTGTCGGGGCGGAAAATGGAATTCTTCAGCGCCTTGCTCAGCACCGCCTCGCGCAGCATTTGCTCGATGGCGTCAATATCGGTCGACCAAGCCTGGTGCGCGGCAGCTTCCGCAGCGCGGCGCGGTGCTTCGCAACGCTGCAGCGCCTGTACCAGATCGTCCACCACCGGCAGCGGCCGGGTCTGCACGCGCAGATGATTGGCCGGCAGGCGCAGCAGCGACTTTACCGCACGCTGCAGGCCAGCCGGATCGTGCCAATGCCGGGCGACGCAGGCGGCATCGGCCTGCTCCAGCGTGGCGTAGAAACGGCGCCAGTAATCACGCACGGCTTCGCCGATGCGCGCGTTGTCGTCGGCCACTTCATCGCTGGCTTCACTGCCCTGGAAAGCATGCTGCGCCAGCATGCGCTGGCACCAGCCATGGATGGTGTGCACGGCCGCTTCATCCATCCATTGCGCGGCCAAGTCGAGCTGGCGCGCGGCGGCGGCGCGCGCATCGTTGGAAGGGTAGTCGGCCATCAGCTGCTGCAGGAACGCATCGGCCGGTTGCTGGCCGCGGAATACCGCCGCGGCGGTTGCCAGGCGTTCGCGAATGCGCTCGCGCAATTCGGCGGTGGCGGCGCGGGTAAAGGTCACCACCAGAATCTGTGCGGGCAGCTGCGGTGTCTGGCCACCGTGTCCCAACACCAGGCGCAGATACAGCGCCGCCAGTGTCCAGGTCTTGCCAGTGCCGGCGCTGGCCTCGATCAGGCGGATGCCCTGCAGCGGCAGGCGCAGCGGATCGAGCGGCTGCATCGTGCTCATGCCTCAGCCTCCATGCGGGCGTGCTCCAGCAGACCGCGATAAGGCGCCAGCCAGTGTTCGAAGCCGGCGGCGTAGAGCGCTGAAAAACTCGGCCACATACGCGCCAGGCAGGGTTCGTAATGCACTTCGCCAGCGGGCGCCCCCGGCACATCGATGCCTTCGTAGCTGGCTTGCGCGGCATCGTGCGGATCTCTGCCGGCGGCCTGCGCCAGCAGCCATGCATAGGCGCTGCGGCGGCCGATCGGCAACGGCGCCTGCATGCCTTGCTGCCAGGTATCCAGCAGCTGATCGAGCAGCGCGGCCGCTTCGGTATCCGTGCAGGCTTCGAGCACCACGGTGGCATCGGCTGCCAGCATGTGGGTGGACATGGCGATGCCGCACGCATTGGCCAATAGCTGCAGCACCCAGGCGCCAAGCAGGCGGTCGTAGCGAATGTGCTTGCCTTGGCGCAGCCGACCGGCGATCGGCAACAGCCGCGCAAGACTGCCGTCGCCAGCCGCACGCATATCGTCCAGCCAGCCTTCTACGCGGAATGTATCGATGGCCCCGGCGCGGTACACATAATCCAGTTCCTGCACATCCAGCCGCTGCGTCCAGCGGGCGACCGCGCCATGCCAGCGCTTGAGAATCTGCCGCACGTCGTGGCCGATATCGTCCATCGCCAGTGCGCCGAAACCGCCGGCAGGCAGCACGCCTTGCTGGCGCAATTGCCGGGTGGCGTCGGTCAGCGTGGCCGCTGCGTGGTCTTCGCCGGCGGCGAGCGCCCCCTGTAGCAAGGCATCCTTGGCCGCGTAGTTTTCCAGTGCATCGAGCGCGAACGGCTCGTCATCCGCCAGGCCGGTATCGGTTTCGTCGAAGCGAACTTTCAAGCGCTCGGCATAGAAGCTCGCGGCGGGGCTGGCAAGAAAGCGCTGCAGCTTGGCCACGGCCAGCACCGGCTCGGCTTGCCATGGCGCCAGTGGAGCATCCTCCGCAGGGGCGATGCCGCGGCGTGCATGGGCCCATTCCCATGCATACGTAAACAGGTTCGATGCCGCATCGGCGGAAAAATAGCGCGGGCTGAAAGCCTGCAGCGGATGCGTGGTGGTGATGGCCGCCAACAGCCTGCTGTCCATGTCGCCGGCGCCGCGTTCATCGCCGGGCAGCCGCCAGCCGGCGGCAAGATAGTCGCGCAGCTGGCCCACCAGCACCGAGGGCGGCAGCTCGCTGTTGTCACGCACGCTATGCCCGATCCAGCTGATGTGCAGCACATCGCGCGCCGACAGCAGCGCTTCCAGAAACATGTAGCGATCGTCTTCGCGCCGCGAGCGGTCGCCGGGGCGATGCTGGCCGGCGCGCGCCATCAAATCGAAGTCGGGCGGCGAAAGGCGGCGCGGATAATCGCCATCGTTCATGCCCAGCAGGCACACCACGCGGAACGGAATCGCGCGCATCGGCAGCAAGGTGCCGAAGTTCACCGCACCGCCCATAAACCGTTGCGACAGGTGCGCCTGATCGATCGCCTGCAGCCACTCCTCGCCGACCACCGCGATCGGTATCGCCTGGTTGAAGCCTGCTTCGTGGCAGGCATCCAGCCATGCATCGAGTGCTTCTTCCAGCCGGTCGATGCGCAGCGTATCCAGGTCGTCGCCGCGCGTGTCGAAGCAGTCGCGCAGCAGGCGGCGCAGGCGCTCGCTCCATTGCTGTGGCGTGGCATGGCTGGAAAACAGTTGCCAGTAGCGTTCCTGCGTGTCCAGCAATTCGCTCAAGGGGCCGAGCAGACGCGCGTCCAGGCCGCCGACTTCGGCATACGGCGCAATGTCGTCCAGCGATGGCGCATCGCCGGTGGCATAGCCCAGCAGCATGCGGCGCAGGCCGAAGCGCCAGCTGTTCTGTTCGTCAGGAGGCAGTTCCAGGGTCTGCTTCTGCTCGCCGTCCAGGCCCCAGCGGATACCAGCTTCGTCGATCCAGCGCCGCAGCACCGGCAGCTCGTCTTCGTGAATATCGAAACGGCGGCGCAGCGCGGGCACGTCAAGCAGATCGAGCACGTTGCTGGCGGTGAAGCGCGATTCGCCCAGGCCCAGCAGCGCCTCCAGCGCCACCAGCAGCGGCGATGCGCCACGGCCCGGCTGATCGGCCACGCTATAGGGCAGATAGCGCGGATCATCCTGCGCAATGCGCCCGAACACCGCCTGCACATGCGGTGCATAGGTGCGGATATCCGGCACCATCACCATCACATCGCGCGGGGCCAGCGGGCGGCCCTGGCGCGCGGCCTGCTCGAACAGGTCGAGCAGGCGATCGTGCAGGATTTCCACTTCGCGCTGCGGGCTGTGCGCGATATGGAAATGCAGCGATGTACGTTCATCAGGCAACACTTTGCGCTGCGCCGACACCGGCTCCAGATCCAGCACGGCCTGCTGCACCTGATGCAACAGCGAGTCGTTGCCGATGTCCTGGAACACATCGATGCTGCGCTTGATCGACGCAAAGCGATCACGGTAGCGGTCCGGCTGGTCGAAGGCATCGAGCTGGCGAATGAAGTCGCGCCCCTGTTTGCCCCATGCGGCCAACAGCGGGTTGGCATGCAGGTGCAGATCTTCGTAGCGCGGCTCCGGCGGCAGCTCCGGCTTGGCGGCATGGCGCCGCTGCTGCGCCATCAGCAGCTCGCGATCCTCGATGATGTCCGCCCAATAGTGCCGGCAGGGATTGGTAACCAGCAGTAGTACTTGGCTGAAGCGCGCCAGCGCCGTCAACGCTTCCAGCACTTGCTGCGGCAACGAAGTGATGCCGAATACCACGATCCGGCGCGGCAGGTGCTGCGGCTGGAAATCGGCGGCCTGCATCTGCTGCATGAAGCGCCGGTGCACCGCCGCGCGGTGGCTGTCGCGTTGAGCCGCCGGCACATCGTTCAGCAGGCGCCGCCAGAGCAGCGGCTGCCAGCGTTGCGCGGGGGGCAATTCGGTCGCGCGCTGTCGCAAGTTATCGCGAAGCACATCGTTACGGTGTTCCCAGTCGTCCAGCCAGTCGGCCCGGAACACCTGGTATTGGTCGAACAGGTCGGCTACTTGCAGCGCCAGCCGGTATTGGCGTCGCCAGTCGCGGCCTTCGCCGAGCAGGTTGCGCAAGGGCGCGAACGCGGCATCGTCCAGGTATTCCGGCAACAGGCGCAGCAGCCGCCACGCCAGCCGGCTTTTGTCGAATGGCGAGGTGGCCGGCACGGCGGCTTCGCCCAGCGCGGCGCGATAGGCCTGCCATAGAAAACGCCCCGGCAGCTGCATGTCCACGGCGGCGCTGATGCCCAGGCCGCCGGCTTGCGGAGGGCGTGCCAGCGCTAGCTTCAGCCACTGCGCAATGCCGTTGCTCTGCACCAGCATGATTTCGTTTTCCAGCGGCGCCAGCGGCGTACGCTGCAGCCATGCCGCCAGCAGATCGCGCAGATCTTCCTGGCGATTGCCGTGAATCACCATCAGGCCCGGTTCGACGGTGGGATAGCCGAGCTGTCCGGGCCGGCTCACGGCAGGCGCTGGCAGGTAAACGTGGAGATTGTCCGGGCATGGAAGACGTGTGGCTCCATGCCGGCCGTGCAGCCGGGTATGCGCATAGAAACAGCGTGACAGAGGTTGGGGGGATTTTAGCCTTAATCAGGCTTATCAAGGCCTTGTCCCGCCTCCTTGCCCGGTGCGGCAGGTTCGGTCAGCAATGTCGAGGCGAGCATGCAGGGCGGGCTGGGCCGCCAACGGCGCCGATGCCTGTGACAGGAATCGCACATTGCATGTCGCGGGAATCGCACTTTGCGTGCGCGATGAGCCTGAAAAATAGGACATTCCACGCTTCACTACAGTTTCACGCCGGGAATCGAATCATCGCGCCGTTTAGACGTCCACACGCATACGATGTAATGGACTTCGTCACTTACACGGGGTGAATCGAATGGGGAAGGGGCTTTGGGCGCGCCCATGGGCGCGACATCTAGCGATTGCCGTGGGCTATGGGCTCGCTGTGGGCCTGTTCCGCGAGATTTCGATCGCACAGTGGAACGTTCTCACCGGCTTGCGCCTGACCGTCTTCTTGCTGGCCCCGTATGCGTATTGGCCGGCGCTGATCGTGGGCGAGTCGGGTTATTTCATCGGACTGAGTTTCCAGTGCGGCCCGGACTACGGCATGGCCTGGGCCGTGCTCAATGCCATCCCTTCCAGCCTGTACGTGGCGCCGCTCATGTATTGGATACGTGAACGCCTGCGCCCGGTGGCCAAAGACTATTCCGTCGACATGGGCGCGCTGCTGGGTGGCGCGCTGCTGGTGTCGATATGCGTGATGTCGATCAGCATGCTGCTGTTCTACGTGATGAAGCTTCCGCCGGGCTACAAGATCCACAATCTGGAATTGATTTCCCGCTACCTGATCGGCAACTACCTGGGCGCGCTGACGGTGACGCCGCTGGCCTTGTTCATCCACCAGCTGTCACGTGGCGCCGGCTGGCGGGTGCTGTATCGCCGGGCCGTCAACAATTCGGTTTTCTTTGAAACGGCGGCGCTGGCGCTGCCGGTATTCGCGTTCCTGCTCTGGCTCGGCATCAACACGCCGCCGCATGCGCCAATGCGCCAGATGGTGCAGGTAGCGATGTTCCTGCCGGTGGTGTGGCTGGCCTTGCGACATGGTTCGAAAGGCGGCGCCGTGGGCGGCACGCTGGCCAGCGGTGCGGTGATGCTGCTGATGCCGGAGCTGCGCGATCCCAGTACGCTGCAGGCCGAAGTGGTGCTCGCCTTCGCCATCTCCACCATGCTGCTGATGGGCGCGCGCATCACGGCGCTGGATGGGCGCGCCAAGCGCGAGGAATACGACATCGGCATGGCCTATGCGCTGGCTCAGCGCAACGTCTATATCGGCGAAATGCAGCTGCGCATGACCTCGCACGCAGTGGAGCAGATCCAGGAAAGCGTGCAGATGGGTTTCGCCACCATCATGGGACGGCTGCGGCAGTTGCAGCCAGCGGTGGACGATCGCGGTTATCAGCGCCAGGCGCGGGTAGCGCAGGATCAATTGCACCGTCTGGCGGACAGCCTGTATCCGCGCGCATTGCGTGATCGCGGCCTGCTCAATGCGCTCAAGGACGGCACCATGGCCGGCCTGCTCGAAGAGGGCGGACTGACCTATTCCTGCGATCTGCGTGGCCCGTTGAGCCAGCTTTCCTACACGCTGCGCCTGACCATTTACCGCATTGTCTGGGAAGCCGTGGCCGAAGCCTGCGCCCGCAAGGACATCAGCGATATCCAGCTGCGCATTCGCGGCATCCACGCCGGCGGCCGGCAGGGGGCGATCGTGAGCGTGCATTTCCATGCCGATCCGGTTCGCCTGAAGCAGGCGCGCTGGGACGATCTGCTGCCGCGCATCGCGCGCTCAACCAGCGGCCTGGGCCTGCAGGCGATCAGGGACAGGGCGGGGCTGTTCGGTGGGCGTACGCGCACCCGTGCCTGGTCCGACGGGTGGCGCATCTCGGCGCTGCTGTTCGATCCGGTGCTGCCCAGCAACGATTAATTGCCGGGCAGCCACTGCTCAGGTTCGCATCAGGAACCGTGCTTGTTGCATTCCTCCGGGTCATTGCCGGAGCACGTCGTATCTTCACTGATCGGGAGCGCACTCAGCTGGGTGCTGCCATCGGCCTGCGGCGTGGCGGTAATAACCGTGGCGCCATCCTGGTAGACCACCGTTCCAGCGGACTTGGCCAGCGCGCTGCTCGATGCAGTCTGTGGCGACGTCGACACGTGCTGCGCGGATTCGCCGATCGGCAAGGTGATGAACTGGCCGCCGGCCGTGCCGATGGCGCCGAGCACGTTGCCGTTGAGATCGTTCACCTGCACGTACTTGATGCCGTTCAACTGGAACACATACACATGCCAGTGCGGATTGCTGCTGACGTCGGTGGCATTCGGCCACGCCTGGCCCAAGCCCGTGCTCGGCGGATTGCCGGCAAAGGCGACTCCCGTCGCTCCCATGGCCATAAGCACGGCGAGCGCGGCACGAGATAGCTTGAACATAAATCTTTCCCCTCTATACCCTGGTTTGGATGGTGAGTGATGCCGCCAACATCAACGGCCATTCGGCTCCTGAGCTGCGCACGCAGCGGGTGCGGGGCGGTAGCTAAGAGACACTGCTCAGCAGGCCACAGAGGGGTGTGATGGGCCTGTGAAAAATGCTGTTAATTGGATCGATTTATTCGAAGTAAACGATTACCGTTATTCTGGCATTTGGCTGAGAGTGATTTTTGTGTTTTGCGAATGAATTGATTCGTTAATTGATATCGATGTCTGTCGACGGTTTTTTAGGTAATAAGAAAAAACGCCAGATCAGAATAATCATATTGCGATGCGCAGCCGGCGATAGTCGGCAGGCGCCGTTTCGCAGGCATATGCCTCAAAAACAAAAGCCATGGCCGCGTAAGCAGGCCATGGCGGGAAGCTTTGTCGGCGCAATATCCGGAACTTGCTCTCGGTTATTGCGTTTGATGGTCCTTTGCCCGATCAAGTGATCTGCGCAAAGTCATCGTGGATGGATGCAGGATCAATGCTGCTCGGTCCACACCGCGTTGGAATGATGGTCGACAAAAATCGGACCATCGCCGCCGCCCAGATCGGCCGACAGCTTGGATCTGTCGCCCGTCATCGCCGCGGCCTTCAGTGCCGTCGAAGCGCCGACCTGTTCCAGCGTATGCGCAAGCTGCTCACTGGATGCGTGACGCAGCGAAGCATCTTTGCCAATGGCTTCCAGCAAATCGATCGTGTCTAACATGCTTATTCCCTGTGTGAGGTGGGTGGTGCGGCCGCCTGCTCGGCAAGCGGAGTAGCGAATGCCAGGTTCCATCAATCGTTATCAATCCAGGCGGAGTGCGAGCTATGGTCGACCCCGAACGGACCTTCGCCGCCACCGGTGCCGCCGTCGCCGCCACCACCCCATTCGCTGGACAGCTTGGATTTGTCGCCGCTCATGGCCGCGGCTTTAAGCGCGGCCGAAGCACCGGCCTGATCCAGCGTGGATACAAGCTGTTCGGCTGGGGCGTGGCGCAAGCTTGCGTTCTGGCCGATGGTTTCCAGCCATTCGATCGTGTCCAACATGCCATGTTCCTTTTATCGGTAGCCGTCAAATAGCGACGGAGGGGATGACTTGCTTACGCTGAAATGTCTGCCTGTTCCAGCTTGTCCAATTCCGCCAGGCGTGCGCGTATGGCGAGATTCGGTTTTACGGGCTGGGATGGCGGCAGTACTACGGTTTCTTCAGTACCCAACTGCAGGTGCGGCAGATCGCGCAGCGCGGCGCGGCGAATGCTGGCCTTTTCGATCGGCAGCGTCGCGCAGCGGTAAATAATGATCTCGTGCTCAAGCGGATAATCCTGGCTCAATAGATCCACCAGTACTTGCCGATACGCGGGGCCCTTCGGAAACGCTCCCACCGACCAGTTTCCCAGCGGTGCGACCTGCCAAAGCACCAAATAGCCGGCAGGATCGATGCGTCGTTCGCTGAAAAGCAACTGGCTGGCCTCGAAGTGCTGGCAACCGTGGCTGCCGGGATCGATGCCCAGGTCGGCGTAGAGGCAATCCTCGGCGGAAATGCCTGGCTCCATATGCGCCTGGAAACCTTCCGCGCGGGCGATTTCGATCGCCTTGTGCGGCGACCACGCAAAAATCCCCGGATGACCGTAGAACACCGCGCAAACACGTTTGCCGGCGCGCACCTCAGTCAACATCAGGTCGACCCATTCCTGATAGGTCTCGATACGCGGCTTGCCCTCTTTGTAATAGGGCCGCAGGTTGCGTACATCCGGATTCATGCGCGCCAGCCATTTCTCCACTGCCACATCGGACAGTGCGGAGAAAACCACATCCGCTTGTTCGATATGGCTGCGTGCCAGCGGCGTCAGATGGGAGCCCAGCGTCATGCCCATGCCTACACAGGCCAGACTGCCGCGAGGCGTGTCATTCGGAGCTAAAGGGAGGTTGGTCATTGGGGGATGCTATGGCAAGCCGGAGCTGGGTGTCACTGTGCCGAAAATAATGTGCCGGCATGACAAGACGGATGCTCGCGAAAGGAACAACGAAGGGCGGGCCGATCCTTTCGCAAGAAGTTTCGCGCTGCAGCGATCCGCCGCATCATTGGCCGGCCTTTTCACCTTCCGCTCCAAGGCTGTTGTCGCGATGGATTTCCACGACAGCGGCACTCGCGTGTGCAAGTGGAATTCTGTACAGGCCGTCGATGGGCCGTACCGTAATGCGTTCCGCGATGCCATGCAGGTGCCCATCCTGCGGGCCCTCCGTCACTTTGAAGGTCTGGCCTGCAAACGTGATTTCGTCATGAGTGGTGTAATGGGTGTAGTCGCTGACGCGGTAATCGTTGTTGGTGGCGCGCAAGGCCGAAACGACGGCATCGTCGCGGCCAGGCAAATACAGCGCAATATCGCCATCGCCCGATGCCGTTTCCTCCTTGTTGATCAGCAGCACGCGCACCACGCCGTGCTCGTCCTTGGTCGCGTATGCCTTGATATTGAGCGGCGTGGAGAGCTTCAGCGGAAGCATCGCCGCTTTGGACTGCAACATGTCCGCCGCTGCCAGGATGCCGTAATAGATGGGATTGATCTGGGCAATGCCGTAGTGGCTGGAGGGGAAGTTGCCGGTGTGATTGAAGCGGAATGGGCTGTAGTAGGCGCTGGCATTCTGGATAGTGAATAGATTGACGCCGCTTACTCCGGCGCTGGCATAGCTCATGGCCTCGTCCAGGAACCACAGCGCGGACTGGAAGGTGTTGCTCACCCCATCCTGCCCCCCGCAGGCGATCGAATTCATTTCGCCGATGCGGAAATTGCCCCGGCCGACCTGATTGAGGGTGCGGATGTAGCCGGCGACATTGTCGGGACGCGCGGTTGAGGTGATGTGATTGATGGCTTCGCTGGAGAGCAGGTAATCCGACGGCGTGGTTTTGCCGTTGCAATGGCTGCCTCCGTAGTAATGCAGGTCCAGCATGCCCAGGTGTGCATGCTCGGCAAGGATGAAGCCGTCCACATTGTCCATGAAGCCGCCTGGGTAGCCGGAGAACACGGGCGCCGCCATGGGCACGCCCGTGTGTTTCGCTTCGATTGCGGCGGCGGTCTGTTCGTATTCGTGCTTGTATTTGGGGTAGTTGTAGCCCGAGCGGATGCCGCTGGTGTTGTAGAGATCCGGTTCGTTGCCGATCTCGTAGCTCAGCAAGCTGCCGTCCGGCAGGATGCGATGAATGGTTTCCGCTTCGCTGGCAGCCGCGCCGTCTTCGTTGTCGTTGGTGTCGGAATTGCCGGAAAAATCCACGCCGACGAAATACTTCACGGCATGCCCCGTGGTCTGCATGTCCCGATAAAGATTCGACAGTGCAGGGAGATCGTCCGAGACGGTGGTTGGGCTGAAAGCCTTGTCGCTCAGCACCCTGATCTCCATCGGACCGTTGCCGTGCGCGAGCAGATTCTGCAGCAACTGCTGGAAATAAGGGTTGGATGAACTGCTGGTGCCGATCGTATAGCGTGTTTCGCTGAGGACCATCGATAGCCCCAGGAACGAGGGGGCTATCGATTTCTGCGCGGCATTCGGATCGATCTTGACCGTGGCCAACAGGTTGGAAGCTTGTGGCGGATTGATGTCGGATTGCGCCCGGGACTCGGCCATGGTGCCGGCGCAAAGCAGGACGATGAAAAGAGCGGAGCGGGTGGCCTTGAGCATGGTTCGTCCTTTTTGAAGTGCGCTCTGTTGCTGAGTGCCTTATTGCCCGTCATCCCAGCGAAAGCCGGGATCCAGCGTCTTTCTGCACAGCAGGCACTGGGTCCCGATTGTCGCTGGGACGAGGGTGCATGCTGGGCAGGAGTACAGGTCGGCGCGTCCTGCGGCGATGGCATATGGCATTACGCCAGGCTGACGTTTGGGCGGCTTCCACTCCGCACGCAATGAGGTGGCGTCTCAAGCATGCCCACTGAAGTTGTAGGCCATCTTTCAGACGCCAGCGACAACGTTATCGAGAACAACGGAGCGGAAAGCAGTGATGTTGACCATCGCACAGAGCGCACGCTCAGCGTGCGTTAGGTATGGCAGTTTGCTGAACCGCATCCCACACAGCGAGGCGTGCTCGGTCAGCGCAGATGGACTGCTTGCGTTTTGTAGATATGTCGCGGGCTACGGCGACGAGGAGATCACGGCAAGTCCACGGTCATGATTTTCCAACGTAGGCAAGTCAGTGGATCATCAAACGCTAGAGGGGCGTCCTGCTATGAAAAACATGAAACACGGCATTCTGCTTATTCTTTGTGCCCTGATGCTCGCCGCCTTGAGCGGCTGCGTCGAGGATGCCAGGACCGGCCTGGTATGTCCGCCTGGCACGCATCCGGGCCCGCACGGCCATCAATGTTTCGCCGACTGATCGCAGATTGCTTCCAGGCAGCTATGACAGCGCCTGGATCAGGTGGGCCTGGCTAGCTCATCGAGCGGCCGCTTGCGCAGCCGCAGCCACTGCATGATTACCCACAACAGCAGTGCGCATGCGACCCACGCGAACCAGTTGCCAAGAAGCTGGTAGAGCGTGGTCGCATGCGCAACGGGTACGTCGGCCAGCAACGTAGCGAACGGTGCGGTGTTGGTGCGTACTTCAGCCAGCACCCGCCCGCGGTTGTCGCTTACATAGAGGCTGCCGTTCTTGGCCGCGCGAACAATGCTGAAGCCGTTCTCCACGCCGCGCATCAGGGCGATATGGCCGTGGAAGATCCAGTCCACATCGAAATCCCAGGCCGGTACCAGCATAAGTCCGGCACCGGCATGGCCATAGCGTTGCGACAAGCCGGTGAAATCCATGTCCTTGCAGATGGCGACACCCCATGTGCCGCTCGGACGCGACAGCAGGGTCAACGTTTTGCCGGGCGTGAACTTCAGTTCGAACGGCGGCAGCATGTGCTCCTTGTGGTATTCCAGTGCTGCTGCATGCGGGACGTATACGCGGGCGGCGTTGTATTCGGCGTCCGCTGCCATATGGTCCGCGCCCGCCACCAGGGTTACGCCGCTGCGGTCCGCCATGCTCTGCAGGGTCGCGTCCGATGCCGGCGACTCGCCATCGACCAGGGTGCCGATCTTCTCGGGAATCACCACGGCCTCGGCACCCTGGCTCGCAAGCTTGGTCGCTGCATCGGCATAAGTCTGGAGCAGTGCCGCGGTGGGCGCGCCTTTTGCCGCTACGTCGTCGTTGCCGGGCGCATCCGACGCCACCAGTCCAACCTTCAGCAACTGGCCGCCGACCGGCGTGGCCAGGCGCACGGCGCCAAAAATCAGCACGGCGGCAAGCACGGCCAGGTTCACCCCGATCAGTCGGATGGCATGCCGGGGTGCGCCACGATATAGCGCGATGCCGATCGCCACGGTTGCCGGAAACAGGAGCAACAGAAAACTCATGCCCCACGGACCGGTCAGCGCCGCCAGTTGCAGGAATGGCAGAAAGCGAAGCTGCGAATACGCGAGGCTGACGGCCGTGCCTGAGGAGCTGGTGAGATTGGCGATGTATTCGAACGATACCCATGTCGCCGGCAACGCCAATAGCGCGCTTACATGGGCGCCGCGACGCAATAAGGCCCGGAACAGCAGCACGGCTACAGTGAACACCCCGCCATGGCGGCAAAGCTGATCAGCAAACCGCCAGCAGGCACCTCGATCAGCCCGTGCAGGTAGTGCCATATATTGAGCGTGCCGATAAACCATGCAGCGAATGCGACGATGGCCGTGCGGCCGACCGAGGCCCGCGTGGCGACCAGCAGCACCGGAATGGGCGCCAGCCACAGCAGCGGCCACAGCGGCTCCAGGCCGGTGCCCCACCACAACAGCAATGCACTGAGCACAATCGCCGCCGCACTGGCGCCGACGCCTCTGGAATCAAGCCAGGATGCCATGGATGTATCTCCGGAATGATCGTTGGTAGTAAGCGCGGAACTGATCGGGCGAGAGCGCCATGCGCCCGCCGAGGTAAAGCATGATCAGCCCATGTGATAAAGCACCCATCTCGAACACCACTTCCCACAAGTCGTCCTGGCGTAGTTCGCCACTGGCCATGCCTTCCTCGACCAGATCAGCCATCTGATTCGCGGTGGGCGACTGGCGTGCCTTGAAGTCCTGCGGATACACCCGCGCACCTTCGCGCTTGCGCAGGAACATCAATTCAAATAGCCGGGGATTTTGCAGCGCGTGATCGAGATAAACATTCGCCATATGCAGCAGGCGTGCTTCCAGGCTGCCGCGGAACCGACGCCGTTTCAGTGACGCAGCCAGTTCCTCGAAGCCCGCATCGGTCATCGCATTCAACAGCGCTTCCCGATCCGGGTAATGGCGATAGATCGCCATCGGCGTAATGCCGACCATGCCGGCCACGCGGCGCATGCTCACGGCCTCGAAACCCTCCTGTTCCAGCAGCTCGCGGGCGGCGGTGGCGACCTTGACGGCGGTGGGGGAGCTTGTCATGTATACACTGTATACATGAAATGGGCCTGACCACAAGTGCGGGATGATCCCCCGGGAAGGCAGGCCGGGGATGGTCGGTCCCGGCGCCGATGGAAGGGGGCGACGAACCCGTTCACAAGAATCGCCGCCAAGCCTTGTTTTTGGCCGAAAGTCACGAGACTGACATGGGCGGTCGCTAGTTTTTACCGGGAGTGCTTGGCCCGGGGAACATGCCTGTTTTACCTGCTGGCTGCTTGCCGTCCGATTCTTTGTTTCCGGCGCCGAACCAGTACTGGACGATCCGCGCCACCGAAGTCGGTCATGCCGACTGCGCTGCTTGCATCGGGACTGGTCGACGGCCTGGATTCGGCCGTCCATTTGATAACTGCCAATATTGCAGTTGCCGATCGGCACAAAATAGTTTCAGCGAAAACCAAATAATCCGCGTTGGATGATCTGCACGAAACAAGCTAGATTTATTGAAATATTGCGTCACATAACTTGTCATTAAAGTTGCTAAGCGGTCGCTCGGGACATGTTCGCCCGGCACGCGCCGTCAGGGGAAAGATCAAATGTTCGGAAATTCATTGAGGGCGCGCCTGCTGCTGCCGGTGCTTGCGCTGGGTCTGGCGGCGGTGATTGCAACCGCCATCACGCTCGCCTACGTCGAGGCCGCTCGCGTGCGCAACGAAGCCAGGGCGTCGATCGACGGTCAGGTCAGTGCGCTGCAAAGCCTGCTCGACGTTACCCATTCGATCATGCTGGACCGGGTGCGAAGCTCCATGCTGCTGCTGCGCCAGGAAGGCGATGAACAGGGTGTGGCCAGCGCGGGCCAGCCGGTGACGGTGGCGGGACGCCAGGCCAACGACCTGCTGCTCGGCGGCAAATCGCAAGCCAACGTGTTCCAGCTGGTGGATAGCGTTACGGCAGTGATGGGTGGTACTGCCACGCTCTTCACCAAGACTGGCGACGACTACGTCCGCATTTCCACCAATGTAAAGAAAGCCGACGGCACCCGTGCCGTGGGCACCATGCTCGACCCCAAGGGGCCGGTCATCGGGGAAATCCGCCAGGGCAGGTCGTTTTATGGAGTGGTCGATATTCTGGGCAATCCCTACGTGACCGGGTATGAGCCCATCTACGACCATGGCGATCCCCGGCCCATCGGTATCTGGTACGTGGGCTACAAAACCGACCTGGATGTCTTGAACAAGGTCATCAGCAATAGCCGCGTGCTCGGATCCGGCTTTATCGCGTTGCTCGATAGCAAGGACGTGCCGCGTTTCCACTCCAATACCGCGGCCGCCGCCGACGCTTCCTTCATAAGCAAAATCATCCAGCAACAGCCGACCGATTGGACGGTTGAAAAATACAACGTCCCCAACTGGGGCTTTACGCTGGTGGCAGCCTATCCCAATAGCGATATCGACCAACTGATCGTGCAGCAGACCGTATGGATCGGCCTGGTCGGCCTGCTGATGTGCGTGCTGGTGCTAGGCGTGCAGTACCTGCTGATCCAGAACCGCGTGCTGCGCCCGATTCAGAACCTGACCCAAGTGGCCGACGCCTTGAGCATGGGCAAGTTCGATAACGTCATTGCAGAGGTTGCGCTCAAGGACGAGATCGGCACCTTGGCCAAGGCCATTGCCCGCCTTTCAAACAGTGTCCGGCTGGCGATGGATCGGTTGAGCAAGCGCTGAGTGATGCGTTCTTGATGCGGTGGCAGAACCAGGCTGGAAATCGACATGGTCAATAATTTTCGCCCGTTGATCGAGGTGCTGCGCGAGCTGCAGAAGCTCGCGCAAAAGAAGGCCTCGGGCTACTTTTTTATCGCGACCGAGGGTAACCAGTCGTCCACTGTTCTGTTGCGCAACGGCCGCATCGACGAAGTTACCTTCAGCCGCTATCGCAACGACGACGCAGTCAGGCAGCTGGCTAATGTATCCACCGCCCGCGCCAGTTTTCAGCCCAGCGCCGTCGGAGAAGGAGCTGGGAAGACGCTGCTGAGCGAAACGGCGTTGCAGTGGTTGCTTGGCGGTTTTGAAAGCCATGCTGGCGCCCAGAGGCAAGCCGCGCCTGATCAAAGCCGCAGTGTTTCACCGAACGCCGATCCTTTGGCGCAGCGCAAGGTGATTGAAAAAGTCGCCTTGGGTTTCCTTGGCCCGATTGCCGCGCTGATTTGCGACGAAGCATTTTCCAGCGCATCCGATCTGGAAGAAGTGCTGCAGGAGATCGGCAAAAACCTGGCCACGCCGGATGAGTTCAAGCAATTTCTGGCGGAGGCGCGGGCTGCGCTGGCGGCGAAGTAGGCTCATTCATCAGCATCCGGCTTCTGCTTGTATCAGGGCCAATTTCGGCAGGGCGCTGATAGTGGCGGATCGGCGACGTTGGAGCGAACCATGCTTGAACTTTATGCCCGAATGAGGCGATTAGCCTGACGTGCGGCCGTTCCGTCGCCGCGTCAAAATCTGCGTGGCAAAGTGCAGGCCCGGCTTTGGATCGTTCAAACGGAAGGAGTGAAAATGCGCTCCCATCCACTGCAGCAGAATGTTAGGAAGCGGTCCGCGTGCTTGCACGCTTTGCACGCGAACGGTGTTGAAATCTCGATAGAAATCGACGCAGCCGGCGCCTACCTTGTAGTCGACCGCCGCGCGATGCACCGGTAAGCCGAGCGCGTCCTGATAAGCCATTTCGCAAACGTTGACGCCGCAACGTGCGGCAAACTCCACGTAGGTCCAGGCGCGCGTATTGACCTCAAGAATGCGGTAAACGCCATCGCGCTTATCGCGTTTGAACTCCGCGCTGAAAATGCCGCGATAGTTCAGCTTCGTCAACAGTCGCGTGACATCGTCGATCGGTGTTTGCAGCTGTTCGAGCGGAATGCTGCGGCAGTACGAACTGTTGCCGAAATCCGGCGGTGAAATGCGAATGCGTTGGCGCGCAAACAGGCCGGCCATTTCGCCGCTTCCATCGATAAATCCGTCGACGAAATAATGATCCGACGGTGTGCCGGGTACGTATTCCTGTGCCATCAGGCGAAAGCCCTGCTCGTGCAGGGGACGCCATGCATCGTGCAGTTCGGCTTTGCGCGTGACCCAAATGCCTTTTACGCCGGTGACGTCGCTGAATTTTTGCGAGTTCACCGGTTTGATGAAAACGCGGTCGAGATCGTCGAAGGGTATCGCTTCGATATCGGCGTCGCATTCGATGCGAAAAGTGCGGGGGTGCGGAACATGCACGCTTTGCAGGAATGCGGAAAAGCGCGACTTATCCTGCAGAATTTCCTGCGTCTCGCGTGAGCTCGTGCTGAGAAAATAGCGCGACGCCAGGTCGGTATTCGGAAGGTCTGTCAGCCACAGTGCGGCGTCGTCGGCACCGGCAATCACGACCGCTTTTTGCAACGGCATCTGGCGCAGCAGTTCATGGGTATGCGGCCCGAGTGAACCATCCCACGCATTCTGCCCAGGTGTGGGCCGATACCAACGCGAGTGGGTGACGTGATCGGAAGCAGGGCAGGCGACATAAGCCGGGATGCCGGCCATCGTTAGACAACGCAAAATGCCCAGCGCGGTCGGGCCACGGCCCAAGACGATCGCCGGCACGCGCGGATCCCCCTTCTCCCCCATGGCACGCTCCGGTATACGTTGTTACCAGATAGCCGTCACAACCGTGATCGACGACTCATGCTAGCACCGCGTGAGGAGGCTTCTGCAACGAGTAAGAACTTGCGTGCAGCGACGGTGCGAGCCGGTGTTTTTCATTGTCGCTAACTGATCGGAAACTGTCTCCAGGCTGACGCACATGCTGCGGAAAAGTAGGTGCGTTCATCCGGCGTGTGCGCCCTTGGTTAATGACGCACTGCCCTTGGGCGAAGGCCGCTTTTGCCCCAAGCGGGCATTTCGCCCGTACGATCGTCAGTAGCTCGGCTCAATGGCGCCGATGGAGATGCGAAGGGACGTTATGAATGAGCAAAGGCTTGAACGCAGCGAGTTCTTCGAAGAAAGCTTTTCGGACTTGGATATGGCCGATGCGACATGGGAAAAGAAGACCTTCGAAGAGTGTTCTTTTACGAGGTGTTCGTTCAACACGGCGACGCTCAAGCAATGCAAGTTCGTAAATTGCGAATTCCTATCGTGCGATTTGAGCAATGCCAAGCTGTTGAACACAAAATTTGTCGGCGCCGTGTTCGAGGAATGCAAGCTATTGGGCGTGGACTGGACCAAGGCTGATTGGCCTCGCTATGCCTCACCAGGGAAATTGACTTTCAAGAAATCGCTGTTGGACTACTGCAATTTTTTCGGGCTATCGCTCCCAGAGTTGATCATGGAAGAGTGTCGCGTCGTCGGCGCGGACCTAAGGGAGGCCGACTTTACAAAAGCCAGTTTCGTCTATTCCGTTTTCACCGAATCCTTGTTTGGCAGGACGATGTTGGCGAAAGCCGATTTCAGTGAGGCCACGGGTTACGCCATCGACATACGCGAAAACGTCATCAAAGATGCGACATTCACACGGTCCGAGGCCATTGGATTGCTTTACGGCCTGGATATTGTGCTGGTCGACTAATATCGTTTCCCGCTAAACGTTGTCACCCGCAGTGTTAGGTTCGCTTTCGACCCGGAGCGGACCAAAGACGGACTAGTTAACTACATCCAGCTCTTTTGGAGATGTTCTTTGGAGAACCCGTGAATCGTCCCCGACTCGTTGCCTCTATTGTTGCTGGATATGGCCTTTTAGCGTGTATGTCTGCAACGTCAGCACCCGAAAATAATATTTCACCTGCAGCGCCCGGCTATGGCATTGCTGCGGGCATTGCGAGCCTTGCGCGGACCAACGACCAAGTTGACGTCATGGCTGTCGCGGCTCAGCTGAAGCTTCCCGAAATAGCGCCCTATCGCGATAAACCTGGCGCACTGACCTGGTATGGACCACTGATTCATGCTGAATGGCCTAGGTTCTACGCGGTATACGATCCACCTCACTCTTCTTTGAATATTACCCATGTGGTTATCTCGTGGTTGCCAGATACCGCAGATACATTCGTGCTGGAACTTCGAGTTGAGATAAAACACGGCTTCTGTCCAAGTGAGGCTCTATTGGCAAACGAAGTTGGAAGTATTCCTCGGACTTCTCGTGTTCAAGCGATCCCCGCAGACAACGGCTCAATAGGATTTCCAGGCAAGGACTCCGGATATACAGAAACTTCGTTGATCGTTCATCATGACCATGAAAAGGACACGTCGGTGACATACAGGAATCACAACACGTGCTTTTTGGTGGTTCGCGGGTCAAGAGAATAGAGAAAGGAGAGCACTCTGCCAGAACGCCGATTTCGATTACGACGCGGTCATTTGGTTGTCCTGACCAGCGCGTCGGCTTCCGACCCAAAGAGGACGTTTTCACCGTCTACGAAAGCGGGGTGTACCACTCGACGCTATTGTTCAAGAGCTAAAACGTAGTGTTGCAGCCGAGGAAGCCAGTTAACGCGCGGCATGCTTCGTGCAATACAGGTACGCTTTGAGAACGCAGAATTAGTGCGACTGTCGGTCACGAAGCTGCAAGAGGCGCACGTATGTTTAGATCTCGTTAGCCAGGGCCGCGTTCGCTCAGCTTCTACGCCGGCTTGCGCAAGGCCAATGACGGAATACGTCTATGAAATCGTCGAGAACCTTACTGCCCTTACTCCCGCGATGGCGTCCATTCGACGGTGTGCGACGGATCATGGCTCTATTTTTCCGACCTGATATAAAGCCACCGGGGATTGCGCCTATGATAAAGCCAAGCGTGTTCTATGGATAAGGGACGACAATGACTCCTCGACCGAATCGCAAAGCACAGCGCGTGGTGACGTGGATTCTCCGAGTGATTTTGGGCGTGACGTTTCTTGTGATTGGCATCGAAAAACTCACCGGCAGCATGGGCACGGTCCCATTCTTTGATGCCATCGGCTGGGGACAGTGGTTTCGTTACGTTTCGGGATTTTTCGACGCGGTCGGTGCGCTTCTCATTTTATGGCCGCGCTGGACACCCGTGGGCGCGTGCATCATCACATGCACCGTCGGACTTGGAACTTACCTGTGTTACGCCAAGGCACTGTTCAATCCTGCGTTTCCGCTTGTGATGACCGTGCTGGCTGCGTTGCTCGTATGGCTTTCATTACGACAACGAGCCGCGTGACACGCCCCGTACCAGACCAAGTCAGTCCGAGCGTCGTGTCCCAGTTGAGCCAAACGTGAAACGGCGGGCGGCCGGATGGTCTGATTGGGGGGCGGCAGCAAGGTGATCGACACCAGCGCATTGTTCAGACCGTGCCGGAACCCTGTTCAGCGGTCACCGTAATCTACAGCTGGTCAGTAGCTTTAAGCAGCTCCGTCCCAGACCGCTCGAATTTTCGTTTATGCAGGCGGATTCCATGATGCCGTCATTCCCGCGAAAGCGGGAATCCCTGTGCTCCGGTGCAAGAGCGAAGATGGATTCCCGCTTTCGCGGGAACGACAGCCAGGTCATTTGGAAAGTCAGCCAAAAAATCAGGACGCAGATCATTAAAAGCTTTAATTATCTGCGCTCGATTTCGTTCAGTGCCCAGGCGGACGCCGACGAAATTCCCCCGACCAATCCATGCGCATCGACCGGAATTCCGCACTCACTTCATTCGGCGAATGCGGCCTGATCACAATTTCCCCGTCGACCAGCTCATCGCAAAAGCGCCCACCCTGCGGCGGCTCGATCGCATAGCGGCTGGCGTGCGGATCGCCGTGCACCAGGTGCGCATGCAGCACGCACATATGCGGCTCATGCACTTGCGCTACCAGGCGATGCGGTTCGAACCGGATTTCGGTGTAGACCCCATGCGGCCCCCGTGCATGGAGCACGCCGCCGAAGAAATTGCTCGGCGGGCGGGGAGCACTTAGGGCGACGGCGCTGATAGCAAGCAGCGAGGCGGTGATGCAAATCTTTGCTCGGATCCCCACGGCAAGCGTGCGGCCAGTGGAATGGCTGGAAGTGATAGGTGGCATGGTGTCCATCGGTGCATCTGACAATCGGCGCGCGATTAGAGCATCCGCCGGTCGCACACATTGAGATCTGCTCCGCGCTGCGCGCGGTAGCCGGCAATAAAAAGCCCCGGAAACAGGTTGTTTCCGGGGCTTCTGGTCTGGAATGAATTGGTGGAGCGGAGGAGGATCGAACTCCCGACCTTCGCATTGCGAACGCGACGCTCTCCCAGCTGAGCTACCGCCCCACGCGAGCTGCACATGGTAGCAGCGGAGCCGCGGGGGCGCCAAGCCCCTTGTTGCCGGCCCTCAGCCGGGCAGCAGGGCGCTGAGCCGGTCGTGCAGAATCGCGTGCCGCCAGCCTTCCAGCACCTCCGGCCAGGTGCGCGTCACCACGTATTCCTCCAGCACCTTGCGCGAGCAGAGCAGGCCGGGGGGCAGATCCAGTTCGGTGGCGAGGCGGTCGATCAGCTCCTTCATGCCGCTGAGCGCCTGCTTGGCCTGGCCTTGCGGAAACGGCGGGATCGCGCTGGTGGCGGCGAGTTCTTCGCTGCTGACCGGCGGCGCCAGCAATTCGAACAACTCGGCGCGTTGCGGCGAGCGCAGGGCGCGTTGGCCGCTGCTGCGCTGGTCCAGTTCGTCCTGATGCCTGGGCGGTTGCTGCGCCAGGCTGAGGATGAGGGAATCTTCCAGCAGCCAGGGGCGCGGGCGGTCGAGGCGGCGTGCGGCGGCATCGCGCCATAGCAGGATGCGGCGCAGCAGGGCCTGCTTTTCCGGCGGCCACTCGGCGGCGCTGCGCAGGGCCAGCTGCGGTTGTGTATCGCCGTGGCGCTGGCAGCTTTTGCGTTTGAGTCGTTCGCAGTCTTCCGCATGCCATGCGCTGCGCTCGCACTGGGCCAGGCGTTCGGACAGCCTTTGATGGATGGTCTGCAGATAGACCACGTCCAGCGTGGCGTAGGTTTGCTGCGAGCCGGTGAGCGGGCGCTGCATCCAGTCGGAGCGCGTTTCGCCCTTGTCCAGCTCTACCCCAGTGAATTCCGCCACCAGGCCGCGATAGCTGATTCCCAGGCCCATGCCCACAAAGGCTGCGGCAATCTGCGTGTCGAACAGCACGCGCGGGCCTTCCGGCAGCCAGGGGGCCAGCGTTTCCAGGTCTTCGCTGGCGCTGTGCATCACGGTGATGACGTTGGGGTTTTCCAGCGGCTGCAGGGCGCGCTCGATGTCGAAGGCGAGCGGGTCCACCAGCGCATAGCGTTCGTGCAGGCCCAATTGCAGCAGCGCCAATTGCGGATAGAACGTATTGCGGCGCATGAACTCCGTGTCCAGCGCCAGTACATCGCCGGAGGCAAGCGGGGCTAGCCATTGCTCAAGCTGGCTGTGTTGATCGATCCAGTCGGCCTGGGGCGGCTCTACGGGCAGGGGCATGCGATTTCCTCGGGATGAACGGGCGCGCGATCCGCGATTGCCCCGTCATCATGGGTGCCATATGGTAAGCGGCGAACCATAGCAGGCCAGCCCCGGAACGCCCACCATGCCGAGCAAGGAAACCGTCCAACGTCAGCGCGCATTCGGTGGAGCGCTCGGCGTGCTCGTGCTGGCGTTCGGGCTTACGTACCACTTTTTTCCGGAGATCTTCCACGTCAGCCCGGAAGAAGTGGCCAATCCGCCATCCCCGGTAGCCGGCGGCTTTTCGCGGCCCGCGCCGGTGCGGGCTGCCAATGTGCCGCCTTCGCCGCAGGAGGAAATCAACGCCGGGCCGCCGCTTACGCTGGCGCCTACCGCGGTGATCGCCGCGCGCCTCAAACGCACCAACGCGCCGCTGCCGGAACAGCTCACCGCCGATCCGCCGCCCGTGCGTGCGCTGATCGAGCGCGCCGGCAAGGCATTCCTGGCCGGGCAGGTGGCCGGCGACAAGAACAGCGCGGCGGCCTTGTATGAGGAAGCCATCAAGCTCAAGCCCGACAGCCGCGCGGCGGTGCAGGGCCTGGATCAAGTGCGCACACATCTAATTGCCGAAGTCACCCAGGACATCGCCATTGGCGATTCCCAATCGGCTGCCGCCCTGCTGGATCAGCTCAAGGCCATTCCCAACACCGCCAACGATGTCGCGCCGCTGGAAGCGAGCATGAAGACGCTGGTGACGGTGCGCCCGATGCTGGCCAAGGCCGCCGGTTTGCTGCAGCAGGGCAAGGCCGACCAGCCCGATGGCAACGATGCGCTGGATCTGTATCGCCAAGTGCTGCAGCTGGATCCGGAAAACGCCGTGGCCGATCAAGGCATTCTGCAGGTACAGCACGTGGTGCTCGATCGCGCGCTGGCCGCCGTGGCGCAGAACGATTTTGCCGGCGCCGAAGCGGCTATTACCGAAGCGCAGGCGATCCGCGCCGATTCGCCGCAATTGCAGGATGTGCGCAGTCAGGTCGACAACATCCGCCAGCAACGCGCCACCGGTGTGCTGGCGCAAGCGCGCTCGGCGCTGGATGCCGGCAATATCGCGCTGGCCAAGCAATTGGCCGGGCAGGCGCAGGCGATCAGTCCGCAGCTGGCCGGCATTGCCGAATTCGAAGAACAACTCACCAACGCGCGCCTGTATGCCAACTACAAGCCGGGCCAGGTGTTTACCGATCACTTTGTGGATATGAACGGCCAGTCGCCCACCATGCTGGTGGTACCCACCGGCGATTTCATGATGGGTGCGCCGGATAACGAATCGGGCCGCGCGGATAACCAGATGCCGCAGCATCAGGTCACGCTCAGCAAGGGTTACGCGCTCTCGCAAACGGATGTCACCGTGGCGCAGTTCCGCGAATTTGTGCGTGCCAGCGGCTACAAGCCCGAATCCATCACTGCCGGCGGCGCCAGCGTGTACGACGAGCGCACCGGCGTGATGCGCGATGATGCCAGCGCTAACTGGCAGGACGATTACGCCGGCCACACCGCTGCCAGCAATCTGCCGGTGGTGAATATTTCCTGGAACGATGCCAATGCCTATGTGCAGTGGCTGAGCCAGCGCACCGGCAAAAAATACCGGCTGCCGAGCGAAGCGGAATTCGAATACGCGCTGCGCGCCGGTAGCACCACGCGTTATTGGTGGGGCAGCGGCACGCCCAAGAGCAAGGTGGAGAACCTCACCGGTTCGTTCGACCGCTCGCCGAGCGGGCGCCGCTGGAGCCATGCTTTCCAGGGCTATAACGATGGTTATTGGGGCCCGGCGCCGGTGATGAGCTTTGCGCCGAATGCGTTCGGCCTGTTCGATATGGACGGCAACGTTTCCGAATGGATGACCGATTGCTGGCACGACAACTACGTGCGTGCGCCGGTGGATGGCAGTGCGTGGGTGAATCCCGGCTGCTCGGTGCATGTGGTGCGCGGCGGCTCGTGGGGCAGTTCGCCCGAGCAGGCGAATTCGGCGTATCGGCAGGGAGCGGATGCGAGCATTCGCAGTGGGCGCGTGGGTTTCCGCATCTTGCGCGAACTTTAAGCATGCAGCTGACGTAGGTTGGGTTAGCACCGCGTAACCCAACGATCCATCTTCGTAGCGACATCGTTGGGTTACGCGGTGCTAACCCAACCTACGCGGTCCGCGCGTTGCCTTTGGGTTTTGAGGCAAGCGCGTGCAACCCCGACCCTCCCCTGCAAAGCAGGGGAGGGAGCTGTGTCGGCGAGTTGCGGTATTCCCACATTTGCGCAATGCACTCCCTCCCTACGTGTCCCACGGGACTAGCTTGGCGTCGAAGTAGGGGAGGGTTGGGGTGGGGTGAAGTCCCCATGCCGCGGAACGCGCCACATGCCATTTGCCTAATACCCCATTGCCCCGCGCATTTAGAAAAGCCAATCCCGCGCCGCAACACTCAAGAAATTTCGACGATTATTGAATCGATCCAAATTTAATCACGTAAATCTTTTGCCCTGCAGCATGGCGATAACTATCTATTCCATGAAAGTCATGGGCTTAGCATGCCGAATGTGAAATTTAGATCGATAGAAATTTTGTTGACAGCCCCGCTTTCCTGGCTTACCAATAACCCGACTTGAGCTAGCGGATATATCAAGTCGAGCGCTTATCCAGCGCCATTTATGCGGCCGCCCACGAGCCGCAAAGGCATGGATAAAAAGTCAGCTGGCAATGCGTGAAGAGGGGCGCCGCCAGCGACAGGAAAACCCTTGCAACACCAATAGCAGGGCTGTGCAAAACACGGCTCATGAGAGGGCTTTTGCGCCTGCTGTGGCGCCGGCCCTGCGCCGCCAAAAGAACAAATGGGGAGAATCATGTACCGCAAGGCAGTGCTTTCGGCAGCCATCGCTGCAACGCTGATGTTCAGCGTCCAGGCCCAGGCCCAGGACACCAATACCTCGCAGACCTCTTCCTCGCCGACGGACCAGCCACAGTCCGGCGCGAAGCCGCAAAACGCCAAAGACACCCAGACGCTTTCTGCAGTAACCGTTACCGGCTACCGCGCGAGTCTGCAGAAATCGCTCGACATCAAGCGCAATGCCGATTCCATCGTCGATGCCATCACGGCCGAAGACGTGGGCAAGTTCCCCGACAACAACGTGGCCGAATCGCTCTCGCATCTGCCCGGCATTACCGTGGATCGCACCTTCGGCGAAGGCGAGCGGGTGAGCATTCTCGGCACCGATCCGGCGCTCAATCGCCTGCTGCTCAACGGCCAGACGCTGGCCTCCACCAACTGGGCCGGCGATCCGGACAACCCCGACAGCCGCTCGTTCGACTACACCATGCTGTCGCCGGAAATCATCGGCACCGCGGAGGTGTACAAAACCCCGCAGGCGCGCATCGACGAAGGCAGCATCGGGGGCACCGTGATCGTCAACACGCGCCGTCCGCTCGACCTGAAGGCCAATACGCTGACCGGCACCGTCAGCTACGGCTACAACAGCAATGCGGAGCAGGGCAAGCCGAATGCTTCCGTGCTGTATAGCTGGAAGAACAGCGACGACACCTTCGGCGTGCTCGGCACCTTGATGCACGACGACCGCATCGTCGACCGCTACGGCACCGAAATTTTCGGCTACCAGAAATTCAACGATCCTACCGACTCGCAGACACAGCCCGGCGGCGATCACTATTTCTCGCCCAGCATCGTGCCGCCGAATGCGCACGGCAGCTATCCCACCTCCATGAACACCGCGTGGTTCCAGCAGCAGCGCAAGCGCGATGGCGGCCAGGTGGCGCTGGAGTGGAAGCCGACCAAGGGCTTCGACCTGAATTTCACCGGCCTGTACACGGTCGACAATCTTTCCAACTTCAACCAGAGCCGCTACGCCTACTGGGGCGACAACGCGCAGGATGCACTCGGCATCGGCCCCACCAATAGCAGCGCCACCAGCGGCTCGTACAACGCCAACGCGCCCACGCATCTGGATGCCTACTACCGCGACAGCAAGATCAAGACCAGCAGCTACAACCTGCGCGCGGATTGGTACGGCGAAGGCTGGGACGCTTCCAGCCAGGTCGGCTACACGCGTTCCATGGGCGGTTCCGACGGCATCTACCTGCTGTCGTTCAAGACCCTGGGGCCCTACAACTGGTCGATGGACGGCCACAATCCGCTGATCAACTACGGCGTGCCTGGCACCGATGCCTCCGCAGCGAACCTGGATGCCACCGGTCTCAACTACGCGCCGTCCTACGATAGCGAGCGCTACTTCCAGTTCGACTTCAGCCACGACATCAACCTCGGGCCGTTTACCCAGTTGCAGGCCGGCATCAAGGCCACCAATCACTTGAACGGCCAGAACGACTACAACGCCACGCTGCCGCCGGTGCAGGATCCGGATCCCGCCAACCAGCTCACGCTGGCGCAGTTTGCCGGCGTGAACACGCCCGGCAATTACCTCAGCGGTCTGCCTGCCACCGACACCATGCGCAACTGGATCACCGTGGACCAGGGCGCCATCACCAGCTACATCAACAATCTGCCGGGCGCCAACCAGCTGAGCCTGGTGCAGTCGGGCAGCTATCACATCGGTGAGCACACGCGCTCCGGCTACCTGCAGGGCAATTTCTCCGGCAACGACTACCGCGGCAATATCGGCGTGCGCTACGTGTACACGCGCGATGCAGTGGATGGCTACACCTACGCCGGCAACGATACGTATGCGCCGCTGACCAAGGTGCACGGTTACGGCGACGTGCTGCCCTCGGCCAACTTCGCCTACAACCTCACCGATGACCTGCTGCTGCGCCTGGCTGCCGCGAAAGTGATTGCCCGCCCGCGCTTCCAGGACATGACGCCGTACGTGGCCACCCAGGATATTTCGCTGACGGCCTCCGGCGGCAACCCGGATCTGAAGCCGTACAAGTCCACCAACTACGACGCTTCGCTGGAGTGGTACTTCACGCCCAAGAGCATCGTGTCGGCGGAATTCTTCTATCGCAACATCTCCCAGTACATCCTTTCCACCACGGTGCTGGAGCCGCTGTACAACTTCACCCTGCACCAGACCGACATCTACCAGACCACCGTGCCGATCAATGCCTCCGACGCCAAGGTGAAGGGCGTGTCGGTGACCTACCAGGGCGATATCGGCTACGGCTTCGGCGTATACGCCAACTACACCTATTCCGACGCCACCACCACCAACAGCTACAACCTGCCGTACAACTCGCGCGATTCCTACAACATCACCCCGTATTACGAGAGCGGGGCGTGGACCACGCGCGTCAACCTCGGCTGGCGCTCGGCGTATTTCACCCAGATCGGCTCGATCGGCGCCAAGCAGATGGCCGATGCCTACACCGAACTGGATGCGTCGGTGGGCTACCAGATCAACAACCATCTGCAGGTATCGCTGGAAGCCACCAACCTGCTCAACGAAACCTATTACGCCTACGACGACAACCCGAACATTCCGCTCAACTCCTACAAGAACGGCCGCACCTATATGTTGAGCCTCAACTTCAAGCTCTAAGTTACCGCACGCCGACGTTGGCGTTCCCCCGTCGCCCCAGCCGCTTGCTGGGGCGTTTTTTTTGCGGGGTGCTGTTGGGATAACCGGCGCTTTCGGCGGCATCGCCTGATGCCTTTGTACGCCAATGCCTACACATCAACCGGATTTCGAATGGGGTTTGTGTACCCGCATATTTGCTAACGTTGGTACCGTCATCGACGCCACCTTTTACGCCCGGCGTCGATGACTCTTGCAGCGATGTGAGAGCGAAGCGCGGATCGTGAGAGCAGCAACTCGCACGACCCGCTGACCACCACCAACTAAGTAGGAGTTGATCATGGCTACCATTGATCATACGGCACGTGTTTGCCCTTCGGATCGCAACGGTCCCATTTTCGAAAGTCCACCACCACGCAGCGCTACGTCTTTGTTGCTACCTAGCGCCGGTGCACCTATGCAGCCCATGGCTGCTCCGTGAAGTCGTCCGTCTCCAGGCCTTCCACACTGTCTGCCTCCCTCCATGGGGCGGAGGCATGGTGGCCAGGCGGTACGTTTTTCTAGCGTTTTACTAACTAAAACCAAGCCAAGGATATAAATCATGACCAAGCAGGCTCATGACGGGCGAGTGCGCCCTACGACATTCTCTTTCAAGCCCGGTGAGGGCATTGCACTGGGTATGGCGGTACTGGAGGACGCTTTGCAGGCGTATCGGAATTTCGAGCAACAGCATCCACACATGGAGCGCACCGTGCCGATGCCGTTCAATGCGCGGCAACTGGAATGGATGCACGCCTCATTGGAGTCGTTGAGCCATTATCTCGGGGAGCGGAAGGGCTAGCTGCTTGCCGTCTGGTGGGTGGCTTGAGGCAAGCGCGTGCAACTCCACCCAACCCTCCCCTGCCGAGCAGGGGAGGGAGCGTATCGGCACAGCCATCAGGCGCCAGTGGATCTGCCGTTCACCACTACACGCTTGCAGTGCTGGATGATCACTCCCATGATGGTGTCGACAAACACTTCCCACCACTGCATACAGGAGCGCCATCTTGCCGAAGGTCAACTACTCTTTTGAGAAGCGCCAGCGCGAAATCGCGAAGAAGAAAAAGCAGGATACGAAACAGGCCAAGAAAGTCGCGGCACGCGACGTCTCAAAGAATGATCCTGGGACGGTTACACCGCCCGGCAAGGATGCATGATCGGCCGGCATCTTGGAGATACGCGGGTTGCCGGCGAAATGCGTTGCCCCATAAACAAGAAGCCCGGCATAAAGCCGGGCTTCTTGTTTTTGACTTGCACGTGCTGCTTCAGATCACCTGGACCTGCGAAGCCTGCAGACCCTTCTGGCCCTGCGTCACGTTGAAGGAGACCTTCTGGCCCTCGGTCAGGCTCTTGAAGCCCTGGGACTGGATCTCACGGAAATGGACGAACAGATCATCGCCACCCTGGTCGCGGCTGATGAAGCCGAAGCCCTTGGCGTCGTTGAACCACTTTACGGTGCCGGTTTCTTGCTGGGACATAATTTTTCCTTGTAACGAGTAAAGCCGGGTAACGGCGGATAGGCTGGTCGCAAGGAGGAGGCGTGTACAACGGTGTAGTGAAGCCTGCATCTACAGCATCGGGCGGCAAATCACGGCGGCCCTCGAAACTCAGCCCGCGCACAATATAGGCCGTCGGCTCAAATGGCAAATAGCAAATGTGCGGCTACTGCCCAAAATGCGGCTTTGGTAGCAATGCCCGGCGTCATCAACGGCCACAGCGATCGATGAAATCGTGTGGGTGGATGCGCGGGTCATGCAAACCCCAGAAGCTAAAAAACCAAGGCCTTTGCGGTGCCTTGGTTCTTCGATATTTGGTGCCCAGGAGAGGACTCGAACCTCCACGGTTTTACCCGCTAGTACCTGAAACTAGTGCGTCTACCAATTCCGCCACCTGGGCAGGTGCCGCTTCGACTTTCGGTCTGTGCGAGCCGCGTAGAGTAAGGATCATCCGATACCTTGTCAACTATTTCTTCACCTGGTGAATCGCCATGCTGCGATTTCATCGGATGGCCCGGCGAAACGGTTCATCTCGTTAATCATCGAGGCGATACTTACGGGTATGACAAAGCGAAAAGATCCAGGCAAGGATAAGGCGCCGCGCAAGTCGGCGAAGGTTCCCAAGGTAGGCGGCGGCGAGCCGAAGGGCGGTCGGCGGCCCCGGGAGGCGCGCGAAGAGGTGGCGGCCTCGCGCAGCGATCCATTCGCCCAGCGCGAGGCGGAGCGCTATGAGCGTCCCATTCCCAGCCGCGAGGCGATCCTCACGCTGCTGGAAGAGCGCGGCGAGCTGCTGACCGAGGCGCGCATTGCCGAGGCTTTGGGGTTGGACGATGTCCAGAGCATCACCGCCCTGGCCAAGCGCCTCAATGCGATGGTGCGCGATGGCCAGCTGCTGCTGGGGCGGCGCGGCGGCTATGCGCCGGCGCGCAAGCTGGACCTGATCCCCGGCCTGGTGCTGGCCAATGCCGAAGGCTATGGCTTTCTGCGGCCGGACGAAGGCGGCGAGGATCTTTATCTGTCGCCGTATCAGATGCGCAGCGTGATGCACGGCGACCGCGTGCTGGCCAGCGTAGTCGGCGTGGATCGCCGCGGCCGCCGGCAGGGTGCGATCGTGGAAGTGCTGCAGCGCCGTTCGCCGCGCCTGGTCGGGCGGGTGGTGATTGATAACGGCGTGACCGTGGTGGTGCCGGACGATCGCCGGCTGCATCAGGACGTGATGATTCCGCCGGGCAAGGAGCAGGGCGCCCGTTCGGGCCAGATCGTGGTGGTGGAGATCACCGATCCGCCCACTTCGCAGCGCGGCCCGCTGGGCGCGATCCGTTCGGTGCTGGGCGAACGCCTGCAGCCATCGCTGCTGGTGGAGATGGCGATTGCCAGCCACAACCTGCCGCACGAATGGCCGCCGGAAGTGTTGCGCGAAGCGGCACAGATCGAGCCGGAAGTGACCGCGGCCGAGCGCGAAGGCCGGGTCGACCTGCGCAAGCTGCCGCTGGTGACCATCGATGGTGCGGATGCGCGCGATTTCGACGATGCCGTGTATGCCGAGCCGCGGCGCGGCGGCGGCTGGCGGCTGGTGGTGGCGATTGCCGATGTGTCGCACTACGTGCGCGTGGGCACGGCGCTGGACAAGGAAGCCTACGAGCGCAGCACGTCGACCTATTTCCCCGGCTTTGTGGTGCCGATGCTGCCGGAGACCTTGTCCAACGGCATCTGCTCGCTCAACCCGAAGGTAGAGCGGCTATGCATGGTCTGCGATATGC
The DNA here is from genome assembly GCF_014863405.1 of Dyella acidiphila. GTDB lineage: Bacteria > Pseudomonadota > Gammaproteobacteria > Xanthomonadales > Rhodanobacteraceae > Dyella_B > Dyella_B acidiphila. The sequence continues at coordinate 92,215 of NZ_JACZZA010000014.1, forward strand.
AGGTGGATGCGAGCGGCGAGGTGGCGAAGGCCAAGTTTTGCGATGCGGTGATGCGCTCGCATGCGCGCCTTACCTACGACAAGGTGTGGCAGGCGATCGGCCTGCAGGACGCGGACGCGCGGCACGAAGTGGCCGACGTGCTGCCGCAGCTGGAAAACCTGCATGCGCTGTACAAGGCGATGGCCGAGCAGCGCCGCCGCCGTGGCGCCATCGATTTTGAAACGCCGGAAGTGAAGTTTCGCCTCGACCAGACCGGCGAAGTGCAGGCGGTGGGTGCGGTGGAGCGCAACGATGCGCACAAGCTGATCGAGGAATGCATGATCGCCGCCAACGTGCAGGCGGCGCTGTATCTGTCCAAGCGCAAGATTCCGGCGCTGTACCGTGCGCACGAGCCGCCGCCGGTGGAGAAGTACGAAGACCTGCAGCAGTTCCTGCGCGAGTTCAAGCTGCGCATGCCGCCGGTGGAAGAAGTGACGCCGGCCGATTTCTCCGACGTGCTGCGCATGGTGCAGGATCGCCCGGAGCGCGAGCTGATCCAGTCGGTGCTGTTGCGCGCGCAGAGCATGGCGGCCTATCAGCCGGACAATCGCGGGCACTTCGGCCTGGCGCTGACGGCGTATGCACATTTCACCTCGCCGATCCGCCGCTATCCGGACCTGCTCGTGCATCGCGCGATTCGCCATGCGCTGGTGGGCGGCAAGCCGTCCGACTATGTGTATAACGATGCCGCGATGGCGGCCATGGCCATCCATTGCTCGCAGCGCGAGCGCCGGGCGGAAGAGGCCGAGCGCGATGTGGACGAACGCTTCCGCTGCGCCTGGATGGCCAAGCATGTGGGCGAGGAGTTCGAAGGCACGGTCACCGGCGTCACCTCGTTCGGCTTGTTTGTGGAGCTGGAGGAATCGAAGGTCTCCGGCCTGGTGCATATCAGCCAGCTGTCCAACGACTATTACCATTTCGATCCGGTGCGCCATCTGCTGAAGGGCGAGCGCACCGGCCTGCAGTTCCGCCTGGGCGATCACGTGCGCGTGCAGGTGCTGCGCGCCAGCCTGGAAGATCGCAAGATCGATTTCCGGCTGGTGCCGCCGGGCCAGAAGCAAGCGGCGGCGCCTGCGCCGACCGGCAAGCGCTACGATTACGGCGCATCGGGCGATCGCTATTCGCTGCCGGGCAGCCGCGGCGCACTGCCGTCGTTGCCGCCGGTGCCGGGGCGCGACCGCGGTGCGGCCAAGCACGGTGAAGGCAAGCCGGTGAAGAAGGGCGCCGCCGGCAAGCCGACGGCATCCGCGCCGCGCAAGGACAAGACGGGCGCCCAGCCCAAGCCGCATGCCGCCAAGCGGCCCCCGCAGAAACCGAAAGGCAAACGATGAGCGAGAGTTGGATCGTCGGGATCAACCCGGTCGAAGGCGCACTGAGCAATGACGCCGAACGCGTGCGCGAAGTGCTGGTGGAAAACGGCCAGCGCAATGCGCGCGTGCACGAGCTGGCCGAGCGCGCGAAGGCGCTGAAGATTCCGGTGCATCATCGCCCGCGCGAGCAGCTCGACAAGCTGGCTGGCGAAGCGCGCCATCAAGGCATCGTGGCGCTGTACGAACCGCCGCCGATGGCTAGCGAAAACGATCTGCCCGGATTGCTGGAAAAGGCCGGCAACGACGCGCTGGTGCTGGTGCTGGATGGCGTCACCGATCCGCACAATCTCGGCGCCTGCCTGCGCAGCGCGGCGGCGGCCAAGGTCACCGCGGTGGTGGTGCCGAAGGATCGCGCCGTGGGCCTCACCCCGGTGGTGCGCCGTGCTTCGGCCGGCGGTGCCGATCGCGTACCGCTGGTGGCGGCGACCAATCTGGCGCGGGCCCTGCGCACGCTAAAGGATGCCGGCGTGTGGATCACCGGCCTGGCCGGGGATACCGATCAATCCATTTACGACATCGATCTGAAGGGACCGGTGGCGCTGGTGCTCGGCAGCGAAGGCGAGGGCATGCGCCGGCTGACCCGCGAGACCTGCGATTTCGTGGCCAAGATTCCGATGCCCGGCACGATGGAAAGCTTGAACGTGTCGGTGGCCACCGGTGTGGTGCTGTTCGAGGCGCTGCGTCAAAGGAGTGCGCGATGACTTTCTTTTGGTACGACTGGGCCGGCTATGTCGGCGTGGTGCTGGTGCTGCTGGCGTTTCTGCTGCTGCAGGCACATAAGCTGCATGGCAACGGGTTGGTATACCAGGTGATGAATGTGCTGGGCGCGGTCGGCGTGATGCTGTCGCTGCTGTTCGGCGCGTTCAACGCGTCGGCGTTTTTCATGCAGCTGGCCTGGCTGCTGATTGGCGTGTTCGGGATCGGGCGCGGAGCGCGGCTGCGGCGCGAGGCGCGGGAGAGCGGGCAGAAAACCTCGCCGTGGTAACCGCCGTAGGTTGGGTTAGCGCAGCGTAACCCAACAATGCCGCTACAGAACCCACCCGCCCGTCATCCCGGCGCAGGCCGGGACCTGGCAACTTGAGTGTGCGAAAGACACTGGATCCCAGCTTTCGCTGGGATGACGGTGGAGCAGATGCGCGCCGTTCTACCTAGCCCAATACCACCCGCCCGTCATCCCGGCGCAGGCCGGGACCTAGCGACTTGAGTGCGCGAAAGACACTGGATCCCAGCTTTCGCTGGGATGACGGTGGGGCAGATGCGTGCCGGTCTATCTAGCCCAATACCCCCCGCCCGTCATCCCGGCGCAGGCCGGGACCTGGCGACTTGAGTGTGCGAAAGACACTGGATCCCAGCTTTCGCTGGATGACGGTGGGGCAGATGCGCGCCGGTCTACCTAGCCCAATACCTCCCGCCCGGCATCCCGGCGCAGGCGGGGACCCAGCGACTTGAGTGCGCGAAAGACACTGGATCCCAGCTTTCGCTGGGATGACGGTGGAGCAGGTGCGTGCCGGTCTATCTAGCCCAATACCACCCGCTCGTCATCCCGGCGTAGGCCGGGACCTAGCGACTTGAGTGCGCGAAAGACACTGGATCCCAGCTTTCGCTGGGATGACGGTGGGGCAGATGCGCGCCGTTCTACCTAGCCCAATACCCCCGCCCGTCATCCCGGCGCAGGCCGGGACCTAGCGACTTGAGTGCGCGAAAGACACTGGATCCCAGCTTTCGCTGGGATGACGGTGGAGCAGATGCGTGCCGGTCTACCTAGCCCAATACCACCCGCCCGTCATCCCGGCGAAAGCCGGGATCCAGCGACTTTAACTGCGTGAAAGACACTAGATCCCCGCCTGCGCCGCGATGACGGTGGTGCGGCCCGCAATCAGCAGAGCACGCCCTCAATCCGGCCGATCACCCAACTTCACCGGCTCCGGGTTGGAGGTGAGGTCGCGCTTGTCGCGCTGGGCGATCAGCGGTTCGCCCTTGACCTGGAACCACACGTTCTCGGCGATGTTGGTGGCGTGGTCGCCGATGCGCTCGATGTTCTTGGCCATGAACAGCAGATGGGTGCACGGCGTGATGACGCGCGGGTCTTCCATCATGTAGGTGAGCAGTTCGCGGAAATAGGCGGTATAAGCTTCGTCCAGCGCCACGTCGTCCTGCCACACCTTGTAGGCGCGCTCGGCATCGCGATCGCGATAGGCACGTAGCACTTCGCGTACTTCTTCGGCAGCCAGTTCGGCGAGGTGGGCGAGGCCGCCGGTGGGCGTGAGCGGCGCGGCCATCGACAGCGGGATGGAGCGCTTGGCCACGTTGGCGGCGTAGTCGCCGATGCGTTCGATATCGGCGGCGATGCGCAGCGCGGCAAATACGTTGCGCAGGTCGCCGGCGATCGGCGCGCGCAGGGCCAGCAGGCGCACCACGTCGTGGCTGATTTCCTGCTCGAGCTGGTCGATGGCGTCGTCGTTGTGCACCACGTGCTGGGCGGCGCGGTCGTCACGGCGGTCGACCACATCGATGGCCGCTTCCAGCTGACTCACCGCCAGCTCGCCCATGCGTACCAATTCGCCGGTGAGGCGCATCAGTTCGTCGTCGTAGCTCTTGATGATGTGTTCCTTGCTGCTGCCGCTCATGGGTGTTGCCTCGTGTCAGTAGTGTCGGGGTGGGGCATTCGCCGAGAGTGATTTGGATCTCGCGAGGTTGGCCCCTCACCCGGCCCTCTCCCCGGAGGGGAGAGGGGAATAAGGTGGGCGCTTTGCGCCATCAACCAAATCGACCCGTAATGTAGTCTTCGGTCTGCTTCTTGCCCGGCTTGGTGAAGATCTTTTCGGTGTTGTCGAACTCGATCAGCTCGCCCAGGTACATGAAGGCAGTGCGGTCGGAACAACGCGCCGCCTGCTGCATGTTGTGGGTGACGATCACGATGGTGTACTCGTGCTTGAGTTCTTCCACCAACTGCTCGATGCGGCCGGTGGCGATCGGGTCGAGTGCGGAGGTGGGTTCGTCCAGCAGCAGCACTTCCGGGCGCAGGGCGATGCCACGCGCAATGCACAGACGCTGCTGCTGGCCGCCGGAAAGACCCAGCGCGCTCTGCTTGAGCTTGTCCTTCACTTCGTCCCACAGCGCGGCGCTGCGCAGGGCCTGCTCCACGCGGATTTCCATGTCGGCGCGCGACAGGCGCTCGTGGTGGCGGATGCCGTAGGCCACGTTCTCGAAAATGGTCATCGGGAACGGCACCGGCTTCTGGAACACCATGCCGACCTTGGTGCGCAGGCGGTTCATCGAGTAGCTGGGGTCGAGGATGTTCTCGCCGTCCAGTTCGATATTGCCCTTGGCTTCCAGCTTCGGATAGATCGCGTAGATGCGGTTGAAGATGCGCAGCAAGGTGGACTTGCCGCAACCGGACGGCCCGATGATCGCAGTCACCTGCTTCTCCGGGATATCCATGTTGATGCCTTTCAGCGCATGGTAGCCGTTGTAGTAAAAGTGCACATCGCGCACTTTGATCTTGGCAGGCACCGCAGCGCCGGTCAGGGGCGCCGCAGTGGCGGCGGCGAGGTCATTCATAACTCACCTTCTTGCGCGAAAACAGGATGCGGGTCAGCAGGCTCAGCGCCAGCACGAACAGGGTGATCAGCAGCGCGCCAGCCCATGCGATCGCATGCAATGCCGGGTCGGGATCGTTGGTGTACTGGAAGATCGTTTGCGGCAGGCTGGCCATTTTGTCCAGCGGATGCGCGGTCATGTACATGTTGCCGAAGGCGGTGAACAGCAGCGGCGCGGTTTCGCCGGCCAGCCGCGCCAGCGCCAGCAGCACGCCGGTGAGGATGCCGGAGAAGGCTGCGCGCATCAGCACCTGCATGGTCAGCTTCCACTGCGGAATGCCCAGCGACAGCGACGCCTCGCGCAAGGTGCCCGGCACCAGCTGCAGCATTTCGTCGGTGGTGCGCACGATCACCGGCAGGCCGATCAACGCGAGCGCCACGCTGCCGGCAAAGCCGGAGAAGCTGATCGCGCCGCCGGTGAGGCTGTTGATCGGCAGCACCACGATCACATACACGAACAAGCCCAGCACGATCGACGGCGCCGACAGCAGGATGTCGTTGAGGAAGCGGATGGTTGCGCCCAGGCGGGTGGTGCTGGCGTATTCGGCCAGGTAGGTGCCGGCCAGGATGCCGATCGGCGCGCAGATCAGGATCGCCAGCAGATCCATGATCAGGCTGCCGACAATGGCATTGGACAGGCCGCCATCCGCGCCGTAGGCGGTGATCTTGGTGAACAGGCTGAGCTTCAGCGCGCCGAAGCCGCTTTGCGCAGTGATCCACAGGATCCACACCAGGAACATCAGGCCGATCAAGGTGGCCACGCCGCTCAGGCCGAGCGCGACGACGTTGACGATGCGGCGGCGAGCGTAGACGGCGGACATCAGCGGCCCTCCTTGCGGGCGAGCTGGCGCAGCATCAGTCGTGCGATCAGCAGCACGATGAAGGTCACCACGAACAGCAGGAAGCCCAGCGCGATCAGGGCCGAACGGTGCAGGCCCACCGCTTCGTTGAATTCGTTGGCGATGCTGGAGGAAATCGAGGTGCCCGGCATCAGCAGCGAGGCCGTGATGTTGTAGGAGTTACCCAGCACGAAGGTCACCGCCATGGTTTCGCCGAGCGCGCGGCCCAGCCCCAGGAAGATGCCGCCGATTACCGCCGAGCGGGTGTAGGGCAGCACGATGTCCCACACCACCTCCCAGGTGGTGGAGCCGAGCGCATACGAAGATTCCTTCAGGCGTGCCGGCACCGTGCGGAACACTTCGCGCATCACCGAGGAAATGAAGGGCAGGATCATCACCGCCAGCACAATGCCCGCAGTGAGCAGGCCCAGGCCCAGCGGCGGCCCCTGGAACAGCTGGCCGATCAGCGGAATATTGCCGAGCGTGTCGTTCATCCACGGCTCGATGCTGGCCATGAAGGGCGCGAAGATAAACAGGCCCCACATGCCGTAGATGATGGAAGGAATCGCCGCCAGCAATTCGATGGCGGTGGCGACCGGGCCGCGCATCCAGTTGGGCGCGATCTCGGTGAGGAACAGGGCGATGCCGAAGCTGATCGGCACGGCGATGACCAGGGCGATCAGCGAGGTGGTGAGGGTGCCGACGATCGGCGCCAGTGCGCCGTATTTGTCTTCCACCGGGTTCCATTCGGAACTGAACAGGAAGTGCAGGCCGTCCTTGAACAGGATGTCGCGGCCGCCCCACAGCGTGGATAGCGCCGCACCCAGCAGTGCGGCCAGCACGATCAGTGCGCAGCAGCGCAGCAGCAGCCGGAAGATAAGGTCATGACGGGCATCGGCGCGCGAACGATGTTCGGTATCACGGGCGAGCGGTTCGGCGCTTGTAGCGTGCATGCTGAGGCGTTTCCGCGGTTGCTTGTATCTATCAATCAGAACGACGCGCGCAACCGTCCGGTGCGCGCGCCGCGGGAGTCACACTGCCTGCTGTCCTTGCGACAGCGTGCAGCTTACTGCTTGTATTCGCTGGTCCAGTAGGCCTGGATCTGCTGCACCAGCGAATCGGGCAGCGGCACGTAGTCGAGCGAGCGGGCGGCTTCCTGGCCGCTGCTGTAGGCGAACTTGAAGAAGTCGAAGGCAACCTTGGTGTTGGCGGCGTTCTTGGGCGTCTTGTACATGATCACCCACGAGGTGGCGGTGATCGGCCATGCCTGGGCGCCCGGGGCATTGGTCATCAGCAGGTTGAAGTCCTTGGCGTTCTTCCAGTCGGCCGTGTTGGCGGCGGCCTGGAAGCTGGCGGTGTTGGGTTCAACCACGGTGCCGGCCGCGTTTTTCATCTTGGCGTAGCCGATGTTGTTCTTCAGCGCGTAGGCGTATTCGACATAGCCGATCGAGTTCGGGATCTGCTTGATGTAAGCGGACACGCCCTCGTTGCCCTTGCCGCCGATGCCGGCCGGCCACTGCACGGCGGTGCCTTCGCCCACCTTGCTCTGCCATTCCGGACTCACCTTGGACAGGTAGTCGGTGAAGTTGAAGCTGGTGCCCGAACCGTCCGAACGATGCACCACGGTGATGCGCGAGCTCGGCAGGTGCACGCTCGGATTGAGCTTGACGATGGCCGGGTCGTTCCAGGTGGTGATCTTGCCGAGGTAGATGTCGGCCAGGGTGGTGCCGTCCAGCACCAGCGCACCCGGCGCAACGCCGGCCACGTTGAAGGCCGGCACGATGCCGCCGATCACGTCAGGGAACTGGCCCAGGCCGAACTTGGCCAGGTCTTCCGGCTTCAGCGGCATGTCGGAGGCGCCGAAGTCCACGGTGCCGGCCTTGATCTGCGCAATGCCGCCGCCCGAACCGATCGACTGGTAGTTGATGTGGTTGCCGGTCTTTTCGGCATAAGCCGCCGACCACTTGGAGATGACCGGATACACGAAGCTGGAGCCGGCACCGGTGATGTCGGTGGCCTGCGCCGTCAGGCCGAACATGGAGGCAGCGAGCGCAATGGCGAGCGCGCCGAGGCGAGACGGGGATTTGATTGAGGTCAACACAAAGGCTCCTTGAGCGGTAAGTGGCGAATCTGTGAAAGCGTTTGCCGATTCCGCGTATTGCAGGGTCTGGGTGTTGCAATGAGATGAGATGAATATTGCAGTGTGATGACAATCGCAAAATCTTGATGACATCAGCCCGGGAGCACGCTCCCGACGCGCTCCAGCTCCAGCACTTCCAACTGGCGCAGGCGATTGACGATGCGGCAGAAAAGCAGGGCGGTGCGCTCGGCGTCATAGACCGCCGAGTGCGCTTCGCGCGAATCGAAACTGTAGCCGGCCGCCAATACGGCCTTGCTGAGCACGGTCTGCCCGTAGGCCAGGCCGCTCAGGGTGGCGGTGTCGAAGCAGCTGAAGGGATGGAAGGGGTTGCGCTTGTGGCCGACGCGGCGCACGGCGGCGTTGAGAAAGCCCAGGTCGAAGGCGGCGTTGTGGCCGACCAGGATGGCGCGCTGGCAATCGTTGTGGCGCACCGCCTGGCGCACCGCCTGGAAGATGTGGTCCAGGGCGAGGCGTTCGTCCAGGGCGCCGCGCAGCGGGTTGTCCGGATCGATGCCGGTGATCTCCAGCGCGCGCGGGTCGATGTTGGCGCCGGGAAACGGTTCCACGTGCGTGGACACGGCCGGATGGGGATAAAGATTGCCTTCCTGGTCCATGCCGATGGTGACCGCGGCGATCTCCAGCAGCGCATCGCGCTCGGCATCGAAACCGCCGGTTTCCACGTCCACCACCACGGGCAGAAAACCGCGGAAACGCTCGGCCATGCGGGCCGCCAGACTGTTATTGAGTTGCTCCATCCGGCAAGCATACAAGAGCGCGGTAGCGGTCGCGGGCGCTGGGCTGTCGGCCGCGTCGGTGTCGCTTCATCTATATGCATGCATGGCCGCGCTTCCGGGCGCACGCCTAATAACCGATTCGTGTAACAGCTGAATGACCGAACCGTATGGTTTTGTCTTGCTTCTGTCACATAACATCCATCTAACGGTAAACCTCCCGCCCGATGATGCGCGCATCCCGCCGGCTGCCTCCAGGGGAAAACTAGAGCGCCGGTGGCTTCATCAATAAAGCGGAGATATTCCATGCGTTCCAAGATGCTCACGGTGGCCATTGCTGCCGGTTTGGGCTTGACCAGCGTTACTGCTGTGTCTGCTCAGACGTCCCAGAAAGTGACCGTCAGCGCCGCCGAACTGGCGCAGATGAAGTCCGAGATCCAGGCACTGGAACAGAAGGTTCAGGACCTGGAGTCGCAGCAGCAGGCGCAGCAGCAGGCGCAGGTCGAAACGGCGCAGTCCGTGCAGGCCACGCAGGCGCAGGTGCAGGCCACGCAGAAGCAGGTGGTTGCCGCTACGACCGAGCACAAGGGCGATATCCTGGGCGGCACCGGTGGCGTGAAGTGGACCTTCGGCGGCTTCCTGGCTGCTGAAACGGCGTACCGCTCGCGCGACACCGCGGATGATATCTCCACCAAGTTCACCGCCATTCCGTTCCAGGGTGGCACCAGCACCGCGCCGATCAATACGGCCAGCGGCGCTACCACCAGCTATCCGGTGACCAACGCCCGCAACAGCCAGTTCGTCTACAGCGCGCGCCAGAGCCGCCTGTCGATCAAGGCTGAAGGCGATATCAACGACACCACCCACGTGACCGGCTACTACGAGACGGACTTCCTCGGTGGCGCCCAGACGGCGAACATGAACGAGAGCAACTCGTTCAACATGCGTATCCGCCAGTTGTGGACCAACATCGATTGGGACGACTACGGCCTGCATCTGTTGGGCGGTCAGGCGTGGTCGCTGATGACCCTGGACAGCGTGGGTATCACCCCGACCAAGGAAGTGCTGCCGCCGACCATCGACGCGCAGTACGGCGCGGGCTTCAACTGGGCTCGCCAAACGCAGCTGCGCCTGGTCAAGGATTGGGACAAGAAGTGGTGGCTGGGTATCTCGGTTGAAAATCCGCAGACCGCCGGCATCGGCGCCACCGCCGGTACGGGCACCAAGGGTTATGCGACCACCACCGCGACGGTCCAGGCCGGTTCGCTGTATGACACCCTCAACACCGTGTCGCTCAACCAGATTCCCGACATTCTCGTGAAGTTTGCGGCCGATCCGGGTTGGGGCCACTACGAACTGTTCGGCATCTCGCGCCAGTTCACCACCCGCGTCACGCCGACCACCGCCAACGGCGGCCCCGGCGCCACCAGCAACCAGACCGCGCACGGCGGTGGCTTTGGCTTCGGCATGCTGCTGCCGCTGGTGCCGAAGGTGCTGGACTTCCAGCTCTCCGGCATGGACGGCAAGGGCATTGGCCGCTACGGCACCTCGGGTCTGAACGACATCACCTACACGGCCAGCGGCGCGCCGCATCCGCTGAAGGAAAACATGGCGCTCGGCACGCTGACGTGGCATGTCTCCGACGCTTTCGATCTGTATGCCGAAGGCGGCCGCGAGCAGCAGGACAGCTACCAGACCCTCGGCCTGAACGGCAAGCCGCTCGGCTACGGCGCTGCTGACCTGGGCTACAACAACAGCGACTGCTTGATCTACGGTGCGCCGTCCGATTGCACGGGCCAGAACCGCAGCGTCAAGGAACAGACGATCGGCTTCACCTGGAAGTTCTACCAGGGCAAGTTCGGCCGCGTGCAGTTCGCTACGCAGTTCTCGCATCTGTCCCGTCAGCTGTACTCCGACAACAAGGGCTTTGCGCCGACGGCCGCGGACAACATGTTCTTCACCAGCTTCCGCTACTACCCGTTCTAATCGGTGGCGCGCTGTTCGATGTAAATGGTTATCTGAAGGGAGTTGTACCCAAGGACGGAAAAACGGCGGGCTTAGCCCGCCGTTTTGCTTTTTGTGCGTTGGCGATGCGCGTGCTGTGCGTGCATCGCCAACGTGAACGGACACATGTCGCATGCATGCGTTTCGGCTTGCAGTGCAGCATGGCAATCCGATAACTTTGTCCGCATGTTTTTACGTCGCACATCTTCCTTGCTGCTTACGCTCTGCATCTTCATCGCACTGGTGCTGATGAACGGCAGCGCGTTTGCGCATGTGCAGATGCATGCGGATGCCTCGCCGCATGGCGTGGCACCGCAAGCCGCCGGCGTTACGGTGCTTGCCTGGCAGAACGCCGGCGACGCGGATGCCTGCGGCGATTGCGCTGCCATGCAGGACAGCGACAGCGATGACGAGCCGGCGCTGCTCTTTCCCCTGAGTTTCGCGCTGGATTACCTTGTCCCGGCCGCACCCGTGAGTGCTGCTGCGGACACTTATAGCGCCCCCTCCGCGTCCTTGCTGAGGCCGCCACGCTTCGCGTGATGGTTGCGGCGGCCTAGCGTCGCCGCCTTTGCGATTTACCGATAAGCGCGCATATGGCGTGGCATCGCCGCGCATCCGCTTTATCGCGTCATTCCTTTGCACGGTGGTCATGACCACCGCGGCCTACTGCACGTGAGGTTTCCCCATGAAACGTTTGATCGATGGTTTCGAGCATTTCCGCCAGCAGGTATTTCCGCTGCAGCGCGAGCTGTTCAAGAAGCTGGCCTCGGGCCAGAGCCCCGGCACCATGTTCATCACCTGCGCCGATTCGCGCGTGATGCCGGAACTGATGTTCAACGCCCAGCCGGGCGAACTGTTTGTCTATCGCAATATCGGCAACATCGTGCCGCCGTATGCGCAGCACGTGAGCGGCGTGGTGGCGGCGATCGAATATGCGGTGCGCGTGTTGCAGGTACGGCACATCGTGATCTGCGGGCATTCCGATTGCGGGGCGATGAAGGCGCTGCGCAAACCGGAACTGGTGCGCAGCATGCCGTCCGTCGCTGCATGGCTGAAACATGCCGATGTCGCGCGCTATGTGGTGGAGCAGAACCATGCCGAATTGTCGGACGAGCAATGCCTGCAATGCCTGACGCGCGAGAACGTGGTGGGCCAGCTCGAACATCTGCGCACACTGCCGGTGGTGGCCGCGGCACTGGCCAGCGGCAGTCTCAGCATTCATGGCTGGGTTTACGACATCGCCCTTGCGGAGCTGCAGGCGTTCGATGCGCAGCGCGGGCGTTTTGTCGAAATCCGCGCTGGCCACGATCAATTGCCCGAAGCCACGCCGCATCTGCGTTTTGCGGCGGCGGTGGCCAGTGCAGCGTAAGGAGCGTGCCGTGATTCGAGGATATGTTTCGCAAGGTTTGTTCGGGCGCGATCTGCTGGGTTCGATCGTGGTGTTCCTGGTGGCGCTGCCCTTGTGCATGGGCAGCGCCATCGCTTCCGGCATGCCGCCGGCGGCGGGGCTGATCACCGGCATTGTCGGTGGCATTGTGGTGGGGGCGATCGCCGGATCGCCGCTGCAGGTGAGCGGTCCTGCGGCAGGACTGGCGGTGCTGGTGTTCGAGCTGGTGCGCGAGCACGGCGTTGCGGCGCTGGGGCCGGTGGTGTTGCTGGCCGGCTTGATTCAGGTGCTGGCCGGCATCGGGCGCGTGGGTGTGTGGTTCCGCATGATTTCGCCGGCGGTGGTGGCGGGCATGCTGTCCGGCATCGGCATCCTGATCGTGGCGTCGCAGTTGCACGTGCTGATCGACGCGATGCCCAAAGCGCGCGGCCTGGAGAATTTCGCCGCGTTGCCGGGTGCGCTGGCCAGCGCAGTCGGCGGTGAAGCGGGCAGCGTGGCGGCGTTGCTGGTGGGTGTGTGCACCATCGCCATCATGCTGGGCTGGGAGAAGTTGCGCCCTGCGTCGCTGAAGTTCGTGCCCGGTGCCTTGCTGGCGGTGGTGTTGGTGACGGCCACGGTGCAATGGTTGGGCACCGGTGTGAAAAAAGTGGAGGTTCCGTCCAACCTGTTTGCCGGCATCGCCTTGCCGACTTGGGACAGCCTCTCCGCCGTGGCACAGCCGTCGCTGCTGGTGGCGGCGCTGACCTTCGCGTTGATCGCCAGCGCGGAAACACTGCTTTCGGCCGCAGCCGTCGACCGCATGCATAGCGGTGCACGCACCCACTACGACCGCGAACTCACCGCGCAGGGCATCGGCAATATGTTGTGTGGCCTGCTTGGCGCGTTGCCGATGACCGGCGTGATTGTGCGCAGTGCGGCGAACGTGCAGGCCGGTTCGGCCACGCGCATGGCCACCATCCTGCATGGCGGCTGGCTGCTGGTGTTCGCCATGCTGCTGCCGTGGCTGATGCGCATGACGCCGGTGGCCTGCCTGGCCGGCATCCTGGTCTATACCGGCATCAAGATGGTGAATATCAAGCAGATCAACAGCCTCGCCCAGTATGGACGCGGTACGGCGTTGATTTATCTGGCCACGACGATCGCCATCGTCGCGACTGACTTGTTGACCGGCGTGCTGATCGGCTTCGCGCTGTCGCTATTGCGGCTGGCCTTGCAGTCGTCGCGACTCAAGGTGGGGCTGGACAAGCACGACCAGCCGGGCACTGCGCTATTGCAACTCGATGGCGCCGCAACCTTTCTCAAGGTGCCCGCACTGGCGCGTACGCTGGAGCGCGTGCCGCCGAATACGCGCCTGCTGCTGGAAGTGGAGCGTTTGCATCACGTGGATCAGGCCTGTCTGGAGTTGCTGGCGGACTGGGGGCGTAATGCGGGTACGCGCGGTTGTGAGTTGGTGGTTGATTGGAATGCTTTGCATCGGCGCGTGGAGGGTGCGCGCAAGGCCGCTTAGGCGTTGGATGGTGCGGGTTGGGTTACTCCGGGCTGTTTCGGGGTAGCTCAACGAACTCGCTTTGTGGCGATATCGTTGGGTTACCACCGGATCAGGTCCGGGGTAACCCAACCTACGCTTAGGCCTTGGTCTTGTCTTTATAGGTACAGAGGTCGCGGATGACGCATTGCGGGCAATCCGGTTTGCGCGCCTTGCACACATAGCGGCCGTGCAGGATCAGCCAGTGATGTGCGTCCTGCTTGAACTCGGCCGGCACCACTTTTTCCAGTTTGTCTTCCACTGCGCGCACATCCTTGCCGGGCGCGAGGCCGGTGCGGTTGGCGACGCGGAAGATATGCGTATCCACCGCGATGGTCGGATGACCGAACGCGGTATTGAGCACGACATTGGCCGTCTTGCGGCCGACGCCGGGCAGCGCCTCCAGCGCTTCGCGGCTGCTTGGCACCTGGCCGTCGTACTGCTCGACCAGAATCCGGCACAGCGCGATGACGTTCTTGGCCTTGGCGTTGAACAGGCCGATGGTGCTGATGTAGCGCTTGAGCTTTTCCTCGCCCAGGTCGACGATCGCCTGCGCGGTATTGGCCACCGGATACAGTTTGCGCGTGGCCTTGTTCACGCCGACATCGGTGGCTTGTGCCGACAGCACCACCGCCACCAGCAGTTCGAACGGCGTGGTGTATGCCAGTTCGGTGGTGGGGTGCGGATTGAGTTCGCGCAAGCGCGTGAACAGGTCGATCACATCCGCTTTCTTCACGCTTTGGGCTCCTGTTTCCTGGCTTTGGCGCGGGCCAATGCATCCAGCACATTCTGGCTGGCGCCATGCACCTGCGCCTTGCGCGACGCCAGCTCCGCTGCGCGCTGCGCCTGCTGGGCGGCCAGGCGTGCCTCGCGCCGCTGGAAGTGCGCGCGCGCGACGTCGGCATGCGGCTGGCTTTGAACCTGCGCCAGCGGCATTGGCTCCAGCACGATGCAGTCGACCGGGCAGGCCGGCACGCAGCGTTCGCAACCGGTGCAATCGTCCGCGATCACCGTGTGCATCAGCTTGTTGGCGCCCACGATCGCATCCACCGGACATACCTGGATGCACTTGGTGCAGCCGATGCACTCGGCTTCGACGATGCGCGCCAGCGTGCGCGGCTTTTCCACGCCGTTGTCGGGGTTCAGCGGCAGCGGTGCGCGGCCGAGCAGTTCGGCCAGCTTGACGATGCCTTCCTGGCCGCCCGGCGGGCATTGATTGATGTCCGCCTCGCCGTTGGCGATCGCTTCCGCATACGGGTGGCAGCCGTGATAGCCGCATTGTTCGCATTGCGTTTGCGGCAGCAGGGCATCGATGCGGTCGATGAGCGAGGTCATCGTGCCGCCACGATGTGCGCCCTCTCCCCGGCGGGGAAAGGAGACACATTTGCCGCAGAGATCAATGCCGCCTCAGACATGTCGGTCGCATCTTTCCAATGTTTCGCGAGCTTGGCCCCTCACCCCAACCATCTCCCCACAGGGGCGATGGGGAAGGGTGTTTAGCGCACGGTGGCGCCCGGCTGCGCGCCCTGGTCCGCATCCAGCAGGAACAGATCGCTGCCGCCGTCGCCGGCGGAAAGAATCATTCCTTCGGACAAACCGAAGCGCATCTTGCGCGGCGCCAGGTTGGCGATAAACACCACATTGCGGCCAACCAGCTGCGCCGGTTCGCCGTAGGCGGCGCGGATACCGGAGAAGATCTGCCGCTTGCCCAGCGGGCCGGCATCCAGTTCGAAGCGCAGCAGCTTGTCCGAGCCGTCCACGAATTCGCACACGAGCACCTTGCCCACGCGCAGGTCGAGCTTGGCGAAATCGTCGATGTTGATGGTGGCGGTTTCTTGGGCGGGTGCGGCGGTGTTCTCGGTCATCGGCTTGCTGTCTTTCTTGGTGGCGGGTTTGACGGTGGCGCTGGCGGGCTCCGGCGTGGCGCCCAGCGATTCCTTGGAGGCTTCGATCATGGCTTCGATGCGCTTGGGATCGATGCGCGCGAGCAGCGGCTCGAAGGCCTGGATGGTGTGGTTGTGCAAGGTGGCGCAGGCGGCGTCGAAATCGGCGATCGGTGCGTCCAGGAACTGTTCGGCCGCGGCCACCGTCACCGGCAGCACCGGTTTCAGCAGGCCGCCGAGCAGGCGGAACGCGGCCAGCGCGAACGAGCACACCTGGTGCAGCTCTTCGCGCTGCGCTTCGTTCTTGGCCATCACCCACGGCGCCATGGCGGCGATATGGCCGTTGACCAGATCCGCGATCAGCACGAAGCGGCGCATGGCTTCGGCGAATTCGCCGCTTTCATACAGCGCAGGCACGCCTTCGTAATGCGACAGCAGCACGCCCCACAGTTCGTTCTGCTCGGCCGAGAACTGCGCGGCCAGGCGCCCGTCGAAGAACTTGTGCACGAAGCCGGCGGTACGGCTGGCGATGTTCACCCACTTGCCGACCAGGTGCGAATTGACGCGCTCCTCGAAGGCTTTCAGATCCAGGTCCACGTCCACCGGCGTATCGCTGAGCATGGTGGCGAAGTAGTAGCGCAGGAATTCCGGATGCAGGCCGACATCCAGATAGGTGCGCGCCTGGATGAAGGTGCCGCGCGACTTGGACATCTTCGCGCCGTTGACCGTGAGATAGCCGTTGACGTGCAGCGCGGTGGGCGTGCGCAGTTGCGCGCCATGCAGCATCGCCGGCCAGAACAGGCCGTGGAAATTGATGATGTCCTTGCCGATGAAGTGATGCATTTGCGCATCGCTGTCCGGCGCCAGGAAGTCGTCGAACTTCAAGCCGCTGCGGTTGCACAGATTGAGGAAGCTGGCCAGATAACCGACCGGCGCATCCAGCCACACGTAGAAGAACTTGCCGGGCGCGTCGGGAATGGGGAAGCCGAAGTAGGGCGCATCGCGCGAGATGTCCCAATCCTTCAGGCCGCCATCGAGCCATTCTTTCAGCTTGGCCACCACGCCGGCGTTGGCCACCGGCGCACCGTTGGTGAGCTTGCCGCCGAACCAGTCGCGCAGCAGCGTTTCGAACTTGCCCAGCTCGAAGAAGTAGTGCTCCGAATCGCGCAGCACCGGCGTGGCGCCGGAAACCACCGAATACGGATTGATCAGGTCGGTGGGCGCGTAGGTGGCGCCGCAGTTTTCGCAGTTGTCGCCGTACTGGTCGGGCGTGCCGCACTTGGGGCAGGTGCCCTTGATGTAGCGGTCCGGCAGGAACATCTGCTTATCGGGGTCGTACAGCTGCTGGATGCTGCGCTGGGCGATGTAGCCGTTGTCGCGCAGGCGCGTGTAGATCATCGACGCCAGCTCGCGGTTCTCGTCCGAGTGCGTGGTGTAGTAGTTGTCGTAGCTGAAATGGAAGTCGGCGAAATCCGCTTCGTGGTTGGCCCGGATGCCGTCGATGAAAGCTTCCGGCGACAGCCCCGCCTTTTCGGCCGCCAGCATGATCGGCGTGCCGTGTGCATCGTCCGCCGCCACGAAATACACCTCGCTACCCATCATGCGCTGCGCACGTACCCAGATATCGGTCTGGATGTAGCCCAGCATGTGGCCCAGGTGCAGCGGGCCATTGGCATAGGGCAGGGCGTGGGTAACGAGTAGGCGTCGGCTCATGGGCGGCATCGGCTCCGGTGGGCCGTGCATTATGGCATGCAGTGCCGGCTGTACTTCGCGATGACGAGGCGATCGCCCGTTTGCACGTTTGTGCACGTTTGTATATATTTGTTCGCGATGTAGGCAAGGCTGGTGATGTGTGAAAACGACTTCCGAACCCGCTGCCGCCACCGCCGGTGATGCAGCGTCGCTGCGTGCCGCACAGCGGGCGACACGGCTGATCTTTCTGGTTTCCGGCATGGCCATGTCGGCCTGGGCGCCGATGGTGCCGTACGTAAAGCTGCGCCTGGGCCTGGATGATGGCCAGCTGGGTGCGGCGCTGCTGGCGTTCGGCGGTGGCTCGATGCTGTCGATGCCGTTCGTGGGCTGGCTGGCGCACCGGCTGGGCAATCGCGCGGTGATCGTGTCGGCCGGCCTGCTGATGTGCGTGGCCTTGCCGGTGCTCGCACAGGTGTCGAGTGTGGCGATGCTGGTCGGCACCTTGCTCTATTTCGGCGTGATGCTGGGGGCGGTGGATGTGGCGATGAACGCCTACGCGGTCGAGGTGGAGCATCGCAGCGGCGCGCGCCTGATGTCCGGTTTTCATGGCCTTTTCAGCGTCGGCGGCCTGTCGGGCGCGGCAGTGCTGAGCGCCTTGCTGGCGCTTGGGCTGGCGTTGCCGGGTGCAGCGATCGCCATCGCGGTGGCCTTGGCGCTGACTGTGTTGTGGCTGCGCAACGGCTTGCATGGCGAGGCGAACGCAGCCGGCGTGGCGATCGAAGCGCACAGCCGGCCCGGCATGCCACCAGCGCGCGCCTGGTTGCTGGGGCTGATGTGTTTCGCCAGCTTTATGGCGGAAGGCGCGATGCTGGACTGGAGCGCGGTGTTCCTGCGCGATGTGCGGGGTATGGCCGCAGCCTCGGCCGGTTTCGGCTATGCCTGCTTTTCGGTGGCGATGGCGACGGGCCGCTTTTGCGGCGACCGGTTGATCGCGCGGCATGGCCCGGTATGGGCGGTGCGGACGGGGGCGAGTCTGGCCGTGGTGGGCTTTCTGCTGGTGGCCTGCGTGCCGCTGACGATGGCGGCTTTGTCCGGCTTCGTGCTGATCGGCCTGGGCGCTTCCAATATTGTGCCGGTGATGTTCAGTGCGGCCGGGCGCCTCGCCGGCGCGCCGCCGGCGGTGTCGATCGCCACCGCCACTACGCTCGGTTATGTAGGCTTGTTGAGCGGACCGGCCCTGATCGGGTTTGTCGCGCATGCCAGCAGCTTGTCGCTCGCTTTTGCGGCGGTGGCCGGCTTGCTGGTGCTGGTTGGTTTGTCGGCGAGGATGGTGCGGTGACGGGAAAATCGATTGATACGGTAATTTTCGATCTTGGCAACGTGCTGATCGGCTGGGATCCGCGTCGTTTGTATCGCCAGTTGATCGAGGACGAGGCGCAGATGGAATGGTTCCTGCGCGAGGTGTGCAACAGCGCGTGGAACGAGCGGCAGGATGCCGGCCGCCCGTGGGCGGAAGCCACCGCGCTGCTGCGCGAAAGCTATCCCGAACATGCCGAACTGATCGATGCCTATCACCTGCGCTGGCAGGAAACCCTGCTTGGCCCGATCGACGGCAGCGTTGAGCTGCTCGCGGCCTTGAAGGCGCGCGGCGTGCGGCTGCTGGCGCTTACCAACTGGTCGCAGGAGACGTTTCCGATCGCGCGCCGGCTGTATCCCTTTTTGCAATGGTTCGAGGGCATCGTGGTGTCCGGTGAGGAGCGCCTGGTGAAACCCGATCCACGGATTTATCAACGGCTGCTTACGCGCTATGCCGTCGATCCCGCTGCCGCGCTGTATATCGATGACTCCGCGCGCAACGTGGCCGCCGCACAGGCGCTGGGCATGCATGGCTGGTGGTTCCGCGATCCTGCCGGTCTGCGCGAGCATTTGCTGGCACTGGGCCTGCTGGAACACGACAACCAGGCGATGCGCCATGGCTAAGTCCGCCGCTGCCAGTGACGATCGCAATGCCCTGCCGCAAGAGCGCCAGCAGCGGATCCTGGCGCGGCTGCGCAACGAAGGGCGCGTGGTGGCGGTGGAGCTGGCCGAGGCGTTCGCGGTTTCGGAGGATTCCATCCGGCGCGACCTGCGCGAACTGGCGGCACAAGGCTTGTGCAAGCGCGTATATGGCGGCGCACTGTTGCCCGCGGTGACGCTGGCGTCGCTCAAGCAGCGCCGCACCGAGCACCCACTGCGCAAGCAGGCACTCGCCCGCCAGGCTGCGAGCCTGGTGAAGGCAGGACAAACCCTGTTGATCGATGCAGGCACCACCAATCTCGCCATTGCGGCGGCATTACCTGCCGGCGCCGGCCTCTGCGTGATCACCAATGCGCCGCAAATCGCCCAATTGCTGCTGGACCGTGAAGACTTCGACGTGCAGATGATCGGCGGCCGCATCAATCCTTCCATTGGCGGGGCCATCGGCGCGCAGGCCGTGGAGCAAGTGCGACGGCTGCGCGCGGATCTGTGTTTTCCCGGCGCCTGCGCCATCGATGCGGCGCATGGATTGTGGGGTTTCGACAGCGAGGAGGCGTTGTTCAAGCGCGCGATGATCGAGGCTAGCGACGAAACCGTGGTGGTAGCCACCGACGACAAACTGGCGGCGGTGGCGACCTATCAAGTGGTCGAGCTCGCACGCGTCCAGCATCTGGTGGTCGAGCACTCGGCGGACCGCGCTACGCGCGCGGCGTTCTCCACGCATGGCGTGATGGTGCATCGGGCTGAAGCAGTGGCGTAGGTTGAGTTACCGCCGGAACAAGTCCGAGGTAACCCAACCTACGCACCCCGTGCGGGATTACGGGCTGGTGATGTTGAGTGTCACCGGGCCGGCCAGTTCGGTATAGCCGTTGTTGTAGCAGTACCAGACCGTGTACGTGCCGGGCGCGAGGCTGGAAGTGTCGAAGGTGACCGTGCCGCTGCCGTTCGGCGCCACCTGCCAGCTGGTCGATGCGCCGTTGCCGGGGCTGCTGCCCGCCGCGTAGATGCCGATCCAGTTGCTGCTGTTGAGCTGGCTGGCGGGCGTGGCGTAGTCGAAGTGCACATACGTGCCCTGGCTGACGCTGGGCATGCTGCTGCTCAGCGTGGGCGTGCTGGTGGCCGCGGTGGCGGCGAAGGCATCGTTGATCGGTTGTGCGTACTGATCGTTATGCGTGAGCGCGGCAATGCCCAACGCATTTTCGATGGTGCGGCCGGTGCTGTAGTGGTTGTAGCTGGCGTTGCTGATGTAGCCAGCCTGCACGGTGCCCGGCGAGCCGACCAGGATGGTGGCGAGGTGGTTGCCGGTTTCGGTGGACGATTCGTCCCAGGTCAGCACGATCAGCGATCGCTGTTGCGTCCAGGCGGGCGAATTCATGATCGGCTGCAAGGTCTGCTGCAGCCAGCCGTTCTGCACCTGCAGGCTCTTGGCCGAACCGTTGCCGGAGGCTTCGCCGTCGTAATAGTCGTCCGCGGCGATCCAGGCGAAATTGGGCGTGGTCGCAGCCGATTGCAGATCGGTGCTCAGCTGGGTGGTGTCGAACAGATGCGCGGCGCAGCGGCTGGCGTTCTGCGCGACGTCCGTGAAGTTGATAAAGGGCGCGTCGTCCGGTTCGTAGTAGCTGTCGTTGTTGTTGCTGGTGTTGCAGGGCGTGCCCATGCCTTGTTCATAGGCTTTCCAGGTTTTGCCGGCCGCTTCCAGTTCGTCGCCGATGTTCTGCGCGGTGACCTTGATGTTGGGGAAATAGATCGCGCCCTGCACGAAGGTGTTGCCGCCGGCGATAGCCAGATAGTTTTCGTCGCTGGGGTGATAGACGCCGCTGTAGTTGTCCAGCAAGGTGCCTTGCTTGGCCAGGCTGTTGATAAAGGGGGCATCGGTGCTGTCGCCGATCACCTGGCTGTAGTCGGTGTTTTCCATCATCACCACAAACACGTGGTCGAAGGCCGGCACGCTGGAAGCCGGTGCCTGCAGGCTGGCGGCAGTGACCGGCGTGGACAGTGTCAGCGAGAGATTGTCGGCATAGCCGATGTTGTAGGAAGCACTGGTGTCGGTGAACTGCAGCAGCACGGAAATGCTGCGCGTACCTGCCGGCACGCTGCCGCTGGCGGATTTCGCTACGAAGCCGCTTTCGCTGCTGCGGGCCGAAGCATTTACGCCGGCCAATTGCGCGGGCGTGCCCAGCGGCTTGCCGTTGGCGTCGAGGAAGGTGGCGGTTACCACCGCCTGGCCGTTGTAGACGGTGTAGCCGCCCAGCCAGCCGGACAAGCTATAGGTGACCTTGCCGCCATCGATAGCGGTCGCCGCGCTGGCGACATTCACGTTCTGCCGCAAGGCGGAGTCGCCGTATGGGCCGTCGGCGATAAACGCGCTGCCGCCCGAGCCGCCGCTGGGCGTGCTGAAGCTGCCGATCGAATAGCAAACGATGGAAGGGCTGCCTTGCGTCACCGTCCAGCCCGGCACGGTATTCACCGCCGACCAGTCAGTGCTGCAGGTGCCGGCTTCGCCATCGCCGTCGACCAGCAGGTTGCCGCTGCCGGCGGCGAAGGCCGGTGTTGCCATTACGCCGCTAAGACCAGCGGCAACCAGTGTTGCAAGCAGGATCGATCCACGTTCGACGCGCATACGCATACTCCCTCCGCCCCAGGTTTTTGGATGCGCGGGACAATGCAAGGCAGTGATTGCTGCAGCACGACGGGCAGATGACAACGGCCAGGGCTGTTGCGGAATGCGAGCTGGCGCGTGAGTTCGGCGTGAAACGCGCGCGCCCTGCCGTGGCGAAACGGCAGGGCGCGCGCCATGGCTGCGGGCTTATTGCTGGCGAGTCCAGATCTGGCTGCGGCCGAGCAGCGAGAAACCGACGTAGCCGTGCACGTCCAGCTTCTGGCCACCGTCGGCCAGGCTGAGCTTCACCTTGTAGACGGTGCCGCTCTGCGGATCGAGGATCTTGCCGCCATCCCAATTGTCGCCGTCTTGGTGCACGCCCCACATGATGGTCATGCCTTCGATCGGCTGGTCTTTCTTGTCGCCGTCGCACTTCTTGCAGACCGGATGCGGGCCGTCGTCGGAAATCAGCACTTGCTGCACTTTGCCCTGCAATTCACCGCCGTTGTCGGTGATCTGGATGATCGACTTCACCTTGCCGGTCTTGTCGTCGACCTGTTGCCATGTGCCCACGGGGCTGTCGTTGGCGGCCCAGGCCACAGCCGAGCTGAGCAGCAGGCAGGCGGCGAGGGCGAACTGCGGCAGGCCCGGTTTGGACAGGTATTTCATCGTGAAGTACTCCCTACGTTGGCGTATGGGGAGCCTGCCCAGCCGCTCGGGGCATGGTCAAGTTGCATTGCGCAAACACGCGCAGTTCACCGCCACCATACGTTTCAAGCACTTCCCGGCCAGGGCGGCTCGCGCCGGTGCTGGCATAATGCACGATCTCCTCAGAACTATCCTTTCCCCATGACGCAGGCGAACGAAGCCCTGGTGCGCCGGATTCTCGGCGAGTTGATCGATTCCCATACCGGCGCGCCCCTGGCCGAGGCCATTCGTGCCGTCGGCGTGGATGGCGCCAGGGTGTCGGTGGATATCCAGCTGGGTTATCCCGCGGCCGGTGCGGCGCAGGTACTGGCAGCCCAGGCCAGGCAGGCGCTGGAAGCCGATCCGGCGATCGACGCGGCGGCGGTCTCGCTCGGCACGCGCATCCACGCGCACAAAGTGCAGGGCACGCTGGCGCCGTTGGGCAATGTGAAAAACATCATCGCGGTGGCCTCGGGCAAGGGCGGCGTGGGCAAGTCCACGGTGTCGGTGAACCTGGCGCTGGCGCTGGCGGCCGAAGGCGCCAAGGTCGGCATTCTCGATGCGGATATCTATGGGCCCAGCCAGCCGCGCATGCTCGGCATCCAGGGCAAGCCGGAGTCGCCGGACGGCAAAAGCATCACGCCGA
This sequence comes from Dyella acidiphila, assembly GCF_014863405.1. Lineage (GTDB taxonomy): Bacteria > Pseudomonadota > Gammaproteobacteria > Xanthomonadales > Rhodanobacteraceae > Dyella_B > Dyella_B acidiphila. Next base: position 115,372 of record NZ_JACZZA010000014.1, read on the forward strand.
TGAGCGCGCACGGCCTGCAGGCCATGTCGATCGGTTTTCTGGTCGACGAGGAAACGCCGATGATCTGGCGCGGCCCGATGGTGACCCAGGCGATGATGCAGCTGCTTGGCGATACGCGCTGGGACATGCTCGATTACCTGATCATCGACCTGCCGCCGGGCACCGGCGACATCCAGCTGACGCTGTCGCAGAAGGTGCCGGTGGCCGGCGCAGTGATCGTCACCACGCCGCAGGACATCGCGCTGCTGGATGCACGCAAGGCGCTCAAGATGTTCGAGAAGGTGGAGGTGCCGGTGCTGGGCATCGTGGAAAACATGGCTACGCATATTTGTACGAATTGTGGGCACGAGGAACATATCTTCGGCGCCGGCGGCGGCGAACGCATGGCCGAGCAGTACCAGGTGCCTTACCTGGGCTCGCTGCCGCTGGATATCCGCATCCGCGAGCAGGCCGACGGCGGCCAGCCCACGGTGGTGGCCATGCCCGATTCGGACCTGGCCGCACGCTATCGCGACATCGCGCGCAATACCGCCGGCCGGCTGTCGCGCCAGCCGCGCAACAAGTCGCTGGGCCTGGGCAAGATCGTGGTGCAGGGCACGCCCGCGGCATGAGTGCCCCGCGGCAGGTGCTCTGCCTGAGCGGCAGCCTGCGGCGGGTATCGTCCAACACCGCGGCGCTGCTGGCAGCGCGGCAGCTGGCGCCGGCCTCGCTGGCACTGCGCCTGTACGAGGGGCTGGGCGAGCTGCCGCTGTTCAATCCGGACGACGAAAACGAACCGCTGCCGCCCGCCGTGCAGGCCCTGCGCGAGGCGGTGGGACGCAGCGACGCGCTGCTGATCGCCTGCCCGGAATACGCGCATGGCGTGCCGGGCGCGTTCAAGAATTTGCTGGACTGGCTGGTCGGCAGCCTGGAATTTCCCGGCAAGCCGGTGCTGCTGCTCAATGCCTCGGCACGTGGCTCGCACCATGCGCAGGACGCCCTGTGCGAAATCCTGCGCACCATGTCCGCGCAGCTGTTGTCGCCCGAGCCGCTGGGGGTGGCGTTGCCCGGCGCCGGCTGCAGTCCGGCGCAGATCCTTGCGAGCGAGGCGCGCTGCCTGGAACTGCGCACGGCGCTGGCCTGTCTGAATGGCGCTTGGGAAAGCCGCTGACCGGCTGGCACAGCGCCCGCCCGACCATGTATTTTTAGCGCTTTGCGCCCGGGGGAGCCTGGCGCATGGCCCGTACCCGGAGTCCGCGTGAGCATCAAATCAGATAAATGGATCCGCCGCATGGCGGAGCAGCACGGCATGATCGAGCCGTTCGAAGCAGGGCAGGTGAAGCTGCGCGACGGCAACAAACTGATTTCCTACGGCACCTCCAGCTACGGCTACGACGTGCGTTGCGCGCGCGAATTCAAGATCTTTACCAATATCAATTCCACCATCGTCGATCCGAAGGCGTTCGACCCGACCAGCTTCGTCGACGTGGAAGCGGACGTCTGCATCATCCCGCCCAACTCCTTTGCGCTGGCGCGCACGGTGGAATATTTCCGCATCCCGCGCCAGGTGCTCACCGTGTGCCTGGGCAAAAGCACCTATGCCCGCTGCGGCATCATCGTGAACGTCACGCCGCTGGAACCGGAGTGGGAAGGCCATGTGACGCTGGAGTTTTCCAACACCACGCCGCTGCCTGCCAAAATCTATGCCAATGAAGGCGTGGCGCAGATGCTGTTTTTCGAGTCCGACGAGGAATGCGAAACCAGCTACCGCGACCGCGGCGGCAAATACCAGGGCCAGCAAGGCGTTACCTTGCCACGGACCTGAATGCCCGCTGCCTTTCACCCATCCATCCTTGCGGGGCGGCGCTACACTTCGCTGGCCTCACCGAAACAGTTGCAGGAGATCCACATGATCCGTTTTTCCACGTTGCCGCGCCGCGGCGCTGCCGTGCTCCTGATCGGCAGCCTGCTGGTACTCGGCGGTTGCCACCGCGGTGCGAGCAAAGACGAGGTGCCCACCTCGCAGACGCAGAGCCAGTTCGACCTGACCATGAAGGCGTACAAGAGCGGCCAGTTCCTGATCGACGGCGCCGTGCTGTCGGCGCTGGATGCCGGCAGCCATTTCGCCTATCTGAAAGAAACCGGCCGCTTGCCCAAGACGGTGCTGCTGCTGCCCAGCGATGATTCGAAGATCCGCAAGCAGCATCTGCAGTACATGGCACGCCTGCAGCTCGACTACGGCTTCGTGGTGTACTACGACGACGGCGGCAAGCTGGCGCGCATCAACCCGGTGGATACCAAGGCGCGTGCGCTGGAGGACTACCATGCGCCGGCCGCTGCGCCCAGCAGCGACAACCAGAAGGACGCCAGCGGCAATGCCTACGGCGGCAACGGCGGCGGCGACGACCAGTCGCAGCAGCAGGGCGGTGGCGGTCACTAAGCCGTACGCACCCTGTTCCAGCCAGAACGCCCGCCTTGCGCGGGCGTTCTGTTTTTTGCCAGATCAGATCGTGCTTGCCGCCAGCCGGTTTTGCAGCAGCGCGATGCGTGCTTGCAGCGCGCTGTCCGCGTAGGGTTCGGCGCGGCCGCTGCCCCATACCGGACCGGGCCATGCCGCATCGCCTTCCACGCGTGCGAGCACATGCACATGCAACTGCCGCACGATATTGCCCAGCGCGCCGATATTGAGCTTGTCGCACGGCACCGCGTTACGCAGCAGCGCCGCCACCTGGTTGATCTCCTGCCACAGCTGCTGCTGTTCGTCGGCGGCCAGGTCGAGTATTTCGCTCATGCCAATGCGGCGCGGCACCAGGATCAGCCAGGCAAAGCGCGTATCGTTCATCAGCAGCACTTCGCACAACGGAAGTGAAGCGATGTGTTGCGTATCGGCATCCAGGCGCGCGTCCAGGGTGAAATCGATGCTGCTCATGCGTGACCCAGGTTTTGTTCGAAGAAAGCCAGCGTGCGTTGCCAGGCGAGCCTGGCGCTGGCTTCGTGATAGTGCCTGGGGTCGATATCGCGATTGAAGGCGTGGCCGGCACCGGCGTAGTTGTACACCTCCATCTGCGGCAGCAGCTGGCGATGCTTGGCAACTGCCTCGGGCGGAATGGAGGCATCTTCGTCGCCGAAATGGAACATCACCGGCGCTTGCGGCGTTTCGCCCAGAAAGGCCAGATTGCGTGCGCCGTAGTAGCTCACCGACGGCAGCCCCAGGCGCAGCGCGGCGAGCAGCGCCACGGTGCCGCCCCAGCAATAGCCCACGCTGCCGATCTTGCCGGCCGAGGCGATCGACTCGGCGGCGCTGGCAACGTCTTCCAGCGCACGCTCCAGGCCGAGTTCGGTCACCAACTGGCGGCCGCGCTGCATGCCGGCGTCGTCGTATTCGAGTTCCACACCGCTTTCCAGGCGATCGAAAAACGCCGGAGCCACCGCGGTATAGCCGGCTGCGGCAAAGCGATCGGCCACGCTGCGTATATGCGCCGTCACCCCGAAGATTTCCTGGATCACCACCACGCCGCCCTTGGGCTTGCCCGGCGCTTCCGCCAGATAGGCGCCAATGCACTGGGTGCCCGAGGTCGGAATGTTGATGGACGTGCCCATGGCGGTAGCTCCGGCTTGGATAGGCCGCCAGTGTAAACGCCAGTGATTGATATGACGTGTAGGAAACAGCGAGGTCCGCGTGCATGGCGGACTCTCCATCAATACACGTGTCGGCGTGCCGCCCCTGCGCTACCTGGGGGCCTGCAAGAGACGCCTGTTGTGGACCCATCGAGGGATTCACTGTCAATCATTCGTATATGATGCGGTCGAGCCTTGGGGAGGCTTCGTAACCGGGGTCATTACATCGTAGTCAAGCGGTTTCTATTTGGTCATTCCACGACTGGAGGGAATATGCGCAGATACGTCTTGATCGTTTTGCTGCTGGTCTTCGCCGCTACGGCGGGTTGTGAAACCGTCTCGCCCCAACAGCAGCACGCCGCCGACCAAGCCAAATGTGCCGGCTATGGCTATCAGCCGGGCACAGACCAGTTCGCCCATTGCATGATGAAGGTCGACACGCGCCGTGAAGATCGGGCTGTCGCGCAAGTGCAAGGCGATGCCAACATGAAGGCGCTGAGCATTCAGCGCAACGGCGATACGCGATTCCCGGTTTGCGGCGCATCGATGATGGACGCAAATCTCGATACCGTGAACAACGCCTGGTATGGCCCGAATTGCCGCGAAAAATAGCACCCGAAGCCAACCCGTAGGTTGGGTTAGCGCAGCGTAACCCAACAGATCCTCACCGAAGGAACTGGCATCGTTGGGTTACGCTGCGCTAACCCAACCTACGCACCGCCAATCGACTCTATCTACCCACTATTCGTGCAATGGGAGAACTGCCATGAAGACACGAGTGCTTCTTGCATTTGCAGTGATGGGCACCTCAATGACACTCGCCGGCTGCAGTGTCGACACCCGCCCATCGCCGCAGCAGACCGCCGCCGATCAGGCGACCTGTCAAGGCTACGGTTACCAGCCCGGCACCAATCGCTTCGCCGATTGCATGATGTCGCTCGCGAATCGCCGCAGCGCCACGCTGGAACGGCAGCAGCGGGATGCCGCGCAGTGGAGGCAGCAGCAACAGCAAGACAATGCCTGGGCATCGCAGCAGAACAACCAGAATCAAAACACGCAAAGTGACAGCAACTGCACCACTACATCGACGACTCAGCAGAGCGGGACGCAGCAGAGCGGCGATACGACGACGAGCCAGACGGTGACCAATACCGTGACTAAGTGCCATTGAGTTGCGATCTTGTGGGTCACGCTGTTTTCAACGGAAAAGAGGAGCCGAGGTCGCTAAGCAGCCTGGCTACGTATCGCCTGTAAAGCCGCCCGCGTCATAAAGCCCGAGCGTGTCTCCCCTGGGTGCGTGGAAACATAGCTGTCGATCTTCGAGAGCAATTTGCGCGGCACGGTGATGTTGATCTTTTCAGCCTTGCCTTCGTATTTGGCCGTATCGACATCCACCACCGCCCAGATGCCATTCGCATAGTCGATATGCTGCTGATGGACCCGGATAGGCTGCGGCTCGGGAAGCTCGGCGGAGTCATCGTCCATGATGCCTTCCAGATGCAGATCGATCGCTTCCAGCACTTGGACCAGCGCGTCGTCGATGGAGTCGCCCGCTGAGAAACAACCGGGAAGGTCCGGCACGGTGACGCCGTAATGCTGGCCGTCGTCGGTATGTAGAACAACAGGGAATCGCATGGGGCCTCCTATTTCCAGCCCGCCTGTTTGGCGATGCTGTGAAACGTACCTGTGGGAATGTCGGCTTTGGATGGGGGACCGTAACGAGGCCCGGTCTGGAGGGTGTTTGAACTGATGATGTGAGCCTTTGACGCGGCTCATTACCCAGCCCTCGGCTTCCGGCCGCGTGATGACATCCGCGCTCTTCGCGGTGGTTATTATACCTACCAAATGGGATCGTCAACACTATACCCACCATTCCGGGGCTCAGAACTGAGTGAGCCTGCTTACAGATACAGTCTCGTCGAGCGCAGCTACGGGGAAAACGATGAATCGTGACTGGTACGAGGGATGGCAGGGACAGTACCGTCGAATGCTGCGATGGCGTGATCGTCTCGCCGAAGTGTATGGAGGCGGTGATTCCGACGTTGTTTATGATTTCATCTATGCTTTTTTTCAGAGTAGTTACCACCTGTGCGATTGGCTGGTCTCCTCTGAAGCGGTCTCTAAAAAAGATATGAAGGCGCTATTTGATTCTTCTGTCGAGCTCCAGCTCTGTCGTGACATCTGCAATTCATCGAAACATTTACAGTACGACCGCCCGAGTCTCGATCCAGCGCCCAGAATTGGTCGAGAATGGGATCCATGGACGAAGAGTTCGCATGAGTGGTATCTCTATTCAGACAGGCGCAGAAACGTTTCGGAGTTAGTCCAAGGATGCGTCGATGTATGGAACAAATACCTTTCCGACAACAGACTTAGCGCGAAATTGGCGGACTAACGTCACCTTTTAGATAACCACCTTGACCCATCGGATTTGTGCGGACCATTTCTCGATAAGCGTCAATGATCTCAAACCAATCTTGGGGTTGTTGTAATTTAAAATTTTCAATTGAGTAATGCATTTCAGGTATGCGCGATTGAGTGGCCTGCACTAACTGGTCCAGATGTAGGGTTAGTTTAAGCAGCGAGCTTCAGATGTACATCCTGGATGGCTGGCAGGACAGCTTCAGGAGCCGGTGGCCGATAATTCAACGCGCTATGCGGCCGAACCGTGTT
>NZ_JACZZA010000015.1 GCF_014863405.1 Dyella acidiphila
AACACGGTTCGGCCGCATAGCGCGTTGAATTATCGGCCACCGGCTCCTGAAGCTGTCCTGCCAGCCATCCAGGATGTACATCTGAAGCTCGCTGCTTAAACTAACCCTACATCTGGACCAGTTAGTGCAGGCCACTCATGCCCAGCTGCCCGTCACTTCCACCCATGACTTCAGGCCCATGCACTAGTGTGAACCTCACACTACAGTGCACTCCATCATAAGTGGAAGAGCGGGTCAGCCGTGGACGATAGCGCGGGCCAACTCAAGAAGTTTCAGAAAGAGCTCTCCAGCGGCACGGTGTCGCTGGTGCTGCTGGCGGTGCTTGGGCAGTCGCGGCAGGCGCTTTATGGCTACCAGATCGCCAAGCGGCTGGAAGAGCTGGGTGAGGCGGGGGTGCTGGCGGGCAAGCAGAGCGCGCTGTATCCGGTGCTGCGCAACCTGGAGGCGAATGGGTTGCTGGGCAGCGAGGTGGAGCCTTCGGTGAGCGGGCCGCCGCGGCGCTATTACCGCATTACGAAATTGGGGCGCGACGTGTTGCGTGAATGGATTGCGGCGTGGGAGGCCACGCGCGATTCGGTCGACAAAGTGCTACAGGGAGAATGGCGATGACGATGGGCTCAACGGGAACGCCGCGCACGATCGCGGAGTACCTGGACCAACTGCGCGCTGCCTTGCGCGGCGCGGATCCTGCCTTGATCCAGGATGCGCTGTACGACGCCGAGGAACACTTGCGCGCCGAACTGGCCGAGCAGCCGGGACGCAGCGAACCAGAGATGCTGGCCAAGGTGGTGAGCAGCTACGGCGCGCCGGAGGAAGTGGCGGAGCTTTATCGCGATCAGGAGATCAAGATCCAGCGCGCGCTGAGGCCGCCGCTGCCGCCGAAGCGGCGTTCCATCGCGGGACGTTTTTTTGGCGTGGCGGCCGATCCGCGCACCTATGCGTCGCTGTTCTACATGGTGCTGTCGCTGGCTACCGGTATTTTCTATTTCACCTGGGCGGTAACGGGCATCTCGCTGTCGGCCGGTCTGTCGGTGCTGATCATTGGCCTGCCGTTTATCGTGCTGTTCTTCGGCTCGGTGCGTGTGCTTTCGCTGGTGGAAGGGCGCATGGTGGAATCGATGCTAGGCGTGCGCATGCCGCGCCGGCCGGCGTTTTCCACGCGCGGCATGTCGTTGTGGCGGCGCATCGGTGCGATGTTCAGCGATCCGCGCAGCTGGAGCACGCTGTTCTACATGCTGATGATGCTGCCGCTGGGCATTATCTATTTCACTCTCACGGTGACGCTGCTGAGCATTGCGCTGGCCTTTACCAGTGCACCGGCACTTAAGCTGGTGGCCGATGCCTGGGGCTATTACGACACCTGCGATGGCCCGTCCCGCCTGTGTGATCTGGTGATGTGGATGCACGGCTGGGGTGGTGCATGGCTGCTGTGCATTCTCGGTGTGCTGCTACTGTTCGCCACGCTGCATATGGTGCGTACGCTTGGAATGCTGCATGGACAGATGGCCAAGCATCTGCTGGTGACCGGCGCTGCGAGGGAGTGAACGTGATGACGTCACTGCATGGCAACGATGTGCTGGCCGCGCTGGCGGGCGAATGGCGCGGAGAGGAAAGCATGGCTACCACGCGTTGGGGCCAGGGCGGTTCGGCCAGCGGGTATGCGCATGCGCGCTTCGAGTTGGGCGGCAAGGCGCTGTTGCAGGATTACCGGCAGGAGCGCGAGGGCAAGCCGTCGCTGCAGGCGCATGCGGTGTTCACGGCCGGGCAGGAACCGGGCGAGTTTGCGCTGTACTGGTTCGATAGCTATGGCTTTGCACCCGGGCAGCCGGCGACGGGGCATTGGGATGGCAAACGCCTGGTGTTTCTGCGCAGTTCCACCCGTGGGCAGACGCGGCATATCTACGAATTTGTCGCGGATGGCGTTTACCGCCTGGGCTTGGAAAGCTCGTTCGATGGCGGTGTGAATTGGGAGCAGGTGATGCAGGGCGAGTATCGTCGTCTCGGCGATCTACCGTAGCCATCATCGTAGGTTGGGTTATTCCGGACTTGATCCGGGGGTAACCCAACAAATCTCTTGCGTATTTGCTGGCCTGGGCTTGCCGTACCGATATAGATCGTCGGGTTACCCCCGGATCAAGTCCGGGGTAACCCAGCCAACGTGGTCCCGCCGTTAGCGGTAGTTGAGGTCGGGCGAGGAGAGCAGGAAGGTGTTCCACTCTTGCTGCGACGTTGCTTTGGCCAGCGCATCGCGCGTGGCGTTCGACAGGGTCGGCTCGATGGCGTCGTAATACAGGCGCGTGGTGAGCATGGGAAAGCCGGCGCCGCGCGCCGTGCTGCCGGCGGGTGTGAACAGCTGGTTGTTACCGGTGCCGATGGCGCGGGCGATATCGAAGCGCTTGGCCATCTGGCCGGAGCTGGACCAGCTCTGATTATCCAGCGGCCAGCCGTCGGGCGTGATGCGGCCGAACAGCGGCTGGTCGAGTTGGTTGAGCCAGCCTACCAGCGGCTGCGCATTGGCAATCGGCGTGCCGTCGTAGGCCAGGCGCACGGATGACACCACGAACTGCGTGGGATCCTTGAATTTCTTGCCGGCATTGGCGATCAGGTCGCGCGATTGGAACATCACCCGCACCACGGCGGCGATGTCGCCATCGGTGTGATGGAAGGTGCGGGCCATTTTGTCGACCAGCGCGGGCGGCGGATTGTCGGACACGAAATATTCGGCCAGCTTGCGCGACACGAACTGCGCACAGGCCGGCTGTTGCACGATCAGGTCCACCGCCTGCTGCACTTCGTCGTAGCCGCTGCCCTTGATCGGCTTGCCCAGCAGCACTTTGTCGCTGAAATCGTGGCGCTGCGGATTGAACTCGAACATGCCGCTCTTCACTACCAGCGGCGCCATCTTTGGGCCGAACTTCTCCGGCTTGCTGTCGATGGGTGCGATGCCGACACCGGTAAGTATCAGCGCCAGTTGCTGCACATCCTGCTGGGTGTAGCCGGCATTGACGCCCAGCGTATGCAGCTCCATCAGCTCGCGGGCGTAGTTTTCGTTGACGTGGCCCTTGGCGTTCTGCGCGTTGTCGAGAAACTCCAGCATGGCCGGGCTTTGCAGGGTGGCCATGACCAGGTCGCGGAATTTGCCCAGCGCATGCGGGCGGATCACGTTTTGTTCGTAATCGGCCAGTTCCCAGCGCGCGCGCCCTTTGGCGGCGTAGACGCTGAAGTGGTTAAGCCAGAACCACACCAGCTGCTCCTTGAGCTGGTTGGGGCCGTAGATGGCGTGCAGCATTTCGGCCTGCTGCGCTTGCAGGCCGAGCTGGTTGCCGCGCGCCTGCAGGGCCTTGTTGGCGGCGGCCTTGTCGGGGCCCTCCGGCATGGCCTTGATCTGCTGCTGTTCTTGCTGGATGTCGCTGAGCAGTTGCGGCAACGATGTGTAGAAGGCTTCGTAGGAGGCGATCTGCGCGGTGATCGCCGGCGGCAGCGTATCGGCGATGCGTTCGCCGAGCTGGTTGGCCAGCAGTGTCTTGCGGCCGAGCGCGTGGTACTGCGCAACTGCGTTGGTATCGAGGCCGAAACCATCGCGCTTGAGCCACGCGGCGTCATCCGGGCCGAGCCCGGTGGAGTCGGTGGCGGCCAGCGGCGAGGCGGCGAGCAGCAAGCTCAGCGAAAGCAACAGGGGGTGCAGGGCATTCGAACGCATGCGTCAGTCCTAACGGCATGAGTGGCGAGAGGGGTGTTAAGCTCGATGCGGCAGGCCGCAGTTTTGCCTGCCACAGGGGCGCTTACAAGGGGTGGGCCGGCGCAGCAGACAGCGCACGTTGCCGTGCGAGCCATGCACGGCGAATCGACTGCGCAATCGAACGACAGGATGCTGAAAGCGAATACCGATGGGGCAGCATGCATGAAAAGACCGGAGCGAGGGCGGTGCTCTTGAAGGACGAGCCACGGCGGATCCGCCCATGGTGGCTGGTCCATGCGGTTTTGCTGGTGCTGGTCACGATCATGTGGTGGCCGGCCTTGTTCCGGGGCAAGAGCATCCTGCATGGCGATGCGCTGATTTTTAGTTTGCCCCTGCTGGAATTTCTCAAAAACTATCTGCATGGCGGGCCATCGCCGCTGTGGGTGGGGCAAGTGCTAGGCGGGCATCCGCTGTTCGCCGAGGGGCAGGGCGCTTTTCTGGCGCCGCTCAATCTGCTGGTGGCGTGGCTGTTTCCGCCGGTACTTGGCAGCAATGTGTTCCATTACATGTGCATGCTGGGTGCCGGTATCGGCGTGATGCAGCTGTGCAGGCAGCTGGGCCGCAGCGCCTGGGCTGCCGGCGCGGCCGGCCTGACGGTGGTGTTTTCGTCCTGCTGGATCCACCAGCAACACAACATGACGATTGCGGGCGCCTTGCTATGGGTGCCCTGGCTGCTGCTGGCCTTCGAGCGCTGGCTGGCATCGCCCACCTTGCCGCGCGCCTTGTGCATGTCGGTGCTGGGTTGCCTGCTGGTGTTTGCCGGTTATCCGCAGGTGTTGCAGGCGTCGGGCCTGTTCATGCTGTGCAGTATGCCGAGCATGTTTTTTGCGCGTACGTGGACGCAGCATTGGCAGCGGCATAAACGCGCGTTTGTGCTTACTGCGCTGGTCGCGGGCGTGTTGTGCCTGGGATTTTCCGCGGTGCAGCTGCTGCCTACGCTGGAACTGGCGACGTGGTCGCATCGGCGCGGCGGCGTTGAGCTATTTCCGTTTTTCCACGGCTTCAAGACGATTCTGCGTGGCCTGTTTTTCCCGCTTGCGGAAACAAGTGGAATGCCCGCAGCTGGCAGTCTGCTTGCATGCATGCTGGCCTGCCTGGGATTGCTGCTGCGCGCACCGGCAAGGGCGAAGGGCTACCTGATTTCGACCTGCGTCGTACTGGTGCTCAGTTTTGGGCCGAGCAGTTTGCTGTTCCGCTTGATCTATAGCGTGGGTATCGTTCCCGGGCTGCACTTTTTCCGGGTTCTGTTTGTTTATTCTGCCTTTGTAGCGCTGGGCATCGCCGTGCTGGCGGCGTTTGCGATCGATGCGCTGCGCACCTGGCTGCGCGATCATGCCGAGCTGCGCGCGTGGAGGCCTGCGCGCTGGCTGGGGCTGCTCGTGTTTCTTGCTGTGGGCGTGGCGCTGGCCTATGGCAGCCATCCCCTGCGAGGGCTGTGGACGACACTCCTGATCACGCTGGCGGCATGCGTGCTTGCATTGCTGCTCACGGCCAGCCGGCGCGTTGCGTGGCTGCCCGCAGCAATGTTCTTGCTAGTGATGCTGCAATGCATGCTGCTGGACCTGCATACCATCCGGTTTTATGCCGCTCCCGCGCTGCCCACGCCAAGCCTATTGGATCGATTGGACGGCCCGGCGCCGCAGGACCGCAAGCTATGGGTATCCAGTGTGATTGATGCTTACGGCATGCTCGATTCTCGCACGCATGGACTGGACCATCCTGCGCAGCGCGCCTTGGCCACCGATGCCGGCTTGAGCAATTTGTTGCGGGGAACCTGGTCGCTGAATGGCACGCTGGGCCTGGAACTAAGAAACCGCACGTTGATCGATGAGCCGGTGCGGCAGGAATTGCAAATGCATACGGCGGCGGCGCCCGGCGCGCGCCTGATCGACCTGCTGGCGATTCGCTATATCGCGACCGACCACCTGTTGCACGCGCCGGGCCTGCAATTGTTCGGCCGGGATGCGACAGATTTCTGGGTGATGAAGAACACGTTTGCCCATCCGTTTCTGCAGGTCTACAAGGATGCGGCGGCGGTAGATTCGGCCGAGGCTGCGCTGGACCGTTTGCATGCGGCTCAGGTACCGCAGCTGGTCGTGCAGAAGGATCCTCGCGATGCGCCGCTGCCGCCGCCCGATACGACGCCCGGCGACGTATCGCAAGTGCACACCGTGTTCGAACAGCGTCACTCCGACTATTACGCCATCGATGTGCAATCGCCATTTGCCTGCTGGCTGTTTTTGGCGGACGCCAATTATCCAGGCTGGCACGCCCAGGTAGATGGCCACCCCACCACAGTGTGGACCGCCCAGCTGCTGGGCAAGGCAATCCATGTACCGGCGGGCACGCACCACGTGGTGGTGGCATTTCGTTCCGACAGCTTCCGGCTGGGGGCGCTGATTTCGCTGCTGTCGTTGCTAACTGCCGCGGTGCTGTTGATGCTGCATGCAGCCAGGCAGCGCAGCCCGGCTGTCATGCAGGAGTCGGCTTAGACCAGGTGCAGATCGCGCGGCTTTGCCTGCGGGAAAATGCTCTGCAGCTGGTTGCCGTTCAAGCCCCAGATGCGCCCGAGCAGGCCGCTGTACACGTCGCGGTAGTTGTTGAGTACCTGGTAGTCGCGGTTCTGCAGCAGGTTCTGCTGATTCACCGCCATCTGCTCGCCGGCAATGCGGCCGCCGTTGACCTTGCCGCCCAGCACCCAGTGCACAGTGCCGTGGCCATGGTCGGTGCCGTGGTCGCCGTTTTCGCGGAAAGTGCGGCCGAATTCGGAGACCACCACCACGGTGGTGTTGTCCCACTCACTGCCTAGCGCCGCGGCGTAAGCGGCGAGGCCCTGGCCGAGATTGCGCAGATTGTTGGCCAGGCCGCCGGTGATGTTGCCCTGGTTGACGTGCGTATCCCAGCCGCCGACATCGACAAAGCCGATGCGGTACTGGTCGCGCATCAAGGTGGCGATACGCTGGGTTTCCTGCGCAAAGCCCGACGCATTCGGCGCGCCGCGGCTGGCCGCGACCATTTCGTTCTGCAGGTCCATCGACACCGTGCTGCGCAGGCTCAGGCCGTCGGCGGCGGCCGAGGCAAGCGAGGTGTTCTTGTACATGCCGGCGAGAATCGCCGACTGGCGTTCGTCGAAATGCGCCTTGGTATCGCCCTTGAGCGAAATATTGGGGATGTCTTTGCTGGCGCCCTGGAAGCTCAGCGGCAGGCTGTTGGTGAAGGCGATCGCCGGCACGCCAGTCAGCGTGCCCGATAGCCGCGCCATAAAGCCGGAGCGGAAGTTGCCGCCTTGTGTCAGCGGTTCGCCGCGCTCGATGCTGTCCTGCGTTTCGAAATGGCTGCGTGACAGATCGTCGGTGCCGGCGAAGGGAATAAAGGCCACCTGCTTCTTCTGCCACAGCGGATAGATCGAATCGCGCAGCACCGGATTGAGGCCCCAGTTGCCATCCAGCGCAATGGTGGTGTTGGGATTGTTGGGATCGGGCTTGGCGATGGCGATGGTAGGGCGCGATTCGTAGTAGAAGTCGCTGCTGTAGGGCACCAGCAGGTTGTTGCAGTCGTAGCCGCCGCGCAGGAATACGAACAGGAAGCGCGGCGAGCTTGGCGGCGCGGCAAACAGGCGGCCGGAGAAGGACAGCGCGGGAAGTGCGGCAGCGCCAGCGGCGGCAAGCAGGAATTCACGGCGTTTCATGGCGATACCTCAGCGATAGTTGAAGTCAGGAGAGGACAGCAGAAAGGTGTTCCATTCCACCGGCGAATTGGCTTTGGCCAGGGCGTCGCGCGTGCTGGCGGAAAGGCCGGGCTGCAGTGTCTGCTGGAATAAGGCGCTATTGAGCAGCGGCGGCTGGCCGCGCACGCCGTCGCTGTCGTTGCCGGCGAACAGGCGATTGCGGCCGCTGCCGATCGCACGTGCTACGTCGAAGCGCTTGGCCATCTGGCCGGAACTGGACCAGCTGGCGTTGTCGGTGGGCCAGCCGTCCGGCGTGATATGTCCGTAGACCGGCTCGGCCATCTGGTTGAGCCAGTTCACCAGCGGGTCGGCGTTGCTGATCGGCTTGCCGTCATAGCTCAGGCGCATCGCGGAGACCAGGAACTGGGTGGGATCCTTGAATTTCTGGCCGTGGCCGGCGGTGATGTCGCTGGACAGGAACATGGTGCGCAACACCGCGGCGATATCGCCGTCGGTGCGCTGGAAAGTGGCGGCCATGGCATCGACCAGCTGCGGCGGCGGATTGTCGGCCACGAAGTATTGCGCGAGTTGGCGCGAAATGAATTTGGCGCAGGCCGGCTGTTGCACGATCAGGTCAACCGCCTGCTCGATCTCGCCGAAGCCGCTGCCCGGGATGCGATGGCCGAGAAATGCTTTCTCGGAGAAATCGTGCTTGCCCGGCGTGAATACGAACAGCCCATCGCGCACGATGCCGGGTCGCTGCCGGAAGAAGCCGCCGTCGACGCCGTTGACCATGCCGGCGCCGCGCTGCGGCACCACGCCTGCGCCGGTCAGGATCAACGCCAGTTGCTGCACATCCTGCTGCGTATAGCCGGCGTTGACACCCAGCGTGTGCAGCTCCATCAGCTCGCGTGCGTAGTTTTCGTTGGTCTTGCCGCGCACGTTCTTGGCGTTATCCAGGTACAGCTGCATGGCGGGGCTTTCCAGCGTCGCCATCACCAGGTCTTTGAACTTGCCCAGCGCATGCGGGCGGATCACGCTTTCTTCGTAGTCGGTAGTGAACAGACCCACGCCGCCTTTGGGCGCGTAGACGCTGAAATGGTTGAGCCAGAACCACACCATCTGTTCCTTCAGCTGGTTGCCGCCGTAGATGGCGCGCAGCAGTTCCACTTCCATGCTTTGCTTGTACAGTTCGCGGCGGTATTTCTGGAAATCCTTCTTGGCGTTGTCTTTGGCGCCGGTATCGGTGGCGTCCACATTTTTGGCTTTCTGCTGGTCGTCGCGGTATTCGGCTACCAGCTGCGCGGGTGCGGTGTTGAATACTTCGTAGCTGTTGATCAGCGGTGCGACTGCCGGGGGCAGGGGATCGTCGCCGCCGGCCAGCTGTTCGTCGAGAAAGCGCGTGCGGCCCAGTTCGCGATAACGCTCGATGGTGGCGCTGTCCAGGCCGAAGCTGTCGCGGCGCAGCCATGCGATATCGTCGGCGCTCAACGGTGCGCTGGCGGCCTGCGCAACGCCGGCCAGGGCGAGGCCCAGCAGCGGGGCCAGCAGCAGCGCGCGTCGCGAGCGTGGTTTCGGGCGGTTCCGGGCGGGCATGAGCGGTTCCCCTGTAATGGTCTTGCTTGCCTCAACGTACGGTATGGAACCACGCTGACGTGGCTGTTGCGAAATGTGAAGCGATATTCCGCTGTGATTCACGTAGTGAGGCACGCGTGTTAACCCCGGGTTACCATGCCTGGCTTCAAGGAGCCCAACCATGCGCAAAACTTACGACCAGGCGTACTTCGACAAGTGGTATCGCGACCCCCGCCATGCGGTGCGCTCCGCCGCGGCGTTGAAGCGCAAGGTGGCGATGGTGGTGGGGCAGGCGGAGTACTACCTGGGCCGGCCGATCCGCAATGTGCTGGATATCGGCTGCGGCGAAGGCGTGTGGCGCGCGCCGCTACGCGCCTTGCGGCCGGATCTTCACTACCGCGGTCTGGATTCCAGCGAATACGCGGTGCGCCGCTTTGGCCGCAGCCGCAATATCGGGCTGGCGCGTTTCAGCCAGCTGGCCGAGCTGCGTTTCGATACGCGCTTCGATCTGATCGTGTGCACGGATGTGCTGCATTACCTCAAGCCGGCGGAAATTCGCGCGGGGCTGATCGGCATTGGCGAGATGCTGGAGGGGGTGGCCTTTCTTGAGGTGTTTACCAATCGCGATGAGGTGGATGGCGATCACCAGGAGCTGCAGCTGCGCTCGCCGTCATGGTATTTGCGCGCGTTCCATGAGGTGGGTTTGTTGCCGTGTGGGTCGCAGTGCTATTTGGGGCCGCGGTTGGAGCGGCATATTGCGGCGTTGGAGCGGGCGCAGTTGTCGTAGGGTGGGTTGCCCTGGGGTTTTCGAGGGGAATGCAGCGCGCTTCAATGGGGGGATTGTTGGGTTACGCTGCGCTAACCCAACCTACGCTGCCCGATGTGGGGTTAGACCAGGGTTACTTTTACGCCGGCATTGCGTAGTGCATCCACCATTTCCGCGGGTGCGCTGTTGTCGGTGATGATGGTGTGCAGGTTTTGCACCGGGGTGATGACGGAAAGGCTGCGCTGGCCCAGCTTGCTGGCGTCGAATACCGCGATGGTTTCGCGCGATACGCGGATCATCAGCGCATTGAGCGAGGCTTCCAGCGGATCGGGCGTGGTTACGCCTACCACCGGATCGAGGCCGTCGACGCCCAGGAACAGGCGGTCGGCGGAAATGCGCGACAGTGCCTGCTCCGCATCGGGGCCGACCAGTGAATAAGAGGTTTGGCGCAGCAGGCCGCCAAGCATCATCACGCGGATATTCGGCAGCCCCGACAGCTCCACCGCGATATTCAGCGCATTGGTCACTACGGTCAGTGACTCGAATTTCAGCTGGCGGATCTGCCGTGCGATTTCCACCGTGGTGGAGCCGGAATCGAGAATGATGGTTTCGCCATCCTGGATCAGCTTGGCCGCGGCCTGGCCGATGCGCAGTTTTTCCGGATGTGAACGACGCTCCTTGATGTTGAGCGGAATATCGTTGGTGGTGGCCTGGGTTACCGGCAGCGCGCCGCCGTGCGAGCGCGCGATGACGGCGTTGCGCGCCAGCGTTTCCAGATCGTTGCGGATGGTTACGGCGGAGGTGCCGAAGCGGCTGGCCAGTTCTTCCACGGTAGCGCGGCCGTTGCTCTCCACGTATTCGACGATCAGGCGTCGGCGCTCCTCGACCAGCAGTCGCTGCGCGGGGACGGAGGCGCGGGCTTCATTCATGAGCAAGCTTCAAAAGTCGGGCGGCGTTGTCATGGTATATCTTGCGCAGCACCGTGTCTGGCAGGCCCACCCCATAGATCGACCAGCGGCCCTGCGGGGGCACCTCGGCGGGGGCGTAGTCGAAGTATTCGTCCTCGGTTTCCAGAAAACGGTAATAAATCTCATAAAGTTCGTCGCCAAACAGCTGCTGCGGCACGTCATCGCCGTAAGGTGACGGAACGGCGTCGGTGCCGAACAGGATCCGGTCCTGGTAGCGGTCGAAGAACCGCTGTGCGGCGCGTGGCTGGCGGCCGAGTTCGCCGATGCGTGCGCTGATGTCCACCAGGGTATTGGGGAAGCGGTCCAGGCAGTCGGCCACGGCGGCCAGGTTCTCCGCCCAGTTGCCCACGTGCATCAGCACGAAGGTGGTCTGCGGATGGCGTGCGATGACGCGATCGCGGGCGGCGAGGATCTCTTCGTTGCGGGGAAACTCCGGCCCGTAGAACGACCAGTCCGGATGATTGGCCAGTTCTTCGTAGCGCTCGTTGTATTGATCGGTGGGCAGGAAGAACGCTTCCGGGTCGGAAACATGCATGAACACCGGCATGTCGTGCGCGGCGCAGGCTTCCCACATTGCATCGAAGCGGCGGTCGTCCACCGGCACCAGCGGACCGCTGTCGACTTGTTCGCGCAGATACAGGCCCAGCGTTTTCAGCAGTTTCAGGCCGCGTGCGCCGACGCGATGCGCGTGCGCAATCGCATCGCCCTGCCGCTGCGCATAGTCGGGTTCGGGAAAATGCTCGTACGAAGGCTCGGTCAGCGTGATGAAGCGCCCCGGTGCCGCGCGGTCGAACATCTGGATACTTTGCTCCAGCCCCTTGCCGACGCCGCCGGTGAGATTGACCAGGGTACGCACGCCTTTGCGGTCCATCACCGGCAGCAGGTCTTCCGGCTTGGCGAATACGGTGATGTCTTCGCCCACCGATACGCCGTTGCGCACGCTGCGCGACCAGGTGAGATGCACGTGCGCGTCGATTACCGGAAAGCGCGGCTGTTCGATGCGGCTGCGGTGTCCGCGCAGCATGCTGCGCGGTTTGAAATCCTGCAGGCGCAAGTCGCCCTTGCTGGTATCGGGCGCGGTTTGCAGCGGATTCTTGCCGCTGGCACTGATGGTGCCGGCGCCCTGGGGCGGGGCGCAGCAGAAGCAGCCGGCGCGGGCGTGGGTGCGAAGGGACCAGGTTGGTTTGCGTTGGCTGTGCGACATCACGTTGTTCCCCCGCTCCCGGTGGGGAGAGGCTGGGGTGAGGGGCCAATCTTGCGAAGGGACTAGTTTATCGCCGGATAAAAGCGGCGAGATTCCGGCCCGGAGATGGGGGATGTGGCTGGAGCGGCCCCTCACCCCGGCCCTCTCCCCGGCGGGGAGAGGGGAAGGGCGGGGTCAGCGCGGGTATTTGGCCATGATCTGGTGCACCTGCCGCACCAGGCCGATCGCCTGGTCGAGCGGGCGCAGCCACATATTGCGGCCGAACATCACGCCGTTGGCGCCGGAGGCCATGTAGAACTCCACCTTGCGCAGCACGGCTGCGTCGTCATCGTTCTTCTCGCCGCCGGAGAACAGCACCATGGTGCGGCCGGCCGAGCGCACCACGCGCTGCGTACGCGCAGAGGCGTCTTCCTGCAGCGTGTTGTAGGGCGCGGGCACGTTGGCGGTGTGGTCGTCCGGTTCGTGCAGCTTGACGATGTCGGCGCCCAGCTCCAGCGCCACGCGCGCGGCGTAATCCTGCGCATACAGGCTGCCCTTGCCGCCCTTGGCATCGATCGCCGCGCCACGCGGGTACGACCACAGCACCAGCGGCATGCCGTAGCGTTCGCAGTCCTGGCGCACCTTTTCGAACTGGCGGAATTCATCGTGCTGGCGCGGCGAGCCCACATACATGGTGTAGCCCACCGCATCGGCGCCCAGGCGCACGGCGTCTTCCACCGAGGCGAACAGCGGCGAGGTGGCGTCCGCGTCGCTGGGGATATTGGTCTTGCCATTGAGTTTGAGGATCAGCGGGATCTGCCCGCACCATTCGCCCAGATACTTCTCGGCCAGCCCCACCCCCAGCGCGATGGCGGAAAAATTACCCTCCACCGCGAGCCGGAACTGATATTCCGGATCGATCGCTGGAGGGTTGGGGAAAAAATCGGTGGGGCCGTGTTCCAAACCCTGGTCCAGCGGCAGCACCAGCAGGCTGCCATTGCGCGGGCCGTGCCCGTACATCAGCCGCCACAGGCGGGTGCGCTTGCCGTGGGAAAGGGAAAGCTTGGAAAACTTTTCGGAAGCTTTCGAAAGGTGTTGTAACTGATCTTTCATTTCGAATACTCTGGGGGCGTCATCGGATGGTTTCACATTCGAGCGAATTGAGCAAAATGTCAATACTTCAAAAGAAAACGAAAGAAGAAAAGATATTCGACACGCTTCGCACGGCAGTCCCGGCAGCGCAGCAGGCGGCCGGCTATGCCGATACCTTGCGCGAGATTCTGCAGCAGCCGGCGACCTGGCAGGGCACTTTCGATTTGTTGCGCAGTACCGCCGTGCGGCAGCAGGTGGCGCTGGCGCTGGCCGCACAACCTGGGCATGTGGTGCTGACCGGTTCGGGCAGCTCCATCTATATCGGCGAATGCCTGGCGCCGCTGCTGCAGGGCGGGCTGGGTATTCCGGTGCAGGCGATCGCCGCGGGCAATCTGCTGACGCATTGGCGCAGCGTACTGCCGCCGGGGCCGGGCCTGCTGATATCGCTGGCGCGCTCGGGCGACAGCCCGGAAAGCGGCGGCGTGGTCAGCCTGCTGCTGGAGCGGGCACCGGCATGGCGCCACCTGGTGATTACCTGCAATGCCAACGGCAAGCTGGCTACGCATTATCGCGACGAGCCGCGCGTAAGCGTGCTGGTGCTGGACGAGCGCACCAACGACCGCAGCCTGGTGATGACCAGCAGCTTTACCAACCTGCTGCTCGGCGGCACCGCCTTGCTGCAAGGCACGCCGGCCGCACCGGCCGCAGGCGCGATAAGCGCCGCAGCGGCGGATGCGCAGCATCTGTTCGATACGCATGCCGACGCGATCGCCGCGCTGGCGCAGCGCAATTTCACCTCGGCGGTATACCTGGGCAGCGGCGCGGCGTTCGGCGCTGCCCGCGAGGGTGCGCTGAAAATGCTGGAGATGACCGGCGGCCAGGTGGTGACCATGGCCGAAACCTTCCTCGGCCTGCGCCATGGGCCGATGTCGTTCGTGCATCCGCAGACGGTGATCGTGGCCATGCTGTCGCCCGATCCGGCGGTGCGCCGCTACGAATGCGATCTGCTGCGCGAGCTCTCGCGCAAGCAGTTGGGCCTGGCCAAGCTGGTGATTGGCACCGAGGTGCCGGCGGATGTGCTGGCACCGCAGGATCTGGGCATCGTCACCCGCACGGTAGATGCCGGTGCGGAAGTTGCCGCCGTGCTCGACGGCGTGGTGGCGGCGCAATTGCTGGCGTTTTTTCGCTGCCTGCAGCTCGGCGCCAAGCCGGATACGCCTTCCGAAGGCGTGCTTACTCGCGTGGTGGAAGATTTTGCCATCCACGGAGCCGCGCCGTGAGCACGCGCCAGCGCCCGGCCCGCATCCTGGTGATCGGCGAAATCAATGTCGATTTCGTGTTCAAGGGTTGCCACGCCGCGCCCACCCTGGGGCGCGAAGTGCTGGCCGACGATTTCGTGATGACGCCCGGCAGCTCGGCGATGATCTGCGCGATGGGGCTGGCGCGGCTGGGCAATCCGGTGAGCTTCCACGGCAAGCTCGGTACCGATGCTTCGGGCACTTTCTGTCTGCAGGCCCTGCGCGACGCGGGCATCGATGTGGCTTCGTTGAAACCGGATGGCGCGCTGCGCACCGGCGTTACCGCCTCGCTGTCCACGGCGCAGGATCGCGCGCTGGTGACGTTTGCCGGCGCCATGGCGGAACTGCGCGCGGACGATATCGACGATCGCTGGCTGAGCCACGCCGATCATCTGCATGTGTCCTCGTACTACCTGCAGCAAGGCTTGCGTCCGGGCTGCCGGCAATTGCTTGCGCGCGCTACGGTAGCGGGCCTCACTACGTCGCTCGATCCCGGCTTCGATCCCGCGCAGCAGTGGGAAACGGATCTGCTCGATACCTTGCAGGCGGTCGACATCTTCCTGCCCAACGAGGAAGAACTGCTGGCGATTACCCGCCGCCGCGATCTGCATGATGCGTTGCAGACGATACAGAACGGACGCACGCAGACCGTCGTCAAGCGCGGCCGGCAGGGCTGCGCCAGCTTGCACGACGGCAGCCTGATCGAAGTGACCGCCTACGCGGTCGAGGCCATCGACAGCACCGGTGCCGGCGATTCCTTCGATGCAGGTTTTCTGCATGCGTGGCTGCGCGAGCAGCCGTGGCAGGAGTGCATGCGCTGGGGTAGTGCCTGCGGCAGCCTGTCCACCCGCGGTGTCGGTGGCACTACGCGCCAAGCCACCGCCGAGGAAGCGCTGGCCTTGATGGCGGAGCACGCATGATTACCGTCGCCGGCTTCAACACCGCCATCGATCGCTATATCCGCCTCGATGCGCTGCAGCCGGGCGAGATCCATCGCGCACGCGCCGAGCAGGTCTATCCCGGCGGCAAGGGCGTGCATGTGGCACAGACCATTGCCGCACTGGGCGAACGCGTGCAGCTGATCGGCCTGGTCGATGCGCCGCACCGCAATCTGATCAGCCGCCGCATGAGCGAGCGCGGCGTGTTGTTTCATGGCGTGGAAGTGGCCGGCGAACTGCGCCATTGCATGGCGTTGCAGGAAGCCGGCGGCCGCATGACCGAGATCCTCGGGCAGGGGCCGCTGCTGAGTCCGCTGGAGCGCGATGCGCTGCTGCATGCATTTCGCCGCGCTGCCGAAGATAGCGAACTGGTGATTCTCTCCGGCAGCCTGCCGCGCGGATTCGCCGCCACGCTTTACGCCGACCTTGCCGCGCACGTGCAGGCACACGGCATGCGTTGCCTGGTCGACGCCAGCGGCGAGGCGATGCGCCAGACGCTGCTGGCGCGTCCGCTCATGCTCAAGCCCAATCGCGACGAAATCAGCGAGCTGCTCGGCTATGCGGTTACCGATCTCGACGCCGCCACCCAGGCCGTGCTGGCCCTGCGCGCGCAAGGCATCGCCATGCCGGTGGTGACGATGGGCGAGCTGGGCGCAGTTGCCGCCGACGACAGCGGCGTGTGGTGCGCGCGCATCGACGCCATGCAGGTGGTGAACACGGTGGGCTCGGGCGATTGCTTTCTGGCCGGCATGGCGGTGGCGCTGGCCCGGCATATGCCGCTGGAACATGCGCTGCGCCTGGGCGTGGCCTGCGGCGCGGCCAATGCGCAGGCGGAAGAAACGGGTTTTGCGGAGCGCGCGGCAGTCGACGCGCTGCTGCCGAATGTATCGGTTTACCGGATGCACGCGTAAGCGGGCAGGGATGCGGAAGTACAGGAGTCCAATGCACTGACCCACAGATCCGGCGCGTAAGGGGAGCTTTCGCCCGGATGCCAACAGATGCTGCGCACGTGGGATCCCACTGCCCCGTGACGCG
The DNA here is from genome assembly GCF_014863405.1 of Dyella acidiphila. GTDB lineage: Bacteria > Pseudomonadota > Gammaproteobacteria > Xanthomonadales > Rhodanobacteraceae > Dyella_B > Dyella_B acidiphila. The sequence goes on from NZ_JACZZA010000015.1 coordinate 16,262, forward strand.
GTGATACGCAACGGGAGGAGAGTTTTCAATGTATGCGAACAAGACGGGATGCCGCGACGCGAAGCGCGGCACTACGGGATCGGCTTGCCGTAAAAAAGAACTCGCACTGCAACTGGCGCTGGCCCTGCTGGGTTTGGCCTGCGCCGGCAGCGCGCTGGCGCAAAGCACGCAAACCGATACGGGGAGCGGGCAATCCGGCGACGGCAGTCAGCCGCAGGCCAAGAAAGCGGTGAATCTGCAGGCGGTGACCGTTACCGGTTCCAACATCCGCAGCGTGGATGTGGAAGATGCGCAGCCGGTGGTCACCATCAGTTCGCAGGACATCGAGAAGCAGGGCTTTGCCACGGTCGGCCAGTTGCTGCAGAACGTATCGTCGATGTCGCCGCCGGATTTGAGCCGTTCCGCACCGGGCGACCTGGGCCCGAACCAGGGCGGCAGCTTTATCGATCTGCGCGGTCTCGGCGCCATGCGCACGCTGGTGCTGGTCGATGGCCAGCGCATCGGTGCGGCGCATGGTGGCTACACCAATATCAATGTGATTCCGACCTCGGTGGTCGACCACATCGATATCCTCGCCACCGGCGCCTCGGCGGTATACGGCTCGGACGCGATCGCCGGGGTGGTGAACATCATCACCAAGAAGAATTTCAACGGCGTGCAGCTGGATACCTATGACGGCGAATACATGCCGCATGGCGATGGGCGACAGACGCAGAACAGCTTCACCGCCGGCAAGAGCAACGATCGCGGCGGCATCATCTTCAGCGTGTCGTATCAGAACCAGAGCCCGGTATGGGCGTCCAACCGGCCGTTCTCCGCGTACCCGTATACGGCCGATCATCCGTATTACGGCCTCAGTTCCTACGGCACGCAACCGCAGCTGCTCAATGCGCCCAGTTCGTTTGCGGGCGGCGGCCGGGTGGTGCTCAATCCAGGCGGCGATCCGATGAACCCGGCCGACTACCATCCCTTTACTTATCCGACGCTGGCGGCGAACGGCGACGTAATCAATCCGAACGACCAGAACTACAACAACAATGCGGGGCGCCAGACCATGGTGCTCACTGCGGACAAGACCAAGAACCTGTACCTGGACGCGCACTACAAGATCACCGACAACATCACCTTCAAGTTCAACTACGGCTACAACGCCGACTACGAATACGCCAAATCCGGCTCGCCGCTTTTCTATTCGGGCATGGGCGCCAACGACACCGCGTTCCCCTCGCTGCTGTCCAAATACAGCTATTACAGTCCGCTCTACGGCGTGCAGGATCTGCAAGTGGCGCAGCGGATCGCACAGGAGAGCTACAGCAGCTTCAACGATCCGAAGAACTACCGCTACAGCGCCGGCCTGGACGGGCTGTTCAACTTGGGCGATCACCAGTTCAACTGGGACGTCTACATGTACGACAGCAAGATCAGCGGCGTAAACGTACGCACCGGCTATTTCAACCTGATCAATGTGGCCAATGCGCTGGGGCCGTCGTTCATGCAGCAGGGCACGGTGGTGTGCGGCACGCCGGGCCATGTGATCGCCGGCTGCGTGCCGATCAATCCGCTGGCGCCGCTGACCACGCAGATGCTTCGCTACATCTCGATCGACAGCGTGGAACATTACGGCAGCGAGGAGCGTGCCTGGAACGCCGACTTCGGCGGTGACCTGTTCGAACTGCCGGGCGGCGATTTCACCTTCTCCACTGGTGTCACCCATCGCGACGAATCCGGCTATGACGCGCCCGATCCGTTCGCCTACGCCGGCTATTCCACCGACGGCGGGGTAGGCCCCAACCATGGCGGCTACGATCTCAACGAAGCGTATGCGGAAATCAATGCGCCGCTGCTGAAAGACCTGCCCGGCGCGCAGGCATTAAGCCTGGACGTGGCCACCCGTTATTCGCACTACAGCAACTTCGGCAGCACCACCAACAGCTCGTTCAAGCTGACCTGGAAGCCGGTCAACGATGTGCTGGTACGCGCCAGTTACGGCACCGGCTTCCGCGCGCCTACGGTGAACGATCTGTACCAGGGTCGCTATCCGGCCGGTACATTCACCGATCCCTGCGATGCGCTGTACGGGGCTTCGGCCTACGGCAACAGTCCGCTGGTGGCGCAGCGCTGCCTGAGCGGCTACGGCGGCATCCAGGGCGTGCCGGCGAATTTCCGCCAGACCGACAACACCGGCCTGCCGATTACCGTGCCGAGCGGCGAGGGCGCGCAGCCCAGCACCAACTGGACCGGCGGCAATCCCAACCTGAAGCCGGAGACTTCGTATAACGGCGACGTCGGCATCGTCTACAGCCCGTCCTGGCTGCCGGGCTTCGATGCCACCATCGACTGGTGGACCTACAACATCCGCAACCTGATCACCGGCATCAGCAACGACCAGCTGCTGGCCGATTGCTACCAGTACAGCATCCAGACCGCGTGCAACCAGTTCAAGCGCGACCCCAGCACCGGGCAGATCTTCGACATGCTCAACCTGGAGACCAATGCGGGTTGGCTGAAGGAGCGCGGCTACGATTTCTCCTTCAACTACCGCTTCCCGCAGACGCCCTACGGCAGCTTCAAGCTCGGCATGAACGGCACCTACATCGCCGCCTTCAATGAGCTGCCGACGATCGGCTCCAACATCATCTACATGGCCGGCAATACGCAGAACTACTACACCTCCTGGCGTTTGCGCGACAACCTGACCTTGAGCTGGAGCAAGGGCAATTTCGGCGCCAGCTGGACGCTGCGCTACTTCTCGCCCTACAAGGTGAACTGTGCGTTCGATCCGTCCACCGGCATCACCGCCTTCCCCTGCACCTTGCCGAACTACTACGCGCCGGGCGTGGGCGTGATGCCGCAGACACAGATCGCCTCGATCACCTTCAACGACGCGCAGGTGTATTGGAATGCCCCCTGGCACGCGACCCTTTCGCTGGGCGTGAACGATATCTTCAACCGCGTCAGCCCCAACGTGTATGGCGGCTACCAGAGCGGCGACACGCCGTTCGATTTCAATTCCTCGTACGATCTGGGGCGCTTCGTGTACATGCGCTACCAGCAGCGGTTCTGATGCCGACGGCGGCGAGGCTCAGCGGATGGGCCTCGCCGCGCCACCAAGCTTTCTGTGAGAGAGGTTCTGCGTGTTCCATCGATCCCTATTTCCCAAATCCGTGCGTAGCGTCCGCCTCAAGGCGATCAGCGCCGGTATTTTTTGCGCCTGCCTTGGCAGCGGCGCGTTGGCCGACGATGCGGCGATCCTGCATCCAGGCGCGCCGCAGCTGGCCCATGCCGCCGGGCAGACCCGCTTCGGCAACGCCGCCATCGATGCCGCCTGGCAAGTTGCGGACGGCAAGCTGGCCGGCTTCACCATCACCGATCGCGACAACGGCCAGGTGCTGCAGGTCGACGCGCCCTTTACGCTGATGCTGCCCAACAAGCAGGCGCTAAAGGGAAGCGATATGCGCTTGCTGTCCGCGCCCAAGGTGCAGGCGTTGCCGGTCGACGCAAAGGCTTCGAATCTCGCCGACCGCGTACCGGGCCAGGCAGTGACTGCCAGCTTCGGCGATGCCGACGGGCGTTTTCGCATCGACTGGCAGCTGCTGCAGCGCGAAGGCTCGGCCTATCTGCGCGAAGTGGTGACCATCACCGCGCTGAAGCAGGACGAACCGCTGACCCGCGTGGACCTGCTGCCCTCCAGCATCGATCACGCCGAAGTGGACGGGGTGGTGAAGGGCTCGCCGGTGGTGGCGGGAAATATCTACCTGGGCCTGGAAAACCCGCTCTCCGACAGCGAGGTGCGCGGCCAGCACGTGCTGCTGTCGATGGCGCGCACGCTGCCGCTGCGCAAGGGCCAGCCGATCACCTATTCGGCGGTGGTGGGCGTCGCTCGCGCCGGACAGTTGCGGCGCGATTTCGCTGACTACGTCGAACGCGAGCGCGCGCATCCCTACCGGCCGTTCCTGCATTACAACTCCTGGTACGACATCGGCTATTTCACGCCCTATAACGAGAGCGAGGCGCTGGACCGGATCAATACCTTCGGCCAGGAGCTGAGCGTAAAGCGCGGGGTGAAGCTGGACTCCTTCCTGTTCGACGACGGCTGGGACGATCGCTCCGGCAGCTGGAATTTCAGCGCAGGTTTCCCGCACGGCTTTGTGCCGCTGCGCGATGCGGCGGCGAAATACGGCGCCGCGCCGGGCATGTGGCTGTCGCCCTGGGGCGGCTACGGTCCGCCCAAGGACGAGCGCGTAAAGAACGGCAAGGCGGCGGGCTACGAGATCATCGACGATGGCCTGGCTTTGTCGGGGCCGAAGTATTACCAGCGCTTCCACGATGTGGTGATGAACCTGGTCGACAAGAACGGCATCAACCAGTTCAAGTTCGACGGCACCGGCAATGCCGACAGCGTGTTCCCGGGCAGCCGGTTCGACAGCGATTTTGCCGCAGCGATCGAGCTGATCAAGGACATCCGCGCCGACAAGCCCGACACCTACATCAACCTCACCACCGGCACCTGGGCCTCGCCGTTCTGGCTGCGCTACGCCGATTCGATCTGGCGCGGCGGCGAGGACGACTGGCATGCCGGCGTGGGCACGGAGCGCGAGCAGTGGATTACGTATCGCGACCAGCAGACCTACGAGAACATCGTGATCCAGGGGCCGCTGTTCCCGATCAATTCGCTGATGCTCCACGGCATCATCTACGCGCAGAAGAACAAGCGGCTGAATACCGATCCCGGGCATGACTTCGCCAACGAAGTGCATTCCTACTTTGCCACCGGCACCCAGTTGCAGGAGATGTACATCACGCCCTCGCTGCTGAGCCAGCAGGATTGGGACACGCTGGCCGGCGCGGCCAAGTGGTCGCGCGCCAATGCCGAGGTGCTGCGCGATACGCATTGGATCGGCGGCGATCCCGGGCGTCTCGAGGTATATGGCTGGGCGGCGTGGTCGCCGAGCAAGGCCATCATCACCTTGCGCAATCCGGATGCGCATGCGCAGACGGCGGTGCTCGATCTGCAGCGGCAGCTGGAGCTGCCGGCCGATGCGGCCGGTCATTTCACGGTGCGCGACGTATGGCATAGCGGTGGCGATGTGCCCGGCCAGCTCGATGCCGGCCGCGTGACCACCATCACGCTGGCGCCGTTCGAAGTATTGACCCTTGAACTGACGCCTTGAGGTAGGCTCGGGCGCTCCCCGCGTTTGCCCGATCGCTGCATCGTGCCCGGTACTGCGCCCTCTCTCCATCGGGGAGAGGGCGGGGGTGAGGGGCCACTCTTGCGAAGACCATGCATGCTTCGCAAGAGACCAACGGGCATGAGCATTGGTTCTTGCGATATCGATCATGGCAAGCGCGGCCGCTCGCCCAACCCTCTCCCCGGAGGGGAGAGGGAGTAGCTCTGTGCAAAGGTAAAGGATCGATGCAGCGACGCGACTTTCTTCGATTTGCAGCTCTTACGCCGCTGGCGGCTGCGATGCCCGCGGTACGTGCCGCCGTTGCGCCTGCAGCGAGCGAGCCGATTCCCGACGGCAAACACCACAGCTTCGCGCTGAGCCAGCAGCATTTTCTGCTGGACGGCGCACCGTTCCAGATCCGCAGCGGCGAAATGCATCCGGCGCGCATTCCCGAGGAATACTGGCTGCACCGCATCGGCATGGCCAAGGCGATGGGCCTGAATACCATTGCGGTCTACATCATGTGGAATGCGCTGGAGCAGGAGCCGGGCGTGTTCGACCTGAGCACCGGCCGCCGCGATTTCGCGCGCTTTATCCAGATGTGCCAGCAGCAAAACATGTGGGTGTATTTGCGCCCCGGTCCGTATGTTTGTGCGGAATGGGATCTGGGCGGCCTGCCGGCGTATCTGTTGCGCGATCCCAGCATCCGCGTGCGCAGCAAGGACGACGCGCGCTACATGGAAGCGGTAACCCGCTACATGGACGCGGTGGCGCCGCGCATCGCGCCGCTGATGGCCAGCCGCGGCGGCCCGATCCTGATGGTGCAGATCGAAAACGAATACGCCTCCTTCGGCAACGACCTGGAATATCTGTTGCGTCTGCGCAGCATGTGGCAGCAGCGCGGCATCGATGGACCGTTCTCCATTTCCGACGGACTGGGCCAGATCCAGAAAACCAAGACCTACGTGCCGGGTGCGGCCTTGGGCCTGGATGGCGACACCGACTTCGCCGCCGCCCAGCTGATTGCCGGCGAGGCGCCGGTGTGGGCGGGCGAGGCGTATCCGGGCTGGCTTACGCATTGGGGCGATCCGGATTTTCAGCGCGGCAACCTCACTGCTACCTTGCGCCAGCTGATGAGCGAAGGGCGCTCGTTCAATCTGTACGTGGTGCACGGCGGCACCAATTTCGGTTTCAGCGCCGGCGCCAATGCGCATAACGACTACTCCGGCTTCGAGCCGGTGATCACCAGCTACGACTACGGCGCACCGATCAACGAACGCGGCGCGCCCACCAGCGATTTCCACGCTTTCCGCAAAATCATCGGCGCACATGTTGCGCATGCCTTGCCGGCCTTGCCGCCGCCGCCGGCCTCGGCGCATTTCGAGCAGGTTATCGCGCAGCCTCACGCCTGCATCTGGGACAACCTGCCGCCCGGACAGCACGTAGACAAGCCCGATCCCAACGAAATGCTGTTCGGGCAGAACCATGGCATGGTGGTGTACCGCAAGACGCTCACCACCGGCGGCATGCTGCATATCGAAGGCCTGCGCGACTACGGCACGGTATTCAGCCAGGGCAAGTACCTGGATTATCTGTCGCGCGTGAACAAGCCGGGCTTGCATGTCACCCAGCATGTGGACGTGCCGCCGCCAGCGAATGGCGCCGGCGCCACCCTGGATATCCTGGTCGACAGCTTCGGTCATGTCGGCTACGGCCAGGCGATGTACGACTTCAAGGGCATCGTCGGCGCGGTCACGCTCAGCGGCGAGGAACTGAAAGGCTGGCAGGCGCACAGCCTGCCACTGGACGAGAGCTATATCGCGGGCCTGCCGCCGATGGCGGATGCATCGTCGATCCGTCCCGGCATGTTCTTCAAGGCGGAGGTGATGCTGGAGCACACCGGCGATTGCTATCTCGATATGAGCGCGTGGGACAAAGGCTATGTGTGGGTGAACGGCCAGCTGCTGGGGCGCTATTGGCGCATCGGCCCGCAGCAGCGGCTGTTTTGTCCCGCACCGTGGCTGTGGCGCGGACGCAATGAAATCCTGGTGTTCGATATGCATCGCGTCAGCGCCACGCCGATTCGTTGCAGCGATCGATTGAGCGGCTGAAACGCTAGGCGAGCTGTCATCTCGCCTCACCGTCATCCCGGCAAGCCGGGATGACGCGACTTACATCTCCGGTGCCCCAAACCAGGTATGTAGCGCCTGCTCAAGCGCCCGCTCCATCGCATCGCCCACCCACGCCACATGCCCATCGGGGCGCACCAGCACCGCGCCGGGCGCTGGCACGCTGCCAAGTACCGGCAATTCCCACGCACCGGTGTAGCTCGCATCGACCATGCGCACGCGATGGCGCCACGGCGTGATGTCGATCCCGCCCGGTGCGCCGAAGTGGAGCAGCAATGGCTGCGCATCGTGCAGCAGCGAGAACACCCGCACGGTTCCCGCGGCGGTAAGCAGATCCAGATCGGGCATGCGGCGACCCAGCAGCGGATGTCCCTCGCCGAAGTCGTAATGCACATCCAGGCCGGACATCATGCCGACCAGCCGCTTGCGCGGTTCGTCCATGGCGAAGATGCCGCCCAGCAGATCGGCCAGCGCCTTGCTGCACGGATCCGGACGGCGCAGCGCCACCTGCGCCAGCGAGTTCTGCAGCACGCGCGCAGCGACCGGATGGCGTTCGGCCTGATAGGTATCGAGCAGGCTTTCCGGCGATATCCGCTTGAGCACCTGCGCCAGTTTCCAGCCCAGATTCACCGCGTCCTGCATGCCGAGATTGAGGCCCTGGCCGCCGAGCGGCGCGTGCACGTGCGCAGCGTCACCGGCCAGCAGCACGCGCTGCTGGCGGTAATGAGTGGCCTGGCGCGCCATATCGTTGAAGCGCGACATCCGGCTGGGGCTGTGGATGCCGTAATCGGTGCCGTAGGTGGCGATCAGCGCGGCGCGAATATCCTGCAAGGTAGGCTGGCCCGATTCGAGTTGCCGCTCGGTCAACACGATCACCGCGCGATCGCCATCTTCCAGCTTGCCGATCGCATGCGTGCCGATGGCATCGTGGCGAAAACCCCACACCGGCTCTTCGCGCAGTTCCGCCTCGACGATCAGCCAGCTGACCGTTGCATCGGCGCCGGCGAAATCGATGCCGGTCATCTTGCGGATCAGGCTGCGCCCGCCATCGCAGCCGACCAGATACTGCGCACGCAGCGACTGGCCATCGGCGAGTGTGATCTCCACCGCTTCATCGTATTGCGTGAAGCCGGTTACCTCGCGCTCGCGATAGATCGGCACACCCAGTTCGACCACCCATTCGGCCAGGATCCGCTCGACATGACGCTGCACCAGCCCCAGTACGTAGTTGTGCCGGGTGGGAAAGTCGCTGATGTCGAGCGGAATCTGGAAGTGCACCATGGGATAGGTGCGGCCCTGCGAGAGAAAGCGCTCGGCAATACCGCGCTGGTCGAGCACTTCGATGCTGCGCGTATGCAGGCCGAGCGCGCGCGAGCCGATCAGTTCCTGGCTGCTGCGCCGCTCGATCAGGGCCACGTCGATACCCGCCAGCGCCAGCTCGCCCGCCAGCATCAGTCCGGTGGGGCCGGCACCGGCGATCGCCACGGCGTGCGCGCTCATCGCCATGCTCCGAACGGCCGTGCGTACAGCAATTCCTGGGCGCCGAATATGCACAACTGCAGTGCGAGCGCTGCCATGGGTTGAAAGATGTGGTGCGACACGTACGCCGATAACATCACACGCATTTCACGACTCCCGCTTCGCCGACTCCGGCATCGGCGGGCGATGCTGCGCCATGCACCCGGCCTTACGGCAAGCCCCATGGGGGGATATACTCTGAAGCGGGAAGGAGCTATTGAGCTCCTTTTTTTGTGGGCTGGTGGTTCCGGACTGGATCCGAGGGTGAGCCAACCACGTTGGTCGCTAGGGCAGATATTTGTCGGGTTACCCCCGAATCAAATCCGGGGTAACCCAGCCTGCGCGTTAAGCGCTGGCCGCTTGCCTAGAACTCGATGTGGGCGCGTAGGCCGGCGAAGCGGGCCGGGCCGCGGTCGCGGTTGTAGCCGGGGTTGCGGATGAACTGGAAGTCCGGGCTGAGGCTGAGGTGATCGATCACGGCGACGTTGTAGTACAGCTCGGTAATCTGTTCGGGCCCATAATGCAGCGTGCCATCGCCCAGCAGGAAACCGTCGCCGCCCAATTGCAGGTAGTTGGCGTGGATGCGCGACAGGCCGTCGATCGCTACACCCAGGCCCAGGCGATCGTCGGGACGATTCCAATGCACGCCCGATAGCTGGAAACCGCCGCTGAGCAGACGATCCACTTCGGTGAAGATGAAGGATTCGCTGTGGCCGTCGTTCCAGCCGGCGCGCATGAAGAAACCGGTGTCGCCATTGTCCGCCACCGGCAATTCACCGTTGATGCCGACACCGAACTTGTGGCGGCCCGGTGCATCGTCATCGTGCACATTCGGCAACTGGCCGGTGAGTTCGGCGATATCGATCGCCTGCTGGTAAAGACCCATGTTGCCCTTGTTGTAGAAACCAAGGAAACGCAGCGCCCAGCCGTCGGGATCGGGCTGCAGGGTAAGTTCCAGCTGCTGGCCGTTCGATTCGCTCAGCGAGGAAATCAGGCGCTGGCCGTTCGCTTCATACGGCATGCGATAAATGCCGTAGCGCAGGCTCCAGCCCGGCATGATCCAGCCAAGCATCACGCCATAGGTGTAGCCGCGCGTATCGGCGGCGAAGTCCCAGGTAGTGTTGTTCCATAGCGACCAATTCATGAACTGCGTGCGCGTGGCATCGGCGTAGCGGTTCTTGTCGAAATCGTCGTTCACCGCCATCAGGCCGATTTTTGCTTCCAGGTGCTCGCTGGCTTCGCTGCCCGGCAGTTGATCCTGCGCGCGCTCGACCGGCTTGCTGTCGCCGCCCAGCGGCAGGGTCCAGCGCAGATAGCTGCGCGCGATATACGGCGTCTTGCCCAGGCTGGCCACGCCGGAGCGGATGATGTCGCCGTTGGTCAGGCCGCCCAGGCCGGTGGCGTTGCTGACGCCTTCGCCCTTGAACATTTCCACGTCGAGATAAAACTGCAGGTGTGCGGGGAGCTGCACGCCGAAGTAGGCGCCGAAGGTATGCGAGCGTGCGGTGGAAGTGTTCGGGTCGAGGCTGAGCGGGCCGCTATAGGGCGAGTGCACGCGAAATTGGTGCTGATCGACGAAGGTGTACTGGGCGCCGAGCCATTGGGGGACGAACAGCGGGGCGTCGTCGGCGTGGGCGGCGAGGGGCAGGGCGCCGAGCAGAAGGTATGGCAGGATTTTGCCTGGAATTGGGCGCTTGAGCGATTTGATCATGAGGAAAAGAGGCGAGCGTCCAGGGGAGTGCGTAGGCGATGTGGGTGCAGCGAAGTAGATGTTTGATGCCCGTTGTCGTCATTCCGGCAACGGCCTGAATGACCATCATGAAGCTTGTACGATCCAGCAAGCGCGTGCCAACAAACAGAAATAAAAAGGCCGCCTTGCGGCGGCCTTTCATCTACAGCACACAACAAGACATTACGCGCTGCGCGAGGCCTTCTTGCGATCGTTCTCGGTCAGATGCTTCTTGCGCAGACGGATTTCCTTCGGCGTGACTTCGACCAGCTCGTCATCGTCGATAAAGTCCAGCGCCTGTTCCAGCGAGAACTTGGTGGCGGGCGTGAGCTGGATCGCATCGTCCTTGCCCGAGGCGCGCATATTGGTCAGCGGCTTGGGCTTGATCGCATTGACGGTGAGGTCGTTGTCCTTGGCGTGGATGCCCACCAGCTGGCCTTCGTATACCGAGTCGCCTTCGGCGGCAAACAGCTTGCCGCGTTCCTGCAGCGGCCCCAGCGAATAGGCAGGGGTGGTGCCGGGGGCGTTGGCGATCATCACGCCGTTGAGGCGCTTGGCGATCTGGCCTTCTTCCTTCGGACCGTAATGGTCGAACACGTGGAACAGCAGGCCCGAGCCCTGGGTGAGGGTCTTGAACTGGTTCTGGAAGCCGATCAGGCCGCGCGCCGGAATCATGTATTCCAGGCGCACACGACCCTTGCCGTCGGGTTCCATGTTCTTCAGCTGGCCCTTGCGCATGCCCAGGCGCTCCATCACCGGACCCTGGTGGTTTTCTTCCACGTCGACCACCAGCTGCTCGATCGGCTCCATCTTCTGGCCGTCGATATCCTTGATGATCACTTCCGGACGCGACACGGCCAGTTCATAGCCTTCGCGGCGCATGTTCTCGATCAGCACCGACAAGTGCAGCTCGCCGCGGCCGGAAACCAGGAACTTGTCCGCATCCGAACCCTGTTCCACGCGCAGCGCCACGTTGTGCACCTGCTCGCGGTCGAGGCGGTCCTTCAGCTGGCGGCTGGTGAGGAACTTGCCGCCGGAGAGATCCTTGTTGCCGGCGAACGGCGAGTTGTTCACCTGGAAGGTCATGCTGATGGTGGGCTCGTCCACGGTCAGCGCGGGCAGCGCCTCGGGCGCGTCCAGCGCGCAGACGGTGTCGGAAATGGTCAGCTCCTGGATGCCGGAGATGGCGACGATGTCGCCCGCTTCGGCGCTGTCCTGCTCGATGCGCTCAAGGCCGAGGAAGCCCAGCACCTGCAGCACCTTGCCCTGGCGCTTCTTGCCGTGGCGGTCGATCACCGCCACCGGCATGTTCTTCTTCAGCGTGCCGCGCTGGATGCGGCCGATGCCGATCACGCCCACGAAGTTGTTGTAGTCCAGCTGGCTGATGCGCATCTGGAACGGTCCGGTGGGGTCCACGTCCGGTTTCGGTGCGTGGTCCATGATCGCCTGGTAGAGCGGGGTCATGTCGCCTTCGCGGGCATGCTCGTCCAGCGAGGCATAGCCGTTCAGCGCCGAGGCGTAGACGATCGGGAAATCCATCTGTTCCGGCGTGGCGCCGAGACGATCGAACAGATCCCACACCTGCTCGACCACCCACTCCGGGCGGGAGCCGGGACGGTCGATCTTGTTGATCACCACGATCGGCTTGAAGCCCATCGCGAACGCCTTCTGCGTCACGAAGCGGGTCTGCGGCATGGGGCCGTCCATCGCGTCGACCAGGATCAGCACGGTATCCACCATCGACAGCACGCGCTCCACCTCGCCGCCGAAGTCGGCATGGCCTGGGGTGTCGACGATGTTGATGCGGTTGCCCTGCCAGGTGATGGCGGTGTTCTTGGCCAGGATGGTGATGCCGCGTTCCTTTTCCTGGTCGTTGCTGTCCATCACGCGTTCGGCCAGCACGGTGCGCTCGGACAGGGTGCCCGACTGCTTCAGGAGCTGGTCGACGAGGGTGGTTTTGCCATGGTCGACGTGGGCGACGATGGCGATATTGCGCAGGTTTTCGATGGACATGAGTAAATGGCTTGGGCCGGCCGTAGGGCCGCCGCGCAGGTTTCGGTAGGGTTAACCTGCGGATTATACGGAGTTATGTGACAGCTTGCTTGAAGTTGGCGCCGGGCCCGATTTGGCCCTTGCCCCAAGGCAGGCCAGACCGCCAGGCCGCGTAGGTTGGGTTTACCCCGGACTTGCTCCGGGGGTAACCCAATAGATGCCTGTTCCTTTGGCCTGATCGTGCACGTCGCGTCGATCTGCTCCCTCCCCTGCGTGGCAGGGGAGGGCTGGGGTGGGGTTGCCCGCGCTTGCCCCAACACCCATCACACCGCGATGCAGCTGCGTAGGTTGGGTTAGCGCAGCGTAACCCAACGGATGTCTGTTCCTTCGGCCTCAGGGGGCATGTCGCCAGTTGGGGAGATTGCCTGCGGCGCTTTCGGCCCCTTCGGGCCCGAGTCACTTTCTCTTGCGTGCCCAAGAGAAAGTAACCAAAGAGAAGGGCACCCCGAGGGAGCGCTTGATGGGCGTCCTGCCCATCAAGTGCGTGAAGGGTGGGAGGGGCTTTTCGAAAGCACATCCTGTGCTGACGAAAAGGCATGGGCATCCGTGCCCATGCCCCCTGCGGGGCCTTGTCCTCCCACCCTTCACCGCTCCCCAGGGGCCCCGGGTAGAGCGGCGCGCCTTCCTGGCGCGCACTTTGTGCCGGTGCGTTGCACCGGTAAAAGCGTGGGGTTCTCCGCACGTTGTGTAGTGCGCCACATTCAATCTCGCGCCATCGGCTCCCTCCCCTACGTCAGTAGGGGAGGGTTGGGGTGGGGTTGCTCGCGCTTGCCCCAACACCCATCGCACCGCGATGCAGCCGCGTAGGTTGGGTTAGCGCAGCGTAACCCAACGGATGTCTGTTCCTTTGGCCTTAGGGGGGGGCATGTCGCCAGTTTGGGAGATTGCCTGCGGCGCTTTCGGCCCCTGCGGGCCCGAGTCACTTTTCTTTGCGTGCCCAACGCTTAGCGGTGGCTGTTGCACAAACCTCATAGCTCCCAACAACGGTGGACGTGTCCGCGGGCGATGGGCTCGCTTTGATAAGCAAAGTGCGTACGTAAGCGGGCGCACCAAACTGCTGCCGCCATGTTCATGCCGTCGATGGCCTCTTGCGCACCTTCAGCGTAACCAGTGGAACACGCCTAGATGGCCACAAGCTATCGTTCCGGCAAATCATTCGTCTACTCATACATGCCGAGGCGTCTCCCAAGGGGACGACCTTGGTTGCGACATCGAATGCGGTCTGCATGGCTGAAAAATGCTCTCAGCAAAACATCATGAAAATTCGCGAGGCAATCATGGAGAATGCTAATGCCTCTAATCAACCGAAACTGTCAGGGACTATCCATATGGATGGCATGCATGTATGCGGGAAATTTCGGCGTACGAATCGACGTATGAAAGCAACGGCCAATTCGGTTTTGACAGTACATGGTAACGCTGAGATCAAAAGGCGATTGCCGGCAATCAATCCTCATTCCAAAGACAACCAACGGCGTGCCAAGAACAAGCGTGTAGCGATTGCAATGGTTGAAGTGGATGCTCAGCATGGTGGAGCGAAACGCACCATTGTCGCTATGTGTCGATCGGAAAACGCCAGAGATGTGTTGCAACTTGCAAGGCAATACATTGAGCCAGGAGCACAAATTTTCACTGACGAAAATCCAGCCTATAACGGACTCGGAGAATTGTTTGAACACTATGTTGTCAACCACAGTGTCGAGTATTCGACTCCTGAAGGCATTAACGAAAACTTGGCGGAAAGCTTCTTCTCCAGGGTAAGGCGCAGCGAATATGGGGTGCATCATGGTTTTCGCCCCACGTACATGACCTTCTATATGCACGAATACGCTTGGCGTGAAACGCATAGACGTAAAACTCAGCACGAGAAGATTAAACAGCTCGCCACTTGGTTGCTTACCCCAACCTATTCCAGGTACTGGAGGGGATATCACTGCGGAAATCGACGCAGTCACTTGCGACATCCGCGCCCGGAAATCGTCATGGGACCTGTGGATGCACCGTGGCAAGATGCCAGGAGCAAGGCTCGCGGGGGCCGCGATCGCGGGACTTCGTAAGCATTCCGCGCGTAGCCATGTTGCATAGTCTCACCCGGACGTGAGCTTTAACGCGCTCTATCTGATCCAGGTCTGATCTCACATTTGAAGGCATGGCATCAAGTACGGTCGCCACGATAACCCTCGTGGTGGCCGTACCATTTTCAGATTGGCGCAAGACTCTATAAATCAAACGTGTGAGGCCACCGCGTCCCAGCATGTATGGATTGTGCTGGGGCCGGATCGGACGCAATTCCTCAGCGTTGATTCTTATTTCATGCATTTGCATGACGGCCTCGATCTGCCGCTTCTGTTCTTGTAGTTCCCTAATTTCCTTGTCGAAAACAACTATTTGCTCCCTCATCTGGGCTAAATGATCCTGTTTACGCAGGATTTGGCCCGCAAGCCGGGTTTGCTTGTGTAGCAGCCATTTCAGTGATGATGGTGTCTTTGCGTGCATCCCGAAAGATTAGGTCGATCATCTGGTCCAGTCTTGTGCAACAGCCACCGCTAAGCGGTGCCCAAAGAAAAGTAACCCAAAGAAAGGGCACCCCAGGGGAGCGCTTGATGGGCGTCCTGCCCATCAAGTGCGTGAAGGATGGGAGGGGCTTTTCGACAGCACATCCTGTGCTGACGAAAAGGCATGGGCATCCGTGCCCATGCCCCCTGCGGGGCCTTGTCCTCCCACCCTTCACCGCTCCCCAGGGGCCCCGGGTAGAGCAGCGCGCCATCCTGGCGCGCACTGTTTGCCGGCTTGCGCCGGTAGAGCATGGGGCTCTCCGTAACGATGCCCTTCACGGACTTGATGGGCAGGACGCCCATCAAGCGCTCCCTCGGGGTGCCCTTTCTTTGGGTTACTTTTCTTTGGGCACGCAAAGAAAAGTGACTCGGGCCCGAAGGGGCCGAAAGCGCCGCAGGCAATCTCTCAAACCAGCGAAATGCACAACGAGGCGAGCGCATAACTCGAGGCAAGCGCGAGCAACCCCACCCCAACCCTCCCCTGCCGAGCAGGGGAGGGAGCAGGTCAACGTGGTATGCGCGATCAGGCCGAGGGCGCAAACATCTGTTGGGTTACGCTGCGCTAACCCAACCTGCGGTTGGCCGCTCGAAGAGGGAGCGGATCGCGCGCGATTCAACACCACGCAGTGCGGCTGGCCGCACATCAGCACACCTCAAACCACCCCGGCCAGATAAAACACCCCGATCACCACCAGCACCGCCCCGGTCTTGATCAAGGTCACCGCAAAAATATCCCGATAAGACTGTCGATGCGTCAGTCCCGTCACCGCCAGCAAGGTGATCACCGCCCCGTTGTGCGGCAGGGTATCCATCCCCCCCGAAGCCATCGCGGCCACCCGATGCAACACCTCCATCGGAATCCCCGCCGCCTTCGCGTTGTGGATGAACGTATCGGCCATCGCCGCCAGCGCAATGCTCATCCCGCCCGAGGCGGAACCGGTAATGCCGGCCAGTGCGGTCACCGATACCGCTTCATTGAGCAGCGGATTGGGTACGGCATGCAGCGCGTCGGCTACGGTGCGGAAGCCGGGCAAGGCGGCGATCACGGCGCCGAAGCCGTATTCGGAGGCGGTGTTCATCGAGGCCAGCAGTGCGCCGGCAACAGCGCTCTTGCTGCCTTCGGCAAAATGCCGTGACACCGGCCGCCATGCCGACACCAGCACGCACAGGATGCCCAGCAACAACGCGCCTTCCACCGCCCAGATCGCGGCGATCTTGGATACCTCCTGTACCACCGGCGCCGCATGGCCGACTACCGCCGGTACGAACGATTGGGTGCTGCCGTACCACTGCGGAATCCAGCGTGTGAACAGCAGATTGCCTACGCCGACCAGCACCAGCGGCAATAGCGCGAGCAAGGGATGCGCGAGTTTGCTGCCGTCGAACGGTGCCGGTTCGTTGAGCAGGCTGTCGCCATAGCCTTCGCCTGCGGCAAGCGCTTTGCGCCGGCGCGATTCGAGGTAAAGCATGCCGACGGCAAGAATGAACAGCGCGCCCAGCGTGCCCAGCCAGGGCGCGGCCCAGGCGGTGGTGCCGAAGAACGCGGTGGGAATGATGTTCTGGATCTGCGGCGTGCCGGGCAGTGCATCCATAGTGAAAGTGAATGCGCCCAGCGCGATGGTGCCGGGGATCAGGCGCTTGGGAATATCCGATTCGCGGAACAGTTCCACCGCGAACGGATAGACCGCGAACACAACCACGAACAGCGATACGCCGCCATAGGTCAGCAGCGCGCACACCAGCACGATCGACAGCATCGCGCGGCTGCGTCCGACCAGGCCGATGGTGGATGCGACGATGGCCTTGGAAAAGCCGGACAGCTCGATCAGCTTGCCGAATACCGCGCCCAGCATGAAGACCGGGAAATACAGCTTCAGAAAGCCGACCATCTTGTCCATGAACAAGCCGGTGAAGATCGGCGCCACCAGCCGCGGATCGGTGAGCAGCACGGCGCCCAGCGCGGCGATCGGGGCGAACAGGATCACGCTGTAACCGCGGTACGCCGCCAGCATCAGAAAGCACAATGCCGCCAGCACGATAAGAAAGGCCATTCCATCCATCCTTTGCATGGGCCTGAAGCACAGGCGCCATGCAGTATCCCCACAGCCTTGCACGGCACGGCACTGTACGAAGGTACAAGTGTCGGTTGGCGCGCTGCTGCCTAAGCTGCGCAGCATGGGCATCCGTGGGCGGATGCACGCACCGCGAGGGGAAACATGAAGCGTAGCCATTTGAGTCTGGCGATAGGTCTGGCCGTGGGCCTGGCCGGTGCCGCGCCGCTGTATGCGCAGCAGACCAGCAGCACCGACAACAGCGCGAGCCAGACGCAGGGCAATGCGAGCCCGAGCAGCGCGAAGAAGCTCGACCAGGTCACCGTCACCGCGCGCAAGCGCGAGGAAACGCTGCAGGATGTGCCGATTGCGGTGACCGCGCTTACCGCGCAATCGCTCTACAACCAGAACGTGCAGGATCTGAGCGATCTGCAGGGCAAGGTGCCGGATATGCAGATCTATGCGGCGCGCGGTTCCAACACCACGCTTACCGCTTATATCCGCGGCATGGGCCAGGCCGATCCCACCTGGGGCTTCGATCCGGCGGTGGGCATCTATCTGGACGATGTATACATGGCACGCCCGCAGGGCACCTTGCTGGATGTGTTCGACGTGGACCGCATCGAAGTGCTGCGTGGTCCGCAGGGCACGCTATACGGCAAGAACACCATCGGCGGCGCGATCAAGTACGTGTCCAAGCCGCTGCCGACCAAGACCGAAGGCTCGGTGGAAGTCACCACCGGTACGCACGGCGAGAAGGATGTGAAGGCCGCGCTGGGCGGCGCCTCGGCCGATGGCGTGTGGCGCGGGCGGGTGGCGGTGGCCAGCGAGCACAACAATGGCTTCGGCACCGATGTGCTTACCGGCAGCCGCAACGGCAACAAGAACACCAATGCGGCGCGCGCCACGCTGGGCTTCTTCCCCACCAGCAATTTCAATGCGCAGCTGGAAATTGACGGCATGCACGACAATTCCAATCCGCGCGGCGCGAAGATGCTGGTGGCCAACAGCTTCTATCCGCAGTACCAGCCGCTATCCAGCGATTACGACACGCGCAGCGGCATGTCGCAGCTCAACTGGACGCGCATGAAGGGCGCGGCGCTGACCATGAACTGGATTGTCAGCCAGAACTGGACGCTGAAATCGGTAAGTGCGTACCGCTCTTCCAGCACCGAAAGCAATATCGACTTCGACACCTTGCCGGTGGCCGTGGCGGACGTGGGGGCGATCTACAAGGATCACCAGTTCTCGCAGGAAATCCAGGCCAACTACGATGCCGGCGGCGCCGTGCATGGCGTGATGGGCGTGTACTACTTCAACGGCTCGGCTTCCGGCGATATCGACAATATCTTCCTCGGCTCGCCGCCGTACAGCACGTTGGGGCTGGCCGAGTACGGCAATACCGGCGGCAGCATGGGTACGCGCAGCTATGCCGGCTACGGCGATTTCACCTGGGACATTAGCCCGCTGTGGAGCCTGGACGTGGGTGCGCGCTACACCGACGAAACCAAGACGGCGGTGATCCAGAACTACGCTTATTCCAATGCCAACTTCAATGTGCCGATCGCGGTGCTGGCCAATTTCGCCGGCTCGCACGCATCGCATAATATTTCGCCGAAAGTCTCGCTCGATTACAGCGCCAGCGAGCAAGTGAAGTTGTATGCCAGCTACAGCGAGGGCTTCCACTCGGGCGGCTACAACATCCGCGCCAACTGCGCCGAAATTCCCAGCTCCTGCCGGCCGATCGCGGACGAGAACGTGAAGTCCTACGAGCTGGGCAGCAAGATGAGCTTCTTCGACGACAGCCTGATGTTGAACACCGCGCTGTTCCACAACATCTACTCGAACATCCAGCTGTCGGTGTTCAGTTCCTACACCGAGCCGAACGGAAGCCAGGGGTTCTTCGGCGATTTTACCAACGCCGGCAAGGGCCATATCGACGGTATGGAAGAAGAGTTTGCCTGGTATCCCTCGCAGCAGTGGACCATCAGCGGCAACTTCTCCTACCTGCATACCAAGTACACCGAGTTCTACAGCGAAGGCGTGAATATCGCCAATACGCAGTACTTCACCAATGCGCCGAAGTGGTCGGGCGCACTGAACCTGCAGCGCTCGTTCCCGCTGGGTGCGTATGGCGATCTCAGCGCGCGTCTGAGTTACCAGTACCAGACCTCGGTATGGCCGGAGACTACGCTGTCGCCGCTGATCAAGCAGGGCTCGTATGGGCTGATCAACGCCGGCCTGATCTGGCAGATCGACCAGCCGTGGTCGCTCAGCCTGCAGGGCACCAACCTGGGCGACAAGTCGTATCGCACCACCGGCTACAACATTGCGGCGCTGGGTATTGTCACCGGTTTCTACGGGCCGCCGCGGATGGTGACTTTGTCGGCCAAATACACGTTCTGAGATTGGACACCGTGCCATCCCTCACTAGCCCGTCATCCCGGCGAAGGCCGGGACCCAGCGTCTTTCACGCGGCGAAGCCACTGGGTCCCGGCCTTCGCCGGGATGACGGTGAGGGTTTGGAATAGATTGCCGCGAGCCCGCAGCTGATGTATTCGCAAACATCCAGTCAAGCGGGCATGACGGCCTCAGCGGTGTCCCACTTTTCGGCAAGGAGCGTAATCATGCGTACCATCACAAAACTATGTATGGCCGTGATATTCGCTGCCGCCGCCGCACACGCCGATGATGCCGTGCAGCCGCTGCCACATCTGAAGCTCGATCCCGCGCGTGTCGCCGTGGCTGGCTTGTCTTCCGGCGCGTATATGGCGACCCAGATGCAGCTCGCCTATCCGGATATTTTCCCCAATGCGGCCTTGGTGGCCGGCGGCCCCTACGCCTGCGCCCAAGGCAAGCTGCAGCTGGCGCTGAGCACCTGCATGAAAGGCACGCCCGCACCGGATCCCGTGGCCTTGTTGGCCACGGCCAAGCAACGTGCAGCGGCAGGGCAAATCGGTCCGCTGCAGGATCTCGCGCATGGCCGCGTGTATCTTCTGCACGGCACCGCCGACACCGTGGTGGCGCCGGCGGTCGCGGAAGCGGCGGCGCATTTCTACCAGGCACTGCATGACGAGCCGGGCATGTCGGGCTTGCAGGTGGTGGACGATGGGCAACGTGCCTTCAGCCATAACCTGCCGCTGGCGGCGAGTGGCGACGATTGCGGCAAGTCCGTTTCACCGTATCTGGGGCACTGCGGTTTCGATGCGGCGGGCGCGATCTTTACGCAAATGTTCGGTGCAGCACCACACGCTGCCGCTGCGCAGGCACAAGGCGAATTGCGCCGCTTCGATCAGGATGCATTGCGCCAGGGCGGCAAGGATGCCTTGCTGGCGACGACCGGTTATCTGTACGTGCCACCCGCTTGCGCTGCCGGCAAGCCGTGCGGCCTGCTGGTGGCTTTCCATGGCTGCAAGCAGAATGCCGAAGCCGTCGGTCAGGCCTTCGTCAAGGATGCCGGCTTCAACCGCTGGGCGGACGTCTACAACGTCGCCATCCTGTATCCTCAGACGCGCGCAAGCTTTGCGCCTTTGAATCCGCAGGCATGCTGGGATTGGTGGGGATATTCGGGCAGCGACTACGACACGCGGCACGGTGTGCAGCCGGCGTGGGTGGTGGCTGCGGTGAGGGCGCTGGGGTTGCCGCTACGGCATTGATACACACCCGCGCCGCTTTCTTTTCGGGAAAACGGCAATCCTCCACAACCCGTCATCCCGGCGAAGGCCGGGACCCAGTGTCTTTCGCGCGCCGAAGTCACTGGGTCCCGGCCTTCGCTGGGATGACGGGTGAGCGTGCGTTTTGCAGATATCCCGTGGCCGCTGGCATGTGGGCGCGACTTCAAGTGCCTGCAGGTTGTTGGGCCAGGACATGCTGAGCACTGGCACCATCGCCACTGCCGCACTGATCTGGCTCGGCCTGCTGTTCGGCGTGGCGCTCACCGGCGAACGTCGCCCGCAGCTGTTCGAAAAACGCTGGGCGATCATCTACGCGCTGTCGTTGGCGATCCACTGCACCTCCTGGACCTTTTACGGCACGGTCACTCAGGCCAGCCGTTCCGGCTGGTGGCTGCCGCCTACGTTTGTCGGCGCGATCCTGATGTATGTGTTTGCAGTATCGGTGCTGCGTCGCCTGGTACAGCTGGCGCGCGAATACAACGCCGGCTCGATTGCCGACCTGATCGTGGTGCGGCTGGGGCGGCATGCTGGCCTGGCCGCGCTGGTCACGGCCGTGGTGTTGGTCGGCATCGTGCCGTATATCGCCTTGCAGCTGAAAGCAGTGGCGATGAGCTACACCCTGCTGCGCACGGGACAACTGGCCGAATCCGCACCATGGCACGACAGCGCGCTGTACGTGGCGTTGCTGATGGCGCTGTTCGCCATGCTGTTCGGCACGCGCCGCGCCTCGGCGATGGCGCACAACCGCGGCCTGGTGTTGGCGATGGCGTTCGAGTCGCTGTTCAAGCTGGGCGCGATGCTGGCGCTGGGCAGCTTGCTGTTCACGCCGCTGCCGGCGGGTGCGGCGATCGGTGCGCCGCCGCCGCATGACAGCAGCGGCTTTCCCGCGCTGATCCTGCTCGGCGCACTGGCGATGTTTACCTTGCCGCACCAATTCCATGCCGGCGTGGTGGAGTGCCGTGACAGTTCGCATGTGCGTACCGCACGCTGGCTGTTTCCGCTGTACATGCTGCTGATCGCCTTGCCGATCCTGCCGCTGGCGAAGATGGGCGATGCGTGGCTGGCGCCCAGCGGCGTGCCGTCCGACCTGTACGTGCTGGCGTTGCCGCTGGCGCGCAACCAGCACGGGCTGGCGCTGGTCGCGTTTCTCGGCGGCCTGAGTGCGGCGACCAGCATGGTGGTGGTCGCCACGCTGGCCTTGAGCCTGATGGTGGTCAATCACTTCATCGCACCCTTGCGCGTGCGCGCCGGCTGGGGCCGCGACGAGCGTGGCGATTTGCGTGGCGAAGTGCTCAACCAGCGCCGTGTGGCGATCCTCGCGGTGATCCTGCTGGCTTGGGCATACAGCCGCCTGCTTGCGCGCAACGATGCCTTGGCGGATATCGGTGCGCTGTCCTTTTCCGCGCTGGCGGGATTGGCGCCCGCATTACTGGCTGCGGTATATCGCCCGCAACTTGGGCCGCGCGCGGTGGTATGGGGTTTGGCGATCGGCACGCTGGTGTGGTTGTACGTGTTGTTGCCCGCCGGCGTGGCGCAATTGCCGGCATGGCTGCAGCAGGCGCCACGCTGGCTGACGCCGGATGGCTTTATGGGGCTGGACGATTGGAGCCGCCTCGGCCGCGCGGTGGCGATGAGCCTGGTGGTCAATGTGCTGGCCATGCTGGCGGTGGCCAATACGCGTTATGGACGCCGGCGCTGGACCGCAGGCGTGGGCCATGTCAGCGTGGCCGAGCTGCGCGCGCTGGCCGAACGGTTCCTGCCGCACGAACGGGTGGAGCGTCTTTTTATCGGCACCGATGCGCAGCGCGCCGCCGGCAATGCGCGCATCGCCGAAGTGGAACACGAACTGGCGGCGGTGATCGGCGCCGCTTCCGCCCGCCTGCTGCTGGAAGTAGTGCATCGGCAAGGGCGCGCGGAACTGGATGCGGTTGCCGCGATCGTCGGCGAGGCCGCGCAGGATCTGCATTTCAGTCAGCGCGTGCTGGAAGCGGCGCTGGAAAACATGAGCCAGGGTATCTGCGTGGTGGATAGCGAATTGCGCCTGGTGGCGTGGAATAGCCGCTATGCCACGCTGTTCGGTTATCCGCTGGAACTGCTGCAGGTGGGGCGTCCGGTGGCTGACTTGATCCGCCGCAATATCGCCGCCGGCATCATCGGCCCCGGCGATGTGGAGGCGCGCGTGCGGCGGCGCCTGGCACATATGCGCGCCGGCACCGAGTTGCTGTCCGAGCGGCGTTTTCCCGATGGCACGGCGGTGGAGATCCGCGGCCATCCGATGCCCGGCGGCGGCTACGTGGCAACGTTCACCGATGTCACTGCATTCCGCGAAGCCGAACACGCCTTGACCCTGGCCAACGAGACGCTGGAATTGCGTGTGGCCGAACGCACGCGCGAACTGGCGCAGGCGAGTGCGCAGGCGCATCGCGCGAATGCGGCGAAGAGTCATTTTCTGGCTGCCGTCAGTCACGACCTGATGCAGCCGCTGCATGCAGCCCAGTTGTTTGCGCATGCGCTGGGCGAGCGGGGCTACGACGCGGCGCATGTGCGCCATCTCAACGATTCGCTGGCTGCGACCGAAGGCCTGTTGGCCGGCTTGCTGGATATTGCACGCCTGGAAGGCGGCCGCCTGCATCCGCAGCCGCGCGATTTTCCGCTGGCGGAAGTGTTCGAGCCGCTGGCGGCGGAATTTCGCGCACTGGCCAGCGACCGTGGGGTGAAGTTGCGAGTGGCGGAGAGCCGCGTCTGGGTGCGCTCCGATCCTCTGTTGCTGCGCCGTGTGCTACAGAATTTTCTTTCCAATGCGTTGCGCTACAGCGAGCGCGGGCGGGTGCTGCTCGGCTTGCGGCGGCACGCGCAAGGCCTGCGCCTGGAAGTGTGGGATACCGGCCCGGGAGTGGCCGAAGAAGAGCGCAGCCTGATCTTCGAGGAATTCCGGCGTGGCAGCACAGCGGGCGGGCAGGGGCTCGGCCTGGGTTTGTCGATTGCGCAGCGCGTGGCCGCCTTGTTGGAACATCCGCTCGGTTTGCGCTCATGGCCTGCGCGCGGCAGCGTGTTCTATATCGATGTGCCGCGTGCGCACACTGTGTATCACGCTGCGGCGCCGACCGCGGCCGAGCTGAGCCCGGTACCGTCAGGACGCGCGCTGATTCTCGATAACGAACCGGCAGCCTTGGCGGCGTTGAAGGCACTGCTGCATAGCTGGGATTGGCAGGTGCATGCAGCATCGCAGGCCGAGCATGCGCTGGCGGTGCCGTGGCAGCCGGATCTGTGTGTGCTCGATTACCACCTCGATCGCGGCCAGACCGGCTTGCATGTGCTCGACGCGCTGCGCGATCGCTATCCCGCCATGGCCGCGGTGGTGCTTACCGCCGATCGCGATGGCGAGCTGCGCCAGCGCCTGCTCGAAGCGGGCGCCGTGGTGCTGTACAAGCCGCTCAAGCCGCTGGCATTGCGGCAGGTGATGCAGCGGGTGATGGCGGCGCGCGATGTGACGTCGGCGCAGTAGGAGGGCTCGGTGATCAGGCCGAGGGAAGCGTTGCCGGTTCGCTCAGATCCAGCGAACGCAGCAGCACCCCCGCCTGCGTGCGATTGCGCACGCCAAGCTTTTCGAAGATCGCCGTGGCATGCGCTTTCACCGTGCGCTCCTGGATATTCAGGCGATCGGCGATCTGCTTGTTGAGCAGGCCTTCGGCCAGCAGGTTCAGTACGCGGTATTGCTGTTCGGTGAGCCGCGCCAGGCGTGCGGCGAGATCGGTGTCGGCGGGGTGGCTGGGCAACGCGGCTACGCTGCGCGCCAGTTCCGGCGGCAGCCAGCTGCCGCATTCGAGCACCGCGGCGACCGCTGCGCTGATTTGTGCGGGATCGGCGCGCTTGGGAATAAAGCCCGCCGCGCCGTGATCGAGCACGCGCCGCACTACCTGCGGCTCGTCGTGCGCCGACACCACCAGCACCGCCACCGCCGGATATTGCCCGCGCAGGGCGGCCAGCCCGGACAAACCCTGGCTGCCGGGCATATGCAGATCCAGCAGCACCAGGTCCAGCTCCGGATCGGCGGACAGTGCGTCCATCACGCCGGGCAGATCGCTGGCTTCCAGCACGCTGCACGCATCCAGGTGCTCGCTGGCCGCCTGGCGCAGGGCAGCGCGGAACAGCGGGTGGTCATCGGCAATCAGCAGGCGCGGCATGACGCGCACCATAGCGGTGCCTGCGCGCAACGTCGAGGTGAAAAGCGGCCCATCGCAAGTTATCGCTGTTGTACTTTCGTACGATGGCCGCGCGGTGCAGGCTTGCCTATGGTGGGCGGATGAATATCCGCACATGTCTGGTTGGGATCGCCATGCTGGCTGCCGGCGTGGCGCAGGCGTCTTCGACGGAGCCTTCGATGCAAGGGATCGAGTTTGTGCAGGGTGAGGTGCGCGTCACCACGCATCGCGGACAGGACGACCTGCTCAGCGCCGGCCTCGGCTTGGCTGGCTTGAAAGCGGCGCCGTCGCCGTTCGCGGATGCGCAGCATCCCACCGCGCAGGAATTGCGCCGGCGCGCGATCCAGGCCAGTTGGAAAGGCATTGCCGATCTTGGTCCGCTGGGCGGCTTCGGCAGTGTCTATGGCGCGGTGCCGGATGTGCCCGGTCGCGAATACCAGGCCTTCGCCAGGATTCCCGGCGCGCATGCGCCACATCGCGTGCTGGTGCAGGTGCCCGACAAGTTCGACCAGGCACATCGCTGCCTGGTGGTAACGGCGTCCTCCGGTTCGCGCGGTGTCTACGGTGCGATCGCCCTGGCCGGCGCCTGGGGCCTGCCGCGCGGTTGCGCGGTGGCCTATACCGACAAGGGCACCGGCTCGGGCTATTTCGATTACGGCGACTACAGCGGCGTCGCACTGGACGGCACACGCGCAAAACGCGGCACGGCGCTGCTGGAATTCGAACCTGCGGCGAACGGCGAAGGCATCGCCGTCAAGCATGCGCATTCGGGCGACAACCCCGAGGCCGACTGGGGCCGGCACGTGCTGCAGGCCGCGCAGTTCGGCCTGGCCATGCTCGATCGCGCCTTTCCCGAGCAGGCGCCCTTCACGCCGCAGAACACCCGCATCATCGCCACCGGTCTTTCCAACGGCGGTGGCGCCGTGCTGCAGGCGGCCGGCATGGACGATGCGCACATGCTCGCCGGGGTGGTCGCGCTGGAGCCGAATGTGCACACGCCCGGCCACGGCCGTGCGCTGTACGACTATATGAGCGAAGCAGCGCTGTGGCTGCCGTGCGCGCTGCTCGATGCACGCTTCAACACCACGCCGTTCGCACGCGACGCGCATGGCGCGCCGCATGCGGCGTGGCTGACCCGCTGTGCCAGCCTGCATGCGCAAGGCTTGCTCACTGCGACCACGCCCGACGCGCAGGCGCAGGAAGCGCTCGCGCATCTGCACCGCAGCGGCTGGACCGATCAGGCCATGGCCACCGCCGCATCGTCCACCGCGCTCGATCTGTGGCGCGTGATCGGCGCGGCATACGCCTCGGCGTATCTGCGCCGCGGCGCAGGCGGCATGCCTTGTGGCTATCGCTACGCCGCGCTGGTCGATGGCAAGCCAGGCGTCGCCGACGCGGCCACGCGTGCGAGCTGGTGGGCGGATGCCTCGGGCATTCCACCGGGCAATGGCGTGGGCCTGTTCGGCGGCACCGATGGCAGCGCCGATCCGCAGCTGGCCGGCATCACTTGCCTGCGCCACCTGTGGAGTAGCGACGATGCCGACGCACGTGCCCTGCACGCCGCGGTGCAGGCACTCGCCGTGCGACTGCCGCGCCGTGATCTGCCCCTGTGGGTGCTGCACGGCGCCGACGACGGCCTGCTGCCTACGGCATTCACCTCGGAGCCTTACATCGCATGGTTGCGCGCCGAGCAGCGCCAGCCGCTGTACTGGAAGGTGCCGCACGCGCAGCACTTCGATGCGTTCCTGGCGCTGCCGGGCTTCGGCGATCGCCATCTGCCGCTGCTGCCGTATGGCTACGCGGCGCTGGATCGGCTGTGGGCGCATTTGTTCCAGGGCCAGCCGTGGCCGGCGCAGCTGCCGGTGCCGGAGGGGCAGGCGCGTGGGGCAGGGGCTCTGCAACGCGGCATGTTGGGTATGACAGGTACGTAAGCATTCCCCATCCATCCATGCAGGGGTATCCTTGCCGATTCGTCGCCCGGCCTCGGGCGCCCGTCTGCTTCTGATTGAAGGAATACCCATGGCCATCAACGTCACGTTCACCACCAATCGCGGCCCCATCCACCTGCGCCTGCACGACGACAAGACCCCGGTGACGGTGGCCAACTTCGTCAATCTGGCGCGCCGCGGTTACTACGATGGTTTGTCGTTCCACCGCGTGATCGCCGATTTCATGGTCCAGGGCGGCTGCCCCGAGGGCAGTGGCCGCGGTGGTCCGGGCTATCGTTTCGAAGACGAGTTCGACGCCTCCCTGCGCCATGACAAGCCCGGCATCCTGTCGATGGCCAATGCCGGTCCGCGCACCAATGGCAGCCAGTTCTTCATCACCCATGGCCCCACGCCGTGGCTGGACGGCAAGCACAGCGTGTTCGGCGAAGTGCTGGGCGCGGACGACCAGAAGGTGGTCGATGCGATCCGCCAGGGCGACACCATCGAGAAGGTTACCGTGGAAGGCGACGTGGACGCCCTGCTGGATGCGCAGTCCGTGCGCCTCAAGGAGTGGAACGCGGTGCTCGACCAGCGCGGCTGAGTCTGCGCCTCCGGGTGTGGATACCAAGGCCGCCGCGGTTTGCCCCGGCGGCCTTTTTCACGCCTTCGTTACCTCTGTGTCTTACTCGCGGACATAGAATTCACGGGTTGGACACCCTCACTACAAGGAGCACTGCAATGTCCTTACTCGGCGGTTTGAGCAGTCTGTTGGGCGGTGGCGAAGAAGGCGGTGCCTCCTCGCTGGTGAATGTTGCGGGCCAGCTGATCCAGCAGGCGGGCGGCCTGCAGGGTCTGGCCAGCACGCTGCAGCAGCATGGCCTGGGCGATGCGGTGCAGTCCTGGGTCGGCAATGGCGCCAACCAGCCCATTTCCGGCGACCAGTTGAACCAGGTGCTGCAGAAGGCGGGGCTGGACTCGGTGATCAACAACGCCGCCGGCAAGCTGGGCGTGGATCCGGGCCAGCTGATGAGCCAGGTGGCGCAGGTGCTGCCGCATGCGGTGGACCATGCCACGCCGGACGGCCAGGTGCCGGCCAGTGGCGGTGGCGGCTTCGATCTGTCGATGCTGGGCGGCCTGGCCGAGAAACTGCTGGCGGCGCATACCGCCTGAGTCCGGTCATGTCCGTAAAAAAGCACGGCGCGGAGAACCGGCCGTGCTTTTTTTATGCCGGAATCCGGCCCGCTCAGTGCTGGACGAAGCGCAGCAAGTACAACAGCACGATGGCGCCCACGATCGACATCAGAAAGCCGGCCGCGTGGAATTTCTGCCCCGGCTCCGGCTTCTTGAACAGCATGCCGATAAAGCCGCCGATCACCGAGCCGACGATGCCGACGATGGTGGTCATGATGAAACCCATGTGCTCGGCGCCCGGCACGATCCAGCGGGCGATAAGGCCGACGATGAAGCCGACGATGATGGACCAGATAAGGCTGAACATAGACATCTTCTCCTTGCGTCTGTGGCGAGGCTGCTGATCAGATGACTTCCCCTCCGCCCGGGCCCTGCGGCGGCATCCGCATCATGCCAGCGCAACTTCCCGGCGCAATAGGAGTTTTTCGGCCAGGTCGATGACGCACCGCCACATGCTAAAATCGCCCGGTTTGCTGCCTCCTGTCCCCCTCCGAGGAAACCATGCCCCAGCTCGCCCAGCGTGTCGGCCGCGCCAAACCCAGCGCGATCATGGTCATTGCCGAAAAGGCCAAGCAGCTCAAGGCTGCCGGCCGCGACATCATCAGCTTCTCCATCGGCGTACCGAATTTCCTGCCCGGCGAACATGTCTATGCGGCGGCGCGCGAAGCGCTCTCGCACGATAGCGGCCAGTACGGCAGCAACCGCGGCGCCGATGCGCTGCTGGATGCCTTTCTCAAGCATATCGAAGCGCTGGGTTTCAGCGGCTATACCCGCGCCAATCTTTCGATCGGCATCGGCGCCAAGCAGGTGCTGTACAACCTGGCCGAGGCCTTCCTCAACGAAGGCGATGAAATCTGCTTCGCCGCGCCGTACTGGACCACCTATCACGATATCGCCGATATCGTCGGCGCCAAGGCCAACGTGCTGCACTGCGGTCCGGCGCAGAACTACAAGCTCACGCCGCAGCAACTGGATACCGCCCTGGCGCGCAAGCCCAAGGTGTTCCTGTTCAACAATCCGTCCAACCCCACCGGCATGGTCTACACGCGCGAGGAAATCGCCGCGCTGGCCGACGTGCTGGCCAAGTATCCGGATACCTGGATCATCACCGACGACATCTACAACTCGATGGTGTTCGACGGTATCGGCTATCACAACTTCGTATTTGCGCGGCCCGAATTGCGCGAGCGGCTGGTGTTCGTCGATTCGGTCTCCAAGACCTACGGCATGCCCGGCTGGCGCGTGGGCCTGATCGCCGGCCCCGAATCGGTGGCCAAGGCGATCACCACGCTCAATTCCAATCACATCACCAGCGTGCCGGAAGTGATCACCGCCGCGGCGGTTGCCGCCTTCAGCGGTCCGCAGGACATTCCTGCGGCCAAGTGCGAGGAATTTGCCGGCAAGCGCGATATCGTGCTGGCCGCGCTGGCCAGGATTCCCGGCGTGGTGTGTCCGCGTCCGCAGGGCGCGTTCTACGCTTTTCCCGATATCTCGGTCGCGTTCGGCAAGAGCCATAACGGCAAGCGCATCGAGAACGACGTGGAACTGTGCGCGGCGCTGCTGGAAGCCAAGGGCGTGGCCTGTGTGCCGGGCTCGGCTTTCGGCGAACCGCGCGCGCTGCGTATTTCCTATACCTGTCCTACCGCCCAGCTCGAACCCGGCCTTGCGCGCATCGTCGAGTTCTTTGCTGAATTGACCTGATTCTTCTCCGGCCTGCATCACGCGATGCAGGTCTTGTTTTATGCACCTGAAGGAGTTGCCACGATGAAAGCCCCCGTTCGTGTTGCCGTGACCGGCGCTGCCGGCCAGATCGGTTATGCCTTGCTGTTCCGTATCGCCGCCGGCGACATGCTCGGTCCGGACCAGCCGGTGATTCTGCACCTGCTCGAAATCACCCCGGCGCTGCCCGCACTGCAGGGCGTGGTGATGGAACTCAACGACTGCGCCTTCCCGACCCTGGCCGGCATTGTCGCCACCGATGACGTGAACGTGGCCTTCAAGGATGTCGACTACGCCCTGCTGGTGGGCGCGCGTCCGCGCGGCCCGGGCATGGAGCGCAAGGACCTGCTGGAAGCCAACGGCGCAATCTTCTCGCCGCAGGGCAAGGCGCTGAACGATCACGCCAAGCGCGACGTGAAGGTGCTGGTGGTGGGCAACCCGGCCAACACCAATGCGCTGATCGCGCAGCAGAACGCCCCGGACCTGGATCCGAAGTGCTTCACCGCGATGGTGCGCCTGGACCACAACCGTGCGCTGTCGCAGCTGGCCGAAAAGACCGGCAAGCACACCACCGACATCAAGAAGGTCACCATCTGGGGCAACCACAGCTCCACCCAGTACCCGGACCTGCACCACGCCAGCGTCGGCGGCAAGGCTGCGCTCAGCCTGATCGACCAGGGCTGGTACGAGAAGGATTTCATTCCGACCGTGCAGCAGCGCGGCGCCGCCATTATCAAGGCGCGCGGTGCGTCGTCGGCCGCCTCGGCCGCTTCGGCGGCGATCGACCATATGCGCAACTGGGCGCTGGGCAGCACGGACGGTGACTGGGTGTCGATGGGCATTCCGTCGGATGGCTCCTACGGCATCGCGCCGGGCGTGATCTACGGCTATC
Organism: Dyella acidiphila; assembly: GCF_014863405.1. Taxonomy (GTDB): domain Bacteria; phylum Pseudomonadota; class Gammaproteobacteria; order Xanthomonadales; family Rhodanobacteraceae; genus Dyella_B; species Dyella_B acidiphila. The sequence continues at coordinate 47,070 of NZ_JACZZA010000015.1, forward strand.
CGGTGACGGTGAAGAACGGCAAGTACGAGATCGTGCAGGGCCTGGAAATCAACGAATTCTCGCGCGCCCGCATGGACGCCACCGAGAAGGAACTGCGCGAAGAGCGCGCTGGCGTCGAGCATCTGTTCGCCAAGAAGTAAGTTTCGTTTTACTGCTGCAGAAAAAGGCCACCTCGCAAGAGGTGGCCTTTTTTGTGCCTGAGTTGGGCTGTGCCGGATTCGATCCGGGGTCACTCATCGGTGTAGGCAAGATCCGTTGGGTTACGCTGCGCTAACCCAACCTACAGGTGGTTTGGTGGTGGGCTTGCGCAACACTAATCGCAATCCTATCGATGCATCAGGCTTCGCCGACAGCCATGCGGATGGGCACATGAGAAGGTTTTACGGCCGGGCGCGATCACGCTGACGCGAGTCCGCGCTTGTGCAGAAAACTCATCGCAGAGCGATGCCCCTTTTCAACAGGAAGTTTCCATGCTGACGAACAACCAACCGAGCTTCACGATGCGCCCTGCCGCTGCCACGCGGCAAACGGGTTTAAGCCGCTGCATTCTTGCCCTGCTGCTGGGCTGCCTGACGTGGCCGGTCGCCGCGCACAACATCTATGTCGCCAATTCGGACGACAACACAGTCTCGATCATCGATGCCGCAACCAACAAAGTCAGCGCAACGCTGGCGGTGGGGAAGACTCCCCTGAGCGTGGCGTTTACGCCGGGCGGTGACAAGGCGTATGTGGCCAATGGCGATGCCAATACCGTGTCGGTGATCGATACGGCCAGCCATACCGTGACTGCCACGGTGAAGGTCGGGAAGAGCCCTGCCGACGTGGCGATCAGCCCCAACGGTGCGCGTGCCTATGTGGCCAACGAGAGCAGCCGGAACGTCTCCGTGATCGATACTGCCACCATGAAAGTCGCGGCCAAGGTGACAGTGGGTGGCTACCCGGTCGGCATTGCGGTGACGCCCGATAATCGCCGGGCCTATGTGATCCACGAAGACAGCCGCAACATCACCGTGATCGATACCGCCCGCAACACCGTTGCCGCGGTCATCAAGGTGGCAGGCATCCCCGGTGAGCTGGCGTTCTCTCCCAATGGTGCGCAGCTGTACGTGACCGATTTCTGGTCGCGTAACGTCTATGTGATCAATACCGCGATCAATGCCGTCGTAGCTACGATCGAGGTGGGCACTCAGCCGTATGGCATCGCGGTTACGCCGGATGGTGCCCGTGCGTATGTGGCCAATTACTACGATGACACGGTGTCGGTTATCGACACGCGCAGCAACGCAGTGACGGCCACGCTCGACGTGGGGCGCTTTCCGATTGGCGTGACGATCAGTCCGGATGGCAGTCGGGTATACGTGTCCAACAACTATTCCGATACGGTATCCGTCATCAGCACGGCTACCGATACGGTTGTCGACACCGTCGAAGTGGGGCAGTCGCCGACCGGCATGGCCGCGCAGCCAGCTGCCTGAGGATGCGGGGATGTAATGCAGGCTTGCGGCCATCTCTGATGAGATGGCCGCTTTTGCTCTGCAGGGATAGCTTCAGTGCAGCTGATAGCTGAAAGAGAAATCCACGCGCGGTTCGCGGTGCGGCGCCTCGAACGGTACGTCGCCAACCGGTTCGGCGAAGGTGAGGTCAAACGTGTAATAGCGCTTATCCGACCAGCGCACGCCTAAGCCGGCAGTGCCGAGCTGGGCCGTAGTGGGCGCACCCACATTGAGATACACGCGTGCATATTGTCCGATCAGATACGGCGTTACCTGTTTCACCCAGCGGGTGGACACGTCGAACGAGCGGTTCACTTCCATCGATGCGCCCCAGCCGCTGTCGCCGGCGGTTTCGCCCGGATCGTAGGCCAGGCCATAGCGCGGCCCGCCGAAGCTGACCTGTTCGGTGGTAGGCAAGGTGTTGTTGCTGTATTGCCCGGTGATGTTGAACACCGTGCCGAAGTGATGCGGCCAGACATTGCTCTGGATAAAAGTGGCGTCGTAGCGGGTGAACTGCGGATCGGCCGGCACCGCTTCGGCCAGGTTGCCGACGCGCACGACGGTGCTGGCATTGGCGCCCAGGGCATCCAGTCCATGGGCGATTTCCAGATTCACTTTCTGCACGCTGGTGTCGCCGGCCTTGATCCAGTCCATCTTCGCATCGAGCACGCGCAGCCCGTACTGCTGGATCAAGCGCGCACCGGTGACGGTGTTGGTGTAGGTCTCGTTGAGCGTAGTCGCATAGGCGCCGCCGGTGGCGGTGAGGCTGTGGTGGTTGTCCAGCAGCAGCGGATAGCTGAAGGAAAATGTGTATTGGTCCTGATGCATGTTCTGCTGCAGGTAAGAGGGCAGTTGGTCGTCGGTATCGGGATTGCCCTGGTAGTGCGAGGCGTTCACGTGCAGCATCAGGCCGTCCGACCACAGCGGCTGCAGATAAGCCAGCGCGTACAGGCGCTGATCGCCGGGGCCGGACGGTAGCAGGGTGGAGAAGCCGACTTGTTCGGCCTGTCCCAGCAAGCCATTCTCGGTAACGCCGGTGAGGCCTTGCACGCCCGGATGATCGAAATCGATGCCGGTGGTGGCATTGAAGCGCGTGCGCTTCACGCTCAACTCCAGGCGCGTGGCGCCGTCGGTGGTGGTGGGTGCGGGCACGTTCGCATCGATGTGCAGGCCGGGCAGCATGCCCAGCACCTGCAAATAGCGTTCGAAGGTTTTCTGGCGCAGCGGGCGGTCCTTGGCGATGTGCTGCGCGATGGCGCGAATCTTCGGGGCCATATTGCCGGCGTCGCCGGTAATGTCCACCGTAGCCACATAGCCTTCCACGATGGTGATGTGTACGTCGCCGTTGGCAAAGTCCTGGGTGGGCACAAAGCCGAACGACAGCGCATAACCGTGTGCCTTGTACACGTCGCTGACCTTGTTGGCGGCAGCGAGCACATCGGCCACGTGCACGTTCTTGCCGGTCATCGGGCTGAACAGCGCGGCGATTTCCTTGAACGGCACGGCATGCACGCCGACCACATCGAAGCGGCGTGGCGTAATGGGGGTGGCTAGCAAGGCGGCCAGGCGTGGATTGGGTGCCTGTTTTTGCACCTGCTCGTTGACGCGCGGCGTCACCGGCGTTTCTACGCGCGGCAGGTTTTGCAGCGGATTGGCGGTGGAGGGCGGACGCACCTGTGCATCCACCTGCAGTGACATCGCGATGGAAATGCCGAGCGCCGGGCCGATCCATGCCTTCATCACTGCCCCCTGTTTTGTCGCGTCTTGCAAAAGCGCGCGGCGTGCGCGCCGTTGATAAGGTGGAGGCGGCTCCATGGCCGCCTCCACTTCAACGCGTGTTGCTTTTTGTTCGAGCGCAGCCTGTTACAGGCCGGTCTTGCCGAGTACGCCAGCCAGTCCGTTGCCCTTGCTGCTGCCGCTGCTGCCGCCGGAAAGGCCGCTGGTCACCGAGCCGAGCAAGCCACCGCTGCCACTGGTGCCGGTAATACCCGCCACACCATTGACCACGTTGCTGACCGCCTGCGTTACGGGTGACAGCGGTCCGTTCACGGCGCCCGTAGCATTGGCGCCAACCACGGCGACGGCACCGCCTGCGGTGGTGACTACGTTGCCGACCAGGCTGGTCACCGGATTGAGTGCCGCGGCAGGGCCCGAACCGAGCGCGCTGATGGCGGCGCCCGTACCGGCGACGGTCGCGCCGACGCCAGTCACGGCACCGGTGGCACCGGCCAAGGTCACGCCGACCGGATTGCTGATGCTGCCCGCATGGCCGAGGCCGGCGGTGACACCATCGCCGAGCGTGGTTACCGAGCCGCCCAGGCCCGCCACGGTACCGCCGAGCAAGGATGTAACCGGTGCTGCCGGCGTGCCGGCGCCAGCGCCGCTGACTTGCGTGCCGACCGACGACACCAGGCCGCCGACGCCCGCGGTGGCATTGCCGCCGACGGTCGATACGGCAGCGACGAGGTTGCCGCTGTTGGTATTGCTGAGGCTGGAGGCGAGCGGATTGAGCAGGTTGCTGGCATCCTGCGTCACCGTCTTCACCAGGCCGGTGCTGAGCGCGCCATCCAGCGGCACGCTGCCGGCGGACACTGCATTGCCGAGGGTGGATACCGCGCCGCCGAGGGTGGAGGTGATCGGTTCGATCGGCGAGCCCTGGAAGTCGCCGACGCTGATGACGGTCTCGCCCAGGCTGTTGACTGCTTTGCCGGTATCGTCCACGACGCCGCCGACGCTCTGCACCGTGGTGCCGACCGGATCGCTGGTATTGCCCAGCTGGCCGAGCCCGCTGCTGACGCCATTACCCAGCGTGCTGACCGCATTGCCGGTGTTCTCGACCACGCCGGCCAAACCTTGCGTGGTGCCGTTGTTGCCCAGCGGCGTATTGGTGAGCTGCGAGCCGACCGTGCTGACCGCACCGCCCAGGCTGGAGACGACATTGCCGGCACCGGTCGCGACCGCGCCAAGCACGTTGGACGGCGCCGCGCTCGGCGTGGGCGTTGGGGTGGGCGTCGGTGTCGGCGTGGGCGTGGGCGTCGGTGTGCCGCTATTGCCGCCGCTGCCGGAAATCCCGCTGCCGCCGCCACTGCTGCTGCCACTGCCACTACCGCTGGAACCTGAGCCGCTGGAGCCGCTGCCGGACGGGCCGACCGAGGTGCCGCCGCCGGAAGGAGAACGTACCGATCCCGAACCGCTGCAGGCGGCCATGGAGACCACCGCGGCCAGGATCAGACTGGAAAGAAGGGTCCGCTTGAGGACATTGCCCGAAGAAAGATTGCGCATGATCATCACTCCACGAACGCAGTGCGTTCCACCTGTAGTGGATGCGTGAAAGTAGACATCTATCCCTCCCGACCGGCTCATGCGTACCGGTTGATTCGGAGCCTGGAATGGATGGGCGGCCTCCTTTACGCCTGGATGCCTAAACATGAGTAAGGATCGGGCGAAAGCGATGCTGCGAGCACTCACGTGAAGCCGCCGTGCAAGCGGCGTCTACAACTTCCGCACAAAATGTGACGCAGCGTTCTAAACGAAGTGTTGCCTGGCGTGAGACGTGCCGTTTGGCACGATCTATTCCCGCAGAGCCTGTAAATCCAGGCTTTTTAGATCGATTTTAAGAACCGATCCCTGTTCATACCAGTCGCCAAGGACGATGCGCTTGGCCGTATGGCCGTCCAAATTCAGGGGGTGGATGGCGGGGCGGTGGGTGTGGCCGTGGACCAGCCGGGTCACGCCGGCCGTGCGCATGGCCTGGGCCACGGCGTCGGCATTGACGTCCATGATGGTCTCGTGGGTGCTGCCGGTATGGGCGCGGCTGTCCTCGCGCGCCTTGGCGGCGAAGGCGCGGCGTGCCTCCAGCGGCATCGACAGCACCTGCGCCTTCCATGCGGGCGTGCGTACGTTGCGGCGCACCGCCTGGTAGGCGACGTCGTCGGTGCACAGCACGTCGCCATGCATCAGCAGCGTGGGCGTGCCGTACAGGTCATGCACGGTGCCGTCGTCGAGCAGGGTGAAACCGGCGCGCTCGGCAAATGCCTCGCCAAGCAGGAAGTCGCGATTGCCGGCCATGAAATACACCGGCACGCCGGCATCGCGCACGGCGCGCGTGGCGGTGGCGATGCGCTTGGGCAGTTGCGCATCGTCGTCGTCGCCGATCCATGCTTCGACCAGGTCGCCGAGGATGTACAGCGCGTCGGCACGGCGCACCTCCTCGCTGGCGAGGTAGTGTTCGAACAAGCTGGTGATCTGGGGGCGGCTATCGTCGAGATGCAGGTCGGCGATAAACAGCGTGCTCACTGTGCAGCCTTGCCGACGGCTGCCGTGGACGAGCTGGCCGGCGCCGGCGTGGGCTCGCCGTTGATGGATACGCTTTCGATCAGCACCGGCGGATTGGGCACGTCGGCGGCAAACGGGCCTTGGCCGTGAGTGGGCAGCGCGGCGATCTTGTCCACCACGTCCATGCCTTTCACCACCTTGCCGAATACGGTGTAGCCCCAGGTGAGACCGCTCTGGTTGCCGACGTAGTCGAGGCGGCGGTCGTCCACCAGGTTGATGAAGAACTGCGAGGTGCCGGAATTGGGATCCGCGCCGCGCGCCACCGCAACCGTGCCGCGCAGGTTGGACAGGCCGTTGTCGGCTTCGCTCTGCACCGGCGTATGCGTGCGGCGCGGCTGCAGATCCTTGGTGTACAGGCCGCCCTGGACCAGATAGCCGGGAATCGCGCGATGAAAGGTGGTGCCGGCGTAGAAGCCTTCATGCGCGTAGCGCAGGAAGTTGGCCACGCTCTTGGGCGATTTGTCCGCGAACAGCTCCAGCTCGATATCGCCTTGCGAGGTATGCAGCAGCACGACCGGATCGCTCGCCGAAGTCGCCGTGGCAGTGGCGGACGGCTTGGCGGTTTGCGCGATGGCAAGCGGGGTGACGAGCAGGCTGGTCAGGAGAAGCGAGGCAGTCAGCAGGTGCTTGGGCATGGCGAAATGAGGGGGCGCGGCGGAAATATCCGCGCATGATACGCGGCTGCGGGAGCTTGTGGCTTAAAGCGGCGGGAACAGGGGGCGGGAGCGGGCAGGAAATTGCGGAACTGCGCCAGCTGTTTCCCCGGTATGCAGCAGGGCTGGATGGCTCCGCATGAAGCCATCGTCACTCCTCTCACCGTCATTCCGGCGAAGGCCGGAGTGACGGTGAGGGGCAGTGTGGTGAGCGGCAAGCGCTGGCAACCCCACCCCGGCCCTCCCCTGCCAGGCAGGGGAGGGGGCAAGGCAAGGATTGCGCTTTATTGCGCCGACAGCGCCAGCGCCAGGCCCAGTTCCGACAGCGGCGTCACTTCCTGCTCCAGGTCGGCCTGGCTGAGCGGATGCTGCTCCAGCCATCCGGCCGGCAGCTGCAGCGTAAGGCGCTGGCTGGCGGCGCTCAGGCGCATGGCCGGCAGCGATTCGGCGCGGCGGGCGCGGCGGAACAGCACGGACAGGCGCAGCAGCGCGGTGATGTGCTTGGCCAGCTGGCGGTAACGCTGGGGCAGGGTGGCGAAGGTGGCTTTGTCCGGCTTGCGGCGATGCGCTTCCACGATCGCCGCCAGCAGGTGCTGTTCCTGCTTGGAGAAGCCAGCCAGATCGGCGTTGCGCAGGATATAGGCGCCGTGGTGGTGGTATTGGCTGTGCGCGATGGCCAGGCCGATCTCGTGCACGCGCGCAGCCCAGGACAACCATTCGCGCGCTTCCGCATCGAGCTTCCAGGTGGCGGCGATCTGGTCGAACAGCATCAGCGCGGTGGATTCCACGCGCCGCGCCTGCGCGCGGTCGACGCCGTAGCGGTTGGCCAGCGCATCGATGCTGGCGGTGCGCGGATCGCTGCCGCCGGCACGGCCGATCAGATCCCACAGCAGGCCTTCGCGCATCGAGCTTTCGCATACCTGCAGGCGCTGGATGCCGAGCGCGGCGAACGCAGCCTCGAAGATCACCATCGCGCCGGCGAATACCGGTGCGCGCTCCTCGCCCAGGCCGGGCAGCTTGAGCGAGCCGATCTGGCCCTGGTCGAGCATGGCGTCGCGCAGCGTGGCGAGCGAGGCGGGCGTGACGCCGTCATCGGACAGCTTCATGGCCTGCACCACGGCGCCGATCGCCTTGGCGCTGCCGGATGAGCCATAGGCGTCGGTCCAGCCGGCTTCCAGGTATTCCTCGGAGAACTGCTGCAGCAGCACGCCGATTTCGTCGCGCGCACGCTGCCAGCGCTTGCGCGTGAGCTTGCCGCCGGGGAAGAAGCGCTGGGTGGAAGCGATGCAGCCGACCTGCACGCTTTCCGTATGCATCGGCGCCAGGCCGCGGCCGATGATGAATTCGGTGCTGCCGCCGCCGATGTCGATCACCAGCCGCGGGTCGCGTGAGGCGGACAGATCGTGCGCCACGCCCAGAAAGATCAGGCGCCCTTCCTCGCGGCCCGACACCACTTCCACCGGATGCCCCAGCGCCGCTTCGGCTGCGGTCAGAAAGGCCTGCGGCGATGCCAGGCGGCGCACCGTATTGGTGGCTACCGCGCGCACGCGCACGGTAGGGATGCCGGCGATGCGCTGGCCGAACTTGGCCAGGCAGTTGAGCGCGCGGGCACGGTGTTCGGCGTCCAAGGTGCCGTCGGCGCGCAGGCCGGCCGCCATGCGCACGGTTTCGCGCAGGCGGTCGATCACGCGCGGCTCGCCGTGTTCCATGCGCGCCACCACCATATGAAAACTGTTGGAGCCGATATCGACGGCGGCCATCAGCTCGCCGTCCTTGATCTGCATCGGGTCGCCGAGGCTCACGCGGGGCTCCTGTTAATGGCTTGCTGCAGTTCCCTCTCCCCGCGGGGAGGAGGGCGCAATGCTGGCGCTGAGATTCGCCAGCAAGGTTTCCTGCGCCGAATGCGGCGGCTGTTCGCCGGGCGTGGCGCGGGTGTAGCGGCCCTGGCTATCCAGCAGCCAGGCTTGCGTATTGTCGGCCAGATAATTGGCCAGCGTTTCGTCGTAGACGCGCTTGGCCAGCGCCGGATCGAGGATCGGAAAGGCCACCTCGATGCGGCGCATCAGGTTGCGTTCCATCCAGTCGGCGCTGGCGCAGTAGATTTCCGGCTGGCCGTCGTTGCCGAACCAGTACACGCGACTGTGTTCCAGGAAACGCCCGACGATGGAGCGCACGCGGATCCGCTCGGATCCGCCCACAATGCCCGGCCGCAAGGTGCACGCGCCGCGCACGATCAGGTCGATTTCCACGCCGGCTTGCGCCGCGGCGTACAGGGCTTCGATCACATGCGCCTCGTTCAGCGCATTGAGCTTGGCCACAATGCGCGCCGGACGCCCATGGCGTGCATGCTCGGCTTCGCGCTCGATCTTCGCCACCACGCTCTTGTACAGCGTGAACGGCGAATGCAGCAGGCGCTTGAGGCTGATGGTGGGGCCCAGGCCGGACAGCTGCTGGAATACCTTGTGCAGGTCCTCGCCGATTTCCGGATCGGCGGTCATCAGGCCGATATCGGTGTACAGGCGGCTGTTGCTCTGGTGGTAGTTGCCGGTGGACAGATGCACATAGCGGCGCAGATGGCTGTTCTCGCGCCGCACGATCAGCATCATCTTGGCGTGCGTCTTGAAGCCCACCACGCCGTATACCACCTGCACGCCGGCTTCCTGCAGGCGCTCGGCCAGGCGGATATTGGCTTCTTCGTCGAAGCGCGCGCGCAGCTCGATCACCACCGTGACATCTTTGCCGTTGCGCGCCGCTTCCACCAGCAGGTCGACCAGCGGGGTGTCCTTGCCGGCGCGGTACAGCGTCTGCTTGATCGCCAGCACGTCCGGATCCTGCACGGCTTCGCGCAGCAGGTCGATCACCGCGTTGAAGGATTCGTAGGGGTGGTGCAGCAGGATGTCGCGCTGGCTGAGCGTATCGAACAGGCGCTTCTTGACCGGGCCGAAGGCGGCCGGGATCGATGGCGTAAAGCGCGGGAATTTCAGCTCCGGGCGCTCGATTTCGTCGTACACCAGGCCCAGGCGGATGATGTTGACCGGGCCGTCGCAGCGGTAGACGTCGGTTTCTTCCAGCTCGAAGTTGCTGATCAGCATCGACACGATCGACTGCGGGCAGTCGTTGCCGATTTCCAGCCGCACCGGACGCGCATAGCCGCGGCCGACCAATTCTTCGGTGAGCGCGCGCGCCAGGTTGTCGACTTCTTCTTCAACGATCAGCTCGCTGTTGCGCGTGACCCGGAACTGATACGCGCCGGCTACCTTGAAGCCGGGGAACATCAGGTCCGCGAAGGCCTGCAGCAACTCGGCCAGGAATACGAAGTGATCGCCCTCGCCGCTGACTTCGTTGGGGATGCGGATGATGCGCGGCAGCGAGCGTGGCGCGCGCACCAGCGCCATATGGCCCTCATGGCCGAACGCATCGCGGCCTTGCAGCACCACGGCGATATTGAGCGTCTTGTTGAGAATGCGCGGGAACGGATGCGCCGGATCCAGGCCCAGCGGCGACAGCACCGGCAGCACTTCGTTTTCGAAATAGCCTTGCAGCCAGCGGCGCTGGCGGCTGCTCCACTGCTTGTGCGTGAGGAAATGGATATTTTCGGCGGTGAGCGCCGGGCCCAGTTCTTCCTGCCAGGCGGCATATTGCGCGCGGGTCAGGTCCAGCACGCCCTCGCGGATCCGCGACAGCAGTTCGCCGGAGGCGATGCCGTCGGGCCCCGGGGCGGCAGAGCCGAACTGATGGCGCTGTTTGAGCATGGCCACGCGCACTTCGAAGAACTCGTCGAGGTTGCTGGCCACGATGCTCAGGTAGCGCAGGCGCTCCAGCAGCGGAATGCCCGGATCGCGCGCCTGCGCGAGCACACGGACATTGAATTCCAGGGCGCCCAGTTCGCGGTTGAGAAACAGCTCGGGCTGGGGCGGTTCGGTGATGACGGGTTGGATGGCTTGGCGGCGCGGCATCCGGCCATTTTTACTCATATGGCCGGTGGCGACTATGTCTTTGCAAGAAATGATTCAAAATTTTGTAACGACTCAATAGCGCCGCCGTAGGTTGGGTAAGCGCAGCGTAACCCAACGATCTGTCTTCGTAGCGACATCGTTGGGTTACGCTGCGCTTACCCAACCTACGCCGGCTATGGCGTTCTCGGTCAGTGGCTTTCCAGCGTCTTGGTCTCGTGCACCTCAGGCGCCAGCAGACGCTCGCGCCCGAAGCAGCAGGTGAAGGTGGAGCCCTGGCCCGGCGTGCTGCGGATATCCAGTCGCGCCTGATGCAGCCCCAGTACGTGTTTGACGATCGACAGGCCCAGTCCGGTGCCGCCGCTGTCGCGCGAACGGCTGGACGACACGCGATAGAAGCGTTCGGTCAGGCGCGACAGGTGATCGGCCGGAATGCCGTAGCCGGTATCGCTCACCGAGTAATTGGCGCCGTCGGCAGTGCGTTCCCAACGAATGGTGATGCGCCCGCCGGTGGGGGTGTAGCGCACGGCATTGCTGACCAGGTTGGACAGCGCGCTGTGCAGGTCCTTGGGCGAGCCGAGCAGATCCAGTTCGGCGGAGGATTCCAGGCTGATGCTGTGACGGCCTTGGCTGAGCGCTTCGGCTTCCTTGCGCAAGGTGGCCAGCAGCGGCGCCATCGGCACGCGCTCCTCGCTGACGTGATCCTGCGTTTCCAGGCGCGAGAGGGTCAGCAGGTCTTCCACGATCTGGCCCATGCGCTTGGACTGCGCACGCATTTCGTTGAGTACCGGCGCCAGATGCGGCACATCTTCCGGATCGAGCAATTCCAGATAACCGTGGATCACCGTCAGCGGCGTGCGCAATTCGTGCGACACGTTGGCGACGAAATCGCGGCGGATCTGCTCCAGCCGCGACATGTGGCTGATATCGCGCGCCAGCAGCAGGCGCTGGCGCTGGCCGAACGGCAGCATGGTCACGTTGATGTGGCGGCTGGGCTGCCCGGGCGCGCTGACGTCGTTGAGCGGCTCCGGCGAGGTTTCCTGCAGCCAGCCGGCCAGTTCGGAATTGTGCAGCTTGTCTTTCAGCACCACGCCGCGGTCCTGCGGACGGCGCAGGCCGAGCAGGCTTTCGGCGGCATGATTGAACCAGCGCACATGCTGCTCTTGGTCGAGCAACACGATCGCATCCGGCAGGCTGCCGGCGGCGCGGCGCAGGTCATGCAGGTTGGCGGCTAGGCGACGGGAACGCATCATGAATCGGTCATGCCGGGGTTGGTCGGGGTCCACGTAGGGTTCGGGGGAGCGCGAACTCATCATGGGCTTAGCAATGTGACGCAAGTGCGTCAGTAGCAAGACAATCTCTGCTACAGCGACCGCCGCCACACCGGCTGTCGCGTGATTGCCCAGGAGCCAGCCGAGCACGCCGCCGGCGAGCAGGCCGGCAAGCAGTGCAAGCGGAAGTTTCCAGGCGTTGGAGGCTGGGGACATGGGCGGCATCACCGGGAACGGAGGAGCGTGGGGCGGGAATGGTAGAAGCTTTTGCAGTCCCGACTTGTCACGCTATCCGATCTCCGGTTGCTGATGCGCACCTTAAGGGCTGGCCGAGAACCGATAGCCGGCGCCGCGCACGGTCTGCACCATCTCTTCCAGCTTCCACGGCTCCAGCGTCTTGCGCAGGCGGCGGATATGCACGTCGACCGTGCGCTCCTCCACATACACGCTGCCGCCCCATACATGGTCGAGCAGCTGCGCGCGCGAGTAGACGCGCTCCGGATGGGTCATGAAGAAATACAGCAGGCGATATTCGGTGGGGCCGATCGGTACCGGCTCGTCGCCCGCAAACACGCGGTGCGCCGGGCCATCGATGCGCAGCCGGCCCAGTTCCACCATGCCCGAACCATCGTCGCCCTGGCTGCGGCGCAGCACGGCCTTGATGCGGGCGATCAGCTCGCGGGTGGAGAAGGGCTTCACCACGTAGTCGTCCACGCCTGCTTCCAGGCCGTTGACGCGATCCATTTCCTCGCCGCGGGCGGTGAGCATGATGATCGGCACTTCGCGGCTCAGTTCTTCCTTGCGCAGGCGGCGGGCCAGATCCAGGCCGCTGGTGCCGGGCAGCATCCAGTCCAGCAGGATCAGATCCGGCACCTGCTCGGCAATCGACATCTGGGCGGTGCGTGCGTCGGCAGCCTGGGCGGTATCCATGCCGGCCTTGCGCAGGGCGAAAGCGACCATGTCGCGGATGGAGGCTTCGTCTTCAACAATAAGGATGCGTTTGTGCACGCTGGGTCCGGTCGGGGTGGCCTATGACGCAAATATTGCAGCGGTGAAATGTTACGCGGCAATGACAATGCCAGAAAAAGCCGTCACGGACAGGAATATTCACCTACATTAATGCACCACATCGCCCAGGCCGTAGCAGATTTTGCCGCTGCATGACGTCTTGGCGTCGAGTTGCTGGCCCTGGTTGTTGCCGTCCGGATTGTCGTCCGTGGCCACCCGGCGCTTGCGCAATTCCATCACCAGCGGGGTGATTTCGGCGATATGCGCCTGGATGCGGGCGCGGGCGTAGTAGTCCAGGTCCGGGCGCTTGAGCAGGCCCTTGAGCTGCTCCATCGCATCGAACGGCCGGCCGGACAGATAACTGGCCTGGGCGTAGGCCTCCCCGGAGCGCACGCTGTCGCCGGCCTTTTCGCTGGCCTTGGCGTAGGCGGTAAACAGGTCCGGTTCGTCGGTGTCTTCCAGCATCGGGCGCAGCATGCCGGCGGCCTGCGCGGCCTGGGCCTTGCTGCCGCCCACGGTCAGCGCATTGGCGTAGGCCACGCCGATCGCCTTGTTGCGCGGGGACTGGGCGTTCAGGGTGGCGTAGAGGTCCAGCGCCGCACTGCGCTCCCCGGCCTGCAGGCGGGCATCGGCCATGGCCAGGCGCAGCACCAGGCTATTGGGGAATTTGGCCAGCAGCGGCTGCAGCTGGGGAACGGCTTTGGCGCCCTGGCCGCTGCGGGTCAGGGCCAGGGCGTAGCCGTAGTAGTTCTCGGGCGTGCGATAGGCGCCATCCTGGCGGGCCAGCAGGTCGCCGTAATACGTGCTCATGCGGTACGGGTCGTCGGACAGCACACGCACGCGCTCGCGCATCAGCAGGTACGTATTCGGGCCCGGCGTGCTGCCGGTGGCGGCGGCGAGGGTGGTGGGATCCTTCACATAGGCGATCGGCGCGGTCTGCTGCGACCAGCTTTTCTTGTCGAGCAGGTTGCCGGTGGGCTGCGATTTCTGCTCGGCGATCAAGGTATCGGCACGTGCCTTGGCGTCGGCGATGCGCTGGGCGGTGACCGGGTGATCCTGCAGCAGCGAGGGCACGTTGATGCCGCCGGAATCGGCGCTCATCACGTCTTCCATGCGGCCGAAAAAGCCGGCCATGGCGTTGGGATCGAAGCCCGCCTTGGTCAGCGTGAGAATGCCGGTGCGGTCCGCCTCGGCTTCATCCTTGCGGGTGAAGTTGATTTCTTTCTGCATGATCGCGCCCTGGCCGCCCAGCAGTGCGGCCGCTGCCGCCTGGCCGCCCGCCGCGCCGCCCGCGGCAATCGCACCGAGCGCCACCAGCGCCATCAGCGGCGTGTCCTTCTTGGCTGATTCGTAGGCGCGCTGCAGATGGTTCTGCGTGATGTGGCCGATTTCGTGCGCCATCACCGCAGCCAGCTCGTCCTCGTTGCGGGTGATGATGATCAGGCCCGAATTGATGCCGATATAGCCGCCCGGCGCGGAGAACGCGTTGATCTCCGGATCCTTGGCGATAAAGAACGCGAAGTGATCCTTGGGCTTGGCCGAATTAGAGACCAGGCGGAAGCCGAGGCTGTTGATGTAGTCGTCCAGCAGCGGATCGTTCACCACCATGTCCAGCGCGCGCATCTGCTGCAGCATCATCGCGCCGTAGTCCTGCGCCTCCTGCGGCGAGATCAGTGCATTGGCCGAACTGCCCAGGTCCGGCAGGCGGATGTCGTCCGGCTTGTCCTGGGCGCCGGCCGCCGTGGTCAGGCCGGCCATCAGCAGCACGGTCAGCAGGTGTTTACGGAGGTGTCGTGGTGCCATGGTCATAGATCGACGACAATATCAGCTGGGACCTTTCGATTGGGTTGCAGTTCAGTCTCAACCGCTTGTTTTGCAGGCCTGCCACCGCCATTTACGGCGCAAGTAATTCCGGAGTTTTTCGCGATGTCCAAGATCGAAGTCTATTCCACCGCGGTATGCCCTTACTGCGTGGCCGCCAAGAACCTGCTGAAGGCCAAGGGCCTGCATTGGGAGGAGGTGCGCGTGGACACCGATCCGGCGCAGCGCGACGCCATGCTCCAGCGCAGCGGCGGCCGCCGCACGGTGCCGCAGATCTTCGTCAACGATCAGTACGTGGGCGGTTATGACGACCTGGTCGCCGCCGATCGCAGCGGCAAGCTGGCGCAACTGCTGGGAGAGTCTGCATGAGCGCCGAGAAGGACCGCGTCGCCGAATTCACCGCCTTCCGCCAGCGCATGAACGAACGCATCCTGGGCGAAGACAACCAGGTAGTACGCCGCTTCTTCGCACTCGATACGCAGACCTACAAGGCCGGCGCACTGGATGTGAAGACCAAGGAAATGCTGGGCCTGGTGGCGTCGATGGTGCTGCGCTGCGACGACTGCATCAGCTATCACGTGGCCCAGTGCAAGGAAGCGGGCGTGAATCGCGAGGAGTTCTTCGAAGTATTCAGCGTGGGGCTGGTGGTGGGCGGGTCGATCGTGATTCCGCATCTGCGCCGCGCGGTGGATTTTCTCGACAAGCTCGAAACCGGTGACGCAGGGCAGGCGGAAAGCTGCGGCGACCACGCCTGAGCTTTTCTCCCTCTCCCCGGCGGAGAGAGGGCTGGGGTGAGGGGGCGCGCTCGCGACCAAGGTGAATCGGAGCGTCGCTTCGATGTGGCTCAGGGCAAGCCTTGTCCCCCTCACCTCAATCCTCTCCCCGCAGGGGAGAGGAGGCGAATGCGAAAGGCCCGTTTTTTGTATTGAAGCGAGCCATCATTCGATTTGAAGCAATGCTCCATACGAGTATTTGCAACGCTTCCCGGCTTCTTCGGACTGTTCGCCGACAGGCGTATCGGCGATAATTGAGCGGATTTCGACCAGGCGCCTCACCCATGCGCCGGTTCCCCGCTTTATTCCAAGGAGTTCCCCCCATGAGCAAGACCATTGCGGTGATCCCGGGCGATGGCATCGGCCCGGAGATCATGACCGCCACGCTGCGCGTGCTCGATGCGCTGGATTGCGGTCTCAGCTACGACACGGTCGAAGCCGGCATGATCGCGCTGGAAAAGCACGGCGATCTGCTGCCCAAGGCCACGCTAGACGCGATCGCCAAGCACCAGGTGGCGCTGAAGGGCCCGCTGACCACGCCGGTGGGCGGCGGCTTCACCTCGATCAACGTCACCCTGCGCCGTCACTTCGACCTGTATGCGAATGTGCGTCCGGCGATCAGCTTCCCGGGCACCAAGGCGCGCTACGACAACATCGACATCATCACCGTGCGCGAGAACACCGAAGGCGCCTACCTGGCCGAAGGCCAGACGCTGTCCGAAGACGGTGAAGTGGCTACCTCGATGATCCGCAACACCCGCAAGGGCAGCGCGCGCATCGTGCGCTATGCGTTCGAGATGGCGGTGAAGAAGGGCCGCAAGAAAGTCACGGCCGTGCACAAGGCCAACATCATCAAGACCGCTTCGGGCCTGTTCCTCAATGTGGCGCGCGAAATCGCCAAGGAATACCCGCAGATCGAGTTCAACGAGATGATCGTGGACAACGCCTGCATGCAGCTGGTGATGCGTCCGGAACAGTTCGACGTGATCGTCACCACCAACCTGTTCGGCGACATTCTGTCCGACTTGTGCGCCGGCCTGGTTGGTGGCCTGGGCCTGGCCCCGGGCGACAATATCGGCGAGCACGCGGCGATCTTCGAAGCGGTGCACGGCTCGGCGCCGGATATCGCGGGCAAGGGTGTGGCCAATCCCTGCGCGTTGCTGCTGGCGGCGGCCGACATGCTCGATCACCTGGGCATGGTGGAGAAGGGCACCAAGCTGCGCGATGCGATCCGCGACACGATGGCGAACGATCGCGATCACGTCACGCCGGATCTGGGTGGCAAGGGTTCGACCCAGAGCTTTGGCGAAGCGATCGCCAAGCGCGTAAAGGGCTGAGTTATCGCTGTCCGCAAAAAAGCCGCCCATGGGGCGGCTTTTTTGTTTTCAGTGCGTCGGCGTTTCAGGCCGCTTTGTGCTTCGCCGGCTGAAAGTTGCCGGGCTCTTGCTTCGACGGTATCGCGATGCGGTTCCAGCCGTTGATCATGATCACCAGCAGGTTCAGATCGATCAGCTCGCGCTCGCTGAACTGGGCGCGCGCCTGCTCGTACACGTCGTCCGGCACACCATGCACGGGATCGAGCCGCGTCACCGCTTCGCACCAGGCGAAGGCGGCGCGTTCGCGCTCGCTGTAGAACGGCGCTTCGCGCCAGGCCTGCAGCACATACAGGCGCTGCTCGGTTTCGCCTTCCGCACGTGCTTCCTTGCTGTGCATGTCGATGCAGTAGGCGCAGCCATTGAGTTGCGAAGCGCGCAGCATCACCAGGTGCACCAGCCCTTTTTCCAAGCCGGAGTGGTCGATATACGCCTTCATCGCAAACAGCGGCTTCAGGGCGTCGGGATAGTCGTAGTAGGAAAAGCGGCTCATGGGAGGGTCCTCGGTTTGCGCGGCCGCGATCGGCCGTTTCAATGCAAGGACGGCCCAGTCTGCGATTTCGTGACAGCCGCCAGCCGGGCCAGCTTTTGCGGGTTGCGCAAGGCGTGTAGGGCGACGATGCGCTCGCCGTCGCATTCGACCCAGGCGGCAGTGACCAGGGTGCCGTCGGCCCAGGTCAACAGTACCGGGGCGCCGTTGAGCATCTGCAACTGGCGGCGCATCTGATGCCCCTGCTCGTTTTTGGATACCTGCAGGTACAGGCGGGCGATCCGTTCGCCGCCCAGCAGCGGACGCAGTGCGGCACGCGCCAGGCCGCCGCCGTCGGAAATATGCAGGGCGTCCTCGGCAAACAGCACGCGCAGATTGGCTTCGGTAGGCTGCTCCAGCGCCTGCGCAAATCGTTCCAGCAGGCGGCGCTGGGTTTGCGCATTGGCGGTGAAGCGCGTGCGCTCGTCGCGCAGGCGCTGTTTCGCGCGGTGCGCGCGCTGGCGGGCGCTGTCTTCGCTGATGCCCAGGATGGTGGCGGCTTCCGCATGGCTGTAGTCGAACACGTCATGCAGCAGGAAGGCGGCGCGTTCTTCGGCACTGAGCCGTTCGAGCATCAGCAGGAACGACATGCTGAGGGTTTCGGCATGCTCGGCCATGGCCTCGGGATGCTCTTCCGACGCGATCAGCGGTTCCGGCAGCCAGGGCCCAGTGTAGTGCTCGCGCTCCAGCTTGGCGCGGCGCAGGCGGTCCAGCGCCAGCCTGGTGGTGACGGTGACCAGCCACGCTTCCGGGTCGTCCAGGGCGCTCTTGTCCTGCGCGTGCCAGCGCAGCCAGGCATCGTGCAGCACATCCTCCGCATCGGCAGGCGTGCCCAGCATGCGGTAGGCGAGGCCGAGCAGGCGCGGGCGGTGTTGCTGGAACAGTTCGGTATGCGGGTCCATGGCGATCTCCCAGGGTGACTGGAACCAGGACGCACAAGCCCGCCGGAACGTGACGGGTCAGCGGCTCAGTGCACGAACGGCCACGGTGCCAGGAACACCAGCCAGATAAACACCAGCATGCCGATGTATTTCACCGTGCGGAACAGCCGCGGGTATTTCCGCTTGAACACGCGGTTGCGTTCGCGGCTGCGCTGGTTGAGGGCGAACATGCGGTTGACGAAGCCGGTCTTTTCTTCCGGCGACTCGGTATTGGGCGAGGCCGTGATCTTGCCCATGAAGGCGCCGACGCGATGGTTGATCGCATTCATCACGCCAGTGCGCAGCGGGCGCTCCACGTCGGCGAACAGGATCACGCGGGTCTGGTCGGTGTTGTTTTCCACCCAGTGCACATAGGTTTCGTCGAACACCACATCCTTGCCGTCGCCCCAGGCGTGCTCTTCGCCGTCGACGAAGATGCGGCAGTCGCGCGAATTGGGGGTGATCAGGCCCAGGTGATAACGCAGCGAGCCGGCGAAGGGGTCGCGATGCGGATTGAGCTTGCTGTGCGGCGCCAGCGTGGCGAACATCGCCGCCTTCACGCTCGGAATGGACTTGAGCAAGGCCACCGTCTTGGGGCATAGCGCCTCGGCCGACACCAGCGGCTCGCCGTACCATTTCAGGTAGAAGCGCTTCCAGCCCTGCTTGAAGAAGCTGTTGAAACTGGCGTCGTTGTTGTTCTGCGCCGCGCGGATATGGCCATCGTCGAACAGCTGCAAGGCTTCGTCGCGGATGATCTGCCAGTTCGACTGCAGCAAGTCGAGCTGCGGGAAGCCGCCGCGATCCAGAATCGGCCGCGCCGGCACGGCGGAAAACGCATACATCAGCAAGTTGTACGGCGCGAACACGGCGGAGTGGTCGACCAGTTGGCGATCGAAGCGCAGGCGCGCACGCCCGCGCAGATGCACCAGCAGCACGCACAGCACGAAGGCCAGCAGCACATAGAGGACGATGAAGCGGGGGCTGAGGAAATCCATCGTGAAAGCGGCTCGGATAGCGCCAGGGGCAAGGCCGGAGTATGTGGCCGAAAGGCCGCAGGTCAAGGATTTTACGGCAGATCCGGGTCCGGATGGGGCCGCGCCGGTCGGCCTCAATGACGCAGTACGTGAGCTGTTCCGCCACCCGGGCGGTAGCCATGCTTGAGGGCGCGATGGACGTAGACGGCCGCTCGGCGTACCGCCCGGTGCGGCGGGTAGCCCAGCGCCAGCTGCGCGGCGATGGCCGACGCCAGGGTGCAGCCGGTGCCATGGCCTTCGAGTGGCAAGCGCGGGTGCTGGATCTCCATCACGCCATGCTCATCGAAATAACGATCGATCACTTCGCCGCCGCGCGCATGGCCGCCCTTCAGCAGCACGCTGCGGGCGCCCAGCGCCAATAGCGCTTCGCCGGCCGCCGCCAATTGCTTGGCCGTGCGCAGCGGGTGGCCGAGCAGGGCTTCGGCCTCGGGCAGGTTCGGCGTGAGCACGTCGGCCAGCGGGATCATCTCGTTGATTACCGCATCGATCGCATCTTCGTCGAGCAGGCGCGCCCCGCTGGTGGCAACCATCACCGGATCGACCACCAGCCAGGCCGGCTTGCGCTTGCGCAATGCCTTGGCGACCAGTCGCACAGTGGCGGCGTTACCGAGCATGCCGGTTTTCACCGCGGCGATCGGGAAATCGTCGAATACCGCATCGAGTTGGCTGCGGATGTGCTTCAACGGCACCGCATGAACGGCGCTTACGCCGCGCGTGTTTTGCGAGGTAATCGCGGCGATCACTGAAAGTCCATGCACGCGATGTGCGTGGAAGGTTTTCAGGTCGGCCTGGATGCCGGCACCGCCGCCGGAGTCGGAGCCGGCGATGGTGAGGGCGATGGGAGGAGGAGAAGTCGCCACGATTCGATAGAGGATAGGTTGGGTTAGCGCAGCGTAACCCAACCATGTCGCGTCGAAGAGGCATCGTTGGGTTGCGCTGCGCTCACCCAGCCTACGACCAAACTACATCGCTTCGGAAGCGAAATCCGCCAGGCGCGAACGCTCGCCACGCCGCAGCGTGATATGCGCCGAATGCGCCCAGTGCTTGAAGCGATCCACCGCGTAGGTCAGGCCCGATGTGGTCTCCGTCAGATACGGCGTGTCGATCTGCTCGACGTTGCCCAGGCATACGATCTTGGTGCCCGGACCTGCACGCGTGATCAGCGTTTTCATCTGCTTCGGCGTAAGGTTCTGCGCCTCGTCGATGATCAGGTAGCGCGAGAGGAAGGTGCGTCCGCGCATGAAGTTGAGCGAACGGATCTTGATGCGCGAGGCGAGCAGGTCGTTGGTGGCCTGGCGCCCCCAGCTGCCGCCTTCTTCGGGGTTGGCAAGCACTTCGAGGTTGTCGGTGAGCGCGCCCATCCACGGCGTCATCTTTTCTTCTTCGGTGCCGGGCAGGAAGCCGATGTCTTCGCCGACCGATACAGTGGCGCGGGTCATGATGATTTCGCGGTAGCGCTGCTGGTCCATGACCTGCGCCAGTCCTGCGGCCAGCGCCAGCAAGGTCTTGCCGGTGCCGGCGGTGCCGAGCAGGGTGACGAAATCCACATCCGGATCGACCAGCACATTGAGTGCGAAGTTCTGTTCGCGGTTGCGCGCGGCAATGCCCCACACACTGTGGTTGCTGTGACTGTGGTCGTCGAGCAGTACCAGGGTGGCGCGTTCCTCGTCGATATGCAGTACGCGTAGTTCGACGTTGTCGTCGCCGGGGAGGAACAGACACTGGTTGGGATACCAGTCTTCGTCCTCGTGCCGGTCGAGCTTGTAGTAAGTGCGGCCGCGTTCGTTCCAGGACTGCACTTCCGGATGCTTGTCCCAGAAGTTCTCCCCCAGCTCGGTGGAGCCGGTGTAGAGCAGGGAGAAATCGTCGAGCGCGCGATCGTTCTCATAGTCCTCCGCATCGATGCCGTAGATCTTGGACTTGATGCGCAGGTTGATGTCTTTGGTGACCAGGATCACCGCGCGATCCGGATTCTGTTCGCGCAGTTCGATCACCGCGGAAAGAATCTGGTTGTCGGCCTTGCCGTGACCGTTGCTGGTGCGCTGCTGGAAATACAGCCGGCCCACGGCGATGCCGCGCTTGAGCGTGACCCCTTGCGGGCTGGTCAATTCCAGGCCATTGCTGATGCCGTGCCCGTTGCCGCGCTCGATCAACTCATTGAGGAAACGGCTGACCTGGCGGCCGTTGCGTGAAACTTCCGAAGCGCCTTTCTTCTTTTCGTCCAGTTCCTCCAGCACCGTCATCGGAATGAAGACGTCGTGTTCCTCGAAGCGGAACAGCGAAGTGGGGTCGTGCAACAGCACATTGGTATCGAGAGCGTAGATGCGCTTGCTTCCGGTCATGCGGAAGAAACCTCACGTGGTTGGAGGTGGAGAGGGACGTGCACGTTGGCGAGAGCGTGTGACGTGGAAATCACCGGGCCGGTATCGCGTCGAGCACCGCCTGGGCATGGCCGGGCACTTTCACGCCCCGCCATTCCGCGGCGAGCTTGCCGTCGGGATCAATCAGGAACGTACTGCGTACCACGCCCATGTGACGTTTCCCGTACAGCACCTTTTCGTGGATCACGTCGAAGGCGCTGCACCAGGTTTCCTCGGGATCGGAAACCAGCGGGAACGGCAGTTCCTGCTTGCTGGCGAAATTGGCGTGGGATTTTACCGAGTCGCGCGAGACACCGATGATCTCGGCGTGGCGTTTCTTGAACTTCGGATAGAGATCGCGGAAGTCCTTGGCCTCGTTGGTGCACCCGGGGGTGCTGTCCTTGGGGTAGAAGTAGACGACTACCCATTGGCCTTTCAGTGCATCGAGTTTCAGCGTGCTGCCGTCGCCGGTGGGGCCTTGCAGCTTGGGGACTTTCTTACCTAGTTCGGGCATGGGTTCTCCATCAGAACAGGAGTACTGCGTGTTCCTGGGGCTGGAGACTAGCGCGAGTCAGATTACGGTTACAGCCTTGTCAGATTATTCCTGCGGGAGCATTCTAGAATTTCGCCGCTGCCTAGAATTTCACCGGGTCCATGATGGCATCCAGGTTCAGGCTGTCGCAGAACTCCAGGAAGTCGTCGCGCAAGGCGGCAATGTGGAGTTTGTCCGGTACCCCGATGGTGAATTGCGCCTGGAACATCGAGGCGCCCGTCTGCATGGCCTGGTAGCGCATCGAGCTCAGCTGCTCCACGCTGATGTCGTGGCGATTGAAGAAATCCACGATCTTCACCAGGATGCCCGGCCGGTCGGAGGAGACCACTTCGACCAGATACGGCAGCAGGTGTCCGCTGGGTTCGCGCGGATTGGTGCGGTAGTGGGTCAGGCGCAGCTCTTCCTCGCGGGCCAGCTTGGTCAGCGCGGTTTCGAGCTTGGCGACGGCATCCCAGGCGCCGGTGGCGAGCAGGGTCAGCGAGGTGTCCGCGCCGATCGTAGAAACCCGCGCATCGGACAGATTGCAGCCGGCATCGGCGATGCGCCGGGCCAGTGCGAGCAGCGGGGTGCGCGAGGCGGGTGTCAGCGTCTGGATCAGCAGCTGGTGATCGTTGCTGGATCGCGCGGAAAAAGGGTTGGTGGACATGGAGACCCCGCGTCGTGCGGGATGACGACGAACGATACGCCAGCTTACTTGCCCGTCCTGCGAGCCCGCAAGTAAGATGCCGGGTCTAGTTTTTGTGCGGATGGCGCCATGAAGATTCACGGAAGCGTCTGCGCGCTGGTTACCCCATTCGGATCGGATGGGGCGCTCGATATGGCGGCATTCGGTCGCCTGCTCGATTTCCAGATCGCGGGCGGCACCCAGGCGGTGGTCGTCGCCGGTTCCACTGGCGAAGCCCACATGCTCGAACACGATGAATACGATCGCCTGCTGGCGTTCGCGCTCGAGCATGTCGCCGGCCGTATTCCGGTGCTGGCCGGAACCGGCGAGGCGGGTACCGCCAAGACCGTCGCGCTAACCAAGCGCGCCCGCGCACTGGGCGCCGATGCGGCCCTGGTGGTGGCGCCGTACTACGTGCGCCCCACGCAGGAGGGCCTGCGCCGCCATTTCCTGGAAGTGGCCGAGCAGGGTGGCCTGCCGGTGCTGCTGTACAACGTGCCGTCCCGTACTGGCTGCGATCTGTTGCCGCAGACCACCGCGGCGCTGCGCGAGCATCCGGCCATCATCGGCATCAAGGAGGCGCGCGGCGACGCCGAGCGCATCGCGCAGACCGCGGAACTTGTGCGCGCCGATTTCGTCTATCTGTCCGGCGATGACGGCAGCGCGGCCCAGGCCATGCTGGCTGGCGCCGCCGGTACCATCTCGGTAGTGGCCAATCTGGTGCCCAGGGCGTTTCGTGCGTTGTGTGATGCGGCCGGCACGGGTGATCGTGCGGCGGCGGCGCGCTGCAGCGCCGCCCTGGATCCGCTGGTGCAGGCGCTCAACTGCGCGCCCAACCCGATCGCGGTGAAGGCTGGCCTGCCGGAGCTGGGGCTGGGCACGGCGCTGCCGCGGCTGCCGCTGGTGGAACTGGAACAGGGGGCGGAGCGCGAGCAGTTGCGCAAGGCCTTGGCGACTCTGGCATCCTTGGCGGATGCTGCCTGACCGATCGGGTCGGCGGCCTGCCTCAAATTACGGAACATCTACGGAATCTCACTACATGAAGAAAACGTCCCTCGCCGTTGCCCTGCCGGCCCTGGCTCTCACTGGCCTGCTGCTTTCGGGCTGCGGCATGTTCCGTTCCGAACGCGCCTGGCAGAACGCCAAGCAGCAAACGCCGCTGGAGATCCCGCCGGGCCTGGATACGCCTTCGGCGACCGCCGCGCTGGTGATTCCGCCGGCCGGTGGCAACCAGCCGTCGCCGAACGGCGCTACCGCGCGCGTGGGCAATGCGCCGGGCACGATCACCGACGGCTTCATCCTGGCCGACAGCGTGGACGAAACCTACCGCCGCGTTGGCGAAGCACTGGCCAATGGCGACCTGGGCTCGCTGCAGGGGCATGACGATGCCGCGCACACCTACACCCTGTCGGTGATGGCCTCCGACCAGCCGGCCGAAAAGCCGAGCTTCCTCGGCCGCATGTTCGGCAAGAGCAGCAGCTCCAGCGGCGGCACCGTAGCGGCGCATCCGGTGGTGGTTGTCGTCAACGCCAGCGGCCAGGGTTCGAGCGAAGTGCGTGCGCAGGGCGAAGCGGCTGCGGTGGCCAAGGTGGTCGACAGCCTGAAGTCGCGCCTGGGCGGCAAGGGCTGAGTCAAAGATCGGGGCGTCGCCATTTCGGCTTTGACTGAAATGGCGTGGCGCCTCGGCTGCTTCGGCGGCCAAAGAAAAAGGCACCGGCGTTTGCGCGGTGCCTTTTTTCGATCTTCAGCGCCGATTTTCGGTGCCTTGCGGGTTCAGCGCTCCAGCAGCTTGAACTTGTCCGGCTTGCCATCCCACTCTTTCGCGTCCGCCAGCGCTTCTTTGCGCGTGACGATCACCGGCCAGGCCTTGGCCAGTTCCTTGTTCAGCGGGGTGAAGTGCTCCTGGCCTGCCGGCACGTCGTCTTCCGGGAAGATCGCGTTGGCCGGGCATTCGGGCTCGCACAGGGTGCAATCGATGCATTCATCGGGATCGATGGCCAGGAAGTTGGGGCCTTCGTGGAAGGCGTCGACCGGACAGACCTCGACGCAATCGGTGTATTTGCATTTGATGCAGTTATCGGTGACGACGAAGGTCATGCTGCCGTGCGCCTGCTTGGGATCGGAGGCCGATCATACTAGGAGGGGTGGCGCTCCCAACGAGGTTCGAACTCGTGTTCCCGCCTTGAGAGGGCGGTGTCCTAGGCCACTAGACGATGGGAGCGTATTGTTGCGAGGCGCGGTAGTATATCTGAATTGTCTCACCCGGCAACGTCCGATGATGCCGGCCTGCACAGGACCACGCGCCTGCGGGACAATGCTCGAGGCCGGTTTGGACAAGGCTCATGGCAGGTCCTGCCGAGCCACCGGAAGTTGCATACCCGCAAGGATTTCGATCGCTTGAATCCCAAATCCAGGAACCAGCACGCGCTGCATATCATCCCGCGCGAGCAGCACACCATCTCCCGCAAGAACATCAGCAAGGCGGCGCTGCGTGTGCTCTATCGCCTGAACGAGGCTGGCTTCAATGCCTACCTGGTCGGCGGCGCCGTGCGCGATCTGCTGCTGGGCGGACACCCCAAGGATTTCGACGTCGCCACCAATGCGACGCCGGATGAAGTCAAAAAGCTGTTCCGCAACTGCCGCCTGATCGGCCGCCGTTTCCGTCTCGCCCATGTGGTGTACGGCAACGAGATCATCGAGGTGGCGACCTTCCGCGGCACCAGCGAGGAGCAGGGCGAGGGCGACCGCCACATCGTGGACGGCCGCATCGTGCGCGACAACGTCTGGGGCACGATCGAAGAAGATGCCCTGCGCCGCGATTTCCGCGTCAACGCCATGTACTACGACATCAGCGATTTCACGGTGCGCGATTATGTGGGCGGCATGCAGGACCTGCACGATCGCGTGCTGCGCCTGATCGGCAATCCGGATACGCGCTATCGCGAAGATCCGGTGCGCATGCTGCGCGCGGTGCGCCTGGCGGCGAAGCTGGATTTCCGTATCGATCCGGAAGCCTCCGCGCCGTTTGCCGAGTTGGGGCCGCTGCTGAGCAGCGTGGCGCCGGCGCGGCTGTTCGACGAATCGCTGAAGATGTTTCTCACCGGGCATGGCCGCAAGAGCTTCCGCATGCTGGAGCAGTGCGGCCTGCTGAAGTTCATGTTCCCGGCCACGGCGCGTGCGCTCAAACGCGGCGACGAAGCGCTGCGCTCGCTGATCGAGCAAGGCCTGGAAAATACCGACGCGCGCGTTTCCGAGGGCAAGTCGGTGACGCCGGCGTTCCTGTTTGCCGTGCTGTTGTGGGGCGAGGTGCGCGATCTGGCGCATACCTGGAACGCGCACGGCAAGGATGTCAACGAAGCCTGGTCGCGCGCCGCCGCACATGTGGTGGCCGAGCAATGCCAGCGCGTGGCCATCCCGCGCCGCTTCACCATCACCATGGAAGAAATCTGGGCGCTGCAGCCGCGGTTCGAGCAGATCCAGCGCAAGAAGGTCTTTCGTTTGCTGGCCCATCCGCGCTTCCGCGCCGCCTTCGATTTCCTCTTGCTGCGCGCCGCCGAATCGCCGGCGATCGGCGAGCTAGGGCAGTGGTGGGCGCATGCACAGCAATTGCCGCACGAAACACTGGCGGCGCATTTGCCGATGCAGCAGCACAACGGCGCGGCCGGCGAACTCGATTCATCGCGCTCGTCCTTGCCGCGCAAGCGCAAGCGCCGGCGTAAACCGGCAGGCCATTCCGGGAGCGCCTGATGCGCGCCTATGTCGCGCTGGGCAGCAACCTTGGCGATTCGCGGCAGCAACTGCTCCATGCCATCGAAGCACTGGCAGGGTTGCCGCATACGCGGGTGCTGGCGCGCTCGCGTTTCTATCGCACGCCGCCATGGGGCATCGTGGATCAACCCGATTTCCTCAACGCCGTGGTCGTGCTGGAAACGCCGCTGGCGCCGCATGCGCTGCTCGATGCATTGCTGGAGATCGAGCGGGCGGCCGGACGCGAACGCCATGGCGAACGCTGGGGGCCGCGCACCCTCGATCTGGACCTGCTGCACGTCGCTGGCACCACCGTGTGCGACGAGCGTTTGACCTTGCCGCACCCGCATATCGCCGAGCGTGCGTTCGTGTTGTTGCCGCTGAGCGAGCTGGCGCCTGAGCTGGAGATTCCCGGCCAGGGCCGGGTCTCCGATCTGCTGCGGGCCGTTGATACGCAAGGCTGTCAGGCCGTGGCTTGAGCGTTTGCCGCCTGGCGCCGGATAATTGTTCACCGCAGCATTGAAGGAAACCGCCGTGTACGTGGAAAACAGCAGCGCTCCCGCGCGCAAGCCGGTCACTGTGCCGGGCCTGCATGCGATGAAGGCGGAAGGGCGCAAGATCGTGATGCTTACTGCCTACGATGCGAGTTTTGCCGCGCAGGTCGAACATGCCGGCGTGGACATCGCGCTGGTCGGCGATTCACTGGGCATGGTGGTGCAGGGGCAGCGCAGCACCTTGCCGGTGACGCTGGAGCAGATGGTTTATCACACCACCATGGTGGCGCGCGGCTTGTCGGCGACCTTGCTGGCTGCCGACATGCCCTTCATGGCCGACCGCGACGTGTCATATGCGCTCGAGGCAGGCGCACGGCTGGTGGGTGAGGCGGGCGCGGCGATGGTGAAGATCGAAGGTGCCGCACCGCACATTCTTGAATCGATCCATGCGTTGACCGAACGCGCGATTCCGGTCTGCGCGCATCTGGGCCTTACTCCGCAGTCGGTGCATAAATTCGGCGGCTACAAGGTGCAGGGCCGCGCGGATGCGGCCGAGCGCGTGCTGAGCGAGGCGCTCGCGGTGCAGCAGGCCGGCGCCAGCATCCTGGTGCTGGAAGGCGTGCCTTCGCCATTGGGCGAGCGCGTCACCCGGGCGCTGGATATTCCGGTGATCGGCATCGGCGCGGGCCCGCAGTGCGATGGCCAGGTGCTGGTGGTGTACGACATGCTGGGCATCACGCCCGGCAAGCGGCCCAAGTTCAGCAAGGATTTTCTGGCCGGCCGCGGTTCGGTGGGCGAGGCGATTGCCGCGTATGTCGCCGACGTGCGCAGCGGTGCCTTTCCTTCAGCGGAACACGGTTATAACTAGCGCGACTTAAGGCAAGGCAGAGCCAATCTCATGCAAACGGTGCAAGACGCAGCAGGGCTGCGCGCCACGGTCCGTGGCTGGCGCTCGCAGGGGCAGACGGTCGGCTTCGTGCCGACCATGGGCAATCTGCACGCGGGCCATCATTCGCTGGTCAAGCTGGCGCGTGCGCGTACGGACCGCGTGGTGGCTAGCGTGTTCGTCAATCCCACCCAGTTCGGCCCGAGCGAAGATTTCGAGCGCTATCCGCGTACGCTGGCGCAGGACCAGGCCGGGCTGGCCGAGTCCGGTTGCGATCTGCTGTTCGCGCCGGACGTGGCCACCATTTATCCGTTCGGCGCGGCCGGCAGCGTGAGCCTGCATGTGCCGGACATCACCGACACCCTGGAAGGCGCGCACCGGCCCGGCCATTTCGACGGCGTGGCCACGGTGGTGTGCAAGCTGTTCAACCTGGTGCAGGCGGATATCGCGATCTTCGGCCAGAAGGATTTCCAGCAGCTCAAGGTGATCGAGCGCATGGTGCGCGACCTGGCCCTGCCGGTGAAGGTGATGGGGGCGCCCACCCAGCGCGCCGACGATGGCCTGGCGCTCAGTTCGCGCAACCAGTACCTGTCGCCGGAAGAACGGGCCGAGGCGGTGCAGATCTACCAGACCCTGCAGCAGATGCGCGAGCTGATCGCCAAGGGCCACGCCCGCAAAGTGGTCGAACAGGCTGCCGCATCCAAGCTGGAACGTGCCGGCTTCGCCCCCGATTACGCCGCCATCCGCCGGGCTGACGACCTGTCCGAGCCGGCTGACGGCGAGCAGGAGGGGCTGGTGGCCCTGATTGCCGCCCGGCTGGGCAGCACCCGCCTGATCGACAACCTGCTGTTTGAATAAAAGGCCGCCCCGGGCCCGGGGATTGAACCGGTGCGGGGCACCCCCATGTAGCCGCCGGGTGCCGATGTTGCGACGCAGCGTCGGCAGTTCGATAATAACGGGCTACGCAGGCAGTTCCTGCTGGAATGAAGTCATGCAACTGAACATGCTGAAGGCGAAGATCCACCGTGCCACCGTGACCCACGCGGAGCTGCACTATGAGGGCTCGATCGCCATCGACGGCCTGCTGCTCGATGCGTCGGGCATCCGCGAGTACGAACAGATCCACGCGTGGAACATCAACAACGGCAAGCGCTTCGTCACTTATGCGCTGCGTGCCGAAGAAGGCTCGGGCATCATTTCGGTGAACGGCAGCGCCGCCCATCGCGCACAGCCGGGCGACCTGATCATCATTGCCGCCTTCGTGCATCTGAACGAAGCGGAGCTGGAGAAATTCCAGCCCACGCTGGTGTATGTCGACAAGGACAACCGCATCAGCCACACCAATCGCTCGATTCCGAAGCAGATGGCGGCGGCGTAATTCCCGGCGGGATATTCGCCGGCTACGTAGGTTGGGTTGGCGCAGCGTAACCCAACGATATCGCTACGAAGATAGATCGTTGGGTTACGCTGCGCTAACCCAACCTACAGCTGTTTTTTTTAGGCGTGTGATGGCGGCAAGAGTTCATGTCGCGCCAGCGCCCACGCCACATGTTCGCGCACCATTGCCGATGGATGCTCCGCTCGCGCCAGCAGAGCGGTCTGCACTATTGCTGATGAAGGCGCATTGCCCAGCGCCACCGCAATATTGCGCAACCAGCCCTCATAACCGGTACGGCGGATCGCCATGCCTTCCGTGCGCTTGAGGAATTCCTCTTCGCTCCAGCCGAACAGTTCCACCAGCTTGGCGCCATCCAGGCTGTGCCTCGGCGCGAAGTCCGGCTCGGTAGCGTCCTGCGCAAACTTGTTCCAGGGACAGATCAGCTGACAGTCGTCGCAACCGAAGATGCGGTTGCCCATCGGTGCGCGCAGTTCTTCCGGAATCGAGCCTTTCAGTTCGATGGTGAGATAGGAAATGCAGCGCCGTGCATCCAGGCGGTAAGGCGCGACGATCGCCTGGGTGGGGCAGATGTCGATGCATTTGCGGCAGCTGCCGCAGTGCGCGCTGGCAGGTGCATCGATCGGTAGCGGCAGATTGGTATAGAGCTCGCCGAGGAAGAAATACGAACCGGCCTGGCGATTGATCAGTACGGTGTGCTTGCCGATCCAGCCCAGGCCGGCATTGCGTGCCAGGGCTTTTTCCAGCACCGGCGCGGAATCGACGTAGGCGCGGTAGCCGAACTCGCCGATGGCGCCGCGGATGCGCTCGGCCAGCTTCTGCAGGCGGTTGCGCATCAGCTTGTGGTAGTCGCGCCCCAATGCGTAGCGGGCCACGTAGCCGGCTTCGGCGTCGTTGATTACATCCCAGGCGTGCTGGGTGCCGGGAGGCAGGTAATCCATGCGCACCGAAATCACCCGCAACGTGCCGGGCTCGAGCTCGTCGGGGCGGCTGCGGCGGGTGCCGTGGCGTTGCATGTATTCCATGTCGCCGTGATAGCCGTCCTCCAGCCAGCTCAGCAGATGCTGTTCATCCTGCCCCAGCGCAACGCCGCTGATACCGGCCTCGGCAAAGCCCAGTTCTTGCGCCCAGCGCTTGATCTCGCTGGCCAGTGCGGCGTAGTCGGGCGTAACAGTAGGCATGCGCCTAGTGTAATGGCTGCCTATAATCGGCCGATGCACGCAGCCACGCATCATCGCGATCTCTACACCGTGGAACAGGTGCGCGCCCTCGACCGGCGCGCCATCGACGACCTCGGCATCACCGGTTTTGAACTGATGAGCCGGGCGGCCACCGCTGCGTTCGTGCAGCTGTGCCGGCATTGGCCGGAGGCGCGGCGCATTGTGGTGTTCTGTGGCCCTGGCAACAACGGCGGCGACGGTTATCTGCTGGCGGCGCTTGCCCATGGCGCCGGCATGGCGGTGGAAGTGATCGAGCTTGGCGATGCGCCGCGCGGCGATGCTGCCGGCGCCCGCGATAGCTGGCAGCGCAGCGCCGGCATCCCGCGCCGCTGGCAACAAGAGGCGCTGTTGCCGCTCGCCGATGTCTATGTGGATGCGCTGTACGGCACCGGTTTGAATCGCGCGCCCGAAGCGCTGGCGTCCAGCCTGATCGAGCGCATCAATGCCGCGGCGGTGCCGGTGCTGGCGCTGGATGTACCGTCGGGACTGAATGCGGATACCGGCGAATGTCCCGGTGTGGCGATTGAAGCTGAGCTCACCGTGAGTTTCATTGCCGCCAAGCGCGGCCTGTATACCGGTCAGGCGGCGACCAAGGTGGGCGCCTTGCAGCTCGATACGCTCGGCCTGCCGGATATTTTGTGGCAGGGCATGCCGTCGGATGCCGGCTTGTTGCCCGTCATGCAGCTTCCGCCGCGTGCACGCGATGCGCACAAGGGCGATTGCGGGCATGTGCTGGCGATCGGCGGCGAACACGGCACGGCCGGCGCCATCCGCCTATGCGGTGAAGCGGCGCTGCGCAGCGGTGCCGGCCTGGTCAGCATCGCCACGCGCGCCGAAAACATCTTCGCCTTGAACAGCGCGCGCCCGGAGCTGATGTCGCACGGTGTGCACGGGCCGCAGGAATTGCAGCCGCTGCTGGATCGCGCTGATGTGCTGGCGGTCGGTCCAGGCCTGGGCCAGGGGGCGTGGGGACATGCCTTGTGGCTGACGGCGCTCGACAGCGGCAAACCGCTGGTGGTGGACGCGGATGGCCTCAATTTGCTGGCGCGCGAGCCGCAACGCTTCAGCGTGCCCGCGGTGTTGACGCCGCATCCCGGCGAAGCCGCGCGTTTGCTCGGCCGCACCACTGCCGAAGTGCAGCGCGACCGCTTCGCGTCGGCGCGCGAGCTGGCGCAGCGCTACGGCGCGGTCATCGTGCTGAAGGGGGCGGGCAGCCTGATCGCGAATCCGGATGGACGTCTAGACGTCTGTACCTGGGGTAATCCCGGCATGGCCAGCGGCGGCATGGGCGATTTGCTGACTGGCGTGATTGCCGCCTTGCTGGGGCAGGGCTGTTCGGCCTGGGATGCGGCGCGCATCGGCGTCGGCCTGCATGCGCGTGCCGGTGACCTGGCGGCACGGCACGGCGAGCGCGGCCTGCTGGCCAGCGACTTGCTGGAGCCGTTGCGCGCCCTTGGCAACGGACTTGCGCATGACTGAGCTGCAATGGGAACTCGCTGACGAAGACGCCACCCGCGCGCTGGGCCAGCACGTTGCCGCTGCGCTGGATGGCGGCCTGGTGGTGTATTTGCGCGGCGAGCTGGGCGCCGGCAAGACCAGTTTCGCCCGCGCCCTGCTGACTGCGCTGGGCGTCGGCGAGCGCATCAAAAGCCCTACCTACAGCCTGGTCGAGGGCTATCAGGCGGCAGGGCGTGCGGCCTGGCACTTGGATCTTTACCGCATTGCCGACCCTGGCGAGCTGGAATGGCTGGGCCTGGATGCGCTGGCCGATCCGGCGGCGGTGGTGCTGGTGGAATGGCCGGAGCGCGGGCAGGGTGCGTTGCCTGCGCCCGACGTGGAACTGGGCCTCGGTTACAGCGGCCTGGGCCGGCACGCTCAGCTGCAAGCGCGCTCGAGCCGCGGCCTGCGCCTGCTCGATCGCCTGCGCTAAGTGGCCGTCGCATAACAGAAAAGCTGACGCGGCAGGCACGTCTGGCTTGCCTGTGAAATGCGTCGTTTAGATCCAATACCTTGAGCTGGTCTGACAAACAGGCTGCAGGTTATGGATATTTAAAGGAAAACCTCTTGCATTCAGCAAAGCGCTGCGCTTCAATGCCGCGCTATGAGGGGACTACTCGCTCGCGCCATCTGCATCGCCGCCACCGCGCTACTGACCGCGGCGTCGGCGGCTGCCGCGTACGCATCCGACGTGAACAACGCCCGTGTCTGGGCCGGCCCGGATTACACCCGCGTGGTGTTCGATCTGTCCGGCCCGGCCAAATACAAACTCAGCCAGCAGGGCGACCAGGTGCTGCTGGAGCTCAGCGACAGCCGCGTCGTCGGCCATCTGGCACCGTCTGCGCAGGGTCTGTTCAAGGGCCTGCAGAGCAGCGGTCAGGGCGATTCCCTGCGCCTTACGGCGGCGGTGGCCCCGAACAGCCAACCCAAGACCTTCGTGCTGGGTCCTTCGGGCCAGGCTGGTTATCGCCTGGTGCTGGATCTCTATCCGGGTACGGCCGGCGCGGCTGCGTCGCCGGTGACGGAACCGCCACCCGTCAAGGCGGTGGCGATCAGCCAGCCGGCACCGGCTGCGCCGATGGCCGAGGCCGACAGCGACACCGATGCCACCACCGCGGCGCCTGCGCCGGTGGTGATCAATGCCAGCAGCAAGCTGACCAGCCACAAGGGCGTCACCACCCGCCAGGCCGCGGTGCTGTTGAACAGCCAGCGCCAGGTGATCGTGGCGGTGGATGCCGGCCACGGCGGCAAGGACCAGGGCGCGCATGGCCCGGACGGTACGCTGGAAAAAGACGTCACCCTGGCGGTGGCACGCGACCTGGCTGCGCAGATCAACCGTCAGCCCGGCATGAAGGCGATCCTCACCCGCGACGGCGACTACTTCATTCCGCTGCAGCGGCGCTACGAGATCGCCCGCCAGAATCAGGCCGATCTGTTCGTGGCGATCCACGCCGATTCCTTCAGCAGCAGCGACGCTCGCGGTTCCTCCGTGTGGGTGCTGTCGCCGCGCGGCAAGAGCTCGGTGGCGGCGCAGATGCTGGCCGACCGTGAAAACAGTTCCGATCTGATCGGCGGCGTATCGCTGGCGGCCGAGAACGACAGCCTGGCCTCCGTGCTGCTGGATATGCAGCAGGGCTGGGCCGTGCAGGCCAGCGAAACGGTGGCGCAGAACGTGCTGAGCGCGCTGGGCGCGCTGGGTCCGACCCACCGCGGCTACGTCGAGCACGCGAACTTCGTGGTGCTGCGCTCGCCGGACGTGCCCTCGATCCTGGTCGAAACCGCCTTCATCAGCAATCCGCTGGAAGAGCGCAAATTGCGCGATCCCGGCCACCAGCAGCAGCTCGCCGACGCGATCATGGGCGGCGTGAAAAGCTATTTCACCAGCAATCCGCCGCCCGGCACCTGGTTTGCCGTGGACGCGGCGCGTCGCAAGGGCATCGCCGTCGGCGGCGATACCGAAGTGGCCAGCGTGAGCAAGGCGGACGACAAGGTGGCCGATGTCCCCGCCGCGGCCGATAGCGACGTGCGCGACATGCACCGGGTCGCCAATGGCGAAACCTTGCGCAGCATCGCCAAGCAGTACGGCGTAAGCGTGAGCGCGCTCAAGAACGTCAACGGCATCAACAGCAATAGCGTGCGTGTCGGCACCATGCTGGAGATCCCGGAAAGCTGATTGCGGATAGTTGGGCGGCGGGGGACGCGCTAAGCTTGCGTCCTATGTCCCGCATCAAACCGCTGCCCCCCGACCTTATCAACCAGATCGCCGCCGGCGAGGTGATCGAGCGGCCGTCCTCGGTCGTGAAGGAACTGGTTGAAAACAGCCTCGACGCAGGCGCTACCCGGATCGAAGTGGATATCGAGCTCGGCGGCGCGCGCCTGATTCGCGTGCGCGACGATGGCGACGGCATTGCGCCCGACGATCTGTCGTTGGCGGTGGCCTCGCATGCCACCAGCAAGATCGGCAGCTTCGACGATCTGGAACACGTAGCCAGCATGGGCTTCCGTGGCGAGGCGCTGGCTTCGATGTCGTCGGTAGCGCGTTTCGCCATCACGTCGCGCCTGCGCGGTGACGAGCAGGCGTTTCGCATCGAAGTGGACAGCGGCCGCATGCAGGCGGCGCGCCCGGCGCAGCATCCGCAGGGCACCAGCGTGGAAGTGCGCGACCTGTTCTACAACGTGCCGGCGCGACGCAAGTTTCTCCGCGCCGAGCGTACCGAATTCGCGCATATCGACGATCTGCTCAAGTCGCTGGCGCTGGCTCGTCGCGGCGTTGAATTCCGGCTCAGCCACAACGGCAAATCGGTACGCGTGTGGAAGGCTGCGCGCGATGACCAGGCCATGCTGATGCGGGTCGCCGAAGTGCTGGGCGACACGTTTCCGCAGCAAAGCCTGCGCATCGATCACGCTGCAGCCGGCATGCGCCTGTCCGGCTGGGTAGGCTTGCCGACCGCATCGCGTTCGCAGGCCGATTCCCAGTATTTCTACGTGAACGGGCGGCTGGTGCGCGACCGCGTGGTGGCGCATGCGGTGCGCCAGGCCTATGCGGATGTGCTGTTCCACGGGCGTCATCCGGCATTCGTGCTGTATCTGGAGCTGGATCCGGTCGGCGTCGACGTGAACGTGCATCCCGCCAAGAGCGAAGTGCGTTTCCGCGAGCAACGGCTGGTGCACGATTTTCTATTTCGCACGCTGCACGAAGCTTTGGCCGAAACACGTGCGGGCCAGCACTTGCCGGCCGAAAGCGAAGCCTGGGAGTCGGCGCCGACCGTGGCCGCACCCGCGCTGCAGCTTTCCGGTCGTTCGAACGGGAACTGGCAAGGCAGTTCGTTCAGTCAAAGCCGTCTGCAATTGGGTGTACGCGAAGAGCCGCTGGCGGACTACGCCAACTTGCTTGGCGAAGTCGCGCCGGCACCAATGCAGGCTGCCCAGTCGCTGCCGCCGGCCAATGATGGCGAAGTGCCGCCGCTGGGCTTTGCCATCGCGCAACTCAAGACCATTTACATCCTGGCCGAGAATGCGCACGGCCTGATATTGGTCGACATGCATGCTGCGCACGAGCGCATCACCTACGAAAAACTGAAATCCGGACGTGCCTGCAGCAATCTGCGTTCGCAGATCTTGCTGGTGCCTTTGTCGGTGGCAGTAAGCGCGAAAGAAGCTGCCGCTGCCGAAGAGCACGGCGATGCACTGGCCGCGTGGGGACTGGAGCTGTCGCGCAGCGGTCCGTCGGCGGTGGTGGTGCGCCGGATTCCCGCGCTGCTGGAAGGCGCCGACGTGGGCGAGCTCACGCGCAGCGTGCTGGGCGAATTGGCCCAGCACGGCAGCTCGCGCCAGCTGCAGGAACTGGAAAACGAATTGCTCTCCACCATGGCCTGTCACGGCTCGGTGCGGGCCGGACGCCGGCTCACCACGCCGGAAATGAATGCCTTGCTGCGCGAGATGGAAGCCACCGAGCGGTCCGGCCAGTGCAATCACGGCCGTCCTACCTGGGTGCAGCTGGGCATGACGGAATTGGATAAGCTTTTTCTGCGTGGTCGTTAACCGCGTACCCGCGCAGCCTTGTGCCTTCGGCAAATGGACGTCCATACTGCCTGCTTCAGTCTTGTCCCGAGCGGAGCAAACCCGATGTGGCGTCCTATTGTCCTGGCCGGATTGATCCTCAGTACTGGAGTGCTTGTCGTGCACGCTGAAACACCCGCCCCAACCGCTGCGCCGGATGCCTACCAGCAAAGCATCGAGCAATGGCGCGCCCAGCGCGTCGCCCGGCTTACCGCGCCCGAAGGCTGGCTCAGCCTGATCGGCCTGGAGTGGCTGCAGGATGGCCCCAACAAAGTCGGCAGCGTGGCCGACAACGATATCGTGCTGCAGGCCGGGCCGGCCCATCTGGGCGTGGTCACGCTCGACAAGACCGGACAAGTGCAGATCAAGCTCGATGCCGGCAGCGGCGCGACGATCGACGGCAAGGCAGTGCAGGAAGCCACCCTGATCGACGATGTGCACGCAAGCGGCAATGCCTCGCCGACGACGGTGGCGTTCGGCACGGCGAATTTCTATGTGATCGATCGCGAGGGCCGCAAAGGCCTGCGCGTGAAAGACACCACGGCTGCCACGCGCCAGCATTTCCTCGGCATCGACTACTTTCCGATCGATCCGTCCTGGCGCATCGTGGCCGACTGGGTGCCGTTCGATCCGCCGCACGATCTGCAGATGGGTTCGGTGATCGGCACCATCGATACGGTGAAGGTGCCGGGCAAGGCCGTGTTTACCCGTGATGGTCACACCTATGAACTGCTGCCCTATCAGGAAGAGCCGGGCGGAGAGCTGTTCTTCGTGCTTGCCGATCGCACGTCCGGCCACGAAACCTATGGCGCAGCGCGCTTTCTCTATGCGGCGCTGCCGGTAAACGGCAAGGTCGTGCTGGATTTCAACAAGGCCTACAACCCGCCGTGCGCGTTCACCTCGTTCGCCACCTGTCCGCTGGCGCCGCCGGAAAACCGGCTGGACCTGCGCATTGCCGCCGGCGAAAAGAAATATCGCGGCGCGCACTGAGATCGCGCGTTCCCTCCCTCGGCGTTGGGGGAGGGAACACATATCGGCGCGCAGCTGGCTGTTGGCTTATTGCCCCTTGAACACCGCCTTGCGCTTCTCCAGGAAGGCGCTGGTGCCTTCGCGCATGTCCTCCGTCGCAAACGCCAGCGCAAAGGCCTGCGTTTCGAATTCCAGTCCCTGGTCGATCGAGCTTTCCCCGCCTTGCAGCACGGTGTCCAGAATGCCGGCGGCGGCCAGCGGCGCGGCGGCCGCCAGCTGATCGGCGAGGGCATGGACCGTCTCGTCCAGTGCGTCGGCCGCCACCACACGGTTCACCACACCCAGTTCATACGCGCGCTGTGCGCTGATGGTGCCGCCGGTAAGGCATAGCTCCAGCGCCGCGCTGCGGCCCGCCAGGCGCAGCAGGCGCTGAGTGCCGCCGAAGCCGGGGATCAGCCCGAGATTGATTTCCGGCTGGCCGAACTTCGCCTTCTCGCTGGCGATGCGCAGATGGCAGGCCATGGCCAGTTCCATGCCGCCGCCCAGCGCAAAACCCTGGATGCGGGCCACCACCGGCTTGCCCAGCCGCTCGATGCTGCTCATCAGCCGCTGCCCGGTGCGCGAGAAGCTCTGCGCCTGGACCGGTGTGTAGCCGTTCATCTCGCTGATGTCGGCGCCGGCGACGAAGGCCTTTTCGCCCGCGCCGGCCAGCACCACCGCGCGGACGCTATCGTCCTGCGCGGCCTGGGCGAAGGCGAGGGTCAGTTCGTTCAAGGTCTCGCGATTCAATGCGTTGAGCTTGTCCGGCCGGTTGACGGTGATGGTGCGTACGGCATCGCGATTGCCGATCTCGAGATTGCGATAGGCCATTGCCTGGCTCCAGGTGAACGTAAAGGGTTGATTTTAGCAGCGGGAACCTTTGCCCCCATCTGGCTTTCTTACACAGACTCTCGATGGCGTCGCCGAATCGCCGGCATAGCTGCATCAAACGCCCGAACCCCTTAGGATGGCGCCTTTGACCGTCTGCCTGCCGCAACGGAGAAAGTAATGGCAAACACGCGTTGGCTGGTTTCAGGGTTTCTGCTGCTCGCCGCCGGTCCGGCGCTGGCGCAGCAGGCGCCGGCTGTGCCCAGCCCCTCGCCATCCGCGCCGAACGCAGCGGTGAAGCTGGACAAGCGCAAATTGTCCTACGCGATCGGCTACCGCATTGGCACGCAGTTCTCCGAGGGCGATTTCCCGGTGGACATGGTGGTGCTGCAAAAAGCGATCGAGGATGCCTACGCCAAGCGTGCACCGGCGGTTTCCAAGGAAGACATGTACCAGCAGCTGGTCAGCCTGGGCCAGCGCATGCACGAGCAGGCACTGGCCGAGTACAACCGCATCGCCGCCGACAACGGTCGCAAGAGCACCGAATTTCTTTCCCACAACGCCGGCTTGCCGGGCGTGGTGCAGCTGCCCTCGGGCATCCAGTATTCGGTGATCAAGAAGGGCGACGGCTCCATCAACCCCGGCATCGACAGCCTGGTCACCGTGAACTACCGCGGCATGCTGATCGACGGCACCGAATTCGACAGCACCTGGGCGCATGGCTCGCCGGTCAGTTTCACGGTGGATCGCGTGATCCGCGGCTGGCAGTACGTAATTCCGCGCATGCATGTGGGCGACCGCTGGAAAGTGGTGATCCCGCCCTCGCTGGCCTACGGCGAGCACGGCGCCTTGCCGCGCATCGGCCCGAACCAGGCGCTGGTATTCGATATCGAGCTACTGGACATCAAGCCGCCGAATCCGCAGGCCCCCGGCCCCTGACGCCGGCAGGGCGCCTGCGTTAGCATGGCGGGCGCATGTCGAACGATTCCCCCCTTTCCCAACCCGTCATCCTCAGCCCTTGCGTCGGCATCTGCCGGCTCGATCCGCTTGGCTATTGCGAGGGCTGCTATCGCACCGGCGATGAAATTGCGCGCTGGCGCAGCATGAGCGAGACCGAGCGCAACCATTACATGGACGTGGTGCTGCCCGCACGCGAGTCCGCCTGATGGAGGCGCTGCTGCGCGCCTTGCGCCCGCTGTCGCAGCCCCCGACCGCTCCCGGCTGGAACCATGCGCAGATGAATGATCTGCTCGGCGACGTGCCGCGCACGCCTGCCGCCGTGCTGATCGGTCTGCGCGGGGAAGCCTCGCCGCGAATGATCTTTACGGTGCGTACCGATCATTTGAGCTCGCACGCGGGGCAGGTGGCATTTCCCGGGGGCCGCACCGATCCGGACGATGGCAACGCATTGACCACGGCGCTGCGTGAAAGCGAAGAAGAGATCGGCCTGCAGCGTGGGCTGGTGATGCCGTTGGGTTATCTCGATTGCTTTGAAACCATCAGCGGTTTCTGCATCACGCCAGTAGTGGCGCGGATTGCCGACGAAGCACAGTTCCAGCCAGCGCCGGACGAAGTGGCCGAAGTGTTCGAAGTGCCGCTGGCGTTCTTTCTAGAGCCTGGCAACCTGCGACGCTACGTGATGGACTACCGCGGCCGTCGCCGCGAGATGGTGGAATTCCAGCACGATGGCCACCGCATCTGGGGCGCCACCGCGGCGATGTTGCAGAACCTGCTGCAGAGAATGGAGCACGCATGAAAACCACCTTGATCTCGGTCGATGAACTGGCTGCGCTGGCAGCGCCGGAGGTGCTGATCGTCGATTGCCGCCACGACCTGGCCGACGCCGGCAAAGGCGAGCGCGACTATCGCGCGGAACATATTCCGGGCGCGGTATTTGCCAGCCTCGACCACGATCTTTCCGATCTCTCGCGTATCCCGCTCGGGCTGGGACGGCACCCGTTGCCGTCGGAGCAGGTGTTCTCGGCCGCACTCGGGCGCTGGGGCTGGCGCCCCGGCCTGCAGGTGGTCTGCTATGACGCCGGCAACGGCGCGCTGGCGGCCGCGCGGCTGTGGTGGCTGCTGCGGCTGTGCGGCGTCAAGGATGTCGCCGTGCTGGATGGCGGCTACGCGGCCTGGAAGGCGGCCAACCGGCCCGTGTCGCATGACACACCGCAACCGGTGCCGACCGCCGTCGCGCTGCACTACGACGCCAGCCAGGTGCTGCTCGACCACGCCACGATCGCCGGCCTGCAGCAGGAACTGCTGCTCGATGCACGCGCCGCACCGCGCTATCTG
This sequence comes from Dyella acidiphila, assembly GCF_014863405.1. GTDB lineage: Bacteria > Pseudomonadota > Gammaproteobacteria > Xanthomonadales > Rhodanobacteraceae > Dyella_B > Dyella_B acidiphila. Next base: position 87,240 of record NZ_JACZZA010000015.1, read on the forward strand.
GGTGAGGTGGAGCCGCTGGACCGCGCCGCCGGGCACGTGCCAGGTGCCGCGAACCGCGCCTTCGCCGACAATCTGCAGGCGGACGGACATTTCAAATCGGCCGCCGAATTGCGCCAGGCATTCATGGCGGTGATCGGCAACCATGCGCCGGAACAGGTGGTGCACATGTGCGGTTCGGGTGTAACGGCTTGCCACAATCTGTTGGCGATGGAGCACGCAGGACTGACCGGTTCGCGGCTGTATGCACCGTCGTGGAGCGGCTGGGTCAGCGATCCCGCGCGGCCGATCGCCACCGGCAAGGAATAAGACTGAGCGGCAGCGCGATCGCGCTGCCGTCTGCGTTGGCGGCGCTTATTTCGCCTTGCTTTTCAAGCGCGCGACCAGCTGCTGCAAGGTCGCCTGCGTCTGCGGATGGAAGAACGCGTCGACGAAGGTATCGATCGGCAGGCGATCGATATCCGCATAAGCATTGGTGAGATCGGCGCGGGCAATCTGGCGGGTGGCCAGCATGGCGTGCGAGGGCAGCGCGATGGTCTCGTTCAACCAATGCAGGGCGCGCACGGTGACTTCGTCCACATTGGTCAGCTCGTCGACGAAGCCGCAGGCCAGTGCCTGTTCGGCATCGATCAGTGCGCCGGACACCAGCAGGCGTTCCGCGCGATAGCTGCCGACCACGCGGCGCAGCGCCAGCTGGATGCAATCGGGCGCGATCAGGCCTACCTGCACTTCGTTCAGGCCGATGCGGTAAGGCCCCTGCGCCATCACGCGGTAATCGCAGAACAAGGAAAGCACCGCGCCACCGGCGGGGCTGTGGCCGGTGATCGCCGCAACCACCGGCACCGGCGAATGCGCCAGCGCGGCGCAGGTGGCAAAGAATTCACGCCAGAATTCACGCACGCCGGCGCGGTCGCGCGTAAGCAGTTCGGGTACGTCCACGCCGGCGCTGAACATGCCTTGCGCACCGGAAAAGACAATGCCGCGCGCCCCGTCACGCACGGCCTCGGCGATGCCGTTCTGAATTGCGCGCAGCAGCTCCAGATTGAGTGCGTTGACGGGCGGGCGCGCCAGCTGGATTTCCGTGATGGCGTCGTGCTTGATGAGGTTGAGCATGGCTTGGGCTCCGGCCGGCAGGCGTTCGTGTCACTGAGTGGCCATCGCTGCCTGCGCAGGCAGCGATGGTGTCACGCGAGCGGCAACTCTATCGTCAGGATTGCGGATCGTCATCTGCCGTCCACGTATAGCGTACGGCGTAGTCGAGCACCGCCTTGCCATTGGCCGGCACCTCGACCTTGAATTCCAGCGTATCGGTGGTTTGCTTGCTCGGTTTGCTGCTGGAGGAAGTCAGCGTCCAATTGCGCCAGCGATTGGGATGCTCGCGCACCGTCACCGTGCTTGCATGGTCGCCGGCATTGGTGAGCGTGATGCGGAAGGCTTCGTCCATGTTGCGGCCGGCCTTGTCGACATGGAAGCTGGTGCGCTCGTGATTGCCACGCAGATCGAAGGCGGTGCCCAGGGTGATGTTGGCGTCGCCGCCTTTTGGTGTGTCGTTGATGCGGCCTTCGCCGATAAATTGCGGCACGCCGTTGCGGTCGGCGGTCAGCACGCGCAGATAGCCGGCGGGCAGGCTGTCGAAGGCGCTGAACTTCAGGGTGCTGCTGACCGTGTTGCCGCCGTTGTTGTTGATTTCCATCGCGTTGATCATCGGCCGGTTCACCGTCCAGGTGCTGCCGTTTTCATACAGCTCGGTGCGTTCGCAGCTCAGCGTGCGGGCGGCATACAGCGGCACCTGGCTGATGCTGCCATCCGGCAGATCGACCGGCGCGGGCAGACTGTAGCTGCGGTAGTCGGCCAGGGACGATTGCACCGGCATCGGCTCGGCGGCGGCAGACGCGGACATCGACTTCATCATCATCATCGGGCGCGGGCCGCTGGACTTGGCGAAATTCGGTTCGCCGGCAATCAGGGTGAGCTTGGCGTTTTGCCAGTCGCTGCCGCTGCGATTGGCGATGCTGGCACGCGATTCGAACTGCATGCTGCAGGCGCTGCCGGGCTGCATGGTGGCGACGTAGGCGGCGCGCCAGCCAATGCCGGAGGTGGGATAGCTCAGCATGGCGGTGGTGTCGCCCGAGCGTGCGGCATCCACGCGCAGGCGCAGGCTGGAGCCGGCGGCAAGATGGCTGCCGGCCGTGTTCACGGCGGCATAGTTGCGCACCAGCGTGGTGCCGCTGCCGGCACTGCTGACGATCAGACCTTCGTCGCCCGCACGCAGCAGCGTACCGCTGGCCAGAGGCTGGCCATTATCGCCGAGCACGTTGATGGTGCTGCCGGTGAGGCCGGTAAGGGCGGCGTTGGCGCCCTGGCCAAGCAGCAGCCGTTGGGAGATGACCTTGGCTTCGCCGCCGGGAAAGCCGAGCGCCATGGCCTCGGCATCGAGTTGATTGGGCAATCCGCCCAGCACGATATCGTGCACACCGGCCTGCAGCGTCACGCTGCGCTGTTCGCGCACCACAGCGTAGCCATCGTCGACATTGCCGTTGCCATTGCTGGCATACAGGTCGGGGTTGTCGCTGCGATAGAGTGTGATCGATGCGTTGTCGGTAGCCTGCGCCAGCGGCGCGCCGCAGCATACGGCGCAGGCAAGGGCGAGGGCGGTTCGGTGCTGGATCCTCATGGCGCGCTCCATCGACAGGGGAGGCGCCATCATAGCCAGCACACCTGGATGCAGCGCGTGTGCTCAGCCGCCCTGCGGCACGGCGTTTTCCCCTGCTTCACGAACCACCGGCGGCAATGCCACCGATTTGCCGCTCAGCGGATCCATCCAGACCATCACCACGTGCCCATCGCAATACAGCGTGCCGCCGTCGGCGGCATCGACGATACGATGCGCGACCGTCATGGAGCTGTTGCCCAAACGCGCGCAGTGAAGCTCCACGCGCAACTGCGCCGGCCATGCGATCGGCCGGCGATAGTTGAGCTGGCTGGCAGCCATCACGGGCGCGGCGCGCTCGTTCATCCATTCGCCTTTCAGCTGCTGCAGCCACTGCAGGCGTGCTTCTTCCAGAAAGGTGAGGTAACTGGAATTGTTGACGTGATTGAAGGCGTCGAGGTCGCGCCAGCGCACGCCGATCGAGGCGGTGTAGAGCAGCACGGCTGCGTCGGAATCATTGCTGGCGATGGTCATGAGGCGACTTTGCGTTTTGCCTTGGGCTTGCCGTTCGCGCTGCTGGTATCAGCCTTGGCGCGCGCCGGCTTGGCGGGTTTGAGATGGGTGGCGAGGAAGCGGCCGGTATGCGAGCTCGCCGTCGCCGCCACGGTTTCCGGCGTGCCGGTAACCAGGATGCGGCCGCCGCCGGAACCGCCTTCGGGACCGAGATCGACGATCCAGTCGGCGGTCTTGATCACGTCGAGGTTGTGCTCGATCACCACCACCGTATTGCCCTGGTCGACCAGCTGATGGAGCACATCCAGCAATTGCTCGATATCGTGGAAATGCAGGCCGGTGGTGGGCTCGTCGAGGATGTACAGGGTGCGCCCGGTGTCGCGCTTGGACAATTCCTTGGACAGCTTCACGCGCTGCGCTTCGCCGCCCGACAAGGTGGTCGCACTCTGGCCGAGCTTGATGTAGTCCAGGCCTACTGCGCGCAAGGTCTCGAGCTTGCGCGCGATCACCGGCACGTTCTCGAACAGCTTGGCGGCGTCTTCCACCGTCATGTCGAGCACGTCGGCGATGGTGTGGCCCTTGTACAAAATTTCCAGCGTTTCGCGGTTGTAGCGCTTGCCGTGGCAGACGTCGCAAGGCACGTATACATCCGGCAGGAAGTGCATTTCCACCTTGATCATGCCGTCGCCTTCGCAGGCTTCGCAGCGGCCGCCGCGCACGTTGAAGCTGAAGCGGCCGGCGGTATAGCCGCGCGAACGCGCTTCCGGCACCTGTGCGTAGAGCTCACGCAGCGGCGTGAACAGGCCGGTGTAGGTGGCCGGATTGGAGCGCGGCGTGCGGCCGATCGGCGACTGGTCGATATCGACCACCTTGTCGAACAGATCCATCCCATCCACCGATTTGTACGGTGCCGCCTGGGTGCTGGAGCCGTTCAATTCCGCCGCCGCCAGGGCGAACAGCGTGTCGTTGATCAGGGTGGATTTGCCGGAGCCCGAAACACCGGTCACGCAGGTAAACAGCCCGGCCGGAATCGCCAGATCCACGTTCTTCAGATTGTTGCCGCTGGCGCCTTTCAGATACAGCCAGGAATCCTTGTCCAGCTGCTCGCGGCGCTCGCTCGGCACCTTGATCTCGCGCTTGCCGGAAAGGTACTGGCCGGTGATCGAACGCGGCGAGGCGAGGATGTCTTTCAGGCCGCCTTGTGCCACCACTTCGCCGCCGTGCACGCCGGCGCCGGGACCGATATCCAGCACGTAGTCGGCAGCGCGGATCGCATCTTCGTCATGTTCGACCACGATCACCGTATTGCCCAGATCGCGCAGCCGCGTAAGCGTGCCAAGCAGGCGTTCGTTGTCGCGCTGGTGCAGGCCGATCGAAGGCTCGTCCAGCACGTACATCACGCCGACCAGGCCGGCGCCGATCTGCGAGGCCAGGCGAATGCGCTGCGCTTCGCCGCCCGACAGCGTATCGGCCTGGCGGTCCAGCGTGAGGTAGTTCAGGCCCACGTCGTTGAGAAAGCTCAACCGCTCGCGGATTTCCTTGACGATCTTCACCGCGATCTCGCCGCGCCAGCCGGTGAGCTTGAGCTGCTCGAAGAACGCCAGCGCATCGTCGATGGAGCGCGCGGTAAGCACCGGCAGCGCCTGGTCGGCCACGAATACATGGCGCGCCGAGCGATTCAGACGCTGGCCGCCGCAATCGGGGCAGGGATGATCGCTGATGTATTTGGCCAGTTCTTCGCGCACCGCCGACGATTCGGTTTCCTTGTAGCGGCGTTCCAGGTTCGGCAGGATGCCTTCGAAGGCATGCTCGCGCGTGACCTTGCCGCCGCGCTCGGTGAGATAGCGGAAGGCGATTTTCTCGTTGCCGCTGCCGTTGAGTACCGCCTGCTGCACCTTGTTCGGCAGCTTCTGCCACGGCGTATCGACATCGAAGCCGTAGTGATTGGCCAGCGACATGATCAGCTGGAAATAATGCGCATTGCGCCGGTCCCAGCCGCGCACCGCGCCGCCGGCCAGCGACAGCTCCGGATGACCCACGACGCGATCCGGCGAAAACACCTGGGTAACGCCCAGGCCGTCGCAAGTGGGGCAGGCGCCGACCGGCGAGTTGAACGAGAACAGACGCGGTTCCAGTTCCGGCAGCGAGTAGTCGCACACCGGGCAGGAGTAGCGCGAAGAAAACAATTGCTCGTTCGCTTTCGGGTCATCCATGTCGACCACGATCACCAGCCCGTCACCCAGGCGCAGCGCGGTCTCGAAGGATTCGGCCAGGCGCTGCTTGATATCGTCGCGCGGGCGGAAGCGGTCGATCACCACTTCGATGGTGTGCTTCTGGCGCAGGGTCAGGGGCGGCACAGCGTCCAGGTCGTGCACGGTGCCGTCGACGCGGGCGCGCACGAAGCCTTGCGCGCGCAACTGCTCGAATACCTGCACATGCTCGCCCTTGCGCTCGCGGATCACCGGCGCCAGCAGCATGAAGCGCTTGTCCGGATCCAGCGCCAGGGTGCTGTCCACCATCTGGCTGACCGTCTGCGCTTCCAGCGGAATGCCGTGGTCCGGGCAGCGCGGCGTGCCCACGCGGGCATACAGCAGGCGCAGGTAGTCGTACACCTCGGTGATCGTGCCGACGGTCGAGCGCGGGTTGTGCGAGGTGGATTTCTGCTCGATCGAGATGGCCGGCGACAGGCCCTCGATATGGTCCACGTCCGGCTTTTCCATCATGGACAGGAATTGCCGCGCGTAGGCCGACAGCGATTCCACGTAGCGGCGCTGGCCTTCGGCGTAGATGGTGTCGAAGGCGAGTGAAGACTTGCCCGAGCCGGACAGGCCGGTGATCACGATCAGCCGATCGCGGGGCAGGTCCAGGTCGATGTTCTTGAGGTTGTGCGTGCGTGCGCCGCGAATGCGTATGGTGTCCATGACACGCCGATATGGGGAAACGGAGCACTATACCAAGCCACCCCATGCGCCCCGTTCGGGCTACGTAAAAACCTGCTGACAACGTTATGTCAGCAGATGCGTTTGCAGACCGACTAGGCAGCGTGCAGAGGGCCGAATATGCTCGGCCGCTGTTTCCCCGGTTTTCTATGGCGGAGGGTGTGACATGACGGCAGGCAAGTGGATCTTGGGCGTATGCATGGCGCTGGCTGCAGCCCCCGTGCTGGCGGCCCAGCCCAGCGAGGCGCAGGTGCGGGAATTGATGCAGGTGATGGACGTGCCCGGCCAGTTCACCGTCATGAACAACCAGATGGCGGCCATGATGAGCCAGCAGCTGCCCTGCGTGGAGGCCAGCTTCTGGCAGACCTATATCGACAAGAACGGCCAGGAACAGCTGACCAAGGCGATGATCCCGGCCTACCAGCACCATTTCAGTGCGGACGAGGTCGAGGGCCTGATCAAGTTCTACAAGTCGCCGCTGGGGCAGAAGCTGGTCACCCAGATGCCCGCCACCATGGCCGAGGCCGCCCAGGCCGGCCAGCAGTGGGGGCGCCAGCGCACCTCGGACATGTTCTCGACCCTGCAGAAGCAGGGCAAGCTGGACGCCCAGGGCCGCTGCCCGGGTACGGCCGGCGGGGATAGCGGCGGCGCCCAGCCGGCCGCGCCGGTGCAGGACGGCGGCTCCAGCCGCTGAGCCGGGCCGGTACCTGGTCAGTTGTTGACCAGGGACGCCCTCCGTCGCTAAAATCCCCAGTTCGCTGCGACCGGAATCGGCTGCGGCGAACCCAAGAGAATAACGACAGAAGGGCTATTCCCATGAGTTATGCAGTCATCAAGACCGGTGGCAAGCAGTACCGCGTCCAGCAGGGCGACGTCCTGCGCGTGGAGCTGCTGAACGCCGAAGAAGGCGCCAGCGTGAAGTTCGACCAGGTGCTGCTGGTCGGTTCCGGCGAGTCCATCACCGTCGGCGCGCCGATCGTGTCCGGCGCCACCGTCACCGCCACCGTGCGCATGCATGGCCGCGCCGACAAGGTCCGCATCATCAAGTTCCGCCGCCGCAAGCACCACAAGAAGCAGCAGGGACATCGTCAGCATTTCACCGAAGTCGAGATCACGGGCATCAACGCCTGATACAGCCGGAGTAGACAGTCATGGCACATAAAAAAGGCGTAGGTTCATCCCGCAACGGTCGCGATTCGAACCCCAAGTACCTGGGCGTGAAGATTTACGGTGGCCAGGCCATTGAGGCCGGCAACATCATCGTGCGCCAGCGCGGCACGCAGTTCCATGCCGGTACCGGCGTGGGTCTGGGCCGTGATCACACCTTGTTTGCACTGGTCGACGGCGTGGTCGAGTTCAAGACCCGCGGCGAGGGCAACCGCCGGTACGTCAACGTCGTCAAGGCCTGATCCAGGCCCTCGCGTTGCAACGAAGGCCCCGCTTTGGCGGGGCTTTTGTTTTATGGCGGGGGACGTTGGCCGTTGCGGCCGGCACTCGCCCGACAACCTCCATGGCCGTCATTCCCGCGCAAGCGGGAATGCATCCTCGCCTTTTGCATCCGTGCAACATGGATTCCCGCTTGCGCGGGAATGACGGCGACGGGGCTACGATTACGATTCACGACCTACCCGGCACCCAATCTCATGAAATTCGTCGACGAAGCGATCATCAAAGTTCACGCCGGTGACGGCGGCAACGGCTGCATCAGCTTTCGCCGCGAGAAATTCATTCCGTTCGGCGGCCCCGACGGCGGCGACGGCGGCAGCGGCGGCTCGGTATGGCTGGTGGCCGACGAAGGCCTCAACACCCTGATCGACTTCCGCCACCAGCGCAGCTTCAAGGCCCAGCGCGGCCAGAACGGCATGGGCAGCGACATGTACGGCAAGGGTGGCGAAGACACCACCATCCGCGTGCCGGTAGGCACCGTGGTCACCAACGTCGATACCGACGAAACCATCGGCGACCTCACCGCCCACGGCCAGCGCCTGCTGGTGGCGCAGGGCGGCAAGGGCGGCCTGGGCAATATCCATTTCAAGAGTTCGGTGAACCGGGCGCCGCGCAAATCCACGCCGGGCACGCCGGGCGAAGTGCGCGAACTGAAGCTGGAGCTGAAGCTGCTGGCCGACGTGGGCCTGCTCGGTTTCCCCAATGCGGGCAAATCCACCTTTATCCGCGCGGTCTCGGCAGCGACTCCGCGCGTGGCCGACTACCCGTTCACCACCCTGCATCCGAACCTGGGCGTGGTCAGCCTGGGCACCGACCAGAGCTTTGTGATTGCCGATATTCCCGGCCTGATCGAAGGCGCCGCGGAAGGCGCCGGCCTGGGCATCCAGTTCCTGCGCCATGTGTCGCGCACGCGCCTGCTGCTGCATCTGGTGGACATCGCGCCGATCGACGGTTCCGACGTGGTCGAGCAGGTGCATGCGATCGAGCACGAATTGCAGAAATTCGATGCCGAACTGCTGGAGCGCCCGCGCTGGCTGGTACTGAACAAGGCGGACGTACTGCCGGAAGACGAGCGCCAGGCGGTGGCCGAGGACATCATCAAGCGCCTGGGCTGGACCCAGCCGTGGTTCCTGGTCTCGGCGATCGCGCGCGAGAACACCATGTCGGTGTGCCAGCAGGTGCAGCGCTTCTTCGAAGAGCAGCGCCAGGCGCGCGAAGGCCGCACCGATATGCTGCCCGGCGACGTGCGTCTGCGCGGCGAGTGATCTTTGCTCCCTCTCCCCTGCGGGGAGAGGGTTGGGGTGAGGGGCCAATCTGGCGATAAAGCTTGCAGATGCCGCTCAAAGAAAAGCAGAAAACAAATACGGTGACGATGGAATTCAAGGCAAGCGCGACCCCTCACCCCGGCCCTCTCCCCAGAGGGGAGAGGGGGAAAAGCAGATGAAGCTGCAGGCACGCATTACCGCCTACCATCGGCTGCGCGACGAAGCGCTATGGCGCCTGCTCGCTGCCGATCACGCGCCCGAAATCATCGGCCTGCTGCAAACCCTGCTGATGGACGAGGAGCGCAAGCTCGGCGCTTCCGTTCTGTTCGAACGCCTGCAGCATCACCTCGACGCCATCAACGCGTCCGACCTGCCGCGCGAACTGCCGCGCACTGCCCAGGCCTATGTGGCCGACTGGCTGGCCAAGGGCTTTCTTGAGCGCCGCCTGCCGGAAGGTGCCAGCGAAGAGGAATACGAGCTTTCCGCGCCGGCCGCACAGGCCATCCGCTTCGTCGGCGGCCTGGACGCGCCGCGTATCGCCGCCACCGAAAGCCGTTTGTCGCTGGTGATCCAGCAGCTGGTGCAACTGGCCGAACAGACCGAAACCGATCCCACCGCGCGCCTCAGTGCGCTGCAGGCCGAGCGCGACCGGCTGGATGCGGAAATCGCCCGCGCCAGCAGCGGCAAGGTGGCGGCCATCGACGGCAAGCGCGCGCTGGAGCGCACCCGCGAAATCATCCAGCTCGCCGACGAACTGGCCGAAGATTTCCGCCGCGTCCGCGACGATTTCGAACAGCTCAACCGCGAATTCCGCGAACGCATCATCGATGACGAAGGCGAGCGCGGCGACATTCTCGACAAGCTGTTCGCCGGGGTCGACCTGATCGGCGACAGCGAAGCCGGCCGCAGCTTCAACGCGTTCTGGGGCCTGCTCAACGATGTCGAGCAGAGCGCCCAGCTGGATGCCGCGCTGGACACCGTGCTGGCGCGCAACTTCGCACGCAAGCTGCAGCGCCAGGAGCGGCAGTTCCTGCGCGGCATGACCGGCGTAATGCTGGAACGCGGCAGCCACGTGCACGATGTGATGCAGAACTTCGCGCGCAGCCTGCGCGGTTTTGTGCAGAGCCGCGGCTATCTGGAGCAGCGCCGCCTGAACCAGTTGCTGAAGCAGGCGCAGGCCGAAGCCCTGCAATTGCGCGATTCGGTGCAGGCGCGCCAGCGCACGCCCTATACCCTGCAGCTCACCACCAGCCGCCTGCGTTCGCTGGCGCAATGGCGTTTGCACGATCCGCGGCAGGCGCGGGTGGACGGCAGCATCGCGCGCAGCGACGGCGCGGCGATCTCGCTGGACAGCGTCGGCGAGCTGGTGGCGCAGTCGGAAATCAACTACCGCGGCCTGCGCCGCGATCTGCATGAACTGCTGGGCAAGCACGATCAGCTATCGATCGGCGCCGTGCTGATGCAGCGCCCGGCCGAGCAGGGCCTGGGCAGCATCATCGGTTATCTCTCGCTGGCGACGCGTCATGGCGTGGTCGCCGACGGCGAGCATGAAACCATCAGCTGGCGCGGCAACGACGGCAGCGATCGTCATGCCCGCATTCCTCTCGTATGGTTCCTCAGAGAAAAGCGCAATGAATTTGCCTGAGCACGAAACCGTTCTGATCGAGCCGGTGGCGGACAAGCCCAAGGGCGCGCTGTTCGACGGCGACAGCGGCAGCCTGCCGCTGGACGCGCGCCGCGCGCTCTGCCAGCTGCTGGCCGGCCCCAGCCTGGATGCCGGCCGGCATGGCCCGCTGTGGACAGCGCTGCTGCGGCAGGAAACGGCGCTGCGTTCGCGCCTGTGCGAGCTGTTCCTGGAACTGGTGATCGATCGCGAGGGCGGCGTGGCCTTTACCCGCCAGTTCGACACCGGCGAGCTGGACACGCCGACCCTGCTGCGCAGCTCGCCGCTGACTTTTATCGACTCGGTGTTGCTGCTGCATCTGCGCCAGCAACTGGCCGAGGCCGAAGCGCGCGGCCAGCGCGCGGTGGTGGAAGAGGCGGCGCTGGTCGATGCCTTGTCGGTCTACGAAAAAAGCGTTTCCACCGACCGCGCCGGCTTCGCCAAGCGCGTGGCCGGTGCGATCGGCAAGATGAAAGACAACCACGTGCTGGACAAGCTGCGCGGCAGCGAGGATCGCTACGAGGTATCGCCTGCGCTGAAGCTGTTGTTCTCGGCCGAGGACGTGCAGGCGCTGGCACAGGCCTATCGCGAACTGCGCGAGTCGGACCAAGGTGAGGAGACTGCGGATGGCGAATGAGAAGGGCGCTGCGCGCAAGCCGCGCAGCAAGACCGTGCGGGCGGCAAAGCCGGTCGCGCCATCGCTGTTTCTGTCGGACCTGCCGGATCCGCGCGACGAACAGTTCCGCATGCGCCGCCTGCAGGTGTTCAACTGGGGCACCTTCAGCGGCCTGGTCGAAGTGCCGATTGCCGAGCGCGGGTTTCTGTTTGTCGGCCGTTCCGGTTCGGGCAAATCCACCTTGCTGGACGCGATGTCGGCCTTGCTGGTGCCGCCGAACCTGGTCGACTTCAACGCTGCGGCGCGCGAAGCCGAGCGCAGCGGGCGCGACCGCAGCCTGGTTTCCTATGTGCGTGGCGCCTGGGCCGACCAGCACGATAGCGATTCGGGCGAGATCGCCACGCAGTATCTGCGCAAGGGCGCGACCTGGTCGGCAGTGGTGCTGGAATACCGCAATGCGCAGGGCGCGGAGGTCAGCCTGATCCGCCTGTTCTGGATCAGCGGCAACAGTTCCTCGGCGGCCGATGTGCAGAAGCACTACATGGTCACCGAGCGCGCCTTCGATGTGGCGAAGGAACTGCAAGGATTCGACCTGGACCGCCGCCGCCTGCGCACGCGCCTGGGCGATGACGTGCATCACTTCGACACCTTCTCCGGCTACGCCGAACGCTTCCGCCGCGTGCTCGGCATCCAGAACGAGATGGCGCTGAAGCTGCTGCACAAGACGCAGTCGGCCAAGAACCTGGGCGATCTGAACCAGTTCCTGCGCGGTTTCATGCTGGACGAGCCGGAAACCTTCGCTGCCGCCGATCGCCTGGTCGCTGATTTCGGCGAGCTGGATGCGGCCCACAAGGCGGTAGTGATCGCGCGCGAGCAGGTCGATACCCTGGCGCCGGCGCGCGAAGCCTACGAATCGCTGCAGCAGTTGCGCCGTGCCACCAGCGAATTGAAAGAACTGCAGCAGGGCGCGGACTTGTATCGCGAACAGCGGCGGCTGGCTTTGCTCGATGCGCGCCTGGCGGAACTGCAGGTGCAGGATCAGGCGCTGGCTGGCGAGTTGGCGCAGCGCCGCCAGTCGCTGGACAACCACGACCAGAAGCTGGCCGACCTGGAGCGCCAGCGCCGCGAGCAGGGCGGTGACGCCATCGATCAACTCGAGCGCGAGCAGGAGCAGGTGAGTCGTGAACGCGACGAGCGTCTGCGCCGCCGCAACAAGGCCGAGCAGGCCTGCCGCGAGCTGGGCTGGAGCGTGCCCGGTACGGCGCATGGTTTTGCCGAACTGGCCGGGCAGGCGCGCGAGCTGATCGACGGTGCGCGCAATCGCGCCGCTGCGCTGGAAGAGCGCATGGATACGGCCAAGCGCGAGCGCGAGCAGTCCGCCCGCCGCTTCGCCGAAGTGCGCACGGAAATCGATGCGCTGAAGCGCAATCCGTCGAATATTCCGGCACCCACGCAAGCGGTGCGCGCACGCCTGTGCCAGGAGCTGGGGTTGTCCGAGAACAGCCTGCCGTTCGTCGGCGAGTTGATGCAGGTGAAATCCGAACATGCCGCGTGGCGCGGTGCGATCGAGCGCGTGCTGCATGGCTTCGCGCTGGCGTTGCTGGTGGACGAGCAGCATTACGGCGAAGTGTCGGCCTGGGTCAACAAAACCCATCTGGGCAGCAAGCTGGTGTATTACCGCGTCGGCCGCGGCGAAGTGTTGAACACGCGCAAGCTCGATTCGCGCTCCATGCTGCATCGCCTGGAGCTGCGCGACCATGCGCATCGCGACTGGCTGTCGGGCGAGCTGGCGCGCCGTTTCGACTACAGCTGCGTGGATACGGCTGCGGCGCTGAAGCAGGCCGACCGCGCCATCACGCGCGAAGGGCAGGTCAAGCATCCGGGCGATCGCTACGAGAAAGACGACCGCCGCGCGGTAGACGATCGCCGCCACTGGGTGCTCGGCTTCGACAACCGCGACAAGCTGGGTATCTACGAAAAAGAAGGCCAGCAGCTGGCACAGGCGATCGCCGGTGCCGATGAAGCCTTGAAGACACTGCGCGACGACAACGCACGCGAAGGCGACCGCCGCGTACTGGCCGCTGCCTTGGCGGCGACCGAGTGGGAGGAGATCGACGTCGCTCCCAAGCTGCAGCGCCTGGGCGATATCGAAACCCAGTTGAAGCAATTGCGCGAAGGCGATGCCAGCCTGCTGGAAATCACTCAGCGCGTGGATACCGAGCGCGAGCTGCGCCGCCGTGCCCAGGCGGCGTTCGAAGACGCCGCCGGCGAGCGCAATGCCTTGCAGCGCGAGCGCAACAGCCTCAACGAAAAGCGCGAAGCCTGCCAGCAGAAGGCAACCATGGCCACGCTCACCCCGCTGCAGGCGCGCGGCTTGCCGGAGCGTTTGCCGGCGCATCCGCCGTTGTCGCTGGATAACCTGGCCGACCAGTTCCGCGTGCTGGAGCGCGGTCTCAACGAAGCCATCAGTCATCACGCCGAAGACGACAACCGGCTGGTGCAGGAAACCGAGGAATGCTTCCGCGGTTTCTGTCGCCGCTGGCCACAGGACAGCGCCGACTTCACCCCCAACCTCGATTCTGCCGAAGGTTTTCTGGCGCGCTTGCGCCGGCTGGAACTGGATGGCCTGCCCAAGCACGAGGCGCGCTTCTTCGAACTGCTGCAAAGCCAGAGCAAGCAAAACCTGCTGGTCTTGCAGAAGCACATGCTGGAAGCGCGCAAGCAGATCGGCCAGCGCATGGAAGAGGTCAACGAAAGCCTGGAACGCGTGCCGTTCAACCGCGGCACGCTGCTGCAGATCGAACTGACCGATCGCGGCCTGGGCGAAGTGCGCGAGTTTCAGCAGCAACTGCGCGACGTGCTGTCGCATCACCAGACCGAGGACCGCGCACTGGCCGAAGCGCAGTTCGGCATCCTGCGCCAACTGGTGGGCAAACTGGCCGCCGACGATCCGGAACACAAGCGCTGGCGCGAACAGGTGCTGGATGTGCGCCAGCATGTGGAGTTTGTCGGCGTGGAAGTGGAGGCCGATACGCGCCGCCAGGTCGAGGTTTATCGCAGCGGCGCCGGCAAGTCCGGCGGCCAGCGCCAGAAGCTCGCCACCACCTGCCTGGCTGCGGCGCTGCGTTATCAGCTCGGCGGCGACGACGGCCATCTGCCGCGCTATGCGCCGGTGGTGCTGGACGAAGCCTTCGACAAGGCCGACAACGAATTTACCGCGCTGGCGATGAATATCTTCGAGAACTTCGGTTTCCAGATGGTGGTGGCTACGCCGCTGAAATCGGTGATGACGCTGGAGCCATTCATCGGCGGCGCGTGTTTCGTGGATATCACCGGGCGCCACGATTCGGGCGTGTTGCTGATCGAATACGACCAGACCGAGCGCCGCCTGGCCTTGCCCGAGCGAGTGCGCGAAACCGCGGCGGTTTGACCCGCTGCACGGGTGACCTATGGCATAACACGACCCCTGCGCTGCATGGATCGCGCATCATGCACGTTCCGCAGGCTTTCACCGCCATAGAGAGAACCCGATGAGCAACCGCCGCGATTTCCTGAGAACCTCCCTGCTGGCGACATCCGCGCTGGCCCTGCCGCGCCTGTCGCGCGCAGCTACCGCGGCATTGTCCGTGTCCGGCAAGGTGCCGGGCGGGGTGGGTGCACGCGTGGTTTCCACCTGGGATTTCGGCGTGCCGGCCAACCAGGCGGCGTGGACAGTGCTGGGCAATGGCGGCCATCCGCTCGATGCGGTGGAAACCGGTGTGCTGGTGCCGGAAGCGGATCTGCGCAATCACAGCGTGGGCCGCGCCGGTTATCCGGATCGCGACGGCAAGGTCACCCTGGACGCCAGCATCATGGACGGCGACGGCCGCTGCGGCGCGGTGGCTGCGCTCGAACATATCGCCCATCCGATCAAGGTGGCGCGCAAGGTAATGGAAGACACCCCGCACGTGCTGCTGGTCGGCGACGGCGCGCTGGAATTCGCCTTGCAGGAAGGCTTCAAGAAAGAAGACCTGCTTACGCCCGAATCGGCCAAGGCCTGGCACGAATGGCTCAAGACCGCCAAGTACACGCCGGTGGCCAATAGCGAAAAC
Source organism: Dyella acidiphila (assembly GCF_014863405.1). Taxonomy (GTDB): domain Bacteria; phylum Pseudomonadota; class Gammaproteobacteria; order Xanthomonadales; family Rhodanobacteraceae; genus Dyella_B; species Dyella_B acidiphila. The sequence goes on from NZ_JACZZA010000015.1 coordinate 102,420, forward strand.
CTCGACTATCACCGCACCGTGCAGAATCTCGGCATGCCCGGCGGCAAGAACAATCACGACACCATCGGCATGCTGGCGGTGGATGCGCACGGCCGCCTGGCCGGTGCCTGCACCACCAGCGGCATGGCGTGGAAGCTGCACGGCCGCGTGGGCGACAGCCCGATCATTGGCGCCGGTTTGTATGTCGACAACGAAGTGGGTGCGGCGACCTCCACCGGCGTAGGCGAAGAAGTGATCCGCAATGCCGGCAGCTTCCTGGTGGTGGAGCTGATGCGCCAGGGCCGCAGCCCGCAGCAAGCCTGCGAAGAAGCGGTGCATCGCATCGTGAAGAAGCGGCCGGAGGCGACCAAGGACATGCAGGTCGGTTTCCTCGCTCTTAATCGCGACGGCGAATGCGGTGCGTATGCAATCCAGAAGGGTTTCACCTACGCCGTGTGCGATGTGCAGCAGCAGGACCGCCTGATCGCCTCGCCCAGCCTTTACCAGACGACGTACACCTGATGTCCAGCCAACCCTTGCTCGAAATTGCCGCCGGTTCGCTGGCTTCCGCACTGGCTGCGCAGGAGGGCGGTGCCGATCGCGTCGAACTGTGCAGCAGTCTGGCCGAGGGTGGCATCACGCCGTCCCAAGGCATGCTGGCGGTGGTGCGCGATCGCGTGCGCATTCCGGTGTATGTGCTGGTGCGTCCGCGCGCCGGCGATTTTCTTTACGACGAGGCCGAATTCGAGATCATGCGGCGCGATGTCGAGACCTGCGTGCAGCTTGGCTTCGAAGGCGTGGTAATCGGCGCCCTGGATGCCGACGGTGCGGTGGATCCGCGTTGCCGCGAGCTGGTTGCTGCGGCGGGCAATGCCGGGGTGACGTTCCATCGTGCGATCGATGCGAGTGCGGATCTGCGCCGTTCGTTGGATGCGGTGATGGCGCTGGGCTGCGAGCGCGTGCTTACCTCGGGCGGATGTGCGAATGCCCTGGCTGGTGCTGCGGTGATTGCCGGGCTGGTGGAGCAGGCGGCGGGGCGCATCTCGATCATGGCGGGGGCGGGGATCCGCTCGCAAAATCTGGCCGAGGTGGTGCGGCTGACGCGGGCGCATGAGTTTCATGGGTCGGCGCGTGCGGTGCATCGGTCGGGGATGCGTTACCTCAATCCGGCGCTGAAGGATCTGCCGCCGGATACGGAGCGGACCAGTGTGGATGAGGTGCGGGCGATGCGGCGGGAATTGAGCGAGGCATAGCTTTTCTTCCTCTCCTCGCAGCAGGGGAGAGAGCAGAGCTCCCACGCTCTTCCTCCTCGTCCCCTGCGGGGAGAGGGAGCCGAGCTCCTACGCTCTTCCTCCTCTCCCCTGTGGGGAGAGGATCGAGGTGAGGGGACACGCTCGCGGTTGATCCGCATCGGAGCGACGCTTTGAACTGCCCGCGGCGCAAGATTGCCCCCTCACCCCAGCCCTCTCCCCGCAGGGGAGAGGGAGCAGAGCGCGCACGAAAAAGCCGGCGTTTCCGCCGGCCGCCCTTTCCCTTGGAAAAGGGCCATCACACACGAAAAAGCCGGCGTTTCCGCCGGCTTTTCGCCAACCCTCTTAGCCAACCAGCCCTTAGGCCAGTTCGCGAATCTTGGCGTTCAGGCGGCTCTTATGGCGAGCAGCCTTGTTCTTGTGGATCAGGCCGCGGGCGGCGTAACGATCCATCACCGGCTGAGCGGCGGTGAAGGCGGCTACGGCGCCGTCCTTGTCCTTGGCTTCGATAGCCTTGACGACCTTACGGAGGGCGCTGCGCACCATGGAACGGGCGCTGACGTTGCGCAGGCGGCGCTGCTCGGACTGGCGCGCACGCTTCTTCGCGGACTTGATGTTAGCCAAGGTAAAACTCCGAATGAATTAGCTGGGGTTGGAAAAAGGCGGTAATTATGGCGGCAATTTGCCGATAGGTCAAGCACTTGTCCCGGCTCCTGCGGGAGCAGGCGGGCCGCCTGGCCGGGTGAGGGCCGCATTGGCGGTGCCGTGCCTACCAAGGCGCGGCGACGAACCGCCATTATGACGGGGTTGGCCCCTCATCCCAACCCTTTTCCCCAGCAAAGCGGGAGAAAGCCGGGCCTTCTGGCAAGATTCGCCCCCGAACCCGGCGCCGAGACCCACACCCCGCATGAAATCCCCCAGCATGCTCCGCGGCCTGCTCTCCTTCAGCAGCATGACCATGGTTTCGCGCGTGCTGGGGCTGCTCAGGGATATCTCGATCAGCCACGTGTTCGGTGCCAATGTCGCCACCGACGCGTTCTGGGTGGCGTTCCGCATTCCCAACTTCATGCGCCGCATGTTTGCCGAGGGCTCGTTTTCCACCGCCTTCGTGCCGGTGTTTACTGAAGTGAAAGAGCAGGGCACGCATGCGCAGCTGAAGGAGCTGATGTCGCGCGTGGCCGGCACCCTGGGCGGCGTGCTGCTGGTGGTGACGGCCTTGTGCGTGTTGTTTGCGCCGCAGGTGGCGACGGTGTTTTCGCCGGGTGCGGTGGATGAGCCGCACAAGTTTGCGCTGACGGTGGAGCTGCTGCGGCTCACCTTCCCGTTCTTGTTGTTCGTTTCGCTGACCGCGCTTTCCGGCGGTGCGCTCAACAGCTTCCATCGCTTCGGCCTGCCGGCGTTGACGCCGGTGATCCTCAATCTGTGCATGATCGCCGCTGCATGGTGGCTGTCGCGCTGGCTGCACACGCCGATTCTGGCCCTGGGCTGGGCGGTGTTCGCGGCCGGCATCCTGCAGGTGCTGTTCCAATTGCCGGCCTTGCGCCAATTGGATCTGCTGACTTTGCCGCGCTGGGGCTGGCGGCACCCGGACGTGCGCCGGATCATGCGCCAGATGGTGCCGACGCTGTTCGGTTCCTCGGTCTCGCAGATCAATTTGCTGTTCGACACGGTGATCGCTTCGCTGCTGATTTCCGGTTCGCAGACGTGGCTGTCGCAGGCCGACCGCTTTCTCGAATTGCCGCTGGGTGTATTCGGCGTGGCGCTGGGCACGGTGATCCTGCCGTCGCTGTCGCGCCATCACGTGGCGACCGATCATGACGGTTTTTCCAAGGCGCTGGACTGGGGCCTGCGCACCACCTTGCTGATTGCAGTGCCGGCGATGTTCGGCCTGATGCTGCTGGCGCAGCCGCTGGTGGCGACCTTGTTCCAGAACGGCCAGTTCCGCCCGTTCGATACGCGCATGGCGACGCTGTCGGTGACCGCGCTGAGCTTCGGCGTGCCGGCCTACGCGATGGTGAAAGTGCTGCTGCCGGCGTTCTATGCGCGGCGCGATACGCGCACGCCGGTGCGTGCCGGCGTGGCGGCGCTGCTCACCAATATGCTGCTCAATGCCTTGTTCCTGCTGTTGCTGTATGCGTGGTGGGCGCCGCCGGCATTGAAGTCCGGTCCGTTGTTCGACGGCCTGTCGCGCGTACCCGGCTTGCATCTGGCGCTGGGCATGGCCAGCGCGGTGGCGAGCTATATCAATCTGCTGCTGCTGTGGCGCTGGTTGCGGCAGGCCGCGATCTATCAACGCCAGCCTGGCTGGGCGCGCCATGTCATGCGCCTGGGTGTGGCCTGTGCGGCGATGGTCGCGGTGCTGCTGCTGGGCCGCTGGTACTGGCCAGACTGGACGCAGCTGCAGGTGATCGGTCGCGTGTGGCGACTGGCCTTGCTGGTGGTGGCCGGCGGTGCGACCTACGTGATCGTTCTTTTCGCATTGGGCTTCCGCCTGCGCGAATTGCAACACGACTGACCGCTATACTTGGCCGATGATGAAACTGTCCCGGGACGTTGCGGGGCCGTGTCTGGCCCCCGGCGGCAGTGTGGTTGCGGTCGGCGCTTTCGATGGGCTGCATCGCGGTCACCAAGCCTTGTTGAACGACGTGCGCGAACGGGCGCAGGCACTCGGCTGCGCGCCGATGGTGGTGAGTTTCGAGCCGCTGCCGCGCGCCTACTTTTCCAGAGAGCCGGTAGCGCGCCTGTCCAGCGTGCGCGAGAAGCTGCTCGGCTTCGCCGCCGCCGGCATGCAGCACACGCTGCTGCTGCGCTTCAACCAGGCGCTGACGGCGATGTCGCCCGAGGATTTCGTGCAGCGCGTGCTGATCGAGCGCTTGAACGTGCGCGAGGTGTGGGTGGGCGCGGATTTCCGCTTCGGCCACAAGCGTGCCGGCGATGTCGCCATGCTGGAGCGCATCGGCGCCGAGCGTGGTTTTGCCGCCCGCACCATGCCGGCGGTATCGCTCGATGGCGAGCGGGTGTCGGCGAGCCGGGTGCGGGCCCTGCTGGCGGCCGGCAATTTCGGCGCAGCCACGCCCTTGCTGGGCCGGCCCTTCGTGATCGAGGGCAAGGTGGAATACGGCAACCAGCTGGGCCGCACGCTGGGTTTCCCCACCGCCAATATCCATCTGCGCGAGCGGGTCACCCCGGTGCAGGGCATCTTCGCGGTACGGGTCGGCCTGGGCGAAAGCGCCTGCAGTTGGCCGGGCGTGGCCAGCCTGGGCGTGCGTCCTACCGTCAACCAGGTGGCCCAGCCGCTGCTGGAAGTGCACCTGTTCGATTTCGAAGGCCACCTCTACGGCCAGCGCATGGCGGTGGAGTTCGTGGCCAAGCTGCGCGACGAGATGAAATTCGACGGATTGGACGCATTAAAGGTCCAAATGAGTCATGATGCACGTTCAGCCCGGGAGATCCTGGGCATGAACCCCACCCTGATCGACGCGTAACGGCATGAAGACCCTGCAATCCCTGCCAGTCCAGCGCACCGAGCCCGCAACCGCGGTCGCGGCGATCATTATTATTTGACGCATCTCGCCGAAGCGCGTGCGCTTGCCGCCGCGCGCGGCAAGCAATAGCACGAGGCTTCGGTTCCCCCTCCAGGCATCGAAGCGGGCCCACCGTAGACACGGCAACCGAGCGATGACCCAGGACTACAAGAACACCATCAACCTGCCGCAGACCAGCTTCCCTATGCGCGGCGACCTGCCCAAGCGCGAGCCGGGCTGGCTGGCCGATTGGGAAAAGGTGGGGCGCTACCAGCAGATCCAGGCCCAGACCAAGGGCCGGCCGATGTTCGTGCTGCACGATGGCCCGCCGTATGCGAACGGCGCGATCCACCTGGGCCACGCGATCAACAAGATCCTCAAGGACGTGGTGGTGAAGTCCAAGCTGCTGGCCGGCTTCCACGCCCCGTATGTGCCGGGCTGGGATTGCCACGGCATGCCGATCGAAATCCAGATCGAAAAGCAGTTCGGCAAGAACCTGCCCACCGCCGAGGTGATGAGCAAGGCGCGCGCCTACGCCACCGCGCAGATCGACAAGCAAAAGGAAGATTTCAAGCGCCTGGGTGTGCTCGGCGAATGGGATCGTCCCTATCTCACCATGGCGCCGCAAAATGAAGCCGGCGAAATCCGTGCGCTGGCCGAGCTGCTGCGCAAGGGCTACATCTACCGCGGCCTGAAGCCGGTGAACTGGTGCTTCGACTGCGGCTCCGCGCTGGCCGAAGCGGAAGTGGAATACGAAGACAAGACCGACATCGCCATCGACGTGGGCTTTGCCTTCGACGATCCGGCGGCGGTCGCCAAGGCGTTCGGCCTGGAAAAACTGCCCAAGCCGAACGGCCAGCTGGTGATCTGGACCACCACGCCGTGGACCATCCCTTCCAACCAGGCTCTGAACCTGCATCCGGAATTCAGCTACAGCCTGGTCGATACCGCCCGCGGCCTGTTGATCCTGGCCACCGAGCGGGTGGAGGAATGCCTCAAGAGCTACGGGCTGGAAGGGCAGATCGTCGCCTCGGTGCCGGGGCAGGCGCTGGGCGATCTGAAATTCCGCCATCCGCTGTATGCGGTGGATCCGGGCTATGCGCGCGTGGCGCCGGTGTACTTCGCCGATTACGTCACGCTCGATACCGGTACCGGCATCGTGCACTCCGCGCCGGCTTACGGCGTGGAAGACTTCCAGTCGTGCAAGGCGCACGGCATGAAGGACGCCGACATCCTCAATCCGGTGATGGGCAACGGCGTGTATGCGTCGTGGCTGCCGCTGTTCGGCGGCATGTTCCTGTGGAAGGCCAATCCCAAGATCGTCGAAGTGCTGGAGCAGGCCGGTTCGCTGCTGCACCAGAACCAGTACAGGCACAGCTACATGCATTGCTGGCGGCACAAGTCGCCGATCATCTACCGCGCCACCTCGCAGTGGTTCGCCGGCATGGACCTCACGCCCAAGGACGGCGGCAAGACGCTGCGCGAAACCGCGCTGGAAGGCGTGGAAGCCACCCAGTTCTTCCCGGCCTGGGGCAAGCAGCGCCTGCACAACATGATCGCCGAACGTCCCGACTGGACGCTGTCGCGCCAGCGCCAGTGGGGCGTGCCGATGGCGTTCTTCGTGCATCGCGAAAGCGGTGAACTGCATCCGCGTACGCCCGAGCTGCTGGAAGAGGTGGCCAAGCGGGTGGACCAGCACGGCATCGAAGCCTGGCAGAGCCTGGAGCCGGCCGAGCTGCTCGGCGCCGACGCCGAACACTACGAGAAGAATCGCGACACGCTGGACGTGTGGTTCGATTCCGGCACCACCCACTGGCATGTGCTGCGCGGCTCGCACGCCGATGTGCTGCGCTTCCCGGCGGATCTGTACCTGGAAGGCTCGGACCAGCATCGCGGCTGGTTCCATTCCTCGCTGCTCACCGCGGCCATGCTCGATGGCCAGCCGCCGTACAAGCAGTTGCTGACGCACGGCTTCAGCGTCGATGCGCAGGGCCGCAAGATGTCCAAGTCGCTGGGTAACGGTATCGAGCCGCAGGACATCATGAATCGCATGGGCGCGGACATCCTGCGGCTGTGGGTGGCATCCACCGACTACCGCTACGAGATGTCCCTGTCGGAGGAGATCCTCAAGCGCGTAGCGGACATGTATCGCCGCATCCGCAATACGGCGCGCTTCCTGCTCGGCAATCTGGACGGTTTCGATCCGGTCACCCAACTGGTGCCGGTGCAGCAGAGCCTGCTGCTCGATCAATGGGCGATCGGCCAGGCGCACGAACTGCAGCAGGCAGTGGTCGCCGCCTACGAGCGCTACGATTTTCCGGAAATCGTGCAGCGCGTGCAGAACTTCTGCACCAACGAAATGGGCGCGCTCTATCTGGATATCACCAAGGACCGCCTGTACACCATGCCGACCGAAAGCCTCGGCCGGCGCAGTGCGCAGAGCGCGATGTACCGCATCCTGGAGGCGCTGGTGCGCTGGCTGGCGCCGATACTGTCCTTCACTGCGGAAGAAATCTGGCAGCACATGCCGGGCCAGCGCAGCGAAAGCGTGTTGTTCGAAACCTGGTACGACGGCCTGGTGAACACGCAGAACTCGCCTGAGCAGCGCCGCTACTGGGCTGACCTGCTGGCCATGCGCGAGACCGCGTCGCGCGTGCTCGAAGAGATGCGCCGGGCCGAGAAGATCGGCGCGGCGCTGGAAGCCAAGCTGGTGCTGCATGCCGATCCCGCCACCGCGGCGCGCTATGCCGCGATGGGCGATGAGCTGCGCTTCTTCTTCATCACCTCCGAGCTGCGCGTGGCGCCCTTGCAGGAGCGTCCGGCCGATGCCGCGGCGGTACCGCTGGAAGACGGCGAAGTGCAGGTGGCGGCCAGCGTGAGCGAGGCGGTCAAATGCATTCGCTGCTGGCATCGGCGCGAGGATGTGGGCAGCCATCCGGAACATCCGGAGATCTGCAGCCGCTGCGTGAGCAATGTGGAAGGGCCGGGCGAGGATCGGCGCTGGTTCTAACGTCACCGCAAACCAACTCCCTCCCTTGCTTGGCAGGGGAGGGCTGGGGTGGGGTTGTACGAGCTTGCCGCGTTCTTCAGGTTCAAGGCGAGGTTGGCTTCACCCCACCCCAACCCTCCCCTACTGCACGTAGGGGAGGGGGCATTCTTCGGCACGCCATGTAATCGAGTACGCCTATGCACCCCAAACCCAACGCACTCCCCTGGCTGCTGATCTCCACCCTGGTGATCGCCCTCGACCAGCTCAGCAAGTGGTGGGCGCTCACCGCGCTGCAGCCCGAGGGCCTGCCGCACCCGGTGATCCCCGGCCTGCTCAACTGGACGCTGGCCTTCAACACCGGCGCGGCATTCAGCTTCCTGGCCCACAGCGGGGGCTGGCAGCGCTGGTTCTTCGTGCTGCTGGCGCTGGTGATCAGCGGCGCGCTGGTGGTGTGGCTGCTGCGCACGGCGCGGCGCGAATGGCGCACGGCCCTGCCGCTGGCGCTGGTGATCGGCGGTGCGCTGGGCAACCTGATCGACCGGCTGCACGCCTCGCAAGTCACCGACTTCATCCAGGTGTATTACCGCGACTGGTATTACCCCACCTTCAACGTGGCCGATTGCGGCATCACCGTGGGGGCGGTGCTGCTGATCCTGTTCGGTTTGCGGCCGCAGGCGCGCTGAGCGCGATGCAAGTTTGCGTATATCAACGGGCCTGTCACGTACAGGCCTTTATTTTTTCACGCACATCGAGCGCGTCAGGGGCGACGGGTGATTGCTGCGGCACGGGTGGTATTGCAACAAACGTTTAATTGGCAAGGCCCGGCAGACTGGCGATTGCGCACAGTAGGTCGTATTCGGACGCGGGTGGGCAACCCGCTGCGCCGGGTCATGCCTGGGCCGGCCCTTCTGCAGGGCGTGCGGCCGGAGCGAAGGCCGTCACCTTCCAAAAATGTGATCTACATCACAAATGGCCCGCTTCTTGCTCGACTTACCGCAAAGGCAAGGCTGAGGGCGGCCGGGGGGCGAACCGCAGCACCAAAACGGGGGATTCCTCGGTTGACTCCATTGCATGGCAGATGCAGGCGTTCGCATGTTCATTGAATTCACAACCAGGAAGCGCAGCGTGCCGGTCCGCCGCACCGCGATCGCTTTGCTCGTGATGCTGACGCTGGCCGGTGCGGCCGGCACGGCTTGCGCGCAGGCGGCGGCCGACGCCGGCAGCCTGCTGGCCCAGGCGCAGGCGGCGCGTCATGCGGGCAAGCGCGTGGAAGCCCTGGCGTATTGCCAGGAAGTGCTGGCGCGCTGGCCCGACAACGCAGATGCGCGGGCGCTCAACGTCACCCTGTTGTCCGAGCTGGGGGCTTCTGCGCGCGCGCTGGAACTGGGCACGGCGCTGCCGGTCGATGCGCAAGAGCACTACCGCCTGCAGGCCGACTACGACGCCCATCAGGTGCGCTGGGCGCGCGGTGAGCCGGCCGATGCGCATCAGCCTTATGCGGAGGCCGACAGGGCCGCGACCGGCATTGAGCAACTGGCCAACGATCCGAACGCGCCCGCCGATATCCGCTTGCGTGCAAGCTTCGACCTGCTTGCCGTACTGGATCAGGCCGATCGCGCCGACCAGGTGCTGAGCCACTACGCCACGCTCAAACAGCAGGGCGTGGCTTTGCCGCCGTATGCCGAGCAGGCGGTGGCGGATGCGCTGATGCAGAAGCACCGCTCGCGCGAAGCCATTCCGTTGTACGAAGACAGCATCCGCCGCGACCCCGGTCCGTACGATCCCAGCGAAGTCGATCCGCGTATCGGCCTGGCCTACGCCTACCTGCAGGCCGGCCGCATGCACGATGCGCTGGACACCATCCACAAGCTGGCCGCCGGCGAGGCGCGCTGGCTGCACCTGCGCGATGCGCGTGGCAATGCACGCAATCAGCGTAAGGTCGACGCGGACAGCAATGCCGCCTCGATCGAACAAGATGAAGGCCTGCTCAAGACGGCTTACGACGAACTGGCCGCGATGAGCGCCGAAGCCCCCGGCAACGCCGACCTGCGCCGCCAGCTGGCCATGGCCGAGCTCGCCCGCGGCTGGCCGCGCCGCGCGCTGCAGACCTTGCATATCGCCGATACGTTGGACGAACGCGACGCCAACGCCGCGCTCGACCAAGCCGCGGCGCACCAGGCGCTGTACGACTTTGCGGCCGAGCAATCCGATCTCGCCCAGGCGCAGGCCGAAGCCGGGCGCAGCGGCCGTGTGCAGGATGCGCAGACCGCGTGGGATCGCTATCGCGGCTGGCAGTTCGATCTCACTCACGACAACGGCTGGGGCAACAGCCCCGACTACGGCGATCGCGACCAGGAAACGCAGGCGACGCTGGCCAGTCCCTTGCTCGCCGATCACTGGCGCGTGCTGGCGATTGCGCAATACGCCACCGCCGGCTTGCCGGAGGGTGATGTTGCGCGCGAACGCGCGGGCCTGGGACTGCAGGGTTATCTGCACGGGCTGCAGTTTTATGTGGAAGCGCTGCCCTCGGCGGATCGCTTCGTGAAGCGCACGGATATCGCCGCCGGCTTCACCTGGGCGATCAACGACCAATGGTCGTGGTCCACCGACTGGAACAGCGCCAGCAACGACATCCCGCTGCGTGCGCAGTACTACGGCATCACCGGCAATTCGGTCAGCACCGCCGTGCAGTGGCGCCCGAGCGAACTGACTTCGGCGCGGCTGGCGGTGTACCGCGATGGCTTCACCGACGGCAATCTGCGCGAAGGCTGGCTGGGCGATTTTGTGCAGCGCCTGCACACCGCGCCGAACTTTACCTTCGACGGCGGCGTGGAAGTGGGCGGCTCGCACAACAGCGAAGACAACCGGCCGTATTTCAATCCGCGCAGCGATCATTCCCTGGCCTTCACCGGCTCCCTGCAGAACCTGCTCAGCCAATACGAGGATCGCAGCTGGACGCAACGCATCGACGTGGCGCTGGGTGCTTACCAGGAACTCAACTACGGCACCGGCGCCATGGCCAGCGTGCGCTACGGCCAGATTTTCCAGCCGCAATTCGGCCTGCGTTTCGGCTGGGGCGTGAGCTGGCATTACCAACCCTATGACGGCCGGCACGAATCGCGTGTCGTGCTGGACCTGACCGTGCATTGGGGAGAGTGACGATGCGCCGACTGCTACTCACCCTTGTCTTGATGCTGTGCGCCGGCCTGGCACAGGCGGCCGTGCTGGCGCCGGCCAAGCCCGACTTTATCGTGCTGACCTATCACAACGTGCGCGATGACGTGGATCCGCTGGGCGATCACGATGCGGATGCGATCAGCACCGATCACCTGATTGCCCAGTTCGACTGGCTCAAGAGCAACGGCTACCACATGGTCAGCCTGGAGCAGGTGGTGCAGGCCGCGCGTGGCGGGCCGGCCTTGCCTGCGCACGCAGTACTGCTCACCTTCGACGACGGCCTGGAATCGTTCTACACGCGCGTGTATCCCTTGCTGCGCGCGTACAACTACCCGGCGGTTTCGGCATTGGTCGGGTCCTGGATCGATATGCCGGCGGGCCAGCAGATGGCCTACAACGGCGCGCAGTGCACGCGCGACTGCTTTATGAGCTGGGATCAGGTGCGCGAGATCCAGAAATCCGGCCTGGTGGAATTCGCCTCGCATACCTGGCAGTTGCATATGGGTATTCCCGGCAATCCGCAGAACAACCAGATGCCGTCGGTGACCACCCTGCGTTACGACATGGACGGCCATCGCTACGAAAGCGAGAACGACTACATCGCGCGCCTGCGCACCGATCTGCAGCACAGCTCCGACGAAATCGCCAAGGAAATCGGCCATCGTCCGCGCGCGATCGTGTGGCCTTACGGTTCGTACAACAAGATTGCCGTGCAGGTCGCCGCCAGCGTGGGCATGCCGCTGTCCTTCAGCCTGGGCGACCAGTTGCCCGACGGCCAGATCGACAGCACCATTCCGCGCCTTCTGATCAGCGGCAATATCAGCGCCAATCGCCTGGGCTGGCTGATCCGCCACCAGCAGCGCACCGATCCGGTACGCGCGGTGCAGGTGGATCTGGACTATGTCTACGATCCCGATCCGAAGCAGCAGGAGCGCAACCTGTCCGTGCTGCTCGACCGCATCAAGCGCATGCAGCCGACGCAGGTGTGGCTGCAGGCCTATGCCGATCCGAAGGGCGATGGCGTAGCCGAGGCCGTGTATTTCCCCAGCCGCCATCTGCCGATGCGCGCCGACTTGTTCTCGCGCGTGGAGTGGCAGCTGCGCACGCGTGCCGGCGTGCGGGTTTATGCGTGGATGCCGGTGCTGGCCTTCCGTTTCCCGGATGCGCCGCAACTGCCGTCGCTGGCCGGCGAGCCCAAGCCCGGCGGCGATCACTACCGGCTGGCGCCGTGGGATCCGCGCGTCAAGCAATGGATCGGCGATGTCTACGAAGATCTCGCCATGCATGCGGACGAAGCCGGCCTGCTGTTCTCCGACGATGCGTATCTGCGCGATACCGACAACCTTGGTCCCTGGGCCGGCATGTCGCCCGCGCAACGCACCGAGGCACTGATCGATTTCACCCACGCGCTGGCCGAGCGTGTGCGCCGCTGGCGCCCGCAGATCAAGACGGCACGCAATATCTACACGCGTCCGATTTTTGATCCGGCGGCCGAAGCGTGGTTTGCGCAAAGCCTGCCCGCGTTCCTGGCCGGCTATGACCTCACTGCAATCATGGCCATGCCCCAGCTGGATCAGCAAAGCGATCGCCGTTCCTGGTACCGCGAATTGGTGGCGCGTGTGAAAGCGCAACCGAACGGACTGGATCGCGCCCTGTTCGAACTGGCCTCACACGACTGGCGCAACGACCAGCCGATCGACGAGGCGCGCATGGACGACCGGATCGAACTGCTGCAGACGGAGGGCGTGCGTCATCTGGGCTACTACCCGGACGATTTCATCAAGAACCAGCCGCGGCTGAACCTCGTTCGGCCATCGATCTCGGCTGCCGACTATCCCTACCCGGAGCCATCACGATGATCGGTGGCATCATTCATATCCTCCTTGCGTTTGCCTTCTTTTATCCACTGGCGATGTCCTTGCTGTGGATGAGCGGCGGACTGCTCTACTTCCTGCGCTGGGAACGGCGCGAACCCGCGCGCGTGAAGCCGCCGTCACTCGCCTCGTACCCGATGGTGTCGCTGATCGTGCCTTGCCATAACGAGGGCGAGCAGGTGCGCGAGACCATCGCGAACCTGGCCGACCAGACCTGGCCGGATTTCGAGATCATCGCGGTGAACGACGGTTCCACCGACGACACCGGCCCCCAGCTCGACGAGCTGATGAAGGTGTATCCGCAGCTGCGCGTGATCCATCTGTCCAGCAACCAGGGCAAGGCGATGGGCCTGCGCACGGCCACGCTGGCGGCGAAGGGCGATTACCTGGTGTGCGTGGACGGCGATGCCTTGCTTGATCGCTATGCCACCCACTGGCTGATGACGCATCTGCTGTCCAGTTCGCGCGTAGGTGCGGTGACCGGCAATCCGCGCATCCGCAACCGCTCCACCTTGCTGGGCAAGCTGCAGGTGGGCGAGTTCTCTTCGATCATCGGCCTGATCAAGCGCGCACAGCGTGTATACGGACGCATCTTCACCGTCTCCGGTGTAATTGCCGCCTTCCGCAAAGTGGCGCTGCACGATGTCGGCTACTGGAACACCGACATGGTGACCGAAGACATCGACGTGAGCTGGCGCCTGCAGATGCGCCATTGGGAAATCCGCTACGAACCGAATGCGATGTGCTGGATCCTGATGCCGGAAACCTTGCGCGGCCTGTGGAAGCAGCGCCTACGCTGGGCGCAGGGCGGCTCGGAAGTGCTGCTGCGCTATGCGACCAAGCTGATGCGCTGGCGCCAGCGGCGCATGTGGATGGTGGCGGCGGAATACCTGATCAGCATGATCTGGTCGTATGTGATGGCGTTAATGGTGACGCTGTGGCTGCTCGGCATGGTGCTGCCGCTGCCGCCGTCGCTGCATGTGCCGACCTTGCTGCCGCAGTGGAACGGCGTGGTGCTGGGCATCATCTGCATGCTGCAGTTCCTGATCAGCCTGCTGATCGACCGCCGCTACGAAAAACGTATCGGACGCAATTACTACTGGATGATCTGGTACCCGATTGCGTTCTGGATGCTTACCACCGCCACCTCGGTGGTGGCGCTGCCCAAAGCCATGTTCAAGCGGCGCGGTACGCGCGCCGTATGGACCAGTCCCGACCGAGGTGTGCGATGAAAGCCGATCCCATCATCAACTTCCCGGAGCGCCAGCAGCCGCTGCAACGCCTTACCTCCGGCGTGATCACCATGCTGGCCTGGACCCTGTGGATCTCGCTGTGGCTGCCGCTGCTGACCCTGCTGGCGTGGCTGCTGGGCCTGCAGGATATGTACATCAAGCTGGGCCTGGATCATCCCTTCCGCGCGGCCGGCGACCTGGCGATGGTGTTGCCGTTGGCCATGGTGGCGGCGCTGTCGCTGGGGGCCTGGGCCTTCTACAACCGCATGCGTTTTGCCGGCAAGCAGAAGCGCCGTGCCAATCGCGTCGTCGATATCAAGGAAATGGCGCCGGCACTGGATGCCTCGCTGCATACCGCCCAGCAGTTGCGCGCCAGCCGCCGTGCGGTGGTGCATTTCAACGAGCAGGGCGGTTTGTATCTGTAAGCGCAGGAGCGCGCTTCAGACCGTGCGTTCCACCCGGTTGCGACCGTTGCGCTTGGCCGCGTAGAGCGCGCGGTCGGCGGCGGAGATCAGGTCGTTCGGCTGCGCGCCTTCGGTCGGTACCACGCAGGCGACACCGATGCTGATGGTGACGTAGCGGGTGGGGCTGTCATCGTGCGGCAGCTGCAGCCGGCTCAGTTGTTTGCACAGGCGCATGGCGACATTGCCGGCGCCCGCGCCGGGTGTATTCGGCAGCACCAGCACGAATTCCTCGCCGCCATAGCGGGCCAGCATATCGGCCGGGCGCTTCAGCGCCTGCTGCAACACGCTGGCGACTTCGCGCAGGCAGGCGTCGCCGGCAAGATGTCCGTAGCGATCGTTGTATTGCTTGAACAGATCGATATCGGCCAGCAGCAGGGAAATTGCCTGCTGGCTGCGCAAGGCCAGCCGCCATTCGCGCTCCAGCGCTTCTTCGAACGCACGCCGGTTCGGCACCCCGGTAAGGCCATCGCGCAACGCCATCTCGGCGAACATGCGCCGATCCCGGCGCAGCACGTCGGCGGTTTCGATCTGCTGCACCTGGCTGAGGATGCTGCGCAATCCGTAGCCCAGCACGGCAATGATCACGCCGGCTACGCCCAGGGTGAATTGCTGGCGCAACAGCAGGATCGCGATCACCAGCACCGCCAGCGCCAGCAGCAACGGGCTGCCGCTGCGCACGAATCGCACCAGGCCCAGCGGCGGATTCAGGCCGCGCGACAACCGCGAGGGACCGAGCCACGCCAATGCCATCAGCAGCAGGAACGGCGCATCGGCGACCAGGTCGTAATGACTGCCGATGTTTTGCGCCACATCCAGCGCGACATGGTGGTTGTAATAGGCGGCGACCAGCGCATAGGTCGAAGTGAAGGCGGTCAGCACACCGAAGAAATGACGGCGTGCGACCGTGTCGGAAGAAAGAAAGCGGATGGCGGTGGTGAAGGCCAGAAACGCGTTTTCCATATCGAACATGTCGGCGATCACATGCGCCGCCATCGGATTGGCCGCGCCCTGCAGGCTGACCCAGGAAAACATCATGGCGAAATACAGATAGCCCAGGGTGATCACCAGCACCGCATCGATCACCCGCTGCAGACGGCTGCCGGCATCGCCGCCGACGGTGGCCACGGCATAGAAGATCGGCACGCCATACAGCACGTAGAACAACATGCTGCCGCCCGGTGCGGCATTGCTGTTGGCGAAGAACAGATCCTCCTGCATGCTGATGACCATGCCGGCCGTCCACAGCACCAGGCTGGCCGCCAGCAGGCTCCAGCCGCGCGACAGCCCAAAGCCTTCGATCTTGCCGCGCCAGATCACCGCCGCCAGCGCCAGCAATGGGGCGGCGATCAGGAACGTATACGACGCGGCGATGGCATGGATTCCCGCAAAGGAAATCATCGCGCCGTGCAGCAGCACGAACGCGGTAGCGAGCAGCACTGTCAAGGGGGCGGCGATGGCCTTGGGCATGCCCGATTACCTTAGAGCCTGTTCGCCCCATTGGCGAGGCCCCGATGCATGTGCCCGATCATGCAGCCATGCAGGGATGGCCTATGTGATGGCCGCGTTGCTGTCCTTCACAAAATCCACGAAGGCACGCAGTGGCGCAGGCAGATGGCGATGGCCGGGGTAGTAGAGGAAGGGCCCTGAGAAGTTCTGCCACCATTCCTGCAGCAGCGGTTCCAGCGCACCGCTGTCCAGATGCGGGCGCAGCATGTCTTCGTACAGATGGATCACGCCGAGCCCGGCCACGGCGGCGCTGACTGCAAGATCGACCGCGGCGCCCAGCCGGACCAGCAGCGGCCCGCTCGGGTCGATGCGGATCAGTTCGTCATCGCGCTCGAACTCCCACGGCGGAATGGCGCCGCTGGCGAACTGGCCGCGCAGGCAGGCATGCGAGAGCAGGTCGCGCGGATGCTGCGGCCGGCCGTGCGCATCCAGATAGGCCGGCGCCGCCGCGGTGGCGAAGCGCTGCAGGCGCGGGCCGATCGGGATGGCGATCATGTCCTGTTCCAGCCGCTCGTCGTAGCGGATGCCGGCATCGCAGCCGGCCGCGAGCAAGTCGACGAAACTGTCTTCCACCACCACTTCGACCCGGATATCGGGATAGCGCTTCATAAAGGCGGCGAGCAGGGGCGGCAGTACGATGCGCGCCACCCCTGCCGGCACGTTGAGCTTGAGGGTGCCGGCGGGCTTGTCGCGGAAGCCGTTGAGCACGTCCAGCGCCGCTTCCATCTCGGCCAGGGCCGGCGCCAGCCGCTCGATCAGGCGCGCGCCCGCCTCGGTCGGTGCCACGCTGCGGGTGGTGCGGTTGAGCAGGCGCATGCCCAGCTTCAGCTCCAGCCGGCGCACGGCGGTGCTGAGGCTGGAGGCGGAGACGCCGCCGGCACGCGCGGCGTCGCGGAATCCGCCGGCACGGGCGACGGCAAGGAAGGCGGCGAGATCGTTGAATTCCAGGGCCATTGTTTGATTATTCGCACAACCCGTGCACATTGCCATGGATTATCTGACAAAGGCTTGTGCTGCATAGTGATCGAGCCCCGAGGTTTGTCCGCTGTTTCTGGAGGGCGGTAACAGGCCTCGCCGGAGTGACGGCGAGGTGATTTTGAAGACCAGAACCACGTAACGGCTTGCTGCGGACTGCAGGCGCACGCGCAGGCAAACCTCAGGCTCGAATCCCTTACCCAGGAGATCCCCATGTCCAAGCTTTCCACCGCCGCCGGCACTTATCCGCTGGCTGGCCGCCCCGTCAATCGCATGGGCTACGGCGCCATGCAGCTCGCCGGCCCCGGCGTATTCGGTCCGCCCAAGGATCATGTCGCCGCCATCGCCGTGCTGCGCGAAGCCGTGGCTGCCGGCGTCGACCATATCGATACCAGCGACTTCTACGGCCCGCACGTCACCAACCAGCTGATACGCGAAGCGCTGCATCCGTATGCCAATGATCTGCTGATCGTCACCAAGCTCGGTGCGGTGCGCGGCAGTGCGGGCGAGTGGCTGCCGGCGTCGGAGCCGCAGGACATCGAGCGCGGCGTGCACGACAACCTGCGCAACCTCGGCCTGGATGTGCTCGACGTGGTCAACATGCGCATCATGGGCAGCATCCATGCACCCAGCGAAGGCTCGATCGCACGCCAGGTGGAAGCACTGGCCAAGCTGCAGCAGCAAGGACTGGTACGGCATATCGGCCTGAGCAATGTCACCTCTGTCCAGGTCGCCGAAGCGCAGGGCATCGCGTCCATCGTGTGCGTGCAGAACCAGTACAACCTGGTGCAGCGCGCGGACGATGCGCTGGTGGATGAGCTGGCCGGGAAGGGCATTGCCTACGTGCCGTTTTTCCCGCTGGGCGGCTTCACTCCGATTCAATCCTCGGCGCTTTCCGCTATTGCCAAGAAGCTGGACGCGACACCGATGCAAGTGGCGCTTGCCTGGCTGCTGCGGCGCGCACCGAACATTCTGCTGATTCCGGGAACGTCATCGCTGGCGCATCTACGCGAAAATCTTGCTGCCGCGGAGCTGCGTTTGACTGACGATGTGCTGGCCGAACTGGCATCGCTGGTACAGGAAGGTGATCAGCCGTCGCATTAGTACTCTGATTAGCGAATCGGATGATTGGCATCGACGCATAAGGCGCTGGAAAGTTCGAGGTTTTCAGATATGCCTCGGATCGCCAAGCTCCAGAAAATTCGTGTTCATTGGCGACCATCGCCGCAGCTACGCTTCGTGTTTCACGAATTCGGACTTGTTCCGCGAAGCGACTGCACATGCCCGAGGCGTACGGCCAATCTGGTAAGCCCCTGGCTGGCTCCGCAGCCTCCTTCAGCATGCGCGTGCCCGGTCGGCACGCGCTGCGTTTTTCCTTGCTATCGGTATCGAGTTCGGTAGCCATTGAGTGGCCTGCACTAACTGGTCCAGATGTAGGGTTAGTTTAAGCAGCGAGCTTCAGATGTACATCCTGGATGGCTGGCAGGACAGCTTCAGGAGCCGGTGGCCGATAATTCAACGCGCTATGCGGCCGAACCGTG
>NZ_JACZZA010000016.1 GCF_014863405.1 Dyella acidiphila
TCTTGCGGTGATGGTGGTTCGAAGCGTGGCTTCGATGTTGGTTTATGGCGAGGGTGGCCCCTCACCTCGGTCCTCTCCCCGGAGGGGAGAGGAGGAAGAGCGGTGGCTCGTACAGCGGGTATGTTCGCGGCGCGCTCTGCTCCCTCTCCCCTGCGGGGAGAGGGTTGGGGTGAGGGGGACACTCTTGCGGTGATGGTGGTTCGAAGCGTGGCTTCGATGTTGGTTTATGGCGAGGTTGGCCCCTCACCTCGATCCTCTCCCCGCAGGGGAGAGGAGGAAGAGCGGTGGTTCGTGCGGGTGGCGTGTTCTACGGCGTGCAGGGCATCTTCGAGTTGCACGGCGGCCATTTCGAAACACGTGCCCAACACGGAACGCCGAATTTCCAGCGGTTTGTCTTCCTCTTCTTTCGTCACTGCGTAAGTCATTTGCGCCAATAGACCCAAGTGATCGCGCAATTGCGCCAGCTTGCTATGGGCCTGTTCCGGTAGTGCCAGGCAAACCCCGGCTGCCGCTGCATGTCGTGCATCGTTCATTATCTTTGCTCCATGTTGGTAAACACGCCGCACCTTGCGCACGGCGTGCAGGGCTTACAGGAAAAATCCTGCGGTCAATGCCGGAAAGCTGCGCTTCCGGTTCGACACAACGCCCTTAGGGGCTCGACATTGTCTGAGTTGGACAACGGTGAAGCAGTGGGGACGGGCACTGCGGAGGCACGGAGACATGCACGTGCCGTATGATCGAATGTAACCATAACTAATTTCCTATGTGGTTGGTTGTGGCCAGCGGATTGTGTGGGGTGGTGCCCATGCAATCCGCGTCTCTTCACATCGTGTCGGGCGCGCTGCTTGCTCCAAACAATGGTGGCGCGCCCGACAACCCGACTTTCCCATCTACCCATCCCGATGTCTGTCAGTGAAAACTGGCAGAACGCATTTCTTGTATTTGACCTAAAGAAAACGGCCGCCCTGGATAAAGGCGGCCGTTGGTCTAAGCGATGCGGATGTCGTAGGCGAGTACGTTCAATGCGGCTGCTTGTAGATCGCGCCGCCCTTCATCACGAACGGTACCTGCTCGATGGCGCTGATATCTGCAGTGGGATCGCCTTGCACGGCGATGATGTCGGCATCGAGGCCTGCTTTGAGCTGCCCGAACTGATCTTGCTGGCGCAGGATTTTTGCATCGACCGCGGTTGCGGCAAGTAACGCGCGGGTGGGTGACATGCCGTCGCGCACCATCCATTCCAGCTCTTTGTAATTGGTGCCGTGGGTGAATACGCCTACGTCGCTGCCGGAGCCGATGGTGACGCCGCTTTGCAGGGCGAGCTTGAAGGCGTTGGCCGCTTGTTGCATGTCCTCGGTGTAGGGCAGGCCGGGTTTCCAGCCGTGGAAGTATTCGGCGTAGGCCGCTTCCGCTTCCAGCGTGGGCATGTAGGCCACGTTGTGCTGTTTCATCAGCTCGAATACTTCGCGCGTGCCGCCGTAGGCATGTTCGATGGTATCGACGCCAGCCAGCACGGAGCGGCGCATGCCTTCGGGTGTGGTGGAGTGCACGGCCACGGGCAGGCCCATGCCGTGGGCGGTGGCGACGGCGGCATTCAATTCTTCTTGAGTGAAGGTGGGTACGGCGCCTTTGCTCTTGCCGCAGTGATAGTCGGCATACAGCTTGATCCAGTCGGCGCCGTGGCCGGCCTGGTCGCGCACGGCGTCGATCATCTGCGCGGTGCCGCTTACGGGGATGCCGCCTTGCGGCAGATCCAGGTCGGTGCGGAAGCCCATCGGGCCGGGACCGTAGCAGTGCGCGGCGATGGTGGCGCGGGTGGCGACGAACATGTGTGGGCCGGGAATCAGGCCGTTATTGATGGCGTGCTGAATGTCGACATCGGCATAGCCTGCGCCTTCGGTGCCGAGGTCGCGCAGTACGGTGAAGCCGGCCATCAAGGTGTCGTGGGCGTGCTGCACGGCTTCGATGGTGCGGTAGGGCAGCGATTCTTTCAGCACCTGATCGTCCCACAGCGTTTCGTTGTACGGGTGCAGGAATACGTGCGAGTGCGCGTCGATCAGCCCAGGCAGCAAGGTGGTGCCGGGCAGTTCGATGGTCTGTGTGCCGGGTGGTGCGCTGACTTGCGAGGGCGGCCCCACGGCGGCGATCTTGTCGCCTTGCACCAGCACCACCCAGCCGGCATGGGCTTGTTCGCTGCGTGCGTCGAATACGCGGTCGGCTTTGAGCAGCCAGGGATGATCGGCCGGCTTGGGCACGCTTTGCGCGGATAGCTGCATGCTGCCACCCAGCGACAGCGCGCCCACAAGCCATGCGGCCGCAATGCGCCGGAGTCGATGCCTGGTCATGTCGTTTCCCCGTGGAGTTTGGCGTCAGGCTTTGTAGCACTGAACGCGCACAGGGGGAACGGCGGGCCTCGTTAGCGCGGCGGGTAGAACTGCGGCGCTTCGCGGCGGTCGTGCAGGCCGTAGTCGCGGATGACGCGGATGGCGTAGATCTGCGCGTGTACATCGTTGTGTCGCATGGCCTGTTCGGCGAAGGTGTTGGCTTCTTGCTGGCTGCGCCAGCCGGCGAGCAGGGCGATGCGTCCGGGTGTGCTGAGGTGATCGAAGATATCCGAGCCGATTGCGCCATCGTGGTCCGCTGCTGCAGCGCTGGCGAATTTCCATAGGGCAGAGCCAGGCGGCACGACGCCATCGATGATGGTGAGCGCGGCAGCTTGTCCGATCTGGGTTGGGTCCTGGCGCATCCAGCCTACCGGGCGATCCGCATACGGGCCGGCTACGCGTGTCACTTCGCCGACACGGATGTGGTAGTCGTCGAGCACGCCTTGCCGGCCGTCGCTTTGCGCTTGATGGTGTTTTTCCACGCTGCGCCAGCGCACCAGGGCTTTTTCGTCGTCCCACAGCGATAGGGACAGCAGATAGCCGGCACGCGTGCGGCTGCGGAAGCGTTCGTTTTCGAGAAAGCCGGGCATCTGGGTGAGGATTGGCCGCAGGCCCTGGGCGATGCGCAGATAATCCGCGCCGCGTGCGGGGTCCGGTTTCACTTCGAACACCACGGCGAACAGCGAGCGTGTGTTGCTGGTGGATGTGTTGGTAGCTGGGGAGGCAGGCATGGCGATAACCGAGGTACAGGCGAGTGCCATGCAGGCGATGGCGCGCAGACACGTGTGGGCAGGTTTCATGGCGATTGCGCTTCCACCGCGTGGATAAAGGCATCGACGCTGGCGTAGAGCGAGCCGCGGTTGCGTTCCAGATGCAGCACATGCGTGCCGTTGTCGATGCGCAGTCGCCAGCGCAGCGGGCTGTGCGTGAATCCGGCGAGGAAGTGCGTGGCGCCCTGGTCGTCCACCACGGTGTCGTAGTTGCCGTAGACCACGAACACGGGCACCTGCACGTCGCTGGCGCGATAGGGGTAGCTGCCGGCGGCAACGGTGTCGATATCCGCCAGTGGACCGGAAGGAATGCGCAGCGCGTCATCCTTGTCGCCGGGGACATGCGGCACCGATGCGGCGAAGGCGGCGGCCCAGTTCCGGTCGACGGCAGGTTCGAGCAGATAGGTGTTGCGCGGCAGTTCGTCCTTGAAGCGCAATTGCTCCAGCCGCTGTTGTGCGGTGATGCTCCACCAGGCGCTATGCGCCGAGTCATCGCCGGCCGCGGTTTTGACCGGCACGATCGGACCGAACAAGGTGAGCGAGGTCAATGCGGCAGGATGTTGTGCGGCAAACAGCGCGGCCGGCACGGTGCCCCAGGAATGCGCCACCACGTGGATATGCTGCATACCTTGCGTGTTGCGCAGATAGGCGGCAGCGAGGGCGATTTCGACGGCGGCTTCGCGTGCCTCGGCAACCGGTGCCGCCTGCTTGGCCGGGCCGAGCATGGCCGGTGGCCGGCTGGAGCCGCCGAAGCCGAGAAAATCCAGCCCGCAGGCCAGATAGCCGTGGCGTGCCGCATCGTGCAGCCAGGAATCGCCGGGGCTGAACTGGAAACCCGCCGCCAGCAGGGTGGGGAAGCTGGCGCCGTGCACGAACAGCACGGCGGCGCGTGGCGGCTGCGCGGGATGCACGCAATGCAGGGCGAGGTGTTCGGCCGGGGCCTGCGGCAGGGGCAACGCGATGGTGTCGATCGGCGGATACGCGGCAGGTGCCGCAAGCGCGAGGGTCATGGCCAGCGATGCCAGCATGTGGAAGGGTCCGTGGGGAGCTGGACCCAGCTTAGGTTCGGGTGGCGCCGGCTTGCTTCGGGCTGGAGCTAAGTATCGGGTGCTGCCTGCGTGCTAGCGCGCTGCGCACGGTCATCCATTTCGATGCATCATGCGCGTTCGTATCCATGCATAGGTGGCGCACCATGGTCAGTGAGCAGAGCACGCAGGAGTCGGCCGGGCTGGTTACGCTGCCTAGTCGGTGGTCGTACGCGGATACGCTGCAACGCCTGCTGGCCGCGCTGGCCGAGCACGGCATCAAGGTGTTCACGACGATCGACCAGCAGGCCGAGGCGCAGGTCGTCGGCCTGGCGATGCCGCCGACTGCGCTGATCCTGTTCGGCAATCCCAAGGCCGGTACGCCGGTGATGCTGGCCAATGCTGCGGCGGGTATCGATCTGCCCTTGAAGCTGCTGGTGACCGAAACGGAGCCGGGCCGGGTGGAGGTGATCATGAATACCGCGGCCTACGTGCTCCGGCGGCATGCCTTGCCGGATGCGTTGCTGGCCAATCTCGCGCCGGCCGAACGCCTGATCGCCGCGGTGCTTGCCGGTTGAGCAAGCACTACTGCATTACGGCTTGGCCGGATGCAGGGCGGTGGTGACGGTTTTCGCCAGATCAACATAAAGTTGCTAGCGCTGTTCTTCGCTGGCATTCGACGCGCTGAGAAACGCGGCCACGATCACCGTATGCCCGTCAGGCCAGCTGAAGATGCCGATATCGTTGTACGCGGCCGTGCGGCCATCGATGGTGGGCGACGTGCCGCACTTGTCGGCCAGCCGCACGGCCGGTGGCAGACCGGCGCGCATGCGATTGGGTACCGTCTGCGCGTACATCAGGTCGAGCAGATAGGTGGTGGAGGCCGGCGACAGCAGCTCGCGCTGCCAGAGTTTGCGCAACAGCAGGGCGGCGGCATCCGGCGTGCTGCGGTTGCCCGGGTCGGCGAGAAAGCGTTGGTAGCCGCGCTGATAGCGCTGATCCTGCTGGGCATCGGTTTCGTTGGCAGGCGCCTGCTCGCCGGGAGCCAGCGCTTCGAACAGGCGCGTATTGCCCGCTTCGTTGCGATCGACATGCAGGCCGTCGATGCCGTGCGCGCGCAAATAGCTTTCCACCACGCCGGGACCGCCGATAAACCGGATCAGGCTATCGACCGCGGTGTTATCGCTTTTGCTTACGGCAAAGGCCAATAGCTGGCGCACGGTGAAGTCCATGTGCTCGCCGCGGAACTGCTGGCGGATCACGCCGCTCCCCAAATCTGCGCGCGTTACGCGCACCGTTTGCTCGAAGCTGTTCTGGCCATGCGCGATGCGGTCGAGCACCGCAGCCGCGACCGGCACCTTGAACACGCTCATCATCGGATAGGCCTGGCCGGCGTTGATATGCCAGCTGGCGCCGCTCTGCAGGTCGAGCACGGTCATGCCGAAGCTGCCGGGCTGTGCGCGTTGCGCCAAGGCTTCCAGTTTTGCCTGTAGGGTTGCGGGCGCGGCTGCGGCTGTTGTTGGTGCCAGACCAATCAGGGCGAGCGCAAGCAGCGAGTTCATCAAATAGTTCATCGGTGTCGTCCCTGGCAATGGTGTGAAACGCAACACGCTGGCATGCCGAAGTGGCAAAACCATGGCGTCCGGCTGATCGGCCGGCGACTTATTTCAGCGGCAGGAAAATATCCACCTCTGCCTCATGCTCGGGCACATCCGGGAAGAAGCGCAGGCGTTGCAGGTAGAGCGGGAAGTCGCGCGGTTCTTCGCCGCTTTGCGGCAGCCATTCGGCATACAGATAGTGCACGGATTGCCGCAGGGTGTCGTCCGAACCGGTATGACGCAGCACGGCGCAGCGGCCGGCCGGGAGGGTCTTGCGCACGATGCCGCTGCTGTCGCCGGCAAGCGCGAGGTCGGTGGCTACGCACAGGTCGAAGCGATAGTCGGCCGGATCGGTTTCCTGCGGGTCGTCGTAGAGGATATTGAAGGTGGCGTTGCGCTGAGGCGGCAGCTGATGCTGCTTGCGCCAGGCGATGAATGCGCGGATCGAATCGCCGAGCCGTTCGGGATCGCCGCGGTGTTCCAGCACGGCGATGGGAATCGCTTCGACCTCGATCACCCGCACGTGGTGGGCTTGCGGCAGGTTCGGCATGTGCTGGGTCCTCAGCGCGGCGAGCGGTTGGTAAATGGCGTGCCAGGCCGGCCATTGCGGCTGCCGGCGGAAGTCGCTGGGTGTCTGGCCCAGGTTTTTCTTGAAGGCGCGGGCGAACGATTCGGCGTTGTCGTAGCCGCTGTCCAGCGCAATCTCGGTGACCGATTGCGTGGGGCGGAAAGCGAGTTGTTGCGAGGCGCGTTTCAAGCGGCTGAGCTGGATGTAGCGATAGACGCCGAGGCCGAACAGTTCGGAGAACTGGCGCTGGAAATGATGTTTCGAGAATGCGGTGAGCGTGCTGAGCCGGTCCAGGCTCAGGTCCTCGTCGAGGTGGGCGTCGATATAGGCGAGTACGTGCTGAAAACGTGCGCGATAGGCGTCGCTGGACCGGGCGTTCAAGGGTATGTCTCCGTGATCGACATCACCTTACGCATCCGCCGCGCCGTTCGCCTGACAGAAATTGCGCAGTATCCCTAGTTGCTGCGTCCGTACAGCCCGGTGAGCTGCCCTTGCGCCAGCACATGTCCTTGCATGGCGGCGTCCAGGCGCTGTTCGTCCTGTCCGGACGGCAGGGCGGGATCGATGTCCAGCGCGTAGACGCGGAACACGTAGTGATGCGGCGCGCCCGGCGGCGGGCACGGGCCGCCGTAGCCGGCATGCCCGAAGCCGTTGCTGCCTTCGGCCGCACGCGCGAGCCGCTTGCCCGCACCGGCGGCGGCTTCCGGCAGGGCGTGGATATCGGCCGGGATGTTGTAGGCAAGCCAGTGCGTGAACGGCTGCGGCGCGTCGGGATCGTCGACCACGATGGCGTAGCTTTTGGCGCCGGCGATGGTGGTCCATTGCAGGGCCGGCGATACGTCGGGCCCGTCGCAGCTCAGCCGTTGTGGCATGCGTTGGCCGTCTGCAAAGCTGTGGCTGGATACCTGCAATGTCTGCGGCTGCTGCGCCGGTGCCGGATCTGCCGCGGCCAGTGCCAGCAGCACGGCGCCTGCTATACAGCAAGTTCGCGTCATCGATGCCATGATCAGTCCCCAAGCGATCCGGAGTGCAAGCTTAGCGCCAAGCTCCCGCCGCCGTCGTCAGTCCAACCTGCCTGGTGTTGCCATGACCTATGACCCTCGCATCGTCCGGCGTGATCTGCATTTCGATATGCAGGCGGATATACCGCGCTACTGGCTCAACGGCGATGCGCACCAGACGCGCTATTTCGATGCCTTGTCGCTGATGTTTCCGGATGGCGAGCGCTTCTTTATCGACAGCGTGCGCGCGTTTCGTCCCGACATCGCCGGCGATATGCAACTGGATGCGGCGGTGGGCGGTTTTATCGGGCAGGAGGCAATGCATAGCCGCGAGCATCTGCTCTACAACGAACGCCTGCAGCGTCAGGGTGTGGATGCGCAGGGGCTGATGCAGATCGTGAAGGATGTGCAGGATCAGCGCGCACGCACGCTGTCTGCAGCGGGACAACTGGCCTTGACCATCTGCCTGGAACACTTCACGGCGATGCTGGCCGATCACCTGCTGCGCCATCCGGCCGGCATGCGCAAGGCCGATCCGCGCATGGCGGCGATCTGGCGCTGGCATGCACTGGAGGAAACCGAGCACAAGGCGGTGGCCTTCGATGTGTATCAGCGTGTGGGCGGCACGCCCTTCATACGCTGGCGTCGCCGCTGCCGCGCGATGTTGTGGGTGACGATGCTGTTTACCTATCGCACCTGGCAATTCATGTGGCGGCTGTCGAAAACGGACGGCACTCAAAAGGATTGGCGCGGCTGGCTGCGCCTGCTCGGCTTTCTGTTCGTGTCGCCGGCGCCGATCACGCGCATCGGCGGGCAATGGCTACGCTGGTTTTTGCCGGGCTTTCATCCGTGGAAGCACGACAACCGCGTGCTGATGGAAGCGGCGCGCGTGGATGTGGAGCAGCGGATGCAGGCGTGAGTGCCTGCGTGCAATGCACTGCCAACGTCATGCCGGCCTTCGCCGGCATGACGTCGAACGGGTCTTATGGCTGTACCCGGCACTCCGCCGGCAAATCCGTGGCTGGCAGATCGCTGACGCACGCCCACTTGACGGTGTTGTTGCTGATATAGGGCTTCAACTGCAGCACATGGCTGCGCAGGTTGGCCTTGGCAAACGTGATGGTCAGCATGCCGTTTTGTTCCAGCTCGATGCCGGCTACCTGCTGATCGCCGGGGAACGAGCTGAGATCGAGTTGCCCCAGTGTTGTGGGCCATTGCTGCTGGCTGATGCCATATTGCGCAACGGCCTGCCGGTAGGGCGCGCTGTCATTCATGGCGGCGTTGATGGCGGCCCGGTCCAGATAGTTCTGGTAGGCCGGAATGGCGATGGCTGCGAGAATCGCGATATAGGCAATCACCACCACGCCGCCGGCGATGCCAAGGCCCGGTACGCGCGGTAGCAGCAAGCTGATCAGATAGGCGAAGGGATTGCGCGAGCCCAGCTGCGGCGAGCGCTTGTCCGCCAGCGCGCGCAGCCATGCATGGCGCTTGCTCAGCCACGGATAGTCGCCGACCAGTTCGTGCAGCGACATCCAGAAACCGGGCTTTACCGCCGCGCTTTTGCTGTATTCCTCCAGATCCACCGTGCGCCAGCGGCGCTTGCCGGCGGCCAGTGCGACCAGGCCGTATTGCGCATCTTCCGGATGTTCGCAGACGGCCAGTCCGTGCCGGTCGCAGGTGTATTCGCGCGAACGCGAATAGGCGGCGCCGAGCAGCGGCAGAAACAGCGCCGGGGCCAGGATCTTCGACCAGGTCAGGTGGTGCCGGCGCAGATGGCCAAGCTCGTGCCCGATGTAGAAATCCAGCGCGCCGGGACGATCTTCCATGCTGTCCACCACATCCGACAGCAGCACCACGAAGTTGCGGCCGAGGAAGCGGGTGGCAAAGGCATTGAGCACACCATTGCCGTTGACCAAGTAGGCTTCCGGCACCTGCTCCATGCCCAGTTTGCGGGTGCAGCGATAGATCCGCTGGCACAGGTCCGGCATCTGCTTGGGCGTGATGCGAATGGCGTTGCCGCGCAGGTGCGCGATCAAGGCCGAATGCGCCACCAGCGCGAACAGCGCGATCACCAGGATGTAGATCAGCAACGTGCCGTAGGTGCACAGCAGCAGGGCTGCCCAGATGATGATGGAGAAGGCCAGCGCGATGGCGCGCAAAGTCACCTCGTTGCGATAAACGAGTTCGTTCATTTCCGTATTTCCCCTTGTCCGGCGCATCCCCCGATGCGCGCGGCCAGTCTAGAGCAGGGGAGGTCCGGCATACCAGCAGCCGGCGCGCACGCCGGCCACCGGTAGCGCAGGGTCAGTTGGCGTCGGCCAGGCTGACAGTGACGAAGGTGCGGTGATAGAAGCGGGCGAGCAGGGTGCTGTCGTCCACTTGCACGGAGCTGACGGCCATCGGCGGCGTATTCGGATACAGCTCCGGCGTGGCAAAACTCAGCAGCGGGTCGACGATTTGCAGATACGTGGTGTGGTTGCGAGTCATCACCGGAATATCGGCCACACCGCCGAGGCGCTGCACCCAGAACGACACATGGCCGTCCTCGGGTACTACAAAGTTCTGGTTGGTACTGGCCACGTTGCGCCAATACGGCGTCAGCGAAATCGTCTTGACCAGATGCATGGCCGGGCAATCGCTGTTGCACATGGCGATCTGCAGAATCATCACCGGCTGCGCATTGAAGGAACTGATCTTGATGACATCGCCCTTCTTCAGCGCCGTGGCGCTCTGGAACATCATCGGTTTGCCGGCAGTGTCGTTGAGCAGCACCGAGAAGGCGGCAGGGTCGGCAGCCTGGGCCACCGACGCGGTGGCGAGACTGCAGCAGGCGATGGCTAGCATGCGGGACAGGAACATGGCGGCGGCTCCTTGCTGGGCGTCCTTGCATCGCTGCCCGGAGGGGAATGAGGGCAGGTCACTGTGCGTGGCGTGGCCGACGATACGCCGATTTCGCTGTCATGTCAGTTAGCTGCGGAGGCCATTTTTTAACCTGCAATCGACTTGGTCAGGCCTTCGTTCCGTCTCTTTTTTGCTTGGCGAAGGACGCTGTTTTGCAGTGATGCGGCAATTTCCCTCACCGTCATTCCGGCCTTCGCCGGAATGACGATGGAGGGTGAGGCCGATTTGTTGGTTTTATCGAACGCACTGAGCAACAAAACAGCGAATCACACCGACTCGGCCAGGCCGAGAAAGCGGCGAGTTCGTGCGATTCGGCGCAGGAAAATGCGTTCGATCAACCACACCAGCAACATCGAACCGCCCAGCAACGGCAGGAACACGCCGAGCACGATCAGCAAGGCCACCAGCGCGCCCGGATAGCACGCCCCGACCAGTACGGGCGGGGCACCGAGCGTGCCGCTGGGACGGCGGCGCCACCACATCACCACCGCGCTGGTGCACAGGGTCATCAGGCCGAGCGCCGTGAACACCCCGAGGATTTGATTGAGCGGCGGAAACAGCGCGCCTTCGTGGATGGCGATGCCGTAGCCGATGATGCGATCGAGCAGCGGTTTTTGCGCGAAGCTGCTGCGTTGCAGGATGCTGCCGTCGTCGGCCAGCACCAGGCTGCTGCGGCGCGGGCGGTCATCGGCGTCGGAGCGTGCCGTCCAATGCGTGGCGTGTTGCGACGGCGGTGCGATCAGTACGGGCGGTGCAAGCTGTTGTCGGGTAACTGCCGGTATCAGCCGGTCGATGGTGCTGTAGTCGCTCGGCGTGCTGGCCGACATATCGCCCATATCCATGCCCGGCATGCTCATGCCCATGGCGGCATGCTCGTTGGCCGCCTGGGTGTTTTCGGCCTTGATCTGCGCGCGTTCCGAAGCGCTGCCGGTGGTCCAGTCCTGCGCGTTGGCGCCGGCCGCCCAGCTTTGCCGCACCGTGTGCAACATGCCGCCCCAGGATTTGCTCCACGGCAGGCCCGACAGCAGCAACAGCAGCGCAAACGAGGAGATCCACAGGCCGGCCACCGCATGCAGGTCGCGCCAGAAAATGCGTCGTCCTTGGCGCAGGCGCGGATACAGCGTGCCGGCAATGCGGCCGTTGCGCGGCCACCATAGATACAGGCCGGTGATCAGCATCAGGATGGTCCACGACGCCGCCAGTTCCACCAGCATCGAGCCGCCGCTGCCAAGCAGCAGTTCGCCGTGCAGGTAGAAGATCACTTTCATGAAGCGATCGTTCTCGCGCACCACGCCCAGCACTTGCAGGTTGGCGGGATTGACGAACACGCGCACCAGTTCGGCGCCGTGCCCGACCAGCACGCGTGCGGCCGCTTGCGGCGAGGCCGGTAGTACGTACGCGTTGAGCACAGAGCCCGGCACCGCACGCAAGGCCGCCGCCACTTGTGCCGAAGCCGGCTGCGCCGCTGCATGGGTGACCTGTGCATAGCGCCGTTCCAGCAGCGGCTCCAACTGCGGCTTGAACAAATAGATCAGGCCGGTAGTGGCCAGCCACAACACGAAGGGCAGGCAGAACAGCCCGGCATAGAAATGCCAGCGCCAGATCAGGCGGTACGCATCGCGCCGCAGCGGGCGCTCAGAGACGGAATTTAAGACTGGCGACATAAGTGCGCTGCGGGAAGGGGTGATACAGGAAATATTTTTCGTTGCTGAGATTGTCGATGCCGAACGACGCGGACAGCTGCTGATTGATCTGGTAGTTCACATGCGCGTCGAACACCAGGAAGCGGTCGAAGGCACCGAACACGTTCGAGGTGTTATCGGTGTTGTCCAGCGTGGAGTACTGCTTGCCGCTATAGCGCCCGGCCAGGGTGAACGCCCAGGCGGCGCTGGGGCGATACGTGGCTACAGCAGTGGCACGCCAGCGCGGCACGTAGGGCACATGCTTGCCATTGGCGGTGGTGCCGGTGCTGCTGGCAAAGCTGGGGTCGGCCAGGATGGTGGAATCGACGAAGGTGACGCTGCCGGAAAGCTCCAGCCCCTGGATCAGCACATTGTTCTGCTGCGCCGCCAGTTCGATCCCGCGATTGCGTACCTCGCCCACATTCATGGTGTAGGTGACCGGCACGGCGTAGTTGGGCAGGGTCGAGGTTTGCGAGATCAGCGCATTGCGCGTGTTTTCCTGGAATAGCGACAACCGCAGCGAGCCATCGTCGATCGCATGGTCCAGCGCGAGTTCGCCGCTGCGGTCGCGCTCCGGCTGCAGGTTCGGATTGGGCGAGGTAAACGTGGCTCCGGTGGAAACCAGCTGATACAGCTCGCCGACGGTCGGGAAGCGCAGCGACTTGGCGAGCGAACCGGTAAGTCGCCAAGTAGGTGCGATGTCCCAGCGCAAGGTGGCCTTGGGCGAAAAGCCGGAGGCTTGTTCATTTGGCTGATATACCGCGGTCTTGCCGCTGAAGTTGAAACCGTCGCTGGCTTTCCAGCGCTCGTAGCGAGCGCCGAAAGTCGCCAGCAAATCCGGTGTGAGCTGCCATGCATCCTGCAGCCACAGCGCGTCGGTGCGGGTCTTGCCGCTGCCGGCGGAGTACAGGCCGGTGAGGCTGTCCGGATCCTGCCAAAGCTTGCTGCTGTAGGTGGGATTGGCCAGCGTGTAGGTGTCGGCATGCACACCGCCGGTGATTTCATGCGCGCCGCCATAGCCTTGCGGCCGCCAGGTGCCTTGCAGGTCGGCGGTGGACCAGTTGGTGCCGGCATAGCTGGCCAGCAGTCCGTTCGGCGTAAAGCTCATGCCGCTGCCGACGCCATACGGCGACCACTGATCATCCTTGATGAACTGATAGTGCGTAACGATCAGCGAGCCGTCGAAGGCGCCGCAGGTATTGGTCTTCAGCGATGCCGCCTGCATCAGGTGATGCTCGACGATGCCGTAGGTATTGCTGGCGAAGCCCGCAGCCTTGCCGTAGGAGGGAGCACCGGCGGCCGTGCTCAGATAGGTCTGCGTGCGCGATTGCCCGTCATTGCTCCAATAGCCGACCCAGTAGCCGGCCTGCAGCCACGGGGTGAGGTCGTAGGCGAACTTGCCGTCCAGATTGAGCATGCGTGTATGCAGCAGGCCACCGGCGCCGAGCACGTTGGCGGTCTGGCCTACTTTGTTGAGCGCCGGCACGGTGCCGCTGGTGCCGGCGGGCATCGATCCGCTGGTGATAAAACTCAGCGGCTGGCTGAAGCTGTTGGCGCTGTTGGCGCCGACGAACCAGGAGAATTTTCCGCTGCGCCCGCTGGCGGTGACGCTGGTCTTGCTGGTGGCGTAGTTGCCGTGCGTGCCATACAGGCTGAAGGTCTGCAGCGCTTCGGTCTGCTCGATGGTTACCTCGGGCTTGTCCGGCGTGCGTGTGGTGATGCGCAGTACGCCGCCCATCGCATTGCCGGGATAGGCTGCGGAGTAGGGGCCGTACAGCATGTCGACACGGTCGATCTCGTCCGGCGCCAGCATGCCCCAGCGCGGTGCGCCGATGGTGTTGTTGTTGGCGATCAGCGCGGAGATCGGAATGTCGTCGACATACACCAGGCTGCGCGCGCTGGAATTCACACCCCAGTCGCGCGTGGCCAGCACTGGCTGCGTATCGCCTTCGTTGCGCTTGCGCACAAACAGGCTGGGCAGGTACTTCACCGCATCTTCCACATCCACCGCGTTCACGCTGTCGTTGATCTGCGCGGCAGTGATGCTGACCTGGGTGGCGGCAAAGGCCGGCGTACTGGCCGGCGGCTGGTTCATGGGCGCGGTGACGCTGACGGCGGTCAGCGTGGTGGTTTTCCTGGTCTTGTCAGGGGCGGTGTCACCGGACGAGGCCGGTGGATTCTGACCGCCCTGGGCCAGCGCGATGGACGATGCCAGCACGGCCAAAGGCAACGCGACAAGCGCGTTGGTGCGAAGAGTTGTGCGCATTGAAAAACGATTCCAGTCGACCGCCCTGTCGCTCCGCAAAGAGGACAGAAACAACGGGGATCAACGCTTCGACAGCGACCCTTGCCATGCACGAGCAGGCATAAGGGCAGCGCAAGGCCGCAGACGTTGACAGGGATAACGGCGCCGCGAAGGGCTCCGGATCAGCCGTTGCGCGTGGCTGGCGGTCCGCGCGGACGCGCACTCAGCAGTAGCGTGCTGAAGCTGTTGCGCGGCAGCGTGGTGGAGGGGGCAAGCGTGGGCAGCGCGAGCGGTGCGACCCATATGGCGACACTGCTGCCGACCGTCGGCGTATGTGTCAGCAAGACGCAATAGCCGCAATGCGCGGTGGGGTCGTCCGGATGTTCGGGCATGCCCGGGTGGCCATGGCCGGCATGGCCCATGTCCATGCTGCCCATGCTCATGTCCATCGCGCCCATCATCGGGGCGTCGCTGGCCATGCTGCGCGAGAGCACCGGCATCAACACGACCAGGGCCATGGCGACCAGCGCCATCCATGCCACGAAGCGGTGTTGTGCGGCGCGTTTCGACACGCGAGGGCCCTTGCAGTCGTACAAGCCTGGAGCAGGCTCCAGACATGATGACATCAAAGTACGAAAACGTCATGTGGCGCGCTGTCGCGCGTGTGCGTCATGCGGCTTTATCGCGGCCGTTCGGAGTATTCCGCAATGCGCTTGCAGCGCTGTCGAACCCCCATCAAAGACATGCCTGGGCACGCTGTGCGTGCCCAGGCATGGTCCCCGTCCCCGATGGCAACGCACCTTACACAGGCGTGCGTTGGATGCGCGCGTGTTTGCCGTGAAGGGCGGGTGAGGAAAAAGTTCATGGCTTGCCTCTCACGGTGCCGCGGCGGCGATAATCCAGCGCTGCAATCCAGCCAAAGGCAAGCGCGGTCATGAAGATTCTGATGGTGGGCGCAGGGGCAACCGGCGGTTATTTCGGCGGCCGCCTGCTGGAAAGCGGGCAGGACGTGACCTTCCTGGTCCGCCCGCAGCGCGCACAGACCCTGGCGCGCGATGGCCTGCGCATCCGCAGCCCGATGGGCGATGTGACGCTGCCGTCGCCGCCCACGGTGCAGGCCGATGCACTGGATCGGCATTTCGACTTGATCATCGTCAGCTGCAAGGCCTATCACCTGCCGCAGGTGATCGAGGACCTGGCGCCGGCCGTGGGGCCGGACACGGCGATCCTGCCGATCCTCAATGGCATGCGCCATCTGGACCTGCTCGACCAGCGTTTCGGTGCTGCCCGCGTACTGGGCGGCTCATGCTTTATCGGCGCCACCCTGGATGGTGAGGGCGTGATCCGCCATCTGAACAAGCCGCACGGGCTTACCTATGGCGAGCGCGACGGCTCGCGTTCGCCGCGGGTCGAGCGCATCGAGCAGGCCATGGCCGCGGCGCGCTTCGATCCGCGCCTGAGCACCAGCATCCTGCAGGACATGTGGGACAAATGGGTGTTCCTGGCCTCGCTGGCCGGCATCACCTGCCTGATGCGCGCGCCGGTCGGCGCCATCGTGGCGGCACCCGGCGGAACCCAGGCCGCCCTGGGTCTGCTGGAAGACTGCCACCAGGTCGCCGCAGCCTGCGGCCACCCGCCCAGCGAGGCCTCCCTGCAACGCGCGCGTACCACGCTGACAGAAGCCGGCTCCAGCGTCAGCGCCTCGATGATGCGCGACCTGGAGCAGGGCGCCCAGATCGAAGCCGACCATATCGTGGGCGACATGCTGCAACGGGGTGAGGCTGCCGGCTTGGAACTGCGGGTGTTGCGGGTGGCCTATGCGCATCTGAAGGCTTACGAGGCGCGGCGAGCGAGCGCAACGGGGGGCTGAGCACTATGTCTCGCGTTCCCCGGACAGGCAGCGCACTCAGCATTATCGAACTCGAGCGCGCCCCTGTTGCCGTGATTGAGGCTGCAGGCGGCAAATCGGTGGCTGTGCTTGATCAGTACAACGAGCCGGTTGCTTGCCTCGTTCCGGTGGCGGTCTACAGGCGCTTATTGGAACGCCTGGATGACCTCGGTCTAGCCGAACAGGTCTATGCGCGCGTTGATGAGCGCAAGGTCAGGATTTCCCTGGATGAGCTATAGCCGAACAGCAACACTGCAGATCGGGTCGGAACTAGCCCCGTAGATTCATCCCGCACCACCGCCATTCATCCCCAATTCGCATCCAGCCGTCCCCTCGAACTGGTCTAACCCTTTCGCACGACAGACAGTTGCGTCCATCAAGCCGACGCGAGTGGAGAGGGAAACGATGAACAGGCGCGAGTTGTTAAAGGCGGCACTGGCGATGCCCTTGCTGACCGGCGGCATGGCCGGGAACGTGGTGTCTGCCCTGGCGGGCAGCGGTGCCAAGCTGGCCGGCGGCGTTCGTACCAGGGTGCGGCCGGGCGATCCGGGCTGGCCCTCGCCGGCGCAGTGGGATGGGCTGAAGGTGGCGGTGGGCGGCCGGCTGCTGAAGCTGGAGTCGCCGTTTGCCGATCGCTCCAGTGCGGCCTACGCCGAGGCGATGAAGCATCTGCAGAACCCGTTCTTCATCGGCGACCAGCCGGCGCTGACCCAGACCAGCGGCTGGGCCAAGGCCTGGACCTCGCGGCCCAGCGCCTATGCGGTCGCGGCCGAAAGCGCGGCCGATGTGGCGGCGGCGGTGGCGTTCGCCCGCCAGCATCATCTGCGGCTGGTAGTGAAAGGCGGCGGCCACAGCTACCAGGGCACGTCGGATGCGCCCGATTCGCTGCTGGTGTGGACGCGGCATATGAACCGGGTGACCTTGCACGATGCCTTCGTGGCGCAGGGTGGCGCCGGCATCCAGGCGCCGCAGCCGGCGGTGTCGCTGCAGTCGGGCGCGATGTGGATCGATGCCTACGACGCGGTGACCACGCATGGCGGACGTTATGTGCAAGGCGGCGGCTGCGCCACGGTCGGTGTCGCCGGCCTGATCCAGAGCGGCGGCTTCGGCAGTTTTTCCAAGAACTTCGGCACCGCCTCGGCCGCCCTGCTGGAAGCGGAAGTGGTGACGGCCGACGGCGTAGTGCGCATCGCCAATGCCTATACCCATGCCGATCTGTTCTGGGGCTTGAAGGGCGGTGGCGGCGGCAGCCTGGGCGTGGTCACGCGGATCACCTTGCGCACGCGCGAATTGCCGACGTTCTTTGGTGCGGTGTTCGGTGAAATCAAAGCCTCATCCGACCAGGCGTATCGCGCACTGATCGCCAAGGCGATCGATTTTTACCAACGTGCACTGTGCAATCCGCACTGGGGCGAGCAGATGAAGTTCAGGCCGGACAATGGCCTGCAGTTGTCGATGGTGTTCCAGGGTTTGACCCAGGAACAAGCGAGTGCGGTGTGGGCGCCGTTCCTGGATTGGGTGCGTGCGCGCCAGGAGTACACATTCTCGCGGCCGGTGCAGATACTGGCGCTGCCTGCACAGCATTTCTGGGACGCGGATTTTTTCCGGCAGCATATGCCGAGCGCGATCGTGGAGGACGATCGCCCGAACGCGCCGCGCAAGCATATGTTGTGGGCGGGCGATCACGATCAGGTCGCCTGGTTTATCCACGCGTTCCAATCCGCATGGCTGCCGGCATCGCTGCTGCAGCCGCAGCGTCAGGCCGAGCTGACGGAAGCGATTTTCGCCAGCAGCCGCCATCACTCGATGGAATTTCATTTCAACAAGGGCCTGGCCGGTGCGCCGGCCGAGGCGATTGCCGCGGCGCGCGATACCGCGATGAATCCGCAAGTGCTCGATGCATTTGCGCTGGTCATTATCGCGGACGCGGGCGCCCCGGCCTTTCCCGGCATGTCGGCACCCGACATGGTGCAGGCGCGCAGCAATGCCGAGCATGTCGGCGCGGCGATGGACACGCTGCTGCAGCTTGCGCCGGGCGCCGGTGCCTATGTATCGGAGAGCGATTATTTCCAGCGCGATTGGCAAGCCGCCTTCTGGGGTGCGAATTATCCGCGGCTGGCGGCGGTGAAACGCAAATACGATCCGGACGGCTTGTTCTTCGTGCGTCACGGCGTGGGCAGCGAAGCATGGAGCGAAGACGGGTTTACGCGTCTGGCGTAAGCGGCGGGCGCATAGCATGCAAGGCTTAGCAAAGGCTTAGCTGGAGCGGTTTTTTAGCTGGGATAGTGATTATTTTCACGCGCGGATACGCGCGTGAAAACCTGTAAGAAAAGCTTCATTCATCGTGATTACCGTGGCCGGGTTGTGCCCTGTAGCTCCGTTCACACACTCACCCGGAGATCACAATGAAAAAGAATCTGTCTCGCCGTTTTCGCCGTCGGCATGTAGCGGTTGCGCTTGCCCTCACCACGCTTGCTGCCGGTGTTGCCGCTTACGCCGACGATTTCTCGCACGATCGCAACTTCCATTTCTGGCCAGGCAACCTGGTGGTCAGTCGCAGCGTGTACGACAACAACGCCAGCAATGTGCAGGTGGGCCAGGTGCTGCCGCCCAATTGCCCGAGCGCGAGCGGTGCCTGCGGCGGCGCCAGCGGTGCGCCGTATGACGGCACCTATCCGTATGTATGGAACGACGTGCTTTACGATGCATCCTTCGGCATCACCGCGCGCATTTATCTGGATCAGATCACGCCGGACGGCTGGCTGATCAACACGCTGGAAGTGCCCAATAGCGAGCGCCCGAGTGCGCGCGAAGGCGAGCTGGTGACGAGCTTCAGCTCCAAGTCGGAGCTGGGCCTGCATCTGTCGCTGGATGGACGCTATCTGTCGTTCATGGGCTACGTGGCGCCGGTCAACAAGATCGACGTTTCCAATTCCAATACGCCGCTGGCGATCGATCCGACCAATCCGGATGGGCAGTCGTTCTATCGCGGCGTGGCATTGGTGGATGGCGCCGGGCATTTCCGCTTCACCGAAACCAATACCTATAGCGGCAATAACGGCCGCTCGGCGATCTACAACAACGTAGATGGCGCGAATGTGTTCTACACCGCGGGCAACGCCGGCAATGGCAGCAATCCGCAGCCGGTCGGCGTGATCCAGGGCACCGGCGCGCAGTGGATCGTGCCTTCCGAACTGCCCGAAGCCCTGCAGAACCCCGGCGCCACCACGCCGCAGGCCAGCTTCTCGGTAACTGCGCTGGGCGACAAGGCCGACAAGATCGGCAAGGACGACAACTTCCGCGGCATGACGGTCTACAACAACGTCGTGTATTACACCAAGGGCAGCGGCAGCAACGGCGTCAACACGGTGTACTTCGTGGACACCACCGGCACGGCCTGTCCGAAAGGCGTGGGCGTTCCGGTTGCCGGTGCGCGCTTGCCGTCGGCGCCGCTGTCGTTCAACGCCGCCACGCTGCAACAGGATGGCTTGCCGACCAATATGTGCATCCTTGCCGGCTTGCCGGCGGTGCCGGCCAAGACGGCGACCACCGTGTCCTATCCGTTCGGCATCTGGTTCGCCGACGCCAACACGCTGTATGTGGCCGATGAAGGCGATGGCTATACGGGCGGCACCGACCTGTACACGCACGCCGCGGCGCAGACCACCGCCGGCCTGCAGAAGTGGGTGTTCAACGCGGCCAGCAAGAGTTGGAGCCTGGCCTATACGCTGCAGACCGGACTGAATCTCGGCCAGCCGTATACGGTGCGCAACTATCCGGCCGGCAGCAATCCCGCCACCCAGCTGCCCTGGTCGCCGGCAACCGATGGTTTGCGCCAGCTCACCGGGCGTGTCGACGAGGATGGCAAGGTGACCCTGTGGGCGGTGACGTCCACCATCAGCGGCGGCGGCGATACCGGCGCCGATCCGGACAAGCTGGTGGCGATCCGTGACGAGCTGTCCAACACCAGTGCGGCCAGGGCGGCCGATGAGCACTTCGTCACGCTGCGCACGGCGAAGTTCGGCGAGGTGCTGCGCGGGGTGTCGTTCACGCCGGGCACGGATACGCGTTCAAGCTGGCATTGATTGCTTTGGAAAACCGGCCCTCTCCGTAACCGGGGAGGGTCGGGGCGATGGCTGCATGGCCGAACGCGCGCAATGCTTTTCGAATAACGCCAACGTTTCCCCCCACCGTCATCCCGGCCTGCGCCGGGATGACGGTGGGAGGGCAAATGGGAGCGATTCCCGCAGCCCCGGCCGGCACCTTTGCGCAGCTTCCACATAGCTGAATTCCGCCTGTCGATCAGGCGCTTAAACCCGCACAGGGAGCACCCCCGCCACCAGGAAAAAGTGAAAGTCGCAACCCTTCTCCCGGGCGCCCACTATGGAGGGGCCGGGGCCATCCGAACGAGCTCCGGTGCCGGCTGCATCCGCAGCCGGGATGACCTGATTTACCCCTAAGTGGAGAAGACACATGCACGCACATTTCGAACGCACCGGCCCGCTCACCGAACTCACCAGCTATCCGACCTGGGCCCAGGACCTGGTAGAAGCCTGCGCGGCCACCAAGCAAAGCGTGATTGATCATGAGGTGTGGACGCTGATGCGCGAAGCGCGCCTGGATGCGGCGGGCACGCGCGATTTCATGGTCGGCGTATGGCCGGTGATCGAGCGTTTCCCCGGCTACATGGCGCTGAACCTGCTCAAGACCCGTTACGGCCGCAGCAAGGGCGAGAACATGGCCCGCCGCTGGCTGGTACGCAATATCCGGGTGGAGCAGAATCACGCCGAATACTGGCTCAACTGGGCCGAAGGGGCCGGCGTGGCCGAGGACGAAGTGCTGAATGGGGCCACCCCCTACGGCGCCGATGCCCTGGCCAGCTGGTGCGAGGAGATCAGCCGCAGCGGTCCGCTGGCGGCCGGCATGCTCGCCACCAACTACGCCGTGGAAGGGGCTACCGGAGAATGGTCGCAAAAGGTCTACGAAAGCGTGGCCTATGCCGAAAGCTTCCCCAAGGAGGTAAGGGCGCACAGCTTGCGTTGGCTCCAGCTTCACGCGGCCTATGACGATACTCACCCGTGGGAGGCTCTGGAGATCGTCTGCAGTCTGGTAGGTACTTCGCCCCGTGCGGACGAGGTGGCCTACCTGCAAGAATGCGTCAAACGGAGTTACGTAAGCATGAGGATCACCCTGGATCGGTGCCTGGATGTGCGTCGTGACCCTTGGCAGCTCGCTACCCCTGCGCTGGACGAACCCGCTTTCGACGGGCGCGCCGTGGCCAGCGAGGCGGCTGCTTAAGAAAAGGATGCGGTAGGGCGATACACATCAGCAGCATCTTCATGCAGAGTGGGGGCTGATTGCGGTTTCAAAGAGGCAAGATGCGTATCGCCCGGAATGTCCAGCAACGACCGCTGTTGCGGCGCCTTATGCCCCTGGCATACGGCCTGGCGGCGGTCGTTGGCCTGGTTTTATGCCTGACCTGGGGGGCGCTCCAGGTCCAGGTAACCTTGGCCGGCTTCTTGAACGGCGAAAGCCTGTGGTCGAAGGCCCAGAAACAGACCGTCATCGATCTGTACGCCTACGCCCATAGCGGCGATCCGGCCCGGCTGGCCAGCTTCAAGCGCAACTACGAGGTGGTCCGCACCGACCGCTGGGCGCGCGACCAGATCGCCACCGGCCACTACGACCACCACGCGGTGGGCGAGGCATTCCGGCGTGGCGGGGTGATTCCCGCGGCGATCCCGGGAATGGTCTTCATCCTCGATCATTTCTCCCAGGCGCCGTACATGGCGCAGGCGATTGCCGACTGGCGCTCGGTGGACGGCTCGATCGAAGAGCTCAACACCATTGCCGGCGAACTGCAGCAGGCCTACCAGAACGGCAAGCCGTCGGAAGACCTGCTGGCGGAGCAGGCGATCCGCATCGATCATCTCAATGACTATATCCAGCCGCGCAGCGACGAGTTTTCGCTGGATATCGCGCTGGGCGCCGCCTGGCTGGGCGGCGTGCTGTTCGTGGCGGTGCTGGTCAGTGCGCTGCTGGCGAGCCTGCTGTGGTTCCGCATGGCCAAGCGCATCATGGTCAGCATCCGCGGCACCGAAGAAAAATACCGGCTGCTGTTCGACAGCGCCGCCGACGCGATCGTGATGGTGGACGAAACGCATGGCCGGATCCTGGGCGTGAACCGTACCGCCAGCGTGTGGACCGGGCTCGATCCGCAGGAACTGGTCGGCAAGAACTTCCTGGGCCTGTTCGTGGAAGGCAGCATCCGTGCGGCCGGTTCGTCGACCATCGGCCTGCTGCGTGCGGAAAACGGCGTGGTGCGCACGGTGGAAACGCACAGCAGCCTCAGCACCTGGGGCAACTTGCCGGTGCGCCAGGCGATCATGCGCGACATCTCCGACCGGGTGGCGATGGAGCAGGAGCGCCGCATCGCCTCCGAGGCCATGGCCAGCGTAGCCGAGGGCATCATCATTGCCGATGCCGAGCGGCGCGTGACCACGGTCAACGCCGCCCATACGCGCATCACCGGCTACACCCTGCAATACCTGCAGCACCACCGCTTCGACGAATTGCGCCGCATGCCGGACGGCTCGCCGCTGCCGGCCTCGATCTGGGACATGGTGGCCGAAGGCGGCAACTGGGTGGGCGAGGTGCAGAGCTGGCGCTCGGACGGTTCCTCTTATCCGGAGCTGCTCAGCGTCAGCGCGATCCGCAACAGCGACGGCCGCGTGCAGCACTACGTGGCGGTGGTTACCGACATTACGCGCAGCAAGGCCGACCGCCAGCGGCTGGAATACATGGTGGCGCACGATCCGCTCACCGGCCTGGCCAACCGCAGCGAATTCCAGCGCCATTGCGCACATGCGATCGAGGCGGCGGCGCGCATGAACGGCGCGGCTGCGGTGTTGTTCGTCGACCTGGATGCGTTCAAGGCGGTCAACGACAGCTACAGCCATGCCATTGGCGACCGCCTGCTGGTGAAAGTGGCCCAGCGCATCCGCCGCGAACTGGGCGAGAACGATGTGGCCAGCCGCATCGGCGGCGACGAATTCACCGTGCTGCTGGGCGGCCTGCGCACGCGCGAGCAGGCGGCGCAGTTTGCCAGCCGCCTGTTGCAGAGCCTGTCCGAGCCGATGCTGATCGGCGACTACGAGATCGTGATGAGCGCCAGTATCGGTATTGCCGGCTATCCGCTGGACGGCAGCGATCCGGTGGTGTTGATCGCCAATGCCGACGCGGCGATGTATGCCGCGAAGACGCAGGAACGCAACACCTTCCGTTTCTATACGCCGCTGATGCACGCCGATGCGCGCATGCGCCTGATGCTGGGCGCGGACTTGCGCCAGGCGCTGATGCGCGATGAATTCCACCTGGTGTTCCAGCCCTGCGTGGAACTGCGCACCGGCCGCATCGTGGCGGTGGAGGCGCTGTTGCGCTGGCGTCATCCGGAGCGCGGCGAGCTGATGCCGGATGAATTCATTCCGCTGGCCGAAAGCCTCGGCCTGATCCGCCGTATCGATGCCTGGACCATGCGCGCGGCGTGTGCGCAGATCCGCCAGTGGGACCAGGCCAAGCTGCCCCCGATCCGGGTGGCGCTGAATGCCTCCGCCGCCACCTTCGGCCACCCCGGCTTTATCGAGAGCGTGAAGCAGGCCTTGCTGTCCAGCCAGATCTCGCCCAAGCGGCTGATGTTCGAAATTACCGAAAGCGCGATCCTGCGCCTGGGCGATGCCACCGAACAGACCATGCATGCGTTGCATGCGCTGGGCACCGGCATCGCCATCGACGACTTCGGCACCGGGTATTCGTCGCTGGCCTATCTGAAGATGTCGGGCATCGACTATCTGAAGATCGATCGTTCCTTCGTGATGGATCTGCCGGACAGTGCCAACGACGTCGCCATCGTGGAAGCGATGCTGGCGATTGCCCGCAGCCTGGGCATCTGCACGATCGCCGAAGGCATCGAAACGGCCGCGCAGCATGAATTCCTGATGCATGCCGGCTGCGTGGAAGGGCAGGGGTATTACTACGCGCGCGGTTTGCCGGCTTCGGAAATCGAGCGGATGCTGTCGCCGAATCCGCGGCATGAGACGTCGCGGTTGCGGCTGGTGCCGCCGAAGTAGTCATTGCGCCGGGATGTGTGCTTAACGGCCGTCATTCCCGCGAAAGCGGGAATCCATGTTGCCCTGGAGCATAAAGTCAAAATGGATTCCCGCTTTCGCGGGAATGACGGCAGTGGGGGCGGGGCGATAAGGCGACAGTGCGGTAAGGCGACAACGCGACGAGGCAGCAACACGCCGTCCGCAGCACAACACTTACAGATTCACCTCAACCACCTGCTGCTCCGGCTGATACACCGCCGGGTACAGCCGCTTCAGCCGCGCCACCTTCGGCGCATCGTTGATCACGATATACGCATCGTCCGGATGATTGCGCGCGTAGTCCTGGTGGTAGGACTCGGCCGGATAGAAGCCCCGCAGCGGCTGCACCAGCGTGACAATCGAGGCATCGAACACCTTGGCCGTATCGAGCTGGGCGATATATGCCTGGGCGACTTTCTGCTGCTGCGCATCGGCGTAGAAAATTTCGGAGCGATATTGCGTACCGGCGTCCGGACCTTGCCGGTTGAGCTGGGTGGGATCGTGCGCCACCGCGAAGTAGATCTTCAGCAGCTGGCCGTAGCTGATCACCGCCGGATCGAACACGATCTTCACCGACTCGGCGTGGCCGGTATTGCCCTCGCTGACATCGTCGTAGTGCGCCGTGTCGGCATCGCCGCCGCTGTAGCCGGCCCACACTTGGCGCACGCCGCGCACATGCTCGAATACTTCCTGCATGCCCCAGAAACAGCCGCCGGCCAGCACCGCGGTTTCGCTGCCGTGCGCGGCCGCCTTGGGGGCGTCGACACCCGGATCGGGGAGATTGGCGTTGCCTGCCACCGCGGTGCAGGCGGTGAGGCTGGCGAGGGCAAATGCATAGACCAGGCGGGACGGTTTCATGGAGCCTCCGTAAGCATGCTGATGCCTGCTATTCGCCGGGGTGCAAGCGGAAGTTACGGCCGCCGCATCAGCCGAGTACGCGAATCGCCACGTCGTCCAACTGCACGGTCTGGCCTGCGTGGATCTTGCAGGTTTTGCGCAGCTCCTGCTGGCCGTCCACATAGACCGCGCCGCTGGCCACAATCTGCTTGCCCTGGCCGCCGCTGTCACACAGGCCCACCAGTTTCAGCAACTGGTTGAGTTCGACGTAGTCGCCTTCAAGTTCGAAATCGATCTGTTCCATATCTAACGGTGTGTGGGCAGGGAAATGGGATGTTCGGGCAGGCTCAGGAAAGCGAAGAACGGACGGTTCTGGTCGATCGCGAAGCTGGCCGACTCGTGCAGGATGCCGAGCAGGGTGTCGAAATCTTTGGCGGCGGCCTGGCGCAGGTCGCTGGCATGGTCGAGCAGCAAGGCATGGCCGATGCCGTGCAGCCAGCCCAGGTCGCGCAGGCTGTCCACCAGCGCATCCCAGTTGTGGCCGAAGCCGGCAGGCAGCTTCAGCGCCATGGCCATGCGCCGCAGCAGGTCGCTTTTATCGTGGCAGCCGGCCAGGTCGGCGCGGCAGACATACAGATTGCCTTCTTCCGCCGCGGCGGCGAGCGCGTCGAAATCGGCCGCGTCGACGAAGTACACGCCGCCGTCGTGCGCCTGGGTAAGATCGAGTGCACCTTCCGCGCTCATCGATACACCTGGAACGCCTGGAAGCTGTGGTAGTGATCGCCGGTGTAATAGAACACCGCCGGCGGCGTGCCGCCGGTAATGATGCGGCGCGTGCCGCGATTGCCCGCATCCGGCGTATCGACCGTGTATTCGTGATAGAAGCCGTGCGGCTGCTGCGGCAGCAAGCCTTCGTAATTGCCGAATACGGCGCCGTCCTGGCTATACGGGAAGGGGCCGTGGTGCAGGATGCGCACCAGGGTGTCGCAGGCCTGCGGCGGCATGAACGCCGGCAGGTTCGCGTTGACGGCGGGGCAGTTGTCCTTGGGCAGGCTGACATTGCCCTGCGACACCATCGCCGGCGCACGGGCCGGATGGTTGTTCAAATAAACCAGTACGCCGATCAGGGCGAACAGCAATAGCAAGGGGATGAGGCGTGACCTCGACATCGCGAACTCCATGCGAGCGGCAACGCGCAGTGTAGTGCGTTCCGCGCTGCTA
Source organism: Dyella acidiphila (assembly GCF_014863405.1). GTDB lineage: Bacteria > Pseudomonadota > Gammaproteobacteria > Xanthomonadales > Rhodanobacteraceae > Dyella_B > Dyella_B acidiphila. The sequence goes on from NZ_JACZZA010000016.1 coordinate 26,265, forward strand.
TTCGCGCGGCGCATGCATGGCACGCGGCCGTCGGGGCAGCGCGTGGTTCTGGTGTTGCAGTGCGAGGTTGCATCCGTGACTTCCGGCGAGCTTGTCGCAAGGGCTGGGCAAGCTAGACTGCCGCTTTGCCCTGCCCGGAGTCCTCATGGCCCTCTCTTCTTTGTCCCTGCGTCTGGCCGGATGCGGCGCCCTGCTGGTGTTTGCGTCGGCGACGCCGGCCTGGTCGATGGCGGATGCTCCCGCGCCGGATGCGGCGACCGTGCAGCCGGCACCGGACGCGCTGCCGCCGATGCTGCAGGACTTCGATGCGTACATGGACAACGTATGCAAGACCTTCAAGGTGCCGGGCATTGCCGTGGCGATCGTGAAGGACGGCAAAGTAGTACTGGAAAAGGGTTATGGCCTGCGCGAAGCCGGCAAGCCCGATCCGGTCGACGCGCATACGCTGTTCGCAATTGCCTCCAATACCAAGGCCTTCACCGCCGCCGCGCTGCAGATGCTGGCCGAGCAGGGCAAGGTGGATATGGATGCGCGCGTGACGGACTATCTGCCGTGGTTCCAGATGTCCGATCCCTATGTGACGCATGAGATGCGCGTGCGCGACCTGCTGGCGCACCGCAGCGGCCTCAGCCTGGGCGCGGGCGATCTGCTGTACTGGCCGCCGACCAGCTACACCACCAAGGACGTGGTCGAGCGCCTGGCCAAGGTGCCGCTCGCCAATGGTTTCCGCAGCCACTACGCCTACGACAACATCCTGTTCGCAGTGGCCACGCTGGTGATCGAGAAAGTCTCCGGCCAGAGCTATGCCGATTACGTGCGCCAGCATATTTTCCAGCCGGTAGGCATGGACGAATCGCTGATCGACATGACCTATCTGAAGCCGGGCATGGACTACGCGATGGGCCATGCACTGTTCGATTTCAAGGATCTGAAGCCGGTGCCGCCGATGGCCTGGCTCAACGACCCGGGTGCCGGCGGCATCTATGCCAGCGTGCACGACCTGGCCAAATGGATGAACGTGCAGCTGGCCGGCGGCGTATTGCCCGGCAACGACGCCAGCGGCAAGCCGCGCCGCCTGTTCTCGCAGGACAGCCAGAACCAGATGTGGACGGTGCTGACCCCGATCCCGGTCAGCAAGCCGCCGATTCCGGAACTGCAGCCGCTGATGCCGAATTTCTCCGGCTATGGCGAGGGCTGGTTTCTCAGCGATTACCACGGCCAGAAACTGGTCTGGCATACCGGCGGCTGGCCGGGCATGGTCTCGCGCCTGACCCTGGTGCCTGGGCAGAACCTTGGTGTGGTGGTGCTGACCAACCAGGAATCCGGCGCCGCCTTCAATGCGGTGACCTACCGGGTGCTCGATGCCTACCTCAACGCCGCCAACAAGACTGACTGGACGGCGGTGTACGAGAAGGCCACGCAGCACGCGCATGGCGATGCCGACGACAGCTGGAAAAAGCATGAAGCCGAGCGCAATGCAGGCAGCAAGCCTTCGCTGCCGCTGGCCGGTTATGCCGGCACCTACCGCGACCCGTGGTACGGCGACATCGTGATCAGCGACGAAGGCGGCAAGCTGCGACTGCGCTTCAGCAAGACCAGGCAGTTGATCGGCACCATGGAGCCGTGGCAGCACGATGTGTTTATCGTGCGCTGGGACGACCGCGCCTTGAACGCCGATGCCTTCGTCAATTTCGCGCTCGACGACGATGGCCATGTGCGCGAGGTGCGCATGCAGCCGATTTCGCCGCTGACCGATTTCAGCTTCGACTTCCAGGATCTGCGCCTGGTGCCGCTGAAAGAGGCGAAGGCCGATTGAGATTGAACAGCCGGTCATGCGCGGGGCCGCCGTAATGTTTGGCCCCGTCACCCCGGCGCAGGCCGGGATGACGGGATGGGGCAGGTCGGCGGGTAGGGCATGACGGGTTCGATCGGACTGGACATTCACGCAAGTTCATAGGGGATATTCATGCGTCAACGTCAATTTGTCTTGGCTGCGTTGCTTGGCGCCGGCCTGCTGGCCGGCATGTGCGGATGGGCGCGACAGGATGTGCCGAGCGTTCCCACGCACCGCTTCTTCCACGTGCAGCTTGGCGCGCATGAAACGCAGCCAGTGTCGGGACGCCTGCTGCTGTTCGCCATGGATGCGACGGCGGCCAAGGCGCAATCCAAGGGCGGTCCGGTGACGGACATCGATGCCGACCCGTTCCATCCCAACGGAACGGCGATTGCCGCGGAGGATATCGATCGCCTGGTGCCGGGGCAGATGGTCGATATCGATGCCGACCGGCTGGCGTTCCCCAGCGCGTGGTCGAAACTGCCGCCCGGCGACTATGCCGTGCAGGCAGTGCTGGACGTGCATCACGATTACAACTATTCCGGGCGCAGCGCGGGCGATCTGGTCAGCAGCGTGGTGAACGTGCACCTGCCGTCCAGCGAGATTCCCAGCCTTAGCCTCGACCAGACGGTGCCGGCGCGGGATCCGTGGCAATTGCCGGCGTCCATGCCGCAGCAGCTGCGCGACGGCGCCGCCGCAGCGCGCGAACATTCGCAGCTGGTGGATTTTGTCAGCCCGTCGCTGTCGGCATTCTGGGGGCGTCCCATCCATATGCTGGGCCGGGTGCTGTTGCCGCCCGGCTACGATGCTGCAGGCGCCGCGCACTATCCCACCGTGTATTACACGCATGGTTTCACCGGCAACATCGATCGTTTTGCACGCGTCATGGCCTATGTCGAAAACGGCATGGCCAGCAAAGCGATGCCGCCGATGATCTGGGTGTTTCTGGATGAGTCCAGCGCCACCGGCACGCACGAGTTCGCCGACTCGGTCAATAACGGACCTTGGGGCCAGGCGCTTACCACCGAACTGATTCCGTATCTGGAAGCGCATTACAAAATGGACGGCGGTGCGAACGGCCGCTTCCTCAACGGCCATTCCTCCGGCGGCTGGGCCACGCTGTGGTTGCAGACGCGTTATCCCGCGGTGTTCGGCGGTACCTGGTCCACCTCGCCCGATCCCAGCGATTTCCACGACTTCACCGGACCGGATCTGTACGCGCCGCATGCCAACGTCTATCGCAAGCCGGACGGCACGCCGTGGCCGCTGGTGCGCGACCAGGGCAAGGTGCTGGGAACCTTCGAGCAGTTCGCCAAGATCGAGCGCGTGCTCGGCCCTTACGGCGGCCAGATGGCCTCGTTCGAATGGGTGTTCTCGCCGCGCGGCAAAGATGGCCGCCCGCAGCCGATGTTTGATCGCGATACCGGCGATGTCGATCCGGCGGTGGTGGCGTACTGGCACGATCACTACGACATCGCGCACCGTCTGCAGGAAAACTGGCCGGCGCTGAAGCCGGACCTGGATGGCAAGATCCATCTTTACGTAGGCACCGCCGATACCTTCTACCTGGACGGTGCCGCGCACCGGCTGCAGGCCGTGCTGGACGGTCTCCACGCCCATGCCGAATTCCGCTTCGTGCCGGGCCGCACCCATTTCGATCTGTATAAGGAAGGTGACGATTCCTTTGCATTGCTGCGGCAGATCAGCTGGGCCATGTACGGTGTGGCCCGCCCGGGTGCCAGGCAGCCGGCGTCCGCCAGCCAGTCCCCGTGACTGGCTAGGCACTTTCGTACGTCGGCGTATTGATAAATCTGATTTTCAGGCATAGTTACCGCCGCAAACGTCGTCGGTGACTGGCGTTTGGGGGTGTCGTTTCTGCCGAGGCGGCACGGCGGGAACGCCGTTCATCATGGGCGGCGCGCTTCCTGCATCGGGGCATTTCAAGCTGGAGGGAATCACGATGAAATCATTTGGGTTGATCGCAGTATTGGCGGCCGCGTTCATGGCTGCCCCGGGAGTCTATGCACAGTCAGCCGCACCGGCCGCCGGTAGCACCACCACCGTAACCTGCAAGGACGGCACGACGCAGTCGGTCACCACCACCAAGGGTGCCTGCCACGGGCACAAGGGCATCGACAAGTCGGCCACCAGTGCGGCCGGCTCCAGTTCGGGCAGCAGCAGCGCCGGCAGCAGCAGCGCGAGCAGCAACAGCTCGGCGTCCAGCGCCGCCGCCGCGCCTGCCGCCGCCAGCAAGTCGACGGCAGCATCGAAGTCCGCACCGGCCGCCACGCCGGCTGCCGGCGGTGGTCCTGGCCAGGTATGGGTGAACACCGGATCCAAGACCAAGGCGTATCACTGCCAGGGCAGCAAGTGGTATGGCACCACCAAGCAGGGCAAGTACATGAGCACGTCGGATGCGCAAGCTGCCGGCTACCACGCCGCCAAGGGTGAAAAGTGTTCCTGATGTAATGCAAGCACGGGTCATTTCGACAGCGGGCCGGTTTATGCCGGCCCGTTTTTTTATCTACGGCGTGCGCCACGGATCGTAGCTGCCGAACCACCACATATGGCCTTCCAGGTCGCGGCAGCCATAGCCGGCGCCGCCGTAATCCTTTTCCGCATACTCGTCGATGATCACGGCGCCCGCGGCCTTTGCCCGCTCGTAATGCGCCTTGCAGTCGCGCACGGTGACCGCCGCGCATTGCGTTTCGCGGCCCTGGATTTCATCCGGCTGCGCCATATGCTGGCCGAAGCCGTCGGGGCTGGCATCGCTGAGCATCACCATGCCGGCACCGAAAGTCAGCTGCGCATGCATCACGCGGCCGTGCTCGTCTTCGTGGACAGCATGCTTTTCGAAGCCGAACGCCTTGCACAGCCAATCGATCGCCGCATGGGCGTTGCGGTAGCGCAGGCAGGGAATGATGGTGCTGCCGTGGATGGGCTGGGTCATGGCATGGCCTCTTGCTGGAAGGTTGCCCAAGCCTAAGCCGGCGGCGCGGCGCCGTCTTGTAGATTTTTTTGCGCGCGGGTCAGAGCGGCAGGTGGTTGAGATAAGGGCCGCGCAGCGCCGCAAATTCAGAGGGTGTGATGCCGGCAAAGCGGCGGAATTCGTGGGCCAGGTGTGCCTGATCGCAATAACCGCCTGCGGCGGCCATGCGCGCCCAGTCGATCCGTGCGGCCGGCTGCGCCAGGTCGACCACGGCGCGGAAGCGCATCAATCGCGCGTATTGCTTGGCGGTCATGCCGACATGGCGTCGAAACAGCAGGCCGAAGCGGTGCGCCGAATAGCCGCTGTCGCGCTGCAGCTGCGCGATGGAAGGTACATCCGGCATGCGCCCCAGCGCGGCTACCGCATGCAGGATGGCCGCATCGCACGACGGTTCGGGCGTCAACTGGCGCAGCCATTGTTCCAGCACGGCCACGCGTTGCGACGGGAGTCTGGTTTCCAGCAGCCGCTCGCGCAGCCGGCGTGCCGTTGCGCCGAACAGGTCCTGCAGATTGATATCGCAGCGGGCGAGTTCTTCGGCATTCAAGCCGATCAGCGCATGGGCTCCGCCGGGGCGAAAATTGACGCCCATCACGCGCACTTGCTCGGCCGTATCGATAAGCCAGCTTTGCCGGTAAGGGCCGCCAATCACGCTGCCGGAAGCACGCTCGCAGTAACGGGTATGGTCGTCGCGATAGACCCGGGTCTCGTCTTCCAGCAGGTTGATGATCAGGCCGGTGCAGGGATCGGGCAGGATGCGCTCGTAGCGGAAGGCGCCTGCCGGCATCTCCCAGTCCCAGATGGCTTCGATAAGCGAAGCCAGCGGCGGGGCCGGGACGATGCGCAGCATGCCCATGGCTATTGTCCGGGTGCGGCGGGACTGTCGTCGCCCAACGGGCCCAGGTTGCGCACGATCATGCTCTGCGGCGTCGACAGCGGCAGCTGCGCTTTTTCCAGGCGCGACAGCATGTCGAACAGCAGGTCGCTCTTCACCGCCGAGGCATCGCGCGGGCTGTGCACATAAGCCACGCCGCTGAAGCTCATGGCGCTGCTGGTGACATCGTCCAGCCGCACGTACGGCGCGGGCGTTTCCAGCGTGGCCTGATTCTCGTTCAGCGCATCCATCATGATCTGGCGCATCTTCGCCGCATCCGTGCCCAGCGGCATCGGCAAGGTGATTTTCACCCGGCCCAGCGCATTGCCATGGGTCACATTGCGCAGGTTCTGGGTGATGAACTGCGAGTTGGGCACGATCATGGTGGAGCGGTCCCACAGCTGGATCTCGGTGGCGCGCACATTGATGCGCTTCACGTCGCCTTCCACGCCGGACATGCTGACCCAGTCGCCCACCTTCACCGGCTGCTCGGCCAGCAGGATCAGGCCGGAAATAAAGTTCGACACGATCGCCTGCAGGCCGAAGCCGATACCCACCGACAAGGCGCTGGCGATCCAGGTGAGGCTTTCGAGGCTGACGTCGGCGGTTTTCAGCGCCAGCGCAAACACGATCACCACCGCCACATAGTTGAGCAAGGTGACGATCGACATCTGCATGCCGAGGTCGAACTTGGTCTTGGGCAGCAGCTGTTCCGACAGCCAGCGCTTGATCACGCGCGTTACCAGCAAGCCGGCGATGAATACGATCAGCGCATTGAAAATCGCTCCCGGCTTGATCGTCAGCTGGCCCACCTTGAGGCCGACGAACACATTGCCGATATGCGAGAACAGATCGTTCGGGCCGCCGCCGAACGGCATCAACAAGGTGCCCACCGCCACCAGCAGCAAGAGCACGCGGCAGACCGCCGACAGCACGGTGGAGGATTGCTCCAGCGTGCCCGGCGAAATATTGAAGGCCGATTGCAGTTTCTGCCCACTGCGCCCCTTGGGCGTGAGCAGGGTTTCGAACAGGTCGTGCTGCAGATGGGTGAGGATGTAGAGCGAGCCGACAATCATGCCGATCCACAGCATCTGCCAGGAGATAAAGAAGGCAAAGGCGATGTAGCCGCTGAATACCGCCAGCCACGCGACCACTACCGCCAGCGTGGCCAGGCCGGCCAGCGCGCCGACCCACAGCGGATGCTTGGCCTGCTGGTGCCCGTGCTCATGGCTGCGCTTGATGCGCTTCACGCGCAACAGCGCGGCGCCGACCAGGCCGCTGATCAGCAACGCCAGCACGGCGCGTGTGCACACCGCCGCGGCGAGGCTGCTGCCGGCAGTGCTGTTCAAATGTTCGAGCACACCCAGCAGCAGGAACGCGCCGCCCAGCAGCCACGGAAACCAGCGCAAGGCATGCGCGGTGGCATCCATCAGGTTGGGCAGCCGCCAGGACGGATGCCGGAACGAAATCAGCGCGCGCCCAAGACCCGCCACGAAGGCCGAGAAGAAGGCCGAGCGCACGATCGACTGCGCCAGGCCGTCGATATCCTCATCCAGCGTGTCGTTCCAGTTAAGGCCCTGGTGCAGCAGCCAGAAGGCCAGCCCGATCGACAGCGTGACAGTGAGGGTGAAGATCACCGCCAGGGCGCTGCGCCGGAAATGTCCTTCCGGCATGAAGCGGCTGGCCAGCACGAAGGCAATGCGCTCGGCCAGCCAGCGTCCCGGCACGATCAACAGCAGCGCACCGACCAGGCACAGCAGGAACGGCGCGCGATTGTCCGGCAGCCAGGCGTTGCCGACGCCCTCGGCAAACAGTGCGCCGAGTTCTTTCACGTGCGCCTGGTCATCGGGGAACGACTTGGCCAGGTCCGACCAGAAATGGATGCTCAGCGGTGAATCGGCGCGCTGGGCGAGTTGCGTCTGGAATTGCACATTGCGCGTTTCGGCAATTTCGGTGGTGAGCTTGGCGGCATCCTGGCTCAGCAACTGCGCTTGCTTGATCTGGCTGTCCAGCTTGCTCTTGTCGCGTTCGAGCTGGCGGCGCTGCTGGCTGACGGCGGCGGTTTCCGGCGGTGAACCGGCTGCCGGCGGCGGCCCGAGCACGGTCAGGCGCGACTGCACGCTATCCATCTGCGGGGTCAGCGTTTCCACCCATTGGCCAGCTTGCTGCTGCAGTACACCCGTCTGCTTGCGCAGATCGGCCAGGGCGGTGTTGTCCACCGATTTATTGCTCAGCGTGGTCTTGATCGCATCCAGCTGCTTGTTCAGTCCGCTCAGCGCCTGCGCCGGGTCTTGCGTGGAACTGGCGCTGGCCGGTGCGGTATTGGCCGAGGCGGGGCTTTGCGCGCGGGCATGCGAGCCGCCGAGGGCCAGGCCCAGTGCGAGCGAAAGGATCAGAAACGGACGAATAAGGGTATGTGGCATGGCCGGCATGATCCGAATGACGTGCCGGACGGTCAATTGCCCTGACCCATATTGGCGGTGCGGGGGCAGTCGGCGTTCAGGCGGATGTGCTAGGGACGGTTCGCATGTGACACCGGCAACAATGCGCGAACGAGCCCCATGCGAAGGAAGCGTGATAAATCGTAAGCGCTTGTACAGCGCTGTTATAGTGCCGGATCGATGCTCCATAGCCGATGGCCCTCATACGGACAGGACGCCATGATCTTTCGCTGGTTCGAATCCCTGATCGACGCCTTCAAGGAACCGGTCGACAGCATGCCGCCCAAGTCCGTGTGGCGGTTCTATGTGTTTTACCTGCGCCAGGTCTGGCCGGTGTTTGCCGCGGCCACCGTGATCGGCTTGGGCGTGGCGCTGGTGGAAGTGTCGCTGTTCGGGTTTATCGGCCGCATTGTGGACATGGCCAAGGGCGTGCCCGGCCCGAACTTTTTCCAGGTGCATGGGCACGAGCTGCTGTGGATGGGCTTCGTGGCGCTGGTATTGCGCCCGGTGTTCATCGGCCTGCACGACCTGCTGATCAACCAGGCGGTGGTGCCCAATCTCACCAACCGCATCCGCTGGCAGAACCACCGCTATGTGATCCGCCAGAGCCTGGGTTTCTTCCAGAACGACTACGCCGGCCGTATCGCCAACCGCATCATGCAGACCGGCGCCTCGCTGCGCGAATCGGCCGTGCAGATCGTGGATGCGATCTGGTACGTGGCGATCTATACCGGCAGCGCCATCGTGATGTTCGCGCAGGCGGATGTGTGGCTGGCGGTGCCGCTGATCGTGTGGCTGTTTTTCTATGTCGGCTCGCTGTACCTCTTCATTCCGCGCACGCGCCAGCGTTCGTGGCTGGCCTCCGAGGCGCGCTCCAAGACCATGGGCCGCATTGTGGACGGCTACAGCAACGTGCTGACGCTCAAGCTGTTTGCGCACACCCAGCGCGAAGAAGCGTATGTGGCCGAGGCGCTGGAAGAGCAGACCCAGAAGCTGCGCGGCATGACCCGCCTGACCACCGCGATGGATGCCACCATCACCACGCTCAACGGTTTCCTGATTGTCGGTACCTCGGCGCTGGCGGTGTGGCTGTGGAGCGAAGGCAAGGTCAGCGTGGGGGCGATTGCGCTGTCCACCGGCCTGGTGATTCGCATCAACAATATGTCCGGCTGGATCATGTGGGTGGTCAACGGCATTTTCGAAAATGTCGGCACCGTGCAGGACGGCATCACCACCATTTCCCAGCCGCGCGCCGTGCAGGACCGCGAAGGCGCCATGCCGCTGGAAGTGGTGGCCGGTGAAGTGCGCTTCGAAGACATCCATTTCCATTACGGCAAGCAGGGCGGCGTGATTGCCGGCCTGAACCTGCAGGTGCAGCCGGGCGAGAAGATCGGCCTGGTCGGTCCTTCCGGTGCGGGCAAGTCCACCCTGGTGAACGTGATGCTGCGCCTGTACGACCTGGAAGGCGGCCGCATCCGCATCGACGGCACCGATATCTCGCACGTGGCGCAGGACAGCCTGCGCGCGCAGATCGGCGTGGTCACGCAGGACACCTCGCTCTTGCATCGCTCGGTGCGCGACAACCTGTTGTACGGCCGCCCTGACGCCAGCGAAACCCAGTTGTGGGAAGCGGTCCGCAAGGCGCGCGCGGATGAGTTCATTCCCACCTTGATCGACGGGGAAAATCGCCACGGCCTGGACGCGCATGTCGGCGAGCGCGGCGTGAAACTCTCCGGCGGCCAGCGCCAGCGCATCGCCATTGCGCGCGTGCTGTTGAAGGACGCGCCGATCCTGGTGCTGGACGAAGCCACCTCCGCATTGGATTCGGAAGTGGAAGCCGCGATCCAGGAAAGTCTGGAAGTGCTGATGGAAGGCAAGACGGTGATCGCAATTGCGCACCGCCTGTCGACCATCGCGCGAATGGACCGGCTGGTGGTGATGGACAAGGGGCTGGTGGTGGAAACCGGCACGCATGCGGAGTTGATCGCGCATGGCGGCTTGTATGCCAGGCTGTGGCAGCGGCAGACCGGCGGTTTTGTCGCAGCGGACGACGCGCTGGTTTAGTTCGCGCGTGCTGTCGGCCCCGGTATTCCGGTAACGCCCGAGGCATCGAGCCCGTGGTTCCAGCGGTCGTGATGCCGGCAATCTCCCGATGCCTCATCGCCGTCATTCCCGCGAAAGCGGGAATCCGTGTTGACGTTATGCCTCAGCGCAAAATGGATTCCTCGCGCCACAAGGCCGAGTACTTTCGTTCTCGCAGGAATGACTGTCTTGCGGCAGCGTGGGCATGGGGATGCCAGCGCAACGCCTTCTCTCCGGGTCATGCCGCATAAAAAATGCGAGAGCGCGAACGCTCTCGCATAGCCGGGCAGGCTTGCCCCAAAACGTATGTGGATTACGAGGCAGCCGGCTTGCGCCCGCCAAGATGACGCGAAGTTTCGCGCGCTTCCTTCAGGCGCTTGGCATGTGCCGCCAGCAGGTCGCCGCGCGTAATGATGCCCACCATGCGATGCGGCGCCTTCCGGCCGACCACGATCAGGCGCCCGACTTGCGACTCCACCATATGGTCGGCCGCTTCGCGCAGCGTATGGTCTTCGCGTACCACCAGCGGCGCGCGGGCGACCAGCGCCTGCACGAGGGTGTCGTCGGACTGGGCTACGTCGTAGAGCTGGCGGCGGGTGATCACGCCCACCACATTGCCTTCGCCGCCGATCACCGGGAAACCCTGGTGCTTGCTCTTGGCGCCTTCCGCCGCCAGCCACGCGCGCACATCGCCGATGCGTTGTTCCGCCTTCAAACTCACCACTTCCTTGCTGCACGCATCGCGCACGTAGATCTGGTCGAGGTAGTCGGCGGCGTAGTCGGACGGCACGCGCACACCGCGGCGCACGATCTTCTCGGTCATGATGGTGTTGCGCATCAGCAGACCGGAAATCAGGTAGGCCGCGGCGCAGGCGCCGAGCAGCGGCAGCAGGCCGTGCGGCTGCTGGGTGGTTTCAAAGGCAAACACCACCGAAGTGAGGAACGCGCGCGAAGCGCCGGCAAAAATCGCCGCCATGCAGACCAGCGCGGCCATGCGCGAATCGATCTGCAGCCACGGCGCAACGTGGGTCAACGTCAGCCCGAGCACGCCGCCCAGGGCGCCGCCAATGGTGAACAACGGCGCCAGCGTACCGCCCGAGGTGCCGCTGCCCAGCGCGATCGACCACGACACCAGCTTGAGCAGGCACAGCGCGAGCATGGTGCCCAGGCCGAATTGCCCGGCCAGCACGTAGGCGATATTGGTGTAGCCCACGCCCAGCGTCAGCGGCATGAAATAGCCGACCACGCCCACCACGATGCCGCCCAGCGCCGGCCACCACATCCAGTGGATGGGCAGCTTTTCGAAACCGTCTTCGATGGCGTAGGTGAGCTTGGTGACGCCCACGCTGACCACGCCGACCAACAGCCCAAGCAGGATATAAGTGACCAGCGCGGGCAGGGTGGCCGTGGCCATCGCCGGCATCGGAAACATCGGCTGGTTGCCTTCCAGGATGAAGCGGATGCCGGTGCCCACCGTGGCGGCCAGCGCCACCGGAATCAGCGAGCGCGCGCGGCGTTCGAACAACAACAGTTCCACCGCCAGCAGCACCGAGGAAATCGGCGCCGAGAACACCGCCGCCATACCGGCCGCGGCGCCGGCGGCGAGCAGGGTTTTGCGCTCATCGGCGGTCACGTGCATCAGCTGTGCAATCAGCGAGCCGAGCGCGCCGCCGGTGGCGATGATCGGGCCTTCCGCGCCGAACGGGCCGCCGGTGCCGATCGCCACCGCCGAGGACACGGGCTTGAGCCAGGTGATGCGCGGCGGAATCCGGCTCTCATTGAGTAGCACCTGTTCCATCGCCTCGGGAATGCCGTGGCCACGGATCGCACGCGAACCCCAGCGCGCCATCACGCCGACGATCAGGCCGCCGATCACCGGCACCACGATCACCCACAGGCCCAGGTGGTTGCCGGCCGGGCTGGAGAATTCGGTGCTCCAGCGGCCGTAGAACGACAGGTTGGTGACCATGCCGATCAGCGCGGTCAGCAGCTTCGCCACGCCCGCCACGCAGGCGCCCAGCAACATGGCTACGAAACTGATCCACAGCACGCGGCGATCGAGCGGGCGGAATTGCCGCGGCATATGCGCGGCGGCCAGGGTAGGGTCCAGCGAGGGCGCCAGCGGAAGCGAGGCGCGCGTATGTAGCTCTGTATCGGTGTGCATGAGGGTCCGCCCTGAGGGAGGCGCAAGGTTACCGGGATGCTCGCAGCGTAGCTGGCTGGAAAATGAACGGCGTAACAGCGTGATTTTCCGGCGGAACGCCGATCCGCTTGACCCTTGACCTAGATCAAGGCTCTAGACTTTGCACATGAACACACCAAGCCACAGCCTGACCATCGGTGCCGTCGCCAAGCGCGCCGGCGTACAGATCGACACCATCCGCTACTACGAGCGCGAGGGCCTGCTGCCGGAGCCGCTGCGGCGGGCCTCCGGCTATCGCAGCTACAACGAGTCGGTGATCGGCCGGCTGCGCTTTATCCGCCGCGCCAAGGAACTGGGTTTCACGCTGGAGGAAATCCGCGATCTGCTGGGTCTGTCGGCGGATCGCCATCGCGGCGTGAAAGAAGTGAAGCAGCGCGCCGAGCAACGCCTGGCCAGCATCGATGCGCGCATCGCCGAACTCACGCGCATTCGCCAGGGGCTGGAACAACTGATCGAGGCCTGCCCGGGACGCGGCGATCCGGAGCAGTGCCCGATCCTGCGCGCACTGGCGGGCGAGGAGCCGCAGGCATGAGCGCGCAGGGATCGTGCTGCCACGCCCAGGCCGAGCAGGCGCGTGACCCGATCTGCGGCATGAGCGTGGCGATCGCCAGCGCCACGCATCGCAGCGACTACCACGGACAAGCCTTTTATTTCTGCTGTGCCGGCTGCAAGGCCAAGTTCGATGCCGAGCCTGCGCGCTACGCGGCAGCTACCCCCGCTGCGTTGGCGATATCCATGCCAGCACACGCGCATCATGCCGGGCAGGCGACGGCGAAGGATCCGGTCTGCGGCATGACGGTGGATCCGTCCACCACGCCGCATCACGCTGAGCACGAGGGTCATGTGCATCACTTCTGCGCCGCCGGCTGCAAGCAGAAGTTCATCGCCAATCCTTCCTTGTATCTGCAGCCACGCGCGCCTGCGCCGATCGTGCCCGGTGCGATCTATACCTGTCCGATGCATCCGGAAGTGCAGCAGCAAGGTCCGGGCGATTGCCCGAAATGCGGCATGGCGCTGGAACCGATGATGCCCAGCCTGGATGAAGACGACCGCGCGGAGGTGCGCAGCATGCAGGCGCGGCTATGGGCGCTGCTGGCGTTGACCTTGCCGGTGTTCGTGCTGGCCATGCTGCCGCACCTGGGCATGTCGTTGCCGATCGCCTGGACTGGTGCCGCGGGCTGGCTGGAAGCCGCGCTGGCCAGTGTGGTCGTGCTATGGGGCGGTGCTCCGTTTTTTGCACGCGGCTGGCGTTCGCTGCGTCCCTGGCAGCCAAACATGTACACGCTGATCGCCATCGGCACCGGCGTCGCCTGGCTTTACAGCATGGCGGCATTTGCGGCGCCATCGATCTTTCCCGCCGGCTTTCGCGATATGCACGGCCGCGTCGCGGTGTATTTCGAATCGGCGGCGGTGATCGTCACGCTGGTGACGCTGGGCGATTTTCTCGAATGGCGTGCACGCCGCCGCACCGGCGCCGCACTCAAGGCCTTGCTGGGACTGGCCCCCAAAACGGCGCGGCGCATCGTGGGCCACGAAGAACACGATGTGGCGCTGGCAGAAGTGGCGGCAGGCGATGTGCTGCGCGTACGCCCCGGCGAAAAAGTGCCGCTGGACGGCGTGGTGCTGAGCGGCCGCAGCCAGGTGGACGAATCCATGCTCACCGGCGAGCCGATGCCGGTGGCAAAGGAAGCCGGCGATGCACTCACCGGCGGTACCGTCAACCACGATGGCGCGCTGACCATGCGCGTGGAGAAAGTCGGCGCCGCCACCGTGCTGGCGCAGATCGTGGCGCAGGTCGCGCAGGCACAACGCAGCAAGGCGCCGCTGCAGCGCATGGCCGACCGCGTTGCCGCGTGGTTCGTGCCGCTGGTGATTGCGGTGGCGATCCTGGCATTTGCCGGCTGGGTGGGGTTCGGCCCGGATCCGCGCCTGGCGCATGGCCTGATCGCGGCGGTGTCGGTGCTGATCATCGCCTGTCCCTGCGCGCTGGGTCTGGCCACGCCGATTTCGATCATGGTGGCGAGCGGCCGCGCTGCGCAGCACGGCTTGCTGTTCAAAGATGCGGCGGCGATCGAGATGCTGCGCAAGGTCGATACGCTGGTGCTGGATAAAACCGGCACGCTTACCGAAGGCAAACCCGCACTGACGCGGATTGTGGCGCTGGGCGACTACCGCGACAGCGACTTGCTGGCCTGGGCGGCAAGCCTGGAACGTGCCAGCGAACATCCGCTGGCCAAGGCCGTGCTGGCCGCTGCGAAAGAGCAGGGTGTGCCGTTTGCCGAGGTCGTCGATTTTCGCGTGCATGCCGGCAGCGGGGTCAGCGGACAGCTAGCAGGCCGCACACTTGCGTTCGGCAACCTCGCACTGATGACGCAACTCGGCATCGCCGTGGATGAGCCGGCTAGTGCCAGTGCCGACGCCCTGCGCGGCGAAGCTGCCACGGTGATGCTGCTGGCCGTCGACGGCAGACTCGCCGGCCTGTTTGCGGTAAGCGATCGCATCAAGCCGGATACGCCTGCTGCACTCGCCGCATTGAAGGCTTCCGGCCTGCGGATCGTGATGCTCACCGGCGACCATGCCGTCACCGCCAATCGGGTGGCGCAGGCGTTGGGCATCGATGAGGTGCATGCCGGCAGTACGCCGTCCGGCAAGGCCGCGCTCGTCGCCGCGTTGCGCCAGCAGGGACGCTGCGTGGCCATGGCCGGCGATGGCATCAACGACGCACCGGCATTGGCGGCGGCGGATATCGGCATTGCCATGGGGCAGGGTACCGATGTGGCGATGGAGAGCGCGCAGCTCACGCTGGTGAAAGGGCGGCTCGGCGGCATCGTGCAGGCGCGCGGCTTGTCGCAGGCAACGGTGCGCAATATCCGCCAGAACCTGTTCTTCGCCTTCATCTATAACGCGCTGGGCGTGCCGCTGGCAGCCGGCGTGCTGTATCCGCTGTTCGGCATCGTGCTGTCGCCGATGCTCGCCGCGCTGGCGATGAGCCTGTCCTCGGTATCGGTGGTGAGCAACGCCCTGCGCTTGCGCCAGGCTGCGTGACGTCTGTCAGATGCGATGGATGACGCCTGCGCCTGCTTGCGCAGGCAGTGAAAGCCGATGATTCTTCCCGCACCAATCAGGTGCGGGAGGGAACAGCCATGAACGTCGTCAACGACACCCGCAGCACCTTCGATAAATACCTGCCGCTGCTGGTCGGCCTGCTGGTCGCCTTCCTCGCCGGCAAAGCCTTGAAGCGCAGTTTCTGGAGCTTGCTCGGCATGTACTGGGCGCTGCGCGCCGCCGGCATCCATCTGTTCTGAAGCACGAGGATTGTGCGCGGGGCGCGATGCCCTTATGGTGCGCGGGCCTGCGCCCGGAGCCCCGCGTGAAACCACGAACCCTTGCCGACTGGCTGGACTATCAGCAACGCATCCACGCCGTGGGTGTCGACCTGGGACTGGATCGCGTGCGGGCCGTGTGGGAACGCATGGGCGCACCCGCCCTGGCGCACCGCGTGATCACCGTCGGCGGCACCAATGGCAAGGGGTCCACCGTAGCGTTTCTGGAAGCGATGTTGACCGCCGCGGGGCAGCACGTGGGCTGCTACACCTCACCGCATCTGCTGCGCTACAACGAGCGCATCCGCATCGCCGGCAGCGACGCCGAGGATGCGGCGCTGGTGGAAAGCTTCGAGCGCATCGAGCGCGCCCGCGGGGAGATTCCGCTGACTTATTTCGAATTCGGCACACTGGCCGCATTCGATCTGTTCGCCCGTGCCGGGCTGGATGTCGCGGTGCTGGAAGTGGGGCTTGGCGGTCGCCTCGACGCGGTGAACGTGATCGATGCCGATGCGGTCGTGATCACCACCGTCGATCTGGACCACGTGGAGTGGCTGGGGCCGGATCGCGACAGCATCGGCCGCGAGAAGGCGGGCATCGCCCGCCGCCAGCGGCCGGCGATCGTCGGCGAACTCGATCCGCCGGACGGCCTGCTGCAGGCGCTGGCCGCCTGCGGTGCGCGCGTCGAGCGGGCTGGGCAGGATTTCCGCGTCGAGCGTTCCCCGCATCGCTGGGAATGGCTGCACCGGGACGGCACCCGTCTGAGCCTGCCCGATCCCGAACTGGCCGCACCGGTGCAATACGCCAACGCGGCGGCGGCGATCGGCGCCCTGCATGCGCTGGAGGCAGTGCGTGCGGACGAACTGGAACGGATCGCCGCGGCCGGCATGCATCTGCCCCGGGCGCCGGCGCGCCTGCAGTCGCTGGGCGGCGATCCGCTGCTGATCGTCGACGTGGGGCACAACCCCCAGGCCGCCCGCGCCCTGGCCGCATGGCTGGACACGCAGGCGGGCGGACGAGTGCATGCGGTCTACGGTGCGCTATCGGATAAAGATGTGGGCGGCGTGATGAGCGCGCTGGGTGCGCGCATTGCGCACTGGCATCTGGCCGGGCTCGAACAAGACACACCGCGCGGGCTGCCGGCCGAAGTGCTGGCCGGCGTGCTGCACCAGGTACTGCCGCGCGCGGCCGGCGATGTGTATCCGGATGTGCGCCAGGCCCTGGCTGCCGCAAGAACGCAGGCCCGCCGCGGCGAGCGCATTCTCGCTTTCGGTTCGTTTTTTGTTGCCGCCGCCGTGCTGGAAAGCGCGGCCGGCTGAACCCGGCGTGCCTTGCCGTCATGCTGGGCGACGGGGCCGGGTATAATCGCCGCGGTCATTACAAGCTGGTTGTCTGGAGTCCATCTTGAACACACGCCTGTTGGGAGCTGCCGTCCTCGTTGCTCTGGCCATTTTGTTTGTACCGATGATGTTCTCGAGCAAGTCGCCATCTACCAGCAGCTCCGATCAGTCGGTCAGCCTGGCCATCCCCGCGGTCCCCGACCGCGACCTGCAGACCAAGACCATGAGTCTCACCGGCCAGCCGGCCGCTTCTGCCAGCGTGGCGCCGGCCACCACCGCGGCACCGAACGCCAGCGGCATGTCCACCGTCGCCACCCAGCCGGCCCCCAGCGCGTCCGCCCCGGCGATCGCCACGCCCGTGCCGCAGCAGGCCGCCGCGCAGCCGCCGCAACCCGCCATTGCCACGCCGCTGCCCAAGACGACGGTCGCCAGCAACCGCCCGGCCATCGCGCCGCCGGCTGCCATCGCCCCGCCGCCCGCCACCCCGGCCTTGCCGCCGGCCACCGCCGGGCGCGGCATCTATAGCGTCAACCTCAGCGCCTACGCGCCGGACGGCGCCAATCGCCTGATGACCCGCGTACGCGGCATGGGCTATCCGGTGCGCAGCGAACCCATCCAGCGCGCGGGCAAGACCCTCACCCTGGTCAGCGCCGGTCCGTTCGAAACCCGCGCCGCGGCCGAGGCCGCGCGCCTGAAGATCGCGCAGACCGTGCCCGGCATTCCCGCCCGCCTGGAAAGCGGCGCCACCACGCCGCAAGGCGATGTCCCGGCGCCCGCCGCTGGCAGCACGCCGGCTCGCGCCGGTGCCTGGGCGGTGCAGGTGGCGGCGATGGGCAGCCAGGCCGATGCGATGGCCCTGCGCGATAAACTGCGCGCCAGCGGCTTCGACGGCTTCGTGGATTCGGTCAATGCTGGCGGCAAGCAGCTGTGGCGCGTGCGCGCCGGTCCGCAGACCCAGCGCAGCGATGCGATGAGCCTGCGCGACCAGATCAAGGCCAAGCTCGGGCTCGACGGCAACGTCGTCCGCGCCAACTGAACAGCTGACCCAGCGGAAGCCGGCACATGAACGCGGTCGACCTCATCATCATCGCGGTACTGGGGCTTTCGGTCCTTGTAGGGCTGTGGCGCGGCCTTATATCCGAGGTGCTGGCGCTGGTGACGTGGATTGCCGCGTTCTGGGTGGCATGGACGTACGGCCCGGCGGTATCGGCGCATTTCGACCACAGCATCCAATCGCCGATGGTGCGGCTGCTGGTGGGTTATGGCCTGTGCTTCATCGCGGTGCTGATCCTGGGTGCGCTGGCGCGGTTCGTGTTGCATCAGCTGGTGGACAGCACCGGCCTGGGCGGCACGGATCGTTTGCTCGGCATGATTTTCGGCTTTGCGCGCGGCGTGTTGCTGGTGACGCTGATTGTGTTCCTGGTCGACCAGACCTCGTTCGCGCATGAAGCGATGTGGCAGCAGTCGACCTTGCTGCCGCAGTTCAAAGGCATGGCCGGCTGGCTCGAACACGAACTGCCGCCGGACGTGCGCCAACATCTGCATCCGGAACGTATTCCGGAGCATCTGCAAGACCTCAAGAACGTGTTGCCGGCCGGATTGCCGTCGCACGCATCCAGTTCTCCGGCTGCAGCTTCGAGCGCGGCCGACGCAACGCATTAACAGTAACGGGTAGCCTCACCATGTGCGGAATCATCGGTATCGTCGGTACCACTGAAGTGGCATCGGCGCTTTATGACGGCCTTACCGTCCTGCAGCATCGCGGGCAGGATGCTGCGGGCATCGCCACCGTGGACGGGGCGCGCCTGCGCCTGCACAAGGACAACGGCCTGGTGCGCGACGTATTCAACCAGGCATCGATGAGCCGCCTGCGCGGCCGCATCGGCATCGGCCATTGCCGCTATCCCACCGCCGGCTCGGAAGGCTCTTCCGAATCGCAGCCGTTCTACGTGAATTCGCCCTATGGCATCGCCATTGCGCACAACGGCAACCTGGTGAACACCGAAACCCTGCGGCGCGAGATGTTCGAAGACGATCGCCGCCACATCAACACCGATTCCGATTCCGAAGTGCTGCTCAACGTGCTGGCGCACGAGCTGCAGATCCAGGATCGCATGGCGCTTACGCCGGACCAGATCTTCAAGGCCGTAGCCGGCGTGCACGCGCGTGCACGCGGCGGCTACGCCTGCCTCGCGCTGCTGCTGGGCTACGGCCTGCTGGCGTTCCGCGATCCGAACGGCATCCGTCCGCTGGTGCTGGGCGAGCGCGTCACGGCAGAAGGCCGTGAATACGCGGTGACCTCCGAATCGGTGGCGCTGGATATCCTGGGCTTCAAGCGTCTGCGCGACGTGGCGCCGGGCGAAGCGGTGTTCATTACCAACGACGGCCAGCTGCATACGCGCCTGTGCGCCGACGGCGCCGTGCATGCGCCGTGCATCTTCGAATACGTGTATCTGGCCCGTCCCGATTCGATGATCGAGAACGTGTCGGTGTACAAGGCGCGCCTGCGCATGGGCCAGAAGCTGGCCGAGAAAATCCTGCGCGAACGCCCCGATCATGGCATCGATGCCGTAATCCCGATTCCCGATACCGCCCGCACCGCCGCCAGCGCGTTGGCCGAGGCGCTGGGCGTGCCGTTCCGCGAAGGCTTCGTCAAGAACCGCTACATCGGCCGCACCTTCATCATGCCGGGGCAGGGCGAGCGCGTGAAATCGGTGCGCCGCAAGCTCAATCCGGTGGAACTGGAATTCCGCAAGAAGAACGTGCTGCTGGTCGACGACTCCATCGTGCGTGGTACCACTTCGCGCCAGATCATCCAGATGGCGCGCGACGCCGGCGCCAAGAACGTGTACTTCGCTTCCGCCGCGCCGCCGGTGCGCTATCCGAATGTCTACGGCATCGATATGCCGGCTGCGTCCGAACTGGTGGCCGCCGGTCACAGCAATGGCGAAGTGGAAAAGATGCTCGGTGCCGACTGGCTGATCTACCAGGATCTGCAGGACCTGATCTGGGCGGTGCAGGATGGCAACGAAAACCTCAAGCACTTCGACACGTCCTGCTTCAGCGGCGAATACGTCACCGGCCTGGACCAGCAGTATCTGCAGCAGATCGAAATGCTGCGTTCGGACGATGCGAAGGCGGCACGCCGTAGCGCGTGATGGGCGCGCGGCAGTATCCGTGCGGATGAATGCCTTGAGCGTTACCCGTGCAGTGCCATCATTCCCGCTTTCGCAGGAATGATGGCGACGCGGGGATGTGCTTTCTCGCGCATCTGCACCTATAGGCGCAAAAACTGCCCATGACCGACCTCCACGCCGCCGCCAAACGCTGCCTCGACGCCAGCGACCCCAGCGAAAAGCTGCGCCTCACGCATGCCACATGGGCCGCACTGCAGGCAGGCCAGCTGCAGGCGGAAAGCACGTCCCCCGCGCCCACGCCGATCGGCACACCCGGCCGCCCCGAACGCCCCAGCCTCGTCCCGCAGCGCCAGGTACCTCACCGCGGCCTGGGCACACCCGAAGGCCGCGCCGCGCTGGTCCATGCCGTGGCGCATATCGAATTCAACGCCATCAACCTCGCCTGGGATGCGGTGTACCGCTATCGCGGCATGCCGGTCGAGTACTACCGCGACTGGGCCAGTTGCGCGCACGACGAAGCGCGGCATTTCGCCTTGCTATCCGATCGCCTGATCGAACTCGGCCATGGCTACGGCGATTTCGACGCGCATAACGGCCTCTGGGAAATGGCCGAAAAAACCGCGCATCACGACACCGCCCGCATGGCCCTGGTGCCGCGCGTGCTGGAAGCGCGCGGCCTGGACGTCACCCCCGGCATGATCGAACGCCTGCGCGCTGTCGGCGACGAACGCACCATTGCGATCCTGGAAATCATCCTGCGTGAAGAAGTGGCGCATGTCGCCGCAGGCTCCCGCTGGTTCCGCTGGTGCTGCGAGCGCGACGGCGTGGATCCACGCGAAACCTTTCTCGACCTGCTGCGCGACTACATGGGACGCAATCTGCGCGGGCCGTTCAACCGGCCGGCACGCCTGGAAGCGGGTTTCGATGATGAAGAGCTGGATCAGCTCACCGCGTTAGCCGTCGCTTCATAGCGCTACGCTTTATAGCGCTGCTCAGCATCCCTCACCGTCATCCACCACTTCACCGTCATCCCGGCGAAAGCCGGGACCCAGTGACTTTCCGCATGCAGGGCCAATACGCTGGATCCCGGCTTTCGCCGGGATGACGGTGAGGTACATCCATGCTCCGTCACAGACCTCACCACCGCCACGATCAAATCAACGGCTTGCGAAACTTCAAAATAAACTTGTCCGTCTTGCCCTTGATCGTCTTGTCGAACACCGGCAGCGTGTGATCGTCGGCCGGATTGCTCAGCACATCGCTTTCGCCCACATACTCGAAACCGGCCGCCGTCACCTCCGCCTTCACCGCCGCCGGATCGATGCGATGCAGATCGTTGGTCTTGGCGATGCCCGTGCCGGCTGCGGCCGTATGATCGAGCACGATATAAGTACCGCCCGGCTTCAGCGCGTCATAGATCGCCTTGTTGATGCGCGCGATATCCGGCGAGCCCATAAAGGGATCGTGCAGGTCGTGATAGTTCTGCGAGGTCCACACCAGATCCACGCCCTTGGGCAGATCCAGATTGGCCACCGGCGGCACCTGCACCGTCACATTGGCATAGGCCGGTGTGCCGGCAAAGCTGCGCAGCGCGGGCAGATCCTTGGTGGCCACCTTGTCCATTTCCGCCGGCAGCACGGCATAGACGCTGCCGTTGGTGCCGACGACCTTGCTGAACAAGCGCGTGTAGTAGCCGGTGCCGGGCATCAGGTCGATCACTTTCTCGCCGCGCCGCAGATCGGCAAATTGCAGCGTTTCGATCGGCTTGCGTTCGGCATCCTGCGCACGCTGGTCCGCGGGGCGATTGGGATCGGCCACCGCCAGGGCCAGCATCGAAGGCAGCGCGGGGCGGGGCGGGGCCGCCAGCACGGGAATACCGGCCAGCACCAGGAACGCAAGGGCGGCAGCAAAAAGCGGGGCGAGCTTCATCGACGATCTCCTTCAACGGTGGCATGCCATGGGGCGCATCTCGATAGCGGGCCAGTGTACTCCCGCGTTGCGCCGCGCCAGCAAGGCTGACCACGCATAAGGATGAGAGTTCGATCCCGGCGATCAATACACGTAGTTGATCGCAATGGCTGGCGTCACCGTATTCACAGCGTTGTGACCGCCGAACGTCACGCGCGTACCCAGCAATACGCCGATGGCGGACGACCAGTTGTATTCGATCGCCGGTGCCAGCCCAAAGGCCACGCTGCTGCCCGAATTGATGCGCACGTTCTGCACATAGGGGAGATTGCCGGGATCGAGCGGGTCTTCACCCACCACGCGAGTATTGTCGTTGTGGCTGTAGGTGGCATCCAGCGCCAGCACCCAGCGCTGGGTGAGGCTGTATTCGAATGCCAGATCGGCAAAGAAGCCGTTGCCCGGTTTCACGTTGCCGCGAAAGGCCGGTCCAGTGCCGTACACGCTCACGCCGCGCACATTGGCATTGCGCGATAGCGCCTCCGAAAGATTGAAGCGCATGCGCAACAGGCGTCCGTTCGGCAGCCAGAAATACCTCTGCGAATTGAGCGCAAGCGTGGTGGTGTACGCGCCAGCGCCAAGGCCATCGCTAGGGCGATTGCCCAACTGGTCGTACTTGCCGGTCGGCAGCGTTTCTTCCAGCAGGATCGCCGTGGTCGGCATCCATTGCCCCGGCTGAAATTCCGTCAATCGATATTGCGCTTGCAGCGTGATATCGCCGACGCCAACGCCATTACTGCTCGGCCCACTGCGCATGCGGTTGTAGCCGAACACCGGAATGATCCCGACCGACAGCCGATTCGCCAGGCCATACAGGATGTAGCTGCGCGAACCGAAGCTGTCGCTGGTGGAACTGTGGATGTCATACAGATAAGGCTCGAACAGAAAATGCCCAGGCGGCAGCGTTTCGGCGGAATTGGCCAGCATCGGCCCCGTCCACCACGCATCGCTCATCGATTCCTGCGCCGCCGGCGCCGTTTGTGCGCAGGCGGGCAGCGATCGTATCAACCCGCCGCACACACACAGCAGCACAAGCAGGCCGATGCGCTGTTTTGTTCGCATCACTGGATCCGGCTCAGGTCGGCCACGAAATTCGGCTGCCAGGTGCGGCCGTTATCGGTGGAAAACGAGATCTCGAAGTGATGCGAGTTGGGCTGGATCTCCGACCACTGGTTGCGCACCAGCACCATCCGGCCCTGATACGACTCCTGGTCGATCAACTCGCCGTGTCCGTCCTTGAAGCCGCCGATGGCCGGTGTTTCCAGGATGCCGTCGCTGGTGCTGGCAAAGGTCTGGCTCCACTGGTGCGACTGCGGGTTGTAGAGAAACAGTGTCATCCCCTCCAGATGCTGGCCGGGGCCGCGCGCGTCGATTTCTTCCATCGAGGCCTTGCCGCCCCAGATCTTGCGCACCGTCACCGTGCCGTTCAGTTCGGTCCAGGTCTTGGCATCGGTAAGCGTGCGGATATGGGTGCGCCAGGTGCCGATATTGAAGTCGAAATCGTGCGAGCCATCGCGTTGCGCTGTGTCGGCGGCGTTTTGCGCTTGCGCATGGGGCGCGAGGCCGCCGACGCCCAGCATGGTTAGCGCACCCAGCAACAAGATCTTCTGCAAGCTGTTCATGGCAGACCTCCCGGCGCGGCCGATTGCCGCCTGGGAGCGAAAATTAGGCCGGTCAGTGGTTCGCTAAAATAGCCACTTGGGTATGATTCCATATAACCACTTGAGGGTTGCCGCATGAAACGGATCGCCACGGGATTCCTGCCGTCGGTTGCACTCGACGCCTCGGGCGCCACGCCCATGTACGACCAGCTTTCCGAATGGTTCCGCCGGGCCATCCTCGAAGGACGGCTGCGGCCGGGGCAGCGCGTACCCTCCACGCGCAGCCTGGCCAAGGAGCTGCGCATCTCGCGCGTGCCCGTGCTCAGCGCCTACGAGCAGCTGTATGCGGAGGGCTATCTGGAAACCTTCGTCGGCGCCGGCACCTGCGTAGCACGCGCCATTCCCGGGCAAATGGCGAAAACGCAGGCTGCCAACGACCAGCGCGCCGTAAGACCCACGCAGGCGCCGCGCCAAGTGGCGCAGCGTGTAAGCAGCCTGCGCACGCCGCCGCAAACCTGGGCCAGCACCCAGGGAGCATTCCGGGTCGGCCTGCCGGCAATCGATCATTTTCCGATCACGACCTGGTCGAAGCTGGTGAACCAGCACGTACGCCGGCCGCCCATCGAGCAGATGGTGTACGGCGATGCGATGGGTTATCTGCCGCTGCGCGAAGCGATTGCCGAATACCTCGGCACCGTGCGCACGGTGCGTTGCGATGCCTCGCAGATCCTGATCACCACCGGCTCGCAGCAAGGCCTGCAGATTTCCATGCATGCCTTGTTGAATGCCGGCGAGCCGGTGTGGATCGAAGATCCCAGTTATCCCGGCGCAAAACAGGCGCTGCGCACCATCGGTGCCGAAATCGTTCCGGTGCCGGTCGATGACGAAGGCCTGGATGTGGATGCCGGCAAGCGCGTGGCTCCGCATGCACGCGCGGTCTATATCTCGCCCTCGCACCAGTTTCCGCTCGGCGTCACCATGAGCGCGGCGCGGCGCATGCAACTGCTGAGCTGGGCTTCGCACAGCGGCGCCTGGATCATCGAAGACGACTATGACAGCGAATACCGCTTCGGCGGACGCCCGCTCGCCTCACTGCAAGGCATGGATACCGAAGACCGCGTCATCTATGTCGGCACCTTCAGCAAGGTGATGTTTCCCGCGCTGCGCGTGGGTTATGTAGTTGTGCCCAAAGATGTGGTGTCTGCCTTCGCCACCGTGCGCGATGCGTTCGATACTTTCTCTTCGATGCTCTATCAAGTCGCGCTGGCCGACTTTATCCGCGAAGGCCATTTCGCGCGGCATATCCGCCGCATGCGCGCGCTTTATCTGGAGCGTCGCAATGCCGTATTGGAAGCGATCGATACCTATATGGCCGACCGCCTGGAAGTGATCGGCACCCAGGCCGGCATGCAGCTGGCCGCACTGCTGCCGGAGGGCATCGACGATGTGGAAGTATCGATTCGCGCGGCCAGGCTCGGCATTGCCGCCCGGCCACTGTCGATCTGCTATGCCCAACCGCCGGCGCGGGGCGGCTTGATCCTGGGTTATTCCGGGGCGAATGCGCATGAGCTGCGCGAAGGTGTGCGGAAATTGAAGACCTGCCTTTGATTCGCCGAGGGCCCAGCGCGGCCGTGTATTGCCCCTTCAATACCCTGTACGATGCACGGCCGCACTGGCTGAATCTGCCGCCGAAACCCTGTGGGCCCCGCTGGGCCGGCCCAGTGCCAGGAGAGCCTGAAGGTCCGCCATGAAGCACGCCGTTGTCGTCATTCCCGTCTACAAAACCGAGCTCAACGACGCTGAGCTGCTGTCGCTGCAGCGCTCGCTGCGGGTACTGGCGCAGCATCCTTTTGCCATTGCATGTCCGGAAGGACTCGACCTGCAGCCGCTGCTGCCGTTGCTGCAATCGGTGAATTACCAGGTAAAACGCTTCGACCCAGCCTATTTCAAAGGCCTGTCCGGCTATAACCAGCTGATGCTCTCCGAGGTGTTTTACCAAGCCTTCGAAGACTGCACCTACATGCTTATTTGCCAGATGGACGTGTTCGTGTTCGAAGACCGGCTCGATGCCTGGTGCGCACAAGGCTACGACTACGTCGGCGCACCGTGGATGGCATCCCGCCAAACCGCGCTGACGCGCTTTTTCTTGCGCATCAATAATGCGTTCAAGCAAAAGAAGAAGAGCGCAGAGCATTACTTCAAGGTAGGCAATGGCGGTTTTTCGCTACGCAAAACCGAAACCATGCTGCGGGCAGTGCGTTGCCGGAAAGAGGGCATCGAGCGTGGCTTGCCGGCCTTGGCCACATGCAGCCCAGCCAATGTGCATGTCGAAGATCTGTATTTTTCGCTAGTCGCACCCACGCTGACCGAGATGCGCATTCCCGACTACGTGCAGGCAGTGGACTTCTGCATCGACCGCAAGCCGCAGCTGGCGTTGAAGTTGAACCAGGGCCGGCTGCCGTTCGCCTGTCATCGTTTCTACGATCCGAAAGTCCGCGCGTTCTGGCAGCCGATCATTGCCAAATGTCAGTGAGCGCTTGGGTTCGAGCGATGAGCATTTCGCCGAATAGCAGGTTGCCGCGCGAGTCCGGCAGGCATCCGGTTCGCTGTTGCTAGCAATCTCAGGATTTGCGCAGATCGGCGATCAGGTCGGCAAAGCGCTGTTGAAGCGCAGGGTCGGCATCGAAGGTCTTGCCGATGCTGTCGATCATCGGCAGGAATTGCGGGTCGTTGCGGAAATCGCTGCCGAATTCCCATAACAGAATTTCCCGCAGCAGATGGTTTCTGGTTTGCTGCAGGGCTTGTGCGTCGCTCAGATCGGTGCCGTCAGCCAACTCGCGCAATCGTTGCCGCAAAACCTGTACGTCGTGCTGGGCGGTGACCTGGTGCCGCTGCGCAGTTGTGGTGTTGCCTGCCGATTTGCCGCCTTGCACATCCTGCGCGCGCGAGCGTGCAAGCGTGCGCAATGTTTCGAGCAACGACGAGGATGGCGTGATGCGATTGCTGCTCATTACGGAGGAGTCCGGAGTGGCCTAAGCAATGAAGTTTAGCGGGGTTCTTCGTTTCGTCACGCTTTCTTCACATTGGTGAATGAGTGTGCCGGGGAGTCAGTAGAGTCGTCATGATTCAAGTAATTTCAATAACTTCCATCATCGGCTTTTGCTCAAGAACTTGCGATTTTGGCGTGTATTTATGCTGCGTTCGATAACGTGGACGATTTGTGAGAAGTTTGTTGACAGTAAGTGAAACTCGCTCATAGATTAGCCGCCATGTTTGTGAGCTGCGTCATTAATTGGGGCGACGCAAGGCAGCAGATGACGGACCAGACGACAGCTTGCATCGTCGAAAGGACGCAACAGGGATAAGGAACAGGGGGCGCTCGGACCTGAAAGTCCGTGCGCAGGGAGCAGTAACAGTGCAGTGGGCAGTATCGGTAGCGGAAGCCATTCTGGCTTGCGCACTCTGTGTTATCTGGGGATTTCGGCAAAAGTTTAGGGGTGCGCCATGAATCGCGCGTCCCAGCTTGCTGTATTTGCGGACAGCGATCCGCAAAATCCCGATCGGTTGTGCGATTTGCTCGACGAATGGCTGGTTGCCGGAAACATCGAGCAAGCGCTGGCGCGCATCCATGCGGCGCCGTCTTCGCTGCAGCAATTGCCGGGCGTGCGCTTCCGGCAGGCGCGCTGTGCTTTAGTGCGCGGCGATCGCAAAGAGGCGATCGAACTGCTGCAAGCTTTGCTTGCCGGTGGCGAAGCCTCCTTCGGCGTGGTGCACGATCTGGCCTACGCGCAATTTGCCGACGGCACACTGGACACCGCCCTGCAGACCCTGGCGCACGTATCGGCGCACGGTGAGGACGCAAGCGTGCTGGCGCTGCTGAAAGCACGCATTCTGCATCGCCAGCAGCGGTTTGAAGCGGCAATCGAGGCTTTGGCGCCGGTCCAAGCGGGCGCGCGCCTGCCGGAAGCACAGGGCCTGCGTGCCCTACTGTGGCTCGATCTTGGCGACACCGAACGCGCCTCGGCAGAAGCCGAGCGTGCCTTGGGTGTGGATCCCGACCAGCATGAAGCAGGCATCGTGCGCGGCACGGTAGCGCTGTGGTCGCAGCGCGGGGAAGCATCGACCGAAGCCTTCGAGCACGTGCTCGCCACGCATCCGGATTCCGGCCGCGCATGGCTGGGCCTGGGGCAGGATGCGATGTTGCGCGGCGATGTCGCGCGTGCACGCAGCCTGCTTGAGCGCGCATCGGTACAGATGCCCGAGCACCTCGGTACCTGGCATGCGCTGGCCTGGTGCCAGCTGCTGCAGGGTGATTTGTCCGGTGCCCGGCGCAGCTTCGACAAGGCGTTTGCGCTGGACCGCACCTTCGGCGAAACCCATGGCGGTTTCGCCCTGGTGCACGCCTTGCGCGGCGAACGCCAGGAGGCGCAGGAGTCAGTCAAGCGCGCCACGCGCCTGGATCCGCAGGGGCGTTCCGCGCGCTATGCGCAAAGCGTGCTGCTGCTGGACGAAGGCCGTGTCGAAGAGGCGCGCGCCGTGATCGACAACATCGTTGCACGCACACCCGGCGTGGGCGTACTGCCGGCGGATTTCGTTTTCAGGCTGCGTGATCTGGTACGACCCCGGAGTTAGTCATGGATGGCGATACCGCAATGCACTTGCTGTCAGAGACCTTGCTGACCGCAGCGAAAGTTTCCGCGCCGATTCTGTTGGCGACGCTGGTGATCGGCGTGGTGATCTCCATTCTGCAGGTGGTCACGCAGATCCAGGAGATGACGCTCACCTTCATTCCCAAGCTGATCACCGTGGTGGCGATGTTTCTGGTGACCGGCGCCTGGATGATGGCGGTGGTGGTGGCGTTCTCCAAGCATTTGTTCGCACTTATTGCAGGGATGTAGCAGGTGGGAGCCGTCGATCCTCTAATCGGTGCATTTCTGCTCGCCATGGCGAGATTCGTGCCTTTGCTCATGGTGCCGGCGTTTACGCCGTTCAACTGGGCACCGGCGACGATCCGCATGTGCGTGCTGCTGGCGCTGACCATGCTGGCGGTCGGCGTCAGCCCTGCACCTGCGCAGGCGCTTGATCCGGATCACCCGCTGCCGCTGCTGCTGGCGATGGGCGGTGAGTGCGTGCTCGGTTTCACGCTGAGCCTGGCAGTGTTTTTGCCGATCGCGGCGCTGGGTTTTTCCGCACGCGTGCTGGATATGCAGTCGGGCGTGGCTGCGGCCAGCCTGCTCAACCCCGCTACACATGCTTCGGAAGCATTGGCCGGCACCGTGGTGCAGTGGGCCGGCTTGCTGGTGTTTTTTTCGTTGGGCCTGCATCTGCTGTTGCTGCAGGGCATGGTGGCCTCGGTGGCGCTGGTGCCGCTGGGCAGCGGCGGGTTGCTGGTCGGGCCGCAAGTGCTGCTGTCCAAGCTTTCTTCGCAGTTTCTGCTTGGCCTGATGGTGTCGGCGCCGACCATGCTGGGCCTGTTCGCCATCGATCTGGCGGTGGCTTACGCCAGCCGTTCCATGCCGCAGGCGAATATGTATTTCGTGGCCTTGCCGATCAAGGTGATGGCGGGCTTCGTGCTGCTGGCAGGATCGGTGCGCTACGCGCCGCCGCTGATCGAGCGCATGTACCGCGATGCGTTTACGGTGTTCTCGCCGTTGGGAGTGCATTGATGGCTGCCGACGACCAGTCCAAGACCGAACAGCCCACGCCGTTCCGTTTGCAGGAAGCGCGCGAAAAAGGACAGGTGCCGCGCAGCGCCGATGTAAGCGGCATCCTGGTGCTGATCGTTTTCAGCGTGGCGCTGGCGGCGGCGTCCTACAACATTGCCGCGGCGTTCGCGCGCTCGTTTACCCGTACGCTGTTGATGGCCGGCAATGCGCCGGAACCGTCGGCCAGCCTGTGGTATTGGCTGGAACGCAGCTTCCAGCCGGCGTGGCAGGCGCTGCTGCCGGTAGTGATGTCGGTGCTGATCGCCGCAATGGTCGGCAATCTGCTGCAGACCGGGCCGGTGTTCAGCACTGAACCGCTGAAACCGGATTTCAACCGGCTCAATCCGGTGCAGGGCGCCCAGCGCATTTTTTCGCTGCGCCTGCTATGGGAATTGTTCAAGCTCACGCTGAAACTGGGCGTGCTCGGCGGCCTGGGCTGGCTGCTGGCCGGCAGCATCGGCCACAAGGTGCAGGCCGCGGCATTTGCCGCACCGTCCAGCATCGGCATGCTGCTGCGTGCCACCTATGTGCAAGTCACCACCTGGCTGCTGGTGCTGCTGGGTGTCATTGCGCTGGCCGATTTGCTGTTCACCCGCCGCGAATACATCCGCAAGCTGCGCATGAGCCGGCGCGATATCAAGGACGAACACAAACGCCGCGAAGGGGATCCGGATATCCGCCAGAAGCGCCGCCGCCTGATGAGCGAGCTGCTCAAGCATTCGCGCTCGGTCCGGCGCGTACCGGAGGCGGACGTGTTGCTGACCAATCCCACCCATCTGGCGATTGCGCTGAAGTACCGGCCCAAGAGCATGCGCTCGCCGGTAGTGCTGTCCAAGGGCAGTGACGCGGTGGCGGCGCGCATGCGCATGCTGGCGGCGCAATCGGGCGTGCCGTGCCTGCGCTCGCCGGAGCTGGCGCGTGCGCTGTACCGCGAATGCAAGATCGACCAAGCGGTGCCGGCCGATTTGTATAAACCGCTGGCGCCGATCTATCGCTGGTTGATGAAGCGTCCCGGCAACAGGATTTTCTCTTGAACACACTGTTCGGCCAATTGTGGAACGGCAAGCGCGACGTGATCCTCGTGCTGGGCATGATCGCGATCCTGATCATCCTGTTCACGCCGATTCCGGGCGCGCTGCTGGATTTCCTGCTAGTGCTCAATTTCACCGCGGCGCTGTTGGTGCTGCTGATCACCTTCTTTACCGATACACCGCTGAGCTTCTCCACCTTTCCGTCGCTGCTGCTGATCACCACCTTGTTCCGCCTGGCACTGAATATCTCGGCCACGCGCCTGATCCTGGACAAGGGCAACGCCGGGCGCGTGATCAACGCGATCGGTTCCTATGTGGTGGGCGGCAACTATGTGATCGGCCTGGTGGTGTTCCTGATCCTGGTGGTGGTGCAGTACGTAGTGGTGACCAGCGGTGCGCAGCGCGTGGCCGAAGTGGCGGCACGTTTCACGCTCGACAGCATGCCCGGCAAGCAGATGAGCATCGATGCCGACATGAACATGGGCCTGATCGACGAGCACGAGGCCAAGCGTCGCCGTGGCCAGATCGAAAAGGAAGCCAGTTTCTACGGCGCGATGGACGGTGCCACCAAGTTCGTCAAGGGCGATGCAATCGCCGGCATCATGATCATCCTGATCGACATCGTCGGTGGCCTGGCCGTCGGCATGCTGCAGCACGGCCTGCCGTGGACAGAGTCGGTGCATCGCTACACGCTGCTGACCGTGGGCGACGGCATCGTCACGCAGATCCCCTCGCTGGTGATCGCGGTGGCGACCGGCATCATCATCACGCGCGCCGCCTCGGATGCGCAGCTGGGCACCGAAATCGCCCGGCAGGTGCTATCCAGCTCGCGCACCTTGCTGATCGTGTCGCTGGCGCTGGCCGGCCTGCTGGTCTTGCCGGGCTTGCCGGCGTGGCCGGTATTGCTGGTGCTGCTGGGGGTGGGCACGCTTACTTTTTTTGCGGCCCGTTCCAATACAGCAGAGGCTCAAAGCAAACCCGTTGTCGACGAGCCGAAAGCGAAGGGCGAGGAAGACGACCTCTATCGCATGCTGTCGATCGAGCCGGTGGAAATCCATCTGGGCAGCGCCATCTCCGCTACCTACAAGGCGCGCGGGCTGGATCTGGGCGATCGCATCAGCACCTTCCGCAAGCAGTTTGCCATGGACAACGGTTTCATCCTGCCGAAGGTGAAACTGATCCAGGGTGCGTCGCTGGGCGAAGACGCCTACGAGATCCAGGTGCAGGGTTCGCGCGTGGGTCGCGGCGAACTGCGCTTCGATGCCTTGCTGGCGATCAATCCCGGCGGCAAGCGGCCGAAGCTGGAAGGGCGCGAAACGCGCGATCCGGCCTATGGTCTGCCCGCGCAATGGATTCATCCGGACCAGCGGCAGTTCGCGCGCGGCGCCGGCTACACGCTGGTGGATCCGGAAACCGTGCTGATCACCCATCTGGGCGAAGTGACCAAGCGCCACGCGCCGGAATTGCTGACCCGCGCCGAAACCGAGCGACTGGTGGCGCGTGTGCGCGAGCAGCAGGCCTCGCTGGTGGATGAGCTCATTCCCGGTGTGATGTCCTACACCGACGTGCAGAAAGTGCTGCAGCAGCTGCTGCGCGAACAGGTCAGCATCCGCAACGTCGAAACCATCCTCGAAGTGCTGGTGGACGCCGGCAAGACGCACAAGCAGACCGACGATCTGGTCGAGCGCGTGCGCGAGCGCCTGGGGCCGTCGATCTGCCAGCGGGTAAGCAATGCGCAGGGCGAGCTGCATGTGCTGACGCTGGCGCCCGAGCTGGAGCGCGCCATCGTGACGGCGATCCGGCAGCGCGAAGGCGCCGGCGCCTTGATCGGCGACCTGGGCCAGCTGGAAGCGTTGCTCGGCGGCCTGGCCAAGCAGTCCGAGGCCATGATGGCGCGCAGCCACCTGCCGGTGCTGCTGTGCCCGAGCGTGGTGCGCCGCCACCTGCGCGCCCTGATTCAACGCAGCCTGCCGCACGTCACCGTGCTGGGCATCAACGAAGTGCCGTCCACCGTGATGGTGAAGGCCTTCGGCACCGTCACCGCTTCGGCCGCCGCATAAGGAGGGCGCCACGTGAGCAACATCATTCCGGGCATCGCACGCTATTTGAGCAATGACGTCGACGCACTCGACGTGCTCAGCCAGAACGTGGCGAACATGCGCACCTCGGGCTATCGCGCCGAACGGCTGGCCACCGATTTCAGGACCGGCCTGCTGGAAAACGAGCCCACGCTGGACCTGGCCGACGGCAATCTTTCCACCACCGGGCATCCGCTCGACCTGGCCATCCGCGGCCCTGGCTTTTTCGCGGTGAACGTCAACGGCCAGACCATGCTGACCCGCAATGGC
Organism: Dyella acidiphila; assembly: GCF_014863405.1. Taxonomy (GTDB): domain Bacteria; phylum Pseudomonadota; class Gammaproteobacteria; order Xanthomonadales; family Rhodanobacteraceae; genus Dyella_B; species Dyella_B acidiphila. Next base: position 59,135 of record NZ_JACZZA010000016.1, read on the forward strand.
CAGTTCCATCTGGATGCGGACCAGCAACTGGTCGATGCCGCCGGCCATCCAGTACTGGGGCAGTCCGGGCCGATCACACTCAACCACGCCAACGTGCATATCGATGACGCGGGCGCGATCACCGACGGCAGCGACGATGTGGATAGCCTGCGCGTGGTCAATGTCGACAAGGCCAGCCAGCTGCGCGACATGGGCGATGGCCTGTACAGCTTCAGCGGCAATGACGACGGCCAGTTCATCGGGCGCATCCAGCAAGGTGCGCTGGAGCAATCGAACGTGGATCCCGGCGAGGAAATGGTGCGCCTGATGGCGCTGTCCCGCCACGCCCAATCCGTACAACGCGCCATCCAGGCCTACGACGCGGCCGTGCAGGAAGGCATCAGTCATCTCGGCGACAACGCTTAAGGATACCCATCATGATCGACGCGCTTTATATCGCTACCTCCGGCCTGCAGAGCACGCAGAGCCAGATCGACACCTTGTCGAACAACCTGTCCAACATGCAGACGCCCGGCTACAAGGCGCAGCGCACTTCGTTCGGCGATATCGCCGTGATCACGCCTTCGCAGGTGCAGGCCGGGCTTACGCCGCAGCAAACGGGCGCGGGCACCGAAGTGCTGTCGACCAGCGCGGTGTTCTCGCAGGGCCAGATGCAGCAGACCGGCAATACCTGGGATATGGGCATCCAGGGCGAAGGCTTTCTCGAAGTGGTCGATGCCAACGGCAACCATCTGTATACGCGCGACGGCCAGTTGCACGTGGATAGCGATGGCTATCTCGCCACCGCAACCGGCAATCGCCTGGCGCAAGGCATCCAGATTCCGCCGGACGCGACCAATATCCAGGTCAACCAGAACGGCCAGATCTATGCGCAAGTCGGCGGCAGCAGCAGCCAGACTTTGCTGGGTACGTTCGAGCTGAGCACGTTCCCGTCGCCGGATGGCCTGCAGTCGGTGGGCAGCAATAACTATGTGCCGACCCAGTCGTCAGGCGATCCCACGGTGGGCAAGCCCAATGACAGCGGCGTCGGCGCGATCCTGCAGGGTTCGCTGGAAGGGTCCAATGTCGACATGGTCAGCGAGATGGCCACGCTGGTGATCGCGCAGCGTGCCTACCAGCTCAACGCCCGCGTGCTGCAGGCGTCGGACCAGATCCTCGACACCATCAACAACCTGCGCCAGTAAGCATGCGCCGACTGCTGCCCGCACTCGTACTTTCCGCACTGCCGCTGCTGGTGGCGGCGTCACCGTCGCTGCAGACGGTGGCGTCCGCGCGCATCGTGGATGCTGCGCGCGTGGAACTGGACAGCTGCCTTGGCGACGACAAGGCGTTGGCGCAGGTCGAGGTCGTCGGCAAGCCGGAAGATGTGCAACTGCTGGCCGGCAGCGTGACGATCAAGGCGCGCAAGCCGGAAGGGCGCTGGCCGCGCGCGCGCGTCGGCATGCCGGTGGATATCAGCGTGAACGGGCAGCTGATGCGTTCGGCCACAGTGTGGTTCGCGGTCAGCGTGCACCACGACGTGCCCGGCTATGCCGCGGACGCCGCCATGGGCACGGTCGCTTCCGCCCTGAAATTCACGCCGCATGATGCGGATGTGGCGACCCTGCAAGGGCCTGTCGTGACTGATTCGCAGCAAGTGCAGGGCATGCGCCTGCGCCATGCGGTGCTGGCCGGCAGTCCGGTACTGCTGGAGGATTTCGAGCACATTCCGGATGTCGACCGGCAGCAGCGCGTCGACGTCAGCGCCAGCTATGGCGTGATCAAGCTGCAGACCAAAGGCACCGCGATCGGCCGCGGCAATACCGGCGATACCGTGCTGGTGCTGGTCGATGGTGCCGAAGAACCCGTACACGCACGCATTACCGACAAGGGAGTAGTGCAAGTTGTCGACTAGATTTTTGCTGATGGCCGCCTTGCTGCTGGCCAGCCGCGGCGTGTCTGCGCAAACGCAGGCCACCGATGGCTCGATGATCAACCCGGACAGCTACCGCGGCCTGGCAGCGGATCGTCGCGCGCATCAGGTGGGCGACACGCTGACCGTGCTGGTCACCGAAACCGCGCGCGCCACTGCCAGCGCCAATACCGATGCCAGCGGCGGCGTGCAGCTGGGCGCCAATGCGCAGTACCACAACACCACCCACAACTACGGCCTGGGTCTGAACGGCGATGACGCAGGGCAGGGCAATACCACCCGCGCCGGCAGCCTGCAGGCGCAGCTGGCGGTGCGCGTGATCGCGGTGGAGGGCGACGGCATGCTGCGCATCCACGGCGACCAGAGCGTGGAGATCAACGGCGAGAAGCAGCAGTTTGCGCTGACCGGCCTGGTGCGCCCGGAAGATATCTCGCCTACCAACACCATTCTTTCCAACCGCATCAGCGAGGCGGATATCCACTACACCGGCAAGGGAGACATATCTACCGCCCAACGCCACAGCATTCTTTATCGCATTACGCGTTGGTTGGGTCTGATATGAAACGTGTTCTTGTCGCGCTCGTGCTCGCCCTGTTTGCCGCATCGGTGGCATCGGCCCAGAGCAATAGCGTTCGTCTGAAGGAAATCGCGCGCGTGCAGGGCGTGCGCGACAATGCGCTGGTCGGCTATGGCCTGGTGATCGGCCTGGACGGCACCGGCGACACCAACAAGAACCGCCTCACGGTTCAATCGGTGGCCAATACGCTGAGCCATTTCGGCGTCAACATCAGTCCGGACGATCTCAATAGCCGCAACGTGGCGGCGGTGATGGTCACGGCGACGCTGCCGGCGTTTGCCGAATCGGGCCAGAAGCTGGATGTGTCGGTGTCCTCGCTGGGCGATGCGCGCAGCCTGAGCGGCGGCATCCTGTTGCTCACGCCCCTGAATGGCCCGGATGGAAAACTCTACGCGCTGGCGCAAGGCGCGCTCTCGGTAGGCGGCTACGAAGTACGTGCCTTCGGCAGCCTGGACCAGAAAAACCATCCCACCGTAGGTCGTGTACCCGACGGCGCCACCGTGGAACGCGAAGCGCCGCTGGGGCTGGATGAAGATGGACATTCGCTGGACGTGGTGCTTTATCAGCCCGACTTCACCACCGCCGAACGCATCGCCGAATCGCTGCGCCGTAATGCCGGCGTTAACGCGGTGGCCGAACATGCGGGCAAAGTGCACGTCACCTTCACGGTGCCGCCGTCGGATCTGGTGCAGGCCATTTCCACCATCGAAAACGTGCCGGTCACGCCGGACCAGATCGCACGCGTAGTGGTCAACGAGCGCACCGGCACGGTGGTTTCCGGCGGTGACGTACGACTGGGTGCGGTGACCATTTCGCAAGGCGATCTGCGCATCCAGGTGCAGACTGATTATCTGGTGTCGCAGCCCGACGGCGTGCTGGTCAATCCTTCGCGCAATATCGGCACTGCGGTGGTGCCGCAGGCCAATATCAATGTGCAGGATCCCGAGGCGCGCCTGGTCAGTATTCCCAATGGCGCCACCGTGGCGGACCTGATCGCGGCGCTGCGTGCGATTCACCTGTCCACCCGCGACGTCATCACCATTCTGCAATCGATCAAGGACGCTGGCGCATTGCGCGGCGAGCTGGTGATTCAATGAGGAGCCAAACATGGATTTGACCACCGAAGCCTTGCGGCTGGGCATCAGCATGGCGCGCGTGCGCGCCGAGGTGGCGAGCACCAATATCGCCAACGTCGATGTAGCCGGCTACCGGCCGCAGCGCGCCGATTTCGCGCAGGCCACCGGCCTGTTGCACGAGGCCGCCGAGCAGCCGGACATGGCTGGCGAAAGCCTGCAGGCGATCACCCCACGCGCACTGGGCGAATCGGTGCATGCGGCCGATCCGGATCTCAGCGCGCCGGTAAACCTTGACGACGAAGTGGCGGAGCTGGAAACCGCCAGCGTGGATTTTCAATCGCTGACGACGGTGATGTCGCGGCGCTTCGCATTGATGCAACTGGCCTTGGCCGGGAGGGATTGAACATGGTCGTGGACCAGATTTTCACTGCTACGCGTTTCGGCCTGGACTACGAGCGGCTGCGCCTGGAAGCGGCCAGCCACAATATCGCCATCGCCAATACGCCCAACCAGCCGGGCCATCCGGCGCGGCTGATGCACGTCAGCGCACCTTACGCAGCCAGTTTCGGCGCGATGATCGGCGAAGGCGGCCACAGCGTGCCGTCCATGCCGGTGATGCTGGGCACCGACGCCGGCTCACGCGAAGAACACGATCCCAGCGATCCGGCTGCCGACAAGAACGGCATGGTCAGCTATCCGCGCGTGGACATGGTCACCGAGATGGGCACGTTGATGGATGCCAGCCGCGCCTACGAAGCCAACGTGCGCGCGTTCAACACGCTGCGCAGCATGGCTCTGCATGCACTCGATGTCGGCGGTGAGTCATGAACGTGATGCCAGTGGAAGGCGCTTCGGCCGCGCTCGACATCAAGCCGATCGACCTGCCAGAAACGCGCATGGATGAAACCGGCCAGGGCAGCCAGCCGTTTATCCAGATGCTCGGCTCGCAGGTCAGCGAACTCAACGGCAGCCTGGCGCAGGCCGACCAGGCCGCGCGTGCGCTGGCGGCCGGCGAGAACGTGCCGGTGCACGACGTGATGATCGCCATGGAACACGCGCGCCTGAAACTGCAGATGGCGGTGGAAGTGCGCAACCGGATCGTCGACGCCTACCAGAACCTTACCAATATGCAGCTGTGAGGCTGCGGCAAGGCAACGGCGGGATTCGTAACAAAGGAATATCGGAGTAGGTATGCGGCAGTTTTTTGCGTCCATGTCCCAGCGCGCACGAATTTCGTTCGCGCTCGGGATCCTGCTGATCGCCGGCATCGTCGGCGCGGCCTCGTGGTGGATCATGCATCCGCCTTACGGCGTGCTGTTCCGCGATCTGCGCGAATCGGACGCGGCGGAAATCACCGCCGCACTCGACCAGATGCAGACGCCTTACCACCTGGCCGACGATGGCAAGACCATCCTGGTGCCGGATGCGCAGGTTTACGAGACGCGCATGAAGCTGGTCTCGCAAGGCGTGCCCAAGGGCGGCAGCGTCGGCTTCGAGCTGTTCAAGGATTCCGACTACGGCGTCACCGAGTTTGCGCAGAAGATCAATTTCCAGCGTGCCCTGCAGGGCGAACTGGAACGCACCATTTCGGCGCTGGACGAAGTGGCCTCCGCGCGCGTGCACCTGACCATCCGCCGCACCGATCTGTTCCAGCCCGAGCAGGATCCGTCCAAGGCCTCGGTCACCCTGAACCTGCGGCCGGGCAAGCATCTGGATGCGCGCGAAGTGGCCGGCATCCAGCGGCTGGTTGCCTCCGCGGTGGAAGGCCTGGCGCCGGAAGCAGTGGTCGTGCTCGACGACAAGGGCATGGTGTTGTCCGGCTATGCGGCAGAAGGGCAGAACGCGGCCCTCAGTTCCGACAGCCTTGACGCGCAGACGCAGATGGAAAACCAGTTGCGCACCCGCGTAGGCGAACTGCTGCACCGCGTGCTGCGCACCGACAACTTCACCGTGTCGGTCGATGTCAGCCTCGACTACGACCACGTCAAGCAGGTACGCGAGCAGCTGATTGCACAGGGCAAGGACGGCAACGGCCTGCTTGTGCACGAAAAGGTCAGTTCGGCCGGCCATGGCGCCGACGATGCCGATCCGGAACACAGCAAGGCCGGCAGTACCAGCAGCGACCGCGACGTGGAATATGCGCATGGCCGTGAGCAGGAAGAAGTGGAGCAGGCGCCCGGGCGCGTGGGCCGCATCTCGGTGGGCATCGTCATTCCCGCCACCCTGCAGCAGGGTGAGATCAGCAAGCTGACCGAGGTGGTCTCGGCGGCGCTCGGTCTGGATGCCTCGCGTGGCGACAAGGTGGATATCGCCGCCATCGCGCCGCCGGAATTGGTCAGCACGCCAGCAGCCAGTACTGGCGCAGCAACCTCGGCGGTGTCGCGCATCGATGCGGCCAACGCGAATGCCAGCACCGTCGACGATGCCGCGTCCTCTGCGGTGGTAGCAAGCAAGTACTGGTGGATCTATCCGGTGATTGCCGCGCTGGTGCTGTTCCTGGTCGGCGCCTTGTTGATGGCCGTGCGTACCGGCACGCCGCGTCGGTTGACCATGTCCGAGCGCGAAGCGGCCCTGCTGCGTCTGCGCCAGTGGATCGAGACACCCGAGGTGGAGCGGTGAACCAGGCCGGGACACGCAAGGCCGCGCTGGCGCTGGCCACCATGCACGCGGCGGACCGCCGCTGGATTCTTGCGCGCTTGCCCGAGGCATGGCGCAGCGCGTTGCAGCCGCTGATCGGCGAGGCGCAACGTTATACCGCGCTGGATGCCGAGTTGTTGCGGGCGGTGCTGGGCGACGAGCCGACCTATCTGGCGCGCGAAGTACCGCCGCCGGATGTGTTGATCGTGGTGCTCGACCGTCTTTCGCCGGCATGGGCGGCACGCGTGCTGGCCGCAGCGGCGCCCGATCACGCAGAGATCTACCTGGCCGCCTGCGAGCGCCTGCGCGCCGATGCCGTGCGCCATGAGCTGCAGCGCCTGCCGGATCCGTTCCCCTCCGCACTGGCCGACACGCTGGCCCGTCATCTCGACCAGGCGGCGCGCGCGGGTCGCGCAGGCACTACCGCATGATCCGCCGCCTGCCACACGATGCCTTGCTGGAAAGCATCGCGCCGCGTTCCCTGCACAGCGTTGCTGCGGTGCCGGTGGCTGCTGCCGATGACATCTCGCCAGTGCAGGAACTGGATGCGGCCGCATACCGCCAAGGCTACGCCGAAGGTTTCCAGGCCGGCGAAGAAGATGGCCGGCGCGAAGCCGAGCAGTATCAGCAAGCCTGGGAAACCGAGATCAAGCAAGGCCTGGAAGAGGAATACCGCGGGCTGGTGCAGGAGCGGGAAACTCTCGCCGCGCTGGTCGCCGGCTTGCACGAGCAGTTGCGCGTGCAGGGCGAAGAGATGGAACAACTGGCATTCGAACTTGCGCTGGCCAGCCTGGCGCGAGCGTTTGGCACCATGCACGGCGACGGCGCGCTGCTGCAGCGCCTGTGCCGGCAGATGGCCGAAGACTACCGCGGCAAAGTGGTCCGGCTGGAAGTTTCAGCAGCAGATCGCAGCTGCCTGCCGGAACAACTCGACGGTTTGGAGATCGCAGTAGAGCACGCACTTTCGCCAGGCGAATGCCGCATCGTCACCGTGCGCGGCTACGCGGAAAGTTCGATCCAGGCACGCCTGGACACGATCCACGGCGCCATGCTCGAAGCCTTGGGCGCGGCCCGCGCATGATGCACACCGCCGCCACCCTCGATCGCTACGCCCACGCGCTGCAGCGTCGGACGATGGTGCGCGAGTACGGCCATCTGCTGGGCTTCAACGGCCTGGTGATCGAGGCCAGCGGGCCGGACGTGAAAATCGGCGAGCTGTGCGAGATCGACAGTCACGCGCAGGGCCAACCGGTGAGTGCGGAAGTGGTGGGTTTCCGCGACGGCAAAGTGCTGCTGATGCCGTTCGGACATTTGCGCGGCATTGCGGCCGGTGCGCGCGTGCGTTCGCTGGGGCGTGCCTTGCGCGTGCCGGTGGCGCGCGCGATGGTCGGGCGGGTGATCGATGCCTTCGGCGAGCCGCTGGATGGCGGCCCGGCGATCGTCGCCGAGGCCTATCGCGAGATCCAGCCGGTGCCGATCAATCCATTGCGCCGGGTGCCGCTGGATCAGCCGCTGGAAACCGGCGTCAGCGCCATCGACGGCATCATGCCGATCGCCAAGGGCCAGCGCGTGGGCGTATTTGCCGGCAGCGGCGTGGGCAAGAGCACCTTGCTCGGCATGATGGCGCGGCATGTGAAAGCGGACGTGATCGTGGTCGGCATGATTGGCGAGCGCGGCCGCGAAGTGGGCGATTTTCTGCAGGAGTCGCTGGGGCCCGAAGGTCTGCGCCGCTCGGTGATGATGGTAGCCACCGCCGACCAGTCCGCGCTGGTGCGCACGCATGCCGTGCACGCAGCGCACGCCATGGCCGAATATTTCCGCGATCTCGGACTGGACGTGCTGCTGATCGTCGATTCGATCACGCGCTTCGCCATGGCCCAGCGCGAAGTAGGCCTGGCCGTGGGCGAACCGCCGACTTCGCGCGGCTATCCGCCGTCGGTGTTCAACTTGCTGCCGCAGATTCTGGAACGCGGCGGCCGCGTGCGCGAAGGCGGTTCGATTTCAGCCATCTACAGCGTGCTGGTGGAAGGCGACGATATGAACGAGCCGGTGGCCGACCATATGCGCGCCATTCTCGACGGGCACGTGGTGCTGTCGCGCGAACTGGCCGGCCGCGGCCAGTTGCCCGCGATCGACCTGCTTTCCAGCGTCAGCCGCCTGGTTTCGCGCGTTGCTGATGCGCGGCATCAGCAGCTTGCCACGCGCATCAAGTCGATCATCGCCACCTATGAAAACTCGCGCGACCTGGTGGACATGGGCGCTTATCAGGCCGGCAGCAATGTGGCGCTGGACGAAGCGATTGCCCTGTACCCGGGCTTGACCGACTGCCTCAAGCAGCGGCCGTCCCAGTCCACCTCGCTGCAGGAAACGGTCGAGCGTCTGGAACAGGTGCTCAACACCGCACGAGGCCGCCCCGCATGAGCGCACGTAAGCAACACGCTTATGCGGTGGCTTTGCGCATGGCGCAGGTCGATGAACTGCGCGCGCAGTCGGCGCTGGCCGCGGCGGTGGCGCATGAGCACACCGCCAAAGAACAGGTAGACGCGGTGGAAACGGCGCGCCATGCGGTAGCCAGCGCCAACGGTGTCTGCCTGGCCGATGGCCGGCTGGATCTGGCCCGCTACGAACTGCTCACCCAACTGGATGCCGCGCTGTCGCAGCGGTTGTTGCAGGCTAATACGGCACTCGGCGAGGCCACGCAGCAGCGATCGGAAAAAGCCTCGGCCAATGTCTCGGCCAAGCGGCGGCGGGAGCGCATCGGCGAACACCTGGACGAAGTGCGCCACACGCATGCGCATCAACAGGCGGCCAAGTCGCTGGAAGACGGCATCGAGCTTTGGCTGGGTAGCCGGAAGGAGACGCTATGACCACCATCTTCAGCGTCGACGCCGCAGCACAGGCGCAACAGCAGGAATCGCAGCGCACGCCCGAGCAGGATTTCGCGCATGCGCTGGCCAAGCACGACGCGCAGGCCAAGTCCGCGCAGCAGGAGCAGGCCAAGTCCAATCAGTCACCCAGCTTCGAGCAGGCGCCGACGCCGGGCACGACCGAGCCGGAGTTGGCCGTGCCACGCGGCGAAAACGGCATGAGCCTGCCGTCGCCCTCGATGCCGCTGGCCATGCTATCCGAGCTGCCGCAAGTCCTGCAGGCCGAGGCCACGGTCGCGCCGACCGGCGTCACCGAAGCTCTGTTGAGTGCGCGTGTGTTCGGTTGGCATGCCATGGCACAGGCCTATCTGTCCGAACTCACGGCTGCCGACCATCAGGCGCCGCAGCATGCGAGCGCCACTACATCGCAAACGCTTGCCGCCGGCAACGCCAGTGCAAGCGAAGCAACGCCCGCTGCCAGTGCGAGTACCACATTAATCGCCGAAACCGCAGCCGTCGCGCCGCAAGCTGAAACCACGCTGCCTGCGCCGCTGCGCCAGCTGGCCGGCGATAGCGCACCCAGCGCCACCACAGAAGTGGCCGCGGCGGAAGTGTCGCCAGCGGCCAACTGGTCGGAACGTTCGCTGCGTTTCACCCGCCAGCACGACGGCGCATCGGTGGCGTGGCTGCGCGATTTCCGCATCAGCGATGACGAAGCATCCCGCCTTATCCAATTCGTCCTCAGCGACGCCCGCGCCAAGGGCATCGCGCTGAGCAAAATCATGTTGAACGGCCGCGAAGCCTGGACTTCGCCCCAAAGCCATTAAGGAGTACACGATGTCGGTTCAAGCCATCGGCAGCACATTGAATACGACGGATCCGTCGTCGTTGCCCAACTCAGGTATCAACGAGCAGGATTTTATCCAGCTGTTCGTCAGCGAACTGCAATTCCAGGACCCGATGCAGCCGCTGGACAACAGCCAGTTCCTGACCCAGCTGGCGCAGTTCGTCGGTATCGAGCAGCAAAGCGAAGAAGTGACCGGCATCAACAACCTGGCCACGCTCGATTCCTCCGACCAGACGGTGGCGCTGCTGTCGCATACGGTGCAGGTCAGCAATACCAACGGCAGCACGGTCACCGGCAAGGTCACCGGCATCCAGTACAGCACCAGCGGCGTGCAGCTCACCGTTACGCCGACCACCGGCAGTGTGCTGACCAACGTCAATCTCTCGCAGATCCAGCTCGTTACGCCATAAGGAGCCACCCATGGGCAGCATCATGCAGGCCTTGTACAACAGTGTCTCGGGGCTTTTCAGCTTCTCGCAGAGCCTGGATACGATCAGCAACAACATCAGCAACATGAATACGCCGGGCTTTCGCGGCAGCGATTCGTTCTTCGAAAACGTGATGGACGAAGACGGTACCGAAATCGCCGGCACCGGCGTCGATACCACCGAAGGCCAGATCGAGCAGACCAGCACGCCCACCGATGTGGCGGTGCAGGGCGAAGGCCTGTTTATCGTGAAAGATCCCTCCGGCAACTTGTATTACACGCGCTCAGGCCAGTTCGAACTCAACTCCTCCGGCCAACTGGTCGACTCGGCCAACCAGTACCTGGTGCAGGGCTACAGCCCCAGCGGCAGCTTCGGCAATATCGACATCAGCAGCATGCAATCGCTGCCGGCGGCGGCCACCACCACGGTGAACATGGTCGGCAACATCGTTACCGGCAGTTCGCCCGATTCGATCAGCAACATCACCATCTACGACGCGCAGGGCACCGCCCACGTGCTGACGCTCACCATGACCGTCGCCACCAGTTCCACCACGCCATCCACGCCCAATGCCACCAGTTGGAACGTGGCCATCACCGACAGCAGTGGCAACACGCTCGGCAGCGGCCAGATCACTTTCGACGGTACCGGTGCGCCGCAGGCCGGCGCCAACCAGCTCACCATGACCGCCACCCTCGGCGGCAAGTCGCAGAACGTGGTGTTCAACTTCGGCAGCCCAGGCAGCTTCAGCGGCGCCACCGGCATCAGCGGCACGCCGACCGGCCTGCAGGCGCAAGTCCAGGATGGCCACGGCGTGATCGGCATTTCGTCGGAGGCCTTCGATACCAACGGCGTACTGCAGCTTACCTATGCCGATGGTTCCACCCATGCCGGCCCGCAGCTGGCGCTGGCGTCTTTTCAGGATGAGAGCTCGCTGCAGGAAATCCAGGGCAACCTGTATCTGCCGCCGGCCGGCCAGCAGGTGCAGGTGGGACGTCCCGGCCAGGACATCTTCGGCAAGATCGAAGGCAGCAGCCTGGAGATGTCCAACGTGGATCTCACCCAGGAACTGGCCGACATGATCGTGATCCAGCGCGGCTACCAGGCCAGCTCGCGCGTGATGACCGTGTCCAGCGACATGCTGCAACAGCTTTACGACTCCACCCGGGACGGCTGATCCATGCATAACGATCTCCGTTTCGGCTGGCTCGGCGAATCGCGCCGCACCGCCTTGCACGCGCTGCTTGCCGCGCAGCTGTCCGACTGGGCGCAGGCATGGTGGATCGGTGCGGCCGATAACGCCATCGACGTGCATACGCTGGATAAACCGGCTGGCTACGAGCGCCATCGCCCCTGGCTGGCGCTGCACGACAGCGGTGCGCTGGCCATTCATACCGGGGCCAAGGATGTCGATGCCATCGGCCGCTTCCTGGCCGGCACCAACACCGATGCCGATAGCGAGCTGGCGCAGCGCGTCGGCGAAGAAGCACTGGCCGACCTGGCTGCGCGCATCCAGCACCGTGCCGGCATCGGCAAAACGAATGCGCTGGTGCGCGAAGCCGCACCGCTGAGCCTGGAGCATGCGCGGCTTGGTGCCTACGCCGTCGGCGTATCGATCGGGCGCATGCAATGGGAGCTGGCCATCGACCGCAACCTGGCCGATCGCCTTGCGCCTCCGGCGGCATCCAGGCAGGCGGCGCTGGTTTCGCGCCAGCACGCGATCCAGCAGGCGCCGTTGCGCGTGCTGGCGATGATGGATTTCGGCGCGGTCGATCTGGCCCAGCTTTCCGACCTCAGCGTCGGCGAAGTGCTGGTAGGCGACCGCAAATTGGACGAAGCCCTGCAACTGCATGTGGAAGGCCATGGCGCCATCGCCACGGCGTATCTGCGGCGTCTGGGCGAACAACGTGCCGTCATGCTGGACGGCGTCAAACAGCAGGAAAAAAGCAGTCATGAATGAGATCGTCGTAGCTCCCATCCAACTGGAAGAAGCCGCCTACGAGCCCGTTGGCGGCGATCCCCTGATCCGCCGCAACCTGGCCATGCTCGGCCACGTCACCGTGCGGCTGGACGTATTGCTCGGTGCCGCCGAGCTCAATGTCGAAAAACTGTTTTCGCTGGCCAAAGGCGACACGCTGGCGCTCGATACCGGCCTGGATGCGCCGGTGACGCTGCAGCTGGACGGCAAGTCCATTGCCCGCGGACAACTGATCGCGGTAGGCGATTGCTTTGGCCTGAAGATTACCGAGATCCTGTGAACACGTCGTTCCATCGCACACGACACCTGCTGCAAGCCGCGTGGCTGGCGCCGGCCATTCCGTATCGCACCGATGCGCCCGTGTCGGGAGCCAGCTACGCCACGGCGTTGCTGGTGACACTGCTGCTGATCGCCTTGCTGGTCGGCGCACTGCTGTTCGTGCGTCGACGCGGCTGGCTGGCCTGGTCCGCGACCGCGCGCAGCCAGCCCGCGACGGAAGGAATTCAGGTGCAGGCATCGCGACGCCTGAGCATCGCCAGTACCGCGCATGTGGTGAGCTACGGCGGCAGCACGTATCTGATTGTCGAAAGCACCCGTGGCGCCAACGCCACTGTCACCCGCATCGAGGCCGGCGAACCGGACGGAGCGGCATCATGACGTTGCGCCATACGCTCGTGCTGATGCTGTTGGCGGCGGGACTGTTGCTGCCGGCAGTCGGGTATTGCACGGATCCATTGCAGGACGCGCTGGCGCGAGCCTCCAGCGACGATTACTCGCCGATCCTGCGCTCGTTCCTGCTGCTGTCGCTGCTGTCGTTTATTCCGCTGATGGTGATTGCGCTGACTTCATTCACGCGCATCGTGGTGGTGCTGTCGCTGGTGCGCAGCGCACTGGGCTTGCAGCAGACCCCGCCCAACAGCGTGCTGCTGACGCTGGCGATGTTTCTCACCCTGTTCTCCATGAGCCCGGTGTTCCAGAGCGCCAAGCAGGCCGGTCTCGATCCTTATCTGCAGCATGAAATTCCGATGCAGACGGCGATAGGGCGCGCCTTCGAACCGTTCAAGCTGTTCATGATCCGGCAGACACGCGAGGACGACCTGCTGGCCGTGGTGCGCATGGCCAAGCTGCCGCCGCCCAAATCGGTGCAGGACATCGGCGCACTGCAGCTGATTCCCGCGTTCATGCTGAGCGAACTGCGCACGGCTTTTCAGATCGGCTTCGTGATCTTTCTGCCGTTTCTGCTGATCGACCTGGTGGTGGCGGCGATCCTGATGGCGCTGGGCATGATCATGCTGCCGCCTACCACGATCAGTTTGCCGCTGAAAATCCTGCTGTTCCTGCTGATCAATGGCTGGACGTTGCTGGCGCAGGCCTTGTTGAGCGGGTACCACACCTGACGGCAGCCATGCTCAACGTGGATAGCGATGAGCAGGTGTTGTGGCGCCGCTGGCGGCAGGAGCGCCAGCCTGCTGCGCGCGATGCCTTGATCGTCCACTACTCGCCCTGGGCCAGGCAGGTGGCGCGCGACGTATTCATGCGCGTGTACCTGATGCGGGACGCGTGGTACGACTGCGTGCAAAACGCGCTGATGGGCCTGATGGAGGCGATCGACCGTTTCGACCCAGAGCGCGGCGTGCCGTTCCAGCCCTTTGCGCGCCTGCGCGTGCGCGGCGCGGTGTTCGACGGCCTGCGGGTGCTGCGCAATGTGCATATGGAATTAGGCTACGACGCGGCCCACCGCGAGACCCTGGCCAAGGAACGCGCGGAGTCGCTCACCCATGAAACCAGCGACGATCCGCTGGAAGCCTTTATTGCCGCCACGGTGGGGTTGGGCATTGGCTTTCTGCTGGATACGCAATCGATGCCTGGCCATGCCGAGCCTGCCGATGCGTATGCAGAGCTGGAAAAAGCACAGCTGAGCGCCGCGGTGTCACAGGGGCTGGAGCATCTGCCGGAACGCGAGCGCGCCATTCTGACCCTGCATTACTACCACCAGCTTTCCTTCGTCGATATCGCCGATCAGTTTGGAGTGACCAAGGGGCGTATTTCGCAGTTGCACAAGCGGGCGCTGGAGCAGTTGCGGAATTATTTGCGGGAGCGGGTGCTGGCGGAGTGTTAGGTGGAGCCATCCGCCCGAGCGCACCATCCACCTAAGCGCGTCATCCACCCAAGCGCGTCATCCACCCGAGCGCACCATCCACCTAAGCGCGTCATCCACCCAAGCGCGTCATCCACCCAAGCGCGTCATCCACCCAAGCGCGCCATCCACCCAAACGCACCATCCACCCAAACGCACCATCCACCCAAACGCGCCATCCACCTGAGCCGTCATTCCCGCGAAAGCGGGAATCCATCTTGCTTTGGTGCTCAAGGCCAAAATGGATTCCCGCTTTCGCGGGAATGACGGCCTTGAGGGAGGATGGGCCATGAGGAAGGGCGGGCCATCAGGGTGGATGGGCCATGCGGTCAGCGTAAGAATCTGCAGCAAAGAACGCTCACCCAAAGGGTGTCATCCATCAAAGGACGCCATCCACCCAAACGCACCATCTGCCTGAGCCTTCATCCCCGCGAAAGCAGGAATGACGGCTTCAAGGGAAGGCCCGCTCCCAGGGGCCGCAACGGCCGCTTGTCATCGCACAGAACGCATCAGGCCCCCGCCAGCAAGCCACACCAAAAAAATTCCACCACACCCCTAAACTTTTCCCCCCAACCCCAGATTAGTAACTCCGTCAGGGGCGGTCCGCGGTGGGTGCCCTGTTTTCAGGAGCATCACAATGGTCGCAATCATCAGCGGGAACGGTCTGGGCCTGGGCAACACCTCGCTCAGCCAGCTCGGCCAGGCACAGGGCGGTTCGCCAAGCCTGGGCCAGGCGGCCAACAGCAGCTACGTCAACAGCGCCACCGGCAACCTGATCCTGCAAAGCGCCGACGAAGGCCTGCTGTTCGACGGCCTGCCGCTGAACGTACTGCGCACCTACAACAGCCTGGGCCAGCTCAACGGCAACGGCGGCTGGAGCTACGGCTTCAGCCGCAACGTAAATAGCCTCACCGGCACCCTCAACACCGCCGGCAGCACCATCACCCGCACCGACGATGATGGCTCCAGCGTGGTCTACACCTACAACGCCACGCGGGGCGTGTACGTCAGCACTGACCAGAGCGGCGCCCAAGACACGCTGAGCTGGAATGCCACCGCCTCCAGCTGGACCTTTACCGACGCCTCCGACCAGCAGCAGGAAACCTACAACGCCGCCGGCCAGCTCACCGCGCTGACCGATACCGCCACCGGCGCCAGCTACGCCTTCAGCTACAGCAACGGCCAGCTCAGCCAGATCGTGGCGGGCGACGGCGATACGCTGGTGTTCGGCTACAACACCAGCAACCAGCTGATCAGCCTGTCGATCCAGGAAGTGCCGCCAGGGCAGAGCACGGCGGTCACCCGTCAGGCGGTCACCTACGGCTACGACAGCCAGGGCCGCCTGAGCACGGTTACCACCGCGCTGGCGTCCGACACCGATAGCAGCGCCACCGGCAGCTACACCACCACCTACGGCTACCAGGGCAGTACGGACCTGATCGCCTCGGTGACGCAGAGCGACGGCACCAGTGTCAGCTACACCTATACGCAGGATGCGCAGGGCGCCTACCAGGTCACCGGCATCACCACCGGTACCGGGGCCGCGGCACAAAGCCTCACGCTCAATTACGGCAGCGGCAGCACCACGCTCACCGATGGCCTGGGTAACGTCACCACCTATCAATACAACGCGGCCGGTGAGCTCACGTCCGTGATCGCCCCGGCGGTCAACGGCATATCGCCCACCACCCGCTACACCTATGACACCAATGGGAACCTGCTGACCAGCACCGATCCCGATGGCGCGATCACAAACTACAGCTACGACGCCAACGGCAATCTGCTGAGCGTGGAAGACGGCGCCGGCAACACGGTGAGCTACACCTACGACGCCAACGACCAGCTCACCAGCAAGACCACCTATACGGTGCCGGCGCAGGGCGAAGTAGGGCAGAGCGGCTATGTGGCCCCCAGCGGTGCACAGACCACCTACTACGTCTACACCGCCAGCGAGCAGCTGGCCTATGTGATCGACCCGCTGGGTAACGTTGGCGAGAACGACTACACCACGGCCAACGGCCTGAGCGAGCTGACCACCAGCCGCCAATACCTCGGTGCCACCTACAGCACCAGCGGCAACAGCCCGGCCAGTCCGCCAACCCTGGCCCAGCTGCAGGCATGGGTACAGAGCAGTGCGGTGCAAAGCACGCTCAGCCAGAGCACACGCATCGACTACACCTACGACCTGCGCGGCCAGCTGGCCACACAAACCAGTTACGACACGGTCAACAGCAGCGGCGTCGGGGTGCTCGACACGGGCACGCAGATCACCAATACAACCTACGATGCTCAAGGCAAGCTGCTGCAGACCAGCATCGAGACCGGCGCCAGTCGCAGCACTCTGCAAACCACCAGTTACGCCTATGACGGCCTGGGCCGTGTAATCAGCAAGACCGATCCGCTGGGCCATGTCACCAGCTATGTCTATACCGACAGTGCCAACACGATCGCCATCACCCAGGCCAATGGCCTCACCACCACCCAGGTGCGCAACAGTGCGGGGCAACTGCTCAGCAGCACGCAATCGGCGAGCGGACAGACCAGTTGCGTCACCAGCTATCTGTATAACGCCGACGGCGAGCCAGTGGCGGCGATCAATGCCAACGGCAACGTCACCTACACCTTCACCAACGCCGATGGCGAGGTGACCGGCACAGTGGATGCGGACGGCAATGTCACAGCCTATACCTACGATGCCGACGGGCAGGTGCTCAGCACCACCCAGTACGCCACGCCCATCAGCACCGCCGGCTGGTACAGCAATGGCGCCTTGACCGGCAGCTATCCGACCAGTTTGCCGGTGCCCGCGAGCACGGCCAGCGATCGCACCACCACCTCTATCTACAACCTGGCTGGCGAGGTGGTGGCGACCATCGACCCGGCCGGCAATGTCACCACGGTCACTTACGACGGCACCGGCAACGTATTGTCGCAAACGCAGTACGCCACCCCGCTGAGCAGCACCCGGCGCAACGCCTTGGGCAACGCCCCGACGCTGACCGCGCTGCAAGCCGATCTCGCCAGCAATGCCAACAACCGCACCACGCTGACGATCTACAACGCCGATGGCGAGCCGGTAGCAACAGTGGATGCACTGGGCTACGTCACGGTGACGAGCTACAACGCGGCGGGCGAAGCAGTACTGAGCACAGCCTACGCCACGCCCCTGACCAGCTCGCTGGGCGACGCACCCACCTTGGCCACCCTGCAGGCCGCTCTCACCACCAGTGCGCAAGACCAAACCACGCGCAGCTACTACGACGCTGCCGGCCGCCTGGTGGCGCAGCTCGATGCAGATGGTTATCTCACCACCACCAGCTACGACGAAACCACCGACACCACCACCACCACGCGCTACGCCACGGCGCTGACCAGCACCCAGCTGAGTGCGCTGACCGGCACGGAAACCGTCGCCACCCTGGTTGGCTTGCTGGGCAGCAATACAGCCAACGAACAAAGCAGCGTTACTACCAATGCCGATGGTGAAGTCACCAGTCGTACTGCCGTCGACGGCACGATCACCACTTACACCTATAACGCCATCGGCCAGGTGCTGAGCAGCACGATCACGCCGACCAGCGGGCAGGGCAGCGTGCGCACCACCAGCGCCACCTACGACGCGTTCGGCGATGAGCTGACCGCCACCGACGCGACCGGCGCCACCACCACCTATCAATACAACGCCCTCGGCCAGCAGGCCGAAGCCACCGATGCGCTGGGCAACAGCACCTGGTCGTACTACGACGCCGATGGGCAGCTGCTGTACACGATCCAGGGCCAGCCGTCCGGCGGCGCATTGAATGCGCAGGGCGATGTCACGGCGTATAGCTACAACGCCTTCGGTGACATCAGCAGCACCACCACGTATGCGGCGCCGCTGACGCTGATCACCAGCGGCAGCAACAGCGGCACCTCGCTCAACCCGACCGGCGCCACCACGGCGCAAGTGGCCGCCGCCGTGGCCGCGCTCGGCAGCATCGGCGGCGATGCCAACGCCACGGTCAGCAAGACGTACACGCTCGATGGCCAACTGGCCGGCGTCACCGATGGCGACGGTTACCAGACCGCCACCACTTACGATGCCTTTGGCGATGTGCTGTCGGTCCAGCAGCAGTTGAGCCAGCCGGGCAGCGCGCTCAGCGCCAGCAACAGCACGCTAACCACCTACAGCTACGACAACCGCGGTGAGCAGCTCAGCGAGATCGACGGCGTCGGCAGCGCGGTTGCCACTACCAGCAGCGAAACCTACGATGCCTTCGGCCGCGTCACCAGCCGCACCGACGGCAACGGCAATACCATCAGCTACAGCTACGACAACCTGGGTCGCCAGGTGTCCACCAGCCAGACGGTACAGGGCACGGCGCGCACCACGCAGACCACATACGACGCCTTCGGCCGTGTGCTGACCCAGGCCGATGCGCTGGGCAACACCACCAGCTACAGCTACAACACGGCCACTCACACCAGCACGGTGACCACGCCCGACGGCGTGACGATGACCACGGTCAAGGATGCCTACGGCGATACCGTCAGCGTGACCGATGGCGGCGGCAATACCACCACCTACACCTACGATGCGGATGGCCGCCTGCTCACCACCACCACGCCGCTGGGCGAGGTCAGCCGCAATCAGTATGACGCCGATGGCGACCTGATCCAGAGCACCGATGCCAGCGGGCATGTGGTGACCTACACCTATGACGCCAGCGGCAAGGTACTGACGCAGACGGTCGATCCGACCAGCGCCGATCCGAGCGGCCTGAACCTCACCACCACCTATCGCTACGATGCGCAGGGCAGGCAGCTCAGCATCACCGATCCGACGGGCGCGGTCACCACCGCGACCTACGATGCCGATGGCAACGTGCTGACGCAGACGAATGCAGTCGGCAGTATCACCACCTATGCCTACGACGGCGATGGCAAGACCCTCACCGTCATCACCGGTACCGGTACCAGCGCAGCGGTCACCACCCAATACGTCTACGACAACCTCGAACGCCTCAGTCAGACCATCGTCGCTCCGGGCACGCTCAACCTGACGACGAGCTACAGCTACGACGCCGACAACAATCTGATCGCAAGCACAGATGCCAACGGCAACGTCACGCGCTATGTCTACGACGAGGCCGGCGAAAAGCTCTTCAGCATCGATCCGACGGGTGCTGTTACCCAATACACCTACGACGCCGATGGCCAGCTCACCACTACCCGCGGCTACGCGACGGTGCTTACCGCCTACCAGCTGAGCACCCTGGGCAGCACGCCGACCAGCACGGCCGTCAGCGCCGATCTCAAGCCGAGCAGCGCCGACAGCTACACGCAAAGTGCCTACAACGCCGATGGCCAGCTGATCTATACGCTGAGCGGTACCGCGCTCAACGTCACCCAGTACACCTACAACAGTGCCGGGCAGCTGACGCAGACACGCCAATACGCGACCTCGCTGTCCGGCAACACGGTCAGCAGCACCGCCACCGCCGCTACCATCGCCGCGCTGGTCACGCCCAGCGCCAGCGATGTCATCACCCTCAGCGCCTACAACGCCGATGGCGAGGCGGTGTATACCGTCGATGGCGCGGGCGATGTCACGCAGCTCAGCTACGATGCCGCCGGCCGCGTCACCCAGAGCACGGCCTATGCCACGCCGATCGCCATGGCCAGCCTTGGCAGCACGCCCACCGTCGCGCAGATCGCCGCGCTGGTCACCACCAGTGCCAACGACCGCACCAGCACCACCAGCTACGACAACGCAGGGCGTGCGGCCTACAGCATCAATGCCGCCGGCACCGTCACGCAGTTCAGCTACGACGCCGATGGCCGCGTCACCAGCACGCACATCTACGCCACTGCGCTGACTCCGACACGGCTTGCTTCGCTGGGCAGTGCGCCCACGCCCGCGCAGATCGCCGCGCTAGTGACGAGCAGCAGCACCGATACCATCAGCTACAAGGTGTACGACGCCGCCGGCGAGCTGCGCTACAGCATCAACCCGCTGGGCTATGTGAGCGAAGTGCGCTACAACGCCGCCGGTAACGTGGTCGAGACACTCGCCTATGCCAACGCAGTCAGCACAGCCAGCGAGGCCAGTGCGCTGCAAGCCGGCACCGCGCTCAGCTGGATCAGCAGCCAGGTTGGCGGCACCAGTGGCAACAACGCCGACAGCAGCGCCGAAGCCAGCTTGCGTCTTTACGATGCGGCCGGACGCCTGGCCTTCATCGTGCAGCAGAACGGCACCGCAGGGCAGGTTACCGCCTACACCTACGACGCCAACGGCAATGTGCTCGGCACTACCGACTACGGCAGCACGCTGACACTGAGCACGGCTTCCGCACTCAGCGCCCAGCTCACCACGGCGAGCGTCAGCAGCGCCGTGGCGGCCTTCACCAACAAAGAAACCACCACTACCGTCTACGACGCCGACAACCGCGCCATCTACGTGGTCAACGCGCTCGGCTATGTCACGCAGAACAGCTACGACGGTTTGGGCCGCCTGCTGGAAAGCCAGCAGTATGCGAACCCGATTACGTTGCCGGCTACGATCAACGCCAGCACGATTGCCGCGGCCGTTACCACCGCCGGTGGCGCCACCGGCGAGCGCCTCAGCACTGCCACCTACGATTCGCTCGGCCACGTACTGACCAGCGGCGATCAGCTGGGCGTCAATAGCACCTACACCTATAACGCGCTGGGCGAAAAGACCAGCTACACCGATCGCGACGGCGCCATCTGGCAATACAGCTACGACAGCGCCGGCCGCCTGGTGCAGACGCAGAGCCCGGCGGTAACGGTGGCCAGCTACAACGGCACGCTGACCAGCACCGCCAACCAATACCTGTATACCACCAGCAGCTACGACGCCTTCGGCGATGTGCTGAGCAGCAGCCAGGGGTACGGCACCAGCGCCGGCAGCATCGCCAACGCCGCCACCACCGGCTACACCTACAACGCACTGGGCCTGCGCACCAGCACCACCGATGCGCTCAGCCACACCAGCCACACCGCGTATAACGCCCTCGGCCAGTCAGTGGTCGGCCAGGATGCGAACGGCAACTACAGCTACAACGTGTACAACGCCGGCGGCCAGTTGATCGACAGCATCGACGGCAATGGCTATGTCACCAGCTACAGCTACGACGCCTACGGCAATGTCATCAGCAGCACCCAATACGCCACTGCGCTCAACACCGGTGCGATCACCGGCTGGAGTGCCGGTCAGGCATTAAGCGCCGCGCAACTGCAGCAGGGCCTGACCACCTCCAGCAGCGACCGCACCACCACCACCAGCTACAACCAGCTCAACCAGAAAACCCAGGTGCAGCTGGGTGCCATCGACTACACGACAGCGGTGGAGGGTACGCCGACCTTCGTCGGGGGCACGGGCTCGCCCACCACCACCTACACCTACGACGCCTACGGCAACCTCACCAGCGTCTCGCAGCTGGTGCAGGGTGCGCAGACGCAGGGTTCCACCAACTATCCGGCAGTGTGGGGCACCACCTACAGCTATTACGACGCGCTCAACCGTGCCGTGATGGTGGTGACACCCGCCGGCACCTACACCAGCCCGCAGGGCTATGTCACCACCACCGCGTACAACGCCTTCAACCAGGTCGCCAGCAGCACGCAATACGCGCAGGCGATCAGCACCAGCGGCATCAGCACGGCCACGCCGCCGGGCCTGCCCGGCGCAGCCACCCAGGCGAGCGGCGCCAATCGCGTCACCAGCTACACCTACGACGCCATCGGCCGCGTGCTGAGCGAAACCGACACCGGCGGCTACAACTACACCGGCGGCACCCTCGGCCAGCTCAACGGCGCGAGCGGCTATACCTCGGCCAGCAGCGTCACCAGCTATACCTACGACGGCGAAACCGACGTCACCAGCAAGACCGTCAACGGTGCTACCACCGTGATGCAATACGACGCCCTGGGCCGCTTGATCAGCGTCACCGCGCCGGCGCAGCAGGTGCTGGTGAGCAACTGGCAGTCGATGGTGATGGGCAGTTCCTCCAACAGCCTCACCACCTCAGCGATCTATACCTCGGTCAGCCCCGTCACTACTTATCTGTACGACGCGCTGGGCAATGCCGTAAGCACCAATGTGAATGCCGGCGGCCTGATCCAGCAAACCTATGCCAGCTACAACGCGCTGGGCGAGCAGACCCAGAGCTGGGATGCGAACGGCAACCTCACCACCACCGCCTACGACAACAACGGCAACCTGCTTACGCAGAGCTACACGCTTACCCCCGGCGTTACCGTTACCAGCACCAACACCTACGACGCCGACAACCAGCTGCTGAGCACCGGGGTGAAGCGCAGCAATGCGAGCACCAACGACAGCTATACCCAGCAGAAATACAACGCTTTCGGCGAGGTGGTTGCCAGGGGTGACGGCAACCCCAGCGGCGCCAATGGCGGCTACGAAGCGCTCTACGTCTACAACGTCGCCGGCTATATGACCAATTCGCCCGGCAGCAATGGCGCCGGTCACGGCTACGCTTACTCGCTCAATGGCTGGCAGGTGACCAACGCCTCCATCATTACCGGCGGCAGCGGCGAGGCCTACAGCGCGAGCGCGTTCAATCTTGCCGGCAACGCCAACACTATTTATACCCCCAGCACCACCAATGCCGGCGGGGTAAGCGTTGCCGCGATCCAGAACACCTACGATCGCTGGGGCAACCTGACCGCCACGGTGGACGATAACGGCAACACCACCACCTATCAGTACGACAGCCAGAACCACCTGATCGAAGAGACCGAAGCGAACGTGCTGGTGGTGTCCGCGACCGGCGCGGATACCTTCACCACGCCGGTAAAGACCTGGAACTACAACATCGACGGCGAGCTGATGCTCGCCACCGACGAGAACGGCAACCTCACGCAGTACACCTACAACACGGTCGGCGAACAGCTTTCCATGGTCGATGGCGCCGGTGCGACGACCTACACCGGATACGACGGCCTGGGCCGTGCCGTGGGCGTAGAAGGCCCCGGCGTACAAACGCAGGGCGGCCAGGTCAACAACATCAGCTACACCAATTACAACCTGCTCAACCAGGTCACCGGCATCGGCTACTTCGCGCTCAACGGCTCGGGCCGCAGCCAGGTGGTGCAGGGCACCTACACGCTCAACACCAATGGCGACCGCCTGCAGTCCACCGATGCGTTGGGCAATGCCACCAACTACACCTACGACAGCCAGCATCACGTGCTGACCAGCACCACGCCGCTGGCGGAGACCACCACCTACGCCTACGACGTGAACGGCAACCTGGTGAGCGAAACCGATCCGCTCGGCAGCCACACGCAAACCTGGAGCTACAGCTACTTCCAGCAGCTGCTGAGCCACACCGACGACAGCGGCGCCACCTATACCTATACCTACGATGCCAACTCCGGTCTGCTGGTAACGGAAACCAGCAACTGGAACGCCACCAGCAGCCCGGCCAGCATCAACTCCGTGCTGAACTTTACTTACGACGCAGACGGCGCACTGGCGCAGCTGAGTGAAAATGCCGGTGGCAGGGTTTCCACCTACGGCTATGGCTACGACGCCGATGGCAATGAGATCCTGGAAACCACCAGCACCTACTCGGGTACCGGTACCAGCAATCCGGTGAGCACGCAGACCGTGATCACCTACGACAGCCACAACCGGCTGCAGGAAGTGACCGAGGAGAACGGCGCCGGTACATCGGCGATCATGCGCACGGTGTATGTATACGACGCGGCCGGCAACCGCCGCGCGGTATTTGCGAGCAGTGAGTACGACAGTGGCGGCGCCTCCGCTACACCAATTCCGGTTACCGGCAATGCGCCCAGCATCAGCACGCCTTCCGTGGTCCTGACCCAGAATCCGGGAACGGCCTTGAACTACGCGCTCCCCTTCTCCGACCCGGTGGGCATGGGCCTGACCTACACCACCAGCGGCTTGCCGAGCTGGGCGACGTTCACCGGCAGCACGCAGACGCTTAGTGGCACACCCACGGCGCCGGGTACCTATACCTTCTCGGTTATCGCCACGGATGTGTTGGGGCACAGTGCCACCGCCACCTTCACGGTGACGGTGCCGACCGCGGCACCGTCGTTCCCGCAGCCTTCCAATGAGACGGTGCAATACACGGGCTTCGCCTTCGGCATTGCCCCGGCGACCAGCGCCAACGGCCTGCCGATCACCTATACCGCCACCTACAACGGCGGCGCGCTGCCCTCCTGGCTGAGCTTCAACGCCGGCTCGCTCGTGTTCAGCGGTACGGCACCGGTCGGTGCCGCGGGCAACTACGCCATTGCCGTGCATGCCACGGTCAACGGCACCACCACGCAATCGACCACCGACTCGTTCACGCTGACGGTGGCTCCGGTAAACCAGGTGACGTTCAACGGCACGCCGTCCAACGTAACGGTGAATGCCTATACGGGTTTTGCCTTCGGGGTGCCTGCCGCCACCAGCAACCAGGGCATACCGCTAGGCTACTCCGCCACCTACTGGAACGGATCCAATTACGTTGCGTTGCCGTCGTGGCTGAGTTTCAACGCCAGCACGCTTGTGTTCAGCGGCACCACACCGATCAACACCAGCAGCAGCTTTCAGGTGCAGGTGTGGTGCAGCGCCGATGGCCAGGCTTCATCGCTGAACTCCGAAACCTTTACCTTCACAGTGAACAACCCGGCGGCGCCGGCGTGCAACGTACAAAATGCCACGTATACCTCGCAGAACAATTCGTCGGATGTGATTGCCAATGCGTTCACAGGTACCGGCCTGACATATACCTACGGCGTGGTGGGCACCGTACCCAGCAATGTGCAGTACAGCGTTTCCGTGGACAGCTCCGGTGCCTTGCATCTCAGCGGCAAGTCGCTCAACACCAAGCCTGGCACCGTCAAACTAACGATCACTGCCACCGATTATGAGGGGCGGACGGTAACGGGGACGGTCACGCTTACCGTGGAGCCCGGCGGTACCGCTGCCGTTGCACAGGAGGCGAGCGACACGTCGAGCACCGATGCGGATGCCGATACGCTCGCTACCGCATCGATGGCTTCGTCCAGCCCCGCGCCGACGCCTGCGCCCGTGCCTGCGCCAGCTCCGGCTCCGGCTCCGGCTCCGGCCCCTGCGACTGTCGACCCAGCCTTGCTGGCTTCGCCCGATCTGCTACCGCCGTCGAATGACGGCAGTGTCAGCGACACCAGCACGCCGACGCCTACTCCCGCGCCCACTCCGACGCCGACATCAACGCCGGCAGCAACGACCGTGCATACGCAGGCACTCGCCGCGATGGCGACCCCGGCGCCATCGCCCACGCCCAATGTGGTGGCCAACTGGTACACCTACGATGGCGACAACCGCGTGCTGATCGCCGACGGCAGCCTGCAGCTGGCCAGCAATCCGCAAAACAACCAGATCATCGTGACCAGTGCGACCAATTCGGGCGAGAACTGGTACGACGGCGCCGGCAACCTGATCCAGTACCTGTCGTACCAGACGATCAGCGGGCAATCGCAGCAGATCGTGCAGAAGGGCTACTACGACATGCAGGGCGATCAAACGCTGCTGCAAACCCAGGTCACCGCCGGCGGTGCTTTCTACAACTACCAGGTAGGCACCTACGACGCCGATGGCCATATGACCAGCCAGCTGATCTATGAGCTGGCTGGCAGCAGCCAGGCAGGCAACAACAGCAGCAATCAGGTGGTGAGCTACAGCGATGCCGGCTGGGTGAAGAGCGACACGATCTACACCTACAACGCCGACGGCGAACTGCTGGACGAGAGCGAATACGCCGAACGCTCCGGCCAAAGCCTGGTGACGCAGTACCAGACCGCCGCCGCCATCACCAGTTCGTACGGCAACCTGGATGGTTCGGTGCCCACCACACTGCCCACTGTCGGGGCCACCACCTTTGGCGAGCTCCAGCTGGCCACCGAGTACAACTATCAATCGCAGAGCGCAGGCGATGGCCTGGGCTACGACGCCGATGGCAACCAGCTGGGCTACCGCATGATCACCACCGGCGCGAGCACGGTGGTTACGCCCAATGCCACGGCCAGCACCAATACCTACCAGAACAGCTACGTGTGGCAGAACGCGGCGCTGGCTGCCGGCACCACCGAAACCACCAGCAGCGGCACGCAGACCACCACCAACACCTACAACTCGCTGGGTGAGCTGATGGCCACCAGCGGCTCCATCAACAACCTGCAGGCCACCAATGCCATGGCGTACAACGCCGAGGGGCAGATTCTGCAGAAAACCTCCACCGCCGCCGGCAGCACCACCACCACGTATTCGATGTTCGCCAACCGGCAATCGCTGGGCACCATCAACTCCGCCGGTGTCATCGACGTACTGTCCACCACCGGCGGCTTCGCCAACGGCACCCTGGGCACGCAGAACTACACCGTGCAGATCGGCGACTCGCTGGAGTCGATCGCGCAGGCGATCTATGGCGACAGCAGCGATGCCTACATTCTGGCCCAGGCCAATGGGCTGAGCGTGGGCAGCCAGCCGCCGGTGGGGATGGTGCTGAAGATTCCGCAGGTGAATACGAGCACCAATTCGTCCACCACGTTCCAGCCGTATGCGCAGAGTTTGATTGCTACGGGGGGAGGGGCTTCGACCTGTGAGACCACGGCACAGATCGTGGCGGCGTCGGTGGAGACGGTGTTGAATCAGCAGTCGGCGTTTGCGCAGACGGTGCAGAATATTGAGAAGCAGCAGCAAGACGCGCAGACGGCGTATGAGACGGCGGTGGCCGATGCGATCAGGAAACAGGAAGGGTTGCCGGCGTCGGATACGAATGATGGGGCGGTGATTAAGGCTTATTACGACTCGTTGAGCATGGTGATGCGGTTCAAGGAGGCGCAGGGGATGGAATATGTGCCCGGCGATCTCAGCGGGGGCTTCGGTTTCGAAGTGGCTGATCCAACGCAGGGTTCCTATGGCCTAGGTGGCGTGGGCGGCCAATGGAACCCACCACCCTCGTCTAGTGGTTCAGGGCAAAGCCAAAATCAAAGTTCAGGCAGCGATCCGAATCAGACGGGCAACAGTAGTCAAGTCACTGGGACCAGTAGTGGGGGTGCCTTAAATCCGGCTGTGAATCCGACGAACGTGTTGCAAAACATCATCGCGGCCGGCCCTACCAATCTGAATGTGCCCGGCTCAGGGGCTGATGGTGGCATTGATTGGCCGGTGGATATCGCACCGCTATCAGCACAGGGCTTGGAGCCAACCTCGTCGTCGGGGTTACTGGCGGGAAATGTCGATTCTTCCGCAACGTGGGGTACGGTCAATGTGACCGCAAATCTGCCTTCGACGGTGCCGCAGGAGCTATCCAGCATTTACCCGGGAAGCGCGGGCAATCCGCGCGGGATGTATCTCTATACGTCGGACAATATGACCTTGGCCGGAGGTGGTATTTCGGCTCCTGTCCTGCCCACAAGCCCCTTTAGCCTCATTTCGGCACCTAAACCTCTAGCCCCTTTGACCGGTTCTCAAACGGGTATCAGCAACATTTTAGGTGCGCTAACAGCTGTGCCTGGGATTGGCAATACAGCGCAAGAGGTTGGCTCCCTCATCGGCCAAGCTGGATCCGCAGTAAATCTTTGGAGCAATTGGTTGAATAACAGCTACGGCGCTCAAGGCGGGGTTCTTCAGCCCTGGCAGCCGGGCTACGAAGAACAGTGGGATCAGGGGGATGATGGGATCATCACTTCGGAAACACCTTCGAGGTCGCTGAATTTCGGCAATTTTAATTTCATCACTCAAACGCCGAATGTGACCGTGACGGTCAACGAGCCGTCGATCGACGTTGAAGATCCCGTTGATCAGCCCTCCATAACGGGGCGGGCACTTGCAGCTCCGCCTTTACTGACGATGCAGGGCGTTTCATTGCCGAACGTTCCTAATGAGCAGCAAATGTTGCCCCCGGGATCTGATTCCATGCCCGACGCTCCGTTTTACCAGCCCAGTCCGTTGCCTTACGCGCAGAGCGGATATATGACTTCCTCGGGCATTGGTCAACTTTTGCAACCGGCGTTGGCCCCCATTAAAGCCATAAATGGGCAAATCCAGCAGATAAAGAACGTGGTTTCCGATGGGTTGGCCAATGATGGTGCTGCTGATCTTCGGAATAATGATCAGGCCGACTTTGTCTGGAACGGGCTGAAATACAGCTTCTTCAATACCTTCATGCCAGGCAGCGTGCAGGAGGTGGCCATAGGGCTTGCGGGTGGCAAATTGCTCGGTGCCGGAGCTGCGTTGGTTGGGGATGCCGTCGCCAAAGTTGCCCCTGGATTTGCCGCGAAAGTGGCACAGGTGATGGGGACTAGTGTTGGTGATACGATTTCTGGCGCTTATCAGAGGATCAAGGGGGCGTTGGAGGCAGGTGAGGCGAAGCCGCTGGTGGAGGTTCCAGACACGGTAGGAGCAGCACCCGGTGCGACTTATAGTCAAATCGTCAATCGCGTACCCGGCACTGTCTTATCAGAAGCTGATGCGCTGAATCCTGGATCCCTGTCAGATAGTTTGGCTGAAACATTCTCAGGCGGTCGCTACGCAAGCGTTNAGCCCTGGAAGAGGCCGGCGACTGAGCGACAGCACGGCGTCGGCCGGAAACGTGCATCAGGGGGTCTCACCGTTTACCATCGATGGCGTGTCGGGGTGAAACGCTTGGGAGGCCGCAGCCGCGCTAGGGGATCAGGGCGAAAGTACGACAGAACACGGTGGCGTGCGCTGTTGTTCCAGACACGGTAGGAGCAGCACCCGGTGCGACTTATAGTCAAATCGTCAATCGCGTACCCGGCACTGTCTTATCAGAAGCTGATGCGCTGAATCCTGGATCCCTGTCAGATAGTTTGGCTGAAACATTCTCAGGCGGTCGCTACGCAAGCGTTCAGTTGGATCAATCCCTTACTCTGTATCGTGCATGGACACCAGGGCAGTCGAGCGAATTTGGTGCGTTCTGGTCCTTGGATCAGCCGGCAGGTTCACTTTCGGCGCGTATGGATTCGGCACTCCTACCGGAATGGGGCAACATTCGAGGCACTCCGTTCAGTGCTCAAGCATCGCAATACACAACGATTGAAGTTCCGGCAGGAACTACTATTCATGTGGGCGAGGTGAGTTCTCAGGGCGGTCCATGGGTTGGCGGCCAAAGTCAGCTTCTTATTGATGGCGGGGCGCAGCCCGCGTGGAAAACAGGTGGAGGATCATTGCAATGAAGGATGTATCCGCATGCGAGTGCAGTCATTTGCACAGCGTGGGCAAGTTTCATGGATGGGATGATTTCGATGGATTTGTGCGTTTATTGAAATCTAGTTCTGGATTTAAGGAGGTGCCGGTGTTGAGGCCTTACTCAAATGTAGGGCTGGCTGAAAGCTGGTACCAATGCCTTCAATGCGAACAAGTTTGGCGATTGGTGTCGCCAGATCCTCCTTTCGCGGGACTGTGGGAACCAGTGTCTTGATTTAGCTAGGGCATCTTGTGCGGTGCCGTGCGTCAGAGTTCTAGAGGACGAGAACGCCCGCCTTGCGCGGGCGTTCTGCTGTCTGCGCCTGGTTTTTCGTCATGACGAAAAAATGCAGCACTGCGGATCTAGTGCAGGATAGGCAAACGCCGGGAAGTATGCGCATATCTTCGCCACTTTCTGCAAACCTTTGAGCCGGTTTAAGCAAGTTTGAGAACGCCATGGCGTTCTCAAAGCGGCTTGAAGTGTCTTAAACCTATGCACAGAAAAGAGCAGGCAAGATGGGTATTGTGGGCCTACACGTAAACGTGCAGTCCCCCAATCCTGTCCTTACTCGTGCTTCGCACTCGACGGTATCTTGCTCTGCGAGGCACACGGCCGCTGCCGCGGCTTCCATCGGAGATGCAGTGAGTAAACGCCATACACAGTTGCGCGAGGTCTGCGAGCGCGAGCGTCCTTTAAAGGTGTACGTCACGCCAAGTGACCGGGAAAAGATCGAGGAACGCGCGAAGCTGACGGGCCTGTCCGTGTCATCCTTCCTGACTCGGGTGGGGTTGAATACGCCCATCCGCTGCATGGCCGATCATGATGTGATCGATGCCGTGTTGCGCCTCAATGCCGAAGTGACGCGAGTGGGTGCCGAGCTGAAAGCGTGGCTGACCAAGAGACCTGGTGAAGGTGCATCACCCGAAGATATCTGGCAGACGTTGCAGGAGCTGCACGCGCTTCAGCAGCAAATGATGGTCACCGTATCCCAGCTTCGTCGCCCTGGATGGCGTTAGTCGGCGTCGTCGATCAAGGTCTTGCGTGTGCCCTCAACGGTAAATCGGTGAGCGGACCACGCCTGTAACTCGGCGCGAAGGCTTGCAAGGTTGTCGGCATCGGGATGCGGTTGGGCTTCTTCGGCCCGGATGCGCGCTTGGATCTCCAGCGCTTTTTGCATCCAGCGGGTTGCGTGCAGCTCAGGCAGGAATGACTCGATAAGCGGGTCAAGGGTGCGCGGCATGAGCAAACTCCTTTACAGCCAAGGCATGGAGGCTGTGGGCGGGTGCTTTATTTTAAGAGAAAACCCCATCACTAGCTGCTATCTGCAGCTGTGCGGTACCACTATGCGATCCCTCATCCAGCGCGGATCGTTCTTCCTTAGCTGCTACGAATGCATCGCAGCAAGCTGCTTGGTGCGGTGTTTGACGATCAGGCCATCGAGTACCGCTTGAACAACGCTCTGCTCGTCCGGCGGCAAGCTGGAGACGGCCTCGAACAGCATGGTCAGGCGCGCACCGTGCGGTCCTCGCTCGCTGGGATCAAACACCAGCTCATCGAGCGAAACGTGCAATGCCAGCGCAATCTTCTTCAACCCATCAAGCGAAGGCTGCGCGTTCCCGGCTTCA
Source organism: Dyella acidiphila (assembly GCF_014863405.1). Taxonomy (GTDB): domain Bacteria; phylum Pseudomonadota; class Gammaproteobacteria; order Xanthomonadales; family Rhodanobacteraceae; genus Dyella_B; species Dyella_B acidiphila. The sequence continues at coordinate 90,458 of NZ_JACZZA010000016.1, forward strand.
TACCGGCGAACCTGATTGACATGCAATCCGGCCAGCTCGGCGAGGTCGTTCTGGGTAAGGCTCTGGGACTTACGCAGGCGCACCAGGTTGGCGGCAATGCTCATGCAGAAATGTCGTAGCGGGATGGTGCGCATGAGGCTAAACCCTGGGTTCTTGATGGGTTTGACAAACCTACCCTAGTAGGTATCACAATACAACCCCGAAAGGGTATTGACGCCCATCCCAACAAGGTAGGTTTATGGCTCGTATCCCCGAGCACGAAATCGAGCAGCTCAAGCGCGAGGTGTCGCTGGTCCGGCTGGTCGAGGCGGACGGGATCGCGCTGGCCAAGCAGGGCAAGGACTATGCGTGCCGCTGCCCCTTCCACGAGGATGCGACGCCCTCGCTGATCGTGACGCCGACGAAAAACCTGTATCACTGCTTCGGCTGCAACGCGGCCGGCGGTCCGATCGACTGGGTGATGCAGCGCCGTGGCGTGAGCTTCCGGCATGCGGTGGACGTGCTGCGCACAGAGCTGGGCGTGGTGGATGCGCCGGCGGTGGCCACGGTGCGCACGCCGGCCGCTTTTACCCTAGCCGCCGAGGCCGATCGGCAAATCCTGCTGCGCCAGGTGCTCGACTACTACCACGCGACCTTGAAGGAAAATCCCGAGGCGTTGGCGTATCTGGCCAAGCGTGGCCTGCAGCATCCCGAACTGATCGCGCGCTTCCAACTGGGCTACGCCAACCGCACGCTGGGTTACCGCCTGCCGGATAAGCAGCTCAAGGCCGGTGCCGAACAACGCGGCCGGCTGCAGGCGATTGGCCTGCTGCGCGACTCCGGCCACGAACACTTCAACGGCAGCCTGGTCGTGCCGGTGATCGGCACGGACGGCACGATCCAGGAGGTGTACGGACGCAAGATCCGCGATGATCTGCGTGCAGGCACCGCCTATCACCTGTATCTGCCGGGACCGCATGCCGGCGTGTGGAACGAGGAAGGCCTTGCCGCATGCGACGGCGAAGTGATCCTGTGCGAAGCGTTGATCGATGCGATGACCTTCTGGGTGCACGGCCTGCGCAACGTCACGGCCAGTTACGGCGTACACGGGTTTACCGACGATCATCGCGCGGCCTTCCAGCGTTACGGCATCCGTCGCGTGCTGATCGCCTATGACCGCGATGACGCCGGCAACACCGCCGCCGACGCGTTGGCCAAAACGCTGATGGCCGAGGGCATCGACTGCTATCGCGTGCTGTTCCCGAAGGGCATGGATGCCAATGCGTATGCCTTGGCGATGAATCCGCCGGCCAAAGCGTTAGCGTTGGTGATCCGTAAAGCGCAATGGTTAGGTAGTGGTGATGCGCCGACACCGACGAGTGCACCGCGTGATGCGCTGGACGTGATCGATCCTCACTTAGCGGCTGCTCCGGCTGCACCGGTCGCTAAGGAAAAAGCGGTCGCCGTGGAGGAGGTGCGTGAACCCACACTCGCCACGCCGCTGCCGCCGGCACCGGTCGATGACGTGGCCACGCAGGAAGGCGAGCACGACCTGGTGCTGACCTTCGGCGATCGCCGTTACCGCGTGCGCGGCTGGAAGAAGCCGCTCAATCCCGAAGCGTTGAAGATCAATCTCCTGGTCAGCCGGGGCGAACGCTTCCACGTCGACACGCTGGATCTGTATCAGGCTAAAGCGCGTGCCGCATTTACCAAGCAGGCCGGCATGGAGCTGGGTGAGGCTGAGGATGTGCTCAAACACGATCTGGGCCGTGTGCTGTTGAAACTCGAAGCGGTGCAGACCGAACAACTGACCGCCGCGCTCACCAAAGAAGACAAGCAACCTAAGCTCAGCGACAGCGAGCACAGCGACGCGTTAGCGTTGCTGAAATCGCCCGATCTGCTCGACCGCATCGTGGCCGACTTTACGGCGTGTGGCGTGGTGGGCGAGCGCACCAATACGCTGGTCGGGTACGTGGCGGCAGTATCACGTCAGCTCGATCGTCCGCTGGCCGTGATCATCCAAAGCTCCAGCGCCGCCGGCAAGAGTGCGCTGATGGATGCGGTGCTCGCCCTGATGCCCGACGAGGTGCAGGTGCGCTACTCGGCGATGACTGGGCAAAGCCTGTTTTACATGGGTGAGACCAACCTCAAGCACAAGATCTTGGCCATCGCGGAAGAAGAGGGCGCGTCGAACGCAAGCTATGCCTTGAAGCTGTTGCAATCGGAAGGGCAGGTGACGATTGCCAGCACCGGCAAAGATCCCACCACGGGTCTTCTGGTCACGCACGAGTACCGGGTGGAAGGTCCGGTGATGCTGTTTTTAACCACCACCGCGATCGACATCGATGAGGAACTGCTCAACCGCTGCCTGGTGCTGACGGTGAACGAGAGCCGTGAGCAGACGCGTGCCATCCATGCGTTGCAGCGTCAGCGGCAAACGCTCAACGGTCTCTTGGCCGCCACCGATCGCGAGGCGATCCTGGCCGTGCATCGCAATGCGCAGCGCTTGTTGCAACCGCTTGCGGTGGTCAATCCGCATGCCGATGGCCTGACCTTCCTGGATGACCAGACGCGCACGCGCCGCGATCACATGAAATACCTGACGCTGATCCGTGCAATCGCGCTGTTACACCAGTACCAGCGGCCGGTGCACACGGTGCAGCACCGCGGCAAAGAGCTGCGTTACATCGAGGTGTTGCCGACCGATATCGCGGTGGCCAATCAGCTCGCGCACGAGGTGCTGGGCCGCACGCTCGATGAGTTGCCGCCGCAAACCCGCTTGTTGCTGAAACACCTGCATACGTGGGTCAGCGATGAGTGCGAACGGTTGGCGGTATCCCGCACGGATCTGCGCTTCACGCGCCGGCAGGTGCGTGCGCTGACGGGCTGGGGTGATACGCAACTGAAAATCCATCTGGGCCGCCTGGCCGAACTGGAGTACGTGCTGATCCACCGCGCCGATCGTGGCCAGCGCTTCGACTACGAACTGCTGTATGACGGCGAGGGCGAGCAGGGCGGCCGCTTCCTGATGGGGCTGACCGAGGCGAACGGTGACGCGATGACCGCCTACGACAGCGACCGGTCGGGGGGCAGCGCATCGCGGTCGGCATCCGGTCGGGCCACGGTCGGCGCGGTATCGGGCCGTGGTCGTCGAGTCGCCGATACCGCGCACGCCATGCACAGCAACGTCTCGACGCTGATCGATGCGAAAACCTCACCGACAAGCACGACACCGGTGGTCTCGCGCGCCGGGTCGTACACAGCCGCTTCTCACTTAGCCGCCGGCAAGTAAGCCATGCCGCGCAAAGGCCAGCACACCCCGCGAACGCCGATCGGCGACGTACGCGATCCGGACAGCCTGTATCACGCCATGCTGCGCTTCGGTGCGTGGCAGCGCGAGAAAAACTACTCTGAGAAGACCATCGAGGCGCGCGAGATTTACCTGCGTTACTTCGTCGCCTGGTGCGATGCACGTGGTCTGCGTCGTCCGCAGGAGATCACCAAGCCGATCCTGGAGCGGTATCAGCGTTACCTGTTTGTGCATCGGAAGAAGGATGGCCAGCCGCTCTCCACACGCAGCCAGCACACGCGCATCGTGCCGGTGCGTGCGCTGTTTAAATGGCTCGCGCGGTACAACCACATCCTCTACAACCCGGCCTCGGACCTGGAGATGCCGCGCCTGGAACATCGGTTGCCCAAGCATGTGCTGACGGCCGCCGAAGCCGAGGCGATCATGGCGGTGCCAGATCTCCAAACATCGACGGGCGTGCGTGATCGTGCGATCCTGGAAACGCTGTACTCCACCGGCATCCGCCGCATGGAGCTGATCGGTATCCACGTGCATGACATCGACACCGAGCGCGGCACGCTGATCGTGCGCCAGGGCAAGGGTCGCAAGGATCGGATGGTGCCGATCGGTGAGCGTGCGCTGGCGTGGATCGGCAAATACCTGGACGATGTGCGGCCGGAGCTGGTCGGCGGGAGTGATGACGGTACGCTGTTCCCGACGCACCTGGGTGAAGCGTTTACGCCCAATCGTCTGACGCAGATGGTGCGCGAGTACGTCGATGCCGCCAAGCTCACCAAGCGCGGTAGCTGCCACCTGTTTAGGCACACGATGGCCACGCTGATGCTGGAAAACGGGGCGGACATCCGTTTTATCCAGGCGATGCTCGGCCACGTCTCGCTCAACACCACGCAGATCTACACGCAGGTGAGCATCCGGCAGCTCAAGGCGATCCACACGGCCACGCATCCGGGGCGCCTGCCGGTCGCGCGTGCGTCCGTAGAGGTGCCGGCGGCTGATCGCGACACGTTGCTGGCCACGCTCGACGCCGAAGCCCTGGAAGAGGCCGGCGACTGAGCGACAGCACGGCGTCGGCCGGAAACGTGCATCAGGGGGTCTCACCGTTTACCATCGATGGCGTGTCGGGGTGAAACGCTTGGGAGGCCGCAGCCGCGCTAGGGGATCAGGGCGAAAGTACGACAGAACACGGTGGCGTGCGCTGTTGTTCCAGACACGGCAGAGACCGTGATTCAACGCGGCGGTGCTCATGGAGATGTAAAGGGGATTCCGGGTTACGAGTCGCACCATACGCCAGCTGATTCGATTAGCCCGGTTCCGACTAATCAGGGGCCTGCGATTGCGATGAAGGTCGAAGATCATCGATTAACGGCAAGCTGGGGTAACTCTCGAGAAGCGCGCATCTATCGTCAGCAACAGGCTTCTTTGATTGAGCAGGGCAACTTTAGAGCTGCCCAGCAGATGGACGTTCAGGATATTCGCGCGAAGTTTGGTAGCAAGTACGACGACGCAATTCAACAGATGTTGGAATACACCAACAATCAGGGTTTCTAAGATGAACTACGAAATATCGCCTTTGGAAGGTGTTCGTGGAATTCGATTTGGCATGAATTTCCAGGCCGTAAGGTCGTTGGTGGGCATTGACTTCAAGTCGTTCAAGCGCACAGCCTCTGCCGTCTTTCCATGTGATCACTTTTCGGAAGCTGGAGTGTTTGCCTACTATGATGCGAATGGGGCGTTGGAGGCATTGGAGTTGGCTGAGCCTGCTGCTCCAACCTTTGATGGCGTAAATCTTCTTGGGTTGAGTTTTGAATCGGTATTGGCTCTTTTAGAGTCTAAAGATGCTTCTGTTTCTAAAGAGGCTGATGGGGCGATTTCTCTTGCTCTTGGCGTCAGTGTGTATGCGCCTCAGGCGCTCAAAGATCCCACTGCAAATTGCGAGAGCGTAGTTGTATTTAAGCGCGGTTATTACGATTAGAAGTTCCAAACACGGCATCAAAGCTTACTTTCGATCCGTCGTTGAATGTCGTAGATAGAAATTTCGCGACAAGAACAGGCGAGATCCTGGCCGACAACCCAGTAGGTGCCGCTAGCTATGCTCGACTGCAGAGTCAAGGTACGAATGTTGTGTTTGTAAATGATCCAGAGATGGCATCAATGGGGACGTTTGATCCCAATGCCAACGAGGTGACTGTAAATATGGCTCTACACTCGTCCCCTGATGAGGCTGCGTCCACCATTGTCCACGAAGCTACACATCAGAATGGATTTTTCAACGGCATTCCGCAGAATACTCAGTACACGGAATATCAGGCGTTCAGAAACGAGAGCCTTTTTCAGAACGGAGTTAGGCCGACACTGGATGAGCGCATGAATATTTGGAACGACGTGCAGCAGCTCTACCCTGATCTTCCTCAGGGCAAATATCCTTTCGGAGGTCAGCAATGAAGACTTTGATCGCAAATCAAGTTTCCGGTGCTGAGGCGGCGAAGCTCATAGGGCAAGGATGTGAGTTGCTCTGTCCCGTCTGCAACGCAAAAATCAAAACGATTCCAGAGGAGTGGAGCGCTGGCAAGCCGTTGCACGGAATAGAATGCCCGAATGATCAGCGCCATTTTATGGTCCACTACGATGACGGCGCGAAGATGAAGGAGATGCGCGATCGCATGAAAGCGAGGTCTCACAAGTAGCGAACGATCAAGTAGACGCCCGCCTAGTGCGGGCGTTTTGTTGTTCCAAACGCAGCAACTCCAGTAAATACAGGCACGGTCTGGGACTCAATTAGTCCCACCCAAGATGCTTATGCGGGTACTCAAATTCCACGTTCCTTCACATTGTCTACGGATGGTGCTGACGTATGGGTGGCGCCAAATGCTACTGAACATATGGCGGAGTACGCACTCGGCAACAATGGGTCAGCTGGCGGATTTAGCCCGGATCTAGTAAACCTCAACTCCCAAGTTCAGTTGACTAGTCTTCAGGCAGCAGTCGGCGACGCTACTGCTAACGGAGTTCCTTACGGAACCTTGATAAACCAAGGGGTGGTACGCCCCCGCTTTCGTAGACGGTTAGGTACTCGTTTTTGAGTTAGCCGCCTCAAACATCATCGGCGCAAGGCCACCCAGATGTCCATGTCGGCGTTGCCGGTTGTAGAAAACCTCGATGTAATCGAACACGTCACTGCGCGCTTCTTCACGACTGCTGTAGACACGACCACGCACACGCTCCTTCTTTAAGCTGCTGAAGAACGATTCGGCCACCGAGTTATCCCAGCAGTTGCCGCGTCGACTCATGCTGACCTGAAGCCCGTGCTCGCGACAGAAGCGACGCCAATCATCGCTGCCGTATTGCACGCCTTGGTCGGAGTGAATGACGACCTCCGCCGTGGGGCGTCGCCGCCAGATCGCCATTAGGAGAGCGTCCAAGGCCAGTTCGCGCGCCAGGCTGGATTTCATCGACCAGCCGATCACCGCGCGCGAATACAGGTCGATGACGACCGCCAGGTACAACCAACCTTCCGCGGTGCGCAGGTAGGTGATGTCAGTCACCCACGATCGATCCGGCTGGTCCACGGTGAACTGCCGCTGCAATCGGTTGGGTGCAACCACGGCTGGCTTGCCGCTTTTATAGCGCCGCCTCAGTGGCGAGCGAACCGAACGCAGGCCATGCTTGCGCATCAACCGTTCAACCCGCTTTTTGCTGATGCGCTCGCCAGCTTCCGTCAGATCGCGATGCACATTGCGGCTTCCATACACGCCGCCAGATGCCAGATAGGATTCTTCGATGTGCACGAGCAGTCGTGCGTCTTCCTTCGCGCGCGCGGACATCGGTTGCTTCAGCCATGCGTAATAACCGCTGCGCTCGACTTTAAGCACACGGCACATGGTGGCAACACGAAACTGCTGGCTATGGGCCTGCATGAAGGCGTACTTCGCCTTTACCCCTTGGCAAAGTACGCGGCGGCCTTTTTTAAAATGTCGCGCTCCTCTTCCACGCGACGCAGCTCAGCACGAAGCCGAGCATTCTCCTGGGCCAGGTCATCGGTCTTTTGCATGCTGCGTGCCTGACGGCTTACGCCTTGTTCGCGCAGCCACGCATACAGGCTGTGCGTCGACATCCCCAAGCGTTCTGCGACCTCCGAAACGGGATAGCCACGCTCGGTAACTTGCTTGACCGCCTCAGCCTTGAACTCGTCGGTGAAACGTTTGCTGGTCATAGATCCTCCGATCCTCAATAGACACTATCAGGTGTCTACGGAATCGGGGGCGTACCAGTAGTCCCTGAGATGCCATGCGCACCACCAAGCAACAGCTGCGCGTCTTCCAAGAGTTTCAACGGGGGATCCAGCGGTGCAATGTGGTAGCTGGCATTGAGGGTGAGGCAGGTTCCGGGGGAGGGCTGGTTCATCGTTCGCTCCTTGCGATACCGAGAATGGCCGCCCGCCATGCGCGGGCGGCGGACGTGTCGGGGTGACAAACCGGGAACCACGTTACCGGCCAGGCAAAGCCTGCCCAACACGTCCGCCATAAACACGCGAAAGTGTTAGCGCATAGAAAAAGCGCCGGTTGGCGCTTCTGCGCCGTGGTTACGCGGGTTGTCACGCCCGGCCGCTGATTGTGCAGCGACCCGAGCAAGTTAAGTCCCGACCACACACCGGTCAAGCCGATTCCGGCGCCAAACAGCGCCGGCCATTGTAGGAAAAAGACGCTGGAACGCGTAAGCACACCTACAGCATCAACGACGCAGCACCATCCACACACCCGCAACACCGGCACCCGAAAAGCGGCGCTTCCGCACCTTTTCCCATCGCCCATCGCATCGGATTTTGACGGACAATCCCCCACACGCACTCAGCACACCGAAACGCGACACCAGAGCAGGGGACAGCATCGATGAATTTCCGCCAGTTGGCCTATGGCCTGCTTAGCTACTTGCCGGTCTCCCCCGATCTGTTTACGCCCAAGACGGGAGGCACGGATTCGGCGGAATACTGCTATTGCGTATGGCTGCGGCAACTGGTGCTCGCCGCCAACGGGGGTATGACTTCGTTCCCGCAGGTGATCGCCGAGCTCGGCCCGGGCGATTCGCTGGGCGTGGGCATGGCTGCACTTATTTCGGGCGTGGAGCGTTACTACGCATTCGATGCGGTTCCGCATGCGAACCGGCGCAACGACCTGGCCATTTTCGATCGCCTGGTGGAGCTGTTCCGTGCGCGCACGCCGATCCCCAGCCTGGCGGTATTTCCGGCCATGGTGATCGGCCTGCCTTCGTACGATTTCCCCAGCCATGTATTGACCGAGCAACATATGCAGGAGGCGCTGCGGCCGGCGCGGATTGAGGCCTTGCGCGAGCAGCTGGCCAGCCATAGCGCGGAGACGCCGGCGATGGCTTATCGCGCGCCGTGGCAGCAGCCGGCGGAGGCGGAATTCGGCAAGGTGGATCTGCTGATTTCCAATGCGGTGCTCGAGCATGTGGAGCATGTCGGGCCGGCTTACCGCGCCGTTCGCGATTGGCTCAAGCCGGAGGGCTGGAGTGCGCATCAGATCGACTTTCGCAGCCATTCGCTGTTCCAGGGATGGGACGGGCATTGGGCCTGTCCGGATTGGTTGTGGCGGCTGATGCAGGGGCGGCGGGCGTATCTGCTTAATCGTGAGCCTTATTCGACGCATGTGCGGGCGATCCAGGATGCGGGCTTGACGCTGCTGCAGGCGATTCGCGCGGAGCGGCAGCCTGAGCGTAAGAAGCTGGCGCGGCGGTTTGCGCATATGGATGGGCAGGATCGGAGCACCAGCATGGTGTTTGTGGTGTTGCGCAAGCCGGCGTCGTAGGTTGGATTTTTCTCGGGCTTGTTGCGGGGAGTTCAGGCCTGCCGCATGAGCTTGTTGGGTTACGCTGCGCTAACCCAACCTACGGGTTAGGCGCGTGCTACGCGTGAGGCGTGGTTTGATCATGTGGTGGGGTTGGGGTGGCTTGGGTGGCTTGCTCAAGCAGCTTCACGGCGGCTTCCACGCGTTGGGCCAGGTGATCCAGGCAATAGGCCAGCGTGCTGCGGCAGATCGGTACCTGCGGCTGGACGGATGGGCGTGCGGCAATGCCGGCAAATAACAGTAGTTCGTCGCGTACGCTGCAGAGTTTGCGGTGGGCGTCGGCCAGCCTGGGATCGGTGTCGGGCGGCGTTGCGGGGGCTGCTGAGGTGTGTTGCTCGCTCATAGTAATACTCGTCTGACAGGGATAGGTGATATTGGCGTGGGCGATAGTCGCTAAATCGGTAGCGCTCGCTGAACGTTGATCGCCAATCCCCGTATTTTCTGCTGTTCCTCGATTTTTAAAACCGCTAAAAAGATATTTTTCGCGTAAATGTAATCCGGCTAATAACGTCATCGCCGGACTAGTGGAAAGGAAGGCAATGACATGAAGAGGAAGAGCATTCACTCCGTGGAGCATCGGGAATTGGTGACATATTTGTCCGATTTGCGTCACCAGACCGATATGACGCAGGAGGAAGTGGCTGCGGCCATGGGTTGTCAGCAAACGTACGTATCGGCAATCGAGTCAGGTCGTCGCGGCGTGGATATGTTGCAGGTGCGCGAGTTCTGCGCGGTGTACGACATCACCTTGCCGGAGTTCGCCACGGAGTTCGAAGAACGCGTGGGCGCGGCAGTCGGGCAAAAGCGTCCACCAAAACTGTCGCCGCGCAAACGCAGCACGGCCAAGAAGACCACCAAGAACGGTGCGAGCAGGGACAGATCGAAGCCGAGGTGATCGCCGGCACTGCCGCATGCCGGGCCAATTCGGGTGATCGGGCAATTTTTCCGCAGCATCGTGCATCGTTCCGTCACGTTTGCGGGCTGACAATCGATGAACAGGTAGCCGGGCCATGCCTCGCATGGCCCGGCTACCATGGGGAACCTGGGCGCGCAACGCGCTGCCCGTGCCGGCTGCGACCGGCGTGTCGGCCAGGAAGGGCGCATCATCTTTTTCGTTGCGGTAGGCAGAGAGAGCTCATGGGCAAGCATGCGTGGTGGCGGTCTTCATGGTGTCCCGTGCTGGGGCTGGTCGTGCTGAGTGGGGTGGTCGGATCGGCGAGTGCAGCCGATACCACCACGTTCCACGGAGCGCCCAGCGCGGCGGCGGCAGTGGCAAATCCCGATAGTGGCCAGGCGGCGATCAGCGCCGGCGGCCAGTTGTATGCCGCGCATTGCGCGAGCTGCCACGGCGCGGTTGGCCAGGGCACCGGCAATATTCCCGCGCTGGCGCACGGCGCCACGCAGCAGGCAACGGATGGTGCGTTGTTCTGGTTCATCACCAAGGGCGCCGTCAATGACGGCATGCCGTCCTGGGTGGCGCTGCCAGAGCAGCAGCGCTGGCAGATCGTGTCCTATCTGAAGACCTTGCCCACGGCGAAGGCTGCGCCGGCGGCGGCCAATGCCGCTACCGCTTCGACCATCACCACGCCACCGCCCACGCCGCCGTTTACCGATTTCCGCTATGAGGCACCCGGCAAGGTGCGCAAGATCACGCTGAGCGATCTGCCGACGCCGTATGCCACCGAATCCGCCGGCAACGCACCGTCCATGGCGGCACGCCCGGCGGGCGCCATGCCGATCGCACCGGCCGGCTTCAAGGTGAACCTGTATGCCGAAGGCCTGGGCACGCCGCGCGTAATCCGCATGGCGCCGAACGGCGACATGTTCCTGGCCGAAAGCGGCAGCAATCAGATTCGCGTGTTCCGCGGCATGGGCGCGGATGGCAAGCCGCAGCAGACGTCGGTGTTCGCCACGGGGCTGAAGCGGCCCTACGGCATCGCCTTTTATCCGGTGGGGCCGAATCCGCAATGGATCTATATCGGCAATACCGATGAAGTGGTGCGCTTTCCGTATCGCAATGGCGATTTGAAGGCGCGCGGCAAGGCCGAGCATGTGGCCGACCTGCCGCACGGCCCCGGCCATTGGACGCGTGACCTGGCGTTCTCGCTCGACAGCAAGACCTTGTATGCGGCGGTGGGCTCGGCCTCCAACGTCGACGATCCGGATACCTCACCGGCGGAAAAGCATCGCGCCAATATCCTGGCCTTCGATCCGGATGGCTCGCATTTGCGCGTCTACGCCTGGGGTATCCGCAACCCTTCGGGTATTGCGATCGATCCGGACAATGGCCAGCTCTGGACCACGGTGAACGAGCGCGACGGCCTGGGCGACAACCTGGTGCCCGACTACATCACTTCCGTGCAGCAGGGCGGTTTCTACGGTTGGCCGTGGTGGTACATGGGCCAGCACCAGGATCCGCGCCATGCCGGCAAGCATCCGGAGCTGAAGGACAAAGTGATCACCCCGGATGTGATCCTGCAGCCGCATAACGCATCGCTGCAGATCACCTTCTACGAGGCGGACCGTTTTCCGGCCGAGTACAAGGGCGATCTGTTTGCTTCCGAGCACGGCTCGTGGAATCGCTCCACGCGCGTGGGCTATGAAGTGATCCGTATTCCGCGTCACCACACCGGCAAGGCGAGTGGCGAATACGAAGATTTCCTTACCGGCTTTGTGCTGCCCGATGGGCGCGTGTGGGGGCGGCCGGTGAGCGTGGCGGCCGCGCCGGATGGTTCGCTGCTGGTGACGGACGATGGTTCGGACACGATCTGGCGCGTGGACTACGTCGGCAAGAAATAACGCGCATTGTTTGTGCGCAGGTAAATGCGACCGGCCTCAGGGCCGGTCGTTCTTGTTGGAATCGTCGACTTCGCCCAGCACCCACTTTTGCCACTTTGGCGGCAGCGCGCTCAGTTGCCCGAGGCGGGGCGGGGTGGCTTGGCCACGGTGTTTCCAGATGCGCCACAGCACGATGACCGATGCTGTTGCCATCGCGAGCAGGATGGCGATGGCGCAGATTTGCTTGATCAGCGCCGAATGCGTATTGACCAGCAGCGTCAAGGCGAGCAGGGCCACGCCCAGCTCCGTAAAAGCGCGCGGGCTGCCCCATCGACTGCGTCTGGATGGCGGGTGCATGGCGCGCGAGTCTAGCACCGGTGACCGTGCTCAGTGAGGGGCGCGCCAGGCCACAATCCCTAGCCTGATGCGCGTGCTCAGGAACATCACCAGGGTCAATGCGCTCAGGCCGATCAGAATGCCGGCCAGGCGCAGCAGCGGCGCCGAGGCATCGGTGGACCAGCGCTGGTCCTGCACGAAGGTCATGATGAAGCCGATGCCGAACTGCGTGCCCAGGTAGCTGGTATTGGCCGAGCCGGCCTGCACATGCGCGGCCATCCACACGCCGATCGCCAGGGTAAGCAGGCACAGCCACGGCGTATTGCCGATCAAGGGCAGCAGGATCACCGCCAACAGCGCAGCGAACATGCAGCCCAGCGCACGGTTGGCCATGCGCAGGCTGACCAGGTCGTCTTCGCCCGGTTTGCGCAGCAGGGCCGGCAAGGGCACCAGCAGCACGGCGACAATGGAAATCAGTGTCTGCGGAAACGACGACAGCGGATGGCTATACGCAAACAAGCCCAGCACGCCGATGCTGATCGCACCTTGCAAGGCTTGCAGCGCGCGCAGGCGGCGCATGGTCCAGTTGCGGCGGTCGAGCGCAGGCACCGCGACTGCCGGCGCCGCGCTGATCGATTTGTTGATCGCGCGGTGCGGCAGCAGCCGGTGGCGTAGATCGCGCGCCAGATGCGTGGCGGCGATTACCGCCACCGACGCGCCGATACCCGTGGCGACATCGCAGACGCGGCGCAAGGCAAGTTCATAGACGCCCAGGCCGTGCAGCTGATGTGCTTCGCTCATCACCAGCAGGCCGGTGACTGTGCCCAGGATCCACGCATAGCTGCGCGGCGAGCCGATTGCCCGATACAGGCCCAGCCCGGCGAACAAGGCCAGCATCAGCGCAAACAGTGCGCGTCCGGGTGGCAGCAGGCTGATCGCCACTGCCGCCAGCGCGGCGCCGAGCACGGTGCCGGCGATGCGATCCAGCGCGCGCCACAGCGACACCTTGAGACTGCCGCGCACCACTGTGTAGGCGCTGATCGCCACCCACCAGCGATCCTTCAGGTCGAACAGATCGGCCAGCAGGATCGCCAGTACCACCGCGCTGACCGTTTCGGCGCAGAGCAGGGGCCGCAGCCCCCAGGGGCGCAGCAGCTTCAGTTCGTCGAGCAGGCCGGTGGCGGTGAGGCGGAAGAAGCGGGCGACCCGGGCCTTGATGGCGGCATCCGCGATCATGTGCGTGCGGCTTGCAGATCCAGGGTCATGAACACGCTGTTCGGGTCGGCCAGGTAGTCACCGAATGGCGCGCATTCGGCGAAGCCGTGCTGGCGGTAGAAGGCGCGGGCCGGGATGAAGTAATCCCAGGCACCGGTTTCCAGGCTGAGCCGGGACATGCCGCCGGTACGCGCGGCTTCGATGATATGGCGCAGCATGGCGGCGCCCGCACCGTGGCGGCGTGCCGCTTGCGCGGTGTGCATCGATTTCACTTCGCCGTGCTCGGTGCTGAGTTGTCGCAATGCGCCTACCGCTAGTAGTTGTTCGCTGTCCCAGGCGGTCCAGAAGTGGATATCCGGTGTTTGCAGGGCGCTGATATCCAAGGCGTGTGCGCTGCCGCGGGCGGTTTGTGCGCGGGCGGTGGTGACGTGGATGCGCAGGAGTTCGATCACGCGCGGGTCAGTGAGGTCGCCGGGGATGATGCGCATGGTGGTAGGTGGGTGACGGGTTGGGCTGAGTGTAGAGGGCGGTATCGGTGAAGCACAGCTTCGTGCTTCTCCTCCTCTCCCCTGGGAGATGGAGTGCGGCGCTCAGCTCTTCCTCCTCTCCCCTGCGGGGAGAGGATTGAGGTGAGGGGGACACGCTCGCGGTGATCTACATCAAAGCGATGCTCTGAATGGATATCTGCGCGAGGTTGCCCCCTCACCCCAGCCCTCTCCCCGGAGGGGAGAAGGGGCAGAGCTTTTCGCTCGTTATGCTTTTTCTCGTGATGGGATGGGCGCAGTTCCACGCTCTTCCTCCTCTCCCCTGCGGGGAGAGGATTGAGGTGAGGGGGACACGCTCGCGGTGATCTACATCAAAGCGACGCCCTGAATGGATATCTGCGCGAGGTTGCCCCCTCACCCCAGCCCTCTCCCCGGAGGGGAGAGGGGGCAGAGCTTTTCGCTCGTTATGCTTTTTCTCGTGATGGGATGGGCGCAGTTCCACGCTCTTCCTCCTCTCCCCTGCGGGGAGAGGATCGAGGTGAGGGGGACACGCTCGCGGTGATCCACATCGAAGCGACGCTTTGAATGGATATCTGTGCGAGGTTGCCCCTCACCCCAGCCCTCTCCCCGGAGGGGAGAGGGGGCAGAGCTTTTCGCTCTTCCTCCTCTCCCCTGCGGGGAGAGGATCGAGGTGAGGGGGCACGCTCGCGGTGATCCACATCAAAGCGACGCTCTGAATAGATATCTGCGCGAGGTTGCCCCCTCACCCCAACCCTCTCCCCGCAGGGGAGAGGGAGCAGAGCGCGCTAAAGCAGGCGTTTGCGGCCCGGGTAGCTACACTTGCGGTATCCGCCAAGGGTGATGGGGACTGCGTGGAAGCCTTGCACAGCACGCCAACGAATACGCTTACGGCCAGATCCCGCAGCAGCCTGTGGATTGGCCTGTGGTTCGGCGTGGTTACGCTGATCGGCCTGCTCAACGCGCTGCATCGCTATCTCAACAATGTGGCAAACCGCGCTCCGGCGCTGTTCTCGGTCAACCTGATCGAGGAACTGACTGGCAGTCTCAGCTTCGGGCTGATGCTGCCTTTGTTATTCGCTGCGCTGCGCCGCATCCGCCAACTGCCCTCACGTTGGCAGCGCTACGCCTGCCATGCGCTGGTGTTGCTGCTGCTGTCGGCCTTGCACACCAGTCTCTCCTGGGGCTCGCGCGCGCTGTTGTTCCAACTGGCCGGACTGGGGCATTACGACTACGGCGTGATGCCCTGGCGTTATCTGATGGAATTTCCCAGCGACATTTTCTATTACCTGCTGGTGGCGATCGTGCTGTGGCTGATCGATCGTTATCGCGCCGCGCAGCAACGCGAATTGCGTGCGGCGCAGCTGGAATCGGCCTTGTCGGAAGCACGCCTGGATGCGCTGCGCCTGCAGCTCAATCCGCATTTTCTGTTCAATACCCTCAACGCCATTTCTTCCATCATGTACGAGCGCCCCCGCGTGGCGGACGAAATGCTGGCGCGCATCGGCGAGCTGCTGCGCGCCACGCTCAATGCAAAAGTGCAGGAACATCCGCTGGCGGAGGAATGGCGCCTGCTGGATTTGTACCTGGATATCCAGCGTGCACGCTTCGGCCAGGAGCTGGCCGTCACCATCGATACCGACCCGGCCCTGGCCAGGATCCGCGTGCCGTTTCTGGTGTTGCAGCCGCTGGTGGAAAACGCGATCGAGCACGGCGGCGAGGATCGGCAGGTGAGCATCGCCGCCTGGCGCAGCGGCGCGCAATTGCAGTTCCGCGTCAGCAACCCTGCCGCAGCCGGCGGCGCTCCGGTGCATCGCGGGCACGGTATCGGTCTTAGCAATAGCGAGGCACGGCTGAAACATCTGTACGGCGATGCCGCCGGCCTGCGCCTGGAACAGCGGCCAGGGCAGGGCTGGGACGTGCTGCTGTGGCTGCCTTGTCGTGAGGAGGCCGCGGTATGAGCTTGCGCCTGGCGATTGTTGACGACGAAGCCCCGGCACGCGCGAAGCTGCGGCGTTATCTGTCCGCGTATGAAGATTTGTCGGTAGTGGGCGAAGCGGCCAATGGCCGCGATGCCTTGACGCTGATCACCCGCGAACGCCCGGATGTGGTGCTGCTGGATATCAGCATGCCCGATATGGATGGCTTCGCCGTATTGCAGGCCCTGGGCGAATCGCTGGCGGCGGAGATCGTCTTTGTGACCGCGCACGACGATCGCGCGCTGCAGGCGTTCGAAGTGCATGCGTTCGATTACCTGCTGAAGCCGGTAAGCCCCGAGCGCTTCGACCGGCTGCTGCAGCGCCTGCGCGAACGCCTGATACCGCGACAGGATCTGGATCAGCGCCTGGATGGCTTGCTGCAAGATTTGCCGGCGCCTACGCACTATCTGGAACACTTGCTGGTGCAGGCCGATGACAGCGCCCAGTTGCTGCGCACCGACCGTGTAAGCCGGATCGAATCCAGCCGCAATTATCTGGACGTGCATGCCGAGGGCCACAGCTACCGTCTGCGCGGCACGTTGGAAAGCATGCAATCGCGCCTCAATCCGGTGCGCTTCGCCCGCGTGAACCGTTCCACCCTGATCCGCCTGGATGCGATCCGCGAAGTGCAACCCTGGCCGGAGGGGGAATACCGCCTGCTGCTCGACGATGGCGCGCGCATCACCTGGACGCGCCGGTATCTGGAGCATTTGCCGCCGGGTCTGTCGCTGCGTCTTTAAGGCTGCCGGGCTTCGTCCCTGGCCTGGCGGCGTTCGTCCCAGCGGCGCCCCGGCACCGTATTGGCGCTGGCATGCTCCGTCGCATCCGTCATTGAACCGGGGTGTTGTGTATGGCTAAGCGTAGTGTGGCGTTGGTGGGCGCTCTGCTCATCGTGGCGATCGTTGCCTGCATCGTCATCTGGCGGCCCGATCGCGCGGCGCGGGTGGGTGCCGGCATGGCTGCACATAATCTGTGTTCGGCGACCTTTGTGGCCGGGCTGGATCCGGAGGACAGCTTGCAGGAGCTGGTGCGCCCGATCATCGGCGAGCCGCTGGGCCGGTATCTGCATTACCGCGTGGATCGTGCGGATCAAAGCGTGTCAACGAGCTTTCTGGGCGTGTTTCATGCGCGGGCACGTTTCATCCCTGGCTACGGTTGCCAGATGGTGTTTGCCGATACACCGCCAGCACCGGCACCGCGCCCCGTGCTGCCCGCCGACGTGACGGACGGCTTTGCGCCGGCCGAGGCGGTGAAGAGCACCGATCCGGCGATCAACGCTGCGCTCGACCAGGTGTTCGACGAACATCCCGGCGAGCCGATCAAGGACGTGAAAGCGGTGGTGATCGTAAAGGACGGCCACGTGATCGCCGAACGCTATGCGCCGGGCTTCGACGTGAATACGCCGCTGCTGAGTTATTCGGTGGCCAAGTCGTTTACCAATGCTTTGCTGGGCGTGCTGGTGCGGCAGGGGCGCCTGCGTGTGGATCAGCCGGTGAATGCGCCGGAATGGCGCGCTGCGGGTGATCCGCGTGCACGCATCACCATCGAGGATCTGTTGCGCATGCGCAGCGGCCTGGATATCAAGGAATCGGATTCGGGTTTCGATCCGGTCGGGCGAATGGAGTTTTTGAAGGACGATATGGCGGCCTATGCCGCACAGCAGCCCTTGCGCACGGCGATCGGCAGCGAATGGGATTACACCTCGGGCAATACCTTGATTCTCGACCGCTTGCTGGGGCAGACGGTGGGCGGTGGCGCCAAGGGCATGCGCGATTTTGCCGAGCGCGAGCTGTTGCAGCCGGCGCATCTGGGCAACCTGACCATGGAGTTTGACGGTAGCGGGGTGTTTGTCGGCTCGTCTTATGTGTATGCGCCGGCGCGTACGTATGCGCGCTTCGGCGAGCTTTATCTGCACGATGGCGTGGCGCCGAATGGGCAGCGTATTTTGCCGGAGGGCTGGGTGGCGTGGTCGCGGCGTTCGACCCTGGGTGAACCTTATGGTGCCGGTTTCTGGACCAATGACGGTTCGAGCCATGTGGCGGCCCAGCGGGTGGCGGCCGGTTTTCCCAAGGATGGGTTCTATGCCAGCGGCTTTCTGGGGCAGCGTATTTATGTGGTGCCGTCCGAGCATCTGGTGGTGGTGCGGTTTGGCTATTCGCGTCCGCCAGCGTTCGGTATCGGGGACGATATTGCGTTGATTGCGGCGGCGATTCGGGCTACTCGCCAGTAGCGCGCTTGCCGGTACTTTCTTCTCTCTACGCGGGGAGAGGGAGCAGCGCTCCCAGCTCTTCCTCCTCTCCCCTGCGGGGAGAGGATCGAGGTGAGGGGGACACACTCGCGGTGATCTAGATCAATGCGACGCTCTGAATACATCTTTACGCGAGGCTGGCCCCTCACCCCAACCCTCTCCCCGGAGGGGAGAGGGAGCAGAGCTCCCGTTCTTCCTTCTCTCTCCAGCGGCGGGGAGAGGGAGCAGCGATCCCCGTTCTTCCTCCTCTCCCCCGCGGGGAGAGGATCGAGGTGAGGGGGACACGCTCGCGGCGAGCCAGATCAACGCGACGCTCTGAATACATCTTTACGCGAGGCTGGCCCCTCACCCCAACCCTCTCCCCGGAGGGGAGAGGGAGCAGAGCACCCGCGCGCTTTCGCCTCTCCCCAGCATCACGAATGAGCGGCGGCCGGCGAATGAAGCGGCTTAACCAGTCCTCCGTCGCTTCGTTACAGCGCGCTAACAGGTCAAGGCGCAGATTGACTCTCCTGGCGGCGGAAAAACGACGCCCATCACCCTGCACCCGGCGAGGCCATTCATGAATACCCAAGGCGCCCCCCATGCACGCTCGCCCTGGCATCTGAGCACATGGTCCGACTACTTGGCCCAGCTGATGCACCCGCAGGTGCAGCCGCCGGTGCATATGACGCGCCGGCAGGAGCTCTTGGCCGCGCAGGACAAGCGCCGCCAGGAGCATCGCGATCAGGTGCTGGAACTGTTGCGTGAAGTACGCGAAAAGCGTCACGCCGAGGCGCACATCAAATAGCGCAGGCGCCGTTTACAGCCATTCGTCGATCGGCGCGGGGCGGCCGAGCAAATAGCCCTGGCCCATTTCGCAGCCCATGCTGAGCAGGGTGTCGAACTGCGCCTGGGTTTCGATGCCTTCGGCAATCACCTGGATATTCAGTGCGTGCGCCAGCGCCAGGATCGCGGCCACCACGGTGGTGCTGTTCTTGCTGCCGACCTTGTCCAGCTCGTGCACGAAGGCGCGATCGATTTTCAGCATGCGCATGGGCAGCGAATGCAGGTAGCTGAGCGAGGAGTAGCCGGTGCCGAAATCGTCCAGCGCCGCGCCCACGCCGGCCACGCGCAAGCGGTCGAGCATGCTGCGCACGCTTTCCGGGTTATCCAGCAGGGCGCCTTCGGTGACCTCGGTGATCAGCCGCGATGAGGCCAGTCCGGTGCGTTCCAGCATCTTCAAAATGCGCGTGTCGAAATCCGCGTGACGCAGGTGCAGGGCCGATACGTTGAAGGTGACGAATTGCTCGGCCGGCCCTTTCTGCGCCAGCATGCGGCAGCTCATTTCGAACAGGCGCCAGTCGATCGCCTCGATCAGGCCGCTGTCCTCGGCGATGCGCACGAAGTCATGCGGCTTGAGCAGGCCGCGCTGCGGATGGTTCCAGCGGATAAGCGCCTCGTAGCCGACGATCTGGCCATCGCCGAGGCGGAAGATTGGCTGGAAGTGCGGCTCGAATTCATTCTGGCGCAGTGCCTTGCGCAGCTCGCTTTCCATGGTGAGCACGTCGACCATGTCTTTGGCCAGGGCTTCGTCGAACACCACAAAGCGTTTGCGGCCGAGCTGCTTGGCCTGATACAGCGCCATATCTGCGTCGCGGATCAATTCATCGGCATCCAGATAACTGGAATCGCCGCAGGCAATACCCACGCTTACCGATGGCTCCAGTTCCTTGCCGGAGATGCGCAGCGGCGCTGCGATGGCGTGCAGTACGCGGTCGGCAATGGCGGTGGCGGTGGCGGTGACTTCGATATCTTCCAGCAGGATGGCGAATTCGTCGCCGGACAGGCGCGCGACCATGTCCGGTTCGCGCACATGCGCCAGCAGCCGCAGGGCGATCGCCTTGAGGAATTCGTCGCCGGCCAGATGCCCCAGGCTGTCGTTGATCACCTTGAAGCGATCGACGTCCAGATAGAGCAGGGCACAGCGGCGCTGCGGTTCGTGCTGGATCGCGCTGAGCACCATGTCCAGCCGCTCGCGCAGGTAGCCGCGGTTGGGCAGGCCGGTAAGCGGGTCATGCATCACCTGGTGGTGCAACTGCTGTTGCATCTGTTCGCGGCGGGCGATTTCCGCGCGCAGCTCGCGCGTGCGTTCTTCCACCCGATGTTCCAGCCGCACATTGGCCAGGTGCAGGGCGGCGGCGGAGCGGCGCCGGTAGATGCTGTTGGCGATCTGCAGCGCCACAAAGCTCAGCAGTTCTTTTTCGATGGAGCCGTAGCTGGCGTTCTTGTCGTAGCTCTGCACCACCACCACGCCGATGGTGGATTCGTCCACCTTCAGCGGCACGCCCAGCCAGCAGGCGCAGGGATCGCCGATGCTGTGCGGCACCACCTCGCCGGTATCGGTAAGCGCCTTGATGTCTTCCTGCTTGCCCGACCAGGGTTCGCCCAGCCGCAGCACGTATTCGCTCAGGCCACGGCCGATCGGCCGGCTCAGCGTGTGCACCACGCCGGCATCCATGTAATACGGAAATTCCAGCTTGGTGCGGTCGTCGCTGAGCAGGGCGATAAAGAAATTGCGCGCGTCCAGCAGGCGCCCGACCACGGTGTGCACGCGCTCGTAGAAGGTGTTTTCGTCGATATCGGCGGTGGCCAGCTGCGCCACCTGGAATAGCGCCTCCTGCAGGCGCTCGGCGCGATGGCGCTCGCGCACTTCCTGGCGCAGGCCGCGGTTGACCTCGGCCAGTTCTTCGGTGCGCTGGCGCACGCGCCGTTCCAGTTCGTCCTTGCTTTCCTTGCGTTCCAGAGCGGTGAGGATATGGCTGCCGACGAATTCCAGCAGCGCGAGGTCATCGCGCGAATACACCTGGCCGCTGCCGTAGCTCTGCACCACCAGCGCGCCGTGCACGCTGCCATGGTGCAGCATGGGCACGCCCAGCCAGTCGTCGCTGTCGGGGCCGGACAGGATCACCGGGCCGTTGACCTGTTCCATCAGTTGCTCGTCGGTACCCATCAAGGCCTTGCCCTGGGTAAGCAGATACCAGGTAAGCGTGTGGCGGCGTTCGTCGAGGCTGATTTCGCGTGTGGTGTCGGGCTGGTCCTGGTCCTCGATGTCGGCGTAATACAGGAACCGCATGGTTTCGCGTTCGGGGTTGTAGCGCACGATGAAGAAATTCTCGGCGTACATCAGCCCGCTGACGATGCGGTGGATCTCGCGCAGCATGTCCGGCATGTCCAGGCTGGAACCGGCCAGATCGGAAATGGCGAACAGGGCGCGCTGCAGGTTTTCGGAGTGTTCCAGCTGGGCGTGCGAATCGTAGAGATCGGCCAGCTTCATCGCGTGATAGAGCTGGCGCACGCCCAGTTGCAGATACGGGCTCATGGCGGCCAGCAAGTTCTTGACCGGTGCTTCGCCGTTCAGGGTCAGCACCAGTACCACTTGTTCCTGGCTGAGCAGGGTCAGCGCGTAGTGCCGGCCATCGGGCGCGTGCACGCCTTCGCCGGCGTCGAGCGCCATATGCGCGAGCTCCATTACCCCGGCATCCGGTGCGTTGGCGCCGGTGGCGGTATGCAGGTGGCCGCTGCCGTAGGGATTGAGCCACAGCACCTGCGCCCGAGCGCAGCCGGACTGCCGCCGGGCCAGCGCTTCGATCAACGCCGCGACCTGTTCCGGCGTGGTGGCTTCGATCAGACGCGCGAGCCACGCCGCGTGTTCGGCGTCTTCAATGGTTCGAGTTTGGATAGGAAGAGTTCGGCTCATGGCCACCCAACTATCGATAAGGCGCCTATCAACGAGTACGTGTTGTATAGAAAACGTGAAATCGGCGGAGGCAAGGTTATATGGATCGATACATATGCCTGTATCGGTCGAAGCACGGCCTGCCTTGAGCTGGCGAGTGGTGGTTTTTGAGATTTCCCCTGTGGTGCGCCGGCAGCATAGCCTGAATTGAATACCCCATTGCAATAGGCAGGGCGGCACGTGCCAAAGGGAGGCCAATAGCGTCGCTTTCCTGTACCGAATGGCTCTTGGCGGCTGCTTGAATGCGCGCGAGATTTAAGCGACGCCGGACATACCCCAGGTCTGGCCGGCCACGCGTGATGAAAAACAGCCCAAGGAGGGTGTGATGAAACATTGGCTTGCAGCGCCCTTGGCCGCACTCGTGCTTGCTGCGTGCGCGACGACGAAGAGCAAGGTGGTCGATGCGCAATCCTTGTCTGCATTGAAGCCGGGCGTTACCACGGTTGCCGAGGTGGAGGCAGCGTTCGGAGCCCCGTTCCACGAAACCAAGGAGCCGGACGGCACCGACAAGCTGCAGTACGTCAGCACGGTCCGCGTTATCGACGACAGCGGCAACAGCGGCCCGGTGGTGGGCTCGAAGATTCCCAGGAAGATCGAAAAGACCGTGTCCGCGCTGCTGGTATTCGACCAGAGCGGCCGCTTCATGCACGCATGGACCAGCGACAAGACCATCGACGAAAACGTGCCCGGCAACCTGGGCAAGATTCAACAGAGCGATATTTCGCGCGGTTCGCTGTCAGGGCGCGGCATTTAGCGTGATGGGCGGTGCCGTTGCATGTTCAAGCGGCGGCGACAACGGTGCCTTGGTGGTAAACGATCTTCCAGCCCTCCGCCGTATGCCGCCACAGGGTTGCGCGACGCGTAACGCGCGCGCCCTGTTTCAGCGTATAGGTGAGCAGGTAGTTGTCGGCGGCGATCTGGCGGCAATGAAACTCGCTGGTTTCCCACACATCCTCGGCGGGATGCTGGAAGCGCTGTTCCAGCACATCGAGTACATAGTCGCGGCTGTAGCGTTGCCCGGAGGCGCCGACCTCCCAGAAGTCGGCTTCGGTCATGGCCTCGAACTGCTGGCGCGTGGTGCCGAATTCGGCACGGTGGAAAATCGGCTCGCGCTGCTTCAGTTCATCGAGTATGGGCAGCAGGGCAGGCGCGGTGTCGAGGCTGGGTTGCATGGGAGTGGGCCGGCTGGATTGCCCGGCAGCATAGCGAAGCCGGCTGGTGATGGCGCCCGCTTCGCAGGCGGATGCGGGCGCCATCGTTTAGCAGGTTCTTGCGCTTACACCGGCGGCGGATTGCGCTCGGCGAAACCGCGCTGGTGCCAATACGGGTAAACCGGCGTGACCTCGCTGGCGGCATCGAGCTTGGCCACCTGTTCGGCACTGAGGTTCCAGCCCACGGCGCCGAGGTTTTGCCGCAGCTGTTCTTCATTGCGGGCGCCGATCACCACGGTGGAGACGGTGGGACGCTGCAGCAACCAGTTCAGGGCTACCTGCGGAATCGACTTGCCGGTTTGCTGGGCGACTTCGTCCAGCGCGTCCACCACGCGATACAGGTATTCGTCTTCCACCTGCGGGCCCATGTCGGCGGTCTTGTGCAGGCGGCTTACGGTGGGCAGCGGCTGGCCGCGGCGGATCTTGCCGGTGAGGCGTCCCCAGCCGAGCGGGCTCCACACCACCGCACCCAGGCCCTGGTCCAGGCCCAGCGGCATGAGCTCCCATTCGTAGTCGCGGCCGATCAGCGAGTAGTACGCCTGGTTGGCCACATAGCGCGGATAGCCGTAGCGATCCGCCACCGCCAGCGACTTCATCAAATGCCAGCCGGAGAAATTCGATACGCCCAGATAGCGGATCTTGCCGGCGCGCACCAGCTCGTCCAGCGTGGACAAGGTTTCTTCCACCGGTGTCATCGCATCGAAGCCGTGCAGTTGGAACAGGTCGATGTAATCGGTGCCCAGGCGCTTGAGCGCTGCTTCGCAAGTCTTGATCAGGTGATAGCGCGAGGAGCCGACGTTGTTGGGCTGGTCGTTGAAGCGGAAGGTGGCCTTGGTGGAAATCAGCACTTGGTCGCGGCGGCCCTTGATCGCCTCGCCCAGCACCGACTCGGCGGCGCCGGAGGAATAGATGTCCGCACTGTCGAACATGGTGACGCCTGCGTCGAGGCAGATGTCCACCAGGCGGCGCGCTTCGGCCACATCGGTGCTGCCCCATTCCTTGAAAAAATCGCCCTTGCCGCCGAACGTGCCGGTGCCGAAACTCAACACGGGCACCTTGAAGCCCGATGCGCCTAAACGCCGATATTCCATTGCTTTAATCCTCTCGATGGGAATGGTCGATCACGATTTGTACCTGAAGTTTTGTCATGCCGGCGCAGGCCGGAATGGCGGCCAAGTAAGCAACGGCGTGATTGGGAACCGCCGTACTCAAGCAACGCGACAAGCGGGGGAAACGCCAGGGTTCGCGCCAAGTGATAACAGCGTGGAGGGTAAATACAAGTAAGCCCCAGGTTATTGCGGAGGATCGAGCAGGAAACGAGGTCATCCAGGCAGCGCCCAGGGTGGCCTTGTTGCGCTGAGCGAACGAAGCAGTTGTTGTCGGCGCAGGCCGATCAGTGCTTACGTAAAACTTGCGACGACGGCTTGCCATCACCCATAGAAAAAGCCGCCATTGCGGCGGCTTTGGTCGGAAGACTCACAGGGCAGGGGAACCCTGGGAGGCAGTGTCACCCGACGGCGACTTTGTCGCATATCGAATGTGATGACGGCGAAAAGAACGCAGGCTTTTTATGCCGAACCAGCATGAAAAATGCGCGGCACTTTTGTTTGTGATGCAGGTGTGAAAGCTGCGTCAGTAAGGAATATCCACCCAGCCGCTGCCTTGCAGTGCGTATTGAATGGTGTCGTTGCCCCAGCGGGCACGCAGTGGGCCATCGGGTAATTGCAACAGGGTACCGATTTGCAGTTGCTCGATCAGCGCGTAGAAAAATTCCTGCACCTCTACGGAGCTGCTTGCCTGCCAGAAATCGATGCACCCGATGCACGCCCGCAAATCACCCTGCAGCCCCATGATGTCGCCGATCTGTCCAAGCACATTGGAATCCGGGTCGAACACGGGCGTGCCATCCTCGCTGATCAGGGCCAGATGAATGACACGAATGGAACTGGCTGCGTCCGCACTTTGCTGGACCAGGGCGATGCAACTGGTCATCGCACCGAAATTGACTTCCACCGCTTCGCCCCAGCAACACTCGCTGACCAGTGGCGGATTTGTGCCGGTTGCTTGTTGGATGATGTAAGGCATCGTTTTCCTCGCTACTTGTCGACGGTGGGACGCGAAACATCGCGCCATAAGGTGCGGCCAGCGCTGCATCCGGGCGTCGCTTGGCACGATGGGAGCATCGGACACCAAGTCAGGGGTAGGTCGGTCAGCGCTGGCCGCGTTGTGTCGAACGTCTGAGCGCGGCGGGTGTGAACATGCTGTCACTCATGCGGTTCGCTTGGCACGAGCGCGATTGAGCCTGAAGCAGATTCGAGCACCCTTCCTATACTTATCAATAGGTCGGGCAGGATCCCTTGGTCACCAATTGCGGCACACCGCCGCCTCTGTAGAGCAAGGTAATGGCTTGCCCATCCGAACTGGTGCCGTGGTAAATGCCATACAGGCTGGCCGGCGAAATAGCCGTTGCAACCGGCGTGGACCGTATTTGGTAGTGATATCCCGTGCGAACCGAATAAACATTCATGGTGACGGGCCGGCCGGTATCGCGACTGAGCCCCTCGCTGACGGATATATGGAGCCCCTCGCTTACCGCCTTCAGCTCCTCATAGGTTGTAGCTCTCAGCGTCACACCCGCTGCCAGCGGATTGTGCTCGTCGATCATCTGATAGGTGCCCGCACCGTTGGCGCGTATTTCGACGGAAAGCCCCGCATTATTTACGCCGGAAGCAAAGCAGCCCACGAAATTACTTGAGCCTGGCGCCTCGACGTGCGTGGCTTGCACATTGGCCCCTTCGCAGGGCGTGTCCTGATATGTAACGGCGCCGGCCTTGCTGCATTTATAGATATCCGCCCGGGCGTTGAGGGGCAGGCAAGCAATCAGCAATAAAATGAGCAGGGCGCAAGCCATGCGCCAGCGATATCCCATCATCAAACCCACGACGTGCCCCCTGTGGCAACGAATGGCCGCAGCGTTCCGGCTGCGTTGCCTGGATGTCCAGACCGGCATTTAAATTAGCAAGGCGGCCTTATGGGCCGCAATAGTTAATCAGGCTTGTTCTTGGTGGGCTGCCCAAAGCGCCAGTCGACCCTCTTTATTATCAGGGGCCTGCGCCGCCTGCATCGAGGGTATTGCCCGCCTGGCGGGTGGCCTCTTCACGGCGCCCGGCATCAAGCACGTACTATCGTTGCTGGCGTCGTATTTCTTCCTGGGAAGGACCGATACTTAAACTCCGCGACGTTATGTTGCTCGATGAGGTACCCCATGAAGCGCACCTGCCATTCGCTCGCATCGGTGCTTTTTCCACTTTTCGCCGTTCTTGCACTCTGTCTCGCCGGTCCCGCCTTTGCAGGGCAGGGAGTGGCATGCGTTAAAGGTCCGCCTGAGCCCAAGAGCCCAATCATTCCAAAGATTCGAGCCATCCAGACTGCGAAATGCGCCTATGGATTCGACGAGATGGTTTCCCGGATAACGGCCTTGGCGACAGACAAGCAGTCTGTAGACAGCGTGGAGACGGTGAAAGAGGCTCTCGGTCTGCCCGACATAACCACGGGTTATGACCATTCCCGCATTGCGGCTTACGCGCTGGACATGTCGGGCAAGGGAGGGTGGGCCGTCAAACTGGGCGTATCCGAAGCGTTTTACCCATTAGACAAAGGTCCCGCTCGTTTTGTACCAGGGCCTCATCCTCGGCGCTTGTACAAAGTCACCGATGCGGCGCTTGAGATCGACCTTCGTGTTTTCGCTTTCCGGCCCGCTTCAGCGGCTGGCGGCCAATGCGTTCCCATCTCGCCGCTCGAAGATGCACTCAAGCAAGCAGGTTGGACCAAGGTTCGACCACGGCCTTCGCTGGGTGGCGGGAGCACAACCGCCACCTTCCAGTACGGAAATAAATTCGTGGCTATCAATGCGGAGTGCTCAAAGAAGGTGCCGCAGGCTATTTATCTAAGGCAGGATCCCGGTAAAGCCTGATATTAAAAAAGATGGAGCCAAGTTGATTGACGTGCCGCAGATTGGTCGCGATGCGGATTGTTGAGGTAAGGAAATTTACCAACTACAGAGGGCATGGATGTGCGCAAAGCAATTATTCCCGGCGAGCCAAGAAGCTCGACTATTGAAGTACTCAAGGAGATTGGCTCAAATGAGCGTCACTTCAACACGATCCAGGCCGAATACAGGAAGCTGGCGTCTGGATGGATGATTGCCGCGCTTGGCGCAATGGGTTGGGTGCACTCCCATCTGAAGGACGAGCATGCCACGCGCCTGGCGTGTCTCATCGCAATGGGTAGTTCTATCGGCGTTGCCCTGTTGTGGCTGCTGGATAGAGGCGTCTATCACGCACTATTGGTGGCCAATTGCGTCGCTGCGGAGAGGCTGGAGCGGTTAGCCGCTCCCAAATATCACGTGCACAATAAGGTGAGGCGCGATGTTGGCGACGACCTGGTGGGACAGAAAATTGACCTGTTTTATCTCGGGCTTATTGCCGCGGTGCCAGTCGCGCTCATGGCGGGATACTACGATCTGTTAACCCAGGCGAGACAGGATGAAATTCTAGTGGTTCCCCTTTTGTCCTGCATGGGGGTGTTGGGACGCGGGCTGATTATCAAGCTAAAGAACGTCAAAGAAAGTAGATTCGAGGAGACAAGCATCGGGCGACTACTACTTACAGGTACCACCGCGCAAAAATGAATGTGTCGCAATGTTCGCCGAGCCTGATGATCGAGGCCGAATAGTTGCCAAGTCCAGTGCGACAAAGAAAGGTTCCGGCCTTCTTTGCGTACCGCTAGCGTGCCAAGTCGACCCAGAACACTATGCACCGTGCTCGGCTGGAATCTGCCCGGACGCCCATGCCGCAAGGCTTTCTTTGTCATGCAGAACGTTCGACAGGAACGTGTTCATTTCAAGAAAGTGCGGCGTTCCACCCGGCTGCACCGCGTGGTGGAACGATTTGCGGACCAGGTCGTCGAATGGGTATGCGAACACCACCTCCTCGCCCGCATTCCGGCCGAGCCGGACACGATCCTCGCAAGCAGTGATCGAGCATGAGCGATGTGTGCGGCAGTTGATGGGGCGTGCTGCGTAAAGGGTGCATAACCCCTGTTCGTCCAGCAGGCCACATTGCGAACCCGGTCCAGATTTTCCGAGTGAAGGAAGCCGGCGCGCGATCTCCGCCTTTTCAGGCTCCGTAAGCCCAAGCAGTTCTTTGGCAATGGCACAAGCTTCCTGCGCGCTAAGAACAATGCGCATATGTGTGCAGCACATCGAGCATCCACCACTATCCGGGCATGCCGGCTTGGGATAGCGATGGCTGCCTAGTTCGTCTTTGACGGTAGCATCGGCAAGCTTGAACAGGGCATGGATCTGATGGAGAGGATCATCGTTGGACTCGCTCTCCTCACCCGGATCAATCACGAGGCGTGCAACGATCCTGTGCGCTCGTTCCTCAAGCAGTGGCCGGTAGCGACGCATGCCTTCCTCGGACGCGCATCGCTCCTCAAGCACGGCGTCGACGATTTTTGCTGCGAGTTCATCCGCTTGTGCTTTCATATACGATGGACGGCCGATATTTATCCTGTCCATTTTTACATGTGCAGCAGGTTATGGAAAATCGACCCTGCTCCCATGCCATGAAGGGGATGTTTTGCCGCTATGGCTGGCGGAAACCACCTGGCGCCAAGGGAAGGGCGGAGGCAGTTAAATATGCCTGGCTGCCTACGGCCCTTTAAGGCTTGCCATCGAGGATCGCATTGATGGCATCGGCCAAGGCGTAGACATGATCGTTCTGGTTGGTCTCAATGATGATCGTTCGGCCCTTGGAAGCGTCCGTTGTCAGCAAGGCCTCGAAGTTATGGTTGTTGCCATCGTGCACATGCTTCATCAACTGATTGCCGATCACATCCCAATGCCCAAGCGCCGTGGACCAGCCGGGATGCCGCCCGATCCCGAGCTGGCGTGTGCTGTCTGGCGTGATGAGGCAGAAACTGGCCATGCAGTTCGACCAGCGGAACAAATCGTCCGTGGTCAATGACGTCCAACCGCTGATGTCCAGCGTCATTGGATCCTGCTTGAAATTCGCGTCGAAACTTTTGGCGAAGCTGGGCGTGGCTTCCGTCGGGTCGATCACGGCGTCGCGAATGCCGGCCTTCGGAAATTCCCTTTTCGTGATGAACTCGTCGAAGCTCATGCCGCTGATTTTCTCTATCACCTGCCGGCGCAAGAACGTGTTGTTATTGTTGTAGGCGTAATGCGTACCGGCCGGATGATCGAGCTGCTTGAGCGCGCGGAGATTGCGGTAAGCATCCGCATCGCTGTGCACAGTATCCCAATCGATGTCGGGTAAGCCGCTCGTGCAATGCATCAGGTCGTCGATCGTCACCGTTGCCGCCCAGGGCGGCAGGTCAGGCAAGAACTTCGACACGGGATCGGTCAGCGCAAGCTTCCCCTCCTGCGCAAGCATCAAGATACCGACGGCATCGAACTCCTTAGAGATCGACCCGATGTCGAAGCGGTCCGAGAGCTTCAGGGGGAGCGTGCGGGATGCGTCCGCGTAACCGATCGCGCGGCGAAGAACGATCTTTCCATGATCCGCAATCAGGACATTTCCGTTCAATAAGCCAGCTTGGTGCGCCTGGTCGAGGTAGGCATCGAGTCGGGTAACCGTTGTTGACTCTGCATGTGCCGCGCACGGTCCGATGATGGACCATAGAATCGCGACAAGAATACCCTTGCCTACCAACGTCATAGTTCACCTCGGAGTGGCTTTTCAGGAGTCGGCACTCGACTGCGCATCGAGCGTCTGATGCGTGCCGCTGGGAAGAGGTTTAGCCCGGGACTATGGTGCGTTTGCAGACGCCTTCAAACAGCATGGAGCATTGCTGGCACTTGGACGGGACGGCGCCGCTCATAAAATGGCTGTACGGAACCGGCTCTACCGAATCAGTGACCGCGCAGCGAGGCAGCACGGTGCTATACATGCGCTGAAATAACGACTTGGGTCTGTTTGATTTAGGTCAATTGGTTGCCGTTGGCGATAAGTGTTGCTGTAGGGTGCCGGCGATGATCAACAAAAAAGCCCGGCGAGAAATCGCCGGGCTTTTTTGTTTTGATGGTGGAGGTGGCGGGAACGCCCAGGGCGCTTTCGCCAACCCTTTGATGCCCTTTAGTCTGCTAGACCTCATCTGGCATCTCATTCGACACAATTTTAGTGTCTTGGTTGGGACTTCAATAGCGTACCGGCTTGAACCCTCAAAGGCCACCCGGAGGTATGGTTCGACTCCTCTCCTGGGTACCAAATTCGGACGCGGGTTCGACTCCCGCGTCTACGGCTTTGCAGTCCGTTGCCTGACCACTTTGCCACCCGAAGGCCGCCGTAACTTTAGACCCTTCCAAAGGTTCGCATCCCAAGGGGGGCAACGAACCCCGGGCCCGCATTGCCTACTCACCAACGTGGCGTCATGTCTTCACATTGAGGCAAAACGAGACACATGCGGGAACAGGTTTGGTGGAAGGGCAGGCGCTTGCATTGTTAGCCAATTCTTTCCAAGGCTCACCGTGTAAATAGAACAGCCCGACAAGGGTGAGAAGGCAGCCCACAATCACTTTGTGTCGAGATGTCAATGCAGTAATGCCAATCTTGTCCCATGTACTCTCAAAATTGATGGCAAACCAGAAAACCAGATTCATGAGAAGAACAAGGCAAACCGCCAACGCAACAGAAGCGGTGCCTGATAGGAACCCATTTGTGAAACACATGGCGAGCCAAGTGCCTGCGACAACACCAATGGTAGAACTTGTGCAGTCGAAGCCCGCTTCACAAACAAAGGATGTGATTTGTTTGATGGCCGTGGACATGGCGCGCATCTGATTTAGCGCAAGATGTAGGCCTAGAAGAATAATAATGATGTAGCTAGAAAGCTTGATTAGCGTTAGCGACATGAGATTGGTAAAGGAAGCAAACAGAATATGTTGAACATGTTCGCTTGCCCCAAGACTTATCATGCTTAGTGCCATCGTGATGGTAAACGTTGGCCTTGCAAATCGAACGATTCTTCGAAAGGCGGTCGATGGCTTCATGCCTCGAAGGGGGGTGTTCAAGTTTGCTTGAGGCCGTGACTTGCTTGGCTTGTCTTGCAGCTCAGGGAACTTCGAATCTATCCATGTGCCAAGCCTGCAAAATATGTTGTCGGAACTTTCCATTACCACCGATTCCCTCGGGCCAGATTGAAGGGAAATTATCGGCTATTCGTTTCAGCCCTTGAGATGGGTTTGCGCTCCACCTTTGATCACATTCCCTTCACATCCTGAAATGGTCCACTATGTGATGAAGGTCTCACTTAGGGCCTGGGTAGTGACAATCTAAGGACCGGCCAGGAATACGGCCATACACGCATACAGGGGGCTGTGAGCGTGAACACAAATCGCAATTGGGGTACCCGTGTCTTCAATAAATTGATTGAGGCTGGGTAGACGCAGGCCCGTATGTGGCATTTGGAACATCCTGTCTTGGTCAGCCTTTTCTTGAAAGAGCAATGGGCTGGGTCTGCGTTGCCGTGGAATGAACATCATTCCATCCACAAAACCATAGGATTTTGGTAATGCGAGTATTTGTCGTTCGACTTAACCCAGACCCTCGTTCTGGTCGCGCGTACAGTAAGTATGTGACAGAGGCTGAGTACCAAGAAATTCATAAGTCATCGCCGATGGATGGATTCGAGGAGGCTGTGAATTTTCTGCCCGAAAAAGGAGTGGTCCGAGGATATCTTCCTCCAAAGCACCTCAAGGCAATACGAATGGGGGAGCCTTTTGCTCTTGTCACGATTACAGCGAAGACAGCAGAAAAACGGGGTGATTTGGTAGTGGGCCTACAAGCAGGATGCGTCTACGCAGAAAGCCAACACCGATCCAAATCAGGGGATAAACGCGGATACCGCAATTTGATTTGGACTTACTGGTGCGATGAAGGCAAGTCAATTTTGTTGAAAAAGCCAATTGCTGGTGCACGCAATCTTGTTCTTGGCGAGAGCGGAGTATGGGTAAGGGGGCCGACTCTTGAGTTAAAAGGGCAGTCCTTAAACCGATTTGTAAGAGTACTCGAGAAGTCTGCGCTTGTATCTGAAGACAAAAAAGTGATTAAAACATGGGCAAGTTTTATCGCCGACAAGGGAAGAAAAACTAAGCTCAATGGACACCTTGCAGATGTTGATGATCAATCTTTCTTGAGTCCGGAGGGGCGCCAAAAACTCGTTGTCCATAAGACTCGAGAGAGAAATGCAACCTTGGTCTCGTCAAAAAAAGCTAGTGTTCTTGCACAAAAGGGAACACTGGTGTGCGAAGTATGTGATTTTGATTTTCAGAAATTCTATGGTGAGTTAGGGGAAGGCTATGGGGAGGTACACCACCTAAGACCTCTTTCCAAAGGTGGTGAAAGGAAGACTTCTTTGAGCGACTTAGCCATCTTATGTGCCAATTGCCATCGAATGATTCATCGCACCGAGCCCATGATGTCGATTGAGGAATTTAAAGAATCAATCAAGAACCGATGAAGGGTATAAATTTTCGACTCAATAAACTGTCGAAAGAAGAGTCGAGTTGCTGTGCTAAGTGGAAGATCGTTGCACATCAATGACTATTTTTTTCAACCAAATTTGCATATAGTTCGAAAAGAAAGGATACGCGGTTGGAATCAGCCTTTGATCCTCGGTAGCCATAAGTAAGATCCACCGCTTTGTCTAGCGCCGCATGCGCTGACATCAGGTCATTTGGCATGGAATTCGGATTGTACAGCTCTGCCAGTGTTGCATTCGGGTGATTTTTCCTGGCAATCAAGACCGATTCTGCGGCGGATATTACGGCCTGTCGCTGTGTATCGGAGATGGAGGTTGGCCAGGGGTAGTTGTTATAAACAACGTTTACAGAGTAGCGGTAGTCGCTCTTGAGTCGTCCCGCGACTGTACGCATCCATGCATTATGCATCGAACTGGAAAGTACGCCGAATTCAAATAGAGTTGCGCCTGGCAGAACACGAAGGAGGTTGCTGGCCAAGGTTTGGTGGCCTATGTATCCAATAGGGATGAAATTTCTGCGCTCGGAAGAAACCTCAGGTATCACGAGGTATTCATCTTTTGGCATAAATTCAACGTGAAATCTACGAGGTGTTTCAGCTAGCTTTCTCGTGGGCGCACTCTTACTCGACATGCGGAAGGCTCGCACGGATGCAACTCTCTCCATTGATAAAGGCATCGAATGAAGTTCATTTGGTTCGATATCACCCAGCCATAAGCACCAACGTTCATAACCGTTGAGAAATTCATCGGCACCAAGCCAACGCTTGAAATACGGTTTGGCGTTGGGTTCTTTGTCAACAAATTCGTGCATCTCTTCCGTTGAAAATAGATACAAACCACCGTCTATTGGTTTGTTGCCAACGCTCATTTTTGGTACATGACAAAGTGGCGTTGAGCGTCGTCCTAGTACGACATCTGGAGCATCGGTTAGATATGGGTTGATGTTTTTAACCAAGTTGGATGTTGGCTCGCCTTTAATGTCACTGTAGGTGTAGAGGATTTTCTTACTGGCGTCTTGAAGACCAAAGCCAACGATGATGCAGTGAACGGCGGCAACCCCCTTTCCTTCGTTATTCCACTGGAATGTTCGATGCGCAAAAGAAATATGGACGCCTTTTCCAAGGAGCCAGGGCCAAAGCGCACCGGCTTGTTCACCTTGACAAACGCTGTTAGTAGAAACGAATGCAGCGCGAATCGACGTGTTTCCGAGCATGTAAGTGGTTGCTTTGACATACCATGCAGCAACATAGTCAAGAAGCCCGCCATTCTCGATAGTTCTAAAAACTGGAGCGATGTCGGCACGCTGACTATCGCTCATGTACTTGGCTCCCACAAAAGGAGGGTTACCAAGAATGTAGTGGCAATCGGGGGACGGGAGCACAGAACTCCAATCCAGATGAAGTGAGTTACTACAGACAATCGTAGGGCTAGTAACAAGCGGGACGGTTGGACGGGTTGTTCCAAACCGCCCAGCTGCCTCAAGATTCAATTGATGATCGGTAATCCAAAGTGCGACTCGGGCAATATGAGCAGCGGCATCATCAATCTCAATTCCGTAAAACTGGTGGACGTTGACCCTGCAAAGGGTCGAGACATCAAGAACTCCTCGTTGATCCCCCCACAGCTCCGCAATAACTTCCATTTCAAGAAGACGAAGTTCACGGAATGCAATGACCAAAAAATTTCCGCACCCACAGGCTGGGTCAAGAAAAGTGAGCCTTGGAAGCTTATCGTAAAGCGCTCGAAGCGAAGCCTTTGCCCTTTTAGGGGAATGAAGCTCAGCTCGAAGATCATCCATAAATAGCGGATTGATCAATCGAAGAATATTTCTCTCACTCGTATAGTGAGCGCCTAGTTCTCTTCGGGTCGCTTGACGCTTACTTGCTTCTGGATGCTGTTGCTCCAAGATTCCTTGGAACATCGCCCCAAAAATAGCGGGCGAAATACTGCTCCAGTCCAATTGAGCACACGCAACGAGTTCGTTTCGTAGGGAAAAATTGAAAGCCGGGATATTGGTCCGCTCTGAAAATAAGCTGCCGTTGATGTACTCAAAATTCTTGAGATCTTCATCGAGAGTGGCTTGGCGGATTTCTCGTGAGGAATCGAGCACCTGGAAAAGCTCGGCAAGAAGTGGCCCCAGGTCTTTGCCATCTTCTCTAGTTTGACCAATAAGTCTAAGAAACTGTCCGTTTTCACCGAAAATTCCAGTATCGTCAGCGAAAAAACAGAACAGTAATCTAGTCATGAAGACTTCTAAGTCATGACCGACAAAGCGTATATCGAGAAGGGCCTGATGTAAGCGAGATACTTGGTAGGCCGCCTTTCGGTCGATCTTGGACTCTTCTTTGATTTGCTCTGGTCGTTCATCAACCAAGAATGCAAACCAATCTGCATGCTTTGACAGATCCTTGAGACTGCACTCATGTGTGGTGTCGTTCTTTAAGTCCGTAAGAATGAATCTGCCAAAGTCCGAAGTGATGATGTAGCGTGGACGCTCATGTTCCTTTAGGCCAAGAAAATAATCGCTGGCTTGTTGGAAGGCGCGAGCTAAGTCTTGGCCACGACTTTTGTGCTCCACGATAAGTTTTCCGGGAATAAAACTATCGATGAAGCCACGGGCGCCATCGATTTTTGAAACGGCCTTTTCGTAAATGGTGGCAGATTCTGGCCTGACGCCGAAGCACTCGTAGAATCTTGCCCAGAATAGTTTGCTATCGGCATTTTCACGAGACGCTTGAGCCCATTCCTTTGAGAAGGAAGATAAGCGTCTGCGTATTTCATTTCTGGTAATCATCAGAGATACTTGCTCCAGCTTCACAGGATTTCTACCACCTAATTAGATTATCACAGATTAAAAGGAGATCAATATGAAAACAATGATAAATAAGATTCAGTTTCTTGCAAATAATTCAACGGGTGTTCCTATTTATTATAGTAATGCCGTTGATGTTGGCCATTCACCTGGTCTGTCAGTAACTTCAATTGATAATGGAAATATAGCTCTGTACGATAAGGACATTCTTTTTAAAGTAAAGAAGAATCCGCCGACACAGACTAAAAATCGGGTGGATATTTACATGTCTTTGGAGTCTGCTTGTAACTTGGCGGGCGAATTGGCTCGATTTACTGTCAATGTGCAACCCGTTGTTTGGCCGCTTTTTCGTGGCGATCCAAATAAGAATGCCGGGGGTAGGATGAAGTTGCCAGGTATTATTTCTTCGTATTCTTCAAGAGGTGTTAGAGTTATTGCAAGGGTTTCATCTGGCGTTTCGATGCAGCAAGAAAATTGCTACGTCAATATAGACATTGAAGTGCCAGCGGACGGGCACATCATGATGAAAGGTACGGAATTGCACATCGGTGTTTCACTCGATCCTCCGAAAGGAGCTCATGATTATAAAGCTGGTTCTTTGGTCGTTGTTCCGCTACATGAGTTACAGAAGGGTACGGGTGAGCAAAATCCTATACAAAAAGTTACTGGCGATTTTATGCTTGAATTTACGCCAGGGGTGGCGGCGGGATTGGCGGTTCTTCTAAACCAGGTTTGTGGTTGTCGAGCACATAGCTGAGTGTTAGCTCAATTTTGAATTGAAGAGCGCGTCTATGTGTTGTTCCAACACCGCGTAAAGCCAACCCAACATCAAGAGCAATCGAAGCCAACCTATACGCAAGGTTGGCTTTTTAATTTTCACTGCACGCCTTGACACGCATCGGCTTTCTGTTTTGATGTTGGACATGGTCATGGAAGACCTATTCCTATCTCTCATGGAGGACACATATGCATTTACACGCTCGCCCACATCTCGAAGTCCACACGCGCTCGAAAGGCCATTCCGCCGTTGCCGGCGCCGCCTATCGTCTAGGTCTTCGCCTCTATGATGAAAAAGCCAAGGTTTGGCATGACTTCAGGAAGAGAGAGTTGGGCGAAGAAATTGTTCGCGCCTTGACCATTGCACCAGCTGGCGCACCAGCTTGGGCCACTGACCCCGCTGAGTTGTGGAACCGGGTGGAAGCTTCAGAGAAAAGGAAGGATGCTCAGGTAGCCCGCGACTACCGCATCCCTATCCCGTTTTGCCTGTCCGACCAGGACGCAGGTGACCTAGCCGAAGAGATGGCTCGCTTCATTTGCGATGAGCTGCATGTCCCGGTTTCCCTCGGCCTACACAGAGATGCCGATAGGGATGCTCTTGGCAACCTCAAGCCACCGGACAAGCAAGGGTTCCACGCGCACTTGTATTTTCCAACCCGTGGCCTTGCAGAAGTAGGGAAGGGAGACGATGGCGAGACAGGTGAAGGGACAGGCTTCGGGCCAAAGCTTCACGAGTTTTCCAAGATGCACCTCGGCGCTGCGTTCATTGAACTGCTGAACTGCCGTGAGCTGACCTGAAATTTCTGGTCCAGATCCAAAGTTCATAGACTTATGACGAGGAGACTGGACGATGCCCAAGAAACGCTTTAGTTCCGAAGAGATCATCCACAAGCTGCGCGAGGCCGAGGTGCTTTCCTCGCAGG
>NZ_JACZZA010000017.1 GCF_014863405.1 Dyella acidiphila
GCGAGGAAAGCACCTCGGCCTCGCGCAGCTTGTGGATGATCTCTTCGGAACTAAAGCGTTTCTTGGGCATCGTCCAGTCTCCTCGTCATAAGTCTATGAACTTTGGATCTGGACCAGAAATTTCAGGTCAGCTCAGCGGTGTTGATCGAGATGGGCAAGCGCAATACGCAGGAGGCGCAGCGGCGCATGACGACGATGCGCGGGCCAGTGCCTGATCGTCGCGATGTGGAGTCCAGTGCCGCGGCGTGAAGGTGCGGCGGTTATTTCAGCCATAAAAAAACCCGCCGTTTGGCGGGTTTTTCTTTGCTTCGGCTGTTTCCCGTTTGGGGCAGCGAAGCCTTCGATTGGTGCCAAGGGGAGACCATATACTTACATCAAGTCATTGATTTATCAAAATTATTTTCAATACACCTTAAAATTCATACTCAACAGCATACACAACAGCGCTCGTAGATCGTGCTTGAAGAGCAAAGCTCAACTTCCCCGTACTAATTTTTGAAGCGGTTCGAGTCCCCAGTGGGGACTCGAACTGTCGCAATGATGGTACATCTTCAATCGTCCCGCAGCGAAATTTGCTAAACATGAAAGTAAATAATTGATAATAAACATCTTTCTTATAAAATTCATGCGGCAGCATGTCGGAATCAAGCCACCTTCTTGTTACCAAGGTGGTCAAATGTAAAACTTTTTTCTTAAAGTTATTTGACTTTGTAAAATTCATCTGGTCATAATTTGCTCAACCAAGTGTGCAGGACCAGCGTCATGGCTGAGAACGAAGTCTTGGATGTAGGCAGTCGTCGCAACTACAAGCGCTGGCTTGCTGTGGTTGCCGATTCCGGCGTTAGTGCAAGCGTGGCAGCAGACAGGCTTGCAGAAGACTGCCTCGCAACGCTACTCCGAAAACTGCGCGCTCAACCTCTTTACTTGGTGCTCAAAGCCTGCGGTGTAGATCAAATCGCCCTCCAGAGCGCGGTAGCGACTTTTAAAGATGCTTCGCTGGCTAGATGGGTGGAGACGGCTTACAGGATCACTCAATCTACGGAACCATCCGTTATCGCCAGAAAGGTCGCTGAGCTACTCATCGATGGCGTTCAATCGCAGGCCACTCGTTTCACTATGCGAAACGATTTATCTATTGATCAAAATCGACGGGACGAGCTCGAACTAGCAACCTCCACTTCCCTGCTAGCTGCGAGAGATCAAATTGTCGAGGTTCTAGAACATTCCTTACGGAACGGCATACCGCAACGCAAACGCAGTGTGTCTCGTGAGCAACAGCGAAAGGAACCCTTGATTAGTCGTTCGCTCAATCCCATTGCCAATCCGCAATCGAAGATATCCAATCATGTTCGATAGCTATCACGTTGACGGTATCTTCAATCGTATAACGATCACTGGAGACGTCTGTCAAAATCTTCGGTTAAATGCGGATGGATTCTTCCACGCCCTTCTTGTCCTGCCACCACCGCGGTGCTTGGATCTCCTGCGCATCGCCGCTGGAATTTATACGATCGACCGTATCACCAAGCGCCGGCGCACTGCGGATAACGAGCTTGGAATGAGAAGGATACGCGTATGCTTTGCCGTAGATGACTTATCATTTTGGCAATCGGATGAAGTCACCAAGCTTCTTTGGAATAACATCAAAATTTTGACCGAAGATGCTTGGGAGTTTTCCTTCGTCCAGCGAGTACATTGCGCAGATGATCTCGGTCACCAAAGTTACTTATCCATCGCCCCGCCACCCAAGCATGTTGCGCTCTATAGTGGCGGCCTAGATTCCGCTGCGGGACTCGCCCAACGAGTTTTAGAAGGCGCAGACAGCATCATGCTCATAACTGTTGCGCATCAAGCCAATATACGTGGCATGGCTCAACGGCAAATCGAATGCCTTAGCGATGAAATATGCCGCCTCACGGGTAAAAAGCCTGCTCTTCACCACTCAACGCTATCCACGTCCTTGATTGGAGGGAAGGCAGTGCGCATGCGCGATCAAGAGAAAACCCAGAGAACTCGCGCATTCTTCTTCTGCGTCACCTCTGCAATAGCTGCACATGCATACAGCCTAAAAAGTGTAGAGATGTATGAGAACGGCGTCGGCGCTATCAATCTTCCGCTTATGGGTGGAATGCTTGGTAGCAGTTTAGCGACGAGAGGTGCACATCCAACATTTATACGCTTGGTATCTGAACTTTGCACCACAGTCATGGGCGATCAACTCACCTTCCATCTACCTAACATAGAGAAGACGAAGGGTGAAATGCTTAAAAGCTTGGCTCCTTGGGGACTGGATGATTGGATAAAATCTTCAAGGTCATGCGTTCACAGCTCTTTAAGAATGACTGGCCTTTCACATTGCGGCCAGTGTCCAGCTTGCATAGAACGGCGGCAGGCTTTCAGTGTTTCAGGAATAGCTGACGACTCCACCGGTTACGGCACAGATATTTTCTCCACACGAGACCTAGAGCCAAATAATGCTGATTACTTTACTTTCTACAAAGCAGATGCCAAGCGCTGGCTGAAATCTGACCCCGCTGTACAGCGACGACTTATCAATCATCTTCGATCGACTGGGATATCCACGAATGAAGATGACGCGATCATCCGCCTCTACTTGAGGCACTCCGAAGAGATTATGCAGACCTTTGAATCATCAAAAACCCATCCTTCACGAGGTACGGAAGGTGTGAAATGAGCTACAACAACGTTGATATAAATTCTCTAGCTCAGCGCCTAGTGGCCGCGCGAAAGTCCGCCAATATCACGCAAGACGTGGCTGCGCGTCATCTAAATGTTAGCAGGCCTACTTTCATCGCGATTGAAAAAGGGGCAAGAAAGCCAAAGCCTGAGGAGCTCGTTCAACTCTCAGAGCTTTATAGAGAACCACTAAATCAGCTACTCCGCAGACAAGCTACGCCAAAGCTTGCCCCACACCTACGCTCCGTACTCGATCCATCAGCACATGGACAAGAAGGTCTAGACGCCGCCATATCAAAGCTCACGAACTTTATAGAGGACTACCAACTCCTAGAGGAACAGGCCAACGTTAGGCTATCAGGCGAATTTCCTCCACCCATTCGCCTTGCAGCAAGTCAAGTAGAGCGCTTTGCAGAACAATGCGCTAAAGAAGAGCGTGAACGCCTCAATCTAGGCTCCTATCTACCTGTCAACGCATTGCGTAGGCTACTCGAGAAAGTTGGCATTCATGTTTTTTTAGACGCCGTGGACTCAAAACTAGCTGGACTCTACGCATTTGCACCTGATTTCGGATACTGCATACTAATCAATAGACTTCATCCGTTAGAAAGACGACGGTGGACCATCGCTCACGAATATGCCCACTTTCTGACCGATAGAGATCGCCCCGGTGTCGACTTCATCACCTCCTCGGGGCGAAAGCCATTGAACGAACGTTTTGCTGATGCATTCGCTGCAGAATTTCTTATGCCAGAAGTTGGCATTAAGAAGCGCTTCTACGAAGACATCGAGCGTTCTGGTGACTTTAATGTTGGAGATCTATGCAGGCTGGCCGACTATTTTATGGTGTCGGTAATGGCATC
This sequence comes from Dyella acidiphila, assembly GCF_014863405.1. Taxonomy (GTDB): domain Bacteria; phylum Pseudomonadota; class Gammaproteobacteria; order Xanthomonadales; family Rhodanobacteraceae; genus Dyella_B; species Dyella_B acidiphila. The sequence goes on from NZ_JACZZA010000017.1 coordinate 3,561, forward strand.
GTGCCTTCGGCTCGAAAGTCTTAAGTTAATCCCTAAAGGTACGTGGGACCAAATTAGTGAGGAAAAAGTCCCTGTTGGCACCTTGAAGCAGCAAGCTGGAATTACCGAGAAGATTGGTGATGGAGACCCTATAGAACCTTACCCCGAGAGGTATAGACAGCTAGCTGTACAGCTCTTTGTTTCTGGCAAGATCACGGAAGGGCAATTGTCTAAGTTCCTTCGCTGCGATCGAATCAAGGCGCGAGAAATTGTGGAGTCGTGTTCTTTAACCCAAGATGATGCGAATGGATCGACTTCCATCGTTCCACTTTCGCTTGGACACTCTTTGATTTCGAACGCACGCGGTGACAACGAATGAGTCGCTGCGTCCTTGATTGTTGCTCGGCACTAAATCTATACACTGGGTGGGGCGGACTTAAAGAACTAGCTACATTGCCTCATAGCTGGCATTTATGTTCCACCGTCGTCAATGAGCTAGCCTACACCCGTGACTTTGATCAAGATGGAACAGTCACTCAGATCCCTATAGATCCAAGGTTGTTATTTAACAACGGAATCGTGACTCTCATACATCCTGAGTCACCACTGGAATCGCAATTGTATGTCGATTTTGCAATGGAACTTGACGATGGAGAAGCGCAAACCTTCGCCATAGCCAAGAGTCGTGGATTTACTGTGGTAACCGATGACAGGAAAGCAGTCCTTGTAGCATCTAGATCTGATGTTGGGATAAAGATAATGTCCACCGCGGACGTCCTTCACCAATGGATTCAAACCTCATCTATTGGAAATGCTGAAGCCAAGAGGATTTTGGAAAGAATCAAAATCCTTGCACGTCACATGCCACACCCAAGCTCATCCAACGCCGCTTGGTGGTCGAATCTTTTATCTAGTTAGCTTGAAACCACCGACACGGGGCATTTGTCTTAAAGTTGGCGCCACTGCAACGTAGCACCCACTTATGTGTTGCTTAACTACCAACTAGAGCAGTCTACTAACATCAACTCATACGATATGCTTGATGTCGATATTTCCCCAATGCTCTTTTAAATACTCAGCCACGAGCCTACGGTGACAATGGTGGGGCTTGTCTTCGCTGCACAGGAGGCATCCATCCTCCAAGGTGTTTGGATCTACGCGTTTCTCAATTTCTCTCTTGCGCATAAGGTCGAGAAATTTTCGCTCATACACCATCCAATCACCCTTATTTTTTTTGTATTCGTCTAAAATGTCCTGCGTCGGGGCAAGCTCAGGGATATGCACATATCCCATATCGCAAACTTCTCTCAGAAAAAACTCCAAATCGTTTCGCTTTGCGAAGCCGGCCAGCTGAGAGACGTTATTGAGACGCACATCGACAATGCGCTTGGCACCAGATCGTTTAAGCTTCCCAAAAAAAGTTTCAGCAGTTTTTTTTGTGAACCCAATGGTGAAGATGTTCAAGGATTCACCTGCTCGACTTGTGAAGCATCAACATACGCAACCTTTTGCTCTCTCAACTTGCAGGCCTCTTCGATAAGCTGTTCTCGTGTACGGAACATGTCTTCCTGTGGCAAACCCACCATATCTAACAATCTCGACATAGTCTTGGACTGAGGCTCAGCCTCCCCATTAGACAAGATATGCAGAATAGAGACCTCTCTAGACTCAAGAGCCCGACTTACGAGCAGGGTTCGGTGACAATCTAACGGCTCCTTTTCTGCACACATGAGTGCAATTCGATATTTCTTTACACCTTGCAGCACTCTGTCGATACCAGATTCAAAAAGAGAGGTCTTCGCCAGTCGAGCGTATTGCACTCGGCCGTTTTCATAGCAGGAGGGGTCACTTGAGCGTGCGCCAAGCTCTTTCCCAACAAAGACATAGACTATGCCCGCGCCTGACAATGCTTCCAACAAAGACTCTCTGTTGTACTGGGGATTGTGTCTGCTGAATGGACTTGAGCGGACGTCGGCCACGGCAGTCACACCGTTCTGTTTCAGTAGAGCCACGAACCGCTCGATGGGATGACTCGAGTGACCAATCGTTAAGACGGTCGCCTCTTTTTTTTCACTCATCACTGCACCAACGCTCTTTGAATTATTGTAGCGGCCAACTTGTACCTAAATCCTTCGAATGGTTCTCCTAAGCTGACGCAGATCAAGCTATCGCCCAACGTGTAGACCCCATTCTCACGAGCTAGATATTCGCGCTCAATGTACGGATCTGTCACCCAGATCCAATATTGAACACCGCGATATTCAAACTTAGCTTGCACCCTACGCTTAGGGTTACCGAAGTTTGCTCCGGGTGCGAAGATCTTGAGTTCGATTCTATTCACATGAATCAGATGTAGCGAATGAGGCAAGCGATCAGCAACGGAAACTTCTACTCTATCGTTCAGCCCGTGATAACTGCTTTCTCCGTTGTGCCATAGCGTCTGCGGAGTTTCCACAAAAGCCACGGCGTCGCGCCACCCAGCTTGCCCTACTTTTGCCCAATACTCTTCAGCTTGAATAAGCCAGTTCTCGGTTTGGCAAGCATGTGGATGATGCCTCTCTAGCGGTACGTCTATGATATCAAGTACACGAGGATCACTTCCGTCTGGATACTGACGCTCGTATTCCGATATTTCCTCGGTCGGTCGCTCGCTAACCGGCCTAACCCAAGGCCCGGGTGCACCACCTATTACTTCTCGACCTGCAATGCAGCGGCCAGCCATCTTCTTTGAGTTTGCCAAGCACAAAATTCGCTTCTTCCCCATAGCCCGCCCCCTCCTTCGTCCTTGGGCACGTGGCCCACATGCTGGGACCACGTCGCTAAATGTATACCTTCCGGAACCTTAAAAAAGGTCTATCAAAAGTCCTTTCAGAACGATATTATTATAATCTCTAAGGAGATTTGATAATGTCGGCCACCATTGTAGGGTACGCGCGAGTTAGCACCACGGGCCAATCGCTCGACATCCAGCTCGATAAGCTGAAAGCTTATGGCTGCACTAAGGTCTTTGCAGAGAAGCGGTCCGGTAGGCAGGCCGACAGCCGCCCGGAGCTTCAGGCATGCCTCCAGTTCGTTCGGGAGGGCGATACGCTTGTGATATCGCGGTTGGACCGTATGGCCCGCTCCATTCTTGACCTAACCAAGATTGCTGATCAGCTGAAGAAGAAGGGCGTGTCACTGAAGGTGTTGGATCAAGCGATCGATACCGCCACGTCTGAGGGCAGGCTAATGTTTAGCCTGCTCGCAAGTTTTGCTGAGTTTGAAAACGATATCCGAGCAGAGCGTCAGCTAGACGGGATTGCGAAGGCCAAGGAAAGGGGTGTCACCTTTGGGCGCAAGCGGGCGTTGACTCTAGCCGACCGTGAGAAGATCAGGCTTCTGCGCGAAGAGGATAAATACTCGGTGCCTCAGTTGGCTGAGCGATTTAAGGTAGGGGTAGCCACAATCTACCGATCGCTTCAAAAATCTGACTGAACCTCACATCGCCAAAGGTCCGCTCCCAATCTAAGGCGGAAGGATTGGGATAAAGAGTGCTAAGTGAAAGCGCCTAGATGGACACAGAGCGGGACATGGTCTATTAATTTTCTAGGCGAAACCCAAACTTCTTTGAACTCCTGACGAAAATTGGCCAGAACAAAAAAAGGGCTTACGCGAATGGAACTCAGTAGTGAAATCACGGCCCTGTCGGAATTTCTGAATTTAATTGGGAACTGTAAACCCAACCAAAGATATTTTTTCCGCGGCGAACGCCGCTCCGATTTCGAATTACTTCCAAAAATTGGACGACTCACCAAAGCGCCTTCCAAAGTGATCAGCCTCAAGGGCTATCCAGCAGAGAAACTAGGGGAGAAGGACATTTTTGACCGCTTCAAACAAGCGGCGCGCCCCTTCCTCACTACGCCTCCCGACAATGACTGGGATTGGCTCGCACTCGCCCAGCATCATGGATTACCGACGAGGCTTCTCGACTGGACTTCGAATCCGCTCGTCGCTCTTTATTTTGCGATCGGAGAGTCCGTAGACGCGAACTGGCTTCAGCGCGAACAGGTAGGCAGCGCGAAGTACGATGGCTCCGCCGCATTTTACATCATGCGAGTCAAGCAAAAGCCGCTGGATACGAATAATAGCGATCCCTTCCAATCCGACGGGCTTTTCAATGCCACGCATGTTTCGCCAAGGATTACGTCACAGGGCGGTCTTTTCTCTATACAGAAAGATCCTCATAGCCCTTTCCGATGGGGAAATATCGTGAAGCATTCGATTCCATTTTTTGCGCGAGAAGATTTGAAGCAGCATCTGGCGCTTTTGGGTATCGCGCATAGCTTCATATACCCAGGTTTGGACAGTATCGCCAAAGACCTACAAGAACGATTGAACGACTTCTAAGGGCCTTATCATTGATGCAGGTGTGTCATGAATTCCATTGTCACCTGACGCCGACACCCGTTGGCGGTTCTCGCAAGTTGATGCAGGAACGTCGTTCTACTCGCACCGACAAAGCATGGTTTCGCCGACATGTTTGGTCTCGTGCATGTCCATCTATTAACGGATCACAGAAATGCCACGCACAAATAGCGATGACGCAGCTGAGTACTCGATCACTATCGAGTTTAATGATTTTATCACTCGCTTTGATCTCGACGAAATTCTGGCATCAATTGATGGTCTTATAGAAGAAGAACTTTTTGACTTCTTTGGGCCCGATTTCTTTTTCTTTCGGCGCCGCCGTTATTCATTCCCCCCCTACCTAAATCGAGACGCACCCGTCTTTTCATACCTTGGTATCACTTCGGTTGAATCAGGGTCCATTACGCTTGGCGTGTTTGTTGGCGGCGCAGTAGTTGGCTATGTCGGAAAGCGATTCAAGAAAGGTGTTGACGAGAGCCTACTTGCGAAAGAGATACAGCGCTCTGGGCGTCTGGTCGGCAACGTAATGGGGCGCATCTTGGAGCGTATAAACAACTGGGCGGAACGCTATGTTCCAGAGCAACAGGAACTCGGTGGGAATATTACGAAAATTGAGGTGCAGGAACGTAAGCCTCGCGATAAGAGCGCAGAGTGATCCAGCAACTAGTGGGTTAGGGCAGCGGTTATCGGGTGACCAGCGGCGAACAACTTATCTGCATGGACACCATTTTCGGTTATGCACTCACCCGGCCAAACGAAGCCTTGCATGGTGTTGGCGCAAGCTTTACAAAAAGTGGTCGTGGGAAAAGCCAAACTTGCTATTGGAGAAAGGGTTTTCCAATAGGCGGTCCGGTATTGTCTGCCCTAGTCATCCAATTTCAAACTGGATCGCTTTGAAGGCATTCTCAAAGTATTGCTTCGGCTTATCTCGACTTAAGAAGTAGCTGATCGCATCTGCAGAGAACAGGCCAAGGATGAATAAGCTCTCGTATCCCCATATCACATTGACGACGAAGAATAGCGCAAGCCAAGCCCAAGGCCATTTTCCAAAAGATACGGAACCCACCACTCGATAGGTCAGTTCACCATCTTCAATTCGGAATTTCACTTCCGCCGCTGTGATTGCTCTGGCGCCGAAGGCTTGAAGATCACCCTGAACAATCAGTCCATCAGACGTCGGATTAATATGTCTACCGGCGTAATGTTTGCACAGACTTTTTTTGATTATCTCGACGATTACTATTTGTGAGACGTCTGTCTTTTTTAGGCAGCACTTTTGCAGGACTTCGAACGTTGCCATTTTCCCCTCAGACTTTAGCGGTGAATATTACTGTCTGACTATGGTCCCCTCCTTCACAGCCCAGTAGAGCTAACGGCACAGGGCGCTGGATACGTACTTCCGATCACTACAACATTACCAACGATAATTTTCAGGTTATGAGTCGATGAAGGATTTGTTGCAGCCTTCGTAGCGGCACCTTCCGCATCCGATGCGGGCGTGGAAGGACTTGCCGCTCTAACCATCCATGTGCAAATAGCGATGATCGATGGCCTTGATATCGAACCGCTTGGAAAGAACAAATACTCACTATCCTTAGCTTCGATGTACGAACCATCCGGCATTTGAAGTGTGTCAAAGCCTTGGTTTGGTTGAATGTCGGTAATTTTCCAAGCCTGATCGGCGATGCTGTTGTAACGGTGAGAAAATTCCTTCTCATCAGCGGGGAAGGACGCTTCGACACTCGCGGTTGAGTCAGACATAGATTCGCTACGCGATTGTGCTGTGGAGGAATCATTCCCTGTACTTGACTTGCCTTGGTTAAAACTTAGGACAGCACCAAAGCACATAAACGTTACAATGATGCCCAGCATGATTTTGAACGGCTTACGCATTTCGGAATCCCCTGTTTATATTCATGTGGCTAGTTCGACTCAATCCGAGTCAAGCAGCTTGCGACCAAAGAATTTTGAATTTCTGTTGATCAGCTCGATCACGGCATGCATTGCAATGAACGCGAGGGCGATCAGCAGCGCGATGTACAGGATCAAGGCAAGCCAACCTAAATAGCCCTCCACGATCCAGCCGATGCCAGCCAGCAGGATCACCGCGATGCCTGGACCACTCAGTCTGTAAAGAGCCCACAGCGTCATCAGCCGACCAAAAAGCGAGCTCATGCCTGCCTCTCCCGGTTTGACTGAAATCGCGGCCGACGCGAACTGCGTTCCATCTTATGAACCCTCATTAAGCTCATCATAAGCTTATTATGGACTAGTCTATTTTGGACTATACCAAAACGGTCTTCAGCATGCCATCCGAGTTCACCTCGGGTACGCATGATGGCCGGCTCTACTCACCATCCTGACTATCAGCTTCTGCTGAAAATGCTTAAGACCACACGGGAATCCTGCAAGGTTCCCCAGACAGAGCTTGCCAACAGATTGGATACAACTCAGACCTTCATCTCTAAGGTCGAGAGAGGCGAGCGTAGATTGGATATAGTTGAGCTAGTCGAAATGCTAGAAGCACTCGCTATCAAGCCTGAGGATTGGCTTAAAGACTATGTGGCACAACGGCATCGTGAACACAAAAATAAGCCAGTGACCAAAAAATTAGCTATGTGATGGACGGATGGCACCCTCAAATTGAGCCGTATCTATAGAAATATATTTTCAAAGAGCATCTTGAAGCCGTTAATGCATAACGGATACAAGACTTTTATATCCTCAAATTACAGGGTACGTTTTTAAACATACCCACACATGTATTTTCATCAATCAAAGGCTGGGTAAGACAACACTAAACTACGCCGTCTTTGCATAAATAACCGATTCGATCACTCCACTCCCACGTGTAGTGCCATGCTTCTTTGGCTACGTAACCGCAAATCTGCATAGTGTCGTATACGGGAAGAACTCGCGTTCCATATCTACTTACAAGTTGCCATCTCTTGTTCTTATGGGTAAGTCCACAAGCGGCTTCTGCAAAAGCGCTGTCTAGTTCATAAGCAGCCGCCAACTTATTTTTTCCTAGCGCTGGATGGTCATAAATAAGGTGGTGAAAGTGGCAAGTGCTAAAGATCTGGGTAGTCTTCTTGTTGTAGATAGGATGCCTCTCCATCACTATTAGGCCGGTTAAAGGCTCCATCCCCTTCTTGATCCAATTTCTTCCTAAACTATGCTTCTGCACCTTTCTCCAATGTGTGGATGCAACTTTCGTAGCCTCATCAGGCCTAAGATCATATTGAAAAGATAGAGTTCCGAAGTATGAGTATGGAACAGGCTTAATCCTAGCTAACTTTTCTTGAACTTTTATAATATTTGGATTGACCTGTATAAAATTCTTATATCTATTGATTTCCCCGTAGTCATGGTCATAAAAATGCGCATCATTATAATATTCTAATTTCGTACTATTCATATATTTATTATTCCTTGTCGGTATTTTTTATTAAAAATTCTCCAATCTGATCCAGAGAACTTGCCTCTGCCAGTCCAGAAATCTAATGTTTTCGACGCTCAACTCTGCGTCAGTGGGACCACTGGCTCATTGCTTCTGCGATCTATATTTAGCAGCGCTAAAGTAAAGTGTATTCACACCAATGGTAATTGCGTAAATTTAGTAGCCATACATCCATTTAGCTGATCGATTGCTTTTCGATCGTCGCACCTCTCTTCCATCTGATCGCGCTGCTGGCCTCAGCAAGATCAAATATCCATGTATCGACGTCGCGACTTAACCAGCGCGTCATTAACCCTGAAATCTTAATAGGGCTGGGAAATTGCCCTTTAGCTATTAGTCGCCCGACGGTTGAGCGAGAAAGACCAGTCTTCTTAACGACGTCTGCCATTCGCAGCAAACTTACTGAATTTGAATCTTCGATTTTCGACATGATAATGATCTCCTAAAAAGTGGGATCATTTTCGCCCTGCCTAATTACTCACGCAATAGCATTTGTTAATTTAAGATACTAAAGTTATTATTATAATAGCTGTTCAATATTCATTTATTTTCGAAAATTTAAAACTACAAAGTCATTCTTCGGAAATAGTTACTGTCCTTAAGCTATCCAGATAGTCCGCCCACTCCTGCATCTTCTCACGTCGTTGCTGTTTGAACTTTACTCTTGCGTAAGCTGCTTCCACTTGATCCTTTGGCGCATGAGCTAGTTGTTGTTCTAACACGTCAATGTCGAAGTTCAAACGTTCTCTTCCTACTGTGCGGAGAGTTGCGCGAAATCCATGGGTACTATGCTTGCCGCGAAACCCCATATTACGTAGAGCCGCACCTAAAGAATCACGATGCAGATGTGGAGTTCTTTGTTGGGCAAGCGGCGGAAAGACATACTCCATTCCTCCTGTCAGAAGACGCATTTCTTCAAGCACGTGTAATGCCTGGGTAGGCAAGGACGTACTGAAATCCTTTCCAGTCTTCATCCTATTACTTCCATCTGGATTCTTGCCGGGAACGTTCCACTCTGCCGCAGCTAAGTTCATTTCAGACCAACGCGCACTGGCTACAATTCCGGGACGCTGAGCGGTTAACATCGCCAGTTTCAACGCGGCACGTACTACCCGATTATCGTAATGTTCAATTGCTTTCAGAAGGCTCTCTAATTCCCTCTCGCTTTCCGTAATTGCTGGGATATGACCACCTTCATGTTTTGGGAGCAGATTGTTTAGGCGCAATACGGCATCGTCGCTACGCATACCCTCGTCTATGGCGTAACCAACAATACTGCCGACATGTTGCTTCGCTTTCCTCGCAAGAACAGGCACTTTCTTTGCCATCTCGAGTAGTGCCGGCTTGACGTCCTTTGTAGTAAGGGTGCGCATGTCCAAAGCGCCCAACTGTGGTATCAGGTAAGTTTCAACGATAAGCCTGGCCTTCCGGTACGTCTCTGGCTGCCAAGTTGGTCTTTTTTCAGCGAGCCATTTAGTTGACACCACCTTCAAGGTATGGCGCTCTGCGTCGGATGCGCTCTGCATAGCATCTGCTTGCTGTTCCGCAACCAGTCGTCTACTTTCCTGCTTTTGTGCATTAAGTCCTTTGATCGGCAAGCCCAGTTTGGCAGCCCTATGAATCTCAAGAGCCCTTACACGAGCTTGTGCCAATGACATACCCGTGATCGGCACTTCTTCAGGGTAATGCCCAATGGTTATGGCGGCGGTTTGCTTGCCATTTGGTAGACGCGCTCTTACTAGCCAAGTCTTCAAACCACTAGGCCTTATTTCGAGATACAGCCCGTTTCCGTCCGCCTTCCGGTAGGTCCCTTTCTTAGGGCCGGACTTTTTATCTACTTCCGTATCTGTGAGTGGTTTAGCTAGTGGAGGCATGAGACCTTTTTGAGTATGAATTTATTTCAAGATACACAAAAGCATACTCAAAATCTTGGGCTTCAGTGAAACAGCCTGAAACACCCTGACACAAAAAAACCCGCTAAGTAGCGGGTTTCATTGAGCTTCTGGGACGATAAGAAACATCCTGAAGCATAGTGTTGGTGCCCAAGGGGGGACTCGAACCCCCACGACTTGCGTCGCTACCACCTCAAGGTAGTGCGTCTACCAATTCCGCCACCTGGGCAGGTGTTGTTGCTGTTTAGTGCTTGCTGGATGCCGCTGCCGGCGCCGTGGCGGCCGGTACGTCACCCTGTTGTGCCTTGGCCGGGGCCGGCTGGGCGGCGGGTACGTCGCCATTGCCGGTCGGTGCGGTGGGTACCGGCACCGCTGCCTGCGGCTTGGCCGGGGCGGCGGGCTGCGCATTCTGCGGGCTTGCAGGCTTGCTGCCAAGATCCCCCATCACGCCCAGGTCCTTGGTGGCCTGCTGCTGGCGAATGGCGCCGCCATTGGCCTTCAGGTACATGCCCATGCCGAGGCTGAGCACGAAGAACAGCGCAGCGAGCACGGCGGTGGAACGGGACAGGAAGTTGGCCGAACCGCGCGCGCCGAAAACCGTGGCGGAAGCGCCTGCGCCAAAACCGGAGCCTGCGTCGGCGCCAGCGCCGCGCTGCATCAGGATCAGCACGATCATGGCCGCAGCGATCAGGATGTAGAACACGCTGAAGATGACGAACATGGTGTCTCGCGTAGGATTCGGTATCGCTCAGTGAGCGGCGTTGCAGATGGCCAGGAAGTCGGCTGCGACGAGCGCCGCGCCCCCGATCAGACCTCCATCCACGTCCGGCTGGGCGAACAGCTCCGCAGCGTTGGACGGCTTGACGCTGCCGCCATAAAGCAGCCGGGTCAGACGGGCAATCATAGCATCCCCTTGCGCGAGTTGGCTACGGATGAATGCGTGCACCTCCTGCGCCTGCTGGGGGCTGGCGGTGCGGCCCGTGCCAATGGCCCAGACGGGCTCGTAGGCCACCACGGCGGTGTCGAAGCTGGCGATACCGTTGAGGGCCACCACGGCCTGCAGCTGGCGGGCGATTACCGCCTCGGTGTCGCCGGCTTCGCGCTGAGCCAGGGTTTCGCCCACGCACAGGATGGGGGTGAGGCCGGCGGCGCGGGCGGCGGCGAACTTGCGGGCCACCTGCTCGCTGCTTTCGGCGTGGTATTGGCGACGCTCGGAGTGGCCTACCAGGGTCCACTGGGCACCCACGTCGGCGACCATGGCGGCAGCCACTTCGCCGGTATAGGCGCCCTGCCCCTCGTGCTCGCTCACATCCTGCGCGCCAAAGCCGATGCCGGAGCCGGCGTGCGCGGCGGCGAGGCTGGCCAGGTAGGGAAACGGCGGGCATACCAATACATCGACATCGGCTGGCTTAGCCTGGGCAAGCTCGTGCACCAGGCCCTCGGCCATCGAGCGGCTGCCATGCATTTTCCAGTTACCGGCGACGAGTTTTTTGCGCATGCGTGCATCCGCCCCAAATGAAAGCTGGCAAGCTTACCTATCGCGTGCTGCGCTCAGCAATGCGATTTGCTGTGATTATTCATTTCACTCGATCTAAGGAACGTTTAAATGAGCCAGGCACGTCCGCTTAGCCTGATTACGGGTGCTTCCGCCGGCATTGGCGCGGCGTTTGCGCGTGCGCTTGCAGCACGCGGCCATGATGTGGTGTTAACGGCACGGCGTACCGATCGCCTGGAAACGCTGGCGGCGGAGTTGCGCCAGGCACATGGCACCAACGTTACGGTAATCACCAACGATCTGGCCGAACCGCATGCGGTGGAGCAGCTGTGCAACGCGCTGGATGAGCGTGGCTTGCAGGTGGATTGGTTGATCAATAACGCGGGCTATGGCGTGCCGGGGCCCTTCGATCAGGTGGATTGGGCGGTGCATGCGGATTTCATGCGCGTGCTGATGACGGCGCCGACCGAGTTGGCGTGGCGGCTGGTGCGCGGCATGCGGGCGCGGGGTTATGGGCGCATCGTGAATGTGGCATCGCTGGCGGGGCATGTGCCGGGTACGGCCGGGCATACGCTGTATGCGGCGAGCAAGGCGTACATGATCAAGTTTTCGCAGTCGCTGGCGTTGGAGAACCAGGCGATTGGGGTGCATGCGTGTGCGCTGTGCCCGGGGTTCACGAAATCGGAGTTTCATGATGTGACCGGTACGCGGCAGATGATGAACAAGCTGCCCGATTACATGTGGCAGACGTCGGAGCAAGTGGTGCAGGAAGGGATTGCTGCGGTGGAGCGTGGTGATGCGGTGTTTGTGACCGGGCGTTTCAATCGCGTGGTGAAGGGGTTGTTCAAGTTGCTGCCGGATCGGGTGGCGATGCGGATGTCGGCGAAGCAGTCGAAGCGGTATCGGGCGCAGTTGGCGGAGTGATTGGGGGCCCTGCCCTGGCCGGTGGTTCGTAGGTTGGGTTAGCGCAGCGTAACCCAACAGATGTCGGCCGAAGCGAAACATCGTTGGGTTACGCTGCGCTAACCCAACCTACGGGTGTTGCTTGTGTTGGCGTTATTCCCGCGAAAGTGGGAATCCATCGTTGCTTTTGCATCAGAGCCAAATGGATTCCCGCTTTCGCGGGAATGACGGCGATGGGGGGCTGGCAAGTGGTGGCGGTGGTGGCGTTGATGGTCAGTGATGGGTTTTGATTTTTACGCCATGAAGCTCCCGTCGAATTACGGGCCGCCGATCCAACGGGCGAGCATGAAGGCGGCGGCGGATGCCAGGCCGCCGACGAATACGGTCTGCAATGCGCCGCGCAGCATGCTGATGCCAGTGAAGCGGCTTTTGGCGGCACCGAATAAGGCCAGGGCCAGCAGTGTGCAGATGACGGATACGCGCAGTGCGGGCTGCAGGCCGTCGATCAGCATGTATGGGGTGAGCGGCACCAGGCCGCCGATGATGTAGGCGCCGCCGATGGTGAGTGCGCTGCGCAGGGCGCGGCCGGGCTCTGGTTTATCCAGGCCTAGTTCGTAGCGCATCATGAAATCGACCCAGGCATCGTGGTCTTGATGGAAGTGTTCGAGCACGGGTTTGCAGGCTTCGCGGGTGAGGCCGTATTGGCCGAAGATCTGCACGATTTCCTGTTCTTCTTCGCGGGCGAGTTCGCGCACTTCGCGTAGCTCGCGGCGGCGTTCGGCGTCGTAGTGATCGGCGTCGCCGCGTGCGGCGAGGTAGCCGCCCAAGCCCATGGCGATGGCGCCAGCGGCAATTTCCGCTACGCCGGCTACGACTACCACTTTGCTGGCTACGGCAGCGCCGGAGAGGCCGGCGGCGAGTGCGAAGGGAACGGTGAGGCCGTCGGCCATGCCGATGACGAGGTCGCGGACAACGTCGGAGGCGGTGAAGTGTTTTTCGGTGTGGCGGTGTTTGGCCATGGGCGAGGCTCCGGGGAACCGCGCTAATTTAGCGGGTGATGTTGATGCGTGTAGGCAATGAGAAGCGCACGCATTGTTGTTTGCAGTGCGGGCGTGCGCTGCTTGCCGCTGAGCCAAAGATCACCCCAACCGTCATCCCGGCGAAGGCCGGGACCCAGCGACTTGAAACACCCCAAAAGACACTGGGTCCCGGCCTTCGCCGGGATGACGGGGTTGAGGGTTCAAGAAAACAGCTGCGTAGGTTGGGTTAAGCGGAGCGTAACCCAACGATGTCGCTACGAAGACAGATCGTTGGGTTACCCCGGATCAAGTCCGGGGTAACCCAACCTACGGGTACATGCGTGCGCGGTTTAGATCAGCTTGATCTCGCGCAGCCGCTGCATCAGGTAATCGTGCGAGCTGATGGCACCTTCGTAGCGGCGCGGGTTATCCGGCGTAATGCACTGGGGCAGCGGGTCGAGCATCACGTCCGGATTCGGATGCAGGAAGTACGGCACCGAATAGCGCGGTTTGCGGGCGTTGTTGTTCTGCGGGTTCACCACGCGGTGGGTGGTGGACGGATACACGTGGTTGGTCAGGCGCTGCAGCATGTCGCCGATGTTCACCACGATGGCGTCGCCTTCGGTGGTGATGGGCAGCCAGTTGCCTTCGCGGGTGAGCACTTCCAGCCCTTCGGCGCTGGCGCCTACCAGCAGGGTGATGAAGTTGATGTCTTCGTGGGCGCCCGCGCGCACGTTGGGGATGTTTTCTTCGACAATCGGCGGGTAATGGATCGGGCGCAGGATGGAGTTGCCCTGGTCGATCTTGTCTTCGAAGTAGTCTTCCGGCAGCTCGATATGCAGGGCCAATGCACGCAGCACGCGGCTGCCGAGCAGGTCCAGCGCCTGGAACAGTTCGTAGCCGTGTTCGTGGAAACCGGGCACTTCGGCTGGCCAGATATTGGGTGGCATCACGTCGGCGAATTGGGAATCGCGCTCGATCTCGCGCCCGATATGCCAGAACTCTTTCAGGTCCGGATAGCGGCTGTCTTTGGCGGTTTCGATCTTGAAGGGGGTGTAGCCGCGTGCGCCGCCGGTGCCGGGCACGTGGTATTTCATCTTGGTTTCGCTGGGCAGCGCGAAGAAGCGCTGGAAGGCGTCGTAGGCGCCGTCGATCTGCTGCGCGGTAATGCCATGGCCGCTGATGCCGCAGAAACCGAATTCACGGTAGGCGGCGCCGAGCTCGGCCACGAAGGCCTCGCGGTCGGTGTCGAAACGACGGATGTCGAGGGTCGGAACCTTTTTGATGGGCGTGTCCATAAGTGCTTCCACAGGTGAGCGTGCGGTCAATTGGTTGTTCCGCCACCGCAGGGGCGGTGCACGTCGGGCCTTAGGAATCTGTCCGGGTAATGGCTGGACAGGCTCCCCTCCTTGGCGACCTGGGTTCTGGCTGTAGCGCCGGCCCGTTTCGGGCGGGCGCTACTGGTTCACGAGCGTTCGGCTGCGGATTTTACGACGGCGGCCAGCTGTTCTGCCAATTTCTGCACTTCGGCCCCGTCGGAGGCCTCGATGGTGACGCGCACCATCGGTTCGGTGCCGGAGGCGCGCAGCACCACGCGGCCGCGGCCCTTGAGCACCTGCTCGGTCTGCGCCAGCGCATCCTGCACGGCCTTGCTGCCGAGGGCCTCGCGGGCGCCCTCGGCGCGCACGTTGATCATCACTTGCGGCAGTTTGTGCAGGCCCTGGCGGGCGTCGGCCAGATCCAGGTCTTCGCCCTTCAGCGCTTCGAGCACGGCCAGCGCGGCAACGATGCCGTCGCCGGTGGTGGCGCGATCCAGGCACAGCAAGTGGCCGGAGGTTTCGCCGCCCAGCACGCCGCCGTGTTCTTTCAGCTTTTGCAGCACGAAGCGGTCGCCGACGTTGGCGCGGATCAGGTCCACGTTGATCTCGGCCAGCGCGAGTTGCAGGCCGTAGTTGCTCATCAGGGTGCCCACTACCGGGCCCTGCAGCATGCCGCGCCTATGCCAGCTGTGGGCCAGCACGTAGAGCATGTCGTCGCCGTCGCCGAGCACGCCGTTGCGATCCACCATCTGCACGCGGTCGCCATCGCCATCGAAAGCGAAGCCGATATCCGCGTTATGCGCCAGCACCGCCTGCTGTACGGCGTGCGGGTGCATGGAGCCGACTTTGTCGTTGATGTTGAAGCCGTCGGGGCGATCGCCGATCACGTGCAATTCGGCGCCGAGTTCGGCAAACACTTTGGGCGCGACTTGGTAGGTGGCGCCGTGCGCGCAGTCCAGCACGATTTTCATGCCGGCCAGGCTGAAATCTTCCGGCACGGTGGATTTGCAGAATTCGGCGTAGCGGGTGATGGCGTCGGTTACGCGCACCACCTTGCCCAGGTGTTCGGAATCGACGGTGGCGAATTCGGCTTCCACTTCGCGCTCGATCGCTTCTTCGACCTCATCGGAGAGTTTTTCGCCGTGGGTGGAGAAGAACTTGATGCCGTTGTCGTAGTGCGGGTTATGTGAAGCGCTGATCACAATGCCGGCGTCGGCGCGCAGGCTGCGCGTGAGGTAGGCGACGGCGGGCGTGGGCATGGGGCCGAACAGGCGCACGTCCGCACCGGCGGCGGCCAGGCCGGCTTCCAGGGCGGATTCGAACATGTAGCCGGAGACGCGGGTGTCCTTGCCGATCAGCACCATCGGGCGGCCCGGTCTTTTGCGCTGCGAGTGCAGCACCACGCCGAGGGCGCGGCCGAGGCGCAGCATGAAGTCGGCGCTGATGGGCCATTGGCCGACGCGCCCGCGGATGCCATCGGTACCGAAGTATTTGCGCTGACTCATGGGGTCCTGCCTTTTTGCTGTTTTTGTTTTGCCATCCTCAATGGCGAGGGGCGCGGCGATATTCACCTACTTTAGACGTCATTCCCGCGAAGGCGGGAATGACATCGGGCGAGAGTGACGTTTTACCGGTGAACTACCCTTTAACCCGCTACCCAATACTTAATCGTCGTCCGGCCAGCGCGGCATTGTCGGCGTATCCCGCCGTTCCGGCTGGTCGCCCGACTGCACGGCATGCCACACCTTCAGCGCATCCACGCTGGCGGCCACATCGTGTACCCGCACCATGCGCGCACCGCGCTGCACGGCGATCAGCGCCGCAGCTACCGAGCCGGCGGCGCGGTCGGCCGCCTGCTCGCGACCGGTAAGCGTGCCGATCATGGATTTGCGCGACAGCCCCACATAGACCCCGCTGCCCAGATCGCCGAAGCGCTCCAGCCGGCGCAGCAGGGCCAGGTTGTGTTCCAGGTCTTTGCCGAAGCCGAAGCCGGGGTCGACCATCACTTTGCGCCGGTCGATGCCGGCCAGTTCGCAGGCGAACAGGCGGTCGGTGAGGAAGCGGTGCACTTCGCCCACAACGTCGTCGTAATGCGGCGCATCCTGCATGCTGCGCGGCTCGCCCTGCATGTGCATCAGGCATACCGGCACGCGCAGTTCGGCGGCGGCATCCAGCGCGCCTTCGCGGCGCAGGGCGTAGATGTCGTTGATCATGCCCGCACCGGCGGCCACGGCCGCGCGCATCACTTCGGGCTTGGAGGTGTCGATGGCGATCGGCAGGCTGGTGCGGGCGATGAGCTGTTCGATCACCGGCAGCACCCGCTGCAATTCATCGGCAACGGAGACATCGGCCGCACCGGGGCGGGTGGATTCGCCGCCGATATCGAGCATGTCCGCGCCCTCTTCCGCCATGCGCAAACCATGCGCCACGGCGGCCTCGGTATCGGCAAACTGGCCGCCGTCGGAAAACGAATCCGGCGTGACATTGATGATGCCGACCACGCGCGGGCGATCCAGCGTCAGCGCGCGGCCGTTGCAATCGAGCACGGTGGCGAACAGGTCCGTCGACATGCTGGCTTACTCCGCGCCGCTAAGCGGTCCCATGAATTGGCGGTAGTAGCGCAGCTCGTCGATCGAATCGCGGATGTCGGAGAGCGCGGTGTGCGCCGATTCCTTGGCAAAGCCGCGGCAGATCGCCGGGGCCCAGCGGCGCGCCAGTTCCTTCAGGGTGGACACGTCGAGATTGCGGTAATGGAAGTAGCGTTCCAGCAAGGGCATCTGCCGATGCATGAAGCGGCGATCCTGGCAGATGGAGTTGCCGCACATCGGCGACTTGCCGGTGGGGATCCACTGGCGCAGGAATTCCAGGGTGGCCCGCTCGGCTTCGGCATGGGTGACGCTGGAGGTAACCACCTGGTCCCACAGGCCGGAGCGGCGGTGCTGGTTGCGGTTCCAGGTATCCATCCGCTCCAGGCGCTCTTCCTCGTGGCGGATGGCGAAGACAGGGCCCTCGGCCAGAATGACCAGATCCTTGTCGGTGACGATGGTGGCGATTTCCAAGATGGAATCGTTGTCGGTATCCAGACCGGTCATTTCCAGGTCGATCCAGATAAGGTTGTCTTCGTTGGCTTGGCTCATGCTTCCTCCCGGAAGCGCGCAGTCTAGCAAAGCGGCCCAGCCGGTATAGGGATGGCCATTGCCGCTGTCCGCTTCATGCGATCATGCCCGGCATGCATACCCTGTTCTGGCACGACTACGAGACCTTCGGCACGGATTCGCGGCGGGACCGGCCGGTGCAATTCGCCGGTATCCGCACCAACCTGGAGCTGGAGATTGTCGAGGAGCCGGTGATGTTCTACGGCAAGCCGCCGCGGGAGATGCCGCCCAGCCCGATGTCCTGCCTGATCACCGGCATCACGCCGCAAAAGGCCGAGCAGGAAGGCGTGATCGAAGCCGAATTTGCCGCACGCGTGCACGAGCAGCTGGCGGCGCCGGGCACCTGCGGGGTGGGCTATAACTCGCTGCGTTTCGACGACGAATTTTCGCGCCAGCTGTTCTACCGCAATTTCTTCGAGCCGTATGCGCGCGAATGGGAAAACGGCAATTCGCGCTGGGATTTGATCGATCTGGTGCGCATGTGCGCGGCGCTGCGCCCGGAAGGCATCGTGTGGCCCACCTATGAGGATGGGGTACCGAGCTTCCGGCTGGAGCATCTGGCCACCGCCAACCATCTGCAGCAGGAGCGCGCGCACGATGCCTTGTCGGACGTGCATGCGCTGATCGGCCTGGCCCGGCTGATCCGTGCGCGCCAGCCGCGCCTGTGGGAGTGGCATTACGCACTGCGCCGCAAGCAGCGCGTGTTCGAGCTGCTGGATGTGACCAGCATGACGCCGCTGGTGCATGTGTCGTCGCGCTATCCGTCCAGCCGCCATTGCCTGGCGGTGATCGTGCCGCTGGCGGTGCACCCTGCCCGCTCCGGTGAAATTATTGTGTACGACCTGGCCCAGGACCCGAGCGACCTGCTCAGCCTGGAGCCCGCGGAAATCGCCGACCGCATGTTCACCCCGCGCGCCGACCTGCCCGAAGGGGTGGAGCGGATTCCGCTGCGCACCGTGCATGCCAACCGCTCGCCGGCCCTGGCGCCGCTGTCGGCGCTGAAGGGTGTGGACATGCAGCGCCTGCAGCTGGATCTGGACCAGTGCCTGGCGCATGCGCAAACGCTGCGCGCGGCAACCGGCCTGGCCGACAAGCTGCGCAAGGTCTTCAAGCACGCGGCCGACCTGCCGCCGCCGGAAGATCCGGAGCTGGCCTTGTATAGCGGCTTTCTGCCCGACAGCGACAAGCGCCTGCTGCGCGAGGTACGCGCAACGCCAGCCGCACAGCTGGGGCAAAACGCGTTTACGTTCCGCGATTCCCGCTATGCGGAATTGCTGTTCCGCTATCGCGCACGCAACTGGCCGGAAAGCTTGTCGGCCGAGGAACGCGAGCGCTGGGAAAACTTCCGCAGCGCGCGGCTTAGCCGCCCCACGCCACTCACGGTGCAGACGCTGGGCGATTACTTCGAAGAGCTCAAGGCGCTGCGCCAGGATCCTGCCCACACTGACAAGCTCGCCCTGCTGGATCACTTGCAGGCCTGGGGCGAACAGCTCGCCGCCGAAACCGGTATTGCCGCCTGAACCACGGAATCGACATCGCATGCCAAGCACGTACTTCACCCCTGCCACCTTCAAGTTTCTGCGCGCCCTGGCGCGCAATAACAATCGCGAATGGTTTCTCAAGCACAAGGCCGAATACGAGCGCGATGTACGCGATCCGTTCCTGCAGCTGATTACCGATGTGCAGGCGCCGCTGGCGAAGATCAGCAAGCACTTTCGCGCCGATCCGCGCAAGAACGGCGGTTCGCTGTTTCGCATTTATCGCGATACGCGTTTTTCGGGGGATAAGGATCCGTACAAGCCCTGGGCCAGTGCGCGCTTCTTTCACGAACGGCGGCATGAGATTCCGGCGCCGTCGTTTTATCTGCATGTCCAGCCGGGGGATTGTTTTATTGGCGGCGGGATGTGGCATCCGGAGGCGGATGCGCTGAAGCGGATTCGCGCGTTTCTTGCCGATAATCCGGCGGCGTGGAAGCGGGCCACGCAGAGCAAGTCATTCGGCGAGCATTTTGAGTTTTGGGGGGAATCGCTGTCGCGGCCGCCGCGTGGTTACGATCCGGAGCATGAGTTGATCGGGGATTTGAAGCGCAAGGATTTTGCGGCGGGGGAAGGGTTTGAGGAATCGCTGGCGTGTTCGGCGGAGTTGTTGCCGTTTATGGTCGATCGGTACAAGAAGGTTGCGCCGATGATTGATTATTTGTGTGCGGCGCAGGAGTTGGATTTTTAGCTTTTTCTGTGCCCCACAGGTGGAGAGGGAGCACAGCTCTCCGCTCTTCCTCCTCTCCCCTTTGGGGAGAGGATCGAGGTGAGGGGGCACGCTCGCGGTGATCGAGATCAGAGCGCTGCTTTGAATGCACATCTTCGCGAGGTTGACCCCTCACCCCAGCCCTCTCCCCGGAGGGGAGAGGGGGCAGAGCTTCCTGCTCGTTATCCTCTTTCTCGTGATGGGATAGGCGCAGTTCCACGCTCTTCCTCCTCTCCCCTTTGGGGAGAGGATCGAGGTGAGGGGGACACGCTCGCGGTGATCGAGATTAGAGCGATGCTTTGAATGCACATCTTCGCGAGGTTGGCCCCTCACCCCAGCCCTCTCCCCGGAGGGGAGAGGGAGCAGGGCTTCCTGCTCGTTATCCTCTTTCTCGTGATGAGATGGGCGCAGTTCCACGCTCTTCCTCCTCTCTCCGGATGGCAAAGGGAGCACAGCTCTCCGCTCTTCCTCCTCTCCCCTGCGGGGAGAGGATCGAGGTGAGGGGGACACGCTCGCGGTGATCTAGATTAGAGCGATGCTTTGAATGCACATCTTCGCGAGGTTGGCCCCTCACCCCAGCCCTCTCCCCGAAGGGGAGAGGGAGTAGGTCGGCGTTTTTTCCGCGCGCTCGTGAGGCGGCCGCGTAGGTTGGGTTATTCCGGACTTGATCCGGGGGTAACCCAACGATGTTGCTACGAAGAAAGATCGTTGGGTTACGCTGCGCTAACCCAACCTACAGGGGCGGTGCGCGCCTTCAGGCTTCGGGGCGCATGTAGGGGAATAGCAGTACGTCGCGGATGGACGCGGAGTTGGTCAGCAGCATCACCAGGCGGTCGATGCCGATGCCCAGGCCGCCGGTGGGCGGCAGGCCTACTTCCAGGGCGCGGATGTAGTCGGCGTCGAAGTGCATGGCTTCGTCGTCGCCGGATTCCTTCGCATCCACCTGGGCCTGGAAACGCGCAGCCTGGTCTTCGGGATCGTTCAACTCGGAGAAGCCGTTGGCCAGTTCCTTGCCGTTGACGAACAGCTCGAAGCGGTCGGTGATGCCCTTGTCGACATCGTTCTCGCGCGCCAGCGGCGACACTTCCACCGGGTGATCGATGATGAAGGTGGGCTGCACCAGGGTGTGTTCCACCGTCTTCTCGAAGATCTCCAGCAGCAGCTTGCCCCAGCCGTAGCCGGGCTTCACATGGATGCCCAGTCGCTGCGCATGCGCAGCCATCGCCGCGCGGTCGCGCAGTTCTTCGCGCTTGATCTCGGGGTTGAGTTCCAGCACCGCATCTTCCATGCGCCAGCGGCGGAAGGCCGGGCCAACATCGATGCTGGCGCCATCCCAATGCAGTTCGGTGGTGCCCAGTACCTGCGTGGCGGTATCGCGGATCACGGCCTCGGTGAGGTCCATGATTTCGTGATAGGTGGCGTAGGCCTGGTACAGCTCCAGCATGGTGAATTCGGGGTTGTGCCGGGTGGACACGCCCTCGTTGCGGAAGTTGCGGTTGATCTCGTAGACGCGGTCGAAACCGCCCACTACCAGGCGCTTCAGATACAGCTCCGGCGCCACGCGCAGGAACAGGTCGATATCCAGCGCATTATGGTGGGTGATGAACGGACGCGCAGTGGCACCACCGGGGATGATGTGCATCATCGGCGTTTCCACTTCCATAAAGCGGCGCGGCTCGGCCTCCAGCCACTTGCGCATGTAGCCGATGATGCGCGAGCGCAGCGCGAAGGTGCGGCGTGCTTCTTCGGTAACGATCAGGTCGACGTAGCGCTGGCGATAGCGCTGCTCCACGTCGGCCAGGCCGTGCCACTTGTCCGGCAGCGGGCGCAGGCTCTTGGTGAGCAGGCGCAGCTGATCCACCTTCACCGACAGCTCGCCGGTCTTGGTGCGCATCAGCACGCCTTCGGCGCCGACGATGTCGCCCACGTCCCAGCTCTTGAAGGCTTCGTAGGCGTCGCCCACCGTGCCGGCGTGGATAAACAGCTGGATGCGGCCGGTGAAATCCTGCATCTGCACGAAGCTGACCTTGCCCTGCACGCGCTTGAGCACGATGCGACCGGCCACTTTGACGCGGCGCGCGGCGGCTTCGATCGCTTCGGCGGTGTGCGCGTCTTTGTCGGCGAATTCGTTTTGCAGATCGCCGGCAAAGGCATCCACCTTGAAATCATTCGGGAACGCGATGCCCTGCTCGCGCAACGCGCTGAGTTTTTCGCGGCGCTCGGCGATCAGCTTGTTCTCGTCGATGGGCAGGTTGTCGGTGGAGTCAGTCATGGAGATCCCAGTTGCAGCCGACGCTCGTGCCAATGGCCGAACGCCTTGTTATGCATCGCTTGATTGTGAAAACAATGCGGGTGGCGATTCTTGGCAGAACAGCCCCCCGTCAATCACCCTTGTGGAACACCTGCTTGACCGCATGCCACCCCTGCGCGGCACCGTGTCCGATATCGCGGCCGACGTTGGCAGCGCCATGCCCCACCGTTCTGGCGGCATTGGCGGTGCCGTGGCCGACTGTCCTGGCGGCATCGGCCGTACCGTGACCGACCGTCCTGGCGGCGTCGGCGGTGCCGTGCCCCACGTCGCGGGCGCCATTGCCGATCGCATGACCGGCATCCTTGGCATCCTGCTTTACGGTCTGGCCGGCTGCGTCGGCGCAGCACGCGAAGGCAAAGCACAGTAGCAGGATTGCGCAGATCTGCTTGCGGTTCATGCCATGTCTCCGTATTCGCGTCCGAGGTTACCCGAGGTCAGGCATCGAGGCGCCTGGCGCCGGCATCCAGGCCGGACTTGAGGCTGGCTTCCACGAACTCGTCCAGGTCGCCGTCCAGCACCTTTTGCGTATCGGTGCGCTCGATGCCGGTGCGCAGATCCTTGATGCGGCTCTGGTCGAGCACGTAGTTGCGGATCTGGCTGCCCCAGCCGATGTCGGACTTGGTGGCTTCCAGCGCATCCTTCTCGGCATTGCGCTTTTGCACCTCAAGCTCGTACAGCTTGGCTTTGAGCATTTTCATGGCGCGGTCGCGGTTGGCGTGCTGGCTGCGCTCGGTCTGGCAGGCCACCACTACGCCGCTGGGCACGTGGGTGATACGCACGGCCGATTCGGTCTTGTTGACGTGCTGGCCGCCGGCACCGGAAGAACGGTACACGTCGGTTTTGAGGTCCGCCGGGTTGATCTCGATGTCGATGTCGTCATCCACTTCCGGCGACACGAACACCGAGGTGAAGCTGGTGTGGCGGCGGTTGTCGGAATCGAACGGGCTCTTGCGCACCAGGCGGTGCACGCCGATTTCGGTTTTCAGCCAGCCGTAGGCGTAGTCGCCTTCCACGCGGAAGGTAGCGGACTTGATGCCGGCCACTTCGCCCGCGCTGGCTTCCATCAGCTCGACCTTCCAGCCGCGCGCTTCGCACCAGCGCAGGTACATGCGCAGCAGTATTTCGGCCCAGTCCTGCGCCTCGGTGCCGCCGGCGCCAGCCTGGATGTCCACGAAGGCGTTGGACGAATCCATCTTGCCGGAGAACATGCGCTGGAATTCCAGCTTGCCGACTTCGCCGTCGATCTTGTTGACGTCCACGACCACCGATTGCACGGTGTCCCCGTCGCCGTCGGCGGCGGCCATTTCCAGCAGTTCGCCGGCGTCGGCCAGGCCTGAGCTGATGCGGTCGATGCCGCTGACGATGGTGTCGAGGCGGGCGCGTTCGCGGCCCAGTTCCTGTGCGCGGGGCGGATCGTCCCAGACGTTGGGGTTTTCCAGTTCGCGGCTTACTTCTTCCAGACGCTCACGCTTGGTGGCGTAGTCAAAGATACCCCCTAAGCGACTCGATGCGGCCGGTGAGGTCCGCGATCTGCGCGAGGATCGGATTGGTTTCGATCATGGTGGGATGAACCTGATGTGGCGGCGCCCGGGCGGGCGCGAATCAAACGGTAATGCTAGCAAATCGGCTGTTGAGGCGCCTAGCGGGCCGGGCTGTGGGGAGGCCTGCCTGCGCCGGAATGACGGGCGGGTGAGATTGCAGCTTTTTTTTCCAACCAACGCAGCACACAAGAAACAGCGCCAAAACCGCAACAATTTGCTCGTTGCTGTCATATGTGAATAAGGATTCAATAGCCGCGGCCTGGACGTCCCCGCCCCACGTTGTGAACCATAGGAGTTGGTTATGCGCTTGCCCCTGCCCCTGGCTGCCCTCTCGCTTGCTCTCGCCCTGTCCTTCCCGCTGCTGGCACAGACACCCGCCAGCACCGCCTCGACCATTCAAGAAAATCCCTCGGCCACGCTGATCCGCGCGGTGATCGAAGCGGTGCGCAAGGCGGACCTGCCTGCGCTGGATCAGCTCGATACGCAGTCGACGGATCCGGCCACCCATGCACTCACTGCCATGGCCCGTTCGCGCATCCACGCCGATTTCCAGCAATCGGGCCAGCAGGCCAAAGCCTGCGAGCAGCAGTTCCTCAGCAGCAATCCCGGGGTGGCGATTTTCTGCGCCCGCTTCGGCATCGGCGACCTGCGCCTGGCCGGACAGGAAGCGCAGGCCGAGCAGGCCGACCTGGACATGGTGCAGCGCTACGCCAGCAAGCTGTCGCCCGATGCGCTGCAGGGCATGCAGGCGCACGCCGCGCTGTATGACAAGCAGCCGGCGCTGGACGTGCAGCGGCCGGCAGGCGCATTCACTATCCCGCTGCAGCCGCATAATTTCCGCAAGCAGAACGGCGACCTGCATCAGAGCAACAATCGGGACATCGCTGTCACCGTCAATGGCCATGAGGCGGTGCTGGATGTGAATACCGCCGCCGCTTACGTGATCCTCGATCCGAGCACGGCGCGGGAGCTGGGCGTGCGCATCACCGATGCCAACGCCATCGCCAATGGGCCGCTGTCGAAGCATGTGCCGGTGCAGTTCGGCATCATCGACAAGCTCAGCTTTGCCGGTGTGACCGTAAGCAACGCGCCGGTGATGGTCGATCCGGGCAATGACCGCACGGTGCTCGGCATGGGCATCCTCAAATACCTGGGCGCGTTCCGCATGACCAAGGACGCGATCCAGGTATATGCCACCAACGGCAATACGCCGCCGGCCGCGGCGCAGCCGATGCTGGTCGGCACCGCGGTCGACGGCCGCAGCCTGCGGCTGGTGGCGCCGCTGAGCATCAATGGCAGCACGGAACTGGCGGTGCTCAATACCGGCAACCCGTTCTATCTGACCGGCGACAAGGATGCGCTGGCCGAACTCGATACCCGCTTCGCCGGCCAGACCCGGATGCGCGACGCCGGCCCGATGGTGCATCGGACTGTGTTCAACCGCACCATCGCCGACGTGGTGATCGGCGGGCAGCCGATGAAGCTGAAGTTTGGGGTGTACGCCGAGGCCGAGATGAACTGGAAATACCAGCTCGGGCTCAGTGCGCTGCAGGACATGGATATCTACGTCGACTTTGCCAACCGCCAGCTGGCACTGATTCCCAAGGCGGATATCAAGTAAGCGAACCGGGCGCGCGATGACCACTCGCATCGTGCGCCCGGCTTGACTCAGGCAGTAGCTTCCAGCGCATGCGCATGCACGCCGCGCACCGCGCGGCCGGACGGATCGGCTGCCGCAGCAAACGACGGATCCCAGGCCAGCGCGGCTGGCGAGGAGCAGGCAATGGATTTGCCGCCCGGCACCGTCGCCGCACAGGCCTCGCCCGGAAAATGCTTTTCGAAGATACGCCGATACAGATACGCCTCCTTGGTGGCCGGCGTGTTGAACGGATAGCGCGCGGCGGCAGCGGCGAATTCGCGATCGCTGATTGCTTGTTCGGCGTGCGCCTTCAGGCCATCGATCCAGCCGTAGCCCACGCCATCGCTGAACTGCTCTTTCTGGCGCCACAGAATCGCTTCCGGCAAGGCGCCGTCGAAGGCTTCGCGCAGCACCGCTTTCTCGATCCTGCCCTTGCCCGCCATCTTGTGCGTGGCATCCATGCTCATCGCCACTTCCATGAAGTCCAGATCGAGGAAGGGCACGCGCGCTTCCACGCCCCAGGCCATCATCGACTTGTTGGCGCGCAGGCAGTCGTAGCTGTGCAAGGCATCGAGCTTGCGCACGGTTTCTTCGTGGAAGGCTTCGGCCGAGGGCGCCTTATGGAAATACAGATAGCCGCCGAAGATTTCGTCCGCACCTTCGCCGGACAGCACCATCTTCACGCCCATCGCCTTGATGCGGCGAGCCAGCAGGTACATCGGGGTGGAAGCACGGATGGTGGTGACATCGTAGGTTTCGATATGGCGGATCACTTCCGGCAATGCATCCAGGCCTTCCCAGAACGAATAGATAAAGCCGTGATGCACGGTGCCCAGCGCATCGGCCACTACTTTTGCCGCGGCCAGGTCGGGTGAACCTTCCAGGCCGATGGCGAAGGAATGCAGGCGCGGCCACCAGGCTTCGCTGCGGTCTTCGTCTTCGATGCGTTCGCGGGCGAAGCGCGCGGCGCAGGCGGCGACCAGCGAGGAATCCAGGCCGCCAGAAAGCAATACGCCATAGGGCACGTCGGTCATCAGCTGGCGATGCACAGCCTGCTCGAATGCCTGGCGCAATTCGCCCTCGCCCGGCGCGTGGCCTTTGGTGGCCGCGTAATCGCGCCAGGGGCGCTGGTAATAACGCTGCAATTGGCCGCTGGCGCTGTCGTAGACATGGCCGGGCGGAAACGGCGCCACGTCGGCGCAGACGCCGGCCAACGCCTTCATTTCGGAAGCGACGCACAGGCGTCCCTGCGCATCGTGACCCCAATACAGCGGGCAGACGCCGATCGGATCGCGTGCGATCAGGTAACGCTTGGCCTCGCCATCCCACAGTGCGAAGGCGAAGATGCCGTTGAGTTGGCCGAGGAAGTCCGCGCCATGTTCCTGGTACAGCGCGTTGATCACTTCGCAATCGGAGCCGGTGGTGAAGTCGTAGCCGCTGCGCGCGCGCAATTCGCGGTGGTTGTAGATCTCGCCATTCACCGCCAGCGCCAGCTTTCCATCACGCGAACGCAGCGGCTGCGCGCCGCTGGCCGGATCGACGATGGCCAGGCGCTCGTGCACCAGGATTACCCCCGCATCCACGTACACGCCGCTCCAATCCGGCCCGCGGTGGCGCTGGCGCTGCGACAGCTCCAGCGCCAGCAGGCGTAACGCAGCCAGGTCATCGCCCGGTTGCAGGTCGAACATTCCGAAGATGGCACACATGACAGGTTCCTTTTGCTCGAGTGGTGGGTTGAAGCGATAAAAACAAAAGGGCCCGCACTTGGCGGGCCCTTTTGCGTGTGTATGGTTGTTACCCTGTTCTACACGCCGGCCCACCCGTGATGACGGGTATTATTATTGGCGTTGTTATTCAGGCCGACCGCAGCCACGCACACACGCGCCGGAATGGCGGCGTTGTTGAGCAGATGGCTGGCGCGGGACAGGTTCATAAGGTCGAATAGACCACAGCCCGCATCGATGCGCAAGCGGCCAGCGATCGGAATAATCGGATCTCTTTCCCCTGAATTTGTTGCATGTGTTACCGATTGGGAAACACTGCTTGTGGTCATGCCATGAACTATCGTGCCGATGGCCCCACATTTTTCGTGCAAATACACAGATACCGTCATGCCGTCATTCCCGCAAAAGCGGAAATGACGGCTCGGCAATGGGGCCTCAATGAAATGCCAGCCCGGCAAGCAGACGCTTCGTGCCCAACGCCATTCAAGGCTCCGTGATCCAGCGCACGGCTTCGTCCATCTGGGCGTTGCTGAACAGCTTGAAGTGGCTGGGCATGGCAAAGCCGAACACATTGGACATCACGCGCATCCAGCCCACGTCGGTGACCAGCGCAGTACGTTCCCAACCGCTGATGTGGCGGAAGCCGAGTTTCATGTCATCCCACATCGCACCCGGCGCGAAGCCGACGAAGTCCTCGCCGACGATGATGATCGAGCGCACTTTGCGATTGAGCGCAAAGGCCGCTTCGATATCCGGCACCATCACGCTTTCGTAGTCGTCGGCGGTGACGGTGCCGCGCATGCGGAAACCCAGGATGCCGGCCGGCAGATTGGGGAGCTGTTCGATCATGACGAGCACTCCTTGATGCAGGGTGCGTTTATCCAAACGCGATTCGCACCCGTATTACAAGTGGCGCCGTGTAAAAAATGCGTGCACAGCAGTGTCAGGCCGGCTCGATATGCCGCAGCAGCACGCGTGCGGATTCGCGTCCCTGCCAGTCGTTGATGGTGAGTTCATACGCGGCGCGCAGCACGGTGGGCGGCGGCGTACCGTCGTAGACGTTGAACATCACGGCATCGTAGAGCGCATCGTCGCGCGGATCGCGCAGGCTCATACGCAGATGTTTTTCGCCCATGCTGCGCCAGCTGAAGCATTCGAAGCGGTTTTCGAACACCGGCTCCGGGAACGCCTGCCCCCATGGGCCTGCGTAGCGCAGCAAGCGCGCCATCTCCAGTGTGCAGAAGCCGACGGGCATTTCGCCGTCGGTCAACAGCACCGCCTGCAGTTGTTCCTCGCTCAGCCATTCGCGTGCCACGGCGTCGAAGGCGGCGGCGAAGCGCGGATAGTCGCGCGCATGCAAACTCAGGCCGGCGGCCATGGCATGGCCGCCGAAGCGTTCGATCAGGCCGGGATGGCGTGCATCGACGGCCGCCAGTGCGTCGCGGATATGGAAGCCGGCAATCGAACGCGCCGAACCGCGCAGATGATCGGGACTGTCTTCACCGGCCGGCGCAAAGGCGATCACCGGACGATGCAGCCGTTCTTTCAACTTGGAAGCGACCAGGCCAACCACGCCGGCATGCCAGCTCGGCTCGAACAGGCTGACGCCAACGGTGCCGTCGTCGACGGTGCCGGCATGGGCCACCATCAACTCCGCCTCCGCCACCATCGCCGCCTGCAAGTCGCGGCGCTCCTGGTTGATCGAGCTGAGCAGTTCGGCGTAGTGGCGTGCCTGGCGCGCATCGTCGGTAAGCAGGCATTCCACGCCCAGGCGCATGTCTTCCAGGCGGCCGGCAGCGTTCAAGCGCGGGCCGACGGCATAACCCAGATCACTGGTGCACAGGCTGGCAACGTCGCGCTTGCTGGCTTCGACCAGGGCGGTGATGCCGGCGCAACCGCGGCGGCTGCGCAGGCGCTTCATGCCGGCTTCGACCAGCACGCGATTGTTGAAATCCAGCGGCACCAGGTCGGCCACCGTGCCCAGCGCGACCAGATCCAGCAGCACCGACAGATCCGGCTCGGCATGCGCGCTGAAATGACCTTGCTCACGCAGCTGCGCGCGCAAGGCCAGCAGTACGTAGAACATCACGCCGACGCCCGCCAGGGCCTTGCTGGGGAAGTCGTCGCCGTGCAGGTTCGGATTGACGATGGCATCGGCCGCCGGCAGGTATTCGCCCGGCAGATGGTGATCGGTGACGATCACGCGCATGCCGCGCGATTTGGCGGCCGCCACGCCGGGCACGCTGGCCACGCCGTTGTCCACCGTTACCACCAACTGCACGTGGTCCGGCAGCGAGGCGACCAGTTCCGGCGTAAGACCGTAGCCGTGCACGAAGCGATTGGGCACCGCGTAATCCACGCGCCGCGCACCCAGCAGGCGCAGGCCGCGCACCGCGACGGCAGTGCCGGTGGCGCCATCGCAGTCGTAATCGCCGGCGATCATGATCGAGGCATCGTCGCGGATCGCCTGCGCCAGCAACGCCACGGCCTGCGGCATGCCGCCCAGTTGCTGCGGCGACAGCAGGCGATTCAGGCGATGCTCGGCCTGATCGGGACCGAGCACGCCACGCGCGGCATAGATACGTTGCAGCACCGGATGCAGTTGATCGCCCCACCCCGCCGGCTCGCCCAGCAGCGGACGGCGGCGCAATTGCAGCTTGCCGGTCATGCGGTGCGGCGCCAGAAGCGCAGGCGATGCCAGGGCCGATGCAGCCAGCGCTCGCCGCTGGCAAAGGCGAACACCAGCGGCTGACGCCGGGCCAGGCTTTGCAGCGCCGGCCAGCAGCGGCCGGCAATGTCATCCGCGCTCAGGTCCTGCAGATCGATCAGCCAGCCGGCGCGTGCGGCATGCAAGGATTCATCGCTGCGCGCTTGCAGCGCTATGCCTGCGCGCGCGGCCAGTGCCTGCAACAACAAGTCTTCACTGATCACGCCGGCCAGTGCGGCGCGCAGTTGCGCCGGCAAGCTGCCGCCGCCCCATAGCCACACACTGTTCACCGGCGGCAAACCGCGCGCGCGCCGCTCGGCATTCACCGCATGCTGATGCAGCAGCACCTGCACTTCGTTCAACAGCAGGCGCCAGCGGCGGCCTTCCTCACCCTGCGGCAGATGTTGGTAGAGATCTTCGCCCAGCGCCTGTTCCGGTGCGGCAAAATCCGGCAGCGCGGTCTGCGGCGGCAAGCGCAGATGCCAGCGATCGGGCGCGGTGACTTCCAGCGTGATGCCGGCTTCGGCGAACACCGGCTGCAAGGGTTCGGCCAGGGCCTGCGCCTCGCCCATGCTCAACTGCAATTGCCCGCAGGCCAGCAGCCGCGCACCGGTGAGATCGGGCTGCACCCAGGCGGGATCGGCACTCAGCCACAGCGCATCGCCGGCATCATGGGCCAGGTGTTCGCGCGTCAGCGCCGCCGCCGGCATGCGTTCGCCGCACGGAAAATAGCCGGCCAGGCCGCTGAGATAACCCTTGGCGCCGTCGTCCAGGCGATCGGCGCGCAGCAGCAGTCGGCGCAGTGGATGGGCGGAACCGAAGCGCGGCAGATCCGGCAGCCAGCATTTCAGCGGAGCGTTCGACGTGGCAGGCATGGCTCAGGCTTCGAGCAGTTCGTACAGCTCCAGCCATTCGGCTTCGAGCGTTTCTTTTTCCTTGCGCAGCTCGGACTGGCGCTGGCCCAGTTTCATCAGCTCGGCGGTGGGACCGTTGTAGGTCTGCGGATCGGCGAGCTTCTGCTCCAGCGCAGTCAGGTCGACTTCGATGGCGGCCACGCGGGTCTCGATTTTCTTTACGCGCTGGCGCGTGGCTTTTTCGTTCTCGCGCTGCGCGGCGGCCGCACGGCGGCGATCGGCCGCCGATTCCAGCGGCTTTGCATCGGTCTCGGCGGTTTTCTTCGGCGCTCCGCTGCGTGCGCGCAACCAGCGCGCGTAATCGTCCAGATCGCCATCGAAGGGTTCGACCTTGCCATCGGCCACGCGCCAGAAACTGTCGCAGACCATGCCGAGCAGATGACGATCGTGCGACACCAGCACCAGCGCACCATCGAAGTCGGCCAGGGCGTCGGCCAGGGCTTCGCGCATATCCAGGTCGAGATGGTTGGTGGGTTCGTCGAGCAGCAGCAGATTGGGTTTGTCCCAGGCGATCAGAGCCAGCGCCAGGCGTGCGCGCTCGCCGCCGGAGAAGCCATCCACCGATTCGAAGGCGCGATCGCCGGCGAAATTCCAGTTGCCGAGAAAATCGCGCAGTACCTGCGCCGATACGCCGGGCGCCTTGTCCTGCAGATGATCGAACGGGCTGGCGCCTTCGCGCAGGCTTTCCACCGTGTGCTGGGCGAAGTAGCCGATTTTCAGATCCTTGTGCGCCTTGCGCTCGCCCGCCAGCGGAGGCAGTTCGCCGACCAGGGTTTTCACCATGGTCGATTTACCGGCGCCGTTGGGGCCGAGCAGGCCGATGCGCTCCCCCGCTTCCAAACGAAAACGCACATCCGCCAGGATGACGATCGCCCCTTCTCCCCGCCGGGCAGAAGGTTGGGATGAGGGGGCAACCTCGCGGTGATGCGTATCAGTGCGTCGCTCCGATACTGATCCATCGCCAGCGTGCTCCCTCTCCCCGGAGGTGAGAGGGAGAGGAGCGTCGTAGCCTGCGGCAATTTCTTCCAACTGCAGCATGGAATCGGGCACGCGATCGGGCACCGCGAACTGAAAGCGGAATGCACGCTCTGCGCGCACCGCTTCGGTACCGGCCATTTTCTCCAGCCGCTTCATGCGCGACTGCGCCTGCTTGGCCTTGCTGGCCTTGGCCTTGAAGCGATCGATAAAGGACTGCAGGTGCGCGCGCTCGACCTGTTCGCGCTCGTGCGCAATCTGCTGCAGGCGCAATTGCTCGGCGCGCTGCAGTTCGAACGAGCTGTAGTTGCCGGTGTAGAGCTTGCCCCGGCCCTCGTTGAGATGCAGCGTGTGGGTGATCACGCCGTCGAGGAATTCGCGGTCGTGCGAGATCACCAGCAAGGTGCCCTGGTAGCGGCGCAGCCATTCTTCCAGCCACAGCACGGCGTCGAGGTCCAAGTGGTTGGTGGGCTCGTCGAGCAGCAGCAGATCGGACGGCGCCATCAGCGCGCGCGCCAGGTTCAGGCGCACGCGCCAGCCACCGGAGAATTCGCATACCGCGCGTTCGTGTGTTTCGGGACTGAAGCCGAGTCCGTGCAGCAGGCGCCCGGCGCGGGCGCGGGCGTCGTAGCCGTGCAGCTCTTCGATGCGGTGATGCGCACGCGCCATCGCTTCGGTATCGCCACGCGCCTGAGCATCGAACTCATCGCGCAGAGCGGCGGCCAGTTCCACGTCGCCGCCCATCACATATTCGATCGCCGGATCGGGCAAGGCGGGCGTTTCCTGCGCCACCGAGGCCAGCCGCAGCCGGGCCGGCATGTCCAGTTCACCGTGGTCGGCTTCCAGTTGTCCCTGCAGGGCGGCGAACAGGCTCGACTTGCCGCAGCCATTGCGGCCGACCACGCCCAGGCGCCAGCCGCTCTGGATCACCAGGTCGATATCGGAAAGCAGCAGGCGGCTGCCGCGGCGCAGGGCGAAGTGGCGAAAAGCAATCATCTGGAACGGGCTCAGGGGCCGGGCATCGGTGCCCGTGGCCGACCATGATAACGGGTGCAGATCATGCCTAGGTCACATCTGCCCGTTTTGCTCGTGGCACCGTTTCGACACTTCTGCTAAAACGACGCGGATAACGCTTCACGCGGAGAGGGGACCATGTTCAAGCACCGTTACCACCTGCCCTTGCTGGCAGCGATCGCCTTCGGCACCGGCCTGGCCAGCATGCAGGCGGCGCACGCGCAGGAGACGCTGACCCAGCGCGTGCAGGACGAAAAAGGCATGAACCTGCCGACCCGCGGCATGAGCATGGGCCAGGTCGAGAAGCAGTATGGCGAGCCCTTGCGCAAGCTGTCGCCGCGCGGCGGCGATTCGTCCAAGCATCCGACCATCAACCGCTGGGAATACACCAGCTTCATCGTGTATTTCGAACAGAGCCACGTGATTCATTCCGTGCTCAATACGCCGGCGGGCAATAACCAGAATCCGACGGCGGTCAACTGACGTCCTGCGCCCTCTCCCCAGCGGGGAGAGGGTTGGGGTGAGGGGCCAAGGCTTGCCTCGAGCCTCATCCAAGCGACGCTTCGATCGCTGTTCTTTCGCGAGAATGCTTGCTCATCCTGCTCCGTGCCCGGTACGGAGAGGGCAAAGCGTCATCCGCTCACGCTAAACTTGCACACTTGCCGTCCGGCTCCATGCCGGCCTTCATTTTCGCGCGAGTGTTGTCCCCATGACCGATTCCACCTTGCGCCTGCCGGCCGAATGGGAGCCGCAGGCCGCCGTCCTGATTGCCTGGCCACATGCCGGCACCGACTGGGCCGAACGGCTCGAGGCCGTCGAGTCCACGTATGTGGCGCTGGCCGCAGCCGTCACCCGCTTCCAGCCGCTGATCATCGTGGTGGCCGATGCCGCGCTGCGCGCGCATGTCACGGCGAAACTGCAAGCTGCGCAGGCCGACATGGCGCGTGTGCGTCTGGTGGAAGTGCCGTATGACGACACCTGGCTGCGCGATTCCGGCCCGATCACCTTGCGCGACGGCGCCCGCTTCCAGCTCACCGATTTCCGTTTCACCGGCTGGGGCGGCAAGTTCGGCGCCGAGCAGGACGATGCGCTGATCGCCGGCCTGGTCGAAGCCGGCGTGTTCGGCTATGCCGCGCACAAGCGCATCGACTGGGCGCTGGAAGGCGGCGGCATCGAGAGCGACGGCGCCGGCACCATTCTCACTACCTGGCGCTGCCTGGTGCAGCGCCATCCGGAGCAATCGCGCGAGGAAATGACCGCGATCCTGCGCGAAGGCCTGCATGCCCAGCGCGTACTGTGGCTGGACTACGGCTATCTGGAAGGCGACGACACCGACGCGCATATCGATACGCTGGCGCGCTTCGCGCCGGGCGAGCGCATCGTGTACCAGGCCTGCGACGATGCCGGCGACGTGCATCATGACGAACTGCAGCGCATGGGCGAGGAACTGGCCTCGCTGCGCACCGTCGACGGCAAGCCCTACAAGCTGTATCCGCTGCCCTGGGCCAAGCCGATTCTCGACCAAGGGCGCCGCCTGGCCGCCTCTTACGCCAATTACCTGATCGTCAACGGCGCCGTGCTGGTGCCGGCCTATGGCGACGCCGCCGACGACGAAGCCGCGCGCATCATCGGCCAGGCCCACCCCGGCCGCAGCGTGGTGCAGGTGCCCTGCCGCCCGCTGATCTGGCAAAACGGCAGCCTGCACTGCATCACCATGCAGCTGCCAGCAGGGTTGATCGACGCCTGAGCGCGGCCGGCGGCGGTCAATCGCCTGCCACGCGCTTCCCCTTACACTAAGCGGCCCCATATAGGTCCGCCCTTACCAGCGACAGACAGGAATGCCCGGCATGACCCGCAAGACGCTCAAGGTCGCCCTGCTGCAGGAAACCCACCGCGGCAGCCGCGACGCCAATCTCGACGCCATCGAATCCGGCCTGCGCGAAGCCGCCGCGGCCGGCGCCGAACTGGTGCTGCTGCAGGAACTGCACAACGGCCCGTATTTCTGCCAGCACGAGTCGGTGGACGAGTTCGACCAGGCCGAAAGCATTCCCGGCCACAGCACCGCGCGCATCGGCAAGCTGGCGGAGGAGTTGAAGCTGGTGGTGGTGGCGTCGCTGTTCGAGAAGCGCGCGGCCGGGCTGTATCACAACACTGCGGTGGTCTTTGATCGCTCCGCGGCGATCGCCGGCAAGTACCGCAAGATGCACATTCCGGACGATCCGGCGTTCTACGAGAAGTTCTACTTCACGCCGGGCGACCTGGGCTTCGAGCCGATCGACACCTCGGTGGGCCGCCTGGGCGTGCTGGTGTGCTGGGATCAGTGGTATCCGGAAGCCGCGCGCCTGATGGCGCTGGCCGGCGCGGAACTGCTGCTCTACCCCACCGCCATCGGTTGGGATCCGAACGACGAGCAGGCCGAGAAGGATCGCCAGCGCGAGGCCTGGATCACCGTGCAGCGCGGCCACGCCGTGGCCAATGGCCTGCCCCTGCTGGCCTGCAACCGCACCGGCTATGAAGCCGATCCGGCCAAGGTCGGCGCCGGCATCCAGTTCTGGGGCAACAGCTTCGTGGCCGGCCCGCAGGGGGAATTCCTGGCCCAGGCCGGCACCGACCAGCGCCAGCTGCTGCTCGCCGAGGTCGACATGGCGCGCAGCGAGCACGTGCGCCGCATCTGGCCGTTCCTGCGCGATCGCCGCATCGACGCCTACAGCGACCTGTTGCGCCGTTTTCGCGATTAATTACGTTTGCTGCGGCTAGGCTGGGCAAGTCCGGACATTGCTGACTTGCACACCCTTTCCCGCCTCTCCATCCTTGGCCCTCCCCTATAGGCTGTATCGACCGCATGAGTGCCACCGAGACCGACGCGCTTTCCGCCTCCGCCCTGCACGGCCAGCCGATCGAGCGTGTGCAGCGCGACGGCGTGGAATATGTCGTGCTCGGCACGGCGCACGTCTCGCGCAGTAGCGTGGAGGCAGTGCAGGCTCTGCTGGCCAGCGAATCCTTCGATGCCATCGCGGTGGAGCTGTGCGACAGCCGCGCCCAGGGCATGCGCGATCCGGAAACGTTCAAGCAGATGGACCTGTTCCGGGTAATCCGCCAGGGCAAGGCCGGCATGGTGGCCGCCAGCCTGGTGCTGTCCACGTTCCAGAAACGCCTGGCCGACCAGTACGGCATCCAGCCCGGCGCGGAAATGAAGGCAGCGATGGACGGCGCCGAGGAACGCAAGCTGCCGTTGTGGCTGATCGATCGCGAAGTGGGCACCACGCTCAAGCGCGCCTGGCATAGCGTGGGCTTCTGGCAGCGCTTCGGCCTGCTCGGCGGCCTGCTCGCCAGCGTGTTCGAGCGCGAGACCATCGACGAGAAAGAAATCGAAAAGCTCAAGCAAGGCGACATGCTGGAAAGCGCTTTCAGCGAATTCGCCAGCGAATCGGCGCCGCTGTATCGCAGCCTGATCGCCGAGCGCGATGCCTATATGTCTGCACGCCTGCGCGAAGAGGCGGGCCGTTCGGTCACCGCCAATCCGTGCAAGGTGCTGGTGGTAATCGGCGCGGGACACCTCAAGGGCATGTGCGAACACCTGCGCCTGCAACAGGGCGATCCGGCCACCACCGCCGCCGAGCTGGCGCAGTCGCCGCCGAAGGCGCGCTGGCCGAAATGGCTGGCGATCGGCCTGGTGCTGCTGGTGTTTGCGGCGATCGGCTGGGCCTTCCATCGCAACACCGCCCTGGGTGCGCAAGCGCTGCGCGACTGGGTGCTGTTCACCGGCGGCTTTGCCGCGCTCGGTGCGCTGATTGCACGTGCGCATCCGCTGAGCATCGTGTCGGCATTCATCGCCGCACCGATCAAGCCGTTTCGCCCCGGTATTCCGGCCGGCGGCATCAGCGCGATGGTGGAGGCGTGGGTGCGCCGTCCGCGCGTGGCCGATTTCGAAACGCTGCGCGACGATATCGTGCACTGGAGCGGCTGGTGGACCAACCGCGTAGCGCGCACGCTGCTGAATTTCTTCCTGGTGTGCCTGGGCACCATGGTCGGCGAGTACGCCGCCGGCATCCATATTCTGAAGAGCCTGTTCTAATCAGGGTGTTCTGATCAGGGCGTTCTGATCGGAGTGATCTGATCGCGCAGCGCTGATCAGCTTGTGCTGATCGGACTTCAATCCATTGTTCCGCTCGGCGCGCCGCCTGGCGCGCGATGCAACGCAGCACCCAATCCCCTTTGTTTTGCACTGCAACGCATCCACAGCGCCCGCGATTTGGCAACGTACCTGCGACCTCATGTCGCAATGTTGTGACCGCTCCGGACCTGCCCCTATACTCGACCGATACGTTGCTTGTATCCGTTGGAACCCTGGGGATTCTCTCGATGCTTCGAATGCAACTGTTCGCCCTGGCCGCTGGTGTTGCCGTTCTTGCCGCAAGCAGTGCCCACGCCACCGGCGACAAGGCCAACGGCCGTACCTTGGTCTACACCTGCAATGGCTGCCACGGCGTGCCGGGCACCACCAATGCCTATCCCCAGTATCCCGTGCCCAAGATCGCCGGGCAGAACCAGCAATACCTCATCAATGCCTTGCATGCGTACAAGTCGGGCGAGCGCACCCATCCGACCATGATGGCGCAGGCGCAGAGCCTCTCCGACCAGGAGATCGAGGACATCGCCGCCTATCTTTCCAGCATCTCTCCGAAGTAATCGGCCAAGGACTCCACCTGCATGAAACGCGCGCTTACACTGCTCTCGTTCGGTATTGCCCTTGCGCTGACCTCGGCCCCGCTGCTTGCCGGCGGCAACATCCAGAACGGCCAGGCCCGTGCCGCGGCCTGCGTGGCCTGCCACGGCAAGGACGGCAACTCGGTGGATCCGCAATATCCGCGCCTGGCCGGCCAGTACAACGAATACATCCAGCAGGCTCTGCACGAATACAAGGATGGCCGTCGCAACAACGCCATCATGAAGGGCTTCGCCAGCCAGTTGTCCGATCAGGACATCGAAGATGTGGCGGCGTTCTTCTCTTCCATGCCGACCAAGCTCGATACGCTGAAGGGCCACGTCCAGGGCGATTGAGCGGATGCCATCGCGGCATTGCGTATCGTAAACATCAAAAAGCCCGCAACTTCGGTTGCGGGCTTTTGCGTTTCTGCATGAAGATCGGGCCAGGTCGGATTCTTTGGAGAGACGCCGTGGGCTGCCTGCCCTTGCTGCTGCTGTTCCTTCTAGGCACTTTTGTGGGCCGCATCTTCTGGGGCGATACCGGCATGTTGTGGGGCAGCGGCATCGGGCTGTTGCTGGGCCTGCTGTCCACCGCCGTGTTTGTGTGGCTGTTGCGCAACGGCAAATAGCCGCCGCTCAGCCCATCGCCGACTGGCCTTCCTGCTTGCGGTAGTACGGATTGCTGCCGCCCTTGTGATCGGTGGCATCGCGTACTTCGGTAATTTCCGGCACGCGTTCGCGCAGAGTTTTCTCCACGCCATGCTTGAGCGTCACATCGACCATGCCGCAACCGTGGCAGCCGCCGCCAAACTGCAGCAGCACCACGCCGTTGGCATCGATCTCCAGCAGACTCACGCGGCCGCCGTGCGCGGCGATGCGCGGATTCACTTCGGCCTCCAGCACATAGCGCACGCGCTCGACCAGGCCCGCTTCCATGCTCGGCAATTCGCCCTTGATGCGCGGCGCGCGAATATTCAACTGGCCGCCGGTCTGGTTCGGTTCGAAGTCGATGGTGGCGCCTTCCAGCCAGGGTGCGCTGTCGCCGTCGATATGGAAGTTGAAGCCGCGGCATTCCACCGTCCACTCGCCGCCGCTCAGTTCGTGCGGCTCGCAGAACTCCAGCTCGCAATCGGCGGCCGCCGTACCCGGCGAGGTCACGCGCAGGCGTATGCCCAAGCCATCGATGCCTTGTAGCGAGAGTAGGCGCAGAAAGTGCTGCTGCGCGCGTTCGGAAATCTCGATCATGCCTGCTCCGGAATCACTGCCATGCCCGATCCTGGCCGGGCGTATACCGCACCATTTTAGTCCTGTTTCGCCGTGAATGTCCGAACGTGGCGTTTTCGCGTACAGTTTCGGCGCTTTAGCGAATGACTATGGAGCTCGCCATGACCAATCTTCCGCTCGCCACTCAACACTGCCAGCCCCGCAAGGGCAAGGAATTTGCGTTGGACGAAGCGGCGATCGCCGCCTTGCTGCCGATGGTGCCGGGCTGGAAGCTCAACCAGCAAGGTGATGCGCTGGTGAAGGATTACCGCTTCGAGAACTTCCACCACACGCTGGGCTTTATCAATGCGGTGGGCTTCATGGCCAATCACGAGGACCATCATCCGGATATCGAGGCCGGCTACGGACATTGCAAGCTGCACTGGTCCACGCACGATGTAGGCGGCCTGTCGTTGAACGATTTCATCTGCGCTGCGCGCGTCGACGCCCTGCTCACCCGCTGAGCAGCGCCGTTGGCCTCGCCGCAGCGCCTGCGCAACTTAGGTATCTTCAGCGGCTACGCGCTGGCGGCGGTGGTGCTGTGCCTGGCGCTGAGCTGGCTGGCGGCACGCATCACCGCGCGGCACTTGCTCGATGCCGCCAATCAGCGGCTGGCGCTGGTCGAAGCAGGGCAACCGCTGTGGCAATGGCATCTGCGCCAAGCGCATGACGTCATCGCCGCGCGCGCCTTCGGCAACGCCACACTTGCGCACGACGACGATGCGCTGAGCGTCACCAGCGACGACGGCACGCCGTTCGAACTCGGCCTGCCGGTGGATGACGCGCTCGATCTGGTGCATTGGCCGATCCTGCAGCTGCGCATGCAAAGCGATGCGCAGGGCACGCTCGGCCTTGCATGGGGTGCGGGCCTGACGCCGGCATGCCAGGCCAACGTGGCGGCGACCCTTGCGCCCGCGGTACGCAGCCTGCGGATCGATCTGCGCGGTGTGCGCTGGCAGGCGGTCGGTGCACAGGGCTGCCCATCGCCACAATCGGTGCGAATGCTGCGCTTGCGTATCCAGCTGCCGGCGCATGCCAGCTTGCGGCTGTCATCGCTGGCGCTGCTCACGACCGAACCGGTGACGCATGCGCAAGGCGCCGTCGTCGCGCTCAGCGACAACGAGCTCGCCTCGGCCATCACGCGCGCCGGCGATCAGGCGATGCCGTGGTTCCAGTTGCCCGGCGGGCTCAGTGCGGAAGCCTTGTTGTCGCTACGCGATCAGTTGCTCGGCCGTTGGCCGGGCGCCTTGATCCTGCCGCCCGGCGCCCGGCCCCAGGCCGTGCAGCCGGCAGCGCATGCCGTGCTCGCATGGGCGGTCTGCGCGCTGTATCTGGTCGCACTGCTCTGGCTGGCGCTGAAGCCGGTGCACGGCCCGCTGCGCCCCTGGCTGGAAATCGGCGGCTGCCTGCTGGGGCCGCTATGGCTGGTTGCTGGCCTGCATTGGGGGTTGCGGCCGACGGCCTTGGGTGTGGTGGCGTTCGCCAGTGGGCTGTTGTTCGCGCTCTATATCGAACGCCGCCATCTGCCGCGCCTGTGGCGCTGGCCCGGCTACGGACGGAACTGGCTGTGGCCGCTGGCCACGGTGCCGGTGGCCTTGCTACTGATCCTGGCCGATGGCCATGGCTTGCACCGGCTGCCGCTGGCGCACGTGCTGGCGTACTTCGCCTGGGCCTGGCTGCAGCAGTGGCTGATGCTGGTGGTGCTGCTGCGCCGGTTGGAGCAGATCGCCCAGCACCGTGCCGCGCCGTCGATTATCGCGATCGCCCTGATCTTCGCCCTGCTGCACACCCCCAACGGCATGCTGATGCAGCTGTGCTTCGTGGCCGAGCTGTGGTGGGCCTGGTGCTTCCTGCGCGCACGCAGCGTGCTGCCGATCGCCGTGGCCCACGCCGCCTGCGCCCTGCTGGTGGAATCCGGGCTGGTCGGCAGCCTGGTGCGTTCGCTGGAAGTCAGCGCCCGCTTCTTCCTCTAACTCTCGGCAGCAGCTTGTCGAGGAAGGTCTTCAGGTCATCCGGCAGCGGCGCCGAGAAACCGTAGGAGCGCCCGTCCAGCTCGAAGGACATATTCGAGGCGTGCAGGAACAGTCGATCCAGGCCCTTGTTCTTGAAACGCTTGTTGGCCTCGCGATCGCCGTACTTGGCGTCCCCGGCCAGCGGATGGCCGATATGCGCGGCATGCACGCGGATCTGGTGCGTGCGGCCGGTGCCCAGGGTGGCCTGCATCAGGCGCGCGCCGGGGTATTGCTCCATCTCGCGGAAGAAAGTCAGTGAGGGCTTGCCGCCTTCCGATACCTTCACCATCCGCTCGCCGCCCTGCAGGATCGACTTCTGCAGCGGCGCATTGACGTCGAAGCGGGCCTTGGAAGGGTGCCCCACCATCAGACATAGATATTGCTTGGTGACCTCACCGGCACGGATCGCCGCCTGCAGGCCGGTGAGGCCGGCGCGGGTACGGGCGAACACCAGTACGCCGCTGGTATCCCGGTCCAGGCGATGGACCAGCTCCAGGTGCTCCTTGGGCCGGGCCTGGCGCAGCAACTCGATCGCGCCGTGGCTGACCCCGCTGCCGCCATGGCTGGCCATGCCGGAGGGCTTGTCGATCACCAAGAAGTGCTTGTCCTCGAAGATCACCGCATTGGCGGCGGCTTCGATCGCCCCCTGGGCGGCCACCTGTTCAGGCGGCCGCTCGGCCACCCGCACAGGCGGAATACGCAGCATGTCACCCAGGGCGAGACGGGTATCGGGCTTGGCGCGCTTGCCGTTCACCCGCACCTGGCCGGTGCGCAGCAGGCGGTAAATCATGCTCTTGGGCACCCCCTTAAGCACGGTCATCAGCGCATTGTCGATGCGCTGGCCGTCCCGCTCAGGACCGATTTCGAGTTGACGCACCCCTTGAGGTGCATCAGGGGAAGTTGCCGTCTGCATTGAAAAAAACCTGGGTAGAGAGGATACTCGTCCGGCGCTTAACCCGGTCGGCCGACGTTTGTGAAGGCCGGGTGCCCGCCCGTAACGCTGGTGAAGTTTGGCTCGGTCGCCATCACGGCAGTCCGTTGCAAACACCCTGTAATCGTAACGGTTCGGGCAGCCGCTTGTCCGGTCTCATCTGCAGGCAGACAACGCGGCATGCGTGCCCAAGAATCGCCCGGTATCGGGAACGTTACCGTTTATTTGCCGCTTTACCGCAGCGGCGCGATCCCCGGACAGGCCGCCACACCAGGCGCCACCGCGGCGCGCGACGCGCGGCCAAGCCGAGGAATCACAATGAAGAGAATGTTGATCAACGCAACTCAGCGTGAAGAGTTGCGTGTGGCCATCGTCGATGGCCAGACCCTTTACGACCTTGATATCGAAATCCCCTCCCGCGAACAGAAAAAGGCCAATATTTACAAAGGCCGCATCACTCGCGTTGAACAATCCCTCGAAGCCTGCTTTGTCGACTACGGCGCCGAGCGCCATGGCTTCCTCCCGCTGAAGGAAATCGCCCGCGAGTACTTCACGCAGGGCCTGGATCCTTACAAGTCCAACATCCGCGAACTGCTCAAGGAAGGCCAGGAAGTCGTTGTCCAGGTCGAGAAGGAAGAGCGCGGCAACAAGGGCGCCGCCCTCACCACCTTCATTAGTTTGGCCGGCCGCTACATGGTGCTGATGCCGAACAACCCGAAGGCCGGCGGCGTGTCCCGTCGCATCGAGGGCGAAGACCGGCAGGCGCTGAAGGAAGCGCTGGAACACCTCACCGTACCGGACGACATGGGCCTGATCGTGCGTACCGCCGGCATGGGCCGCGACGCCGAAGAGCTGCAGTGGGACCTCGACTACCTGATCCAGCTGTGGAAGGCGATCTCCGGCGCCGCCCAGCAGAAGGCACCGTTCCTGATCTACCAGGAATCGAAGCTGTTCATCCGCGCTCTGCGCGACTACCTGCGCAGCGACATCGGCGAGATCCTGATCGACGAGGAATCGCTCTATCACGACGCGCGCGAGTTCATGCAGCAGGTGATGCCCAACGCCCTGCGCAAGCTCAAGCTCTATAAAGACGACACCCCGCTGTTCTCGCGCTACCAGATCGAAACCCAGATCGAGAGCGCCTTCGACCGCAGCGTGCGCCTGCCCTCCGGCGGCTCGATCGTGATCGACCAGACCGAAGCGCTCACCGCCATCGATATCAACTCGTCCAAGGCCACCAAGGGCGGCGATATCGAGGAAACCGCCTTCAACACCAACCTGGAAGCGGCCACCGAGATCGCCCGCCAGCTGCGCATCCGCGATGCCGGCGGCCTGATCGTGATCGACTTCATCGACATGGACAGCCCCAAGCACCAGCGGGAAGTCGAGGAGCGCCTGAAGGACGCCTTCAAGCTGGATCGCGCCCGCATCCAGATCGGCCGCATCTCGCGCTTCGGCCTGATGGAGATGTCGCGCCAGCGCCTGCGCCCGTCGCTGGGCGAGGCCACCCAGATCGTCTGTCCGCGCTGCGAAGGCCACGGCCATATCCGCAGCGTGGAATCGCTCTCGCTGTCGACCCTGCGCCTGATCGAAGAGCACGCCATGAAGGACAACACCGGCCAGGTGCTGGTGCAGGCCCCGCCGACCGTGGCCAACTTCATGCTCAACGAGAAGCGCGCCAGCGTGGTCGAGATCGAGCTGCGCAACAAGGTGCACGTGGTAATCGTGGCCGACGACAAGCTCGAGACGCCGCATATCGAGATCCAGCGCATCCGCGAAGCGGACATGGGCGAGCACAGCAAGCCCAGCTACGAGCGCCTCACCGCCGTAGAACCCGATACCGTGCGCAAGATGGGCCAGATGCTGGGCAGCAGCGAGCAGCCCGCCGTCAGCGGCATCGTGCCGGCCAGCCCGGCCCCGCTGCGCGAAGAAGAACCCTCCGTGCAGGCTGCCGCCCCGGCCCCGGTCGCAAAGCGCCAGCCGGCAGCGGCGCCCGCCCCGGCACCGGCCAGCAGCGGCGGCTTCTTCTCGCGCCTGTTCGGCTTCCTGCGTAGCGGCAACGAAACCGCCGCACCGGCACCGGCCCCTGCCCCCGCAGCGCGCCAGGAAACCTCGCGCGGCAAGCAGCAGGATCAGCGTCGCAACGAGCAGCGCGGTCGCGACGGTGGCCAGCAACGCCAGAACCAGCAGCGCGACGCCCAGAGCGGCAGCCGCAGTGCCCAGCAGCAGGGCAAGGGCCAGCGCCAGCGCGGCGAACAGCAGGCACAGGGTCGCCAGCAATCGCAGCAGCAAGGCGGCAACAAGCAGGAGCCGCGTCAGCCCAAGCCGGCGCAAGCCAGTGGCGAGGCCGCCGCCGAGCAGCGCAACAAACAGCAAGCCGCGCAGCAGGCCAACAAGCAGGCGCAGCAGGAACGTCAGCCGCGCCAGCCGCAGGCCGAGCGCCCGGCTCAGGCGGAGCGTCCGCCGCAGGCCGAACGCGTGCAGCAGCCGGCCAATCCGCCGGCAGTCCAGACCCAGCTGGCCGAGGAAGCGCCGAAGCCGGCAACCGAAGCCGAGATCACGGCCGTGGCCGTAACCGAAGGCGTACCGGCCGTTGCGGCCGATACCGCCGAGGGCGGCCAGTCGCGCCGCCGCCGCGGTCGCCGCGGTGGCCGCCGCCGCCGTCGTCACGACGGTGCCACCGGAACCGCGCCGAACGAGCAAGGCGACGAAGCACTGGATGACGAAGATCGCGACGATGCCGAGATGGACACCGATGCGCCGGAAATCGCCCATGCGCAGGAAACCAGATCCGAGCAGCCGGTGATCTCGCCCAAGCCGGAGCATGTTCCGGCCGAGGCCTCGGTGCAGGCTCCGGCCACGGAAGCCACCGTTGCGGAAACGCCTGCGGCCGTCGTCCACACCCCTGCTCCGGCAACGCCGGAAGCGCACACGGTGGAAGCCGAGGCTGTGCACACCCCGGTGAGCGATGAGCACGCGGCGGTGCCGCTGATCGTCGCCTCTGCGCCGGTGGCGGCATCGTTCAACCTGCCC
Organism: Dyella acidiphila; assembly: GCF_014863405.1. Classification (GTDB taxonomy): domain Bacteria; phylum Pseudomonadota; class Gammaproteobacteria; order Xanthomonadales; family Rhodanobacteraceae; genus Dyella_B; species Dyella_B acidiphila. Next base: position 48,205 of record NZ_JACZZA010000017.1, read on the forward strand.
GCCCTGCCGCCGATTCCGGTGCGCGAAGCGGCTGAGCCTCCGGTCGCCGACGAAGTCGTTGCCGAGACCAAGGCGGAACCCGCCATCGTTGCGGCCGAAGTCGTAACTGTGAGCATTCCGCATGACGCCGTGCCGGCTGCCAACGAAGCAAACGTGGCTTCGCCTGCCGCCCCGATCGTGACCAGCGAGATCGCCTCCGTGGTCGAGCCCGTCGCCGTAGCCGCCCCGGAAGCCCAGGCGCCTGCCGAGGAAATCGTGGTGCCGGCACCGGCCACGCCCGCCCCGCTGTTCCATCAGCCCGAGCAGGGTGACCTGCTGTCGCAGCCGCTGCGCCAGCACGCCGCGGCCGAGCCGCAGCACGATCACGAGCCGGCCAAGGAAGAACCTGCTGACGAGGAAACAAACCCGGTGCAGCACGAGCAGCACGATCACCGACTTTCCTGATCGGCCAGCGCATCGTTCCAAAAAAGAAAGGGCCGGATCACTCCGGCCCTTTCTTTTTGTCCGCCAGACGGTGCGTGCCTAATTGCCGACCTGGTTGTTGTGCGTATCCAACAGGCCGTGGACGGTCATCAGGTGCGCCAGGCTGATGAGATGTTCCACCTGCAGCTTTTCCATCAGCCGCTGTTTGTAGGTGGAGACCGTCTTGGGGCTCAAATTGAGCTGTTCGCCGATGGCCGTCAGCGGCTTGCCACGCACCAGCATCATCGCCACCTCCAGCTCGCGGCTGGAAAGCGCATCGAACGGAGAGGCTTCGCCGTCCAACGTAGCCAGCGCCAGCTGCTGCGCCACGGAGGGCGCCAGATAACGCCGACCGTCCGCCACCTGGCGCACCGCGTTGAGCAACTCCTCGGCGGCGCAGCTCTTGGTCAGGTAGCCGTAGGCACCGGCATCCAGCAGCCGCTTGGGGAAGCGTGCGTCGTCCACCACGGTAACCACGATCACGTGGGTGGGAAGATTGGCGCGCGCCACGCGCTCGGTCAGCTCAATGCCGCTCATTCCCGGCATATGCACGTCGACCAGGGCAATATGAGGTCGATTCGAGCGGATCAGCCGCAGCCCCTCTTCGGCGGTTCCTGCTTCGCCGCAAATGCGAATATCCGGCTGCTGCAGGATCATTCTGAAGCCGGTTCGAACCAGCTCGTGGTCATCCACGAGTACCACATCAATCATCAGGCGCCCTCCCTGGTTAGGTCATGTGCTTCGGCAAAGTAGGTGGCTGGTGGGGACATTGCAAGCCCGTAACTTCCGGCCGGGCAAGGACTTTCCACATTGCGCCAACCCTCACGTAACGCGTAGGAATTTGCCTACATACGTACCGCAGTTTAAATGTCATTATTTGCCGTATAGGAAGTCGTAAGTCACGCATGTCGCAGTCCCCAGCAAGGCTAGTTTCCACTAACCGATGGAGGTACCGATGGTGATCTACTCGCTCAGGCAATCCCTCGACGGGGATTGGAGCATTCGCCGGGAGACGGCGACCCTGTTCAGCCAATTACGGCTGGGCCCCGCCATCCAGCTTGCACGCGAAGCCGCCCGCGACGAACACAACCGTTCCGGTCGCAGCACCTGCGTGGAAATGCCCGGTCCCGCTTCCACCATCCGGCTGGCACAGTATGCCCGCCCCGATGTTCCTATCGAAAGCGCAGTAGCCTGACGTTATCGACAAACGGAGCGCCCGCTCCGTCCCAAGGTAGGCGCATGTTACGATCCGCGCGCCTGCAGCTCTCGTCACCCCGTTAGCTGCCTCCTGCCCGGATGGCGAAACAGGTAGACGCAAGAGACTTAAAATCTCTCGACCGCAAGGTCATGCCGGTTCGATCCCGGCTCCGGGCACCAAGTTAATCAAATACTTGCACTCCGCTCATATTTAAGCCCCTGCCTCTCCGAATCGCTGAGGCTCCCCCAAGGCTCCCCTCGATTGAAAAGTTTTGCGCTTGCCCCGCATGATGTGGGCATGCCAAAACGCGTCGCTGCGGTCTCAACAGAGTTCCTGATGCGCGAGGTGGGCCACCTCGACGACAGCGTGTTGCTGTTACCTCAGCAGGTTTTCATCCTGACCGGCCTGTCGTTGGGCATGCTGAAAGAACGCATGCGTACGCGGCCACCTCAGCCCCCTCACCCAATGCCACGAGAGAAGGCGCACACCGCCATCTGGTATTCCCTCGGTGAAATCAGACGGTTTTTGCGCGAGCGCGCCGAGACCGCCGAGATAGATCGCGCGATCGCCATGAAGCACCGATCGTTCTCGGCATGGATCAACACCGGAACACCCGATGAGCTGTGGCCCATCACCTTGGTCGGCCCGACGTCCCACCGATTTTGAGTAGCGTGTCGCCCTGTGTGAGCTGTCGAACCGAATCACCGGAGACATCCAGGTCAATCGCTGGATTAGATTTCAAATCGCCGCACCACTCAGAACCAGAGGGACGTCGCAAGTAGCACCAATTAGGAATCTAACACCAGTTCATTTAAGGCTAGTTCGTTGCTACGACGTGTCCGTTCGTCGACTTCCTTCAAATCAATGTAGGTCGAGAGGTATTGTCTGATACGACTGTAAAGCGCCTTATTCCTACTGCAATAGATGGTCGGATTGTTAAATTTTTTACTTTTTGAGTACCGGGTTATCAGCTCGCCACCTCCGCAATATCCAACCCATTCGCATTTGGCGCATGCTTCGGGTGGCGTTGAAACGGTGCGGCGTAGATCCGTCCATAGCGGATTTGAATAGAATTCTTTCAAAGTAGACGTTGCGACGTTGCATCCCGTGTGGCGATATTCTTCACTGATGGATGGCAGTGAATCATCAGGGGATACGTCCCCGTTACTCCGAATGGTGATTGTCTCAATCAAGTCAACGATGTAGTTAATTCGCATGTCTACACCAAAGTCCGTCAAAAATGGCGCAAAGAAATTCTTCATTGTGCGGATGTTGATTTGAGGATTGTCGTCCTCTAGCCAGCACTCCAATAATTCCAATGAAAAGCCCTCAATGAAATCAGTCATATCGGGAGAATAGTTTTCCCAGCTGTCTTTTGGAAGCATGAAATCAAACTTCCATAGGCCAAGATCATGCACAATGTGATTGTAAATTTCCTTGGCTGATGTCCCTGGCAAAATAACCGCCAACGCACCCGGCTCGCCAATAAGCCCTTCTTTATGACTTTTTTGAAGAAGCGCTATGGCTTTAACGATGCGGTCGTAACTGCCGCGCTTCTTCTTGTCGATTCTTACCGAATCATTGACATGTTTCGGCCCATCAATGCTTATCCCGACACTGATGTTCAACTCAGAAAACAACTTGATCCACTCTTCATCAAGTAATACCCCGTTTGTTTGCACACCCATTTGAAGAGTCGCATGAGGGGTAATAGTACGAATCAGTGTTTCAGCAATTTCCCTGAACCTTTTCTTGCCAACCATGAGTGGCTCTCCACCATGGAGCGCAACGGAAACGGTGGGTATTTCAAGTGCGCGCGCGCCTTCCGCTAGAAATTTTCCAGCGCGCTCTGCGGTGGCCACGGACATGCTAGCTGGATTGCTCTTGTGGCTTTCGTCACCATTGAAGAAGAAGTAGCAATAAGGACATTCAAGGTTACACACTTCTGACATCTTGAAGCTTACAAATAGCTTTCTACTTTCCATTCGCGTGGTCATCAAGCGCATAACTATCTCCAAGTCAGGCCAACGCCAGGCTCAAAACGGGAGTCGACAACATCGTCGACTCCCTCAGTGAGATGCGTCGCCCAAGCGAAATCGTGCGCGGCCATCTCAGTAGGCTCTATAGAGAAACCATCACCTAGAAAATACTGAACCAAGTACTGTACGCAGCGAGATCACCCGCGGTCTCATTGGAGTGAGCGATGACGAGCCTGCTCATTTCCTCTTTCCTGGTTTCGTGGGCACCGCAACCAATCTTATTGGATACGTTTTCTTCAAAAGCTTCAGTCGAACTCACGGTATAGTCCATTTCATTTATCCTCATGAAGTATTGAATTGCCTTACTTGCATCGAAATTCCCAGCACACTCAGTGCGCGAAGCTTAAGCCCTGCGCCCAGAATACCTGGGGGGGGGGTACCAGTCGCGCCATCGCGCTGTTCGCAGCTCATTCACTGCGGATGCTGCTTTAGAGCGACCTTTTGTTGCCTCGTACAAAACAATTTCTTGGACTCAAAAATTTCTAAACCAAGACCGTGGGGGCGCAAGACTTCTGAGAGCCTTATATTCGTTCATGGTATTTCGTAAAAATGGCGAGGATAGTGTTAGTCACCGTCCATAGAATTTCTCGACACCAAATTGCCACCCATCGACCCCATTGTCTGAGTAGCTCTCAAAAGAGCACACTGTAAAAAGTTACAGTTGTTATCCAAGAAGTTTCTGGAGCGAATTTTCTCAAGGTTATAGGGCCGCTTACCCCATTTGGTCAAGGCGATGTGTCCGAGTCTCGCCGCAACCAACATCAATGCCGAGTGTCCTTCCGGGAAGGTTCCAACGACTCTCGTGCGTATTCTGATCTCACGAATAATCCGGTCGAGCGGATTATTCGTCCGCAACCGTCGTCAGTGGGTTGAGGGGTGCGCGCAGCCTCATTTCCTTTAATCGGGCCACCTGAGAGCGGATCGCCTTGAGCATCCGTGCGACCTCGGCCACCTTCCCGTTGGGCACGTGGCTGAACACATTGCGATAGAAGTGCCCGCTGATCTCCCGATTACGCCAGGCTTCCAGATGCCGGTAAATCTTCTGGTTCAGCCGCGAGACCCTGCCGGGGCTCACTCGGGTGCCCACAATACTTCGGTGATGCCTTCGACTCTGCGCACCGATACTCCCGCCAGATACATCTCGACCAACGCCTCCTCGACGGAGGCCTCACGCCGTTTATACCGCTCGATAATGGCCGTCTCAAACGGCAGCCGTCGCAGCTTCGGAACCCGCAGCTTCACCTCGCCGGCCTTGCTCTCGAGCTCGCGTTCATACTGGCCGGCTCTGCCATCCACCCGATCCGCAGATCGCTCGTAACAATGCCAGTAAATCGACAGGCGTGAAAACGAGGTGAAGAACCCTTAGTTAGCCGAGGATGCCTAAAAGGAGCGCCGTTGCAACTGCCTGAGTTTTGTTTACGACATTAAGTTTTGCCAGGATACTTGTTATATGAAACGTGACGGTTCTCTCCGTGATCGACAAGATTGAGGCTATTTCATCGGCAGTCTTTCCAGCCGCACTCCATCTTAAAATTTCACGCTCTCGATGTGACAATGTTCCTACAAAAGCAAAAGCCGTTTTTGGAAGTTCAGCAGCAGCTATCAAGCCATGAACCACTTGCGATAGCCACACCATTTTCATTTCATTCTTCGATAATTCTGATTTGGTGATTAACGAAGTAGATCTTGCCAAAGACAAAATCCCCATAGTCGTATACCGCCCGTAACTCGCCACCGCCCAGCCATGCTTTATGCCGTGCGATTTAGCTTCTTCCCAAAATCGCTCATTGCCATCGGTGGTTGCATTTGACCAAGTCAGCGGAGCATCGCTTCGGGAGACACCCTGCAAGACTGGGTCAATCTCCAAATACTGATTGCTGAAATATCGGTCAAGCCATTTTTGAGGATAGGTACTAGACCAGATGACCGACGGATGGCAGATAGGCGTGCCGGTCCTTAAAACATAAGAGCAATATTCGAACCCAAGGTCATGGACGATACCAGCGAGCTCGATAACGACATCGTCCATTGATGCTGCCGCAGCAGCAAGTCGGTGGAGAGAGTCTTCACGCCATGCCATATAAGTCATCGCATCCGTTGGTCGGAAAAACGGACTTTTACGCCGATTAAGTAAAGAAAACTTACATCAGCATATGTCAAAAAGTATACCGAAAATCTCAACTTAGGCTATTTGAGAAATCGGTAAAGGCAGACTTTCCCGGGTAATAGTCTACCGGTAGCCATCCGCCGCTGATGTAAAGATGGGTTTTGTTCGTGCGACTTCTCGTCCAGAATCATGCAGCTGAGCAACGCGCAATAAAAATAAATCTGAGGCAAGCTGTGGCTACGTTGCCGATCTGTCCGCCTGGTGATTCACACCGTCTTTGATGAGGACATCGATGAGCAAATGCGGATCGCCCCCTCCAGACATCCAATATTGTAACCGTACTGGTCCGTCTTCGACCGTCGACGATGGTGGGTGTAGATGCCGCAGTAAGAACAGAAGTAGTGCTCGCAAGTCTTGGTATTGAAACGATAGACTGACAGTAACTCTTGCCCCTGCAGCACTCGCAGCCCTTTAAGCGGCACCGCGCCCATCGCCGTTCCTTTTCGTCGACACATGGCGCAATTGCATCAGCGTGCATCCATGATCCCATCCGGCAGATCGAGCTCGAGAACAACTCCTCCACAATGGCAGGTTGCCTTGTGCTTCGGCAGTATCGCAGTGTCTCCAACCATCTTGATCATCGCATCAACCCCAACCCACCCATGAAGTGCAATTCAGTTGAATATAATCCATCGCCCAGCCTTGAGCAGACTCGATCAAACCTACGGTACGCTACGGGCAATGGGAACAGGCAAATCCCCTCCCCTCCATCCAGAATCTGGACTCCAGCCAGAGCACGTTTGATTCTAGGCAGAGCCGAACGCCACCCAGACACTGACCCAGGGCGGCAGGCCTGTATTTAAGTTGGACCGCTACCTGATGACGTAACTACTCTGGCGGCACTTCCGGAACCCGATCAAATCAAATCCAGTAGCCGACGCGCTACATATGTGAGCTACTACGCGAAGTTCCTATGGCCTTCGCTCCCACGAGGGTCTTGCCGGCGAATGTAGCTGTCAAACCCAGGACATGCGCCAAGCCTTATTGGTAAGACACAACCAAGCATCAATCGGCCTTGCGCCCTGCGTTATAGGCCAAAGCCAGTGCGGCAACTACAGCAGCGGCCCACCAATGCGCGGTAGTGGGTTGAACAACCATCGTCGTGATGGCAGAACTCAGGGCTGCCCTGAGTCCCGTGCCCATCGGATCATCCCTTACCGCCGCTTCCAGGCATTTCACTCGCTGCTTTAAGGATGGCCGGTGATGATCAGAGCGAGCTTTCCTATTGTTAGCCATGTTGTTCCTCGTTGTAAAAATGCCGGTACCAGATCGGCTGTTGTGAAAGCACGATCAGTGTGGCGTCACGAGTCACTCGGTTTCTGCTCGTAACCCTGGCTTCAACGGGAAGTATTTGGGCAAGTTTGTGCTTGACAGACAATCCGGTAGTGACTTTTTGAGGATGATGTGCGATCCAGGGCAAACAACCTCGCGGCCTTAGCGTCACGACACGAGCGCATCCACCCTCATGGTGATTCGATGTATGAAGTCCGCACCACCCGCCCCTGCCCATCCAACTCGATCATCCACGCCTCACCAACGATGCTGAGGCGATTGAGACACCAAAGCCGTCGCACACACGGCGACGTGCAGTCGGGAGCACCGTATTGAGGAAAACTTCGTCCCCCTGCCCGCTCATCATCGGACGGCTGACCCATGGTGGCGATGACCTGCGGCTCAGTGTCGCCCTCTACCCCCCTCTCATCGCTGCCTGCTGCCCTGACAGCCGGGGCCCGCAACGCTGCCAAACGAGACAAGGAGCCATGAGTGAGAGACAATCGAGCCGGTATGCACGGCGTTCGAGCGCAACGTCCGCGGGTTTCATGGATTTCTAATCACGATTGAGGGTGCAACATGAGCAAGGGCATGGATTCAAAGAAAAACGATAAGAAAAAGCCGGCCAAGACCATGAAAGAGAAGAAGGCGGCAAAACAAGAAAAGAAGCGGAACAGCAAGTAGCCAAGTCGTTCTCCTGCGAAACGCATTCCTTCGCTTCAGGATGTAGCGGTAACAGCTCACGGGTGGCTTCCGAGCAATGCCGGCCTCCGCTTTCGACCTACGGCGAGCGCCGCTCGCTCGCCGATGCCGTTCTACGGGCACAGCATGCGGGCCCTCAAATTCGCTTACTCTTACTCGCGGGAGCGCCATTCCCGCGCGAGCTTATCTGTGCATCGGCTACCATGCACTGGCTTCCCCCGAGTGCACCCCATGTCCGCAGAGTCACCATTTCGCACAGCCAATACCGTTCAATCTCCGCCTGTGGACGCCACCACCGGCAAGCTGAAATTCAGCGGCGACAACACATTCCACCGCGAGTTACGACGGCGCGTTGACGACTATTTCGAGCACAGCGGGCGCAAACAGCGAGACAATGTGCGCATGTATCTGAAGACGGCGATCATCCTCACGTCTTTCTTCACTTCATATGTGCTCCTTGTGTTTGTCGCGGCGACGTGGTGGCAGGGCCTGTTGCTCAGCGTCGCGCTTGGCATCGCCATGGCCCAGATCGGATTCAACATTCAGCACGATGCCGGTCATCAGGCGTATTCGGAACGACGCTCGACCAACAAATGGATGGCCAGAACGCTTGACCTCGTTGGCGGCAGTTCTTACATATGGCATTGGAAGCACGCTCACTTCCACCACACATACGTCAACATCGACGGCTACGACAGTGATATCAACCTTGGCGCCCTGGCGAGGTTTTCGCCACAGCAGAGACGCTACTGGCACCACCGCTGGCAGCATATCTATCTATGGCTGCTCTATGGTTTTACGGTCATAAGCTGGCATCTGCATGATGACTTCCGCGACATCTTGACCGGCACCATCGGCAAGCACCGTATTCCGCGTCCGCGAGGCAAGGATCTGCTGATTTTCGTGCTCGGCAAAGTGATCTTCTTCGGCCTGGCTTTTGGCTTGCCTCTGGTATTTCATTCGATTGGCGCTGTGCTGCTTTACTACACGGTGGTCGCCGTGGTTGCAGGCTTGCTGCTTGCGCTGGTGTTTCAGCTGGCCCATGCCGTAGAAGAAGCATCGTTCCCGTCTCCGAACGAGCCGGGGCGCATGGACACGCCATGGGCGATCCACCAACTCGAAACCACAGTGAACTTCTCTCGCGACAACGGGTTGATCACTTGGCTGGTCGGAGGCCTGAACTTCCAAATCGAGCACCACCTATTTCCACGCATATGCCACATCCACTATCCAGCTATTTCACGCGTGATCGAAACAACTTGCCTCGAATACGGGGTCCCCTACCGCGCGAACCGCTCATTCGGCGCCGGCCTCGCCTCGCACTATCGCTGGCTGCGACGGATGGGTAAATGATCAAGTCCGCCATCACGGCCCAACGCGGATCAAATGGGTTCCAATTTTCGGGGTTACTCACTTCGTGGAAATGTCCGCCTGGAGAAGGCGTTCCCATCTACCCCAACGAAAAAACTCCGCGCCAACGTCGGATTTGAAAAATTGCTATTTGGGCCCGCGGGGCCCATGATGGACCCGTGTTTTAGGGAATATCGATCCCGACATCTCACGGGTGATCGCAAGCCATCGCCTCTGAGTCTTACCCTGCTTCTCATGGGCAGGGTTCTCTCTCGTGCTGTCGCGCACTTTCGCGACTGTCTTTTAGGCAAACCTATTATGGCCCGCACCCTTGAGCCGCTTTCAGCGGCCCAGATTCATAGTGTCTATGCGACAGACAAGGCATTCAGCAATAGGGCCTCTGCCACAGAGGTGGTCCAGTATTCGAAGACATCCGCCTACAAGCGAGAACCGGCCCCGTCAGGGCGCTTTCCGGAACGCCCTGGGCTGTCGAACAAAAGTAGAAAGTATTGATACAAAACCCCGCCATGGGTCTTTCGTTTTGCTACTCCCGATGTGTCTCGGCTCGGCAGGGATGCCTTCGCTGGGAACCCAATTGATTAGCAAAAACTGTGGCAATCAAGCTCAAGCCAACCGCCCTCCGGCGTGACCGCTCGCCAGTGGCAAGCCGCCACACCTTCGCTTCCCTCGCCGAGCGTTCGGGACTGTCCGATCCGAGGATTGCCCGCCTGCAGGGAAGTTCGAAGCCGCCATCACGCCTCGCTCTCCCAACATGAGTCTTCGATTGTTCCAAGTGGAAGATGCAGCCGGAGCGTTTGATCCAAACGCCGGCGAACACGGCATGCTCGTGGCGGACCACGTCGGCCATTTTGAAAAGCTGCCCGGCTGGCCTGCGGAATTCACGTCGCCATCGCCGTGATCAGAAGACTGATCAACAAATCTTGAAGCGCTGAAAATCCCCGCGCACCTGCGCCGACCGCTGACGTTTCACGGCTCCGTCCGCGGGAAAGCCCACAACCGTCAACTGCTGTCGACGATCAACGCCATTGAGTGGCCTGCACTAACTGGTCCAGATGTAGGGTTAGTTTAAGCAGCGAGCTTCAGATGTACATCCTGGATGGCTGGCAGGACAGCTTCAGGAGCCGGTGGCCGATAATTCAACGCGCTATGCGGCCGAACCGT
>NZ_JACZZA010000018.1 GCF_014863405.1 Dyella acidiphila
CCCTGCGAGGAAAGCACCTCGGCCTCGCGCAGCTTGTGGATGATCTCTTCGGAACTAAAGCGTTTCTTGGGCATCGTCCAGTCTCCTCGTCATAAGTCTATGAACTTTGGATCTGGACCAGAAATTTCAGGTCAGCTCACAGCCAAGAAAAGCGTCAATATGGATGGAATATGGAAAACCGCCTTGCAAGAGGCGGTTTTTTTGTTTCTGGGTACGGGAGGCACCTTACTCCCATGGCATAGGGTGAATCCGCCCGTCTCATCGGATTTTTGGCATGCTCCCGACAGATTCACTCCAGCCCCGACAGCCACTTGCGACACGAAGCTGCGGTCGCTGGCCGGCCCAAGCATTCGAAACGAGGCATGTCGATTCCACGCCAGCCCATTCGTCGCCACTTCAAACAGGGCAAAAAGCCGCCCCATGTTGAAACCTATACTCGGCGCCCCGGCTCCCGACGATGGCACCGTGCAACGACGATCACCAGGAGACCCCGATGACTATCACCATTACCGCCTTTGAACGTTCGCCCGATGGCGGCATGGGTCTGGCGCGCGATACGCGCGTTCGCTGGGTACTGGAAGAAGCGGGGCTGCCCTACGAAGTTCGGGCTGTTTCATTCGCTGCGATGAAGGAGCCTGCGCATCTGGCCATTCATCCCTTTGGCCAGATTCCGACCTATGAGGAAGGCGATCTGGTGCTGTTCGAGTCGGGCTCGATCATTTTTCACGTCGCTTCGCAGCATGCAGGTTTATTGCCGGACGAGCCGAACGCCCGCGCACGCGCCATCACCTGGATGTTTGCTGCGCTCAATTCCGTGGAGCCACCGATTCTTGATTTGGTGACGGTCAGGCTCACCGAGGGCGACAAGCCCTGGAGCAAGGAACGCATGCCGCTGGTAGCGAATCGCATCCGCCATCGGTTGAACCAACTTGCGGCGCGCCTGGGCGATGCGGAATGGCTGGACGGCGCGTTCAGTGCGGGCGACCTGGTCATGGTGTCGGTGCTGCTCAGGACGAGGCCGTCGGGCATTTTGAATGAATTTCCCAGCCTGGCCGCGTATGTGGCTCGAGGCGAAGCGCGCCCGGCGTATAAGCGGGCGTTTGCGGCGCAATTGGCGTTCAACACGGCTCAGCCGGCGACCGGCTGAGCCCATTTGCTCTGTCGCCCAAGCGGATGTAGGGCACCAACCGACACGGCTGACGCTCACGCCGCAGCGCGTACGGAGACGATGGTATCGTGCATGCCACTAACAGGGGCACGGGTACCAGCTAATCCATTCGCCTGGCGCGGCAAAATCGCCAGAGCGCCCGGTTTGCATACCCGGAGAAAAAGCCGGCTCCTGCGACGGCCAGATCCCATCGGACCTGGCACCACTCAAGGAGCGCGCTCGTGGCACGTTATGACGATGAGCTGCAATCGGCCCTACCGGATCGTGCGGCAAAGCCTTATCTGGTTCTCGTCAGCGTCGCATTGATCACGTTTTCCCTGGTGACATGTTTTGCGGTTGCCTTGCACCGTCAACTGATCACGCTGGTATTGGTCCAGGTATGCCTGCCGTGGCTTCCGATAGTGCTGAAGCTGTATTTCAAGCATCGGGGCACGGCCGAGGAGAACGACGGCATCGTTGTCGGCACGCTGGTGGCTGCGCTCTTCGAGATCGTCGCCCTGCTCCTGCTCGCGTCTTCGCTGGCCGACCTCGTGCACGAGAACGTGGTTTTGATACCGGCCGCCCTGGTGGGGCTGTTGTGGTTGCTCGGGCTGTATGTCGCGTTCTTCGGTGGCGATGCTGACACGCGAGCGTCGCTTGCATTCAAAGATTGGTTCTTTGCGCTGTTGCTGTTCGGCATACTCGCTTTCGGTTATGGCTATGCCGCACTGAGCCTGGTCAATCGCATCGTGGATACAGGTGCGCCGGATATCTATCACAGCCAGATCGCCGGGAAATACACCACGTCCGGTAAAAGCGGCACGCATTACTACCTCAAACTGGCAGGCGGCCCGGATCCCGGCGGCTCCAATTTGCAGGTTGGCAGCGGGCAATATGCCGCCGCGCAAGCGGGCAACGTTGTCTGCGTTGCGGTCTATCCGGGCGCGCTGGGGTTTAGATGGATGCACAGCGTTGCGTGTCCGGACCAGGCCTCGCCATGACACGAGGCCGATGCCACTCGCACTGCGCTCGTCATTCGGTTTAGTGCGCGCGCAAGTCGAGCGTCCAGGTTTGTCCGACCAGATCCTTGCCAAAGGAATGGTGCCGATTTTCTTCGACCAGCACGAAACCAAACGCCTGATAGATTTTTCGTGCGGAGACCAAGTTGTCGTTGGTCCATAAGGTCAGCGTTTTATAGCCAAGCTCGCGCGCCCGCTCGATGCATCGATGGACCAGACGTGATCCAACACCGAGCCCGCGCGCGGAGGGTTCCACGTAAAGCAGGCGCAGCTTGGCAACCTCGGCATCCTGGCTTTTCATCAGAAAAATGGAACCCATCACCTCGCCATGATGTTCGGCCACCCAGGCATCTTCACGCGCGGGATCAAAGTATTTGGCGAAGTCGCCCAGGATCTGCGCAACCAGGCCTTCATAGGTCCAATCCCAACCATATTCCTGCTGATAAAGCAGTGCTTGCCGATGCGTGATCCAGCCCAGATCGCCCACCTTCAACGATCGCAGTTGCACCTCATCGGGGGATGCCTTGGTTCCCGACAGCAAGGTCTGGATTTCGTAGAGGTTCGCCGCCAACCGTTGCTGATGATGCGCAGGCAGCGGCGATACCAGATCCTCGATCTGCGCCTGCGTGCCCGCGTTCAACTGCTGAAAGGTCTGCTTGCCCTTCGCGGTCAGCGACAACAGTTTGTGCTTGCCGTGTTCGGGGCTGATCCGGCTTTTCACTAATCCGGTTTCCTGGAATCGCGCCACGATCCGGCTGATATGCGCCTTGTCCATGCCCAAGCTGCGGATGATGTCTGCCGCGGTCTGCTCCGGGATGTTTGCCAGCTCATAGAGCACGCGCCCCTCGGCCAAGGTGAATGCGCTGCCGGGAAGAAATTTGGAGAGCAGGCCGATATGGCGCGTGTAGAAGCGGTTGAAGCTTCTGACCCGATCGACGAGGTGGGATTGCATGGGCTGCGTCCTATGTTGTCAGATACAACATAGGTCAAGGCTGCCGCTTGTGCAATGCCCCTGGAAGACCGGCCCGGCGGGGTCTCCGATAATTTTGAGCGGGATTACATCCTATTAACGAACTTGTCGGTATAGTTACCTCCATGTCGTGAGACATCAGTCCCGCCGCTGGGTCTGGCCTCCCCTCCCGCCCCAGCAAACAAGATGGATGACCCTGAAGCCCGCAGGCTCCCCTTGCGGGCTTTTTAATGCCGGTATCATGTAAGGCCTTTCGTCGCCGGCTCCCGGCACCCATCGCTGTTCAACGGCCTCCAGGCCGATCCAGGAAACCCCGCCGGGCCCGCGTGATAGCGGTTTGCTTATGCCTGCGGGGCTCTCGTATCGCGCCAACCAGCAGCCCACCAAGGGATAGCTGGATCTGGAATACCGCAGGCAGCCCACTCGCGATTCGATATGACTGCCTTCAATACCCTGCCCCTGAAGCCCGAGCTGCTCGCCAGCGTTGAAACGCTCGGCTACCGCCAAATGACGCCGATCCAGGCGCAAAGCCTTCCGGCCATGCTGGAGGGGCGCGATGTGATCGCCCAGGCCCAGACCGGCAGCGGCAAGACCGCAGCATTCGGCCTGAGCCTGCTGCAAACGCTGAGCGTGGAAACCATCCGCCTGCAGGTGCTGGTGCTTTGCCCTACGCGCGAGCTGGCCGATCAGGTAAGCAAGGCCATTCGCAAGCTCGCCGCGAATATTCCCAACGTGAAACTGCTGACTCTGTGCGGCGGCATGCCGCTGGGGCCGCAGTTGGCCTCGCTGACGCACGATCCGCATATCGTGGTGGGCACGCCCGGCCGCGTGCAGGAACATCTCAAGCGCGGCAGCCTGCATGGCGGCGGCATCAAGGTGCTGGTGCTGGACGAGGCCGACCGCATGCTGGACATGGGCTTCAGCGAAGCGATCGATGACATCGTGGGGCGCATTGCCAAGCATCACCAGACACTGCTGTTTTCAGCCACCTACCCTGCCGCCATCCGCGAAGTCAGTGCGCGCGTGCAACGCGAGCCGGTGGAAATCACCGTGGAAGCGCCGGCGCAGGCCAAGGCGGCGATCGAGCAGCAATTCGTCGAGGTGGATCCCGCCCGCAAGCTCGATGCCCTGGCTCAATTGCTCAGCGGCGAACGCGGCCAGCATGCACTGGTGTTCTGCAATATGCGGCGCGATGTGGATGCGGTGGCGGAAGAACTGGATCGCCGCGGTTTCTCTGCGCTGGCCCTGCATGGCGACATGGAACAACGCGATCGCGACGAAGTGCTGGTGCAGTTCGCCAACCGCAGCTGCGCCGTGCTGGTGGCCACCGATGTGGCAGCGCGCGGACTGGACATCACCGCCTTGCCGCTGGTGATCAGCTACGACGTGGCGCACGATCCCGATACGCATACCCACCGCATCGGCCGTACCGGCCGGGCCGGGCAAACCGGCCTGGCCATCACGCTGAGCACGCCGCGCGAATTGCCCAAAACCGAAAACATCGAACAAGCGCTCGGCCAGCCGCTGCCGTGGCGTGCGCTGAATGTGTCGGCGCCACGCGGCAAGACCCTGAACCTGGCACCGATGAAAACCCTGGTGATCGATGCCGGCCGCCAGGACAAGCTGCGCCCCGGCGACATCCTCGGCGCCTTGACCGGTGATGCAGGCCTGGACGCCAACGACGTCGGCAAGATCGATGTTTTCGCCACGCGCGCCTACGTGGCGATCAGCCGGCCGCTGGCCAACAAGGCGCTGGAACGCCTGCGCGCCGGCAAGGTCAAGGGACGCAATTTCCGCATCCGCACGCTGCGCTGATCAGGGCGCGGCTAGCGCGGCCGCTTTTTTTCGGCCTTGGGCTTTTCTGGCGCCGTGCCGGGATGCGTCGCATCGCGGGCAAAACTGTTGGTCGATTTAAAATCCTTGGCCTGCTCGACGACAGAAACAACTTTGGCGCCGGAATAAACTGAATGGATGGTCGCGGCCGTTAAGGGTTTGGATGTGTCGCTCATTCGAACGTCCAGCTCATTACTGAAAGAATCGTTCACTCTACTCCTAATGGGCCCCCTTACGCAGGCGGGGGTCTGCGCGGCCACCCGGGCCCGTTTTTTTATTTCAGCAGGAACAAACCCACGGTCAGCGCCACCCCGATAGCTACGATCGCGATACGCAGTACTTTCTCGTTGACCCGGTGCAGTAAGTGCGCACCGAGCTGGCCGCCCACGATCGCCGGAATCGCCACACAGCCGATCAAGGGCCAGGGCAGCGTCCGCGCCTGCACCAGGAAGATCGCCACGGCCGACGCATTCATCACCGCCGCCAGCACGTTTTTGGTCGCCCCTGCCACCCGCACGCCAAGGCCGGCGGCGGTCAGCGCGGCCAGCATCAAGATGCCGATGCCGCCGCCGAAATAACCGCCGTAGATGGCAATGCAGAACTGCACCAGCATGGCGGCGTGCCGGCCCAGCGCCGGCTTTGCGCCATGGGCAGCGGGTTTTCTGAAAAAGCTGCCCCAGGCAAACACCACCGTGGCGAACAACACCAGGAACGGCACCAGCCGGGTAAAGACGCTCACCGGGGTTACCAGCAACAACACCGCGCCCAAGGCGCCGCCGACCAGGCTGATGCCGAACAGCATGCGGAACGACAAGCCTTCGGCGCCCGCCACATCCGCGCGGCCGGCCAGTCCCGTGGTGACCTGCCCGGGAAACAGGGCGATGGTGGAGGCGATATTGGCCAGGCGCGGATCGAGGCCGGCAAACAACAAGGCTGGAAAGGTGAGAAAGGAGCCCCCGCCGGCCAGCGCGTTCTGCACGCCGGCAACCAATGACGCAAGCATCAACAGCAGCCAGGACTCATTCGGATGCATAAGAGATCAGGACGTCGCTAAGCGGGTCCGGCCATAGTGCCTGTCCGGACCCACGTCTGGAAATCCCAGCCGCGCCCCGCTGCCTTCACTCCCGCTCAAACCGCGCAATCTCCTCCAGCATCGCCTCGGCCCGCTTCACGCTGTTGCCGGCGAAGCTGTCTTCCAGCTGGCGGCGAAATCCCAGCCGGCAAATCAGCGCATAGGCGATCCCGACAAACACCAGCGACAGCACCGCGCACGGCAGCAGCCAGGTGAGGGAATGCGACAGCTGGCTCCACAAGTCGACCCCGGCGCGATCCGCCGCGTACTGGAACAACATCAGCATCGCCGGAATCCAGATCAGGCTGCCGAGCACGGCAAATACCGGTGCTTCCACCTTCACCCGCCATGCACGCAACTGGGCAAGACGACGCTGGATCTCCAGCACCGGGGCGGCATAGTCGATGGTCTGCGCCAGCGACAACACGCGCGCCGGAAAAATGATCGCCAAGGTGCCGAAAACCTGCATGGCGATGCCGCACGCCATCGCCTGCCAGATATGCAGATGGCTGGACCAGAACCCGATCCCCCACAGCGCCATGGCAATGCCCAGCAGTAATTGCAACGACTGCCCCCACAGCAGCGGGCGCACGCCGCGGCGCAGCCGCTCCGCCTGATGGGTGCGGAAAATCTGCCAACTCAGCGTCTGCTGCTGCGCCAGCTGCTGATTGAGCGCCAGCCACGCCTGTTTCATCTCGTCCAGTTCCATATTCATGCTCCCGCCATGGCCGCGCCGGTCATTTGCCCGCGCAGCGTTTGTTTGATGCGGCCGATCTTGGTGGCCACGTTGGTTTCGCTGATGCCGAGAATGTCGGCGATCTCCGCATAGCTCTTGTCTTCCAGATAAAGCAGGATCAGCGCGCGATTGAGCGCATCGAGCTGGCCGATAAAGGCATACAGCGCAGCCAGCCGCTCATCGGCTTCGGGCAGCGGATCGGCGTGCAGGCTGTCCAGGTGATGTTGTTCCAGCGGTTCCAGCCTGCCGCTGCCGGGGCCGCTGGTTTTGCGCAGCTGCGAAATCGCCACATTCAGCGCCACGCGATACAGCCAGGTCGAAAACTTCGCCTTGCCCGGATCGAAGCGGGCGAACGAGCGCCAGGCCTGCAGGCCGATCTCCTGCGCCAGGTCGCGCCGGTCTTCGGCATGCTGCGCATACAGCCCGGCCACTTTGAACACGATGCCCTCGTGCTCGCGCAGCAGGTCCTGGAAATGTCGGCGGTCGGCGCGGTTGCTCATGTCCCCATGATTCGCTGTGAAGGGAAAAAAATCACAGCCCCAAGGGCGGCCCGCCAGCGACCCAGCCCGGCAGCGGGTTGACATACTTTTCACCAATGAGAATAATTCCCATTAACTAATTGTCATATACCGCCGATCGCGCTGCGCCAAGGAGCACCGCGAGGCGGCCGACTGGGACTCCGCTGCATGATGATCTGCGCTTTTTTGCTGGGCTTTTTGGGCGCAGTGGCGATCTACCTCACCCATCCCCAGCAGCGCCTGCTGGGCCGTCCGCTGACGGCCACGGCCCGGCTGGCCGGCATGGCGCTGATTGTTGCCAGCGTATGGAGCTGGTGCGCGGCGGGTGGCGTGGCCGCGGGTGTAAGCGGCGCGCTGACCTCGCTGATGCTGGCCTGGGTGGCGCTGCCCTATGCCGCCTGGTGGCGCAACAAGCAGCTCGCCACGCTCAGGAAAGGATCGCCATGATCGGTCGCTGCGTGGCCGGCGTGCTGCTCGGTTTTCCCCTCGCTGCGGCGCTGCTGCGCCTGTTCCTGCACGCGCTGCCCAACGATGGCGCGGATTGGCTGATCCCGGTGCTGATTCTGTTTTTTCCGTTGTGGATGGCCTTGATCAGCGGCGCCTTCGCCTTTCGCAACGCCGGGCGTGCATGGGTGACGCTGGGCAGCGCGACTATCGCGGCGTTTTTCGCCTTGTGGCTGGCCCGATGAAAGCCGCCACACTGCGCACCTTCCAGACCGTGCATACCTGGACCGGTTTGCTCGCCGGCTTCGCGCTGTTCGTGGCGTTTTATGCCGGCGCGCTCACCGTCTTTCACGATGCGATCGCCGCCTGGCAAAACCCGCCCTGGCACAGCGCGCGCGATGCGGATATTCCGCTCAGCCAATTGATCGATCGGCTGGTGGCCGAGCATCCGCAGGCGAAAGACGATTTCGGCATCGTGCTTCCGCCCGACCCCGCGCACGCCGCGTATGCCTATTGGGAGGATGCGCAGGGCACGCGTTTCGCCACCTATAGCGAAATGAGCAAGCCCCGCGACGAAGCCAATCGCGGCAGCCTGGCGGACTTTATCTACGCCCTACACGATTCGCTCGGCATTCCGGTCGCCGGGCTTTATCTGATGGGCATCGTCAGCGTGCTGTACGGGTTGGCGCTGATTTCCGGCTTCCTGATCCATCTGCCGCATCTGCTCAGCGACCTGTTCGCCATGCGCGTAGGCCACAACCTCAAACGGCTGTGGCAAGACGCGCACAACGCCATCGGCGTGGTGAGCCTGCCGTTCCATATCATCTTCGCCGTCACCGGTTCGATTCTCTGCCTGTTCACCATCACGCTGGCCGCGCTCAATACGCTGGCCTTCGACGGCAAGCTGTACGGCGCGTTTGCCCAGGCCGTCACCACCGCACCGACGCTGACGGCCAGCCACACGCCCGCCGCCATGCTGCCGCCGCAAGTGTTGATCGATCGCGCCAGGCAGGCTTCCGTGGCCGGCGGCGTCACCAGCTTCGAGCCCGATTATCTGCACTACATGCGCTATGGCGACCGCACTGCGGTAGCCGAAGTGCGCGGTCTCTCGCAGCACACGCTCGGCACCTACGGCACGGTGGCGCTGTCGGCGGTGGATGGCACGGTGCTGTCCACGCATGTCGGCAGCCTGCACACCATCAACGGCATCACCAACTCGGCCATGTACGGCCTGCATTTCGGCACCTTCGGCGGCAACCTGGTGCGCTGGCTTTATTTCGTGTTGGGGCTGGCCGGTGCGTTTTTGTTTTATTCGGGCAATCTGTTGTGGATCGAATCGCGGCGCAAACGCCGCCATGCCGATCAGCCCAAGCGCACGCGCGTGATGGCGCGCGCCACCATCGGCGTGTGCATCGGCAGCTGCCTGGGTATTTCCGGCGCGTTTGCCGCCACGATGATCGCGGCGCGGCTGGATCTTGATGTGGCGATAGCACAACAAGCCGCGTGCTACGGCCTGTTCTTCGCCGCCTGCCTGTATGCCTGCCTGCGGTCGATTCCGCGCGCCACGGTGGAATTGCTGGCCGCGACCAGCGCACTGACGCTCGCCGTGGCCGTGGCCGATCTGCTCGCCAACGCATCTTCACTGATGCATGCCAGTTCGCCGCAGGCGCTGGCTGTGCTCGGTGTCGATGCGATAGGCCTGCTGCTTGGCCTGGTGTTTGCGATGTTCGCGCGTGCCGCCGCACGCCGCGCGCGCCATGGCGATCCGCGCAGCGTCTGGGCGCTTGCTGCCGCCTCCTAGTTTTTCTGTTTTGCCCTCTCTGATCGGCCAGCCATCGCCAGCCGGACAACCATTTCGCAAGGAGTTCCCCATGTCCGTGGCCGCCCGCCGTCACGCTCTGCATCGCTTTGGCTCGCGCCGCCTGCTGGCCGCGCTGATTGTTTCCGCGCTGACCCTCGGCGCGGCGCATGCCGACGACAACGATCCGCAAAATGCCAAGGTGCTCGACCAGGTCAGCGTCACCGCCACCAGTCCGCTGGATGTCTACCACGCCACCGACGCGAACACCGGCGCGCTCGGCGCACGCAGCCTGCTCGATACGCCTTTCAGCATCGACGCAGTCACCGCGGACTTGATGCAGAACCGCCAGTCGATCGATATCAACGAAGCCTTCGCCGCCGATGCCGGCGTCACGCCGCTGTCCAACGGCTACACCGGCGAATCGTCCGGCATTGCCGTGCGCGGCCTGCCGGTGGATCTGCTCAACGGCTACAAGATGGATGGCCTGTCGATTCCGAGCTGGGGCAGCGATCTGCCGCTGGAAGCCTTCAGCCAGATCGAATTGCTGAAAGGTCCCGGCGGCTTCATGTACGGCTTCGGCCAGCCCGGCGGCATTCTCAATTTCGTATCCAAGCAGCCCACGCTGAAGCCGTATGCGAGCTTTACCCTGGGCTACATGTCCGATGGCGTGTTGCGCGAAGCAGCCGACTTGGGTGGCACCTTCGGTGGCCAGGGCGGCTGGGGCTATCGCATCAATCTGGTGCATGAAGACGGCAACACCTTTGTCGACGATGGCCATATTCGCCGCAACGCCGCCTCGCTGGCGTTGACCAAGGACATCACGTCGAACCTGCATTGGCATTTCAACAGCATCTACCAGGACCGCGATGTGCGCGGCACCTATTACGGCATCATCCTGGGCCAGGATTACGGCTATACCCTGCCCGAACCGGTACGCACGCCCACGCCGCTGCCGGGCGACCAGCGCGTCAGCCAGCCGTATACCGGCTACCAGACCACCTACCGCGTCGCCAATACCGGCGTGGTTTGGGATATCTCGCCCGACTGGAGCTTCCACCTCGATTACAGCTACGCCAAGCAGACGCGCGAAAACGGCGACAGCGCGCTGATCCTGATGGATAACCAGGGCAGCTACACCGACGTCAATTACACCGGCTACTCGCGCTACAACTTCCAGCAGTGGCAAGGCATGTTCAACGGCACGGTGATGACCGGCGACATCAAGCACGAGCTGGTGTTCGGCGCGTCCTGGCAGGCGCTGGACGAACACTATCCGGAAGGCTTCAGCATCAGCCCGGTGCTGGGCAGCGGCAATCTGTTCGACGCGCCGATCTTCCCCAATCCGGACGTGCCGACCAACCGCGCCAACTACCTGGCGGAAACCACCACGCAGCGCGCGCTGTTCGCCAGCGATACGGTGACGTTCTCGCCGCAGTGGTCGGCCCTGCTCGGCCTGCGCTACATGGAATACATCGACACCGCATACAACCAGGGCAGCAGTACGCCGAGTGCGCGCTACAGCAAGAATCCGGTCACGCCCACCGCCGCGCTGATGTACAAGCCGATCGCGCCGGTCACCTTGTATGCCAGCTATGTGCAGTCGCTGGAGCAATCCAGCAGCGCGCCGGAAACCGCAGTCAACGCGTACCAGACCTTCGGCCCCACCACCAGCAAGCAATTTGAAATCGGCGCCAAAACCGAATTCGACAGCTGGAGCACCAACCTCGCCCTGTTCCAGGTGCAGCGCGGCCTGCAATACCTCACCAGCGACAACGTCTATGTGCAGAACGGCCAGACCCGCTACCAGGGCCTGGATTTCTCCGCGCAGACACGCCTGGGCCAGAACTGGACCCTGATGGGCGGCGTGATGTACCTCGACGCTACCAATCAGCGCGCCGCCGCCGATGTGAATGGCAAGCGCGCTTACGGCGCACCGCGCTTGCAGGGCAATGTCTACGTGGAATACGCCGTGCCGCAGGTGCCTGGCCTGTTCTTTACCGGCGGTGCGCGCTATGTGGGCAACGAGGCGATCGAGGCGAGCAATGCCAACTTCGTTGCGGCGTATCACACCTTCGACCTGGGCGCGCGCTACAGCACCACGCTGGGCAGCCATGCCATCACCTATCGCGTGGGCCTGGACAACCTCACCAACGAGAAATACTGGCTCACCAGCTGGGGCTTCATTCTCAACCAGGGTACCCCGCGCACGGTGCGGGCCAGCGTGACCTTTACGCTGTAAGAGGCTGATTGCCCGCCGGTTTTCACGGCGCTTTGACAGCCGAAGTTCCACAAACGCGACAGCCGCAATTTCTTGCATACGAAAGGGTGCAGCACTAGCTGCACCCTAACCGGCCACCTGATGGATATCAGGGCCACACTGCAGGGAGATACGCCATGTCGCGTAAGCATCGTGCAAGATCTGCCCCCGCCCCGCGTTTGCTGCATGCCTACGCCGCACTGCCGGCGCTGTGGCTTTCCATGTTTCACCCGAGCGCGGTGTATGCCGCGTGCACCAACAACGCACCGGCCAGCGGCACCACGGTCACCTGCAGCGGCAGTGGCGTGGCCCCGGTCACCGCGCAAAGCGGCAGCAGCAATGTCACCGTCAACATCGCCAGCGATGTGAACTTCGCCAACACACGCGCCGTCAATCCGGTGTCCTTCAGCGTCGATCACAGCAGCCAGATCACCAACAGCGGCGCGCTCAGCCTTGGCGGCGGTGGCGGCAGTGGCACCAATCGCGGCGCCGCACTGCTCGGTACCGGCAACAGCAACACGTTGATCAACGCCACCGGCGCCAGCATCACCACCACCGGCGCCTATAACGACGGCATGGCCGCCAACGGCACCGGCAATACGCTGGTCAACAACGGCAGCATCTCCACCGCCGGCCCAAACGCCTATGGCATGACGGCAGCATGGGGCCAAACCAATACCGGCCAAGCCAGCAACAACCTGACCAATACCGGCGCCATCACCACCGCCGGCAGCAATGCGCGCGCCATGTCGATCCTCGGCCAGAGCGGCACCATCACCAACAGCGGCAGCTTGCTCACAACTGGTGCCAGCAGCACCACCGCGTATCTGCAAGGCAATAACGACAAGCTGGTGAACAGCGGCACCATCCAGGCGCAGGGCAGCAGCGCAGATGCCGTGTTTTCCAATACGGCTGGCTCGGGTTTCTCGGCCACCACCCAGAACCTTGCCGGCGGCAAGATCATCGCCCAGTCGGGTGCTGCCGTGCGCACGCTCAACGGCACCAGCACGGTCACCAACGCCGGCCTGCTGCAAAGTAATAGCGGCGTGGCCGTGCAAATGGGCACCGGCCTCAACACGCTGATCCTGCAGACCGGCTCGCAAATCATCGGCTCGGCCGATGGCGGCGGCGGCAGTGCGAGCACCGTGATCCTGCAAGGCACCGGCAGTGTCACCAATGCGTTTACGCGCTTTCAGACCTTGCAGGCGCAAGGCAGCGACTGGAGCTGGAGCGGCAGCGGCGCGTTCAATACCGCACAGATCCAGGGCACCTTCAATCTCACCGGCACGGTCAGCGGTGCCGGTGCTGCTACCGATACGCTCACCTTCAATGGCGCCACCGTCACCGGCGTGGCCGGCTTTACCGACTGGCCTACGGTTACGGTCAGCAACGGTACGCAACTGACCATGGATGGCACCCTCGCGGTCGGCAATGCCAGCGGCGGAACCGGCACGGTCAATATCGATGCCAGCAGCACCCTGCTCGCCGGCAACGGCGCGAACGGCGGCATCGGTCCGCATACCAGCGGCCAACTGGTCAATGTCAGCAATGCCGGCACCATCGATCTCACCAACGGCGGCGCGACCGCCGCCAACACCTTCACCATCACCGGCAACTACACCGGCAATAACGCCAAGCTGCTGCTCAATACCGTGCTCGGCACCGATACCTCGCCTTCCGACAAATTGGTGATCAGCGGCGGCACCGGCAGCGGCAACACCGCCATCCATGTCAACAATGCCGGCGGCCTCGGCGGCCTTACCACCACCAACGGCATCATGCTGGTCGAAGCAGCCAACGGCGCGAGCATTGCATCCAGCGCTTTCAGCTTGAACGGCGGTTCGATCCAGGCCGGCGCCTATACGTATTACCTGTTCGAAGGCGGCGTGACACCAGGCACCTCAAACAACTGGTATCTGCGCTCCAGCCTGCCGCCGGAGAGCAGCACCAGCGGCACGCCGTCACCCACACCGACGCCAACGCCAACACCCACACCAACCCCTTCGCCCACCGCGCCCATCGCCGCGGAAGGCACGCCACCGCTGCCCACACCACCACCTGCCGGCGATCCGCCGAGTGTGTTCTATCGCCCGGAAGTGGCGCTCGATTCCGCCATTCCCTCGGTGGCCATGCAAATGGGTTTACTGCAATTGGGTACCTTCGACCAGCGCCAGGGCGGCCAGCTGCTGGTCAATGGCGATGGCTGGGCGCCGGCCGGATGGGTGCGCGTGCTGGGCTCGCACAACGATCAGCAACAAAGCGGCGGCGCCACGCCACGCTTCGACGGCGATATGGAAGGTGCGCAGGCCGGCCACGATGTGTTTGCGTTCGAAGGCGCCAGCGGCTGGCGCGAACATATCGGCCTGCTGATCGGCTACACCCACGCCAACGGCGCCGTCGACGGCAATGTAGGCGGCTTCGACAATCTGCGCGCAGGCGACCTGCACAGCCATGGCGACAGCGTCGGCGCGTACTGGACGCACATCACCGCCTCCGATGCGTACGTGGACGCGGTGCTGATGGGCACCTGGTTCAACACCCGCGCCAACTCCATCCAGGGCTTCCAGAACAGCACGCGCGGACGCTCAGTAAGCGCCTCGCTGGAAACCGGCAAGCCGATCAAGCTCGGTGCGCAACTGGTACTGGAACCGCAGGCGCAGGTGATCATGCAGCACATCACCACCGATGGCTTCCAGGATCCGGTATCCAGCGTGGCCTTCAACGCCACCAACACCGTTACCGGCCGCGTCGGCGCGCGCCTGCTCGGCGATTTTGCCCAGGATGTGCAGCACTGGCAGCCGTATCTGAAGCTCAACCTGTGGCGCAATTTCCATCGCGACTACAACACCGTGTTCGCCGGCACCGATGCCATTCCCACCAATTTCGCCGGCACCTCGCTGGAATTCGGCGGTGGCATCAGCGCCACGCTGAGCGAGCATGTGAGCTTCTATAGCGAAGCCAGCTATCTGCACAATATCGACAGCCTGCACCGGCGCGGCGCCATGGCCGATCTTGGCCTGCGCATCCGCTGGGGCCGATAGGGCGGCCCCTAAGGGAGCGATAAGTAAGCCGGGGCAAGCTTGGCGCACTTCCCAGACCGAGCTTGCCCCATGCGTCGATCCCCGTTGTTCACCGTCCTGCTTGCCGCACTGGCCGGCATCAGCACCGCACCCTCCATCGCCGCCGATGCCGCGCCCGCGCCTTACCAGGTCATCCACCGGCTGAAACTCGGCGGCAGCGGCGGCTGGGATTACCTCAACTTCGACGCCCAGCGCCGGCATCTGTTCGTCAGCCGCGGCGACCATGTGCTGGTGGTCGATGTGGATGCCGACAAGCAGATCGGCAGCATCGCCAATACCAGCGGCGTGCACGGCATCGCCCTTGCGCAGGATCTGCACCGCGGTTTCACCAGCAACGGCAAGGCCGATTCGGTGACGGTGTTCGACCTGGATACGCTCAAGACCGTGGCCACCGTCACCGGCACCGGTCAGAAGCCGGACGCCATTCTTTATGACGATGCCTCGCACCATGTGTTCACCTTCAACGGCAAGAGCGGCAACGCCAGCGTGATCGATCCGGCCAGCAACCGCGTGATCGCCACCATCGCCCTGCCCGGCAAGCCTGAGTTTGCCGCCACCGACAACGCCGGGCATGTCTACGCCAACATCGAAGACAAAGCCGAACTGGTGGCGATCGACAGCCGCAGCAACAAAGTGCTCAACACCTGGTCGCTGGCACCGTGCGAATCACCGAGCGGGTTGGCGATGGATGTGGCGCACCGGCGGCTGTTCTCGGTGTGCGACAACCAGACCATGACCGTGTTGAATGCCGATAACGGCCAGCGGGTTGCCAGCGTGGCGATTGGCGACGGTCCGGATGCGGTCAGCTTCGATCCGGGCGAAGGCATGATTTACAGCTCCAACGGCGAGAGCGGCACGCTGACGGTGATTCACGAAGACGATGCGGATCATTACCGCGTGGTGGCCAATGTGCCGACGCAGGCCAGTGCGCGGACGCAGGCGCTGGATCCGCTCAAGCATCGGGTTTATTTGTCGGCGGTGCAGCTTGGGACGGGGAAGGATGCGCGTGGCAGGCCGGTGGCGGTGGCGGATAGCTTTAGTGTTTTGACGGTGGGTAAGCATTGAGCCTGGCGGGCTGGGGGGAGATTTGTTGGGTTACGCTGCGCTAACCCAACCTACCTATCCCCGTAGAGTTGGTTTGGGGGGCGAGTAAACACGCCATGCGAAGCTCTGCTCCCTCTTCCCTCCGGGGAGAGGGTTGGGGTGAGGGGTCACGGCTTGCCCCAACATACATACGTGCGTGAAGTGCTCTACGCCAATCTTCCAAACACCGCGCGAGGTTGCCCCCTCACCCCAGCCCTCTCCCCGCGGGGGAGAGGGGGTGCGCTTGAGGAATAACCACTTTCACCCGCAACCCACGCCCTGAGGGCGTATCCAGCAATTCAATATTCGCCCCATGCAATTGCGCGGCGCGCTGCACGATGGAAAGCCCCAGCCCATAGCCATCACCGCTACTGCTCGCCTCGCGATGAAAGCGCGCAAACACACTGCTGCGCCGCTCGGCCGGAATACCAGGCCCATTGTCGATCACCTCGATCACCGCATCGCCGCCATAGCGCTCCATCGACAGCTGCACCTGCCCATGCTGCTGCGGCACGTGGTGCATCGCGTTTTCAATCAGATTGCGCAGCAACGCCGCCAGCGCCGCTTCGTAGCCCTGCACTACCAAGCGCTCTTCGTGCTCCAGAAACGCAAAATCCACCCCGCTCTCCCCAAGCAGCGGCGCCAGCTCATCGATCACATTCATCGCCACCACCACCAGATCGACTTCGCTGCGCTGCCCCTCTGCCGCACGCGCTTCGATCCGCGCCAGCGCCAGCAATTGCTCGATGCGCCGCGCCAAACGCGCAAGTCCGGACTGCGCATTGACCAGGGTGTGCTTGGTGCCGGGCTGGATCTCGCCGGCCATGGCGGTATCCAGATGGATCATGGTTGAGGCCAGTGGCGTGCGCAGTTCATGCGCTACGTCGGCGCTGAAACGGCGCTCGCGTTCCAGCGCATCCTCCAGCCGTTCCAGCTGCGCATTCAATGCATCCACCACCGGCTGCAATTCCTGCGGCGCGCGTTCCAGCTGAATCGGCTGGCGACTGCCTGGCGCGCGCGAGGCCAGCGCCTGGGTCAAACGCTCCAGCGGACGCAAGCCGCGCGCTACCGCCCAGCCGGCCAGCAAGGCCAGTAATGGCAGGCCGATCAACTGCGTCAAACCCAGATCCACCGACAAGGCGTGCGTGATATCGCGACGGCTGTCGTCACGCTCGCCCATGCGGATGACTACGTCGTTGACCTCATCGACCAAGGTAAACACACGCCAGCCATAACTTTCGTAGTGATAATCCTCGAAGCCGGAAATCAGCGTATGCGGCAACGGCAGTTGCGCCAGGTTGGCGGTGGTGAGCTGCATGCGGCCATGCCGGTCCAGCACCTGATAACCCACTTCCGACTCATGCGTGCGGCCGTGCATCAGCTGCTCTTCCGCCTTGAGGCTGAGAATGGGCACCACCAGCGGCCCCTGCTCCGGCCGGCGGATCGCCGCGGCACCGCCGTTCTGGATCAGCACATCCAGCGTGCGCGCCGACTGCGCCAGGCGCCCGTCCAGCAATTCGCGCGTTTCGGTCAGCGTGCGCTGATAGCTATACAAGCCCAGCGGCAGCAGCACCGCCACCAGCACAGCCAGAATCATCCAGCGCAGACGCCCGCGCAAACTCAGTGGATTCACGTGGGGTCCCTGGGAATCATGTAGCCCACGCCGCGAATGGTGCGGATGGCATCGAAGCTGAGTTTGCGGCGCAGCGCATGCACCTGCACTTCCAGTGCGCTGCTGCCGACCGAGTTGTCCAGGCCGTACAGCGAATTCTCCAGATGTTCGCGGCGCACGATGCGCCCTGCCCGCTCCATCAAAATGCGCAGCAGGGAAAACTCGCGCCGGGTCAGCTCCACCCGCTTGCCGCGGTACTCCGCTTCGGAGGTGCCGATATCCAGGCTGATCACGCCCACGTCGATGCGATTGGCCGCCAGCCCCTGCGCACGCCGGGTTAGCGAGCGGATGCGCGCACCGAGTTCGTCCACGTGGAAGGGTTTCACCAGATAATCGTCCGCCCCCGCATCCAGGCCGCGCACGCGCGCCTCCAGCGCATCGCGCGCGGTCATCACGATCACCGGCGTGTTGACGTGGGCGCGGCGCGCTTCGGCCAGCACTTCCAGGCCATCCTTGTTCGGCAGGCCCAGGTCCAGCAGCACCAGGTCGGCGGTCTGGTCACGCAGCGCGGCCAGCGCCTCGCGCCCGTCGCGCAGCCAGGTCACCGCATAGGAAAGCTGCTCCAGCGCCTGCTTGATCGCCGTGCCCAGCGGGAGGTCGTCTTCGACCAGGATGATGTGCATAAGCCGATTACCTTGCCCCGGCCATACCGGCGGGTATTGTTCCAGCCTGCCATTGTGCGGGCACTAGCTTAGCGCGGCCTTACACGGCCATCACGCCGCCTGGACGTTTTGCTAGCGTCGCCGGCCGTCATGCGGCGGACGCATGGCCGGTCTTTTGGACGTCTATTTCACATCCGGTGTGCCGTGGCGCACACATCGGCAAACACCTGCAAAAATCCTCCGGCGATTCACGCCTGCTGCACGCAGGCGTGGTGACAGTACCGCGGCTTTGATCGTCAAAGCAGACGCGCCAAGGATATCGGCCGGGGAGTCGCCCGCTACATCAGGTTACGTTTCGCAGCGCTTTGAGGGGCAACGCCCTTCGTGGGCGAGGGATCGCTTTTGCCATCATTCGAGAGGAGTGCGCGATTTATGAAACCTTTTACGCTTGGCTGTAAAGCATGGCTCGGCAGGTGGATGATTGCTGCCGTTTCGCTGGTAGGCATGGCCACTGCGGTGCAGGCTGCCGATGCGGTCAACCTCACCAGTGTCAGTACGCTGTCGCCCAATTTCCGTCCGCAGAACGTGCCGCTGGATTACGTGATCACACCGAACGGCTATTTCGCCGCCTCGTGCGTGCATGCCGTCAACCAGGGCGAGAAAGTGCATAACGACGGCAGCATCGAAGCCCTCGACGGCTCGATCCGCAAACCCGCTGCGTGCACCCTGCCGCACTTCACGCAAAGCGGCGTACGCATCGAAGCGAATGGCCGCATCGGCAATCCGCTGAGCAGTAGGAAGCCCGCCTCCAGCTATAGCGGCTGGCTGCTTACCGCCGACTACGTCAGCTCATCCAACGTGGGCACGATCTCGGCCAACTGGGTGGTACCGTCCAATCCCAGCAGCACCACCAACCAGGTCGATTATTTCTTCCCGGGCCTGGAACAGAACGACAGCAGCCCCGATTCCATCCTGCAGCCGGTGCTCGGCTATAACGCCTTCAGTGGTTCGGGCGTGAGCGCATGGACGCTGTCCAGCTGGAACTGCTGCTACGCGGGTAGCACCTACTACAGCGGTCCGGTGAATACCGCCGCCGGTCATCAGATCTACGGCATCGTTACCGCTACCTGCACCAGCACAAGCACCAGCAGCACCTGCGCCACCATCACCACCAAGGACCAGACCAGCGGCGCCTCCACCACCTTCACCACCAGCCCCTACGGCGCACTCACCTGGGTCTTCGGCGGCACGCTGGAGGCGTACAACATCTCCAGTTGCAGCTTGCTACCAGCGAGCGGATCGGTGAGTTACACCAGCATCGTGGTGAAAAACATGAGCGGCACCACGCTCAGCAATCCGTGGAGCGCGGACAACATCATCGGCTCCTCCGGGCCGGCCTGCGGCTACGGCATTTCCACCACCAACAGCAGCGTGACGCTGGATTACTGAAAAACTTCCGGCACTTCCAGCCGGGCACCCCGCAACGGGGTGCCCGGTCGCAACAGTTTGCGGCGCATGCGCCGCGCAATATCTCCGTGCTACGCTAATTTGCATCGGCCGGCAGTGATGCCGGCAGAAGGGGGCCACGGAGGCCGCAAGCGCACCGTGGTGTTCTGGCACGACAGGGGCGCGGTCTTGAGCAGTCTTCCCAGCGATTTCGATTTGAATGCGGCCTGGTTCCGCAAGGCACAGGGTGACCTGAAGGCTTTCATGGAGGCCTTTGCGGTACGCCTGGAAGGCGCCATCCCCGGCCGGGTTGCGGTAGAACGCCAAAAAGACGGCCTGTTCGCCAAAACCAGCCACGCCACCCGCATCAGCGTGGAAGCGCACGACCACCATTACGTACTGGAACTGCAGAAAGGGCGCCTCGCCGCCCATCGCAGCAAGTCCGTGCGCGGGGTGACGCTCAGCACCGAACCGATGGATGTGCCCGCCTGGCTGGCCGCGCTGTACAGCGATATCCAGGTGCTGGCCGAACACGCCGGCGCAGCGCAGAACGTGCTGCACGATTTTCTGATGTCCTGAACCTGTAACGCACCTGCTGCAAGGTGCGCGATCGAATCCCGCTGCAAGGATTACAGCATGGAGTTTCGAGATGTCCTGGTTTAACCGTTTCAAGGGAACTGCAACACCCACCGGGCCGGCCCAGCAAGATTTTGCGGGCAATGCCGCCGAGCGCCTGAAAAAATGGGAAAGCGCGCTGCAGCACCATCACCTGCCCGACTTCGTCAAACAACGCCTGGCTGATGCCGGCAGCGGCAAGCTGCCGTGGATCGCCACCATGACCCCGGCCGAACTGGCGCAGACCCATCGCCACCGCGTGCGTCCGATCGCCATGGTTTCCGGCACCTGCTGGTACCACTTCGGCTATTCGTGGACCAACGGCCATACCGCCGGATGGCATGCCGCCCTCAGCCGCATGCAGGAAGAAGCCGTGGCCGCCGGCGCCAATGCCATCGTCGACGTGCGCATGCGCAAGATCGACCTGCCCACCGACGCCAGCATGGATTTCACCGTGATCGGCACGGCCATCCGCATCGAAGGCATGCCGCCCAGTCCGGAGCCGGTGGTGGCTACCGTCACGGCGCTGGAATTCATGCGCCTGCTGGAAGCCGGCATCGTGCCCAGCGGCATCGCCATCGGCGCGCACTACGAATGGCTGCAAGGCTGGGACAACTATTACAACTCGCTGGACGCCAAAGGCGGCTGGGTCAACCAGCCGTTGACCCGGCTCGGCAACTTCTGGGAGCAGGTGCGCAAAAAAGCCTTGCTGCAACTGCGCCAGGATGTGCACCGGCAAGGCAACGGCGCACTGGCGCATATCCATTTCGGCCAGTTGCTGAAATCGGAAGACGACAAAAATCCCAGCTATCTCGGCCGCCACATCGTGATCGCCACCGTGATCGACAGCGAACGCTACCGCTCGGTACCGCACGACATCCGCCACGTGGTGGACATGTGCGACGGTCCCTCGCCGCTGAACGATGTGCGGCCGGGCAGCCACAACGTTTATGACACCAATCAGGAAGAGGGTTCGATATGAGTGACGGCATGGCGATTCCGCAACACGCGCTGGAGCGCTTGAAAGGCCTGCGCAGCGAAGGACATCCGGGCGGCATCTTCACCTCGGATTTCTCGGTCAACGAATTTCTGCTGGTGCGCAAGGCCGGCTTCGAGCCGGTGGGCCTGTGCGTGGGCTCGTGCATCTACCACCTGGGCATCCAGTACGCCAACTGGAGCCAGAACCAGGAAATGGACGTACTGTCGCAAGCCATGTACCACGCCCGCGAACTGGCCATGTCGCGCATGCGCGCAGAAGCCGAGGGCATGGGCGCGGACGGCATCGTGGGCGTGGAGCTCACCGTCAAGCGCATGGAGTGGGACGACAAGATCCTGGAGTTCATCGCCATCGGTACTGGCGTGGTGCATGCCAAGGGCCATCCCGGATTCAAGAGCCACGGCGGCAAGCCGTTCACCTCGGACCTCTCCGGCCAGGATTTCTGGACCTTGCTGCAATCCGGCTATCGCCCGCTGGAAATGGTGATGGGCTCGTGCGTGTATCACGTAGCGCACCAGGGCATGTTCAAGGCGCTGGGCAATATCGGCAACAACACCGAGCTGACCAACTTCTCGCAGGCGCTGTACGACGCGCGCGAAATTGCCATGGAACGCATGCAGCACGAGGCCATTGCGGTGAAAGCCGAAGGCGTGGTCGGCGTCGACCTGCACGAAGGCTCGCACAACTGGAAGCCGCACATCATCGAATTCTTCGCCGTGGGCACGGCCGTCACGCCGATCACCACCGAGCGCGATGCCTCCACCATCCCCGATCCGCAGCTGGTGCTGTCGGTCAACAACTGATACCGGAGTACACCTATGAGCCTTCTCGGACGCATGGCCGACCTGCTGCAGGCCAAAACGCATTCGCTGTTGAACAAGCTGGAAGATCCGAACGAACTGCTCGATCTTTCCTATGAAAAAATGATCAGCGGCCTACAGGAAACCAAGCAGCACCTGGCCGAAGTGGTCACCGAGCAGAAAATGCTCGAACGCCAGATGGACCAGGCCAAGCAGGAAGCCGACCAGGCGCAGGACAATGCACGACTGGCGCTGCAATCCTCGCGCGAAGACCTGGCGCGCGAAGCGCTGGCCAAGCGCCAGGCTGCGCTGGACAAGCAGCAGTCGCTGGCCAAGGCGCACGACAACATCACCGCCCAGGTGCAGAAGCTGATCGGCTACCAGAAGACGCTGGAAGCGCGCATCGAGCAATTCCATACGCAGAAAGAAGTGATGAAGAGCAGCTACACCGCCGCGCAAGCGCAGGTGAAAGTGACCGAATCGCTCACCGGCGTGGGCAACAAGCTGGGCCAGGTCGGCGACACCATGCGCCGGGCGGAAGACAAGCTTGCCGGTACACAGGCGAAAGCCGATGCGATGGAAAGCCTGTTGCAGTCAGGCGTGCTGAACGATCCGCTCGATCATCGCAGCAGTGCGGAGAAAGAGCTCGATACCCTGCGCAGCCATAGCGCGATCGATTCGGAGCTGGAAAAGCTCAAGGCAGAGCTCGGCAAATCCTGAGCACGCCGAACAACGTAGGTTGGGTTAGCGCAGCGCAACCCAACATGGCGGTGCGGCTGCATGCCATTTGAGGCAAGCGCAAACAACCCCACCCCAGCCCTCCCCTGCCAAGCAGGGGAGGGAGAAATTCGGCGAGTGCATTGCACCTTCAAACTCGCGCGATCAGCTCCCTCCCCTACGTGCAGTAGGGGAGGGAGAATTTCGGCAAGTGCATTGCACCTCCAAACTTGCGCGATCAGCTCCCTCCCCTACGTGCAGTAGGGGAGGGTTGGGGTGGGGTGAAGTCCCCACACTTACGAACACCTTCCTTCGAAAGCGCGAACGCTTTCGTCGGAATGACAGCAAGGGTGTGACAAACGAAACGTCTGCTTGTGGTTCAAGGCAAGCGCACACAACCCCACCCCAACCCTCCCCTGCCAAGCAGGAGAGGGAGAAATTCGGCAAGTACATTGCACCTTCAAACTCGCGCCATCAGCTCCCTCCCCTACGTGCAGTAGGGGAGGGTTGGGGTGGGGTGAAGTCCCCACACTTACGAACACCCTCCTTCGAAAGCGCGAACGCTTTCGAAGGACAGCAACGGTGTGACAAACGAAACGTCTGCTTGTGGTTCAAGGCAAGCGCAAACAACCCCACCCCAACCCTCCCCTGCCATGCAGGGGAGGGAGAAATTCGGCAAGTACATTGCACCTTCAAGCCCGCGCAATCAGCTCCCTCCCCTGCCAAGCAGGGGAGAAAGCGATCTCGCGATATGCTTGATCACCATGACTCGCGCCACACCGCCACGCCTGCACGACGACAACCGCCCGCTGCACACCTTGCGGCGCGAATACCCGCGCGCCACATATATCGAACCACACACCCACGACTGGGCGCAGGTGCTGTATGCGGTGGAAGGGGTGATGTGGGTGGAGGTGGGGCACGAAGCGCTAGTGGTGCCGCCGCAGCGTGCGGTGTGGTTGCCGCCGGGCGTATCGCATTCGATCCGCATGATGAGCGCCGTGCAGATGCGCAACTTGTATCTGCAAGCGCACATGGCCCGTTCATTGGGACAACGCGGCGAAGTGTTCGAAGTGAGCCCGCTGCTGCGCCAGCTGATGGTGGTGCTGAGTGAAGAAGGCGAACAGCGCAGCGACGAATACCGCGATGCCGCGTACCGCCTGATCGTGCTGGAACTGCTCGCCGCCCGGCGCAGTGCCCTGCGCATCGCCTTGCCGCACGGCGGCGATCGCCGGCTGGAAGCGGTATGCCGTGCGGTGATCGAACAACCTTCGCAAGATCTCAGCCTGGAACAACACGCCGAACACGCCGGTGCCAGCGTGCGTACCCTCTCGCGCCTGTTTACGCAGGAACTGGGCATGGGTTTCGCGGAATGGCGGCGACAAGTGCAATTGGCGGTCGCCACGTCGCGCCTGGCCGAAGGGCATGCCATCGGCGCCATCGCCCGCGCCCTGGGCTACCAGCCCAGCAGCTTCAGCGACATGTTCCGGCGCGAACTCGGGGTGGCGCCGGCCGCCTATATCGCCACGGATACCGCCCGCTAAGCGCTTGGCCGAAATTCGAAAGCCTTTGACCGATACCCAACATGCCGGTCACCTAGACTGCTCCACATCGGCAAGCACTGCTTGCGCCACACGGCAGCCCCCATGAAAGCCCTGCAATTCAAGCGCCACGGCGCGCCCGAGGTACTGGAATACGTGGATGCCACCCTACCCGCCAGCGGCACCGATGCAGCCCTGGTGCGCATCCATGCTGCTTCGGTCAATCCCAGCGACGTGAAAAACGTGGCCGGCCATTTCGCGCAAACCACCCTGCCCCGCATTCCCGGCCGTGATTTCAGCGGCGTGGTCGAACAAGGCCCGGCGGAGTGGATCGGTGCCGAGGTGTGGGGCACCGGCGGCGATACCGGCTTTACCCGCGATGGCACGCATGCCCAATACATCTGCCTGCCCACCACGGCCCTGGTGCGCAAACCCGCCGCGCTGAGCCACGAACAGGCCTCGGCCATCGGCGTGAATTTCGTGGTCGCGTGGCTGGGCACGGTCACCTATGCGCAGCTGCGCGAAGGCGAAACCATTGCCGTGATCGGTGCCGGTGGCGGCGTGGGCGGCGCGGTAACGCAAATTGCCAAATCGCTGGGCTGCCGGGTGATCGGCATCGATCGCCATCCCGTTGCCGCCGATGCCCCAGCCGCGCGCCGCATCGATGCGTTCGTACCTTACGACGAGCATACGGTGGAACACCTGCGCAGCCTGGATCAGCTCGCCGATGGCGTGGACGTGGTGTTCGACAGCGTCGGCGGCGTGGCTTTCGAAACTGCCTTGGGCCTGGCCCGGCGCCGTGGCCGGGTGGTGGAAATCAGCGCCACCGGGCGGCGCCGGGTGGAGTTCGATCTGATCGATTTCTATCACAACGAAACCCAGCTGCTCGGTGCCGACAGCGCCAAGCTCGGCGTGGTCGAATCCGCACCGCTGATGCAGGCCATTGCGCAACGTTTCGATCGCGGCCACTTCGACCCGCCGGTGATCGCCCATCGCTATACGCTGGCGGATGGTCGTGCGGCCTATGCGGCCGTAGCCCAGGGCACGCCCGGCCGTGTGGTGCTGCTTCCCTGACCCCCGCGATAACCCGAAGGACATCGCCATGAAGGCTTATCTCGTATCGCTGGGCGTGGGGCTGCTGGTCGGCGTGATCTATGGCCTGCTGCGGGTCAAATCGCCGGCCCCGCCCACCGTGGCCCTGATCGGACTGTTCGGCATGCTGGGCGGCGAACAGCTGATTGCGCTGCTTCGCCACCTGCTGCGCTAGCCGCCCGCACCTACTCCACGCTGAGGACCTTGGGTTTGCGGCCGCGGCGCGGCTTGGCCTCGGTCTGGGCGATCAGGCTTTGCAGGTAGGCAATGCCCTCTTCCTCGGGGAAAAAGGCAATCACGTCCGCCACCGTCAAATTGTGACGCTGGCGCAACGCCAGGAATTCTTGCCTGGCCCGTTCCATGGCGGACAGGGCCGCTTGTTTGGCAGTCTGCTTCGCGGTCGGCTTTGGGGGGCCGCGATCTTCAATCTGCTTGTCGAGGGCCGCGAGTTCTTCCTGGAAGCGGCGAAAGGCATCTTTAGGGAGGGTCATGGCGACTTGGGGTGTAGCGGGAACAGCCATTATCTCACACGAAGCAAGGCCTTAGCGCGCGCCAGGTTCCTGCGAAAGTCGACCGAAACTGTCATAAAGCAAGCGCGCACTGCCTATTTTTCTTCACCTTTTTCCTAATTTCCGCGCGTATGATGGCCCCTAGGCCGTCGACCACGATCGGCGTCCACGCCGTTGCGTATTACTTGCCATCACGTGTTTTGTCCGTCGATGGCACAGTCCTGGCTTTATTGGCTGTAATTGCTGGAACTTGCCGGAAGTCATACCGCTCAGGGACGGCTGGGGTGCGGTTACCGCGAGCTTGGGGAGCGGCGAAAATGCTTAAGTCCATCACAGCGAACCTGTGGGTGCGTCAGGTTGCAGTATGTGTGGCATATGGGGTGGTGTTCGCAGTGTTGCGACCCTACGCGAGCAGCGTATGGGCGATTACCTGCGGCCTGCGCATGGCCTGCCTGCTGCTGATGCCCTATCGCTACTGGCCCAGCCTGGCGCTGGCCGAAGTCGGTCCGCTGATTTACCAGAACCTGGAAAGCGCGGGCGAATTCGGCCTGGCGTGGACCATTGCCAATTCCATTCCACCCATTCTGTATGCCATGCCGGTGGTGTGGTGGTGCCGGCACAAGCTGGCACTGTTTGCATCCCGTCGCGCCGTGGCCGTCAATGCCTTGTTTATCTGCATGAGCCTGGCAGCGTTGGTGTGGACGGTGGCGATCTTCGTGGTGCTGGCCACGGTGACGCAATCCAATCCGTATCGCTTCCATGTGTTGAACGTGGTGCAGGTGTTCCTGGGTCGCTATATCGGCATGCTCACCCTGGTGCCGCTGGCGATCGCGTTCAAATTGCTCAAGCCGGCCACGCTGCGCAAGCAGGCCGTGCAATGGTTCAAAAGCCAGCTGACGCTGGAAATGGTCATGTTGTTGCTGCCCAGCCTGGCGGTGCTGATGTGGATGGGGCTGCGTGCCTCGCCGGATGCGCAGCAAGTGATCCGCATGGCGATGTTCCTGCCGGCGGCATGGCTGACCATGAAACACGGCTGGCGTGCCGCCGCCATCGGCATCGCTGCAGTCACCACCTGCATCTTTATCAATATGCAGGTAATGCATAACGCGATCGGCCTGGTCGGCGCGCAAGCCTTTGTCGCCTTCGCCTCCACCTGCCTGTTCGCGCTGGGCACACGCATCACCATGCAGCAGGCGGCGGAAGAACAAGAGCGCCTGGATGCCAAGGCTGCGCTGAAGCTCGCCCAGCAAGGCATTTATCTGTGCGAAATGCGCATGCGCCAGGCGGCGCAATCGCTGGAACAGATCGGCGGCACCATGCAGCTCACGCAAACGCGGCTGCTCAACCGCTTCAAGCACATGCTGCCGCTGATGGAAGGCCAGAATTACTACAAACAGGCAGCCACCACGCAAAGCCAGGTGTTCCGCCTGGCCGAATCCATGCATCCCACCGCATGGCGCGAACGCGGCCTGCCCGCCGCGCTACGCGAAACCATCGGCCGCTGTCTGGACGAAGCCGGTTTCGCGTATCACTTCGCCATCAAGGGCCGCGGACTGAGCCAGCTTTCGCCCGGCACCCATGCCGCGATCTATCGGCTGGCATGCGAGGCGCTGGTGCATCTTTGCGCGCAGGAAACCTGGACCACGCTGACCACTTCGCTGCGTGGCGGCTATACCAACGGGCAGCGCTGGGCGTTGCTGCGCATCGAAGCCGCGGACGATCCGTTCGGCTTCGACGATATGCCACCCCACACACCCGATATCACGCAGCTGGCCTTGAAACTCGGCACCAGCGGCCTGGGCATCGACGCCATGCGCGACTACGTGCGCCTGTACGACGGCGATTTGCATGTACGCCTGTGGGCCGATAAATGCCGCATCACCTTCCTGCTGCTGGATGCCAGCCAACAAGTGCGGGATCGGCATACCGCCTCCCCCGCACTTGAGGTGTACATCCGCTGAGATCAGTTGCCGATCTGGCTGATCACATTGCCGGTGCAATCGCTGGGATCGTGATAAGGGCACCCCAGCAACGCAGGCACCACGGTGAGCTGCACGGTGCCATTGCTGGCAGGTGCAGCGGTGATGCGATTGACGCCATCGCTGTAGACATTCTCCGCATAGCCGGTGGTTTTTGGTGTGGCCGTACTTGCGGATGACACCGTTACCTTGGGCGCATCCACGCCCACCGGCAACACCAACACTTCGTTATCGGCCATGGCCACGGCACCGCGCACGGTGCCGGCGAGATCGTTTACCTGGATATAGCGCACACCGTCACGAGCAAATACGTAGACGTGATAGTGCGGACTGGTGCTGACATCGGCCGTGCTCGGCCAGGATTGGCCCAGGCCGGTCGCAGCGGGTTCGGTAGCGAAGGCTTGGGCGGAAAACAGACCGGTGAACAGCACGGTGGTGAACAGTGCGGACGAAACCAGAGCGTGTGTATTGCGCAACATAAATACCCCCTTTGCATGGGTTTTGGCACCAATTGCCGAGGGCAATCTAGCATCGGGGTGTGGGGGGATATTGCTAAAAAAGCCGCGTTTTAGCGGTGGTTTTGGTGAAGATTGGGGATGGGAAGTTAACTTTTTGGGTGTGATTTTGGAGGGGTGAGGCTGTTTTTGCCGGGATGATGGATTGGGTGAATGTGAGGGCTTCACCCCAACCTAACCCTCCCCTGCCGCGACGCAAAGCTAGTCCCGTGGGACACGTAGGGAAGGGAGCAGATTGCCCAAGCGTGCAGATGTGGCACCCCACCGACACGGCCCCCTCCCCTGCCTTGCAGGGGAGGGTTGGGGTGGGGTTGCACGCGCTTGCCTTGAACCTTATGCAGACGTTCCGGCACACACCCCAAAATCAGTCGCCAAAGACGACATCGCACCACCTAAAGGCGCGAGCTCACTAAGCCGTCATTCCCGCGAAAGCGGGAATCCATTTTGACTTTCAGCATCAGAGCAAGATGGATTCCCGCTTTCGCGGGAATGACGGCTCTGCGGGAACATGCACCTCGGTGGATTCCCGCTTTCGCTGGAATGACGACCCTGAGGGAACATGCACCTCGATGGATTCCCGCTTTCGCTGGAATGACGACCCTGAGGGAACATGCACCTTGATGGATTCCCGCTTTCGCGGGAATGACGGCTCTGAGGGAACATGCACCTCGAGGGATCCCCTCTTCCGCGGGAATCACGGCCCCGAGGGAACATGCACCTCGACGGATTTTCACCTTGCGCAAATGACGACACCGAGGAATGCATGCGCCCAAATGAATTCCCACCCACGCAAAAAAGCCACCCCACATCGCTTTTTTCAACATTTTCCGTGGCCCTCTCCCGACAAAAAAGACCACTTAATTAAGCATTATCCCCCACACCCCCATGCAAGAAATACGAAACCGCCCTCACAAAAACTGACTCGCCGTTCATTAAATAAGTCCATGTTTATTGCTTTCGCGTGACGTCTGTATATAACCTTGTCCGTGAAACACCCTTCACCAAGGACCACCAATGGCTATTGATCTAAAGTCTCTGTCTCCCAAAGAACTCAAGGCACTTATTGCTAACGCCGAATCGCACATGCATGAAGCAAGGGCCCATCAGATCCAGGAAGCCAGGAAAAAGATCGATGCATTGCTCAGCAGCGCAGGTCTTAGTCTTGCGGATGTGTATCCCGGCCACGGCGCCG
This sequence comes from Dyella acidiphila, assembly GCF_014863405.1. GTDB lineage: Bacteria > Pseudomonadota > Gammaproteobacteria > Xanthomonadales > Rhodanobacteraceae > Dyella_B > Dyella_B acidiphila. The sequence continues at coordinate 29,638 of NZ_JACZZA010000018.1, forward strand.
GCAAGGGCGCCAAAGGCGTCAAGCGCGGCACGGTAGCCCCCAAATATCGCAACCCGGAAGATCCCAGCCAGACCTGGACCGGTCGCGGCAAGCGTCCGCTGTGGTTTGCGGCGGCGATCAAGCGCCGCGGCGTTACCGCCGACAGCCTGCTGATTGGCGGTGCCGGCAAGGCCAAGGCAGCGCCGGGCAAGCGCGCCGCCAAGAAGGCCACGCGCAAGACACGCGCACGCTGATCCAACCAGTCAGTCGGCGCCGAACAAGGCCCCACGGGACAATCCCGTGGGGCTTTTATTTTGGGCGGCAGGTACGTGCAAACGCAGCGCGGATTATTTACCCGTCGTATCGGCGAACTCACCCAGCGTCTGCAGCGTGGCATGCAGCTGTTGCAATTGCTGCACATCGAACGGCATGCGCACGGTTTGCACCATATTCGGGTGCTTCTGCTCGAAATGCCTATAAGCCTGCAACGCGTCTTCAAGAATGGCCACGCCCAGCGCCACGCCCTCCCCGGACTTGAAAGAAAATTTAATGGCACTCACGCGTGCCGCATGATTCTGATTGGTCATGAATCCTTATCCTGCTTGATGTGAATGAATACCTCTGCGCTAAAAAACGGCACGCCCGTATCGCCAGGCGTGCCGAAAAGTAGCGCGCCGAATCAACTAGCGCACCAAATGGCTGCCCTCAAAAAACACCCGCGTGACTTAGTCGCCGCGCGTTCGTCGGGTCGAACCGACGTGTTGATGCAAAACGTTGAGGGCAAACGGCACGCCATGGGGCTCGGCCGAGTCGAGCGGCAGAAACGGGCCGCAGAGACGCACGCCGGGAGGCAAAAGCGGCGGTATATCACTGCAGTGGGCGTTCGAAGCGCGCTCGGCAATCGGCACAGTCAGCAGGTAAGCATCACCCTGCTCCATGGCGGCGTTGCGCTGGTCCCGATCCAAACTCCGCGCAGGGAGCATGCCGTCGGGCGGTGAGGGACATTCGAAATGAAGCTCGATTAGATCCGAAAGGCACGCGGGTGCCGTATCATTGGCGACAGCCATAACAACTCCATCGTAGTTGATTGTGGTTAGCGGGTCGTGGGAGCTGTCACTCTCACGGCTCGCGCCTCTACCTTACATTGCTGCAAGGGTCATCGGCGGTTAGCTGTAACCAAAAACGCCGATGACCACGACAACATAACAAGCTGGGCGACAGCTGTATGTAGGAATAATCTTCTCATCGCTGTACGCCATACTGCCAAAACAAATCATCCAGCGATGCGCAACGCATCAGCGATCAATGATTGTCGCTATCCGGCGCCGGCTGCAAATGCTCCAACTGCGACTTGTAAGCCTGCACAAAGGCCGTACGCAGCACACCCCAGATAGCCTGCGGCTCGCCAATCTGGCTATCGCCGATGCGTCCACTGATCGGAACTTTCGTCACAATCTGATCGTTCGACGGATTCTTCAGCAGCGACGCCACGCCTTGTGCCGCTGCCTCATACAGCAGCTTCACCGGCCCCTTCTTCTCCTGCTCGACATCTTTTTTCCAGCTGAACATCTTCAGATCCTTGAACACCGGCTCCGCATAACCCTCCAGCTCGCCATTGCGCGCCTTCAGCTGCATGGTGAAATCGCCGGTGCCGGCGGCGAAATCCAGGCCGGTGTAGGCACGCGCCAATGCATTGGCGCGCACCAGCTGAATCTGCGTGGCCTTGATGTGGTAATCGAAATCGCCGAAGTGATTACCCGGATCGAAGGTGGCATCCGTCTCCAGCGGTGCATCGCCAAGAACGGTGGCGGTAGCGTGCAGCGTGGCCATGCGTGCGCCGTTCTGGCGCTTCTCCGACAGATTGGTGGCGGTGCCCTCGACATGGTTCATGGTGAGATCCACGCGCGGGCTGGAAACAAAGTTGCGGAAAGTGACGGTGCCGTTGTGCACGCGCACTTCATCCAGCTGGGCGGGAATAAGGATATTCAGCGCCTCGCTCCAGTTCACGCCTTTGCCAGTCTGCCGCTCGCTGTCGCTTTTGCCGTCGATAAAATTGACGGTGGCGTCGTAGAAATCCACCTTGCCGCGGAAGCTGCCATGCAGCAGCGCGCTGTAGCTCACGGCAATCTCGGTGCGCGGCGCGTTGAGGAAGGGCTCCTTCGAAGGGCCATCCACCTTGTCGATGCGCAGATCGCGGATGGTGTAGCTGCCGCGCCAGATATGCAGATTAATATCGGACATGGTGCCGTGATACGGCCCCATGTGCTCGATGCGCTGATCCAAGTAATGACGTACCCACATCGGCAAGCACAGGCGCAGCACCACCAGCAGCAGCGCCAGGACAAGCAAGGGCCAGATCAGTTTATGCACGTGAGCGGATTTCACCGCGCCGCTCCCTTGGTGGAACCGATCCGCCGACTGTAGCGCAAGCCAACCGGTGGGACACTAGGCCGGATCGTGATGGCCGCGCAATTCCTCGAAATATGCCGCGATTTCCTCCGGAAATTGATAGCGCAGCGCTGGAATGGGCGAGCCCGCCTCGATCAGCGCTTTGGCACAGGCCAGCCAATCGCCGCCCGGCGTGGTCTCGGCGATGGCGGCGAAGCAGAGCGTGCCGTAGACGTTGTCGTTATAGCCGTGCGGTTCGTCATAGTGTGCGCCGTGTGCCAGCAGAAACGCGGCCAGCGGCGCATTGCCACGAAAAACTGCCCAGTTAAGTGCACTGCCATCGATATCGCCGCCACGCACGGCAATCGGCCAGCCCGCTTCCACCATCACCCGCACCGCTTCATCGCAACCGGTGGAGGCCAGCTCCGGCAACATGCGCAAGGCACGCGCCGAGAGCTTGCCGATCAAGCCGGGATTCGCGATGAGTAGCGCCTTTACCTTGGCGCGATCGGCACGCGCACAGGCATTCAAGAAGGTATCGACGGGTTTGTCATCCGCGACGGCACCGGCCTGCAGCAGACGCTGCGCCACCGCCGTAAGCCCCAGGCGATGTGCCAGCCGGTACGCACTCATGCCGTGCTTGTCGCACACCGCCGGATCGGCACCGGCATCGAGCAGCATGCCGATAATCTCCGGTGAACGGCGCCGATGAATCGCATGCAACAGCGGCGCACCGTGCGGGCCGGCTTCGTTCGCATCGCCACCATGCGCCAACAGCAAGCGCAAGGTATCCGGCAGTTCCCCATCCAGCGCACGAAACAGCGCATTGCAGCCGCTGACCCGCGCGCCGGCCTGCAGCAACATGGCCACCAGCGTGGTATCCGCATCTTCGGTAGCGTGATACAGCGATTCGCCATCATTGGGATTGGCGCCCGCTTGCAGCAGCATGCGGGCGATATCCACATCGTGGTTGCGGCCAGCGGCACCATACAGGGCGCTCAATGGATCGTTCGGCAGCAGCGGATCCATCCAGGCGACATTCGGATCCGCGCCCGCCGCCAGCAACAGCTTCACGCAGGCGCGAATGCCCGGCGCATAGGCCGGCAACGCGACCAAGGCGGAAAAGCTCGCGCTGAGCAAAGGCGTCATGGCGTTATCCGCCCTGCCCTGTGTAACCCACTGCGGATCGGCAGCCATGGCCGCCTGCACCGCTGCGGTATCGCCTACCGCACAAGCAAGCACCGGGTCACCGGTAAGCAGATCCGGATGCGCATGCAGCAAGCGCTGCGCCAGCTGCGGCTTGGCCACCTGATAGCCATAGCCGAAGGCCCAGCACTGCCATTGCTCGCGACGCTGCGCGGCATCGGCATTTACGGCGGCAAGCGCCACATAATCTTTCAATTGCGTCCACGAGGCGAAGCCGTATTCACGGGCGACGCAGGATTGCGCATCGTGCAGCCGCAGATCCATGCGGGCGATGGCATCATGATCCAGCGACGCGGCAGCCGGCAAAGCGAGCCGGATGCGTTCGAGTGCGTCGCGATTTCCCTGGCGGACTTCATCGAGCAGGGTCTTGGCCTGCTTCTTCAGATGATCCAGATGCGGACGAGCGGGCAATGCTTTCATCACAACCTCCATGCACTGAATGCCGAAGGTCCGCAAGCCCGGCTGCACAAAGGTTGGTGGTGGCAAGCAAGTGACAAGTGGGTTGAACCCTTTCCGCGGACCCGGAGGCGGCTTGCGACGCCGGGACGGAAGGTAGCACAGAATGGATCCGCGCCGGAGCGCCTTCAGCTCTCCCCAATGGCACGAATAACCCGCGCGGGATTCCCTCCCACCAGCGTATTGGGCGGCACATTCTTGGTGACCACCGCCGCCGCTGCCGCCACCGCATTTTCGCCTACCGTGACACCGCCAATAATGGTTGCACCGGCGCCGATCCAGACATTGCGCCCGATCACAATGGGTTTCCCGATCGTTACCGCGCGGCGTTGCGACGGATCCAGCGGGTGCCCAGCCGTGATGATGCTTACATTCGGCCCGATCATCACATCGTCCCCGATATCGAGGCCACCAAGATCGTAGAACGTGCAATTCTGGTTGACGAACACATTGCGCCCGACGCGGATTTCATCGCCACCTGCGGTATAGAACGGCGGAATCAGCATGAAGCTTTCATCCACCGGCTTGCCGATAAGCTGGCTAAACAGTGCACGAACGGCGTCGGCATCGTTGAACGTAAGGCGATTGAGTTCAGCCGTAATCATCATGGCACGCTTGACGTTGGCAACCATGGCGGCAGATTCCGGCGTTCTGCGGTGAATGATCTTGGTACTGCCTTCGTTCGGCATTCGTGTTTCCCAGTGCATCCATTGATGCGTGCATGCTCGCGATAGCTGCTCGCTATTACGGCAAATAATGCCAGAAGACTTGGCAATCACCGAAGGTTGCCGCGCCTCTCACGATGACGTCGCTACGGTGATGGAGCGTCGCGCCATCTGCCGCTTTGTCGATCTGTCCTGGCGAGTATGCATCGCAGATGAAAAGCCCGTGACTTCGGCGCCCCTACCCCTTCACAACCGGGAGCCACCCATGCGCAAGTCACCCACCATGATCACCGCCGCTATCTGCTTACTCGCACTGGCAGGAGGCGCTGTCTACGCCCAAACCACCGGCGGCAGCGCCGGCACTACTGCGGGCCAGGCCGCGGGAGCCCAGCAAGGCATGACACCGCAGACGCAGGGATCGCAGACGGGTCAGACCAGCCCGACGCCATCGACGGGGCAAAGCGGAACGACGCAGAACGGGACCATGCAGAATGGGACAAATGGCACGAATGGCACCATGACGAATCCGCCTGGCGCGGGAACCGGTGCCAATGGCAATTCGAGCATGCAGAACAGTGATGCCAATGGGACCTATGGCAACGGAACGTCCAACCAGCGCAGGACTCGTTCGCAGAGCGGCAGTACGCGTCATTCGTCTGGGTCGAATAGTTACCCTACGTCGAGTTCTTCGGTGCATTGATTGGCTGATCTCAAGCGGAGCCAGTGCCTGAGGTGCTAGCTGAGATCTTAAAAGCGGGCCTCTTAAAAGCGGGCCGGAGGTAGTTAAAAGCAATTAACTGCCTCCGGCCCGCACTCTTGACCATCTTCTCATCCGGTCATTTACCGATGTTCTCAATATGGTCGGATTCTTGACACCAGCCATCCCCCTCTATTTTATCTGCCGCGGCCGTGCCCCGGCGGCCACTTCATTCGTCTTGATCGCGCGACCTTTTTACCTGGGTTGCTTGTTTATTTTTCCCGGCAGCAGATCGCCCGTAAGGCATGCTGGTTATTGCAAAGCCGCGGCAAATTGACACGGCCCGCGCTGCAAACCGCACGTGGCGGTGCGGCGTTTCATGGCGCGCCGGATATGGCAGAGTGGACACGGCGTAGGCATCGAAACGTTCATGGCGAAGCGCAAGAGCTTACGATGCGCCGATATGCGGGATAGGAGTATCGGCGGGTGCGTAGATCGATAGTCATTATTCGCGCGCGCTGCGGCGGCACTATCATCGAATTGGGGACAGGACGGCGGTTTTCATTGGCCGACATCAATCGGAAGCTTTCGAGCATGGGCGACTCACGTAATCACGGCGGCAGGCGATGATCGTCCGTCGCGCCAGGGGACTTGCTTGTGCTGCGCCAACGGCGCGGATCTGCTTGGCGATGGCGGCGCTGTCGATCGCCGGTTGTGCGGTCGGTCCTGATTTCAAGAAGCCCGCGGCGCCCGCCGTCTCCGGGTATACGGGCACGCCCGTCAGCACCACGCAAGCCACACCCGGCGTCGCCGGTGGCGAAGCGCAACGGTTCGTGATGGGTGGCGATGTCAGCCGCGACTGGTGGACATTGTTCCATTCCCCGGCGCTGAATGCCCTGATCGACGAGTCGCTGAAGAACAACGCCGATCTCAAAGCCGCGCAGGCCGCGTTAACGGTGGCGCATGAAAATGTGTTGGCACAACGTGGCGCCTATTACCCGAACCTCTCCGCCGATTTCTCCGCCACGCGGCAAAGCCAGTCCGGCACGCTTTCGCCGACGCCGAACAACAATGCTTTTCTGTACAACCTGTTTACGCCCCAGCTCAGCGTGTCCTACGTGCCCGACGTATTTGGTTTGAATCGGCGCACGATGGAATCGCTGAAAGCGCAGGAAGCTTCCGTGCGCTTCCAGATGATCGCCACCCACATCACGCTGAGCACCAACGTCGTTGTCGCCGCCGTGCAGGAAGGTTCATTGCAGGCACAGGTCGATGCGACGCGCGAGCTGATCGACATCAACACGAATATGGTGAAGATCCTGCAGCGGCAGGCCGACAAAGGTTACGCAAGCGGCCTGGATCTTGCCGCGCAGAAATCGCAGTTGGCGCAAACGGTGGCCACTTTGCCGCCGTTGCTGAAGCAACTTGCGCAGCAGCGCGATGCGCTTGCCGTGCTGGTGGGGCGTTTTCCAAGCGATGCGCCTGCCGAAAATTTCGACCTGGCGAAGCTGCAGTTGCCGCAGGATTTGCCGCTAAGTCTGCCGTCAGCATTGGTCGAGCAGCGACCGGACGTGCTGCAGGCGCAGGCGAACATGCACGCAGCGAGCGCGCAGATCGGCGTTGCTACCGCCAATCGCTTGCCGAATATCACGTTGAGCGCGAATGCAGGCAGCACCGCGCTGGCGATGGGCCAGGTGTTCCATTCCGGTACCGGCTTTTGGGGTATCGGCGCCGACATTGCCGCACCCATTTTCCAGGGTGGCACCTTGTTGCATCAGGAGCGCGCCGCCAAGGCTGCCTATGTGGAAGCCGCGCAGCAGTACCGAAGCACCGTGCTCACGGCTTTCCAGAGCGTGGCCGATACCTTGACGGCGCTCGATCAGGATGCAGCGGCATTGAAGGCGGCAGCAGCGGCCAATGACGCAGCCAAAGTGACACTCGACCTGTCCGAGCGACAGTGGAAAGACGGCTACGCCGGCTACCTGTCGTTACTAAGCGCACAGCAGGCGTATCAACAGGCACGGATCAACCTGATCGTGGCGCAGGCAAATCGCTTCGCGGATACCGCGGCGCTCTTTCAGGCGCTCGGTGGTGGCTGGTGGCATCGTTCGGACTTAAATCGGGATCCAGATGAACATTAATTCCCTAGCCGGCTGGACAGGCGTGCCGGGCCGTCCGCGGGTGCAGCACCGACATGCGACGATGCTTATCGCGCTGCTGGCCTGTGCACTTTGCGCCGGCTGCTCATCCAACGAGGGCGACACGCCGGCCGCCTCGACGACCCCGGCGAATGTGACGCTGACAGCGACGCAACGCCAGCACATCAAGCTGTACACCGTGGCGGTCGAGCAGTTCAATCGCACTATCGACACGACCGGCGTCGTGGATTTCGACAACGATCAATCCACCAGCGTGCTGGCCCCCATCTCCGGCCCCGTTTCGCGTCTGGTGGTTTCTCCGGGCGACAAGGTGAAGAAAGGCGATCCGCTCGCCTACGTCGATTCCCCCGATTTCGCCACCGCGGTAAGCACCTATCGCAAGGCACTGGTCACGGCGCACACCGCGCGCCGGCTCGCCGACCTCGACAAGGATCTGCTGCAACACCAGGGCGTCGCGCAGAAGGAAGCCGACCAGGCCGAAACCGATGCCGCCAGTGCCGAAGCCGATGCCTATGCCGCAAAGCAAACGCTGGTGTCGCTGAATGTCGATCCGCAAACCATCAAGGATATCGAACAGGGGCATCCGATCGCCCGCATTCAAGGTGTGATCCGTTCACCCATCGCCGGCACCGTGGTCGAGAAGCTGATCTCGCCCGGACAATTGCTGCAGGCCGGCACCACCGCGTGCTTTACGGTTGCCGACTTGTCTCGCGTGTGGGTGATGGCGCAGATCGCCGACTCGGATCTTGCGTCCGTGCACGTGGGCGATAGCGTGGATGTGCAGACCAGCACGGACGCCAGGCCCATCGAAGGCAGGGTCGACAATGTCGCCCAACTGGTAGACCCCGATACGCGCATGGTGGCGGCACGCGTGGCCGTCAACAATGCGTCGGGTCTGTTGCGCAAACAGATGTATGTAAGCGCGCGCATTCATTCTCAGCATGCTGAAACCGGCATGCTGGTGCCGGTGTCGTCGATGCTGCGCGATGACGAGAACCTGCCGTTCGTCTATGTATCGCAGGCCGACGGCAGCTTTGCGCGGCGCAGCGTCACGCAGGGTTATCGCGTGGGCGACAAGTTCCAAATTCCCGACGGCTTGCGCGCGGGTGATCAAGTCGTCGTCGACGGCGGCATCTTCGTACAGTTCATGCAAAACCAATGAGCGACATATTGCCCCCCAGCGAGACACCCTCGCGCACCGCCTCGTTCATGAACCGCATCGTCAGCGCTTCGCTGGGACAATCGTTCCTGGTCATCCTGCTGACGCTGGTGCTGGCCGGATCGGGTGTGCATTCGCTGCAGCGCTTGCCGGTGGACGCTTATCCGGACCTTTCGCCGCCGATTGTCGAGATCATTACGCAATGGCCGGGTCACGCGGCGGAAGAAGTCGAACGCCTGATCACGGTGCCGGTCGAGCTGGGCATGAACGGCATTCCGAAAACCGCGACGACGCGCTCGATTTCGCTGTATGGCTTGTCCGACGTCATCATTACGTTCGACACCGGCACGGACGACTACTTTGCGCGGCAAGAAGTCTTCAACCGGCTGGGCGACATTACCCTGCCCAGCGGCGTGTCGCCATCGGTCTCTCCCCTCTCCGCTCCCTCGGGCCTGATCTATCGCTACGTGCTGCAAAGCACGGATCGCTCGCCGATGGATCTGAAGACGCTGGAAGCATGGACGATCGAGCCTCAATACAAATCCGTGCCAGGCGTCGCCGACGATTCCGGATTTGGCGGCGGCACCATGCAATACCAGGTGCTGCTGGACCAGGCAAAACTCGCCTCGGTCGGCCTGTCCGCGCCCGCCGTCGAGGCATCGCTCACCGCCAACAACGCCAACTCCGGCGGCGGCTTCTATTCGCAAGGCGGCCAGTTCTATTACGTGCGCGGCATGGGCCGAATGCAGACGTTGGAGGACATCGGCAACGTGGTGGTCGCCGTGCACAACGGCACGCCGGTGCTGGTCAAGGATGTCGGTCGCGTGACGATCGGTATCGCGCCTCGGCTGGGTGAGTTCGGCTACGAGAAGCACGACGATGCCGTCGAAGGCGTGATTCTTCTTCGCACTGGAGAGAAGACGCAGGACGTGCTCAAGCGTGTCGAGGCCAAAACCAGGGAACTCAACGACCAGATATTGCCGAAAGACGTAAAAGTCGTGCCGTTCTACGATCGCTCCGACTTGATCGCGCTGACCACCAAGACGGTCGAAGACAATCTGCTGCGCGGCATGGTGCTGGTCGTGGTGATCCTGATTTTCTTTCTCTACGATGTTCGCGCGGGCCTGATTGTCGCGGCGACCATTCCACTGGCGCTGCTGTTCGCATTCATTTGCCTCGATGTGCAGAAGGCGTCGGCGAATTTGCTGTCGATCGGCGCTATCGACTTTGGGATATTGGTCGACGGCGCCGTGGTAATGGTGGAAAACATTTTCCGCCAGCTCGCCGAACGCAAGGGCACGCCGCTCAATGTGAGGGCGATCATCCGGGATGCGGCGGCGGAAGTGGATCGTCCGTTGTTCTACGCCGTCGCGGTGATCGTTGTCAGCTTCCTGCCCATCTACGTGCTGTCGGGCGCATCGGGCACACTGTTCAAGCCGATGGCCGACACGATGATCTTTGCGCTGGTCGGCTCGCTGATCGTGACGCTTACCCTGTTGCCGGTACTGTGCGCGTGGTTCATGCGCAAAGGTGTTACCGAGCGGCGCAATCGGATCTTCGAAGCGATCAAGTCGGTTTACATCAAGGGCCTCGATGCCTGTCTCAAGCGCCCCTGGGCGACCACGCTGGGCTCGGCGATATTGCTGCTCGCGTCGCTGCTGTTGATCCCGCGCATTGGTGCGGAATTCATGCCGCATCTGGACGAAGGGGCGCTGTGGGTGCGCGCCACCATGCCGTATACGATCTCGTTCGACGAGTCGGCCAAGATCACGCCGAAGATCCGCGACATCCTGCGCTCGTTTCCCGAAGTCACGACGGTGGCCTCCGAACTGGGCCGCCCTGACGACGGCACCGATTCCACCGGCTTTTTCAATGTCGAGTTTTACGTTGGGCTGAAGCCGTATTCGCAGTGGACGGGCACATACCGCACCAAGGCTGCGCTCACGGAGGCGATCGACCAGAAGCTGCAGGCCTTTCCCGGCATCATGTTCAACTACACGCAGCCCGCGGAGGATGCGGTGGATGAAGCGGAGACGGGGCTCAAAAGCGCGCTTGCGGTAAAAATATTCGGCGCCAACCTCAATACCCTGCAGGAGAAAGGCAAGGACATCAGGAAGGTGTTGCAACACGTGCGCGGCATTACCGATGTTACGCTGGTGCAGGAACTTGGCCAGCCCAGCCTGACCATCAAGATCGACCGTGCCGCCATTGCGCGCTACGGCGTGAATGTCAACGACATCAATGCATTGATCCAGACGGCGATTGGCGGCGATGTCGCGACCGAAGTGGTGCAGCAGGAAAAGCAGTTCGATCTCGTGGTGCGCCTGGAACAGCAATATCGCGACAATCCCGAAGAGATCGGCAATATCCTGGTCGCCACGCCGGGCGGCCAGCAAATTCCGCTGAAGGAGTTTGCCGATATCAAGGTGACCAACGGCGCATCGTTCATTTATCGCGAAAACAATTCGCGCTATATCGGCGTGCAGTTTTCGGTGGAAGGCCGCGATCTCGCCGGCGCTGTCGGCGATGCCATGGCGCAGGTCAACAAGCAGGTCTCGCTGCCACAAGGCTATCGCCTGGATTGGGGCGGCGAATATACCGAATACACCGCATCGCGCGCGCAGCTGAACGTTATCGTGCCGTTGACGCTGGCATTGATCTTCTTGCTTCTGTTCACGCTCTACAGCAACTTCAAATTCCCGTTCATTACGGTGATGGGAGTGCTGCTGTCGGCACCGATCGGCGGCATCGTTGCGCTGTGGCTGACCGGAACACCGTTTTCCGTATCGTCCGGCATCGGCTTCCTTGCGCTGTTCGGCGTTTCCGTGCAAACGGCCGTGGTGTATATCTCCTACGTCAACGAATTGCGTCGCGCGGGTGTCGAGGTGGCGGATGCCATTCGCCAAGGCGCCATTCTGCGTCTACGCCCCATCATGATGACGGCCCTGGTCGCCGCACTCGGCTTGCTCCCCGCCGCACTCGCTACCGGCGTCGGTACCGATACCCAGCGCCCCTTTGCGCTGGTCATCGTCAGCGGTTTGTTTACGCGCCTGCTGATCAGTATTTTCCTGATGCCTGCGTTGTATGCGCTGGTGGCAAGAACGGGCGACAGGCTGGAGGTTTGAAACCATCACAGCCTGGTCCGCCATCGGCGGCCGATCCAGCCGATCGACAACGGACACTGCATACCGCCGAAAGCCGCGATTATCGCTCCACCGGCTTGACGGCGTTGATGAGTATGCCGACCAGTGCATCGTATTCAATAATGCTCTTCGATATAAAGAAACTCCTTCCATCGTAGAGCCTGATACGGAGACCACGATTGTACCGAGAGTCATTCATATCCATCTTCGCTATGTCGCTCATGTTGAAATGCCGCTTGAAAATCCCAGCGACAGTGACCTGATGGCAATTTATGATCAATCGATACTGACGTGTGTAGTACGCGCCCGCCAATCCAAGCAGTGAAAAGCATCCGCACACTGCCAGAGCTATAGCATCATGCCCAAGCCATAACGGCGTTATGGCAAAAAACATGCTTGGCAAGAGGCTCACATAAAAGGTACCTGCCGGGAACTTGTAGATTTGCATCGTCCCGATCCGTTGACGAAGCTCGTCTTCTCCGACCGTAGACAGGGAAATCATCGCTATCGCCGCAATTAGGATTGACAGCGGGAATACAAACAAAATCATATCGCGCAGCCTCTAGATGCCCCAGCACGAGATTACGTAAAGTGAGATGCAATGTCTGGATTTCCCAGGATTTAGTGGACAGGTGTTCGACGATGTCTATGCGTGGCCTCAAACTGTAGTGCTGTAGACAGCTAGGGCAACGAAACAGCACGAACAGGCTCCACGATGCGAACCATGCTAGATGGCCGTCTGATCAATGCCATATTGCATTGCAGCCTTTAGCGTCTCTACATTTATATCGCGTAGCGCTTTGAACTTGATGCAGTACCCAGTTACTTTCGCCTTACCGAGATCCTTTCCATAGGTCTTCGCCAAGTATTCCTTGTCTTCGATCCCAAGGATGTAGACGGAAATTCCGGCTGTGTTTGCGCTGATGCCGACCTGATAGAACTCTCTGGTGCTTCCGTTGGCGTACTTCATCATCTGGGTTCCATACCCTACGTTAGGGTTAGAAACGGTTTTACCTGAATCATCCTTGCCATCCAGGAACCACAATCTGCCCTTCGGAATTAAATCCAGAATGATGCGGTGCAACTCCTTCATATCTCCGCGCTTTGGTTCCGGCTGACCGGCGATATATTCGTTGATTTGTTTGTCAATGCTCATACAGCCCCTTCGTAACCGATCAATCGTCATTTGCTGAAGGCAGCAACCAAGGCATTCATACACCCCAAACCGATTCCCCGCACCGGTGATGCCACCCGCACCATCCAAAGCGAATCCAGGCATAGGCCAAAGAGCAGCCAACAAAGTCTCCGCGCCTGGACCGATGAAACACCAAACTCGACTCGGGCTGCACCCGCATGTCGGTGTATCCGGACCCGACTCCTTCGGACGGTTGCTCGCGAAGACAGCGACCAAGACGAGGGCTATACCACCCGCCAGGTAGCCAATCGCTCTAACATGCCTCCCCCTTTAGCATGGGCTTACGGTCTTTTTCGGATCGAAGACGGGCGTCGGCTTATTTCAGGCTGCTTGGGCGCACGCGTTGGGGCCAGCTTTTTCAAACCATTCGCCACGATGTCGGCGAAAACCTTGGGATCGCCATAGGCACGTGCGGCCAGCATGGCCCCATACACCATGGCCAGGAACGATTCCGCCTCTTGCCGGGCCGAACCCTTTAGCTCGTAGCGGCCCATCTGCGCGCCGCGCGTGAGCACAATTTCAAGCCAGTTGGACAAGTCCCGGAAGTGCGCACGCACCTCGGCGGCCAGATCGTCGGGCAACGTAGGCAACTCACAGGCAAGCATGCCAGCGACACAAAAGGGGGCCGAGGCGTCGGCGATGCACTTTTCCCAATAGCCGGTATACATCCGCAGCTTCGTCTCGGGATCAAAGTCTCCGGCGGTGAGCAGTTGCGTCTGCTCAACAATCAAAGCCCGGGACTGCTCGACCACGGCACGCGCCAGATCGGACTTGGCAGGAAAGTGGTGATGGATGCTTGCCTTGCGCACCTGCACCTCTTCAGCGACATCCGCGTAGCTGAACCCGTTGTAGCCCCGCGTCTGGATAAGGCGCCGGGCCGAGTCGATGAGCTTCTCCTGAGTCGTCATGGCGGCATCCTACCATTAGGTAGGCGCTCCGAACCCGCTTGGCGGGGGATAAAACATTTTCCGGTAAATGGGTGTAACCCAGGTGGTCCAGGCGGCGAAATACCTACCTACTAGTTGGTCATATCACGCCATAAGGAACGCTCATGAAATCTCTCCGCAACTTCTATTTCCTTCGCGCCGGCGCCGCTTTTGTCTGGGCAGCCCTGGCCATCCTCGCAGGACCCGTCTCGGCACTTATCGCGGGCACTCTGCTGGTGGTTTATCCCGCATGGGATGCAGCGGCCAATGTGATCGACGCCCGACGAAGTGGCGGACTCCAGGCCAACCCGGGCCAGAAGTTCAACGCACTCACCAGCATGATCGTTGCGATATGTATGGCATTGGCGTTTGCGTTGCGCGGCAATGCAGGTGCAGTGCTGGTATTCGGCATATGGGCACTGCTCGCCGGATTGTTTCAGCTGGCCGTAGGCGTCGGCCGCCGAAAACTGGGCGGACAAGCGTTCATGATGCTCAGTGGCGCGCAATCAGCGCTGGCGGGAATCTTCTTCGTCAAACAGTCTTTCGGCGTCGCACCGGGCGTCGCACAACTCGCACCCTACGCTGCGTTCGGTTGCCTCTACTTCCTGTTGTCGGCGCTCTGGTTGACCTTCAGGAAAAGCCGCGCGCCTGCATTGGACGATCGAGCGGCGTTCTGACGAGTTTCCTAGTCAGCGTGTCGAGCAAGAACATCGAGTGTTCTGGTCCGCTGGAGGGCCGAGAGCGGACATTCTCATGAATTCCCCACAGTCCGCCCCGGCTCCTCAAAGCTTCACGCATCTGTTGGCACAAATCAGCAGTTGTCAAACGACAACTGCTTGATGCTCGGCAATCAGATTCGTCGAAAACGGACCGGAGGCAGTTAAAAGCGATGAAGTAGCCACCCTCCACCGGATACCTCTTCTGCACTATTCCGAATCATGACGCGCTGCTGCAAGTTGGCCAATCAACTCGAAGAGCTTTCCACCATCAGAAACAGTATAGGTTCCAAAGACCCAGCCGGCCGTCACGTCACTCATGCAGTAGAAAGTGGTGCCATCGTTGTCGCTCTCTTCTAGATAACCACCAATCACCCTATTCCTAAGCTTTATACGTAGCGTCACTGCGTGAGTCACTCTAGGGTGCTCGGGATGGTGAATGGGCATCCCGGACATAGCTTTGGAAAACACCCCAATCATTTGCTGATCGTCGATGGCGATGGGGTACTTGATGGCAGTGGGATACCCCGCTCTAGCTGGCTCTATGCTTATTGACTGGATTTGTTGGGCGGACAGATGCTCCAAAATCGCTCGATCTTCGCGCGAAGTTGGATTGACATACTGATAAGAAACCACTCCAAGCCAAACGAAAGCGAACGTACAAACCAGATATTTCACCCACCGCGGCTGCTCCCTTTGGTCCAACGACATGGCGGCCTCGAAGCTAAAAATTTGTCTTATGGATGTCCTATTCGGGACAGAAGTGAACCACCCTGGGCTATTTCATTTCCCTATACGTCTCGATGCCTGCAATGGACACCATACCGAGCAGCCCTGGTTCTGGCAGAGCCACTGAGCCCAAGATAGTCGAAGCTCAAAGTAGCTTCCAGGGCACGTACCCCACTGATCAAATAGCTCAAGCACCGCTCCGCTTCGAACGCCCTCTCATTGAGAGCTAATTCCCGAATATCGCGTTAAGGGATAGAACGGGTAAAAAAACACAGGTCATCACCGCATCTTCTCATGAGCTTGGCACCTGTTTTTCGGATCGAAAGCAGGCATTCGATCACCCTAGGTTGCCCGCGATTACCGCCATCAAAAGCAGAACGCCAATACAACCAAAAAAAACCGCTATAGCAATAAAACATTTTCGGCGGTACGCCAATCCGTCGGAAGTCAGCGACTGAGGATCAAAAAGGATGTTTGCCGGGTTCCATAGGGTGCCTCGCCCCCAAAGCCGGATTCCAGCCTTCGTCCGTCGCACGGCCTTCACCGCAAAAAAAACGGCGAAAAACCAAGCGACGACCCCCACACCCCACGCAGAAACAAATCCCAAGATGGCAACAACAGCAAGGATTTTAGTCATATACGTAATTGTGCCTGTCTTGGGTCGAAAGCTGACATCAGTCAACCCATCACATGTTTGACGGTTCTGCGCTACTCGGCTCGGCCTGCTTCGCAGGCAGCGGGGACACCAGGAGCGCGGAGATGTGCGCGGCTCCCAACAGTACAACGAGGCCAATGGCCGTGCTGGCAACCCCATGGTTCACAAAGGCGATAGCAGTGGCACTAACTGAGTAACTGCCATTGTGGACGTTGTATGCCGTAACGAAATCTCTGAGGCCATAGAAGATCTCTGATACGGCGAGATAGCGCAACACAAGCGTGAACCACATCCGCGGTGACATCGATTGGCACTCCTTAATGAAGATATCTAACAACTTAGCTAACCGAAAAAAGCTGGAGGTAGTTAGAAGGGAGCAACCACTTCTGGCCTGCTTTTCGCCTTGAATTCGTCACCATGAAGACTTTTATTGATCGCCGAGCACGCCGGATACATATTCGGCCAGTTCCCTGGTGTTTTTGTCGAACTCCGCCACCAAATCAATGCCGCACTTATTTGCAATAACAATAATCGACCACAAACAGTCCGACAATTCATGACCAAGTTTAGCCTTGCAGTCATCAATATCGCGGACACCGGCGTTTGCCTGGATCAGTTTGGCCAGATCGCCCACATCTCCTACAAAACCGAGCGTAAGCTCTTCTGTGCTCCAGATGCGTCCATACTTTTTGATCTCCAGTTGTTCGTAGAGCTGATTTAGTTGCAGTGCTGATTGCTCAAGATTGCTGAATTTCATGTTGAATGCACCTAGCGATGGCTATGACTTACCTGTTCACCCATCGCCCCCATGGGCGTTGACGACAACTTGCAAGGGCCGCCATCGAAAGTCGATGCGCCCACACCACTACCTACGCCAGAAAAATAGCGCAGACAGCGCCGACTGACGCCAAACATAGAGACGATCCAGAAAGCGTGCCGGCACAAATAAGAAACAAAGCCCGGCGACCACGAATCCCCCAGCAAAAAGCGCAGCGGATAGCTTCGGTCCAAATGCCGTTGTACGGACACCGTTATAAACAATAGATGCGTTCGGATCCAAAACCAGTGGAATACAAGAGAGCAGCAACATGCCACCGACAAGTGCCCAGACAAAACCCATGAGACGAAAAAGGCGACGATGTCGGCGCATTTGTTTAAGTTGGCGGATATCCATATACCTGGCTACCAGATGGTCGGATGTGCATCCCGGTGATAATTCCTGCACTCAGCTGTTGAACGCAGCCCCTTAAGTATTGCCTTGCCAAAACTTCAACCTGGCCCGTTCCCAGCTTTTGGAGAAAGCCAGTCGAGGGATGTTTTTGACCACTATTTGTAGGCGCCCGCTAAACCGACTTTATAGCCCGCCTTCTTTAAGAAGGCCGTCGCCCTGCCGTTGACGACGAGTAAAGCGATCAAATTGATCACAGGAATTAGCAATAAAACAAACGTGGCTAGCTTTGCCAAATCCGACCATCCGAGTTCGCTCGCAATCTTGAAGATTCCGTAAAGTCCCAACGCAATGGTCCCCAAGCGAACTATCCAAGTGGCCAGAATGATGTAGCCACCCACGTTATGGGAGACATTGAGACTGGGCAGAACCACGACCGGAACGATAGCGACGAGATTGATGAGAAAGGCATAAATGATTGCCTTTTGCCCCTTGGATATTTCCCGCGCGGTCAAATCGCTCTTCTGGTTCTTATTGAACTTGAGATCGGAAAAATTCGGTTCCATGACTCCCCCAGTCATTTATGACGATTACCGCCGCCTCCAAGCTCGGAAGCGGATACGGATTTAGCTAAAAGCCCCTGATCCATAGCAAGACAAAATTTACCTCGCTGATACCGAGGAAAGATCACCGCCTATGCCCCCATAGCATCATACGTTGGAAAAGCGAATCCGAAAACGGGCCCGCGGCGGTTACATGCGATCAACTACCTACGGGCCGCCTTACTCCTACAAGTTATCCGCCACTTTGTGACTTTTCGAACTTGCGGGCAAGAGCGAACGCTCGATGCCGAAGGCGCTGAGGGAACTGGCTCGTTGCAGCCACGTCGTCCAGAAGATTCATTATCCCGGCATCCATTGGCACACCCAGCTCAAGTCATTTGACGGCTAATTCAGGCCAATAGGGAGTGGGCCACCGCAATCCTGCTTCAATTGCGTCGCGCATGAGATCAGGCGATGCGATGTCTTCGAATGGCGATTCCAGTAGCACTATGAGCTCTCGACTATCCACTTGCCTTTCCATGACCACCTTGGGGCGAAGTGGACACAACGCCCATTATTGAATACTAGATTGTTTTGCGGACGACCCTAAGTACGTTAGGTTCTTGAGCGTCCATAAACATGAAGCATCGCCCGAAAAGCGCCTTCATGCCAAAGGCATCAAACTTGTTTGGACCGAGAGGGGTTATCAGCACCTCACTGGTGGTCAACGCCTCCAGATGATGCTCCTCGATAGCTTTCCAGTTTTTGGTAGCAAGACTGTCAAGAACGAGATTGACGGCAGGATGGTTGTATTGGACTAAGACGTTTCCATCCTTCATCGACAGCGGGTTCATGTCGGGATGGAAATGATAGATCTTGGCCAGTACGTCCTTGGCGTGGGACGTCGCCTGTTCGTCAGAAAGCCCATCTGGCAAGAGCACGCAAGTTCCATGCTCAAATACAACCAAATCACGCTGTTGATTCGTATAGAACCGGAGGCGCTCGACGATCTCATCCACTGGCTGGCGAATGTCCGGCCTCCACTTGGGAACCGGCGGCATCTTCCTGGGTGGTTCTTGTGGTGGCTCTTTTTTCTTGAAAATTCCAAACATTACTCCCCCTGATGATCCATAAATGTGGTTCTAGTTGGCGCAAAAAAATCCATCATGAGTCGAAAGCAAGCAATCCGTCCACCTGCCATCATCAAGTCTGATGTGCGCTCGTTACGGGAGTGAAACCATCCGCGCTCCACGTCTCGCTTCCCACGCCATGATGAATAACAAAAAGACCATCTGGATCGTAGCGCCGTTTGACGGCAGCGAGTCGAGCATAGTTCGAGCCCCAAAATCGGGCTTGCCAATCGCGCAGGAAATAGTCGCTTTCCGATAGATAACTTCCGGCATCGGGCACGAGTCGATACAGAATGTCCATCGCTCGATCGAGATCGCGGATGTCGCGACGTACCAATTCGTCATCGATCCGCGCGCCCGGCATCCCGGGAAAGGCGGGCTTGCCGTCACTCCCCAGAATCGCAAGTGCGAAGGCGTCCAGCACCTGAGGATTCATCGCCGTATCGCGCGTTTGGGCAAGCGCGTCTGGCGAGCCACCGGCAAGCCCCTTGCCAAAATACAGCTCGATACTGCGTGAGCGCGATGCATGGAACAGCGCCTCGGTGAGGCTGCCGCGAAGGTCGGGCTGCAGTAACTTTGCCGGGAGCCATGCGGAGCGATAGCCATGGATAAACCGGCCTACTTCGCTTTGCTCCCCATCCCAGAACATGTGCCAGGCGGGTGCGCCGGGGCGATCATCGAACCGCATATGGCCAGGGAAGTGCTGCTTGAAATAAGCACCATCCCACAAATGCTGCGCGGGAACAGTCAGCACGCCGACCGGGCTGTCAAAGCTGTATGCCTTATGCGCCCGCACCCAATCCAGAAATGGTGCCCAGATGCGCTCGACGGCTGCCGCGTCCAGCGCCTGGAACATCATGGTGAAGCTGAGTACGTTGTCCGGGCGCAGCGTGACATGCTCGCCCCAATGGGGATTGAACAGCTCGGCCTGATAGAACGCGAAAAAGCGTGCAATCAGTTCGCGATAGGCGTCGTCGCTCGACGCATGTATGTCGCCGCCAACGCCACCGAAAAAGTTGGGCAAGTCGTAAGTTCGCAGGGTCACGCGCGTGACGATGCCCAGGCTACCTCCGCCCCCACCCTTCAACCCCCAGAACAGATCCGGGTGATTGCACGCATTAACGGTGCGGATCTGCCCATCGGCAGTCACCACTTCCGCCTCCAACAAATTGGCCGAAGCAGTACCGAAGGTCTTGGAGTAGTGACCGAAGCCGCCACTTTGCACCAGCCCGGCCACGCCCACCGTCGGGCAGCCGCCACCCTGGACATACCGGCCGCCTAGCGTGGTGACCGCATGGTAGGCGTCCATCCACAGGCAACCGGCTCCCAGCGTGACAGCCGGCTGTGGCTCCACGTTTCTTTCGCATCCCTGCCCCACGAACGCCGAATGGTGCTGGATCTCTCGCATATGGCGCGTCCATACCAAAAGCGAATCAGGCGCGTCAGACGTGCCCTGATAGCTATGGCCCCCACCTTTCACAACCAGGCGCAGGTGATGTTTGCGCGCGAAGTCTACGGCGGCCGCCACGTCTGCGGCGGACTCGGCTACCACGGCATAGCGGCTGGGCTGGGACGTCCATGCACCGAACCAGCCGCTGGTTTGTGTGAGGCCAGGCTCATCGCTTATGTAATAGAGATTCTGACTGCCAATGTATTTGAGCGCTTCCGCTTCCGCCGCGCCGCCTTGAGTAAAGGGCGATGCGGGAACGATCAACCGTCCGCCGACTTGCGCCTTGAGCGTCTCCCACTGCGCAGGTGACGGCCAACCCGCATCACCGGGACGAACACGGGAAGACGGGAGTATTGCGCCTTGTGCCCGCATGCTCCACGAAACCGCCAAGGGCAGAAAAGGCGCCGACAAGGCGGTCTTGAGCAAATCGCGACGACGCATGCCTTCCTCCATGAAATGGACAAACCCGCATCCTGAGGCAACCCTGCTCCATCTGCCATGGCATAAGTGACCAATGGATGGGAAACGGGGATGAGTTGCGGGTAATTCGGGTACGGGTGTGGGGATTCGGAAGCCGGCAGTCTGCTTTGGATTGCAATCTCAACGGGCCGGAAAGCGGGCCAGGGATAGTTAAAGGCGATTGGCTACCTCCGCCCGATTCCCCCCTTGATCTGACGTCGCCCGGCGTTGGGGGCTTCAAGGCGCATCGGCGAGCGGCAGCGCCTTGCCGTCAACGATCGTGATGTCGAGCGCGAGCGCGTCGAGGCCTTCCACACAGCCGAGGTTGACTCGGTAACGGTCCTTGCCATCTTCGCCGGTAACGGCACCGTACGTAGCGATGCCGCAGGTCTTGCAGAAATAGTGGCGCATGACTTTGTCGTTCCAGAGGTATGCGGCCAGATCGGACTCACCGGCGTGCAGCGTGAAGTTGTCACCCGGAATGTAGTCTGACGACAGCACCGCACCCTTGCGGATACACAGCGAGCAGTTACAGCGTTTGCCGGTCGTGATCTCGGGGCTGCGGAACGAAAAGCGCACGCGTTTGCAATGGCAGCTAGCGTGGTACTCCATGGTCTGGCCTCCTAGGGCAAAGGCATCTGCTTAAGCACCAGCGCGGCGGAAATCTGATGTAAACCGAGCAAGCGACGAACCGGATCCTATCAATCGCTGAAGGTACCGCGCGCTAAAGCGTGGCTTCTAAACCGTTCGCTTTGGGTCAAAACCAGGCTCCCTTGTTAGACCAAAAACGGACAAGGAGCAGTTAAAAGCGATGAGAGTAGGAAACCCATTAACTGCCTTCAGACTCTTTTTCGAGGACGCTCCGGCGCTGAAAGCTGAAATCGGACAGGCAATGGAGTTCAGCCTATCCAACGGTCATAGCTACCCACAAAGCGGCCCGCCGGGGGCGCCCCAAGGCAATGAACTGCATGCGATACCCCTTGCTAGCGGCATGAGCCAAGGGACGACTGTTTTCACCTTTTTAGGCAAAAATTAAAGAGGCGAGATGGGGGTCCGTTAGGGAGCGCGGCAAAATAAGAGGTGCAATATCACCTCTTAATAAGAGGTCTCTTGACACCTCTTATATTTTTTACTATCGTAACTAGATGGAAAGTCTAGATAAATTGATTTCCCGGCAATGCCCCAAGGCCCCGTCTGCCGAAGAGTTTCCCCGCGAAGTCGGGGAACGAATCAGGAGGCAACGGATGGCCTTCGATTGGCGACAATCCGACTTGGCGGAGCGGTCCGGTATATCGGAGAGCACGATCAAAGCCGTGGAAAAGGGCTCCCCCGTTTCATCCGAGAAACTTCTGCGATTACTGCTCGCGCTGGGGCACGGTTCCGATGTCTTGAAGATGCTCGACTCCCCTCATTACCCGGATCTACAGTCGCAGGGCCGCTTCTTTGATCTGAAACCCGCTTCGTCGCCGGTCTTGGCGACGAAGCGGGTGCGGCCCAAAGCCTAGGAGGCATCGTGCCGATCGACCGCGCTTGGCTCGATAAACCGCTGCACGAACTCGACGTGTGGACCGAGCATCTTGGGGCGCCCGTGAAAATCGGGCGACTGAGCTACGAAGTTGATGCAAAAGAAAGCCTCTTCGCGTGGAGCGCAGAGGCGAAACGGCTAAACCTCAATCTCTCCCCAATACGACTTTCGATGAGGGGCGTTTGGTCTAGCCGCGATGAGCAGCAGTTGCCCGCCGACTACCGCGGGCTCCCTGGCATGCTCAACGACTCCCTTCCGGACGGCTGGGGTCTATATCTGATGGATAAGGCTCTCGCCCGGCAGAACATCCCAGCCAACCGCATCTCGCCCGCCACCCGCTTAGCGTTTTTGGGTGATCGCGCATGGGGTTCGCTGTCGTTTAGCCCTGCGCTTGGCGACGACATTCAAGACGCGATCCCGATGGGCGAGCTCGGTCTCGACATGGAAGCCACCATTGAAGGGCATCTCGATGAGGTATCGGCCGTGCTGCTTCAAGCGGGCAGCTCGCCCCAAGGTGCACGTCCGAAGGTGATGGTGGACTGTGATGAGAGCTTTCGTTGGGCGCGCGTCTCCGGAGGACCGTTAGCACCAGGCTCTCGGTCGTGGCTCATCAAATGGGCCGCTCGCGACGAACCCGAGGACGCTCCCATCGTCGAGCAGGTTTACATGGAGTCGGCTCGTGAAGCCGGCCTCACCGTGATGCCCAGTCAGTTGAAGGCCATCAATAAGGCGACTGTCTTCGTTACGGAACGTTTTGATCGCACCCCCAACGGACGCGTTTTTTGTCACTCCCTGGCCGGCCTACTCCACCTGTCCCACCGCGACCTGAACGTGCGACTGGACTACGGCCACATTGCAGAAGTAATGATCGAACTAAACGTGCCCGCGGCCGAGTTGCGCGAGGGTTATATGCGAGCGGCGTTTAATGCCGCCATGAGTGTTCGCGATGACCACACAAAGAATGTCGCGTTCTGCCTCGACGCCAAAGGGACTTGGCATCTGTCTCCGGCCTACGACCTCACCTACATGGATGGTCCCGGCGGCTACCACACGCTTACATTTGCCGAGCACAAGGGGAGAGATCCCAAGCGCGAGGACTTACTCCGGCTGGCGACGTTTTATAAGGTCAATAAAAACGACGCTCGCGACATTCTTGATCAGATGCTCGACATCGCAAGTCGCGTTAATGAGAAGTGCTGCGCCGCGGGCGTGAGTATTGATACCCGCAAACCGAGAGAGCAACGACTTAACGCAATCGCAAATGGGTTGAAATGACGCCGTACGTTTCGCCTAACATGCTCCGACATCCATAAGCCGGGACTGTCCCGGTTTTTTTGTGCTCGGCGCCCGCTCGCCAAGTTCGGAAAAAACTGACCAGTGGCAGTTAAAAGTAAAAGCGATTGACTGCCCCCGGCCCGTTTTTTGCTAACTAACTGCGACCTTTTTCAAGGGCCATGACTGCGTCGCATCCGGTTGCTTGTCTTCCATAATTCTAGCAATATAGAAATATGGAAACCAAGACCGCCGTTCGCTCCCTTGCCGGTTTGGCCCAGGACAGCCGGCTCAGCATCTTCCGTTACCTCGTCGTCTGCGGGCCGGGTGGCGCGGTGGTGAACGAGATCGCGGAGGAAATCGGTTTGAGTGGATCGACGTTGTCGTTTCATCTCAAAGGCTTGGTGCATGCGGGTCTGGCGGAATCCTTTTCCGAAGGACGTTACATCCGCTATCGCGCCAACTTTTCCGCCATGAAAGGGCTGATCGACTACCTCACGCTCCATTGTTGTGAAGGTCATCCCGAACGGTGTCGTCCTGCCAAAGCGTCTTAACCCCATTACTCCATCAGCCAGAGACCACCATGCACCCCTGCCGCGTCTTGTTTATCTGCACAGGCAATTCCGCGCGAAGCATTCTTTCCGAGGCCACGCTCAATCGCCTGGGAAAGGGGCGCTTTGAAGCGTTCAGCGCCGGAAGTCAGCCCACCGGCAAGGTCAACCCCTATGCCATCCAACAACTGACGGCGGCGGGCATACCGATCGATAACCTCGCCAGCAAATCCTGGGACCGTTTTGTCGGGGACGACGCGCCACCGCTCGATATCGTCATTACCGTATGCGACAGCGCGGCCCGCGAACCATGCCCCGTGCTCTTCGGCTACTTCGTACGCTCGCATTGGGGCTTGCCCGACCCGGCTGGGGTCCAAGGTGATCCCGCGACGATAGCCGCCGCGTTCGAGCATGCCCACGCGCTCATCACGGTCCGGCTTATGGCGCTGCTGGACCTCCCGGTGGAAACGCTGTCCAGGAACGAGCTCAAGCAGGCGCTTGACCATATCGGCACGATCACGGACGCCGAGGAGGAGCACGTATGACGCAGGCCCATGCGGACGCATTGATGGACGCGCCGCCCGCGCCGGCGCGTATCGGCCTTTTCGAGCGCTACCTGACGATCTGGGTGTTCCTGTGCATCGTTGCAGGCACCTGGTTGGGACACCTGCTGCCCTCGACGTTTGAGGCGATCGGGCATAAGCAGGTGGCGCAGGTGAATCTTCCGGTCGCCGTGCTGATCTGGCTCATGATCATTCCGATGCTGCTGAAGATCGACTTCGGCGCGCTGGCCGGTGTGCGGGAGCAATGGAAAGGCATCGGCGTGACGCTCTTCATCAATTGGGCGGTAAAGCCCTTTTCGATGGCGTTGCTCGGATGGATCTTTATCCGTCACGTCTTTGCGGCGTACTTGCCCGCCGGGCAGCTGGATTCCTACGTGGCCGGTCTGATCCTGCTGGCGGCCGCGCCGTGCACGGCAATGGTGTTTGTCTGGAGCAACCTCTGCCGCGGCGAACCGCACTTCACCTTGAGCCAGGTCGCCTTGAACGACGCGATCATGGTCGTGGCCTTCACGCCGATCGTCGCGCTCCTGCTTGGCATTTCCTCCATTACGGTGCCCTGGAATACGCTGATCTTGTCCGTGATCCTCTACATCGTCGTGCCGGTGCTCATCAGTGTCGTATTGCGCCGCGTGATTCTTGCGCGTGGCGGCGAACCGACGCTGCAGGCGCTTCTCCACCGCCTGGGTCCGGTCTCGCTGGTGGCGCTCCTGGCGACCCTGGTGCTGCTGTTTGGCTTTCAGGGACAGCAGATTCTCGAGCAACCGCTGGTTATCGCCATGCTCGCGGTACCGATCCTGATCCAGGTCTACTTCAACTCGGGATTGGCGTATTTGCTCAACCGTCAGCTCAAGGTTCCCCATTGCGTGGCCGGCCCTTCATCGCTGATCGGCGCGAGCAACTTCTTTGAGCTCGCGGTGGCCACGGCGGTGGGCCTTTTCGGCGTGCACTCCGGGGCGGCATTGGCCACGGTGGTCGGCGTGTTGATCGAAGTGCCGGTGATGCTTTCCGTGGTGAGTGTCGTCAATCGCACGCAGCACTGGTACGAAGCACGCGCGTAAACAACCTGGCTGGCGTCATGGGCGCTTGCCGTAAAGGCCTGGTTCCTTGATCTACCCTAAGCGACCGGTCCGCTACACTAGCCATTCGAGGCCTCATAGCGACATTGCCAGACATGCAGACCGCACAGACCATCAAAATGCTCTCCGCTCTCGCGCAGGAGTCGCGTCTGGCCATTTTTCGCCTGCTGGTGGAGCAAGGCCCTGAGGGGCTGCCTGTGGGAACAATCGGAGAGCAGTTGGGCATCCCCAACGCGACGCTCTCGTTCCACCTGAAAGAGCTGCTGAATGCCGGGTTGGTGACCAGCCGGCAAAGTGGTCGCTTCATTTATTACGCCCCCGTGATCGACGCCATGAATGATCTGGTGGGTTATCTGACGGAAAACTGCTGCCAAGGGCAGAGTTGCGCACGCCCAGCCTCGCGGACTTCCAAGTCCCGTGCCCCGATCGCGCCACGTACTCGTCGGCGTGTGCCCTAAGAGGTAACGGCAGTTACTCGACCGCCCCTACGCTACTGCTTCATCCACAGCAGGATGAGTCGTTTTGCTGGATCGGAGGGCATGGAACGTTGCCCCAAGAGCAGAACACACAGCAATCGCCTGCCTTAGGCCGCAGCAATTCACCACAGCCGGCACATTCGTGGAAAAACAGGCACGCGTTCGTAGGCATCGTTTCGATGGATTGATGACCGCAATGGGGGCAAGTCAACGTGCTCTGCAAAATGAGTTCTGTTGTCATACGTAAGCTTCGAACATTAGCTAGCATCGCTGTGAGAATATTTTCCCACGGGGCTCTTTAACGAGTATCTGAAGGGATATCGCTAGTGCAGCAGGAAGTGTTTGTTGCAGCCAGCTATATATCACCGATCGAAGCCACGACTGGAGTGGCGCATCTAAGCCTGTAGAAGTTCGTCTCCGGTTTATTGTAGTTGGCGTCAGAGCAATTTGATCCCAAAAGGTTTCACGGCCCATGCGAACAACATAAAACAAACGATTGTCAGCAGTGCGCTGAGCCCTAGGGCCGGCCAAAATCCAAACCGCGCGAATAATCGAGGGAATGCGAGTGAGCTGACCTGAAATTTCTGGTCCAGATCCAAAGTTCATAGACTTATGACGAGGAGACTGGACGATGCCCAAGAAACGCTTTAGTTCCGAAGAGATCATCCACAAGCTGCGCGAGGCCGAGGTGCTTTCCTCGCAGGGGCGTACGGTCGCCGAGATATGCCGACAGCTCGGCATCGTGGAGCAGACGTTTTTCCGCTGGCGTAAGGAATACGGTGGCCTGAAGGTCGACCAGGCCAAGCGGCTCAAGGATCTTGAGCTGGAAAATGCTCGCCTGCGTCGGGCGCTGTCTGATGCGGTGATCGATAACCAGATCCTGCGCGAGGTCAGCAAGGGAAACTTCTAAGCCCGGCGCGCCGCCGCCAAGCCGTGGCCCATGTGCGCGAGCACCACGGCCACTCCGAGCGGCGGATCTGCCGGGCACTGCACATCACTCGTTCGTCGGTGCGTTACGTGCCCCAGCC
>NZ_JACZZA010000019.1 GCF_014863405.1 Dyella acidiphila
CCTGCGAGGAAAGCACCTCGGCCTCGCGCAGCTTGTGGATGATCTCTTCGGAACTAAAGCGTTTCTTGGGCATCGTCCAGTCTCCTCGTCATAAGTCTATGAACTTTGGATCTGGACCAGAAATTTCAGGTCAGCTCACGATTTAATTTGCGCAATCACAGGCGCCATTGCTTCATCACTAGAAACTGGAGCTTCTAGTACAAATTGCATAAAGGCTTCGGGGTTAGATGCTACAATTTCATAAATGTCATTGCTTCGTACATTGTGTTTAGACGCAGTGACGATCCTGCGGTTAACTTCATCGGCCTTTTCATCGTTTTTTTCCAACTGCGCGTATGTCATTTCTTGATGCAAGGCAGCCATAAGCTCCCTTTGTTTTTGCTTGACAGGGGCATACAGCGCGGCCGCGAAGTCGCCTAAAAACATGTCAATCCATGATGATAGAGCGGTCCTTATTTTAGATGAGGAGCTTCCTACGCCCTTGAGAGTTTTGACAACGTTCTGGGCCGTAGCGTAAGCGTATTGGGGGGTCGGAGGACCGGTGAAGCGTCCGGCTTTGCTTTGTAGGTTGACGAGGCTTTCGCAGGTGAGTTCGCTTAGTTCCCTTATGCGGGCGAGTATGTCCGTTGCCTCTGTAATCTTTTCTTCCAGCTTACGGGTCTTTGCTTCAATGCCAAGACCTTTCAAAGATTCAAATTTATCTATATTTCCCGCCAAAACAAGTACAAGTCCTGCAGCGAGGCACGTGCCTGCGACCGAAATATTCCCCTCTGCCGCAAAGTAAGTGCCGATGAACAAATTTACACCACCGAAAATACAAAGCACTCCACTGGCGACTGGAAAGGTCCATCGCTGCAGCTCTTGTAGAATCTCTTTGGCTTTCATGTTCTGCCCCCTAGATACTCTCTCCAAAGCACTGGATACTAACGAAGAAAGCGGCATTATGCCGCTTTCCTTTTGATCTTTATTTGTTCGGTGGGGGATGTGTGTATAGGTATATGCGCCGATCCTTGTGGAAAACTTTTTTAGCAAGCGATAGCTACGTTCCACGCCTCTTTAGCGACATTTTTTCCGCTCTCGATAATTTGGCCGTGCTCATCAATGATCGCCAATTGAGCAGGTTTCCCGTCGGCCGCGGTAACGCTAAGTCCTTCGAAACAAACAGCGCTAATAACTGAGTCGGATAAACCACCAGTTTTGTGCATTCCAATCATTGACTGTCCTTACGTGGAAAGCGGTTCCAGGTTGACTTACTTTGTAGCCGGGAGGCTCAAGGCAGTGGAGACCGTATACGTCCGGTGCAAGGGGCTTGAGCTATAACGGGCTCCCCAGCCGCTTTTGGGGCGGCGTAGGGGCCGGCCGGCAGCGGGTTCCCGAATCCCACTATAATTTTTGGACTTCACAGAGAACCGTACAGGGGTGTTTGCGTATGTCTGTGCCGGACTTGGTGACGATAACGCTCGGTGTAGTTTCGCCGCTAGTTTCTTTGGGCGGTTCCTATATTTCGTGGCGCATTTATCAAAATCAGGCACGAGATAGCAGGAGCCAGACGCGCAAGACTATGGAGATATTGGCGCCTTCCTTTCTTGGGGATGTGCGGACTGCAAGGGCTGCCTTAGAGCAAGTACGCAACGATTGCGCTTCAATTCCGCAGGTGCGCATGGCGAATTCAAGGCAATCTGTAGAGGTCGTTCAGACGCTGGCAAAGATACGAATGCCGACAGTTGAGAAATACAAAGATGACGTAGTCAGGTTCGACCCTACGGTTGCCGATCCACTATTGCAAGCTTTGGCGTGCCTCGAACGCGTCCGCAACGTGGTGGAAAACCTTGTTAGTAAAGATCTAAGCGTGGCAAGCTTGAACGATGCTATCGCTGGAATACGAACATCGATTCCTAACGCGATCCGGCTGTTTGAAATCGCTGAGGACGTGCTGGCGATGCCGTCTAAATAAGGTCGACGAGGGAGCGTGACCCGCTGGAACCTAAATCCAACGGGCCTATAGCGACTGATAGTAAAAAGAAAGCGGCTTTAGGCCGCTTTCTTTTCAGAAACGGTTCCAGGTTCAGTTATGCCCAACAGCACTCCCTTGTGGGACTCCCTTCCTGTTTTGAGGGGGCGGCTGGCAGCCAGGCACCAGCAGCTCTGGTTCCCGCTATAATTCGCAGTTTGCCAACCCCTTAACGGTCCCCAGGTCATGTCCAAGGCCACCCAGAAAATCGGTTTCGTCAGCCTCGGCTGCCCCTGGCGCACTCTATCTATACTGAACAACCTACTCATTTCCTGATTTGCGGCTTAGACGGGGTCTAGGCAAGTGTGAAATGTCGGCTGTTGACCCTTGACGGACACATTGTTGCAGCCTCTAACCGAGCCTGGGGCATAATGCGCCGGTAGTCCGGTCCGGCACTTACAATTCAATCGTCGAGGCTAGATGGCCGATGTGGTCAATTCGTTTCACAAAAAAGTCTTTGCGGCGTTGGTTTGGGCGCCTATTCCAAATCGTGCTGGCCATCCTCACGGTCATATTGCTCTGCCATCCTACGCTTCATGTGTTTGCACCACTGCTCGATTTGATTGGCTCAGTGGGCCTTGACGGATTGCTTTTGATCTTGGAAGTGCAATTTCTGGCGTGGTCCGTCCCGATCCTTCGCCGCCGTGTTGGCCCGGCGATCACGCAGTACTGGAATCGCTATTTCGCTTCGTACTTTGGCTTGCAACCAAGTGAAAATATTTTTTTTGACGCCACGCTAAGCTTTTTTCACTTTCTGTTGCTTCGCGGCGGCGCGCCTGGTTTAACGATCTATCTCTTTTATATTGCCTTTGCTTGCCACTTTAGTACTCATGTGCACATGGCACTGAGTTGAAGAAGCATCGGAGCCTTCACTCAATCTCAGCTTCGCCATAAATGGGTAGCGGACATTGCGCATGGCCATATCAGCACTCATGTTCACATGGCACTGAGTTGAGGAAGCGACTGGAAGCGGACAGCAGGGTAAAATACTAGTTTAGTGTGAATCAGGGCACCCTGGTCCCTGCAGAAATTCGGTGAGCGAGTGAAAAAGCGTTTAGAATTAAAGGTTAATATGGCGCCTGCGCCCAAAATCGGGCTGCTCAGCCTCGGCTGCCCCAAGGCGCTGGTCGATTCCGAGCGCATCCTCACCCAGCTGAAGGTGGAGGGGTACGAGATTGTGCCCAGCTACGACGCGGCCGATGCGGTGGTGGTGAATACCTGCGGCTTTATCGATGCGGCCGTGCAGGAGTCGCTGGACGCGATCGGCGAGGCGCTGCACGAGAACGGCAAGGTGATCGTTACCGGTTGCCTGGGCAAGCGCTCGGAGCTGATCCGCGAGGCTTATCCGGATGTGCTGGCCATTACCGGTCCGCAGGACTACGGCAGCGTGATGAATGCGGTGCATGCGGCGCTGCCGCCCAAGC
The DNA here is from genome assembly GCF_014863405.1 of Dyella acidiphila. Classification (GTDB taxonomy): domain Bacteria; phylum Pseudomonadota; class Gammaproteobacteria; order Xanthomonadales; family Rhodanobacteraceae; genus Dyella_B; species Dyella_B acidiphila. Next base: position 3,436 of record NZ_JACZZA010000019.1, read on the forward strand.
GCAATCCGCTACTGGACATCATTCCCGATACCGGCATCAAGCTGACGCCCAAGCACTACGCGTATCTGAAGATTTCCGAGGGCTGCAATCACCGTTGCAGCTTCTGCATCATTCCCTCGATGCGTGGCGACCTGGTCTCGCGCCCGGTGGACGAAGTGCTGCTGGAAGCGGAAAAGCTGGCCAAGGGCGGGGTGAAGGAGCTGCTGGTGATTTCGCAGGACACCAGCGCCTACGGCGTGGATATCAAATACGCCGAACGCAGCTGGCGCAACACGCAGTACCGCACGCGCATGACCGAATTGTGCGAAGGCCTGTCGGAGCTGGGCGTGTGGACGCGCCTGCACTACGTGTATCCGTATCCGCACGTGGACGAGATCATGCCCTTGATGGCCGAAGGCAAGCTGCTGCCGTACCTGGATATCCCGTTCCAGCATGCCAGCCCGCGCATCCTCAAGCTGATGAAGCGCCCGGGCAATATCGACAAGACCCTGGAGCGCATCCAGAACTGGCGCAAGCTGGTGCCGGATCTCACCTTGCGCAGCACCTTTATCGTCGGTTTCCCCGGCGAGACCGATGCGGAGTTTGAAGAACTGCTGGATTTCCTGCGCGAAGCCGAGCTCGATCGCGTGGGTGCCTTCACCTATTCGCCGGTGGACGGCGCCAAGGCGAACGAGCTGCCCAATCCGGTTTCCGAAGAGCTGAAGGAAGATCGCCTGGAGCAGTTCATGGCAGTGCAGGCGGAGATTTCCGCGGCGAAGCTGCAGCGCAAGGTTGGCCGCACGATCAAGGTGCTGGTCGACGAGGCCGGCGCCGATGGCGCGGTGGCGCGTTCGGCGGCCGATGCGCCGGAGATCGATGGCGTGGTGCACATCGCCAACGGCCAGGCGCTGAAACCGGGCCAGTTCGTCGAAGTGGTGGTGCAGGCTGCCGACGAACACGATCTGCACGCTAGCCTGGTGCACTGAGCCGGCGCGCCATGCGCTATCTCGCGCCTGCTCGCGCTGCGGTCGATCCGGCGGTATTCGACTACGCGCCGCTGCGTGACTGGGACAGCCATGGCGACTGGTTGCGCGGCGCCGGCTGGCCGTCGATCGAGCAGCTCAATGCACATTGGCCCGCGGAAGCTGGCGAGCGCTTCGTGGCGCAGACCCGCGCGCTGCTCGAAGATGGGCTGCATTACGAGCAGCGCATCGCGCAGCATGGTGTGATCGCCACGCGCGAACAAAACTGGCACGACCTGTTCAACGCCATGATCTGGCTGCGCCATCCGGCGCTGAAGCGCGCGCTCAACCGGCAGCAAGTGGCAGAGATCATCCGCTTCGGCCCGCGCGAACGTTCGCGCCCGCAATGTGCGCAAACGCATTTTGACGAGGCCGGCGTGCTGGTCATGGTGCGCGATCCTGGCTTGATGGCTTTGTGGGATGCGCATGACTGGCACGGCTTGTTCTGGCGCCAGCGCAGTGCGTGGCGCGATGGCTGCATCGAGCTGGAACTGTTCGGCCACGCCTTGCTGGAGCACGCGCTGACGCCGGGCAAGTTGCTGGTGGGCAAGGCCCTGGCGGTGGATGCTGCCGATTCGTCGCGGGCGCTGGCGCAGTGTGCCGAGGCGATTGCCGCCGGGCGGTTGCTGCGCGATCCGCAGGAATTGCGTCCGTTGCCGCTGTCAGGCATTCCGGGCTGGCATGCCGAGAATGAAAGCGAAGCCTTTCATCTCAACGCCGCCTGCTATCAGCCCTTGCGTGCCGGGCGCCGCTATCCCGCGCCATGGCGCCTGGATTGATCAGCTTTTCGGCTGGATTTTTGCGGCGATGTTCTTCAGCAGCTCTTCGTAGGCAAGCAGCTTTTTGGTCAGCTCCTGCTCCCTCGCATGCACCTGGTCCAGATGCGTGCTGTACAGCTCGGAGACGCTGCGGAAGTTGAGCGCAGCCTGATCCAGTGCCTGCCAATCGCTGCGCGCTTGGGCCAGTGCGAGGCAATGGCGGTAGAACTCGGCGACGAAGGGCGGGAGATTGTCCGGCAATGCGCTGTCATGCTCGGGCCTGGCCCGATGATGGCGATGACCTGCATGCAGAAAGCTGTCGATGTCCGAACTGGCGGCCGCTTCGGCGCGTGGCCAAGTCAGCGCCAGCGTACCGGCGACGCGCTGCATGGTGGCGCGCCAATCGCCCAGCAATTGATCGTAGGTGATCAGCGCGCGCGGGCATTCGCGCGCGGCCAGCACCGCTTCCACCATGTAGTGCGCCCACAGCAGGTATGCCGGCTCGCGCATCCACGGTTCGCGTGCTTGCAGGGAGGCGGCGACTTCGCGCGGATCGCGCACCACCAGCAGGCATTGCACCTCGTAGCCCATGGCGCGGAAGGCATCGATCCATGCCGGTGCGGTCAGGCACATGCGCGGGTCTTTGACGGCTACCAGGGTGCTGGCGGCGAATTCATCGCTGATGATGCGCCGAATGCGTGGCTGCACGTTTTGCGCTTCCGGCCGCTGCAGCCAATGGGGCGGCAGGCGGCGGATATCGAACCAGCTGCGCCCGAATGATTCCAGCAGATAGTGATTGGTCAGCATCGCATCGGCGTGCTCCCAAAAACCTTCGGAATTGCCTGCGCCTGGCGGCAGGATATTGCGGCCGATATTGGCCCCCAGCAGATTGACCACGCGCGTGACAGCGGAGGTTCCGCTGCGATGCATGCCCAGGATAAGCAGCGCCTTGCGGCGCGGTGGTGATGCTGACATTCCGGAGTGATTCCCCGCGCGAAGCGCCAACGTGCAAGTCTCGAGACAGTTTTAACGTGTCGCCGGATGCGGGGTTGACGTAGGGCAGCGGGGGGGCGCGGTATGCGCAGTTTATTGCGGATAGTCGACACCGATCACGGCAAAGCGCGTACGCCCGCCGGGCAGCTCGGCCTCGAATTCGTCGTCCACTTTTTTCTTCATCACTGCACGGGCCATAGGCGAGTCGATGCTGATCCAACCACGCTTGGCATCGGTCTCGTCGGGCCCGACGATGCGATAGCGCAGCGTGTCGCCGCTGTCGACGTTTTCCAGTTCGATGACGGCGCCGAAGAACACGGTGTCGCGATCGGCAGGCGTTCCTTCGGCCACCTTCAGCGAGGGAATGCGCTTGCTCAGATAACGCACGCGCCGATCGATCTCGCCGAGCTGCTTCTTGCGATAGGTGTACTCGGCGTTTTCCGAGCGATCGCCTTCGGCCGCGGCGGCAGCCAGCGCCTTCACCACCTCTGGGCGCAGCGTGTGCCAGAGATGGTCCAGTTCGCTCTTGAGCTTCTCGAAGCCTTCGCGCGTGATGATGGCAGTGGAGCGTGGGGCAGGTGGACGCCAGCGAGTCATGGCAATACGCGGTTATCGTTGCGATGGTGGCACAGGGCACGCATTGTAGCGGCGTCGAAAGAAGTTGTTTGCATCCGCGTCGCCCGCTATGGTTGCGCCTTCATTGCAGGTGTATTGCCGACATGCCGAATCGCCCCGTAGCTGTGTCCCTTCGTCTGGTTCTATTGGCCGCGGGGCTGACGCTATTGGGGGGGTGCGCATCCGGCAGCAAGGCGGCCAAGCCCGCACCAACACCGGATGCGGTGAACGTGCTCTACACCCAGCTCGACCAGGCCAGCAAGAGTTACGAGACGGCCTTGCAGCAGACCCGCGCCGGCGACATCGAGGCTGCGCAGAAAACCCTCGATGGTGCGCTCGATCAGCTCAAGGAGGCTTCCGCGCATTGCGGTACCACTCCGGGCTGCGATCCGCAGCGCTTCTTCTCGGTGTTTGATCATCTGCTGCGCCTGAAGGACGGCAGCTTTATCGGCGACGAAACGCCGGGCGAAGGCGAAGCGGCCACGGGCGAAACCTCGTCCGTGCCGGTGGCCGGCCAGGCCGGCGCCGCCGGCAGCCTGCCCGAAGTGCAGCGCAGCGTGACCTTGCTGCGCGGCCACCAGCTGTCCGAGTTGATCGCCATGAACGGACCGGTGAAGGCGGCGCTGGAGATGTGGTTGACGCAATGGCGCGGCAACCTGATGGACGCCTACGTGAATTACCAGTACCTGCGCCAGGAGATGTGGCCGCAGTACCAGCAGGAAGGCCTGCCCGAGGCGCTGCTGTTCGGCATTCTGGCCAAGGAATCGGGCGGCAAGGTGCACGCGGTATCGCGCTCGGGTGCGGCCGGCCCCTTGCAGTTCATGTATGCCACGGGACTGCGTTTCGGGCTGAGCGATCAGGATGGCTTCGACTCGCGCTTCGATCCTGGCGAGTCGGCCCGCGCCAATGCCGCGTACATGGATGAGCAGCTGAAGGTGTTCAACGACAACCTGGAGCTGACCCTGGCCGCGTACAACGGTGGCGAAGGGCGCATGAAGCGCCTGGTCGGCGACGATACCTCGGTGAGCTTCTACGATCCGCGCATCTACGGCCAGGTGTCCCAGGAAACGCGTGACTACGTGCCGTCGGTGTTGGCGGCAGCGTGGCTGTTCCTGCATCCGGACAGCTACAACCTGCGCTTCCCGAAGGTGGATGGCCTCACCGGCAACATCACGCTCAAGCGCGCAGCGTCGATTTCCGAACTCACCGTGTGCCTGGGCTCGGCCAACGACATGCCGGACGGCTGGTTCCGCACGCTGCGCAATCTCAACCCGCGGCTGGATCCGCAGCAGGAGCAGCCGGTGGGCGCGGAATTGCAGATTCCCAAGGCGCTGGAGGGCGTCTACGCCGTGCGCTGCGTGAATGGGCCGTGGCCGATCCTGGCGGCCGATCTGCATAACGCCGTAGTGCCGGTATTCCCCGATCCGCCGCCGGCAGTGGCGGCAGCTTCCAGTTCCACCCAGCGCTACACCGTGCGCCGTGGCGATACGCTGGGCAGCATCGTGCGCAAGCATGGCGGCTGTTCGAGCGAGAGCGAAGTGGCTCGCATGAACAACCTCAAGTTCAATCATGTGAAGGTAGGGCAGGTGCTGAAACTGCCGAGCTGTCGCTAACGCCGCCGTCCGCACGGAACCAACGTAGGTTGGGTTAGCGTAGCGTAACCCAACGGAGTTTGATCGCTTCGGTGAAGATCTGTTGGGTTACGCTGCGCTAACCCAACCTACGGCGATGCTTTAGGCCGCGGCGCCGGAACGCATCCACTGCGCGGTCGCATCCTGTTGCTCGCTGCCGGCGTCGCGCAGCTCGCGCAATACGCGCAGCAGCTGGCGGTGCTGCGGCTGCAGGCTGGTGTGCGGCGATTCCTTGGTTTCGTGATAGGCCACCGCCAGCCACAGCGCGATGCCGCGCAGGGCTACTTCGGGATTCTCGGATTGCGCGCGGCCGTAGCCGATCTCGGTGCCCTGGCCCCAGGGCATGTAGCGCTGCTCGGGGGCGGTGCCGTACAGGTGCGGGAATTCGCACTTGGAGGCTTGGCCGATCTCGCGCAGGGTCATGATGGCCAGACGCGAGCGCGTGCGTGCGGGCAGCACGGCGATGTTGCGATCGATCTGCTGGAACTGGCGCTGCAACTGGCGGGCGCGAGTCATCGCAATAAGGCGGGTGACAATCTGCATTGGGACCCCTCGTCGAACAGTGCCGCACGACTGCGCGGATTAGGCGCGGAGGATAACGGCCTGCTTCACGCGGATGCGCCGAAAACGTCACAAAATGACAACAGGTGTCAAAGTTCGGCGCACAGGGCCAGGCAAAAACGCCGGCAGGGCGAACTAAGTGTGATGCAGTTCACCTAATCGCTGACCAAGCTTGATCACCTGCTGCGAATTCATGGCATCGAGTTCGGCCATGCCTTCGGGCAGCAGCACGATCACGGTGGAGCCCATGTTGAAGCGTGCCATCTCGGCGAAGCGTTCGAGCGTGATGTTCTGCCCGGCGAAGGATTTGCGCCGGATCGACGACGCATACGGCGGAATCACCAGGCCGTCCCACACGGTGGCGACCGAGGAGACCAGGATCGCGCCCACCATCACCAGCACGAACGGGCGGCCGTGCTCGTCTTCGAAATGGCAGACCAGGCGCTCGTTGCGCGCGAACAGGCGCGGGATCGCTTCCACCGCAAACGGCGCCACGCTGAAGATGCGGCCCGGTATATGCACGGTCTCCTTCAGCTGGCCGCGCAGGGGCATATGGACTCGGTGATAGTCACGCGGCGAGAGGTAAATGGTGACGAAGCGTCCGTTGCGGTAGGGGGCCGCGGCGGCCTCGTCACCCAGCAGTTCGGCGGCGGTGTAGTCCTGGCCCTTGGCCTGGAATATGCGTCCGCCGTTGATCGGACCCGCCTGGCTGATGCGTCCGTCGGCTGGCGAAAGCAGTGCGGCCGGCGCCGCATCAGCACGGCGGGCATCGGGGCGCAGCTTGCGCGTGAAGAACGCATTGAAGTGGGGATAGGCAAACGGATCGGACTGGGCGGCCTCGGTCATGTCGACCTGGTAGCTGCGCACGATCTGGCCGATCAGGAAGTTCTTCCACGGTGCAAAAGTCCAGCGTGTGGCCCAGTACACCACGCGCGACAAGGCCCGATGGGGAAGGATGTATTGCAGGAATACCTTGAAAGTCATCCGGCAAGTATAAGGAAAAGAGAGCCAATCTCAGACGGGGGTTGAATTGGCTTTCGGGGAGGCAGCATGCAACCACGTATGACACCCGCCGCCGCCCTGGCCGCACTCGACCAGGCGCGCAAGACATCCGCCGGCATGTTCCGGCACGGCACGCTGGAGGTGGAGATCTTCCAGCCCTCCGGGATCGACACGCAGGCCCCGCACCGCCGCGATGAGCTGTGCATGGTGATCGCCGGCAAGGGCTATTTCGTCTGCGGTGATACGCGCCGGGCCTTCGGGCCGGGCGAGCTGCTGTTCGTGCCCGCCGGCACCCCGCACCATTTCGAGGATTTCAGTCGCGATTTCAGCGCCTGGATCATGTATTACGGCCCTCACGGAGGCGAGGCCGCGTGAGCCATAGCCATGAATCTGCGTGGGTCTCCTGATGAGCAGTCGCTATACTTCACAGCCCCCAAGCCGGACCGTGCCTACGTGACTGCCGAACTCGCCTCGATCATCGACTTCATCCGCTACGGCGCCAGCCGCTTCTCCGCGGCCGGGCTGACTTTCGGGCACAGCCACGACAATCCGATCGACGAGGCTACCCACCTGGTGCTGGCCAGCCTGCACCTGCCACCGGATATTCCGCCGGCCTATGGCGCCGGCAAGCTCACCGCGGAGGAGCGCCTGCGCGTGCTGAACCTGATCGAGCGGCGCATCAACGAGCGCCTGCCGGTGGCCTATCTGGTCGGCGAAACCTGGTTTGCCGGCATGAAGTTCAAGAGCGACCGCCGTGCCCTGGTGCCGCGCTCGCCCATCGCCGAATTGATCGAATCGGGCTTTGCGCCCTGGCTGGATGGCCGTCACGTGGAGCATGCGCTGGACCTGTGCACCGGCTCCGGTTGCATCGGCATCGCCATGGCCGAATACCACCCGCACTGGCAGGTGGACATCGTGGACATCAGCGACGATGCCTTGTCGCTGGCGCGTGAGAACGTGGCGTTCCAGCACGTGAGCGATCGCGTTGAGGTGGTGCAATCGGATCTGTTCGGTGGCCTGCAGGGCCGCAAGTACGATCTGATCGTGTCCAATCCGCCGTACGTCACCGAAGACGAATATGCCGCGCTGCCGGGCGAATACAGCCACGAGCCCAAACTCGGCCTGACCTCGGGCGAGGACGGCCTGGATATCTGCCTGCGCATCCTCGAGGAAGCGCCCGATCACCTCAGCGAAGACGGCCTGCTGATCGTCGAGGTCGGCGAAAGCGAGCACGCGCTCAATACGCTGCTGCCCGAAGTGCCCTTCGTATGGATCGAGTTCAAGGTCGGCCAGATGGGCGTATTCGCGCTCGAACGGCGCGAACTGGTGGAACACGCCGCGGCGATCCGCACGGCCGCCGCCGCACGCCGCTGATCGATCCCGCCGCGGATCGCGTAGGTTGGGTTAGCGCAGCGTAACCCAACAAATCTTCATCGAAGCGGGCAAGCATTGTTGGGTTACGCTGCGCTAACCCAACCTACGTATTGCCTTGGATGGGCGCTACACATGGAATTCAACACTGCCCGACTGCGCCTCGACGGTCTGCGCGAAAGCGATGCCGGGAGCTTGTTTCAATACCGTTCCGATCCTGCCGTTGCGCGGTATCAGGGCTGGTGTCCCGCTTCGACTGACGAGGCACTCGATTTCATCCGTACGCAGCAGTCGATCTCGTTCGACGTACCGGATAGCTGGCTGCAGCTGGCAATCCGCCTGTCCGACGACGACCGCTTGATCGGCGATCTTGGTCTGCATCTTCCGGCCGATGCCGATGGCTCCTACGAATTCGGCGTCACCCTTGCACCGGCTTTCCAGGGCCGGGGTTATGCGCGTGAGGCGGTGGGCGCGCTGCTGGATTTCCTGTTCCGCACGCACGGCGCGCATCGCGTGCACGCCTCGATCGATCCGCGCAACCTGGCGAGCGCTGCCTTGCTGCGTTCGCTGGGCATGCGCCAGGAAGCGCATTTTCGGGAAAGCCTGAAAATGCGCGGCGAATGGGTGGATGACGTGATTTTCGCGCTGCTGGCGCGGGAATGGCCCGCGCCAGGCGCGCTGCGCTGAGTCGTTTCTGCGGCGCTGGACGCCTGGGCGTGGCAAGATGGGGAGACTTCGGCGCCGCAGCGGCCGTTGTCATCCTTTATCGCCATTGGTTCTATCGTGTCCAGCAATTCCACCGGCAAGCTATTTACTGTCACCACTTTCGGCGAAAGCCACGGGCCGGCCATCGGCTGCGTGATCGACGGCTGTCCGCCGGGGCTGCCGATCGATGCGCAAGAATTCCGCGCCGATCTGGAGCGCCGCGCCACGGGGCGCAGCCGGCATACCTCGCAGCGACACGAGGCGGATGATGTCGAAATCCTTTCCGGGGTATACCAGGGCTGCACCACCGGTACGCCGATCGCGCTGCTGATCCGCAATACCGACCAGCGCAGCAAGGATTACGGCGATATCGCCGCCACTTTCCGCCCTGGCCATGCCGACTACACCTACTGGCACAAGTACGGCATCCGCGATCCGCGTGGCGGCGGGCGTTCTTCGGCGCGCGAAACCACCATGCGCGTGGCCGCGGCGGTGTTGGCCAAGAAATGGCTGCTGGAGCGGCATGGCGTGCGCGTGCGCGGCTATCTGGCGCAGCTGGGCGAGGTATCGCCCACCGCTTTCGACTGGGAGGCGGTGGAGCAGAATCCGTTCTTCTGGCCGCATGCGGCGCAGGTGCCTGAGCTTGAAAAGTACATGGATGCGCTGCGCAAGTCCGGTGATTCGGTCGGCGCGCGCATCAACGTGGAGGCCGAGGGCGTGCCGCCGGGCTGGGGCGAGCCGATCTACGGCAAGCTGGACGGCGATCTTGCCGCCGCGCTGATGTCGATCAACGCGGTCAAGGGCGTGGAGATCGGCGACGGCTTCGAGGTAGTGGGCCAGCGCGGCAGCCAGCATCGCGATGAAATGCATATGGACGGCTTTACGTCCAATCACGCGGGTGGCATCCTGGGCGGCATCAGCACGGGGCAGGCGGTACGTGCCTCGATCGCGCTCAAGCCCACCTCGAGCATCCTGATTCCCGGCCACAGCGTGAACCTGGCCGGCGAGCCGGTCGAGGTGGTCACCAAAGGGCGCCACGATCCCTGCGTCGGCATTCGTGCCACGCCCATCGCGGAGGCCATGATGGCACTGGTATTGATGGATCACGCCTTGCGTCATCGGGCTCAATGCGGCGACGTGGGCGAGATAAAACCGCGCATCGCCTGATTGGACGATGCGCGCCGCCGTTCCCGCCTGCGCGGGAGCGGCACCTCCACGAAACACCGGCCAAGCCGCCTTTCACCATTTACGATGAGCAAGCAACAAAGCGTCTGGGTGTCCCGCCCACTGTTCCCCGAAGTACTGGCCAGCCTGGCGCAGTACGTGGACGTGCGTGTGGAAACCAGGGAGGCCAGGCGCACGCCGGAGCAATTGCGGACGAAGCTGGTGAAGGTGGATGGCGCGATCATCGGCCTGGGCGACCGTATCGACGCTTCGGTGGTGGCCGGCAATCGCCGCCTGAAGGCGATCGCCAACCTGGCGGTGGGCTACAACAACCTGGATCTGGAGGCACTGACCGCCGCTGGCATCCAGGCCACCAATACGCCGGACGTGCTTACCCAGACCACCGCCGACTACGCCTGGGCGCTGCTGCTGGCCGCCGCCCGGCGGGTCAGCAGCGCCGAGCGCTGGCTGCGTGCCGGCCGCTGGCGCGGCGGCATGCGCTTTGACGATTGGCTTGGTGTCGACTTGTACGGCAAGACCCTGGGCATCCTCGGCATGGGCCGGATCGGGCAGGCGGTGGCACGCCGTGCCAGCGGCTTCGACATGCCGGTGATCTATCACAACCGCTCGCGCCTGCCGGAGGCCGTCGAGCGCGAGTGCCGCGCGCGCTGGGTGGATAAAGCCCAGCTGCTGCAGCATGCCGACCATCTGGTGCTGGTGGTGCCTTATACCGCGCAGACACATCACGCGATCGGCGCCGCCGAATTGGCGCAGATGAAGCGCACCGCGGTGCTGGTGAATATCGCCCGCGGCGGCATCGTCGACGATGCCGCGTTGGCGGTGGCCTTGCGCGAAGGGCGCCTGGCGGCCGCGGGGCTGGATGTGTTCGAGGGCGAGCCGGCACTCCATCCGGCCCTGCGCGAACTCGAGAGCGCCGTGCTCAGCCCGCATATCGCCAGCGCCAGCGCCGATACCCGGCGCGCCATGGCCCAGTTGGCCGCCGATAATCTGCTCGCCGCGCTGGGGCATGGCCCCGACGCGGGACGTCCGCCCTCGCTGCTCAATCCCGCCGTGCTGGGCGGACGATGATGTCGAAACGTGACCGGCCTCACGTTGATAAGGCCATGCCGTGTTGTTTGCGTGCTGCGCAGGCTAGATTCCCCGGTTGGGGTTTCGGCGCCGATGCGGCGACCTTCCCAAACCCCCTGACAAGTGACCTGAGATGAGCAAGAAGAGTAGTTACAAGGTAGCCATGGTGGGCGCCACGGGCGCCGTGGGTGAAACGCTGCTGAGCATCCTGGCGCAGCGCGAATTTCCGATCAGCGAACTGGTGCCGCTGGCGAGCGAACGTTCCGCCGGCGACACCGTGGCGTTCAACGGCAAACAGGTCACCGTGCGGAACCTTGCTGACTACGATTTCAGCGGCGTGGATATCGCCTTTTTCTCGGCCGGCGGCTCCGTCAGCCGCGAGCACGCGCCGCGCGCCGCGGCCGCCGGTGCTGTGGTGATCGATAACACCTCCGAATTCCGCTACCAGGACGACATCCCGCTGGTGGTGAGCGAAGTGAATCCGCACGCCATCGCGCAGTACACCACGCGCGGCATCATCGCCAACCCCAACTGCTCCACCATGCAGATGCTGGTGGCGCTGGCGCCGATCCATCGCGCGGTAGGCATCGAGCGCATCAACGTGGCCACCTATCAATCGGTGTCCGGCGCCGGCCGCTCGGGCATGGAAGAACTGGGCAAGCAGACCGCCGCGCTGCTCAATTTCCAGGACGTGGAAAAGAGCAAGTTTCCCAAGCAGATCGCCTTCAACGTCATCCCGCACATCGACGAATTCCAGGCCAACGGCTACACCAAGGAAGAAATGAAAATGGTGTGGGAGACGCGCAAGATCCTGGAGGACGAATCGATCCAGGTGAATCCCACCGCAGTGCGCGTGCCGGTGTTCTATGGCCATGCCGAAGCCGTGCACATCGAAACGCGCGACAAGATCACCGCCGAGCAGGCGCGCGAGCTGCTGGAACAGGCCGATGGCGTGGTCGTGCAGGACGAGCGCAAGCCGGGCGGCTATCCCACGCCGGTGGGCGATGCGGCGGGGCAGGATCCGGTCTTTGTCGGCCGCATCCGCGAGGACATCTCGCACGAGCACGGCCTGGACCTGTGGGTGGTGGCCGACAACATCCGCAAGGGCGCGGCGCTGAACGCCGTGCAGATCGCCGAGCTATTGATCGAGGATTATCTGTAATGCATCGCAATGCGCTGGTTGTTGTAAGTGGCTTGCTGGTTTCCGCACTCGCCGTAGCCGGTCCGCAGGCTGCCAGCAGCAGTACCGCCGGGGCTCCGGCGGTCGCCCGCATGAACCAGCGCATTGCCCAGCATCAGGCCGAGGTCGACCATTTGCAGCAGAACGTAGGCCAGCAGGAATCGGCTAGCCGCGAGGCTGCCGATCGCCTGCAACAGCAGGACCGTACCATCGCGGCGCTGCGCCAGCAGCTGAAGGCCGCCCAGGATGCCGCCGGTAAACCGGCTGCCGGGCATTGACGGCCGTCACGCCGCCGAAAAAATCGCCCGCTGAGAGGGCGATCGGACCATTCTGGTATTGTTGATTGACGTTTATCTAACTAAAGTGACGCCTTCTAAGAGGAAGTCATCGCAAGCTGCGGTGATTTTTAGGCAAAGCGTCCGGGTTGGCTCTCGGGGGAGCACGCGATGAATCGTTCGTTAAAGCTGTCGATACTGATGGCGCTTGCGCTGGGCAGTACTCAGGCGGCAGCCGTGGAACTGGGCCAGGCGCATGTGAAATCGGCGCTGGGCCAGCCTTTGCTGGTGGAAATTCCGGTGACCCAGGCCTCCCAGGCCGAGCTGGAAAGCCTCAGCGCGCAGCTGGCTTCGAACGACGCTTTCGCCAAGACGGGCAGCGAGCGCCCGACCGTCGCGCTGCAGTTCAGCGTGGTGGACGAAGGCGGCCACAAGGTTATCCGTGTCACCAGCAGCGCTCCGGTAAGCGATCCCTACCTGGATCTGCTGATGGAAGTGACCAGCACGGCCGGCAGCAGCGTGCGCGAATTCGCCATTCTGCTCGACCCGCCGGGCAAGTCCGCGCAGAGCGTACAGAGTGCGACCAGCAGCGCGCCGAGCCATCGCCATGCGCCGTCCTCCGGCAGCACGGCAGCAGCCCCCGCCGGCCACCAGGCTGCGTCCAACGCTGCGCCTGCCCAGCATGCGGTCGGCCTTAGCGGCGGCCAGTTCGGCCCGGTGGAGAAGGGTGCCACGCTGTCGCATGTAGCCGCGCAGACCGCGCCGACCGGCGTGGATACCAACCAGATGATGCTGGCGCTGAAGGCGGCCAATCCGGATGCTTTCTACCGCGACAACATCAATGCCCTGAAGGCCGGCGCGATCCTGCGCCTGCCGTCCCGCGATGACGCCATGGCCACGGCTGCGGCCGCGGCTGCCGCGACGGTGCGTCAGCAAAACAGCGACTGGCGCAACGGCACGGTCAGTGCGCCGGTGGCTGTGGCTGCCGGCGGCACACGCGCCAATTCGTCGGTGGCGCCCACGCAGAGCAGCAAGGCCGACAAGCTGGCGCTGGTGCCGGCAGCGGGCGAAGGCCAGTCGGCCGGCGGCGCGAACGGCAAGGCCAACGCCGCCATTCGGCAGGAGCTGCAGCGCAGCCAGGAAACGCTGTCTTCGCTGCAACAGCAAAGCGGCGAGCTGGAGTCGCGCCTGAAGGACCTGGAAGACCTCAACGGCAAGAACCAGCGCCTGCTGTCGCTCAAGGACAACGAAATCGCCGACCTGCAGAAGCAGCTCGCCGATGCACGCAAGTCCGCGGGCATGCCGGCCGCTGCGCCGGTCGCCGCGGCCCCTGCACCCACGCCCGCGCCAGTTGCTGCGCCGGCACCTGCCAAGCCGGCCCAGCCGGCTGCGGCGGCCTCCACCCCGGCTGAAACCGCCGCCCAGGCGCTGGCCGCCAAGCCGGCAGCCAGCACCAGTGCACCGGGCGCAGCGACGGTCACCACCCCGCTCAGCGCACCGGCCAAGCCGAAACCGGCAGCGCATCCGCCGGTCCATCACACCCCGCCGCCGGAACTGCCCTGGTACATGCAGACCTGGGCAATGGCCGTCGGCGCCGGCGTGATCGTGCTGGCCTTGCTGGCGCTGTTCGCCCGCCGCGGCAAGTCCGGCGCCAAGCCGGCCAAGTCCAAGGCGGCGCCGGCCGACAAGGGTTCGCTGGCCGATCGTTTCGGTACGGTCGACGTCGACAACCTGGACGGCGCGCACGGCTCCGATCCCGACCAGGATGAACTGCTCGACCAACTGGCCGAGCATCCGGACGACATCGCCTCGCATCTGGAGCTGGTCAGCCTGTACTACATGCGCCGCGATGTGGAGCATTTCGAAGCGGCCGCCGAAGCGATGCACGCGCATATCACCGATGCCGACCAGCCGGAATGGCAGGACGTGATGCATATGGGCCAGGATCTGGCGCCGGGGCATCCGCTGTTTACGCAGGCGGCCATTCCGCCGTCCGGCCACGATGAGCATTCGCCGCTGCACCATTTCGACCTGGACAGCTACGGCGAGGACCGGCATGCCGCCGACGAGCCGGCAGCACCGCGCCAGGCCCCGCCGCCGCTGCCGTCCAAGGTCAGCGAATATCACTTCGACTTCGACCTCACCCCGCATCATGCGGAGCCGGCGGCTCCGGCCGTCAGCCAGGTGACGCCGCCCAAGCACGAGGAAGAACCGGTTTCCACCTGGCAGTTCGACGAGCCGGCACAGGCCGCACACGAAACCCAGCACGACAGCGGCCACGCCGCCGTGCAGGAAGACGAGTTCGGCGAACTGAATGACGATCCGATCGACACCAAGCTCGATCTGGCCCGCGCCTACCTCGACATGGGCGATCCGGACGGTGCCCGCGCCATGCTGGAAGAAGTACTGCACGAAGGCAGCCAGATGCAGCGGGATGTCGCGCAGACGCTGATGGCGAAGATTCGCTGATTGCCGCCGTTGCATGCATCATGATCGGGCCGGCCATGCCGGCCCGATTTTTTTGTGGCCATGCCGACCTGTTAATCTTGGCCGCTTAGCAACGCACTGAATCATCATGCGCATCGCCCTGGGCATCGAATACGACGGCACCGATTTCCTTGGCTGGCAACGCCTCAGCCATGGCAACACCGTGCAGGGCAGGGTGGAGCAGGCACTGTCGTTCGTGGCGGCCGAGCCGATCGAAATCACCTGCGCCGGCCGTACCGATGCCGGCGTGCATGGACGCTGCCAGGTGGTGCATTTCGATACCACGGTGCAGCGCGATATGCGTAGCTGGGTGCTGGGCGGCTGTTCGAATCTGCCGGACAGCGTGGCGGTGCTGTGGGCACAACCGGTGGCGGAGGATTTTCATGCGCGCTTTTCAGCGCGCAGCCGCCGCTACCGCTACACCATTCTCAATCGTCGCGTGCGCCCCGCGCTGGATACGCGCTACGTGGCCTGGGAGCGCCAGCCGCTCGATGCCGAGCGCATGCATGCAGCTGCGCAGGCACTGATCGGCGAACACGATTTCACGGCATTTCGCGCGATGTCCTGCCAGGCGGCGCATGCACGGCGCGAAGTGAAGACTTTGCGGGTATGGCGCGAGGATGAGCAGGTCATCATCGAGATCGAGGCCAATGCGTTCCTGCATCACATGGTGCGCAACATCGTCGGCTCGCTGCTGCCGGTCGGGCGCGGCGAACAATCGGTGGGTTGGGTGCAGGCCTTGCTGGCCGGCCGCAATCGCGAAGTGGCCGGCCCCACTGCGGCGGCTTCCGGCCTCACCTTTATCGGTCCACGTTATGAGCGGCACTGGCAGTTGCCGCCTGAGGTAAGCGAATGACCCGGATCAAATGCTGCGGCATGACCCGCATCGAGGACGCCCTGCTGGCGGCGCAACTGGGCGCCGATGCGATCGGCGTCGTCATGACCGCGCACAGCAAGCGCCAGGTGTCGGTGGCACAGGCCAAGGCCATCGTCGAGGCGATGCCGCCGTTCGTCACTACGGTGGCGCTGTTCATGGACGACGACACGGGCTTCGTGCAGGAAGTCATCGACGTCGTGCGTCCCTCGCTGCTGCAGTTTCACGGCACGGAAAGCGATGAATGGTGCCGGCAGTTCGGCCATCCCTATCTCAAGGCGATCGCGATGGGCGAGGGCGCCGCGGCGCTGTACCAGCTGCGCGATCATCCGCATGCAGCCGGGTTGCTGCTGGATGGTCACGGGCTGGGCGAGGCGGGCGGCAGCGGCAAAGTCTTCGATTGGTCGTTGATGCCGCACGACGTGAAGCAGCCGCTGATCCTGGCCGGCGGACTGACGGCGGCCAATGTCGCTGCGGCCATTCGCATCGCGCAGCCGTGGGCGGTGGATGTTGCCAGTGGCGTCGAATCGGCGCCGGGGATCAAGGATCCGCACAAGCTGCGTGATTTCATCGCTGCCGTGCGCAGCACCGCGAATCCGTAGATTCCGGACTTGATTCGGCAGTAACCAAGTATTGAAGACCTGTTGGGTTACCCCCGGATCAAGTCCGGGGTAACCCAACCTGCGCGCGAGTGCATCAGGCCAGGCTTTTGCGCAGCCATGCCACGAGCGCATCGACACGGTTGTCGTTGCTGCGGCGTGGCGTAGCCAGGATCCAGCTCGCATCGGTTTGCTGGAAGCCCCATGGAGCAAGCAGGCGGCCTGCGGCGAGATCGTCCTGCACCAATTGCGCGGGTGCGATCGCTACGCCCAGTCCGGCCACCGCCGCTTCCAGCAGGTAGAACAGGCGTGCGAAGCCTTGCCCGTAATGCAGCGTGGCGGCGGCGATGCCGCTAGCCTGCGCCCATGCCGGCCAGGCCTGCGGCCGCGAGCTGGTATGCAGCAGGGCTTCCTCGCTCAAGCTGGCTGCGCCGCCTTCCAGCAGCCACGCAAGACCGACATAGCGCGGGCTGACCACCGGGCCGATGCGTTCCGGCGCCAACGCATGAACCACCCAGCCGGACGGCCAGGGCGGCGCGGCAAGCGCCAGAGCGGCATCGGGCTGGGTATGCAACGGCGTCAGGGGATCTTCTTCCGGTGACAGGTGCAGGCGCAGCGCGGGCAGTTCGCGTTCCAGCCGTTCCAGGCGGGGGATCACCCAGCGCGCCAGCAGGCTGCTGGCACAACCCAGCACAAAAGGGCCATCGTGGCGCTGGTGCTGCAGCTCGGCCCAGCCATCGCGCAACTGATCGAACGCGCCGGCCACCCGGTCGCGCAATTGCTCGCCGGTGGCGGTAAGCGCGATGCCACGCCCGAGCCGGGTAAACAGCGGCTGCTCCAGCGACTCTTCCAGTACCCGCAGCTGGCGGCTGATCGCGCCATGGGTAACGTGCAATTCCTCGGCCGCGCGGCTGACACTGCCCAGCCGCGCAGTCGCTTCGAAAGCGCGCAGGGCATTCAGCGAGGGCAGGTCACGGCTCAAGCGTCTTGTGAGAATTTCTAACGAATCGTAGCCATCATATCGCTTTTTCGATGGCCGGAATCGCGGTATTTTCTGCTATCTGCCCGCCAGGCGTGCAGTTTGTTCTCACAGGATTTCTGACTAATGCCCACGATCCAGAATTTCCAGAACTGGCCCGATGCCCACGGGCGATTCGGCGACTTCGGCGGCCAGTACGTGGCCGAAACCTTGATGGCCCCGCTGGCCGAACTGACCGAGGCCTACCTGCGCCTGCGCGAGGACCCGGAATTTCTGGCCGAGCTGGACCGCGACCTCACCCATTACGTGGGCCGCCCCAGCCCGATCTATCACGCCGAGCGCCTGTCCAGGCACGTCGGCGGCGCGCGCATCCTGC
Source organism: Dyella acidiphila (assembly GCF_014863405.1). Classification (GTDB taxonomy): domain Bacteria; phylum Pseudomonadota; class Gammaproteobacteria; order Xanthomonadales; family Rhodanobacteraceae; genus Dyella_B; species Dyella_B acidiphila. The sequence goes on from NZ_JACZZA010000019.1 coordinate 21,096, forward strand.
TCAAGCGCGAAGACCTCAATCACACCGGCGCGCACAAGATCAACAACACCATCGGCCAGGCGCTGGTGGCCAAGCGCATGGGCAAGCCGCGCGTGATCGCCGAGACCGGCGCCGGCCAGCACGGCGTGGCCAGTGCCACGGTCGCCGCGCGTTTCGGCCTGAAGTGCGTGGTGTACATGGGCGCGGTGGATATCGAGCGCCAGAAGATCAACGTATACCGCATGAAGCTGCTGGGCGCCGAAGTGATTCCGGTCACCTCCGGCTCCAAGACGCTGAAGGACGCGCTCAACGAAGCGATGCGCGACTGGGTTACCAACGTGGCCGACACCTTCTACATCATCGGCACGGTCGCCGGCCCGCATCCGTATCCGATGATGGTGCGCGATTTCAACGCCATCGTCGGTCGCGAAGCGCGGGCCCAGATGCTGGAGCAATACGGGCGCCTGCCGGATGTACTCACGGCTTGCGTCGGCGGCGGCTCCAACGCGATCGGCCTGTTCCATGCCTTCCTCAACGACCGCGAGGTACGCATGGTCGGCGCCGAGGCGGCGGGCGAGGGCATTGCCAGCGGACATCATGCGGCATCGCTGGCGGCGGGACGCCCGGGCGTGCTGCATGGCAATCGCACCTATGTGCTGTGCGACGACAACGGCCAGATCACCGAAACGCATTCGGTGTCCGCCGGCCTCGATTATCCGGGCGTGGGTCCCGAGCATGCTTTCCTGAAAGACGCCGGTCGCGCCGAGTACGTCGGGGTCACCGATGACGAGGCGCTGGAAGCGTTCCACCTGTTGGCGCGCACCGAAGGCATTCTCGCCGCGCTGGAATCCAGCCACGCCGTGGCGCAGGCGTTGAAGCTGGCGCGCGAGCTGCCGAAGGATGGCATCGTGCTGTGCAATCTTTCCGGCCGTGGCGACAAGGACGTGCACACGATTGCTGCACGCGAAGGAGTGCAAGTATGAGCCGCATCGATCGCCGTTTCGCCGCCTTGAAAGCCGCGCAGCGCACCGGCCTGATTCCTTTCATCACCGCCGGCGACCCCGCGCCGGAACACACCGTGGCGCTGATGCATGCGCTGGTCGAGGCCGGTGCGGACGTGATCGAACTGGGCGTGCCGTTCTCCGATCCGATGGCCGATGGTCCGGTGATCCAGCACGCCAGCGAGCGCGCGATTGCCAAGGGCGTAGGCCTGGCTGACGTGCTGGCCTGGGTCACGGCGTTCCGGCAGCGCGATCAGGACACGCCGATCGTGCTGATGGGCTATCTCAATCCGCTGGAAATCCACGGCTACGCGCGCTTCGCCGATGAGGCGGTGGCCGCTGGTGTCGATGGCGTGCTGGTGGTGGACTGCCCGCTGGAAGAGACCCAGGTGCTGAGTGCATTGCGTGCAGCCGGCCTGCAGCAGATTCTGCTCGCCGCGCCTACCACCGCACCCGCGCGTATGGCGCAGCTGTGCGAAGCGGCCCGAGGTTTCCTGTACTATGTATCGTTCGCCGGCATCACCGGCGCCGGACGCTTGAGTACACCGGATATCGCCGCACGCGTGGCGCAGATCCGGGCTCAGGCCAAGGCACCGGTAGCGGTCGGCTTCGGCGTCAAGGATGCGCAGAGCGCGAAAGCGATCGCCGGATTCGCCGATGCCGTGGTGATCGGCAGCGCCCTGGTCGAGCGGCTCGAAAGCGCCGGCAGCGCGCAGGAGATCGCCACGCGGGCCGGCGAATTTCTGCGCCCGATCCGCGCAGCGCTGGACGAAAGATGATTTCTCGCTCTCCCTGAGGAGGGGGCGGGCTGGGAACCAGGGGCTGCGAACCTGGGGTTCGCGACAAACCAGATAGGGAACCGCGCCGGATCCGGATGGTCCGAGCGTGATCGAGGCCGGGTCGTCCTCGCCCTTTATCTTTTCGGGATCAGCTCCATACAGGAGTGGCTCGATACGGCAAAGGGACGCGCGACATGTTCGCGTGACCGGGCGCGCCGAACAGGCGTCGCTTGTTTCCAGATTGAGGCGTATGCAATGAATTGGCTGCAAAAAATCATGACCCCGCGCGCGCGGACGCAAAGCTCCGCGGCCGGCAAGGGCAAGGTGCCCGAAGGTGTGTGGGAGAAATGCGCAGGTTGCGGTGCGGTGCTGTACCGGCCGGAGCTGGAGCGCAACCTCATGGTGTGCCCCAAGTGCAGCCATCACCACGCGATCGGTGCGCGCGAGCGCCTGCTGGCGCTGTTCGACGAAGGCAGCACGCAGGAACACTGGGCCAATCTGGAGCCCACCGATCCGCTGAAATTCCGCGATTCGAAGAAATACCGCGACCGCATCGTCGCCGCGCAGAAATCCACCGGTGAAAAAGATGCGCTGATCGCGCTGAGCGGCAAGCTCAAGGACAAGCCGCTGATGGCGGTGGCGTTCGAGTTCTCCTACATGGGCGGCTCGATGGGTTCGGTGGTGGGCGAGAAATTCACCCGCGCCGCCGAGCGCGCGCTGGCCGAACGCAGCGCACTGGTGTGCTTCTCCGCCAGCGGCGGTGCGCGCATGCAGGAGGCGTTGTTCTCGCTGATGCAGATGGCCAAGACGTCCGCCGCCCTGGCGCGGCTGCGCGAAGCCGGCGTGCCTTACATCAGCGTGCTGACCGACCCCACCACCGGCGGCGTCTCGGCGAGCCTGGCGATGCTGGGCGATATCAACGTGGCCGAGCCGAAGGCGCAGATCGGCTTTGCCGGCCGGCGCGTGATCGAGCAGACCGTGCGCGAGACCTTGCCCGAAGGCTTCCAGCGCTCGGAGTTCCTGCTTGAGCATGGTGCGATCGACATGATCGTCGACCGTCGCGAGATGCGCGACAAGCTGGCCGACGTGCTCAACATCCTGCGCAAGGTGCCGCGCGCGGCGTGAGTCATCGCTGCATGGGTGCAAACAAAGCCGCCGCAAGGCGGCTTTGTTGTTTTCTCAACCGCTCTTCCGGCTTGCCTTTCGCCCTCTCCCTTCGGGGAGAGGGCCGGAGTGAGGGGGCGCGCTTGCGCGCATCTGCATCCTTGCACCGAATGAGTGGCCGAAAGAGTGCTGCAGCGGCGATGTTCCTTCGTCGCAAAATTGCCTCTCACCCCAACCCTTCCCCGAAGGGGAGAGGGAGCAACAGCGCATTGGGTTTTCCACAATAAATGTGGACGGCCTCTGGACAAGCCTGTGGAAAAGCCTCCGATCACATTGCGCCATCAAGCACTTGGCACGCAGTGATGAAAGTTTGCGCAGAAAGTGCGCGCAGTTTTCCACAGCGACTGTGGAAAGTATCCGGTAGAGCTTGTGGATAGGTGTCGTATGTCATTGACCGCAAAGTATGTGAGCACGGTGTGACGAACGAATGAGCAGCGCAAACTTTGCGCACCGCTGCGCATGCGTTGCGCGTTGCGCGAGGTTTTCCACAGCGATTGTGGAAAGCAGCCGGTAGAGCTTGTGGATAGATGCGCTATGTCGTTGAGTGCAAAGCGTGTGGCTACGGCGTGACGATGAATTGCTCAGCGCACGCAACAGCGATCGGCAACTACGCCAGCAACTGCGGTGCGCTGTGCACCAGCCACAGCGACAGGCTGCCCAGGCCGCTGCCGACCACGATCGCAGCCAGCACGTCGCTCGGATAATGCAGCCCCAGAATCACCCGCGATGCCGCCACCAGTGCGGTGAAGGTGAGCAGCAGCGGCGCCAGCAGCGGATACCAGGCCAGCGCCACGATGGTGAAGCCCACCGCTTGCAGCGTGTGACCGGAGGGGAAGCTGAATTCGTCCAGCGGCGGCACATGGGCGATCACGCCGGGGCAGGTGCGGAACGGACGCGGACGGCGCGTCCAGCGCTTCAGGATGCGGTACAGCAGCAGCGCGACCAGGCCGGTGGCGGCCATGTGGGCGGCGGCTTCCAGGCCGCGGCGACCATCGATCAAAACCAGCGCCAGCATCAGCGCGTACCAGAAAATGCCATCGCCGAGACGGCTGACGATACCGAAGAACAAACCTACTGCATGCCGCGCACCCCAGCGATTGGCGGCGATGCACATGCGGCGGTCGAACGCATGGCGGGGCAGGGCAACCTGGTCAGGCAGGTGCGATGGTGACATGGCGCTCATGCACGTTCTCCTCGACCAGTTGGTTTAGTTGACTTTCGAATTCGCGGATCACCGCTTCCGGCGACAGCCGCTCCACACTCGCTACTGCGGCGGTACCCATCTGGCGGATCAGGCCGGTGTTGCTGGCCAGCGTCACTGCCGCGGCGGTGAAGGCCTCGGCATCGCCGGAGTTGATGCGGAAACCGTTGACGCCATCGATCAGATGCTCGCGCGCCGCGCCTTCGTTGTAGGCCACTACCGGCAGGCCGGCGGACAGCGCTTCCAGGATCACGTTGCCGAAGGTTTCGCTGAGGCTGGGGAAGGGGAACAGATCCGCGCTGGCGTAGTGCGCCGCGAGCGTCTCGTCGCGCTTCATGCCGGCGAAGATGAAATCCGGATTGGCCGCCTGCAGCGCCGCGCGGGCCGGGCCGTCGCCCACCCACACATAGCGCGCATTCGGCACCTTTTGCTGGATGGCGCGGAAAGTCGCCACTGCCAGGTCGAGATTCTTTTCCGGCGCGATGCGGCCTACGTACAGCACTACCGGCGTATCCGCATCCACGCCCCAGCTTGCGCGCAGCGCTTCATCGCGCCGGGACGGATGGAACAACTTGGTATCCACCGCGCGGCGCAGCAGGCGTGCATGGTCCACGCCCATCGCGGCGAGTTCCGCGGCGAGTGCATCGGTGGGCACCAGGGTGATGTTGGCGCGGCAGTGGAAGCGGCGCAGATAGCCGTGCACCACCGGAGTGAGGAAACCTACGCCGTAATGGTCGGCATAGGTGTCGAAGCGGGTATGGAAGCCGGTGGCGACGGGAATGCCGAGCTTGACGGCAGTTTTCACGGCCGAGCGCCCCAGGGGGCCTTCGGTAGCGACATAGATCACGTCGGGGCGCTGTTCCGTCCAGCGCTTGCGCAAGGTGCGCGGCGCCGGCAGGCCGAAGCGCAGGCCGGGATAGCGAGGCAGGGCGGCGCCGCGGGTTTCCAGGGCGTCGATGCCCGGTTCGTCGGCGTGGCTGACGTTCTGGCGGGGACGGATCAGATCGATCGCATGGCCGTGAGCGGCCAGACCGGTCGCCAGACCATGCACGGTGAGGGCAACACCGTTGATCTCCGGCGGATACGTCTCGCTGATGATGCCGATACGCATGGCGCATCCTCGTCTTGTACGGCAGTAGCCTGCGCCCGCGTGATTTCGTGCAGGTGGCGGACACGTGACAAGGCGGTTACGCGTATGACGAAATGCAGAAAACGATGTAAGCCGGCGAATAACAATTTGGGCTAGATTGCCGGCATCAGGTTTTGTCCACGGTCAAGGAGAACGCTCATGAAACGTCTATTGCTCGCCCTGGCACTGCTGACTACCGCAGGCTACGCCGTCGCTGCCGCCACGCCCGGGCTGCCGGTCACCAAGGCCACGGCCGGGGCGGAGGTCTACATCATCTCGCCGCAGGACGGCGCCACGGTGCCGCAGACCTTCACCGTCCGCTTCGGCCTCAAGGGCATGGGCGTTGCGCCCGCCGGCGTGGAGCACAAGGACACCGGCCACCACCATCTGCTGGTGGACGTGAAGGAGCTGCCTGCCGCCGGCACGCCGATTCCCAAGGATGAGCAGCACATCCATTTCGGTGGCGGCCAGACCGAAACCACGCTCAAGCTCGCGCCCGGCACGCACACCCTGCAGCTGGAACTGGGCGATTCGAACCACATTCCGTTCGACCCGCCGCTGCTGTCCAAGCCGATCACGGTACATGTGAAGTAAGCCGGCGCCCCTGGCGATGCCCCTCTCCTGCGGGAGAGGGGAGTTCGGCCGCGGTATCGGTTAAAATTTCCCGTTCCGTCCTGGCGCAACGCAGAAATCATGACCGTCCGCACTCGCTTCGCTCCCAGCCCCACCGGCTTCCTGCACATCGGCGGTGCCCGTACCGCGCTGTACTGCTGGCTGGAGGCGCGTCGCCGCGGCGGTGAATTCCTGCTGCGCATCGAGGACACCGACCGCGAGCGTTCCACCGATGCCGCCGTGCAGGCCATCCTCGACGCCATGCAGTGGCTGCAGCTGGGCGCCGACGAGGCGCCGATCTACCAGACCCACCGCCTGGCCCGCTACAAGCAGGTAGCCGACGCATTGCTGGCGGCCGGCAAGGCCTACTACGCCTACGAGAGCAAGGACGAAATCGAGGCCATGCGCGAGGCCGCCATGGCCCGCGGCGAGAAGCCCCGCTACAACGGCTACTACCGCGACCGCAACGAGCCGTATCGCGAGGATCCCAATCGCGTCATCCGTTTCAAGAACCCGCTGGAAGGATCGGTGGTGTTCGAGGACAAGGTGAAGGGCAGGGTGGAGTGGGCCAATGCCGAGCTGGACGATCTGGTGATCTTCCGCTCCGATGGCTGGCCTACCTACAACTTCGCGGTGGTAGTCGACGATATCGACATGGGCATCACCGAAGTGATCCGCGGCGACGACCACGTCAACAACACGCCGCGCCAGATCAATATCTATCACGCGCTCGGCGCCAAGGTGCCGGAGTTTGCGCACTTGCCGATGATCCTGGACAAGGAAGGCAAGAAGCTGTCCAAGCGCACCAATTCGGTCAGCGTGATGGAATATCGCGAAAGCGGTTTCCTGCCGCACGCCATTCTCAATTACCTGGTGCGCCTGGGCTGGTCGCATGGCGACCAGGAAATTTTCTCGCGCGATGAAATGATCGCGCTGTTCGACGCGGGCGACGTCAACAAGGCGGCCTCGCGCTTCGATACCGAAAAACTGCTGTGGCTCAACCAGCACTACCTCAAGAGCGACGATCCGCAAAGCCTGGTACCGGAATTCAGCTGGCATCTGGCGCGTGCCGGCATCGATACCGGCAACGGGCCGGCTCCGGCGGATGTGATTGTCGCCCTGCGCGATCGCGTGCATACGCTGAAGGAAATGGCCGAGCGCGCTGCCATCTGGTACGGCCCGATCACCGAGTGGGACGACAAGGCCATTGCCAAGCACCTGAAGAACGACAGCGCGGCAGCGGTGCTGCAGGCGGCGCGCGAACTGCTGGCCACCTGCGCGTGGCAGCCCGAGCCGATCCATCAGGTGATCGAGCAGGTGGCCGCGAAGCTGGAACTGGGCATGGGCAAGATCGCCCAGCCGCTGCGCGTGGCGATGACCGGTACGCAGGTTTCGCCGTCGATCGATCACACCATTTATCTGACCGGCCGCGACGTAGCGCTCAAGCGCATCGACGATGCACTTGCGCTGGCGCAGGGGTGATGCGCGCTTGATCCGCGAATAAGCTGGCATTTCGTGCGGGTTCGTTGGGTTACGCTGCGCTAACCCAACCTACCCCAACCTACACGGCGTGCGGCGATGGATGAATTGCTGGCCAAGGCTACCCAAGGTGTCGATCCGGACTCGCCTGGCGCGTTCATTCACATCTTCCTCAACCTGATGAACATGATTCCCTGGGTCGCGCTGTTCTGGTGGAACCTGGGCTTCATCGCGGTGGGCGCCTTGCTTGGCTGGTGGCGCGGGCGCCTGCTGACCGGTATCGTCTGGGCGCTGGTATTGGGGCCGATCGGCTGGATTGTCGTGCTGGCCGCCCCCAAATCCGCCAGACCGCCGCCGCTGCCGCGCTGAGGGCATGCCGGCGCGGTGTATCATTCGCGAAGAGGTGACTCCCGTTGAGCAACAGTACGTCCGGCAAAGCGCACGCCCATCACCACCACGAGACGCCCCATGAACTCGTGGCCGCGGTGGAGCATGCCAGCGAAGAGCGCGGGCTGCGCCTCACGCCGCTGCGCAAGGAAGTGCTGGAACTGATTGCCGCCGCCGGCAAGCCGGTCAAGGCCTACGATCTGCTCGACCATCTGCGCGAGCGCCACGGCAACGCGGCGCCGCCCACGGTTTACCGCGCGCTGGATTTCCTGCTCGAGCACGGCTTTATCCATAAGCTGGAATCGATCAACGCATTTGTCTCTTGCCATCACCCGGCCGAAGCGCATCAGGTGCCGTTCCTGATCTGCGATGTCTGTTCCAGCGCGCAGGAAGTGTGCGACGAGCGCGTCGCCGAATTGATCGAGGCGCAGGCCCGGGCCTTCGGCTTCCGGCCGCAGGCGCAGACTCTGGAAGTGCACGGCATCTGCAAGAACTGCGTGAAGGCCTGAGGTCAGCGCGCCAGCTGCGCGTCCATCCAGCTGGCGATGGCGTCCACCACTTTGTTCTCGATGCCGTAGTAACCGTGCGGCGTCAGCGAGCCGCACGTATTCGCCGAACGCTGCTCGCCGCCACTCACGTAGATCACATTCACTGCCGGCGAGGCCGTCATCGCTGCCGCGATGCGCGCCGCGTTGGCGGGCGGCGCGACCTTGCATTGATCATCGTGATTGGCCACCACCAGGGCCGGCACGCGTACTTTGCCGGGGTCGGCCATGAATACCGTTTCATGGCTACCGCCCAGCACCGATACGGATTCGGTCAGCACCACGCCCGCCAGCGTGGCAGGGGCAAGATGCGCGGCGCCATTCATCGCGGCGATCGAACCCTGGCTGGTGCCGAGCAGAAATACCGGGCCGGGAGACTGCTGCTGGGCGAACTGCACCAGTGCGCCGACCAGCGCCGGATAGGCCGGCGAACTGCGCATGCCGCGCAGGTTGTCGCCATCGAGCGCATCGGGAATCACTACGGCGTAACCGCGAGCCGCCCACAGTGCGCGCGTGCGCACCACGAAGTTGTCGTCATGACGCAGATCGCCATCGCGGCGGATGCCCACGTCGCCGGCGCCGCCCGGCAGCATCACGATGCTTGCTTTCGGCTGCGCAGGCGCCAGATACAGCACGCGCTGATGGCCGCCGCCGGGTGCCGGAAGATCCATCGTGCGCTCGGCCTGAGGGCTGGCGAAGGTAGCAGGCGGGAGCAGCGCGGCAAGGCTCAGCGCGAGGAAGCAGGGCAGTCGACGGTTCATGGGATAGGTAGCGGTGGGCTGATGGGAGGCAACGTTGCACGGGCCTTCCGGTGTACTCAAGTTGCCGCTTGCGTGTCCGGGCTAGGTGTTATAATGTATCAATTCTTCTCGCCGGCATCGCCGGCGCCACTTTGTCTGGTGTAGTCCCCCACCCCATGGATTCCACGCCAACGCCGCAAACCTCCCGCTGGTGGAACCTGGCCGATCGCCTTGGTGCGACTGCTTCGTTCCTCTGCGCCATCCACTGCGCCGCCCTGCCGTTCGTGCTGGCCATTCTGCCCCTGCTGGGGCTGACCTTCCTGGCCAACCACGCGTTCGAGCGCGGCTTCGTGCTGTTCGCCAGCGCACTGGCCCTGTTCGCCCTGGTCAATGGCTATCGCCGGCATCATCGCTCGCTGCCGTTGCGGCTGGCCTTGCCCGGTCTGCTCCTGCTGGTGATGGGCGTCACCGTGGCCGAGAACATCTCGATCATCCTGCACAGCGTGCTGGTGACATGCGGTGGCCTGCTGGTGGCCAGCGCGCATTTCGTAAACCTGCGCCTCGATCGCCAGCTCGGCCACGAACACGGCCCGCACTGCGCGCACTGAATCTTCGTTCCGTTGCGCAGTGATTGTGTAACGGCCGCATCGCTTCCTAGCATTGTTGAATGAATCACGCGCATAGCCATGCCTGCGAGCATCACCACGACCATTCCCCGGCAGCGGGAACGGCCGGGCGCGAGCGCAAATTACTCATAGCGGTAGTACTTACCGCCGGCATGATGCTGGCCGAAGTGGCGGGTGGATGGTGGTCGGGCTCGCTGGCGCTGCTGGCCGATGCCGGACATATGCTGGTCGACAGCGCGGCGCTGGTGCTGGCCTTGTTTGCCGCGCGCATGGCACGCCGTCCGGCCGATGCGCAGCGCACTTACGGCTATGGCCGCATGGAAGTGCTGGCCGGTTTCGTCAATGCGCTCACCCAGTTCGTGCTGGTGGGTTTTATCGCCTACGAGGCCATTGCGCGCTTCTTCAAGCCGGTGGAGATTCTTTCTGGCGTGATGCTGGGCGTGGCGGTGCTTGGTTTGCTGGTCAATCTGATCGTGCTGCGCAGCCTGCATGGCCATTCGCATGAAGACGTGAACATCGGCGCCGCCAGCCTGCATGTGCTGGGCGATCTGCTCGGTTCGGTCGGCGCGATTGCGGCGGCGCTGCTGGTGCGCTGGATGGGCTGGAACTGGGCCGATCCGTTGCTTTCGCTGCTGGTGTCGCTGCTGATCCTGCGCAGCGCGTGGCAATTGCTGCGCCGTTCCACGCATATCCTGCTGGAAGGCGTGCCGGAAGGCATGGACACCAAGGATGTGGAAGCCGCCTTGCGCGGCGCCGATACGGCAATTCGCGACGTACACCATCTGCACGTATGGCAGCTGGCCTCCGGCTCGCGCATGGCCACGCTGCATCTGGAACTGCATGAGCAGGGCGACGGCGCACGCGTTTTGACCGCGGTGAATCGCACGCTGCTGGAACGCTTCGGCATCCGTCACACCACGGTGCAGATCGATCCGGGCGATTGCCCCGACGGCAGCCCGGGCTGCAGCGCCCAGCAGGGCCACGTGGCGGTGCATTCCCACCATCATCACTGAGCCGGGGGCGCGCTTGCGCTTTGGCTTGCCGCTGCTAGGATGATTGGCCATCCACAAGCAGTACGAAGCAAGGAGTTTCCCATGGGTAAGGGCGATCGCAAGACCCGTCGCGGCAAGACCTATCGCGGCAGCTACGGCAACACCCGCGTGCATGGCGCGCAGCCTGCTGTTGCCGGCGCCAAGGCCACCGTGACTAAGCCGGCTGCCGTCAAGAAGGCCGCCGCACCGAAAAAGAAATCGGCCTGAGCCATTGTGCTCGCCGCAAAGCCCTCGCCACCGCGAGGGCTTTTTTTATGCCGCAGCGTTGACCGCCACGCCGCCGAGCCAGACCTGGCGCACCAGGCCGCCGCCGACCCAGTAGCAGAGCTCGGCCGGCTGGCGCACCTGCCACGCGACCAGATCGGCGCGCTTGCCGACTGCCAGCGTGCCGCGATCGGACAGGTTCAGCGCGCGCGCCGCGTTCACCGTCACGCCGCGCAAGGCTTCTTCCGGGGTGAGCCGGAACAAGGTGCAGGCCATATTGGCGGCCAGGCGCAGCGACAGCAGGGGCGAGGTGCCGGGATTGCAGTCGGTGGCGATCGCCATCGCCACGCCATGCGAGCGCAAGGCATCCACCGGCGGCAGCTTGGTTTCGCGCAAGGCGTAAAACGCGCCGGGCAGCAGCACGGCAACGGTGCCGGCGCGCGCCATGGCCTGGATGCCGGCATCGCTGAGGTATTCGAGATGATCGGCGGACAAGCCGCCGAACTCGGCCACCAGCGCCGCACCATCCAGATCGGACAACTGCTCCGCATGCAGCTTCACGCGCAGCCCCAGTTGCCGCGCGTGCTCGAATACCCGCTGCGTTTCTGCACGCGTGAAACCGATGCCTTCGCAGAACGCATCCACGGCATCCACCAGGCCTTCATTGGCCAGCACCGGCAGCAATGCGTTGCAGACCAGGGCGACGTAGTCATCGCGGCGGTCCTTGTACTCCGGCGGCAGTGCATGCAGGCCCAGAAAGCTGGTCTGCACATGCACGCCGAGCGTTTCGCCGATGCGCCTGGCTACGCGCAGCATGCGCCGTTCTGCTTCCAGCTCCAGTCCGTAGCCGGATTTGATTTCCAGCGTGGTGACGCCATCGGCCAGCAGGGCGCGTGCGCGTGGCAGCGACTGGGCGAGCAGCTCGTCCTCGCTCGCGTGGCGGGTGGCGCGTACGGTCGAGACGATGCCGCCGCCGGCGCGCGCGATGTCTTCGTAGCTGGCGCCATTGAGGCGCAAATCGAATTCCTGCGCGCGATCGCCGCCGAAGACCAGATGCGTGTGGCAATCGATCAGGCCCGGCGTAACCAGGGCTCCTTCCAGGTTATGCACCTCCAGCGCGGCCGCGGCGGAAGCGGCGGGCAGGTCGCGCATCGCGCCGATCCAGGCGATACGGCCATCCTGGCAGGCAATTGCCGCATCGGTGATCAGTCCATAGCTGGCTTCGCCCACGAAGGTGGCCAGCGAAGCATGCGTCAGCAAAAGATCCCAGTTCATGGCTTGGATTCGTCGGTTGGCGTGATGGGGACCGGTGCGGCGGGTTCGCCGTAGGTGCTGGTTGGGCCGATATCCTCGGCCTGGGCAGGTTTTACTTGCTGCCGCTCGTAGTCCTGGATCATGCGTTCGGCGAAATCCCGGTACACCGGCGTGGGGCAGAAAATCGAGGCGGCTGCGCGCGCAAGCAGGCAGGCGGCCATGATCGGTATCACCATCTCCTGGTTGTTGGTCAGTTCCATCGCGATCACCGCCGAGGTAAGCGGCGCGCCGGTGACCCCGGACAAATACGCGCTCATGCCCAGCAGCACCACCGCCGCCTCTGGTGCATGCGGCAGCAGCAGGGCGATGTTGTGGCCCAGGCCCGCGCCGACCGCCAGGGCAGGCGAGAAAATGCCGCCGGGAATGCCGGCCCAGTACGACACCACATTGGCCAGCAATTTCGCGAAGCCGAAGCTGTGCCCGGGCGTGGTGGAGGCTTCCTGCACAAAGGCGCGCGCCTGCGCATAGCCGGTGCCGTATACCGCGTCGTGCGACAGCACGCCGATCAGCGCCAACGCCAGGCCGCAGGCGCCCGCAAACCACACCGGATGACGCTCGCGCAGGCGCCCGATGGCGGCGAGCGGACCGCTGCGGCTGAGCAGGATCAGGCGCGCAAACAAGCCGCCCGCCAGCCCGCAGCCGATGCCGCACTCCAGCACGGCCAGCCAGGCATGGCCCAGCGGCAGGCTGGCCTGCACGGTGCCGAAGTAGGCGTAGTTGCCGACGATACCGAGCGACACCACGCCGCCGACAAATACCGAGGTCAGCAACAAGCCGCTGAAACGATGTTCGAAAGTGCCGGCCAGTTCTTCGATGGCAAACACCACGCCGGCCAGCGGCGTGTTGAATGCGGCTGCGATACCCGCGGCGCCACCGGCCAGGATGAAGCGCGAAAGCGCCTTGGAATCGTCAAAGCCGAAGCGGCGCCCGAGCCAGTACATCAAGCCCGCGCCGACATGCACGGTGGGTCCTTCGCGGCCGATCGAGGCGCCCGCCATCAAGGCCAGCAAGGTCAGCACCATCTTGCTGGCGGCGATCGGCAAGGCCAGCATGCGCGAGCGAAAGCCTTCGTCGTCGATATGGATGGTGGCAATCACCTGCGGAATGCCGCTGCCGCGCGAGGCGCGCAGCTTGCCGTCGGTCACCCACGACAGCAGCGCGAACACGACTGGCGTCAGCAGCAGCGGAATCCAGATCCCGTGCGCCAGGATCTTCTGGAACAGGGCATAGGCCCAGTCGCTGGCCTTGGCAAACAGGATGGCCGCCAGCGCGACCAGAATCGCGCCACTCCACAGGGCGATGCGCCGCTTCCATTGATAGGGCGCGAAGAATTCATGACCGAGCACCGCACGCAGACGCGGATTGGCGGCCTTCGAGGGATCGGCGGATTCGGGCATTTGCCGATTATGACAGAACGCCCAAAGCCGCCTCGGCGTCAGCGCGATTTGCTTAGCCAGCGCGTCTCGTAGAGATCGTAGCGGCGGTCTTTCAGGTTCTGCACGGCACCGGCATTGCGTGCTCGCGCGAGGCTTTCCAGGCGCAGATCGGCAAACAGCACGGTTTCGATATTCGGGGTGGAATCGGCCGCAATACCGTCGCGCGCGAACGGAAAATCGCTGGGCGTAAGAATGCAGCTCTGGCCGTACTGGATATCGAAGTTGTTGACGCCGGGCAGGTTGCCGACGTTGCCCGACAGCACTACGTAGCACTGGTTTTCCACCGCGCGCGCCTGCGAGCAATAGCGCACGCGCAGATAACCCTCGCGCACATCGGTGCAGAACGGCACGAACAAAATCAGCGCGCCCTGGTCGGCCAGGTGGCGGGCTACTTCCGGAAATTCGGAGTCGTAGCAGATCATCACGCCGATCGGGCCGCAGTCGGTCTGGATGGTGGCGGCGCTGTCGCCACCGGTGATATTCCACACCACACGCTCGCTCGGCGTGGGATGCAGTTTCTCGCGTTCGTGGATGGAGCCGTCGCGCAGGCACACGTAGCACACGTTGTGGATGTCGCCGTTCGGCTGTTCGGTAGGATGCGAGCCGGCCACGATATTGATGTTGTAGTGCACCGCCAGGCGGCTGAAGAGTTCCTTCACCTGCGGCGTGTAGTGACTGAGCTTGCGGATGGTTTCCACCGGCGAAAGCTCTTCATTCTCGATCGACAGCAATTGCAGCGTGATCAGTTCGGGAAAGGTGACGAAATCCGCGTTGTAGTCGGCCGCGATATCGGTGAAATACTCCACGTGGGTGGCGAATTCCTCGAACGATTTGATCCGCCGCTGCTGGTACTGCACGGTAGCTACGCGCACCAGGTCGGGCAGGTTCTGCGGCGATTTGACGGCGGGGATATCCGGCTGGTTCATCAGCGCCGGATTGCGCCAGATCAGATGCGCGCCGTAGCCGAGCGAGTCATAGTCCATCGGCACGTAAGCGCGCAGCAAGCCGATAAACTCGAAGTCGTTGGCGAGCTGGAAGCTCAAGGTAGGATCGCGCCGCTTTCCCTCGATCACCGCCTGCACATAGGCTTCCGCATTGCCGTAGCGCTGCACGTTGCGCGCCAGTCCGGGGATGCGGCCGCCGAAGGTGATGCCGCGCAGTTTCAGGTCGATGCACAGCCGCTTGCGTGCCTGATACAGGCGCTGGCCGATGCGCATGCCGCGGTAGTCCGGATGCACCACCACTTCCATGCCGTACAGCCAGTTGCCGTCGGGATTGTGGCGCGAGGCCATGCCGCCGCCGGTAATCTGCATCCAGGTATGCGGTTTCAGCGCCAATGCTTCGTCGAGGCGGAAGGTGGCGCAATAGCCGACGATATTGCCCTCGTACTCCACCACGAACTGGCCTTCCGGAAAGTGCGTCTGCTGGGAGCGCAGCATTTCCGCCGAATGGCCCCATTCGGCGGTGTAGATGCGGGCGGTGAGGTCGACCAGGGCCGGTACATCGGCGGGAATGGCCTGGCGCAGGGTGAGCTTGGGCGTGTTTTCGTTTTTCTTGGCCATTTCCTCATCCTTTCGTAAGCAAGGTGAAGCGAATGCGAGCAAGCCGGCTACACTTTAGCGGCTGTTTATGATGGCGGCGATACGCGCCCCGGTTCCACGGAGATGATGCATGAGCACCAACGCTGCAATCCGCACATTCAAGGCAAGACAGCTGTGGCAGGACGCGGCATGGCAGGGCGATGCCGTGTTTGCGGTCGACGAGCGCGGTTATCTCGCCGCTGCCGGCGAGGATTCGCCGCACTATCTCGGCAGCTGGGTATTGCCGGGCATGCCCAATCTGCATTCACACGCCTTCCAGCGCGCCATGGCCGGGCTGGCCGAGCGCCGCGGGCCGGGCGACGATTCCTTCTGGACCTGGCGCGAAACCATGTACAGCTTCGCCGCCCGCATCGATCCGGACACCTTGCAGGCGATTGCGGCCCAGCTGTATGTGGAAATGCTCAAGGCCGGCTACACCCAGGTCTGCGAATTCCATTACCTGCATCATCAGCCCGACGGTACGCCCTACGCACAGTCGGAAGCGATGTCGCTGGCCCTGATCGAGGCCGCGCGCGAAGCCGGTATCGCGCTGACCTTGTTGCCGGTGCTGTACATAAGCGGCGGTTTCGACGGGCGTCCGCTGTCGGCACGTCAGCGTCGCTTCGGCCATGACGTGGACAGCTACCTGCGTTTGCTCGGCGACCTGCGTAAGCGCGAGAACGATCAGCTGCGCGTAGGCGTGGCCCTGCATTCGCTGCGTGCGATTCCGGAAAGCGCGTGGCGTGGCGTGATCGACAGCCAGGCGCTGCAGAGCGGCCCGATCCATATCCATATCGCCGAGCAGATCGGCGAAGTGCAGGATTGCCTCGCCACCCGCGGTGCGCGTCCGGTGGAATGGCTGTTCGAGCATGCGCCGGTCGACCGGCGCTGGTGCCTGGTGCACGCCACCCATCTCACCGAGGCGGAAACCGCGCAGATTGCGCGCAGCGGTGCGGTGGCCGGCTTGTGCCCCACGACCGAGGCCAACCTGGGCGACGGTCTGTTTCCGCTGGCGCGCTATCTGGATGCCAACGGCACGCTGGGCATCGGCTCGGATTCGCACATCTCCATCTCGCCAGTAGAAGAATTGCGCTGGCTGGAATACGGCCAGCGCCTGAGCACGCGCCATCGCAACGTAGCCGCACGCCATGCGGGTGACAGTGTGGGCGAAACGCTGTGGCGTGCTGCCCTACAGGGCGGCGCGCAGGCAGCGGATTTGCCGATCGGCGCACTGCGCACCGGCGCGCGTGCCGATGTAATCGTGCTCGACAACGAATCGCCGCTGCTCGCCGCGCGCGATGCGCGCTCCGCGATGGACAGCTATCTGTTCGCCGGCAATACACCGCTGGTGCGCGATGTGATGGCTGGCGGTCACTGGGTGGTGCGCGATTTCCGTCATCACGACGAAGTGCGCATTGCCGCGCGTTATCGCGCCGCAGTGGAGCGCCTGGCGCAGCAGTAAAGGGTTGGTTCCCCTTTCGATGTCCAGCAGGTTTGCAGCCGGAGCCGGATCATCGGAAGGCTGCTGCCCGCTACCTCGCGTGGCGGCCTCCGGCTGCAAGCCTGCTGGACATCGGAAGGGTGGTGCAGGGGATAAATCAGAATCTCGTTATTGTTTTTGGATGGTGCGTTCAGCACGATGCGTAGCGTGATGGATTCGATATAGAAAACGGATAAAAGTTCGCGGCCGCCACGTACAGAACGCGTAACTTTTACCGCGCAGCTTTGCCGGCAGCGCACGCGGGCGTACGCAGATACCGTCAATGAATCTGCTTTCACTGGCCTGACGGCGGGCCTGAACCCTCGGCATCAGTTCAGCTTCGCGCCGTCATCGCGATCATTCGAGCATGCGTTTTCCGACATGAGTTCCACGCTCATAGAGGAGAGCACCATGCGCCGTTATTTTTCCGTCTTGCTGATTGCACTGGCCGTGCTGGGTGGCACCCTGGCGCAGACCGGTTGCGTGGTCGTGGCACCGCGTCCGGCCCGTGTATGGGTACCGGGTTACTGGGGCCCGAGTCACGTCTGGGTGGGTGGCTACTGGCGTTATCACTGAGCGTCAGGGTCTTGCTGTCATGGCGCGGCGCGGGACGATGAAGAGGCCATCGTTCCGCGTCCGGTCCATTCACGAATGAAGTCGATAAATACGCGCAGTTTGGGCGGCACCTGGAACCGGCTCGGGTAATACAGGTAAAAGCCCTCGAACGGCGGCAACCAGGGTTCGAGCACACGTTCCAGGCGTCCGGCTTCCAGCCCGGCGCGTGCGGAAATTTCCAGCACTGACAACAGCGCGATGCCGTCTTCGACTGCGCGCAACGCCAGCGAGATATCGTTGAGCGTGAGGTTGCCGTCCACGGCAATCTCGTACCAGCGTCCTTTTTGCGCGCCGCTGCGATGCGCGAATTCCCAGCGATAGATCGCACCGCTGCTGGGCAGGCGGAACTTGATGCAGTTGTGATGCTGCAAATCTTTGGGCGTTTTCGGATAACCGTGGCGTTGAAAATAAGCCGGCGACCCCACCACCACTGCATGCAGCGGGCCGCCCAGCGGCACCGCCACCATGTCGCGCTGCACGCTTTCGCCGAGCCGGATGCCGGCATCCAGGCCTTCGGCGACCAGGTCGCTGAGATGGTTGTCCACCCGGATATCCAGTTGCACCTCCGGCCAGCGCGCCATGAATTCAGCCAGCATCGGTTCGATGATGGTTTGCGAGACCATCATCGGCACAGTCAGGCGCAAGGTGCCGCGCGGACGGTCGGCATGCTGGCGGATCGCATCCATCGCCGCTTCCAGTTCATTTAGTGCAGGCGCAATGCGCAGCAGCATTTCCTGGCCGGCTTCGGTAAGGCCGACGCGGCGGGTGGTCCGCTGCAATAGCCGTGTGCCGAGCTGCTGCTCCAGTTGCTGCACGGTCTGGCTCAGCGCCGAAGGCGTCACCTCCAGCGCGGCGGCGGCGCGGGTGAAGCTGCCGTGCTCGGCGATCGCGCGGAAAGCGCGCAGGGCGTAGTGGTCGCGCATGGCGGGGTGCCGGAAGCGGGGTTGGCTGCAGATTAGTTAGTTCAGCTAAATAATGCATCAAGCCATTGGCGGTTTTTCTGTGGAATGCCGGCGCGCACACTGCGTCCCATCTTCCACCACGGAGTCACCGCCATGTCGCTCGACCAGTACTACACCCTCGGCCGCTCCGGCCTGCGCGTCAGCCGGCTTGCCCTGGGCGCCATGACCTTCGGCGAAAACTGGGGCTGGGGCGCCGCGGCCGATACCGCGCGGGCCATGTTCGACCGTTATCTGGATGCTGGCGGCAACTTCATCGATACCGCCGACCTCTACACCGAAGGCAGCAGCGAAACCCTCCTAGGCCAGTTCATCCAGGACAGCGGCACCCGCGATCGCGTGGTGCTGGCCACCAAGTTCAGCTACAACGGCCAGCCGGGCAATCCGAATGCCGGCGGCAACGGCCGCAAGAACATCATGCGTGCGGTGGAAAGCTCGCTGCGCCGCCTGCGCACCGACTACATCGACCTGTACCTGCTGCACACCTGGGATCGCGTTACCCCGGCGGAAGAAGTGATGCGCACCTTCGACGACCTGGTACGCGCCGGCAAGATCCGCTACGCCGGCCTGTCCGACGTGCCCGCCTGGTACGCGGCTCGTGCGCAGACCTATGCCGAAGCGTATGCACTGACCCCGCTGGTGAACATGCAGCTGGAGTACTCGCTGACCGAACGGCATATCGAACACGAATACGTGCCGCTGGCGCAGAACCTGGGCATGGGCATCACAGCCTGGAGTCCGCTGGCGATGGGCCTGCTGTCGGGCAAGTACAAGCCGAGCGAGCAGGGCGGGGCGGGCGACGGGCGCCTGACCAAGATCGCGCTGACCCAGCCGGGCTTCCAGCGTTTTACCGAGCGCAACTGGAAGATCGTTGCCGAGCTGGAGCAGGTGGCGAAGGAAGCGGGGCATAGCATGGCGCAGGTGGCGTTGAATTGGGCTACCACGCAGCCTGGCATCGCCTCGGTGATCATCGGCGCGACCAAGCTGGAGCAGCTCGACGCTAATCTCGCCGCGCTGTCGTTCGAGCTGCCGGCGGCATTGCGTGCACGTCTGGATGCCGCCAGTGCGCCAGATAAGCCGTTCCCGTATTACATGTTCGCCGATGTCCAGCAGACGCGGTTGCACGGCGGCGTAGCGGTGGGCGACAAACCGGCCGGCTATGCACCCGGCGTGTTCGTACCGGCGGTGCAGGCGCAATCGTTCAACGCTTCACGCTGAGCTTTCGCGGCTTCGTGTTATCGCCCTTTGCGCATCGCAAAGGGCGCCTTAAAGGAAACTTCGCCATGACCAACACGACTTCGCACTGGATCGACACCCAGCACGCCCGCCTGTACGCCGAAGAAGCCGGCACCGGCGACACCATCACCATGCTGCACGGCTTTCTGGTCGACAGCGGGCAATGGGACCATGAATTCGCCACCCTGGCGAAGACCCATCAGGTGCTGCGCTACGACGCCCGCGGCTTCGGCCGCTCCAGTATCGAGCCGGGCAGTTACGCACATCACGAAGACCTCGCCGCCGTGCTCGATGCACGCGGTATCCGGCGCACGGCCTTGCTGGCCTGCTCCGGCGGCGCGGCCACGGCGCTGGATTTCACGCTGGCGCATCCGCAACGCGTCAGCGCGCTGATCTTTGTCGGCGCCGGCTATTGGGGGCGTTTTGCCGACAGCACGCCGGCAGCGCGCGCTTTCCTGCAGGCGCTGGGCACCATGGACGTGAACGGCCTGATCGACAGCTCACTGCGCGCCTTCACCGATGGTCCCTGCCGTGCACCGAGTGAAGTGGATCCGACGGTGCGCAAGCACACCGAGGCGATGACGGCAAAGTTGTTCAAGCGCGAAAGCAGCTACTGGACGCGCGCCGCGATCGATCAGCGCACAGCGCAACCCAGTGCGCTGGAACGCCTGCACGAGATCGCGGTGCCCACCCTGCTGCTGGTCGGCAGCGAAGATCAGCGCGAGGTGCATCAGCTGGCGCGCGAACTGCTGCAAGGCATAGCGCATGCGCGTGCAATGGTCATCGACGGCGCCGGGCATCACGCCAATCTGGAAGCGCCGGCCGCGGTGCTGGCGCAACTGCGCGCGGTGGTGGCGCAACCGGCCAAAGCGCGGCCTGAGGTGCAGGCCGTGTGATCGATTGATATCTCCCGGCTATCGAGCCGGAGGTGCGGTGCTATCGATCCTCCGCGCAGCGCCAACTATGCTTGCGCCATGAACGCCAATACCTCTGCCGCCACGGCAGGCACGCCGGTCGCCTGGTCCAGCGAGGACCTGATCCGTCACGGCACGCCGGCCTTCAGGCGCACCAATCTGGCACTGTTTGCCGCGGGCCTGGCCACGTTCGGCCTGTTGTACTGCGTGCAGCCGCTGATGCCGCTGTTCAGTCAGCACTACGGGGTCAGCGCCGCGGTCAGCGCTTTATCGTTGTCGGTAACCACCGGCGTGCTGGCGTTCGCGATGCTGTTTGCCGGCGGCGTTTCGGATGCATGGGGCCGCAAGTCGGTGATGGTGGCCTCGCTGTTGTCATCGGCCGTGCTGGTGCTGCTCAGCGCGCTGATGCCGAACTGGTATGCGTTGCTCACCATCCGCACCTTGCTCGGCATCACCTTGAGCGGCCTGCCGGCGGTGGCGATGACCTATCTCACCGAAGAAATGCATGCCGAATCGATCGGCCTGGGCATGGGGCTCTACATCAGCGGCAGTGCAGTCGGTGGCATGAGCGGGCGCCTGATTTCCGGCGTGGTGGCCGATTACTTCGGCTGGCGCATAGGTATCGCGGTGGTCGGCGTGATCGGCCTGCTGTCCGGCCTGGTGTTCTGGCGGGCGCTGCCGGCGTCGCGCCATTTCCAGGCCAAGCCGCTGCAGTGGCGTGCATTGTGGGCGCGCTTTGCCGGCATGTTCGGCGATGCCGGCCTGCCGTGGCTGTTTGTGGAAGGCTTCCTGCTGCTCGGCGCCTTCGTCACGGTCTACAACTATCTGGGCTATCGCCTGCTGGCACCGCCATACAACCTCAGCCAGAGCGTAGTCGGCCTCATCTTCGGCATTTATTTGATCGGCACTTTCAGCTCGGCGTGGATGGGGCATCTGGCCGGCAAGCTGGGACGCCGCAAAGTGCTGTGGACGGCATTCGCCCTGATGCTGGCCGGCACAGCGTGCACGATGCTCGCGTCGATCTGGCTGATCGTGCTGGGTATCACGGCGATCACCTTCGGTTTCTTCGGCGGCCACTCGGTGGTCAGCAGTTGGGTGGGGCGGCGCGGTGGCGTGGCCAAGGCGCAGGCCTCGTCGATGTATTTGTTCAGTTACTACATGGGCTCGAGCGTGGCGGGCGCCAGCGGCGGCCTGTTCTACGCCGCCGCCGGCTGGAACGGCGTGGCCTGGTTCGTCGGTGCGCTGGTGCTGCTGGGCCTGCTGATCGCGCTGTGGCTGTACCGGCTGCAGCCGTTGCCGCAGATCGTCACGCCACCTACGCCGATGAGCAAGGGAGCCATGCCATGAAGATCGATCGCCTCGATCACTTTGTACTTACCGTGGCCGATATCGACGCCACCTGCGCGTTCTATACGCGCGTGCTGGGCATGCAGGTGGTGAGCTTCGGCGAAGGGCGCAAGGCGCTGGCGTTCGGCATGCAGAAGATCAACCTGCATCAGCATCATCATGAGTTCGAACCCAAGGCGATGCAGCCCATGCCGGGTTCGGGCGATTTCTGCCTGATCACCGCGGTGCCGCTGGATGAGGTGCTGGCGCATATCGAGCAGTGCGGCGTGCCGATCGAAGCGGGGCCGGTGGCGCGCACTGGCGCGCGTGGACCGATCCGTTCGGTGTATTTGCGCGATCCCGACGGCAACCTGGTCGAGATCAGCAACTACGTCGCCTAGCGACTCTTCGTATTGCCAAGAATCAGCTGGATGAAATGCGGCAGCAGCGGCAGGCGCTCGTCGTCGCGGTACACCACATGGATTTCCGACATGGCGGAAGGATCGGTCAGCGGCACATAGCGCACACCTTCCACGTTGATGTGGCTGCACGACTCCGGAAGAATCGATACGCCCAGGCCCGCCGCGACCAGCCCGATGATGGTGGATGCCTCGCGCGCCTCCTGCGCGATGCGCGGGGCGAAGCCGGCCGCACGGCATAGCGAAAGCGCGTGCTCGTAGACACCGGCGCCGGCACTGCGCGCAAACATCACGAA
Organism: Dyella acidiphila; assembly: GCF_014863405.1. Taxonomy (GTDB): domain Bacteria; phylum Pseudomonadota; class Gammaproteobacteria; order Xanthomonadales; family Rhodanobacteraceae; genus Dyella_B; species Dyella_B acidiphila. The sequence goes on from NZ_JACZZA010000019.1 coordinate 43,569, forward strand.
AGGCTCCTGCGCCAGCGCCTTGGCCGGCAGCTTGCCGCGCGCGCCCACGCTTTTCAGCGCCGGATGATCGGCATGCATCACTGCCACCAGCGGATCGCGGAACAAGCGCTTGGATACGAGCGCCTTCGGCAATACGCCAGGGCGCAGAATGCCCACATGCAGCTTGCGCTCCAGCAGCGCATCGATCTGCTGCAGCGAATTCATCTCTTCCAGTTGCAGATGCACCGCCGGATAGCGTTGGCGGAAGGCGAAGATGGCGCGAGGAATATCCTGCGACAGCGGCGTGGTGCGAGTGAAGCCGATGCGCAGCTCGCCCAGCTCGCCGCGCTGCGCACGCTGCGCCAGTTCGGCGGCGCGCTCCACCCTGGCGAGAATGTCGCGGGCTTCGCCGAGGAACAGGCGCCCCGGCTCGGTCAGCGCCACGCGCCGGTTGGTGCGCATAAGCAGGCGCGCACCGACCGTTTCTTCGAGCTGGCGGATCTGCTGGCTGAGCGGCGGCTGGGACATGCCCAGGCGTTCGGCGGCTTTGCCGAAATGCAGCGTGTCGGCGACGGTGACGAAGTAGCGCAGGTGGCGGAGTTCGATGCTCATGGCCGCTACTTTCGTCGCTGGCGGCCCAAGCCTCAAGCGTTTAATCCCTGCGCAATCCATTCCCTCCCCTGCGACGGCAGGGGAGGGCTCGGGTGGGGTTGGCCGAGCTGGCCCCGGAACATGCGTTTTACCGATCCGACCCTGCGCGATGATCCCGGGCTTGAGGCAAGCGCGTGCAACCCCACCCCGACCTTCCTCTGCTGGCGCAGGGGAGGGCGTGATGCCATCGGCTTAGTGCTGCGCCGCTGCCGCCGGCACCGGCTTCAGCATCCCTTTCACATCCCCCAGATGCCCATCATTGAAAGCCGGCGTAATACCCAACAGATGCGCCATCAACGGATACACATCCACATTCGGGAAGCTGTGATAGCGGATGCCGCTCTGGAACGCCGGCCCGTGCGCGATAAACAGCGCCTGCATCAGCGGATCGGCATTGTCGTAGCCGTGCTCGCCCAGGCTCAGCGTGCCCTTGTGCTTGGCCAGGTACTCTTCGGTGGTAATGCGCCAGCCCACGTCGGCCAGGCATACCAGCTGCGGCACGCGCGCATTGGAACCGTAGTTGAAGCGCTTCGGGATGCGCGTCTTGTCCCAGCACTGCATATGCTGCTGCGGCTGCTCCAGCTTCTCTTCGATCGCATTGAAATCATGCTTGCGCTTGGGATTGAAGCCGGCGATCTCGCCCATCGTCACCGATTCCACCTCGCTCATGTCGATCAGCTTGTCGATCAGGATGCTGTGGTCCACCGGCACGCTGGCCATGCCGTGGTCGGCCAGCACGATGATGTTGATCTTGTCGTACAGGCCGCGCTGGCGCAGGCCGTCGACCAGGCGGCCGATCGCCGCATCGGTATCGCTCAGGGCCTGATTGACCTGCGGCGAATCGGGCCCGTAGTGGTGGCCGTTCTTGTCCACCTGGTCGAAGTACAGGGTGAGGAAGGTGGGGCGCTGATCGGTGGGCAGGTCCAGCCAGGCCAGTACCTGGTCCACGCGCTGATCGGCAGTGACCTTGGCGTCGTAGGGTTTCCAGAAATCCGGATGCTTGCCCTGGATATCCGCTTCGGAGCCGGGCCAGAACATGGTGGCCGTGCGCAGGCCGGCGGCGTCGGCGGTTTCCCACAGCGGCGTGGCTTCGTCCCACCACATGCCATTGCCGGCGGCCTTGCGATCGCTGAGCGAGAAGCGGCCCAGTTCCGGATCGAGCATGTTGTTGTCGACGATGCCGTTATGGTCCGGCACCAGGCCGGTGACGATGGCGTAGTGATTGGGGAAGGTCAGCGACGGAAACGAAGGCTGCATGCCGTCGGCGTGCACACCGCTGTCGGCCATTGCCTGCAGGTTCGGCGTGATGCCGCGCGTGATGTAGTCGGCGCGGAAGGCATCGATGGAAATCAGCAGCAGCGGCGCGGTGACGGCCGCCTTCGCCTGCTCGGCCTTGCTTTCCGGCGGCGGCGTGGATGGGCCGGAGCCGTGGTGGAAGACGCAGCCGGCGTTGAGGGCGACCAGCGAAGCAAGCAGCAGGCGGGGCAGGTATTTCATGCAGACGATCCGTATAAATAGCGAAAGACAACCTGCCAATAATGGCCTAGTTGTATGACTAAAACAGCTTGTGCCCGACGCAAGTTCTTGAACGGCTGCCGCCAGCCCGGCGGCGCGGTTTGCGGCAGGCCGGCGTATAAGTCGTGCGAGCCCGTCCCCCATCTGCCGGAGTCCCCATGTCCCCGAACGAACAGCGTCCCCCGTTGCCGCCCTTTACCCACGAGACCGCGGTGCAGAAAGTACGCCTGGCCGAAGATGCCTGGAACAGCCGCGACCCGGCGCGTGTGGCCCTGGCCTATACGCCGGACAGCCGCTGGCGCAATCGCGCCGAATTTCTGCAGGGCCGCGGCACGATCGTGGATTTTCTTACCCGCAAATGGGCGCGCGAACTGGAGTACCGGCTGATCAAGGAGCTGTGGGCGTTCGAGGGCAATCGCATCGCCGTGCGTTTCGCCTACGAATGGCACGACGATTCCGGCAACTGGTTCCGTTCCTACGGCAACGAGAACTGGCTGTTCGACGAAAACGGCCTGATGGCCCAGCGCCACGCCAGCATCAACGATGTGCCGATTGCCGCAGCGGAGCGCAAATACCATTGGCCGCAGGGGCGCCGGCCGGACGATTATCCGGGCCTGAGCGACCTGGGCTTGTAAGGCTAAGGCTGCGCGTGCCGGGTCATGCCGGCGCGTGTGTCCTGGCCAGCCATGTGGCCGCGCCACGGCCGGCGCGATAACCGCTGGCAAAGCAGGCGGTCAGCAGATAGCCGCCGGTGGGCGCTTCCCAGTCGAGCATTTCGCCGGCACAGAACACACCGGGCAAGGCGCGCAGCATCAGGGCGTCGTCCAGGCCTTCCAGGCGTACACCGCCGGCACTGCTGATCGCCTCGGCGATCGGGCGTGCCTGCGTGAGCCGCAGCGGCAGGCGCTTGATCGTGCGCGCCAATGTGTGGAGATCGTCGAGCTGCGGCTTGTCCAGCACTTCATGCAGCAGGGCGACTTTCACACCGCTGAGGCCGGTGTGCCGGCGCAGATGCTCGCCGAGCGAGCGGCTGCCGCGCGGCTTGGCCAGATCCTGTTGCAGGCGTTCGGGGCTGCGGTCAGGTGCCAGATCCAGTTCCAGCGTGGTCTGACCGTGCCTGGCGATCGCTTCGCGCAGGGTGGCCGATAACGCATAAATCAGGCTGCCTTCGATGCCGGTGGCGGTGAGCACGCATTCGCCCTGGCGCCGATGGCCGTGGCCGCTGGCGTCGCGCCAGTGCGCGACGACCGGCTTCAAGGGCGCGCCTGCGTAGCGCGTCGACAGGTATTCGCTCCAGCCGATATCGAAGCCGCAATTGGCGGCCTGCAGTGGCGCGATGTCCACCTGACGAGCGGCCAGCACCGCTTGCCATGCACCATCCGAACCCAGCTGCGGCCAGCTGCCGCCGCCCAACGCAAAGATTGCGGCCGAGGGCGTCACGCGGTGTTCGCCGGTGGGCGTTGCAAAGCGCAGGGCGCCATCGTCGTTCCAGCCCAGCCAGCGATGATGCACGTGGAAACGCACACCGCTTTCGCGCAGGCGATGCACCCAGGCGCGCAACAGCGGGGCCGCTTTCAGATCGCGCGGAAAAACGCGCCCGGAGCTGCCGACGAAGGTATCCACGCCCAGCCCCAGCGCCCACGCGCGCAGCGCGTCGGCGTCGAAATCGTCCAGCCATGTACCGACCGCGTCAGCGCGTTCGGCATAGCGCTGGTCGAACGCGGGCCGCGCTTCGCCGTGGGTAAGATTCATGCCGCCCTTGCCGGCGATCAGAAATTTGCGCCCCACCGAACCCTTGGCTTCGTAGAGATCCACCTCGATGCCGTGGGCGCGCGCCGTCTCGGCCGCCATCAGTCCGGCCGGACCGCCGCCGATGATCGCCAGGCTAGGGGAGTGGTGTGCGGTAGAGGCCATGCATTGCTCGCGGTGAAGCCGCGCATTGTAGGCCCTACGGCGCTAGGCGTCGGCCCCCACCTTGGGCGCAAGCCGTTCAAGCAAGGCACGATGCCCGGAATAGCGTCGCAGCAGATCCGGCATGCTGGCCAGCTCGAAATGTTCGAACTCGAAGCCCGGCGCTACCGTGCAGCCGGCCAACGTATAGCCGCGCGGACCGGTGCGCTCCGCGGCAAACCAGTAGCCCGCCGGCACCAGCACCTGGAAGGTGCCATCCGGCTGCTCCAGCGTATTGCCCAGGATGCGCGTCACCAGCTCGCCCTGCGGATGCAGCATGTGGATAAACAGCGGATCGCCCAGATGGAAATGCCACAGCTCGTCGGCATCGATGCGATGCCAGGCGGAGTAGTCGCCATTGTTCAGCAGGTAATAGATGGCGGTGGATGCGCGCCGCTCGATGCGGGTTTGATCGGCCGCCGAACGCAGAATGCGTTCCTCGCTGCGATGGGTTTGCCGGTACCAGCCGCCTTCCGGATGCGGCAGCAGATCCAGTTTCGCGATCAACCGATCGGCAAACGAAGATTCGGTATTCATCGAAGCCTCCGCGCGTTCTTTTTTTTATGCGATGGCCAGCGCTGCCTTCTCCTCAACGCTGTCGCGCCGACAGGCCGCCGACAGCTTCGTGCCTGCCGCGAATACACCTGCGTCTACGCCAGGGCATGGTGCGACCCGGCACCGTCTAGGCGCCGTGATGATGCGCCTGCTCGGTCAGCTTGGCGACCAGGGCATTTACCTGTGTGGTGATGGCGTGAAGCGCTGGCAGATCCATGCGCGTCACCGCCACGAATACACCGATCTTCTGCCCCGGCGCCAAGGCCATGTACGACATGAAGCCGCCGTAGCCGCCGGTCTTTTCCAGGATCGCCGGCTGCTGCGCACTCGCGGCCAGCAGCACCCAGCCCAGGCCGAGGCCGTCCGCGTGGCCGGCGTGATCCATGCCCTGCACATCGGCCAGCGACTGGCGTTGAAAATAGATCGCCTGGCTGATCGCGGTTTGCGGATCGACACCTTGCTGGCCCAGGCCCAGCTGCTGTTTCATCCAGGCCGCCATGTCGGCGGCGCTGGCATACATGCTGCCGCTGCCGGCGTTGTCGCTGGCGCTGGTGCAGGGCGTTGCATCGCGGCCGGCGAGCAGGCGCGCGCACTGTTCCGCCGAAGGTGTTGCGGTGGTATCGCGCATGCCCAGTGGCTGCGTCACGTAGTGCTGCAAGGCCTGTTCGTAAGTGCTGCCCGCAGCCTTGCCCAGGGCATCGGCGAGAAAATCGAATGCCAGATTGGAGTAGAGCGCGACGTGCCCCGGCGCGGACAATGTTTTCTGCTGCTGCAGCCAGATCCAGCGTGCCTTTGCATACGGCAATGCGCCGGCCGGCAGATCGGCCTGTCGCGGCAGACCGCTGGTATGCGTGGCCAGATCGAACAAGGTGATGGGGCGCCCGGACACGGGCAGCCGCATTCCGTCCGGTGCATAGCGCTGCAGGGGATCGGTGAGGCGCAAGGCATCCTGCGCGGCCAGCTTGACCATCAGGTCGGCGGCCAGCAGCTTGGACAGCGAACCGATGTGCAACAGCGAATGCGCATCGGGAAGCTGCTTGCTGCCGGGGCGCGTTTCGCCGTAGCCATGGATGCTGACCGTATCGCCATCGACCACCGCAATCACCATGCCCGGCGCACCTGCGGCGGCAAACATCGGTTGCTCCGCGCTGCGCGTGAGGTCCGGCGAGGTGGCGCCGGCAAGCCAGGGCGCAAGCAGCGCGCACGTAGCAAATACGAAACAGCGCAGCGCGCGTTGATGCATGGGGATCCCCTGGTGGCGAGCACGCGATGCTAGCCGGCACGCAGGCCGCTTGCCAGACGGTTTTATGGCGTTTAGGTGGCGCCCTGGCCGAACAGATCGCCATGCACGATGCGATCTTCCAGCCCCAGCAGAAAACGCTTGGTCGGCAAACCACCGCCGAAACCAGTGAGGCTGCCGTCACTGCCGATCACGCGATGGCAGGGCAGCACGATCGGCAGCGGATTGCGTCCGTTGGCGGCGCCCACTGCGCGTACCGCCAGTGGCTGGCCGATGCGTCGAGCTAGCTCGGCATAGCTGATGGTGGTGCCATACGGAATCCTGGCCAGCGTATGCCACACCTGTACCTGGAAGGGTGTGCCCAGCGGATGCAGCGGCAAGTCGAAATCCTGCCGCTCGCCGGCGAAATACTCATCCAGCTGCTTGCGCGCAAAGTCCAGCCTGGTGGCTTGGCGTTGCCAGGTCGAAGCCGGTTCGCGCTGATGCCGGCCGGTTTCGAACCACACCTCGCGCAGGCCTTGCGTATCGGCAGCGAGCAGGAGCTTGCCGATCGGCGTGGACAGATAGTCGTACCAGACAGTGTCGTGCGCCGTGCTCATGCCGTGACCTCCTTCCGCGTAGCGCGCGGCCGTTTTGCCGGCTCGCTCATGCTGCGCCACAGATGCATCACCGAGTAGGCGCGCCAGGGACGCCATGCTTCGGCCAAGTTGGTAAGTGCGCGCGTGCTGAGCAAGCTGTCGCCCTCCGCCGCCGCGCGGCGCAGGATCAGGTCGGCCGCAGGAAACGCATCCGGATGACTGAGTCCACGCATGGCCATGTAGTGCGCAGTCCATTCGCCAATGCCGGGCAGCGCGACCCAGCGTTCGACAAATTCATCCAGCGATTGCTCGACGCGAAAATCCACCCGGCCATCCAGCACCGCACGCGCCACGCCGCGGATGGTTTCGGCGCGTGCAGTGATGATGCCGAGCGAACGCAGATCGGCATCGGCCAAGGCTTCCGGTCCGGGGAACAAACGTTCCAGGCCGGGCGCGATCGACACCGGCAGCGCCACGCCGTAGCGCTGCACGATGCGCGAGGCCAGTGTACGTGCCGCGGCCACGCTGACCTGCTGGCCGAGAATCGCGCGTACCGCCACTTCAAAACCATCCCAACTACCTGGCAGGCGCAAGCCTGGCCGTTTGCGCAACAGCGCTTTCATCTGCGGTGTGGTCTGCAGGGCCGCGCCGATAGCTTGCGGATCGGCATCGAGATCGAACATGCGGCGGATCCGCGTCACCACCGTCAGCATCTGCGCCGGTTGCGGACAATGCAGTTGCAGCCGCAACGCGTGCTCATCGCCAGACCATGCGCTCAAGCGCAGCCAGCCCGGCGCCTGCGGCGTGCCGAACACGCGCGCATAACCGGTTTCGTCGACGCATTCGATCCCCGGCAGCGCACGTCCGCGCAGAAACGCCAGCATGGCGCCGAAATCGTAAGGCGGCCGGTAGCTGAGTTTCAGGCTGAGGCTGTCGTCATTGCCGGCATGCGGATGACGGCGCAGTTCGCGCGGCTGGATTCGATTCGCCTGCGCAAACGCTGCGTTGAAACGGCGCAGGCTGCCGAAGCCGGACGCGAGCGCCACATCGGTAACGGGCATGCGCGTTTCGGTCAGCAACTGCTTGGCGAACAGCAGGCGGCGAGTGGTGTGCACATCGATCGGCGGGGCGCCCAGCCGTTCGACGAACAGCCGGCGCAATTGCCGTGCGCCGACACCGACCCGGCGCGCCAGTTCTTCCACCGGCTGCTCCTGCAGCAGGCCGCCTTCGATCAGCTTCAAGGCACGCGTTACCACATGATCGCCGCGCTGCCAGGCATCGTTGCCCGGCGCCAGTTCCGGGCGGCAGCGCAGGCAGGGCCGAAAGCCGGCCGCTTCCGCTGCGGCCGCGGTGGCATAGAAGCGCACGTTCACGCTCTTGGCGGTGGGCGCCGGGCACACCGGCCGGCAATAAATGCCGGTACTGCGCACGGCGATAAAGAACAGCCCGTCGAAACGCGCATCGCGGCTCAGCCGGGCGCGTTCGCAGGCTTGCAGATCGAGCGTGGGGAGTGGGGCGGCTTCGGACATGCCCTGCAGGCTAGCACCGTTGCCGGGGCGAAACTCGCCGTTTTCGGACATCAATGCCAAGGCGGGCGCAGCCTGGAAATGCAACCCAGGCTGCGCAGTTGGCGCTGCACTATGGCGCGCGGCCGCCGACCATGCTGCGCAACACGCCATCGCGGCGGATCAGCCCGTGATAAAGCGCCGCACCCAGATGCGCCAGGAAGGTGAGCAGCAACAACATCGCCAACCATGCATGCGCATGCCGGAGCACCGCAAACGCCACCGCATTGGCGGGGAAGATCGACGGCAGGCGCAGCGAATCGCTCAGCATCACCGGATAACCGCCTGCCGACAGCATCGCCCAGCCGACCAGCGGGATCAGCAGCATCAGCACATACAGCAGCCAGTGCGATGCATGCGCGGCAAATTTCTGCAGTGCGGGCAGATCGGCCGGCAGCGGCGGTGGCGGATTGCGCAAGCGCACGATCAGGCGCACCACGGCCAACAACAGAATCGCGATGCCCAGCGGCTTATGGATGCTGATCAGCCACGCATGCCGCTCGGATACCGAAGCCACCATGCCCACGCCGATAAACAGCATCGACACGATCAGCAGCGCCATCAGCCAGTGCAGCACGCGTGCGGCGAGCACGAATTGAGTGGGTGAGCGCGTCATCACTTGGCCTCCGTATGGCTGGCGGCAGTACCGGGCAGATGCGCCTCTTCACTGGTGCGACGCAGATACGAGGTGGCGTACGCCGCCGAGCGTGCAGGCAGCAGCGGATCGTCCGAGATCTGGATGCCGTTGGGTAGCACCGTCGGGTCGTAGTTGATGTCACGGCAGGGGCCGCTTTCCTGCGGCTCGGTGCCGGTGAGCACAAGCGTGCCTGCATCGACTTCATGGCGATCCGCCGGCCATTCCTTGCTGGCATCGTCGGTGGGATCGCCGGGGCTGGCCAGCGTGAGCACCAAATGCCAGCGCTGCGGACCTTGCGCGAGCCGTTGCGCCAGATCGGCATCCAGATAATTCGGATCGCTGCCGCCGGGCGTGCTGTTGCCGTTCTCCGCCACCATGCGCCAACGCACCGGATGCTTGTCGCCGTTCGCATCGACCAGCACAAAGGCGTTCAAGCTCCAATAACTTTCCGTGGCATAGCTTGCCGACGGCTTCGCGGTTTTCACCCAGGCGAGAAAAGCCGACGTTTCCGGATGCGAAGCGAAAAACGCACCGAGCTTGGCCGGATCCGGCTTGCCACTGGCCGGATCGGGATGCTGCGCTTGCAACAGCTCGAAGAACGCCTGCGGCGTGCCCACCGGAAATACCGGCATGCTGTTCATGCCGGAACGCCATTGCTGGCCGTTCGCCTCAGTGAAGCGCAAGGCCATGCTGCGGATCGGCGCGCTGCTGTCCGGCGCATACGGATTGCCGACCGGCACCGCGAAGCGTCCCACCACCGGCGTGCGGCCCGGCGCGAACACCTGCGCTACCGAAAACGCCTGGGCCTGGCCGTTGCTGTCGAAATAGCCGGCCACGCATACGCCCTTGGCGTGATTGCGCCGATAGCCCGGAAAAACCCCGGCATTGGCCTGCAGCTGATTGACCATGCGCTGCGCGGTAAGCCGCTGCGGCGCCAGCCAGCCGCCGACATAGCCGAAGGCGAGCACGACAATCAGCAGGACCGCACCGATCAGCGCAAAGCGCAGCAGCATGCTGCTGCGGCTCAGCGGTGGCGGTGCGGGGAATTGGGACGGTGCATTCATGCGAGCGCTTCCTCTGTGGCGGGACGCCAGCTACCCCTGGGCGATCTTGCGCCCGCCGGCGTGCGTTGTCGTGTGCTTCGTGCGAACGGAATGGCCGGTTACATCGATTTAGGGGACTGCAGCCCCGACCGCCGCGGCCGCACTTTTGCCGCACTGCAGTTGGCGGCCGGGAAAGGGGACGACCATAATGGCTGTCTTTCCCCATGGCAGTCGCAGGTATTCCGATGAACGCGCCCACCCGCATCGACACCACCCGCACCATCCGCGCCCCGCACGGCACGGCGCTGAGCTGCAAGAGCTGGCTCACCGAAGCACCGTACCGCATGCTCCAGAACAACCTGGACCCGGCCGTGGCGGAAAATCCCGCGGAGCTGGTGGTATACGGCGGCATCGGCCGCGCCGCGCGCAACTGGGAGTGCTTCGACGCCATCCTGCGCGCACTGCGCGAGCTCAACGACAACGAAACCCTGCTGGTGCAGTCGGGCAAGCCGGTCGGCGTGTTTCCCACCCATCCGGATGCACCGCGCGTGCTGATCGCCAATTCCAACCTGGTGCCGGCCTGGGCCAACTGGGAACACTTCAACGAGCTCGATCGCAAAGGCCTGATGATGTACGGCCAGATGACGGCCGGCTCGTGGATCTATATCGGCTCGCAGGGCATCGTGCAGGGCACCTACGAAACTTTCGTGGAAATGGGCCGCCAGCATTACGGCGGCAGCCTCAAGGGCAAGTGGATTCTCACCGCGGGCCTGGGCGGCATGGGCGGTGCGCAGCCGCTGGCGGCATCGCTCGCCGGCGCCAGCAGCCTGAATATCGAATGCCAGCAGAGCCGCATCGATTTTCGCCTGAAGACGCGCTACGTCGACGAACAGGCGAACGATATCGATGACGCGCTGGCGCGCATCGAGAAATACACCAAGTCCGGCGAAGCCAAGTCGATCGCACTGCTCGGCAATGCCGCCGACATCCTGCCCGAACTGGTGCGCCGCGGCGTCAGGCCCGATGCGGTAACCGACCAGACCAGCGCGCACGATCCGGTCAACGGCTATCTGCCGCAGAGCTGGACGGTGGAGCAGTGGTTCGAGCGCCGCAAGAGCGATCCGAACGGCACGCGCGATGCGGCCAAGAAATCGATGAAGCAGCATGTGGAAGCGATGCTCGCATTCCATGCGCAGGGCATTCCCACCTTCGACTACGGCAACAACATCCGCCAGATGGCCAAGGACGAAGGCTGCGCCAACGCCTTCGATTTCCCGGGCTTCGTGCCGGCCTTCGTGCGTCCGCTGTTCTGCCGTGGCGTGGGCCCGTTCCGCTGGGTGGCGCTATCCGGCGATCCGGAAGACATCCTCAAGACCGATGCGAAGGTGAAGGAACTGATCCCGGACGATCCGCATCTGCACAACTGGCTGGACATGGCCGAGCAGCGCATCAGCTTCCAGGGCCTGCCGGCGCGTATCTGCTGGGTGGGCCTGGGACAGCGTCACAAGCTGGGCCTGGCGTTCAACGAGATGGTGCGCAAGGGCGAGCTGAAGGCGCCGGTGGTGATCGGGCGCGATCATCTGGATTCGGGGTCGGTGGCCAGTCCCAATCGCGAGACGGAAGCGATGCGCGATGGCAGCGATGCGGTGTCGGATTGGCCGTTGCTCAACGCGATGCTTAATGTGGCGGGCGGGGCTACGTGGGTCAGCTTGCATCATGGTGGTGGTGTGGGGATGGGGTATAGCCAGCACAGTGGTGTGGTGATTGTGTGTGATGGCAGTGAGGCGGCGGATCAGCGGATTGCGCGGGTGTTGTGGAATGATCCGGGGACGGGGGTGATGCGTCATGCGGATGCGGGGTATGACATCGCGGTGAAGTGTGCGAAGGAGCAGGGGTTGAACTTGCCGATGGTGTGATGTGTTTTGCGTTTGCCTGGTTTTCTATTGCGCCCTCGTTTGAGGGCGCAATGCTATGTGCGTGGCGCTTCGCTGCGTAGGTTGGGTTATCCCAGGGCTTGATCCGGGGGTGACTCAACGGATGTCTGTTCCTTCGGCCTCAGGTATGCATGTCGCGTTGATGTGTGCCATTGCCTGCGGCGCTTTCGGCCCCTGCGGGCCCGAGTTACTTTCTCTTGCGTGCCCAAGAGAAAGTAACCAAAGAGAAGGGCACCCCGAGGGAGCGCTTGATGGGCGTCCTGCCCATCAAGTGCGTGAAGGGTGGGAGGGGCTTTTCGACAGGGCATCCTGCCCTGACGAAAAGGCAT
>NZ_JACZZA010000001.1 GCF_014863405.1 Dyella acidiphila
CGCCTTGAATTCACCACCGAAACGCTCTGCGCCGATCTTCGTCAGCGCCGCCGTCAGCGTCGTCTTGCCGTGGTCCACGTGACCGATCGTGCCCACGTTCACGTGCGGCTTGGTGCGTTCGAATTTACCCTTTGCCATGAGCGTTAAATCCCGATGGAATCAGTGAGTGAAGGAAAGCCTAAACCAAGGTTTTCAGGCGATGCCGCAAGAAGTTCTGCGGTGGTGCTCATGACTGGAATCGAACCAGCGACCTCTTCCTTACCAAGGAAGTGCTCTACCGACTGAGCTACATGAGCATAAAAAACACGGCGACGAGATCAATGGAGCGGGAGACGGGAATCGAACCCGCACCATCAGCTTGGAAGGCTGAGGTTCTACCATTGAACTACTCCCGCCCTGTGCGGAACTCGTCTAACAAACCGCTACAGCGTGCATCCATTCCCGCTTGCGACCTGTTGGCCAGCCCTGCCCGGTTGCCCGTAACAATGACTGGTGGAGGGAGGTGGATTCGAACCACCGAAGGCGTAAGCCAGCAGATTTACAGTCTGCCCCCGTTGGCCGCTTGGGTATCCCTCCAACAAAGAACGGCTATTGTGTGGATGGAGGCCGTTTGTGTCAACACCCGATGACGAGAAACGGGCCGTTTTCCCAAGATTTTTCTGACCAAATACGGCCCGGTCAGTCGTTGCCGGCACCGCGCGTATCGACCAACTGCTCCATGCTCTTGGAAAGCTCCAGCAGATGCAGTGCTTTCTCCTGCAGGCGCCGCTCGTTGTCGTCGCGCGGCGTCCACTGGGGCACCGGCGTGGGCTTGCCATCGGGCTTGTCCAGCGCGACGAATACCATCACGCAGCTGGTGGCCAGGCGCTCTTCGCCAGTACGCAGGTCCCGCGCCAGCACATCCACCGCCATCTGCATGCTGGAGCGACCCGTATGGATCAGCTTGGCCCGCACGCTGACCACATCGCCGATCAGGATCGGCTTGACGAACTGGATGCCACTGACCGCCGCAGTCACGCAGTACGCCCCGCTCCAGCCTACGGCACAGGCATAGCCGGCCTGGTCGATCCATTTCATCACCATGCCGCCATGCACCTTGCCGCCGAAATTGACGTCGGTGGGCTGGGCGAGAAAACGGAAAGTCACTTCATGCTGCTGGCCTGACATGCAATCTCCGGCGAGGGGGCGCCATGGAACGAGGCGCGCATTATGCGCCTTTGGCGCGCGGGTTCGGCAGCACCAGCAGCATCGGCGTAGTCATTACGCCCAGGGGCGACGGCCGCTCCGGCCCGATGGCGCGAAAACCTAGCCGCCGATAGACCGGCACGGCGCAACGGGTCGCATTGAGGGTAAAGCGGCGGGTTCCTGCACGACGCTGCGCATCCCGCAGGGTCCGCCACCATAGACGCCGCGCTATTCCCCGTCCCTGGTAGCGCGTGCTGACAAAGAATTGCACCAGATGCGTGTCATCCCGCATGGCCGAGACACCAACCAGCACATCATCCAGATAGGCGAGATGGAAACGCTGCCCTTCCTGGATTTTCTCGCGCATCGCCTTGGCACTGCTCCGCGCTAATAATGCCGCAGCCACCTTGCGCGACTGGTCCGGCAGCACCCAGCGGCGCAGCACACGGCGGATCAACACGCCGACAACGCGCGCATCCTCCATGCGCGCCAAGCGCAGATGCAATCGCAAAGCTTCCACCGCCACCACCTGTCGCTCCACGGCTGAGGCAACCATGTTTGCACGAGCTCCCGGCGAGTGCCTTCCCACACAGAAAAAGGCCGCATTACGCGGCCTTTTTTTTGCTCAACCCATGCAACGCCTAGACGTTGAACAGGAAGTGCAGCACGTCGCCATCCTTGACCACGTAATCCTTGCCTTCCTTGCGCAAACGCCCTGCCGCCGCAGCACCGGTCTCGCCCTTGTACTGGATGAAATCGTCGTAGCCCACCGTTTCCGCACGGATGAAGCCGCGCTCGAAATCGGTATGGATCACGCCAGCAGCCTGTGGCGCAGTGAAGCCGCGCTTGATGGTCCAGGCGCGCACTTCCTTCACGCCGGCGGTGAAATAGGTCTGCAGGTTGAGCAGCTTGTAGCCGGCGCGGATCACGCGGTTGAGGCCCGGCTCTTCCAGGCCGAGATCCTTCAGGAACTCGTCGCGGTCGGCGTCTTCCAGCTGCGACAGCTCCTCCTCGATCGCCGCGCACACCGGCACCACCTCGGCACCCTCGACCACCGCGCGGGCGCGCACGGCGTCCAGATGCGGATTGTTTTCGAAGCCGTCCTCGCGCACGTTGGCGATGTACATCAGCGGTTTGAGGGTAAGCAGGAACAGGTCGCGCACCAGCGCCTTTTCGTCTTCATCCAAGCCCAGGCTGCGCGCCACCTTGCCTTCGTTGAGGCCGGCGGCGAGCTTCTGCAGCACCGGCTTCTTGGCCAGGGCTTCCTTGTCGTTGGCCTTGGCCGCGCGCTCGGCGCGATTCAGCGCCTTTTCCACCGAATCGAGGTCGGCCAGCGCCAGCTCGGTGTCGATGGTTTCGATGTCGGCGATCGGATCGACCTTGCCCGCCACGTGGATGATGTCGCTGTGCTCGAAGCAGCGCACCACGTGTGCAATGGCATCCACCTCACGGATATGCGCCAGGAACTTGTTGCCCAGGCCTTCGCCCTTGGAAGCGCCAGCCACCAGGCCGGCGATATCGACGAACTCCACCGCAGTGGGAATCACCTTCTGCGGATTGACGATATCCGACAGCGCCTGCAGGCGCGGGTCCGGCACCGGTACCACGCCCACGTTCGGCTCGATGGTGCAAAACGGAAAGTTCGCCGCCGCGATGCCGGCCTTGGTAAGCGCGTTGAACAGGGTGGACTTGCCGACGTTAGGCAGGCCGACGATGCCGCATTTGATACCCATGAGGAAATCCGTGCAGGTGGCGGACAGGCCGCCAGTCAATGATGAAGGTCAGCCCGGCCGCCGATTCAGGCGGGCTTGGTGTGCAATTGCTGCATGGCCTTGTCGAATTGACCCTCGACAGCCAGCGGCAGCACATCGAGCGCGCGGGCAATGCTGTCGATTATCGCATCTTCGTCCTTGGCGGAAGGACGGCCCAGCACCCACGGCGTCACCTTGTCCTTGTGGCCAGGGTGGCCGATGCCGATACGCAGGCGATGGAACTTGGCATGCCCCAGGTGCGCAATGATGTCGCGCAGGCCGTTCTGGCCACCGTGGCCGCCATCGAATTTCATGCGGATGGTGCCCGGATCCAGATCCAGCTCGTCGTGTGCCACCAGGCACTCATCCGGCTCGATCTTGTAATAGCGCAGCGCCGAGGCAACAGCGATGCCGCTTTTGTTCATGAAGGTGGCGGGCTTGAGCAGCCATACCTGCTGGCCGCCGATGCGCACCTTGCAGGTTTCGCCATGCAGCTTGCCGTCGAGGCCGAAGCGCTCGCCCTGCCCCGCTGCGAGGGCGTCAACAAACCAGAACCCGGCGTTATGCCGGGTTCTGAGGTGTTCGGCACCGGGATTGCCCAGTCCGACGATAAGTCGTAGCCCTGCCATATGTAGGGTCGCCGCAGGCCCCATCCCTCTCCCGGCAAGGGAGAGGGGGAAAGGCGCCGTAGCGGCTTACTTCTTGGCAGCGTCGCCGGCGGCCGGCTTGGCAGCTTCGCCTTCGGCACCTTCGGCAGCCGGGGCTTCGTCGACTTCTTCCTGCACGAATGCGGCAGTGACCACCGCCACGTCGTGATCCACGCCCAGGTGCAGCGACGGGATTTCAACGTTGGCCGGCAGCTTGATCTGCGACAGGTGGACGATGTCGCCGGGCTTGAGGTCGGCCAGGTCGAGTTCGAGGAACTCCGGCAGATCCTTCGGCAGGCAGGACACTTCCACTTCGTTGAGGTTGTGCGAGATGACCACGCCAGCGGTCTTGCCGGCCGCGGACTTTTCCTGGTTCAGGAAGTGCAGCGGCACGCTCACGCGGATCGCTTCGTTCTCGTTGATGCGCAGGAAGTCCATGTGCAGCATCTGCTGCTTGAACGGATGCTTCTGCCAGTCGCGCACCAGCACCTTCTGCACCTTGCCGTCGACGTTCAGGTCGAGCACCGAGGAGAAGAACCACTCGTGCTTGGCGGCGAGCAGGATGGTGTTGTGCTCGATCTGGATGTTTTCAGCGGGCTGGCCCGCACCGTAAACAACGGCCGGCACGAAAGACGCGTGACGCAGGCGGCGGCTCGCACCTTTGCCCTGGTCCTTGCGGCTCTGCGCCGGGATCTCATGAATCTTAGCCATGTCAGTAATGCCTTGGATTGGAAAGCCGCCTCACGGCAGCCGAACTGACTCCCCCGCGACCAGAGGAGCCGGATTGCCCGCTTGCGCGGACGGAAAAGCGGGTAAGTATACAGAAAATCGAGCGTTATGGCCCCTCCTCCCCTGCAGGAAGAGGCCTGGGACACGAGGGTCACCGCCAGGAAAGCCACGGAAGCTCGCCCTTCCCCGAGGGGGAGAGGCGAAAAAACACGCGCTCAGTCGATATAGAGCGAGCTGACCGACTCGCCAAAGGCGATACGGCGGATCGTCTCGGCCAGCAGCTCGGCCACCGACAGCTGGCGGATCTTGGCGCAGGCCCTGGCCTCGTCGCGCAGCGGCAAGGTGTTGGTGACCACCAGCTGGTCGAGCTGGGAGCCCTCGATATTGCGGATCGCCGCACCGGACAGCACCGGATGCACGCAGTAGGCCACCACCTTGCGGGCGCCGCGCTCCTTCAGGGCGGCGGCGGCGGCGCACAGCGTGCCGGCGGTATCGACGATGTCGTCCACCATCACGCAAGTCTTGCCTTCCACGTCGCCGATGATGTTCATCACCGTGGCCACGTTGGCCTTGGGGCGGCGCTTGTCGATGATCGCCAGATCGGCGTCGTCCAGGCGCTTGGCGATGGCGCGGGCACGCACCACGCCGCCCACGTCCGGGCTGACCACGATCAGGTCGTCCATGCTGTGGTTGCGCCAGATATCGGCCAGCAGGATCGGCGAGGCGTAGACGTTGTCCACCGGCACATCGAAGAAGCCCTGGATCTGGTCGGCATGCAGGTCCACCGTGAGTACGCGGTCGACGCCGGCGGTGCCGATCAGGCGGGCGACCAGCTTGGCGGTGATCGGCACGCGCGCCGAGCGCGGGCGGCGATCCTGGCGGGCGTAGCCGAAGTACGGGATCACCGCGGTGACGCTGGCGGCAGAGGCGCGCTTGAGCGCATCGACCAGGGTGAGCAGCTCGAACAGGTTTTCGGCACTGGGCGCGCCCGTGGGCTGCAGCACGAACACTTCCTGCCGGCGCACGTTCTCTTCGATTTCGATCTGCACTTCGCCGTCGCTGAACTTGCCGACCAGCGCCTTGCCTAGCGGCACGCCCAGTCGGTGAGCAACGTCTTCGGCGAGGGCGCGGTGTGCGTTGCCGGCGAACAGCATCGGGCTGGACGTATCCACGGTTGTTTCCTCAGAAACCAGGCCATTGTGTGAATGGCTGGGGCGGCAGGATTCGAACCTGCGCATGCGGGAATCAAAATCCCGTGCCTTAACCAGCTTGGCGACGCCCCAGTGTTACTCGTTTTTGCAATTCGCTTCCCAGCCGCTTCAACCCGCTGCAGCATGGCGGGACAACGCCCGCCGCAACGGTGAAACTCCCACACCCTCGGCCACCCAGGCCGTGAACGTTGCCGGGCAGCGCCTGGCGACCGCTTCGGCCCGTTCGGGCGTTGCCGTTTCGAGGAAAACGCAACCGCCGCTGCCGGAAAGCCGCGCGTGGCCGTGGCTTCCGAGCCAGTCCCAGGCCGCCGCAACCCGTGGGTAGCGCGCACGAACGACAGGCTCGATCACGTTCTCCAACGTTTCGCCGGAAGCAAAGAAGGAAATTGTCGCCGCGGGCGCAATTCGTGTCAATTCAGTTGCTTGAAATATTTCCTCAACTGCCACGCTTTCGTGCGGATCGATCAGCACGTACCAACGCTGCGGCAACTTGGTGGACGTAGCACGTTCATGCGTCAATGTCGTCTGCACGGAGCGCCCGTGCAGGAATATCGGCACTTCACGGTCAAGCTCGCGCCCCAGTTCGGCCAGTTGCTCGATCGTCAGGCCGGTGCGCCAGAGGTGATTCAAGGCCACCAGCACGGTGGCGACGAGCGAACTTTCGCCGGCAACGCCGACACCGGCAGGAATGCGCTGCTCGATCCGGATATCCGCACCGGCCTGAATATGCGCATGTTCGCGCAGCAGGTTTGCCGCGCGACGCGCCAGTTCCGCATGTGCCGGGTTACCGGCATGCGCATCGATCAGATCGTCGGTACGCGCACGCAAACGGAGCTCGTCACAGGCATCGAGCAGACGCACGATCCGCTGCCATTCGCGCGGCTCGTCATCGCGCGGTTTCACCGGCGGCGCAAGCAGATCGAGCTTGGCCGGTGCCGGCCACACGCTCCACTCATGCGCGTCCGGCGGCGCCAGCCGGCGGGTCATGAATACGCGCAATGTCTCGGGAAAACCATGTTCTTCGTCGCGCTCGCGCGCATAGGCGAAATCCGGATCGTGCTTGTCCACGATCGAAAAACCGTGCTTTGCATAGAACGGCGCATTCCACGGCACATCCGCCAGCGTGCCCAGATCGACCCGGCGATAACCTGCCGATCGCGCCCATTCACAGGCGCAATTCAGCAACGCGCTGCCGATGCCGCGCCTGCCGTAAGCAGGCAACACATCGATTTCGGCAATGCCCACCACCCTGCCACCGTGTTCGGTATCGAGCCAGACAAAACCGACCGGCTCATCGCTGTCATCGGGCAACGCCACCCAGACGAGTCCCTGCTGGATTTCCATGGCGAGCTGATCGGGCGGAATGGAAACGGCGCGATAGAACGGCCACGCCTGGTGACCGCGGAACATTTCGACTGCGCTGCGCTCGATCGCGCAAATCGCATCCACGTGCGCGGCAGTGGCGCGTTCAACACGAAAAGTCATCGAATCAGGTGACAAAAGACGGCTCCAGCGTTTGAGCGCACGACGAGGGAAAAACTCATTGCAGGTTCCACGACTTGATCGCGAGATGCACTTTGTAGGGCGGATTTTCCGCAAAAACCTTGGTCGGCAGCGGCGGTTGGCGGGTCATATCCCAGGCCGGATAACTCACTGCCCAGCCATCCTGCTGCAATAGCGACGGCAATTTGTTGTCGCCGAAACTCAGCTCGGCGCCACCGCCCTGCGCACGCACCGCCAGCACCCACGCACGCAGTTCGTCGAGCGGCACATCCCAGCCGATCGCACGACGCATCAGCGCCTCGGCGCTCGCGCCTTGCAGCGGACCGCCTTCCACCCCTTCCAGCACGGCGCCATCGGGGCCGCCGGTGAGGTGCACGCTCTTGCCGGTGATCGGGTTGTAGCGCACGGTGACGTCGTAACGATCGCCGTTCTGGATCCAGGTCAGCGTGCCGCTGCCGCCGTCCTTGCCATTGGAAACCCCGATCAGGCCTTCCATGGTCCAGTGATTGGCATTCGCCAGCTGCTGTTCGCGCGCATCCTGCTGCGCCAGCGAGGCGGCATCGCCACGGTTCCGGACCAGTTGCTGCGGCGGTGCGCAGGCAGCCAATAGCAGCGGCGCCAGCGCCGCGAGAAAACGCAAGGATGATTTCATGGCCGCAGACGCTTCAGGGTTTCTTGCAAGGTACTGTTTTTTGGATCCATGCGACGCACCTGATCGAAAATCTGCTGCGCCTGCTCGTGATGCCCCTGCTTCCACAGCACCTCGCCCAGATGCACGCCCACGTCGGCGTCCTTGCCGTTCTCCCAGGCGCTGTGCAGCACTTCCACCGCCTGGTCCAGATGGCCAAGGCGATATTGCAGCCAGCCCCAGGAATCGGCGATGGACGGATCATCCGGCTTGGCGGCGCGTGCCGTAGCAATCAGTTTTTCCGCTTCCGGCAGATCGCGGCCCGCATCGGCGAGCGTGAAGCCCAATGCATTGCTGGCATCGATATCGTCCGGCTTGACCTTCAACAGCCGGCGAAAATCAGCCACGGCCTCGTTGATCTTGCCGATCTGCGCGTACGCCAGGCCGCGCCCATAAAGCAGGTCCGGATCGTCCGGCACCACTTGCAGCGCATGCGAGAAAGCATCGATCGCTTCGGCATAGCGCTTGTCGCGCAGATACAGGTCCGCGTCCACTTCGTAGGCGCGGCGCAATTGCGCGGGCTGGTCGAGATAGTCGGTCTGCATTTCCGCCAGCTGCTGGTGCGCTTCGGCGCTGCGACCCAGGTCCTGCAGCAGAATCGCGGTGCGCAGGTCGGCGTCGAAGGCGTGATCGTCGTCGTCGGAGACCTGGTCGTACCACTTCAGCGCATCCTCCTTGCGGCCCAGCACTTCGGCCAGCTGGCCCAGCAGATACGCACTGCTTTCGCGCACATCGGACGGTGCCTGCGACAACTGTTTGTAGACCTGCTCCAGCGCCTTGTTGTCCTTGGCGCTGGCGGCGAGTGCGGCGCGCATGGCGTAGGTTTGTGCGTTTTGCGGGCCGCGCTCCAGCAACTTGCTCGCCTGCGCGTAGTCGCCGCTCTGCCCCAGCACCGAGGCATAGGTAAGACGCAGGCCGATATTGCCCGGATCCTTGACCTGCGCCTGCTTCAGCAGATTCAGGCCGCCATTGCGGTCGCCGTTATTGAGTTTCAGCTGGGCGGCCCAGGCGTACGTGTCGGCGGTGCCGAAACGCTTCATGGCGCCATCGGCAAGCTGCTGGGCATAGGTGTGGCGCCCAAGCTGCTCGCCGAGCTGGCTCATCGCCAGCCACGCCTTGGGGTCCGGCGGCAGGCGATCCGGCGTGGCCAGGGACTCCAGCAGGTTGGAAGCCAGGGCGGAATCGCGGCTGCCGATCAGCACGCGCCCGAACAGGCGCCAGGCATCCTTGTCGCCACTGGCCAGCAGCAGCGACAGCTGGTGCTTGGCCTCGTCGGTACGGCCCTGCTCCACCGCCAGTTCGGCGCGGGCCTGGGCCAGCTGTGCCGGGGTCGCGCCGAGCGCCTGCCAGCGGTCGATGGCGCGGGCGGCACCATCCGGATCGTGGATGGCGATCGCCAGGGCGGCGGCCTTGCCGGCCACCTCGGGATCGTTCGAAATCATCATGGCCTTGCCATAGGCCTGCGAGGCAACCTTGAGATCGGAGCCCGCCAATCCCAGTTCACCGGCCATCAGCTGGGCCAGCAGGTCGTGGTCCAGGTCCGGCGTGGCGACCGTGATCCGTGCCAGCGGCTGCGGCGTGGACGGCGACGCGGGGCCACTCCGATTCGGCAGCGCGGCGCATCCCGTCATGCCCAAGACCACCAACCCTACAGCTACATACTGCCGCACTTGCTTGAACTTGACCGTTCCGCTCAGCACACTATTCCTCCACACCACCTGTCGGTTCCGGTCACATCCGGCCATGTCTAGTCTACGCCGGCCCAAGCCCGCCGCCTCGCCTCTCATCTCGTCATGAAGCTGATCGCCCTCGGGCTCAACCACCTCACTGCGCCGGTCAGCCTGCGCGAGCAGGTGGCGTTTGACGAAGATGCAACCGGTCTGGCGCTGCGCGAGCTGGCGCAGGAGCCCGGTGTCGACGAGGCGCTGATCCTTTCTACCTGCAACCGTACCGAGCTTTACGTCAGCGTAACGTCTGGCGCCGAGCACGTAGCGCAGGACTGGTTCAACCGTCACCATCGACTGACTCCGGGCAAGCTCGATGAGTTCCTCTACCGGCATGATGACGAAGCGGCCGTGAGGCATATGTTTCGGGTCGCCACCGGACTCGACTCCATGGTGCTGGGCGAACCGCAGATCCTGGGCCAGGTGAAGGACGCCTATCAACAGGCCCGCGGCGCCAACGCGCTGAAGACCCCGATGGACCGCCTGCTGCAGCACACCTTCGCGGTGGCCAAGCGCGTGCGCACCGATACCCGCATCGGCGCGCATACCGTATCCGTCGCCTTCACCGCCGTGCGCCTGGCCGAGCGCGTCTTCACCGACCTGCGCCAGGCCTGCGTGCTGCTGATCGGCGCCGGCGACACCATCGAGCTGGCCGTGCGCCACCTGGCGGAAAAGCAGGTGCGCCGGCTGATCGTCGCCAACCGCACGCTGGAAAATGCGCAGGAGCTGGCCAGCCGCCATGGCGGCTATGCCATCGCCCTGCACGATCTGCCGCAGCACCTGGCCGAAGCGGACATCGTCATCGCCTCCACCGCGGCTCGCCAGCCGGTGCTCACGCGCGCGATGGTGGAAAAGGCCATCGCCACGCGCCGCCGCAAACCGATGTTCATGGTCGACATTGCCGTGCCGCGCGATATCGAACCGGCGGTGGGCGAACTGGACGACGTGTATCTCTACGGCATCGACGACCTGCGCCAGGTGATCGACGACAACCGCCGCTCACGCGAAAACGCCGCGCATGAAGCCGACGCCATCATCGACCTGCAGGTCGAACGCTACATGGCCTGGCGCCGCGCGCTGACGGTGAAGAATCCGGCGCTGGACCTGCGCCAGCACGCCGAAATCTATCGCGACCAGGTGCTGGAAAAAGCACGCGCCATGCTTGCCCGCGGCAAGTCGGCGGATGAAGCGCTTGCGTTCCTCGCCAACACGCTCACCAACAAGCTGTTGCATCACCCCAGCGCACGCCTGCGCGAAGCGGTGCTCAGCGGCGACCACGATCTGCTGCATGCCGCCGGCCGCCTGTATGGGCTGGACGAGGAAGCACAGGCCGCGCTGAAGGACGCATCACTGGAAGACAAATAGCGAGGGCGGCTGGCTGCCGCAGGCGCATCGCGCCGTTACTTCCATCCTCCTCGCCATCTGGTTGCTTCCCATGACCCCTTCCATTCGCCGCAAACTCGAAGCCATTGCCGAACGTCACGAAGAAATCGGCCTGCTGCTCGGGCAGGCCGAGGTACTCGCCGACAACACCCGCTTCCGCGAACTCTCGCGCGAATACGCCCAGCTCGAACCCGTCGCCGCCGCCATGCGCGAACAAGTGGGCATCGAGCACGAACTGGCCGATGCGCGCGGCATGCTGGACGACCCCGAACTGCGCGATATGGCGGCCGACGACATCGGCCGCCTGGAAGCCCGCGCGGCCGAGCTGGAAGGCGAACTGCAGTTGCTGCTGATCCCCAAGGATCCGCGCGACGAGGCCAATTTGTTCCTGGAAGTACGCGCCGGCTCCGGCGGCGACGAAGCGGCGATTTTCGCCGGCGACCTGTTCCGCATGTACACCCGCTACGCCGAGCGCCAACGCTGGCAAGTAGAGGTGCTGAGCGAGAATCCGGGCGAGCACGGCGGCTACAAGGAAATCGTCGCCCGCATCGAAGGCCGCGGCGCGTACTCGCGCCTGAAGTTCGAATCCGGCGTGCATTGCGTCAAGCGCGTGCCGCTCACCGAATCGCAGGGCCGCGTGCATACCTCCACCGCCACCGTGGCGGTGCTGCCCGAACTGGACGAGATCCAGGACATCGAGCTGTCGCCGGCCGACCTGAAGATCGACACCTTCCGCGCCTCCGGCGCCGGCGGCCAGCACGTGAACAAGACCGATTCGGCCATCCGCATCACCCACCTGCCCAGCGGCATCGTGGTGGAATGCCAGGACGAGCGCAGCCAGCACAAGAACCGCGCCCGCGCCATGAGCCTGCTGAAGGCGCGCCTGCTCGACGAGGCGCAGTCCAAGCAGGCCGCCGCGCAGGCGCAGACGCGCCGGCTGCAGGTGGGCACCGGCGACCGCAGCCAGCGAATTCGTACCTACCGCTACAAAGACAACCTGGTTACCGACCACCGTATCGGCCTGGACCTGTACCGCCTGTCGGAGATCATGCAGGGCGACCTGGACGAACTGATCGGCACCCTGACCCGCGAACACCAGGCGGACGAACTGAAATCGCTGGCCGGCGCCTGAGACGGGCCGCGAAAAGTGCGCAGTGCGTAAAAGCCGCAGGATCGCGTTACGCTTAACCTGCACACGCAAGGGGGCCCCTTCTTATCGCGCCAATGCCTGCCGGCTCCGCTGGCAGGTAGCCTGTACCTACGCCGCCACTCCAACGCATTGCCAGCTCCATGACCGACGCAGCACCCAACGACATCGCTCCGATCCTGCAGCAGCTCAACGAGTTGCTGCGGCGTGACGCCAACGAAGAGGCTCTAAGCGTGGCCGCGCGGGCGCGCCGGCAGTTTCCGGTATCGCCCGACCTGCTGCGCCTGCAGGGCATGGCGCTGTTGCGCCTGGGGCGGCGCCGCGAGGCGCAGGTGGCGATGAATCGCGCCGCCGAAGTGGCGCCGGGCAATCTGGAAGTGCAATGCAATCTGGCCAGCCTGGCGCTGGCCGACGGCAAGCCGGCCGCCGCGATCGAGCGGATGCAGAAAGCCCTGGCGCAGGCCCCCGGACATCCGGCCTTGCTGCAGGTGCTCGGCACGGCCTATATGGAAATCGGCCAACACGTGCAGGCACGCGATGCATTCGCACTGGCGGTGCAGAACATGCCGCAGCATCCGGCTATCCGCCTCAACCTCGCCTCCGCCGAAATGGAACTCGGGCGCCTGCCCGAGGCCGAGGCACACGTGCGGCAGGCGCTGCAGCACGCGCCGGCTTCCGACGCCGCGCACGCCATGCTGGGCCATATGCTGCATCGGCAGCGCCGGCCGCAGGACGGCGCCGCCTCCCTGCTGCAAGCCGGCAAGCTCGCCCCGAACAATGTGCAGCACGTATACCAGGCCGCGCTGATGCTGGACGAAGCGGGCGATCTGGTCGGCGCCAACGAGGCCTTCACCGATGCCTTGGCGCGCGCCCCGGATTCGGTGGTGGTGATGGCGCAGACCTTGTTCACCCGCCGCCGCCTGTGCCGCTGGCAGGGCCTCGACGGCCTGAGCGAACAACTGCAGTTCGCCGTGTCGGAAAATCAGCCTGGCGTACATCCGTTCGCTTTTCTCGCCGAAGATGTCGATGCCGCCATGCAGCTGCGCTGCGCCCGAATCTTCGCCGGATTGATCGAACAGCAGACAGCCGGCTTGCGCCAGCAGCTCAATCTGCGCCACAGCCTGCCCTTGCCGGACAGCCCGGTACGCATCGGCATGTTGTCGGACGGCTTCCATGAAGCCGCGGTCGGCCAGCACATCGTGGCACTGATCGAAGCGCTGGCCGACAGCGAACTGGACATCCACCTGTTCGCCACCACGCCCGACGACGGCGGCAACACCCGCCGGCGGCTTTCGGCCGCAGCCACGCTGCACGATGTCTCGGGCCTCAATCATGCGCAGCTGGCCAGGCTCATGCATGGCACGGCGATCGAAATCCTGTTCGACCTCAATGGCTACCGCGGACGCGGCAATGCCGAAATGATGTCGCTGCGCGCGGCGCCGATCCAGGTGGGTTGGCTGGGTTATACCGGCAGCTCGGGCGCGCCGTGGATGGACTATCTGCTGACCGACGCTGTCACCGTTCCCGCTTCGCTGCGCGAACACGTCAGCGAGAAAGTGATCCGTATGCCGCGCTGTCCGCAGCCCAGCGATCCCCTCCGCGAGGTGGCCCCTGCGCCTTCGCGCGAAGCGTGCGGACTGCCGGAAAAAGGCGTGGTATTCGCCTGCTTCAACGAAACCTATGCGATCAATCCGGCAGTGTTCGCGCGCTGCATGCTGATCCTGCAGCAGGTGCGCGGCAGCGTGCTGTGGCTGCTGAGCGGGCCGGCCGATTCGGACGACCGTTTGCGCCAGGCTGCGGCCGCACTGGAGATCTCGCCGGAACGCCTGATCTTCATGCCGCGCCTGCCGTACCACGAATACCTGGCGCGCTATGCGCACATCGACCTGTACCTGGACACCTTGCCGGCCAACGCACGCGCCACCGCTTCGGATGCGCTGTGGTCCGGCTGCCCGGTGCTGACGCGCAGCGGCGACACCATCCCCGGCCGTACCGTGACCAGCCTGCTCCATCAGCTGGGGCTGCCGGAACTGATTACCGCCGACAGCGTGTCGTTTATCGGCATGGCCACGGCGCTGGGCAATGACCACGATGCACTGGCCACGCTGCGCCGCCACCTGGCCGAGCGCTGCCGCAGCGGTTCGCTGTTCGACATGCAGGGCTTTGCCGCGGATTTCCGCCGCGTTGCACTGGCGATCAGTGCGCGCCATCGCATCGGGCGCCCACCCGCCGATATCGACCTGTAAGATGGCTGCCGGTTGTTCCACGGGGAGATCCACCGATGAGCAAGCCGGACAAGCAATACAACAAGACCATGGAAGCGCTGCAGATCGAGCTGGCCGGGCTGCATCGCTGGCTGCGGCGCAGCGGCAAGCGCCTGATCGTGCTGTTCGAAGGGCGCGATGCCGCCGGCAAGGGCGGCACCATCAAGCGCATCACTGAAAGCATGGATACGCGCGGCTATCGCATCGCCGCCCTGGGCAAGCCGGACGAAACCGAAACCACGCAATGGTATTTCCAGCGCTATGTGGCGCACCTGCCAGCGGCCGGCGAATTCGTGCTGTTCGATCGCAGCTGGTACAACCGCGCCGTGGTGGAACCGGCGATGGGTTTCTGCAGCAAGGCGCAATACGAGGCGTTCCTGGCCGCGGTGCCGGTGTTTGAAAAACTGCTGACCGACGACGGCATCATCCTGCTCAAATACTGGCTGGCGGTGGACCAGAAAGAGCAGGAAGAACGCTTCGCCGAGCGCGCCAAAGATCCACTCAAGCGCTGGAAGCTCTCCCCGGTGGACCTGGCTTCGCGTGCCAAGTACGCCGAACTGGGCCAGCTGCGCGATGTGATGATCGAGCGCACGCACACCGCCAATGCACCCTGGTTCGTGGTCGACTTCAACGATCAGAAGCGCGGGCGCATCAACTTGATCCGCCACCTGCTGGAACAAGTGCCGCGTCACGACACGCCGATCCCGGCGGTGAAGCTGCCCAGGCTCAAGCACAAGCCCAGGCACGAACACGTCACCGACAAAGCCTTGTGGGTCCCCGACAGCTTCGACGGTTGAGCGCCGGGTTTCAGCCGACCGCGAAGCCGCTGGTCAGCGGCGCGTCGTAGTCGCTGCGCAGCACCTCATCGACCTGCGCAGCCGGCGGCCCCTGCCACAGCCATTGCTCCAGTGCCTGCAGGGCTTCGGGCGTACCGCCGGCCACCACTTCCACCCGGCCATCCGGCAGGTTGCGGGCATGGCCTTGCAGACCGAGCTTCAGGGCCTCCTCGCGCGTGCTGGCGCGAAAGAACACGCCCTGCACTTTG
The DNA here is from genome assembly GCF_014863405.1 of Dyella acidiphila. Classification (GTDB taxonomy): domain Bacteria; phylum Pseudomonadota; class Gammaproteobacteria; order Xanthomonadales; family Rhodanobacteraceae; genus Dyella_B; species Dyella_B acidiphila. Next base: position 15,278 of record NZ_JACZZA010000001.1, read on the forward strand.
CCGCTGACCAGGAAGCGTGCGCTGCGACTCATCTGCTCAACGCCCGATCGCGGCACTCAGCATCGCCGGCTTGATCGGGCCGGTGAAGTGCTTGGCCACCTTGCCATCGGGGCCGATCAACCAGGTGGTCGGCAGGCCCAGCGGCGTATCGAAGTCCTTCAACGGCTTGTCCATGGTGACCTGCGCCACCGGAAAACTGACCGGATGTTTCTGCAGGAACGTGCGGATATCGGCCGGATCCGTATCGTCGTAAGCAATACCGATGGCGCTGACATTGGGGTGCGTGGCGACGAACTTGGAAATATCCGGCAATTCCTTGATGCACGGCGCGCACCAGGTCGCCCAGAAATTGACGATCACCCAATGGCCGCGCTGTGTTGCCAGATCGTATGGCTTGCCGTCGAGCGTGGTGATCTTCAGCGACGGCTGCGCCGGCATGGCGGCGAAAGCGGGAGCGGCCAGCGCGCAGACAGCCAGCAGCAGCGACGAGGCGAACAACTTCATGTTTCGGATTCCTGGGGATGGGGAACAGGTAGGCGCACGGAGGCTGCGCGGCTGACAGGATAAACCTTGTCCAGCCGCGTCCCCAAGGCGCTGTCCAACGAACGTGCCAGTTGCTCCAGCAGCGACAGCAGCTCGGGCGGCAGCTCGATGCCGGACTTGGCCACCTGCTCCGCCGGATTCAGCGGCAGCCGGTAGCGGTTGTGACGATAGACGTGCAGCAGGTCCGTGCTGTCGAGGCTGCGCATCAACAGCCAGCCGCCGGTATCGCTGCGCTGGATCAGGCCGGCCTGTGCCAGATCCTCGAAATAGGTGACGATCGCGCTGCTGCGCAGGCACGGTTCGGTGGCGCGGATCGCCGCCGGATCCACGCTGTGACCGGCACGGTGCGCATCGATGAAATGACGCAGCACCACCAGCAGCCCCAGAAACTCCGAGCCCTGCGGCATGGCATCGCAAGGCTTCTGGTATTCGAACGCCGACACCGATGCGGCCACCGACGCGCACAAAATCACGATCACCCACGACAAGTAGATCCACAACAGCAGCAGGGGAATGATCGCCAGTGCGCCATAGATCTGCTGATAGTTCTGCGCGTGACGCACGTAATGAGTAAAACCCCAGCGCGCCAGCTCGAACAACAAGGCGCCAAGCAAGGCGCCGAGGGCCGTGTGCCGGCGATTGACGCGGCGATTGGGTACGGTGCTGTACAGCAGCCACAGCGTGAGGAAGGTGACCGCAAACGGCATCGCCTTCAGCAGCTGCTGGCCGATGCCCAGCGACTCGGTGGCGTTGCGCAGCATCGGCACCGCGGCCACGTAAGAAGTAATCGCGATGCCGCCGACCACCAGCACCGGCCCCAGCGTCAGGGCGGCCCAGTAAAGCAACAAGCGCGGCCCCCATGGCCGATGGGTTTGCACGCCCCAGATGCGGTTGAGGCGGTCTTCGATGCTGATCATCATCGACACCGCACTGAACAGCATCACCAGGATGCTGATGCCGGTGAGCTTGCGCGCGTTGGAGGCAAAATCCATCAGCGCGGTCTGCACTGTCTCGCCCGCCGCCGGCACGAAATTGCTGAAGACAAAATTGATCAGCGTGTCGCGCGCATCCTCGAACATGGGGAAAGCGGCGAACATGGTGAGCACCACTACGGTGAGCGGCACCAGCGAGACCAAGGTGGTATAGGACAGTGCGCCGGCCGTCTCGAAGCATTTGTCGTCGAGGAAGCGCTGCCACAGAAAATGGCTGAAGGTAAGCGTGCGGTCGCGATCGAAGCGCAGGTTCATGATGCCAACTTCCCTGATCCCCCACGTACACTACCCCATTCGATCTGAATCGCCCAAACGCCCATGAGTGACATCCTGATCCTCTACTACAGCCGCAACGGACACACGGCCCAGCTGGCGCGCCTGATCGCCCGCGGCGTGGAAGAGATCCCGGGCATGCGGGCACGCCTGCGGCAGGTGCCGCCGGTGGCACCGGTCACGGAAATTGCCCATCCGCCCGAACCGGAAGATGGCGCACCGTATGTGAGCCGGCAGGATCTGCACGAATGCGCCGGCCTTGCGCTGGGCAGCCCGACCCGCTTCGGCAATATGGCCGCCCCGCTCAAGCATTTCATCGATAGCACCGGCGCCGAATGGGCCAGCGGCGCCCTGGTCGGCAAACCGGCGGCGGTGTTCACCGCCACCAGCAGCATGCATGGCGGCCAGGAATCGACCTTGCTCAGCATGGCGCTGCCGCTGCTTCATCACGGCATGCTGCTATTGGGTATTCCCTATACCGAGCCGGCCCTGAGCAGCACGCTCAGCGGCGGCACGCCGTATGGCGCCAGCCACGTCGCCGGCAGCAAAGGCGACAACGCGATCACCGAGCACGAGCGCGAACTGGCGCGCGCGTTGGGCCGACGCCTGGCCGACACGGCCCGCAAGCTGGCGGCAGGCGCATGAGCGCTTCGCTGTCGGCAAGCTTGCGCGTCGGCATCGCCGCATGGGCCGGACTGATCATCCTGCAATGCGTGTGGTACGCATGGTTGTTTCCGCCGCAGCAGTTGCCCATGGCGCTGGTCTTGGCGATCGCAGTGATTCCGTTGCTGCTGCCGCTGTTGGCGATACGCACGCCACGCCGCGCACTGTTGCTGGCAGGCATGCTCAGCCTGTTCTATTTCTGCCACGGCATCGCCGAAAGCTGGAGCTCGGTGCCGGAGCGCTGGCCGGCCCTGCTGGAAGTGCTGCTGGCGGTGCTGCTGATCGGCACGCTCGGCGCCGGCGTGAAACGCAAGCCGAAACCTGCTGCGCGCTAGCCGAATATCACCATGCTCTGGCGGCTCAGCGCGAGCGGCTCGCCATGCGGTCCCCACAGCATGACCTGCTGACTGGTATAGCCATACTGGGCTGCCTGCAGCAACGCATCCACACGCCAGCCGGTCAACGGCAGGCCGCGGCTGTCGGCAAACAATTCCAGCATCCAGGTCAGCGAACTGCCGGGCGCCGGCTGGTGCAGCATGGAGAGCGCCACGGGCGGAATGAAATCGGCGAAGGCGATCACTTGCGCTTCGTCCGCCACGCCATCGTCCTTCAACGCCACTTCCACCACCTGCGCGGTCTGCTTGCTGCCGGTGAACGGAATATCGCCTTGCAGCCAGCGCGCCTCGAAATGCTGGGTGAACTGCGGCAACAGGCCCGGCACATAGCGCAGCACATGCTGTGTGGCCAGCGCTTCTACCGCCGGCTGCTCGGGCAATACGCGCAAGGCGGATTCCCGCGGCGCGCCGAAGATGCCGATGACCATGCAGGCCGTCGCATCGCCATCCAGCAGGCGCGCTTCCAGCTGGATCACGTTCTTGCCCTGGCGCAGGATGCTCGCCGCAATGCGCACGGTGCCGGCCGGAACCGGGGCGATAAAGCTCACCTGCAAGCTGCGCAACGGCACATAGCCGGGCAGCAGTTCGCGCATCACCTGCACCGCCAGGGCCGCCTGCAGGCCGCCGAAGGCGCTGCGCCCTTGCAGCCAGTCTTCGCTGATCGCGGCAATCCATGTATCGCCATCGCGGCGCACGCTTTTCAGCACTTCTGAAAATCGCATGTTTTTGCCTCCCTAGGTCGCGGCCATGCTACCGGAAGCTCGCGTGCAGGCGCAGTCATGGCCGCTGCGGCAATCATGCCTATACTGGCCACGACCTTCGGCGAGGTGCTCGGCATGGGATTCCTGCAAGACGCTCCGCAACTGTCGCATCCGTATCGTGGCGACCGCTTGTTGCTGGGATGGCTGGACCGCGTCTTCCCCTCCAAGCGCCGTGCGGCACTCGATGCGGATCTCGATGCGCTGGGCGATTACGCCCAGATGGCGTTCGAACGCAGCAGCCGCAGCACACGCCGCAAACCGGTGCTGACCCAGTGGGATGCATGGGGGCGCCGCGTCGACCGGATCGAATTGACCACCGCCTGGCAAGAAGGCCCGGCCCTCACCACCCGCCACGCCATTCTTGCCGCAGGCCACGAAAGCCACGAACACGCGCGGCTGGAAGAATTTGCGCGCGTCTACGTCTATCACGTGGCGAGCGAGTTCTATACCTGCCCGCTGGCGATGACCGACGGCGCCACCACCGCCTTGAAGGCCTCCGGCAACCAGGCCCTGATCGAGCGCGCGCTGCCGCACTTTCTCAGTCGCGATGCGCACGCTTTCTGGCTCTCCGGCCAGTGGATGACCGAAAACACCGGCGGCTCGGACGTCGGCCAGACCGAAACCGTCGCCAGGCAGGATGCCGACGGCCAGTGGCGGCTATATGGCCGCAAGTGGTTCAGCTCGGCGGTCGTCGGCGAAGCGGCCCTGGCACTGGCGCGGCCGGAAGGCGCCGACCAGGGCGCCGGCGCGCTGGCCCTGTTCTTCGTCGAAACCATGGACGGCGCGGATCGCAAGCCGCAGCTGGTGATCGACCGCCTGAAGGACAAACTCGGCACGCACGAACTGCCCACGGCGGAAATCCATCTCGAAGGCATCCCCGCCTGGCCGCTGGGCGAACTCGGACATGGCGTGCGCCAGGTGGCGCCGATGCTCAACATCACGCGGACCTGGAATGCCATTTGCGCGGTGGCGAGCATGGCGCGCGCGATCAGCCTGGCGCGCGACTACGCCCTGCGCAGGCGCGCTTTCGGCCGCCTGCTGATCGAGCAGCCCCTGCATGCGCAGACGCTGGCCGACATGCAAGCCGAATTCGAGGGTGCCTTCGCACTGGCGTTTGAAGTGGCGCATCTGCTGGGAAGAGTGGAGCACAACGCCGCCACGCTGCAGGAAACCGCATCGCTGCGCCTGCTGACCCCGCTGGCCAAACTGTGGACCGGCAAGATGGCCGTCAATCTGTGCTCGGAAGCGCTGGAATGCTTCGGTGGCGCCGGCTACATCGAAGACACCGGCCTGCCGCAGCTGCTGCGCGACGCGCAGGTGTATGCGATCTGGGAAGGCACCACCAATGTGCTTTCGCTCGACAGCCTGCGCGCGCTGGCCGGCAACAACAGCTTCACCGCGTTGCGCAAGGTCATCGCCGGCTGGCTGGGCGAGGCGCACAACAACCAAGCATCCTTCGCCGTGCAGGCGGCGCTGGACGCCACCGCGACGCATATGGACGCGAAAAAGGTCGAGCGCAGCGTGCTGGAAGCCGGCGCGCGCGGCATCGCCACCACCCTGGCCCGCTGCGCGGCAGCGGCGCTGCTGGCGCGCCAGGCCGCCTGGGCCTCCTCGCGCGGCGACGAACGCCCGGCGGCGGCGCTGCGCCGCTTCATCGACCACGGCCTGCTGCGCCTGTCCGACATCAGCGGCGAAGACACGCGTCTCTTGCTTGAATAAGGCTGAAAGGGGGCGTACGGCGGTCATGATCGGCAAGCCGGTCTGCGGTTAAACTGCGCGCCTCCACCTCCACGGCACCCCGACCATGCAGCACCTGACCATCGTCACCACCGGCGGCACCATCGACAAGATCTATTTCGACGACAAGTCGGACTACAAGATCGGTGCACCGCAGATCGGCGAGATCCTCAGCCAGTTGGGCGTGGCGTTCCAGTTCGACGTGATCCCGATCCTGCGCAAGGACAGCCTGCACATCAACGCCGAAGACCGCGTGCTGATCCGCTCGGCGATCGAAGCGCAGCCGCATCGTCACGTGCTGGTTACGCACGGCACCGACACCATGGTGGAAACGGCGCACGAGCTGGCCAATATCAAGGACAAGGTGATCGTGCTGACCGGCGCACTCAATCCGGCGCGTTTCCAGGGCTCGGACGCGGTGTTCAATATCGGCTGCGCGGTGGCCGCGGTGCAGACCCTGCCCGACGGCGTCTATATCGCGATGAACGGGCGCGTGTGGGATCCGGCCAAGGTGCGCAAGAACCGCGATGCGAACCGCTTTGAAGAAGTGAAGTAAAGCAACGCACGAACGGCGGCCTGGGCCGCCGTTTCGCTTACAGCATGCCGGTTTCGAGCTTCGCCGCGTCCGACATCATCGAGTGATTCCACGGCGGATCGAACACCAGGTCCACATCCGCCTCGACCACGGTGGGAATCAGTTCCAGCTTGGTGCGTGCATCGTCGATCAGCACATCGCCCATGCCGCAGCCGGGCGCGGTCAGCGTCATCTTCACGTAGATTTTGCGCTGCTCGGTGCCGACCGCTTCCAGGCTGAGGTCGTAGACCAGGCCCAGCTCGACTACGTTGATCGGAATTTCCGGATCGAACACGGTGCGCAGTTGCTGCCAGGCCAGTTGCTCGACATCGGCATCGCTGGCATCGGCGCCCAGTTCCAGCGGCGGCGGCGGTTCCTTGCCCAGCGCATCGGCATCGTTGCCGGCAATGCGGAACAGGTTGCCTTCCACGTACACCGTGAAACTGCCACCCAGCGCCTGGGTGATATAGCCCACCTGCCCCGCCGGCAACGTGACATTTTCGCCCTGCGGCACCATGACCGCCGTGCAGTCGCGCGCCAGGGTGAAGGGTTCGCTGCTAAGACTGAAACCGCTCATGCCATCTCAACTGATCGTTATGGAAAGCCGTCCGGGGGCTTGCCGGCCCTCTATTATGCCGGCCGCCTGCGCGGCTTGTCCCTCACATCAGGTTGCCGGCCGGCAAACTCAAGGGACAGGCCCGGCGGCGGCGCGGGCTACACCAATCGTGCAAACAGGCCCTAAGATGCGCGCTTTGCCCGCAGGACCCGCATGACCGTGAGCCGCCTACCATGACCGCACGCCAGATCATCGGCGAATGTTTCGCGCTGCTGTGTGCGGTGATGCTGGGACTGGCGGCCGGCGCCGTCTGGCTGCTGCCAACGGTCTACCTGCAGCGCCCGCTGCGCTGGCTGGCCGTGCTGGCCGGATGGCTGCTCGGCGCGGCTGTGCGCCAATGGGTGCATGGCCGCGGCTGGCATGCGGGGGTGCTGGCCGCCGTCGCCACCGTGGTGGCGAGCGCTTATATCCACGTGCTGATCGCCACCGTGAACATCTCGGCCATGATGGGCTACGGCTTGCTCGACACCATGCACACCGCCGGCCTGTCCATGCTGCTGGACATGGCGCGGATCGGTGTGCGCCTGCCGGACCTCGCCTGGACGATCGCCGGCATCGCCGCCGCGCTGATCAATGCGCGGCGGGCGCCGCGCCGCAAGACGCGGGCGGCGGACTAGGCGTCCAGCGTCTTCAGCGCGGAAACCAGTTGGCCGGCCGCGGCCTGACCGTCGCCGTACAGCATGCGCGCGTTATCGGCATAGAACAGTGCGTTTTCGATGCCCGCAAAACCGGTGCCCTTGCCGCGCTTCACCACGATCACCTGCCTGGCATCGGCCACGTCGAGGATCGGCATGCCATAGATCGGCGAGGCCGGGTCGGTCTTGGCCATCGGGTTGACCACGTCGTTGGCGCCGATCACCAGGGCGACATCGGTGGCGGGAAATTCGGGATTGATATCTTCCATGTCCACGATCAGGTCGTAGGGCACGCCCGCTTCGGCCAGCAACACATTCATATGCCCGGGCATGCGGCCGGCGACCGGATGGATGGCGAACTTCACCTTCACGCCGCGCGCGATCAGCAATTGCGCGAACTCCCACACCTTGTGCTGCGCCTGGGCCACGGCCATGCCATAGCCTGGCACGATCACCACGCGTTCGGCATAGGCCATCATCACCGCCGCATCCGCCGCCTCGATCGGCTTCTGGCTGCCGTCGATGGCCTGCGCAGTGGCGCCGGCCACCGCGCCGAAATTGCCGAACAGCACATTGCCCAGCGAACGGTTCATGGCCTTGGCCATCAGCTGGGTCAGCAACGTGCCGGCCGAACCGACCACCATGCCGGCGATGATCATCGCCTCGTTGTGCAGTACATAACCTTCGAACGCCACCGCCAGACCGGTGAAGGCGTTGTAGAGCGAGATCACCACCGGCATGTCGGCGCCGCCGATCGGCAGCGTCATCAGCACGCCGAACAGCAAGGCCAGGCCGAAGAATGCGCCGATCAGGCCCAGGCTCAGATGCCCGCTGACCAGTACCGCCCCGATCGCCACCGCCGCCGCCAGCGCCAGCAGATTCACCACCCGCTGGCCAGGGAACACAAAACGGCGATCCAGCCAGCCCTGCAGTTTGGCGAAGGCGATCAGCGAGCCGGAAAAACTCACCGAACCGATCAACGCCCCCAGCACGCCCAGCGTCAGCGCCACCGGACTGAGCGGCGCGACCACCGTCGCGGCATGCAGCGCCGACCAGCTCTCAGGCAACAGCGGATAGGTGTTGGGTGCGCTCACCCCGTTCAGTGCCACCAGATCGCCCACGTGGCCGATCAGCTCGCTGGCGCCGATCGCCGCCGCCGCGCCGCCGCCCATGCCGTTGTACAGCGCCACCATCTGCGGCATGGCGGTCATTGCCACGCGGCGCCCGGACCACCAGGCCGCCGCCACGCCGATCAGCACGGCGGCAATGATCAGGCCGCGGTTTTCCATCTCCGGCAGCAGTAACGTAGCGACCACCGCCAGCAGCATGCCGAAGCCCGCCCACACGATGCCGCCGCGCGCCGTGCGCGGCGAGCTCATGCGTTTCAGGCCAAGGATGAACAGCAGGGCGGCGAGGAAGTAACAGGCATCGATAACCGTCTGCAGCCAGGCCATCACTTGGCCTCCCCGTTGCCCTTGCCGGGCTTGCTGGACTTGAACATTTCCAGCATCCGTTCAGTGACCACATAGCCGCCGGCCGCGTTGCCGGCGCCCAGCAGCACGCCGATAAAGCCGATCCCCATCTCGAACGGGGTTCGGGCGTGCCCTAGCGCGATCATGGCCCCAACTAGGACAATACCGTGGATAAAGTTCGAGCCGGACATCAACGGAGTGTGTAGGATCACCGGCACCCGCGAGATGATCTCGTAGCCCGTGAACGCGGCCAGCATAAAGATGTAAAGCGCCAGGAACCCGTCGAGCATGCGTTTCCCCCGCCAATCAGTCGTGTACGCCTCATCATACGGTGAGAGCGCGGCGCTGATCCATGCCGCGAGCGCCGATAGGGCCGTTCGCGGGACTTGTCATCAACGCCCCTGGTCAACCCTGGCAGGGTTCGCGCGTTGATGTCGAGAGTCGAACAGATGGAGCCCCGGGATGCTCGCCCTGACGATTCAGAGAACAACGCTATGAACAGCGTTTCAGCGCTGTTTGAGGCGGAAATTCTTGCGCAGGACACCCGGGCGGTTCCGACCACCCTGGATGCTTTCCTGGCCAGCATGGAGCGGCGTGCATTCCGCATGGCCGAGATGCACCTGGGCAACCGGGAAGACGCCCTGGACGCGGTCCAGGACGCCATGCTCCGGCTGGTCAAGCACTACCGCAACAAGCCCGCCGAGGAATGGACACCGCTGTTCTGGGGCATCCTGCGCCGCCGCATCGTGGATCTGCAGCGCCGCCGCAAGGTGCGCTCGATCGTGGTCGGCTGGCTCGGCGGCGGACACGATGACGATGGCGATGAATTGCCGGCATGGGAGCCGGCCGACACCGGTCCGGACCCGTTGGAAAAACTGCATGGCGAAAAATCCTATGCAGACATGGCTGCAGCCGTGCAGCAGCTTCCGCAGCGTCAGCGCGAAGCCTTCATCCTGCGGGTGCTGGAAGGATTGGACGTAGCTGAAACCGCCCATGCCATGGGCTGTTCGGAAGGTAGCGTGAAAACACATCTCTCGCGGGCCATGCAACACCTGCGCGAGGAATTGGAGGCGTGGCGATGAATTCGTCCGATAAACAATTCGAACAGCGCGCCCGCGCGCTCTACCAGGAGGCGGCCCAGCGCATCGATCCGGTTACCGCCGGCCGCCTGCGCGCAGCGCGACGCACGGCACTGGAAGCGGCCAAGGCGCAGCCCTCGGCGCACCATCGTGCGCGCGTGCTGCTGCCGGTGGGCGCACTGGCCGCAGTCGCCCTGGCGGCGATGATGATCTGGCAGCCGGCGCCGCACCAGCCGCAGGGCAATGCACCCGCCGCCGCGATGGCCACCACCACAGAACAGGACCCCGAGCAATTGCCGCCGGGTGCCGACAAGGCCGATCCTGGTCTTTACCAGAATCTCGACTTCTACAGCTGGCTCGCTGCCAACGACAGCAACCAGTCCAAACGCTGATCCATGCTGCCACGACGACTCTGCCTGCCATCGCTGTTTGCCCTGATGCTCGGCCTGCTGGCCGCGACACCAGCGCACGCGCAAGGCATCACGCATCCATGGAACACGCTTAGCCCGGCGCAGCAGAACATGCTGCAGCCGCTGCAATCGAAATGGGACACCCTGCCGCCCAAGCGGCAGGAGCACATGCTTGAACGTACGCAGGACTGGATCAAGCTGCCGCCCGACCAGCAACAGCAGATCCGCGACCGCATCGCACGCTGGCAGCAGATGACGCCGGAACAGCAGGAACAGGCGCGCCAGAACCAGCACCTCTACGACACGCTGCCGGCCTCCAAGCAGCAGCAGTTGCACGAAGCGTTCAAGCGCTTCCAGCAGCTTCCGCCGGAGCAACGCGAAGCTCTGCGCCGCAAGTGGCAGGAGCAGAGTCCGGATCAGCGGAGGCAGTGGCTGGAGCACATGGGGCCGGGCTCGACCCTGCCCGGCAAGCACGCGTTCGGCATGCCCGGCCGCTAAGCGCTTGTGCGTGCCAGGCCGGCGCGGCTGACTCAGCTCTTGAACAAGATCTCGCCGTTGCGGACGAGGCAGCTTTTCGCCACCAGCTCGTCATTGAAATCCGGCGCCAGTGCGCCGTCGCGGATCAATAGCTCGGCAAAGTTGTAAATATTGCGCGCATACATTTCCGACGCGTGCAGCGGTGCACCGGCCGCGAGATTGAGCGGACCGAGGATCAGCACATCGCCGTGCTCAACCCGCTCGCCCGGCCGGGTCAACTCGCAATTGCCGCCGCTTTCGGCCGCCAGATCGACAATCAGCGCACCGGGCTTCATGCCCTCCACCATCGCCTTGGTGAGGATCTTCGGCGCCGGACGGCCCGGCACGGCGGCGGTGCTGACCACCACATCGAACACTTTCAGATGGTCGGCAAGCGCCTGCTGCTGCGCTGCGCGTTCTTCGGCCGTCAGCTCGCGCGCATAGCCGCCGCTGCCGGCCGCGCTGACACCGAGCTCCAGAAACTTCGCACCCAGCGACTCGACCTGCTCGCGGGTCTCCGGGCGTACGTCGTAGCCTTCGATTTGCGCACCGAGCCGGCGCGCGGTGGCAATCGCCTGCAAACCGGCAACGCCGGCACCGATCACCAGCACGCGCGATGGGCGAATGGTGCCCGCCGCAGTGGTCAGCATCGGAAAGAATTTCGGTGCGTTCTCCGCTGCAATCAACATGGCGCGATAGCCGGCGACCGCCGCCTGCGAACTGAGCACATCCATCGCCTGTGCACGCGTCGTGCGCGGCAGCAATTCGAGCGAGAACGCGGTCAACTGGCGCGCAGCAAGCGCATCGATACGTGCTGCCGCGCCATGCGGGCGCAATTGCCCCAGCACGATGCAGCCTGCACGCAAGCGGGCCAGCACATCTTCATCCGGCGGCAAGACGCAGGCCAGCAAATCGGCCTGGCCGATAACCTGCTCCGCTCCCGCAAACTCCACCTCCGCATAGCTCGCATCGGGAAACCCGGCGGGCGCGCCTGCACCGTGTTCAAGCAAGATCCGCAGGCCTTTGCCGCGAAGCTTCTTGGCCACTTCCGGCGTGATCGCCACGCGCCGTTCGCCGGCGGCGGTTTCACGCAATGCGGACACGGTGATCGACATCGGCCATCCCCTGCGGAGTAGTCCGGTCATCCTAGCCGATGGCCGGGCCCAGGCGAACCTTCCTTGCGCGCGCATGCTTCGGGTTAGACTGGCCGGCCCGCCGGCCGGAGACCGTGATGTCCGAGCAGCCTGTCAGCAGCACTTTGTTGGACCTCGCCCGCCATGCGCGCGAAACCGCTTATGCACCCTATTCCCGCTTTCAGGTCGGTGCCGCGCTGCAGACGCACGATGGGCGGCAATTCTCCGGCTGCAATGTGGAAAACGCCGCGTATGGCCTGTGCAATTGCGCCGAACGCACGGCCCTGTTCAGTGCCATCGCTGCCGGCTGCAAGCCGGGCGATTTCAGCGCGATCGCGGTAATCGCCGACACCCCCGGCCCGGTCACGCCCTGCGGCGCCTGCCGCCAGGTGCTGGCCGAGCTATGCGGTCCGGGCATGCCCGTGCTGCTGGCCAATCTGGCCGGGGCGACCCGCCAGACCACGGTGGAAGCCCTGCTGCCCGACGGCTTTCAACTACGGGCCGGGCACGGCGTCTGAAGCGGCGAGCAATTGGCCCAGTGCCTGGTCGAAGGAAGGCGGATCGTCCACGAACACCGCATGCCCCACGTTCGGCACCACCACCAGATGAGCGCCGCGGATAGCTTTCGCCATATCCTTCTGCGCATCCAGCAACGGTGAATTGCCCGACGCGATCACCCACGCCGGCCGATCGATGTGCTGCAGTGCAGGCCGGCGATCGGCACCGAAAATATCCGCTTCCAGCATCGCCGCGCCTACCGCCGGCGGCGTGTGCTGGGCCAGCGCGATGACTGCATCGAGCTGCGCCTGCGGCAGTGGGCGCCGAAAGATCGAGCGCACCATGCCGGCACTGTAATCGGCCGGTTCGCGCGCATACGTCGACAAACCGGACAGGATCGCCTTGCTGAAAGCCTTGCGCAGATCGAGTTCGTTGATGCCGGCAGACACCGGCGAATCCACGAATGCCACTCCGGCCAATGCATGCGTGCCGAATTGCTGGATGTAGGCGGCCACATCCTGTGCACCTTGCGACCAGCCCACCAGTACGAAGCGATCGATGTGCAGCGACATCATCAAGGCATGCAGATCCTGCGCACGGCGTTCGGGTGTATTGCCGCTGAGCATGATCGACGATGCACCCTGCGAGCGCGAATCGATGGCGATCACTTCGCGGTCTTTGCAGAAGCGTTGCAATTGTTCGCTCCAGAGCGACGCGGTTAGCGTCCAGCCGGGAATCAGCACCAGCGCAGGCGCACTGCCCGTGCCGGCGTGAAGATAGTGAATACGGGCGCCATCATCGGTGGTGAAGTAACCGTCATGCTGCGTATCGGCGGCCCACGCAAGCTGTGCCGTGAATACCGCAAATACAGCCAGGAACGTGGCCGCCATGCCTGCCAGACTCTTCATGCGCTTGCACTCGCCGGAAAGACGAGGCCGATCGTACGGCGGCGTCGGTGGCCCGTCTGCGTGACCTCCAGGCATCGTGGCCGGCCGGCGACGGTTGTAGGATAGGCGTTCACCTCTACAGCTCCCCTCCATGTCCAGTCCGCTTTCGCTCATTCAGCAACGTCATTCCGCCCCTTCGCGCCAGTTGGGCGAGCCGGCGCCCGACGCCGCCACCTTGCATACCCTGCTGGAGGCTGCCATTCGCGTGCCCGATCACGGCAAGCTGGTGCCGTTCCGCCTGATCAAACTGCGCGGCCAGGACAAGCTCGCGTTCGGCGAGTTGCTGAGCGCTCGCGCCATTCGCCGCGACCCGCAGCTGCCCGAATCCAAGCGCGAGAAAGAACGCCTGCGCTACACCTTCGCGCCCCTGGTGATGGTGGTTGTCGCGCGCGTGGATGCCGACGCGGGCATTCCGGAGATCGAACAAAAACTCTGCGCCGGCAACGTGGCCTACAACATTCTGCTCGGCGCCTACGCGTTGGGCCTGGGCGCGCAATGGCTGACCGGCTGGGCCGCCTACGATGCGGAAGTGGCGCAGCTGCTGGGCCTGGCCGAGAACGAATCGGTCATCGGCTTCGTGCATCTGGGCACGCCGCAGTCGGACATTCCCGATCGCGATCGCCCCGCGCTGAACGATCTGCTCAGCGCATGGAAGGCGCCGGCGTGACGCGCAACAGCCATCCCACGGCGCATCTGGTCGATGGCAGCCTGTATGTGTTCCGCGCCTGGCATTCGATGCCGGACGAGTTTCACGATGTGGATGGCCATCCGGTCAATGCGGTGCATGGCTATACGCGCTTTCTGTGCGAACTGCTGGAACGCGAAGGTCCTTCGCATCTGGCGGTCGCCTTCGATGCATCGCTTACCACGTCGTTCCGCAACGCGATCTATCCGGCGTACAAGGCCAATCGCGAGCTGCCGCCGCCGGATCTGGAGCGGCAGTTCGTGCAGTGCCGCGCCGTCACCGAAGCGCTGGGCATCCGCGTATTGATCGATCACAGCTTCGAAGCGGATGACTTGATCGGCAGCAGCCTGTGGACCTTGCGTGCGCTCGGCTTCCGCAGCGTGATCGTGTCGGCCGACAAGGACTTCGGCCAGTTGCTGGGCGAACACGACGAGCAATGGGATTTCGCGCGCAACCTGCGCTGGGGACCGAGCGGTGTGTTCGAACGTCTGGGCGTACATCCGGAACAGGTCGCGGATTTTCTCGCCCTGTGCGGCGACGCCGTGGACAACATTCCGGGTGTACCGGGCATCGGCGCCAAGACCGCCGCTGCACTGCTCGCGCATTTCGGCAGCCTCGACGCCCTGCTCGAGCGCGTCGAGGAAGTGCCGTTCCTGCGCCTGCGCGGCGCAGCCAGTTGCGCGGCGAAACTGCGCGAACACGGCGACGCGGCCAGGCTTTATCGCCGGCTCACGCGCATTGCGCTGGATGCGCCGGTGGAAAGCCATGCCGAGGCGCTGGTGCGCCGTCCGCTACCCGATGCGCTGGACGCGATCAGCGAACAATTGCGCTTCGGACCGCTGACGCGCAGCCGCTTGCGCACGCTCAACAGCGGCGCGCGCTGACCCTCTGCCTTCCCTCTCTTTCAGGCCGCCCCATGAATTCCGACCGCATACCGCAGGACGCCACGCTCGAACCCGAGACGCTACACCAGGGCAAATGGCTCAGCCTGCGCCGCCGCGGACGCTGGGAATATGCCGAGCGCAACAACCCCGGCGGCGCGGTGATCATTCTGGCAGTCACGCCGGCGGACAATATTCTGTTCGTGGAGCAGTACCGCGTCGCCGCTCAGAAATTCACCATTGAAATGCCGGCCGGCCTGGTCGGCGATCTGGCCGGCAGCGAAAGCGAAAGCGTGCTGCTGGCGGCGCAACGCGAGCTGGAAGAAGAAACCGGTTATCGCTGCAGCCGCGTGACGTTCGTGCACGAAGGCCCGACCTCGGCCGGTATGAGCAGCGAAATCATCGCCTTCGTGCGCGCGCACGAGTTGGTCAAAGTCAGTGCTGGCGGCGGCGATGAAAGCGAAGACATCGTGGTGCACGAAGTACCGCGCAAAGATGCCGGCGCATGGTTGCTGGCGCGCAGCGCCGAAGGCTATTCGATCGATCCCAAGCTGTTCGCCGGCCTGTGGTTCATCGAACACGCCGGGCTGTTCGGCTGAGTGCGCTAGTCGGCTTTCAACCCACGCAGGCGCCACGCCGTCAGCAGCATGCCGACCAGCGCCAGCGCAGACCACCAGCCGGCGCGGCCAAGGTCGTGGCCCAGCCATAATAGCACCGCGTCCACCGCGCCAACCACCAGCACGGCGATCGCCGGCGCGAGAATCACATCGACGCGCTGGTAATGCCAGCGCAGCAGCAGGCCGGTGCCCACCGCCGCGAGCAGGATAGAACCGATGCAGCGCACCCACCAGTAATCCGGCGGCACCGGCAGATCGGGAAAAATATCCGCCAGCGGCACATCGCCCGGCTGCATGGCAAAGCCCACGCCGTCCGCCGCATCGGCCGCCGGCACCAGGCGATTGCCGTTGACCTTCGCCACCACTGTCACATCCTGCACCGGCACCGCTTCCCAGCTCACTTTCAGGTCGCCCAGTTGCGGATTGGCCGGCACCGCACTGGTCACCAGGCTGTTGTTGTACAGGCTGAAACTGGCGGCGAGATTGCCCGGCAGGCTGCGCAGGTCCGGCGCCACCGGCTGGCTGCCGCTCAAGCCGCGGATCAGCGCCGGGTCGAGCACGAAATCGTTGAGGCGCACTGCGCCCGCATCGAACTGCGCGCCCTGCAGCGGGAACTGGCCTGGATTGGCGTGTCCGTCGGGATGCTCGAAATGGCTGGAATCGACCGGATGATCTTCCCAGTCCAGCTCGTAGGACGCCGGGCCGCCATAACGCACCTCATGCCACTGGAACATCTGCACATGGCGGATCAGCACCGGCTGGCTGGTCTGCTGATTGAACTGCCGGTCCAGCGGCGCCTCCACCACCTGCAGGGCCCCGACCACGCGCACCATGTAACCCTGCTCGTCGGCATCCGGACGGCCATTGCTGCCCAGGTTGAGCACGTCGCCGCCATGCCGCTCCATCTGCACGCGGTAATCGATATGCCCTTTCTCAGTCACGGCAGCCACGCCGACCCCGACCAGCAGGATCAGCGCACCCAGCGCAGGCAACAGCAATTCACGGATTGAGAGTGGTGGCTTGCGCTCGCCGCTCATCGAACCTCCGGCTGGGACAGATGGAACGGATACTCAGATCGCGCCGCGTAATTCGGGCTGCTCGTCGGTCGTACCATAGCGCCCGCGCTCGTCGCGTGTCACGCGGGCGATGGCGCAGGCATGGTCATGGGTGAAGAACAGCCGCACGCTGCGTGCGAGCTTGTCGTCCAGGAACGTGCGCTTTTCTTCGATCAGGGCTTCCGGAAAGCGGTCGTAGCCCATGGTGATGGGCAGGTGCACCCAGGGCCGGCCGGGGATCAGGTCGGCGCAAAAAACTACGCTGGCGAACTCCGCCAGCATCAGGCCCGGCGTATGGCCGTCAGAGAAGTGAAAGCGTACGGATTGCCCCAGCGTCTGCGAATACTCGCCGGCCACCAGTTCCAGCCGGCCGCTCTGCGCCAGCAGATCCTGCAGTTCGGGAATAAAGGAAGCGCGATCGCGCGGATGCGGTTTCAACGCGCGCTGCCAGTGCGCGGCGCCGACCAGGAACTTCGCGTGCGGAAACAGCAGCTGCGGGGTCTTGCCTTCCTGCCACGGCGCCAGCAGGCCGCCGGCATGATCGAAATGCAGATGCGAGAGCACCACCACATCGATGTCTTCATGCGACACGCCGGCCTCGGCCAGCGAATCGAGCAGCACATGGTGGCTTTCCACCACGCCGTAGCGCTCGCGCAGCGAAGGCTCGAAGAACGCTCCGATACCGGTTTCGAACAGCACGTTGCGGCCGTCCAGATCCTTCACCAACAGGCAGCGGCAGGCGAGCGGAATGCGGTTGAGTTCGTCCGGCGCGATCCAGCGCGACCACATCGCTTTGGGCGCATTACCGAACATCGCGCCGCCATCGAGTTTCTGGGTATTGCCGTTGATCGACCACAACTGCATGAGTACGTCCCGCCTGAAGTATCAGCGCAAGTATCGCACCCGGCCCCTCTCCCGATGTGAGAGAGGGGTTAGCGAATCATCGATTACTGCACCTTGCCCAGGCCGTCCTGGCGGCGCGGATCGCTGGCGGCATCGAGCTTGTTGCTGCGGCGATCCCAGATCACCACATTCATGAAGCCCCACGGCTCGCGATCTTTCAGCGTGTAGCCCATCTTGCCGAGCGCAGCGCTGGTGGCGGCATCGAAGGCGCCGGGCTCGACGTAGACCAGGTCCGGCATGAACTGGTGATGGAAGCGCTTGTGCGCGGCAACCTGGTGCGCATCGCCGCCATCGATAAAGGCCAGGATGCCTTCCAGCACCTGCGTGATGATGGTCGAGCCGCCCGGCGAACCGATCACCGCGGTGCGGTCGGGGCCGATCACGATACTCGGCGACATCGACGACAACATGCGCTTGCCCGGCTCCGGCGCATTCGCCTTGCTGCCGAGCAGGCCATAGACATTGGGCTTGTTCGGCACCAGCGCGAAATCATCCATCTCGTCGTTGAGCAGCACGCCAGTGCCCTGCGCGACGAAACTGGAACCGAGCACGTAATTCACCGTGGAGGTGATCGCGACCATGTTGCCGTCGGCATCGATGATCGAGAAATGCGTGGTATGCATGCCCGGATCCTGGCCGCTGGTAGGCGCCAGCATCGACGACGGCGTGGCCTTGTCCGGCAAGATGGTCTGGCGCAGGCCGTCGGCGTAATACGGCGAAAGCAGCATATCCAGCGGCATCTTCACGAAATCCGGATCGCCCAGGTAATCGTTATGATCGCGGAACGCGCGGCGCATCGCTTCGATCACCAGATGCGTGCGATGCACCTGGTCGAGCTGGCTGAAATCGAAACCGGAAAGAATATTGAGGATCTCGGCAATCGCCACGCCACCGGACGAGGGCGGCGGCGCCGTGATGATCTTGTAGCCGCGGTAGTCGACCGTGATCGGCGTGCGCTCTTTCACGCGATATGAAGACAGATCTTTCAGTGTCCAGCGGCCGCCGGCAGCGTGGACGGCATCGACCAGCTTCTGCGCGGTAGCGCCGCTGTAGAAGCCCGAGTCACCGTATTGCGCCAGCAGTTCAAGCGTGTGCGCCTGGTCCGGATTGCGCCACGTTTCACCTTCGGCGGGCAGCTTGCCGTTCGGCAGATAGATCGCGGCCGAGGCCGGCCAGCGCTGCAGGTTTTGCTGTTCTTCCTTGATCGAGCCAAGCAGGCGCGAATCCGGCTTGAAGCCGTCGCGTGCGGTGCGGATCGCCGGTGCCAGCGATGCACTGAGCGGCAGCTTGCCGTAGTGCTTGGACAGCCACACCAACCCGGCCGGCTCGCCCGGAATACCGGCAGAGAGCGGCCCTTTCAGTGCGGTATCGCGATTGGGTGTGCCATCGGGATTGAGGTAATCCTTGGGATCCACCGCGGCCGGCGCGGTTTCGCGCGCGTCGATAAACACATTGCGGCCGGTGGCTGCCACGTGCATGGTGGCCATGAAGCCGCCGCCGACGCCCGAGCTTTCCGGCTCGACCACCGACAAAGTGGACGCCACCGCAATCGCCGCATCGAAGGCATTGCCGCCTTTGGCCAGCACCTCGAAGCCCGCTTCCGTGGCCAGCGCATTGGCGCTGGCGATGCCGGCATGGCCGGGGCGCTGTGCAAGCTCGCCCGCCGGGGCGGCAGGCCTGGAACTGTCAGCGGCAACTGCGCCGCCGGTGGTGCCCAACAGAAAACCGATCAACAGCACGTGCCAGCGCAGCGCAAGCTTCATCCCTTGGTCTCCATCAGATGTTGGTACTTGTCTTCGAGCTGCTCGCGCGTTTCGGCGTGCACAGG
Organism: Dyella acidiphila; assembly: GCF_014863405.1. Classification (GTDB taxonomy): domain Bacteria; phylum Pseudomonadota; class Gammaproteobacteria; order Xanthomonadales; family Rhodanobacteraceae; genus Dyella_B; species Dyella_B acidiphila. Next base: position 34,491 of record NZ_JACZZA010000001.1, read on the forward strand.
GTCGACGATGATGCATTCCACCGGGCACACGACCACGCACTGCGGCTCGTCGTGGTGACCGATGCATTCAGTGCAGAGAGCGGGATCGATGACGTAGAACTCCTCGCCGAGCGAAATCGCCTTGTTCGGGCAGACGGGTTCGCAGACGTCGCAGTTGACGCAGGTATCGAGGATCTTCAGGGACATGCTGCTTAAGTCTACAGGGCCGGCGCGGGGTTGTGCGAAGCAGCAAGGCTGGAACGGCCTGGGAATGCGCCCCGCCGCGGCGGGAGCAGGCAGGGGGCTGGTGCGCACACTGGGCAGCAGCCCGCCGCAGCCCTCCCCTCCTTAGAGGAGAGGGCGCAGAGCCATTACATCTGCACGTAGCGGATGGTGGCGTCGGTCGGCTTGAGCACGTCGCTCACGCGCTGCTCGTCGGCCTTGTCGCCGATGATGACCAGGATCACGCCCTTCATCGAACCGGGCTTGGCATCCTTGAACGCATCCGTGACCAGGTCGGCCGTCTTGCCCGAATCGGGGCCACCGATGGCCACCAGGTTACCCGGCAGAACGCCGCGGGCCACGATGTCCTGCACGTTGCTCAGCTGGCGATCGCGGGAATCCTTGGCATCGTCGCTGTCGCCGGCCGGCACCAGGTAGGCGTACGGCTGCGGCGCGGACATGCCCTGCATGTTGGCCTGCACGATCTGGCCCAGGTAGGCGTTCCAGCCCTTGCTGTCGTTCGGATCGGTGGGCTTGGGAACCTGCGCCGGCGCCTGGGTGGTCTGCTGCTGGCTGTCGCCGCTGTTGTTGTTGCATGCCGTCAGCGCCAGGCAGCCAGTCAACGCGAGGGCGGTGGCGATGAGAGTGAGTTTACGCATAGTTATCCCCTTCGGTTTCGGGTTGCTTTTTGTGCCAGCGCTGCCGCATGGCTTGTTGGACCGCCGGATGCACGAAACCGGAGATGTCGCCGCCAAGGCGACCGATCTCCCGCACCAGCGAGGACGAAATGAAGCTATATTGCTCGGCCGGCGTCAAGAATAGCGTCTCGGCCTTGGGAATGAGATGACGGTTCATGCTCGCCAGCTGGAACTCGTATTCGAAATCCGACACGGCGCGCAAACCGCGGATGATCACGCCGGCCCCGATCTGGCTGACAAAAGAAGCCAGCAGGCAGTCGAAGCCGCGCACTTCCACGTTCGGCAGGTCGGCCAGCGCCAGGCGCGCCAGGGAGATCCGCTCCTGCATGGTGAATCCGGGACCCTTGCCCTTGTTGGGGCTTTCCGCCACCGCCACCACGATGCGCTCGAACAACGGCGCGGCGCGTGCAACCAGATCCGCATGGCCGTTGGTGATCGGGTCGAAGGTGCCCGGGTAAACGGCGAGGCGAGTGTTGACCGGCGGAATGTTCACGAAAACAGCTTCGCGGGGGTGGGTGCACTAGCTTAACGGATCGTTTCAGGAGCGGCGATAGAGCGCATATCGGACTTCCCCCGCCTGCCCTTCGCGATGCATCGCCCAGTTCGCCGGCACCGCCGGCGCATGGCCGCGCGGGGATTCCACGTAGATCTGCGCCGCATTGGCCAGCCAGCCGCCCTCTTCCAGTTGCCGGGCCAGCGGCTCCCACAGTTGCAGCGCAAAGGGCGGATCGAGGAAAGCCAGCCCGAACGGCTGCGCTGTCCGCTGCAAAAAGCGCACGGCGTCCACGCCGGCCACCTCGGCCTGCACCTTCAGGCGGACCAGGTTGGCGCGCAGCGCGTCGGCGCAGGCCGCATCCGGCTCCACGAACTGCACCGCGCCGGCCCCGCGCGACAGGGCCTCGATGCCCAGCGCGCCGGTACCCGCGCACAGATCCAGCACGCGCGCCCCGGCCAGGGTCGGCGCCAGCCAGTTGAACAAGGTCTCGCGCACGCGCTCGGGCGTGGGACGCAGGCCGGGAAGATCGGGCACGTTCAGGCGCGAATTGCGCAAGTGGCCGCCGATAATGCGAATACGCCCAGGCGCCGCCTTCATGCCCAGGCGCCCTCAGCGGACAGTACGAGTCGGGGTGATAGCATTTACCTATTGTCTTTGAATCCCATGCCCCATGCTCAAGTTTTGGAAGAAGAAGCCGGCCGAGAACGGCACCGGGGAAACTAACGAGGATGTTGCGCAGGAGCAGGCCGCCGAAGTCGGCACGCCGCCGGACGCAGCGCCCGCAGCCGACCTCGCCGCCCCGGCGCCCGCCGACCTTGCCGCCGAACCGGCCGCCAAGCGCGGCTGGCGCGAGCGCCTTTCCGGCAGCGTGTTCGCCCGCGGCCTGTCCTCGCTGTTCTCCCGCCATCCCAAGCTGGACGACAGCCTGCTGGACGAGCTGGAAACCATCCTGATCACCGCCGACGTCGGCATCGAAGCCAGTACCGCGCTGGTCGAGAACCTGCGCAAGCGCATGCACAAGCGCGAATTCGCCGACGCGGACGCGCTGCTGCAGGCCCTGCGACAGGAACTGGTCGCCCTGCTGGAACCGGTGCAGCAGCCGCTGGAGATCGGCGGCCACAGTCCGTTCGTAGTGCTTACGGTGGGCATCAACGGCGCCGGCAAGACCACCACCATCGGCAAGCTGGCCCGGCGCTGGCGCGACCAGGGCCGCGAGGTGCTGCTGGCTGCCGGCGATACCTTCCGCGCTGCCGCCGTGGAGCAGCTCAAGACCTGGGGCGAACGCAACCAGGTGCCGGTGATTTCCCAAGGCCAGAACGCCGATGCCGCCAGCGTGATCTTCGACGCGCTGCAGGCCGCGCGCTCGCGCCAGGCCGATGTGCTGATCGCCGACACGGCCGGCCGCCTGCATACGCAGGGCGGCCTGATGGACGAACTGGGCAAGATCGCCCGCGTGCTCAAGAAACTCGATGCCGACGCGCCGCACGAAGTATTGATGGTGATCGACGGCACCACCGGCCAGAACGCAGTTAACCAGGTACGCCAGTTCCGCCAGATCGTCGGCGTTACCGGCCTGGTGGTGACCAAGCTCGACGGTACCGCCAAGGGCGGCGTGGTGTTTGCGCTGGCGCGCGAATTCGGCCTGCCGATCCGTTTCGTCGGCCTGGGCGAAACCGCCACGGACCTGCGCGTGTTCGATGCACAGGCCTATGTCGACGGCCTGCTGCCTGCCGAGTTCGCCCGCACCTGATGGCTCTCGCACGCCCACTGCGATTGCTGCTGATCGTTTTTGCCAGCGTGCTGGGCGGCATCGTTCTTACCGTGCTCGCGGCGCTGTATCTGCTGCTGCAGCCCGACCGCTTCACCGCAATGCTGCAGCAGCAGGCCAACGATGCGGGCCTGCAGCTGATGCTGTCGAGCCCCGCCAGTCCCACGCTATTTCCGCGCCCGGCACTGCAGCTGGAAGGCATCACCCTGGTCGCGCGCGACAACGGCTCGGGCAACGTATCGAACATGCCGATTCTGCTGGCCGCAAACGGTAGGCTGGTATTGCCGTGGCGCACGCTGTTCGGCGGCCCGATGGTGATTTCGCGCATGCAGATCAATTCGCCGCGCGTGGATCTCGATGCCCTACAGGCATGGCTGATCTCGCTGCCGCCGCAGTCGGCGGCGGTGCCGGAACAGATTCCGCGCATCGCCACCGGCGTGCGCATCCGCAACGGCAGCCTGATGCAAAACAACAGCCAGTGGCTGGACGACGTATCGCTCGATACCGGACGCCTGACGGCAGGACAACGCTTCGGCGTCAACCTGTCCGGCAAGGAAACCGACGGCACCCCGCTGCAGCTGCAATTGACGATGGTGCCGAGCATCGCCGACGGCGTGCTGGTACTGGATAGCATCACTGTGCACGCCGCGGACAGCAGCGCGACCGAACTGCATATGTCCGGCCACGCACGCTGGATGGGCGGCAGCAATCTCGCGCTGCAATTGCAGGGCAAGTTCAACCTGGCACAACAAGGCAGCTATGACGCGGCCGCGCTGCTTTCGGCGCCGGGGCAGAACACACCTTTGCTGCTGCACCTCAAGCTGCAAGGCAAGGACAACCACATCGATCTGCAATTGCCGCCGCTGGCGCTGGCGCAATGGTGGAATCAACTGGCCAATCCGCAAGGCCCGCAACTTTCCGCACCACCCGGCAATGGACAATTGCAGATGGCCACGCTCGATCTCAAAGGCGTCCACATCGAAGGCCTGAGCGTGCAGACCGGCAATGCCGTACCGGCCCCCGCGAGCACCGCCGCGCCGGTGGCAAAACCTGCGGCGCCGCAGCCGTGACCGTATTTGCCGATGCCTTGCTGGCCTGGTTTGATCGCCACGGCCGCCACGACCTGCCCTGGCAGCATCCGCGCGATGCGTATCGCGTATGGCTGTCGGAAATCATGCTGCAGCAGACCCAGGTAGCTACGGTCATCCCGTATTTCCAGCGCTTCGTAGCCGCGCTGCCGAGCTTGCACGCGCTGGCAGCTGCCGACGAAGACAGCGTGCTGGCCTTGTGGTCGGGCCTGGGCTATTACCGCCGCGCGCGCTTTCTGCATCGCGCCGCACAGTTGTGCGTGGAACAACACCAGGGCGAACTGCCGCGCGATTTCGACGCGCTCGCGGCACTGCCCGGCATCGGCCGCTCCACCGCGGGCGCGATCCTGGCGCAGGCATATGGCCTGCGCTATCCGATCCTCGACGGCAACGTAAAACGCGTGCTGACGCGCTTCCACGGCATTGTCGGCCATCCGTCCGAGCGCGAAGTGGAAAAGCAGCTCTGGCTGCGCGCCGACGAACACACGCCAGCCGCGCGCACCGCCGACTACACCCAGGCGATCATGGATCTGGGCGCCACGGTATGCGTGCGCACGCGCCCGCTATGCGACGCCTGCCCGATGCAAGCGCATTGCATTGCACACCGCGACCATCTCACGGCACAGCTGCCGACAGCCAAACCAGGCAAGCGCATTCCCACCCGCAGCACCTTGATGCTGATCCTGCGCGACGGCGAAGGCCGTGTGCTATTGCAGCGACGCGGGCCGCAAGGCGTGTGGTCAGGCCTGTGGAGCCTGCCCGAATCGGCCGACAGCGACGGCGCGTGGCGCGAAGCACAACGCCACGCGCAGATCGAAGACGCCCGCTCGCTGACTCCGTTTGTGCACGTCTTCAGCCATTACCGGCTGCAGATCCAGCCACTGCTGTTCGACCATGCAGCACCGGCACGCGCAATCGCCGATAATGCCGATCTGCGCTGGTACGCCATCGCCGATTTGCCATCGCTCGGCCTGCCCGCTCCCGTCCGCAGCTTGCTGACGGCGTTGCCGGAACCTGCCGTGCCGTAACCCATGCAACACGAGATATCACGATGAGCCGCACGATTCATTGCGCCAAACTGGACATCGACGCCGAAGGCCTGGACTTCGCCCCCTGGCCCGGCCCGCTCGGCCAGCGCATCTACGCCGAAATCTCCAAGCCGGCCTGGCAGCAATGGCTGACCCACCAGACCATGCTGATCAACGAATACCGCCTCAATCCGCTGGATCCCAAGTCCCGCCAGTTTCTGGGCGCGGAAATGGAGAAATTCCTGTTCGACGGCGATGCGCAAAAGCCCCAGGGCTATGTGCCGCCAGAGGCGGAGTCTTGACGCGGAAAGCCGCATCAGATTTAATGTGCGGCTCCACTCGGCCGGGTAGCTCAGTTGGTAGAGCAGGGGATTGAAAATCCCCGTGTCGGCGGTTCGATTCCGTCCCCGGCCACCATATAAACAAAAACGCCAAGGTGAACAGCCTTGGCGTTTTTGTTTGCGTTGCACGGAATCATCCGCGCCGTTGTTTCCCGCGCGCTCAAAACGAGGTCGAGAGCGTGGTCATCCAGTCGGGCAGCACGCCGATCAGCGCGGTTTCCAGCTGACGATCGATGCCGCTGAGGATCAGCACGCCGACCAGCAGGATCAATGCACCGAGCAATTGCCGGCCGCGCGCACCTGCGCTCATCAATTTGCCGCGCCAGCGTGTGATCAAGCCCTGTGTCGCGAAGGCCATGACCAGCAAGACGGTGGCGATGCCGAGTGCAAACGCCAGCATCACAAACGCCACCTGCCCCAAATTTTTGCCCTGCGCCGCAAGCACGATCGCGGCGCCTAGCGTGGGCCCCACGCACGGACTCCAGACCAATCCAAGCAACACGCCGATACCCGCCTGCCCGATCAGCCCGAAACGCTCCAGGCGTGCCTGATGGGCACCGGCCCAGTTCGCCAGCGGCGCGGCGAGTTGTTCGACCAGGTGTTGCAGTTTTGGAATCAGCAGCACCAGGCCAACCAGCAGCAACAACACCGCGCTCCAGCTGCGGATCGACTGGCTGTTCAAGCCGATCGATGCACCGATGGTGGCGGTGGCAAATCCCACCAGCGTAAATGACGCCACCAGACCTGCTGCCAATGCCAAGGGACCCCAGCGATGACGCTGCGCGGCGCTGCCAAGCACGATCGGCACCAGCGGAATCACGCATGGCGAGAGAATGGTGAGTACGCCGGCCAGATAGGCGACCAACGGATTCAGATGGCCATTCATCGGCGGCCGCCTGCAGCAAGCTGGTCACGCATACCTGTTTTTTTGTACATTGCCTGCATCCTCAGTGAGCACCGCATGCATCGGCACGGCGGTTTCTGCACAGGCATTCGCCGTCGCGCACGCACAGGTTACGCCGCGTAACCCTCGCCCGAGCCACGGCGAATAGTCGATCGTCACCTTTGGAGGATTTGCCCATGTCCGCGCTACGTACGCTGCTCGCCGCCGCCCTGTTCAGCCTGGTATCCACCGCCCCGCTGATGGCGCAACCGATCCAGCCTTTCAGCATGGCTGCACTGAAAGCCGCGCAGACGGCCGGAAAGCCGATCCTGGTAGATGCCTACGCCAGCTGGTGCCCGACCTGCCGCAAGCAAGCGCCGACCATCGACGCCATGGCGAAGGATCCGGCGTTCGACAAACTGTTGATCCTGCGGCTCGACTACGACAATCAGACGGCCGAAAAGCAGGCGCTGGGCATCGTGCAGCAAAGTACGCTGATCGTGTTTCGCGGCAATAAGGAAACCGGGCGCGAGATAGGCCTGGTCGAACCGGATCAAATTCGTACGCTGGCGAAGTCGGCGCTGCCGTAATCTGCGCCGGCTAAACAGCATCGCAACGCATGCCTGCGTATGCTGCGCACGCAGCCAAGGAGAGCTCGTCATGCGCATGCCTCATTTCATACTTGCAGCGACGGCCGGCGCGATGCTGGCCGCCTGCGCCACGCCATCCAACGAGCATGCGCCCGCCGGTGCGGCGTCGAACTGGATCAGCTACACCTGCAGCGACGGACAGGAAGTAAAGGCCGCATACCCGGATAGCGACACTGCCCTGCTCGAGATCAAGGGCAGCAGGCATAGCCTGCATAGCGTCATCTCTGCCAGCGGCGCACGTTATACCGGGGACGGCTGGCAGTGGTGGACCAAGGGTATGCACGACGGCATGCTGGCGCCGCTGGCCGCGGGCGAAAGCATTGCCAGCGCCGCCGGCGTGAACTGCCACGCCGACTGAATTCACGGCGATCTAACATCCGCATCAGCTTCGTCATGCCGGCGACCGCAGGCTGCCATCGTCGTGACGCATAGGAATAATTGGCGCGTCATCGACATCCGGCATGCTGCCATGCATCGGATGATGGAGTACGACCCGATGACGTCGCAGTATGTTTTCCCCTCCAGCCGCGGCCTGTTCCGGATTGTCCGGCACGGGCATCGTTGGCGCGCGCTGATCGAGGCGCGCGAACTGGCGCGGCACGATACCGCCGAAGCAGCGCTGGGAGCGCTGCGGTTGGCGTGGCCGCAGGCGAAATTGCCGCCCTACCTCAGCCAGTGGCGCTATCTGGCCGAACCGTATGCGTTGCCGCATGCGCGTCTGACGCGCGCCACCGCCAGTTCCAGATCGACCGCCGCCGAGGCCAACTCCAGCCATGTACGCCGTTCGCGACGCACGCTGGGGCGCTCGAACCGTGACGTGCCTGATCACGGATAAGTCGCGCCGCGCTATTCCTTCGCGTTGATCACATCCAGGAAGTCGCGGCCGTAACGCTGTAATTTCGCCTCGCCCACTCCGCTGATGGCGGCTAGATCGTCTTCGTTTTCCGGCATCGCGCGCAGCATCGCCAGCAAAGTGGCGTCATGGAAAATCACATAGGCCGGCACGCCATGCTGCTTGGCCAATTTGGAGCGCAGCGCACGCAAGGCATCCCATAACTCTTGCTCGTACGCCTCGATGCCCAGGCTCGCACCGGTCACCAGCTGGCTGTCGCGACGACGCGAGGCGCGACGTGCAGGCCGCGTTTCCTCGCGCATATGGATCTTGCGCTGGCCGACCAGCACGTCGCGACTGGCGGTGGTGAGGCGCAGTGTGCCGTAGCCTTCCGGATCCGTGGCCAGCAGCCCCGCGGCCAGCAGTTGGCGGAACACCGAACGCCATTGCTTCTCGTCCATGTCGGCGCCGATACCGAAGGTGGTGAGATGATCGTGGCCGAGCTGGCTCATGCGTTCGCCGTCGATGCCGCGCAGGATGTCGATCACATGCCCCGAGCCAAAGCGCTGGCCGCTGCGATACACCGCAGAGAGCGCCTTCTGCGCAGGCACGCTGGCGTCCCAGGTTTTCGGCGGTTCCAGGCAGTTGTCGCAATGGCCGCAAGGGCCATGGAAATCTTCGCCGAAGGCCGACAGCAGCAGCTCGCGCCGGCATTGCGTGGCTTCTGCATATGAGAGCAGCAAATCGAGCTTGCCGCGCTCGATGCGCTTGCGCTCGTCGCCCGATTCGGACTGCGCAATCATCTGGCTCATCGTGACCACGTCCGACAAACCGTAGACCATCCACGCATTCGCCGGCAGGCCATCGCGGCCGGCGCGGCCGGTCTCCTGGTAATAGCCTTCCATGCTGCGCGGCAGATCCAGATGCGCCACGAAGCGCACATCGGGTTTGTCGATGCCCATGCCGAACGCCACCGTCGCCACCATCACGACGCCGTCTTCGCGCAGGAACCGCTGCTGGTTGGCAGCGCGTGTCGCCGCATCCAGGCCGGCGTGATAAGGCAGCGCCTCGATGCCGGCAGCGGACAGCCATTCGGCAGTTTCGTCCACCTTGCGCCGGCTCAGGCAATACACGATGCCGGCATCGCCGCGATGGCCATCCAGAAACGCCAGCAGCTGACTGCGCGCGTTGTGCCGCAGCGCAATCGCATAACGGATATTGGGCCGGTCGAAGCTGGACACGAACGGACGCGCATCCTGCAGCCCCAGCCGCTCGACGATCTCTTCGCGCGTACGCGGATCGGCAGTGGCCGTCAGCGCGATGCGTGGCACCTGCGGAAAGCGCTGGTGCAGCAGGGTGAGTTCGCGGTATTCCGGGCGGAAATCGTGCCCCCATTGCGAGACGCAGTGCGCCTCGTCGATCGCGAACAGCGCCACCTCGGTACTTTCCAGCAGTTCCAGGAAACGCGCTGTAAGCAAGCGCTCCGGCGCCACGTACAGCAGATTCAGGCCGCCTGCGAGCAAACGGCGCTCGACCTCGCGCTGCTCCTGCGCGTCGAGGCTGGAATTGAGATACGCGGCCGACACGCCGGCTTCGCGCAAGGCATCTACCTGATCCTGCATCAGCGCGATCAGGGGCGACACCACAATGCCGGTGCCCTGCCGCAGCAGCGCCGGAATCTGGTAGCACAAGGATTTACCGCCGCCGGTCGGCATCAGCACCAAGGCGTCGCCGCCTTCGCTGACGTGTTCGACGATGGCTTGCTGCGGACCGCGGAAACTGGCGTAACCGAAGACGCTCTGGAGGATATCGAGGGGAGTTGCGGGCATCCGCGGAATGCTAGCAAACCGGCCTCGCTTGCTCACGCGGCCGGTGTAGTCGCAGGTACCGGCCATGCTGCGCGATGTGCCGATTTATCTGTCCGGCATGCCCCACAAGGCGCGATCCACATCCGCATCCAGCCCGAAGCGCGACAGCGGCACCCGCCCGTTCTTGACCTCCACGCCCTCGGCGCGCAGCAGCCGGCATTGCTCGCGGAAACCGCGGCTGCCCGGCGCCATGGCGATATGACCGCTGGAGCGCAGCACGCGGAACCACGGCAGTGTCATGCCGTCCGGCACCTCGCCCAGCAGGCGGCCGACCAGCCGCGCGCGCCCCGGCAGGCCGGCACGTGCGGCGATCGCGCCATAGCTGGCCACCCGCCCCGGCGGAATGGCTGCGATGGCCTCGAAAACCTTCCTATATTCCGCTTTCATGACGGCGTGCACCCGCGCTTCGGTCGTGGCAGAGTACCAGTCCTCCCCGTTCCGCTCGGGTGCCCGCATGCATCACTTCGAAGCCGTGCGTTCGCTGATCGGCAGCCTGCACGTTCTGCGGCAGAACGATCCTTATCTGATCAGCTTCGATCTCAGCCTGCCGCAGGGGCGGCATCAGGGCATCTACCTGGCCGAACTGGAAGACGAAGGCGGCCGCCGCTATCTGCGCATCTCCACGCCGATCGGCCCGCTGGCCGGCATCGACCCAAGGCGTTGCCTGCGCTTCAACTGGGAACAGCGCAACGGCTTTCTGGCGGTAGCCGACCTGGACGGCTCGCCGTTTCTGCACCTGTGCGAGAACCGCCCCTACGAATTGCTCAATCAGCAGGATCTGCAGCGCCTGATCGGCGAGCTGGGCAGTCTGGGCGATCAGCTCGAACAGGCGATCGTCAGCGGCGGCGACAGTTTCTAGCCGAACGTCCGCGCCAGCTGCACGAAGCCGTAGGCGATCAGCGCCGTCACCGGCAGGGTGAGAATCCACGCCCATACCATGCGCTGCACCACCGACCAGCGGATCGCATTGAAACGCTTGGCCGCGCCCACGCCCATGATCGACGACGACACCACGTGCGTGGTGGACACCGGCAAGCCGAACATCGAGGCGACCAGAATCACCAGTGCCGAGCTACCTTCCGCGGCAAAACCGTTGATCGGATGCAGCCGCACCATCTTGTGCCCGAGCGTCTTGATGATGCGCCAGCCACCACCGGCGGTACCCGCGGCCATGGTCAACGCACAGACCACCGCCACCCAGTGTGGCACGGCGAAGCCGCCTGCGCTGGATGCGTGAATGCGCAGAAACGAAAGCCATGACGGCAGCCCGTCGAAATCACCCGCTGTGGTAGCTCCGGCCAGCGCTAGCGCGATGATGCCCATGCTCTTCTGCGCATCGTTCATGCCGTGCGCCAGGCCCATCGCACTGGCCGACACAATCTGCGCCTTGCCGAACAGGCTGTTCACGAACGGCGTGCGCCCCAGATAGCGCAGAAAGCCCTTGCGGCTGGCGAACCACGCCAGCAGCGCATACAAGGCGCCCATCAGCAGAAAGCCGAGCACGAAGCCCATGATCGGCGACACCACCATCGGCACCACCACTTTCGGCAGCACGCCCTTGCCGTCCCACCAGTGCGCGCCCTGCGCCCAGACCACCGCCGCAAAGCGGCCGCCTGATTCGGCGATCGCCGCGCCGACCAACGCACCGACCAACGCATGGCTGGAACTGGACGGCAGGCCCAACCACCAGGTGATCAGGTTCCACACGATCGCCGACAACAGCGCGCAGATCAGCAATTGCGAACCGGCTTCGACCACGCCGGTATTGACGATGCCCGCGGCGATCGTCGCCGCCACCGCTGTGCCCCACAGCGCGCCGATCATATTGGTGATCGCCGCCAGCAAGACGGCCTGGCCGGGCGTCAGCACCTTGGTCGCCACCACGGTGGCAATCGAATTGGCGGTGTCGTGAAAACCGTTGATGTAAGTAAAAATGAGCGCGATCAACACGACCGCGATAACCAGGCCCAGGCTCATGCGCCGGCTCCCGGCGGAGCGCATCGCGCGAAAAAGAAGGCGTGCAAGGCGCGTTCCTCAGGAGTTTTTCAGCACGATGGAATAGACGATGTTGCCGACGTCGCGGCATTTGTCGATGGCTTTTTCGAGCAGCTCGAACAGATCCTTGGCCAGCATCGCGCGCATCGCATCGTTGCTTTCCAGGTACAGCGTGCGGTACGGCGCCAGCAGCATGCGGTCGCCTTCCGATTCCAGCGTCTGCAGGCGATCCTGCAGCTTCTTCACCGGATCGATGCGCAGGCCCTTGCGCAGTTCGCCGATCATTTCCACCACCACCTCGGTGGCGCGCGCCAGCACCAGGGTGCGCTGGCCGAAATCCACGCCGGCCAGGCGGCCGGCCACGATCTCGTAGCGCTCGGCGAATTTCTCCACGCTCTTGGGCACCTTGTAGAGCGCGGTGTTGAGCGCCTCGATGTCTTCGCGATCCAGCGCGGTAACGAAAGTATTCACGAGTTCTTCGCTGATCTGCCCGGCCAGTGCTTTCTCGCGGGCGCGGGCCGCGGCGAAGGCGGCCATGATCGGCGCGCGGTCGGGCTGGGTGACCAGCTCATGCAGGGCCTTGGCACTTTCGCGGGCGGCATCGGCGCTCTGTTCGAGCAGGCCGTAGAACTTGTCGCCTTTGCCGAAGATGGTCTGGAGTGAAAACATGCGGAAGGGCCTTAAGGCGCGGGAATGGGCAATATTTCCGCTATGTTACAGGACGCCCCCGGCGCACCGCACCCGCGCCGGGCCGCGCCACCACGGCCTCGCCGTGCCTTACACTTGCTCCCCATGCCCGCATCTCATCCCCCGTCGCGATGCTGACCACACTCGCGTTCGTCCTCATCCTCGCCCTGTGCAACGGTTTCTTCGCGCTATCGGAAATGGCGCTGGTCGCCTCGCGCAAGAGTCGTCTCAAGCAGATGGCGCGCAGCAGCCGGCGGGCCCGGATCGCCCTGCGCCACGCCGAGGCCCCGGAGCACTTCCTGTCCACCGTGCAGGTCGGCATCACCCTGGTCATGCTGATCACCGGCGCCGTGGCCGGCGACGCCATCGGCGGCCAGATCAGCGAACTGCTGCATGACGGCAGCATCACCTGGCTGGCGCCGTATACGCGGATCGTCGGCATCGTGCTGGGCTTCGTGGTGATCTCTTTTATCCAGATCGTGGTCGGCGAACTGGTGCCCAAGCGGCTGGCCCTGTCGGCACCGGAAAAAGTATCGGTAATCGTTGGCATGCCGATGCTGGTGCTGGCGCGCGCCACCGCCCCCTTCGTGTGGATGCTCAACCGCTCCAGCGGCGTGCTGCTCAAGCTGCTGCGCGTGCAGGACCGCGGCCAGACCGCCGCCACCGAAGAGGAAATCCGCCTGCTGGTGGCCGAAAGCACCGAACAGGGCGTGCTGGACGCCGACGAGCAGGCCATGGTGAACCGCGTGCTGCGCCTGGGCGATCGCACGGTGGACAGCGTGATGACCCCGCGCATGCGCATTGCGTGGCTGGACCAGAACGCGCCGCTGGCGGAAAACCTGGAAGTGCTGCGGGAAACGCCGTATTCGCGCTACCCGGTCTATCGCGGCGACGAAAGCGACATCGTCGGCGTGGTGGAAGTGAAAAGCCTGCTCGGCGGTATTGCCGCCGGCAAGCCGGAGCTGTTCCGCATCCTGGCCAAACCGCTCTACGTACCTGCCACCGCACGCGCGCTGGACCTGCTGGAAGAATTCCGCGATGCCGAAACGCCGATGGCGCTGGTGGTAGACGAATACGGCGATATCGACGGCGTCGTCACCTTGAACGATCTGCTCGCGGCGGTGGTCGGCGCCAACCAACTCGGCCACGGCAAGGAGGAGCATCTGCCGATCGTGCAGCGCGAAGACGGCAGCTGGCTGGTCGACGGCTCGATCTCCACCGACGACCTGCGCGAACTGCTGCATCTGGACCAATTGCCCGGCGAGGACGAGCACGATTTCCGCACCGTGGCCGGCATGGTGATGGCGGCGCTGGGGCATATCCCGGTGACCGGCGAGGTGTTTGCGTGGCGCGGGATCCGCTTTGAAGTGGTGGATCTGGATGGTGCGCGCATCGATAAATTGCTGGTGACGCCGGCGCCGCGCATCGAGGCGGCCGACGACGAGCAGTGATTGCATGGGTATAGCTTGGGTTACTCAGGATTTGATCCGCGGTAACCGAACAAGACCTGTATTCGTTTGCGAGCTCTGCTTTGTAGCGTGGATTGCGCAGTGTTGGGTTACGCTGCGCTAACCCAACCTACGATTTGACCTACGGCGCGGCGTAGCTCGCGCTTATTTTTTATCGCCTGCCAGGCGTGCCATGCGTTGTGCGTCGGCAAAAATGCCGTGCAGCATGCGCAGCTCGCGCTCATCCATCTGGACGCGCTGAAACAGTTTGCGCAAGCGCAGCATGATGGTGGTTGGCGCGCGGCCTTTGTGGAAATCGATATCGTCGAGCATCTGCGCCAGGTGCTCGAAGAAGCGCTCCATCTGCGCGGCATCGGCAGGCGGCTCGTCATGCACCGGCGGCGGTGCGGGCAGATGTTCGCCCAACAGCGCCACGCGCAGCTCGTACGCCATCACCTGCACCGCCTGCGACAGATTGAGCGAGCTGAAATCCTCCACGCTGGGAATGCGCACCATCGCGTGGCAGCGCGCCAGCTCTTCGTTTTCCAGCCCGGTGCGTTCGTTGCCGAACACCAGCGCCACCTGCTCGCCGCGCTGTGCGGCCGCCAGCGCCTGCGCGGCGGCCTCGCGCGGGGTCAGCTCGGGCAGGTTCACGCCGCGCCTGCGGGCGGACAGGCCGAAGGCCAGGCTGCTGCCGGCGAGTGCTTCGACCAGTTCGCCGTGGACGCCCGCCTGTTCCAGTACATCGTCGGCGCCGGCCGCCAGCGCGGAGGCTTCCCGGTCCGGAAACTTGTGTGGCGCGACCAGCTCCATGCGAGCAAAGCCCATGGTGCGCATGGCGCGCGCGGCACTACCGATATTGCCCGGGTGGGAGGTGCGCACCAGCACGAAGCGAAAGCAAGCAGGGAGGTCGGGAGCGGTGGTCATGCGCAGGCGGGTATCCGATGAGGCTGGCAAGGATAGTGGAGTTGGCGCCGGACATGGCCCGCCGGGCGACGACACCCCACCCGACCTGCTAGAATCCCCGGCCGCTAACCCGTTCTTTTGCCAAGCCAAAGCCATGACCAGACCCGCCGTCAACGTTGCGGTACGCGCCGCACGCTCCGCCGGTAACGTGATCCTGCGTTACATGAACCGCATCGACGGCCTCAACGTCGTTGAAAAGCAACGCATGGATTTCGCATCCGAAGTGGACCGGCTGGCCGAGGCAGAGATCGTCAAGGAACTGCGCCGCGCCTACCCGACCCACGCCATCCTGGCCGAGGAAAGCGGCGCCACCGGCAAGGGCCCGCTGGTCTGGGTGATCGATCCGCTCGACGGCACCCACAACTACTTGCGCGGCATTCCGCACTTCAGCGTCTCCATCGCCCTGCTCGACCGCGGCGAGCCGGTCTACGCGGTGGTGTTCGATCCCCTGCGCGACGAGCTGTTCACCGCCAGCAAGGGCGATGGCGCCTACCTCAACGACCGCCGCATCCGCGTCAGCAAGCGCGAAAACCTGGCCGGCGCGATGATCGCCACCGGCTTTCCGTTCCGCCAGCGCGCCAACCTGGATGCGCAACTGGCCATGACCCGCGCGCTGCTGGGCCAGGCCGAAGATATCCGGCGCTCCGGCTCGGCCGCACTGGATCTGGCCTATACCGCCGCTGGCCGCTACGACGGCTTTTTCGAGATCGGCCTCAAGCCCTGGGACATGGCGGCAGGCGTGCTGCTGGTGCGCGAGGCCGGCGGCCAGTACGGCGATTTCGCCGGGCGTGACGGCATTCCGGAAAGCGGCAACGTGATTGCCGGCAACCTGCACATCGTGAAAGCCATGACCGAAGCGATCGGCGCGAACGCCACGCCTTCGCTGCTGAAGGCCTGAGTCGTTCCACCATGTTGCAAGCAAAAAGGCGCCGTCGGCGCCTTTTGTTTTTTGCTCAAACCTCGATCTCAACGCGCTTGCCCTGCGGATTCACAAGCTTGCAGCCTGCGCAGCAATCACTTCGTAATGCTGCACGTTCGATTCGAATTCCAGCAGGAATTCGGCATCTTCCGGGTAGTACTTGGCCTTCAGCAGGTCATCACCGGCAAACGCGCGAATCGCTTGTTCGCCAGTCCAGTGCGTTACCGTCAGGAAATGAGTGACGTCGCCATCCTCGCGCCGCAGTATCGCGACATCGAGGTTGCCGGGCACAGAGCGGTAATCAGGTATCGCCCTTTGCTGCAGGAAGTGCGCGTATTCGTCGGCGCGTGCGCGCGTTGTACGTCCATGCCAGATGCGACAGATCATGCGAGCCTCGCTATAGCCGGTGGCACAGCCTGGGTCGGCGCAGGGTAACCCAGGCTACGGACTGCTACGTCAGCCTTCGCGCAGAAAGCTGCGCAGGAATGGCACTGTCACGCGCCGCTGCGCAGCCAGCGAGGCCTGATCCAGGCGATCGAGCAGATCCAGCAAGGCCCCCAGATCGCGCACATAACGTGCAAACAGCCAATCGAGCACCGTGTCGTCGAGCTCGATCCCGCGCACCGCGGCCTGCGTTTTCAGCACCTCGCGGCGTTCGGCATCTTCCAGCGGTTTCAGCGCGAACTGCGTGCAGGCGCCGAGGCGCGAACGCAGATCGGGCAGCGTCAACGACAATTGCGCGGGCACCGTCTCGGCAGCGAAGAGCAAGGCGGTAGCCTCGGCACGTGCGCGATTGTAGAGATCGAACAAGGCATGCTCGGCATCGCGATCGCCGGCAATCGCATCGAGATCGTCCAGCGCGATAAAGGCGCTGCCAGCCACGCCGCGAATCGCCGCACTGCGTTCGCGCAGCGCTTTCAACGGCAGATACTGCACGGTGCGCCCGGCTTCATGTGCCGACTGGCAAGCCGCCAGCAGCAGATGGCTTTTGCCGCTGCCGCTGCCGCCGCTCAGATAAAGCCACGGCGCGCCCGTTTGCACAGACAACGCCTGCACGGCAGCAAGCGTGGCGGCGTTGGCGCCCGGATAAAAATGCTCGAAGCGCTGGCGGCGCGGCCAGCGCAGGGTCAACGGTAACTGCGCGGTCATGGCTTGTGCGGTTCACTGCCTTCGTCGGCAACGCGGGTGCGGGCGTGGATATCGCCATGCTGGTCCTCGCTGACAATCACTTCGGCAAGCACGGTGTCGGGCGTGCCCTCTTCCGTGTACAGATCGCTCAGCTTGTAGCGTTCGGCCAGATAGCGCAGCAGCACCAGGATCACCGAGGCCGCCGGCAGCGCCAGCAGCACGCCGAGGAAGCCGAACAGATAGCCGCCGGCCAGCACGGCAAAGATCACCGCCACCGGGTGCAGGCCGATTTTCTCGCCCACCAGGCGCGGCACCAGCACATAGCCTTCCAGCAGCTGGCCGATCACGAACACGCCAATCACCATCAGCAGATGCGTCCAGTCGCCGTGCTGCACCAGCGAAGCGATGATCGCGGCGCCAAAGCCGGTGATGAAACCCAGATACGGCACGAAGCTCAGCAGGCCGGCCACCATGCCGATCAGCGGACCGACCGAAATGCCGACCAGCGTCAGCGTGCCGCCGTAGTAAATCGCCAGCGCCAGCATCACCAGCAGCTGTCCACGCACGAAGGCGCCGAGCACGGCATCGGATTCGCGCGCCAGGTGTGCCACCGTGGGCTGGACCGAACGCGGCAGCATGCGATCGATCCATGCCACCAGGCGATCCCAGTCGCGCAGCAGGTAGAACCACACCACCGGGATCAGCACCAGGTTGGTCATCCACACCACCACGCTGATGCTGGAGCGCGAGATCTTGCCCACCACGCTGCCGATCGAACCCAGGTGCGCCTTCAGTTCGGCCATCAGGCGATCGGTGTCGAAGGCATTGGGATCCAGGTGCAGCCTGACCTGCAGCCACGGCAGCGCCTTGTCGCGACCCCACTCGACGTAATGCGGGAAGTTGTCCACCAGGTTCTCGATCTGACGCACGATCAGCGGCACCAGCAACAGCAGGGCCGCAGCGATTGCCAGGATCAGCACCACGAACACGATGCTGACCGCCAAGGTGCGCCCCAGCCCCAGCCGCTCCAGCCGGTTGGCCAGCGGATCGCCGAGATAGGCCAGCATGGCCGCCACCGCGAACGGCATCAGCACCGGCGCCAGCAGCCAGATCAGCAGGCCGATGACAACGGTGATCGCCAGCATCTGCCAGCGGCGGGATGTCTCTTGGCTTATGGACACGAAAAATTCATCGATGGCGCCAGGGTGCGGCAGCCAAGTGTGGCCGATGTGGGCGGCTGTTCAAAGTCTTGCGGCACGGCCAGATCCATCATCGCGTGCGCCGCGCACGCCAGCCGCGGCGCGACCAGCGGATGGTGTAATCCAGGCCGCTGGCGATGCACAGCGCCGCCACTGCCCAGGCCAGGCCGCCCGCCGCCGGTACCGGCCAGCCGATCAAGGCCAGCAGCACGCAAAGCAGATACAGGATCTGCAGCAAGGTGCAGGCCTTCGACAGCAGGCTCGGCTGTGGCTGGATGCGGCCGACCAGCACGCGCCACAACACGGCGCCCGCCGCAATCCATAGATCGCGGCCGCAGACGATCGCCGCCAGCCACGCCGGCGCCTCGCCCCGCCAGGCCAGGATCACGAAGCAGGCGACCAGCAGCAGCTTGTCGGCGATCGCATCGAGCATGCCGCCAAGGCGGCTTTGCCAGCCGTAATGGCGGGCCAGAAAGCCATCCAGCCCGTCGGAAACACCCGCAACCGCAACCAGGATCAGCGCGTACGACCAGTTGCGCTGCCACAGCAGGCAGCCGATCGGCCCAACCAGCAGCACGCGCAATACGGAGATCGCGTTGGGCAAATGCCGCCAGGGTGAAGGCGACGCGGCAGGCATCGCGGCCAGTGATGCCTTAGTGCAGCCAGCGCAGGCTGACGTCGGCGCCGTCGTGCGCGCCACCCTGCATCAGGCGACCGCCCGCGGTGAGGTTCGCCGCCAGACCGTCCAGCGGCATCGCCGCCTTCACCGCCAGCAGCACGCCATCGTCCTGGCCACCCAGGGTGCTTACCTTCTGCACCGTGGGATCGGCGCGCAGCGTGGCCATCAGGTTGGCGTAATCCATCGCCGAGTGCAGGCCGCTCACCCACAGCTTGCCGTCCACCGCGGTGGCGCCGATCACATTGAGCGCCTGGCCCAGGCGGTCGGTGGCGCTCTTGCCGGCGTCGGCAAACATGCTGTCTTCGTTATTGCCCTGCGTGCTCCAGTGCTGCGACTGGCCGCCGCTGATCAGCGACCAGTCGGCGCCGCTGGCGTGCAGCTCGCCCACCAGCACCAGGCCGGTGTGATACAGCCGGGCGATCGCCGACAAGGCGGCCGGATCGGCGCTTTCCAGCTTGTCCAGGTCCGGCAGCTGCGAGGGATCGGCATAGCTCACCTGGTAACCGTGCTTGCCCACGGCATCGCCCAGCGCGCTGAGATCGTCCTTGTCGAGCACCTTGCCGTCCGCACCCTTCACCACCACCAGCAGCGGCGGCTTCACCCCGGCGGTGGTCGCGCCCATCTGGGTGACCAGCCGCTGCACGGCGCCCTGGTCGAAGGTGACCGACAAGGTGAGGCTGGGCGGATTGCCCTGGCCGCGCTCGTACTGGAATTGCTTGACGATGCCACCGGCGTTCTGCAGCGCATCGGCATAACCGGGCTTGCCGCTCATGTCCTGGCCGCCCGCCACGCGCGCCAGCACCTGGCCCAGTGCGGTGGAGAACGCCTGGCTGCGCTGGGCGTCGCCAACATCGGTTACCGGCACTACCACCGTATAGGGCGAGCCGGTCTGGCTCAGCGCCATCCGCGGCAGGCCCGCGACGAGACCAAGCAGCAACGTAACGATCAGCAGACGTGGAAAGCGCATGGGCGGGCCAGGTTCGGGGGCGGGGATTCACCGGAAAGTCTGCCCAATCCAGCCCTTAACGTCTATCATTGCAAGCTTGCTAAAAGCCGGATCCGCCATGTCAGACGCCCTCACCTACCGCGCCGCCGGCGTGGATATCGATGCCGGCAACGCCGTGGTCGAACGCATCAAGCCGCTGGTCAAGCGCACCTTCCGCCCGGAAGTGATGGGCGGCCTGGGTGGCTTCGGCGGCCTGTTCAATCTCGGCACGCGCTACAAGGAGCCGGTGCTGGTCTCGGGCACCGACGGCGTGGGCACCAAGCTCAAGCTCGCCCAGCAGCTGGGCCGCCACGACACCATCGGCATCGACCTGGTCGGCATGTGCGTGAACGACGTGCTGGTGCAAGGCGCCGAACCGCTGTTCTTCCTCGATTACTTCGCCACCGGCAAGCTGGACGTGGATACCACCGTGGCTGTGGTTGGCGGCATCGCCAAGGGCTGCGAACTGGCCGGCTGCGCGCTGATCGGCGGCGAAACCGCGGAAATGCCCGACATGTATCCGCCGGGCGAATACGACCTCGCCGGCTTTACGGTCGGCGCCGTGGAAAAGGCCGAACTGCTCAGCGGCGAACAGATCGCCGCCGGCGACGTGATTCTCGGCGTGGCCTCCTCCGGCCCGCATTCCAACGGCTATTCGCTGATCCGCAAGATCGTCGAACGCGCCGGCAATCCGCTGACGCTCGATCTGGGCGGCGTGACCCTGGCCGATGCCCTGATGGCGCCCACCACCATCTACGTCAAGCCGATGCTGGAGCTGCTGAAGTCGGTGCCGGTACACGGCATGGCGCACATCACCGGCGGCGGCCTGAAGGAAAACATCATCCGCGTGGTGCCCGACGGCCTGGGCCTGGCGCTGGACGCCAATGCCATCGTGCTGCCGCCGGTATTCGACTGGCTGATGCGCGAAGGCAAGGTGGCGCGCGAGGAAATGTGGCGCACCTTCAACTGCGGCGTGGGCTTCACCATTGTGTTGCCGCGCGATGCGGTGACGGCTGCCTCCGCCCTGCTCGCCAAGCACGGCCTGGCCAGCGCGGTGATCGGCGAAGTGGTAGCCGCACAGGGCGACGAGCGCGTGCATATCGGCTGACCCGCATTGCCTTCACCGCTTCGCATTGCAGTACTTGCCTCCGGCCGCGGCAGCAATTTCGCCGCGCTGCTGGCTGCGCGCGAACGCGGCGAGCTGGCGGCGGAATTCGTGCTGGTGGCCAGCGACAAGCCTGATGCCGGCGCCTTGCAGCTCGCGCAGCTGGCCGGCGTTCCGCATTGCGTGCTGGAACCGAAAGACTACGCAACACGACGCGATTACGACTTCGCCGTGTTCGAGCGCATCGCCGCCAGCAAACCGGACCTGCTGGTGTTGGCCGGCTACATGCGCATCATCGACGGCGATGCGCTGAAGCCCTGGGTCGGGCGCATGATCAACATCCACCCTTCGCTGCTGCCCAAATACCGCGGCTTGCATACGCATCGGCGCGCCATCAAGGCCGGCGACGATGAACATGGCGCCAGCGTGCACTTCGTCACCGCCGAACTCGACGGCGGTCCGGTGATCGCGCAGACCCTGCTGCCGATCGGGGCTGGCGACGACGAACACGCACTGGCCGAGCGCCTGCTGCCGCTCGAACATCAGCTGCTTCCCGCAGTAGTGGCATGGATCGCCGCAGATCGCCTGCTGCTGCGTGAAGAGGGCGTCATGCTGGATGGCGAAGTGCTTCGCAAACCTTTGCGGATGCGAGACGGAAAACTCGTTCGCCAATAAGGCAACAAGGCGTTCAGGATCGGCACGTACACTGCCGATCCATGCGCACACTCAAACTCCCCCGCACGCTCCTTGCCGGTCTCGCACTGGCCGTCTCCCCCACGCTATTCGCTGCCACGCCCACGCCATTCACCGCCACCTACCAGGTCTCCAGCCAGGGCGAAGAAATGGGCACCGCCACCATCACGCTCAAAGCACTGGGCAACGGCGAATACGAATACAGCAACCAGATTCACGGCACCGCCGGCCTCGCGGCCGCGCTGGGCGCGAACTCCAGCGACGTTACGCGCTTCCGCTGGAACAACAATGCACCGGAAACCGAGAGCTACCGTTCCACCGTGGTGGCGTTCAAGACCAAGCAGCGCTCGATGCAAGTGAACTGGAACAGCAAGCAGGTCAGCGTGGATGAAGGCAAAGGCTCCTCCAGCTACGCCGCCCAACCGGGCATGGTCGACCGCAATACGCTGCCCTTCGCACTGGGCATGGCGCTGCGCAGCGGCAGCCAGAACGTAAGCCTGCCGGTGGGTGTGCGGCAGCGCGTGGAGCAGCAGCAATTCAAGGTGCAAGGTGCCGAAGCCGTGCAGGTACCCGCCGGCAGCTTCCATGCCGAGCGCATCACCCGCACCGATTCGGACAGCCACTTCGATGCGTGGTACGTGCCCAAGCAGTTCGTGGTGCCGGTCAAGCTGGCGCAGAGCGACGGCGGCAATCTCACCTTGCAGCTGGTGCACTACAGCTCGCCGTAAGGCGACAAATAAAAGGGCCGCGAAAGCGGCCCTTTTTTTGTGCTTGCGCGCTTGCGCTCAGGTCGGCAGGCGGCGAATCCGCGCACCCAGCGTGCCGAGCTTTTCCTCGATGTTTTCGTAGCCGCGATCGATGTGATACACGCGGTCGACCGTGGTATCGCCCTCGGCGACCAGGCCGGCCAGCACCAGGCAGGCGGATGCGCGCAGGTCGGTGGCCATGATCGGCGCACCGCTCATCTTGTCCACGCCCTGGATGATGGCGGTATTGCCTTCCAGGCGGATATCCGCGCCCAGGCGCTGCAATTCGTGCGCGTGCATGAAGCGGTTTTCGAACACCGTCTCGGTGATGATGCCCACCCCTTCGGCCACGCAGTTGAGCGCGGTGAACTGCGCCTGCATGTCGGTGGGGAACGCCGGATACGGCGCGGTGGTGATGTTCACCGCCTTCGGCCGGCGGCCCTGCATATCCAGCTCGATCCAGTCCGGGCCGGTGGAAATGTGCGCACCGGCCTCTTCCAGCTTGGCCAGCACCGCATCGAGCGTATCGGCGCGCGCATTGCGGGCACGCACCTTGCCGCCAGTCATCGCCGCACCGACCAGGAAGGTGCCGGTTTCGATGCGGTCGGGCAGCACTTCGTAGGAGGCGCCGTGCAGGCGTTCCACGCCATGGATCACCATGGTGGAGGAGCCTGCGCCTTCGATCTGCGCACCCATCGCGTTGAGGCAGTTGGCCAGGTCGACCACTTCCGGTTCCTGCGCCGCGTTGTCGATGATGCTGGTGCCGGAGGCCAGCACCGCCGCCATCATCACGTTCTCGGTACCGGTCACGGTCACCATGTCCATGACGATGCGCGCGCCCTTCAGCCGCTTGGCGCGAGCCTTGATGTAGCCGTTCTCCACGTCGATATCCGCGCCCAGCGCCTGCAGGCCGCGGATGTGCTGGTCGACCGGGCGCGAGCCGATCTGGCAGCCGCCGGGCAGCGAAACCTCGGCCTGGCCGAAGCGCGCCACCAGCGGCCCCAGCACCAGGATCGAGGCGCGCATGGTTTTCACCAGCTCGTAGGGGGCGAAATAGCGATCGGCGGAGCGCGGGTCCACCTGGATCTTCATGCGATCGTCCAACACCAGCTGCACGCCCATCTGGCCGAGCAGTTCCATGGTGGTGGTGACGTCATGCAGGTGCGGAACGTTGCTGATCGTTACCGGCTCATCGGCCAGCAGACAGGACGCGAGAATCGGCAGCACGGCGTTCTTGGCGCCGGAAATGCCTACTTCGCCGCGTAGCGGCTCACCGCCGCTGATCAGGATTTTGGCCATCGGGAATCCTTGGAAAAAACGAAACCCGGAAAGCGGCTGCAGCGGGCATCAACGGCGCGCAGCGGCTTCTTCCGGGGTCAGGGTCTTGAGTGCAAGCGCATGGATCGCGCCCCCCATCAGGTCGCCCAGTGTGGCGTAGACCAGCCGGTGGCGCGCCAGCGGCAACTTGCCGGCAAACTGCGCGGCCACTACTTCGGCTTCGAAGTGCACGCCGTCGTCGCCTTGCACGTTTGCCTGGGCACCGGGCAGGCCGGCTTCGATCATTGCCTGGATGCTGGCTGCGTCCATTAGTCTTCCAAATCATTGGGATCCTGAACGCCGGCCGCTCTATGCCGAGGGGCGGAACTTTGGCGTCAGGCATCAAGATAGAATGCGAATATGCCATGTTAATGGAAATCTGCTGCCGCAGAAACGACATGGCGCCGGCAACCCTGCCCCGAGGACGCATGAACGCACCCATCGCCAAGCCCAAGTCCACCCGGGTGGATGCCGCCGCCATCGTGAGCAGCGCCCGCATGGTGATCGCCACCGAGGCCGCCGCCATCCGCGCGCTGGAGCCGCGCATCGACCGCCATTTCGTGGACGCCTGCCGCCTGATCCTGGGCTGCAAGGGGCGCCTGGTGGTAACCGGCATGGGCAAATCCGGCCATGTGGGGCGCAAGATCGCCGCCACCCTGGCCTCCACCGGCACGCCGGCGTTCTTCGTCCACCCGGGCGAAGCCAGCCACGGCGACCTGGGCATGATCCTGCCGCAGGACGTGGTGCTGGCCCTGTCCAATTCGGGCGAGACGGACGAAATCCTGTTCATCCTGCCGGTGATCAAGCGCCAGGGCATTCCGCTGATTTCCATCACCGGCAACCCGTATTCCTCCCTCGCCGGCCAGTCCGACGTGCACCTGGACGCCGGCATTTCGACCGAAGCCTGCCCGCTGGGCCTGGCCCCTACCGCCAGCACCACCGCCGCCCTGGTGATGGGCGACGCGCTGGCCATCGCACTTTTGGAAGCGCGCGGGTTTACCTCTGAGGACTTCGCGCGTTCCCACCCTGCCGGGAGCCTGGGGCGCCGCCTGTTGCTGCATATCAGCGATGTGATGCACACCGGGCCCGGCGTACCGATGATCTCCCCCGACGCCAGCCTTACCGAAGCCTTGATGGAAATGACGCGCAAGCATTTGGGCATGACCGCCGTGGTCGATCACGAACAGCAGCTGCTGGGCGTGTTCACCGACGGCGACTTGCGCCGCGCCCTGGACGACGACGGCGTGGACCTGCGCAACGCCAGGGTCAGCGACCTGATGACGCGCGGCCCGAAGGTGATCGGCGCCGACAAGCTCGCCATCGAAGCGGCGCAGCTGATGGAGAAGTACCAGATTCACGCCTTGCTGGTGGTCGACGACGCACAACGCGTGGTCGGCGCACTGAACATCCACGATCTGCTGCGCGCACGCGTGGTCTGAACCCGAACCAAGCCGCCACCACATGGGTTATCTCGCCAATCTTCCCGCCGACCTGCTCGCCCGCGCCGCCAAGATCCGCCTGGCCGCGTTCGACGTGGACGGCACGCTCACCGACGGCCGCCTCTGGTACAGCGAAAGCGGTCATGAAACCAAGGTCTTCCACGTGCATGACGGGCTCGGGCTGAAGCGCCTGCAGGCCAACGGCATCCAGGTGGCGATCATCAGCGCACGCATCAGCCATCCGGTAGCTCTGCGCGCCGAAGAGCTGGATATCGCCCACGTCTACCAGGGCCAGAACGACAAGCGCGAATGCCTGCGCCAGATTCTCGAGGCGCTCAAGCTGCAGTCCGAGGAAGTGGCCTTCGTCGGCGACGACCTGCCCGACCTGCCGGCCATGAGCCTGAGCGGCCTGGCGGTTGCCGTGGCCAATGCGCACCCGTGGGTGGCCGAACGCGCACACTGGCAGACGCGGCTCGAAGGCGGCCTGGGCGCCGTGCGCGAAGTGTGCGACCTGATCCTGCACGCGCAGGGCAAGAGCGCCAGCGAACAGGAGCACTGGCGGTGAATTTTCGCCAATACCTGCGCGACAACCGCACTACCGTCACCATCGTGCTGCTGGCCATCGCAGCGCCTGCCAGCTGGATGCTGCGCAGCTGGGTAGTCGGTGCGCCGGAAGTCAACGACTTCGTCGGGCCGCCGATTTCCGATTATTTGCTGTACGACTCCAAAGTATGGAGCTACGACGTCGACGGCCTGCTCAGCTTCACCATGACCGCGCCGCGCATGGATCGGCGTGCCGGCGACGAATCGCTGTACATCAACACGCCGGTGTTCGACATCACCTCCAAGAAGCCCGGCGTGCCGGACTGGCACGGCAATGCGCCGTTCGGCTGGGTCAACAAAAGCGGCACGCTGATGCGGCTGGACGGCTCGGTATATATGCACCGCCCTGCCTACCCGCTGGGTCCCATGGCAACATTGTGCACCTCCAATGTCACCGGCTGGCCGAAAGAGAACCGCATCGAGACGGCGGATCCGGCCACCATGACGCAGGGAGCCACCGTAATGAACGGCGTCGGCATGCGCGCCAGCCTAAACGATAACCATCTGGAGTTGCTCAATGACGTGCACGGCGTGCTGTATTCAAGCCAGAACAACGCTACGGCTAAGCCTGTTGATTGCCGGACTGTTGCTGCTGCAACCGGCGCTGGCCAGGCAGGATGACCGCAACCAGCCGATCCACGTGGTGCACGCCAACAGCATGGACGGCTACAACGAGCCCAACTCGATCAGCACCTTCAAGGGCAGCGTGCTGATCACCCAGGGCACCATGAAGCTGACCGGCGAACTGGCCAAGATCTGGACCGCCAAGGAAGACACCTCGGTCGATCACATCATCGTGACCGGCACGCCGCAGAAGCGCCCGCACATCGAGCAGCTCGACGACAACGGCAACCTGATGACCGGCGATGCAGACCAGCTCTACTACGACAACGTCAACAGCATCGCCATCCTCACCGGCAACGCCTTCGTGCACCAGCAGAACAAGGGCGACGCGCATGGCGCCAAGCTCACCTACAACACGCAGACCGGCTACATGGTCGGCGAGAGCGGCAGTGCCGGTCCGGTGACGATGACCTTCCTGCCCAAGCAGAAACCGCTGCCGCCGCCGAAGAACGGCAAGCCGGGCGCACCCGCGCCGGCGCCGGCCTCCACCCCGGCCAAACCGGCGGACGGCACCACCAAGCCGGCCGCGGCTTCCAGCTCACCCACCGCGCCGGCGCCTGCCAGCAGCGCGTCGACCAAGGAATAAACGTTCTCTATGCTTTCCGCCGAAGGCCTGCAAAAAAGTTTCCGCGCACGCAAGGTCGTGCGCGACTTCGCGTTCTCGATCCGCCAGGGTGAAGTGGTCGGCCTGCTCGGCCCCAACGGTGCCGGCAAGACCACCTGTTTCTACATGATCGTGGGCCTGATCGAGGCCGACGCCGGCGCCATCAAGCTCGACAAGCAGGACATCACCGCCCTGCCCATGCATCTGCGCGCCAAGCTCGGCATCGGCTACCTGCCGCAGGAAGCTTCGGTGTTCCGCCGGCTCAGCGTGTCCGACAACATCATGGCCGTGCTGGAACTGCGCGAACCCGACCAGCGCAAGCGCGACGCGCAGCTGGAAAGCCTGCTGGACGAACTGAAGATCGCGCACATCGCCGGGCAGAAAGGCATCAGCCTTTCCGGCGGTGAACGCCGCCGCGTGGAAATTGCCCGCGCCCTCGCCGCCGAACCGCGCTACATGTTGCTGGACGAACCGTTCGCCGGCGTGGACCCGATCTCGGTGGGCGAAATCCAGCGCATCGTGCGGCATCTCAAAGAGCGCGGCATCGGCGTGTTGATCACCGATCACAACGTGCGCGAGACGCTGGGCATTTGCGACCGCGCCTACATCATGAACGAGGGTGAGGTTCTTTCGCGCGGCACGCCGGCCCATATCCTGGCCGACGAGAAGGTGCGAGAAGTCTATCTGGGCCGCGAATTCCGACTGTAATAGCGCAACTCAAGCGGCTCCACAAGACCTAATTTGCGCGGCTTCACATCCGCACGCACCACCGCTCATTCCGGCCGTGACAAGTATGGTCGGCGTTCCGCCGAAGGGTTAGGATGAACCCATATTCACCCCTTCGGCAGGCATGAAACCAGGGCTTCAGTTCCGTCTCAATCAACAGCTGGCTCTTACGCCGCAGTTGCAGCAGGCCATCCGCCTGCTGCAATTGTCGCAACTGGAGCTGGCCGCCGAGTTGCGTCAGCTTGCCGAGAGCAATCCGCTGCTCGAATTTGCCGAAGACGCGGACGGCGAGACAAACGAAGACGACGCCGACAGCGAGTTCGAGAACGACTACGAGCCCGCGGTCTCCGCTGGCAGCGAAAGCACGTCCAGCAGCGACACCAACGACGAAGCGCCGGACTGGACCGAGCCGGATATCAGCACCGACGAACCGATCGATTTTTCCTCCAGCAACGGCAGCGGCAACAGCTCGAACAACCGCGACGACGAAGGCATGGAACCGCAGAACGCCGCGGCCGAATCACTGCAGGAGCATCTGCTGTGGCAGCTCAATCTGACACCGATGGATGCGCGCTCGAAAGCGATCGCCACGGTATTGATCGATGCCTTGAATACGGATGGCTATCTGGGCGAAGGCCTGGATGCGGTGCTCGCCGCGCTGCCCCCGCACCTGAAAGCCACGCTTGAGGAAGTAGAGAGCGTACGCCGGCAGTTGCAGCACTTCGATCCCGCCGGCGTGGCCAGTGTCGACCTGCCCGATTGCCTGCGCGCGCAGCTGGAGCAGTTCGATCCCGGCACGCCGCATCGCGAACTCGCCCTGCGCATTGTCGAGAGCGAACTGGAACTGCTGGCGCGCAACGACATCGCCAAGCTGGCCCGCCGCCTGCACGCCACCGAGGAAGAAACCACCGCCGCCGCGCTGCTGATCCGCAGCCTGGACCCGCGCCCGGGCGCCGCGATGGACACGACCCCGGTGGAGTACGTCGC
The DNA here is from genome assembly GCF_014863405.1 of Dyella acidiphila. Lineage (GTDB taxonomy): Bacteria > Pseudomonadota > Gammaproteobacteria > Xanthomonadales > Rhodanobacteraceae > Dyella_B > Dyella_B acidiphila. The sequence goes on from NZ_JACZZA010000001.1 coordinate 63,194, forward strand.
ACCCGACGTCTACGCCCGCAAGGACGGCACCCGCTGGCGGGTTCTGCTCAATCCCGAGAGCCAGCCGAAACTTAGTCTTAACCAGCATTATTGCAGTCTGATCGCCCAGGCGCGCAGCGACGATGCCACCTGGATGCGCGGGCAGCTGCAGGAAGCGCGGTGGCTGATCAAGAGCCTGGAATCCCGTGCCGAAACCCTGTTGAAGGTGGCGGAAGCCATCGTGCGTCGGCAAAGCGCTTTCCTGGACTACGGTCCGGAAGCCATGCAGCCATTGGTGCTGCGCGAAGTGGCGGAGGAAGTGGGTATGCATGAATCGACCATTTCACGTGTAACCACCCGCAAATACATTCACACGCCGCGCGGCACGTACGAACTGAAATATTTCTTTTCCAGTGGCGTTTCCACCGAAGACGGCGGCAGCGCGTCCGCCACGGCCATCCAGGCCATGCTGCGCAAGCTGGTCGACGGCGAAGATCCGCGCAAGCCGTTGTCGGATCAGGCGCTGGCCGAAGAACTGCACAACAAGGGCATTCAGGTGGCCCGCCGCACGGTCGCGAAATACCGGGAAATCCTGCGTATTCCCAGCTCCAGCGAACGACAGCGCAGCAGCTGAACCAGCCCGGCCCCGTTCTCCGCAACGGGGAACTTGCGCGCAAACGGAACGTTCCCATATCGAAGAGTAAGGTTTCGCTTCACGGTGCCACCGATCGTTTCACGGCGATCCGCGCACCCAACCACGCCGCCCCCGGGCGGCCAGCTCTAGTAAGGAGGCGCACCATGCAATTCCAACTCAGTGGTCAAAAGATCGACATCACCCAGGCCCTGCGCACTCATGCAGAAGCCAAGCTCGATCGCTTGACCCGCCTCGACGACCACATAGTCAGCCTGAGCGTCGTGCTTTCGGTGGACAAGCTCCAGCAACGCGCCGAAGGAACGCTCAACGTGGCAGGCAAGAGCCTGCATGCCGAGGCCGCCGAGAACGATATGTACGTCTCCCTGGACAAGCTGTTCGACACGCTTGTCACGCAGTTGCGCCGTTACCGTGAAAAGTTGTGTGACAAACACCAACGCGAGGTATACGAGGCCCGCCAGGCCGCCATGTAAGCTCGCTCGCGGCCGCCTCTTCGCACGGAGAGGCGGCCGCAAGGCCTCCCAACCGCCCGCCAGCCCTCCCCGCCGCAGCGCCGATTACAACCGATCGCCCCCAAACTGGCACAATGTTCCAGCCGCCGCCCCCGACCAGGCAGCCCGACGGCACAAAGGAACATTCTTGGATCGGCTTACCGCACGACAACTCTTCGATGACATTCACGAGCGCATGGGGCTACGCTGGATCGCGGGCATGCGTGGTGAGTCGCGCGTGCTCGAATACGGCTCCACCCCTGCCCGGCGTCCGTCGCTGGTGGGTTATCTCAATGTCATCTATCCGAACAAGATCCAGATCGTCGGCACGGAAGAGCTGAGCTATCTGGACAGCCTGGATTCGCGCCAGCGCTGGGAAGTGGTGCACAAGGCCGCGGCCACGCGCCCAGTGGCATTCATCGTCACCAAGGACCAGCCCATCCCCACCGACCTGCGCGAAGTGGCGGAAGAAACCGATACCCCGCTGTGGCTCAGCGCCAAGCGCGGCCACGAGCTGCTGACCTGGATGCAGTACCACCTGGCGCGCAGCATGGCGCCGCGCCTGACCTTGCACGGCGTGCTGCTGGAAGTGTTTTCGATCGGCGTGCTGATCACCGGCGAGGCCGGCTCGGGCAAGAGCGAGCTGGCGCTGGAACTGATCAGCCGCGGCCATCGGCTGGTCGCCGACGATGCGCCGGAGTTCACCCTGATTGCGCCGGACGTGATCGACGGCGCCTGCCCGGAGCTGCTGCAGGATCTGCTCGAAGTACGCGGCCTGGGTGTGCTCAACGTGCGCGAAATGTTCGGCCACACCTCGGTAAAAACCTCCAAGTACCTGCGCCTGGTGATTCACCTCAAGCCCTTGCGCGACGGCGAAAACACCGATGCCATGACGCGCCTCACCGGCGACGTCGGCCATCGCGAAATTTTCGACGTGCAGGTGCCGATGATCACCCTGCCCGTCGCTCCCGGCCGCAACCTCGCGGTGCTGGTGGAAGCGGCCGTACGCAGCCATATGCTCAAGAGCAAGGGCATCGACCCGGCCATGAGCTTTATGGACCGCCAGGCCCACCAGATGCGTCGCCTTCCTCCCTGGTAATGCCATGAGTCAGCAGCAAGACAGCCCCCTTCCCGCCGACGATCCGAGCGCCGTCCATCTGGTGGTCGTGACCGGCATGTCCGGCGGCGGCAAGACCGTCGCCCTGCGCGCACTGGAAGACCTGGAGTTCTACTGCGTCGACAACCTGCCCAGCGCGCTGTTGCCGCAGGTGGTCGACGCCGCCACGCACGGCGACAGCCACCGGCGCCGCATCGCGGTCGGTGTGGACGTGCGCAGCCGCGACGAAGATTTCCAGCACATGCCCAAGGTGCTCTCGGCCCTGGCCACGACCGTGCACGTGCATCTGATCTTCATCGACTGCAGCGACGCCGTGCTGATCAAGCGCTATTCGGAAACGCGCCGCCGGCATCCGCTGGCCACGCGCGGCCTGTCGCTGGCCGATGCCATCGCCGAGGAACGCCGCCTGCTGCGCCCGCTGATGGCGATCGCCGAGCGCGTGATCGACTCCAGCGACTTGAACGTGCACCAGCTGCGCCGCCTGATCGCCACCGGCTATGCGCAGACCATGCCCGGCCTGACGCTGATGTTCCAGTCGTTCGCCTTCCGCCGCGGCCTGCCGCTGGATTCGGATTTCGTGTTCGATGCGCGCTGCCTGCCCAATCCGCATTGGCAGCCGGCCCTGCGCCCGCTGTCGGGCAAGGACGGCCCGGTGCGCGACTTCCTCGAACAGCAGGCGGTGGTCGGCGAATATTTTGCCGATACCGCGCGCTGGCTCGACGCCTGGCTGCCGCGCTTCGAAGCGGACGACCGCAGCTACGTCACCATCTCCATCGGCTGCACCGGTGGCCGCCACCGGTCGGTCTATCTGGTCGAGAAGCTCGCCGCGCACTACCGCGTCTCGCGCGAAGGCGTGCTTACTTTCCATCGTGAACTCGAGTGATCTCCATGTTGTCTTTACGTAACTCAAGCGAGGCCGCCGTGTCATGAGCGTCGGTGTGCTCCTGATGACCCACGAGTCGGTCGGCCAGGCGTTGGTGAAGGCGGCGCGTCATGTGCTGCCCAAACTGCCGCTGCGGGTCGCCACGGTGGAAGTGCCTGCCCGCGCCGATCCGGATGTGATGCGCACGCTTACAGCCAAGCATGCGCGTGAACTGGATCACGGTGACGGCGTGCTGGTGTTGGCGGATCTGTACGGCGCCACGCCATGCAATATCGGCCTGTCTTTGAGTGCGGTCGGGGTAAGGCTGCGCTGCGTATCCGGTTTGAACCTGCCCATGCTGCTGCGCGTGCTCAATTACGCCGACAAGCCGCTGGATGAACTTGCGGAAATCGCGGCCAGCGGCGGTCGCGGGGGAATCTTCATAGACCATGCTTGAAAAAGAAATCGTCGTCTCCAACAAATTGGGCTTGCACGCCCGCGCATCAGCCAAGCTGGTGCAACTGGTGCAAAGCTACAAATCCACCGTCTGGCTGATCAGCAAAGGTCGCGAAGTGAATGCGCAAAGCATCATGGGCGTGATGATGCTGGCTGCCGGCATCGGTACGCCGTTGATCGTGCGCGCCGACGGTGCGGATGAATCGGCGGCGCTGGATGCCGTAGTGGATCTATTCAATCGTAAGTTTGACGAAGGGGCGTAATGCATGAGGCAGGGAACCGGGAACCGGCAACGTCAAGCAGCCGCGCGCAAGCTCGTATTGCGCCGGCAGCCTGATGCCGCCCTTTCCTCGCCCCCCGTTTTCGGCGCGTCGCGTGGAGGCTGCCCATGAGGCAGATCCTCTCCGGCACGATGGCCTCGCGCGGCATGACCCTGGGCCGCGCGCGACTGGTGCAGCCCAGTCGCTATCTGGTCGATACGCGCCCGCTCACGGAAGAAGAAATCAGTTCCGAGCTCGAGCATCTGCACACCGCGCTGGAAACCGCGCGGCAGGAACTGCGCGAATTGCGCGGCAAGCTGCACGGTGCGCTGGCGCGCGAAGTGAACGAATTCATCGACGCGCACAGCCTGCTGCTGGACGATGCCGAACTGCTGCGCGGCCTGGATGAAATGATCACCATCGGCCGCTACCGCGCCGGCGCCGCACTGAAAAAACAGCGCGACCGCCTTGCCGGTGTTTTCGGCGCGATGGACGATCCCTATCTGCGCAGCCGCATGGAAGATGTCGACCAGGTGATCGGCCGCGTCATCTCCGCCCTGCAGCGGCAGACCAGCGTCGAGGAACGCAAGCTGGCCGCGCGTGTGGGCGAGATCCTGGTGGCCGATACGCTGGCCCCGGCCGACATGGCGCATCTGGCGGGCAATGGGCTGCTCGGCGTCATCACCAGTTCCGGCAGCCCCTATTCGCATAGCGCAATCCTGGCGCGCAGCCTCAACCTGCCGATGCTGGTGGGCACGCGCGATGCGCTGGCGACCATCCACGACGACGACCTGATCCTGCTCGACACCGAGCACGGCGAAGCCGTGGTGCATCCCACCGCACAGGACCTGGCCCGCTATCGCTCGTGGCAGCGCGAGGCCGCCGCGGAAGGACGCCGGCTGGCCAGCCTCGCCAATGCGCCCACGCAAACGCGCGATGGCATCAGCGTGCATCTGCTGGCGAATGCCGAATCGGCCAGCGATGTCGCCCTCGCGCGCTCGCGCGGCGCCGATGGCGTAGGCCTGTATCGCACCGAATTTCTGTTTCTGCGTCACAAAGGGCTGCCGTCGGAAGACGAGCAGTTCATTGCCTATCGCGACGTGGTGCTCGGCATGGGCGGCGCGCCGGTCACCATCCGCACGCTCGACCTGGGCGCGGACAAGGCCGATGCCGCCGGCCTGGTGATCCGTGGCGAAGAAAATCCCGCGCTGGGCGTGCGTGGCGTGCGTCTTTCGCTGCGCCATCCGGCGGTATTCACCACCCAGATCCGCGCCATCCTGCGCGCCGCCTGCTATGGCCCGGTGCGCGTGCTGGTGCCGATGGTGACGCAGCCGGACGAACTGATCGCAGTACGCACGCTGTTCAAGCTGGCGCGGCAAGAGCTCAAGCGCGAAAACATCGACCTGCCGGAAAAGCTGGCGCTGGGCGCGATGATCGAAGTGCCCGCGGCGGCGATCAATGTGCGCGCGCTGCTCGAACACGCGGATTTCCTGGCCATCGGCACCAACGACCTGGCGCAGTACGTGCTCGCCGCCGATCGCGGCAACGACGCGCTGGAAAACATTTACAACCCGCTGCAGCCGGCGCTGCTGCGCTTGCTGTCGCACGTGATTTCCGCCGGACGGCGCGCCGGCAAGCCAGTGAGCCTGTGCGGCGAAATCGGCGGCGACGTGAACTTCACTGCGCTATTGCTGGCCCTGGGCCTGAATGAATTCAGCATGCACCCGAGCAAGATCCTGCATGTGCGCGATCGACTGGCGGCGCTGGACCATGCCTTGTTGCGTGCGCATGCGCCGAAGCTGATTCGGGCACGCACGCATGAAGAAGCCGAAGAGCTGCTGGCCTCGATCTCCAATACTTGCGGTCACTGACTTCGCGCTCGCCACGCGTGCTTGGTTGCGTTGGTGAGAGATCGTTGGGTTACCCCCGGATCAAGTCCGGGGTAACCCACCTACGACACCGAGAGCAAAAATGCTTCCAGCGCGGCGCCACGATATTTCTCCCGGTGCAGCAGGATGGAAAGCTTGCGCTGCAGATCCAGGAACGGTGTTTTCAACGCTGCCAGGCGGCCGGTAGCCAGCGCATCGGTCACCGCCACTTCCGGCAGACAGGCAATGCCCAGCCCGGCCGTCACCGCCTGCTTGATCGCCTCGATCTGATCGAGCTCCATCACTGTTTCGCCCGGCGGTAGCTGCGCCAGCGCGCGTTCGCTGGTGGTGCGCGTGGCCGAACCGGGCTCGCGCAATACCCAGCGTGCGCCGGCAAAATGTTCCGGCTGCAGATGGCGTTGTTTGGCCAAGGGATGGTCGGGCCGCGCGCACACCACCAGCTTGTCGTCGCGCCACGGACGCATCTCGATCAGCGGATGGGTTACCGGGCCCTCCACACAGCCCACGTCCAGGCTGTGATCGAGCACCGCCGCCGCGATATCGCCGGTATTGGCCACGCGCAGGCGGATCGCCACCTGCGGATGGCTGCGCACGAAATCCCCCAGCAATTCGCCGACGCGATAGTTGCCGACGGTATTGCTGGCGCCGATGCGCAGGTCGCCCGCCAGCGATTCCAGCTTGCCGCTGGCGCGGCGCCCGAACTCGGCGTGCCGCTCCAGCAGTTCCTGCGCCAGCGGCAGCAGCTCGCGCCCGCGGGCGTTCAGGCGCAGCCGGCCGCGCTCGCGGTCGAACACGGGCGCATCGAGCTGCCGCTCCATTTCGGCCAGGGCCATGCTGGCGGCGGGTTGGGTGAGGTGCAGGCTCTCCGCCGCGGCCCGCACACTGCCGTGCAAGGCGATCTGCACGAAAACCTCGAGCTGGCGCAAGCTGACGTTAAGCATCAGCTTAGTTTATATAGTTGATTAGATATTTCAAATTTTCCTAATAGGAGGCGACGCGGACAATAGGCGCATTCCCCAGTGAGGTGGCGCTCATGCACGCTACTACCACCCTCCCCTCGACCCATTCCCATCCCGCCACCCGCCTGGCCGGCCTGCTGCTGGCGCTCGGCATCGCGGCCGTCGCCTGGCTGCTCGGCCGCGTCGTTCCGCTGATCGGCGGCCCCGTGTTCGGCATCCTGCTCGGCATCGCGGTACGCAATCTGTTTACCCTGCCGAATGCCGTCAATCCGGGCATCCAGTTCGCCAGCAAGCAAGTACTGCAGTGGTCGATCATCGCGCTGGGTTTCGGCCTCAGCCTGACCCAGGTGGCCAAGACCGGCCTGGAGTCGCTGTCGGTAACCCTGGTGACCATGACCACCGCCTTTGTTACCGCGCTGGTGCTCGGGCGCCTGCTGAAGGTGCACGACAAGCTGCAGATCCTGATCGGCGTAGGCACCGCCATCTGCGGCGGCTCGGCGATTGCCGCGGTGACACCGATCATCAAGCCGGACGATCACGACACCGCCTTCGCCATCTCCACCATCTTCCTGTTCAACGTGGTGGCGGTGCTGCTGTTCCCCTTGCTCGGCCATCTGCTGCACCTGTCGGATCTGGGCTTTGGCATGTGGGCGGGCACGGCGATCAACGACACCTCCTCGGTGGTCGCGGCCGGCTACAGCTACAGCAAGGCGGCCGGCGATTTCGCCACCATCGTGAAGCTGACGCGCGCCACGCTGATCATCCCGATCTGCCTGATCCTGGCGATTGCCGTGGCCGTGCGCGAAAAACGCGCCGCCAGGCACGCCGGCACGGCCAGCGATTTCAGCCTGGGCCGCATCTTTCCCTGGTTCATCCTGTGGTTCCTGGTCGCTTCGGCGCTACGCACGGCCGGTTTCGTGCCGGTAGCGATCCAGCCGGCGCTGCACCTGGCAGCGGAATTCATGATCATCGTGGCGCTCACCGCCATCGGCCTGTCTGCCAACCTGCGCAAGATGGCCTCGACCGGTGCACGGCCGATCCTGCTGGGGCTGGGGGTATGGGCCGCGGTATCGATCAGCAGTCTGCTGGTGCAGATGGCGATCGGGCAGATGTAACGCGGCGGCGCTCGTGCTTTACGAGCGCCCCTGTTCGGCCAGGGTCAGCGCAACTTTGTCGCGCAGATAGACCGGCAACGCATGTTCGGGCGCCTGCGCCTTGCCCGCCTTGAACTCGCTCACCGCCAACGTTGCGATGTGGCGCGCCTGCGGATAGCAGGCACCGTCAGCCGAACGCGGTGCAGCGCCCAGCCGACCGATCAGTGCCTGGGCGTAAGTGGCCCAGCCACTGCCGACTACGTTCCACGCCGCCGCTGGCGGCAGCAGCAGCGATTCGGCAGTGCAGACGCGCTCCTCATCCAGCGCAAGCAGGCCACCGTTGCCGTCGCGGCGATAGCTGGCCGCATAGATTTCGCCCATGCGCGCATCGATCACCGCCAGGATGGCCGCATCGTCTTCCGGTGCCTCCAGGGCCAGCGCCGCCAGCGAGGACACTGTCACCACCGGCAGATCGAGCGCCATCGCCATGCCCTGCGCCAGCGACACCGCCAAACGCACGCCGGTAAACGCACCGGGGCCGCGGCCGACGGCGATCGCATCCAACGCATGCTTGCCGAGGCCGGCCTCGGCAAGCAGCTCATCCGCCATCGGCAGCACGCGCTCGGCATGCCGGCGCGGCGCCAGTTCGCTGCGCGCCACCACGGTTTCGCCGTGGACCAGGGCAACGGAGCAGGATTCGGTAGCGGTTTCGATGGCGAGCAGGTTCATGCCGGCATTCTAACGGCCGCCATCGCCACGCCGTCAGTAACGCTTGGCCTTGGGGTTGTAATAGCTGGTATCGGTGGCATCCAGCAGCCGCTGCATGGCCGGCCCCGGGTGCCTGAAACCGTAGGCGGCGAGCACTTCTTTCTTGCCTGGAATGTCGTACTGCCCGGTGACGCCTTCCATCGGCGTCCCATCGGTAGGCACCTCCGGCGGCCGCGGCAGTTGTTCCGGCCAATGCTGGGCGTGCAGGGTCAGCGGCGGACACCAGTGGCGATTATTCGGATGCACCGGCTCGCGCTCGGTAATCGGCACCACCGCACGCTTGCCGAAGGTCTGCACGAAGGCCTGGTAGAAATCGTATTCGAGCGTGTTCTCGATGGTCGGCTCGATGCCGTCCAGCATGGCGAAGAAACGCGGATCGTTGCGTGCAATGAAGAACTGGGTGGACAGGGTCTGCTTGCGCTTTACGCCGAAGTCGCTGCCCATCGCATTGAGCACCTTGGCCACGCCCAGCTTGGCCTTGGCGAAGGGATGCTGCTGGCGGCGCCATTGCGTGCGCTGGTCGGTGCTCCAGGTGGAAGCCGCCAGAAACGCCTTGGGCTGGCGATCGAGGCGCTCGATATAGCGCCGGATGATGTCCTGGTCGAACACCCAGGTATCGGCCTCGACATGCACCAGGTATTGCGGGTTGTAGATCTCCGCCGCCGCCCGGCAGGACTGCCGCAGCAGATTCAGTGCGCCATAGATGATGGTGCGCGGCTGGCAGCGCACCAGCACGTCTTCCATATGCGGCTGATAGCCGGGATCGGAGCAGGCATGCACGATCAGCCAGGGCTCGGCATAGTTGAGCTTGATGATCTCCTGATTGATCCGCGCGCAATCGGGGCGCTCATGGTTGGTCATGCAGATGACCGCCTTGGGCCGCGTCGCCGTGGCCGCCGGCCGTGGCGGCCCCGCGGTTGCGATGTCTACTTCGTTGCGCTCTTCCATCCCCACCCGTTATCTCGCTCAATGTCCCGCCGGTGGAAAAATATAGCGGGATTTCCGTACGTCCAGCTGAATTTTCCAAGCAGCAAGAACCTTCGGGCAGCACTGCCGCCGGACGGACAAGCGGGTATGCGTGCACCGCCTCACCCGTCAGCCCAAGCCGGGCGAGGCACCACGCCACAGGCGCAACAGCCTGAGTTTCCCGCCTTTTTTTGGCAAGCCGCCGCTCCGCTCCGTACAATGCAGGTTTTCTTGCCCAGATACCGCGCACCCGCTCCGGTGCGCCACTGCGAGTCCCCGAATGGAAAAGAGTTTCGAACCCCGCCCGATCGAATCGAAGTGGTATTCCCGCTGGGAAGCCGGCGGCCAGTTCAAAGCCGACGCGTCCCGGCCCGCGGGGCACGGCCAACCCTATTGCATCCTGCTGCCGCCGCCGAACGTCACCGGCACCCTGCACATGGGCCACGCCTTCCAGCAGACGGTGATGGACATGCTGATCCGCTACCAGCGCATGCGCGGCATGAACACGCTGTGGCAGGTGGGTACCGACCACGCCGGCATCGCCACGCAGAAGATCGTGGAGAACCAGCTCGCACTCGAACACAAGACGCGCCACGACCTCGGCCGCGAACCCTTCGTCGAGCGCGTATGGCAGTGGAAGGAAGAATCCGGCTCCACCATCACCAACCAGATGCGCCGCCTGGGCGTGGCCGCCGACTGGTCGCGCGAACGCTTCACCATGGACGAAGGCCTGTCCGCCGCCGTGCGCAAGGTGTTCGTGGAGTGGTACCGCGCCGGCCTGATCTATCGCGGCAACCGCCTGGTGAACTGGGATCCGGTGCTGGGCACGGCCGTGTCCGACCTGGAAGTGAACATGGAGGAGCGCGATGGCCACATGTGGCACATCCTCTATCCCTTCAGCGACGGCCCCGGCCACGACGCAGACGGCCATCCGCTGCGCGGCATGCATATCGCCACCACCCGCCCGGAAACCATGCTGGCCGATGGCGCGCTCGCCGTGCATCCGGATGACGAACGCTACAAGCACCTGGTCGGCAAGTACGTCGACCTGCCGCTGTGCGATCGCCGCATTCCGATCATTGCGGACGATTTCGTCGATCCCGCCTTCGGCTCCGGCTGCGTGAAAATCACCGGCGCGCACGACTTCAACGACTACGCCTGCGCCAAGCGCCATGGCATCGAGATGATCACGATCATGACGCTCGACGCCAAGATGAATGACAACGCGCCGGTGAAATACCGCGGCCTGGATCGCTATGCCGCGCGCAAGGTGATCGTGGCCGACCTGGAAGCACTGGGCCTGCTGGAAAAAATCGTCTCGCACAAGCATCAGGTGCCGGTGGGCGATCGTTCCGGCGCGGTGATCGAGCCGATGCTCACCGACCAGTGGTTCGTCGATCTCACCAGCGAAAAAGGCCGCCAGGCAATCACCGAACCGGCACTCGATGCGGTGCGCTCGGGCGAGATCAGGTTCGTGCCGGAAAACTGGAGCACCACCTATACGCAGTGGCTGGAAAACATCCAGGACTGGTGCATCAGCCGCCAGCTGTGGTGGGGGCATCGCATCCCGGCGTGGTACGACGAGGCCGGCAATATTTTCGTGGGCGAAGACGAAGCCGATGCCCGCGCCAACGCAGCCAGCACTGTCGTAGGCGCACTGAAGCAGGACGAGGATGTGCTCGACACCTGGTTCAGCTCCGCACTGTGGCCGTTCTCCACGCTCGGCTGGCCGGCCCAAGGCCCGGTCAAGAACGAGCGCGGCGACGTAGTCGCCAACTGGCAGACCGACCAGATCTTCCTGCCCAGCGCCGTGCTGGTCACCGGCTTCGACATCATCTTCTTCTGGGTCGCGCGCATGGTGATGGCGACCAAGTACTTCACCGGCCAGGTGCCGTTCCGCGAGGTGTACATCAACGCCATCGTGCGCGACGCCGAAGGCCAGAAGATGTCCAAGTCCAAGGGCAATACGCTGGATCCGCTGGACTTGATCGACGGCATCGAGCTGGAACTGCTGGTAGAGAAATCGACCAGGTCGTTGCTGATTCCGCAGGTGCGCGAAAAAGTCGAAAAGCGTATTCGCAAGGATTACCCCAGCGGCATTCCCGCGATCGGTACCGATGCGCTGCGCTTCACCTTCGCCGCGCTGGCCAGCTATAGCCGCACCATCAACTTCGACATCAAGCGTGCCGAAGGCTACAAGGCGTTCTGCAACAAGCTGTGGAACGCAGCGCGCTTCGTGCTGATGAATCTGCCGGAAGGCGAACTGCCGGCACCGGCCGGCGCACCGGCGACGGAAGCGGAGCGCTGGATCCTCACCCGCCTGAAGCAGACGCTGGGCGAAGTGGAGCAGCATTTCGTCACCTATCGCTTCGATCTGCTGGCACAGGCGCTGTACGAGTTCGTGTGGAACGAGTATTGCGACTGGTTCCTGGAGCTGTCCAAGCCGGCACTCAATGGCGACGATGCGATCGCTGCCACATCCACCCGCCATACCTTGCTGGTGGTGCTGGAAACGGTATTGCGCGCACTGCATCCAATCGTGCCCTTCATCACCGAAGAGATCTGGCAGTCGGTAGCGCCGAAGCTCGGCATCAAGGCCGACGGCATCCTGCAGCGCCCGTGGCCGGATGCCGGTGAAATTCCGGCTGACGAAGCGGCCACCGCCGAGGTCGAGTGGTTCAAGAACGTGCTCAGCGGCATCCGCCGCATTCGCGCGGAAATGAACATCGCCCCCGGCAAGACCATTCCGCTGCTGCTGGCCGATGGCGATGCCAGCGATCGTGCGCGTGCGGCCAAGTTCGCCGCGCAGATCAGCTTCCTGGCCCGCGTGGAGGCGCCGCAGTGGATCGACTCCGGCAGCGACGAACCCGCCGCCGCAGCCGCCGTGGTCGGTTCGCTGCGCGTGCTGATTCCGCTGGCCGGGCTGATCGATCTGGGCGCGGAGAAAACTCGCCTCGCCAAGGAGATCGGCAAGATCGAAGGCGAGCTCAAGAAGTGCGAGAACAAGCTGAGCAATGCCAACTTTGTCGCCAATGCACCGGCCGAAGTGGTGGCGCAGGAGCGTCAGCGCATTGCCGACTGGAGCGCGCAGCTTGCGACCATGCGCGAGCAGTTGCAGAAGCTTGGTTGAAACATGCTCTGCTCCCTCTCCCCGCAGGGGAGAGGGAAAAGCGCCGCACCACGTTACGATCCGGGAAATTCCAGCGCCATCACGATCGCTTCCTCGCGCCCGCCATGCGCAGGGTAATAATGCGGCCGGCGGCCGATCTCGCGAAAACCCATCGACACATACAACTGCTGCGCATTCGGATTGGATGGCCGCACTTCCAAGAACACGCGCTCGGCGCCGTTCCAGCGTGCGATATCCAGCAGGCGCTTCATCAAATGGCGCCCGAAGCCCTGCCCGCGCTGCGCAGGATCGATGCATACGTTGAGAATGTGCGCCTCGCCGGCACCGGTCGACAGGATGCCGTAGCCGATCACCTGGCTATCCATGCACAGCACCCAGGACGGATGGCCGGCTTTCAGGCAATCGCCAAAAATGCCCTGGGTCCAGGGGAAATCGTAGGAAGCTTTTTCCAGTTCGCTGACGCGGACGAGATCCTCGCGACGCATGGCGCGCATCTCCAGTGCGGGACGCGCCACTGCCACCATCAGCGTGCGGCTCCCGCCTGCAGGGCGCGGCGCACGCTGCGCAGCGCCTGCCACAAGCGGCGCTTGGCCGCCGCCTGGCCCAGCACGTCGGCCGGCGCGTCGGCCAGCACGATATGCGCATCGCGCATCACCGCTGCCGGCAGCGCGCGTCCCAGCGTATGCGCCTGCGCCTGGCCGAACACCAGATAAGCCTGCGCATGCGGCACCTGCAGGGCGTCGTCGGCACTCGCCTCGATGCGCGCCGCGCGCGCCAGCTGCGGACCGAAGGCATACAGCGCACGCCCGAGCAGATCGAGCTCGCGCACCGAACAACCTTTCGGCACCACCACCACCACGTCGGCATGCGCCAGTGGCTCGGCGTCAGCTACGGTCGCGACCGGCGCTGCCGTGGTTGCCGCCATTCGGCGCTGCCACGGCACTACACCCAGCGCATGCAGCAGGCGGCTGCGATGGGCAGAGCTGGCTGCCAGCACGCTCATGCCGTGCCACGGCGCGGACGCTTGCGGCGCGTAGCCAGCCCCCACAGCGTCAACACCGGTCCGGACAGCAGATACAGCGTGAACACGCCCAGCAGCACGCGCGGCGGATCGACAAAGAACGGCACCAGCACCAGCACGCCGATCAGGATCCACAGGAACGGCACCTTGTCGCCCATCGGCAGCGACTTGAAGCTGTAGTAGCGGAAGCGGCTGACCATCAGCAGGCCCACGATCACCGCCATGAACGGCGTGAACACGTCGAGCTGGTCGCCGGCGATGCCGAAGTTGTCCATGCTCCACACGAACGACATGCACACCGCCGCCGCGGCCGGACTGGCCAGGCCCTGGAAATAGCGCTTGTCGATCACCGCCACCTGGGTGTTGAAGCGCGCCAGGCGCAAGGCGGCGCAGGCGGCATAGATGAAAGCGGCGGCCCAACCGATCTTGCCGCCCAGCGGCCCGTACTCGCGCAGGCTCGACAACGACCAGTTGTACATCACCAGCGACGGCGCCAGGCCGAAGCTCACCAGGTCCGACAGCGAGTCGTATTGCACGCCGAACTCGCTCTGGGTATTGGTCAGGCGCGCCACGCGCCCGTCCATGCCGTCCAGCAGGGCGGCCACGAACACGGCAATCGCCGCATCGGTGAAACGGCCGCCGATGCTGACCACAATGGCGTAGAAACCGGCGAACATCGCACCGGTGGTGAACAGGTTGGGTAACAGGTAGATACCGGGATGCCGCGGCGCCCGGACTGGCGTGGTATCGCTCATGAATCCATCCGTGACGGGATGCGCGAAGTGTAGCAGGGGCACCGCAAAACGCCCTCGGCCGCCGCCCTGGCGCCGGCCGCCCCGGTCGGCTGGGCCCCGCGGAACGTGCAAGAAAGCACGTTATCGATATTTCCATGCAGCCAAGGCTTGTGGTCCGCCCTGCACCAGTTGTTAACTAGTGCTTCACCTCGATTCCGCCTGCCCGGAGCTTGCCCATGCGTCGCCTGTCCATCGCCCTTGCGTTGTTGCTGGTCGCGCCGCTGGCCACGGCCCAGGTTTACAAGTGGACCGATGCACAGGGCACCACCCATTACTCGGAAAGCCCGCCGCCGGTGGGGACCAAGTACAGTCAGGTCACCGTCAGCGGTGCCGACCAGCCGGTCTCGGCGCCATCCGGCAGCGATGCCGCGGCACCCGCGCCGAGTTCGTCCGGCACCGCCCAGAACAGCGACGGCGCACCGGCCGGGATGATGGTCGACAACCCGGCCAACCGCGCCAAGCTCTGCGCCACCCTCAAGAACAGCATCAACACCTTGCAGGGCGCCGCGCCGGTGGTCATGCAGGGCTCGGGCGGCCAGCAGCAGCTGCTAAATCCCGACCAGCGCAAGCAGCAGCTCGACGCCAGCCAGTCGCAGTTCCAGCAGTACTGCAGCAACAGCAGCAGCTGATCGATCCGGAGTTCGCCGTTCCACTCGGGATGGGGGCGCCGGCCCAGCTATAATCGCGTCTTTTAACGCCGGATTCGCCGCACATGCGCCTCAGCCAATTCCACCTGGCCACCGTCAAGGAAGTCCCCGCCGATGCCGAAATCGCCAGCCATCGGCTGATGATTCGCGCGGGCATGATCCGCAAGCTTGCCTCCGGCCTGTACACCTGGTCGCCGCTTGGCCTGCGCGTGCTGCGCAAGGTGGAGCACATCGTGCGCGAGGAAATGAATCGCGCCGGCGCGATCGAAATGCTGATGCCTTCGGTGCAGCCGCGCGAGCTGTGGGAAGAAACCGGTCGCTGGGAAAAATTCGGCGGCCAGCTGCTGAAGATCAAGGACCGCAAGGAGCAGGAATTCTGCTACGGCCCCACCCACGAGGAAGTGGTGACCGACTTTGCGCGCAATGAGCTGAAGAGCTACAAGCAGCTGCCGGTCAATTTCTACCAGATCCAGACCAAGTTCCGCGACGAAATCCGCCCGCGCTTCGGCGTGATGCGCGCGCGCGAATTCCTGATGAAGGATGCCTACTCCTTCCATCTCAACCAGGAATCGCTGAGCGAAACCTACGAGGTGATGTACCAGGCCTACGCGCGCATCTTCACCCGCCTGGGCCTGAAGTTCCGCGCCGTGCAGGCCGACACCGGCGCCATCGGCGGCAACGCCAGCCACGAATTCCAGGTGCTGGCCGACTCGGGCGAAGACGCCATCGCCTTCTCCGACGGTTCGGACTACGCCGCCAATATCGAAAAAGCCGAAGCGCTTGCGCCCACCACGGCTCGCCCCGCCCCCGCAGCCAGCCTGCAGCGCGTGGATACGCCGCGCGTGCGCACGGTCGAAGACGTCACCCGGCATTTCGGCATCGCGGCCGAGCACGTGCTGAAAACCGTGCTGGTGCGCGGCAAGGACGGCCTGGTAGCGCTGTGCCTGCGCGGCGATCACGAGATCAACGAAGTGAAGGCCGCCAAGCTGGCCGAGCTGCCGGACGAATCGGTACTGGCCAGCGAGGAAGAAATTCTCGCCGCGGTCGGCAGCCGCCCCGGCTTTATCGGTCCGGTCGGCCTGCCCGATTCGATTCCGGTGATCGTCGATCGCAGCGCCGCGATGCTGGCCGACTTTGTCTGCGGCGGCAACGCCAACGACACCCATTACACCGGCGCCAACTGGGAACGCGATGCACGCATCACGCGCGTGGAAGATCTGCGCAAGGTGATGGCGGGCGATGCGTCGCCCGACGGCAAGGGCACGTTGCATATGGCGCGCGGCATCGAAGTGGGCCACGTGTTCCAGCTGGGCAGCAAGTACGCTGAGGCGCTCGGCGCCAGCGTGGTGGACGATCAGGGCAAGCAGCAGGTGATGCTGATGGGCTGCTATGGCATCGGCGTCAGCCGCATCGTGGCCGCCGCGATCGAGCAGCGCCATGACGATGCCGGCATCATCTGGCCGGAGCCGATGGCGCCCTGGCGTGTGGCCTTGTGCGTGATCAACCCGAAGAACGCACCCGACGTGAATGCGGCGGCCGAATCGCTTTACAACGAGCTGACTGCGCGCGGCATCGAGACGGTGTGGGACGACCGCGGCCTGCGCCCCGGCGCGATGTTCGCCGATATGGAATTGATCGGCATTCCGCATCGCGTGGTAGTAAGCGAGCGTGGACTGGCCGCCGGCACCCTGGAATACCGTGCCCGCGACGCCGCCGAAAGCACCGCCATTACGCGCGAAGGGCTGTTCGACATACTGGCTTGAATTCGTTTCATTCGTAACAAAAAAGGCCGCGCAATGCGGCCTTTTTGCGATCCGCAGCCACTGTTCCCATTAGCCGCCCGATTAACCCGTTTGCAATAAGTCTGCAGGGGTATTCCGAGACATAATCGATTATGTCGTGCATATCCGCTTTGCAATTCAGGGATATATGCGTAAAAATCGAAGATTCGTCCGGGCCCTTATTTCATAATCCAATAGCCCGGCATGTCCCTTCTCTTCTTTCATTTACCGGGAGCGCCAGATGGCCGTCGATCTCAAGAGTCTCAACCACAGTCAGCTCACTGACCTCATCAGCAAGGCCCAGGCTCGGCAGGACGAATTGCGCAAGGAAAAGGTCGGCAAGCTGCGCGAGAAAGTGCTGGCCATGATCAAGGCCGAAGGCTATGCCTTCGAAGACATCTTCGGTGGTGCGCGTCCCGTCGGCGCCAAGCGCCGCGGCACCGGCACCGTGGCGCCCAAGTACCGCAATCCGGCCGATGCGGAACAGACCTGGTCCGGCCGCGGCAAGCGCCCGCGCTGGTTCAGCGATGCGCTGAAGGCCGGCAAGAAAGAAAAAGATCTGGCGATCTGATCCGCCGCGCCGCTGCATCCCGAAAACGCCGGCCCCTGGCCGGCGTTTTCATGTCCGCCGCGCTTTCTTCGCTTGCGGCGACATTGCATTATCCATCGCATGGTTCTCCCACCCAGCGCCAGCGCAGCGGTTTGACGGCACCCAATGATCTTTCGTCGCGCCGCTGCACGCGATGAAAGGCTTACTCCACCGCACAGGTTCCGCATGACTTCCTCCGAGCATCAACACTGGGATCCCGGTCAATACCAGCAGCATGGCCGCTTCGTATCCGATCTTGGCGCACCCATTCTCCGGCAGCTCAATCCACAGCCGGGCGAGCGCATCCTCGATCTGGGCTGCGGCGATGGTGCGTTGACCTTGAAGCTGGTCCAGGCCGGCTGCGAAGTGCTCGGCGTGGACAGCAGCGCGCCGATGATCGACGCGGCACGCAAGCTCGGCGTGCCTGCTCGTGTGATGGATGGCGCATCGCTGGATTTCACGGCGGAATTCGATGCGGTGTTCAGCAATGCCGCTTTGCACTGGATGCCGCAGCCGGAGCAGGTCATCGCCGGCATTTGGCGCGCCCTGAAACCGGGCGGCCGCTTCGTCGCCGAATTCGGCGGTCACGGCAATGTCGCCAGCATCGTCAACGCCTTGCGCAGCGCCCTGGCGGCACGCCACATCGCTGCGCCCGAACCGTGGTTTTTCCCGACGCCGGAGCATTATCGCTCGCTGCTGCAGCAACAGGGATTCGACGTTCAATGGGTAGAACTGGTGCCGCGCCCGACCTTGCTGCCCGGCGATGTCGGCGCCTGGTTGAATACCTTTGCGCAACCGTTTATCGCTGCCATTCCCGCCGCCGAACGCGCTGACTTCCTAAGTTCGCTGGTGGAAGCGCTGCGCCCGTCCATGTGCGATGAAGACGGCAAGTGGTGGGCGGATTACGTGCGGATTCGTTGCCACGCCAGCAAGCCATGAGCCGACCAGCGGCGGAGCTGCGCATGTCCCGCTATAGCGACCGCCGCGGCGCAATCAGCAATTCGCCGAACATCAGGCCGGCCACCAGCGAGATCAGAATCGTCACCAGCAACAAGCCGGTATCGAAGCCCAGCGTCGCATTGCGTTCGAGCAGATAGGACACGCTGCGAAAGCCGACGCTGCCCGGTACCAGCAGCAGGATGCCCGGCTCGCGCACCACCGCGCCGGGGCGACCCCAATAGCGCGCATAGCCGTTGGCGATCGCGCTCAGCACAAAGCCGCCGAGGAAGACGCCGAACGGCGCGCCGGACAAATGCGGCGAAATCTCGCCGCCCAGGCGCGTGGCGAAGTAGCCGATGATCACTGCCACGATCACTACCGGCCAATCGCGCCAGGCCGCACGGAACAGCATGGCAAAGGCCACCGCCGCCACCAGCAAAGCCGGATAGTCGACCCATTGCGGCAACGCCGGCAGGGTGAAATCGCGCGCCTCGATATCGAACAGGGCGCAGATCTGGGTGGCCGCCACGGTGCCGAAGGTGAGCTTGAGCAAGGTGGACATCGCACCGCCCATGCGCGCCATGCCGGAGACCAGATGCTGGCTGGAGATCTCGCGCACGGCGGTGGTCAGCGACATGCCCGGCACCAGCACGATCAGCCCGGCCAGGATCACCGACTTGATCGCCAGCGGCACCACGAAGGCGCTGAACACGATCGCCACCGTGGTGGCCACCATCGCGCAGATCGCATCGCTGGCCACCGCCAGGCGCGGCCGGGTGCCGGCCAGGATGGTGATGCTGCCGATGATCACGCCGACCAGCGCGGCCACCAGCAAGTCGACCCAGGAGCTGTGCAGGAACAGCGCCGCAATGGCGCCTGCGGACAGACCATAGCTGGCGATCACTCCCGCCTGCTGCAGCCGCGTATCGGGCAGCTCCAGCGTGCGCAGCAGGCGAAAGCCTTCGCGCAGATCCAGCTCGCCGGCAATTACCCGGTCGGCAATCTCGTCGGCGCGGCACAGCTTGTCCAGGTTCACGTCGCCGGGCAGCAGGCGGATTACCTGCGTGACCTGCGCCAGGCGTCCCTCGTCGCCATGCGCGAGGTCGGCGAAGGAAATGATGATCGCGGTGGGGCTCGACCACACTTCGGCGCTCAGGCCGATGCGCTGCGCCGAGCCGGCAATCGCCATCTCCAGGCGCGGCGACGCGGCACCGTATTTGTGCAGGCGCGTGGCCAGTTCCACCAGGAAAGCAATGCGGGTATTGAGCGCGGTGGTGGCGAACTGGACGCTCATGCGTCCCGCCCGGCAATAATCAGATGAGCTGGCAAAGTCGACTCGGCGGCGAGGGCAACGATGCCGACATGGTTACACAGGATGTCGTCGCCGCCTTGTTCCATGCACTCAGGCCGCTCGCACCTTCAAAGTGGTGCCTTCCACCGCCACCACTTCCACGGTGGCGCCCAGCGGCAGATCCGGTCCGCTGACCAGCCATTGCCCATCGCCCACCCGCGCCTTGCCGCGGCCGTTGACGATGGCTTCGATCAGCACGTAGCGCTGGCCGATCAGTTGTTCGCCGCGGCGGTTGAGTGCTTCCCTGCCCGGCTCCTGTTCCAGTTGCAGCCGCGGGCGCAGCAGGTAGGCGTAGATCGCGCAGGACAGGAAGGCCAGCAGGGCGAACGCGATCGCCTGGGCCAGCAATCCCAGCCCCGGCAACAGCAGCACCAGCAGGCCGGTCACGGCGGCGCCGATGCCGATCCACAACATGAAATAGCCGGGCATGATCACCTCGATGGCGATCAGCACCAGCGCAACGATCCACCACAGGTAATGCGCGGCAAGACTGGCGAACATGGACAGCTCCAGGTGTGCACAAGCAACGGGGCTATACAGTACTTTCCCCGTCGCTCCGGCTTTCGCCGGAATGAGGGGATCGGCGCGACATCCAGCGCCGAAAAATCCGAATCAGCCGATCGAAGGCGGCGTACGCCGTGTACCCGACTTTTCCTGCTGCTGCGTCAGGGATTCCTTCGCCAGCTCCGTAATGCCGGCCAGCGAACCGAGAATGCCGGTGGCCTCGATCGGCAGCAGCAGCATTTTCTGGTTCGGCGAATTGGCCATTTCCTTCAGCGCTTCCACGTATTTGTTGGCGACGAAGTAATTGAGTGCATTGACGTCGCCGCTGGCGATCGCATCGGAGACCAGCTTGGTAGCCTGCGCTTCGGCCTCGGCCAGGCGGATGCGTGCTTCGGCTTCGCGGAACGCGGCTTCCTTCTTGCCGTCGGCGGCCAGGATCATCGACTGCTTCTCGCCATCGGCCCGCAGGATCGCGCTCTGGCGCAAACCTTCGGCCTCCAGGATCTGCGCGCGCTTCTCGCGCTCGGCCTTCATCTGGCGTGCCATCGAATCGACCAGGTCGCGCGGCGGTGCGATGTCCTTGATCTCGATGCGATTGACCTTCACGCCCCAGGGATGGGTGGCCTCGTCCACCACGGTAAGCAGCTTGGCATTGATCGCATCGCGCTGGCTCAGCGATTCGTCCAGGTCCATCGAGCCGAGCACGGTGCGGATATTGGTCATCACCAGCGCCAGCGCCGCCTGCTCCAGGTTGGCCACTTCATAGGCGGCCTTGGCCGCGTCCAGCACCTGGTAGAACACCACGCCGTCCACGCGCACCACCGCGTTGTCCTTGGTGATCACGTCCTGGCTGGGCACGTCCAGCACCTGCTCCATCATGTTCATCTTGCGGCCGATGCCGTAAACGACCGGCACCAGGAAATGCAGGCCGGGCGACAAGGTGTGGGTGTATTTGCCGAAGTGCTCGACCGTCCATTCGTAGCCCTGCGGCACGATCCGCACCAGCTTGGACACGACGATCACCACCAGCGCGATCAGGACCAGACCCAAGATCATTCCCATACCCATACCCCCGCCTCCGTTGGATCGGCCGAGTATAGGCTAGTCGTTTTACGAGGCCGGGGCGGCGATCAGCCCGGATTGGTCGGCTGTGGCAGCACCATGGTCACGCGCAGGCCGCCATCTTCACGGTTGGCCAGCGCGATGCGGCCGCCGTGCGCCTCGCTGATCTCGCGCGCCAGAGCCAGGCCCAGGCCGGTACCGGAACGCTTGGTGGAATAGAACGGCAGCAGCGCCTGCGCCAGCACGGCTTCGCTCATGCCGGGGCCGCGGTCGCCCACTTCGATGCGCAGCTCGTGGCCGACCTGGGTCAGCGCCAGGCTCACGCCTTCCGGCGCACTGCCCGATTCATGCGCGTTCTTTACCAGGTTGATCAACACCTGCTCGATCTGCGCCAGATCGAACCAGCCGGCCTGCGCCGGCATGGCGCCCACCAGCTGGAAACGGCAATGCAGGGCCAGGCCATCCAGGAACGGCCGCCACTCCACCACCGCATGGCGCGGTGCCGGCAGCTTGGCGAAGCGCGCATAACCGTCGATAAAACCGTGCAGATGCCTGGCGCGCTCGCCAATGGTGGCGAACACGCCGGGCAGGCGCTGGATATCGCCGCGGCGCGCCAGCTCCGCGCCCGAATGCGCCAGCGAGGAAATCGGCGCCAGCGAATTGTTCAATTCATGGCTCACCACGCGGATCACGCGCTTCCACGCCGCCACTTCCTGGCGCGACAACTCGCGCGTCATGCGCCGGTACAGTTGCAGGCGATGCGGTCGTCCCTGCAAACGGAACGCGCGCTGCGACAAATGGAAGGTCTCTTCGCTGCCGTCCATTTCAACGCTGAACAGCGCGTCTTCGCTGCCCTCGGTGGCCTTTTGCAAAGCCTCCGGCGCATCGGCGATCAGGGTGGCGAAGTGCAGGCCGTTGAGGCTGCGGCCTTCGTTGAACAAATGGCGCGCGGCAATATTGGCGTAGGCCACGCGCCCGTTGCCATCGGTCAATACCAGCGCCACCGGGGTGTTCTGCACCACCGTGTCGAGCAGCAGTTCGCGCTGCGCCAGATTCTGGCGCTGTTCGCGCAGGGTCTGGCCCAGTTCGTTGTGCACGCGGATCAGGTCGCCAAGTTCGTCGCGCCGATGCAAGGCAATGGAGATGCTGAAATCGCCGTCGCGATAACTCGCCACCGCGCCTTCCAGCGCACGCAGCAGGCGCTTCACCGGCTCCATCACGATATGCGCGAACCACCACGACAGCGGCACCAGGATCGCTGCGCAGATGATCACCGCATCGGAGCGGTTGGGAAACGCGATGCTGATGCCCAGGCTATCGTGCATCCAGCCCAGCAGCTGCGGCAGCGGATAGTGAGTGACGCCGACATAGACCAGCGCACCGCTGAGCGACGCGGCGGCGAGCAGTACGGTCAGGCGGCCTTCCAGCGATCTCAAACGCATGCAGCTGTTCCCTGATGGTGGGCGCTGTAGGTTGGGTTAGCGCAGCGTAACCCAACAATCCGGCTTCGTAGCGACATCGTTGGGTTACGCAGCGCTAACCCAACCCACTCCGGCCTACGGTCTACGCCTGGGCGATCAGGCCGTAGCGTTCCATGCGGCGGTACAGCGCCTGGCGCGACAGGCCCAGCGACTGCGCCGCGCGGCTTACCACGCCGTCGGCTTTGTGCAGCGCCGTCTCCACCACCTCGCGGCTGGGCTCATCCAGGTTGCGCACGCTGACCGCGGCGCCCGCGTGCTGCGGCAGGTTGAGCTGTTCGGGTGTGATCGGGCCGGAGCCGGCCAGCAGCGCCGCGCGTTCGATCGCATTCTTCAGCTCGCGCACGTTGCCCGGCCAGCTGTAAGTCAGCAGTGCATCGCGCGCGGCGTCGCTCAGCTCCGCGCGTCCGGCGAGGAAGAATTCGGCCAGCGGCAGGATGTCGTCGATACGCTCGGACAGCGGCGGCAGATTCACCTCGATCACATTGAGGCGGTAATACAGATCTTCGCGGAACGTGCCGGCACGGATCATCGCCTTCAGGTCGGCATTGGTCGCGCTGAGCACGCGCACTTTCACCTTGCGCGTGCGACCCGAACCCAAGCGCTCGAACTGCCCCGTTTCCAGCACGCGCAGCAGTTTCATCTGCCCAGGCAGCGGCAGGTTGCCGATTTCGTCCAGGAACAGCGTGCCGCCGTCGGCCAGCTCGAAGCGGCCTTCGCGCGCCTTGTTGGCGCCGGTGTAGGCGCCTGCCTCGGCACCGAACAGTTCGGCCTCGATCAATTCGCCCGGCAGCGCGCCGCAATTGACCGCCACGAACGCGCCGCTGCGCACTTCGGAGTTGGCGTGCACGATCGCGGCGATGCGCTCCTTGCCCGCGCCGTTGGGGCCAGTGATCAGCACCGGCACATCCGAACGCGCCACCTGGCAGGCCAGGTCCAGCGTGCGCGCCATCGCCTCGGAGGCGAATATCAGGCCGTCGAGGTTGTATTTGCGCTGCAGCGCGTCACGGCGCTTGCGGCGCTCCTGGCGCGTGCGGTTCACCTCGCGCGTGGTCTCGGACAGCTCCAGCAGGTTCTCCACCGTGGCCAGCAGCTTGGCATCGTCCCAGGGCTTGGCCAGGTAGTCGGCGGCACCGGCCTTGACCAGCTCCACCGCGGTCTCCAGGTGCGTCCAGGCGGTAAGCAGGATCACCGGCAGGTCGGCATGCCGCTCGCGGATGGCGCGGAACAGCTCCACACCCTCTTCGCCCGAGGTGGTGTCGGCGGTGAAGTTCATGTCCTGGATCACCACGTCCACCGGATCGCGGCCCAGCATTTCCAGGCCTTCCTCCGGTGTAAGCGCGACCAGCGGGCGAATGTCGTGCAGGGACAGCAGCAGCGACAGGGCTTCGCCCACGGACGGGTTGTCGTCGATGATCAGTACGGTACGCATTCGTTTTCTGCACATGTCGGCATGGATGCCGCTCCCGCCCAAAAGGTTGCCATGCCTAACGGCCTACGTATATGAAAAGTTGCCCGCGTCAGCCCGCGCGCGTGGCCACCACCGGCGGCACCGCCGCCGCGCGCAGCGCCGGCCACAGCACCGCCAGCTGGCCCAGCGCCCACAGCGACACCGCCCCGGCGCCCAGGTAGTACCAGGGCATGCGGCTCACTTCGTAGTTCTCCATCAGGTAGATATTGATGGCGAAGGCAAGCACCACGCCGAGCGCCACGCCAGCCGTGCTGAGCAGGAAATTCTCGGTCTGGAAGTAATGCAGGATATGCGTATAGGTCGCGCCCACCGCACGGCGGATGCCGATCTGGCTGCGCCGCTGGCCGACCCAGAAGCTGGTCAGCCCCACGATGCCCAGTGCCGTCACCGCCAGCATCACCACGCAGACCATCGCCAGCATCCAGGCCATATTGCGGCTGCCGGCGAAGTAATCGGCACGCATGTCGAGATAGGTTTTGGGCTCCAGCACCGCGCCCGGCTCCAGCTTGCCCAGCGCCTGCATGGCCTGCTGCAGCACCCGGTCGCGGTCCTGCGGTGCGCTGCGCAACAGATAGCGGTTCAAGTCGGCGCTGGCGTGCAGTGGAAAGAACAAACTCGAATAGCGCCCGGCCGGCCCGCTGAATTCCGGATCCTGCGCCAGCACGTCGGCCACTACGCCGATCACCGTCCAGGCGGTCTTGTCGCTGCTGCTGTAGAGCTGCTGGCCCAGCGGCGATTGTCCCGGCCACCAGCGCTGGGCGTCGGCCTGGTTGACGATCACCACGTGGCTGCTGGATTGATGGCTGGTGGTGAAGCCGCCCTGCGCATATTCCTCGGCATTGAAGAAACGGCCCTGCAGCAGTTGCAGGCCCAGTGCCTGCTCGCCGCCGCGACTGATGAAGTATTGCGAGCTGTTGATCTGGCTGTCCTGCTCCGGATTGGGCGTGAAGCCGTTGAGCATGGCATCGGTGCTGAGCGGCAAGGCGTTGATCGCTGCCAC
Source organism: Dyella acidiphila (assembly GCF_014863405.1). Lineage (GTDB taxonomy): Bacteria > Pseudomonadota > Gammaproteobacteria > Xanthomonadales > Rhodanobacteraceae > Dyella_B > Dyella_B acidiphila. The sequence continues at coordinate 88,454 of NZ_JACZZA010000001.1, forward strand.
CGCCTGCACGCCAGGCACGCTGCGCAAGGCGGCCAGGTCGCGCGCGATGCTGTCGGCGGCGTGCTGGTCGTCCAGGCCGCCGACATGGATGATCGCGATGCCCGCTTCGTCGATCGCGTTTGCAGCATGTGTGCCGATCAGGCACTGCGCGATCATGAATACCGCGTTGCACAGCACTGCGCAGGCCAGCGCGATTTCCAGCACGATCAGCAACGCGGGAATGCGGTGTTTGCGCAGGCTGGCGAGGATGGGACGGATTTCCATGCGCAGCCTCAGGCGGACTTCAATTGCGGGGCGGGGGTAATGACGCAGGCGCGCCAGGCCGGCAGGATGCCGGCGATCAGGCTGGCGATCAGCGCCACCGCAAACGTACAGGCGAACATCGACAAGTTCAGATGCGCGAGACTGGCATATTCGGCCGGCTGGCGGCGGATGCACCACAAGCCGAACTCGGCGAACAGCAGCCCGAACGCACCGCCGGCAATGCCGATCAAGCCCGCCTCGACCATGAACTGCGCAAAGATCGCCGGCCGCGATGCGCCCAGCGCACGCCGCACGCCGATCTCCTTGGACCGGCGCAGGCATTTGGCCAGCAGCAGGCCGACCGTGTTGACGATGCAGATCAGCAGAAAGCTGAAAGCCAGTCCGGTCTGCATGCGCACGTTGTCCGGCACCACGTGCTGGCTGTCCAGCCAGTGCATCAGCGTCGACAAACTGGACCGCGGCCGCTGGAAGCGCCCCAGTTCCACCTGCTGCTGCGCGTAGGCGGTAAGGAATGAAGCATAGGCTGAGGCTGCGCTCTTATCCGGCAACTGCGCCCAGAAGCCCAGCCAGATCACCGGCGCGGTTTCCAGTACCTCGCGATTGCCGTCGCCATAGGAAAATTCGTTGATCGGATCCAGCGCTGCCGCGCGCGCCGAGGTCAGCGGCACAAACACCGCATCGCCATCGCCATAGTTACGGCCACCCAGATACAGCGAGTAAAAATGCGGCTGCGGGCTCCAATGCCTGAGCACGCCGATGATGCGGAAATCCTGGTCGTTGATGCGCAACATGCGTCCGACGCTGTTGGCACCGCCGAACAGCCGGTTGTTCAGTGCCTCGGCAATCACCACCACCTTCGCGCGCGTCTCGTCATCCGCCGCGCTCCAGCCACCGCCGTACTGGAACGGGGCTTCGAACATGCCGAAGAAATCCGCGGTGGTCATCACGCCATCGCTGAAGAACGGGCGCTTCTGGGTGGTGGTCGGGGTCAGCTTCATCCGGCTCATCGCCACGGCCGCCTGGCGCGGCGCGCGGTGCGCGTGCAGCAGGTTCATCGCGTCGACATAGGTCAGCAGCCAGGGCAGTTTGTCGCTGCGCGAGAATGGATGATCCTTGGGATACGGATCGAGCTGCACATAAAACAGCTGGCTGCTTTTTTCCGGCAGCGGATTGCCGGACAACAGCCGCAGCAGGGTCAGCGTGGTCATCGACGCACCGATGCCCAGCGCCAACGCCAGCACCATCAAGGCGGTAAGCACCTTGTTGCGTTTGAGGCTGCGCAGTGCCAGATCCAGATAGTAAGCAAACATAAAACGCCTTCTCATCGCCCCCGTGTCATACCGAACGTGTCGCAACCACCGGCGGCACCGCCGCCGCGCGCAATGCCGGGCCCAGCACCGCAACCTGCCCGATCGTCCACAGGATCAAGGCACCGACCGGAAAATACAGCGCCGGCATGCGCGGCAATTCGTAGTGCACGATCAGGAACAGATTGATGCCGTAGGCCAGCACCATGCCCAGTCCGATACCCATGCTGGTAAGCAGGAAATTTTCGGTCTGGAAGTAGCGCAGGATGTTGCCGCGCGTGGCGCCGAGCGCACGCCGCACGCCGATGCTGCGATTGCGCTGCGCCACCCAGAAACTGGCCAGGCCGACGATGCCCAGCGCGGTCACCACCAGCAAGGCGATGCATACGCCGACCAGGATGCCGGCCATGGCGCGATCGTTCTGGAAAAACTCGTGCCGGTGCTCCTCCATGGTGCCCTTGGCGGTAACGATGCGGTTGGGATCGTTCGCCCTCAGTTTCTCCAGCGCCGCCTTCAGCACGCGATCGCGATCCTCCGGCGCACAGCGCAGGATGTAGCCATCGCCTTGCTCCAGCGTCAGCCGCACCGGCCAGACCGAGCTGTAGCCGGCGCCGTTGCTCATGCGGTCACGCCCGGGACGGATCAGGTTGGCCATTACGCCCACCACGGTAAACGGCATGCCCGGACCGACATAGAACTGCTTACCCAGCGGATCCTGTCCCGGCCACAGCCGCTCGGCCATGTCGCGCGTAATCAGCGTCGAATGCGGCAGCTTGTCGTACTGCTTGTTGGCCAGCATGGTGAATACGTCGGTGAGATCGACGTATTCCTCGGGCAGCAGATCGCGACCTTCTACCAGCTGCACGCCGAAGGTTTTCACCAGGTTCTCGCCGAAGTACTGCGTCGCGTCGAGCGTGGCCACGCGCTGGTTGGGATCGGTGCGCACATCCATATTGTTCGAGCCGTTGTCGAATGGCATTTCGTTCGGCAGGGTCACCACGGTTACACCCGGGATCTGGCGCAATGCGGCCATGTCCTGGGCCGCGCGCGCCATGCCGTCCGTGCGGCCGCCGATATTGGACAGCTCCACATAGACCAGCTCGCGCTCGGCAATGCCGCTGGGAATATGGATGCGGTCCAGGCGCTGGCCGATCAGGAAGATGGTGTTGCAGACGATGGCGCAGGTGAATGCAATCTGCAGCACCAGCAGGCAGCAGGTCAGCTTGTGCTTGCGCAGAGTGAAGAGAATCGGCCGGATATCCATGCGATTACGCCTTCAGTTGCAGGGCGGGAGCGATGTGGCAGGCGCGCCATGCCGGCAGCAGACCTGCCAGCATGGTGGCCAGCACGGCGATGGCGAACGTGGTCAGCAGCATTGCCGAATCCATATGTGCAAGCTTGGCGTAGTCCGACGGTTGCTGGCGCACCAGCCACAGTCCAAGCAGTGCCAGCAGCAAGCCCAGCACGCCGCCGACGAAACCGACTACGCCCGATTCCAGCAGCAGCTGGCCGAACAGCGCGCGGCGCGAGGCACCCAGCGCACGGCGCACACCCAACTCGCCCGCACGGCGCATGAACTTGGCCAGCATCAGGCCAACCGTATTGATCAGACAGACCAGCAGGAAGCCCATCGCCAGCCACGCCTGCAGGCGCGTATCGCTGGGCACCACCTGCTTGTATTCCAGCCATTGCGGCACGTTGCGCAGGCGCATGGTCGGCGGCCGCGCGAAGCGGCCGCTGGCATGCTGGTCTTCGGCATAGTGCTGCAAAAAGCTGCGGTAGTCCGCCACGCTGGCCGGGGTATCCAGTTGCACCCAGAACTGCATCCAGGTGCAGGTGGATTGTTCCAGCTTGGCCTGCTCGCCACCGCCGTCACCCCAACAATCGACCGAGCCGTCGTGTTCCATATGCAGGTCGCGCGAGGTCGACAACGGCAGATAGACCTCCTCGTAGTCGGCATACGCACCCATGTTGAGATCGTAGAAGTGCGGATCGGGCCGCCAGTCGCCGAGCACGCCGATAACGCGGAAATCCGCCTCCTGCAGGCGCAGGGTCTTGCCCACGCTGTTCTGGCCGCCGAACAACTTGTCGTTGAGCGCGGTACTGATCACTACTACGCGCGCCTTGCTGTCGTCTTCGGCGCTGCTCCAGCCGCTGCCATAGTGGAACGGCACGCCGAACATCGGGAAGAAATCGGCGGTGGTGTAGCGCCCGTTGGCGTGGAACGGATCAAGGTTGGTCTGCGCCGGCTGCAGCGGCACCATGCCGCCGGTCATCAAGGCCTGGTGGGTGGCGCGCTTGGCGCGCAGCAGATTCATGCCGTCGATCCAGGTGAGCTGTTCCGGCGGCTCGATACCGGGCACATAGCCGACCGTGTCGCGCGGATCGAGCTGCGGGAAATACAGCGATCCGCTGCGCCCGGGCAGCGGATCGCCGGACAGCACATGCAGTACGGTCAGCGTGGTCATGCAGGCACCGATGCCCAGCGCCACCGCCAGCACCATCAGCGCGGTGAGCACCTTGCTGCGCCGCAGACTGCGCACCGCCAGATCGAGGTAGTAACCGAACATGTGCTTGTCCCCAAAGGTTATCGGGCCGCGGAATCCATCGCCTCAGGCCGAACGGGTGGCCACTACCGGCGGTACGTTGGAGGCACGCCGCGCCGGCACGAATACCGCCGCCTGCCCCAGCACCATCACCACCACCAGTCCGCTCAGCACGTACACCACCGGCATGCGGTCCATCTCGAAATTCTGGATCAGCAGCAGGTTCAGGCCGATCGCCAGCCCGATGCCGATCACCGCACCCACCCCGGCAATCAGCAGGTTCTCCAGCTGAAAGTAGTGCAGGATGTCGATCTTGCGTGCGCCCAGCGCGCGGCGCACGCCGATCTGGCGATGACGTTGGCCGACCCAGAAGCTGGTCAGGCCGACGATACCGGCCGCGGTTACCGCCAGCAGGATCAGGCATACCACGCCCATCAGCACCGCCATGCCGACGTCGGCGCGATACGCTTCGGCGCGGATGTCGGCGAACGAACGCACGCCATCCTCATCGTCGATCACGCGCATCGGGTTGACCCGGTAGAGCAAATTCGACACCCCGCGCCGCACCGTATCCAGTTGCCCGGGCTTGGTGCGAATGGCATAGCGCGCAAAATTGGAATTCAGGCGTACCGGGCCGATGGTCGAGTTCCAGGTGAAAGCGCTGACCCAGCTGCTGTTACTCGACACCTGCAAGCGCTCCACCTCGCCGATGATGGTGCTCGGCTTGGTGTCGCCATTGAGATAGATGCCCTTGCCGAGCGCATCGCCTTTCGGGAACAGCTTGTCCGCCAGCGCCTTGGTGATGATGACCACGTCAGGTTCGGAGTTGTCGCGGAAGGCTTTGTTGGTGACATCGCCGGCGTTGAAATTGCGCCCGGCGACCAGGTGCACGCCCAGCGTGGCCAGCACTTGGTCGTCGCCGTAGTAAAACACCGTGCGCGCATCGCCGCCGCGCAGATCGGTGCCCGGCTTGAGCGCTACCGCGCCGCCCCAGGTCGAATTGAGCAGCGGAATCGTATTGATCGGCGTTACCGAAGACACGCCCGGCATGGCGCGCAGTGCGGCCAGGTCCTCGCGCAGCATCGAATCCTGCTTCTGGATGCTGGCGGCATCATCGCCGCTGGGCGCGCCGACCCACTGCTGCTCGACCAGCAGCAGGTTGCTTTCATCCATGCCGGTGGGCCGCTGCACGTTTTCCACGCGGCTGTAGATGATGAAGATGGCGTTGCACACGATCGCCAGGGTCAAGGCGATCTGCAAGGCGATCAGCACGACGCCGGCCTTGTGCTTGCGCAATGCGGCAATGATGGGGGGCAAGTTCATGACGTCGCTCCTCAGTTCGATTTCAGTTGCAGCGCAGGTTGCACGCGCGACGCACGGAAGGTGGGATACAGGCCGGCCAGCATGGTCGCAACCACCGCCACCAGCAGGGTCAGCAGCAGCAGGCCGATGTCCAGCCGGGCCAGCGAGGCAATTTCCTTGGGCAGCACCCAGCTCACGCTATGGATGCCGATCCAGGTAAGCAGCAATCCCAACACGCCGCCGGTCAATCCAACGATGGCCGCTTCGATCAGGAATTGCGTGTAGATCGCCATGCGCGGCGCGCCGAGCGCACGGCGCACGCCGATCTCCGAGCTGCGGCGCAGGAACTTGGCGAGCAGCAGGCCGGCGGTGTTGACCAGGCACACCACCAGCAGGCCCAGGGCCACCACCAGCGAGATCTGGGTATCGCTGGGCACTACATGTTCGCTGTCCAGCCATTCATGCAGATCGCGCAGGCGATTGTTCGGTGCCCAGCTGAAACGGCCCGCTTGTTTCTGGTCGCGTGCATAGCCGTCCAGATACTCGCGGTAGGCAGCAGCCGCCGCCTTGTCGTCCAGCTCGACCATGAAGGAGATCCACACGCAGGTGGACTGCTGCAGGCCGACGAAACCGGAGCTCTTGGGAATTTCCGAGCAGTTGGTATTGCCGTTGTTGGGCATGCCGATATCGATGGCACGCAGGAACGGGATGAACACGTCTTCGTGACCGGTGGTAAAGCCGCCGGTATTGACCACGTCGAAGAACACCGGCTTGGGACTCCAGTTGTCCAGCACGCCGACCACGCGGTAGTCCTTGCCGTCGATATTGACCGTCTTGCCTACGCTGTTGCCGCCGCCGAACAGCTTCTGGTTGATCTCGCCATTGAGCACTACCACTGCGGCACGCTGCGTATCCTCGGCGCTGCTCCAACCGCTGCCGTATTTGAACGGCGCGTCGGTCATCGGGAAGAACTCGCTGTAGACCGCATGGCCGCCGACATTGATCGGATGCTTGCTGGCGTCGGGCGGCACGATCGACGGCGATATCGCATACATCGCCGATTGATACTTGGCGCGGTGATCGCGCATCAGGGCGATCGCGTCCAGATAGTCCATCGCATCCGGCGGATCGTTATTGCTGCTGCCGTCACGGTGACCCTTCTGTCCCCACATATCGATCTGCGGCACATACAGGTGAGCCGACTTCCACGGAATCGGATCGCCCGAGACGGCGCGGAACACCGAATAGCTGGTCATCGACGCGGCCACGCCAAAGGCGATCGCCAGAATCATCAGCGCGGTCAAACCGGGGCTTCTTTTTAGACTGCGTACTGCCAGATCAACGTAATAGCCCAGCATGGGGCACCTCCACCTGTTATTGACCATCCCCGCGAGGGGATCCCTCCGTCATATCGATCGCGTCGCTTCCACCGGCGGCACGCGCGAGGCGCGCAACGCCGGCGCCAGCACGGCGCCCTGCCCCAGCAACAACAGCGTCACCACGCCGGCCAGCAGATATCCCGGCGCCAGCCGGTCCAGCTCGAATTGCTTCATCAGCCACAGATTCAGCCCGATCGCGAGCACCCCGCCCAGCACTACGCCGCCTACTGCAATCAGCAGGTTCTCGGTCAGGAAGTAGCTGAGAATGTCGTGCCGGGTGGCGCCCAGCGCGCGGCGCACGCCGATCTGCTTGCGCCGCTGGCCGACCCAGAAACTGGTCAGGCCGACGATGCCGGCACCGGTGATCAGCAGCAGGATCACGCTGATGCCGCTCATCAGGATCGCCATGCCGCGGTCGTCGCGATAAGCCTGTTCGCGGACCTGTGCGAAGCTGCGCACACCATCCTTGGGACTGATCACGCGCAGCCGATTGGCCGCATACAAAGCAGCGCGAACGCGATGCATGACCTCATCCAGCTGACCGGGCTGCACACGCACGATGTACTGCACGATCGGGGTCAGCTCGCGATACGGGATCAAGGTGGAGTAATCGGCCCACTTGGCGAAACTGGTATCCACCCACGGCGTGCGCAGCTCATCCACGATGCCGATCACGATGCTCGGCTTGGCGCTGATGTAGATCGGCTGGCCGATCGCCGACCGCTGCGGAAACATGAGCGCCGCCAGTGCGCGCGTAATGATCACCACGTCCGGCTTCACATAGCCCTGCCGGTCGAGCTGGCCGATTTCGTCCGGCCGGAAATTGCGCCCTTCCACCAGTTTCAGGCCCAGCGTGGCCAAGGCATTTTCGTCGGCAAAATAGATGCCCGAAGTGGTCACCGACTTGAGCTTGTCCGGCGAGTGACTGACGCCCAGGGCCATGCCGCCGTTGCCCAGCGGAAAGGTGTTGGTGGCATAGACATTCGCCACGCCCGGCACCTTGCGCAAGGTATCCAGGTCGGCTGCCATCAGCGAGGCCATCTGGTCGGAGCCCGGCTTGCCGGCCCATTGATTGCCGATTACCAGCAGGCTGGCTTCGTCGATGCCGCTGGGCTGGTGCAGGCGCACCAGTCGGGCGTGAATGATGAACAGCGCATTGCAGACGATCGCCAGCGTCAGGGCGATCTGCGCGGCGATCAGCAAGGTGCCGGCCTTGTGGTGGCGAAGTGCGGCGAGGATCGGTTTGATCTGCATCGTCATCGCCTCATTGAGACTTCAGCTGCCACGCCGGCTGCACGTGGGCCGCGCGCCAGGTGGGATAGAACGCGGCAACCACCGTCGCGACCAGCGCGCACAACAAGGTCAGGCCGATCAGGCCCACGCTCATATGCGTCATGCGCGCAATCTCCGGATCGAACACCAGCCCGATGCTGAGCATGCCGACGCCGGTCAGCAGCAAGCCCACAACGCCGCCGGCCACGCCGACCATCGCCGCCTCGGCCAGATACTGCGTCCAGATTTCCCGCCGCGAGGCGCCGAGCGCGCGGCGCACACCGATTTCCCCGGCGCGGCGCATGAACTTCGCCAACAGCAGGCCCACCGTGTTCACCAGGCAGACCAGCAGAAAGCCGAGCGAGAGCAGCAGCGACATACGCGTTTCCGGCGGCACCACTTTTTCGTGCTGCAGCCATTGGGTCAGGTCGAACAGTTGCGCATTGGGTGGCCAATGGAAGCGGCCGGCGCGGTTCTGTTCGGCGCCATAGCCTTGCAGGTAATCCCGATAAGCCTGCACCGCCGCACTGTCCGGCAGTTCGACCCAGAGCGAGACCCATACGCAATTGGAACGCAGCCAGCCGTCCCAGCCCGGATCGCGGCCGGCACTGCCGTAGCAATTGTTGTTGCCGGCGGTGTCGGTATGCGTATCTACCGCCTGCGTAAACGGCAGGATGAAATCCGGCGGATCGTTGAAGCCGCCGGAGTTATTCACGTCGTAGAAGCGCGGACGCGGATTCCAGTCGGCCATCACGCCCACGATGCGGTAGTCATGATCGTCCAGCCGCACGCTGCGGCCCACGCTGTTGGCGCCGCCGAACAACTGCTGGTTGAGTTGGCTGCTGATCACCACGACTGCTGCGCGCGCATCGTCCTGCTCGCGGTTCCAGCCACCGCCGTAGACGAACGGCGTCTCGAACATGGGAAAGAAGTCGGCGTAGGCGGCGTACCCGGTAACGTAGAACGGTTCGCGTGAGACGTCGGCCGGGATCAGCGTGTGGTTCAACGGGTAGATCGCCGTCTGCCGAGCCGCCTTGCGGTCGCGCATCAGCGCCATCGCATCGGTATAGGTGAACGCATCGGGGATGTCGTCGCCATTGCCCCGCTCCTGCGGACCCCACACATCGATCAGCGGCGCAAACAGCTGTGCGGATTTATCCGGCAGCGGATTGGCCGATACCGCGCGGAATACCGCATAGGTGGTCATCGACGCAGCCACGCCCACGCCGATGGCCAGCACCATCAGCACGGTCAACACCGGGTTGCGCCGCAAGCTGCGCACACCCAGGCGTAGGTAATAGGCAAGCATCGACTCCATCTATGTCCTCTCCCTTAGTGGAACAATTTGTAGTGCAGCGGCCTGCTCATGCCGGCCGCGTCGCTTCGATCGGCGGCACGCGCGACGCACGCAAGGCCGGCGCCAGGACCGCGCCCTGGCCAAGCAGCAGCAGAATCACGATGCCAGCCAGCACGTAGGTCACCGGCAGCAAGTTCAGCGTGAAGCGAGTGACCAGCCAGAGATTGAGGCCGAAGGTCAGCAGCACGCCGATGGCCACGCCACCCAGGCTGATCAGCAGGTTTTCGGTCATGAAGTAGTGCAGGATGTCGCGATGCGTCGCACCCAATGCGCGGCGCACGCCGATCTGCCTGCGCCGCTGGCCGACCCAGAAGCTGGTCAGGCCGACGATGCCCGCGCCGGTGATAGCCAGCAGCACCACGCAGATGATGCCCATCAGGATCGCCATGCCGCGGTCCTTCTCGAAGGCGCGATGGCGCACTTCGGCAAAGCTCAGCAAGCCGTCCTTGGGATCGATCATGCGCATGCGGTTTTCCGCGAACAGCGCCTTGGGCGCGGCGTGCATGGCCTCCTCCAGCTGACCCGGCTTGGCGCGCACCACATAGGTAAGCCCCCAGGGCATGGCGATACGGATCGGCGTGATCATCGATTCGCCCAGATACGAGGCACTCCAGCTCGATACATCCTGCCGATGCAGCACGTCCACGATGCCCACGATAGTGATCGGGCTGCTGGTCATGGCGTAAAAGGTCTTGCCCAGCGCGTCGCCGTTCGGATACAGCTTGTCGGCCATCGCCTTGCTGATGATGGCGACCGCGGGAACGATGCTGTCGCGCAGGCCCTTGTCCTGAATTTCGTCGGCACGGAAATCGCGTCCGGCGATCAGCTTCAAGCCGAGCGTGCGCACGAAGTTTTCGTCGCCCGTATAGAACGATGCGTCCGTGGTGGGAGAAAGCTGGTCCGGCTTCATCGTGATGAAGTTGTCCCAGGTGCTGGGACCGAACGGATAGTTGTTGACGGCCGAAACGTCCTGCACGCCCGGCACCTGGCGCAGCGCGGCAACATCTTCTTCGATGTGCTGCACCGCCTGCTGGGTGGAATATTGTTCGCCCCACATATTTCGGATCACGAACAGGTTCGGCTCATCGACGCCGCTCTGCTCAGACAGATGCGACAGGCGCTGATTGATGATGAACAGCGCATTGCAGACGATGGCCAAGGTCAGGGCAATCTGCAGGGCGATCAGAATGGTGCCGGCTTTATGGCGGCGCAGGGCGGCGAGAATCGGCTGGATTTGCATGATCGTTGGCTCGCCTCAGTTCGACTTCAATTGCCAGGCCGGCTGTACTTGCGCGGCACGCCAGGCGGGATAGAAAGCAGCTGCCACGGTGGCAAAAATCGCCGCCATCAGGGTCATGCCGATCAGCGACAGATCCAGATGCGCCAGGCGCGCTACCTCCGGTTCGAACAACAGGCCCACGCCGGACATGCCCGCCGTGGTGAGCAGCAGACCCAGTACGCCGCCGGCCAGCCCGACCGCCGCGGCCTCCACCAGGTACTGCGCGTAGATCTCGTGCCTGGTCGCACCCAACGCGCGGCGCACGCCGATCTCGCCGGCGCGGCGCATGAACTTGGCCAGCAGCAGCCCGATCGTGTTGACCAGGCAGATCACGAAGAAGCTCAGCGCCACCACCAGCGAGATACGGCTTTCCGGCGGCACCACTTCCCTCACATCGAGCCACTTCATCACGTCGGGCAAACGCACATTCGGCGCCCAGGCAAAGCGACCGGCGCGCTGCTGGTCGGCCGAATAAGCTTCCAGGAATTGGTGATAGCGGGTGACCTCGGCGGCCGTATCCAGCTCGACCCAGGGCATCAGCCAGACGCAGTTGCTTTGCAGATACTGGTCCCAGCCGTTGTAGGTGATCCGGCCGCGGCAGCTGTTGCGGCCGGCGTTGTCGGTATGCAGGTCCAGCGCGCGATTGAGCAGAAAGTAGAAATCCGGCGGGTTGTCAAAGCCGGCCTCGCTCCATACGTCGTAAAAGCGCGGCGAAGGATCCCAGTGCCGGGTCACGCCGACGATGCGGTAGTCGTGCCCGGAAAGGGTGATCTTCTGGCCGACGCTGTTCGCGCCGCCGAACATGCGCTGGTTGAAGGCGTCGGTAATGACCACATCGGCGGCGCGCGCATCGTCGTCGGCCGTGCTCCAGCCGCTACCGTACTGGAACGTCACATTGAACATGGTGAAAAAGTCGGCTGTTACCGCGTAGCCGGTGCTGGCCGAGGGCACCGCATTGGCTTCATGCGGCAGCACCGTCTGCATCACCTGGTAAATCAGCGTCATGCGCGAAGCCTGGTGTGCGCGCAGCAAAGCCATGGCATCGACATAGTTGAGCGCACCCGGCGGCTCGCCATGCTCGTTTTGCTGCGGGCCCCAGCTGTCGATTTCCGGCATGAACAGCTGCGCGGATTTTTCCGGAATGGGATCGCCGGATACCGCGCGGAACACCGAGTAGGTGATCATCGAGGCGGCCACGCCAAAGCCGATGGCCATCACCATCAACGCGGTAAGCATGGGATTGCGCCTGAGGCTGCGCAGACCGAGTTGTGAGTAATAGGCGAACATGCTGGTTCCCGTTGAAGCCCTTGTTCCCTCGCCGCCATTCCCGCTTGTGCGCGAATGGCGGCGTCCGCAGCGATGCCGCTATCAGCCGCGCACTTGGCCGGCGGCAGCGGTATACGCCGTGTGGAAGCGCGGATCCTCCGCCAGATCCACCACCTGGCCATCGATGATGTGCACGTTGCGCTGCGCACGCGCGGCCAGTTCCGGATCGTGCGTCACCATCACGATGGTGGCGCCCTCGCGATGGATCTCTTCGAGCAGTTCCAGCACGCCGCGGGCCATCTGCGTATCCAGGTTGCCGGTCGGTTCGTCGGCGAGCAGCAGGCGCGGGCTGCCGGCGAGTGCGCGGGCGATCGCCACGCGCTGTTGCTGGCCGCCGGAGAGTTCGGCCGGATAATGCTTGGCGCGCGAGGCCAGGCCGACGCGCTCCAGCGCGCCCATGATGCGTTCCTTGCGCTCCGGCGCCTTCATGCCGCGATAGCGCAGCGGCACTTCGACGTTGTCGAACACGTTCAGATCGGGAATCAGGTTGAAGGCCTGGAAAATGAAGCCGATCTTTTCGTTGCGGATCTTCGAACGCGCGTTGTCGTCGAGGTTGCTCACTTCGATATTGTCGAGGTGGTATTCGCCGCCGGTGAAGGTTTCCAGCAGGCCGGCGATGGTGAGGAAGGTGGTCTTGCCCGAACCGGACGGGCCGGTCACGGCGACGAACTCGCCTTCCTTCACATCGATGTTGAAATCGCGAAGCGCGTAGGTTTCCACCACTTCGGTGCGATAGACCTTGGACAGATGCGTCATCTTCAGCATGGGTTTCATCCTTTGGTTGGTAGCCGTCAGCGGCTGATTACGACGCGCTGTGCGCCTTTGAAATTGTCGGTGCCGGAGATCACGATGTTGTCGCCTTCCTTCAGGCCATCGAGAATCTCCACTTTGTCGATGCTGCTTTCGCCCACGCGGATCGGCGTCTTGGTGGCGATGCCGTCGCGCACGATGTAGGCATAGCTGCCGCCGGATTCATCCACGAACGAGCCACGCTGCACGGTCAGCACATTGTTGCGATGGTCGAGCAGGATGCGCACCGACAGGCGCTGGTTCTGGCGCAGCTGCTTGGGCGTTTCGCCGTCGAAGCGCACGCGCGCCGCCACTTCGCCATTGACCACTTCGGGCGAGATCGCACTGACGATGCCCTTCCAGGTGTTGTCGTTGCCGCTGATTTCACCGTTCATGCCGATGGCGAGGTCGCGCGCAAAGCTTTCCGGCACCTTCACTTCCACTTCCAGCGCGGACAGGTCGATCACGCTGAGCAGCTGTGCGTCCTTGGCCACGGTGGCGCGTTCGGCGATAAACAGCTGGCCGACCTGGCCATCCACCGGCGAGCGCACATTGAGGTTGTCGACCTGGCGCTGCAGATCCTGCACCACATATACCTGGCGATCGTGCGCGAGCTTCTTCGCCTTGACGTCGAAGTTCTCGCTGTCGTTGTTCAGGCCCAGATCGTTCTTGGCGTGAGCCAGCGTGATGTTGGCCTTGTCCAGGGTGTCCTGCGCGCGATCCACTTCCATCTTCGGCACGCCGCCACCCTTGTAGGCGGTTTCGTAGCGATCCAGGTCGCGCTTGGCGGTTTCCACGTCGATCTTGGCGTTGTCGTAGGACTTCTGCATTTCCGAGCTTTTCTTGCGCGCATCGACCTGCGCCTGCAGATAGGCCACTTCCATGCCGTCGGCGTTGGATTGCTCCTGCGCCAGCTTGTTGCGCAGCTCGGGACTGTCGATCACCGCCAGAACCTGTCCTTTCTTCACGGTGTCGCCGGCGTGCACCTGCAAGACCACGGCGCCGCCATAGGTGGCGTATAGCGTGGGACTGACCGCGGCCACCACCTGGCCTTCGGCAGCGATGTCGCGGATAAACGGCCCGCGCTGCACGGTGGCGAAAGCCAGCCGCGACGCACTCACCGATGCATCGGCCGAAAACAGGCGCATGATGCCGGGCATCACCAGCGCCAGCACGACGACGGCCGCCACGGCGGCACCGATCCACAGAAGTTTTTTCTTCGGGCTCGGCTTGACCTGAACGAGTCGGTCCTGAGCTGAAGTGTCACGAATCATGGTGTGTTCCCTGACCGCGGACAGTGCGGCCCCACACCTGACGCAGCAATCCGCGTGCCAGCCGGCGGATGCTGAAAAATAAGCGCTTATTCAATCGCTTACAGGCACTCATCGGGAGAGTGCCGCTGTCCGCGGACAGTGCGGCGGACAGATGGACAAGTGTCCGGACAGACCCTAGCGGGAGAGCAGCGCGGACTCGGCCTGGGCGATGCGCGCGGCAACCCGATCGCCCAGCGGCGACAGCGGCGCCGGACGCCCGCGTTCGAGCAACTGCAGGCCGCCCAGTTCGCGCAGCGTGAAATTGAGCACGGCCGCACTGTCGGGCCGCAGCGGTGGCGCGTTGGAGCGCACCGACAATTCGTCATCCACCGCGCATGCGTTGATCAGGCCATCCCAGGCCAGATAGTCGGTGTCGGGCAGCAGATGCAGCCGCGCACGGATCCAGCCCGAGCGGTCCACGCATTCGAGCCATTCGCGTGGGCCGTCGTCGGTGACGACACTGGTGGCGATCAGCCCATATGTATCGAGCAGCGGCGACAGACTGCGCTCGGCCACCAGCAGGCCCGGCAGCGAGGTGTCGCGAACCAGCGCGGTCGAAGCGTTATGCAGATAGAGCACGCTGCCGAGACTGGGCAGCTTGCCGATCAGATGCTGCGCGCTGACGCGCAGGCTGCGTCGCGCGACCAGCGGGCGCGGCGCGTGGCAGCAAAGCGGGGAGGAACGGTTGGCCAGCCAGCCAAACATGGCGATCTCCTGGATCGGCTCCGGCTGGCATGCGCATCGGCGCGCTGGCGATAGAGGTTGGGGGTGCCTCTGCGTAGCGCAGGAGGCAACAGGCGGGGCTTACTTGGTGAGGATCAGCTTGCCGTTGCGGGTCAGCCGCAGGTGGTATTCGCTGCCCAGGTGCTGGATCACCAGCTCGCGCTCGCCGGCCAGCAGCCGCTGGCTGGAAATGCGCCGCACCGGCGTGGCGGCCGGGCTTGCATCAACGCTGGCCAGCATGGGCGGCTGGATGGGACGAGAAAGGGTAAGCGTTCCGGTGGTGGACATGACTCGGCTCCGTCGTCGGGGGATGACGATCAAATGATAATTATTCTCATTTAATAGTCAACTCCCCTGCCGCGAGCCGCCACCGCTCAGGCGAGCAGCTGTTCGATCCGCTCTTTCAGGGCCTGGTCGAACTTTGGCAGCAGGTCCAGCGCGCGCAGATTCTGTTCCAGCTGGTCCTTGCGGCTGGCGCCCAGGATGACGGTGGAGACATGCGGATTGGTCAGGCACCACGCGATCGCCAGCTGCGCCGTGGTCGCCCCCAGCTCCGCGGCGAGCGCCGGTAGCTGTTTCACTTTTTCCGCGCGCTCGCCCTGCTCGCCCAGCACCATGTCGCGCAACCATTCGTAGCCCGGCTGGGTCAGGCGCGATCCCTGCGGCACGCCCTGGCTGTATTTGCCGCTGAGCAGGCCCGAGGCCAGCGGCGACCAGATGGTGGTGCCCATGCCGTAGCTGTCGTAGAGCGGCGCGTATTCCTGCTCCACCCGTTCGCGATGCAGCAGGTTGTACTGCGGCTGCTCCACCACCGGCGCATACATGTGCATGGCCTGCGCGGCACGGTGCGCTTCATGAATTGCCGTGGCCGGCCACTCGCTGGTGCCCCAGTAGAGAATCTTGCCCTGGCGCACCAGCGTGTCCATCGCCGCCACGGTTTCCTCGACCGGTGTTTCCGGATCCGGGCGATGACACAGATAAAGATCCAGATGCCCCACGCGCAGGCGTTCGAGCGCCTGGTGGCAGCCCTCGATCACATGCTTGCGCGACAGGCCGCGCTGGGTGGGGCGCGGCTTCTCCGCCGCGCCGAAATACACCTTGCTGGACACGCAATAGCTGTCGCGCGGAAAGCGCAGATCGGCCAGCACATCGCCCATCAGGCGCTCGGCTTCGCCGTGGTTGTAGGTTTCGGCGTTGTCGAAAAAATTGACGCCGTTATCCCAGGCCAGCGCCATCATCTCGCGCGCTTCCGAGCGCCCCACCTGGCGCCCGAAAGTGACCCACGCGCCGAAAGACAACGCGGACAACTGCAAGCCGGTGCGGCCAAGGCGGCGGTATTGCATGGGAATCTCCTGCTGTTTCAGCCAACCGTACGCAAACGCTGTTACTCGACGGTGAAATCGACCACGGTGCTGTCCAGCGAACTCTCCGGATTATGCGTGTGCAAGACCAGCGCCACGTCGTATTTTTCCAGATACGCCAGCGTCATCTTGTCGGTGACGATGCCGTTGCTGTCGACCGCCTGACAACTCAGCTCGCGCGCCTGCCCCTGGATGGCGGGATGAATTTCCGATGCGTCGTAATGCCTGCCAGCGTCGCAGATCACCTGGCCCGGATCGGCAAATGCCGCCTGCCCGCTCGCGCCGTACAGGTACGCAAACACCATATGGCCGTCCGTATTGGCGTCCAAGCGCAGAATCTTGCGCGCCTCGATCATCGGCGGCAGTGCATTGGCATTGCCCGGCACCGTCTGGGTGAGGAACGGAAAATAACCGCGATACGTCAGATCAAAGCGCACGAAGGCGGTGGCATTCTGCTGCTGCACCGACTGCATGCGGCGGACCAAGCCATGCCCCGCATTTTCCAGTACCACCGTCACCATGTAGGTAGACGGACTGGACTGGCCCGGCTGGGCCGGTTGCGCGGCACTGCTGACCTGGTCGCGCGTATGCACCACGATCTTGTTGAACGATACCGGAGCCAGATTGGCGTTGATAACGGCGCTCTTCACCTCTGCGCCAAGCGCGTCGGTGCTGAAGTGCTGCGAAAAATAGCTCGATCCTGCCGCCGGTGCCGCGGCCGGTGCAGCAGGCGCCGCGCCCGGCTCTGCCATCTGCATGCCGCCGGCCGTGGCGGCGCAGCTCGCGAAAAACATCGACGCCAGCAGGGATGCAACCATTGTTTTCTTGATGGCGAAGGCCATGACTCGTCCTCGTTCCGGCAGTGACTGGCAGATGGAAGGTGAACACGACCGGCGCCAACGCAGCGTCATGTCCAAGCCGGCCTAAGATACCCGCAGCAGCAGCCACAATACGACTGCGGCGAACACGCCTGCGATCACGTCGTCGATCATCACGCCGAGTCCACCTTTGAGGTGACGATCCAGCCAACGGATCGGCCATGGTTTCCACACATCGAACAGGCGGAACAGCGCGAAGCCCGCCGCCAGCGCCCACCATGGCGCGAGCAAGGCCGGCAGCAAGGCGATCCACTGGCCGATGAATTCGTCCCAGACCAGGCTGCGATGATCGTCCACACCGAGGATGCGGCCGGATACATCGCAAGCCCATACGCCGATCGCAAAGCCGATCACGATCACCAGCAGATTGATCGAGACGGATGCATGGCGCAGCCACAGCAGCCACGGCAGCAGCGCTGCCAGCGAACCGAACGTGCCCTGCGCCACCGGCGCAAGGCCGGAACCGAAACCGCAGGCGAGCCAGCCGGCCGGCGTGGCCAGCAGTGCGCGACGTTGCGCGGCGGTAAGTGTCTTGCGTTCGTTCATGCGCCGAAATGATCCCAGCCGCGCTGTGCGGGTTGCAGCCATTGCCCGGTCGCATCGCGCACGCGCACGCCCGCGCCTTCCACGATGCGACCGATGCGGGTGACACCGCAGCCGAGCCGCGCCAGGTCTGCCTGTACTTGTGCGGCGCGCAACGCCGGCACGGTAAAGCACAGTTCGTAATCGTCGCCGCCACTCAAGGCGAAAGCCTGCGACGAAGCATCGTCGAACAGGTCCAGCAGCGCGGACGAGCGCGGCAGCAACGCGACATCGAGCTCGGCGCCGACCTGGCTGGCTGCGCAGATATGTCCGAGGTCGGCCAGCAGGCCATCGGAAATATCGATGCACGCATGCGCGTAACCGCGCAGTGCAAGTCCCGCGGCAATACGCGGTGTCGGACGATTGAGGCGTTCGATCAGATACGCGGCACGCGCATCGCCATCGCGATGGTCCTGTTGCAGCAGGCGCAGGCCCGCCGCGGCATCGCCCAGCGTGCCGGTGACAAATACGACATCGCCCACTTGCGCACCTGCCCGCAGCAAGGCCAGCCCAGGCGGCACAAAGCCGTGTACGGCAACACTCAAGGTCAGCGTGCCGCGGGTGGTATCCCCGCCGACCAAAGCCAGCCGATACGGTTGCGCCAGCTGCGCAAAACCGTCGGCAAGTTCATCGATAAAGCTTGCGTCGGCCTTGGGCAGGCTCAGCGCCAGCAATGCCCATGCGGGCGTCGCCCCCATCGCCGCCAGGTCGGACAGATTGACCGCCAGCGCTTTCCAGCCGATGTCGGCCGCAGAGGTTGCGGACGGAAAATGCACGCCCTCGACCAGCGTATCGATAGCGACCGCCAGCTCCTGTCCGGCCGGCACGGCCAGCAGCGCTGCATCGTCGCCGATCCCCAGGCGCACATCCTCGCGCGCTTGCGCGGTGCGTTGGCGGATGCGCTCGATAAGGGAAAATTCCATGGAATCCGCCGCTGCGCCTGTTCGCGACAGCAATGTCGCGGTCTATACGTGCATAAGCAATGCAGTGCCCGTTGCACGGTCGCGTACGCAGCGCGTGCGCGACCATGCCATCCGCTTAACCGTGCTTTTCGCTGCCCCGCGCTTGTGCGGCCAGCTTGTCCAGCACGCCATTGACGTAGCTGTGTCCGTGATCCGCGCCGAAGCGCTTGGTCACTTCGATCGCTTCGTTGATGATCACGCGGTACGGCACGTCGGGGCGGAATTTCAGTTCGTAGGCGGCCAGGCGCAACACCGCGCGCTCGATCGGATCGATCTGCGCCACCTCGCGGTCGATATAAGGCTTGAGCGCCTCGTCGATCGCTTCGAGATGGCGCTCGACGCCGCGCAGCAAGTCCTCGAAGTATTCCAGGTCCGCCACTTCCATATCCTGCTCGTGGCGGAACTGGTCGATGACCGCATTCATCTTGCTGCCGCTCATCTGCCACGCATACAGGGCCTGCAGCGCGCGGCGACGAGCGCGCGAGCGCGCGGCCAGATCGATGCCTTCGGGACGCTGGTTCATTACAGCTTTCCGTACAAGTTGACCATTTCCAGCACGGCGATGGCCGCATCCGCGCCCTTGTTGCCGGCCTTGGTGCCCGAGCGCTCGATCGCCTGCTCGATGGTGTCGGTGGTGAGCACGCCGAAGGCCACCGGCACGCCGGAGCCGAGGGCGGCCTGGGTCAGCGCCTTGGCGCATTCGCCGGCCACGAAGTCGAAGTGCGGGGTGGAGCCGCGGATCACCGCGCCCAGCGCGATCACCGCGGCATAGTTGCCCGAGTGCGCCAGCTTGTGGGCGGCCAGGCCGATTTCCCAGGCGCCGGGCACGCGGATCAGGTCGATCGCGTCGTCGTTCACGCCGTGGCGCACCAGCGCATCGCGCGCGCCGGCCACCAGCGCCTCGACCACAAAGCCGTTGAAACGGCCGGCGACGATGGCAAAACGGCCCTTGGGCGTGGCGAAATCGCCTTCAATGGTTTTCATGCGGGGTAGCTTCCTGTGGACGGGCCGGACCCGTGCGAGCCCGGTATTTTACGGGTTTGGGGAGGTGACTGCTTGGATCGCGCTGAGCGAGGGCTCGTGTGGGTGCCGCAAATGCGGATAAGCGTTGAAATCCAGGCTGGCCCGCCGCCCGATCACGCGCAGCCGCGCCGGTGCGCCGAACGGCAGGGTGAATTTGTCCGGCTCGTGGCCAAACGGCATGCCCGACAGCACGGGGATGCCGGCCATGCGACGGATCTGGGCGAAGCCGTCGGTCAGGTCGTAGCCGTTGTCGTAGGCGGCCGGGCGGCATTGGGTGAAATCGGCCAGGATCAGCGCCCGCTGGCGCCCCAGCACACCGGAAAGATGCAGCTGGTACAGCAGCCGCTCGATCCGGAACGGCGGCTCGCCCACGTCTTCCACGAACAGGATGCCGCCGTCGATGCGCGGGAAATACGGCGTCTGCAGCAGGCTGCACAGCATGGCGAGGTTGCCGCCCCATAGCGGCCCCTCCACCGCCAGCTCGGCCGTTTCGCCGCAATCCCAGCTGGCATTGCCCTGCGGCGCGCTGATGGTGCGCCAGAAATGCCGCCAGGTGAGCGGACTCAGTTCCTTGGCGCCGAAATCCGGCCCCAGCATCGGGCCGCCGAAACTGAGCAGCCCGGCGCGGGCATACAACGCCATCTGCACGGCGGTGAAATCGCTGTGCCCGACCAGCACCATCGGCTGGCCGGACAGGCGTTCGCGCAGCGCGTCGTAGTGCAGATGCTCCAGCAGCCGCGTGGCGCCATAGCCGCCGCGGATGGACAAGGCGACATCCGGCAGTACCTCGGCCGTGGCCAGCGCATTGAGATCGGCCGCACGCTCGGCATCGCTGCCGGCATAGCGCAGCTCGGCGCGGCCCAACACCTCCTCGCCCTCCACTGTGCAGGCGGCCTGGCGCAGGCGGGCCACGCCGCGGGCCATCGCGGCGCGGTCATGCGGATAGCCCGAAGGCGCGATCAGGCGAATGCGACAGGAGGCATGGGCCGACATGAAGCGGGATTCTCCGGGATCTCTGCGCGGGGACTCAGGGAGCGATGCTGGCGGCCGCCACCGTCGCGCTGCCGCTCAAGGCGAAATCGCGCGACGAGTGTCCGACCTGGAGCGGATACGAACCGGCCGCCACTTGCCAGCGATGCGCCTGCGGATCGAATACGGCGAGCAGGCGCGGATCGACGGTGAGCGTCACCGTGCGGCTCTGGCCCGGCTGCAGCGATACCTTCTCGAAGCCGGCCAGGCGACGGGGCGCCTCGCCGCTGCCTTGCGGCATGCCGACATACAGCTGCGGCGTATCCATACCGGCGCGGCTGCCGGTGTTGGTCACGGTGAAGCTCACCGTCACATGCGCGCCGTAGTTGTTCACATGCAGGTTGCTGTAGCCGAAGCTGCTGTAGGACAAGCCGAAGCCGAACGGGAACAGCGGCTCCAGCTGCTTCTTGTCGAACCACTTGTAGCCGACGGCGGCGCCTTCGATGTTGTAGTCGACCTGCTGCTCGTTGGTGATGACCGGACGCGGCAGCTGTGTTTCGTCCTTGGGGAAGGTGACCGGCAGGCGGCCGGAAGGATTGATCTTGCCGGTCAGCACATTGGCGATCGCCTCGCCACCGCGCGCACCCGGGAACCACGCTTCCACCACCGCGCTCACCTTGGACAGCCACGGCATCTTCACCGGGCCGCCGTTTTCCAGCACCACCACGCTATGCGGCGTGGCGGCGGCGATCGCGTCGATCAACGCGTCCTGCTTGTCGGGCAGCGCGAGATTCGGCACATCGACGCCTTCGCAGGTCCACTGCGTGGCGAACACCAGCGTCACGTCGGAGCTCTTGGCCAGTGCCGCCGCGCGCGTCGGATCACTGCCGTCGTCGTAGCTGATCTTCGCGTTCGGCAGCAGCTTCTGCAGCGCTTTCATCGGCGAGGACGGATCGTAGACCTTCCACTGCCAGTCCGGTCCCTTCACCGCCGGGATGGCAGGGCCGCCGATCGGCCACACCTGCGCCGAACCGCCGCCCGAAAGCACGCCCGCATCGGCATGGCCGCCAATGATCGCTACCGACTTGATGGCGCCCTGCAGCGGCAACTGCCCCTGCTCGTTCTTCAGCAGCACGATGCCCTGCTCGGCCGCACGCTGCGAAACCAGCGCATCGGCCTCGGCATCCAGCGCCTTGGTCACCGGCGGGAAGTCGAACAATCCCACCGCATACATCGAACGCAGGATCCGCCGCACCATGTCCTCCAGGCGACTGCGCGGAATGCTGCCTTTGGCGATCGCCTGCAGCAGCGGATCGCCGAAGCTGTTGCTGGTGCTGCCGATGCTGAGTCCAGTGCCGACATCGATGCCGGAGACCTGGTCGGTGCCGGACAGCGCATCCATCGGGCCGTGGTCGGCGCCCCAGTCGGTCATCACCCAGCCGGGATATTTCCAGTCGCCCTTGAGGATCTCGTTCAACAGGTGGTTGTTGGAGCAATCCCACACACCGTTGACCTTGTTGTAGCCGCACATCACCGAGCCGGGATGGCCGTCTTCGATGGCCAGCTCGAAGGCGAGCAGATCCGATTCGCGCATGGCGCGCTCGTCGATGTTGGAGCTGACGGTCAGGCGGTTGGTTTCCTGGTCGTTGACCGCGTAGTGCTTGATGGTGGAGATCACGTGCTGCGACTGGATGCCGCGAATCTCCGCGCCATCGATGCGCGCGGCCAGCAGCGGATCCTCGCCGAGGTATTCGAAGGTGCGGCCGTCGCGCGGCTCGCGCGTGAGATTGATGCCGCCAGCCAGCAGGATATTGATGCCCTGCGCGTGCGCTTCGCCGCCGATCATGCGGCCGCCGTCATAGGCGATCTGCGGATTCCAGCTGGCGGCCACGGCCAGCGTCGACGGCAGCGGCGTGGCATTGCCCTGCTCGCCACGCACATGGTTGGGCTGCTTGCCGGGACCGGCGTCGAGCGGATAGTTGTGCACGCCGATGCCGGCGTCGTTCTGCTGCTGGGCGGGAATGCCGAGCTTGTCCAGCGCCGGCACATAGCCGGCCGTACCGATGCCGCCGGGCGGCTGCTGACCCTGCATGGTGTTGTAGCTCTGCACCATGTGATGCATGTCCTTGAGCGACATCTGCTTGAGCATCTGCTCCGCACGTTCGTCCGCCGTCAGCGAGGGTGGCGTGGTGGGGGCCTGCTGCGCGAATGCACTGGATGCGCATGCAACGGCCAGCGCCGTCAGACCCATGGCGCGCAACTGCCTGCGCCCGAACGTCAGATCCTTGATATTCATCGCGACCTCGTTTCAGTGGAATCAGCCCCAGCAGGGTAACGGGAATCGCCGGCACGGCATAGGGAACCAGACCGAATACGACACGCCACCGTCAGCCCTGCAACCAAACACCGTCACCCCGGCGCAGGCCGGGGCCTAGTGACTTTTTCGCATTTCAAAGACGCCAGGTCCCGGCCTTCGCCGGGATGACGGGATGACGGGATTTACGCGAGCGCTTTATTCGGTGTGCTCGACTACTTCCAGGCCGAAACCGGCAAGGCCGACCAGCTTGCGCGGCGTGCCCAGCACGCGCAGCCGGCGCACGCCCAGATCGGTCAGTATCTGCGCACCAAGACCGTGCTGGCGCCATTCCTGCTGCTGCATTTCTTCCGGCGCCTGCGCCGGCGGCTGGCGGTTGAGGCGCTTGAGCAGGGCATCGGGGGTGTCTTCGCCGGAAAGCACCAACAGCACACCGCGATTTTCATCGGCAATGCGCCGCAACGCGGAGGTGACCGTAAGGCCCAGGTCGTCGCGCTGCAAATGCAGCACATCCGACAGCGTGTTGCGCACGTGCACGCGCGACAGCACCGGCGCGCCGTCGTCCACCGCACCGCGCACCAGCGCGAAATGCAGTCCATGCTTGATCGCATCGCGATAGGCCACCAGGCGGAACGGACCGAACTCGGTCTGCACTTCTTCTTCATACACGCGCTGGACGGTCTTTTCGGTTTCCAGGCGATAACGGATCAGGTCGGCGATCGAGCCGATCTTCAAGCCATGTTTGGCGGCGAATATTTCCAGTTCGGGACGACGAGCCATCGAGCCGTCTTCGTGCAGCACTTCGATCAGCACCGCGGCCGGTTCCAGTCCGGCCAGGGCGGCCAGATCGCAGCCGGCTTCGGTATGGCCGGCGCGCGTCAGCACGCCGCCGGGCTGAGCGGTCAGCGGAAAGATGTGGCCGGGCTGGGAAAGATCCTGCGGCTTGGCATCGCCCTTCACCGCCACCTGGATGGTGCGGGCGCGGTCATGCGCGGAGATGCCGGTGGTGACGCCTTCGGCCGCCTCGATCGAGACCGTGAAGTTGGTGTGATACGGCGAAGTGTTGTCGCTCACCATCGGACGCAGGCCGAGCTGGCGCGTGCGCTGTTCGGTCAGCGTAAGACAGACCAGGCCGCGTGCTTCGCGCACCATGAAGTTGATGTCTTCCGGCCGCACCATTTGTGCGGCCATGATCAGATCGCCTTCGTTCTCGCGATCTTCGTCGTCGAGGATCACCACCATGCGGCCGGCACGGATGTCTTCGAGGATTTCGGGGATGGTATTGAATGCCATGTTCTGTTCCTTTGATTAGGACTGGCTTTGGGTGGCTATGCGATGCATAAGTGCCGCATCTTCCTCAGCGCCGTCATTCCCGCGAATGCAGAAATGACGGCAACGGGGCGCGAGCTACCGTCGGCGCATACCGCGCACGCCAAAGCGATCACGATCAGTTACGCAAAGCCGTGCTGCTTGAGAAACGCCTCATCGATGCGCGAGCCTTCGCCGCCGCCGATCAGCCGCTCCACATAGCGCGCCACCACATCCACTTCGATGTTCACCGCATCACCCGCACGCCGTGCCTGGAAAGCCGTGTGTTCCACCGTATGGGGGATAAGGTTTACCCCGAAGCGGTTGCCGATCACTTCGTTGACCGTCAGGCTGGTGCCATCGATGCAGATCGAGCCCTTGGAGGCGATATAGCGGGCCAACTGGGCCGGCACCTCGAAGGTCCAGCGCTGCGAGCGGCCGTCGGGCGCGATCGAGACCACCTTGCCTACGCCATCGACGTGGCCGGAGACCAGGTGACCGCCGAGCCGGTCGGCCAGCCGCAGTGCCTTTTCCAGATTCACCGGATCGCCGGCCTGGTGCTTGCCCAGGGTGGTATGCGCCAGGGTTTCGTTGGACACATCGGCGGAAAATCCGCGCGCTTCCAGCGTGATCGCCGTCAGGCACACGCCGGAAACAGCAATGCTGTCGCCGAGCTGCACATCGGTCAGATCGAGATCGGCCGTATCGACATGCAGGCGTACATCGCCGCCGCGCGGTTCCAGCCGCAGGATGCGGCCCACGCTTTGCACAATACCGGTAAACATCAGCGCACCTCCGCAGCGGAAGGGGACGCAGCCAAGCAAGGACGAATAATCATGAACGTTCTCCACGCAAAGTCATGTGGGAACGCCCCAAGGCATGAGGCACACGCACCGCTTGCGCGATACATGCCGCCGTCTTCTTTCATCCGGACTCTGAGCAGCCCCGACAAACCGGGACTACGTGACCGTCGGCTCCGGCCTTGGACCGGATCTGCTGACCTTCCGGCACCGCCGGAAGCGCTCGCGGGCTCAGGTCTTGCGACCTCTACCGCCGGTGGGGAATTCCACCCCGCCCTGAAGACGTTTGTTGTGTTTGCCGGACCAGCCGGCCGGCGCATTCTAGCACCAAGCCCCGGCCGCTCAGGCCGGGCGCAGCTGCAGGCGCCAGTCGCCGCCCAGCTGGCGCTGGTCCACGGTGTGCAGCGACCAGCGCGAGGCCATCTCGGTCAACGCCGGCAGATGCAGCAGCGGGCGGGCCGCATCGCCCAGCAGCAATGGGGCGATATACAGCAGCAGCTCGTCCGCCAGGCCGGTGGCCAGCAGCGCGCCGCATAGCGTGGGGCCGGCTTCGACATGCACCTCGCTGCAACCGCGCTCGGCCAGCAGACGCAACACAGCGTGCAGGTCCAGCGATGAATCCGCGGAGGGAATGGCCATGCATTCGACGCGCTCGAAACGGTGATCGGGTTGGCCCGCCGTGTCCGCATGCAACACCAGCGTGGGTACCTGGCCATCCAGCACGTGGCTGCCTGCCGGCGTGCGCAGCTGGCGATCGAGGATCACACGCCACGGCGGCGTAAACGGCGTTTCGTCCAGGCGCACCGTAAGGCGCGGATTGTCGGCCAGCACGGTGCCGCTGCCGCTGAGAATGGCCGAGCTGCGCGCACGCCAATGCTGCACATCCGCACGCGCGGCCTCACCGGTGATCCATTTGGATTCGCCATTGGCCAGCGCCGTGCGGCCATCCAGGCTCATCGCCAACTTCACTCGCACCCAGGGACGTCCGCGTTCGATGCGACTGAAGAAACCGAGATTGAGTTCGCGCGCTGCATCGCGCAGCAAGCCCGCCTCCACCGCTACGCCGGCCATGCGCAACTTCTCAATGCCGCGTCCTGCCACCTGCGGAAACGGATCTTCCGCCGCGATCACCACCCGCCCGATGCCGGCCGCAAGCAACGCATCCGCGCACGGCGGCGTGCGTCCGTGATGCGCACAAGGTTCCAGCGTGACATAGGCCGTTGCGCCCAGTGCGCGCGGTCCCGCCTCGCGCAGTGCAAATACTTCCGCATGCGGCTGGCCGGCGCGTTCATGCCAGCCCTGCCCGACCACTTCTTCGCCGTGTGCGATCACGCAGCCTACGCGGGGGTTGGGCTGGGTGGTGTAAAGCCCACGTTCCGCCAGGCGTAACGCCTGTGCCATATGTGCAACATCGACGATGGAGAAACTCATGGAAGCGACTGAATATCCATATGCATGATTGTCAGTGTGCGCGATCGCACGGCGTTTGTCGCCTCACGACAATCGGGAGTAGCCTTGAGCTCTTGCGTCTCGCCCATCCGGCCCGGAGAACCGCCATGATCTACGACAATATCCTCGACACCATCGGCAATACGCCCATCGTTCGGCTGCATCGGGTGGCGCCGGCGCATGTCACGCTGTACGCCAAGGTGGAGGCGTTCAATCCCGGCGGTTCGGTGAAGGATCGCCTGGCCATCGCAGTGATCCTGGACGCGGAAAAGAAAGACCTGCTCAAGCCGGGCGATACCGTGGTGGAAGCCACCTCGGGCAATACCGGCGTGGCGCTGGCAATGGTCTGCGCAGCGCGCGGCTACCACTTCGTGGCGGTGATGACCGAAACCTTCTCGGTGGAGCGGCGCAAATTGATGCGCGCCTACGGGGCGAAGGTGCTGCTGACGGCAGCAGCCGAGCGCGGTACCGGCATGGTTCGCCGCGCCGAAGAACTGGCTGCCAAGCATGGCTGGTTCCTGCCGCGGCAGTTCCAGAATCCGGCCAATCCGGCCTATCACCGCAACACCACTGCCGCGGAAATCCTGCGCGATTTCGCCGGCAAGCGGCTGGACGCCTTCGTCACCGGTTGGGGCACGGGCGGCACGCTGACCGGCGTGGGCGAAGTGCTGAAGGTGGCGCGTCCCGACGTGAAGATCGTGGTGTCCGAGCCGGCCGGCGCATCGCTGCTCGGCGAACAGCCGTGGCAGCCGCACAAGATCCAGGGCTGGACGCCGGACTTCGTGCCCGAAGTGCTGAACCGCAAGATCTTCGATCTCGACCTGCCGGTGGACGACGTGCTGGCCCGCGATACCTCGCGCAGGCTGGCCAAGGAAGAAGGCATCTTCGTCGGCATCTCTGCCGGCGCCACGGTAGCGGCAGCACTGAAGTATGCGGAGAAAGCCGAAGCGGGCAGCGTGATCCTGGCGATGCTGCCGGATACCGGCGAACGCTATATCTCCACCTTCCTGTTCGAAGGCGTGGAGGAAGGTTCGGATGATGCGTGGCTGCAAAGCCTGGGCTGACAGCGCAGCAGGCGCAGATCGGCGCAGGTTGGGTTAGCGCAGCGTAACCCAACAAGGAATTCGTCGAAGCAATGGGACATTGTTGGGTTACGCTGCGCCAACCCAACCTACCCCAGCCGGCTCAGCCCTTGCGGTGATTGCGCTTGACCGCGGCCGCAGCGGCCGCTTCGCCCAGCAGCGACAGCTGCATGTTTTCCAGCCCCGGCGGCAGATCGCGCTCGAGTTTCTCGATCTCTTCGCGGAACGCATGCACGTCTTCGAACTTGCGATACACCGAGGCAAAGCGCACGTACGCCACCTGGTCGAGTTTCTTCAACTCGCGCATCACCAGCTCGCCGATATGGCGCGCCGGCACTTCCCGCTCGCCGCTGCGGCGCAGGTCGTTGACGATCTCGCGCACTGCGCTGTCGACATCGTGACTGGCCACCGGGCGCTTCTGCAGCGCACGTTCGAAGCTGATGCGCAGCTTGTGCTCGTCGAAGTTCTCCCGGCGCTCGCCACTCTTGACGATGGCCGGGAGCTTCAATTCTGCGGTTTCGAAGGTATTGAAACGCTCGCCGCACTGCGGGCATTCGCGGCGGCGACGCACGGTGGCGCCGTCGTCGGCGAGGCGTGAATCGATCACGCGCGTGTCTTCATGCTGACAGAATGGGCAATGCATCTAGCGAGTGAAAGCGCCTTGTACGATCAAGCGTAAACCGGGAATTTCTTGCACTGTGCCGAGACTTTCTCGCGCACGGTTTTAATCACGCTTTCGTCAGCCGGCGCATCCAGCACATCGCAGATCCACTGGGTGAGCTCGATCACGTCCGCTTCCTTGTAGCCGCGGGTGGTGACGGCGGGCGTGCCGACACGCAGGCCGGAGGTGACGAAAGGCGAGCGCGGATCGTTCGGCACGGCATTCTTGTTGACCGTGATATGCGCCTTGCCCAGCGCCGCTTCCGCATCCTTGCCGGTAACTTCGCGGCCGATCAGGTCGATCAGCATCAGATGGTTTTCGGTGCCGCCGGAGACGACCTTGTAGCCGCGCTCGATCAGCGTCTTGGCCATCGCCTTGGCGTTTTTCACCACCTGCGCCTGGTATTCCTTGAAGGACGGTTCCAGCGCTTCCTTGAAGGCCACCGCCTTGGCCGCGATCACGTGCATCAGCGGACCGCCCTGGATACCCGGGAACACGATCGACTGCAGCTTCTTTTCCAGCTCTTCGCCGGCGTCCTTGGCGATGACGAAACCGCCGCGCGGGCCGCGCAGGGTCTTGTGCGTGGTGGACGTCACCACGTGCGCATGCGGCACCGGGTTCGGGTACACGCCGGCCGCGATCAGGCCGGCCACGTGCGCCATGTCGACAAACAGATAGGCGCCGACCTTGTCGGCAATGGCGCGGAAGCGCGCCCAGTCCATCACCTGCGAATAAGCGCTGAAGCCGGCGACGATCATCTTCGGCTTGTGTTCGACCGCCAGGCGCTCGACTTCGTCGTAATCGACTAGGCCTTGCTCGTTCACACCGTACTGCACGGCGTTGAGCAGCTTGCCGGAGATGTTGACCTTGGCGCCGTGGGT
Source organism: Dyella acidiphila (assembly GCF_014863405.1). Taxonomy (GTDB): domain Bacteria; phylum Pseudomonadota; class Gammaproteobacteria; order Xanthomonadales; family Rhodanobacteraceae; genus Dyella_B; species Dyella_B acidiphila. The sequence continues at coordinate 117,581 of NZ_JACZZA010000001.1, forward strand.
GAGATGGCCGCCATGGGCCAGGCTCATGCCCAGGATGGTGTCGCCCGGATTGAGCAGCGCGAAATACACCGCCTGGTTGGCCTGCGAGCCGGAGTGCGGCTGCACGTTGGCGTAGGTGGCGCCGAACAGCTGCTTCAGACGTTCGATCGCCAGGCGCTCGGCCACGTCCACATATTCACAACCGCCGTAGTAGCGCTTGCCCGGATAACCCTCGGCGTACTTGTTGGTCAGCACCGACCCCTGGGCTTCCAGCACGCGCGGGCTGGCGTAGTTCTCGGAAGCGATCAGCTCGACATGGTCTTCCTGGCGCCGAGCTTCATCGGCAATCGCCTTGGCCAGTTCATCGTCATAGCCGGCAATCGTGTCGGTCTTCGGGAACATTCGAGCCTCTCGGGGGGTGAACGGGGGATTGAGTCTTGAAAGTGTAATGGTAGGGGGTGGTTGCGGCCACCGGCAGTACTTGCGCCAGGTGTTTCGTACAATGTACCGTACGACGTACGCAATCTATCGACTGGGGAAAACCGCATGCACGCCACCCGCTTCCGCTGGGCCCACACGCTACGCTGGCTAGTGCTTGCGTGGCTGCTCGCACCCGTTCTGCTATTTGCCCAGACCGCCACGGGAGTCGGCTTCCAGGCGATCACCATCCCTGACCCGGTCAATCAAGGCAGCATGCCGGGCTATGTGTTCTATCCCACCGCGCAGGCCGGCGGCGTCACCCAGGTCGGCCCTTACGACGTCGAAGCCACCCGCAATGCCCCGCCCTTGCCGGGCGCCAGGCCGCTGGTGGTGATTTCGCATGGCAACGGCGGTTCGGATCTGGGTCACAACGCACTGGCCACCTATCTGGCCAGCCACGGCTTTGTGGTGGCGACGCTGGAACATCCCAAGGACAATTTCCACGACACCAGCGGCGTCGGCCACGATGTGGTGCTGGCCGGACGGCCGATCCAGGTCAAGGCCACCATCGATGCGCTGCTCGGCGATGCGCACTGGAAAACCTTGATCGACGCGCAGCGCATCGGCGTAGCCGGCTTTTCTGCCGGCGGCTATACCAGCCTGCTGGTGGTGGGCGCGGTGCCGCAATTCGCCCGCTTTATCGACTACTGCCATCGCTATCCCAAGGATGAGGCGATCTGCCACGACGCCAGCAAGATCGAAGCGCAGGCACGCAGCCAGGGCATGAGCATGCAGCAATGGGCGGCAAACCTGCAGGGCAGCCTGTCGCACTGGGGCAGCACGGCCGATCCGCGTGTGAAAGCCGCTTTTGTGATGGCGCCGCTGAGCCTGATATTCGATCAGGCCGGCATCGAACAAATCGATCGCCCGGTATTTCTCTATTACGGCGATGCCGACCACATCCTGATACCGCCGGAAAACGCCGCGCATATCCGACCGTGGCTGAAAACCCTGGCCGGCGTGAAAGTGGTGCACAAGGCGGATCACTGGGTGTTTATCGATCCCTGCAGCACAACGTTGAAGCAGGATAATCCGGTCATTTGCAGCGACCCGCCCGGCGTCGATCGCATCGCAGTGCACCGCCAGCTCGATGCCGATGCGCTGGCGTTCTTCCGCAAGACGCTCAGCAGTCCCACGCACTGACGCGGCAACGTAGAGATCCACGTGCCCAAAGCACTCAGCGATACCGAAACCGAAGCCTTTCGCGCGCGCATCTGCCAGACGGCCGCGAAACTCTTCGTCGACGAAGGCCCGGCGGCGGTCACCATGCGCCGCCTGGCCGGCGAACTTGGCTGCGGCACCATGACGCCGTACCGCTATTACGCCAGCAAGGAAGAAATCATCACCGCCGTGCGCACGCGCGGCATGCACAGCCTGTCCGAAGCGCTGGAAAACGCACTGAATACGCCCCGCGACGGTCGCACCCGCAGCCGCAACGTGCGCGATGCGTACATCGACTTCGCGCGCAGGAACACCGCCAGCTACCGACTGATGTTCGAATACCCGGAAACCAACCGCGACGATGCCGACTATGCCCAAGCGCATGCACGTTTGTGGCGCTGCATCTCGGCTGATATGCAGGTGATGATCGACGAAGGCGTGATCGCGGCGGAAGCGGCAATCCTCGGGCATCAGATCTGGGCCGCGCTGCATGGGGCGGTAATGCTGGAGATCGCCGGCCTGCTGCCGGAAGGCTTCGATGCCGCCGCGCTGCATGCGCGCACCTTCGTCGCCGTGATGGAAGCAGCACGCCCGAAACCGTAGGTTGGGTTAGCGCAGCGCAACCCAACGATGCCGCTTCGTAGCCAATTCGTTGGGTTACGCTGCGCTAACCCAACCTACGTGGTTTTCGCAGTGCGACTGCGCTCACCATCACGTAGCTGATGATCATCAGCAGAAACCATGCACCCAGCTTCGACAGCGGCACCATCTGCCAGCCATGGTGCTGCGCCGGATAGCGCCATGCGGCGGTAAATGTGCCGATGTTTTCGGCAAACCAGATAAACGTCGCTACCAGCATGAAGCCCAGCAGCAGGGGCATGCGCCGATGTACCTGGCGGATCCGGAAATATACCCAGGTGCGACCGAACAGCAGCACCGTCGCCGCAAACAGCAGCAGGCGCAGATCAAGCAGAAAATGATGCGTGAAGAAATTCACGTAGATCGCCACCGACAGCCAGATCGTCGCCGCCAGCGGCGGATGCGCGCTGAAACGGAAATCGAACAGACGCCAGGCACGCGCGATATAGCTGCCGATCGAGCCGTACATAAATCCGGTAAACAGCGGCACGCCGCCGATATGCAGCAGTGCGGGGCCCGGATAGATCCACGAGCCCATCGCCGTCTTGAACACTTCCATCGCCGTGCCTATCGCGTGAAACAACAGGATCACCTTCGCTTCTTCGAAGGTTTCCAGCCGTGTCGCCAGCAGCAGGCACTGGATCGCCAGCGCCGCCAGCGTCAGGAAGTCATAGCGCGCCAGCGGCAGCCCCGGCGGATAAAACGCCCAGCTCAGGCCCAGCAGCAGCACCATGCAGCCGCCGAACAGGCAGGCCGACGCCTGTTTGGCGCCGAAGCACAGGAACTCGTGCAGCGCCACGCCGATGCGCCCCTGCGCCTGCGCCCAGCCGGCAACGCGCTGGTCCAATCGCCGCATCGCCGCGGGCAGGCTCAAGAAATTGCTGCGTACCATCGTCCGGCTCCCATGCATACCGCCGCAGAGCCTGGCAGGCACAAATGGCGGCGCCGGCGCGAAAGCTGGCCGATCCATGGCGATCGGCGTGCACCGGCGCGGCCGGCGGCGTCCGCGCCGTCACCGGGATTTACCCATAAGCCGCTATAATGCCGGGTTTGATACCCACGCCTTGCGCGCCCTCACCCATCCCCGGGCGGCCACGCGCATGCCTACGGAGCCAGCATGCAATACATCTACACCATGAACGGGGTCAGCAAGATCGTTCCCCCGAAGCGTCAGATCATCAAGGACATTTCGCTGAGCTTCTTCCCCGGCGCCAAGATCGGCCTGCTGGGCTTGAACGGCGCGGGCAAATCCACCGTGCTGCGCATCATGGCCGGCGTGGACACCGATTTTCAGGGCGAAGCCCGTCCGCAGCCGGGCATCAAGGTCGGCTACCTGGCGCAGGAACCGCAGCTGGACCCGGAAAAGACCGTGCGTGAAGCGGTCGAAGAAGGCGTGTCCGTGATTCTGGATGCGCAAAAGCGCCTCGACGAGGTGTACGCCGCCTATGCCGAGGAAGGCGCCGACTTCGACAAGCTCGCCAAAGAGCAGCAGGAACTGGAAAACATCCTGGCCGCGAACGACGCCCACGCGCTGGAACGCCAGCTCGAAGTGGCCGCCGACGCACTGCGCCTGCCGCCGTGGGATGCCAAGATCGGGCCGCTGTCCGGTGGTGAAAAGCGCCGCGTGGCGCTGTGCCGCCTGCTGCTGTCCAAGCCGGACATGCTGCTGCTGGACGAACCCACCAACCATCTGGACGCCGAATCGGTGGATTGGCTGGAGCAGTTCCTGCAGAACTACCCCGGCACCGTGGTGGCGGTCACCCATGATCGCTACTTCCTCGACAACGCCGCCGAGTGGATCCTGGAACTGGACCGCGGCCGCGGCATTCCGTGGAAGGGCAACTACACCGAATGGCTGGAGCAGAAGGACGCGCGCCTGAAGCAGGAAGCCAACCAGGAAAAGTCGCGCCAGAAGGCGATCGAAAAGGAACTGGAGTGGGTGCGCTCGGCCGCCAAGGGCCGTCAGTCCAAGGGCAAGGCGCGCTTGAACCGCTTCGAGGAACTCAACTCGGTCGAATACCAGCACCGCAACGAGACCAATGAAATCTTCATTCCGCCGGGCGAGCGTCTGGGCCAGGAAGTGATCGAATTCAAGAACGTCAGCAAGTCCTTCGGCGATCGCCTGCTGATCGACGACCTGTCGTTCAAGGTGCCGCCGGGCGCCATCGTTGGTGTGATCGGTCCGAACGGCGCGGGTAAATCCACGCTGATGAAGCTGATCATGGGCAAGGAGCAGCCCGATTCCGGCGAAGTGAAGCTCGGCCACACCGTGAAGCTGGCCTATGTGGACCAGTCGCGCGGCATGCTCGACGACAAGCACAATGTTTGGCAGGAAGTGTCCGGCGGCCTGGACATCCTCACCATCGGCAACTTCGAAATCCAGTCGCGCGCCTACATCGGCCGCTTCAATTTCAAGGGCACCGATCAGCAGAAGATCGTCGGCAACCTGTCCGGTGGTGAGCGCGGCCGCCTGCATCTGGCCAAGACCCTGCTGCAGGGCGGCAATGTGCTGATGCTCGACGAACCGTCGAACGACCTGGACGTGGAAACCCTGCGTGCGCTGGAAGATGCGCTGCTGGAATTCCCGGGCTGCGCGATGGTGATCTCGCATGACCGCTGGTTCCTCGACCGCATCGCCACGCACATCCTCGCCTTCGAAGGCGACTCGCATGTCGAGTTCTTCCCCGGCAACTACAACGAATACGAGGCGGACAAGAAGCGCCGCCTGGGCGATGAAGCGTCCAAGCCGCATCGCGTGAAGTACAAGAAGCTTGCTTGATGTAACAAAAACGCCCGGCCAAGCCGGGCGTTTTTTTGTAGGTTGGGTTAGCGCAGCGTAACCCAACAATGCCCCATCGCTTCGACGAATACCGTGTTGGGTTACGCTGCGCCAACCCAACCTACGCGCCTGCGTGCTGACGGGCCTAACCGCCCACCCATACCAGCGCTGCGCTGCCGCGCGGCACATGCAACGCAAACGCCGCATCGCGCACCGCCACGCTTTCCTGCTCGCGCGGCGACCACGCACCATCGCCACTCACCTGCGCACCCGCCAGGCTGACCCCATGCACGTCATCCAATGAAGCGCCACGCAAACGCCAGACGCGCGCATGCGCGCCAGCCGTGTCCAGGCTGATCCGCACCTCGGCATCGCGCACCATATCTTTGTTGAACACAGCGACCACGCGCTGCGTGTCGCGAATAGCGGCGTACGCCGTCAAGTTGATACCACCCGTCTGCAATGCCACCGGCATAAACCGCGCACCGCCAAACTGCTGCGCCAGCAACAGCCCGTAATACAGCGGACGCGCATAGAAGCCCGCATTGATATCGCCGGCAATCGGCGTATAGCGCCCGCTGATCGCATCCAGCCGCTGCTGCAGCGAACCACCCGCATCCAGCTTCGGCGCCACACTGTTATCCAGCGAAGTCTCCAGTACCGAGAGCACGCCGCCATGAAAATTCAGGCTTTCCACGCCTGCCTGCGCACAGGCCAGCGCGAAATCGCCGCCCCACAGCGCGGAAGCAAGCGTATTGCTCACGCCCAGCTTGCCCCCGCTCCAATACGAATTCACTTCGGTGAGGACAAACGGCGTATGCCGCGTGGCGGTGGCCGCTGCAACCTGCGGCAGCTCTGCAAAAAATCCGGGATCGCCCGCCAGCAGCTGGGCGGCACCGGCATCCGGCTCCTTCGCACCGCCGCGGTAGTAGTGGCGACTCAACAGCGCGGCATCCGGCACCTGTTCGGCAAAGCGCAGTACCCAATCGGTATTGGCGCCGGTATCCGGGCCGCCCAGCGGCACCTTCACGCGCTGGCGCACGGCCGCTGCCGTGCGTTGCCAGCGTTCGAAATACGCCTCGAAGCTGAGCAGGCGGCCGTGCTCGTCCTTGAAATCGTTCGGCTCATTGCCGATCTGGATCGCCAGCAGACGATCGCCCACTACACGCTGCACCGCCTCGGCCAGCTCGGCCGCCATCTCCGGCACGTCGCGTCCCAGATTCACGCCGAAGATCAGGCGCCAATCGGTGGCGTGCAGAAAATCCGCCAGCTTCGACAACTGCTCCGGCGTGATCAGATACGGCCGCTTGAACACCGCATGCGGCAACTGCGGAAACGGCGGCAGCTGACCGCGATAGCCGCTCCACGCTGCGTAATCGCTGGTATTGCCGCCCAGGCGCAGCACGCCATGCGGGTTGAGCCGGCGCAGCAGTCCGATCAAGGCCGCGTTATCGCGCGAGAAAAACGCCGGGTCATGCATCTGCAGGGTTTCGTAGCTCAGGCCGACCAGCCGTTCGGAGATCCGGCCGCCCTCGCCTGCCCGCAGCGCCAGCGTGACGGGTGCCGCGGCGGCATGCGCCCGCGCCGGCAGCAACGGCCCCAGCGTGGCGGTGGCGGCCAGGGTGCCGGCGGCACACAGAAAGCGGCGGCGTGCCGCATCGGTAGCGCGATCGTCCATCTCGATAGTCCTGGGTAGGGTCGGGGTGCGGGTTAAACTATTACGAATCGCATCCCACCCTATAGGAATGACGGCATGGTCTTTATCGACGCCTTGCGGCAGCGCTGGCAGCAGCACGACACCCTGGTGTGCGTGGGCCTGGATCCGGAGCCGGCCAAATTCCCGGCGCAGCTGCATGGGCGCCCGGATGCCGTGTTCGAGTTCTGCCGCGCCATCATCGACGCCACCGCGGACCTGGCCTGCAGCTTCAAGCCGCAGATCGCCCATTTCGCCGCACTGCGCGCCGACGATGCGCTGGAACGCCTGATCGCGCATATCCACGCGCAGCATCCGGGCATTCCGGTGATTCTCGACGCCAAGCGCGGCGATATCGGCAGCACCGCCCAGCACTACGTCAGCGAAGCCTTCGATCGTTATGCCGCCGATGCGGTCACACTCAATCCCTATCTCGGCCGCGACTCCGTGCAGCCGTTCCTGGATCGCGCCGACAAGGGCGTGATCCTGCTGTGCCACACCTCCAATCCCGGCGCTGCGGACCTGCAAGACCTCGACGTCGGCGGCAAGCCGCTGTACCAGCACGTGGCGCAGATCATCGCGCGCGACTGGAATACGCATGGCAATTGCGCGCTGGTCACCGGCGCCACCTGGCCGGAGCAGTTGGCCGAAGTGCGCAGCCTGGTCGGCGATCTGCCGCTGTTGGTGCCTGGCATCGGCGCTCAGGGCGGCGACGTGGAAGCGGTGATGCGCAACGGCCGCACGGCCGATGGCAACGGGCTGATGATCAGTTCTTCGCGCGCCATCCTGTATGCCGGCCAGGGCGAGGATTTTGCCGAAGCGGCGCGCAAGGCCGCGCTGGAGCTGCGTGATAGCATCAACCGCTATCGCAAACACTGATATCACGTCTGGAATCCGCCGCAGGGAGCGTGCGCCGATGCTGGATTTCTATCTGTTGATGCTGGTCGGCTTCGGCGTGCCGGGCGCGCTGATCTGCCTGTTCCACCGCTATCTCACGCGGACTTCGCGCTGATGTACATGGGCCATTACGCGATCGCGCTGGGCGCGCGGCGCTGGCTGCGGCCGCTGCCGATGGCATGGCTGCTGTTCGCCTCGATCGAGCCGGACCTGCACGACGTGCTCGGCGATCTGATCCCCGCACTCAGCATCGGCCCCGATACGCATACCGTAGCCGGCGCCATCGGCGCAGCCATCGTGGTTGCGCTGCTCGCTGCCGTGCTGTTCCGGCAAGCTGCGCTGGCCGTGGGCAGCGGCTTGCTGGTGCTGTCGCATGTTGCGGTCGACTATCTCACCAGCCGCTTGCCGCTATGGCGCCACGGTCCGGTGGTGGGGCTGCATCTGTACGCCGTGCCGTGGGCCGACTTTGTGCTGGAGGCGCTGGCCATAGCCATCGGCGTAAGCATCTATGCCACTTCGCCCGACCTGCGCAGGCCGGCGCGGGCCGGCCTGCTGGGCATGGCGCTGCTGATGCTGTGTATGCAGGCGGTGTGGAATTTCGGCTTCGGCAGCCACTGATACAAGCGGCCGCCGCGCGCCAAAAACTTGCGAACGGCGGCCGGCAAAACCAGTACTTACGGGCTCTCCCGCGCCTCTCGCCGCTATGTCAGTATCTGCCGCGGGGATCCGGCCCCAGGCCGGCAGACAATCAGGCGAAGGACACGTATGCGGGCGATGAACGGGCGGATGCGTAGCGCGAAGGCTGCCAGGTGCGGCTTCTTGTATGGGCTTTCCTGGGTGCTGTTGTTGGCGCTCACACTCGGCGGCACCGCTCCGGTACGGGCGGCCAGCCTCGATCCCGGCCTGATCGCGAATATCGACGCCGCCACCTTCGAAGTGGTGATACCCCGGGCGGTCGACGATCCGCTCAGCTACGAAAAGCCGCTGCCGCTGCAACTGCTGCCCTATCAGGAGCGCACCGACAAATATTTCTCGGTCGGCACCGCCTTCGCGCTCGGCAACAACCGCTATGTCACCGCCGGCCACGTGCTGATGGCGGCGGTAGGCGATCTCACCGGACCACCCGCGCTGCGCGATGCGGCCGGGCATGTCTACGCCATCGACAAGATCGAGAAGTTTTCGCTGCAGCAGGATTTCGTGCTGTTTTCGCTGAAGGAACAACCCGGCCACAGTGCGCTGGTCGCCAATACCAAGCCGGCCTTGAATACCGTGGTGTATGCCGTCGGCAATGCGCTCGGTACCGGCGTGGTGATCCGCGATGGGCTGTACACCTCCGATACGCCCGAAGAAGAAAACGGCCGCTGGAAATGGATGCGCTTTTCCGCCGCCGCTTCGCCCGGCAACAGCGGCGGTCCGCTGCTGGACCAGGACGGCAAGGTGATCGGCGTGGTGCTGATGAAATCGGCCAACGAGAATCTCAACTACGCGCTGCCGATCGGTGAAGTGCTCAACGCGCCTGACCACACTGCGGTGATCGACAAGCAGCTGACCTACCAGCTGGACGTGCTGGACGAAGACCAGAACGGCAACTTCAAGGCGCAGTTTCCGCTGCCGGCCAGCTATGCCGATTTCAGCACCACCTTCCAGAAGCTGCAGAACGATTTCAACGAACAACAACTGAAAGCCTTGCTGCAGCAGCAAAGCGCCGATCTGTTTCCGCGCGGCACCGGCTCCAACCGGATCCTGCACGAAGATCCCCAGCTGAGCTTTTTTCCCTCCCTGATCGTGCACAACCGCAGCGGCGACTGGGGCTACGCCGGGCGTGAACTCAATCGCGTACCGCTGAGCGGCAACGGCTATATCGCCAGCGGCTACGTCGGGCACAACTTTCTGATGCATCTGCGCCGGCCCGACGGCATGCAGGCCGATGCGTTCTACAACGATCCCAAGCAGATGATGGAGCTGGTGCTGAAAACCGGCTACTGGTACCGGCCGATCGGTCCGGAAAAGATCAAGATCACGTCGATGGGCAAGCCGGTCACCAGCAGCACCTACACCGATGCCTGGCAGCGGCCGTGGAAAGTGTTCGTGTGGTCCGAGCCGTATATCAACGCGCAGGTGGTGCTGTTCGCCCTGCCCGTGCCGGATGGCTACGCGCTGATGATGCGGCTCAATCCCGCGATGGTGACTCACGACAGCATGATCGACATGAAGGCGCTCACCGACTTCGTCAATGTCGACTACGGCGGTTCGCTGGCGCAGTGGAAAACCTTCCTCGCCGATAGCTCGCTGCTGCCGCAGGCGCTGAAAGACGGCCGCATCGACTTCGACTACGGCAAGCGTTTCAGCTACGCCTCCAGCCGCATTGCCTTCAGCTACCCGGACAGCCTGCAGACGGTGGCGCCGGACAATATGCTCGGCGTCGGCTTCGGCTACTTCAATCAAGATGGCAAAGTCACTCTGCAAACCAATTATCTGCAGATCCGCCTCAACATCACCGATCCGGATCGCATCAGCGTGCGCCGCCATCTCGCGCCGACACCGGATCTGGACGACAACTTCAAGCAGGCCTGGGGCAAGCTGCTGCACAAGCAGCATCCGTATGACGGCGTGCCCTATAACGACGGCGACGAGATGGATATCGCCAGCGTGATGAATCCGCATGCCAGCGCCACGCCGGCCGAACTTTATACGGTGTTCTACGCCACCCAGGGGACGCACAAGCCGGAAGACATGAAGACAAAGCTCGACCTGCTGACGCACAACTTTCAGCTCAAATCGCCTTGATCCCGAGTACGTAACGCCTGATCCCGGTGCAAGCCGGGATCAGGCCGCCGTCGGCACCATGCGTGGCGCCAACAGCTTTGCCTTCAGCCACGCCTCGCACGGCAGCGAAATCCAGCGCGCCACCGCCGCCCCCAGCAGCCAGCACAGCGGCACCGCCGGCAGATACCACAGCACGCCCCACTGCATATCGGCGCCATGGCTGCGGAACAGCCGCACCAGCGTGTAGACCACGAACATATGGCTGAGATAGATCTCGTAGCTGAGCCGGCCAAACGAACGCAGCCAGTCCAGCGCGCGCCATGGCCGCCATGCACCGAGCTGCTGGCGCCAGTGCAAGCCGGCCAGCATGCTCATCACCGACAGCGTCAGCAGCAACAGGCAGCCGTCGTGCAGCAGCGGCCATAGCCAGCGTTCGGCCAGCAGCACAGCGGCCAGTCCGCACGCTCCGGCGGCAATAAAAATTCTGGCGATCCAGACTGCGTGCGCTTGCCGATGCCTGACCAGCAAAGCACCGCACACGCCGGCGGCAATCGCGGCCATGCCCGGAAGATAGGCCTTTTCCTGCCATATCTCGTTATCGGCCAGCACGGCATGCGACCACGGCAGCGACAGCGCGAACAAGCCCAGCAACAAGGCCAACAACCATGTGCGGCGCACCAGCAGGCAAGCGATCGGGAAGCCCAGGTAAAACGTTTCCTCGATCGACAGCGACCACAGCACATCCCAGTTGCCGGGCAGATAGCCGTAATGCCCCTCATACCAGTTCAGATGCAGCCCCAGTGCCGCGACCAGTGCACGCGGCAGGCTCTGGCCGGCGCGGGTAATGACGTAGTCCTGCACGCCGCCCAGATGCAGCACGCTCAGCACCAGCAGCAAAGCCAGCAAACAGGGCGCGATGCGCGCAAAGCGGCGCGCATAGAAGGCGCGCGCATCGATGCGATCCAGGCCGCCCCAGCGTTGCAGCGAATGGCTGGTGATCAGAAAGCCGGAGATCACGAAGAACACGAACACCGACTCGTAGCCGTTGTAGTTGATCGCGCCCAGCACAAAACCCGGCAGCCATGCCGCCAGCACGCCGTGCTTGAGCGGAATGCGCAGACCGATGTGATGCAGCACCACCAGCAGGATCGACAAGCCGCGCAGCAGGTCGATGCCGGGATTGCGCCCCTGCACGGCCGCTGGCTTGCCGGAATCTGTCGTACCGTCCATTCGAGCTCCCCTCATCTTCCCATCGCGATAATGCGGGGCTGCCGGTGTGCGGGCAAGCCGGCTTGTACAATGGCCCGCCGATTCTTGCGAGGGTAGCTGCGTGAGCTTGTGGTTCCTGATCTTTCTAAGCGTGCTGCAGGGTGTGACCGAATTGTTTCCGGTCAGCAGCCTGGGCCATACCTTGCTGGTACCCGCGCTGTTCGGCATGCATATCGACAAGCACGCGCCGCAGCTGATTCCTTTTCTGGTCGCCCTGCATCTGGGTACCGCGCTGGCGCTGCTGGGTTATTTCCGCCAGCGCTGGATCGCCCTGGTGCGCGGCTTCGTCGCCTCGCTGGGTGGCCGCCGCAACGATGACGGCCACATGATGTGGGCGCTGATCATCGGCACCGTGCCGGCAGGCCTGGTCGGCGTGCTGCTGGAGAAAAAACTGGAGCTGGTATTCAAGGACCTGCGCATCGTGGCCATCGCACTGATCGCCAATGGCGTGCTGCTGTGGATCGGCGACCGGCTGGAACGTTCGCGCACGCACAAGCCGCCGGAGAAACTGAGCTTCCGCCAGGCCTTTCTGATCGGACTGGCCCAGGTCGGCGCACTGATCCCCGGCTTTTCGCGCAGCGGCCTCACCATGATCGCCGGCTCGGCCACCGGGCTGGACAAGGAAAAGGCTGCGGAATTTTCCTTCCTGCTCGGCACGCCGATCATCCTCGCCGCCGGCCTGCTGGAAATCCCCAAGCTCTTTCACGCTCCGGGCCAGCTGGCCGATGCGGCGCTGGGCGGTGTACTCACGGCGATTGCGGCTTGGCTGAGCCTGCGTTTCCTGATGCGTTACTTCGAAGGCCGCGGCCGGCTGGCGTCGTTCGGCGTATATTGCGTCATTGCCGGCGCCGTGTGCCTGGGCTGGTTCCTGCTGCATCCGCAGCCGGCCTGACGATGCGTGCCTGCCCACGGCGTGGGCAGGCACTGTGCGGGCTTATTCGTCGGCGTTCGGGTCCATGCCCGGGAACAGCACTTCGGTAAAACCGAACTTGGTGAAATCGGTGATGCGCGAGGGATACAGCCGCCCGATCAGGTGATCGCATTCGTGCTGCACCACGCGCGCATGAAAACCCTCGGCCGTGCGATCGATGCGCTCGCCCTTCGGATCGATGCCTTCGTAGCGGATCAGCGAATAGCGATTCACCGCGCCACGCAGGCCCGGCACTGACAGACAGCCTTCCCAGCCCTCTTCCATATCCTGTGACAAGGGCGTGATCACCGGATTGAGCAGGATCGTCTGCGGTACCGGCGGTGCATCCGGATAACGCTCGGATCGGTCGAAGCCGAAAATCACCAGTTGCAGGTCCACGCCGATCTGCGGTGCGGCCAGGCCGACACCGCCGGCATCGTGCATGGTGTCGAACATGTCGGCGATCAGCGCATCGAGCTCGGCGCTGCCGATCATCGCATCGGGCACGGGCGGCGCGACGCGCAGCAAGCGCGGGTCGCCCATCTTCAGAATCTCGCGAATCATGCCAACCTCACGCAGCTGAAACCTCGTGTTCGAACTGTGGACGGCAAGACACGAACTCAAGCCATCCCCGCATGTACTTTGAATTTTTTGGAGTCGGTCGACGCAGCGCGGCACGCTGTCGGAAGCGGCGTCCTCGCCTAGTCGTCGTTCCGGCGAAGGCCGCAATCCATGCGTCGCACTGGCCATGGATTGCGGCCTTCGCCGGAATGACGGCCTAAGAGCTCGCGTAGTCTGCCAGCTTCATCAGCATATCGACCAAAACCTAAAAATCGTGCGCACACTCTCGCCATCGGCCTGCCCATACATGCAGGCAGCCCGGTATTGACCCTTTCGGCCGACAGGACGACTCTAGGCACCTGTTCAAGGCCTTCGCGCGGCCAGGGAGGCCTGGGGACGCGCCAGGCTACGCGATGAGATTGAGCCGCCTCTCTTGTCGATCCGGAGACCATCCATGGAAACCCTCGCAACAAGACCCGCCAGCATGGCAAGCAAGCTCGCCTGGGCTGTCATCGCCGTGATCGGTGCCGCCTGCCTGGGCGTGATCACCTTGCGCCGCGGCGAACCGATCAACGCGATCTGGCTGGTGGCCGCAGCCGTAGCGGTATTCCTGATCGGCTACCGCTTCTACGGCCGCTTCATCGAGCTGCACGTGCTGCAGATGGATCCCGGCCGCGCGCCGCCCTCGATCCTGCGCAACGACGGCCTGGATTACGTGCCCACCGACAAATGGGTGGTGTTCGGCCATCACTTCGCCGCGATTGCCGGCGCCGGTCCGCTGGTCGGGCCGGTACTGGCGGCGCAGATGGGCTATCTGCCCGGTACGCTGTGGATCCTGTTCGGCGTGGTGCTGGGCGGCGCGGTGCAGGATTTCATGGTGCTGGGCCTGTCGGTGCGGCGCGATGCGCGGTCGCTGGGCCATATGCTGCGCGAGGAGCTCGGGCCGTTTGCCGGCGTCGTCGCCATGTTCGGCCTGCTGGCGCTGATGATGATCGTGCTGGCCGTGCTGGCGCTGGTGGTGGTGAAGGCGCTGACGCATAGTCCCTGGGGTACGTTCTCGGTGGCATGCACCATTCCGATCGCCTTGCTGATGGGCATTTATCTGCGCTGGCTGCGGCCCGGGCGCATTCTGGAAGTGTCGGTGATCGGCCTGGTGCTGATGCTCACGTCGATCGCTTACGGCGCGCATATCGCGGCTACGCCCGACCTTGCCAGCCTGTTCGACTTCGATGCCAAATCGCTGGCGTGGCTGCTGATCGGCTACGGCTTCTTCGCCTCGGTGCTGCCGGTGTGGTTGTTGCTGGCGCCACGCGATTACCTCTCCACCTTCCTGAAGATCGGCACCATCCTGCTGCTGGCAATCGCGATCATCTTTGCCGCGCCGGACCTGCAGTTGCCGGCGGTATCGCGCTTTGTCGACGGCACCGGCCCGGTATTCCAGGGTCAGCTGTTCCCGTTCCTGTTCATCACCATTGCCTGCGGCGCGGTATCGGGCTGGCATTCGATCATCGCCTCCGGCACCACGCCCAAGCTGCTGGCCAACGAAGGCGAGGCGCGCATGGTGGGTTACGGCGGCATGCTGATGGAGGCGTTCGTGGCGATCATGGCGCTGATCGCGGCGGCCTCGCTGCATCCGGGCGTGTACTTCTCGATGAACTCGCCCTCGGCGCTGATCGGCACCACGGTGGAGCATGCCGCCGCCACCATCAGCCAATGGGGCTTCGTGGTGACGCCGGATGAGTTGTCGCGCACTGCGCACGATATCGGCGAGACCAGCATTCTCAGCCGCGCCGGCGGCGCACCCACGCTGGCGGTGGGCATGGCGCAGCTGCTGCACAACATCCTGCCGGGCGAACGCATGATGGCGTTCTGGTATCACTACGCGATCCTGTTCGAAGCGCTGTTCATCCTCACCACGGTGGATGCGGGCACGCGCGTGGGCCGCTTCATGATCCAGGAGATTGCCGGACTGGTGCACGCGCCGCTGAAGAGCACCGAATCGTGGATCGGCAATGTGCTGGCCACCTCGATCTGCGTCGGCCTGTGGGGGTATTTCCTGTATCAGGGTGCGGTGGATCCGCTTGGCGGTATCAACACCTTGTGGCCGCTGTTCGGCATCGCCAACCAGATGCTGGCGGCGATCGCGCTGATGCTGGCCACGGTGGTAACGGTAAAGCTCAAGCGCGAACGCTATGTGTGGGTGCCGGGCATTCCCGCACTGTGGCTAGTGCTCTGCACGCTGACCGCGGGCTGGGAAAAACTGAGCGGTCCGATCAGTTTCACCAATGCGGCGCAGAACTACACCCAGGCCTTGCAGGCCGGCAAGCTGATGGCGCCGGCCAAGAGCCTGGCCGAGATGCAGCGCATCGTCACCAACAACAGCGTGGATGCCACGCTCACCGCCGTCTTCATGCTGTTGGTGCTGACCATGTGCGGCTTCAGCATCTACGCCATCATGAAGGCCTGGCGCAGCAATGTGCCCACCGCGCACGAAGCACCGCGCGTGGCGCTGGCCAGTGCCACGGCAGGCCAAAGGTCATGAAGACAGGACTCTCGTCGTGGTGGCATCGTCTGGTCCAGGCCGCGCGGCTGAGTTGCGGCGTTCCGGACTATGACGTCTATGTCGCCCACCTGCGCACCCATCACCCCGAGCGCCGCATCCCGACCTACGCCGAGTTCTTCCGCGAGCGGCAGACCGCACGCTACAAAGGTACCGGCGGTCGCTGTTGCTGAATGGCCGCCCTGCCCTGAGCTTGGAATTCCCAGGCCATGCCCGCATCCCGGGCATGGCCTTTCTGCAATGCCCTCCGGTTAAACTTTTCCCTTTTACGTAGGCTTAGCGTCCCATCACCATGTCTCCAGGCGACCGCCGCACCACCAAACCCAGCTCCGAAATCGAAGCGCGCCATAGCTTCGGTCTGCGGGTGATCGCCATCTACAAGGCGATCAAGACTGTCTGCCTGATCATCGTGGCTTTCGTCGCCTTCGGCCTGCACAAAGAACAGAACTTCGATCATCTGGTGCATATGCTGGAGCACCTGTCGCTGAGCGACAGCAACGGCCTGCGTTTGCAGCTGGTGCAGTTGCTGGAACAGATGGGCCCGGGCAAATTTGTCGCGATCGGCATTGTGGCGCTGTGCTATGCCGCCATCTTCGCCACCGAAGGCACCGGCCTGTGGCTGCGCAAACATTGGGCGGAATGGTTCACGGTGATCGCCACCGGCTCGTTGATCCCGTTCGAGGTCTACGAGGTGTTCCACAAGTTCAGTTGGCTGAAGGTCGGTGCCTTGCTGGCCAATGTGGCGATCGTGATTTATCTGGTACAGCTGGCGATGCAGCCGCATAAGCGTGCTGACGACGCGTAATACGCAGGTTGGGTTGGCGCAGCGTAACCCAACAAATCGGCATCGAGACGACCAGCGCTTGCTGGCTTATCCCGAACCCCATCCGGAGCAAAGCTACAGCTCGTGATGAATGGCTTCGGCAGGAGGCGCGTCCTTGCCCCCACGCCGTGGAGCCAGCTCCACCAGATACATCGCCGCCAGCACCAATCCCCCGCCCAGCAGCATGCGCCAGGTCAGCGCATCCACACCGAACGCCACGGCAAAACCCGCCGCAAATACCGGCTCGGTCGTCATCACGATCGCCGCGCGCGTCGCCGGCAGATGGGCTTGTGCCCAGGTCTGCATCAACATCGCACCGGCACCGGCAATCAAGGCCATATACAAAGTGGCCAGCCACGCATCGATATCGGGCGGCAAGCTCGGACCGCCATGGCCTGCGGTGGCAAGCAGGCAGACCAAGGCAATGACCGCCATCTGCACTGCGGAAAGACCAAAGGCTTCGTCGGCACGCGACCAATGCCCCAGCGCCACGATATGCAGCCCATATAGCAAGGCGGAAAGCAGGGTCAGCCACACGCCCTCGTCCACCGAAAAACCATTGAGCGACAACAAGCCCAGTCCAAACGTAGCCAGGCCCACTGCCAACCACACCACCGAAGGTGTCCGCTGGCGCAGCAGCACCGCCGCCAAAATCGGCGTAAATACCACGTACATGCCGGTGACAAAGCCGCTGACGCTGGGCGAGATCAGCGCCAGGCCCCAGGTCTGCAGCAGCTGCCCCGCTCCGTAGATCGCACCGAGCAACGCGCCGCGCCAAAGCTGCCGGCGTGAAAGGCGCGCCACGTGGCGATGAAACAGCGCAAACATCACGATCGCCGCGATGATGAAACGCACGGCGAGAAAATCCGCCACCGGCATGCGGTCGAGCACGCCCTTGATCAGCACGAAGGTGGAACCCCACACCGCCGTCATCACCAGCAGACCGACAGTCGCCAGCAGGCTTATGCGCGCAGCCGTGCTCATCGGCGCAGCAACCGCCACAGCTGGCCGGGAATTTTCACCAGGAAGTGTGCCCAGATGCCCAGCCACACGATCGCCGCCAGGTGCGGCTTATGCGCGGCCGGGTCGAACTTGCGGAACCAGCGCCACATGCCGCGATGTTTGTAATAGCTCACGAACACCGGGCGATGCCGGCTCGAGCCGCCCTTGCCGTGCAGCACATGCACATCGCCCGCCAGCAGCACGCGCCAGCCGCCATCGCGCACGCGCCGACACAGATCCAGGTCTTCGCAATGCAGGAAATAGTCTTCGTCGAAGCCGCTCAACCATTCGAATACACGGCGTGGCATCAGCATCACCGCGCCGGATACGGCTTCGGCCTCCACCACGTGATCGGGCATGCTGCCGATGAAATTCACGCCTTCGCCGCCACGCTTGAAGAATGTGTTCAGCGCGCGCTGCATCAGCGGATCACGCCGGTACGAGGCCGGATCCGGCACACCTTGGCGATCACAGACCACCGCGCCGACCAGACCCGCCTTCTGTTCCTGCTGCAGCACTTCGAGCAGGCGTTCCAGCGCCGGCTGCTCGAGCAGGCAGTCGGGATTGAGGATCAGCAGCGTGGCGCCGCGCGACTGCGCCACCGCGCGATTGACCGCCGGACCGAAGCCGAGATTGGCGTGGTTGTAGAGCACCTTCAGGCGCGGCTCGTTTTCGCGCGCGCGTGCGATCGCCTGCGGAATGCCATCGGCCGAGGCGTTGTCGATCAGCAGCAATTCCAGCGACGTGGCGCAGGCCAGCACGCTGTTCACGCAGTCGCGCAAGCTGGGGCCGCTATCGGCCGAAACCACGATCACGCTGAGTGCGGGGGTATCAAGCGCTGCCATGCTGATCCTGCTTGCGGTACGACATTTATTCCTCGCCTTGGTCCTGGCCCAGCACGTGCGACAGCGCCAGCGGCGGACGATCGTCGCCGCGGCTGAGCCACGCTTCGCCGCCATGCCAGCCATATAGTTGCCAGCCACGCAGCCGGTACTGTTTTGCGCGCGTGCGATCGTACAGCACCACGCCGCGCCCTGCGGTAATCGGCAGCACCAGCCAGCGCTGCCCCGGCGCGATCGACACCCGGGGCTCGACGTGCTCGAGGTAAACCTCACCGCCAACGCGGCAACGATGCCGTGTGTGCCAGGTGATGCCGACAGGGTTGTCCTGCACGGCATCATCGAGCTGCGTCCATGCCGGCAGCTGCAACTCGACGATCTCCGCAGCCGGGCCGACGGGCGCCAGCGCCAGCTCGCGCCACTCCGGCGCACTGGCCGCCAGCGCGCGATTGCGCACCGGCTTGTGTTTCAGCCACGACTCCAGCAAGACCAGCAGCGAAAAACCGCTGAGCGCTGCGAGCAAGCTCAACGTGAGCGCCAGCTGATGCCCTTGCAGGCTGCGATAGACGGCCAGCAGCAAACCGGCCAGGCCCCAGCGCAACGCCAAGCGCAGCTGATCGTCATGACCATGCAAACGTGCCGGCTGCACCAGCTGTACGGCAACCACCGCCAGCAGCAGCGGCAGATCGATCCACCATGGCAGCCATGCCAGCAGCAGCATCCACGCGATGGCCAGCAACCAGGCCGGCCATCCGCGCTTCAGGCCGCGGCTGCTCAGCCGCACCACACCCTGGCATTGCGGAACATGCGCATCCAGGGTGAATCTTCACCCCAGTTGTCCGGGCGCCAGCTCATCTGCACGCTGCGGAACACGCGTTCCGGATGCGGCATCATGATCGTCACGCGCCCATCCGCCGCCGTGAAGCCGGCCAGGCCGCCGGGCGAGCCGTTCGGATTGAGCGGGAAGTTTTCGGTCGGCTTGCCGCGGTTGTCGACAAAGCGCACCGCGCTGCCCGACTTCGCCGGACTGCAGGCCTGCGGAAAACTTACCCGCCCTTCGCCGTGCGCCACCACTACCGGAATGCGCGAACCGGACATGCCCTTGAAGAAGATGCTGGGCGAGTCGAGCACTTCCAGCGTGGCCAGGCGCGCTTCGTATTGCTCGGAGGCATTGCGCAGGAACTTCGGCCAATGCTGCGCACCGGGGATGATGTCCTTGAGCTGGCTCAGCATCTGGCAGCCGTTGCACACGCCCAGCGCGAACTTGCTCGGGTCGGCAAAGAAGGCGGTGAACTGCGCGCGCAGCATGTCGTTGTACAAAATCGAGGCAGCCCAGCCGCGGCCGGCGCCGAGCACGTCGCCGTAGGAGAAGCCGCCACAGGCCGCGAGGCCGCGGAAATCGGCAAGCTTGATGCGGCCGCTGGCGAGATCGGACATGTGCACGTCCACCGCATCGAAACCGGCGCGGGTAAATGCCGCCGCCATTTCGACCTGGCCGTTCACGCCCTGCTCGCGCAGGATCGCCACGCGCGGGCGCGGCGCTTGTTGCAGATACGCTGCGGCAATGTCCTTGGCCGGATCGAAGCTGAGCTTGGGGCTGATGCCGGCATCGGTATCGTCGATGCGCCATTCCAGTTCGGCGTCGGCGCTGGCCGGGTTGTCACGCAGACGCTGCATGGCGTGGCTGGTTTCGTTCCACGCCTTGAACAGCAGGGTCCAGTTCCACTTGGCCACGGTCTCGCCGTTGTGGAACAGCTTGATGCCGAGCTTTTCTTTCGGGCGGCCGATGCGACTGCTCATGCCGGCCAGGCCATATTTCACCAGCAAGGCTTCGAACGCCTCGCGATTGGCCACCGCCACCTGCATCACCGCGCCCAGTTCTTCATTGAACAGCGCGCGCAGGGCCGCTTCGGCCCAGCCATCCAGATGGACTTCCAGACCGCAATGGCCGGCAAACGCCATTTCCAGCAGGGTAACGATGGCGCCGCCGTCGGAGCGGTCGTGATAGGCCAGCAGCAGGCCGCTGCGATTGGCTTCCTGCACCAGGTCGAACAAGGCCTTCAGGCGCTTGGCATCGTCCAGATCCGGCGGCACGCCGCCGCCGCGATTGAACACCTGAGTCAGGCAGGAACCGCCGAGGCGCGAGCGTCCCGCACCCAGGTCGACCAGCCACAGATCCGAATCGCCGTGATCGAGGCGCAACTGCGGCGTGAGCGTGCGGCGCACATCGTCGACGCGCGCGAAGCCGGTGATCACCAGCGACACCGGCGCGACTGTGCGCTGCGGCGTGTCGCCGTCCTGCCACACGGTCTGCATGGACAGCGAGTCCTTGCCGACCGGAATGGAAATATCCAGCTCCGGGCACAGCTCCATGCCCACGGCTTTGACCGCGTCGAACAATGCGGCGTCTTCGCCCGGGTGATTGACGGCCGCCATCCAATTGGCGGAAAGACGCACTTCGCCCAGCGACGCGATCGGCGCCGCAGCGAGGTTGGTGATCGCTTCGCCGAGCGCAAGACGCGCCGCATCGGCGCTGTTGAGCAGCGCCACCGGCGCACGCTCGGCCATCGCCATCGCTTCGCCCTGGTAGCCGTCGAAGTCGAGCAAGGTCACTGCGCAATCGGCCACCGGCACCTGCCATGGGCCGACCATCGGATCGCGGGCGCACAAGCCGCCCACACTGCGGTCGCCGATAGTGATCAGGAAGTTCTTGCTGCCCACTGTCGGCAGGCGCAGCACGCGCATCAGCGCTTCGTCCAGGCCGATGCCGCTCAGATCCGGCACCAGATCGATGCGCGGCTTGATGCGATGCGCATCGCGATGCATGCGCGGCGCCTTGCCGAACAGCACATCCATCGGCAGATCGATCACGGTGAGCTGGCGGCGCGGATCGATGACGCGCAACACCCGCTCCTGCGTGGCCGTGCCGACCACGGCGTACGGGCAGCGTTCGCGCTGGCAATAGGCTTCGAATTCCGGCAGGTCGGCCTGCGCGATGCCTAGCACATAGCGTTCCTGCGATTCGTTGCTCCACACCTGCATCGGCGACAGCGAGGGATCGTCGCAAGGCACTTTGGACAAGTCGATGTCGCCGCCCACGCCAGCATCGTTGAGCAATTCCGGAATGGCGTTGGACAGACCGCCCGCGCCCACGTCGTGCACGCTGACGATCGGATTCTTGTCGCCGCGCGCCCAGCATGCGTCGATCACCTGCTGGCAGCGGCGCTCCATCTCGGCGTTGTCGCGCTGCACCGAGGCGAAGTCGAGTTCCGCACTGGAAGCACCGGAAGCCACCGACGAGGCGGCGCCGCCGCCCAGGCCGATCAGCATGGCCGGGCCGCCCAGCACGATCACCGCATGGCCGGGCTGCAGGTCGCGCTTCTGCACGTGGTCGTGGCGAATATTGGCCAGACCGCCGGCGATCATGATCGGCTTGTCATAGCCGCGGCGCACACCGGCTTCGCCGGTTTCGTGTTCGTAGGTGCGGAAATAGCCGCCCAGGCAGGGACGGCCGAATTCGTTGTTGAAAGCAGCAGCGCCGAGCGGGCCGTCGCGCATGATTTCAAAGGCGCTGGCCATGCGTGGCGGCAACGGGCGCTCCACTTCCCACGGCTGCGGATGGCCGGGGATGCGCAGGTCCGATACCGAGAAACCGCTGAGCCCGGCCTTGGGCTTGGCGCCGCGGCCGGTGGCGCCTTCGTCGCGGATCTCGCCGCCGGCGCCGGTGGCTGCGCCCGGCCAGGGGGCGATGGCGGTGGGATGGTTATGCGTTTCCACCTTGATCGCGTAATCGATCTGCTCTTCGCTGGCGCGCCACACACCGTCGCTGTCGCTGAAGAAGCGCTTGCCCTGGCTGCCCTCGATCACCGCCGCGTTGTCCTTGTACGCGGACAAGGTGTAGGCCGGCGCATGCTGGTGCGTGTTCTTGATCATGGCGAACAGGCTCTTGTCCTGCGCTTCGCCATCCAGCGTCCAGCTGGCGTTGAACACCTTGTGGCGGCAATGCTCGGAATTGGCCTGCGCGAACATGAAGAGTTCGGCATCGGTCGGATCGCGGCCCAGTTCGGCGTAGCGGGCAGCGAGGTAGTCGATCTCGTCGTCGGCCAGTGCAAGGCCCAGCTCGCGATTGGCCGTGGCCAGCGCGGCGCGTGCATCGCCACCCAGCGCGATATGCACCAGATCGCCCGGCTGGCCGGCCAGGAACAAGCCCTGCGCCTGCTCCAGGCTGGTGAGCACCGATTGCGTCATCGCATCGTGCAGCACGCCCAGCACATCGTTATAGGCGGCATTGGCAGGCGCCGGCAGGCCGCTGATCTGCCAGGCGGTGCCGCGCTCGACGCGGCGCACATTGAAACCGGCGCCATGCAGGATGTCGGTAGCCTTGCTCGACCACGGCGAAATGGTGCCCAGGCGCGGGCCCACCCATAGCGAAGCGGGCTGCGGCGTTCCGTCCCTGGCCTCCAGCGCTTCCAGCAGGCGCTTTCGCTGCTCGCCTTCGGGCATGGCCGCGGCGTCGATGAAATAGACGAACCAGGAGGCCTGCACGCGGGTCCCGCGATGCATGGCATCGAGGTGTGCGTTGAGACGTTCCAGGCGAAAAGGCGAGAGGGCGCTCTGCCCGTCGAGTGCGATCATGCGGGGGGAAAAGGCGCTAAGCAGTGGAGCTCCGTATTGTACCTTAGCGGCGCCAGCGCCGCCCGCTCCGTCGCGGCATGGGGCGTTCCAGCATGGACAGGCTGCCCCCTACCGCTCCTCGCGCACCCGCATGAAGCGGGCAAAACGCGGTTTGCCGCCGGCGGTGGTGCCCTGGTAGCGGAAGGTCACCAGGCTGCCTAGCGGCGGCGGGTGGCGGCGCTGCTCATCGCTAAGGCCGCTGCCGATGCGAAAGCGGGTGCCGTCCGGCAATTCCATCAGCAGCGAGCCCAGCATCCCGGCATATTTGCCCTTGCCGGGGGAATAGCCGACCACCCTGGCCTCGCCATCGTCGTAGGGCTTGAGCTTGAGCAGGTCGTCGTCGCGGCCGGCGTGATAGAGCGAGGTGCCGCGGTGCAGGACCAGACCTTCACCGCCGGCGCGCACTACCTCGTCCAGCCGGCGCTTGAGTTCCGCCTCATCGGCCACCTTGAATTGCCGCACGGCCTGCACCCAGGGCCGGTCCAGCCTGGCGACCAGCCGCTGCAATACCGGGATGCGCTGATCGAACGGACCCGGCTGCGCCGGCAGATCGAAGACCATATAGCGCACCTGCCGCCATGCATCGTCGCTGGGCGGCAGCTGGCGCACAGTGCCGGAAACCCGTTCGAACAGGCCATGACCGATCCACAGCTCGCCATCCATCGGCGTGTCGGGCCAGTGCGCGGTGAACCAGGCCGGCGCGGCAATCAACGCGCCGCTGCGGCTGAGCAGCCTGTTACCGTCCCAGTAAGCACGCACGCCGTCGTATTTCTCGCTGACCCAGTAATCGCGCACGGCCACGCCAGCGTGATAAACGTTGGCCAGCATCAACGGCGAAGACGGCAGGGCGACAGCAGTAACGGGATGAACCGCCAGTGCGATCAGCAACGGCAGCGCGCCAAGCACGCGCGATGAAAACGACCATTTCCGCATGACACTTCCCTGTGCACGAGTGACCTGCACGCATTGTGGGAAGGCCTAGCGGACGATGCGATCGGTCAACCGCCCGTCGCGGAGTGCTCCTGCACCGCTTGCAGCATCTCGGTGGGCGACAGATAGCCGCCGATCAGCGTACCGTCTTCGGCATATACCGACGGCGTGCCGGTCACGCCCAGCTTCAGGCCCAGGTCGAACTGATCCTTGACCGGATTCTTGCAGTCGACCTGCTTGGGCAGCTTGCCCTTCTTGGCGTCGGTGAAGGCATCGTTGCGATCGGCCGAGCACCAGATCGAGACCATCTCGTTGTAGGTCTGGGTGGGCTTGCCGTCATCGCCGGTGACGCCGGAGCGCGGCCACGCCAGATACTGCACCGCGATGCCTTCCTTGTTGAACGCATCGATCTGCTGATGCAGCACGCGGCAGTACGGGCAGGTGACGTCGGTGAATACGGTTACCGTGTACTTGGGATTTTTCGGCGCGAACACGATGCGGTCGGACACCGGCACCTTGGCCAGCTCCGTCTTGCGATAGCTGGCCCACGCATCGTCGGTAAGACTCTCGCCCTTGACGCCATCGATCAGGTCGCCGTTCATCACGTACTTGCCGTCGGCGCTGATGTAGACCAGATGGCCGGAAGCGATCACCTGGTAGAAACCCGGGATCGGCGCCGGTGTGATCTGGTCCACCTCGGCCTTCGGCACCAGCCGCAGCAGGGTCTGGCGCACGGTGTTTTCAGCACTGTTGGCGGGCGCCGCCGATACGGCCAGCGACGTCGAAGCCAGGGCGGCACCGGCATGCAACGCAAGCGCGCCAGCGCAAAGCATCAACCAGAACTTCTTCGACATCACGACCTCACTGCGTGCCGGCAGCGCGCGGAATGGCCTGCCGAGGGGAGGTCGCGAGTATCGCATACCGACCGCGAAAACTCTTGAAATCATCGACAATTTGCGTATATCAGGGTTTGTGTCAGCCGCGTGGATGATGCTGCGCGTGCAGGCGCTTGAGCCCTTCCTTGGCTACCAGCGTATAAATTTGCGTGGTGCTCAAGGCGCTGTGGCCGAGCAACATCTGCAGGGCGCGCAGATCCGCACCGTGGTTGAGCAGATGAGTGGCGAAGGAATGGCGCAGCACGTGCGGGGAAATGCGCTTGCTGTTGATGCCCACGCCCACCGCATAGCGTTTCACCAGGGTCCAGAACATCTGCCGGGTCATGCCCTCGCCGCGCTTGCTGAGAAACAGCGCCGCCGGCTGGCGGCCTTTCGCCAGCACCGGCCGCGCCTCGGCCAGATAGGCCTGGATGCGCTCCAGCGCCACTTCGCCCACCGGCACCAGCCGATCCTTGCCACCCTTGCCGGTAACGCGCAGCACGCCCTGGCGGGTGTTCAGCGCCGCCAGCGGCAGTTCCACCAGCTCGGAAACGCGCAGGCCGGAGGCATACATCAACTCGAACATGGCGCGATCGCGCAGACCCAGCGTGGTGCCGGCGTCCGGCGCATCGAGCAGCCCTTCGATCTCGCGCTCGGCCAGCGCCTTGGGCAGGCTGCGCGGCATTTTCGGGCGCTCGATCAGCAAGGTGGGATCGTCAAAACCCGGCTCGTCGCGCGCCAGCGACGCATAGAAGCGCCGGAATGCCGATTGCCGACGCGCCATCGAGCGCACGGCCACCGGCTGCGCGCCATGGAAGGCGGACAGATCCTCGCGCCGTGCCGTGCGCAGGTGGCGCTGGCGTGCATTGAGCCAGCGCGCCAGGGTTTCCAGATCCTGCCGGTAGGCCTCCAGCGTGCGCTGGGCCAGGCCATCTTCGGACCATACGCGCTCGACAAACGCGTCGATCTCCTGCACATCGGCCGCGGCGATTTCAGTTGCTTTACTGGCTGACTCTTTACGGGTGCTGGCTTTCATGCGCACGATGCTGGGCATTGCGCGAGCGCCTTGCAAGCTACCTCATGACCGAAGCGACAACCCACGACCTGATCTGCCCACTATGGCGACGGCTGCTCGCCCTGCTTTACGACGTGGTCGCGGTGCTGGCGATCGTGATGGTGGTGGGCCTGCTCTGCCAGTTGGCCACGCATGGCCAGCTAATCACTAACGGCGCGCAGGTGCGGATCGCCTGGTGGTACCAGCCGCTGCAGGCGCTGGTGGTCGCGGCGTATTTCGTGGTGTCGTGGCTGCGTGGCGGGCAAACGTTGGGCATGCGGCCCTGGCGCATACGGGTCACCAACGACCACGGCGCGGCGCTGACACTGCGCCAGACCCTCGTGCGCGTGCTGGTAGCCGCCCTGCCCTTGCTGCTGTTGCTGCTGGCGCCGGCTTTCGGCCTGCGCACGGCGCTGTGGGCAGTGGCCTGCGCCTGGGGCCTGTGGTTCGTGGCGGCCCTGTTCGGCAGCCGCGGCCAGGCGGTGCACGACCTGGCCGCGGGCAGCGAAGTCCGCCGGATCGGCTGAAAACACGATCTCACCGCTATGAGATCGTGTTAAAAACAGTAAGCCATTGATCTAAAAGGACATGAATTACTTCCGCATTGCAGCAATTCAGCCGCTAACCGGCTATCATGCAGCTTTGGAAGACTCCCGGTCCGCCCGCCATGCTTTATCAAATTCACGAATGGCAACGCGCCTTTCTCGGCCCGCTCAGCCACTACGCCGAGGCCAGCGCCCGGATGCTCACCGATCCCAGCAGCCCCCTGGCACAGATGCCGGGTGCGCAGCGCATGGCGGCCGGCTATGAGCTGATCCACCGCCTGGGCAAGGATTACGAGAAGCCGTCCTTCGATATCCACAGCATCGAGGCGCATGGCAACCAGATCGCCATCGTCGAGCGCATCGACCTGGAAACGCCGTTCTGCCAGCTGCGCCGCTTCAAGCGCTTCAGCGACGAACCGGATGCCATCGAAAAGATGAAGAACGAGCCGGCGGTGCTGGTGGTGGCGCCGCTGTCGGGTCATCACGCCACGCTGCTGCGCGACACCGTGCGCACCCTGCTGCAAGACCACAAGGTGTACATCACCGACTGGATCGATGCGCGCATGATTCCGGCCTCGGCCGGCCCGTTCCAGTTGGATGACTACGTCGCAACCATCGAGCAGTTCATCCGCCATATCGGCGCCCAGTCGCTGCACGTGATCTCGGTGTGCCAGCCGACCGTGCCGGTGCTGGCGGCGATTTCGCTGATGGCCGCGCGCGGCGAAGCCACGCCGCGCAGCATGACCATGATGGGCGGCCCGATCGATCCGCGCCGCAGCCCCACCCAGGTCAACAACCTGGCCACCACGCAGCCGCTGAGCTGGTTCAAGGGCAATGTGATCCACACCGTGCCGACCAACTATCCCGGTCATGGCCGCGAGGTGTATCCGGGCTTCCTGCAGCACGCCGGCTTTATCGCGATGAATCCGGGCCGCCACCTGAGTTCGCACTGGGATTTCTATCTCAACCTGCTGCGCGGCGACCTGGACGATGCGCAGACGCATCGCAAGTTCTACGACGAATACAACGCCGTGCTGGACATGCCGGCCGAGTACTACCTGGACACCATCAGCACCGTATTCCAGCAGTTCCTGCTGCCGCGCGGGCTGTGGGATGTGCATGGCGAGCGCGTAAATCCGGGTGCGATCAAGCGCACCAGCCTGCTGACCATCGAAGGCGAGCTGGACGATATTTCCGGCATCGGCCAGACCGAAGCCGCGCACGACCTGTGCACCGGCATTCCCGCTTCGCGCCGCGCACACAAGGTAATCGACGGCGCCGGCCACTACGGCATCTTCAGCGGCCGTCGCTGGCGCGAGATCGTGTATCCGCAAGTGCGCGATTTCATTCGCCGCTCGGAGCTCGCGCTGGTTTCCAAGCGCGCGTAATCGCTCTGCTCCCTCTCCCCGCCGGGGAGAGGGAGCGCACACGGCAACGTTACGCCGCAAAAAACGTCTTGAACGCCGCAATCACGCGTTCGACGCCCGCGTCATCCACATCCAGATGCGTCACCAGGCGCAGCGTCGGCAGGTAGCCGATGCTGATGCGCACCCCGGCCTCACGCAGATGCGCATCCAGTTCGCGCAAGCGCTCCTGCGGCACATCGACGAACACCATGTTGGTATGCAGCCCCAACAGCTTCACGCCGGGCAGTTCGCGCAAACCCTCGGCAAGCCGCGCTGCACGCGCGTGATCCTGCGCCAGCCGTTCCACCTGATGATCCAGCGCATGCAAACACGCCGCCGCCAGCATGCCGGCCTGACGCCAGCCGCCACCGGCGACCTTGCGCCAGCGGCGCGCCTTGTCGATCAAGGCCGCCGAACCGACCAGCACCGAACCCACCGGCGCACCCAGGCCCTTGGAAAGGCACACCGACACGCTGTCGAAATGACTGGCGATCGCACGCGCCGGCACACCATCGGTCACCGCTGCGTTGTATAGCCGCGCGCCATCAAGATGCAGGGCCAGGCCGCGCTCGCGCGCCAAATCCCGGGCTGCCTGCAGGTACGCCATCGGCAGCACACGGCCATGCCAGGTGTTTTCCAATGCCAGCAGACGCGTGCGGGCGAAGTGCGGATCGACCGGCTTGATGGCCGCCGCCACTTTATCCAGCGGCAGCGAACCATCCGTATCGTGCGCAATCGGCTGCGGCTGGATCGAGCCCAGCACGGCCGCACCGCCGCCCTCGAATTTATAGGTATGCGCATCGGCGCCGACGATGTATTCATCGCCGCGCTCGCAATGGGACATCAGCGCCAGCAGATTGGATTGCGTGCCGGAAGGCACGAACAACCCAGCCTCGAAACCGAGATCGCCGGCCAGGCGCTGTTGCAGCGCATTGACGGTGGGATCTTCGCCGTAGACGTCGTCGCCCACTTCGGCATCGAGCATGGCGGCGCGCATCGCCGGCGTCGGCCGGGTCACCGTATCGCTGCGCAGATCAACCCAGTCCATGACATGCCTCGTTGGATCGCGAAAGGAATGCGCCACTTTGCCGAGCATGACGGCGCTCGGCAAGTGATCACGCAGGACTTATCGCCGCTTGCCATAACGCCGGCGGCAGGATTCGGAACAGGCCTTCGCGTTGCGTGCGGCGGGCAAGCCGCAACAAGGCATCGTCGCGCGTAAGCAGGGCCGCGGCTGCGCATTGCTGCGCCAGCTCCAGGAATTTCTGATCGTCGCCATCACGGCAGCGCGGCAATACCACGCCGTCCGGCGGCAACGCCGATGCAGCAGGCATGCAGCGCACCCATGTATCGAATTGCACCGCGGCCGCAGCCTGGCGTTCCGGACTCAATTTCAATGCCTGATACGCCAGCACAGCCTGCCACTCGGCCCGGCAATCCTCGCGCGTGACCAGCTCGATCTCGCCGGCGCGCACGGCAGCGAACAGCGCCGCGCATTGCGGATCGTCGAATACGAACAAGTCCAGGCAGACGTTGGTGTCCGGCACCAGGCGCGGTGCAGCGGGCGACTTGGCGTCGCCCGGCTCAGGCATGCTTGCGGAAGTAGTACCAGCCGATGCCGGCCAGCAGCAGCGCAGGCAGGATGTTCGCCGCCAGCGGCGGAATGCCGTATACGGTGCCGAAGCTCACGATCGCCTTCTGCACGAAGTACCAGCTGATCGCCAGGATCATGCCCATGAAGATGCGCTTGCCCAGGCCGCCCGAACGCAGCGCGCCGAAGGCGAACGGCATCGAGCACAGCACCAGCACCAGCACGTTGGCCGGATACATCACGCGGCTCCACAGCGGGATCTCGTACGGACGGGTGTTTTCGCCGTTCTTTTTCTTGTAGTCGATGATGTGCTGCAGATCGCGCACAGCCAGATACTGCGGCTGCACCAGCGACTCCTGCAGTACTTCCGGATCGAGCTTGGAATCCCAGTGCAGGGTGTCGGAAACAGTGCTGTGCACGCCCTTGTCATCCAGCGTGGTACTGCGCACCTTGTTCAATACCCACTGGCGTCCGACCTGCTGCGCCGAAGCGGCCTGGTCGAAGCGGCTCAGCTGCTGGCCATCCTGCGTAAGCGTGAACACGCGTACGTCGAGCAACTGCACGTAGGAGTGATCGCCGGCATTGCGCAGGGCCTTGTCCTTGGCATTGATGATGCGGTCACCGTCGCGCGCCCACAGGCCGCTGCTGGTCTGCCCCAGATTGCCGCCCGAGCGCAGGCGCAACTGCAAGGCCTGCGCCTGCTGGTCGCCCCAGGGGCCGACCGTCTCGCCCATGATCACCACGCCGGTAACCAGCACCGCGACCACGCCCACTGCCGACACCGCAATGCGCAGGCGCGACATGCCCGATGCGCGCAAGGCGGTGAGTTCGCCGGTGGAGGCCAGGCCGCCCAGGCCAAGCAGGCCGCCGATCAGCGAGGCGAAGGTGAACATCTCGTACATGCGGCGCGGGATCGTCACCACGATGTAGAAGATCGCATTGCTCAGCGTGTAGCCGTTGCGCCCGATATAGCCGAGCTGGCGCACGAACTGCATCATCGCGTCCAGGCCGATCAGCACCAGCCAGACCAGCAGCATCGAGCCGAGCACGGTCACGCCGATCAGCCAGTCCACTCGCTTGATACGTAACGCCGCCATCAGGCGCTCGCCTTGCGCGGCTTGCGCGCGATGTAATGGTTACGGAACGCCATGGCAGCCACCGCAAACAGCGCGACGCTGATCACCCACATCGGCCACGCATGATGCCAATGGCCTTTGGCCAACTGGCCGCGGCACAGCAACAGCAGGTTGTAGTAAACGAAAAAGCCCAGCACCGCGATCATCATGCGCCCGTAGCGCGGCTCGCGCGGCGTCTGGCGCGACAGCGGCATCGCCAGCATCAGCAGGGCCAGCGTCATCACCGGCACCACCGTGCGCCAGGCGAATTCGGCGCGTGCATCCGGCGTGGGGGTTTTCATCAGGTCGATCATGTCCAGGTTGTGGATCGGATCCGCTTCGTCGTCGGACTGGATCGAGGACAGTGCGCTGTCGTTGCGGCGGTACTGCATGCGGCGCCAGTTGTCGGCGCCGAGCGGGATCTCGTACTGCCAGCCGGTATTCAAGGCGAGATAGCGGTCGCTGGAATCGCTGTTGGAATACAGGAAGCCGTTCTTGCCGGTGGCCATCTTCATGGTCAGGCTGCCGTCCTTGTTGATGCGTTCCTGCGCGATAAACGTGTTGCCGAGCTGCTGGCCATCGCGGCTGAGGTAATCGACCAGGATGATGCCGCCCTTGCCGGGCAGCTCGGTGAAGCGACCGGCATCGAGGCCGGCGGCGATGATCGAGCGGTTGGCGGCGGCGACCAGATCGTCCGAGGTGCGCGAGGCCAGCGGGCCCAGCCACATCGATACGGCGCTGACCCCGGCGATCATCAGGATGGCGACGATCGAGGTAGGACGCAGCAGCCCGGCCATGCCCATGCCCGACGATGCCAGCACGTGCATCTCGCTTTCACGGTACATGCGGCCGAATGACTGCAGCACGCCCAGGAAGCCCGCCAGCGGCAGCATGGTGGACAGGCTGTCGACCATGTTCAGGCCCAGCACCTGGAACATGACGCTGGCCGGGAAGCTGCCTTTGGCCACCTGTTCGAGCACGTGCGCAAAGGATGTGCCGGCCATGATCACCAGCAGCACGATCACGGTGGCGCCAACGGTCTGGCCCAGCTCGCGCAGGAAGTATCGGTCGAGGATGCTCAGCATGCGATAGAATCGGGGGTTCCATGCCCCTCCCACGTGGAAAGGCAAACCCTAAGTCTAGCCGGTTCGTTGCGCGCCGGCCTCCCGCAGGAAATGACGATGACGCTTCAATTCAGTCTGGCCTCCGCCGCCCCCGAAACCGTCGAAACCCCGTGCATCGTGGTCGGCGTCTACGAAAACGGCCTGCTCACCAGCGCCGCCGCGCGGGTGGACAGCGCCGCCGGCGGTGCGATCAAGCGCCAGGTGGAAAGCGGCGACATCAACGGCAAGGCGGGGTCGACCACGCTGCTGTTCGCACCGGAGGGGGTCAAGGCCAAGCGCGTGCTGGTGGTCGGCCTGGGCACGCAGAAGACCTTCGACGGCGCGCGCTTCCAGAAGATCAACCTGGAAGCCACGCGCGCAGTGGCGCGCCTGCCGATCGACAGCGCCGTGTCCTTCCTGGCCGACGTCGACGTGCCCGGCCGCGACAGCGCCTGGCGCACGCGCACCGCCGCGCTGGCCGCCGATCATGCAACCTATCGCTACACCGCCACGCTCAAGCCGCGCGACAAGAGCCAGCCGGAGCTGGGCAGCCTGGCATTTGCCGGCGACGACAATGCCCAGGTCGGCATCGAGCAGGCCACGGCCATCGCCGAAGGCGTGCGCTTTGCGCGCGACCTGGCCAACCTGCCGCCGAATATCTGCAATCCCGCCTACATCGCCGACCAGGCGGTGAAGTTCGCCGAGGGCCATGACAGCGTGAGCTGCCAGGTGCTCGACCACGAGGAAATGGCCCGGCTGGGCTTCGGTTCGCTGCTCGCGGTCGGCCGCGGCTCGACCAACAAGCCCAAGCTGGTAGTGCTCGAATACAAGGGCGGCGCGGCGGACGAAAAACCTTACGCCTTCGTCGGCAAGGGCATCACCTTCGATACCGGCGGCATCAGCCTCAAGCCCGGCCCGGGCATGGAAGAAATGAAATTCGACATGGGCGGCGCGGCCGGTGTGCTCGGCGCGTTCGTGTCGGCGGTGAAGATGGGCCTGAAGCTCAACCTGGTCTGCGTGGTGCCGGCGGTGGAAAACATGCCCGACGGCGACGCCTACCGCCCCAGCGACGTGCTGACCAGCCTGGCCGGCATCACCATCGAAGTGCTCAACACCGATGCCGAAGGCCGCCTGATCCTGTGCGATGCGCTCACCTACACCGCGCAGACCTTCCAGCCGAAAAGCATGATCGACGCCGCCACGCTGACCGGCGCCTGCGTGATCGCGCTGGGCAAGCACGCCAGCGGCCTGATGAGCAAGCATGACGATCTCGCCGAAGAGCTGCTCAGCGCCGGTGAAAACACGCTCGACCGCGCCTGGCGCCTGCCGCTGTGGGACGACTACCAGGCCCAGCTCGATTCCGGCTTCGCCGACGTTGCCAACATCGGCGGCAAGAATGCCGGTGCGATCACCGCGGGCTGCTTCCTGTCGCGCTTCACCGAAGGCCAGCGCTGGGCGCACCTGGATATCGCCGGCACCGCCTGGGACGAAGGCCGCAAGGGCCTGGCCACCGGCCGCCCGGTGCCGCTGCTGGCACAGTGGCTGATCGACCGGAGCGCGCAGTAAGCGCGCCGGGCGCGAGCGGCAGCCTGGTGCTGCGGCTCGCGCCACTCCATTGCCACGCACAGCCATGCCACGCGCCGACTTCTATCTGATCGCCAAGCCGCGCTTCAGCGAGCAGCCCCTGCTGCTGGTCTGCGAGCTGGCCCGCCGCGCGTTTGCCGCGCAGCAACCCACGCTGATCCTCACCCGCGATTTCGCCCAGGCCGAAGCGCTGGACGATCTGCTGTGGAGCTTCGACGAAGACGCCTACATTCCGCACCAGCTCGCCGGCGACGACGACGACGCGCATACCGCGGTGCTGATTGCGCCCCCCGGCGTCGAGGCCGCCGTGCGCCCGCTCACCATCAATCTGTGCGAACAGTGCCCGCAGAGCTACGGCGAGCGCATTCTCGAAGTGGTGGCCGCCGATCCGGCCGAGCGCGACGGTTCGCGTGTGCGCTGGCGCGAATACCAGCGGCTGGGCTTTGAAGTAAACAAGTTCGATATGTGACGCGCGCGGCTCGCCGCGGCGTCATCCAGTTCAAGTCGAATCCGCTTCCTGCTGCGTCACCGAACGCATCGACAAGGCGGTAACCAGCGCCGAGGAAAGCTGCACGCCGGTAAGCGGCTTGCGCAGGAAGCCGTCGATGCCCACCTGATGCCCGCGCGCCACTTCTTCCGCCCGCGTGCGCGTGCTCATCGCAATGATCGGCATATGCTCGCCGCCGTGCTCGCCCTGGCGGATCAGCTGGGTCAGCTGGAAGCCGTCGATACCGGGCAGATCCAGATCGAGCAGGATCACGTCGCAGGATTCCTGTGACAGCTCGGCCAGCGCGTTCAGGCCATGGCTGGCGCAGCGCACACGATGCCCCTGGTGTTCGAGCATGCCGCGGATGGCATTGGCGGCGGTGGCATCGCTTTCCACCAGCAACACATCCAGCGCGCGGTCCTGCCATTCCTCCGGCCGGGTCGGTTTTGCGCGCTTCACTTCGCGCGCCACCTGCAACGGCAGACGCACGCGGAAGCTGCTGCCCTTGCCCAGCGCCGATTCCAGCGTGAGATTGCCGCCCATCAGATTTACCAGCTCGCTGCAGATCGACAGGCCCAGGCCGCTGCCGACGCTGCGCTGCGGGCCTTCGTCCTGCTCGAAGCGGCGGAACAGGCGCACGCGGCTGTTTTCCGAAATGCCCGGACCGGTATCGCTGACATCCAGCCACAGATCGCCATCGAGCCAGCCGACCTGGATGGAAACACTGCCGTGCTCGGTGAACTTCACCGCGTTGTTGACCAGGTTGAACAACACCTGGCGGATCCGCAGCGCATCGCCGACCAGCGAGGCAGGCACGCTTTCGTCGACATGCACCTCGAACGCCAGCCCCTTGGCCTTGGCGCCGCTGCGCTGCAGGCGCTCCACATCCTGCACCAGCGAGCGCACATCGAACGGCGCCGGCTCCAGCACCAGCTTGCCGGCCTCGATGCGCGCCATGTCCAGCGCGTCGTTCAACAGCTTCAGCAGCACATTGCTGGCGCGCTGCATGGATTCGGCGTATTCGCGCTGGGTTTCGTTCAACGGTGTGCTGAGCAGCAATTCCGCCATGCCGATCACGCCGGTCATCGGCGTGCGGATTTCATGGCTGAGCGTGGCCAGGAACTGGCTCTTGGCCGCACTCGCCTGTTCGGCAATCTGGTGCCGTTGTTCGGCCAGCTGGATGCGGTGGCGATGCGCCAGCCGGCGGCGCCATGCCAGCAGCACCAGGCAGATCAGCGCCACCAGCAGGCACGCATACAACAGCCATGCCCACCAGCGCAGCCACGGCGGCGACTGCACATGGATGCGCAGCGGCGTATCCAGCGAGATCCAGCCGCCCGATGCACCGCGCGCCATCACCTCCAGCGTGTAGTCGCCGCTGCCCAGGCCGGTGAATTCGCGCTCGCCATGGTTGTCGCGGTCGACCCAGTCGCTGTCGAAGCCATTGAGGCGGAAGCGATAACGGTTGTTCCACGGATTGATGTAGGAAAACAGCCGTACCTGCACATGCAGCTGGCTGTCATGCCAACCCACCTTGATCGGCTGCGGACTCAGCGGCAGGTTCTGCGCCACGCCCTTGCGCACCACCGAGACCTGGGTCATCGACAACACCGGCGTCACCGGCTTGGCGTCGAGCTTGTCCGGATCGAAGCCGACCACGCCGCCCATCGTGGCGGCATACAGGTAACCGTTCGGCAGCAGCGCATAGCCGCGGCTGAATTCGCCGTTCGCCAGGCCGTTCTGCAGGCCCAGCTGATGGAAGCTGCCGTGCGCAGGATTGAAGCGCCACAAGCCGTCCACGCTGAAAAGCCACAGGCGGCCGAAGCAATCCACGTCCAGGTCCACTGCCTGCAGCGACGGCCAGCCCTTGGATGCATCCACCGTGCGGTCGAGCACCATGCCCTGGCCTTCGCGGTGGTAGTGGGTGAGCCCGTCTTCGGTCACCACCCAGATGCCGGTGCGATCGAAATCGAACGCATTGATGACCTGCCCGGTGGGCACGCCCGGCACCATGACAAAGCGGTCGCGCGCCTGGTCGAACCACATCAGGCCGCCATCGCTGGCATACCAGAAGGTGCCTTTGTAGAGCATCATCTCGCTGCCCCACATCACCTTCTCGGTCGGCTTGTCCATCGCCATCTCGGTTACCGCCAGGGTTTCCGGATCGATGCGGAACAGGCCGTAGCCGAAGGTGCGCGCATACATCTTGCCGTCCGGGCCGGGTTCTACTTCGCGCGGACGGTTGAGCTTGGTCATCTGCGGGTCGACCTGATCGAGCCGCTTGTGCACGTAGTCGTAGCGATACAGCGCACCCTGCACGGCGATCCACAGCCGTTGATGATCGTCTTCGGTCATGCCGGCCACATCACCGCGCAGGTCGCTGAGGATGTGCTCGACATTGCCGGTGACCGGGTCGAGCCGGTCGATGCGCCCGTCGCGCTCGCCGACCCAGATATGCCGGCCGTCGCGCCCGCGCGCCATGGTGATGGCCTGCGAATCGCGCAGGCTGGCCGGATCGTCGGGCACATGGGTGAACCGGCTGAAGCTGTTCCAGGCCGGCGCCAGATAGGCCACGCCGCCATCGAGCATGGCCACCCACATGCCGCCTTCGCGGTCCACGAAGGTCTGCCAGATCCAGCTGCCGGGAAGATTGCCGAACAGCAGCGGCTGGTCGATCACGCTGGTGACCGGACCGCCCGGGCGCAGTTGCAGATACATGCCGCGCTGGGTGCCGATCCACAAATGGCCGCCCGCGTCGCGCGTGCTGGTCATGACATTGAGTTCATGCGGGATGACCGGCGCGCCGAACAGCCGCGCCTGGTCGTCGGCACCCACGATCAGCAGGCCGCGCTCGGTCGACAGGCGCACTTCGTCGCCATTGCCGTCGATGCGCCACGCTTCCATCGACTGGTTCGGATCGGCCGGCTTGATGCGCACGAACTGCCCATCGGTATCGCGGCGGAAGACGCCGCGGTCCGAGCCCACCCACAGGCGCCCCTTGGGATCGGCGTAGACCGAATTGACCGCGCCGATATCGCGCGGGTAGAGGCCGAGCAGGGGATTGACGATGTGCTCGAAGCCGCGCCCGTCGGGCAGCATGCGTTCCAGCCCGTCATTGGTGCCGACCCAGATTTCGCCGTCCGGGGTCTGCGCGATCGTCCATACGCCATCGCTGGCCAGGCTGTTGGGATTGCCCGGATCGTGCCCCCAGTGTGCGAATTTGCCGGTGACCGGGTCGTAGCGGCTCAGCCCGCCGTCCAGGCCGCCGGCCCAGACCATGCCCTGCCGGTCGACCAGCAAGGCGGAAATGTTGTTGTTGTAGAGCGAATCCGGATCGTTCTCGATATGGCGGAACACCTGGAAATGCACGCCGTCGAAGCGGGCGATGCCGCTCTTGGTGCCGAACCACATCGCCCCGTCATGATCCTGCGCCACCGCATACACGCAGGTGCTCGGCAGGCCGTCGTCGATGCTGTAGCGACGGAACTGCGGCGTGGGCAGCGGAGCTGCTTCGGGCGCATGCAGGGCAGCCGGGGGCACGGGCGCGGAAGTAGCCGGCGCGGGAGCGCCGGATGCGGCCCCCAGCAGCAGGGCCAGCCCAAAGATGGAAACCGGCACTAATACCCTCCCGGAGCCCGTCTAGGATCGGTGTGTGGCCCACGTTGCATCGGAAACGTCCTCACTGATTCCCGCACGCGTGCAAACGGCTGCAGCGCACCAACACGTAGAGACACACTCGGGCTCCCTGGTATTTCAGGCGGGATGCACCCTTCACGCGTCCCACACAGACCCGATCATGCCAAATCCGTGAGTTAACCGCATGTCTTTTCCATCATGGCCTGGGGCAGAGCGCTGTCGCCGGCCCGGCAACAATCCGTTCCTCGTGCTGCGCTGGCGACGCCAGCGCCTTTCGTCCAGACTCCCGCCATGAACCGCGCGCCCACTTACGCAGCCCTGACATTCGCTTTCAGCGCGGCCGCCATGGCATTGCCCGCACATGCCGCCGCCGACACCTATCGCTACGACCCGGTACACAGCCAGATTGTTTTCAGCATCGATCACGACGGCTTCTCGCGGCCGCTGGGGCGATTGCATATCGCCAGCGGCTGGCTGCGTTTCGACCCCGACGACTGGACCCGCTCCGCCACCGAGCTGGATATCGACATGCGCAGCCTGGACATGGGCGACGCGGCCTGGAACGAGGCGGTGTGCAAGGCCTCCCTGCTCGACTGCAAGACCTATCCCAGCGCGCACTTCACCAGCACCTCGGTGCAGCGCACCGACGCCACCCACGGCGTGTTACACGGCACATTGCAGATGCATGGCAGCAGCCAGCCGGTGGATATCGCGTTCCGCGTCAACCGGGTGGGCAAGACCATCTACGGCCTGCATACCATCGCCGGCTTTTCTGCGACTGCCGCGCTCGACCGCACCGCCTTCGGCATCAACGGGTTTCCGAACGCGATCGGCCACAACGTGGCGATCTGGCTGGAACTGGAAGGCATTCGCGACAGTCAGACCTCCACCGTCAACAAGGAACATCCATGAGTTTGCGCAGTGACAGCCGGCAGTGGGGATCGGTGGCCAAGTTCTTCCATTGGGTGGTGGCCCTGGGCATTCTGGGCAACGGCATCTGGGGCCTGCTGATGACCGGCATGGCGCCCTCCATGAGCAAGATCAATATCTATGCGCTGCACAAGTCGATCGGCCTGACCGTGCTGGCGCTGTTTGCGCTGCGCGTGGCCTGGCGCCTGTACGATCGCGCCCCGCCGGACGAACCCGCGCCGCGCTGGCAGCGCTTCGCCGCGCACGCCGCGCACGTGCTGCTGTATGGCTTCATCCTCGCGCTGCCGCTGAGCGGCTGGTTCTACAACTCCGTACACGGCTATCCGCTGCAATGGTTCAAGCTGTTCAACCTGCCGGCGCTGGCGGCGAAGAACGACGATCTCGCGCATACCGCACACGCCGTGCACGAATATCTTTTCTATCTGTTGCTGCTGGTGCTGATCGGCCATGTGGGCGCGGCACTGAAGCATCACGTCTTCGACCAGGACAACGTCTTGCGCCGCATGCTGCCGTTCGGCCGCGTGCGTTCCGCCCAATCCACTGAAGGAAAACTGCCATGATCCGCCTCTCCTGTCGCTCGCTCGCCCTGTTGCTGGCCATCGCCGCGCCATTCGCCGCCAGCGCTGCCGACTACACCGTGCAGCCGGGCAGCAAGCTGGGCTTCACCAGCAGCTTCCAGGGCAGCAGTTTCGACGGCCAGTTCGGCAAGTGGACCGCCGCCATCAGCTATGACGCGGCCAAGCTCGCCGCTTCGAAATTCGATGTCACGGTGGATCTGTCCAGCGCCAAGACCGGCGACAACGATCGCGACAGCGCCCTGCCCGGCTCGGATTTCTTCGATGTCGCCAAGTATCCGCAGGCACACTTCGTCACCACCGGCTTCCGCCAGCAGGGCAGCCAGGTGATCGCCGACGGCACCTTGACCCTGCATGGCGTAACCAAGCCCGTGAGCCTCAACGTGACCTTCAAGCCGCAAGGCAACGGCGCCACGCTGGATGTTGCCGGCAGCCTCAAGCGCCTCGACTTCGGGGTCGGCGGCGGGCAGTACAAGGACACCTCGGTAATCGGCGCGGATGTGAAGGTGACGGCGCACCTGGTGCTCAGCGCAAAATAAAGCCCTGCATGCTCAAGGCCGCCATTCTACGAATGGCGGAATGCGCAACTGTAATTGGCAGGAATCTGCACTACCGCCGCACCGTCATCCCGGCGAAGGCCGGGACCTAGCGTCTTTCGCGGCACCAAGCCACTGGGTCCCGGCCTTCGCCGGGATGACGGTGCGGCGAGATGACGGTTTGCCGAGTGGCGTACCCGCGCAGCCCTACACCACCTCGGCCAGCCAGTGCGATACCTGCCCGGCATCGAACGGCCAATCCAGCTCCCGCCCATTGCGCAGATCGCGCAGCACCGGCACTCGCGTGCCGTAGCGCGCCGCCAGCTCGGCACTGTCATCCACCCATACGCTATCGAAATCCGGCGCGCGCGCCTGCGCCAGCACGGCCAGGGCCTGGTCGCACAGGTGGCAGTAATCGCGCTGATAGAGAACGAACTCGGCCATACGTCGGCGAATAGACTGCGGCAGGGGAAAGGCCCGCGTAGAATAGCCAGTTCATCCCCGTCAACGCAGTAGACCCATGGCTGTCAGCGCTTTCGACATCTTCAAGATCGGTATCGGTCCGTCGTCCTCCCATACGGTCGGCCCCATGCGCGCCGCGGCGCGCTTCTCCGAGCGCTGGCTGGAAGAGAAAGGCGTGCTGGAGCGAGTGG
This sequence comes from Dyella acidiphila, assembly GCF_014863405.1. Classification (GTDB taxonomy): domain Bacteria; phylum Pseudomonadota; class Gammaproteobacteria; order Xanthomonadales; family Rhodanobacteraceae; genus Dyella_B; species Dyella_B acidiphila. The sequence continues at coordinate 157,633 of NZ_JACZZA010000001.1, forward strand.
TGCGCGTGCGCGCCGAACTCTACGGTTCGCTGGCCATGACCGGGCGCGGGCACGGCACCGACAAGGCCGTACTGCTCGGCTTCGAAGGCGAACATCCCGATACGGTCGATCCGGATCACATCCCGGACATCCTCAAGCGCGTGCGCACCACCCATCGCATTCGCGTGCTGGGCAAGCACGAGATCGACTTCGAGGAAAAGCGCGACCTGATCTTCAACAAGCGCCAGAAGCTGCCGTTCCATACCAATGGCATGCGCTTCTCCGCCTACGACGCAGAAGGCAACGAGCTGGCCACGCGCGATTACTACTCGGTCGGCGGCGGCTTCGTGGTCAATCACGACGAGGCGGCGGAAGACCGCATCGTGGCCGACACCACCGAGCTGCCCTACCCGTTCGAAAGCGGCGAACAATTGCTGGCGCTGTGCGAACAGCACGGCCTGAGCATCGCCCAGCTGATGCTGGAAAACGAAAAGGTATGGCGCAGCGAAGCGGATATCCGCGCCGGCCTGCTGAGCATCTGGAAAGCAATGCAGGCTTGCGTCGAACGCGGCCTGCGTTCGCCGGGCGTGCTGCCGGGCGGCCTGAAAGTGACGCGCCGCGCGCCGGCCATGGCGGTGGAACTGCGCAACCAGCCGGAAGCCGCGCTGAGGGATCCGCTCACCATCCTGGACTGGGTGAATCTCTACGCATTGGCCGTCAACGAGGAAAATGCCGCCGGCGGCCGTGTGGTTACCGCACCGACCAATGGCGCGGCCGGTATCGTTCCGGCGGTGCTGCATTACTACCATCGCTTCTGCCCCAAATCCGACGAAAACGGCGTGATCGACTTCCTGCTGACCGCCGCTGCGGTCGGCATCCTCTACAAGGAAAACGCCTCGATTTCCGGTGCGGAAGTGGGTTGCCAGGGCGAAGTGGGCGTCGCCTGCTCGATGGCGGCCGGCGGCCTTACCGCCGCGCTGGGCGGCACCGTGTGGCAGATCGAGAACGCTGCCGAGATCGGCATGGAACACAACCTCGGCCTTACCTGCGATCCGATCGGCGGCCTGGTGCAGATCCCTTGCATCGAGCGCAACGCCATGGGTTCGGTAAAAGCGATCAACGCCAGCCGCATGGCGCTGAAGAGCGACGGCAAGCATCGCGTGTCGCTGGATAAGGTGATCAAGACCATGCGCGACACTGGTCGCGACATGAAGGACAAGTACAAGGAAACGTCGCGCGGCGGCCTGGCGGTCAATGTGATCGAGTGCTGAGGTGTGCGACCGCGGATTGAGTTACCCCCGGTTTGATCAGGGGTAACTCAACCCTATTCGCTACCGTGCAAATTGGTTGGGTTACGCTGCGCTAACCCAACCTACAGATGCTTCGGGTCAGCGTGCGCCGCGCTCGAACACGATGCAGGCGATCGCGCCGTTGGCATCGGTGCGTGGCCTGATCGACACGTCCCAGCCATACAGCTCGCACAGGCGCCGCACGATCGCCAGGCCAAGCCCGGCACCGCTGCCACCCGCACCCTCGCCGCGCACACCGCGCTGGAACAGACGCTCGGCGTCTTCCGGCTTGATGCCGGGGCCGGTGTCGATCACTTCGATGCGGCCTTTTTCCACCTGCACCGTCACGCGACCTTCCAGGGTGTACTTGATCGCGTTGCCGATCAGATTGGTCAGCGCCACCGACAGCACCGATGCCGGCGCGTTGACGCTCACCGAATCGTTTTCGATCAGCTCCACTTCCACCGGTTTGTCGCGCAATTGCGGACGCTGGCTTTCGATCACATCGCCGGCCACCTTCGCCACCTCGGTGGTTTCGCCGCGCGTGGGGCCACGGCGCTCGGCGCGCGAAAGCAGCAGCAAGGCTTCGATCAGCTCGGTAGCCTGGCGCGAAGCACGCTCGATGCGCTTGAGGCGTTCGCGCAGCTTGTCGGTCAGATCGGGCGAACCCTGCAGCAATTCGGTGGTGCTGGAAATCACCGCCAGCGGCGTGCGCAGCTCATGGCTGACGTCGGAATTGAATTCGCGGTCGCGCTCGACCATCGCGGTCAGGCGCGTGGAATATTCGTCGAGCGCCTGCGCCAGTTCGCCGACTTCGTCATCGGCAAAGTACGGCGCCAGCGGCTCGGCACGACCGGTCTTGCGGAAATCGCGCAGCCGCGTGGCAAGTTCGCTGACCGGCTTGAGCACCTTGCGCGACAGCCACAGACCGATCGCCAGCGACAGCAGGCTGAACAGCACCACCGAGGCCACCAGCGACGTAATCAGCTGGCGCTTGCCGAGGTCTTCGCGGCTGATGTCGTAGCTGATGAAACCGATCAGCCCGTATTTGCGCGCAACGGCAAGTTTGTAGTGGCGTACGCGGCCGTCCTTGTCCACGTCCTCCATGTCGTACACGCCGGTGGCCAGGTTCTGCCAGCCCAGCTGTGCCTTGTAGATGGTGCGGTCGCTGAACATCCAGGCATCGATCAGGCGCGAGCCGATCGGCTTGCTGGGGTCGGCGTGCGTGGCCTCCACCGCCTGGTCCACGTCGCTCTGCAAGCTGGCGTTGACGAGCTGGTTCTCGACCTTGGCTCGCACATACAGCGAGGCAATGGCAAACAGCGCGCTGAGGCCAAATCCAAACAGCGCGAACGATACGATCAGTCGAAACCGTAACTTACGCCTGGACTGCATCCGGATCGACCATGCGGTAACCGATGCCGTGCCTGGTGTGGATCAACGCCTTCTCGAACGGCTTGTCGATCGCGGCACGCAGGCCGTGGATGTGCACGCGCAGGCTGTCGCTGTCAGGCAGCTCCTCGCCCCACACTTTTTGTTCCAGATCCTGGCGCGTGACCACCGAGGGACTGGCCTCCATCAGCGCCTGCAGCAGCTTCAGGCCGATCGGGTTGAGCTGGATCGCCTTGCCCTCGCGGGTGACGGTGAGGGTGTCCAGGTTGTAGGTGAGGTCGGCCACCTTGAGCACCCGGCTCTGCGGACCCTTGCCGCGCCGCGCCAGCACTTCCAGGCGCGCAGCCAGTTCCTGCAGGGCGAACGGCTTGGTCATGTAGTCGTCGGCGCCGGACTCGAAGCCGACCAGCTTCTGCTCCAGCGCATCGCGCGCGGTCAGCATCAGCACCGGGGTCTGCTTGTGGGCCTCGTGGCGCAGCTTGCGAGCCACGTCCAGGCCATCCATGCCGGGGAGGGTGAGATCGAGCACGATCACGTCGAAGTCATGCACCACTGCCAGATGCAGGCCGGTGACGCCATCTCCGGCAAAATCCACTACATGGCCGCGATCTTCCAGGTAATCGCCAATATTGGTCGCGATATCGCTGTTATCTTCAATAACCAGAACGCGCATGCGTCTCTCCCGGTACGCGGCCGATGCATGGCCGCAGGAGTCCCCAGCTTAACGATTGCTCGCCGCAAATGTTAAGCGGAATGCTGAACGGACGCTGGCAGCAAGGAATACAGGCAAAGAAAAAGCCCGGAGCTACGACGTTTGTCGCTGCTTCCGGGCTGAAGCTACTGCCCCGATACCGTCGTCTGCTGTCACCGGACCTTGCGATTGAAGTGGCGAGCAAACAAACAGTGGGACCTTTATAGAGGCGGGGGGGTTACGTGACAGTTAACCCGTACTCACTGCGCAGTTAAAGCCTTGAAAGAACAGGGCGGATAGGGAAACGGTTCATCTTGTCCCGTTGGCCCGCTCGCGCTTCACCAGCTTCCCGGCATGCCGCTCCAGGTGCTTGATGATGCACTCGGACACGTTCACCTTGGTGGCTGCCTCGATCCCCTCCAGGCCCGGCGACGCGTTCACTTCCAGCACCAGCGGGCCGCGCTTGGAACGCAGCAGGTCGACACCGGCGATACCCAGGCCCAGCGCCTGGGCCGCGCTCACGGCAATGCGTTTTTCATCGGCAGTGAGCTTGGCCGCCACCGCGGTGCCACCGCGGTGCAGGTTGGCGCGGAACTCGCCGGGTTCGGCTTCGCGCTGCATGGCAGCCACCACCTGGCTACCGACCACGAAACAACGCAGGTCGCAGCCCTTCGCCTCGGCGATGAACTCCTGCACCAGGAAGTTCGCGTACAGCCCGCGGAACGCCTCGACCACGCTTTGCGAGGCGCTGCGCTTTTCGGCTAGCACCACGCCGGTGCCCTGGCTGCCCTCGTTGAGCTTGATCACGTGCGGGGCCGGTCCGAGCATGTCCAGCACGTCGGTGGTGTCGTCGGGGTTGTCGCCGAACACGGTCACCGGCATGTCCAGCCCCTGGGCGGACAGAATCTGCAGGCAGCGCAGCTTGTCGCGCGCACGCAGCACCGCGTCGGAGGAATTGGGGGTGTACACGCCCATCATTTCCAGCTGGCGCAGCACGGCGGTGCCGTAGAAGGTGCTGGACGTGCCGATGCGCGGAATGGCCGCGTCGATATCGTGCAGCGCCTTGCCCTTGTAGCGAATTTCCACTTCGCCCGGTGCGATCCGCACATAGCAGCGCAGCGGATCGAGCACGCGCACCACGTGGCCGCGTTCACGCGCCACTTCCACCAGGCGCTGGGTGGAATACAGGCGCGTGTTGCGAGAAAGGATGGCGATCTTCATGGTTTGTCCGTCAGCGGGTGCGCGGGTCGTGGCAACGTGTAGGAAAGGGCGGGGTTGACTACAAAGCGCCCGACCAACGCCGTACGCCCCAGCAGCATGGGGAATAGCATGTGCCGGCGATCAGTCAGATTTATGTCAACGTCGAAATACTGACCCGCAAGCATCACCTGCGTGCGGATAAACCAGCGATGGCTGCGCCCGCCGCCGGTGTCGACCACCACCCGCCGATCGCTGGCCTGCGCCTCGCAATGCACCGGCTGCGCGGAACGCCGCCCAGTGCCGACCACGAAGCGCAGCCAGGTATCGCCATCACGCGCAAATGTTTCCAGTTCGTCTACGTGCAATGAACTGCTGCGCGCACCGGTATCGAGTTTGACTTTGAGGGTGGCGATGCCGAACTGGGGCAATGCCAGTCGCTCCCGCCAACCGAGGGTAATCACGTCCGCCATGTCAGCTCACGCTGTGGGTTTGGAAGCTCTCGGTGGGGCGCCGGAAAGAGTCTGGAGCGGGTGAAGGGAATCGAACCCTCGTCAGTAGCTTGGGAAGCTACAGCTCTACCATTGAGCTACACCCGCAACGTCCGGCGATGGTAACCGGCTCATGGTGCTTTTGGAATCCTCGAAAGATGTCGCGGCAACGGCATGTGAACCGCGCATGGCGGGCGGCTGAATCGCGTTCCATGACAGTGCAAATGGCAGATGCCTGTCGCGACATCAAGCAACCATAATCGCTCCCGCAGGCACGGACGCTGACGGAAGCGCGACCGTTTCGCGCGACATCACAGGGAGCTCTCCATGCGTGTTCCCAATGCATTCCCCCACTCCAGCTGGCGGCTTCTGCTGACCCTGCTGTTGCTGACCGGCACCGGCGCGCTTCACGCCCAATCCACCGCAGCGCAAGGCAGCGATGCCAACGATCCACCCGCGCGTGTCGCACGCATCGATTTTGCAAACGGCGACCTCGGTCTGCTGCCGGCAGGCAGTACCAGTTGGACCGCGGCCGACATCAATCGGCCGTTGACCAACGGCGACAAGCTGTCCAGCGGGCCCGGCGCCAGAAGCGAGCTGGATCTGGGTGGCGCCGCGCTGCGCCTCGATGGCCAGAGCGATGTCGGCATCCTCAATCTAAACGGGCAGACCGGTCAGTTCGAACTGACCCAGGGCACGCTCAATCTCAGCGTGCGCACCCTCGACGAGGGAGCGACATATGAGATCGACACGCCCACCCTCGCCCTGGTGATCAGTCAGCCCGGCAGCTATCGCGTCGATGTACCGGCCGATGGCAGCTCCACGACGGTTGCGGTCAACGACGACCTGGCCACCGTATACGGCGAGAACAACGCTCAGCGGCAGGTATTCAACGGACGCCGCTATCAATTCACCGGCTCAGCCCTGACCGATGTGACAGTCACCGACATCACCGGCAGCGACGCCTTCGACCTGTGGTGCAGCACCCTGGATACCCGCCAGGGCAGCGACGCCAGTACGCAGTACGTATCCAACGACATGGTGGGCGCCGACGATCTCGACGGCTGGGGCAGTTGGGAAGAAGACGCCGATTACGGTGCGATCTGGTATCCGGTCAACGTCGTTGCCGGCTGGGCGCCCTACCGCTTCGGCCACTGGGTATGGATCGCCCCCTGGGGCTGGACCTGGGTGGACAACCTGCCCTGGGGCTTCGCGCCTTATCACTATGGTCGCTGGGTGTTCGTGCGCAACCACTGGGGCTGGATCCCGGGACCGCGGCAGGCGCGGCCAGTCTATGCACCTGCGCTGGTGGGCTTTGTGGGCGGTGGCGCGGGCCACCCGGTGGGCTGGTTCCCGCTCGGGCCGCACGATATCTATAACCCGTGGTATCACGCCTCGCGCAACTACTACGCCGGTGTGAACCTCGCCAACCTCGGCGCCGGGCGCTACGAGGATCGCGCCGCACTGCTCGATGCAATTCATCGTCAGTACGGCCAGTACCAGGCCGGGCACCCTGCGCCAGGCGCTGCCTACGCCTATCGCACTATGCCGGCAGCGCTTACCGCTGTATCCGCCCAGACCTTTGCCGGCGCCGGCAATGTGCGCAGCAACCAGGTTCACCTGAGCACCGAACAGATCGCCGCGGCGCCGGCGCTCGCACCGGCGAGTTTGCAGCATCCGGGTGGCGCCAGCTTCGGCCAGCCGCGGCTGCTGGATGCGCGTCCGCTGCCCTCGAGCGGATTCAATCGTCAGGTGGTAGCGGTGGGCCGCCCGTCCGGGGCGGTGATAAGCACAGCCTCGGCACGCACCGGCCAGCCGGCCTCCAACGTGCGCATCCTGACCATCAATCCGAACGCGCCGGTGGTCAGCCGGACGCCGAACGGCGGCAATGCCCAGGCGCTGCCGGCACCGCGTCCCGCCATGCCCACTCCCGCAACGCCGCCGGCAATGCTGCCGCAGGTGCCGCATTTCCAGTCGGCACAGCAAATGCAGCCGGCGCAAGCAGTCGAACAGGCCATGCGTTATCAGCCGACGACCCGCACGTATGCGCCGCGCGAGCAGGATCTGGAGCAGCAACGTGACGAAGCGATACAGCGCTCGCACCAATTCGTGCCGGAGCAGCGACTGAATCCGAACCCATCCTACGAGCCGTATGCGCGCCCGGACTTCGCCCGGCCGGCGCCGCAAGGGCATCCGTACACACCGGAAGGTCATCCGCAAAGCGGCTCGTCGCACAGCAGCAGTGGCAGCTCGCACAGCAGTGCGCCGGCCGCCGCGCACAATCAGAACGGGCATTGAGCGCGCTGTGCGGATTGCGGCCCGGCCAACCGCCGGGCCGCTGCCGCTACAATAGGCGGATGCACATCACCTTGAATGGCCATCCGCACGACTGCGGCCAGGGCAGCACCGTCTCCCAATTGCTCCTCGCCGCCGGTTATGCCGGCCGCCGCGTCGCGGTGGAGGTCAACCATGAAATCGTGCCGCGCAGCCAGCATGACGGGCATGCATTGCACGAGGGCGACCAAGTGGAAATCGTGCACGCCATCGGCGGCGGCTGAGCCCCCGCTCCCCTTCCCCGCGCAGGCACCCCATGAATATCAAGACGATCGACAGCACCGACTCCCTGGTTATCGCCGGCAAAAGCTACGGCTCGCGCCTGCTGACCGGTACCGGCAAATACAAGGATCTCGATGAAACCCGCCGCGCCAGTCTGGCCGCCGGTGCGCAGATCGTCACGGCCGCGATCCGCCGCGTGAATCTCGGCCAGGATCCAAACGCACCCAACCTGCTCGATGCACTGCCGCCGCACGAATTCACTCTGCTGCCCAATACCGCCGGCTGCTACAACGCGGTCGATGCCGTGCGCACCTGCAAGCTGGCGCGCGAACTGCTGGACGGCCACCAGCTGGTGAAGCTGGAAGTGCTGGGCGACGAGCGCACGCTGTTTCCCGATGTGGTGGAGACGCTGAAGGCCGCCGAGCAATTGGTGGCCGATGGTTTCGAGGTGATGGTCTACACCAGCGACGATCCGATCCTGGCGCGCAAGCTGGAGCAGATCGGCTGCGTGGCGGTGATGCCGCTGGCTGCACCGATCGGCTCGGGCCAGGGCATCCAGAACAAGTACAACCTGATGGAAATCATCGAGAACGCCAAGGTGCCGGTGATCGTCGATGCCGGCGTGGGCACGGCTTCCGATGCCGCCATTGCGATGGAACTCGGCTGCGACGGCGTGCTGATGAATACCGCCATTGCCGGCGCCAAGGATCCGGTCTTGATGGCGCACGCCATGAAGCTGGCGGTGGAAGCCGGTCGCGCGGCGTTCCGCGCCGGCCGTATTCCGCGCAAGCGCTTCGCCTCGGCATCCAGCCCGATCGACGGCACCATCGGCTGATGAACGACAGCACGGACCACGACACGCCCGAGTACATGCGCCGCATCCGCAGCTTCGTGCTGCGCGAAGGGCGCATGACGCCGGCCCAGCAGCGCGCCTTTGACGAGCATTGGGCGCGCTTCGGCATCGACTACGGCGGCACTGCGCAGGATTTCGATGCGCGTTACGACCGGCAGGCGCCGCGCGTGCTGGAAATCGGCTTTGGCAACGGCGAAGCCCTGGCCTGGGCCAGCGAACATGATCTGGCACGCGACTATATCGGCGTGGAAGTGCATGGCCCCGGCGTCGGCCGGCTGATGAACGCCCTGGCGGCAAGGGATGCCGCCAATGTGCGCATCTACAAGCACGACGCGGTGGAAGTGCTGGAACACGAAATTCTGCCCGGCACCCTGGCCGAGGCACGCATCTGGTTCCCCGATCCCTGGCACAAGAAACGCCACAACAAGCGGCGCATCATCCAGCCCGAGTTCGTGGCCATGCTCGCCACGCGCATGGCGCCCGATGGCCTGCTGCACCTGGCCACCGACTGGGAGCCCTACGCCCAGCATATGCTCGAGGTGATGGAAGCCGCGCCGGCGTGGCGCAATGCCCTGGGTCCGGGCCAATACGCGGAAAAGCCGGCGTGGCGGATCGAAACGCACTTCGAGCGGCGCGGCCTGAAGCTAGGACATGGCGTGTGGGACCTGCTCTACCGCAAAGCTTGATCCGGCCGTAGGCTGGGTTAGCGCAGCGTAACCCAGCAAATCAGGGCGAAAACGTTGGGTTACGCTGCGCTAACCCACCTACCGGCCTACGCATCGGCCCACGATGTGGCAACGGTTCACCAGCCTCCAGCCGCACACGCTTATACTTTCCCGTCAACCAGGGAAGAGTCACCGCGTGAAGCAACTGCTGCCCTACCGCAAACAGTCTTGCCCAGCGCCCATAGCATCGGCCTATGGCTGTCCCGCGGTGTCCGCATCCCGCCCATCGGCCGGCAGGGACGCTAGCTAGTGGCACTCACCCTCACCCCCGAAATGATCCTGGTGCTCGGGCTGGTGTGCTTCACCATGCTGATGCTGGTGCTGGAGTGGATTCGCGCCGACATGGTGGCGCTGCTGGTAGTGGTGGTGATCGGCCTGACCGGCCTGATTCCGTCCGAGCGTGTATTCAACGGCTTCGCCGGTAACGCGGTGATCGCCATCATCGCGATCATGATCATGGGCGCCGGGCTCGATCGCGCCGGCGTACTCGGCCTCACTGCGCAATTCGTGATGCGCATGGCGCGCGGCAAGGAATCGCGCCTGGGCGTGGTGATCAACGCGGTGACCAGCCTGTTCAGCGCAGTGATTCCCAGCCAGGCGCTGGCAGCACTGATGATTCCGGTGACCAGCCGTCTGTCGGCACGTACCGGTGTACCGATCTCGCGGCTGCTGTTGCCGATGGCGTTCTGCATTCTCACCGCCACCAACACCACTCTGATCGCCAACTCGCCGTTGATTGTGCTCAACGACCTGATCGCGAGCGCCAACGCCAACTTGCCGCCCGGCGCACAGACCGTACCCAAATTTGGCCTGTTCAGCGTGACGCCTGTGGGCCTGGCCCTGGCGGTGGCTGGCATCGCGTTTTTCTATTTCTTCACCAACAAGCTGCTGCCCGACCGCGAAGACGAACGCCAGAAAGTCACGCCGGGCCGTACCGAAAGCTACTTCGCCGAAACCTACGGCATCGTGGGCGAAACGGCGGAACTGACCGTCACCGCGGAAAGTCCGCTGGTGGGCATGAGCATCGGCGAAGTGGAACAGCTGCATGGCGCGCCGCTGATCCTGGCGATCAAGAGCGGTAACGAAGCACGCATGGCGCCGCCGGCCGACCAGGTGATCTGGGTGGGTTCGGTGCTGGGCGTGCTGGGGCCACGCGAGGAACTCAATCGCTTCGCCAACAACCAGCTGTGCAAGGTGTCGCCGCGCATGCGCCAGTTGGCGGAGCTGTTCAATCCGACCCGCGCCGGCATTTCCGAAGCGGTGATTCCGCCAAGCTCGCGCTTTCTCAAGCAGTCGGTCGGCGATCTGCGCCTGCGCAAGCGCTACGGCATTTCGGTGCTGGCGATTACGCGCGGCGATCATGTTTATCGCGACGACCTGCGCGCGGTCAGCCTGCGCACCGGCGATACGCTGGTGCTGCATTCGAGCTGGAAGGCGCTACAGGACGTATCGGAAGACAAGGATCTCGTCGTCATCACCGACATCCCGCGCGAAGAACAGCGGCCCAACAAGATCTGGCAGGCCGTGGGTTTCTTTCTGCTGGCCAAATGCCTGGCGCTGTTCACCAACCTCGATCTGTCGGTAGCGATGATGACCGGCGCCATCGGCATGCTGCTCAGCGGCGTGCTGAACATGGACGAGGCCTACAAGGCGGTGAACTGGAAAACCATTTTCGTCACCGCGTGCCTGATTCCACTGGGCTGGTCGATGGATTCCACCGGTACCGCCGCATGGCTGGCGCAGGAAGTACTGCTGCATCTGGGCCACGCTTCGCCATGGGTGCTGCAAGGCTCGCTGGCCATCCTCACTTTGCTGTTCTCGCAAGTGATGTCGAACGTGGGCGCCACCGTGATGATGGTGCCCGTAGCAATCAGCGTGGCAGTGGCCACCGGCGGCAATCCATCCGCCTATGCCTTAATCGTTGCTGTGTCTTCGTCCAACACTTTCCTGCTCAGTTCAGGTCATCCGGCGCTAATGATGGTAACTGGCCCGGGCGACTACAGCAGTCGTGACTTCCTGCGTGCAGGCGTGCCACTCACCGTGATGGTGCTGGTAATCACGCTGATCGCAATCAATCTGATGTACCGCTAGGTATCGCTTCTGACAGGAATCGGTATCCGACGGGCACGACGACTTCACGTTTGAACTGATATCTGAAGGAGCTTCCGTGACAAACCAACCCAGCGATCCTCGCCTCGCGATCATCGGCCTTGGTTACGTCGGCCTGCCGCTCGCCGTGGAATTCGGCCGTCTCTTCGACACACTTGGCTACGACATCGACAAGGCGCGCCTGGATGCGCTCACGCAAGGCACGGACATCAATCAGGAAACCACCAGCGAAGAACTCGCGTCGGCCAAGCGGCTGCGCTTCAGCACCGATTTCGAAGACCTGCGCAATCGCAATGTCTACATCGTCACCGTGCCCACGCCGGTGGACGAGCACAAGCGGCCGGACTTCACGCCGCTGATCCGCGCCAGCAAGATGCTCGGCGGCGTGCTCAAGCACGGCGACGTGGTGATCTACGAATCGACCGTGTATCCGGGCGCCACCGAAGAGATCTGCGTGCCCGAGCTGGAGCGTGCTTCCGGCCTGCGCTTCAACCATGATTTCACCGTGGGCTACAGTCCCGAGCGCATCAATCCCGGCGACAAGCAGCGACGCCTCACCACCATTCCCAAGATCACTTCCGGCTCCACGCCGGATGCCGCGGATTTCGTCGACGCACTGTATTCGCGCATCATCACCGCCGGCACGCACAAGGCCTCCAGCCTGCGCGTGGCCGAAGCCGCCAAGGTGATCGAGAACACCCAGCGCGATGCCAACATCGCCTTGATCAACGAGTTCGCGCTGATCTTCCATCGCCTGGGCATCGACACCCAGGACGTGCTCGCCGCAGCCGGCACCAAGTGGAACTTCCTGCCCTTCCAGCCCGGTCTGGTCGGCGGTCACTGCATCGGCGTCGATCCGTATTACCTGATCCAGAAAGCGCAATCGACCGGCTATTACCCAGACATCCTGCTGGCCTGCCGCCGCATCAACGATGGCATGGGCAAGCATGTGGCCAGCGAAGTGATCAAGCTGATGGTCGGCCAGGGCCACGCCATCCGCGGCTGCCACGTGCTGGTGCTGGGCTTTACCTTCAAGGAAAACTGCCCGGACCTGCGCAACACCCGCGTGGTCGACCTGGTGCGCGAGCTGGAAAGCTATGGCGCAACAGTCGACGTGCACGACCCCTGGGCCGATACCGACGAAGCACGCGACCACTACGAGCTGAACCTGGTGCCGGAAGTTGCGGCGGACGGCAGCTACGCCGCCGTGGTGTTAGCCGTCGCGCATCAGGAATTCCTGGCCGACGAGGCCTACGATGTGCGCAAGCTCACCATGCCCAACGGCGTGGTGTACGACATCAAGGGCGTGCTGCCGAAAGACCGCGTCCACGCACGGCTCTAGGCATTGCACACAGGGCGACGTCAGGCGTCGAGCAGTACGTCGCCCTGTTCCACCCGTACCGGCACGTTAAGCAGGCTTTCGCCTCTGCACGGGCCGCCGGTGCATTCGCCGCTGTCCACACTGAAGCTGGCGCCGTGCGCGGCACATACCAGCATGCCCTTGGAGATCAGAAACTTGCCGGGCGCCCAATCCAGCCGGCGGCCGGCGTGCGGGCAGATATTGAGCCAGGCTCGCACCTGTTCGCCCTGCCGCAGCAGGATCACGCTTTCCTCGCCTTCGGGCAGCAGCACGTCGACCGCGATTGCCTCGCCGTCGGGCATGTCTTGCAGCCGGCACAGGCGGCGGGGGGAGGTGGCTGTATCCATCGGCACTTGCCTTGGAGGCGCTATGGCCTCATCGTTACGCACGTAAGTCATTGATTTTACCATACGGATTTTTAACATGCGCATCGTTCTTCCGTTGATGCATCGTCGTCGTCACCCGCTGGTCCAGGCATTGTCCCTGGTGCTGGGCCTGTTCGTCATCGGTGTGCTGATGGTGTTCGGGCTGGTGGTGGCGGGCGTATTGATGGTCGGCGGCGCGCTGTGGCTGGTCTGGCGGCAGTGGAAGCGCGGCGGCCTTGGCCGTGCCGCCCGCCAGGCACGCGAGCCCGAAGTGCTGGAAGGCGAATACGTGGTCGTGCGCCATTCGCGGCCCATCGCCCATCATTGAAACCGGCGCGTGCGCGCAAGATCCGGATAGCTGCCATCGGATCGCCCGCCTAAGCTTGATGGCAACCCCTACCGGATGCCGCCATGCGTAACTCCCTCGCCACTCTTGAAGCTCCGCTGGAACACGTGCGCGCGCTGATCGAGCGCGCCACGGAAGCGCCTTCGCTCAACGCGCTGGCCAGTGCAGCCCAGCTCAGCCCCAGCCATCTGCAGCGCGCCTTCCGTCGCCGCTATGGCATGAGCCCCGCCGAATATCACCGTGCGCGCCGTTTCGGCCAATTCAAAAATGCCCTGCGCCAGGGCGCGCCGGTGGCCGATGCGGTGTACGACGCCGGCTTCGGCTCGGGCAGCCGCGTCTATGAACACAGCAATCGCCTGCTCGGCATGACGCCCGCCAGTTATCGTGCCGGCGGTGCCGGCGCCAGCATCCGCTACACCACTACCAATACGCCGCTGGGCCAGTTGCTGGTCGCCGCCACCGCCAAAGGCATCTGCGCGGTGACCATCGGCGCCAACGACGCCGAACTGGAGCAACGGCTGGCCGACGAATTTCCGCAGGCCGCACGCGAACGCGTCGACAACGGCCGCGAGGAATGGCTGGATGCGGTGATCGCACGCATCGCCAGCGAACTGGGCTGGAGTGAACGCGCAGCGCCGGACATGCCGCCGCTGGACGTTGCCGCCACCGCCTTCCAGTGGCGCGTGTGGGACGCGCTGACCCGCATCCCGCTCGGCACCACCAAGAGCTATGGCGAACTCGCGGCGGAACTGGGCAAGCCGGGTGCCGCGCGCGCGATCGGACAGGCCTGCGGCAGCAACCGCCTGGCCTTGCTGGTGCCCTGCCACCGCATCGTGCGCGAAGACGGCAGTGCCGGCGGCTGGCGCTGGGGCGTCGAACGCAAGCGCACACTGCTGGCGCAGGAAGAGCAGCAGCACGCCAAAGCAAAGCGATAAGGCTGACAGCAACGCTTGCCCATCCACGTCCCGGTCGAAACCGGGACGTGTTGCTTTTAAGCAAACGATATCCGCGGGACAGCCAGGCACAGTCACCGACAACGGCATGCGCATTTCCTGACACGCGTCATCGCTGCATGCTTGCCTGCAATTCAACCCAGGCTTGCAAGCTTTGCGCTACTGCCCAGACATCGCTTACGGATATCGTATGCGTCGCCCTACGCAGACATCCCCATGACCGAATCCGCATCCAACACGATCGCCGCCGCACCTGAAAAAGCCGGCAACCGCCTAGTACCGCTGTCGATGCTGACGCTGTACATCATCTGGGGCTCGACTTATCTGGGCATCCGCGTCGCTTTGCAGAGTTATCCACCATTCCTGCTGGCAGGCCTGCGCTTCGCGATTGCCGGCCTGCTGATGCTGACCTATCTGCGCTGGCGCAAAGTGCCCCTGCCCAGCGCGCGCCAATGGCGTAACGCAGGGATCACCGGCGTGCTGCTGCTCGGCTTCGGCAACGGGCTGGTGTGCGTGGCCGAAGAAAGCGTGAGCTCGGGTGTTTCGGCGGTAGCGGTGGCGAGCATGCCGCTGTTTGCCGCGCTGTTCACCGGCATGTTCGGGGCCTGGCCGACACGCCGCGAAACCACCGGCTTGCTGATCGGCTTCATCGGCGTGATCGTGCTGAATTTCGGCAGTTCGCTCAGCGGCTCGCACATGGGTGCGATCGCTTTGCTGGTGGCATCGGTCGCCTGGGCCTTCGGTTCGGTGTGGAGCCCTCGCCAGGACATGCCCAGCGGCATGATGAATGCCTGTGCGCAGATGCTCTGCGGCAGCGTCGCCCTGCTGGCTGCCGGCTGGATCGGCGGCGAAACACTCCCCGCCCATCCGAGCCTGCATGCCACGCTCGCCGCGGCCTATCTGGTGGTATTCGGCTCGCTGATCGCCTTCAGCGCCTACCTGTATGCACTCAAACATGCGCGACCGGCGTTCGTTACCAGCTATGCGTATGTGAATCCGCCGGTAGCGGTGCTGTTCGGTGTGCTGTTGCTGGATGAGAAGATCGGCAAGTTCGACCTGCTCGGCATGGCGATCATCCTGCTCGGCGTAGTCATCATCAAACTGGCGCCGCGCACTCGCACGCGCTGATGACCTGATCCTATTGCTGGATTGAACAGTCCGTGGCGCAGGCCATGCCGGCGCCACGGACCAGGTTTTACAGTTCGCGCAACGCCGTAGTCACTGGCAGACGCGCTGCTCTTACGGCGGGGAACAGACCGCCCACAAAGCCAATCGCCAGCGCCCACTTCAGGCCCTGCCACAACAGCTCCGGCGATACCTTGAAGGCGAACGTCAGTTGCCCGACCGTTCCCGCCGCCATGGTCGATGCGGTGTAGCCGTTGAAGATCAGCCACGCGATCAGGCCGCCCAGCAGACCGCCGATCAAGGCCAGCAGCATCGTTTCCAGCATGATCGCCACCACCACCGGCACACCGCGGAAGCCGATCGCACGCAAGGTGGCAATTTCGCGGGCACGTGTCGCGACTGCGGCGAACATGGTGTTGAGCGCACCGAAGATGGCGCCAATCGCCATGATCGCGCCTACCGTGATGCCCATGATGCGCATCACTTTGCTCATGCCCTCCGATTGCTTGCTGAAGTAATCCACGGTGGTGTCGGTATCGACCTTCAAGCGCGGATCGCTGGCCAGCGCGGTCTTGAACGCGTCGTAGGCCTGCGGACTGGTCAGCTTCACCGTCACCGATGCGCGGCTGCTGCCGCGTCGATAGGTAGATGCCACGGTATCGGCATCGCCCCAGATTTCCGAGTCCAGCGCATCGTTGGAAGCGAACACGCCCACCACCGTCCACACCTGGTTGCCCAGGGTGATCTCGTGCCCAGGCTCAAGCCCGGCGAACTGATGCTGCGCACCCTGCCCTACGACCAATTCGCGCATGCCCGGAGTGAACTTGCGTCCGGCAATGATCTTCAGGTTCGGACGTACCGCCCAGGCCTCATCGCTGACGCCGCGCAATTGCACGCTGCCTTCGTCGTCCGGACCGCCGCCCTTTACCGGCAGGTTGGCCGCCACCACGATTTCCGGCGAGGCGATCGGCTTGCCCTGCGCATCGCGCGCAATGCCCGGGGCCTGCGGCACCACTACCACGCTGTCGCGATCCATCACCGACATCACTTCGCTGGCCGAGCCACCGCGCATCACGATCGCGGTATCCGCGCTGCCGGTCTTGCGCAGCGTTTCGGCATAGCCCTCGCCCATTGCGAGCAGAGCCACCAGCACGCCGACCACGCCGGCAATACCGATGATCACCACTGACGAGGAACCGAGGCGCTGCCGCAAGGTGCTGACGCCGACCATGGTGACCGATCCCGCCTGCCGCCCGCGACGCGTGAACAACATCCAGCACGCAAACACCAGCACCAGTACCAGCACCGCCTGCCACGGCAGCACCACCCAGGCCGCCAGCAGAATGGCCAGCACCACCACTAATCCAAGATTGAACAGGAAGTTCATGACATGCTCCTCAGCGGCCGGCCAATGCATCGACGATGTTCAGGCGCATCGCGCGCCACGCCGGCACCATGCCGACCACCAGCCCGATCGCCAGCATCAGCCCGATGCCGAGCAGCCAGCTCGCCAAACCCACCGTCGGCAGGTTGAGCAGGCCGCCGCTGCCGGCGCTGACGCCGGGGATCAGCAAGGCGGCAAGCCCGATACCGATCAGGCCGCCGATCACGACCAGCAACAAGGATTCGGCCAGCACCATCGCCAGCACCGCGCGATTGGTGAAGCCGATAGTCTTGAGCACAGCCAGCTCGGAGGTGCGCTCGCGCACCGCCTGCATCATGGTGTTGCCGGTCAGCAGCAGCAGGGTGAAGAACACCGCGCCCATGATCGAGCCCACGATCAGGCCGATGTCGGCCAGCTGCTTCATCCACGATGCGGAGGCCGCCGCTTCCGTCTGCGTGCGTGTTTCGTGATCGGAGTTGGCGGAAAGTGCATCGATCGCCTTCGCCACCTTGTCGGCCTGGTTGGCGTCGTTCACGCTGACGACGTACCAGCCGACGGTGCCGCCGTTATACGGCGTGGCTTCGTCGAAGTATTTCCAATGCATCAGGATCACCTGGTCGTACCAGCCGGCGCTCTTGTCCTTGGCATGCATCACGCCGACGATGTCGAACTTCCAGTTCTTGCTGCCGTCGCGCTGCGGGAAGATGGTCGACTGCAGCGGAATCTGGTCGCCCACTTTCCAATGGTATTTATCCGCCAGCATCTGCCCGACGATGATGCCGGTCTGCGTGCTGTCGAAGGTCTTGCGCGTGGCCTCGCTTACTTCCACTTCGGGATATTGGTCGAGGTAGTTGTCGCTGACCGCAAAGCTGAAGATCTGATTGTGCGGATCCTGATAGGCGCCGCCGAACCAGTTCGCATACGCCACCGACTTCACCCCCGTCACGTGCTCGATCTGGCTACCCAGGCCCTGCGGCAAGGTCTGAATAAAAGAAAGCTTGGATCCGGTTTGCAGCCGGCGCGCACCGTTGGCGCTCTGCCCTGCCTGGTCGAACGAGGTGCGCACCGCATCGAGCATGCCGAACAACAGGAAGGCGGCAACGATCGAAATGATGGTGAGGATGGTGCGGGTCTTGCGCCGGAACAGCGCGGCCCAGATCAGATGAAAATATTTCATGGAAAATTCCTCTGCGACGTCCCTGCTCCTTGATGGAGCGCAGGTGCCCGAAGGGCGGATGGGCGAACATGGCTTGCCATGACTTATGCCAGCGCCTGTTCGACCAGGGTGCCCTTGTCCAGATGCAAGGTGTGATCCGCGTATTCGGCCGCCTTGGGATCGTGCGTCACCATCACGATGGTCTTGCCGTGCTCACGGTTGAGCTGGCGCAGCAGGCCGAGCACTTCTTCGGCTGACTGACGATCCAGATCGCCGGTCGGTTCGTCGCATACCAGCAGGCTCGGGTCGGACACGATCGCACGCGCAATCGCCACGCGCTGCTGCTGGCCGCCCGACAGCTCGGTGGGCTTGTGCGAGGCCCGCTCGGCCAGCCCCACCAACTGCAGCGCAATCGCCGCATTCTTGCGTCGCTGCGCCGAGGACAGCTTGGTCAGCAGCAGCGGCAGTTCGACATTCTTCTGCGCACTGAGCATCGGCATCAGATTGTAGAACTGGAATACAAAGCCCACGTTCGATGCACGCCAACGCGCCAGTGCACCGGCGCCGAGCTGATCGATGCGCTGGCCGGCCACGGTGATGCTGCCGCCGGTCGACGTATCCAGGCCGCCGACCAGATTCAGCAGCGTGGTCTTGCCCGAGCCGGACGGGCCCATCAGGGCAAGGAAATCGCCCTGATTGATATTGAGGTTGATGTGATGCAGCACCTCGACTTTCTGCTTGCCGCGTTCGTAGACCTTGGACAGATCACGGATCTCGATCAACGTACCCATAGCAACAACCTCCCGAGTGAGTCTTGGTCCGGCACATCGATGGCCGGCGAATCGATCATCATCAATGCGTTTGCACGCTCACGTCCGCGCCATCGCGCAAGTCGTCCGGCGGCGCGACGACCACGTCATCGCCTGCATTCACGGCGCTGGGAATCAGGCGCATATCGCCGTAATCCTGGGCCGAAGGCTGCACGGTCTGCCGATGCGCCTTGCCGTTCGCAACGATGAACACGCTATCGGCGCCATCGCGCTGCACGATCGCCTTGGCCGGCACCAGCACGCCCTTCGGCGCCGGTGCGTCGGCGCTGGGCTGCGCTTCCAGGAACGACACGCGCACGCCCATGTCGGGCACGATGCGCGCATCTTTATGCTCCAGCGCCACACGCACTTTTACCGTCGCCTTGCCGCGATCCGCCGCCGGCACGATGGCGATCACATGCGCGGGAATTTTCCAGTCCGGATAGGCGTCGAGCACGGCCTCGGCCGGCATCCGCGGCGTGACGCGGCCGATGTAGGCTTCGTTGACGTCAACGTCCACTTCCAGTGAATCCATATCCACGATGGTGCCGATGCCGGTACGCGTGAAACCGCCGCCGGCAGAGAACGGCGAAATGATTTCGCCCACCTGCGCATCCTTGGTGGTGATGACACCATCGAACGGCGCGCGCACGACGCAGTAATCGAAATTCACCCGCGCCTGCACGGCATTGGCATCTGCCGCCACGGCTTGCTTCTGCTGCGAGGCGAGCTGCGCACGCGTGCCGTCGGCCAAGGTGCGCGCCTGCTCGGCCGCCTGCTTGGAGACCAGCCCCTGCTTGGCCAGGATTTCATCGCGCACCGCATCGCGCAGGTTCTGCGCCAGCTGCGTCTGGTATTGCGCGACCAGGGCGTGCGCGGCGTTGGCCTGCGCAACCGCGGTATCCAGCGCGGCCTTGTAGGCGCTGTCGTCCAGACGCGCCAGCACCTGGTCTTTCTTGACCCGGTCGCCTTCCTCGATCAGCACATCGGTCAAGGTGCCGGTGATCTGGGCCGACACGGTGGCCTGGCGCCGTGCCGTGACATAGCCCGTCGCTTGCAGCACCGCACCGGCCGACGGATCGCTGCCCGCGGCAGCCGCCGTTGCCGTATGCACGGGAATCGCACGATGGCTGTACATCCACCAGCCGCCGGCGGCGATGGCCAGCAGCACCAGCACGATGGCCGCCACGATAACTACCCAACGTCCGGGACCACCACTGTTGTGATCCTCACGCTGATGGCGCTCGATGCGCAGTTCCTTCAAAAGATCGGCGTTACTCACCCTTAGAGCCCCATAGTCCCTGACGCTGCGCACGATAAAGGCTGCAAGACAGGGCCGCCATGTGCGCTCATCAGCCGCTGTCTCTGACAACTGTCATCTCATGCGACGCACGAAGTGGTCGCGAATCGACACGCAAAAGTGGTTATTGAAGCCGGTATGGAGAATCGTCAGCTTTGCCGCGTCGGTGGGCTTGCACACCGCAAGCCTTCATGACGACGGAGCCATCCATGCCCAAACTGCTGCTTGCCGCCTGCGCGCTGACGATCCTGCTATCGAGCACGCCCCAGCCGGGAAATGCAACACCTGTCACGGCACCTAATACCTGCAGCGATGCTGCGTACCGCCGATTCGATTTCTGGCTGGGCGACTGGGATACCTACCGCATCACCGGCGAAAAGGTCGCCACCAGCTCCGTCGCGCGCAACCGCATCACCAGCATTCTAGGTGGTTGCGCCCTGCATGAAGCGTATACGCGCAACGACGGCTACGCCGGTGAAAGCTTCACCAGCTATGACGCCAGCCGCAAACTGTGGCATCAGACCTGGGTCAGCAATCAGGGCGAACTGCTGGTGCTGGAAGGCACGCAACAAGGCGATCGCATCGTGCTCAGCGGCAGCGTCACCGATGCCCAGGGTGTGCAGTTGCAGCGGGTCAGTTGGGCGCCGTGGCAAGGCGGTGTGCGCGAAACCTGCATGGGCTCGCGCGATGGCGGCAAGACCTGGGCGATGCTGTTCGACATCCAGTTCCGCCACCATCGAACATGAGGGTTGCCTCGAATAGCTGCTAATCTGCGGCGATGCGCTATCTCATCGATCCCCCTGCTATCCCCAGCCTCCCGGTCATCGGCCGCGAGGAACGTTTCCCGGTGCGCCGCGTGTTCTGCGTCGGCCGCAATTACGCCGAGCATGCGCGCGAGATGGGCGCCACGGTGGAGAGCGGAGCGCCGATGTTCTTCTGCAAGCCGGCCGATGCCATCGTCGCCGACGGGGCCGACCTGCCTTATCCGCAAGCCACCTCGGACCTGCATCACGAAGTGGAAATGGTGGTGGCACTGAAGGCGGGCGGCCGCGACCTGGACGCCGCCCAGGCCGGCGCAGCGATCTTCGGCTACGGGGTGGGCCTGGACCTGACCCGCCGCGATCTGCAGGCGATCGCCAAAGCCAAGAGCCACCCCTGGGATGTGGCCAAGGCCTTCGATCACTCCGCTCCGGTATCCGCCTTGCGCATGGCTGAAGATGCCGGCATCGGCCCGGATACCGAACTGCGCCTGGAAGTGAATGGCGCACTGCGCCAGCACGGCCGCCTCGGCGACATGATCCATGGCGTGGCCGACATTATCCGTGCCCTGTCCACGCTGTTCGAACTCAAGCCCGGCGACCTGATCTTTACCGGCACGCCGGCTGGGGTGGCCGCACTGCAGCGAGGCGACCGCTTCCACGCCGAACTGCAGCATGTGGCGACGCTGGATGGCACGGTGATCTGAAGCTGCTGGCAGCGCCGTGAAACAAGCGTCAAGCCGATATTGCACCTACCCGCCGTTTTTAAAATCGCCACCCGCGATGGGTTAAAGTCGTCCCCGCTATCCGTCACACAACCTCGGGAGACGACAATGGGCATGCTGAAGGAATTCAAGGAATTCGCCGTCCGCGGCAACGTGGTCGACATGGCGGTCGGTATCGTCATCGGTGCGGCATTCGGCAAGATCGTCACGTCGCTGGTCAGCGACATCATCATGCCGCCGATCGGCTGGGTAACCGGCGGTATCGACTTCTCGGCGATGAAGTGGGTGATCCGTCCGGCCGACGATAGCAACCCGGCGCACAAGATTCCCGAAGTGGCGATCGGCTACGGCAGCTTCATCAACAGCATCATCGCCTTCGTGATCCTGGCCTTCGCCATCTTCATCCTGGTCAAAATCATCAACAGGCTCTACACCAAGGCCGCCGCTGCCACACCACCGGAAGTCGTGCTGCTGACGGAAATCCGCGACCTGCTCAAGAGCAAACCATAATCGGCAAGCTCCCGCCGCCCGGCCGGCAGAAGCATGACTTCCGGCCTAAGCGCGCTCCGCCATGCGTTCCATAATGGGCGCTCGCAGGGGGCTTTGATCGAATCCCAAGCAGTGGCCATCTACCCGTGCAGCGAGCACGGGCAAGGTGGTCATTGCACGATGCGGTGCCGCGCCGGATCGTTGCGCATCACGCCGCCTGCGACCACGATCGATTCACCACGGGAGCCCCCATGCAACGCCCTGCCCTCACCTTGCTCACCGCCAGCCTGCTGCTGGCCCATGGACTTGCCTGCGCTGCGGATGCGCCCACCACCATTCCCGCCGCCGCGGTGCAGACCGCCGAGCAGCTGCGCGACAAGGCGCTGCAAGACCCCACCGCCTACCAAGTGGTGGCATCGTTGACCACCGAAATCGGTCCGCGCCTGGCCGGCGGCGTGAATGATCCACGTGCCCGCGCCTGGGCTATCGCCAAGTTCAAGGCGCTGGGCTTCGACAAGGTCTATACCGAGCCGGTGACCTATCCGCTGTGGGTGCGCCGCAGCGAACATGGCGCCATCGTCGCGCCCTTCCCGCAGCCGCTCACGCTCACTGCGCTGGGCTATTCGCCGGGCACGCCCAAGGGCGGCCTGACCGCCGAAGTGGTGCAGTTTCCCAGCCTGGAAGCGCTTAAGGCAGCCGACCCTGCCACGGTCAAGGGCAAGATCGTCTATATCGGCTACCGCATGCATCGCACCAAGGACGGCCGCGACTACGGCATCGGCTCCGGCATCCGCGAAGAAGGGCCGCCGACCGCAGCCGCCAAGGGGGCGGCCGGCTTCCTGCTGCGCTCGGCCGGCACCGATCCGAACAGCCGCACGCCGCACACCGGCGTCACCGACTTCCGTGATCCGGCCAAATCCATTCCCGCTGCCGCTCTGTCCAACCCGGACGCCGACCAGCTCGAACGCGTGCTTGCCTACGGCAAGCCGGTCACGTTCAAGTTGGACCTGGATTGCGGCGTCGAGGGCCAGTACACCGGCTACAACGTGATCGGCGACATCACCGGCCGCAAATATCCCGACCAAGTGGTGGTGATCGGCGGCCATCTGGATTCCTGGGATCCGGGCACCGGCGCGATCGATGACGGCGCCGGCGTGGCCATCGCCCTGGGCGCGGCCAAGGTCATCCACGACTTGCCGCAGCGGCCGGATCGCACCGTGCGCGTGATCGCCTTCGCCAACGAGGAAATGGGCCTGTGGGGCGGTCGCGCCTATGCTGACAAGCACGCGGCCGATGTAGGCAAGTTCCAGCTTGGTTCGGAGTCGGATCTCGGCGCCGCCCCGGTGTGGCAGATGACCGCCAGCGTGAAGCCGCAGGCGCGCGGCGCGATCGAGCAGATCGCCAAGGTGCTGCAGCCGATCGGCGTAGCCTACGATCCCAAGCGTCCCGGCGGTGGCGGCTCGGACCTGTCGCAGATGCATCACAAGGGCATGGCGGCACTGTCGCTGGACCAGGACGCCACCTACTACTTCGACTGGCACCACACCGCCAACGACACGCTGGACAAGATCGATCCCAAGCAGCTTAACCAGAACGTGGCGGTGTATGCCGTGTTCACCTACATGGCGGCGCAGGCGGATGGTGATTTCGGCTCGGCGCCAGGGGCATTTGCCGGCGATGGCGCGGAAGACTAAGGCCGTTGTCTGATTCAACAAAAAGGCGGCCCATGGCCGCCTTTTTGTTGCTTGCCGCATCCGCCGTTCAGTCCTGCCTGACCGCTTCCGGCTGCGGCTCGCTGGCATCGAGCGCCTGCAGGTTTTCCTTGATCCGGGTCATAACCTCCATCGCCTGCGACAGCTCCTCGTAACTGACCCCCATCGTGCATTCCCGACGCAATTGGCGGGCAATGCGCTCCATATCGTCGATCACCCCACTGGCCTGGGCGGTGGTGTACAGGCGCCAGGCGCGGCGGTCCTTGGGATCGGGGCGCCGCTCGACAAAGCCCGCAGCCTGCAGGCGATCGATCACACGCCCTACCGCAATCGGTTCCATTTCCAGAAATTCCGCCAGTTCCGTCTGCCGCAGCCCTTCGCGGTGATAGAGCATCTTGGTGGCGCGCCACTGGGCGCGGGTCAGGCCGAATTTCACGGCACGACGGTCGAAGTGCTTGCGGAACAGCAGCGTGACGTCGTTAAGCAGATAACCGAAGGAAATGTCTTCCGTCTTGGGCATGGTGTGTTGCACTCTGGGTGTCACGGGGCCAAGCATAAGCCCAAACAGCCTTCACAGATGTCCATTACTGTCGTCACTGCCGACCTCACCCGACTGGCCCTGGACGCCATCGTGAACGCCGCCAACCCTGCGCTGTTGGGCGGTGGCGGGGTGGATGGGGCGATCCATCGCGCCGCCGGCCCGGCACTCCTGGCGGCATGCCGGGCGATCCCTGAAATAGGCCATGGCGTGCGCTGTCCCACCGGCGAAGCCCGCATCACGCCGGGCTTCCAGTTGCCTGCGCGCTTCGTCATCCACACCGTGGGACCGATCTGGCATGGCGGCGGTGATGGCGAAGCCCGATTGCTGGCCAGCTGCTATCGCAACTGCATCGCGCTGGCGGTCGAACATGATCTGCGCAGCATCGGCTTTCCGGCGATCAGCTGCGGCGTGTATGGCTATCCGCCGACGCAGGCCGCACCGGTGGCGATTGCCGCACTACGCAGCGCGCTCGCTGCCGATAGCGCGCTGGACGTGCAGCTTTGCTGTTTCGACGAGCGCATGGCGGCGATCTGGCGGCAGGCACTCAATCAAGCTTGAACGGATACAACGGTGGCAACGGCGAATCGTTGCCCGCAGGAGTATCGCTGCGCCAGGCGAATCCGTGCGCGAATACCGCAGCCAGATCCGTCGCATCCTCGCCGCTTGCACTTGCATATTGCAGTCGCTGCAATCGATCGATGGCGGCGCGCTGTGCGTCCGATGCCAATGCGGCCGACACCTGTCCGAGATTTTGCAGCCCAGGCCGCTCGCTGCGCGCCCATGCCAGCAGGCGCCGCGCCTGCGTGCTGCGATCCTTGCCGCGCGCCGCTTCCATAAAAGCGTGCCGCGATGAGCGGACGGATTCGCTGCCACCCACACCGGATGGCGACACCGGCGATACGGAGGCGCGTCGACGCGACCACCAGAACACCACCGCACTAAGCAGCCACAAACCGAGACTGCCGATCGCCAGCCAGCGCCACGGCACTGCCGATGATGCCGTCGCGCTTGCATTGAGCGGCGCAGCTGCACTGCCTGCTGCAGCCGGCGCAGCCACCGCGCTTGCATTCTGTGCGGCGGAAGCCGAGGCCGCCGGCGCGCCACCCGCCGCAGCTGCCACGGTCAGCGTATGCGCCGGGATGGTGGCAACCTGCTTCTGGCCCGTCTGTACGTTGAACCAGGTCAGGCTGATCGCCGGAATGGTCAGCGTGCCGGCGTGCTGCGGAAAGATGGCGAAGCTGCGCTGGCGAAAACCGGTAAGCCACTGCCCGTCATCGTGCGTGGTGTTGGTGGATTGATCCGGATACACCGTCGCGCCATCGATATTCGGCAGGCTGAGATCCGGCAATACATCGCCGGTCAGGCCAAGCGCCTCGATACTCATGCGCAGATTGACCGGCTGCCCGACCTGCGCCTGATCGTTGCCGGGCAGCCCGTCGAGCTTGAGCGCGAGCGAACGTGCGGGCAGCCACGCGGTGGAACCCCAGTCGGCGGGTGCCGCCTGTACGTTCACATTGGCGGCCGGGGAATCGGCGGTGACCGGCGTGGTATTTCCAAACAAGCCGCCCTGGCCGAAGAAACTGCCCGGGTCATTCGGATTGCCGGTCTCGACCGCTTCGCCCTGAAATTCGATGGCAGGTATGGTCAATGCGCCGGCACGCTGCGGAATCAACGCGTAGCGGCGCTCGATAACGTGATAGCGGCGCGTGCCGCGCATCGTTTCGTAATCGGTGTCGCCGCCCAGACGGCGCACCTCCACCCCATCGGGATGGGGATCGGGCAAGGTGCCGCTATTGAGGTTGACGTCGAAGAACAGCCGTACCACGTAAGAGAACTGCTGCCCGACATAGACGTGATCCGGATTGACGCTGGTCTCGACGAATACATCCTTTTGCGTGCTCGCGCTGGCGCTGGTATCCGGTGCACCAACATGCAGGATCAACGGCGAAGTCTGACCACCTGCCACCGACAGCGACGGAATCTGCAGATCGCCGACATGCTTTGGCCGCAAGGCAATGCCGATCACCAGTTGCATGCTCTGGCGGCCATTGACCACACTCAGCGAGCTGTTGGTCGAGCTGCCCAGGACGTCGAAATCATTTTCCAGCACGCTCAGGTCGGGAGTATTCGCATTCATGCTGCCGTCGATGCGCAGGTTGAGCGTGACGGTATCGCCCAGATGCACATCGTTGCGGTCGAGCGACGCTTGCACGCTGGCCGCCAACGCACTTAGCGGCAGCAGCAGGCAAAGCAACAGCAGCCAGCGGTAACTCATGGTTGATCTCCCACATCCGGCTGCGCGCCCATGCGCTCGCGGTATTCCAGCTCAAACTTGCGTCGCAACAGCGCACCCGGATCGTCCGGCACGCGCTGCAGGTCGCGGCGCGCGTCGTTGGGCAGCTTGGACAAGGGATCGTCGCTATCGACGACGCCCAGCTCGTGCGTTTTCGCCGCCTTGGCCTTTTGCTGTTGCTCGCCGGCCAGCGCCTGATTCATCTGCTGCTGCAATCCCTGTTGCGCCTTCTGCGCCTGCGCGCGCTCGCTGGACGAGGTCGGTGCCGGGTTCTGCTTCGCTGCGTCCTGCGCTGCATGGCCCTGCTTGTCTGCTGGCGCGTTGGCGTTTTGCGGCTGGCCGTTGGCTTGCGCATCGCTTTGCTTGCCGGGCTGCTGCGCTGCCTGCTGCTGGGCATTGTTGCCCTGGCCCTGCTGGTCCTGACTGCCCTGCTTCGGTGCGTCCTGCTGACCGTTGCTTTGCTGGCCGCCGGCGTGACTGCCTTGCTGGTCCTGACCTTGCTGGCCAGAGGATTGTCCACCGTTGCCGCCCTGCTGATCCTGCTTGCTTTGCCCATTGCCGGATTGCGGCTGTTGTTGCGACTGCCCGTTCTGCGACTGCTGCTTGCGCATCGCCTCTTCCACCGCCTTGCGATTGGCGCGTGCATCATCATTGTGCGGATCGAGCTTCAAGGCCTGGTCATAGGCTTTGATCGCATCCGGATAGCGCCCCAGTTTGGCCAACGCATTGCCGAGGTTGTATTGCGCATCAGGCCCCTTGGCTCGCTCCAGCGTCTGCGCTGCCGCTGCGTAGTCCTTGGCGCGGTATGCGGCGGCGCCACGCCATGCCGGATCCTGCGCCAGCTGCTGTGCCTTGGCCGCCTGCCCTTGCCGCAGCGCGCTCACCGCCTGCTGATCGGGGCGCTGCCACCAATCCTGCCAACCGGTTGCGTGCGCGGTGCCCGGCAGCACGGGCAGCAGGAGCAACGGCAGCATCAACACCCAGCCGCGTCGGAATCCCACCGCCACCACCAGCAGCAGCGGCAACAACAGCCAGGGGCCGCGATCCTGCCATGCGTCGGCACTGGGGCCGCCGATCGGTTCGGCATGCTCGGCGGGGTGCAGTTGCGCATTGAGCGACGCGATATCGCCACCACCTTCCGCCATCGGCACGTATACACCGCCACCGGCCTGGGCGAGCGCACGCAAATGGTCATCGTGACGACGCGCCACCACGATATTGCCTTGGTCATCGCGCACGAAACTGCCATCGGCCTGCGGCACCGGCGCACCTTGCTCGCTACCGATGCCCAATACGGAAACATGTATGCCCGAAGCCAGGGCCTTGCGCGCCGCGGCCTGTGCATCGGCGTCGGCATCATCAGTCATCAATACCAGCGAACCACCTGCAACCTTGGCATGCTGGATCAACTGCACGCCCTGCTCGATCGCCTGGGCGGCATTGTCACCGTCGATCGGCATGGTATCGGGTGCCATCGCATCGAGCAGGTCGTCCAGGCTATGCGCATCGCTGGTCAGCGGCGCCACCACGAAGGATTGGCCGGCATAGCCGATCAATGCATTCAAGCCGTCCTTGTTTGCCTGCAGCAGATCACGAGCCTTGTAGCGCGCCCGCTCCATGCGGCTGGGCTGCACATCGCGCGCATGCATGCGTTGTGACAGCGATATCGCCACGACTTGCGCCGGACGATCCGCATAGGTCGGCTCTGCTACGCGGCTCCAGGTGGGACCGGACAGCGCCAGCACACCCAGCACCCAGGCCAGCGCAAACAAACCGGACGGCCAACGCGCATGCTGCTCGCGACCGCTGAGCACGTGCGGCAGCAATTCCGCATCCGCAACCCGGCTCAGTTCGCGCCGCGCGCCATCGCTGCGAGACCCAAACCAAAGCACGAAGGGCAAGGCCAGCAGACCATACAGCCACCACGGCTGCAGGAAATGAAACTGCTGCAGCGCTTCGCTCATGCTGCCGCCCGCCGCAGGCGCGGCCACAGCATGCCAAGCAGTAGGCACAAGGCCGCCGCCAGCAACGGCAAGCGGAACAACTCATGCCGCAGACGCAGGCTTGGAGCATGCTGCGGCATCGGCTCCAGAGCATCGATAGCGCGATAGGCATCGGCCAGCTGATTGCCGTCGGTGGCGCGATAGAACTGGCCGCCAGTTTCATGCGCGATATAGGTCAGCATGTCCACGTCGAGATCGGCGGATGGATTGACCACGCTATCCCCGAACAACCCTGGCACGGTCATACGCGTGGCGCCGATGCCGATGGTGTAAATACGCACACCGGCTGCCTTGGCGGCTTTCGCCGCGTCCTGTGGCGAAATGCTGCCGGAGTTGTTCACGCCGTCGGTCAGCAGGATCAATACGCGCGCCTGCTCCGGCAACGCTGCCAGGCGTTTGACCGCCACGGCGATCGCATCGCCGATCGCGGTCTCAGTGCCGGGCAGCCCGACCGCTGCACTCTGCAGTTGTGCGCGCACCGCATCCAGGTCATAGGTAATCGGCGTGACCAGATACGCATGCGTGGCGAACAGCACCAACCCCATTTCGTCGCCTTTGCGGCGCGAAATGAAGTCACTGGCAATGGCTTCCACGGCGCCGAAGCGGCTCAGTTGCTGACCGCCCAGCTGCATATCCGGGGTCTGCATGCTCATGGAAAGATCAACCGCCAGCATCATCGCGCGACCGCTATGCTGCTGTGCCTGTGGCGGACCGAGCACCTGCGGTCTGGCCGCGGCCAGCAACAGGCACAGCCAACCCAGGGCGAGCAACCAGGAGCCAGCGTTGCCCGCAGCGATGCGATCGCCATCGCTCCACGCCAGCGACGCATGCGGCAAGCGCAAGGCCTGCCCCGGCGACGCCGGCTTCAGCGCCCGCCACACCAGCCACGGTAGCGGCACCAGCACGAATACCCATGGCCATGCGAACTCAGGCACGCTCCACCTCCACGGCCTGGCGCTGCTTCAAGGCACTGTCCAGCCAACGGTGTGCCGCAGCTTGCACGCGCACACGGTCGAAATCGGCATGCGGGCGATACATGCGAGCGTCGAGCGTCATCAACGCGTCCAGCGTGGCGGCATCCACCGGAATGTAGGCCAACACTTGTTTCCAACGCTCGCCCTGCGCCGAATGCGCGTCGACGGCATAGCGCCGGGCGGCACGACGCAGCAACTGGTGCAAGGCAGCCGCATATGCGGCGTCATCCTGGGGATGGCGTGCTGCGGCCAACTCGATTTCAGCAACGATCCGCTGACGCACGATGCGCTTGTTACGCGTATTCCGATACAGCCAGTACGCCGCCAAGGCAATAACGCAAACAGCACCAGACACCAACCACCAACCGGGCGCCGGCGGCCACCACGACGGTGCGGGCGGCAGATGGATATCGCGCAGCACCAGGCCGTCCTGCGACTGCGGAAACCTTCCGCTCATCGCCGCCCTCCGTTGTCGCGCAGCAAGGCCGATATCGATTCCAGCGGATCAGCCGCGGTATCGATCATGCGCACCGGAATACCCAGCGACTGCGCCATCGCCGTCAACCGCTGCTGCCCGGCACCGAGGCTTTGCTGGAACGATTCGCGCTGACGGGTCGATTGCAAGACGAGCGTGCGGCGCTGGTGATCATGTTCGATCGGATAGTGGCCTGCAGGGATAGGCGCCAATTCCAGCGCATCGGCGACGACCAGCAGGCGCACGGCCGTGTGCCGCATCATCTCCAGCAGGCGGTTGCGCGCGGCCTCGTCGCTACTCTGTCCATCGCTGATCAACAGCACGCGATTGGCCCCGTGCTGCAGCTTGTTGATGTGCTGCAAGGCCTGCGAGAGCGGCTCGCGCTGATCGACCGCTGCGGCATCACCCTTTGCAATCGCACCGCATACATCAAGCGCACCATGCAGGCCTGCGCGCGGACGCTGTACCTGCGCATAGCCACCGAACTGCATCAAGCCGACCCGCTCGCCAGCACGCACCGCATACCAGGCCGCCAGTGCGGCAGCGCGTGCCGCCTGTACCGACTTGAAGCGCACGCGCGTGCCAAAGCGCATGCTCGCATGCTGGTCGAGCACGATCAGCAACTGTCCCTCGCGCTCTTCCTGAAACAGCTTGGTGTGCAGACGGCCGCTGCGTGCGGTCAGTCGCCAGTCCAGGCGGCGCACGTCGTCGCCCGGCTGATAGGCGCGCGATTCGGCGTAATCCATGCCGCGACCGTAAAGACGGCTCGACTGGATGCCGACGCGCGTCGCACGGCTATCGTGCGGCGGCAGGCGCAGGCGCGCCACGCGGCTGCGCAAGGCCACCAGTTCGCTCAGCGAAACGCGCACACGACCGTCGCCGTCCGCCTGATTCATCGCCGGGACATTCACGGCAGCGGCACGAGATCCAGCAGGCGATGAATCACTTTCTCGCTGCGAATACCCTCAGCCTCGGCCTCGTAGCTCAGCAGCACGCGGTGACGCAGCACTTCGTAGACCACCGCGTGAACATCTTCCGGCAGTGCAAATTCGCGACCGCTTAGCCATGCCTGCGCCCGCGCGCAGCGATCGAGTGCGATGGTGGCGCGCGGACTGGCGCCCCAGGCAATCCAACGCTTCAATTCCGGACCGTAGTGGCCGGCATCACGCGTTGCCAGCACCAGTTGCGCCAGATACTGCTCCAGCGCCGGCGCCATATGCACGGCGAGTACGGCTTCGCGCGCGGCAAAAACATCCTGCTGCGTCACCATCGCGACAGCCTGCTCCGGCTTATGCCCGGATTTGCCGGCCTGTTCGCGCGCAAGACGCAGAATGGCCAGTTCTGCCGCAGCATCCGGATAACCGATCTTCACATGCATGACGAAGCGGTCGAGCTGGGCTTCGGGCAAGGTGAACGTGCCCTCCTGCTCGATCGGATTCTGCGTCGCCATCACCATGAACAGCTCCGGCAGCTGCCAGGTGCTGCGCCCGACGGTGATCTGCCGCTCCGCCATCGCTTCCAGCAACGCTGATTGCACCTTGGCCGGTGCGCGATTGATTTCGTCGGCAAGCACGATGTTGTGGAACAGGGGGCCACGCTCGAATTCGAAGCTGCCCGATTGGGGCCGGAAAATATCCGTGCCGGTAAGGTCGGCCGGCAGCAGGTCCGGCGTGAATTGCACGCGATGGAAATCGGCTTCGATTCGTCCGGCCAGCGCCTTCACCGCCGTGGTTTTCGCCAGGCCAGGGGCACCTTCGACCAGCAGATGGCCATCCGCCAGCAAGGCAATCAGCAGGCAGTCGATCAGCCGCGGCTGTCCGATGATGTGCTGCTGCAGATCATCGCGGAGACGGAAAAAGGCTTGCTGCAGGCGCCCGGGAGCGGGGACTTGGGGCATATCCATCGAAAATCCTGTACTGCTTGGTGTCGGCTCAGACCGCGACGAAGGGGGAAAGTTTGGCGGCAAATCCTCTTTTAACGCAAAGGGGCGGCCCCGAGGCCGCCCCTTTGACTTGCTGCATCTGCGCCGAGGCGCTTATTGCAAGCTGTCGCTCAGAATGCGCGGCGTGACGAAGATCAGCAGCTCATCCCGATCATTCACGTGCTGGGTACTACGGAACAGGAAGCCAAGCCCCGGAATATCGCCCAGGCCGGGTACCTTGTTGATCGTGTCGGACTTGGTCACCTCGTAGATGCCGCCGAGCACCACCGTCTGACCATCGTCGACCAGCACCGAGGTGTTGAGCGAGCGCGTGTCGATCACCGGCACCTGGCCGCTGCCGGTCACGGTGATGTAGTGGTCGAGCGAGTCCTTGTTCACGTTGATCGCCAGGTAGACGCGATTGTCGGCCGTGATGGTCGGCGTCACCTTCAGCTCAAGCACCGCGTCCTTGAATGCCACGGTAGCCGTGCCGCTGGCACCAGCTCCGCCGGCGGTGTTCTGGAAGGTCACGTAGCCGATTTCCTGACCCTGGCGAATATCCGCTTCCTGCTGGTTGGCGGTGATCACGCGTGGGCTGGACACCACTTCACTGCGGCCTTCGGCCTGCGCGGCGGAGAGTTCCAGATCCAGTGCGTAGTTCTTGCCGAGAATGGCCGCTGCCAGCGTGGAAGCCGTACCAGTAGTGGGTGCGGCCGGCAGATTCACGTTCAGCCCCCCCGTGGTTAGACCGCCACCGAGCGTACTCGTCGTGGTGTTGTTGCCTTGCGTGCCGCCTACGGCGGAGCCAACTTGCAGGACCTGCCCGCTGGGATTGGTGCGATTGCCCGTCACGCCCCACTGCACGCCCAAGTCGCGCTCGAAATCGTCGGTAGCAATCACGATGCGCGATTCGATCAGCACCTGCTGCACCGGACGGTCGAGCTGGGAAATGATGCCGCGCAGCTCAGCTGTCTTTTCCGCCGTGTCGTTGATCAGCAGAGTATTGGTGCGCTGGTCGAAGGTTACGCTGCCACGGGGTGACAGGAAGCCGCGATGCGCCTGTGCTTCGCCGGAGCCGACACCGCCGCCACCGTTGATGCCCGTCATGCTGCCGGTGGTGAGCAGTTTCGCGATGTCAGCTGCCTTGCCATAGCTGATCGGCACATAGGTGGTAACCAGCGGAGCGGTATCTTCGGCCTTGAAGCGCGCATCGGCGATGTTCTGCTCATAATCGGCCAGTTCCTTCTGCGGCGCGATCCAGATCACATTGCCGTCGCGGCGCTTGTCCAGGTTCTTGGCACGCAGGATCACGTCCAGCGCCTGATCCCAGGGCACATTGACCAAGCGCAGGGTGACGCTGCCCCCGACCGTATCGGAAGCCACCAAGTTCAGGCCCGAAACATCGGCCAGCAACTGCAGGGCCGAGCGCACCGGAATATCCTGGAAGTTGAAGGTGACGCGGCTGCCCGTATAGACCGGCTGCGCGAACGAACCCGGATTGGTGTCCTTCGAGCTCGCCTTCTTCGGTGTCACTTCGATGACGTACTGACTGGCCGTCTGGTAGGACGAGGTATCCACGTCGCCGCTGAATGCGATATCCAGATGCGCGCCGTTCGGCGTGGAGCGCGGCGAGATCGACTGCACCGGCGTGGCAAAGTCGAGCACGTTCAGGCGCTGGGCCTGTGCGGCCGGCAGCTGCACGTTGTCGATGTCCACGCCGATGTTGTTGCCCTGGCGGTGCATGTTGGCATTGGCGCCGGAGCCGTTGAAATTGACCAGCACGCGGCCGGAACCGTTGCTGCCGCGCTGGAAGTCGATATTGAGGATGGCCGGACCGCTCATCGCCGAAGGCAGCGCCTTGGACGGATCGATGGTCGCCGCCGTCGTCACCGGCTGCGTCTGCGTGCCGTTGTTGACATCCAGCACCAGGCTGTTGCCTTCCACGTGCGACTTGTAGGCCGAGGCCTGCATCAACTCGACCACTACGCGCGTACGGCCACCCGCGGAGACGGCGGAAACGCCGGTCGTGGTGCCTATGCCGATGTCCTGGTGGCGTGCCGCATCATTAGTGGTGTCCGGAAAATCGATCGCGATGCGCGGCGGATTGTCGGTGGTGAAGATATTCGGGTGCGGCACCTGGCTGCTGTCGAAGCTCATGCGCACTTCGACGCGGCCACCGGGCAGGTTCTTGTAGGTGATGTTCTGCAGTGTGCTAGTGGCAGCGGCGGCATTGGCCCACGCGGCTGCACCCAGCACCATCATCGTCATCAGGCAACGGCTGGCCAGGTGCATGGCACGGCTCCGGACTGGTTTGATTGGATTAGTCATTGCATCAGCCCCTGTATTCCTATTTCGCGTCCGCGACTAGCGCGATGCTGGCCGGACGTTCCATCCAGCCGCCATTGCCGTTGGAAACCAATTCGACCAAATCGACCCGATCGCTGCTGATGGCAGTGATGTGGCCATAGTTCTGGCCCATGTATTCGTTCTTCTGCACGCGATGAATCACACCGCCCGGATCCTTGATCAGGGCCTGTATGTTGGCGCCCATGCCAATCGTGCCGACCATCCTCAAGCTATCCAGCGAGTAGGCTTCGAGCGGTTGCCTGGCTCGTCCTTCGTCCGGACGGGGGCCGTTGTTCTGATTGAGCTCGTCCGGACTCGGACTGAACGGATCGCGCTTGTCCTGATCCGTGTAGGTGAAGGTTTCGAACGTCTTGATTACCGGCAGCGGCGGAATCGGGGCACCGCGCTTGGCTTTTTCCTGAGCCACCCAGTCACGCAGATCCGACATGCCGCGGGTGCAACCGGCGAGCATCAATGCGGTACCGGCGAGCAGGAACAGCTTCGCGACGAGAGCGGGTTTGATGGCAGGCATGTTTCTCATTTCCGGCCCCCCGCCTTCTTGCCCTTGGCCTTGCCAGCGGTATCGCCAGTCTCGGAGTCATCCAGGTAACGGTAGGTCTTTACCGTGCCCTGCAATACCAGCAGCTGATTCGGGCCCGGCTCCACACCCTTTCCAGTCGGGGCATAAGGCGTCAGCGAGACATCGTGCATGGTGAGGATCACCACGCGCGGCAGGGACGCCACACCGCTGATGAAAGCACCGAACTGGTGGTAGGTGCCGATCATCTTCAGCTGGATCGGCTTCTCCGCGTAGAAGTCCTTCGGCACTTCGGTGCCCGGCTGGAACAGTTCCTGCTGCAGGCCGGCCGACAACGCGGTCTGCGATACATCGACCAGCAGCTCAGGCATTTCCGTCTTGCTGGGCAGCTGGCGCAGCAACTGGCGCAGCATGTCCTTCATCTCGTCGAGCTGCTGCTGCAGTGCTTCGAGATTGACCGACTTGGCCTGCTTCTCGGAAAACTCCTGCTTGAGCTTTTCTTCCTTCCCGACAAGGCCCTGCAGGGAGTCCTGCTGATCGCTGATGACCACATACCAGCCAACCAGCACAATCACTGCGAACAACAGCACCGTGAAGAAGGTTTTGACCGACTTGGGCCAAGCACCAATGTTGTTACGGTCAAGGCTGCGCAAATCTTCGAGGAGTTTCATTATTTGGCTCCTCCCTTGACTGGCGCAGGCCCGGCTGATGCCGGCGCCTGGGCAGTGGCCGGGGGCGTCGTGGCCGGCTTCACCGGTGCCGCGACAGGCAGTGCAGCCGGCACGCTGGCGCTACTGCTGGATGCAGCAGGGACGCCGGACGTCTGGCCGGTACCGTCATCCTTGGGCTTCTGCAGGGATACCGTCAGGCCAAAACTGTAGGGCATCCGCGAAGCGTCGTGGCTGTTCTCGGTCTTGCTGAGATCGGTCTGGCCCATCCAGGGCGAGACCTCGATGTTGCGCATGTAATCGGCGACGCTGGCATTGGACTGCGACACGCCATCGAGCACCATCTGGTCGCCGGCCTGCTTGATCGATGTCAGGCGCACGCTGCCCGGAATCGTCTTAACCAGTTCGTCGAACAAGTGCACCATCTGCGAACGGTTGGCCTGCAGCTGTTCGATGATTTGCTTGCGCGCCAACAACTGAGAACGCACTTTTTCCAGATCGTTGATCTTGGTCAGGCGCGCGTCGACCTGCTTGATCTGATCCTGCAGGTAGGCATTGCGCTCGTTTTGGTTGTCGACGCGCATGCCCATCCAGAAGCCCCACAGCATCAGCACGCCGATCGCGGCCACGGCGGCCGCACCGAGCTGCATGAAAAATTCGCGCTGTCGCTGCTTGCGGCGCTCGGCGCGCCAGGGAAGTAGGTTGATGCGTGCCATCAGTCGAAACTCCTCATGGCGAGTCCGACCGCGATCATCAGCGCCGGCGCATCCTGGGTCAGCGACTGTGCCTGCACTCGATTGGAGAGCGACATGCGCGCCAGCGGATTGGCCACGATGCAGGGCAGGCCGAGCTGCTCTTCCAGCATGGCGCTGATGCCGTCGATCGACGCACAGCCGCCGGCCAGTACTACCTGGTCGACCTTGCTGTATTCGCTACCCGCGTAGAAGAACTGCAGCAGGCGGCTGATCTGCTGTACCAGCGATTCCTTGAACGGCTGCAGCGCCTCGGTCTCATACGACTCCGGCAGGCCACCCTTGCGCTTGGCACGTCCGGCTTCCTCATAGGAAAGGCCGTAGCGGCGCATGATTTCGTCGGTGAGCTGCTTGCCGCCGAAGACCTGTTCGCGCGAATAGATCGTGCGCTGGTTCTTCAGCACCGACAGCGTGGTCATGGTGGCGCCGATGTCGATCACCGCCACCAGCGCGTCACGGCCGACATTCAACTGGTCGGCGATCAGCGTGAAGGCGTTTTCCATCGCAAAGGCTTCAACGTCCATGACCTGCGCGGTGAGCCCGCCCAGATCCAGCGCGGCAACACGCATATCGACGTTTTCCGTGCGCGACGCAGCCAGCAGCACATTGTTCATTTCGGGATTGTCGCGAACCGGACCCAGCACCTCGAAATCGAGACTGACTTCCTCGATCGGATACGGGATGTATTGGTTGGCTTCAACCTGGATCTGTCCTTCCAGGTCGTCGTCCGACAATTCCGCCGCCATCGGCACGATGCGCGTGATGACGGCAGATCCGGCAACTGCCGCAGCAGCATGCTTGATCTTGGCGCCCGAGCGAGCCAGTGCACGGCGCACGGCCTCGCCAACGGCTTCGACCTCGACGATGTTCTTCTCGACGACGGCGTTAGGGGGCAGCGGCTCGATCGCGTAGTGCTCCACGCGATAGCGGCCTCCGGTCTGGCTGAGCTGCAGCAACTTGACGGCCGTCGAACTGATGTCGACACCAACAAGCGGCGGCTTCTTGGGTGTAAAGAGCCCCACGATGATTCCCCCTTGACCCCTGGCGCTTCCGCCAGTAACTGGCAGGATTGCCGGGCCATTAGATCCAAAAATTAACGCAATAGCAACGGCCTACGCGATCTTCTTCGAGACTTTTGGCGTGATGGCCTGCACATTTGGACCAACCCGCCGGATACCGCGATTAAGGTTTTGCTAATCCGTTGCTGATGCTGCACATACTGCAACATCTATACTCTGGCCTGTTTTGACTCAGGTCTCGATTGGGATGATCTGACTGATACGTTGCAGGCGAGTGGCATGATGTGTAGGAGATTTCAGCACATGGATGACAGCTGTTTGCCATACCGTATGCCATCCCATGCACGTTCTTGAACACCCCGCCCCTTAAAAATCAATATGTTGGGATTGCTCCCTCGCCTACCTTCCGG
Source organism: Dyella acidiphila (assembly GCF_014863405.1). GTDB lineage: Bacteria > Pseudomonadota > Gammaproteobacteria > Xanthomonadales > Rhodanobacteraceae > Dyella_B > Dyella_B acidiphila. Next base: position 195,337 of record NZ_JACZZA010000001.1, read on the forward strand.
CCCCTCGCCCACTGGCAGCCCGCCTTGGCCGACCCCGCACGGTGCCGGGCGGGAGCAACCTCAGAACATCTAGAGCAGCCCCGACCACATGACGCGAATTCTGAAAGCCTTGCTGCGCTGGTTCCTGATTCTCGGCTTCAGCGGATTGCTGCTGATTGCCGCCGCCGCCGGCGTGGCCTACTGGCTGGTCGCCCCCCGGCTCCCCTCCGTGGCGGTGCTCAAGGATTACCACATGCAGGTGCCACTGCGCATCATCAGCGCGGACGGCAAGCTCATCGCAACGTTCGGCGAGACGCGGCGCATCCCGGTCTCCATGGAGCAGGTGCCGGACATGCTCAAGCATGCGGTGCTGTCGGCGGAGGACGCCGATTTCTACAGCCACCCGGGCGTGGACTGGCGCGGCGTGATGCGTGCCGGCTTCCACGTGGTGGCTTCCGGCGGCAACAAGACCCAGGGCGGCTCCACCATTACCCAGCAGGTCGCGCGCAATTTCTTCCTCAGCCCGGAAAAGCTGTACTCGCGCAAGCTGATCGAGATGTTCATCGCCCTGCGCATGGAAGGCGAGCTGACCAAGGACCAGATCCTCGAGCTGTACCTCAACAAGATGTTCCTGGGCCATCGCTCCTACGGCGTGGCCGCTGCGGCCGAGTATTACTACGGCAAGCGGCTGGACCAGCTGACGGTGGCCCAATGCGCCGCCATCGCCTCCACCTTCCAGCTGCCCTCGGCGGCGAACCCGCTGACCAATACCCAGCGCCTGCTGGCCCGCCGCAACTGGGTGCTCGGCCAGATGCTGGAGCACAAGTACATCAACCAGGCGCAGTACGAGGAAGCCATTCATGCGCCCGACGATGCGGCGCCCCATGAGCAGCCGATCCAGGTGGAGGCGCCCTATCTGGCCGAAATGGCCCGCCTGCAAGCCCTGGATCGTCTTGGCAACGACGCGCTGACCGAAGGCTATGTGGTCAAGACCACCATCGTCAGCACCCGCCAGCAATCGGCGGTTGTCGCGGTGAGGGACGGCCTGTCCATCTACGACCACCGGCACGGCTGGCGCGGCCCGGAGGCCCACCAGGAACTGCCCGCCAATGCCAGCGATGCCGACTACGGCAACCTGCTGTCCAGCTATATGGACGTCGCCGGCCTGACGCCCGGCCTGGTAATCGCCTCCAATGCCAGCGAGGCCTCGATCTATCTGTCGAGCAAGCAGACCATCACGCTGAATCTGGCGGCGATGGACTGGGCCCGTCCGTACGTCAATGAAAGCCGCATCGGCGCCGCCCCCAAGGCGGTGAACGAGGTGCTCAAGCCCGGCGACATCATCCGCGTCATCCAGGACGACAAGGGCAATTGGCAGCTGACCCAGATCCCCAAGGCGCAGGCCGCGCTAGTGTCGATGAGCCCCGATGACGGCGCGATCCAGTCGCTGGTCGGCGGCTTCAACTTCCAGCGCAGCAAGTTCAACCGCGCCGTGATGGCGGCGCGCCAGCCGGGCTCGAGCTTCAAGCCTTTCATCTACTCGGCGGCCTTCGAGCGCGGCTTTACCACCGCCTCGATCGTCAACGACGCGCCCCTGGCCCTGCCCGACCCCTCCCAGCCGAACGGCCTGTGGACGCCATCCAACGACGACAACAAGTTCGCCGGCCCGATGCGCCTGCGCGAGGCGCTGGTGGAATCGAAGAACCTGGTCTCGGTGCGCCTGCTCGATGCGATCGGCGTGCGCTATGCGCGGGACTACGTCACCCGTTTCGGCTTTCCGCTCGATGCGCTGCCCAACAATCTGTCGATGGCGCTGGGTACGGCGTCGGTATCGCCAGTCAGCATGGCGCGCGGCTACGCGGTATTCGCCAATGGCGGCTATCTGGTCACGCCGTATTTCATCAGCGAGATCGACGACCGCGATGGCAAGCCGGTCTACGTGGCCAACCCGGCACGAGCCTGCGCCAGCTGCCAGGCGCGCCTGCTGCAGAACACGCCGCCGGCACCGCCGCCGGCCAGCATGCTGACCAACGGCGTGGTGCCGAGCTCGTCCGGCAATGCACCGGCACCCGCAACCAGTGTCGCCATGGCCGGCGAAACCACCCTGCCGGCCGATGCCCATAGCGGCGAGGTCGCCCCGGTACTGGCCCCGCACGTGATCGATATCCGCAACGATTACCTGGTCACTTCCTTGATGAAGGACGTGATCCAGTCGCCCACCGGTACCGGCTATGCCGCCAAGGCGCTCAACCGGCCGGATCTGGCCGGCAAGACCGGCTCCACCAACGATCACCGCGATGCCTGGTTCGTCGGTTTCAACGGCGATCTGTCGACCGCTGTCTGGGTCGGCTTCGACGACTTCGGCTCCCTGGGCAAAGGCGAGTTCGGCGCCAAGGCGGCGCTGCCGATCTGGACCGACTACATGGGCGATGTGCTCAAGGGCACGGCGGAAAACAGTCTGTCCATGCCGCCCGGCATCACCACCGTACAGATCAACCGCGACAGCGGCCTGCCCACGGAAACCGGGGACCCGGACGCCATGTCGGAGATCTTCAAGGTCGAAGACGTGGACCGACTGCACAACCAGGCCCAGCAGCAGGATCAGCAAAATCAGGATCAGCAGCAGGCCAACGATATTTTCTAGAGCCGTCGCTGGCGCGACCGGGGCGCCAGGCGCGGCCCCGGACGCGCCTAACCGTCCAAGCTGAAAGTTGAGAAAGTGCAGAAACTCACTTTCTCAACATCTTGATAGTTTTCCGGTAGTCTTGCCGAGGACGCGCAATAGAGGGCCGGAGCAATGGCACGAGGCGAGCACCATCGCATCCACGCACACGACCGTGTGCAGCGCAACCGGTTACGCGTCGCCCAGGAGGCGGCGCGACTGATGAGCGAACACGGCATCCGCGACTTCCACCACGCCAAACGCAAAGCCGCCGAACGTCTGGGCGTGCTTGATGAACAAGCCCTGCCCCGCAATCACGAGATCGAGCAGGCCCTGCGCGAGCACCAGCGCATTTTCCAGGGCGAAAGCCAGCCGCAGTTGCTGCGCAGCCGGCGCGAGGCCGCGGTGGAAGCCATGCGTTTCCTGCAAAGTTTCGAGCCGCGCCTGGTCGGCTCGGTACTCGATGGCACCGCCGATTCGCATTCGGCAGTCTGCCTGCACGTATTCAGTGACGATCCGGAAGCGGTCAGCATTTATCTGCGCGAACGCGGCGTGCCGGTAGAAACACAGAATCGCCGCCTGCGCGTCAGCCGCGACGAACAGGTGGAATACCCGGTACTGCTGTTCGCGGCCGACAGTCTTCCCTTCGACCTCACCGTGCTGCCGCTCAATGCATTGCGCCAGGCGCCGCTCGATCGCATCGACGAGAAGCCCATGCGCCGTGCGTCGCTGGCGACGGTGGAAATCATGCTGGCTGAAGAAGACAATCAGCAGGACGACTTCGAGCGCAAGCTCGCCGCCGCACTGCGCTGATCCATTCACTCGCATAAACAAAAAACGCCCGGCTTTATGCCGGGCGTTTTGCTTGCAACAGACGCAGAGCGATCAGCGCTTGTCCATCGCCGTGTAATCGCGCTTGTCGGAGCCGACATACAACTGGCGCGGACGGCCGATACGCGAGCCGGGGGTTTCGTGCTGTTCGATCCAATGCGCGATCCAGCCGGCGGTACGCGCAATGGCGAACATCACCGTGAACATCTCGGTCGGAATGCCCAGTGCCTTGTAGATGATGCCGGAATAGAAGTCGACGTTCGGATACAGCTTGCGCTCGACGAAGTAATCGTCCTTCAGCGCCGCCTCTTCCAGCTTCATCGCCACATCGAGCAGCGGATCGTTGACGCCGAGCTCGGACAACACCTTATGGCACATCTCGCGGATGATCTTCGCGCGCGGGTCGAAGTTCTTGTAGACGCGATGGCCGAAGCCCATCAGGCGGAAGTTGTCATTCTTGTCCTTGGCGCGCTTGACCGCGGTTTCCACCTTGTCCGGCGTGCCGATCTCTTCCAGCATCTTCAGCACGGCTTCGTTGGCGCCGCCGTGTGCGGGGCCCCACAGCGCGGTGATGCCGGCAGCAATCGACGCATACGGATTGGCACCGGTGGAACCCACCAGGCGCACCGTCGAGGTGGATGCATTCTGTTCGTGATCGGCGTGCAGGATGAACAACAGATCCAGCGCCTTGGACGCCACCGGGCTCATTTCCAGCGGCTCGCTCGGCACTTCGAACATCATGTGCAGGAAGCGGTCGACGTACGCGAGGTTGTTGCGCGGATAGCGGAACGGCCAGCCGATCGAATAGCGATAGCAAGCAGCGGCGATGGTCGGCATCTTGGCGATCAGGCGGATCGCTGCCAGCTTGCGGTCTTCGGCGTTATCGACATCCAGGTCTTCATGATAGAAGGCCGACAGCGACGCCACCGAAGCGGCCAGCATGGCCATCGGGTGCGCGTCGTGGTGGAAGCCCTGGAAAAAATTCTTGTGCGACTCGTGCATCATCGTGTGATGCGTGATGTCGTTTTCGAACGTAGAGAACTGGCTCTTGTTCGGCAGTTCGCCGTGCAACAGCAAGTAGGCCACTTCGAGGAAGCTCGACTTTTCCGCCAGCTGTTCGATCGGGTAACCGCGGTACATCAGCACGCCCTGGTCACCATCTATGTAGGTGATGGCGCTCTTGGTGCTGGCGGTGCTGCCGTAGCCCGGGTCGTACGTGAAGTGCCCGGTGTCCTTGTACAGCGGCGCGATGTCGATGCAGGCGGGGCCAATCGTACCGGTCAGCAACGGGAGCTCGCTGCTGCGGCCGTTGGACTCGTCTACCAGCTTGACGGATTTTGAATCGGACACGGAAACCTCCTACACATGGGTCGCCACCGGAGGCAACCGCAGAACGGTGACCAGCCGGCGAAGGAAAGTCACATCATCCTTGTGGGGAATGGATGATGCATCCGATCCATTATCGCACATCGGCCTATGCACATCCGAGGGCGCATGGTCCGATTGACACGCACAAAAACACAGGGCAGGCGCGAGGCCTGCCCTGTGCGAATGGCTTACCTGCTTGTGACAGCAGGTATGCAGAATGATTACTTCTGCGCGTAGCGGCGGCGGAACTTGTCCACGCGGCCACCGGCATCAACAACTTTCTGCTTGCCGGTATAGAACGGGTGCGAATGGCTGGAGATATCCACCTTGATCAGCGGGTACTCGTTGCCGTCTTCCCACTTGATGGTTTCCTTGGTCGCAATCGTCGAGCGCGTCAGGAACGCGAACTCGGACGAGAGGTCCTGAAACACCACCTGGCGGTAATTCGGATGGATATCGGGCTTCATGACAGGCTCAAAGCGGTGGGTGAAAAGAGCGGCAGTATAGGCTGCCACCCTATTTCAGTCAACTTGCCGGAACATCGACCGGTCCAGCGGGAGCGGCTCAGCCGGCCTTGTCGGCACCTAGCGCGCGCCGCACCATCGCCGCGAATTTGCGCTGATCCAGCTCCATCACCACGTTGGCCCGGGCCGGCAGCTTCAGGCGATTGCCCCAGTCCACCACGGTGGCGCCGCGGGTGAGCCGCCCATCCAGTTCCACGCCGACATGCCGGCGCTCGCTGCGCACGACCACGGATGGGTCGATCGCCACTGCCATGGCCAGGGCATCGGCGGCGATGATCCCGCGCCGGCCGCTGCGCAGATTGGTTTCGCGCGCCACCTGGAACACCCGGCCGAAGAAGGCCGCGCGGCGGTCGCCCTCGGCCAGCCACTGGTCGAACTCCGCCTCGTCGAAGGCGTGGCGCAGAGTCAGTTCCCAATCGACCAGGTCGAACTCGGGGAAGCCTTCGAACACGATATGCGCGGCTTCCGGATCGAAGCCCACGTTGAATTCCGCCGGCACCCGCCCGGTATTGCCATGGCCGGTTACCGCGCCGCCCATCACCACCAGGCGCTTCACGCGCTGCGGCAGGGACGGATCCAGTTTCAAGGCCAGCGCCAGATTGGTCAGTGGCGCCAGCGCTACCAAGGTCAATTCGCCCGGGTGCTCGCGTGTCAGCCGCAGCAAGGCCAGCGCCGCGTGCTCGCTCTCCAGGCCTGCCGCAGGCTCGGGAAAGCCGACATCGCCCAGCCCGTCACGCCCATGCACGAAGGCCGCATCTTCTTCCGGCAGACGCACCAGCGGCGTCGGACAGCCGGCAAACACCGGCGTGGTCGCGCCTGCCAGATCGACCAGCGTGCGCGCGTTGCGCACGGTATGGGAGAGACCGACATTACCGGCGGCAATGCTCAGGCCAAGCACATCGGCGTGCGCATGCGCCATCAGAATCGCCAGCGCATCATCCACGCCGGGGTCGGTATCGATCAGAAGTTGCGGCTTGCTCATCGTATTTCCTTGGCTGAGCCGGCTAGCTTATTGCGAGCGCGCGATGTCGAACAGGGTCAGGCATTCACGTAGCGCGCAGCGCCGCCGATCCAGCGCTCGATCAGCCGCCCGGCCTGCCCGGCATGCTGCGCCAGCATCTGCTCACCCACCTGCTGCACAGCCGGCAGCAGATGCGCATCACGCGACAGATCGGCCATGCGGAAACTGAGCTGACCGGTCTGACGCGTACCGAGGACTTCGCCCGGGCCGCGCAGCTCCAGATCCTTTTCCGCGATACGGAAACCATCGTTGGTTTCCCGCATCACCTGCAGGCGCTCGCGTGCCAGCTGCCCCAGCGGCGGCTGGTACAGCAGCACGCAATTGGACGCCACCGAGCCGCGCCCGACCCGCCCGCGCAGCTGATGCAACTGCGCCAGCCCCAGACGCTCGCTGTTTTCAATCACCATCAGGCTGGCATTGGGTACGTCCACGCCCACTTCGATCACCGTGGTCGCGACCAGCACGGCCAATTCGCCAGCCTTGAACGCATCCATCACCGCCTGCTTTTCCTTGGGCTTCATGCGGCCGTGGATCAAGCCCACCTTGCAATCGGTGAGCGCGTGCGTGAGTTCCGTATGCGCCGCCTCGGCAGCCTGCGCGCGCAGTTGCTCGGACTCTTCGATCAAGGTGCACACCCAGTAGACCTGGCGCCCTTCCATGCAGGCCGCATGGATGCGCTCGATCACCTCCATGCGCCGTGCATTGGAGATGGCGATGGTCTGTACCGGCGTGCGTCCCGGCGGCAATTCGTCGATGGCGGAAATATCCAGGTCGGCGTAGGCACTCATGGCCAGGGTGCGCGGAATCGGCGTAGCCGTCAGCACCAGCTGATGCGGCACCAGCTCACCTTCCAGGCCTTTGTCGCGCAGCGCCAGGCGCTGCTGCACACCGAAACGATGCTGCTCGTCGACGATCACCAGGCCGAGGCGCGAAAACGCCACGCCTTCCTGCATCAGCGCATGCGTACCGATCACCACCGGCGCACCCTCGGTCACTCGCTGCATCGCCTGTTGCCGTGCCTTGCCTTGTTGTTTGCCCGCCAGCCACTCGACGGCAATACCGAGCGGCTCCAGCCAATGACGAAAATTGCGCAGATGCTGTTCCGCCAGCAATTCGGTCGGCGCCATCAACGCCACCTGGCAGCCTACTTCCACCGCTGACAAGGCCGCCGCGCATGCCACTGCTGTTTTGCCCGACCCGACGTCGCCCTGCACCAAGCGCAGCATGGGATGAGATTGCGAGGTATCCGCCGCCACTTCCGCGATTACGCGCTGTTGTGCGCCGGTGAGCTTGAACGGCAATCCCTGCAGCCAACGCTGTTGGTGTTTGCCGCGATCGGCCAGCACGGGTGCATGGCGTTCGCGCACTGCCATGCGCAAGCGCTTCAAGCTCATGTGCTGGCTCAGCAATTCTTCGAAGGCGAGACGCTGCTGCGCGGGATGGCGGCCCTGCATCAGCTGATCCATGCGCGCATCCGCGGGCGGCCGATGCACGTACAGCAAGGCCTCGCGCAACGAGGTCAGGCCGAATTCCGCGCACAGCGCCGGCGGAATCAGCTCCAGCTCCGCCTCCGCCGGCAACAACTGCAGCGCCTTGCCGATCACACCCGCCAGGCGCTTCTGGCCGAGTCCCTCGGTGGTGGGATAGACCGGCGTCAGCCGCTCATCCAGCACGACTTCGGCTGCCTCATCCAGACGTCGGTACTGTGGATGCACGATTTCCAGACCGATACCGCTCTGTCGTACTTCGCCGTAGCAGAGCAGCCGCGTGCCCACGTGAAACTGCTCGGCCTGCGCCTTGTTGAAGTGAAAAAAGCGCAGCAACAGTGTCTGCATCACGCCATCGCCGATGGCCACCTTCAGCTGCGGCCGATAGCGATACGTCTTTTCGACTGCCTCGACCACGCCAACCACTTGCGCCCGCATGCCCGGACGCAGATCCGCCATCGGCACGAGGTGCGTGCGATCCTCGTAACGCAGCGGCAGGTGAAACCACAGATCCTGCACCGTGTGCAGACCCATGCGCTGCAGCGTTTCCACCAGCGCAGGCCCCACGCCGCCGAGACTGGCGAGCGGCAGCTTGCCCGGATCGGCGACAGCGTCAATCGATGCCTGGGATTTGATAGCAGCCATCCGTCAAGACTAGCCGAGCGGGCTCAAGCACGCCTGCGCATCGCCGACAGGACATGTCGGCGATGCACTCGGCGTTCGATCAGTCCAGCACCATCACGGCGTCGACTTCCACCTGCGCCGCTTTCGGCAAGCCGGAAACCTCGATCGTGGAACGCGCCGGATACGGCTGCTGGAAATACTCGCCCATGACGGCGTTGACCGCCGCGAAGTTCGCCAGATCGGTTACGTAGATACCCACGCGCACGATCTGCGCCAGCGAACCGCCGGCCGCTTCGGCCACCGCCACCAGATTGTCGAACACGCGGCGCGTCTGTGTGGTGATATCGCCCTCGACCAGGGCGCCCGTAGCCGGATCCAGCGGAATCTGGCCGGAGAAATACACCGTATTGCCGGCACGCACGGCCTGCGAATACGGGCCGATGGCAGCGGGAGCCTGGTCAGTGGCAATGATGGTACGGGGCATGGGGACTGTCCGGAATGGAAAGCGGCCAGTGTAAAGCGATGACGCAGGGTTCGACAGCCGCGAATGAAGCACCGCCTCAGAGCGGATAGCGATAGGCCCCGCTGACCACACCCGTACGCCGCACGCGCCGGATCACCTCGGCCAGGTGTTTGCGATTCTTCACTTCGATGGTGAACAGCAGTGTGGCCGCCGCCATATCGCGCTCGACGTATTCCACGTTCTCGATATTGGAATCGGCCGCGGCAATCGCCGCCGCCACGGTCGCCAATACGCCGGGACGGTTGATGACTTCGATGCGTAGCTCGGCGCGGTAATCACCCTGCACATCGCGATCCCACTCGATTGCCACGCAACGTTCGGGCGACTTGCGCAGCTCCACCACATTGGGACATTCGGTGCGATGCACGACGATGCCCTTGCCCGGCGAGAGGTAGCCGATGATGTCGTCGCCCGGCAACGGATGACAGCAATTGGCAAAGCTCAGCACGCCGCGCTCGGCGCCGGTGATGCGGATCTTCTCCGCTACATGCGTAACCGGCGTACCGCGCACGGTGGCGCCGCGCGAAGCCACCAGCTGGCTGGCCACCTGGTCGGGCATGCGATTGCCCAGCGCAATGTCCGACAGCAGCTCTTCCAGCCGCTTGAACTTGGATTTTTGCAGGAATTTTTCCAGCACGTCCGGCTGGATCGCATCCAGGCTGGTGCCTTGCGCATCGAGTGCGCGATCCAGCATGCGATGGCCGAAATCCACCGCATCTTCGTGCTGCAGATGTTTCAGGTACTGCCGGATCGCAGTGCGCGCCTTGCCGGTGACCACGAATTCCAGCCAGGCCGGATTGGGCACGGCGGAAGGCGCGGTGATGATTTCCACCAACTGGCCCGACTCGAGCCGCGTACGCAACGGCAGCAGCTTCTTGTCGACGCGCGCCGCCACCGCGTGATCGCCCACGTCGGTGTGCACGGCATAGGCAAAATCCAGCGCCGTTGCGTTGCGCGGCAGCGAGAGGATGTCGCCGCGCGGGGTGAACAGATAGGTTTCATCCGGGAACAGGTCGATCTTGACGTTCTCGATGAATTCGGCCGCTTCCGGCGTATTGGCCTGGCTGTCCGCCAGCGAGGCCAGCCATTCGCGCGCACGCGCCTGCGCGCTGTTGGCGGGACCGCTCTCGGTCTTGTACGCCCAATGCGCCGCCACGCCGCGCTCGGCTACCGAATCCATTTCTTCGGTGCGGATCTGCACTTCGATCGGCGCGCCGAACGGCCCGAGCAGCACGGTGTGCAGCGACTGGTAGCCGTTGGCCTTGGGAATGGCGATGAAATCCTTGAAGCGCCGGTCGACCGGCTTGTACAGCGCATGCACCACGCCCAGCGACATGTAGCAACTCATCGCGCTGTCAGTGACCACGCGAAAGCCGTACACATCCATCAGCTGCGCAAAGCTCTTGTGCTCGCTGCGCATCTTCGAATAGATGCTCCAGGGCGACTTGATGCGCCCCACCACGCGTACCGGAATGCGTTCGTCGACCAGCCGCGCCGTGAGCGCGCCTTCGATGCGCCCCATCGCTTCGCGCCGATTGCCCAGCGCGGCGCGGATGCGTTCGCTGATCACCCGGTAACGATCCGGATGGAGCGCGCGGAAACCCAGGTCCTGCAGTTCCGCCTTGATCTTGTTCATGCCCAGGCGCTGGGCGATGGGCGCGTAGATTTCCAGCGTCTCGCGCGCGATGCGGCGGCGCGAATCGGCATCCTTGGCACCCAGCGTGCGCATGTTGTGCAGGCGATCGGACAGCTTGATCAGGATTACGCGCAGGTCTCGCGCCATCGCCAGCAGCATCTTGCGGAAGCTTTCCGCATCCGCCTCCTGGCGGCTGGAAAAGCGCATCTTGTCCAGCTTGGTGACACCGTCGACCAGCTCCGCCACGGTATCGCCGAATTCGCCGGACAACGCGGCGCGGCTGAGCGAAGTGTCTTCCAGCGTGTCGTGCAGGATCGCCGCAATGATCGTTTCGGCATCCATGCCCATCTCGGCCAGGATGCCGGCCACGGCGATGGGATGGGTGATGTAGGGCTCGCCACTCTTGCGCGTCTGCCCTTCGTGCGCCACCGCGCCCACCTGATAGGCACGCAGCACGCGCTCCACGTTCTGTTCGGGCAGGTAGGCGATGCGCTCTTTCAGCGCCAGCACGTAGGGTGGCAGTGCGGACGTATCCTCGGAAGCGGGATGCGTGGCCGCGGTCATGGGATCACGACGCCCGTTCAGGCGTTCGCCTCATGCTGGATGTGGAAGAGAAGCGACTCGGGGCAAGCGGCGCGCGCAGCGCTACACGCTTGCCCGGCATGGCCGGATCGACGACTGCGCGGTCGACAGCCGCCGCCTTCCATCAGTCATCTCCGCCCTTGGAGAGATCGTCATCCACTTCCTGGGCAGCCCATTCCAGCGCTTCGCGCTCGGCACGCTCGCGCTCGGCGCGATCGATCTCGTCGATGGTGGCCTGGTCGATGCGGCGGTCGGCGATTTCGCGCAGCGCCAGCACGGTCGGCTTGTCGTTGTCGGGGTGAACGGCCGGTTCGGCACCGTTGGCCAGCTGGCGGGCGCGCTTGGTCGCCATCAGCACCAGCTCGAAACGGTTATCGACTACCTCGAGGCAGTCTTCCACGGTAATGCGGGCCATGGGAAATCCTTAGACAATAAAAGACTTATGCGGTCTTACAGTTTATCGGGCAGCCACTTGGCTGGCAATGCGATTGGCTCTTATCATGCCAGACTGCCCCGCGCCAGCTCGAAAGCGCGGTGCAAGTGATGCACAATATAAAACTAGGAAGTTCACTTTTACTAAAAATCCCCCCATTTTGCAGCGGACCCCCTCTCGATGCCCTCCCTGCCCCGCCTCCTTTTGAGCCGCCTTCTCCCCCTGGCCGCAGCTACCCTGCTGGTCGGCTGCGCCATCGCCCCGCCGCGTACGGACGATCCGCTGGAGAAGTTCAACCGCAAGAGCTACGCCTTCAACATGGCGCTGGACAAGCACGTGCTGCGTCCGGTCGCCGTGGGCTACACCAAGGTGACGCCCAAGCCGGTGCAGACCGGCATCGGCAACTTCTTCACCAATATCAAGCTGCCGATCAGCATCGCCAACAACCTGATGCAGGCGCGCCCGAGCGATGCCATCACCGATACCGGCCGCTTCATGATCAACATGACGGTGGGTCTGGCCGGCTTCTTCGATCCGGCCACCAAGATGAAGATCCCGCTGAAGGAAACCGACTTCGGCATCACCCTGGCCCGCTGGGGTGTGCCGGAAGGCGATTACCTGATGGTGCCGCTGCTCGGCCCCACCACTTTCCGCGACGTCTGGCAGTACCCGGTCGACGGCTACCTGTTCGACCCGATCAGCTACTTCGAACGTAACCACAATTTCCATTGGGGCCAGTACTACATCCCCGAAGTGGTCTATTTCATCCAGATGCGCGCGCAGCTGCTCGACGCCGACAGCTTCCTGCAGTCGGCCTACGACCCCTACGCCTTCGTGCGCGACGCCTGGCGCCAGACCCGCCTGAACAAGCTCTACGACGGCAATCCGCCGGCAGAGGTGATGCTGAAGCTGCAGCAAGGCCAGGGCTCGAACAACTCGAACCAGAACTTCGACCCGGCCCAGTTGCTGAAGGAACAGCAGCAGTGGGAGCAGAAGCAGAAACAGCCGAACAGCTCGGGCAATCAGTAACTCGCCCGTAGGCACAAAAAAAACGGGGCTTCGAGCCCCGTTTTTTTATGCCTGTAACAACGCCTTGGATGCCAGCCGGTTCAGTGCAGGAAGGGCTCCACGCCGCAAACCTGCGCCAGCGCCTGCATGCCGACCGGCACGTGTTGCACCAACACCCGGCGACCGCCCTGATCCGCTTCCGACAGCGCCGCCAGCACGCAGGCCAGTCCGGCACTGTCGCACGTGGTCACGCCGCCCAGGTCCAGGGTGCTGCGCCCATCCTCGCCGAAGGCGGCACGCATCGCCGCCAGGGCATTCGCTGCGGTGGCGAAGTTCAAGGTGCCGGACACGGCAACCGTGCCCGGCGCCTCGGCAACCACCCTGAACTGACCGGATTTACTTGGCGCCATTACCTTTGTTTTCCTGTTCCATCTGCTGCAACGCCTTGTCGCCCTGCGTCTCCAGATCCTTGATCAGCTGGTCGAGGCCTTCCTTCTTGATCTCCGCATCGACCTGGTTGCGATAGTTGGTGATGTAGGAAATGCCTTCGATGATCACGTCATACGCCTTCCATTGACCGTCGGCGGTCTTGTGGAACACGTAGTTCACGGCAATCTGCTTATTGTCGTCGGTGGTCACCTGGGTTTTCACCACGGTGTACTTGTCGTTGAGCTCGCCCTGGAACGGCAGCACCTTCACCGTGCCCTTGGTGTAGCTCAGCAGGCCTTCCGCATAGCGATTGGTCAGCGAGGTGTAGAACGCCTTGGCGAAGCGCGAGCGCTGCTCCGGCGTGGCTTCGCGCGCGTGCATGCCCAGCACCAAAATCGAGGCCCAGTCCGTATCGAAGTGCGGCAGGAAGATCTGGTTGATCAGCGTCACCAGCTTGGGCTTGTTGTTCTGCAGCTCGGCCTTGTGGTCGGCGATCTGGGTGTCGAGGCTGTTGGTGATGGTCTGCACCACCGCTTCCGGCGTCGATGCATTGGAAGCCTGCGCGCTCGAGGCGTCCTGCGCGAACGCCGGCACGGCGATCACGACGCTGCCCAGGGCGATGGCGGTAGCAATAGCCAGATGACGCAACATGGATGACTCCTAGTAAGGCCGGGGCTCAGTGCTTGCCGGCAGGGGTATTGGGCGAACCGTTGCCACCGGCGTTGTTGCTGCTGCCGCCGCTGGACGAACCATTGACCAGGAACTTGCCGATCAGGTCTTCCAGCTGCATGGCCGACTGCGTCAGCACGAGCTGGTCACCATCCTTGAGCGAATTCGGCGAGCCACCGGGTTGGATCGCAACATACTGGCTGCCGATCAAACCACTGGTGAATACCGCCACGGAGGAATCGTCCGGAATCTGGTTGTATTGCTTGTCGATCGCCAGCGTCACGACAGCGTCGAGCTTGACCGGATCGGCCTTGATCGACGCCACGCTGCCGATCGCCACACCCGCCATCTTCACCGGGGCCCCCACCGACAAGGCGCCCACATTGGTGAAATCGGCGCGAACCGCGTAGGTGCCGCCGATCGCATCGGCCACGCCGCCGGCGCCGACGAACTTGCTCAGCATGTCTTCCAGCGAAGCCGCCGGACGGGTCAGGCCCAGGTGGCCGCCATCGGCCACGTACTGCTTGGCCTTGCCGAACTGCAGGCCTACGAACTGATCGCCCAGCAGGCCGCTGGTGTAGATCGTGGCCACCGAATCGACCGGAATCTGGTTGTACGTGTTGTCGATGGACAAGGTGACGTCCGCCACGTCCTTGCCCGGCTCCAGCGTGATCGACTGCACCTGGCCCACGCGCACACCCGCCACTTTCACCGGCGCACGCTCCTTGAGCTGGCCGACGTTGGCGAACTGCGCGTCGAAGCGGTAGCTGGCACCCTGATGGCTGTTGGCAATCGAGCTGGTCTGCGTGGCCAGGTACGCCAGCGCGGCGAAACCGAGCACGATGAACAGGCCGGTGCCGACGGCGTAGGATTTTCTCTGGCTCACGGCAAATTCCTCAAAAAGAAACAGTGGGTCATGGCGATGCAGATCGGTCCGGTCACATCAGGAACGCGGTAAGCACGAAGTCCAGCGCCAGAATCGCAATCGATGAAGCCACCACGGTACGCGTCGTCGCATACGCCACGCCTTCGCTGGTGGGCGGCGTGGTATAGCCCTGGAATACGGCGATCAGCGCCACCACCGCGCCGAAGGCCGTGCTCTTCCACAGCACGCCGTTGATGATGTCCTGCCATACGTCCACGGTGGCGGTCATGTTCGACCAGAACGTACCGTTGTCGATGCCCAGCCAGTTCACGCCCACCAGATGGCCGCCGAAAATGCCCATCGCGCAGAACACGCAGCACAGCAACGGCATGGCGATCAGGCCGGCCAGGAAACGCGGCGCGGCGACATAGGCGATCGGATCCACCGCCATCATTTCCATCGCGGCGATCTGGTCGGTGGCGCGCATCAGGCCGATTTCCGCGGTGATCGAGGTGCCGGCGCGGCCGGCGAACAACAGCGCCGTCACCACTGGCCCCAGTTCACGGTAAATCGACAGCGCCACCACCGAGCCGGTCGCGGAACTGCCGCCGAAAATCGCCAGCACGTGATACAGCTGCAGCCCCAGCACCATGCCTACGAACAGGCCGCAGGTCATGATGATGGTGAGGCTCATCGCGCCCACGAACCACAGCTGGCGCAGGGTTTCGCGCACATGCCGCAGGCTGAGCGGAATCGCCGCCAGGATCTGCAGCAGGAACAGGCCGCAGCGGCCGATCTGCGCCAGCGTCTGGAGCACGAGATTGTTGTACTGGGTTTGCGCGCTCATGCAGCACCTTGCTTGAAACCGAGGGCCTGCGCGTAATCGCCAGCCGGATACTGGAACGGCACCGGCCCATCCGGTTCGCCGCCGAAGAACTGGCGCGTCCACGGCGAGCCGTCGTCGGCGATGGTCTTGGGATCGCCCTGCGCCACTACCTTGCCATTGGCGATCAGGTATACGTGGTCGGCCACTTCCTTGATCGCGGCCAGCTCGTGCGCCACCAGCACACTGGTGATTCCAAGCGTGTCGTTGAGCGTACGGATCAACTTCAGCACCTGGGTGAGCGCGATCGGATCCAGCCCGACAAAGGGCTCGTCGTAGAGGATCAGCATGGGATCGAACACGATCGCACGCGCCAGCGCCACGCGGCGCGCCATGCCGCCAGACAGCTCGCTGGGCATCAGCGAAGCCGCACCGCGCAGACCCACCGCCTGCAGCTTGGTCAACACGATGTTGCGGATCAGCACTTCCGGCAGCCGGGTGTGCTGGCGCAGCGGAAAGGCCACGTTTTCGAACACGTCGAAATCGGTCAGCAAGGCGGAGTTCTGGAACAGATAGCCGATGCGTTCGCGCAGCGAGAACAGCTGATCGCGCGGCAGCGCCGGCACGTTCAAGCCATCCACCTGCACCTCGCCGCGGTTGCCGCGCATCTGCCCGGTGATGTGCTTGAGCAGGGTGGTCTTGCCGGTGCCGCTGGGGCCCATGATGGCGGTGATCTTGCCGCGCGGGATATCCATGTCCAGCGCATCGAACACGGTCTTGCCGTTGAGCACCGTGGTCAATCCACGGATGCGCACCAGGGCGCGATCGTCGAGCTTGGCTTGGACGGTATCGATCATGGGGAGGGGGCGTAGACCAAAGTGGAGAAGTTAGCTGAAGTGAGCATTCAATGCTATACGGGCCAGTGCAGTAATCGCCCGCTGCATAGAGAAACTAGCCGCCGGCCAGGAGTTCCCGGATCAGGGCCTCATGCCGCTGGCATTGCAACGCCGTACGCAGGCGTACGGCCTGCACGATGGCCTGGAGGCCATCCAACGCATCCTCGAAACGGTCGTTGACGATGATGTAGTCGAATTCGTGCGCATGAGCGATTTCGCCGCGCGAATTGCGCAGCCGGCGCTCGATCACCTCCGCGCTGTCCGAGCCGCGGCCGCGCAGGCGGCGCTCCAGTTCGGTCCGCGACGGCGGCAGGATGAAGACGCTGACGCAATCGGGCTTGGTCCGCCGAATCTGCGCGGCACCCTGCCAGTCGATCTCCAGCAATACATCCCGTCCCTGCCCCAGCAGGTCCTGCACGGTCTTGCGCGAGGTGCCGTAGAAGTTGCCGTGCACTTCGGCATGCTCGAGAAAAATACCCTCGCCCACTTCGCGCTCGAACTCGCCGCGCTCGACGAAGTAGTAATGCCGGCCGTATTGCTCACCCGGACGCGGCGGCCGCGTGGTGTGCGAGACCGACAGCGAAATCGCCGGCTCGCGCTCCAGCAGTGCATTGACCAGCGTGGATTTGCCCGCACCCGAAGGTGCGGCCACGATGAACAGCGTGCCGCAGATCGTGCCCTCGGTGGAAATGGGGGTACTCATTCGATGTTCTGCACTTGCTCGCGCATCTGCTCGATCAACACCTTCAACTCCACCGCCGCATTGGTGCTGCGCGCATCCACCGATTTGGAGCCGAGCGTGTTCGCCTCGCGATTGAATTCCTGCATCAGGAAATCCAGGCGGCGCCCTACCGGCTCCTTCAAACCCAGCACGCGGCGCGTTTCGCCGATGTGCGTGCTCAGGCGATCCAGCTCTTCATCCACATCCGAACGCGTGACCTGCAGCACCAGTTCCTGCTCCAGGCGCCCCGGATCGGCCGGCTGCTTCAGGTCGGCCAGGCGCTGCTCCAGCCGCGCCCGCAGGCCGGTGCGGATTTCCGGCATCCAGCCGCGCACGTCGGCGACGATGCGCTCGATGCCGTCCAGCCGTTCACGCAGGATCTGGCCGAGCTTGGCGCCCTCGCGCTCGCGGGTGGCGGTAAGCGCATCCAGCGCCCGGTCCAGCACGCCGAGCAGGGCCGCCTGCTGTTCGTCCTGGTCCACTTCGGCATGCTGCAGCACGCCGGGGAAGCGCAGCAGTTCGGTGAATTCGATGCGCATGCTCGGAAAACGCGCCACCAGCTCCTGCGACAGATCCGACAGCCGCCCGATCATGGTGCCGTCTACCTGCAGCGACTCGCCGCGCGATTCGCCCCGCCGCACGGTCACGTCCACCTTGCCGCGCGACAGCCGCGCCGCAATGCGCTCGCGCAGGGCCGACTCGAAGCTGCGCTGGTCGTCCGGCAGGCGCGGGCTGATTTCCAGATAACGGTGATTGACCGTGCGCAACTCGCAGGTCAGCGTTCCCGCAGGGGTGACGGCCTCGGCGGAGGCATAGGCGGTCATGCTGCGGATCATGGCTGGAAACAGTCCTAGAGCGGTGGAGAAAGGGGCCAATGGTAAACTGTCGCACCCCGACTTGCCCAACACGCCCCTATGACAGTGTCCCGCCCGAGCGGCCGCGCCCCAAACCAGCTGCGCCAGATCACCATCGAGCGCCACTACACCCGCCATGCCGAAGGTTCGGTGCTGGTCGCCTTCGGCGATACCCGCGTGCTGTGCACGGCCAGCGTCGAAGACCGCCTGCCGCCGTGGCTGCGCGGCAAGAACGAAGGCTGGGTCACCGCCGAATACGGCATGCTGCCGCGTGCCACCGCCACCCGCACCCAGCGTGAAGCCACGCGCGGCAGCCAGGGCGGCCGCACCATGGAAATCCAGCGCCTGATCGGCCGCAGCCTGCGCGCCTGCATCGACCGCCAGGCGCTGGGCGAACGGGTGATCACGCTCGACTGCGATGTGCTGCAGGCCGACGGCGGCACCCGCACGGCCGCGATCACCGGCGCCTATGTGGCCCTGGTCGATGCGGTCAACGTGCTGATGAAACGCGAGAACCTGCGCCGCAATCCGGTCATCGGCGCGGTGGCGGCGATCTCCGTCGGCGTCTACCAGGGCATGCCGGTGCTCGATCTGGACTACGCCGAAGACGCCAACTGCGATACCGACATGAACGTGGTGATGAACGACGGCGGCGGCATCATCGAAGTGCAAGGCACCGCCGAAGGCCATGCCTTCCGCCGTGACGAGATGGACGCCATGCTGGATCTGGCCGAGCACGGCATCGGCGAACTGATCCGCCTGCAGCGCGCCGCGCTGGAAGCGAACTGACGCCATGCAACGCATCGTTCTCGCCAGCAGCAACCGCGGCAAGCTTGCCGAATTCAACGCCCTGCTCGCCGACAGCCAGTTCGAAGTGGTGCCGCAAGCCGAACTCGGCGTGGAAGACGCCGAGGAAACCGGGCTCACCTTCGTCGAAAACGCGCTGCTCAAAGCGCGTCATGCAGCGCAGGTCACCGGCCTGCCGGCGCTGGCCGACGACTCCGGCCTGTGCGTGGCCCATCTGCGCGGTGCGCCGGGCCTGTATTCGGCGCGCTACAGCGGCGGTCATGGCGACAGCGCGGCCAACAACGCAAAACTGCTGCGCGAACTCGATGGCGTGGGCGCCGAACAGCGCGGCGCCTTCTTTATCAGCGTGCTGGCCTTGCTGCGGCATGCCGACGATCCGGCGCCGATCATCGCCGAGGGCCGCTGGCACGGACGCGTGCTGGAGGCGCCGCGCGGCGTGCACGGTTTTGGCTACGACCCGCTGTTCCTCCCGCACGAGCAACTGCTCAGCGCGGCCGAGTTGGAGCCGGCGGTGAAGAACCGTCTGAGCCACCGTGCGCAGGCGATGGCGCAGCTGCACGCGCGCATCGCCGAATTGCGCGCCTGATCGATGTCGCTGCTGCGCGCTCCACCGTTGGCGCTGTACGTCCATATGCCGTGGTGCGTAAAAAAGTGCCCGTACTGCGATTTCAATTCGCACGGGCTGCGCGGCGAACCGCCGTATGCGCGCTACGTGGAAACCTTGCTGGCGGATCTCGATGCCGATCGGCACGATTTCGGCGCCGCGCTGGAAGGCCGCACGATCACCAGCGTGTTTTTCGGCGGCGGCACGCCCAGTCTGTTCGCTCCCGAACTGATCGCCCGTTTCCTGGATGGCGCGCGCCAGCGCCTGCCGTTTGCGCAGGCCTGCGAGATCACCCTGGAAACCAATCCCGGCACGGTCGAGCACGGTCGTTTCGACGGCTATCTGGCAGCGGGGGTCAATCGCATCTCTTTCGGCATCCAGAGCTTCGACGACGCCAAGCTCAAGCGCCTGGGCCGCATCCACTCGGCCGATGAAGCGGAAGCCGCGGTGAAATCGGCGCAGGACGCGGGCCTGGGCAATATCAATCTGGACCTGATGTATGCGCTGCCGGAACAGGTGCTCGACGGCGCCCTGGCCGATGTCGAGCGCGCCGTCGCACTGCAGCCCACACATATTTCGCACTACCAGCTCACGCTGGAACCCAACACCGTGTTCGCCGCCCACCCGCCGCCGCTGCCGGACGACGATGCGGCCTGGGCGATGCAGGAAGCCTGCGAGGCGCGCCTGGCCGCAGCCGGCTATGCGCAATATGAAATATCCGCGTATGCCCAGGCCGGCCGGCGCTGCCAGCACAACCTCAATTATTGGCGCTTCGGCGACTACCTCGGGCTGGGCGCCGGCGCCCACGGCAAACTCACCGATGCCGGCCAGGGCCAGGTCTTCCGGCGCTGGAAAGTGCGCCACCCCAATGCCTATCTCGAAGCCGGCGGCAGCGCCGGGCGCATCGGCGGCCATGCGGCCGTGGCGGCCGACGAGCTGCCTTTCGAGTACATGCTCAACGCCTTGCGCCTGATCGAAGGCGTGCCGGCCGCCGCCTTCAACGAGCGCACCGGCCTGCCCCTGGCACAGATCGCCGATCGCCTGGCCCAGGGCCGGCAGCGCGGCTGGCTGCAGACCGACCCCGGGCAACTGGGCACCACCGCCCTGGGGCAGCGCTTCCTCAACGACGTCATCGCCAGCTTCCTC
This sequence comes from Dyella acidiphila, assembly GCF_014863405.1. Classification (GTDB taxonomy): domain Bacteria; phylum Pseudomonadota; class Gammaproteobacteria; order Xanthomonadales; family Rhodanobacteraceae; genus Dyella_B; species Dyella_B acidiphila. The sequence goes on from NZ_JACZZA010000001.1 coordinate 215,829, forward strand.
GACTGAACGCATGACGCCAAGCCGGAACCGGCTTACACTTTCGCCTGGGGAAATTCTGAGATCTGGGTCATGGATGTGGAACCGAAGGTGCATCCGTCTGCCGCCCGCGACCGTGCTTACCGTGCCAGCCACGGTGACCGGCCCGTGCGCGTGCGCCGCTTGATCGATGCGGCCTGCACGCTGTGCGATCACTGGGTAGAGCCGACGCTGCGCCTGTGCCTGGATCGCTTCGACAAGCGCCTGTACGAACTGGCCGAAAAATCGCGCAATCACCTGGAGCAGCAACGCTGCTTCGACAGCCGCAACCTGATCCAGCAAGGACGCGACGGCCTGATCCAGTCCTTCGCCGCGCGCCTGCGCGACAGTTTCGAGCAGATGGGCGATATCGACGACGGCGAAGAACAACCGCTGAGCCTGCAATCGCTGACCCTGCTCGACCGCACCGAGCACGAACTCAACGCCGCACTCGACAAACTTGCCGCGCGCACCGAAGCGCACAACGGCGCGCTGCTGTCGGAGCTGTCGTATCGCCTCGCCGTACTGGTCGGCACGCCGCCGCTGGAAGGCATGGATCTGCCGCCGGGCCCGCAAAACATGGCGCGGATCCTGCGCGCCGCCAGCGAACCGCTGAATCTGCCGATCGAACACCGGCTGATCCTGCTGCAAGTGTTCGAAGGCAGTGTCGGCGGTGCGCTGGTGTCGCTGTACGAAGGCATCAACGCCAAGCTGCTCGGCGACGGCATCCTGCCGCAGCTGCGTCCGTTTGCCGCCGCGCGGCCCACGCACGGGCCGGCCCAACAGAACATGCAGCCGACCGCGACGCCCGCGACCAATCCGGCGGCTGGCAACAATGCCGAGCGCAGCGAACCCATCGCCGTACTGGAAACCCTGCGCGACCTGCTCTCGCGCCAGCGCGTCGCCGCTGCCGGTCCGGTGCCCAGCGCCAGCGGCCGCACTGCCAGCCAGGAAGAACTGCAAGTGGCCCTGTCGGCCCTGCAGCAGCACATGGTGCAGGTCACCGACCACACCAGCCGCGAACTGCGCAGCGCGCAGCGTCTGCACGAAGAACTGCTGCTGCAGCTCAATGCGGGGCTGCCGCCGGGCGCGCCGGGCATGCAGCTCACCGCCGAGCAAGGCGATACGGTGGAACTGGTCGCCATGCTGTTCGAGCAGTTGGCCACCCAACTGCACCAGGGTGGCGACGGCAGCGATGCGCGCCAGCTGCTGGGCAATCTGCAATTGCCGATGCTGCGCATGGCGGTCAGCGACCGCGACTTCTTCAATCAGCGCGAACATCCTGCACGCCAGATGCTGGGCAAGCTGGCCGAAGCGATCGACAACTGGCTCGACGGCCCTGATGGCGAAACCGATCACCAACTGCTGGGCAAGCTCAGCCACCTGGTGGAACGCACGCAGCAGGAACCGCCCACGGCAGGTCTCTACACCAGCCTGCTGGCCGATATCGAATATCACCTGGCACAGCTGTCGCGCAAAGCGCAGGCCGCCGAACGTCGCCACGTCGAAGCCATGCAAGGCCGCGAGCGGCTGGAGCAGGCACGCCGGCGCGCCGACGAATTGATGTCCGAACGGCTGAAGGCCGCCTCGCCGCGTGGCCTGCTGCGCACCCTGCTCGAACGTGCCTGGACCGACGTGCTGGCGCTGAACCTGCTGCGCCATGGCGAGGACAGCGACGGCTTCCGCCAGCAACTGCGCATCACCGATCAATTGCTCGGCCAGTTCCCGGTCAACGATGCCGTGCTGCTGCGCCATGAAGTGGAAACCGGCCTGCAGCAAATCGGCATGAACAGCGAAGAGGCCGAACAGGTCGCGCAGCGGCTGATCGGCGTCGAAGCGCCGCAAGCTAGCGAACCGGCCAGTGTGTCCGCGGAGGCCCCTGCGCCGGTTGCCGCGTCGCTCGCCACCGTCACGCCAATCAATATCGACCTGGCCGCGCATGCGCCGCAGCCTGCCGAAACGCCGCTGCCCGCCGTCGCCGCCGCCAAGCCCACCCCGGCCCCGGTGCGTACCGCCGAAGCGCCCAGTGCCACCGATCTGGCCATCCGCCTCAAGCAGCGCCAGCGGCTGGGCGAACAGCGGGGCCAGGAAGCGGCGCACCCGACTCATGCCGCCGTGGTACCCCCGCTTGGGCTGCGCGAAGCACGCATCCACAATCGCCTGCGCCAGCTGCCGTTCGGCAGTTGGTTCGAATTCACCGACCCGGCCACGGGCGAAACCATCCAGCGCAAGCTGGCCTGGTTCTCGCCGGTATCGGGCAATAGCCTGTTCGTGAATCGCCGCGGCCAGCGCAGCGATGTCATGAACCTGCAGGAGCTGGCGCGCGCCATCGCCAACGGCCGCGTGCGCGAGCTGCCGCCGCAGAACGAAAACATGCTCGACCGTGCCTGGCACGCCCTCACCACCAGCCTGCTGCGGCCGGCGTCGCCACTGCCGGAGGCCCGCTCATGAACGAACAGCGCCGCGCCCCGCGCAAGCGTCCGGATTACAGCGTGACGGTGATGGATGCGATCACCGGCCAGCCGCTGGGCCATCTGGGCAATCTGTCCAGCAACGGCATGCTGCTGATTGGCCAGCGCGTGCCGCGCAGCGAGGCGGTGTACCAGGTGAGCCTGCCGCTGCCCAAGCACGACGGCACCGCGCCGACCATCGAGATCGGCATCCAGGAGCAATGGCACGAGCCGGCGGCCACGCCCGGCCAGACCTGGGCCGGCTACCGCATCATCGCCATCGGCAGCGGCGATGCTTCGCAGCTGGAGCATTGGTTGCAGCAGGCTTGATGATTTTTTCGCCGGCTGAAACTTGAAGGCAAATCTCACTGCGCCGTCATTCCCGCGAAATAGGGTTCGCGGGGAGCGCGCATGGATGTGCTCGGTCTTGATGAGCAAGGAATCGATCTTGGCCTGAAGCCCCAGGTCAAAGTGGATTCCCGCTTTCGCGGGAATGACGGCCTTGAGAGCGCAAGGGCACACAAGCGCTGCGATATGGCAACGCCACACCGTCGGCGCAACCTGTCCTCGACAAAGCCCCATCAAACATCGCGCTAAACTTCCGGGCTGAAGCCAACGCCGGAACATCGCATGAGCCAGGATCTTGCCCCGCTGTATGCCCAACACATTGCCACCCTGCGCGTGCGTGCCGACAAGGCGCTGGCGCTGGGTGGTTTCGACCATCTGCTGATCGCCGCCAGCACGCCGCTGCGCAAATTCCTCGACGACCAGGATTACCCCTTCGTCGCCAGCCCGCATTTCCGTCACTGGCTGCCGCTGACCGACACGCCCGGCAGCTGGGTGGTCTATACGCCGGGGCATAAGCCCAAGCTGATTTTCGTGCAGCCGCGCGACTACTGGCATGTGGTACCGGCGGTGCCCAGCGGCTACTGGGTGGATCAGTTCGAAATCAGCATCGTGCGCACGGCGGCGGAAGCGGTGGCTGCGCTGCCGAAGGACAACACCGCCGTGATCGCACCGGATTGCCCGCCGATCGACGGCCTGGACGTAAACAATCCGCAGCCGTTGGTCGATTACCTGCATTGGCATCGCAGCTACAAGACGCCGTACGAACTGGCGCTGATGCGCCAGGCCAGCGTGATCGGCGCGCGTGCGCACCGCGCCGCAGAGCAAGCCTTCCGTGCCGGCGAAAGCGAGTTCGGCATCCACATGGCCTATCTCGCTGCGGCGCGCCAGATCGATGCCGAACTGCCCTATGCCAATATCGTCGGCCTCAACGAACACGGTGCAGTGCTGCACTACACGCACTTCGACCGCGTAGCACCGGCACAGAGCCGCTCGTTCCTGATCGACGCAGGCGCCAGCGCGGCCGGCTACGCCAGCGACATCACTCGCACCTATGCCGCCCAGGGTCACTCGGAGTTCCAGGCACTGATCGACAGCGTCGAACAGGCGCAGCTTGGTTTTGTAGCCAAGGTGATGGCCGGCCAGAGCTATCCGGAGCTGCACATCCACGCGCATCACATGCTGGCCGAAGTACTGCGCGAACACGGCGTGCTGCGCATGAGTGCGCAGAGCGCGGTACAGTCCGGCGTTACCGCCACTTTCTTCCCGCATGGCCTGGGCCATCCGATCGGGCTGCAGGTGCACGACGTCGCCGGCTTCCAGGCGAGCGAAACCGGCGGCAGCATTGCGCGCCCCGAGGGCCACCCTTATCTGCGCATGACGCGTGCACTGGAACCAGGCATGGTGGTCACCATCGAACCGGGCCTGTACTTCATCGACATGCTGCTGGAAGAACTGCGCACCAGGCCGGAAGCCAAAGACATCGACTGGGCCAAGGTCGACACCTTCCGCCCGTACGGCGGCATCCGCATCGAGGACGATGTGGTATGCACACACGGCGAACCGGAAAATCTCACCCGCGATGCCTTCGCCCTGCTGAAATAAGCGCTGCCTTGCCATGCCTGACCGATCAGGCATGGCACACCGGCAATACCACCGCGCCGCGGGCCGCACCGGCCCCGGCGCTTTTTTTTGCCTGCGCGGGGGCAGCATCGCCGTGCGGTCATTCGACGCAGAAACGTCAAACAGTCCGATCCTCGTCAACAATTTGTACACGCAGTTGACCCCCGCCAGCCCCGTGGACAGATGGACGCCAACATGTTTCTTGATCGCCTACGCGAGTAGGATGGGCGTATCCCGTAGGGGGCAAGCCATGCTGATCAAGCGGAAGTCGCTTCCGTTGTTCGCTCGGCCCTGGGCCAGACGTCCAGGTATTACGCATTTAGCTTATTTTCGCTGGCCGCGGCCCATCGCCGGCCGCGCCGCGCACGCTTTCGTCTTCTCCGCCAAGGAGCCTTCCCTATGCACGACATGACCGTCGTCGAATTATCGCGCCTGCAATTCGCCCTGACCGCGCTGTACCACTTCCTGTTCGTCCCGCTCACGCTGGGCATGTCCTTCATGCTGGCGGCGATGGAAACGGTCTATGTGATTACCGGCCGGGACATCTACAAGCACATCGTGCAGTTCTGGTCCAAATTATTTCTGATCAATTTCGCCCTGGGCGTGGCCACCGGCCTCACCATGGAATTCGAGTTCGGCACCAACTGGTCGTTCTATTCCAGCTTTGTGGGCGACATCTTCGGCGCACCGCTGGCGATCGAAGGACTGATGGCGTTTTTCCTTGAATCCACCTTCGTAGGCCTGATGGTGTTTGGCTGGGACCGCCTGCGTCCCGGCCAGCATCTGGCGGTAACTTACCTGGTGGCACTGGGCTCGAATCTGTCGGCACTGTGGATTCTGATCGCCAACAGCTTCATGCAGATGCCGGAAGGTGCGCATTTCAATCCGGCCACCATGCGCATGGAACTGACCAGCCTGTCCGAGCTGATCTTCAGCCACGATGCGCAGGCCAAGTTCGTGCACACCAGCATTGCCGGCTATGTCACCGCAGCCGTGTTCGTGGCCGGTGTCAGCGCCTGGTATCTGCTGAAGAACCGGCACGTAGAGCTGGCTCGGCGCTCGTTTCGCATGGCAGTGTTGTTCGGCGTACTCGCCACCGCCGGCGTAATCACCCTGGGCGACGCGCTGGGCTTCGTCGGTGCGCAGGCCCAGCCGACCAAGCTGGCCGCGATGGAAGGACTGTGGAAGACCGAACCGGCACCGATGCCGTTCAACCTGATCGCCTTCCCTTCGCAGACTTATCAGACCAACTACGGCGCGATCCAGGTGCCGTATGCACTGTCGCTGCTGGTCACGCACTCGTTCACCGGCAGTGTGCCGGGCATCAACCAGCTGGAAGCCGAAGCGAATCTGCGCATCCGCGACGGCATACCGGCCGTGGCGGCCTTGAAAACCTTGTCGACCGATCCGGACGATGCCGGTGCGCAGGCGATCTTCCACGCCCATGAGAAAAATCTCGGCTACGGCTTCCTGGTGCAGCGCTACGCACCCGATATATCCCTGGTGACCGATGCGCAGATCGATGCCGCCGCGCACGATGCGATTCCGCAGGTGGCGCCGGTGTTCTGGTCGTTCCGCCTGATGGTCGCCTTCGGCCTGGCGATGCTGGCGTACTTCGTGCTCGCGGTGATCTACACCATGCGCAATATCGTCGAGCGCAAGCGCTGGTTCCTGCTGGTTGCGTTGTGGATGATCCCGGTGCCGTTCCTGGCCTGCGAAATGGGCTGGCTGGTGGCCGAGCTCGGGCGCCAGCCGTGGACGGTGTTCGGCGTGCTGCCCACCTGGATGTCCGCATCCACGCATAGCGTGGGCTACATGGTGTTCTCGCTGATCGGCTTCGTCACGCTGTACACCGCTTTCATCATCGTGGAGATGTACCTGATGGTGCGCACGATCCGCCGCGGGCCCGACGACATACACGGCGCACCCGCTTCCCACACATCGCAGGCGGAACGCCTGGCCGGCTACGCGGAGGGTTGATCGATGGATACGTATGCAACGCTGCAATGCATCTGGTGGCTGCTGCTGGGCGTGCTGCTGATCGCCCTGGCGGTGATGGTCGGCATGGACATGGGCGTGGGCACGATCCTGCGCTACGTCGGCCGCAGCGATGTGGAACGCCGCGTGGCGCTCAACATCATCGGGCCGCACTGGGACGGCAACCAGGTCTGGTTCGTGCTTGGCGGCGGCGCGGTGTTCGCCGCGTTTCCGCTGATCTACGCCACCGCGTTCTCCGGCTTCTACGTGGTGATGCTGCTCTTGCTGTGGAGCATGATCATGCGCCCGCTGGGTTTCGAATACCGCAGCAAGCTGCCATCGCAAAGCTGGCGCAACACCTGGGACTGGGCCTTGTTCATCAGCGGCCTGGTGCCGATGGTGGTGTTCGGTGCGGCGTTCGGCAATCTGTTCCAGGGCGTGCCGTTCTATTTCGAATGGAATGTCACCTCGCACTACACCGGCTCCTTTTTGGCGTTGCTGAATCCGTTCGCGATCCTGTGCGGTGTGCTGTCCTTGTCGCTGTCGGTCTTGATGGGCTCGGTGACGGTGATGAACGGCGCCGAGGATGTGATCTACGAACGTGCGCGCGGCCTGGCGCGCACGGCAGCGATCGTGGCCATGGTGCTGTTCGCCATCGGTGGCGTCTGGGTGCACGGCATGCCCGGCTACCGCATCGCACGCGCGCCCGGCGCCGGTGTGGCGCAAACACCGCTGCAGCAGAGCGTGACGCATGCGGACGGTGCATGGCTGGCCAACTTCAACGCGCATCCGCTGCTGTGGGCGCTGCCGCTGCTCGGCTTCGCCGGCATGCTGCTGTGCCTGCTGGCGGCGAACGCACGCCGTTCGCACCTGGCCTGGTGGCTGGGCGCGCTGGCCTGGCTGGGTGTGATCGCCACCGCAGGTGCGTCGCTGTTTCCGTTCCTGCTGCCGTCCAGCAGCACGCCGGACCAGAGCCTCACCATCTGGAACTCCAGCTCCAGCCAGCTCACCCTGGCCTGGATGCTCGGCTTTGCGCTGGTATTCGTGCCGCTGATCATCTGGTACACCAGCTGGGCCTTCTACGTGATGCGCGGCAAGGTCAGCGCGGAACGCATCGCCAACGACGAGCACGCTTACTGAGGAGCCGCCATGAAAACCTTTCTGCTGTTTCTGTTGTTCATGTTTATCGCGGCGCTGGTGATCGTAATGGCGGTGATCCTGGGCGATACCGGTGCCTGGTATTTCGCCTGGCTGGTCGGTACGGCGATGATCGTGCTGGTGGCGGCCGCCGGCGGCGTGATGCTGGACGCACAGGATGAACGCCGCGCGCAGGCGGCGAAAGAACCCGTCAGTCATGCGTGATCATTGGCGTTCGCAGGGCCGGCAGTGCGCCGGCCCTGCCTGGTGGAATGACCGATGCCGCTAGCTTCAACGAGCTGGCTGCGCCAACAGGCACGCCCGGTGCGTGGTGTACTGATCGGCGGATTGCTGGCCGGTAGCGCGCAAGCAGCCCTGATGTGCGCAGGTGCATGGTTGGTCGCCCATCTGCTCGCGCAGGCGATTTTTCACCACCGCGCGCTCGCTTCGCTATGGCCGCTGCTCGCAGCACTGCTGCCGATGGCCCTCGCACGTGGCGCGCTGGGCGTGGCGCAACGGCGCGCCTGCTTCGATGCCGGCGCAAAGGTAAGCATGTCGGTGCGGCTGGCATTGGAACAGCGCCTGCGCGCACTCGGTCCGCTATGGGCCGCGCAGCAGTCGCGCGGCGACATCGTGACGCGCCTGGTCGATGGCATCGATGCATTGGTACCGTATTACGCCGGCTATCTGCCGCAACTGGCGTTCGCCGCCATCGTGCCCGCCATCATCCTGGCCTGCGCATTGCCGGCCGATGCGTGGTCGGCACTGGTGCTGGTGGCTACCGCACCGCTGATCCCCGTGTTCATGCTGCTGGCCGGGCGCGCCGCCGAACAGGCCAGCCAACGCCGCTGGAAACGGCTGCGCCGGATGGGCGCGCATTTCATGGATGCCCTGGCCGGGCTCACCACGCTGCGGCTGTTCCGCGCCGTCGCCCGCGAGGAAACCTTTCTGGCCGCCACCGGCGAGGCCTATCGCCGCGAAACCATGGCGGTATTGCGCATCGCCTTTCTGTCGGCGGTGGTGCTGGAATTCTTCGCCACGGTAAGCATTGCGGTGGTGGCTGTGCTGGTGGGCTTCCGCCTGCTGTGGGGCAAGCTCGATTTCGAATCCGGCCTGTTCGTATTGCTGCTGGCGCCGGAGTTCTTCCTGCCGCTGCGCGCGCTGGGCACGCAACGGCATCGCAAGATGGAAGCCGCTGCCGCGGCCGAGGACCTGACGGCATTGCTGCAAACCACCGCCGCGCCCGCAGCCGGCGCGTTGCCCGCGACATCGCAGAGCATCGCATCGACACAGATCGGCATCGCCTTTGAACACGTCAGCTTCGGCTATGGCGCCGGCGATGTAGTGCGCGACGTGAGTCTCGCCATCGCCGCAGGCGAGCGGCTTACCGTGGTGGGCACCACCGGCAGCGGCAAGAGCACCTTGCTCTCGCTGCTGATGAGCATGGCCACGCCACGCGACGGCCGCATCCTGATCAATGGCGAAGATCTGACCGGGCTCGATCTGGATGGATGGCGCCGGCATATCGCCTGGGTGCCACAGCGTGCGCATGTTTTTCACGGCACGCTGCGCGACAACCTGCTGCTGGCCGCACCCGCTGCGTCAGCGTGGCAACTGGAACGCGCCCTGCACGCCGCCGCGCTGGCGCCCGTCGTCGCACGCCTGCCGCGCGGTCTGGACACGCCCCTTGGCGAACACGGCCGGGGTCTGTCCGGCGGCGAACGCCAGCGGCTGTCGCTGGCGCGCGCATGGCTGCGCGACACCCCGCTGCTGTTGCTGGACGAACCCACCCAGCATCTGGACGCCGCTACCGCCCTGCAGATCGACACGGCGCTGGCGCAGCTCGCGCAAGGCCGCACGGTGATCCGCATTGCCCACCGGCTCGATGCGATCGGTGCGCACGAGCAAGTTGCCGTGATGGCGGCAGGTCGCGTCGTGGAAACGGGTCGCGCAGAAACCCTGCGCCATGCGCACGGTGCGTTTGCACGGCTGCTCGCCGCGGACCGCGCCGCATGAACCTAAATCACTCATCAGGTCTGCTGCACCGCCTGTTCGCCCTGCTGCGCAGCGAACGCCGCGCCATGCTGGCTGGCGTGCTGGTCGCCGTGCTCGGCACGCTGGCAGGCATCGCGCTGATCGCCGTATCCGGCCACTTCATCACGGCCATGGCGCTGGCCGGCGCGAGTGGCGCGGCCATCAACTACTACACGCCGGCTGCGCTGATCCGCCTGCTCGCCATCGTGCGTACCCTGGGTCGCTATCTCGACCGGCTCATTACCCACGATGCCACCTTGCGCCTGCTCGCACGGCTGCGCGGCTGGCTATTCGGAAAACTCGCCCCGCTCGCGCCTGCACGCCTGGCGGCGCTGCACAGCACGGCGCTGTTTTCCCGGCTGCGCGCGGATATCGATGCGCTGGAGCACATCTATCTCGGTGTGGCCATTCCGCTGCTCAGCGCGCTCGCCGTCATGCTGGGCACGCTGACCGTGGTACTGGTCTATCTGCCCTGGCTGGGCGCAGGCCTGCTGGTGTTGTTCATGGCGAGCGCATGGTGGTTGCCGGCATGGACCTGGCGAAGCGGGCAGGCACCCGGCAGCGAAAGCGTCGCCTGCACCGACATGCTGCGCGAACTGGCAGACGATGGCCTGCGTGGACGCGCCGAGCTGGTGCTATTCGGCGCCGAGGCCATGCACGCCGAACGGATCGCCGCCATCACCACCAAGCAGCAAGCAGCACGGCGCAAGCTGGATACGCTGCAGGCCATCGGCAGTGCCGGCGTGATGCTGACCGCGCAATGCGCATTGATCGGCGCACTGCTGCTCGGTCTGCCCGCGTTGCATGCAGCAACGCTCGCCGCTCCCGACCTGGTCATGCTGGCACTGCTGCTGCCCGCAGCCTTCGAAAGCATTGCGCCCTTGCCCGATGCATGGGCACAGCTGGGCGCAAGCCTGCTCTGCGCACAGCGTGTCTTCGCGCTGGCAGATACGCCGCCGGCCATCGAGGAACCCATATCTGCGCCGCCACCAGCAAGCTCGACGGATCTGGCGATCCGGCAATTGCGCCTGCGCTACGACGATGCGCCAAGCTGGGCGCTCGATGGCTTGGAACTGGACCTTCCGCAAGGTGCGCGACTGGCGCTGGTCGGACCATCCGGCGCCGGCAAGAGCAGCCTGCTGGCAGCGCTGCTGCGCTTCTATCCCTACCAGGGATCGATCACGCTCGGCGGCATCCCGCTCGAGCAGTGGCAAGGCGATGACGTACGCGCACGCATCGCCGTGGTCGAACAGCAGCCTTATCTGTTCGATGCCAGCCTGCGCGAAAATCTGCGATTGGGCTGCCCCGACGCCAGCGACGAGATGCTGCACACCGCGATTGCGCAAGCATGCCTGCACGACTACGTCGCCAGCCTGCCGCATGGACTGGATACCTGGATCGGCGAAAACGGCATCCGCGTTTCCGGAGGCGAAGCGCGCCGCATCGCGATCGCCCGCGCGTTGCTGCTGGATGCGCCGATCCTGATACTGGACGAACCCACCGAAGGTCTCGATGCCGTCACCGCCAGCACGCTCTACGAGAGCCTCGCCGCCCTCGCACAAGGACGCAGCCTGCTGCTGATTACGCATCGGCTGGGCAAACTCTCCGCCCTGGTCAACGAAGTGGCGGTAATGCGCGATGGATCTATTGCCGAAGGCCTTTCCGTCGCTGCGTATCAAGCACGCGGTGCAACCGCCGCGCCTGCGATGCCAGCAGCCCTGGATCGGCAAGCGCTAAACGTTCCATAGCTTGCGCGCCTCCTCGGCAATCACCTCGGGCCGCTCCTCCGGATAGAACAGTTTGGCGTGATCTAGATAGCGGACACCGCGCGAGTGGCCGAAGTGACTATCCAGGTAGCGCGCGCCGGCCAACGAAAAGATCGTATCGTCCCGCCCCCAGACGATTCGCACCGGCACCTTGCAGCGCTGCAAGGCAGGACCGATGCCGGCCAGCGGATTGTGTTCCAGCGCAATGGCATAGGCGTGCACCAGCCCCTTGCGCTGCGGCGAACTCACCAGCGGCGCGAAATAGCATTCGATCGCTTCATCGGTGGGATCGCCCGGATCTGCAAAGCACATGCCGCCGATGCCCTGCGCCGAACGCGCCAACTGTTTGTCGGCCAGCCACGGCACCAGCCAGCGATCGACATAGGTGCCGGCATGCGACATGGCAATCACCGGAGCCATCGCCGCCGGCGGACTTTCCGGCTCGGTATCGCAATTGGTCAGCAGCAAGCTGCGCACGCGTTGCGGGTGGTGCGTCACCAGCAGTTGCGCGACGGCACCGCCGCTGTCGCTGGCCACCACGTCGGCATGCGTTACGCCGAGCGTATCCAGCAGGGCGATCAACATGGCGACCTGTGCATCCGGGGCAACGCTTTGTCCCGGTGCCACCTCGCTATAGCCAAGCGCCAGGAAATCCGGCGCAATGCAGCGCCGATACGGCGACAGTCGATCCAGCGCGCCACGCCACTGGAACCCATTCAAAGGAAACCCGTGCAGAAACAGCGCGGCGTCGCCCGTGCCTCGTTCGACATAGGCGATCCGGCCATAGGGCGTCGCCACAAAACGCCGGCTGGCACGGAAGGCCTGCAAATCCATGTCATGCCGTTCAACCGCGCCGGCCAGCGCGCGCGCAGCATGGCCACCCAGCGCAGCGGCGGCGAGCAGGCCAGCCGTACCTTGCAAAAATTCCCTGCGTTGCATGCTGATCCCCCGAAATAGGTCGCCCCATCATTGGCCTTGGCGTGCCGCCAATCAATGGCCCGCAAGGTCATGGCCTTCTTCCCCGGCGCAGCGGTGCATACGCAAAGGGCGCCCTGATGGGCGCCCTTTGCGGGCCAGCCGGCAGTCGCCACGCTCAGACGTTCTGCAGATTCCGCCAGCGCGGCTGGGCCATGGCCGGATCGGTGACGCTGGGCATGCCGGTTTCCACATGCCCGGCATAGCGCTGCACGAGGCCCTGCTCCGCATCGCCGCGCACGACCAGGTCGTACCAGCCGTAGCTGTCGGCCAGATACCAGGCTTTCTGCTGGCGCTCGCCCGGACGCAGTGCGTAGGTGAGCGACTCGCCGTTGTACACGTTCTCGACCGTGACGTTGCAGAAGTCGTGCCCTTCGTTGGCGAGCTCCAGTACCGCGCTGCCGGCGCGGGCGTCGTAGCGCAGCGCCACGCGCAAGTGCGTCTTGCATGCGGATACATCGCCCTTGAAGTGGCGCATGAAACCGTTCGGTCCGTAAATGCTGTAGTCGTACGCGGCCGTTACCGGCCAGCTTGCAGAAAGCGACTTGCCGGCCTCGACCGTGTAGTACCACGGTGTGCTCGATGCAGCGGCCGAACGCACGTGGAAACACGCACCGACACGGCCGGTATTTTCGAAGGCGATGCCGAACATGCCCTGCTGCGCGGTTGACGCATGCGCGTGCAATTCATACGGCAGGGCGCGCGCCGGCTTCATGCCCGGCTCCTGCTCCGGCAGGCTCTGCGCGGTGGGCACGGTCGGCACGTAGTCCGGATAGCGCTGGTCGTTCGGCGGCTGGTAGGCGCTGGTGCTGGGCAGCGCGGGCTGGCTGCCGTCCGGGCGGGCAAAGTCGAAGGCCGAGGTCAGATCGCCGGCTACGGCGCGGCGCCAGGCGGTGATGTTCGATTCCTGCAGGTCCGGATACTGGCGCTCGAAACGGCGCTCGATAAAGCGGATCAGCGAGGTGTGATCGAACACTTCGGAACACACCCAGCCGCCCTTGCTCCACGGCGATACCACGATCATCGGCACGCGCGGACCCATGCCGTACGGGCCGGCGTCGTAGCTGCTGCTGCCCGGGAAGATTTCGTTGGCGATGGAAACGGTGGACTGCCCCTGCGTGCTCGACGGCGGCACGCATGGCGGCACCATGTGATCGAAGAAACCATCGTTTTCGTCGAAGGTAATGAACAGCGCCGTCTTGCTGAACACGGCGGGATTGCTGGTCAGCGCATCCAGCACCTGCGATACATACCAGGCGCCGTAGTTGGCCGGCCAATTGGGATGTTCCGTATACGCTTCCGGCGCCACGATCCACGACACCTGCGGCAGGCTGTTGCCGGCCACATCGGCGCGCAGCTGGTCGAACAGCGTGCCGCTGACCGAGATGTTGGTGCCGGTGCGCGCGCCCTGGTACAGCGGGCTGCCGGGCTGCGCATTGCGGTACTGGAAAAAGTACAGCAGCGAATTGTCGCCGTAGTTGCCGATGTAGGCATCGTCGGTCCAGCCCCAGGAACCGGCGGCATCCAGGCCGGTGCCGGCATCCTGGTAAAGCTTCCAGCTCACGCCCGCTTTCTGCAGCGCTTCTGGAAAAGTAGACCAGGAATAGCCGGCCTCGGCATTGTCGATCACCGGACCGCCGCCGGCGCCGTCGTTGCCGACCCAGCCGGTCCACATGTAGTAGCGGTTCGGGTCGGTCGGCCCCAGCACCGAGCAATGGTAGGCATCGCAAATGGTGAAGGCATCGGCCAGCGCGTAGTGGAACGGCACGTCTTCGCGCGTGAGATAGGCCATGGTGGTGGTGCCTTTGCTCGGCACCCAGCGATCGTAATGACCCTGGTTCCAGGCATCGTGCGTGCTGGTCCAGTCATGCGCGAGATCTTCCAGGAACTGCAAGCCGAGATCCGGCGCCGTGGGATGGAACGGCAACACATAGCTCGAGCCATCCGGCTGATACCACACCGACTGGCCACTGGTGAGGTTCACCGGCCGCGGATCGCCGAAACCGCGCACACCCTTGAGCGAACCGAAGTAGTGATCGAAGGAGCGGTTCTCCTGCATCAGGATCACGATGTGCTCGATATCCTCGATCGTACCGGTGCGCCGGTTGGCCGGAATTTCCATGGCGCGCGCGATGCTGGCGGGCAACGCCGAGGCAAGCGCGGTGCTGCCGAGCAATTGCAGGAACCGGCGACGATTCATCGAAGTGGTCATGAGCACTCTTCCTGGGGGCGCGGGGACGTGGCGCGATGCTTATGCGTCGACGTTGCAAGCGTGCGACATCGAGGGGACTGGTAGCGAGCTTTTGCGCTTAATCACATTCACGGGCCTGCAGTCGCGACGAACTCTTCACAATCTGCGCTTGTTGTATAGACAAGTGCCACCGGCGCGCATGCGTCGAATTTGCCGTTCCATCATCAGCGTCGCGCCAGCAGCATTTCCAGCGCTTCCGGCTCTTTCGGCACGCCGGCCGTAAGCACTTCATGGCCATCGCGCGTCACCGCCACATCGTCCTCGATGCGGATGCCGATCCCGCGCCACGCTTCCGGCACCGACAAGTCATCCGGTGCGATATAAATGCCCGGCTCCACCGTCAGCACCATGCCCGGCTCCAGCATGCGCGATTCGCCATCCACGCGGTAATCGCCTACATCGTGCACGTCCAGCCCCAGCCAGTGACTGGTCTTGACCGGATAGAACCGCTTGTAGCCGCCCTGCGCGACCAGTTCGGCAGGATCGCCCTTGAGCAGCCCAAGCGCGCACAGGCCTTCGGTGATCACGTGTACTGCCACCTCGTGCGCAACGTTGTAGGAACGCCCAGGCTGCACTTCATCGATGGCCGCCTGCTGCGCCGCGAATACCACTTCATACAGCGCGCGCTGTTCGCGGCTGAAGCGGCCGCTGATCGGAAAGCTGCGACTGATATCGGAGGCGTAGCAATCGAGTTCGGCGCCGGCATCGATCAAGAGCAGATCGCCCTGCTTCAACGGCGCGCGATTGGCCACGTAATGCATGGTGCAGGCATTCACACCGCCCGCCACGATCGGCGGAAACGCGGCGACCGCGCCATGGCTGCGCATCACGCGCAACAGTTCGGCTTCCACTTCGTATTCATGGCGCCCGGCGCGTGCCACGCTCATCGCGGCCAGATGCGCCTCGGCGGCAATCGCCGCGGAGGCGCGCATCAGCTTCAGTTCGGCGCGCGATTTGTACAGGCGCAGATCGTGCAGCAGATGGCCCAGCGCCACGAATTCCTTGGGCACCACGCCACCGCCGCGCAATTGGCGCAGACGGCGCATCCAGCCCAGCAATTGCGCGTCGAACTGCGGCTCGCTGCCGAAATGGCAGTACACGCGGCCGCGGCCTTCGATCATGCCGGGCAGGATGTCGTCGATATCGTCGATGGGAAACGCATCGTCCATGCCATACGCGGCCACCGCACGTTCCGTGCCGATCGACTCGCCATGCCAGCGCTCGTGTTCCGGATCGCGCTCGCGGCAGAACAGCACCGCCTCGCCATGCTGGCGTCCCGGCAGCAGCGCCAGCACCGCGTCGGGTTCCGGAAAACCGCTGAGGTAATGGAAATCCGAGTCCTGGCGGTACGGCCACGCGGCATCGGCATTGCGCATGCGCTCGGGCGCGGCGGCGATCAGCACCACCGCATCCTCGCCGGCCATTTTCATCAGCTGGCGGCGCCGGCGCGCAAATTCGTCAGAAGCAATATTCAATGCAGGGTATCGCTGGAGGGCTGGTTGGGAATGTGGCACTCGGTAAACAGCAGCATCGCCGCCATGCGCACGAATTCATGCACTTCGATCAGCGCATCCTCGTCTTCGTCTTCATCGCCGAAATCCAGCGAGGAGGAGGCGATGGCGCCGAGATCGCGCAATACCTCCTGGCCCTCCTCCGACAACCGCGCATGCATATCCGGGCCGCCCAGGCCGAAGCCGCCCAGGAAGCCGCGGCACCACTCGATCAGGGCATCGGCCCGCTGGGACAAGGGACGGTCATCGGCGGGTAACAATGGCTCGAAGCCCAGCTCGGAATCGGCCAGTTCCGCTTGGCTCTGGCGCACCAGCTGATCGAGCACTTGCTGGTCCGGCGGGGTGACCGTAACGCCCCCGGCATCCAGCTGCAGGATCTCCAGCAGCGGGCGCCGCCCCGGGCGGCCGTTCCCGGCCAGAAAGCCGCATAGCGAACCGTGCAATTCGCTGGGGCTGACAGCCAGGCGCAAGTGCGTGATCACCTCGTCCAGCTCGTCGTGACCGATCAGATCTTGGGCAGCCATCGCGGTACTCCTGGAAGAACAAACCGGCAGTTTAATCGACTGCGGCAGCCAGTCATCCCGGGTCGCAGATTTCGCCCGGCGTCCTGATATAGTGCCGGCCATGACTCCACCCGATACCGCCCAGTACGAACTGGCCGCCCTGAGCCAGCAGCTTGATCGGCTGCTCGATCACGTGCATCGGTTGACCGAAGAAAATCGCAGCCTGCGACACAGCCAGGAACAACTGGCTTCGGAGCGCGCGGGCCTGCTGGCACGCAACGAACAGGCACGCAGCCGGGTCGAAGCGATGATCCAGCGACTGAAGGCACTCGAGAACAATGGCTGACGTCATCAGCACCACGACCAACGAACCGGTTGCACTGCGACTGATCGATCGCGAATTCCTGATTGCCTGCCCGCCGGACGAACGCGACGGCCTGCTGGAAGCGGCGAGTTTTCTCGACCGCAAGATGCGCGAGCTGCGCGCACATGCCAAGACGCCGGGCTTCGATCGCCTGGCGGTGCTCGCCGCGATCAGCATCACGCACGAATATCTGCAGCTGCAGAAACGGCCTGCGGCCGCCGCTGACGCCACGCTCTCTGAACCCGGCATCGCTGAAGGACTGGCTGTTTTGCGTCGCAAGCTTGAAGCCGCACTCGACACGCAACTAAAATAGCGGTCGGCGTTTTCTGCGGTGTGCGCCAGCACACTCTTACATTTGCCTTGTTCCTATATACGGCCCCGGGACGGTTACTTAAGACTGTTGTGCATGTCCGCCGCGTGCGGAAAGCCTCGAGGTCTTAATCTCCCTCCCACCTGATCCCATTTGGATCAAGGTCGTTTGGTGGGCAGCGGCATCGCGGTTTACGCCACCTAATTCCCAGCCCGGAAGCCGTCCCAGCATGGCTTCCGGGGAGCGGATCCCCGGTTCAGGAATCCGCGGGCGGTTCCATTCCGAGGAGATGCGACGTGGATACCGCCGCACGACGCCGTGAACTGCGCCAGCGCCTGGCTGAACGGCGCCGCGCGCTGGGCCCGCCCCAGCGGATGGCCGCCGCCCAGGGCCTGCGGCGCAGCCTGGAACACCTCCCCGAATACCATACGGACAAGCGCGTGGCCGGCTACTGGGCCTGCGACGGCGAGCTGCCGCTGAATCTGGCCATCCCGCCCCTGGCCAGCCGCGGCCAGCAGTTCCTGCTGCCGCTGATCGGCCAGGACAACCTGCTCCGCTTCGCCCCCTGGGCGGCCGGCGACGACGTCCAGCCCAACCGCTTCGGCATCCCCGAGCCGGTGGCGCCGCGCGAGTGGTTCGCCCCCTTCCAGCTCGACCTGGTGCTGGTGCCCCTGCTCGGCTTCGACCGCAGCGGCAACCGCATCGGCTACGGCGGCGGCTATTACGACCGCAGCTTCGCCTTCCTGAAGGACCAATTGCGCCCCACCGAGCCCCTGCTGGTGGGCGTCGCCTACGATTTCCAGGAACTGCCGGAGATCGCCCCGGAAAGCTGGGATGTGACGCTGGACTTCATCGCCACCGATCACGAACTGATCGATTGCCGTGCCGACACCCGCGGAGACGCCAACGCATGAATTTCTGGTTGATGAAATCCGAGCCCGACACGTTTTCGATCGACGACCTGAAGCGCAAGAAACGCGAAGCCTGGGACGGCGTGCGCAACTACCAGGCGCGCAACTTCATGCGCGACGGCATGCGCGTGGGCGACGGCGTGTTCTTCTATCACTCCAATTGCGCGGAGCCCGGCATTGCCGGACTGGCCGAAGTGGCCAGCGATGCGTATCCCGATCCCAGCCAGTTCGATCCCAAGAGCAAGTACTTCGATCCCGGCAGCTCGCGCGACAACCCGCGCTGGATGCTGGTAGACGTGAAGTTCACGCGCAAACTCAAGCGCACCATCACCCTGGATGAGCTGAAGAACCATGCCAAGCTGGCCGAGATGGCCCTGCTACGCAAAGGCAATCGCCTGTCGGTGATGCCGGTAGACGCGAAGGATTGGAAGTACATCCTGGAACTTGAATAAACCGCTCCGCAAAAGCGGCCACCCCATGTTGACCGTACCACCCCCTAAACCGTCATTCCCGCGAAAGCGGGAATGACAGCTCAGCCAGTAGGTTGGGTTAGCGCAGCGTAACCCAACGCATCATCGCGACATGTTGGATTACCCCCGGATCAGGTCCGGGGCAACCCAACCCACACAAGCAGAAGTACCGCGCAAGCGCAAACCTCAACGAAACACCCGCTCCAGCACAAAATCCGCCGTCACCTTCTCCCCCGTCAGCAGCATCGCCGTCAGCTCCCCGCCCAGCACCTGCGGCGCAATGATCACATCCGGCTGCACCAGCTTGATCCGGCTCAAATGCCGCGCATCGTTCACCGCCGCCACCGTGCGTGCACTGCCGCCCAGCTCCTTCACCGCCAGCACCGTAAACGCGTTTTCCGCATCGTCATCGCGCATGGCGAGCACTGCCTTGGCCTGATGCGCGCCGGCTTGGCGCAGTACATCGGTATCGCTGGAATCGCCCACCACCACATCCACGTCGTGCAATTCGCCGTCTTCCGGCGCATCGCGCAGCAAGCGGGTGACAGACTGCCCACGCCGGACCAGTTCCCGCCAGGTATTGATCGCCAGCGAACTATTGCCGACCACCACGTAGTGATCCTTGCGCTTCATGGTGCGCCCCTTCTGATTGACGATGCGCTGCAGGCTGCGCTTGATCATGGGTGAAACCACCGCGGTGAGCGAAGTGGCGAACACGGCCACGCCCAGCACCACCACCGACACCGCGAACAGGCGCGCCTGCGAGGTGTGCGGAACGATATCGCCATAGCCCACGGTGGTCATGGTGATCATGGCGTAATACAGCGCCGTGAGCAGATCCTTGATCGGCGGCGTGAAATCCGCGCCCAGGTAATAGCTGCCCAGGGTGGCGTACATCACCAGCATTGCGATCGAGGTGAACGCAAACAGCGTACTGGCGGCCAGGCTGGAGCGGTCGAACGACTGCCAGCTCGCCAGCAAGGCCAGCAGCAGCACGGAAAAATAAATTAGCATCGGCACACTGTGATGCCGCCCGAACATCAGGTTCGCAATGGCCCCGCCCGCCATCAGCATGGTCATCACCCAGGACAGCCGCGAACGCATCAGCAAGCCGGCCGACATCGCCAGCTGCCCCAGCCCGATCAGCAACGGCGGCAGCACGGCAGCATGCTGGTCGAACTGCCCCTCCATCAGCAGCCCCAGATAGCGCTGCCAATCGCGCCCCACGTCCAGGTGCAGCAGCTTCAGCGCACCGCCCGCCGCCAGGATCGCCAGCGGCACATGCGGAAACCAGCCATGCTTGCGCGCCGTGGCCGCCCAATGCTGCAGGCTCTGGCGTAGACGCTGCCCCAGAAGTTCCGATGCCATGCCCTCTCCACCCCTGCGCCAGCCCGCCCGGGCCATCCGCGTGGCGCCACCCTAGCAAGTCCCCGCAGGGCTGCCAAACCGGAGGGCGGATGCGGCTGGCAGTCAAATCGACGATCATTGCCGCTTTGGATTTTCCGGGGTGGAAGCATGAGCAGCGAAGAAAAACGCCTGGCGGGCGAAGCCGCCGTCAAATACATCGAAGACGGCGCCATTGTCGGCGTGGGCACCGGCTCGACCGTAGCCTTTTTTATTGATGCACTGGCCGGCATCAAGGATCGCATCCAGGGCGTGGTGTCCAGCTCGGAGCAATCCACCGCGCAGCTGAAGAAGCACGGCATTCCGGTATTCGATCTCAACGCCACCGGCTCGCTGACCGTGTATGTGGACGGCGCCGACGAATGCGATCCGCACAAACGCCTGATCAAGGGCGGCGGCGCCGCGCTGACCCGCGAAAAAATCGTGGCGCAGGCCGCGCAGAAATTCATCTGCATCATCGATTCCAGCAAGCGCGTGGACCTGCTCGGCAAGTTCCCGCTGCCGATCGAAGTGATTCCGATGGCGCGCAGCCTGGTTGGGCGGGAGATCGTCAAGCGCGGCGGCAACCCGGTGTGGCGCGATGGTGTGGTCACCGACAACGGCAACTGGATCATCGACGTGCATGGCTGGCAGATCGCCGATCCGGTCGGGCTGGAGAACGACCTGAACCAGATTCCCGGCATCGTCACCGTCGGCTTGTTCGCACGCCGCCCGGCAGATGTGGTGTTGATCGGCGACAAGCTGATGTAATGCGCGGCGCTGGTCGATACGCGCCGTGATTCGAAGGCCGCCCGCATGGGCGGCCTTCTGTTTGCGCCGGCACTTACGGCCGCGACTGCCTGGATTGCGTAAAGCGATAGCTGCCGGAATCCAGCTCGAAACAGGTGTCGTCGCCACAGGCGTGCAGATGGTGCGCCTGTGGCAGTGTCGAGAGCGGTTGCCCGGATATCTGCAGGTTCGCCGGCTTTGCCATCGGCACACGCACCTCGGCCGTGCTGCCGACCGGCACTTCCACACCCAACTGCATGCCGGCAGCACCGCGCGACCAGGACACCACGACATGGCCATAAGGTGTGATGGTGTCGCCTTCGGCATGCAACAGCCAGCCCATCAGCGCGGGATGCACACCGATGCGTTGCCATCCGGGCGCCAGCGGCCGCATGCCCACCACATCTTCGAACAGCCAATCGTCGATGGTGCCGAGAAAATAATGGTCTTGCGAACGCGCATCGAGCTTCCAGTGTTCCCACAGGCTGGTGGCGCCGTGAGCGCGCCAGTAGCCCCAGGAGGGGAAACTGACTTGCATGGCGACCGTCCATGCCAGGCCCGCGTGACCGGTGGCAGTGAGCACCGGCAGCAGCAGCTTGGTGCCCAGCGCGCCGGTGTCGAGATGATCGTTATGCGCATGCACTGCCTGCATCAATGCATCAGCTACCCGCGTTCGTTGCGCCGCAGGAACCAGGCCAAAACCTAGTGCCAACAACTGATGCGTTTGCCGCACACCTTCGTCGCCCTCGCCGCGATACAAGCCCTTGGTCGGATCGAAAAAGCGCTGATTGAAAGTATCCCGTACCTGCGCAGCCATGCCATCAAAATGCTGCGCCGCGCGGTCGTCGCCCAGCGTGCGCTCGATCTGGGCCAGCGTGTCAGCCATGCGATAGAGGTAAGCCGTGGCGGCGATCCGTTTGTCTTCCGGTGCATTGCCGCCATCGGCCGGCGTATTCGGACTGACCCAGTCGCCCAGTTCGGTATCGGCAATACCGGCAGGCGAACGCGCGTATTCGAGATCGACATAGCGCGCCATGCCCTGGATGTTCTCGCTGAGTACGTGGCGATCGCCGCGCTGCCAGTACAAGAACCATGGCACCAGCACATACGCCGCATGCCAGGGCGGAGCGCGCACATCGACCGCCCAGCCCGGATTGGGTGCAATCAGCAGCGGCGCGCCATTGGCCTGGCGTGCATCGGCAATATCCTGGACCCATTTGGTCAACAGCGTGCCGGTATCCAGGTTGCGCAGCATCATGTCGGTGCCAAGCATGCCGTCACCGGTCCAGCCGTTTTTCTCGTACATCGGCGTGTCGGTGGGAATGCCGTACAGATTATTCAGTACGGTGTGGACGGCGGCGGCGTGAATCCAGTTGAGCAAGTCGTTGCTGCTATCGAAATGGCCGATTACCCGCACATCGGTGTGCACCACCTGGGCGCTTATGGCGTCGAGTGCGGGGGGCGCGCCGGGCCAGCCGTCGACTTGCACATAGCGAAAGCCTTTCCAGGAAAAACGCGAATGCCAGCGCTCCGCGCCCGTTCCCGCCAGGATGATGCGATCGGTCTGTAACCCGTGCGCGAAGTAGTGGTGATCGTCGCGATCGTCGACACTGCCGTCGGGCAGCAGCTTTTCGCCATAGTGCAGAACCAAGGTGTCACCGGCATGGCCCCGTACCGTCACCGTGGCCCAGCCGGATATCACGCGCGGAAACGCAAACACGTAGCCACCGTGACTCAACTTGGTGACAGTTACCGCCGGCAACGTCTGCACCACCCGCACCGGAGGCTCGCGCTGCGCTTGCAGCACACCCTTGGGCGCCGGAAGTTCCGCCGCCTTGCTCCAATCCCGATCGTCGAAGCCAGCCGTGGCAAAGCCGGGCAACGCGCGGCGGGCATCGTAGGTCTCGCCGCCATATACGTCATCCAGCAGGGTCGGGCCATCATGCACGCGCCAGTCCGTGCCAGTGCCGATGAACTGGCAATGCTGGTCCGCGTAGCACAGCTTCAATAAGGCACGTACGCGTGGCTCGCCGTGCCACGGAGCCTTCTCCCAGTGCCACACATCCGGATTGGTGAGGCCGTAATAGCCGCGTCCAAGTTCGATACCGATGGCGTTGGCCGATCCTGGCTGCAGCAATGCCGTTACATCATGCGCGACATAAAGCACGCGCTTGTCGTAGTCGGTGAAGTCCGGCGAAAGCACGGCATCGCTTGCGGGCTGGCCGTTGATCGACACATCGGCGTAGCCGCCCGCGGCGATATATAGCCGCGCCGACACCAGGTTCGCACCCACGGCAAACACCTGCCGCAATAACGGCGCCGCCAGGCTGCCGCCGGGTGGCTTGCCGATCCACGCCGCGTGCGACCATTCCTGCATGGAAGGCGCGGTCTCGAACCAGGAACTGGCACTGGCCTCGCCTGTCGACGTTTGCGCAGTGACCTTCCAGTAGTAGCGGTGCGACGCAAGCAGAGGCGGTCCCGCGTAGGCGATATCGAACGAGGCACGGCTGGCCACGCGCCCGCTATCCCATATATCCGGCCGATCCGCGCTCAGTGCAGCCGTGCTGGACGCCACTTCAATACGGTAGCCCGTGGGAAACGTGCCACGCGAGGCATTCGCCACGACCCAGCTAAAGCGAGGTGATGCGACATCCAACGCCAGCGGCTGCGTCTGGTGTTCGATGGTAAGGGCCTGCAGTTGCATCGCATCCGTTGCGTGCGCCATGGAGATGCCAATCAGCAGCACAACAAGCCACGCCACGCTGCGACGCCACGAACGGATGATCATCGACGCCGGTCTCTCGCTTTCAATGGAATAGCCCCTTTCTACAGACCGCAGTCTACACAAGCAGAGCCGGCAGCTATCCGGCAATGCGTGCGAGTGCGCCGGCAATCACTTGCTGGACTTGCGGGGCGCCGGTTTCTTCGGCTTGGGAGCCGGCATCAGTACGGCAGTATCGAGCACCAGCTGGCGAATCACGTCCGAGTCATCCAGCAGTTCGTCGGCAACCGGGTAGTCCTTGGCACCAGGGTAAGGCGGTCGCTCGGGAAGCTTGGGCGACAACGTTGCGGCAGCGGCAGATGGCTTGATATAGAGACTGTTGTCGCAGGCGAAAGCGACGACCTTGCCATCTACATAAATAGCGTACTCGCCAAACATCTTCTTTTTGGCAAAGCGGTCGCCCAGCGATACTTGTTCTTCTACGTATTCGATGAAATCGTGAGTTGTCGCCATGGTGGTAGTAATGCGCCGCGTACTGGATGGATGGGTGGCGTTTGGATAGCGGGCCTGCTCGAAGGTTTATCTAACAAGAAGGATTTGCTTGCAACCCGCCGATCGACGATCGGATTCCCGCCCATCCCCTTAGCCGTGCCTCACAGTTTTTCTCGCAGGTTTCTACGCCACCAGCACAAGAACCAGCACCATGTGCATGAGGGTTCGTCGTCGACGGCGTGCATCCCATTCGATTTTCTCGTTATCCGTCATGCAGCTGCCCGTTACGTTGCAATCATCGCTGTAAGCCCATGCACAAAGCCTTCACCTTGATGACGGCGCATATGACTTGCACGGATGAAAATTCCGCTGCATCCGACACTGGCGACGCATTCGGCACGCTCGTAGAGTCGACGAGCCTCCTCTCGGAGGCATCCCATGTGATTACTCAAGAAGGAGTCGACACAATGGTTTCTCAATCTAACGAGGCAACGGAAATCGTCCGCACTTTCGCCCGCCTGCAAGCGGTGAAAGTAACGCGGACCGCGGACGAAGACATGGAAAAGGGCCAGTTCATCACCATCCACACACCTCCGGCCGAACCCGAAATCGGCGCACTGGGCTAAGCAGCGGAACGGCTTGAACAGCACGCCCCGCCATGCGCGGGGTGTGCTTTCTTCATACGGAGGAACGCACATGCAACACTGCGTGCTGATACTTGCACCCGATACCGACCCCCATGCCTGCGCCTTGAGCTGGGCACTGGAACAACAGGGTGTCACACCGATATGCATGCCGTCGCTACAAGCCAAGCCCGGCAACCATTACACCTTTCATATCGATGCCGAGCACGAATTCCTACTTGACTCCAATGTCGGCCAGGGCGTGGTCAGCGCCGTCTGGAACCGCCGCATCCAGGATCCCAATCCCACCTGCGCCGAAGCCGACGAAGCCTTTGCGCGCCTCGAATGGAAAATGTTCCAGCGCAACATGTTCACCCTCGGCAATGCCTATGGCGACGCCTTGTGGGTAAACCGTCTTCCCGAAGCGATCCGCGCCGAGCACAAAATGGTGCAGCTGAGCATCGCCCGCAAACTCGGCCTGCCATTCCCCGAAACCGTAATCACCACCGATGTCGGCCAGGTCGATCTGCTGCGCAAGAAATGGGGTCGCATCATCTTCAAAAGCTTCCTCCCCCATCACTGGCAAGATCAAAAGACCGGTGAACGACACACCGTAGGCGTCGCCCTGCTCGACCAGCAAAGCGATCTGCCACCAGATGCCATCGCCATCTGCCCCGGCGTCTACCAACGCTATATCGACAAAGCACTCGACGTGCGCGTCACGGTAATGGGCCAGCATCTATTCGCCATGAGCTTCGCCAAAGGCGAAAGCGGCGGCTTCCTCGACTGGCGCACCTATACCGACCACCCCGAGATGATCGCCAAAACCATCACCCTGCCCTCCACCGTCGAAAGCAAGCTACGCGCACTGATGCAGGAACTCGGCCTCGTCTTCGGCGCCATCGACCTGGTAGTGGATCGCGAAGGCAACTATCACTTCCTGGAAGTGAATCAGGCTGGCCAATTCCTGTTTATGGAAGAAATGAATCCCGACTACCCGATTCTGCAGGCGATGACTGGGCTGCTGGTGAGTGGCCGTTTGGATAACACCAGCGAAGCCTTGAAACCCGTCACGATGAAGCAGTTTCGTGCTTCGGATGCGTATGCGGCATTGGGGCAGCGGGTTGCGCAGAAATCGTGGGTGGGGGAGCCGATGTTTTCGGTGGAGTAAGTGCGGAGGCATCACTGCTGCTTCGAGTTACGTTGACCATCGCTGAGCAGATGTCTTCATTCCGCTTGACGATCTCAAACATCTCTTCTTCAGTCATGGATAAAGCCTTAGGGTTGGAGCACTTTTTAGAAAGCATTTAGCGCTTCTGCGCCTGCATTGGCGACCTGGATATGAGAATGCTTGGAACAGAGCAACGCAATAGGTTTCAGATCGACTGAAGGGCGCTTGGCAATTTCATTGGCGACTGCCTCACCCAGATAAAAGTTTTGGTCGACAGCCATCCTCTCGAGGAGAGTGACATCCGATAGGTCCATGGAAGGAATGAGAGCCAAAGCAATAGAAATGTCATCATCGGCCCCTTCAATCAAGTCTCGTATGACACGCGACAACGCCACTTGGTCTGATGGGACGGGAGATAACTCAGGATGCATTTCACGCAACGGCTGGCCGCTCTCTTTGCACCGACGTACTCCATCGAGGAAATCGCCAAGACTTCGAAAGACCACGCGTGAATCATCATCATGGGGCAAGAAAAGGACGCAACCTTCAAATGGATGCCAGCGCAGAAGGATGTGATGATCGCTGGTGTTAGGATCGTCGAGCACCAAGCCGTTGAAAAACTGTATCAATGGATGGTCGAAAATCTGATCAGTAAACGCCTCGGCGTCCTCCCGCTTGAGCAAATTTACTTCGATCTCAAACATCTCAGAGTAAGCACCCGTGCTGACCTCCTTGAAATAGGATTCGGCCTCAAGAGAAGTGGCTGCATGGAATCGCCCGTTTAAAGGGGGCATCCTCCGTTCCTGTGCAGGATTAAGATGCCTTCTAAAAATACGCTCAGCGAAGTAAAGAACGATCATTCCCATGGCTAAAATCAAAGGAAGACTCAATACCGAGAATGCGCCCCATCCCCAGGAGTAAAAGGGCGCAGATACTCCGCCCCAGAGCAGGAGTAAAAGTGCATATTCGACAACGCCCCAATGCGCGATTGATTGCCTGAACGCCCGGAGTGCAAGGCTTAGCTTGGCCATAGTCCTTGTCTGCTCTCCATTTCCCCATAAGACACGTTGATAAAAGCGCTCACAGCAGGGCAACCGAACAATTCTGGCCGAGAAGAGCCTTAGCTTCATCTGCGCGAAATTTATAATGGAGGCAACGGGGGTCTGCGCACCCAGCTTGCCCACAAATGTTTTTAAAGCCCGTTGGCGACCATCCCAGGTATCGCCCTTGAGCCCAGGCGCCTCCACCTCGGCGTAATTTTGGATGGCTTTTTCTAGGGTCAAGCCCGAAGGTGGGGGTGGTGCAGAAACCTGCTTAGGACTGGCAGGAGGGTGCTGTTTTTGAAATGCCTTCCTTGCCTCAACGGCGCGCTCCATGGATTCCATCCCTCTGCCATGGTCGGCTTCATCATCGGCCTAAAAAATGCCCCTTTCGAGGTCGATTTTGTATTTGATGTTGGTTCCTTGCTGGAACCCCTCCACAAGGTCTTTGACCGATGGTGGCCCGCTCCTTCCCCCGAAGGTCCTTGAAGGTCTGAGCATACCGCGACGCCAGCACCAAGGCGAAGGCTTGGGCCAGCCGTCTGTCATGGGTTTGGAGGGTCTGACTGATGACGACTTGGGCAGTGAGGGGCCGAAGGTCAGTAAGACCAGCTCCGATCCCTTTTAAGGGTCGCGCGCTCGTATGAAGAGCCGATTTATCGCAAGCACGCCAATTTATTCGGCAGAGTAAAACTCTGTCACTTGGGTGTGCTGCCCGCCGACGTTGTTAGCAGCATGAGCGGTCACCCCAAGTTGACCACCTTGCTCAGTAGCCGTGATTAAGCACATGTCTTCTGGCATAGCTCCGACTGACACTCCTTGCCCTGGTGCGAGCACAAGGTGGGCCTCTGCGTTGTTTGTGGCCTGGCGAACAACGCCATCCTTCACGTAAAGGTTGGAGGCATTTGGCCCAAATACACTCAAATCGACGCGAGGTATGAAATGAACTTCGACACCTCCGGCGGCTTTTGTAATCTTGTCGATCCAGCAGATGTCGCTGGCGTTTGCCAACACCGGTAGAAGCAGCAATACGCACGCTATTAGAGGCAACACTTTCCTGTTCATGCTTATCTTCCGGGGTGATGTGCGCTCGATCTTAATCTGCCATCAGGTATCGCACACACGCAGCAGTGCATGGGTGCCTTCGGGCCATAAAAGACCGCCGATGCAGGGTCTTGATGTTTATTGGGAGGCTGAGATTGTTCACGCCATTTACGCCCCCCGCGCTACACGCTCCGGGGCCACCGTTTCGCGCTGTCCAAATTTGTTCCAGACAAATTTGTCAGACAGAGCCCCCTGGCCCTCCCAATCCAAAAACAAAAAGCCCGCCATAAAGGCGGGCTTTTTGTTTTTGGCTGGGAGACTAGGATTCGAACCTAGATAAACGGAGTCAGAGTCCGTTGTCCTACCGTTAGACGATCTCCCAATACCTTGCCGATCGATGCGCTCTGACTTGATGCATCGCTCAGTCGAACCGCAACCTCGGGTGAGGATTAGCGCTTCGAGAACTGGGTAGCGCGACGTGCCTTGTGCAGACCGACCTTCTTACGCTCGACTTCACGGGCGTCGCGGGTCACGAAGCCAGCCTTGCGCAGCTGGGTCTTGAGGCTTTCGTCGTACTCGATCAGGGCGCGGGCGATGCCGAGGCGGATCGCACCGGCCTGGCCGGTGATGCCGCCGCCAGCGACGGTAACCTTGATGTCGAACTTGTCAGCGCTCTGGGTCAGTTCGAGCGGCTGGCGCACGATCATGCGCGAGGTCTCACGACCGAAGAACTGGTCCAGGGTCTTGCCGTTCACTTCGATCGCGCCGGTGCCCTTGCGCAGGAACACGCGAGCTGCGGAGGTCTTGCGGCGGCCGGTGCCGTAATTCTGCTGAATCGCCATGTTGCTTCCTTAGATTTCCAGCGCCTGCGGCTGCTGGGCGGTATGCGGATGTTCGGCGCCGCCGTAAACCTTGAGCTTGCGGTACATGGCGCGGCCCAGCGGGTTCTTCGGCAGCATGCCCTTCACGGCGATCTCGATGACTCGCTCGGGATAGGTGGCCAACAGATCCTTCAGGCTGATGGTCTTGAGGTTGCCGACGTAACCGGTGAAACGGTGATACATCTTGTCGTCCAGCTTGGCGCCGGTGACAGCCACCTTCTCAGCGTTGATCACGACGATGTAGTCGCCGGTATCGACGTGCGGGGTGAACTCGGGCTTGTGCTTGCCGCGAAGGCGACGCGCGATTTCGGTCGAGAGACGACCGAGCGTCTTGTCCGTGGCGTCAACCACGTACCAGTCGCGCTTGACGCTTTCCGGCTTGGCGCTGAACGTTTTCATTTCGGAATACCTGTCTGCCGCCACAAGGGCGGTAAGCGGAATCGGTGGAACAAAGGCGCGAGATGATAGCGAAGCTTACATCCATCGCGCAAGCCCACGGTGGGCTGCGAGCTGCGAATGATAGCATGAACAACATGCCTCTTGAGAAGCCCCGCCACCACATTGCCGTGCTGGCCGACCAGTGCGTGCAGTGCGGCCTGTGCCTGCCCGTGTGCCCAACCTATGCCCTGGACGGCAACGAGGCGGAATCGCCGCGAGGTCGCATCGCCATTGCCGCGGCGCTGGCGCAGGGGCAAGTCGCCGCCACGCCAGCGCTGCGGGAGCCCCTGGACCATTGCCTGGGCTGCCTGAACTGCCAGCGGGTCTGCCCGGCGGGTGTTCAATATGAAGAGTTGCTGGTGGAAACCCACGCCCTGCTCGGCCCTGCCCCCGCACGCCCGCATGGCCTGCTGCGCCTGATCAAGCGGCCCGGGCTCAGCCGTTGGCTGCAGGGTCTGGCGCGCTGGACCGGCGCACTGCACTGGCTGCCCCCGTTGCTCGGCGGCCCCAAAGCCGCTGCATGGCGGACTGCGCTGACATGGCTGCAAGGCGCGAAACCCGCGCGATCCATGCCATCCCCGATCGCATCGCCGGCGCAGACCGCCGGAACAGTCGCGCTTTTCCCGGGTTGTGCCGCCAGCATCCAGGACGAACAGGCCGAACAGGCTGCCGAGATCCTGTTGCGCGCCGCCGGCTATCGCGTGGTACGCATGCCGGCGTTCTGCTGCGGCGCGCTCGATCTGCATGACGGCGTGGTCGATCAGGCGCAGGCCTCGGCCGAGCGCGTGCGTCATGCCTGGGCCAACGCCGGCGCCGATTATCTGGCCACCGTCACGCCCGGCTGTCTTACCGCGCTGCGCCGGGCGCTTCCCGACGTGCGCGTGGACGATCCTTATCGCCTGCTGGCCGAACGCAGCGACAGTCTGCGTTTTCGCCCGCTATCGCTGCGGGCCGCCCTGCATGTGCCGTGCACACAGGCCAATGTCGCGCGCAGCGATGGCGCGCTGACAAGCCTGCTCAAGCAGGTACCGCAGCTGCATGCGCAGCGCCTGGCCACCCCACCTTATTGTTGCGGCGCTGCCGGCAGCCATGCCCTGCAGTTTCCGGAGCGGGCCGATCAGCTGCGCAGCGACATGTTGTCGGCGATCAGCCAGCTGGATGTGCAGCTGCTTCTGTCGTCCAATATCGGCTGCCGGCTGCATCTGGCGGCGGGGCTTGCCGCGCAGGCCTCGACATTGCCGACGATGCACCCACTTACCCTGCTTGCGCAGCAGCTGGAATCCTGAAGAGTCATCCCATGAACGTACGTAGCCTTTCACCCTTGGATCGCCTGCTGGCCGGCATCGAGCGCGCGCTGGAAACCGTGGCCGGTGCCCCGGAAGCGCATCGCAGCTCGCCCTCGCATGGCACGCCCGAAGCCGAGCTGGACGATGCCGAGCGCCGGCATGCCGCCGGCCTGATGCGCATCAACCACACCGGCGAGGTATGTGCGCAGGCGCTCTACGACGGGCAGGCCGCCTTGGCGCGGCACGAGGAAAACCGCGTACATCTGCAACACGCGGCCGCGGAAGAAACCGATCACCTGGCCTGGTGCGCCGAACGGCTGCAGGAACTGGATAGCCGGCCCAGCCTGCTCAATCCGCTGTGGTACGCCGGCAGCTATGCCATCGGTGCCGTGGCGGCATTGGCCGGCGACAAAATCAGCCTGGGCTTTGTGGTGGAAACGGAGAAACAGGTGGAAGCGCACCTGGCCGATCATATGGACCGGCTGCCAGCGCAGGACGAACGTTCGCGCGTGGTGCTGCAGCAGATGCAGGCCGATGAAGTGCAGCATGCGCAACAGGCGCGTGAGCGGGGTGGCATAGCGTTGCCGTTTCCGATTCCGCAGCTGATGCATGCGAGTTCGATGGTGATGAAGACGGTGGCGTACCGCCTGTAAGCGCGAGAGCGGTAGGTTGGGTTAGCGCAGCGTAACCCAACGATGTTCGCTTCGATGGAGATTTGTTGGGTTACGCTGCGCTAACCCAACCTACGGGCGGTATCGGTGGTTTGGAGAAAAAAAGCCCGCCTTTCGGCGGGCTTTTTGTTACATCAGGTTGCGGCCGTGGAACAGTTCTTCGATCTCGCGCCGCAGCAGCTGCTCGATCTTCTGGCGCTCCTTGAACGACAGATCGTCGGCATGCGCCTCGAACAGATAGGTGTCGAGGTCGAAGTCCTTGATGTGCATCTTGGTGTGGAAAATATTTTCCTGATACACGTTCACGTCGAACATCTCGTACTTCTGGCGGATGTGGCGCGCCAGGTAGTCCTGCACCGAGTTGATCTTGTGGTCGATGAAGTGCTTCTTGCCCTTCACGTCGCGGGTGAAGCCGCGCACGCGGTAGTCGCACACCACGATGTCCGACTCGAAGCTGTCGATCAGGTAGTTCAGCGCCTTCAGCGGGGAGATCACGCCGCAGGTGGCCACGTCGATATCCGCACGGAAGGTGGCGATGCCGTTGTGCGGATGGGTTTCCGGGTAGGTGTGGACGGTGATATGGCTCTTGTCCATATGCGCCACCACCGCGTCGGAGATGGTGTCGCGGCCCAGCTTCTCCACCACCGGCTCTTCGGAGATCAGGATGGTTACCGAGGCACCCTGCGGGTCGTAGTCCTGGCGGGCCACGTTGAGGATGTTCGCGCCGATGATCTCGGCCACGTCGGTGAGGATCTGGGTGAGACGATCGGCGTCGTACTGCTCGTCGATGTACTCGATATAGCGCTGGCGCTGGTCTTCGGACACCGCATAGCAGATGTCGTAGATGTTGAAGCTCAGGGCCTTGGTCAGGTTGTTGAAGCCCTGCAGACGCAGGCGCGGGAGGGGTTTCACCACGGCGACACTCCATGGCCGGGTCACGGCCGACAGGTGAGGCGGGTTAGCTACAAGGGTCCCCGCTGATTGGAAAAGCGTGCTGGACCCTTATCCTGCACGCCCCTTGTTAACGGACGATGGCAGTGGCCCCGGTCCGGAAGACTGCGAAGTATGCGGCAAATCGATCCAAAACAGAACCTGCGGGGCTCGCTTCGTCTTTGCCATAATGCGAAAGTCGCAGCGGATGCGTTTAGTATCTGTCCGATCGCCGGTAGGGGCGGTCCTTAGACGACTCAGCTTGGGGAAACTACGTGGTGCAGCTGAAATATCAATTACAACAAGCGTTCGAACGTTCACAGGCTCCACTCGGGTTTGCGCCAGATCCCGCCTCCATGGAGCGATTCCTGGGGCTCTGCCATCGCCGCCGCTACCCCGGCAAAACCGCCATCATCCGCCCCGGCGACCCTGCCAACACCCTTTATTACGTGATTGAGGGCTCGCTGGCGGTCTGCACCGAGGACGAACAGGGGCGGGAGCTGATCCTCGCCTACATCAGCCGCGGCCAGTTCATCGGCGAAATGGGCCTGTTCGTGGAACAGGCGCAGCGCGAGTCGATGGTGCGCACGCGCAGTCCTTGCGAAATGGCCGAAATCAGCTATGAGCGCCTGTTCCAGCTGATGGAAGGCCCGCTCCGCGACGAATGCCCGAAGATCCTGTTCGCCATCGGCGCCCAGCTCACGCACCGCCTGCTGCGCACCTCGCGCCAGGTCAGCCGCATGGCCTTCATGGACGTGACCAACCGCATCTCCCGCACCCTGCTGGACCTGTGCCAGGAGCCGGATGCGATGAGCCACCCGGCCGGCACCCAGATCCGCATCTCGCGCCAGGAAGTCAGCCGTATCGTGGGCTGCTCGCGCGAAATGGTCGGCCGCGTGCTCAAGCAGTTGGAAGAGCAAGGCATGATCGAGGTTTCCGGCAAGACCATCGTGGTGCGCGGCACCCGCTAAGCCGCCCGGCGGCGCCCCCGGCCCTTGGTGCCGGGGGTCTGGCCGGATGCAGCCGGCGCCCCTTCGTAGATCATGTACACGTCCGCCCGCTCGTAGTGCGAGTCCGGGCGCATGGCCGGCTGCATGCGGAAACCAGCGCGCTCGTACATGCCCAGGGCGGGTTTGAGGCGGCTGTTGGATTCCAGGAACAGGGTGGTGCCCTTGCGGCGGCGGAATTCGGCGATCGCCGCATCCAGCAGGCGCCGCCCGGCCCCAAGCCCGTGGAAGGTTTCATCCACGCCCATCTTGGTCAGCTCGTAGACGCCGGGGGATTCCTGCAGCAGGGCGCAGGTGCCGATCACCTCCTCGCCCAGGCGAGCGAAAAAAATCGCCCCGCCCGGCTCCAGCACATAACGCTCCGGATCGCGCAGTACCGCCTGGTCGATCTCCTCGATGCGGAAGTAGCGCTCCAGCCATTGCGCATTCAAGCGATAGAAATGCTCGCGCAGTGCCGGGGCGAACGGCACGATGTCCACCGGCGTGGCCATGATCGCGTCGTGCTCGGCCAGCATCGCCGCCGCGATCGGTCGCTGGCGCAGCGCTTCTTCGCAGGCACCCAATGCCTCCAGCAGGCGCTCCGCCTCCTCGCCCAGCGACGCCGATACGCCGCGCCGCACCGCACACCACAGCGGCCCCAGCTCGGCCAGGGCACTGCGGGCCTTGTCGGTCAGCTGCAGCACGCTGCGGCGGCCATCGGCAGGATCGCGGCGCCGGCGCAGCATGCCGGCGCGCACCAGTTTGTCAGCGAGCTGGCTGACCGCCGAATGGGTCTGGCCGATCGCCTCGGCCACTTCGGTCACCGCGCTGGGGCCGGTATCCGACAGATAGCGCAGCACCGGCATCCAGCGCGATTCGATGCGCGCGCCGCGCGCCTGGTAGACCTCGTCCACCGCACCGTAGAAGTGATCGCTGAGCGCCTTGAGGCGGCTGCCCAAAGCGAGTTTGCCGAGGTCGGACAGGTACATGGTGCGGCTCGATGCAAGATACGTTAGCGCTAACGTATCTCCTCGCCGGACGACCTGACAAGCCTGCCGCTAGAACCAGGCCACCCGCGTGACCGAGCGGCCCAGGATCTTCTCCACCCGCTTGCACAGCTTGGGCGTGCCATTCACCAGCACCGCCTCGCGCGCCTGCTTGAGCATCGCCACGTCGTACATCGAGTCGCCGTAGGCCACGCGCCAGGCTTTCACGCCATGGGCGGCCAGGCTCTGCACCTTGCGCCGTCCCACGTTGTGCACAGTCACCCGCATGCCCGACCAGCCCGGCTTCAACTGCGAACCGATCACGCCCACTTCCGCCAAGCCAAGCTGCGACAGCAGCCGCGCCGCCAGGACCTGCTCGCAGCCGGTCACCACGATCACTTCATCGCCATCGGCGACATGCCGACGCAGGGCCTGCAGGCCATCGCGATGGAACTGGCGCGGGCGCCGCACCAGTTGGTCGGCGAAATCCTCGGCCGCCAGCCGGTAGCGCTGCTGCCCCAGGCCGCACAACGCCACATGTACCAGCGCGCGCGCCGCCCACCAGCGCGAAAACGGCAGGCACAGCAGACACCACGGCATGACCAGCAAGGCCAGCAGTTTGCGCAGCCAGGAGCGCTGATAGCGATAGCGCATGAACATCGAAAACGAGTCGCCCTGGAACAGCACGCCATCGAAATCGAACAACACGATGCGCGAAGCGCGATCGTCAGCGCCGGAAGCGTCCGGCGCGGTACTCAAATCCCCGGTCACCATGATCAGTGCGTATCGAACAGCCGCTTCAGTTCCAGACCGGGATCGGCCGCGCGCATGAACGCCTCGCCGACCAGAAAAGCGTTGATGCCGGCCTCGCGCAGGCGCGCCACATCATCCGGCGTGTGAATACCCGATTCGGCCACCAGGATGCGGTCGTATTCCATCAGCTCCTGCAGTTCCAGCGAAGTATCCAGCGAGGTGTGGAAGGTGCGCAGGTTGCGGTTGTTGACGCCGATCAGCGGCACCGGCAGTGCCTGGGCGCGTTCCAGTTCCTCCGCGTCGTGCACTTCGCACAGCACATCCAGATCCAGGTCGGCGGCGAGCAGGGCCAGCTCAAGCAGATCGGCGTCACCCAGTGCGGCCACGATCAGCAGGATGCAGTCGGCGCCGATCGCGCGCGCTTCGTACACCTGGTAGGGATCGATCACGAAATCCTTGCGCAGCACCGGCAGCGAACACGCCGCGCGAGCCTGCTGCAGGAAATCCTCGCTGCCCTGGAAGAAATCCTTGTCGGTGAGCACCGAAAGGCAGGCCGCGCCGCCCATTTCGTAGCTGCGGGCGATCGCCACCGGATCGAACTCCGGCCGGATCACGCCCTTGCTGGGGCTGGCCTTTTTCACTTCGGCGATCACCGCGGGCAGGCCCTCGGCGATCTTGGCTTCGATCGCGGCCGCGAAGCCGCGCGTGTCGGGCATGCCCTGCACCCGCGCGGCCAGCTCTGTCAGCGGCAACTTGGCGCTGCGCTCGGCAAGCTCTTCTGCCTTGCGGGCAAGGATGCGTTGAAGGATGTCGGTCATGGCTCGGTGATCGGCATGGGGAAGAGGAACGGCTGGCTACGCTCAGGCGGCATGTGTTTCGGCCAGCCGCCGGGTGGTTGCCACGAAGGTGTCCATTTTGGCACGGGCCGCGCCGCTGGCGATGGTCGCCCGGGCCAGCTCGATGCCGGCGGCGATCGAACCGACCAGGCCGCAGGTATACAGCGCGGCGCCGGTGTTCAGGCACACGATGTCGTGCGGCACGCCGTGGCGGTCTTCCAGCGCATCCAGCAGCATGGACTTGGACTCTTGCACGTTCTCCACCCGCAGATTGCGGCTGGAGGCCATGGCCAGGCCGAAGTCCTCCGGCTCGATCTCGTATTCGTGCACTTCGCCGTTGCGCAGCTCGCCGACCAGGGTGGAGGCACCCAGCGAAATCTCGTCCATGCCGTCGCGGCCCCACACCACCATCGCGTGTTGCGCACCGAGTGCCTGCAGGGCACGCACCTGGATGCCGACCAGATCGGGATGGAACACGCCCATCAGGATGTTCGGCGCGCCGGCCGGATTGGTCAGCGGCCCGAGGATGTTGAACAGCGTGCGCACGCCCATTTCCTTGCGCACCGGCGCCACGATCTTCATCGCCGGATGATGGTTCGGCGCATACATGAAGCCGATATCGGTCTCGATCATGCACTGCGTGACCTGCGCCGGCGGCAGATCGATCTTGGCGCCCAGCGCCTCCAGCACGTCCGCGCTGCCCGATTTGGACGACACGCTGCGTCCGCCATGCTTGGCGATGCGCGCGCCCGCCGCCGCGGCGACGAACATCGAAGCGGTGGAAATATTGAAGCTGGAAGCACCATCGCCACCGGTGCCGACGATATCCAGGAAATGCGCATGCGGCGGCGCGTCCACCTTGGCCGACAGCTCGCGCATCACGCGCGCCGCGCCGGTGATCTCGCCCACCGTTTCCTTCTTTACGCGCAGGCCGGTGATGATCGCCGCCGTCATCAGCGGGCTCACTTCGCCGTTCATGATCTGCCGCATCAGCGCGATCATTTCATCGTGAAAGATCTCGCGATGCTCGATCGTGCGCTGCAGTGCTTCCTGCGGCGTGATGGTGATGGCGCGCCCGGCGCTCATGCCGCGAGCTTTTGCTGCGGTAGGCCGAGGAAATTGCGCAGCAGGTCGTGGCCGTACTGGGTAAGGATGGACTCGGGGTGGAACTGCACGCCTTCCACCGCCAGCGTCTTGTGGCGCAGGCCCATGATCTCGTCGATGGAGCCGTCCGCATGCTCGGTCCATGCGGTGATCTCAAGGCAATCGGGCAGCGAGGACTGCTCCACCACCAGCGAGTGGTAGCGCGTGGCTTCGAACGGATCCGGCAGGCCGGCGAACACGCCCTCGCCGCGGTGGCGTACGGGGGAAGTCTTGCCGTGCATGATCTGCTTGGCGCGAATCACCTTGCCGCCGAAAGCCTGGCCGATCGCCTGATGTCCCAGGCACACGCCGAACACCGGAATCTCGCCGGACAGCTCGCGCAGCACATCCAGCGATACGCCCGCATCGTCCGGCGTGCCGGGCCCCGGCGAAATCATGATGTGCGAGGGCTTCAGCGCACGAATCCCCGCTACGTCCAGCGCATCGTTGCGCACCACCCTCACCTCCTGGCCCAGCTCGCCCAGGTATTGCACGAGGTTGAAGGTGAAGCTGTCGTAATTGTCGATCATCAACAACATGGCGGGAAAATCCTGTGTGGGGCGCGCTGGCGGAGGCTGCCCAGCGTGCGATGCCGCAGCGCGGCATG
The DNA here is from genome assembly GCF_014863405.1 of Dyella acidiphila. Classification (GTDB taxonomy): domain Bacteria; phylum Pseudomonadota; class Gammaproteobacteria; order Xanthomonadales; family Rhodanobacteraceae; genus Dyella_B; species Dyella_B acidiphila. Next base: position 253,252 of record NZ_JACZZA010000001.1, read on the forward strand.
GGCGCTCATTGTGCGGGATGGCAAGCGCCGCCGTCATCCCGGCCGGAAGCCATAGGGCCGGCAAATCCTTATGAAAAAGCGGCCTGTTGACCCCGGCGGCGGCTCAGGGATGGACCAGCACCCGGCCGGTATAGCTCTCGACCACCAGGCTGAACGGCTGGTTGTCGGCGCTGTACAGCACCGCCCGGTGCTGCAGTACGTGATCCGGAACCGCCAGCGGCTGCTTGCTGGCCGGCGGCAACGGCGCACCGCTGTCCCAGCCCTCGGGCAGCGGCGACCACAGCAACTCGGCAGACAGGGTCTGGCGGCGGAAATGCAGTGGCTGCACCACCTTGCCGAAGGGCACGTCGGAACTGTCCAGCTGCTGGTTCATCGCTGCGCTGAGGCGCGCGGGCACGTACCAGTTGTCCGCATCCGACAGCACCACATTGCCGCAGCTCAGCGCCACCCGGCGATAGCGCACCGGTTCGTCCGGCCCGATGCCGAGCAGAGCGCGCGCACCATCGGGCAAGGGCTTGTCCTGGCCGTGCACGCGGTGGGCGACGACATGCGCGTCCGCCGCCAGATGATGGGCGCTGCACCAGTGCTCCAGCGTCAGCGTGGCGCTGGGGTGGCTGAGCAACTCGGCATTCAGGCTCTGCAGTTCGGCCAGCGCCTGGGTGCGGCTCAGCGCATTGTCCGGCCACGCCTGCTGCGCCATCGCCGGCAGCGCGCAGGCAAATGCCAGCAGGCTGATAACGGAATAACGGATGCACTGGGTCATGACGATTCGTTCCATTCGATCGGCTAGGAGCCGGTGGCGTGGGGTGTCGCGGTGGGTGCCGCGGACATGGCGGCCGGGTTGCTGCCCAGGATGTGCTGCAGTTCGCCCGGATGCCGCGCGAGGTAGGCATCGTAGTAGTGCGCGCTGCTCACCATGTTGAGGTGACCGTAATCGTTGGCGACATACAGCGGTACATCGCCCAGCATGGTGCCGCAGCGACTATCCGTGCACGGTATGTCGTACATGCTGACCAGCCCAACTTGCGGGTATTTCTTCACAATATCCGCCAGTGCGGCCGCGGTCGCGCGATGGCCGTTGTCGGCCACCGTGCTCGGATAACTGCAATCCCGGCCGCGCGGCGGCAGCCACATATGGTTGTAAAGCGGGCAGTTGGTCAGCCGCTCCGGCGCTTCCGGCACATCGTCGAACAGCACCACGTGCTTGCCTGCATGCAGCAGCTGGGCAACCGTATCGCTCAGCTCGTCGGCAAAGGCGCCCGAAGGAAAACCGAAGCCATTGACCGTGCCGGTGCTCGGCGCATGGGCATAGATCTCCCAGTTGGCCGATAGCAGCACGGTGCCGATCTGCTTGTTGGCCAGCACGTAGTCGAACGCCGCCCGGTTGTGCGCCGCGCATTTTTCCTGAGTGGCCTGCAGATTGGCCGCCTGCGCCTTGGGCGCCTGCACGACCGGTGCGCACAGCGGAAAAGCCAGATCGTGAATGGAAAGCCCGTAGCTGTTGCCGAGCCGATCCATAAAGCCGATCAAGTGATAGGCATGCGAGTCGCCGAGCAGCGCCGCATTCACCGGCAGCGCGGTAGCGCCCAGGCGGCAGGTTGCTGCCGCGGTCAGCGCCACCTGATTCCAGCACTGCCGCCCGCGCGGGTTTTCCCAGGTGTTTTGCTTGGCGCTGGCGTACAACTGCTGGAACGAAGCCGGATACAGGCGCTCGAACTGATCCGTGACTTGCCCCAGGAAAAACAAGGCGAACGCGCCGGCAATCGGCGCCGCGATATAGCCCAGCACCACGCGCCGCCGCGGCGTGCGCGCATAGCGCAGCGGCGTCTCCACATAGCGATAAGACAGATAACCCAGCACGATCGACAAGCCGATCGCCAGCAAGGTCCACGGCAGGCTGGTCAGCTCGAAGCGGCGGAACGCAAACAGCACCGGCCAATGCCACAGATACAGACTGTAGGAGATGCGCCCCAAGAACAGCATCACGCGATTGCCCAGCAGCATGCCGGCAACGCGCGACGCACCGCCGTAGCCGATCAGCAGCGCCGCGCCCACGCAGGGGAACAGTGCCATCCACCCCGGATACGGCGTGCTCGCGCTCAACAGCACACCGGAAAGCAGCGCCACGACCAGACCGGCAAGTACGCCGATATCTGCCCCACCGCTACGCGACGGATCGCGCCGGAACGACAGCAACACGCCGGCGATAAATTCAAAGCCGCGGTAAGGCATCAGGAAATACGCACCCTGGGTCGCATGCGACGCCGCCCATTGCGATGCCGCCAGCGACACAACGGCCAGCACGACGAACAAACCGATGCGCCTACGTGCAGGCCAGCGCCAGCTCAACCACAGCACCGCCGGCAGGATCAGATAGAACTGCTCCTCCACCGACAGCGACCAGATATGCAGCAGCGGCTGGTTGTTGGTTTGCGAAGCGAAATAATCGGTCTTGTGCGCCAGATACACATTGGCCGACAGCAGGCTGGCATAGCCCAATGTCTTCAGCGTGCGCATCGCATCGTCGGGCAGCAGATACAGCAGGGCGAACACGAAGGTGCAGCCCATCGCCACATATAGCGCCGGCGCCAGGCGCTTGGCGCGTCCCAGGTAGAAACCGATAAACGAGAAATGCCCTTCGCCCAACCCGCGCTGGATCGCGCGCGCGACGACGAAGCCGGAGATCACGAAAAAGATGTCCACGCCGATGAAGCCGCCCTTGAACAGGGCGAAGCCGGCGTGGAAGAACGCCACCAGCAACACTGCGATGGCGCGCAGGCCATCGATATCGCGGCGGTAGTACGGCGAGTCTGCGCGCGCCTGGTTAGACATGCCGATCCCCATGCGAACAAGTCCGGGCGCATGCATGCAGCGCCACGGACCGTTCAGCGGTAAATATCCCCTGCACCACGCAGCGCCGGATCAAAGGCCCTTGGCCGCCTGCGCCACGGCGCGAAACAGCGCGCGGCCCTTGTTCATGGTTTCTTCCCACTCCGAAGCCGGGTCGGAGTCGTACACGATGCCAGCACCGGCCTGTACATGCAGGCGCCCGCCCTGGATCACCGCGGTGCGGATGGCGATGGCGGTATCCGCATCGCCCCACCAGCCGATCCAGCCGATCGCACCGGCGTAGATATTGCGCTTGCACGGCTCCAGCTCCTGGATGATTTCCAGCGCGCGGATTTTCGGCGCGCCGCTGACCGTGCCGGCCGGAAAGGTCGCCTTGAGCACGTCCATATAGCTCAGCCCCGGCGTGGCCTTGCCTTCCACTTCCGACACGATATGCATCACGTGCGAATAGCGTTCCACCACGAAGGATTCGCTGACTTCCACGCTGCCGGTTTCGCTGATGCGGCCGATATCGTTGCGGCCGAGATCGATCAGCATTACGTGTTCGGCGCGTTCCTTCGGATCGGCCAGCAGCTCGGCTTCCAGGGCGCGGTCTTCCTCATCGGTAGCGCCGCGCTTGCGCGTGCCGGCGATGGGTCGAACCACCACCTTGCCGTCCTTCAGGCGCGCCAGGATCTCCGGCGAGGAACCGACGATCTGCGTATCGCCCAGATCCACGAAATACATGTAAGGCGACGGATTCATCGCGCGCAATGCGCGGTACACATCCACCGGGCGTGCGTTGAAACCCACGCTCAGGCGTTGCGAAGGCACCACCTGGAAGATGTCGCCGGCGCGGATATATTCCTTGGCCTGCTCCACCATCGCTTCGAACGCTTCGCGCGTGAAGGACGATTTGAAATCGCTTTCGTCCAGCGCAACCGATTGCGTCAGCTGCGGATACGACGCACCACCCTGGCGCAGCCGATGGGTCAATGCATCCAGCCGGCGCTGCGCATGTGCATACGCCTGCGGCTGCGCCGGATCGGCATGCACGATCAGGTACAGGCGGCCCTTGAGGTTGTCGAACACGGCGACTTCTTCGGCCAGCATCAGCAACACGTCGGGCGTGCCGAGTTCGTCGGCACGATCCCACTGCGCCAGGCGCGGCTCGATATAACCGATGGTTTCGAAGCCGAAATAGCCGACCAGCCCACCGGTAAACGCAGGAAGTTGCGGCAATTGCGGCACCTGGAATTGCTGGCGCAATTGCTCGATCTCGGCCAGCGGATCCTGCAGATGGCGGCGCTCGATCACTTCGCCTGCATCCTCCACTTCCAGCTCATGGCCGCGCAGGCGATACACGCGCCGCGCCGGCAGGCCGATGATCGAATAGCGTCCCCAGGTAGCGCCGCCTTCCACCGATTCGAACAGGAAGGTGTACGGGCCGTCCGCCAGCTTCAGGTAAACGGAGAGCGGCGTATCCAGGTCGGAGAACACTTCGCGCACTAGCGGGATGCGGGTATGGCCTTGCGCGGCAAGCGCCTCGAATTCGTCGCGGGCAATCACGTGGGGGAAGTCCGGTGGAACGCAGGAAAGGGGGATTGTATAGGGAGGGCCATGGTTTCGCGCTGCCATGCGCAGAGCGAAAGCGCGAAGCTTGCCGGCCAGTGCATGCCCCATACCCGGCCCTCCCCTGCACGCAGGGGAGCCAGCAAGTGCCGCTCAACCGGCCAGGCGTTGCCGCGGCATGCCGTGCAGGCGCAGGGTGAAGGCCACGCCACTGCCGTCTTCCAGATTGCGCGCCGAAGCGACGCCGCCATGGCGCTCGGCCACCAGCCGCACCACGTACAGGCCCAGGCCGAGATGCGGCGCATCGCCAGGGGTGGCCTTGTCGCGCAGGCTTACCAGCGAATCGAACAAACGCCCTTGCATGGCCGCCGGCAGCGGCGGCCCCTGGTTGGCCAGCTCGATTTCCGCCGCATCGTCCACGGCGCGCAGGCTCAGGCGCAGCCAGCCATCGGCCGGCGTGAACGAGAGCGCGTTGTCGAACAGCTTGTCCAGCGCCTGGGCCACTAGCTCCGGCGCACCATGCAGATGCACCGCCTGCTGCGGCAATACGCATTCCAACCGGCGCGCGCCGGCCAGCGGACGATAGGCGTCGGCACAACCGCGCACCACATCGATCAGATCCACATCCTCCGGTTCGGCGGCGGCAATCGCGCGCTCCATCCGGCTTGCTTCGCTCATCGCGCGCACCAGCGTGCCCAGGCGCGCCACGCCATCGCGCGCACGCGCCAGGTAGGGCTGCGCCTCGGCGGAAAGTTCGGCGTGCTCCAGGTTGTCCAGCGAGGACTTCACGATCGCCAGCGGCGTGTTGAGCTCGTGCGACAGCTTCGAGGCCAGCGTGCGCAGGTAATCGGTATAGCCGCCCACCGCCTCGAACAGCTTTTGGAAGCTGCGCGCCAGGTCGCCGATTTCATCATCTGATTCAGCCATCGGGAAATGGCTCTGGATCATCTGGCCGTCCAGACGTCCATCGTTGAGCTGCGCACGCTCCACCGCATCGCGCAGCCGACCCAGGCGCAAGCTCAGGCGGGTGGCGAACAGCAGCAGGATCGCGCCTGCCACCAGCATCACGCCGAAGCTGGTCATCAGCAGGCTGAAAAACGCGCGATTGGCCAGCAAGGGCACGGCGCGGCTGGCCTGCTCCAGCAACAGCACGCCGACCACGGTGCCATTACGCTCCACCGGCACCGCCGTGGCCAGCACCACACTGTCGCGCTCTTCGCCCTGGCGCCATACGGTATTGGGCTGACCGTTGCGCGCGCTCTGGATTTCCGGCAGATCCAGGCGCGGCGCGTCGGCCGTCCAAAGCTCGGCTTCTTCCAGCGGATTGGCCAACAGCGAACGGTAGATCACCGACGACAGCCAGCCCGGCTGCGTGCCGGAGGTGGTCAGCCGACCGCTTTGCGCCAGCAACCAGCCCGCCGGCGCCACCAGCCGTGCCCGCGTATCTTCGGGCGCCATCCGCGCCAGTTCCTGCGCCAGATCCGGCGAATAGCGCCACAGCGGCCGCATCTCGGTAGCCAGCGGATCGCCGCCATTCACAGCCGTGTAAATGCCCACGCCCAGCGCGCTCAGCCCGAGTCCGCGCGGCAGGCGCAATTCCACCCGGTAACCGCTGCCGTCTTCCTGCCACTGGCCGACCATGCGATCCGGCAGATCGCCGGCCGCCGGATCCAGAGTAAGCGCGGTAAAGGCACCTGGCGCAGCACTGGCGATCAGGTAGCGCCGATGCTGCGAACCCTGCACCAGGTCGAGCGTCAAATGATCGGCCGACTGCGCATTGGGATCGCCGGCGTCTGCACGCGTGCGGCGCGGTGCGCGGACATCGACGTAGATGTAGAAGCCGTTATCGTCTTCGGCCAGCAGCAGCTTGCCGTTCTTGCCGATGCTCTGGCTCCAGGGCGTCATCGGCGCCCAATCTTCGCCATAGCCGTCCACATTGATCGGATTCACCGCCTGCTGCACATACCAGCCACTGCCGGGCTGCGGCAGCGGCACATCGGTGACCGCCAGACTGCGCGCCACCGCGGTGGCCGTTGCGGTCAACGCCTGTTCCTGGCCCTGGCGCAGCAAGGTTTCCATCTGGCGCACGTACAGCCAGCCCGCAATCGGCAATGCGAGCGTGCACAAAGCAACCAGCAATAGTTTTTGGCGCAGGCTCATGCGTCAGACCATCGTGGACGCAGCACCGTCAATGCGCTTTTGCATTCGCCGCGGCGGGGGCCGCGTATTTTGCGTAGGCGGCATGCTCCACCACCTGCCTGAACGCATCGAGCGCAGCCTTGGCCTGCGGATCCCCCTGGCCTACCGTCATCGACCAGCTGTAGCGGATACCCGCATCCTGGCCCGGATCGCAGAACACCACCACGTCGTCGACATGGTCGCTGCCGGTATACATCACGCCCTTACAGGGCATGCGCGGGTTGCTGACCGGAAAATCGCCGGCCTTACCGGCAGGATCAACTTGCAGGTAGTGCTTGCGGTCGTCCTGCAGCTCCGCCTCCAGCGAAGGGAGTTTGGACGGCCAAACATTGAGCACCATCACGCGATCCGGTTTGCCGGTCCACTCGCCCTGGTAAAGCACGTAGTTCACGCCGATGGCGCTGGCATAAGTGCAGCAGTCGCGAGTCCAGCTGGTGGGCGCCGTGCTGCTGATGCGCCAGGCCGGTGCCTGGCCATCGGCAGGGCCATGCGCATCGATCGCGTTATCGGCCGGAGCCGCTGCCGTGGCAACGCCGACGACTGCCAGCAGGCACATCGGCCACCAGCGTAAGCGCATCACGGACGCCACCGGTAACCCACACCATGCACCGTTTCGATCGCATCGAACTCCGGCGCCACCGCGATGAACTTCTTGCGGATGCGCTTGATATGCGAGGTGATGGTGGCGTCGTCCACCACCAGCTCCGCTTCGCGCATCAGCTGATCGCGGTTTTTTACGTGGCCGGGGAAGCGCACCAGGGTGTGCACCATCCAGAATTCGGTCACGGTCAGCGGCACTTCCACATCGTTCCAGCTCACCCGCATGCGCTCGGATTCGAGCTTGAGCGCGCCGTGGCCGATCACCGTTTCACTCGATATCGGCGCCTTCAGCGACTCGATCCGGCGGAACAGCGCCGCGATGCGCGCCGCCAGCTGGTGCAGGCTGGTGTCCTTGCTGAGGTAATCGTCGGCGCCTAGGCGCAGGCCGGAGATCACATCGAAATCGGAATCGCGCGCAGTGAGGAAGATGATCGGCAGGGTGGCCGATTTGGCGCGCAGCTCGCGGCACAGATCGAAACCGCCCTCCGGCTCGTCGCCCAGCCCGATATCGATGATCACCAGCTCCGGCAGGCGCACGCCGAAGGCATTGGAGGCGTCCTGGCGGGAGCCGTAGCCGCGCGTGTCATAGCCGAAACGATTGAGCGCCTCGACGTAGTTGGCGCGGATCAGCGGTTCGTCTTCGACGATGGCAATGCTGCGTCCCATGGGGATTCCTCGGTGATGATGGCGCGCAGGTTGCTATGCGGGTGGCGCCAGCGCAAGCCGCTCGCGCGCCCTGCCCGCGTTCTGACAGATTCTGTCGGCCGATCGCCCTTGCCATGCCGGAGCCGGCGCCTGGATAGGGAGTCTGATAGCCCTCAGTCCGCCACGAGCCCTTTTATGCGCGCCGATCCCTCCGTCGACCCCAATGCCGAACTCCGCGACTTCGAACCGCTGCGCGTGGTGCTGGCCCTGGGCTCCCTGCTGCTGGCGCTGCTGCTGAGTCTGCAATAGGTCTTCACATTTGCCAGGCTGCCGTGGAAGGCACCGGCGCGGTCGGCACGCAAGGACGCCAGCCGACTGCGCCACCCCGGCGGCCCGAAAGCGCATTACCAAGCCAATTTCCCGGTCATTCCTGTCCCGGCGTTCCTTCCCCTCCCTGGTGCGGAGGGGATTTTTTTTGGCGGCCTGAAATTATTTCCGTTCAGGGAGGAACCAATTGGAGATGACCCGGTCCGATCTCTTGGCAGGCGCGTGATCCATATGCCGTGGAGCGCGTCGAAGTTGATCTGGCGGCCGAGCCTCCCGCCCTTTCAGCTGACGCACCAGCTCCTGCCATGGTGTCTCCTCTAGCGTCTTTCGACGCCCCTCCAGCCCGGCACAGATTTCCCCCTGTGCCGGGTTTTTCTTTGCGCTAAATCCGGCTCAGCCGCCGAGCGCGGCGCGCATCTTGTGGATCACCGCCTGATAGTCGGGCGCGCCAAAGATGGCTGAGCCGGCCACAAAGGTGTCGGCGCCGGCCGCGGCGATTTCGCCGATATTGTCGGCGGTAACGCCGCCGTCCACTTCCAGCCGGATCGGGCGACCGCTTTCGTCGATGCGCTGGCGCACCGCGCGCAGCTTGCTCAAGGCCTCGGGGATGAATTTCTGGCCGCCGAAGCCCGGATTCACCGACATGATCAGCACCAGGTCGAGCTTGTCGAGCACATGATCGAGCCAGTTCAGCGGCGTGGCCGGATTGAACACCAGACCGGCCTCGCAACCGGAATCCTTGATCAGGCCGATGGTACGGTCGACGTGCTCGGTAGCCTCCGGATGGAAGCTGATGCGGGTGGCGCCGGCCTTGGCGAAGTCCGGCACGATGCGGTCCACCGGCTTCACCATCAGGTGCACATCGATGGGTGCGGTGATGCCGTAATCGCGCAGCGCCTTGAGCACCATCGGGCCCATGGTCAGGTTGGGCACGTAGTGATTGTCCATCACGTCGTAGTGCACCCAGTCGCCGCCGGCGGCGAGCACCTTGGCAGTGTCTTCGCCCAGCCGCGCGAAGTCGGCGGAGAGGATGGAAGGCGCGATGATGGGGGATTGCTTGCTCATGGCTGCTGGGCTCGGAGAGGAAAGACGGCGACCGCGCAACGCGCGGCGAAGCGATCATTTTAGCGAGGCGGCCCGCTCGCCGCCCGTGGCCTTACTTGAAGCCGCGCTCGGCCTTGATCCGCTCGTAGGCCGCGTTGATCTCGCTGGCGCGGCCTTCGGCACGCTTGCGCATCTCTTCCGGCAGGTCGCCCAGGCGGTCGGGATGGTGCTCGGAAATCAGCTTGCGGTAAGCGCGCTTGATGGCGCGGTCGTCCGCATCGCGGGGAATGCCGAGCACGGCGTAGGGATCGGGCCCCTGGGTATTGCGCTGCGGCGGCACATAGCCGCCCGGCCCATGGCCGTAGCTACGGCCGCCGGCGGCGCCCTGCCAGACGTAGCCCTTCATCGCCATCAGGGCCATCAGCTCCATGTCGCTGATGCGCAGGGCAAAGGCGAGCTGGCGCAGGATGGCCATTTTTTCGGGTGGCGGATTGCCTTCGGCCAGCACCGTCTCGATCACTACGTCGAGCACCGGAAACGCATGGTCGCGGCGCAGCCCGGCCCATTGGCGCAGGGCATTGATCGGCCCGGTGACGTCGAACTCCGGCTGCTTGCCGGCGTTGAAGGCGTTGATCGCCTGCTGCCGGGCCTGGGTGTCCAGGCCCATGCGCCCCATCACGCGCTCGGCAATGGCGATTTCCGCCTCCGATACGCGGCCATCCGACTTGGCGATCGCACCAAGCAGGGCAAACAGCGGCGTTACGTAGCCGCCGGCCTCCGGCGTAGCGCTGCGGCGCTGGCTGAAGCGCAGGTTGTCGAGCACGAAGCCGACGATCGCGCCCACGCCCGCACCCACGAATCCATGCCCGAGCAGCAGGCCGGCCATGGCGAACCAGAAGGTGTAGGTGTAGCTCATGGCTGCGCGGCGGCCTGTGGTTGGGGTGTCTGCGCGCTGTACCAGCGGGCCAGTTGTTCCAGCTCGGCATCGCTGACCGGGCCGATGGCGGCGCGCATCAGCGGCACGTTGCGGCTGCCGTCGCGATAATCCTTCAGCGCCTTGCGCAGGTAATCCAGGCGCTGCCCGGCCAGATTCGGTGCGCCGGGAATCTGCGCCATGCCGGTTTCGCCATGACAGGCCGCGCACAGGCCCAGGCGGGTCGGCCTGGGTGGCGCATCGGCGGCAAACGCTGGCAAGGCACAAGTCAGACCGAGTGCCGCGATCAAAACGGTTCGCATGGGCAACGCACGAAGATAAAGCGGGTGATTCTACCAGTGTCCCGCGCCGGGGCCGTTACAATAGCCAGCTCGCCAATCCCCGGAGCGCGCCGTGCCCACCACCCTGCTGCAATCGAACCTTCCCGGCCTGGAACTGATTCACCGCGGCAAGGTGCGCGACGTCCATGCGCTGTCCGGCAATCGGCTGCTGATCGTGGCCACCGACCGCCTGTCGGCTTTCGATGTGGTGCTGCCGGATCCGATTCCCGGCAAGGGCGAAATGCTTACGCAGATCTCCAATTTCTGGTTCGGCAAGACCGCGCACATCATGCCCAATCACCTGCTGCACACGCCGCTGTCGGAGGTGCTGCCGGAAGGCGCCGACCTGCCCCTTTACAGCAAGCGCGCCGTGGTGACCAAGCGGCTGAAGCCGGTGCCGGTGGAAGCGATCGCGCGCGGTTATCTGATCGGCTCGGGCTGGAAGGATTACCAGGCCACCGGTTCGCTCTGCGGCATCAAGCTGCCGGCCGGACTGCAGCAGGCCCAGCAATTGCCCGAACCGATCTTCACTCCGTCGACCAAGGCGGCAGTGGGCGATCACGACGAAAACGTGAGCTTCGATGCGGTGGTGGCCGCCGTCGGCCAGGATCTGGCCGAACAGGTACGCGACGCCACACTGGCCATTTATAAGTGGGCGGCCAGCTACGCCGCCGAGCGCGGCATCATCATCGCCGATACCAAGTTCGAATTCGGCACCGACGAAGACGGCAAGCTGTACGTAATGGACGAAATGCTCACGCCCGATTCCTCGCGCTTCTGGCCGGCCGACCAATACCGGGTCGGCATCAGCCCGCCCAGCTACGACAAGCAGTTCGTGCGCGACTATCTGGAAACGCTGGACTGGAACAAGAAGGCGCCGGGCCCGCATGTTCCGGCCGAGGTGATCGCCGGCACGGCGGCGAAGTACGCCGAAGCCTTGCAGCGCCTGGCCGGCATCACGCTGGACTGAGCGCATGCAGGCCTGGCTCACTCTTGGCCTGGCGATCCTCGCCGAGGTAATCGCCACCAGCGCGCTGAAAGCATCGAATGGCTTCAGCGCACTGCTGCCGAGCGTGGTGGTGATCGCCGGCTATGGCGTGGCCTTTTTCTGCCTCAGCCTGACCTTGCGACAGCTGCCGCTGGGTATCGCCTATGCGGTGTGGTCGGGTGCAGGCACGGCGCTGATCGCGCTGATCGGCGTGGTGATCTACAAGCAGCGGCTGGACCTGCCCGCGATGCTCGGCATTGCCTTGATCGTCGCCGGCGTGCTGGTATTGAACCTGTTCTCAAAGAGCGGGGCGCACTGATGTCCGAGGCCGCACCAAGCCAGCGCAGCATGCGCGACTGGCTCGACAGCTACAGCAACGATCACCGTCATCCGACCAACCAGTTGCTGCACTGGCTCTGCGTGCCGCCGATCGTGTGGGCCGCGATCGCCATGCTGTGGACGATACCGACACCGGAAGCGTGGTTCCGCCCCGGTTCGTGGGCGGTGCTGGCGATCGTGCTGTCGTTCGCGTGGTACTGGAAACATGCGCGCCGGCTCGCATTGGCGCTGCTGATCGTGCTGGCGCTGTTTGCCCTGTCCAGCGCCTGGCTCTTGCAGCAATTCGGTCCCGGCTGGCTATTGCGGCTGGGCATCGGGGTGTTCGTCGTAGCCTGGATCGGCCAGTTTGTCGGCCATCTGATCGAAGGGCGCCGACCGAGTTTCTTGACCGACCTGGCCTACTTGTTGATCGGGCCGGCCTGGCTGATGGATAAACTGCTACGTCGCCTCGGCGTTGGGGAAACCGCATGACGGGTCTGCTTACGCTGCTCAGCAGCGTGATCTGGTGGGTGCTGTCCAGCAGCGTCGGCGCCATCCTGCCGGCCTTGATCGTATGGATCGTACTGCGCTGGAGCGAACGCACGCCGGTGGTGTTCAACCGGGTTTATCTGGCCTGCCTGGTGTGGTGTCTGTTCGTGGTGCTGGTCAGCGCCGTCATGGCGGCGCATGGCGGTGCACAACACGCGCATGTGGGAGCGCTGCTGAGCAGTAACGCTTTCCGTATTTCGCTGGCGGTGTCCATGCTGGTCGGCGTGCTGGCGCTGTGGCGCCTGATTCCGCGCATCGATGCGCGGCGCATTCGACTTGCCAGTGCGTGCATGGCGGTGGCCGTGGTGATGGCGATCAGCTTTGGCGTACTCACCACCATTGCCAGCGGCAGGCTGGGTTAGCGCAGCGCAACCTACATCCTACGTCGCCCCGGGCAAATCGTGTCCTCGCCGTTGCGGCGAGGACACGGAGTTACATCAGCGGATGACGCGCTTCACGGCATCGACCACGTTGCTTACGGTGAAGCCGAAATAGTCGAACAGCGCCGGTGCCGGTGCGGAAGCGCCGAAGGTGGTCATGCCGATCACTTCGCCGTCCAGGCCCACGTACTTGAACCAGAAATCGACAGCGGCAGCTTCCACGGCTACGCGGGCGCGGCACCAGCTCGGCAGCACGCCTTCGCGATATTCCAGCGGCTGCGCGTCGAATTCTTCCGTGCACGGCATCGACACCACGCGCACCGGCACGTTCTGCTGTGCCAGCGTACGCGCCGCTTCCATCGCCAGCTCCACCTCGGAACCGGTGGCGATCAGGATCGCCTTGAACTTGGTGTCGGCCGGATCGGACAGCACATAGGCGCCGCGCGCGATATCCGCCATCTGCTGCGGCGTGCGCTGCTGATGCTTGAGCGTCTGGCGCGAGAACACCAGGCAGGACGGCGCACCCTTGCGTTCGATCGCAACCTTCCACGACATCGCCGACTCCGTCGCGTCGCAGGGACGCCACAGGCGGTTGTTCGGAATCAGGCGCAGCGAGCTCATATGCTCGACCGGCTGATGGGTGGGACCGTCCTCGCCCAGGCCGATCGAATCGTGCGTGTAGACATGGATCACGTGCGCCGGAATCAGCGCGGCCATGCGCACGGCATTGCGCGCGTAGTCGGAGAACACCAGGAAGGTACCGTCGTACGGCAGGAAGCCACCATGCAGGGCGAGGCCGTTGGCGATCGCGCTCATGCCAAACTCGCGCACGCCGTAGTGCACGTAGTTGCCGTCCGGGCCGGTGATGTTCTTGCTGCCCTTCCACATGGTGAGGTTGGAGCCGGCCAGGTCGGCCGAACCGCCGACCATTTCCGGCAGCAGCGGGCCGAACGCATCCAGCGTCATCTGCGAAGCCTTGCGCGAGGCCACGTTGGGACCTTCGGCCTGCAGCTTGGCCACATAGGCCTGCGACTTTTCCGCCCAGTCCGCCGGCAGTTCGCCGGCCGTACGGCGGCGGAATTCGGCGGCCAGTTCCGGATAGGCCGCTTCGTACTTGGCGAACACGTCGTTCCACTGCTGCTCGCGCTCGGCGCCCGCGGCTTTCTTGTCCCACGCGGCATAGATGTCCGCCGGGATCTCGAACGGCGGATAGCGCCAGTCGAGTTCGTCGCGCGCGGCGGCCACTTCGTCCTTGCCCAGCGCCGCGCCGTGGCTTTCTTCCTTGCCCTGCTTGTGCGGTGCGCCGAAACCGATGATGGTCTTGCAGATGACCAGCGTGGGCTTTTCGCTCTGCGAGGTAGCCTGCGCCAGGGCCTTCTTCACGGCTTCGGCATCGTGGCCGTCGACCACGCCGATCACGTTCCAGCCATAGGCCTCGAAACGCTTGGCGGTGTCGTCGGTGAACCAGCCTTCCACTTCGCCGTCGATGGAGATGTTGTTGTCGTCGTAGACCGCGACCAGCTTGCCCAGCTTCCAGGTGCCGGCCAGCGAGGCGGCTTCATGCGAAATGCCTTCCATCAGGCAACCGTCGCCCACGAACACAAAGGTGTGGTGGTCGACGATGGTGTGATCGGGGCGATTGAAATGCGCGGCCAGCACTTTTTCCGCCAGCGCAAAGCCGACCGAATTGGCCAGGCCCTGGCCGAGCGGGCCGGTGGTGGTTTCCACGCCTGGGGTTTCGCTGGCTTCCGGATGGCCGGCGGTCTTGGAGTGCAGCTGGCGGAAACGCTTGAGCTGGTCCATCGGCAGGTCGTAGCCGGTGAGGTGCAGCAAGGCGTACTGCAGCATCGAGCCGTGGCCATTGGAGAGCACGAAACGGTCGCGGTTAGGCCACTTCGGATTGCGCGGATTGAACTTCAGGAAGTCGTTCCACAGCACTTCGGCGATGTCGGCCATGCCCATCGGCATGCCGGGATGGCCGGAATTGGCCGCCTCCACGGCATCCATGGCCAGGGCGCGGATGGCGTTGGCGAGTACGCGACGGGAAGTCATCAGGTCTGTCTCCGGGGGCAGGCGATAAAAGTGGGGCATTGTCGCCGATCGCTGCATTTCTGTCGTCCATCCGGCGCGGTCTACGCGGGGTTCCGGGCACCTCCAGGGGCGCCGGCCAGAACGGTTCGCCAGAGCTAGCTCATTCATTTTTCTCGATTTCTTAATGTCGTCTTAATACTAAACTTCCGGGTATTGAATCTCCCAGAGGCGAACGCATCTAACTGCCTACGCATCGCCGCACGCATGCGTACAGGCTCGATCGGCTTTCCCCCTCAGCGCCGACCGACCTGATCAAAGGCATAAAAGGAGTACTCCATGAAAAAGACGCTGTTTGCTATTGCTCTCGCCGCCGTTGGTCTGGCCGCTGTCCCCGCCGCGTTCGCGCAGACCGCTTCCGCCCCCACCGCCCAACAAGGCTGGTACGTAGGCGCAGAGGCCGGTTATGGCCAGGTAAACAAGGGTCCGTACGACAGTCAGGGCAGTTACATCGGTGGCGTGAAGGGCGGTTACCGCTTCGCCATCAACCCTGAAACCTCGGTCGGCGTAGAAGCCGGCTATGAGTATCTGGGCTTTATCGACGCCAAGGGCGCCAATGACGTGTCCTCGCTGCGCGGCCGCCTGCATGGTCCGACCCTGGGTGCAAACCTGCGCTGGAACTTCAACCCGAGCTGGTACGCGGAAGTGCGCGCCGGTGCGTTCTATGCCCAGGGCCAAGGCCTGACCAATACCTATGCGACCGGTTATGACCGCTTCGAGCGCGTGCGCCCGTATGCCGGCGTGGGCGTGGGCTACAACATCAACCAGAACTTCAGCCTGGGCCTCAACTACAACTACTACGACGGCGCCAGCAAGGGCGGCGATCAGGGTGTGCAGTTGCAGACCAATGCGGTGACGGTGGCTGCCGAATACCGCTTCTGATAGTTGTTGCCTGAAGCAGAAACAGAAAGGGCGCCAGACGGCGCCCTTTCTTTTACGCTGAACAGAAAGTGCTCAGCCCTTCCACTGACCCAGCGCAGCCAGGCCATTGTCCTTGGCGCGGGCGGCAACAGTCTTCTGGGCTTCGGCGTAATTGGCCTTCATGTCCTTGGACCACAGCTTCAGCGCAGCCTGCTGCATGGCGCGGCCGTAGGAGAAGGACAGCGGCCACGGGTGCGGGCCCATGCGGTTCATCGCATTGAGATGCGCGGTGGACTGCTCGTCGCTCTGGCCGCCCGAGAGGAACACGATGCCCGGCAGCGTGGCCGGCACGGTGGTCTTGAGCACGCGCACGGTGGCTTCGGCCACTTCTTCCACGCTGGCCTGTTCGTCCGCGTCCTTGCCCGGAATCACCATGCTGACCTTCAGGATGGTGCCTTCCAGCAGCACGTTCTGCTCGTACAGCGCGTTGAACAGACTGCGCAGCACGGCTTCGTGCACTTCGTAGCTGACTTCGATGCTGTGGTCGCCGTCCATGATCACTTCCGGCTCGACCATCGGCACCAGCCCGGCTTCCTGGCACAGCGCGGCGTAGCGGGCCAGCGCGTGGCAGTTGGCTTCGATGGCGGTGGAGCTGGGATTGTCTTCGCTGATGTTGATCACCGCGCGCCACTTGGCGAACTGCGCGCCGAGCTTGACGTATTCAGCCAGGCGCTCGCGCAGGCCGTCCAGGCCTTCGGTGACGACGTCGCCGGGGAAGCCGGCCAGCGGCACCGGGCCCTTGTCCACCTTGATGCCCGGGATGATGCCGTTCTTCTTCATCACCTGGGTGAAGGGCACGCCGTCCTTGGTCGACTGACGGATGGTTTCGTCGTACAGGATGGCGCCGGAGATGTGGTCGGAGAGGCTCGGCGCGGTCAGCAGCAGTTCGCGGTAGGCGCGGCGGTTCTCTTCGGTGTTCTCAATCCCGACCGCCTCGAAGCGCTTCTTGATGGTGTTGGTCGATTCATCGATGGCGATGATGCCCTTGCCGGGCGCGACCATCGCCAGGGCGATGCTCTCGAGATCTTCAATGCTCATTGGACGACTCCGTAAAACTGGCGGCATGGCCGCAAGGGAGGGATGCCACCCGTGCGGGGGCGGTCAGGTTGAAAAGGCGGGATTATAGACCCAACCGGAATAAGCGGCGTCCGCGGCCGGAACCGGGGCTCCGGCCGGTGGCCGCTCAGCTGCCGTAGCCGGGCAGTTTGCAGGGAGCCATCAGGGCGGCCTGCTGGGCTTTGTCGTCCGGACCGTTGAAGGGGACGATGTAGTAGGTGGAGACCGGATTTTCGTTCTTGTTTGTCAGCGAAGGGCCGTAGCGGAACTTGGATACCGCGCTGATCGCGGCCTTGCCCAGGTCGCTGGGCGGCATCACCTTGGCCGCCTGCAGGTTCATAGGCACGCCATCGGTGCCGATGGTGTAGGTCACTGCCACGCAGCCCGGCTTGTAGATGTTGACGCCGCTGTTGGGCACATCCACCGAGATGCTGCCTTGATTGAGCAGGATCCAGTCGTTGGGCAGCTGCTCGGGCGCCACCCGGCGCGCCTGCTGCTGGGCCAGTGCAGGCATGCCGGCGGCCAGCAGCGCGGCCACCAGCAAGGAACGGCCGAAACGGGTCGAAGCGCGCATGACATACCTCCGATGGAGCAGTTGGGGACGAAGGCTAGTCTAGCGAACCCGCAGCGCAGGGGCGCTGCGGGCTGCAATGGCGATCAAAGATCGCGCAGGCTTTCCACCATGCCGTCCGCGCCGACCGCGAGCAGGCGCAGCGTGTTGGTGCCGCCGCCGCGACCGATATGGTCGCCGTGGGTGAGCACCACGCGGTCGCCTTCGGACAGCTTGCCCGCCGCGAACAGCTGACGCACCGCTTCACGCGCCGACACCGCCGGATTCAAGGTGTCGTGGGTGAATTTCACCGGCTGCACATCGCGCAGCACCAGCATGCGGCGGCGCGCATCGTCGAACGGCGACAAGGCGTAGATCGGCACTGCGCTGCGATAACGCGACAGCCACTGCGCCGTAGCGCCCGATTCGGTCAGCGCCACGATCGCACGCACGCCCACTTCGCCGGCCAGCAGCATCGCCGCCAGCGCAATCGCCTGATCGGTGCGATCCAGGTGATGGGCGTCCCGGGTGAGGTCGTCTTTCGGCTCGAACTGGCGTTCGGCGCCCAGGCAGATGCGGCGCAGCGCGGCCACCGCCTTGTCCGGATGAGCGCCAGCCGCGGACTCTTCGGACAGCATCACCGCGTCGGTGCCGTCGATCACCGCATTGGCCACGTCGAGCACTTCCGCGCGGGTCGGAATGGGCGAGCGCACCATCGATTGCAGCATCTGGGTCGCGGTGATGACCGCGCGATTGCGCTGCACCGACTCGCGAATGATCTTCTTCTGCAGGCCCGGCAACTCGGCATCGCCGATTTCCACGCCGAGGTCGCCGCGCGCCACCATCACCACGTCGGAGGCGTCGATGATTTCGCCCAGCACCGGAATCGCATCGGCACGCTCGATCTTGGCCACCAGCGACGCATTGCCGCCGGCTTCCTGCAGCAGGCGTCGCGCCTGCTCCATGTCCGCGCCGGAGCGCACGAACGAGACCGCCAGGAAGTCGGCGCCGATCTCGGCCGCCAGCTTGATGTCGTTCTTGTCCTTGTCGGACAGCGCCGACACCGACAAGCCGCCGCCCTGTCGATTCAAACCCTTGCGATCGGAGAGGCGGCCGCCGACCAGCACGCTGCAGCGCACTTCCGTGCCGACCACCTCGAGCACCGTCAAGGCCACCAGGCCGTCATCGAGCAGCAACACGTCGCCCGGTTTCACATCCTGCGGCAGGCCCAGGTAGCTCACGCCGACGCGGGTGACGTCGCCGGGCGGCGCATCGACGCGGCAGTCGAGCACGAACGGATCGCCGTCGCGCAATTCCACCGGACCGTTGGCAAAACGTTCGACGCGGATCTTGGGACCCTGCAGGTCGGCCAGGATGCCCACTTCGCGTCCGAGCTTTTCCGCAGCCTGCCGCACGGCGGTGGCGCGGGCGCGATGATCGTCGGGCTGGCCATGCGAGAGGTTGAGGCGTACTACATCCACGCCTTCACTGATGATTTTTTCGAGCATGCCCGGCGCGTCGGTGGCGGGGCCCAGGGTGGCAACAATCTTGGTACGGCGGGAGTGAGTATCGGTAGTCATCATTCGATTGTTCGTAGTCGTTCACGGAGCCTAACAGAACTAGACTGCGACTCGACAAGAAAGAACGGTATGCAATCGATTGCATGTGAAATCCGGTGCAACAGTACCGAAATTTAGAAAGGTGAAATGGATGGATAGACGTAAATGGGGCCTAACGGCCGTGCTTGTGTCGTCCCTCCTGACCGCACGCACGCTGCCGGCGGCGGACATGGCACTCGATACTGTCGCGCATGGTTCTCCCATTCCGATCGCCAGCTTCATCCGCGAACCGGATTTCTCCAAGGTCACGCTGTCCCCGGACGGGCGTTACCTCGCCGCGGTGGTGCCGCAGCCGGACAACCCGTATGGCAGCCTGCTGTGCATCATCGATGCGCAGACCGGCAAGATCGCGCATGTGCTGCGCTCCGGCCGCGACGCGATGATCGCCGACTACCTTTGGGCCAGCGACCAGCGCATCGTGGTAAGCATCGCCATCCAGCAGGGCGGCCTGGACACGCCGATGCCGACCGGCGAACTGTTCGCGGTCAATGCCGATGGCAGCAATCAGGTGGACCTGTTCGGCTATCGCGCCGGCGGCCTGCAGACCGGCACCCTGATTCCCGCAGTACAGCGGCGCGAAGCCTTTGCGCAGCCGATCGGCAACTATCCGGTCGGCATCGACCGGATCCTGATCGCGGTCAACGATTTCACCCGCTCGCGCCAGGGCAGCTTCACCTCGGCCGAAGTGCTCGACGTACGCAGCGGGCGCACCGTCAGCCAGGGCGACTCGCCGGTGCCCAATGCCAGCATGCTGGCCGACCATAGCGGCCAGGTGCGCGTGGCCTATGCGGACAACAACTATGCCGGCGACATCGTATGGCTGCGCGCCACGGCCGGCGATGCGTGGGCAGTGCTCAACGACCCCGCCAAGTCGGGCATGGATTTCGTTCCCATCGGCTTCAACCGCGACAACAGCAAGCTCTATGTCCGCGTGGCGCATGGCGATCGTCCGGATGCGATCGAATTGCTGGACCTGGCCAGCCACAACCTCACGCGGCTGTACCAGGGACAGTTCGCCAATCCCGGCCCCTTGCTGCCGACCGCCGATGGCCTGGACTACTACGCCGTGATCACCCAGGACGGCGTGCAGAAGCTGTTCTATCTCGACGCCAACAGCCAGGAGGCGCAGCTGAGCCGCGCGCTGGCCGCCGACTTCCCCGGCCAGCTGGCGTATTTCGCCAGCTTCACCCGCGACGGCAAACGCGGCGTAGTGCGGGTAGTCAGCGACCGCAATCCGGGTGACTACTATCTATTCGACCTGGTTACGCACCAGGCACGGCATGTCTTCAGTGCGCTATCCGGCATCGACCCGCAGCAGATGCGCCCGATGCAGCCGATCGAGCTGACCACCCGAGATCGTTTGCTGCTGCACGGTTTCCTCACCCTGCCCGCCGGCCAGGCGCCGTTCCCGCTGATCGTGCTGCCGCATGGCGGCCCGCACGGCATCGCCGATCAATGGACCTTCAATCCGGAAGCGCAGCTATTCGCCAGCCGCGGCTATGCCGTGCTGCAGATCAATTACCGCGGCTCCGGCGGCTACGGCAGCAATTTCATTTCGCGCGGCTTCCGCCAATGGGGGCTGAGCATGCAGGACGATCTCACCGATGCCACTCGCTGGGCCATCCAGCAAGGCTATGCCGATGCGGCGCACATCTGCATCTACGGCGCCAGCTACGGCGGCTACGCCGCGCTGGAAGGCGCCGTGCGCGAACCGGATCTGTATAAATGCGCGATCGGCTACGACGGTGTCTACGACCTGCGCGTGCAACTGGCGCGCAGCGATACCGAACTGACCGATCGCGGCGATGCGTATCTGAAGCTCGCCCTCGGCACCGATCCGGACGACTTGCTGCGCCGCTCGCCGGTGAGCGGCGCAGCGCGCATCAAGGCCGATATCCTGCTGATCCACGGCGGCCAGGATCCGCGCGCCCCGTTCAAGCACTTCCAGGAACTGGTCAAGGCGCTGCAGGACAACGGCAAACACTACGAAACCCTGGTCGAACCCGATGAGGGACACGGCTTCTTCCTGCCCCAGCACAAGCAAGCGGCTTATGCGCGCATGCTGGATTTCCTGGACCGCCATATCGGCAGCCCCGGCAACGCATCGGGCCCCGCAGCGCCGGCCAGCGTGTCCGGGCATTGACCGGCGCATCGCAAAATCCTGCTGTCGCCGCAGGGTGATCTTCGCCGGCACAAATTGCGTAACATCTCCGGCAGGCGAGCCGCGCACCGGAGAGGGCCGGCGCTGACCTCGCCAGGGGGAATTGATGAAGACCATACATGGACTGCGGCTGCTCGCCGCCGTATTGCTGAGCCTTGCTTGCGGGCAGCCGACGCTTGCACAAAACACACCGGCGCCGGCTGCGCCAAGCTTCGATATGTCCGTGCAGGGCATGCTGCGCCGCCCGGATTTTTCCGATGTGCAGATCTCGCCCGACGGACAGTATTTCGCCGCGCTCGTACCCAACGACGACAAGCCGTACGAAAACATGCTGGCGGTGTTCAATACGCAGACGCGGCAACCGGTCGACGTGATGCGTTCCGGCCGTACGCTCATTTTCAATAAATATTTCTGGGCTGCCGGCGACCGCGTCGTCACCTCCATCGGCATGCGCCGAGGCGGCTTCGACCAGCCGGTGCTTACCGGCGAATTGCTGGCCTTCAATGCAGACGGCAGCCAGATCGTCGATCTGTTCGGTGCCCGCTCGCGCAATGCAGCGGTGCGCAGCGCATCGTTCAACGACCAGGCGTTTCCCATCACCACGGAGCCTGCGATCAACCGCAACATCCTGGTAGCCGTGCGGGCCTTCTCCGCCGATCGCGCAGGCGTCTACACCGAAGCACGCCTGGTCAATATCGACGGCGGCACCGAAACCAACCTGGTGATCTCCCCAGGACGCAATGCCAGCTTTATCGCCGATCATCGCGGCAAGCCGCGCATCGCCTACACCTATGACGAGGGGTTCCGAAATACGCTCTGGCAATATTCCGAGAGCGGCGCACATCCCAAGAACAACCTGCTGCTGCGTACGCCCGATACCGCCTACATCTTCGGCCACACCAGCCAGCCGACCGCCAACTACAGCTCGAACGGTTCCTGGCGCGTGCTCAACAATCCGGCCACCTCGCACATCATGCTGGAGCCGATCGGCTTCGACCGCAGCAACAACGGGCTGTATGTAAAGGTGGAATACGGCAAGCGGCCGGCCGCCATCGCCCTCTACGACCTGGTTACGCACAAGCTCAAGCTGCTCTACCAGGGCAAGTTCGCCGACCCGGGACAGATGCTGCCTACCGCGGACGGTAAGGACTACTACGCCGTGATCACCCAGGATGGCGAAAAGTCGCTGTTCTATTTCGACCCGAACAGCCCCGAGGCGCAGATGAATCAGGCGGCGGCGGCCAAATTCCCCGGCCAGCTCGCCTATTTCTCCAGTTTCTCGCTTGACGGCAAGCGCGCCATCCTCACCGTGGTCAGCGATCGCAATCCGGGCAGCTATTTTCTGTTCGACTTCGCCGCCCGCAATGCCGCGATGCTGGTGACGGCCGAACCCTGGATCGACGTCAGCAAAATGCGTCCGATGCAGCCGATTACCCTCAATGCGCGGGACGGCCTGCCCCTGCACGGCTTCCTCACGCTGCCGGCCGGCAAGGGACCTTACCCGCTGATCGTGTTGCCGCACGGCGGTCCCATCGATGTCAGCGATACCTGGACCTTCGATGCCGAAACGCAACTGTTCGCCGGCCGCGGCTATGCCGTGTTGCGCGTCAACTATCGCGGTTCCGGCGGCAGCGGCATGTGGTTCCAGGGCCTGGGCTACAAGCAATGGGGCCTGAGCATGCAGGACGATCTCACCGACGCAACGCGTTGGGCCATCGCCCAGGGCTATGCCGAACCGGGCCGCATCTGTATCTATGGCGGCAGCTATGGAGGCTATGCCGCACTGGAAGGCGCGGTGCGCGAGCCGGATCTGTACAAATGCGCCATCGGCTATGACGGCACCTACGATCTGCGCGTGCAGGTCGCCGACAGCGATACCGAAAAAAGCGATGCCGGCGATATGTATTTGCGCAACGCGTTGGGCCAGGACCAGGACGACCTGCTGCGCCGCTCGCCCATTGCGGGCGTGGCGCAGATCAAGGCCGACATCCTGCTATTGCATGGCGGCGAAGACCTGCGCACGCCCTACAAGAGCTTCAAGGAATTCACCCGCGCGCTGGATCATGCGGACAAGCATTACGACACGCTGGTGGAAAGCCATGAAGGACATGGCTTCTACCCGCCCAAACATCGGCAAGAAGCGTACGAGAAGATGCTGGAATTCCTGGATCGGAATATCGGTGGGCCGACTGCAACGTCGAACGCCACCGCCAAAGCCAGCCCCTGACATGGGCTGCGCAGGTTGGGTTACTGCGGAGCAGATCCGGAGTAACCCAACGACGTTTGGCAGCGGTGGAAATGTGTTGGGTTACGCTGCGCTAACCCAACCTGCGTGCGGCGATCAGCCGTTCTGCAGGGTGAGGTTGAGCACTTCCGCCAGGCGCCGGCCCGCTTCGCGCAGCCGCGCATCGGCTACCGGCAATTGCGCATCGATGTAGGCCTGATCGATCTTGTGCCCGTCGGGATAGATCGTGCGGGTGATCTGGCAGGATTCTTCCGCCCATTGCGCCGCGGCGTTATCGAACGGCGCGATAGCCGGCGGCAGCGGCTCGGTGCCTTGCGCGTCGAGCATGTCCGCATACGCCTTCGCATCCAGCTTGCGCGTGCTCAGCAGGCCCGAATCCCATACCCGATGCAGATTCATGCCCTGCCCCTGGAACTGCACCTGGTATTTGTTGCCGCCCAGGTCGTCCTTGTAGCCGGCGTGCAGCGGCTGATGGATATCGCCGATGAAGTGCACCACGAACTTCAGTGCCTGCAGACGCACCGCATCCGGCTGGCTGCGATCGCCCAGCACCTGGATGTAATGCGGGATCGCCTCGACCACGCACTGGCCGCCCTTGCAGTCGCGCGGCGGCGTATAGATGCAGTCGCCGCTGCGGAAATCGATGTAATGCAGTGCGCGCGTCTGCTTCCACAGGTCCTGCTGCTTGGGATCGTCGCGGATTTCATCCGGCCAGCTGGCGATATCGGCCAGCGCCGCGGTGTGGTCCAGCGCCAGCAGGTGTTCCACTTCCGCCTTCGCGGCAGGACTCAGGTGACGCTGCGCGAGCTCGGCCACCACGCTGTGGCCCAAGGGGCCCCAGGCCTGTGTGGCAGGTGCGATGGCAAGCGTGGCGAACAAGGCGGCAGCGAGGCGGCGGATCGAGAACATGCGGGCAACTCACGAACAGAAAGGGGGGAATCTTGCCACAACCGGTGTGACACTCAGGCGGCGCTGGCATGCACCACGGCGCCGCTCGCGTCGCGCACCTGCACATCCACGGCAATGCCCTGCCGCACGCTCTCGGTGACGATGCAGAAATCCTCGAATTGCGCCAGCGCACGCTCGACGTGCGGGAGCGCCGCAGCCGCATCGGCCAGCTGCAGATCCACCGCCACGCGGGTGATGCGCAGACGCCCGTGCTCGTTGCGGGTGAGGTGGGCGGCAACCTTGGCCGACAGCCGGCCCGGCTCATCCTTGAACTTGCGCAGGGCGAACAGCAGGCTGGCGCACAGGCAGTTGGCCACGCTGGCGGCAAGCATGCGCGCCGGATTGGGGCCGGCATCGCGGCCCAGCGGCGCGGCCTCGTCGGTGGTCAGCGCAGGGATGGCGGTGCCGTCGAAGCGCACGCGAAATTCGTAGTCCTCGACCTGTTCCAGGCTCAATTCGATCAGTTGCTCGCCACTCATGGGGATGCTCCGCAAGGTCGTGCGCCGGTTCGGCGTGGGCGCTGATCCTGCCCCGATCGGGGCGGCAGGGCCAGTCCCGGGTGAGGGACCGGCCCGGTTCGGGCTAAACTGTCGCTTTCGGCGGCCCCACAGGACCGCCGCTTTGTTGCTCGCCATCACTTCGGAGGACGCTGTCCCATGGCCATCAAGGTCGCCATCAACGGTTACGGTCGCATCGGCCGCAATATCCTGCGCGCGCTGTACGAAGCAGGTCGCACGAACGAATTCCAGATCGTCGCGATCAACGACCTCGGCAATGCCGAGACCAACGCGCACCTCACCCAGTACGACACCGCCCACGGCAAATTCCCGGGCGAAGTGTCGGTGGACGGCGGCGACCTGATCGTCAACGGCGACCGCATCAAGGTCTGCGCCGAGCGCGACCCGTCCAAGCTGCCCTGGGGCGAGCTGGGCGTGGACGTGGTGCTGGAATGCACCGGCCTGTTCACTTCCAAGGCCAAGGCCGGCGCACATCTGGCCGCCGGCGCCAAGAAGGTGATCATCTCCGCCCCCGGCGACAAGGACGTGGACGGCACCTTCGTGTTCGGCGTGAACCACGACAAGATCACCGCCGCGCACGAAGTGATCTCCAACGCCTCCTGCACCACCAACTGCCTGGCGCCGCTGGCCAAGGTGCTGCACGACAAGATCGGCATCGTGCACGGCCTGATGACCACCATCCACGCCTACACCAACGACCAGGTGCTGACCGACGTCTATCACTCGGACCTGCGCCGCGCCCGTTCTGCCACGCATTCGCAGATCCCGACCAAGACCGGCGCCGCCGCTGCGGTGGGCCTGGTGCTGCCCGACCTCAACGGCAAGCTGGACGGTTTCGCCATGCGCGTGCCGACCATCAACGTCTCGGTGGTGGACCTGAGCTTCGTCGCCGCGCGCAATACCACCAAGGAAGAAATCGACGCTGCCATCAACGAAGCCGCCAACGGCGCGCTGAAGGGCATCCTGGCGGTGAACACCAAGCCGCTGGTGTCGATCGACTTCAACCACAACGCGCACTCCTCCATCTACGACACCACCCAGACCCGCGTGATGGGCGGTACCCTGGTGAAGGTGCTGAGCTGGTACGACAACGAGTGGGGTTTCTCCAACCGCATGCTCGACATGACCAAGGCGCTGGTGGCGGCCAAGTAAGCGCAGCCGTGCCTTTCGCAAAAAAGCCGGGGAAACCCGGCTTTTTTCATGGGACCGGCAGCGTCGCCATGTCGCACCGCGCCGGCGACGCGTGGCCGGTATCATGACGCCATGCAAGACAGCTCTTCCCTCGATACCGCGACGATCGCCAAGCTGGTCGATCACTTCTACGACAAGGTGCGCCTGGATCCCCTGATCGGCCCGGTATTCAACGCCGCCGTGGACGACTGGGACGAGCACAAGCGCACGCTCACCGCGTTCTGGAGTTCGGTGGCGCTGCGCGCCAATAGCTACCGCGGCAATCCGATGGCGGTGCATCGCGCCCAGCCGATCCGCGCCGAGCACTTCGAGCGCTGGCTGTCGCTGTGGCAGGCCACCACCCGCGAATTGTTGAGCGAGGCCGATGCGCAGCGGATGCAGCAGCATGCCGACCGGATCGGCCGCAGCCTGCGCCTGGGACTGGGCCTGCCCGAACAGCTGGGCGCGCGCCCGCTAAATATTCCGCTGATAGGTCGCTAAGCGCAGAAGCTTGCGGGCCGCGCGTTGCGCATGGCGCAGTGCTAGTGTTGCGCGCACCAGGGACTATGCATGGAGAAGCGTATGGCGCAGCAATGGATACGCGCATGTGGCGCAGCGATCGCACTGTTTATCGCGTGCAGTTTCACCGGCGCCGTGGCCGCCGACTCCATCGCACCCACTTCGGCGGCACCGGTTTCCGATGCGCAATGGTCGCAAGTGCTCGACAGCTCGCTGGCGCTCAGCGAACGCCAGCGGCTGCTCGCCGGCTTCGAAGCGAGCGCAGCGCAAAGCGGCGATCCGCATACGCTCTACGTACTTGGCTCGCTGTATCACATGGGCCAGCACGCATCGGGCTCGCCAGTGACGGAAGATCCGGACAAGGCCAGCCTGTATCTCAGCAATGCGGCCATTCGCGGCAGCGTGCTGGCGATGGCGAAAATGGCGGAACTGAAACTTGCTACTGGCCAGTACCGCGAAGCCATGAACTGGGCGCAGATCTACGCGCACTACGCATTGATGTCCAAGCGGGACCGCGAATCACGCGACGCCTACGCCGCCGAACTGGTGCAACGGGTGATGGACCATATCGGCGATTCGCAGATGGCCGCCATCATGGCCGACGTCAACAGCTTCGTGGCGGCCAACGATCTCTCCATCAAGACCGGTATTGCCGGCGAAACGCTGTTCAACCATCTGCACCCCACTTCGCCGCGCAACCATTTCAAGGCGCCCCTGGATGAACGACTGCCCGATGCAGGCATCGCCGATTTCATCATCGCATTCAAGCCCGACGGCTCGGCGGCGAGCGTGCAGCTGGTGGATGCGATGCCGCGTGCCGACGTGGCCGGCGTGCTGCGCGAATATGCGCAACACATGACGGTAACGCCCGCGCCGGATGGCGGCGATCACGCCCTGCGCTATGCCCTGCTGCCGGTGATGTTGAACGATCGCCGCTACCGCACCACCGACCGCCACTGACGCCTCAGCGCCGGAAGCGTACGTAGGCGCGCTTGGCCAGATACAGCAAGTGACCGGTCAGGCCGCGGTCCTGCGCTTTGCGCAAGGCGGTGTTTTCCGCATACAGCTGACGGATATGGCTATCGCGGATATCCAGCAGATGCCTGATCTCCGCCACGTCGCTCCGCGACAGGGTGCGGCCTTCATGGAAGTGATCGGGCAATTGGCGCTTTACGTAATACGTCGTATGCCGCGATGCCGTCTGCTCCGCTGGCCGGTCCTTGGTATAGAAATACAGCGCCACCGAACGGCGAGTAGTGCCTTCATGGCCGGGTGGGACGCGGATGGTGTCGAAGGCATGCCACGACACTTCCGAGGTTTCGAAAATCACGCAGCGATTGAACACCGGGCTCACCGAACGCGACGGCCGGCTATCCACATGCGGGTCGCGGAACAGCTCCAGGTTACCGCCCCAGTCCTCGCCCCAGTTTGGATTGAGGTAGACGATCAGATTGAGCCGGCGATGCCAGCGCTCGCTGGGGTGGTAGTTGAAGTCGACATGTGGATCCAGCGCCACGCCATCACGGTTTTCGTGCGTGCCGCCGCCCAGGTACCAGGGATCGTAGATCAGGCCGTCGATGCCGGTCAGTTCGCCGACCGCCTGCAGGAACTCAGGGCTCTTGATCGCATCGTCCAGCTGCGCGTAGGCCGCGCCCAGGCTGCGCACCTTGTCGACGGTGGACTTGCCGCCCAGTTCGCCGCTCTCGGCTACCGCATTGCCACGCTCGAAGGCCGGGAACGTATCGAGCAGCGCCTGCGCAAAATCCGGCGCAAAAAAATCCTCGATGACGACATGCGGGAATGGCGGCGCCGACACGAACTCCTGACAGTATTCGGCAAGCTTGCCCATCACCGCCGGATTGATGATCGACGTCCCTGTGGAACCCTGCATAGCTACACCCCTGCACCATTCAGCCATATCGACGAAATCGACAGCACCGGCTTCGAGCGGCGCAGCCTACGAATTGCCTAGGATAAGCGCTAGCCCGGCTGCCGCCAACGGCGCGCGCGGTTAGGCCCGCGGCGGCGCCCGCAAAAAAGCGCACTTTTCCATGCATCATTCGGGTAAAGTCGCCGCTCCCAACGGTGGGCGGCCAGACCTGCGCGCCACGCCTCCGAACAGCCATCCACGAAAAAGAGTCGAATGGATTCGTCAGCACGCCTGCATGGCAGGCAAGTCTTCGGCATCTTGTTCCTGGGATATTTCCTGTTCGTGCTTTATCCCATCCTGCGCGCCGACCGTCCCTGCAACGACGATCTCGCACGCGCGCTCAACGGTGCCTATGCCTGGGATATCAATGGGCGGCCATTGACCACGCTGTTGATGAAGCTACTGGTACTGAAGCTGCCGTTTCTGGTCGATATCGCACCGTTGTCGCAGCTGCTGGCGATTGCCCTGCTGGCGCTGAGCGGTGTGTTGATCGCCAGGCGCTATGCCATCGCCTCGCCATGGCTGGCCGCACTGCTGGCGTTGCCGCTGGGCGCCCAGCCGTTCTTCCTGCAAAGCCTGTCGTTCCGCTTCGACGCAGCGCCGATGGCCTTGTCCCTGCTGCTGGCGCTGCTGCCCGTCACGCTGTTCCCGCGCGGCCGGGCCGGCTTCTGGCTCGGCGCAGCCGCCCTGTTCGGCTGCCTGTGCAGCTACCAGCCGTCGTTCAATGTGTTTCTGTTGTTCGTGCTGCTGGACCTGCTGGTATGGCAGACCGAATCCGTACCGCCACGGCAGCTGGCGCTGCAGGCGCTGCGCTACTCCGGACAGGCGGTGCTGGCCTTGCTCGTCTATCAATGGAAGGTCGCGCCTACGGTGCGCGAATGGGTGCAGGAGCACAGCCATACGATCCACGGTCTTGGTCAGCTGTCGACGGTGCAGCACAACGCCAGGATGATGGGTGCCTATCTGCTCGACGCCATGCCGCACAGCTGGATGCATATCTTCCTGCCGATGTTGTTGCTGGCGGCGATCCTGCCGCTAGTCATCGGCCTGCGTTATGCGCTTGTCCCGGGCCGCCCATGGTGGCTCAGGCTCGGCATCATCGCTTTTGCGCTGCTGGTGCCGTGTGTCGCGCTGCTGTGCCTGGCCGGCCCGATGTTGCTGCTGGTCTCGCCGGTGCTGGCACCGCGAGTATTTTCCAGCGTAGGCGCCCTGATCAGCGCAAGCCTGATCAGCCTTTATGCGGCCAGCGGTGCCGGCAGCAAGACCTGGGCGACGTACCTCACGGCGACTTTTGCCGGCATCTGGGCGCTGGGCATGCTGACGTTTGCCGGCGTTTACGGCAGCGCACTCGCCGCCCAGCAGCACTATGAAGACCGCATTGCATCGCAATTGGCAAACGACCTTGCCGACCTCAAGGCCCGGCACGGCGTTAGCCAATTTCTGCTGGACGGCTCTGCCGGCTATTCGCCCTTGACCGCGCACGCCGCCGCGCAATTTCATCTGCTGGATACGCTGGTGCTGCCCTATCTGGAAGCCAGGGACTTCAACTCGCGCAACTTCATCCAGTACTACGGCATGGGCATGGACGAAGTCAGGCAGGACCCTGCCAACGATGCCATGGCCGACCGCCTGCTTGCGGGCGCCTGCACACTGCCTGCGCTCGCCACCCGCAGCCGTTACAGCATGCGGGTGCTCGGCAACACGGCGGTGATCACGCTGCCCGGCGGCAAACCGACCGTTTGCAGCTCCTCGCCGTAGTGCGCGTCCCCGACCAGGTCGGGGACGGCGATGCAGCTTAGGCCAGTGCCTGCAGGGCTGCGTCGTAATTCGGTTCGTGCGCGATTTCGCCCACCAATTCGGTGTGCAGCACCTTGTCGTGCTCATCCAGCACTACCACCGCGCGCGCGGCAAGTCCGTTCATCGGGCCGTTGGCGATGGCCACGCCGTAGTGCTTGAGGAAATCGTGGCCGCGCATGGTC
Source organism: Dyella acidiphila (assembly GCF_014863405.1). Taxonomy (GTDB): domain Bacteria; phylum Pseudomonadota; class Gammaproteobacteria; order Xanthomonadales; family Rhodanobacteraceae; genus Dyella_B; species Dyella_B acidiphila. Next base: position 283,661 of record NZ_JACZZA010000001.1, read on the forward strand.
GACAGCATGACGACATGGTCGAGGCCTTCGGCGCCGCAGAAACGCGCCTGCGCAAACGGCAGGTCGGCGGAAATGCACAGCACCAGGGTGTTGTCGAGCGTACCGGCCTTTTCGTTGAACTTGCGCACGGAGGTGGCGCAGGTCGGCGTGTCCACGCTGGGGAAAATGTTTAGCACTTTGCGCTTGCCGCCGAAGCTGGCCAGCGTCTTGTCGGAGAGATCTTTCGCGACGAGGCTGAAACTCGGCGCACCGGCGCCGACCGACGGCAACTGGCCGTCGACCTGGATCGGATTGCCTTTGAGGGTGACCTGGGACATGGGGAACTCCTGGCGACGATGAGTGAGGAATCGCCCGAAGATAGCGCCGATGTCCCGACGCGTCACCTCTTCACATCACGTACGCCTTATTTCAACGGCGCAATGACTTGCTCGATGGCGCCGAAGATCGAGGCGCCATCCCGGTCGGTGATCTCGATGCGCAGGCTGTCGCCGAACTTCAGGAATGGCGTGCTCGGCTTGCCGTCGCGCAGCGCTTCCACCGTACGCTGTTCCGCCAGGCAGGAAGCACCCTTGCCGGTGTCTTCGTTGGCGATGGTGCCGGAGCCGACGATGGTGCCGGCAGTCAGCGGGCGCGTCTTGGCCGCGTGCGCCACCAGCTGCGCGAAGTTGAACTGCATGTCGACGCCGCATTCGGCTTCGCCGAACCACTTGCCGTTGAGCCAGGTGCGCATCGGCAGATGCAGCTTTTCGTCCTGCCAGGCGTCGCCCAGTTCATCCGGCGTCACCAGCACCGGCGACAGCGCCGAGCGCGGCTTGGATTGCAGGAAGCCGAAGCCCTTGGCCAGCTCCCCCGGAATCAGGCCGCGCAGGCTCACGTCGTTGACCAGGCCGACCAGCTGGATATGGCCGGCCGCCTGTGCCGGCGTCACCGCCATCGGCACATCGTCGGTCACCACCACCACCTCGGCTTCCAGATCGATGCCGTACTCTTCGCTCGGCACCACCACCGGATCGCGCGGCCCCAGAAAACCAGCACTCACCGCCTGGTACATCAGCGGATCGACGTAGAAGGATTCCGGCACTTCTGCCCCGCGTGCACGGCGCACGCGCGCCACGTGCGGCAGGTAGGCGCTGCCGTCGACGAATTCATAGGCACGCGGCAGCGGCGAGGCCAGTGCGGTCATGTCCAGCGCGAACGCAGCCGCGGCCTTGCCGTGGTTGAGTTCGTCGTAAAGCGCATTCAGGCGCGGCGCGGTGTTGGACCAGTCGTCCAGCGCGGCCTGCAAGGTTGCGGCGATGCCGGCAGCCTTCACCGCCTGCGTGAGATCGCGGCTTACCACGATCAAGGTACCGTCGCGACCGCCTTCCTTCAGACTGCCCAGTTTCATGCATTCACTCCGTCGGCTGCGCGCATGGGCAGCCGTTGCAACGTTGATTGACGGTGCGCGCCACGCGCAACCGGCCGGCCATTTTACGCGCGCTTCGGATCGAAGTGCTTGGCGATGCCCTGCCAGCACTTGTAGTAATCGTGCTGCAGCTGCGGTGCGTCGATCGCCTGTCGCGTGGGATGGATCACCTTGCGCGTCTCGAACATGAAGGCCATGGTGCCGGTGAGATGATCCGGCTTGCTCACGTCGGCCGCGCTGGCTTTCTCGAAACTGGCCGCATCCGGACCGTGGCCGCTCATGCAGTTGTGCAGGCTGGCACCGCCCGGCGCGAAGCCGCCGGCCTTGGCGTCGTACACGCCTTCGATCAGGCCCATGAATTCGCTGGCGACATTGCGATGGAAATACGGCGGCCGGAAGGTGTGTTCAGCCACCAGCCAGCGCGGCGGGAAGATCACGAAATCCACGTTCGCCGTGCCATGCGTATCGCTGGGCGAGGTCAGCACGGTGAAGATCGAGGGATCGGGATGATCCACGCTGATCGAACCCACGGTGTTGAACAAGGTGAGATCGTATTTGTAGGGCGCGTAGTTGCCGTGCCAGGCCACCACGTCGAGCGGCGAATGATCGATGCGCGCAGTCCACAGGTTGCCCTGGAATTTGGCGATCAATTCGAAATCGCCCTCGACATCTTCGTAGGCGGCGTGCGGGGTAAGGAAATCGCGCGGCAGCGCCATCGAGTTGGCGCCGATCGGGCCAAGGTCCGGCAGGCGCAGCAGGCTGCCGAAATTCTCCGCCACATAGCCGCGCGCGTCGCCGTCGATCAACTCCACCCGAAAACGCACGCCGCGCGGAATCACCGCAATCTCCAGCGGCTTGATCTCCAGCACGCCCAGCTCGGTGCACAGGCGCAGGCGCCCCTGCTGCGGCACGATCAGCAGCTCGCCGTCGGCGTCGTAGAAGAAGCGGCCTTCCATCGAACGATTGGCGACGTAGACATGCATGCCGCAGCCGGCCTGCTCGGCCGCGCCGCCATTGCCGGCCAGGGTGACCAGGCCGTCGACGAAATCGGTGGGCGTGCCCGGCATCGGCCACGGATCCCAGCGCAGCTGGTTCGGCGTCGGCGGGGTTTCGTCGAAGCGATTGTGGAAGCTTGCATGCGCATGCGGCTCGAACGGCCGGTGCATCGCCGCCGGACGGATGCGATACAGCCAGCTGCGGCGATTGCTATGCCGCGGCGCGGTGAACGCGCTGCCGGACAATTGTTCCGCATACAGGCCGTGCGCCACGCGCTGCGGCGAATTCTGGCCGGTGGGCAGAATGCCGCTGATCGCTTCGCTGGCGAATTCGTTGCCGAAGCCGGATTGGTAGCCGTTCGATTGCATGGAAGGTTTCACTCTTGCCTGCCGGTACGCCCTCGCCCAGCCGCGGGCGAGCTGGGGTGAGGGGGCCAATCTTGCGTTGAACAGAAGTCGGAGCGTGGTTCCAACTGCAGCGAGGGGCAAGTCTCAGCCCCTCATTCCGCCCCTCTCCCCAGGGGGAAGAGGGAGAACAGATCACAGCACGCCGCGCTTCATCTGGTCGCGCTCGATCGACTCGAACAGCGCCTGGAAGTTGCCTTCGCCAAAACCTTCGTTGCCCTTGCGCTGGATGATCTCGAAGAAGATCGGGCCGATATTGTTCTGGGTGAAGATCTGCAGCAGCTTGCGTTGCTTGGTTTCCGGATCCGCATCGATCAGGATCTTGTTCTTGGTCAGGCGCGGCACGTCTTCGCCGTGGTTGGGAATGCGCTGGTCGATCACGTCGAAATAGGTCTCGGGCGTATCCAGAAATTCCACGCCCCGCTCGCGCATTGCTTCCACCGTGTCGTAGATGTTGTCGGTGAAGCAGGCGATGTGCTGGATGCCTTCGCCGTGATAGGCGTCGAGGTATTCGTTGATCTGGCTCTTCGGATCGCTCGATTCGTTGAGCGGGATGCGCACGATGCCGTCCGGCGCGGTCATCGCCTTCGACACCAGGCCGGTCTTGGCGCCCTTGATGTCGAAGTAGCGGATCTCGCGGAAGTTGAACAGGCGCTCGTAGTAATCGGACCACTTCTGCATATTGCCGAAGTAGAGATTGTGCGTGAGATGGTCGATGAAGGTGAGGCCGAAGCCGGCCGGGTTCTGCTCGGCGCCCGACACCGGCACATAGTCGCCGTCGTAGACGTTGCCGGCGCTGCCGTAGCGGTCCACCAGATACAGCATGCAGTCGCCGATGCCCTTCACCACCGGCGCATCCACCGCCTTGCTGTCGGCCTTGTCGATCGATGCTTCGCCGCCATTGCCCAGCACCGTCTTCAGCACCTCGTCGGCCGGCTTCTTGAAGCGGATCGCGAAGCCGCAGGCGCAAGGGCCGTGCTTGGCGGCGAAGTCGGCGGCAAACGAGGCCGGATCTTCGTTGACCAGGAAGTTCACGCCGCCCTGGCGGTACACCGTCAGCGGCCGGCTCTTGTGCTTGAGCACGGCGCTGAAACCCATGTTCTTGAACAGCGCGTGCAGTTCGCCACCACGGCCGGCCGGTGCGGCAAACTCGACGAACTCGAAGCCATCGATACCCATCGGGTTTTCGAAGGTGGTGACCTGCATGCCGAGATTGGGCTGGGCGTTCATGGCGCTCTCCTGACTTGAGTCCGATGCGCGACGGCGGCCACGGCAGCGTGCCACCATCGAGATAAGACCCACGTTATAGTTACATTTGAAACTAATAGCAAGGAACAATGCCGCAATGTCAAATCCGCGTAAGCCAGCCCCTGCCGGAGCCGAGCATGCCCCCCTGGAACTGGAACATTTCCTGCCTTACCGGCTGTCGATTCTTTCCAACACGGTGAGCCAGGCGATCGCGGACGATTACCAGCGCAAATACGACCTCGGCATGACCGAATGGCGGGTGATGGCGGTACTGGCGCGCTTCCACGGCCTGTCGGCCCGCGAGGTGGCCGAGCGCACGGCGATGGACAAGGTGGCGGTGAGCCGCGCCCTGGCCCGGCTGGTGGAAGCCGGGCGCGTGCATCGCGATACCCACGACGGCGACAAGCGCCGCTCGGTGCTGAGCCTTACCGAGGCCGGCTGGCTGATCCATGACGACGTGGCGCCGATGGCCCGTGCCCGCGAGCGCGAAGTGCTGCAGAAGCTCGATCCCGACGAGCAGCAGTGGCTGACGCGGATTCTCGACAAGCTGCAGCCGGTGGCACAGAAATAAGCGGGCGGCGCAGCGCGCCGTCCGCGGGTCCGGCGTTTACTTCACGCCGTGCATCAGGCGATTAACCAGCGGCGACAGCAGCAGCAACAGCACGCCCGAACCGGCCAGCACGTAGAAGCAGAAGGTGAAGCCGCTCAGCGCGGAGGCGGCGGTCATGCCGGTGGCGCCGCTGATATGCGAAGCCAGCATGCCCGACAGGTTGCCGCCCAGCGCCGTGGACAGGAACCAGCCGCCCAGCCCTAGCCCGACCAGCCGCGGCGGCGCCAGCTTGGTCACCATCGACAAGCCGATCGGCGACAGACACAGCTCGCCCACCGACTGGAACAGGTAGCACATCGCCAGCGGCCAGAACGGAATCAGGCCGTGGCTGTCCAGCAGATGCGCCAGCGCGTAGATCAGGCTGAGAAAGCCAATGCCGTTGAAGACCAGGCCCAGGCCGAACTTGCGCGGAATCGACGGCTCCTTGTGCCGCTTGGCCAGCCAGCCCCAGGCAAAGGCGGTGACCGGCGCCAGCGCCACCACCCACAGCGGCGTCATCGACTGGAACCAGCCCACCGGAAACTGCCAGCCGCCGAACATCTGCCGGTCGACCAGGTTTTCCGCCAGAAAATTGAAGGTGGTGCCGAACAGGTAATAGAACACCCAGAACAACACGTTGAAGGCGAAGATGATCAGCATGGCGATCACCCGGTCCAACTGCACGCGATCGTGACGCATCGCTTCGGCGACCAGCACCACCACCATGCCCACGAACAGCACGGCCATCACCCACTGCAGGCCGACCGCGCCCAGCCTGGACAGCAGCAGGTAGGTCACCGGCACCGCGATCACCACGCCCACCACCACCGCCAGTACGCGCAGGCGGCTTTCATTGCCGGGCGCCGGGCGCCCCACGCCGCGCAGGCCGCGCCGGCCGAACCAGAACCACAGCAGGCTCAGCAGCATGCCCACGCCCGCGGCGGCGAACACGATGCGGAAATTCTGCTGCATCGGCGTATTCGTGTAGTAGCTGGCCAGCCAGCCGGTGATCAGCGGGGCCAGGAACGCGCCGCAGTTGATGCCCATGTAGAACAGCGTGAAGCCGCGGTCGCGGCGCTCGTCGCCCGGCGCGTACAGCTGCCCCACCATCGAGGAAATATTCGGCTTGAACAGCGCATCGCCGACGATCACCATCGCCAGGCCGAACAACAAGGCTTCGCGGCTTGGAATCATCAGCACGAACAGGCCGGCGGCCATCACCACCGCGCCGATCAGGATCGACCGCTGGTAGCCGATGATCTTGTCCGCCACGTAGCCGCCGAACACGCCGAAGGCAAACGCCAGCGCCACGTAGGCGCCGAAGATGCTGCTGGCCCAGCCCTGCCCGGCGGGATCGCCGTGGTAGAACTGCGCCACCGCGTACAGCGCCAGCGCCCAGCTCAGGCTGTAGTAGGCGAAGCGCTCCCAGAACTCGGTCATGAACAGCATCCACAAGGGGCGTGGATGGCCCAGCACTTGCGGGAAGTCGGGCGTCGCGACGACGCCGGCAGTGGAACTCTGGCTCACGAAGGCCCCCTTGGACAGTAGACCGGACAGATGTAACGAGCCGGATAGGTTGCAGTCAAATGCAGTGCGGCAAAGCTCCGTGCCGTCATTCCGGCGAAGGCCGGAATGACGGCGGGGCGATGATCAGCTGCCAAGCACGGTGCGCACATCCAGCAATTCGGGGAAGAACTCCAGTTCCAGCGCCTTCTTGAGGAAGGCCACGCCGGAGGAACCACCCGTGCCGCGCCGGTGTCCGATGATCCGCTCCACCGTTTTCATATGGCGGAAACGCCAAAGCTGGAAACTCTCCTCCACGTCCACCAGCTGTTCGCACATGTGGTACTCCGGCCAGAACTCCGCCCGCCCTTCGTAGATGCGCTTGAACACCGGCAGCAATTCCTCGTGGCGCTGATACGCCTCGCTCCAGTTGCGCTCCACGCGCGCCGCCGGCACCGCATGCCCCCGGCGCGCCAGGTAGCGCAGGAATTCGTCGTACAGGCCGGGCGCTTCCAGCACCTCGCGCAACTGCGCCTGTGCGGCCGGGTCGCAATCGAACACCTGGAGCATCTGCGCGTTCTTGTTGCCCAGCATGAATTCGATAATGCGGTACTGCAGCGACTGGAAGCCGGACGACGAGCCCAGCGCGTCGCGAAAGCCCAGGTATTCCGATGGCGTCAGCGTCTCCAGCACGCCCCACTGCTCGAACAGCTGCCGCTGCACCTGCTTCACCCGCGCAAGAATTTTCAGGCAGGCATCCAGGTCGTCGGCGCGCAGGCGCGCGATCGCCAGCTTCAGCTCGTGGATGATCAGCTTCATCCACAGCTCGGCCACCTGGTGCTGCACGATGAACAGCATTTCGTCGTGGTGCGGCGGTGCGCTGACCGGCTGCTGGGCGCTCAGCAGCTGGTCCAGCCGCAGGTAGCCGCCGTAGGTCATCCGGCCGTTCAGGTCGAGCTGGATGCCGGCCTCGAGGTCGCGCTGGTTATCCGTCATGGTGCCCGCAAACCCGCAAAAAGACGCATGTTAACCGGTCCGGGGAGCCCCCACGTACGGGCTCGCATGCTGCGGTGTGCCTTGCAGCGCAACATGGCTGCCTGCTATCAAATGCGGTCTTGTCTGGGACTTTTCCTTTGCGCCAGGCCCCACTGGATGGGCCTCGCCTCCCCCGCAGAGATCTTTTCCTTACCCCACCCGGGAGCGAGTCGTGTCCATCGCCGCCAAGTTTGAAATCGAATATCTGCAATACCTCGACGCCGAAGGCAAGCAGGTCCGTGACGACCTGCCTGAGTTCGCCAAAGACCTCAACCACATGGTCGAGCTGTACAAGCTGATGATGTCGACCCGCGTGTTCGACGCGAAGTCGGTAGCACTGCAACGTACCGGCAAGCTCGGCACTTATGCAAGTTGCCTGGGCCACGAAGCCGCGCATGTCGGCATCGGCAGCGCCATGAAGCCCGAAGACGTGTTCGCCCCCAGCTACCGTGAATACGGTGCCCAGTTGTACCGCGGCGTGCAGCCGCGCGAGGTGTACATGTACTGGGGCGGCGACGAGCGCGGCAACGACTACCAGAAAGAGCCCGCACGCCACGACTTCGCCTGGTCGGTGCCGATCGCCACGCAGTGCCTGCATGCCGCCGGCTCCGCGCTGGCCTTCAAGATCCGCAACGAGAAGCGCGTGGCCGTGTGCACCATCGGCGACGGCGGTTCTTCGAAGGGCGACTTCTACGGCGCCATCAATATCGCCGGCGCGCAGAACCTGCCGCTGGTGGCCGTGATCGTCAACAACCAGTGGGCCATCTCGGTGCCGCGCAAGATCCAGTCCGGCGCACCCACGCTGGCGCAGAAGGGCATCGCCGCCGGCCTGTTCTCGATCCAGGTGGACGGCAACGACATCATCGCCGTGCGCAAGGCGATGGAAGACGCGCTGGAGCGTGCCCGCAACGGCCAGGGCGGCAGCGTGCTGGAGCTGGTCACCTATCGCCTGAGCGACCACACCACCGCCGACGACGCCCGCCGCTACCGCGGCGAGCAGGAAGTGAAAGACGCCTGGGCGAAGGAGCCGATGAAGCGCCTGCGCAGCTGGCTGGTCGCCAAGGGCGTGTGGGACGACGAGAAGGAAGAAGCCTGGAAGACCGAGTGCGACGACTGGATGGACAACGAGGTGAATGCCTACCTCGAGACCAAGACCCAGCCCGTCACGGCGATGTTCGACTACACCTTCGCCGAAGTCCCCGCCGATCTCGCCAAGCAGCGCGATCTCGCACTCTCGCTCGACAAGAAGGCGCACTGAGCCATGGCACAAATCACTCTCATCGAAGCCGTCACCCAGGCGCTGGCTTACGAAATGGCCCATGACGAAAGCGTCGTGGTGCTGGGCGAAGACGTCGGCGTGAACGGCGGCGTGTTCCGCGCCACCCAGGGCCTGCAGGAAAAGTTCGGCGAGCTGCGCGTGCTCGACACGCCGCTGGACGAAACCACCATCGCCGGCGTCACCGTCGGCCTGGCCGCCCAGGGCATGAAGCCGGTGGCCGAAGCGCAGTTCGAAGGTTTCATCTACCCGATGATGGAACAGATCGCCTGCCACGCCGCGCGCCTGCGCAACCGCACCCGCGGCCGCATCACCGTGCCGGCCGTGTGGCGCGCACCGTGGGGCGGCGGCATTCGCGCGCCGGAACATCACTCCGAGGCGAACGAGCATCTGTTCACCAATATCCCGGGCCTGCGCGTGGTGATGCCGTCGTCGCCTGCCCGTGCCTACGGGCTGCTGCTGGCCGCGATCCGCGATCCGGATCCGGTGATGTTCTTCGAGCCCAAGCGCATCTATCGCCAGTACAAGGAAGAAGTGCCCGATGACGGCGAGGCGCTGCCGCTGGACGTGTGCTTCGTGCTGCGCGACGGCACCGACGTCACCATCGTGACCTGGGGCGCGCAGGTGAAGGAAGCGCTGGAAGCCGCCGACGCGCTGGCTGAGGAAGGCATCAGCGCCGAAGTGATCGACGTGGCCACGCTCACCCCGCTGGACTTCGACACCATTGCCGAATCGGTGCAGAAGACCGGCCGTTGCGTGATCGTGCACGAGGCACCCAAGACCGCCGGCTTCGGCGCGGAAATCGCCGCACGCATCGCCGAGGAATGCCTGTATGAACTGCTCGCGCCGGTCGAGCGCGTTACCGGCTTCGACACGCACATTCCGCTGTTCCGCCTGGAAATGAAGTACCTGCCCAGCACGGAGCGGGTGGTCGAGGCCGCCAAGCGCACGCTCGCCAACTCCTGACCCATAACGACACGTCATCCCGGCCCATGCCGGGATGACTGCATAAAGAACATCAAGACTGATTACGGGAACCCACTCATGGCCGACATCAAGACGTTCTACCTGCCGGACCTCGGCGAAGGCCTGCCCGACGCCACCATCGTCGAATGGCATGTGAAGGAAGGCGACACCATCAAGCTCGATGCACCGCTGGCGTCGATGGAAACCGCCAAGGCCGTGGTCGACGTGCCCTCGCCCTACACCGGCAAGGTCACCAAGCTGCACGGCGCGCCCGGCGACGTGATCGAAACCGGTGCGGCGCTGGCCGAATTCGAACCCGATCCGAACGCCAAGCAGCGTGCCGAGGCAGAAGCTACCGGCCATCATCACGGCCCCAAGAAAACCGCGGCCGAACCGAAGAAAGTCACCGCTTCCGATGAAGGCGGCGAGATCGAGGCGGGCGACGGCAAGAGCGCCGATCGCGAAGACGAAGGCACCGTGGTCGGCGCGATGATCAGCGGCAGCCACGTGCACGTGGAGCAGGCTTCCAGCGTCGGCGGCGTGAAGGCCGTGCCGGCGGTGCGCGCACTGGCCAAGAAGCTCAAGGTCGACATCAGCCGTGTGGCGCCGACCGGCGCCGACGGCGTGGTCACCCTGCAGGACGTGAAGAACGCCGCCGCCAACGGCAGCGCCGCGCTGGGTTCCGCCCCGGCACGTGCCGCCGTGCCCGCTTCGGCCGGTCGCCATCTCGCGCCCGAACTGCCGCAGCCGGAACCGGCACGCACGCCGACCTCGCTCGCCGGCAAGCCGGTGCGCACCGCGCCGCCGAGCGTGCAGGCCAGCGGCCAGCCGGAACAGCTCAAGGGCGTGCGCCGCAATATGGCGCGCGTGATGGCCGACGCACACGCCAATGTGGTGCCCACCACCCTGGTCGACGATGCCGACCTGCACGCCTGGATCGGCAAGCAGGACATCACCGCACGCCTGATCCGCGCCATCGTCGCGGCCTGCAAGGCGGTGCCGGCCTTGAACGCCTGGTTCGACGGCAAGAACCTCAGCCGCACGCTGCATCCGCATGTGGATATCGGCATCGCGGTGGACACCGAAGACGGCCTGTTCGTGCCCGCGCTGCGCAATGCGGACGTGCTCGACGGCGCCGGCATCCGTGCCGGCATCAAGCGCCTGCGCACGCAGGTGGAAGACCGCACGATTCCGTCCTCGGAACTGTCGGGCTACACCATCAGCCTGTCCAACTTCGGCATGTTCGCCGGCCGCTATGCCACGCCGGTGGTGGTGCCGCCGTGCGTGGCGATCATCGGCGCCGGCAAGCTCAGCCACGACGTGGTGGCGGTGATGGGCGGCATCGAAGTGCATCGCCGCATGCCGATCAGCCTCACCTTCGACCATCGCGCCGCTACCGGCGGCGAAGCCGCGCGCTTCCTCAAGGCGCTGCTGGACGATTTGTCGCTGCCGAACTGATCAGCCTGTCACGCAAACCAAAAGCGCCCCTTCCGGGGCGCTTTTTTTGTTTGCCATCATCCTTGCCATGACGCGGTCCGGCGCTGTCACATCAGAGCATCGCCAGCGGGCAACTGCAGGATTACTTCCAGGCCGCCGTCGGCAGCATTGCGCGCAGTCACCTCGCCGCCATGCACTTGCACCACTCGCTGCACAATCGTCAGCCCAAGCCCGTGCCCGCTCGCATGCACCGCATTGGTACCGCGAAAGAACGGGCGGAACAGCAAATCCAGTTCTTCCGCAGGCACGCCCGGACCATGGTCGCGCACGTGCACGTCGACATGTCCTTGGCGATGCTCGATACGCACCTCTACATCCGCGCCCGATGGACTGAACTTGATCGCGTTGGCGATGACGTTATCCAGCGCGCGCTCCAGCAGAATGCCACTGCCCGACACCGTCGCCGCGCCGCTATCGACCAGTTGCAAGCGCACCTTGCGCGCTTCGGCCTCCACCTTGGCGGCATGCAGCCGCTCGCGCATCAGCTCGGCCAGATCCACCGCTTCGCGCTCCATGCCCGGCAGGCCGCCTTCGAGGCGCGACAGTGCCAGCATTTCGGCGGTCATGCGATCCATCCGCGCAATCTCGCGCTCGGCATGCTCGAAGTGGGTGGCGGCTTCCGCTGCATCCCTGCTGTGCTGGGCCAGATCCAGGATCAGATGCAGGCGTGCCAGCGGCGAGCGCAGTTCGTGCGACAGATCCTGCAATACCCCGCGATCGTGCGCGACCAGGATTTCGATGCGTTCGGCCATGCCGTTGAAATCGCGCGCCAGCTGGCCGAGTTCGTCATGCGCATCGCTCCAGCGCCGCTCCACCCGCGTGGTGAATTCGCCCGCCGCCATCTTGCGCGTGGCGGCGCGCATCGCCTCCACCGGACGCGACACGCTGCGCGCCACCCACCAGCCGATGCCGACGATCAGCAGCAGCGATAGCGCCAGCTGCACGGAAAACGAAATCTTTTCGCGCAGATGGCGCGGAATGCGCGCGCGCGAACTGCTGAGCCCGACCAGTTGCCGCGCATGCCCATCGCTGCCGGTCACCTGCTGCACGGCCACGTAGAAGCCGGGAAACGGATTGAGCACGATGCTGTGGCCGGCAGCCAGCCAGTCGGGCAGCGATTCGCGCATGGCCTGCGGCAAATGGATCTCGCTGAGCGGCTGGCCGTTTTCGTACAACGTGGCCTCGACGCCGGCGGCACGCTGCTGCTGCCGCCAGCTTTCGAGCCCGGTTATGCCGCCGCTGTCATAGGCATCTTCGGCCGCTTGCGCCAATGTCGGCCAGTCCACGCCTTGCTCGGCCGAGAAGGCGATAAACCGACTGGTCAGCCAGCTGCCCAGCACCAGCACCAGCAGATTGGCGATGCAGAAAAAGACCAGCAGGCGCCAGAACAATGGACTGCGGAACGGACTCTTGAAGGTGTTCATGCCTGCGCGCCGCCCTGCGGCAGCAGCACATAGCCCGCGCCGCGAATGGAGTCGATGCGCGGCGACTGCGGCGAAGCTTCCGCCAGCTTGTGCCGCAAACGGCTGACGTGCACGTCGATGCTGCGATCGAAACGCTCCAGCTCGCGACCCAGCGCCACGCGGGTCAGCGAGGTCTTGTCGATCACTTCGCCAGCGCGCTGCACCAGGATCAGCAGCAAGGCGAACTCGGCGCCGGTGAGATTGAGCTCGTGCTCGCCGGCATAAGCGCGGCGCTCGCCTGGCATCAATCGCAGCACGCCGGCGGTAAGCACACCTGCGCCTTCCACCGTATGCCGGCGCAATTGCGCGCGCACGCGCGCCAGCAGTTCGCGCGGCAGACAGGGCTTGGACAGATAGTCGTCCGCGCCCAGCTCCAGTCCCACCACGCGATCCACCGGCTCGCCGCGTCCGGACAACATGATCACCGGCAGGCGGTGCTGCGCGCGCAATTCGCGCAGCGTATCCAGGCCGCTGCGGCCGGGCATCATCACATCCAGGATCAGCAGATCCGGGCGCGTGGCCGGATCGCGCAATTGCGTCAGCACTTCCTCGCCGTCGTGCACCACCTCCACCTGCAGCCCTTCACGGCGCAGGTATTCGGACAGCAGTGCACACAGCTCACGATCGTCATCGCCAATCAGTATTCGGGACATGGACAGCACAGGTCGTAAAAACGGGCCTATTTACTATCGCATTACCCGCCGCGCTTGGCTGCCGCCGCTTACGGCGACCTGACTTTACCCTTCTTTACACGGCCGCAAAGGTCTTAAACGCGCACCTGCTTTCCAATAATCACCAACAACCCCCCAACAAGCAGGAGCTTGATATGCGCAAGACAATGACTCTGTCGATCATCCTGGCCGCGGCTCTTGGCTGCTCCGCGCTGGCACTCGCCGGCCCGGGTGGACAGGGCGGCTTCGGCGGCCACGGCCACCACGGCGGCGGCTTCATGGCCCTGCGCGGCCTGAACCTCACCGACGCCCAGAAGACCCAGGTGAAGCAGATCGTGCAGCAGAGCTTCACCCAGCTGAAGCCGCAGTTCCAGGCCGTGCGCCAGCAGCGTGAAGCGTTTGAACAGATGGCGCCCAACGCATCCGGCTACCAGGCCGCTGCCGCCAGCCTGGCCCAGGCCGAAGCGAACCTGACCAGCGCCCGCATCACCGCCCGCGCTGCCGTGACCGCCCAGATCTACTCCACCGTGCTGAGCAGCACCCAGCAGTCGCAGTACACCGCGCAGAAGGCGGCGTTCCAGGCTCGCAAGGCACAGTGGCAGCAGTTCAAGGCCTCGCACCCGGTGTCGTCGACCTCGACCACCAGCTCTGCCCAGTAATAAAAATAAGTGTCTGGTTAGTCGCTTAGCGGACGTGCTAACCCAAACTCAAGCGATCGCCGCTGCATCGGCGATCGCTTTTTTTGTGGCTGATCCCGGGCCGCTTACGGAGCCTTGGGGAAGTCGACCACCGTGTCGTTGACGCGGTTGAACATATTGGTGAACAGGATCGCGCTCACCGCCAGCATCGCTTCGACAATCTGGCGATCGCTGTAGCCGGCCTGCTTTACGCTTTCCACCGCTTGAGCCGGCAGCGTGCCCGAGGTCTTCACCAGGGTCAGCGCGAATTTCACCAGCGCGTCGATCTTGGCGTCGCCGCTCAAGCCGCCAGCGCGCAGCTCATGCAACTGCTCGACGCTGTAGCCGGCCATCTTGCCGGTAAGGCTGTGCGCGGCCAGACAGTAATCACAGGCCGACGCTTCGCTCACCGACAGGTTGATCGCCTCCAACTCGCGGGCGCTGAGCTCGCCCTGCTTCAGCACCGCGCCAGTCTGCAGCACCTGACCGAGCACGGCCGGGGCGTTGCTGCCGATGGCGAGATAAGCGTTGGGGACCTTGCCGACGGCCTTCTTGATGGAAGCGAACATGTCGGCGGTTTCGCCGCTGGCCTGGTTGATATCGAGGGTGTGCAGACGGTTCATGAGGATGCTCCAGTGGGGTTCGAGGATGGGCCCGGCGGCTCGCGTCGCTGTGCCAGTGGAGATATCGTAGGCGCCACTGCTGCGCTCATCTGCATATAATCGTCTTCATTTTTTGCTTGATCGTCTCACTCCATGGATAGCCTCAGCCATCTAGTCCGCATGCTTTCCCCCTCCGGCAGGGTCGATCTGCACTGCCATCTCGCCGGTACCTGGGCGGCCGACCAGCCCGCCGCCCCGCCCGGCCACGTGCCCTATCATGTGATCCTCGGCGGCCGCATGCGGGTGCGCATCGGCCGCCGCGTGGAGGAATTCGAGGCGGGCGACGTGCTGATCTTTCCGCAGGGCAGCCATCACGTACTGGAAAGCGTCGACCTGCCGGCAGACGCCGCGCCGCCCGACGGCGGTGGGGAGCGCCATTTCAACGGTGTCGTCACCGAGATCCGCAGCGAGGGCGAGGGCGTGCTGCTGGACATGTTGTGCGGCGTGTTCGTGATGCGCGAAACCGGCAGCTCCTTGCTGCGCTCGCTGCCGGAAGTGATCCATATCCGCAGCGGCGAACGCGCGGCACTGCGCGCCCTGATCGGCATGATGCGCAGCGAAAGCGTGGAGCCGAAGCCCGGCGGCAGCGCGGTGATCGACGAACTGTCCACCGCCCTGTTCACCCTGCTGCTGCGTCACCTGATCAGCACCGGGCAGCTCAGCGGCAATGTGCTGGCGCTGCTCGCCGACGCGCGTATGAGCCGCGTGGTGGAGGCCGTGCTGGCGCAACCGGCGCAGTCCTGGACGGTGGGTTCGCTGGCCGCCCACGCGCATGTCTCGCGCGCCACCTTCGCCCGGCGCTTTACCGAACTGGGCGGCATGCCGCCGCTGGAATGGGTCACTACGGTGCGGATGGAACTGGCCGCGCGGCTGCTGCTGCGCGAGGGACTGTCCGCCAATCAGGTGGCCGAGCGCTGCGGCTACGCCTCCGAAGCGGCTTTTGGGCGCGTGTTCAAAAAACATTATCGCAGCGGGCCGGGCGCCTATCGCCGCAAACTGCAGCACGCGCAGGAGCCGTCCGCCCCGGCGTGACGCCAATCGCCTACCTGTTTGTCACGTAGTTGTCTTGCGCGGTGCTTAGCTTCCATTGGGCTGACTATCAAGGGGCAAGCCCATGCAGACGGAAGTCGCAGTTGCATCAGCCGCGTCGCCAAGCCAAGGCTCGGGACGCATTTTCGCCATCGTGTTCGGTGTCATCCTGCTGATCGGCGTGGGATATGCCGCAGTGCACCTGATGAACGATCTGTCGATCGTACGCGTGCATTCGGCCACACCTTTTATCTTGCTCGGCATTGCCTTGCTGATCGCACTGGCCTTCGAGTTCGTCAACGGTTTCCACGACACCGCCAATGCGGTGGCCACGGTGATCTACACGCATTCGCTGCCGGCCAACCTGGCGGTGATCTGGTCGGGCACGTTCAATTTCCTCGGCGTGCTGACCTCGACCGGCGCGGTCGCCTTCACCGTGGTATCGCTGCTGCCGGTGGAGCTGATTCTGCAAGTGGGCAGCGGCGCCGGCTTCGCCATGGTGTTCGCCCTGCTGCTGGCGGCGATCCTGTGGAACCTGGGCACCTGGTACTTCGGCCTGCCTAATTCTTCCTCGCATACCTTGATCGGTTCGATCATCGGCGTCGGCCTGGCCAACCAGCTTACGGCGGTAAAAAACGGCACCAGCGGCGTGGACTGGAATGCGGCCATGGGCGTGTTCAAGGGCCTGGTGTTCTCGCCGATCGCCGGCTTCCTGCTCGCCGCGCTGCTGATGGTGCTGTGCAAGGCGCTGGTGAAGATTCCGGCGCTGTACCGCGCACCGGAAGGCAACAAGCCGCCGCCGTGGCCGATCCGCCTGCTGCTGATCCTCACCTGCACCGGCGTGAGCTTCAGCCACGGCTCCAACGACGGCCAGAAAGGCATGGGCCTGATCATGCTGATCCTGATCGGCACGGTGCCTACCGCTTACGCCTTGAACGGCGCGGTCTCGGGCGGCGAAGTGAAAACTTTCCACCAGGTGTCGGTGGAAGTGCAGCAAGTGCTGACCACGCTCAATCATGGCGCCACCGTCAGCGGCAGCCCGCACGATGCTGTCACTGCAGCTGTGCAGCAGCGCAAGCTGCAAGGCGATACCGTGCCGGCGCTATCGGCCCTGATCGCGGATATCGACCAGCAAGTGGGCAATCGCCCTTCGCTGCGCGAAGTCCCGCAGGAACAGATGGGCAACGTGCGTAACGACATCTACCTGGCCGACGCGGCGATTCCGCTGGTGCTGGCCACGCCCGGCATCGATGCCCAGCAGCGCAGCGCACTCACCACCTGGCGTGGCCTCGGTGTACAGGCCACGCAGTTCATTCCGCTATGGGTGAAGGTGGCGGTAGCGCTCGCGCTCGGCCTCGGCACGATGGTGGGCTGGAAACGCATCGTGGTGACGGTGGGTGAAAAGATCGGCAAGGAACATCTCACCTATGCGCAGGGCGCCGCGGCGGAACTGGTGGCGATGAGCCTGATCCAGGCGGCCGACATGTATCACCTGCCGGTCAGCACCACCCACGTACTGACCTCCGGCGTAGCCGGCACCATGGCAGCGAACGGCTCGGGACTGCAATGGTCCACCGTGCGCAATCTGCTGATGGCCTGGGTGCTCACCCTGCCGGCCTCGATCATCCTGGCCGGCCTGCTCTTCATCGTGCTCAAGCACGTATTCTGAGCTCCGGCGTTGCGGGCTGGCGTGCCACACGCCAGCCTGCGGCCACGCTCAAGGCGGTCGTCCCTGACCGTATTACTTCCTGAGATGAGCGTTGCGCCGCGGCGAAATAGGCAGCGCGGCGGGTGCTTAGTAATTAAGCAGAACACGATGTCACCTCTATGACGGTGTGCGTGCGCATTCGCACACATCGACGCAGATCACATCCCGCAACATCGCGGGAACACCGCGTTGGCACGAGCCACACGATCATGAACAAACGCCACTGGCCCTAACGTTTTGCAACAACTATTTCACATGCAACTTGTTGCCATGCACAGGCGGATCGATCGTGATGCGCCTGCATGCACCGGCACTCCGGCTGGCGCATGCAGTTCACAGGCCCAAGGAGATTGCCATGCCTAACAAGTCCATCTTGCGCAAATCCATCATCGCCGGTGGTGTCACGATAGCGTTCGCTGCGGCACCTTTCTGTCTGATGGCACAGACTGCACCCACGCAGTCGCCCAGCATGCAGCAGCAGCCGACCAACACCGAGCAGGCGCCGAGCACGATGTCGCCGTCGCAGACGCAGACGCCGGCCAGCAACGAGACGGTGCCAGGCAAGGTCGACGACACCTGGATTACCACCAAGGTGAAATCCAAATTGGCAGCCGCCAAGGGCGTAAAAGCCTCGGATATCTCGGTCAGCACCACTGATGGTGTGGTGACGCTGACCGGCACGGCCACGTCGGCCAAGGAAAAAACCCATGCCGAACATCTGGCCAAGCAGGTCAAGGGCGTGAAGAGTGTGGATGGTTCCGGCCTGACGGTCGGCTCGTCATCGGGCGGCGGCAGCAGTGGCAGCAGTGGCAGTTCGACCCAGCCGTCCGGCGGCTGATATAGCCATCCAGCAACAAACATGATGTGTCATTGGTGACGAAGCCGGGCTGGATGGTGCGACGGTGCATCCAGCCCGGCATAGGCAATAGCCGTTATTCGTTTTCCTGCGCAGCCAACAGATCCAGCGCCTGGCACAGGTAATGCATTGCCGCATCGCGCGATGCTTCGTCGGCATAGTCGGGCGAATTGGCGACCGCCTCGCCTTCCACTTCCAGCACCAGCGAGAGCGGGAGTGCCAGCAATGCGGCATCCGCGCCGCCGAGTGTCTTGAGTTTCTTCTGCACTGCGCCGGCAGCCTTGGGGTCCTTGAAGGACTTGGACAGCAACAGCTCCTCGCCTTCGGCCGAGAACAACCGGAAGCGGAAGCTGCCGTCTGCCTCGCGGAAGCTGGCGAAGCGCGGCGACTTCACGGCTTTCGAAGCCTGTTTCGCATGGCCGCCGGCGGTGCTGAGCGCAGACATCGCGCGCAGGCCGATGGCATTGCGCAACTCGGCGATCTTCGGGCCCGCGACGGCGCGTGCCTTGCGTGCGCCGTCGCGCAGAATTTCCTCGATTGCGGCGGGACGCGCAATCAGGTCCTCATAGCGCTCACGCATCGGCGCCACATCCGCCTCGATGCGTTCGTACAGCACCTGCTTGGCCTCGCCCCAGCCGATACCCTCTTCCAGCGCACGCCGGAACGCGGCGCTTTCGGTATCGCTGGCAAACGCCTTGAAGATGGTGAAGAGCGCGGAGCTGTCCGGATCCTTGGGTTCGCCAGGCATGCGCGAATCGGTGACGATGCGCATGATGGTCTCGCGCAGCTGCTTGCTGCCGCCGGCGAACAAGGGAATGGTGTTGTCGTAGCTCTTGGACATCTTGCGGCCGTCCAGGCCCGGCAAGGTCGCCACCTGTTCCTCGATCAGCGCCTCGGGCAACACGAAGAAATCGCGCCCGTAGATATGGTTGAAACGCTGCGCGATATCGCGCGCCATTTCGATGTGCTGGATCTGGTCACGCCCCACCGGCACATGCTGCGCATTGAAGGCCAGGATGTCCGCCGCCATCAGCACCGGATACATGTACAGGCCGGCGGTAATGCCGGCATCCGCGTCTTCGCCGGCCTCGTTGTTCTTGTCCACCGATGCCTTGTAGGCATGCGCGCGATTGAGCAGGCCCTTCGCGGTGACACAGGTGAGCAGCCAGGTGAGTTCGGGAATTTCCGGAATATCCGACTGCAGATAGAACGTGACCTTGTTCGGATCCAGTCCTGCGGCCAGCCAGGTGGCGGCGATTTCCAGGCGCGAACGTTCGATGCGGGCCGGGTCGTCGCTCTTGATCAGCGCGTGGTAGTCGGCCATGAAGAAAAACGCATCGACTTCCGCGCGGCGGCTGGCGGCGATCGCCGGGCGAATCGCGCCGACGTAGTTGCCCAGGTGCGGCGTGCCGGTGGTGGTGATGCCAGTAAGGACACGGGTTTGCATGCGCGAAATCGGCTCCTGCCGCGAGAGGTATAGCGTCCGCGCACATCGGCGCGGACCGGGTTCAAGCAGTGTACGGGTAAAAACCGCCCGGCGTGGTCAGCGCCGCGGCCTTCAATCCGGGCCGCGCATCAAAGTGGACTTGCCGAACAGCGATTCGACCAGTTCCACCGCCAGCCGGGCGGTGCGATTGCGCTTGTCGTACGCCGGATTCAACTCGACGATATCGAGCGAACCCAGCCGGCCGGTGTCGGCAATCATCTCCATACACAGCTGCGCTTCGCGATAAGTAGGACCGCCGCGCACGGTGGTGCCTACACCCGGCGCAATCGAAGGATCGAGGAAGTCCACATCGAAGCTGACATGCAGGTGGGTGTCCGCATCGAGGCCTTCGAGCGCCTCTTCCATGGTGCGCTTGATGCCCACTTCGTCGATGTGGCGCATGTCATAGATATCCACCCGGGCTTCGCGCACCAGGCGCTTCTCGCCCTCGTCGACCGAGCGGATGCCGATCTGGCGGAATACGTCCGGACTGGTCGCCGGTACCTGCTCGCCGATTTCCACCAGCTCGCGCGGCCCGTTGCCGCACAGGCAGGCCACCGGCATGCCGTGGATATTGCCCGAGGGCGTGACCTGCGAAGTGTTGAAATCGGCATGCGCATCCAGCCACAGCACGCGCAGCTTGCGCCCGCTTTCGCGGCAATGCCGCGCCACCGCACTGATCGAACCGATCGCCAGGCAATGATCGCCGCCCAGCATCACCGGCAGGCGACCTGCCTGCAGCTCGTGATGGATGGCCGCGTGCACGGCGGTATTCCAGGCCACTACTTCGGGCAGATGGCGATAACCGTTTTGCGGCGGCTGCCACGGATTCATCGGCCCATGCAGATTGCCGCGGTCGACCACCTCCAGCCCGCGCCTGCGCAACTTCTCCGCGAGCTGCGCCACGCGCAGCGCTTCGGGCCCCATCGAGGCGCCACGATGGCCGGCGCCGATGTCGGTCGGCACGCCGACCAGTGCAATCACCTGCTTGCTCATACCGCTTTTCTCGTGAATTTCCAACGCAAGGCATCGATTTTAGCCGGTTGGCCGCGGCAGGGGGCGTGCACTGCAATAGAGCACCCTGGCCGACCGGCAGACAGCAAAAAGCCCGCCTGGAGGCGGGCTTTGGCGAACAATCTGGTGCCGACAGTCTGACTCGAACAGACGACCTACCGCTTACAAGGCGGTTGCTCTACCAACTGAGCTATGCCGGCGTGGCCGGCTAGTTTATGCAATCCGGGGGCATCTGTCCGCCCTTGCTTCATCAAGCGAAGCGGCGAACGGGAATTTGAGACTATTCGCCGGCCCTGGTCCCAATCCGGACCAGCCAGCGCGCCCGGTCATGGCTCACCGCACTCAAATGGGCGCTGCGCCCTCTTCCTGGCGCCTGCGCCCTCTTCCTGGCGCCTGCGCCGCCTGCAGCCTGTTTTAGCGCTGCCCGGCTTTACCCGGCAAGCCTATTTCCGCTCGAAAAGTGTGCGCAACGAAGACCGAACCGGCGGGCGTCAGATGCATGATATCCAGATAAAAGGGCGTGCCGCTCGAGTCGGATTCCCGCATCAGGCATCCCGACGCATCGCACATGTGCGGAGTAATGGCGACGAAGTCCGCGCCGGTATCGTGCGCCACCTTCGCCAGCACGGCATCCGCCGTCTGAGTGCGCTGATCGAATGTACCGGGCCGGTAGTCCGCCTGGCCCAGCCCATATTTCGCATAGTTCAAGTGCGCTGGCGGAACCCGGTGCAGAGGATCCTCGCGCCACAAATTGAAGGTGATGCGGGATGGCGTATCGCTCCACGTAGGAACCGGCCCCAGCACAATGATCCTCCCCACGCCACGCGCCTTGAGCGCAGCGATGGTGGCCGGGAGTGATGACTTGTCGTATTGCCCCCACATCGCAGAGAGGATGACGACGGCTGGCCGCAGGCTCGCTATCTTCTCAAGTATCCATTTGTTGTTCGCGGTGCATGCGCGATTGCCGGAACTGTCGAAGCCCATCATGGGCGGGCACTGAGAAGAGGTGAACTGCGCAAGCCGAATGGTCCCCGCCTCGTTGGCAATGGACCGCAGACCTGCATACATCGCGGCTGCTCCGGAATCTCCCCATAGCACCCAAAGGGGCTGGTTGCCGGCGTCGACACACTCTGGCGCGAACTGCGAGGCGTCTTGCCCCAGCTCCATGAAACACCGCTTGTGCCGCATCGCGGCGCGCCAACCGTTCAAATCATATTCGGTAGCGCGCTGCACGATTTCCGGGTAGCGCGATGCAACGCCATTTTTGGCCCAGATGGTGGCCGATATGCCAGCAACTGCCAGCATGCAGCAGGCCAGCAGCGCGACTTTTGCGGGGTTTCTCGATCCCGAGCGCATCGGGCGCTCGATGAAGCGATAGGTTGCCCAGGCGAGGACGGCAGCGATCAACAGCATTGAAGCGATCACGGCGGCCGACGGCCCTTCCGGATGCACGGTTCTCGCAGCCACCAGCAAGGGCCAGTGCCACAAATAGAGCGGGTAGCTGATGAGCCCCACCGCCACCATGGGCCTGCTGGCCAGAACATGCCTGGCCAGCCATGTTCTCGGTCCGGCAGCGATCAGGCATGCACTGCCCAGCGTCGGCAAAAGCGCCCAGCTGCCCGGAAAGGGACGATGGTCATCAATGCGCAGCAACCCATAGGCAATGGCCATGAGCCCCACTATGGCGAGGCTCTCGCCGAACCATGCCTCGCGGGTGAGTTCACGCCGCAAGCCGATGCTTGCCATAACTCTGGCAAGCACACTGCGTTCATGCGCTCCCTGCGGCGACGTCCAATGTGCGAGCGCACCGCCTACCATCAGCTCCCATGCCCGGCTTGCAGGCGAGTAGAACGCCGCCGTGGCATCGTGATGGACCGTAGCGAGATTGACGATAAAGCTGGCGATGCCGGTCACGACGATGACCGGCATCAAGGGCAGCCGTACTCGCCATGCAGCCCAGAGCAACAAAGGCCAGATCAAATAGAACTGTTCTTCGATCCCCAGTGACCATAAGTGCAGCAGCAGCTTCGAATTGGACGCTGCATCGAAATATCCGGCCTCGTGCCAAAGGACGAAGTTGGATACAAAGCCTGCACCGCCAAACGCATGCTTTGCGAGTGCCGACAGATTATCGGCGAGCATAAATTGCCAGCCGAAAACCAGGCACGCCAGCAAAACGAGAATCAAAGCGGGAAAGATTCGGCGGATACGCCGGGAATAGAAATCGGCAATGCTGAAAGTGCCATTGGCGATGGTCGTCAAGATGACCTTTGAAATCAGGTAACCGGAAATGACGAAGAAAATGTCGACGCCGGTAAATCCACCACGCAATCCGTTGGGAAAAGCATGGAAGGCAAGTACAGATAGCACCGCGATCGCACGCAAGCCGTCCACATCCGGTCGATAGGCAATGTGGCCAGCCGGGATAGGTTTTTCCGCAAGCGTTCCCGTATGGACTTCCGGCTGTACTTTCATGGAGGGCCTGAGCAGTGCGAGATGCCGCACAAAACACGCAATAATACTGGCCAGGGCTGCGCTGGCAAAGGCGCTCGATGCGGTCTTCCCGGCATCGGCCCTGCTAGCAGCCTGCACGTGTAAGTGGCCTGCGGCGACCCGATGAACCGCGAAACCCTTGTTTTCATCCAGCAGGTTCGCAAACCATCTCGCGGGCGCTCAAAAACAGCCGGTGCTGTGCGAGCCGATGGCCTGATCGTGGATGCGGCTGCGCCAGTCGAAATGCTTGCTGTCCACCGGCATCAGATCGAGCCAGTACTCCGGCACGGTTTCGGTGCGCTCGGTCAACTGCGCATTGAAGCCCGCAGCGGCAATTTCGTCGCGCCGCTTGCGTGCATTGGCCGGATCCTTGAACAGGCCCAGCGATACCGTGTTCTGGTTGTCGCCGGCACCGACCACGAAATAGTCCTTGATATTTTTCTGGCCGAGCTGCAGCGCCAGGCTCAGTGCTGCGGCGTGGCTCGGCGCGGGAGGCAGATGCACCCACCAGCTTCGGACCTCGGTAGCCTGCTCCTGCCGCGCACGCGTGCGCAGCACTTGCGCGCCCAGCACGTTGCGGGCGATGCGCAGATCTTCTTGCGTGGCGAACGGGCCCAGCGCCATGCAGGCGTAGCTCAGCGCATTGGGCGATGCCGGTGGCAGCGCCGTGTTGGCGGGGGCTGGCGCAACGGCCGCCGTTGCCGGGGCGCTGGTCGGCACCGCCGACGAAGCTGCCGGCGCCACGCTGCCGGGCGGTGTCGGCAATTCGGACAGCAGACGCAATTTCGGCACCCCGGGATCGGTGGCGAAATGCATGTGCGTGTCGTTCTGGCCCAGCAGCAGCCATGCGCCGACAGCGATATTGAGGGCAATCAGCAGAACGAACAGCAGGCGCAGCAGCATCGGCCATCCACCATCTTGGGTCGAACGATTTTAAAACGATGCCTGCGCCGGATAGGTGTCCGCCCACACAAGCAGACCACGCAGCACGCTGTCCGCCGCCACTTCGGCCGGCACGTCCAGCAGCGGCAGCAACAGGTCGGCATCGCCGCCATCCAGCAGCAGTCGCGGCGCAGCCTGCAGGGACTGGGCGCCGATATGCCTGGCAAAGCGCTCGACCAGCGCCGCCACCGCCTGCCAGCAGCCGGAAGCCACGGCGTCGGCGGTGTTGTCGGCCAGATCGCGGATCAGCCCTGGGCGTTCCGGCCGCACCCGCGCCGTAGCGCCCAGCAAGGATTGCTGCATCAACAGCGGACCGGGCGCGATCAGGCCACCCAGGTGCTGGCCATCGGCAGCCAGTGCATCGAGCGTAAGCGCGGTACCGATGCCAGCCAGTACGCACGGAGCATGGCCGGCTGCATGCGCAGCGACCATCGCCAGGAAACGATCCACGCCCAGCCGTTGCGGTTCTGCATAGGCATTGCGTACACCGCAGGCCTGCGCCGGCGTGCGCACCCAGGCGATATCACGCGCAAACACACTACCGACAGCTTGTTGCAGCAAGGCTTCGCGCTCGGCATCCACCACCGAGGCGCCCAGCACGCGCTGCGGCGCCTGCAAGCTCGACCAGGCCTGCTGCAAGGCAGCGGCGACATCCGCATCCCAGGCCACCGCCCCGCGCGCAGACCAGCCATCGTTCCCGGCCAGCGCCCATTTCAGCCGTGTATTGCCCAGATCCAGCAGCAGCTTCATGCGCGGCGCACCGTCACGTCGGCGCTGTCGATGCTGAGCAAGCCGGCATCGGTGCGCACCTGCAGCGCACCGCGGACATCAATGCCCGCGCCCACGCCTTCGAAGTCGCCGGTGGCGCCACTGATACGCAGCGGGATATCGCGCAGGGCATCGTATTCGGCGTAATCGGCGGCGAACGCTACAAAGCCTTCGCGTTCGAACTGCTCCAGCCCCTCGGCCAGGCTGGCGATCAGCGCCGCCGCCATTTGATTGCGATCCGGCGGCGTACCGCCGGCCAGGCTGGCCAGATCGCAGATCGGCTGGCCGGCCTGCTCACGCAGGGCGTCGGTAAGACGCAGATTGAGTCCGATGCCGACGATTGCCGCGCACGGCCCCTGGTACTCGCCGCTCAGCTCGACCAGGATCCCGGCCAGCTTGCCGCCCGCGGCCAATACATCGTTCGGCCACTTCAGGCGCGCCCCGGCGATACCCATGGCATGCAGCGCGCGCAACACGATCACCCCCGTCGCCAGCGACAAACCGGACAGCGCGGCAAAGCCGGCATCGAAGCGTTTCAGGCACGACACATACAGATTCAAGCCCGGCGGCGACAGCCAGCTGCGCCCGCGCCGGCCGCGGCCGGCGGTCTGCGTTTCCGCCAGCACCACGCTCAGGTCCGGCGCGCCAAAGCCGCGACGCTGCAGTTCGCTGGAGGTGGAATCGATCTCCCAATACAGGTCCAGCGCACCCAGGCGCTGCGCCAGAACCGGCGGCAGCGCGGCGCGGATGGCGGCCTCGTCCAGCATCTGGATCGGCCACGGCAGGCGATAGCCCGCCGCGCCCTCGGACTCGATCGGCACACCGCGATGGCGCAAGGCCTCGATCTGCTTCCAGATCGCCGCGCGGGTCAAACCGGCCTCGGCGGCCAGGCGGGAGCCCGACAGCGCCGCCCCGCCGGCCAGGGCCGCCAGAATCTGTTGCGGCTGCATGCGGTCAGGCTTCCGATCGACGACCGGCCAGACGCGGCCGCACGCGGGAGTAGGAGAAAGTACGTAAGGACATCAGCCAATTCTAGCGGCTGGAACCACCCCCTCGGCGCCTCCGGAGCGGGCACTGGCGCCGGGGCGGGGTTTCTGGGACCATCCGGAGCTGGCTTCACGCCTCGGGGGCTTATCGCCATGCGCGCCACATCGCTGCTACTCGGATGCTTGCTGAGTCTAGGCACCATCGCCAATGCGGCGGCTGCCGGGACCACGGCTGGCAGCGGCATGGGCAGTAGTGCCGCCGCTTCCAGCGAAAACTGCACCAGCCATTCGGCCGATCGCAGCAGCAGTCACGACAGCTCCTCCGCCAGCGGCGATGTTTTCAACCTGCCGCACAGCAGCACCGGTTCGGCCAGCGCGTCTTCGCACGGCCACGCATCGAGCCCCAGCACCAGCAGCGACGACGCCTCCATGCACACGAGCGGCAGCGATGCCATCGGCGGCAGTGCCTCGCACGGCTCGGGTCTCAGCTGGCAATCCCTGCTGCCCGGTTCGATCCAGTAAGCGTAGCTCTCAGGCCGGCGGCAATACCACGCTGAAGCGCGCGCCGCCGAATTCGGCTGAGCGATCCACCTTCAATTCGCCGTTATAGGCACGCACGATGTCCTGCACGATCGACAGGCCGATGCCGTGGCCCTGCACCCGTTCGTCGCCGCGCACGCCTCGCTGCAACACCTTTTCGACCTTGCCTTCGTCGATGCCCGGGCCGTCGTCTTCCACGCTCATCATCAGGCCGGGACGCTGGCGCGCGCTGCCCTGCGGCAGCATTTTCACCACCAGCAGCACATGGTGCCCGGCCCACTTGAAGGCGTTCTCGAGCAGGTTGCCCATCAGCTCCAGCAGATCGCCCTGCTCGCCATAGAACGCGGCGCCGTCGTCGATATCGAATTCGCACAGCACGTTCTTCGCTGCGTAGACCTTTTCCAGGCTTTGCACCAGATCTTCGGCATGCCCGGCGATCGGCACTGCGCTGGCAAACGTCTGCCGTCCGCTGGTGGCGGCGCGGGCCAGCTGGTAGGCCACCAGTTCGTCCATCCGGCGCACCTGGTCGAGCACCGGCTGGCGCACGCTGAGCGGCACCTCGCCCTGCGATTCGAGCTGCGAGCGCATTACCGCCAGCGGTGTCTTGAGGCTGTGCGCCAGGTCGGCCAGCGTATTGCGGTAACGCGTGCGCTGTTCGCGCTCGCTGTCGACAAAAGCGTTGATGCGTTCGGTAAGACCGGTAAGTTCGACCGGATACTGGCTATCCAGGTGATCGGTGTCGCCGCGCTCGACGCGGCTCATGTCGCTGGCCACTTTGCGCAGCGGGGTAAGGCTCCAGTACAGCAGCATCAGCTGCAGCACGATCAGCATCACGCCCAGGGTGGCCAGCCAGCCGACCAGGCTGCGCCGATAGACGGCGATATTGCCTTCCAGCTCATCCTCGGTCTGCGCCACCGTGAAGGTGAGGCGCACCGGATCGTGGTTGGGTACATCCAACGCCACGCCGAAGCTGTAGTAGTAAAGCCGCCCCAGCTCGGTATCCACCGGGCCCACGAACTGCGAGGTGCCCGGATCCAGCTGGTGCAGAAAACCGAAGTCGCGCCCCAGCGCCGAGGACGACTCCCAGTGGAAGTCATCGCCCAGCACCACCGCATACAGGCCCGAACCCGGGCGCGAGAACATCGGATCCGGCGGCGTGTCCGGCATCAACGGCTTGCCGTCGCGGCGCACGTCAGTGCCGGTGATGTAGGAGATCACATTGTCGTGCAGGCGATCCTGCAGCTTGTTGACTTCGCTGGCGGCATAGGTGCGCGACAGCGTCCACCCGATGGCGCCCAGGAAGGCAGCCAGCACGAGGCCGGTGGTAAGCGCCGCGCGCGCCGCCAGTGAGAACGGGCGGCGCGGGGCAGCATCATTCGTCTTCGCTGCGAGGGATGGCAAAGCGATACCCGCGTCCGCGCACCGTTTCGATCGGTTTCATCGTGCCTTCCGGATCCAGCTTCCGGCGCAGGCGGCCGATGAACACCTCGAGCACATTCGAGTCGCGATCGAAATCCTGCTGATAGATGTGCTCGGTGAGGTCGGCCTTGGACACCAGCTCGCCGGCATGCAGCATCAGGTATTCGAGCACCTTGTACTCGTAGCTGGTGAGGTCCACCGGCTTGCCTTCCACCCCCACCGTCTGCGCGGTGGTATCGAGCTTGATCGGGCCGCAGGCCAGCACCGGCTTGGACCAGCCGCTGGCACGACGCACCAGGGCGTTGATGCGCGCCAGCAGTTCTTCAACATGGAACGGCTTGACCAGGTAGTCGTCGGCGCCGTGCTTGAGGCCCTCGACCTTGTCCTGCCAGCTGCCGCGAGCGGTAAGAATCAGGATGGGGTAGCGCTGGCCGGCTTCGCGCAGGGCCTTGACCAGGTCCATGCCCGACATCTTGGGCAGGCCCAGGTCGATGATGGCCAGATCGAACGGCACTTCGCGGCCCAGGTAAATGCCCTCTTCACCATCCTGTGCTGTATCTACGGCAAACCCGTCGCGTTTGAGGCGTGCCGCCAGCGTTTCGCGCAGCGGGGCTTCGTCTTCGACCAGGAGGATGCGCATCAGTGTTTCTCCTTCTTGCTTCCGCCATTGGGGAATTTTTTGGTGGATTGTGCCGCAGCCGGTGCATGCGTGGCATCCGATGGAACCGAAATGACACGCACATGCCCCTCGGGCGTAAGCACCTTGATGCGGTACTCCACCCGGCGTCCGAGTTCACGCGGCTCGGCCGACAGAATCTTGCCGCCAACTTGTTGTTGTACACGCACTACGGCCTGATCCAGGCTAAGCCCGCCCTGTGCCGAGGCCTGGGCAGCAACCGTGCCGGCCGCCAGCAGCAGGGCCACTGCAATCGCCCATGTTAGACCGTGATATACGCCCATAATCCCGTGCATTAAGGCCGGTCTTAAGCCCGGCTGACGCGCCATACTGCGCAACCGGGGCTGAATAGTGACCTGACGGATACCGCGCCTTGGCCATCCATCCAGCGCATGGCCCTTGAGTTGGCCGCAAAGGCCGGCTATGCAACTCAGGCCGCCGCCCGCGCCGGGGCAATCGCCTGCTCAAGCAATGACCAGCCAGCCCCGGCTTGGTGCGCGCCTTCGCTCAGGGTGCGCCGGAATCCGCGCGCACCCGGCTCGCCCTGATACAGCCCAAGCAGGTGGCGCGAAATATGTTTCAGGGCGGTGCCGCGAGCCAGCTCGGCCTCGATATAGGGACGCATGCGCAGCAGCACGCTTTCCCGCGACGGCAGCGGCTCGCCATACAAGGCCGCCTCCACCCGGGCCAGCACATAGGGATCGTGATAGGCAGCGCGCCCCAGCATCACACCATCCACATGCGCCAGATGTTCCTGCACCGCCGGCACCGTGGTGATGCCGCCGTTGATGATCACCAGCAACTGCGGAAACTCCTGCTTGAGGCGGTACACGCGCTGGTAGTTCAGCGGCGGCACCTCGCGGTTCTCCTTCGGCGACAGCCCCTGCAGCCACGCCTTGCGGGCATGCACCACCAGGATCTGCACGCCGGCTTCCAGCATGCGTTCGGTGAAGTGCTGCAGGTCGGCGTATTCGTCCTGCTCATCCACCCCGATCCGGCACTTCACCGTGACCGGCACGGCCACCGCATCGCGCATCGCCTTGACACAATCGGCCACCAGCGCCGGCTCGCGCATCAGGCAGGCGCCGAAGCGCCCCGACTGCACCCGGTCGGACGGACAGCCCACATTGAGATTAACCTCGTCATAGCCTGCTTCGGCGCCATAGCGCGCCGCCTGCGCCAATTCCTGCGGATCGCTGCCGCCCAGTTGCAAGGCCACCGGATGTTCCTGCTGGCTATGTTCCAGCAACCGCAACTGCTTGCCGCGCACTAGGGCGGCACTGGTCACCATCTCGGTATACAGCCGCGCATGCGGCGACAGCAGCCGGTGGAAATAGCGGCAGTGGCGGTCGGTCCAGTCCATCATGGGAGCGACGGAGAGCTGGAAATCGCTGGGATCGATGTTGTGCATGGCTGCATTTTACCTGCACAGCCGTCCACGCCCATGCATCCTGGACGGCCCGGTCAATGGTCGCGTGGGGCCGCCCACATCTAATGCTGTGAGGCGGATTCCCGGCTCGCCGCGCCAGGCGCCAACTTGCTCAACGGAATCAGCGGACCGACGGTGACATGGCCGCCCCAGCCATCGAAATACGTGGTGCCGGCATCCTGGAGTTTCCGCAGCGCGATCATCGGCTGCACCACACCCAGGCCGTCGATGGCGAACGCCGTGTTGATGGACCAGGGATCCATGTGGCTGGCGCTGGCGGTATCCCACACTTGCTGCCTGATTTCCCACCACTGCGCGCGGAAGCGGCGTTCGGCGTAGGCAGCAACCTTGGCATCGCCGTAATCCGGCAGCATCGTGGCTACCAGCGCATCGGCTTGCTGCTGTTGCGCAGGCGTGCTTTGCGCGCGCGCTGAGCTGAGGATGCTGGCGTAATAAGGATCCTTGCGTTCGGCGGCGAGTGTCAGCCAAGCGAGGCCCTGCACCTTATCGGCCGTCAAGCCGCGCCGACCGTTGAAATAATCCACGCCCAAGGCAAATTGCGCGCGCTTTTCACCCCAGGTGGCCGCGTATTTCGCTTCGCTCAGGCCGCTTCGGTTATTTCCCCGCTGCCAGTCGTGCACGGCCACGCAGTAGTGATATTCACCGGGCAGCAACTTTTCCAGGACGGGGGTGCAGGTCCCGGTGGCGGAATCGGCGGCGTTGGCCGCCACACTGCCGATCAGCGCTACGCCAAGCACGAGGCTGCGCAGCGAAAAATGCATCATTGCTCGAACCATGTCCGTGTGCTCCGCAATGCGATCGCAGGCAACGTAGCACCTAAAGCGCTATCAGGCATGTGCCCAGGACCGTTGCGCCAGCAAAGGCGCTAATCGGATTTGGCCACCACCATATCGCCCGCCCGGCTGCCTTTGGCAAGGTGCCAGCCCGGGGCAAGCTCAAGTTTCCAGCCCGGACCGGAGATATGGCTGCCCTCCTCTCCTGACGGCGCAGCAACGGTCAGCCAACTCCAGTCGCTCGCCAACAGACAGCCCTGCTGCACCTCGATATGACCCCAGTCATCGCTCGCCTGCATGGTCGGATAGACAGTGCCGTTAGCACCTATAGGCACCAGGTTGCGTGGATCGAATTGCACGCGCGGATGCCTGAGCGGCAGCACCAGCACATGTCCGCTGATCAAGGCGCTGCGATATGCCGCAATTAGCCGGTCGCGCTCCTGCTGCCGACGCGTTTCGGCCGCCCACAAGGCTTTACCGTCGTAGCGCGCGGCCAGCGCGGCGCGTTTCGCCGAGCTCGGCGCCTTGTCCAACGACAAGCCCAGCGACTTGGCCAGCAGATCGGCGGGATACGCACCGTGCCGCACCTCGTCGTGCCAGCCGGGGCGATAGTTGTCGAGCAATAATCCATAGGCCGGACCTGTGGCGTAAGCGAAAGAACGCACGAAACTCTGATCGTGCACATGCCGTTGCAGGTCGCGCAGTGCCATGGCCTGCCGTTCGCTGGCCGTGGGCATGCCCACCATCACGCCGGTGTATTCGGCCAGACCTTCATTGCGTTCCAGCGCCGCTTCGGCTGCTCGCGCGGAAGGAAAGCGACGATAGCGATCGGCGCGAAAGGCCAGCGCATCCGCGACATGTGCGCGGCGCGCGGCGTCGTCGTGCGCCTGCAGCGCAGCGGCCAGCGCACGCCATTCCAGCTGCAGGTCGTAGCGTCCTTCAAGCGTATCCAATTGCGGATTGTCGGCATTGGCTGCGGCAAGGCCGAGCTGATCCTGCACGCGATGAAACGATTCGTGCGCCAGCAGCACACGGCGCAGGGCGTCATCGTCCGGCAGCGGCCACAGATACTGGATCCAGCGCGTACCCGACCAGCTCACCGAAGTGTTGGCCACCGGAACATCCTTGGGCAAGCTGCCTGCAAAGACGCCATCGGCGGCATGCAATACGCCGGATGCATCTTTTTCACTGGCGATAACGTCGCGCGTGGCCGGATCGACCAGCATGGCAGGACCGCACAACGATATGCCCCACAATTGCCCGTGATCGGCTTCGCAAAGCTGGCGTGCCTGTGCAAACGCTGGTTTTGCTGCCGCGGGATTCAGCGGAGCATCGCCCGACAAGCTGGTTTGCGTTACCAGCAACAACAACGCAGACAGCCCATAGCAACATCTGTTTCGCATCGTCGCCCCCGCGCTTGACCGAACCAGCAACTATTCACCCAATCCGCATAGCTGGAGTATGCACCCGAGAGGGCAGCAACAGCTTTTTATTGCCGCCGGCAATAGGCGTGCGGTCGCCTCCGGGCAACGCAGACAGATCGTCTTTCGAAAACAGCGTTATGGGTCATATGCCGTCGCACGCAATTCGCATGCGTCAAAAGCGGATAACCACATCGCTCAACGGCAGTTGCGCCTGATCGTGCACCGCGGGCGCGGCCTGCCATGGATCGCCCTGACCGAAAAGCTGTGCCTCGGTCTCTGGCCCCAGTACATCGAAGTGATCGAAGGCATAAGGAATGCCCTCGGAACCCTCGAACGCCGCCGCGTTGGACAGCTGAAAATGCAAATGCGGCGCCGCCGAGTTTCCCGATTGACCCAGGCGCCCCAGTACATCGCCGCGATGCACGCGATCGCCGGGCTTCACCTTCACACTGCCGCGCTGCAAGTGCGCATAGCTGGCATACACGCCGGGCTTCAGCTCAAGCACCACATAGTTGCCGAACAAGCCATCGGCGGTGAGCGACGCCGGCTCCGGCTGCGCGGATAGCGCCGGATGTTCTTCCTGGCCATCGCGGGCACTGCGTACTACACCATCGGCCACCGCCAGCACGTCCGCACCGTACCCTACCCAGCTTGCATGCAAGGGGGCCGCTTCGTCTTTCACGCCCGGCTTGATCGCGTGGCCTTGCGCATCGACTCCCACCAGGTCCAGCGCGTAACGCTGCGGAATGGTCAAGTCACCGTTTACCGCCACCAGGCTGCCCCAATGATGCGAGTGCGCATTGCCTGGCCCCTCATGCGCCAGCCATTGGCCGCCACGCAACGGCGGCCCGAGCAGCGGCACCGGCTCCGCATGCACCTGTACGAGCGCGCCATCCAGCTTCGTGTGCCCATTCTTTTCCGTGGCGAACTCAAGCTGGTGGCGCAACACATGCGGTGTCGCCATGCCCTTGGGCAAGGTGATCCAGATAAAGAAAACGGTGCGCCGGCCGGCAGCAATCGACACGGGCGCATGTTCGGCGGGGGCTGGCCGCACTATCTGCGCCAACTGCCCTGCATCCCAGCTTGCAAGCGGACTGCCCGCGCCATCGGCGATCACCTTCAAGGTCAACGGCCGCAATGGGCCGGTATCGCCATAGAAGTTGGTGATGTGCAATTCATAAGCCAGATGCATCAGGCCGTCGCTACCGACGAAAGCCTCCGGCGCGAACGGCACGCGCGCCTCGACCGGAGCCAAAGCGGCCTGAGCGAAGGCAAAGGAACAGCCGCACACCCAGACAAGCAGTGCAAGCAACACTCTGAACATGGTGAAATCCCCTTTTGATTGCGTGTCGAGTCATCACCTGACTCAGTCCGGCTGCACAACCTAGCCAGGCTTGTAAGCAACCCAGCCTTTGAACGTGAACGCTGCATAGAACAATTCGATCGACTCGAAACCCGCCGCTTGCATCAGCGCGAGCTCCTGCTCAGGACCCAGCAACGGCAGTTTGCTGCTGATCGCTGCAATGGCATTCTCGGCATTCGATGCAGAAATGCCGGATGCCACGGCGAACGCCGCATAGCGCCGCAACCAGTGCAGCTTTTCATCCGCCGACTGCGGAAAGCTGTGATGTGCCAGCACCAGCGGCGCACCAGGTTTCAGCCGACGCCATAGTTGCGCCAGCGTGTGCGCCCGCTCTTCAGCGGTGAGGAAATGCATGGTCAGCAGGCAGGTGGCGCCGTCGAACGGTCCCATCGGCGCGGTATCGATATAGCCTTCGTGCAGCGCGACACGCGATGCGAGCGGGCCAAGCGTGGCTTCGGCCAGCTTCAACATCTCCGCGGATGGATCCACTCCAGCAAACTGCCACCCGGCCTGCGCCTCGGCGAACACTTTCAATTCCAGGCCGCCGCCGGCACCGAGCACCAGCACGTGGCCATCGGATGGAACACGCTCGGCCAGCAGCAGGGCCGTCATCTGTTGCAAGGCATGGAAGCCCGGTACCTGTCTGACAGGTCCTTCGGCGTAGCGTGCAACAGCCTGTGGATCGGAAAACGACACGGCCAAGCTCCGGCAATTCCAAGCCCGAGGATGCTACCGCGGATTCAGCTCCGCGCCAGTGACCTGCCCAAGGGAACCTTATGCGCTGAACGCCAGTCCTACTCCGGACTCATCGAAGGGGACTCGATCGTGCAGATGATGGACATGGACCCGTCTCGCCGCGAAGCATGGCGCGAATCCTTGCCGCGCAGCGTCGCTATCGCGCTTGGCCTGCTATTGCACCTGGGATTGCTGCTGCTCGTATTGCGCCCACCCATACCCTGGCTCTGGCGCCGGTCAGTATCGATGACGGAAGGCCGGCCCTTGCAAATCGAACTGCTGGCGCAGCGCAGATCTGTAGCGAAGCGCGCGGTGCCCGCCATGACGGCGCCGCCGCATCCGGTGCATGTACGCGCGGCGAGCATGCGTTCCGCCGAAGCCATTCCCAGCGCTGTCGCCGCGCCGAGCACCCCTTCGCCCGCGCCCAGCTTGCCCGGCCTCACTCAGCCGCCATCGCCGCCGGCCGGGTCGTACGGCAACACACGTTTCGCACGGGCGCTCGATGCGGCGCAATCCAGCGGACTGCCCCAGTTGCCGGGTACGTATGCCGTATCGAACGCACCAGGCATCGTGGTGACGCCGCCACCG
The DNA here is from genome assembly GCF_014863405.1 of Dyella acidiphila. Classification (GTDB taxonomy): domain Bacteria; phylum Pseudomonadota; class Gammaproteobacteria; order Xanthomonadales; family Rhodanobacteraceae; genus Dyella_B; species Dyella_B acidiphila. The sequence goes on from NZ_JACZZA010000001.1 coordinate 318,303, forward strand.
AGCCTGCAGGCCCGTTTGCAAAAAGCGGTCCGTTGGCTCAATTGCAAGAACGCGATTTTCAAGCGCCGCATGACCGACCAGGAATTGATCAAGCGCGGCCTGACGCACCAACAAATGGACAGGGCGTACCAGGATTACTGCGTCCCCTGATCAGCGCGTGAGCGCAGCGGGGTCCTGTGCCGCGCGCAAGGCACCGCACAAATGAATCGTTTCGCCGGCCTGCGCCACGCCACGCGCCACGCCCGGCACCTGCGCGGCAGCACCTCCAAACATGGCCTGCAAACGTGTCGCGTCGGCATCGCTGCAGGCTTCCATTGCCAGCATCGACGGCATATACGCCGCCGCCGGCCCGGGCAGGCCGGCCAGCAGCTTCGGCAAATGCGCATCGAACCACTGCCAGCGCGCGTCGCGATCCATCACATTGCCGTCGGTAGTCATCAACAGGCCGAGCATGGCCACGCCATCCAGCTTCGGATCCAGCGCCAGCGCGCGCAGCTGCGCCGCACTCGGGCTGTCGTTGGCATGCGCCATCGCCTGCACCAGCTGGCGCTGCCAGACGGAATCGCCGCCGCCTTCCTCGGCTGTCGCCAGCGTCTGCAAGGCGGCTTCGCCTCGTTCCTGTACCGCGACGCCCAGCGCCGCGATCGCCATCTCGCGATCCACATGCTGGGCATCGAACGAGCCATTGCGCATCGCGGCCAGTAGCGCATCGCCTTGTTGCAGCAGCACCGCGCGTACCGCCGGCAACTTGAATTCGAAGGCCAGCGGAGGCACCAGCGCAGTCCGCCATAGCGCATCGCCATCCGACTCACCGGCACGCGCCTGGTAGCCGAGCCGCTGCAGATGCGGCAGATACGCCGTCGTCACCCATTGCACCACCGCGGCACGCTGTGCATCGGTATGCGCCAGATGACGATAAATCCACGCCACCTGCGCCAACGGCGCCGTGGCCACTTCGCGCGCCGGCGCATCAGCCAAGGGCCGCAGCGCTGCCAGCACCTCGCCGGCATCGATATCGCCGTGGTGAAAGCTCGCCTCGATCGCATCGGCATAGGCCAGTTGCTCCACATCGCTCAGGCGCGCCGTATGCGCGGCCAGCGTGGCCAAACTGTGCGAATCCAGAGCGTAGCGGTAATAGCCTTGCGCGCCCGCATTAGGCATTACCCAGCTGGCCGCATCGGCGCCGGGCAAGGCCAGTGTGGCCTGCGCGGTATCCAGCAGTGTGCAGGCATCGCGGCTGCCCGCCGCCGTGCTGTAGCGCACGCAGACCGGAATGCCCCAGTGGCGTTCGCCATCGCCGTTAGCGCCCAGCGGCAGATAACGCATCTGCGCCAGCTGCAGCACCGTCTGCCCGTGCTGCGTCAGCACCTTGGCACGCACATACGGCACCCCGTTCTGGTCCAGGAAACTGTAGAAGGCGCGCTTCACTGCCGCGCTGTCGCTGGCTTGCTGTGCAATCGCATCGACCACCGCCGCGGCCGCCACGCTCTGCATCGCATGCTGGTGGACATACGCGCGCAGTCCCTGCTGAAACGCTGCCTCGCCGAGATAATGCTCGAACATGCCCAGCACACCCGCGCCTTTCTCGTAGGTGATGTCGTCGAAGGCATTCATGATGTCGCCGTTGCCCTGTACCGGCTGGCGGATCGCGCGTGCGCTGAGCAGGCTGTCGTTCGCCATCGCCCGCTGCAACAGCTTCACCCGATCCAGGTCGCCGCGGTATTCCGGATGCAGCTGCATGGTGATCTTCTGCTGCATCCAGGTGGTGAATGCCTCGCTGAGCCAGGTGTCGGTCCACCACGCCATGGTGACCGTGTTGCCGGTCCATTGATGGGCGAACTCGTGCGCGGCGAGGTTGAAGGCACCGCGCATGGCGGCCGGCGATGGCTGTGGCACGCCCGAGCCCACGTCATCGAGCACCACCAGGCCGGGATTTTCCATGCCGCCGCCCAGGTTGATCAGGTCCAGCTTGTCCCACGGATAACCGTAGCCGTAATAGTTCTCCAGCGCCTGGATGATCGACGGCGTGAATGCCGCCACGCGCCGCATGCTGTCGGCTTCGCCGGCGTAGCCGATGCTGCGCAGGGGCAGCGGTGTGTTGCGGTAGGCATCCGGCGCGATCGATGCTGCCGAACGCACGTCCCACGGGCCGACGCCAAAGGCCAGCAGATAAGTCGGCAGCGGCTTGCTCGGCGCAAACACCACCGTCTTCCAGCCCGGACCGGCAGCGGCCTGCGCAATCTGTCGTGTATTGGCCAGCGCGATATCGCGCGCGGGGACGGTGAGGCTCAGCGCGAAGCTGGCGCGAAACGCCGGCTCATCGAAACAGGGAAACACCGTACGCGCGCTGATCGGCTCCATCTGCGCCATGGCATAGGCTTGCCCGCCCTGCTGCGTCTTGTACAGGCCCTGCACGCCATCGGCGAGTGCTGCGCTGTAGTGCATGCGCAGATGGATGGTCTGCGCCGGCAGCACGCCATCCAGATCGATCCGCGCCACCCCGACATCGGCCAGCACTTCGCGATAATGCGCTGCATGCGCCGTGCCCGCGGCATCGGTCACACTGGCCCGATCGACCTGCAGGCCCTGACCGTGCAGCCATAGATGATCGGAGGGCTTGCGCAAGGCTACGGTGATATCGACATCGCCGGAAAAACGCGCCTGCTCCGGATCGACGCGCAGCGCCACGCGGTACAGCAAAGGTTGTGCCCACTCAGGCAAGCGTCCCGTCGGTGCCGGCTCGTCCGGTGCAGCCGCGATAGCCCGCGCACTCAACAGACAGCAACACGCCAACACCATGGCACCACGCATGCACATCCCCTTACGCGATCCAGCGCAGGTTGGGTTAGCGCAGCGTAACCCAACGTCCTTTTGCCACCGCCGGCCATAACGCAATCAGCAGCAACCAGCTTGCACGATGGGCGTGCCATGCCTGGGTTGCACTGCGCCAACCCAAACTGCCAGCGGCTTCGGCATCAATGATCGATCACGTCGCGCACTTTCGCAGCGAGCTGCTCGAATGTAAATGGCCTGGTGATCAGGTTCACATCCAGGGCAGGCCATAGCTGCGCATGGGCCTGTCCAACTCGCCACCGAGGGTACGTAGCGATGGCATAGGCGAAGTCCCAGTTCGCATTCAGAGAATGCCGACTTACACCCCGCTGCCTTGGCCTACATATTCCGCCGCCATTGATTACATAGATATTTAGCTGTGTTTGTTATGGTCCCAGCCGTCATCGACAGCCTTGTACCTACCCATGCAGACACGCGACCCATTCGAATTTCCCGCAGGTGAAGGCATCGCGCTTGCCATGGCGGTACTGGAGGATGTGCTGAAGGCTTATCAGAACTTCGAGCGCAAGCATCCGCATATGGAACGCAGCAAACTTATGGCATTTGATGCGCGTGAGTTGAAGTTGCTGCATGCGTCACTTGAGGCGCTCAGCCACTACGCCGATAAGCAGGCAGGGTAAGCGCGTTACGCGAGTGACGTAGCAACCCACGCCCTTCGCTCCGGCATCTTTCACACAGGCCACACGAACGAATCACTGGATCCCGGCTTTCGCGGGACAACGGCTTACACAGCGGCAACGGCCCGCTGAACGAACCAGCTACACGCGCGCTTTTTTGCGCGCCCGCGTCGCTTCGCCAGACGGCACGCGCACCGTCGTATCGGCGTGCCGCAACACGCGCCCATTTTGCCCGCGCAACTGCAACGGCAGCAGCGGATGGCCGCTTTTCTTTTCGACCAGCTCGGCGTGCGCCTCGCCCGGTTCAAAGAAGAACGCATCTCCCCATTGCCGCAGCGCGACCAGCAGCGGAAACAGCGCCTGCCCTTTTTCCGTCAACACGTATTCCTGGTAAGACCCGCCATCGGGCGCCGGCACGATTTCGAAAATGCCATGGGCCACCAGGTGGCGTAGTCGCGTGGCAAGGATGTTCTTGGCCAGGCCGAGGTTCTTCTGGAATTCGCCGAAACGGCGCAGTCCATCGAAGGCATCGCGCACCAGCAGCAGCGACCAGCCGTCGCCGATCGCGTCGAGCGGCCGCGCCACGCCGCACAGGGAATTCTCTTGGGAGGTTCGCTTGACCATGCCGGGTTCGCTGATGATGGCGTGAAAATGGTTGCAACATAAAACCATATTTGCTAAAAAGCAAACGGTTTCAACATGCAACCACACCGTCATTCTTCGAGGCCAGCCATGATCCCCGCCAACGAAACCTTCAATGGAACATTTCCCTTCGAGCCCCGCTTCAACCAAGCCGCCGGCTTCCGCATGCATTACGTCGATGCCGGCCCACAGCACGCACAGGTGGTGCTATGCCTGCACGGCGAACCCACCTGGGGTTATTTGTTCCGAGACCTGACCAGCCGCCTGAGCACGCATTACCGCGTGATCGTCCCCGACCATATGGGCTTCGGCAAAAGCGAGACGCCCGCCGACCGCTCGTACTGGCTGCAGGACCACATCGATAACCTGGAGCGCTTCGTGCTGTCGCTCGATCTGCGCGAAATCACCCTGGTGATGCACGACTTCGGCGGTCCAGCCGGCATGGGCCTGGCGGCCAGGCATCCGGACCGCATCGCCCGCATCGTCTCGGTCAACGGCCCGACACCGTTCGGGCAGGCCAGCCAGCTAGAACGATTGATGGCCAATGCCGCAGAAGCACCTTGGTTCCAATGGATCGTCCAGGCACACGCAGCAGGGCGCCTGGAAACCGTGCTGGGCGAACTCGGCTTCAACATCCTCAGCACGCTGAAGCTCAACGGCTTCGAGCGCAATGAGGTAATCAGCGACAGCTGGCTGCGCGCTTACGGCTCGCACTTTGCAAATCCTTCCGACTGCCTGGGCGTGATCGGCTGGGCCAAGGGCTTTGCGCTGGACGCGCATCGCTTCGAAATGCCGGATGCAGCGGCGCAACGCGCGATATCATCCAAGCCTGCGCTCGCCATCTGGGGCATGGCCGATCGCACCTTGGGCGCTGCGCATTTCCTGCCTTTGTTCAGCGAGCTGTTTCCATCCGCACCGATCCACCGGCTGCCCGGTGTCAGCCACTACAGCTTCGAAGACGCACCGGTGGCGATTGCGTCGCTTATCGAGGCGTTTCTACAGCAAACCACGCAACGCGCCCTGGCTTAGCCAATACCGTTCAAATCAGCGTGCCTGCAGCAGCGGCAACAGCCGATCGACCGTGCCGGCAATACGTTCGAGATGCGGATACTGCAGGCTTCCCTGATAGGGAATGCTTAGCTCGTGCGCGTTGTCATCCTTCGTTACTTGCAACCGCACCGGCTTGCTGGCGGATGCCTGCACCGCCGCCAGCAAGGCCGGGATGGTAAACGCTTGCCCGTTTACCGCCGTGACGCGTGCGCCGGGGGCCAGGCCGGCGCGAAACGCCGGACCATCCCACGCCACGGAAGCGACGCGGCCGCGCTCGTCGATTTGCAGTCCGATCGAATAATCCAGATTGCTCACGCCCGCTTCCGCTTCGTCCTGGCGAAAAGTTTCCGTCGGCACCTCGGTATAGATCAGTTTCCAGCCTGCACGCGCGAGTCCGGCCAGTGCATCGCGCTCGTCGTGGCTGCGCAGATGGCGCTGCAGGAACTGCGCCCAGTCATCCGCTGCAAGCGTATTCAAGTTGCTGCAGATGTCTTCGAATCGATAGGTTTGCGTGAGCAGCCCGCCAGCCGGGGAAGCGAAGAAGCGCCGGGCAAAATCGTCCAGTCCTCGTGCGTCGTGACTGAGCTCACGCAGATGGGCATCCACGTCCAGCCACAGCAGCACGCCTTCGGGGTAGTAATCCTCGCGCCGCTGCCAGTCGCGCCAGGCCACCCGGTGGCCGGCCATATAGATCGCATCGTTGGTGCTGTCCTGCAGGTTTTTCCAGGCGCGTCCACTGTGATGCGCGACCAGCGCCGCATCCAGAGCGAGCTTGTCCAGTGTTTCCTGGGTATTGCGCAGCCCGGCACGCGCGGCGAGCACGCGCCCCCAGAATTCGGTCTGCCCTTCATAGACCCACAACAGGGAGCCGCCCACCGGCTGGTTGTAGGTCGGCGACCACAGATCGGCCGGCTCATGCGCGCGACCGTTCCAGGCATGCACCAGCTCGTGCGCGATCAGGTCGCGGTTATTGAGCTGGCTGGCGGGATCATCGGCATAGCCGGCGGGAAGATTGTTTTCCCCTTCTTGCAGATGCTCCGTCCCGCCGCCGGGCGACAGCACGTCGCTCAAGCTGATGATGGCATCGTAGTGGCGATAAGGTGCGGCACCGAAGGTTTGCAAGGTCTGCGCGAGCAGCGCCTGCATATGCGCGACTTCAGCCGGACTCATGGCCAGGTCGCTGGCATGGTCGGCCAACAGATCCAGGGCCACCGGTTGCGCCGCTTGCGGATCGAGCACGATGCGCCGCGCATGGCTCCCCGCATACACCGGTGCATCGACCAATTGCTCGAGCGAAACCGGCTGGAAGTGCAGCGTCCGATCGTCGCTGCGCGTAAACGCGAGGGATGTGAATGGCGTAAGTGCCGGCGGCAGCACCAGGGTTGCCGCTACCGGCAGATCGCGCACGTACCAGCCGGCCGGATACAGCAGCACGCGCTGCCACGGCACCACCACCATTTCCGGGCGCAGCAAGTTGGCATTGGCGGCAGCAAGAAACTGGAAATCCAGGGTGATCGTATGCGCGCCCTTCGGCACATCGAGATGGAAGGCGTACATGTTCACCGGATCGCGCGTCCAGTCGATACGCGCACCATCCACCTGGACGACCAGCCCGGCAAGATCGGCGATGGAGGCGGTTGGCGCGTGACTGGCCGTTTCCCATTGCGGATACAGCAGCACCGTGTCGCCGGCCTGTTGCACGGGAATCGTTTCGTGCACGGAAAACACTTGGTGATCGGTGTCGACGGCCTGGACGTCCAGGCCGATACGGCCATTGAAAGCGCGATCCTGCGCTGCGGGCAGCGCAGGCGGCAAAGCGGCGGCGACGGGGCCGGCGCCGACTTGCGCGACGGCGGTGCCGCTCAGCCAGGCCAGTGCCAGCGTGCCGGCTTGTAAACCGAGCAACAAATGCTTGCCCATACACCTTTTCGCCATGCTCGATCTTCCAGAAAATTTCAAACCTGCGCCGGCAATTCGCCACGCTTACACCAGAACACCACGCCCAGCACGATCGCCGAGGCGGCCAGCATGAAGCCGAATTCATCGATGGCGTAAGCGGTGATGCTGCCGTGCTTGATGGTGATCGGGGTCAGCCAGACCTGGATAAATACATTGTGGCTGCCGTGCAGAATCGCCGCCGGCCACACGCTGCCCGAGCGCAGACGCAACCAGTTGAAGGCGAAGCTGGAGAAAATCACCATCACTGCGAAGCACGGCATGCCGAACCACCACGGAGTGCCGGCGTTGTAATCGGCGAACAGCAGGATCGGCATATGCCAGCTGGCCCAGATCACGCCGGTCAGCAAGGTGCCCCCGGTAAAACCGCAGGCACGGGTGATTTCCGGCGCGAGAAAGCCGCGCCAGCCGATTTCCTCGCCCAGTCCGCTGGCCACGCCCTCCACCATGTCGAGTGTGCCGATCAGCAGCAGCGAGCCGGCTTCGATCACCCATGTCGGCGCATCGCCCCAACCCAGGCTCTTGCGCATATCGTTGACGAAATCCGGGTTGCCGAAGCCGCCCATGCCGCTGACCCACACGATCAGGTAAGGCACGCCCGCATAGGCCAGCGGCAACAGCCAGGCGATGATCGCCCAGCGCGTGCGCGGCCACGCGAAACCCAGCTGCGCATACGGCTTACCGGTGATGCGGCAAGTGAGCAGCGCCGCCGTCGCCGGCGACCACATCAGGCCAAGCACGTACATGCCATGCGCCGCCGCCAGATGGCCGGCATGGATGATCAGTGCGTAGAAAATCGAGCTCAGCGCCAGCACCAGCAACAGATAGATGCCGATGCGCGATGACGGTTTGTCGATGGCCATGCTGTTTCCCCCTGTTGGATGATTGCCGGCTTACTCGCCTTCGCCACGCTGGGCGCGGTCTTGCATATTCAACTTGTACGCATTGGCGCGATTCAACAGCGCAAGGGTTTCCTGGTGGATCAGCGGCACGGCGGGCGGCAGATCCTCCTGCAGGCGGCAGGCGGCGAAATCGCCCTCGGCGCCGGCGATCAGGCTTTCGATAAGTCCCGGCTCGCGCTGATCCATCCGCTGCAGCAAGGTCAACAGGAGGTAGGAACAGGCATAGGCCTTGGCGTCGGCCTTGGTGAATTCGCGGGACATACGTGACTCCTGTGCAGGCTGGCCGGGCTACGTTACTTGGCGCGGGGGCTTCCCGATAGTCACTTTCGGCCCAGCTAAAAAGCCCGTCCGATCAAGCCCCTGGCACGCGACCGCCAGCTTGCCCGCCGCGGCGCAGGCCCCATATGAGTGAGCTCCATAACACGGGATTGGGCCGAATCGCGTAATCTATGGCACCTACCGCCGGGCCTTCGCCCGGCGCTCGTACGGCAATGGCACCCCAGCCCTCCCCGCGAGCAGCCGCTGCGTAAGGCAGCGCGCATTCCCCTATCCGCACAACCCGAGAAGATAAACACCATGGTGGCTTTGGCGACCGAACAAGTCATTGATGTGCATCACTGGAACGACAGCCTTTTCAGTTTCCGCACCACGCGCGATCCCAGCTTCCGCTTCGACAGCGGCCAGTTCGTGATGATCGGCCTGGAAGTGGACGGCCGCCCGCTGATGCGCGCGTATTCGATCGCCAGCGCGGCGTGGGAAGAACATCTGGAGTTCTTCTCGATCAAGGTGCAGGACGGCCCGCTCACCTCGCGCCTGCAGCACCTGCAGGCCGGCGACCAGCTCACCGTCAGCCGCAAGCCCACCGGCACGCTGGTACTGACCGATCTGAAGCCCGGCAAGCATCTGTACCTGCTCGGCACCGGCACGGGGCTGGCGCCGTTCATGAGCATCATCCGCGACCCGGCCACCTACGAGCAGTACGACAAGATCGTACTGGCGCATGGCGTGCGCCAGGTCAACGACCTCGCCTATTCGGACTATCTGCAGAACGAACTGCCGCAGCACGAATACCTGGGCGAGCTGGTACGCGAAAAACTGATCTACTACCCCACCGTCACGCGCGAGCCGTTCCGCAATCGCGGCCGCATCACCGACAACATCGTCGATGGCGCGATGGCGCAGGCGATCGGCCTGCCGCAGCTCAATCCGGAAACCGACCGGCTGATGCTGTGCGGCAGTCCGGCAATGCTCGATGACCTGTGCGCCCTGCTGGATGCGCGCGGCTTCCAGGCTTCGCCGCGTACGCGCGAGCCGGGCGATTATGTGATCGAGCGTGCGTTCGTAGAAAAATAAGCTGCTTGCCGAAATAACCCTGCTTGGCAACAGAAGGGTGGGATTACACGAGCTCGTCGCAAGCGCACGCAACTTCACCCCACCCCAGCCCTCCCCTACTGCACGTAGGGGAGGGAGCAGATAGTGCAAGCTTGATGATGCAAAGCACTCGCCGATACGCCCCTCCCCTGCTCGGCAGGGGCGGGAGCAGATAGCGCAAGCTTGATGATGCAAAGCACTCGCCAATACGCCCCTCCCCTGCTCGGCAGGGGCGGGAGCAGATAGCGCAAGCTTGATGATGCAAAGCACTCGCCGATACGCCCCCTCCCCTGCTTGGCAGGGGAGGGCTGGGGTGGGGTTGCATGCGCTTGCCGCGAGTCCAGGCAACTACGCCGCTCAATCGCGCACGCGCCCCTTCCCTTCGTTATCCCAATAACCAAACACCCGCCGTGCAATCAACTTGTACAGGCGCTTGCCAGTCGCACGCCACAGGCGCGAGTGCGGCGCCGGCGTTTTCAGCATCGCATGCTGCCGCGCACTGAGCGCATGCTCGCAATAGGTGCGCTTGTGCTTGAGCAGATGACGCAAGTCCTCGCGCGCCAGCAGCCGGAACAAGCGCCCGCGTCGCCCGCGCGTCCACGCGATCTGGAAGTCCACCAATGCCGGCGACCCATCGCTGCGTACCAGCCAGTTCGGTTCCTTGGCCAGGTCGTTGTGCACGATGCCGCGCCGATGCAGCCGCGCCAACAGCCGCAGCGCCTGGCGGTAATAAGCCGGATCGCGCGGCTGCGCCTGTTGCATCGGCTGGCCGGCGATATAGCCGCGCAACAGCTCGCGGCCGTCCCAGCCCAGCAGCGGCGGTACGCCATCGGTGCCGGCGAGCCGCGCCAGCGCCCGCGCCTCGCGTGCCGCGGCACGCCGCGCAAAGGCGCGCGCCCACCAGCGCGCAGCGCGGATGTCGCGGCGGATCATGCGCACGCCATGGCGCTGCACGATCTCGATGCGGCCCAGTTCATCGGCCTTGAGCAGGATGGTTTCGCTATCTGGCACAGTCGTTCATCAGCAAATCGCGCACAGCTTGCCGGCCGCGCGCCGTCGATTGACTATTGTGGCCGATTCGCGGCCATCCCGCCGCAGGATGCATAACGCCATGCTGGAAGTTGCCGTTTACACGCTTTCCATTGTGCTGATCGTGGGCGGTCTGATCGGTGCGGTGCTGCCGAACCTGCCCGGCATTCCGATGATCTTCGGCGGCATCTGGCTGGCCTCGGCGGCGGACAACTATCGCCACCTCGGCACCACCTGGCTGATCGTGCTGGGCGTGCTGGCGGCATTCGGCATCGCGGTGGATTTCATCGCCGCCTCGCTGGGTGCCAAGCGGGTCGGGGCCAGCTCGGCGGCGGTATGGGGGGCGTCGATCGGCACCTTTGTGGGCCTGTTCTTCGGCATCCCCGGGCTGATTCTCGGCCCCTTCGTCGGTGCGCTGGTCGGTGAGCTGTGTTCCAGCCGCAGCGTATTGCGTTCGGCGCATGTGGGCATCGGCACCTGGCTGGGCCTGCTGTTCGGCGCGCTGGTGAAGCTGGTGCTGTCGCTGGTGATGGTCGCGCTGGCGGCCGGCGTGTGGCTGTTCAACGCCTAGGCTTTTGGTCCATGGCGCGCGGCCTGCGCCTGCCTATAAGCTCGGACCACTTGAATCCCGGGGATGCTCTTCATGTTGAAACGTCTCGCCTTGGCCACGGCGCTCGCGCTGGCCGCCGCCGCTTCCGTCCACGCGCAGGCCAGCCAGGCACCGGCCTGGGTCGCCCGCAGCAACGCCGATGCGCAAACGCTGCTGGATGTGCAGGCGCGCTTCAATCCGGAAAACGCCACCGCCCTCGGCCTGCCCGGCTACGACGACAAAGTGGCCGACCTCAAGCCCAATCTGGAAAGCCGCCAGAACGCGGCCCTGACCGAGGCAAAGAGCAAGCTGCAAGGCATGCTGGCCACGGAAAAGGACCCCAACGTGCGCCAGGATCTGCAGATCATGATCCAGGCCGCCGACCTGCAGATCGAGGGCAACAACCTCAATCGCAAATACATGTTGCCGTACCTGGACATCGGCCAGCTGGTGTTCAACGGCGAGTTCTACCTGCTGAAGGACGAGGTGGACGCCAAGCGCCGCGCCTTCGCGCTCAAGCGGCTGCAGTGCTACGTGGGCCAGGCGCCGGGCTGCACGCCGATCATCAAGCTGGCCGAAGCGCAGACCGCCAGCCGCTTATCCGAAAAGAGCCTGCTCGGCCCCTACAAAGGCAATGTGGACCAGCAGCTCGGCAACACCCAGCGCTACGCCGACGGCATCCGCCAGCTGTTCACCAAGTACAAGCTCGACGATGCGCAGGGCAAGGCCGCACTGGATGCGCTGGACAGCCAGCTCAAGGCCTATAACGACTGGGTGCACAGCACCATCGTGCCACGCCAGCGCGATGATTTCCGCCTGCCGGAGCCCTTGTACGCCTACAACCTCAAGCAGGTCGGCATCGATATTCCGCCGCAGGACCTGATCAAGCAGGCGCAGCTGGAATTCGTTGAGGTGCGCTCGGCGATGCAGATGATGACGCCGGTGGTGGCCAAGGCCGAAGGCTTCCAGGCCAGCGACTACCGCGAAGTGATCAAGGCACTGAAAAAGCAGCAGCTGGGCAAGGACGATGTGGTGCCGTGGTACCACGACGTGATCGGCAAGATCGAAGACATCATCCGCCGCGAGCACATCGTGACCCTGCCGCAGCGCGAGATGCAGATGCGCCTGGCCTCCGATGCAGAAACCGCCAACGTGGCCGCGCCGCATATGGATCCGCCGCCGCTGATCAACAATCACGGCGAACGCGGCACCTTCGTGCTGACCATGGGCAATCCCGCGGCCAATGGCGCGGCGTCGGACAGCACCTACGACGACTTCACTTTCAAGGCCGCGGCCTGGACGCTGACCGCGCATGAGGGACGCCCCGGCCACGAGCTGCAGTTCTCGGCCATGGTGGAACGCGGCGTCTCGCTGGCGCGCAGCATCTTCGCTTTCAACAGCGTCAACGTGGAAGGCTGGGCGCTGTATTCGGAAGCGGAAATGCTGCCCTACGAACCGCCGGCCGGCCAGTTCACCACCTTGCAGTTCCGGCTGGTGCGTGCTGCGCGTGCATTCCTCGACCCGATGCTCAACCTGGGCCTGATCAGCAAGGAGCGTGCGCACGATGTACTGCGCTACGACGTGGGCTTGTCCGAAGCGATGACGCGCGAGGAACTGGACCGCTTCACCTTCAACAGCCCCGGCCAGGCCACCGCGTATTTCTACGGCTATATGCGGATCGAGCAACTGCGCATGCAGACGGAGCTGGCGCTGGGCAGCAAGTTCAATCGCCAGGCCTTCAACGACTTCATCATCGGCCAGGGCCTGCTGCCGCCGGATCAGCTGGCCGAAGCGGTGCGTACGCAGTTCATTCCTGCGCAGCAGAAGTAAATGCCGAAAGTTGCGGATGACGGGCTAGCTCGTCATCCGCAGCAAGCTCAGGCAACCGCGCCGGGCATTACGTAGAAGAACACCGCCAGAAACTGCAGCACGCTGCCGGCCAGCACAAAGAAGTGCCACACCGAATGGTGATACGGCAGCTTGCGCCACAGGTAGAACGGCACTCCGAGCGTGTAAGCCGCACCGCCCGCCAGCAGCAGCACCATGCCGCCGGTCTGCAGATGTGCCAGCAGCGGCCGGAACGCCACGATGCCAACCCAGCCCATCGCCACATACAGCAGCACCGCCAACCGGCGGTAGCGCTTGAGCAGCCCAAGTTCCAGCGCTGTGCCCAGCAGGGCCAGGCTCCACACGATGCCGAACAGGCTCCAGCCCCAGGTGCCGCGCAAGGCAATCAGCGTAAACGGCGTATAGGTGCCGGCAATCAGCAGGAAGATCGCGATGTGATCGAGCGTGCGCAGCAGGTGCCGCGCAGATTCCGCGCGAATGGAGTGATAAAGCGTGGATGCCGTGTACAGCAGGATCAGCGAGATGCCATACACCGCGCTGGCCAGCACATCGCTGGCCGAGCCGTGGACTGCCGCATGCATCACCAGCACCGCCAGCCCGACGATGCTCAGCACGATGCCGATGCCATGAATCACGCTGCTGAGCAGCTCATCGCCGAAGCCATAGCGCGGCAGCATTACCTGGCCGGATGCGGACATGAGGACACTCCTGGATGCTGGAGCGCAACCATAGCGGGAGCAGTTGTTGTTTGCCTATGTCCGGATGGTTCTATCTGTGCAAACGTTTGATGCGTTAGAACGCATCCGGCCGCCACCGCAGGTTGGGTTGGCGCAGCGCAACCCAACGATGTCGCTTCGATGATAGATCGCTGGGTTGCGCTGCGCCAACCCGACCTACGGGTCTACGGCTCGAGGATGAACGCTCCGAACGCAATCCCGAGATTCCACCCGCGTCCCTTGCCCGACAGCGCCAGCGACACGCTGCCCTTGGTCACCACCTGGCTGTCGGCACTGGTCTGCGCACCGGCATGCGCTTCCGCGCCGCCGTAGTGGCCGAGTACGTCGTGGATATCGTAGACGCCGGTAAAGTTGCCATGGCCGTCGTCGACCTGGGTTTTACCGAAAGTCAGGCCGCCGCCTTCGGCGCGGATATGCACCGGCATACTCTGCCCGTTATTGCACGTCACCGTGCCGCTGCCTTCGGCGCGCTTGTAGAACGCGGACCAGCCGGACAACTGGAACGACAGCTTGCAGTCGAGATCCTGCGCCGCCCGCGCCGGCATGGCGGTGTTGAAACCGCCCAGCGCCAGCAGCGCGGCAGTCATCCACTTCATGGCATGCATGGCTTTCATCAGCGCACTCCCGTGGTATCGGCGGCCATTCTCGCAAAGGCCGTTCGGATCGATCTGTGAAGTGCCATGCCGTGAAGGCGGCCATCACAAGGATTGCACGCGCCAGCAAGCCGTCCTTGTGCAAGATAACTGCCACGGATATCGCCTCCCCGATATCCGTTATCCTGCAACCCCGCACCCCTTGCGGGGTTTTTTTTGCCTGCCAGGGCAATCCGCCGGACTGGTTTCACGCCAGCCTCACACTGCGTAGACAGCTCTTGCACATGCCGGGCCTGCGGGCATAGGCTGAGGCCGCGCCTGCCACGATCCCTCTGTGTCCCCGCACAGCGTGCCCCAGACGCCCACAACCACATCGTCGTCAGGAGGTCGCTTATGCCGTCCGCAAGCCTGGCTGTCGCTCGTCGTCCGCACCCGGATATGGTGCGCGTTGCCGCATTGAGTGCGGCGATTACCCTCAACCTTGCCGCCTTGCTATTCGCTACGCGCCCGCTGGCGCCGCAACTCGCCCAGGTCATCGACAACGTCCGGGTGGAAACCGTCCGGCTGATCGATCCGCCGCCGAAACAGCAGCCGCTGCCACCGGACATCGTGGTCAAGCCGTTCGTCAAGCACGTGCCGGTACCGGTGCACATTCCGGTCGTGCAAAAGGAATTGCCGCCACCCGCAGTAACCACCCCGCCCACCACCGAACCGTCGACCAACAGCAAGCCGGTCGATACCGCGCCGCCAGTGGTGGCGCCGCCTTCCATCGCACCCGGCGTGACCTCGCTCGCCTATCGCGCCTCGCCGCTGCACTTTCCCGCACAGGCGATCCGCTCGCATATGGAAGGCACCGTGCATTTGCTGGTACTGGTGGACGCAAGCGGCAAGCCGGTCGATGTGAAAGTCGAGCAAAGCAGCGGCTATCCCTTGCTAGATAAAAGTGCGCGCGAGCAAGTGCTGTCGAGCTGGCAATTCCAGCCGGCGGTGATCGATGGCCATGCGGTGAAGGCATGGGCGCGCGTGCCGGTGAGTTTTGCGCTGCAACAGTTATAAAGCGGAGCGCCTGCAAAGCAGAAACCCGGCCAGCCTTGCGGCTGCGCCGGGTTTTTCATGCCTTATGCAAGCTACGCGTCAGCGCGCGGCCGGCGTGGCCGGCGAACGGCGCGTGGCGTGCACGATCAGCCACACCAGGCCGAACAGCAGCAGCGCCGGCATGCACAGCGGCAACAGCGACAAGGCCACCAGCGGCAGCACCAGCAGCATTACCAGGCCGCCGATCAGCAGGCCGATCGCCCCCGCCAGCAAGCTGAACACCCCGTGCACCAGGCCGAACGCCAGCTTGAACACCAGGCCGACCACCGACCCTACGATCCACAGCCCGGCAACCATTACACCTATCAGCATCAGCTCGATCATGTCCGTTCTCCGACGTCAGCTGTCCGTACGATGCGCCCCATCCGACATCGGTTTAAACGCCGGCCGGTGGGCGTGAAAACAGCATAGGCCGATGCCGGGCCGCAGCCATGCTGCGAAAGTCATGCTTGAATCGGTCCGAGCCGCACCAAGCTCGTTGGGGCGCAAGCTTGGATGCCTTATCGGTGATTCTTGCGAACAGCATCGCCTTACGACCATTTAACAGTGGACATGCTCCACTCCCGCTCGTCTCCGGTCCGCTCACGGAACTTATGCGTACATATCGACACAGCCTCAAGGCATTACGCGACGCTGCGTTCGCCCATACGCTGGATAAAAATCCCGATCTTGCTTCGTTGTCGCGCGAGCTTGGCAGCATCGTGCATGGCGATGCGCAGGCGCTCGCCCATGGACTGGCCAATCTTCGCCGCAACAACCGCGGTTTCGAACGCTGGCTGCTCGGCCGCCGCGGACGGCCCGGCGTGAGCGTGCTGGTGATGGCGTGGCCGCCCGGCTACAGCACACCTTCGCACGACCACTCCGGTCTGTGGGGCATCGAGCTGAGCCTGTACGGCGCGCTCGAAGTGGAATCGTGGTCGCGTCCATCCACCGCCGAGCCATGGCAGCTGCGCGGACGCGACTGGCTCGGCCCCGGCGATGCCACCTGGTTCGACGCGGACGTGCCGTACATGCATCGCTGCCGCAATCTTTCGCGGCACGAAACGGCGTTGACCCTGCATGTGTACGGCGGCGATCTCGAGGACTACACCGCCTACGAACAGGCCGGCCCGCAGCCGCTCTGGCTCAGCCAGCCGCAGCGCGCGCGGATTGCCGGTCCGCTGCGCGTCTGATATCTAACGGATGAAGTCGCGGTGTGTCGCCGCGTGCATTCATGACGGATGCGCGCGCGAGACCATCACGCACGGATCGGCACAGCACACCGGGATGAGGCCATCGCGCCGCATCCCGGTATCGATTTAGCAATCTAAGCAAGGGAAGACATGTTTCGACGGGTCGCCATCATCGGCGGCGGCGCCGCAGGGGCCACATTGCTCAGCGAGTTGCTGGAGCGCCCTGCCTCGCAGCCGCTGCATCTGGACTGGTATACCGGTGGCGGTACGCCCAGCCGCGGCGTGGCCTATGGCACGCGTTCGGAACGCCACCTGCTGAATGTGCGCGCCGCATCGATGGGCATGTTCGCCAACCGTCCCGGCGGCTTCCTCGAATACATGCAGAAGCGCGACCCCAACATCAGCGGCAACGATTTCCTGCCACGCTGCTGGTACGGCGATTACCTGGAAACCGAAACCACCGCCGCACTGGCGCGCGCCAAGAGCCACGGCCATGACGTGCGCATCGTGCCGCATGAAGTGGATGCGGCGGTGCCGGAAAACGATGGCGTCACCCTGTTCCAGGGCGAAACCACCACCCGCGTCGATGCGGCGGTGCTGGCGCTCGGCGCGCTGACGCCGCGCCCGCTGCCCGGCGTGGACGACGATGCGCTAGCCAGCGGCCGCTATGTCACCCTGCCCTGGTCGCTGCTGGCCGATGCCAAGCCCGACACGCAGCCGCACAAGGTGCTGGTCATCGGCCTGGGCCTCACCGCCGTGGACGTGATCGTGGAACTGGCCGCGCGCTGGCCCAATGCCCATTTCACCGCCATCTCCCGTCATGGCGTGCTGCCGGAAGTGCACCAGGCGCATGCCTCGCTGCCGTACGAAGACAGCGACGAACTGGTGGAGACGATGCGCGATGCACCGGACATCCGCACCTGGCTGCACTTGCTGCGCGAGGCGATCGAACATACCGACGACTGGCGCCGCGTGGTCGACAGCCTGCGGCCGCACACGCCCGGCTTGTGGGGGCTGCTGCCGCACAACGATCGCGCACGTTTCCTGCGGCATGCACGCTGGGCCTGGGAACGCGCGCGCCATCGCCTGCCGCCGCAGGTTGCGCACGCCATTACCGCACTGGAAAAAGAAGGACGACTGCAGCGCCGGCGTGGCCATATGCACCGCGTTTCGCTGACGCCGAACGGATTGCAGATGCGCTTCGCCCCCAAGGGCCAGACCGTCGAACAGCCGCTCGACGCCGACCTGATCGTGCAAAGCGTGGGTCTGGAAACCGATGTGCGCCGTACGCAGCACACCTTGCTGCAGCAAATGATGACCAACGGCCACATCCACTCCGATCCGTTCGGGCTCGGCATCCATGCCCTGCCCAATGGGCGCGTACTGCACGACGGCAACGCGTGGCCGCGCCTGTTCGCGATGGGCAGCATGCTGCGCGGCACCTTGTGGGAATCCACTGCCATGCCGGAGATCCGCCAGCAGGCGCGACACCTGGCCGACCAGTTGCTGGCCGGCTAGGGCAAAGCGCAGTGCGCGTGCGAGAATCGCGCGCACCATGAGCATCCCGCATCTCATCACCGTGCTGGCCATGCTGCTGCATGTGGCCGGCATCCTCGCCGCCATGCATGCGGTAATGCATACGCGCACGCCGCAAGGCGCTTTTGCATGGGTGCTTGGGCTCACGCTGCTGCCGTACGTCACGCTGATTCCTTATCTGTATCTGGGGCGCAGCCATTTCTACGGCTATGTCACCCTGCATCGCGCGCATCGGCAGCGGCTGTCGCAGGTATCGCTGCCCGGCGAACTGCTGGGCGTGCCCGAGCCCTGCATGCGCTACGCCGCGCTCACCCAGATGCTGGGCAGCAGCTTCCACGCCGGCCAGAAGCTGCGCCTGCTGATCGATGGCGACGCCACCTTCGAGGCCATCCTGGCCGCCATCGCCAAGGCCGAGCACTGCGTGCTGGTGCAGTTCTTCATCTTTCACGACGACGAACTCGGCCGGCGCATGCAGCAGGTGTTGCTGGAACGTGCGGCGGCCGGTGTGCAAGTGTTCGTGTTGTTCGACGGCATCGGCAGCCATGCGCTGCCCCGCCACTATGTGCAGACCTTGCGCGATGGCGGCGTGGCGATTTTCCCGTTCGCCACCCAGCGCCACAACAACCGCCTGCAGCTCAACTTCCGCAACCACCGCAAGATCGTAGTGGTGGATGGATCGCTGGGTTTTCTGGGCGGCCTCAACGTGGGCAACGAATACCTGGGCCTGAAACCGCCGCTGGCGCCGTGGCGCGATACGCATCTGGAAATCGCAGGTCCCGCGGTAATGGACCTGCAGCGCAGCTTCGCCGTGGACTGGCACTGGGTCACCGGCGAATTGCCGCCGCTGCTGCCGCCGCAGGCGGCGCCCGGCGATGCCTATACGCTGATTGCCGCCACCGGGCCGGCCGATCCGCAGGAAAGCTGTTCGCTGTATTTCACCGCCGCGATCAATGCGGCGCGCCAGCGGCTATGGCTGACCACGCCGTATTTCGTGCCGGACCAGGCGGTGATGTCGGCGCTGCGGCTGGCGGTGCTGCGCGGCGTGGATGTGCGCGTGCTGATTCCGGCACGGCCCGACCATCGCACCGTGTTTCTCGCCTCTACCCTGCACGCACACGACGCCATCGGTGCAGGCATCCGCATCTATCGCTACCAGCCCGGCTTTATCCACGAGAAAGTGATCTTGATCGACGACGACAGCGCCAGCGTCGGCAGCATGAACCTGGACAACCGCTCGTTCCGGCTCAATTTCGAGATCGGTGCACTAAGCGTCGACCGCGGCTTCGCGGCGCAGGTGGAACACATGCTGCTGGACGATTTTGCGCGGGCAGTGGAAATCACCCGCGACGAATACCGCAAAGCCAGCTACCTGCGGCGGCTGGCGATGCACGTGGCGCGTCTGTTCGATCCGATTCTCTAGTCCCCGCGCAGCACCCGCTTCCAGTCGCCGCCCGTGACGATCCAGCCGGCGCCGGCACCGATCATCGCGCCGAGCATTTCGCACAGCACGCGCAGGCCGATATTGTCCGGGTCGTGCACTTCGGCCAGCCTGGCCTTCAGGTACTGGAGCGACTGCACCTGGCCGTAGTTGAAATAAAACAGGTCCCACAGGTCGCCGCTGGCGGTCAGCACCAGGGCGACCAGGAAGGCAATGGCCATTTTCTGCAGCGGATTCCAGCCCTGGTTGCGGCCGATGAAATGGGCCGCCACATACAGCAGCAAGGCCGCCACCAGGCTGATCGCGCCGGCTTCCAGGCCGCCCACCATGCCATAGCCCATCCACGATTGGTCGTAATGCATCTGCGCGCTGTCCCCGGCGTACGTTGAACGAATCGCTTGCATTATGCCGTCGATCGGCAGTGGAATCTTGCGGTCCCCTGCGAGTCCAGCCCATGCATAGCCACGCCGCCCTGATCCTCGTCGACATCCAGCCCGACTTTATGCCGGGCGGCGCCCTGGCCTGCCATGAAGGCGACGCCATCGTGCCGGGCATTTCGCATCTGCTGCAACGGCGCCTGTTTGCGCAGGTGGTGGCCACGCAGGACTGGCATCCGCGCGGGCACGTTTCCTTCGCCAGCACGCACCCCGGCACCCGGCCCTTCCAGCAGATTCCGCTGCATGGCCACGTGCAGACGCTGTGGCCGGACCATTGCGTGCAGGGCACGCCGGGCGCCGGGCTGCATCCGGCCGTCGACTGGTCGCCGGTCGACCTGATTCTGCGCAAGGGCAGCGACCCCGAGGTGGATTCGTATAGCGGCTTTCGCGAAAACCATGGTCCGGGCAGTACGCGCCCGAGCACGGGGCTGGCCGGCTGGCTGCGCGAGCGCGGGGTGAACGAGGTGTACGTGGCCGGATTGGCACGCGACGTCTGCGTGCTGTGGACAGCGCAGGATGCGCAGGCGCTGGGCTTCAAAGCGCAGGTGCTGTGGGAGCTGACGCGACCGGTGACGCCGGAGAGCGACGAGGCGACGCGGGCGATGTTGCGTGAGCAGGGGATTGGGGTGGTGGAGGCGGCGGAGCAGTTGTAGCCGTGGCGCCGGGCTTCAAAGCCGTTGTCCCAGCGGGAACTGGGATCCATCAGCATCGAAGCAAAGTCGCTGGATCCCAGCTTTCGCTGGGACGACGGGGGTTGGAGTTCACGGTGAGGTGAAGTTCAAAGGGAAGTGGAGTTCATGGCGAGGTGGTATTCCATGTGTGCGGGTTATCCCTCGCCGCAAGCCACTTACGCTTCGTCTTCGCCCGCAACACTCACATGCGCACGATCATCCGCATCGACCCACACCTCGATGCTGATCGGGCGGCAGCACACCTGGCAGTCCTCGATGTAATGCTGGTCGCCGGCCGAGGCATCGACCAGGATCTCGATGCGCTCGCCGCAGTACGGGCACTGGATAGCACGCGCATCGAGCATGGCTATGCCTCGGTCCGTGCGGACAGTTGCGCGATGGCTGCGGCAATGCCGGCCGGGCCATCCACGGTCAGCATGCGCGGGGCATCGGCCTCGCCCAGGCTGTGTTCCAGCTCGTGCTCCCAGGTGACGTGATAAGGCATGTGCACGCCCCACCCGCCCAGGCGGATCACCGGCTCGATATCCGAACGCAGCGAATTGCCCACCATCGCAAACTGCGCCGGTTCCAGCGCGAATTCGGCCAGCACGCGGCGGTAAGTGGCAGCGTCTTTCTCCGACACGATCTCGATGCGGCCGAACAAACCGGCCAGCCCCGATTGCGCCACCTTTTTCTCCTGGTGGAACAGGTCGCCCTTGGTGATCAGCACCACCGCATGCTGCTCGGCGACTGCCGCCACCGCCTCGCGCACGCCCGGCAGCAGTTCCACCGGGTGCTGCAACACGCCCTTGCCCACCTCCACCAGCTGATGGATGTCGGCGGCGGAAATGCGCCCCTCGGTGATGGCGATGGCGGTTTCCACCATCGACAGCGTCATGCCCTTGGCGCCATAGCCGAACAGCTGCAAGTTGCGCCGCTCGGTGGCCAGCATGCGTGCCTGTACCTGGGCATCGCCCACATCGACATAGCGCCCGATGATCGCTTTGAACTGCGTGCTGGCGTCGCGATAAAAGCCCTCGCTATGCCAGAGCGTATCGTCGCCGTCGAAGCCGATGAGCTTGAGCATGAAACCCGCTGCCGGTGCCGTGGATCGCCAAGCTTACTCCGCCGTGCCGCCCTGCTGCAGCGCCCGCTTGCCGGCCGCGCGCCGGCGCTACAATGCCGCTCGCACAAGGAGCCCACCCGCATGGCCAAGTCCCGCCCCTCGCTGTTCCAACGCAGACCACGCATGGTGCAGATCGGCGGCCGCCCCTTCATCTCCGAAGGGCTGCCTGAGCGCCTGTGGGACGACTTCTACCACCGCGCCCTGACTATCAGCTGGCCGGTGTTCTTCGGCATCGCCACCAGCGTGTTCCTGATCTTCAACGCGATCTTCGCGATGGTTTACCAGGTGGATCCGAACGGCATCGCCAACCAGTATCCGAAGGGTCTGGCCGGCGCGTTCTTCTTCAGCGTGGAAACCCTGGCCACCGTCGGCTACGGCGACATGCATCCGCAGTCGATCTACACCCACGTAGTGGCCACCGCGGAAATCATCATCGGCATGGGCAATATCGCGGTGATCACCGGCCTGATCTTCGCGCGCTTCTCCCGCCCGCGCGCCAAGATCCTGTTCGGCAAGCACCCGGTGATCCGCATGATCGAAGGCAAGCAGACGTTGATGCTGCGTGCCGCCAACATGCGCATGAACCTGATCGCGCAAGCCTCCGCCCAATTGCACCTGCTGCGCCAGCACGAAAGCCCCGAAGGCTTCCGCCTGCGCCGCATCGAAGACCTCTCGCTGGTGCGCGATCACCATCCCATCTTCATGCTGAGCTGGAACGTGATGCATGTGATCGACGAAAGCAGCCCGCTTTACGGCATTGCGCCGGAAACGCTGGACACAGCCGAGGCCACGCTGCTGCTGACCATCGAAGGCATCGACGAAACCACCTCGCAATCGATGCTGGCGCGGCACCAGTGGAGCTTCAAGGAAGTGCGCTGGAACCACCGCTACCTGGATCTGGTACGGCGCGACGAGAACGGCGTGAACGTGATCGACTACACCATCTTCGACGAAGTGCTGCCGCTGGAAGAAAAGCCACACTCGTAGGCTCGGTTACCCCGGACGTGATCCGGGGTTAACCCAACGATGCTTGCGGTTTGGATGAAGATCCGTTGGGTTACGCTGCGCTAACCCAACCTACTCTCGCTCGGCCTATGCCCCGACGCGCGCGCGTTCGGCATCGATGTCGTGCACCGGCCGCACTTCGATGCATCCGGTCCTCGCCCACGGAAAGGTCTGCGCGATGCGCACGGCCTCGTCGATATCGGCCGCCTCGATCAGATTGAAGCCGCCCAGATATTCGCGCGTTTCGGCAAACGGGCCGTCGACGATGGTGGTGCGGTTGTTGCGCACGCGGATGGTCTTGGTTTTCATCGGCGGCTGCAGTTGCATGGAATCGAGCAGGTGGCCTTCGGCGCGCAACTCGTCGGCGTGCTTGAAACAGCCGTTCATCATCGTGTCGAACTCGCCGGGCTGCAGTGCGTTCAGCAAGGTGTCGTCGGAATAGATCATGACCAGGAATTTCATGGCGTTCTCGCGTAATGGGCCAGGTGCTTTCCACAGCACGCAAAGACTAGGCCAGGTGGCAGCCCCGAATCCATAGACCGATGGCATGCCCGGCCGGGGTGTCATGTCATAAAGTTCACCTATGGGTTTGCGATGCTGTCTCCACGTCCTGCAGGTAGTGCTTCCATGGGAATGTTCAGCAACGGCTGGCTGGTATTCGGCCTGCTCGGCCAGGTGATTTTTACGGCGCGTTTCCTGCTGCAGTGGCTGTACAGCGAATACAAGCGCCACAGCGCCATCCCCATGGCGTTCTGGTACGCCAGCGTGCTCGGCGGACTGATCCTTTTTTGCTATGCCTGCCATAAGGAAGATCCGGTATTTATTACCGGGCAGACCGGAGGCTTGCTGATCTACCTGCGCAATCTCCAGCTGCGTTTGCGTGAAAAGAAGGAACAAGCGCGCCTCCGCGTCCTGATGCAAGTTTCGCGCAAGTTTCGGGCAAGCCGGTCGATCGTCGAGGTGGTGCATGTCGGTAGACAGCGTGTGGATCGGCACCGGCCTGTTCGGACAAGCCTTGTTCGGTGCGCGCTTCCTGGTGCAGTGGCTGTATAGCGAAGCGCGCGGCAAGAGCGAGATTCCCAGCGTGTTCTGGTACCTGAGCGTGGCCGGCGGCGTGATCCTGCTCAGCTATGCCATTCATCGGCGCGAACCGGTGTTCATCATCGGCGAATCGATCACGCTGCTGATCTTTCTGCGCAACCTGCAGATGCTGCATAAACGACCCGATCCGGGCTGACGGCGGGCACGGCGCTTCACATCGACTGGTTTTGGATTCGTCATGCAGAACGAGCGCAGCCAGGCCGCATCCGTGCGGCCCAGACCTGCATACCCGGCTTATCGTGCGCTGCTCTGGCTGATCGCCCTGGGCTTGCTGCTCGGCTTCGCCTTTCAGGGCACGCGCGGCCTGTGGGGGCCGGACGAAGGGCGCTATGTCGACGCGGCCCTGCAGATGCTCGATACCGGCGACTACCTCACACCCGGCTACAGTCCGGACGAGGTGAATTTCTCCAAGCCGCCGACCACCTACTGGGTGCTCGCCGCGGCGATCAAGCTGGGCGGCCGCAACAGCTGGGCGGTGCGCGCACCGTATGCGCTGGCCTTCCTGCTGACCATGCTGGCGCTGTACGGCATGGGGCGGCGCCTGCTGCCAGAGAAACCCTGGTTGCCGGCACTGGTCTATGCACTAAGCGCGTTTCCTTTTGTCACGGCAAATATCGTCAGCACCGATGTATTCCTGTGCCTG
The DNA here is from genome assembly GCF_014863405.1 of Dyella acidiphila. Lineage (GTDB taxonomy): Bacteria > Pseudomonadota > Gammaproteobacteria > Xanthomonadales > Rhodanobacteraceae > Dyella_B > Dyella_B acidiphila. The sequence continues at coordinate 342,714 of NZ_JACZZA010000001.1, forward strand.
TGCGAAGCGCTGGCGATGCTCGGCTTCGTATGCGCCGCTTTCGGCGAGCAGGCGCGGCCGGCGCGCCGCCATCTGTGGCTGATGTGGCTGGGCTGGGGACTGGCCTTCCTTACCAAAGGACCGCCAGGCCTGCTGCCGCTGCTGGCAGTGATTGTCTTTATCGCCGGCCGCGACGGCTGGCGCGGGCTGGGGCGGTATTTTCTGCCCAGCGGCCTGCTGCTGTTCCTGGCCGTCGGCCTATCCTGGTATGCCGTGGTGATGCTGCGCTATCCGTGGCTGCCGCATTATTTCCTGCAGCAGGAGGTCTACAACCGCTTGTTTACCGGCGCCCAGCGCCGGCATGCGGGATGGCTGGGCTGGGCGCTGGTGTACCTACCCACCTTACTGCTGGGCTCACTGCCGTGGTGGCTGAGCCTGCTGCGCGGCACGCCCGGCGTGCTGCGCGCGCAAAACTGGCGCAGCTGGCGGCAGCAGCACGCAGTCGCATGGTTGCTTGCGCTGTGGTTCGCGCTGCCGTTCGTCGTGTTCTGCCTGGCGCAATCGCGCCTGCCGCTGTATCTGCTACCGCTGTTTCTGCCGATCGCCCTGATCGTGGCGCTGGAACTGCGCGACCAGATCGATCTTCACACCGCCCAGCATCGCGCCTGGGTATTGATGTGGGTGATCGCCCTGCTGTCGCTGAAAGCCAGCGCCGCCTATCTCATGCACCCGCCGAACGACAACCGCCTTATCGCGCAACAGTTCCGCCAGCAGATTGCATCGGACCGCTACGCCGCGATGATCTTCATCCAGAACACCGCGCAGAGCTACACCATCGAGGAAGAAACGCTGTGGGGCCTGCGCCTGTATCTGGACAAGCCGGTCTACGGCATTGCGATGCTTGCCCCCGATGCCGGCCAATCCCTGTGCCATGCGCTGCATAAATATCCCAGCTCGCTGGTGATCATCGATTCCTACCTCGCGCCGAGGAAGATCGAGCGCGAACTGCAAGCCTGCGGCATTCGCGGGATGACGCGCGTGGACAGCTGGCGCAAACGCGTACTGGAACAGGTGCAGTCCTGATGTGCGGCATCGCCGGCCTGTGGAACCTGCACGCCACGGAACCGATACCGCACGCGGCGCAGAAAACGCGCGGCATGTTGCGCGCAATGGCTCATCGCGGCCCGCAGGGCGATGCCTTCGTGCAGCGCGGGCCACTGTGCATGGCCAGCAACCGCCTGGCCATCCGCGGCGTGGATCAGCACCAGCCGCCGCTGCTCGAACACGAAGCCGGCATCGTGGTGGCCTGCAACGGCGAGATCGACAATCATCGCCTGCTGCGCCGCTCGCTCGCCCACGCCGGCCATTGCATCGCGCAGACCACCGATATCGCGGTGATCGCACCGCTCTATCTGGAAAAGGGCCTGCGCTTTCTTGAGCACCTGCATGGCGTGTTCGCACTGGCGTTATGGGACGAGCGCGCACAGCGGCTGATCCTGGCGCGCGATCGCGCCGGCGAACGCCACCTCTATTACGCACGCACCGAGCAGGGGATTTATTTCGCCTCCGAACTGGCGGCCCTGCTGGGCGCGCAGACCGGCACCCAGCTGGACCGCGACGGCATCGCCCGCTACCTGCGCTCCGGTTACTGCGCGGCACCGGGTAGCCTGGTGAAAAATCACTACAAATTGAGCCCCGGCGAAGTCATCGTGTTCGACCGCCACGGCGAACGCCACCAGCGCTATTGGGATTTTCCCAACACATCGCCGCAGGCGCAGACGCCCGCGCCCGCCGCTTTCGACCCGGTGTTCCGCAATGCCGTGCAACGGCAAAGCGATATCGATGTCGACTATGGCGTCCTGCTCAGCGGCGGCATCGACTCCGCCCTGATGACGGCAGTGGTGCGCGATCTACGACCACAGAAAAAAATCAGCGCCTATTGCATCCGCTTCGCCGAGTCTTCCTTCGACGAAGGCGGCCACGCGGCGGAAATCGCCGCGCGACTCGGCTGCGAATTCGTGCCGGTGACCGTCGCTGCCGGCGACGTTCCCGGCACCCTGCGCGAACTGATTACCGCCACCGGCGAACCGCTGGCGGATCCAGCCTGGATTCCGCTATCACTGGTCACTCGCCGTGCGGCACAGGATGTGCGCCTGCTGCTGGCCGGCGAAGGTGCCGACGAACTGTTCGGCGGTTATCCTACGTATCTCGGCGTACACTGGTCGGCGTATTACACGCAGCTGCCTAGACCCCTGCGTGCACTGGCGCAGAAGCTGATCGAACAACTGCCGACCAGCGACAAGAAAGTCACCCTCTCCTTCCTGCTCAAGCGCTTTGTGCGCGGCCAGGAACTGGATGGCCTCGCCCGCCATTTGCTGTGGACTGCCAACATCCCGCCACCCTGGCTGCAGCGCCTGGGCATCACACCGCCCAGCGATGACACCACCCACCACCCCGCCCGCCTGATCGATGCGCTGCAGCGCTACGACTTTGCCCACTCCCTGCCGGATGCGCTGATGGCCAAGGCCGACCGCGGCGGCATGCTGCACGGGGTGGAGATCCGCGCACCGTTCCTGGATCAAGCGGTGATCGAATTCGCCGCCACGCTGCCGCTGCATGCGCGCATACGCGGCTTCACCACCAAAGCCTTCCTGAAAGACTACGCACGCCAATACCTGCCCGAGGCGGTAGTAACCCGTCGCAAGCGCGGACTCTCCGTGCCCTTGGCCTACTGGCTGCGCGAACCCCTGCACGGCTGGGCGCAAGCGCGCCTGTCCAGCAACGTGCTGGCGCAAGCCGGCATCAACACCGATGCCGCACTGGAACTGCTCGCCGAACATCAGGCGCGATTGGCCGATCACTCACGCGCCATCTGGACCTTGCTGGTATTGAGCGAATGGCTGAGCTGGTTTGCGCAGCTGCCGCGCGAACCGGCGACCAGCGCAGCCAAGGTATACAGTGACGGGGTCTGAGCTCCTTCGGAACACCGCATGCGTCCCTCCATGCTTTGCCGCTGGCTTGTCTGCCTGAGCCTGCTGAGCTGCACCGCCGGCGCCTTCGCCAAGCCGCCCGCAAACTTCGATACCGCCCCTGCCCAAGCCGTCATCACGCGACTGCTGCCACTGCAGGCCCGGCAATTCCAGCTCGGTACGCTATCGGCCCCGCCAGGCCACGAACGCTTCCGCATCGCGGCCGCCGATGGCCATATCCGCGTCGAAGGCAGCACGCCCAGCGCCCTGCTGTTCGGCGTGAACTGGTATTTGAAATACGTGGCGCATGTACAGATCTCGCCCAATGGCGACCGCCTCGGCAACACTCCGTTTCCGCTGCCCACCGTCCCCATCGAGCGCGATACGCCATACGCGTACCGCTATGCCCTGAACGAAAATGTCGATGGCTACACCACGGCCTACTGGGATTGGCCGCGCTGGCAGCGCGAGATCGACGTACTGGCGCTGTCCGGCATCAATTCGATGCTGGTGGAACGCGGCATGGACAGCGTGCTGTACCAGACCTTCCGCGATGCCGGCTACACCGACCAGGCGATTCGCCGGTGGATCACCCAGCCTGCGCACCAGAACTGGCAGCTGATGGGCAATATGTGCTGCTTCAACGGCCCGATCAGCACGGCGCTGATGCAAAAGCGCGCAGCGTCCGCACAGCAGATCATCGCGCGCCTGCGCGAACTCGGCATCACCCCGGTACTGCCCGGCTTCTACGGCATCGTGCCAGCGGATTTCCAGCACAAATTCCCGCACGCCCATGTAGTGCCGCAAGGCGAGTGGGCCGGCTTCACCCGCCCCGGCTGGCTGGATCCGCGCGATCCGCTATTCGCCAAACTCGCGGCCTCGTTCTACCGGCATCAACGCGAACTGTACGGCGACAGCAGCATCTACGACATGGAAGTGTTCCAGGAAGGCGGCAACTCCGGCGATGTGCCGATACCGGAAGCAGCGCGCGACGTACAACACGCCCTGCTCGCCGCCCATTCCGATGCACGCTGGATGATGCTGGCGTGGCAGGGCAACCCGCGCCAGGACCTGCTCGCCGGCATCGATCGCCAACACGTACTGATCATCGACATCGATCACGATCGCATCCCGCGCGACGATCGCCAGAAAGACTTCCAGGGCGCACCGTTCCTGTTCGGCGGCATCTGGGAATTCGGCGGCCGCACTACGCTGGGCGCCAATACGCGCAACATCACCGAACGCCTGCAGCGACTGGGCCGCAATAACCGCAACATGGCAGGCACCGCCGTATTCACCGAAGGCATGGATACCAATCCCTTCGCCTTCGACCTGTTCACCGAGATGGCCTGGCGCAGTGAGCCGGTGGATCTTTCCGCCTGGACCGCCGACTACGTGCAACGCCGCTATGGCGCTGCCGATCCGCATGCAGAGGCTGCCTGGAAGGTGTTGCTGAAGACCGCCTACGACATCCGCATCGATGACGTGGAATTTCATAGCGAACGCGATGCGGCGCAGGAATCGTTGTTCGATGCCCAGCCCAGCCTGACCGTCAACCGTGCTTCCAACTGGTCACCGGAGGCGATGCGCTACAGCGCCGAGGATTTCAAGCACGCATTGCCCGAACTGCTGCAAGTTGCGCCGGCGCTGCGTGGCAGTGAGACCTATCAGTACGACCTGGTCGATGTTGCGCGCCAGACGCTGGCCAACGAAAGCCGGTTATTGCTGCCGCAGATCAAGGCGGCCTACGACGGCAAAAACCGTGCTGATTTCGATGTGCTGAGCAAGCGTTGGCTGCAGTTGATGGATCTGCAAGATGCGTTGCTTGCTACGAACCGCAACTTTCTGGTCGGCCAGTGGTTGTCGCGAGTGGATGGCTGGGCTTCTTCGCCGGAGGAGCGCACGCTGCTGGAGTATGACGCGCGGTCGCTGCTGACTACCTGGGGGGATCGCAAGGCTAGCGAGGGGGCGAGTCTGCACGATTATGGGAATAAGGATTGGGCGGGGCTGACGCGGGATTATTACCGGGTGCGGTGGGGGATGTTTTTTTTGGCGCTGGATGAGTCGTTGCGGACGGGGAAGCCGGTGGTGGCGGTGGATTGGTTTGCAGTGGGGGATGCTTGGAATCGTGGGGAGCAGCGGTATTCCGATCATGGGGTTGGGGATGCTTATGCTGTTGCGAGTTTGGTGGCGCGGGTGTTGCGATTGCCTTGAGTTTTTTGCGTGACATTTCGTTGGTGGGTGAGATTGCCTGCGGCGCTTTCGGCCCCTGCGGGCCCGAGTCACTTTTCTTTGCGTGCCCAAAGAAAAGTAACCCAAAGAAAGGGCACCCCGAGGGAGCGCTTGATGGGCGTCCTGCCCATCAAGTGCGTGAAGGGGCGGTGGGGTTTTTCGACAGCACTTCCTGTGCTGACGAAAAACAAGCCGGCATCCATGCCGGCTTCCCTGCGGGCTGATCCACCGCCCCTCCACCGCTCCCTAGGGGCCCCACCAAGAGCTGCGTGCCTTCCTGGCACGCACTCGGGGCCAGCGCTTTGCGCTGGAAAAGCACGTAGCCCCACCATTCCGCAAAGGGCATCGTTACGGAGAGCCCCATGCTCTACCGGCGCAAGCCGGCAAACAGTGCGCGCCAGGATGGCGCGCTGCTCTACCCGGGGCCCCTAGGGAGCGGTGAAGGGTGGGAGGACAAGGCCACGCAGGGGGCATGGGCACGACGCCCATGCCTTTTCGTCAGGGCAGGATGCCCTGTCGAAAAGCCCCTCCCACCCTTCACGCACTTGATGGGCAGGACGCCCATCAAGCGCTCCCTCGGGGTGCCCTTCTCTTTGGTTACTTTCTCTTGGGCACGCAAGAGAAAGTGACTCGGGCCCGTAGGGGCCGAAAGCGCCGCAGGCAATGGCACAGATCAACGCGACATGCATACCTGAGGCCGAAGGAACAGACATCCGTTGGGTTACGCTGCGCTAACCCAACCTACTTGGCTGCATCGCGATGCGATGAGTGTTGGGGCAAGCGCGAGCAACCCCACCCCAGCCCTCCCCTGCCAAGCAGGGGAGGGAGCAGATCGACGCGACGTCCAAAACCAGGCCAAAGGAACAGGCATCTGTTGGGTTGCCCCCCGGATCAAGTCCGAAGTAGCCCAACCTACGCACAGCACGTTGGCCACGAAGGGGGAGCGGTCAGCGCAGACCCAGCGCAGCGCGTGCCGCATGACGGAAGCGACGACTAAGATCCAGACGCGTGCCATCGTGCAACACCACCTCAGCATGCCCCTGAAACAGCGTATGCACTTCACGGATCCGATCCATGTTCACCACGATGCTGCGATGGATGCGCAGGAAATGATTAGGATCCAGCGCCTCGCACAGATGCCGCAGCGTTTCGCGATGCAGGTAAGCATGGCCGCCAGCATGGATGCGCACATAGTTATCGTCGGCACGGATCCAGTCGATCTCCGCCACCGGAATCACCGTGCTGCGCTCGGCCACCTGCACGCTGATGCGCTTGAGATAAGACTTGCCACTATCGGCCACGCTGACCTGAGTGACATCCTGCAAGCCGCGCCAATGCCGGCGCACGCGGTCCATCGCCTGATCGAAGCGCAACTGGTCGATCGGCTTGAGCACGTAATCAATCGCATTGGCATCGAAGGCGCGTAGGGCGTGATCGGCGAAGGCGGTGGTGAATACCACCAGTGGCAGCGCCTCCGACGCGTGGCCGTTGCCCAGCAATTTGAAGCCACTGCCGCCCGGCATCTGGATATCCAGGAACACCAGGTCAGGTGCCAACGCCGCAATCGCCTGCCGCGCCTCCTGCACGTTGCCGCACTCGCCGACCACGTCGATATCGGTATGCACGGCCAATGCCTGGCGCACGGCCAGGCGCGCCAGCACTTCGTCGTCTACCAGCAGGGCACGCATGCGCGGCGCGCTCATGGACGGCGTTCCACAAAAGGAAAGCGCAGCAGCACCTCGGTACCGCCGCCCTGGCGCGGCCGCAGTTCCATCGTGGCCGCGCCGCCGAACGTGGCCTGCAGGCGCTCGCGCGTATTGCGCAGGCCCACGCCTTCCACCAGTCCGCCTGCAGGCAGGCCCAAGCCATCGTCTTCGACCTGCAGATGCAGTTCCGCGCCAACGCGGCGTGCCGACACGCGTAATTGACCACCGCCGGTTTTCGCCAGCAGGCCATGACGCAGCGCATTCTCCACCAGCGGCTGCAGGATCAGGCTGGGCACCAGTGCGTGGCTCGCTTCGCCAATATCCAGCTGCGTTACCAGCCGATCCTGGAAGCGCACTTCCTGGATATCCAGATACGACTTCAGGCACTGCATTTCACGCGCCAGGCTTACCTGCTGCGCATGGCGCTCCTCCAGCGTCAGCCGCAGAAAATCGCTGAGCAGCACGATCATCCGCTTGGCCTGCGACGGATCGGCCAGGGTCAGGGCGGAAATCGCATTGAGCGTGTTGAACAGGAAATGCGGCTGCAGCTGCATGCGCAGCACCTGCAGCTGCGATTGCGTGAGCTGGGTCTCCAGCTGCGCATTGCGTAGGCGCTCGTCGCGCAGCGAGTGGCGCGAGGCGATGCCGCGCAACACCACCAGCATCAGCCAGTAGGTCAGCAAGGCGAGATGGAATTTGTAGATGCCCTCGTTATGCAGCAGGTCGGTGAAGGTATAGACGCTGCCCTTGGGATTGGGGCCGCACACGTTCCAGAAGATCAGCAGCATCAGTACGCTTTGCACCACTGCCAGCGAGAGGCTGCACGGCAAGTGCAGGCTCCAGTAGCGCCGCCAGCTTTGCGCGCCGAGGCGGCCCAGCCACGCCACCAGCGGCGTCAGCAGCATCCACAAGTAGAAATCCGCAAAGTTCCACACCAGCGGGCGAAACCAGCTCACCGGATGGCCTTCGCTGATCGAGCCGAACACCTGGCTGGTCGCATACGACAGCGCCAGCACCGTCCAGAAGACGAAGGTGATCGCGATGGTTTTCCATTTGGACATGCGCGCTAGTGTGCGAACGGCGAGCGGGCTTGGGAAGTGTCAGGTGGCGCATGACCGCTCACCCTGCCGATCCGACCGCTTGCCCCACCGCCATGGCGCTGGTCACAAAGCCACTGCGCCCCGCGCACGTCGCGCACATGCTGGCGTGGCCTTCCCACTGCAAGGAAACCACCATGACCGTCACCAACTATCGCCGCTCGATGCTGTTGATGGGCGTGCTCGTTGCCGCCCTGCTCGCCGTTGCCGTGCACTATCCGCGCACCATCGATGCCGATGCCGGCGATGCGGCCAATGCCGACGAAACCGCCCATAGCGAAGCCGGCGTGCTGGCCCTGGAACAGCACTGGAGCATTGCCGAAATGGCCGGCGACACCGGCTGGCTGGAGCAGATGCTGGCACCCGGCTTCCGTTCGGTCAGCAATGACGGCAGCGTGCACGACAAGCAGGCGATCGTGGCCGGCGCGGCCAAGCGCAAGGGCACCAGTCTGGCGCAGGCGCAGCGCCAGTTCGCCGACTACCAGCAACAGCACCCCTACGGCAGCGCGGTGCTGATCCAGGGCGACACCGCCGTGGTGTCGTTCTATGACCCGGCGCTGGGGCCGCAAAAGGGCGTTAAATCGGCCGATATCTTTGTCTACGCCGACGGCGGCTGGCATGCCTTCTATTCCCAGCACACGGGGCTGAACAAGTAGCTGAAGTTTTCCGGCCGCCGGCCGATAGCCTCCGTAACCGGCCTTGCCTGGCACACCCAGGCAAGGTCTTCGCCGGAGAACTGCATGATCAGCTCGCGCCCGAATCTCGTCTATCTGAAAGCCGCCTGGGCGGCGCACGCCAGCATCAGTGCCGAGAACTGCAAGCAGAGTTATGACCAGGCCGGCATCCATTTCGAGCGCGTGAATCATTCCTGGATCGTGCGCAAGAACGATACGCAGGTATCCACCATGCCGCTGCGCTATACGCGGCAGGAACTGCGCATGGGCTTTCTGGGCCGCATCGAGATGGAGGCGCGCAAAGCTGCCGCGGAAGTGGAAGGCGGTTTGCTGCGCGACCTGCTGCTGCCGGAGAACTACACGATGATCGTGGAGCTGGAGCAATCCATGCGCCACCTGCGCAAGCGCGGACAGCGTGCGCTGAGCATCCTGATCGGCCCCAACGCGCCGACCGCTGCCCCGGCCTATGTGGAAATTCTGGTCTTCCTCGACGCACCCCGCGCCTGCCTGTTTGCCTATTCCGACGGTGTCGATGCCCTGACCCAGCTGCCCAAGCGCCAGCGCCATCCGCGCGCGAGCAGCTATGCGGAGCTGGCGCAGATGCTGGCCGGCACCATCAACGATGCGTTCAATGAGGTGCTGCTGCCGGAAGCGGCATAAGCTTCCACCGCAGTGCTGCTCTACTCCCTCGCCCCTGCGGGGTGAGAGGCCGAGGCTTGCCTCACCGCCCATAAGAACCCGAGCATCTTCGCCACGCTGTTTGACGATGCTTTGCATATCGCGCGAGGCTGCCCCTCACCCCAGCCCTCTCCCCAGAGGGGAGAGGGAGCACCATCCGGCGCAAATAGCGCACTTCGCTATGATGGCCTCCCGCACGCCCTACGCTGCCCGCCATCATGATCGTCCGCCCCCGCCCCAACTGGTTCCGCATGCTGCTGGTAGTGCGCGGATCGGTGCTGCCGGCGATTCTGCCGCAGTTGCTGATCACGCTCGCCTTCGCGCTGCTCGTTACGTTGCTGCACGGGCGCGTGTTTGTGTGGAAGGTCTCGCTGACTTTCGTGCCGTTCTCGCTGATCGGCCTGACCCTGGCGATCTTTCTGGGCTTTCGCAACAACACCAGCTATGCGCGTTATTGGGAAGCACGCGTGCTGTGGGGCGAAGTGCTCAACGACACCCGCTCGCTGGCGCGGCAGGCGCTGACCCTGGTGGACGGACCGGCACCAAGCCGCATCTTCGTGCATCAGCTGATCGCCTTCGTGCATGCGCTGCGTCATCAGCTGCGCGGTACCGATCCGGCAGCCGATCTCGACACATGGCTGTCTGACGAAGCGCGCCAGCGTTTGCAAGGTGCGCGCTATAAGCCATCCGCGATCCTGCTGATGGCCGGCGAATGGTTGCGCGAGCGGCGACGGCAGGGTGAGCTGGCCGCGCCGCTGGTGCAGGCGATGGAAGTGCATATGGGCCATCTCAGCGATGCGCTGGGCGGCTGCGAGCGCATTGCCGGCACGCCGATTCCGTTTACCTATGCGGTGATCATCCATCGCACGGTGTATCTGTACTGCCTGCTGCTGCCGTTCGGCCTGGTCGATTCGATCGGCAGCATGACGCCGCTGATCGTCACCTTTATCGCCTATACCTTCTTTGCACTGGAAGCGCTGAGCTCGGAAATCGAGGAGCCCTTCGGCACCGAGCCCAACGATCTGCCGCTGGATGCCATGTGCGAAGGCATCCAGGCCACTTTGCTGGAACTGCTCGGCGAACGCGACCTGCCCGCAGCGCCCAAACCGGTCAACTACGTGCTCAGCTAAACGCCGCATTGACGGCAATATCGCGCGCCAGGGGCCATGCTCGGCACTCCTTGCCGAGGAGGACCCATCATGAACCGCTGCGCACGCATGCTCCCGCTGCTGCTCCTCACCACGCTGTTGCCGCTGGCCGGCATGGCCCAGACCGGCCTCAATGAAACCGCTCGCTCGGTGAAGGCGCTGGACAAGAATTTCGATGCGGCCGACAAGAACCACGATGGCCTGCTCACCCGCGACGAAGCGCAGACCGGCCAGGTGCCGTTTATCGCCAACAACTTCGACGCCATCGACACTCATCATCGCGGCGCCGTGTCCAAGCAGGACGTGCATGCCTATATCGCCGCGAAGCTGACCCAGTCACAGACCCCGGCATCGGCGGCATCGGCTGGCGCCATTCATCCGTAACGGCATACACCGGATCAATCGCGATCCGGTGCACCCAGCGGAAACCACGGGCGGAACGGCCGTGCCTCGTCCACCGCGCGCGCAAACGACGGCCGTGCCAGCAGGCGCTGGCGGTAGGCGATCACATGCTTGAAGGAAGGGTCGATGCGGTGCGTCCAGTCCGCATAGAACAGGAACGGCGCCGCGCCACAGTCGGCCAGGCTGAAGCGCTCGCCCGCCGCCCATTCGCGATCGGCCATGGTCTGGTCCAGCCATGCGTACGAGGTTTCCAGCATGGTGCGCGCATCGGCCACGCCGCGTGCATCGCGCTCGCCTTCCGTACGCAGTGCATCGAACACGATTTTCTGCTGCGGCGTCGATACGTAGTTGTCGAAGAAGCGGTCCATAAAGCGCACCTGCAAGGCATCGCGCGGATCCGCCGGCAGCAGGGAAACCGGCCCGGGATAATGCTGGGCGAGGTATTCGATGATGATGCTGGCTTCCTTGATGCACTGTTCGCCGTCGCGCAGGATCGGCATGCGCTTGTGCGGCCATAGCGCGCTGAATTCGGCCATGATGGCGGGATTGTCCGGGCCGAGCGTGCACCATTCGAACGGCGTGCCGTTTTCGTAGAGCGCGGTCAGCACTTTCTGGCAATACGAGGAAAACGGGTGGGCGTAGAGTTTCAGCGTCATGCTGGTGTCCTTGGGCGGTGTCAGTAGTGGGCCTTTGTAGGGACGACGAAGCTCACCGGCACAAATCGACAACCGCTCTCACGCCCGGCTTGCAGGCGTTATAAAGTCGGGCGCTGCAAGCTCCCCCGGTACTGCATAAGGAATATTTCCGATGAAGTCCGCCCTGCCCGCGCTGCTGTGGCTGCTCGCCGCCCCGGCCCTCGCCGCAACACCTCCGCTGCAGCACATCAACCCGCCCACCCTCGCTGCGCCGCACGGCTACACCCACGTGGTGGCGGCCGAAGGCGGCCGCATGCTGTTTATCGCCGGCCAGGTACCGCTGGACAAGGACGGCAAGCTGGTCGGCGCCGGCGACTACGCCGCGCAGGTACGCCAGACCTTCGAGAACCTCAAGGCTGCCCTGGCGGCGGGCGGCGCGGATTTCTCCAACGTGGTGGACATGACCACCTACGTAACCGACATGGCGCAGATCGACACCTACCGGAAGATCCGCAACCAATACATGAGCGGCCCCCTGCCCGCCGCCAGCCTGGTGGAGGTGAAGGGGCTGTTCCGGGGCGACGTCATGCTGGAGATCAGCGCCATCGCGGTGGTGCCGGCCCTCCAGGCACCGGCCAAGCCCTGACGGCCCAGGCTCCCGGCGCCCTGGCCACGGCTGGGGCGCCATTTCAAAATCGGGCCCCTCATACGTCATAGCCGGTATCTGCCGGACGCCTGCGTCCGGCCATCCCCCAGGACGTGTGCCCCGTGGCCTTGACCCGCAAAGACATCGAGCAAGAATTGACCACCCTGGGCGGCCTAGTGCCGCGCCTGCTGCAGGACAGCCGCGGGGCCGAATTCTGGATCGAGTTCCTGGAGCGCGCCAACGCCATCAAGGACAGCGCCCCCGCCGCCCTGCGCGACTGGGTAACCGAGCGCATCTACCAGCTGCTGGCCGAATACGGCATCTCGCCTCCGTGGCAATGGATCAGCGGCAATGCCGCGCAGGCCGGTCGCGTCTATGCCTTTCCCAGCGGCAAGCGGGTTGCCTGAGATCGGCTCCGCCGGACCGCACGCCGCACTAAGCTAGGCCCAGCTCCGATCCGGAGTCCATGCGCGAGGCGCTTATGCATACGCATCCGTTCTTTGGGTTGATCGCGGCGGTGCTGGCAGTGATTCCAAGCTGGAAAATCGTCTCCAAAGCTGGCTACAACGGCGCCTGGTCGCTGCTGATCTTCGTACCGCTGGTCAACTTCATCATGCTGTATGTATTCGCCTTCAGCGAATGGCCGAAAGAGCGGCAGCCACTGCCATAGCCCTTGGCATGGCGCCGATGCGCAACGCGATCTTGCCGATTCAAACCCATCGGCCAGTTCAATCGAATTCAAGCGCTGTAGCCGCCGCAGGCGGAGTGCTTGCCACTCCGCCTGCGTCGTATAGATCACCGGCTATTTGGCGCCTGCTGCCGCTACTGCTGTTGCATCTGACGGAATAAGTTCGGAAGAGCACCAACGCTGTTTGCCGCCCTGCCCGGCAGTCGTATCGGCCGAAGGCGAGCAATGGCCGTACACGTGAGTACCTTGCAGCTTCCAGTATCCGCGCAACACCGGCCCTTCCGAAGCCAGGGTGAAGTACACGTTGGTATTGCCGTCAGCCTGTGGCTGCGCGTGCAACGTCACGTTCATCAGCAATTGCGCGCCTTCGTGCCTGCCGTTGACCAGGGCGGACGAGGTGGTCCAGGTGCGCACGTTCTTCCACAGCAGATCGTTGACTGCCGTGGGCAGGCGCTGGGCGTGCTGGATGGAACGCACCTGGCCACGACCATCTACGTAGACCAATAGCGGCAGATTCATCACCTGGCCGGCCTGGTTCTGCGCGTTGGCGGCGGGGGCCGTTTGAGCGACTGGAGAGATGCTCGGGGAAACACCGCTTGCCATGGCGCTCGCTGCGCCTGCAAGCAAAAGAACGGGTAACAGCGAAACTACATTTGCACGGTTCATATCCTTAACTCCTGCAAATGATGCGTGGTGGCGGACGTTGCAGGGTCGGTTTACTCCCCGCCAAAGCGGGGTGTCAAGCCGCAAGAAATAGCGCAAGGAAAACCCCTCTCCCGGCCGGGAGAGGGGCCGTTTCATACCGCTCAGAAGTGCTTGGTAAAACCGAAGCTCAGCGCGTTGTCGTGCAGATGACTGCCGAACAGGCCTTCGTAGTCGAGATACAGACTCCACGATGCACCGGCCTGCGCCACAATGCGCGCGCTTGCCGTACCCATGCCGCGTCCCTGTGCTGCAGCCGGCAACGCAAACACGGTGCCGTCCTGTGCACTGACCTCGGTCACCGGCGTCGCCGCATTGCGCGTGTCGTAGCGATAGCCGAGGCTGAACTGCGGCACATAGGTCACGCCTTGCGCCACAAAGCTGTGACCGATCGCCATCGCCGCATAAGGCTGCAACGCGATATAGCTGCTGCGCATGCCGGTTACCGGGAAATAGCTCGCCTCGGGATTGCTGCTGACCAGCGTTTCATGAAAGCCGTCCAGCGTCTGGCGCTGATACAGCACGCCGGCTGCGGGGGTGAGCTGCCATTGCGATACCTGCATGGGCCACGCTGCCTGCAAGGCGCCGGACAGCGTGTCGCCATCCGGCGTCGATGTGGCCATGCCGATGCCGCTGGCACGATTGAAGCGATAGCCGCTGTGCATGTAGTCGACCACTGCCGAGAGCACCAGCGGACCGGCATCGGCATAAGCGTAGAAGCCGCCATGCGCACTTTCGACCCGTCCATTGCCGCCGGACTTGTCGCTGCCGTTGACCTGATCCAGGCCTGCCTGCACACCTGCATGCAACACATCGCCAAACGCATGATCAGCACCGGCCAGCAGGCCGAACGCGGTGCTGTTCAAGCCATTTGCACCATCGAGCGAGAGACTGGAGCCGGTGTACTGCGCCCACACGCCAGAGCCGCATGCAGCGGAAGTGACGTTCTGCATCGACGGTGCATTGCCTGCACCACAAGCCGCGTCATGCGGCATCAACGCCACATCGAGCACGGATACCAGATCTTGCTGGCTGACCACATTCGCGCTGCGCATCAGATTGCCGTACAGGCTGCCGTCGAGCGGAGCGACCTTGGTGGTGGGAGCCGATGCAGCCGGCGCCAATATCAGGTCGGCTTCGGTGCCGGTGTAGCTGATCTGCGAAGTAAGCGAACCCGGCACGGTACCGTTGACCGTGGCGAACGTGCCGCTCAACGCGCCAGCCTGCACCAACGTGAACTTATTGGAGCTGTAGGTGCCCGGGGCGAAAATCAGATTCAGGCCGCCGCCGAGCGTTGCGGTGCCGCTGACTGCCAGGCTCGATGTCTGCGTCGGCGTCACATCGAGCTGCAGCACGCCGTCGGCATTCTGCAGGTAATTGCCCTGGATGCTGAGCGTGCCGATGGAACCACCGGCCCACACCAAGCCATCGTTGGTGACATTGCCGATCACCGTGCCGTGTCCGCGCAAGGTGGCGCCGCTTTGCACATCCACCGGGCCATCGATCGATGCCGATGCATGATCGCTGTCGCCCACCTCCAGCGTGCCGGCGCTGATCGTGGTGCCACCCGTGTAGGTATTGACGCCATCCAGGATCAAGGTACCGATGCCAGTCTTGCTGACACCGCCGCTGCCGCTGATCACACCGCTGTAAGTACCGTCGCTGGTCTGGTCGAACTCGGTGCTAGCGTTGTTGACGATGCCGCCTTCCAGGCTGCCCGCATTGCCTTGCAGCGTACCGGCGTTGACCGTGGTGCCGCCGGTATAGGTGTTCGCGCCGCTGAGCACCAGCGTGCCGCTGCCGCTCTTGACCACTGCGCCGCTACCGGAGATCACACCGGCAAACGTGCCATTGGCGGTTTGATCGAATGCCAGCGTGGCGTTATTGGCGATATTGCCGTGCAGGCTGTTGCTGTCGCCCTGCAAGGTACCGGCACTGATGGTGGTGCCGCCGCCATAGCTGTTGGCGCCGGTGAAGATCAGCGTGCCGCTGCCGCTCTTGCTCACTGCGCCACTGCCGGAAATCACGCCGGCGAAGGTGCCGCTGCCTTGCTGCACAAAGGCAACCGTACCGCTGTTGGCGATATCGCCCTGCAGGCTGCCTGCATCGCCCTGCAGGGTACCAGCGTTCACCGTAGTACCGCCGCTGTAGGTATTGGCGCCGCTCAGCGTCAGCGTCGCGCTGCCGTTCTTCACCAGCACGCCTGTACCGGACATCGCACCGGCATATGTACCGTCGCTGTTTTGCACAAACACTACGGTGGCGTTATTGGTGATATCACCCTGCAGACTGGTGCTGTCGCCCTGCAACGTACCCGCGCTGACGATAGTGCTGCCGCTATAGGTGTTGGCGCCGGCGAGCACCAGCGTGCCCGGGCCGCTCTTCAACAAGCCGCCGGTGCCGGTAAGCGCCTGCGTTACGGTGAAGGTATTGGCGGCATCGGCAATATCGAAACCGCCGCCCGGCGCGCCCCAGGTGATGCTGCGCGCGGTCTGCTGGAAACTGGTGCCGGTGATTTCCAGCGAGCCGCCTTCGAAATCCAGCGGGTCACTGCTGCCACCCAGATTGGCATCCGAGGACACCGACAAATAACCACCGCTCAGCGTGGTAACCCCGGTATAGACGTTGCTGCCGGTGAGCACCAGGGTGCCGCCGTCGGTCTTGTTGAAACCGTCGACGCCATCCAGCACGTTATCGATGATCGCTGTATCCCCGCTGCTTACGCGCAGCACCGGCGCCACGCCGTTCTGGCCAATCAGATCGATGCTGCCGCCGGTGAGGTGATAACCGTCGCTGACGAACTGCATGCCGAGCGCGCCGACATTGCCGTTGCTGTCATCCACCGTCACCGTGCCCGCCGCGCCACCGAAGATCGCAAAGCCGGGCTCGGGCGACATCGGTCCCACGAACTGGCCGGTGGTATCGGACCAGGTATTGGAAAACAGCGACCAGGTGCCGCTGCCGCCGCCCATGGCACCGGGACCGGCCTGGCCGTTCGCATCCCATTCGTCGAGCGTGAGGTTCTGCGTGTCGATCAGGTTGATCTGCCGGCCGACAGTAAGTATCTGCAGCGACATGCCTGGCGGTGGCGCAAAGCCGCCACCGGTGATGGCAAGCGTGTTGCCCCACTGGAACAACAGATACAGACCCGGGCCCATGCTGCCGAGATTGTTCACATTGAGCGTGGACGTACCGATGCTCAGATTGCCGTGCACCACGACATGGTCGCTCTGGCCGGGCGTGGAGAAATTCGGCCCCGGTGCGCCGAAGTCGTAATTCAACTGCGAGCCATCGCCGATGGTGAGGTCGCCCAGGATGGTAAGCGAGCCCAACTGTCCGACAGCGCCCGGCACCAGGGTGCCGCCATTGGAAAGCATCACGCTGCCTTCCACCACGCCGTAGCCGCCGAAGCGGCCGCCATTGACGCTGACGTCGCCGGCTATCTGGGACGTGTCGTGGGTGCTGTCGCCCACGAACAAGCTGGCGCCGGCGTTGACGCTGGTGAGACCGGTATACGTGTTGATGCCGTTGAACAGCTCGCTGCCGCCATTGACCTGCACGCCGCCACTGCCGCTCATGACACCGCTGTAAGTGTCACTGGCGTTTTGGATATCCAGCGTCATCGCGCCCAGCTTCACCGAACCGCCGCCGGCAAGGCTGCTGATCGGCAGTGTGCTGCCGGCCGTCATGCCGGTGGCATCGATGGTGGCGGTGCCCGTGTTGAATTGCACGCGCGAATCGCCGTTGCCCAGCTGGCCGCCATCGGTAAGCGTCAGCGTGCCGCCGTTGAAAATGGTTTCGCCGCTATAGCTATTGGCGCCGGAGAAGGTTTCCGCACCGCTATCCAGGGTGAGGCCGCCGCTGCCGCTGATAACGCCGCTGTAGGTATCGTTGGCGATTTTGATATCCAGCGACGCACCGCCCATCTCCAGATTGCCGCTGCCAGCAAGACTCAGCAAAACCAGCGTGGAACCGGCGCTGAGACGGGTGGCATCGAGCGTGCCATTGGCCACATTCAGGCGCGACAAACCATTGCCGATCTGCGAACTGCCGATAAGCTCCAGCGTGCTGCCGCCATTGATGGTGGTATCGCCGGTATACACGTTGTAGCCGCTAAGCCGCTGCGTGCCGCTCTGCAAGGTCAGGCCGGCAGTGCCGCCACTGATGCCGCCACTGAATAGATCGCCAGCCTGGGCGTCGGTGATTTCCAGCACCACGCTGCCCAAGGTAAGCGTGCCGCCGCCATCCAGGCTGCTTATTTCCAGCTTGGCACCTGGGCCCATGCCGCCGGCGTTGAGCGTACCGTTGAGTTCCAGTCGCGACGCCGTGCTGCCATTCACACCAAGCTGGCCGTTTGAATTGAGATTCAGAATGGCACCGGCATCGATCGTGGTATCGCCGGTGTAGGTGTTGGCGCCGCCAAGCACCTCCGTGCCGCCCGCCAGCACAACACCGCCCGTGCCGGAGATCACGCCATCGAAGGTGTCGCTGGCCGGATTTTCGAGTACCAGCGTATGCGCGCCCAGCATCACGCTGCTGCCGCTGGCGCTGGAAGAGAGACCGGAGGCCAAAGCAAGGGCACCGGTGATATTGCTGAAGTCGATCGTATAAGCGTTGACACCGCCGGAAATGACCGCGGCCTGCAGGTTGCCATCGTTCTGCAGCAGCACCTCGCCGCTGTTGATGAGCAACGGCCCGCTGAAACCCGCCAGTTCGCTGCCGGCTGCAAAGGTAAGCTTGGCGGTGCCATCCTTGATCAGTTCGCCCGCGCCGCCGATGGTGCCGGCATAGCTGCCGTCGCTGCCCTGGTTGAAATCCACCGTCGGCGCGCCGCTGCCCAGACTATTGTTCGCAAACGTGAGGTTGCCGGCAAAGGTGCCGCTATTGCCGGTCAGCGTGCCTTGTTGAATGATCCAGTTGATGCCCGCGTTGCCGCTGCCGGTCAGCGTCCAATTGCTGTTGCCGGATTTGACATTGTAGGCGAAGCCGACGATCAGGCCTGCGTTCAAGCTGCCACTGTTGTCGCCGGCAAGGGTCAGTACGTCGCCACCATTGGTGGTGCCGCTGATGCTTTGCAGATCACCGGTAAAGATCGCGCCCGCATAGATGGCCAGCTGATTGCCGCCGCCGGAAAACAGCACCGCATCCGCCTGCACATTGCCATTGCTGCCACCGTCAATGGTGCCGTAGTCGATCACGGTCTCGCCGCCCCAGGCGCGCACGCCGACACCCGGCACGCCATCCTGCGAACTGCCGCCCACCACACCTGTCACGTAGGCATTGCCGCCGCTAACTTTGCCGTAGTTGGTCAGCGAGGCACCGGCGCCGACCAGGTTGACGCCAGCACCGCCGCCGCCATAACCGCCACGCTCGCCGCTGCCGTCCTGGAACGTACCGGGGCTGCCGCCGGTGCCGCCTGCAATCTGGCCAGCACCTTGATTGGTAACAGTTGCGCCGGCGCCGAGCACCAGCAAGCCGTCCCCACCACCGCCGCCACCGCCGGCATAGCCACCGCTGCCGCCGGTGCCACCATTGCCGCCCATCAAGCTGCCGCCGACCCTGAGCGTTGTGCCACCAGCGCCTGAGGCGATGATCACGCCCGCGCCGCCACCGCCACCACCGCCGGGATCGCCGTTGTAGGCCATGCCATTGGCCGCCGTCGCCGGTGCGTCACCGCCTTTGCCGCCTTTGCCGCCACCGATGGTGGTGGTGGTTCCGACCAACCAGCTCTGATTGGACTGGCTCAGGTAGGCACCCGCACCACCACCGCCACCACCAGCGCCAACGATGCTTTGCGAATTCGCAGCGGCCGCCGCTTCACCGTCGCCGCCGTTGGCGCCGGTCACCGAGCTGCTGACACTGTTGCTCGCGCCCACGCCGCCGCCACTGCCGCCGGTGGCGGTGATGTTGATCGAGCTGTCGGGATTGAAAATGCCGTTCGAGCCGGTGCCGCCGACACCGCCAACGGCCGTGCTGCCAGGGCCTTCGCTAGTGTTGGTGATCCAGATCGTCGCATCGCCGCCGGTGCCGTTGCCGGCACCGCCGTCCGGACTGCGCGTGGGGCGCTGGCCGATGCCGCCCGGCGCGGCGCATCCGGATGGATCGCCGGGCGTGCAGGTCTGACTCCACGCGGGCGAGCTGAGGCAGGCAAGCGCAAGGCCTGCGATGGCCAGCGCCAATACCGTGCGTCGCGGTGCGCGCGACGTGGCCTTGGCCGCCGTACCGCCTTGCGCGCAAGAGAGTTCCGAAGCCACCTGCACGACAGCAAGCGACCGATTCCAGACGAGCCGATAGACGCGGTTCATTTCATTGTCCCCCTGACCAGGCATATCGCGGCGCATGGCGCACGACCCCGGCTGACAGCGCGGCATGTGGGTGCCGCCGAACGTGTTCCGAATGCGCCATGCTTGGCGCAATAACCTTCGCAACCGTATGTGCCGCCGCTGATCCATCACCGGACGGGCGCGGCTATCGTGATGGATGTCACCACTCGCAGCAACCGCTTTGGCCGGCAAAACGAACCGCGCGCGGCGACCCTTCACAAGCTGGAGCGCGCGACGGTGCGATCCGCAAAGCGCCCGCTGCAACGCAGGACTTTCCACACTGGCACGTCACCCGGCGCCATCTAAGATCGAGCGCACGATGACACCGGAGGCTGCCATGGAACGTCCCTTCAAACGTGTAAAAAAGGCCGCCTGGCTGGGCGGCGTGTGTGCCGGACTCGCCTACGCCATGGGCACACCTACCTGGGTGATCCGCGCGCTATGGCTGCTGCTGTTTCTGGGCGCGGGCATCGGCGGCCTGATCTATCTGGTGTTGTGGATTGTGGTGCCGCGCTGGCCGGCCGAACCGCTCGACTATGAAACCGTGACCGCCTGACACGCCGCCACGCATCGCCCTGCTACGGAGCCACCCATGCCCAAGATCGATCTCGCCAACGTGCCCAAACTGCAGGGCAGCGGTTATCCCGCGCCCTTCGATATGCCTTGCGCCGAACGCGTTCGCCAGCGCCTGGGCGATGCGGGTGGCATCGGCGATTTCGGCGTGAATCTGATGCACCTGCCGCCGGGCAGTTGGTCCAGCCAACGCCACTGGCATGCCGAAGAAGATGAATTCCTGTTTGTGCTCGCCGGGGAACTGACCCTGGTCGAAGACGATGGCGAAACCCTGCTGCGCGCCGGCGATTGCGCCGCGTTTCCCAAAAACTCCGGCAACGGCCATCACCTGATCAATCGATCCGCTGCCGTGGCCACGTATCTGGATATCGGCTCGCGCTCGACTAGCGATTCGGTGGTGTATTCCGATATCGACCTGCTGATTGCCAGCACCGACACGCGCTACCTGCACAAAGACGGCTCGCCTTATTGAGCGCGACGACGAGCGCAACCGGTAGCTTGGGTTACCCCGGATTTGATCCGGGGGTAACCCAACGGGTCTTCATCGCAACGACGAAACATTGTTGGGTTACGCTGCGCTAACCCAACCTACGTGGCATGGCGGTACGCCATGCGATGCGCTTGGCCATGAAGCGCCAGCAGGATCGAATCCATAAACCGCGCGATCGATTGCCTCTTTGCGAGGGCACGAATCGACGCGGCACACCCTCTGGCTCGATCACCGCCCACGCCTCGCTCAATGCGACGGCTTGCGGAACTTCAACACAAACTTGTCCGTATGCCCTTTGATCGCCGGTGCAAAGATCAACGTGTCATGCGCATCCTGCGGATTGGCCAGCACATCGCTCTGCGCCTCCAGCACAAAGCCCGCCGCCTTGGCCTGCGCAATCACCGTGGCCGGATCGATTCGATGCAAGGTATGCGCATCGCGTCCACCCGAGCCTGGTGCTGCCGCATGGTCTACCACCACAAACACGCCGCCGGGCTTCAAGGCTTTGAACACCGCCGCATCCAGCTTCGCCGCCTGCTCCGGCCCGGTACTGCCATCCACACTGAATACGCTGACCCCGCCGTAGACATCGTGGTAATTCTGCGACGTCCACACCACATCCAACGGCGCGCCGACATCAAGCCGGTCATAGGGGCGCACTTCGAGGCTGGTATTGGCGCTGTAGGCAGGATCGGCTACCAGCGCGTGAATCGGCTTGAGCTTTTCAGCCGGCGCCTTGGCAACCAGGCTTTCCGGCAGCACCGCGTAGACATGGCCGCTGGCGCCCACCACTTTGCTGAAGATACGCGTGAAGTAGCCACCGCCAGGCATCACATCCGCCACCTTGTCACCCGGCTTGATACCGGCAAAGGCCACCAGCGAGGCCGGCTTGCGTGCCGCATCAGCCTGCTTGTCCGCCGCCGGGCGGCCGCTGTCGGCAATGGCATCGGACACATAGGCAGGCACGGGTGCGGTCTGGGCGTGCAACAGCGTTGCGGTGCCGAGCAGCAGGAAGGCTAGTGTTGAACACGTTTTCATAGCGGTTTGCAGCTCCATAGAACGGGGGAAGATGTCCGCTTCAAACGGACACCACGTTTGCGTTGGCGATTGCAGTCCCTGAGGGACTTGCGCTCTGCATTGGCACGGCTTCGGAGAATGTGAGCGAGAGGCTAGCGGCTGCGCCAGCGGTGTACAGGCAGCACGGCGCAATTTCAGAAATTGCAATTTCAAATAGTGCGTGCGAATGCCCCGCCCAGGGCCGCCCGAGGAAATGCCAAACGGCTCACGCTTTAGCAAGACGGCCCACGCCGCCTGCACGGGGACACAACCATCTAACCATTTAACAGCACCCATGGATCGTGTTCGTCCCACTCCACGGATCTAGGGGAAATTCATGTCGTTCGCAAAGAGCTGGCCAGGGTTGGCGGCAAGGAAGTACCTGTCGAATTCGCACAAAGCAGATTCAAAGGGCAGCAAGGCGGGTAAGGCGATCGTTTTGTTGGTAGCAGCGTTGCTTGCTGTCAGCGGCGGTGCATTTGCCGAAACGGACGTCATTACGGATGACGGGGGCGGCGGTGGAGGCGGCGGCGACATTACTACGCTTCCGCCAGTGATCGTTACGGCACCCGATCCGGGCGGGGACGCCGGCGGCGATGGTGGCGACGCGCCCACCCTGCCGCCGGTCAATGTCACGGCGGACCGGGCGCCGGATCCAGTCGAAACCCTGGGCACAGTCGTGGTTACCGGCCAAGTGCCGCCCCCGGCAGTAGCACCGCCCATCCATATCGGCAAAACGCCATCGTCGGTAACCACGCTGGCGCCGGTCACCGTCAATGCCGCCATCCCCAAGACCAAGACCCAATGCCAGGTCGGCGACCCGATCGATCTGGGCACCCAGGCCAAGATCGAGGCAAAAACGGACTTCGCCCGGCCGGGAGAAATGGGCCTGAAATTCGTCCGCTATTACAGCTCCAACGCGCAGAACCAGACCGCCTTCGGCACCAATCTTCGCGTCGGCGCGTGGACGACAAGCTACGACTACATCCTCACGCTCGATAGACACCAGACCTCAAGCTGCAACTACCTCGCATCGAACAGCACCTGCCCGCTGGTGCTGGTGCGCCCTGATGGCGCCACGGTGGAATTTGCCCCGGGCGTGCCCAACGCCGACGGCTCGGCATCGTTCGCCGAGGTCAACGGCGGCATGGCGACCATGACGCGAAGCAGCAGTGGCGCCTACACCATCCATGACGAGAACTCCAAAGTAATGCAATTTGGACCGGCCATTTATGGCGGCAACTTCTTTTCGATTACCTCGCTCAAGGATCTTGCCGGCGTCGGCTGGACATTTACCTACCCGGACGCCAACGACACCGTGGTCACCCACACCTCCGGCCAGACCGTGTCGCTGCACTGGACCGATACGGCATCGGGCCTGGGCGATTTCGGCCAGACCATCAATCGGCAATTGACAGTCACTGACCCAAGCGGAAAGGTCTACACCTACAGCACGACGATTCCGCAGGGCAGCATCGGCAACGTGGTCGGCACGCGATACCTCACCGGCGAGCTGCAATCGGTGACGTTCTCCGATTCGCCGGCAACGGTGGTCAGCTACAAGTATCAATCGGATGTATCGAACGCCAACGGGCTCTACGGCTATTACCAGTATGCGTTGAACGAGGTCGACTACGACGGCAACGTTCACGACACCACCAGCTACAACGCCATGGGCCAGGCAAGCCAGACCATGCGCGCTGACGGCACGGACAAGGTATCCATTGCCTATACGAGCAACGGCACCGGCGTTGTAGCAACGGAAACCAATCCGCTCGGCCACGTCAGCGTTTACCAGTTCGACAGCAATGACAATATCGTTTCCGTTACCGGCCAGGCGGCCTCGCAGTGCGATGCGTCCTTCAGCTCCCAGACGTATGACGCCAATGGGAACGTCAAGACGCAAACGGATAGCAATGGCAACGTCACCACCTACAACTACGCGGCCAACGGGCAGCTTCAGCAAGAAATAGACGGCACCGGCACCGCCACCAGCCGCACCACCAACTATGCATGGGATACCACGCCAGGTACCGACCGCCTGACATCCATCACCGTGGTGGGCGCCCTGCAAACGGCGTTTAGCTATACGCCGCAGGGGCGTATCGCCGCGGTGACACGCACCAATCTCACGGCCAATGGCGTGGCGGGCCAGGCACACCAAACCAGCTACGCCTATACCTTGTATGGCAACGGCATGGTGGCAAGCGTCAAGGTGACGCCGCCCGACACCAGCAATACGCAGACCTATACCTATGACACGCTGGGCAATATCAGCAGCATCACCGACGGCCTGAATCGCGTTACGACCTACAATGCTTATGACGGCCTGGGCCGCCCCACACGCATGACCGATATGAACGGGGTGATCACGGACTACGTGTATACCACCCGCGAATGGCTTGCCACCAAGACCGTGCGTGCGAATGCCAACGGCACGCCCTCGCCCGTCGATGCGGTGACCAAGTACACCTTTTTCAATCTTCCCTACGATGTCATCACGTCGGTAACTGACCCGGACGGCATCACTACCAACTATTCATACGATTCCTCGCAGCGGCTTACCCGTATTACGGATGCCATGGGTAACTACATCCAGTACACGCTCGATGCGGCCGGCAATCAGACCGAACGAGCCGTCTACAACGCATCCAACCAGGCGACCAGCTTTGCATTTCAGCAATTCAACGTGCTTGGCCAGCTGATCGGCACGTCCAATGCGGCCGGCACCACGGTGGTGTCATACGCCTATGACCCCAACGGCAATTTGACCGATGCCACGGATGCCAACGGTATTGACACGCACCGCACCTACGATGCGCTCAATCGTTTGCAAAGCACCGTGCAGAACTTCAATGGATCGGATGCAGCCACGAAGAACGCCACGACGACGTTTGGCTATGACCCGCTGGGAAATACTGCCAGCGTCACCGACCCCAATGGCCTGAAGACGAGCTACGCCACGGATGCGTTTGGGCAAATCTGGGTCATCAATAGTCCCGACAGCGGCGAGACGCAATTCTCCTTCGACGGCGGCGGCCGCCGCACCGGCAAGATAGACGCCCGCGGCGTGCAGCAGACCTATAGCTACGATGCCGTCAGCCGTGTCACCGGCATCCAATATCCGGCTCACCCCGCCCTCAACGTTACTTACAATTACGACCAGGCAGACCCGGTAGCGATTTGCTCGTCCAATTTCAATAAAGGTCATATGACCAGCATGAGCGACGAGACCGGCACGATGGGCTGGTGCTACACCAACGTCGGCGACAAGGCGATGGAGCAGAAGATTCTCAACGGCGGCACGTATACGACGATCATTACCAAGACGCCGGGACGCCGTACGAAGAACATCCAATACCCATCGCTTTCCGAGCTGACCTTCGGCTTCGACGGCGACGGCCGCGTCAGCAGCATCAATTTCCAGCAGAACAACGTCACCAACAATGGCTTCCAGATCATTGGCTCGGTGACGCCGATCATCAGCAGCGTCGGATACCTGCCGTTTGGCCCCATGACGAGCTATACCTGGGCGCAGACCGGATCGCCGACGGAATCGCTGGCCTATGACGGCAATTACCAGCTGATGGATATCGTCAGCCCCAAGTTGAACCTTCATTTTGCGCGGAACACCCTGGGCGACATCACCGCCGAAGGTGCTACGGCGGGCGCCAATCCGGCCACGGAGACGTTCCAGTATGACCCCCTGCATCGGATAACCAACATCGAGGGATCGGGTGGCGCAGTGGAACAAGGCTTTACCTATAGCGGCACCGGCGACCGCTTGTCCAAGTCGGTAGCCGGCTCGCCCATAGTGGCCTATGCCTATACCTCGGGCAGCCATCGCCTCAGCGCGGTAGGCAGCAGCCCCGTGCAGAACGACGCCATGGGCAATGCCATGGTGATGACCGCGCCGAACAATGAAGTGATCGGCATCGACTACGACGATCGCGACTACGTCACCGGCGTCACCAATGCCACCACCAGCGTAGCCAACTACCACTACAACGGCTTCGGACAGCGCGTTACGCGAACCGTCACGGTAGCGCCGTTCGACCAGGTGAAGTACATCTACGAACCGGATGGCAGCAATCAGATCGTAGGCGAGTATTTCACCACCGATCACCGGGAATACATTTATCTGAACAATATCCCGGTCGCATCCGTATACGATTCCAGCCCGCAATCCACGGGCGTTATCCAGGATTTCTACGCAGACCAGAACGGCACCATCCGCGCCGCCACGGATACGCTGGGCAACCTGGTGTACAGCTGGAACTGGAACAACAACGCTTTCGGCGAAGCAGCGGCCAGCGGCAGCTCCACCTACTACACGCGCTTCCCCGGGCAGCTTTACGACGACGAGACCGGCCTGTTCTATAACGGGAAGCGCTATTACAACCCCTCCACCGGTCGCTACCTTCAGAGTGATACGGTGGGTCTGGCTGGCGGCGTCAGCACTTATGCGTATGCCGGTGGCAATCCGCTATCCAATATCGATCCCAACGGCGAGGCGTACTTTGCGCTGCGCCGCTTGAACGGGCTTCCCTGGCTTGGTTTGGCTTCGAACAATTCGACGGACGCATCCATGGAGGATCAGGTCGCGCACGAGCAATTGTTCTTCGAGGATGGCAAGGCACCCAGCAACCTCGGCTTTTTCCCGAACGGCGTCCACTCCGACAATTTCGACGGCACGTGGCATAGGCTGCCCGGCGAATACAACGACTGCGTCATGCGCCAGGCGGCCAATAATGTAAGCATGGGTCAGTACCATCTCTTCGGCAACAACTGCCAGACCTGGGCGGACAAGGTTCGCGCGATGTACGACCAGCTGGTATTGAACGGAGCGCTCAACTCCGGGGCATGCCAGTAACTTTCAACGTCATTAATGTGATCGGATAGAAGAGCGGGAAGGCATATGGTTGCGTTGTTCTTCGTAGTTTCTGTGCTGGCCATCGTGCTCATCATGCCGGGCTGGCTTTGGTGCGGCCGTAAGCGCCATCAAACCATGTGGCTTCTCGCTCTGCCGCCCCTAGGCATTGGCCTATGGGCGGCCCTGGCCAAGCTCGGCGTTGGTGCGCAAAGCCTGGGCAATATTGTTGAAGCACTCGTCATAGCTGCGGTGGCGGTCTTGATGGCCTACGTGAAGTTCTTGCTGCTGGACCGGGCGGGCTTTTCCAGGTCCGGTGTTATAGCCGCTTACGTCGTCGTTGCCGTGGTGACAGTGGGCCTGCGACTGTTTATGCCATCCATGCCCGAATAACGGCTGCTCACCTTGGCGCGAGCAGTTGCATGACTTGGAGTCCAGCCTCGAACCCAAGGGGACTGGACGTGAAGAAGCAGTTTGCCTGGAAACAGATCAGCGGCTTCCCGCGTGAGAGGGGCGTCGGCGGGCCGCACCCTCAATGCTGCGTTGGCGCAGGAGCCGCAGCACCCGGCTTTTCGAGCTTGGCCAGTTCCTGCTTTGCATGCGCGTTCTGTGGATTCAAATCCAGCGAGCGCTGATAGTTGGTCTTGGCGCGCTCGATATCGCCCGCGTCCGCCAGGCCTTCCGCAAAACTGTCATAGGCATTCCAGCTCTTCGGGTGATGCACCACGTTGTATTCGAAGACGCCGACGGCATCCTTCGCGCGCCCGTCTTGCAGCAGCTGATAGCCCCACTGGTTCACATAGTTTTCCGACAGATGCAGCTCCGGATGCTGGCGACTGACCTGCCCCACCGTGGCATCCACATTTTGATAGCCGCGCTGCGACAGCGCCTGCTGCAAGGCGGCCAGCGCCGGGGGATCGCCAAAAATGCCCTGCCTGATGCGGTCCGACATCTCCTGCAGCTCGCCCTGGGTGGTGCGCGTGCTGCGGTTGGTCAGCAGCACGATGCCGTAGTGCGAATCCGGATAGAGATCCATAAAGCTGGCGAAGCCGAAAGTACCGCCGCTGTGGCTGAGATGACGCTGGCTATCCACCGTTTCGCCAATCACCCAGTTGAAGCCCACCGCCAGGCTGTCGACATCGCCCCACAGCGGTTGCTGGGTCAGCTTGAGCGCGGCATCGCCTGCCAGCAATTGCGCCTTCGTATAGCGTGCCATGTCATCGGCGCTGTAGCGCAAGCCGCCCGCAGTCAGCAGGTAAGGAGGGGTGTAATGCGGCGCGGGGCTGCCATCTTCGCCATAGGGCGTCGCCATCTGCGCCGTGCGCGCACTGGATACACCGCTCTGCATGCCCAGCGGCCGCTCGATATAGGCGGCGAGCAGCGTCTGGTATGGCTTGCGGTAGATGTTCTCGACAATCGTGCCCACCAGTACCGCCGCCACATTGGAGTGCTGCGGTTCCGTACCCGGCTTTTCGCTGGGTGCCACCTTGTGCAGATCCGAAAAAAAAGCCGCACTGGAATAATTGCTCAGCAGCTTTACGGCCAGCGGCAGCAGCTTCTTGGGATCGGTCTTTTTGATCAACTCGCTCAAGTCAGGCAAGTTATCGGGCAGCTCGGAGGTGGTCGACACCAGGTTCGACAACGTGACCGGCGTGCCCTGGAACTGCAGATTCGGATACTTGCCCGGCAGGTAGCGCCGCATGTCATCGGAAATAGTGGCCTTGTTCTCGATCAAGGCATGCGCCAGCAGCAGACTGGAAAAGGTCTTGCTGATCGAGCCGATCTCGTAAACCGTATCCTTGGTCGGCAACTGCGCCTTGCCGCGGGTGACCGTGCCGAAATTGAAAAACTGCACCTGCCCATCGCGCACCAGCGCAATGGATAGGCCATCGGCCTTACCCGCCTTGATAAAAGCCGCCCCCTCCTTCTCGACCACCTGCCCCGGATCGTTCGGCCTGGCCGGCGCGTCCTGTGAAGCAACGTTTGTGCCCAGGAACAGGCACAACACACCCAACACCACTGCAGTCAGCGACTTGGTCATGACTAGGCCGTGTATTTGGTTAAAGGGAGATGCGACTGCGGGATGCTAGCAAGGGGTTGATGGGCTCACAACATGGCTTGCCGCGGGCGCTCTGCCAGTTGCCATAGCAATCTTTAGCATCAGCGGCACCGCCGATCACCTCGGCCTATGTTGCAAATCAACAGGGATCGGTCTTCTGGAAGACAAATTCGAAAAAACCGAAGACGGAAAAGAATTCCCTTACAGCTCCTATCGCCTATTCGTGATCGATCATGCTGCGAACAGCGTGATACAGATGCATTCGCCAAATGCCAGCTCATATCAAGACTTCATCAAGGAGGATGCCATGCCTTATATCGCGGACATGAGGAAAACCATCAGCATGGTTCAGGCCGGAAAATTGATGGGCAATGGGCAGTGTGTTTCGCTGATCCACGCGGTAACAGTGATTCCGCCAGCATCAACATGGCGCCGCGGCCTGCAGGTTAAAAACAGTAAAAACATTCTGCGAGGAACCATCATTGCCACCTTCGACCGCTATGGGCATTACGGCAACCAGACGAACGGCACCAGTCACGCCGCGATCTATCTGTACCAAACGCCAACTGGCATCGTCGTCATAGATCAATGGAAAGGCCATGGATCTCAGAAGGATCATGCTCCACAACAAAGGACGATACACTTTGATGGCCTTTCGAGCCTGCCCGTCAACAAGGGAGATAACTACTATGTGGTGGAGTAAATGGCTCGCACCGGCTTTGGCGCTCGGCATATCCGCAACAACCTTTGCGGCACCACCACACCGCTACGCATGCCCGCCAGCACTGGTCGACGGCCAAGTCAAACACGCATTCCTGAATGTCGAAGCTTACGACGGTCCACCCGAGCAACAGGCAGCCCTGATGGGCGCTGAGACGAAAGACGGCGTCAAATGGGAATTCGAAAGACCCGGCGATATCTACCTGATCTGCGGTTATAGCGGAACCAGCAAGACCATCACCGTCCATGCAGCCAAGGTGACCGCATGCAAAGGAACTGCATCGCCCTTGGCCGCTTATTGCGACTAGAAGGCGACGAAAGCCGAAGCATCGTGGCCAACAGGCCATACATGGAGGTTGTTATGCGCCACATTCTTATCGGCACCGCACTGTTGCTTGCCATTGCCACAGCCGCATGTGCTCATATCGAACAACCGGCGCAGCTGACGGGCTCGGATGAAGGTACCGTCGCATGCAAAAGCGAATCTGCCTCGGTTGCCCTTCTACGGGCATCGCCACCCTCGCTGCCCACCAACGACAAGGTGCTAAATGCCTTTGTTGCGCGCGGCGACTGCCTGGTCATGCCTGCCGGCTGGCAAATTCTCGTGGCGGAAGATCCACTGCTGGACCAGCAAGAACAGCATGCTTCCAAATGGACCACCCGCACGCCGCACGGGATCGTCCATATGTAGGGTACACCGATGGGTGGCGACTAGGTCAAGCAAGCCAAGGGAGGGAGATTGCTTACCCCCCTCCCCTCGCTCAACGACAACCCACCGGGCTTAGTCGCCTACTCCAGCGTGAACTATGGGTTGACCTGCCGTCCCAACGCTTTATATGCGGATGGCGTAAGGCAACCATCCAATGCGGCACCCATCTGGGTCGACATGCGCAGAAAGAGCTGCGACAGCGCCGTAGGCGACAGCCGCACGACATCGTCTTCCTCGCTACTGGTACGCGAGGCCAGCGTGGCGAAGATATCCAGCTCGCAGCGGATTTGAATCAAGGATTGGCGGGCTGATTCGGGGAGGTGGTAATGCACTTCGCGGATGGAGGGCGAAGAAATGTTGGCAATTGCTTCCATGATGACGTCTTCTACGTGATTAAAAACACGCGATGACGTTTCTAGGTATCAACGCGAGGTGTCGGGAGGCTAGAAAACCGCACGTAGACGGCGGGCAGTTTTTCCCTTGCGGGTGTTCTATAGCTGCCCCCTCCCGACGTAAAAGCTCATCGGAGGAGTGCCCAAAGTACACAAAACCCGCCTGTCGAGGGCGGGTACCGCTACGTGGGGAGTTTTCTAGGCTCCGTGGGACGAAGCGTGCGTAGCGGAGTTGCAGGCGTCAAGAACGAGCTTGGAATTTAAAAAAGGATCGAAGGTGGCGTGTTGCACAACCATCCTTCGCATCTATCTCAATCGCCCACACAACAAAAATACCTAGTCCCAACCCTTAGCAATTCGGGCATCAAAAAGCAAACAGGCAGCGTAAGCGCTGCCTGTTTGCTTAACTCAGAATTCGCAGATTAACCACACTTGGAATACCCACAGTTCAAACACGTCTGACACCCATCCATCAACACCAACGCCTTGGTATTGCACTTCCCGCACAAGGTCGCCCCCGGCGGGAAGCCCGCGGAGTCATTGGTGTCGGCGTCGGTGGGGCTCAGCTCAGTTTTTTTTTGCGCAGCCTGCTCGTACGCGGCGCGCTTCTCGGCGATCAGCGCGCGCTGGGCATCGGTCATCTCCGGATCGTGGATCAGGCCGATGTTCTTCATGTGCTGCTCGATCACCGCACCGATCTCGGCCACGATGCTGGGCATGTAGATGCCACCGGACTTGAAGTAGCCGCCGCGCGGGTCGAATACGGCCTTGAGCTCTTCCACGATGAAGGTGACGTCGCCGCCCTTGCGGAACACGGCGGAGAGGATGCGGGTGAGCGCGACGATCCACTGGAAGTGGTCCATGTTCTTCGAGTTGATGAAGATCTCGAAGGGGCGGCGCTGCTCGTAGGCGGTGCCGGCGTTGAGCACGATGTCGTTGATGGTGACGTACAGGGCGTGCTCGAACAGCGGTGACTTGATCTTGAAGGTGGAGCCTATCAGCGCCTCGGGGCGCTCCAGGCTCTCGTGCATCTGGATGACTTCCGCAACGGGCGCCTCTTTGGCTTCGGCGACGGGTGCGGCAGCGAGTGCGGCTTTATCCTCGGGTTTGACGACCTGGTAGCCCTTGATCTTTTTTTCGATCTTGATCGTCATGTGCGGAACTCCTGAGGTGGCGCGGTTCGCTTGGTATGCGTGGATGGCGTTGCTGAGTGCTGTCGCGAGGGTGCCCCCTCACACCGGCCCTCTCCCCGCAGGGGCGAGGGGAAAAGCGGGTCCTCGCCAGGCTGGGGAGGACAAATAAAAATCCGGCCCGACTTACGTCGGGCCGGACGTTTATGGCTTACTTCTTGCGGCCGGCCTTCTTGGCGACGCGCTTGGTCGCCGTACGGCCTGCCTTCTTGCTGGCAGTGGACCTCTTGACCGCTTTTTTGGCGGTTTTCTTGCTGGCGGCCTTTTTGACCGACTTCTTCGATACGGCCTTGCGGGCCGTCTTTTTGCTGCTGACCTTCTTTGCAGCTTTGCGGGCCGTCTTCTTCACGGCCTTGCTGGCTTTCTTCGCAGCCTTCTTGGCGACCTTCTTGGCAACTTTCTTGCCGGCGGCCTTCTTGGCTACTTTCTTGGCGGCCTTCTTGGCGGTGCCCTTCTTGGCGGCTTTCTTCACTGCCTTCTTGGCAGCTTTCTTGGCCGGGGCAGCGGCCTTCTTGGCAGTGCGCTTCTTGCGGGCCTTCTTCGGTGCAGCGGCAGCTTCTTCGCTGGCCGGCGCAGCCGGGGCAAGCAGATCGTGCTGGTGAACTTCGAGCTCGGTATCGATAGACATGCGGGTATTCCCCTCCGTACGTTTGTTATGGAACTTGCCGTAAGTCTATTACGGTGTGAGCAAAAACGTAGCGCGAATTCGCGTTACATGCCACAACTAAAATTTGCCGTAATAGCCTTCCTTCAAGGCATCGAACAGATTGGCAGCGGTGTGCATCTCTCCGTCGTACTCCACTTCCTCGTTGCCTTTCAGTTCCACAACGCTACCGTCTTCCAATTCGAAGCGGTAGAGGGTGTTCTCCAGGTCCGCTTCTTTCACCAGCACGCCCTGGAACGCGGCGGGGTTGAAGCGGAAGGTGGTGCAGCCCTTGAGGCCCTGTTTATAGGCGTAGAAGTAGATGTCTTTGAAGTCTTCGTATGGGTAATCGGTCGGTACGTTGGCGGTCTTGGAGATGGACGAGTCCACCCACAGCTGCGAGGCCGCCTGGATATCGACGTGTTCTTTCGGGGAGATGTCGTCGGCCGCCACGAAGTACTCCGGCAGCTTGGCCTTCGGGTCGTCGCTGAACGGCATCGCCTCGGCATTGATGATGGCGCGGTAGGCCAGCAGCTCGAAGCTGTATACCTCCACCTTCTCCTTGGTCTTGCGACCTTCGCGGATCACGTTGCGCGAGTAGTGATGGGCGAAGCTCGGCTCGATGCCGTTGCTGGCGTTGTTGGCCAGCGACAGCGAGATGGTGCCGGTGGGCGCGATCGAGGTGTGGTGGGTGAAGCGGGCGCCGACTTCGGCCAGCTCCTTCACCAGGTTGGGCGCCACGCCGGCCACGCGCTGCATGTAGCGGCTGTATTTGGCGTGCAGTACGCGGCCGGGGATCAGGTCGCCGACCTTGTAGCCGTCCTCGGCCATTTCCGGACGCTTGCGCAGCATGTCGCCGGTGACGGTGTAGTTGGTGGTGAGTACCGGGGCCGGGCCTTTTTCCTTGGCCAGGTCCAGCGCCACTTCCCAGCCGGCCACGGCCATTTCGCGCGAGACGTCTTCGGTGAAGCTCACCGCCTCGGCGCTGCCGTAGCGCATCTTCAGCATGGTGATGGTGCTGCCCAGGCCGAGAAAGCCCATGCCGTGGCGGCGCTTGGAGAGGATTTCGTGGCGCTGCTGCTCCAGCGGCAGGCCGTTGATCTCCACCACGTTGTCGAGCATGCGGGTGAAGATCTTCACCACTTCGCGGTATTCGTCCCAGTCGAAGCGGGCCTTGGGGCCGAAGGGATCGCGCACGAAGGTGGTGAGGTTGACCGAGCCGAGCAGGCAGGAGCCGTAGGGCGGCAGCGGCTGCTCGCCGCAGGGGTTGGTGGCGCGGATGTGCTCGCACCACCAGTTGTTGTTCATCTCGTTGACCTTGTCGATCAGGATGAAGCCGGGCTCCGCGTAGTCGTACGTGGAGACCATGATCATGTCCCACAGGTGGCGCGCGCGGATGTGGCCGTAGATCCTGCAGGCGACCAGGCCGTCTTCGCGCTCCACGTAGTTTTCGTGCGTGGGCCATTCGCGCCACACGATGGTGCTGGCGTCGGCGAGATCGAGCTCGTCCTGTTCCTTGACGTGCACGGGGAAGACCAGCGGCCAATCGTGGTCCTGCTCCACCGCCTGCATGAAGCCGTCGGTGATCAGCAGCGACAGGTTGAACTGGCGCAGGCGCCCGTCTTCGCGCTTGGCGCGGATGAATTCCTTCACGTCCGGATGGCTGACATCGAAGGTGCCCATCTGCGCACCGCGGCGGCCGCCGGCGGAGGAGACGGTGAAGCACATCTTGTCGTAGATATCCATGAAGGACAGCGGGCCGCTGGTATATGCGCCGGCGCCCGATACGTAGGCACCGCGCGGACGCAGCGTGCTGAACTCGTAGCCGATGCCGCAACCGGCCTTCAGCGTGAGGCCGGCCTGGTGCACCTTCTCCAGGATGTCATCCATCGAATCGCGGATGGTGCCGGAGACCGTGCAGTTGATGGTGGAGGTGGCGGGCTTGTGCTCCAACGCGCCGGCATTGGAGGTGATGCGGCCGGCGGGAATCGCGCCGCGGCGCAGCGCCCACAGGAAACGCTCGAACCAGTGTTCGCGCAATTCCGGCGTGGCTTCCACTTCGGACAGGGCGCGCGCCACGCGCTGCCAGCTGTCGTCAATGGTGGCATCCACCGGTTGGCCCGACTTGGTGCGCAGGCGGTATTTCTTATCCCAGATGTCCTGCGAAGCAGGCTGCAACGGAATGGCAGCGGCATCGACACCTATGGTTGTTGCACGCAGGGTGCTCATCGGCTTCCTGACCTCCCGGTATGGCCTCACGGCCCCGTTGGTTTCTTATAGATAGGTGTGACTTCGTCAGTGGGCCGGCACCGAACCGATCCCGCCTGGCGCATACCCCGCGCATGTACCAGGCCTGGCGTTGCGTCGAACAATGGCAGCCCCCGTGCTGACTTTGCCTGTCAGGCACCAGGGTTGGGTCATCAACCGGTGCCCGCACACAAGATGTTGTGGTTGCGAACGTAGGCGAACGTTACCCCTGCGCCCGGTCGATGTAAAGTGGTAACCCGGTCTCATTTGTGGCCAGTCGCCTACAAATCGCTCCGGTGTATTCCGACGACTCGACGGGACGCTCAGAATGGTTCTGTCATGCATGCGGCCGGTCCGGATATCGAACCGCTGTTTTCATGGAATTTTTCGAGGCGCGCCCTGTCTGTGCGCATGCCTTCGGTCGATCGCGGCACGCGGTGGCCGGATTTTTGCTCGCCGATCTTCAGGAGACTCCATGCCACGTCGTTTCCTCAGCAGCGCCGTCGCTGCCCTCGCCATTACCTCGATCGCTGCGCTGCCGCCGGGCGCGCATGCGCACGCCCTGCCGCTGGTGGTGGATGGCCAGCCCCTGCCCTCGCTCGCACCGATGCTGCAGAAGGTGACGCCGGCGGTGGTGAACATTTCCACCAAGACGCGCGTGCGGGTGAGCAATCCGTTTTTCGACGATCCGGTGTTCCGGCAGTTCTTCGGCCTGAACGGCACGCCGCGCGAGCAGGTGGAGCAGAGCCTGGGCTCGGGCGTGATCGTGGATGCGGACAAGGGCTACATCCTCACCAACAATCACGTGGTGGGCGGCGCCGACGACATCACCGTAACGCTGCAGGATGGGCGCAATTTCAAAGGCACGCTGGTGGGCACCGATCCGGCCACCGACGTGGCGGTAGTGAAGATCACCCCGGACCATCTGCAGGCGCTGCCGATCGCCGACTCCTCTTCGCTGCGTGTAGGCGATTTCGTAGTGGCGGTAGGTGAACCCTTCGGGCTGGGTCAGACGGTGACGTCGGGCATCGTGTCAGCGCTGGGGCGCTCCGGACTGGGCGGATCGAGCTTCCAGAATTTCATCCAGACCGATGCTTCGATCAATCCGGGCAACTCGGGTGGCCCGCTGGTGAATCTGCGCGGTGAATTGGTGGGCATCAACACCATGATCCTGTCGCCCTCGGGCGGCAATGTCGGCATCGGCTTTGCGATTCCGAGCAAGATCGCCAGCGCGGTGATGGGGCAGCTGATCACCAGCGGCAAGGTGAGCCGCGGCAATCTGGGCGTGCAGACGCAGGACATCACACCCAACATCGCCAAGCTGCTTGGCCTGAAAGACAACAACGGCGCGGTGGTGACGCGCGTGCTGCCCGGCTCGCCGGCCGATCGCGCGGGCCTGCAGACTGGCGACGTGCTCACCTCGATCAACGGCACGCCGCTGCAGAGTGCCGATCAGCTCAACAATGCCGAAGGCCTGCTGCCAGCCAACAGCAGCATCACCCTCAGCGTGCTGCGCAACGGCAACACGCGCCAGGTCACCGCGCAGCTCGCGCCGGAGAAGAACGCCACGCTGGATGGCGGCACGCTCGATCCGCGCCTGGCCGGCGTGACGTTCAGCGAATTGACCGACCAGCAGACCAGCCAGGGGCTGTCGGGCGTGGCCGTAGCCAACGTGTCGGCGAGCAGCCGCGCCGCGCACGCGGGCCTTTCGGTGGGCGATGTCATTGTCGGCATCGGCAACCGCCGCATCAGCAATCTGCGTGATTTGCAGGGACTTGCCGCTGCCAAGCCGCGCCAGCTGGTGTTGCTGGTGGCCACCGACGATGGGCTCAACTACGTGCTTATTCAGTAGATGCTCAGCCCGGAACGTGCCGGAATTCACTTTCTGGCCGTTCCCTCGCATTGGGACGAATGACGCAACTACATGAACGCACTTGATGTTTTTGCTTGATGTTTTGGCCCGGGACCGCTGAAATACGCGGAGTCCGCCGCTGCACAGTCCCGCAACGGACGGCATGCCAGCATCATTTTCCTTTTACGTAGGTTGCGCCTCCCTATGCCAGTACGCCTTACCCGCCTGCTTACCGCCGCCTTGATCAGCGCCGGTCTTTCCACTGTGGTGCTCGCTGCGACCACCCAGTCATTGACCTGGCGCGGCGACGTCGTCACCGCCAACGGCGTGGTGAAGGGCATGGCGAAGGCCTGGCAGTCGACCGGGCACGGCACAGTGGAGATCCAGTCGTTCAATACGGCATCCGGTCTCGATGCGGTCGCCAGCGGCGCCGCCGATATCGCCGGCAGCGCGCGTCCGGGCAATGGCGGTGCCACCGATGCCGGCCTCACCTTCACGCCGGTGGCGTGGGACGGCCTGGTGCTGATCACCAGCCCTTCCAATCCGGTCAGCAGCCTGACCTTGCAGCAAGTGCACGACATCTACTTCGGCAAGATCACCAACTGGAAAGATGTCGGCGGCAACGATGCGCCGATGGATGTGTTCGCCGTAGCCAGCCCCGGCGACGGCGTGGAATTCAGCCTGCGCAAGCTGCTGTTCGGCCGCGGCAGCCAGCCGGTGGCGGCGCCGCGCCTGTACGTGAATACCAAGTCGATGGAATCGGAAGTGGAGCTCGATCCGCGCGCCTTCGGCGTGAGCACGCTGTCGAGCGTGGTGGGCAATCCCAAGATCAAGATGCTGCGCATCGATGGCGTGGCGCCGAGCGTGTCCACGGTATCCAGCGGCAGCTATCCGCTGTTCACCGAGCTGTATCTGGTGACCAACCCGAGCAGCCCGAATGCGGCCTCGGCCAAGGCCTTCGTCGATTTCACGCAAAGTACGCAGGGCGGCTCGGTGCTGCGCTCGCATAGCCTGGTGCCGTATGGCGATGGCAGCGCGCTGGTGGCCATGGATGCCTCGCGCCGCAGCCGTATTCTCGCCGCAGTGGGCGCGCATGCCAGCGCCGAGCCGACCCAGGTCGCTTCCGCTGCGCCGGTACGTCCGGTGGTGTCGCCGGCCGTCGCCGCGGCCGCTGCTCGCGCAGCCGCCGCTTCCACGCCGGATCTGAAGAACGTGACCGGCAGTGTGGTGGCCGCACCGGAACTGGCCAGCATCAAGGGCGTGCGCGGCGATGCCTTCACCGTGGCCGATGCCAGCAGCCATGGCGCCAGCTTCGCCAAGGTGACGGGCGATGCGTTCGTGAGCTACAGCAAGGTGATCGCCAAGGCGCCGGCCAAGGCCAGCAAGACTGCGGCCACTGAAGAAAAGAAAGTGGACAGCAAGAAGGTAGCGAGCGCGCCGGCCAAGGCTTCGGCACGCTCCTATCGCGTCGGTGCCGGCGAGACGCTGTATTCGATCGCGCGCAAGCACGGCGTGGACGTGGCGCAGATCCGCAACTGGAATCACCTGAAGGACAACACGGTGCGCACCGGCCAGGTGCTGCGCATCGAATCGCGCTAAGCGCACCCGCACTACGCAGCGGCAGGCCTGCTGTCCGCTGCTCCAAGATCCATTCGCCCATGCGCATCCTCGCCATCACCATCGATCTCGACGATACGCTGTGGCCGATCATGCCGGCGCTGGAGCGCGCCGACCGCGATCTGGACAACTACCTGCGCCAGCACTATCCGCACGTAGCGCGCACCTGGCCGATTGCCGCCATGCGCGAACTGCGCGCCCGCGTCGCCGCCGAGCGGCTGGATCTGGCGCACGATTTCACCGCCCAGCGCTACCTCACCCTGCAGATGGCCTTCGACGCCTGCGGCATCGCCGAGGCGCCGCTGGATACGCTGTGGGAGATTTACGCCACCGCCCGCAACAGCGTGGAGTTTTATCCCGATGCGCTGCCGGCGCTGGATCGGCTGCGTGTGCTGCAGCCGGTGGCCAGCCTTACCAATGGCAATGCCGACCTTGAGCGCATGGGGCTGCATCTGCATTTTGCGCATCACATCGCGGCACGCGATATCGGCTCGGCGAAACCTGATCCGCGTATTTTCCTGGCCGCGGCCGAACGCCTTGGCGTGGCGCCGGAAAATATCTTGCATGTGGGCGACGATCCGGAGCTCGATGTGGTCGGTGCGCGCGACGCGGGGATGCGTACTGCGTGGATCAATCGGGCGGGGCATCGGTGGCCGGGGGCGTTGGGGGTTGCGCCGGATCTGGATCTGCCGGATCTGGCTGCGCTGGTGGCGTGGTTCGAGCAGCAGAGCGCGTAATGCGCGACTTGGGTGAGGCCGGACGTGATCCGGTAAGCCAGTGATGGTTCGCCGCTGGCATGAAGATTTGTTGGGTTACGCTGCGCTAACCCAACCTACCCTCGGACACTGAGTCATCCATCACCCCATAACCGTCATCCCGGCGCAGGCCGGGGCCCAGTGACGGCAACTCGCGAAAGACGCTGGATCCCGGCCTTCGCCGGGGTGATGCTAGGGCGTGAAATGGCTTATTTGCCCCATGGCGCGACTTTGACCTGCGTGCAAAAGCGCGCATGATGTGCGGTCAACGACCACCGCCACGCGCATGCAAAAACATGCGCCAGGATCCGCATGCCAGCCCTGATCGAACTCCGCTCCAGCCGCCGCGCCCCGACCCCGATCGAGGCGACCGATGCCGTCCAGCTCAGCGCCACGCGCAAACGCCTGAGTGCCGCGCAGCGCAGCTGGCTGGATGACAACGGTTTCGATGCCGCGCCCGGCAGCGTGTGCCTGCTGGCCGATGCGCAGG
Organism: Dyella acidiphila; assembly: GCF_014863405.1. Lineage (GTDB taxonomy): Bacteria > Pseudomonadota > Gammaproteobacteria > Xanthomonadales > Rhodanobacteraceae > Dyella_B > Dyella_B acidiphila. The sequence continues at coordinate 382,256 of NZ_JACZZA010000001.1, forward strand.
GCAAGCTGGCGCGCGTGCTGGTGGGCGTGGATCGGCGTGAGCCGCTGGCCGCATTGGCAGGGCTGCCGGTGAGCCTGCCGGTCGGCGAATACACGCTGGCCAGCGAAGGCGTGCCGCTCGATGCGCAGTTGGCCGCACTCGGTTGGGCGCTGGGCGCGTATCAGTTCACCCGCTATCGCAAGGCCAAGCGCGCACCGGCCACGCTCGCCGTCGATGCCAAGACACTGGACGCCGTGGAACCGCTGGTCGATGCCACCCAGCTGGTACGCGATCTGGTCAACACGCCCACCGAAGACATGGGCCCCAAGCAGCTGAGCGACGCGGTGAAGCAGCTCGGCAAAACGTATAAGGCCAAGGTGCGCGAGTGGGTCGGCGATGAATTGCTGGAAGACAACTTCCCCACCATCCACGCCGTGGGCCGCGCCAGTCATCGTCCGCCGCGCCTGATCGAACTGAGCTGGGGCAAGGCCACCGATCCGAAGCTGGTGCTGGTGGGCAAGGGTGTGTGCTTCGATACCGGTGGCCTGGATCTGAAATCCAGCGACGGCATGCGCTGGATGAAGAAGGACATGGGCGGTGCCGCGCACGCGATCGCACTGGCCGGGCTGGTGATGGAAGCAAAGCTGCCGGTGCGCCTCACTTTGTTGATTCCCGCAGTGGAAAACGCGGTAGCCGGCAATGCCCTGCGTCCGGGCGAAGTGGTGGTGACGCGCGCCGGGCACAGCGTGGAAATCGACAATACCGATGCCGAAGGCCGCCTGGTGCTGTGCGATGCGCTGGCCTACGGCGCCGAACAGCAGCCGGAGCTGATCATCGACTTCGCCACGCTTACCGGTGCCGCACGCGTGGCGCTCGGTCCCGACCTGCCGGCGCTGTTCGCCAACGATGATGCGATCGCCGACCAGGCGCTGGCCTGCAGCCGCACGGTGGCCGATCCGCTGTGGCGGCTGCCGCTGTGGCGTCCGTACCGCAAGATGCTCGATTCCTATATCGCCGACTTCGCCAACTCCGGCCCGTCGCGGCATGCCGGTGCGATTACTGCAGCGCTGTATATGGAGCGCTTCGTGCCCGAAGGCATGCCCTGGCTGCACCTGGATACTTACGCCTGGAACGACGGCGACCGTCCGGGTCGTCCGCGCGGTGGCGAGGCGATGGGCCTGCGCGCGATGTTCGCCCTGCTGAGCAAGCGCTACCCCCGCTGATGCCGGGGGCGTGACTTCTGGCTTTGTCGCACGCGGCCAATACCGCCCATGATGGGCGGTATTTCCCAATGGCCTCGATACCATGCCCAAGCTGCGTCCCGCCCTGCTCGCCCTCAGCCTCGTCGCCGGCATCGCCAGTGCCGCCAGCACGCAACCGCCAGCACAGCCGCCGCTTACCGCACTGACGGAAAACTCCGGCGGCATCATGCCGCCCGAGCAGCGCCGCACGCATTTCGATCATGCGGAACTGCATATCGCCGTGGATCCGGCCCAGCAGCGCATCGACGCCACCGCCACGCTGACCTTCACGGCGAATGCGGCCACCGATGTGTTGCTGCTCGATCTGGACCGCAACCTGCCGATCAGCGCCATTGAACTGGACGGCATGCCGCTGCCCGCCAGCGCCTGGAGCAATCCGGAAGGACGCCTGCGCGTGCAGTTGCCACATGCGCTGAGCGCGGGCGAAAAGGTCTCGGCCACCGTGCATTACGGCGGCCGTCCGCACGTGGCCAAGCGCGCGCCCTGGGATGGCGGTTTTGTGTGGAGCCATACCGCCGACGGCCAGCCCTGGGTAGGCAGCGCGGTGGAAGGCGAAGGCTGCGATCTGTTCTGGCCGTGCATCGATCATCCGGAAGGCAAGCCGGATCTGGTCGACCTGTATGTCACCGTGCCCAAGCCGCTGGTGGCGCCGGGCAACGGCGTACTGGTCGGTGTCAGCGAGGAAGGCGACAAGCGCACTTATCACTGGCGCGCCAAACATCCCACCACCTATGCGATCTCGATCAACGTAGGGCCGTACAAGGAACTCACCGGCGACTATCACAGCCGCTACGGCAACACGATCCCGCTGCAGTACTGGTATCTGCCCGGTCACGAGCAGCAGGCACAGGGCCTGTTCGCCGAATTCCCGCGCATGCTGGAATTTTTCGAAGCGCAGATCGGGCCCTACCCGTTCGGCGACGAAAAAATGGGCGTGGTGGAAACGCCGTACGAAGGTATGGAACACCAGACCATCAACGCCTACGGCAACGACTACAAGAAAGACGGCAGCGGCTTCGACTGGCTGCTGCAGCACGAGTTCTCGCACGAATGGTTCGGCAACCAGATGACCAATGCCGACTGGAACGACATGTGGCTGCATGAGGCCTTTGCCACTTACATGCAGCCGCTGTACAGCCAGGCGATCAACGGCGACATGGGCTATTACGCGTGGCTGGACAAGCTGCGCCTGTCGCTGCAGAACCGCTATCCGGTGGTGTCTGAGCACAGCGAGACCGAAGCGCAGGTCTACGACGACGCGCACGGCCCGGGCCTGGATATCTACAACAAGGGCGCGCTGATGCTGCATTCGCTGCGCGACCTGATCGGCGACCAGGCCTTCTTCGCCAGCCTGCGCGAGCTGGTATACGGACGGCCGGATCCGCAGCCGGGCAATTTCCAGCCGCACTACCAGGGCACGCAGGATTTCGTGGCGATCGTGAACAAGGCGGCCGGGCGCGATCTCAGCTGGTTCTTCAATGTGTATCTGTATCAGCCTGTGCTACCCAAGCTCGACGTGCAGCATCAGGGCGACACGCTGGCCCTGCACTGGCAAGTACCGCACGATCTGCCCTTCCCGATGCCGGTGGAAGTCCAGGTCGATGGCAAGCTGCACACGCTGCCGATGGCCAATGGCCAGGGCAGCCTCGACAACGTGCCCGCACATGCGCTGGTGATCGTGGATCCGCATTCGAAGTTGTTGCGCGATCTGCCGCAGGTCACCGAGTACCAGCAGTGGCGCAAGCAGCAAGCGGCCAAGGGCAAGCCCAAGCAGGATGGCTGAGGCCTAGCCGGGCGGCGCCGATGCCGCCCGGAAGCTGCGCAGTCGCCGGAAGATCGCGCGCCATCCGCGCACGATCTTCGGCAGCAGCCAGCACAGCAGCGCCAGGAACAGCAGCAACAGCACCAGCAAGACCAACGGGTGCTGCCACATCAGATAGAAGATGCCGAGCAGGGAAAGATCCTCGCCCGCGCTGGCGCCCCAGTTGCTCAGCGGCTCGGGCGAGGTATTGATCAGCGCGCGCGTACCGGCCTTGGCCAGATGCGTACCGGTCACCACCACCCCGCCGAGCAGCGCGGCAATGAACTGCTGATCCGCGCCCGCATGGCTGAACACGCCCCAGGCCAGCAAGGTGCCGACCGGAATGCGGATAAAGGTCTGGATCGCATCCCACACGCTGTCGAACACCGGAATCTTGTCGGCCAGGAATTCGCCAACCATCAGCACGCCGGCCACGATCAGCACCCAGTCGTGGCTGAGCACGGCCAGCCCCGGCGGCAGCTGCACATAACCGAGACGGCCCAGCAGGCCGGCGAGAAAAAGCGTGGCGTACAGGCGGATGCCGCTGGCCCAGGCCAGGCCGCCGGCAAGGGCGAGATTGGATAGCTCGTTCATGCGCGCTGCCTCCGTGGCTGGTGGCTACGATAGCGCGGCTGCGCGGTGTGGGCTTTGCCAAAAGAAAAAGGCAGCGCGTTGCGCTGCCTTTTTCAGATAACCGGAGCCGCTGGAACTTAGTGGCCGCTCGATCCTGCCGGGGCCGGGGCCACCGGGGCATCCTTGGAAGCACCCTGGTTCTGGGCCGGCGCACCCGCCGCCGGCAGCGACGACGGTGCTGCCGCACCGGCCGCAGCCACCATGTTGGCGCTTTCCTTGCCGCCATACGGCAGCACTTCGGCGGCCAGCTTCGGATTCGCGTTGATCAGGCCGATGGCGTCGAACAGGATGTGCGCGGTTTCCTGCAGCTGCGGATCCGGCGCGTTCTTGGCGTCTTCCTGTTCCTTCAGCTCGCTCTTCAGGCTGCGCTCGTTGGCGTTGAGGCCGTCGTCGAGCTGGCTGTCGTCGTCGTTGTCCACCGCGGTGTTGCCGTCGATGGTCTTGTGACGCGCACGGAATTCCGCCTGGGTAGCATCCAGCTGCTTGCGTTCGGCCTGGCGCTGGTCGAAGTTCAGCGAGATGGTGGTGCGATCGGCCAGCTTCTTGTACTGGTTGATCTCGTCCAGCATCAGCTGCCACGCCGGCGACTTCCCATCGCGCGCGTCATGCAGTTGTTCCAGCTGCGGCAGGTAGGCCTTCATGTCGGCCACCGGCTTGTAGTCGGCCGGCGGGATCTGCGTCCACGGCAGCGCGTTGTCGTAGGTCGATTCGCCGAAATCCTTCTCGTCGCCGTTGGTCGGATACAGGATGTCCGGGGTAACGCCCTTGAGCTGGGTGGAACCGCCATTGATGCGGAAGAATTCCTGCACCGTCATCTTCAGCGCACCGAAGTTCGGGTTGCTGGCCGGATCGGAGGCGAAGCGGTTGAGATCGATCAGGGTCTGCACCGTGCCCTTGCCGAAGGTGGGCGTACCGATGATCAGGCCGCGGCCGTAATCCTGGATCGCGGCGGAGAAAATCTCCGAGGCCGAAGCCGTGCCGCGATTGACCAGCACCGCCAGCGGGCCGCTCCAGGTCATCGGGGCAGTGTCGTCCTTGCCCTGCGCCTGTACCTGGCCGCGCGCATCGCGCACCTGTACGTCCGGACCCTTGTCGATGAACAGGCCGCTGAGTTCGTTGGCTTCGTACAGCGAACCGCCGCCGTTGTTGCGCAGGTCGATCACCACACCCTGCACGCCGTCGGCCTTCAGTTCGTTCAACAGCTTGGTCACGTCGCGGGTGGCGCTCTTGAAATCCTTGTCGCCTTCGCTGCGCGCGCCGAAATCGGAATAGAACATCGGCAGCTCGATCACACCGATCTTGCGGGTGACGCCGGCGTCGGTGATGGTGATCACCTTCTTCTTGGCCGACTGTTCTTCGATCGCCACCTTCTGGCGCACCAGGGTGATGATCTCGTGCTTGCCGTCTTCGCCCTGATCGGCGGGTACGATTTCCAGGCGCACGGTGGTGTCTTTCTTGCCGCGGATCAGGTTGACCACGTCATCCAGGCGCCAGCCCACCACATCGGTGATCGGGCCGTTGGCACCCTGGCCCACGCCCAGCACCAGGTCGCCGACATGGATCTTGCCGGACTTGATCGCCGGGCCGGCGGGCACCAGCTCGCGGATCTGGGTGTAGTCGTCGCGCGCCTGCAGCACCGCGCCGATGCCTTCGAGCGAGAGCTTCATGGTGATATCGAAGTTCTCGGCGGCACGCGGACCCATGTAGTCCGTATGCGGATCGGTGGAGTTGGCGTAGGCGGTCATGAAGGTCTGGAAGGCGTCTTCGCCATCGAGCTGCTTCACGCGCTCGATGTAGTTGGCGTAGCGCTTGTCCAGGGTCTTGCGGATGTCGTCGTCATTCTTGCCGGCCAGCTTCAGGCGCAGCCAGTCGTTCATGGTGCGCTCGCGCCACAGCTTGTCGAGCTCGGCCTTGTCCTTGGGCCAGTCGGCGTTCTTGCGGTCGGTGTTGTAGGTTTCGCTGGTGTTGAAGTCGAAGCCCTGCTTCAACAGGCCGCGCGCATACGTCATGCGGTCGATCGCGCGCAGGATGTACTGATTGAAGATGTCGAACGGGCCGGACAGATCCTTGTTCCAGATCTCGTTGCCGAACTCGTCCTTGTACTTGGCGAAGTTCGCCATGTCTTCCTGGGTGAAGAACACCTTCTCGCCGTCCAGCAGCTTGAAATACAAGCTGTAGATCTTCTCCGACATGCTGGTGTCGAGCGGCTGCGCGTCGTAGTGGAAGCGCGTGAGCAGATGCGCGGAGATCAGCGCCGCATTGGCCTGGGTGTCGGTCGGCTTGAGCGGCAGCTCCGACACTTTGCGCGGCTTGGCCGCACCCATGTCGGCGGCCGACTGGGCCAGGGCCGAGCCGGAGGTGGTGACGCTGAAGGCGATCAGCAGGGCGAGCAGAGGACGGAAGGTCATAGGAGTTTTAGGCTTGCTCGGTGACACCAGCTGCATGGGCCTGCAGGTCGGCGTGGTAGGAGGAACGGACGAGTGGACCGGAGGCGACGTGATGGAAACCCATCTCCTCGCCTGCCACGCGCAGCGCATCGAATTCGTCGGGCGTCCAGTAGCGCACCACCGGATGATGATGCGGCGTGGGCTGCAGGTACTGGCCGATGGTGATCATGTCCACATCGTGCGCGCGCAGGTCGCGCATGGTTTCGATCACCTGCTCGTAGGTTTCGCCCAGGCCCAGCATGATGCCGGACTTGGTCGGCACATCCGGATGCTGCGCCTTGAAGCGCTTGAGCAAGTCCAGCGACCACTGGTAGTCGGCGCCCGGACGTACTTCGCGATACAGGTGCGGCACGGTTTCCAGATTGTGGTTGAACACGTCCGGCGGGAAATCCTTGAGCACTTCCAGCGCGCGCTCCATGCGACCCTTGCCGCGGAAATCCGGAGTGAGGATTTCGATGCGGATGTTCGGGCTGGCATGGCGCACGGCGCGGACGCAGGCGGCGAAATGCTCGGCGCCGCCGTCGCGCAGATCGTCGCGATCCACCGAGGTGATCACCACGTATTTCAGGCGCATGTCGCGAATGGTTTCAGCCAGGCGCGCCGGCTCCAGCGGATCGGGCGCGGCCGGGCGGCCATGCGCCACGTCGCAGAACGAGCAGCGCCGCGTGCACACCTCGCCGAGGATCATGAAGGTGGCGGTGCCCTTGCTGAAACACTCGTGGATGTTCGGGCACGATGCTTCTTCGCACACCGTTACCAGCGCGTTTTCGCGCAGGCGTGCCTTCAGCTGCTGCACGGCATTGCCTTGCGGCAGACGCACGCGAATCCAGCTCGGTTTGCGCAAGGTAGGCGTATTGGCATCGAAGCCCGCGCGATTGAGCGCGATCTTGTCGTTGCCCAATTGCTTCTCGACCGCCGGCGTACCGCTGACGACGCTGATCGGGATGTTCTTCGTGGATGAAGCTGACGTTTCGCTCATGAGGTAGGTCAGACCGCCACGCGAGCGGGGAGTTCGGGAATAAGGGGAGCGGCCGGTTCCGCATCGAAATCGAACTGCCGGCAAAATTCGCCGATCAGCACATCTTCGACCTCCGCCAGCCGCGACGGACCGCCCAAGTCTAGCACCTGCGTGACCGCCAGGTCCTTGTAACCACAGGGATTGATGCGGTGGAAAGGTTCCAGATTCATGTTCACATTGAAGGCCAGGCCGTGGAAGCTGCAGCCGCGCCGCACCCGCAGGCCCAGGGCCGCGACCTTGGCCCCGGCCACGTACACGCCCGGGGCGCCCTCGCGGCGCAGGGCCTCGATGTTCCAGTGCGCCAGCGTATCGATAAGCGCCTGCTCGATCTTGCAGACCAACTCGCGCACGCCCACCCCGGTGCGGCGCAGGTCGATCAGCGGGTAGGCCACGATCTGGCCGGGGCCGTGATAGGTGACCTGGCCGCCGCGATCCACCGGCACCACCGGAATCTCACCCGGCGCCAAGACATGCTCCATCTTGCCGGCCTGGCCGAGGGTGAAGACCGGATCGTGTTCCAGCACCCACAGCTCGTCGACGGTGTCGGCGGTGCGGTTGTCGGTAAAGGCGCTCATCGCCTGCCACACCGGAGCGTAGGGCTGGCGGCCCAGGCGGCGGATTTTCAGCGGTTGGGACATGGATCGCAGGCCTGCGTGGGGATGGGGGCCAATCTGTGGCCGGGGCCAGTGGCTTGCAAGTGAAGGAAGTCGCTGTGCTGGCCGCGCCCTCTCCCCGGCGGGGAGAGGAAAGTCGATTACAGGGTGAAGCGGATATCCGGATCCGCGCGCAGCGCCGCATGTGCGGCGTCGTACTGCTCGCGGGTGTCGCAGCGGAAGCTGACCGTCACCGAGAGGAAGTTACCTTCGCGTGAATGCTTGTGCCGCACGGTTTCGTGCAGCACATGCAGGCCGATGCCTTCGAGAATCTGCGGCACGCGCGCTTTCAGATCCGCGCTGGCGTTGCCCATGGCGGTGATTTCGAACTCACCGGGAAACTGGAAACCCTGGCCTTCCTGCTGTGGCTTGATCTCGTCCAGGTCTTTCATCGGCATTCTCCGTCTCGAACATTTGCCGCGGGCTGCGCAGGTTGGGTTAGCGCAGCGTAACCCAACGTCATTTCTGCGAATTTGTTGGGTTACGCTGCGCTAACCCAACCTACGCGCCCCACGCTTTTACTTTTTGTCGCTGCCGTGGAACCACAGCAGGATGCTGTCCCACAGGCGCTTGAAGAAACCGCCCTGCGGCGCATCGTTCATCGACACCAGCGGCACGTCGAGCACCGGCTGGCCATCTTCGGTGACGTGCAGCGTGCCCACCTGCTGGCCCTTCTTGAACGGCGCGATCAGGGTGGACGGGATGTCCATGGTGGCCTTGAGCTTGTCGTAGTCGCCGGTTTTCACCGTGACCAGCACGTCCTGCTGCACGCCCAGCGGCAGCTGGTCTTCCTCGCCCTTCCACAGGCGCGGCGTGGCCAGCGGCTTGCCGGATTCATACAGCTTGTGCGTTTCGAAGAAGCGGAAGCCGTAATTGAGCAGCGCAATGGCCGAATCGGCGCGCGCCTTCTCGTTGCTGGCGCCCATCACGATGGCGATCATGCGCTGGTCGCCGCGCTTGGCCGAGGCGTCGAGGCAGAAGCCGGCTTCGGCGGTGTGGCCGGTTTTCACGCCATCGACGCTGGAATCGCGCCACAGCAGCGTGTTGCGGTTGCCCTGCTTGATGCCGTTCCACTCGAACTCCTTGATGGCGGAGATCGCGTAGTCGTCCGGGTAATCGTGGATCAGCGCGCGGGTGAGGATCGCCACGTCGTGCGCGGTGGTGTAGTGGTTGTCGACCGGATAGCCGGACGCATTGACGAAGTGCGAGTTCACCATGCCGAGCTGCTTGGCATAGGCGTTCATCAGGCTGGCGAAGGTTTCTTCGGAGCCGGCGGTGTGTTCGGCCAGCGCAATGGCCGAATCGTTGCCGGACTGGATGATCATGCCGTACAGCAGGTCCTTCAGCGGCACCTGGCTGTTGAGCTTGAGGAAGCTGGTGGAACCGTCGGTACCCGCACCACCGGCGCGCCAGGCGTGCTCGCTGATGCTGACCTGATCGGTGAGGTGGATCTTGCCCGAGGCGATCTGCGCGGAGATCACGTAGTCGGTCATCACCTTGGTGATCGAAGCGGGCACCACGCGTACATCCGCATCCTTGGACGCCAGGATCTGCCCGGTGGCGTAATCCATCAGCACCCAGGTCTTGCCGTCGACATCCGGCGGCGGCGGCACCGGTACCTGCACCGCGGCAGGCGCGGGTACGTTGGCTACCGGCTTGGGCGGCAGGTTGGGGGTCGGCGTCTGCTGGGCGATGGCGCTGGCACCGAACACCAGCGCGGCGGCAGCAATCACGTACAGGGGGCGGCGGAACAGATTCATCGTGGGCTTACATCCGTTTGTGCTGGATCATCGGCGCGCGCGGCGCCACTACAAGTGGAAAACGCTCAGTCTACCGCGACCTGCGGGTGGGGCAGGCCCATTTGCTCGATCTGCGTGGTCACCCGGTCGGCGGTGTCGACATCCGCCAGCGGCCCGACCCGCACGCGATGCACGAGACGACCGCCGATGGTGGCATCCACCACCTGCACCGGAGCGAAATTCGCAGTGCGCAGCTGGGCGGCGACTTTCTCGGCATTGGCCGGATCGGCGAACGCGCCGACCTGCAGGAAGATCCCCGGCGGCGGCGCAGACGGCGAGACCACCGGCGGCGGTGGCGCTTCGGCCTGCGGCGGCGCGGAGGGATCGATGCCCTGCACTTCCACCAGGCCGGTGCCCTTGGGCCAGATGCCGATCTTCACCGCGGCGGCGTAGGAAAGATCGATCACGCGGTCCTCGTGGAACGGGCCGCGGTCGTTCACGCGTACCACCACGCTCTTGCCGTTCTGCAGATTGGTCACCCGCGCATAGCTCGGCAGCGGCAGCACCGTGCTGGCGGCGCTGAACTTGTACATGTCGTAGTCCTCGAGATTCGAGGTTTTGTAGCCGTGGAACTTGTTGCCGTAGAACGAGGCTATGCCGCGCTCGTCATAGCCGCGTGCCGTCGGCAGCACACTGTAGGTGCGGCCCAGCACGGTGTATGGCGACTTGTTGCCGTAGAGCGAACGCGGCTCCACCTTGGGCACCGGCTCCGGCAGGTTGCTCAGATCGGGCGGCGGACCATCCGGAATGCTGTCGCTGCCATCGCGATAGCGGCTGCTCTGCGGCCGGCTGGTGTCGTCGTAGATGCCGCCCGAAGCAGACGCACCGGAACCGGAGCTGCTGCCGCTGCGCGAGGACGATGCATAAGGCCGCGTACTCTTATGACCGCCGCAGCCGGCCAGTATCGCCAGGCACGCACACGGCAGGAGCAGGCGCCACGGCGCCCTCATTGCGTAGCCTGTTCCGGACTATTGGCTCCCGCGGCGATCGCGTCGGCCAGCTGGCTCACCGCCATGGCGTACATCGGACTGCGGTTGTAGCGCGTGATCACGTAGAAGTTCTGGAAGGTGAACCAGTATTCCGGACCGTTGAGGCCCTGGAATTTCTGCACGCTGCTGCTGGCGCCCGGGTCCAGGTGCTGGATCGGCGCATAGCCCCAGGCTTCCAGTTGCTCGATCGTCCATTGCGGCGTGGAGTCTTTCACGTCCAGTTGCTTGGCCGCGCCGTCGGGCTGCGCGCGCGCCGCCACCATGCCGCCGCTGACCCAGCCATGCTTGGCGAAATAATTGGCCACGCTGGCGAGGATGTCGGGCAGCGAATTCTGCAGGTCGATGCGCCCGTCGCCGTCTTCATCCACGGCGAAATCGCGAATGCTGCCCGGCATGAACTGGCCCCAGCCCTGGGCGCCGGCATAGGAGCCGGTCAGGGTGTCGACCGGACCGGCCAGCTGGCTGTCCGGCAGCTCCAGCAAGGTTTTCAGCTGGTCGCGGAAGAACGCCGCGCGCGGCGGGTAGTACAGACCCAGCGTAACCAGCGCATCGAGCACCTTGTACTTGCCGGTGTTGCGCCCGTAGAAGGTTTCCACGCCCAGGATCGCCACGATGTACTGCGGCGCCACGCCGTATTCGGCGCCGATCTTTTCCAGCAGGGCGCGATGGGCACGGTAGAAATCGATACCGGCATCAATCCGCTGCGGGGTGAGGAAGATCTGCCGGTAGTCGCTCCACGGCTTGGCTTCGGCCGGGCGGCTGATCGCGTTGAGGATGCTTTGCTGCATCTTCGCGCCATCGAGCAGCGCGTTGAGTTGTGCCGGATCCTTGCCAGTGTCCTTGGCCACTTCCTGCACGAGCTTGGCTTGCCCGGGGTGGTCGGCCCACGCCGGCATCGCCGCGCTCAGCGCCAGCGCAGCGAGCAGCAAACAGGGACGAAAACAGATCGGCCGCAAGGCTCGAAGAGAATGAAATGTCGCGGCGGTCATCGGCATTGCGCAAAGCGTAGCATGCAAAACGGCGCAAACCCGGGCACATGATGGGCGCGCTGCGGGTCCTGCATTCAGTCGTGCACCTTGCGGTTGGCGTGGATCGACATCAGCACGCCGAAGCCCACCAGCAGCGATACCGCCGAGGTGCCGCCATAGCTGACCATCGGCATCGGCACGCCCACCACTGGCAGCAGTCCGGCGACCATGCCGCCGTTGACGAACACGTAGACGAAAAAGCTCATGCCGATAGCGCCGGCCAGCAGGCGCGAATAGGTATCGCGCGCTTCCATCGCGATCCACAGGCAGCGCCCGATGATGAAGGCATATAACACCAGGATCGCGCATACGCCGATCAGGCCGAATTCCTCGGAAAACACCGCGAAGATGAAATCGGTGGTGTGCTCGGGCAGGAAGTCCAGGCGCGACTGCGTGCCCTGCTCGAAGCCTTTGCCGAAGATGCCGCCCGAGCCCACGGCGATCTGCGACTGGATGATGTGCCAGCCGTCGCCGAGCGGATCGGATTCCGGATTGAGCATGGTGAGGATGCGATTGCGCTGGTACTGGTGCATGAAATGCCAGGCCACCGGCGCCATGCCGCCGGCAATCGCCGCCAGCAGGCCGAAGCGCCACCACGCCATGCCCGACAGAAACAGCGCAAAGGTGCCCGCCGCGGTGACCAGCAGGGCAGTGCCCAGGTCCGGCTGCTTGGCGATCAAGGCGGCCGGAATCGCAATCAGTGCGCCGACTACCGCGATATCTTTCCAACCCGGCGGCAGCTGGCGCGGATGCAGGTACCACGCCACCATCATCGGCATGGTCAGCTTCATCAGCTCGGACGGCTGGAAACGCATGATGCCGAGATTGAGCCAGCGACCGGCACCGCGTCCTTCGCCGAGCACCGCCACCACCACCAGCAGCACGGTGCTGCCGGCATACAGCCACGGCGTCCAGTTGCGCAGCGTGGACGGCGGAATGCGCGACATCAGCATGATGAAAATGGCGCCCAGCAGGAAGCGCGCGGCCTGGCCGCCGACCAGCCCGACATTGGCTTCGCCCGCGCTGTACAGCGTGACCAGGCCGACGCCACTCAGCAGCAGCAGCGCGAAGGCCAGCGGCAGGTCGATGCGCGGACGCCGCCACAGGCGCCGCAGGAATCGATAAACGCGGGTGCGCCAGGTATCGATCATTGGTCGTTGTCTCCGGCACTGGAGCTGTCCGGCGCAGGCGCGTCGCCCTGCGGGGTGTCTTCCGGCATTACTTCGCTGGCGGTGGTGGAGGCCGCTGCGGGTGCCGCGGTCACACCGTTCTCGGGCAGCGGCGTGTCGGGCGGTACCGCGCCGCCCTGCGTGGCCAGCCAGGCGTCGAGAATCTTGCGCGCAATCGGACCGGCATCTTCCGCACCCCAGGCGCCCGCCTCCAGCACCACGGCGACGGCAATGCGCGGATTTTCGGCCGGCGTAAACACTTCGAACCAGGCGCGGTGGCGCGCCGCGAGATAGGCAGTATTGCGGTTCTCGTTATAGGCATCGCTGGTACGCGAGAAGCGTTCGGCAGTACCGCTCTTGCCAGCAAGGCGATAGGGGAAGCCGTCGCCCAGCCGGAATTTGAAACCGGTGGACAGCGGGTCGTTGCTGTAGATCACCAGTTGCATGCCTTCGTTTACCGCATCCCAGTCCTTCATGTTCTTGATCAGCGAAGGGCCGGCGGGCGGATTGGGCAGCGGCGACGGCGTATGGCCGACATCCGCGGTGGACATCACCACGCGCGGCGCATACGGCACGCCGCGACCGGCGAAGGTCGCCAGGGCATGCGCCAATTGCAGAGCGGTCACCGACCAATAACCCTGGCCGATACCTGCAATGACCGTTTCGCCGGGATACCAGGTGCGTTCCTTGGGCGAGTGCTTGGCCTTCCATGCGCGCGACGGCAGGATGCCGGATACCTCGCCCGGCAGGTCGATACCGCTGGGCCGCCCGAAGCCATAGCCACTCATGAACTCGCTGACGCGATCAATGCCCAGGTCCAGCGCGAGCTTGTAGAAGTAAGTGTTTACCGAGGCGTAGATCGCCTTGTAGAGATTCACCGTGCCGGCACCGTAGCGCTGGTCATCGCGGTAGCCGCGCGATTGCCCCGGAATGTAGAACACGCCGGTGGAAAGCACCGAGTCTTCCGGCCTGCGCACGCCATATTCCAGGCCGGCCAGGCCCATGAAGGGCTTCACGGTGGAGCCGGGCGGATAGCCCGCCTTCATCGCGCGATTGATCAGCGGTTTGTCGGGCGAAGTAATCAGCGATTTGTAATCGGCCGTGCTGATGCCGTTGACGAACAGGTTCGGATCGAACGAAGGCACGCTGACCATCGCCAGTACCTGGCCGTTGCGCGGATCGATCGCTACCGCCGCACCCGCACGGCCCTCGAACGCATCCTGGGCTGCTTTCTGCACGCGCGCATCGATGCTCAGATAGAGATTCTTGCCGGGAATCGGCGGATGCGTTTCCAGCACCTGCTGGATGCGTCCGTCGGCATTCACTTCATCGAGCTCGTAGCCGGGCGAGCCGTGCAGCATGTCCTCGTACGAGCGCTCAAGACCGATGCGCCCGATATGCGTGGTGCCCTTGTAGCGCTCCGGATCGAGGCTGTCCAAATCGTCCGCGTCGATGCGGCTGACGTAGCCCACCACATGTGCGAACAGCGATCCCAGCGGGTAGTAGCGGATGAGATACGGCACCACGTCCACGCCAGGGAAACGCCAGCGGCTGACGGCGAAGCGGGCGATATCGTCTTCGGTCAAGCGCATTTTCAACGGCACGCTGTCGAAGCGGCGGCTTTGCTTGAGCTGCTTGCGGAAGGCGTCCAAGTCATCCGGGTCCAGCGGCACCACCTTGCCGAGCTGGGCCAGCATCTGGTTCATGTTCTGCACCTGGTCCGGCCGCACTTCCAGCCGGAAGGCCGGCACGTTGTCGGCCAGCAGTACGCCGTTGCGGTCGTAGATCAGGCCGCGCGCGGGCGGAATGGCGCGCGGCTTGACGCTGTTGTTGACCGAGCGCAGGGCGAATTCATCGTGATGCAGCACCTGCAGGAACACATAGCGCCCGACCAGCGCGCACAAGCCCAGCAGGATCAGCGCAAAGCCGGCCAGCGCGCGACGGCGGAACAGTTCGCCTTCGCCGCGGGTATCCTTGAACTGGCGGCGGATCAGGCGCGGCATGGATGGGTCGCCGCACTCATTGCAACCTCAGCCGCATCCGCAGATCGTCCAGCAACAGGAACAGGAACGGCCACAGCAGCGCGCTCACAAACGGCGAGGCCCACCACAGCGCCGGCGGCGTGGACTCACCCGCGAACGCCCGCACGATCAGCAGCAGGAAACGATCGTTGACCAGCAGCGCCAGCACCGCCAGCGTCTGCTGCCACATCGGGAAAAAGCGCAGCCGCGAGCGGAAGCGCAGCGCGATAAAGGTGAGCACGCACAGACGCAGCGCCTGCTCGCCGAGCAGCACGCCGTTGAACATGTCGGCGCAGACGCCGATCACAAAGGCCAGGCCGAGCGTGACGCGCTGCTCGCCCGACTCCAGCGCCCAATACAGCAGCACCAGCGCTGGCCAGTACGGCTTGAACGGATCCAGCACGCTGGGCAGCGGGATCAGCATCAGCAGCAGCGCCCCAGCCAACGTGCCGACGAACCACCAGAATGACAGTCGCTGCCGGCTCATGTTTGCGGCACTCCCGCGGACGCCGCCGCGGCAGGCGAAACGGCACGCGGCGCCGCGGCGCTGCTGCCGGCTGGTGCAGGCGGGGGTGGCGCCTCGTCGGTCGGCGGGCCGGCCGGCGATGGCGGCGGCGGCGGCCCGGCCGGCTCGGCCAGGTCGTGCAGCACCAGCACTTCGTCGCTGCGGTCGAGATCGGCGCTGGGATTGGCGTGCGCTTCCAGGAACATGCCGCTGGGCGCCGGCCCCACGGTGGCGACTTCACCGACCGGGAAACCTTCCGGGAAACGGCCGCCCAAACCCGAGGTCAGCAGCTTGTCGCCGACATGGATATCGGCCGCCATCGGCACCGTGGGCAAGGTGAGCTGCTCGCCGTTGCGCGAACCGTAGGCGATCGTGCGCAGGCCCGTGCGCTCGACTACGACCGGCAGCGCATGATCCGGATCGGTCACCAGCATCACGGTGGCGGAGTTGGGCAGCACATCGATCACCTGCCCCATCACGCCGTGCGCATCGATCACCGGCTGGCCGGCCTTGACGCCATCGCGCGCGCCGAGGTTGATCATCATGCGATGGCGGAACGCACCCAGGTCGATGCCGATCACGCGCGCCATCTGCACATGCAGCTCCAGGCTGTGCTGGGTATCGAGCAATTCCTTCAGGCGCTGGTTCTGCTCGGCCACCGCGGCCATGCGGTTGAGCTTGGCATTGGCCAGCAGCAGATCTTCGCGCAGGCGCTGGTTCTGCTCCGTGAGCAAACGGCGATCGGCAAAGGCCACGCCCAGCGCATGCATGCCGTCGGCGGGCAGGCTGGCCAGGCGATACACCGGCTCGATCACGATCGCGGTGGCATAGCGCATGCGCCACAACCAGCCGTTGCGGTGATCGAGCACCATCAACACCATCGCGATGGCGAGATAGAAGATCAGCCGCAGGGTGCCGGCCGCGGTGCCGGCGAACAGGGGCGAGGATTCCTCGCGACTCAGTGGCATGCGGGCACTCCGCATGCCATGGGCGTCAGCACCCTCTTGCCCGCTGGCAGAGGGTCGGCGTGAGGGGGCAAGCTCGCGAAAAGCGTCACAGCGAATGCCTGTTTAGATGCGCTTCGAATGAACATGGACGCAAGCCCTGGCCCTTCACCCTGCCCTCTCCCCGCTGGGGAGAGGGAATTGTGTCCTCGCGTTGCGAGGACGCTCACTCTGGGGCGAAGAAATCGCTGCCGTGCTGGTCGATCAGCTCCAGCGCCTTGCCGCCGCCGCGCGCCACGCAGGTCAGCGGATCGTCCGCCACCTGCACGTGCAGACCGGTTTCTTCCGACAGCAGGCGATCCAGATCGCGCAGCAGGGCACCACCGCCGGTGAGCACGATGCCGCGCTCGGCCACGTCGGAGCACAGCTCCGGCGGCGTCTGTTCCAGCGCGGCCTTCACCGCCGCCACGATGCCGGCGAGCGGTTCGTGCAGGGCTTCCAGGATCTCGTTGGAGTTGACCGTGAACATGCGCGGCACGCCCTCGGCCAGGTTTCGGCCGGAGATTTCGATCTCCTTGACCTGGCTCTGCGGGAAGGCGCAGCCGATTTCCAGCTTGATGCGCTCGGCGGTCGATTCGCCGATCAGCGTGCCGTGGTTGCGGCGCACGTAGTTGATGATGGCTTCGTCGAAGCGGTCGCCGCCCACGCGCACGGACTGCGAGTAGACGATGCCGTTGAGCGAGATAACCGCCACTTCCGAGGTGCCGCCGCCGATGTCCAGCACCATCGAGCCGCGCGCCTCATGCACCGGAATGCCGGCGCCGATCGCAGCGGCCATCGGCTCTTCGATCAGGAACACGTCGCGGGCACCGGCGCCTTCGGCCGATTCCTTGATGGCGCGGCGCTCCACCTGGGTGGAACCGCAGGGTACGCAGACCAGCACGCGCGGGCTCGGGCGCAGCAGGCGCGAGCGATGCACCTGGCGGATGAAGTGCTGCAGCATCGCCTCGGTCATGGTGAAGTCGGCGATCACGCCGTCCTTCATCGGGCGAACCGTAGCGATATTGCCTGGCGTACGACCCAGCATGCGCTTGGCATCGCCGCCTACCGCGGCAACCGTGCGGGGACCGCCCGGTCCACGATCCTGACGGATGGCGACCACGGAAGGTTCGTTCAGGACGATGCCCTGGCCCCTGACATAGATAAGCGTATTGGCCGTGCCAAGGTCGATGGAAACATCGTTCGAAAACATTCCGCGAAACTTCTTGAACATGGGTCCGCCGCGTGTCGACTCTGGCTAAAAAGTAAGCGCGCCAGTCTAGTCAGCAAACCCCTTGTTCGCAAGGACAATCTCGTTAAGAAAGGCTTTGTTTTTGCTGGAAACGGCGTGTCAAAAATGAGGCGACCATGGGTCCCGGGCCGAGTCTGCCGGGCGGCTGCCTGTTTCCCGTACTGCTCCTACCAGCTACGATAATGTGTTTGCCGCCAGCGGCCCCGCCGCATTCAGCCAACCCATTGGGACCACTGCCACATGTCTGCCGTTATCTGCGGATCGCTTGCCTACGACACCATCATGGTCTTCCAGGACCAGTTCAAGAACCACATCATTCCGGACCAGGTGCACATCCTGAACGTGTCGTTCCTGGTGCCGCGCATGCGCCGCGAATTCGGCGGCTGCGCCGGCAACATCGCCTATAACCTCAAGCTGCTGGGCGGCGATCCGCTGCCGGTGGCCGCCGTGGGCCAGGATTTCGCGCCGTACCGCGAGCACTTGGAAAAATGCGGTATCCGCATGGACTGCATCCGCGTATTCGAGGACCAGTTCACGCCGCAGTGCTTCATCACCACCGACCTGGACAACAACCAGATCACCGCCTTCCATCCGGGCGCGATGTCCAGCGCGCATGCCAACCACGTGCGCAATATCCCCCAGATCAGCTTCGGCATCGTGGCGCCGGACGGCCGCGAGGCGATGCTGCAGCACGTGGACGAATTCGCCGCGCGCGGCGTGCCCTTCGTGTTCGACCCGGGCCAGGCGATGCCGCTGTTCAATGGCGACGAGTTCCGCGCCATGATCGAAAAATCCACCTATGTGATCGTCAACGACTACGAATCGCAGCTGCTGCAGCAGCGCACCGGCTGGAGCGCGGCGGACATTGCCTCGCGCGTGAAGGCCTATATCGTGACGCTCGGCCCGCGCGGCTCGCTGATCCACGCCGACGGCACCACCCATGAGATTCCGCCTGCGCGCGAGCGCCAGGTGGTCGATCCCACCGGCTGCGGCGACGCTTATCGCGCCGGCCTGATCTTCGGCATCATGAACGGCCTGGACTGGCCGACCATCGGCCGCATGGCCTCGCTGATGGGCGCGCTGAAGGTGGAACATCCCGGCACGCAGAACCAGCATTTCAGCTACGGCGAGTTCGCGGCCGCGTTCAAGGAACAGTTCGGCTACGCGCTGGCCTGAGCCGGCGCCAGGGGAGCAGCATGTCGATCCTCGTCAACATCGTGGTCGCGGTCATCGCGCTGATGCATGTGTGGTTCCTGGTCCTGGAGATGTTTCTCTGGGACAAGCCCACCGGCCGGCGCGCCTTCGGCCTCACTCCCGAATTCGCCACACAGAGCAAGGTGCTGGCCGCCAACCAGGGGCTGTACAACGGGTTCCTGGCCGCGGGGCTGATCTGGGGCATCCTGCTCGGCGGCCCCGAAGGCACCCACGTAAAGCTGTTTTTCCTGGCCTGCGTGCTGATTGCCGGCCTCTACGGCGGCTTCACCGCCACCCGCAAGGTGCTGTGGATCCAGGGCCTGCCTGCAGCAATTGGCCTGGCATTGGTGCTGCTGGGCTGAGCATGGCAACGCGGATGACGCCCCCGTGACGCAGCACGCCCGCGAAGCCGTCGGCAGCACGTTCGACCCGGCGCGCATGCAGCACGCGCGCCGCCAGAGCTGGGCTGCGCTGCAGGGCATCCGCCAGCGCATGCGGCCGGGCATCAGCGAGGACGAGGCCAAGGCCGAAGCGGCGAAAGTTTTTGCGGAACTGGGCATGGAGCGGCTGTGGCACCCGGTCATCATCCGGATCGGCCCCAATACCATCAAGACCTACCGCCAGCCCTCGGCCCCGGACGTGCGCCTGGGCCAGGACGACATCTATTTCATCGACCTGGGCCTGGTTTTCGATGGCCACGAGGGCGATGTGGGCGATACCTTCACGGTCGGCCATGCCCCGGCCCAGCAGGCCTGCGCCCAGGCGGCACGCGATCTGCACCGGGATGTGGCCGATGCGTGGCACACTCGCGGCCTGAGCGGCCAAGCCCTGTATAATTACGCCGATGCGCGTGCCGAAGCGATGGGATGGCGGTTCAACCACGCCATCAAGGGACATCGCGTCAGCGACTTCCCGCACGCCATACACAAGGGCGGCGACCTGGGTGATTTCGAGCACCGGCCTGGCGAAGGCCTGTGGATCCTCGAGATCCAGATCAGCCACCCGACCGAGCCCTTCGGCGCCTTCTACGAGGACCTGCTGATCCACGCAGCGTCCTGAATGCGCCAGACCGGACCGGACACGCTGGATACACATTGAAAACGTACGCTGCGGGCAGAACTCGCGTCCGCAATTATTTCGCCTAACGAACTTTAATCACGGAACCAAGACTGTGGCCCGCCAAAAACCCCTCAACCTCTATCGCAACATCGGCATCATTGCCCACATCGACGCCGGTAAGACCACCACCACCGAGCGCGTGCTGTATTACACGGGCAAGAAGCATCAGATCGTCGACGTGCATGACACCAAGGACGGCAAGGGCTCGACCACCACCGACTATCTCGAGCAGGAACGCAAGCGCGGCATCACCATTCAGTCCGCCGCTGTGTCCACCGAGTGGAAGGGTCACCAGATCAACGTGATCGACACCCCAGGCCACGTGGACTTCACCATCGAAGTGAACCGCAGCCTGCGCGTGCTCGACGGTGCCGTGGTGGTGTTCGACGGCGTGGCCGGCGTGGAACCGCAGACCGAAACCAACTGGCGCCTGGCCGACCAGTACAACGTGCCGCGCATGTGCTACATCAACAAGATGGACCGCATCGGCGCGAACTTCAAGCACGCCGTGGAAGGCATCAAGAACCGCCTCGGCGCCAACGCCGTGCTGTGCCAGATTCCGCTGGGCAGCCACGACGAATTCGTCGGCATGGTCGACCTGATCACCGGCCAGGGCTACATCTGGAAGGGTCACGACAAGGACAGCCAGTGGGACGTGGTACCGCTGGAAGAAGTTGCCAGCAAGGTGAACTTCACCTCCACCGCCGATCAGGAATGGGTCGCCAACCTCGCCCAGCTGCGCGATGAAACCATCGAAAAAGCACTGGAAATGGACGACGAAGCGTTCGACAAGCTGCTCAATGCCGGCGACGTCGAAACCTTCATCAAGAGCGGCGACTTCAGCATCGAGCTGCTCAAGAAGTGCATCCGCAAGGGTTGCGTGGAAGGCAAGCTGGTGCCGGTGTTCTGCGGCTCCTCCTACCGCAACAAGGGCGTGCAGCAGCTGCTCGACGGCGTGGTCGACTACATGCCCTACCCGGGCGAGAACGGCGGCATCGGCCTGGTGGACGAAGACGGCAATGTGGTTGGCGAACAGGGCGTCGTCGACGACGCACCGGCACGCGCACTGGCGTTCAAGGTGATCAACGACCAGTTCGGCACGCTCACCTTCTGCCGCATCTACTCCGGCGTGATCAAGAAGGGCGACACCCTGCAGAACGTCACCCGCGGCAAGAAAGAGCGCATCGGCCGCATCGTTGAAGTGCAGGCCAACGCCACCAAGGACATCGAAGAAGTGCGCGCCGGCGACATCTGCGCCTTCGTCTCGATGAAGGAAACCGAGACCGGCGACTCGCTCACCGATCCGGCCCATCCGGTGCTGCTGGAGCGCATGCGCTTCCCCGACCCGGTGATCAGCGTGGCAGTGGAACCGAAGAGCCGCAACGACATCGACAAGCTCTCCACCGCGCTCTACAAGATGGTGAAGGCCGATCCGTCGCTGCGCATGGAAGTGGACAAGGAAACCGGACAGACCGTGCTCAAGGGCATGGGCGAACTGCATCTGGAAATCACCATCGACCGCATGCGCACGGAACTGGGCGTGGAAGCCAACATGGGCAAGCCCAAGGTCAGCTTCCGCGAAGCCTTCGGCCAGACCGTCGAGCACACCTACACGCACAAGAAGCAGTCCGGCGGCTCGGGCCAGTTCGCCGAAGTGAAGATGATCTTCGAACCGGGTGAACCGGGCAGCGGCGTGGTGTTCTCCGACGAAATCGTCGGCGGCCGCGTGCCGCGCGAATACATCCCGGCGGTGGAACATGCCATCACGGTGGAATCGCGCCAGGGCCAGGTGGCCGGCTACGAAGTGCTGGATTTCAAGGCACGCCTGATCGACGGCAAGTACCACGACGTCGACTCCTCGGCGCTCGCCTTCGAAATCGCCGGCCGCGCCTGCTTCCGCGAAGCGCAGCGCATGTCCAAGCCCAAGCTGCTGGAGCCGGTGATGAAGCTGGAAGTGGTCACCGAAGCCGACTACCTCGGCGACGTGATCGGCGACATCAACCGTCGCCGCGGCTCGATCAGCGAGCAGGGCCAGAAGGGCACCAACGCCTTCGTGCAGGGCTTCGTGCCGCTGGCGGAAATGTTCGGCTACATCAACTTCCTGCGCTCGGCCACCAGCGGTCGCGGCACCTTCACCATGATCTTCGATCATTACGAAGAAGTGCCGGCGAGCATGGTCGCCAAGCTGATGGAGAAGGAAGCGAAGTAAGCCTTCGCCCGCCACTTGCAAGCCAAAGCCCGGGGAGCGATCCCCGGGCTTTTTTATGCCTTCCGGCGCCGCGTATCCCGGATTCCGGAGCCCGGCAAATACCCGCTGGCCGTATGTGGTTACGCCAACGAAGTGGTCGTTACGCCCTAAGGCTTGCCCCGTAATCGCGATTTCCGCAAAAGCCGCTCGCAGCGCATCACATAGAGAACGACCACCGCGTCTGCGTCGACACGGTAGAAGATCCTGCATGGAGGTTCGACTATTTGCCGATAGCGCGACCCCTTCAGCTCTGGCGGCCTGGACCCACTGACCGGATGATCCGCCAGTTGCGCAACATGCGCGAGAATGCGCTGGACGAGTTCACGTGCAGCCTGCGGGTTGTCCAGCGCGATGTAATCGGCGATTTCGTCGAGCTCGCTGAGCGCGGGCTCGGTCCAGATTATTTCAGCCATCGCTTCAGGCGTGTCCTTGCCTCTGCATGCGTCATGGTGCGCTGCTCCTCCAGCGCACGCTCGCCCCGCGCAATACCTTCCAGCATCCTCATGCGCTGCTGCATGGCATCGAATGACTCCACGTCAACAAGATATGCACTCGGCATGCCGTGCTGCGTGATCAGAATCGGTTCGCGGTCGCGCTCCAGTTCTGCCAGCAGCTCGGTGGCTTGTCGCTTCAGGGTGGTGACCAGTTCAGTGCGCATGAAGTGATACTAAAGTGCCACTATGGCCGGAGCAAGCCACCTCACAAGACCGGCGTCCAAGTGCGCGGAGCCTGTTCACTGGCACTGCCCGGGGGATAGCCACGTTACAATACGCGCTCCACGCTCCAGCCGATCCGCCCATGTCCGCCCATCTCCAAGAAACCCACCGCCGCCGCACCTTCGCCATCGTCAGCCACCCCGACGCGGGCAAGACCACGCTGACGGAAAAGCTGCTGCTGTTCGGCGGCGCGATCCAGATGGCCGGCTCCGTCAAGGGCCGCAAGGCCGCGCGCCATGCCACCTCGGACTGGATGGCGCTGGAAAAGGAGCGCGGCATCTCGGTGACCTCCTCGGTGATGCAGTTCCCCTACGAGGACAAGATCGTCAATCTGCTCGACACCCCAGGTCACGCGGACTTCTCCGAAGACACCTACCGCGTGCTGACCGCGGTGGACTCGGCGCTGATGGTGATCGACTGCGCCAAGGGTGTGGAAGAACGCACCATCAAGCTGATGGAAGTGTGCCGCCTGCGCGATACGCCGATCATGACCTTCATCAACAAGCTCGACCGCGAGGGCCGCTCGCCGATCGAACTGCTGGATGAAGTGGAATCGGTGCTGGGTATTGCCTGCGCGCCGCTGACCTGGCCGATCGGCATGGGCAAGCGCCTGAAGGGCGTATACCACCTGCTGCTGGACGAAGTGCATGTGTTCGAGGCGGGCAAGAATTTCACCCGCCAGGATTCGACCATCTTCAAAGGCCTGAATGCACCCGGCCTGGAAGCCGCGATCGGCGCCGAAGCATTGGGCGAGCTGCGCGACGAGCTGGAGCTGATCGTGGGCGCCTCGCATCCGTTCGATCTGGAGCAATACCTCGCCGGCAAGCTCACCCCGGTATTCTTCGGCTCGGCGGTCAATAACTTCGGCGTGCAACTGCTGCTGGACTTCTTCGTGGAGCATGCGCCTGCGCCGCGCTCGCGCAACACGCTCAACCGCGAGGTGAAGCCGGAAGAAGAAAAACTCACCGGCTTCGTGTTCAAGATCCAGGCGAACATGGATCCGGCGCACCGCGACCGCGTCGCCTTCATGCGCGTGTGCTCCGGCACCTATACCGCCGGCATGAAGATGGTGCAGACGCGCACCAACAAGGAAGTGCGCATCGCCAATGCACTGACCTTTATGGCCAGCGATCGCGAAATCGTGGAAAGCGCCTATCCGGGCGATGTGATCGGTCTGCACAACCACGGCACCATCAGCATCGGCGATACCTTTACCGAAGGCGAGGCGATCAGCTTCACCGGCATTCCCAACTTCGCGCCGGAGCTGTTCCGCCGCGCGCGCCTGCGCGATCCGTTGAAGATGAAGGCGCTGCAGAAGGGCTTGGTGCAGCTGTCCGAAGAAGGCGCCACCCAGTTCTTCCGCCCGCTGATGAGCAACGACCTGATCCTGGGCGCGGTCGGCGTTCTGCAGTTCGACGTAGTCGCCTATCGCCTGAAGGACGAATACGGTGTAGATGCCTCGTTCGAGCCGGTGGGCGTGGTTACCGCGCGCTGGATTCACTGCGACGACGAAAAGAAGCTGGAAGAATTCCGCGAGAAGAACATCATGAACCTCGGCATCGATGCTGCTGGCGAACTGGTCTATCTGGCGCCTTCACGCGTGAATCTGCAGCTGGCGCAGGAGCGCGCTCCGGCAGTGCGCTTCTCCGCCACGCGCGAGCACGCCGCCTCGATCGTGGTTTGATCCACGGCGCCGGCGGCCGTCCGGCGCGCGTGACCTCTGGCACTGCGATGGCGCATTGCGCCGCCCTAGCCTGCTGGTGAGCCGACCAGGGGAGTCCGCATGAGCCAGAGCATCGCTTTCACCACGCCATCCAATGCACCAGCCTGGCAGCGCTGGCTGGTGTTTTCGACGCTGGCGCGCATCGTGATCTTTGCCGCCCTGCTGCTCGGCATCGGTTATCTGATGCATGCGCTGTTGCCGATGACCGGCTGGACGGACAAGAGCGCCGCCCCGACCCTGCGCGCGCTGGCGCATCTGTTGCTGGAACTGGTGCCCAGCGTGGTCGGTTATCTGGTTCTGGTGAAACTGATCGAACGGCGCCGCATGCAGGAGTTTTCCGCGCGCAGCGTCGTCAGCGCCGGCATCCCCGCCTTCCTGGGCGGCTTCGTGCTGTTCAGCACCGTAGTGGGACTGCTGTGGCTGTTCGGCAGCTATCACGTGCTGGGGATCAACACCCAAGTGGACTGGCTGCCGGAGATCCTGGTCGACGGCGTGGCCGCCGGCATCGCCGAAGAGATCGTGACGCGCGGCGTACTGTTCCGTGCCGTCGAAGAGGGCATGGGCACCTGGTGGGCGCTGATCATTTCGGCGCTGTTTTTCGGCGCCGCGCATATCTTCAATCCCGGCGCCACGCTGTGGAGCTCGCTGGCGATCGCGATCGAAGCCGGCATCCTGCTCGCCCTGGTGTTCCACGTCACCCGCTCGCTATGGGCCTGCGTGGGGCTGCATGCGGCGTGGAATATCGCCCAGGGCACCATCTATGGCATCCCGGTCTCCGGCACGCATAGCGACGGCCTGCTGGTTTCCAGCCGCAGCGGCCCGGACTGGCTCAGCGGCGGTGGCTTCGGCGCCGAGGCGTCGGTGGTGGCGCTGGCAACCTGCAGCCTGGTGTCCGCGGCCTTGCTGCTGATTGCGTTGCGCCGCCGCAGCATCGTGGCGCCCAGCTGGCGCAGGAAGAACGCCTGATCAGTGTCGCGTGCGCGGCGACAGCCACATGGTGATGCGCGCACGAAATACTTCCTGTCCGGCGGCATCGCTGACACGCACCGTTACCGGCCACTCATAGCCGGCGGCGGATTCCACCGCCGCTGCGTCCGGCGTAGCAAGGGCATGCATGCTGCCGATGGCCTTGGCGAGATAATCGACCGACATGCCCTTCGGAATCCAGCGCATGCCCGGCGGCATGCTCGCCTCCGCCATCGTACCGGCACTGAGCTCGGCCAGATTGCATAGAGCGATCGCATGCACCGTGCCGAGGTGGTTATGCACGCGACGGCGATCGCGCATGCGCACTTCGCAGCGACCCGGCGCCAATACGACGAAACGCGGCGCAATGGTGGCGAAGTAAGGCGCACGCAAACACACGGCGCGCGAAAACAGCCAATGCCCCGCCGGCCAGCGCGTGATGCGCTGATACAAGGACAATAACGACGCACTCATCAGCCCCTCCTTGCGAAGACGGCGACCGAAGTCGCCGTCTTCCTCGTCAATCGCTTGTATGCGGACTTAGGCCGCGTCGGCCAACTTCTTCGGATCCTTGCGGGTCACCGCCGAACGCAGTTCTTCCGGATCGAAATCGTCCACCGAAATAAACTCGAACACGCCTTCGCGCACGCGCTTGAGCAGGGCCGCTTCGCTCGGATCGATCACGCCGGCCTTCACCGCCTCGTCCAGCTGGCCGAGGTAGTCGTGCGAGGTGAACTGGCCCGCCTTCTGCGCCTTGCCGAACTTGCGCTCGACCGGCTCGGCGGCGATCACGTCCGGCAGCAGCTTGTTCATGCGGCCCACGGTGTTGTTCTGCGTCGGCGTGAGATAGGTCCACTCCAGCAGGCGATCGCGCGCTTCGCCCGGCGCGGTAATGATGGCTGCAACGCGACGCCCCAGGCGATCGGACGGCGGCACTTCGCGGCGGCCGAACGGGAACACCAGCACATACAGCAGCCACGCGACCGGGCGCACCGGGAAGTTGCGGATGGCGCCATCCAGCGCCATCTGCGTACGCCACATGCATTCGTGGAAGGCCCAGGCCAGCAGCGGGCGATCCGCTTCCGGACGGCCGGTGTCTTCGTAGCGTTTGAGCATCGCACTGGCGATATACAGATAGCTCAGCACGTCGCCCAGGCGAGCGGAGAGTTTTTCCTTGAACTTCAGCTTGCCGCCGAGCACACCCATGAAAGTATCGGCGCACAGCGCCAACGCGGCCGAATAGCGATTGAGCTTGCGGTAGTAGCGGCGCGTATACGCATCGCCCGCGGCATCGCCGATGGTCGCCCCGGTGACGCCGAGCACGAAGCTGCGCACGGCGTTGGAAATGCCAAAGCCGATATGGCCGAATAGCGCGCGATCGAAGGTTTTCAGGCGCTCTTTGTAATCGGGAATGCTCAGCGCCTGCATTTCCTTCAGTACGTATGGATGGCAGCGGATCGCCCCCTGGCCGAAGATCATCAAGCTACGCGTCATGATGTTCGCGCCTTCCACCGTGATGGCGATCGGCACGCCCTGCCAGGCGCGGCCCGCGTAGTTCTTCGGGCCCAACTGCACGCCCTTGCCGCCATGCACATCCAGCGCATCGCCGGCGATGGTGCGGCCCCATTCGGTGGCGTGGTACTTGGCGATCGCCGACGGCACGGCCGGCTTCTCGCCGCGATCCACTGCCGCCGCCGTGGCGCGCGACAGGGCTGCGGTGGCGTAAGTGAGACCGCCGATGCGGGCCAACGCTTCCTCGACACCTTCGAAACGCGCCACCGCCAGGCCGAACTGCTTGCGCATGCGTGCATAGGCGCCGGTTGCCGCCACCGCCATGCGCACACCGCCGGTGGCATTGGACGGCAGCGAAATCGCGCGTCCCACCGACAGGCATTCCACCAGCATGCGCCAGCCGTGGCCGGCCATATGCGGGCCGCCGATCAGCGTGGACAGCGGCGCAAAAATATCCTTGCCGCGCACCGGGCCGTTCTGGAACGGAATATTCAACGGGAAGTGGCGACGGCCGATTTCCAGGCCAGGCGTGCTACGCGGCAGCAGCGCCAGCGTGATGCCCAGATCTTCCTTGTCGCCCAGCAGATGTTCCGGGTCGTACAGACGGAAGGCCAGGCCCACCACCGTCGCAATCGGCGCCAGCGTGATGTAGCGCTTGTCGAAGTTGAGCTTCATGCCGATGGTTTCCACCCCATCGACCACCTGCTTGCACACCACGCCGTAGTCGGGAATCGACGTGGCATCGGACCCCGCATACGGACCGGTCAGCGCGAAGCATGGAATCTCCTCGCCGACGGCCAGGCGCGGCAGGTAGAAGTTTTTCTGCTCGTCGCTGCCGTAATGCAGCAGCAGCTCGGCCGGACCGAGCGAGTTGGGCACCGCCACGGTGGAAGCTACCGTCGCCGACATGGTCGCCAGCTTCTGCAACACCGCCGAATGCGCCAGCGCCGAGAAACCCAGGCCGCCGTACTGCTTGGGAATGATCATGCCGAAGAATTTGTGCTTCTTGACGAAGTCCCACACTTCCGGCGGCAGGTCGGCCAGTTCGTGCGTGATCTGCCAGTCGTCGAGCATGCCGCACAGCTGTTCCACCGGGCCGTCCAGGAAGGCCTTTTCTTCCACGCTCAGTTCGGGCTTGGGCTGCTTGATCAGCTCATGCCAGTCCGGCTTGCCGGAGAACAGCTCGCCTTCGAAACCCACCGTGCCGGCTTCCAGCGCCGTCTGCTCGGTATCGGACAGCTTCGGCGTGACCTTGGCGAACATCTTCAGCAGCGGCGCGGTGATCTGCTTGCGCCGGAAATCGACCATCAGCAACGGCACCGCGACCAGCAATTCGAGGATCAGCAGGATCACCGTGGTGATCGGCGCCCCTAGCAGCAGGCCGACCACCAGCGTGACGGCGATCGTCACGATCGCCCACGTGCGCAGGCTGCTGCGGTGGTAAGCGCAGGCGCCGGTCGCAATCAGCGCCGCCAACACAGTCAGTAGTACGGACATCTCAACACCTCGTTGCGGGTTGCTTGATCGCCGCGCCGGCAACGGCATCGGCTGAACTCAGGCTTTGGAGAAAGCCTGCAATCTGGGCCGTGAATGCGTCGTTCGCATCGCCGGCCAGCATATGGGTGGCACCGGGTACTACGGCGTGCCGTGCATGCGGCACCAGGGCCAGGAATTCGTCGACCGTACGATGCGACACCACATCGCTGCGTTCGCCTGAGAGCAGCAGCACCGGCACCTCCACCTTGGCCGCGGCCTGCAGCAGGCGCGGCTGGTAGCGCTCGCTCTCGCCGATCAGGCTGCCGGCGAGCAAGGCCGGATCCCAGTGCCAGCGCAGCCGCCCATCCGCACCCTCGCGCAGGAGCGGGCGCAGTTGCTGCTCGCTCTTGCGCTCGCGCCGTTGCGGCAGGTACGCGGCAATCTGCTCGGCCGCTTCGGCATAGCTGGCGAAACCGTCCGGATGCGCTTGCATGAAAGCAAGAATGCGCTCCACGCCGGAGGTTTCCCAGCGCGGGGTGATATCCACGAGCACCAGCGCACGGAACGGCGTGGGGCGGATTTCACCCGCCGCGACCAGACCGAGCAGGCCACCCATCGAAGCGCCGATCAGAATTGGCGGCTCAGGCTGCGCCTGCGCCATGCCGAGCAGATCATCGACGAACTGCTGCATGTGATATTCGCCGCCCGGCACGCGGCCGCTTTCGCCATGGCCACGGCTGTCGAAACTGACGCAGCGGCAGCCCTGCGCCACCATGGTCGCTGCCGCGGTGTTCCAGGCTCCGCGCGTCTGGCCGAAACCGTGCGCAAACAGCAGGGTCGGGGCGCCGGAGGCGTGGCGCAGGTCTACCGCCAGCGTTAAACCATCGGCGGCGGTGTAGTCGGCTCGTACGGGCGGCGGCGATTCCATACGGGCGAGTATGGATTGCGTCCTGGGACGGCGTCAACCGGCCCGGGGCCGGGGGCCGCCACAGCTCAATCCCGGTCTGGGCTACCATACGGAAATGAATGTCCGCCAAAAACCTGAACGCACGCGCCTTTCCGCCGAAGACTGGGAAGATGCCGCCCTCAACCTGATTGCTGAGCAAGGTGTCGGCGCCCTGGCCGTCGAGGCTCTTGCCCGTCAGCTTGGCGTCACCAAAGGCAGCTTTTACTGGCACTTCCGCACCCGCGAGGCCCTGTTGCAGGCGGCGCTGGAGCGCTGGGAACAGTATGGCGAGCGCGAAATCATCAGCCAGATCGAGGCCATTCCCGATCCGCGCGAACGACTGCCGGAACTGTTCCGTCGGGTGGCGCACGAACTCCACCCGCACCGCGTTTACGCGGCACTGCTGAAGGCGCTGGACCACCCGCTGGTGGTCCCGGTGATGGCGCGCGTCTCCAAGCGGCGCACGGAATTCCTGCACACGGCCTACTCCGAGGCCGGCCTGGAAGCCGAGGAGGCGCTGAACCGCGCCCGCCTTACCTATGCCGCCTATGTCGGCTTTCTGCAGCTGAATTTCACGCTCGGCCTGCCACGCTTGTCGCATGAAGAGTTCGACGCCTACGTCGAACACATGATCGCCACTCTGATCCCCGCCTGAGGCCGCCAGGGCGCCCAGGCGGCGCCCGGCCAGATCCCCCCGCAAGCCCCAGCCGCATGCCGTTTGCTGCATGCCACCTTGCAATGCCAGTTTCCGTAACTTAGCGTCACTACTCCTTTTTGTGGGTAGACCAAGGCGAGGGAAACATGGCGAGCAAGCTGGATTCGCTCGAGCAATGGGTCCATGACGTGGCGGCTATGACCCGCCCCGCGACGATCCATTGGTGTGACGGTTCCGATACCGAATATCGGGCGCTGGTGCAGCAGATGCTGCAGAGCGGAGATCTGATCGAACTCAACCAGCAGACCCATCCGGGCTGCTACCTGCACCGCTCCAGCCCATCCGACGTGGCGCGCGTGGAGCACCTGACCTTCGTCTGCACCAGGGACGAAGCCGACGCAGGCCCGAACAACCATTGGATGGCCCCGGCCGAGGCGCACGCCAAAATGGATGCGCTGTTCGACGGCTGCATGGAAGGCCGCACCATGTATGTGATTCCTTACTGCATGGGGCCGATCGATTCGCCGCTGTCGCGCTGCGGCGTCGAAATCACCGACAGCCCCTACGTGGTGGCGAACATGCGCACCATGACCCGCATGGGTGCCGCGGCGCTGGCTCGCATCGAGCGCGAAGGCCGCTTCGTGAAGGGACTGCACTCCACTGGCGAGCTGGACCCGGAGCGCCGTTTCATCATGCATTTCCCGGAAGAGCTGAGCATCCGCTCCTACGGCTCCGGCTACGGCGGCAACGCCCTGCTGGGCAAGAAATGCCATGCCTTGCGCATCGCCAGCCACCAGGCGCGCAGCGAAGGCTGGCTGGCCGAGCACATGCTGATCGTCGGTATCGAGAATCCGCAGGGCCAGACCCACTACATCGCCGCGGCGTTCCCATCGGCCTGCGGCAAGACCAACCTGGCGATGCTGATTCCGCCAGAGGGCTATCGCAAGGAAGGCTGGCGGGTGTGGACAGTGGGCGACGATATCTGCTGGATGCGCCCCGGTGCGGATGGACGTCTATACGCCATCAACCCGGAAGCCGGCTTCTTCGGCGTAGCGCCGGGCACCAGCGACAGCAGCAATCCGAATGCGCTGGCCAGCATCGCGCGCGACACCATCTTCACCAACGTGGCAGTCACCGCCGACAACCAGCCGTGGTGGGAAGGTCTGCCCGGCACGCCGGTTACCGATTGGCAGGGGCGTCCCTACGATCCGGCCAATGGCCCGGCCGCCCATCCGAACTCACGTTTTACCGTCAGCGCCAGACAATGCCCAACCTGGTCGCCAAAGGCCGAAGACGCGCAGGGAGTGCCGATCAGCGCAATTGTGTTCGGCGGTCGCCGCCCTTCGCTGCTGCCGCTGGTGATGGAGGCTCGCGACTGGACCCATGGCGTGCTGATGGGTGCGGCGATGGGCTCGGAAACCACTGCGGCCGCCACCGGCGCCGTGGGTGTGCTGCGGCGCGATTCGATGGCCATGAAGCCGTTCTGCGGCTACCACTACGGCGATTACTTCACGCATTGGCTGTCGCTCGACCAACCCGGGGCCAAGCTGCCGAAGATCTTCCACGTGAACTGGTTCCGCAAGGGCAAGGACGGCAAGTTCATGTGGCCGGGCTTCGGCGAGAACCTGCGTGTGCTGGAATGGATGATCCAGCGCGTGGAGGGCAACGCGGCCGGCGTGCAGACACCGATCGGCACCCTGCCCGCGCAGGGCGAACTCAAGCTCGACGGACTGAACCTGCCGCGCGAAACGCTGGCTGAGCTGCTTGAGGTCGATACCGCCGGCTGGCAGACCGAACTGCACGCCATCGGCGAATACCTCGACAGCTTCGCCCCGCGCCTGCCCGCCCGCCTGCGGCAGGAGCAACAACGCGTCGCCCAGGCGCTCGAAACACCGGCCTCGCCGCGCAAAGCGGCCAACGCCTAAGGCAGCGCCGCGGGCCAGGCCCGCGGCGCTCTAAACCCTCCGGCCCCTGGCCGCATCCAAGCTGGCAAGATGATTGCTGCTTGCATCGCCAACGGAAGCGCCATGCCACCTGCGCTCGCTGCGGGACCCAACGACGATAAGGATGACGTGCGCGCTGCCGCAGCGGGCGACCGTAAGGCCTTCCAGCGCCTGTACCGCCAGCACGTGGGGCGTATTCATGGCGCCATGCTGCGACTGTCCGGCTACGATCATGCGCGTGCCGAAGATCTTACGCAGGATGCCTTCGTGCGCGCCTGGCAGAAGCTGGACAGCTTCCGTGAGCAGAGCGCCTTCGGCACCTGGCTTTACCGATTGGCGGTGAATGTGGCACTGATGGACATACGGGCGCGGGGCGCCGATCCGGTCGGCTATGTCGACGAAGAAAGCATCCCCGAGCCTGGCGAAACCCCGTTCTGTGCCGCCGAACGCGACGAACTGGAACGCGCAATCGGCAAGCTGCCGCCACGGGCTCGCGCAGTGCTGGTATTGCACGACGTGGAAGGCTGGCGCCATGAGGAAATCGCCGGCGAACTGGAAATGGCAGTAGGGTCGTCCAAGGCGCAACTGCATCGTGCACGTGGCTTGTTGCGCAAAGCGTTGGGAGAAGTGCGATGAACGAATTCGAATGGCTGCGCCAGATGCGCGACTTGAATCAGCCGGCCGCCCCGCGCAACGACTTGTGGGCGCGCATCGATGCCGCGCTCGACGCGCAGGTACCGGCTGAAGAAGCGGTAGTGATTCCCATCCGGCGTGCACGGCATGGCCGGGTCTGGGCGGTAGCCGCCAGCCTCGCCGCCACCTTCGCACTGGCCTGCGGCATCGTGTGGCACGCGCAGTCGATCCAGCCTGCCGCCACGCCTTCCATCGCTGCCAATACGCCGCCCTGGAAACCCAACGACCCGCGCCTGGCCGGCGCCGCCGTCGAATTGGATGCAGCGCGCATGGAATTGCAACAGGCCATCCAGCAAGCTCCCGATTCGCCCGCGCTGCAACGCTTGCTGCAGCGGACCGATGCCCAGCAGACCATGCTGCGCGAACTTGAAAAACATGCCGGCTGAAGCACCCAGGACACCATAACTATGAAAAACGCCCGCTATCTGCCGCTGTTGTACTGCCTGTGCTGGGGAGGACAGGCACTTGCCGACACCCCGCTCGATCTCAGTCATCCGGCGGCACCCACCGCACACATCGACATCACCAACGTCAAAGGCGAGGTCTCCATCACCGCCTGGAATCGCAACGAGGTGCATGTCAGCGGCCAGCTCGGCAACGGTGCCGAACCACTGACCATTGAGGGCAGCGAAAACAATCTGGTGATCAAGGTGCAGGCGCAAGGCCACGACGGCTGGCTTAACTGGGGCGGCGACAAGGCGATGTCTTCGTCCACGCTGGATATCAACGTGCCGCGCGGCGCATCGGTGAAGGTAAACGTGGTGAGCGCACCATTGAGCATCGACGGCATCGACGGCGGCGACATCGCGGTCAATTCAGTCAGCGGCCGCGTGCGCATCAATGCACAGACGCCGATGCTCGACGTGGTAACGGTGAGCGGCAACGTCGCTTTCTCCGGCCATGCCAGGCAGGCCAAGCTGCAGACGGTAAGCGGCGACATCCTGGCCCCTTCGCTGGGACAGTCGGTAGACCTGCAAACCGTATCCGGCCATATCCAGGCCAGCGGCGGCCCGTGGGATCACCTCGGCCTGAGCACCGTATCCGGCGATGTGCAATTGACCGGCGGCCTGGCCCCGAACGGCAACATCAGCATCGACAGCATGAGCGGCGACCTGCAGCTGCAATTCCCGGCCTCGCTGTCCAGCAATCTGCATGCGACCACCTTCAGCGGCGATCTGCGCAGCGACTTCGGTACGCCCACGCGCCCCGAACATGGACCGGGCAGCACGCTCGATACCGTCGCCGGTGGCGGCAACGGCAAGATCAGCGTCGAGACCTTCAGCGGGGACTTGAGAATTCGAAAAGGCAGCGATTGAGCGAAATCGCAATGGCTATGCGCCAGCATAGCCATCGAATTCCACGGCGCATGCTGTGACTTCGCTCCAGCTTGCGCCGCACCTCTTCGGGGTATTACTGCGCAGGTTTCGGGCGAAATACGAAAATACACGCCCCAATGAAACTGACGCCCGTATAGGCGGCCACACCAAACAACTGCGCCAGCCTGTGGTCAATGTGCAATACATCACGGGCCGTCAACATTACCCAGAGATTGACCGCATATGCGCCACCCGCGACGAGCACGAAGCGCACGAATTTAGCCACCGTGGGGCGGTCCTGTTCGAAGGTCCATTTATTGTTGACGAAGAAACTTACGCAGATTCCCACGGCATAGCCAACCGCATTGGACGCGACATCGCTCAGCCCGATCGCCATACACGAATAAATCAGCGTCAGGCCGACCGCCGTGTTCAACAATCCGGTCGCCAGGTATTTAAGAAACTTCAGGTAGATCTGCTGCATGGTCATGATATTCCGGCGGACTGCCGGGATATTCCGGAACTGGCCGGCCTATCCCGCTGCCACCACCTCCAGCGCCCCATCATTCCAGCGCGTGACAAGCACTCCTGCCTTCGGCCCGGACTTGAGCTCAGGCAGATCCTCGCATCGCGGCGTGGACGAAATCGGGAAACGTCGAGCGACCGGATCGATCCTGTCTACAGAAAGCGGCGTACAGATCGTGGCCTCTACCCCCTCGGTTCCCGACGCCCCCAAGGCCTGACTCAAAGTGTGCTGGTAAAGCGTGTAGACGTCACCCAGCTGCCCGGTCATGTCTTCAATGACCAGCGTTCGCGACTTGTGTGCTTTCACCACATTTAATGCCTGAGTTATCACATTTCGCTGCAATACGGCATCTTGCCGTACCGCGTTACCCAGGAAGCCGCAATTAATCAACAAAATCAAGACAACCATTGAACCGTTCACGGCGTTGACCGCCTGCATACGGCGCCGCGAAAAGAAGTTGAGCAGCGCAAAGGCAAGCAAAACTGCGCCCGCCGAAAGTGGGAACGTAATGCGCTGAGGATCGTTCAAATGCAACGCATCTACATAGACCAGACCGAGCAACGGCATCAATACCAGGCAGAGAAGCGCCAGCAGCATCACGCGCCATTGAAGCGAACGTTGCTCGAGTTTTTCCATCCCCGGCCAACACAGCATACCGATGGCGGCAAACAACAACGGCAATACTGTGGGCTGCTTGACGTAGCTGGTCACGACAACCGCCTTGACATGCGCAATGACCGCAGGAAGCGTGAACAGACTGCCCGAGCCGCTAGCGATATTTTCCTCGTACAGATCCGCGCCCAATACGTGGGAAATCACCAGCCAGTAGAGCCCGTAGACCACACCTCCCAACGCAATGGCCGCATACATCCGGACCATGGAATTGATCGTAGTAGCGAATGTTTCGGCCCGACCGTCGACGCCCTCGCCGCGCAGCGAGAGAATGGCAAATGGCGCAACCGCAATGCACAGGAACAAGCCCTGATACGTAGCCAGCAGGAGCAATACGCATAAGGCGCACATGGCGCCCCACCTTACCGACCAGCGTGGGTACAACCGAATAACGCAACCAAAGGCCAGAAAGAAAAAGACCGCCGACAATTGCGAAGGCGCGTAACGCCCAAGCCATGCACCATCCCATGGCACAAGTACTGCGGCCATCGTCGAAATTACCCAGCGGCCATGCCCGGTCAATAGCGGACTCACCGCCCAACGAGCCGCAAAGTAGCGCAATAGCAAAAACACCGCCGTTGCAGCCGCTACGCCAAGCCTCGGATGATGCCCGGCACCCAGCACCCATTGCGTTGCGTACGCAATGAGGTGCAGTGGGCGCATCGTGTGGAAAAAGCCCGTTGCAATATATCCGAGGCCATAATCGTGAAAAGCGAGTAGCAACCCCCACTCTTCAAGCAAAGGACCTACACAAGCAAAAGCGATCACCATGAGCACGCACAATGTCAGCAGCTCCAGCCGCAGCTGACTACGAACCTCGTCCGGTGACGCCGTCATCTTGTTTTCCTCTGCCACTTATATTTCCCCAACGATTTTTAACTCGACCCAATTCAGTGGAACGACTTGAATAATCGAGGCGCCCCAGCAACTCCCCAGCTTCAATTCCGCGACCTTGAATGCCGGCGGGCGAAACAGCACAGACTGGAGATCATGCATCGGCAGCTACGCCGCCTTACCAAGCTCAGACTTTTATCCTGTCAACGCTTTTCAGCCACGGCGCGTCACCGCTTTCCCAAAGCGCCTGCAATTCCCGCTTGTCGCGGAGCGTATCGCAAGGGCGCCAAAAGCCAGCGTGCTGATAGGCGGCAAGCTGCCCGTCTTTCGCCAGATTGGAAAGCGGCTCGCGCTCCCATGACATGGCATCACCTGCCACATAGTCGATGGCAGCAGCTTCAAGCACGAAAAACCCGCCATTGATCCAGCCGATTTCGTCCTGGGGCTTTTCCTCGAAACTCGAGACCAGCTTGCTTTCATTGATACTGAGTACGCCAAACCGCCCCGGAGGCTGCACGGCGCACACGGTGGCAAGCTTCCCGTGCTTGCGATGAAAGGCGATTTCGGCGCCCAGATCGACATCGGACAAGCCGTCGCCATAGGTCATGCAAAATGTTTCGTTGCCGAGATAAGGCGCTACACGCTTCAGCCTTCCGCCAGTCATCGTGTCGGCACCGGTGTCGACCAGCGTAATCCGCCAATCTTCCGATTGACTGTTCAACGTCTCATGTGAACCGGTGCGCAGATCGATGCGCATATCGGACATATGGCGGTAGTAGTTGAAGAAGAACTCCTTGATCACATAGCCCTTGTAGCCGAGGCAGATCACGAAATCGTTGATGCCGTGCGCCGCATACATCTTCATGATGTGCCACAGCAATGGCCGGCCGCCCACTTCAACCATCGGCTTGGGCCGGGCATCCGATTCTTCTGCAATACGCGTACCCAGTCCGCCGGCGAGAATAACTGCTTTCATGACGATTCCTGTTACTACAGTTTGAGGTCGCCAGGCTCAATATTGAGGCTCTGCTCGACGATGGCGATGGGGTCCGCTCGCAAGGTGCGGTAAATTCGCAGAATGTATTCCCCGATTATTCCCAGCAGAAATGCATTCAATCCGATGCCGAACAACAGCAGGAGCTGAATGCTGGTAAAGCCCCTGGGAAGATTGGGATCGATCAACCGTAAACCCACATAATAAATGGCGGCGGCACCGCTCAGAAAAAGAATGAGCACCCCTACGTAGGTCGCCAGGCGCAGCGGCACCGCAGAGTGATTGAACACCGCGGTCAGGCCAAGCCGCAGAAGCCGCACTACATTGAATTTGCTCTCGCCACCCGTGCGAGCATCTCTGTCGTAGACGATGCCGGTCTGCTCGAACCCCATTCCGGCAATCATGCCCCGCAGATAAGGAGTGGCCGAACGAGTGCGTGCAAGCGCATTGATGACTGCACGGTCGACGAGTCGAAAATCGCCAACATCCCGAGGAATGGAGTGTTCGCTGATCTTGTCGATAAACCAGTATCCGCATTTGCGGAACATGTTCAGCAATGCGCTTTCGGGCCGTTTTCTACGAATGCCGTATACAACCTTGTAACCCTGCTGCCAGAGCTCGAAAAACTGTTCGAGCAGCTCCGGCGGATCCTGCAAATCCGCGTCGACCTGCATGACAGCATCGCCACGCGTGTGCAGATAGTTGGCCAGGATCGAATTCTGGAAGCCAAAATTCCGCGAAAAGCGGATCGCCCTTACCCGCGAATCGCTTGCAGCAAGCCCGCGAATGATCGCCCAGGTACGATCTTCGGAATGGTTATCCGTAAAGACGAACTCAAGCTCGCAACGATCCGCCATGCGCTCAGCCAGAGCGCAAAGCCGCGCATACAACGTATCGAGGTTGCTTTCCTCGTTCAAAACGGGAATGGATATGGAAATGAGCGGCTTCTTGTTGGTCATGATCCGATCTTCCCGGCAGCCACCGCCCCGGATGTGCAGCAAGCGCACATATATTCGACAACCCCCTGAATCGCATCACGGAATTCAATCGTATCCAGCATCATCGTCGGCGCAAAGGTTTTGCCGTAATTTTCTTCGCTCGGTTCCGGCAACGCCCCTACGCGAAGCAAATGATTTTTTTCGAGCGCCCCAAATACTGCTTCAGCAAGCGCCCGCAAACTTACGGGCTTGCCGTGACTGAGGTTTGTCACACCGACCATCTCGGGCATCCCGGCAATTAAGCGGACGGCGCGCGCCTCGTCTTCAAAATGGTGATATTCGCGAAGCTGGCGCCCGGAGGTCATCCGGAACGGCTCATTGTTGCGGATGGCAGTCAGCATCTGCCCAAGGAACATGAACGGACTGGGCTGCCCACCGCCATAAAGCGTATGAATTTGCAGATGCAATACGGGCCATGCGGCACTGAGCGCCTCTTCAACGTATTCGCGGAGCCGCTTCTTGCTCTCGACATAGGCATTGCCTACATCCAGCAGGCTTTCCATGATGGTGCCGAAGGTCACTACCTTGATGCCAAGCCGGGCCGCGCCGTCTATCACGTTTCTAGGCAAGCGGTAGTTCACGCTCACCAACTCATCCGTCGCCAAACGGGGATCCAGCAAACCCGACGCAACAAAGACCGTAGCATCGGCGGCATGCGGACTGAAGTAACGGGCAATCCGATCTACCGCATTCGCTCCCGACCAGTCCGCGTAGACCGAACGCTGCAACGATATGATTTCCTGGTTGGCATACTGGCTTGCGATGGCCTGCCCCAGTCGCCCGCCTCCCCCGATCAAATAGTAGGTGCTCACTGGCTGCCCGCACGCCAGGCATTGATCTGGGCAAGCGATATGGCCTGTGCAGCAGCGGGATCTGCGTAATAGTCGCGATACCATCCGGCCGTTTCGCGCACAGCCTGTTCGGTATCCCACACCGGCAGCCATCCCAGCCGATTGCGTGCAAGGGAGCTGTCTAGCGCAAGCGCCTGGGCTTCCGGCAGCGGATTGTTCATGTATTCGAGTGCAGGACGTTTCCAGGACCCGCTCATGAGTTCGAGCACGTCGCGGACGGAATATTGCTTGATATCCTGCGGCCCTAGATTCCACGCTCTGGCGACGGCGCCCGGGTCGTCCGAAGCCAATCCGGCGAGAATCAGCAAATAGCCGTGCACCAGGGCAAGTACGTGCTGCCACGGCCGCGTGGCATCGGGATAGCGCAAGGTCAGCTCGCCGCCACCCACCACGGCACGGACAAAATCCGGAATCAGGCGATCTTCGGACCAGTCACCGCCACCGATGATGTTGCCGCCACGAGCGGTCGCGATCGCAGGGCCCTTTCCTTCCGACCACGGATAGGAAACGGCATAGCTTTGTATAACCATCTCGGCCGCAGCCTTCGATGCGCTATAGGGATCCTTGCCGCCCAGGGGATCATTCTCCCGATACGGCCAGGGCCACTCGTTGTTCTGATAAACCTTGTCTGTGGTGATGCAAAGCACCCCCTTGACGCTCTTCACCGAACGCGCCGCTTCCAGCACATGCGCCGTACCCTGCGCATTGACCATGAAAGTTCTTGCGGGCTCGCGATACGAACGCCGCACCAGAGGCTGCGCGGCAAGATGCAAGATCAGTTCGGGCTCAAAAGCCGATACGGCATGCCGCACGGCCTCATAGTCCGCCACGTCACCTAAAGTCGTTGCGGTATTTTTGGCCAGGCCGGTCGCCTCGAACATGGAGGGCGATGTCTCCGGCGGCAACGCGTAGCCGGCAATGTCCGCCCCGATCGAATGCAGCCAGAGGCAAGCCCAGCTTCCGGTAAAACCTGTGTGCCCTGTAACAAGAACCTTTTTGCCTGCCAGCAGGTTTTCAAAAGAAGCCATCTCGTCCATTCCAATGAATTCTTCAGCTCAAGCATGACCATTGAGCTTCATTCCGCAAAAGAAACATGCCCACTGCGGACCACCTGATGGCGGCCGTCGATCATGGCAAGCAACAGCTCCCAAGGCACGCTTTTCAGCAAATGCACCTGCCTGGGAAGGCGGAATTGTAATCCAGGTCAGCCCTGCGGGACGCGGGGTGTCTTATGCGGCACAGGGCCGTCAGAGGTCCTGATGATATTGAACGTAAGGCGTGCGCGACTGGTCGGGCTCAGGCGGCCCGGCCGGCGTATTGGTGCTATTGCCGGAAGACCACAGGTTCTGCGCACCGAAGCTCAGCGAACCCTGCCACGGCAGGCGCCAGGTGACGCCCAGATCGATGCTGTTCCAGCGACGATCGGTGGTAAAGCTGGACGGCAGCCCCACGCCCTGCTCGGGCTGCATGGTGCGGCCGATGATGCTGCCACTGACCGAGCCATGCTCGACGCCGAAACTCAGCGCTTTCTGATCCAGCGCATTGAGTCCAAGCAGATTGCCCGGCATCAGGCGGATGCGGCCCATGCTTGCGCCGAGCAATACGCCATTGTTGTTGTTCAACGCGAAACGGCCACGCGCATTGACCTGCGTGCTGCTATCGAAATCCGCCAGCCCGTTTACGCCGGTTACCGCGCCCGGCAATACACGCGGCAGGACCACCGCGCTATTGGGCATCTGGTCCTGCGCCACACTCAAGCCCAGGCTGTAGCGGCCGGTGTTGTAGGTGGCGCCGACTTCACTGCCGACAATACGCGGCTGGCTGACCCAGGAGCGCTGGGTTACGTCGGCCTGCGCGGTAACGTTCGGCGTGACGCTGTACTGCAGCCCGCTGGAACTGACCGTACCGCCCGAAAGCGGGTTGAACGACAGATTGGAGTTGTTCTGCGCGCCGGCCGTCGATGCATTTTGCGACTGCACCAGCAGCGAGCCCTGCGGCAGTTGCCCGGACTTGGCAAGCGCGGATTGCTGCAGCCACACCGGGTTGCCCTGCTGATCGCCGTCCAGCGTCTGCCCTGCCGCAAGAAGC
The DNA here is from genome assembly GCF_014863405.1 of Dyella acidiphila. GTDB lineage: Bacteria > Pseudomonadota > Gammaproteobacteria > Xanthomonadales > Rhodanobacteraceae > Dyella_B > Dyella_B acidiphila. The sequence continues at coordinate 423,265 of NZ_JACZZA010000001.1, forward strand.
GGCACGCAGAGCAGCGGCAATGTGAGCAACAGTCGGCGCATGAGATTGACAAGTGGTATTGCAGACCCAGCCGGCCCTCGATGGAGGGGCGGACTCCCGGGGGCAAGTTTACCCCATTTTACTTTTTACTAACACCCCGGAAAGATCTTTTTTCTATGCAGAATCTGCCAAAACCGTCGACTCGGCGCATACTTGCTGGCACGGTGAATGCATAGGGCTTTCAACCACTCCCAAGCGCTTCCCTGAAGCCCGGACGATGGCGACATGACACGACCAGCAAGCGATATAGTCATCTCCGATACAGCGTATGGACCCGCTCACTGGTCATGAGTTCAGTGCCTGACAGCCCCAATTTCACGTCCACTTCACCCGGAGCCATCCCGGCGGGGTTGCGTGACACCATGGAGCGGCTGTTCCGGGCGGTGGACCCCGGGAGCGTGCTGGAGACCTGCCAGTTGGCCCTGGACCACCTGGGTATCCGCGGCGAGCTGCGCTGGGTGCCGGCAGAGGCGGCCGACCAGCCCCTGCCCGGCCGCCTGAACCTGGCCAAGGATCCGCAGAGCCAGCAGACCCTGACCTTCCTCGGCGACCCGACCGGCATCAACGAGGCGGTCGGCGCGGAACTGAGCTGGCTGGGCCGGCTGGCCGGCACCCGCCTGCGCCAGCTGAGCGAGACCGGGCGCCTGTACGAGGCCATCTCTCGCCTGGCCATGGCCGAGCGGCTGCAGCGCGCCCTGTATGCCATCGCGGAGCTGGCTGGCACCGCGCACAACATGACCGAGATGATGCAGTCCCTGCACGCCATCGTCGGCATGCTGATGTATGCGGAAAATTTCTACATTTTTCTCTACGACGCGGCCACGGACAGCGTGCGCTTCCCGTACTACGTGGACACCGTCGACCAGAAGCCGCCCGCGCCGGAGGAAAATTATCCGCTGCAGGACATGCGCCACAGCCTGACCTGGAATCTGCTGCAGACCGGGCAGCCCATCATGGGTTCGGTGGAAGAACTGGCGCGACAGCTGGAAGGACGCTTCACCCTGGTCGGGCCGGCCTGCGAACACTGGCTGGGCGTGCCGCTCATGCGCGGCAATCAGGTCGTCGGCGGCATTGCAGTGCAGACCTATCGCACCGACACCCGCTACACCCGACACGATCGCGACCTGTTGAGCTATGTCGCCCAGCATATGCAGACCGCCCTGGAACGCCGCGAAGCGCATGCGGAGCTGGAGCGTCGCGTGGCCGATCGCACGGCTGCCCTGCGCGCCACCAATCGCGTGCTGCGCCAGCAAGTGCTGCAGCGGCAACGCGGCGAGCGCCTGCAATCGGCGTTGTTCCGCATCGCCGAACTGGCCAGCGCGCCGGAAAGCCAGCAGAACTTCTACGCTGCTGTACACCGCGTAGTGGGCGGACTGCTGTATGCGCGTAATTTCTATATCGCGCTGCTGGATGAAAGCGCCGAGAACATTACTTTTCCCTACTCGATCGACGAGATCGAACCCCCACGGGTAACCCGCCAGATCCGCAACGGCGCCACCGAGTACGTGCTCAAGCACGGCAAGCCGCTGCTGGCCGACCGCCAGACTTTCGAGCGCCTGGCCGCCAGCGGCGAATGCGCGCAGCTCGGCGCCAAGTCGGTGTGCTGGCTTGGCGTGCCGCTGGTATGGGATGACAAGGTGATGGGCGTGCTGGCGGTGCAGAGCTATTCGCCCAAGCATGTCTATGATACGCGCGACCAGGAATTGCTCACTTTCGTGAGCTATCACATCGCCAATGCGCTGCAGCGCAAGCAGACCAGCGAATCCTTGAAGCAGGCCTATGTGAATCTGGAGCGGCGCGTCACCGAGCGCACGCGTGCGCTGGCGCTGGCCAACCGCGATCTGCGCGAACAGATTGCCGAGCGTGAACGCGTGGAACGCCGGCTGATGTACGAAACCCTGCACGATTCCCTGACCGGACTGCCTAACCGCACACTGCTGCTGCAGCGGCTCGGCCAGGCGCTGCAGGCCTATCACGCCGATCCGCACCGCTTGTTCGCGGTGTTGTTCATCGATCTGGATCGCTTCAAGGTGATCAACGATTCGGTCGGCCATCTGATCGGCGACGATCTGCTGTTCCAGGCCGGCAGCCGCATCCGCGCCTGCCTGAAAACACGTGATCTGGTCGCGCGCCTGGGCGGTGACGAATTCGCAGTGCTGCTGGAAGGCATCAGCGAGCCAAGCAAGGCCAGCGTGGTCGCCGAACGCATCATTGCCGAACTGCACGTGCCGTTCCGGCTTGGCATCAAGGAAATCTTCACCTCGGCCTCGATCGGCATCGCCCTGCCCGGCCCGCATTACCAGCAGCCGGAAGAATTGCTGCGCGACGCTGACGCCGCCATGTACCGGGCCAAGGACGAGGGCCGGCATCGCGCCGCCGTATTCGATGACCGCCTGCGCCGCGAAGTGCTGTCGCTGCTGGAAATGGAAGGCGATCTGCGCCGTGCGCTCAGCCGCAACGAATTCGTGCCGTTCTACCAGCCGATCGTATGCCTCGACGATGGCCGCACCGTGGGCTACGAAGCCTTGCTGCGCTGGCGCCATCCCGATCGCGGCCTGCTATGCCCCGGCGATTTTCTGGCCGTGGCCGAAGAAAACGGCAGCGCGGAAAACATCGACTGGCAGATTTTCGAACAGGTGGCGTCGCAGGCCGGCGCACTCGCCGGCCCGGACGGTTTTGTCAGCCTGAACGTATCGGGCCGCCACTTCCGCCAGCCCGACCTGGACGATCGCCTGCTCGGCCTGCTGCGTGCGCATCGTGTCAATCCGCATTCGCTGCGTATCGAAGTGACCGAGCGCACGCTGCTGGAAAATCCGGCCCAGGTGAAGCGCATTCTCGACAACCTGCGCCAGCACGGCGTAGGCATCGCGCTGGACGACTTCGGCACCGGCTATTCCTCACTCAGCTATCTGCACCAGTATCCGATCGAAACGCTGAAGATCGACCGCAGCTTCATCACCGAGCTCGCCAATCCGGGCAGCCACAGCCAGCCGGTGGTTCGCGCCATCCAGGTGCTGGCCGATTCGCTGCAGATGCAGGTGATCGCCGAAGGCATCGAAGAAGAAGCCCAGCGCAAGACCTTGAGCAACATCGGCTGCCGCTTCGGCCAAGGCTTTTTGTTTGCCCGGGCGCAGGCCGCGGAAGTGTGGCTGGGCCGGGTAAGCGCGGTGAACTGATCGCCGCGCGGGGCGCCTGGGCCGAACCCAGGCGGCGCGTTTACTGCACGGTAGAGCTGCTGGTGGTGCCGCCGCTGAGCAGATGCTCGGCATCGACGCGGTCGAAGGTGTAGGTGCGCGCGCAAAATTCGCAGGTCACTTCGATGGTGCCATGCTGCGATTCCAGCGTCGCCTCGATTTCCTCGCGCCCCAGCGAGCGCAGCATGGCCTCCACGCGCTCACGCGAGCAGCTGCAGCCGAAGGCCAGCGGCCGGGGCTGGAACAGCCGTACGGTTTCTTCGTGGTAGAGGCGATACAGCAGTTGTTCGGGCGGCGTGGCCAGCAGCTCCTCGCTGCCCAGGGTCGCGGTGAGAAGCTCGATGCGCGGCCAGGCGTCGTCGTCCCGTACCGCATCGCGGCCGCCTTCGCCTGGCAGTTTCTGCAGCATCAGACCGACGGCGTGCTGATCGTTGGCCGCCAGCACGATGCGCGCCGGCAACTGTTCGGATTGCCGGAAGTAGTTCTCCAGCGAGCCAGCCAGTTCGGCATGGCCCAGGTCGACCAGGCCCTGATAGCGCTGACCGCGTTCGGCATGACCAATGGTGATGGCCATCACCGCGCTGGGCAGGTCCTTCAACGACAGCTGTTCGGGCAGCTCGCCGTTCCAGCGCGCAAGGCCGCGCAGGCGTCCGGTATCGGAGCATTCCGTGAACAGCAGGCGCAGCGCGCCCGCGCTCTTCAATTCGACCGACAGCGCCCCGTCCAGCTTGATGTTGCCGGTCAGCAGTGCACTGGCCGCCAACGACTGGCCCAGCAGCTCCTGCAGCGGCGCCGGGTATTCCGCCCGCCCGGCCACTTCGCGCCAGGCCGGCCCCAGCCGCACGATAACGCCCCGAACGCCGGCGCGCTCAAGCAAAAAGCGGTGCAACACATCTTCGACAAGCACGGTTTCCACGTGGATCACCTCGCAAAAGCTCAAGCGTGGGGAAATGGGGGCTCACCAGGGATCGGACAATGGTCGACAAGGGGCCAGCGCCTATAATCCGGCGGGCTTTTGCATACGGTGGGCCATGTCGCATCTTCCTCCATTCCGCCGCCTGCTGCGTTACGCCGGCATCGTGGTCCTGTCATGGATCGCCCTGAGCTGGTTCGTGGTGCTGGTGCTGCGCTTCGTGCCGCCCTGGACCTCGGCAGTGATGATGGAGCGCCAGCTCGCTGCGCTGCTCCACGGCGAAAAGGATTTTCACCTGCAGCATCGCTGGGTGCCGTGGTCGCGCATGTCGCCCTGGGTACCGCTGGCGATGGTGGCCGGGGAAGACCAGAAATTCCCGTTCCACCACGGCTTCGATTTTGATTCGATCCAGAACGCCATCGATGCCGCCGACGATGGCCGGCGCCTGCGCGGGGCCAGCACGATCAGCCAGCAGACGGCCAAGAACCTGTTCCTGTGGAACGGGCGCAGTTTCGTGCGCAAGGGGCTGGAGGCGTATTTCACGGTGCTGCTGGAAATCACCTGGCCGAAGCGCCGGATCCTGGAGGTATACGCCAACATCGCCCAGCTCGGTGACGGCATTTACGGGGTCGGCGCTGCCAGCGACGCGTTTTTCCGTCAGTCGCCGGCCCAGCTCGGACCGGCACAGGCCGCACGCCTGGCCGCGGTATTGCCCAGCCCGGATCGCTTCCATGTCGACCGCCCCAGCGCCTACGTCATGGAGCGCAGCCGCTGGATCGAGCAGCAGATGAGCCAGCTCGGCGGCCCGGCCTACCTGGACAGCACGCAAGCACCGCGCGATACCGCACGCGGACGCCGTCGCTGAAGCGCCGCATCTCGCCGCGGCCGCCGCACTTCGCTAGCATTCCGCGCACTCCTTTCGGATTCCTGGCATGCCGCGACTTACGGTAGTTGTTCCCGCCTACAACGAATCAGCCGTGCTGACGGCATTTCACGCGCGCCTGTCCAAGGTGCTCGATCAGCTGCCGCTGGCCTGCGACGTGATGTATGTGGACGACGGCAGCCGCGACGACACCTGGTCGATCATGCAGTCGCTGGCGGCGTCGGATCCGCGTGTCGGCACGCTGAAACTTTCGCGCAATTTCGGCAAGGAAGTGGCGCTCACGGCGGGGCTCGACCATGTGGATGCCGATGCCGCGGTGGTGATCGATGCCGACCTGCAGGATCCGCCCGAGCTGATTCCGCAACTGGTCGAGCAATGGCAGGCCGGCTACGACGTGGTATACGCCACGCGCAGCGCACGGGCCGGCGAAACCGGTCTCAAGCGTTTCACCGCCGCCGCGTTCTACCGCACCATGGAAATGATGTCGGACGTGGCGGTGCCGCGCGATACCGGTGACTTCCGGCTGCTTTCGCGCCGCGCGCTGGCCGCGCTCGGCCAGTTACGCGAGCGGCAGCGCTTTATGAAAGGCTTGTTCGCCTGGATCGGTTACCGCCAGACCTCGATCAAGTACATGCGCGATCCGCGCCTGGCCGGCGCCACCAAGTGGAATTACTGGCGCCTGACCCAGTTTGCGATCGAAGGCATCACCTCGTTTTCCAGCGCACCGTTGAAGCTGGCCACCTGGACCGGCCTGGCCGCGGCGGTGCTGGCGTTCCTGCTCGCGGTGAAAGTGCTGGTGAAGGCGCTGCTGCACGGCGATCCGGTGCCGGGCTATCCGAGCCTGATGGTGGTGGTGCTGTTCCTGGGCGGCATTCAGCTGCTGGCGATCGGCGTGATCGGCGAATACATCGGCCGCAACTACAACGAGAGCAAGCAGCGGCCGCTTTATTTCATCGAGGAAGAACACCGGCCCGGCGCCCGCACGCCGCTTCACACCGAAGCAACGTTGCAGGACTAAACTGTCCCCACGCGGCCATGCTGCGGCCGCTCGGGAGGTTTGGCATGCGTCAGGTCAAGCACTTGCTGGCAATTAAAGGCACCGACATCTTCGCGGTCGCGCCGGAAGCACCTGTACTGGAAGCAATCAAGCACATGGCCGAGCGATGTGTCGGCGCCTTGCTGGTGATCCGCGGCGAGCAACTGGTGGGCATCGTTTCCGAACGCGATTACGCGCGCAAAGTCATCCTGCAGGGACGTTCCTCCGCGCAAACCGCTGTATCGGAAATCATGAGCAGTCCGGTGCTTACGGTGGAGCCGGATACCGATGTATTCGACTGCATGCGCATGTGCACCGATAGCCGCGTGCGCCATCTGCCGGTGGTGCAGGACGGCCGCGTGCTCGGGGTCATTTCGATCGGCGACCTGGTCAAGGAAGTGATCAACGCGCAGGCCGAGCAGATCGACCAGCTGCAACGCTACATCGCCAGCTGAGCGAGCGCGGGACGGCGCCTCAGGCGAGGCTTGCGTTGCCGGTTCCCGCTTTCGGTCTGTCTTGCTCCGGCGCCAGGTCCGGCGCGCTGGCTGCCTGGCGTGCGATCCAGGCGGCGAGCGACGATGCCGCCACCCCGATCAAGGCAATGCTGCCCAGGCCGACACCCCATTTGCCCAGGCCGCTGACGCCGCTGGTGACTACCAGATCGCCGAAACGCCATACCGCCGTTTCCACGAAATTCTTGCCCTTGTAGCGCGTCTCGCGCGGCACCCGGGTATACAGCGCATCGCTGGCCGGCTTGGTCATGCCGTACATGAAACCGCGCGTGCCGATCATCATCAGCGCCAGTAGCGGCACGCTGTAGCCAAACAGCGATAGCTGCGCGTGGCCGCCGATCATCACCATTACCAGCAGGCCAAGATTCACCAGTTGCGGCAGCACCAGCGCCCAGCTCATGCCGCGACGTACCAGCAGCCAGCGCGACCAGGTCAGCTGCAACAGCGCGCCAAGCAGGTTCACGGCCAGATCGATGTGCGCGTAGAACGCGGTACGCACCGGCGCCGAAGTCAAATGGACCTTGGCGTAGTCGGCGACCAGCGCATAGGCCAGCGTGCCCACACCGTCGCCCAGCAGCATCAGGATCGCCATGTAGCGCAGGAACGGCCGCGACCATAGTTCCCTGATGCCGGCCCACAGCGAGCCGCCCACCGGCTGCTCCGCCGCACTGCCTTGCGCATGACTGGCCGACATCTGCAGCAGGAGCAGCAGCGCGATGCCGAGCATGACCGCCGAGACCAGCAGCAAGGGCGCCACGCCGATCAGCGCCACCAGCGAGCTGGTCAAAGCCGGGCCGAAGATCGCACCGGCCATGCCGCCGAGTGCAATCAGCGGAAATACCTCGCGCGCCCGGTGGCTGTCAAATACGTCCGCCATGAAGCTCCAGAACAGCGACACCACGAACAGGTTGAACACGCTGACCCAGATAAAGAACACCACGCCGAGTGCGCGCGCGCCGATGCGATCCTGCGCCAGGAACGCCGGTATGAAGGCGATCAGGCAGAGCATGAAGAAGCTGTAGCTCCAGCCCAGCAGGCGCCGGCGCCGGAACCGCGCCACCAGCGCGCCGAAAATCGGCGTCAGCACCAGCATGGCCAGGAAAGTCGCGGCATAGAACAGCGGCAGCTGGGCGGAACCCACCGCGCCGCCCAACTGGTCGCGTACGGGACGTACGATGTAATACGCCGTCAGCACGAAGAAAAACGCCAGCGCAGCCACCATGGGGGTGCTGTCTTTGCGTGCAGCGTCGGGGATTGGCAAGCTCACTGGCAGCTTCCAGCGTGGGGCGCGGCAAGACTAGCACGCGCCAGTTGCAGCGCAGCACAAAAACTCGGGGGTGACATGGAGTACGACTATGTGATCGTCGGCGCCGGCTCGGCCGGATGCGTACTGGCCCATCGCCTCAGCGCCGACCCCACCACACGCGTGCTGCTGCTCGAAGCCGGCGGCGCCGATTGGCATCCCCTGATCCATATGCCGGCCGGCATTGCGCGGCTGGCCAACAACCGCCAGTTGAATTGGAACTATCACACCGAACCGGAGGCAGCGCTGCAGGGACGCCGGCTGTGGTGGCCGCGTGGCAAGACCCTGGGCGGTTCCAGCTCGATCAATGCGATGTGCTACGTGCGCGGCGTGCCGGCGGACTACGACAGCTGGGCGGCCGCCACCGACGACGCGCGCTGGTCGTGGCCGCAGGTGCTGCCGTGGTTTCTGCACAGCGAAGACAATACGCGTGGCGCCAGCGCCTGGCATGCCAATGGCGGCCTGCTTGGTGTCGCCGACCTGCGTTATCACAATCCGCTTTCCGCGATGCTGATCGACGCCGGCGCCAGCGCAGGCTTCGGCCGCAACGCGGACTTCAACGGCCCAGACCAGGCCGGCTTCGGCTTTTATCAGGTCACCCAGCGCGACGGCGCCCGCTGCTCGACGGCGACTGCGTTCCTGCGTTGCGCACGCAAGCGCGCCAACCTGGAGGTACGCACGCACGCGCCGGTCGCGCGGATACGGATCGAGCGAGGACGCGCCACCGCGGTGGAGCTGCAGCACGCGCGCGGGCGCGAAATCATTCACGCCGGCGAGATCGTGCTTGCCGCCGGTGCGATCAACTCGCCGCAATTGCTGATGCTGTCCGGGATCGGGCCAGCCGATCATTTGCGCGAATCCGGCATTGCGCCACTGCTCGACCTGCCCGGCGTGGGCGAGAACCTGCACGATCATCTGGACATCTGCAGCCTGGTGAGCTGCACGCAGGACATCACCTACGACCACCTCAACGAACTGGCCGCGGGCTGGCGCTATCTGCGCCATCGCGACGGCCCGGGCACTTCCAACGTGGCCGAATCCGGCGGCTTCGTGCGCAGCCGGCTGGCCGAGAACGCGCGCTGCGACATCCAGTTCCACTTCGTACCGGCGCTGCTCGACGATCACGGCCGCCATCGCCTGCCGGGCATCGGCTACACCTTGCATGCCTGCTATCTGCATCCGCATAGCCGCGGCCGGCTGCGTTTGCGTACGGCCGATCCGATGGCGCCGATCGCCATCCATGCCCATTACCTCAGCGATCCGGCCGGCCATGATCTGGCGCGAATGATCGAAGCGGCAAAGCTCTCGCGCGAGATTCTCGCGCAGCCTGCCTTCGATCCGTATCGCGGCCGCCCGGTCTATCCGGAAACCGAGCCGCGCACGGATGGCGAGTGGGAGCAATTCATCCGGCGCAAGGCCGAGACCATTTATCACCCGGCCGGCACCTGCCGCATGGGCCGCGACGAGCGCGCCGTGGTGGATAGCGAGCTGCGCGTGCACGGCGTCGACGGCCTGCGGGTGGTGGACGCCTCGGTGATGCCCACGCTGCCCAGCGGCAATACCAATGCGCCCACCATCATGATCGCTGAACGGGCCGCGGCGCTGCTGCTGGCGCAGCACCAGCCTCCGGTCGGAACATTGGCCTCCACGGAAGGTCCATAGCACCCTGTGCGGACAGCGTTGTGAGCGGCTCCGAAGTACAGGACAATCGACCGTTCACTCCCATGGACGGTCTCCTCCCGCCAGCCACGTGAACCCGGGCAGGCCCCACGCCCCCAGTACCGCGGAGTCGCATGCAGTTTCGTAAGCTTTCTTTGCTGATCGCCGGCGTGCTCGGCATCACCGCCGCGCTGAGCGCCACACCCACGACATGTGCGGCGCCTGCGCCCGCCCATGGGCCGGCCACGGTGCACGACACCACCGATCTGGACAGCGCCACCAGCATTCCGCCGGAGCGCATCAAGAACGCGCTGGACGCCTATTCCCACTGGCTGGACGTGGTCGCCCAGCGCAACGAGGTGGCCGGCCTGGCCACGGCCGTGGTGGTGGACAACAAGGTGGCGTTCGAGCGCGAGATCGGCTACGCCGACGCTTCCACGCAAGCACCGATCACCGCCGATACGGTGTTCCGCCTCGCCTCGCTGTCCAAGGCCTTCGCCACCGCCGTGACCGGGCTGTTGATCGATGATGGCCGTTTCAGCTGGAACACCAAGCTGGCCGACGTACTGCCGTTCTTTCAGTTGAAAGATGCGCAGGCATCCGGCGAAGCCACGGTGAGGGACATCCTCGGACAGCGGCTCGGCCTGCCGCACAACACCTACGATGCGCTGCTGGAAGACAACGTCCCCTACGAGGAACTGGTGCGCCGGCTCGACGAAGTCACGCTCACCTGCAACGTCGGCGAGTGCTATGGCTACCAGAATGTCGCCTTCAGCCTGATCGGCGACCTGATCTATGCCGAGACCGGGGATTTTTTCTATCACCAGGTGGACAAGCGCCTGTTCTTTCCGCTCGGCATGAATTCGGCCAGCTATGGCCGCGACGCGCTGGAAAGCAGCAAGAGCTGGGCGCGCCCGCACCGCCCGCACGGCGCGCATGGCTGGATGTCGTTCGATCCCAAGGAAGCCTATTACCGCGTAGCACCGGCGGCGGGCGTCAACGCCAGCCTGCATGACATGGAGCAGTGGCTGATCGCGCAGATGGGCGGGCGCCCGGACGTGCTGCCGCAAACTCTGCTCGACTATCTGCATACGCCCGGCGTACCCACGCCCAGCGAAATGCATGCGGCGCCCTGGCGCCGTGCCCGGCTCACCTCAGCCAGCTATGCGCTGGGCTGGCGCGTGTTCACCTACGCCGGCGAAACGCTGATCTTCCATGCCGGCGAAGTGGAAGGCTATCGCACCATGATCGCCTTCTTTCCCAAGTACCACGTCGGTATGGTGTCGATGTGGAACTCGCCCGGCGCGATCGGCACCGACCTGATGCCGATGGTGTTCGACAGCATGCTGGGCCTGCCGCATGTGGACTGGGCCGGGGTGGAAGGCGATGCGCCCGCCAATCCGGCCACACCCGGCAGGCCGCATCACAAGCATCGTCGCCAGGGCTGATCCGCAGCGCAGCGGCATCGGCGGAAACGAAAAAGGCGCAGCCATCGCGGCTGCGCCTTTTTGCTTGAGCGACCCGCCCGCTTATTGCGAGCTGGAGAGCTTGAACTCGATCCGCTTCTGCTGCTGGGACGCTACCGCCGCACCGTCGTGCAGTGCTGGCGAGAACTTGGCGCGGCGCAGGGCATCGACAGCAGCGCTGTCGAACACATGGCGCGGCTCGGCGCTCACCACGCTGATATTGCTCACGCTGCCATCCACATTGACGGTGTACTGCACGTCCACCCAGCCTTCCTGGCTGTTGCGCAGCGCGGTCGACGGGTAGCGCGGGCGAATGGTGGAAATCGGAATCGCTTCGCGTGTATCGCCACCGCCGACGCTGGCACTGCCGGTGTTGGTGCTCGGCGCCGCGCTGGCCGACGCCACCCGCTCCTTGGCCGCCTCTTCTTCCTTGGCCTTCTCCTGCTGCGCCAGCAACGCGGCCTGTGCCGCTGCAGCCTTGTCGGCCGCCGCCTTCTGCACCGCCGCCTGATCGGCGGCAGCTTTGTCCGACGCGGCCTTCTGCGCGGCAAGATCGGCCAGACGCTGCTGGTCGAGCTGCTTCTGCTGCTCCTGGTCCAGCGTCTTGCGCTGCGCATCGAGCTTGGAGCGCAGGATGGTCAGCGTGTAATTGGTCGGATCCACCTTGGCCAGCAGATCGATCTCGCGCTGCGCTTCGTTGAAGTCGCGCTGGTTGATCACCTGCTCGACGTTGCTGGCCGCGAACGGAAAGGTTTCGCGCAGCGCATCGGCGGCGGTCTGGTTGCCGGGCTGCTTTTGCAGCACCTTCAGATAGAACTCGAAGGCATTGTTGCCGGCCGGGGAAATCACGCGCTGCTGGTTCATCGCCTTGCGGGCTTCGGCCAGCAGGTCATTGAGGCTGAGCGTTTCCACGTTCACCGGCGCGGCCGCCTGCGGCCCCTGCGTCACCGGCGTGGACGGATGACCGCCGCCATCGGTGCCCACGAGGTCCTCGTGCGGCTTGATGATGAAAATCCAGGACAGCACCGCCAGGCCCACGATGATGGCCAATACGGCAATGGTTACGGGCTTGACAGCCCCGCGCGCACGCGAGCGCGCATGACGACTATTTCGGGTATCCATGATCTCTCACTAACTGCGTGGCATCAGATACCCGCGCTTCCCCCCTGTTATCCAGGAGCGGCTACCCCAGTTCGCCGCGGCGCGGATGGGGGAAAGGTAACCCGATTGCAGCGGCACGGCAAATGCGCGGCGCTTCACGGTGCGGCGCCCCGGTTTGCGCTAACGCGCGGCAGGGCGAAGAAAGGGGCCGGGCAGTTTTTTACGGACCCCAAAATGAAGCGTCCCGGCCAGAAGCCGGGACGAAACGCTTTCGAGACACCTCCCCGCGCTGGGCGTCGCAGGGAGACAAATCGATTCAAGCTAGTTGTTGTTGTGCTTACTTCTTGGCTTTTGCAGTCTTGGTGGCCTTCACCACCTTGGCGGCAGCCGCGGTCTTGCGGGTAGCGCGCTTTGCGGTGCGCTTGCGGGCAGCCTTCTTGGTTGCAGTCTTCTTGGCAACGCGCTTGGCAGTCGCCTTCTTCGCGCCTACGCGCTTGGTGGCAGCCTTCTTGGCAGTCTTGCGCACAGTGCGCTTCTTGGCGGTGGCCTTCTTGGCGACCGGCCGCTTGGCGGCAGTCTTGCGGGTGGTCTTCTTGGCGGCTTTCTTAGCCGATTTCCTAACAGTTTTCTTGGCAGTGGCCATAGTTCGTCTCAGCTCCTCATCAGTTGGCAGTGGTTGCCCAGTAAAAGCATGTAGGAACGCCTCAACCAGCAAATCGCTGTTCGTGGCGTGCCTTAAATTGTTGACCTGTCGGTAAGTGCGCAGATCCGACAGCAGTCGCAGAACGTGCATTGGGATGGAAACAGTGATCTTTCTCACCGCGCCGGCTTTTTCGCCGTGATCTACGTATGGCTTTATGAATTTCGATGCCACCATTGGTGCCGTTCCCCGTTATATGGTGCGAAAGCTATTCCTGAACATTTCAACTGTCAATAAATTTTCGTCATGAAATCAATCTCTTCGATTCCGCCATCGGCTGAAGGACGACAGTTCCAAGGGTTAATTCCAATCACCAAAATGCATTTGGACAGCTAATTGATTGCGCATGGAAACGACTTTGCACATTGCCCGAAAAAGCCAAAAACAAGCTAAAAATTGTAATTTTTCTCATTCACGCTGATACATCCAATGCACCCGCGGCAGGCTTGCCGGCGCCGGCGACACAGCGCCTTTTCGGTCGTCCGAGGGAGGTCATCCGGAGCATGAACGAATTCGGACTGGAACCCGTCCCGGAACTGCCGAAATGTCTCCGCACACCCCCGAACACCCTCGTCGCTCACCCTGGATGCGTCGCCGGGCGGTACCGCGCCGGCGTGTTGCGAACACGTGCCTGGGATGTCTTGCCCGCGTCGATCGCACCATCCGTTCGTGCGATGCCGCGGAAACAGAACGTGCCGCGGAAACGCTGACGGCCGCCTAGGCGGCCGTCAGCGGAAGCAACCGATCGCGCGATCAGTCGTCTTCGTGCTCGATCAGCTCGGCGTAGTCGTCGGCGTTGAGCAGTTCGTCCAGTTCGGCACGGTCGCTGGCCTTGACCACGAACAGCCAACCTTCGCCGTAGGCGTCTTCATTGATCGTCTCGGGCTTGTCGCCGAGGATCTCGTTCACTTCCACCACCTCGCCCGATACCGGGGAATAGATGTCGGAAGCGGCCTTGACCGACTCGACCGTGGCGGCGCCGGTACCGGCCTGCACGCTGGCGCCGATCTCCGGCAGCTCCACGTAGACCAGGTCGCCCAGCTGCTCCTGTGCGTGGTTGGAGATACCCACGCGGATGAGGCCGTTGTCTTCGACACGGGCCCACTCGTGGGACTTGAGGAATTTCAGATCGCCGGGAATCTCGCTCGAGCTCATGGTCAGGTCCAGTCGTCGTTGGTTTCGATCAGGGTGGAGGCGTGGATTCTAACCGCTTCCGCGGCAGCTCCATACCCACAGCCGTGGGGACATTGCCAGGGACAGTTCCGCCCCGCCATGCACGTCGCAGACGGCATGGCAGGGACGGACAAACCGTCAGATACCTTCGCAGGGCTTGCCATCGCGCACGAAGGGAAACTTCACCTGGCGCACCGGCACTTCGCGGCCGCGGATATCCACGCGCAGTTCGACCGTCGCATCGGCAGGCACCCGCGCAAAAGCCACCGACTTGTTCAGTGTGGGCGCGAAGCCGCCCGAGAGAATTTCCCCCTCGCCGCGATCGGTCAGCACTTTCTGGCCGTGCCGCAGCACGCCCTTGTCGTCCAGCACCAGGCCGATCAGCACACGCGGCACGCCCGCCGCCTTCTGCTGTTCGAGCGCCTTGCGGCCGATGAAGTCGCGGCCTTCGTCCAGGGCAATGGTCCAGGCCAGGCCGGCTTCCCACGGCGTCACGTTTTCATCCATGTCCTGGCCATAGAGATTCATGCCGGCCTCCAGGCGCAGCGTGTCGCGCGCACCCAGTCCGCACGGCGCGACGCCGACCGCGGCCAGTTCCTTCCACAAGGTGACGGCCTGGTCTTGCGGCACCAGAATTTCGAAACCGTCCTCGCCGGTGTAGCCGGTGCGCGCGATGAACAACGGCACGCCATGCGGCCCCTGCGCCGCGGCTGCCGCGAAGCGCCTCAGCTTTTCGATGCGGGCACGATCCACTTCATGCAGCAGGCCGATCACCTTGGCGCGCGCATTCGGACCCTGCACGGCGACCATCGCGAAGTCCGGACGCTCCTGCACCGCCACGCCGAACGCCTGCGCCTGTTGCTCGATCCAGGCCAGGTCCTTGGCGCGGGTGGCGGCATTCACCACCAGGCGGAAGAATTCATCGCCCAGGAAATACACGATCAGGTCGTCGATCACCCCGCCCTGCTCGTTCAACATGCAGGTGTACAGCGCCTTGCCCTGCACCTTCAGCTTGTCGACGCTGTTGGCCAGCAGGTGGCGCAGGAAATCCCGCACCTTGGCGCCATGCAAATCCACCACCGTCATGTGCGACACGTCGAACATGCCCGCATCGCGGCGCACCACGTGGTGCTCTTCGAGCTGCGAGCCGTAGCTGATCGGCATGTCCCAGCCGCCAAAATCGACCATGCGGGCACCCAGCTCGCGGTGCGTGGCGTTTAGTACGGTCTTCTCGGTCATTGCATAGCCTGCGCGGGATAAGAAAGGGGAAGAAGCCCGGCATTATCCCCACGCTATCGCGGCAATCCAAGGTGCAGGGCGTCATGCCCGGCGTTACGCCGGCGTATGGATAAAGCGGAAAGTGAGATTTACGCGTGCGTCGGACAGGCCCGATGCCTTGGGCAGATCGTGCTGGTAGTTGCGCTGGGTATCACCCGCCATGCACAGCAGGCTGCCATGCGCCAAAGCCAGGCCCTGCGGCATCGCGCGCACGCCGCGCGGCGATTTGCGGCGCAGCCGGAAGCGGCGTTCCGCCCCCAGGCTCACCGAGGCAATCACCGGTTGCGGCCCCAGCTCCGCTTCGTCGTCGCTATGCCAGCCCATCGAGTCCTGGCCATTGCGATAGAGATTGGCCAGTACGCTGTTGAAGCGCGCGCCACAGGCATCCTCCACCCGCGCACGCAAGGAGCGCAGCGCATCGGTCCAGGGACGCGGCTCGAAACGGCTGCGCGAATACGTGTACACCGCACCGGCATCGCCGATCCAGCAGCTCAATCGTGGCGCATCGAGCTCACGCCCGAACATGTGCAGGCGATGGCGTTCCCAGGCAATTTCGTGCAGCAGCTGCGCGAGCAGCTCATCGGCCTCAGACGGATCCAGCCAGACAGCGGCGTAACGTACCTCGGCATCGCTCAGTGGCAGTGGCTGCCAGCCGCATGCCTCATCGGCCGTCACGAACATAGACGTATACGTTCGCCGGCGGCAGATTGCGCCACACCATGCCGACACGGCGGCAGTGCAATCCCAATTGCTGCTGCACCTCGGGATGCATCGGACTGCGCCAGCCGTAGGTGTACTGCACAAACACGCCACCCGGGCGCAGCACCGCCAGCGCGGCAGCCACGATGTCGCGTTGCAGGGCCGGCGGCATCGCCAGCAGCCCGAGGCTGCTGAGAATGGCATCGGCGCCAGCCGGCGCCAACACGCCCGTGCGTTGCGCCAGTTCGTTGACGTGACGCGCATCTGCGCACAACACCTGCGCCTGCGGGAAACGCCGCCGCAGGATGCCGTGCAAGGTCGCATTCATTTCCAGCACCAGCAGCTGGGCCGGCGAAACGCCGTGATGCAACAGGGCTTCGGTAATCACGCCGGTGCCGGCGCCAAGCTCGATCACGCAACGCGCATCGGTCGGCATGGCGGACACCATCATGCGTGCCAGCGGCCGTCCGGACGGCAGGATCGATGCCATCTGCAGCGGATGCTTGATCCACTCGCGAAAAAACGTGAGTTGTTGCGCATTGGCAGGCATGGGGACGGCGGCCTAGCTAGGTCTCCCCACTTTAGCGGGGCAGGTGTAACAAAATGTTGTCAGCCCCGATCCGCTCAGCCAATCAAGCCATTACGGGATATTCCGGTGCCGCATCGAGGATCGATGACCACACCGCGGCAAGCTCCAGCAGGCGCAGGTCCGAGCCGCGCGGCCCGACCAGTTGCAGGCCGAGCGGGAGACCGTCCGGCGTACGCCCCATCGGGATGCTCACCGCCGGACAGCCCGCCAGATTGGCAAAGCTGGTGAGATCGGCCTGCGAATCCGGCACCGGACCGTGCAGCGGAAAGGCAGCCTGTGGCGTGGTCGGCATCACCAGTACATCGATCTGCGCGAACAGCCGGCGCATTTTCAGCGCAGCGGCATCGAGCACCCGTTCGGCATCGGCGTAGTCAGCCGCCGACTTGTGCCTGGCATAAGCCAGCATGTCGCGAAATTTTGCCGATACCGGCCGCTCGGTATCGGCCAGCTGCGCGGCGAAAGTGCCGAGCATTTCCGCTTCCATCAGCAGCAGGCCGGCGCGGCGGCCGCGGGCGAAATGCCAGTCCTCGAAATCCACGCCGCGCGCTTCACCCAGCTCGTGCTTGAGCGTGGCCAGCGCCGCATCGAACACCTGCACCACCTCAGGCTGCACACCGATGGCAGGAAGCTGGGTCAACACGCCGCAACGCAGTTTGCCCGGCTCCCAGTCGGGCGGCGACAAGGCGACCCGGCGCCGGCGCGAGCGCGGATCGTCGGCGTCGTAGCCGGCCAGCACCTGCAGCAGCACGGTCAGATCGTCCACGCTGCGCGCGAGCAGGCCGACACTGTCCAGCCAGCGCGCCGCAGGCGTCATGCCGCGCGTGGAAATCTCCCCTTGCGTGGGCTTGAGCGCAAACACGCCGCAATAGCTTGCGGGAATGCGGATCGAGCCCAGCGTATCGGAGCCGATCGCGGCCACCGCCAATCCGGCCGCCACCGCCGCGGCCGCTCCACCGGACGAGCCACCCGCCGTATAGCCGTGCCGATGCGGGTTATGCGTCGGACCGAAATGCGGGTTGTCGGTGACGGCGCCCAGCGCGCCTTCATCCATATTGGTCTTGCCGGTCAATACCGCGCCCGATGCACGCAGGCGCGCAACCACGTGCGCATCCTGCCCGGCAGCGCGGCCCGCATCCGGCAGGCCGGCACGGGTGGGCCAGCCGGCAAGATCGAAATTGTCCTTCAGCGCAATCGGAATACCGTCCAGCCGGCCGATGACGCCTTCGCGCCGGCGATGCTCGGCCGAGCGCGCCTGGTCGCGCATCAAGGCCGGACTGAACTCCACATAGGCGTTGAGCTGCGGATTGAGGCGCTCGATCGCCTGCAGATACACCTCGGTGAGCGGCGCCGGCTGCACGCGGCCGGCGGCCAGCCAATGCAGCAGCTGGCACAGCGATGCGCGGCGCAGGTCGGTCTCGGCGATCGGCGGTAACGCGTTCATGCACTCTCCTGCACAGATCCGGCGCGATGATGTCCCAGGCCCGGCAACCACCCGCAAGCAGCTGCCTGTTTGCCGCGCCGTAGGCGAATCCGGAGAATACCGTCCGGGCCGGCGGCCGAACACCTCGCCGCAACACCCGGACCACGCCCTGCAGCCACCAGCCACACGACGGAGCCCCCATGACCGAACGCGAAACGATGGAATACGACGTTATCGTCGTTGGCGCGGGGCCGTCCGGGCTGTCGTTCGCCATCCGCCTCAAGCAGCTCAAGCCCGAGCTGAGCGTGTGCGTGATCGAGAAAGCCTCCACTATCGGCGCGCAGATCCTGTCCGGCGCGGTGATCGAGCCGCAGCCGCTGGACGCCTTGCTGCCCGGCTGGCGCAACAACCCGCCGCCGATCTGCGTGCCGGCAGCCGACGACGAATTCTGGATGCTCAGCAAGACCGGCGGCCGCAAGCTGCCGGTGCCGCCGGGCATGAAGAATCATGGCAACTTCATTGTTTCGCTGGGTGCGCTGTGCGCCTGGCTGGCGCCGCAGGCCGAAGCGCTGGGCGTGGATGTGTTCCCCGGCTTTGCCGCGGCCGACACTGTTTATAACGAAGACGGCTCGGTGGCCGGCGTGCGCATCGGCGACATGGGCGTGGCCAAGGATGGATCGCACAAGCCCGGCTACACCCAGGGCATCGACATCAAGGCCAAGGTCACCGTGCTGGCCGAAGGCGCGCGCGGCAGCCTTACCAAGCAACTGATCAAGCGCTTTGTGCTGGACCGGGACAGCGATCCGCAGGGCTACTCGATCGGCATCAAGGAATTGTGGCAGCTGCCGCCCGGCCGCGTTGCGCCCGGCAAGATCGTGCACAGCTTCGGCTGGCCGGCCGACAGCCACACCTACGGCGGCAGCTTCCTGTATCACCTGGACCAGGACCGCATTGCGCTCGGCTATGTGAGCGGACTCGACTACAGCGATCCGAATTACCAGCCGTGGGAAGCGTTCCAGCAATGGAAGAACCATCCGATGGTGAAGCCGCTGCTGGAAGGCGGCAGCATCGTCTCGGCCGGCGCGCGCGCGATCGTCACCGGCGGCTACCAGTCGCTGCCCAAGCTGGAAATGCCGGGCGCGCTGCTGATCGGCGACACCGCCGGCCTGCTCAACGTGCCCAAGATCAAGGGCACCCACCAGGCGATCAAGAGCGCCATGCTGGCGGCCGAGCACCTGGCCGCGAATGATCTCAATCCGGCCGGCTTTGACGGCAAGTTGCGCAGCTCGGAGGTCATGGCCGAGCTCAAGACGGTGCGCAATATCAAGCCCGGCTTCAAGAAGGGCCTGTGGTTGGGCATGTTCAACGCCGCCTGGGAAACCATCACCAAGGGCAAATCGCCCTGGACCTTGAAGAACAAGGCCGACTGGTCCTCGCTGCATAAACTCGGTGCGCAGGAAGAGCCCAAGCGCGATTACGTGCAACGCGAACTGCCTCCGCGCGATCGCCTGGCGGGCGTCTACTTCGCCGCCACCGAGCACGACGAAGACCAGCCGATCCATCTGCATGTTGCCGACACCTCGGTTTGCGTCAGCCAGTGCGCAGAGGAATACGGCAACCCCTGCACCCGCTTCTGCCCGGCCAGCGTCTACGAAATCGTCAACGAAGCCAAGCCCGACGGCAGCAGCGGCAAGCGCCTGCAGATCAACGCCGCCAACTGCGTCCACTGCAAGACCTGCGACATCAAAGATCCCTACCAGATCATCAACTGGGTCACGCCGGAAGGTGGCTCCGGCCCGAACTACCAGAATCTGTGAACCTCGATCTCGCCTGGCGCCTGGCGCGCCTGCATCAGCTGATCCGCCGCGCCTGGGGCAGCCTTGCGCTGCGCGGTTGGAAAGGCACGCTGCAGCGCGTGGCCGAATCGCTTCGTCCGCAACGCGATGATTCGTCAGCCGCGGCTTGGCCGGCTGCGCCCGATGCTTGGCAGCCCGGCGATGCCGGTCGGCGCCGCCGCATTCTGGCGGTGGATGCCATGGTGCCCAATCCGGCCCGCGATTCCGGTTCGCTGCGCCTGTGCATGCTGTTGCAGATCCTGCATCAGGACGGCTGGCACGTGGACCTGCTCGCCGACGATGGCCATGCCACTGCCGCCGACGCCGCGCAGTTGAGCGCGTATGGCATCCACCTGCATCGCAGCGGCGTGATGCCGTGGCTGCGCCAGCATGGGCAGACCCTGGATGCGGTGCTGCTGTGCCGATTGTCGGTGGCAGCGCAATATCTGTCGCCGAGCAAGCGGCTGGCGCCCAGGGCGATGCGCATCTTCGATACCGTCGACCTGCATTTCCTGCGCGAAAAGCGCGCGGCGGAAATATCCGGCAGCCGCCGCATGCAGCAGCAGTCGGCCGCTTCGCGGCGGCAGGAACTGGCGCTGATCGGCGAGAGCGATATCAGCTTCGTGGTCAGCCCGGTCGAGCTGGAACTGCTGCGTCAGGAGTTGCCGCACAGCCGGGTCGAGCTGGTCAGCAACATCCACGAGATTCATGGCCGCAGTACGCCGTTCGCCGGCCGGCGCGATCTATTGTTCGTCGGTGGCTTCGGCCATCCGCCCAACGAAGATGCGATGCGCTGGTTCGTGGCCGAGATCCTGCCCCTGCTGCGTGCACGCGATGCAAGCCTGTGCCTGCATATCGCCGGGGACATCGCCCCCGCGGCACAACGCAGCCTGTCTCAGCCCGGCGTGGAAATCCATGGCCGGGTCGACGACCTTTCAGCACTGATGAACCAATGCAAGGTCTCGGTGGCACCGCTGCGTTTCGGTGCCGGCGTCAAAGGCAAGGTCAATATGGCGATGAGCTACGGCCTGCCCGTAGTCGTTACGCCGATTGCCGCCGAAGGCATGCATCTGGTCGATGGTGAGGACGCCCTGATCGCCGATAGCGCCGCAGCCTTCGCAGCAGCGATATGGCGCGTCTACCACGACGAAGCATTGTGGCTGCGGCTCTCCGACAACGGCCTGAGCAGCGTCAAACGCCACTTTTCGCCTGAACTGGCGCGCGCCGCCCTGCACCGGGCGCTGCCGGCCGCCGCCGCAACGGAACCGCACGCCCCATGAAGCGCCTGCTCCATTTCGCCAAGCAATTCCTCTCCAGGCATCCCGGCCTGCGCCGCAAAATCGTCAATGCGATCTACCGCATACCGGCGCTCGACATGCGCCTGCGCGCCGTACTTGACCAGCGCGACGAAGCGGCCTGGGCCCGGATCGATCCAGCCGACCTGCCGGACGATGTGCGCACCGTCTGCATGCGCTTGCGCCAGCGCGTGGAACGCCGATGAAGCTGTTGCTGGATCTCCAGGGCGCGCAAAGCCAGAGCAGGCATCGCGGCATTGGGCGACATACGCTGGCACTCACCCGCGCATTTCTGACGCGTGCCGGCGCACATGACATTCGACTGCTGTTCAACGCGCGCTTCGGCGCACCCGCCGACACGCTGATCGCCACGTTGGGCAAGCATGCGCTGCCCGAACGCCGGATCATGCTCGACATGCCCGAAGGCATTCGCGCCCAGCCAGGCGGCAATACGTGGCTACGGCAGGCGGCGGCATGCACGATGCGGCACGCGATCGAGAACCTCGATGCGGACGCCGTCTGGTACAGCAGCCTGCTCGAAGGCTACAACGACGACGCGGTACTGCCGGATGCACCGCCTGCCGGCGTGGCCAGCATCGCCACCCTGTACGACGTGATCCCGCTGCACAATCCGGACGCCTATCTTGGGCATCCGCGTGTGCGCGAATGGTACGAGCAAAGCCTGCAGCTGCTGCGCCGCTGCGACCTGCTGCTGGCCAGTACCGAATGGGTTCGCCAGGACGCGATCGAACGCCTGCAGCTTGCGCCGGAACGCGTCGTCACTGTCGGTGCGGCCGTCGATGAAAGCTTCCGCGCACCCGCGCCGGATCCCGCCGCCAGCGAAGCGTTATACCGACGGCATGGCATTGTGCGTCCGTTCGTGCTCTACAGCGGCGGCTTCGACGAACGGAAAAATGTCGCGGCCTTGATCGAAGCATTCGCCGGACTGCCGGAAACACTTCTTCGCAGCCACCAACTGGTGATCGTCGGGCGTGCCAGCGATGACGAGAAAGCGCGACTGGACGACGCGGCACGCAAGGCCATGCTGCCGGCGGACACGATCATCTATACGGGCTTCGCGCCGGACCAGGAGTTGATCCGGCTGTATGCGGAATGCGCGCTGTTCGTTTTTCCTTCGCTGCTCGAAGGTTTCGGCCTGCCGCCGCTCGAAGCGATGGCCTGCGGCGCACCGGTGATTGCCAGCCATGCCGCCAGCCTGCCGGAAGTGATCGGCCGCGACGATGCGATGTTCGATCCCACTCGCGTGGACAGCATTACCGAAAGGATGGCCGCCGTGCTGGGCAATCCCGCGTTCGCCGCGGAACTTCGCCAGTACGCCCTGGTGCGGGCAGCGCAATTCAACTGGAATACGGTCGCCGGCCGGGTGCTGGACGCGATCCAGGATTGCATGCAACGGCGTACGCCGCGCGCGGCAACGTCCGCGCCCGCAACACCAGCACGCATTACCTGCGTACGTGCCGGCGACACGCCACTGCCAGGCTGGCTCGATGAACTTGCCGCAGAGGTCGTCACCCCGGCGAGTCTGCCCGCAGGCAGCGACACCCAGCAGCTGCTCTATCTGGCGGAAGCCGATACCGCGGCCCAGCTCGAGCCGCTTATGCAGATGCATCCCGGCGTAGTGCTGACGCAAGAGAAACTGCAGCAGGTGACGGCCGCGCCCGCAGCAGCTGTGTTGCAGGCGGCGTATGAAGCCGGCGGATATGCCGCTTTGCTGGCCATGCACAACGGCGGCACGCAGGCGACCGATCCGCGACTGATACCACTGCTCAAACACTCACTGGCCGTGCTGTGCACGGATCCCGCCATCGCGCAGCAGCTGCGTGACCAGGCCAGCGCCATCGCGCTGCCGCCGATCGCCGACTTGCCGGCAGATGGCGCCGCCACGATCTGCGCCGAGCGCGTGGCGCACGCCTATGCCACGCACCCGCTGGCACGCGAAGCGCAACTGTTCGATGCGATTGCAGCGATCGACGGCAAGCCCAATGAGCACGACCTGGCCGCCATCGCCGCCACCATCGTGGCGGCACGTGCCCCCGGGCCCATGCGCCGATGGCTGGTGGATGTCAGCAGCATCGCCGCGCAGGACATTCGCACCGGCGTGCAGCGAGTGGTCCGCAATACGCTGTTGCATTGGCTGAAAACGCCACCCGCCGGCGTGCGCATCGAACCGGTGCGCTTCAGCGGCGGCCGCTACCGCTATGCACGCGGCTACACGCTCGACCTGCTCGGCCTGACCGGCCTTGTGCTGCCGGACGAAGCGGCGGAGATCGCTGCCGGCGACAGCTTCGTCGGTCTCGACTGGGCGATGGATACCATCGCGCAAGCCGAGCCGCAGCTGCGCGACTGGCATCGCCGCGGCGCGAGCCTGCATTTCCTGGTGCACGACCTGCTGCCGATGGCGTTGCCGGACATGTTCCATCCTTACGCGCGCGGCCGCTTCGAAGACTGGCTGCAGCGCATCGCATGCATCGCCGACCAGCTGGTCTGCGTTTCGCGCGCCACCGCCAGCGACCTGCGTCGCTGGCTGGCTGCGCAGGCGCTCGATTACCAATTCGGCGCGGTACCCGTCATCAGCGCATCGCCGCTTGGCGTCGACGCCCTGCTCGGCCAAGGCACGGCAAACCTGCGCCAGCCATTGGCCACTGCCACGCAGACGCGTCCCACGCTGCTGATGGTGGGAACCATCGAACCGCGCAAGGGCTACGACCAGGCGCTGGAAGCCTGCGAAGCGCTGTGGAATGCCGGTGTCGATGTCAATCTGCTGATCGTCGGCAAGTTCGGCTGGCTGATGGAAACGTTTCGGACGAGCGCCGAGAGCCATGCCCAGCGTGGGCAGCGGCTGTTCTGGATCGACGATGCCGGCGATGCGGAGCTGGATGCGATCTATCGCGCAAGCACGCTGTTGCTGGCCGCCTCCTGGGGCGAAGGCTATGGCTTGCCGCTGATCGAGGCGGCGCGGCGCGGACTGCCGGTGATCGCCCGCGACATCCCCGTATTCCGTGAAGTGATGGGCGAACAGGCGCAGTACTTCACTGCACCGACGGCGGCCGAACTCGCGGCCGCATTGCGCCAGGCGCTGGCCTCGCCGCCGTCCGCCGCCGCCACCGTTGCCTGGCCGTCCTGGGCAGAGAGTGCGGCCGGCATGGCCCACACCGTTGCCGCGCTGCCGCGGGCCTGAAGCCGGCCCAACCATGCGCGTCCGCATGGTTGGGCCAATCCGGTTAGAATGCCCGTTTGCACAGCAATCCCATACGCCCGCGGGCGTCCGGTAGAAGGAAACGCAGATGAAGATTCTGGTCGGCTACAAGCGCGTGGTGGACTACAACGTCCGCATCCAGGTCAAACCCGACGGCACCGGCGTGGTGACCGACGGCGTGAAACTCTCGGCAAACCCTTTTGACGACATCGCGCTGGAAGAGGCATTGCGCCTGCGCGAGAAAGGCGTCGCCGAAGAAGTGGTGCTGGTGGGCATCGGCCCCGCCGACCTTACCGCGCATCTGCGCAACGGCCTGGCGATGGGCGCCAACCGCGCCATCCATGTGGTGACCGCCGATGCCGTGCAGCCGCTTACCGCCGCACGCACGCTGTTGAAGCTGGTGGAGAAGGAACAGCCGGGCCTGGTCATTCTGGGCAAGCAGGCCATCGATGATGACGCCAACCAGACCGGCCAGATGCTGGCCGCGCTGTGGGATCGTCCGCAGGCCACCTTTGCCGGCAAGGTCGAGATTGCCGGCGGCAAGGCCACCGTGACGCGCGAAGTCGACGCTGGCCTGGAAACGATCGAAGCCGAACTTCCCGCCGTGATCACCACCGACCTGCGCTTGAACGAGCCGCGCTTTATCAAGCTGCCGGACATCATGAAGGCCAAGTCCAAGCCGATCGACACGATCGAGTTTGCGTCGCTGGGCGTCGATACGCACGACCAGCTCAAGACCACCCACTACGCCGCACCAGCCAAGCGCAGCAAGGGCGTGATGGTGAAGGACGCGGCCGAACTGGTCGCCGCACTCAAGCAGAAAGGTCTGCTCTAAGCAGCCGCCTGGACGAAGGAGACACCCATGAGCAAGATCCTGGTTATCGCCGAACATCTGGACGGCAAGCTGAACCCCTCCACCGCCCGCGCCGTCAGCGCCGCCGTGGCAGTGAAACCCGAAGCCATCGATGTGCTGGTACTCAGCGACAAGGTCGACGCCATCGCCGCCGAAGCCGCCAAGATCGAGGGCGTCAGCCGCGTGCTTACCGTTGCGCGCAGCGAAAACGCACATCCGCTGGCCGCCGTACTGGCCCCGCAGATCGCCAAGGCCGCAGCCGGCTACAGCCACGTCTTCGCGCCCTCCACCACCTTCGGCAAGGACGTCGCACCGCGCGTCGCCGCCCTGCTGGGCGTCGCCCAGCTCAGCGATGTGATGAGCGTGGAAGGCAGCCATACCTTCAAGCGCCCGATCTACGCCGGCAACGCCATCATCACGGTGGAAGTCGATGCCGCGCATGCAGTAGTCGCCACCATCCGCACCGCCTCCTGGCCGGCCGCGGCGAGCGGCGCCGGCAACGCCGCCATCGAAGCGATCAACCTCGATGTGACGCTGCCCAGCCACACGCGCTTCGTCGAGCTCAAGCAGGGCAAGAGCGATCGTCCGGACCTGCAGAGCGCAGGCAAGGTCGTGTCGGGCGGCCGTGGCGTGGGCTCGAAGGAAAACTTCGAGATCATCTACAAGCTGGCCGACAAAATCGGCGCGGCCGTGGGTGCATCGCGCGCCGCGGTGGATGCCGGCTACGTACCCAACGAGCTGCAGGTGGGCCAGACCGGCAAAATCATCGCGCCGGAGCTGTATATGGCGATCGGCATTTCCGGCGCAATCCAGCATCTGACCGGCATCAAGGACGCCGGCACCATCGTGGCCATCAACAAGGACGCCGAAGCGCCGATCTTCGAGATCGCCGACATCGGCCTGGTCGGCGATCTGTTCAAGCTGATTCCCGAGCTGGAACAGGCGATCGGCTGATCTGCCTCCGTGCGCCGGGCCGAAACCCGGCGCACGACGCGCAAGCTTCACGCGGTCGGCACCCGCTGCTCCGAACGTGTTCGCGTTTACGCTACGGAAGGCGGTAGGCGTTAGCCCGAGGTCCGGGATACATCCGGCATCTGGCCGTAATCACGCATACCCTTTATTTTCGCAAACTCGTTTCCAGGCGCCCCATACCAAGCATGCATCGCGGACACCCGAGTCAGCCCGCCACCGCCGCCTCCGTTACCAGGGACATCAGCGCGTTCTGGCTGATCGCCATGGGCGTGCTCGCCGGCGTGGTGTTTCCCCTGACCAGTCTGCTCGCCGCCAAACAGAATGCCGACGGGATTCTGCCCGCGCTGATGTCCACCCAGAAATTGACCTGGTATTACTGGGACCAGGACCGCTTTCTCAATCTGCTCCCCGCACTGGCCTGGCCCATCCCGGACGTGGAATGGAATCTGCGCCTGCAAGTTTTCCTGCGCGCGTTTTTTTCCTTTCTGGCGCCGCTGGGCATTTTGTATTTTTTCAGTCAATCGCGGCGCTTGCTGATTCCCGCGGTTGCGCTGGCAAACTGCATCATGGGGCTGAGCTTTGCTTGGCCGGCCCTGTTCAATCTGTATGTGGAATGCAATCCGTTCGGCACCTCCATGACCTTGCTGGCACTGGCGCTGTTTACCCTGCGCCGCGGCGAGGGGCGAATCGGCTGGCTGCTTTTGTCAGTGTTGATCGGCACCGTGGCATACGCCACCAATATCGCGTTGCTGGCCATGTCCCTGCCGCTGATCGGCCTGAGCTGGGTAACCGGAACGCTGCCGCGCAAGCAGGCGTTTACGTTCCTGCTCATCAACATCGCCAGCATCGTGCTTGCCTACCTGCACTCTAAACACTTCGGCAGCGGCCTGACCCCGATCAACGAGCTGGCCATTTCCTGGGAAGCCATCAAGGCGGGCTATCAATCGGTTGCTGCCAACGTGTCGACGGCGGCGCTGCTGGTGCTGAGCGTATGCGCCATGGCGTGGGGGATCTATGCAAAAGCGCCGCATCGCTATGCCATCGTGTTGCTGGTGCTCGGCTCGGCCGCGCTGGTGGGGGTGCTCTCCTGCTCGATCTGGCCCCAAATAAACACCTATCACATCCGCTATTACATCGTCTTTCTTATCGCCATCGTGGCCGCAGACAGCTATCTCATCGTGCATGGCCTGCTCTCGCTGCGAAAGCTGCCTATTCCCGTGCTACCCGTAGCCGCGGGCCTGCTGTGCGTGGAAATCTTCATCGGCCTGCATGGCTTCTCCAGCAACTATTCCAAACTTGTCGACAATATGTGGCTGCCGCGCTCGCAGGCGGTGGCCCAAACCGCCCATGCGCAGCATGCGCAGCTGATCATCGGCGACTACTGGGAGGCATGGCCTGCCGCGTTCGAAGCGAATGCATTGTTCCCGCAGTGGAAAAACCGCTATGCGCAAACCTATGGCGCCAGCTGGCGGGCTGCCATATTGAGTGCGCGCATCCAGCGGATCGCCGGCCAGCATGGCATTCGCGCACTGTGCATGAAGAACGATCTGGCCTTCTGCCAGAGCATGACCACCATGGCCATGCATGTGCAGGCGACTATCGTGCCCGGCACGGTGCAGGACATCACCGTGGCCGGCGTTCCGATGCTGCTGATGAACGTGACCCTGGCGTCCTTCGATTCCCTGCGCACCACGCCCACGACACATTGAGCGGCCGGCAGCGGCTGGCGGCTTCAGCGGCCGAGTATGCGGCGCACCGCCGCTACGACCCGCTCCACGTCGCCGTCGGCCAGGGCCGGCGACAAGGGCAGGCTGACTGTTTCGCGCCCCAGTTTCAGCGCATGCGGCCATTGCTCCGGACGCCAGCCGAACCGCTCCTGATAATAGGGGTGCTCGGGAATGGACAGGTAATGCACACCCGTGCCGATGCGCGCGGCGTTCATCGCATCGAGGAACGGGTCCCGCTCGATGCCACAGCGCGCTGCATCCACCATCACGGTATACAAATGCCGGCCGTGGCGCGTGTCCGCCGCGGCCGCGGCCGGCAAGCCCAGCGGAAGCTCGGCCAGGGCCTGGTCGTAGCGCTGCCAGATCGCCTCGCGGCGCCGCCAATTCTGCTCGACCCGCGCAAGCTGATGCAGTCCTAGCGCCGCCTGCAGGTCCATCATGTTGTATTTGAAGCCGCACTCGACGACCTGGTAGTGCTTGTAGCCTTTGTCGCCGAAGCGATGCCAGGCGTCCTTGCTCATGCCGTGCAAGGCGAGGATGCGCGCACGCGCGACCTGCTCTTCGCTGCGGCCAAGGATCATGCCGCCCTCGCCGGTCACCACGTTCTTGGTGACATAGAAGCTGTAGCAACCGAAGTCGCCGAAGGTGCCCAGCGACTGGCCCTGGAACTGCGCCTCCACTGCATGCGCACAGTCCTCGATCACCACCAGATCGTGCTTGCGCGCAATCGCCATGATCCGGTCCATCTCGCACGGGCGCCCGGCGAAATGCACCGGCAGGATCGCCCGCGTGCGCGGCGTGATCGCCGCTTCGATGGCGGCCGGATCGATGTTCTGGGTCAGCGGATCGACATCCGCCAGCACCGGCACCAGCCCGGCATGCACGATCGCGTTGACGGTGGCGCAGAAGGTCAGCGGCGTGGTGATGACTTCCGCGCCCGGCTCGATACCTGCCGCCAGCATGCTCACGTGCAGCGCCGCCGTGCACGAATTGACGGCCGCCACGCGCGGCTCCTGCACACCGCGGAATGCGGCGAATTGCTGCTCGAACTGCGCCACCCGCGGCCCGGTGCCAAGCCAGCCGGAACGCAGGCAGGCGACCACTTCCTCGATCTCGGCCTCGCCGATCTGCGGCGCGCCGAACACCAGGAAAGGCAACGATTCGGATTCGGCACTCATAGGCGGCTTGATACACGCATGACGGCTCAGCCCTGCTCTTCCTGCAGCACGCAGGCCACCAGCCGTTCGACCATGGCTTCCAGCGTCAGATCCGGCGTGTGCAGGTGCATCTCCGCGGCCTGCGGTGCTTCATACGGCGAGTCGATGCCGGTGAAGTTGCTGATCTCGCCGGCGCGCACCTTGCGGTACAGCCCCTTCGGATCGCGGCGTTCGCATTCTTCCAGCGGCGTGTCGACGAACACTTCCACGAACTCGTACTCGTCGAACAAGCTGCGGGCGAATTCACGTTCGCTGCGGAACGGCGAGATCACGCACACCAGCACAATCAGGCCGGCATCCACCATCAGATGCGAAACCTCGGCGACACGGCGCACGTTTTCCACGCGCGCCTCCGGCGTAAAGCCGAGATCGCGGTTGAGGCCATGGCGCAGGTTGTCGCCGTCCAACAGATAGGTATGGCAGCCCAGCGCGCTCAGGCGCCGCTCCAGCAAGTTGGCGATGGTCGACTTGCCCGCGCCGGAAAGGCCGGTGAACCACAGGCAGCGCGGGCGCTGGCCCTTGCTGCGCGCGCGCAGGCGCTTGTCGATATCCAGCTGCTGCCAATGCACGTTGGAGGCGCGGTGCAAGGCGAAATCCAGCATGCCGCAGGCCACCGTGGCATGCGTTTGCCGGTCGACCAGGATAAAACCGCCCAGGGCGGGATTGGTCGCGAAGCTTTCGAAGGCCACCGGGTGATCGAGATCGAGATTGGTATAGCCGACCTCGTTCAATTCCAGGCGATGCGCCGCCAGCTTGGCCTGCGTGTTGACATCCACCTTGTGCTTGATCGAGGTGACGCGTGCATTCACCGTCTTGCTGCCGATCTTCAGCCAGTAGCCGCGATTGGGCAGCAGCGGTTCGTCGCCCATCCACAGCAGATGCGCGGCGAACTGGTCGGCTTCCGGGGCGGGGCGCGCGGCATCGGCAATCACATCGCCGCGGCTGGCATCGACTTCCCGATCCAGCGTCAGCGTCACCGCCTGGCCGGCCTGCGCCTGCGGCAGGTCGCCGTCTGCAGTAACGATGCGTGCAATGCGTGCGCGGTGCGTACCGGGCTGCACCACCACTTCATCACCCACCTTCACGTGACCGCCGCGGATCGTGCCCGCATAACCACGGAAGGACTGGTCCGGACGGCTCACCCACTGCACCGGCATGCGGAAATCCACTGCCTGCAGCGGGTCGACCTGTACGGTCTCGAGCAGCTCCAGCAGGCTCGGCCCCTGGTACCAGGGCATCTGCGCCGAATGCTGGCCGACGTTGTCGCCGTGCCGCGCCGCCACCGGCAAGGCATGCACGCTGGCGATGCCGAGCGCGCGCGCCAGCTCCGCATAAGCGTCGCGGATCGTCTCGTAGACGTTCTGGCTGTACTCGACCAGATCCATCTTGTTGACCGCCAGCACTACTTTGCGAATGCCCATCAAGGCGCAGATGTAAGTGTGCCGCCGCGTCTGCGGCAGCAGACCCTTGCGTGCATCGACCAGCACCACCGCCAGATCCGCGTGCGAGGCGCCGGTAGCCATATTGCGCGTGTACTGCTCGTGGCCGGGGCAATCGGCCACCACGAAACTGCGCCGCGCACTATGGAAATAGCGGTAGGCGACGTCGATGGTGATGCCCTGCTCGCGCTCCGCATCGAGCCCATCGGTGAGCAGCGAGAAATCCAGCACCGTTCCATCCGGATGCAGCCGCGCGCTGTCGCGGCGCAGGGCCTCGATCTGGTCGTCCGGCAGCATGCCGGCATCGAAGAGCAGCCGCCCGAGCAGGGTGCTCTTGCCGTCATCGACACTGCCGCAGGTGATGAAACGCAGCAGGCTGCGTGCAGGCGTAGGCATGTCAGCCATCAAAAATAACCTTCCAGCTTCTTGCGCTCCATCGATGCGGCCGGATCCTGATCGATCACCCGCCCCTGCCGCTCCGACGAGCGCGCGGCTTCCATCTCCGCAATGATCTCGTCCAGCGTCGCCGCCTGCGATTCGATCGCACCGGTCAGCGGATAGCAGCCCAACGTGCGGAAACGCACCATGCGCTGCTCGATGGTTTCGCCTGCGCGCAGTACAAAGCGATCGTCATCCACCATGATCAGCGCACCGTCGCGCGCCACCACCGGCCGCGGCTTGGCGTAATACAGCGGCACCACCGGAATGGCTTCACGCCGGATGTAGTGCCATACATCCATCTCGGTCCAGTTCGACAAAGGAAATACGCGCACGTTTTCGCCTTTGTGGATATGCGTGTTGTAGAGATGCCACAACTCCGGGCGCTGACGCTTGGGATCCCAGCGATGCTGCGCATTGCGGAAGGAAAACACGCGCTCCTTCGCGCGCGCCTTCTCCTCGTCGCGCCGTGCACCGCCGACGGCCGCGTCAAAACCGTATTTGTCTAGCGCCTGCTTGAGCGCCACGGTCTTCATCACATCGGTATGTACGGTAGCGCCGTGCACCAGCGGCGAGATGCCCTGGCGGACCCCGTCTTCATTGATATGCACCAGCAGGCGCAGATCGGGTGCTGCCCCTACCTCGTCGCGGAACGCGATCATCTCGCGGAATTTCCAAGTGGTATCCACGTGCAGCAGCGGAATCGGCGGCCGCCCCGGATAGAACGCCTTGCGCAGCAGATGCAGCAGTACCGAGGAATCCTTGCCGATCGAATAGAGCATCACCGGCCGCTGGAAGCTGGCCGCCACCTCGCGAAAGATATGGATGCTTTCGGCTTCAAGCTGGTCCAGGTGACCTGAAAATGAGCTCATCGGGCGGGGTGCTGAATGGTTGACAGTGAATTCTGCCATGACTGGCCGGCCCAGCAGTACGGCCGCCCCTCCCCGGGAGCATGGTTGGCCCAAGCGGACTACCCGTCCCGGCTATCCCTTACCGGTGCCGGCCGCGGCCGCCGCAGGAATTCCCGCCGGCGCCTCACGCCCCCTTCGCAGCGGCCGTCCCGTCCACAGAAATCTGCGAATATGGCATGATTAACAAGTATTTGTGCGGCCAGAGGGGCACGCTGCACATCTGTTGCGCAGCGTCATACAGCACCAGGGAATCAAATGAAAGTAACCGTAATTGGCTCAGGCTATGTTGGCTTGGTGACTGGCGCCTGCCTATCGGAAATGGGAAACGACGTCCTCTGCTTCGACGTCGACCACAGCAAGATCGCGCTGCTCAACAGCGGCGGCGTACCGATTCACGAGCCTGGCCTGGCCGAACTGATTCACCGCAACGTCGCCGCTGGGCGCCTGCGCTTCAGCACCGAGGCGGCCGCCGCGGCGGCTCATGGCGTACTGCAGTTCATCGCCGTCGGCACCCCGCCCGACGAAGACGGCTCGGCCGATCTCAAATATGTGCTGGCGGCGGCCAGGAGCATCGGCCAGCACATGAGCGAGTACAAGGTGGTGGTCGACAAGTCCACCGTGCCGGTCGGCACCGCCGACAAGGTGAGCGCAGCGATCGCCGACGAGCTGGCCCAGCGTGGCGTCGAGCTGCCCTTCACCGTGGTCTCGAACCCGGAGTTCCTCAAGGAAGGCGCGGCCATCGAGGATTTCATGAGTCCCGATCGTGTGGTGATCGGCTCGGAAGAACCGCGCGCGATCGAACTGATGCGCGCCCTGTATGCGCCCTACGTACGCAATCACGAACGCTTCCTGGTAATGAGCACGCGTTCGGCCGAGCTCACCAAATACGCCGCCAACTCGATGCTGGCCACGCGCATCAGCTTCATGAACGAGCTGGCGGAGCTGGCCGAGCACACCGGCGCGGATATCGAATCGGTCCGTCTGGGCATCGGTTCGGATTCGCGTATCGGCTATTCCTTCCTGTATGCCGGTTGCGGCTACGGCGGCTCCTGCTTCCCGAAGGACGTCAAGGCGCTGATCAAGACCGCCAGCGGCCATGGCCAGTCCCTGCGCGTGCTCAGCGCCGTCGAAGAAGTGAACAACCGGCAGAAGCATCTGTTGGCCAAGAAGGCCAAGGCCGCACTTGGCGGAACCTTGAGCGGCAAGCATTTCGCACTGTGGGGCCTGGCTTTCAAGCCCAACACCGACGATATGCGCGAAGCGGCCAGCCGCGAAATCATCGCCGACCTGCTGGCCGAGGGCGCCACCGTCACCGCTTACGACCCGGTCGCCATGGACGAAGCCCGGCGCATCTACCAGGATGAGCAGCGCATCAGCTTCAGCAACCATCCGCTCGCCGCCTGCCAGGACGCCGACGCCCTGCTGATCGCCACGGAGTGGAAGGAATTCCGCAATCCCGACTTCGACGCGATCAAGGACAAGCTGCGCCAGCCGATCATCATCGACGGCCGCAACTTGTACAGTCCCGCCGCGATCCGGCAGCAGGGCTTCACCTATCACTCCATCGGCCGCCATTGAGAACAACGCCACGGACATGAGCTATCAACAAGCCCCCAAAGTACTGGTCACCGGCGGCGCCGGCTTCCTCGGCTCTCATCTTTGCGACCGCCTGATCGCGCGCGGCGAAGACGTGCTGTGCGTGGACAACTTCTATACCGGCAGCAAGCGCAACGTCGACCAGCTGATCGATCATCATCGCTTCGAGCTGATGCGCCACGATGTGACCTTCCCGCTGTACGTGGAAGTGAACCGCATCTTCAACCTGGCCTGCCCGGCCTCGCCGATCCATTACCAGCACGATCCGGTGCAGACCACCAAGACCAGCGTGCATGGCGCGATCAACATGCTGGGCCTGGCCAAGCGGGTCGGCGCACGCATCCTGCAGGCCTCCACCAGCGAGGTCTACGGTGATCCGGAAGTGCATCCGCAGCAGGAAGGCTACTGGGGCCGCGTCAATCCGATCGGCATCCGCAGCTGCTATGACGAAGGCAAGCGCTGTGCCGAAACGTTGTTCTTCGATTACCGCCGCCAGCACAATCTCGAAATCAAGGTGGTGCGCATTTTCAACACCTACGGCCCGCGCATGCATCCGCATGATGGCCGCGTGGTGAGCAACTTCATCGTGCAGGCGCTGCAGGGCGAAGACATCACCATCTACGGCGACGGCAGCCAGACACGCAGCTTCTGCTACGTCGACGACCTGGTCGAAGCGATCCTGCGCACCATGGACACGCCGGCCGAATTCACCGGCCCGGTCAACATCGGCAATCCCGGCGAATTCACCATGATCGAACTCGCCGAGATGGTGCTGCGCCTCACCGGCAGCAAATCCAGGCTGGTGCGCCAGCCGTTGCCGCAGGACGATCCCAAACAACGCCAGCCGGACATCTCCCTCGCCAAGTCCGCTCTCGGCTGGGAGCCCAAGGTGTCGCTGGAAGATGGGCTCAAGGAAACCATCGCTTACTTCAAGAGGCTGCTGCAGGCATGAAGCTCTCCGTCATCATCCCTTGCTATAACGAGGAAAAGACGATTCGAACGATCGTGGACGCGGTGCGCGCCTCGCCCTACGAATCCAAGGAAATCATCGTCGTCGACGATTGCTCCCGCGACAACACGCGCGCCATTCTGAAGAGCGAGATCGCGCCGCTGGTGGACCAGATCCTCTATCACGAGGTGAACCAGGGCAAAGGCGCCGCCTTGCGCACCGGCATCCAGGCCGCCACGGGCGACATCGTGGTGATCCAGGACGCCGACCTGGAATACGACCCGAACGAATACCCGCTGCTGGTCGAGCCGATTCTCCACGACAAGGCCGATGTGGTGTTCGGCTCCCGCTTCATGGGCGGCCATCCGCATCGCGTGCTTTATTACTGGCATCGCCTGGGCAACGGCTTCCTCACGCTGCTGTCGAACATGTTCACCAATCTGGACCTCACCGACATGGAGACCTGCTACAAGGTTTTCCGTAGAGAGATCATCCAGGGCATTGCCATCGAGGAAAATCGCTTCGGCTTCGAGCCGGAGATCACCGCCAAGCTCGCCAAGACGCGCTGCCGCATCTACGAAGTGGGTATTTCCTACTACGGCCGCACGTACGAAGAAGGCAAGAAGATCGGCTGGAAGGACGGCTTCCGCGCGCTGTACTGCATCGTGAAGTACAACGTATTTCGATAAACGCCCCACCCCTGCGGTCGAGCCGGCGCGCCCTGCGCCCTCGACGCAGGAGGCGTAGCCGGCGCGCGGCGCCCTCCCTGGCAAACGCTTGCCGGCGCGCAACTGACCGGACAGCTTGAGGAATGAACATGGCGCACGTGAAAGCTACTGATCGATCCGGGTGGCTGCGCGCGTGGCCGGCTGTGCTGCTCGCCGCGGTAGGTATCTTCGGCTATCTGCTCAATACCACGCACTGGTTCACCATGGTTCCCGGTGACCTGGGCGATCCGCGCTTCAACAGCATCATCCTTGAGCACTTCTACCAATGGCTGCAGGGCAAGAGCGCCAGCCTCTGGTCGCCGGAATTTTTTTACCCCTATGCGGATGCGCTGGCGTTCAGCGACAACCATTTCGGTACGGCATGGATTTATAGCCTGGGGCGTTTTGCCGGGCTTTCGAGAGAAACCGGTTTTGATGCCTGGTTCTGCACCGGCTTTCTGCTGACCTATGTCTGCTCCGTCTATGCCGGACGAAAATTCGGATTCGGCTGGCCGGCAGCGGCTGCCGCCGCTTTCATATTTACCTTTTCGCCTGCCATGCTGGCGCAGGAATCTCACGCGCAACTTATTTACCGCTACGCGATTCCGCTGGCCGTACTGGAGCTTTGGCGCATCGTGGAACAGCGCCAGCGCGAGCGCCTGCCCTGGCTCGGGATCTGGATGGCCGTCCAGTTCTTCTGCTCCATCTATCTCGGCTTCTTCCTGACCATGCTGGTCGGCGCCATCACGGTCGCCAGCATCGCCATGTCCATGCCGCTGCGCCGGCCGTTTTGGGCGGAACCGGCCGAATCCAAACGCCCCCAGCAGATCGGCGCCAAGTTAGTGTCGGCGCTGCTCTGGCTAGGCCTCCTGCTGATGCTTGGGCAATATCACGCGGTCGCGAAGAAATATGGATTCCGCCACGACCCCGGCGAAATCCGCAACATGCTTCCGCACATTGGCAGTTATTTCATTGCGGACGGAACGAAAATCGACGCCTGGATGGGGCGTTGGGTAACCAACATTCCCATGCGCCATGAGCACCAGATGTTTTTTGGCCTGATCGCTTGCATCCTGGCTTTGATCGGTGTGCTGCTCGGCCGCCGAACCAAGCAGTGGTCCCGTCCCGTAAGCATCCTTGGCATTGCCTTGCTGCTGCTCATCGCCCTGACGCTCTCGGTGCACGGAATTTCGCTCTATCGCGTGGTGATGCGGATCCCCGGCTTCAATTCCATCCGCGCCGTTACCCGCATTTCGCTGGTGATGCTGCTGCCCGTGGCCTGGCTTGCGGCAACCGGCATCGAAACGCTGGCAGGCCGTTTTCCGCGTCTGCGGCTGCATGCGTTTCTGGCCATCGCGGTATTGCTCGCCATCGAGCTCGTCAGCTACACAACCATGCACGTTCCCAATGCCGAGTGGAGGGATCGCCTGAGCGCGCTCTACAGCGGCGCGAAGCCTGCGCCGACAACGCAACCGCCGATTATTTTTGCGCTCGAAACTTCACACGAATCCTATCGCCTCATCAACCGGGAACTGGACGGCATGATGCTGGCGCAGGATCTTGGCGCTCCGTCGGCCAATGGGTACTCCGGCAACCTGCCCAGGGATTTCGGCAGCGCCGACTCCTGCATGACCGGTGCATATCGCCTGATCAACGGCGCGGCCTTCCGGCACCTGCCGGCCACGGACGTGTCGAGCATGCTGCGCCGGCTTACCGTGCTGCCCGCCAGCTCCCAATGCCCTGATTTCTCGGCGCTGCAGGTTTATACGGGCCCGCTGCCGGACAACGTCTTCCAACAGGTCTCCCTCAGCGTGGTCGACCAAAAATCGGACGGCTCCGACTATCTCGTCACGGTCGAATTGAAAAATCGCAGCGATCACTATTTGCCTGCGCTATCGACTGACGACAAGCCCGTGCAATTTTCCTGGCAATTTGTCAGCAAAGGCCAGGTGCCCGATAGCGGCGCGTGGACACCCCGATCGCCACTGGCAGCCGACGTTGCTGCAGGCAGCGACTACCGGCAGATCCTGCGAGTCACGCCGCCCAAAGCCGCCGGGCAATACACGCTCGCCCTGACGCTGGTGCAGGACAAAGTCAGTTGGTTTCACGACAAGGGCATGCACATCGCAGTGGGCAACGCGCCCATCCAGGTGCCGAATCCCTGAGTGGGCGCTCCGGCGACCACCACATCTCTTGCGCAACGCCGCCCGCGCAGATCGCCTGACGTCAGCTCGGCCTTCTGTATTCGGATGCCTGTACCAAGCAACCGAATTTAGTTAAAAAAGACGGAGAAACAGGCTTTTACGCGCCTGTAGTCGACAAAGTCCGGATCTCCCTTTGGAGCACAAATTCCTGCGCCGGCGATGAAGCAACCCGCAGGAGACGAAAGATGTCGGAGAGGGTGCCCTGCCCTTCACATATGGATGCCCATCGCCAACTGCGCAGCAGCCGTGGCCATTCACGCCATCGCGACGCCGGGATGGCCTCCTGACGCCCTGGACGCAAGCACACTTGATTCGACGGCCACGGGTAGGACCGCGTCACGATTTTCTACGTCGAACTAGTCTATTTAGCCGCAAATAGCGGGTAAACTTACGAATGACGTGTTTTCTGCCGTCATGAACCTGTGTCTTTGCATTAAGTCCTGCGCAACTGAGGGGAAAACGCTTGACTTCACCGCCACTGGTCGTGGACCTCGACGGGACGCTGATCCATTCGGACATGCTGCACGAGTCCACCTTGAAAGTCCTTCGCGAAAGGCCTCTCGACGTGCTGCGCATTCCGTTCTGGCTGCTGCAGGGCAAGGCCGTTCTAAAAAGCCGCTTGGCTGAACGGATGGCGCTCGATCCCCACTTGCTTCCCTATAACGGCGCATTGCTTGAATGGCTTAAGCAGCAGCGCGCATCCGGGCGCAAGCTGGTGTTGTGCACAGCTTCCGACTCTCGAATAGCGCAGGTCATCGCCGATCACCTGGGCATCTTCGATGAAGTCATCGCCAGCGACGGAGCGACGAACCAGGCCGGACAGCAGAAGGCCGAAACCCTGCAAGCGCGCTTCGGCAAAACAGGCTTCGATTACGCCGGCAACTCGTCCGCCGACCTCAAAGTGTGGAAACACGCTCGCCACGGCATCGTGGTCAACGCATCCGCAGGCCTGGCCACGCAGGCAAAAGCTGTCTGCGAGATAGAACAGGTATTCCCCGCTCCATCGGCGGGGTTGAGCACTTGGAGCAGAGCTCTTCGCGTGCATCAGTGGATGAAGAACGTGCTGCTCTTCATGCCCTTGCTTGCCGCCCACCAGCTGACCAATGTGCAGGCATGGAAGGATCTACTGCTCGCCTTCATCGCGTTCAGTCTCTGTGCGTCATCTGTTTACATCTCCAACGACTTGCTCGACCTCGACAGCGATCGCCAGCATTTACGCAAACGCAAGCGTCCTTTTGCGTCCGGCACGCTTCCTGTCTTCCTGGGTGTGCTGGTTTCGCCGCTATTGCTGGCAGCAAGCCTGGTGCTGGCCGCGCAGATCGGCACGTCGTTCTTCCACTGGCTGCTACTGTATTTTGCGCTGACGCTCGCATACTCATTCGGCATCAAGCGCCTGATGCTGCTTGATTGCCTCACCCTCGCCATGCTGTACACGATCCGTATCGTGGCCGGCGCGGCAGCTGCAGGCCTGACACTTTCATTCTGGCTGCTGGCTTTTGCCGTATTCCTGTTCCTGTCCCTGGCGTTCCTGAAGCGCTATGCCGAACTGGAAAGCCAGTCATTGCAAGGCAATACCAAGGCGCACGGACGCGGCTATTACACCTCCGATGCGCCACTGCTCCAAACGCTTGGGGTCGCGGCCAGCTACGCATCCGTGCTGGTGCTCGCCCTCTATCTCAACAGCGAGGCGGTGACCAAGCTCTATCGCACCCCTGAGTTCGTGTGGGGCGCCGTGCCGATCATGGCGTTCTGGGTCAGCTGGATGTGGATGCAGGCGCATCGCGGCAATATGCATGACGATCCGGTGGTGTTTGCCCTCAAGGACAAGGCCAGCCTCGCCACCGGCGTCGCATTCGCCGCCGTACTTGCGCTGGGCGCGCTGGTCTGACGTGGCCAAGGTAGCGTCCTGGGGAAGACTGCACTCGTGTCAGCACGAGCTGCACGTGCTATCCGACCGGGTCCCGATCGAGCAGCAGCTCCATGCAGACAAACCCGGCCTGGCCTTTGGTCGGGGGCGCAGCTATGGCGATGTCTGCCTCAATCCCGACGGCGTGCTCTGGCTTACTTCCGGGCTGGACAAATTCATCCACTTTGACGAAGCCAGCGGGATGCTTCGCTGCGAAAGCGGCGTGAGCCTGCGCGATATCCAGCGCGTATTCGTACCCCGCGGCTGGATGCTGCCCGTATCGCCCGGTACGCAGCTGGTTTCCGTCGGCGGCGCCATCGCCAACGATGTACACGGCAAGAATCACCACGTGCACGGATCGTTCGGCGACCATGTACAC
Source organism: Dyella acidiphila (assembly GCF_014863405.1). Lineage (GTDB taxonomy): Bacteria > Pseudomonadota > Gammaproteobacteria > Xanthomonadales > Rhodanobacteraceae > Dyella_B > Dyella_B acidiphila. The sequence continues at coordinate 462,875 of NZ_JACZZA010000001.1, forward strand.
CGCATCGTGCTCAAGCGAACGGATGGCAGCTCGCTGGAATGTGCTCCGCATCTTCAGCCGGATTGGTTCCGGGCGACGGTCGGCGGTCTCGGTCTGACCGGTGTGATCAGCGAAGCGGATATCCAGCTGCGCCGGGTCGAGGGGCCGTGGCTGGATGCCGAGACCATTCCGTTCCAACGCGTGGATGAATTCTTCCCGCTCGCCGATGCCTCCGAAGCGGAATTCGAATACACCGTCGCGTGGATCGACTGCACCTCGGGCGAGGCCGGGCGCGGCCTGCTTATGCGGGCGAACCATAATTCGGACACATCCTGGCCGGTCACACACAAAGCGCCTCGAACGATGCCGCTGGTACCGCCCGTTTCCCTGGTCAATGCGCTGTCGCTGAAGCCGTTCAACGCGCTTTACTACCACTCCAACCGGATGCGGGATGCGCGCGCGCATGTTTTTTTTGAGCGCTTCTTCTATCCACTCGACAACCTGCTCGAATGGAATCGCATGTACGGCCCGCGCGGCTTCTACCAGTATCAAAGCGTGGTTCCGCGCGCAGCGGGCGCCGACGCCACCAAGGAAATGCTGCGCCAGATCGCCAAGTCAGGCGAGGGTTCATTCCTCGCCGTGCTGAAGACATTCGGCGCCCGCGCACCCCTGGGCATGCTCAGCTTCCCCATGCCGGGGGTCACGCTGGCACTCGATTTCCCGAATCGCGGCACCAAGACCCACGCCTTGTTCGAACGGCTCGATGCGGTGGTGCGCGAAGCCGGCGGCCGCCTGTATCCGGCCAAGGACGCGCGCATGCCGCGGCAGCTTTTCGAAGCAGGCTATGCGCAGCTAGGAACGTTCCTGCCATTTCGCGATCCGGGCATCAGCTCGGCCATGTCGCGCAGGTTATTGGGATCATGACCAGGAAAGAAAACATGAAACGCATTGTGATCGTGGGCGCGACCTCGGCCATCGCCGAACATTGCGCCCGATGCTGGCTTGAAACGGGGCCGGCCGACATGCTCCTGCTCGGCCGCGATGTACCTCGGCTGGAACGCGTTGCTGCCGACCTGAAAGCGCGCAGCCCGGACTCCTCGCTGCAGACTGCGCAAGCCGATTTTCTCTCGCCGGACGATATCCAGGCATGGGCAGCGCGTGCTTACGGGGCAGGCCCCGTGGACATCGTGCTGATTGCGCATGGCACGCTGCCCGATCAACCGCAATGCCAGGCAGATCTTGCCGCGAGCAACACGGCCATGGCGATCAACGGCATATCACCGGTACTGTTTGCCGAGGCCTTTGCGGGACGCATGCAGCAGGCCGATCACGGCACCTTGATCATCATCGGCTCCGTCGCGGGCGATCGCGGACGAAAGTCCAATTACGTCTACGGCGCCGCCAAGGGACTGGTCACTCGCTATGCGCAGGGCCTGCAGCATCGGCTGGCTGCTTCCCAGGTCCGCGTGGTGTTGGTAAAGCCGGGCCCGACGGATACGCCGATGACGGCGCATCTGAAGGAAGCCGGCACAGGCCTGGCCAAGGTCGAGGACGTCGCTCGCGCGATTGTTTCCGGCGCGCAGAAGGGCAGCCGCACGGTCTATGCCCCGGGCAAGTGGGGTTTGATCATGATGATCATCCGGCATTTGCCGTTCAGTGTTTTCAAGAAGCTCAATATCTAAATATCTGGAGCGTCGCGGTAGAGCGTCGACGGAGAAATAAAGTGAAACAAGCAAGGACAAATCCAAATACGCCGCCGCGCTGGTTGGAGCTCGCCCTCTTTGCACTGGTTGCAGTGCTGTTGATCTGCTCCAACTGGACGCTTATCGATCGCGTCAATTTTGAAATGGGCGACTTGGCCGCCAACAGCGTGCTGATCCAGGACGCGAAATCGTTCCATCTGTTTACGGGCAACTATTCCCGCACAGGCATGAATCATCCCGGGCCTGCCATTCTGGATGCGTTGGCGCTGGGAGAGGTCATTTTCTATGACTTGCTGCACGTCGTCCCTTCCGCCTTTTCCGGGCAATTGGTTGCGGTAGCGCTGTACAACGCGTTCTGGATCACCCTGCTGTATCGCCTGCTTTACCGAGGCAGCCAGTCGATCGCCGGGGCAGCCATCGGGCTCGCCACCTTCCTGATCATCACCGCGCTGAACGATCGCCAGTTTTTCAACGGCATCTGGTTTCCGCACCTTTACTACTTCCCGTTCGCCGTCTTTATTTTTGCAACGGTGCGCTTGATCGATGGGTGCACCGACTCACTATTTTCCTTCGCCTTGAGCTTGGGCTTTGTCACCAACGGCCATGTATCTTTTGTGGCCATCACCGCTATCATCCTGCTGCTCGCCATCGGATTTAACTATCTGCTTTACGCCAAGGCGGATGCGGACAGATTGATTCTCAGCAAAGCCTTCTTTATCAAGCACGGCCGTGTAATCGCTTTGTCGGCGGGCTTGGCGCTCTCCTTCTTCGTTCCGCTGCTTATCGAAACAGTTATCGATTATCCGGGCCCGGTAAGCGATTACATAGCCTTCAGTGGCGGTCACCAGCCCAATAGCGTGGCCAGTGCGCTCAAGTACATCGCCCAGTATTGGGGTGGACTGCCTCCCATGTTGTTTGCTGCTCTCGTGCTGGCCTTCCTATGGGCCTGGCGCCCGGCCGATGCGGTGGCTTTGCCGTATCGCGCGGCAATAGCCACGGTGATCAGTGCCACCTTGGCTGCGTTGTTCTACGCCAAGGAGGGCATTGATCTGTTGCAATATATCTATATCGGCCTGTTCTATTACGCCGTTCCCGGGTTGCTTGCAGCGTTCGTGGCTGCATTGGCCTACGGCCTGTCCAAGGCGAAGTACAAAGCCATACTGGCACTGCTTGCCGCGGCGGCAAGCATGCTCATCATGTACAAAGTGTCTGCACTGCCCATAGGGTACGCCCGGACATATCACGACAACAGCGTGCCGACCCTTTACGCGAAGTTGAAGGCGGAAGAAAAGAACGGCCCATTGGTCTTGAACCTCTCCATGGGTGATGACTGGGGACCCGTCTGGACCCATATCTCTGGCTTGCAGGCCTATACCAAGCGGGCCGGCGACAAGCTGTTCTGCATCAACAAAGGTTGGAACATCCTGTTCACCAAAGCCGCCCGCTGCACGCTGGAAGAGTTGGCCCGAGATCATTCCACGCTCGCCGTGATGAAGACGCCGACGACCCCGCCGCAGGATCTCAAATTCGTCGCGACGAGCATGGGCATATCGTTCTATCAAACGGAAGTCCGAAGCATCGCCGACAAAGGCATGGTGCCTGTTCTCGCCAACCGCCCGCTGTATGACGGCACCATCTTGACCGCTGGCTGGTCAGCGACCGAGACTGACATGGTATGGTCCGAGGGCAAGAAAGCCACCTTGCTCATCCCGGTCAACCCGGGTTTCTCCGGTAATATATTGCTGGACCTCTCAGCGTTTCTACCGAATCCGCAATATAAGCAATCCATTACCGTCACGTCCGCCGACGCCAACGGCCTCGCGTTTCAATTCAACGCTGAAGACAGCCGCAAGATCATAGCCATCCCGGTCAAGAACGCAGGCAACAACGGGGTGGCAATCGAGATCAGCATCGCCACGCCCATCTCGCCCAAAGTCGCAGGCCTATCCGACGACCCCAGGATGCTGGGCGTGTCGCTATATGGCATCGAAGCACGGAGCAACTGATTTGAGCACGGCACAAAAAATCGTTCTCCCCGGCGGCGCAGGCCTGGTCGGCCAGAATCTTGTCGCCCGGCTCAAGGACAGGGGCTACCGCAACATCGTGGTGCTCGACAAACATCACGATAATCTGGCGGTGCTCAAGCGCATCCAGCCGGATATCGTCGCCGAATACGCCGATCTTGCCGAACCCGGCGAGTGGCAGCGGCACATCGCAGACGCCGATGTGGTGGTGATGCTGCAGGCGCAGATCGGCGGCAACTACTACCAGGAGTTTGAGCGCAACAATCTCGACTCCACCCGCAACGTGCTGGCCGCCATGGACGGACAGCACCGTCCTTACCTGGTTCACATCAGCTCTTCGGTGGTCGAATCCGTGGCGGACGACTTTTACACCAATACCAAGAAAGCGCAGGAACAGATCGTTCTCGACAGCGGCATTCCGTGCCCGATACTGCGCCCCACCCTGATGTTCGGCTGGTTCGACCGCAAACACTTGGGCTGGCTGTCCCGCTTTATGCAAAAGGTGCCGGTATTCCCGATCCCGGGGCATGGCCGCTATATGCGCCAGCCGCTCTATGTCGGCGACTTCTGCAACGTGATCATCAGCTGCATCGAAAATCGCGCGCAGTCGGGCATCTTCAATATTTCCGGCCATGAAAAAGTCGACTACATCGACATCATCCGCCAGATCAAGAAAGCCACTTCGGCCAAAGCCATCATCGTCAAGATCCCCTATCCGATTTTCAAGGTTCTGCTTTGGGTGTGGGCGCTTTTCGACAAGAACCCACCGTTTACCGTCCAGCAACTCGCGGCCCTGATCGCCAAAGACGAGTTCGAAGTCATCGACTGGCCCGGCATCTTCGGCGTCAAATCGACGCCATTCGCAGCGGCGGTCGAGGAGACATTCAATGATCCTCGCTATAGCCAAGTGACATTGGAGTTTTGAGCATGACGCAGCGCATTGCCGTATTGGGCGCCGGACCGATGGGACTTGCAGTGGCCTACGAACTGGCCCGCTCCGGTCACCAGCCGGTGGTGTTCGAGGCCGACGATCGCGTGGGCGGCATGACCGCGCCATTCGATTTCGCAGGCCTGACCATCGAGCGCTACTACCATTTCCATTGCATTTCCGATCATGCCTTTCTCAAGGTCCTGGACGAACTCGGCTTGAATGACCGCATGCATTGGACGGAAACCAAGATGGGCTACTGGTATCGCGGCATCTTGCAGCCGTGGGGGAATCCGCTTGCGCTATTGAAGTTCCGCGGCTTGGGCCTCACCGCAAAAGTCCGTTATGGTCTGCACGCCTTCCTTGCCACCAAGCGCAAGAACTGGAAGCCGCTGGACAACGTTGAAGCTACCGGCTGGATCAAACGCTGGGTTGGCGCAGAAGCCTATGAAGTACTTTGGCGCCGCCTTTTCGATTACAAATTTTACGACTACGCCTCGCACCTCTCCGCAGCCTGGATATGGAGCCGCATTCGTCGCATCGGCCGCTCGCGCTACAGCTTGTTCCGCGAAAAGCTCGGCTATCTGGATGGCGGATCCGACACGCTGTTGCAAGCGCTGCGTGTGGATATCGAAAAACACGGCGGCAAGATTCATTTGAAATCCCCTGTCGGCAAGGTGGTGATCGAGGACGGCAAGGTCCGCGGTGTGGAAGTGGCAGGCCAGTTGCAGGAATTCGACAAGGTCATCAGCACCGCGCCGCTACCCTACGTGCCCCGGCTCATGCCCGATCTTCCGCCGGACATCCTCGCCAAATTTTCGTCGATCAAGAACGTGGCGGTGGTGTGCGTCATCGTCAAGCTGCGACGCCAGCTCACCGAGAACTTCTGGCTCAATACCAACGATCCGGACATGGACATACCGGGCCTGGTCGAATACACCAACCTGCGCCCGCTGGACCAGCATATTGTCTATGTTCCCTTCTACATGCCTGGCGAGCATCCCAAGTTTGCGGAGCCCGATCAGGTGTTTCTGGACAAAGTCCGGCGCTATCTCAAGAAAATCAATCCGTCGCTGCAGGATGAGGATTTCATCGATCTGCGCGCCAGTCGCTATCGCTATGCCCAGCCGGTGTGTGGGCCGAATTTCCTCGCTCAGCTGCCGCCTGCAAAATTGCCGATCGACGGTTTGTGGGTAGCCGATACGTCCTATTACTACCCGGAAGATCGCGGGATCTCCGAAAGTATCGACTTCGGTCGGGCCATGGCACGGGATGCCGTGGCGTGATCAAGCAGTTTATGTCGCGCCAGTTCCTTGGCTTCCTGCTGACCGGCGGCATCGCTGCCGCCATCAACTTCGGCAGCCGCATTCTCTATAACCGCTATATGGATTTTTCGAACGCGGTGATCCTGGCGTATATCACCGGCATGATCACAGCGTTTATCCTGGCAAGGCTGTTCGTGTTCCGGCAGACACAGCAGCCACTCCATCGTTCTGCGCTGTTCTTCACCCTGGTCAACGTGGCAGCGGCCGCGCAGACCTGGCTGATCAGCATGGGCTTGTTCTACTACGTGCTGCCGGCGCTGGGCGTGGTGTCGTACAGCAAGGATATCGCCCACGCCATCGGCGTTGCCACGCCGGTGGTCACCAGCTATCTCGGCCACAAGCGCTGGTCGTTTCGGGAATGACCTCGGCGTCCTGTTGAACTTACCAGCCACGGCGATTCAATCGAGAACCCATCCACATCGTCATGTCGCGATGCTCTTGCGAACATCGCAACCCGATCAGGCGTTCTTCCGCTCAAACAACTGCAACGGCTTCAGCATGTCATTTATGTCGATGTCGCCGACCGCGCCCCAGGAGCTAAGCAGCCTGGAAAAATGACGCCCAGCATCGACGACCGGCATGGCTATAACAGCCAGCGTGCCCATATCGATGATCTGCTCGGCGTAGTTGCGCACGGTAAAGGTAGCCAACGCCCAATCCTGGCTGCTCTTTCCCAGTCCGCGCCGCAGTTCGCCATCAGCGACCAGCCGTTCCAACGCGCCGATAAGGCTGCTGATTTCGTTGAACGGGTCGACCTTGAGCACGCAGTCATCCGGCAATCCGCTGTAAAAGCCGGTGTCGGTAACGATCACTGCCTTGCCGTGAATCATCGCCTCGACCGCAGAGCCCGAGGCAGCTTCCAGGCTCGGCCAGCGCAGGCAGCAAAGCACATCCGCCTCGTCCAGCTTCTGATGCAGCGCCGCGGTATCCACTTCGCCATAAATGCAAAGGCGCACGCCAACACTTCTGGCCAGCGAAGCCAGCTCATACGCCACGCGCGGCTGGATCGGACCGACCAGCTTGTAACTGACACGCCCGCGCAACAGCGGGCTCAAGCCAATGGCGCGGATAACGCTATCGACGCGCTTATTGGCGTTGACATAGCCAATGGTAAGCACTTCCACCAGGTCGTCGGCGGGAACTCGACCGTGTTCGTTCCTGTCTTGCGGCATCTGGCCAAAATAGGCCAAGGGCACCACTTTGACCGGACCGGCGCAGCCCTGCTCCACTCGGGAAACGCCCCATTCGCTGTGTGTAATCACGCCCGAAGCCATCGCGCAGACCCATTCCGTCATCGGCATGGATGCACGCGTTTCCTCGATGAATGTCGCGCGTTCCGATGCCGCGAAGAATGACGCCGGAGCATCCGGCCCGTACCAGCGCTCCAGTGCCTCGCGTGCGGCCGGTGCGTTTTCCTGCGCCCAATCCCGGAACAAATTGGCCACGTAGAAATCATGCAGGCAGACAACGCCCCGCACTCGTGCCAGCCAAGCCAGGCAACCCCGGTGGAACGGGAAGTTGTCGCCGATTTGATAAACCACCAAGTCGGCATCTTTCAGCAGGTCATACACCGCGTCTTCATCGGTCCAGCGAACCGGGACCACGCCAAAATCGCTGGGGCGCTCGGCGAAAAAACTCTCGTCTTCGCTTCGCACCACCGAAACACGGTGGCCGGCTTGAATCAGATCCTTCGCGACACAGCTCACCATGCGGGCAATGGCGGAAGCTCGTTCAAGCACCGGCGTAAATAGCACGATATTCATTGCAGCAAAGTCTCCACGGTCTGCGCCCAGTTAACACCCAAGCTGGAACACAGCTCGCGTCCTGCTTCGCCGAAGCCCTTGGTCCTATCCTGCTGACGCCAGATGGACGACATCGCTTCTCCCAATGCCGACGCTTCCGGGGCAACCACCCGGCCAGTCTGCTGCTCCCTCGCAAATCTGAGCACGCCGCCGCTGTCGTTTGTGCTGATCAGCGCCTTGCCGGCGATGGCCGCCTCCATGGCAACGTAGCCGTGCTCTTCGTCATAGGGCAAATAAGCGACCGCCCGCGCACCGTTGACGTAATCCGCATAGCGCTTGCGCGGCAGAAAACCGAAATCGAGATGGACGCGGTCCTGCAGGCCAAGCCGCTCCACCAGCTCACGCAGGCGCTCGCCGTCTTGCGGTGTATCAGGCGGCCCGCCGACCACCAGCTTCACATCGCTGTCGGTGTGCTGCAGAGCCTCGATCAGCAGATGCTGGCGCTTCATACCATTGATACGGCCACCGGCAAAAATGTAATCACCGCTCGCACCCCCGGTAAACAACTCCGGATCGTTTACGGGCGGGATAAGCACAGAGGAATCGAACCCGTTATAACGAGCCAGCCGCTCCTTGGTCACCTCCGAAATGCAGAAGATGCGCCGGCTTTCCTGGAACGTCTCGTTGTCGGCGTTGCGGATCAGGTCGCGTATCGCCTGTCCATCAGGACGATCCACAAGATCGCTTTGCCCGGCGTCATACAGATCGTAAGCCTGGCGGTACTGATGAATGACCCACAAGGTCTTATGCGGATGGCGAATCAAATAGGCCGGAAACTTGAGCGCAATGACCCGGTCCGCATTGAACAATTCCAACGCACGCGCCAACAGCATCTGCGACGGGATGCGCGACGACGGATTCCATTGAAAAGGAACGCGCAGCACTTCCGATTCGTGTCCGGCCTTGATCAGGTTTCGTTGCAGGTGAAGAGCCAGCTCTTCGGCCCCACCCCAGACAAAGGGCGCCATATTGTTGACAACGAGAACCTTCACGCCAATAACCTCTTCACTACGTGATCCCAGGAAATGCCGAGTTCGGCCAAGCGCTTGTTGGCCTCGATCCCCATCAGGCGAACTTGTTCGCGTTCCCTGTAGAGTCGATCCATGGCCACGGCCACGGCGCGCGGATCCGGATCCGCGATCAGGCCATTGACCCCTTCCTTGACGAATTCCAGCACTCCGCCGGAATCGCTGGTCGTCAGGATCGCCTTGCTGGCGTGGCTGGCCTCGAGGGTGGGATATCCATAGGAATCTTCATCCACCGGAACATAAGCGGCAGCCAGGCAGTCCGCCAATATCTCGACTTTCTCTTCTTCGCTGATCCAGCGGTCTTCCAGTATCACGCGATCCGCCACGCCATCGGCCTGGATAATTCCACGCAGATGATCCGGATAGGCAGAGCTGTAGCTGCTGCCGCACAGCCGCAGGCGAACCGGCGTGGTGGTGTGCTTCATCGCTTCGACCAGCAGGTGCTGTCGCTTGTGATGCTCCAGGCGACTGACGTAGACGATCTCGTCGTTGAAACTGCGGCAATGGAAGCGCTCGGAATCGATCACCGGCGGATACAGAACTTCGCTATCGATGTTGTTGTACTTGATCAGGCGATCGGAGACCACCCGCGAATTGGTGTAGATATGCTTCGCTTCGGCCAGCGCCGCGTTGTCCGCGGCAAACAGCGCCTTGCGGATGCCCTTGTGATACATGTCTTCCGGAAAATGGCGATATTCGCTGTCCCAAAGATCATAGAAAGACCGTATATGATGGATAAACCATACGACCTTGTTGGGATGCGAAATCAGGTGCGACTGCGGCCGAAAGCAGATGACGCGGTCGGCGCTGCTCAGATCCACCCAGCGGAAGGCCATCATCTGCTGGAACAGCAGGTCGGGAGCGTCGTATTCCGGCAGGTAAACGATCTCGACCTCGTGCCCCTCTTTCTTGAGGGCCACGCTCAGCCAGTCGACAATGTGCCGGGCCCCGCCGTTGACGAACGGGGCCATGGTGGAAAACAGAGCAATACGCATGATTCAGGCGAGCGCAGCGGCGAGGCTGTCGGCAATTCGGTTGACGTCTTCGCGAGTCAGATCCTGGTGCGTCGGCAAATTGATGCCACGCTGCGACCACTCGTCGGCGACCGGGTAAGTGCTCGGTTCAAGATAAGGAGGCATGACGTGCATCGGATAAAACACCGGGCGCGTTTCGATGCCCTGCTCGTCGAGATGCCTCATGACCGCATCGCGCCGCTCGCCGTCGCCTTCGCGCAGGAAGATGTTGTACATCCAATAGACTTCCTTGGCCCAGTCCTTCTTCACCGGCAATACGATCTTGCCCTCGAGGCCCGCAAGGGCTTCGTTGTACCAGCCGGCCAGGCGCTCGCGCTCCGCCAGCGCGTTATCGACGTTTTCCATCTGCGCGAGGCCAATCGCCGCCTGGATGTTGGTCATGCGGTAGTTGTAGCCGATCACCGGGAACCAGTAGCGGCGCTGCGGGTCCATGCCCTGGCCGCGGAACAGGCGCAGCTTGGCCGCCAGCTCGTCGTCGTTGGTCGTGATCATGCCGCCTTCGCCGGTGGTCACGATCTTGTTGCCGAAGAAACTGAAAGTGGCGCAGGTTCCCAAGCCGCCGACACGCCGGCCGCGAACTTCCGCACCGTGCGCTTCGGCGGCGTCCTCCAGCACCCACAAGCCGTGACGGGCGGCAATCTCGTTTATCGCGTCCATATCGGCCGGATGGCCGTATAGATGGACCGGAATGATTCCGCGCGTCTTGGGCGTGATCTTCGCTTCAATCGCAGCAGGATCGATATTCATCGTATCGGCGCATACGTCGACGAGCACCGGCTTGGCAAAGCAGTAGCGCACTGCGTTGGCCGTTGCAATGTAGGTTACCGTCGGCACGATCACTTCGTCATCGGGCTGCAAGCCCATCGCCACCAGCGCCAGATGCAGCGCGGTAGTGCCGTTGTTGGCGGCAATCGCGTGTCGCACGCCGCAGAATTCGGCGAATTTCTGCTCGAAGGCGGTAATGTATTTGCCGTTGGAGGATATCCAGTTGGTATCCAGGCAATCGAGCACATAGTTACGCTCATTGCCGGCAAGCTTGGGTTGCGCCACTGAAATACGTTTCATGCTGTTCCTTCACACAGTCTTAATGACTTTCGCCGGCACGCCTACTGCAGTGCTGCGCGCGGGAATATCGGAAATTACGACGCCGCCTGCTCCAACTGTAACACCGCCACCAATTGACACTTCGGGAATAACTTTGCTACCGATGCCGAGAAAACTGCCTGCACCAACGCTTACGTTGCCGGCCAATGCAGACTGCGGCGCGATATGAACAGCCTGCCCGATTCGGCAATCGTGATCGATCGTCGCGCCGGTATTGATAATCGCCAAATCTTCGATGACCGCTTCGGCGTTGATCACCGCTCCGGCCATGACGGCAATGCCGTTGCCTAGTTTCGCGCTGCGCGAAATTTCGGCGCGGGGGCTGATCGCATTCACCAGGCGATAGCCCAGGCCCGTGGCCTTGGCAGCCAGACGCATGCGCAGCGCATTGGAGCCGATGGCGATGAATACCTCTTCGTATCCCTGATCGCGCAGCTGCACCAGCTGTTCGTCGCCGATGATGATCGGTATGCCTGCACAGGTCGACACGTCAGACGCATCATTCCCGATGCAATAGGCCACCTCTCGCCCCATCGACAACAGCAGCTCGACACAGACTTTTGCGTGTCCTCCTGCTCCCAGCACTACGACGCCCTTATCCATATCTTGCTCCCCAGCTCCGAGGTGTTCTGTCGCCCTGTGCCTTCACATCCTCGGCGCTCACCATCACTCGCCATTCCCGAGGCAACCCTTGCGTAATCAAACCCTGCGACTACTGATCCAGAAAATGACGTGAGTTCGCGCGTGCAAACAGGAGATTCGTGGAGTAAACCAGCTGAAGCTCTTCCAGCGAGCACTGCTCCAGCACGCCCGTCACATCGTTGACCACCCGCCAGGCGAAGCCCAACGCCATAAAAGCGGCGATCCAGTCGGATGCGTTATGTCCCACCGCCTGCAAATGGGAGGGGCCAAATTCAACGATCAAGGCGATATCCGGATTGTTCTGGATGGTTTGCGTGGCGGTAGCCAGCACCTCCAGCTCCGCGCCCTCTACATCGATCTTGATCAGTGCCACCTTGCCGCGATTGCCCACAACATCGTCGACTTTGACCAGAGGAACCTCGACGCTGCTCTGATCCTCACCGGATCCGATGATGTGCTTGAACAAGGAATGGTGACCGCTCACGCGCCCCAAATAGAGCGCCCGGGAACCGGACTGCGTGGAGACAGCGGCCTGGTGAATTTCAATCGTGTCCGCAAATCCGTTAAGCAGCGCCGATTTGCTCAATAGGCGAGCGCTGTCGGGAAAAGGTTCAAAGGCAATAATCTTGCCCTTGCCCTGCATGCTCCGGGCTGCGGCAATCGTATGGACGCCTATATTGGCGCCTACATCGACAAAGATGTCGCCGGGCTTGAGCAGGCGCTGGATCAGCAGCCTGGTGCCTCGCTCCAGATCGCCCATGTCGATCAGTGCAGTAAGTACCGCCGGATCCTTGGCGCCCTGGCACATGATATAGCCGGCCTCGGTTTTTACGAGTACGTCGCCACCGCCGCAGTTCACCGCAAATCGACGCGCCGAGACATTGGCAAGCGTTTCCAGTCGCTGCAATTGCTCGGCCAATTGCGCCAGCTGCGCCGTCGGCAAACGCGCCTCTTCGTTGATGGCGCGGCGGATATTTCTTTCCAGAAAATCCTTCGTAAATTGCAGTTCCTGCAACAGCTCCAGCGCATACTTCGATTGTTCGCGCTGTGCTTCCGACAATTCGATCCTGAGAACATCCAGTCCCCAGGTCAGGTCGGTCATTCTCTTTTCCAGCGCCGCCAGCCGCACAGACTGGCCATCGAAGTACTGCACGCGAAGGCCATCGACGAAAAACGCGCGCACCCTGTGTGCCACCGGCCGAACAAACGGCCGGCATAACCTGTACACAACCACCGCGATCTTGCGCAGGACTGATTTCACCGCCTGCCTGAAGCTCGAACCTGCACGGCCCGCTCCTGCATGCGCATCGCTTTCGGGCGGCTGGCTGGCCGCTTGCGCAACGCCGTCTTCAAGGCCCTGCGCTGGCTGCTCGGGTACGCGTCGCTCCTCGGCTCGCGGCGCGAACACGGCCTTGAGGTCGACTCCCGTGCGATGCTCTTTATTCATGCGCTCCACCGAAATAGGCACCAAGCGTTTCTTTGGGCGGTCCGTCCATGCGGACCTGGCCGTGTTCAAGCCAGATAACCCGATTGCAGGTATTTTCGATCAGCGTGCGCGAATGGCTGGCGAGCACCAGGATATGCGTCGACTGGACGATCTCCGACATCCGCGTCTCGGCCTTGTGCTTGAAGTTCTCGTCGCCCACCGACAGCCACTCGTCCATAAGCAGGATTTCCGGCCGCAATATCGTGGACACGGAGAACGCCAGGCGCAGATGCATACCGGTGGAATACGTTCTCACCGGCATGTCGATAAAGTCGCCGAGTTCGGCAAACGCAATGATCTCGTCCAGGCGCCGCGTCACCTCACCACGCTTGAGGCCGAGCAAGCCACCGCGCAGATAGATATTTTCGCGCCCCGTAGCCTCGCCATTGATGCCCAGGGAAATATCCAGCAGCGAACCTACCTCACCTTCGATTTTCGCCTGCCCGGTCGACGGCTCATAGACGCCGCTGAGCAGCCGGAGCAAGGTGCTCTTGCCCGCGCCGTTGTGGCCGACCAGACCGACGCGATCGCCGTTACGGAAGGTGAAAGTCAGATTTTCCAGCGCGCGTACGACCACGCGGCCTTGCTCGTCGGCACCCAACTGCCCACCCGTCGCCGCACGCATCAAGCTCTTCTTCAACGAGCGGCCGCTGGCGTTGTAGATGGGAAAATCAACGCTGACGTCATGAAATTCTACGATTGCCATGCTTCAGCTCCGCTTACAGCCAGTAGGCCACGCGGCGCTTGTAGCGCCCGTACAAGGCCAGCGCCGCGATCCAGCCCACCACGCACAGGCCCAGCGACACACCCCAGTCGGCTTGTGAGGGCAACTGGTTCAGCAGCGGCGTACGCACGATCGACAGCAGGTGATAGAGCGGATTCAGGTCGAGCAGATAGGAACCGGCGTGCCGGGAAATGCTCGACGGCATCCACATGATGGGCGTCAGGTAGAACAGCACCTGCAGCAGGCTGGCGACGATCTGCGACAAATCCCGGTAGCGCGAGCACAAGACACCGAGCAGCAGCGCCACCCAGGTCAGATTGGCCACGGCCAGCAGGAACCCCGGAATGGCCAGCAAGGCCAACCAACCGATCGGACGGCCGACGGCCAGCAGCACCAGCGGGAAAATCACGATGTTGTGCGCGAGGATCAAGGTGTTTCGCCACACCATGCGCAATACGTGTACGAACAGGGGAATCGGTAGCTGCTTGATGATGCTGTCGGCCGCAATGAAGCAGTCGCAACCCTCCAGCACGATGCTGGACATGAAGGCCCACAAGATCATGCCGGCCGCGAGGAACGGCAGAAACTCGGTCAACGGCGACTTGAAGATCTGTCCGAATACCAGACCGATCGTGCCGATCATCACGCCCATGCTGATCGTCAGCCAGAACGGCCCGAGCACCGAGCGGCGATACCGCTGGCGCACGTCCTGCCAGCCGAGCATGCCGACGAGATGAATACGGCGTACTGCCGCTACGATGTCTCCGACCGCAGTCGCCACTATTTGCTTTTGCATCGATACCAACCAATTCTTTAGAAAGCTGTTCTTCAATTGAGCGCCGAGGCACGAACGCCTCGGTGCAAACTTCGCATGCGCCTTATGCGCATGCGAAACAGACCGCTTATTGATCCAGAATCAAATCCCTCAGATGCGCGGTACGCGCCTCCATCAGAGCCTGATCCGCCCGCGACTCGACGTTGAGGCGCAGCAAGGGTTCGGTATTCGAGCCGCGCAGGTTGAAGCGCCAATCGGCGAATTCCATGCTGACCCCGTCCGTCTTGTCCACGGCGAGTGCGTCGTTCACGAAATGCTGCACAACGCGCTCGATCGTCGCGCGCGTGTCCTCGACGCGGAAATTGATCTCGCCGCTGCACGGATAAGCCTGCATGCGCGCCTCGACCATCTCGGCCAGGGAAACGCCTGTGCGGCTGATGCGCTCGGCGATCAACAGCCAGGGAATCATCCCCGAATCGCAATAGGCAAAATCACGGAAGTAATGGTGGGCGCTCATTTCCCCGCCATAGACGGCGTCTTCAGCGCGCATGCGCTCTTTGATGAACGCATGCCCGGTCTTGCTCATCACCGGCACGCCGCCGGCTTGCTGCACCATCTCGACGGTATTCCAGGTGAGTCGCGGGTCGTGGATAACCTTCGCACCGGGCTGCTTTTCGACCAGCTGGGCGGCCAGCAGGCCGACCAGGTAGTAACCCTCGATAAAACGTCCGCTGGCGTCGAAGAAAAAGCAGCGGTCGAAATCGCCATCCCATGCAATGCCCAGATCGGCTTGATGGGTGCGCACGGCATCTGCCGTGGCTGCGCGGTTTTCCGGCAGCAGCGGATTGGGAATGCCGTTCGGGAAGCTCCCGTCAGGTTCGCAATGCACGCGCACGAATTCGAACGGCAGGTGGCGCGCCAGCTCCTCGATCACCAGGCCGGCGCCGCCGTTGCCGGCATTGACGACGATCTTCAAGGGCCGCAGCGATGCCGGGTCGATATAGCTCAACAGATGCTGGATATAGGCGGACTTGTCGGCGTCCAGCTGGTTACCGCCATGCGCGGAAACTTTGTCGAAATGGCCGGCTTCCACCCGCTCCTGGATATCGTTCAGGCCGCTGTCGCCGCTGATCGGCTTCGCGCCTGCGCGAACCAGCTTCATGCCGTTGTAATCCATCGGATTGTGGCTGGCCGTGACCATGATGCCGCCATCCACGCCGCGGTGAGCGGTCTGAAAATACACTTCTTCGGTACCGCATAGTCCGATATCGATAACACTTGCACCGACATCGTTGAGCCCGCGGGTAACCGCCGCGGCCAAAGCCGGACTGTCGCGGCGGACGTCATAGCCGACCACGACCGTGCGCGCACCGATCACTTCCCCGTAGGCACAACCGATCCGGTAAGCCAGATCTTCATTGAGCTCGTCGGGAATCCGGCCGCGGATGTCGTATGCCTTGAAACACTTAAGCATCAGAGTGCTCTCTCCATGGAAGTACTGCCGAGGGCTTCTATTCGGGAGAATATCCAGCCCTGGACCCTCCGATTATATAGGTGCATGGACGGCCTCAGCAGGAATAGGCAGCCAGGACGGCCCTCCGTGCACCGCAAGTTCTAACGGGCCGGAAAAGCACCCGGTTCAAGCCTCGCTACCGCACTGCAAAGCCAGGATCTGCTCAGCGCAAGGCCGGGGCAAGCCTGCGGGCAGCCAAGGATGAAGCTCATGGCACTGCTGCCGAGCGCTCCAGCCCCCGCTCCATCTTTAGCCGCCGAGCTTCTTTTACGCCGAAGCGCGATCGCCCTCGTACATCCACGACAAGGTATCGCTCAGGGGAATGCTCGGCACGAATCCGATCGCGTCCATCAGCGCGCGATTGGATCCCACCAGGCGCCGCACATCGTCCTTGCGGACGAAGGCGGGGTTTACTTTGACGTCGATGCGATAGCCCGCAATGACCGCCATCGTCTCGAGGATTTCGTCCAGCGTGTGGCCCACGCCGCTGCATATGTTGAGCACCGAACCGATCGGCCGGGTCTCCACCAATTTGCGGTATACCCGGGCGACATCGCGGACATCGGCAAAGTCCCTGAACACATTGGTGTTGCCGAGCTCGATCGAAGACTCCGCGCGGCGAAAATGCGCGACGATTTTCGGCAGCAGGAACTGGGCCGGCTGCCCCACACCGGTGTAATTGAACGGACGGGTGATCACGATAGGCAGCTGGGACCGCCACAGGCTGGCCATGTACTCCATGGCTAGCTTGCTCACTGCGTAATCGTTGGTCGGTGCGGGAAGCGTGTCTTCGGTAACCGGCTCGACGGTGGCGTTGCCGTAGACGTTGGCGCTGCTGGCCAGCACGACCATCGACGGCGGCGTAGCCAGCGCGGCGAGCGCCTCCAGCAGGTTGCGCGTCCCCGTCACATTCACCCGGTAGATCTCATCCACGTCGCCATGCGCGACAAATGAAATGCCGGCCAGGTGCAGCACAACGTCCGGACTGATCGAGGCGACGGCGTCGCGCAGCGCCTGACGGTCGAGCACGTCGGCCTGCACATCTTCGCGTCCACCCTGCCCGTTTCCGTGCGAGAGGCCGATGACCTGATAGCCAGCAGCCTCCAGTTCCGAAACGACGTATCTTCCCGTGAATCCGTTCGCACCAGTGATCAACGCGCGCGGCCGCGGCATCTTAGAACGACGCTCCACGCTCGTTGCGCTGGAGGTCGGCGGCCACCATCGTCTGACACAGCTCTTCCAGGCTCATTTCGGCGCGCCAGCCCAGCTTTTGCTGTGCCTTGCCCGCATCGCCGATCAGCAAGTCGACTTCGGCCGGACGGTGGAAGCGGGGATTCACACGCACGAGCTCACGGCCGCTGGCCGCATCGAAACCCTGTTCCTTGTCGCCGGAGCCCTTCCACGACAGATCGATGCCGATCGCCTTGAAGGCCATGCTGACGAAATCGCGCACCGTTTCGGTACGGCCGGTGGCAAGCACGTAGGTATCGGGCTCATCCACCTGCAGCATGCGCCACATGCCTTCCACGTATTCCTTGGCAAAACCCCAGTCGCGCTTGGCGTCCAGATTGCCCAGCTCCAGCACATCGAGTTTGCCGAGCTGGATCTTGGCCACCGAGTCGGTGATCTTGCGCGTGACGAATTCGCGTCCGCGCAGCGGCGACTCGTGATTGAACAGGATGCCGCTGGCGCCAAAAATGTCGTACGACTCGCGATAGTTGACCGTCATCCAGTGCGCGTAGAGCTTGGCGACACCGTAGGGGCTGCGCGGGTAGAACGGCGTGGATTCGGACTGCGGCACCGCCTGCACCTTGCCGAACATCTCCGACGTCGAGGCCTGGTAGAAGCGGATTTTCTTGTTGATGGTGCGGATCGCTTCCAGCATGTGCACCGCGCCGATGCCGGTGATATGGCCGGTGGTGATGGGCTGGTCGAAAGACACGCCGACGAAGCTCTGCGCGGCGAGGTTGTAGACCTCCTGCGCCTCCGTGGCCTCCAGCAGGCGGATGCTCGAACCCAGGTCGGTCAGATCGTATTCGACAAGATGCAGATCCGGATGCTTGTCGATGCCTAGCTCTTCGATGCGCCAGAAGTTGACCGAGCTGGTGCGGCGATAGGTGCCGTAGACCCGGTAACCCTTGTCGAGCAGGAGCTGTGCGAGATAGGCGCCATCTTGGCCCGAAATGCCTGTAATTAGAGCAGTTTTCATTTAGTACATCTCAACCATGAGTAGCTAAAAGGATGTTGTTATTCGAAGCCGAGCCAGGCCCTGGCTCGATGCGGTGCCGGCTGTGCGACCGGCTGATGGCGGTGTCTTGCGCACCGGCCTGGCACCGGATGACCCGGTTCTGTGCCCCTGCCGACGGGCTCATCCATGCCGTTGCCCATCGCACGGCCTGGGGCGATCTTGCCCATGGCCGATCACCCATCACAGCCGGGTTCAGTCGGACGATAGCTATATCCGGCGTCACGCAAGTCCCCATATCGCGGCTGGCGCCACCCCGAAAGTGTGTAGGGTGTAACGGTCGGCCCTAAGACGCAAGAGCGACCCCTGAATCAATCGCTACCACCGCCGCCGGAAGCCGCCGCACAGCACCGATCGGGCATATTCCCTTTACTTTTCAGGGTGGATATGTTTGCCAGGCCGGCAATCTACCCAGGCATATTCCAGCTATGCAGATCGTGCCGGCCGGCCAGCGCCTCGCCCAGCGCCTGCGCACTTTGCGCCCAGGTGAGGGTCAGCACCCGCCCAGGCGACGGCAGCTCGCCGCGCTCCCGGGCCGCCAACGCCACGGCAATGCTGTCGGCCAACGCGGCGGGGCTGTCGTCCTGGAAATACAGCGCGCCGTCGCCAGCCACCTCTCTGAATACCGGGATATCCCTTACCAACAGCGGCACGCCGCGATGTGCCGCCTCGATCAAGGGCAAGCCGAAGCCCTCGCCGAACGAGGTCGCCAGCAATAGCGCGGCATCCCGGTAAACAAGCTCCAGCCCGGCATCGCTGATGCCCTGGAACCAATACAGCCGGCGCCCCTGCTCGGCATGCCCGGCCAGCCGGCCGGCCAGGGCATCCACGCGCCAGCCGCGCTTGCCGACCACCACCAGCACCGCCTCCGAGCCGTTCGACCACAGTTGCTCGAATGCCCTCAGCGCCACCTCGTGGCCTTTGCGCGGCTCGACCGTTCCCACCATCAACACCAGCGGCCGCCCGGCGATCGCCGCCAGGCTGCGCGCAACGGCGGCATCGGTGCCGCCCATCGCCATGCCGGCGTCGAGGTCGGCGCCCAGGTGGAAATAGCCGATCTGCAACGAACCCGCCCTGGCCGGCCGCGTCGCCTCGAGCCAGTCGCGGTATTCCACGGCAACTGCCCTGGAGATGGCGATGATGCGATCGGAAACCTCGGCGATCGCCCGATACCAGCGCTGCATGTCCGGCGCCAGCCCGGGCGGAAACCAATCCGGATACAAGGCCGGAAGCAGATCGTAGAGCACGAACTGGATCGATACGCCGCGTTCGCGCAAGGCCCGGAAATAGTCCAGCCGCGCCGGCACGATATGCGCGCAAAGGTCCAGGCCAAGGAAGATATCCCCCGCCGACATGTCCACTTCGGCATCCACGCCGGGGGCCTGCTCGAAACCAAGAAACTCTGTCGCAAATTGCCGCGCATACCGATAACCGTTGCCGGCCGGATCCGCATACACCGGCTCCACGCGCAAAACATCGGGTGCTGCGTCCAGCAACTGCGCCAACACATTGCGCACCACCCGCTGCACGCCGCTTTTTGCATCGGTGCCGGACAAGGTGGAAACATCCACCAGCAATTGGGTCTGCTCGCCGCCCAGGGGATACTTTTCAGCCAGTGCCCGCGCCGTTTGCAACCAATGCGCTTCGTCTGGCGGCACGCTGTTCGCACCCAGCACTTGCGCCGCCAGCTGCCGCCTCGGGCTGGAACGCACCAGGCTTTCTATGGCTTGTGCATAGGCAAGGGCGACCTGCTTCGTATCGTGCAGCACTTCAGTGCCGCGACTTTCTTGCCGCTGCAGCGCCACCACCTGCACGCGAGAGGCAAGCTGCGGACCGTACCAATCGGCAATCAGGTCCTTGTCCGCATGAGCATGGACTACCACCCCTTCTGCGTCGGCGAGGATCCGCCAGCTGCAAGGATATTTCGCGGCCACGTCGCGCTCGTTTTCGGCGCGCTGGCGCTCGATCAAGGCCGGATAGCCGTGCGATTCGTAGAGCGCGCGCCACCAGATCCGTGGATGCTCGCCGCTGGATTCCAGCTGACGAAGAACATCCCCCCAATGGCATCGCTCCAGCACGACAAGCCCTGGAATCTCTTCCAGCAAGGCCAACATGCGCAGGTACAAGGTGGCATCAGCTACGTGGTAGACCACGCGATCGTAGTCTGCCGCACATGCGCGAAAGGACTCGATATCGAGCCGCCGCACTGCCAGGTTACCGACTGGCTCACTGTCGTCGCTGATCAGATCGACGTCGTAGCTGTCGGCCAGCAGCGATAGCAGCTCCATGCCTGTGGCGGCCTGGGCGTCAGCCGCGGCCAGCGAAGTAATCAAGGCCAGACGCAAGCGCGGCGTAGCGGCCGACATGGACTCGGCCGCCAGCGCGTTCACTGTGTACGGCGGCGCTTGTGCAACCTCGCCGCCAGTGCCTGCGCGCTGTTTCAACAAGCGAAACGCTTCGCTTGCCGTGCGCGATAAACCGTCGCTGCTCCGCAACGACGCCAGATGGATCATCGTGGCGGTCGGCGTGACTTCGCTGAGCGACACTCCCGACACCAGCGCGATCATCCGCCGCTTCAGGCCGGGATGCAGGTCCAGCAAGCGGCCTGTCACACCTCTCACTGCAGGCTGCTGCAGCGCGTACCGCCCCACGGATACGGAGGCGGTGCGCAGCGTTTCCTTGGTCATCGCCAGCAGCCGCGATACAGCAAGGCGTATGCGCGAATGGCGCAGAGATGAAGCCATTGGCTAGATCAGCTATTGCCCAGGGCGAACGCCAGCTCGTCGCGCAAGTCGGCAATATCCTCCACACCGACCGACAGGCGGATCAAACCGTCGCTGATGCCCAGCCGCTTGCGGTTCGCGACCGGTACGGAAGCGTGGGTCATGATCGCCGGATGCTCGATCAGGCTTTCGACGCCGCCCAGCGATTCGGCCAGTGCAAACAGCTCGCAACGCTCCAGCATGCGCCGGGCCTTTTTCAGGCCGCCCTTGACCTCGGCACTGATGATGCCGCCGAAACCGTCCATCTGGCGCCGCGCCAACGCATGCTGCGGGTGGGATTTCAGCCCCGGATAAATCACGCGCTCCACCGCCGGATGCCGGTCCAGCCAGCGCGCCAGTTCCAGCGCACTTTCGCAATGCGCGCGCATGCGCAGGTGCAGGGTCTTCAGGCCGCGCATGGCCAGGAACGCATCGAACGGGCCGGCAATGGCGCCGACCGAGTTCTGCAGGAAAGCCATTTGTTCGGCCATTTCCTTGCTGCCGGCCACCACGATGCCGCCCACCATGTCGGAGTGCCCGTTCAAATACTTGGTCGCCGAATGCAGCACCAGATCGGCGCCGTGTTCCAGCGGGCGCTGCAGGATCGGCGAGCAGAAGGTGTTGTCGACCACCAGGATCAGCCCATGCTTTTTGGCAAAGCGCGCCACCTTGGCCAGGTCGACCAGCTTGAGCATGGGATTGGTCGGCGTCTCGGCCCAGATCATGCGCGTATTGGGCTTGAGCGCAGCCTTCAGCGCATCGGCATCGTTGAGATCGATGAAGCTGAAATCGAGTCCGGCCGAACGGCGGCGCACACGCTCGAACAAGCGGTAGCTGCCACCGTACAAGTCATCCATCGCGATCACATGGCTGCCGCTGTCGAGCAGGTCGAGCACCGTCGCCGCGGCGGCGAGGCCGGAGCCGAAGGCAAATCCCGCCACCCCGCCTTCCAGGTCAGCGACACAGCCTTCATATGCCATGCGTGTAGGATTCTGCGTGCGGGAGTATTCGTAGCCCTTGTGGCGCCCGGGACTTTCCTGCACGTACGTGGACGTCGCATAGATGGGCGTCATGATCGCGCCCGTAGTGGGATCGGGGTGCTGGCCGGCATGGATGGCACGAGTACCCAAGCCGTGCGGCCGATTCTTTTTCGTTATACCCATGTTAACTAGTGTCCTGGACCGGGTGACGATATGTCTAAAACCTGTCATCTTACGCCCCCACCTGAATGAAAAATACGCCCGCAGGAAGCCAGCAGCGCGATACCGGCGTGCACCGGAAGCACGGGGGAACCGGGATCGCAGTGAAGTAAGCACGCGGTGGCGGCCGCTTGCGGGCGGCCTGGGGGACAGCACAGCAATGAAATTTCTCCTGTACGCAAATTCAAATAAAACCAATATCGGGGAACAGCTAGGCACAGCGGATTACAGTTACTTCTTCTTGCTGCGTGCCTTTGCGACCGTGCTGGAGGACTTGGGAGAAGTCATTCCAGTTTCAAATATTTCAAACGTTGATGCCCTGTACCAGCGTTACCGGGCGCAAGGCGAAGCCTGCGTGCTGTTGTCGTTTGCCCCGCCGCACAAGACCACTCTCGACCTGGCCTGCCCGATCGTGCCGGTGTTCGCCTGGGAATATCCGGAGATTCCGGAGCGGCTCGAAGAAGAATCCTGGCAGGACGATCCCCGGCACGACTGGCGCCTGCCGCTCGGCCTCGCGGGCAGAGCCATCTGCCTGTCGACGCATACTGCCGAAGCCGTGCGCCGCAGCCTCGGCCGCAATTATCCGATCGCCGCCATTCCGTCGCCGCTGCCCAGGGCTACCAGTGCGCTGGCCGCGGACGGCGACCCGTTGCGTGGCGGCGGTGCGGTGTTGCGCTTCAATGCCGTGGTGGTCGACAGCCGCCTGATGGGACTGAGCGCCGACGGCATCATCGATCCAACTACCGAAGACGAAACGCCACTGGGTCCGCACGACCTGGAACTGCTGCCCGACTATCCGCACATCCGCACGCCGGATGCACCGTTGACCGGCCTGCCGGTGCAGTTTCCAGCCGAACCGGCCGACAGCGGATATGCGCCGCCCGTGGACTGCTGCTGGGATCTCCCCCCACGCAGCAACGTGCGCCTCGACTTCCACGGCCTCGTCTACACCAGCGTGCTCACGCCGTCGGCGGGCCGGAAGAATTGGGAAGACCTGGTCACCGCCTTCTGCTGGGCATTCCGCGACAACGAAGACGCCACCCTGCTGCTGAAGCTGACCGGCACCGACCTCACGCACAACCATCATCAGCTGCTGATGATGTTGACCAAGCTGTCGCCGCTCAAATGCCGTGTCGTGGCAATTTACGGCTACTTGTCGGACCGCGACTACGAGGCGCTGGCCGAAGTAAGCACCTATTACGTCAACGCCTCGCTGTGCGAAGGACTGTGCCTGCCGCTGGTGGAATTCCTCAACCGCGGCATTCCGGCCATTGCTCCGGACAACACGGCGATGGCCGACTACATCCACGAGGACATCGCATTCGTCCTAAAAAGTCATCCCGGTACTCCCACGGTGTGGCCGCATGGCGATCATCAGATCAATCGCACCACCTACTGCCAACTTGACTGGGGATCGCTGGTGGAAGCATTTCGGCAGAGCTACGAGGTGGCCTACTGCCAGCCCGATCGCTATCGCGACATGGCGGCACAGGCTTCGCAGGTCATCCAGGATTACTGCGGCCACCAGGTCGTAAGGGCATCGCTCGGCGAATTCTTCCGCATTGCAGCTTTCGAGCAGGACTGCGATGCGGGCATGCTGGCCGCAACGTCGAGCTGACCGGGCTGATCGCGCCGATGAAACTAATCATTCATACCAGCACGCCGGAACAGGATCTGGCCAAGTCGCTCGGCAAGCCGGAATACAGCTACCGGTTCGTGGTCAAGGAATTCCGGCCGCTGCTGGAACAGCTGGGCACCGTGATCGAGGTCGCCGATCCCGAAAACGACGTCGACCCGATCTATGCGCAGTGCGCGGCGCGCGGCGAAGCCTGCGTATTCCTGTGCTTCCTGCCGCCGTGCAAGACACCCATCTCGCTCGAATGCCCCACCGTACCGGTGTTTGCCTGGGAATTCGAAGTGCTGCCGAACGAAGCGTTTTGCGGCAAGCCCAGGAACGATTGGCGGCGCGTGCTGAAGCGGCTCGGTGCCGCCCTCACCCACTCCAGCTACACCGTGGCGCGCACCCGCGCCGAAATGGGCGAGGATTTCCTGATCGAAAGCATCCCCGCCCCGCTCTGGGACCGGATGCAAAGCGTGCGCCGTGCCAGCCAGCCGCCGCGCGTGCTGCGCGCCAAGGGGCTGGTGATCGACAGCACGCGCACGGACCTGCACGCCTATCGCAAGGAAACCTTGCAAGCGGCGTTACCCGATACCTTGCCGTTGCCAGCGAATACGCACTCCTACGATGAGCAGATCGACCTGGAAGGGATTGTCTACACGGCTATCTTCAATCCCGGCGATGCGCGCAAGAACTGGCTCAAGATGATCTGCGCCTTCTGCGAGGCCTTCCGCGACACGCGCGATGCAACGCTGCTGATCAAGCTGACCCATCACAATCCCGCGGCAATCATTCCCAACATGCTGGAAGCCATCTACACGATGGGGCCGGTGCGGTGCCGCATCTTGTTTGTGCATGCCTACCTGGACGACGACGAATACATCTCGCTGCTGCTCAACAGCACCTATGCGGTGAGCGTATCCACCGGCGAGGGGCAGTGCCTGCCATTGATGGAATACATGTCGGCCGGTATCCCTGCGATCTCCTGCCGGCACACCTCGATGGGCGACTACATCAACGAGGAATGCGCGTTCGTGGTGGATTCGAGCCTGGAGCCCGGCGCCTGGCCGCACGATCAGCGCCAGGCTTTGCGCACCATGCGCCAGCGCGTGCATCACCAATCGCTGGTGCACGCCTATCGCAAGAGTTATCACGTGGCCAAGCATGAGGCGGATGTCTACGCCGCCATGAGCGAGGCTGCCGTGCGATCGCTTAAGAACTACTGCTCCATCGCCGTGGTGCAGCCAAGACTGGAACGCTTTCTCGAACTATGCGCGCCGGAACAGAGCCTGCCGCAGCCCGCGCTCAGCATGAGCGCGGCAAGCCAGTTGTGAAGGCGAAGCAGCAAAACACAGATATTGAATGTCTGCGTGCCGTGGCCGTGCTGGGCGTGGCCTTCCATCATATGCAGGGCAACTTGTTTCATCCCGGGCTACCCCAACTGCAGGGCTTCCTGCAGCATTTCAGCTATTGGTTCGGGGTTGATCTGTTCCTGGCCATTTCCGGCTATGTCATCGGCAGAAGTCTGCTGCCGCAGTTGCGGAGCCCTGGCGAACGCCTGCCGCAGCAATGGACGGTAGTGATGGCGTTCTGGATCCGCCGCGCCTGGCGCCTGCTGCCGTCCGCGTGGCTGTGGCTTGCGATCATCCTGGGCGCCACGGTGCTGACCAACCGCAGCGGCGCGTTCGGCAGCCTGCATGCCAACCTGATGGCGTCGCTGGCCGGGGTACTGAACGTGGCGAACCTGCGCTTCGCCGACGCCTTCTTCCGCTACGAATATGGCACGAGCTTCGTCTATTGGAGCCTGTCGCTGGAAGAACAGTTCTATCTGCTGCTGCCGCTGCTGGTGCTGTGCCTGCGGCGGCGAATCGATCTGCTGATGATTGCGCTGGTCGTCATGCAATTCTTGCTGTTCCGCACGCCGTTGTGGATGGCCCTGCGCACCGACGCGATCGCCCTGGGCGTATTGCTTTCGATGGCGGAATCGAGCATCGCCTACGCCAGGGCTGAGCCTGCATTCCTACTGCGACTGGGCGCGCTGCGCGTCATCATGCCGATGGCATTGCTGACGCTGCTGGCCATGCTGGCTGCGCCTGCGCTGCAGGATCTGCAGTGGCGCATCAGCGCCATCGCCGCGATCTCGGCCGCGCTGGTCTGGTTGGCATCCTACGACAAGGATTACCTGCTGCCGGCCGGACGGTTGAAGCAGTTGCTTACGTGGATCGGCCATCGATCGTATGCCATCTACCTGATCCACATACCGGCGTATTTCTTCCTGCGCGAAGTGGCATTCCGTGCCGACCTGGCGGTAACTGCCCCGCTGCATGCCCTCGCTTGGGCCGCCACGGGCGTGGCACTGACGCTCGCGCTCGCCGACTTGAACTACCGCTTCCTGGAGCAGCCGCTGCGCCGCCACGGGCGGGCGGTTGCCGATCGCTACCTGAGCCGTCGCGGCGTGCATCGCGCTAAGGCCACTACTGCACCGCCGGACCTGGTGCTCCCCGTCTCGGCCGAGGGCACGCCCTGATGCCGGGTCGCCATACCGTCCTTGCCCGCCAGCGCGCGCCAATCAACACCAAGTACTAGCCGGAGTTACTGCATGTCCACCCTGACCAGGAAGCTTTTGCGATATCTGCCGGCGGTACAGCGTCGTACCCGTGACATCGCGGAAAGCCCTGCTCCCGCTCCGATTGCAGAAGAGCCCGCGGCGCCGCAACCCAACTCCGCCGACCTGGGTCTGTTCGACTCGGTGCTCAGCGGCTGGTACCAGAACGACACCAACGAAGTGTTTCGAGGCATTCCGATCGGCGCCGACGACGTGGTCGTCGATGTCGGCTGCGGCAACGGCGGCAGCGGCCTGTTCTGCGCCAAGCGCGGCGCCAAGGTAATCGCCATCGATATCGATCCGCAGGTGATTGCCGACACCCGCACGCGGCTGGAAGGCAATGCACCCGGCGGTTTCGAGGCCTATGTCAGCGATGCCAATCCTTTGCCGCTGGCGGATGGCATCGCGACGCGCGTGCTATGCACCGAAGTGCTGGAGCACGTGGACGATCCCTACCAGGTCATGCGCGAGCTGTATCGGATCGGCAAGCCCGGTGCGCGCTATCTGCTGACCGCACCCGACGCCCTGCAGGAACACTTGCAGGAGCGCGTTGCGCCACCGGTCTATTTCCAGAAGCCCAACCACATCCGCATCATCGAGCGCGAAGCATTTGTCGCCATGGCCGAACGTGCCGGCCTGGTGGTGGAAGACCGCGCCTATTACGGCTTTTTCTGGTCGATCTGGATGGCGCTGTTCTGGTCGTGCAAAGTGGATCTCGGCAGCCCCAATCATCCAGTTCTCAACCACTGGACCCAGGCGTGGGGCGCCTTGCTTTCCACGGACGAGGGCAAGGAGCTCAAGCACAAGCTCGATGCATTCATGCCCAAGAGCCAGGTGCTGGTCGCGCGCAAGCCGTAAGCACCACGGCGCCGCCAACGCGGCACCGTGACATGCTTAGATCAGGCCGGTTGCCAGGGTTCCACCCATTGCTGATGCATGACCTGTTCGATCAGGCCGCATAGCTGCGCCGTGGTCGCCTCCCATGACAAGGACGTGGACGACGGCAACTGATTGACCGGACGCGGCTGCTGCAGCACAGCGCGCACGACGGCGACCAGGCTGTCGACGTCGTTGCCATCGAAATAATCCGCCCGGCCCTCGGACACTTCACGGAACACCGGAATGTCGCGGGCAATCACCGGCAAACCTCGCCGTGCCGCTTCCACCAGCGGCAGGCCGAAGCCCTCGCCTTCGGACGCCGCCACCAGCGCACGCGAAATCCCGTAAAGCTGTTCGAGATATTCGTCGCTGGCCTGCTCGATCCAGACCAGGCGCGCATCGGCGCGCGTACCCGCACGCAGACGCTCGGCCAATGCCTCCGACATCCAGCCCACGCGCCCGACAATCACCAGATTGGCAGACACGCCTGCCGCCCATAGCCGCTCGAAGGCATCCAGCACCAAGGCATGGCCCTTGCGCGGCTCGATGGTGCCGACCATCAGAAAGCTCGGCGTTTCCTGCAGGCGGGCCAGCGTGCGCGATGCATCTTTGGGCAGGCCCATGGTCGGGCGGGTCGAAACCGGATCGTTGCCAGGATAGAAATAACCCAGTGCGAGCGGTGCCTTTCGCTGCGGCGGCTGTTGGCGATACCAGTCCCGCAGGTCTTCGACCACGGCTTTTGAAATACCGATCAGGCCATCCGCATAGCGCCCGATGCACTGCAGCCATTGCGCGTGCATGGGGCCGATGAAATCCGGAAAGCGGTGCGGCATCCGCACCGGCAGCAGGTCGTAGACGACGAACAGCATGCGCACCCCGCGGGCGCGCCAGGCATCGAGCAGTTCGGTGTTCGCGGGCAGCAGGTCGGCAACCCAGTCGAGCCCGAGCAGGATGTCGCCAGCCTGCGGATGCACTTCCTCGTCCACTTTGCCGATGGAGGGATGTTCCATGATGTGCAGCGCGTAAGACAGCGCCTGCACGTAGCGCCCTTCCACCAGCCGCACGGGCTCCACCCGCCACGGCAGGGAGTCGGCCGCCAGCAGCTGTGCCAGCACCCCGCGCACGACGCGCTCGATGCCGGTATGCAGCTTGCTCGACGAAGTAGCCGTGACATCGACGAACAAACGCGGACGATCCAGGCGCGGCCGATTCCGGAGCATCAGATCGCCGGCAGCCTGGCGCAGGCGATTGCCCTGCGCCGGATTGGCGCCGTTGCGCTCCAGCGCCAGCAGCGCAGCGCCGTCCAGCGCCTCCGGCGTGTGTCGCGCGAAACGCTCGATGGCGTCCCGGTAACGCTCCGCGGCAATGCCAGGATGATGGCGGCGCTCCAGCCATTCGGCCGAGGACGCAACCAGACGCTGGCGCAGCGCCGCATCGTTGCGCAATGCCTCCAGCGCCGAGACCAGTTCGTCGTCGCTGAATGCGTCGGCCATTTTCAGCAGCACGTCGTCCGGCAATTCCGTCACCGAGCCATGCGCATTGGCGATCAGCGGCACGCCTTGCGCGAGCGCGTCGAAGATTGCGGCCGACGTTTCGCCGCGGGTCGACGTGCGCAACTGCACGGCGGCATCCGATGCCGCGAGATAATCGACATAACGATCGGCCTCGACGAAACCGGTGATCTTGATACGCGACGCGGATGCGGCGCCATTGATGGTCTGCAGCATCGCTTTGCCGTAATCGGCACCGTCGTTTTCGCCCACAAAAACCAGGTGGCAATGCGGATCGTCCGCCAGCGAAGAACGCAGCCATGCCTGCAACAACCGGTGATTGAGCTTGGTAGGCGCGAGCATGCCGAAACTGCACACCACAAAATCGTCCTGGCCGATGCCCAGGAAGGATCTGGCAACCCGGCGATCCGCATGGGTCCGTGATTTCGGAAACGGCACTACCTGGAACTTGGCGGTCGCGCGCGGGCCGTAGTGCTGCCTGGCCAGCTCCATCGCGTGATGCGAATGCACCAGCACGCCCTGGGCATGCTCCAGCACATCCAGGTTCATCGGATACGTATCCATGGTCGAAATGCGCCCGCGGCGCAAATCGTGCAGAAGTGCCGGATACCCGTGATGCGCGAACAACACCTGCTTGAAACCGGCATCATCGCCCTTGGTCGCCGCCATCCAGTTGCGCAGCGCACCGAGATAGGAATCGTGCAGCACTACCACGCCGGGCCGGCGCCGCATCAAGTCGAACATGGCCGCGTGCACGGGCGAGTTGCCCATGTGATAAAGCACGCGGGCAGCCGAATCGGCCGACTCACGCAACCATTCAATAGAACGGAACGGGAAATTGGCCTGCACCCAGGGATCGATCGTTTCCGGCTGGTCGGCCACCACATCGATGTCGTAGTGGACGGCCAGGTCGCGCAGCAATTTCGCGCTGTAATCGGCAATGCCCGAACGGGCGGGCGGCAGCGGCGAGACATAGATCAGGCGCGGCCGAAGCTGGCGCACCAGCGGCACGCTGCTCGAACGCCCGGCCACGTGTTGCTCGATCGCCGCCAGCGCCTTGCGTGCGCTTTGCGCCCACGAAAATTTTTTCGCCTGCACCGGCGCATGCCGCCGCAGCTGCTCGCGAAAGCCGGCATCGCTCAGCACCTGCTGCAGCTTGTCCGTCATCGAGCTGATGCTGCGCGGCGTGAACAGCGCATCCTGGCAGCCAATCACTTCCGGCAGGCTGGCGGTATTGGAACCGATCACCGCTGCGCCGCAGGCCATCGCTTCCAGTGCCGGCAAGCCGAAGCCCTCATGCAGAGACGGCGTAACGAACGCCTCGCAATTGGAATACAGCAGCACCAGCTCGGTGTCGTCGATGTCGCCGGTGAAAATCACCTGCGTTTCACCCAGGCCAAGGCGCTGCAACGAAGCCAGCAGGCCGCGCTTGATTTCAGCATCGCAGCGGCCGGCCAGCACCAGCGGATGACCATCGCGCAGCGCTGCGGGCAGATTCGCATAAGCCGCGAGCAAGCCATCGACGTTCTTGTGCGGATCGTAGCCGCCGACGTAAAGCAAAAAGTCGCGGCCGATGCCGTACTGCTGACGCCAGCGCGCCCAGGTGGCTTCGTCGGCCTGCATCGGCGCGAAGTTGCCGTTTACCGCGGCGGACACCGCCGCAACCCGATCGGGCCTGACGTCGAGCAGATCGATGACTTCGCGGCGCGAGGATTCGGAAATCGCCAGCAGCAGTCCACAGCGCTTGAGCAGACTCAGGCGCCGGTAGTACCACCACCGGTAACGCGGATCGTGCAGATACCGTTCGGGATGAACCAGCGGAATCAGGTCATACAAGGTCGCCACGTGACGATGATCGTCCAGGCCCATGCCCAGGGCGGCGGTGGAATCGTCGCCCCAACCTTCGAACATGCTGCTGTGCCAGATGCAGTCCGCTTCGATGCGCTCGAGAAAACTGGCATGCGCCGCTTCCGCCGCCAGCATCCGCTCATGGTTTTGCGGTACGTAGCCGGCGATATCCGCCGGCAATTCGTTGATCAGGATGCGATCCCGCGGTACCAGGTCTGCGAATTCACCGATCAGGTCCAGCGCCGCTTCGCCATGCCGGCCATTCAGGGCCAGCCACAGCTCGTGCCGTTCGGCCGCTTCGGCGGCAAACGCACGTGCCATGGCAAAACTGTAGCGTCCTATACCCCGGTAACGACTGTTGGACTGGGCTCCCTGGAGATCCAGGACGATCTTCATCAAATTCCCTCGGCAGCGGTGTGCCAGTAACCGCGCATCTGACTAAATGGATTTCGCGACGCTTAGGGCGTCGGCTGCGAAGCGTTGACGCTGGCGCGCAGGCGATTGCCCAGGCCCGGGAACAGCCGTGCCAGCCTGCGTGCAAGCGGCCTTGCCAACGGCAGCCGCAAAGCGACACGCAGCATGGCGCGAATCAGCCCCTTCGCGCGCTGCGGCAACGCCAATATCCAGCGACGCAGTGCGCCACGCGCACGTGCGCGCGCCGTGCGCAATTCGTCCAGCTCGCGCTCCAGTGCCTGGATTTGACGCAGGCGCTCTTCGCTTTGCTGCAACAAGGTCCGGTAATTGGCCTGGAAATAATCCAGCCGGTCGCGGGCCACGGCAATGTCGTGCTCCACTTCCGTCAGCCGGCTCAGGCGGCGTTCGGCCAGGGCACGCCAATCGATGGCCACCACCTCGTTTTGCGGGATGAGGCCAGCATCAAGCCCTTTCGGTCTTGAATAATTCGCATCCGTCAGATTTGACTTGATCGTCATTGCCAGGCTCGCTGTATTTGTCCCCGCACAGCTCCCGGATTTTAACGGAGAGAGCGTGCCCTCAAGAAATTATCGGCCAAACAGTAGCCGCGTGGGTAGCAACCGAGCGTAAACGCAGGCGCGATGGGGAGCAACGACCATACCCTGCCGTTCCGACCCCGCGACCTGCATCCCGCCGCGCCATTATGGGCTGCCGTGCCTGCGGCGGCCCCTGGCGCCACATGGCCTGCCGTGACAATGAGGCGCCGGACGTCTCAACCCTGGCTCAGCGGCGCGGCGACCCGGCATGCCGCCTCGATTCAGGGACTACATGGTCTTCTTTTGGTCTGCGTATGACAAAATGACCGTTCACCTCGGAGTTCCGCATGAAAGTACTGCTCGTTACCGGCGGTGCCGGCTTCATAGGGGCCAATTTTGTGCTGCAGGCCCTGGCCGACGGGCTCACCGTCGTGAATGTCGACAAGCTCACCTACGCCGGCAATCTGGATACGCTCGAAGCGGCTGGCGGCAATCCGCGGCATATCTTCGTTCAAGGCGATATCGGCGACCGCGCACTGATCAGTGCCCTGCTGGCCGAACACCAGCCGCAAGGCGTGGTGAATTTTGCCGCCGAATCCCATGTCGACCGCTCCATCGACGGGCCGGCAGCCTTCATCCAGACCAATGTCGTGGGCACGCTGGGCCTGCTCGAAGCCTGCCGCGACTACTGGCGCGGACTCGACCCCGCCACACGCGATCATTTCCGCTTTCTGCATGTATCCACCGACGAGGTGTATGGATCGCTCGGCGCCGAAGGCAAGTTTCGCGAAACCACGCCCTACGCGCCGAACTCGCCGTATTCGGCCTCCAAGGCGGCCTCGGACCATCTGGTCCGCGCCTTTCACCACACTTACGGCCTGCCGACGCTCACCACCAATTGCTCCAACAATTACGGCCCGTATCAATTCCCCGAAAAATTGATTCCGTTGGTAATCCAGAAGGCGCTGTCGCGCGAGCCGCTGCCGGTGTACGGCGATGGCATGAACGTTCGCGACTGGCTCTACGTCGGCGACCATTGCAGCGCTATCCGGCAGGTGCTGCAGGCCGGCAGGATCGGCGAAACCTACAACGTGGGCGGCAATGCCGAGCGCTCCAATATCGAGGTGGTCAAGACCATCTGCGCCCTGCTTGACGTACGCCGTCCGCTGCAAGATGGCGCCAGGCACGAGTCGCTGATCACCTTTGTCAAAGACCGCCCCGGCCACGATCGCCGCTACGCCATCGACGCCGGCAAATTGCACTGCGAACTGGGCTGGCAGCCGCAGCAAAGCTTCGAAAGCGGCATTGCGCGCACGGTCGACTGGTATCTGTCGAACCAGCCCTGGGTACAACGCATCCTCGACGGCAGCTATCGCATGGAGCGCCTGGGCGTATGAACAAGCGCAAGGGCATCATTCTCGCCGGCGGCTCAGGCACCCGCCTTTATCCGATCACGCAGGCAGTCAGCAAACAGCTGTTGCCGATCTACGACAAGCCGATGGTGTTCTATCCCTTGGCAGTGCTGATGCTGGCGGGCATCCGCGAAATCCTGGTGATCAACACGCCGCATGAGCAGGAGCTGTTTCAGCGCCTGCTCGGCGACGGTTCGCAATGGGGCATCGATATTCATTATGCGGTGCAACCGTCCCCGGACGGACTGGCGCAAGCGTTTCTGATCGGCCGCGAATTTGTCGGCAACGATCCGAGCTGCCTGGTGCTGGGGGACAATATTTTCTACGGCGTGGGCCTCACCGAGCGCCTCAAGCGCGCCGCCAGCCGCGAGCATGGCGCCAGCATTTTCGGCTACCGCGTAAAAGATCCGGAACGTTATGGCGTAGCGGAGTTCGACGCCACCGGCCGCGTCATCGGTATCGAAGAAAAGCCCAAGCAGCCCAAATCGCAGTACGCAGTCACCGGCCTGTATTTCTACGATCAGCGCGTGTGCGATTTCGCCGCCCAACTGAAGCCCTCGCCACGCGGCGAACTGGAAATCACCGATCTCAATCGCTGCTATCTGGAAGACGGTTCGCTGCACCTGGAACAACTGGGCCGCGGTTACGCCTGGCTGGACACCGGCACGCACGAATCGCTGATGGAAGCGGGCAACTACATCCAGACCATCGAGAACCGGCAAGGCCTCAAAGTGTGCTGCCCCGAGGAAATCGCCTACCTCAACGGCTGGATCGATGCCGAGCAGGTCACGCGCCTGGCCGCCCCGTTGATGAAGACCGGTTATGGCCAATACCTCGTCCAGATGATTCGCAACGAGATTCCCCGATGAAAGTGCTTGAAACGTCGTTGCCCGACGTGCTCGTGATCGAACCGCAGGTATTCAAGGATCCGCGCGGTTTTTTTTACGAAAGTCACAACGAAGGCAAGTTCGCCAAGGCCGGCATCCATGCCAAGTTCGTGCAGACCAACGTGTCGCGTTCGGCCAGGGGCGTGCTGCGCGGGCTGCATTATCAGTGGCCCAGCCCGCAAGGAAAACTGGTGAGCGTGCTGGAGGGCGAGGTCTACGACGTCGCCGTCGATATCCGCCGCGGCTCGCCCACTTTCGGCCAATGGGCCGCGGTGATGCTGACCGGTGACAACCATCGCCACCTGTGGATCCCGGAAGGATTCGCGCACGGCTTTTGCGTGCTTTCCGAAAGCGCCACCTTCACCTATCAGTGCACCGCGCTGTATGAGCCGACCGCCGACGCCTCCATCGCCTGGAACGATGCGGACATCGGCGTGGACTGGCCGGTGAGCGAACCCATGATTTCCGACAAAGATGCCAAGGCGCCGATGCTCGCCGACGTGCCGGCAGATCGCCTGCCGTCGTTCAACGCATGAAGATCCTGCTGCTGGGTGCCAACGGGCAGCTGGGCCGCAGCTTCATCGAGCACGGCGGCCTGGCCAGGCAAGGCTCACTGATCGCAGCAACCCGCGACGGCCTTCGCTTCGACGGCGCCGAAGCAGAGACGGCCGACCTGTCGCAGCCGGAATCGCTGCAGCCGATGCTCGATCGCCATCGCCCCGACATCATCGTCAACACGGCCGCCTATACCGCTGTGGATCGCGCCGAAAGCGAAGAGGCGCTGGCGACGCGAATCAATGGCGACGCGGTAGGCGTACTCGGCACCTGGGCCGCCGCCAACCAGGTGCTGGTGGTGCACTATTCCACCGACTACGTGTTCAACGGGCGTGGCACCACGCCGTATGCACCCGACGCGCCGACGGAACCGCTTGGAGCCTATGGCCGCAGCAAACTGGCCGGCGAGCAGGCGCTGGCAGCCAGCGGCGCCGCGCATTTGCTGTTGCGCACTGCGTGGGTATACGCGCCGCACGGCAACAACTTTCTGCGCACCATGCTGCGGCTAGGCGCCGAGCGCGAGCAGCTCAAGGTGGTGGCCGATCAGCAGGGCAGCCCGACCGATACCCGCCTGATCGTCGACGCCACGCTGGCCGCGCTGAGCAGCTGGCAGCAGGCCGACGCCGGCCGGCGCCGTGAGCTCAGCGGCACCTACCATCTGGTCGCCAGCGGCCACACCAGCTGGCACGGCTTTGCCAGCGCCATCATGCAGGAAGCCAAGGCCCGCGGCCTGCTGGCCCGGGTGCCGGAAATCACCCCGATCAGCACTCGCCAATTCCCCACCCCGGCGCAGCGTCCGGGCTGGTCCGTACTGGACAATTCCGGCTTCCAGCGGCAATTCGGCTATCCTTTGCCGGCTTGGCAGCAGGGTCTGCGCCACGTCATCGAAACACTCTACGGATTGGTCCCATAAACATGTTGATCCCTCTTATTCTCAGCGGCGGCAGCGGTACGCGCCTTTGGCCCGTGTCGCGCCGGAACCTGCCTAAGCAGTTCCTTTCCCTGAGCGGCGACGGCACGCTGTTCCAGCAGACCGTCAGCCGTACCCAGCATCTGCCCGACGTGGCGGCGCCGATCGTGGTCGCCAGCGAGGACCATCGCTTCCTGGCCGCCGACCAGCTGCTGGAAATCCGCACCGAAGGCGCCTCGATCGTGCTGGAGCCGATGCCGCGCAATACCGCGCCGGCGATCGCCCTGGGCGCCCTCAAAGCGATCGAGCGCGATCCGCAGGCCTTGCTGCTGGTGCTGCCCGCCGACCACCTGATCGGCGACACGAAAAGCTTTACCGACGCCGTGCAGCAGGCCCTGCCCGCCGCGCAGGACGGCTGGCTGGTGACCTTCGGCATCCGGCCGGACCGTCCCGAGACCGGCTTCGGCTATATCCGCCGGGCCGAGTCGATCGGCGGCGAAGCCTTCCGCGTGGCGCAGTTCGTGGAAAAGCCGGACCAGCCCACCGCCCAGACCTACCTGGACAACGGCGGCTACGACTGGAACTCCGGCATGTTCCTGTTCAAGGCTGCGCGCTACCTGGAAGAACTGGGCCAGCACGCGCCGGACATGCTGGCGGCCGTGCGCGCCGCCTACGCAACCAAGCAAGGCGACCTGGATTTCATGCGCGTGGACGCCGAGGCGTTCGCCAAGGTGCCGGACAATTCCATCGACTATGCCGTGATGGAGAAAACTTCCCGCGCGGCCGTGATCCCGGTGAGCTGCGCATGGAGCGATATCGGCTCATGGTCGGCGCTGTGGCTGTCCGGCCAGCACGACGAGCAAGGCAATCAGCGCGAAGGCGACACGCTGGCGGTGAACACCCGCAATTCGCTGCTGCGCTCGCATGACCGGCACATGATCGCCACGGTCGGCGTGGACGACCTGATCGTGGTCAGCACGCCCGACGCCACCTTGGTGGCCCACCGCGATGCCGCGCAGGACGTGAAGAAAGTGGTCGACCAGCTCAAGGCATCGGGCCGCACCGAACACTCCTTCCACCGCGTGGTGCATCGCCCGTGGGGCAGCTACGACTCGCTCGAAGCGGGCGGCCGTTTCCAGGTCAAGCGCATCGTGGTGAAGCCCGGCGCCAGCCTGAGCCTGCAGAAGCACCATCATCGCGCCGAGCACTGGATCGTGGTCTCCGGCACTGCCGAAGTCACCTGCGACGACAAGGTGTTCCTGATGGCGGAAAACCAGAGCACCTACATCCCGCTGGGCAGCGTCCATCGCCTGCGCAATCCGGGCAAGGTGCCGCTGGAACTGATCGAAGTGCAGTCCGGCAGTTATCTGGGCGAAGACGATATCGTCCGCTTCGACGACGTCTACGGACGCGCCTGAGCGCATTGCAAAAGCAATAGCCGGATGTGCCGCACACATGGCACATCCGGTTGCGCGTTGCCCGGCAACGCGGCAGATGCAAGCCATGTCGCTTGCTCCGCAACAGATACCCGCATCACGTATGTGCATCAGGGCATCCCCTGATGCCAAGCCGCCATTGCCCATCGGCATGGATACGGTTTTGAGTTGGCAGTAACCATCCGGGTCAGCCGACACCCGCCCCTTGCTCCGCCACCCTCTGCCGCAGCCTGCGCGGCATGGACCCGGTCCGATTCGGACCTGCTCGGCACCGGCCGTTCACCCGCCGTTATTCCAAGACTTGGCCCAAAGCAGGGCGGCGCAGCCGGTCGCGCACCGCCGACCATTCCCGAGAATGCCTCCGTGCGCATCGCGAGCACCACACCAGTCAATGCCTTGCATGCAAAAACGCCATGTGCGTTTGCAGCGAAGAAATGCCCTACAAAACCAAAGCAAACGGCTGACTGTTTCTGCCGCTCGTAATGATAAGGTGAAGGCCTGCGTGGGCTCCGAAAGCGAATTTGCACATTTTGCTCACGCAATTTACAGAAACTTTGCGTCGTCCCCGCCCTACGCCGTCAGAGGAGAAAAACAACGTGAATCATCATGCCAAGACTGACAAGTTTCGCTACGGTGGCTGCGCCGCCCTCGCCTTAGCCGTGGCAGCTGTCTTCGCTGTTCCCACGTCCGCCCATGCAGGCGCATTCCAGCTTCCTACCGATAACGCCGCCGGCTGGGCACGTGCCAATGCCGGTGGCTCGCTGTTCCCGGACGATCCCACCGCGGCGTACAACAACCCGGCCGCCATGGCGTTTTTCAGCGGCCCGGTGATGCAGGCGACGGCCACCATGATCCGCCCCTCGGCACAGTTCAACGGCACTGCCCAGGATGTCGCCGGCAATCCGGTCTCCGGCAGCAATCCGAACGGCTTCGACAAATTCGTTCCCTTCCCGAATCTTGCCTGGGTCGCGCCGGTCAACGACTGGTTTGCCCTGGGTGGCGCCTTGACCGTACCGTTCGGTCTTGAGAGCGAATACAACCCGAATTGGGAGGGTCGCTACTTCGGCACTCGCACCGATGTGCAATCGGTAGCAGTGAGCCTGTCGGCGGCGTTCAAGCTCAATGACCGCTTCTCTGCCGGTGTCGGCATTCTTGGCCAGCGCACCAAGGCGCAGCTCAATACCGTGATCGACACCACCGGCGCCGCGCAGGCGCTGTTCCATCTGCCGCTGCAGCCGCAAACGGCAGACGAACAGCTCAACGTCGACGTGAAGCGCAAATTCTCCTTCGGCTATTTCCTCGGCTTCGAATTCAAACCCACCGATCAGGACAGCCTGGGCTTCAACTACCACTCGCGCGTGAAGAACACGCTCAGCGGCAACTACGCGCTATACGGTGGCGCCGAAGGCAAGACGCTGCTGCAGCTGGCACCTACGCTGGATCCCAGCCTGCCGTCGATCAATCCGAACGGAGCCTCGGCCAGCGCACGCTTCGACACCCCGGCATTCGCCAGCATCGACTGGCTGCATGTCTTCAACGATCGCTTCACGCTTGCTGCCACCACCAAGTGGACGCAGTGGTCGACCTTCAAGGATCTGGTGCTGATGTCCGAGGGCCAGCAGCTGCTTTCGCTGCCGGAGCAGTACAAGGACAGCTACCTGTTCTCGGTCGGCGGCGACTACAAGCTGACCGATCAGTGGACCTTGCGCGGCGGCGTCGGCTACGACGAAACGCCTACGGTGATCCTCAGCCGCGATCCGCGCGTGCCGGATGGCGCCCGCAAGCTGCTTGGCATCGGCGTCGGCTACAAATACAGCCAGCACATGAGCTTCGATCTGGGTTACCAGCATCAGTTCGTCAGCAATACGCCGGTGCACCTGGTCAACCAGCCGGTACTGGGCGGCGGCACGATGAATGGCTATTTCGCCGATGCCGGCGATGTAGTGAGCATCAGCGGCACGTATCACTTCTAAGCCGCATGCGATGGCTTCCGCTTCAGCTGCTGGAGCGGGAGCCGTCGACTCAGAACGTGTAGGTGCCGCTTACCAGATACGTACGATGGTTGCGCACCGGTACGAAGGTCTCGTCGAACTGCGGACCGTACAGCGTGCGATCGAGCAGATTCTTCACACCCACGGTCACGGTCCAGCGCGGTGCGCGATAGAACACGTTCGCCGATACGCTGGCCTGGCCTGGAATCGCAATATACGCACTGCCATCCGAAAGCTGTCCCAGGCTGTTGCTGCGCGCCAGCACGCCGCCGGCAACGCCGAATCCCCGCAGCGACCCATTCTGGAAGGTGTAGCTGGTCCACAGGTTGAAACGCTGCCGCGACGCACCCAGCGGTGACGAGCCGTCGTCGTTATGGATGACAGCATTGGTAAAGGCTGCGCTGAGATCCCAGCCCGGTGCGATCTGTCCGTTGAATTCCACTTCCAGCCCCTTGTTGGATTGCCCGGGGCCAGGCTCGAAATAGTAAGGCGGCTGCAGCGAAATCAGATCGGCGCTGTTGTTGAGCATGATGCGGTAGGCCGCCACAGTCAGGCGCGCATGATTGTCGAACAGATCGAATTTCGCGCCCAACTCGATCTGCCGCGACAAAGCCGGCGGCAGCGGATGGTTGTTCTTGCCCAGGCCGGTATCGGGCTGGAAACCGTTGGAAGTATTGGCGTAGATCGCAATATCCGGCGACAGCTTGTACACGACGCCGTAGTTGGGCACCCACTGCACGCGATGCTGGGTGAAGGGATTGCCATCCGCATCGTAGCCCTGCAATTCATAGCCGGTACGCCGCCAGGCCAGCAGCACCTGCCAATGCGAGCCGAACGTAATCTGGTCCTGCAGGAACAAGCCAGTCTCCGTGGTCCACGGACTGCCGGAAAAATAGCCGTCGGCGTAATCGCTGCTGGAAAGCGCCGATTGCGCCGGCATCAACGGGCCGCCACTGAAGATGTTGTAGGGCATGCCGTCGCCTTCATTGTTGAAAGCGTAGTGGCCATCGCCAAGCTGGATGCGCGAATAGTCGAAGCCCAGCACCAGCGAATGCTGCATCCAACTGTTGCCAAAGGATGCCGTCACGTCGTTCTGCAGCACGTAGTACGCATCGGTGGTGCTGTAGCGCAAGGCATTGGCGGTGACATCGCCGGTCGGCGCGATGCCGTCCATCAGCCAATACTGCGAATTGATCGATTCGCGCACATACTGGGCGCGGCTGCGAAACGAAAAAATGGAGTTGAAGCGATGCTCCAGCAGGTAATAGAGCCGCCGCGTTTCAATTGAGGTGTAGTCGTTGGGATTGTCCAGCAACACGCCGAACGGCGAAGAAGACACCACCGTGTCACGCAGTAGCAGGGCGTGATCCGGAATCGGCGTGTGGTTCATCATCCAGGACACGCCGGCGATGAAGGTAGTGTTGGACGTGGTCCAGCCGATCGACGGCGCCATATAGCGATCACGATGACCGCGCATGCCTTGTGCGGTGTGGTCGGCGACATCGCCATTGGCCACTAGCCGATAGCTCAGTGAGCCGCTGTTGTTCAATGCCCCCGCCAGATCCACCCCCACCTGTTTTTCGCCATGCGGACCGATGGCGAAAGTAAGCAGATGCACCGGCTCGGGCTGCGGCTTCTTCAACACCACATCGATCAGTCCGCCGAAGTTGTTATAGGCGGAGGTGTCGCCAAGAATGGCCTCCGGCCCCTTCAGCACCTCGACCCGCTCCACCCCGATCATCGGCGGAAAATCGCCGATGCCCAGGATGTTGTTGGGCATGCCGTCGGTCATGCCGTTGCCGGTGGTGAAGCCGCGCACGTCGAAGATCGGCAAGCCGCTGGAGCCGTCGACGTATTGCGCACCGGCGATGTTCTGGATCGCCTCGGCGATGGTCCGCACCTGTTCGGACTGCAGCAGCCCCTGCGTGACCACGCCCACCGATTGCGGTACATCGAGCGGATCGGCCACGGTGCGCGCGGGGCCGCTGCTGACATCGGCCATAAAACCTTCGTCCTTGCCCACCAGGCCGATGGCCTGGATCGGCGTCAGCAAGATCGCACTCTGCGCATTGGCCGTCTGCTTGCCGGCCGGCGCAACTGCCGTACCAGGCTTGACCACCACCGTGCGCGCATCCGCGAAGCTGAAGACCATGCCGGTGCCTTGCAACAGCTGCTGCAACGCCGCCTGGGCGCTGAGCACGCCGTTGACGCCCGGTGAGCGCAGGGGCGCCACCGTCTGCCCAGCCGTCAGCACCTGCACGTTGGCCTGCTTGCCAAACGCGATCAACGCGGAGGAAAGCGGCTGGGCAGGAATAGCGAAGCGCGTGCCGACCGGTTGCTCTGCCGCATAGCCTGGCGTCGGGCCAAAGCTGCAAACGGCAAATATCCATGTCAGGCAGCCGTAAGCGGGCAGCCAGGCAAACCGGCTCATGTCATGCACATCAGCTCCATGCGGGAGTGAGGAGTCTGACATGCGGCGCAGCGGTTTTCACGCCTCTGCGTAGGCTTTTTCCCACAAATTTGAGGCTTTTGAACTACAGGCCGGCTTACCGGCGGACAGCGTTTTTTGCATCAGAAAGGATCACCTGGTCGGCAGCCTTGTTGACGCGCAAAGGAAAAACCTGCGGCAGCGCGCCAAGCCAGCCGTCGATGGCATCGGTACGGATGCTGCCGGTATAGCTGAGCTTGTCCAGGTCCGAATCGGCGATATACAGCGGACGGTTGCTGTAGCGGTTGAGATTGGCCACCACCACGCTCAGCGGTTCGTCGATGAATTCCAGCCGGTCATTGCGCCATGCCGTGGCCTGCTCGGGCGCGATACTGCCCACCGTCATGCTCGACATGGCCGGGTCGTACGACACCAGCTGGCCGGCGGAAACCTGCAGGCTGCCGCGCCGGGCCTCGCCCGGCCGCTGACTGAGGTCGGCAATCTCCACGCGCCCCTGGGTCACCGCAATGGTCACCCGCTCGCCGGTGCGGCGAACATCGAACGCGGTACCGATATCGCGTACCGAAATCGCCCCCGCCCCCACCACGAATGGACGGCTGGGTTCATGTACGACCTGGAAGAAGGCCTCGCCATTGCGCAACTCGATACGGCGCTGTTGCCGGCTGAATTGGGCCGTCATGGTCGAGGAAGCGCCGAGCGCCACCTGGGTGCCATCCGGCAAGGTGATATCGCGGTTCTGGGCAATGGCGCTGTTGTAGACCTGCGTGGTGGTGCCGGGCGCGAAGTGCGCCCAGCCCATGTAACCGGCGCTGCCCAGCACCATCGCTGCCAGCGAAGCCGCCGCAGTCCACGGCAGCCAACGGCGCGATGGCGCAGCAGGCCGCATGAAAGCGCGCACCAGGCTGCGATGCGTAACGGTGTCGAGCGAGCGCAGGCTCGCAGCGAATTCGTTGATGCGCTCAAAGGTGGCCAGGTGACGGGGATCTTCAAGCGTCCATGTCAGCCATTGGTCGACCGTCTCGTCGGTCGCATCCGGGGCGCGCAAACGCACCCACCAGTCGGCGGCGACGTGCAGGATATCGTCGGGGTTGGTCTTGGCCATTACGGCATCTCCTTCTCGTCCATCCACGCGCGGCAATGTGCCAGCGCGTTGGCGACGTGGTAGCGCACCATGCGCTCGCTGAGGTTCATGGTCTGCGCGACGACAGCAAAGTCGCGTCCTTCGATCACGTGCATCACAAATGCCTGGCTGGCCTTGGCCGGCAACTCGCGCAAGGCATTGCGCAAGCCGGCCACCTGCTCCACCGCGATGGCGTGATGCACCGGCGTGGTTTCGCCCTCGGCTTCATCGCCCGGCTGG
Organism: Dyella acidiphila; assembly: GCF_014863405.1. Lineage (GTDB taxonomy): Bacteria > Pseudomonadota > Gammaproteobacteria > Xanthomonadales > Rhodanobacteraceae > Dyella_B > Dyella_B acidiphila. The sequence goes on from NZ_JACZZA010000001.1 coordinate 505,559, forward strand.
GCCGCGGCAAAATCACTGCGTACCTTGCGCTTGCGCAAGCGGTCGATGGCCAGGTTGCCGGCGACCTTGAACAAATAGCTGCGCAGCGAGCCGACCTCTTCCCGGTTGTCCATGGTCAGCACGCGCAGGTACGCCTCCTGGGCGACTTCCTGCGCATCGGAAAGCGAGCTCAACCGGCACTGCAGGAAGGCGACCAGGGCGCGGTTATGCTCGCGGAAAAGCCGCTCGATCTCATCCACGTGCACGGTCAGTGTCACTGTGCTCATAGCCATGATGGCCGGTGTCTCTAGCTTACCCAAGACGTTTCAGCCCGGCGTTTCCGCGGTGTCCAGCCGGTATCCGGGCCGGCCTGTGCCAGCAATTCCGGTAGCGGAGGAACGGGCTGCTCCAAGGCATTGGCCAGCAATCGCTCGGCCTGCTGCCGCAGGGCCTCGCGCCGGCGAAAGGCAGAACGATGATGGCTGGCTACCTCGGCTTCGGACTTGTGGATCTGGCTTGGCGGCAAGGCGAACCAGCCTTCCGCGGTCAGCTCGCCATGCTGTTCCGTCCAGAACGCATCGTAGTCGGAATACAGCGGGCGGCCGCTGCGCCGCAGCGGATGCGCCTCGTTGCTGATCGCCAGCAAGCGCCGGATGCCGTAGTGCCGAGCAAATGCATACACCAGCGACAACATCAGCTGCTTGGGCCGCATGCCATGCAGATTGCGGGTGAGTTCGCGCACCAGCTCCTTGGCATGCTCGCCACGCGGCCCCTGCAGGCAGCCGATCACGATGGCCGGCGTTTCGTCCGAAACGCTGAATACCACGCTGTAGAGCGGATCTTCGTTGACGTCGCAAAGCTGCAGGCAGAGCTCCCCTTCGCAGCCCTTGAAAATCGGCGGCCGCAGGCACAGGGTCAAGAGGGAGCCGTCCTTGGCCGTCAGGCTTCCCAAACTGGCATGGCCCAGCACATAGACGAGTTCGAACAAGCCGCTCGGCAGATGCGTCAGGGCAAAACGGTAGTGTTGCTGCAACTGCTGCAGACGCTGGCGCCGGCCCCAATGCGCGTTGACGTAGCGATGCATATGACGCTCCAGCAGGCGCGGGTCGCGCTGCCGGTACGTGCGCATCAACGGATTGGCGTCGAGGAAGGACAGGAAGCGGTCATGCTGCAGCGGCATGCAAATGCTGCGCGCCAGATACTTGAGCGCGGTGACGCTGCGCCGGTACCACGGACCGCTCCAGTCGCCGCGATCGCGCAGCGAAGCCAGCAGCCGCGCCGGCATGCTGTCGCGTATAGCCTCGACCAGGCCCGTGTGCAAATTCGCGGCGGCCGGCCGGTCAGCGCCCGGTACATACGCAACGGGCGCAAGAAGCGCTTCGATACCGATGCCCAGAACACCGGCAGGAGGATGGTTTGGCTTGTTCAAGGCATGCGCCCCAGGAGACGTTCAACTGTGCTCCTAAGACGTTTGGGCCCCGGGATTTTGAAATGGGATGCCGCCCCGGACAAATGCCTGGGCCAAATCAGTCCTTGCGTGCCGTTGCCGGGGGTGTGCCCATCGCCTGAAACAGGGCCGCCGTATCCGCCATACGCGCCGCCCGGGCCTGGATTTCGGTCAGCCTCGCGCTTTGCAGGTGCTGCTCGGTAAGCACGGTTTCCGGATAGGAGACCGCGCCCAGCCGATAGCGTGCACCGGTATCGCCGAAGGCCTGCTCGGCGGTTGCCGCCTGCCTGCTGGCTGCCTGCAGGGTCAGCGCGTCCTGGTCCAGCGCGGTCAAGGTATCGGCCACGTTCTGGAAGGCGTTGAGCACGGCTTGCCGGTATTGCGCCAAGGCAGCGTTGTAACTGGCGATCGCCGCCCGGCGCTGTGCCATCAAGGCGCCACCGTGGAAGATCGGCTGGGTCAGGCCCGCACCCACACTCCAGATCGAGCCGGCGCCGGTGAACAGGCTCGCGGGCTTGAAGCCCGCCGTACCCAGCGAGGCGGAGAGCGAGATATGCGGGAACAGATTGGCCGTAGCCACACCCACCTGCGCCGACGCCGCATGTACCGAGGCCTCGGCCGCGAGCACGTCGGGCCGCTGCTGCAGCAGTTCGGATGGCACGCTGACCGGCACGTCGAGCGGCAGCTGCAGCTCTGCCAGCGACAGGCTGGCCGGCGCCTGATCCGGGGTACGCCCCATCAGCACTGCCAAGCCATGCCGTGCACGCATGGCTTGCGCACGCAGGCCGGGGATCGAGGTATCGATGCTCTCCGCCTGCTGTTGCACGGATAACAAATCATCGCGCGACGCGGCGCCGAGCTGGTACGCATGCTCGGTCAGCGCGGCCTGCTGATGCGCCAGCGCAGACAGCCGTTCGCTGGTGCTCAGCTGTTCGCTCAGCGACGCGGCATTGATTGCCGCAATCACGATGTTCGCAGCCAGGGCACGCTTGGCCGCATCGAACTCGTAGGACTGCTGATCCACCTGCGCCGCGGTCTGCTCGATGCCATGACGGGTCGCGCCGAACAGGTCGAAGTTGTAGCTCAGCGAAAGCTGGCCGGCATAGACATCGTAAAGATTGGTCGGCGGACCGAAGTCAGGAAAGCCCAGCGCACGCTGCCGGCTGCTTTGCGCCTGCCCGTCCAGGGTCGGCAGCATATTGGCGCCGACCTGTGCACGCAGCAGTTGATGCGCGGCCTCCAGCGAGTGCTGCGTGGCGGCCAGCGATGGATTGTTGCGCAGGCCTTCGTCGACCCAGGCGTCCAAGGTATCGCTGCCATAGCGGCGCCACCATTCCGGCACGGCACGTGCGCCAAGGCTGAAATGCTGCGACACGCCATCAGCCTGGGCACTTTGCGCGGGTGTCGGCTGCACCGCATAGTGCGACGGCGAAGGCGGTGCCGGTGGTTTGGCCGGCGGTGCAAAGGCACAACCGGTCAAGGCCGCCGCGGTGGCAAGAGCGAAGATCGAACGATGCATCACGGGCGCCTTCATACGATCACCTCCGGCTCACTGGCCGCTTCATCGGCGCGTACGCGGAACCACGCCGCATACAGCGCCGGCAGATAGAACAGCGTCAGCACCGTCGCCACCGTAATGCCGCCCATCAGGGCGGTGGCCATCGGCCCGAAGAAGTTGCTGCGCAATAGCGGGATCAGCGCCAGCACCGCGGCCGCCGCGGTCAGCGTGATGGGACGGAAACGCCGCACGGTGGCGCCGATGATCGCTTCCCAGCGCGGATGTCCGGCATGGATGTCCTGCTCGATCTGGTCTACCAGGATCACCGAGTTGCGCATGATGATGCCGAACATGGCGATCGTGCCGAGCATCGCCACGAAGCCGAACGGCTGATGGAACAGCAACAGCGCGGTGATCACGCCGATCAGGCCCAGCGGCGCGGTCAGCACCACCATGAAGGTGCGGCCGATACTTTGCAGCTGGATCATCAGCAAGGTAAGCACGGCGATCATCATCAGTGGCATCTGCGCATTGATCGATCCTTGCGCCTTGCCGTTCTGCTCCACCGAACCGCCTACTTCGACGCGATAGCCCACCGGCAGATGGCTGCGAATCGTGGCGAGTTTGGCGTCGATTGCATTGGTCACGTCCAGGCCCTGCGCACCGTGCAGGGTGTCCGATTGCACGGTGATCGACGGCTGCCGGTCGCGCTCCCAGATCACGCCGTACTCCAGTCCATAACTGACATGGCCCAGCTGCGCCAGCGGAATCGCCGTACCGCTGGGTGACGGAATCGCCAGCCGCTCGATCTGATCCGGATGCACGCGATCGCCGCCGGTGCTGCGCAGATCCACCGCGATCAGTTTGTCGCGCTCGCGATACTGGGTGACCGTGGTGCCGGACAGGCTCATCGCCAGGAAATTGGCGATGTCCTGCGAACTGATGCCGAGCTGGCGCGCCTTGATCTGATCGACCTCGAAGCGCACCGAGCGTTCGGCCGGCTCGTCCCAGTCGAATTGCACATTGGTGGTATTGGCATCGGCACGCATCACCACCGCCACTTGCTCGGCGATGCCGCGCACGGTGGCAATATCGTCGCCGTCCACGCGGAACTGCACCGGAAAACCTACCGGCGGCCCGTTTTCAAGGCGGCTGACGCGACTGCGCACGGCGGTGAAGTCGCGCTTGAGCTCACCATCCAGATACGCCGCCAGTTGCTCGCGCTGCTTGACGTCCTTGGCGGTAATCACGAACTGCGCAAAGTTGGGCTGGGCCAGTTGTTGATCCAGCGGCAGATAGAAGCGCGGCGCGCCGCTGCCGACGAAGCTGACGTAATTGGCGATTTCCTTGCGACCCTGGATGGCCGCTTCGAAGCGCTTGGTTTCGCGCAAGGTCGCGGCAAACGAGGCACCCTCCGGCAAGCGCAGGTCCACCAGCAGCTCCGAACGGTCGGAGCTGGGGAAGAACTGTTTCGGCACCAGCCCGAAGCCGGCCAGCGCAATCACAAACAGCACTACCGTGGAGGCCAGCACCAGCCAACGGTTGCGCAGGCAGAAATCCAGCCAGCCGCGGAAGCGGCGATAAAACACCGTGTCGTAGATCTCGATCTCGTCGCCGTTGTGCACCAGCTGCGCCGCCTTGGCGGCCCGGGACTGATTCCAGCGTGCAGGCAGAAAGCGTGCCCACCATTCACTGCCTGGCTTGGTCCGCTCATGATGCTCGGGCAGCATGTGGTAGCCGAGCAGCGGGATCACGATTACCGCCGCCAGCCATGACACCAGCAAGGCAATCGCCGATACCTCGAAGATCGAGCGCGTGTATTCGCCGGTGCCCGACTTGGCCAGTGCGATCGGCAGGAAGCCGGATACCGTCACCAGCGTGCCGGTCAGCATGGGGAACGCAGTACTGGTATAGGCGAACGCGGCGGCACGCACCCTGCCCCAACCCTGTTCCAGCTTCACCGACATCATCTCCACCGCGATGATCGCGTCGTCCACCAGCAGGCCCAGCGCCAGCACCAACGTGCCCAGTGAAACTTTGTGCAGGCCGATGCCGAAGATATCCATGCACAGCGCGGTGGCCGCCAGTACGAACGGAATCGAGATCACCACCACCATGCCGGTACGCGCGCCCAGGCTGAGCAGACTTACCAGCAGCACGATGGCCACCGCTTCGGCTACCGATTCCAGGAAGTCATCCACCGAATGCGATACCGCGCGCGGCATGCTGGTGACTTCCGACAACTTCAGTCCGGCCGGCAGGCGCTGCTGCAAGGTATGCGTCGACTGCTCCAGCGCCTTGCCGAGCTGGATCACATCGCCGCCCGGCTGCATGGTGACGCCGATGCCCAGCACCGGCTGCCCCATGAAGCGCATGACCTGGCTGGGCGGATCGTCGTAGCCGCGGCGCAACGTGGCGATATCGCCAAGACGAATGCTTTTGCCGTTGATGTGCAGCAGCGTATCGGCCAATGCCTGCATATCGTCGTACTGGCCACTCGGCCGCACGAATACGCGGTCGTCGGCAGTGGTCAGCACGCCGGTCGAGGCCACCGCATTCTGCTCGTTGATCGCCTGGCCGATCTGCTGCGGGCTGATGCCCAGCTTGGCCAGCTGCGTGTTCGGGATATCGATGTAGATGTGCTGGTTCTGGTCGCCGAAATAATCGACCTTGGCCACGCCGGGTACGTGCAGCAGCTCGGCGCGCAGTTGATCGGCGTAATCGTGCAGCTGCGCCGGCGTGTAGCCGTCGCCTTCCAGCGCATAGATATTGGTGTAGACGTCGCCGAACTCGTCGTTGAAGAACGGCCCCTGCACGCCCTGCGGCAATTGCGCGGCGATGTCGCCGACCTTCTTGCGCACCTGGTACCAGGTTTCCGGCACGATCGACGCCGGTGCGGAATCCTTGATGTTGAAAAAGATCAGCGATTCGCCCGGACGCGAATAACTGCGCAGGAAATCGATCGACGGCGTTTCCTGCAGCTTGCGCGAGATACGGTCGGTCACTTCCTCCTGCACCTGTTGCGCGCTGGCACCAGGCCAGAAGGTTTGAATCACCATCACCTTGAAGGTGAAGGGCGGATCCTCCGACTGCGACAGGTTCTTGTACGACAGCAGGCCGAACAGCGCGATCATGCCCATCAGGAAAAACACCAGGGACTGATGGCGCAAGGTCCAGGCCGAGAGATTGAAACGCTCCTCGCTATTCATTGCGGCGCGTCCTCCGGATGCGGCGGCGCAATCGGCGTCACCTTTTCACCCGCCGAAACGGTGTGCACGCCCTGCATCACCACCCGTTCGCCCGGCTTGAGGCCATCGGCGAGCAGCACGTCGCGTTCGCCGTAGCGCGCCACCGTCACCGGGCGCAGTTCAAGCGTGGAATCGGCAGTGCGCACCACCCATACCGCCGGATGCTCGCCCTGGTGGAACAATGCGGTGGCCGGAATACGAACAGCCACCACCGCCGCATGGCCGGCGCGCGGCTGCATCACCACATCCGCGGTCATGCCCAGCTGCAGGGACTGGCCGGGTTGATCGACAGTCAGCTTGACCAAGTAGGTGCGCGACTGCGCATCCGCTGCAGGCGCAACCTCGCGCACCTTCGCGGCAAAGCTGCGCCCCGGCAGCGCCGGCAGCGTCACCGTGGCCGCCTGGCCGACGGCCACGCCGTCGATACGGTTTTCCGGCACATCCACCTGCACCTCGCGCTCGCCGGCCCAGGCAAAGCCAAACACCGCCTGCCCCGCCGCCAACACCTGCCCCACTTCCGCCTGCCGGCTGGTGATCGCACCGTCGTGATCGGCCACCAGGGTGGTGTAGCGGGCCTGGTTCTGCGCCAGCGAGAGCTGCTGTTGCGCCTGGTCGCGTGCGGCGAGGGCCGAGGCGTAGGCGTCCTGGGTCTGCTCCAGTTGCAGGTGGCTGATCAGGTTCTGCTTGGACTGCGCCTCGTCGCGATCGCGCTGCTGGGTGGCGAACAGCAGCCGATGCTCGGCCGCCGCCAGCGCCGCCTTGGCCGCAGCGAGCTGATCGTTGGCGTCCTTGGGGTCAAGCTGGGCCAGCGGCTGGCCTTGCTTCACCACGTCGCCCGGATTGACGTAGCGCGTCGCCAGCTGGCCGCCTACACGGAACGACAAGGGCATCTCGTAACGGGCATGCACGTCGCCGGGGAAGCGACCCGCATCGCTGCCATCGGCGGCCTGCACCGGCAAGGCAATCACTGGGACGGTTGTATCGGCTTCCGGCGCCCGGTGGCCGCAACCGGCCAGCAAAACCAGCGACGACGCCAGCACATACGGCAGCCAGGCGGCCCGGCGCGTCAGCCCGCGCCCGTGAGGCAGGGGGAATGATGGGTGATTCACAAGCCGCTCCTAGGGGAATGGGGGTAACTGCGACGGTGCGGGAACAGTGCCCGCCGGGGCCGGCGCAAATACGGCAACGGACTCTAATACACTTCTGTATCTGAATTCAAATAAGCATCGAAATACATGTGCCGGAAGCCGTGTTACCATGCGGCATGCCACGCAAACGATTGACCCGCGAAGAAAGCCGCGAACAGACCCGCCTGCGCCTGCTCGAGGCCGCAGCGGTGGCGATTGCCAAAAAGGGGCTGGCAGCGACCAGCGTGGAAGACATCGCGGCCCAGGCCGGCTATACCCGCGGCGCGTTCTACTCGAACTTCAAGAGCAAGAGCGACCTGTTTATCGAGCTGTTGCGGCTCGATCACCAGAACATCCAGGAAGACCTGCAAAAGCTGCTGGACGCCGACCTCTCCAGCGAAGACCTGCAGCAGCAGCTGGCGCTGTTCTATGCGCAGTGCTATCGCGACGACAACAACTACGTGATCTGGGCCGAAGCGCGCCTGCACGCCATGCGCGATGCGAAATTCCGCCAGCGCATGAACGCGCTATGCCTGGAAAAGCGCGACATGATCGCGTACTTCATCGAACAGTTCTGCCAGCGCCTCAACACCCAGCTGCCGGGTCCGGCCGCCGACTACGCGCTGGCCACCATCGCCCTGATGGACGGCATGCTGTATTTCAACATCATCATGCCCAACGAACTGCCGGATGCCTCGGCCGAAGCGGTGCTGACCAATATCTTCACCCGCACCTTTTTCAGCCCATCGCCCTGAGCGGCCGCTAGCCGCGCCGGAGAGAACGGCGCAGCCGGTACTCGTCGTAGCCCACGTAGGCACCGGCAATCAACGTCAGCAGCGCCATCAGATACCAGGTGATCAGGTAGCTGAGATGGCTGTTGGGGAAGTTGATCACGGTAGTGCCGCCCTCGGGCCACACATGTGTGCCATTCGCGGACGGGTGGCGATCCTCGTCGATGAAGTACGGGGCCACGTGCGCAAGTCCGCGTGCCGCGGCGATAGCCGGCACATCGCGCGTGTACCAGCTGTTATGCGCCGGATCGTTGTGGCGCAGGAAGCCGGACGGCTCGGACATGCGCAGCAACCCGGTCACCGTTACATCGCCTGTGGGGCCCGGCGCGCAGCCGCCATCACGGCCGCACCAGCCCTCCGGCGCAAAGCCGCGGTTGACCAGCACGATGGCGCCATCGGCCATGCGCAGCGGGGTCAGCACGAAATAGCCGCTACCCTCGTCCGAGGCAGCCCAGATCAAGGTCTGGCGATCGTGCAGGAACTGGCCGCTTACCTGCACGTGGCGATATTCATCGTCCTGCGCATTGACCTTGGACCACTGATCGGGCGCGGGCGGCGCCACCGGCGGCGCATGCACGCGCTGGTCCACGCGGGTGATCAGATCGCGCTTCCAGGCCAGGCGGCGTACCTGCCAATTGCCCAGCTCGATAAAACCGACGAACAGGTAGAGGCCGAACAGGGCGAGCAGGCACAGGGCGATTGGCCCGCGGGGGCCGCGCGCGGCGTCTTGGGTGGAATGGTTCGCAGATGACATGCGCTCATGATCGCATGAGCCATGCATGCCGCCCTCCCCAGCCCGCAGCGTGGGCGCCCGATCGCGATGATTTACCGCACTTACGGCAGGTTGCGCGGATCCTGCATCGCCGCCGGCATCATGTTGTCGTTGAGATGGAACATGATCCAGATCGACCCGCTCAAGGTGATCACTACAAGCACGATAGTGAAGACCAGCGCCAGCATGTTCCAGCCGCCTTCCGACTTGGTGTTCATGTGCAGGAAGTAGACCATGTGCACCACGATCTGGATCGCCGCCAGAAACAGGATCAAGGCATCCGCCGGACCTGACTTGGCGAAGGCACCGGTCATCACCAGCGAGAACGGGATGATGGTCAGGATCGCTGCCAGCATGAAGCCGCGCAGATAACCCTTCAGCGTGGCGTGGACCTGGCTGACGCCGTCGTGCTCGTCATGCTCGTCGTGGCCGTGCTGCGCCTCGATATGCTCGCTCATGGCAGCACTCCCATCAGATACACGAAGCTGAAAACGCCGACCCACACCACGTCGAGAAAGTGCCAGAACATCGACAGGCACATCAGCCGGCGCTTGTTGGCGGGGATCAGGCCTTTCTTGCTTACCTGCACCATCAACACCACCAGCCAGATCAGGCCGCAGGTCACGTGCAGGCCGTGTGTGCCCACCAGGGTGAAGAACGAGGTCAGGAAGGCGCTGCGCTGCGGGCCCGCGCCGATCGCAATGAGGTGCGAGAACTCAGTGAGCTCCAGCGCGATAAAACCTGCGCCCAGCAGTCCCGTCACTACCAGCCACGCCATCATCGGCCCGCGCCGGTTTTGCTGCATTTCCAGCACGGCGAAGCCATACGTGATCGATGAGAACAGCAGCAGGGTGGTGTTGAGCGCCACCACCGGCAATTCCAGCACCTGCGCGGCGGACGGCCCGCCGGCGTAGTCGCGGCCCAGCACGCCATAGGCCGCGAACAGGCAGGCGAAGATCAGGCAGTCGCTCATCAGGTACAGCCAGAAGCCGAGCAAGGTGCCGTTCTCGACGTGATGCTCGCCCTCTAGATGGAACTTCAGCGGTTCCGACGCGCCGCTCATGGTCATGGTGGTCTCAGACATGGGCCAGCAGCTCCGTACGGGAGGCTTCCACCTTGGCAACCTCTTCCGCCGACAGGTAGTAGTCGCGGTGGTAGTTGAAGGTGTGGCCGATGGCGGTGGCCAGCAGCGCCACGAACGAGATGATCGCCAACGGCCACATGTACCAGATCATGGCGAAGCCGAATACGGTGCTGATGCCGCCCAGAATGATTCCGGCACCGGTGTTCTTCGGCATGTGGATCGGGATGAAGCCGCCCAGCGGACGCTGGTAATGGTGCTGCTTCATCTGCCACCACGCATCGCCTTCGTGCACCAGCGGCGTGAAGGCGAAGTTGTACTTGGGCGGCGGCGAGGACGTGGACCATTCCAGCGTGCGGCCATTCCACGGATCGCCCGTCACATCGCGCAGCTGCTCGCGCCGGATGAAGCTGACCGCGAACTGGATCAGCATGCACAGGATGCCGAGCAGGATCAGGAACGCACCGAACGCGGCGATCTCGAACCAGATCTGCAGCGAGGGATCGTCGAAATGGCTGAGCCGGCGCGTCACGCCCATCAGCCCCAGCGCATACAGCGGCATGAAGGCAAAGTAGAAGCCGACCAGCCAGAACCAGAACGAGCACTTGCCCCAGAACGGATCGAGCTTGAAGCCGAAGGCCTTGGGGAACCAGTAATTGAGGCCGGCAAACAGGCCGAACAGCACACCGCCGATGATCACGTTATGAAAGTGCGCGATCAGGAACAAACTGTTGTGCAGCGAGAAATCGGCCGGTGGCACCGCCAGCAGCACACCGGTCATGCCGCCGATGGCGAAGGTCACGATAAAGCCCACCGTCCACAGCATCGGCACTTCGAAGGTGATGCTGCCGCGGTACATGGTGAACAGCCAGTTGAAGATCTTCGCTCCGGTAGGAATCGAAATGATCATCGTGGTGATGCCGAAGAACGAATTGACGCTGGCGCCCGATCCCATGGTGAAGAAATGATGCAGCCACACCAGGTAGGACAGCACCGTGATCACCACCGTGGCGTACACCATCGAGGCGTAGCCGAACAGGCGCTTGCGCGAGAAGGTAGCGGTGACTTCGGAAAAAATGCCGAACGCCGGCAAGATCAGGATGTACACCTCCGGATGGCCCCAGATCCAGATCAGGTTGACGTACATCATCATGTTGCCGCCAAGCACCGTGGTGAAGAAATTGGTGCCGGCATAACGATCCAGCGCCAGCATGGCCAGCGCCGCGGTAAGCACGGGGAACGCCGCCACGATCAGCACGTTGGTGCACAACGCCGTCCAGGTAAACACCGGCATGCGCATCAAGGTCATTCCGGGCGCGCGCATCTTGATGATGGTAGTGAGCAGATTCACCCCGGATAACAAGGTTCCCACGCCGGCTATCTGCAAGGCCCAGATGTAGTAATCCACGCCTGCGTCGGGACTGGCCGCAATGCCGGACAGCGGCGGATACGCCAGCCAGCCGGTGCGTGCGAATTCGCCGATGAACAGCGACATCATCACCAGCACCGCGCCGGACACGGTCATCCAGAAGCTGAAGTTGTTGAGGAAGGGGAACGCCACGTCGCGCGCGCCGATCTGCAGCGGCATCACGAAGTTCATCATGCCCGTCACCAGCGGCATGGCGACGAAGAAAATCATGATCACGCCGTGCGCGGTGAAGATCTGGTCATAGTGGTCCGGCGGCAGGTAGCCCTGCGTATGCCCGAACGCGATGGCCTGTTGCGCACGCATCATCACCGCGTCGGCGAAGCCGCGCAGCAGCATCACCAGCCCCAGGATGATGTACATGATGCCGATCTTCTTGTGATCGATGCTGGTGAACCACTCGTGCCAGAGATAGCCCCAGAGCTTGTAGTAGGTGATCACCCCCATCAGCACGAGACCGCCCAGCGCCACCACAATAAAGGTGCCGACCACGATCGGCTCGGGCAGGAATTCGTGCCAGGTCAGGCGACCGAAAATCAGTCTGGTAAGGTCGGGATGCAGGGACATCGTGGACACCCGTTCACTGGAGTCGGTTAAAGTGGTCAGGGATGAGCCATCGGCATGGCCGCCATGCTGTCCGCGCCATGCGCAGGAACAGCGGCGCCTTCTTCGCCTCCGGCCGGGGCTGCAGCCTTGTTGTTCATGCAGGCGCTGCCCTCCGGTACGCAATTGCCCATGATCGCCATGAAAAGATTCGGCGCCACGCCGGCGTAGTAATGCACGGGCACCTGCTCGCTGGGCGCGGCCAGTTTCACGTATTCGTCACGACTCAGCTCGCCGCCGCCGGCCTTCGCCTTCTGCACCCACTGGGCGAAAGCGTCCTCGCTGAGGCCGTGAAAGACGAAATTCATATGCGAGAAGCCATCGCCGCTGAAGTTCGCCGAGAAGCCGTTGAATTCGCCGGGCTTGTTGATCACCGCCTGGAGCTGGGTTTCCATGCCCGGCATCGCATAGATCTGGCCGGCCAGAGCCGGGATGAAGAACGAGTTCATCACTGTCGAGGCAGTGATATGGAACTGGATGGGTCGATCCACCGGGGCGGCCAGCTCGTTCACCACCGCGATGTTCTGCTCGGGGTAGATGAACAACCATTTCCAGTCCAGCGCCACCACATCCACCTGCAGCGGCTTGGCATCGGCCGGCACCGGGCGCCCCGCCGCAATGCGGTCCAGCGGCCGGAATGGATCGAGCTTATGGGTGCTGACCCAGGTCAGCGCACCCAGCGCGATGATGATCAGCAGCGGCGCCGACCAGATCAGCAACTCCAGCATGGTGGAGTGATCCCAGTCCGGATCGTAGCTCGCCTTCTTGTTGCCGGCCCGGTAGTGCCAGGCAAACAACAGCGCCATCACGATCACCGGCACCACGATCAGCAGCATCAGGATCAACGAATCGATGATCAGATTGCGCTGCTGTATCGCCAGGTCGCCGGAGGGCGCCATAAGCACGGTGTGGCATCCCGTCAGCGGGAAAAGGCCAAGCAGGAGCAGTCTTCGGAAAGTCTTCATGGACATGCCGGCGACGCAGCGAGAAAAGGATAGGGGTACTGCTTGCGGGGACAAGGTACGCCGAACTGCAGGCTGCGTGCAATTGGTCTGTTCGCTTGAACCTGCCTTCCACTGTCCATGCACACCATCCGGCGAAGTCATAAATATGCAAATTACGCTGGGCTTATACAAAAAGCCCACGTCGCAAACTGCTGCGACAGTTTGCCCAGCCCTCACGTGGACGCTGCGTGCTCTTCGCATGTATCGCAGGATCATTGGCGCTCTAGCCATCACGCCGCGACGGTGCCATGCTGTACCTGCCGCACCCTCCCTTGACCGAGTAACGACGATGTCGACGACGTTTGAGGATCAGCGCGAACCTGCCTTCAGCCACGAAGATATCGGCCGCATCCACGCCCACGCCAAGGTGGCGCCGGGCGAGATCGCCATCGGCGTGGTGATCGGGCGAACCTCCGAATATTTCGATTTCTTCGTGTTCGGCATCGCCTGCGTGCTGGTCTTCCCCTCGGTATTCTTTCCGTTCGAAAGCCGCCTCGACGGCATGCTGCTGTCGTTCGCAATCTTCTCGCTGGCATTTATCGCGCGCCCGATCGGCACCACGCTGTTCATGACGGCACAGCGGCGCTGGAGCCGCGGCACCAAGCTCACCATCGCCTTGTTCCTGCTCGGCAGCGCTACCGCCGGCATGGCCTTTCTGCCCGGCTACACGGTGATCGGCAACTGGGCTATCGGGCTGCTCGCCTTCTTCCGCATCCTGCAGGGCATCGCCTTGGGCGGATCGTGGGATGGCCTGCCCTCGCTGCTGGCACTGAACACGCCGCCGGAGCGGCGCGGCTGGTACTCGATGCTGGGGCAACTCAGCGCGCCGATCGGTTTCATGATCGCCAGTGCGCTGTTCCTGTTCCTGCATGCCCAGCTTGCCAATGACGATTTCCTCGACTGGGGCTGGCGCTATCCGTTCTTTGTCGCCTTCGCCATCAACGTGGTGGCGCTGTTCGCGCGCCTGCGGCTGGTGGTCACGGAGGAATATACGCGCGCGATGGAAGAGCGCGAACTGGACCCCATCGGCATCTTCGACATGCTGCAGCGCCAGGGCTACAACATTTTCCTCGGCGCCTTCGCTGCACTGGCGAGCTATGCGCTGTTCCACCTGGTGTCGATCTTCCCGCTGTCGTGGATCGCACTGGGCACCACGCAATCGATCAATGAAGTGCTGGCGGTACAGATTGCCGGGGCCGTCGTCGGCATTCTCGGCATCATCGCTTCGGGCATGATCGCCGACCGCATCGGCCGACGCACCACGCTGGGCACGGCCGCCGCGCTGATCGGCGTATTCGCGCTGTTTGCGCCCTGGCTGCTCGGCGGCAACAAGGCAGCGCAGGATGCCTTCATCCTGGTGGGATTCCTGTTGCTCGGCCTCTCCTACGGACAGGCTGCGGGCAGCGTCACTTCCAATTTCGAAATCCGGCTGCGCTATACGGGTGCAGCACTGACCAACGATTTCGCCTGGCTGATTGGTGCCGCGTTTGCGCCACTGGTCGCGCTCGGCTTGTCTTCCCGCTTTGGCCTGGCGGCAGTAAGCGTGTACCTGCTCTCCGGCGTGGCCTGCACCTTGATCGCCTTGCGAGTCAATCGCGCGCTTGCCACACGCGAATAGTCCACTGCAGGTACAAACCTCGAAGCAGGCGCGGGCGCTCGTCATCATGGGCGTCTCGGGCAGCGGTAAATCCACAGTGGCCGGCGCCATTCGCGATCGCGCCTGCGCAGTGCTGATCGAAGGCGACGATTTTCATTCGCCGCAGAACATCCACAAGATGCATAGCGGCACGCCGCTGAACGATGCCGACCGACAAGGCTGGCTCGAACGCATCGCCCAGGAAACCAACCGGCAGCTCGCCACGGCACCGCGCGTGCTGGTCGCCTGTTCGGCACTCAAGCGCCGTTATCGCGACATGCTGCGCCAGGCGATACCGGAGCTCGGCTTCGTCTTTCTCGATTTGAGCGAGGAGGAAGCGCGCGCACGCGTCAGCCAGCGCACCGATCACTTCATGCCTTCCTCGCTGGTGGAAAGCCAGTTTCGCGACCTGGAGCCGCCGCAGGGAGAACCGCGGGTGCTGACGGTTTCCGCCAGCAAGCCCGCAGCAGCCATCGCCGACCTCGTTATCGCGTGGTGGCCGACAGCCTAGGCACTACTCCGGTACGCAAGCACGCCGCGCCGGTGCCGGCCACAGCGTCCATTTCAAATTGACGCCCAAGGTACCCAGCACGATCAAGGCCAGGCCCGCGAACTGCACCGGCACCAGGCGATGTCCATACACCAGGTAATCCAGCACCAGCGTCACTAGCGGATAGATAAACGCCATCACCGCAATGCTCGCCACCGGCAGGCGTGCATAAGACGAATAGAACAGCACATAGACAATACCGCTGTGGATAACGCCCAGGCCGACCAACCATCCCCAATGCCAGCCCGCATGAAACACTCCCGTGCTGGAAAAGCCGGCAAGCATCGCCACGCCCACCCAGCACTGCAACATGACCAGGGCGAACGGCCGCTGCTTGCCCAGCTGCCGCGACATCAGCAAGGACGCACCGCATAAGCCGGCCGCCAGCAGGGTCATACCGATGCCGACCAGATACGTTGCATCGGCATGACGCCACATGCGTACCGGATCGGCCGATCCAACCACGCCCACGAAGGCCAGCAAGGTCCATCCCAGATCCGCGGGCCGCGTACGCTCGCCCAACAGCAGCGCCGCCAGCAGCAGCATCACGAACGGAAAGAAGTGGTAGACCATGGTCGCCACGCCGATCGACGAACGTGCCATGCCGGCGAACAGCGCCACCCAGTTGAGCACCAGCAGAACGCCGCTGACCACCGCGCCGCGCAACAGCGCGCGCTCCTGCCACAGCCCGCGCAGATGCCCTCGCGCCAGACCCCAGATCAGCAGGAACAGGCCGCCGAACAGGCAGCGGTAGAACACGGCGGTAACCGCATCCTGTCCACTCTCGTGCACGAATACACCGACCGAACCGATCAGCAACTCGGCGAACAGCAACTGGCCTACCGCTGTGCGGCGGCCCTCATGGCCGGATAGCGAAGTCATGCTGGCTCCTTTCGAATGGATGGCCAGCGTAAGCCGGCTCACCACACCAATACAGATTCAGATAGCATCCATTTCGACCAATACAGACGAACCACCCCATGCTGCTGTACGAGGAACTGGCCCATCAGCTGCGCACGCAAATCGCGCAGGGCACTCTGCGCGCCGGCGAACGGCTGCCGTCGATCCGGCAACTCGCGCTTCACCATGGGGTGAGCGCAGCCACGGCGGTACAGGCCTGCCTGCAGCTCGAACGCGAAGGACTGGCCCAGGCCCGGCCGCGCTCAGGCTATTTCGTCCGCGCAGCCGCGCCACTCGCGCCGATCGCCCGATCCACGCGGCGCCGCGCACCAGGCACGATCAGCAATCCCATGCTGCAAGACGTACTGGACATGCTTGCGCGCAGCGACCTGCTGCCGCTGCACAGTGCGAACGCCGCCGCCGAGTTGCTGCCGCAGGCCGCACTGACCGCATCGCTTACCCATTGCCTGCGGCGCACGCCGCAATCGGCGCTGGACTATGCGCCACCGCAGGGGCATCTCGAACTGCGCCGGCAGATCGCCCAGCGCTATGCGCAACTTGGGGTCGCGGTAGCCGCGGATGAAATCATTGTCACCGCCGGTGCCATGGAAGCGCTCAGCCTCGCGCTACGCACCGTGACCACGCCTGGCGATGTGGTGCTGGTGGAATCGCCGACCTATCACGGCATCCTGCAGGCGATCGCCACCTTGGGGCTGAAGGTGCTGGAAGTACCCAACCTGCCCGATCGCGGTATCGATGTTGTACGACTGGAGCAGTTGCTGCAGCAGAACAAAGTGCGCGCGGCGGTGCTGGTGCCCAACTTCAACAATCCGCTCGGCAGCCTTACCGAGGACGCTGACAAACAGGCGTTGCTGGCAAGCTGCGCACGGCATAACACCATCGTTATCGAAGACGACGTCTACGGCGAACTGGCCTGGTCGGGGCAGCGCCCTTCCTTGCTGCGACGCTGGGACAAGCACGGCATCGTGATCACCTGCAGTTCGTTCTCCAAGATCCTGTCGCCCGGCTTGCGGGTGGGCTGGGTGATCGGTTCCGAGTGGACGGACGCACTGCTGCGCGCAAAGTATTTCTCCACCGTGGGTGTCGCCAGTCTGCCGCAGCTGGCGATCGCGCACTATCTGCACCGCCATGACATGGAACGTCATTTGCGCCGCCTGCGCCGCGCACTGGCCGACAATGGCCAGCGCCTGCATGAAGGCATCGCGCGCTATTGGCCGCAGCAGACACGTGCCAGCACGCCGCGTGGCGGCCTTTCGCTGTGGCTGCAGCTGCCGCCGGATATCGATGTGCAGGCCTTGTTCGAAGCGGCGCTCGCCGCAGGTATCGGCACCTCGCCCGGCATGCTGTTTTCCAGTCGCGGCGACTACGCAGACTGCTTGCGCCTGAGTTGCGGCATGCCATGGGGCGACACCATGGATCGCGCCATGCGCCGACTCGGGCAACTGGCTGCACGGCAACTGCGCTAGCGATTTCTGCGGCCATCGCGATGTGCATGATTCGTGAAGGCGAAGGCCTCCGCGCGGGCGACATTCGCACGTCATCAAATTTGCACACAGGCTTCTTATCTTCGATCGAACAACATCACTTCACGCGCGGTGATCCCATGGTCGAGATGAATCGCCGTAAATTTCTTGCGTTGTCGATCAAGGCCGCCGCCATGGGCGCGACCGGATACGCACTGGGCAAAACCATCCGACCCGCGCAAGCTGCCACACCGGAAGCAGCAAGCGGCCTGGCCAACATCAAGCACGTGGTGATTCTCATGCAGGAGAATCGCAGCTTCGACCATTACTTCGGCAGCCTGCAGGGCGTACGCGGCTTCGGCGACAAGGCCGGCATCACGCTTGCGGGCGGCTACTCCGTGCTCGATCAGCCGAATGGAAGCGCGCGCCAATATCCCTGGGCTTTCAATACCACCTCGCCCGCAGCGAGCCAGACCAGCGAAGTACTCACGCAGTGCGACGGCAGTCTCGATCATTCCTGGCTGACCCAGCATGCCGCCTGGAATGGCGGCAAGATGGACTCCTGGGTGCTGGCCAAGGCCGGCGTGCGCACACTGGGCTATCTCACGCGCCAGGACATTCCGTTTCACTATGCGCTCGCCGATGCGTACACCATCTGCGACCACAACTTCTGCTCGATCCTCAGTTCCACCGGCCCAAACCGCACGTATCTGTGGAGCGGCATGATCGATCCCAGCGGCCAGAACGGCGGCCCGGCCTACGACGGCGGCTCCGAATCCGGACTCACTTGGGAAACCTACGCCGAAGAGCTGCAGGCGGCAGGCGTGACGTGGAAGGTCTATCAGAACGCTTCGGATAATTTCGGCGACAACGCCCTGGCCTACTTCACCCAGTTCGCCGATGCGCCGACTACCAGCCCGCTTTACCAGCAAGGCATGGCTTCCGTGCCGAGCACTACCGGCTCCACCCCGAACGACATCGCCACCGCCATCCAGAACGACGTGCTCAACGGCACCCTGCCGCAGGTGAGCTGGGTGGTCGCCAGCCAGGATTACTCCGAACATCCCGATGCACCGCCGGACAACGGCGCGCATTTCATCGACCTAGTGTTGCAGGCCTTGGCCGCGAACGCGCAGACGCTCGACTCGACCGTGCTGATCCTCAATTACGATGAGAACGACGGCTTCTTCGATCACGTGCCGCCGCCGATTCCGCCGAGCGGCACCGCCGGCGAATTCATTACCGTGGATGGCGTGACGCAACCGATTGGCATGGGTTTCCGCGTACCGATGATCATCTGCTCGCCCTGGACACGCGGCGGCATCGTCGATTCGCAAATCTACGACCACACCTCGGTGATCCAGTTTCTGGAAAGCTGGAGCAGCGCGCTGGGCAAGCCGGCAATCTGTTCGTCGATCAGTGCATGGCGGCGACAGGTCAGCGGCGATCTGACCGGCGCCTTCGATTTCGCCAATCCTGTGTATGGCCTGCCGGGCAATCTGCCGGCCACCAGCGCCACCATCAGCCGCACCGGCACCTGCGATCCGCTACCCAATCCCACCGACAGCAACGCATCCAACAGCCTGCCGGCGCAAGAATCCGGCACACGCACCGCGCGCGCCCTGCCGTATCAGCCCGATGCGAATATCTCGTCGATCCAATACGGCTCGAACGGCCAGATCCTGATCTGGATCGAGATGCTCAATGCCGGCAGCCTCGCTACGCGTGCCGTACCGATGGCGATCTACGCCAATGCCTACCGCAGCGGCGGCCCCTGGCAATACACGGTCGCCCCTTACAGCAACGGTAGCGATGGCAGCGTCAGCGATTTCTTCAACGTCGGCACCGGCTTCGGCAACGGCAGCTACGACCTGAGCGTGATCGGCCCGAATCGCTTTCTGCGCCGCTTCGCCGGCAATCTCAATGACGCGGGCAAGGCCTGCAGCGTCACCTCGTCATACCTGGCCGATCCGGTCTCCGGGCAGCTGGCCATCTATTTCGCGCTGACCAACGGCGGCAGCAGCGCCGTCACCTTCACCATTACCGCCAACAACTACACCGGCGAAGGTCCGTGGACTTACGCCGTTGCGGCCGGCGCCACCACCAATACCTATTTTTCTGCACTGGCCGATAGCCACGGCTGGTACGACTTCACCGTCACCCTAAGCGGCGACAGCAGTTGGATCCGCCGCTATACCGGACATCTGGAAAGCGGCAGCGATTCGATAACCGGCTGACACGCTGCCGCGGCGGATCATTCCACCGTGACCGACTTGGCCAGGTTGCGCGGCTGGTCCACATCGGTGCCGCGCAGTACTGCCACGTGGTAAGCCAGCAACTGCAGCGGCACGGTAAACACGGCCGGCGCGATGAATTCACCGCCGGCATCCACCCGCAGCACCACGCCACGCGCGGCATTGCCATCGATATGCGCCGCACTGTCGGCGAACACGACCAGCTCGCCGCCACGGGCGCGCACTTCCTGCAGATTGGATTTGAGCTTGTCCAGCAGCGGACCGTTCGGCGCCACGGCGATCACCGGCATGTCTTCGTCGACCAGCGCCAGCGGGCCGTGCTTGAGTTCGCCCGCCGGATAGGCTTCGGCGTGGATGTAGGAGATTTCCTTGAGCTTGAGCGAGCCTTCCAGCGCCACCGGGTAATGCGCACCGCGCCCCAGGAACAACGCATGATGGCGGTGCACAAAGCGCTCGGCCAGCGCGACGATCTGCGGCTCCAGCTTCAGGGCTTCGTCGATCGCGCGCGGCAAGCGCAATAGCTGGGCGCACAAATCCTGGTAGCGGGCCTGCTCCAGCCCACGCTGCCTGGCCAGGTGCAGGGCCAGCAGTGCAAGCGCGCTCAGCTGGGTGGTGAATGCCTTGGTCGAGGCCACGCCGATCTCCGGACCGGCGCGCGTCATCAGCTTGAGATCGGCTTCGCGCACCACCGAGGATTCGGGCACATTGCAGATGGCCAGCGTGCCCAGATAACCGCGGCGGCGCGATTCGCGCATGGCAGCCAGCGTGTCGGCCGTTTCGCCGGACTGCGAGATGGCCACGAACAAGGTATCTGCCGGCACCACCGCCTCGCGGTAGCGGTATTCGCTGGCCACTTCCACGCTCACCGGCAGGCGTGCGTAATCTTCGATCCAGTATTTGGCGACCAAGCCGGCGTGATAGCTGGTGCCGCAGGCGACAATATGCAGGCCCTTCACCTTTGCCAGCAGCTCCTCGCCGTCGACGCCGAAGATATTCGGCAGCACGCCGTGCGCATGGATGCGCGCCTCCAGCGTGTCGGCCACGGCACGCGGCTGCTCGAAGATTTCCTTCTGCATGTAGTGGCGGTATTCGCCGCGTTCCACCGCGTCGGCGGACAGTTCGCTTTCGTGCACGTCGCGCGCGGCGGGCTGGCCATCGAGCGTATAGACCTGGGCGCGCTCGCGCGTGATCTCCACCACATCGTCTTCGTCGAGATAGATGGTCTTGTTGGTGACCTGGATCAGCGCCTGCGCATCCGAACCCAGGAAATGCTCGCCGATGCCCACACCGACCAGCAGCGGCGCGCCGCGGCGCGCACCGACCACGCGGCCGGGTTCGTCCCGGCTCATCACGGCGATGGCATAGGCGCCGTCCAGTTCGCGCACTGTCGCCAGCACCGCCTCGCGCAGCGACAGCCCCTTGGACAGGTTCACGTCGATCAGCGCTGCCATCACTTCCGTATCGGTTTCAGAACTGAAGGCGTAGCCCTTGGCCTGCAGTTCGGTGCGCAGCGCGGCGTAGTTCTCGATGATGCCGTTGTGCACGATGGTCACGCGGCCGACCATATGCGGATGCGCGTTCGCTTCATTGGGCACGCCGTGCGTGGCCCAGCGGGTATGCGCGATGCCGGTGCCGCCCGGGAAGGGATCGGCCAGATAGGCGGCCTCCATTTCGCGCACCTTGCCCTTGGCGCGCACGCGACGTACCTGGCCATCGGCCAGCACGGCCAGGCCGGCCGAATCGTAGCCGCGGTATTCCAGTGCCTTCAGGCCGGCAATCAACAGCGGAGCCACATCACGTTGGGCGGCGGCAGCGACGATTCCACACATGGCGTTGATTCCTTTGTGGCGGACTGGTCAAAGCCCGGGGCTTCGATGGAGCCGGCGACTGTGCCGGGACGCCGTTTCGACAGGCTTTCGCGCCGCCGGTTCATTCATCCACACGAGCGGTGCTGACGCATCCCGGGCTTCCCTTGACCCACCACGTGCGGCAAGGGAAGCGGAACGACGTGGATCAATGCACCTTGCGGCGCAGGTAATTCAACAGATCGATACGCGTAATCAGGCCGAGGAACTGTTCGCCGTCCATCACGATGGCGACATGGCCGCGATCGAACACCGGCAGCAGCGACTGGATCGGCGCGCGCACATCCAGTATCTGCAGATCGCTGATCATCGCAGTAGCCACCGAATCGCGGAACCGCGCTTCGTCGGCATGCACGTGCATGAGCACGTCCGATTCGTCGAGGATGCCGACCAGGCGATGGCCATCCATCACCGGCAACTGCGATACGTCGTACAGCTTCATGCGCGTATACGCCGTCATCAGCAATTCATTCGGACCAACCACTACGGTGTCGCGCTGGGCGAACGGGCGCAACAGCAGATCGCGCAGATCGCCATGCTGCTCGCGATCGATAAAGCCGTTGTCGAGCATCCAGTAGTCGTTGTACATCTTCGACAAATACTTGTTGCCCGTATCGCAGACCAAGGTGACCACGCGCTTGGGTTCGGTCTGCTCGCGGCAGTATTTCAAGGTGGCCGCCAGCAGGGTACCGGTGGACGAACCGCCCAGAATGCCTTCCTTTGCCAGCAATTCGCGCGCGGCGAGGAAACTTTCCTTGTCGGAAATCGCGTAGGCCTTTTTGACGCGGGTGAAATCGCTGATGCTCGGCAGGAAATCTTCGCCGATGCCTTCCACCATCCAGCTGCTGGACTTGGTCGAGAGCACGCCTTCGTTGATGTATTGCGCCAGGATCGAACCGACCGGATCGGCCAGCACCAGCTCGGTATTCGGCGATTTCTCAGCAAAATACTTCGACAGGCCGCTGAGCGTTCCGGAAGAACCGCAACCCACCACCACCGCATCCACCTTGCCGTCCATCTGCCGCAGGATTTCCGGGCCGGTGGTTTCGATATGCGCCTTGGGATTGTCGGGATTGCCGAACTGATTGATGAAATACGCGCCGGGCGTTTCGCGCGCGATGCGCTCGGCCATGTCCTGGTAATACTCCGGATGGCCCTTGGCCACGTCCGAGCGCGTCAGCACCACCTCGGCGCCCATCGCCTTGAGATTGAAAATTTTCTCGCGGCTCATCTTGTCGGGCACCACCAGCACCAGCCGGTAGCCCTTCGCCTGCGCGACCAGCGCCAGGCCCAGGCCGGTATTGCCGGCAGTGCCTTCCACCAGGGTGGCGCCGGGCTTGATCTTGCCGGCTTTCTCCGCGCCTTCGATCATCGACAGGCCGATCCGATCCTTGATCGATCCACCCGGATTGGCGCTCTCCAGTTTCAGGAACAGCTCGCAGCGCCCGGTGTCCAGGCGCTGGGCGCGCACCATCGGGGTATTGCCGATCAGTTCGAGGACGCTGGTGTTGACCGTCATGAAGGCTCCATGGGATGACGTGGCTGGGGCGATATGAAGCGCAATCATAACGGGAACACCTTGCACCGGTCTCATCGCCACCGCAAAAAAGCAACGGCCCCGGCAGCTTTCGCCCCGGGGCCGTGTCCGTGATCAGAACCTGCAGATCAGTTGATGCTTTGCGATCGGGTATCCCACATGCGCTGGAGTTTTTCCTTGGCGTAGAGCTTTTCCTTCTTCATGCCAAGTAGCGTCACGTCGTCGATGGGAAGCACGCCGATTTCGGCATCGTGCACCTTGCTGTCGAGTTCCCTGTGGTGCTGATAGAGCCGGCGAAATTCCGCATCGGCTTTCATAAAGGCTTCGACAGCATCGCGCTGCTGATCTTCGAACATGATTCAACCTCCTCGCGGTAGGGCGGCGGGCGCAACAAGGACGTCCGCATACAGAAGCAAATCGCACGCATGACCACACCCCGCGCCCTGACTGCAGGACCCGGGAAACGAAAAGTGGAGGGATATGCGCATGATTCAGTCGGTAGGCCGCGACAGCTGTAAGTGGTCGCGGCGTGTTCGACCCTACTCCCGGCCCAAGGGGTGCGCAAGGACCCCTCGGCAAGGCGCATGGCTATGCGGGCGGTAGTCAAAAACCCGTAAAGGCCCCTGCAAAAAACCTACATGCCGCCTCCCCGGCCGTAGCCGGGAAGGTGTCATGCAAACCCGCTCAGTTACCGCCGGAAGATTGGTTTTCCTGCGCGGCACGGGCAGCCTGGGCCGCCTTGGTGGCGAGTGCGGCCTGGCGTTTGGCGGCCTGCGCCACCCGGGCCTGGGCCGCGGCCAGCTTGCGCGCCTGGTCGGCCTGGGCCTGGGCCTGGGCGGCCTGCGCCGCGGCGATCTGGCCCTGCGCCTGCAAGCGGGCGGTCTCCTGCTGCGCCAGCTGGTACTGCATGCGCTGGATATCCAGCTGCTGCTGGGCGGCATTGGCGTCGATCCGGCTGCGATCGAGCTGCAACTGGGCGTTTTCCTGATCGAGCTGGTTGAGCTGGCGCTGGGATACCTGCAGCTGCGCCTCGGCCTTGGCCTGGTCCACCCGGCGTTCGGCGATGTAGAGCGCGTGCGGGCGGTCGTGCGAGCTGGCCTGGGACAGCTGGCTGATCGCCTCGCGCGCCAGCGCCTGGTCGGCCTGGGCGTACACGCCCAGGTTCGGATCGCTGGCAAGCTGATTCAAGTTATTGCTGAGCCGGTCGACATCCATATCGTCCTTGCGCGCCTGGACGGCGACGCTGGCGAAAAGGGCCAACAGGGAAATGGCGATGAGCGACAAGGACTTTCTGGAGATGACACGGTTCATGGCTGGCCTCCCTGATTCTGCTGGCCAGCATCGGGCACGGTCTGGAAGCTCTGCCCCTGCTGCTGCGGCTGCGGCTGGGGGCTGCCCAGGACCGAGGACGACGGTGCCGGCATGTCCTGCTGCATCGGCGCCTGGGCCGGCAACGGCGGGGTCGGCGTGGTGCTGCCCGAAGCCGGCTCCGGCGTGGTGGACGAGGAGGCCGGATTGCCGTTGTCGCCACCGTTATCGCCATTGTCGGCGGCCTGCTGCATGGCCGCCTGCTGGGCGGCGAGCTGGGCCTTCTGCTGCTGATAGTGCTGGTCGTTTTCCGACTGCGCTTCGGCGTTCTGCGCACGCAACTGACCGTTTGCGTCCGTTTTTGACTGAATTTGGGCACGTGCCGCCGCCAGCTGGGCCTTGGTCCGGGCCAGCGTGGAGTCTGCGCGCGACTCATCGGCCAGGTCGGCAGCCTGGGCATATTTGCGGTCGGCCATGGCGGCCTGGGCCTGCTGGAACTTATCCTGCGCAAAGCCAAAATCGACCGGATCGTAGTCGGCCGCTCCCGCATCGCGGGCGGCCTGCAATTGGGCCTGGGCCTGGTTCATCGCGCTATCCGGCGGGGGTACGCTGGCACAGCCGCCCAGACTCAACGACACCGCCAGCAACAACGACGCCGGAACCACCGCACGGATACGCCAAGTGCGTACCCATAGCGGGGAAAATGTGTGCACCATCACTCATTCCTCTCTGAGGATCACGGCGTATTGTGAGCGGGCATAATCCTTGAATGCAATGCGTAAAATTTTGGGGTCTTTAAGGTGGATATCGGTTACTTCCTCAAGTTGATGGTGGATAAGGGCGCGTCGGATATGTTTCTGACGACGGGAGCCCCGGTGAACATCAAGGTCGAGGGCAAGCTGTACCCGCTCGGCAATACCGGGCTGCCCAGCGGCATGGTGAAAAAGATCGCCTACTCGCTGATGGACGAGGGCCAGGTGCCGCAATTCGAGCGCGACCTGGAGCTCAACATGGCGCTGGCGGTGAAGGAAGCCGGCCGTTTCCGCATCAACGTGTTCAAGCAGCGCGGCGAAGTGGGCATGGTGATCCGCGCGATCAAGAGCGAGATCCCCAGCATCGACCAGCTGCAGCTGCCGGCCATTTTCCGTGAACTGATCATGGAACCGCGCGGCCTGATCCTGGTGGTGGGCGCGACCGGTTCGGGCAAGTCGACCACGCTGGCGGCCATGCTCGATCACCGCAACAGCAACACTCCCGGGCACATCCTCACCATCGAGGATCCGATCGAATACCTGCATCGCCACAAGAAGTCGATCGTCAACCAGCGCGAAGTGGGCCTGGACACGCACACCTATCACGAGGCCCTGCGCAATGCGATGCGCGAAGCGCCGGACGTGATCATGATCGGCGAAATCCGCGATACCGATACGATGGAAGCGGCGATCGCCTTCTCCGAAACCGGCCACCTGTGCCTGGCCACCCTGCACTCCAACAACGCCGACCAGACGCTGGAGCGCATCCTCAACTTCTTCCCGGAATCGGCGCACAAGAACGTGCTGATGAACCTGGCCCTGAACCTGCGCGCGGTGATCAGCCAGCGTCTGGTCACCGGCAAGGACGGCCGCCGCCTGCCGGCGGTGGAAGTGCTGCTCAACACGCCCTTCATCCGCGACATGATCCGCCGCGGGCAGATCCACGAGGTGAAGGAAGCGATGGACCGCAGCCTGCAGGAAGGCATGCAGACCTTCGACCAGTCGCTGTACAAGCTGTACAAGAATGGCCGCATCGAGCTGGAAGAGGCGCTGGCCAAGGCCGACTCGCGCGACGGCCTGGCGCTGAAGATCCGGCTTTCGGAAAGCGGCAACACCGAGAATGCGGAGCTGGCCGGCAACGATCCGTACGGCCTGGGCTTCTAGGCACCGCAGGTTGGGTTGCCCCGGACCAGGTCCGGGGCAACCCAACCTAAGCCGAACATCATTTCATTGCGGAGCAGGCGCCGGCGCATCCGGCTGCTGCTCCGGCATCGCGGCATGGAACGCCGGCAGCGCCGCACAGGCAGCGTCGATGCGCAGGATGGTCGGGTAATCGTCCAGCGGTACTTTCCAGCGCCGCGCGTTGTACACCTGCGGAATCAGACACGCGTCGGCCATGCCCGGCGCATCGCCGTGGCAATAGCGGCCGGTGTCCTGGCTGCGGCTGAGCATGGTCTCGAACGCTTGCAGCCCACCGGCGACCCAATGCCGCATCCATGCGCTTTTCTGTGCATCGTCGGCCGCGAATTGCGTGCCGATCTGCTGCAGTACGCGCAGGTTGCCGATCGGATGAATATCGCAGCCCACCACCTGCGACAGCGCACGTACGCGCGCCCGGCCGGCAGCATCGCCCGGCAGCAGCGGCGGCTGCGGATGGGTTTCGTCCAGGTATTCCAGGATCGCCATCGACTGCGTCAGCACCCGCTCGCCATCGACCAGGGTGGGTACCAGTTCCTGCGGATTGAGCGCGGCATAGGCCGGCGCATGCTGCTCGCCGCCGTCGCGGACCAGATGCACTGCCCTCGTTTCGTAACGCAAACCCTTTAGATTCAGCGCAATGCGTACGCGAAAGGCCGCGCTGGAACGCCAATAGCTGTAAAGAATGAGATCCGATGGCATGGGCCGTTCCCTGCTGGAGATCGGCCCAGTGTAAAGCGGGGCCGTTTGCATCGCCGCGAGGCTGGCCGGAAAATACGCGGTTCCGGCCGCCAAGGCCGACCCTCGAAGCTGCCAGGAGTTTTCCCGTGACCGTCACCCGCATGAGCGACCTCGACCTGCGCGGCAAGCGCGTGCTGATCCGCGAAGACTTGAACGTGCCGATCGAGAACGGCCGCATCACCTCCACCCAGCGCCTGGACGCATCGCTGCCCACCATCAAGGCCGCGCGCGATGCCGGCGCCAAGGTGATGGTGATTTCGCACCTGGGGCGCCCGAAGGAAGGTCAGTTCGATGCGGAATCCTCGCTGGCGCCGGTGGCGAAGTGGCTGGGCGAGCAGCTTGGTACGCCGGTGCGGCTGATTGCCGATTACCTGGATGGCGTGGACGTCGCCGCAGGCGAAGTCGTGGTACTGGAAAACTGCCGCATGAATGTCGGCGAAGGCAAGGACGACGAGGCGCTGGCGAAGAAGTACGCCGCGCTGTGCGACGTGTTCGTGATGGATGCCTTCGGCACCGCGCACCGCGCGCAGGCTTCGACCCATGGCGTGATCAAGTTTGCGCCGGTGGCTGCTGCCGGTCCGCTGCTGTGCGGCGAACTGGACGCACTCGGCAAGGCGCTGGAACAGCCCGCGCATCCGCTGCTGGCGATCGTGGCCGGCTCCAAGGTGTCGACCAAGCTCATGCTGCTGGAAAACCTGATCGGCAAGGTAGATCAGCTGATCGTCGGCGGCGGCATCGCCAATACCTTTATCGCGGCCGCCGGACACTCGGTCGGCAATTCGCTGTACGAACCGGATCTGCTCGCCGCCGCCAAGAAAGTGCTGGCCGACGCCAAGCGCCGCGGCGCGGAAGTGCCGATGCCGGTGGACGTGGTGGTGGCGCCGGAGTTCTCCGCGCATGCACCGGCCAGCATCAAGGCGGTGGATGAAGTGAAAGATGGCGAGATGATTCTGGATATCGGTCCGCAGACCGCCAAGCTGTATGCCGACCTGATCGCCAAGGCCGGCACCGTGGTGTGGAACGGCCCGGTGGGCGTGTTTGAATTCGACGCGTTCGGCAAGGGCACCGAAGTGCTGGCGCATGCGGTGGCCGATTCCAAGGCATTTTCGATCGCCGGCGGCGGCGACACACTGGCAGCGGTGGACAAGTACGGCATCGCCGACAAGGTTTCCTATATCTCGACCGGCGGCGGCGCCTTCCTGGAATTCCTGGAAGGCAAGGAACTGCCGGCCGTGGCCGCCCTGAAAGCGCGCGCGGGGAAATAATGCTCTGTCTGTTCGACCTCGATGGCACGCTGATCGACTCGGAGCTGGGCATTACCGCCTGCATCCGGCATGCGCTGGACAAGCTGGAAATTCCCACCCCGGCCGATCTGCGCGACTGGATCGGTCCGCCGCTGCGGCACAGCTTTGCGCCGCTGATGGATCACGATGAAACGCGAGTGGAAGCGGCGGTGCACTATTACCACGAGCGATTCGCGGATCTGGGCTGGCGCGAATACGCCATCTATCCGGGCATCGAGGCGATGATCGATGGCCTGCAGGCCAACGGGCATCAGCTGGCGATCGTCACCAGCAAACCGCATCGGCATGCGCAGCCGATTGTCGATGCGCTGCCGTTCGGCCATCGCTTCACCCGCTTGTACGGGCCGCATCCTTCCAGTCCGCACAGCGAGAAAGCGAGCATGATCGCGGCGGCGCTGGCGGATTTCGGCGCCTCGCCACGCGAGACGGTGATGATCGGCGACCGCCGCTTCGACATTGAAGGCGCAGTTGCCAACGGCGTGACGGGTGTCGGCGTGCTGTGGGGTTTCGGTAGCCGCACCGAGCTGGAACAGGCTGGTGCACATGCGCTGATCGAGCACCCGGACCTGCTGGGTGCACTGCTGGCCGCGTAGGTTGGGTTAGCGCAGCGCAACCCAACAGACCTCCATCGAAGCGCCAGACATTTGCGTAGTTACCCCACGGCTCCAGTCCGAAGTAACCCAACCTACCAGGCATTGCGCGTTGGGCGCACCCGGAACGCCACGCTGATCCGCGGTCCCACCGGATAGCGCAGCTTCGGAATGCCATGGTCGTAATGCAGCTGCGCATTCCAGCCCATCAGCAACAGGCTGCCTGCCTCCAGTTCCAGCTCGGTTTTCAGATGCGGCGGCTGTTTGCGCCGGATCTGCATGGTGCGCGTTGCCCCCAATGACAGCAGCGCCACCGGCTGCTGCGGCAGCATTTCATGCAGCTTGTCGTTATGCGGCGCCACGCTGTCGTGTTCGTCGCGATAGAAATTCAGGCCGATGCTGTTGAACGGCGCATCGACATGCTGCGCGACCCGCGCCAAGGCCTCGCGCAACACGCCGGGCAGCGCGGGATCGGCCACGGCGTAATGGCAATGCAGCCGCGGCACGCCCACCAGGCGCTCGTACATCACGCGCGAGCTTGCGTGCCAGTCGCCCTGCTCGCGCAGAGCGTCGAACCAGGTGGCGGCCAACGTGGATGGAATAATTCCGGGCCGATACGTGATCGGTCCGCTAGCGTCGTCGGCAATCCGTTGCACGTCCTGCTCGAAAAGTAGGGTCTGCATGATCCTAAGTGCCGGTTGCGATCAGTGAAAATCCCGCGAACGCGCATCCAGTCCGCTGAGCATGTCGCTGACGTCATGCAGGCGCCGCGCAATCAAATGACTGACGCCGTCAGCCGTTTCCCAGCGTCCCTCAATCGCCAGCAGGCGTGCCTCCAGATAAGGACGGCGCTGGGTCTGCGCGATATGACTCCACACCACCACATTCACATGCCCGAATTCGTCTTCGATGGTGATGAAGGTGACGCCGCTGGCCGTTTGCGGCTGCTGGCGCTGAGTGACCAGGCCGACGGTGCGCACGGGCGCGGCGTGCGGCAGTTTTTGCAGGCTGCGCGAATCCAGGTAGCGGCTTGCGCGCAGGCGACTGCGCAGCAACCTCAAGGGATGCGGGCCCAGGCTCAAGCCGCTGTGTGCGTAATCGGCCTGCATATTTTCCGCTACCGTCGGCAGCGGCAGCACGATGTCCTGTTCGCGCGGACTGGTGCGGCCGAACAACGGCAGCTGCGCTTCCACGCCGGAGGTCAGCCATAAGGCACGATGGCGATGCCCGGCCAGCCCGCGCAGCGCACCCGCATCGGCCAGCAGATCCTGATGACGCGCGTCCAATGCTGCACGCGTGCAAAGATCCACTACATCCTGGAACGGACGCACATGGCGCGCAGCGGCAATGCGCGTGGCCACCTGCTCGCTGCAACCACGCAGCTGGCGCAGGCCCAGGCGCAGGGCGAGTCCTTGCGCACTCTGCGGATCGGCCTCCAGCGTGCAATCCCAATCGCTGTAGCGCACATCCACCGGCCGCACGCGAATGCGATGGCGCTGCGCATCCTGCACGATCTGACTGGGGCCGTAGAAACCCATCGGCTGCGCATTGAGCAAGGCACAGGCAAACATCGCCGGCTCATGGCATTTCAGCCAACTGCTGGCATAGGCGATATTGGCGAAACTGGCGGCATGGCTTTCCGGAAAACCGTAGCTGCCGAAGCCTTTTATCTGGTTGAAGATCTGCTCGGCGAATTCCAGCGTGTAGCCATTCTTCAACATTCCGTTGACCAGCTTTTCGTGATGCTTTTCCATGCCGCCATGGCGCTTCCAGGCAGCCATCGCGCGGCGCAGCTCATCCGCCTCGCCACCGCTGTAGTCGGCCGCCACCATCGCCAGCTTCATCACCTGTTCCTGAAACAACGGCACGCCCTTGGTGCGCTCAAGCACCGGCTCCAGCGCTTTCGATGGATAGACAATCGGTTCTTCGTTATTTCGGCGGCGCAGATACGGATGCACCATGTCGCCCTGGATCGGACCCGGCCGCACGATGGCGATCTGGATGACCAGGTCGTAGTAATTCGCCGGTTTCAGCCGCGGCAGCATCGCCATTTGCGCGCGGCTTTCGATCTGGAAGACGCCGATGGTGTCGGCGCGCTGGATCATGTCGTAGGTGGCTTTATCGTCCGACTTTATCGCGGCGATGCTCAGCGATTCGCCGCGATAGTGCTCATACAGATCGAAGCATTTGCGCAGGCAGGTCAGCATGCCAAGCGCCAGGCAGTCGACCTTGAGCAGATCCATGGTATCCAGGTCATCCTTGTCCCACTGGATGATGGTGCGCTCGGGCATCGTGGCATTTTCCACCGGCACCAGTTCATGCAATGGCGCATCGTGGATAACAAAACCGCCCACATGCTGGCTGAGATGGCGTGGTTTCCCCCGCAATTGCGCAGTCAGCATCAATAGTTGACGCATCACCGGCGCAGCGGGATCGAAACCCTGCTCGCGCAGACGATCATCCAGCGAAGCATCGCCAAGCCGGAAGAAGCTGCGGCCGATCTTGTCGATCTGGTCTTCGGGCAGGCCAAGCGCCTTCGCCACATCGCGCACCGCGCTTTTGGAGCGATAGCTGATCACCGTGGCGGCAATCGCAGCACGCTCACGGCCATACTTTCGGTAGACGTACTGAATAACTTCTTCGCGGCGCGAATGCTCGAAATCGACATCGATATCGGGCGGCTCATCGCGCTCTACCGAAATAAAGCGTTCCACCAACAGGCCGACCTTGGCCGGGTCGGCATCCGTGATGCCCAACGCAAAGCACACAATGGAATTGGCCGCCGAGCCGCGCCCCTGGCAGAGAATGCGCTGGCTGCGCGCGTAGCGCACGACATCGTTGACGGTAAGAAAGAACGCTTCGTAGTGCTTGATCTCGATCAGTTGCAGCTCACGCTCGATATAGGCCTGGATCTTGTCCGGCACGCCTTGCGGCCAGCGCGTGACTGCGCCTTCCGCCACCAGCTGACGCAGCCATTGCATCGGCGCATAGCCTTCCGGCACCAATTCCCTGGGGTATTGGTAATGCAAATCCCTCTTCAGGTCGAAGCTGCAGCGTCGGGCAATCTGCACGCTTTCATCGAGCAAGGCCTTGGGATACACCTTTTCCAGCAGGCTGCGCTTGCGCAGATGGCGCTCGCCGTTACGGAACAACACCGCACCGGCCTCGGCAATGGTCAGGCGATGACGGATCGCCGTCATCGTATGCTGCAGCGGCAGGCAGCCGCGCACATGCATATGTACGTCGCCACTGGCCACCAATGACAACTGCAGCGCATGGCCCAATGCTTCGAGCTCCGCCAGACGCGTACGATCATCGCCATCGCGATGAAGCTCCACCGCCAGCCACGCGCGCCGATCGAACACGCGCCGGATCCACGCGCCATGCTCACCGTCCGGCTGCGGCCCCGGTATCCATAGCGCCAGCGTGCCCGGCAGACCGTCGGACATGTCTGCCCTGGTCAGGCGATAGCTGCCTTTTTCGGAAGCCCGACGTCCTTGTGTAATCAAGCGGCAGATGGCGACATAGCCTTGCTTGTTTTCCGCCAGCAGCACCAGTTTCGGCCCATCCGCCAGCTGGATTTCCGTGCCCACGATCAGCGGCACTCCGCTATCGCGCGCCGCCTCCCATGCACGCACAATGCCGGCGAGCGAGCATTCGTCGGTGATCGCCAGCGCCGCATAACTGCATGCTTTGGCGCGCTCGAATAATTCGTGCGCACTGGATGCGCCGCGCTGGAAGGAGAAATCCGAAAGGCAGTGCAGCTCCGCGTAATCGCTCATGCAAACCACCCGTGCAACATCCAGCCGCACTGCTCGCCCGCTGCGCAAAAAACCCAGGCGCGCTGCCCTTGCGCGTTTTCGACCACGTAGTAATCGCGGCGCACGGTATCGCCATCCCACCAGCCGGTTTCCATACGTTCCGGGCCGGCCAGCACGTGCATCGGTCCGCGCCAGGGAAGCGGGCGCTGCAACAGCCAGGTGGGACGCGGGCGCGGCTCGATAAAGCTGTCGTTCTGCGTCGCGATGCGCTGCGAATGCTCGGGTCGCGGATCGATGGTAGTGCCCAGGCGATAGACCGCCGCATCGCCCAGCCTGGCGCGCAGGCGTTCGCGCAGTTGCTCGAACGACAAGGCATTGGCCGGACGTTCGTCGAACAGGTCGCGGCCGGCAGGCACGAAACCGGGCAGATCATCCGCGACCAGGCGCAATGCCAGCACCGGTGCAGATAATTGCACCCGCTCAAGGCGTCCGCGTGCCGCCTCGAACAACACCTCGGCGCCGCGCTCCGGGGCAAGCATGCCGACCGGCACCTCGGTGGCGGTGCCGTCACGCTGCTCCAACCGCAGCAGGAACCGCTGCACGCCGCCATCGCGCCCAGCCAGATAGGCAGCCAGATCGCTCATCATGCGTTTCAGCGGAAACACCAGCGCGGCGATGTTTTCCACTTCGTGCGAAAGCTCGATGCGCCAATCGACCGCGTCGGGCGGCAGATAAAGATCCAGGCCTGCAGGATGCTCGCCGGTGAGGCGATCCATCGCCTGCAGCAGTTCGGCGCCGAAGCGGCGTTGCAGGCCATCGCGCGGCATGCGCAGCAATGGCCCAAGACGGCGCACGCCCATGCGCGGCAGCGCATCTACCGCGTGCGCAGGCAAGCGGCTTTGCGGCAACGGCACGTCATCGAGCGCACGCCGCAGCGCATCCTGGGTAAACACTGCCAGGCCATCGCCGACGCCGGCCAGCACATAGGCGCCGTAAGGCGTCGGTGCAGCCGCCATGCGATGGCGGAAACCAAGTTCGGCGAAATCCTGGCGCAGGCTGGCCGCCATCTTGCCCCACGCACCGAACAGGCTTTGGCTCTTGCTGATTTCCAGTACGATCGCGTGCGGAAGCAGCGCCACCTGCGAGCTGTAGCGATACGCCACGCCCGCCAGGAACTGCTGCCAGCGCTCGACCTCGGCCGGGTCGTAAGACATCACTTCGAATTGCGCCAGCAGCGCCTGCGCCGCGGTCAGGCGTTGGCCCAGATACAGCCCCGCCGCACGCGCTGACGCATTGGCGGCAACAATGCTGCGCGCATTGGCCGGGCCATCCACCAATACCAGCGGGCTGTCATCGGCGCGACGGCGGAGGACGCCATCCAGCGCCAATTGCGGCAACAGCAGACAGGCCCATAGCATCGCCCGTCCTCACGAAGCAGCGTTCTTCTGCAGAGGAATCCCGCACAGGCCGGCACCCGCCGTGTCATGCATGCGCTGATGAACCGCCTGCACGAGTGACGCATGCCGGCCTGTGCCGGGAAGAACGGAGTCGCGCTCAAGCGCGATGGCCTGGGCCGGCGCATTGCCGCCGCGGCATTTGCGGATATGGATCAGCGTGTGCGGTGCCACGCTCAATTCCAGCCGCAGCGACGCCGGCGAAGCATTGGCCAGATGCTTGCGATCGCGAAAGACGAAGGCCAGCGCACGCCCGGCATCGGCGGCTACCTGCAAGCGGCGCAGACTGCGATCGTCTGCCTGCTGCGGCCATGCCAGCACCGCTGCGCAGCTGCCGGAGCGCAGACATTGTTCGGCGGCCCACAGCATTTGTTTTGCGTCGGCGTCGACGATTTCCAGCTGCTGCAGATTCACGCCGTGCTGGCGCCAGCCCATGGCGCACGGCGCATAAGGCGGCGCGATCAGCAGTACCGGACGCTGACCCTGGGTAAGCCGCGCCAGCGTCGGCAGCAGCAGTTGCAGTTCGCCAATGCCGTCGGCCGGCAGCAGGATTTCCGTCAGCGCCGCATCCGGCCAGCCGCGCGTGGGCAGCGCGGCATCGAGCGCGGGCCAGCCGGTGGGCTGCTCGCCTTCCGGCAGTGGCGCAGCGCGTCCGCGCCATACCTGGCGCGCATCCAGCAGATTCGACAGGGCTACCACCGCCCCCATCAAACGCCCCTCACCAGACCTGCAAACAAGCCTTCGATGGCGAAGTCTTCGGTGGGATCCGGATCGATCGGCTGATAGCCCGGGCTGTTGGGCAGCAGGCGGATCACCTCGCCCTGCCAGTACAGACGCTTGATGGTGAAGCGCTCGCCGCCCACGCGCGCCGCCACCACCTGCCCATGACGGGCCACCGGCGTAGCGTGCACCGCGACCAGGTCGCCATCGAGGATGCCTTCGTCGCGCATCGAGTCGCCGATCACCCGCACCAGATAATCCGGCTGCAGGCGGAACAGCCAGCGCGAGACATGCAGGCTGCGCTCCACCCGCGACTCGGAAAAGATCGGTTCGCCCGCGGCGATCCGGCCGATCAGCGGCAGCTCCAGCGTATCGGCGGCAAGCGGATCGGCCTCCTGCACCAGGCGGATGCCGCGCGAGCGGTTCGGCTCGATCGCCAGCCGGCCCTTGGCCTCCAGCGAGCGCACATGCTTGAGCACCGCGCTGACATTGGGCAGCCCCATGGCCTGGCCGATTTCCTCCAGCGTGGGGGCTTCGCCGTCCCGCTCCAGGCGTGCCCGGATGAAGGCCAGGATGTTGGATTGGCGGCTGGTGAGCTGGAGGGTCATGGTGACCGTATTTTCACCTTTTTAGGTGAAAATGGAAGGGGGTAGCCTAAAACGCCAACCCGTCATCCCGGCGAAGGCCGGGACCCAGTGACTTTTCCGCACCCAGGACGCTGGGGCCCGGCCTTCGCCGGGATGACATCACGATGCGGGTTGCGCACGCCGCCACAGGAAATAAACCGGCACGCCAATGGCAATGATCAGCAGGCTCATGCCCGCATCGCCGGGCGAGTTGATCACCGTGGCGCCGATCACGCCCAGCACCGTGCACACGAACAGCAGCGGCAGCAGCGGATACAGCGGCACCCGGTACGGCGCCGGCTGGTCGGCAAAGCGGCGGCGGTACCAGAACAGCGTGGCGATGCCGAAGGCGTGGCCCAGCCATTCGCCCACCGTGGTGTAGTCCAGCAGCTGGCCGAACGTGCCGGTAAGAATCAGCACGATCGCCCATGCGCCCAATACCGCCAGCGCAATCTGCGGCGCTCGCCAGCGCAAGTCGATGCGGCCCACCACGCGGAAGAACATGCCGTCGGCACCCATCGTCTGCAGCACGCGCGCACCACCGGCAATGGCGATGCTGCAATAGCCGAAGGTGGAGCAGGCGATGCCGATGGCCATGATGGTCACGCCGCGCGAACCGAAGATGCTGCTCATCAAGTCCGCCGCGGGCGCCTTGCTGGCGGCCAGGCCGGCATGCCCCAGGCCAACCAGGTAAGCGACATTGACCAGCAGGTAGCACACCACCACGCCGATCAGGCCCAGCGCCAGGGCACGTGGCAAGGTGCGCTGCGGATCGCGCACTTCGCCCGCCATATCGTTGAGGTAATGAAAGCCGCCGTAGGTAAACAGCACCGGCAGCAAGGCGCCGATCCAGGCGCCACTGGGCACCTGGTGGCTGGGATCCACCGCCAGCACGCCGCCCAGATGGCCGTGGGTCAGCGCCAGCCCCACCACCAGCAACATCACCACCGCCGCCAGCTTGAGTAGGGTGAACAGGTTCTGCATCCAGGCACCCGCGCGGATGCCGAACAGATTCACGCCGACGATAAAAAAGATCGCGCCCACCGCCACCGGCTTCACCCACCAGATCGGCAGGCCGCCGGCGCGGCAGAAGTAATCGGCGAAGGTGGTCGCCACGGCTGCCACGCTGCCTGGGTAATTGATCAGCGCCATGGTCCAGCCGAACAAAAACGCCGGCAGCGAACCAAAGGCTTCGCGCAGATAGATATAGATGCCGCCCGCCTGCGGCCGCCGCGCACCGAGTTCGGCGTAGCACAGCACACCGGCCAGCGTGAGCAGGCCGCCGATCGCCCATAGCGCCAGCAGCGGCAGTCCCGAGGCAGTGCGCTCGGCCACTGTCGCCGGCGTGCGGAAGATGCCTGCGCCGATGACGCCGCCGATGACGATGGCAGCACCGTCCCAGATGCCCAGCCGTCGAAGATAGGAATGTGAGGTGTCGTTGGTCATAGACGCCGACATTAACCCGAGTTGGCACTAAAATTCCGCTGACCTATGCCCTATGGCATCTGCGCCATGGCCGCTCGCCTGCACCATACGAGCGCGCACGCATCCTCTGGCACATTGACAGTACAAGCGCGGCCTCGGAATATTCGCCCGCGTCACGCGCCGTGACCAGATTTCACCGGCGCATCGGCCCCGAGGGGTGCTGCAACGGACATCCGGTCCGCTACGCTCGGTTTCGCCGTCCTTCCAACATGCTCAAGGGCGCCCACCCCATTTATTGGAGGTGTACCCATGTCCGTGTCCCATTCCGGCTTTCGCCTTGCTCTCGCCAGCTGCGCGCAGTTTCCGTCCGTCTATCCGGACGATGTGTATTTCGTGTCGGTGCTGCAGCGCCTGGGCATCGAAGCAACGGTATGTATCTGGAACGATCC
Organism: Dyella acidiphila; assembly: GCF_014863405.1. Classification (GTDB taxonomy): domain Bacteria; phylum Pseudomonadota; class Gammaproteobacteria; order Xanthomonadales; family Rhodanobacteraceae; genus Dyella_B; species Dyella_B acidiphila. The sequence continues at coordinate 543,089 of NZ_JACZZA010000001.1, forward strand.
CGCGGTGGACTGGACGGCTTTCGATGCCGTGCTGATCCGCACCGTGTGGGATTACTTCAAGCATTACGCCGCCTTCCTCGCCTGGCTGGATCGACTCGACCGCCTCGGCATCGCCGCCATCAACGACACGCGCCTGCTGCGCTGGAACAGCGAAAAACGCTATCTGCTGGATATCGCGCGCGCAGGCGTGCCGATCATTCCCACCCGCGTAGCGCCGGCCGGGCAACTGCCGCAACTGCTGCAGTCGCTGGCGCAGGACGAACTGGTGATCAAGCCCAGTGTCAGTGGCGGAGCCTGGCATACGCTGCGCGGCACACCGGGCACGGCGGCGTTCGAACAGGCGCTTGCGCAATTGCCCGCAACCCTGGATTTCCTGGTGCAACCGTTCGTGCCTGAAATCGCCAGCAACGGCGAATGGTCCCTGCTCTACTTCGCCGGCAGCTACAGCCATGCGGTGATCAAGCATCCCGCTTCCGGCGATTACCGCGTGCAGGAAGAACATGGCGGCAGCGCCGTGCAGGCCACGCCGGATGCCGGCGTACTGCAGGCAGCGGACCAGGCGCTGGCGGCGGTGGCCGCGCTCGGCTATTGCGAGCAGACCTATGCGCGCGTGGATGGCGTGGTGATCGGCGAGCAGTTCCACATCATGGAGCTGGAGCTGGTCGAGCCGATGCTGCATCTGGCCATTCGCCCGGACGCCGCCGAACGCTTCGCCGCGCAGGTGGTTGCACGGCTGCAAGGGCTGCATGGCAAAACGGCTTCTGCAGCGGAAGGCTCGGCGCCCTAGAATCGGGGCCTTCCTCCCCGTTCGTGCGAACTCGTGCCCGCCACGCCGCCCCGCAAGATCCTGCATGTCGACATGGATGCGTTCTACGCATCGGTGGAGCAGCGCGACGATCCCGGCTTGCGCGGCAAGCCGGTGGTGGTGGCGTGGCGCGGTGCACGTTCGGTGGTATGCGCGGCCAGCTATGAAGCGCGCAAGTTCGGCGTGCGCTCGGCGATGCCGGCAGTGCGCGCCGAGCGGTTGTGCCCGCAGGCGATCTTCGTGCCGCCGGATTTCACGCGCTACAAGGCGGTGTCGCGCCAGGTGCGCGAGATCTTCGCGCGCCACACCGACCTGATCGAACCGCTGTCGCTGGACGAGGCCTATCTCGACGTCACTACCACCAAGACCGGCTTGCCTTCTGCCACCGCGACGGCCGAAGCCATCCGTGCGGCGATCCACGAAGAAACCCGGCTCACCGCATCGGCCGGCGTCGCGCCGAATAAATTCCTGGCCAAGATCGCCTCGGACTGGAACAAGCCCGACGGCTTGTTCGTGATCCGCCCGCACCAGATCATGGCGTTCCTGGAACCGCTGCCGGTCAATCGCCTGCCCGGCGTGGGCAAGGTGATGGAAACCAAGCTGGATGCGCTGGGCATCAAGACCGTAGGCGATCTGCGCGCACTGGCGCTGTCCGAGCTGGAATTCCGTTTCGGCCGCTGGGGTCAGCGTCTGCATGAGCTTGCGCAAGGTGTCGACGATCACGCCGTGCAGCCCAATCAGCTCACCCTGCAAGTGTCGTCCGAAGATACCTTCGAGCACGATCTCACCCTGGACGAACTGGAACCGCATATCCGCCAGCTGGCCGAAAAAACCTGGGCCGCACATCAGCGCGAAGCACAGGGGGGACGCATCGCGCGCACCATCGTGCTGAAGCTGAAGACTGCCGATTTCCACACGCTTACCCGCAGTCTCACCCCGGCGTCGCTGCCGCATTCGGCGCAGGAGCTGGCCGATCTGGCCTGCGCATTGCGCGGCCGGGTGGAGCGTCCCGCCGACAGCCGTTATCGCCTGGTGGGCGTGGGGCTATCGGGTTTCGTCGACCAGGACAGCTTCCTCGCCCAACGCGATCTGTTCGATCACCCCGCGGCGACACCGACATGAAAAACCGCATGTGCTGGTTGGCAACGCTGCTGGTGTTCGCTGCCGCGTTATGCGCAGCACCCGCGCATGCCGAAGACGGCTACGACTTGTGGCTGCGCTATCGCCTGCTGGCACCCGCGCAAGTACAGCACTACCGTCCCCATGCCGCCGAGCTGGTCGCGGGCGATGCCACGCCCACCCAGACGGTAACGCGCGATGAATTGCAGCGCGGCCTGAGCGGCCTGCTCGGCAGCGCCATACCGCTGGCCAGCACGGTGACGCACGACGGCGCCATCGTCGTCGGCACGCCGGCCTCCTCGTCGCTGATCGCCGGCCTGAAGCTGGATCTGCAGGATCTTGGCGATGACGGCTATCTGATCCGCAGCGTGGTGGCGAACGGCCATGCCATCACCGTGATCGCCGGCCGCAACGATATCGGCGCGCTCTATGGCGCCTTCCAGTTCCTGCGCCTGCTGCAGACCACCCAGCCGATCGATCGTCTGGACCTGCGCGATGCACCGCATATCAAGCTGCGCGTGCTCGATCACTGGGACTATCTCAATGGCCAGGTCGAACGCGGCTATGCCGGCGCCTCGATCTGGGACTGGTGGAAGCTGCCGGACTGGCGCGCACCGCGCTACACCGATTACGCCCGCGCAAATGCCTCGATCGGCATCAATGGCACGGTGCTCAACCACGTCAGCTCCGGCGCGACCATTCTTACGCATGACTATCTGCAAAAGGCCGCCGCGCTGGCCGGCGTATTTCGCGCGTATGGCATCCGCGTCTATCTGAGCGTGCGCTTCAGCGCACCGATTGAAATCGGCGGACTGAAAACCGCCGATCCACTCAATCCGCAAGTGCAAGCCTGGTGGCACGCCAAGGCGGATGAAATCTACGCACTGATTCCGGATTTCGGCGGCTTTCTGGTCAAGGCCGATTCGGAAGGCCAACCCGGCCCGAAGGATTACGGTCGCACGCATGCCGATGGCGCGAACATGCTGGCCGATGCGCTTGCCGCCCATGGCGGCGTGGTGATGTGGCGCAGCTTCGTCTATGCCGACAAGCCGGACGACGATCGCGCCAAGCAGGCGTACCAGGAATTCAAGCCGCTGGACGGCCGCTTCCACGCCAACGTGCTGCTGCAGTCGAAGAACGGCCCGGTCGACTTCCAGCCGCGCGAACCCTTTCATCCGTTGTTCGGTGCAATGCCGCATACGCCGCTGATGATGGAGTTCGAGATCACCAAGGAATATCTCGGCTTCGCCACCCACCCGGTTTACCTGGGGCCGCTGTACGAAGAAGTGCTGGCAGCGGACACGCTGGCGCATGGCAAAGGCTCCACCGTGGCCAAGGTGATCGACGGTTCGCTGGATCACCATGCACTGACCGGCATGGCCGGCGACGCCAACATCGGCACCGATCGCAACTGGAGCGGCTCCGACTTCAATCAGGCCAACTGGTATGTGTTCGGCCGGCTGGCCTGGAACCCCACGCTGTCCTCGCGCGATATCGCCGAGGAATGGGTGCGCATGACCTTCAGCAACAACCCCGCCTTCGTCAAGCCGGTGGTGGCGATGATGATGGGTTCGCGCGAAGCGGCGGTGGACTACATGACGCCGCTGGGCCTGCTGCACCTGATGGGCCCGGGCCATCATTACGGCCCGGCGCCGTGGGATGCCAGCGAAGCGGAAGCCGACTGGCGCCCCGTCTATTACCACCGTGCGGATCGGCAAGGCATCGGCTTCGATCGCAGCCGCAGCGGCAGCGATGCGGTCGATCAATACGCGCCATCGCTGGCGGCGCAATTCAACGATGTACAGCAGACACCGGAACAGTTCCTGCTCTATTTCCATCACCTGCCCTGGAACTACCGCATGCGCTCCGGCCGCACGCTGTGGTACGAACTGGTGGCGCATTACACGCAGGGCGTCGAGGACGTGCAGCAGATGCGCGATACCTGGCAGCATCTGGACGGCTATATCGATGCGGAGCGCTACCGGCAGGTGGCGGCCTTCCTGACCATCCAGCAGCGCGAGGCGCAGTGGTGGCGGGATGCCTGCATCGCTTATTTCCAGAGCGTTTCCGGCCTGCCCCTGCCGCCCGGCTTTGCACCGCCGCAGCACCCGCTCGCGTATTATCAATCGCTGTCGTTTCCCTATGTACCGGGCTTTTCGTCGTGGTAGTAGCACCTTATTACCCGCCGTCGCCCGCACCCACCGTCATCCCGGCGAAAGCCGGGACCCAGCGTCTTTCGCCACATCGAAGGCACTAGGTCCCGGCCTGCGCCGGGATGACGGTCAAATAGGCGCCACGTATAAGCGCCACGCATCAAGGAATTCACCATGCACGTGGATGTACCCAAGCTGCCGATGGAATCGATGAAGGATGTGGCCAAGCATTATTTGATGATCGTGCTGGGCATCCTTACCGCGCTGGGCCTGGAGGCATGGATCGAGCATGCGCATCACCAACATGCCGCCGAGGCAGCCAGTACGCAGATCGAGGCGGAAATCCATGAAAACCGCCAGGCAGTGCAGCATGCGCTCGACAACGACAGGGCGCGCGAAGCGGTTCTGAAAAAAATCCGCGATGGACTGATCGCCGACATCAAGTCCAATGCCACCGACGCCGTCATCATGCAGCATCTTCAGCAGGAGGCGCCCGACGGGGTTTATCTCGATTGGCGCTGGCCCTCCTTGAATCACACGGCCTGGGAAGTGGCGATAGCCAACCAGTCGGCCGGGTGGATCGATAGCGACAAGCTGCATCGCTACGCCACCGTTTACTCCGCCCAGGATGCACATGCTGCGCTGATGCACACGGACATGCCGCTGGTGATCGACGGCCCGCGCATGAACGATGTCCTGCTTCAGCTGCAGATGGGCCAGGTGCAGCCGAAGGAACTCCTGCTCAGCGTCAACCAGATGTGGGAGATCGCCAATGAAAGCAGCCAAAATCTGACTGTCCTGGCCCAGCTGATGGATGGCACCCTGACCGGCCCAGGCTCCGCGCACTGACCCGCCCTTCCGCACAGGGCGGGTGCGGCGCGCGCTTTCCTAGCCCTGCCCCTGTGGTTACGCTTGCGCATCGACCCGCCCGGAGCACGACGCACCATGCATCTGGAATTGCCCAAAGCATCGTTGGAATCGGGGAAGGATTTCCTCAAGCATTACCTGATGATCGTGCTCAGCATTCTCACCGCGCTGGGCCTGGAAGCCTGGATCGAGCATGCGCATCACCAGCATGCGGCACAGGTGGCTTCTGCGCAGATCGATGCGGAGATCCGTGCCAATCTGGCCGAGATCCACATCGCGCTGACGGAAGATACCGAACATGCGCAAACCTTCGCCCGAATCCGCGACGGGCTGGAACAAGACCTGCGCGCAAACACGCCCGAAGCGACCATTGAACAGCACATCCTGGCGCAGACCGGAGACGGCAACTTCAATCTCAATCTGCGCTGGCCCACTTTGCGCCAGGAAGCCTGGGATGTGGCCGTGGCCAACCAGTCGGTGAGCTGGCTCGACGACGAACGGATGCGCCGCTACTCCGCCGCCTATTCAGCGCAACGCGACGTCGTCAATAGCCTGAGCGCCAACCTGGGGCTGGTGATGAATGGGCCGAGGATGATCGACACGGCTACCGACCTGCGCTCCGGCCACGTGGATCCGCGCGAATTCCTGCATGTGATTGCACAAATGGCCTTGATGCTCCGCCAGGCCAAGGACAACCTGGGTACCTTGCAGCAGCGTTTGCAGGATGCCCTGCCGGAAGAAAAGCACTGAGCCCGAGCACTCAACGTGTGCCTATAAAAAAAGCCCGGATCGCTCCGGGCTTTTTTAATGCTTGCTTTTTGATGCTTACTTTTTCTTCGGCATGTACAAATCGGTGATGGTGCCTTCGTAGGCTTCGGCCGCCATGCCCACCGATTCGCTCAAGGTCGGATGCGGGTGGATGGTGAGGCCGATATCGGCCGCCTCCGCCCCCATCTCGATCGCCAGCGCGACTTCGGAAATCAGGTCGCCGGCATGCGGACCGACGATGCCGCCACCGACCACGCGATGGGTTTCCTCGTCGAACAGCAGCTTGGTAAAGCCTTCGGTGCGGTCGATGCCGATGGCGCGGCCGCTGGCCACCCACGGGAACTTGCCCACGCCGATCTTCAGGCCCTTTTCCTTGGCCTCGCGCTCGGTCACGCCGACCCAGGCGATTTCCGGGTCGGTATAGGCCACCGACGGAATCACCCGCGCATCGAAATGGCTCTTCTGGCCGGCGACCACTTCCGCGGCCACCTTCGCTTCATGCGTGGCCTTGTGCGCCAGCATCGGCTGGCCGACCAGATCGCCGATGGCGAAGATATGCGGCACGTTGGTGCGCATCTGCGTATCGACGTTGATGAAGCCGCGCTCGGTAACGGCGACGCCGGCCTTGTCCGCGCCGATCTTGTTGCCGTTGGCCGAGCGACCCACCGATACAAGCACGCGATCGAACAGCGTGGTGGCGGGCATGTTCTCGCCTTCGTAGCTGACCTCGATGCCCTTTTTGGTGGCCTTGGCTTCCACCACCTTGGTCTTCAGGTGCACGCCCTTGAGCTTGCCGCCCAGGCGCTTGGCCAGCGGCTTGATCAGGTCGGCATCGGCCCCCGGAATGATCTGGTCCATGAATTCGACCACGGTCACTTCGCTGCCCAGCGCGGCATACACGGTGGCCATTTCCAGGCCGATGATGCCGCCGCCGACCACCAGCAACTTGGCCGGCACGTCGCGCAGTTCCAGCGCACCGGTGGAATCGACGATGCGCTCGTCGTCCCACGGGAACGCCGGCAGCTTCACCGACTGCGAACCGGCGGCGATGATGGCGTATTCGAAGCGCAGCAGCTTTTTGCCGTCGGCGGTGTCGATTTCCATTTCATTGGGCGATACGAACATGCCTACGCCCTGCACCGTGCGCACCTTGCGCTGCTTGGCCATGCTGGCCAGGCCGCCGGTGAGCTGGCCGACCACCTTGGTCTTGAAACCGCGCAGCTTGTCGATGTCGATCTTGGGCTTGCCGAAGCTGACGCCGTGCGCAGCCATCGCTTCCGCCTCGTCGATCACCGCCGCAGCATGCAGCAGCGCCTTGGACGGAATGCAGCCGACGTTGAGGCAGACGCCGCCGAGCGAGGCATAGCGCTCCACCAGCACGGTATCCACACCCAGGTCGGCGGCGCGGAACGCCGCGGTATAGCCGCCCGGGCCGGAGCCCAGCACGACCAGCTTGCATTCGATGTCGGCCTTGCGGCCGGTGCCGCCAGCGGCCTGCGGCGCAGGGGCCGAAGGCGACTTGGCCGGTGCGGGGGCGGGTGCCGGAGCGGGTGCCGGTGCAGCCGCCTTGGGCGCCTCCGCGGCGCTGCCTTCGCCGGAGGTTTCCAGGATGGCGATCACCGCCCCCTCGGACACCTCGTCGCCGACCTTGAGCTTCAGCTCCTTGATCACGCCGGCCGCGCTGGCGGGAATCTCCATCGTGGCCTTGTCGGATTCCAGCGTGATCAGGCTTTGTTCCTTCGCCACGCTGTCGCCGACTTTCACCATCACCTCGATCACCGGCACGCCATCGTGACCGCCGATATCGGGGACTTTCAGTTCGATCGTATTGGCCATGGTCGCGTCCCCGTCAGAGCAGCAGGCGGCGGATGTCGCCGAGCTGGGTGGCGAGGAAGGAGGCGAAGCGCGCGGCCAGCGCGCCGTCGATCACGCGGTGGTCGTAGCTGAGCGACAGCGGCAGGATCAGGCGCGGCGCGAATTCCTTGCCGTTCCACACCGGCTTGGTCTGGGCCTTGGAGACGCCCAGGATCGCTACTTCCGGCGCGTTGACGATCGGCGTGAACGCCGTGCCGCCGATACCGCCGAGCGAGGAGATCGAGAAGCAGCCACCGGACATGTCGTTCGGGCCGAGCTTCTTGTCGCGCGCCTTCTTGGAGATCTCGCCCAGTTCGGCGGCCAGGTCCAGCAGGCCCTTCTTGTCGCAGTCGCGGATCACCGGCACCACCAGGCCATCGGGCGTATCCACCGCAATGCCGACGTGGAAGTACTTCTTCAGGATCAGCTTCTCGCCGCTCTCGTCGAGCGAGGCGTTGAAGGTGGGGAATTTCTTCAGTGCGGCAACCACCGCCTTGATCTGGAACACCAGCGGGGTGATCTTCAGATCCTTGTTTTCTTCGCCGAGCTTCTTGCGGAAGGCTTCCAGCTCGGTGATGTCGGCGTCTTCGTGCTGGGTGACGTGCGGGATCATCGCCCAGTTGCGCGCCAGGTTGGCGCCGGAAATCTTCTGGATGCGCGAGAGCTGCTTTTCTTCGATTTCGCCGAACTTGGTGAAATCGACCTTCGGCCAGGGCAGCAGGTTGAGGCCGCCCACATTGGCCGCACCGCCGGAAACCGGGCGGGCGCCCGAAGCCAGCGCATGCTTGACGTAGGCGGTGATGTCCTCGCGCACGATGCGGCCGCTGCGGCCGCTGCCCTTCACCTGCTGGACGTCCACGCCCAGTTCGCGCGCAAAGGCGCGGATGGCCGGGGTGGCGTAGGGGGCATCGCCCGGCATCACCAGCTTGGCATCGAACGGCGGCCGCGCCTGCGGGGCCACGTCGCCTTCGGGCGCATTGCCCGGCAGCACGCTGCGGCCACCCTGCGGGGCGGGTTCTTCCTTGACCTGGGGCGCTGCGGCCGGTGCCGGAGCAGGCGCTGCCGGGGCGGGCGCCGGGGCGGCTTCGGCCTTGGCCGGCGCGGGGGCCGGGGCCGCTGCACCGTCGGCGGCTTCGATGATGGCGATCACCGCGCCCTCGGAAACTTCGTCGCCGACCTTGAGCTTCAGCTCTTTGACCACGCCGGCAAACGGCGCGGGCACTTCCATGGTGGCCTTGTCGGACTCCAGGGTGATCAGGCTCTGATCCTTCTCGACCGTATCGCCGGGTTTGATCAACACCTCGATAACGGGCACATCCGCGTGTCCGCCGATATCAGGAACGCGGGCTTCTTTAAGGTCGGCCATGATTTCTCCTGCAGAGCGAAGGCAGCCGCGCTGGGGGAGGCGTAGGCGGCCGCAAGGCTTCCAATCATAGCAACCGTCATCCAATACGGACATGCCAAATCCGCCTTAAAAGGTACATGCGCATACGTATGCGATCGCCGGATCCGGCCCACTCCTGCCGACCCGGTGCATCGGCGCGGTGTAATCGGTGTTGCGGGAATGCAATGCCGCCGCGATCGAGGCCGACCGTTCCTGCGCTTTATCGCCCCGCTGTCCTGACCGTCCCTACCTGGCCTTCATGACAAGGGCGCCCGCACGGCCAAAAAAAACGTGCCCGGAGGGGGCCGGGCACGCGACTGTCCCATGCCGGGGAGGCATGGTGATTGGGAGGGGGTTACCGCTGGGCGTACTGCCTTGCCTTGTTGTTACCGTCCATGTCGATGGAGAGCAATTGCAGGCGCCCGCCATCGGCAAGGCGGAAGCGGAATTGCTGCTGCAAATGATCGAGCGCGCTCAGCCGGGGGCACAGCGCATCGGCGCGCTGGCCGAGTTTTTCGGCGGGTTCGTCCACCGCCTTTTCCATGGTGGTGTCCAGTGCGTTGGTACGCGCCTGAAGTGCCGCAAGACGGTTCGAATCGCCGCTCAAGGCATCGCTCACCGCCTCGCCGGCCAGATTGCCGACCAGGCTTTCGATGGTTTTTCCCAGATTGCTGGCGAACAGATCGCTGTCGCTGCCGGCCGCCCACAGGCCGTTCCCGAGCGTGATGTCGACCTGATGCATCGCTTCGGCGCGCCGGTCGTGCAGCGATTGCAGCATGTCGCTGCGCCGATCGTCATTGTCGGCCAGCGTGGCCACCACGGTGGTCAAGGCCGTATAGCCGATATCCACGCCGGCACGCGCGATCGCCGCCATCTCCGGCACCAGTTCGCGCACTTGCTGTTCGTAGGCGCGCAGGCGTACCGCATCGTCGGCCGAGATGGCCACCTGGCTGCCGTCGATGCGCAGTTGTCCGTCGTGCATGAAGATGCTGCCCGGGTGGCCGCTGCTGCGCGTAAAGGCGACGCCATTGGGCTGTACCTGTACGTCGTAATCGCTGTTGTAGGAGCATTGCAGGTGGTGTGAGTGGCTATCGGCAGCCTGGGCGCTGCCCGCGGCAGCCAGGCCGAGCAACAGCGCAAGTGAAATGATATGACGGCGCATACGTGATTCCCTCCCCAGAGCCTGATCCAGGCCAGTCGTTGCGGCTTGGATGCGCTCCACCTCGTCTAGGGTTTAACAGCGGCGCCTGCGGCGGCATGGGCCGCACGTCATCCCGTGCCATCGGTCATGTCGGCAGCGTTTGCCGCGATGGCGCAGCGCACATAGGCAAACCCGGCGGTGCGCGATAAGTTGCTCCTTCGGATCGCACTCAGGGGCTGCACATGCAATCCACCGATGTCATCGTGGTCGGCGGCGGACTGGCCGGCCTGGTCGCCGCCACCGAGCTCACCGATGCCGGCCGGCGCGTGCTGGTGGTGGAACAGGAGCCGCGGCAAAGTCTTGGCGGCCAGGCGCATTGGTCCTTCGGCGGCCTGTTTTTCGTGGATTCGCCGGAGCAGCGCCGCATGGGCGTGCGCGATTCGCATGCGCTGGCCCTGGCCGACTGGATGGGCACCGCCGCCTTCGACCGCGCGGAAGACCATTGGCCAAGGCAATGGGCCGAGGCTTACGTGGATTTTGCCAGCGGCGAAAAACGCGCCTGGCTGCACGGCCTGGGCATGCGCTGGTTTCCGGTCGTGGGATGGGCCGAGCGTGGCGGATACGGTGCCATCGGCCACGGCAATTCGGTACCGCGCTTCCATGTCACCTGGGGCACCGGCCCGGGTGTGCTGGAACCGTTTCTGCGCCGCGCGCACGCTGCCGAAGCAAACGGTCTGCTGCAGTTCGCGTTCCGTCATCGGGTGGATGACCTGCTGGTCGAGCACGGCAGCGTCGTCGGCGTGCGTGGCGCGCGGCTGGCCGAGGATGCGGTGGAACGCGGCAAGCCCAGCTCACGCGACGTGATCGGCGATTTCGACTACCGCGCGCAGGCGGTGGTGGTGGCATCGGGCGGCATCGGCGGCAATCACGAACTGGTGCGCAAGAACTGGCCCGAACAACTGGGACCGCCGCCGGCACGGATGATCTGCGGCGTGCCCGCGCATGTGGACGGCCGCATGCTGGGCATTACCGAAGCGGCGGGTGCGCGGCTGATCAATCGCGATCGCATGTGGCATTACGTCGAAGGTATCGAGAACTGGAATCCGATCTGGCCGATGCATGCGATCCGCATCCTGCCCGGCCCGTCGTCGCTGTGGCTGGATGCACGCGGCCAGCGCCTGCCCGGTCCGCTGTGGCCTGGCTTCGACACCATGGGCACGCTGCAATACCTGCGCCGTACCGGTTTCGACTACAGCTGGTTCGTGCTGGACCAGCAGATCATCCGGCGCGAATTTGCGCTCTCCGGCTCCGAACAGAATCCCGATCTCACCGGCAAGAGCTGGCGGCAGGTGGCCAAGCGCGCGATCGGCAAACAGGCACCGGCGCCGGTGGAAGCATTCAAGCAGCACGGCCGCGACTTTATCGTGCGCAACACGCTCGACGAACTGGTGCAAGGCATGAATGCGCTGACCGGCAATTCGCTGATCGATGCCGCGCGCCTGCGCGAGGAAATCGAAGCGCGCGATCGGCAGTTCGACAATCCGTATGCGAAGGACGGCCAGATCATGGCCATCCACAACGCCCGCCGCTACCGCGGCGACCGGCTGGTGCGCGTGGCCAAACCGCATCGCCTGCTCGATCCGGCCAACGGCCCGCTGATTGCGGTGCGGCTGAATATTCTTACCCGCAAGACCTTGGGTGGCCTGGAGACCGATCTGCACGCGCGGGTGCTAGGCCACGACCAGCAGCCTGTGCGCGGGCTGTATGCGGTAGGCGAAGCGGCCGGCTTCGGCGGCGGCGGCCTGCATGGCTATCGGGCGCTGGAAGGCAGCTTTCTCGGCGGCTGCCTGTTTTCCGGACGCATTGCCGGACGCGCCATCGCCGCGGAGCTGGCATGAAGCCGTTGCCGCGCATCGCGATCTACGGCGCCGGCATGATCGGCAATTACCTCGGCGGCCGGCTGCACGATCATGCACACATCCGCCTGATCGCGCGCCCGCATGTCGCCGCTGCACTGCGTGCGCATGGGTTGAGTGTCAGCGATCTGCACGGTCACCAGCAGCAGATCGCACCGGATTCGCTCGACCTGCGCACCGGGCCCGAAGCCGTACGCGATGCCGACCTGGTGCTGGTGACGGTGAAATCCGCCGCCACCATGGACGTGGCGCACGAACTGGCCGATATCCTGCCGGCAGAAACGCCGGTGATCAGTTTCCAGAACGGCGTGCGCAATACGGCCGAACTGCGCGCCGCGCTGCCCCGGCATCGGGTGCTGGCCGGCATGGTGCCGTTCAATGTCACGCAGCCGCAAACCGCGCATTTTCATCAAGGTTCGTCGGGCGAACTGGCGATCGAGCACGCCACCGCCATCGCGCCGTTCCTCGCCACCTTCGCCGCCAGCGGCATGCCCTTGCAGCAGCATGAAGACATGCAGGCCGTGCTGTGGGCGAAGCTGCTGATCAATCTCAACAATCCGCTGAATGCGTTGAGCGGCCTGCCGCTGCGCGAACAGCTGGCGCAGCGGCCGTGGCGGCAATGCCTGGCACTGTTGCAGCGCGAAGGCCTGCGTGTGCTCATCGCTGCCGGCATTCGCCCTGCTCAGCTCACTGCCCTGCCCGCTCGCTGGCTGCCGCACGTACTGGCGATGCCGGATGCATTGTTCCGGCGCATCGCCGCACGCATGCTCGCCATCGACCCCGTGGCGCGCTCCTCTACCTGGGATGATCTGCAAGCAGGGCGGCGCACCGAGGTCGATTACATCAACGGCGAAATCGTGGCCTTGGCCGCATCGAAAAAAGGGCGCGCTCCGGCCAATGCCCGCGTGGTGGAACTGGTCCGCCAGGCCGAGCGCGCCTATTCGCCCTGGCACGGCCAGGATCTGCTGCAGGAATTGATGGCCGCGCGCTGAGTTCAGCGCGCCATATCTTCGATGTGCACGAGCTTGCCGTTGGCAATGGTGAAGATGGTGGTGTGGCCCTCACGCCGATACTGCCACTGCTCACCCTGTTCTTTCGCCGCGGCCCGCTTGCTCTGGCCCACCGGCTTCCGCGCCTTGCGTGCACTCTTGGCGGCACTGCCGCGACTGTGCACCACCGGCTTGCCCATCAGCTCCCTTACGCGTGCCGCGCTGTCTCCCACCGACAGCACCTGGCTGCCGATGCGGATGCTCTCCAGCGCATGCGCGCCGGCACTGCATGTCAGCAGGAAAGCAAACAGAACGTAACGATGCATGACGTGCTCCTTGTCGTAATGCGGCCACTCCGTGACCGGTGTGCGGCGGCGATCAGAATCCCGCGCCGGGCTCGGCAAGATAGGCCAGTTCTTCCAGTGTGCTGCTCCGCCCAAGCGCGGCATTGCGATGCGGAAAGCGGCCAAAGCGCGCGATCACCGCCTCGTGCCGTCGAGCATAGTCGAGAAAACTGGCGTAGCCGGGATGCTGGCCGGGAGGCGCGTCATTGCACAGGGCTGTGAATAAGGCGACGGCGCGCTGCTGAAGTGCAATGTCTTCAGCATGTTCCAGCGGCATGTAGGCGAACACGCGGTGGATCAGCGGAAGACGGCGGTCAAAACCTTCCGCGATGCCTGACAAAGCCAGTCGCTGTGCACGCAGGTCCCGTTGCCAGGCACGCGCATCGTGGCGATAGAGATTGCGGGGAAACTGATCCAGCACGATCAGCAAGGCCAGCCATCCTTCCGGCGTGGCCGTCCAGCCGTCCAGGGCATCGGCCACCGCCTGCTCGAGCCGATGCGCGAAGCGCTCGCGAATCAGCGCATCGAAGGCCGCATGGCCGGCATACCACTCATCGCGATGGGCAGGATCGAACCAGAACGCCAGCACGGCCGAAGCCGCGGCCGGCGGCTCGGTTCTCACTGACCGACGGCCTTGGCCAGGCTGTGCATATCCAGATCGATCGACTGCAGCCGCGGCAGCTGCCGGTGCAGCGCGTTGTTCATATCGCCCGCGGCCATCCGGCGCATGGTGCGTTCAAACGCTTTAAGCAAGCGCTGCTCGTTACGGGCCAGCAGGCGGATCCAGGCGTCGTCGCTGCGCGGAATGCCGCGCACCAGCAGATCGTCCAGGCGCTGGCGCGCCGCGCCGAACACGCGGCTGCGCGTGGCGGGCAGCACGTCGTGCTTGCGCAGTTGCGCCTGCAATTCGGCAATCACTTGATCGAGGGACTGGGCCTCTTCATCCAACACGGTGCGCAAACCCGGTTCCTTGACCTGCTCGGCGGCATGGCGATACAGCACCCGCAGCTCGATGCTGCGACGGATCAGCCGGTTGTACAGGTATTGAGGTGTGAGCGACACGGCGGTCGTCTCCTGCCTGGTCTCGTCATCAAGGGATGGCGAGCATGTTGCAGGACAAGTACTTACCCGCACATTAACCTGCAATGTCTAGAAAATGTTCGCTCAGCGCGCGTTTCACTGGCCAATCTGCAGCAGGTTCAGAGGCCGCCCATTGGCGGCCCGGATGCCCTCCTGCAGCTCCGCCAGGCGCTGCATATCCGGACAAAGCGCCTGGATCTCGGGCCGCAGCACCTGCAGGCGCCGCTGCAATCGCGGTTGAAAACCGCTCATCAGATTGCCGGCGCGGTCGCGTAAGGCCGCAGCCTGCTGCAAATCGCCGCTCATTGCCGCGCTGACGGCCTGCTGCCCCAGCGCCGAGGCCAGCAAGGGGCCGATATCACTGATGATCTGGTTGGCGTACTGATTGGCCGCATCGCCGTGCCAGTCATGCGTACTCTGGCTGGCCGCGATGCGCTGATGCAGCTCGGCCGCATGCGTGGCCAGGCGCTGATCCAGTTCCGCTTGCGTATCGGCATCCAGATTGAGACTGCCGGCATCTTGCCGCACCGCCTGCATGGCGACATCCACGCCGTGCTGTGCGACGGCCTTGACGCGCGGCATCAATGCGCGCAAATCGCGCTGAAATACCGCCAGGCGATCCTGGTCTTCTTCGTTGAGCGCAACGCTGCGTCCATCGGTCACCAGCGCGCCATCGCTGAGCACTACCCGCGTAGGCGCAGGCGTGGGCCGGTCGAACACCAGCCGGTTCGGCTCAACGGTAAGGTCATAGCTGCTGGTGGCATGACAGACCGTCGCCAGATCCTGCGCATGCACACCCGCACAGGCGGCAGCCAGCACGGCGCTGGCAAGCAATCGACTCATGCACATGGGATATCCGTTCGCCCGCTCAGGGATGGGCCGACAGCGATACGGCCCGGCGCGCGAACCGGGGCTGAATCGTGCCGATCAGACCCGGCGCGCACGAAACTGCAGGCGTACGGCAGGGTGTCCCAGCTGCCAGGCAAGCCACAGCAGCAGCGGGATCGCAATCACGCGCAAGCCCAGGCCCAGCAGCAGCACGCGCCGCAAATCCGTTACCTGCGGCGGCACGGTTGCGCCCCCTGCCACCAGCGCCGCGTTGGCCGCGTTGAATACCTGCCACTGCTGCCACAACAGCACGCCGCGATAGGCACTCCACACGCACAGCAGCAGTACCAGCACGCGCAGTACGGGGCGGGCCCAATCCTGACGCAGGATGCAACCCGCGCAGGCCACGATCAGCGCGAACGACGCCACCAGATAGCCCACGTCCCAGGCCAGCATGCCATGCAGGGCCGACGCGCTTTGTTCATCGCCCGCGGGCAATGCCTGCAGCGCGCCCCACACCTGCTGGCCATGCTGCACATATTGCACGCCGCCAAAGGCCGCCAACAGCAGCAACAGCCATACCAGCATGCGCCACCATGCAAACCCGGGCTTGCGCCGGCCCAGGTCGGAGCGGGAAATCAGCATCAATGGATCGCCTTCTTCAGCGTATCGAGATCGCTCAGTACCTGAGCGGAGTTTTTCTCCGGATCCACGTCGCGGTAGATCTTGGCGATCTTGCCGTTCGGATCGATCAGGAAGGTAGTGCGCTTGGCGAAGTGCATGCCGACCGCCGAAGTCAGCACGCCGTAGTTGATCGCCACCTGCCGCCTGGCATCGGACAGCAGCGGAAACGGCACGTGGTACTTGGCCGCGAATTCGGCATGCGATTTGACGTCGTCCAGGCTGATGCCGACCACATCGGCACCGCTCTGGCGCAGCTTGATTACCGCATCGCGGAAGGCGCAGACCTCGGTGGTGCAGCCCGGCGTGAAATCTTTCGGATAGAAGTACAGCACCAGCCAGTGCCCGTGGTAGTCGGCGGGCGTATGCCAGTGCCCGTTCTGGTCTTCCAGGCGGAAAGCGGGTGCGGCCTGTCCCACTTGCGGATTGCCCAGCTTCACCCCGGCCAGCGCGGGAATCGCGGCCAGGCCCGACAGGCAGATCAGCGCAAGCATGATCAAAATACGACGCATGGGCGGTACCCCCTCAAGCAAGAAACCGATCCGTGGAACATGTAGTGCGCCGAGTATACGCGGGCCTTCACGCTCGGCAGCGGGAAAACGAAAGGCGCCACATGGGCGCCTTTCGCGGATTGCCGCAGCGAACTGCGTTTACTTGACGGGCTCGATGTCGAACTTGTCGACGGCCACGCCGAGGTTGACACCCTCGCCGGTACCGGTCAGCGCGATCGACGCGGTGCCCTTGGTCAGCACCTGGGCGGTGCCGCTGTTGACTGCACCGGCCGATGCGCCGGCCTGGGCATAGCTGCCGAATACATCGTGGATGGCGTAGACGTTGCTGATGTCGCCACGGCCGCTGACGCGGAACTTGCCGGCGGTGAGGCCGCCACCATGCATGCTCAAGCTCACGGCAGCACGCTGGCCGTTGTCGCACACCACGTGACCACTGCCTGTCGCATGCTGGTAAATCGCTGACCAGCCGGCCAGTTCATACGTCAGATGGCACTTCACCGGAGCCGTGGCCGCAGAGGCCTGGCTAGCCGGCAGGGCCGCCAGTGCACCGGCAGCAAGCAGCAGGGCGGCGGTCAGTCCAACAGTAGTCTTCTTCATGCTGGTCTCCTTACATTGCGTTGACGGTCTTCAATGCCGTGACGGAAGTGTCACGTGTGGAAACTGAACGATTTAACAAGAATGCTCCGAGATGTTCAGGATCGGCAAGTTCCCGTGATAAATCCGTACACGCCGCCTGTTGTTTCCGTGTGCTTGATGCTTAACTAACAAGACGCCGCGCACACTGAACTCACGTGGCTGCCGCCATCGCCACGGAGGACCCCATGATCAAGTACTCGCTGGTTGGTTACGACAGTTCGGATACCTCGCAGCGTGCTTTCCGCTTTGCCATGGAACTGGCGCGCTGCAGTGGCGGCCGTGTGCGCGTGGTGTATGTGCTGCAGGTGACGCAGGGCGGTGCGGACGCCTGCTCCCTGATGATCACCGACGAGTCCCGCAACCGCAGCGAAGAGCTGCTGACGGAGTTGCGCCAGATCGCCCCCGATGCGGGCGAACGAGTGGACCTGGAAATCACCCATGGCAGCCCCGGCGACGTGCTGGTCAATCAGGTCCGGCAGCACCCCGACATCGACCATATCGTCATCGGCCACACCTCCCGCGGCACCCTGGGCCGCTGGCTGCTCGGCTCGGTATCGGAAGATGTGCTGGCCGGCGCCCATGTGCCGGTGACCGTCGTCCGCTGAGATAGTTGCCGCGACAGCTTTCGGGTCGGCTGGCATTAATCACTCGCAGCGTTCACCCTTTATGCTGTTGTCCCCGATCTGTCATGGATCGGGTGGCCTTTTTCGTACAGGAAACCCCTCGTGGACTACAGCTCCGCCCTGCCCTGGACCCTGGAAAGCCTGAATTTCGCGGAGATCGATGTCGCCCGCGTACGGCATAACCAGGATCTTTTCCTGCTGCTCTGCAGCGCCTCGTTCGTGGAAAGCGGCTCGGACCTGTACACGCACAACCTGATCGAGCACTTCGACGGCGACGCGGAGCTGCAGGGCTGGCTGCGCGAACACTGGGAACACGAAGAACTGCAGCACGGCCGCGCCCTGGCCGCCTACGTCCGCCACGTCTGGCCGGAGTTCGACTGGGATGCCGGCTTCGAGGCCTTCTGGAAGGACTACGGCGCACTGTGCACCAACGAACAGCTGGAACCGTCGCGCGGGCTGGAACTGGCTGCCCGCTGCGTGGTGGAAACCGGCACCGCCAGCCTTTATCGCGCCTTGAACGACATCGTCGACGAGCCGGTGCTCAAGCAGCTCACCAACAACATCAAGAGCGACGAAGTGCGCCACTACAAGCATTTCTACCAGGCATTCCAGCGCTATCGCGAGAACGAACGGCTGGGTCGCTACAAGGTGTTCCGCGCGATCCTGCGGCGGGTCAACGAGATCCGCAACGAAGACAGCGATATCGCGCTGCGCCACGTGTTCAACCAGTGCTACCCGCAGCACAAGGGCAACCAGGCGGAATTCCAGAAGGTGGCCGGTCCGGCGCAGGCGCTGCTGCGCCGGCATATTCCGGCGGAAATGACTGTGAAGATGCTGCTCAAACCGCTGGCCCTGCCGCCGCGCCTGCAGCAAACGCTGGAAAAACCACTGGCACGCATCAGCGAAAAGCTGTTCCTGCAATAACCGGTACGCGCCTGCGGCTTTCCCGGGCGCTCAATGATTGGCAGGCGGCGGCGCCGCGGCACTGCCGCTGTCGCGCGACTGCATGTCGACCTCGCGCTGCGCGGCCTGCTCGAGCTTCAGCTGCGCAAGATTCACCGGGCGGATCCGGCTGATGACGCAGGGCACATACGGCCGCCCGGCCAGCACCTTGTCGAAATTCACCGATACCTCGCGGAAGCTCGAGGTCAGCCCGATCGCCTGCGCCCACATCAGATTCGGGCAATCCCAGACATCCAGCAGATAGGCGGTGCTGGGCGTGGTGTAGACCGCCAGTTGCTTGTCGCTCAACGGCTCCCACGACCAGATCTGGGTGAAGAAGCGGAAGCTGCGGACGGGTGCGCCTGCGGCCGCGTTATAGGCGTTCCGGCGCTGCTGCGTGCGTTGCGCATAAGGCACGCTGGAACAGGCGGCCAACACGGCCGAAAGCAGCACGGCTGCGGCGATTCGCATGGTCGACATGGCACAAGCTCCGGTTGTTCTGCTTGCCCTAACGCGCCAGCGCCATGCAAGTGCACAGCATGGCTTCAGCGCGAGGACGGCTGCTCGGCTTCCAGCTGATGTTCCGATTCGTGCTGTTCGGTCTCGGGCCAGTGATACCAGTCCTTGTGCAGCGAATAGCGTTTGCAGGCATGGCAGGCGGTGATTTCCCAGCGATAGCTGCAGCCTGGACAGACACCGCCGGTCCAGAAGGTATTCCACGAGGTATTGCATCCGCCCATCTGGCGCGCGCAGACCCAGCGACTGGTACCCAGCGGACGCCAGGCGCATTGCGGGCAATAGATCTGCGGTTCGCTCACGGGGTCAGTGCCCGCCTGCCGGCTGCGGCGCGGCGTCACGCTCGCGCTGCAGGCGGTCGACGTGGCGCTGTGCCTCGCGCTCCAGCTTGAACCGCGCCAGGTCCACCGGGCGGATCTGCTTGATCATGCAGGGCACGTAGCCGCGGCCGGTAAATACCTTGTCGAATCCCACCTGCACCTGATCGGCGAACGAGGTGAGGCCAATGCCGTTGGCGAAGGTGAGATTGCTGCACGGCCACACATCGAGCAGATAGGCGCGCGTGGGCTGCGTATAAACCACCAGTTGCGTGTCGCTCAGCGGCTCCCACGAATAGATGCTGCCGAGGATCAGGCGAAAACTCTGCACTGGCGCGCCAGCCGCAGCGCCGTAGGTCTGCTGACGCTGCTGCAGGCGCTGCGCATACGGCACGCTGGAGCAGGCGGCGAGCAGGCTGGACAGCAGCAGGGCTACGACGATTCGTTTACACCGCATGGCACCGCCTCCGATGATGCTGCGCCGGATTGCTACGCGGCCGGCTTGGACGCGTCGCTATCCCGTTGCAGGTTGTCGATATGGCGCTGGCTCGCCTTGTCCAGCTTGAACTGCGCCAGATCCACCGGCCGAATCTCTTCGATCTTGCAGGCCAGGTGGGAGTGGCTGACGATCACCTTGTCCGCTCCCACCGCCACCTGGTTGGCCGAAGAAGTCAGGCCGATGCTGTTGGTGTAGTTGAGACTGCTGCAAGGCCACACATCCAGCAGATAGGCGCGCGTGGGCTGGGTATAGACCACCACCTGCGTATCGCTCAGCCGCTCCCAGGAATAAATATCGTGCAACACCAGGTGGAAGTGCTGCACCTGGTCACCGGCCGCGGCGTTGTACGCCTCCTGCCGTTGCTGCTGCGGCAGCGATGGGGTGGACGGTTCGCTGACACAGGCACTCAGGCCCAGCGCCAACAGCATGATGGTCGACACGCGCAATACCGGCATAACACTCTCCCTGTATGACATACCACGCCAATCATGCCTGCCCGGCACACCGGGCAGCACGCCTCACTTCTTACCCACCTCGGTCCACTTCGACGAATCGTAGCCGCCAGTCTCGAACACCAGCTCCTGCTTGCCGCCGTCCTGCAGCTCCACGTCCATCACCATGCGCCTGGTCTTGCTCAGCGCTTCGATAAAAGGCTTGTCGTCGCGAATGAAAATGGCCGGCTCGCCAGTGGTGGGCAGGAACGCGCGCAGCGGATGCGGCTTGCCGTCGAATTGGGCCTGGATTGTGCAATTGCCCTTGCAGACAAAGCCGTGGCCATTGCCGAACAGAAATACGCTTTGCCCCCACTGAGTATGCCGGCGCAGCACCAGGCGCACCGCGCGATCGCCCGAGGGCCGCGTGGTGTAGAGGCTGGCGGTGGATTGCGTGCCGCCTTCCATCGGGCCGACCTGATACGTCCACAGCGCTGCGAGGCGGCGTTTCTCGCTGGTTTCTTTCCAGCGCTGCTGCACGTCCGGCAGGCTTTGTTGCACTTCCTTGGCCGCGGGCGAATTGGGGAAATGCTGCAGGATGTCCTGGCCCAGCTCCGCCGCCATCTCGTCGTTCTTCGCCTGCAGCATCTGGCGGTAGCTCTGCAGCTGGCTGTTGGCTTCGTTGGCCTCGGCCTGCGCCTGTGCCTTGGCGGCATCGGCCTGGGTGGCCGCGTTCTGATCCTGCTGCGAGCAGGCGGCCAGGGCCAGCAAACTGCACGCGGCAGCCACGGCAATGGAGCGACGAGGGAGCAAGCGGATCATGGTCAATGCACCGGCGATGGACAGGCTGTTAGCTTGGAACGAGCCCTGTTTCAGCGCAACCGGGGCGATCATGCGGACATCAGGCGGCGCTGGATTGCCCGAAGCGCTCGCGCAATGCCGCGCGATAACGGCGGCTGCAGGGAATCTTCGCGCCGTCGCGCATCAGCAGGCGCGCATCGCCCGTATCGAGCGGCTCGATCTCGGCCAGGAAATCCAGGTTGATCACGTAGCTGCGATGCACCCGCATGAAGTGCTGCACGTCCAGCCGCGTCTCGATCCCGGCCATGGTGGCGCGCAAGGGATAGTCGCGGCCGCGCACATGCAGATTGACGTAGTTGGCCGAGGCCTGCAGCCACTCGATCTCGCGCGCAGCGAGCAGAAATTCCTTGCCCAGCTTGCGCACCAGAAAACGCTCCGGCTGCTCCACCGGCTCTACCGGCGGCCCCACGTCCGGCTCCGCCAGCAAGCTGGCTTCGCCCTGGAAGCGCATCACCCACAGCCGGTACAGAGCGATGCCAGCCATCATCCAGAAATAGCTGCGCACATCCTTGAGGTATTCGTAGCTGAAATTCGACCAACTGTCGCCGAACACGTAATGGCCCCCGACCATTGCATAGACCACCTCGCGCACCGCCACCATGCCCAGCACATGTACCAGGCTGAAAAGCACGCTGAAGGCCAGATGCCGCAGCAAGTTGGTGCGCCAGGTTTCGAAGCGGATCGGCCAGCGTCGCGATACGTAGACCAGGGCCGGCATCAGCGCCAGCATCACCACCGCACTGCTGGCTTCCCAGGTCCACGGCTCCCATGCCGGAAAATCCGGGTGATCCATCACCGATACCGTAGCGTTGAACACGGTGTTGATGACGAAAAATACCGGCCAGAAGCCGAGCTCGAACGCACGGCGCCAGCGCTGGAAGCTTTCGAAGGTGAAGCTTTGCTGTTTCCCCATCCGGCAATTCTAAGAGGAAGTGCCGCGCATTAGGCGCAAGCGTCACTTTGCCAGCCCATGCCGCGGGCTGATAATGCAGGTTCTGCCCAGGATCGATCATGCCGCCCTCCCCCACGTCCCCCGCGGACTCGCTGCTGCAACACCGCGCCTACGTCGCCTTCTGGTGCGCCCGCACCGCCTCAAGCTTCGGTTTCCAGATGCTGGCCGTGGCGGTGGGCTGGCAGATCTACGCCATGACCGGGCGTGCCTTCGACCTGGGCCTGATCGGCCTGGTGCAATTTTTCCCGTCGGTGTTGCTGGCGCTGCCGGCCGGCCATCTCGCCGATCAGTTCGACCGCCGCCGCATCGTGCTGCTCGGCCAACTGGTGGAATGGGTGGCGATCGTACTGCTGGCTGTGCTGACCCTGCTGCATGCCATCAACGAAGTCGGCATGCTGCTGCTGATTTTCACCATCTCGGTGACCAAGGCCTTCGAATCGCCGTCGATGCAATCGATGGTGCCGGCACTGGTGCCGCCGGCCCTGCTGCCGCGGGCGATGGCTGTGAACGGATCGGCCATGCAGGCGGCATCGATCGTGGGTCCGGCGCTGGGTGGCTTTCTGTATGTGGCCGGGCCGGGCGTGGTGTATGCCGTGTCGGCTGTGCTTTACCTGATCGCCGCCACGCTGGTGGCGCAACTGCGCTACGAGCAGGCGCCGCCGAAACGCGAGCCGCCCACACTGAAGACCTTGTTTGCCGGCGTGCATTTCATCCGCGAGCGCAAAGATGTGCTGGGCGTGATTTCGCTCGACCTGTTCGCGGTGTTGCTGGGCGGCGCCACCGCCCTGCTGCCGGTCTTCGCCAAGGACGTGCTGCACACCGGCCCATGGGGCCTGGGCCTGCTGCGTGCAGCGCCGGCAGTGGGCGCCTTGCTGATGTCGTTCTGGCTCGCGCGCAACAACATGGAGCGCAACGTCGGCAAGATCATGTTTGCAGCGGTGGCCGGTTTCGGCGTCGCCACGCTGATATTTGCGCTGTCGAAGCTGCTGTGGCTGTCGCTGCTCGCGCTGTTCGCGCTGGGTGCCTTCGATATGGTCAGCATGGTGATCCGCGGTTCGCTGGTGCAACTGGATACGCCGGACGCGATGCGCGGGCGGGTCAGTGCGGTGAATGCGATTTTCATCAACACCTCCAACCAGCTCGGCGAATTCGAATCGGGCATGCTGGCCGCATGGCTGGGCGCGGTCGGCTCCGCCGTCGTTGGCGGCATCGGCACGCTGGTGGTGGTAGGTGTATGGATGTGGCTGTTCCCCACCCTGCGCCGGCGCCAGCGCCTGCATATGGAGCCGGTGGAACAGGATCGCGAAAACCAGGCGCAAACGGTGTGAGGTCCGCATGATTACCGTTCACCATCTCAACAACTCGCGCTCGCAGCGCATCCTGTGGCTGCTGGAAGAGCTCGGGCTGCCCTACGAGATCAAGCGCTACCAGCGTGATCCGCGCACCATGCTGGCACCGCCCGAACTGCGCGCAGTGCATCCGCTGGGCAAGTCGCCGGTGGTCACCGATGGCGAACGAACCTTGGTGGAATCGGGCGCGATCATCGAATATCTCGCCGACCGCTACGGCAATGGCCGATTGATTCCCCCGCACGGCAGCGACGCGCGCCTGCGCAGCACCTATTGGCTGCACTACGCCGAAGGCTCGGCAATGCCGCCGCTGCTGCTCAAGCTGGTGTTCCAGCGCGTGCAGAGCACGCCGGCGCCGTTCTTCGTGCGCCCCGTGGCCAAGGCCATCGCCGGCAAGGTGCAGCAGAGTTTTGTCGATCCGCAGATCGCCCTGCATCTTTCGTACCTGGAGGGCGAGCTGACCAAGGCCGAATGGTTCGGCGGCACGGATTTCAGTGTCGCGGACATCATCATGAGCTTTCCGCTGGAAGCGGCCGCCATGCGCAGCGGCCTCGACCAGCGCTATCCGCGCCTGCAGGCATTCCTGCAGCGCATTCACGCGCGGCCGGCCTATCAGCGAGCGCTGCAGCAAGGCGGCGAATACAGCCTGTTGAGTGGCTGAATACATCTATTATCGATTAACGCCACGCTCACGTAGGCGCTGGCAAGTTCACCCATCTGGATACCGCGGAGAAGACCCATGAGCAGGCAAGCCGATATCGAACGTCGCCTCGACGACCTCAGCAGCCGGGTGCGGCAGTACGGCGACGGCATTTCCGACACGGCCGACAACCTGATGACGCGCGGCCGCCGCGCCGTGGGCCGCCTCAACCGCCGCGACACCGGCAAGCGCATCGCCCGCGCGGCCGAGGATTTCGCCGACGAAGCCAACTACCAGTACCGCCGCCTGCGCCGGCAGGTGAATCGCCATCCGGTGGCCACGGCAGCGATCGTTGCCGGCACCGTGGGTGCCTTCCTGCTGCTGCGTCACGTATTCCGCGGCGACGACGACTGAGCAGTACAGCGTTCGCCCCGCCGCAAAAAAGAAACCCGCCTTTCGGCGGGTTCTTTTTTGACTGCGGCGATTACACCGTCTGCGGGTTCGGCTTGTCCGGATCGAGCTTGTACTCGCGGATGGCGCGCGCCACATCCTTGGCGTTGACCTTGCCGTCCTTCGCCAGCGCCGCCAGCGCGGCGTGGGCGATCCAGTAGCGGTCCACTTCGAAGAAGTTGCGCAGATGCTCGCGCGTATCCGAGCGGCCATAGCCATCGGTGCCGAGCACGGTATAGCGCATGCCGTCCGGCATGAAGGCGCGGACCTGGTCGGCGAATTCGCGCACATAGTCGGTAGCGGCAACCGCCGGACCCTGGCGGCCCTGCAGCAGGCCGGTGACATACGGCAGGCGCTGTTCCGCTTCCGGATGCAGGCGGTTCCAGCGTTCGGCATCGAAGCCGTCGCGGCGCAGTTCGCTGAAGCTGGGCACCGACCAGATGTCGGCGCTGACGCCGAAATCCTTCTCCAGCAGTTCGGCCGCGGCAATCACCTCGCGCAGGATGGTGCCGGAGCCGAGCAGTTGCACGCGGGTCTCGCCCTTCTTCGCCTTGCCGCCGTCCTTGAACAGGTACATGCCCTTGACGATGCCTTCCTCGACGCCTTGCGGCAGATCGGGATGGGCATAGTTTTCGTTCATGACGGTGAGGTAGTAGTACACGTCCTCCTGCTCTTCCAGCATGCGGCGCGTGCCGTCCTGCAGGATCACAGCCACTTCATAGGAGAAGGTGGGATCGTAGGCGCGCACGTTCGGAATCGAACCGGCCAGCAGGTGCGAATGGCCGTCTTCGTGCTGCAGGCCTTCGCCGTTGAGCGTGGTGCGGCCGGCGGTGCCGCCGATCAGGAAGCCGCGCGAGCGCATGTCGCCCGCGGCCCAGGCCAGGTCGCCGATGCGCTGGAAACCGAACATGGAGTAGTAGATGAAGAACGGCAGCATCGGCTGGTTGCTGATGCTGTAGCTGCTCGCCGCCGCCATCCACGCGGCCATGCCGCCGGCCTCGGAAATGCCTTCCTGCAGCACTTGGCCCTTCTGGTCTTCGCGGTAATACAGCAGCTGGTCGGCGTCCTGCGGGCGGTACTTCTGGCCTTCCGGCGCATAGATGCCGATCTGGCGGAACATGCCTTCCATGCCGAAGGTGCGCGCTTCGTCGGCGACGATCGGCACCACGCGCGGGCCGATGCCCTTGTCGCGCAGCAACAGGTTCATGCCGCGCACCAGCGCCATGGTGGTGGAGATTTCGCGATCGCCGGTGCCCTTGGTGATCTGCTCGAAGGCGGCCAGTTCCGGCGCCTTGAGCTTCACGTCGGTGTGGCGGCGACGCTGCGGCAGCGCACCGCCCAGCGTCTTGCGGCGCTCCAGCATGTACTGCACTTCCGGCGAATCCTTGCCGGGGTGGTAGTACGGCACGTCCTTGAGCTTGTCGTCCGAGACCGGGATGTTGAAGCGGTCGCGGAAATGGCGCACGGCGTCGTCATCCAGCTTCTTCTGCTGGTGGGTGGGATTCTGCGATTCGCCGGCCGCGCCCATGCCGTAGCCCTTGACCGTCTTGGCCAGGATCACGGTCGGCATGCCCTTGGTGTTCACCGCGGCGTGATAGGCCGCGTACACCTTGTGCGGATCGTGGCCGCCGCGGTTGAGGCGCCAGATATCATCGTCGCTGAGGTTGGCGACCATCTCGCGCGTCTCCGGATACTTGCCGAAGAAATGCTCGCGCGTGTACGCGCCGCCGAAGGCCTTGCAGGCCTGGTATTCGCCGTCGATGGTTTCCATCATCAGCTTGCGCAGCACGCCGTTCTTGTCGCGGGCGAGGAGCGGATCCCAGTAGCTGCCCCACACCACCTTGATGGCATTCCAGCCGGCGCCGCGGAACACACCTTCCAGTTCCTGGATGATCTTGCCGTTGCCGCGCACCGGACCGTCCAGGCGCTGCAGGTTGCAGTTGATCACGAAGATCAGGTTGTCCAGGCCTTCGCGGCCGGCCAGCGAGATCGCACCCAGCGATTCGGGCTCGTCGGTTTCGCCGTCGCCCATGAAGCACCAGATCTTGCGGTCGGTCTTGGGCATCAGGCCGCGATGCTCCAGATACTTCCAGAACTGCGCCTGGTAGATGGCCTGGATTGGGCCCAGGCCCATCGACACCGTCGGCACCTGCCAGTAGTCGGGCATCAGCCAGGGGTGCGGGTAGGAGGACAGGCCGCGGCCCTTGCCGGCCACTTCCATGCGGAACAGGTCGAGCTGCTCTTCGCTGATGCGGCCTTCGAGGAAGGAACGGGCATAGACGCCCGGGCTGGAATGGCCCTGGTGGAACACCAGGTCGCCCGGATGATCGGCGCTCGGTGCGCGCCAGAAATGGTTGAAGCCCACGTCATACAGCGTGGCGGACGAGGCGAAGCTGGCGATATGGCCGCCCAGCTCGCCCGGCTTGCGGTTGGCGCGCACCACCATCGCCATGGCGTTCCAGCGGATCAGGGTGCGGATGCGCCATTCCATCGCGGCGTCGCCGGACATCTTCGCTTCCAGATGCGGCGGGATGGTGTTGACGTATTCAGTGGTGGGATCGAACGGCAGGTAGCCGCCCGAACGACGCGTGGAGTCGACCAGCCGCTCCAGCAGGAAATGCGCGCGCTCGGTGCCTTCGCGATCGATGACGGCATTGAGCGATTCGACCCACTCCTGGGTTTCGGTGGGGTCGAGGTCCTGGTGGAGGATATCGTCGAGCTGATCCATGGAACGTCTCCGCGGCGCCGTGCGCCGCATGCTGTGGATGCGCGTCGCTGGGGAAGCGACGAAACCAAGGCATCGATCCGGCGACTCAAGGCCGGGACGGAACAGGACCGCGTTGGCGTGTTCGCCGCAGGACGAGCTAAGTCCTCCGATTCTAGCCTCCAAGCGACTATCCCGCCAATTGGCGGGAGCCTACATACGTATGCGCACGGATACTATTGACGGCCTGCGCCGGCCATCAAAAATTTAGACGTTCAAAAAAAGCAGGCGGCCCGCAGGCCGCCTGGCAATCGGTGGGGCAAGCCCCCTGTGGATCGGCTCAGCTGCGCTCGCCCTGAGCCGCGGCACGGATCTGTGCATCGACCACGGCAATGGCGGTCATATTCACCACGCGCCGCACGGTGGAGGACGGCGTGAGGATATGCGCAGGCCGGTTCACGCCCATCAGGATCGGGCCGATGGCGACGCCATCGGTCATCACCCGCACCATGTTATAGGCGATGTTGGCGGCGTCCAGGTTGGGCATCACATACAGGTTGGCGCGGCCGCTCAGGGTGGTGTTGGGGAAGATGCGCTGGCGCAGCGTTTCATCCCAGGCGGTATCGGCCTGCATTTCGCCGTCCACTTCCAGCTTGGGCGCGCGGGCGCGCAGAATCTTGAACACCTCGCGCATCTTGGCCGCGCTGGCGTTCTCGTGGCTGCCGTAATTGGAGTGCGACAGCAGCGCCACCTTCGGCTCGATGCCGAACAGCTTCAGGCGATACGTGGCCTGCAAGGTCGCCTCGGCGATCTGCTCGGCGGTCGGATCGCACTGCACATGCGTGTCCAGGAAGAACCAGGTGCCCTTGTCGTTGATCACGCCGCTCATCGCCGAGGTGCACGATACGCCCGGGTCGAGCCCGAACACGCTACGGATATAACCGAGCTTCTTGTGATAGCGCCCGACCAGGCCGGAGATCATCGCATCGGCTTCGCCGCGCTCGACCATGATGGCGGCGATCAGCGTAGGCCGCGAACGCAGCAGGTTCTTGGCCGCGGCCGGCGAAACGCCGCGCCGCTCGGTCAGCAGGTGATAGTGCTGCCAGTATTCGTTGAAGCGCGGGTCGTCATTGATATTGGTCAGTTCGAAATCGACGCCCGCGCGCATACGCAGGCCCATGCGCTGGATGCGCGTTTCGATCACATCGGGACGGCCGATCAGGATCGGATAGGCGAGCTTTTCGTCGATTACCGTCTGCACCGCGCGCAGCACGGTTTCTTCTTCGCCTTCGGCGTACACCACACGCTTGCGGTCGGTGCGTGCACGCTCGTAGATCGGCTTCATGATGTAGCCGGTGCGGTAGATAAACTGCGCCAGCTTCTCGATATAGGCGTCCATGTCGGTGATCGGACGCGTGGCCACGCCCGACTCCATTGCCGCCAGCGCCACTGCCGGTGCAAGCATCACCAGCAGGCGCGGATCGAACGGGCGCGGAATCAGATAGTCCGCACCGAAGGTCGGCGGATCGCCGGCGTAGGCGCTGGCCAGGTCGCCTGACTCCATCTGCGCCAGCGCTGCGATGGCGTGCACGCAGGCCAGCTTCATCGCTTCGTTGATGCCGGTGGCGCCTACGTCCAGCGCACCGCGGAAGATGTACGGGAAGCACAGCGCGTTGTTGACCTGGTTCGGGTAGTCCGAACGGCCGGTGGCGATGATGCAGTCCGGCCGCACCTGCTTGGCATCCTCCGGCAGGATCTCCGGATTGGGATTGGCCAGCGCCAGGATGATCGGCTTGTCGGCCATGCTGGCCACCATCTCCGGCTTCAGCACGCCGCCAGCCGACAGGCCCAGGAAGATATCCGCGCCATCGACGATCTCGGCCAGCGTGCGCGCCTTGGTATCGCGCGCATAGCGCTGCTTGTCCGGATCCATCTGGTCGCGGCCGGTGTACAGCACGCCTTCGCGGTCGTAGGCGAGGATGTGTTCGGGCTTCAGGCCCAGCGCCACCAGCATGTCGAGGCAGGCGATGCCGGCCGCGCCGGCGCCGGCCGTGGCCAGGTGCACGTCTTCGATTTTCTTGCCGACGATCTGCAGCGCATTGACGATGGCCGCACCGACGATGATCGCGGTGCCATGCTGGTCGTCGTGGAACACCGGGATCTTCATCCGCTCGCGCAGCTTGCGCTCGACGATGAAACACTCCGGCGCCTTGATGTCTTCCAGGTTGATACCGCCGAAGGTCGGTTCCATCGCGGCGATGATGTCGACCAGCTTGTCCGGGTCGCGCTCGGCCAGCTCGATATCGAACACATCAATGCCGGCGAACTTCTGGAACAGCACGCCCTTGCCTTCCATCACCGGCTTGCCGGCCAGCGGCCCGATGTCGCCCAGGCCCAGCACCGCAGTGCCATTGGTGATCACCGCCACCAGGTTGGAGCGCGCGGTGTACTCGCTCGCGCTTTGTGGATCCTCGACGATCGCTTCGCAGGCATAGGCCACGCCGGGCGAATACGCCAGCGACAGATCGCGCTGAGTGATCAGCGAGGTCGTCGGCGAAACCTTGATCTTGCCGGGGCGCGGCAGGCGGTGATAGTCGAGGGCGGCTTGGCGGAAGTCGTCGGAATGGGCCATCGGATGCGTTGCAACGAAGAAGGAGGGCGGGTGCCGCGCGGCGGCATGCTGCGCATGGTAGCACCCGTGCACCGCGGCGCCGGGCACAAGAGCTAGTCAAAAGGTAGTAGTGCGGTCACGTTCTGTTCGGTAGCCTTCTGCTGCATCGTCATTTTGCTGCAGCGCGATATCCATCGCGCCGGGCACCGGGACACTCATGACCACTCGCATCGCCAAGATCGTGCTGTCGCTGGTACTGGCGGCGTTCGCCTTGATCGTTACCCTCGACAACCTCGTCGACTACGGCTCCAACTTCCGGTTCGTCCAGCATGTGCTGTCGATGGACACGACCTTTCCCGGCAATGCTTTGCTTGGTCGTGCCATCACCAGCCCGGTGCTCTGGCATATCGGCTATGGCCTGATCATCGCCGCCGAAGGCGCCACCGGCCTGCTGCTGATAGCCGGCAGCCTGGCGCTGTGGCGGGCCCGCCACCAGCAGGGAGCCCGCTTCAACCAGGCCAAGAAACGGGTCACGGCCGGCTGTGTGCTGGGTTTTGCGGTGTGGTTTTTGGGCTTTATGGTGGTGGGCGGGGAATGGTTCGCCATGTGGCAGTCCAGCAGCTGGAACGGCCAGGAAGGCGCCTTTCGCTTCTACATGGCGATCCTGGGCGTGCTGATCTTCGTCAACCAGCCCGATCACGATCTCGCCTGATCAGATCCCCGCCGACAGCGTTTCCGCTTCCACCTTGGACATGCGCACGCGGTTGATAAACAGCGAAAACGCCAGCTTGCCGGCCAGCCCGTGCACATGCTGCATCCACGGCGGCAACCAGCGCGGCGGGGCCAGCGCACCGGACAGGAAATGCGGCTCCAGGCTCATCACGTCGTGCAGGGTGAGCTTGCCGGCAAACAGATAACGCAACAGGTCCAGCCGCCGTTCCTTCAAGGCCCAGCGGAAGAAGGTGTGCACGTCGAGCAGGCCGGAGAGGTACACATTGTCTTTGGCGAAGGCCGCACCGCCGGTCAGCGGCACGCCGCGGAACACGCGCTGCGCGGAATGAAAGCTGTCGCCCACGCTTTGCCCGCAGCGATTGAAGAAGCGATACACCTCGACAAAGTCCGCCCCGTTGAGCGCCATGTCGATCGCCAGGATGCGCAGGCTGATGCGCTTGAGCCGCGCGATATCGATGGCGCCGGACATCAGTTCGGCAAACACCGCCAGGCCTTCCTGCGTTGCCGTGACACGCGGCGAGGTGCGCGCCAGCGAAGCCAGCAGCGGCTGCTCGCGTCCGTTCAAGGCGGTCAGCGAATGCACATAGGCTTCGTGATTCAGCAGCTGGTGGCGGTCGTATTGGCTGAAGCGCATGCCGCCGCGCAGACGAATGCGGGTGGCGCCGGCGGCGGCCTTGGCGGTGAGATCGTTATCGATTTCCACCGCGATCTTGCCGACGCCGAAAAAGTCGTCCAGCGCCTTGGCCAGGTCGGCGCGCAACACTTCGGAGGAAATGTTGGCGGTGATGTCGTCGTCGTGCAGGTCGGCGCCGAGCTCGTCGGACAGCTCCACGAAATAGCGCGCGGCATCCAGATTGCTGCGATCGCTGCCGGAAATCGCGTCGCCGGGACGGCCGTACAGCTGGATGGACGGCGCGGTAACG
The DNA here is from genome assembly GCF_014863405.1 of Dyella acidiphila. GTDB lineage: Bacteria > Pseudomonadota > Gammaproteobacteria > Xanthomonadales > Rhodanobacteraceae > Dyella_B > Dyella_B acidiphila. Next base: position 574,716 of record NZ_JACZZA010000001.1, read on the forward strand.
CCCTCGGTGCCGACCGCTTCGAGCATCTCTGCCGCAATCCGCCACGATTCGGCCGTGCGCCGCAGGTAATCGCCGAGCGGATCGTCATTGCCCGCTTCGCTTTCGATCGCGGCCAGTTCCCTGCGCACCTCGGAAAGATCCGGCACTTTGTACTGCACGTCCGGCAAGGTGTATTGACCCCTGCCGTACTCCTCGATCATGCGGTCTTCCAGCGAAGCCGGCCAACTGACCGTGGAGAGAATGTTGATGCCGCGAACCGCAGCGAGCAGACGCTTGTCCAGCGCGGCATACGGAGCCAGGTCCGCGGGAATGGCTTCGATGGGGGTACTGCTCATGTCACTCCCGCTCACGCGAACCGCGCGGCCCATGCGTTTTCACTACCGGCCGGCCGCCGCGCTGGCGGCGCAGGCGCGACTCCAGCATGTTCGCCTGCTCTTCGCGCTCGTCGCGCAGCTTCAGATAATTGCGCCAGCGCTCGGCCGACAGTTCGCCGTCGTGCAAGGCTTCCTGCACCGCGCAGCCCGGCTCGCTGCCATGCCCGCAATCGGCGAAGCGGCAGTTCTCGGCCAATGCGTCGATATCGGCGAACAGATCGAGGTTTTCTTCACCGGTAAGCTTCAGCTCGCGCATCCCCGGCGTATCGATCAGACAGCCGCCGCTAGGCAACTGCAGCAAGGCGCGATGGGTGGTGGTGTGGCGGCCGCGGCTGTCATGGCTGCGCACCGCACTGGTGGCCATGCGCTCGGTACCCAGCAAGGTGTTGGTCAGGGTCGACTTGCCGGCGCCGGAAGAACCGACCAGCACGGCGCTGTCGCCCGGCTTGAGGTAGGCCGCCAGCACCGCGACGCTGGCCGGGTCCTTGCCGTTAATGGCATGGATCGGCGTGCCCACCGGCAAGCGCACGCGCAGGTCGGCCACGCAGGCCTCGGCATCCTCGCGCTGGTCGAGCTTGCTCAGGATGACCACCGGCTGCGCACCCGAACCCTCGGTAAGGGACAGGTAACGCTCGATGCGCGCCGGATTGAAGTCGCCATCCAGCCCGGTCAGCACCAGCACGTAATCGATATTGGTGGCGATCACCTGGCGCTCATAGCGCTCGCCCGCCGCGGCGCGCGACAGCACGGTGCGGCGCGCCTGCACGGCAAGAATATGCGGCGGCTTGCCCGGCTCCACTTCGACGAAGTCGCCGACCGCCGGCCGTTCGGCCGGATCCAGCCCGCGCTTGAGGAAATGTCCGGCCGGCTGGGCGCCGAAGGTATCGACGCCATCGTGCAATTCGTAGCCGGCGCGATGCTGCGCCACCACTCGCGCCAACCGCCGTCCGTCGGCTGGCAAGGCATCGCCCCGCCAGCCGATGTGGCGGAGCTGTTCGATGGTCTGGGCATCGCTCATGGGGTTCGATTATGCCGGGAGCTGGGGTCGACGGGGAATGGACATACCGCATGGACGCTCGGGGCACACCGTGGTGAAAGGAAAAACCCGCATATCCGATGCCTTTTTTCGCCCGATTCAGAGCCCCACAGCGCCCGCACACGCTGTTAGCATCGACGCAAGAACCGGCGGCAGGCCGGGTTTCCCCGAAGAAATAAGGACTAAGCCGTTGGCCTCGATCAAACCCAGTGCGCATCTGAATGAGGTGCGCTATGAAATCCGTGGTGCGCTGACCCGCCGTGCACGCGAACTGGAAGCGGCCGGGCTGCCGATCATCAAGCTCAATATCGGCAACCCTGCCCGCTATGGCTTTACCGTGCCGGAGCATCTGCGCCAGGCCATTGCCGCGCACCTGCACGAAAGCGAAGCCTATGGCCACGAGCAGGGGTTGGAAGAAGCGCGCGAGGCGATTGCCGCGCAGCAGCGCGCCCGCGGCGCGCGCCAGGTGGAAGTGGAACGCATCTTTATCGGCAACGGCGTCAGCGAGCTGATCGATCTCAGCCTGCGCGCCCTGCTGCAGCCGGGCGACGAAGTGCTGCTGCCCAGCCCGGACTACCCGCTGTGGAGCGCCGCCACCATTCTCAACGGCGGCGTGCCGCGCTACTACCGCTGCCTGGCGGAAAACCGGCATTTGCCGGATCCGGAAGAAATCGAGGCGCTGGTCACGCCGCGCACGCGGGCGCTGGTACTGATCAATCCGAACAATCCCACCGGCGCGGTGTATCCGCGCGCGCTGCTGGAACAGATCGTTGCCATTGCCGCACGCCATCGCCTGCTGTTGCTGTGCGACGAGATCTATGACGAGATCCTTTACGACGGCACCCATTTCCAGCCGGTGGCGCAGGTGGCGGGCAATACCCCGTGCATCAGCTTCGGCGGCCTGAGCAAGGTGCATCGCGCCTGCGGCTATCGGGTCGGCTGGCTCAGCCTGTCGGGCGATGTGGCCAGCACGCGCGAATACCGCGATGCGCTGCAGCTGCTGGCGGCACTGCGCCTGTGCGCCAACGTCACTGCGCAATGGGCGGTGATTCCGGCGCTGCAGGACACGCCCACCATCGGTGCGCTTACCGCACCGGGCGGCCGCCTGCATGAGGCACGCAAGGCCGTGCTGGAAGGCGTCGCCGCCAGCGATTATCTGGACCTGGTCACCCCGGGCGGCGCCTTGTACGCCTTCCCGCGCGTGCGTACCGACCGCATCGCCAACTTCAACGACGACACCTTCGCCCTGCGCCTGCTGGAAGAAGAATCGGTGCTGGTGGTGCCTGGCTCCAGCTTCAACGTACCGACCAGCCGCCATGTGCGCCTGACTCTGTTGCCGCAGCCGGCGCAACTGCGCGACGTGTTCGTGCGCATCGAGCGCGTGCTGGAACGGATGGCCGCCGAACAGACTCCGCGCGCCGCGATCGCCTGATCCATGCCGCTGCGTTACCTGGCCCTGGGCGATTCCTACACCATCGGCGAAGACGTGCCCGCCCAGGCACGCTGGCCGGTACAGGTGGCCGAAAAGCTGCGCGCACGCGCCTTTGCCATCGACGATCCGCAAATCGTCGCCGTCACCGGCTGGACCACCGACGAACTGTCGGACGGCATGGACAAGGCCGAACTGGGCGCCAGCTACGACCTGGTCACCCTGCTGATCGGCGTCAACAATCAATACCGCGGCCGCGCGGCAGAGGAATACCGCGCGCAGTTGCGCACCTTGCTGATGCGTGCCACCACCCTGGCCGGCAAGCGTGCGGCACGCGTGGTGGTGGTATCCATTCCCGACTGGGGCGTCACCCCGTTCGGCCACCGGAGCGGCCGCAATCTGCAGCAAATTGCGGCCGAACTGGATGCGTTCAACGCAATCGCCCGCGAGGAGGCGCTCGCGGCGGGGGCCCGTTTCGTGAATATCACCGGCATCTCCCGCGATCACGCGAGCCTGGTCGCCTCCGACGGGCTGCACCCGTCCGGCGCCCAATATGCGCTATGGACCGAGGCCATCGAGCCCGCCGTGGCCGCTGCGCTGGCGCAGCACTGACCTTTCCCGCTTTCGCCCGGAAAGAAACAGAAAGTGACAGGACATGTCACGACAGCTAAGCGCGGCAGCGCGAGCTGCGGCGCCCGTGGCCTGGTTCACGAAACTTGCCGCAAGTATTTGCCCGCAAGTATTTACTCTTCGTCAGTTTCTTGAAAGAGTTGCTCCAGGGGGAGCACTAGGCAAAGCATCCCTGATCGGATGTCCGGATTACACGTCCCGTGAAGCACGGGGAAAGCACGGGCGTGCCGGGTTGTATCGGTGTTCCTCCTTGGCCATTCATTCGGGGAGACATCATGCAAGCTCACTACAATCGCTTGTCCATAGCGGTGCGTCTGGCGCTGTCGGTCGGCCTCGCCTCTTCTGCAGTAGTTGTCCATGCGCAAGACACCGTCCCGCCGCAGAACCCCTCTAACCAGAACACCGGCGAGCAGAGTCCGCCGGCCAAGCCCAAGACGCTGTCGGCGGTAACCGTCACCGGCTCGCTGATTCGCCGCGTGGATACGGAAACCGCCAGTCCGGTGATCACGCTCGATCGCACCGCCATCACCAATAACGGCAGCCCCACGCTGGGCGATGTATTGCAGCAACTGCCGAGCATTTCCGGCTACGCCACCAACCCGTCCAACAACAGCAACGGCGGCGGCGTCGCCAGCCCCACGCTGGAGGGCGGCGATGGCGCATCGCGCGTCTCGCTGCGCGGCCTGGGCGCCAATCGCACCCTGGTGCTGGTAGATGGCCAGCGCATGGCCAACGCGGATCTCAACATGATTCCGCAGAACATGATCCAAAGCGTGGACGTGCTGGCCGAAGGCGCCTCCACCGCCTACGGTTCGGATGCCGTCGGCGGCGTGGTGAACTTCCATCTGCGTACCGATTTCAAGGGCGCCGAAGCCAGCGTCAACGATGGCATCTCCAGCCACGGCGACGGCCAGCGCCGCGGCTTCAGCTTCACCACCGGCGCCAGCGGTGCGCAGGGCAACATCGTGGCGGGCATCGACTGGAACAAATACACGCCAGTGCTGGCCACCCGGCGCAGCTTCTCGCAGCACGCGCTGTATCTGTCCAGCGGTGTCGTCACCCCGCAAGGCTCCGGCACCATCCCAACCGGCCGCATCCTGATTCCTGCCGGGCTCTCGCCGGGCGGCTGCAGCGTCAACGGCGCGGGCAACACCTATGTGACGCTGTCGCATGGCACCGGCAGCAGCCTCGGCGATTACCGCTGCTACGGCGGCCCGGGCGACACCTTCAACTACAACGCCTACAACTACATTCAGACCGAGCAGAAGCGGGTGAACTTCTTCACCCTCGGCAACTACAACATCACGCCGAACCTGACGGCGTTCGCCAACGTGTTCTTCAACCGCACCAACTCTGCCGGGCAGGATGCGTCCTCGCCCACCGGCACCAGCGACGGCTGGTACGTGGCGGCGAATAACCCGATCAATCCGTTCGGCGTCACCTTCGGCACGCCGCCGGGCTACACCGGCACCAGCTACGTGATGAATACGCGCCTGACCGGCCTGGGCACGCGCCTGCACACCTTCGATACCGACAATCTGCAGGTCAATACGGGCCTGCGCGGTCACTTCGGGCAGAGCAGCTGGATCTGGGATGCGAGCCTCGATTACGGCTACACCAACCGCAAGCAGGTCGACTACAACGAAGTGAACATTGCCGACCTGCAGGCGGTCATCAATGCCGGCGGCAACATCTTCGATCAGGCCGACCCGGCGGTAACCGGCGCGCTGAAGAACGGCGTGGATTCGCCCACCTATGTCTACACCGCCACGATGAAGCAACTGCAGTTCAATGCCTCCGGCGAGCTGTGGGATCTGCCCGCCGGCGCGATCCAGCTCTCCACCGGCGCGCTGTACCGCTGGAACTCGATGAACTACACGGTGACGCCGGATGCGATTCTCGATCCGGGCACCGCCACCTGCGCGGTGCTGGCCGAAGCCTGCGGTTCGCCCGGTCGCGGCAGCGACAACGTCAAGGAACTGTACGCAGAAACCTTGCTGCCGCTGCTGTCGGGCAAGCCGGGCGTGTATTCGCTGAACCTGGATCTTGGCATCCGCGCCTCCGACTACAGCACCTCCGGCACCACCACCAACAAGAAGATCGCGCTGGAGTACCGCCCGATTGCCGACTTGCTGGTACGCGCCACCGCCACCCAGGTCTTCCGCGCGCCCAACCTGGATGAGCAGTTCGACGGCATCACCATCGCCAATCCCACCATCAACGATCCCTGCGTGGGACTCAGCAGTGCGGCGCTGGCAGCGCATTCGGCAGCGTGCCAGAACGTGCCGCCGCAATGGGCAGGCAATCCGAATCCGCAGATCACCGGCTACTACTCCGGCGGCAAACCCGCAGGCGTCAATTTGCGGCCCGAGCAGGGCATGTCCTACGACTTTGGGCTGGTGTATTCGCCGAGCTGGCTGGAAGGTTTCTCCTCCACCGTCGATCTGTGGCGCATCAACCTGCACGATCTGCTCACGCCGCTGGCGGCGCAGACCGTGCTGGATGCGTGCTTTGCCAATGGCGGCAGCCCGTACTGCAACTTCATCCATCGCTATCCCAGCAACAATGCACTGGCCGGCGCGATCTATTACATGAACACCCCGGAAGTGAACCTGGGCACCTTGAGCACCAGCGGCGTGGATTTCAGCACCACCTACTCCATTCCGCACTTCGACCTGGGCAGCTTCAATCCCGGCAATTTCAAGCTGGGGCTCAACACGACCTATACCGGCTCGTTCTACAACAACGCCACGCCCGGCCAGCCGGGTGCGAAGACGGTCAACTACGCCGGCACCTACACGCAGCAATTCGGCAATATCGCCCGCTGGCGCGGCACGCTCACGCTCAACTGGTCATTGGGCAACTGGAGTGCGCAATGGCAAACGCGCTACATCAACCACCTCACCAACCTCAACGCCGACTACATCACCGGCGCCAGCGCACCGATGGCCTCGGTGCTGTATCACTCGGCACAGATCGCCTATACGGTGCCGTCCATCAAGACCCGCTTCGAATTCGGCGTGGACAACATCACCGACAAGACGCCCCCGCTGATTTATCAGAACGGCCTGAACTACAACGTCGACACCGCTACGTATGACGTATTGGGCCGCTACTACTGGGCGCGTGCGACGGTGAAATTCTAAGCCGCCGACGCCGTACTTCGTGCCATGATCGATGCCCTCCCCGGCCTGTCGCCGGGGAGGGCCGACGCACGACATGGGGACCCGCCGCGTGGATGCCTCCCGCTCCAGTACCGCCGAGATGCTCGCCGCCTTCGAACAGGGCGAGATGCAGCGCGTGCTGACCTTGAGCGAAAGCTTGTCCGGCGAGCATGAAATCGAACTGCTGCTGCGCGCCCTGGCCTTGCGTGCCACGGGACGGGCAACCGAAGCCCTGCCGCTGCTGCTGCGCCTGACCCAGCTCAGACCGCAAACCTTCGAGTACTGGAACAATCTGGGCCTGGTCGCGCGCGAAACCGGCGACGTGCCTACGGCCGAGCAGGCGTTGCGGCGCGCCTTGGCGCTGGCGCCGCAACACGCCGACGTGCACTACAACCTCGGCCTGCTCCAGCTGCAACAGCAACACTGGCTGGCCGCACGCGAGACCTTGCTGGATGCCGTGCAACTGGCTCCCGGTTTGATCGAGGCGCGCCTGCAGGCCGCGCATGCCTGCCATGTCTGCGGCGACAGCCTGGGCGAGGAAGCGATGCTGGAAAACGCCGCGACATGGCCACCGCAGCCCGCCGAGCAGGCGCTGACCCTGGCCCGCATGCTGTCCACACTGGGACGCCAGGACGAAGCATTCCACGCCCTGGACCAGGCACTGCTACCGGGCGATCACAGCGCACCCTCTCTGCGCCTGCGCATCATCGCCATGCGCGCCGCGCTGCTCGAACGCAGCAACCGGCTGGAGCAGGCCGAAACAGAACTCACACAACTGCCTCTGCAGGAACTGCCGCCAGATGATCCGCAACTACTCTGCGCGGCTTGGCTGACCCATGCGGCAGTAGCCATGCGGCGCGGCGACACAGCCAGCGCCGAACAGCTGTACCGACGCATCCTCGCCAGCACCGAGGACGCAGACGCACGTGCGCAAGCCGCATTCGGCCTGGCCGCCGCCTGTGATCGACAGCAACGGCAGCACGCGGCATGGGCTGCCTTGCAGCAGGCGCATGCCGCGCAGCTCACTATCGCCCAAGGCATCGTGCCTGAGCTGACCGGCGAAGACAGCCAGCCGCTGGCGATGGCCGACCTGCTCGTCAGCCGCAGCGAATACGCGCGCTGGGCACCGCTACCACCGCCACGCGAGGACCAGAATCCGGTTTTCGTGCTGGGCTTTCCGCGCTCCGGCACCACCTTGCTGGAACAAATGCTGGATGCACATCCGGACTTTTGCGCGATGGACGAACGCGCCTTCATCCACGAACTCACCGAGCGCATGCGGCTGGCCGGCCAGCCCTATCCGTCCGCACTGGCCGATCTCACCGACACGGATGCCGCGCAGCTGCGTGCCGTCTATACCCAGATGGTGCGCAAGGTAGTGCCCGAGCTTGGTGCACGGCGGCTGGTCGACAAGAATCCGCTCAACATGCTGTGCCTGCCGATGATCGCGCGCCTGTTTCCGCAAGCGCGCATCATCCTGTGCCTGCGCCATCCCTGCGACGTATTGCTGAGTTGCTACATGCAATCGTTCCGCTCGCCGGCCTTCATGGTGATGTGCAGTTCGCTGCAACGCTTGGTGCGTGGCTACGTGCGCGCGTTCGAGCACTGGTTCGACCAGGTCGAAGTGTTGGCGCCACGGGTATTGGAATGGCGCTACGAATCGGTGGTGTCGCACTTCGACGAGCAGGTGCTGCAACTGGGTCATTTCCTGGATCTGGACAATGCCGGACCGATGGCGCGCTTCGCCGAGCACGCGCGCAGCAAGCGCTACATCAGTACACCCAGCTATGCGCAGGTAACGCAGGGCATCCACGGCCACGCCGTGCATCGCTGGCATGCATACCGCGAGATGTTCGAGCCCGTGTTGCCGCTGCTGCGTCCGCTACTGGAACGACTGGGCTACGCCGCATAGCGCATCAGGCACCGCTTGCGCGATTGAACTGACCGATCGCTTCGATCAATTCGGTGACCGCGACGCGCTCGGCATCGGTCAGATCGGGATTCCAGCTATCCAGAATCAATACCACGCGGGTTTCCGCGCTGCGATTCCACGCTTCGTGCTCGAAGGTGTCGTCGAAAGTGACGCAATGGCCCTCGCGCCATGCGTGCAGCTCACCACCGACACACAGGGCGCAATCGGCTGGCACCAGCAAGGGCAGATGGGTGACCAGGCGTAGGTTGGTGACGCCGGTGTGCGGCAGGATATGCGTGCCGGGGGTCAATACGGAGAACAGCGTTTCGGGCGCGTGGCCGGGGATGCGCGTGAGCGGCAGGCCGTCCAGCAACGCAGCCGTGCGTGGACAGGCCGCGGCATGGGCGTCGTAACGCTCGCCATGCCGATAGAAGAAATAAGCATCCCAGGCAGCAGGCTGCGGCCCCGACGATTGCAACATGGCCTGTTGCATCTGGCCCGGCGGCGGTGCGTCCAGAAAAGCTTCCAGGCTATCGCGCTGCGCCAGCACAGCCTGCAGCTCTTGCCGGATCGATGCGGTGGCCGCTTCGAGCTCGGCATGCCAGGGGAAGCGTTCGCGCGGGTAATAAGGCTGGCTGGGCAGGCCGGGGAAATAGAGGAATTTGGGTCGCTGGCGCGGATCCGGCGTGGCGACAGGACGCTCGCCGAGATAGCTCGCCAGGCAATCCGCCACCCGGCGCATCTGGGCGACACCGTAGCGCTGCTGCAAAGGTTCAAGTACCTGCCGGAACCAGGCCGGACGGCCTGCATCGACGTAGCGCATGGAGTGCTTCACCGCGTCGCGCAGGCCCGGTGCGGTGGTGTCATCGCCAAGCCAGCGTCCCTGGTTCTGCGCTGTACGCAAGGCGCCGAAATAGGCGGTCAGTGCGTCCTGCGGGCGGTCAAGCCGTTCCAGCGCCACGCCCAGGCGCAGCCGCTCCACGAACAACTCTGGCGCCCGCTGCAGTGCCTGCTGCAAGGTCTGGGCGGCGGCGGAAAAATCGCCGGCCGCCAACTGCGCGGTGCCCAGCACCTGCAGCGCTTCCACGTCGTCCGGCAGTTGTTCCAGGATCCGCTGGAACAACGCCGCGGCCTGCTGCAGCTCGCCGCGCTGCAGGCTGGCATGCGCGGCTTCGCGCCATTGCGCAAGCGGCGTGGCGACTGGCAGGTTCATGGCTGTTTCCCTCCCCTCGCGGCTCTTATCGCATACCGACCGCGGTTTTTCCCAGTTCCTGCGCGCAAAAAGCCGTGGCGGCAACCTGTTTGCAACCTTTTCGCCATCACCCGGTGACCTTGCAGGACGAGACTGGGCACCCGGCAACCAACCGGGAACCGACGCCATGGCCATCCTCCGCTGCCGCAGCGTTTTCATCTCCGATGTCCACCTGGGCACGCCTGATTGCAAGGCGGCCTACCTGCTGGATTTCCTGCGCAATCTGCAGTGCCAGAAGCTGTACCTGGTGGGCGACATCATCGATCTCGAAGCTCTGGGCCGCCGCAAGTGGTGGCATCAGGACCACAGCACCGTCATCGCCGAAGTGCTCGACATGGCACGGCGCGGGGTTGAGGTCACCTATATCCCCGGCAACCACGACGCGCCGCTGCGCGGCATGGTCGGGCAATCGATCTGCGGCGTGCGCATCGAACTGGATGCCGTGCACGTAGGCGCGGACGGACGCCGCTACCGGGTCAGCCACGGCGACGAATACGATCCCGAGCAGATCGGCCGCAGCTGGATGCTGCATATCGGCGAAGCCATGCACCGCTTCATCTGCTGGAGCAATCGCCGCGTGAATGCCTGGCGCCGACGCATGGCGCTGCCGTACCTGCCGCTGTCGATTATCGTGAAATCGCATATCGGCAAGGCGCTGGCCTATATCCGCGCTTACGAGGAACGCGTCGCCGCCGATGCGCGCGAGCGCGGCATGGACGGGCATATCTGCGGCCATATCCATTACGGCCAGGTGCGCACCATCGACGGCGTGGTCTACCTCAACGATGGCGACTGGGTGGAACACTGCACCGCGCTGGTCGAAGACGAGATTGGCGCGATGGAGCTGATCCACTGGAGCGAGCAGCCCACTGCCCTGGGCCGCGCCAGCCGCGAACTGGTACTGCCGTCGCCCACCGCCGCCCTGGCGCTGGCCCCGCTGGCCCGCCGCAAGCGCGACCTGGACGAGCTGCGCCCCGCCGCCTGATCCCCTGGACGACCTCCCCTGCCCCGCAGGGGAGGGCCGGCAACATCCCACCTTGGAACATGGCCGACCCGCCTGCATATGCAGGGGGATACAATGTCCCTCTTTTGCCGGAGCCTTCCATGTCCCTCGACAGCGCCACCCGCGACCGAATCGAAAGCCTGCTCAAAGACCACCGCGTGGTGCTGTTCATGAAAGGCACGCGCCAACAGCCGATGTGCGGCTTTTCCGCCGCCGCCACCAATACGCTCAACGAGCTGCTGCCCGACTACCACACGGTGAACGTGCTGGAGGATTCGGAGATCCGCGAGGGCATCAAGGCGTTCGGCAACTGGCCGACCATTCCGCAGCTGTATGTCGACGGCGAGCTGGTCGGCGGCGCCGACATCATTCGCCAGATGTACGGCAGCGGCGAGCTGCACCAGCTGTTCGGCGCCTCCGCGCCGGACCGCACGCCGCCGCAGATCACCATTACCGACAAGGCCGCCGAGGCGATCCGTCAGGGCACGTCGAATGCACAGGGGCTCGCGCTGCATCTGGAAATCGGCCCGGACCACAGCGCCGGCTTCCAGCTGGCGCCGGGCAGCGAGCATGACATCGTAGTGGTGGCCAACGGCATCGAAGTGCACTTCGATCCGGCCAGCGCACAGCGCGCCAAGGGCATCGTGATCGACTGGGTCTCCACCATGCAGGGCGAAGGCCTGAGCCTGAAATTTCCCGGCGCCGGCACCGAGCTGAAGTCGATGAGCGTGCAGGAGCTGCAGCAGCGTCTGGCCAAAGGCGACATCACCCTGATCGACGTGCGCCCGGCCCAGGGCCGCCAGCTGGCTGCGCCGCTGCCGCAGGCGCGTGTGCTGGAAGAAGAGGGCTACGCCGCGCTGGCCGCGCTGCCCAAGGACACCGCACTGGCCTTTATCTGCCACCACGGCATTTCCAGCCGTAGCGCGGCCGAGCGCTTCATCGCGCACGGCTTCACCGACATCTACAGCGTGGATGGCGGCATGGACGCATGGGCGGCCGAGATCGACAGCAGCGTTCCGCGTTACTGATCTCCAGCTTCGCGCATGAACCCAAGCACGGGACCTCAGGGTCCCGTGCTTTTTTTGTGCCTGTAGCGCCTCGGGGACAACTGAATAAGGCAGCAGGGACCCGCATTTCTCGGTCTATTCCGACCAGGAAATCACAAAAAAATACGATTGGATTTAACTACCGTTAAGTAAAAACTTGCGATTGACTGCCCATGCTGACGGCGGCTGGACATCGTGCAGCGCCGCAACGGCCAGCCAGTCTCTGGGAAATTCCCTAATAATATTAAGTAGCTAAGTTTGACTACCCGCCATGGCGCATATGCCACGCGCAAAGCGTGCCAACTTCGTCCGTAAAAAATTTCGCCATCTTTTCGTAAGCATTGCGTAAGAATTTGGCATTTCGTAATTTCGTACGCGGCCTGGTTGTAACGGCATCGCCGCCGGACCGGCCTCCCGGGTGTGGGGACACCCGGTCGAATCGGGCATAGCAAGCCACCCAACCAGAGGTATCGCAGGACGAGGCTGGAGCCTCGTGCGCGGCTTCGCCGTGGGCGGCAGACCGGTTCGATGAAAGTTCCAGGCGCAGCAACGAGAACAATCATCATCAACCGAGGTTCAACCATGATTTCCAGCCATGCCAAGCGCCGCGAAGGTTTCCTGCCTGCGCGACGACAGATCGCCTTTGCCGTATCGCTCGGCCTCAGCCTTGCCGCCGGCGTGCTGCACGCGCAATCGAACTCTACCGGCGTGATCTTCGGCCAGGCCGAAGCCGGCGCAACTATCCACATCGAAAGCGCGCAGACCGGCCTGCGCCGCGACCTCACCACCGATTCGCAAGGCCGCTATCGCGCGGCGTCGCTGCCGATCGGCTCGTATTCGGTGTCGGTGATCCGCGATGGCAAGGTGATCGACAGCCGCAACAACGTACAGACCACGATCAGCAGCGGTACCGAGGTGTCGTTCGCCAACGCCGCCAGCGCGGCCAATGCCAAGAACCTCGGCACGGTAAGCGTCACCGCCAATTCGATGCCGGCGATCGACGTATCGTCGGTGGACTCGCGCACCGTACTCAACGCCACCCAGCTGTCCGAGCTGCCGATTGCGCGCACGTCGATCAGTTCGATCGCGCTGCTGGCGCCGGGCACCGTGCCGGCAGCGCGCGGCTATGGCAATGCGTTGTCGTTCGGCGGTTCGTCGGCCTCGGAGAACTCGTTCTACATCAACGGATTTTCGGTCACCAATCCGCTCACCGGCGTGAGTTCGCGCCAGCTGCCGTATGACGCGATCGACCAGGAACAGGTACTGATCGGCGGCTACGGCGCCGAATACGGCCGCTCCACCGGCGGCGTGATCAACGTGGTCTCCAAGCGCGGTACCAACGACTGGAAGGGCGACGTGCAGATGTTCTGGTCGCCCAGCGCGCTGGCGCAGGAGCCGCGCAATGTGCATCGCCGCGACGGCTCGCTCTACCAGATCGGCAACAACTACGCCGGCCGCGACAGGGATGAGCTGCAGTACTCGGGCTCGATCGGCGGCCCGCTGATCAAGGATAAATTGTTCTTCTTCGGCGCCGCCGATGCGATCCACTCCAACGACCAGCTGTACACGCCGCAGACTGCCGGCTCCACCGCGCAGAACGACAACAACCGCATCACCCGCTGGCTGGCCAAGGTCGACTGGAACATCACCGACAGCAACATCGTCGAATTCACCGCCATCGGCGACGACGAACAGACCGATTCGCAGATCTACGGCTACAACTACCTCAGCGGCCAGAACACCGGCTATCTCGGCCATCAGTACACCAAGAACTACAACGGCACGCAGACCAACGGCACGCCGGGCGGCAACGTCTACATCGCGCACTACACCGGTTACATCACCGATGACCTGACGATCAACGCGATGTACGGCAAGAGCAATTCCGATCACATGCAGACGCTCACTGGCCAGGGTGGTTCGGCTTGTCCCTCGATCCAGGACAACCGCGCCATCGCTGCCACCAATCCGGCGCCGAGCTGCCAGTTCGGCAACTCCACCGTGCTGCGCCCCGGCTCGAAGGACAGCACTGCGGGCTGGAGCCTCAACGTCGAATATCGCCTCGGCGATCACGATCTGCGCGCCGGCATGGACAACTACAACCTGCGCGCCACCTGGGGCAGCGCGCCTGTAGGCGGCACGCAGTGGCGCTACTACGACGTCGGGAACGGCCAGGCGATCCAGCAGCGCCTTACCAACCTCGGCCTGAGTCCGACGCTGTACAACCCGGCCAACTTCGCCAACGGCTGGTACGCGGAATCCACCGGCCTCAGCACCGGCACCTCGGCACGCACCGCGCAGCGTTCGGAATTCGTGGAAGACAACTGGCAGGTGACGGATCGCTGGCATGCCTACATCGGCCTGCGCAACGAACAGTTCACCAACTACAACGGTATCGGCCAGGCGTATGCACGCGAACGCCATCAGCTCGATCCGCGCCTGGGTGTGTCGTGGGACGTATACGGCGACAGCACGCTGAAGGTGTACGCCAATGCCGGCCGCTACCATCTGGGCCTGCCCACCAGCGTCGCGGTGCGCGGCGCCGGTCCGTCCACCTTCCCATCCACCTACTACAGCTTCACCGGCATCGATCCGCTCACCGGCGTGCCGACCGGCATCAGCACCGGTGCGGCCTATTCCGGTACGTACTACAACAACGGTGCCAACGGCGTACCGCCGGATGCCAAGACCGTTTCGATCAAGAACCTGAAAACCTACTACCAGGACGAGTTCATCCTCGGCTTCGACAAGCAGCTGTCGGAAACCTGGACGGTCGGCGCGAAGGCGATGTTCCGCGTGCTGCGCAACCTGATCGACGACACCTGCGATGCGCGCCCGCTGCAGGCCTGGGGCGATGCGCATGGGCTGAGCGACCAGGTAGCCGCTGGCCTGGCGCGCAGCACGGGCTGCTGGCTGTTCAACCCGGGCAACCACGGCACCTTCGTGCTGTCGCCGGCACCGGGCCAGTACCTGGATGTGCCGCTCACCGCCGCCGAAATCGGCGAGCCCAAGGCGAAACGCCGCTACTACATGCTCGACATGTACGCCGAGCACCAGTTCAGCGACAAGTGGTACGGCCGCTTCGAATACACCTTCTCGCGCAGCTACGGCAATTCGGAAGGCCAGATGAATTCGGACATCGTGCAGGCCGACGTGTCGACCACGGAAAGCTGGGATTTTCCGGAGATCATGGAAAACACCAACGGTCCGCTGGCCAACGACCAGACACACCAGATCCGCATCCTCGGCACCTATCAGCCGACACCGGAGTGGCGCTTGTCGACGGTCACCCGCATTGCTTCCGGCACGCCGATCAGCTGCATCGGTGCGCGTCCGGAATCGGCGGGCGGCGATCCGATGAATTACCAGGCGGCCTATTTCTGGTGCAACGGCCAGCCCTCGGCACGCGGCTCCAAGGGCCGTACCCCGTGGACGTATGGCCTGGACTTCAGCGCCGCCTGGCAGCCGGCCTTCCTCGATCACCGCTTCACGCTGTCGGCGGATATTTTCAATCTGCTCGGCAAGCAGCGCGTAACGCAGCTGTATGAGTCCTGCGAGAACGCTTCCGGTGCAACGGTGATCGATTGCTTCCGTCCGCGTTCGTTCCAGGATCCGCGCTACGTCCGCCTCGGCGCGCGCTACGACTTCACGCTCTGAGGTCGCTCCCCATGCGGGCTCAGGGACGAGTCCGCACCTTTTTCACGCGGCATGCGTCGCTTTCCTCCAGCACAGGCCATCCTTCGGGGTGGCCTCTTTTTTCGCCGCCGCCCGGGCCGCTGATGTAGTCTTTCGCGTTGGATCACAGCGGCTTTCGGGGATACGCAACATGACGGCAAACCAGGCTCCATCGCCGGAAGATCGTGCAGCTGGCTTGTCGCCCACCGCCCGTCGTTTTCTGGAGGAGGCCAGCCAGGCGTTTGGCCGCGGCCAGCCAGGCATCGCCGAGCGCTCATTGATCAGCGCGCTGGCCTTGGCGCCGAAGAACGCCGAAGTCCACATGCTGCTGGGCATCGCATCGCAAATGCAGGGCGACCACGCCAAGGCCGTCGAGGCGTTCGAGCATGCACTTCGCCTGCGCGCCGACGACGCCCCCACCGTGATGTATCTGGGCATCTCGCAGTTCGAGCGCGGCGCGGTGGAGCAGGCCCTGGCGTCCTTCCAGCGCGCATGCGAACTGGCGCCGCAGATGACGCCGGCCTGGTACAACCTGGGCAAGGCCTTGAAAGTGCAATGGCGCCGCGTGGAAGCCTGCCAGGCGATGGAGCGCGTGCTGCAGCTCGATCCCGCACACATGCTGGCGCGCCTTAGCTTGGCCGATACCCAGCTAAGCCTGGGCGACGTAGCCGCTGCGATCGCCAACTACCGCGAGGTATTGCGCCGCCAGCCCGAGCATCCCGAAGCATGGTTTGCCTTGGCCAATCTGAAGACCGAAGCGCTTAGCGAACAAGATGTCACGCTACTGCAGCGCGCGTTCCGCAAGCCGGGCCTGGCCGCCGATGCACGCATCCGACTCGGCTTCGCGCTGGCCAAGGCGCTGGAAGACCAGGCCGCCTACGCCGCTTCGTTCGAGGTGCTGCGCGAAGCCAATACGCTGAAGCGCACGCAGTTGCGCTGGAGCGCTGCGGAAGAACACGCGCGTGTCGACGCCATCATGTCGGCGTTTGCTGCCTCCATGCCGGCGCCGCTCGATCCGACGCTGGGCCATGAAGTCATTTTCATCGCCAGCTTGCCGCGCTCGGGTTCCACCCTGATCGAGCAGATCCTGGCCTCGCATCCGCAGGTGGAAGGTGCGGACGAAATCACCGATCTGCCGCAGGTGCTCGACGAAGAATCCAGACGCCGCGGCCAGCCGTTTCCGCAATGGGTCGCGGCGGCCACCGCCGAGGACTGGGCGCGGCTGGGGCGCGACTATCTCGCACGCACCGCGCGCTGGCGCCTGCAGCGCCCGCGCTTTACCGACAAGAACATGCTGACTTGGCAGTACCTGGGCGCGGCCCTGGCAATGCTGCCGGGCGCGCGCGTGATCAACTGCCATCGCGATGCCGTGGAAACCTGTTTTGCCTGCTATCGCCAGCTCTTCAGCATCGGCTCGCATTTCAGCTACGACCTTGACGACATGGCGAGCTACTACAACGACTACGTGCGTCTTTGCCATTACTGGCAACAGCGTCATCCGCAGCAGGTGCTGGACTATTCCTATGAAGCCCTGCTCGCTGACAGCGAGCCGCAGATTCGGCGCCTGCTGGATTTCTGCGGCCTGGACTTCGATCCCGCCTGCCTGGCGTTCCACCAGACCTCGCGCACCGTGCTCAGCACCGCCAGCGCCGCCCAGGTACGCCAGCCATTGCAGAAGAGCACCGCACGCGCAGCGCATTACGAAGCTCAGCTGGCGCCGTTGCGCGCACGTCTGCAGTCGACAAGCTAAACACACCGCATCCGCTCGATGCATAAAAAAAGCCGCCGGATGACCGGCGGCTTTTTTTGTTTTGCTGCAACGTGGCTGGAAGAAGCCAGCCACGTTGTATTTGCTTGACGCTTACCAGTCGTAGGTAACGCCGACCTGCACGGTACGCGGAGCTTCCACTGCCGCGGCGCCGTTGGACAGCTGGTACACCGACTTGTACAGCGCGTTCGGCGAAGCCACGGTACCGAAGTCTGCCTGGTACTGGGTGATCTTCTGCTCGTTGGTCACGTTGCGAACCTGCAGCTGGAAGCCCAGCTTCTTGTCCGCCCACAGCGGGCGATATTCCAAGGTCAGGTCCAGCGTGTGGATCCACGGAGTGAAGCCGGTGCTGCCCGCCGGGGTCGGCACGCCGCCGCACCAGTGGTAGGCACCCACGCCGTAGCCCAGGCCCGGGTTGCTTTCGTTCGGACCGTACAAGCCAAGGCACGAAGCCGGGGTACCCGAAGCGATCTGCAGCACGCCGCTGATCGACCATTCCGGCAGGAACTGGTAGGTACCGTAAGCCTTCAGCACATGCTTGCGGTTGTTCGACTGCAGGCCGTTGGCGGCCGACATCACCTGGCCGTAGTCCCACTGCTCGGTCGCCGACTGAGAAGTACCGCCCTGGCCGATGTTCGACTGGGTCGGACCTTCGGTGGTGCCGTAGCTCTTGGAGTAGACGTAGTCCACCTTCGCCCACCACTTGCCATCCCACGGATGCTCCAGGAAGAGCTCCAGAGAGTAGAAGTTGCGGTAAGCCGGCGGATACAGCAGCTGCGACGGGCTGACCCAGCCGTAGGCGTAACCGCCGTTGGCGTTCTGCAGCTTGTAGTACTCGGTCGAACCCGGGTTGATCAGGATACTGGCGTTGGCGTTCAGCGGACCGCCGTTGGCGCAGTTGCCGCCGGTCTGGCCGGCCAGGCCCGGATTCTGAGCCATGACGGCGTCGCAGATCGCGTACTGGCCTTCGCCGGTATCGTCGATGATGCGGCCCAGCTTGGTCCAGGTACCGGTTACGCCGTAATCCCACGACGGGTTGATCTGCTGCTGGAAGCCCAAGACGTAGGAATCCTGGTACTCAGCCTTCAGATTGCGCGCCGCAACCGTGGAAGCGTCGAGCGGCTGGCCATACTCGTTGTTGGCCGACACCGGCACGCCCGGACCTGCGGTCTGGCCGATCGAGGGGATCGCGGTCAGGCCGGTCGGAGCGCCGTTACCGTCGATACCGGTATAGGTGTAGTACTGGCCGGTATAGGTCGAAGCCGAGGCTTCACGCAGAGCCACGCCGGTCGGCAGCGCGAGGTAGTAGCGGCCCGCGTTGGCGAACAGCTTCATGCTCGAGTCGCCGAGGATGTCCCAGCTGAAGCCCAGGCGCGGGGCCCACTGCGGCTTGGTCAGACGCACATAGGCTTCGCCGACCGGGTTGTAGTTGGTGAACTGGTCGTTACGCAGACCGAGGTTCAACAACATGTTCGGCGTAACCTGCCAGGTATCCTTGATGTACTGCGCGCGCTGTGCCACTTCCACCGATGCGCTGGTGATGTAGACAGTCTTTTCGACGTAGTACTCGCTGCCGATCGGGGCGACGTACGGAGCGGCGTTCGGGTTGTTGCCCACGATCGCCTGGCCCGGGGTGGCGGGGCCGTAGTTCCAGTAGTAGCCAGGACCGGTCGGGATCGAACCGTCGTTGATGTCGCGCGTGGTCTGGTTGTCGATACCAACCTGGATGTTGTGATCGCCGAGCTTGTAGCTCAGGTCAAAACGCAGGTTGGTTTCTTCCGACTTGTGGTTCGGGTTGGTGACGTCGGCGTACAGCTGGCTGTTGGTGCAGTTCTGAGCCGGGCAATAAGCCGGGTTCTGATAGTTCGCACCAGCAATGGCCGGCAGCGAGGACGCGGTACCCGGGGTAGTCGAGTAGTACGTGCCGTCCATCTTGCCGTACAGCACGTTCAAGGTCAGGTCGTCGGTGATGTACGACGTGAACTTGGCGATGCCGAGGTTGAAGTTGTTCTTGAAGAACGTGTTGTAGCCGGCGAACGCGCCTTCGCTACGGGTGGCGTAGTCGTAGTTGTAGTAGTCACCGTTGTAGTTTTCCGTCGACTTGATACCGGTCAGCGACAGAATGTTCGAATCGGTGATGTTCCAGTCCAACTTCGCGTAGTACTTCGGATTGGAGTACTTGTTCTGGTACTCGTAAGGCGTACCGCTGTTCGCGCTGACGTTGTCCGTATCGCGATGATCGGCTTCGGCAGCGATGAAGAAGAACAGCTTGTCCTTGATCAGCGGGCCGCCGACGTAGGCGTCGTAGATCTGTTCCCACTGCGAGTTGTCATTGCGGTACTGCAGCAGGCTGCCCGGAGCCGTCGACCCGGAGGTGATGGCGGGGTTGCGGTAGTACATGTTTGCCTGCGTGCCATTGGCACCCGACGGCGACCAGAACACTGCGCCACCGAAGTGCCACGTGTTGGTGCCGCTCGCGCCCACCTGGCTGATCACGCCGCCGGTCGAACGACCGTATTCCGGACCGTAACCGTTGGTGAGGGTTTCCTGCTGGGCGATCGCGCCGTAGGGCAGCGTGATACCGCCCGAGTCGGACAGCGGATCGGTGGTGTTGAAGCCGTTGATGTAGTACGCGTTTTCAACCACCGACGAACCACCGAACGACACCAGCGGTTCACCGGTCGGGCCGCCGCCGAGCGCGCTCGCGCCCTGCACGGTGCCCGGCGCCAGCAAGGCGATCGCCGCACCGGTACGGGCCAACGGCAGGTTCTTCAGCTGCTCGGAGGTGATAACCGTGCTTTCCTGCGTCGAGCTCACGTCGATCGGCGGAATCGCATTGGCGGTCACCATCACCGACGACAGATTCTGTGCGTTGCTGGACGAAGCGGCGCCGGCAGCGGCGACGAAGTCCACGTTCACGTTACCGGCAGCCAGGGCGGTCACGCCCTTCTTGGTCTGCACGGCCTGACCGTTCTGCATCAGGGTGACGTCATAGGTACCCACCGGCAGCGTGATGCTGTAGCGGCCCGACTTGTCGACCGGCACGGTACGGTTGTAGCCCGAACCACCGATGATCTGCACCGTTTCACCGCTGGCAACCGGCGCTTGGCCGAAGATCGTGCCATTGGTCGACTGTGCGAGAACGCTCCCTGAAAAACCGAATCCCATGGCAACAGCCACAGCCAACGCAGTGTGACGCACCGGCATCCTGGATGCGGGCGCAAGCTTTTTAATACTCATGCGGTAAAACCCCCAGCGGCAAGAATTTTTTTAAAACGGATCAGCCGTCGCTGGCCTTCCTTTGCCGAGCCGGGCCTTATGGCCCTGACTGCGAAAAACACGACGTTTGATCGTCCCCATCCCCAACAGATTGTTTGGTCAGCGAGCCTCTACTTAACCACTGCTTAGCAATCTGATGCGCCGAACATACGGTTCCAAATAACAGAAAGTCAACGGCAAAAAATTACGCTTCTTGTGCAAGAAATTACGAATTATAAAAAGCCTTTCCGGCTCGGAATTTACCGGGCCGGCCGTTCATAAAAACCGACAATAGCCGCAAGAAATTGCGTCATGAAATAGCGCGTTTTTGTCGTCGAACTGACGGAGACATCACCCTGTAACAACATCCAGGTAAACCCGGAGAAGGCCCAAATGGGCGCTCCGGGCCACCGTCGCCGCGCCGATCACTCGATCGGATCTTCCTCGAATCGCAGATGCTTAACACTTCGGCCGTTGCGGCGGACCAGCTTGAGCGCCTCGATGCCGACGCGGATGTGCGCCTCCACGTACTGGGCGGTGACGCTGCGGTCGCTCAGCTCGGTCTTCACCCCTTCCGGGATCATCGGCTGGTCCGACACCAGCAGCAGCGCCCCGCAGGGAATGTGGTTGGCGAAGCCGGCAGCGAAGATCGTGGCTGTCTCCATGTCCACCGCCATGCAGCGGGTACGGCGCAGGTATTCCTTGAAGGTTTCGTCGTGCTCCCACACGCGCCGGTTGGTGGTGTAGACAGTGCCGGTCCAGTAGTCGTGGCCGAGGTCGCGGATCATGGTCGACACGCCGCGCTGCAGCTGGAACGCCGGCAGCGCCGGTACTTCGGGCGGCAGGTAGTCGTTGCTGGTGCCTTCGCCGCGAATCGCCGCGATCGGCAGGATCAAGTCGCCCAGCTTGTTTTTCTTCTTGACGCCGCCGCATTTGCCCAGGAACAGCACGGCGCTCGGGCTGATCGCGCCGAGCAGGTCCATCATGGTCGCGGCATTGGGGCTGCCCATGCCGAAATTGATCATGGTGATGCCATCGGCCGTGGCATTGGGCATGGGTCGATCGCGTCCCTGCACTTCCACCCCGTGCCATTCGGCGAACAGGTCCACATAGTGGCCGAAGTTGGTCAGCAGAATATGCGGGCCGAACTGCTCCAGCGGCACGCCGGTATAACGCGGCAGCCAGTTGCTTACGATCTCTTGTTTGGTCTTCATAGGTGCTCTTGAGCAGAGCGCAGCGAGCCATCGCTGCGCATGACCGGCGACGCCACGCCGGCGGAATGCCAAATAGAAGCCCCGCCATTTTAGAGGTTATCGATGAACGCCGGGCGGCAGCATGCATCACCTATGCAAAGGCTATACATGCCGCTACCGTCGTCACGCATACCTTCAACGCAGGTCGTGCAAGCGTGTGGCCGGGTGCCATGGAACCTTGGCGCACTGCGACAATCACAGCTTGATAACGCGTGCTATGTTCCGCACGCCATGACAAGGTGAGGGAGTGGCAAGATGCGAATGGGCTTGGCTATCGATGCGTCCTGCGATCTGCCGCAGGATTTCCTGCAACAGCACGACATCGCCGTCATGCCCATCGCGGTGCGGGTGGATAGCTCCACCTTCAAGGACAATCGCGACCCCGCCGAAATCCAGCGCTTTCTCAGCCTCAAGCTGGGCAGCCGCAGCCATTCGGCGGAAACCGAGCCCTGCTCGGTGGAAGACGTGCAGAAGCTGTTCCTGGAAAAACTGGTGCTGGAAAAGGACTGCGTGTTCTGCCTCACCATCACCGCCACGCGCAGCCCGATCTACGACCACGTGGTGAAAGCCAGCTTTGCGGTACTGAAAAACTACCGCCAGGTGCGCGAACCGGCCGGCATCACCGGGCCGTTCCTGATGCGCGTGATGGATACGCGCAGCCTGTTCGCCGGTTCCGCTCCCTGCGTGATCGAGGCAGTACGCCTGATGCAGGCGAATGAAACGCCGGCGGCGATCCGCGAGCGCCTGGCCTATATCGCCGAAAACTCCTACGGCTACATGTTGCCGCGCGATCTTTATTACCTGCGCGCGCGCGCCAAGAAGAAAGGCGACCGCAGCGTGGGCCTGCTCAGTGCCGTGCTCGGTTCCACCCTCGACATCAAGCCACTGCTGCGCGGCTACCGCGGCGACACCAGCCCGGTCGGCAAGGTGCGCGGCTGGGAGCACGGCTGCGAGACCCTGTTCCAGTACGCCGCCGACCGCGTGCGCGCCGGCCTGCTGGTCCCGGTGATGTGCACTGCCTATGGTGGCGACCTGGCCGAGCTGCCCAAGCTGCCCGGCTACGACAAGCTGGCGCAGACCTGCGAAGAATACGGCGTGACCCTGATGCAGGCGCCGATGAGCATCACCGGCATGGTCAATGTGGGTGAAGGCGCGGTGACCGTCGGCTTCGCCGCCGAAGAACACCAGGTCGACTTCTGACCGCCATCCGGCCGGCGGCTGCCGGGTCGCGCGCTGCCAACCTCCTTTATTCTTGCGGCATGAATCGCCTGTCCGCCCTGTTGCTGGTTGCACTGCTTCTGCTGGCGCTGCGTGCACCTACGCCGGCCCAGGCCGATACCACTGCATATAAGTGTGTCTCAGCCCAGGGGCAGGTGGTTTATCAGGACAAACCCTGCGCGCATGGTCAGCAGCAGCAGACCTTGCAGTTGGAGGACAAGGAGCCCGCTCCCCCGCCGCCTGCGTCTGCCACGGACGAGGCGGCCCCTGCAGCAACCGTCGCCGCCGCGCCTGCACCGGCCCCGCTGCGCACGCCGCCCGCGCCGATGTACCGCTGCATCAACGCTGTCAACAAGAACAGCTACATCAGCAGCAATGGCGATCCGCAGCCGTATTACGCGCCGCTCGCCGTGACCGGCATCGTGCCTACCCCGCTCGGTCATACCTATGCGCCGCCCGGCCGCGGCGCCGCCAACGCCGCCACCATCGCCAGCCACTACGTGCTGGTGCAGGACAGTTGCCAGGCGATGACGCCGCAAGACACCTGCTCGGAATTGCGCGACGAATACGACGCCAACGAAAGCAAGCTGTCGCGCGCTTTCAAGAGCGATCAGCCGCCGCTGCTCCAGCGCGAAAAAGATTTGCTCGCCCAGCTCAATCGTTGCTGAGCAAAACCTGTGCAGCATGTGCGCAAGCCGACGCAAATACTTGTCGCGCAACGCCTGCAGAAAGTTGTCCACAGGTTTGCTACCAGGCTGTCCCCAATCGCTGTGGAAAACTGCCGGCGGCCCGGCTCAGAAGCCGTAGTTGAGAAAACCGCCGTCTACCGCCAGCAATTGCCCGGTGATGTAGCTCGCCGCAGGCAGGCAGAGAAAAGCAATCGCCGCAGCGACTTCTTCCGGCTCGCCAATGCGCCGCAGGGGCGTGTGATCGAGCACTTCGTCCAGATAATCCGCATCGGCCAGCGCCGGTTCCGAACGCTGTGTGCGGATGTACCACGGCGCGACGGCGTTGACGCGGATGCCGTCGATCGCCCATTCCGCCGCCAGATTGCGCGTGAGCTGGTGCAGCGCCGCCTTGGTCATGCCATACGGCGAACCGGTGCGCACATGGGTGACGCCGGATACCGAACCGACATTGACGATCGCCGCATGCGCGTGCTGCGCCAGATACGGATGCGCCAGGCGGCACATTTCATAAGCCGAGAACAGGTTCTGCTCGAAGATCTCGCGGTATTCGTCCGGCTGATAATCAAGCGTGGCCTTGGGCGCATTGCCGCCGGCATTGTTGATCAGCAGCGACAGCGGCACTTCCAGATCGGCGATCCAGTCGAACACGGCCATGCGATCTTCAGTCACGCTTACATCGGCCGCAAACGACAACACCTCGACGCCGGGAAAATCATCGGCCAGTTCCACGCATACCTGCTCGAGATAATCCTCGTCGCGCGCCACCAGCAGAAGATCGGCGCCCAATCCGGCCAGTTCGCGTGCAGCGGCATAGCCGATGCCCTTGCTGGCACCGGTGATCAAGGCGGTGTGATCCTGCAATTGCCACGCGTCGATGCGGTTATTCATGCGCGCAGCTTACAGGAACAGCTTGTTCCAGACCGCGCATGGCGGGACACTCTCCCGCATCGCTGCCCGAGGCCATTGCCATGAAAACCGTCGCCGCCCTGCTGTGCCTGCTCGGCCTTGCCGCATGCAGCAACAAGCTGCCCGCACCGCAGTCCGATCCCTCGGCAGCAGCCACCTCGGCTGCACCGTGGGCGGCCATGAAGCAGGATGAGCAGCGCGCCAAGGACGTGCAGAAGATGGCCGACAAACAGGCCGCCGACCAGGACAAGCAGATCCAGCAGCAGACGCAGTAAGCATGTTGGATAGCACTCACGCCATTGATACCGCCGCGCCACTGCTGGAGATTCACCGGGCCAGCGTGATGCGCGGCGAGCAGCTGATCCTCGACCAGTTCAGCCTGCGCCTCGCCACCGGCCAGCACACCGCCATCCTCGGCGCCAATGGCTCGGGCAAATCCACCTTAATCCGGCTGATCGCGCGCCAGCTCTATCCGCTGGCGCGCGGCGACGGCACGCCGGTGATCCGCGTGTTCGGGCGCGAGCGCTGGAGCGTCAGCCAATTGCGCAGTCTGATCGGCATCGTCTCGCCCGCGCTGCAGCTGGACTACACCAGCGATGCGCCGCTGGAAGTGTTCGATGCGGTGGTATCGGGTTTCTTTGCCGCACGCGGCCTGGGGCTGGATCACCAGATCACGCCGCCGATGCGCGAACGTGCGCATGCAGCGCTGGCGCAGATGGATGCCTCGCCACTGATCGGCCGCGAGATGGCCAGCCTGTCCACCGGCGAGGCACGGCGCGTGCTGATTGCGCGGGCGCTGGTGCATCGACCGCGCGCACTGCTGCTGGACGAACCCTGCGCCGGCCTCGATCCGGCCAGCCGCCGCCGCTTTCTCGAAAGCCTGCGTCAGCTCGCCCGCCAGGGCACCACGCTATTGCTGGTCACGCATCACGTGGAAGAAATCCTGCCGGAGATCGAGCATGTGCTGCTGTTGCGCGAAGGCCGTTTGCTGCAGGAAGGACGCAAGACGGAGGTGCTGACCGACGCTGCGCTGAGCGCGGCATTCGGCATGCGCATGCAGGTCGGACGGCGGGGCGACTATTACAGCGCCGAAGTGCTGTAGCGCGCTCCCTCTCCCCGCGGGGAGAGGGAGTAGAACGTCAGTGCGGCGAGCAGAAGCAATACGAATACACGTTCGGCTGGCCCGCCTGCGCCGTGCGCAGCATTTGCAGTTCCGGGGCGAGTGCGGGCAACTGCGCCACCCAGCTCGGCAGCTTCACGCCATAGCCCTGCAAGCCCGCCACCATCGCCGTCTGATTGAGGCTGACCACGAAGCGCTCGAACGCGCCCATCGGCTGTTCCTGGTAGCGCACGGCGTAATCCTTGCCCAGATGCGCCAGATCCGCCGCCTGCGTGATGGCGGTATTCAAACCGCCCAGCTGGTCGACCAGGCCACGCTGCATGGCCTGCTCGCCGGTCCACACGCGGCCCTGCGCAATCGCGTCGATGGCGGTGTAGTCCTTGCCGCGCGCCTGCGCCACGCCACCGACGAAATCGTGATAGCCCTTGTTGATCACCGACTGGATCACCGAACCCACCTTGGGATCCAGCGGCCGGCTGATATCGAACGCGCCGGCCAGTGGCGTGGTGCTGACGCCATCGCTGCTGACGCCGAGTTTGGCCAGCGCGTTGGGGATGGTGTAGTACATGCCGAAGATGCCGATCGAGCCGGTGATGGTGTTGGGCTCGGCGTAGATCTTGTCGGCATTCATCGCGATCCAGTAGCCGCCGCTGGCCGCCACATCACCCATCGACACCACCACCGGAATGCCGGCTTTGCGGGTCTGCGCCACCTCGCGGCGGATTTCTTCGGCGGCATACACTTCGCCGCCCGGTGAATTCACCCGCAGCACCAGCGCCTTGGTGCGCTTGTCCTGGCGTGCGCTGCGGATCAGCGCCGCGGTGGATTCGCCGCCGATCGAACCGGCCGGCTGCTCACCGCCGGAAATCTCGCCTTCGGCCACCACCACCGTCACACCCGCACCGGTGAGCTTGTCGCGCGTGGGCATGGCCGCGGCATAGCGGTCCAGGGTCACGCCGCGGATGCCATGGCCGTCCTTGCCGGCGGGCACGCCCTGCGAACGCAGGGTTTCGATCAATTCCTCGCGCGTGGCCAGGCCATCGATCAGATGTTCGTCCAACGCCAGCTTGGCCAAGTCGCCCTGGGCGCCGGCAATGCGATCGGGCAATTGGTCGATGTCCGCTCGCACCACCGCCGGATCGAGCTTGCGCAGCTTGGCCACGGTAGCGATGTAGCCGTCCCACAGACCGCCCATCCAGTAACCGTCCGCTTCCTTGGATTCGGGCGAGGCGTGATTGAGGATGAAAGGCTCGGCCGCGCTCTTGAACTGGCCGACACGGAACAGGTAGACCTGCACGCCCAGCTTGTCGAGCAGATCCTTGTAGAACAATCGATAGTTGGCCAGGCCGGTGATCAGCACGCCGCCCTGCGGATCGAGCAGGATGCGATCGGCGTGCGCCGCCAGCAGATACTGGTACTGATCCAGATTCGACGCCCACGCCACCACCGGCTTGCCGGCGGCGCGGAAGCGGTCCAGCGCGGCGCCTACTTCGGTCAGCGCGGCAAAACCGCTGGCCTGCAGCTGGCTGGGATCGAGCACGATGCGCGTGATGTGCGCATCCTTCGCCGCCGCATCGATCGCACCGGTGAGATCGCGCAGCTGCACTTCCTTGGGCTCGTTGCCGGAAAGCTTGGACAGTGCACGCTGCATCGGATTGATGCTGTATTGCTCCACCAGCCGCCCCTGCGGCTTCAGCACCAGCACGCTGCTGTCCTGGATATCGATGTTGTGCCTGGTCGCGCCGATCGCAAAGATCACCAGCAGGAACAGAAACAGAAAGCCGAAGAACAGCAGGTTGATCAGCACCAGCCTCACCATATTGAGGCCGCGGCCGAACACGCGCAGAAAAGCCCAGAATCCATTCGGCTGGCGCGCCTGGCGCAAGGGCGGGGGTGTCGTCATAAATCCATCGATCCTCTTGGTCGACCGTGAGCGTAGCCGCTTATACGGTCCGGGTCATGAGGGAATCGTGGCATCCGCGGTGGACGTTGTGACAGGGCCAAACGTCCCGGGTTGCGGCCGGCGCGAACTCAGCCAGAAACGCGTGAACAACAACACCGCGGCCATGCTCAAGCCGGCGATCAGGCCCATCCAGATACCGCGTGCGCCCAGGCCGAGATGGAAGGCCAGCCACCAGCCCACCGGCATGCCCACTATCCAGTAGGCGAACAAGGTGATCGCCATCGGCACACGCGTATCCTTCAGCCCGCGCAAGGCGCCGTTGGAGGCGACCTGGATGCCATCCGAAAACTGGAACAGCCCGGCTAGCAGCAGCAACTGCGAAGCCAGCGCGATCACCGCAGGATCATGCGTGTAAAGCGAAGCAATAAGATGCGGCACGCCCAGCATCAGCCCGGCCGAGATCAGCTGGGTGACCAGGGTCAGGCCGATGCCGCAGAAGCCGGCATAGCGCACGCCCGCCGCATCGCCGCGGCCGACAGCATTGCCGACGCGCACGGTGATCGCCATTGCCAGCCCGAGCGGAATCATGAAGAACAGCGACGCGACGTTGAGCGCCACCTGATGGCTGGCCACCACGTCTTCGCCCATGGTGCCGATCAGCAGCGCGGCGGCCACGAACAGGCCGCCTTCCGCCAGCAAGGTGACCGCCATCGGAAAACCGATATGCATCAGCGCGCCGATGCGCTTGAGATTGGGCCACTCGAAATGCTCGAACAGACCCAGTCCCTGATAGCTGCGATGGCAGGCCACATAGATGCCGAACGCCAGCATCTCCAGCCACAGCACCGTGGCCGTGGCGATGCCGCAGCCACGCGCACCCTGCGGCGGCAGGCCCAGCTTGCCGAACATGAAGATATAGCCCAGCGGCACCAGCAGGAACAGGCCGCCGAAGCTGAAATACATCGACGGGCGCGTCAGCGACAGTCCTTCGGACAAGCCGCGCAGCGCGAAATAACAGGTAAGCGCCGGCGCCGCCCAGCTGATGGCGCGCAGGAATTCGCCCACGTCCAGATACAGGCCGGGGGATACGCCGATCAGCTTGATCAGCGGCTCGGCATGGCGCACTGCAAACCACAGCACCACGCCCATGCCCAGCGCCAGCCACACCGCCTGGCGGAACACCGCCCCGGCCTCATGCCGGCGGCCGGCGCCATCCAGCTGCGAAATCGACGGCGGCACCGCCATCATCATGCCGATGCCCGAGACCAGCGCCAGCGACCAGATGCTGGCGCCCACCGCCACTGCGCCAAGCACGTGCGCGCCCACGTGACCGGCCAGCACGGCATCGATCACATTGCTGCCGATGGCAGCCAACTGGGCGAAGATCAGCGGAAGTGCGAGGCGCACGGTAGCGCCGATCTCCCGTGACACACGGGCACGGTCGAGATGGAAGGCGGGCATGGAATGAGCTCTCCGTAGCCGTTCATTGTACACACCAGGCCGCATGCTTCAGGCCGGCAGCGGTAAAAACCGTACACATATGCCAAGATCGCGGGCTTGTACCGAAGGGGATCGGGGCATGAAGGAATTGACGTCGTTCGAAGGCGTGAAGTGCGCCAACTGCGCCACGCCGCTGGAAGGCGAGTACTGCCACCACTGCGGCCAGTCGGTGCACAGCGTGCTGCGCCCGGTGCACGGGCTGCTGGAAGAATTCCTGGAAACGGTGCTGCATATCGACGGCCGCATCCTGCACACCCTGCCGCCGCTGTTCCTCAAGCCGGGCTTTCTCACCCTGGAATATTTCAGCGGGCGGCGCGTGCGCTATATCGCCCCGTTCCGGCTGATGTTCGTGCTGTGCCTGCTGTCGTTCTTCACCATGCACCTGGCAGCGGACGTGATCTCTTCGCGTGCCGGCCAGCGCCACCAACAGGACCTGATCAGCGGCGCGGCCAGCAACTTCGACGAAGACCACAACGCCGACGTGGTGCGCAAGGACCTGGCCCGCAAGCTGGCCAGCCTGGAGGCCCTGCGCGAGTCCAATGCCCGGCCCGGCGGCAATCCGGCCATCGCCGCTCAGGTCGAACGCAGCGAGCAGCAATACCGCGCCGACGCCGCGCAGCGCCTGCACGACCTGGGCGTGCCCGCGGCGACCGCCTCAGCCGCCAAGGCGGCCCCTGCCCCGGCCAGTTCGGCCGATGACGATTACAGTGACAAGCCGTCCGACTGGACCGTCAAGCCGGTGTCGATCCACTGGCTGCCCGCCTTCGCCAACGAGCGGCTGACGGTGCTGGACCAGCACATGATCGACAACATGCACGAGCTGTTCCACGGCACCGAGGCCCAGCGTACCCAGGCGCGCGAGCGGCTGATCACCAACGTGTTCAGCGAGCTGCCCGAGACCATGCTGGTGATGATGCCGTGCTTCGCGCTGCTGCTGACCCTGTTCTATCTGTTCAAGCGCCGGCTGTACATGGAGCACCTGATCGTCTCCCTGCACAGCCATGCCTTCATCTTCCTCAGCCTGATGCTGATCACCCTGGCCGGCATGCTCTCCACCTGGCTGCGCCCGCATGCGGCCTGGACCGGCTGGGCGCTGGGCCTGTGCCAGGGGGCGCTGATGCTGTGGCTGCCGGTCTACCTGTTCCTGATGCAGAAGCGGGTCTACCGCCAGGGCGGCCTGATGACCTTCGTAAAATTCTGGCTGATCGGCTGGTGCTATTTCTGGCTGCTGACCTTTGTCCTCAGTCTGGCGGCGATGCTCGGCCTGGCCCACTGATTGTCATTTTCCGGGGCCGGAAAGGTCGGTTTTGCACAGCGTCAAGGGATTGACATATCCGTGTGTCCAGGTCGTGGAGTCGGCTAGGACAAGATCGATGCTTTGGCGCAATCCACTGAAAATATTGACTATTTTTAGCTGATCAAAACTTGAACAGCTTGTCATAAGGTCCATTCTGGCGCGTGTTAAGCCCCCCTCTCAACGGTACATCCACAGACTTATCCACAGATCTTGTGGATAAAGGAAAAACCACGTGTCGCTGAGCCACTTAGCCGTTTTTCCTAGATGACAAGGCATCACTCGCAGGCAAGCCTTCGACGCAACATCCTTCGCCATCCGGACCCGTGCGTTGCCGGCTGCGCGATACACTTGAGCCGGTAGCGCGCCCGATCTCGACCATGCCATCCGCCCTCCGCATCGCCCTGCCGGTTCCCCTGCCCACCTTGTTCGACTACCTGCCGCCAGTCAGCGGCGAGGCGGCGGTGGGCAGCCGTGTGCTGGTGCCGTTCGGGCGCGGCAAGTCAGTGGGCGTGGTGGTCGCGGCCGGGGTCGAAGCGCAAGTAGGCAGCGCACGGCTCAAGCGCGTGCTGCGGGTGCTGGACGATGCGCCGCTGCTCGATGCCGAATTGATGCAGACGCTGGCCTGGGCCGCCGACTACTGGCTGGGCGCCCCCGGCGAAGCCTATGCCAACGCACTGCCGCTGCTGCTGCGCGAGGACAAGCCGCTGCCGGAAACACGCGAGCCGGTGTGGCAGCTGAGCATCGCCGGCATGAGCGCATTGGATGCCGGCAGCCGCCGCGGAGGCAGCCGCGCCTTGCTGCAGGCGCTGGCCAACGGACCACAGCCCGCGGCGGATCTGGATATCGCGTTGCCGGAGTGGCGCGCCGCCGCACGCCGCCTGGCCGAGGCCGGCCTGATCGAGCGCGGCGAACAGTCGCTGTCGCCGACCGCGCAACCCGCGCTGGCCGCACCGGCCCTGCATCCCGAACAAGCGGTCGCCGTGCAGGCCGTCGCGGCGGCCTTCGATCGTTTTCAGCCGTTCCTGCTCGATGGCATTACCGGCAGCGGCAAGACCGAGGTGTATCTCGCGCTGATCGAACAGGCGCTGGCGCAGGACAAGCAAAGCTTGTTGCTGGTACCGGAAATCGGCCTGGCCCCGCAAACCGTGCGCCGCCTGCGCGAACGCCTGGGCGTGCCGGTGGAAGTGCTGCATTCCAACCTGGCCGAAGGCGAACGCGCGCGTGCCTGGCTGCGCATGCGTTCGGGCGAATCGAAAGTGGTGCTGGGAACGCGCTCGGCCGTGTTTACGCCGTTGCCGCAGGCGGGCCTGATCATCGTCGATGAAGAACACGACGGCGCCTACAAACAACAGGAAGGCTTTCGCTATCACGCACGCGACCTTGCCCTGGTGCGCGCACGCGCCTTGAACGTGCCGGTGCTGCTGGGCTCGGCCACGCCCTCGCTGGAAAGCCTGGCCAACGTCGAAGCCGGTCGCTATCAGGCACTGCACCTGCGCTCACGTCCCGGCACGGCGCGTCCGCCGCAAGTGCAGATCATCGACATGCGCGCGCAGCGGCTCGAACACGGCCTGTCGCCGGCCCTGTTGCACGCCATCGGCGACACCGTGGCGCGCGGCGAACAGGCGCTGGTGTTCCGCAATCGCCGCGGCTACGCACCGGTGCTGCTATGCCACAGTTGCGGCTGGCATGCCGAATGCCCGCGCTGCGAACATCCGATGACTTTGCACGCGGCCTGGCGCCGCCTGATCTGTCATCACTGCGATCATCAAGCCGCCGTGCCAGCCGCATGCCCGGCGTGCGGCAGCAACGAGCTGAAGCCGCAAGGCCAGGGCACCGAGCGCCTGGAAGAAGCGCTTACCGCGCAATTCCCGCAAACACCGGTGCTGCGCATCGACCGCGAGACCACGCGACGACGCGACGCCTTCGAGCAATTGCTGGCCAATCTGCATGAGGATGCGCCGGCAATCCTGGTCGGCACCCAGATGCTGGCCAAGGGCCACGATCTGCCCAATCTCACCCTGGTGGCGATCGTCGGCGTGGACGAAGGTCTGCTCAGCGTGGATTTCCGTGCCAGCGAACGTTTGGCGCAATTGGTGGTGCAAGTAGCCGGTCGCGCCGGCCGCGCGCGCAAGCCCGGCCGCGTGCTGCTGCAGACACATCATCCGGATCATCCGCTGCTGCGCAGCCTGCTGGCGCAAGGTTACGCCGTGGCAGCCAAGGAACTGCTGGTCGAACGCCGACAGACCGGCCTGCCGCCGCATGGCCATCAAGTGCTGCTGCGCGCGGAAGCGCATCAGCGCATGGCCGTCGACGCCTTTCTCGGCGAAGCCCGCGCTGCGTTGCCCGATACCGATGCACTGCAGATTGCCGGACCGATGCCTGCACCGATGCCGGTGCGGGCCGGACGCCAGCGCGGCCAACTGCTGGTGGAATCGCCCAGCCGGCGCGATCTGCATATGGCGGTGCGGCCATGGTCGTTGCAGCTTGCGCAGCTGCCCAGTGCGCGCAAAGTGCGCTGGTCGCTGGATGTGGATCCGGTGGATTTGTATTGATCCAAACCCGCGCGATGCGTAGGTTGGGTTAGCGCAGCGTAACCCAACGATGTCGCTACGAAGACGGATCGTCGGGTTACGCTGCGCCAACCCAACCTGCGTTCGGTGCAAGGGATTATTTGCCCGACGCTTGCGCCACCATCCCAGCCTGCTCGCGCGTCCAACCGCCACCCAACGCCCGGATCAGATCCACGCTCGCCTGCAAGCGTCGCGTCCGCAGCGTCTGCGCATCGCGCTGCGCCGACAACGCCGCCGTCTGCGCCGTCACCACATCCAGGTAATTGACGATGCCTTCGCGATAGCGATTGGTCGCAATGCTCTGGGTTTTCTGCGCGGCAACCACCGCCTGATCTTCCTGATCGGCTTCCACTCCCAGATCCCGTAGCAGCACGAGGTTGTCCTCCACATCGCGGAAGGCCGCCAGCACCACTTGCCGATAATCGGCCGAGGCTTCGTCGAACTCGGCATGCGCCTGACGCAATTGCGCGCGGCGCAGACCGGCGTCGAACAGGTTCAAGGTCGCCAACGGCCCCAGCGACCAGAAACGATTGCCGATGCCCAGCAGATTGCCGAAACCGGTGTTCTGGAAACCGTAGCTGCCGGACAGACTCAGATCCGGAAAGAACGCCGCCCGCGCGACACCGATGCCTGCGTTCGCAGCGAATACGCGACGCTCCGCTGCCGCGATATCCGGGCGACGCTCCAGCAAGGTGGACGGCACGCCCGGCGGCGTTACCGGCACCTGCAACTGCTGCGTATTCGCTGCCAGCGAAAAGCTCGATGCCGGCTCGCCGATCAGCGCGGCGATGGCGTGCTCGGTCAGTGCGCGTTGCGCCATGACCTCGGTCACCTGCGCCTGCGCATCGTGCAGCTGTGCTTGTGCGCGCGAGACATCCATGCCGGATGCAATGCCGCCCGCGTGACGGTTCTCCGTCAAGTCCAGCGCACGCTGATAGGCCCGCAGGGTGTTTTGCAGAATGCCGGTCTGGATGTCGTAGCCGCGCAGGCGCACGTAATCATCCGCGAGCTGCGCTTCAAGGCTCAGCTTGGCCGAGGCCAGATCGGCCTGCGCCGCCTGCGATTGTGCATGCCCTTCGCTGACTTCGTTACGGATGCGACCCCACAGATCCAGATCGAAGCTGGCGGACACGCCCGCCGTGTCGGCGTCGTATTCATCCGGCTGGCCGGACCCGCGCAGCGGGCGGTTATTCGACTGACGATCGCGCTGCGGGTTGGCCGAAAAATCCAGGCTGGGAAACAAGCCGGAACCGAGTTGGCTCTCGAAGGCGCGCGCCGTGTCGTAGCGGGCCAGCGCGGCGGCGAGGCCGGGATTGTCCGCATCCAGCTTGCCTTCCAATTGGCTCAGCGCATCGTCGCTGTACACCGTCCACCAGTTCCCGCGCGGCAACTGATCAGCGGGTTGCGCCACCTGCCAGGCCGTGCCCGCTTCTTTGAACGAGGCGGGCATCGGTGGCAGCGCAGGCGTGTGATACGTCGGTGCCAGCGAGCAGCCGCCCAGCATGGCGATGGCCGTGGCTGCTACCAGCAAACGATTAGCGTGCCGCTGCATGGCCCTTCTCCGCAGCCGCCTGGTCGGTAGCATCGCTGTCGCTGGCATCCAGTTGCACGCGATCGCCGTTCATCAGCGAATCCGGCGGATTTTCGATCACGCGGTCATTCTGCGTGAGGCCTTGGTCGATCAACAGCGTCTGGCCAAGATCCATGCCCACGTGCACGTCGTGCAGATGCGCGTGGCTGTCCGGCCCGAACACCGCCACTTGCGGACCATGCGCGCGGAAGATCAGCGCGCTGGCCGGAATGCTGACCAGGTTCGGATTGGTTTCCAGCGACAGCTTCACATCGGCGTAGTCGCCCGGCTTGAGCGCGCCATCGTCGTTGTCGGCTTCGAACTGCGCCAGCATGCTGCCGGAGGCCTGGTTGATCGCGCCGGAGTTGCCGAGCAACGTAGCCTGGAACGTGCGCCCCGGATATTCGGGCACGCTCAGCGTTACCTTCATGCCGGGCTTGATACCGCCGGCATCTACCTGCGGAATCGGTACGTACAGGCGCATATGCGTGGTGTCGGCCACGGTGAACAGCTCCTGGTTGCTGTTGTCGTTGTTGGCGGTGATCAGGTCGCCCACGTCGGTGCGGCGCGCCGTGACCAGACCCTTGAACGGCGCCACGATGTTCTTGAACGCCTCCAGTGCATTCAGGCGATCCACATCGGCCTTGGCCGCCAGCACGGTGGCCTCGGCGGCCTCGGCTTCGCCGGCCTTTTCATCAGCTTCCTGCTTGGACACCGAATCGGAGGCGAGCAGATGCTGCCAGCGCTTGGAGGTGATGTTGGCCAGATTGTCGTCGGCGCGTGCCTTGGCCAGCACCGCCTTGGCCTGCTCCAACTGTTGATCGAGCTCCGGCGTATCGATGCTGGCCAACACCTCGCCAGACTTCACCTGAGCGCCGATGTCCTTGTACCAGTTCTTCAGATAGCCGCTGACGCGCGCGTGGATCGGCGAGCTGTACCACGCTTCCAGATGACCGGGCAGCGTGATCACATGCACTTTGTCCGGATCCGACGGCGGCGCCAGGCGCACGGTGGGAATCAGCTGGTCGTCGGTCCATTGCACCAGTTCGTGATGATCGTGATAGCGGATCGCCAGGCCGCCGCCGACGATCAGCACCGCTGCGATGATGCCGATGACGGCAAGCTTTTTCAGGCGCGGCGGACGCGCTGCGACGTGCACGGGTGCAGGGTTATGCGACATGGGGAATTCCTGCGGCAGGTTCGGATTCGGAAGAGGTTTGCTCGCGGCCGTGCACGATGCTGAAGATCACCGGCACGAACAGCAGGGTGGCGCCGGTGGCGAACAGCAGGCCGCCGATCACCGCGCGCCCCAGCGGCGAATTCTGTTCTTGCGTCAACGCCATCGGCAGCATGCCGATGATCATCGCCAGCGCGGTCATGCAGACCGGACGGAAGCGGGTGAACCCGGCTTCCAGCGCCGCCTTCATCGCGTCGCCGTGCTCGGCCAGGCGTTCGCGCGCAAAGCTCACCACCAGGATCGAGTTGGCAGTGGCCACGCCCATGCACATGATCGCGCCGGTCAAGGCCGGTACCGACAGCGTGGTATGCGTGGCGAACAGCATCCACACGATGCCGGCCAGCGCGGCGGGCAATGCCGTGATGATCACGAATGGATCCAGCCACGACTGGAAGTTCACCACGATCAGCATGTAGATCAGCACCACCGCGCCGAGCAGGCCGAACAGCAGGCCGCTGAAGGCGGTATTCATGGCCGTAACCTGGCCGAACAAACCGACGGTGGAACCTTTCGGGCGATCCTTGGCGAAATCGTTGAGCACCTTCTGGATATCGGAGGACACCGCGCCCAGGTCACGTCCCTGCACCGCGGCGTAGACGTCGAACGACGGTGCGATGTTGTAATGCGTGACCACCGCCGGCGTATCGGTGCGCGTGATCGACGCCAGCGCACCCAGGGTCTGCTGCGCGCCGGTGCTGGCGGAGGTGATCGGCAGACTTTGCAGCTGAGCCATGCTGTCCATGTTGTACTGCGGTGTCTGCGCTACCACCGCGTAGGACACGCCGGTGCGCGGATTCAGCCAGAAAGTGGGCGCCACCTGCGAGCTGCCGGCCAGCGAGGACACCATGCTGTTGGTGACATCCTTTTCGGTGATATCCAGCTGGTCGGCGCGCACGCGATCGACGTTCACGTTCAACTGCGGCTGGCCCACCGACTGCTGCAGGCGCACGTCGGCGATGCCCGGGATGCTTTTCATGCGGCGCATGATCTGGATCGCATACGCCTGATTGGCGGCCAGGTCGCGGCCGGAGATCTTCACGTCCAGCGGCGCGGGCGCGCCGAAGTTGAGGATCTGGCTGGCCATGTCCGCCGGCAAGAACGAGAAATCCGTACCGGGAAATTCGCGCGGCAGCACGGTGCGCAGTTTTTTCACGAACTCGTCGGTGGGATCGTGGCCTTCCTTGAGCAGGATCTGGATGTCGCCATCCTGCGGACCGATCGTGCCGGTATTGCTGTACACCATATTGGTGCCGCTGATCGGCAGGCCGATGTTGTCAATGATGTTGTCCAGCTGCGCCGGCGGGATCACCTTGCGGATCGCGTTTTCCACGCGGTCGAATTCCGCCGCCGTATCCTCGATGCGCGTACCTACCGGTGCGCGCACATGCAGGGCGATCGCGCCCGAATCGGTGCTTGGGAAGAAGTCGCGCCCCAGGAACGGCACCAGCACGAACGAGGCCACCACAAAGGCGAGAAAGCCCAGCACGAACTTCCTGCGCGCGCCCAGTGCCAGGCTGAGCATGCCGTAGTAGGCGTCGCGGATCTGGGAGAAGCGGCGCTCGAAACCCTGCTGAAAATGGACCAGCGCCAGCCGTACCGAACTGCGCCGCATCGACGGATGCTGATCGCCTTCGTGATGGTTGATGAACGGATCTTCCGGATGCTCGCCTTCGCCCGATTCCATCACGTGCGGCTTGAGCAAATACATCGCCATGGTCGGCACCAGCGTGCGCGACAGCACGAACGAGGAAATCATGGCGAAGATCACCGCCAGCGCCATCGGCCGGAACAGATAGCCGGCGATGCCTTCCAGCATGAACATCGGCACGAACACGATGCAGATGCACAGCAGCGAGACGAAGGCCGGCGTGACGATCTGGCGCGCGCCGTCCATGATCGCGGTGTGCACGTCCTTGCCCTGCTCCAGATGCCAGTTGATGTTCTCGATGGTCACCGTGGCGTCGTCGACCAGGATGCCCACCGCCAGCGCCAGGCCGCCTAGCGTCATCACGTTGAGCGTTTGCCCGAACGCTGCCAGCAGCGCGATCGCCGACAATACCGCCAGCGGAATCGACACGGCGATGATCACGGTGGAACGCCAGCTGCCGAGGAAGATCAGGATCATCAGCGAAGTGAGACAAGCGGCAATCGCACCTTCGCGCGCCACCGACGTCACCGCCGCTTTCACGAATATCGACTGGTCGCCCAGCGGCTTGACCTTCAGCGAGGGCGGCGTGGTTTCCTCGATCAGCGGCAGCATTTTCTTGATGCCGGCCACTACCGATAGCGTCGATGCCTCGCCGTACTTCAACGCCGACATCAGCACCGCGCGATGGCCATCCACGCGCACGATGTTCTGCTGCGGCGGCGCGCCATCGCGTACGTGTGCGACCTGGCCAATGGTGATGGTGGCGCCGTTGACGGTCTTGATCGGCAGGTTGTTGAGCTCTTCGATCGCCGTGGGGCTGTCGTTGAGCTGCACCATGTAGTCATCCCGGCCGATCTTGATATCGCCCACCGGCACGATCTGGTTCTGCGCGGCCAATGCATTGCCGACGTCCTGCGCGGACAGGCCCTTGGCGGCCAGCGCCTGCGGATCCAGGTCGAGCATCACCTCGCGGTTCTTGCCGCCATACGGCGAAGGCACCGCCACGCCGGCCACATTGGTCAGCGCGGGGCGGATGAAGTTCTGGCCGATATCCAGAATCTGCTGCTCGGAAAGCTTGTTGCTCGACAGCGCCAGCTGCAGGATCGGCACGGTGGAGGCGTTGTAGTTGATGATCTGCGGCGGCGTGATGCCCGGCGGCATCTGCTTGAGCACCGTCTGCGAGATCGAGGTGACCTGCGCCGTGGCGGTGCGGATATCCACGCCCGGCTGGAAGAAGATCTTCACCACGCCGATGCCGGGCAGCGACTGCGATTCGACATGCTCGATGTCGTTGACCGAGGTACTGAGCGAGCGCTCGTAGTAGTAGATCACGCGGCCGGACATGTCGTTGGGCGACAGGCCGTTGTAGGTCCACACCACGCTGATCACCGGGATGCCGATGTTCGGGAAGATATCCGTGGGCGTGCGCAGCGCCGCCAGCGGCCCTACCAGCAGGATGAACAGGGCAAGGACGATAAAGGTGAGCGGGCGCGAGAGGGCGATCCGGACGAGGGCCAGCATGGGCGCGATTCCAGCAGCTTGCGTTAGCGTTGCCGCGTATTATCGAAATCGGGCCGGCTGGATGCCTTTCGTGGGCATGAAGATTATTTAATAAAGCCCGGTCCTGATGCGCTTGGTTCAGCCGCACCTTCGCCCGTCGTCCCAGCGAAAGCTGGGACTCAGTGACTTCGCGCCGCAAAGGCGCCGGATCCAGCGTTTGCCGGGAAGGCAAGCGCAAGCCGATCGGACAGCTACGCCAATGCCGGCGAGTCCTGCGCTCGCAAGGCGCATTCCATCACCATCCGGGCACCGGCCCCATCCCCCTCGATGCGCAGCTCGAAATCATGCAGCTTGGCGATGGCCGCCACGATGCTCAGGCCCAGGCCATGGCCGGAAGCATCGCGGCTGCCGTCGCCCCGGTAGAACCGCTGCCATACCGCATGGCGCTGTTCCTCAGGGATGCCAGGTCCATTGTCGGCCACCTCGATGTGCGCCGTGCCGGGCCCGCTCTGCTGCACCGACAGAGCGACGCGCCCACCGGCCGGCGTGAACTTGATGGCGTTGCCGACCAGGTTGCCCAGCGCCTCGAACAGCAGATCCGGATCGGCCTGCACGATCAACCCCGCTTCGGCCTGCAGCTCGAACTGCAGCTGCTGATCTTCGGCCAGCGGTGCATACAGCTCGTGCACGCGCTCCAGGGTCTGGCCCAGATCCACATCGACAAAGCCTTCGCGCCGGCGGCGATCCTCCAGCTCGGAGATGCGCAGCAAGGCGCGGAAGCGGGCCAGTACTTCGTCCACGTCGGCGGCGCAGCGCTCGATCATCGCCGTATGCGGATCTTCCTCGCTCAACTCCTGCTGCACGCGATACAGCTGCGAGCGCAGGCGCGTCAGCGGCGTGCGCAGGTCGTGTGCAATGTTGTCGCACACACCTTTCACCTCGCCCATCAGGCGTTCGATCTGGTCGAGCATGCCGTTGACGATCGCCGCCAGCCGGTCCAGCTCATCGCCGCGATGGCTTACCGGCAGGCGCTGGCGCAGATCGCCGCGCATGATCGGCTGGGTGGCGGATTCGATCTGCCGGATGCGCCGGCGCGGCCCCCGGTTGAGGATCAGGCCACCGATAAGCCCTGGCACCAGGGTGAAGGACACACCCCACCACACAGCATGCGAAATGATATTGCCCACTCGCGCGGCAATCCGGGTGGTATGTGCCAGCACCAGGATCTGGCCGTTCGGCAAATGCGCGGCGATCACCGATAGCCTGGGCGTAGGTGGCGCCAAGGGACCTGCAATCACCTGCTCGGTGGGCAGGCGGACCGAGTCCGAATCGATCTTCAATCCGGCGGGAAATTGCAGCACATCGCCGTATTGCCAATGTTGCTTCGCATCGAACAAGCCCCAGGCGTTGTAGTTGGTGCGCTCGAGAATCACGTAGTCGTTCAGCGCCACCAGCAGATGTTCCTGGTTGAGGCTGCGCAGATAGGCGACTTGCTGCTTGAGCTGCATGTCGGTGCGCGTTTCCAGGTAATGCAGGGTTTCCCAATAAATGAAACCCAGCAGCACCATGCCCCAGATCACAAAGAACACGCCGTAGGCCAGCAGCAGGCGCGACGTGGTGGCACGCCAGTGGATCGACAGGTTTCGTGCGGTTGCGTTAGCCAAGGCGATACCCCGAACCGCGCATGGTGCGGATCAGCGAGGCCTCGCCTTCGTTGTCCACCTTGCGCCGCAGACGTGCGATATGCACGTCGATCAAATTCGTGCCGGGATCGAAACGCAGTCCCCACACGCTTTCGAAGATCATCGCGCGCGTCAGCACCTGGCCCGGATAACGCATCAGGAATTCCAGCAGCCGGTATTCGGTGGGCAGCAAGGTGAGCTCGCGGCTGCCGCGGCGCGCGGTGCGGCTGATCATGTCCAGCTCCAGGTCGGCCACGCGCAGCTTGGTCTGTGCCGGCTGCTCCTGCCGTTGCCGGCGCAGCAGCACTTCGATGCGCGCGGCCATTTCGTCCGGCGCGAACGGCTTGGTGAGGTAATCGTCGCCGCCCGCGCGCAGGCCGCGCACGCGCTCATCCACATCGCCCAGCGCGCTGATCATCAACACCGGCGTGGCGATGCCGCGTTCGCGCAGCTGCGTCACCAGGGTGAGGCCGTCCATGCCGGGCAGCATCAGGTCCAGGGTGATCGCGTCGAAATGCGGTTCCAGCGCACGCTGGAAGCCCTGGGCGCCATCGTGCACGCGCTCGGTGGTAATGCCATGCGCGGCCAGCTCCAGCGTGATTTCCCGCGCGGTGATTTCGTCGTCTTCGATGACCAGGATGTGGGGCATTGAGGCTGCAGGCGATGCCGTCGATGGCGGTAAGGGTAGGCCATGCCTGCACCCACAACAAAACGGCCTCCACCAGGGAGGCCGTTTTAACTTGCGGATAGGCGCTGCCGGATCAGGCTGCGAACAGGCCGCGCATCTTCTTCATCGCATTGGCTTCCACCTGGCGGATGCGCTCGGCGGAGACACCGTACTCATTAGCCAGATCCTGCAGCGTGGCCTTTTCTTCATTGAGCCAGCGGCGCTGGATGATGTCGCGCGAACGCTGGTCCAGCTTGCGCAGTGCGTTCGACAGGGTTTCCAGCTGGTTGTCGGTCTGGTCGGCGTCGGACACGTTGTCGTACGGATCGGCGCCTTCGTCGACCAGGAACGCTTCCGGTGCCGGCTTGGCGTCGTCCTCGGCGTCCGCCGGGGCTTCAAAACCAATGTCGCGGCCGGACAGGCGCGATTCCATCTCGCGCACGGTGGCTTCCGGTACGCCCAGGTCCTTGGCGACCACGCGCACTTCCTCGGCATTCATCCAGCCCAGGCGCTTCTTGCTCTTGCGCAGGTTGAAGAACAGCTTGCGCTGCGCCTTGGTGGTGGCCACCTTCACGATGCGCCAGTTGCGCAGGATGAATTCGTGCATTTCGGCACGGATCCAGTGCACGGCGAAACTGACCAGGCGCACGCCCTGGTCGGGGTCGAAACGCTTGACCGCCTTCATCAGGCCGATATTGCCTTCCTGAATGAGATCGGACAGCTGCAGGCCGTAGCCGCTATAGCCACGGGCCACATGAACAACGAAACGCAGGTGGGACATCACCAGCTTGCGGGCCGAGGCCAAGTCCTCTTCCGCCTGGTAGTGGCGGGACAGGTCCTGCTCTTCTTCCTGGGTCAGCACCGGAATCCGGTGAACGGCCGCAATATAGGCATCCAGACTGCCAACAACACTAGGAACCGGCAGATTGGCCGTCGCCAAGGCTTGGGACATGTTGGAACCTCCTGAAAGTGGGGTCAGCTTAGCACTCGGGTACTTTGAGTGCTAACGGCGACGGGAGTTCCGGCGCCATTTATGTACCGAATAGTACACGAATGGGTCGGCCTTGTCCATTCCCATGGTTGCCCCGGGAAGGGGTTTCAAGCGTGACTTTTGGATTGGACGGCGGCTGGGGGATCGACTGTGCGGGGTGGCGCCTTATGGCACCGTGTAACAACAGTAAAATCGTCGGCCGATTACCCGCTGGATGAACCGCACGGATGAGCTACGACTTGATGGTCTTCGACGTTGCCGGCGCCCCTCGTGACCCCGCCCAGTTCCTGGGCTGGTATCGCGGCCAGACCAACTGGAACCTCGCAGAACTGCGCTGCACCGCCGACACGACGACGGCCCGGCTCAGCCAATGGTTCGCCCAGATGACCCGCCGAGTTCGGCGCGCGGCGGCAGCGACCAGTCGATCGGCGCCTTGCCGTGCTGCTCCAGATACTTATTGGCCGCCGAAAAATGGCCGCAGCCGATAAAGCCGCGATGTGCAGACAGCGGCGAGGGATGCACCGATTTCAACACCGCGTGGCGGCGTGTATCGATCAGCTGGCCTTTGCGCTGCGCATATGAACCCCACAGCATGAACACGATGCCTTCGCGCTCGCGGTTGAGCGCATCGATCGCGGCATCGGTAAAGCCTTCCCAGCCTTTGCCCTGGTGCGAGGCAGCCAGGCCGCGCTCGACGGTGAGCACCGCGTTGAGCAACAGCACGCCACGATCCGCCCACGGCGTAAGACAGCCATGGCCCGGCGGGGCGAACCCCAGGTCGCGCTCGATTTCCTTGAAGATGTTGACCAGCGACGGCGGCGCCGGCACGCCCGGCCGCACCGAAAAACACAGCCCATGCGCCTGGTTGGGACCGTGATACGGATCCTGGCCCAGGATCACCACGCGCACCGATTCGAACGGCGTATGCGCGAAGGCATTGAAGATTTCCGGACCGGGCGGATAGATCACCTTGCCGCTGCGCTTCTCCGTGCGCAGGAAATCCGCGAGCGCGCGCATCTCCGGACGCTGCAGGTAATCGCCGATGCGTTCTTTCCAGGAGGGTTCGAGCTTGACGCGTTCTTCTTCGGTCATTGGCCTGTTTCTTCTCGCGCACGCAGGTGCTGCGCCACACGCAATTGAAACAGAAGCTTGGTGACCAGCAAACGTTCTTCGACCGGTTTTTCCACCAGGTCATTGGCG
Source organism: Dyella acidiphila (assembly GCF_014863405.1). Taxonomy (GTDB): domain Bacteria; phylum Pseudomonadota; class Gammaproteobacteria; order Xanthomonadales; family Rhodanobacteraceae; genus Dyella_B; species Dyella_B acidiphila. The sequence goes on from NZ_JACZZA010000001.1 coordinate 618,214, forward strand.
CCGGCGCGGATCAGCGCAGCCTGGTTGTCGGGGTTTTCGTCGCCGGTCATCACCAGCACCGGCAGCCGGCCCTTGCCGTAGCCGAAGTCGTTGCGGATGAACTTGAGCAGGTCGCCACCGGTGAGCTCGCCCTTCAGGCTGACGTCGGTAAGCACCACGTCGGCGCCCACGCCGCCTTGCGCACGCTCGGTTTCCAGCAGGGCCAAGGCATCTTCCACGCTCACCACGTGGCGCACGGTCAGGCCGATTTTCTCCAGCATGCGGCGGGTGGCGAGCGCCACCACGCGGCTGTCTTCCACATACAGCACCACGCCTTCGACCGCACTTTCCGGCCGCACATAGCCGCGGATGAATTCGGCCAGCGCCTGGAAGCCCAGCGACTTATCGAAATAGTCCGTCACGTGTTCGCCCAGCGCGCGGCGATGCAGACGGTCGTCCACGTCGCCGGACACCACCACGATCGGCACGTAGACCTGCGGCGAGGCCTCGCGCACGTAGCGCGCCAGTTCCAGCCCGTCCATGTCGGGCAGGCGCAAGGCCACGGTGATGAAGTCGAACACGCCTTCGCCGAGCAACTGGTGCGCTTCGGCGCCGCTGCCGCAGCCGACGACCTCAGCCTGCGGCAATTCGGTTTTCAGTACGCGCGTAATCAGCTGGCGGACGACCTTGGAGCCGTCCACTACCAGCACTCGCGGTGCAGCGCTGAGGTCGCGGCTGCTGATACTTGCAGTCATAAATCCCCATCAACCCGTAAGCTTCCGTGCTTATGCGTCGGCAGACGCCCCCTGCGCCTGTATGGCCGGTCAATGATGCCCTAGACCAGGCCAAAGCGCTGCGAACGATTTCACCACCCGCCGCTCCGCTCAGGCCGCCCGGCGCAATTGCCAGGCGCTGACCAGGCGCGCGCCGAGCCAACCGAGCAGGGCCGCCGCCACCGGCACCGCCAGCAGGAGCCACGGCGGCAGGCCGCCCACGTGCAGCTTGCCTTCGTAGACCTGACTGAGGCGGCCCACCGGTTCGGCCAGCGCAAATTCGATCGCCAGCGCCAGTCCCACCGCCAGCACGCCGCTGAACAGGCCGTACCAGATGCCGGCATAAAGATAAGGACGGCGCACGAAGGCGCGGCTGGCGCCGATCAGCTTCAGCACGCCGATTTCCTCGGCACGGCTGGTGATATCCACGCGCACCGTGTTGCCCACCACCAGCAGCACGGCCAGCGCGAACAGCGCGGCCAGAATCAGCACGGCGCGGTTGCCCACCTCCAGCAGTGCATCCAGGCGCTGACGCCAGGTGCCACTGTCCTGCACCAGGTCCACGCCCTGCATGCCGCGCAGATCCTCGACCAGATGGCTGGCCGCGTCGGCGCCGATGCCGTCCTGCGGCTGCACCTGCAAGACATAGGGCAGCGGATTGTCGTCCAGGGCGTGCAGCGAATCGGAGAAGCCCTGCATCTTGCTCAGCTCGTCCATGCCCTGCTGCGGCGTCTTCACCGTGACGTTGGCCACCCCGTCGTGCTGCTGCACCTGCTTGGCCAGCAATTGCGCATTGCTGACCACCTGGTCGGGCTTGAGGAATACGTTGATCACCTGGTTGCGGCCCAGCGCATCGCCCAGCGACTGCACATTGGACAGCAGCAGGTAGAAGGCCAGCGGCAGCGCCAGGGCCAGACCCATCACCGCCACCGTCAGCAGGGTGCCGACCGGCTTGGTGGCCAGCCGGCGCAGGCTCGCCCCGGCGCTCCAGCCGTGATGTTCGCGCCAGCTCGCCAGCGGACGGCGATGGCTGCGCTCGCTGCGGGCGGGCGCCTGCACATGGATATCGTTCGGCACGCTCACAGCACCTCCTCCGCCGCCACATCCGCTACCAGGCGGCCGTGATCGAGCACCACCACGCGCTTGCGCATGCGCTTGATCAGCGGCAGATCGTGGCTGGCGATCAGCACCGTGGTGCCCACCTGCTGGAACTCGGCGAACAGGCCCATGATTTCCACCGCCAGCTGCGGATCGAGGTTGCCGGTAGGTTCGTCGGCGATCAGCACGCTCGGCTTGGCGACGATGGCGCGGGCAATACCCACGCGCTGCTGCTCGCCGGTGGAAAGCGAGGCGGGCAGCTGGCGCTCATAATCGAGCAGGCCAACCTTCTCCAATGCGGCACGGACGCGCCGGCCGCGTTCCAACGGCGCGATGCCGCCGATCACCAGCGGCAGTTCCACATTGGCGAACACGGTGCGGTCCATCAGCAGGCGGTGGTCCTGGAACACCATGCCCAGGCTGCGGCGCAACTTGGGAATGCCGCCCTGCCCGATCTTGGCCAGACTTTGCCCATCCAGATAGACCTGCCCGTGCGAAGGACGCTCGATCAGCGCCAGCAGCTTGAGCAAGGTGCTCTTGCCGGCGCCGGAATGGCCGGTGACGAAGGCCATTTCGCCCGTGGCGACTTCGAATGTGAGCTGCGAGAGGGCTTCATGCCCACCTTCATAGCGCTTGCTGACTTGGTCGAAGCGGATCACCGCGTTCCCACCCTTTAACCCTGCATGTCAATGGCGGCAAGGATAAGGGAAGCGTTGTGAGCTGTCGTCATGCGCCGGCGTGCGGGACGACGCGTGTCGTCCCGCCGTACAGCATCAGTGGCTCTTGAACAGGTTGACCAGGCGGCGGAAGAAACCCTGCTTCTTCGGCGTGGGCAGTTCGCCGGACGGCGATTGCGCCACCACCTGGCGCGAGGGGCGACTGCCGCTGCTGCTGGCGCCGACGGCGTTGCCAACCTGGCCGGCTGCCGCCTCGGCACCTGCGGCGCCATTGCGGCGGCGACCGCGACCGCCACGACGACGGCGGCGCTTGCCCTCGCCGGCCAGTGCATCGGCGGCCTGCTCGGCAGGCGCTGCCGCGGGCACGCTTTCCGCCACCACGGCATCGGCCGGCTGTTCGGTGCGCGGCTTGCGCGGACGATCTTCCCGGCGACGCTCCGACGATCCCGAACGCTCGCCGCTGCGGCCGCCACGACCACTGCTCGAGCCACGCTCACCGCTGCGACGCGAGCCGCCCGGACCTGGTTTCTGTTCGCGCGAAACCACCTTGTCGCCGAACGCCGCACTGTCGGCCGCCGCTTCGGCGGCGAACTGCGCATCGATCTGCTTGGGCTCGGGCATCACCAGCAATTCCGGCGCGACCGCCGCGGTGGGAATCTTCTGCCCGATGTATTCCTCGATATCCGGCAGCGACATCGCATACAGGTCGCAGGCGAAGCTGATCGCATCGCCTTCGGCGCCCAGGCGCGCGGTACGGCCGATGCGGTGCACGTAGTCTTCGGCATCCTGCGGCAGGTCGTAATTGAATACGTGGCTGACGGCTGGAATATGCAGGCCGCGCGCGGCTACGTCGGTGCATACGAGGATGTCGAGCTGACCATCCTGAAAGCGCTGCAGCAGCTTCTGGCGCTTGAGCTGCGGCACGTCGCCGGACAGCGCGCCCACGCGATAGCCCTGGCGCTTGACGCGGTCGGTAATCCGTTCGGCCGCGGCCTTGGTGTTGACGAAAATGATGCTGCGCTCGGCCTTGGTCTGGTCCAGCAGGTTGAGCAGCAGCGGCATCTTTTCTTCCTTGGCGGGGAAGTAGACCAGCTGGCGCACGCGGTCGGCGGTGACGTTGTCGGTCTCCACCACCAGTTTCTCGGCGTTGTGCATGTGCTCGTAGGCCAGCTCCAGCACGCGGTGCGAAAGCGTGGCCGAGAACAGCAGCACCTGGCGCTGCTCGCGCGCCGGCAGGCGCCGGAAAATGAAGCGCACATCCTTGATGAAGCCGAGATCGAACATGCGGTCGGCCTCGTCGATCACCATCACTTCGACGCCGTTGAAGCCGAACACGTTCTGCTTGTAGTAGTCGAGCAGGCGGCCGGGCGTGGCGATGATGATGTCGCAGCCGTCCTTCAGGAGCTGGCGCTGCTTGTCGTAGTCGACACCGCCGTAGATCAGCGCGGTGCGCAGGCCGGTATAGCGGCCGATGTTCTTGGCGTCCTTTTCGATCTGGATGGCCAGCTCGCGGGTCGGCGCGATCACCAGGGCGCGCGGATCGGAATCCTTGCGCTCGGCCACCGCCGGCTGAGTCAGCAGGCGGTTCATCATCGCGACCAGGAAGGCGCAGGTCTTGCCGGTGCCGGTCTGGGCCTGGCCGGCCACGTCGCGGCCGGTAAGGGCCATCGGCAGGGTCAGCGCCTGGATCGGCGTGCAGCGGGCGAAGCCGGCCTCGTCCAGGCCTTGCTGCAGCAGCGGATGCAAGTCGAATTGGGTGAAAAAGGTTTCGGTAAGTACGGTTTGGGACATGAAAGGGGAGTCTGGTGCGGGCAGGCGCTGGGCGCCCGGCCCGGTCCCGCAGTCAGTTCGGCAACCTTGGGACAGGTGGATGGATGCGGCACGCTGCACACAGCGGCGCGAAAAGGCGGCACGCCCTGCCGGCATAGGCCAAACCGCTAAATAGCGGCCTCGCCTATGCCAGCCGGACCCGTCGCATAGCCCTTGAATCGCTTGAATCGCGTCCCGACTTAGGCTGGAATGGAACCCTGCCGCAACGGCACCGCTTCCATTCCCGGATCGACCCGCGCCTCATGGGCATTCCAATAGTGTAGCCGATGATCGGCGCGCGATCGTAAACCCCCACCGCCTTACCCTTGGAGACCACGGTGAGCGAACTTATCAGTCATGTGAGCGACGACGCCTTCGACCAGGAAGTGCTGAAGTCGGAAACCCCGGTCCTGCTGGACTTCTGGGCCGAATGGTGCGGCCCCTGCAGGGCCATCGCCCCCACCCTGGAAGATCTGGCCAAGCAGTACGAAGGCAAGCTGCGCGTGGTCAAACTGAATATCGACCACAACCAGAAGACCCCCCGCGACTACGGCGTGCGCGGCATCCCGACCCTGATGGTGTTCAAGAACGGCAAGGTCGAAGCCACCCAGATCGGCGCGGTCAGCAAGGGCCAGCTGGTGCAGATGATCGACAAGGCGATCTGAATCGCCGATAGGTTTGTCTCGCTGCGCATGCCCTTTACGACGCTGCGCAGCGAGTGCTAGATTCGTTCAGTCGGGGCAGTCCTGCCCCCTCGCGCGCTCCGCGCAACGCTCGTCCTCCCTCCTGTCATCAACGGCGCCCCGTGAGGTTTGCCCGTGTCCGATATCGAAAGCAAAGATCCTTCCGACGCTATCCGCGCCGATTCCAAATCCGTAAGCGATACCCCTCCGCGCACCCGTGCGCCGCGACGTTCGGCCGCTGCCGCGGCCAGCGGCGAAGCTCCGGCACCCGCCGTCGAGCGTCCCGCGCCGCCCGCGGAAACGCGCGCCGAATCGCCGGCCCCGGCACCCTCCCCGGCGCAGGAACAACTGCGCTATGGCAATGGCCAGGCCAGCGAGGGCCAGGAAGCGCCCCGCGAAAACGGCCAGGGCGGCCAGCAGAACAACAACGGTGGCCAGAACCCATATCAGGGTCAGGGCAACGACCGCCGCAACGACCGCAATGACCGCAACCGTCGTCGCCGCCACGAGCGCGGCCAGCGCCCGCAAGGCCAGGGCCAGGGCAACGGTGGTGGTGGCGGTGGCGGCCAGCCGCGCAATCCGCACGGTCTGCCGGTAGACGACGATAACGCGGATATCGGCAGCAACGACCGCGTGATCAATCTCACCGAGCTCAAACGCAAGAACCCGGTGCAATTGCTGGAATTCGCCGAGTCGCTCGGCATCCAGGAAGGCGTCGCCCGTCAGCGCCGCCAGGATGTGATCTTCAACATCCTCAAGGCACATGCCCGCTCCGGCGGCGGCATCTGGGCCGAAGGCGTGCTGGAAATCCTGCAGGACGGCTTCGGCTTCCTGCGCTCGGCCGATGAGTCCTACCTGGCCGGCCCCGACGACATCTACGTCTCGCCCAGCCAGATCCGCCGCTTCAACCTGCGCACCGGCGACTACATCACCGGACGCGTACGCCACCCGAAGGAAGGCGAGCGCTACTTCGCGCTGCTCAAGGTGGACGACATCAACGGCGATCCGCCGGAAGCATCGAAGAACAAGATGCTGTTCGAGAACCTCACGCCGTTGTTCCCGCGCAAAGCGTTCCGTCTGGAGCGCGGCAACGGTTCGACCGAGGACATCACCGGACGCATCCTGGACCTGGTCGCCCCGGTCGGCCGCGGCCAGCGCGGCCTGATCGTGTCGCAGCCGAAGTCCGGTAAGACGATGATGTTGCAGAACGTGGCGCAGGCGATCCAGTACAACCATCCTGACGTCCATCTGATCATGCTGCTGATCGACGAGCGCCCGGAAGAAGTGACGGAAATCGCTCGCACCGTGCGTGCGGAAGTGATCAGCTCCACCTTCGACGAACCGGCCGTGCGCCACGTGCAGGTCGCCGAAATGGTGATCGAACGCGCCAAGCGTCTGGTCGAGCACAAGAAGGACGTGGTGATCCTGCTCGACTCCATCACCCGCCTGGCCCGCGCCTACAACACCGTGGTACCGAGCTCCGGCAAGGTGCTTACCGGCGGCGTGGACGCCAATGCGCTGCAGCGTCCGAAGCGCTTCTTCGGCGCCGCGCGCAACGTGGAAGAAGGCGGCTCGCTCACCATCATCGCCACCGCGCTGACCGACACCGGCAGCAAGATGGACGAGGTGATCTACGAGGAATTCAAGGGCACCGGCAATATGGAAGTGCACCTGTCCCGGCGCATTTCCGAAAAGCGTGTGTATCCGGCCATCGACATCAACCGCTCCGGCACACGCCGCGAAGACCTGCTGATCGATCCGGACCTGCTCGCCAAGATCTGGATTCTGCGCAAGCTGCTGCATCCGATGGATGAACTAGCGGCGATGGAATTCATGCTCGACAAGATGAAGAACACCAAGTCCAACGACGAGTTCTTCAATTCGATGAAGCGCTGATCCACGCTACGCTGCAACGCAAGTAAAAATCGCCCGGCTATGCCGGGCGATTTTTTTTGGGCCCGCAAAACCATCAGACAGACATCCGGACTCGCGCCGAAAAGTCAGCACATCTGTCGTTGCAAAAGCGCGCCTCATCTTGAGCGCCACCGAACCACACACCCTCATCGCTAGGATGATGACGAATATGCGTTAGCCGCCGAGGAATCCATGAAGGGACCGAGGTGCTGGACGCCTACAAAAACTGGCGGATCTTACTCATTCCGTCATGTTTCCAGCGCGGTGTATCAAATCTTCTCGTCCCCTGAGAAGCGCACCGATCATGCTGCAAACAAAGCCGTTAAGCCTTGTACGACCTCTGCTTCTTGTTCTCTTGCTTGCGTTCTCGTCTGTAAGTTTTTCGGAAGACCGGATCCTTCCGGAAGCCAATTACACCGGCACACTCATCACATCCAATCCCAACACCATCCGCGAGGGCTCGCTGGTTCTCACCCCGTACGTGATCTACCTGCATGCCAACGATCGCTACGACCCTCATGGACGACGCGAGAAGCTTCCGCATAGCTATTCGCAATGGCAAACCTTGTTGCCCATTGCCTACGGCATTACTCCACGCCTGACGGGCAAGCTGACCCTGGGCGGCAACCGCACATCCGAAAAAGGCGATCACACACGAGGGCTGCAGGCCACCGATGTCGCCCTGCGATTGCAATACCAGCTACTGGCTCCAAACAGAGATGGAAGCAGGCCTTCCGTATCGGTTTTCATTTCACAGAACCTGCTGACCGGCAGCTACGACTCGCTGCGCGATCATCCGCTGGACGGCATGGGCAGCGGCGCCAAGCGCACCAATCTGTCGCTGCTCAGCCAGAAAGTGTTCTGGCTGGCCAATGGCCGGCCGTTGCGCCTGCGCGGGCAGTTGTCCTGGAGTCCCAAGCCGCCCAGCATTCGCCTGCAAGACGTAAGCGTATACAGCACGCCACACGGCTTTCGCGGCATCTACTATCCCGGCTCCCAACTCAATCTCAGCATAGGATCCGAATACAGCATGGATGCGCACTGGGTGCCGGCCATAGACATAGTCGCCAGCCGCCAGGGGCGAGCTTCCCTGAGCGGCACCATCCAACAGGAAGATGGCAGCCTCTCTCCCATGCAGCGCACGGATAACTACAGTGCCATCTACAGCATCGTGCCGGCCATCGAATACAACTTCAACGGCCAATACGGACTGATCGCGGGAGTGCAATTCAGTCTGGGCGGCCACAACACACGCGCGCCGATCACTCCGCGGATCGCTTTCAACGCGGTGTTTTAAGCCCTTGGATGCAGTGCGCCGGCGCTCGACGCCGGCGCATGCTTACGCCTTTTCATGCCGTACTGGCGTACTCACTCAGAGCACCGTACACCGCCTCGGCGCGAGGAATGGACGCAACCGCGCCGTATCCGGTAGTCGACAGCGCCGCAGCAACATTCGCATACCGAGCCGCCGCCACAGCATCGTCGCCCGCCACCACACGAGCAACGAAGGCACCGCCAAAACAGTCTCCCGCACCGGTGGCATCGATCGCCGCCACCGCGTGCGGAGGCACCAGGGTGCGCTGGGCAGGCGTGGCGACATAGCAGCCGCGCGCGCCCATCTTCAGCGCAATCAACTTGACGCCCCAGCCCAGCAACGTATCGACGATGGCATCGCGCTCATCACAATCCAGCAGGACGGTGATGTCATCCCAGCTCGGCAGACACAGATCGCATCCATGCAGCGCTTCACGAGTGATCGCGCGAGCGCGCGACAACGGCCACAATCGCAGGCGCAGGTTGGTGTCGAACGACACCATCACGCCCGCCGCGCGTGCCTCCGCCATTGCCGCCAGACTCGCATCGCAAGCGCTTTGACTGATCGCCAGGCTGACACCCGACAAATGCAGGACGCGCGCGGCAGCAATCGCTTGCGACGGCAGCTGCGCGACCTGATAGCGACTCGCTGCAGAGCCGGCCCGCAAGTAGTCGAAATGATGTCCGGACGCATCGTGCGAGACAAAATACACGCCGGTAGGCGCCTGCTGATCGGTGCGCACATGGGCGTGATCGACACCCTCCGCCTGCCATAGATCACGCAGACCTTTACCGAAGCGATCATCGCCCACTGCACTGATATAGCCAGTGCTGGCACCTTGCCGTGCTGCGGCCACGCAGAAGTTGGACGTATCGCCGCCATAGCCCAGGCGCCAGTCGGCACTGTCCGGGCGCGTTTGATTGAATTCGGCAAGCGGCTCGCCGAAGGCCAGAATCTCTACCACGCTCATGGCTTTTTCCGTATCAGAAATAGGTCTGCACGACATCGACGATGTTGTAAGCGTCATCGATCACGCAAATCTGCCGCCATTTATCGAACGTCAGGCAGGGATGGGAAATATCGAAGGCGATCATGTCGCCCACGCGGAGATCATCGCCGGGGGTGATTTTCAGGTAGGCGTGCTGATCCATCATGCCGGTTACTTCCCAGTGCGCCGACACGGGAGAAGGCTTGCAGCGCCCCGGACGAAAGTGCAGAGCCGGCAGCGGCAGGCCCGCGTCGAAAGCCACGTCGCGCTTGCCCAGCGCAACGATGGCGCATGCCGGCTCCGGCACCGATTGCACATAAGCCCACACCTGCAGGGCCGGCAGCAGGCTGGTGCGCATCTTGTGCGCAAGCGGATTGCGTACCTGGATCTGCGCCTGCGCGGCGCGATAGACACCTACATCATGGGTCAGATAGCAGCCCGGTCGCAGCACGACATCGAGCGGCGCGCCGATATCGGCGCGGGAAAATTCCTCGGCCACCACGTCATACCAGGCCGATCCCGCGCCACTGAGTACGGCCGGCGAACGCTGGAGACGACCGGTATTCGCCAGCCCCTGCAGGGTCTTGACGGCGCGCAGCAAAAACGCGCGAATGAGGCCCTCATCGCTCAATACACCTTCATAGACCTCCAGCCCCGCCAGCTTCACCACTCCATGACTCTGCGCCAGCGCATCGAGCACAGCCTGCAATTGCGCGTCGTCCCGCACGCCAGTGCGGCCGCCACTCACGCCCAGTTCGATCAATACCTGGATGGTCTGGCCTGTCTCGCCAAAGAAGGACGCCAATTGCTGCACCTGATCGACGGCGTCCACCAGGCAGAAAAATTCGAACGAAGGATCGACCAGCAGCTCGGCCACCATGGCCATATTGCGTCGGCCCACCAGCTGGTTGGCCATCAATATGCGGCGCACGCCATGTGCATGCGCGACTCGCACCTGATGCGCCGTGGCCAGCGTCATGCCCCACGCTCCCGCCTCCAATTGTCGGGCAAACAGACGCGGCGCCATGGTGGTTTTGCCGTGCGGCGCCAGCTTGGCGCCGTATTCGGTGGCAAAGCGCTGCATCCACGCCAGGTTATGTTCCAGCCGCGACTGCGATAGCACGGCTGCGGGCAGATTCAGATCCTCCCGCAGGAGGTTCCACCCGCGCGCGGCAATGACTTCCGGCGCACACGCTGCATCCAGGGCGCCAATACCTTTGTCAAGCGGATTCACGGTAAGCGCCACATCACTTTGGTACTTTTTATCAAACATGGGTCCGTCCTCAGAATAGCGATATATAGCCGGCAAATTTGAATATATTTGATCATGCACTGATCGTAAAACTATGTTAGCGTTCCATACATGTTACAAACAAACATACAAGATTAGACGGCCGGACGACACCCGCATGCGCGACTCCATGGACATCGTGACTCGTATCGCGCAAGTCGCCGCGGCGCTACGTCCCGCCGAGCGGAAGGTGGCGCAGACCATTCTTGGCGACATCGCCGGCGCCGCGGAAATGAGTATTCGCGCCCTGGCCGAGCGCGCCGAGGTGAGCGAGGCCAGCGTCACCCGCTTCGCCAGGGCCACCGGCTGCCGCGATGTGCGCGAACTCAAGCGCAGACTGGTGCAGGCATCGACCGTAGGACGGCGCTTTCTGGATAGCGAGCAAGCGCATCCACCCACCAGCGCCGAAAGCATCCTCGCCGATATCGACGCTGTACTAGAGACCAATCGCGCACTGGTACAGCCCGACGTTTTCCGGGCCGCAGCACACAGCCTGGTGGCGGCGCGCATGATCATCGTACTCGGCACCGGCGGCGGCTCCACCGTGATGGCGGATGAAATGCGCTATCGACTGGCGCGGCTGGGATGTCCGGTAGCAAGCTATCAGGATGCGCTGTTTCAGCGCATGGTCGCAGCCACCCTGTCGGCACGCGACGTGATGATCGTACTTTCCGTCAGCGGCCATGTGCCCGAAATCATCGATAGCGTGAGCATCGCGCGTGAATATGGCGCACACGTCATCGCCATTACTGCCGTCGGTTCGCCGCTGGCAGGCCTGGCCAATGTATTGCTGCCCGTGCAGGCGATGGAGACGGATTTCATCTTCAAGCCGTCCTCCTCGCGCTACGCCTTGATGATGATGATCGACCTGCTTTCTACCGAGGTTGCCGTACTGCAGGCCGATCGCAGCCAGGAGCTGCTCCGCCGCGCCAAATACGTGCTCGATGCTCATCGCGGCGGCGGCAATCGCCAGCCGCTGGGCGATTAATTTCTTACAAGTACAGGCAAGGGATCGCCATGCAGCAATTTGCCACCGTCATTCGCCGCGCACGCATCATCGATGGAAGCGGCCAAGAAACGAGCAGCGCTCTGTTCGATGTAGCCCTCGACGAAGGCCGCATCGCCGCCATTCAACCGACCGGCGAGAGCAGCTGGCAGGGCGATGCGGAAATCGATGGTGCCGGCCACGTGCTCACCCCCGGCTTCATCGATGTGCACACGCACGATGACCTGCATGTAATCCGTTCGCCGGAAATGCTGCCCAAGCTGTCGCAAGGGGTGACTACGGTGATCGTGGGAAACTGTGGCATCAGCGCATCGCCGGTCACACTGTGCGGCGAGCCGCCCGATCCGATGACCCTGCTCGGGCCGGCCGATGCCTTTGCCTATCCCACCTTCGGCGTTTACGTAGAGGCCATCCATCGCGCGCAGCCTGCGGTGAACGTGGCGGCCCTGGTAGGCCATACGGCGTTGCGTCAGAACCATATGGATCGGCTTGATCGCCCCGCCACAGCAGGGGAAATCGAGGCCATGCGCACCCAGCTATGCGAAGCACTGGAGCACGGCGCACTCGGCCTTTCGACCGGACTGGCCTACGCCAATGCCTTTGCAGCCACCACCGAGGAAGTGATGGCCCTGGCCGAACCGCTGGCCAGCGCGGGCGCACTCTATGCCACGCATTTGCGCACCGAGTTCGAAGGCATCCTCGAAGCCATGGGCGAGGCCGGCCGGATCAGCCGGCACGCACGCGTACCGCTGGTGATTTCACACTTGAAATGCGCCGGCGCCGCCAACTGGGGACGCGCCGGCGAAGTGCTGCATGCCATCGAATCAGCGCAAAGCCATCAAACCATCGGCTGCGATGCGTATCCATATATCGCCAGCTCGTCCACGCTCGATCTCAAGCAGGTGACCGACGAGTTCGACATCGACATTACCGCTTCATCGCCGCACCCGGAGACGGCCGGCCATACGCTCAAGCAGATTGCCGATCGCTGGGGCCTGGGTCTGCTGGAAACCGCGCGACGCCTGCAGCCGGCCAACGCCGTCTACCACAACATGTCCGACGACGATGTGTCGCGCATTCTGTCCCACCCGGCCACCACCATCGGCTCGGATGGCCTGCCCCACGATCCGCATCCTCATCCGCGGCTATGGGGCGCCTTTCCGCGCGTGCTGGGTCATTACAGCCGGGAACGCGGCCTGTTCAGCCTGGCCACGGCCATTCGCAAGATGACCGGGCAGTCAGCCGAACGCTTCGGCCTGGCCGAGCGCGGCTTCGTGCGCAAAAACTATTGGGCAGACCTGGTGCTGTTCGACCCTGACACCGTGCGCGATACCGCCACCTTTGCCCAGCCGCAGCAGCAGGCCGCCGGCATTGCGGCCGTATGGGTGAATGGCGTGCTGTCGTATCACCGGGGCTGCGCGCAACCCCACCGCGCCGGTCGCTACCTGCCCCGCCGCGGTCCGGCGCAGCACGGCCAGCCTGCCGCCTGACCCTTCCCGTCCATACAAGGAGTACCGCATGACTGATTCCATCGTTCGATTTGGCGTAGAGGGCGGCTCCGGTACCGGCGGCCAACATCTTCCTTTTGCTCGCGCCGCGGGCGCCGACGGCTGGCTGTTCGTGTCCGGGCAGACACCGATGGTGAATGGCGAGGTCATTCATGGCGGCATCATCGAGCAATCGCACCAGACCATCCGCAACCTGATCGCCATCCTCGACGAGGCCGGCTACGGCACTGAGCATGTCGTGCGCTGCGGCGTGTGGCTGGACGATCCACGCGACTTCCCGTCGTTCAATCGCGTATTCAAGGAATACTTCGGCGCCCACCCGCCCGCGCGTGCCTGCGTGGTATCGAGCATGGTGGTCGACTGCAAGGTAGAAGTCGATTGCGTGGCCTACAAAAAGCCACAGCCGTGATCGCGGCGACGCAGGCGCGCAAGCTCTCGATGACCTCGCTAGCACCGTAGCAGGCTTGCCGCCCGAACCCCGATCGCCCCGCATGCCGTCGCCAATATCCGCGACGGTGTGAAACAAAGCCTGTCACAACGCTCCTTACATATGCTTTGCGCAGCACGCTGCGACGGCGAAGCAAAGCCATCTGCCTGACCTTCGGAACGCCCCTGGCGCCACTATTCAAGGAGGAACGCAATGAGTTCAATGCAAGCTACTCTCTCGCTGCAAGGTAACGCGCTGCTGCTGGCGGCAGCGGTGGCGGTGATCCTGCTCATCTATCTGATTGCCAAGTGCAAGCTCAACCCCTTCATATCGCTCATGGCCGTCTCCCTGGGCCTGGGCATCGTCGTCGGCATGCCAATGCGGAGCATCGTCAAGGCCTTCGAAGTTGGCGCAGGCGGCACGCTTGGGCATATCGCGCTGCTGATCGCGCTGGGCACCATGCTGGGCAAGATGATGGCCGAGTCGGGTGGCACCGAACGGATCGCGCACACGCTTATCGCCGCCTTCGGTGAACGCCGGGCGTCCTGGGCGATGATGGCAGTCGCATTCATCGTAGGGCTGCCCGTGTTTTTCGATGTCGGCTTCGTACTGCTGATGCCGATCGTCTTCCACATAGCCAGAAGCGCGGGCGCGTCGGTGCTGCTGATCGGCCTGTCGATGGCGGCCGGGCTGTCGGTAGTCCACGGGTTGGTACCGCCGCATCCCGCAGCACTCCTGGCCGTTACCGCCTATCACGCAGATATCGGCAAGACCATCCTGTATGCGCTGCTGGTCGGACTGCCGACCGCCATCATCGCCGGCCCCTTGTTCGCCCGCTGGGTCTCGCGCTACGTGATCATCGATACGGACAACCCGCTGGAGAAGCAATTCGTGGAAATGGATGAAGCGCGCCAGCTGCCAAGCTTCGGCACTGCGCTCTTCACCCTCCTGCTGCCGGTGCTGTTGATGTTGATCGGCACCTGGGCAAATCTGCTGACCACGCCAGGCACTCGCGCCAACGATATTCTCGAGTTTCTCGGCAATTCGGTGGTGGCGCTGCTGCTCGCAGTGCTGATGAGTTTTTACACCTTCGGCAAGCGGCGCGGTTTCAGCCGGGAAACCATCCTCACCTTCACCAACGACTGCCTCGCCCCCACGGCCACCGTGATCCTGGTGGTGGGGGCTGGCGGCGGTTTCGGCCGGATCCTGCTGGACTCTGGCGTATCGCATGCCATCGTCGCCGCAACCCAGGCATCGCATATTTCGCCGCTGCTGCTGGGATGGCTGATCGCGGCGATGCTGCGCATCGCCACCGGCTCGGCCACTGTGGCGATGGGAACGGCCTGCGGCATCGTCGCCCCGATCGCTGCCGCCGCAGGCAACGCCGTGCATCCGGAACTGATGGTGTTGGCCACCGGCGCCGGATCACTGGTTCTGTCTCATGTAAACGACGGCGGCTTCTGGATCGTGAAGCAGTACTTCAATATGACGGTGCTGCAGACGCTCAAGACCTGGACCGTGATGGAAACACTCATTTCGGTGATCGGTTTTTTGTTGACCTGGGGCCTGTCGGCAATCATCGTCTGACGGCATCGGCACAAACAACCGAGGCGGACGCCAACGATACAGCGCCCGCCTCGGTATCAGATCACTACGGTGTAGCCCCTAACGCCATCGAAAACTTAAAGATGCCATCCGGGTCGTATTTATTCTTGATGGCTACGAGCTGCTCGTAGAGCTTTCCATAGTAGAGCTCGCCCCAATTGTAATTGGCCGCACCGGGCACTTTCCCGGTCAGCATATCGATATCCGGGTAACCGATATAGCATCCTTCATAGCGGGAGTTCGGGTTGGCCACCGACTCGGGACAGGGCGTGCCGTTATAGCCATGTTCCTGATGCACTTCGTAGTAGAAGTCGCGCAACCATTGCACATGCTTGTCGTCCTGGGCTCGATCGGTCCAATACGTCTGGTACTGAAGCTTCATGACCGAATTGCGCTGAAATACCGCAGTGCCATTTTTACTCGGATCGAACCCGTTATTGCCTTTGGCGATGTGATTGATCGCACCGCCGTAGGAATCCACTTGCACAAGCGACTGGGAAAAGTCGCTGTCGTCAGGATAGGTCTCGACCAAATACTTGAAGAGGGCTTCCATTTCCGCCTCCGCGAAGGCCTCCTTCATATAAGAAGACTTATATTTTCCTCGCTGATTATTCCCCGACCCGTTCACCGTTTGCGTGGCGTATAGCCAGTCATAAACCACCGTACCGACGGGCAGATCGCCCCCGGCCACGCGCAGCGGGTGCCTTTGCTGAGTAAAGGGATTCGGTCCGGTGCCAGGTATGTAGGTCGACACGGGAACACTCTTGGCCACCGAATCCATCGCCTTGATCAGGTCGACAAGCGGCTGAATATTGTCCAGCTTCCCGTTGCTGTCGGTGTATTGGACCACCAGCCCAATGTTCCCGGCGCTGATATGGGTCAGCTTGAACAGCGTAAACAGTCCATAGGTTTCCGGGTCGAGATCGGCCTGCTTCATAAAGTTGCTGTAGGCCATCAAGAACTTTTTGAATCTCGGCTTATCCTTGGCAAACTGCGACCATGGATATTGCTTCACCAATAGCGCGACCTGCGCAGGAGCCTCCGGCAGCGGCTCAAAATGGTAACTGGTGATAATGCCGGCGTTGCCGCCCCCTCCGCCCCGGCAGAGCTTGAACAACTCGGGCTCGTTGCTTGCGCTGACAAGCTGGCGCTGCACCTGGCCACCGGAAACCGTGAGCAACTCCACAGCCTTGAGCCAGTCCACCGTCAATCCGTGCAGACGCGAAAGCAGCCCATAGCCGCCGCCAACGATGTGCCCGCCGCTGCCGACCGAGTAGCATGAACCTCCCGGCGGCGCACTGCCCGTCAACTTGAACATGTTGACGTAGCCGTCCCAGTTCTGATTGCCCGCCCCGATCCGGTACACCGTGTCGTCGACGCTCAGTTCCGTGAGAAACCCCACATCGATAATCACGCCATCGGGATTGTTTGATACGAATCCCTCATAACAATGACCGCCGCTGCGGATCGTTGGACGCAATCCTGATGACACCGCCTGCTGCAGGGCCTGCTGCGCATCCTCCACGGTGCGGCAGACATAAATGGCCTGCGCTTCGGCACCGTCCACCGGCCACCTCTGATTGAAACCCTTTTTAAGGGTTTCATAGCGGGAATCATTCTTCTCAATCGAAATGTATGACATAGCAAACCCTCACAAGGTTGATGTACCTACTTCACCTCAGGCTTTAGTCGCACCCGAAACGGAGTTGTGAGTTGGTTCCCAAGATTTCTGCCATATGGGATCCATCCCCACCGCGAGCACGCTCACGTCGACTACTTCCTGCGGGCGCATAGCCCGTCAGGAAGAATAGGTCGCCATAGAGAAGGCCAACGGCCGGCACGCAAAAAATCAGAACGTTCTGTCATCCGTCCCCATCAACGAAGTGAACGAACCCGCATTCGACGCGTTAAATATGTCGCTATCGATTTTTTATTCAACAAGATAATTTCTTTCGTAACCGAAAAAGCCCGGCCAATGCCGGGCAATTTTCTGAACTCACAACGCAGCCAGATAAGGTCCTGGATTGACACGCTGGCCACTGCGATAGATCTCGAAGTGCAGATGCGGGCCGGTGGCATGCCCGGTCGACCCGACCCTGGCAATCGATTGACCCGACCTCACCTTCTGCCCCGTTTTCACCAACAACGTATCGTTGTGCGCATACAAGGTTTTGTAACCGTTGTGATGATCGATCACCACCACATTGCCATAGCTGCGATCACGCACGGCCTTGACTACCGTGCCCGCGGCAACCGCATGTACCGGCGTGCCGCGCGGCGCAGCCAGATCGATGCCTCTGTGAAACGCATGACCGTTGCCCAGCGGATTTTGGCGATCGCCAAATTCGGAGGTGATGCGTGCCAGGGCCAGCGGCATATGCGCATTCATCCGGTGAAAACTCGCAAGCTCATCCCTCGGCAATGACTTATCCGCCATGGCTTTATCGATCGATGCGTCATACACACGTGTCAACGTGCGTGCATACGCATCCGACGGCAGATCGACATATCGCTGCGCTGCTGACACCGTTACCGCATGCATGACTGCCCAGACGACCACGGTCCCGACCGTGGCATAAAGAAAGCGGATTCGAAAAAAATATTCTTTGATGCAGAACAGACTGATCATGACTTTTTCCGGCACGCAGAAGTCCAGCGCCCCTGTCCAGGAACGGTGAGCCACTGAGGGATGGAATGGCGAGAGCGTCCGTCATCTCGCTGTTTTGCAGACGCCGTCGCTGATGCATGTGGATCATTGACGCCGGACATCATTGGGCCAGAAAGCCGCGACCGGAAATACTGGAAGAATCTAAATAATCGGCGAGGCACACTGCCTAGCTGAATAAACGACCTGATTTAAGCTGCCATGACAATCATCGAAGCCCGTTCGTCAGCGCAGCGAAAGGCTCATCACGTAAATCTAACGCTACGCTGTGCCATTGCCGTTCTGCTGTTACGATTTTCCAACCCACCCCACTATTCCGGTCCGTAATGCGCATATTGCTCGTTGAAGACGATCCCCTGGTATCCGACGCCATCGTGCGCGGGCTGGCCACTGCCGGTTATGTAGTCGATGCGGTAACCGATGCCGAATCCGTGCAGGGGCGCCTGGACACCACGCACTACGACTTGGCGATCGTGGATCTCGGGCTGCCAGGTGAGGATGGCTTCACGTTGGTGAAGCGCCTGCGCCGCGAAGGCAGTCCGCTGCCCTTGCTGATCGTGACGGCGCGCGATGGCCTGGACGATCGGGTGAATGCGCTGGACCTGGGCGCCGACGATTACCTGGTCAAGCCCTTCGCGCTGCCGGAATTGGCCGCGCGCTGCCGCGCCCTGATTCGCCGCGCCACCGCTGCCGCCTCCAATGAGATGGTGGTAGGGCGTTTGCGCATCGACCTGGCCGGCCGCCGCGCCATGGACGATGCGGGCCGCGTGCTGGAACTGACGCGCCGCGAATGGTCGATCCTGGAGTGCCTGGCGCACCACAGCGGCCGGGTGGTGAGCAAAGAGCGGCTGATCCAGGCGATCGTGAGCTGGGATGAAGAGATTTCCGGCAACGCGATCGAAGTGCACGTATCGCGACTGCGCGCAAAACTGGGCGATGCCGCCACCGTGCGTGGCATCCGCGGCCTCGGCTATCGCCTGGATGACGCCTGAGCAATACTGAGCAATTAAGTCGCAGGCGTGGCGATGTCAGGCTCAAGCTCCACCAGTACTCTCAGCATCCGCAGCCGCTTGTTCGGCTATCTGTTGCTGCCCCTGGTATTGCTGCTGATCGCCAGTATCTGGGCGGATCACCGCACTTATGTCACGCCGATGTACGACATGTTCGACCGTGCGCTATCGCATTCCGCGGTGGCCATCGCCGCACATGTGCACAAGGCGTCTGATGGGCATCTTTACGTCGACCGGCAGGATCCCGGCCCCCCGCTGGTGCGCGCCCCCGGCTCAAGCCCCCTGCCGCCGCCGCCCGGCGATGCGCCGTTCGACCGCGATCACCCGAGCGAACACTTCGATCCCGAATACCGCCCGATGTCGTGGATGCGGCTGTATTCCGGCGCGCGGGAAAATTTCGTCTACCGGATCAGCCTGGCGGACGGCAGCACGCTGACCGGCGACCCCTCCTTGCCCGTCGCCTCCGGCGAGATCATCGACAACCTCACCTACGGCGAAGCAGAACATGCGGGGCTGGAGTTTCGCCTGGCCAGCTATCACACCGTGGTCGAGGGCGAACCCATCGTGGTCACCGTTGCCGAAACCGTGCATCGGCGCGATACGGTGGTACGCCGGCTCGACACCGTGGTCGGCCTCAGCGACGGCATCCAGTTGCTGCTGGTGCTGGGCTTGTGCCTGTTCGGCATCCGCACCGCGCTGCGTCCGATCAACCGGCTGCGCGAGCAGATCGTGCATCGCGAACCGCAATCGCTGCAGCCGCTGCCGCTGGAGCCGGTGCCGAGCGAAGTACGCCCGCTGGTGGAGTCGCTCAACAATCTGCTGATGACCGTGCGCGATTCCACCCTGGCGCAGCAGCATTTCCTCACCAATGCCGCCCACCAGTTGCGCACCCCGCTCACCGGCCTGAAGGCGCAGCTGGAAGTGCTGGCCAACGAAACCCAGGACAACGCCCAGCAAGAGCGCATCAGCCGGCTGCAGGGCAGCGTGGATCGTCTTGCCCATACCGCCAATCAGCTGTTGGCGCTGGCGCGCGCGGAGCCATCGGCGCACGGTCCCAGCGACTTCGTGGCGATCCAGCTCGACAGCCTGATCGGCGCGATGGTGGATTCCATGCTGGACCGCGCCCTGGCCAACGACATCGACCTCGGCGCCGAATGCGAGCCGGTGCAGGTGCATGGGGTGTATTGGCTGTTGCACGAATTGCTGATCAACCTGGTCGACAACGCACTTCGGCATACGCCCAGGGGCGGCGATGTCACCCTGCGCTGCGGACTGCACAACGGCGCGCCCTATCTGGAAGTGGAAGACAGCGGCCCGGGCATTGCGCCGGCCGAACGCGAGCGCGTGCGCAAGCGCTTCTACCGCTCCGCCGGCAGCGACGGGCAGAGCAGCGGCCTGGGCCTGGCGATCGTCGAGGAAATCGTACGCAGCCACCGCGCCCACCTGGAGATCCTGGACGCCCACAAAGGCACCGGTGCGCGCATGCGCATCACCTTTCCCAGGCACGACTGAGCGGTCGCCGGCAAGGGGACCGCAACGGCCCCGGGCATGACTTCCGGCGGGCATCGCTGTAGCTGTACTGTCACGTACAATTTTTTTCCTCCGCCCCCTTTTCAGCGGGGTACAGCGCCTCCATAGTCGGAGGCTCTTCCTGCGAGGCCAGCCAAGTGTCCATACCCAGTGCCGTCAAGAGCACCCCGATCCACGGCCGCCAGCAACTGCTCGACTACCTCGCCGCCGGCGAAAAGCCGCGCGAGGCCTGGCGCATCGGCACCGAGCACGAGAAGTTCGGCTTCCGCACCGAAGACCTGCGGGCACCCGCCTTCGAAGGCGAGCGCGGCATCCGCGCCCTGCTCGAAGGCATTGCCGCCCGCTATGGCTGGGAGATCGCGCGCGAAGGCGAGACCCCGGTGGCGCTGATGCGCGGCAAGGCCAATATCACCCTGGAGCCGGCCGGCCAGCTGGAGCTCTCGGGTGCGCCGCTGGAAACCATCCACCAGACCTGTTGCGAAGTGAACACGCACCTGGACGAGGTGCGCTCGATCGCCGATGGCCTGGGCCTGGGCTTCCTCGGCATGGGCTTTCAGCCCAAATGGCGCCGCGACGAAATGCCGTGGATGCCCAAGGGCCGCTACAAGATCATGCGCGAATACATGCCCAAGGTCGGCTCGCTCGGCCTGGACATGATGACGCGCACCTGTACCGTGCAGGTCAACCTGGATTTCGCCAGCGAAGCAGACATGGTGCGCAAGTTCCGCACCAGTCTCGCCCTGCAGCCGATCGCCACCGCGCTGTTCGCCGATTCACCGTTTACCGAAGGCAAGCCCAACGGCTATCTGTCGTACCGCTCGCATGTGTGGACCGATACCGACGCCGATCGCACCGGCATGCTCGATTTCGTGTTCGAGGATGGCTTCGGCTACGAGCGCTATGTCGACTACATGCTCGATGTGCCGATGTATTTCAGCTACCAGGACGGGCGCTACCTCGATCTGGCCGGACAGGATTTCAAGCGCTTCATGGCCGGCACGCTGGACGCCGTACCGGGCGTGCGCGCCACCATGAAGGACTGGGCCGACCACCTCACCACCGCTTTTCCGGAAGTGCGGCTGAAGCAATACCTGGAAATGCGCGGCGCCGACGGTGGCCCCTGGAATCGCCTGTGCGCGTTGCCCGCGCTGTGGGTAGGCCTGCTGTATGACGACGACGCCCTGCAGGCCGCCTGGGATCTGGTCAAGGACTTCAGCCGCGAAGAACGCCATGCCCTGCGCGATGGCGTACCCAAGCATGCGCTGAAACTGCCGTTCCGCAACGGCACCGTGCGCGACCTGGCGCGCGAGACGCTGCAGATCGCTGCGCACGGCCTGAAGCGCCGCCAGCAGCTCAATCGCCATGGTGCCGACGAAAGCATCTTCCTGGAACCGCTGATCGAGATCGTCGACGCCAACCAGACCCCGGCAGAACGCAAACTCGAACTGTTTCACGGCGAGTGGAACGGCAGCGTGGATCCGGTATTCAAGGAATTTGCATATTGATGGTGGCGGGATCGAGCCACGCTCCCCTGCTGGCCGGGCTTCTGCTTGGCGCATCCCTGATCGTGGCGATCGGTGCGCAGAACGCTTTTGTGTTGCGCCAAGGTTTGCTGCAAGCGCATCGCTTTCCGGTCGCGCTGTTCTGCGCGCTTTCCGATGCCGTGCTGATCGCCGCAGGCGTGGGCGGCCTCGGCATCGCGGTCGGCCAGCATCCGCGCGTATTGATGGCGATTGCCTGCATCGGCGCGCTGGTACTGTTGTGGTACGGCGTGCAGGCGTTGCGTCGCGCCATCCATCCGCAAGCGCTCACGCCCGATACGCACACTGATACACGTAGTGTGTGGCGCGTGCTCGCCACCTGCGCCGGTTTCACCTGGCTCAATCCGCATGTGTACCTGGATACCGTACTGCTGATCGGCAGCCTCGCCTCGGCGTGGCCGGCGACAGGACCGCGCCTGTTGTTCGGCATCGGCGCGGCCACCTCGTCGTTTATCTGGTTCTTTGGGCTGGCTTATGGGGCGCGCCTGCTGGCGCCGCTGTTTCGCAAGCCGATGGCCTGGCGTGTGCTCGACGTGTTTATCGCGCTGATCATGTGGAGCATTGCGATCAAGCTGCTGCTGTCGTTTATCGTGCACTGAGCTTTTTCCTACGTCACGCACGCTCCACTTACGGTCATTCCGGCGAAGGCCGGAATGACCGCTCAGGTGCACTTCGCGAAGGTATACGGCGCTGCTAATCCTGCGTGCGGATGCGCAGCCACCGCGCCACCAGCGTATCCAGGCTTGCCTTGCCGGGCCCCGCGATCAAGAACCACAAAAAGATCAGCGTATAGACCACTTCGTCCGCTTCGACGTAGTCGTCCAGCCCCATCAAGTTGCTCGACACCACCAGGGTTACCGCCACGATCATGTTGATGATCATCGGAATAGTCACCAGCCGGGTGAACAGGCCCAGCATCAACAGCAGGCCGCCGAGCAATTCCGTCCATGCCGACAAGCCCGCGCTGAAGGCGGGAAACGGAATGCCCCAGCCGACGAAGCGCTGGGTGAAGCCATCCAGGTTATGTACTTTGGCGATGCCCGTCTCCAGCCAGAAGTAGCCGAACACCAGGCGTACCACCAGCGGCCCCAGCCAGCGCACGGCGTGCAGCCGCTGCAGCAGGCGCGAGCAGGTCTCGGCGATAAATTGACGCATTGCACATGTCCCTTTGGTTGAAGTGAGCGCATCATGCGCGGGCCCCCACCCCAGCCACCATGTCCATCAGTCCAGGCTTTCTTGCCAGGGATCCGGCAACGTGGAACACGCATGCGGACCGGACGATCGGGCATAAAAGCGGGATGCGCGGGTGCAGTTGTCTACGGTAATGCGGTAACACAATCACCCTGTCGAGACGGACAGCGCCAAGCCGCTGCACGGACGAGACATTCCCCACAGCCGCATGACGGCGAACGAAACCTTTTTAGGAGCCATAGACATGAACATCAAGACAGTCAACGCAAGCGCCATGGCCGTGATGGTCGCCGGTCTGTTCGCCGCCGCCGCGGTATCGGCTGCACCGGTCGGTGCGCCGGCTGGCGACCAGGCGCAGGTCAAATGCATGAATTCTTCTTCGTGCAAGGGCCAGGGTGCCTGCAAGCAGGCCAGCAACTCCTGCAAGGGCCAGAACTCGTGCAAGGGCCAGGGCTTCACCATGCAGAAGACCCAGGCCGACTGCGATGCCGCGCAGGCCGCCGTGAAGAAGTGATGTCATCGGCGGGGCGCCGGCACGGCGCCCCGCTTTCCGTGGGCAAGCGAGCATCGCCATGAGCACATCCACCATCGGGTTGCCTTATCTCGGCTACGGCCTGGGCCTGCGCACGGAGCATTACCAGGATCTGCTCGCCGACCCCGGCCAGGTCGAATGGCTGGAAATCGTGTCGGAAAACTATCTGGTCAACGGCGGCCTGCCGCTGATCTGGCTGCAGCGCTTTCGCGAACGCTTTCCGCTGGTGATGCATGGTGTGTCGCTGTCGATCGGCAGCACCGATCCCCTCGACGAAGACTATCTCAGCCGCCTGGCCAGGCTGGCGCGGCGGATCGAGCCTGCCTGGGTTTCCGATCACTTGTGCTGGACCGGCGTGCAGGGCGTGAACCTGCACGACTTGATGCCGTTGCCCTACACCGAGGAAGCGCTGGAGCATGTGGCCGGCCGCGTGCGCCAGGTGCAGGACCGGCTCAAGCGCCGCATCCTGCTGGAAAACGTGTCCAGCTATGTGAGTTTTGCCGATTCGCAATTGAGCGAATGGGAATTTCTCGCTGCCGTGGCGGAGCGAGCCGATTGCCTGATCCTGCTGGATATCAACAACGTGCACGTCAGCGCGATGAACCACGGCTTTTCGGCCCTGGATTATCTGCGCGGCATTCCGGTTTCGCGCGTACAGCAATTCCATCTGGCCGGTTACGAGCAGGGCGAGCACCTGATCATCGATACCCACGATGCGCCGGTGTCGCATGCTGTGTGGGATCTTTATATCGAAGCCGTGCGACGTTTCGGCCGCGTATCGACCATGATCGAACGCGATGACAATTTTCCTCCGCTGGCGGAACTGAGAGCGGAGCTGGAGCATGCCCGCACACTGGCCGAACCCTTGCTGCGGAATGCCGCATGAGCTCGTTGCAGGCCCTGCAGCAACAGCTGTTGCAGGCGGTGCTGTCTGAGCGGACGCCGGCCACGCTGCCGCTGGTCCGCGCCGACGGCATCGCCGACACCGGCAGCCGGCTCGAGGTGTATCGGCATGGCTATCGCGTCCGCCTGCGCGATGCGTTGAAGCAGGAATTTCCCGGCCTGCACCACATGGCAGGCGCCCAGTTCGAGCGCCTGCTGGACAAGTACGTCGCGGCCCATCCCTCCGAGCACTACAACATCCGCTGGTACGGTGCCGGCCTGGCGGCCTTCCTGGACTATGCGCGCCCCTGGCGCGATCGCCCCGCGCTGGCCGAAATGGCGCGGGTGGACTGGGCCATCTCGATTGCCTTCGACGCCGCCGACGAGCCCAGCGCGAACATCGCCGAATTGTCGGCGGTGGCACCCGAGGCATGGCCAGGCCTGCAATTGTCGTTGCAGCAAAACCTGCATGTGCTGGATTGCCGCTTCAATACCGCCGCCTTCCGCCGCGCCGCGGACCAGGGCGGCAAGCGTCCCCGCCTGCGCCGCCTGCAACAGCCGCGTCAGCTGCTGGTATGGCGCAAGGACAGCAGCGTCCATTACCGCCAGCTCGAGGTGGACGAATGGCAGGCGCTGGGGGCCGCGATCCGTGGCGAACCCTTTGCCGCCCTGTGCGCGCAGCTGGCCGCCTACCACGCACAGGCCAGCGCGCTGCCGCGCATGGTCGCCCTGCTGCAGGGCTGGCTGGAGGCCGGACTGATCCGCGGCTGGAGCTTCGCCTAGGGCGCCTGGTAACCGGCACCGGCCTGCAGCGAAGGACGGTATAGCGCCCCGCCACGGAAGCCTCTGCCCATGCACGTCGAGCCCCTCGCCGCAGTACCGCGCCCGGCGCCCATCGTTCCGGCCCTGGAAGCCCTGCTCAATCAGTCGATGCTGCGGGTGGAGATCGTGTCCGAGGAGCAGTACTGCGGCTCCTGGTTCATGGACGAGCCGCGCTACCACTGCGGACTGTTCCATCTGGTCGGCACCGGCGAATGCATGATCGAAAGCACGGTGCTGCGCGATGCATGGCAACTGCAGGCCGGCGACCTGGTGGTGCTGCCGCACGGCGATCCGCACCGGCTGTATGCGGGCAACGGCCAGGAACACATTCCCACCAGCCTGATCTGCGGCGAACTGCATTTGTGCAGCCATGCCCAGCACCCGCTGAGCTTCGCCCTGCCCGCCTGCTTCGTGGTGCGGGCCGCCCAAGCCGATGCGCTGTTCCGGCATTTGTCGGCAATGATGGTGGAAGTCGCCAATTCCGGCACGCCCGGCCGCCAGCTGCTGCTGAACAAGCTGGCCGATACTTTGTTCACCCTGGCGGTATGCGACTACGCCAATCGCAATACCGATCACCAGGGCCTGTTCGCCGCCCTGGCCGACAGCCGTATCTGCAAAGTGCTGCAAGCCGTGCACGAAGCGCCGGGACGACCGTGGACCATGCAGGGCATGGCTTCGCTCGCCTGTATGTCGCGTTCCGCCTTCGCCGAGCGTTTTGCACAGCTGATGAAAATGCCGCCGATGCAGTACGTGACGCAGTGGCGCGTGAGCATTGCCGAACGCATGCTGCGCGAGCGGCGCTTGTCGGTGGCGTCGATTGCCGAGCAGCTTGGCTACAGCAGCGAAGCGGCGTTCCGGCGCTTGTTCAAGCGGATCAGTGGCACCTGTCCCGGCCGAATTCGGCAAGTGAAGGCGGAGCGAGTCCTAAACTGAAACACCGGGATTACGTAGGTTGGGTTAGCGCAGCGTAACCCAACGATCCATCTTCGTAGCGATATCGTTGGGTTACGCTGCGCTAACCCAACCTACAAAAAAGGCCGGCATTGCCGGCCTTTTTTGCTTACTTCGTGGAACCTTGCTTCAAACCGCGATCGATCAGCATCGGCTCGATGCTCGGATCCGCTCCGCGCCAATCCTTGTACAGCTTGGACAGCTCCACCGTATTGCCGCGCGAGAGAATCATCGCGCGGAAGCGGTCGCCGTTCTCGCGGGTAAGTCCGCCGTGGTCCTTGAAGCCTTCGAAGGCATCGTCCGCCAGCATCTGCGTCCACAGATAGGCGTAGTAGCCCGCCGAATAACCGTTGCTCCAGATATGCAGGAAGTAGCTGGAACGATAACGCGGCGGCACGTAGGACAGATCCACACCGTCCTTCTTCAGCGAGGCTGCTTCAAAGTCGTCGGTTTTCTGCTTGGGCTCGTCGGCACCCAGCATATGCCAGTTCATGTCGAGCATCGCCGCGGCGACCAGCTCGGTCATGTCGTAGCCCTTGTTGAACAGGCCCGCCTTCTTGATCTTGTCGACCAGCGGCTGCGGCATCGGCGTGCCGTCCTTGTAGTTCTTCGCGTAGTTGGCGAATACCTTCGGATCGGTCGCCCAGTGCTCGTTGAACTGCGAGGGGAACTCGACGAAATCGCGCGCCGTGGCGGTACCCGACAACGTCGGATACTGCGTATCGGAGAACAGGCCGTGCAGGCCATGGCCGAATTCGTGGAACATGGTGACCACGTCATCCATCGACAGCAGTGCAGGCTGGCCGTCGGCCGGCTTGGTGAAGTTGGCCACGTTGTAGATCACCGGCTTGGTGCCCAGCAGCTTGGACTGGCCGACAAAACTATCCATCCACGCGCCGCCGTTCTTGTTGTCGCGCTTGAAGTAGTCGAAGTAGAACAGCGCCAGCGACTTGCCGTCCTTGTCGAACACTTCGAACACGCGCACATCGGGGTTGTAGACCGGGATGTCTTTGCGTTCCTTGAAGCTCAGGCCGTAGAGCTGGTTGGCGGCGTAGAACACACCGTTCTGCAGCACGTTGTTGAGTTCGAAATACGGCTTGATCTGCGCATCGTCGAGATCGTAGCGAGCCTTGCGCACTTCTTCGGCGTAGTGCTCCCAATCCCAGGGTTCGAGCTGGAAGCTGGGCTGATGCAGCGCGGCCTGATCCTTGTCGATCTGCTTCTGGATATCCGCCGCTTCCACCTTGGCCCGCGCCACCGCAGCCGGCGCGAGCTTGGCCATGAAGCTCATCACCGTCTCGGGCTTCTCGGCCATCTGGTCTTCCAGCGTCCAGGCCGCGTAGTTGGGGAAGCCGATCAGCTTGGCTTCCTGCGCGCGCAACTGGGCGAGGCGCTCGATGATGTCGCGCGTGTCGTTGGCATCGCCCTTTTCGGCACGCGTCCACGAAGCCTCGAACAGCGCCTGACGCGTGGCACGATCGGTCAGATCCTGCAGCAGCGGCTGCTGGGTGGTGTTCTGCAGCGTCAGCACCCATTTGCCGTCGAGGTGACGATCCTTCGCTGCCTGTGCCGCGGCAGCGACATCTTCATCGGACAGGCCGGCGAGCTTGCTCTTGTCGTCGATTACCAGCGCACCGTTCTTGGCCGCGGCGAGCAGCTTGTTGTTGAACTGCGCCTGCAGGCCGGCTTCTTCCTTGTTGTAGTCCTTGAGCTTGGACTTGTCGGCATCGGACAGCTTGGCGCCGGCCATCACGAACTGGCGGTACACCACTTCGACCAGGCGCTGTGATTCGGCATCGAGCTTGAGCGAATCGCGCTGGTCGTACACGGACTGGATGCGCTGAAACAGCTTGCTGTTGAGATGGATCGCGTCGGCGTGCGCGGCCAGCTTCGGTGCTTCGTCTTCCTGCACTTTCTGCAGCGCATCGTCGGTGTTGGCGGCAGTGACGCCGTTGAACACCGTCATCACGCGATTGAGCAGCACGCCGGTTTTCTCCAGCGCCACATAGGTGTTTTCGAAAGTCGGTGCGTCGGCGCTGTTGGCGATCTTGTCGACTTCGGCCAGCTGCTGCTTCATGCCTTCTTCGATTGCCGGCTGGTAGTCGCTGTCCTTGATCTTGTCGAACGGCGGCGCCTGATACGGCAGCGTGCTGGCGGCAAAGAACGGATTGCTGGCCACCGCCTCGGCGTTCGCCGTGGTGGCCGCCTTGGCCGGCGCCGTGCCCGAAGCCGCCGGCGCCGAGTTGCCGGTGTTGTTGGGCGACTGGGAACAGGCGGCGAGCGCGATCGACGTGGCGATCGCAAGGATACGAAGACGAGGCATGAAGGCTCCCCAAGGTGGCGGCCCGGCGGCTGCAGGGCATGAATAGGTAGCCCCTGACTCTAGCCAGAGCGCCCCCATCTTCCAAGCCTGCCGGACGACACGTAGGGGAAAACCGCGTTGTCAGGTGCTGTAGGTGCGGTCCTTCCAGCGCGAGCGTACGCCGCGCCAGTAGCGGATGGCCGAGCTCCAGGTCATGCCCAGATAGAGCAGCGCGCCGAACGGCAGCAGCAGAGCCCAGGCCAGCCGCATGCGGTAGTAGCGCAGCATCGGCAGATAGCTGAGCATCATCGCCAGCAGCGCCAGCAGGCCCAGGCGCCAGGTGGCAGTGCCGGCCAGCAGCAGGAACGGCAGGCCATAGGCCAGCGCGAACAGCACCGTCACCACCAGCAGCACCACGGTGGAATAGCCCAGCTGGGTGAAGGCGGAGCGCGCCACCATGTCGTGGATGGAACCCAGCGTGCCGTATGGGCGCAGGCTGACCACGCCGCGGCTGAGGCCCAGCCAGGTGCGATAGCCGGCGTTCTTGACCTGCCGCGCCAGCGTGCAGTCGTCGATCAGCGCATTGCGCAGGCTGGCGAAGGCGCCAGCCCGCTGCAGCGCTTCGCTGTCGACCAGGATGCAGCCGCCTGCGGCCGCCGCAACCAGACGCGAGGACGAGTTGGAAACCGAGAACGGATACAGCAGTTTGAAGTAGTACACGAACGCCGGCAGCAGCAGGCGATCCCAGAAACTGGTGCGGCGCAGATCCGCCATCAGCGAAACGAACTGGCGATTGTCGCGACGCTTATGCGCCAGCAGCGCGGCGAGCAGTCCCGGCTGCAGCTGGATATCCGCATCCAGCAGCAAGGTGATCGGCGTGCGTACCTGCGACTTGCCCTGCTCCAGCGCCCACAGCTTGCCGGCCCAGCCCTCGGGCAGTGGCTGGCCGCTGATCACGCGCGTATTCGGAAACGAGGCGGCGATCTCCGCCGTGCGGTCGCTGGACTGATCGTCCACCACCACCACCTGCAGCCCGCTGCCCTGTGCCTGCAGGCCGGCCAGCGTGAGGCCGATGACATCGGCCTCATTGCGTGCCGGAATCAGTACGGTGATCTCGCTGAGATCGACCGACCCGGCATGCGGGTCGGCTTCAATGCGCTCGCGGGTACTCCACGGCCGCCACGGTACCAGCAGCAGGCCTACCCACATCACTACCGGCAGCAACGCGGCCACCCATGCCAAGGTACTCATAGGTGGTCGCGATCAGGTCAGTGGTTGGCGTCGACGCCGGTCGACGAGCTGCGGCGCTGGATCGAGCTGATCGGAATCTTGATCGCGGTGGCGTCGGCGCGATCGCCGTACTTCACCGGCAGATCCGGCGCCATCGGGCCATCGGTGCGCGGACCGAACATCGACACCTTCAGCGCCTTCAGCGGATGCGCGAACATGTCGTCCACCGCGGTGCCTTCGAAGCCGCAGTGCGCCATGCAGTTATCGCACTTCGGATTGATGCCGACGCCGTACTTTTCCCACTCGGTCTCTTCCATCAGCTCCTTGTAGGTCTTGGCGTAGCCTTCGTCGACCAACAGGTAGCACGGCTTCTGCCAGCCGAAGATGTTGTAGGTGGGGTTGGACCACGGCGTGCACTGGTAGGCCTGGTTGCCCGCGATGAAGTCCATGAACATCGCCGACTGGTTGAACGCCCACTTGCTCTTGCGTTCCTTGCCGACCTTGAAGATGTTGCGGAACAGGTGCTTGCTTTCGCTGCGGCCGAGGAACACGTCCTGGCGCGGCGCATGCTGGTAGCTGTAGCCCGGCGACACGGTGATGCCTTCCACGCCCAGTTCCATCGCATAGTCGAAGAAGTCGGCGACTTCCTCCGGCGGCTCGCTGTTGAACAGCGTGCAGTTCACCGTGACACGGAAGCCCTTGGACAGCGCCAGCTTGATCGCCGCCACTGCCTTGTCGAACACGCCGTCCATGCAAACCGATTCGTCGTGGCGCTTTTCCAGGCCATCCAGATGCACCGACCAGGTGAAGTACGGCGAGGGCTTGTACTCGTCGATGTGCTTGGGCATCAGGATCGCATTCGTGCACAGATACACGAACTTCTTGCGCTCGATCAGGCCCTCGACGATCTTCGGCAGATCCTTGTGGATCAGCGGCTCGCCGCCCGGGATCGACACCACCGGCGCGTCGCACTCGTCCACCGCGGCCAGTGCCTGTTCCACGCTCATGCGCTTTTGCAGGATTTCCTTGGGCTGGTCGATCTTGCCGCAGCCGGCGCAGGCCAGATTGCACTGGAACAACGGCTCCAACATCATCGCCAGCGGGTAGCGCTTCTGGCCGGTCAGCTTCTTGCTGAGGATGTAGCGGGCGATCGTGGTCTGCTGAATAAGTGGAATACCCAAGGGATTCTCCAGTACGTCAATGCCGCGATGCGGACCCTTTCGCGGGCCTGCGCATCGATGGCTGTAAGTCTTGCGTGTGGGCCAGTATAAGGCAGCCCGCCGGGCTGCCGTTATGCCGAGCCCGCCTAACCCTTGGAGCGGGCAGCGAATACGTGAGCATGCTCACGGCGGATCCGCTCCCATTCGATCTTGAACCAAGGGGTGAAAGTTTCCGGTTTGGCGGCCATTTCCGCATCGAGCGCGTCGGGCGAGATATAGCGCAGGCCCGAGATCTCGTTCACGTTGACGGTCGGCGCATCGTCGCTGCGGCCGGCGTAGACCCAGCACAGCTCGTGCTCGGCACCGTCGGCATCGAACTGCGCGTGGTACTCGAACTTGAACAGGTACTGCAGTTCGCAGGCCAGGCCCAGCTCTTCCTTCAGGCGGCGATGGATGGCCGTGTCGATGGTCTCGCCGCGGCGCGGATGGCTGCAGCACGTGTTGGACCAGTACCCCGGCCACAGGCGCTTGCCCGGCGCGCGCTGCTGCAACAGCAGCTCGCCCTTCGCATTGAACACGAACAGCGAGAACGCGCGATGCAAGGTGCCCTTGCCCTCATGCGCCGAGGCCTTGTCGAGGAAGCCGACTTCGCGGTCGTCATGATCGACCAGCACCAGCGGCTCGTCGTCGAAGGAGACGATTTCGTTCGAGTCACGCCATTCCTGGCGCTCGAGCTCTTGGTTATCCAATGTCCACCTCCATCGCCTGGTAGCCGGCATCGCGCATCGCGGCGGCCACTTTTTCGCGGTTCTGCGGGCACAGCGCGATGATCGAACCGCCGCCGCCGCCGCCGGTGAGCTTGGCGCCGAGCGCGCCATGCTCGCGCGCGATCTGCACCAGCTCTTCCACTTCCCAGCTCGACACGCGCAAGGCGTTGAGCAGGCCGTGGCAGATGTTCATCAAATCGCCCAGGCGTTCCAGGTCGTACTGCTGCATCGCTTCCATGCCCTGCAGCGTGAGGCCGTCGATCTGCTGGAAGATGCCGTCGTACAGCGCCGGATTGCGCTGCCATGCCGTGCGTACCTTGCCCACCGTCACGGCGGTGAGGCTTTCCTTGCCGCTGATGCCGATCACGATCGGAATGCGCTTGGGCAAGTGCAGTTCGCGCACCATCGGCGCGTCGCCCTTCTTGCTGGCGCGCTTGTACAGCAGCGGCTTGCCGTAGGTGGCCACCGTGTTGTCGATGCCCGAGGCCGAGCCGTGCGCAACCTCTTCGCAGCGGAAGGCCAGCGCGTTGATCTCTTCGTCGCTGAGGCCCAGCTGGTAATGCTGGTCGAGCGCACGGATCACCGCCACCGCCATCGCGGCCGAACCGCCCAGGCCCATCGCGCGCGGCACGTTGGGGAACACTTCGATGCGCATCGAGCGATCGGTGAGTTCCAGCGTGTCGAAGATGATGCCGAGCGAGCGCTGGAAGGAATCGCGATGCGCCGGATCACGGTGCAGACGGTATTCCACGCCCCAGCGCGGAATGAACATGTCCACGCCGCCGGACTTGGTGTCCTGCGCCACGGCGCGCACCGCCAGCGGTACCGGCGCGGCGATCGCATGACTGCCATACACCACCGCGTGTTCACCCAGCACGATGATCTTGCCGTGGCCGCAGGCGCGGTGATCGACGGCCGGCTGTTCCGGGGTTTCCGGCACGCCGCGCGACTCCTTGCGCACCTGCTCGACGATTTCCTGGGCTTTCCAGATCTTGATCTCGCCGCTTTCCACCAGTCGCTCCACCACGGTGTCGAAGATTTCCGCGGTGGCGCCGGCAGCCACGGCCACGCTGCGTGCATGCAGCGTCATATGGCCTTGCTGGATGCCTTCGGTGACCAGCGCACGCAGCGCCGAGAAGTTCTGCGCCAGACCCACGGCGCCCATGATTTCGGCCAGTTCGCGCGCAGTCTTCACGCCGAGCAGGCGCAGGTTGAGCGCCACCGTGGCGTTCGACTGCAGCGGACCGCCGACGGTGCCGACTTTCATCGGGATATCCAGCTCGCCGATCAGCTCGCCCTTCTCGCCCTTGTACCAGCGCGTGAGCGAGGTGTAGCGGCCGCCGCGGGCGGCGTAGGCGTGCGCAGCGGCTTCGATCGCGCGCCAGTCGTTGCCGGTGGCGAGCGCCACCGCATCGACGCCATTCATGATGCCCTTGTTGTGAGTGGCGGCACGGTACGGATCGATGCTGGCAAATTCATTGGCGAGCACAATGCCATCGCGCACTTCTTCGCCGGTGAAGCCCTTGCCGGTGAGTTGCTCGGCCGGGATTACGCAACGCGCACGCACCATCGAGCGGTCGGTGAGATTGGACAGGATGCGCAGGAACACCCGGCCGCCGGTCATCGTCTCCACCAGCGAGGCGATGCCTTCGCACATGGTGTTGACCAGGTTGGCGCCCATCGCGTCGCGCGTGTCGACCAGCAGGTGCAGCACCAGCATGTCGCCGCCTTCCGGGCGCGGATGGATGTGCACTTCCAGGTCCTGCGCACCGCCGCCGCGCGCCACCATCTGCGGATGCAGGCTGTTGGCGAGGTTGAGCAGTTCGTCCTTGCGCTGGAGCAGGGCGGCCTTGGCGTGCGCAAGATGCGGCACGTCCACCACCTGCACCTGGCCGATCAGCACCGGCTCGGTGCTCTCGACGGTGAAGCCGCCGGTACCGCGCACGACTTTCGCCGCGGACGAGAGGGCAGCCACGATCGACGGCTCTTCCACCACCAGCGGCACGATGTAGTCGCGGCCGTTGACCAGGAAGTTCAGGCCCAGGCCAACCGGCAAGCCCATCACGCCGACGACGTTCTCGATCATCTTGTCGGCTTTGTGGATCTTCAGCGTGTGCTCGCCGGAGACCAGCGCCTGATAGTCCTCGGCCGACAGCCAGCCGCGCTCGTGCATGATGCGAACGCGATCAGAGACAGAAAGTTTGTAGAAGGCGGGGAATCGGGACCGTTCGGCACTCGATGATTCGGCGCTCATACCGTAAGCACTCCGTATAGGTCGTAAGTCACGCAGCCCGACTGCGGGATATCGCGTGCAGCACGAACGTTGGCGATCACGTCAAAATCCTGGTGGGGAAAGAATTTCGCGTCTGGCGCATATGGGAGTCGACCCCTTGAGAATCAAGGTCGAGGGGAACGACATGCATGCCGGCGGGAACAATGGCGCGTTCAAATGTCGCCAACCTTTCCGCATCGTCGGCAAAAACCACGCCGAAGTCGCCTCCAGCGCCGCAGGGCTTATAGCTGACGCCGGCACTCGATGCCAGTTCGGCGAGCTTTTTCTGCTCCGGCGAATAGATTTCCAGGCCGCAGGCATGACCGAAGGCCTGCAGCGCCGATGCGTAGTCTTTTGTAAGCCGGATGAAAGATTGAGCATCCTGGCGCGCCAGCGCCTGCAGCGCCGCCTCGGACAAACGACCAAGCTCATCCATATGCGCGGTGTATTCCGCAGCACGCTGCGTGCGCCACTGTGCAAGGCGCTGCAGAAAATCATTGGTCGAAACCGATTGTCCCGACCACACGAACAGACAATGCACGCCGGCCATCGGCCACGCCAATGCACTGAACCCAGGTTCGCGCGCAGGCCCTGTCAGCTGATAACGGATCAAGCCACCGGCCACACTGGCGCCGACATCCACGCCGCTGCCGCGACCGCCCTGCCAGCCGCCATGCATATGCAGCAGCCGGCGCAGCCATTGCTGCCGATCGCCAAGCACCTCGGCATGACCGGCATAAGCCGCCAGCGCGGAGGCCAGCGCCACCGTAAGCGCTGCACTCGAGCCCAGGCCCAGCTTGGCGCGCGGTTCGCTGTCGGCATTGAAAAAACCGGAGGTATCCAGGTGCAGGCTGAAGCCGGTGCCGGCGGAAGGCGCCAGCCCTTCGCGCTGCATGCCCTGCCATACGTGCTCGACCAGCGAGAGCTTGCCAGCCACCGCGGCATCGCACCGCCAATGCAGGCCGGCGCCATCGATAGTCATGCGTGCAGCGCTTACGCCCAGATCCGGCGCATGTACATCGCATACACCGTCATCGCGCGTTTCGATGCGCACGTGGGCACGGCGATTCACGGCCAGCACCAGCGCCGGCGCACCTTCCAGTACGGCGTATTCGCCCAGCAAGACCAGCTTGCCGGGAGCACTGGCGGTGAGCTCGATCATCTCGCCAGCTCGCCCACCGGAATGGCGCGCGCACCGGCGCCAAGGCCGGTATCGAGCACATCCAGCACGCCGGGCACATCGCGCAGTGCGTCCTTCACCTGCTCGATCGCCGAGGGTGCGCACACTGCCTTCAACTGCGGGCCCGCATCCACGGTGAAGAACACCGGCACGCCCTGCTGGCGCAAGGCGCGTACGCGATGCATGCATTCCACCGTGGCGCCATTCCAGTACAGCAGCCCCGGCTGCGCGGCCATCGCCAGCGCGTGCATCTTCAGGCAGCTGTATTCGGAAATCTGCGCCAGCGCATCGAAGTCGCGCGCATGGATCGCATTGCGTGCAACGCTCAGATCCGTTTCCTGCGTATCCACCCAGGCGGATTGATAAGGCGAGGTATCCGCAGTACGACGCATGCCTTCGGTGGAACCGACTTGCTTGGCTGCCTTGGACGTAATCGCCACGGCAACGCGCAGCGGCCACGCCTCGGCATCCAGTAGCGGACTGGCCACCGAATCGGTGCCGTCGGCCAGCTGGCCGTGCGTCCATTCCACGTAGCCGCCAAAGATCGAACGCGCCGCCGAACCCGAGCAGCGGCGCGCCAATACCGACTGCTCGGCAAGGCTCAGATCCAGGCCCAGCGCGCGTGCGCCGGCATGTACCAGCGCGGCGAAACCCGAGGCCGACGACGCCAGGCCAGCCGCGGTGGGGAAGTTGTTGTGGCTGGCCACTTCGGCGCCGTAATCGACCCCGGCACGCTGGCGCAGCAGATTCATGCAGGCGCTGATGCGCTTGGCCTCGGCCTCGTCGCTGCGGCCATTGAGGCTGACCACGTCCTGTTTCTGGCCGGGCACGAAGCGCACTTCGGTACGCGTCCACAAACTGTCGAGCGTGATGGAAATGGAACCGACCGCCGGCAGATTCAGCGCGGTATCGCGCTTGCCCCAGTACTTGACCAGCGCGATGTTCGGCTGGGCTTGCGAGGCAGCATGGAATGCTCCGGAAGCATCGGCACGTGATTCGAAATTCATACGTCTCGCAGGGATGTGGTCAATAAAAACACAAGCCGGACAATGTGTTACTTGTCTGGCACAACCATCTCGAAGGGTAGTCCGCCACCAGCGACGGGGTTTCGCATGGTGACCCGGCTCCACACGGTATTTCCGCCCAGCAGGCTGATGCCGATGTAGCCGTGCAGTTGCAACCGGTTCGGTCCTAGCAACCGGACCAGACAATTATACGTCTTACCGTTCTCGGAATTATAAACGCGCCCGCCCGTCCACTTCCCGTTACCCGCGTCATAGCTCAGGCCTTTGAGCAGCCGCAGGCCGGTGAGGGGCTGGGAACGCAGGGCCGGATCGGGGTTGTTGCGGTCGGTGACGATCTTGCCGTTGAGCTCCGGACCGTCCTCCGGGCCGTAGGTATTGTGCAGCTGCCAGAGGATATAGCCCTGGTATTGGTCGCCGACCTGCTCGATCCGGATCACCGCATCGCGGCTTGCGACCAGCCAGTCGCCCTCGATGGCAGCAGAACCGGAAGGCTCATAGCGATCGGCAGCCCATGCCTGCCCGCCGGCCAGCACGGCAAGGAAAGCCAGGCATGCCAGGCACCATTGCCGGAACCCATATGAGGCAATCTTCATCACACACCCTTGCATCGATGAGGAGCGGACCCAATCTCCGCGCCCTTTGGGGCTCAGCCTGCCGGTAGCATAAGCGTCCATGTCTTTGAGCTGGATCATCACCGCCATTATCCACGGACTCGGCATCGGGCTCGTGTTTGCAGCCGCGGGCTACGCCTGCGTGGCGCTATGGGCAGTGCTGAAAGGCGCGCGCGCAACGCACAGTGGCAAGCATGCCGCCACGCGGCCCGTCACCGTCCTCAAGCCGCTGCACGGCACCGACGCCAGGCTCTACGACAATCTGCGCAGCTTCTGCGTACAGGCGCATCCCGACTATCAACTGGTGTTCGGCGTGCGCGAGGCGGACGATCCGGCGATCGCCGTGGTAACGCAGCTGCGCAGTGAATTCCCGCAGCGCGCGATCGCCCTGGCGGTGGATTCGCGCGTATACGGCGCGAACCTCAAAGTCAGCAATCTGCTGAACATGCTGCCGCATGCGCAGCACGACTGGCTGGTACTGGCCGATGCGGATATCAGCGTTGCCGCCGATTACCTCACCCGCGTAACGGCGCCGCTGGCCGACCCTGGCGTAGGCATCGTCACCTGC
The DNA here is from genome assembly GCF_014863405.1 of Dyella acidiphila. Taxonomy (GTDB): domain Bacteria; phylum Pseudomonadota; class Gammaproteobacteria; order Xanthomonadales; family Rhodanobacteraceae; genus Dyella_B; species Dyella_B acidiphila. The sequence continues at coordinate 655,526 of NZ_JACZZA010000001.1, forward strand.
CTCTATCACGGCATTCCCGGCCCATCGTTCTGGTCGCGGCTGGGGCGGCTGTTTATCGACGACTGGTTCGCGCCATCGGTGCGCCTGTCGCACGCCTTCGGCTCCACCCGCTTCGCCTTCGGCTCCACCATCGCCCTGCGCCGCGATGCCTTGCAGGCGATCGGCGGCTTCGAGGCCCTGCGCGATATGTTGGCGGATGATTTCTGGCTGGGCGAGCGCACGCGCCAGGCCGGCCTGCGCACGGTGCTGTCGGAGGTGGTGGTGGGCACCGATGTCGGTGAAAGCCAATTGAAAGATTTGTGGGCGCATGAATTGCGCTGGCTGCGCACCATCCGCTCCATCGCACCCGCCGGTTTTGCCGTGACTTTCGTGTGTTTTACCTCGCCGTTATTGCTGCTGGGACTATGCCTGGCCCCCGGCGCCATCACCGCGGGGCTCGCCGTACTCGGTGGCGGGGCGCGGGTTTTGCTACACTTTTTGCAGCGGCGCACCAGCGATCTGGCCTTTGCCTGGCATGAAGTCCTGCTGATTCCCCTCCGCGATGCCTTGCTGCTGATGGAATGGGCAGTTGCCCTGGCCGGTTGGCAGGTAAAATGGCGCGGTCAGGTCATGCATGCTCGAGGCGGCGGTTCAGCGCCGTAGACCCAAGTTTCTGAACTATCTGCTGTCCCCGGGCACGGTGATGTGCCTTCGCAGGAGTCCTTCGTAATGAAAACGCTTTTTCTGCAAGCTCCCTCTTTCGATGGCTTTGATGGCGGCGCCGGTTCGCGCTACCAGGCCAAGCGCGAAATCAAGAGCTTCTGGTACCCCACCTGGCTGGCCCAACCGGCTGCGATGGTGCCCGATTCGCGCGTGCTCGATGCGCCCGCCGACGAAATCTCGGTAGAGGACAGCCTGAAGATCGCCGAGCAGTACGAGCTGGTGATCATCCACACCAGCACGCCGTCGTTCCCGACCGATGCCAAGTTCGCCGAGCTGCTGAAAGAGCGCAAGCCGAACGTGCTGATCGGCCTGGTAGGCGCAAAGGTCGCAGTGGATCCGACCAGCTCGCTCACCGCCTCGCCGGCGATCGACTTCGTCGCCCGCGAAGAATTCGACTACACCTGCAAGGAAGTGGCCGAAGGCCGTCCGTTCGAAAGCATCACCGGCATCAGCTATCGCCTGGCCGACGGCAGCGTGCAGCACAATCCGCCGCGCGCGATGATCGAGAACATGGACGACCTGCCGTTCGTGGCGCCGATCTACAAGCGCGACCTGAAGATCAGCAACTACTTCATCGGCTATCTCAACTATCCGTACGTGTCGATCTACACCGGCCGCGGCTGCCGCTCCAAGTGCACCTTCTGCCTGTGGCCGCAGACCGTCGGCGGTCATCGCTATCGCACGCGCTCGGCCGCCAACGTGCTGGCCGAAGCGAAGTGGATCAAGGAGAACATGCCCGAAGTGAAGGAGCTGATGTTCGACGACGACACCTTCACCGACAGCTCCAACATGGATCGCGTGCACGACATCGCGCGCGGCCTGGGCGCAATGGGCTGGACCTGGTCGTGCAACGCCAAGGCCAACGTGCCGTACGAGTCGCTGAAGATCATGAAGGACAACGGCCTGCGCCTGCTGCTGGTGGGCTACGAGTCGGGCGACGACCAGATCCTGCACAACATCAAGAAGGGCCTGCGCACCGACATCGCGCGCCGCTTCACCGAAGACTGCCGCAAGCTGGGTATCACCATCCACGGCACCTTCATTCTCGGCCTGCCGGGCGAGACCAAGGAAACGATCGACAAGACCATCCAGTTCGCCAAGGAAATCAATCCGCACACCATCCAGGTGTCGCTGGCCGCCCCTTATCCGGGCACGGCGCTGTACAAGCAGGCGGTGGAGAACAACTGGCTGCAGGAAAACGAGGCCGTCAACCTGGTCAACGACAAGGGCGTGCAGCTGGCCCTGATCGAATACCCGCATCTGTCCAAGGCGGACATTTTCCACGGCGTGGAAAAGTTCTATCGCGCGTTCTACTTCCGCCCGTCGAAGATCTGGGAAATCGTCAAGGAAATGCTCACCAGCTGGGACATGATGAAGCGTCGTCTGCGCGAGGGCGTGGAGTTCTTCCGCTTCCTGCGTGCGCACGAGGCCTGACCTTCAATCATCAAAATGCGAGCGCAGCGAGCCGCATTCGCCTCCTCTCCCCGCCGGGGAGAGGATTGAGGTGAGGGGCCACGGCTTGCCTCACTCTTCCAATGACATCGCGCTCTGAATCATCAGCAAGGCAAGAACGCCCCCTCACCCCAACCCTCTCCCCAGAGGGGAGCGGGAGCAAGGGTGTTGATCGCCCGCGCCTGATCGTCACCGCCGACGATTTCGGCCTGCACGATGCCGTCAACGAAGCGGTGGAACACGGCTATCGCGACGGTGTGCTGCGCGCAGCCAGCCTGATGGTCGCTGCACCCGCTGTTGCCGATGCCGTAGCGCGCGCCAAGCGCAATCCCGGCCTCGCGGTGGGTCTGCATTTGGTGCTTGCGGACGGCCGCGCCATGCTGCCGCCTACGCGCATTCCCGATCTGGTGGACGGGCAAGGCATGTTCAATTCGGACATGGTGCGCAACGGTTTCCGTTTCTTCTTCCTGCCGCATGTGCGCCGCCAGTTGGCCGACGAAATCCGCGCGCAGTTCGCCGCCTTTGCCGCTACCGGCCTGCCGCTGGATCACGTCAACGCGCACAAGCATTTCCATCTGCATCCGACGATTCTGTCGATGATGCTGGAGATCGGCCGCGAATACGGCCTGCGCGCGATCCGCCTGCCTGCCGAACCCGGCATGGGTCCGTGGCTGCGGCCGTGGCTGGCGCTGATGCGCTGGCGCATGGATCAGGCCGGCGTCGCGCACAACGATCACGTCTTCGGCCTGCGCCACAGCGGCGGCATGGACGAGGCGGTGATGCTGGAACTGCTGCAGCAATTGCCGGAAGGCTTGTCGGAGGTTTATCTGCACCCTGCATCGCATGGCCGGCTTACCGCAAGCATGGCCGACTATCGTCATGCCGACGAACTGGCCGCCCTGCTGTCGCCGCGCGTGCGTGCAGCGATCGACGCGCGTTATCAGCTGTGCAACGGCTTTGCCGACCCCGCGGCGGCCACCGCATGAGCATGAAGCTTTTCAGCTATATCGCCGGGCTGCTCGGCCTGGCCGTGGCCATCGCCCTGGTGGCACATCAGGGCTGGGGCGAAATTGCCACGGCAATCGACCATGCCGGCTGGCAGCTGCTGTGGCTGTTGCCGTTCCATGTGTTGCCGCTGGTACTGGATGTCATTGCCTGGCGCGTCTTGATCGCGCCGCGCGATCCGCACCGGCGGGCCACGCTGCCGTTCCTGTTCTGGGTCGCCTCGATCCGCGAAGCCAGCAATCGCCTGCTGCCGGTGGCCAATATCGGCGGCGAAATCATCGGTATCCGGCTGGTGAAATGGCGCGGCATCGGCGGTGCCGCCGCCGCGGCCAGCATCATCATGGAAGTGCTGCTCACGCTGGTGAACCAGTATCTGTTCACGGCGCTGGGCATCATTCTGCTGATCGAGCTGACCAGCAATATCAGTGCTTTCAGCACGGTGATTTCCGCCCTGGGCGCCAGCCTGCCGCTACCGATCTTCCTGATCATCCTGCTGCGCCACGGCAAGGTGTTTTCCCGGCTGGAAACCTTTGCCGAGAAACTGCTCGGCGGCCGCTCCAAGCTCACCGAGCTGATCGACGGCGCCAACCTGGATCTGGAAGTCCGCGCACAGTATTCGCGCCCGCTGCGCCTGGTCGTCGCTTGCGCCTGGCAGTTCGTCGGCTACGTGGTGGGCAGCTTCGAGACCTGGCTGGCGCTGCATCTGCTTGGCTATCCGATCAGCGTGTGGGATGCCATCGCGATCGAAGCGGTGACCCAGGCGCTGCGCCATATCATTTTCGTGGTACCGGCCGGCCTCGGCGTGCAAGAAGGCGGCCTGGTGCTGTTCGGCAACATGATCGGGCTGCCGCCCGAGGCCAGCGTCGCGCTGTCGCTGGTCAAGCGTATGCGCGAAGTGGGCTTTGGCGTGCCCGCCCTGATTTCCTGGCAGTGGGCCGAAGCACGGCGCCTGTATGCGGGCTCGTCCGCACGCGCCGGCTCCGGCCAGCCGCCCATTTGATAGAGAACGATCGATGACGCTCCAACACGAAGCCTTTGACACCGCCACCCTGGTGCCCGGCTATCACGAACCGGTGCTGCCGGAAGGCGAACCGGATGCGGCCACCATCGCCGCGTCCGAGGCACGCACCCGCCACTGGTCGGGCGCCGGCAATCAGCGCATCAAGTACGGCTCGGATCTGCACAAGCAGATGATGTGCCGCATGTTCGCCGAGACCTTCAATCCGTATCGTCCGTCGGTGCTGAAGTGGCCGACGCTGGACGACGCAGCCCTGCATCGCATCACCTCGCTGCCGATCTGGGATATCGCCGTGCAGACCGAGGGCAAGGCTCGCCTGCGCATGGCCGCCTATGCGCGCACCATCGCCGATCCCGAGATCCGCAACGCGCTGGCGCAGAATGCGTGGGAAGAAAATCGCCACAAGCAAGTGCTGTCCAAGATGGTGCAGCACTATCAGATTCCGCTGGTGCCGGAGCCGCCCTACGAATACCCGCAGGATCCGGAATGGGCTTATCTGGTGACCGGCTACAGCGAGTGCATCGACAGCTTTTTCGCCTTCGGCCTGTTCAAGGTGGCGCACGACTCGGGCCTGTTTCCGCCCGAGTTGATCGACACCTTCGAACCGGTGATGCAGGAGGAATGCCGGCATATCCTGCTGTTCGCCAACTGGGTCGCCTGGCATCGCGCCAAGCTCAACCTGTTCCAGCGCATCGCCTTCGAATGGAAGGTGTTCCGCGTGTGGTGCTTCCTCGGCATGGAGCGCATGGACCTGGCCAAGAGCCTGGATGCCGACGGCAACGAACAGGCGCAGGACAATAACTTCACCGTCAACGGTGCGCAGTCGGTGACCGAGCAGGATCTGAGCGTGGCCCAGCTGATGCAGTGGTGCCTGAGCGAAAACGATCGCCGCTTCGCCGGCTACGATCAGCGCTTGCTGCGGCCGACCACGATGCCGTTCATGGTGAAGTGCGCGCTGCCGGTGCTGAAGTTCTTCGAGAAGCGCAAGCAGCGCAAATAAACCGCAACGCCACCCGCGTAGGTTGGGTTAGCGCAGCGTAACCCAACGATGTTTGCTTCGATGGAGATCTGTTGGGTTACGCTGCGCTAACCCAACCTACAGGCTGCGAAACCAGGCGACGGCATCTTCCAGGGCTTGTCGCGCGGGCCGCGCGGTATAGCCCAATTCACGCTGCGCCTTGGCACTGCTGAAGAACATCCGCTTCTTCGACATGCGCACTTCTTCGACGGTGGCGATCGGCGTCATGCCGGTGAGCCGCGCCCATGCTTCGGCGATATAGGCAATCGGCATCACCACGCCATGCGGCAGCCGCACTTTCGGCGGCGAGCGCCCGGCGATATCGGCAATTTCGGTGAGCACTTCGCGCAAGCTCATGTCGTAGCCGCCCAGCACATAGCGCTCACCGACCACGCCACGCTCGAACGCCAGCCAATGCCCGTGCGCCACGTCGTCCACGTGCACGATGTTCAGGCCCGTATCGACATAGGCCGGCACGCGCCCGGCCATCGCATCGCGCACGACGCGGCCGGTGGGCGTGGGCTTGATGTCGTGCGGTCCGATCGGCGTGGACGGATTGACGATCACTACCGGCGTCCCTTCCGCCGCAAACTGCCGGGCCACTTCCTCGGCCAGAAACTTGGAACGCTTGTAGTGGCCGATCATGTCCTCGACCGACACCGGCGTACTTTCGCTGCCCGGCGTGCCGTCCTTGGGAATGCCCAGGGTCGCCACGCTGCTGGTGTAGACAATCCGCGGCACGCCAACCTTTCGCGCAGCTTCCAGAATCGAACGCGTGCCGTCCACATTGGCGCGATACAGTTCGCCTGGATCCGGCGCCCACAGGCGGTAGTCCGCCGCTACGTGAAAGAGTGCATCACATCCTTCGCAGGCCGGCAGCAGTGAGGCGGCCCGGGTCAGGTCCCCTTCGGCCACTTCCACGTCCAGTCCCTGCAAATTGCGGCGATCGGAACCCGGACGTGCCAGCACGCGCACGCGATGGCCATTGCGCAGCAAGTGGCGGGCCACGGCCGATCCGACGAATCCGGTGGCCCCGGTAACCAGCGCCCTCACAGCAAAACCCGCCGGCATGCGACAGGCGGAAAGGGTGCGGAAATGTTCGGCAGCGCCGAAAAAAGCAGGATTCTCATCACGCAATTATGGACGAAAACCGCTTGCTGCTTCAGCATATTGGGCATGCTCACCCCACCCTGCCAGCCCCACGCCAGCACGTGCGCGCAGCTGCCCTTGCAGTTCCACCAGGGGCCTGGAACTTCAAATAGCGGCCGCGTTCTGAATTCGTACCCGTATTGGTGTGTCATAATTCCGCGGATTGAGGCATGCCAATGATCGAATTCAACACTGCCCCCGCCCCCGCTGGCAGCGACCAGGCCGACGCCTACCAGGATGCGATCCTGCCCAAGGTGTCGCGTACTTTCGCGCTGACCATCCCGCAGCTTCCGCCGGAACTGCGTCGCGCGGTTGCGAACGCCTATCTGCTCTGCCGCATCGCTGACACCATCGAAGACGAGCCGGCACTGTCGGCCGAACAGAAGCGCAGTTTCGAAAATGCCTTCGTCGATGCCGTCACGGGCGACACCGATGCGCAGGAAGTGGCCGACGACGTCGCGCCGCTGCTGTCGAACGAAACGCTGGAAGCCGAGCGCGACCTGATGCGCCGGCTGCCGCTGGTGCTCGAGGTCACGCGCAGCCTCGAACCGGCACAGCAGGCCTCGATCGTGAAGTGCCTGAAAATCATGTCGCACGGCATGCACGAATTTCAGCGCAAGGCCGGCCTGCATGGCCTGCCCACGCTGCACGATCTGGATCGCTACTGCTACTGCGTCGCCGGCGTGGTCGGCGAAATGCTGACCGAGCTGTTCGTCGATTTCGAACCGGCGCTGGCTCCGCATCGCAACACCATGCTGCGCCTAGCGGTGTCCTTCGGTCAGGGCCTGCAGATGACCAACATCCTCAAGGACCAGTGGGAAGACCGCACGCGCGGTGCCTGCTGGCTGCCGCAGGACATGTTTGCGCGCCACGGCATCAAGCTGAGCGAGCTCAAATCCGGCAAGCAGAATGCCGGCTATGCCGCCACCATGTCGGAGCTGGTCGGCATTGCGCATGCGCATCTGCGCCAGGCGCTGGATTACACCTTGCTGCTTCCGTCGCGCCACGCCGGCGTGCGCCGCTTCTGCCTGTGGGCGATCGGCATGGCCCTGCTCACCTTGCAGAATCTGCGCAACAACCTGGATTTCTCGGCCGGCACGCAGATCAAGATTTCGCGCAAGGCCGTCGCGCGCACCATTTTGTTCACCAAGCTGTTCGGCAAATCCAACGGCGCATTGCGCTGGCTGTTCGCGGTAACCGCACGCGGCCTGCCGCTGACGCCGCTCACCGCCGAATGGAGCGAACCGTCCACGCCTGCGCGCACCTGGCCGAAGCGTTCGATCCCGCATATCGCCGATATCGCCTGGCGCGAAACGGCGGATGCGCAAGAAGTGCATCATCCATGAGTGCTTCGACGCCCCTGACCGCCGACGCCGCCAACGATCTGCTGCAGTCCCTCCAGAGCCACGGCCTGGACGAAGCGATCGAACGCGGCCGCGCTGCCTTGCTGGCGCGCCAGCAGCCGGACGGTCACTGGTGCTTCGAGCTGGAATCGGATGGCACCATCACTGCCGAATACATCCTGATGATGCATTTCCTCGACGAGATCGACGAGGTGCTGCAGGCGAAGATGGCGCGCTATCTGCGCGACACGCAAGAACGGCATGGGCATGGTGGCTGGGCGCAGTACTACGGCGGCGAACTCGATCTGTCCGGCACGGTGAAGGCGTATTACGCCCTGAAGGCAGCCGGCGACAGTCCCGACGCCGAACACATGCGGATCGCACGCGAAGCCATTCTTGCGCGCGGCGGTGCGGCCAAGGCCAACGTATTCACGCGCATCCTGCTGGCGCTGTTCGAGCAGGTGCCCTGGCGCGCCACACCGTACGTGCCGGTGGAAATCATGCTGCTGCCGCGCTGGTTTCCGTTCCACATCGACAAGATGTCGTACTGGGCGCGCACCACGTTGGTGCCGCTGACCGTCCTGTGTTCGCTCAAGGCCAAGGCGATCAATCCGCGCAAGATCCATATTCGCGAATTGTTCGTCACGCCGCCCGAGCAGGAGCACCACTACTTCCTGCGCGGCGGCCTGCTCAACCGCACGTTCCTCGCGCTGGACAAGCTCGGCCGTTTCGCCGACCGCTTCATCCCGCGCAAGCTGCGCCAGCATGCGATCGACAAGGCAGTGGCGTGGTTCCTGCCGCGCATGAACGGCGAAGACGGCATCGGCGCGATTTTTCCGCCGATGGTCAACTGCCTCGAAGCGATGACCTTGCTGGGTTATCCCAAGGATCACCCCGTACGCGAGACCTGCCTGCGTTCGATCCAGAAGCTGGTCGTGCATCGCGATCACCAGACCGCGTACTGCCAGCCCTGCGTGTCGCCGATCTGGGACACGGTGTGGAGCGCGCTGACCCTGATGCATACCAGCCAGGACGCCGGCACCCAGGACGCCATTGCCCAGGCCTGCGACTGGCTGATCTCCAAGCAGGAGCTGGAACTCAAGGGCGACTGGGCCGTGCAGGCGCCGGACCTGCCGCCGGGCGGCTGGGCGTTTCAGTACAACAATGCCTATTACCCCGATATTGACGACACCGCGGTCGTCGCGGCGCTGCTGCATATCCAGGATCGCCGCCGCGGCGAATCGGGACGCCATCGCTTCAACACTGACCGCGCGATGGACTGGATGATCGGCCTGCAGTCGAAGAACGGCGGCTTTGCCGCGTTCGATGCCGACAACACGCACTACCACCTCAACGCGATCCCGTTCGCCGATCATGGCGCCCTGCTTGATCCGCCGACCGAGGATGTCTCCGGCCGCGTCGCCGCCTGCCTGGGCGTGCTGGCGCGCCCGCAGGATGAGGCCAGCCTGCGCCGCTGCATCGACTACCTGCGCAGCACCCAGCTCGAAGACGGCAGCTGGTGGGGCCGCTGGGGCAGCAACTACATCTACGGCACCTGGAGCGTGCTGGCCGGCCTGGCGCTGGCCGGCGAGGATTCGCGCCAGCCTTATATCCGCAAGGCAATCGACTGGCTGCGCTCGCGCCAGCACGCCGACGGCGGCTGGGGCGAAACCAACGACAGCTACATCGATCCGGCCCTGCGCGGCCGCAACCACGGCGTGAGCACGCCGCAGACCACCGCCTGGGCACTGCTGGCGCAGCTGGCCTTCGGCGAGGTGCAGGCCGATTCGGTCAAGCGCGGCATCGCCTTCCTGCTGGCCAATCAGCAGGCCGATGGCGCGCTGGAAGGCTTGTGGTACCACCCCTCGCACAATGCGCCCGGCTTCCCGCGCGTGTACTACCTCAAGTACCACGGCTACACGGCGTATTTCCCGCTGTGGGCACTGTCCCGTTACCGCCAGCTGCAGCAGTCGGCCGCCGCTTGAGCCAGCGTCCAGCCAGCGGCGCGGTCGGCGTCGTGGTGGCGCTGGCCTCCGAAGCCAGGACGCTTACCCCGCAATCCGTGCAGACCGAGCGCAGCACGCCGCTCGGTACCGGCGCCATGTTGTGGCTGAGCGGCATGGGGCCGAGCGCGGCACGCCGCGCCGCCCAAGGATTAGCTGATGCCGGCGCCCAGGCGCTGGCTGTGTTCGGCGTCGCCGGCGCCTTGAATGGCCAGTTGCGCAACGGCGCGCTGCATTGCCCCCGGCAAGTGCTAGATGAGGATGGCCAGGTCCATGCGGTGGATGCGGGCTGGCATGCACGGCTGCAACGGCAATTGCATGGCATCGGTTTGCCACTGCATGCGGACGGCGCCTTGCTCAGCGTGCGGGCACCGCTGCTGACCGCCGCCGACAAGTCCGCGGCGCATGCGCGCTGCGCCGCGCTGGCGGTGGATATGGAGAGCGCCGCCGTGGCCGCCGTCGCGCATGAGCGCGGGCTGCCCTTGCTGGTGCTGCGCGCCATCGTCGACGAAGCCGGCGATGCCATTCCGGCCGCCCTGAACGACAGCGTCGACGCCTGGGGACGCCCGCGCACGCTTGGCCTGCTTGCCGCCCTGTGCCGCCACCCGTCGGTGCTGGCCGACCTGCCCCGTCTATACTCGCGCATGCAACGCGCCACCCTGGCCCTGCGCGCCGCCGCCAAGGTCGCCGGCCCCGCGCTGGCGTGGCCGGAGTAAGTCGCGTTTTTTCGTTTCGCCGCGACCGCGGCAATGTCCTACCGGAGAACTCGCTGATGTCCCTGCGTCGTCATATTGGAAGCTTCGTGGTTGCTGCGGTCTGCGCAGTGGCCAGCATGTCCGCATCCGCCCATGCCATCCTCACCGACAGCACCCCCAAGCCGAACGGCACGCTGGCCGCCGGCCATGTGGCGATGGTGTTCAAGTACAACAGCAAGATCGACCAGCACCGCTCGCGCATCACCCTGGTCAAGGCCGACAAGAGCGAGAGCGTGCTGACCATCGTCACCGACGGCAGCAAGCCCAACGAACTGGATACCAGCGCCGATCTCGCGCCGGGCAGCTACACCATTCGCTGGCAAGCGCTGGCGCTGGACGGCCATATCACCCGCGGCGACGTGCCGTTTACGGTGAAGTAAGCACGTCGTCTGCTGCCCACTGTCATCCCGGTGCATGGCATCGGGATGACCCACTTCGACCGCTTCCCATCCTGAGCAATTCCTCGTGGAACTACTCGTCGATATCTTCGGCTACCTGAGCATCATCCTGCACGGCATCACCATCGTCGCGCAGTCGATGACGCTGGGCGGCATTCTGTTTCTGGTGTTCCTGGCACGCCCGTTTGCGCATCTGCTGCAGCAAGGCGCCGACCTGGAACAGCGCATCACGCGCCTGACTATCTATAGCGCGATCGGCCTGGTGCTGGCCGAAATCGCCGGGGTCGGGCTGCAAGTGGCGGTGGTGATGTCCACCGTCGACCTGGGCTTTTTCGACGTGATGCAGGCGCCGTTCGCGATCGCCGGCACGGTCAAGATCCTCTGCGCGCTGCTGTTGATTCCGTGCCTGGGCAAGCGCGTGGCAGCCAGTCCGCTGTCGGCGTTGTTGCCGCTGCTGATCGGCGCGGCGGAACTGACCGCCGCCACCTTCACCACCCACGCCTATGCGCGCCTGAGCGACAACATGCTGCTGTTGTTGGTGGAAGGCCTGCATCAGTTCGGCGCAGCCATCTGGGTAGGTGCGATCCCATGCTTCGTGCTGGCGCTGGGCCGGCTGCATGACAGCAACAGCTGGCGCCTGGTCGGCGCGCGCTTTTCGCGCATGTCGATGATCGGCGTGGCCAGCATCGTGATATCCGGCGCGGTGATGAGCCTGTTCTATATCGGCAGCGTGCAGGGCTTCTACGGCACCGCGTATGGCGTGATGGTTGGCGCGAAGATCGCCATGTTCCTCGCCCTGCTCGCGCTGGGCGCCGGCAACCTGATGGTGACCGAGCGTCTGCGCAAGAACCAGGACACCTCGGTGATCCGCCTGCGCCGCTTCGCCGAAGTGGAAATCGGCATCGGCTTCACCATCTTCTTCGCTGCCGCATCGCTGACCTCGGTGCCGCCGGCGGTAGACCTCACCGCCGACCGCGTCACGCTGCACGAAATCGCTGTGCGCAACGCGCCGGCATGGCCGCGCCTGAGCTCGCCCGATCACGACAAACTCGCGATCTCGGAAATGCAGGCGGGCCTGAACAAGGAAGCCGAACAGCGCGGCCAGGCCGCGGCACAGGCCAACGTGCCGGGCTCGGGCGTATTGCCGCCGCGCAATGCCGACGATATCGCCTGGTCCGAATACAACCATCACTGGGCCGGCATCTTCGTCTTGCTGATCGGCCTGCTGGCCCTGCTCAATCGCGCCGGCGTGGGATGGCTCAAACACTGGCCGCTGCTGTTCCTGCTGATGGCCGGCTTCCTGCTGGTGCGCTCCGATCCCGAAGTGTGGCCGATGGGCAGCGAAGGATTCTGGGTGGCATGGCGCGACGTGGAAGTGGCGCAGCATCGCTTCTTCGTGGCGCTGATCATCCTGTTCGGGGTATTCGAGTGGGCCGTGCGCACCGGTCATCTGCGCAATCAGAAGGCCGCGCTGGTGTTTCCGCTGCTGGTGGCGGTGGGCGGCGCGATGCTGCTGACCCACAGCCACCAGATTTCCAATGTGAAGGATCAGCTGCTGATCGAGCTGACCCATACCCCGTTGGCGCTGGCCGGCGTGGCGGCAGGCTGGGCGCGCTGGCTGGAACTGCGCCTGCCCGGTCGTGGCGGCCGCATCGCCGGCTGGGTATGGCCGATCTGCTTCATGCTGGTGGGCGTGATCCTGCTCTGGTACCGCGAAGCCTGAGCTGCGGTACGGCTGCCATACCGAGGGGCGGGCAAGACGCGGGTCTTGCCCGCCCCTCGCCGTTTATGCCGACGCTATACACCATGGCGCACAGGCGATAGCGCTGCCCGCGATGTTAAAATCGCCCGATTACTGCACCCTGCCCGGACCTTGCATGAGCTCGACTTCCACCACCGCCGCCTTCGATACCCGCGTATCCGCCTATCTGCAGCGGCTGGAGCGCAGCATGGATGCCATCCTGCCGCCCGCTTCCACCGATCCGCAACGCCTGCACGAAGCACTCCGCTATGCCTGCGAAGGCGGCAAGCATCTGCGTGCGCTGATGGTGTATGCAGCCGGCGAAACGCTGGGCGTCGATGCCGAGCGCCTGGATGCGGCGGCCTGTGCGGTGGAACTGATCCACGCCTATTCGCTGGTGCACGACGACCTGCCTGGCATGGACAACGATGATCTGCGCCGCGGACGTCCGACCGTGCACAAGGCTTACGACGAAGCCACCGCCATCCTGGTCGGCGACGCGCTGCAGACTTCGGCGTTCGAAGTGCTCGCCATCTCTGCGGCACTGGACGATGCACAGAAAGTGCAGATGATCCGCGCACTCGCCCTCGCCGCCGGCTCGCTCGGCATGGTCGGCGGCCAGGCGGTGGATATGGCGTCGGAGAACCTGACGCTGACGCTCGCGCAGCTCGAATCGCTGCATGCGCGCAAGACCGGCGCCTTGATCCTGGTTACCTGCCAGCTTGCCGCCATTGCAGCGAACGCATCGGAAACGGTACGCAACACCCTGGAGCATTACGGACGCTGCATCGGGCTGGCCTTCCAGATCCAGGACGATGTACTGGACCAGATCGCCGACACCGCCACACTCGGCAAGACCGCCGGCAAGGATCTGGCACAGCACAAATCCACCTTCCCGTCCCTGCTCGGCCTGGAGCAGGCGCAGCAGCGCGCGCATGCGTTGTTCGACGAAGCGCGCAACGCCGCGCGCAGCATTTCCGGCCATGCCGATGCCTTGCTGTGGCTGGCCGATCATATTCAGCAGCGCGATCACTGACCGCAGCGCATTCCGTCGGTCGACAAAAAAAAGCAGCTGTGCGCAGGCACAGCTGCTTTTTGTTTTTCAACGCGAGCTCAGGCCGGGCGTACGTCGTGCAACTGCCACTGTGCACCGATCAACCAGTTCAGGCGCTGGCGCACGATACTCATCGGCAGGCTGCTGACCACTTCCACTTCGGTATGCAGATCCACCGCCTTGGCACTTACGCTGGCCAGCTGATCGGTCAGCCCAAGCCGCTCGTCGACGTCATCCGGATCGGGCTGCAAGGCACGCCAGCGCTGAAACAGCAGCGGGCTGCGCAAGGCTTCCTGCAGCGCCGCCGCGAAGTCGTTCGGACCGGCGCCGTCATAGCTCAACGCAGCCTGCGCGCCGCGCGCATGGGCAAGATCCTGGATCTGGATGTAGTAGCGGCTGCGGTTGGTCATAAAAGCTCCCGTTGGCTGACCGTATGCATCGGGCACCGATCCGCCGGTCCCGGTTCCTGTGCTTCAAAGCGCGAGCGCTGCGCAATCGAGCAGATTGGCGGCCGACGCCGGCGCGACACCATGCGGCAGGATGCCCAGGCATGGTGCCGGCAGCAGCGTGCGCAGCGTGTGGATATTCTCCTCCACCGCGGCCATCTGCGGATCGACACGGTTCCCAATCCAGCCAACCAGCCGGCAACCGTCCGCCACAATGGCTTCCGCGGTCAGCAAAGCGTGACTGAGGCAGCCTAGACGCAGGCCCACCACCAGCACTACCGGCAAATTCCAGGAACGGGCGATATCCGACGCAAACAGCTCCGCCGCCAGCGGCACGCGCCAACCGCCTACGCCTTCGACTACCACGGTGTCGTAGCGCGCGCTCAATGCATCGAAGGCGGTACGCAGCGGCGGCAGTGCAATCGTCACACCCTCATGCGCCGCCGCGAGATGCGGCGACAACGGATCGCGCAAGGCCAGCGGATTGACCTCGGTGTAAGCAGGCGCCGGCAAGCCGGTAGCCTCCAGCAAGGCGAGCGCATCTTCGTTGCGCAGACCGTCGGGAGTTTCAACGCAGCCACTGGCAACCGGCTTCATCCCGCACACCGTGCGTCCGTTTGCGCGCAAGGCGTGAATCAAGCTGCACGCCGAATGGGTCTTGCCGATGCCGGTATCGGTACCGGCGACAAACAGGGCGGTCTTCACGCGATCTGCGCCAATGCGCGCCGGGACCAGCGCCCGGTAAAACCGTAGACCGGCGTGAGCAAGACATAGGCCATGCCGGGCAGCGAATCCCACAGGCCATTGTTGACCGCCGGCAACAGCAAGGTCACCAGCAGGGAAAGCAATGCCACCGACACCGAGCCGATCTGCACGTAATACGTTTCGCGTGCCTCAATGCGCTGCCGGGCCGAAAGCGATGACGCGTGGCGCAAGCTGTGCCGGTATAGCAGCGCCAGGCAGCCGGCCATGCAGGCATAGGCCAACGCATAGCAGATAAACAGCGCTTTCAATTCGCGCACGCTGCCGATCTCCGGCTCGTTGGGCAGCGTGGTGTGCGTGTAGGCGTCGTACAAGGTGCTGAATAGCGCCTGGAACAGCATGTCCAGCGGATAGACGAAGATCAGCGCGAAGAACACCAGCATCAGGCTCAGGCGAATGCTGGTGCTGTCATGCAAGCGGAAGCGATCGCGCCAGCGCACATGCCGATGCCAGAACAGCATCAGGGTGGCGAAGCTGCAGGCGAAGCCCGGAATGCGATCCAGCGCCAGCATCAGATCGTGCAGGCTGTGCGGCACTTCCGCGCCGGCAATCGCCATCACGCTTACGGCGAACGCGAACGCCGCATCGATAAATCCATCCAGGCGATGCGCCTCGACCCGCCCGACGTGCGCGGACTCGTCCGGTTCGCTCATGTTTGCTGACTCCCCTTGTGCCTAGGCACCTGACGTCCCATTTTAGGGCATTCGCCTTTGCAAATCGGATCGCCCGCCATGTTCGAGATCAAGACCGCCTCCGCCGGCAGCAAGCATGAGCTCTACGCCGACCTGGTCCAGCAGGCCGAGGGCATACTGGCCGACGAGCCGGACCTGATCGCCAACGCGGCGAATTTTTCCGCCCTGCTGTTCCACAGCCTGCCGGATCTGAACTGGGCCGGCTTCTATCTGTATGACGGCACCGAGCTGGTGGTCGGTCCGTTCCAGGGCAAGCCGGCGTGCATTCGTATCGCGCTGGGCCGCGGCGTATGCGGCACTGCAGCGCAAACGCGTGAAACGCAGGTGATCCGCGACGTGCACAGCTTCGATGGGCACATCGCCTGCGATGCGGCCTCGCAATCGGAAATCGTGGTGCCGTTGGTCAAGGCCGATGGCAGCCTGCTGGGCGTATGGGACGTGGACAGCCCGTCGGTGGCGCGCTTCGACGAGGAAGACCGCGCCGGCATGGAAGCCTTGTGCGAGGTGTTCATGCGCGCGGTGAACGCGCACGCCTGAGCACGCGCCGGGCGGCTAGCGCTCGGCCATGTTCTTGGTGCGGATGTTGCCTTCCAGCAGCCGCATTACCGCGGCGCGGGCATCCTCCACCCCGGTGCCGTCGGCGGATGAAAAAACCTGCGCCGTGGCCGGCGTGCCCACCGGCAGTTCCTTGCGCAGTGCGGCAAGAGACTGGCTGGCCTGGTTCCGCGACAATTTGTCCGCTTTCGTCAGCAGTACGTGGCAGGCAAGCTCGGTATCCAGGCAGAACTCGAGCATCATCCGATCAAATTCTTTCAGGGGATGGCGAATATCCACGATCAGCACCACGCCGCGCAGGCTGCGCCGCTGGTGCAGATAGCGATCAATCTCGTGCCGCCAGTGCTCGCGCAGGGCTTCGGGCACCTTGGCATAGCCGTAGCCGGGCAGGTCGATCAGGCGCGCCTCCAGTGCAGGCAGCGCTTCGCCGTGCACGATCGGCGGCAGCGAGAACGCCACCATCTGTTGCGTGCGCCCCGGCGTCTTGGAGGTGCGCGCCAGCCCTTTGTGGCCGGTCAGCGCATTGAGCGCGCTGGACTTGCCTGCATTGGAACGGCCGGCGAATGCAACTTCCGCCCCTTCGTCGGCCGGCAGCTGATTGATGCGGTGGGCGGCGAGCACAAATTGCGCGCCTTGCAACGGATTGGAACTCATGCGTCGTGGTTTGACCGGTTAGGATGGCGTGGTGATAATTCGGGAGCTCTGATCAGAGTATCCCAAGGTTCTGCCAATCACGGTCGCTGAGGGTGCGTACCGAACATTCGTAGCAGTATTTCCTGGAGGCAAGTGTATGAGTTTTCGGCTCGCCGGTACTCGGCCCGCTGTCGTGAATGCAGTCGCCCTGGTTCTTGCTCTCTCTGCCGGCGTGGTTCTTGCGCAGAACACCAAAGCTCCGGCGGCGCCCAAAGCGGCCGCCCCTGCCTCCGCCTCCACGGCCGCCAACCCTGCTGTCGCCAGCAGCAGCGCGCCGGCCGCGGGGGCACCTGCGGCGGCCGCCGCCGATGACCACGTCATGGCCGCCACCAAGCCGGGCGACGCCACCGCCGGCCAGGCCAAGGCCGCCGCCTGCGGCGCCTGCCACGGCATGGATGGCAACTCCAGCGACGCGCAGTATCCGAAGCTGGCCGGTCAGCACGAAATGTACATTGCGCACCAGCTGCACAACTTCAAATCGGGCGCACGCCAGAACCCGGTGATGCTGGGCATGGCCACCCCGCTGGCCGACCAGGACATGCGCGACATCGGCGCCTACTTCGCCAGCAAGCGCTCGCTGCCGGGCGTGGCCGACCAGGCGCTGGTCGACCGTGGCCAGAAGCTGTACCGCCAGGGCGATCCGGAGCGCGGCATTCCCGCCTGCATGGCGTGCCACGCCATCGACGGTCGCGGCAACCCGGGCGCGATGTATCCGCAGCTCACCAGCCAGCACGCCCAGTACGTGGAAGCCAAGCTCAAGGATTTCCACGATGGCGTCAGCTGGGGCAGCGAGCCGCATGCGCAGATCATGCCGACCATCGCCAAGAAGCTCGATCAACAGGACATTGCCGCGCTGGCCAGCTACATCGAAGGCCTGCACGTCGCCGACAACAACGCCTCTGTGTCTGCATCGCCGTAACTTCTGGCCGGTCATGTTGTCCAAGGCTCTCTCGCTTTTCCCCTCCTGAGGCCAGCCATGCTGAAGCGTCTGACTTTCCTTTGTACGGCCCTGCTCGCGCTCAGCGCCTGCAGCCATAACGGCTCCGACAACAACGCCGCCCAGCCGGCGGCACCGGCGCCTGCCCAGACCTCAGCTCCGGCCGCCCCGGCCACGGCCGCCACGCCGGCACCGGCATCCACCGCAGCAGCGACCCCGGCAGCCGCCGGCACCGCAGCCGCACCTGCCGCGGCCGGCACCAGCGCGGCCGCCCAGAAGCCCGCCGCGCCGGCCACGCCCTTCGTCGACGACGGCAAGTGGGTGGAAGGCAAGAACTACTTCACCATCGACCCGGCCCAGCCGACCACCGACCCGAACAAGATCGTGGTGACCGAGGCGTTCTCCTACGCCTGCCCTGCCTGCAACGCCTTCCACACCACCGCCGACCAGCTGGCCCAGGCGCTGCCGGCCAATGCCGAGATGACCTATCTGCCGGTGTCGTTCCGTCCGGACGAGAACTTCCCGCTGTTCCAGCGCGCCTATTTCGCCGCCAAGGCGCTGGGCGTGGCGGAAAAGACCCAGGACGCCATGTTCGATGCCGTGTGGAAAACCGGCGAACTGGCTTCCGACGACCTGACCACCGGCCGTCCCAAGCCGCAGTCGGCGTGGCCGACGCTGGACGACGTGGCCAAGTTCTACGCCAAGTACGGCGTGGATCCGAAGGAATTTGTGGCGGTGGCCAACTCCTTCAGCATCAACACCCAGATGAAGCGCGCCGATGACATGGTGAAGGCCTATGCCGTCGACGGCACGCCCACCATCATCGTCAATGGCAAGTACCGCTATACCCCGGGCAGTGCCGGCGGATACCCGCAGGCGATCGAACTGGCCAAATGGCTCGTCGCCAAGGAAGCCGCCGGGAAATAACCCGCTTCCGCCAGCGCCCGGTTCGCCGGGCGCTTTAGTTTTGCAGACCCCACTAACGCCGATACGCCCCAGGCACAACGACCATGTTCAAGCTCCCCTCTTTCCGTTCCGCCGCCTTGCTGTGCGGCCTGCTGCTGGCCAGCGCCTGCACCGCTGCCGGTACCGACTCGGCCCAGGCCCCGTTCACCGACGGCAACGAATACGTGACCCTGCCCGCGCCGTACCAGCGCGTCAGCAACAGCGGCAAAGTGGAAGTGGTGGAGGTGTTCTCCTACGCCTGCATCCATTGCGCCGAGTTCTCGCCCTACGTCGACCAGCTGCGCAAGGAGCTGCCCGCAGGCGTGGAGTTCAAGCTGGTGCCGGCACCGTTCAACGACAGCTGGGTGCCGTTTGCACGCGGCTACTACGCGGCCAAGAAGATGGGCGTGCTCGATCGCACGCACGATCTGCTGTTCGACAAGAAGTTCAAGGACCAGTACCCGATCAACTCGATGGATGAAATCGCCAGTTTCTACGCCAGCCAGGGCGTGAATCGCGAGCAGTTCCTGAAGATCGCCACCTCGCCGGAAATCGATGCGCAGATCAAGAAGGATCTCGCCCTGATCCAGGCCTGGGGCGTGGACGGCACGCCGACCATCGTGGTCGACGGCAAGTACCGCAGCAACAACATCAAGGATTTCCCGCAGCTCGTCGCCCTCACCAAGTGGCTGGCTCAGCAGGAATTGAACGCCAAGGGCAAGTAAGCGCAAAGCGTCGGTGTCGTTCATATGAACGACACCGCAAAACATGTAACGTTCGCCCCCATGACCCGCGCCCCTGCCAAGCAACGGCTGCGCCTGTTGAGCTGCAACATCCTGGCGGGCGCCAGCGTGCAGCGTTACCGGCAGTACGTGACACGCAGCATCAATGCAGTGCTGCCCGGACGCAGCAAGCTCGAGAACCTCGACCGCCTGGCCGAACTGCTGCCGCAGTTCGACGTCATCGGCCTGCAGGAAGCCGATGCCGGCAGCCTGCGTTCGGGCTTCCTCAACCAGACGCGCTATCTGGCCGAGACCTCCGGCATGCCGTACTGGAGCCACCAGCCCAACCGCCCGCTGGCGCAGCTTTCACATACCGCCAACGGACTGATCAGCCGGCTTGAGCCGCAGGTGGTGATCGATTATCCGCTGCCCAGCCGCATTCCCGGCCGCGGCGCGCTGCTGGCACGTTTCGGCGCCGACGCCAACGGGCTGGCGGTGATGATTGCGCATCTTTCGCTGAGTGCGCAGGCGC
Source organism: Dyella acidiphila (assembly GCF_014863405.1). Lineage (GTDB taxonomy): Bacteria > Pseudomonadota > Gammaproteobacteria > Xanthomonadales > Rhodanobacteraceae > Dyella_B > Dyella_B acidiphila. The sequence continues at coordinate 675,448 of NZ_JACZZA010000001.1, forward strand.
GTGCCAAGCAGCTCGGCTTCATTGCCGAAGTACTGCAGGATCATCCGCATGCCGTGCTGATGGGCGATCTCAACACCGACGCGCACAGCCCGGAAATGCAACATCTATTCGAACGCTGCAGCCTGCAGCCGCCGGTGCATCCCGTGCTAACGTTTCCCAGCTGGAAACCCAAGCGCGCGCTGGACCATATCCTGGTTTCACCGGAAATCCATATCGAAAAGGTGTGGACGCTTCCGCAGGCCTTCTCCGATCACCTTGCGCTCGCTGCGGAAATCCAGTTGCCCGCCGCTTCCCACAGATCAACGCGATGACCGCAAAACGACTGACTCCCACCATCCTGCCCTGGCTGCTGATCGCCCTGATCGGACTGCTCAGCGCGTGGCTGCGCTACGGCTTTGTCGAACAGGCAGCCATGGCGCACTTGTGCGACGACGTCCACAAGCCCGCATCGTGCGGCGTGCGTACGTTTATCGTGTTTGGCTTCAACACCTATGGCTTCGGCATTGTCGCGCTGGTGGCGACCGCGCTGGCGCTGCTGTTCAAAAAGACCTTCGTTGCCTGGCTGGCGGCAGCGCTGGGCATGTTCGCGCTGATCCTGTACTGCTATTACGCCGGTGCGGTGGCGCTGCTGATCGGTTGCCTACGCCTGCTGCGTCTTCAGATAAACCGCATGGCAGCGCCAGGCAATTAGTACCGGCACGGCGATCGCCAGGTTCACACCCAGCCATAGCCACGCCACCTTGCTCATGCCCATTTCGGCCACTACCGGCACGATCGCCAGCAGCACGCCCGCAGAGGCCATGAAACGCTGCTCCGCCGAAGGCATCGCCTGCTCGTGCGTAAGCAAGCCGAACACGGCGTAGGCGACGCACGGCAGCAGGAACAAACCCATCGGGAAATCCAGATAGCGTCCGTCGAACGCCATCAGGATGTCGTACAGCACCAGTGCAAACAGCGATCCGAAGCGCCACCACGTAGCGGGTTCGGAATGATCGCGATGATCGGCCAATTGCGAGGCGATCCGCCGCATCAGCGCCGCCGCGACGCATAGCGCACCGAGCAGGCAGGCGGACGACAACAGCCAGTCCGCCCAGCCGGTACAGGCATAACTCATCTGGCGCAGCTGCCACGCCGCCGACGTACCCGCTGCAAAGCCGCCCAGCAACAATGCGAGCCAGCCCTTCGCGCCGCGCCACTGGCGTGCGCGCATGCCGGCCAACACAAACAGCACCGCGCCGATCGCCCCGGCCAACCAGCCCAGCCACCAGCGCGGCTCCTCGGTTACCGGTCCGCGCATCGGGAATTTCGGCCGCGCCTGCGAATCGAAAATGCCCCAGTAGCCGCCAACCGTGCCTTCCTGCGCACGCTTCCATGGCTGGTCGAAGGCTTCGATCACGTTGTAAGGCATGTTCACGGTAGCGGCGTAGCGCAGGAAATCGCGCAGATACAACGCCTCGTCCACGATGCTGGGTTCGGCCGAACGACGCAGCCGTCCGGCACTGGGCCAGCCGGTTTCGCCGATCATCAGTTGCTTGCCGGGAAATACTTTCTGCATGCGCGCATAGACGTCTTCCACGTGCTGCACGGCATCTACCGTCTTTACCGGGTTGTCTTCCCAGTACGGCAGAATGTGGATGGTGACGTAGTCCACCACCTGGGCCATCTGCGGATATTTCAGCCAGCGCTCCCACACATCGGCATACGTCACCGGAATGGATTTGGGCGTGGCCGCGCGCACGGTCTGGATGTATTCGGTCAGCCGCTTGGGCGACAACTCGCCGCGCAGCAATACCTCGTTGCCGACGATGATGCCGCGGATCGCGCCCGGATTGGCGTTGGCGGTGGCGATGCCCTGGGCCACTTCGTTGGCGTTGTATTTTTCGACGCTGCTGAGCCAGATGCCCATCAGCACCTGCATGTGATAGCGCGCGGCGATCGCCGGCACGGCGCTCAGGCCATTGCTTTGCGAATACGTGCGCACGCAGTCGAAGCGCTTGGACAGCGCACGCAGGTCTTCGTCGATGCGTTCCGGCGTCATCACGAAGTGAATGTCGTAGGGCGTTTCGCCAAGCTTGCGGAACGGTGCATACGAGACGCAGGCGATCCGGTCCGACGGCGCATCCGGCAACACCACCGGCCTGCCGATGTTCCACCACCAGAACGCGCCGGCCAACGGCGCCAGTACCAGCACCAGCCAGGCGAGTCCGTAGTGGGCGATGTTCTTGGATGCTGGCAGCATGCGGATTGCTTCAATGCAAATGACCGGAACGCGCAAGCTTAGCAGCCTGCCCGTAGTCGATACTCTCACTCATTCTGCACGGCGTCGCGGCGAAACTAACGGATTGTTCAGGGCGATCCGAAGCCATCGATTACACTTCGCCCGGATTGCCCGCAGGAGTTTCCATGGCCCCGCACGCCGTAACGCGCCTAGGCCGCCGTCTGCTGACCGTGTTTGCCGGCTGGATGCTGGTCGGCGCGGCGACTGCCCAGACCGCCGCCGACACCGCCGCCCTCGAATCGCAACGCGCCGCGTTCAAGCAAGCCTATGCGGCAGCCAGCCAGGGCGGCGACAGCTGGCGCGCACTGGCCACCGGCCTGCACGACTACCCGATCTATCCCTATCTGCAGGCAGCCGCGCTCGAGCACGATATCCAGCTGATCGACCGTCCCACGGTCGAAGCCTATCTGCGTCAATATCCGGACCTGATACCGAGCGACGATCTGCGCCGTCATTTCCTGCAGGAGCTGGCGCGGCGGCAAGATTGGGACAATTTCCAGGCGATGTATCAGCCCGGCCTCGGCGACACGCTGACCTGCGATGCCTTGCAGGCCAAGCTGGCCGGAAGCGCCCCGCTGGACTTCAACAAGGATCTGGCCACCCTGTGGACCGAACCCACCCTGCCGTCCGCCTGCGACCCCGTGCTGCAGGCTGCGCACGATCAGGGCCTGCTGACGCAGGAACGCTTGTGGGCGCGGATCGATATCGCCGCCGATGCCGGCAAGGGCAGCAGCATTTCCGCGCTGCTGAAGTGGCTGTCCCCGGACGACGCCCAGGTTGCGCAGCGGCTGGCGCAGGCACTGAACGATCCTGCCTCGGCCGCCGCTGCCGCTCCCAGCTGGCCCAATACCACCCGTTCCAGGCAGGCGGCGACGCTGGCGCTGGTGCGGCTTGCGCGGCGCCAGTCGATTGCCGCGGACGCAGCCTGGCAGAAGTTGCAGGGGCAATTTGCGTTCACGCCCACGCAGCGCGACAGCATTCTCAATGCGCTGGCGCTGTTCCACGCCACCGACTACGACAGCGACGCGCTGGCGCGCCTGATCAACCTGCCACCGTCTGCGCAGACCGATATCAGCCGCGAATGGCGCGTACGCGTTGCGCTGGCCGAGCAGAACTGGACTGCAGTGATGGCCGCGCTCGATGCGCTGTCGCCCACGCAGCAGCAAAATGACGAGTGGCTGTATTTCCGTGCGCGTGCCCTGAGCGAACTGGGTCGCTCGAGCGAAGCGCAGACCGCCTACGCGGCAGCCGCGCAGCAATCCAGTTACTTCGGCTATCTCGCCGCCGATCATCAAGGCTCGCCTTACGCGTTATGCGTGCGGCAGCCGGCGGTGGACCAGCAAGGCGAGCAGGCGGTGCTGGCGATCCCGGGCATGCAGCGCGCCCTGGAATTGTTTGCCGTGGGCCTGCTCAAGCAGGCGCGGCGCGAGTGGACCCAGGCGCTGGCCAATGCGGATCCCGCAACGCTGCGCCAGGCGGTGAACATCGCCTATGCGCGCGGCTGGTACGACCGCGCCATCTTCACCTTCAACAACGGTCCGGCACTCAGCTTCTACACGCTGCGCTTCCCGCTGGTGCCGCAGGACGGCATGGTCGCGCAGGCCGAGCAGGCCGGCATCGATCCGGCCTGGGCTTACGGCATCCTGCGCCAGGAAAGCGCCTGGGTGAGCGACGCGCAGTCGGGCGCCAACGCCCGTGGCCTGATGCAGCTGGTGCCTGCCACCGCGGCCGATGTGGCGCGCCGCAACGGCCTACCCTGGAGCGGCGGCGACAGCTTGTACGACCCCGCCGTCAACATCCAGCTGGGCACGCGCTACCTGGCCCAGATGGCCGGGCGTTTCAACGGCGCCCCTTGGCTGGCCAGCGCCGCCTACAACGCCGGCGCGGCACGCGTAGGGCAATGGCTGGACGCGCGCTCCAGCCTGCCGCCCGACCTGTTCGTGGCCAGCATGCCGTTCAAGGAAACCCGCGAATACGTGGCACGCGTGATGTACTACAGCGCGATCTATGATTGGCGCCTGCACGGCAGTGCCGCCCCGATCTCCACCCGCATGACGCCGATCGGCCAGCCGTATAGCCGTCCAGATGCAAACATTGCACGCAAGGACATGACCTGCCCGGCACCGCCGCCCGCCGCTGCATCATCGGTACCGGCCGTAGCGGCGTCGGTACCCGCCAGGGCTGCGGCATCCTCCAGCACCAAGGCCGCAGCGGAACCGGCACACTGACTCGAAGGGCTTCCGGCATGACAGCCAAGCGCATCGTGATACTCGGCGGAACCGGTTTCGTCGGCAGCTATCTGGTGCCGCGGCTGGCGGCGGACGGCCATCGCCTGGTGCTGCTTTCGCGCAATCGCGAAGCGCACCGCGAGCTGGCGGTACTACCCGGCGTGAGTGTGCGCAGCGCGGACGTCTACGACGATGCCGTGCTGCGCGCGCAGCTGGAAGGCGCCGATGCGGTGGTCAATCTGATCGGCATCCTCAATCCGCAGGGGCGCCATACCTTCCAGCGCGTATATATCGACCTGACCCGACGGCTGATCGATGCCTGCAAGGCCAGTGGCGTAAACCGCCTGCACCAGATGAGCTCGCTGAAGGCCGGCCAGGGACTCTCGCGCTATCTCAAGACACGCGGCGAAGCGGAGACCTTGCTCAAGGCATCTTCGCTGGACTGGACGCTCTATCAGCCCAGCGTGATCTTCGGCGTGGGCGATGGTTTGGTGACGCGCTTCGCCGCCCTGCTGCGCAAGCTGCCGGTGCTGCCGCTGGCACGCGCCGGCTCGCGCATGGCGCCCACCTACGCCGGCGACGTTGCCGAAGCACTGGCCCGCTGCATCGCGGACGACAGGCGGTCGAGCCGGCGCAGTTTCGAACTGTACGGTCCGCAGGTGCTGACCCTGGGCGAGATCGTGGCCGCGATCCGCACCGCCGCCGGTCTGCGCAGCATGATTCTGCCGCTGCCCGACAGCCTTGGCCGGCTGCAGGCACACGTGGCCGGCCTGCTGCCCGGCAAGCCATTTTCGCCCGACAATTTTCTTTCGCTGCGCACCGATTCGGTCGGCAAAGTGGACGGCTATGCCGCGCTCGGCATCGTGCCGCAACCCTTTACGCCGTGGCTGCCGCGGCTGATCCACGGGCCGCCGCGCCAGCGGCGCCTGGACGCGGCGCGCCAGGCCTTCCGCCGCCACTGACCCGGCCGCGCAAGGCGCGTGCAGCCTGGCGTGGCAAAATGCAGCGATGCGCACTTATCTGGTTGGCGGCGCCGTCCGCGACAAATTGCTCGAACGGCCAGTGGTCGATCGTGACCACGTGGTGGTCGGCGCGTGTCCCGAGGAGATGCTTGCGCGGGGCTACAAACCGGTCGGCAAGGATTTTCCGGTGTTCCTGCATCCGCAGTCCGGCGAGGAGTACGCGCTGGCGCGCACCGAGCGCAAGACCGGGCATGGCTATCACGGCTTTGCCTTCCATGCCGATCCCGCGGTAACCCTGGAGCAGGATCTGGCCCGGCGCGATCTCACCATCAACGCCATCGCCGAGGACGAGCACGGCAATCTGGTCGACCCCTATGGCGGCGTGCGTGACGTGGAGCAGCGCGTGCTGCGGCATGTATCGCCCGCATTCGTGGAAGATCCCGTGCGCCTGTTGCGCGTGGCGCGCTTCGCCGCGCGTTTCGCACCGCTCGGCTTCAGCGTGGCCGAGGAAACCATGTCGCTGCTGCAACAGATGGTGCGCGAGGGCGAAGTCGATCATCTGGTGCCCGAGCGCGTCTGGGCGGAAACGCGCAAGGCGCTGGGCGAAGCGCAGCCTTCGGCGTTCCTGCGCGTATTGCGCGAGGCGGGCGCGCTGGCCGTGCTATTCCCCGAAGTGAATGCGCTGTACGGCATTCCACAGCGCGCGGAATACCACCCGGAAATCGACACCGGCATACACCTGGAAATGACCCTGGACGCCGCCGCGCAGCTCGCCCCCGGCAACGACCTGGTCGGCTTTTGCGCCTTCACCCACGACCTGGGCAAGGCGCTCACGCCAGCCGCGGAACTGCCCAGCCACCGCGGCCACGAGCACCGCGGCGTGCAACCGCTGCGCGCACTGGCCACGCGGCTGAAAGTGCCTACCGAATATGCCGCCCTGGCCGAACTGGTGTGCCGCGAGCACCTCAACGCGCACCGCGCACTGGAACTGCGCCCGGCCACGGTATTGAAGCTGCTCATCGCCCTGGATGCCCTGCGCCGGCCGGAACGGCTGCAAACCTTCCTGCTGGCCTGCATGGCCGACAAGCGCGGCCGGCTCGGCCAGGCGCAGAGCGACTACCCTCAGGCGGATTGGCTGCAGCGGGCGCGCGAGGCGGCCGCGGCCATTACCGCCGCGCCCTTTGTCGCCCAGGGGCTGCTGGGTCCGGCCGTGGGGGCCGCGATGGAAAAGGCCAGGGTCCAGGCCATAGCCGAAATGAAACTTTGTAACACTTAATCCTTCGGCGTATAAAGCACCGATTGTTTGATTGCCGCCCCTGACCGGAGCACGCCGTGTCGTTGACCTTTTCCTCCCATGCCTCGCTGCGCGAACGTTTTCGGCCCCTCTGGTGGCTCGGCATCGTCTATGTCGTGCTGGGTGCCCTGACCCGTATCGCGCTGCTGGTGATGACCGGCAAGGGCGTGCCGCACGACCCGCTGGACTGGCTGTTCGCCTTCGGCGTGGGGCTGTGCTCGGACCTGATCGCGCTGCTGTACGTGGCCTGGCCGCTGCTGCTGTTCCTGTGGATCGTGCCCTCGCGCCGGCCGCTGATTTCCAGCGGCAAGCAATGGGCCCTGTATGTGCTGCTGCTGGCGGTGCTTTACGCGCTGACCCTGTTCGGGCTGCATCTGGCCATCCATGCCGCCATCGCCGATGTCTGGCCGGTGCTGCTGGTATTCCTGTTCTTCCTACCGATGCCGGCGCTCGCCTATGGCGCGCGCAGCGGCCAGCGCGGACTGTATGTGCTGTGCCTGCTGCTGCTGTTCGGCCTGATGTTCGTCGCCGCCTCCGAGCTGGTGTTCTGGAACGAGTTCGGCGTGCGCTTCAACTTCATCGCGGTGGATTACCTGGTCTACACCACCGAAGTGGTGGACAACATCCGCGAGTCCTACCCGATCGGCCGCTGGCTGAGCCTGCTGGCCATCGTGGCCATTGCGGTGCTGCTGCTCTCGCGCGGCGCATTGCGCACGCGCGATCAGGGCACGCGCTTCGCCCAGCGCAGCAAGGTGGTGGCGGTGTGGTTCGCGCTGACCGTGGTGTCGCTGTTTGCGGTCAACAGCTCCACCAAGGACCTCACCAGCAATACCTATGTCAACGAGCTGGCCGGCAACGGCATCTACCAGTTTTTCGCCGCCTTCCGCAGCAGCCACCTGGATTACGACCGCTTCTACCGCACGCTGCCGCTCGATCAGGCCTTCGCGCGCGTACATAGCCAGTTGCAGACGCCCGACGCCACCTATGTCAGCAACGATCCGCAGGACCTTACCCGCGAGATCCGGCACGCCGGCCCCGAGCAGCATCTGAACGTGGTGCTGATCAGCGTGGAAAGTCTTTCTGCCGATTTCCTCAAGACCTTCGGCTCCAGCCACGGCGATATCACGCCGAACCTGGATGCGCTGGTCGGACAAAGCCTGTTCTTCGATCACATGTACGCCAACGGCACGCGCACCGTGCGCGGCCTGGAAGCGCTGTCGATGTCGATCCCGCCCACGCCGGGCGATTCCATCCTCAAGCAGGCGCATAACGAAGACTTGCTGTCGCTGGGCCGGATCTTCGACCAGCACGGCTACGTGTCGCAGTTCGTGTACGGCGGCTACGGCTACTTCGACAACATGAATTATTTCTTCAGCCACAGCGGCTACCAGATCGTCGATCGCAGCTCCATTCCCAAGGACATGCCGATCCACGGCCAGAATGTCTGGGGTGTTGCCGACGAAGATCTCTACACGCTGGCGCTCAGCCAGATGGACGCCATCCATGCGCAGGGCAAGCCGTTCTTCCTGCACATCATGACCACCTCCAACCATCGCCCCTTCACCTTCCCGGCCGGGCGCGTCAGCCAGCGCAACGGTACGCGCGAGGGCGCCATTGCCTATACCGACTGGTCGATCGTCGACTTCATCAAGCGCGCGCAGGCCAAGCCCTATTTCGATGACACCGTGTTCGTGATCACGGCCGACCATTGCGCCTCCAGCGCCGGCCGCAGCAGCGTGCCGATCGATCGCTACCACATCCCGCTATGGATCTACGCACCCAAGCACTTCCCGCCGCAGCGCATCGAGACGCAGATGGGGCAGATCGATATTCCCACCACCCTGCTCGGCCTGCTCAATTTCAGCTACCGCAGCCGTTTCTTCGGCCATGACGTGTTCCACCTGTCGCCCGGCCAGGAGCATGCCTTCCCCGCCACTTATGAAAAGCTGGGCTACCTGCATGGCAAGGTGCTGAGCATTCTCGAGCCGCAGCGCAAGGTGGAGCAGGTCAATCCCGATTTCGATACCGGTGATGCCACGCCGGTGGCGAGCATCAATCAGGATGATCTGGACAACGCCACTGCCGACTATCAGGTGGCCAGCTATATGTTCAAGCACGGCATGCTGACGCGTCAGGCATCCGATGCAACGCCGGTGGTCTCCGCGCCGGCGCCGGCCAGCTCCGTGCCTGCGGCGGCGAGCACGGCGGGCGCTGCGCATTAGCGCGAACGGCCCTCGGCCATCGCCTTTTTGCGGTCATTCCTGCGGAAGCGGGAATGACCGCCAGGAAGCAACCTGCCGATACCGCCAGCTTGGCCGCAGCGCTTAAAAGCCGATCAGAGCCTGCCGCCCTGATCAGCCGCCAGCAATTCAGCCGGTAGCGGCAACGCAGGCAGCCCCTTGGCAAACAGCATGGCCTGGAAACGTTCGCCCATCTGATCGGGCAGCGTCAGCTTGCGCACCTGCTGCGCAAGGCGCAGGCGTGCCGTGTCGTCGGCGTGTTCATAAGCCTGCTCGAACACCTGCTGCAGTCCCGCTGCAATCAGGAATTGCGCCTGCGGCAGATAGGCCGCCACACCGAAGCCGGCGCTGTTGCCGGCCTCGGCCAGCGCGGTGAAATCGACCGAGGCGGTGAGATCGTTCAGGCCAGGCAGATAGAACGGATCGCTGTGCGCGCGATGACGATAGTGCGCCATCAAGGTACCGTCCTGGCGCTCCGGCAGATAAAACTCGCGCCGCACGTAGCCGTAGTCGACGAACAGCATCAGCCCAGCTTCGAGCGAGCCGGCGATCGCCTGGATCCAGTACGGCAGCTGCGGCAGGATTTCCGAGCGATAGCCATCTTCGAATTCGCGCTGCAGATCGCGCTCGACATGGCGCACCGCGCCCGATACCAGCGCATCGGCCGGGCGATCGACCCGCAACAGCCGAGCCTCTCCATCGAGCGCGACATGCTCTTCGCACACCTCGCCATGGCGCAGCACGAAGCGCGTGGTCGGCAGCGCATCGATCACTTCATTGGCGAACAGCACGCCGTGCCAGTTTTGTTCGGGCGGACGATCGATCCACACTACCCGCGCCGCCAGTTCCGACGGCAATGCCGCCGCCATGCGTTCGCGCTGTCGCTCGCGCAGATCGGCGCTGGGTTCGAGGATCAGATAGCGGCGCGGCAACACGCCGCTTTCGGCAAACGCGCGCAGCGCCGCTTCCGCAAACGCTCCGCTGCCGCCGCCCAGCTCGAGGAAATCGGCATCGCCGCCCAGCAGGGCCATGCTCGGCTGCACGCAATGCACGACGCAACGCGCGAACAGCTCGCCGAGTTCCGGCGCGGTAATGAAATCGCCGGCCTCGCCGAACTTGGTCTTGCCGGCGCTGTAGTAGCCCAGGCCCGGCGCATACAGGCAGCGCTCCATGTATTGCGAGAACGGCATCGGGCCGCGTGCGGCAATCTGTTCGCGCAGATGCTGCAGCAGTTGCTCGGAATGCGCGCGTTCGTCCGCGGAAGGTTCCGGCAGGCGGGAAGTCTTGGCTGGATTCATCGGATCAGGCTGAGGTTGCAGCGGCCGCCGGCTTCAGTAGCCAGCGCACGGCCAGCACGCCCAGTTCGTAGAGCAGGCACATCGGAATGGCCAGCATGATCATCGAGGTGATATCCGGCGGCGTCACCACCGCGGCGATCGCGAACGCGCCCACCATCGCGTAGCGGCGGCCCTTGCGCAGCTTGTCCAGGTCGACGATGCCTACCGCGGCAAGAATCACCACCGCCACCGGCACTTCGAAGCACAGGCCGAAGGCGAAGAACATCAGCGTCACGAAATCCAGGTAATGGGTGATGTCGGTCATCATCTCCACGCCCTGCGGCGTTACCGCCGTAAGAAAGCGGAACGCGGCCGGCAGCACCAGGAAATAGGCGAACGCGCAGCCGATATAGAACAGCACCATCGCGGCGATCAGCAGCGGCCGCGCCAGCCGCTTCTCATGCTTGTACAAGCCAGGACTGACGAACGCCCACAGCTGGTACAGCACCACCGGCATGCTGATAAACAAGGCGGTATACGCCGCCAGCTTCAGCGGCGTAACGAACGGACTGGCCACTTCGGTAGCGATCAAATGCGCGCCTTGCGGCAGGCGCGATACCAGCGGCTCGGCCAGCAAGGCGTACAGGCGATTGGCGAACGGCACCAGCGCCGCCAGCACGATCACCACCGCCACGATCGCCTTGATCAGGCGCGTGCGCAATTCCAGCAAATGCGAAAACAGCCCCTGTTCCAGCTCTGCTTCGGGTTCAGACGCTGCCATGCGTGGGTTCCTTCGGCGCGTCTGTCGGTGCATCGACCGACACGGTGGCCGGCACGGCAGCCGGCACGACATCTTTCTTCACTTCGTCGACGGTCTCACGCACTTCGTTGCGCACCTCGGTAGCCGCCGACGTCATCTGCTCGCGGGTGTCGCGCGCGGTCTTGTTCATCTCGGTCTGCATGGCTTCGGCGCGGGCCGCCGCCTCGCGCGCGGTGCGCTTGAGTTCTTCGATTTCCAGTTCGCGCTCGACCTCGGCGCGCACGCTATCCCAGCCGGAGCGCAGGCGGCGCATCAGGGCGCCGGCCGTGCGTGCGGCTTGGGGCAGTTTTTCGGGGCCAAGCACGATCAGCGCGATCAGCGCCAGCAACACCAGCTTGCCGAGGCTGATCTCAATCACGGTGCCATTCCTGTCCGGTTATTTCGATTCGCTGGAATCGCGCTGCTGCTGATTGGCCTGGGTGCCGGCCGGCGGCGGATCGGCCTGCAGCTTTTCCTGTGCCTTGCGCTTTTCTTCATCCTCGTCGCCCTGCATGGCTTTCTTGAAGCCACGCACGGCATTGCCGAGATCGGAGCCCACCCGGGTCAGCTTGCCGGTGCCGAACACCAGCAAAATGATCACCAACAGGATCGCCCAATGCCAAATGCTGTCCAAACCCATGAGAACCTCGTTGCGGATTGCGCCGTCTGCGGCCGCGGGAAGCGGCCGCCGGCTTCCGGATCAATGTGAAGTGTACTCCTCCAGGGCGTCGCGGAAGGCGACGACCGGCGCAGGAACGTTGTTCACGCCCCCCTCGAAAATGCGCCGCGGCGTGATGCCCTGGCCGTAGACCGCCTTATTGGCGTCGTAATCGATCTTCATCACCGAACCGTCCAGCGCGACGCCCGCAAACAGGCCGCGCGCGCGGGAATAGGAATAGATCTCCGCCTTCAGCTGCTGGTCAGTGGCGGCCGACGCGGTGCGGCCGACCGGGCCGGCGGCAGCGGAGGCATCGGCGCCGATCGTAAATTTGCCGTTGACGATCGAATCGACACCACGCTGCGTACGGAACACCAGGATCACGTCGGTCTTGGACACGCCGGCCTGGAAGCCGAAGCTGCCGCCGCCCAGCACCACGAAGCTGGGATTGGACCAGGTGCCGTCGGGATTCTTCACCGAAATCAGGCCCTCGCCGCGGCGGCCGCCGAACACGAAGCCGACCTTCAGCACATCCGGCACCACCGCGATCGCCTTGGCATCCCGCAGCAGATCGCCGGGGATGGATTTGTCCGGCGCCTGCTCGATTTCGTTGAGCACGCGCACCGCACTCTGTGCGCGCACCAGCGGGGAATCGTCATCGGCATGCACGGCAGCGACCGGCAGCAACAGCGCCAGGGCCAGGGCCAGGAGCGAAAAACGACGCAGCGATGCTTTGAACATGGGCAGCTCCGGATTAGTCAAAAGGTGGCCAGCGTTTGGCGGACTGCATCATACCGGTGCAGTGCGCGGCGCTTATGGCAGACTTCGCGGGCTTACCGCCGCGGCCGCCACAATGCCTCCCAGCCACTATACCGGTCTTGCCGGCCAATCCCATGACCAACCCGCAAAGGCTGGCGTACTGCTGGTGAACCTGGGCACACCGGAAGCCCCTACGGCGGCGGCGTTGCGTCCGTATCTGGCGGAATTTCTGGGCGATCCGCGGGTGATCGAGTATCCGCGCTGGCTGTGGTGGCTGATCCTGCACGGGGTGATCCTGCGCATCCGGCCGGCGCGTTCCGCGCATGCCTATGCACGCGTCTGGACTGCAGCGGGATCGCCGCTGCGCGTCGGTTCCGAGCAGCTTGCCCAGGCCCTGCAGCAGCAACTGCCGGAGGCCCGGGTGGCGCTGGCCATGCGCTATGGCCGGCCGTCCATCCGCAGCACGATCGAGCAGATGCAGCGCGAAGGCGTGCGGCGCCTGCTGGTGCTGCCGCTGTATCCGCAGTATTCGGGCACTTCCACCGGCTCGGTGATCGATGCGCTGGCCGATACCTTCAGGCAACTGCGCTGGCCGCCGGAACTGCGCATCGTCAACGACTATCACGACGACCCGGGCCATATCGAAGCACTGGCGCGCTCGATCGAGCAGTGGTGGGCCGCCCATGGCCGCGGCGAAAAATTGCTGCTGTCGTTCCACGGCATTCCGCAGCGCTATGTCGATGCAGGCGATCCGTATTTCCGCCACTGCCAAACCACCGCGCAGAAACTTGGCGCGCGGCTCGGCCTGGATCCCACGCAGCTGATAGTGAGCTTCCAGTCGCGCGTCGGCCGCGAACCCTGGCTGCAGCCGTACACCGACATCACCGTGCAGCAACTGGCCAGCGAGGGCGTAAAGCGGCTCGACGTCGCCTGTCCCGGCTTTGCCGTGGACTGCCTGGAAACGCTGGAGGAAATCGCCATGCAGAACCGCGATTTCTTCACCGCCGCCGGCGGCGAAACGCTGCGCTATATACCCGCGCTCAACGACAGCGCGGAACAGGTCGCCAGTCTGGCGGCATTGATCCGGCGGCATGCACAAGGCTGGCCGGAATTCTCCTGACGCCCATGTGGATCTGCGCGTGACTCTCCCGACCGAACAACGCATCACGCTGTCCCACCACCTCACGCTCACCGCGCAAAGCTGGGGCGCATCCGATGCGCCGCCGCTGCTGACCCTGCACGGCTGGCTGGACAATGCCGGCAGCTACGCGTTCCTGGCGCCCTTGCTGGCCGAACGCTGGCGCGTGATCGCACTGGAATTGCCCGGCCATGGCCACTCCAGCCATCTGCCGGCCGGCATCAACTATCACTACGTCGATTACGTCAGCGCCGTGCTGGCCGCCGCCGACGCCTTGCAACTGGAGCGCTATACCTTGCTCGGCCACTCGCTCGGCGCAGGCATCGCCTCATGGTGGCGGCGGCGAAACCGCAAAGCATCGAGCAGCTGTATCTGATCGAAGGCCTGGGACCGCTGGGCGATGACGGCTCGCACACCCTGCAGCGTTATCGCGATGCCTTTGCCGCGGCCGGCACCAGCGGCAAAGCGCTGCGCGTATTCGAAAACATCGATCAGGCAGTCAGTGCGCGCGTACAGGCCAGCGGCCTGCGCGCGGAGCTGGCACGCCCGATCGTGGAACGCGGCCTCAGCAAAGTCGAAGGCGGCTACCGCTGGCGCAGCGATCCGCGATTGACCCGGCCCAGCGCGGTGCGCCTGGCGGAAAGCCAGATCCATGCGCTGCTGCCCGGCATCGAGGCGCCCACTGCACTGCTGTTGTCGCAGCCGCAGACGCCTTACCTGCCCTCCGCCACGATGCAGCAGCGTGCCGCACTGCTGGCAAATATCACCATGACGCATATGGACGGCGGCCACCACCTGCATCTGGAACATCCGCAGGCAGTGGCCGATTGGCTGTTCGCACACAGCCGCCGGCCCTGACGGCCGGCCCGGCGCTCAGGCCGAGATCGCCAGGCGTTCCGTGCTGTACACCCGCGCCGTCAGCAAGGTGGCGAGCAGTGCCACGATCAGCCCGGAAATCACGCAGGTGGCAATCTCCTGCGCGCTCAGCTGACCGCCGCGCAGAAGTTGCGTAATGCCCACCTGCTGGCCGAGCAAGGGCACCGCATACATCCACTCGGCCACCTTCACCGGCATCACGCTCAGCAGGATCGACGGCAGCGCCGGCACCAGCATCAGCATCGACAGATAGGTCTGCGCTTCGCGATAACTCTTGGCAAATGCCGCCACCAGGGTCTGCAGGGATGCCAGCAGAATCACCAGCGGCAACATGATCAGCAGCACCTGGCCGGCGAACGACGGACCGAGGTTGATCACCATGCCCAGCTTCTCCGCAGGAATCAGCCGGCCGCATATGCCGAAACCGGTCACGCCGATCAACAGGCTGGTCAGCGAGAACGCACAGATCGCCGCCAGTTTGCCCAGCAGTACTTTCCAGCGTGGCACCGGATTGGCGAACAAGGGCTCCAGCGACTGCCGCTCACGCTCGCCGGCGGTAAGGTCGATGGCCAGATACATGCCACCCATGAAGACGGTGAGCACGAAGAAGTACGGCAGGATGGCGAACATCTGTCCCGCACGCGACTGCGGCGTGGACTGGTCGCGCTCGTCGAGCGTCACCGGCGCCATCAATGTCGGCGCCAAGCCGCGCGCCACCAGTCGCATCGCGCCCTGGCGACGGATATACGCATCGAGCATATGCCGCACGCGCTCCACCGAACTGCCGGCATCGCGCTGCGAGGAATCGTAGATCAGCTCCACCTGCGACGCTTCACCCTTGCGCCAGGATGTACCGAAATCGGCCGGAATGCGCAGCACCACCTCGGCGCCCTGATTGCGCACCGCCTCTTCCGGATCGGCAATGGCCGGCTGCGGCAACAGGCCCTGCTGCTTGAGTGCGGCGATCATGTTCGGCGCGTACTCGGCGCCGATCACCGGTACCTTGATCGGCTGATCGGCCTTGTTGAGTTCGCGCGTGAGTACGGTATTCATGATCAGCACGAAGATCACCGGACCGATCAGCGGCCCATACAGCAGCGCGCTGGTGATGGTGCGCCGGTCGCGCAGGTTTTCCTTCACTTCCTTGAGGAAGACGGTCAGCGTGGTTTTCATGCTGCGAGTCCCTCTTCGCTACCGATGATCTTCACGAACGCATCCTCCAGATTGGCTTCGCCGGTTTGCGCGCGCAGCGCGTCCGGCGTTTCGTCCGCGACCACGCGGCCGTGCGCGATCACCACGATGCGATCACACAGCGCCGCCACCTCTTGCATGATGTGGCTGGAGAACAGCACGCAGCGCCCTTCCTGCTTCAAATGCTGCATGAATTGGCGCAGGCCGCGCGTAGCCATCACGTCGAGGCCGTTGGTCGGCTCGTCCAGAATCACGTTCTTCGGATCGTGCACCAGCGCGCGCGCAATCGCCGTCTTCACGCGCTGGCCCTGCGAAAAGCCCTCGGTGCGGCGATCCGCGATATCGGCCATGTCCAGCGCCTTGATCAGCTGTTCGCGGCGCGTGCGCGCCAGCGTGTCGTCCAGCCCCTGCAGGCGCGCGAAATAATCGATGTTTTCGCGCGCGGTCAGGCGCTTGTACAAGCCACGTGCGTCAGGCAGCACGCCTAGCCGGCGACGCACCGCCAGGGCATCTTGCTTAGCATCGATGCCATCGATCAGCACCTGTCCGCGATCCGGATTCATCAGCGTGTACAGCATGCGCAAGGTGGTGGTCTTGCCGGCGCCGTTGGGCCCGAGCAGACCGGTGATTTCGCCGTCGCGCGCCTGGAAGCTGACACCGTCGACGGCCTTCACCGTGCCGAAATGCTTGTGCAGATCCTTGACCTCGATCATGGCGAAGCTCCGTTGAAATCGATGAATGCCGGGGTCGGGCCGAGCTGGTCCAGGCAGTTCGCATCCAGCTGTTTCGGCTCGGGCTTGTCGATGAATTTGCCCAGCACTTGCGGCATGCAGCCACGGCCGAGCAGGGAATGCCCCTGGCCTTTGAACAGCAGCTGCCGCCCGTTGCTCAGGCCGGCCAGAATGGTCTGGCCGTAGCGCGGCGGCGTTACCGGATCCAGCTCGCCGGACAAGATCAGGATCGGCTTGTCACTCTTCAGCGGCGTATGAAAATCCGCCGGCCGGCTGCCGTGCGGCCACACATCGCACTCCGCCTTGATCGAATCGATCAGGTGATTGCCGAGCATCGCATTCTGGTCCTGCGGGCGCGGCTGCAGCAGATCGGCATCCTCGCTGCACATCACGCTCATCGACATACCGCTGTTCATATCGCCACCGAGGTCGCTGCTGAGCAATTTGGATTGCCCCAGCAATGGACCGACATCGCCATGTGCGGCCGCATCGATCGATAGGGGCAGCAACGCCGCCGTCTCCGGCTGATAGGCGAACATGCGCACCAGGCCGGCCAGCGAGAACTCGCTGAGCGGACGTTCCACCGTCTGGTAGGTCTGCGGATCGCGGAAGCTGACCTTGTGCGGATTGGCGCGCAGCGCATCGCGCAGCTGATACAGCGTCTGCATCGAATCACCGAAGCGCTGCTTGCAGGCCGGCACCGCCGTACACGCGGCGAAATCCTTGGTCAGCGCGCTGTCGAGATTGCCGGCCATGTCCTCGCCCAACACCACCTCGTTGGGCACGGCCGAATCGAGCACCACGCTGCGCACACTGTCGGGATAGCGGCGCAAGTATTGCTGGGCCATGCGCGTGCCGTAGGAAACGCCGACCAGATCGAACTGCGGCGAGCCCAGCGCCTTGCGCACATCTTCCAGATCCTGCGCGGCGATGGTGGTGGTGTAGTAGCGCGGATCGGCCTTCTGCTTCACTTCCGCCAGGCAAGCAGCAACATCCTTGCGCACTTCATCCAGGTTCAAGGTGAAAGGCGAGCTGTCGTCCGCATTGGCTTTCTCCACATCCTTGCAGCTGAGCGGATTGGAGCCGCCGGTGCCGCGCTGGTCGAGCAACACCACGTCGTGATGCTTGCGCACTTCGTCGAACTCGGGCGCGGCCACCACCCAGCCCTCGGTCGCGGCTTCGCCCGGACCGCCTGCCAGCAGTACCACCATGTCCGGATCGGGCACCTGCGCATCGCTGCGCGCGATCGCCAGTTTCAGGCCGATGCGGCGACTGTGCGGATCGTCGCGATTCTCCGGCACTTCAAAGGTGGTGCACCAGGCGCCGGCTGTCGCGCCGCTGCCGGGACGCCCCAGCTCGCACGGCTTGAAAGTGAACGAGCCGCGCTGCCAGCTGCGCGCCACTGTCGGTGTGGTGTGTGCCGGCGCTGGTGTCAGCACCGGTGCTTCCTGTGCGGCCGCGGCTGGCTGCTGGTTGCGCTCGTACTGGTACGCCATCGCCCCGAGGGCGGCCACGGCGATGGCTATGCGCATGACGGTTCTAGGCTGCATCCCTACGCTTCTCCAGGTATGAAGATCATTTCGATCGACATGCCGAACAGGCGTGCGATCTTGAAAGCCAGCGGCAGGCTTGGGTCGTACTTGCCCGTCTCGATGGCATTGACGGTTTGCCGCGAAACATCGAGCTGCTGGGCCAGATCGGCCTGTGACCAGCCGCGTTCGCCGCGCAGTTCACGTACAAGATTGTTCATGGGGTTGGGCACTGTGCGGCGAGTGACGCGTCGTCGTGCATACGCAGATCAGTCACGCTGCCGCTGCCGGCGCCAGCGGATGAAAGCCGTCGCCAGGCCTGCCCCCGCGATGCCGCCCGCGGTGCCGTAGACGAAGCCGAGGCGATAGCTGTCCAGCGCCGGCGGATAGAGCCAGATCACCGCAATCACCACCACGCCCAGCAGCGCAAAGCGCAGGTAGTACCAGCTGCTGGCTTCCTCGCTGCACCAGGATCGCTCGCCGTAGCGGCGCAGCACGTACCAGCGCGCAAGGCTGTAGCTCCACATGATCACGGGGAACACCCAGATCAGTACCGTGCCGTCCAGCTGCACCACCTTGGCCATGCTGAGGAAGCCGCCGATCAGACCCAGCACGCTGGTGACCGCGGCCGCCACGCCCAGCGCCGCCAGATGGGTGCGCTGCTCGAATTCGTCGCTGGCGCGGATCCGCCGCGCCAGCAGGAAGATCAGGTAGATCACCGGCAGCGCCGGGGCGAGCGCCCCCAGCAGCTTCAGGCCGAAGGCCATCGGCGCGCGCAGCAACGGCCACACGAACAGGATCAGCGCGCAGTACACCAGCATCGCCCACAGCGTCTGGGCCTCGTATTGCTTTTGCGTAAAGCGTGTCATGCCACCCCCCTCCTTCCCCGTGTGCGGCATTCCGCCGCGGCCCGATGCGACCGCGCGCGACCATGGATCGATGCTACCCCTGCACGCATGTAAAGCGTGCTTGACAGAAAGGCTAGGCCCTCCCGTCTTTCATGTCAAGCACGCTTTACAAAACGGGGTTTGGCCTACCTGCCGAGACAGCTACCGGACCCAGAGCGTCACATTTGGACGGGGCATCCAGCCCTCTTTGTGACCCAAATCACGGAATTTTCTGATGGGCGACGGGGGAGTTCTTAAGTCACCGTGACGGAAGTGTAGGAATTCGGGCCAGTCCGATGGAAAATGTGATGTGGATCACTCTTTGGCCCGATTGTTGCTCAGCAGACCATGCAAGGCGTGGGCCTGCCCGTGAGGGGGCGGGGTAACGCGCCCGGCCCACGCAAGCGATTCACTCACCGCTGCACCTGACATACACACGTAACTCAAGGAAAACGCAATGAAAAAGACCATTATCACTGCCGCGTTGCTGACCGCCTTCGGCGTGGCAGCTCTCGCGCCGCTGGCGGCCAGCGCCACCGACGGCACGATCACCATCAACGGCAAGATCTCCTCGTCCACCTGCACCATCAACGGCAACGGCAGCGGCAGCTCCTCGTTCACCGTGACCCTGCCGACCGTGGCCGCCAGCGCCCTGGCCAGCACCGGTGCCGTGGCCGGTGACACGCCGTTCTCGCTCGTGCTGAGCGGCTGCACCTTCTCCGCTTCCGGTACCGTCAGCACCTACTTCGAGCCGGGCGCCAACGTCCTGGCCGACGGCAACCTGAAGAACAACGGCTCGGCCACCGGCGTCGAAGTGCAGCTGCTGAACAGCGGTAACACGGCCATCGCTCTGGGCTCGGCTTCCGGTTCGCAGAATGCCAGCACCGCCGCCGTGACCACGTCCAGCACGGGCGCCACGCTGAACTACTTCGCGCAGTACGTCGTGCCCGCCAGCTCCACCAAGGCTGTGGCCGGTAGCGTCACCACCACGGTGAACTACGACATCACCTATCCGTAAGCAAGCACCACCCCGTCGTGGCCGGCCTAGCCGGCCACGACATTCTGGCTGGCTCTCAGCCTGCGGCCGAGGAAATCCGATCATGAGAAATCTGGTACGCGCCATCGGTACGGCGCTGCTCACCTTGTGCCTTATCGCGCCGGCGGCCCACGCCAACGTGATCATTTCCGGCACGCGCGTGATTTTCCCCGCCCAGGACGGAGAAGTGACCGTCCGTCTGACCAACCAGAACACCAGCCCCGCGCTGGTCGAAGCCTGGATCGACAATGGCGACAAGGATTCCACCCCGGACAAGGCCAATACGCCGTTCCTGATCACGCCGCCGCTGTTCCGCATGGAACCGAACCGCGATCAGAGCCTGCGCATCCTGTTTACCCACAGCCAGCAGCCGCTGCCGAGCGATCGCGAGTCGCTGTTCTGGCTCAACGTGCTCGACGTTCCGCCCAAGCCCACCGGTCCGCAGACCGAAGGCAAGAATTACCTGCAGCTGGCGATCCGTTCGCGGCTGAAGCTTTTCTATCGCCCGACCGGACTGGCCGGCGATCCGATCAAGGCTGCTGCTGCGCTGACTTTCAAGGCCGGCCCGTCCAATGCGGGCGGCTATACCTTGGTCGTGCATAACCCGACACCGTATTACGTGACGATCAGCAAGCTGACGCTGCAGTCGAGCGGCAGCAGCTACAACGGCAAGACCAATATGGTCGCACCGATGTCGGATCTTAAGCTCGACCTGCCCGAGCTCAAGCACGCGGCCGCGGTCGGCGACGCGATCGAGTTCGACAGCATCAACGACTACGGCGCCATCGACGCGCTCAAGAGCAGCGTCGCGCCGTGATGCAGCACGCGCCCACTCACCAGCCGAACCACGCCCGCATGCGCGCGGCGTGTCGTCGGCTTGTGTTGTGCGCGGGCATTGCCGCCGTGCTTGCCGGCTGGCACAACACGGCATTGGCGTATGCCGCCGTGGACGCTTCCGCCTCTGCTTCTGCTTCTGCTTCCGCCGCTCCGGTGGAAGGTGCCGAAGGCGGCCCCGCCGAATTCGATCGCAGCCTGCTGGCCGGCGCCGGCCAGAACACCACCGATCTGTCCCGCTTCGAGCATGGCAACCCGGTATTGCCTGGCGACTATCGCGCGGACATCTATCTCAATAACGCCTGGGTTGGCCGCGACAACGTGCGCTTCGCCAACAAGTCCGCGCAGGCCAATGCCAGTGCGTGCGTGGACGACAAGCTGCTCGGCATTCTGCAGTTGCACCCGGCCAAGCTGTCGGACCAGGTCATCAACGACCTGAAAAATCCTGCGGCTTGCGTCGCCATCGGCGATGTGATCCCCGGCGCCACCATGTCCTTCGACGTCGCCGGCCTGCGCCTGGATACCAGCGTGCCGCAGGCTTATATGGGACAGGCTGCACGCGGCTACGTAAGCCCGCAGTTCTGGGACCACGGCGTTACCGCCGGCATGTTGAACTACAACTTCAACAGCTATCGCAGCAGCAGCCTCGGCCAGAGCCAGACCACCACCTATCTCGGCGTGAACATGGGCTTCAACCTGGGCTCGTGGCTGTTCCGCGAGAACGGCACCATGACCTGGTATTCGGGCGGCAACAACGCCTCTTCGCGCCGGCAGTTCCAGAACATTCTTACCTATGCACAGCGCGACCTGCCTTCGCTGCGCGCGCTGCTGACCGTCGGCGACAGCTACACCGACGGCGCCGTGTTCGACAGCTACGGCATCCGCGGCGTGCAGTTGGGCACCGACGACCGCATGCTGCCGCAATCGCTGCAGGGCTATGCGCCGGTAGTGCACGGTATCGCGCAGACGAATGCACAGGTCTCGGTGCGCCAGAACGGCGTACTGATCTACCAGACCACGGTGGCGCCCGGCCCGTTCACCATTTCCGACCTGTATCCCACTGGCTACGGCGGCAACCTCGACGTAACCGTGACCGAAGCGAATGGCCAGGTGAATACCTTCGTCATTCCCTATGCGTCGGTGGCGCAGTTGCTGCGTCCGGGCATCACGCGCTTTGACATCGCGGCCGGCCAGCTGATCGATCGCTCGATCTCGAACAAGCCGCCGGTGCTGCAGGCCACCGCGCAGCACGGCTTCAACAACATTCTGACCGGCTATGCCGGTATTGCCGGCTCGACCGGTTATGCGGCGGTGCTGGCCGGCGCAGCGATCAATACCAAGTTCGGCGCACTCGCACTCGACCTGACCCACGCCCAGGCGCATATCCCCGGCTACGACACCAAGTCCGGCCAGAGCATGCGCATCACCTATAGCAAGATCATTCCCGAAACGCAGACCACGTTTTCGGTGGCTGCCTATCGCTATTCCACCGGCGGCTTCCTGAGCCTTACCGACGCCGAGCAAGCGCGCAATTACGCGCAGCACAATATCAACGCCTTCGATTACACGCCGCCGTCGATCGCCGCGCAGAGTGTCGATGGCGTTACTGCACAGACCGTGCTGACGCCGGCCGAA
Organism: Dyella acidiphila; assembly: GCF_014863405.1. Classification (GTDB taxonomy): domain Bacteria; phylum Pseudomonadota; class Gammaproteobacteria; order Xanthomonadales; family Rhodanobacteraceae; genus Dyella_B; species Dyella_B acidiphila. The sequence goes on from NZ_JACZZA010000001.1 coordinate 697,800, forward strand.
CAGGCTACGCTCGCCGGCAACCCGTTCAGCACCGGCACGCTGCTTGGCGCCAGCGGCCTGGAACTGCAGCGCAACAGCTTTACGCTGACCGTCAACCAGCGCCTGGGCAGCAGCGGCGGCTCGCTGTATGCCAATGCATCGATCAGCGATTACTGGAACCAGAAGGGCACCAACACACAGTTCCAGATCGGCTACAACAATTCGTTCCACCGCCTTAACTACAGCATTTCCGCCACGCGCTCGGTCGATCCGTTCGGTCGCTTCGACAACGAGTACATGGTGAGCTTCAGCCTTCCGCTGGGCCATAGCAGCCATTCGCCGACCTTCACGCTCAATGTCGCGCACGACCAGAACGCCGGCGCGCAAGACCAGGCGATGCTCACCGGCTCGTTCGGCAGCGACGAGCAGTTCAACTACGGCGCGACCGCCACCTATGCCAATGCCGGCAGCTCCAGCGGCGCGGCCGGTACCGCCAATATCGGCTATCGCAGCCCGTATGCGCTGTTCAGCGCCAGCTACGGCGATGGCCAGGGCTACTCGCAGGCATCGGTGGGCGTGACCGGTTCGGTGATCGCGCATCCGGGCGGCATTACCTTCGGCCAGCCGGTGGGCGATACCGTCGGCATCATCTATGTGCCCAACGCCGGCGGCGCGCGCCTGCTCAGTTCCGCCGGTGCGCGCGTGGATGGCGGCGGCTATGCCATCGTGCCCAACCTGACGCCGTACATCCTCAACACCGTGCAGATCGATCCCAAGGGTCTGCCGCTGGATGTGCAGCTCGATTCCACCAGCGTGCAGGTCGCTCCTTACGCCGGTGCGGTGGTGATGCTGAAATTCAAGACTGAAAGCGGCCGCACGCTGATCGTGCGCGCCCGCCTGCGTGACGGCCAGGCCGTGCCGTTCGGCGCGGAAGTGGTCAACGAAAAAGGCGCTACGCTCGGCGTGGTCGGCCAGGCCGGCCAGATCCTGCTGCGCGGCGTGAACCAGGCCGGCCAGCTCACCGCGCGCTGGCATGACGATGCTGGCGCCACGCAATCGTGCACGTTCTTCTACCATCTGGCACCGATAGCCAAGGGCGCGCACGCCAAGACCTATGAACAGATCGACGCGACCTGCGAAAACCCGGACGCGGTCGCGCAAGCCGTCAGGAGTGGCCCATGATCGGACGTAATGGCAATGCGCAGCGGCATCTGCGCGCCCTGGCCTGGTTGCTGATCCTGTGCGCCAGCCTCGGCTGGGCTCCGTTCGCGGCGGCGCAAAACTGCACCACTTCCAGCGCCACGATCACTTTGCCGGCGGTTACCGTTTCACCGAATGCGTCGGTGGGTACGCTGTTGGGCAGCCCGCAGTCGGTGACGATGACTTTCACCTGCAGCAATATTCCGATCGTCACCCGTAATCGGGTGACGTCCAACACCACGACCACCATTCAAGCCGGCGAGACGCTGGCCACACTGGCTTCCACTAACGTACCCAGCGGTCCCGGCATCACCTTTGCAACCAATCTCCCCGGTATCGGTGTGATCATCACCGGTAGTCCAACCCAGGCGACCAGCGAAAGCGGCAGTGTCAACGACGGCCCGAACAGCCAGGCCGGCTTTCCGGTGGGCTCGGTCAATGCTGGCGCCGGAAAGACCAGCGGTACCTACGGCGGGACCGTGACCGAGACGTTCACCGGGCAGCTGATCGTTACCGGCACCATCAGCGCATCATCGGTGGGTTCGATCTCGTCCAATTCGCTGATACCGTTCTGGTGGTATATCCCCGGCGGCACGGTGGACTCATCCAGCGTAAACACCGGTAACAGCCTGAATATCTCAGGCGGCTCGGTGGTGCTGCAGGCTTGTACGGTCCAGGCCGGCTCGGCCAACCAGACCATCACCCTGCCGACCGTCAACGCGCGCTCACTGACCAGCGTGGGCAGCACGGCGGGCCTGACCGCATTCAATATCGCGCTGACCTGCCAGGCCGGCGCTAACGCGTCGATCACTATGACGACCGCCAATGCGGCCACTGCGACCGGCGTGATCGCGCCGACCACCGGCACTGGTTTTGCGAAGAATGTCGGCGTGCAGATCCTCAACGGCAGCCAGCAACCGATCACCTTCAACACGGCGCAAAGCCTGGGCGCCACGCCGACGGGAACCTTGAATGTTCCCTACTTCGCGCAGTACTACGTCACCGGCACGCCGGTGGCCGCCGGACAGGTGACTGGTACGCTGACCTTCACCATGTCCTACCAGTAGTTATTCGTATGTCTGCGTCACCAGCACAGGCGCTGACGCCGTCGGCGAACCGGACCGGACATAGCCACTGAAATAATTCAGCACCTTGTCCTGTTCGGTATCCGACAGACGCACCACGCTCTGCGCATAAATGCTCTGCACATCGGTCGACTGCCCTCCGGCAGCAACGCAGCTGTGCTGCGCCGCTACGCTGGCATCGACCATGGCATTCAGTTCAGTCGATTGAACGGCCACGCCGCAGGTCGGTTCGACGATCGCGCCAACAAACGAGATCGTGCCGCCTTCCACGACATTGCCACCGCCCGATGCCGCCGCAACCGGCGCGCATAGCAGTGACGCCACCAATACTCCACTTACAACCCACCACCGCGGATCACGCATAGTGCTGCCCTCCACCGGTGCTCGCGCACGGTGCGAGTACCTGTGTAGGCACATCGGCGGCGCGCCCCTGGGGCTTGAGAGCGTCTGCCCGGGCAAGTCACGGAAATGCGATGTGCATCACATAATCCGTGGAGGGCGATCGTCGCGCGCTGCTGCGAGCGTCAATCAAACAGCGTTGGTTGCGGGTGCGTGAATTCCCTATAAAACAACGGTTTCGACTTGCCGCGAGGAGAAACCGGCGCCGTGCGGCCTGCTTGCGCTCAAGGGCAGTTGAGCGCTTATGCAAAAACCTTATCGCCGGGTTCCAGCGTCATGGACTTGACGCTTGTGCCGAGCTCCTGCCCGGCCCAGTGATTTATCGGCATGAATCCGGCGGACTTTAGATCGGATGTGAAAATTTGTTTACAAATTTCTGCACGCTGCGCATGGCGCCGCCCGGCGCGGCAGGAGGCGGTATGCCATGCGCGCGCCTATCTATCGGCATCAACGCGAGGAAATGTACTTCTCGCGGCGAATCTGCGGGATCGGCAGTCCGAATTCCTTCAGCGCATTGAAGGCGCCGTCGACCATGTTGGGATTGCCGCACAGGTAAGCGATGTCGCGCGCCGCGGTAGGTGCCAGTTCCGCCAGCACGCCCTGCACGTGGCCGGCGCGGTCGTTGATGCGCGGCAGCTCGCGCGGCTGCCGGCTGAGGCAGCCGTGGAAGGTGAAGCCGGGATGGGCTTGCGCAAAGGCTTCGAATTCCTCGTTGTACAGCAGCTCGGTTTCGTTGCGCGCGCCATACAGCAGCACCACTTCGCGATCGCCCTTGGCCAGCAGCTTGGCGAACTGCGGCAGCATGGCGCGGTACGGCGTGACGCCGGTGCCGGTGGCGAGCAGCAGATAGCGCGGATGGGTATCGCTGTCCTGCAGGCAGAAGCGTCCGTACGGGCCGCTCGCCTCGATGGTGCCGCCCAGTTCCAGTTCGCTCAGCAGCTTGGTGGCGGCGCCGCCGTCCACATAGCTGACCGCGATCTCGATGCGCGTCACCGGCGAACTGCCGTCACCTACCGTCGCCACCGAATAGCTGCGCTTGGTCGGCGTGCCGTCGTCGTAATTGAAATGGATCTGCAGGAACTGGCCGGGAATAAAGGCCAGGGGCTGTCCGTCGGCGCGTTCGAAGGCCAGGTGGCGCACGGTGGGCGCCAGCATGTGGCTGTCGGCGAGACGCAGGGTGAAGTGTTCGGCCATGCAGTTGTCCAGTGGAGTATTGAGCGCGTCGACGCGAGCCTGTTGCCGCTTCGACCTAGGAATCAAGCACTTGAAGCAGGTTTTCGTGCCACTGCGGAGCCGCCGGCGACGGATTGTTTCCCGCCGCCCGACGCTGTGTGCTGTCCGCAGGGCCCGGGTGGAGCAGACAAGCCCGCTATAATAAAGGGCTGAATCCCACGGTGCAGCCCATGTCCTCCTCCCCCGCACTTGTCGTCGACAATCTGCGCAAAACCTATGGCAACGGCGTCCAGGCCCTCAAAGGCATCAACCTCACGGTCCAGCCAGGCGACTTCTTCGCCCTGCTGGGCCCGAATGGCGCCGGCAAATCCACCCTGATCGGCATCCTGTCCTCGCTGGTCAATTCCAGCGGCGGCGATGCGCAGATCTTCGGCGTATCGGTCAACAAGCAGCGCAACGAAGCGATGAAGCTGATCGGCCTGGTGCCGCAGGAAATCAACTTCAACCAGTTCGAAAAGCCGTTCGATATCTGCGTGAACGAAGCCGGCTTCTACGGCATTCCGCGGCGTATCGCCGCCGAGCGCGCCGAGAAATACCTGAAGGAACTGCGCCTGTGGGACAAGGCGCAGGACCAGGCGCGCATGCTGTCCGGCGGCATGAAGCGCCGCCTGATGATCGCCCGCGCGATGATGAACGAGCCGCGCCTGCTGATCCTGGACGAGCCTACCGCCGGCGTGGATATCGAGATCCGCCGTTCCATGTGGCAATTCGTCAGCGGCATCAATGCGGCCGGCACCACGGTGATCCTCACCACGCATTACCTGGAAGAAGCCGAGCAGCTGTGCCGCAACATCGCCATCATCGACCACGGCACCATCGTGGAAAACACCTCGATGAAGCAGCTGCTGTCCAAGCTGGACGTGGAAACCTTCGTGTTCGACGTGGACAACCTGCCCGAATCGCTGCCGTCACTGCCCGGCATCAACTTCCGCCGCGTCGACGAGCACACGCTGGAAGCGGAAATGCCGCGTACCGAGGCGATGAATGCCATGTTCGAGGCCTTCAGCACGCACGGCATTACCGTCACGTCCATGCGCAACAAGACCAACCGCCTGGAAGAGTTGTTTGTACGTCTGGTCGAAAACGGCCGCCAGGAACCGGGCAAGGAGAAAGCAGCGTGAGCAACATGTCCGGCAACCTCGTCGCCCTGCAGACCATCGTGCGTCGCGAAATCGTGCGCATCATGCGCATCTGGACGCAGACCCTGATTCCGCCCGCCATCACGATGACGCTGTACTTCGTCATCTTCGGCAAGCTGATCGGCAGCCGCATCGGCAACATCCAGGGCGAATTCACTTATATGCAGTACATCGTGCCGGGCCTGGTGATGATGAGCATCATCACCAATAGCTACGGCAATATCTCCAGCTCCTTCTTCGGCGCGAAATTCCAGCGCTCGGTGGAGGAAATGCTGGTATCGCCGATGTCCAACTGGGTGATCCTGCTCGGCTACGTCACCGGTGCGGTGGCGCGTGGCCTGGTCGTGGGCCTGCTGGTGCTGCTGATCGCGCTGTTCTTCACCAACCTGCACGTCGCCCATCCGCTGGTGACGATCCTGTCGGTGCTGTTCGGCGCCACCATTTTCTCGCTGGCCGGCTTCGTCAATGCGGTGTATGCGAAGAAGTTCGACGATATCGCCCTGGTACCCACCTTCGTGCTCACCCCGCTGACCTATCTGGGCGGCGTGTTCTATTCGGTGAACATGCTCGGCGAGCCGTGGCAGGCGATCTCGCGCATCAATCCGATCCTGTACATGGTCAACGCCTTCCGCTTCGGCGTGCTGGGCATCAGCGATGTGCAGATCGGCGTAGCCTTCGGCGTGATGCTGGTCTTCGTGATCGGCCTGTCATGGCTTGCGCTGAGCCTGCTGCATCGCGGCGTGGGTCTGCGCTCGTAAAGCGTCGACCGGCGGTGAGGCCACTCAAGCCTCGAACGCCTGGTCCGGAAATGCGTCTCGCGTTCTGAACCGACAAGCCCCCTTTACCGTTCCGGCAAAGGGGGCTTTTTGCTTATGCGCAAAGCACCCATGGTCGGCGCAGCATGACTACACCGCGCACTCCAGCGCCTTGCCTTCGCGCCACGAACGGGTAGCAAGTTCGGCCAGTTCCAGCGCCTTGATGCCGTCCTCGATGGTGGTGCGCACCGGCGTGCCGTGCACCAGGGCATCGAAGAAGTGCTCGATTTCCAGCGCATAGGCGGCGCGGTAGCGCTCCAGGAAAAACGCCTCCGGCTTGTCGCAGCTGATCGCCTGCTCGCCCCACGCCACCACCTCGGTGGGACGCACATTGCCGGCCTGCAGCAGGCCCTTGCTGCCCAGCACCTCGAAGCGCTGGTCGTAGCCATAGGCAGCGCGGCGCGAGGTGTTGATCTGGCACAAGCTGCCGGCGCGCGTGCGCAAGGTCACTGCGGCATGCGAGATATCGCCGGCCGCCGCCACCTCCGGCATGCCGGGGCAGCCACCGGTGGCATGCACGCTGACCGCTTCGCCGCCAAGGATCCAGCGGAAGATATCGAAGTCGTGGATCAGCATGTCCTTGAACACACCGCCGGACCGGGCGATGTAAGAGGCCGGCGGCGGTCCGGGATCGCGGCTGGTCACGACCAGCATTTCCGGCGTGCCGATCTCGCCGGCATCCAGGCGCTGCTTCAGTGCGGCAAAGGTGGGATCGAAGCGGCGCTGGAAACCGATCATGCAGACCACCCCGGCACGCCGTACCGCCTCCGCACAGGCACGCGCGCGCTCCACCTCCAGATCCACCGGCTTCTCGCAGAAAATCGCCTTGCCGGCCGCGGCAGCGCGCTGGATCAGGTCGGCGTGCGTGTCGGTGCTGGAACCGATCACTACCGCGCCGATCGAGGCATCGGCCAGCGCCTGTTCCACCGTTGCCACCTGCGCGCCATGCACGGCCGCCAAGCTCTGCGCGGCCGGCGCATGCACGTCGACCACATAGCGCAGGCTGGCATGCGGATGCCGCGCCAGATTGCCCGCATGGATGGTGCCGATGCGGCCGGCACCGAACAGCGCGACACCGATGGACTTGGGTTCACTCATCGTATTCTCCGGGATGGACGGTCTCTTCAACCTTCAGCTCAAGCTTGTAGGCCAGCGCCACGAATAGCGCCTGGCACAGGCAGATCGTGCTGGTGAGCGCGCGGAAGGCAAACGCGCTGCCTTCGTTAACCTTCAAGGTCACCTGCGCCTCGCGCCCGAGCGCGCCCAGCGCGCTGTCGGTGATCGCCAGCACCTTGGCCTTGTGCTGATGCGCAATGCGGCTGCAATACAGCGTTTCCTTGCCATAAGGCGGATAACTGATGGCGATCAGTACATCGTTCTTGCCGATGCTGCGGATCTGCTCGTGATACATGCCGCCCAGGCCGCTGACCAGATGCACGCGCTTGGTGGTGTGCTGCAGCGCATAGACGATGTAGCTGGCGATGCTGAAAGTGCGCCGCACCGCGACCACGTAGATGTTTTGCGCCTGGAGCAGCAGGTCCACCGCGGCATCGAACTGCCTGGCGTCGAAATGTTCGGTCAGCTCGTCCAACCCGGCCCGGCTGGCGTCGATAAAGCGCAACGCCATGTGCGACGGCGGCATGCCCGCTTCGCCATCGGCGATGACCTTGCGGATTCTTTGCTGATAGCTGCGCGCGGGCGTGCTGGCTTCCGTGTAGTCGTTGCGGAACACCGCCTGCATTTCGGTGAAACCGGAATAGCCGAAACGCTGCGCGAAGCGGACCACGGCCGAGGGATGCACCTCGCAGCCCTCCGCGATCTCATTGATGCGCTGGACCATGATGTTGGCCCGCTCCCGCTCCAGGTAGCTGGCGATGTTCTGCAGCTGCCGCGGCAGCGTTTCGAATTCCTGCGCGATGCGCAGGAGCAGCCCGTCGACCGCGCTTAGCTTGCCCATATCCGCCCTGGAGCGCCCATGTCTGATGGGGGCCCATGCTAGCCATTTGGAAAAATATTTCCATATTTTTTCATTGTGCAATGCAAGTTGAAATTAGCGCAGCAGCCTTCCATGCTCGGCCAATCACGGCTGGCGCGAGCCCCTGTCCGCATCGTCCAGCCCCTCTTCGGCCGGCCAGGCTTGGCCACTCGGGTTATGGAGGCGGTATGCGCGTGCGATGGAGGTTCCCGCGATCGACCGGGCTGCTGTTGGCCGGCGCAATGGCCGCCATCGGCGCCGGTGCGGCGCTGGCCGCCAGTCCGCAGGCCGATCAACGTTATGTGCTGATCAGCCACGCGCCCGATTCGGACGCGTTCTGGAACACGATCAAGAACGCCGTCAGCCAGGCCGGACAGGATTTCGGCGTGCAGGTGGACTACCGCAATCCGCCCAACGGCGACTTGGCCGACATGGCCCGCCTGCTGGAGCAGGCCGCCGCGCGCAACTACGACGGCGTGGCTTTCGATATCGCCGATTTCGATGTGTTGTCCAAGCCGGCCATGCGCATCAGCGCCAAGCGCATTCCGATCGTCACCATCAATTCGGGCACTGCGCAGGAAAGTCAGAAGCTGGGCGCGATCATGCATATCGGCCAGCCCGAATACGAAGCCGGCAAGGCCGCGGGCGAACGCGCCAAAGCCGCAGGCATCAAGAACTTCGTCTGCGTCAATCACTACGTCACCAATGTCGCCTCGTTCGAACGCTGCAAGGGTTTTGCCGATGCACTGGGTGTGGACGCGCGCAGTTCGATGATCGATTCGGGCATCGATCCTACCGTGGTCGCCGGCAAAGTAAGCGCCTACCTGCGCAACCATCCCGGCACCCAGGCCGTGCTGGCGCTCGGACCGCCCTCGGGCGAGCCCGCGCTGCAGGCGCTGCAAAAGATGGGCGTGGCCGGCAAGACCTATTTCGTCACTTTCGATCTGTCGCCGGCGATCATCGACGGCATCCGCAAGGGCTATGTGAATTTCGCCATCGATCAGCAGCCCTATCTGCAGGGCTATGTGGCGATCGCGGCGCTGGCGATCGCGCACGCCAGCAACACCCGCGATGCGGCAACCATCATCGCCAATCTGAAAGCCAGTCCCAAATACCAGGCACGGCTGCAGGAATACGGGCTGGTTCCGGTCTATACCAAAGATGGATTGAGCTCAGGACCGGCCTTCGTGACCAAAGACAACGTCGAGACGGTGGCGAAATACGCCGGCCAGTACCGCTGATCCGGCGACCGAGACTTGCATGAGCGCGACGCTACCCACCGCAACCGTCACCCGACGCAATGACGAGGCCGCCGTGAACCCCGATGAGCGCGTACGGCGCATTCCCCTCTGGCGCAGCCTGATGCATCGCCCCGAATTCGGCTCCATTGCCGGCACGCTGCTGGTGTTCGTGCTGTTCGGCATCTTTGCCGGCAACTCGGGCATGTTCAATCTGGACGGCGTGATGAACTGGGCGCAGGTCGCGGCCTATCTGGGCATCATCGCGGTCGGCGCCTGCCTGCTGATGATTGCCGGCGAATTCGATCTGTCGATCGGCTCGATGATCGGCTTTGCCGGCACCTTGATGGCGGTGCCGGCGATGTTCATGGGCTGGCCGGTCTGGGCTTCGGTGCTGTTCGCCTTCGCCGGCTGCATGGCGCTGGGCTGGCTCAACGGCTATCTGGTGGTGCGCACGCGGCTGCCGAGTTTTATCGTCACCCTCGCCTTCATGTTCATCCTGCGCGGACTCACCCTGGTGCTGTCCACGTATTTCTCCAACAGCACCATCGTCAGCGGCGTGGGCGACAAGGTCGCTGCCGATCCGCTCGCCCACGGCCTGTTCCAGGGCAACGTGCTGCACGGCCTGTTCGTATGGATGTCCGCTACCGGCATCATCACCAAATTGCCAGACGGCGAGCCGATCGTCGGCGGCCTTCCGAAGGTGCTGGTGTGGTGGCTGGTGGTGGCCGTGGCGGCCGGCTTCGTGCTGTCGCGCACGCGCTTCGGCAACTGGATCTTCACCGTCGGCGGCGATGCATCCGCGGCGCAGAACGTAGGCGTACCCGTACGCCGGGTCAAGATCAGCTTGTTCGTACTCACCGCCTTCTGCGCCTGCCTGTTCGGCGTGCTGCAGGTGGCCGACGTAGGCTCCGCCTCGGCCGACCGCGGCCTGCAGAAAGAATTCGAAGCGATTATCGCCGCCGTGATCGGCGGTGCCTTGCTGACCGGCGGCTACGGCTCGGTGCTGGGCGCCTGCTTCGGCGCGCTGATTTTCGGCGTCGTGCAGATCGGCATCTCGTACACCAGTTTCGATTCAGATTGGTATCGCGTTTTCCTCGGCGCCATGCTGTTGCTGGCAGTGTTGTTCAACCACTACATCCGTTCGCGCGCCACCACGGGCAAGTGAGGCTTTCGCCATGAACACCGCCGGCAACGATCACATTCTGCAGTTGGAAGGCATCAGCAAGTTTTTCGGCACGGTGATCTCGCTGCAGGACGTTACCCTGCGCCTGCGCCGCGGCGAGGTGCATTGCCTGCTGGGCGACAACGGCGCCGGCAAGTCCACCTTGATCAAGACGCTCGCGGGTGTGCATCGCCCCAATCGCGGCCGCTATCTGGTGGAAGGCACGGAAGTGCAATTCAGTTCGCCGCGCGATGCGCTGGACCATGGCATCGCCACCGTCTACCAGGATCTCGCCCTGGTGCCGCTGATGAGCGTGGCGCGCAATTTCTTTGCCGGGCGCGAGCCGGTGCGCAAGCTGTTCGGCCTGATCCCGGTGATGGACCTGCATCACGCTGCCCGCGTCGCGGAAGAAAAACTGGCGGAGATGGGCATCGCCGTGCGCTCGCCGCATCAGCCGGTGGGCACCATGTCCGGCGGCGAACGGCAATGCCTGGCGATCGCACGAGCGATTCACTTCGGCGCCAAGGTATTGATCCTGGACGAACCCACCGCGGCGCTGGGCGTGAAGCAGAGCTGCAATGTGCTGAAGCTGATCCATACCGCACGTGCGCGCGGCATTTCGGTGATCTTCATCACCCACAACGTGCATCACGCCTACCCGATCGGCGACAGCTTCACCTTGCTCAACCGCGGCCGCTCCATGGGCACTTTCAGCAAGGATCAGATCAGCAAGGAACAGCTGCTCGACATGATGGCCGGCGGCGCCGAAATCCAAAGCCTGGTGGCCGAGCTGGAAGGCCGCGCCGCTTGAGCTCCACCCATGCATGAAGTATCCGAGATGAGCGAACGCCAATACGACTTGATCTGCCTCGGCCGCCTGGCCGTGGATCTGTATGCGCAGCAGCCCGGCGCCCGGCTGGAAGATGCATCGAGCTTTGCCAAATACCTGGGCGGCTCCTCCGCCAATGCCGCCTTCGGCGCGGCGCGGCTGGGATTGCGCACCGCCATGCTCAGCCGGGTCGGCGACGATCACATGGGCCGTTTCCTGCTGGAAACCCTGCACAGCGTGCACTGCGATACCAGCCAGGTGCAGGTGGATGCGCAGCGCCTTACCGCGCTGGTGCTGCTGGGCATCAAGGATCGCGATAGTTTCCCGCTGATCTTTTATCGCGAAAACTGCGCCGACATGGCGCTTGCCGCGGAGGATATCGACGAGGCCTTTATCGCCTCCAGCGGTGCGCTTGCCATTACCGGCACGCACTTCTCGGCGCCCGGCGTGCATGCCGCCAGCAGCAAGGCGCTCGCGCTGGCGCGCAAGCATGGTGTGCGCACGGTGCTGGATATCGACTACCGCCCGGTGCTGTGGGGCCTGACCGGACGCGGCGACGGCGAGACCCGCTTTATCGCCGACGACCAGGTTACCGCGCACTTGCAGGCGATCTTGCCGCAGTTCGATCTGATCGTCGGCACCGAAGAAGAATTCCATATCGCCGGCGGCAGCCAGGATCTGCTGCAGGCTCTGCAAGCCGTACGCGCATTGACGCCTGCCACCCTGGTGGTGAAACGTGGTGCGCTCGGCTGCAGCGTGATCGAAGGCGCCATTCCCCAGGCCTTGGAGCAGGCACCCACCTATCGCGGCACGCAAGTGGAAGTGCTCAATGTGCTCGGCGCCGGCGACGCCTTTATCGCCGGCTTTCTGTACGGCTGGCTGCGCGGCGAGAGCATCGAGCGCAGCTGCGCCTATGCCAATGCCTGCGGCGCCATCGTGGTATCGCGCCATGGCTGTGCGCCGGCGATGCCTAGCCGTGCAGAGCTGGATTACTTCCTGGCCCACGCCGATCGCCTGCAGCGTCCCGATCGCGATGCCGAACTGGCGCATCTGCACCGTGTCAGCGTGGCGCGGCCGGCATGGGACGACCTGCATATCTTCGCTTTCGACCACCGCAGCCAGTTCTACGACCTGGCCTGCGCCTGCGCGGCCGATGAAGCGCGTGTGCCGCGGCTGAAGCGATTGCTGGTGGAGGCCGTGGCGAAGGCGGAGCAGGAACTGGGCCTGCAGCGTCGCGTCGGCGTGTTGATCGACCAGCGTTATGGCGAAGATGCGCTGCACGCGGCCACCGGCCGCGGCTGGTGGATCGGTCGTCCGGTGGAAACGCCCGGCTCGCATCCGCTGGAATTCGAATACGGCCGCTCGCTCGGCAGCCAGTTGCAGCACTGGCCGCAGGAGCACGTGGTGAAGTGCCTGGTCGCGTTCGATCCCGACGACAACGCCGACCTGCGCCTGGAACAGGAAACCCAGCTGCTTACGCTCTACGGCGCCGTGCAGCAGAGCGGGCACGAATTGCTGCTGGAAGTGATTCCGCCTGCACGCGACGGCGCCGGTACGCCGGGCGAACGCGTGGTGCGCGCGATGAAGCGCATCTACAACCTCGGCATCCGTCCCGAATGGTGGAAGCTCAAGCCGCTGGCGGCGGGCGAATGGACTGCCGTGGATGCACTGATCGCCGAGCGCGATCCGTATTGCCGCGGCGTGGTGCTGCTCGGCCTCAATGCCCCCTTCGACGAACTGGCAGCCGGCTTCGCCGCCGCTTCGCGCAGTGCAAGCTGCCGCGGCTTCGCCGTAGGCCGCAGCCTGTTCGTCGAGCCGGCCGATGCATGGCTGCGCGGCGAGATCGACGACGCGGCGCTGGTCGAGCGCGCTGCCCAGCAATTTGCCCGCCTCGCTGCACTATGGCGGCAAGCACGCGATGGCCAGCGGCAGCGCACGGCCAAGGTGTCCGCATGAGCGGCAGCGTACGCCTGACCATGGCCCAGGCGCTGGTGCGCTATCTCGCCGCGCAGTATGTGCACGACGATGCCAGCGGCGAAGCACTGCCCTTGTTCGGCGGGGTCTTCGCCATCTTCGGCCACGGCAATGTCGCCGGCCTCGGCGAAGCGCTGTATGCCTGCCGCGACCGCCTGCCGACCTATCGCGCGCACAACGAACAGGCGATGGCCAACACGGCCATCGCCTACGCCAAGGCGCATATGCGCCGGCGCATGATGGCGGTGACCACCTCGATCGGTCCCGGCGCCACCAATCTGCTTACGTCGGCCGCGCTGGCTCACGTCAACCGTCTGCCGGTGCTGTTCCTGCCGGGCGATATCTTCGTGTCGCGCGCGCCCGATCCGGTGCTGCAGCAACTGGAAGATTTCGGCGATGGCACGGCCAGCGTCAACGACTGCTTCCGCACGGTATCGCGCTATTTCGACCGCATCGTGCGGCCCGAGCAATTGCTTACCGCGCTGCCGCGCGCCCTGCATGTGCTGACCGATCCGGCCTTGTGCGGCCCGGTGACGCTGGCGCTGCCGCAGGACGTGCAAGCCGAAGCCTACGACTGGCCGGAAGAATTTTTCACCGAACGGGTGCATCGCTTCCGCCGCATGCCGCCGGCCCCCGAAGACATCGCGGCCGCGGCACAGCTGCTGCGCCAGGCCAGGCAGCCGGTGATGATCGTCGGCGGCGGTGCGCTGTATGCACGGGCCAGCCAAGCCGTGCAGCGCTTTGCCGAACTGCATGGCGTACCCGTGGCGGAAACCCAGGCCGGCAAGGGCACCCTCGCCTGGCATCATCCCTTGCAGCTCGGGCCGGCCGGCGTATGCGGCTCCAGCGCCGCCAACGAACTGCTGGCCGAGGCAGACGTCATCCTCGCCGTCGGCACACGCCTGCAGGATTTCACCACCGGTTCTCACGCGCTTTACCGCCAGGCGCGCATCGTCACATTCAACGTCAATGGCCATGACGCACTGAAAGGCGGCCACACGCAGGTGCTGGCCGATGCGGCCGCCGGCCTCGATGCACTCTCCGCCGCACTAACCGGCTGGCATGGCGAAACCGCGTGGCGGCAGCACGCCACGCAGCTGGCCGATGACTGGCGCACCACGGTGGAGCGCATCACCGGTCAGCGCGAACTGCCACCTGGCCGCCTGCCCTACGATGGCGAAATCATCGGCGCGGTGCAGCGCTCGCGTGCGGATTCGGCCAGCAGCGATATCGTCGTCTGCGCGGCCGGCACATTGCCGGCCGAACTGGAAAAACTCTGGCGCACCGAAACGCCAGGCGGCTACCACATGGAATACGGCTATTCCTGCATGGGCTATGAGATCGCCGGCGGCCTGGGCGTGAAGATGGCCAGGCCCGAGCGCGAGGTGATCGTGATGCTCGGCGATGGCAGCTACCTGATGCTCAATTCGGAGCTCGCCACTTCGGTGATGCTCGGCCACAAACTGATCGTGATCGTGCTGGACAACCGCGGCTTCGGCTGCATCAACCGCCTGCAGCAAGCCTGCGGCGGCGCGCCGTTCAACAACATGCTCGAGGACTGCCTGCACGGCCCCGATGGCGTACCGTCGATCGATTTCGCCGCACACGCACGTGCGCTGGGTGCGCAGGCCGAACACGTGCACACCATCGCGGAACTGGAACAGGCATTGCAGCGTGCACGCGCCGCCACGCGCACCTATGTCATCGCCATCGACACCGATCATCGGCGCACCACCGAAGCCGGCGGCAGCTGGTGGGAAGTAGCGGTGCCCGAGGTCTCCGAGCGCGCGGCCGTGCAGCAGGCACGCCGCGACTACGAGCTCGCCAAACAACAGCAGCACAGGTAAGACCCATGGCCGACACCCATTTCGACGTAAAGATCGGCATCAACCCGATCAGCTGGAGCAACGACGACCTGCCCTCGCTGGGTGGTGAAACACCGCTGTCCACCGCGCTGAGCGAAGGCCGCCAGATCGGCTATCAGGGCTTCGAGCTCGGCAACAAGTTTCCGCGCGAGCCGCAGGCCCTGCGCGAGCTGATGGCTGGCTACGGACTGGACGTGGTTTCGGGCTGGTATTCCGGCCAGCTCGCCACCCGCAGCGTGGCCGAAGAAATCGCCGCGGTAGCACCGCATCTGCGCCTGCTGGCCGAAAACGGCTGCAAGGTGATGGTGTATGGCGAAGTGGCCGACGCGATCCAGGGCGATCGCTCGGTGCCGCTGTACAAGCGCCCGCGCTTCCGCGACGAGGATGCTTTCAAGCGCTACGGCGAACGGCTCAATGCCTTCGGCGCGCATCTGCTGAAGCACGGGGTGCGATTGGCCTATCACCATCATATGGGCGCCTATATTGAAGCGCCCGAAGACATCGATCGACTGATGCTGCATACCGGCGAAGAGGTCGGCCTGCTGTTCGACAGCGGCCATGCTTATTTCGGCGGCAGCGATCCGCTCGCCCTGCTTACCCGGCACATCGGCCGCGTCTGTCATGTGCATTGCAAGGATGTGCGGCCGGCCATCGTCAAGCATGCCCGCAATCGCCAGTGGAGCTTTCTCGATGCGGTGCTCAACGGTGTCTTCACCGTGCCCGGCGATGGCGCAATCGACTTCGCCGCCATCGTCGATACGCTGCGCGCGCATCGCTACCAGGGCTGGCTGGTGGTGGAAGCGGAACAGGACCCGGCGGTAGCACCCAGCTACGCCTATGCCGACAAAGGCTATCGCACGCTGCGTGCACTGGTGGACGGCACGCCGCTGAAGGAGGTCGCATGAGCCTGCTGGTCAAAGCACACGCCAAGGGGCGCGAGATCGTCAGGGTCACGCCGGCTTCGGCGGGTTGGAAACACGTCGGCTTCGAAGGCTTCCGCCTGGCTGCCGGGGAATCGCTGCAATTTTCATTGCCGAACGACCGCGAAGGCTGCCTGGTAGTGCTGGCCGGCACCGTCAGCGTGCGCGCCGGCAGCGGTCATTTCGAAGCCCTGGGCGGTCGCAGCAGCGTGTTCGAGGAGCGCTCGCCCGATGCGGTCTATGCGCCACCCGGCACCCACTTCGAGATCAGCGCGCACGATGCGGTGGAACTCGCCCTGGCCACGGCGCCCGCCAGCGGGCGTTATCCGGTGCGCCTGATTCCCGGCACCGGCATGCAGCGCTCGGTGCGCGGCAAGGACACCAACACCCGCTATATCTGCGACATCCTGCCCCAGACCGAGCCGGCCGAATCGCTGCTGGTGGTGGAAGTGCTGACCCCTGCCGCGCATTCCTCCAGCTATCCGCCGCACAAGCACGACACCGACAACCTGCCGCTGGAAAGCAGCCTGGAAGAAACCTATTACCACCGCATCGACCCGCCGCAGGGTTTCGCTTTCCAGCGCGTATATACCGATGACCGCGAGCTGGACGAATCGATGGCGGTCGGCGACCACGATGTGGTGATGGTGCCGCGCGGCTATCACCCGGTGGTGATGCCGCACGGCTACCGCGGCTACTACCTCAACGTGATGGCCGGTCCGCATCGCGAATGGCACTTCAAAAACGATCCGGCGCACGACTGGTTGATGTCGCGCTGAACGCACGCCCACAGGAATACGCTTATGTCAGCTCAACTTTCCGCATCCCATACGCCACTGGCAATCGGCCACTACATTCACGGCGAGCAGCGCGGCAGCGACGCCAGCATCCCTGCCTACAATCCGGCCAGCGGCGCGATCAGCGGCGCCGTGGCGCTGGCCACCGCCGCCGACGTGGACCTGGCCGTGAAAGCCGCCGCCGCGGCGTTTCCGGCCTGGGCGCAAACCCCGCCATTGAAGCGCGCACGCGTGATGTTCCGCTTCAAGGAACTGATCGAGCGCGATCTGGACCAGCTCGCCGCCACCATCACCCGCGAACACGGCAAGGTGTTGTCCGACGCCAAGGGCGAACTGGTGCGCGGCCTGGAGGTGGTCGAATACGCCTGCGGCATTACCGAACTGTTGAAAGGCGAATACACCGAGCAGATTGCCAACGGCATCGACGCCTGGACCATGCGCCAGCCGCTGGGCGTGTGTGCCGGCATTACGCCGTTCAATTTCCCTGCGATGGTGCCAATGTGGATGTTCCCGATGGCGATCGCCTGCGGCAACACCTTCGTGCTCAAGCCGTCCGAACGCGATCCCTCGGTGTCGCTGCTGCTGGCCGCCCTGCTCAAGGAAGCCGGCTTGCCCGATGGCGTGTTCAATGTGGTGCAGGGCGACAAGACTGCGGTGGATGCGCTGCTCGATCATCCCGCCGTGCGCGCGATCAGCTTCGTCGGCTCCACCCCGATCGCCCAGTACATTTATGCGCGCGGCACGGCCAACGGCAAGCGCGTGCAGGCGCTGGGCGGCGCCAAGAACCATATGATCGTGATGCCGGATGCCGATCTGGACAAAGCCGCCGACGCACTGATCGGCGCCGGCTACGGCGCCGCCGGCGAACGCTGCATGGCGATCTCGGTGGCGGTGGCGGTTGGCGATGCCACTGCCGATGCGCTGGTGGCGAAACTGGCGCCGATGGTGCGCGCCCTGCGCATCGGCAACGGCATGGATGACAAGGTCGAGATGGGGCCGGTGATCACCGCGCAGCATCGCGACAAGATCACCGCCTATATCGAAGATGGTGTCCACGCCGGCGCAGAGCTGGTGGTGGATGGCCGCGGCCACCGCGTAGCCGGTTGCGAGCAGGGCTTCTTTCTCGGCGGCACGCTGTTCGATCACGTCGCGCCGGACATGCGCATCTACAAGGAAGAAATTTTCGGCCCCGTGCTGTGCGTGGTACGCGTGCCGGATTTCGCCGCCGCGCTCAAGCTGATCGACGAACATGAATACGGCAACGGCACCGCCATTTTCACCCGCGACGGCCATGTGGCGCGCGAGTTCGCGCATCGCGTACAGGTGGGCATGATCGGCATCAACGTACCGATTCCGGTGCCGATGGCCTTCCACAGCTTCGGCGGCTGGAAGAACAGCCTGATGGGCGACCATCATGCGCACGGTCCGGAAGGCGTGCGCTTCTATACGCGGCAGAAGGCTGTCACCCAGCGCTGGCTGGAAAGCGCCGGCAGCCATGGCGCGGAATTCGCCATGCCCACGCATTGAGCCAGCCTCGCCGAAATCGTACCGACGCACTGCGCATCATCTTTCTTATCCCCTGCCCGTATCCCCCTACCGGCGGGCAGTGGGATTTTTTTTCGCAAGCGCGCAAGACAAAAGAGGCCCAGCCAAATGGCCGGGCCTCGCGCTTTGGGAAAAGACGCGCATCCGTGCCCGTCCGACACACTTAGAACGTGACGCTCCAGCTGTTCAAGGTGCCGTGGTCGCCGCCATCGCCATAGATATCGTCGTCGATGACCTTCAGCTTCCACGTACCGTTGGCCTTTTCGCCGGAAGCATTGACCGTCCAGGTCTTGTTGATATTGCCGTTATTCTCGTAGTTGGGCTGCTGCAGAATCGCGTAGTCGCCGCTCGGCGCATACACGATGATCTCCAGGTCGCCCGACCAGTTGTGGGTGATGTTGGCATGCACCTGCAGGTTCGACGGCGCATTGCCCGACTCACCGGTCACCGGAATGCTGCTGGTGACGGTGGCGTCATCCTTGATCGTTACCGGCGTATTGTTCGAGAACGTGCCACCCGAACCGCCGCCGCTGCTCACCGTTACCGACTGGCTGGTGCTGTTGCTGGCACCGGTGTTGTCGGTTACCTGCAGCGAGACGGTGTAGGTGCCGGCTGCCGTATAGGTGTGGCTGGGGCTGGCCGTGGTCGAGCTGCTGCCGTCACCGAAGTTCCACGCATACGAGCTGATGGTGCCGCCGGTATCGGTGGAGGTATTGGTGAACGCAACGCTCAAGCCGCTCACGCTGTCGGTGAAGCTGGCCACCGGGCTGCCGCCACTACCGCCGGACGACACCGTGACCGAACCGGTCTTGGTGTTGGTGGCGCCGGTGCTGTCGGTCACCTGCAGCGAGACGGTGTAGGTGCCGGCTGCCGTATACGTATGGCTGGGGCTGGCCGAGGTGGAGGTGCTGCCGTCACCGAAGTTCCACGCATACGAGCTGATGGTGCCGCCCGAATCGGTGGAGGTATTGGTGAAGTTCACCGTCAGGCCGCTGACCGTGTCGGTAAAGTTCGCGACCGGGCTGCCGCCGGACGAACCGCCACCGGCCAGAGTGCTGAACTGGCTGACATTCACGCTGCCCCAGCCAGTGGTGTAATCCCAGCCCGCTGCAGCGGTTTCACCGCTGTTGTTGCCCGAGGTCACATCGTGGAAGGCATTGGCGTAATTGGTCGACGACGACTGCGCCACCTTGTAGATCACCGGCGCCGCAAAGCCCACGCTGTTGCCATTGGCCTGCAGCACGTGCGCCCAGAAGCCCACCGCCAGCGGCGCGGCCAGACTGGTGCCGCCGATCTGCTGGTTGGCCTGGCCGTCTACGGTGACCAGCGCGCCGCTGTCGGGGCTGGCATCGAAAGCGATATCCGGCACGCCGCGGTAGGTCTGGTTGGTCACGCCGGAAACACCCTTCTGCCAGCTCGGAATCGGCTCGAAGGTGCTAGGGCTGCCGCCGGTGGCGCCTTCGTTCTCGCTGAGGTTGTTCCACACCGTTTCGCTGGACCAAGTGGTGGTGCCCGAGGTGTACAGCTCGGTACCGCCCACCGCGGTCACGTATTGCGAACTGGCCGGCCAGCTCGGCGTCACGCCGCCGTTGCCGCATTCATCCGCACCGGAGTCGCCGGCGGAAACGAAGAAGGTCTGGCCTTGTGCGACAGCCTGCTTGAACGTGGTGTCGTTCGACGCGGCTTCACCCGAGGAATTGGCATCGGTTTCGCATTCGCCCAGCGAGACGTCGATCGCTTGCAGCAGGTTGTCCGACACGATTTTGGCGTAGTCGGTCTGCAGGTCTGCGTCGCTCAGCGAGGCGGCGTTGTAGAAGTAGTACTGCTTCACACCGGTGAAGGCGATGATGTCCTGGCTATCCAGGTCCCATTCGCCGTCGCCGCTGGTGCTGGTGCCGCTGCTGCCCTTCACCGTGACCGTCACGCCGGGATCGACCGACTTCAGATCGCTTTCGACATTGCTGAGCGAGCCCGCCGATACCGAGCCGACCGCGACCGAGGTGATATTCGCCATGCCGCTGGCGCCATAAATGGTCGGGAAATTGGACGGCTGATGGCCTACTGCCGTGCCACTCGCTTCCGGATGGGTCGCCATCGCATGCGCGGCGATCGGATCCTGATAGCGGGCGAACACGTGCGCGGTATGCACGTTCTGCACGCCGAGTACGGCGTTGACCACGCCTTGCAGGTTGGCCGGAATCTGCACCGCACTGCTGTTGGCGAACGCATCGCGCCCGTCATGCGTCTTCACATGCACGAAGTTGGTGTGGAAGGCAGCCTGCGCCGTGTCGGCACGGCCGTCCGCCTCGACCAGCCCGTTATTGGGCGCGATGCTGACGTTGCTGAAGCCAGCCTTGGTGAGGTAGTCGGCCACCGACTGGGCCTGTGCGGCGGTCGGCGCATATTTCGCATTGAACTGCGCCGAGGTGAGCGGCTTGAAGCCGGGTTTGGCAATGTACTGATTGAGCTGATCTTCATTGCGCAGCTTCAGCGTGATCACGACATGCATCGGCTGCGACACCGCCAGCGGTCCTACAGCTTGATCGCCATTGCGCAGGCTGACAGCCGGATGCAAGGCCACCATGGCCGAGCTGGCCGCCGCGGCGATGGCATCATTCGCCACCGGTTGCGCAACGACTCCCACCGAGCTGCCCAGCAGAGCCAGGCCCATGGCGGTAATAAGCGTTTTTACACGGAGATTGCTTGGCATTATCTAATTCCCCAGGAATTGGAGACGAACGACCCCGATGAGGTCGCACGTACCCCATAACAGTAAAGTCGCGCTCAAACACGACGCCGTTGTATCGATAGAGATTTGCCCAGCGATTCCTCGAGCCTCGGCGTACTGCTGCTCCCCCTACCTCCCGTTGCAGGCAGTGCCGACGTAACACTCGAACGATGCGCAGCCCCTGGTGCAAGGCATCGCCGCGGAATCATTCGCCGTGTGCTCCCTACGGCGAATGCGATCGAAAGTATCTGTCGAATAATTCTGCGTCAAGGCGCGACGATAGAACCGAATCGCAGGAACTCATGCCGCAAACGCGCACTAAAAACGCTTGTTCGATTCACAAAAATTAATGCGCAAACAGTGGCGCATGAACTTGCATGTTGTTATCGATAGCAGAGTTAGCGCGCACTTGCGTGTCGCTGTCGCCGCACGATGAAGTGCCTTGCCGGCGCCTACTTATGCTGTCCACAGGGTGTGAACGTGAAATCTGTTTCACGCAAAATGTTTCGATAAAGCGCCGCATGAGATATCAATGCAGCGCGCCAAAAGTTGCTGCAGTTCACATCGCGCATGCGCATCGGCACGTGCATGTGCACGCCGCGCTTTCACATTTGCACGATTCAAAAATGCGGCAGTCGCACGCACATGCCGCGAAAAATGCATGAATGGTTGCTGACGCAACGACTGTGTCAGTCGTCGAGGCGCACGCCAAGCTCGGCAAGTCGACGCAATCCATCCGGTGTCGGCAGCAAAGCACGATTGCGTTGTGCGCGACGCAACCAGCCGGCTTCCAGCATGGCGCTGGTCATGGCGACACCCAGCGGGCCACCTACATGCAGGCGGCGCTCGGTCCAGTCCAGGCAACCGCGGCCGCGCAATTGCAGGAGTTGCCGCGTCGATGCCGGTTGCCAGCCGGCACGCACCAGGGCATCGGCTGCGTCCTCGTCCAGGCTGATGCCATCGCTGCCGGCCTGCAGCCAGCCGCGTTGCAGCCATGCTTCGCAGAGCACCACGCCCAGTTGCCCGGCCAGATGCCGATAGCACGTGCGTGCACGGCACAGTGCTGCATCGCGCACTGCCGTCGTCGACGCCTTGCGTGTCACTTGCGGCAAGGCCATCGCTTCCAGCCACGCCGCCACATCGTCGTTGGCCAGACGGAAATAGCGGTGCCGACCCTGTTCGTGCAGACCCAGCAATCCGCCATCCAGCAAGCGCTTCAGATGCGCGCTGGCGGTGGCGGCACTGACGCCGGCGATGCGCGCCAGTTCGCCAGCCGGGCGGGTGGTGCCGTCCATCAGCGCCAGCAGGATCGCCGCGCGCGCCGGCTCCGCCAGCAAGCTGCCCAGCTCGGCGAGTTGATAGCGATTGAGGGGACTGGCTTCCGTCATGCGGGCAGTCTAACCGTGGGTTCCGGCAGACGTTTCGCTACGGGGCGAAATGTCGTCTATGCATCGCGCCTGGGCGGCCGCCTGGCTGGCCGCGGGGCCGGCGACTTGGCGTAGTCGGCCATGGCGATGCACAGATGATCGTAAAGCGCACGCACGCGCAAGCTGCGCCGCTGGTCTTCATGCATGACCAGCCAGGTATCCATCTGCAAAGTGAATTCCGGCAGCAGTGGCACCAGCGACGCATCGCGGCTGGCCAAGCCTGCCTGGCAGATGCCGATGCCATAGCCGGCGCGAATCGCAGCCAGCGCGGCCAGATCGCTGTCGGTGCGCAGCGCAAAATATTCGCGCGCATACGGTAGCCCGGCCGGACGCATGGCGCGGATATACGCCGTTTCATGATCGAAACCGATCAACGCATGGCCGATCAATTCGTCCACGCTGCGCGGGCGCCCGTTCGCGGCGAGATAGCGTTTGTGGGCAAAGTAGCCCAGGGCGATCTTGCCGATATGGCGCGCGACCAGCGCATCCTGGGTCGGGCGCGCCATGCGCACGGCGATGTCGGCGTCGCGCCGCAGCAGATCTTCGGCCCGATTGGACAGCGACAGCTCGATCACGATGCCCGGATGCTGCTGGCGAAACGCGGCCAGCATCGGCGGCAGCACTTCCGCACCGATCACCTCGCTGGCCGTGACGCGCACGACTCCCGCAATCGCCGCCTGCCGGCTGGTGGCGGCACGCCGCAGCGCTGCCGAGGCGGAGGCCATCGCCTGCGCATGCGGCACCAGGTCCTGGGCCAGGTCGGTGGCGGCCAGCCCCTGCTGCGAACGCGCGAACAAGGAAACGCCCAGCGTTTCTTCCAGCTCGCGGATATGCCGCCCCAGGCTCGGCTGGGTCATGCCCAGGCTGCGGGCGGCGGCGGACAGGCTGCCCTCGCGCATTACCGCGAGAAAGGAGCGGTACAACTGCCAGTCGGGCTCGGCCTTTGCCATACATATCTGTATAGCAGATCTACGTTATTCAGCAATTTTCATTTATCCAGGGCAAGCCCAGACTGGCGCCATCCCAAGCGAGGAAACAGCCATGAATACGACGAAAATTGCCCTGGTGATCGGCGCCAACGGCGGCATTGGCCGCGAGACCTGCCTGGCCTTGCGGCACCATGGCTGGCAGGTGCGCGCCCTGGTACGCCAGCCACCGGCCGATCCCAACCAGGACGGCCTGAGCTGGATCAAGGGCGACGCCATGCAGGCAGCCGATGTACTGGCCGCAAGCCAAGGCGCCAGCGTGATCGTGCATGCGGTCAATCCGCCCGGCTATCGCGGCTGGGAAACCCTGGTGCTGCCGATGCTGGACAACACCATCGCTGCCGCCAAGGCCAACCATGCCCGCATCGTGCTGCCAGGCACGGTCTACAACTATGGCCCGGATGCCTTCCCCCTGCTGCGCGAGGATTCGCCGCAACATCCGTCCACCCGCAAGGGCGAGATCCGCGTGGAAATGGAACGCAGGCTCGCCGATGCCAGCAAGCACGGCGTGCGTACCTTGATCCTGCGCTGCGGCGACTTTATCGGACCGCACGCCGGCAACACCTGGTTTTCGCAAGGCCTGCTCAAGGCCGGCAGCCCGGTGAAGACGCTAAGCTATCCCGGCGACTATGCCATCGGCCATGCATGGGCCTACTTGCCGGATGTGGCACAGACCATCGCGCGCCTGCTCGAGCGCGAGCAGTCATTGCGCGACTTCGACAGCTTCAACTTCGGCGGCTACTGGCTGGACGGCCAGCAAATGCTCGATGCCGTGCGGCACGCGACTCATAATCCGGCGATCGCCGCGGGCCGCTTTCAGTGGTGGCTGACTGCTTTGCTGGCACCGTTCATGGAAACACTGCGCGAACTGCGCAAGATGCGCTACCTGTGGCAATCGCCGGTGCAACTGGACGACCGCAAGCTGCTGGCATTCTTCGACGGCCGTCCGTACACGACGCCGCTGGAACAGGCGCTGCACACCACGCTCTCGGCGATCGGATGTGTCTCATCGCAACCGACTGCTGCAGCCCACGCTTAAATAGATGCATTGCGCATGGCCATCGCCGTGGAGCGTGCATGGATAGTTGTTCTCAATTGCGTCGATAACAACAAACAATTTCATGCGCACTGGCCGCTCCTATACGGCCAGCTCACTCACCACGGAGCGCGCGCCATGAACAAGGCTGCCAGTGGAAAGGCGATTACCGCGCAGCGCAAACCCATGCATGCACAGGCGGCGCTTGGAATCATATTGGCCGGCACCTCACTGCAGGCAACGCTCTGTGCGCAAGTAAGCGGCACGATTCATTTTCAGGGTGCCATCGTGGAAGCCGCGCCGAATGTTTTCGCATTGCCGCTCGCCGCGCTGGAGCCGGCGCATCACGATCGCTATGTCGTGGAGCGAGCTCCGCTCAGGCAGATCAGTCAAGTTTTACGTGTGGAGTTGCTGGATGACTACGCCGAGTGTGCGGCGGACACCGCAGTACTGGTCACGATCTCGCTGAATTGAAAGCCACGCTCTATGTGCCGCGTGGCTTCGCGCGGTGCGTAGGCGTCGCTGTCCACGGATCGTCCGGCCAGGGGTGCTTGGGATAACGCCCCTTCAGTTCCTTTTTCACTTCCGGATAGGTGCGTTCCCAGAAGCCTTTCAGATCTTGCGTAACCTGGATCGGCCGGCCCGCCGGCGAGAGCAGATGCAAGGTGACCGGAATGCGGCCGCCGGCCACCCGTGGCGTGTCGACCAGACCGAACAGCTCCTGCAGCTTCACGGCCAGCACCGGCGCTTCGCCCGGGATGTATTCCAGCCGGCGCACCTGCCCGCTCGGCACCGTCAGGCTGTCCGGCGCTTGCGCATCGAGCTGTCGGCGCTGCTCGTAGTCGAACAATGCCGCCAGCGCCTGCGAAAGATCTTCGGCCGACAGGGCATCGAGCTTGCGTTTGTTCTGCAGATACGGGGCGAGCCAATGCTCCAGCGTATCGAGCAGCTGCGTATCGGATACATCGGGCAAGCCGAGCTCGGGCATCCAGCTGCGCAGCGACTGCATGCGCAGACGCAAACGGCTGGCAGTATCGCTCCAGGGCAACGCATCGAGGCCGCGCGCACGAATCGCCGACAACAAGGCCGGCACCGCATCATCGGCCTGCACCGGTACGCTGCGGCGTTCCAGCACGATCGCGCCGAACCGCCGTTCCTCGAACGCCTCCACCGCAGCACGCTCTTCGTTCCAGCGCACATGACGGCCACGCTGGAATTGCTGCGGATAATCCTGTTCCAGTACGCGCGGATCGAGCGGTGCGGCGGAGAGCACCAGGCTGTCGCGCGCTTCGTGGCGCAGGTCCAGCACGACCAGCCACGGTTCGCCCATCAGCGCGGTCTGCTCATGCAGGCGCGCACCGCGTCCATTGGCCAGGGTGTAGCGCAGTGGATTGCTCTCGTCCTGGCGCGCAATGCGATCGGGGAAGGCATGCAGCAGCAAATCGCCCACGGCATGACTATGCGGCACGCCGCTGGCGGCGCTGCGTACATCCAGGCGACGGCGCCAGCCCTTGCTGGCTTGTTCGATGGCGGCGAGTGCACCGGCATCCGCGCCGCCGTGAAAGCCGGTGGCGCTGCGCCGGTCGCGCCAGGCGTGCAGTGCATGCACGCGCACGCGGAAGTCGTCGCTGCGCGATTGCTCGCCGCGCAAAGGCGAGCGTGCGTCCATCAGCGCCAGCAGATCGGCGATCAGCGCATGCAGTGTTTCCGGCGCACGGATCGCTGCCGCCGCCAGGCGCGCGGTTGCGCCGAGTTCCAGCATGCGGCGGCCCAGGGCGGTGATGCGCTGCTGCGCATCGAGGGCGCCCAGGCGCGCCAGCAATTCACGCGCCTGCGCCATGGCCCCGGCCGGCGGCGCGTCCAGCCACGGCAATTGCGCGCTGCCCCAGGCGGCCAGTTCGAGCGCAAGGCCGGACAATTCCGCTTGCATGATCTCCGCCGTGCGCGCGGGATCCAGCCGGCGGCTCTGTGGCCACAGGCGATAGGCAACGCCTTCTGCAACGCGGCCGGCGCGACCGGCGCGCTGGTCGGCCGAGGCCTGCGAAATCGTCACCGTTTCCAGGCGCGTAAAGCCGCTGTTGGGGTCGAAGCGCGGTTCGCGCGCGAGCCCGCTGTCGATCACTGCGCGGATGCCCGGCAGCGTGACACTGGATTCGGCCACATTGGTGGCCAGCACGATTCGCCGCATGCCTGCTTCCGCCGGCGCCAGCGCGAGCTGCTGTTCGGCCAGCGACAGCTCGCCGTGCAAGGCGACGACATCTACATCGTCGCGTTGCAGCGTCTGCAGCAATACGCTCTGGGCACGTGCGATTTCCCGCCGGCCCGGCAGAAAGGCCAGCACGTCGCCGCTGTTTTCCTCCAGCGCCTGGCGCATCACCCGTGCCAGCTGGTGCTCCACCGTTTCCTGGGCGCGCGCAGGCGGATAGTCGATGCGGACCGGAAAGCTGCGTCCGGGACTGCTGATACGCGGTGCATCCAGCCATTGCGCAATACGTTCGCCATCCAGCGTGGCCGACATCACCAGAATGCGTAGGTCGGGCCGCAGCGTGGCCTGGATATCCAGCGCCAGCGCCGCACCCAGATCGCCGGCCAGATGCCGCTCGTGGAATTCGTCGAACAGGATCGCGCCGATGCCGCTGAGCTCGGGATCGTCCTGGATCAGCCGCGTAAGAATGCCTTCGGTGACCACTTCGATCCGCGTGGCCGCACTCACCTTCGATTCGAAGCGGATGCGGTACCCGACCGTCTGCCCGACTGCCTCCCCCAATTGCTGGGCCATGAACTGCGCCGCAGCGCGTGCAGCAATGCGGCGCGGCTCCAGCATCACGATCTTCTTCCCCGCCAGCCATGCTTCATCGCGCAGTGCCAGCGGCACCTGGGTGGTCTTGCCGGCGCCCGGCGGCGCTTCCAGCACCAAGCGCGGCTGCGCGGCCAACGCCGCGCAGATCTCGGGTAATAACGGGGCAATCGGAAACATCGGCGCGGTCATGCGCGCGATGATAATGGCGCCACGCGGCTTAGCCCACCGAGCTCATGCATGCCTTGCGTGGAAGGCATGCATGAGCGGCGCGACTACTGCCGGATCGGCGTGGTGGTGGTCGCCGTCGGCGTGGTAGCGGTGGGTTCCGGACGTGCACGCAGCGGCGCCAGCGATTCGAAGCCGTTCTGGTAATCGTCGGTGATCTGCTTGGCTTCCTCGCTGTTGGTAATCACGCGCGGCGTGATCAGCACCAGCAGCTCGGTGCGGTTCTTGGACTTGCCGGTGGAACCGAACAACTTGCCGAGCACCGGAATATCGCTCAGGAACGGCACGCCCTGACCGGCATCGGAATTGATCTGCTGGATCAGGCCGCCGAGCAGCACCGTCTGGCCGTTCTGCACACCCAGCTGGGTAGCGATCTGGCGCTGCTGGATGGTGAAGTTGCCCTGGCTGTTGGCGGCACCACTGGTGGAGCTCACCTGCTGGTCGATATTGAGATAGATCAGGCCGCCCGGATTCACGCGCGGCTGCACATCCAGAATGATGCCGGTGGGAATGTATTCCACCTGGCCTACCGTAGTTCCGGTGGTGGTGGTGGTGCCGCCCAGGCCGGTGTAGTAGGTCTGGTTCACCGGAATCTGATCGCCCACCTGGATATGCGCAACCTGGTTGTTGAGCACCACCAGCGAGGGCGCCGACAGCGTCTTGGTGTTCTGGCTGCTTTCCAGCGCGTTGATGGCGACCTGGAACTTGCCGTTCGAACTGAGGAAGGAATAGAAGAACGGCTGGCCGCTATAGCTGGTGCTGGCGGTCGAATTGTCGCCGATGCCGCCGCCCAGGCCGATCATGCGATGCGCATACGGATTGCCCGGCGTATAGCCGCCGCTGGAATTGGTCGAACCACCGGCCAAGCCTTGCAGATACCACTGCACGCCGTATTGAAGATCGCCGACCAGATCCACTTCGAACACGCGCGTCTCGATCTGCACCTGCAGCGGCGGCACGTCGAGCTGCTTGATGGCGCCGAGAATTTCTTCCCATTGCGCCGGACGCGAACGCACCAGCAACTGGTTATTGGCATCCACCGAGCTGATGCGGATGCTGCCGTCCTTGGAACTGTAGCCCTGGTCCTGGTTGTTGTTGCTGGACAGGCCGCCATTCATGCCGACGCCATTGACGCCGGTGCTGCCACCGATGCCCCCGGTCGAGGAGCTGCCGAACGAGCTGCCGGTGCCGGTCGAAGAACTGCCGAACGAGCTGCTGCCGCCGATGCCGCTGCTGCTGCCCAGGCCGCTGGACAGACCGCCGCTGGTGGAGCTGCCGAAACTGCCGGCCGTGCTGCCCATGCCACTGCTCGAACCGGATGCGTTGTTGCCGATGCCCAGGGTGGTGGAGCCACCCGCGCCCGGCGCCACGCCGCCGCCGTGATCGCTGCTGCCGTTGCCGGCGTTGTCGGTATAGATCTGCGCCAGATAGTGCGCCAGATCCGATGCATTGATGTTGCGCACGTCGTAGACGTACAGCTGCGGTTCGTTGCCGCCGCCGAGATCGATCTTGGCGATCCAGTTGCCCACTTCGCTGAGGTAATTGGGCTGCGTGCTGATCACCACCAGCGCATTGGTGCGCTTGATCGGGATGAAGCGCAGCATGCCGGCCAGCGGCGTATCGCCCTTGGCGCCGAACATGCTGTCCAGCTGCGGCATCAGGTCGTCGACCGTGGCGTGCTGCAGGTTGAACACGCCCACCGACATGCCGCGCAGCCAGTCGACGTCGAAGGTGCGCACGGTGCGGTCGTAGTTGTCCAGCTCATCCGGCGTGCCGGACACCACGATCACGTTGCGCGCATTGTCGACCAGCAGAATCGAATCGGCGCGCGCAAACGGCTTGAGCAGTTTCTGCATCTGGTCGGCGGCGATGTAATGCAGCGGGAACAGGCGCGCCTGCATGCCGCCGGCCGGCGCCGCAGCGCCGAGGCTCGGCGCGACGTTGCCCTGCACGGCATCCTTTTCCGGCATCACCACGTAGCGGCCGTTGGTCTTGATCAGTGCGTTATGCGTCCACGACAGCAGCGTCTCCAGGATCGGCATCGCCTGGCTGCTGTCGACCGGCTCGGAAGTGGAGAACGAAATATTGCCCTGCACGCCGGGCACGATGGTGTAGTTCTGCTGCAGCAGGTCGCCCAGGATCGCCTTGACTACCGCCTGCACCGGCTGGTTTTCGAAATTGAACGTTACCGCGCCGCTACCGGTAGCGGCCGGCCGCGATTTGGCCAGCGCGGTGGGCTGCACGAATTTGCCGGTGCCGGTGGCAATGCTGGCGACGGCAGGCGCCTCCGCCACATTGCCCAGATTGCTGTTCAGCGCCTGCGGCTGTGGGGCCGGCTTTTCGGTGCCGGCCACCGCTTCGCGTTCCAGCGTGAGGTCGGATGGCGCCGGCTTGTTGGTGGCGCAACCGCACAGGAAAACCGCCAGCGCGATGGCGCCGATTCGCAAATCCTTGCGTCGATGAAATGGCATGCGCACGTGTGACATGAATCAATGTTCTCCCTGAGCGTTTCCGGCCTGCTGGGAACGCTGTCTAAGAATAGCGGCCCTGAGTTTTTGTAAGCGTTGCGCTTGCGCTTCGTTCGGTGGCATCGGGCCACCCGGAGGCGGTGGCGGCGGCATGGCGTGACGCGGCTCCCCCTGCACGTCATGCGTACCACTCATCGGTATGGCACCCGGCGGGGCGGTCTTCGATGCGGGCTGATCTATAGGTGCGCCGGCGGGCAGCTTTAGTTCCGTGCGGCCGCTGGGCGAGGCGAAAATGGCCGAGCGCGGCAGCACCTTGACCAATTTCCAGCCGCCGTCCGGCAGGTTGGCGCCTTCTTTTACGCGCACTTCCTGGCCGTCGTCGTCCTTGCTGCTGTCGTGATTGGCCGGACCGAGCAAGGCCATGTGCAGCGTCGGCGTAATGATCACGCCGGTGAGCTGCAGGTCGCCGAGACTGACCCCGCCCGCATCGCCGCCGCTGGTGACGATCGGCTTGCGGTCGGCGCTGAACAGCGGGTGCTCCCATACCTGCGCATAGCTGGGCAATGGCGGCGGCGGCGGCAGGGTCACGCTGTGCACGGCCGGCAGCGGCGGCGTCTCGCGCGGCGCATCCCAGCTGACACCTTTGCCTACGCCGAACAACAGCGACAGCAGGGTCACGCCGAGCACGACGGCGGCAGCACCGAACAGCGGGGTAAGGCGGCGTTGGGCGGCGGCGTCCATCAGTCGTCTCCCGGGGCCGTGTTGTCGCTGTTCGCGCCGGCATTGCCGGTGCTCGGCGCCGCGTTGGCAGGCGCATGCACATAGCCGCCCAGGGTGAACTGCACTTCCAGCGGCGCAGCGCCGCTCTTCTGCATGGTCAGCAGCGGATTGCGGTACACGCTGAAGTCCTGCACGAACAAATAAGGCTTGCCCTTCTCCAGCGTATACAGCAGGCCGATCAGCGGCTGCATATCGCAATGCAGGCTGATGCTGACCACCACTTTGCGATACGGCTCGTTGGTGCTGGTGCCGGGATTGGGCACCGGCATCTTCTGGCTGACTTCGCAGCTGCCTTCCTGCGCGTGTGCGGCGGCATCGTCCACCACGCGCTGCATCAGGCCGGCGGCGGCGGCATTCGGATCGGTTTCCGGCAGGAAGGTGCTGCTGTCGGTCTGGCTATGGCCGAGCTCGGCCAGCCGCTTCTGCAACTGCGGCTTCTCGGCGATCGCGGCGGCGTAGCGGCTTTGCGTATCGCGCAGGTCGTCCATCTGGCTGTCGATGTCGCGCAGCGGCGCCACGAACCACCAGTGCAGCAGGATGAAATACGCCAGCACCAGCATCAGCAGCAACAGGCCAATGGCGGCCATGCGGCTTTCCATCGGTTTCATCGGCCGCATGTTCATCGCGCCGCTCCCGCGCTGCTGCTGGCGGCCGCCTTGGCGCCGGCATTGGCAGTCGCGCTCGCCGGTTTGCGCAGCTGCGCATCCATGTAGAAACGTTCCTTGTTGGTGGCCGGATCGCGCTGGATCACGCCCTGGAAATTGGCGCCGGTGATCAGCTTGCTGGTTTGCAGCACATCGATCAGCGAGGCTGCCTTGGCGCTCTGTCCCTGCATCCCCAGGTGTCCACTGCTGTCGACGGTGAAACGCTCCAGCCAGGTATCGTCGGGAATGCGCGCCGTGAGGTCCTGCAATACATCGACGACGGCCACCGCATCGGTCTTGCGCCGCGCCAGGAAACCCGAGGCGCCGGCGCTGTCTT
Organism: Dyella acidiphila; assembly: GCF_014863405.1. Classification (GTDB taxonomy): domain Bacteria; phylum Pseudomonadota; class Gammaproteobacteria; order Xanthomonadales; family Rhodanobacteraceae; genus Dyella_B; species Dyella_B acidiphila. The sequence continues at coordinate 729,389 of NZ_JACZZA010000001.1, forward strand.
CCAGCTGCTTGCGCAGGTCGGAAACTTTCTGCGCATCGCCATGCATGTCATCGACCTGCGCCTGCATGGCGGTGAGGGCGTCTTCGCGGTTGTGCAGCCATTGCCCGAGGCACAGCAGCAACAGCAGCAGCGCCGCGCCGGCCAGCGCCAGATTCAGGCGGCGGCGCGGATCGCGATGCACGCGCGCCATCTGCGGCGGCAGCAGGTTCACGCCCAGGCGTTTGTCGCCGTCGCACAGATCCACCGCATCGATGGCGATGCCGGCATTGCGCAGATGTTCCAGCTTGGCGTCCACCGCGCTGCGCGGCGCCGCCACCAGCTCGGCGGCGATGCGGCCGGCCGGCGCAGGGCCCGGCAGCTCACGCAGGTCGTAGTACACCTGCTCGGGACGGAACGGCGTCTGCCGGTCCATTTCGAATGCGCCGATCTGGCGCAGGTTGTCGCGCGCCGCCTCGGGCAGCAGCAACCGGCGGCGCAGCACGGTGTCCGGCGCCAGGCACAGCGCCAGGCGCAGGTCCTGGCGATCCACACCGGCCACGGCGGTGTTGAGCATGGCCTGCTGCGCGGCAGCATCCAGCACGTCGCTCCAGGGCGCGGCAGTCTGCGGCTGGCCGTTGCGCCGCACATGCCATTGGCCGCCGTCGTGGCGCAGCAGGCACCACACGTTGCCGCCGCTGAAGAAGGCCTGCCAGCGCGTCGGCAGCAGGGCGCGCAGTTCGCCCCCCCACCAGGCCAGGAAACCCGGCAAGGGCGAGCCGCGCCATGCGCGGCGTGCGCGTTCCATCTGCGGTCGCAGTGTCTGCGTAGCGGAATTCACTCCCCATCTCCCTCTTGCCAGCGCAGCACCGCAAAAGCTTGCGAACCGGGCCGAAATCCCTGCAACCGTACCGTGGCGCGCAGTACCGCACGCGTTCCATCCGCAAGCACGGCCTCTGACCGAATACTATGCGTGATGCCATTGTTGGCGACCAGCCCCGCTACGGCATTGGCAGCGGCATTGGCACCTGCATTGTTCGCACGCGCGGCAATCATCGCCGCAGCTTGTTGCAGATTCATGCCGGGCGGAATGGAGGCTAGCGCAAGCAGGGGTGCGGTATTGGGGTCGGGGCTTGCGCGTCCCGACCAGATTGTGACGTAGGGCGCAACCGTGTCGTACAAGGCCGGCGTCATACCCAGCACCATCTGCAATTCCTCCACGCTGGCAAAGGGTCCGTTGCGCGGGCCGTAGTCGCGACCTGCCGCCGTATACGCCGCCGTGCGCTGCGCAACCTGCTGCGGCGTCATCGGAAAACTGCGCCAATCCACGATGGCCTGGGCGATCGCCGCGGCATGCTGCGGATCGACCCCGGCGTTGCGAAACAGATTGGCGAGCAGGTCGGGTGATGATGCATTCAGATCGACCTTGCCGCTCTCGGAAATAACCGATATGCCGACCTTGGCGCCTTCGTAGGCGAACGGATAAACGCGTCCGTCCGCGATCCAGCGATCGTTGATGTTCGGCGCCTGCAACGCATAGATCGCGCGCATCAGGCCCGCTTCGGCCGCGTAATGCGCGCGCGTCTGCTGGAACTGATAGGTCGACTGCAGGCCTTCGGTATGCGCAAGCGCCGCATAGCCGCCGAGCAGGATGGCCAGCAAGGTACACGCCCACATCACCAGCAGCAGGGCCACGCCACGCTGGCGGGAGCGCGGCGTCATGGTCCCGCTCCCGGTCCGCGCAGGCCGCGCAGCAGGTTGCCCTGCCCCTGCGTCGCCGCGGCATTCACCCGCAACGGCGCGGCCAATTGCGGCCACTCGCGTCCATCCTGCAATGCCAGCTTGATGGTGACGATGTTCGGCATCGTGCCGGTGTATTTCCAGTCGCCCTGCCAGTCCATCACCTGGCCTTGCTGGTTGAGGCCGCGATAGCTGAAGCTGCCATCCGTCACGCCATCCACCAGTACCTGCGGATCGCCCAGCGGCTTGGGCGCACTGCCATCCGGCGGCAACACTGCCAGCTCGGCCACCAGCTGCTTGCCCTTGTCGCCGGCAGAGACCAGCTTGATGTCGACGATCTGCGGGCCGGACATGCCGAGGTAGGACGGCATCGGCGCCACAAAGCGCATCTCGCTGCCGCTGCCGACAAAGAAAATGCCGTTGCCGTTATCGTCGCGACTGATCGCCTGCGCCATCGCCTGTTCCAGCTCGCGGCGCAGGAACAGCTGCGCGGAACGCACCTGATCGAGCTGTTCAATCTTCCGCGTGCCCGCCTGCACCGTGTGCGTAGCCGAGCGCACGCCGGAATACACGCCCAGCAGCAGCAGCGAGAGCAGCACCAGCGCACCGAGGACTTCCAGCAGAGTGAAGCCGGCTGCGCGTTTCATAGCGAGGGCTGGGTATTGCCGGGGCTGCCGATGCGCAGCGTGCTGAAATGCGCCTTCTGTTCGAACGGCGACGAACCCCACATCACATCCAGGTCGATGCGATACATCTGCATCGCGTTGGGATTGGGTGCCAGCGCCACGCCAGGCCCCACCCACGGCACCACCGACATGCGCCAGCGGTAATAGTCATTGAACTGGCCCTGGCTGACGCCGGGCTGGATCGGATCCAGCGCAAAATGCGTATCCAGCAGCGAGCGCGCCCACAGCGCGGCCTGCGTATGCCGGGCGGCGTTCTGCGACAGACGGATCGAACCGCCGGCCACTTCCATCAGCGCGCCGAAGGTAACGGCCAGCAACAGGATCGCCGCGATCACCTCGAGCAGACTGAAACCGCGCACCTGGCGTGCCGGCGCCATCATGAGTGTGCAGCCGCCGTGTCGAACAGGCTGATCGCGCCGGTCAGCCACGACACGTTGACATGCCATTCGCGCTGGCCGCTGCGGATGGTGATGCGCCCGCCGGTGGAACTGCCGTCGGGATAGAAATTGATACGCGCGACATCGCCGCTCTGGTCTTTCTTTGCGCTGGTCACTTCCAGGTCCATGCCCTTGGGCAGGCGCATATCGCGCTGGTCGGCACCGCGATAGGTGCCGTCGCGCAGGTTGACCTGAAAATAACGCGGCTGGCCGTGCACGATGGCCTGCGTGCGGGTGGTGCGCAAGGCGCCCGCCAGTTCGCTCGCTGCGGCATTGATGCGCGCGCTGGCCAGACTGTGCGCTACCGAAACCGATACCGCCGCCGCCGCAACGCCGATCAGGATGATGACGGCGAGCATTTCCAGCAGGGTGAACCCCTGCTGGCGGTATTGGGAAAAAACGCTTCGCCGACGTACGGCGAAAACATCGCGCGCACGCATCGAGCACGGCAACACGGGCGCACTGCATGGCAGCGCGCGCGTGTTGCCCAGGCCCGATGGCGCATACGGATGCATTACTGCCAGTTGCCCACGTCGGCGTCGTAACCCTCACCGCCAGGCTTGCCGTCACGACCATAGAAAATCAGGTCGTAATTGCCGTGCTCGCCGGGATACTTGTAGCCAAAATCATGGCCCCACGGATCCTTCAGCTGCGAAGGCTTTACATACGGTCCCTGCCAGTTGTTGGCGTTGGCCGGCTTGCTGACCAGATCGCCCAGCTCGGCCGGCGGCGAGCCGTTGTCCAGCGCGTAGCTGTCGACCGCCTGGCTCAGCGTGGTCAGCTGTGCCTTGCCGGCACCGTATTTGCCCTTGTCCACGCTGCTGCCGACCTGGCGGACCACGATGGCGCCGACGATGCCGATCAACACGATCACCGCCAGCATTTCCAGCAGGGTGAAGCCGGCACTGCGGGAAGGACGGTGCAGCTGCCGGGTTCGGGGATATCTGTACTGCATGGGCTGGTTTCTCCGTTTTAATGCGTGGATCTGAAGGTGTGCCAGGATCGGACCGCGTCGATCACTGGATGTTGCTGGTAAGACTGAGCAAGGGCAGCAGGATCGCGGCCATGATGATCGCCACGAAGAAGGTCATCACGATGGTGAGCGCCGGGACCAGTGCCGCCAGCAGGCGATCGATCGAACGGCGACTCTCCAGTTCGAAGGTATCGGCCACTTTCAGCAGCATGGTGTCGAGCTGGCCGGCCTCCTCGCCCACCTGCACCATCTGGATCGCCAGACGCGGAAAGCGCTGCGATTGCGACAGCGCCAGGCTGAGTCCATTGCCGCCCTTGACCATCTCGGTGGCCTGCACCAGCGATTCGTCCAGCGCCTTGTTGGAAGTGACCATGCGCGCGATGCCGAGCGCGGACAGCAAGGGCACGCCGTTCTTCACCAGCGTGCCGAGCGTGCGCGCCAGGCGCGCGGTTTCCACTTTCAGCACCAGCGGACCGACCAGGCGCATTTTCAGCAGGCGCTCGTGCCAGGCCAGGCGCAGTGCGGGATCGCGCATGCGTGCCCGCCATACGAACACGCTGCCGATGATCAGCACCGCCAGCAGCCACCACCAGTTTTGCAAGGTAGTGCCCAATGCCAGCACGGCGCGGGTAATCCACGGAATCGGCACCTGCATGTCCTGGAAGATCGGCACGAACTGCGGCACGACATACGTGAGCAGCAGCAACAGCGAACCGAATACGCCCACCATCAGGAAGGCCGGATAGATCAGCGCATTGATGATGCTGCCGCGCAGCTGTTGCGAACGCTCCAGGTAATCGGCCAGGCGACGCAAGGTGTCTTCCAGCGAACCGCCCACTTCGCCCGCACGCACCAGCGCGATGTAGAGCTTGGGGAAAACGCCGTGTTCTTCGTCCAGCGCCTGCGACAGCGGCGTGCCGCCGCGCACGCGATCACGCACGCGTTCGATCAGCTTCTTGGCGTGCTCGCCCTCGGGCAGATCCATCAGGATGCCGAGCGCGCGATCCAGCGGCTGGCCGGCACCGAGCAGGGTTGCCAGCTGATGGGTGAACTGCGCGAGCTGGTCGCCGTTGAAAGGGCCGCGCTTGAACAAGGCAAAGCCACCGCTCTCGCCGCCGGCATCGGCCGGCTTGGCTTCCAGCGGCGTGTGGCCCTGGTCCTGCAGGCGCACGATCACTTCGTCGAGGCTGGCCGCCTCCATCTGTCCCTGCACGATTTCGCCGGCGGCGCTGACGGCGCGGTAGCGGAACTGGCTCATATAAAGAGACGCTCTTCGCGTTCGCCTCCTCTCCCTTTCGGGGAGAGGATTGAGGTGAGGGGCCAATCGTGCGCAAAACCAGCACCGAAGCCGCGCTCCGATGGTGATGCGGAGCAAGCCTTGCCCCCCTCACCCCGGCCCTTTCCCCGCAGGGGAGAGGGAGCGTGGCCATTGGCGTTATCCCTCCTGCGTAACACGCAACACCTCCTCAATGGTGGTGATGCCTGCCACCGCCTTGGCGATGCCGTCTTCGTACATGGTGCGCATGCCTTCGGCGCGCGCCTGCTTCTCGATCTCGCCGGCATCCGCGCGCTGCATCACCAGGCGCCGCAGCGGATCGCTCATCACCAGGAATTCCATGATGGCGCGGCGTCCGCGATAGCCGGTGGGATTGGCTGCACTGGTGCCAGGCTTCCACAGGCGGATCGGCCGTTCGGTGGTGTATTTCTCCAGCTCGAATTCCTCGATCACTTCCGGCGGCGCCTCATACGCGACCGCCGTTTCCGGATCGAGCCGGCGTACCAGTCGCTGCGCGAGGATGCCATTGACGGTGGAGCCGAGCAGGTAATCTTCCACGCCCATGTCGAGCATGCGCGTCACGCCGCCCGCGGCGCTGTTGGTATGCAGGGTGGACAACACCAGATGGCCGGTGAGCGCGGACTGGATCGCGATGCGGCAGGTTTCCAGGTCGCGCATTTCGCCGATCATGATCACGTCCGGATCCTGGCGCATGATCGAGCGCAGCGCATTGGCGAAATCCAGCCCGATTTGCGGCTTCACCTGAATCTGGTTGATACCTTCGAGCTGATATTCGACCGGATCTTCCACCGTGATGATCTTCACGCCCGGCGTATTGATCTTCGACAGCGCGGTATACAGCGTGGTGGTCTTGCCCGAGCCGGTAGGACCGGTGACCAGCAGAATGCCATGCGGGCGCTGCAGCACTTCCACGAAACGTTCGCGGAAATTCTCGGTGAAGCCGAGCGAGGCGAAATCGAACACCACCGTTTCGCGATCGAGGATACGCATCACCACCGACTCGCCGAAGCTGGTCGGCACGGTGGACACGCGCAGGTCCAGCTCCTTGCCCTGCACGCGCAACTGGATGCGGCCATCCTGCGGCAGGCGGCGCTCGGCGATATTGAGCTTGGCCATGATCTTTACGCGGCTGATCACCGCGGCGGTGGAACTGGACGGCGGCGCTTCCACTTCATGCAGCACGCCATCGATGCGGTAGCGCACTTTCAGGCGGTTCTCGAACGGTTCGATGTGCACGTCCGAGGCGCGTTGTTCCACCGCGCGCTGCAGGATCAGGTTGACCAGGCGGATCACCGGCGCCTCGGAAGCGAGGTCGCGCAGATGCTCCACATCGTCTTCTTCGGCGGCGCTGCCATCGAGGTTTTCCACGATGGTGCCCATGGCCGAACGGCCCTGGCCGTAGTAGCGCTCGATCAGGTCGTCGATTTCCGAGCGCAGGCCGATGCTCAGCGATACGTCCCGGCCCGACGCGAGCCGCACGGCATGCAGGGGATAGGGGTCGGCCGGGTCGGATACCACCAGGGCCAGCCCTTCGTCGCCCGAGCGCACCGGCACCACGTGCTGCTGCTTGAGGAAACGCACGGAAATATCGAGGTCGGCCGGCGGCATGTCCGGCGCATCCTTGGCCGCCAGCAGCGGCGCCTGCAGCAGCTCGGACCAGGCCTCGGCAAGGTCGCGCTCGGAAACCAGGCCCAGCCGCGCCAGCAGGGCGGTGAGGGTGCCGTCCGGCGCCTCTTCATGCAGGCGCCTGGCCCTGGCCAGGTCGTTGTCCTTCAGGCGCCCACGCGCCACCAGCAGTGCGCACACCGCCGATTCATGGTCATCCGTGGCTTTCGTCGCCCCAACGGACGCCGGCTTTGCGACTGCCGACATGCTCAACTCCGTTCGTGATTACTTCGTGAAAACATGTCCCTGCCAGCCACACATCCCCTTCATGTCGGCAGGCGAATCCCATTCGTAACACATCCGCAAAGCGGCTGGCGAGCCTTGCTTTGTAAGCGCATCCATGGATGCAGTGCCGGTTCATGCGGCGGCTGGGCGATGCGCTCAAGGAATGGGACAATAAAAACTTAAAAAGGGTTCTCCATGCAGCTTGTCGATATCGGGGCCAATCTCACCCACGAGTCTTTCCGGCACGATTTCGATGCCGTGCTCGACCGTGCCGCCGCGCACGGTGTCACTCATATGCTTGTCACCGGTGCGTCATACGACGGTAGTGAACACGCACTGCAACTGGCCCGCAGCCATGCGGGACGCCTGTATGCAACAGCGGGCGTGCATCCACATCATGCTATCGACTACAACGATGTGACTGATGCAAGACTGCGCGACTTTGCGAAATTATCCGAAGTGCGCGCCGTCGGCGAAACCGGCCTGGACTATCACCGCAACTATTCGCCGCGCGATGTGCAGCTGCAAGTATTCGAGCGCCAGCTGCAGATCGCCGTGGATGCCGGCAAACCATTGTTCCTGCACCAGCGTGATGCGCATCACGATTTTCTCGCCTTGCTCAAGCGCTACCGTGACAGGGTTCCCGCAGCGGTGGTGCATTGCTTTACCGACACGCGCGAGGCATTGCTCGATTACCTCGCACTGGATTGCCATATCGGCATCACCGGCTGGATCTGTGACGAGCGTCGCGGTACGCATCTGCGCGAGTTTGTGCGCGAGATTCCGGCCAACCGGCTGATGATCGAAACCGATGCGCCCTATCTGCTGCCGCGCACGGTGCGGCCGCAGCCCAGCCATCGGCGCAATGAACCGATGTATCTGAGGCATATTTGTGAAGAGATTGCGCGCGATCGCGGCGAACCGGTGGATGTGACGGCGGCCAACAGTACGGCGGCGGCGATGGCGTTTTTTGGGTTGGCGTGACGCTCATCCATTCCTGGCTTGCCAAATACCCCAACGAACCGCGCCGTCATTCCCGCGAAAGCGGGAATGACGGCGCGGGGTATGGAGATCAGGCGAGGCACCGGTCTTGCGGATAGCGAAAAGCGTCATCAAGCCTTCAACACCCGCACCTGCCCTGGCAATAAATCTTCCAGTGCATACGCCCCGATCCGCACACGGATCAGACGCAAGGTAGGAAACCCCACTGCCGCAGTCATGCGACGCACCTGCCGGTTGCGCCCTTCGCGCAAGCTGATCGACACCCAGCTGGTAGGGATGCTTTTGCGAAAGCGCACGGGTGGATCGCGCGGCCAGAGCCATGCAGGCTCTTGCGCATGCTCGACCGCGGCTGGCAGCGTCGGCCCGTCGTTCAACGCCACGCCGCGGCGCAGTGCCTGCACGGCGTCGTCGCTGATCGCACCGTCCACCTGCACCAGATAGGTCTTGGGCTGCTTGTGCCGGGGATCGGTCAGCCGGTGCGCCAGCACGCCGTCATCGGTCAGCAGCAGCAGGCCTTCGCTGTCGTGATCCAGGCGGCCGGCCGGATACACATCCTTGTGCGGCACGTAGTCGGCAAGCGTGGGACGGCCGTCATCGGTGGTGAACTGGCACAGCACACCGAACGGCTTGTTCAGTGCGATCAGCATGCGTAGCCCCTGCTCAATGGGCAGTGGCGTCCGCTTTCGCCGCCGGGGCCTTGCCCTCTTTCACGAAGCGCAAGGTCATGCGATCGGATTCGCCGATCGCCAGGTACTTGGCACGGTCCTGGTCGCCCAGGGTGAGGGTCGGCGGCAAGGTCCATACGCCCTTGGGATAATCCTTGGTGTCCTTGGGATTGGCGTTGATCTCGCTTTGCGCGTCCAGCTTGAAGCCGGCATCGGTGGCCAGCTTGATTACGTAGTCGGTCGGCAGGTAACCCGAGGCCTTGACCGCATCGAGGCTGGCGCCCGCGGCAGCGCGGTGATCCACCACTCCCAGCGTGCCGCCCGGCTTGAGCACCGCGTAGAACGCCTTGAACATCGCCGGTGCGGTACCGGCCATGGTCCAGTTGTGCACGTTGCGGAAGGTCAGCACCATGTCGGCCGAACCGGGGGCGCCGAACACCGGCGTCTTGGGATTGAAGGTAGCGATGCTGGCCTTGCCGTATTCGGCGGGATCGGCGCTGAACTTGGCGTGCAGCGAGGCGGTGTCCTGCTTGCTTTCCGCATCGTTGCTGGCCGCCACGGCGGCAATGTAGTGACCGTTGTCGCGCAGCAGCGGCGCCAGGATTTCGCTATACCAGCCGCCGCCCGGGGTGATTTCGATCACCGTCTGGTCGGGCTGCAGGCCAAAGAACTGCAAGGTGGCCTTGGGGTGGCGATACACATCGCGCGCCTTGTTGTGCTCCGAGCGCCACGAACCGGCCAGCACGGCATCCAGCTGGTTGGCGGTGAAGTCGCTGGCACTGGTCGGCGGCACCAGGTCGCCGGACGGCTGGTCCTGCGCCACCTGCTGCGCATAGGCCGTGCCGGCCAGCAACAGAGCGGTGGACAATCCGACGGCAAGCCTGATCTTCATGACGACTCCTTCAACGCGCCCGCGGCGACATGCCGCCGGTCACATGCAGCGAATGGGTGATTTTACGATTAGTTTACGACCGTTGCGTTAGGGGCGTGCGAACTGTTTGCGCGCTCGGGTGCCTTTCCCCTTGGGTCGAGGGTTAGGCGAGGGACAGCCGCAAGCGATATTGCGTTGAAGAACGGCGCGCCCGGATGCAGCTCTGTCGCGAGCGCGCCCCTCACCTCAATCCTCTCCCCGGGGGGAGAGGAAGCGAACGCGAAGAGCACGCTATTTCATTAAAACGGGCGGGGGCAGACTGACTGCAAGCCGTCGATATGCTCATGCAGATCCGGCGCAATGCCCTGCCACATCGGATCCAGGATGAAGTCGATGCCCTCGTAGCGCGCCAGCTTGGCCGCCGGGATAAAGTCCGCATCGCCCGCGACCAGGATGATCTGGTCCACCTGCCTTTTATAAGCCAGCGCTGCGATATCGATGCCGATCTTCATATCCACCTGGGTCTGGCGCATATCGGGCTCGAAATGCTCGTCGCCCAGCTCATCCCAATACAGCGATTCGTCGCGCAGTTGCTGGTAGGCCTGATGCTTGAGCTTCCACTCGCCACGATCGGCCAGCCGTCCCAGGCGCAGCGCCATCTTGCGCTGACGGCGCAATTGATCGTGCAGATCGCGCCGGAACCCCGCGGCGGCCGTGCGCGCGAAATCGATGCTTTCGCCGCTGACCGGCTTTACCAGCACCTTTTCCAGCGGCGGGCAGTCGTAGAAGAAAATGCGATATAGCGCCTCGCGCGGCCGATCCAATGCCTTCAGATGTTCCAGCGCCATGCCGAACACGGTCTTGGCCACAGTACGTGCGTCATTGACATCACGATCGCCCCAGACCTTGCGATAACGAGCGAGAAAAAAAGCACCGTCGACGAGAATGGCGGTACTCGGCATGGAAAATCCTTATTGAATTGTCACGGATTGGGTGTGCGACGCCGGCAAATAGCGGGCGGCGATCCACTATTTTATGTCAGTTACCAGATTATTCGTCACGATAACGTCATCACGCTTAGCGAAATACACCGCCACATAGAGACATGCATCGCACAGCAAGAACCTGCCGAAAGCATCAGGCCGCATCGTCTTCGCACGGCCACTGCGGCATTTGCTGGCAATACGCCTCCGCCTCGCCAAGCACCCATTCGCGAAACGTGCCCAAGCCGCGGTGATCTTCCGAGCGTGGCGGATACACCAGGTAATACGCTTCCGGCTCGGGCACCGGCAGATAGCGATCGCCCAGCACCACCAGCCGGCCGGCATCGATCAGCGACTTGGAGGTGACCATGCGTCCCAGCGCTACGCCCAGGCCTTCCAGCGCGGCATGCCGCAACGATTCCACCGTATCGACATGCGCCACATAGCGGCGCGGCGGCTCGCCGCCGTAATGCGCGAACCAGTCGTTCCAGCGATTGTTCGGATTGGGATCGCCGAGCAACGGCCATGCCGACAGATCGAGCGGATCGGCACCCTGCATGCGCGCCACCAGCTCGGGCGCCGCCACCGGCGCCAGCCATTCGCCGAATAGTCGCTCGGCATGTACGCCCGGCCATTGGCCCTTGCCATAACGCAGGGCGACATCCACCGGTTCGCGCTCGAAATTCACCAGCGTAAAACTGGATTGCAGATTAAGTTCCAGTTCCGGATGCGCCGCAAGCAAGCGCGGCAGGCGCGGCATCAGCCAGCTCGAAATCATGCCGGGACTGGTGCTGAGGGTGAGCGCCTCGTGGCGCCGCTGGCGATAGCGCGACAGCGCATGCTCGATGCCGTCGAAATGGTCGCCGACCGCTTCCAGCAGGCTGCAGCCCTCCACCGTCAGCGTGACGCCGCGTGGACCGCGCTCGAACAAGCGCCGTTCAAGGCGATCCTCCAGCTGGCGCATCTGGTGACTCAATGCGCTCACTGTGAGATTGGCCTGATCGGCGGCGCGCGAGAGATTGCCCAATCGCGCCACCTGCACGAATTGCTGCAACAGACTGAGCGGCACCCGACTCATCTTGAATATCCCTCAAACCTGGCTTGCGAATATATCGCTTTTGCGTGCCGGGACCGCCCATTACCTTGAGCACACCCCAACCCGACTAGGAACCTGCCATGCGCTCGCCATGGGTAGATCTGTTGTTCCTGCACGGCCACGCCAGCCCCGGCACGCTCAAATGGTTGCCCGACGAAACCGCCGCCTGCCGCTGCCAGACCGAACAGGTGCAGGTGGACGTGGCCCTGCTGCCCTTGCCGGCCTGCACGGAACATCGCGCGGACTGCGACCCCTGCTCGGCTTGATTCCCGCGCTGCGCGACCCAAGTGGGAAAGATCACGCATCATCCGAGGATCTTTCCCATGCAGCATCGCCTACTCGGCCGCTCCGGCCTTTCCGTCGCGCCGCTCGCTTTCGGCGGCAACGTGTTTGGCTGGAGCGCGGATGAAGCGCGCTCGTTCGAGCTGCTCGATGCCTTTGTCGAGGGCGGCTTCAATCTGATCGACACCGCCGACGTCTATTCGGCCTGGGCGCCGGGCAACCGCGGCGGCGAATCGGAAACCATCATCGGCAAGTGGCTCAAGCGCAGCGGCAAGCGCGCGCAGGTGGTGATCGCCACCAAGGTCGGCAAATGGGTCGAGCACAGCGGTCTTTCGCCGGTCAATATCCGCACCGCCGTCGAAGGTTCGCTCAAGCGCCTGCAGACCGACCATATCGATCTGTACCAGGCACATGCCGACGATGCCAGCGTACCGCTCAGCGAAACGCTGGGTGCCTTTGCGCGGCTGATCGAGGAAGGCAAGGTACGCGCGATCGGCGCGTCCAACTACAACGCCGACCGGTTGGCCGAAGCGCTGAAGGTATCGCAGGAGCATCGGCTGCCGCGCTACGAAAGCCTGCAGCCGGAATACAACCTGGTCAGCCGCAAAGGCTACGAGCAAGCGCTGGAAGCGCTGATCCGTGCGGAAAACATCGGCGTGATCGGCTATTACTCGCTGGCCAGCGGCTTCCTCAGCGGCAAATACCGCAGCGAAGCGGATTTGTCCAAGAGCGCCGCGCGCAGCGGCGCCGTGCGCAAATATCTCAACGACCAGGGACAGCAAGTATTGGCGGCACTGGACCAGATCGCGGCCGCGCACCAGGCCACACCGGCGCAGGTGGCACTGGCGTGGTTGATCGCACGCCCCGGTGTCACGGCACCGATTGCCAGCGCTACCAGCGTGACGCAATTGCAGGAATTGTTCGGCGCGGCAAAGCTGTCGCTCAGTGCAGCCGAGCTAGCGGCGCTGGATAGCGCCAGCGCGGCGTTCTAGCGCGCCGGCCATGCCGGCGGCTTGCGCAGGCGCACAGCCGCGTCATACGCCGCGTTGATTTCCTTGCAGCGGGCTTCCGCCAGTTGCCGGATGTCGTCGCCCATCTGCGCCACCTTGTCCGGGTGGTATTGGCTGACCTTGACGCGGTAGGCGCGCTCGATCTCTGCCAGCGCAGCGTTTTCCGGCACTTCCAGCACCACATACCACGGCGGAGTATCCGGCAGGCGCTCGGGCTGCCGCGCTTCCTCATGCAGCGGTTCCGTGGAGGGAGCCCCGTGCGGCGAGAGGTAATTGCTGACCAAGCGATAGCCGAACAGCAGGCCGGCGGCGATCACCACGATATCCACGGCGGTCATCGATGCAGTTCCTCGAAAGCGGCCAGGTAAGCCGTCAAAGTATGGGTCGCTGCGTCGCCAGGCTCGACGAAGCCCAAGCTGGTATGAATGCGCTGGCGCAGAATGACGGTCAGCTCGGCCAGGGCCGGCGCCGGCAGGCTTTTCGCAACCGTGCGCAAATCCACATCGAGCTTTTGGCGCAGGCCGATCTTGCGCACGATGTTCAGCGCGAACGGTGCGCACAGCAAGGCGTCCAGCGCGATCGCCGCCACCGCCCGGCCGGATAGATTCAAAGCTTTGCGATGGCGGTAGACCTGCAGCAACGCCAGCACGATCACGGCATAGACCAGCGTGATCCATGCCAGCAACACGTCGAGCCGGCCCGACACGAACAACACGCACGGCAGGCCGGCGCCGAACAGGATCAGCAGCACCAGCACCCATGGCGCCACCGCTGTCAGACCGATCCGCACACGGCGATTACGCATGGATTGCGGCTCGTGCGCATACACACCTTGTTGCGGCCAGCTCAACCGGAACAGCGGCTGATGCGGCAGCCAGGGCGATGGCAGCAACACATGCCGTCCGCCCAGCTCGAGCCCCGATCCGGCCGAAACCCGATAGCTGCCGCCCGCTCCGATCAACACAATCTCGTTGTGATAGAGCAGCAAGGCGGAGTCGTACAGATACAGCGCGACGACTCCGCCCAGCAACAGCAGCCCATCGTGCAGGCTCATCGTGCCTGCGGCTTTTTCTTGAACAGATTCTTGAACCAGGCCGTCAGCGCAACAAAGCCGGCCAGCACAAATTTCCACGCCGCCACCAGGAAGCCGCCGATCACCGTGAACAGGCCCTTCTTGGCCGCCACCGCCAATGCGCCGCCGGTAATCAGTGCCGCCAGCCCATACTCGGCCACGCGGTCGCCAGCGCGGTATTCGGCATAGCTCTCGCCTGCGGCGTATTGGAAACCGGGCAGCGCGCTCTTGAAGTCCGCGATCGAGGTTGCAAGCCGCTGCGGCTCCGTCACCACCACCACGTCCATCACGCCATGGCGGCCCAGCAGGCGCGTGTTGTAATTGACGACGTGCTCGTGCGTCTGCGCGTCTTCCAGCAGGATCGACCAGGCCAGCGATTTGATCTGCGTGTCGTATTCCGGCTTGGCGCTCCAGCCGAGCACGTTCAGCTCGGACCAGCCGCGCTCCCTGCGCTGCTTGTTGCCGGATTCGGTGCCGTCGCGATACGACTGCAGGATCGCATCCGGATCGAGCTTTTCATCGTCCTTGACGTAGCCGATGTCTTCGTAAGAAAAAAAGGCGATCCAGGCCAGGTTCTTCGGCGCCAGCGTATAGACGTCCGCATGCACCGGCGGATTGTGCAGAATTTCATTGAGCGAGCGGCTGCCGGCCGGCCCCAGAAAGGCGTAGCCATCCGGGACATTCAAGCTTGCGCGATCGCCGAGCTTTACCGTGTCGGGCCCCATCTGCCAGGGCAGCGAAGCCAGCGGATTGCGCTGGGCCGGTTGCGGTTGCTCCTGCGCCCACAGCGTTTGAGCGGCGCATGCCAAAAGCAGCGCCGTAAGCGCCATCAAAACCTTCTTCATTTCCTTCCCCTATGCCGAGTGGTTCCGTGCACCCCACGCCACTCTAGCAGGCCGCCAAGACGGCGTCAGGGCTACTGCTCGTCGGGTGCCTGCACCGTGTAGCCCTTGGCTTTCAGGTCGGCCAGATAACCGTCGGGTGCCAGCACTTCACCCATCGGCAGCAGGGCAAAACTCTGGGTGTTGTCGGCCAGCGCCTGCTGCGCGGCAGCCAGCCAGCTGCCCTCGATCCGCTGCGGCAGATCGTGCAAGCCCAGTTCCTCGGCGAAGTCGGCGTTCACCACCGCCACCACGCAGGACTCATGGCGATCGCGCAGGGCAAGTCGCTGCAACGTTTCCACATCGCCGGTCGACCAGGCATTAGCGCGCTCGGCGAGGCCGCCCATGTCGTTCTGCACCAGGTCCAGAGTCTGGTTGAAACAGCTGATATCGTGCAGGTTGGTCTGCTTGATCTTGTTCAAGGCATCGCGCGGATGCTCGATCACCAGCCGGTATTTCACCGACTCGTGCCGCACGCCGTGCGCATCGGCCATCTTCTCCACCGTCTTGCCGATATCGTTGGCATTGGTAAGGCCGGACTGATCCAGCGCCTTTTCATACAGCTTCAGCGCCACGAACAACGGGCGCCAGTATTCGATGCCACTGTCATGCCCGATGTACTTCTGTTTCAACGCCTGCCATTGCGCATACATCGCCGGCGGCAGGATCTGCTGCAAATCGGCCCCATCCGGATTCTTGCGCGCGCTATAGGCCGACGGCAGCAGCATCAGCTTGCCGAAAAAACCTACGTCCGCCTTGACGTTCGCCCCCGGCAAGCCCAGCAGCACCTGCGAATGCGCCAGCACATCCTCCACCTGCGCCGAATGCCACTCCATATGCTTGGGCAGCGGCGTGACCGTGCCCAGCACCCACATCACATGATCGCCCTTGCTCACCTTCCACAGGCCCGGGCCGGGCTGTACGCCGGTGACGGTTACCGCTTGCAGCAGGGGCGCGTGAATGCTCGACGAGGAGGGTGGTGCCGATTGCGCCCAGGCAGGCGTCACCGTCAGCAGTAACAGCAAGCCAGCAGCCATGGGAATGCGCATACGGAACTATTCCTCGCCTTGATCCGAAAACAACTGATTAGTTGGTTAGCCCTTATGGACCGCATCGTCAGGCCATAGTTGCGCCTCGTGCAGGACACGCAGCAGGCGCACCACGTCCTCGATCAGTTTATAGATAACGATGTAAGGGGTGCCTGGATGACCAGTTCACGTGTTCCACGTACCCGACCGGCCCGGCCGCTCTGAGGAAATCGGGCAAGCTGCTTGGTTTGTTTCTCTATCCGCTCATCGACGGACACCGCTGCATGGGGGGTTATCCGCTTCGATATAGCTGAAGATGCTATCGCGATCCATCGCGGCCAACTGCGTCCATTCAAGTCTCACACCTACCCTCGTCGTTTCTTGCGCAATGCCGCCGCTCGACGCTTGGCAAAGTGAGCATCCACATCCGCTGCCTTGATCGCCGGGCGCGGATCGTTCAACGCCTCCAGCACCTTGGCACGAAACCACGCATCATGCACTGACGGATCGATCGAAAAATCGAACGGCAAGGCACCTTCATTGGCCACTCGTGTAAGCAGAATGCGCACCGCGTCGGATACGGTCAGCCCCATGCTGTCGAGCACAGCCACCGCACGCGCCTTTACGTCAGCGTCAATTCGCGTCTGCACCAGCGCATTGGAAGCCATCACCGTTCTCCGTGACATGGGTCTTGGCAATTGTAATGCACTTGCATGACAACTCAAAAATCACAGCGACGATATCCCGCGTAATTCGCCGAAGCCGTGCCGCAAATGCAGTTGCGCACTGGATCGGCGATACAAACGAAAACGGGACCTTGCGGTCCCGTTTTCGCGCTCACCTGAAATCCGCCGACTTACAGCGCAGCCAGCGCCTGGTTGAAGGTCTCGCTCGGCCGCATGGCATCGGTCACCAGCTTGGTATCCGGATGGTAGTAGCCATGGATATCGTTGACCTTGCCCTGCGCGCCGTTAAGTTCGCCGACGATCTTCGCTTCGTTGTCGGTCAGCGCCTTGGCCAGCGGGGCGAACTTGGCCTTCAGTGCGGCATCGTCGTTCTGCTCGGCCAGGGCCTGGGCCCAGTACATGGCCAGGTAGAAGTGGCTGCCGCGGTTGTCGAGTTCGCCGACTTTGCGCGCGGGCGACTTGTTGTTGTCGAGGAACTTGCCGTTGGCCTGGTCCAAAGTCTTGGCCAGCACACGCGCCTTGGCGTTGTCGTAGCGGTTGGCCAGGTGTTCCAGCGACGCGGCCAGGGCGAGGAATTCGCCCAGCGAATCCCAACGCAGGCAGTTTTCTTCCAGGAACTGCTGCACGTGCTTGGGCGCGGAACCGCCGGCGCCGGTTTCGAACAGGCCACCACCAGCCATCAGCGGCACGATCGACAGCATCTTGGCGCTGGTGCCTAGTTCCATGATCGGGAACAGGTCGGTGAGGTAGTCGCGCAGCACGTTGCCGGTGACCGAAATGGTGTCCTGGCCCTTGCGGATGCGTTCCAGCGAGAACGTGGTGGCCTCGACCGGCGACAAGGTGCGGATATCCAGGCCGCTGAGGTCGTGGTCCTTTAGGTAACGCTCGACCTTGGCGATCACCTGTGCGTCATGCGCGCGCTGCTTGTCCAGCCAGAACACGGCCGGGGTATTGCTCAGGCGCGCGCGGGTGACGGCCAGCTTCACCCAATCCTGCACCGGTGCGTCCTTGGTCTGGCACATGCGCCAGATGTCGCCGGCTTCCACGTTCTGCTCCAGCAACACCTTGCCGTCGGTATCGGTGACGCGCACCACGCCATCGGCGGCGATCTGGAAGGTCTTGTCGTGCGAGCCGTATTCCTCGGCCGCCTGCGCCATCAGGCCCACGTTGGGCACGCTGCCCATGGTGGCCGGGTCGAAGGCGCCATGCGCCTTGCAGTCCTCGATCACCGCCTGGTACACGCCGGCGTAGCTGCGATCCGGGATGACCGCCTTGGTGTCCTGCAGTTTGCCTTCGGCATTCCACATCTTGCCGGAGTCGCGGATCATCGCCGGCATCGAGGCGTCGATGATCACGTCGCTGGGCACGTGCAGATTGGTGATGCCCTTGTCGGAATTGACCATCGCCATATGCGGGCGCTTGCTGTATTCGGCATCCACGTCGGCCTTGATTTCGGCCTGCTTGTCGGCCGGCAGCGCGCCGATGCGCGAGTACAGATCGCCGATGCCGTTGTTCGGATTGAAGCCGATGCTCTTGAGCGTGTCGGCGTGCTTGGCCAGCACATCCTTGTAGAACTCGGTCACCACCTGACCGAACATGATCGGGTCGGAGACCTTCATCATGGTCGCCTTCAGATGCAGCGAGAACAGCACGCCCTGCTGCTTCGCATCTTCGATCTGTGCGTCGATAAAGCTGGCCAGCGCCTGCTTGCTCATCACCGCGGTATCGATGATTTCACCGGCGGTGAGCTTGGTCCTTTCCTTCAGCACGGTGCTGCTGCCGTCCTTGCCGAACCATTCGATCTTGGCCACGGTGGGCTGCGCCACCACGGTGGATTTCTCGCTGCCGTAGAAATCGCCGCCGGCCATCTGCGCCACATGCGTTTTGGAATCGGCCGACCAGGCGCCCATCTTGTGCGGATGCTTGCGCGCGTAGTTCTTGACCGACGGCGGCGCGCGGCGATCGGAATTGCCTTCGCGCAGCACCGGGTTCACCGCACTGCCCTTCACCTTGTCGTAGCGGGCACGCACGTTCCAGTCGCTGACGTCCTTGGGTTCTTCGGGGTATTCGGGCAGCGCATAGCCCTGGGCCTGCAGCTCCTTGATCGCCGCCTTCAGCTGCGGCATGGAGGCGCTGATATTGGGCAGCTTGATGATGTTGGCGTCCGGCGTGGTGGCCAGCTCGCCCAGTTCGGTGAGGTCGTCGGAGATCTTCTGATCGTCCCGCAGGATGTCCGAAAACTGCGCCAGGATGCGGCCGGCGAGGGAAATGTCGCGCGTTTCCACACTGATGCCGGCGGTGCTGGTGTAGGCATTGATGATCGGCAGCAGGGAATGCGTGGCCAGATACGGGGCTTCGTCGGTCAGCGTGTAGATGATCTTCGGCGTTTGGGACATGGTCTGCATGGGCCTCTATGGCTACGGCATTCAAGGGGTATCGCGGCCGCGACGAACCGGGCGAAGGCGCCCGCGAAAGCTGCCCATTGTCGCGTTTTCAGCCCAAGGACGAAAGCGACACGGATCTGTCATGGAGAGCTTCCAGCATGGTCACCGCGCCGGCCAGGCCGGACGATATGGCGACTGGATCTTGGGACAGGCGCGCAAAATCCAAGTGCTTGCCCGGCTATCAGCGGCAAACGTACGCTTGCGTAGCGGCTCTCGCGGCGGCCCACTCACTCATCCAGAGGATCAGCATGTCCAAGCGTCTTGTCAGGATGGTTACCGTGATCGGCCTGGGCGCGCTGGCCGGGTGCGCGGCGCAGACCGACGTTCGCGGGGTCGCCTCGGCCCAGGTCATCGTGGCGCCGGCCAGCGATCATCCGGGCAATCGCGCGCTGAGCAGTGCGCAGGTAGCGGCGCTGTCGGCATGGATCAATGCGCGCGACGACTGGTCGGGCTATACCGCGGATATTCCGGATCATCCCATCCTCGAGGTGCAGATCCAGGGCGCCGATGGGCAAAGTTCGAATCTGATGGTCTATCAGCGCGACAGCGGCAAGATCACCGCCTATCTCTACCGCGGGCATCGCATCGCACCGATGGCACGGCATCTTTCGCCGGACGATCTGACGACACTGCAGTCGATCGTCAACAGTCCGTAATCTGCGCTGTCTTGTCGCGGCGTGCTGCGCATCCCGGACATGCGCCGGTGCATCGCGCTAGTATTCCGGCGCTATGCCTCGGAGGGGAGCCGCCATGAACGGATTGAGCCAGCGCATTGTCGACTACATCGCCGAACTGACGCCGCTATACACCTTCCAGTTCGCCGACGGCTGCGATTGCGCACTCTCGCTCAGCGACGGCACGTTGATGATGCCGGTGGACGAATCGTCCACCGCACGCGAGGAAGGATGGGTAGCCGTGCTGTGGCAGGGCGATGCGCAACGGCGCTCCGAAGTGCCCGGCCCCTTGCTGGCCTACCAGGCCGCGCTGCGTTGTGCCGAGCTGCACGGCATCGGCCGCCTGCCCGCCGAGGTGGCCGCACGCCGCCACCTGCTGCTGACCCGCCTGGGTGATATCTGCGGCGACCTGCTGCACATCGAAGCCGCCGTCCAGTTCTGAGCGCAGCAGAAACCTGCGAGCCGACATCCTGAACTTGCGCCGGCGGCAAGAAGCTGCGTGCGCAGCTGCTGCTGTGTCCGATTTTTCCAAGGCCAATAGAAAGACAGCCAAGCGTCAGCCAATAACCGGCGGCGTGACGTTTGTTCTATGCCTTTTGATATACCAAAACTAAATGGCGGATTAATTTCCTGCGTTTAACTTTCTTCTGGCTGACAAATACGTCCGCAATTAAAAAATTTCCGTCAATAAATAATAAATTAGATCTTTAGACACTCGATTTCGCGCGCCAGCTCGTATATCACTCATGCTCGAGTGCGGCGTTTATGTTCGTCGCCTTCACGTCAACGCAGCTTGGACTGCTTCACATGGCGTTGACGCTTGATGCACGTAACGAATGACTCACTTGCACGTAACTTACGGGCATAACTTTCTGATTTTCGTTTCGAATTTTCTTTACCAGCAACGAAAATCCTTACTGCTCGATTTTATGTGTGATTTTCGTGTATCAAGCACTTTACGGATTGCGGCAAACCCACATTGACGCAAATCCGGGGCAGTAAAAAACGGGGCAGGGATAAGCACACGTGTAATCACCATCACGTAAACCTGGGGAGTACGAACTTGAAAATTCAGCAGCAGAAAATCACACATGCGATACGCATGGCGTTGGTGTTGGGCAGCTATGGCTTGATATCCGTTGCGGCAGCGCAGACTGCCACGCCCGATCAACAAACGTCCCCCGCCGCGACATCGCAGCCAGCCACCCAATCGCAACCGCCCGCACCGCAAAACGGAACGCAGCCGGCGCCCAACAACAAGACCGTGACCCTGCAGGGCGTCACCGTTACCGGCTCGCTGATTCGCAGCGTGGACGTGGAAACGGCCCAGCCGGTCACCGAACTCTCGCATGAGGCGCTGCAGCAGCAGGGCTTCGTCAGTGTCGGGCAGATCCTGCAGAACGTGCCTTCGGTCGGCTCGGCCGGTACCAGCAACCAGAGTTCGCTGGGCGATATCGTCGGCCAGTACGCCAGCCTGCGTGGCCTGGGCGCGTCGCGCACCCTGATCCTGGTCGACGGCCAGCGCTACACCACCGACATCTTCGGCCAGACCGACCTCAGCACCATTCCCAGCTCGCTGATCGACAGCGTGGAAATCCTGCAGGACGGTGCCTCGTCGATCTACGGTTCAGACGCTATCGCAGGCGTGATCAATATCCACACCAAGAATGTGGATGGCCTGTACCTGGACACGTACAACAGCACCTATTCGCCGGGTGACTACGGCAGGCAAACGCAGTTCAGCCTCACCGGCGGCAAGAAGTTCTCGCGCGGCTCGTTCACCTTCAACATGACCGTGCAGAACATCAACCAGATCATGTCCAGCGACGGCTGGTTCAGCCATTACGGCTACGGCAGCTTCCCGCAGTATCCGCAGTCCATGCAGGCGTCCGACTTCGGCACCATTACCAGCGCCGTCAATGCCGCGGGCGGATCGCCTGCCGCGCTGGCCAATGGCCCGATCACGGTCAACGCCGGCCAGAACGGGATGAATATTGCGAACTACCATCTCAATACGTTCGGCGTGCAGTATCCGAGCCCGTATTTCAATAATGACTACGCCAATTCGGCGGGCCTGGAAACGCTCGAACCGGACAATCGCCTGCGGTCGTACACCTTGAAGGGTGACTTCAAGGTGACCGATCACATCACGGCGAACTTCACCGGCACCTACAACACCAACAATGCCACCGACTATATCGGCGGCTATCCGCTGAGCTCGCTTACGCCCGCCAACGGCGTGAACCTGGCCAATGCGCTGGGCCTGCCGGCCGGCAGCCTCGGCAGCGCGTGGTTCCCCACGCTGTCGCCGAACGCCTATTACAACCCGCTGCCCGGCTACAACACGTCCTTCAGCCTGCCACTGCAGGATCCCAACCGCGTGACCGTCAACAACATCAAGCAGTACGGCTTCCGCGCCGGCCTGCAGGGTGACTTCACGCTGGGCGAGAACGAGTTCAACTGGGATGCGGGCTATAGCGACTACCACTACATCCAGGACATGGGCGGTGGCGGCAACCTCAACCTAGTGCATCTGTACAACGCCATCGGGCCGTCCTTCATGAGTGCTGGCGGCCAGGTGCTGTGCGGCACCCCGGGCAATGTCATCGCCGGCTGCGTACCGCTCAATCCGTTCTCCGGCTCCGGCGGCCTGACCCCGGCCGAGATCAACTATCTCAACTACGACTTCTTCACCCACTCGCAGAGCCAGCAGCGCCAGATCCAGGCGAACATCAGCGGCGACATGTTCACCCTGCCGCAGTCGCTGGGTGAAGGCGACGCCACCTTCGCCTTCGGCGTCGACCATCGCGACGTTTCCGGCAGCGTCACGCCCGATATCTACACACAGGAAGGCTTGAACACCAACCTGCAGCAGAATCCGGGCGAAGGCTCCTACGGCATCAACGAAGCCTATGCCGAAGTCAACCTGCCGCTGCTGAAGGATCTGCCCGGCGCGCAGCTGTTCGACATCGACATCTCGCACCGCTTCTCGCACTACAGCAACTTCGGCACCACCAATAACAACTCGTACAAGCTCTCGTACAAGCCGATCGACGACTTGCTGGTACGCGCCAGCTACGGCACGGGTTTCCGCGCCCCGTCGATTTCCAACCTGTACGGCGGCACGATGCAGAGCTTCACCAGCTACACCGATCCCTGCGACGTGACCTACGGCTACACCTCCAATCCGGTGGTGGCGCATAACTGCGTGGCCGGTATCGACGGTATTCCCGGCGTCGGTGCGAACTTCCATCAGCTCAATGCGAACGGCGTGCCGGTCTCCGGTCCGTTCTCCACCAGCACCACGCCGTATTTCACCGGTGCCAACCCCAACCTGAAGCCGGAAACATCCAAGAGCTACACCGCGGGCATCGTCTACAGCCCGAGCTGGTTCAGCGGCTTCAACGTGACGGTCGATGGCTACCGCATCCGCGTCAACAACATCATCACCCTGCCCTCGGCCGAGAGCATCCTGCTCAACTGCTATCAGTTGAACGAAGCCGACCAGTGTTCGCAGTTCGAGCGTTCCGGCGCCAACGGCCAGGTGATCAACCTGCTGCAGGCGGTGGTGAACGAGGGCTTCGTGGATGAGCGCGGCACCGACGTGGGCTTGAGCTACCTGTTCCCGGATACGCCGGTAGGCAAGTTCAAGATCGATACCACCGGTACTTACATCAGCTCGCTCAAGGAAGAGAGCTCGCCAGGCAGCCCGGTCTCCTGGAATCTGGGCACCTACGATCCGATCCTCGGCCCGGTCTGGCGCTTCCGCGACACCACCAACCTCAACTGGAGCTGGAACAACTTCAGCGCCACCTGGACGGTGCGCTACTTCTCGTCGCTGCAGGAATCCTGCCACGGCGACAACGCGGACTTGCAGATGTACTTCCCGTGCACCGATCCCAACGGCAACGTGCAGGGCGCATCAAGCGGCCTGTATCGCCAGGGTGCGCTCGCTTTCAACGACCTGCAGGTCAGCTGGAAGGCACCGTGGAAGGGCCAGATCTCGTTGGGTGCCACCGACGTCTTCAACCGGCATGCCCCGCTGACCTACACCGGTGCGGAAAGCGTGATCGGCCCGCTGGGCCCGACCGGCACGGACGGCTATACGGCGTTCGCCTACAACCCGCAGTACGACATCGGCCGCGTGGTGTATCTGAAGTACTCGCAGCAGTTGTTCTGAGCAACCGGCTTCGGCCGGACCGCCCGATGATCGAGAACCCCGGCTACGCCGGGGTTCTTTTTTTGCGGCCGGGACCGGCAACAGCTGAATTGGCACTGCGAAATTCCGCGCAATTGGTGCTCGATTCCGCCTAGGTCCCGCGTATATCAAGGATTCAAGCTGCGGCGCCCCCACCACCGCAGCCAGGGGAACGTGCGCCCGAAAACCACGTGGTGCAGGCGTGAGCCGCACCTAACAACATCGGGAGACCACCGTGAATACACCACAGCTCAAGATCGCGCTGGCGATCCGTACCGCTTTGGCGCTGGCCGGGCTTGCCCTGACTGCCACCTCCACCGCACAAACCACGCCTGCGGCTCCCCCGCAAAGCACACCGCAGCAACCGGCCACGCCACCGCCGCCGCCCAACAAGACCGTCACCCTGCAAGGCGTTACCGTGACCGGTTCGCTGATTCGCAGCGTCGATGTGGAAACCTCGCAGCCGGTGACCGAACTTTCGCATGAAGCCTTGCAGCAGCAAGGTTTCATCAGCGTCGGCCAGATCCTGCAGAACATCTCCTCGGTCGGTTCGGCCGGCACCAGCAACCAGAGCGTGCTGGGCAATATCGTCGGCCAGTACGCCAGCCTGCGCGGGCTCGGCGCACCGCGCACGCTGGTGCTGGTGGACGGGCAGCGCTGGACTACCGACATCTTCGGCCAGACCGACCTGAGCACGGTGCCAAGCTCGATCATCGATCATGTGGAAATCCTGCAGGACGGCGCCTCGGCCATCTACGGCTCCGACGCGATCGCCGGCGTGATCAACATCATCACCAAGAAAGATTTCGACGGCGTGCAGCTGGATACGTACAACAGCACCTATGCGCCGGGCAACGACGGCAAGCAAAGCCAGTTCAGCCTCACCGGCGGCAAGAAGTTTTCGCGCGGCTCGTTCCTGGTGAACATCACCGTGCAGAACCAGGACGCACTGAATGCCAACGATCGCTGGTACAGCCAGTACGGCATTGAAAGCCTGGGGCCGAATTATCCGCAGACGCAGGGACCGTCGGACTACGGCCAGATCATCGGCGCCATCAATCCGCTGACCGGCGCGGCAGAGAACCTGCCGCAACTGCAAAATGCGCTGGGTGCGCCGATGATCGTGAATCCTGGCGGCGACGGCCGCAATATCGGCAACTTCCATCCCGATACCTTCGGCATCCAGTATCCCTCGCCCACCTTTGCACAGGACTACACCAACGCCGCGGCGATGAATACGCTGGTGCCGAACAGCCGCCTGCGGTCGTACACGCTGAAGGGTGATTACAAGCTCACCGACCACATCAGTGCCAACTTCACCGGCACCTACAACACCAACGATTCCACCGTGATGATCGGCGGCTATCCGCTGGGTTCGAACACCGTGGTCAACGGCAACAACCTCGCCGCGGCGCTGGGACTGCCTGCCGGCACCTTCCCGCAGAGCTATCTGGAAAGCCTGTCCGCGCAGAGCTATTACAACCCGCTGCCGGGCAACAATCTGCAATTCCTGCTGCCTTTGATCAGCCCCAATCGCGTGGCCGACAACAAGATCAAGCAGGCCGGTTTCCGCGTCGGCCTGGAGGGCGACTTCGCCCTCGGCGAGCACTTGT
This sequence comes from Dyella acidiphila, assembly GCF_014863405.1. Lineage (GTDB taxonomy): Bacteria > Pseudomonadota > Gammaproteobacteria > Xanthomonadales > Rhodanobacteraceae > Dyella_B > Dyella_B acidiphila. The sequence continues at coordinate 754,893 of NZ_JACZZA010000001.1, forward strand.
TCAATTGGGACGCCGGCTATAGCGATTATCGCTACGACCAGTCCAGCTTCGGCCCGGGCAATCTCAATATGGTGCATGCCTACCTGGGCTTGGGACCGTCCTTCATGGACGGGTCCGGCCAGGTGGTATGCGGCACGCCCGGGCATGTGATCGCCGGCTGCGTGCCGATCAATCCGTTCTCCGGTGCGGGCGGATTGTCGCCGGCGGAAATCAATTATCTCAATATCGTGGCCGGCACCCGTTCCTTCAGCCAGGCGCGCAATCTCAGCGCCAACCTCAGCGGCGACATGTTCACCTTCCCCGATGTGCTCGGCGCGGGCGATGCGACCTTTGCGGTGGGCGCGGACCACCGCGATATCTCCGGCGGCGCCACGCCCGACTTCTATTCGCAGCAAGGGCTCAATACCAATCTGCAGCAGAACGCCGGCGAGGGCTCGTATGGCATCAACGAGGCGTATGCGGAAGTGAACCTGCCGCTGCTGAAAGACATGGCTGGCGCGCAGTTGCTGGACCTTGACCTGGCGCATCGCTTCTCGCACTACAGCAACTTCGGCGATACCAACAACAACCAGTACAAGCTGTCGTGGAAACCGGTCGACGATCTGCTGGTGCGCGCCAGCTATGGCACCGGCTTTCGTGCGCCCTCGATCGCCAATCTCTATGGCGGCACCATGCAGAGCTTCACCAGCTATACCGACCCCTGCGACGTGAACTTCGGGCTTACCGGCAATTCGGCGGTGGCCGCGCGCTGCGTCAACGGCTACGGCGGCATTGCCGGGGTCGGCCCCGGCTTCACCCAGCTCACCGCCGGCGGCGCACCGGTATCCGGCGCCAACGCGATCGCCGCCACGCCGTTCCTGGCCGGCGCCAATGCGGCGCTGAAGCCGGAGACCTCCAAGAGCTACACCGCCGGCTTCGTGTACAGCCCGAGCTGGTTCGACGGCTTCAACATCACGGCGGATTTCTATCGCATCCGCATCGACAATGTGATCACCCTGCCCACCGCCAGCAGCATCCTCGACAACTGCTACCTGCTGGGCATCACACAGCAGTGCACGCAGTTCCAGCGCAATGGACAAGGCCAGGTAGTGAATCTGGTGCAGGCACTGATCAACGAGGGCTTCGTGGATGAGCGCGGCGAAGACATCACGCTGAGCTACCTGTTCCCCGACACGCCGGTCGGCAAATTCAAGATCGATACCAATGGCACCTACATCAATTCGGTACGCGAGCAATCCGCAGCCGGCGGCCCGGTGGTTTCCAACACGCTGGGCAGCTACGACACCGTGCTCGGCCCGCTGTGGCGCTTCCGCGACACCACCAATATCACCTGGCATTACGGCAGCTTCGGCGCCACCTGGACGATCCGCTACTACTCCTCGCTGACCGAATCCTGCCGCCAGGCCAATCCGTCGATGGACCTGTACTTCCCCTGCAACATGCCCGACGCAGACCTGGTCGATTCACCCACCGGCCTGCAGCGACAGGGTGCGCTGGCGTTCAACGATCTGCAGCTGAGCTGGGATGCGCCGTGGAAAGGGCATATCGCCCTGGGCGCCACCAATATCTTCAACCGGCGCGCGCCGCTGTCGTACCTGGGCGTGTTTTCCATTGCCGGGCCGCTGGGGCCGACCGGGACGGATGGCTATAGCCAATATCCGTACAACCCGACGTATGACATCGGGCGGGTGGTGTATTTGAAGTATGAGCAGAAGTTTTTCTAGGCGCGATCTGCCCCCTCCCCTACGTGTAGTAGAGGAGGGCTGGGGTGGGGTGAAGCCCACACACTCGCGGCAAGCTCGGACAACCCCACCCTGGCCCTCCCCTGCCTACGCAGGGGAGGGAGCAAGCGGCTCCTTACGATTCGCGCACCAGCGCCGGCTGATGCGGCTTGCGATGGCGATTGCGCCACGCGGCCCAGCGCTCGCTCAGGCAGGAGAAGATCACATACAGCGCCGGCGTGCTGAGCAAGGTCAGGCTCTGCGAAATCAGCAGGCCGCCGATCAGCGCGATACCGAGCGGACGGCGCAAATCGGAGCCTTCGCCCAGGCCTACCGCGATCGGTACCGCCGCCAGGATCGCCACCATGGTGGTCATCATGATCGGGCGGAAGCGCACCAGGCTGGCCTCGCGTGCCGCCTCCAGCGGCGACTTGCCGTGTTCGCGCTGCGCCACCAGGGCGAAGTCGATCATCATGATCGCGTTCTTCTTCACGATGCCGATCAACAACACCAGCGCGATCTGCGCAATCACCGACAGATCGGTATTGGTGAACCACAGTGCCAGCAGTGCGCCCACGCCCGCCGCAGGCAGGGTGGACAGAATGGTGACCGGATGGATCAGGCTTTCGTAGAGAATGCCCAGCACGATGTAGACCACCACGATCGCGCCGAAGATCAGCAGCAGTCCACCAGACTGCGATTGCTGAAAGCGGCGGAAATCGCCGCCGATGTCGAGCTTGATGTCACCCGGCATACGCATATTGTCCGCGGTCGCCTGCACCACCTGCAGCGCCTCGCCCATGCTGATGCCGGGGGCGAGATTGAAGCTCAGGTCCATGGTGGTGTACTGGTTCATGTGCGACACCTGGGTCGGCGCCAGCCCGGGCTCCTGATGCGCAAAGGCCGATAGCCGCACCATCTGGCCAGTGCTCGACGGCACCAGCACCTCGTCGATCGAACGCGGCGTGGCGGTCTGGCCCGGCAGCGCGTTCACCACCACCTTGTACTGGTTGAGATCGGAATAGATGGTGCTGACCTGGCGCTGGCCGAAGGCGTCGTAGAGCACCGAGTCGATGCCGCCGATATTGACCTGCAGGCGCGCCGCCTTGTCGCGGTCGATCACGATGTTCTGCTGCAGGCCGGCGTCGTCCAGGTCGCTGCCCACGTCGCGCAGCTTGGGGTTCTTGCGCAGCTCGTCCACCAGCTTGGGCAGCCATTCCTGCAGCTCGGTGGTGTCGTTGCCCTGCAGCGAGATCTGGTATTGCGCGCCCTGATTGGTACCACCGCCGCCGAAGCTGGGCAGGTCCTGGATCGCACGCAGGCGCACGTTCAAATCCGGATAGCGCGCCGCCTTCTTGCTCAGCCGGGTAAGCACGGCGAAGGTGTCGTCGGTGCGCCCTTCCGCATGCGTCTTCAGCTGGATGTCGAAGGTGCCGGCAGCGCCCTGGCGCGTGCTGCCCAGGCGCGAGCCGACCACGGCCACATCGTGGTCGTGCAGCAGCATGTTGATCAGGCGCTGCTGGCGGTTGGCCGAATCCTGGAACGATACCGTCGCGCCCGAAGTGGCGCGTCCGCGCAGCAGGCCGGTGTCCTGCGCCGGGAACAGACTGGTCTTGATCTGGCCGGACATGGCGATCAGCACTGTCAAACCGATCAGCAATAGCGGCGTCAGCGAGAACAGCAGCGCATGGCGCAGCGAGAAATCCAGCGACACCTGGTACAGCTTGAGCATGCCTTCGTGGAAGCGCTCCAGCGCCGCGCCGAAGCGCGACGGCTTCGCATTCGCCTCATCGTGGCCGCGCAGGAAATGCCCGCACAGGGACGAGGTCAGGGTCAGCGACACCAGCGCGGATACCACGATCGCCGCCACCAGCGTCAAGGTGAATTCCTTGAAGAACATGCCGGTGATGCCGCCCATGAATAGCAGCGGGATGAACACCGCCACCAGCGAAGCGGTAATCGACACGATGGTGAAGCCGATTTCGCGCGCACCGGCCAACGCAGCCTCCATGCGCGACATGCCCTGGTCGATATGGCGGATGATGTTTTCGATCACCACGATCGCATCGTCCACCACAAAGCCGATCGCGATCACCAGCGCCAGCAAGGTGAGATTGTTCAGCGTGAAGCCGAGCGCATACATGATCACTGCCGCGCCGGCCAGCGACAGCGGCACCGCTACCGCGGCGATCAGCGTCGGTGCGAGCCGGCGCAGGAACATCGCCATCACCAGCACCACCATCGCCAGGCTGATCAGCAAGGTGGCCTGCACTTCGTGCAGCGAGGCGCGGATGGTGGGCGTGTCGTCGAAATACGGCGTGAGTGTGGTGCCCGGCTGCAGGAAGCTGCGCAGCAACGGCACTTCGGCTTTGACGCGGTCCACGGTGCCGATGATGTTGGCGTTGGACTGCTTGTACACGTACATCAGGATCGCCGGCTTGCCCTGGAACCAGGCCGCCTGGTATGCGTCCTGCTGGCCGTCGTAGACATTGGCGATGTCCTTCAGCCGCACCGGCACGCCCTTGCCGTTGGTGGCGATCACCAGGTTGGCAAAATCGTCTGCGCTGTGCAGCGCATCGTTGGCCTGCACCGCCATGGTGGTCTTGCCGTCGGACAGGAAGCCCTGCGGTTCGAACACATTGGCGGCAGTGAGCGCATTGCGCAGCTGGTCGGGCGAAATGCCCATCGCATTGAGCGCGCGCACGTTCACGTCCACGCGCACGGCCGGCGTGGCGGCGCCGAGGATATCCACTTCCGACACGCCCTCCAGCTGGCGCAGGCGCTGCGCCAGCAGCGAGTCGGCCACGTCGTAGAGATCGCGCGCGGATTGCGTTTGGGAGGTGAGCGCGAAGGCGATCACCGGGTCGTCGTTGGGATTGGCCTTCTCGTAGCTGGGCGGGCTGTTCAGGCCGGTCGGCAGATCCGGCTGCGCGGCATTGATCGCCGCCTGCACATCGCGTGCGGCATCGTCGATATTCCGGCCGCTTTCGAACATCAGGAAGATCTGCGTGCTGCCCAGCGAGCTGGACGAACGCATGGTGTCGATGCCGGGCACCTGGCCGAGGTGGCGCTCCAGCGGCGCGGCCACGGTGGCGGCCATGTTGTCGGCGCTGGCGCCGGCCTGGCTGGCGGAAACGAAGATCACCGGGAACTGCATGTCCGGCAGCGCCGAGACGCCAAGCAGCGAGTAGCAGATCACGCCGATTACGAAGACCCCCATCGCCAGCAAGGAGGTGCCGATCGGGCGACGGATAAAGGGGCCGGAGATATTCATGCCTGGATCAACGTGCGAAGGGCGGATTGGTTGAGGCTTTTCCCTTCTCCCCGCTGGGGAGAAGGTGGCCCGAAGGGTCGGATGAGGGGCCAGTCTTGCGCAGACGGCGCCCCGAAGCACGCTCCGGATGCAAGCCGTCGCGAGCGTGCCCCCTCACCTCGGTCCTCTCCCCGGCGGGGAGAGGAAGACAGGCACGCCTCACGCCCGTGAGGCATGCCGCAGCTCGCGCCGTTCGCGGCGCTCGCGCAGCCAATCGGAGAAGCGCTCCATGTACAGGTAGATCACCGGCGTGGTGTACAGCGTCACCAGCTGCGAGAGCAGCAGGCCGCCGACGATCGACACGCCCAGCGGCCGGCGCAACTCGGCGCCGATACCGTTGCCCAGTGCCAGCGGCAGCGCACCCAGCATGGCGGCGGCGGTGGTCATCATGATCGGGCGGAAACGCAGCAGGCAGGCGCGATGGATTGCCTCGCGCGGCTTCATGCCGGTGCGCTGCGCCTCGATCGCGAAGTCGATCATCATGATCGCGTTCTTCTTCACGATACCGATCAGCAGCACGATGCCCACGATGCCGTCCACCGACAGGCTCATATTGCACAGGATCAGCGCCAGCAGCGCGCCCACGCCGGCCGGCGGCAGGGTGGAAATGATCGTGATCGGGTGGATGTAGCTTTCATACAGCACGCCCAGCACGATGTAGATCACGATCACCGAGGCCAGCAGCAGCAGCGCTTCGTTGCTGAGCGAGGAGGAGAACTCCGCCGCCTTGCCGATGAACTGCCCGCGTACCTGCGGCGGCGCATTGACCTGCTGTTCCGCCGCATGGATCGCGGTGACCGCCTCGGACAGCGAATAGCCCGGCGCCAGGTTGAACGAGATGGTGATCGCCGGCAGCTGCTGCTGATGGCTGATCACCAGCGGCGCGGTGGTGGTCTGCGCATTCACCAGCGAGGCCAGCGGAATGGTACCGCCCGCGCCGAGGATGATGCCGGTATTGGCCACACCGATGCCGGTGGTGGTGGAGGAGTTGCTCGAGGTCGCCTGGCCGAAGGTGGTGGCATTGCTGCCCGTCAGCGCGCCGCTGCCGTTGCTCTTGACCGTGATCTGGTTGAGCAGCGCAGTGCTGGAGCGGAATTGCGGCTCCACCTCCAGCACCACGCGGTACTGGTTCAACTGGGTGAAGATGGTGGAGATCTGGCGCTGGCCGAACGAATCGTACAAGGTGTCGTCGATGGTCTGCACCGGTACGCCCAGGGTGCTGGCCTTGTCGCGGTCGATGTCGAGCTTGAGCGCATTGCCCTGGTTGGCCAGGTTGTTGTCCACGTCGGCCAGTTCCGGCCGCTGGCGCATGGCCTGGGTCATCTGCGTGGCGTACTGCGCCAGCTCGTCCGAGTTCACGTCGGACATCGAGTACTGGTATTCGGTGGCGGCCACGCGCGTATCCAGCGTCACGTCCTGCACCGGCTTCAGATACAGCGCCACGCCCGGGATATTCGCCGCGGCGTTCTGCAGGCTGGCCACTACGTCATCCAGGCTGCCGCGCTTGCTGCGGTCCTTCAGCACGATGCTGAGCTGGCCCTGGTTGAGCGTGGGGTTGATCGAGCCGGCGCCGATAAAGGCGGCCACGCCGGCGACGTTGGGATCTTTCTGCAACGCATCGGCGACAGCCTTGGTGCGTTGTTCCATCTGCGGGAAGGCGACGTTCTGGTCGGCCTGCACCACACCGGTGATCATGCCGGTGTCCTGCTCGGGCAGCAGGCCCTTCGGGATCACGATGTACAGGAACACCGTGACTACCACGGTCACCAGCGCCACGAAGATCATCACGCGCTGATGATCCAGCACCCAGTCCAGCGAGCGTTCGTACAGCGCCACCGTGCGACCCCACACGGTGCGCTTGCCGGCGGCGGCGTGGCGCTCGTGCGCATCGTCGCCTTCGGGCAATGCATCGGGGCGTAGCAAGTAAGCGCACATCATCGGCGTCAGGGTCAGCGACACCAGCATCGAGATCACCACCGCGGTGGCCAGCACCCAGGCGAACTCGTGGAACAGACGGCCGGTAACGCCGGGCATCAGCAGCAGCGGCAGGAACACCGCGATCAGCGATACGGTCAGCGACAGCACGGTGAAGCCGATTTCCTTGGCACCGATCTCCGCCGCTTCCGGACCGCTCTTGCCCTGCTCGATGTAGCGCACGATGTTTTCGATCATCACGATCGCATCGTCCACCACGAAGCCAGTGGCGACAGTCAGCGCCATCAGCGAGAGGTTGTCCAGCGACATGTTGGCGAACGACATCACGCCGAACGTGCCCAGCAGCGACAGCGGCACCGCCACCGACGGAATGATGGTGGCCCACAGCCGGCGCAGGAACAGGAAGATCACCGCCACCACCAGCGCGATGGTCAGCAGCAGGGTGAACTGCACATCCTGCACCGAGGCGCGGATGGTGATGGTGCGGTCGGCGAAGATGTCCAGGTGCACATCGGCCGGCAGCACACTGCGCAGCTGCGGCAGGATCTGGCGGATCTGCGCCACCGTCTGCACGATGTTCGCGCCCGGCTGGCGGCGGATATCCAGCAGCACCGCCTGCTTGCCGTTGGCCCAGGCAGCGAGCTGGTCGTTCTCGACACCGTCCACCACCTTGGCCACGTCGGACAGACGTACCGGCGCATTGGTGGTGCTGTTATAGGAAATGATGGTGTTCTTGTATTCGGCCGCCGTCGCCAGCTGGTCGTTGGTGGAAATGGTGTACGACTGCGTCGCGCCGTTGAGCGTGCCCTTGGGTGCGTTGACGTTGGCCTCGGTGAGCGCGTTGCGCACGTCTTCCATGGTCAGGCCGAGATTGGCCAGCGCCGCCGGATTGACCTGGATGCGCACGGCCGGGCGCACATTGCCGGCGATCGACACCAGGCCCACGCCCTGCACCTGCGACAGCTTCTGCGCCAGGATCGAATCGGCCAGGTCGTTCACGTCGCGCAGCTGGCGGCTGCCGGAGGTGAGCATCAACGTTATGATCGGCGCATCGGCCGGATTCACGCGGTTATAGACCGGCGGATACGGCAGCGTGGTCGGCAAGGTGCCGCGCGCCTGATTGATCGCCGCCTGCACGTCCTGCGCGGCGATGTCGATATCGCGGTCCATATTGAACTGCAGCACGATGGTCGACAGGCCCGCGGACGAGTCGGAAGTCATCATGTCCAGGCCGGAAATCTGGCCCAGGTTGCGCTCCAGCGGCGTGGTGACCAGCGAGGCCATGGTCGCCGCGCTGGCGCCCGGATACTGCGTGGTCACCACCAGGCTGGGCGCTTCGATTTCCGGCAGCGCGGAGACGGGCAATTCGCGATAGCCCAGCACGCCGAGCAGCAGCACCGCCACCATCAACAAGGCGGTGGCAATGGGGCGGCGGATGAAGAGTGAAGAAAATCCCATGAGGAATACCGTCCAGCTAAATAGCAGCTCCCTCTCCCCTCCGGGGAGAGGGTTGGGGTGAGGGGCCGGGCTTGCCACGAGCTACATGGCATCCGGCGTTCGTTCGACCTTTTAGTTTTACGAAGGCATACATCGCGCGAGGTTGTCCCCTCACCCTGCCCTCTCCCCGGCAGGGAGAGGGAAAGGCATCGGTCGCATCAGCCGCCACCGCCGCCATTACCGCGACGGCCGCCGCCCTGTTTCTTCCACTTCTGCTTGTCGGCATCCGACGGCGCCGGCGCAGCCGGCACTTCGCCCGGCTTCAGCGCCTTCACCTTGCTGCCCGGCTTCAGGCGGAACTGGCCTTCGGTAACCACCTGGTCGCCATCGTCCAGACCCTTGCTGACCATCACGTGGCTGTCGCCGACTTCGCCGGCCACCGTCACCGGCTGCATGGCGACGGTCTGGTCGGACTGCAGCTTGTACACGTAGTCGCCATCCGGACCGCGCTGCACTGCCTGCGACGGAATCACCAGGCCGCCGGAGACCGTCTTCACGCGCAGCTGCACGTTGACGAACTGGCCCTGCCACAGCTTGGTGTTGGGATTGTCGAACTGCGCGCGCAGCTTGAAGGTGCCGGTGGCGGTGTCGATCTGGTTATCAACCACCTGCAGGAAGCCGGTGGTATCCAGCGGATGCGCATCGGTGCGGTCCAGCGCGATCACTTCCAGTTTGTTGGCGCCGTTCTGGAACGCATCGCGTACCGATTCCAGATTCTGCTCGGGCAGGCTGAAGATCACGTAGATCGGCTGGATCTGCGTGAGCGTGACGATCGAGGTGGTGGTGGTGACCACGTTGCCCGGATCGACATTGCGGATACCGGCCACGCCGTCGATCGGCGAAATGATCTTGGTGAAATCCAGCTGCACCTTGGCCGAGCGCGCGCTGGCTTCATCGGCGATCACGGTGGCCTTGAGCTGGGCCACGTTGTTGCGGTAGGTGTCGATGTTCAGCGCAGCCACATAGCCCTTGGACACCAGCTGCTGGTTGCGGTCCAGCGTGCTGATGGCGGTGGCCAGCGAAGCTTCGTCCTGCTTCTGCTTGGCCACGGCCTGGTCGTAGGCGGCCTGGTAGGTGCGCGGATCGATCTGGGCGATCACGTCGCCCTTCTTCACCGACTGGCCTTCCTTGAAGTTGATCGTCCACAGCTGGCCGCCGATCTGCGGATTGATGGTGACATTGTTGAGCGCCGTCACCGTGCCCAGTGCGGTGAGATAGACCGGCACGTTCTGCTTGGTCGTGGCTTCGACCGTGACCGGCACCGGACCATTGTCCTGGCCTGTGCCATTGCCCGACTGATCCGACTTCGCCCCCTCGCCATTGCCCTGGCCGCCCCGGTGATGGGCATAGCCGGCCGTGGCCTCGGGTTTGTGCAGCAAGCGGAATGCAACCCCACCCACTATCAACACGGCGATCACGATCAACGCGATCTTCCAAAAACGCGACATGTGAAACTCCTGAGATAGAACGGGGGGCCCACCCGACCCCGCCGTGCAAACAATGCACTGGCCTTACGCACTGGCCCTAAGTCTTGCGTGCAAGCATAGGGTTGGATCAACGAGGTTGGACAATGCCGGTTGACATAGGTGCCTTATGACCGATGGCAGGGTCCGCAATGACCAATCCGCGTTTCCGGCGCATTTCGCGGCACGACGCCGGATACACCAATGGGCAAGCGTAGCAGGCAAGCATGACTGCTTGCCTGCATCAGTCCACGGCAGCGGCCTGCATACCACTCCACATTAATGAGGCGGACTGCAGCGGCCAGCGGACCGGGTTTCAAACTTTCGGCGAGCTTCGTCTATACTCCGGGCTTCTTGTCCGCGGGGGCTCAATGGACCGCGGCGCATGGTCGCCCAGGGGGGCGGCAAGGCAGCTGCGAGGGGTCGCGGCGGCTTTCCAGACTAATCATTAGATGACTGGAGTATTGCGTGAGCGGTTCCATGAGCAAGTCCGATCAGAGTTTCCTGCGCCAGTTCTCACTGCTTATCGCCGGTCTCGGCGTCCTCACCCTGGTACTGATCTTCACCGCCTGGACGATCTACGAGCACGAGCCCCAGGAAATCGATCCGAACGCCGCACAACACCTCTCCGCCAGTCTGGCCCCGAATGGCGCCGTATATGCCGGCAACACCGGCCGCGCCGCGATGGAAGCGGCGCAAGAAGCTGCGGCAAAAGCTGCCGCCGCACAGGTCGCCTTCGGCGGCTCCACCGACGGCAAGACCATCTTCAACGGCGTCTGCACCAGCTGCCACACCGCCGGCGTGCTCGGCGCGCCCAAGCTCGGCAGCAAGGAAGCATGGGCGCCGCGCATTGCCGAAGGCATCAATACGCTGGTGGAACACGCGATCAACGGCTATCACGGCCCGGATGGCAACACCATGCCGCCGAAGGGCAACTATCCGAGCTTGAACGATGCGCAGGTAAAGGCCGCCGTGAGCTGGATGGTCGACCAGTCCAAGTAAGCCGCCGCATCGTCGCCGCATCCGCAACGCCGCCTCCGGGCGGCGTTGTCGTCTGTGCAGCCTGCGGCAAAACCGCGCAGTACGGCAGCCGGTTATCATGCTGCGCATGACTAACACCGCCCTCCCCGCTCCGAGCCAGTTCCCCGACCAGCTCGCCGAATTCACCCTCGCCGGCCCGGCCGGCGCGCTCGAAGCAATCAGCGACCTCGCCGAACGTCCCGGCGCACGCCGTGGCACCGCCGTGATCTGCCATCCCAATTCCAAGGACGGCGGCACCATGCGCAACAAGGTGGTGACCATGCTCGAACGCAGCCTGCGCGAATCCGGACTGGACACGCTGCGCTTCAATTTCCGCAGCGCCGGCGAATCGGCGGGCGCGTACGACAACGGCATTGGCGAAAGCGAAGACCTGGCGGCCGCCGTCGCCTGGGTCCGCAAGATGCGCCCCGACGATGCGTTGTGGCTGGCCGGCTTTTCGTTCGGCAGCTACGTAACCCTGCGCAATGCCGTGCGCCTGCAGGCCGATGCGCTGATCAGCATCGCGCCGCCGGTAGGCCGCTGGGAACACGAAACACTGGCGCTGCCGCAATGTCCCTGGCTGGTGGTGATGGGCGAGGAAGACGAGATCGTCGAACCGCAGGCGGTGTTCGACTGGATCGACGGCCTCGAACAACCGCCCGAACTGGTGCGCATGCCGGAGACCGGACATTTCTTCCATCGCCGGCTGATGGACCTGCGCGGCGCAGTGAAGCATTGGGTGCAGGATCACTTGCCGCCCGAACGCAGCTGATCCAATACGTACGTAGGTTGGGTTAGCGCAGCGTAACCCAGCAAATCTCCATCAAAGCGGCAAAACATTGTTGGGTTACGCTGCGCTAACCCAACCTACGCGCTGTGCTTTCGCATGCATACGCCGGCGAGTGCATGCCTTCAAGGTTCAAGCATCCCCATGACCAACATCTCCCCCAGCGCGCGCTACCAGGAAGGCGTCACCGCTCACCGCTGGAATTCCGATCCCGCGCAGCTCGCCGTGCTGCCCGAATTCGACCGCATGCAGACCGCGCTCTGCACCGGGACGGATAACGGCAGCAGTCTGTTCGGCCGTCTGAAATCCCTGCTCGGCGCGGAAGAGCGTCAGGCTGTGCCGGGTCTCTACCTGTGGGGCAGCGTCGGCCGGGGCAAAACCTTCCTGATGGATCTGTTCGCCGCCAGCCTGCCGCATGGCGTGGCGCTGCGCCGTCATTACCACCGCTTTATGGGCGAGGTGCACGAGCGTCTGCGCGAACTGGGCGAACGGCAGGATCCGCTGGTGGAAGTGGCCGCCGGCATCGCGGCGCGCTGCCGCGTGCTATGCCTGGACGAATTCCTGGTCAACGACATCGGCGATGCGATGATCCTGGCCAATCTGCTGACTGCGCTGTTTGCGCGCGGCGTCACCCTGGTCACCACCTCGAACACCGCGCCTGCCAATCTGTATAAGGATGGCCTGCAGCGCGCGCGCTTTTTGCCGGCGATTGCGTCGATCGAAGCGCACTGCCACGTGGTGGAAATGATTTCCTCGCACGACTGGCGGCTGCGCGCGCTCACACATGCGCCGGTGTATCACACGCCGCCGGGTGCCGAGGCCGAACGCGAGCTGGCGCGCATCTTCGCCAGCCAGGCGCAGGGCGAGGTGATCGACGGCGGCGAGCTGATCATCAACGACCGGCCGATTCCGGTGCGCAAGCGTGCCGACAATATCCTGTGGTTCGATTTTCCGGCGCTGTGCGACGGTCCGCGCGCGGTGGCCGACTACATCGCGCTGGCCAAGGCCGGCCCGGCGGTGATCGTTTCCAACGTGCCGCAGTTCACCATCTACAGCGAAGATCCGGCCAAGCGCTTTATCCAGCTGGTGGACGAGTTCTACGACCGCCACGTCAAGCTGATCCTGTCCGCCGGCGCGCCGATCACCGAGCTCTACGACGGCGAACGGCTGCGCGCGGAATTCGGCCGCACCGAGTCGCGCCTGATCGAGATGCAGAGCGAGGAATACCTGGCCCTGCCGCACCGGCCGGAATAAGCCGCTTCACGCTGCGCCGCCGCTGCTGCTACGGTGTCGCTACTCCTCGACCGTGGACTAGCCCATGCTGACCGTAATCGCCCTTGCGCTGTTGGCCGGCGCCCAGCCTGCCGCTGCCGGCGACACCTTCGCCGAGCGTGTGCAGCGCGCCAAGCAATTGGAAACCACGGACGGCGGCCCGGCCTACCAGAAGCAGTTCTGGAACAAGACCCGCCAGCCGATGATCGACACCCTGCGCGGCTGCATCACCAGCAACGCGCCAGCGGACAAATCGCCGTTCACCCTGGTCGCCGACATCACGCCCGACGGCCACCCGCTGAAGGTGGAAGTGCGTTCGCCCACGCCGGTGGCGCGCTGCCTGGCCGGGCAGTTCTCGCTATGGATATTCCCTGCGCCGCCCAAGACATCCGGTTCGATCGACTATCCGATCGAAATCGACGTAAGCATGTAAGCGCCGACACATGGCCAGGGTCCTGATCCCGCTACCGCATCTGGACTACGACCCCAGCGAGGTCGCCGTGCCATGGCGTGTGCTGACGCAAGCCGGGCATCGCGTGGTGTTTGCCACGCCCGATGGCGATGTCGCCAGCGCCGATCCGATCATGCTCAGCGGCATCGGGCTCGATCCATGGGGTTGGATCCCGGGATTGCGCCAGCTGCGCGTGTTCGGCCTGCTGCTGCGCGCAAACCGCGATGCACGGCGCGCGCACGCCGCGCTGGTGCAGGACCCGGCATTCCGTGCACCGCTGCGCTGGGATGCACTCGACGCCCATGCCTACGACGCGCTGCTGCTGCCTGGCGGCCACTGCGCGCGCGGCATGCGCAGCTATCTGGAAAGCGGGCTGCTGCAGGCGCAAGTCGCCGCCTGCTTCGAGGCCGGCAAACCGGTGGCGGCAATCTGCCATGGCGTGCTGCTGGCCGCGCGCAGCCGGCGCGCCGATGGCCGCTCGGTGCTGTATCAGCGCCGCACTACCGGCCTCACCTGGGCCCTGGAAAAGTCGGCGTGGTCGCTGACGCGCATCACGCGCTTCTGGGATCCACACTACTACCGCACCTATCGCGAACAGCCCGGACAGGCGCCCGGCTACATGTCGGTGCAGCAGGAAGTGACGCGCGTACTGGCTTCCCCCGACGATTTTCTCGATGTGCCCGCCAACGCGCCGCAGCAATGGCACAAGACCTCCGGCATGGTGCGCGACCGCGACCGCGACGAACGGCCGGCCTTCATCGTGCGCGACGGCAATTACCTGTCCGCGCGCTGGCCGGGCGATGTGCATCGCTTCGCACATACGTTTGCCGACATGCTTACGGCGCAGGATCAGGCTCGCACGTGATGGATAAGGTCGCGCCCGCGTGACGGCTGCAAGGATTTACCGATGACGCACACCGCAACACCCCGCTCCCGTAGCGACAGCTTCAAGGCAATCATCCGCGTCGTCAGCGGCAATTTCCTGGAGATGTACGACTTCATGGTGTACGGCTACTACGCGCCGGCGATCGCCAAAGCGTATTTCCCCAGCCACAGCGCCTATGCCTCGCTGCTGCTCACGCTGCTGGCGTTTGCAGCAGGCTTCGTGATGCGGCCGGTGGGCGCAATCGTGCTCGGCGCCTATATCGATCACCACGGACGCCGCCGCGGCCTGATCCTTACCCTGGGCCTGATGGCGGTCGGCACCTTGCTGGTCGCCGCCGTGCCCAGCTATGCCGCGATCGGCGTCCTGGCGCCCGTGCTGGTGGTGGCCGGCCGCCTGCTGCAGGGCTTTTCCGCCGGGGTGGAGCTGGGCGGCGTATCGGTGTATCTCGCCGAAATCGCCACGCCCGGGCATCGCGGCTTTTATTGCGCCTGGCAATCGGCCAGCCAGCAGGTGGCGGTGGTATTCGCCGCCCTGCTCGGCCTGCTGCTGCAGTACTGGCTGCCGCCGCAGGCGATGACCGACTGGGGCTGGCGCATACCGTTCCTGATCGGCTGCGTGATCGTGCCGTTCCTGTTCCTGATCCGCCGCTCGCTGCAGGAAACCGAAGCCTTTCTTGCCCGGCACCGGCCGAGCGTCAGCGAGATCTATCGCTCCATGCTGGCCAACGCACGCGTCGTGCTGGTGGGCATGGCGATGGTGATGATGACCACGGTGTCGTTCTATCTGATCACCGCCTACACGCCGACCTTCGGCGGCGAAGTGCTGAAGCTGTCGCAGGTCGATGTGTTCGTGGTGACGCTGTGCGTGGGCGTGTCGAACTTCGTCTGGCTGCCGCTGATGGGCACGCTGTCGGACCGCATCGGGCGCCGCCTCTTGCTGCTGGCCTGCACCGCGCTGGCCTTGCTCAGCGCCTATCCGGTCTTGCACTGGCTGGTTGCCGCGCCGGATTTCGGCAAGCTGCTGTGCGTGGAGCTGTGGCTGTCCTTTATCTATGCCAGCTACAACAGCGCGATGGTGGTGGCGCTGACCGAGATCATGCCGGCGGACGTGCGCACCACCGGCTTCTCACTGGCCTACAGCCTGGCCACCACGGTGGGTGGCTCCAGCCTGGCGATCTCGCAGTGGCTGATTCATACCACCGGCAACAAGGCGGCGCCGGGGTTGTGGCTGTCGTTTGCCGCCTTGTGCGGCCTGGTGGCCACCCTGATCGCATTTCGCGACCCGCGTAGCCGGCTGCAGCACCGCCAATAATTGTGCGGGCGCGGCTTGGTTACTCCGGACTTGGATCCGGTGCGGCCCGATCGACTTCATCGGATTGGCTTGGCGGCGTTGGGTTACGCTGCGCTAACCCAACCTACGTTCCTCGCTCGGGGGCTGGCATGCGCGCACCTACTGGTTCGGTCGTCGGGCTTTGCTCCGCCTCCGCCACCCTGTCGGCCATGGGCATGGCCTTTCTCGGCTATTGGGGCATCCACGAACCGGCGCACTGGGGCTGGGCCGACAGCCTGGTGGTCGGCCTGGTCTTTCTCAGCTTCCTGGCCCTGGGCTCGACGATCTGGCTGATCACCACCCCGGTCGCCGAGGACGGCTGCGAGCGGATCGTGCCGGCCCGCCGCACCTTCGCCGCAGGCATGGCCCTGATGTGGCTGGCGATCGCCATTTCGGTGATTGCGTAATCGGGCCGATGCGCGGAAATCACGAAATTCCCGCAGCCCGCATCGGGGCGGGCTTCGTGCCGCTTATCCACCGGCTTATCCACAAATTATTGGGTTGACCGGGCCACGTTACCCCGATATGTTGTGTCCCGTCGGTCGCCACAGTCGAACTAATTCGAATCAGTGGCTTGAGGGAATCCGGTGCGAAGCCGGAACTGCCCCGCAGCGGTAAGCGGAAACGAAAGCCCATCGTGCACTGGCTCTGGGGCCGGGAAGCAGGGCGATTAGGCGGGTCGCGAGGCCCAAGTCCGCAAGTCCGAAGACCTGCCGACACGGTATCGCCGGAGTGTGATGCCGAACGTGACAGCCTCCGCGGGGAGGAGTCGCATGACGCGGACGTCAGTCTCTCGTGTCATGTGATCGGCCGCGGCGACCGCCACATCAGCCCTGCGCGCGGGAGCAGGCGGTTGAGATCGTGAGCCTGTCCCGTACGAACCGGACCCGAGAAGTCCGGCCCGGACAGGTTCCACAGCCTGGAGTGCCTGCCATGCAACCTATCGATACCGAATCGCGCGAGCGCAGCGACGCCCGCGCGGAGTCGTCCGTCTTTTCCGCCGACGCCGATCCGTCCACCACTGCCAGCCACGTAACAATGTCCGCTACCGCCGAAGCACCGTTTGCCCTTACTCCGCCGCACAACCCCGGCCAGATGCGCGTGACCAAGCGCAACGGCGGCCAGGAGATTGTCGACGTCAACAAGATCGTGCGCGCGGTGACACGCAGCGCCGAAGGCCTGCACGCGGTGGATCCGCTGCGCGTGGCGCTGAAGACCATCGGCGGCCTCTACGACGGCGCCAGCACGCAGGAGCTGGATCAGCTCTCGATCCGCACCGCCGCCGCACTCACCGCCGAAGAGCCCGAATACGGCCAGCTAGCTGCACGCCTGCTCGGCGCCTTTATCGACAAGGAAGTGAGCGGGCAGGAAATCCAGAGCTTCTCGCAATCGATCGCCCGCGGCGCCGAGCTCGGCATCGCCAACGCACGTCTGCGCGACTTCGTCGCGGCGAATTCGCGCAAGCTCAACGATGCGATCGATCCGCATGCCACGCGCCGCTTCGAATACTTCGGCCTGCGCACCGTGTACGACCGCTACTTGCTGCGCCATCCGCAGCTGCGCAAGGTGATCGAGACGCCGCAGTATTTCTTCATGCGCATCGCCTGCGCGCTGGGCGGCGGCGACATCGGCGAGACGCTGGAGCTGTATCGCCTGCTCTCCTCGCTGGAATACATCGCCAGCTCGCCCACCCTGTTCAATGCCGGCACCGCGCATGAACAGCTCAGCTCCTGCTTCCTGCTCGACTCGCCGACCGATTCGCTGGAATCGATCTACGAGAAGTACGGCGACGTGGCCAAGCTCAGCAAGTTCGCCGGCGGCATCGGCCTGGCTTATTCGCGCGTGCGTTCGCGCGGCTCGCTGATCAAGGGCACCAACGGCCATTCCAACGGCCTGGTGCCGTGGCTGAAGACGCTGGACGCCTCGGTCGCCGCGGTGAATCAGGGCGGCAAGCGCAAGGGCGCAGCCTGCGTGTACCTGGAGCCGTGGCATGCGGATATCGAGGAATTCCTCGAACTGCGCGACAACACCGGCGACGAAGCACGCCGTACGCACAACCTCAACCTGGCCAACTGGATTCCCGACGAATTCATGCGCCGCGTGGAGCACGACGGCAACTGGTCGCTGTTCGATCCCAAGATCGTGCCGCACTTCGTCGACAGCTGGGGCGAGACGTTCGACCGTGCCTATCACCAGGCCGAGGCCGATGGCCTGGCCGTGAAGACGGTGAAGGCGCGCGAGCTGTATGCACGCATGCTGCGCACGCTGGCGCAGACCGGCAACGGCTGGATGACCTTCAAGGATCGCAGCAACGCCACCAGCAACCAGACCGCCAAGGCCGAGAACGTCATCCACCTCTCCAATCTCTGCACCGAGATTCTGGAAGTGACCAATGCCGGCGAAACCGCCGTGTGCAACCTCGGTTCGGTCAACCTGGCGCGCCATGTGATCGACGGCGCCTTCGATTTCGCCAAGCTCGCCAACACCGTGCGCACCGCGGTACGCCAGCTGGACCGCGTGATCGACCTGAACTTCTATCCGATCGACACCGCCGCCACCGCCAACCGCAAGTGGCGTCCGGTGGGCCTGGGTGTGATGGGCTTGCAGGACGTGTTCTTCAAGCTGCGCCTGCCCTTCGACTCGACCGAGGCGCTGGAACTGTCCACGCGCATCGCCGAGGAGATCTACTTCAACGCGCTGTCGCAGTCCAATGCGCTGGCCGAACAGCACGGTCCGCATCCGGGCTTTGCCGAAAGCCGCGCGGCCAATGGCGAACTGCAGTTCGATTACTGGTCCAATGCCAAGCCGAACGACCGTGCACGCTGGGATGCGCTGCGCGAATCGATCAAGGCCAACGGCCTGCGCAATTCGCTGCTGATCGCGATCGCGCCCACCGCCACCATCGCCTCCATCGCCGGCTGCTACGAGTGCATCGAGCCGCAGGTCAGCAACCTGTTCAAGCGCGAGACGCTGTCGGGTGACTTCCTGGTGGTGAATCGCTACCTGGTGGAAGAACTGAAATCGCTGGGCCTGTGGACGTCGGAAGTCCGCGATGCGATCAAGCTGGCGGAAGGTTCGATCCAGGGCATCGCCGCCATTCCGGAACGCCTGCGCTCGATCTACCGCACTGTGTGGGAGCTGCCGCAGAAAGCACTGATCGAGCTGGCCGCCGCACGCGGTGCGTACATCGACCAGAGCCAGTCGCTGAACCTGTTCATGGAAAACCCGAACATCGGCCAGCTCAGCTCCATGTACATGTACGCGTGGAAGGCCGGGGTGAAGACCACCTATTACCTGCGTTCGCGTCCGGCAACCAAGATCGCCAAGACCACCGTAACGGCCGCACCGGCCGACAAAGCGGCACCGGTGGTGGACCAGGAACAGGCGACGGCGGCGGTGTTCTGTTCGCTGGAGAATCCGGAGTATTGCGAGGCTTGTCAGTAAGCGCACACATCCCGTCACCCCGGCGAAGGCCGGGGCCTAGTGACTTGAGCACTGAACGGCAAAGTCTCTGGGCCCCGGCCTTCGCCGGGGTGACGGGATGGTGGATCACAAGGGTGGCGGGAAGTTAGAGGAGAGTTTGAAAAAGGTCATGCCAGTAGGGATTGCTGCTTTCAATCAGATTGAGCTTCCAATCCCGATGCCATTTCTTTAGCAACTTCTCTCGTCTTATTGCCGACTCCATCGTGTCATGCGCTTCATACCAAACCAGCTGATGCACCGCATGCAATCTCGTAAAACCCCCGATCGCACCACTCTGATGCTGCCAGATACGCTGTACCAGGTCAGATGTAACACCCACATACAAAGTTCCATTTCGCTTGGTGGCGAGCATATAAACGCAAGGCTGTCGTGAACGCATGCTACTGACCGAGCAAACGGCGAATCTCGATCGTCACAGTTCCAGGTGCGCCGGCACATCGTTCCGCGCCCTCCAGCTCTGTCATCCCGGTGCAGGTCGGGACCCAGTGACTTCCTACACGCCATAAATCGAGGACATCATGTCGAGCAGCTCAAACAACCACCACATCCTCGACCCCGGTTTCGAACTCACCCTGCGCCCGATGCGCTACCCCGAGTTCTACGAGATGTATCGCAACGCGATCAAGAACACCTGGACGGTGGAGGAAGTGGATTTTTCGCTGGACGTTACCGACCTGAAGTCGAAGATGAGTGATGCGGACCGCCATCTGATCCATCGCCTGGTCGCCTTCTTCGCCACCGGCGACACCATCGTGGCCAACAATCTGGTGCTGAACCTGTACCAGCACATCAATGCGCCGGAAGCGCGCATGTACCTGTCGCGCCAGCTGTACGAGGAAGCGCTGCATGTGCAGTTCTACCTCACCCTGCTCGATACCTATATCCCTGATCCGAACGAGCGCAACAAGGCGTTCTCGGCACTGGAAAACATTCCCTCGATCCGCCAGAAGGGCGCGTTCTGCTTCAAGTGGATCGATTCCATCCAGAACCTGCAGCGCCTGGAAACGCGCGAACAGCGCCGGCAGTTCCTGCTCAACCTGATCTGCTTCGCCGCCTGCATCGAAGGCCTGTTCTTCTTCGCCGCGTTCGCCTACGTGTACTTCCTGCGCTCGCGCGGCCTGCTGCACGGCCTGGCGTCGGGCACCAACTGGGTGTTCCGCGACGAGTCGGGCCACATGGCGTTCGCCTTCGAAGTGGTGCGCAAAGTGCGTGCGCAGGAGCCGGAGCTGTTCGACGAGGAGATGCGTACGCAGGTGGAAGCGATGCTGGAAGAAGCCATCGCCTGCGAAACACAGTTCGCCGAGGACGTGTTGTCCGGCGGCGTGGCCGGCCTGTCGGTCAAGGACATGCGCCAGTACCTGGAATACTGCGCGGATCAGCGCCTGGTCCAGCTCGATCTGCCGAAGAAATACGGCGCCAAGAATCCGTTCGACTTCATGGATCTGCAGGACGTGCAGGAAGTGACCAACTTCTTCGAGCGTCGCGTTTCGGCTTACCAGGTTGGCGTGCAGGGCGAAGTGTCGTTCGACATGGCGTTCTGATCGATGGACGCGCCGCAGATCGTGCTCACCGATGAGCCGGAAGCCGGCGAACTGGAAGCGATCCGGCGCGGTCTGGATGCCTTCAATCTGGCGGCCAGCGGCATCGACGACCGGCGCGTGATCGCGTTACTGGTAAAAGATCCGGCGACCGGACAAGTAGCGGGCGGCCTGAACGGCCGTACTTCGCGCGGCGTGCTGTTTATCGACGTGTTCTTCCTGCCCGCGTCGATGCGCGGCCAGGGGCTGGGCAGCCGGCTATTGCAGATGGCGGAAGACGAAGGACGGCGGCGCGGCTGCCGCACCGGGCTGTTGCATACCAATAATTTTCAGGCGCCGGAGTTCTACAAAAAACACGGCTGGCGCGAATACGGCCAGTTTCCCAGCGACCCGCCCGGCACCAGCCGCATTTTCTTCAGCAAGGAACTTTGATCCGGGGCAATCCAGCCCGCGATCCATGCAAAAACGCCCGGATCATCCGGGCGTTTTTATTTGCTCACGTCCAGCTGCTGCTGTCGTCGTCGAAATTGCCGTCGAAGTTGGCGTCATCGAAGCCGGTGGAGGAAAAATCACCACCACCACCACCGCCGCCGCCGCCGCCGCCGCCGTTGGAAAGATTGCCGTCGTCGAAGAAATTGTTCTCGGTGACGTTCTCGATCACTTCCGGCTGGCCGCCGCCGAAGAATCCGCCGCCGCCGTGGTGGCCCAGCAGATCTTCGATGCCATTGAACAGAAACATGCCGCCGGCCACACCCGCCGCTGTAGTGGCGGCGCTGGCAAGGAAGCTGGGCGCGGCGCTCTGCGGCGCAGCCGGAGCGCCACCGAACAGACGCTCGCGCCAACTCGGCGCGGCGGCCTGCGCAGGCGGCATCGGCGGTGGTGCGGAGCCCCAGCCCTGCTGCTGGCCACCGAGGAAGCTGCCGCCGCCCTGGCCGTTCATCTGGGCCTGCAGTTGCGCGATCTGCGCTTTGGCCGCATCCAGCGCGTGCTGCTGCAGCAGGCTGCGCTGCACCAGCAGGTATAGCGCATCGGGCTGGCCGGCCAGGCGCTGGCGAATCAGCGCATCGGCCTGGGCATCCTTGGCCGTGCCGCTGACGGCGGCCAGGCGTTGAAGGAAATCGTCGAGTAGCAGTTGTTCCTGGGGCGTCATGGGGTCTCCGAAGCGCGAAAGTCAGGTGCCGGCTCAAGGCCGAACGTGCTGGAAATATGCACGGCTTGTGTGACCTCAAGAGCTGCGTGCGGTGCCGTGCCGTTGGTCATGCCAAGGAGGTTCAGTTCATACCCGGCTATGCGAGGCCCGACGACCTATTGACTACACGTGTAGTCAGGGAGTAGCTTGACTACACGTGTAGTCACGAGTGTGCCAAGTCTATGTCCAAGCCAAGCATCGGGGATCAGGAGTTGGCGCTCCTGCAATATCTGGCCGAACACGAACGCGCATCGGTGGGCGAGGTGGCTGCCGGTTTTGGCGAGTCGCGCGGCCTGGCCCGCTCCACCGTGCTGACCATGATGGAACGCCTGCGCGCCAAGTCGTTTCTCAAGCGCCGCCAGGTCGACGGCGTCTACCGCTACAACACCGCGGCCGGTCCCGGCGAGGCGATGCGCAATGCGGTGGGGCAGTTCGTGGAAAAGACCTTGTCCGGTTCGCTCTCGCCGTTCGTGGCCTGGATGGCCGAGAAAGGCGAAGTCAGCGACAACGAGCTGGCCGAACTGGAAGCCCTGGTGACGAAACTGCAATCGCAGCGGAAGGAGCCTTGAAGATGGATACCTTATTCGATCTCGCCGACAGCATCTTTCTGCGCCTGGCCTGGGCCGCTGCGCAGGCCACCGTGCTGATCGGCGCACTGTGGCTGCTCAGCCGCTGGGTGCCGCGCCTGTCGCCGGCGATCCGCTGCATGCTGTGGTGGCTGGTGGCGGCGCAGCTGATCGTAGGCATGACGGTGAACGCGCCGATCGAGCTGCACTGGCTGCCAGCGCAACATGTCACGGCAGTGGTGACGCATACCGCCATGCCGGCGACGGGTACCGGCGCCAGGGTGTCGGCGGTCATGACGACGGTCGCCAATGACGATGGCGCGGAAGATCTGCCGGCCTGGTCCTGGCAGCGAAGCCTGGTCGTGCTGTGGCTGCTTGGCGTGCTGCTGCAGGCGTTGTTCGCGCTGCGCCAATGGCATGCAAACCGGGCCCTGGTGCGCGCATCGCAGCCGCTGCGCGATGCATCGCTGCAACTGCTATGCGCCGAGCAGGCACATGCGCTGGGCTTGCGCCACGTGCCGCATCTGCGCATCTCGGCGGCTATCACCTCGCCGCAGGTCAC
The DNA here is from genome assembly GCF_014863405.1 of Dyella acidiphila. Classification (GTDB taxonomy): domain Bacteria; phylum Pseudomonadota; class Gammaproteobacteria; order Xanthomonadales; family Rhodanobacteraceae; genus Dyella_B; species Dyella_B acidiphila. The sequence goes on from NZ_JACZZA010000001.1 coordinate 777,905, forward strand.
CGGCTGGTGGCGTCCGCTGGTGCTGTTGCCGGCCCAGCAGAACCTGTCTTCCGAAGAACTCGGCATGGCGCTGGCGCATGAGCTGGCGCATCTGCATCGCGGCGATCTGTGGCTGGGCTGGGTACCGGCGATCGCGCAGCGGCTGTTCTTCTTCCATCCGCTGGTGGTGTGGGCGATGCGCGAATACGCGATCTATCGCGAGGCGGCCTGCGATGCGCAGGTCGTGCAACACCAGCACGCCGCGCCGCACAGCTACGGCCATTTGCTGCTGCGCCTGGGCGTGGCGCATCCGCCGCATGCCGGCCTGGCCGGCGCATCCTCGACCTTCCAGAACCTCAAGCGCCGGCTGACCTTGCTGCAGCAGAGCGACGCGATGCCGCGCACGCATGGCTGGCTGCTGGTGGGCTTGATCGCGGTGATCGGCATCCTGCCTTATCGCGTCACGGCGACGAGCGTCGTGCAGGATGCTGTCTACACCGCGCCACCCGCGCCGCCGGCACCTCCGGCAGCACCCGCGCTCCCCGCAGCACCAGCACCCGTGGCGCCGCTGGCTGCCGCCGCCATACCGGCGCCGCCTGCGCCGCCCCCGGCTCCGCCAGCACCGCCGGCCCCGCCCCATGCCTTCGGCTTCGCCCGCCATGTCGATATCGACACCACCGCCAACGCCAGCCAGGGCATCGCGCTGTTCGACGGCGACACGGTGATGATCAATGGCAGCGACGCCGATGAGGCCACCGCACAGCGCCTGCACAACAGCGGCAATCCGCTGCTGTGGTTCCGCCGTGGCAACCGCGCCTATGTCGTGCACGACGACGCACTGATCCAGCAGGCCAAGCGCGCCTACGTACCGATCGCCGAGATGGCCCGCGCGCAAGGCGAGCTGGCCGGCAAGCAAGGTGAGCTGGCCGGCCAGCAAGGCGGCATCGCCGCGCGCCAGGGCGCACTGGCCAATCGCGAAGCGCAGGTCGCCGACCGGCGTGCGCAGCTCGAAGCGGCGCGTGCCTCCGCGCAAGCATCGCAAGAGGCAGGACGCGAAGCCGGCTTCACTGGCCAACTTGCCGGCATCACCGCGGAAGAGCAGGAGATCAGCCGCGAGAACCGCGAGCTCGAGCAAGAGGCCGCGCAGATGTCCAAACGTGCCGAAGCGCTGGCCAAGCAGCAGACCGCCTTGTCGGCCCAGCAAGAGGACGCAAATCGGCGCGCCGAGCAGGAGCTGGACAAGGTGCTGGACAAGGCCATCGCCCAGGGCCTGGCTCAACCCGCAGCGCGCTGAACGCACGGATCGGAGCGCAGCCGCTCCGATCCGCATCACCCACCGATGACCACGCAAACGCCTGCAGACATGCAGGCGCCGGGACCGCTTGCGTCCGCTTTGAGGGAGTTCCCACGCATGTTCGGCTACTACTTTTGGCTGGCGATCCATGGCCTGAAGCGCAACCGGATCATCACCACGCTGATGATCCTCGCCATCGGCCTGGGCATCGGCGCCAGCATGACCATGATCACCGTGTTGCATGTGATGTCCGGCGATCCGCTGCCGGGGCGCAGCCAACATTTGTACGTGCCGGTCATCGACGCCAAGCCCGCACACGAAAACCTGCCCAAGCGCGCCACGCCGGACGACGACCTGACCTGGCCGGATGCGATGTACCTGCTGCATGCCGCGCGCGCCGAACGCCAGGCCGCGATGGCCGCAGGTCCGTTGCCGGTGCATCCGGAGAATGCCGCCCAGCATCCCTTCTTCGAACGCGGACACTACGTCACCGCCGATTTCTTTCCGATGTTCGACACGCCGTTCCTGGCCGGACGCGGCTGGACCCACGACGACGATGAAGCGCACGCACGCGTGGTCGTGCTCAACGCCACGCTCAGCCAGAAACTATTCGGCAGCGCCCCGGCCATCGGCCGCAGCGTGCGCCTGAAGAACGTCGACTTCCGGGTGATCGGCGTGCTGGATCACTGGCAGCCGCAGCCTACGTTCTATGCCTCGATCGACGAGCGCTCGTTCGGACGCACGGACCAGTTTTTCCTGCCGCTGCAGACAGCGATGGAATTGAAATTCGACGTCGACGGCCAGCTCTCTTGCTGGAGCAGCGGCGGCGATGCGCGCAGCAGCGACCATTGCAGCTGGCTGCAGTTCTGGGTGCAGCTGAGCAACCCGGCCAGTGTGCAGACCTATCGCGATTTTCTCGCCGACTACTGGCGCGAGCAGCAGGCACACGGCCGGTTTCCGCGCCCGGTGGATCCGCGCCTGTATGCCTTGATGGACTGGCTCAGCTACCAGCACGTGATTCCTGACGACCTGCGTCTGCAGCTGTGGCTCGCGCTGGGTTTTCTCGGCGTCTGCACGGTGAATATCGTCGGCTTGCTGCTGGCCAAATTCTTGCGTCGCAGTGGCGAACTCAGTGTGCGCCGCGCGCTCGGTGCACGGCGGCGCGATCTGTTCCTGCAGCTCGGCGTGGAAGCGGCCGTGATCGGTGTGGCCGGCGGCGTGCTGGGCGTGCTGCTGGCCGAATTGGGTTTGTGGAGCGTGCGCCAGCGGCCGGACGGCTATGCGCAATTGGCGCAAATGGATCCGGCAATGCTGGCCGGCACCTTCGCCCTCGCGGTATCGAGCAGTGTGCTGGCTGGCCTGCTGCCGGCCTGGCGTGCCTGCAATATCACCCCTGCCTTGCAACTGAAAACCCAATGAGGCCCCGCATGTCGCTTCCGCCCGTCATCGCCAGCCTCAGCCGCCACAAGCTCACCGCCTTGCTGCTGGTGCTGCAGGTAAGCCTGACCTGCGCCATCGTCTGCAATGTCGCCTTCATGATCATCCATCGCAGCGAACAGCTGCATCAGCCCAGCGGCGTGGCCGAAGACGAGCTGGTGATGATCGAGAGCAGCGATCTGGATCAAAACGCGCAGCCGCTGGTACGCCACACCACCGACCTGGCGGCATTGCGGGCGATTCCCGGCGTGACGTCGGTGGCCGCCATCGACGCGCTGCCGTTCAACCGCAACGACTGGAGCAATGGCATCGCGCTGTCGAAAGATGGCACCGCCATCACCAGCGCCACCGCCTTCAACGGTACGCAGGACGAACTGGCCACGCTTGGCCTGCATCTGATCGAAGGCCGCCATTTTCTGCCTGACGAATACATCCCGCTCGACAGCGCGCACGACTGGGCCGGCATCGATCACGTCTCTGCCGCGATCGTGACGCGCGCATTGGGCCAGAAGCTGTTTCCGGGCCAGGATCCGCTGGGCAAGACCATCTATGCCGGCGACGGGCCGACGCGCATCGTCGGCGTGGTCGATCGGCTGACCCGCCCGCATACGCACGAAGACGACAGCAACGATTACGCCACGCTGTTCCCGATGCTGCCCGACACCAACGAAATCATTTATGTACTGCGCACCGCACCGCAGGAACGCGAGCGCGTGCTCAAGCAAGCAGCCAGCGTGCTCAACCGGCTGGATGAAAATCGCATCCTGCAGCACGCGCAAACCTTCACGCAGCTGCGTGCGCAGTATTTCCAGCACAACCGCACCATGATCAGCCTGCTGGTGGCGGCGGCGCTGGGGCTGTTTGCGGTAACCGCGATCGGCATTGGCGGGCTGGCCAATTTCTGGGTGCAGCAGCGGCGGCGCAGTATCGGCGTACGCCGTGCGCTGGGCGCCACGCGCACCGATATCCTGCGCTACTTCCAGGGCGAGAATCTGCTGATCGTCAGCGCTGGCATCGTGGTGGGTGCGGTGCTGGCCTATGCGCTCAACCTCGCCCTGATGGAGTACTACGAACAGGCGCGGTTGCCGCCGGCTTATCCGCTCGCCTGCGCGTTGTCGCTATGGCTGCTGGGCCAGCTGGCCGTGCTGGGACCGGCCTTGCGCGCGGCCGCGGTGCCGCCAGTGATCGCGACGCGCTCAGCCTGACGCGTCGGCCGCCGCCAAGCTGCGCAGCGCAGCCATCACCTGCGTATCGGCCTGCGCGGGCGTCCAGGCGGCGATACGTGCAAGGCTGTTGTGCCGGCGCAGATAACGGATCACCTGCAGGCCGAGCCAGTAGCCGCTGCGGTTGGGCAGGCCTTGCTGATACGGCTGTCTGGCGGCATTGAACCAACGCTTGAAGACTTCCGGATGCGCAGGATCGATTGCCTGCGCGCGCGCATCGGCCAGGAAGCGTCGCGCAATCTCCGGCAGGCGACTGGCCGGCAGCGTGCCGAGCTCCGCCTGCAGCAGCAGCTCGCCGTCGTCGTGCCCGCTTGAAAGCTGGCTGCTGACGTAGGTAGCCAGACCTTCCTCGAACAGCGGAATGGTCAGCGGCACATCCGGCATCACGCCATCGTTGCGAAAGCCTCGGTGCCGGGCGTGATAAAGATGGAACAGCTCGTGCGGCACCACGATATCGAGCTGTGCCTGTTCCAGCGCCAGGCTGTCTACGGCAAACGCCAGCACCGGACTGCCGTCGGCGAGCACACCGCTTTTTGCATCGAAGTTCGGCGCCAGCAACAGATAGACAGGCGGCTTGGCGTCGGCATCCGGAAACCATTGGCGAAAGCGCGGCAGGGTCTGCTCCAGCATGTGCTGCAAGGCCGCCGCTTCAGCAGGAAGCCCGCGAGCGATGCCCGGATACTCGGCGAAACGCTGCTGCAACAGGCGCTGCCTGGTCTGCCGCCAATCCGGATGCAGCGCCGTTTCCCATACCACCGAGGCATACAGGCTGCGCTGCGGGTCTTCGACCGCGCGATCCCAGGCCTGCAGTTGCTGCGCAAAGGGTTGCCCTTGCGCAGCGGTCCAGAAGCTTGCAAAAGATGCCGTAATCGCGGGCGTCGGCGTGGCGCACCATGCCGGCATCGCCACCGCGGGCAGCAACACGCTCAAGAGCCGTATTGCTGCGCGCGGAAGCACGCGGCTCAGCGCCAGGGCCAGGGCTTGAGCGCGTATTCCTTCGGCGGCGTGTCGCCGGCGAGGTTATGCACGAAGTAGTCCCAGCGGCGACGGGTGACATACGGCGTATCGTCCGCATAGCCGTGATGCTCGTTGGGCAGGAACAACATGTCGAAGTCCTTGTTCGCCTTGATCAGCGCATTCACCACCAGCAAGGTGCTGTACGGCGGTACGTTGTCGTCGATCGAACCGTGCACCAGCATCAGCTTGCCCTTGAGGTTCTTGGCGATCAGCTGGTTGGCCTGGTTGTCGTAGCTGGTGGTGCCGTCTTTGTTGACGGTGAGCAGGCCCTGCCACTTCTCGGCCCAGTCGTCTTCGTAGATGCGGTTGTCGTGATTGCCGCTTTCGGCCCAGCCGACCTTGAAGAAGTCCGTATAGGTGAACATCGCATCCGCGGTGGCATTGCCGCCGCCGGAATGGCCCCAGATGCCGACGCGGTCCAGATCGATCCACGGATAGCGCTGGCCCAGCTGCTTGATCGCCGTCACCTGGTCGGGCAGCGTGTTGTCGCCCATCTGGCCGAACCACTCATCGTGGAAGGCCTTGGAACGCCACGGCGTACCCATGCCGTTGATCGCCACCACCACAAAGCCCAGCTCGGCGAGCGACTGGTTGTCGCCGTGCGAAGGCAGGAAGCCGAAGGTGAACACCGAACCGGTCTGCGGTCCCGGATAGATGTAGTCGACCACCGGATATTTCTTCTGCGGATCGAAATGCGTGGGCTTGAACATCAGGCCGTACAGTTCGGTCTTGCCGTCGCGCGCCTTCACCGTGAACGGTTCCGGCGGCTGCCAGCCGGTGGCGACCAGGCGCGACACATCGGCCTTGGCCACCGTCGCGACAGTGTGGCCGTCGCCGGCATCGCGCAGCACCGTGACCGGTGCGGTGGTGGTGGTGGAATAGCTGTCGACGAAGTACTTGCCGTCGTCGGACAGGGTGATGCGGTGATCGGCCGGTTCCGGCGTCAACAACACCGGCTCGCCGCCGTCCAGGCTCACCTTCCAGAACTGCTCGTAATAGGGATTCACGCCCGGCGTGCGGCCTACGCCGCGGAACCACACGGTGCGCGTCTTGGCATCCACCTTCAGCACTTCGGTGACATTGCCTTCGCCGTTGGTGATCGCGTGCTTGAGCTGGCCGTTACTCAGGTCGTAGAGATACAGGTTGCCCCAGTTGTTGCGCTCGCTGAACCAGATCGCTTCATGCGTATCCGGCAGGTAGCGCCAGTTCACCATGCCGTTGCCGCTTTCGTAGTAGGTCGGCACGTCTTCGTGGAACACGGTGCGCACGGCGCCGGTCTTGGCGTCGGCGTTGCGGAAGGTTTCGTGCTTGTGGTCGCGCGAGGTGGAGACGAAGGCCAGCGTCTTGCCGTCCGTCGCCCACTTCACATCGTCCCAGCCGCCGTCCTCGCCACAGCTCACGTCATCGCACAGGCTGGAGCGATGCTGGTCGGCCGGCATCTTCAGGCGCACCAGCTTGTGCATCGGCACGTCGACGATCACGCGCTCGATCATGCTGACGTGCTGATCGCCCGGCAGCGGATATTTCCACGACTGCAGCTCCGGATGGCCGGCGCGCGTGGTGACCAGGTACATGTCGCCGTCCTGGCGCTGGTCCTGCTGGAAAGTCGCGATCTGCTTCGAATCGGGCGACCACTCCAGGATGGCGTTGTCGGTGTGCTTCCAGCCGGCGTTGTCGGTGGCGTAGCCGAAATTTTCCACGCCGTCGGTGGTGAGCTGGGTTTCCTTGCCGGTGGCGACATCGCGCACCCACAGGTTCCAGTTGCGGATAAAGGCTTCCTGCTTGCGGTCGGGCGAGAGCACGCCCGGCTCCTTGCCTTCCTTCACCGCGGTGCAGTTGCCCGCGTCCTTGAGGTCGCACAGATAATGCTTGGCGCCGACTTCGATCTCGGCGCGGCCGTCGGCGGCCACGCGGTAATCGCTCACGCGCAGCTTGTCGGCTTTTGCCGTGGCGTCGCCGGCCTTGTTCAGGGCGGCGGCGAGTTTGGCCTGGTCGAGCAGCGGCGATGCGCTACCGCCGGCAGCATCCATCTGCATGTAATGGTCGCCGCTGGCGTCATGATCGACGTACCAGAAATGCGTGCCGTCCAGCCAATGCACCGTGCTCACCGCGTGGTCCACCAGCGGCGTGGTGTTGTAGGCCATGAAACGTTCGGCCTGCGCATAATCTTGCGCCGTCAACGTGCGGCCGTCGGCCAGCGCGCTGCCAGAACCCGCTGCCGTAAGCAGCCCACACACCAGTGCGCCGTAAAGGCGCGACGTGCCGATTGTCGAACGCATGTCTGCTCCCAATAAAAACGTGTGCAACACAGCCACCCTATCGTTAGCACGGCTGTCCCCAACCTGTCATCGTAAACCCGCCCGGCATCCCCCACCCCTGCCAAAGGTATCGAGCGCCGGCTCCCTACGGATGGCGCGCCGCCCGGGCCGGCCTTATTGTGTGCGTCCCTACCTGCCCCCGATACCCCATGAGCAACGATTTTCACGAAGCACGCCTGCTGGAAATGGTTTTCCCCGATCACACCAACCACCTGGGCACCCTGTTCGGCGGCCAGGCACTGGCCTGGATGGACAAGGCGGCCTTTATCGTCGCCTCGCGCTATGCACGCCGCACGGTGGTCACCGCGCGCTCGGAGGAAGTGAATTTCCGCGTGCCGGTGCGCAAGGGCCAGCTGGTGGAACTGGTGGCGCGCATCGTCGGCACCGGCCACAGCTCGATGAAGGTGGAAGTGGAAATGACCGCGGAAGACCCGCTCACCGGCGACCGCCGCGTCTGCACCACTGGCCGCTTCGTGATGATCGCACTCGATTCCAACGGCTCGCCGACACCGGTGCCGCCGCTGGCTGGCGCCTGACGACCATGTCCCAGCCATTGACCGTTATCGGCAACTACCTTTCGCCTTATGTGCGCAAAGTGCTGGCCTGCCTGGAACTGAAAGGCATCGACTACCGCATCGATCCGATCACGCCCTTCGTCGGCGATGAGCAGTTCTCCCGCCTGAGCCCGTTGCGGCGCGTGCCGGTGCTGCTCGACGGCGAACTGGTGCTCAACGACTCCAGCGTGATCTGCCAGTACCTGGAAGACAAATACCCCGCACCGTCGCTGTATCCGGTCGATATCGTGCAGCGTGCCAAGGCGCGCTGGCTGGAGGAATACGCCGATACGCGGCTGGCCGACGTATTGGTGTGGCGACTGTTCTATCAGCTCGCCGTACTGCGCTACGTATTCAATGAGCCGACCGACGAAGACATGGTGCGCAAGGCGCGCGAGGTGGATATTCCCGCGGCGCTCGACTATCTGGAAACGCAGCTGCCGGCGGAAGGCTTTGTGTTCGACGAGCTGTCGATCGCCGATATCAGCCTCGCCTCCTATTTCCGCACGGCCGCGTTCGTGCGCTACACCGTCGATGCGCAAAAATGGCCGCGCGTAGCAGCGCTGCTGCAGCGAACCCAGGCCCTGCCGGCGTTCCAGAAACTGGCGCACTTCGAAGACAGCATGCTGCGCATGCCGCTGGCGCAGCAGCGCGAGGCATTGGCGGCAGCAGGAGCGCCGCTGACACCGCAGACGATGGCCACCAACGTCGCTCGCCACGGGCTGCCAAGAAGCTGAGCGCAGGTTGGGGTGCCCCGGACTTGATCCGGGGGTAACCCAACGATGTCGCTACGAAGAAAGATTGTTGGGTTACGCGGTGCTAACCCAACCTATAACTGCTTGCTCATCACATCCACCATCCAATCCACGAATACCCGCAGTCGCGCCGGCAGCTGCCGATGCGGCGGATACAACACCGTTACCGGCAAGGATGGCGGCGGCATAGCCGGCAGGATCTGGCGCAAGGTGCCGTTGGCCAAGGCCTCCGCCACGCGATAACGCGGAAACTGCGCAATCCCCAGCCCGTGTTCGCAACAAGCCAGGTACGCCTCCACGCCGCTTACCGCGACAAACCCGGGCATGCTCACCTCGCGCCGCTTGCGCCCCACCATGAATTCCAGCGGTTCGTTGCGATGGGTGGTGGGCGAGGTCCAGTTCACGGCGTAATGCCCGTGCTGCAGATCGGCCAGCGTCTGCGGCGCACCGTGCTTGCGCACATAGCTGGTGCTGGCCACCGTCAGCTGTTCCAGCATGCCGACGCGGCGCCCGACCAGGCCCGAATCCGGCAGCTTGCCCACGCGCAGTACGCAGTCCACGCCTTCGCGCAGCAAGTCGACGAAATGGTCGCCGGTGCCGATATCCAGTTCCAGCAGGGGATAGCGCGCGAAGAACGCCGGTAGCGCCGGAATCAGCCACAGGCGTCCCATTTGCGCCGGCACGTCGATGCGCAGACGGCCGCGCGGCTGCACATTGGCTTCGCGAAAATCCGTTTCGACTGCATCCATCTCGGCCAGCAGGCGCACGCAATGGCTGTAATACGCCTCGCCATCGCGAGTGGTCTGCACGCGCCGCGTAGTCCGCCGCAACAGCTGGGTACCCAGCCGCGTCTCCAGCCGCTTGATGCTATGGGTGACGGTGGCGCGCGGCAGGTTCAGGTCATCGGCGGCGGCGGTGAAGCTGCCCAGTTCGACGATCCGCGTAAACAGGCGCATGGCATCGAGGCGGTCCATGGATTGTTGATCCAGATGGAATGGTGATGCCCATTATTGAGTATTTATCGCAGGCCCGCATGCACTGAAGATGCGCTATCCCCCGCCCCCACCATGAGACTCATCATGCAGACACGCACACTCGGCAAGCACGGTCCGGCTGTCTCCGCCCTCGGCCTCGGCTGCATGGGCATGAGCGATTTCTACGGCAAGCGCGACGACGCCGAATCGATCGCCACCATCCAGCACGCGCTGGACCGCGGCATCACCCTGCTCGATACGGCCGACATGTACGGCCCCTTCATCAATGAAGAACTGGTCGGCAAGGCGATCAAGGGCCGCCGCGAGGATGCGTTCCTGGCCACCAAGTTCGGCATCGTGCGCGATCCGAACGATCCGGCCAAGCGCGCCATCAGCGGCCGTCCGGAATATGTGCGCGCCAGCTGCGACAACAGCCTCAAGCGCCTGGGCGTGGAGCGCATCGACCTGTATTACCAGCACCGCGTGGATCCGAATGTGCCGATCGAGGAAACCGTCGGCGCGATGGCCGAGCTGGTGGCCGCGGGCAAGGTGCGTTATCTGGGCCTGTCCGAAGCCTCGGCGCAGAACATCGAGCGTGCCAGCAAGGTGCACCCGATCAGCGCACTGCAGAGCGAGCTGTCGCTGTGGACGCGCGATCCGGAAGAGAACGGCACGCTCGCCATGTGCCGCAAGCTGGGCGTGGCACTGGTGGCGTATTCGCCGCTGGGCCGCGGCTTCCTGACCGGATCGATCACCCGGCCGGAGGATTTCGAGGCCAACGATTTCCGCCGCACCAATCCGCGTTTCGTCGGCGAGAACTTCGCGCGCAACCTGCTGCTGGTCGAGCAGGTCAAGACCATGGCCCTGGAAAAAGGCTGCACGCCGGCCCAGCTCGCGTTGGCCTGGGTACTGGCGCAAGGCCCCGACGTGCTGGCCATTCCGGGCACCAAGCAGCGCGCGCGCCTGGATGAAAACCTCGGCGCGCTGGAGGTGCAGCTGAGCCAGGAAGACCTAGCCTCAATCGAGCGGATTTTCCCGGTGGAAGCCGTATCCGGTGCGCGCTATACCGAAGCCGGCATGGTGCATATCAATAAATAAGCCAGCGGCAGCGCATGCCGCGCAGTAAAATGCGCGGCATGAGCACTCCCGAACACTCCCCGCTCGGCAAGCACACCGTCTACGCCGACCGCTACGATCCCAGCCTGCTGTTCCCCATTCCGCGCCAGGCCAAGCGCGACGACATCGGCGTGCAACAGCCGCTGCCGTTCCACGGCGTGGATATCTGGAACGCCTACGAGCTGTCGTGGCTGGACATGCACGGCAAGCCGGTGGCGGCCGTGGCCGAATTCCACGTGCCGGCGACCTCGCCGAACATCATCGAATCGAAGTCGTTCAAGCTGTATCTCAACGGCTTTGCGCAGGAACCGCTGGCCAACGCCGCTGCGCTGAACGCCCTGCTGCAGCAGGACCTTTCGCGTGCCGCCGGCGCGCCGGTGATGGTGTATATCCGCGAACCGCGCGCGGCCAGGCATGTTTTTGCCGATCTCGAGGGCGAATCGATCGACGCGCTGCCGGTCGCCATCGACCACTACGGACCGCCCAGGCCCGACTATCTGCGCGCCGACAGCAACGGCAGCACCGTCGAGGAAATGCTGGTCTCCGACCTGCTGCGCTCCAACTGCCCGGTCACCGGCCAGCCCGACTGGGGCAGCGTGCAGATCGCCTACCGCGGCCATGCGCTGGATCGCGAAGGCCTGCTGCGCTACCTCGTGTCCTTCCGCACGCACAACGAATTCCACGAGCAGTGCGTGGAGCGCATTTTCGTCGACCTCATGCAGCACTGCCGCCCGGAGCGGCTGAGCGTGTATGCGCGCTATACGCGTCGCGGCGGCCTGGACATCAACCCCTTCCGCAGCAGCGAAGCCGGCCTGCCGGCGAATCTCCGCGGCGCGCGGCAATAGCCGCCAGGCCGCTCCAGGCACGGACGGCTACACGGCTTTCCGCCTGCTGCTCGGGTACACTCTGCCGCCCTGCTGGTCATCGGCACTTCAGATCGAGGGCGCTAGCCTTGCCAGCTGCTCCAAGGTCGTTGGCCTTACGGCTTCTCCCGCACTATCAAATTTCGGAATTCCGCCCATGAAACTCTCCGCACGTTCCGCCGCCCTCTACAGCGTCACGTTTGCCGGCCTGCTGGCGCTCAGCGCCTGCGGCAAGAACGAGCAGCAGCCGGCGAACCAGCCTGCCGCGTCGAGCACGGCGCCGGCCCCGGCGGCAGCGGGCACCGCCGCCAAGCCGGCGGCGACCAGCACCGCACCGGCCGCACCGGCGCCGGCCCCGGCCAGCACCGCCACGGCTCCGGCGCATGCCGCCACCGCAGCGGCTGCCGCCCCGGCCACGGCTGACAACAGCGGCTTCCAGGTCAGCGGCGTGACCCTGGGCGATGCGGTCACCCCGGACCACAAGGTGAAGAAGGACATGACCACCTTCTCGCCCAGCCAGAAGACCATCTACGTCAGCGTCGACACCAGCGGCAGCACCGCCGGTGCCACGCTCAACGCCAAGTGGAGCTACCTGGAAGGCAGCAGCCAGCTGGTCACCAGCACCAGCCAGTCGATCATCGCCGACGGCCCGGCCACCACTACCTTCCGCGTGCAGAACCCGAACCTGTGGCCGGAAGGCAAGTACAAGGTGGATATCTCGCTCGACGGCAAGCAGGTGCAGAGCAAGAACTTCGAAGTCAAGAAGGGCTGAGCTGCATCGACATGATGTAAACCGGGGCGCCCCGACGGGCGCCCTTTTTCTGTTGATGGCATGGCGTTGCGCAAGCTGTATTTGATCCGGCGCATGTCGCGCACCACACACACATCGTTGCAAAAGGCGTCGCAGGTTATTAACTGCAATGGCCAGTGTGGCACCATCAACAGGCTGGGGAATCGAGAGAGTCAGTAGCGTGGAGCAACAAGGCGGGGCCGAAGTCCTTAGCCAGGAAGATGCCTTGAGCCGGCAGGGCCCGGTGTGGTTGCGCCGGTTCGCAGGCCCGGTGCTGTCGGTGATGATGCTGGGCCTGGCCTTGTGGGCGCTGTACCGGCTGGCCGGCGAAGTGAGCTATCACCAGGTGGGCGAATACATGCACCGCCTGCGGCGCGGGCGCATCGGCCAGGCGATCGTGCTTACCGCGCTGGGCTATGCGGTGATGCCGCTGTACGACCTGTTCGCGCTGCAGAGCATCGGCCGCAAGCTGCCGCGCTCGCGCGTGGCGCTGATCTCCTTCATCAGCTACGCCTTCAGCAACACGCTGGGCATGGCGATGCTGGTTTCCGGCTCGATCCGCTATCGCTTCTATATCCAGGCAGGCCTGTCTACGCTGGAAGTGGCCAAGGTGGTGCTGTTCTGCACGATCAGCTTCTGGCTGGGCCTGTTTGCGATCACCGGCACCACGCTGCTGCTGGTGCCCTTGCCGCCCGGCCTGCCGCTGACGCATGCACGCGTGCTGCTGGGCATCTGCCTGTGCGCCATGCCACTGCTGTGGCTGCTCGGCGGCAGCGTGTTGCGGCGGCCGTTCCGGGTGTGGCGTTGGGCGGTGAAAATGCCGCCGGTAACGGTGGGATTGCGCCAGGTCTTCGTCGGCGCGCTGGACTGGGGCCTGGCCGCAGCCGTGCTGTATGCGCTGATGCCGGATGCGATGGACCTGCACTTCGGCTCGTTCCTGGCGATCTTCGCGCTGGCGCAGATCGCCGGCCTGATCAGCCACGTGCCGGGCGGCCTGGGCGTGTTCGAAGCGGTGATGCTGGCCGGCTTCGGCGCCGCCGGCAACCAGGCGCATTCGGCGCCGATTCTCGGCGCGCTGGCCGCCTATCGCGGCGTCTACTATTTGCTGCCGCTGTGTGCGGCGACGGTGGCAGTGGTGATCCGCGAAGCACGCGGCGTGCGCCAGGCGGCGCTGCTGTCGCCGTGGTTCAACGGCATCCTGCCGCCGTTCTTCGCCGGGCTCACCCTGGTCTCCGGTGCGGTGCTGCTGTTCTCCGGCGCCACCGCCGTGCTGCCGGGCCGTCTGGAATTGCTCAGCGATCTGCTGCCGCTGTCGGTGCTGGAGGTATCGCACTTCCTCAACAGTGTGATCGGCATGTCGCTGCTGATCCTCGCGCGCGGCCTGCAGCGCCGGCTCGATGCGGCCTACTGGCTGACGTTGGTGCTACTGATCGCGGGTGCGGTGGTATCGCTGCTCAAGGGCATCGACTACGAAGAAGCGGGCCTGCTGATCCTGCTCGCGGTGGCGCTGGCGCCCGCGCATCGCCTGTTCTATCGGCGCGCCTCGCTGTTCGACATCACCTTCTCGTTCGGCTGGCTGCTGGCCTGCGCCACCGTGCTGGGCTGCACCGTGTGGCTGGTGTTTTTCAGCTACCAGCACGTGGAATACAGCAGTGACCTGTGGTGGCAATTCAGTTTCTATCACGGCAACGCACCACGCGCGCTGCGTGCGCTGGTCGGCGCCACCGGCGTGGCCTTGCTGTTTGCGCTGACCTCGCTGATCCGCTCGGCGCGCTCGCGCCCTACACCGCCGAACGAAGCGGAACTGACGCGTGCATTGCCGCTGATCAAGCAATTCCATTCGGCCCAGGCGCACCTGGCCCTGATGGGCGACAAGAGCCTGTTGTTCGACCCGGCCGATACCGCCTTCATCATGTACAGCATCGAAGGCCGCAGCTGGGTGGCGATGGGCGATCCGGTCGGCCACAACGATCGCGCACGGCAGGAGCTGGTGTGGACCTTCCGCGAACGCTGCGAGCGCGCCGGCGGCTGGCCGGTGTTCTACCAGGTGGCACCGGCCGACCTGGATCTGTATCTGGATGTGGGCATGAGCCTGCTGAAGATCGGCGAAGAAGCACGCGTGCAGCTGGCGCAGTTCAATCTCGACGGCAAGTCGAAGAAGACCTTGCGCGGTACCGTCAACAAGCTCAGCCGCGAAGGCCTACGCCTGGAAATCGTGCCGACCGCCGACGTACCGGCGCTGCTGCCGCGCCTGAAGCCAGTCTCCGATGCGTGGCTGCGCGACAAGCGCGTGCGCGAAAAAGGCTTCTCGCTCGGAGCCTTCGACGAAGCCTATCTGGCCCGCATGCCGATGGCGGTGGTGTGGCAGGACGACAAGCCGATCGCCTTCGCCAACATGTTCCTGTGCGAAAGCATGGAAGAAGCCTCGGTGGACCTGATGCGCCAGCTGCCGGACGGGCCGGCCGGGCTGATGGACTACCTGTTCGTGGAACTGATGCTGTGGGCCAAGGCGCAGGGCTATCGCTGGTTCAACCTGGGCATGGCGCCGCTGTCCGGCCTGCAGAGCCGGCGCCAGGCGCCGCTGTGGAACCGCTTCGGCGCGCTCATCTTCGGTCGGGGCGAGCGCTTCTATAATTTTCAGGGCCTGCACCGCTACAAGGACAAGTTCGACCCCGAATGGGAGCCGCGCTACATGGCGGTGCCGGGCGGCATCGCCTTGCCGGTGGTGCTCACCAATGTTGCCAGCCTGATCTCGGGCGGCCTTACCGGAGTCGTGCGTCGATGAAGTTCCGCATTTTGGCAGTGGTGGTATGCGTAGCCATCGTGGCCGCGCTGATCATCTTCAAACCCCTGCCCCGTCCCAGCATGGAAGACGCCACGGTGAAGCTGCAGCCCACCGCTGCGCCGCCGGCTGGCCACGACGATGTGCTGGCGGTGTTTTTCTCCGGCGACGGCGGCTGGCGCGATCTGGACCAGCAGCTGGGCAACCGCCTGGTCGCGCGCGGCGTGCCGGTGCTGGGCGTGAGCTGCCTGGACTACTACTGGCGCAACCGTTCGCCGGAACAGTCCGCGCAGGAACTGGATGCGCTGATCACCAAGTACACCGCGCAGTGGCACAAGCAGAAAGTGTGGCTGATCGGCTTTTCCTTCGGCGCCGACGTGCTGCCGACCATCGTCAACAAGCTCAGCCCCGCCAATCGCGCGCGCCTGCAGCAGATGGTGCTGCTCTCGCCCAGCCAGGACGTGAACTTCGAGGTGGAGCTGGAAGGCTACATCATGGTGCGCGAGAACTGGCTCAAGACGCATCTGAAGGAAATCATGCAGTCGATCAACCCGGTGCCGCACTATCCGGCACTGCCGCAGATCGACGCACTGCAAAACCGGCCGCCGCTGGTTTGCTACTACGGGCATGACGACAGCGACGACACCGTCTGCGTCGACCCCAAGCTGCCCAAGTGGGTGAAGGTCTACGAAATGCCGGGCGACCATCATTTCGACTACAACTACGACGGCCTTGCCGCACGCATGATCGGCGACCTGCCGCCTGCCGCAGCTGCCGCGTCCACTGCCGCCAGCACGCCATAGCAAGCGCGTCCGGCTTAATAAGCTGCACACGCGCCCATCACGCCGGCGCCGCCTGGCGGCGCGGTACGCCGGTTGCACGCGCCGCCATTCATCCGCGCAGCCAAAGTCGCTTTACGAAGCTGGTACAGGCGGTTTACGCCAGCGGTGCTGAAATCGCTCATTGCGCAGGACACACATGTCCTGCGCCAATCCCTTGAGCGAAAGAGGTGCGGTCATGAACGAAAACATGCTCAGCGACCAGTGGAAATCGCTTGCGCCGAATATCCGGCAACACTGGAACAAGCTCACCGAGCAAGACCTGCAAGTGAGTGCCGGCAGCGAAAGCTATCTGATCGACAAGGTCGAGAAGCGCTATGGCATCAGCCACTCCGAAGCCGAGAAACAGGTTCGCGAGTTCGAGCAGCAAATGAGCAAGCACAGCAAGTCCAAACACTGACCCCGTAACAACCATCCCGCACTGGCATCACCGTCGCGCAACGAGCGCAGGCTGGTGCGGGATGCATGTGCATGGCGCCCGTTATCGCATCGAAGCTGTCGGCGCAAGCCACCCGAACCGATTGCCAACATCGCATCGACGCAGCATCAACAAATCGTGGCCTGAGCGTTCATCTCGCTTAACCGCGGCGTGACAGCGGAACGGATTGTTCACACCTGGCTTGTTCGAATCGTTGCGCCGGATCCAGATATCCCGGCGTCCCAGTCGATATATGCGGAGGTATTGACCATGAACAACGACACGATCAGCGGCCAATGGAAGCAGGTTGCCGGCCAGATCAAGAAGCAGTGGGGCAAGCTGACCGACAACGATCTGAAAGTGATCGAAGGCAATGCCGAAATGCTGTCCGGCCGCCTGCAGGAACGCTATGGCATCGCACGCGACGAGGCCGAACGGCAAGTCCACGAATTCGAGCGGGAGCTCAACCAGAGCCGGCACGACACCAATCCCAGGCCCCACTGATCTGTAGCGGGGGGCGGGCTGGCCCGCTTCCAATCCAGCCGCAAGAGCCATTCATCCACGGGAGATCGCCATGCTTTACTGGGCTGCCGTATTTTTCGTTATCGCGATCATCGCTGCCGTCTTCGGCTTCGGCGGCATTGCTGCCGGCGCGGCGAGCATCGCCAAGATCCTGTTTATCGTGTTCATCGTGCTGTTCGTGCTGTCGCTGATATTCGGCGGCATACGCCGCGGACCGCGACTATGACATCGGCCTGATATTCATAGGCATCCAAATGCCGCGGCGCCTTGGCACCGCGGCATCTTTATGGGGACTCTGGGTAGATCAGGCCCGATTGCTGTGAAATAACGCGATCCGATCACTGCGCAGCACACCTTCCGGCTGCAGCCAGGACGCACCTGCCACCACCGCCGTACACGGACCCAGGGTGCACACGCGAATACGTCGTTCCAGCGCCTGCTGCTCCAGGCGGTCAAGCACATTGCGCAGCATGTCGCCGGTAAACGGCGTGTATAAATAGAACACGGAAGCAGCGGACAGATCGGTCGCGCGCGCATCCTGCCGTAAGAAATTCAAGCTGCCGAGCTGCAGGGTCCGCGCACACTGCTGTGCGCAAGTTACGTAGGCGTTCTCCCATTCCACCCCAATGCAAGGCGCGCCGGTGCAGATCGACACCACCAGCGGCACATGCCCCAGTCCGGCGCCCAGATCCATCAGCACGTCGCCGCGATCCAGCGGCACGCGCCGGATCAGGTCGAAAATATGGCGTGCCGGCGTCGGCTGATAGAACACCATGTCCGGCGCCAGCGCGGCGATCTCATCGCCCGGCTCCGGCCACGGCAGCACGCCGGCAAGCAAGGCATCGAGATAGTCGTATTGCTCCCCATTGCCAGCGAACCCCGCCGCCTGGTCGAACAAGCTTGCGGGTACCCACTGCATCAAGCTCCGCGCACCGTGGCCGTGGCGGATATCCGCACGGATCTGCGCATAGATGCCGCGATTGATCGTCTCCAGGCTCTCGTACAACGCCTTTGCGCGCGACAGCAGCAGCGTATCTGTGGCGACTGCGGATGCATCGAGCAGTGCCTCTTCCAGGCGATCGAGCAGATCGACGCGCTCGCGCAGGCACTCCGGTTGATAGAGCGAGCGATCGTCGTGTCCCTGGTCGAGCAGCCACTGCAAGCTGTGTGTCATGCGGATCGAACGTCCTTCGTCGTGCGCGGCACTCGCGGCGCTGCGCGCATTTCATCATCATGGCGCGGATCCCACCTGTGCCATGACGGAAGCAAACCATGCCGAAAACCATCACCGTGCGTCCGTTCGCGCGCAGCGACTTCGCTGCATGGAAGCCGCTGTGGGAAGGCTATAACGCTTTTTACGGGCGCCACGGCGACACCGCGTTGCCGGAGGACATCAGCCGCACCACCTGGTCGCGCTTCTTCGATACCTACGAGCCGGTGCACGGACTGCTGGCCGAAGCTGGCGGCGAGATGCTCGGCATTGCGCATTATCTGTTCCATCGCAGCACCATCCAGATCGAGCCGGCCTGCTATCTGCAGGATTTGTTCACCGCCAACGAAGCGCGCGGGCAAGGCGTGGGCCGCGCCCTGATCGAAGCGGTATCCCAGCGCGCTGCCGATGCCGGCTGCAAGCGCGTCTATTGGCATACCCACGAAACCAATGCCACCGCCATGCGCCTGTACGACCAGGTCGCGGATAAGTCCGGCTTCGTGGTGTACCGCAAGCTGCTGCCCTAAGCCGTGGCCGAACGCCGCAGCCACTCGGCCAGCCGCGCCAGCACCTGATGGCGGCCGGTCTCGGTTTCGTTGAACAGCTCGTGGAACAGCGTGTCGAAAAAGCGGCTGGTGAGCTGTTTCGTGGCCCATGCGCCATCGGCGAAGGCACGGCTGCCGGAGGGGTCGACCAGCTTGTCGCTGCCGGCTACCAATAGCAGCGTGGGCACACTCAGGCGCCACGCATCGGCAATGCTGGTGGCGCCCGCGCGGAAGATGAAATCAGCCATGCGCGGCGTGATCGCACCACCGCACAGTGGATCGTTGCGGTAGTCCTCGATCACCTGCGGATCGTGCGAGAGCCCGTCCAACGCCAGGCCGCTGCGCAGGGGCAGATTCGGCAACACCCGCGCGAGCACCGCCGCCAGCCGGCGCAGCCAAGGCGCTTCGAAGGTGCGCAAGGCCGGTGAGGAAAGCACCAGCGCCGGCGGCGCCACCCGGCCATCCAGCACAGCGCGCAGCGCTACCGCGCCGCCCATGCTGTGGCCGAGCAAGAGTGGCGGCCGCCCCTGCTGGATGGCGTACTCGTGGTAGACCACCGCCAGATCGCGCAGCAGATCATCGCCATGCCTGAGCGCCGCGCGCTGGCCGCTGGTATGGCCATGCCCGCGCTGGTCGTAGCTGCGCACCGCATGGCCGCGGGCCAGAAACCACTGCGCCAGCTGTTCATAGCGGCCGCTGTGCTCGCCCAGGCCGTGCACGATGAGCACGGCTGCATGGGCCGCAGGATGCGGCCAGTCGCGCACGTACAAGGATTGCCCGTCGGGCATGACCGACCATTTCGCGCCGCCGCCATCCGCTGCATGGCCCCGGCCCGCCACCGAATGCATGTGTTCTTTTCCCTGCATACGCCCCCCTAGCCTGCGTACCTTACCCGCGCCATGCCGGGGCGGGAAGCAGGCATCGATCCGGCGTGACCGCCGTCACATCGAATGGGCCAAGGGCATGGCCGCCGGATACGTCCCACGGATCGTCGTGCACATCGGTATCGGTGTCCAGGCGGGAGCACATCGCCCGACAGCGCAACGCCTGCATCGCATGTATTCGATCCTGGCTACGCGTGCATACCTTGCACAGCGTTCGGCGTGCATGCGTGGCATTTGCATGCAACACATGCCGACGGATGATTCTCACCCATGAAACACCGAGCCCCCGCTAAATCTTTTGCAATAACTGCAGCACGCCATCCATAAGCACGCTTGCGCAAGCCTGACGATATTTATCGCAACTCTTATCTGTTTAAGCGATTAATTCATGCCGATTAGTTTGCAAACATCGAAACACGCTTAATCAGCTGTAAATAATCCTGTAATTCAGCCGTATTTTACGGATGGAAACAATCTGTGAAGACGAATTTCACGACACACAGACGCGCCCCAGACGCCGCACTCTCACAATAAACGACGCGTTAATAGTGATGTCAGAGGCCAGCAAAAAAGCACCGTTTTATTCACGTCAATAAAACCAAAGCGTCATGAAGTGCGGATGGATTCATTGAACCTTGGCGATGTTTGCCAAGTTACGTGTGTTTGCCGAGAGGCTACCGGCCACATGAGGCCGGCGGCGCTTGCTCCTCCCCCGGACAGGCGTCGATATCACATATAAGAGGAGACACCTCATGAAACATAGGAATTTGTACTTCCTGATTGCTCTTGCTTTGGGCGGCGCGGGTGTCGTGCATGCGCAGGACAATACTTCGACTGCTCCCCCAGGCAGCTCGAGCGGCGACGTATCCAGCACCACGTACGACGATCGCTGGTATGTCGGACCGATGGTCGGCTGGTATCACAACGACACCAAGCGCCTGACCAATCACAACCAGATTTATTACGGCCTGGATCTGGGCAAGTTCATTTCGCCGAACGTGTCGATCGACATCTTCGCCGATCGCACCCGCCGCAGCTTCCGTCGCTATGTGGACGCAGGCGGCCGCTGGGCCAGCAACGATGTCGGCGTGGATGCGCGCTACTTTTTCGGCGACTGGAGTGCATGGCGCCCATACCTGGTCGGTGGCGTAATGGCCAGCCAGCACATCAATTCCTTCGATCACAAGGTCGAGCCTGCCGCCGAGGGCGGCGTGGGCCTGTCCAAGACCGTGACCGAGAACATCGACTTCCGCGCGGAAGTGAAATACCGCTACGACTGGGACGACAAGACCTTCCCGCAGCGCAACGGCTATGGCGATGCGCTGGTCGACGTCGCCCTGCTGTTCCGCCTCGGGCCGCCGCCGGCACCTGCCGCACCGCCGGCACCGCCACCGCCGCCGCAACCGGATTGCTCCAAGCAGTTCCGCAACGGCGTGAACCTGTGCGACAACAAGTGCCCGGATCTGCCGGAAGGCACGATCGTGGGTCCGGATGGCTGCCCGCAGAAGGTAGTGATCGACCTGAAGGGCGTGAACTTCAAGTTCGATCGTCCGAAGAAGGGCGAGAGCAATATCGAACCGACCCTGGCCGTGCCGAGCAGCGATTCGTTGCAGATCCTGGACCAGGCGGTGGATACGCTCAAGCGCTATCCGCAGGTGCACGTGACCGTTGCCGGCTACACCGACAGCGTCGGTACCGCGCAGTACAACCAGGGCCTGTCGGAACGCCGCGCCAAGATCGTGTACGACTACCTGACCTCGCATGGCATCGATGCGAGCCGGCTGGAAGGACCGATCGGCCATGGCCTGAACGATCCGATCGACACCAACAAGACGGCAGAGGGCCGTGCCCGCAACCGTCGTACGGAGCTGCAGGTACAGCAGTAATCGACGGTCATGGTTCAACGAAAAAGCCCGGCATCCGCCGGGCTTTTTCTTGCCGATATGCCGCCGGATCGACGCGACATACATGTGCTTCAGCTCAGCGCCGCCGATCCACCGCTTCGCGCCCGAGTGCCGGATCGTCGGTAAAGAACGCGTCGATACCGGCATCCAGATACGCGCTGATTTCCGCCACCGAACCGGCCTGGTTGAAGCGGTGCGGATCACTGCCCTGCCAGAAATTCTTGGCCAGGAAATAATTTTCCGGGCGGAACGTATAAGGATGCAGCTCCAGCCCGGCCTGATGCGCATCGTGCACCAGCGCCGATGGCTTGCCCAGCGCGCCATCGGCCTGCAACGGAATGATGGCGCGTACATTGGGACCGATCGCATCGGCATAGGCGGCGATGGCGCGCAGCCCATCCGGCGTCATCATCTGTGCGTAGTCGAGCTTGCCGCCGGCAACGCTTACGTCATACGGCTGCTCGTGCGCATCGCCAAGCAATTGCAGCAGGCGGATATTGGCATGCGCATCGCCATGCTTCGCACCGAGCTTGCTGCGCAGGTATTTGAGATTGGCGATTTCGAAGGACTGGATTTCCACCGGCGCCGTGCGGGTGTAGCTATGCGCGGCCAGCACGGCGAGCAACTTGTCTTCCATCGGCAGGCCCAGCTTCTGGAAGTAGCTGCCGTGCTTGATCTCCGGAATGATGCCGACCGGCCGCCCCACCACCGCCGATTCCGCCGCGACGAAGTCGATGATCTCGTCCAGGGTGGGAATCTGGAATTCGCCGTCGTATTGCGTGCTGCGCAGCTGCGGCAGGCGTTCGCGGGCGCGCAGCGTCTTCAGCTCGGCCAGCGTGAAGTCTTCGGTAAACCAGCCGGTGACCGCGTGGCCATCCACCACCTTGGTGGTCTTGCGCGCGGCGAATTCGGGGTGACTGGCTACATCGGTAGTGCCGCCGATCTCGTTCTCGTGACGGGCCACCATCACACCGTCCTTGGTCATCACCAGGTCGGGCTCGATGAAATCCGCGCCGTCCGCAATGGCTTTGCCATACGAGGCCAGGGTGTGTTCGGGCCGCAATGCGCTGGCACCGCGATGGCCGATCACCAGCACCTTCGGCGCCAGCGGCTGTTCGGTAGCGTGAATGGTCATGACAGGTATCGCCGATACGGCCGCGATCATCAGGATGACGTGCCGCATGCCTGGGCTCCGTGTGGATGGACGACGGCGGGGCGGCGTGTGCGCCCCGCCTGTGCTGCGATTAAAGCAAGTCATCAGAACTTCGTCGAGAAGGTGAGGAACCACTGCCGCGGCGGGATCGGATAACTGTTGTAGGTGCCGGAGGCGGCGCCCACCACCACTTCGTAATCGCCCTTGCGGTTGGCTAGGTTGGTGACGTTGAGACTGAGCTTGGCGTCGTGGAATACCTGGTCCAACGGCAGTGCGTAGCTGAGCTGTGCGCTCATCAGGAAGTAACCGGGCATCGACAGGTCATCGGTGTAGGTCGCATAGACCTTGCCCACGCTCGCGCCGATCAGCTGACCGGAGTAGCGCCCATAGTTCGCACTGAGGATGACGGTATTCATCCATTCCGGGCTGCCCGGCACTTTCTTGCCGCTGGTGGGCACGACGGTGGAGCCGCTCAGGTAGTTATCGTCGTACTTGGAGTTGTTGTAGGACAGCGCGTCGTAAATGCTGAAGTGCTCGCCCATATGCAGCGTGGCGGCAAAATCCGCACCGTTGGTGGTCACATCGCCCACGTTCTGGATGATGGTGGCGCCGCCGACGATGGAGGAAATCACCGGAGTCGGGCTGATCTGCAGCAGGCGGTTGGAGAAATTGACATGGTAAGCGCTGACCTGGCCGTCGATGGCGGTGAACGGACCGGCATCCAGATCGTGCTGTGAACGCAGGCCCAGCTCATACACCCATGCCGTTTCCGGCTGCACCGTCTGCTTGAAAATGTCGAACGCCTGCTGGCTGCCCATGCTCCACGGCGACAGGTTGTTGGCGGTGGCGAACTGGCGCATGTTCTGCTGCGCATTGAAGAACAGCTCGTCGTTCGGCGTAAGGTCCCAGGTGGCGCCCAGCTGCGGCAGGAACGCCTTGTGGCTGTTGATGCTGCCGTTGGGATATTGGGTGACGCCTACCGTGGACTTGGGTAGTGGCTGCACCGGATACCAGCCGTCCGCATACTGGAAGCTGGACTTGAAGCCGGCCTGCAAGGTGATGTCGGAAGTGACATGCCACAGGTCGGAAACGTAGGGCTGGATCACGTCGCTGCGCGCGCCGTCCTCGTACTGGGTGATCAGCGGATCGCTGGGCCGCGAATACGGCGTGGCGGCACCCGGATCGTTCACATCGAGCGGATACCAGCGGCGATCCTGCGAGAGCCGATTGTGTTCCCACCACACGCCCACGCTCAGCTCGTTGGTGCCGGTGTCCCAGTTCAGTGCCGACAGCCAGCCGCGACGATTGATGTCGTATTCGGTCGTGCGGATCGCATAGCCCGACCCGCCGAACACCTGCTTGAGATTCTGGTTCGGGAAGTACACCGCGAACAGCGCCGGCAGGCCGGCCACCTGGATCGGACCGGCGACCACGCCGGCGCCTTCGTCATGGTGGAAATACACCTGGTTGGACCAGGTCAGCTGGTCGTTGATGTTCCACTCGTACTTGGCGTAAGTGAGATAGTCGGTGCGCTGCGCATCGCTGTAGTAATTGCGATAGTTGTTGCCGTCCGACGCCGGCGGCGCGCCGTTGGCGCCGAGATACTTCAGCGCCTGCTGGAAATCCGGATACATGAAGGCGCGCGTATACGGCATCTGGCCCTGGCCCGCGGCCGTGCCGTGATAGATGGCGTCCTCATTCGGCTCCGCCTTGTCCGAGTAGTCGGCAAAGAAGGTAAACGTGCCGTGCTCATCGTGATGCATGAACTTGCCGTCGAGCTGGGTGCCGCCCTGGTGGCCGTTGAAATCCCAGGCGCGCTGGTCCTGGTGCATCACCGACACATAGGCCGCATTGTCACCGTCGAAACGGCCGGTATCGAAGCGCGCATAGGTGCGGGTGGTGCCGTAGCTGCCGATGGTCTGCGCGAAGCGGCCGCCGATGGTCTTCTCCGGATCGCTGGAGAAGGTGGCGATGCTGCCGCCGAGGTTGGAGGTAGATGCCGTGGCCAGGTCGCCCGCACCCGAGAACAAGGTGACACTGCTGACATCTTCGCTGATGATCGCGCGCTGCGGAGTCAGGCCGTTGTAGTTGCCGTACTGCTGGTCGCCCAGCGGCACGCCGTCCATGGTGTAGCCCAGCTGCTGGCCGTTGAAGCCGTGCACGAACAGGGATGCATTCTGCTCGTTGTTGCCCCACGGATCGGCGGTGAGATAAAGCACGCCGGGCAACGTCTTGATCGCCTGCAGCGGACTCGTGCCGGGCAGGATCTTCTGGATCTCCGAGCCGCTCAGCGAGATCGCCGAACGGGTGCTGTCCTTGGCCGATACGGTGATGCCTTCGAGCAGCTTGGAGTTGTTCTGGCTGTTGGCGTCTTGCGGGCTGGGCGCTGCAGCAGCATTGCCGCCCTGAGCGGGCGACGTATCGTCGGCCATCGCCGCCGAGGCAGCCAGCAGGCTCATGGCCAGCAAGCTCATGCGCAGCGCAGCGTGGTGGGAACGCGTCTTCGCAACGACGTCATGGCTACGGCACTCGCCAGCCGCTCTACGCGGCTCAACACAAAAAACCATCGATCTGCTCCAGTCGCAAGATAAGGGGATGGCCAGTGCCGACAGTTCTCCGCTGCCAAGCCGCCACGACTCGTCATCGCGAGGCAGCGTTGTGCTTGGATTCGTTTAAACCGTGGCGCACACAAGCGCGCGTCGTGCGCATGCGACGCGTGCTGGTGTTCTGGCTGGGGACGGCCGCAAGGTTATGCGGACGAAATGACGATCAAGTGACAATCATCTTTTTCTTGCGCTACCGAAAACACCACCGCGCGGTGGACGTAGCGCAACGTCGAGGGTGAGCTAGCCCTTCAGATAACCAATGATCAGGCGCGACGCTTCGTCGACCAGCGCCCGCATCTTTTCGTCCGACATCATTTTGGAATGATGAAGTACCGCGTTGTGGGTCAAGGCCTCGATGGTGGTCACGCATACAAACGAAGCGAGCTCCAGGTCCTCCACGCGCAGCTCATCCCGGTGCTGCGCCAGATACGCCATGAACAGGGTGTAGTTCTCGCGATTGAACGTTGCCAGCTTCTCCAGCTCGCCCACGCGTGGAATTTGTTCCGCCACCACACGATGCAGCTTCGGATCGACTCGATGCGCCTTGATCGCGACCGTGACCAGCATGCGTATCGCCTGCTCTACTGGCTGCGCCAAAATTCCCGTCAGCTCGCCTCGCACCGTTTGCATGATCTCTTGCTGATGACGCTCGATCACCGCCGCCACCAGCGACTCCTTGGTGGGGAAGTACTGGTAAAGAGAACCCACGCTCACCCCCGCCGCCTCCGCGATGCGGTTGGTGCTCGCCTTGTCGAAGCCTTCCTTCACCAAAATGCGAGCAGTCGCTTCCACCAGGGCGTCGACGGTGGCACGCGAGCGCTTCTGGGAGGCCATTTTCCTGGGTTTTGTGAGCGATTTGCGGGCCATTTCCGCGCGCCATCAATGCGAGTATGAAAAGCGAATCATCGCTCATATTCTGTACTTGACGGCAATACCGGCACAACACCCGGCGAAGCGCAATGCTTCAGGAGGCGAGATATGCACGACACATGGCAGCGATTGTTTCGTTACAAAGCCTGGGCGAACGACCAGGTACTGACGGCACTGGCCAAGCTTGGTGCGGAATCCCAGATCACGGGACTGGCCATCAAGGCCCTGAGCCACAGCTATATCGTCGACCGGATCTTCGCCGCGCATCTGCGGCGCACCGCCCACGCCTACCCATCGGCCAATGCAAGCGAACTGCCGACGCTGGAACAGTTATCGGCCGATATCAGTGCCAGCGATCGGGAATACCTCGATTACGTCGCCGCACTCGATCGCGATCAACTGAGCGAGCGCATCCCTTTCGCTTTCACCGACGGCGCTCCGGGCTGCATGTCGCGCGAGGAAATGCTTCTGCACGTGATTACCCACGGCGTGGGCCATCGCGGGCAGATCAGTGCGGTCATGCTGCTGCACGCCATGCCAGCGTCGAAGGACGGCTTCACGACGTATCTGCACGAGGCGGAGGCGGCAGACAGGGGACGCGCTGTCGCGTAAGCCTGTACGCCAGACTTTGCATGGAAGGGCAACGCGCCAAGGCGTGCCATGCCAGGTGAAAAAATCGCTATGCAGCAACGAGATGACGCACCGCGGTTGCCGCGA
This sequence comes from Dyella acidiphila, assembly GCF_014863405.1. Classification (GTDB taxonomy): domain Bacteria; phylum Pseudomonadota; class Gammaproteobacteria; order Xanthomonadales; family Rhodanobacteraceae; genus Dyella_B; species Dyella_B acidiphila. Next base: position 804,675 of record NZ_JACZZA010000001.1, read on the forward strand.
GTCTTTCGCGGCAACCGGCCCACGCAGATCAATTTGCCGGGCACCCTTGGATTAGGGTCGACGTCAGTGCGGCTTGGCGGCAGCGTTCGGCAGCGCCGGCCCGGTGAATTCAGCCTCGATGGTCACGTCAATCAAGTCGCCCACGCCCATCGTCGTGCCCGGTGCGGGCACCCCGAATCCCATGCCGAAATCCGAGCGCTTGAAGCTGCCATGCGCGGAAAATCCGATCCGCGCATGCGGGTCCATATTGGGCATGCCCGGATAGCCGCCGTTGTAGGTAGCGGTCAGCGTCAACGGACGAGTGACACCATGCAGATCCAACTTACCGGAGATTTCGAAGGTCTTGTCGCCGGTCATCCGAATACTGTCGGAGCGAAAGACGATCTTGGGGAATTTCGCTGCATCGAGCAGCTGAGGCCCTCTCACGATATCCGTGCACATCTTCGGCGCCGCATCCATTTCCAGCGAAGCCGTTTCAATGATGGCCACCAGCTTGGAGGCGGGGATATTGGTGGGATCGAAGCTCAACGTCGCATCGAAGCGGCTGAACCGCGTGGTGTACGTCGAGAACCCCATATGGCTGACGCGAAGCAGCAGGCTCGCATGCGATTTATCGATGCGGTACGCGCCGGCAGGCGGTGTCGCCGTGGCAGCTGTTGCCGGCGGCGCGGACGTATCCGCCGCACGGGACGCGGTGCCGTACATGCCAAGCAGGAGAACCATCGCGCTGGCGGCAAACGGCCGCAAGGCGGTTCGGACGGGGTTGTTCATGGCAAGTCATTCCCTATCAAGTTGAGGTATCCCGAGCGGAGCCACCCACGCAGCGCGTGCTCTTTTCGGTCTCGCGTGACGTCCACCTTGGCCGCGCACGCTTCCATCTATGCAACGAACGACGGATAGATAAATCGACACGGCTGCAGGCGGCAGCCTATATCGGGAGAACGAAGGCCAGCCAGACGGGTATAGATAGGATTGCGTAGACGCCACGGATTCCGCTGCGCCCGGCAACGTGTGCCGGGCAGGCCAGATCAAGCTGAGCGCGGGCCCATGACAGCCTGCTCAGAGGAATGTGCTCCACCTCGGCTGGCGGGACAACCTGGCATGCATGCGCTCTTCAATGCCGGGAATCGGCCACGCTCATAACCGAGCGGAATGCATTTTATGCCGCCGCCAGGGTTTGGCTTGCAGTACGCGGCGGCGCCACCGCCCAGGTGACGACAGCCGAAATCACGGTAAGAAGCGTGAACATCCACAAGCGGCCAGTCGAGAGATCGCCCGGCGCAGGAGCAATCGCCACCAGGCTGTACGCGATGTTCGACGCGGTGTGGAAAAGCATATTGGACAAAATGCTTCGATCGCCTCGGTGGTAGGCCCAGGCAAAAAGAAAGCGCATGGCGACTGTGACAATGAAGAAGATGTAGAAGGGTGTATACCCTTGTATGGCGCCCTTGGTCACGATAAAGAACAGCGGCAGATGCCACAGCGCCCAAATAGCGCCGAGCACCGCGGTAGCGGATTTAAGTGGCAGCACCACGTCGAGCTCATCGGACAACAGCGTCCATCCATACTCTTCCGCCAGCGTCCCACCCAGTACGAACAGAAATAAATAACTGAGCGGAAAGTCAGCCAGCGTCATGGTGAAATGCGGCGCCTTGCCCGTGAGCTGCGCATGCGTCAGCTCGACCACAATCGCAAGTATCGGCATCAAGAAGAATGAGACCAGGAAGACGCTCCATCCCATCCGGGGATCAAGAGCGCGCCGGAAAAACCCCGCCATTCGTTGAAAGCCGCCCTCGCGGTGGGTCGTCACCGCCGCGCCGATCAATGGGCCGAACGAGCCGATAAACAGCATCGGCACCAAGGGCAGCGAGATCAGCTTTTTACTGGCCAGCCACGCCAGCAGCCAGAATGCCCATGCGAACCCGAAGGCCACCGCGAGATAGAGCGTAATAGAGCGCGAGTTCCGCATAGTTATTTGCCATCCCCTTGTGGCTACCCGACCAATACAGGGTCATGTTCTTTTGATACGACGCTGCACCCGCCTCAGCACTGGCCTGCATGTGCGGCCACCATCGATTGATCGCCCCAAGCATGCACTGGATGTCGCCCTCGAATTAAATCCCAACGACTCGTCTTCATGTGAGACCAATTTTTTGGGATTTCTGGATGCCAATTCGAATACGCCGCCTGTGCTTCGGCCAGAAGCCAGCGTTACGCTGCACCGGGCAGCGGAAACATTTCGCCAAGGGGCGCTTCGATGCTTTGCGAGCCGGGCGTACTCGGCGCGCGAAGGATTGGTTTGCGTGTGACCAGGCGCACCACTTCTGGCGGCCTTATCACGACACAGCCATTGCGCGAGTATGCGATGCATCAGCCACCAGGAATGGGCACCTGGATTTCTGATGAAAAGATGCGGCCAATTCACCGCTGAACGCACCGCTGTGCGTTGGACCGATACAGGAAAATGGCGCGCCCGGAGGGATTCGAACCCCCGACCAATGGCTTCGGAAGCCACTACTCTATCCGGCTGAGCTACGGGCGCGTGGTGTGATGCGCACTGGCGTGGGCGATCCGAGGGGCCAGCGGCGAGCCGCGAGTATAGCGGAGTTGGGAGAAGACGCCTAACGGCGGCCCCTGCCGCGCAAAGACGCGCGGTGACGCGAAGAAGTACTGCGCGTGCGATGCAACCCCACCCCAGCCCTCCCCTGCACGCAGGGGAGGGTGTGGTTCGGGTGTGCTTAGCGAGCCTTGATCAGCTGTGCCAGGGTATCGGGCTTGCTGGAATCGCGTTCCAGGTGCGGATACTTCAGGCCTTCGTGATAGTCGATGCGGATGGTCTTGTACTGGTCGAAGTCCTTCACCAGCAGTTCCACCGGCTGGCTGCTGCCCTTGGCGGCGGTGACTGCGTCCTTGATCGCATCCGGATCGTAGGCGTGGCCGTTGACCGCAACGATGGTCATGCCCGGAGCGATGCCGGCATTGAAGGCCGGGCCGTCCCACAGCACGTCGCCGATTGCGCCTTCCTTGCCGATCGACAGGCCGAGCGAATAGGTGAGGTCGGCGGTGTGGCGGAAGGCTTCGGCTGCCTTGATCGCATCGGACGGCTTGTCGGTGTAGATCAGCTTCCAGCCGTGCGCGGCGATACCGCCGATCAGGCCGCCGTGACCATCAAGACGCGTGCGCAGATAGCTGGCCCAGTCGTACGGTGCGAGGTCGTTGAGCGTCTTGACCACGTCTTCGAAGGTGTAGGGATCGACATCCCATGCGCCCGGATTCACGCCGAAGAACGCCTTGCCGAAGTCGTCGATGCTCTTCTTGTTGCCGGTGAGGTCGCGCAGCTTGCCGTCCACATCCAGCCAGATCATCTCGCCGGCCGAATAATAATCTTCGCTCGACTGGTAGTTGCGATACGGCAGCGGGCGGCGCTGGGCAATGGTCGGATCGTTGGTGGTGTCCTGCACATTGCGCCAGGTGGCCAGGCCAGGACGGCCGCGATCATAGTTGGCCGCCACGGCGGCGATCATTTCCTTGTACTGCTCGCTGGTCCACAGGCCCGAACGCGCGGCCATCACCTGGCCCCAGAACTGGGTCTGGCCTTCGTACACCCACAGCAACGAATCGCCCATGGTGACGTTGAAGTTCGGCGTGGCCAGATCGGCGCCGCGGCGATACTTGCCATCCCAGGAATGGTTGAACTCGTGCGAGAGCAGGTCGCGCATCACCCAGCTCTTGTCCCATTCGGTGAAGTAGCCGGTGGGCGTGCCGTCTTCGCTGGAGCGGTGATGTTCCAGGCCATTGCCGCTCATCTTGTCGCTGAGCGAGAACAGGAAGTCGTAGTGGTTGTAGTGGTGCGCGCCGTACAGCTTGTACATCTGCTGGATCAGCGACTGGTGGATCTTCACCTGCTCCGGCGTGATCGCCAGGAACTTCGGATCGTCCGCCACGATGTCCATGTGCACCGGCGTGCTCGCGCCCGGATCGAGATCCACGCGCTTGAAGTACTTGCCGGCGTAGATCGGCGAGTCGACCAGGTCGTCATAGTTGATCGACTTGAAGTGCGTGGTGTCGCCGTCCTGCGAGGCCACTTCCAGCGCCGAGCCGAACTGCCAGCCGGCCGGCAGCTTCACGCTGGCGTTGGCCTGGATCTGCCGTGCGTAGTAGCCGGCCGGATACACGGTGACGGTGTTCCATTGCAGGTTGAGCATTTCCGGCGTCATCACCACGCGGCCCTGGCGGGTGTCCTGCGGCGACAGATACTGGAACTCCACTTCCACCGAGCTGGCGCCCTGCGGCACATCCAGGTGGAAGGCGTACACGTTGTACTCGTCGCGCGTCCACGGCACGACCTTGCCGTTGGCCTTCACGATCAGGCCGGCGAACTTGTCGATCGGGCCGCTGGGCGAATGGTTGCCGGGAAGCCACTGCGGATAAAGCAGGGTGAGCGGGCCGGGCGCCGCCGGCACTACTTCGTGCACGCGGAAGATGCGATGGGCCAGGTCGGTGGCATCGACGTCGATGGTCAGCGCACCGGCCGTGTACGGCACGTTCTGCGGGGCGGGCACATCGTCGGCATGGGCGGCGAAAGCGATGCATCCCACCGTAGTGGCGAGGATGGCGGCGGCAAGGGGATGGCGTTTCAAAGGAGTCTCCTGGTACTTGCCATCGTCACGAAGGTGAACACGGCATAAGTGTTCGATGCTAGCCAGCCATGGCGGCTACGGCCCCCTGCCAGAGGTCACAGACTGAATGGTTTTCCCCTTTCGAATTCGTCCTTGTCGAACTTCGCCAAGCCATGGCGGTCGCCGGCTTTTCGTTCTGAATCTTCAGCTTGGTCGCAACGTTTAAAGCTGAACACCAGCACCCTCGTAGAAGCTTACGTAAAGGTTTGGGTAAGGCGAGATGTTACAATCTTGTTACATCGCGTACCCCGCGCGATCCGTCATGGCGTCATCCCCCTTGTCTCGCCGTGACGGTCAATAACAAAGAGATGGAGTCCTCCATGAATAAGCTAGCCCTCTCGGCCGCTGTGGCCGCGCTCGCCCTTTCTCCCGTCCTGAGCCACGCCGACGACGCCACCAGCGCCCCGCTGTACGGCGCCAACGTCAATCCGAACTGGCAGGACAATTTCTTCGTTGACGGCAACCTCGGCAAGACCGACCTGCGCAGCGATTTCGACCACAAGAACAGCGTGTTCCAGAACGTGCGCTTCGGTTGGCGCTGGAACGGCATCATCGGTCCGGAAATCGGCTACGTGTACCTGGGTCGTCCCAAGGACAGCGTCGGCAGCAACGGCTCGTTCTCGGCCAAGCCGCAGGCCGCCACCGTCGGCGTGAACGCCAAGTACAACGTCTACCAGAACTGGTTCCTCACTGCGCACGCCGGCTATATGCGCTCGCGCACCGAGCTGGCCTCCACCAGCGGCGGCATCGACAGCCGCTACAAGACCTGGAACGGCGGCCTGTACGCCGGCCTGGGCGTTGGCTATGACGTCACCAAGAACGTCAGCCTGGCGCTGAACTATGACGACTACCGCCTGCAGTCCGGCAACGACACCAGCGTGAACTACGTGGGCGTCGGCCACAGCCGCGCCAACATCGCTGCGTACTCGGCTTCGGTGGAATACCGCTTCTAAGCTGGTACGACGCTTTCGCGCGTCACCCCATCCCCCGGGGCAACCCGGGGGATTTTTTATGGCCGCCTGATCCGCCCCCTCCCCCGTTCGCATGGGAGGGCCGGCGTGGGGTCGTCCGAGCTTGCCGCGAGCCCGGTTCCTGCTGAAAACGACCAAGAAAGTTGATCCCGCAACCCTAAAGTTCCTCCCGCGACCGCCGATATGTCTTCCGAGCCGCACTACGTGGCACTCCAGCCTAAGGACTGACATATGAAATCCATCATTGCCGCGACCCTGCTGCTGGTCGCCCCCATCGCCGCCCATGCCTGCGCATCCACCGACTTCGCCATCCAGGACGTGAAGGTCTCCGCTGTCGGCAGCGGCATGGCCACCCGCCTGAGCGTGAAGGGCAAGCTGGTGAACAACTGCACCACCGCGGCTGCGGCGCAGGTTCGCCTGGACGCGAAGGACGGCACCGGCAACGTGCTGGCCTCCAAGGTCGGCTGGCCCGGCGGCACCACCAATCTCAGCCCCGGCCAGTCGGTCGATTTCGACCTGGGCCGCCTGCTCCACTACCAGTCGGACATGCAGAGCTACTCCCTCAGCGTGGTCGACGTACGCGCCTGGTAACCGCGTTTTACGTGCGTGTGTGAACCTGCCGGCGGCATGCCAATGCCGCCGGCTTTTTTATGGGTGACAAGCGGATATCGCCAAGGGCAGGCATTCCCTGCATGATGGCGCGCAGGGGGCCTCGGCAACGGGGCATACAGGGGCAACGGGGATGAACGAGCTGCGTCGCAATTGGACCAGGCATCTGGCAGTGATTGTCGGCTACATGCTGGTGCGCACGGCGTTCTATCCATTCTCCGACGGACATATGTCGCTGTATGCAGGCCTGCGGCTTTCGTCCCTGCTGGTGCTGCCCTATCGCTATTGGCCGACCGTGGTCGCCTGCGATGTGTTCTGCCTGACACAGAACGTGATCGAATGCGGCGCCCAGTTCGGCATCCGCTGGGTGCTGCTGGACATGATTCCCGGCTCCATCACGGCCATGCCCGTGATCTGGTGGTGCCGCGAACGACTGAACCTGTTTCCGAATCGGCGCCAGATCAACTTCATGGCCTTGTTCGTCGCGGCTGCCGGCGTAGCGGCAACGTGGACGCTGATGAATTGCATCGCCATGACCACCGTCAAGGACAGCAAGGATACCTATCCGATGTCGCTGGTCCTGGTGCTTACCGTCTTTATCGGGCAATACGTGGGCATGCTGGCCGTGTTGCCCTGGCCGGTGATGGCGCGCGCTGCCTGGATGTCCAGGCAGCCGCTGCAGCAACGCCTGCGCAGCGCGGTGCGGCCATTGTTCGCCATCGACACGCTGATCCTGCTGGCCAGCACGGCACTGTGCCTGTTCCTGCTCAGCCGCAACAATCACAACGATGTGCGGCATATCGCACTGATGGTCATCTTCATTCCGATGGTCTGGCTGCTGGTGAAGCAGGACTGGCGCGCAGTGGCCGTGGCCGGCACGCCGTGCCTGCTGTTTATCGCCGAACTGATCGATTCCGAGCCCACGCCCACGGTGCTGCAGGTGGAGGGCTTCATCGCCCTGTGCCTCACCGGCCTGTTTGCACTCGGTGCGCGCATCTCATCGCAACAGCAGCAGAAGGATCGCGAGCGCCGCGAAGCGCGGCAGGCGATCCTGCTGGCGCGCCAGAGCATGCAACTGAACGAAGCACGGCTGCGCAAGACGGCGCAGGCGCTGGAGCTGATGGGCAGCGCTTTGAATCTTTCGCATCATCAATTGCTGGCGCGTTTTCGCCATCAGATGCCGGCCAACGAAGCGCAGCGCTACTACCGCCAGGCCAGCTCCACGCGCAGCCAGGTCAACGGTCTGGCCGACAGCATGCATCCCTCGGCCTGGCGCGAACGCGGCCTGCCCGCCGCGTTGCGCGAAACCATCGCGCGCGTGCTGGCGGGCGCGGGCGTCGCCTACCGTTGCGAGATCAAGGGCTACAACCTGCACCAGCTCACCCCCAACCTGCATACCGCCATCTACCGGCTCGCCTGCGAATCGGTGGCTTACGTCAATACGCAGATGATCTGCTCCAGCGTGCGCCTGCACCTGCGCGAAGGCACTACCCGGCAGGTGCGCTGGGCCATGCTGTGCGTGGAAGGCAGCGTCGAGACCTCGCATATCAACGATGCGGTGTACGACGTCGGCGAACGCCAGTTCCTGGCGTCGAAACTGGGCGCCTACGGCCTGGATCTGGAAGCCCTGCGCAATCATGCGCAATTGTTTGGCGGCCTGCTGCACGAACGCACCACGGCCAAGGGCGTGCGCGTGACCTGCCTGCTGGTGGACGAGCAGCCGCTGCGCCAGGTGCAGCGCAATCACGTGTCCTTGCCGGTGAATCCCTGGATCGCCTGATGCATCGCGCAGCGGCGCCAACCCTGCCGACAGAGATCTGATCGACGCAGCGCTCGCGTTCATTCCAGCTGGGTAGCCGCACTTCCCGCATCGGTCACTTCAAGCTGACCTACAAGCCTTGCCATTACATTGCGGCCAATTCGATCCCTGCGCCTACATGCCTGTAGGCCGCACCAGGCTTGCAGTCCAAACAATCGAATAACTTTATTCAAAGTCCTCTCAGGATTTGCAAGCCGCTTTCGCACGATCCATACATTGCCGCGCAGCAAGAGAACGGACACGCCCGGCCCCGCTGGCACGCAGCACATGGATACGTGCACTTCAAGTTTCCACACGCCTCTTCATGTGCGCAGCGCGCGGTTGACCCTCTTCGTCATCCCGGCTCCCGCCTCCTGCTGCTGCGGACAGCAGCGAATTCCTTTTCATAAGCAGAAGAATGGAACAACATGAAGCGAAAGATCTCCGCAATCCTGTTGGCACTATGCATGGCGGGCTCCGCCTGCGCCGCCACGCCGAAGAATGGCCATGTGCCGATGCCGGATGCCGATGCAGGCCGCCCAGGTGTGCTCGACGTCAATCCGGCCATCGATGAACACCCGCCGGTCACGGCGTTTGACGACGTCGACCAGGCTCCGATCAGCGCTGCCCAACTCAGCATCAGCTGGCTGCCGGCAGAGACGCTGGGCTTGACGTTATCCCTGCTGATAGGCGGAACCACTGCCGGCATGCGCGGCCTGGGCGCGCTGAATCTGCTGGATCCCGTCAATGGGCGCGGCATGGAGCTGAGCGATCCCGGCAACCTCGCGTTAGATGCGCAGCATCTGCCGGAGGCATGGCCATGGCCAGCATCCGGTCGCCTCCTGGCGCGCAAGCAACAGGCACGATGGCATGGCTTTGGCCGCAACCATCCATGCCACAGGCAGCTGCAAGGCAATCGAAGCGTGGGCCGATGGCACAAGCCCATGAGCCACCGTGCCTGCACACATGGGCGATCGATCCGACAACACGATATTCGCAGCAGATTCCAAAGCCGGCTGGACGGGAGGCATCGTGCACGAGGCCGATCCCGGCACTGGCATCCGCAGCAGGCTCAGCGCACTCGGCAATATCGTCCGAGGCTGCACGCCTTAAGGCGTCGGTGATCAACAGGCCGATGTTTCGGGCGTCCTGGAAGAATCACTGATAGCCGCAGCCAGTCCCCGCCAGGGGCTGCGCGACTGCCGACCGAGATCCATCCATCAACGAGTCCGTGCCACGCGCGGTTTCGTTGGCGCCGCTTATCCCAAAACCACTGCCGTTCAGACGGCCAAACGAATCATCTCACCTTTTCAACATTCTTCCAGGATCCGCGCACGGCGGTTCGTGCCATCCATACATTGCCATCCAGCAGGAGAACGAGGTCATTTGATTTCGCCAGCAGGCAGAACAAGGGCACTTGCACACAAGCTCGCTTGCAAACGGCCATGCACGACCGGGTCGCGCTACATACCTGTATTCGATCTCAAGTCGCTCGTCTTTTGCACGATCAAAGCGCAATTCACTCCCGTCCACAAAAAAGGATTTCAACGACATGAAGCGAAAGATTTCCACCGTGCTGCTTATGCTCGGTCTTGCAGGCTCTGCCTATGCAACATCGCCGACCCTCGGCCACCTGTTTATTACGGACAGCCTCGGCGGCACGGCGCATCGAGGGGCTGTTCTCGATGTGAACCCTGTTACCGGCGAGCGCCGGACCATCACCGACTTCGGCAACAGCAGCCAGGGGCCAGTGAGCGAGGGTTACCAGACGATAGCGTGGCTGGACGCCGATGTACTCGACTCCAAGACTCCCCTGCTGGCCACCATGTCCAGCACTCTCGATGTCATGGATCCATCGACGGGAATCAGGACCCGGCTCAGTGACTTCAACGATCCGGCCCAAGGTCCGGTGGGCGGAGATTTCGGCGGCAAGGAACTGCTGGTGCTGCCAGCCAAGGCGGGTGCACCACTTCAAGCGCGCATCCTGGTACTGGACCCTAGCGCGGGCACGGAAGAAAGTGGTGCGATCTTTTCCGTCGATGCCGCGGGGCAACGCAAGATCATCGTCGATTTTGGGGATGGCACGAGTCCCGTGCCCTTTTCCCTGTTTCACATGACGTATCTGTCGGATAACACCGTATTGGTGACGGACTCGGGATCCGGCAGCGCCGAAGTCGGCCTGCGCCCGGCCGTGCTGTACAAGGTGGACCTCAATACCGGTGCGCGCACGGCTTTAAGTACGTTCGACAATCCCGCCCAGGGCTGGGTCCCTTATCCAGCCACCTCTGATCAATATTGGAGATACCTCTCCGATGTTCTGGTAAGTCCATCGGGAAAAATATTCGCAACGGTATCGCTGGTGCGACCGACTCCTGGGGGCTTCCTCGTGGAGATCGACCCCGCCACCGGGCGCCGCACGGTCATCAGCGACTTCGGCGATCAACAGCAAGGACGGCCCGGCTTCGGCACCAATGCGATGAGCTGGATGCCCAACGGCTTGATCGCGGTTGCCGACCTGACCGGCGGCCAGTTCAACAACGCGCTCGCTTTTGCGGTTGATCCGGTAACCGGCAACCGTCGCGTAATCACGTCGGGGATTGACTCGTCCCAAGGACCGCTGGTCGAAGGCATAGACGACATGACTATCGCCCCGTGAACGTAAGGCTGCCGGCGCCGACGCATGGAAACCCCGTGCACCGGCAGCTCATCGCACACCAAGGCAAGTACGGAGACCTCGACATGGGATTTGAGGTCTCAGGCACTTTGCATGTGATGCGTGGACACGTGTCACTTGGTGCTTGAGCAGGTTGGGTTACCTCGGATTGGATCCGGGGTAGCCCAACCATTCCGCCGAGAACGTTGGGTTACGCTGCGCTAACCCAACCTGCGGAGCCCTTGTTTTTGCGGGGTCAGTGCAGGGTGAACAGTTTGTCGAAGCCTGCGACGCGCAGCGTACCGCGCAGTGCCGTAGTGGCATTGACGATGCGGATTTCCGCGTGGTCGCCGCCGGCGTGCTCGCGCAGCAGCAACAGCATGCCCAGCGCGGAACTGTCCATGCTTTCCACTTCTTCCAGGTCGATCACGTAGCTGCGCGAGCGGGTCTTGCCCAGACAGGCGTCGTGGAACTGGCGGTGCACGCTGAAATCGAAATGGTTGCCGAACTGCAAGGTGAGGCAGTCCTGTTCGATATCGTGCTGAACATTCAGGCTCATGGCTTCACTCCGTTAGAACAGTTCGATTTCGCCGGCATCCATGCTGTTCTGCAGGGCCGGGCCGCGCGAGCGGATACGTGCTTTTTCGCGCTGCATGGCCAGGCGCTCGCGCACGCGCTCGGAATGCTGGCGCAGCAGCTGGGCGTCGGCCGGCTCGCAGGCCAGCGTCTGGATGTCGTTGGTGGTTTCGGCCACCACGCCCTGCAGTTCCACCAGGCGCGAGCGCGTCTGGTTGAGCAGCTGGCTGAGGATGTCCTCGAACTGCAGCGAGCGGATGGTGGTGGATACGTCGTTGCCCAGGCCGCGGTTGATCTGCACCACCTGGTCGGCCACCGCATTGGTGCGCGCGTCGCTCTCGGTTACATGCGCCAGCATCGCATCGATGCCGCCCTTGGCCGACAGCGCCACGTTCAGATCCTGCGAAGCCAGTTCGCCGATCAGGCCACGCACCTGCTCCATCGCAATGCGGGCGCGCTCCACGTGGCTGCCGATCTGCTCGTTGAACTGATTGGAATGGCTGGCCAGGTTGCGGATTTCGCCCGCCACCACCGCAAAGCCGCGACCCGCCTCGCCGGCACGCGCCGCTTCGATCGCGGCGTTCAGCGCCAGCAGGTTGGTTTCTTCGGCGATGGTGTTGACGTTCTTCAGCAGCGCGAACACCGCGTCCATTTCCTTGGACATGCCGTCGATGCGATAGACGATGCGCAGGCTTTCGCGCGAAAGCTGCACGATCAGGCCGACGAAGTGATCCAGCAAGTCGCTGGTGCGCGCGGCGAAATCCTGCACCGACACGCCGCCGTCTTCGGAGGTGATGATCTGCTTGAGCAGCGACTGCTGCATGCCGGTCTTCTGCGACAGGCCGTCGAAGCCGCCGCCGAGTTCGTTCACCGCATCGCGCAGCAGGTCCAGCGCCTGGTGCAGTTCGCGCGAGGCGTGGCCGAGTTCGTCGACCAGGGCGCCGCGCACATCTTCCAGTGCTTCGCGCACCGGTGCGGTGTCGGGCTCGGCCGCGGCCTCCACCACGATCGCCGGCGTGGCCAGCTTGCGGCATTCGAAGATCCACACCGCGCACAGCAGGGTGACCAGTACCGGCGCCATCCACACCGGATTCCAGGCCAGGCACAGCACCAGCGCTACTGCGCTGGCGCCGATGCCGACCAGGGGACGCGGTGCCGCAAGCGGCCGAGCGATGAGATTGGGAATATTCACGGACATAAGATGTTCCGATACGTCAGGAGGCAGCGCGACGTGCGCTGACGATGGGTTGTTGCGCCAGCACCAGCAAGCGCTCGGCAATCTGTTCCAGCGGGAGTTTTTCGTCGGCGGCGCCGAGCTTCCAGGCCGCGCCCGGCATGCCCCACACCACTGAGCTGGCTTCGTCCTGCACCACGGTGGGTGCGCCGCATTCGCGCAGTTCCAGCAGGCCGCGGGCGCCGTCGTCGCCCATGCCGGTCAGCAGGACGCCGATCGCAGCGGCGCCGATGCTGGCCGCGGTAGAGCGGAACAGCACATCCACGCTGGGCTTGTGGCGGTTCACTTGCGGGCCGTCGTGCAGGCGGCAGACATGCTTGGCGCCGTCCCACATCAGCAGCAGGTGTTCGCCACCCGGCGCGATATACGCATGGCCGGGCTGGATCGGCTGGCCGTCGCGCGCTTCGCATACGCGCATCGCCGAGCAGTTGTTCATGCGTGCCGCGAACGGACCGCTGAAAGCTGCCGGAATATGCTGGGTAATCACGATCGGCGGCGCATCCGGCGGCATCGATTCCAGCAGCACACGAATCGCTTCGGTACCGCCGGTGGACGCGCCCACCGCAATGATGCGCTGGCTGCCGCGCGTACCGGCCGACTGCGAACGCGGCAACACCGCATCGGCGGTGAGGCGCGGCGGCACATCCAGCTTCTGCACGGTGGTGTACGGACGCGGACGCGTGCGCGCGGCCATCTTCACTTTCTGGCAGATTTCCTGCGCGCTTTCGGCAAAGCAGTTGGCCAGGTCGCTGGACGGCTTGGTGAAGAAATCCACGGCACCGATTTCCAGTGCACGCAGCGTCACTTCCGCACCGCGCTCGGTCAGCGAGGACACCATCACCACCGGCATCGGCCGCAGGCGCATGAGGTTTTCGAGGAAGGTGAGGCCGTCCATGCGCGGCATTTCCACGTCGAGCGTGAGCACGTCGGGATTGAGCTGCTTGATCTTGTCGCGCGCGATCAGCGGATCGGCCGCCACGCCGACCACCTCGATGCCGGGATCGGAATCGAGCATGGCCGACAACAGCTTCCGCACCAGGGCAGAGTCATCGACTACCAATACGCGAACTTTGTCCATTGCCGCCTTCTCGTTCAATACTTCAAGTGTTCAATCAAGAGCGAAGGATGAGCAGCGAGGGCCGCGGACGTTGCATCGCAGGCCCCCTGTAATGACATGCGCGCATCGCGCCCTCGCCACTCATGTTTCGCTCCTGACCTCAAGATGGGCTGTGTCAGAACAGCTCCACCTCTCCCTTTATCGGATCATTCGCCAACTGCTTGAGATACCGCTGCTCGTTGGCCGCCAGTTCGGCGTCGCGCTGGCTGCGCAGCTGGCGCACGCGCACGCGGCCGCTGGCCGGGAAGAACTGCAGCTGGCGCGGATAGATGTCGCCCACGTCCTCGGCCACCAGCGGCAGGCCTTCGGTTTCCAGGTAGCGCTTCACGAAGGCGATATTGCGCTTGCCCACGTCGGTCATCTGCGCCAGTACGCGGCCGCCGCCGAAGATCTTCACGGTCAGCGCATCGCGCCGGCCGCCGGCCTTCAGAATCGCGTTGATCAACTGTTCCATCGCATCGCTGCCGTAGCGCGCGGCGCGGCCGATGGCGGCCGACCAGTCGTTGCGCTCGCCGCTCATCGGCTCGGGCAGCATGAAGTGGTTCATGCCGCCCAGGCGCCGCTCGTTGTCGCGGATGCAGGCCGACACGCACGAGCCCAGCACGGTGGAGACCATTTCTTCCTGCGAACTCACGTAATACTCGCCCGGCAGCACTTTCACCGTCATGCAGGCATGGGTGGGATCCCAGAACCGGCGCATGTGCTCGAAGCCGGGCAATACGGCAGCCGCTGAGTTGGGCGCAACGGCTACGCCAGTAACAAGTGCGGTCATGACGCACGCTTCCGATAGACGGTACGGCCGACCAGTTCGAACGAATCGCTAAGGCCGTACATCGATTCGGAATGCCCCAGAAATAGATAGCCTCCCTGCTCGACCAGGCCGGCATAGCGTTCGAACAAACGCTGCTTGGTCGGCTTGTCGAAATAGATCACCACGTTGCGGCAGAAAATCGCGTCGAACGGACCGCGCATTGGCCACTCATGCAACAAGTTCAAAGGCTGGATGGTGACCAGCTCGCGCAGGCGCGGATGCACGCAGGCCCAGCCTTCATACGAACCTTCGCCGCGCAGGAACCAGCGGTTGCGCCGCGCCTCGCTCACCCCGCCCATGCGTTCCAGCGGATAAGTGCCGGCACGCGCGGTTTCCAGCGCCTGCGGCGACAGATCGGTGGCGAGGATGCGCGCATCGACCGTGCTTTTCGTGCGCTCCAACGCTTCGGCCAGCACCATCGCCAGTGCGTACGGCTCTTCGCCAGTGGAGCAGCCGGCCGACCAGATGCGCAGGCGGCCGCCATGTTTTTTCTCTTCCAGCCAGCGCGGCAGCAGCTCGTTGATCAGCAGATCGTAGTGATGCATCTCGCGAAAGAACGAGGTGACATTGGTGCTGATCACGCTGGCCAGCTCGCCCAGCTCACCCTCCGGCTCGCGCCGCAGCAGTTCGCAATAGGCGGCGAAATCCCGCAGGCCCAGGGCGCGCAGGCGACGCAGCAGGCGCCCCTGCACCAGCTGCCGTTTCTGTTCGCCCAGCGAAATGCCGCAGTGCTGGTAGACGAAATCGCGCATGAACTGGAACTCGGCGTCGCCAAGCAAGGGGCCGCCAACGCTCGGAGCCGATGAATTGGATTCGCTCAGTGTTGCCGTTGCCATTGCCTGGAACTCCGCTTGATCTGGTTATTGCTTGCCGCTTGCCGCTTGCTCGTCATCCCAGCGAAAGCTGGGATCCAGCGCCTTCCCCGCCTTGAGTCACTGGATCCCAGCTTTCGCTGGGACGACGGTGAGGGTTCGTGAGAGAGCCGGATCCCTCAGTCCGCCCCTGCCAAGCAGGGGCGGGAGCCCATCAGAATTCTTTCCACACGCCGCTGTCGGCGGTTTCCGGTACGGCGCGGCGAGCAGGCGAGGCCTGGCGCACGGCGGCGAACACGGCCTCGGTTTCGGCCATCACTTCGGCAGCCTTGGGCTTGTTCGCTGCGGCCTGCGCCGCGGCTTCTTCGCCGAAGCGAAAGAAGTTCACCTGGCGCGACAGTTCGCCGGCCTGCTCGTGCATGGCGCGGGCGGCGGCGGAAGCTTCTTCCACCAGCGCGGCGTTCTGCTGCGTCATCTCGTCCATCTGCGACACGGCGTTGTTGACCTGGTCGATGCCGGCCGACTGTTCCTGGCTGGCCGCGGCGATCTCGGCCACGATGTCGGTGACCTTCTTCACGCTATCCACGATGTCGGTCAGCGCCTTGCCGGTCTGGTCGACCAGGTCGGTGCCGGCACGCACCTTGTCGGCGCTGTCGTTGATCAGCAGCTTGATTTCCTTCGCCGCGCCGGCGCTGCGCTGGGCCAGGTTGCGCACTTCGGTGGCCACCACCGCAAAGCCGCGGCCCTGTTCGCCTGCACGCGCCGCTTCCACCGCGGCGTTCAGCGCCAGCAGGTTGGTCTGGAAGGCGATCTCGTCGATCAGGCTGACGATGTCGGAAATCTTGCGGCTGGAGCTGTTGATTTCGCGCATGGCGGTCACCGCCTGCGACACCACGTCGCCGCCGCGCTCGGCCTGTTCGCGCGCACCGCGGGCGAGCTGGTTGGCGTGGCTGGCATTTTCGGCGTTCTGCTTCACGGTGGAGGTCATTTCCTCCATCGACGAAGCGGTTTCTTCCAGGCTGGAGGCCTGTTCCTGCGTGCGCTGGCTGAGGTCGTCGTTGCCGCGGGCAATCTGCTGTGCGGCGGTACTCACCGCATCCGAGCCCTGGCGCACTTCGGCCACAATTTCCACCAGACGCTGGTCCATGGTGCGCAGCGCGTCCATCAGGTTGGCCAGTTCGTCGTTGCCCTTCACTTCGATCTCATGGCCCAGCTTACCGCCGGCAATTTCCTTGGCCACCTTCATCGCGTGGTTGAGCGCGTTGGAGATCGAGCGGATCAGCAAGGTGGAGCGCAGCAGTGCGAACAGCAGGCCGGCGGCCAGCGCGATCAGGGTGATCATGCGCACGCGCTGATAGCTCTTCACCTGATCCTGGAAGATCTGACCGGCTTCGTCGCTCTGCGCCTTCACCAGCTTGGACAGTGCGTCCTGGCGCTGCATCAGCAGCGGGCGCAGCTCCATTTCCACCGTGTCGGAAGCACCGGTATCGGCCTGCTTGATCGCATCGAGCACGTCCTGCTTGGCCTGCTCGTAGTCCTTGTCGGTGGAATGCCAATCCTTCGCGGCAGCGGCCACCGCGGGGCTTGCCGCCAGTGCGGTGAAGCGGTTCTTGTAGTCGTCCATTTCCTTCTGATAGCGGTCGAATTCCGCCATCTTCTGCTTGACCTGATCGGCCTTGCCGACCAGCGCAGCCGCTTCGCTCAGGGTGAGGAACGACTTCAGCGAATCGGCACGCACCACGTCCAGATATTGCGACGGCACCAGCTCGCTCTCGTAGATGCGCTGCGTGCCGGCGTTCTGCTGCGACATCGAGTACAGGCCGATGGCCGCACCGGCCAGCAGCATGAAGCCGAGCAGGCCGACCAGCATGATCAGCCGCGCGCGGATGGTGGGGGACGTGAACTTAAATTTCGGGAAGCGCAGTTTCATGTTGATGGATTCCTTCAGGCCACAGCTTTCACATCGTTGACCGCGTTCAGGGCGGCTTCGAGCATCTGCGCGTCCTGCGGTTGCAGCAATTTGTCGGCATCGAGCAGCAGCACCATGCGGTCGCCGATCGAGGTCAATCCCTTCAAATATTCGGTGTCGACGGTGGTGCCCATGTCGGGCACCGGACGCAGCGCGGCGCTGTTCACATCGACCACGTCGGATACGGCATCCACCACCACGCCGAACTGGCGACCGGCCACGGTGATGATCACGGTGACGGTGGTGGCGTCGTATTCCTCGCGGGCCAGACCGAAGCGCAGGCGCAGGTCGATCACCGGCACGATCGCGCCGCGCAGATTCAGCACGCCCAGCACATAAGGCGGCGATTGCGGAATGCGCGTCACCGGGGTCCAACCGCGAATCTCGCGCACGGACAGGATGTCGATACCGTATTCCTCATGGGCGAGGTTGACGGTGAGGTACTGCGACTGGAGCGCGTCGCTCCGGGCCTGGTCAGACATGTTTCGCCTCGTCGTTGGAGCGCCACCTGAGGGCTCCCGTTCGAAACATGGATCGGCGGTTCTGGGCAAAACTTGAGCTGCCGCCTGCACGTTTTCTTGATCTTTTTCCCTGGGGGAAGGCTCGCTCCGGTGGGTCCGAAGCGGCCGGGGCGGCGGGTGGGGCGGGCATCGCCTCCCGGGCGTCGCGCGGGGGCCGGCCGGGTGAGCGGCCGGCTCGCGAAGCGGTCGTCAGGGGCTGGTGTCCTTCGCGGACGGACGCTCAGGGCAAATTGCCGGAAAGTACTTACAAGCGGGCGGTGCGTTCCCTGGATTACCGACATGCAGGGCTTGGGCACACTTCGCTAAATACCTATCGCGGAAGCCTTTGTATGCCTTGGAACTCCGGAGCACCGATGAGAAGCACAGCCATGAAAGCCGGGTTACTGATCGCCGTTTTATGGGCAATGGCGGGGATGGTGCAGGCCCAGCAGCCGCTTTCGGCCGCAGGGCTGGCGAAGGAGATCGACGCAAAGGGCGCCAAGGCCGTGGTCGAGGGGCTGGGCGACCGGTTCGACGGGGTGCTGGATCGCATCGATACGGGCGATGCGGACTGGATCGCGCTGGTGCCCCGGCTGGCCCAAGGCACGGATGCGGGCAATTCCGAGGGACTCTCCATCGCCCTGGCCTACGCGCTGCCGAAAAATCCTGCCGCCGTGCTTGCCGTGGTGACCGAGGACGGCGGCATTCTGTCGGTCTCCCGGGTGTGCTCGATCCCGTTTATCGAAGACAGCGTCAAGGACCGGCCTGGTTACAAGAGGCAGGCCTTGCGCGCCATGGAAGCGGTACGCGTGGCTGCGCTGCAGCGGGCGAAGGAAAGCTGCTTCGCGGTGCTCTCGCGTTCGCGGTGAGTGTCGGGAAGCGCGCGGACCGCACGTTGAGGGGGACGGATATGGGGATGGCGCTTTGAACTGCCTTCTGTGCGAGGTTGCCCCCTCACCCCAGCCCTCTCCCCGCAGGGGAGAGGGAGTAGAGCTTGTGTCTTCCCGCAAGGGAGAGGGAGTACAGCTCGTGTCTTCCCGCAAGGGAGAGGGAGTACAGCTCGTGTTTTCCCGCAAGGGAGAGGGCGCGTCGCTCCCAGCTCTTCCTCCTCTCCCCTGCGGGGAGAGGATCGAGGTGAGGGGGACACGCTTGCGACAGGTCATATCGGAGCGACGCTTCGAACTGCCTTCCACGCGAGGTTGCCCCCCTCACCCCAGCCCTCTCCCCGGAGGGGAGAGGGAGTGGAGCTTGTGTCTTCCCGCAAGGGAGAGGGAGTAGAGCTCGTGTTTTCCCGCAAGGGAGAGGGAGTAGAGCTTGTGTTTTCCCGCAAGGGAGAGGGCGCGGCGCTCCCAGCTCTTCCTCCTCTCCCCTATGGGGAGAGGATCGAGGTGAGGGGGACACGCTTGCGACGGGTCATATTGAAGCGACGCTTCGAACTGCCTTCCACGCGAGGTTGCCCCCCTCACCCCAGCCCTCTCCCCGAAGGGGAGAGGGAGTAGAGCTTGTGTCTTCCCGCAAGAGAGAGGGCGTAGAGCGCCTATCTTCCCGCCGCGGAAAGCGCACCGAGCGCAGCAACTCGCGCAGGCGCACCTTTCACCGCCTTGTGCACCTCGCCATGCACCCGGAAATACGCCACCTGCCCGCGCAGCCGCTCAGCCTGTTCCTGCATCGCCCGCGCCGCCGCAGCAGCCTCTTCCACCAGCGCGGCGTTCTGCTGGGTCACTTCGTCCATCTGGGTCACCGCGCGATTGACCTGCTCGATGCCACCGGACTGCTCCTGGCTCGCGGCGGCGATCTCGTCGACGATGTCGGCCACTTTCTTGGCGCTGCCGATAATCCCGCTGAGGGTCTGGCCGGAGGCCTCGACCAGCTGCGCACCAGCCTCCACTTTGTCCACGCTGTCGCCGATCAGCGCCTTGATGTCCTTGGCTGCGCGCGCACTGCGCTGGGCCAGGTTGCGCACTTCGGTCGCCACCACCGCAAAGCCGTGACCATGTTCACCGGCATGCGCAGCCTCGACCGCCGCATTCAGCGCGAGCAAGTTGGTCTGGAAGGCGATTTCATCGATCAGCCCCACGATCTCGCCGATCTGCGCGCTGGCCTGGCGAATTGCCGCCATCGCGCCGCTGGCCTGTACCGCCACGTCGCCGCCCTGCTCCGCCTGCCGCCGCATGGCGCCGGCAAGCTGGCTGGCCTGGCCGGCGTTGTCTGCACTCTGTTTGACGGTCGCGGTCATTTGCTCCATCGACGCGGCGGTTTCTTCCAGGCTGGAAGCCTGCTCCTGCGTGCGATAGCTCAGATCGTCATTGCCGTGCGCGATCTGCTGCGCGGCCGAACTCACTGCATGCGCGCCCTGCTGCACTTCGCCCACGATGTCGGTGAGCTTGCCGCGCATGCGGCCCAGCGCGTCGAGCAGGCTGCCTTGCGCGGCGTGCAGTTCTTCGCCGCGCAGATCGCCGTCGGCAATGCGCGCGGCCAGACTCACCGCCACGCCGGGTTCGCCGCCGATGCTCTTGCGGATGCTGCGCATCGATTCCCACACCACCAGAATCACCAGCAGACCCACCAGCGCCGCACGCAGCAGGCTGCCCACCAGCATGTGCTGGAATTGCGCATCGATATCCACGAAATACGCGCCTGCAGCCACATGCAGATCCCACGGCGGATAGAACGCTGTGTAGGTCATTTTCAGCGTATCGCCCTTGCTGCCCGGCATCGGCCACATGTATTGGGTCAGACCATGGCCGTCGCGCTGGTCGGCCGCCAGCATCTGCCGGTACATGTATTTGCCGGTGCGATCGGCATCGTCCTTGATGCTGTTGCCCACACGCTTGGGCATGATCGGATGCATGCGCATCACCAGCTGCGAATCGAAGACGTATACATAGCCGGTGCCGTCGTTCCAGCGCAGTGCCGACAGCGCGGCCAGTGCACGCTGCTGCGCCACCGCATCGCTGAATTCGCCCTTGGCCGCACGCGCGTGATAGCTCTGCAGCAGCGAGGTCGCCGTTGCCACCTGATCGCCCAGTGCGCGTTCGCGCGCCTGCATCTGCAGGCTGCGGCTATCGACGGCCGACATCACGGTAAGCGTGATCAACCCGCTCACCACGATGGCGATGACCAGCCACACTCTGGCCGCAAGGCTCAGGCGTTCAAGCAGTTTCAACGGGGACATGGCAGCAACCTTCACGATTTTTTCGGACACGATCTCCCGCGTACCGCTTTCCACCGGCACGATGAGTGATATCTAGGAACCGGCGGCGCCCCTCCCGGCGCCGCGGACGTCACGCCGCCTTGCGGCGCGACTGCAAGCGAATCAGCCCGGCCACGTCGACGATCAGCGCCACCGAGCCATCGGCCAGGATAGTCGCGCCGGAAATACCTTCCACGCGGCGGTAATTGGCTTCGAGCGACTTCACCACCGCCTGCTGCTGGCCGATCAATTCGTCCACCAGCAAGCCGACCTGGCTGCCGTCGGCTTCCACCACGATCACCAGGCCTTCTTCAATTTTCTGCCGTGCGTGCTCCACACCGAACTGCTGGTGCAGGCGCACGATCGGACGGTATTCGCCGCGGAAGCGAAACAATTCGCCACCACCGGTGACGCTGCGTACCGCATCGGCTGACAGCTGTACCGATTCCACGATCGACACCAGCGGCACGATGTAGCACTCCTCGCCCACCGCCGCGCGCAAGCCGTCGATGATGGCCAGGGTCAGCGGCAGGGTGATGGTGAAGGTGGTGCCGTTGCCGGGGCGGCTCTTGATCGCCACGCTGCCGCCAAGATCCACCACATTGCGGCGAACCACGTCCATGCCCACGCCGCGGCCGGACAGATCGGTAGTAACGGCGGCGGTGGAGAAGCCCGGCTGGAAAATCAGCTCGCCCACTTCCTCGTCGCTGATCCCTTCGCCGCTCTTGATCAGGCCCTTCTGCAGCGCCTTGGCGATGATCGCGTCGCGATTCAGGCCGGCGCCGTCGTCGACGATTTCCACCACGATCGAACCGCCGCGATGGAACGCTTCCAGGCGCAGCGTGCCCACGTCGCCCTTGCCGGAAGCGCGGCGCTTTTCGGGCACTTCCAGGCCATGGTCGATCGCATTGCGCACCAGGTGCACCAGCGGATCGCCGATTTTTTCCAGCACGGTTTTATCGAGTTCGGTACCTTCGCCCACCAGCTCCAGCTTCACCTGCTTGCCCAGCTTCTGGCTGAGATCGCGCACGAGGCGCGGGAAGCGGTTGAACACCGAGCCGATCGGCAGCATGCGGATGCCCATCACGCTTTCCTGCAGCGAGCGCGTATGCCGCGCCAGCTGGGCCAAGCCGTGCTGCAGCATGGCCAGGCGCGAGGGATCGAAATCTTCGCGGAACTGATCGAGCATCGCCTGGGTGATCACCAGTTCGCCGACCAGGTCGATCAGGCCGTCGATCTTGTCGATGCCCACGCGCACGGAGCCTGAGTCGTTGCTGCTGGCGGCATTGGCGCGCGTAGTGCCCGCCGCGCCGCCTGCGCCGGCCGGCGCGGCAACGGCCTCGACGGTCGGTGCAGGCGGTGGCGCAACGGCAACCAGCGGTTCGATGCTCAGCTCGCACTCGTCCTCGACCCATTCGAACACGCCGGCAATGGCCTCGCGCGTGACCGCACCGGTCAGCTCGATGCGCCAGCCCAGATGGCATTCGGTGGGGTCGAGCGCGTCCAGCGCGGGCACACGATCCAACTGTGCCTCGACGACCAGCTGCCCGAGCGCAGCCAGTTCACGCAATAGACGCAAGGGCTCGTTGCCGCCGGCCAACATGCCGGCATGGGGACGGAATTGAATGATCCAGCCGCCGGAGGCGGCCGGCTTTGCCACGGCTTTCGCCGCGGCGGCAGGCACCGCATGTCCCACGGCGGCAGCCAGTTCCTGCTTCAGGCCTTCGCTGACCGCATCGGCCAGCGGCTGGCCGGCCTGCGCGCGATCGAACATGCCGCGCAGGCAATCGACTGTGCGCAACATCAGTTCGACGATGCTCTTGTCGATCGCGCGGCGGCCGTCGCGCACTTGGTCGAGCAGCGACTCGGCCTCGTGCGTCAGCGCGGCCATGTCCGGAAAACCGAACGTGGCCGAACCGCCCTTGATCGAGTGCGCGGCGCGGAAAATGCTGTGCACCAGCTCCGCATCGCCGCCCTCGTCCAGCGCCAGCAGCGCCGATTCCATCGCATCGAGCCCTTCCAGGCTTTCCTCGAAGAAGACTTTGTGGAATTGGGCGATGCTGATGTTGCTCATAGGAAAAGTCCTGGATTAAACCGGATAGGCCTCGCCTATCTCGCTGGCTCCCGTCTGCCTCGCCGTCATTCCCGCACAAGCGGGAATCCATCTTCGCCTTTGCATCGGAGCAAATGGATTCCCGCTTGCGCGGGAATGACGGCGTGGCGAGAAGGAGGTAGTACCAAACCTTGCTACTGCCGAAGGCAGACTCAGCCAAGCACCCGCTTGACCGTCGCCAGCAACTGCTCCGGATCGAACGGCTTCACCAGCCAGCCGGTAGCGCCGGCGGCCTTGCCTTCCATCTTCTTGTCCGTATTGGACTCGGTGGTCAGCATCAGAATCGGCACGCCCTTGTACTCGGCGCGCGTGCGCAGCTCGCGCACCATGCTGATGCCGTCCATCACCGGCATGTTGACGTCGGCCAGCACCAGGTCGAACTTCGACGAGGATGCCGTATCCAGCGCCAGCTGGCCGTTCTCCGCCTCGGCCACTTCATAACCGGCGCTGCGCAGCGTAAACGCCACCATGCCGCGCATCGAAGCCGAATCGTCCACCGCAAGAATCTTTGCCATGTTTCTTACCTCAAGTTCAGGCCGGCTTTGCCGGCAGTGCCAATATCTGTGCCAGGCCCAGCTGCCCGGCGGCGTCCTGCAGCGGCGCACTGGCCGCCGTCCAGCTCAGCGCGCGTTCGCGCTTGCGCGCCTCGTGCTGAAACGCCACCAGCAATTGCAGGGCCGCGGTATCCACGCGCTCCACCGCGCCGCCGTCGAGCACGATCGCCGAACCGTCCAGCGCATCGCGCAGCTGCCGATGCAGGTCGGTGACTTCGCCGATGCGAAAATCCGCCGGCATGCCGACGCGCACCTCGCCCTTTGGCGTATCGCTCTTGTTCTTGCTGCCCATGACGCGCCCTCCGCGGGTACCTGTTGCAGGATTTATCGGCAAAGGCAGGGGCAGCTTTAGTGGGTTTCTTGACGCCCTCGAAGCGGACCTAGGGTGGGTTAGCGCAGCGTAACCCGACGATGTCGCTTCGAAGACAGATCGTTGGGTTACGCTGCGCTAACCCAACCTACCGGGGCGCCCTTGCGGTTGGTGTTAGGCCCTAAAGTTTTGCGCCAGCAGGCCGATAGCCCCTGCAAAGTTCGCAATTTCGTACGGCCCAGCCAATGCTGGCCGAGGAGCCAAGCGTGATCATCCAGCCAACCAGCGTTGCCGCACTGACCTGGCTCGGTGCCGCCGCCGGCGCCAGCTCAGAAGGCTGGCGCATTGGCAGCGTGCTGTCCGCGCGCCCGCTCGGCATCAGCGAGCAGGGGCTGATGGTGCTGCAGGTGGGGGCGCTGACGGTGGAAGCCGAGGCGCCCGGCACCAAGCTGCCGCCGCAGTTCCAGGTGCGCGTGCTCAGCCTGGGCGCGCAGCCGCAGCTGGAAATTCTCGGCTCCAACAGTCCGCTCGACAGCACCGTCAATCAGGCGCTGCGCGAACGCCTGCCGCAACAGAACGGCTACGCGCCTTTGCTGGCCACGGTCGGCGCACTGTCGCAATGGACCATCGCCAAGCAGCTGCCGCCCTATCTGCGCTCGGCGCTGGCCCTGCTCGAGCACAGCATGAGCACGCCGCCGGAACTGTCCACCGGCGAAGGCCTGCGCCAGGCAGTGAATCGCAGCGGCGTGTTTCTGGAAGCGCAGCTGGCGCACGCGCCGGCCAGCGACGCCACCACCGCGCACGACGATATGAAAGGCGCCCTGCTGCGCCTGGTCACCATTCTGAAGGGCCAGCCGCTGGCCGGCGAAAGCAGCGATGTGGAAGTGGATCCGCCACTGCTTTATCGCGGCGTGGCGCCGCAGGCGCGCGTGCCGCTGCCGCCGGAGCTGGCCACCACCAACGACGCCACCGATTTCCTGCCGCGCCTGTATACCGATGTGCAGAGCGCGCTGGCGCGCATGGAAGTGGCGCAGCTGCAGGCCACGCCCGGCCACTGGATCGTGGAGATTCCGGTGCAGGATGCCGACGGCGCCGACGTGCTGCAGCTGATGCTCAAGCAAGAGCAGGAAGCCGAGCAGAGCTGGACCATGGGTTTCTCGCTGGACCTGCCTTCGCTGGGGCCGATCGTGGGTGAGCTGCATTTGCGCGGGCTGCGGCTGTCACTGCGCTTGTGGGCGCAGCGCCGCGAAACGGTAGATCGGCTGGAAGATCAGTTCGAAGATCTGCGTGCGCGCATCGATGCCACCGGTTTGTTTCTCGACCAGCTCAGCTGCCAGTTCGGCCTGCCGCATGCCGGCACCAGCGTCAGCGCCGTATTCCTGAAGGCCACCGTATGAGCACGCCGCTGCTGCCCGCACCGCAACGCAAGGTGGTGCTGCGCTTGCCCGGTGGCGCCGATGGCGGATCGGGCACTACGCATTTGAATGCGGCCGAAGTGGACAATTTGTTCAAGCACGCGCATGCGCTGGGGCTGCCCCTGCATCACGATGCGCAGATTGCGGCATTGCTGGTGTCGCTGCGCATGAATAGCGATGTGCCGCCGTTGCTGTATGCGGCGGCAGCGGCGGTGTTGGCAAGTATTTATGAGGCTTCGCGCAAGCCGTAGCCCCAGCAGCGATCACTGCTTGTTGTAGCCCTTGCGGTACATGCAGTCCACGACGAAAGCATCGCGCGCATCGCCATTCACATCATGAGAACTGTATTCATCGGGGCGCCATCCGCCGCCGCTGGTGGTACAGGTTTCGTGCTTGTCATCCGATTTGGAGCATACGGTCGACGGCGGCTCCCAATAGGAACCGCGCGCCAGATAGGTGGCGACCGCAGGTGCAAAACGATCGTAGCCAATGGCTTCGCAGGCGGCCACATCTGCATCGCGATCGCGCTCGCTGGCTCCCGGCTTTACCCATGTCGTACAGCCGCACAGGAAAGCGACAAAAAATAGCATCGACAGCAATCGCTTCATGACGGACACAGCTCAATGCTTGGGAAAGAGATACCTGACGGACGCTTCCCAAACGCGGCCTTGCGCAGACTGAAGACGATCAGCTGCAGGACGATAACGGGATCGGCTGCGCATGGTGGCGAAAAGCCCTGCGCAGCTACTACATGAATAATCCAGTTACCGCTGCCTTCGCGCTTGCGGTGAAGGTGGTTCGAAGCATGGCTTCGATGGTGGGTTATGGCGAGGTTGCCCCCCTCACCTCGATCCTCTCCCCGAAGGGGAGAGGAGGAAGAGCAGTGGCTCGCGTAATTGATGCATTACGCAGCGCGCTCTGCTCCCTCTCCCCTGCGGGGAGAGGGCTGGGGTGAGGGGGACGCTCTTGCGACGAAGGTGATACGAAGCGTGGCTTCGATGGCGGGTTATGACGAGGGTGCCCCCTCACCTCGATCCTCTCCCCGAAGGGGAGAGGAGGAAGAGCGATGGCTCGCGTAATTGGTGCATTACGCAGCGCGCTCTGCTCCCTCTCCCCTGCGGGGAGAGGGCTGGGGTGAGGGGGACGCTCTTGCGACGAAGGTGATACGAAGCGTGGCTTCGATGGTGATTTATGGCGAGGTTGCCCCCTCACCTCGGTCCTCTCCCCGAAGGGGAGAGGAGGAAGAGCGATGGCTCGCGTAATTGGTGCATTACTCAGCGCGCTCTGCTCCCTCCCCTGCCTAAGCAGGGGAGGGAGACAGGCGGCTATTCCCTGCTGCTGCGTCGCATCTGCGGCCGGGTTTGATCGATAGCATGCAACACATCGCCAAGCTGCAGCGCCGCCATATCGAAACACATGCCAAGAACGGAACGCCGAATCTCCAACGGCGCGTCCTCTTCTTCCTTTGTTACGGCGTAAGCCATTTGCGCCAGCAGACCCAGATGGTCATGCAGTTGTGCCAGCTTGATATGGGCCTTTTCCGGCAACGCCAGGAAAACCCCCGGCACCGCTGCGTTATCCGCATCGTTCATCGTCTTCACTCCTTGTGGGTAAACACGCCGCACCTTGCGCACGGCGTGCAGGGCTCACAGGAAAAATCCTGCGGTCAGCACCGGAAGATTGCGCTTCCGGTTCGACACAACGCCCTCAAGGGCTCGACATTGTCTGAGTCGGACAACGGTGAAGTGGCGGGGGATGGCACTGCGGAGGCACGAAGACGTGCACGTGCCGTATGATCGAGCGTAACCATGATCTAACTCCATGTTAGTTGGTTGTGGCCAGCGGATTGTTTGGGGGCTAGCCCATGCAATCCGCGCTTCTTCACATCATGTCGGGCACGCTGCGAATCCAAACAACTGAAACGCGCCCGACCTAGCCACTCTCGCACTTGGCGACGCGCATGTCTGTCGGGGAACGCCGACAGCCCATGGAGATAAGCACAGACAAAAACGGCCGCCTCGTGCGAGGCGGCCGCTGCTTGACCTGCATACCGGTTGATGCGCTAGGCGCGGCGCGCGTACAAGCGCAACACCAGCTCCGCCTCATTGCGCGACAAACCGCAGCGCTCCATCAACTGCTCCACATCGCCGCCTTCGCGCGCCAAGTGCTGCGCCAGCTCGTAATTGCTGCCGGATAACTGCGGACTGGCCGAACGCATCGATGCTGTCATTTGCGTTTCCACCGCACGCTGCACCGGTTTGGCCGACGGCGCCGCGCGTTCTTCCAGCACACCCAGGCGATGCTCGATTTTATTGAGCGCATTGACGATCAACAGCGAGGGCACGTTGTTGCTTTCGACCGGCCTGTTCGCGACGGCCTGTTGCAGGCGCCGGCTTTGCTGCCAGAGCACTACGATGGCGACGGTTTGTACCAGCACTAACACCAACACCGCGGCTTCAAGCCACATCTTTCAATCCTTGTTGCAGACGACACAGACGCACCACATCGAGCAAAGCGACAAAGCCGCCTTCCCAGCCCATCACCGCCTGCACCGGATCGTCGACACGGCCGGAGCGCGCGGGCGGCGGCTCGATCGCTTCGACCTTGGGTTGCAGCAGTTCGCCTATCGCATCCACGCGTACGCCAATGCGATGCGTTTCGTGCGCGCAGACCACGATGCGCATGGCGGAGGTATCGGCATCCGGCGCCGCCGCGGGAAAGCCGAGCCGGCGGCGGCCGTCCATCACCGGCACGATATTGCCGCGCAGATGGCAGATGCCGAGCAGATCGTCCGCCGCGCCGGGCACCGGCGTGGGCGTGTGGTCGCGGATCACTTCGCTCACCTGGCTGAGCAGCACGGCGTAGTGCTGGCCATGGAGCTGGAACGACAGCCACGGCTGGCGGGCGATCGTTTCGATAGTGGGGACGGCACTCATGGACTGGCGTTACCCCTGCGATCGGGCGTGGGCGGCGGCGTGGCGGCCGCGCGCGTGGCAATGACGGTGGCGATCGGCGTGATCACCGGTGCCGCCGGCAGTGTGGCAGGTTGCGCCACCTGCACGGCCGGCGGCAGCGTGACGAACTCGGCGGGCGCTGCGGCGGTATTCGGCGCCGCGTTGGCAGCTGGCGCCGGCGCGGCGAGCTGGTCGCTGCCGGCATCGCCATCCGCGTCGGCGGTCTGATTGATCTGGTCGCTATTGGCGTAGAAGCGGCGCGGGCCGGCCTTGTCGCTCAGCACGACTACCAGCACGCGGCGGTTCTTGTTGCGGCCGTCTTCATTGGCGTTGTCGGCGCTGGGACGGTACTGGCCCCAGCCGACGATCCCCAGGCGTTCCGGATCCACCCCATGGTCGGCAAACAAGCGCGCGACGCTGGCTGCGCGTGCGGCGGACAGTTCCCAGTTGGACGGGTACACGGTGGTGTCGATCGGCACGTCGTCGGTGTAGCCCTCCACCCGCAGCGGATTGGCGAACGGCGCAAGAATGCTGCCCAGGCTGCTCAGCACCTGGTTTGCCGACGGCGACAAGGTGGCCACGCCGCTGGGGAACAGAATGTCGGTGCGGATCTCGATTTCCAGCCAGTTCGGCGTGCGGCGCACCACCACCAGGTTTTTGTCGATCAGCGGTTGCAGCGCATGTTCCACTTCGTTGCGGATGCGCTCCAGGTTCTGCTGTTCGTCGCTGAGCTTGGTGCGGTTCTGATCCGAAGGCGTGCCCGGCGTAGTCGCCGGCGTGCTGATGTGCTGGGTGAGCACCGGCAGCAGGATCTGCGCCAGCGGGCTGCGCGGAATCGGCGCGGGCTTGGTGCTGGGCACCGGCGTGCTCGACTGCGCGCTGGGCGTTACCGGCTGGATCACCGCGCGCGAACCGTTGAAGGCGGAGGAAATCGCCTGCGCCAGCGCGCGGTATTTGGTGGTGTTGACGCTGGACATGGCATACAGCACCACGAACAGGGCCAGCAGCAGGGTGAGCAGATCCGCGTAGGGAATCACCCAGGCTTCGTGGTTGACGTGGTCTTCGTGCCGGTGCCGCCGCCGCTTCATATCAAATAGCCCTGCAGCTTGCTTTCGATCTGGCGCGGGTTGTCGCCCTGCGCGATCGAGATCAGGCCTTCGATCAGAATTTCACGCACTTGCGTCTGCTTGTTGATCAGCGATTTCAGGCGCGCGCCGATCGGCAGCAGCAGCAGGTTGGCCAGGCTGATGCCATAGATAGTGGCGACGAAAGCGGCGGCGATGCCGTGGCCGAGCTTGGCCGGATCGGTGAGATCGCGCATCACCGCCATCAGGCCCAGCACGGCGCCGATGATGCCCATGGTGGGCGAATAGATGCCGCCCTGCTCGTAGACTTTCGCCGCATGCAGGTCGGCCTGCTCGCGCGTTTCCACTTCCAGTTCCAGCACGCTGCGGATTGCTTCGGGCTCGCTGCCGTCGACCAGCAATTGCAGGCCTTTTTTTACCAGCGGATCGGCTTCGGCATCGATATGCGGCTCCAGGCCGAGCAGGCCCTGGCGGCGCGAGATTTCGCTCCAGCCGATCACGCGGCTGATCAGGTCGGAGGGATGCAGTTCCGGCGGCTTGTACACCATGCCGAGCATGCCGATGGCGCGCTTGAGCACCTTGCCTTGCGTATGCAGCAGCAGGGCGGAGATGGTGCCGATGAAGACGATGACGAACGCGGCCGGGTTCCACAGCGCGGAGACGTCGGTGCCTTTGAGGATGGCGCCGACGATCAGCACCACGAAGGCGAGGATGGTGCCGGCGATGCTTATGACGTCCATATCAAATCACCTTGCCGCGCACTGTGACTCCCTCTCCCCTCCGGGGAGAGGGCTGGGGTGAGGGGGCGGGCTTGCGGGAAAACATAGTTCTTCGCGTAATGTGGTTTTCTAGCTTGCCTGGCACGGGCAAACATCGGGCGAGACTGTCCCCTCACCCCAACCCTCTCCCCGAAGGGGAGAGGGAGCAAAGCGATAGCGGCGTTGCGATATGGGGTCATGCCGACACCTTCAACGCAGGCAGCAGGCGCCCGCCCTCTTGCGACAGCGCCGCCAGATCCAAAACCAGCGCGAGCCGCCCATCGCCGGTCACGGTCGCGCCGGCCACGCCAGGCACGCCTTCGAACAGCGGCCCCAGCGGCTTCACCATCACGTCTTCGCGGCCGATCACTTCATGCACCAGGCAACCCAGGTGCACGTGGCCCACATGCAGCACCACCACGTGGCTGCCGCCCGGACCGTCGACGCCGGCCCAGTCGCCCAGGTCGCCCAACACCAGCGCCCGCCCGCGGTGTGCGGCGACGCGCCGGCCATCGAGCATGTGGTCGTGCTGCGCGTTCAATTCGAACACTTCGCTGACATTGCTCAGCGGCAGCGCGAACAGGCGATCGCCCACGCGCACCATCAGCACACGCAGGATCGCCAGCGTCAGCGGCACGGTGAGTTCCAGCATGCTGCCGGAGCCCAGGCGCGAATGCACCTGCAGCGTGCCGCCGAGTTCGGCCACGCGCGTTTTCACCACGTCCATGCCGACGCCGCGGCCGGAAATATCGGAGATCTGCGCCGCGGTGCTGAAGCCGGGGCGGAAAATCAGTTCGTAGCATTCCACTTCGGACAGGCGCGCGGCCTGCGCTTCGTCGATCACGCCTTTTTCGATCGCTTTGCGGCGCAGCACTTCCGGATCCATGCCGCGGCCGTCGTCGCTGACGGAAATGACGATGCGCTCGCCGCGCTGGCTGGCCGACAGCGTCACCTTGCCTTTGTTCGGCTTGCCGGCGCGCGCGCGGCCGGCCGGATCTTCCAGGCCATGGTCGACGGCGTTGCGCAGCAAGTGGATCAGCGGATCGGCCAGTGCCTCGACCAGGCTGCGATCGAGATCGGTGTCTTCGCCCTGGGTGACCAGTTCGATTTCTTTGCCGAGCTGGCGCGCAAGATCGCGCACGATGCGCGGGAAGCGTTGGAACAAGCGCCCCACCGGCTGCATGCGCATGCCGAGCACGGCCGATTGCAAATCGTCGGAGACGCGATCCAGGTCGCCGGCCATGGTGGCCAGTGTTTCGTCATCGCTGCGCGAGGCCAGGCTGAGCAGGCGATTGCGCAGCAGCACCAGTTCGCCGGCGCGGTTGACCAGCGTATCCAGGCGCGCGGTATCGACGCGTACGGTGTTTTCCGCCTGTGCGGTTTTCGCCGCCGCGCGTGCGGGTTCGGCGGCAGGCGCAGGTGCCGGAGCGGGAACCGGTGCCGGGGCGGGCGCGGCCGCGGCGACCTGGCCGGGTGCGGCGCCTTTGCCGTGCAGGTTGTCCAGCAGGGCTTCGAATTCGTCTTCGCTGATGTCCTGCTTTTCCGGCGGCGCATGCTGCGCGGCACCGGGTGAACCGCTCTTGCCGTGCAGGCTGTCGAGCAGGCTCTCGAATTCGTCGTCGCCGATTTCGTTGGAGCTGTGATTGGGTGCGCCGGGCACGCCGCCCTGGCCGTACAGCGTATCGAGCAGGGCTTCGAATTCGGCTTCGATCGGATCGGCGGCGCGCGCAGGTTTTGCCGCCGCGGCGACAGCCGGTGCGGCGTCGTGCTTCGGCTTGAGGCGATCGAGCAAGACCTGCGGCGGCGGCGCCATCGGCTGGTTGTTGGCCAGCGCCGCCATCATCACGTTGAGCAGGTCCAGCGATTCCAGCAGCGCATCCATATGCGCCGAGTTCAGCACCAGCCGGCCGTTGCGGGCGTCGTTGAGCAGTTCCTCGGCGTTGTGGCACAGCTGCACCATCGGCTCCACGCCGAGGAAGCCCGCGCCGCCTTTTACGGTGTGGAACACGCGGAATACCGCATTGAGCAATTCGCGATCGTGCGGCGAGGCTTCCAGCCCGATCAGCTGTTCGCCCAGGCGCTGGACCAATTCCCCGGCTTCGACCAGGAAATCGTCACGCAGCTCGCTGTCGAGGTTGGCGTCCATCAATAAGTGCCTTCGGCCATGCGGTGGTTCTTCGCGCCAATGCTTACCCGTCCCTTGACGTCATTCCTGCGCAAGCGGAAATCCATGTTGCTCCGATGCATCACGTCAGGATGGACTCCCGCTTGCGCGGGAATGACGTCAAGGCGGGGGCAGGCGTCTGGCTGCATGCTTAGAACCCGAATTCGCTCAGCAGGCGATCCACTTCGTCCTGGCTGGAGACCTTGGCCACTTCCACCGGCGCTTCGCGTCCGGCCAGCGCACCGGTCAGGCGCACCAGTTCGATCAGCGACGATTCCACGCTTTCGATGAAGCTCACCACTTTCTTTACGCGCTGGCCGGCCAGGTCCTGCCAGGACTGCACCAGCACCATGTCGTTGAGGCCTTCGGCGCAGCCGGTGGCGAACACCTGCGCCTGGCGCGCCAGCACGGCGACCGGATCGTCGGCCTTGTTGTTGTGGCCGAGCACGGCCACCGCATTGGCAGACAGCGCTTCGGCTTCCGGACGCATGCGGTCGACGAAATCCAGGCTGCGGTGCGCGGCCTGCGAGCTCATGTCCAGCACTTCGGCCAGGTAGTTGCGCGCGTCGGTCATGCTTTCGGGCACGCCTTCGTTGGCCAGGTCGCTGCCCAGGCGGCAGACCGCACCGTGCAGATCGCGGGCGAGCACGCCCAGGGCGCGGAACAGATGCTGTTCGCGCTGGCGCACCATGGTGTCCAGGGCTTGTTCAAAGGCGGCGCCGTCGGCGCTGTTGAGCAGCGCGTGGACTTCCGGCGGCAGGCCGTCGTTGACGGCGGCGGTCATGGTTGCGGTCATGCGGATGCTCCACTGGCTGCCAGGCGCTCAAAGATCTTGTCCAGCTTTTCCTTCAGCGTGATCGCCGTGAAGGGCTTGACGATGTATCCGTTCACGCCGGCCTGGGCAGCGGCGATGATCTGTTCGCGGTTGTTTTCGGCGGTCACCATCAACACCGGCATGCTCTTGAGCTTGGGCTCGGCGCGAATCGCCTGCAGCAGCTCGATGCC
This sequence comes from Dyella acidiphila, assembly GCF_014863405.1. GTDB lineage: Bacteria > Pseudomonadota > Gammaproteobacteria > Xanthomonadales > Rhodanobacteraceae > Dyella_B > Dyella_B acidiphila. The sequence goes on from NZ_JACZZA010000001.1 coordinate 837,955, forward strand.
GGTCATGTTCGGCATGTTCCAGTCGGTGACAACCATGTCGAAGGGGTTGGTCTTCAACATCGCCAGCGCCGCATTGCCGTCGTCGGCTTCCTGGATCAGCGGATTGCTGAAGCCCAGTTCGACCAGCAGGTTGCGGACGATGCGCCGCATGGTGGAGAAGTCGTCTACCACCAGGATTTTCATGTTCTTGTCCAAACGATTCTCTCCAACAAACAGGGAAGCGGTAGCGGCTTTTTCTTCCTCTCCCGTCCGGGGAGAGGATCGAGGTGAGGGGGACAATCTTGCGAAATCAGTTGTTCGAAGCACACAGCAAAAGCTTTGGTCGTTCCCGGCAAGACTGCCCCTCACCCCAGCCCTCTCCCCGCAGGAGAGAGGGCGTCAGAAGTGCTAACCGCGCCAGTCGCCCATGCGCGCGCGCAGTCTTACCAAGGCCTGGCCATGGATCTGGCAGACGCGCGATTCCGTCACGCCGAGCACCAGGCCGATTTCTTTCAGGTTCAATTCCTGCTCGTAGTACAGGGACATCACCAGTTGTTCGCGTTTGGGCAGGGTGCTGATCGCTTCGGCCAGGGCTTCGCGCAGGCCGTCCTGCTCGATGTTGTCCTGCGGACCGAGGCTGTCGTGATCGGCTACGTCGAACGCACTGCCCTCGCCGCCTTCGCCGTCATCGGGCGCCGTAAGGCTGAGCAGGCGTGCGCCGGTCGCATCGGCCAGCACCTGGTGATATTCCTCGGCGCTGATGCCGAGCCGCTTCATCACCTCGGCGCTTTCCGCGTCGGCGCCGGTCTCGTTTTCGATCTGCCGCACGACTTCGGCGACTTCGCGCACCTTGCGGTGCACCGACCGGGGGGTCCAGTCGGTACGGCGCAGTTCGTCCAGCATGGCGCCACGGATGCGGATGCCCGCATACGTCTCGAAGCTGGCGGCACGGTCGGTCGTAAAATTTCGCGCTGCCTCAAGCAAGCCGATCATGCCCGCCTGTACCAAATCTCCTACGTCCACGCTCGGTGGCAACCGCCCCATCAAGTGGTAGGCGATGCGCCGCACAAGCGGTGCATGCCGGCGCACCAGCTGGTCCGCGTCTTCGCGTTGCAGTTGCAGATATTCCGAGGCCACATTCATCTCACCACCCCGCCGCCGGCACACTCTGGCCGCTGAAAAAGGCAATCCGTCCGAGGTCCGGGTACGCGGGTTCACCCCATGTATCGACCGCACCTGCCAATTGCTTGAATCCCGCCGCCGCGCGGCTGGAAGGCCACAGGTCCACCACCGCCCCCTGGCGGCGGATGGCCTGCCGCAGCCATTCGTCGTGCGGCACCATGCCCATGTAGTCGAGCGCCACGTCGAGGAAGCGGCCGCACACACGCGCCAGTTTTTCAAACAGTTTTCGCGCGTCCGCCGCCTGCCGCACCATGTTGGCCACGATGTGGAAGCGGCGGACGCCGAAGTCGTGCGCCAGGATCTTGATCAGCGCGTAGGCATCGGTCAGCGAGGCCAGTTCGTCGCACACCACGATCAGCACGTCGTCGGCCGCGGCGGCGAACATCGCCACGTTGTCGGCCACGCCGGCGGCGGTATCCACGATCAAGAAGTCTGGCGGCTGGATCAGGTCGTCGAACGCGCGGATCACCGCGGCATGCTCGCCGTTGCCCATCTTGGCCAGGCGGCGCACGCCGGAGCCGCCGGGGATCACCTTCAGGCCGTGCTGCGCCGGCATGATCAGGTCCTGCAGCGCGCACTTGCCGTCCAGCAGATGGCCCAGGTGGCGCGGCGGGTTGAGGCCCAGCTGCACGTCGATGTTGGCCACGCCCATGTCGGCGTCGAGCAACATCACGTGGCGGCCGGCCATCGCCATGGTCATGGCCAGGTTCACCGCCACGGTGGTCTTGCCCACGCCGCCCTTGCCGCCGGCGACCGCGATGGTGCGCGTGACGCGCTCGCGGCGGACCAGCGGACGCAGGCTGGCGGCCTGATGGATCGCCGGCAGTTCTTCGCGCGCCATCGGCACAGACGAAAACAGATTCTGTAGGCCAGCTGCTTGATTCACGTGTAATGCCTCGCTCATAGACCCGCTACTGCCATGCCGAAACGATCGGCCATGTCCATGTCCTCGACACCGGGGCCGAGGCGTTTTTGTGTCTGCGCCGCGCGGCACACCAGCAGGCGCGCGTCGGCGGCGCTGATGTCTTCCGGCACGCGCTGTCCGTCGGTGGTGCAATCGAGCGCCAGGCGGTGGCGGATCAGCACCGACAGCAGGCCGCCCAAGCTGGGCGCTTCGTCCAGCTTGGTGGCGATGCACGCGCTGGGCTGCAGCGGCAGGTAGGCGCGTACCGATTCGTCCAGCGCGGAAGCTTGCGCGTTCGCCGCCAGCACCAGGCAGGTGCGCAGCTTGGCGCCGCCCTTGGCGCCGGCTTCGCGCAGTACATCCATCTGTTGCTGCAGGCGCGGATCGGTACCGGAGACGCCGGCGGTGTCGACCAGCACGGTGTGGTGATCGCGCAGCATGTTCAGCGTCTGCGTCAGGCCGTCGGCGTCGTAGGCGGGATACACGCGCACGCCGAGCAGGCGGCCATAGTGTTCGAGCTGCGCCGCGGCGCCGATGCGGTAGTGATCGGTGCTGACCAGGGCAACCTTGGCCGGACCGTGGTTCATCACCGCGCACGCAGCGAGCTTGGCAATCGTGGTGGTCTTGCCCACGCCGGTCGGACCGACCAGCGCGGTGACGCCCTGGTTGTCGGACAGGCGGCGGCCGCTGATTTTCAGGCTGCGGCTGAGCAGACCCAGCGGCAGGTAGCGCGCCTGGTCGGCGTTGAGATCGTCCGGCAGTTCGTCGATCAGCTGACGTGCCACATCGGTTTCGATGCCCAGCCGCGACATGTCGCGCAACACGCGCGCACGCATCGGGCTGCGGCGTTCCATATCGTTCCAGGCCAGGCTGGAAAGCTGCTGTTCCAGCAGCATGCGCAGGCTGCCCAATTCGTTACGCATGCGCGCGGTTTCCAGCACGCTCTGCTCGACGATCGGTTGCAGCGCGGCCACGTCGGCCTGCACCGCGGGAGCCTGCGGCGGCGGCGGGGGCGGCGGCGGGATGGCCGCACGCACTTCCTTCACCGGTTCTTTTTCTTTCGCCGGTTCTTTGGCGATCGCCTTGATGCGCTCTTTCGGCGCTTCTTTGGCAGCTTCTTTCACCGGCGGCTTGATCGCTTCGGCAGCGGGCGCGGCGGCCGGCGCATTGATGCGCACGGCTTCGCGCATCAGCGTTTCGTCGTAGTCGACGGCGGCGATGATTTCGATGCCTTCTTCCAGGCGGCGCGTGGACAGGATCACCGCATCGGCACCCTGCTCTGCGCGCACGTCGCGCATCGCCTGGCGCATATCGGGGGCCAGGAAACGTTTGATCTTCATGCGATGCTCCAGACGTCGAGGACCGGTGCCGCGTGCGGGTGTTGCTTGGTTTTCACGCTGATATCGGTCACTCGAGGCTCCAAGACTTATCTGTTTCCCAACCACTGTTCGTATTCGATGCAGCAAAAAATGCTTCCTGCACTTTTTCCTGCTCGCCCCATCCAGCAACGCTGGCTTGGGCTTCGATGAAGCAAGCACTGCGTACTTGCTTCACGGCGGGCCACCCATGGCCCGCGGACAATCGTTCTATCGCCCTATCGCCTGCACCAATCGCACGCGACGGTTATCCGGTACTTCGTTGTAAGCCAGCACATGCAGGTTCTGAGCCACGTGGCGCGTGAAGCGCGAGAGCCACGGACGCAGTTGCGGTTGCACCAACATCACGGCCGGTTCGCCGCTGGCCTCCTGCCGCCGCGCGGCCTCGGCCACGCTCTGCTGCAGGCGGTCGGCGAGCCCCGGCTCTACCGCCGCGCCAGCTGCACCACTGCTTGAGAGGGATCCGAGCAAGATCTGTTCCAACTCCGGAGCGAGCGTCAGCACCGGGATTTCGGTGCCCAAACCGGCGATTTCCTGCACGATCTGGCGGCCCAGCGCCACGCGTACGGCGGCGGTGAGGGTGCCGGGATCCTGACTCTGGCCGGCGTGCTCCGCCAAAGACTCGACGATGCTGCGCATGTTGCGTACCGGCACCCGTTCGGCGAGCAGGTTTTGCAGCACTTTCACCACCACGCCCAGCGACAGGCGCTTGGGCACCAGGTCTTCCACCAGCTTGGGCGCGGTCTGCGCGAGGCGATCCAGCAGCTGCTGTACGTCCTGGTGGCCGAGCAGCTCGTGCGCATGGTTCTGCAGGATGTGCGACAGGTGCGTGGCGATTACCGTGGCCGGATCGACCACCGTGTAGCCCAGGCCCTGCGCATGGTCGCGCTGGCTGTTCTCGATCCACACCGCTTCCAGCCCGAAGGCCGGATCGCGCGTGGCCACGCCCTGCAGGGTGCCGTGCACGCGGCCGGGATTGATGGCCAGGTGGCGCTCGGTATAGACCTCGGCCTCGCCCATCGGCACGCCCATCAGCGAGATACGGTAGGTATTGGGGCCCAGGTCCAGGTTGTCGCGGATATGCACCGGCGCCACCAGGAAACCCAGTTCCTGCGACAGCTTGCGGCGCACCGACTTGATCCGTGCCATCAACTCGCCGCCCTGGTTCTTGTCCACCAGCGGAATCAGGCGATAGCCCACTTCCAGGCCGATCGGATCGACGCTGGCGACGTCTTCCCAACCCAGTTCCAGTTTTTCTGCCGCGACCGGCGCCGGCAGCGCTTCCGCACTGGCCTTGGCCAGGCGCTGCTTGGCTTCCTCGTCGCGCTTAATCATCAGGTAGGCCGCGCCGCCGCACACCGCCGCCAGCATCAGGAAGGCGATATTGGGCATGCCGGGCACCAGGCCCATCACGAACAGCACCACGCCGGCCACCGCCAGTGCGCGCGGCTGCGCGAACACCTGGCCGATCACCTGCTTGCCCATGTCCTGCGACTTGGACACGCGCGTGACGATCACCGCGGTGGCGATCGACAGCATCAACGAGGGCACCTGCGCCACCAGGCCGTCACCAATGGTCAGCAGGGTGTAGGTACGTGCCGCCTCGGAGGCCGACAGGCCGTGCTGCAGCATGCCGACGAAGAAGCCGCCGATGATGTTGATAAACAGGATCAGGATGCCGGCGGTGGCGTCGCCGCGCACGAATTTCGAGGCGCCGTCCATCGAGCCGTAGAAATCCGCTTCCTCGCGCACTTCCTGGCGGCGCTCGCGCGCCTGTTCCTGGGTGAGCAGGCCGGCGTTGAGGTCGGCGTCGATCGACATCTGCTTGCCGGGCATCGAATCGAGGGTGAAGCGCGCGGTCACTTCCGACACGCGCGTGGCGCCCTTGGTGATCACCACGAAGTTGATGATGGTGAGGATGGCGAACACCACCAGGCCGACTGCGAAGTTGCCGCCGATCACGAATTCGCCGAAGGCCTCGATCACCTTGCCCGCCGCGCCCGCGCCGTCGTGGCCGTGCAGCAGGATCACGCGGCTGGAGGCGATGTTCAGCGCCAGGCGCAGCAAGGTGCCCAGCAGCACCACGGTGGGAAACGCGGCGAATTCCAGCGGCCGCATCACGTACACCACCGCCAGCAGGATCACCAGCGACAGCGCGATGTTGAAGCTGAAGAGAATATCCAGCACGAACGGCGGCAGCGGCAGCATCAGCATCGCCAGCATGGCGAGCATCACGATCGGTGCGCCCGCGCCGCGCCGGCCGACCTGCTTGAAACTATCTAGAACGCCTGCGGTGGCCATCAATCTCGCCTTGGTTGTTTGCGCCGTTGCTGCTTGCGTCCCGGCTGGCGGGACCTTCACTGCCGCGCGCGTGGCGATGCCCCTTCAGGGCCGTCGTTCCCGGCTTGGCGGGAGCGACGGTTTCAAGGCGAAACGGCCATGGCGCGCGGTTGGCACCTCGCGCGTCGAAAGAACGACAGTGGCCGGTGGCCGACGGAATTCCGTCTTCGCGGGAGTGACGGGAGTACCTACTGCACTGTTCATGCCAGCGCCCCGTCGCCCGCGCGCACGCTTACGAATCGCGGTAGCGACCCTGCAATTCCGGGTCGATATCCGGCTTGGGCACGCTGGGCGCGGGCCCGCCGTTCTTCACGGCCTGCTTGAGCTGGTAGACGTAGGCCAGGATCTGCGCCACCGCCACATACAAGGCCGCCGGAATTTCGTGGCCGAGCTCGGTGGTGGCGTACAGGGCGCGCGCCAGCGGCGGCGCCTCCACCAAGGGAATGCGGTGTGCATCGGCAACCAGGCGAATCTGCATGGCCAGCACGTCCACGCCCTTGGCCACCACGCGCGGCGCACGCATGCGCTGGTCGTCATAGCGCAAGGCCACGGCGAAGTGGGTGGGGTTGACCACCACCACGTCGGCCTTGGGCACTTCCTGGATCATGCGGCGACGCGCCAGCTGCTGCTGCATCTGGCGAATGCGACCCTTGAGCTGCGGATTGCCTTCGGTGTCCTTGTGCTCGTCCTTCACTTCCTGCTTGGACATGCGATGGCGGCGCTCGTAGTCGAAGCGCTGCCAGATCGCATCGATGCCGCCGATCACCGCCAGCACCACGGCAAACAACAGCGCGGCATGCGCTACCAGCGACAGCGCCTGCCCCACGCCGGCACCGATCGCCTCGCTGCCGGTGGCGATCACCGCCGCCTCGTCATGGCGCAGCAGCAATACCAGCGCCACGCCGATAAACAGCACTTTCAGCAACGACTTGGCCAGCTCGATCAGGCCGTTCATGGAAAACAGGCGGCCGAAACCGGCGATCGGATCGAGCCGCTCGAATTTGGGCGTCAAGGCTTCGGCACTGAAATTGAAGCCGCCGATGGCCACCGAAGAGCCGATCGCGGCCAGCAAGGTCGCGGCGAAAATCGGCACCAGCAGTGCCAAGACTTCGCCGGAAGCTTCGCTGAGCACACGCGTCATCAGGTGGTCGCTGAACAGCGCTTCGCGCGAATAGCCCAGGCCCATCGTGTAGATGCGCTGCAGATGCATATAGATGGTGGAGCTGCCGGACAGCAGGATGCTGGCGCCGGCCAGCACCACCATCGCGCCGGAGAGATCGCGCGAGCGGGGAATTTCGCCTTTTTCGCGGGCTTCCTGGAGGCGTTTTTCTGAGGGTTTTTCGGTGCGGTCTTCGTTTTCGGTGTCGGCCATGGCCTACCCCCTCTCTCAGATGCGCTCCCTCCCCTGCGTGCAGCAGGGGAGGGTTGGGGTGGGGTGAAGTTCTCCACCGTGCATGGGGACTTCATCCCCTCCCAACTTCCCCCTGCGCGACACGAAGTTAGTCCCCGTGGGACACGCAGGAGGAGGAGCAAAGCGGGCGGTGCCGCGGCACATATCAAAACCCCGCCAGATGCTGCATCAGGCTCCAACCCGCCGCCTGCAGCGACGAATAGGCGCCGGCGATTCCGCGCATGGCAAGCCACAGCGCGATAAAGCCCATGCAGATGCTGATCGGAAAGCCCACCGCAAACAGATTCATCGACGGCGACGCACGGCTGGTGGCGGCAAAGCCGATATTCACCAGCAGCAAGGCTGTCATCGCCGGCAGCGCCACGCGCAAGGCGCCGGCAAACAGATCGCGGCCGGCCATTGCCACGGCCCACAAGGATTTCTGATCCAGCCCGACCGCACCGGGCGGCAGGCTGTGAAAACTGTCGGCCAGCAGCGAGATCACCTGCAAATGGCCATCCATCGCCAGGAACAGCAGACTCACCAGCACCAGGTAGTACTGGCCCAGCACCGGCGAAGTGGCATTGCTGGTCGGACTGACCATTTCCGCAAAGCCCAGCCCCATGCTCTGCCCGATCAGCACGCCGCCGTAAGACATCGCCTGGAACACCAGTTGCAGCACAAAGCCGATGCTGGCGCCGATCAGGATCTGCGACACCATGGTGGCCGCGCCGGTAGCGCTGAACAGATCCAGCTGGGTCGGCGCCAGCGGCGCCAACACCATGGTCAGCACCAGCATCAGCGCCACGCGGATCCGCGCCGGCATCACCGTGGCGCTGAAAATCGGCGCCACCATGCAGAAGCCGCCCACCCGGCCAAGCGCCCACAACATGCCGGACAGCCAGTAAATCAGCGCCGACATCTCGATCGTCATTTAATCGCCCCGGGCAGGCCGACAATGATGTCGTGCGTAAATTGCACCAGCGTATGCAGCATCCACGGCCCCAGCAGCAGGCCCACGGCCGCCATCGCCAGCAGCTTGGGAATGAAGCTGAGCGTCATTTCGTGAATCTGCGTGGCCGCCTGGATGACGCCGACCAACAGGCCGACCAGCAGCGCGGTCAGCAGCAGCGGGGCGGCGACCAGCATTGCCACGTAGAGCGCGTGCTGGCCGAAGTTGATGACCCATTCGGGCGTCATGTGTAGCACCCCGCAGCGTGACAACTATTCGTTTTTGCCGTCACGTCCGCGAATGCCGAAGTCCATGTTGACGTGGCGGCAAAGTCAACATGGATCCCCGCTTTCGCGGGAATGACGTCGGCACGAATGGAGTGACTCATGTGTAGAAACTTCCCGCCAGCGTACCAACAAGCAGCGACCACCCATCCACCATCACAAACAACATGATCTTGAACGGCAGCGAGATGATCGACGGCGACACCATCGCCATGCCCATCGACATCAGCACGCTGGCCACCACCACGTCGATCACCAGGAACGGAATGAACAGCAGAAAGCCCATCTGGAACGCGGTCTTCAGTTCGCTGGTGATGAAGGCCGGCATGGCCACGCGGAACGGCACGTCGTCCTTGCTGGCGTAGGGCTGTTCTTTCGCCAGATGGGTGAACAGCTGCAGGTCCGCATCGCGCGTCTGGTCCAGCATGAAGTGCTTGAACGGCGCCGCGGCGGCGGGAATCGCCTGCTCCGCGCTGATTTGATGATCCATGTACGGCTTCACGCCATCGTCGTAGGCGCGATTCAGCACCGGCGACATCACAAACAAAGTGAGGAACAGCGCCAGCCCCAACAGCACCTGGTTGGGCGGCGTGGACTGCGTGGCCAGCGCCTGGCGCAGGAAACTCAGCACGATGATGATGCGGGTGAACGAGGTCATCATCAGCAGCACGGCCGGCAGCAAGGTCAGCACCGTCATCAGGGCGACGACTTGCAGCGACAGGCTCCAGTTCTGGCCGGCGCCGGCGTTTTGCACGGTCAACACGGGGATGCCGGCGGATGATGTGATGGGGGCAATGGGGGCGATCGGCGTGACTGCTGCCGAAGTTGTCGCCACGGTGGCAGTCGCCGCATGCGCAAAGGGCGTAAACGCCAGCAGCAGCGCAAGAACGATCAAAGTGAATAGCCTGTTGTACATGCGACTCGAATCTAGCGGTGATTTGCCCCCTCCCCTACGTGTAGTAGGGGAGGGTTGGGGTGGGGTGAAGCTGCTGGAGCTTGCGGCAAGCTCGTGCAACCCCACCCCGGCCCTCCCCTGCGCGCAGGGGAGGGAGTTATGTATCGCGCTCACGATTTACGCCCCAGCCGGCTGAGCAATTCTGCAAACGGGGGCACCACGGCAGGCGCCTGCACTTCCTCGACCGGCACGCTGCCTTCGTACACATGCAGCGCGCGCACGCCACCGGCACCTACGCCGACCAGCAGCCGCTTGCCGTCCGCTTCGATCAGCAGCACCCGTTCGCGCGCACTGATCGACAGGCTTTCCACGCAGCGCAGACGACGCCCGCCTAGCACCTGGCGGGACTGCAACCGCCGCGTCAGCCAGCCAGCGGCAAAGATCAGTGCGACGATGGCGCCCAGGCTCAGCACCACGCGCAGCAGTTCGCCGGTGACATTGATGTCGGGCATGGCCGCGGCCGGCGCATGCGCCGCGATCGAAGACAACAGGCTCATCTCAGTTTCCGCACGCGCTCGGCCGGGCTGATCACGTCGGTGAGGCGGATACCGAATTTCTCGTTGATCACCACCACTTCGCCATGGGCGACGAGGGTGCCGTTGACGAACACGTCCAGCGGTTCGCCGGCCGCACGATCCAATTCCACTACCGAGCCCTGGTTGAGCTGCAGCAGGTTGCGGATGCTGATGCGGGTGCGGCCCACTTCCATCGCCAGCGTTACCGGCACATCCAGGATCATGTCCAGGCTGACGTCGGCGGCTTCGCCGTTGCCTTCCTTCAGGGCGTCGAATTCCATACGTTGTTCGCCGACTTTGTTTGCAGTATCGAAAGGGGTATTCATGAGATTTTTTCTTGCGCGAATTCGAGGGAAGGAAGCGGTGCGCGACGGCCCGCCGCAGTCTTGTAGCGCACGGCGTAGCGGCCGTTGGTCTGGCCGTAGTGGCCGCGGAAAATCGGTACGTCTTCGGCAAACACGGTGGTGATGTCGGGCAGGCTGATCGGGATCACATCGCCCACCCGCAGACCCAGGAACTCGCCGATGTTGATCTGCGTTTCCAGCAGCAGCGAGCTCAGTTCCACTTCGGCATCCAGCACTTCGTCGTGCAGGCAGTGGATCCAGCGTTCGTCGCGCTCGCCCATGCGATCGCTCTGCACGCCGGCATCGAGCATCACGCGGATCGGCTCGACCATCGAGTACGGCAGGGTGAGATGGATTTCACCACCGCCGCCGTCCAGCTCCACATGGAAGCGCGAGACCACCACCGTTTCGGTCGGCGACACGATGTTGGCGAACTGCGGATTGATTTCCGAATTGAGGAACTCGAACTGCACCGGCATCACCGGCGCCCAGGCCTCCGTCATCGAGGCAAACACCTCGGCCAGCAGGATCTGGATCACCCGGTTTTCGGTCGGCGTGAAATCGCGGCCTTCGATGCGCGCGTGATAGCGCCCGTCGCCGCCGAAGAAATTGTCGATCACGGTGAATACCAGGCGCGGCTCCATCACCGCCAGCGCGGTGCCGCGCAGCGGCTTGACCTTGATCAGGTTGAGATTGCTCGGTACGGCCAGACCGTGCACGTATTCGCTGAACTTCACCATCTTCACGCCCAGCACCGACACTTCGCAGGTCTTGCGCAGCACGCCGAACAGGGCGGTACGCAGGAAGCGCGCAAAGCGGTCGTTGATCATTTCCAGCGTGGGCAGGCGGCCGCGCACAATGCGGTCCTGCTGGGTGAAATCGAAATCCATCACCGTGCCGGGCGGCGGCGGCAAATCGCTTTCGGTTTCGATCTTGCCGTCGTCGACGCCGTTGAGCAGCGCGTCGATTTCTTCCTGGGAAAGCAAGTCGCTCATGACCGCCTCACTGCATCACGAAGCTGGTGAAATACAGCGCGTCGACATCCGGCTTGCCGGTCTTGTCGGCCACGATCTTGCGCACCGCGTCCAGCGCCTCGGTCTGCAGCTTCTTCTTGCCGTTGAGGTCGCTGAGGCCGGTATAGGTCTGGCTGCTGAACAGCATCACCAGCGCATTGCGAATCACCGGATCGCTGTCCTTCATCGCCTGCACGGCGTTCGGGTCGTGCGTCATCACGGTCACGCCCACCTGCAGGTAGCGGGTGGAATCCTGGTCCTGGAAATTCACCACGAAGGCCGGATCCAGCGGCAGGTACAACTCCGGGGTCTTGGGCGCCTGCGCAGCCGTCGTCTCGGCCCCGGCCTTGGCCGTGCGCGATTGCAGCAGCAGGTAACCCACCACGCCCAGCAACACCAGCACCGCAAGGCCCATGGCCATCATCAAGCCCTTGCCGCCTTTCTTGGCGACAGGTGCTGCTTCCTGTTCATTCTCGATGCTAGCCACAACCTCAACTCCTGCCATAGGGGGAATGCCTGGCCCTTATCGGGCAGGCCTGATCTACAGGAGTTTTAGCAAGCGGCGTGCCATGCACGGGAAGCGCGGTGTGGTGCGGTTTCGGGGTGCCGGGGTGCTGAGCGACGGCGTTTTATTGACGCGTGACGTGCAGCTGGCGCGGGGTTGGCGTGGCAATTCTGGCGGGGTCGACAGCGCGCCTGGCGAAGGCTTCGGTTTTTGCGCGAACGTTCAAACGCAGCGTGACGTCACGGCAAGTTGACGCTTATCGGGAATGGCGACGTGTTGGGCCGCTGGCTGGCGAAGCGCCAGCTACGAATGAAAGCCGCATCAACCCGCTACGGTGCTATCCGCATCGCTCAGGCGAAAGCGTCAACCAAGCCGATCGCCACTTTCTTCAGCACTTCGCCCGTCGACGTTTCGGCGGTGCTGTTGTCGGCACTGCCGCCGCCCTGCGAACCCGACGATGACTGCTGCTGCCCGGCGAACTGCTGCTGGCCGGCATGCTGTCCCACCGAGGTATGGCCGAGCGACAGGCCCTGCCCGCCCAGCATCTGGTGCAGTTGGTCCAGGCTCTGCTGCACCGCCTGCACGGTGGCCGGATGCTGCGCCATGAAGGACACGTCGACGCGTCCGTGTTCCACATTCACCTTCACATCGAGCGGCCCCAGATCTTGCGGATTGAGGCGGATCTGCGCCTGCTTGAGGTCCTGTCCGCTCAACCAGGTGACCTGCTGGCCCAGTTCCTTGGCGAAGCCGGACGAACCGACCGGCGTGTTGACCCCCAGCGCATGTGTGCTGGTGGCGTTGGCCGCGGTGGGTGTGGCGACAGCGGTGGCGTCGATCACGCCGCGCAGGGCACTGAGATCGGGGGTGCTGTCCGACGCATTGGTTGCGATCGGCTGCGCCGCGGCGGCACCCGCCGCGACATGACTGGCCGCGGACAACGTGCTGGCCAGCGCCTGCGTGGCGTCGTCGGTAGCGGGCGTGGATGCGGTGTTGCCGCTGGCCGCGCCGACGCTGTCATCGTCGCCGGCATCGGTATCGTCATCATCCGCCTTGGCGGCGGCTTTCTGCATGGCCAGCGTGGGCGCATTGGCATTGCCGCTGCCGTTGGCCTGCAGCGCCGTTACGCCGTTGGCGGCCGTGCCGTTGTCGGTAGCTGCGGCGCTGCCCATGGCTTGCGGCACCACCGGCGGCGCCACCATGGCCACCGCGTGCTGCGCGGAAGGCGGCGGCGGCGCGGTGGTTTGCGGCGGCGCTTTGTCGCCGGGAGTCTTGCTGGCGGCGGCCTTGCCGCTGTCGCCATCGCCGGTGGCCTGGTCGATCAGGTTCAGCACCGTGCTGGCCAGTGCGCCGAGGCTGGTCGGAATAACGCTGTTGTCGCTGTCGCCGTCGTCCGGCTGACTGCTGTTGCTGCTGGATGCTTTGGCGGAGGCGCTATCTGCTGCGCTGCTGCCCTGCTGCTGCGAGGCCTGGCTGGACGAGGACTGCTGCGCATCGCCGGACTGCTGCTGGGCATTCTGCAAATGCGTGTTGAACGCCTGGTCGTTGTCCTGGCTGCTGGGCGACGGCGCAGGCGAGGCATGCCGGATGGCGGGCGCGGGACTTGCCACGGGAACGGCGGGTAAGGGACTGGCGCTCATGCCTGGACACTCATGCAAACAAAAACTCCCACTCGTGCAGCAAGAAGCACGCCAAGCACCGGCGCGCGTTTCATGGCGTGCCGATGCGACGCTTGCGATGCTGCATGCGCTCGTCCACTTCGGCCTGTTCGAGCCGCTGTTCGCGCTGCTGCTCCTGCGTGCGCAGGCGCTCCACCACGCTGTCCAGCGCGTTTTCGCGCGCATTGGCCTGCAGCCAGCGCTGACGCGCGGCTTCGAGCTGGCGCTGCAGGCGCTCGATCAAATGGCCTTGCTGGGCAATCGCCTGGTCGATGCGTTCGACGAATTGTTGACGGTTGAGCAAGGCACTCACCGTCAGGCCGCCGTCGCTGATCGCGTATTCGCGGCGGTAACGCTTGAGTTCTTCCAGCTGCTGTTCGCCCGCCGCCAGTTTCTGCTGCTGCTCGGCCAGGCGCTGCAAGGCGTCTTTCTGCCGGCGCTGCGCCTGGTCGACGGCGGGCTGCAAACGTTCCGAACGCGAACTCATGCATGGTTCTCCGCGACGAGGGCGCCCAGGCGCTCCTGCGCGTCATGCAGGGCGGTGGGCTCGTCGACTTCCTGCTGCAGGAAGCGCGCCAGCCGCGGCCACATGGTAATGGCGTGGTCCACCTGCGGATCCGCACCTTTCTGGTACGCGCCCACGGCGATCAGGTCCTTGCGCTGGCTATACGCCGAATAGAGCTGGCGGAACCGCTGCGCGGCGCGCATCTGGTCCTTGTTCACCACCGCCGGCATCACGCGGCTGATCGAGGCTTCGATATCGATGGCGGGGTAATGGCCGGCTTCGGCCAGGTCGCGCGACAGCACGATATGGCCGTCCAGGATCGCGCGCGCCGCATCGGCGATCGGATCGTGGCGGTGATCGTCGCCTTCGGTCAGCACGGTGTAGAAAGCGGTGATCGAGCCGCGCCCTTCGGCATCGTTGCCGGCACGCTCGACCAGTCCGGGCAGCATGGCGAATACCGACGGCGGATAACCCTTGGTGGCCGGCGGCTCGCCGATCGCCAGTGCGATCTCGCGCTGCGCCTGCGCATAGCGTGTCAGCGAATCCATCAGCAGCAGCACGCGCTGGCCGCGGTCGCGGAACCATTCGGCAATGGCGGTGGCGTACTGCGCGCCGCGCAGGCGCTTCAGCGGCGGCGCATCGGCCGGCGCGGCCACGATCACGGCGCGCTCGCGCCCTTCGTGGCCCAGCGTCTGTTCGACGAATTCTTTTACTTCGCGGCCGCGTTCGCCGATCAGCCCCACCACCACCACGTCGGCGTCGGTGTAGCGGGTCATCATGCCCATTAGCGTGGACTTGCCCACGCCGGAGCCGGCGAACAGGCCGATACGCTGGCCGCGGCCTACGGTAAGCAAGGCATTGATCGCGCGTACGCCGGTATCCAGCGGCGTATCGATCGGCTTGCGCGCCATCGGATTGATCGGCTCGCGCTTGAGCGCGGCGTGGCTGTCCGCACCGAGCGGGCCTTCGCCATCCAGCGGTATGCCGTCGGCGCCGACCACGCGCCCGAGCAGCGCCTCGCCCACTGGCAGACCGCCGGCGCGCGCGCACGGACGCACGCGCGCATTCGGCAGTACGCCGTGCATTTCGGTTACCGGCATCAGCAACAGGCGTTCGTCGGCGAAACCGACAACTTCGGTATCCAGTGCGGTGCCGTCGGCGGCATCCACCAGGCAGCGCGCGCCTAGCGGCGCTTCGCAGCCTTCGGCTTCCAGGGTGAGTCCGACCACGCGCCGCAGCTTGCCTTCCACCGTCAGCAGGTGCGCGCCCTGCGCACGCTGTGCGCGCCGCGCGAGCTGCTGCCGCCAGCGTTGCTGCCGCGCCTGCGTG
This sequence comes from Dyella acidiphila, assembly GCF_014863405.1. Lineage (GTDB taxonomy): Bacteria > Pseudomonadota > Gammaproteobacteria > Xanthomonadales > Rhodanobacteraceae > Dyella_B > Dyella_B acidiphila. The sequence continues at coordinate 853,183 of NZ_JACZZA010000001.1, forward strand.
GCCGCTTCCACCGTCACGGTGCCACCTCGTCCTCGCCATCGTCGAGGTCGTCGCCGATCACGGCATCGATCACCGCTTCCAGGCGCGTGCTGACGCGTGCGTCGAGGCGCGAGCGCTGGCTTTCCAGCACGCAGTCGCCGCGGCTCAGTGCGGGATTGGCGCCGATGCGCCAGTGCGGTTCCTCGGCGCCGAGTTCGCGCAGCAGATCCAGGTCGGCGGGATTGACCCATACACGCAATTCGCGCGTGGCCGACGGCAATGCCGCCGCCGCTTCGCGCACGGCCAGTTCGATCAATGAGGGGTCGAGCTGCAATTCACGCACGACCACGCGCCGCGCGATCGCGGTGGCAAGCAAGGCCAGCTCGCGTTCGGTGGCATCGTCCAGTTGTGTCAGCGGGCGGGCGGCGGCGGTGCAGATCGCATCGAGCCGGCCGACACGTTCGTCCAGTTCTTTTTTTGCCGCCGCGCGGCCTTCGGCGAGGCCGGCGGCATAGCCTTCCTCACGCGCCTGGCGCTCGATTTCTTCCAGTTCCAGCAGGGTCGGACCGGGCGGCTGCGCCGGTTCCTGCTCGGTGTGCGCAACCAGGCTGGCGCCGACCGAAGGCGGTTCCCAACGGTTGAAGTTGTCGATGATGTCGCGGGAGAGGATGTTGGGCATCAGTGCACTCCGCGCCTTGGCTCCCTCTCCCCCGCGGGGAGAGGGTTGGGGTGAGGGGCCGCGCTTGCCGAAGACTGTACGTTGACGTCGAGGTGCCGGTCGGGGTTTGCGCGCACTGAAGCAAGATCGCGCAAGAGTGCCCCCTCACCCCAACTCTCTCCCCGCAGGGGAGAGGGAGTAGCCACGCGGTGCACGGACACCCCCGTCATCACACAAACTCATCGCCACTGGCGGTAAGGCTGATCTGCCCCGCATCGGACAGCTTGCGCGCAATCCCCAGCACTTCCTTCTGCGCTGCATCCACTTCGCTGAGCTTGACCGGGCCTTTCACTTCCAGGTCGTCGCGCAGCATGTCGGCCGCGCGCTTGGACATATTGGCGAAAATCTTTTCGCGCACCGCCGGCTCGGCACCCTTCAGCGCCACGATCAGGCGCGCGGACGGCACTTCGCGCAGCAGGGTCTGCATGCTGCGGTCGTCGAGGTCGGCCAGGTCTTCGAACACGAACATCAGTTCTTCGATCTTGCCGCTGAGGGCGGAATCCTGGGTGCGGATCGCGCTCATCAATTCGGTTTCGCGCGAGGTTTCCATCGCGTTGAGGATGTCGGCCGCGGCCTTGAGGCCGCCGACCGTCGCCGACTTCAGCTTGGAGGAGGTGCCGGAGAACTGACGCTCCATGATCTCGTCCAGCTCGTTCAAGGCCTGCGGCTGCACGCCATCGAGATTGGCGATGCGCATTACCGCATCGCTGCGCGTACGCGCCGGCAGGTAGCCGATCACTTCGGCGGCCTGGTCCGGTTCCAGATGCGCCAGCACCAGGGCGATGATCTGCGGATGTTCCATGCCGATCATTTCGGCGATGGCGCGACTTTCCATCCACTTCAGCGATTCCAGGCCCTTGGTGGAGCGGCCCAGCAGAATGCGGTCGATCAGGCTGCCGGCCTTGGTTTCGCCCAGCGCGTTGACCAGCATCTTGCGGATGTAATCCTCGGTGCCCACGCCCAGCGCGGTCTGCCGGCCGATGTCGTCGTTGAGACGATTGAGCACGGTTTCCACCTGGTCGCGCGAGACATTGCTCAGCGTGGCCATGGCGGTGCCGACGGCCTGCACGTCGCGCGCGCTCAAGTGCTTGAGCACTTCGGCCGCGTCCTGCTCGCCCAGCGTGAGCAGCAGGATGGCCGCGCGCTGCGCGCCGCTCAGTGCGCTGTGCTCAGCCGCCATCGTCGCCCACCCAATTCATCACTACTTGTGCCACCTGCTTGGGATTTTCCTGCACCAGCTTGCGCGCCAGGCCGATCTTCTGTTCGTAGGCCATGTTCTGGATCTGCGGCGAGGTGATGCGCACTTTGTCTTCGCGCTCGTCCACGTCGTCATCGCTGATGCGCACGGACACGGTGGGAATCGGGCCGGCCAGTGCCGGCATCGGCTCGGGGCCGCCGCGCAGCAGGCCCTTGAGCATCGGCTTGAGCAGACCGAAGGCAATCAGCAGTGCGATCAGAATGCCGGCGCCCTGCTTGATCAGGTCCAGCATGCCAGGCCGCTGCCAAAACGGTTCGCTCACCGGAGCCTCTTCGGCCGGCGCCGAGGAGAACGGCAGGTTGATCACGCTGACGCTGTCGCCGCGTTGCTGACTGAAACCCACTACGTTCTTGGTGAGATCGGTCAGGTGCTGCAGTTCCTGCGCGGTCAGCGGCACGCTCTTGCCTTTGCCGTCGGGCGCCATCTTGTTGTCGACCACCACCGCCACGGTCAGGCGCGACAGCCGGCCAGCCGGATCGCTGACATGGCTGATGGTGCGGCCGAGTTCGTAATTGCGGGTGGAGCTGGAGGAACTGTCGCCCGGCGAACTCTTGCTGGCGTTCGCTGCGGTGGCGGCAGCGCCCGCCGCGCCATTGGCTGCCGGCGGCGTGCCTGCATTGGGCTTGGCCGCGGTCGGCTGTGCCACATTGTTCGGCGGCTGATTGCTGAGCGCACCGGCCACTTCACCGCCGGCGTCGTCGCGCTTCTGTTCGCTGCTGGTCTGTTCGCTGCGCAGCGCGGGATTGGCGCCGTCATAGCTTTCGCTGGCTTTTTCGGTCTGGCTGAAATCCAGGTCTACGTCGACCTGCGCACGCACGCGGCCCTGCCCCACCAGCGGCGTGAGCAGATCTTCGATGCGCTGCGCGTAGCTGTTTTCCATGCGCGTGGCCAGACGCATGCGCGTATCGCCGACGGCACCGGGGCTGTCCGGATCGGAATTGGTCAGCAAGTTGCCCTGCTGATCGACTACCGACACCTGCGTGGGATCCAGATCCGGCACGCTGGAAGAAACCAGGTGCACGATCGCCGCCACCTGGCTGCTGTCGAGCTGGCGGCCCGGATACAGCGTGAGCAGCACCGACGCGCTGGCCGGATGATTGTCGCGGATAAAGGCAGACGGCTTGGGCAACGCCAGATGCACACGCGCAGCGCGCACGAACTGCAGGCCGGCGATGGTGTTGCCCAGGTCGTTTTCCAGCATCGCCTGGTAATGGGTGTTTTCGGCCAGGTCGCTCATGCCGAAGGGCGAATCGTTCTGCGGCACGGTGGCGCCGGCGGTGCTGCCTTGCGGCAGCCCCTGGCTGGCCAGGCGCAGGCGCGCATCGGCCAGCATGTCGGCCGGCACCGAAATGGATGCGCCGTCGGCGCCCAGGCGGAACGGTGTGTTGTTGGTCTGCAGCGCCTGCGTTACCGCCGCGGCGTCTTTCGGATCCAGGCCCGCATACAACAAGGCATAGTTGGGACCGCGCGACCACAGCACGATGCCGACGCCCAGCGCGACCGCCGCCGCCACGCCTACCAGCAAGAGCAGCAGGCGCGTGGTCGGATTGCGCAACAGACTCTTGAGCGAATCCATGCGCGCCGGGTTGCTGGTGGTTGCTACGGTGTTCTCGGCCATGAGGCGGGCAACGGATCTATAAGTGGGTGGGTGTCGTCATTCCGGCGCAGGCCGGAATCCATCGTCAGTTGGAGCATGGATCCCGGCCTTCGCCGGGAGACGCCATGGAGTTATGGCGTATTCGTCTAAAAGTTGGCGGTACTAAACCTGCATGTTCATGATGGTGGTGTACGCATCGGTAAGCTTGTTGCGCACTTCCACCAGGCCGCGGAAAGCGAGATCCGCTTTCTGGCCGGCGATCGAGGTCTTCACGATGTCCGCACCCGGATCGCCGCGCTCGAAGGCACTGGCCTGCGACTGCGCTTCGTTCTGCTGTGAGGCCACCGCGCCGAGGGACTGCTTGAACAGGCTGGCGAAATCCACGCCCGGTACGGCGCTCGTTGCGGCGGACAAGGCCGCGCTCGGCAAGCTGCCGGCGGCTTGCGCACCCAGGGCGCGCATCTGCGAGAGCACACTGTTGACGTCAATCTGGCTCATGTCGGTTTTCCAACGCGTTGATCGGTGTTGAAGTGCTTCAAGCAACGACCGTGCCACTCTGCGGCGGCGTGTCGCTGCCGCGCGCGCATGACTGCAAACCGTACTTGCGCAGCTTTTCCACCAGCGTGGTGCGCTGCATGTGCAGCAGCTTCGCCGCGTGCGCCACCACACCGTCGGTGATGTCGAGTGCTTGACGGATCAGGCCCACTTCGATGTCGGCCAGGTGGTCTTTCAGATCCACGCCGCCTTCGGGCAGCAGCACTTCGGTGTCCAGCGCACGGCCCTGCACCTGCGCGGGCTTGGCCTGGCCGTCGAGCATGGCGCGCAGAATGCCGCCGGCTTCGTCGATCGGCTGCACGCCGCGGTATTTTTCCGGCAGGTCGCCCGCACGCACTTCGCCGTTGGGATACAGAATGGCCAGGCGCTCGACCAGGTTGGACAGTTCGCGCACATTGCCCGGCCAGGTGTGCTGGCGCAACGACTGCAGCGCGCTGCTGCTGAAGCGCACGGTGCTGAGGCCGCGGCGCTGCAGGCGCTGGTTGAATTCGGTGACCAGCTCCGGCATGTCTTCCAGGCGTTCGCGCAGCGCCGGCATTTCCAGCGGGAACACGCTCAGGCGGTAATACAGGTCTTCGCGAAAACGGCCTTCGGCGGTGGCGTTTTCCAGATTGCGGTGGGTGGCGGCGATGATGCGCACGTCGCAGCGCTGGGTGCGGTTGCTGCCCACGCGCTCATACATGCGTTCCTGCAGCACGCGCAGCAGCTTCACCTGCATGGGCAGGCTCATGTCGCCGATTTCGTCGAGGAACAGCGTGCCGCCCTCGGCCATTTCGAAACGGCCCTTGCGCGTGCTGATGGCGCCGGTGAAGGCACCTTTTTCATGGCCGAACAATTCGCTTTCGAGCAGCTCGGCGGGAATCGCGCCGCAGTTGATCGCCACGAACGGCTTGTCGCGGCGCGGGGAACAATCGTGGATGGCGCGCGCCACCATTTCCTTGCCGGTGCCCGACTCGCCCAGCACCAGCACGCTGGAATCGAACGGCGACACCTGGCGGATCAGCGCATTGACGCGGCCCATCGCGGTGGAGCCGCCGACCAGGCGCAACGGCGCGGTGCCGGTGCTGACGCGCGGCGACGGTGCGCGGCGCACGGCTTCGGCCAGGCGCTCGTAGCGCAGCGGGAAATCCAGCACTTCGATCTGCGTGGCATACGGGGAGCTGGACTGGGTCAGGCGCGGCAGCTGCGGCGAATCGGCGCCAACCAGCATCAGCAATTGATCGGCGGGCATGTCCAGCGTCGCCATTGCCTGCTCGAACTGCTCATCGTCGTCGATGCCGCCCACGTACACCGCACGCCAATCGTGCGTGATCGAAGCCGGCGGTTGTGACGCATCCCATCGCTGCGGGATGTAACCCATGAACTGCAAGGCCGAAGTAACGATGTCGGCACGGGTACCGTTGGATTCGATGATTAGTACGTTGCTGTTTGGCATGAGCACGAGTCCTGCATTTCGCTGCGACTGCTGACGAACAACAACGATCCCCATCCAAATGTCGTGTTGTCCCCTGTGTGTCAGCTATCCGTCGTGACACGTGTGCCAATGCAGCAAGAAGAACGCCAAAGAGTTGGTGTTCCGACGCGTCACTTCGTCCGTTTCGTGACGCGGGTCGCCTTCCGTACCTCGATGAATTCACATATTAGAACGATCAAAATAAGGCGTTTATCAATGAGTTAGATAAATGCCTGCAGGACGCCCGGAGGCTTGTTCAGCGCCATGCGCGGCGCTATGCATACGAATGCATGCCGGAAATTCGGCGTATCCGGCCTCTCGTGACGTGATGTGAATCACACTCTGTGCTTGCTGTCCGACACATTTTCATTTGCGGCCAACAGGCGCGCTTCTGCCACTTTGCGGCGGTGGTGACAAAAAACGAAACGTTCCAACCCATCTTCGACCCATTCAGTGGGCTCACAAAAGTAAACGAAAGCGTTTTGCGCGCTGACGGCGCGGCCCAGCACAGACGGAAGCTCCAGCGGCAGCGCGCGGCAGGTGTCGAAATGCAGCCGCAGCAGCACGTGTTCTGCGCCTGGCGGCAGCAATTCGACGGGCAAGGTCATGCCTACCGCATTGAAGCGCACCGGATGTCGCGCGGGCAGCGACGATACCGGCAGCAGCAGGCGGTCGACGATATCCAGCAGCACGTTGAGCTTGCTGTCCAGGCGCTGCAGTTCCTGCATCACCGGATTGTCGTCGTCGGCGGCGTTGTCGGCGCGGCGCTCGTCCAGCGACAACACGGTGCGCAGCACGTGCAGGTTGCGCTCGTTGTAGCGGGCGATCGCGCCGGGACTGGGCGCGAACGCCTCCACGGCCAGATGCAGCGTGCCTTCATAGGCCATCCGTTCGGAAAACTGCTGCCACTTTTCATCGGATTGCATGGATAGGCTCCTGGCGCCGCCCGATTGCGACGCCGCAAGGATGATTCATGCGCGCAGGCTGCGCGAGCCGGGGTGGAGGACGGGCAGTGAAACCGCACGCTCGAAGGCTTTGGCGGGGCTTCAGCCCCTGCAAGCGGCCTTAACTTACGGACCGCCGGGGTGGCATCACAGACCGGCCGCAAACATGCGCCGCACTCCCCGTCCCTCTCCCAGAAAGTGAACCTCTCAGCCCAAGGCGGACGACGATATGTACGTGCGCAGCGCACGATGGTTGTACTGATGCTGGTCGAGCTGGCGCTGGACCAGGTTGCGCGCGGCTTCGGCGTGCGCCATCAAGCTCTGGTTGTGCGTTTGCATCGCATCGATCGCCGCGCGGTCCTGCGCGTTGGCGCCCTGCGGTTTCCAGCTGTGCAACAGGCGATGGCGCTGGGCATCGAGCTGGCTGACGCGCTCCCAGTTGCCGCCGTCGGCGGCTTCCAGCATCTCGACGGTAAGTTGCAGCGCCTGTTGCAGATTCGGATGTGCCGGTCGGCTCATGGCATCACCGCTCGTGGCTGGTTGAGGGCCGGATCGGCCAGGAATTCTTCGCGGATCGCGTGCCAGGCCTGGCGGATCGGCGCGATCAGGCGCTCGCTTTCGTCCAGCGCGCGCAGGTCGTCATTGAGCTGGGCGTGCAGCAGGCGGCGGGTGATGTAGTCGTACAGGCTGTCCAGCCGGCCGGTCAGCACCGGCTCGACGCTGTGGTCCAGGCTGGCGCGCAGTTCGTTCAAGATGCCGATCGCCTTGGCGAAAGACTGACCCTTGGCTGGCATGTCCTTGTGCAGGATATGTCCGCGGGCCTGGGCAATGCGCTCCACCAGACCGTCCAGCAGCATCGCGATCAGCTGGTGGCGGTCGGCGCCTTCGAGGCTGCCTTGCGCCTTGGTCTGGCGGTATAGCGCGCTCGGATTGCGCATCGATGCATAGCTCATGGCGCTTCTCGTTCCCGGTCCGTCAGCTGCTGCTGCTCTGCTTGCTCAGCGCGGTGAGGTAGGAGCTGGTGTTGTTCAGCGAGCTCATCAGCGTGCCGAGATTGGTGTACTGCTTCACCAACTGCTGCTGGTAGGTAGCCATGCGCGCATTCAGCGCGGTCTGCTGGGTACCCAGGTTGGTGATATCCGAATTGAGATTGGTGATCTTGGTCTGCAGGATGCCGGTGCTACTGTTGTAGTTGGTCACCAGGCTGCTCATCTGGGTGGCGATGCCGTTGCTGCTGGAGAACAGGTTCTGCACCGACGACGGATCGTTGCTCAGCGCCGTGGCCAGCTGGGTGCTGCTGAGCGACAGGCTGCCGTCGGAATTGCGCGTGATGCCCAGATTGGCCAGCGAGCCGATGCTGTTGCCGGCCACCGAGCTGCTCATCACCTGCGAGAGCTGGCCCTGGATCGCCGCCAGGGTGGGATCGCCGAGCAGGATGCCGGCTTCCTTGGTGGTGGAGTCGTAGCTGGTGAGCTGGCTGACCGCGGTGTTGTAGGCGTTGTACGCCGTGACGAAATCGTTGACGGCGGTACTGATCGGCGCGGTGCTTTGCGCCACCGTCAGCGTGGAGCTGCCGGTGGAAGTGAGATTCATGGTGACGCCGGTCAGCGCGCCGCTGACGTTGTTGGTGGCGCTGTTGACCGAGATACCGTCGACCGTCAGCACCGCATTGGCCGCCTCGTGGTTGCCGGCGGTATTGAGCCCGGTGGCCAGCGTGCTCAGGCCGCTGCTGCTGCCGCTGTCGGCGCTGATGGTGAAGCCGTTGGCGGTACCGGTCTTGCTGGAGGTGAGCACCAGCTGGTCGCCGTTCACGCCCGACACCACCGTGGCGCTGACGCCCGGATTGTTGCTGGCGTTGTTGATGCTGGAGGCGACGTCTTCCAGGGTGTCGGTCGAAGACACCGAAATATCCATGCTGTTGCTGCCCACGCCGATGGTGAGCGAGCCCGCCCCCACCGCCGCGCCGCTGCTGTAGGCGGTGCTGGTACGCATCTGCGCCTGGGCCAGCTGGGTCACCGAGATGTCGTAGGTGCCGGGCGTGGCGTCGGGCAGCGTGGTGGCCGAACCGATGCTGCCGGAAGCGCCGCTGGTGAAAGTGGCGTTATACGTTTGGTAGGTGCTGCTGGAAGTCAGTTCCGACAGCGCCGATTCGAGGCCGCTGAGCACCGTGCTCAGGCCGGTGAGGCCGGCGATCTCGTTGTTGTCGGAGTTGGTCTGATTGGTGATCTGCTGCTGCGGGCCGGCTTCGGCCGCATTCACCAGCGCGGTGATGATCGAGCTCACATCCAGGCCCGAGCCCAGGCCGAGCGAACTCAGGATGCCGGTGCCGGAGATGTTGGATGCACCGGTGACGCCGCTGGCGCTGCTGCTGCCGGTGGCGCTGGAGCCGGTGATCGCGCTGGAGAGCGCGGTAGAAGTGCTTCCGATGCTGGAGATGCTGCTCATGTCAGGCCTCGCTTAGTTGCTCTCCGGAACGGTGCGGTTTGCGCCGTTCCGCCAAGCTGCCGGCAAAACACACTCTGATGTGCTTTGCCGGCGGCTCGCGTAAGTTTTCTGGCGGCCAAACACGCCGCCAGAACCCTTCAAGCAAAAACCCGGCCACGGCGTTTTGCCGTGGCCGGTACTACCTGTTACTGCAACAGCTTCAGGATGTTCTGCGGTTCGGAGTTGGCGGTTGCCAGCACCGAGATACCTGCCTGCTGCAACACCTGCGCCTGGCTCAACTGCGCCGTGGTAGCGGCGAAGTCGGTGTCCTGGATCGAGCTTTGCGACGAAGTCAGGTTGGTCTGCTGCGCACTCAGCGTGGAGATCGCGGACTGGAAGCGGTTCTGCACGGCACCCAGGTTGCTGGAGAAGGTGCTGACCGTGGTCAGGGCCGCATCGATACGCGAGATCAGCTGGTTGGCATCGTCCACCGTCAAAACATCGCCGCCTGCCAGCGAACCGGAGGCTTCGATCACATTGCCCGCCGTGTAAGCCGCACCCGAGGCTGCGAAGCCCGAGGCCGCCGCACCGATACCGCTGGCGCCGAAGGACAGTGCACCGGAGGTGAGGTTGGCAAAGCCGCCCGAAGCGGCGGAAGCCGCCGACGCACCCGTCACCGAGGCGCCGTTAACAGCCAGCTCGCCGGTGGAGTAGATGTTGATGCCGCCGCTGGCGTTCACCGCTGCGCTGACGCCGTTGATGCCGGCCGCGTTGATCGCATCGGCCACGTCCTGCGCACTGCCGGCGGTGATGCTGCCGGAGAAGGTGTAGCCCTGGCCGTCAGCGCCGGTGATGGACAGACCGCTCAGGCTCATCGTCGCACCGGTGGCACCGGAGGCGTTCAGGAACGCGCCGCTGATGTCGCCCGTGGAGATTTCCGAAACCTGGCCCATCTGGCTGGTGGTGACGCCCTGGCCCAGCTGCACGTTGATCGACTGGCCGACGTTGGCACCAATCTGGAACGACAGGCTGCTGGTGGAACCGTTCAACACGTTGGTGCCGTTGAACGTGGTCTGGTTGGCGATACGGGTGATTTCCGACAGGTACTGCTGCACCGAAGTGTTGATGGCGGAGCGGTCGGAAGACTGGTACGTACCGTTGGCCGCCTGCACGGCCAGATCGCGGATCGACTGCAGGTTGGAGGTGATCTGGCTCAGCGCCGAACCCGCCGTCTGCGCCAAGTTGATGGCGTCGCTGGCGTTCTGGCTGGCCTGGTTCAGACCGCCGATCTGGGTCTGGAAGCGCTGCGAGATCGCATAGCCGGCGGCGTTGTCGGCCGCGGTATTGATCTTCAGACCCGAGGACAAGTCTTCGGTCGCCGTGCTCAGCTTGCTCGACGAAGAAGTCAGGTTGTTCTGGGCTTGCAGCGAGGCGATGTTGGTATTGAGAAAGAGTGACATGGAAGTCTCCTGGAACCGGTAGTTGGTACTCATGCCGGCGGGGTCCAGTAACTGCTGTGCCGACCGCCTCGGAGACTTTTTCGGCGTGTCAAGGGAATACTTAAGCGCTTCGATGCAAAAAAATCTCAGCGGCAGCAAGGAGATGGCGCATAAAAATGTGATGCAGTGTGCCTAAAGGTTTTGCGGCCACTGCCGACGCGATCGCGCTTTTCTCCCTCTCCCCTCGGGGAGAGGGCCGGGGTGAGGGGCCAACCTCGCGTCGTGGCGATGCGATGCGTCGCTTCGATACAGCCCCGTAGGTTGGGTTAGCGCAGCGTAACCCGACGATCTTTCTTCGTAGCCGCATCGTTGGGTTACGCTGCGCTAACCCAACCTACGCGCTGCCGACACGAGCGCGATCTGCTCCCTCCCCTACGTGAAGTAGGGGAGGGTCGGGGTGGAGTGAAGCCCACACGCTTGCGGCAAGCTCGAACAACCCCACCCCAACCCTCCCCTGCCCCTGCAGGGGAGGGAACGGATTACGCAAGCATCGATTGCTTGGCACCAAGCTTGCTCCATACCCCCGTATCCGGCGCCAGCGCCCGGAAGTGTCGGAATTCCGACGCTCCCGCCGCTCGCCCCTATAGATAAGGTGAGGAAGACAAATGCGTTGTGTGCTTGCGATCTGCGCGATCTTCAAGGACGAGGCCGCGTATCTGCGCGAATGGGTGGAGTTCCATCAGCTGATGGGGGTGGAGCGGTTCTACCTCTATAACAACAACAGCTCCGACCGTTACCTCGACGCCCTGCAGATGCATATCGAGTCGGGCGCGGTGGTGCTGCACGAGTGGCCGCAGCAGCACGCGCAGATGCAGGTGTACGAGCACTGCCTGAAGGCTCACGGCGAGGAAACCGACTGGCTGGCCTTCCTCGACATCGACGAATTCCTGTTCTCGCCCAAGGCAAAACTGCTGCCGGACGTGCTGGCCGATTACGCCGAGCACCCGGCCGTGGGCGTGAACTGGGTGATGTTCGGCTCCGGTGGCCACCAGCGCAAACCGCCGGGCGGCGTGCTGGAGAACTTCCTGCGCCGCGGCGACCTGCACGGTGGCCTGCCCTACCCGCACCTGCGCCTGCCCGACGGCAGCTACCGCTCGGAGAACGCGCATATCAAGAGCATCGTGCAACCGTCGAAGGTCGCACGCTGCGGCAATCCGCATCACATGATCTATGCCAACGATGCGCGCGCGGTGGACGAGAACCACCAGCCGATCGAGGCCTCGTTCTCCGACAAGGTGTCGGTGGAACACCTGCGCATCAATCATTACTGGAGCAAGTCCGAAGAAGAGTGCCAGTACAAGTTCAACAAGGGCCTGGCCGACGGTACCGGCCAGCGCGACTGGAACGAGTTCGTGCTGCACGACAAGATCCTCAACACCACGCATGACGACACCGTGCTGCGCGTGGTGGCCCAGCTGGGTGTACTGCCGCCGCGCTGGCCGCTGGAGACCTTCGAGCGCAATGGCGAAGGCGTATACCACTCGCCGCTGCGCGAACGTCCCGCACACAAGGCTATCCACGACACCGCCACGCACCTGTTCGAACTGCTGCAGCAAACGCAGGACACCGGCCTGTTCGCAGCCGTACTGGCGAAGGAGATCCATGGCCGCGCCAGTGCGCTGCAGCTGTCGCCGCGCCGCGCCAACCCCTTGCAAGCACTGGAGATCGCCGCCGACAGCCGCGTGCTGGAAATCGGTGGCGGCAGCGCGCTGGCGCAGGCGTGGATCGAGCGCGGCTGCAGCGTGGACGTGATCGAATTCGCCCCACACTGGGCTCGCGTGATCGCCGCGCGCCTGCGCGAGCAACCGAATGCGCGCGTGTTCCAGGCCAGCCTGCGCGAGCTGGAGTTGCATGCGGACTACGACATCGTCAGCCTGCATTTCAACGACGACTACGCCGAAGCGTGGCCGCGCGGCGAAGCCTTGCGCGAGGCGATTACGCTCGCCGTCGCTGCGCTGAAACCCGGCGGCGTATTGCTGCTGGCCACCGGCAACCGCCTGGCCGACACCGGCAAGCGCAACCTGCTCACGCGCAGCCAGCTTGAGGCAGCGCTGCGCACGGCAGGCTTGAACCAGATCGATACGCAGCTGGCGTTTCCCGATGCGCAGCTGCCGGAACTGCTGATCGGCGCGCACGCGCTCGATGCCGCGCCGGAACTGCGCGCCGACGAACTGATCGCCCAGCGCGCGCTGCTGCGCGACGGCGGCAAGGAAGCGGTGCAATGGGAACGCCATCGCGAGGCCCATACGCTGGGACAATATGCACCGGGCCTGTGGCTGCTCGCACGCCGCGACGGCGTGGCAGCGCCGCTACGCGCGAACCTGCTGGCGCAGACCTATGCCGACAACCGTGTGCCGGCGCTCAACACCGTCACCGACTACGTCAGCGGCAGCGACGGCATCCAGGTGCTGCCGCGCGCCATGCTGCCGGGCCAGTACTGGAACACCGCCGGCTTCGAACAGGCACTCGCGCCGCATGCCTACGCCGACGGCCGCTCGCTGCTGGTGGAAGTGCGCAAGACCATCCACGAGCAGCGCACCGACCGCCTGATCAACCTGCTGCGCCGGTGGGGCGCGCTGATCTATGCGCAGGCCAACGACGAGGACAAGATCCCGGTCGAATGGCTGGATGCGCTGCCGACGCATATCTATCTGGACGAACACGGCGGCATGCATTTCCATGGCGGCGAATGGCATGCGCGCCAGCCGATCGAGAAGCAGATTCCGCTGTACGTGGGCCTATGGCAGATCGCTTATGAAAGCGGGCTGGAAAACCTGCTCGGCATCGCCTCGCCGGTTGAGCGGGTGACCTGGCTGTGCAAGCGCCTGATGATCGACGCGTCCGCCGAATGGATCGGACACGGCCGCACCATCAACGAATCCTTCGCCCGCGAAATCCACGAGGGCGATTGCTGGAACCGCACCGACCGCCACTTGAAGATTCTGCCGGAGTGGCTGATTCCGCCGCCGCCCTCGGATCTCTACAAACACTGGCAGGCCCAGCAGCAGCTGGGCGAGGTGGCGATTGCGCAAGCGCTGCAGCGTATCGAGCAACTGGGCACGCCGCCGCGCATCGACGTACTGCTGATCGATACGGCCGGCGATGCCGAAGCCGTCGCCATCACTCAGGCCAGCCTGCAGAGCCAGCATTATCCGCATCACCAGCTCAGCGTGATCTCCGGCGACGAGGCATGGGTGGCGCGCGTCAACCGCCATCTCGCCACCAGCGAGGCCGACTGGATCCAGCTCGCCTTTGCCGGCGACATGCTGCATCCGGCCGCCTTGCTGCTGCTGGCCGAGCGCGTCGCCGCGCAGCCGTATCTGCGCGCGGCCTATGCCGACGAAGACATGCATCGCCAGGGCGTGTTCGAGAATCCGATCTTCAAGCCGGATTTCAACCTGGACATGCTGCGCAGCTATCCGTATGCGGGCCGCGCCATCGCCTTCGGGCGCGAGCGCTGCCTGGCGCTGGGCGGCTTGAACGAAAGCTATGGCGACATGGCTGCGCACGACCTGCTGTTCCGCCTGCTGGAAGTGGACGGCCTGCACACCATCGGCCATATCGGCGAAGTGATGTATCGCGCCGTGCTGCCGTACACGCACTGGCTGGCGTCGGAATCGGTGAAGACGCATAGCGCCAGCATCGTTTCCGCCCACCTCGCCCGCATCGGCGTGGCACATGCGATGGAGCCCGGCGCACTGCCCGGCTTCAATCGCGTGCTGTACCGGCATGCGCAGCAGCCGCTGGTGTCGATCATCGTGCCGACCAAGGACCAGCTGCCGATGCTCAACGGGCTGATCGACAGCCTGTTGTCCAAGACCACCTACACCCATTACGAACTGCTGATCGTCGACAACAACACCGAGGAGCCGGCGGCGCTGGCCTATCTGGACGGCATCGCCCAGCTCAACAGCAGCCAGGTCCGCGTGCTGCGCTATCCGCATCCGTTCAACTATTCGGCGATCAACAATTTCGCCGCGCGCGAGGCACGCGGCGAGTATTTGATCCTGCTCAACAACGACACCGCCGTACTGCACGGCGACTGGATCGAGGCGCTGCTCAATCATGCGCAGCGGCCGGAGGTGGGCATCGTCGGCGCCAAGCTGCATTACCCTGACGGACGCATCCAGCACGGCGGCGTGGTGCTGGGCCTGCGCGGCCCGGCGGACCATCCGTTTATCGGCCAGCCGATGGAATCGGATGGCTATATGCATCGCCTGCGCGTGGACCAGAACTACACCGCGGTCACCGCGGCCTGCCTGATGATCCGCAAATCGGTATACGACGAAGTCGGCGGCCTGGACGAACAGGATTTCAAGGTTTCCTATAACGATGTCGACCTGTGCCTGAAGGTCAATAAGGCCGGCTATCTCACCGTATGGACGCCGTATGCACGCCTGATGCACGTGGGCAGTGTCAGCCAGACCAAGGTCGACAAGACCGCGCAGGACGCCAAGACCAAGCGCTTCCAGGGCGAACAGAGCGCGATGTATCGCAAGTGGCTAGGCCAGCTCGCGCGCGATCCGGCCTACAGCATCAATCTGAGCATCGACGGCATTGGCTTCGAACTGGATGCGCAGCGCGGCAAGGGCTGGCAGCCGTTCAGTCAGCCGCTGCTGCCGCGCATGTTCTGCGTGGCCGCCGATGCGCATGGCTGCGGCCATTACCGCATCCTGCAGCCGTTCAATTCCATGCAGCGCAGCGGCATGGTGGAAGGCATGATCGCCGGCCTGCATCTTTCGCCGGTGGCGATGGAGCGTTTCCAGCCGACCTCGCTGGTCTTGCAGCGCCAGATCACCGACACGCAGATCCGCCTGCTGGAGAGCTATCGCGACTTCTCGCGCGCGTTCAAGGTGTTCGAACTGGACGACTTGATCCACCAGATTCCGATCAAGAGCCATTTCCACGGGCTGATGCCCAAGGACGTGGTGAAGTCGCTGCGCCGTTCGCTCGCTACGGTGGACCGTTTCGTGGTCTCCACCGAAACGCTGGCCGAGCAGTTCAAGGGCTTCCATGCCGATATCCGCGTGGTGCACAACCGCCTGCCGACCGACTGGTGGGGCGACCTGCCGGTCAGCCAGCGCCGCGTGGGCCGCAAGCCGCGCGTGGGCTGGGGTGGCGGCTCCAGCCATCGCGGCGATCTGGAATTGATCGCCGACGTGGTGCGCGACCTGGCCGATGAAGTGGAATGGGTGTTCTTCGGCATGTGCCCGGACAAACTGCGGCCGTACATTCACGAATTTCACAACGGCGTGCCGATCGAAGAGTATCCGCGCAAGCTGGCTTCGCTGAACCTGGACCTGGCCCTGGCGCCGCTGGAAAACAACACCTTCAACGAGTGCAAGAGCAATCTGCGCCTGCTCGAATACGGTGCCTGCGGTTTTCCGGTGGTGTGCACCGACATCGTCTGCTACGACAACGCGCTGCCGGTGACACGGGTGAAGAACCGCTACAAAGAGTGGATCGCGGCGATCCGCATGCATCTGGACGACCTGGACGCCACTGCAAAAACAGGCGATGCCCTGCGCGATGCCGTGCAGCGCGACTGGATGCTCACCGACGACAAACTGCTGCAGTGGCGCGACGCGTGGCTGCCCAACTGAGCCGTTGAGCGGGCGTTGCGGCAGCCCGAAATCCAAGCACGAAACCACGTCAATGAAATGTGAAGGCGAGCCGCTATTGGCGGCTCGCTGAACATTTTCACATCCGTGAAAAATGCTGCTCTTTTAACCACATTTCCCCTGTTACATTTCTGCTTCCGGTAGGCCGCTACCATTCATTAGGGGAAACCCATGCGCACGCACGCACGCTTCATCCGCAAAACTGCTCTGGCCAGCCTGGTCGCTCTGTGCGCGGCTTCCACCGCCTTCGCCCAGACCGCCGCGCCCGCCACCGGCCTGGGCCAGGCCTGGCCGGACGCCGCCGATCTCAGCGCCAGCCCGAACTGGCACGTGTACGTATTCGTGCTCAACGGCGTGAAGTACATCCAGGTCAATGACTTGAATGGCACCGTGCACGCGGCAGTGGGCACCGTCAATGGCACTGCATTTGCGCTGCCGGTCGGCGTCGATTCGAGCAACGTCGCCACCAATTCGTCCTCGTCTTCCACCAGCACGACCACGCAGACGGTCTACAACGACGGCACCACCGCCGTGACCGCCACGCCGCAAAGCGATGGAACCACTCAGTTCAGCGCCAGCAATGTGCAGGCGGATCTGTGCGAGGGCAAGAACTGCAGCGGCACCGGTGGCTCGTGATAGCCGTCGCGTCACGCGACGGCTATAGGCAAGAAATACTTACTTCACCCACAGGCGCAGAGGTGCTGCAGAGTGCGACGCAGCCCTTTGCGCCTCTTGCTCTTGCGAGGCGTCGTGCAACAGGGCCGTGATGCGCAGGCGGTCCTTGAACGAGCGCAGATGCAGGGCACCGTCGAAAATCCCGACGTTGTCGCGCATTTCGGAGATATCCAGTCCGCTGGCGCCGAGCTTCGTGCCAAGGCGCTTGCGCTCTTCGGCAAAGTAGACGGCGTTGGCCACGCCGGTATCTTCCAGCACGCCTTCCACGCGAATCACCACCCAGCGCCGGCCCTGGGTTTCGCCGCCGCGCAGAACCAGCCGCACCCGGCTGCAGGCCAGGCGGGAGGTTACGTAGGTGATGGCCTCGCACGCCGCGCGGTAAGTAACCGTCAGCACCGGTGAAGCCAGGCGGGTGAAACCGCGGCCGGTGATTTCGCAGCGGTAGGCGATGCCCGCCTCATCCAGCGCACGCGCCACTGTGTCATTGAGCGCCGCCGGCAAGCCGCGTTCGCGCCAGGTCAGCGGATGCATGCTTTCGGCCAGCTGGTAGATCTGCGTCTGCGCTGCCATCGCCTGCTTGTAGAAGGCGTGGCTTTCGATGTTCGGCACGATGCGGCGCATCTGTTCGAGCAGGCGGCTGTTGGTCACATGCAGCGTGCCGGCCAGGTATTCCAGCGCCTGCGAAGTCTGCCGCATGCGCTGCTCGCCCATCTGCATGGTCTGCCGCGCCAGGCGCTGCACATTCATGGCGCTGCGGCGCTCCTTCTCTTCCTGCAGCAGCTGGGCGCTGATGCGCGCGCCGAGCACGAACAGGCAGGTGACGCCGATCACCACGAACACCATGCTCTCGTAAGCCCTGGTCTGCAGCTTGTCGGACACATCCAGCGGCAGGCAGATGCACAGGATCGCGATGGTTCCGCTTACCGCGGCGGCACGCCAGCCGTGCTTGAGCGTCAGCCATGCCATGGGCAGGAACATGGCCAGCGAAGCGATTTGATCGAAGGGATCCTTCACCACCGTGCGCAGGCACGCCAGGATCGCAATGGAGGGCAGCAGCAAGGCAATGGTGTCCATGAACAGCTTGCTGGACAGCGTCTGCCGCAGCTGTTCCCGGAAATGCCCCGGGCGATAGTCGAGCTTGGCCATCACCAGCCACGGCACTACCGACAGGATCACTACATACGGCCCGAGCAGGAACTGGATCGATGCCAGCGGCACGCTATCGGCATCGGCGGCCAGGAACGGGCGGCACATCGCATAGGCCAGCGTGCTGTACAGCATGCCGCCCACCGAGCACAGCACGATGCACACGATCAGCGCCTTGATGTCCACCAGCCGCTTGGCCGGGAAGGGCGGCATTTTTTCGCGGCACCACCAGACGATCGGCATGATCGGAACCAGCGCCGGGATGGAGCGCACCATCACCCAGTTGCGGCCGAGCGAATCCAGGCAGGGGAGCACTTCGTACAGATTCGGCAACGCTTCGCCGACCAGCAGCGCGGGCCAGAAGCGGTACGGAAACAACAGCAGGCAGGCGAAACGGATGCCGGCGTGAATCGGCCAGTTCAAGGTAGTGATCGGATGCACCGCAAGGTAAAGCAGCGCATAGCCGACGGCGACACCAACGTGTGCCGGCCAGCCGCTTCGTAACGATACCTTTGCCATGCTTCGCCCCTTAGTCGAACAACCTGTATGTGCCTGCCGCCTAGGCACCAAATCTCTGCCTAATTAACCAATTATCAAACAATTTCGGGCGTGAAATCGGCGTGAGCCCAGGTGTCTTCCCCCGAATCCTGGCCAGCGCTGTCATCCTATGCCCATCAACGATTTAGCCGCGTCAAAATTCCGCTGCCGGCCGCCGGTTTGCGCCAAACCGTGAAGTAGGTGGCGTTTGTGAAGACGGCCGCCGCCCCGACACCCCGCCGGCGGCGGTAAAACCGTCCATTTCACGACCCTCCGTCTGCACATCTCGGCGACCGCGCGGCATGGCTATTTCACCCACAGGCGCATGGGCGCGGCGGCGGCCGCCTCCTTCAGCACCTCGGGCACGGCATCGTGCAGCAGCGCGGTCATCCTGAGCCGGTCCCTGGACACCTGGGTATGCAGGACACCGTCGAAAATACCTACGTGATCGCGCAGTTCCTGCACATTGAGCGCGCTGGCACCCAGCTTGGCCGGCAGCCGCTGCCGGTCCTCCGCAAAATGCGCAGGATTGGCCGACGACGACGGATCCAACACGCCCTCGACGCGCAGCACCAGCCAGCGGCGGCCATGGGTCTCGCCGCCGCGAAGCGTCAGCCTGATCCTGCTGCAGGCCAGCCGCGAGCTGATGTACACCACCGCTTCGCAGGCAATGCGGTACGTCGCAGACAACACACTCGGCGCCATCCGGGTGAAACCGCGTCCGGTGATGTCGCAGCGATAGGCAATGCCGGCCTCGTCCAACGCGCGCGCAATGGTTTCGTTCAATGCTGCCGGCAGGCCGCGCTCGCGCCAGGCGATCGGATGCATGCTTTCGGCCAAGCGATAAACTTGGCTGTGCGTCGCCATGGCCTGCTTGTAAAACGCATGGCTTTCGATGTTCGGCACGATCCGCCGCATCTGCTCGAGCAGGTGCGCATTGTTGACGTGCAGATTGCCGGCCAGGTATTCCAGCGCCATCGAGGTCTGGCGCATGCGCTGCTCGCCCAGCTGCAGACTCTGCTTGGCAAACCGCTGCGCATTGGCCGCGCTTTCCTGTTCGGCCGCCTCGCGCATCAGTTGCGTGCTGATGCGCGCGCCCAGGGCGAACAGTCCGGCGACGGCCAGCACCAGAAACACCATGGCGGGAGTGGGCAACATCCGCTCATCGATAAAGTCTTCCAGCGATACCGGCAAGGTCATGGCGGCAATCGCCACCGGACTGCCTACCGCTGCAGCGCGCCAGCCATGCCTGAGTGTCAGCCACACCAGCGGGATGAACATGGCCATCGGGGCCAGCAGCCGGGTCTGCCCTTCGTTGTGCACCACGATCCATTCGATAACGGCCGCGCACGGCAGGAAAAAAACGGCCAGATCGAACGTGAGCCGGTTCGACAGCATCGCCGCAAGCTGCTCGCGCCAACGACCCCGCCGGTAATACAGGCTGGCCAGCAACACCCAGGGCGCCACCGAAAAAATGGCCAGGCAAGGCCCCAGGAAAAACACTGTCACCCAGTCCACGCCAAAAGCGGGATGGCCGCTCTGTGGCGTTGACACAAAGCCGGCCAGCGAGCTGTAGACCATGCCGCCGATGGAAGCCAACAGGATGCAGACCAGCAAGGCCTTGATGTCGATGTACTGGCTGGACGGCAGCGGCGGCATTCTCTCGCGACACCACCAGACGATCGGCATGATCGGCAGGATGGGCGGCACGGAGCGCGCGATCACCCAGTTGCGCCCCAGCGAATCCAGGCACGGGTAAACCTCATAGAAATTCGCCACGCCTTCGCCCAGCAACAGCGCGGGCCAGAAGCGATACGGAAACAGCAGCAGGCACGCGAAGCGGACGCCTGCATGAATCGGCCAGTGCGACGTAGAGAACGGATGAATCAGAACATAGAACAGTGCATATCCGACCGCGATGCCGATATGAACCGGCCATTCGCGCTGCAACGATACGTTTGCCATGCCCCCACCTTATTGAATTGCTTTTTTAGCACTGCCCGGCCGCTGCCAAGTACATCGGCAGCTGCGGCCAGGAGTGAAATCGCCCTGCAGCCCGAGGCTGCTCGGGCTTTTTTCCTGAGCCATCTCGCGCAATCGGCCTCGCCGTCATCCCAGCGAAAGCCGGGATCCAGTGCCTTCGGTGCAGAAAGACGCTGGATCCCGGCTTTCGCTGGGATGACGAGCAAAAAGCATCGCGAACCCTCAACGCATTTCAGTGTAAGCCCGGTGCCTTGAAAAAGCCCTGCCGCCCGTGCGGACACGACCAGGATCGCAAATTCTTGACGACCGCCCGGCGTCACCCATCAACTGAACTTCAACAGCACCACGCCGCCCAGGATCAGCGCCAGGCCCAGCCAGCCCGACGGCCGCAGGCGCTCGCCGAACAAGGTGATGCCCAGGATGGCGGTGGCAATCAAGCCCACCCCGCCCCAGATCCCGTACGCCACCGACAGCTGGATACCCTCGATCGCATAGCTCAGCGCGGTGAAGGCGGCCAGCGCGCAGACAATGGCGGTCATTGCCGGCAGCTTGCGGGTAAAGCCGGCGGAAAACTTCATCAACACGTTCGCGGCGATTTCCAGCACGATCGCCAGCGCCAGATACAGCAGGTGGATGGGCGCGAACTCAGGCAGCATCAGCGTGCTCCGGCTTTTCCTCAGTGCCGTGTTCCAGCAGCACGATGCCGACGATGATCACCGCGATCGCCGCCATCTTCAGCACGCCCAGCGTCTCGGCAAACAGCCACGCGCTGCACAGGCTGATCAGCACCAGGCCCAGGCTTTCCCAGGCACCGTAGGCCACCGCCAGCGGAATGCGCGCTACCGCCAATGCCAAAGTGGTGTAGGAGAGCACCAGCATCACGTACATCACGCCCAGGCCGAGCACGTGCGCATCGTGGCTGGTGCCGTATTTCATCGCCAGCGTGCCGATCACTTCGGTGAGAATCGCACAAGCCATAAACAGCCAGTGACGCATGGATCGACTCCTTCGGTACGGCGCTGCCGCTGCCTTCGATCATATCGATTTGCGATCACAGAAATACGCCCGGTACCGGTGTTGCGCCATTCGCCGACGACCTAGGCTGCATGCGCGTCTCCCCGCCCCAAGGAGTTACCCATGCGTCTTCTTTGCAGTGTTTTCGCGGCTGCCGTACTCGCCCTTGCCGCCAGTGCAGGCAACGCCCAGCCGCAACAAGGCACCGGTACGGCGGCAGCAGACATGCTGCGCGTGCCGGACTGGCTGGTCGGCACCTGGACCCTGGTCCGCTGCGACAACGTCTATCCCGATGGCCATCGCGTCGAATTGTATGGCCCGCATCCGCAGGGCCTGTGGATGATCGATGCGCATGGCCATTACATGATGCAGATGGTGCGCGCCGGCCGTGCGCCGTTCGCGGCCGGCGACAAATCCAAGGGTACGCCCGAGGAATATCGCGCCGCCTCGCTCGACAGCAATGCGCACTTCGGCAGCGTGGCCGTGATGGACAAGCAGATGCGCACGCATATCGAGCAGGCGTCGTTCCCCAACTGGAACGGTCATGGCGGCAGCACCGGCTATACGCTGGACGGCAACCAGCTCACCTATATCGTGGCCAAGCCCAGCAGCGGTGCGGCGGAAGGCGCACACGGCGAAGTGGTGTGGCAGAAGCTCGATTGAACGCGCCGGCGGCGCCGGTCAGCGCGGCGCCGCTTGCGAACGGATCAGCGCGACAATCCGCTCGGCATCTTCCGCGGCCGGGTTGTACACCACCATGCTGAGATCGGGCCGGCCATCGACCGCAAACGACGAAAACTCCAGCGCGATACGCCCGAGCACGGCATGGTGCAGGTATTTCCGGCCCTGCCCGTAGTTACGCACATCGTTGTCGCGCCACATCGCCGCAAACTCCGGACTGCTGCGCGACAACTCTTCCACCAGCGACTGCGCCCGCTCTGACGTGCCCAGGCGCGCGGTGTTGCCGCGGAATGCCGCCACCACGAAGCGGGCGACGCTTTCCCAGTCGACCTGCGCCTCGCGGACTGGCCGATGGGTGAACATCATGCGCAGCACATTGCGCTGCTCCGGGCGCAGCGCGGCATAGTCGGTAAGCACCACCGTAGCGGCGTGATTCCAGGCCAGAATGTCCCAGGTGGCATTGGTCACGATGGCGGCGCTGAACACCATGGCATCCAGCACGCGCTGCAGCTGCGGCGGCACGCTCTCCGTCACCTCGTAGCGCAGTGCCGGCAAACGGTGCTGCGCCAGCAGGAACAGGTGCTCGCGTTCCACTGCGGTAAGCGCCAGCGCCTGCGCAATGCGTTCCAGCGCTTCGGTGGAAGGCGCACCGCCGCGGCCCTGCTCCAGCCAGGTGTACCAGGTGGCGCTGACATTGGCGCGTTGCGCCACTTCTTCGCGGCGCAGGCCCGGCGTGCGGCGGCGCGCGGAAGAAAAGCCGAACGTGGCCGGATCCAGGCGCGCGCGGCGATCCTTCAGGAACGCGCCGAGCAGATTTTCTTCAGTGATGGCCATGATGAATTGCCTAAACCGTTACTGCCGAGCCCGTTACTGCAAAGCCCCCGTAACTGCCAAGCCTGTTAGTGGCGATACCGGTATAACGTCCCGGCTAGTTGGCCGGCGGCCCTCGCCCGATCATCGCCCGCAGTTGATCCACCGAGGGACTTTAACATGCGTGTTTTCGTTACCGGCGCTACCGGTTTTATCGGCTCCGCCATCGTCAAAGAATTGATCGCCCACGGCCACAAGGTACTGGGCCTGGCCCGCTCGGATGCAAGCGCCGCCGCATTGAGCGCCGCGGGCGCAGACGTACACCACGGCACACTGGAAGACCTGGACAGCCTGCGCAGCGGCGCCGCTGCCGCGGATGGCGTAATTCACGCCGCCTTTATCCACGACTTCAGCAAATTCCTGGAGAACTGCGAAAAAGAGCGCAAGGCGATCGCCGCACTCGGCGATGCACTGGCCGGCAGCGACCGCCCGCTGGTGATCACGTCCGGCACCGGCCTGCTCTCCGCACCGCGCCTGGCCGAGGAACATATGCCGGCCAGCACGGCGATTCCGCGCGTCGCTTCCGAGCAAGCCGCCGCCGCGCTGGTCGAACGCGGCCTGCGCGTGGGCGTGGTCCGCCTGCCGCCATCGGTGCACGGCGAAGGCGATCATGGCTTCATACCGCAGCTGATCCAGCGGGCGCGCGAAAAAGGCGCCGCCGCGTATATCGGCGACGGCCTCAACCGCTGGCCCGGCGTGCATCGCCATGATGCCGCGAGCCTGTACCGGCTTGCGCTGGAAAAAGGCACGGCAGGTGCGCACTACCACGGCACTACCGATTCAGGCGTACCGTTCCGCGATATCGCCATCACCATCGGCCGCCATCTGGGTGTACCGGTGCTCAGCAAAACGCCGGAAGAAGCTGCCGACTACTTCGACTGGTTTGCGCACTTCGCCGCGTTCGAGAACCCCACCTCAAGCCAGTGGACGCGCGAACAGCTGGGCTGGCAGCCCACGCATATGGGGCTGCTGCAGGATATCGATCAGCCCTACTACTACCAGCACTGAGCCACGCCGATGTTGCGCGCCGGGTTGGATCAGCCGTGCTGATCCAGCCCGCTTGCTACGCCTCGCCGGCTACAGCCGGCGTTACCGGCTGACGGCGGAACCGGGTGATCCAGATCAGCATCGCCAGGGCCACCACATTGACGCCGATCTGGCCAAAATCGATCCAGCCGACCGAGAACACCATCTGCAGCCCCAGCGTGAAACTCCAGGCAACGAAGCCGATGGCCAGCTGCGGTATCTGCACGAAATAGAACAGTTGCGCGAGCGAGCGCGCCCAATCGGCCTGCTTGAGATAGCCGATGCCGGCACTCAGTCCGAGTACGGCGAGCAACACGTTCAGTGCGACAAACAAGGCCGGCGAAGCAGCGCGCTCAAACGATTCGCAAATCCAACCCACGCCGTACACGGCGTGCACGATCAATGCGCTGCCGATGAGCTTTTGCTGTCGAAGCATGTTGTTCCCCTGTGATGGCGTCCTGCGGCAGCGCACGGCTGGCGTGCTGCTCGGTCCTGTCGTGCACGCATTATAGGGAACTTGGCTACGCGATCGCGGCCCGCATGCAGGATCAGGGTGGATCCTGCGGATAACGCATTGCAGCCTCGGGTACTTGCACCCACGCATGCCGGCGGCATTCGTAGACCGAATCCTGTGGCGCGGGAAACGCCGGATCGGCAAATGCACCCACCGCCACTATCACATACTGGTCATTGCCCTCTTCCGTGTGGAATACATTGCTGCCGCAGACCGGGCAGAAGCGAAAGCGGTAGTGCGCGCCGTGATCGCCGATGCGCACGAATTCGGTCGCATTGCCGCGCACGGTGAACGGCACGGCATACGCCGCCAGCGCGGCAAATACGCTGCCGGTGCGCTGCTGGCAGGCCAGGCAGTGACAGATACCCACGCCCAGGGTATCGCCCTGCACCTCGATGCTGAGCTGGCCGCAATAGCAGCTGGCAGTTCGGTTGGACATGCTCACCTCGATCGCGGCCCGGCCGCTGCTGGCGGTGGTCAGAAAGTGCCCCTTAGCGATGCCTAGCCTAGCCGCCGGGCGCAAAAGCCGGCCATAGGCCAATCGGCAGAGAGCGGCGCCGCGCTGCGGTTGCGCGGCCCACGCCCCGGCCTTGCGCCCTGCTGGCACGGCTTATGTATGGAACATCATGCGGCCTGCAGTCGGCCGTGCAGATCAGGGGGTTGTCATGCGCAAAAAAGACTCATCACACGCGTGCCTGCGCCAGGCTTTCAAAGGGCGCGATATCGAGCAGAAACACGGCGATGTACCGATCCGTATTTTCCGGATGATCTACGGCTCCGGCTTTGCGCCAGCTTTTTCGGCCTCGCACGGCCTGCGGCATACGCTGGCGATTCTGGACCGTCCATCGCTGGACAAGCTGCTGGCCGACGAGAAGTGCGGCGTGCTGGATGCGAAAGTGGCGCTGGCGGTCGCGCAGGAAACACAGCGCGAACTACTTACACACTAGCCAGATAGATCGGGTAGGTTGGGTTAGCGCAGCGTAACCCAACGATGTCGCTACGAAGATAGATCGTTGGGTTACCCCCGGATCAAGTCCGGGGGTAACCCAACCTACGCCAAGCGCATCAGCCCAGCTTGAACAACTTGCCAGGCACACACTGGAAGTTGATCGCATTGGCCACAAACAAGCCACGCTCATACGAAAAACCCTTGTCGCTGGTCGGCTGGAAGAATTCGATGAATTCCAGACTGCGCTTACCCAGCACGAAGCCGCCGATCAGCGGATGGTTCATCGCATACATGATCGGGATCAGCGCCATCATCGAGCTGGCCGGCACGCCGATCAGGTGTTCTTCCAGGTCGCCGCTCTGCTGGCTGTGCTGCGGGTAGAACCACAGCGGCGTGCTGACGAACAGGAACGCGTTGTCGCCCATGCTGGTAAGCAAGGTGCGCAGCAGCCACCTGGCGGTATCGGCCGTCATGTGCTCGATCACATCGAGCAGGCAGATGATGTCGTACTTGGCGAACTTGTCGGACGGTACGGCCTGCGCCAGCCCGTGCCACACGTTGCGGTAGATCTTGCGCTCGAACAGCGCAGGGTGATTGCAGCTGCCTTCGAAGCCGTCCACGCCATCCACCGACCAGTGCGCCGTCTGCGCATTGGCCTTGATCATTTCGCCCAGGTTGCCCTTGCCGAAGCCGATATCCAGCACTTCGACCTTGGCGGCGTTGTCCTGCATGATGTGAAAGATCAGCTCTTTGGGCGAAGCCGATTCGCCGCCGGGCTGCAGGGTGGAATTGACGATGGGATCAACCACCGCATAGTCCTTGACGATTTGTCGAAGCATGACTGTGCCTTCGGAATCAGTGTGCAGAGCTTCAGCTCTGCAGGTAATTGAACAGACTGGTGCCCTGGATCTTGGCGAACACCTGCTGCGATGCCTGCAAGGCGGTCGACTGCAGGGAGAGATTGCTGATCGCCGTGGCCATATCCACGTTCTGCACGTCGTTCAACGCGCTTTGATAGGTGACACTCAAGTCCGAGTAGTCGCTTTGCTGCTGGGTCAGCGTATCCATGCGGCTGCCCACCGATACCTGCGTGTTGGACACGCTGTTCATCGCCTGGCCGAGTGCTTCGAGCTGGCGGTTGAGGGTATTGGTGATCTGCGCGGTGCTGCCGCCGCTTTGCAGCGCGTTGATCATGTTGTTGAGCGTGGTGAAGACATCTTGCGTATTGGACGCGCTGTCTGACTGCACGCTCACCGTATCGCCTGCCGCAGGCGTGCCGCTCATGCTGATCGACATGCCGTCGAAGCTGATGCTGCCGCCATCGGTGTAGGTGCCGGTGACGGGATTGCCGCTGCTGTCGAGCACCGGATTGCCGCTGGCGTCGGTCACGCTGTAGGTACCGTTGGCGCCGAAGGTAATGGTGTCGTTGATCGGCCCCGAGGCCGTAGCGGTGGCAAACGCGCTGGCGTCGGAAACGCTGTTGGCGCCCACCACCAGGGTGCCGGTATTGCTGCTGGCGGCACTGGATACGAACGAACCGTTGCCCGCCGGCAGGTTCATGAACAACGAACTGCCCGGATCGTTGCTGGCGATCTGCAGGCCGGCGCCGATGGCGGAGAACGACTGCTGATCGTTGCCGGCGTACGTGACCGCGCCGGTGCTGCTGTTCATCACGAACGGCGTGGTGGTGTTGCTGGTGCCGGAGAACAGCGCCTGCCCATTGGCATCGGTGGTATTGGCCAACTGCACCAGCTCGTTGCGGTATTGCGTGAGCTGGGTGGCCATGTTGCTGAGGTCGGACGAGGACATCGCGCCGTTGATTGCGCCCAGGCCGATATCGTTCACGCTGTTGAGCAGGTTGCTGACGCTGCTGAGCGTGCTGGTTTCGGTCGACAGGCGCGTGTTGGCGCTGTTGATGTTGCTGGTGTACTGGGTGTTCTCGGCCATGATGTGGTTGAGGCCCACGATCTGTGCCGCACCGACCGGATTGTCCGAGGCCACGTTGATGGCGTAGCCCGTACTGATCTCGTTCTGCGTTTCGTCCAGCGAATTCTGCTGGCCCATCATGGTGTTGACCTGTTGCTGGTACATCCAGCTAGTGGAGATGCGCATCATGATCAGCCTTGCTCCATCGCGGTAATCAAACTGGTAAACAGCTGCTGTGCGGTCGCAATGACCTGTGCCGAAGCCTGGTAGGCCTGTTGGTACTGCACCAGGTTGGCGGCCTCCTGGTTGAGGTTCACGCCGGCCAGGCTTTGCTGGTTGCCTTCCGCTTCGCTGTACAGATTGGTCTGCGTGGTCAGCTCGGCACTGGCCTGGCTGCCGGCGGTGCCGATCTGCGCGGTGAGGTTGGAATAGCTGTCCACCACCGAAGTCTTGCCGCCGTCGAGCACGCCGGTGTCGGCCAGCCCGGCCAGCGCAAGCGCGTTGGCATTGCTGTTGAGGCCGTTGGTATTGGCCGCCACGCTGAAGCTGTCGCCACTGGCCGGCGTGCCGGTAAGGCTGAGGCTCCAGCCGTCGGCGGTAATCGGCTGGCCCGAGGTGTAGGTACCGGTGGTGGTGTTGCCGGCGCCGTCGGTGACCGTGTACGCGCCGCCCGCACCGAAGGTGATGGTGGCGCCGGACAGCAGGTTGGTATTGCTGCTATTGGTAACGCTGACCGAGCTGACCGCGCCGGTGCCGGTGTTGCTCTTGCCGGCCGTTGCGCTGAGCGCAGCGGCGGCGGCAATGCCGTCCGAGTCGGTCATGCTTACCGACAGCGACGTGGAAGCATTGCGCGTGGGTTCGATCTCATAGCTGTCGCCCTGCTGCGCGGTGCCCGACACATTGAAGGTAAGGCCGTTGGCGGACAGCGAGCCGTCGCTATTGGCAGTCAGCGCCACGCTCTGGCCGCTGGTGGTTTTCAGGCTCCAGCCATTGGTGCCGGTACCGCTGCCGGTATAGGTAAGAATGTAGTCGGAGCTGGTGAGCTGCGACACATCGCTGATGCTCGCGCCGACCGTGGCGGTGCCGGTGTTCTTGCTCGAGCCCATCACGTCCGGCGTGCCCACGCTGAACATCGCCGCGCCTTGCTTGCCGTTGAGATCCAGGCCCTGCGCCTGCTGGCCGTTGACGCTGGAAGCCAGCGCGATCGCCGACTGGCCCAGTGCGTTCTGCGCCGGCTGCAGCACGGTATTGCGGTAGTTGATCAAGCCGCCGAGCGAGCCGCCGCTCAGCTGCGAGGTGATGTCGTTGCCGCTGCTGTCGAACACGTCGGTGCTGGTGGCATCGTATTGATTGCCGCCCGACGACAGCGCGTAGGACTGCGTGCCCGACACCAGCGTGCCGCCGGCGGAGGTATACACGCTGATCGAGCCGTTGCTGTTGGTGGAGGCGGAAATGCCGGTGAGACCGGCCAGCTGCTGCACCAGGTTATCGCGCTGGTCGAGCAGTTGGTTCGGATTGGTATTGCCGGCCGCCATGATCTGCCCGTTGAGCTGGGCGATCTGCGAAGTAAGGGTGTTGATGCTGGTAACGGTGGTGCCGATCTGCTGGTTCACCTGCGTCGACTGCGTGCTGAGCTGCTGGCCCAGGGTATTGAACACGCTGGTCAGCGAGGAAGCGCTGCCGAGCGCCGCCTGACGCACCGATGAAGAGCTGGGCGAATTGGCCACATTGCTGAAGGCGCTGTAGAAACTGTCCAGCGAGGTCTGCAGATTGCCGCTGTTGCTGAGCAGGCTGTTGAGCGCACCGGTGAGGTTGCTCATGGTGGTGGCGTTCTGCAGGCTGCTGTTGGTGCTCCACAGCGCGCTGGTGAGGTACTGGCTGTAGGCGCGCTGCACGCCGGTAACGTCCACGCCGCTGCCGATGGTGTACTGGCTGTTGCTCTGCCCGATGGTCTCCACCTGGATGACGCTTTCTTCGCTGTAGCCGCTGGTGCTGGCGTTGGCGATGTTGTTGCTGACCGTGCTCAGCGCAACCTGGGCTGCGTTGAGCCCTGATATGCCGATGTTGAGCATGCTGCTGGACATGAGCGTGTTTCCTTAGATCAGTAACAAGCGCAGGCGGACATGCCGCCGCCATGGTGGTGCGAAGTGCTGGCGTAGCTGGCCGTCACTCCCGCGCGAGCGGGCTCACAGGGGAATGACGACATTCTGGCGGGCGTACCGTACCCACGGCCTTTTTCAGTCATAAATTCGGCACTCCGCCGGTTTTCTTGAGTGCGTCAAGTGCTTGCCGCATCACAGAACTGTTGGCAATGGCCGCCACTTTGCCGGCGTATTCAGGATCGGTGGCATAGCCGCCCTGGATCAGCGCGTGGGCATAGCCGAGCACGTCGTCGCCGTGGCCGCGGGCCTGGGCGTAGCGGGGATCCTTGCCGATCAGGTCGGCGTAGTCGGCCAGCGAGTCGGTGGTGGAGCGGTACGCACGAAATTGCGCCTGCCTGCGCACCGCGATGCCGTCTTCGTATTCCACCGTGGGCACGTTCACGCGCGCGCCGTCCCAGCTGCCGCCGGCCTTGATGCCGAACAGGTTGAAGCTGCTGCTGCCGTCGGCGTGGGTGGGCATGTGCTTGCCCCACTGCGTTTCCAGCGCGGCCTGCGCTAGCACGGCGCGCAGCGAAAGACCCAGTTCCTTGGCCACGATGCTCGCCTGCGGCGCCAGTTCGCGCACAAAGGTTTCCGCATCGGCCGGCACCCACGACATCGCCGCGCGGCCCGCCGAGCGGGTCGCATCGGCCACTTCGAACAGACGCTGCTTCCAGCTGTCGGCCAGTCCGGTGGTGCTCGGATCGACTGCGCCGGTCTTGTGCTCGGCGCCCTGGCCGTTATGGCCGCCAAGCTGGCGCACCAGCATGTCGGCAATGCCCAGGCCCTTGCCGTGCTGGGACAGGTTCAGCGACAACTGCTGGTCATACATGTCCTGCCATTCGTCGGTGGCCTGGCTTTCGAACAGCGGATCGCCGAAGTTCGCATCGCGCATCGACTTCAGCAGCATCTGCGTAAACATCGATTCGAACTGCTTGGCCACCGCCGGCAGCGTGCCGCTCTGATCGGACTCCGCCTGATGGCGCAAGGCGCTGAACCCGGACAAATCGGTCCAGGTGCTCAGGCTTTGCGCGGCGGCGTTGCCGATATCGGCCATGTCAGATCACCACCAGATCCGCGTGCAGCGCACCGGCTTGCTTGAGCGCTTCGAGAATCGAGATCAGGTCGGTCGGCGTCGCACCGACCTGGTTCACCGCACGCACGATCGAATCCAGGCTCACACCAGGACCGAACTTGAACATATGGCCGCCCTGCTGGCTGATCGATACCTGGCTGCTCGGCACAACCGTGGTCTGGCCGTTGCTGAAAGGTGCGGGCTGGCTTACTTGCGGTTGTTCGCTGATGGTCACCTGGATCGAACCGTG
Organism: Dyella acidiphila; assembly: GCF_014863405.1. Classification (GTDB taxonomy): domain Bacteria; phylum Pseudomonadota; class Gammaproteobacteria; order Xanthomonadales; family Rhodanobacteraceae; genus Dyella_B; species Dyella_B acidiphila. The sequence goes on from NZ_JACZZA010000001.1 coordinate 884,018, forward strand.
CGCCACCGCGGCAGCACTGACGCGCACATCCGCACCGATCACCACCGTGCCGGTGCGCGAATTGACGATCACGCGTGCCGGCGCATCGCCCGGCGCCACGTCCAGCGATTCGATCGCGCCCAGCCACGCCACTTTCTGGCCCGGGTCGACGGGACCGCGCACCGATACCGAGCCACCATCCAGCGCACGCGCCGTGCCGGCGCCATACAGATGATTGATGGCATCGACGATGCGATTGACGGTGACGTAGTCGGCGGTGTTCAAGTTCAGCACCAGGTCGCCGGCACTGCCGAAGGAATTGGCTACTGCCCGCTCCACCGACGCGCCGTTGGGAATGCGTCCGCTGGCGGAAATATTGATCTGCACGCTGGAACCGCTGCGACCCGAGGCGCTGACGCCGCCGACCACTACGCTGCCCTGCGCCACCGCGTAGACATTGCCGTCCGCACCGCGCAGCGGCGTCATCAGCAGTTCGCCGCCGCGAATGCTCTTGGCATTGCCGATCGAGGCCACCGTGACGTCGATGGCCTGGCCCGGCTTGGCGAACGGCGGCAGATCCGCCGTGATGGTCACCGCCGCCACGTCTTTCAGCTGCGGCTGGATGCCGGTGCTGGGAATCGACACGCCGAACTGCTTGAGCATGTTCTCCAGGCTTTGCGTGGTGAACGGTGCCTGGGTGGTCTGGTCGCCGGTGCCGTCGAGGCCGACCACTAGGCCGTAGCCGACCAGCTGGTTGCTGCGTACGCCGGCTACTTGCACGAGGTCGCGGATTTTGTCGGCGTGCGAGATGCTGGGAATCAGCATCAACACTATCGCTGCGGCGATCAGCGCGAAGTGCGCACGACTCGCCGCAAGCAGCCCCCTCCCCTGTTTGACAGGGGAGAGTTGAGGCGGGATTGTCCGAGCTTGCCGCGAGGGTGAGGGCTTCACCCCACCCCAACCCTCCCCTACTGCACGTAGAAGAGGGAGCGGTTCACGGCAAGCATCAACAGCATTGAAAAAAGTGTTCGCGCTCATCAGAACGGCATCCACTTGGAATTGAAGAACTTCGCCAGCCAGCCCTGCGTATTGGCCTGGTCCAGCGTGCCGCGGCCGGTGTAGGTGATGCGCGCATCGGCCACGCGGGTGGAGTCGACCGAGTTGTCCTGCGCGATATCTTCCGGGCGCACGATGCCGGACAAGCGGATCAGTTCCTTGCCCTGGTTGATGGTCAGCCACTTCTCGCCACGCACGATCAGGTTGCCGTTGGACAGGCGCTGCGACACGGTGACGGTGAACTGGCCGGTCAGCTGGTTGCTCTGCGTGCTGCTGCCGGCGCCATCGAAACTGTTGGCGCTGTTGAGCGCCGAATTCGCCGCCGCGCCGCCGGCCACGCTGAGCGAGTGGCCGAGGATTTCCGGCGCACCCACATTCACCTTGTCGGTCTTGCTGGTGGTGGTTTCCGATTTCTTGCTGGCCTGCATCGCTTCCACCAGGTTGATGGTGAGGATGTCGCCGATGCGGTGCGCGCGCGGATCGTTGAACAGCTCCAGGTTCTGCATGTCGTGATAGATCGAGCCATCCGGCGGCGGCGGTGCCGGCTGGGTCACCGGTGCGGTGGCGGCCCATTCGGCATCGTCTTCTTTCTGGTGCTGCTGGATCGCCGCGCAGCCGGCCAGCGAAGCCGCCAGCAGCGAAGCCATCGCCACACGTGCATACAGGGAGGAATACGACATAACGGCGGTACTCAGGTCTTGTTGATGACGAACTGCAACATGTCGTCCACGGCGCTGATCGACTTGGAGTTCATCTCGTAGGTGCGTTGGGCCTGGATCATGTTGACCATCTCCTCCACCACGTTGGTGTTGGACGATTCCAGCGAGCCTTGCGCAAGCGTGCCCATGCCGTTGAGGCCGGGCTGCCCGGTTTGTGCCGTGCCGCTGGATTCGGTTTCCAGATACAGGTTCTGTCCCATCGGCTCCAGGCCGGCGGGATTGACGAAATTGGCCAGCTGCACCACGCCGATCTGCGTGGGCGTGGTGGACCCGTTGCTGGTGGCGCTGACCGTGCCATCGGTGCCGATGGTGATCGAGTTGACGTTGGCCGGCAGCGTGATCGAGGGCACCAGCGGATAACCGTCGGCCGTCACGACCTGGCCGGTGGAATCTTCGTGCAGCGAACCGTCGCGCGTGTAGGCCACGGTGCCGTCCGGCAGGCTCACCTGGATGAAACCGTTACCCTGCACCGCCACGTCGAGCGGATTGCCGGTCTGCGTGATCGCGCCCTGGGTAAACAGTTTCTCGCTGCCTACCACTTTCACGCCGGTGCCCAGCAGCAGGCCGGAAGGTGCTTCGGTCTGCTGCGTGGTCTGGCTGCCGGGCTGGCCTTCGTTCTGGTACATCATGTCCTGGAACGAGGCGCGCGAGGTCTTGAAGCCAGTGGTGCTGGCGTTGGCAAGATTGTTGGAGATCACGTCCATCTGCGTCTGCTGCGCATCCAGACCGGTCTTGGCAATCCACAATGAAGAGAACATCTCGGCGCTCCAGGTTTAGTTTTTCTTCCTATCCCCAACGGGGAGAGGACCGAGGTGAGGGGGACAAGCTTGCGGAAAACATGCATCGGCGCCGGCTTCGAAGCTGGCTGCTCGCGAGCGTGTTCCCTCACCCCAACCCTGTCCCCGGAGGGGAGAGGGAGTCATGCATAAGGCGAAGCTGGAAATCATGCGTCGATCTCCTAGCTCGTCTGCAGCAACTTGCTGCTGTCGTCCGCGTCGTCTTCGGCGGTCTTGATCGAACGCACCTGCATTTCGTATTGGCGCGACAGCGAGATCATCTTCACCAGCTCCGACGATGAATTGACGTTGCTGGCTTCCAGCGCGCCGGACGTCACCGTGACGGTGTCGTCGGCATCGGCGCTGCTGCCGTCGTTCATATGCATCAGGCCATCCGGGCCTTCGGTCATCTGCGTCGGATCGGGATTGACCAGCTTGAGCTGGCCCACCGCGGCGATGGTGTCGGGCCCCTGCCCCATCGGCACGGTGGAAATGGTGCCGTCCTTGCCGATGCTGATATTGGAACTTTGCGGAATGGTGATCGGACCGCCGGTGCCCATCACCGGATTGCCACGTGCATCGGTCAGATTGCCATCGGCATCCAGTTGCAGATCGCCGGCGCGCGTATAGCCTTCACTGCCGTCGGCGGACTGCACCGCGATCCAGCCCGGTCCGTTCACCGCAACATCCAGCGAACGGCCGGTGTGCTGCACCGTGCCCTGGGTTTCGTCCTGCCCCACACCCTGCGCCACCGCGTTGATGCGCGTGCTGGCGCCGGGACCGAGCACCGGCACGCTTTGAAACGCGCTCAGCTCGCTCTTGAAGCCGACCGTGGAGGCGTTGGCCAGGTTGTGGCTGACCGCATCCTGCGCCCGCATGGTCTGCGTGGCGCCGGTCATTGCGATGTAGACGGAACGGTCCATGGCTCAGTGTCGATTAGCCGCGGTCAACAGCCTGGAACAGCGCCTGGTCGAGCGAACTGACCGTGCCGAGCATCTGCGAATTGGCCTGATAGTTCTGCTGCGCCTGGATCATGCTGACCAGCTGCGAAGTGGTATCGGAGGTGTTGGAGGTTTCCAGCTGGCCCTGTTCGATATCGCCGAACTGACCCACGCTGGCGGTGCCCAGCACTGCGGTGCCGGACGACTGCGTCGCCACCCACTGGTTGTTGCCCACCTGCTGCAGGCCCTGCAGATTGGCGAAGTTCGCTACCGCGATCTGGCCCAGCTGGGTGGTCTGGTTGTTGGAGTAGATGGCGGTGACGATGCCGTCGGTGCCGATTTCCACGTTCTCCAGCGTGCCGGCCTCGAAGCCGTTCTGGTTGATCGTGCCCGGCGCGTAGGCCGTGCCGAACTGCGTGGTGTTGGTCACGTTCATGCTTATCGGCGACGGGAACGTGGCGCCGTTGGTCGGCTGCGTGGGCGTGAAGCTGAGATTGCCGTTGGCCGGCGAAGTCAGCGCACCGGCGCTGTTGAAGGTCATCGCCGCAGTACCGGCGCTGTTGCCGTCGATATAGAGGTTCGCGTCCCAGGTGTTGTTGCCGGTCTTGACGTAGTAGATCGTGGCCGAATGCGAACCGCCCTGCGAGTCGTACACGTCGAACGAAGAAGCGTTGGTGTAGCTCTGGCTGTCGGTCGGGCTGAACGGCGTGTCGGTCGGCAGCGCCGCACCGGCCGGCAGATTCGCATTGACCGTGATCGTGCTGGTGGCAGTGGCCGCGCTCTGCGCGGTATTCAACTGCAGGTTGGTCAGCGTGCTGGTGTTGAAGCCGCCGGCCGCATTGGGCGGATACACCTGCAGATTGGCGCCGGCCGACGTCACCACGTTGCCGTTGGCGTCTTCATGGAACGCACCGTCGCGCGTGTACTGGTTGCCGCTGCCGTTGTTGACCACGAAGAAACCATTGCCGCTGAGCGCCATGTCCAGGCTGCCGTTGGTGGTTTCCAGGTCGCCCTGCTGAAACTGCTGCGCCACATCGGTGAGTTCGGCGCCGCTGCCAACCGTGTTCGAGCTCAGGTTGAGACCGGTCACCGCATACACTTCGGCGAACTGCGCGGTCGAACCCTTGAAGCCGACCGTGCCCGCGTTGGCGATGTTGTTGGAAATGACATTGAGATCGGCCTGGGCCGCATTGATGCCGCTGAGCGCCTGATTGAGAGCCATGCTGTGTTCCTCTGAGGATGATGACGACCGATCGGTCGACGTCAGTTGATCTGCGCAACCTGGGCCAGCGGTACGCCGCCGATGCCTGCCACTTGCACATAGGTTCCGGTGCTGCTGCCGCCGTAGCCCACGCCGGTGACCGCGCCGGAGGCGTAGGTATCGAGCGCGGTGCTGGTGCCGCCGTTATTGGCCGAGATGCTGTAGGTGCCGTTGGCCACGGTGTTGCCGCTGCTGTCGGTGCCGTTCCAGCTGAACTGCGCCAGCCCCGCCTGCTGGTTGCCCAGGTCGATGGTGTTGACGGTGTTGCCGTTGCTGTCCTTGATGGTCACCACCACATCGCCAGCCGTGCTGACATTCACTGCACCGCCGACCGCGCTGCCGCTGTAGGCGAGCGTGCTGGAAGGCACCAGCACCTGCTTGCCGACCAGGTTGGAGGCGCTGAGCACCTGCGAGGTCTGCATGCCGCTGCTGAGGTTGCTGCTCAGCGACTGGATATTGGTGTCGATGTCCTGCGTGGTGCTGAGCGTGGCGAACTGCGCCAGCTCTGCCGCCATCTGCGAGTTGTCCATCGGCTGGGTGGGATCCTGGTTCTGCAACTGCGTGGAAAGCAGCTGCAGAAAATCCGACTGGGTCATGATCGAACCGGTCGGCGTACTGGTGACCGTGCTGCCGGTAAGGCTCAGGCCACTGGTCGAATAACTGCTGGTGTTGTTGGTTACGGCGGACATGGATGGCTCCGGATCAGCTGCCCAGATCGATGGTCTTGATCATCAGCTGCTTGGTGGTGTTCATAACTTCCACGTTGTTCTGGTACGAACGCGAAGCGGAAATCATGTTCACCAGTTCATCGATGGGATTGACGTTGCTGCCGTACACGTAGCCGTTCTGGTCGGCCATCGGGTTGCCCGGGTCGTAATGCGTTTCAACCGGTTGCTGGCTTTCCGATACGCCGACCATGCGCACGCCGTTGCTGGCCTGGCCGTCCTGCGCGCCGAGCAGGCCGTCGCTTTGCTGGGTGGGCGCAAACAGCAGCTCTTTCGCCTTGTAGGCGGAGTCGGCGCTGTTGCTGACGCTGTCGGCATTGGCCAAGTTGCTGGCCACGGTATTGAGACGCAGCGATTCGGCGGCCATGCCGGAACCGGCGGTATCGAAGATCTTCATCAGCGACATCAGCTTTGTCCTCCACCGTTGATGGCCAGGCGCAAGGTCTGGATCGTGCTGTTGATAAAGCTGAGGCTGGCCTGGTAATGCACCATGTTGCTGGCGAACGAGGCCTGCTCCACCTGCGTGTCGACGGTGTTGCCGTCCATGCTCGGCTGCAGCGGCACGCGATACTTCAGCTGCTCGGCCGATTGCGATGTGGTGTTGATCTGGCCCGGCGAGGGCGTATCCAGCGGCAGATTCGACGACTGGCCGCCGGCCTGCTGCAGCACCTGGCGGAAGTCGACGTCGCGCGCCTGGAAGTTCGGCGTATCGGCGTTGGCGATATTGGAGGCGATCACTTCGGAACGGCGCTGCCAGACATCCAGGGCCTGGCTGCTTAAACCGAACACGTTGTCGAGAAGATTGCTCATTGACGGATTCCCCGCAGCGATCACTGCTTGCAAGGGTCGTGAGCAAGTTGTATGCCACGCCTTCCGCGCATGGCACAAACCGCATGGCGCGGCCGTTTGCGGCCGCATGCGGGGACGTGGCGGCGATGGCCGCGACGTTATACCGGCGCGGCGGGACGGATTCCCGACATCACGCCAATGGCGATAAAGCCGTCAATTTGTTGACGGCCGATGCTCTACTCCCTCTCCCCTGCGGGGAGAGGGTCGGGGTGAGGGGCCGCGCTTGCCACGTGCTCCACACCGCTTTGTTTTGGTTTTTTGCTTCTTTCAGCGAACCAGCATCGCTGCGAGGTTGCCCCCTCACCCCAGCCCCCTCCCCGCAGGGGAGAGGGAGCAGAGCGCGTGTTAGTCCACCACCATCAGCTCCAACACCGTCTTCGCCAGCAAATCCGGCTGGAACTTCGCAATAAACCGGTCCGCCCCCACCTCACGCACCAGCGTCTCGTTGAACACGCCGCTGAGCGAGCTGTGCAGCACCACTTTCAATCCGCGCAGGGCCGGCGTCTCGCGGATCGCCCGCGTCAGCGCATAGCCGTCCAGGCGCGGCATTTCGATATCCGACAGCACCAGGGTGATCGGCTCTTCGTCGCCGGCCATCATCGCCTGCAGCTGTTCCAGCGCCTCGTGGCCGTCCTGCGCCACCATGCATTCGATTTCCATCTGCTTGAACAGATTGATGATGCGCAGGCGCGCCACGGTGGAATCGTCCACCACCATGATCCGGCGCGGCGAGATGTGCTGCTGCTCGGCCTGCTGCTGAATGCGGTGGGAGACCTCGGCGGCGGTGCCGTCGATGCTGGCCAGCACGTGCTCCACATCCACCACTGCCATCAGCTGGCCATCGATGCGGGTGACCGCGCTGACGCGCGAGCCGAAGCCAAGGGTCGGCGAGGGCGCCTCCAGCGATTCGCCGGTGCAATGCACGATGCGCTGGAAATCCGCCACCAGGAAACCCTGCACGGTACGGCTGAATTCGGTCACCACCAGGTGCGCCGATGCGGTGGTTTCCAGCGGCGAGTAGCCCAGCGCCGCGGCCAGGTCGATCACCGGAATGGTCTTGCCGCGGTAGTCGAAGCTGCCGGCGAGCAGCTGATGCATACCGGGCAGCTTTTCCAGCGGCGGCTTGCGCAGCACCTCGCGCACCTTGAACACATTGATGCCGAACAGCTGCGCGTCGCCCAGGCGGAACAGCAGCATGGCCACGCGGTTATGACCGGCCAGCCGGGTATGACTCTCCACGCTGTCCAGCAGTGCCGCGCCTGTCATGCCTGTTCCTCGATAGCTTCATCGGGCGCCGGATGGCGGCCGCATGGAACTATCGGCATGGGCGAGGGGATCTTGAATCTCCCGCGGCGGAATGACCTTGCGGAAAAGTGTGATGCGTGCCGCGTGGCACATCACTTGCTTCCTCAACTTTCGAATGTTCCCGCCGATGTCAGGGAACCCTTGTATGGAATTGCCTCGCTTATGAGTCTGCTCCGCAGCCAGCACCTGGCCGCCCTTATCCAAGCCGCCCTCGCCGGTAACGACGCCGAGCTGGCGCGCCTGAGCCGCAAGCATCCCGTGGCCGCCGGGCTGTTGGCGCCGCTGTTCGCGCGGCTGGCCCCGCGCGCGCCTGCCGCGGTGGCGCTGCAGTCGCTGGAACAGCAGAGCCTGGTGCTTACCCATGCCCAGACCCTGCATAAAGAGCAGACCGAGCTGGAACAGTCGATCGGCCAGAGCCGCGATGGTGTCGGTCAGTTGACGGAGCACAGCGCCGGGATGTCGACGATGCTGCAGCAAGCCCAGGGCGGTATCGCCCAGGCCGGCAAGGCCGGCGAGCAGAGCAGCGCCAGCGTGGCCGAGCTGAACGGCCAGCTGCGTCTGCTGCGCAGCGCGCTCTCGGCGATGAACCAGAATCAGAGCCTGCTGACCGAGCAGGTGGCGCAGATCCGTGCGCTCACCACCACGGTGCAGGACATTGCCCACCAGACCAACCTGGTCGCCCTCAACGCCGCTATCGAAGCCGCGCGTGCCGGCGATGCCGGTCGCGGTTTCGCGGTGGTGGCCGACGAAGTGAAGCAGCTGGCGGAAAAAACCACCCAGGCCACGGCGGAAATCGAAACCGTGACCAGCTCCATCGGTGAGTTCTCGCTGCAGATGAACGGCAATGTGCAGCTCGGCCTGCAACGGCTGGAGCGCGCACAGAGCGGCGTGACCGAAACCGAACGCTCGCTGCAGCAGGGCAGCGAAGTGCTGCAGGCCGCCGGTGGCCAGCTGCGCTCGCTGCGCGAAACCCAGGACGCCACCCAGGTGCGCGCCACCACCATGAAGGCGACGCTGGGTGCATTGCAGCGCCGTGCCTACGAAGCGCGTCGCCACGGCGAAGCGCTCAGCCGCGCCGCGGCACTGGCCCATCGCCTGTGCCTGGGCTGGCTGGAAGGCGAAAGCGGCAACGACACCGCCAGCCTCAGCCTGACCGTGCGCGAATCGGTCGTGGGCCTGCGCCAGAGCATGGAACTGGCGCTGCAGGAACCCACCTCGCTGGATCGCCGCTGGTTCGATACCGACGTACTGCAGCGCAGCCTCGACCGCCTTACCGCTCGACACGCCCAGCATCCCACCAGCGAAACGCTGCGCCAGTCGGCAGCGCGTCTGCAGGAACATGGCAACGCCTTCCTGGAACTGCTGATCAACGGCCAGTTCGACCAGGCCGCGCAGATGTCCGGCAAGCTGGAAAGCGAGCGCGACGCGATCAACAACCAGCTGTCCAGCATGCTGGCCGACGGCGTGGCATGAGTTTGCAGACGCCGCCGCCCTCTGCACGACGTCATTCCCGCGCAAGCGGGAATCCATTCTTGCTTTTTGACATCAGAGCAAAATGGATTCCCGCTTGCGCGGGAATGACGTCCGTGGGGGCTGCGGCACGGCTCATCGCTACGGCGATCCTTTTTACGAGCGCCACCGTCGCCCACGCCGACACCACCGCCGACCAACTGCGCAGCGCCGCCGAACAAGCCGTGCACACGCAGTACGGCAGCGCCGGCAGCCGCGTGGTGATCATGCCGACCCGACTCAATCCGCGCCTGCATCTGGCAGCCTGCCCGCACGCCTTGCAGACCAGTCTGCCCGGCCGCCAGGGCACGCCCTCGCGCGTGGCGGTGGCGGTGAGCTGCAGCGGCAGTCCGGGCTGGACCATCCAGGTGCCGGTGCAAATGCAGGTATTCCGCCAGGTGCTGGTCACCAGCCGCCCGCTGGCGCGTGGCGATATCGCCGGGCCGGCCGACGTGCACGCCGAGGAGCGCGACGTCACCCGCCTGGGCTATGGCTATATCGAAAGCCTCGACCAGATCACCGGCCATTCGCTGGCGCGGCCGCTGATCGCCGGGGCAGTGTTGGAACCGGGCGATCTCAACGGCCGCCAGACCGTGCGCTCGGGCGAGGAAGTGGCGTTGATCGCCGACCTGGACGGGATCGAGGTACGCGCCTCGGCCATCGCCCTGGACGGCGGCGACACCGGGGCTCATCTGCGGGTGCGCAACGGCAATTCGGGCAAGATCATCGATGCGGTGGTACTCAGCGCCGGGCAGGTGCAGGCGCTGCCATGAGCGGCCGCGCCGGGGCCGGCACAACCGGCCATACTTGCCGGGCCGACAGGCCTAAAGTTTTCCCAGGAAGGGCCGATACCCCTCCCAGGGCTCACCGAACCAGAGAAGTCCAAGGGCTATGAACACAACCATTTCGTCAAACGGATTACCGCAGCTTCCGCTCGCGACCACCAGCACGGACAGCAGCGCCAGCCAGGCGTCGACGACCTCGTCCGCCAGCAACACCGCGTCGGCGCAAACCGACGACAGCGTGAAGCTGACCGACTCGGCGCACGCCCTGCACCAGGCCAGCAGTACCGGCAGCCCGGTGGATACCGCCAAGGTGGAGCAGATCAAGAAGTCGCTGGCCGCGGGCACCTACAAGGTGGATCCGAACGCCATTGCCGACCGCCTGACCTCCATGGAAAACCAGATCGGCGGCACGAAGTAATGTCATGAGTCCGAATCTGCAGGCCGAACTCGGTGCCACGCTGCGCACCGTCCTGGACGAGATGAGCGCGACCACCGCGCAACTCATCACCGTGCTGGACGAAGAACGCGAAGCGCTCACCAGCGCAGACGCCAGGGCGCTCAACCGCGCCGGCGAGGCCAAGCAGATGCTGATGCGTCGGCTCGAGCAGCTCGATGTGGAACGCCTGCACCTGTGCAGCACCTCCGCCGACGCTACCGCCCAGGCCGAACCCGCGTGGCGCGACGTACTCAAATCGCTGGCCACCTGCCGCGACAAAAACCAGCGCAACGGCGCGCTCGTCGGCCAGCGCCTGACGCAAGTACGCCGCGCGCTGTCCGTGCTTACCGGTGCGGACCAGCAAGTCGGTACCTACAGCCCCAGCGGAGCATTTCAGGGAACGCCCCGCTCGGTGCCGCTGGCGCAAGTTTGATCAACGTCATCCCCGCGTGAGTCGGGCAGGGAGCCTGGTCACGGTAGTCGCTCCACCCCGCCCGGTATCGATATCATGACGACCAGTACTGCCTCAGCGACCGCCCCCGCCACCCCGGGCAACGACGCTCCCAATTCGCTGAGTGACTTGCTGCTCCCGGTAGTGCGCAGTCCGATCCTCGATCAGGAAGAAGAACTGTTCGCCTACGAGCTGGTGTTCTACCGCCAGGGCGCGGGCACCGACGCCGACACCACCATGATCGGCGGCATCCTTTCCGGCATCACCGATGGCGCGATCACTCGCCTGGTCCGCGGCAACCGCGCCTTCATGCGCATGCCGCGCTCGCTGCTGCTGGAACAGACCGACGTGCTGGCGCATACGCCGCGCCTGGGCGTGATCGTCGATCCGTTCCAGGTGCGCGACGCCGCCGTAGTGCAGCGCCTGCAGCAGCTGGCGCTGCGCAACTGCCCGCTGATGCTCGACCTCGGCAGCCTCGATCCGGCGGCCAGCCAGCCGCATGGCGCGCTGGAACCGCTGCTGCGCCTGGCGCGCTACGTGCGCATCAATGCCAAGGCGCTCGACCCGGACACGCTCGCCATCCGCTGCAAGCAATTGTTCCAGCGCGGCCTGGGCGTTATCGCCGGCAACGTCGACGACCATGTCACCTACGGCCATTGCAAGGATCTGCCGTTCCAGGCGATCCAGGGCCGCTACCTGCTGGTGCCGCAACAGATCGAAGTGCCGGTGCTCACGCCCAACCGCCTGAGCCTGCTGCGCCTGATGAGCGCGCTGCAGGAAAACAATGCAGGCCCGGTGGAACTGGGCGAAATCATCCGCGACGACGCCGTGCTCAGCTACAAGCTGCTCGGCTGCGTGAACTCTGCGTACTTCGCCTTGCCGCGCCAGCTGAAATCGATCCAGCAGGCGGCGATCTTCTTCGGCGTGGCGCGCATGCGCAACTGGATCAACACCATGTCGCTGAGCAGCATGGACGATCGCCCGCCGGAACTGCTGCGCGCCGCACTGATCCGCGCGCACATGTGCGAAAAACTCGCCCAGGGCATGTCCACCGAACAACAGGACATGGCCTTCATGGCCGGCCTGCTCTCGCTGCTCGACACGCTGCTGTGCGCGCCGATGGAATTCGTGCTCAGCCATCTGCCGCTGGCACCGGAAATCCGCGAAGCGCTGGTGGAAGAACGCGGTCCGTTCGCACCACTGCTGGGACAGATCTACGCCTGGGAAACCGGCGACCTGCAAACCGCGCAGATCCAGCCGCAGAACATCCGCAAGATGGCCGGCGCGTATTACGCGGCCACGCAGTGGGCGGACCAGGTGTATTCGTTCGCAGAACAGCGGCCCAATTAAACCCGCCACACACCGATGACATAGGTTGGGTTAGCGAAGCGTAACCCAACAATGCCGCCATCTTTCGGCACAACGGCACGCTATCTCGATGCGGATATTTGTTGGGTTACGCTGCGCCAACCCAACCTACAGTCGCGTCAGCCGCAGATATCAGCACGTATGCGTTGGCGCGGCAGCAACCGAATCAAGACCGCCGCACCCAGGCGACGCACCGTTGCGCGGCGAAACGCCGTATTGTCAGCCGACATACCCTTCATTCTGCCGAAACACCCGCCGCAACTCCTGCTGCGCGCGCTCCACCAGCACATCCGGCAGGCGATCCGGGCGATTCTGCGCCGGCAGCGTCGACCGGTCGATTACATGGTTCTCCGCCAGCATCTGGATCATCGACAGATGATCGGCCGCCAACAGCGCATTGCCCAGCTCCGTCACCGGCGCCCTGGAACGCGCTTCCAATCGCTCGCGCAAGGCTTCGATCACGTTCGGCGGCAATTCCCAATGCCGCGCCGCGCGCAGCGTGAGATGGTTGGCCATGCTCATAAAGCTGATCAGAAAGCTGCGACTGAATACGCCCAGCGTCGGCGGCGCTTCCTGGTCGAACACGCGCACCATCGCGCCTACACCGGCATTGCAGACCACCCCGGCCAGATAGGCTTCGAACGGATCGCCGTGGCCTTTGGCCAGGTACATGCTGGCATGCGCACAGCGTTCGGCGTGGTCCCACAAGCGCTGCCCGGCAGCATGGCCAAGCATGCCCGCGCTGGCCTGCAGAATCGGTTTCATCACGTGCTGGGTCACCATCTGGCGCAGGCCATCGTGACCCAGCAGCACCACTGCGTGCTGCAGGCTGCTGATGGCGCGTGCGGTGCGGTAGTGCGCGCTGCGGCTCACCCGCATCACCTCGCCCACCAGCACCGGATCGCGGCTGATCAGCTTGGCCACCTTGGTGCCGTCGGCGCTTTCGCTTTTCAGCAGGCGCAGCAATTGCGGCAGCACTTCGGGCAGGCGCGGCAGACTGCTGATATCGAAACGGTCGCCACCGCACAGTTCATCCAGCCGCTTGAGCATCACCTGCTCGGGCGGACGCAGCTCCTGGGTTTCGGAACCGGGCATGCCCAGCACCAGGCGGTAGAACCAATCCTGCACGTCGGCACTGCTGAGCGCGGGCACCGGCTGCGCCGGCTCCTCCGCGGTTTCATTCGGCCACGGCAACACGACGCCGAAGCGCGGCCGTTCTTTCGGCTCTTCGCGCGTAAACCAGCGTTTCCAGAATTGGCCCATATCCCCTCACGTACAAGACATTGCGGAACGGCTCTGCATTGCCGGTTGTATCGGCCGCAACCGCCCGGACTTGATCCTGAAACGGCAAAAAAGCGCATTTTCTTGCCCTGAACTCCACGCAAACCGCCGTCGCTCGACATCCCGCACGGCACTTTCGCCGGATCGCCGATGCCCTAAGCTTCGCGCCCTGCGTCGCTCTCCGTGACGCAGCACCCCGATAAGAAATTACGAAAACAAGATGCATGGAGCGTTTCATGAAAAAGCTACTGTTTGTGACTGCCGCAGCCTTCACCGCGTTTGCCGCTGCCGGCATCGCCGCCGCCGATCCGGTGGTCGGCAGCAATGTGGATACCAACCAGCTGGATAACTTCTTCGCGGCCGGCAACCTCGGCCAGACCCAATACCGCACCGACATCACCCATCCGCACAGCGTGTTCCAGAACGTGCGTTTCGGCTGGCGCTGGAACGGCATCGTCGGCGCGGAAGTCGGCTACGCCTATCTGGGGCGCCGCAAGAGCACCGGCCCGTTCTCCGAAACCTCGGTCAATGCGCGCGCAGCCACCTTGGGCCTTAACGCCAAATACAACGTCTACGACGGCTTCTTCGTCACCGCGCACGGCGGCTACCTGCGCTCGCAGCGCACCGATACCGTCACCAATTACCTCACCGACGGCAGCAGCGATCACCGTAGCTGGAATAACGGTTTGTACGGCGGCCTGGGCCTGGGCTACGACGTCACGCACAACGTGAGCCTGGCGCTGAACTACGACAACTATCGCCTGCAGTACAACCACCCCGACGATCGCTTTCGCGACAAGGTGAATGTGGCTGCGTATTCGGCGTCGATTGAATATCGCTTCTGAATTGGCGCGCTGTTGAGAAAAAAAGGCCGCCCCAAGGGCGGCCTTTTTTTCGGGAAGAAATGTTGCCACTCCCCTCACCGTCATCCCGGCGCAAGCCGGGACCCAGTGTCTTTCCGCATCGAAGTCACCAGGTCCCGGCTTGCGCCGGGATGACGGACTTGCATGCACTTACTTACGCGGCGCCACGATCGCACCAATCAGATCCTTGCCATCCGCACGCACCAGATGCGGATAACGCAAGCCACCGTGGTAATCGACCTTCACCGTGTTGTACAGATCCACATTCTTCACCAGCAACTCGATCGGCGCCGAAGAATTCTTGGCGCTGACGATCGCATCCTTCAGCGCATCGACCGAGAAATCACGGCCATTCACCGCCACGATGGTCAAGCCCGGCACCAGCCCGGCCTGGAAGGAAGGACCGTTCCACTGCACATCGCCGATGCGGCCGCTCTGGTTCACCACCAGGCCCATCGAGTAGGCGAAGTTGCCGCCGTGGCGCAGGCTTTCGCCGGCCTTTTCCTCGCCATTGGGCTTGTCGTCGTAGACCAGCTTCCAGCCGCCCTGCTCGATGCCGTGCTCGGGCAATTCGTTGCCGGTGTAATCCAGGCGATCGCGCAGGAACTTGGCCCAGTCGAACGGCTGCACCTGGTTGAGCGTGCTCACTACATCATCGAAGTTGTAGGTCTTGGTGACGTAGCTGCCGTTCTCCATGCCGTAGAAGGCATGCGCAAAATCGTCCAGCGAATGCTTGCCACCGCTGAGCTCGCGGATCTTGGTATCCACGTCCAGCCACAGCAGCTGGCCTTCCGGATAGAAATCGGTATCGCGGATAAAGTTGATCCAGCTTTCCGAACCGTAATAGGTCAGCGGCGCCGCATCGGCGGTGTCCTGCAGCGAGCGCCAGCTACGGCCGGTGCGATAGCTCATCTGCGCGGCGATATTGGCGATCGAATCGCGGTATTGATCCGGCGTCCACAGACCCGCGCGGGCGGTGAGCACGCCGCACCAGTAATCGGTAAGGCCTTCGTACACCCACAGCAGGTCGTCCTGCATCGGGATGTTGAAGTTCGGCGTCCACAGGTCGGCCGGACGACGGAATTTGCCGTTCCACGAGTGCACGAATTCGTGCGGCATCAGGCTGGCCGCCACCAGATGCATATCGTCATCGGTGAAGAAATCGGCCGGCAGGCGATCGTCGCTGGACTGGTGATGCTCCAGGCCGAAATGGCCGGTATGGTCGGACAGGGTCAGCAGAAAGTCGTAATGGCTGTAATGATGCGCACCAAACAGCAGGTTGGTCTGCGCCACCACGTTGCGCTGCTGCTCCAGCTGCTTGTCGGTCAGCTTCACCGCCTTGGCCGTGTCGCCCACCACGTTCAGATGCACCGGCACCGCGGCGCCCGGCGCCAGGTCCACGCGGTTGAAGTTGGCGCCGGCAATCAGCGGCGAATCGACGAAATTATTGAAGCTCAGCGGCTTGAAATGGATGGTGTTGCCGGACTGGTTGTCCACTTCCAGCGCACTGCCGAACTTCCAGCCCTGCGGCAGCTGCACAGTCGGCTGGATCTGGATCTGGCGGGTGTAATAGCCAGCCGGATAGAAGGCCACCTGGTTGAACTCCATGTCCACCAGGTCCGGCGTGGCCGAGGCGCTGGCGCCGAAGTTGCTGCCCTCGCCATCACCCGGCGAGAGGAAGTCGAAATCGAGATCGAGCTGGGTGGTGCCCTCCGGCACGTCCAGATGCAGCGCGAACATATCGCGCAGGTCGCGCCGCCACGGCAGCTGCTTGCCGTTGGCGCGGATGACCAGGCCCGACACATTCTCCACCGGACCGGACGGCGCATGTTCGCCCGGAATCCACTTCGGATAGAACAGCGTCATCGCGCCCGGCTTCACCGGAATGGTTTCGTGCGAGCGGAAAATACGCTTGCCCGCATCGGTGAGATCCACATTGACCGTGAGCATTCCTGCATACGGCTGATCGACGGGCGCCGCGGCATCGGCGGCTTCGGACTGTGCGGCCACACTGGCCGACAGGGAACAGGCCGCGAACACGGCGGCGGCGATCAGGCTAAAACGCAGGGTGTGGAATTTCACGGACGACTCCAGGCAGGCGCAGCCCGCGCGGACATCCGCGAGGACGGCAAGGTGATGACGCACGCCAGTAAAGGCGTTGGCCCATGCATGTTGAGCCAAGGCCCACATGCCCTACCCCTGCCAGAGGTCATATCGATACTTGGGTGTGCAGCGCGGTTTGGAATGAAACCACGCTGCGCCCCCTCTGCCCTGCGGGGAGAGGTTTGGGGTGAGGGGCCACGGCTTGCCCGAAACCCCGTAAGTACGCGGAGCGCTCTTGCTCCGCATCAACCACCGTCCCCGCAAGGTTGCCCCCTCACCCCAGCCCTCTCCCCGCAGGGCAGAGGGAGCAGAGCTACTGCTCCAGCTTGCTATGCCGCATGCCGTAGCCGAAATACACCAGGCAGCCCAGCGCCATCCAGATGATGAAGCGCTCGAAGGTGATCCACGGCAGGCCGCCGATCAGGTGCCAGCCGCCCGCATCCGTCATCGGCACGCCGAAGATCAGCAGCAGCGAGAACAGCACGCCCAGCGGCGCCACCACCGCCAGCGCCGGTGCGCGGAAACTGCGCGCCACCTGCGGCTTGCGCACGCGCAGCACCAGTACCGCCGTGCAGATGATGATGAAGGCGCTGAGCGTGCCGATATTCACCAGCTCGGCCACTTCGCCGATCGGCAGCAGACCGGCCACCAGCGCGGTAAACACGCCCAGGATCACCGTCGGCCGTGCCGGCGTGCCGAAGCGCGGATGGATATGCGCAAACCACGCCGGCAGCAGGCCATCGCGCGCCAGCGCAAACCAGATGCGCGCCGCGCCCAGCATGAAGGCGAACAGCACGCTGGTCACGCCGATCACTGCGGCCGCGGCAATCGTCACGCTCAGCCAATGCAGGCCGATCGATTCGAACGCGTCGGACACCGAAGCGTCGCCGCCCAGGTGGCTGTAGTGGGTAATGCCGGTCAGCACCAGCGACACCGCGATATACAGCACCATCGCCACTGCCAGCGACAACAGCACCGCGCGCGGCAGGTCGCGCTGCGGATGCTTGGCTTCCTCGGCCGCGGTGGTCAGCGTGTCGTAGCCGAACACCGCAAAGAACACCACGCTGGCGCCGGTGAGCACGCCGGCCCAGCCAAAATGCCCCACGCCCTGCGCGTCGAGCGCGCGTGGCGGAATAAACGGCGTCCAGTTCGCCGTATTTACGTAGAACGCGCCCACGCCCACCACCAGCAGCACGCCGATCACCTTGATCGTCACTACCACCGTATTGAAGCGTGCGCCCCATTCGGTGCGGATCGTCAGCAGCGCCGCCACCAGCAGCGATACCGCCGCGGCGATCACATTGAAGCGATGCCCGTCGCTGGGGCCGGCAATCGCCTGCGTGCCATGCACGCCGAACAGCTGCTGCAGGTAATACTCCATGGTCTGCGCGCTCATGCTCTGCTGCGCCCACTCCGGCAGATGCACGCCGGCCGAACCGAGCAGCACCTGCACGTAGCCGGACCAGCCGATCGCCACCACCGCCACCACCAGTGCGTATTCCAGCAGCAAATCCCAGCCGATGATCCAGGCCACGAACTCGCCCAGCACGGCATAGCCATAGGTATAGGCGCTGCCGGTGACCGGAATCAGCCCGGCGAATTCCGCGTAGCACAGCGCCGCGCAGGCGCTGCCGAAGCCGGCGATGATGAAGCTGAGCGCCACCGCCGGGCCGGCATTCATCGCCGCCTGCTGCCCGGCCAGCACGAAAATGCCCACGCCGATGATGCCGCCGATACCGATCGCGGTGAGCTGCCACAAACCGAGCACGCGCCGGAAATCGCCGCGCCGGCCCGCTTCCGCCTGCAACAGCTCGACGGATTTGTGGCGCAGCATCCTGCTCAGAAAACTCATGGGCTCACTCCGCAAAGGCAAAGCGCGGATGATAGCGAAAGCGCGGCGCCAGTTCGGTAGGACGAACGCGCGAGCGATGTTGCATCGCAGCTATACAGCGCCGTGCCATCAACGTAAACATACCGGCGCGTATCCATGGCGCCGTCACGATGGGGATCGCGGCGGACGCAAGCTGGCCAAGTAACGGGGAACCCAACATGCCGATCAGCCCGAGGACACTCGCCTCAAGGATTGCCTGTGCGCTTTTTGCCGGCGCACTCGGCAGCACCGCCGCGCAAGCGCAGGACGCACCGGCCGCCGCCGGCACCACGCCCAGGCCGGCCCAGGCCACCAAGCTCGAACAGGTCACCGTCACCGCGCAAAGCCGCACGCAGGAAATGCAGGACGTGCCGATCGCGATGAACATCGTCACCGCGCGCCAGGTCGACGCCGTCGCCGCCACCGACCTCAGCCACATGAATACCTTCGTGCCGGGGCTGGTGGTGGACAACACCGATGAAACCCAGCCCACCTATCGTCTGCGCGGCATCGAAACCGACGACTTCGGCATCGGCACCGATTCGGCCGTGGGCGTGTACATCAACGGCATCTACCAGACCCGCGACGGCGGCTCGCTGATGGCCTTCAACGACATCGCGCGGGTGGAAGTGCTCAAGGGCCCGCAAGGCACGCTGTTCGGCCGCAATACCGCCGCCGGCGCCATCAACATCATCACCAACGAGCCCACCGATAAATTCGAAGGCGATGCGCGCGTACGTATCGGCAACTACGGCAAGCGCTACGGCGATGCGCTGGTGAATATTCCGATCAACCAGGACATGGCGCTGCGCGTGAGCGTGGTCGACAACCAGGACGACGGCTGGCTGAAAGATGCCGCCACCGGCCAGCACTACGGCAAGAACGACGAGTGGGGCGCACGCATCGTCTACCGCTGGAACATCACGCCCAATACCCAGCTGCACCTGAGCTACGACCACGATCGCGTGAAAGATCCCTCGCGCATCGACATGGGTCTGGTGCCGATGCCGGCCAACAACCTCTACGCACGCGCGCCCTTCCCCGCCAATCCGTCTACCTTCTACAACCCGCTCAATGCGCCGTTCTACAACAGCGCCACCGACGGCCGCGAAGAGCGCAACTACAACGACTACACGCTGGCGATCGATCACAGCTTCAGCTGGGGCAGCTTTACGTCCACCACCAATTGGACTAGCTACAGCATGTCGCATATCGAGAACGGCACCGGCCTGCAACAGGCAACCGAATACCTCAATACCGGCGTGATCGGTGCGGGCCACACCTTCTACCAGGAGTTCAAATTCAGCGGCAATAACGACCTGCTCGACTGGGTGGCCGGCGCCAGCTATTACCAGGAGCATGCCGATGAAACCAGCCTGGCGCGCGTGAACACCGACACCTACGACACGCTCGCGCTCAACACCGGCATCGGCAAGCAATACACGCCCACCGGCACCATCTTCGGTTATTTCAATTCGATCCTGCAGTCGCTGAATCTGCCGTACAACCTGCTCGGCGATCCGTGGACCGAAACGGTGTACAACACCGGCAAGTTCTCCGCCATCGCCGGCTACGGCGACACCATCTGGCACATCACCGACAAGCTCAACTTCACCGTGGGCCTGCGCTTTACCCACGATCAGAAAGACTTCACCTGGTTTACGCCGCCGCGTTCGGCGCCGCAGCTGGATGCCACGCTGGCGCAGATGCAGGCTGCGGGTCTGTTGAATCTGGTACCGGTGCTGACCGGCGGCAAGGTCACCGCGCAGCAGCTGTTGAACATTCTTACCCAGAACCAGATCTTCACCACCGCGGTGAACCAGTTGGTGTCCAAGCGCGCCAGCTGGGACAACAAGAGCCCGCGCTTCGTGCTCGATTACAAATTCACGCCCGACATGATGGGGTATGTGTCGTTCGCCAAGGGCTACAAGGCCGGCGGCTTCGACGGCACCGAGCCGGGTTCCGAGTTTGCGCCGGAGAAAGTGTGGAATGCCGAAACCGGCATCAAGACCACCTTTCCTGAGCAGAACCTGCTGGTCAACGCATCGGCCTATTACTACCGCTACAACAACCGCCAGACGCTCACGCTGATTCCGTCCAGCGAAGGCCTCAACGTACCGCAGTACGAAGTCAGCAATACCGACCAGGCCGCCAAGGGTCTGGACCTGCAAGTGGAATGGGTGCCGCTGGACAACCTGCGGCTGGCCTTCAACGGCGGCTATATCGATTCACGCTACACCAAGGCGAAAGTGCCGATCGGCGTGCTCGACAACGGCCAGATCGACTATGCGGACGTCTCCGGCCAGCCAGTGGACGAACCGAAGGTGTCGTATTCGGTCAACGGCGCCTACGCCTGGCACGACGTCGTCAACGGCAGCGTAACCCTCAGCGCCAACTACGGCTTCCGCGGGCCGCTGCGCTGCAATGCCGCGTCGGTGTACCAGGGCAAATGCTCGCTGCCTACCTCCAGCTTCGACCTCAATGCGCCGCAGAAATGCACCGATCTGCGCCTGGACTGGACCGCCAACGGCGGCCGCTGGGGCGTGGCGTTATACGTCAACAACGTCTTCAACCAGCGCAATGTGATCGGCCTGGGCACCGTATCCCAATCGGTGCTGGGCACGCCGTATGCGTACATCACGGCGCCGCGCATGTATGGGGCGGAGTTTCATGTGAAGTTCTAGGCGCCGAGCGCCCTGTCGCGGAGTGTCGACGGGGCCGCTTTGGCGTGAACCAGCCAGGCCCGGCCCGATTTCCTAGGCGCAGTGTCTCCCTGCGCTGACACTGCGTGTCTGTTCGTACTGATTACGTCGCCGCCAAAACGTCCGCCACACTGGCGGCACGTCTCGCCGTGCACGCGCCGGCCTTGCAGCTGATCGCCTGTCCCACGCTTAAAATCATTTCAGAGCTGCATAGCCATGCACCAACAGGGAAGTTCGTCCCTATCGCGCGGTTTCATCCACTTGTTCGCCATCGGCGGCATGATTTTTCTGCTCGCGGCATGGAGCAGCCATGCGTTGGCCGGAAGCTGCGCCTATGAGTTCGGCTCGGCGCAAACGTTGAATTTTTCCCTGCCGGCCAACCTAGGCGTGCCACGTGACCTACCCACCGGAACGGTCATCGCCACCGCCACGGCATTCAATCCCTCGATGGTCGTTGCCGTTTGCCTCGCGGCCAAATTGGGAATGATAAATAGCGTGGGCGCCATATCCGCGCCGAATGCCGGCAATCTCTTCCCCATCGGCAACACCGGACTCGCTTACCGGATCAAGTTCAGCTGGAGCGACTATCTCGTTTCCTACGCATCCGCCATGCCGCTGGCCGTGGGCGGCGCCGGTATTAAAGAAGAAAACCGATTCATTCTGGAAATCGTACCCATTGGCCCGGTCTTCGCCGGCAGCATTCCAGCTGGACGACTCGGCGCCTATGTCAACGGCGACAATCAGCTCACCATACTCGACATCCGGCTGGTTGCGGGCAGCAACGTCACCGCGCAAACCTGCACGGTGGGCGACATGCCGGTAAACCTGGGAGCCATTTCTCCCACGGCATTCAAAGGCATTGGCACCACCGCGAGCGAGCGACGCTTCAACTTCACGATCAGCAACTGCCCCGCTGGGCTGACCAAGGTCAGCTATCTCTTGCATCCCACCAGCGGCACCGTCGATGCGGCCCAGGGCATCGCCAAGCTCAGCAGCACCGGCAAGGGCGCCGCCACCGGCATCGGCGTGCAACTGAAGCTGGCCGATGCCGGCGCCGTTACGCTGGATCAGCCCATGCAGATGACCCAGTACAACGCTGCCACCGGTGGCAGCTACCAAATTCCCATGACCGCCGCCTATTACCAAACCGCCGCTGTAGTCACACCGGGCGAAGCCAATGCGGCCGTCGTGTTCACCATGTTCTACGAATAGCGGCCACCGGGGTGGCCGCTATCGTTCGGACGTCGGTGGCGCTTACTGATCGCCTTCCAGCTTGATCGTATGCAAGGGTCGGCACTGCCCTGCATCGCAGCCGATAAAAACGCCATACGAACCGCACGGCGCGACGTAGTCGCCCTCTCCATGCGCCTGCACCGCACCGCATCCCATCTGGCTGGCGACGTTCTGGGCAAGTGACAGAGTGGCTGCATCCGTGGCCGTGGCAGCGACCACCGGTGCCGCGGATGGCGTCGCCACAGCGGCTTGAACATCCGCATCAGCAGGCGCCTGCGTCGCTACCGCCGTAGCGGGTGCCGCCGCCACCGCTACCGCCGCAGGAGCAACCGCCACGGAGGGCGCAGCCGCCACCGCCGCGGGCGTAACCGGTACCGCGGCCGCCGTGCTGGCAACACCATTCGCAGCGCCTGGGTGATTCGCATCCACCATGGCAACCTTGTTGGCAACCAGCGCCTTTATTTTTTCGACGGTAGGCGTGTCCAGATCCGGGCCTGCCTGGATCCTGCCGACTTTGGCGTTCTCGATCGCCGCCACAATCAGTCCGCCGATCAGACCGCCCGCCAGCCCAACGCCGGCGGCCCGCCCCACGTTGGCATGGAAATGCGATTGGAGGGCGTGGTGCACAGCCAAGCCGGTGGCAGTGCCAGTGGCAGCGCCCAGGCCCGTCGCCAAACCAACCGCCAACACATTGAGCTTGTGCGTATTGGGATCGACCCTGTAGGCAAGATCGCTACAACTCGTATTGCCCGCGGCGGCAGTGTCTGCCGCGCTGACCACGTTGAACGATCCGTAGTATTCGTAGAGAGTCGGCGCCACCGCAGGATCATTGGGCACATAAATGCCACCATCGAACGTAGCGGCACGCCCGGCGACCGAGGTGGGTTTTTCGTCGGTGCGCCGCTCGGTGATCGCGCCCTCGGGTGCTCGGTAATACACACCGTTGGCGTCTTCGCGCTCCGATACATAAGCCCCCTGCCCGAGCGCGATCTCCACCGGTATGCGCAGCAAGCCGCGCGTTATCGTTTCGACAATCGGCGGATTCACCTGCAGGCAGGTCATGGTTTTCGGCAACGGCAACTTCTCCGCCCGCACGCTACTGGCGTGCGCAAGCGGCATGGCGGCGGCCAGCAGGCACGCCGTCAGCAATGTACGTTTCATTTCAGTTCCCCCTGAAGTCTTCCTTGCGCAGTTCTGGCCGCCCGCATTGCGCCCGTGCACGTGATTCACCCTTACGCAGCCGACTGCTCCGCTTGCATAAAGATGTGTGCATGGACGCCGGATTCCGGCTGCCATCTGCACACCCATCGTGCGGGGGGGCGGAGGCTTCGGTCAAGTCAGGGAGATGGTGCGGGCGTTGATGGGCGGAGGGTGGTTCTAATGGCCTGATTCAGGGGCGGATACCCTGAATGACTTGCTTGCTTAAAACTTACGTTTGCAGACAAGCGAATAAGAGCTTGGCGCCAGAGATTTCCTCAAATCCTTTTTTCGGGCACTTCCGCCAAATCAACGCGACGCCCCAATCAACCGAAACTCCCCAAAACAACCTCACCGTCATCACAGTGAAAGCTGAGATCCCGCGTCTCTACGCACCGAAGGCACTGGATCCCAGCTTTCGCTGGGATGACGAGCAAAAAACATGCGCATCGACTCCGCCCCCTATCTCGCACTTCCACCAAACCAGCGCGACACCCAATCAACCGAAACCTTCCAAACAACCTCACCGTCATCCCAGCGAACGCTGGGATGACGAGCAAAAAACACGCACCGCGACTCCGCGCATCTATCTCGCACTTCCACCAAACCGGCGCGACGCCCAATCAACCGAAACCTCCCAAACAGCCTCACCGTCATTCCAGCGAACGCTGGGATCCAGCGTCTTTCCACACCGAAGGCACTGGATCCCAGCCTTCGCTGGGATGACGAGCAAAAAACACGCACCGCGACTCCGCCCCTCTATCTCGCACTTCCACCAAACCGGCGCGACGCCCAATCAACCGAAACCTCCCAAACAGCCTCACCGTCATCCCAGCGAACGCTGGGATCCAGCGTCTTTCCACACCGGAGGCACTGAATCCCAACCTTCACCGGGATGACGAGAAAAAACAGGCGCATCTCAGGCGCCGGCTCTCTATCGCAGAGTGCCGACCCTACTCACCAGATGCACTGGAAGAAACTATGGAATACAGGGCTTCGTCGTAGGCGCTATGCACAAGGCGCTGGATATACGCCCAGCTCTTATAACGTACATATCCGAGTACAGATTTCCGTTTCGCCTACATCGCCCTGTGCGAGGACCTGCTAACTTGGTTTCGTCATCGACGCCTTCTTCAATCGCGGACGTCGATAACCCTTGCAGCAATGTGAGGTAGAAGCGCGGATCGTGAGAGCGACAACTCCCACGACCCGCTAACCAAAACAACTCAGAACAGGAGTTGATCATGGCTACCGCCGATCATACGTCACCCGCTTGCCCTTCGGATCGCAACGATCCCCTTTCCCAAAGTCCCCCGCCGCTCGACGGCATGCTCCCAACGCGGAGTTTGGATCAGGACCAGCGCACGTTCGCCATGGAGCAAGGTGATCCCTACATGATTGCCGTGCTGGCGATCGAGCGCGTCTTGCGTGCCCACTACGATTTCGTACCGCCGAGCCTTCCTCCCGGCGTACGTATGTGTGGCCAGCTGCTGCCGCTCGATGCTGCCCAGCTGTATGGCTTGAACACGGCCCTGCACGTCCTGCGTCAATACGTCGTTTCCATTCCACCCACCCGCGGCGGCTAAGTCACGCGGGTGGGTATGAGGGCGGCCATGCGGAGTACTGGCTGAAAAGGTGCGCCGTTTTCGGCACGCCGCGTGACGTCGGCGTGCCGTCTTTTCGCAATTATACGAATCACAAACTATCCATAAGGATGACGGATCATGACGAAGCAGATGCATGAGGGGCAGGTGTGCCCGACGAAGTTTTCGCTCGAACCCGGTGAAGGGATCGCGCTTGGGATAGCGATTGTGGAAGACATGCTGCAGGCGTATCGGAACTTTGAGCAGAAGCATCCGCATATGGAGCGGGTGGGATTGTTGCCGTTCGATGCGCGGCAGTTGCAGTTGATGCAGGTGTCGTTGGAGACGCTGGGGAATTATGTGGAGGCACGGGATGGATAATGCGTGCGGTGTGGCTTGAGGCAAGCGCAAGCAACCCCACCCCGGCCCTCCCCTGCCAAGCAGGGGAGGGAGTTGTATCGGCGAGTGCGCCATATCTGCGCCCGCGCAATCCGCCCCCTCCCCTACGTGCAGTAGGGGAGGGAGTTGTATCGGCGAGTGCGCCATATCTACGCCCGCGCAATCCGCCCCTCCCCTGCGTGCAGTAGGGGAGGGAGTTGTATCGGCAAGTGCGATGCAGCGCCATAAATGATTCACAGGGCGCACTGCGCCTCGTCCATGGATAGCGCCCTCTCTATCCACCCGGCTATACGCGCCGGCTCGTCACCACGACGACCGCCGGGTGGAAGGTCTTCGAGCATGATCGAGCCGTTTACCTTCCGCCGCTTCAGGCACCTGCTCATCGCCGCCCTGCTGCTGTGCCCGCCTCTGCTGCCGGCGCAGGACATCGCCTCGGCCGCCGCACACACCATGATCACACCCGAGGGACTCGCCGCCACCGGCAACAAGCCGGTGATCGATATCAACCTGGTCTCGTTCGATCCGATCATCGGCGATGTGCAGGGACGCCTCACCGTGGTGTGGCCCAAAAGCATGTTGACCAAGGATTTCGGGCTGTACCGCGACGTGCGCCTGCTGGAAGGCGACAGCATCAACGATTCGATCTGGGACATGCGCGGCAACGAGCCCTTCGTCACCTTCAACTCCACCATCAAGACGTTGAGCGAAGTGGATGGCGTGGGCTCGCCCCATCACTATCCCTTCGACGTGCATCGCATCCATATGAAGATCGGACTGGTCACGCCCAGCGCCGATGGACAGGGCTGGCAGCCGCTGCCGTTCGAGGTGGATTGCACCAAGTGCTCGTTCGAAGGCTTCTCGGTTACTACACACGGGCATTTCGATAAGCAGGGTTATTACAGCGTGCAGTTCACCATGCACCGCACGCGCCCGGCGATGGCCTTTGCGATCGGCTTGAACGTGGTGATGGTGCTGATTGCCTTTATCGTGCTGATCATGGCGCTGCGTATTTCGCGCAGCGACGAAGCGCCGGAGATCGCCTCGCTCGGCTTTATCGGCGGCTTGTTGTTCGCCATGCCGGCGGTGCGCGATCTGCAGCCGCGCATTCCCTCGATGGGACTGATGATCGATTACCTCGGCTTTTTCTGGGCCGAAGGTTTTCTGGCAGTGGCGCTGTTGATTGTGATGGTCTGCTGGCTAAAACGCGGCAAGACCATCATCAGCCTGAAAGAACTGGATTGATCAACTCAAGGCCGCATGTGCGCTGCCGGGGTGGCGGCGCGCGTAGCCGGCCAGCACCAGCACCGCTATCGCGCCGATGCCGAACAGCGCCACCAGCGCGAGCTTTACGCGCGGATCGAGCGGCATGCCGCCAAACCAGCTGCCACTGAGCCATACGCCGGCCGCAGTGCCGCCAGTGCGCAACAGTTCCAGCCAGATACCGATGCGCCGGCCTTCCATCAGCAAGCCGATCGCCCACAGGCTGTAGACCAAGTACAGCGCATACGGCACGGCTTGCTGCAACGGCAGCTTGGGCGCCGCGCCGAGAAAATGCACGCCGATCAGCAGCAGCACGCCGAACGACGCCAGCGTGTACAGCTTCAAAGGGAATGACAGCGTCGGGTTGTAGCGTGCATGGGTAATGTCGAACTCCGCTTTTGGAAAGCGCGCGGCGACGTCGGCCGGACGCCAACCCGGCGGTTTGATCCACACGCGCAACTTGTCCAGCCAGCTGCGCGCATGCCAGCTGTCCTTGAGCATGGCCCAATACACTTCCACGTTGGCCCACAGCGGATTCCAGCTTTGCAGCGGTGCACGCGTGCCGAACACCGGCGGATCTTCGTCGTTCTCTTCGACGAAGCTGCCGAACATGCGGTCCCAGATAATCAGGATGCCGCCGTAGTTGCGATCGAGATAGCGATCGTTCACCGCGTGATGGGCGCGATGATTGGAAGGCGAGCAAAACACGCGATCGAACCAGCCCAGCCGCCCGATCACTTCGGTATGCACCCAGAACTGGTACAGCAGGTCGATCAACGCCACCACCGCAAACACTTCGGTGGGATAGCCAAGCAAGGCCATCGGCAGGTAGAACAGCCAGCCGAGCAGAAAGCCGCTGCCGGTCTGGCGCAGGGCGGTAGTGAGGTTGTAGCTCTCGCTCTGGTGATGCACCACATGCGCAGCCCACAGCACATTCACTTCGTGGCCCATGCGGTGCAGCCAGTAATACAGGAAGTCGTACAGCAGCAGGCCGCTGATCCATACCCACACGCTGTCGGCCGGCAGTTGCCAGCGCGCCAGATGTGTGGCGCACCAGCCGTAGATGCCGATGGCGAACAGCTTGGTGAACACGCCCACGATCTGCGAGATGGTGCCCAGCCCCAGGCTGTTGATCGCGTCGTTGCTGTAGTACACATCGCGCCGGCGCAGCTTCGCCACCAGCAGCTCGATGCCGATCAGGATAAAGAAGCCCGGTATGGCCCAGGCCATGATGCGTTCGGGAGTGATCATCGCCAGTCTCTCGATTCGACCGTGCGGCCCTGCACGGAAACAGCGATCAGCCACAGTGCGGCGTAATACGTGGCGAGTATATATAGCGCGGACAGCGGCAAGGCGGCGCGAAAGCGATCCCAGGCGAGCAGGCTGTCGCTGGCCATGAACAGCAGCGCACCCAGCGCGGCGAAACGGGCGGCGCTGTCACGCAGCCGGATGGCGCGGCCCAGCGCCTGCCCCGCCATGCTGGCCAGCACGCACACGTAGACCAGCACCGGCGCACGCAACGCTGGAGCGATGCCGCGCCATAACAAAAAAGTCATGCCGGCACCGATCGCCAGGCACAGCAGCCATGGCCACAGCAGCGCGGGAAAGCGCACGTCGCTGCTGAATGCTGCGATGAACAAAGCATGCGCGATCAGGAAACTGACCAGGCCGGGCACGAACAGATCCTGCGGCAGCATCAGCAGCACGTCGCCGAGCAAGCAGAACAGCATGCCGGCGACGATGCGGCGACGGTAGCTGGCGGATACCGGCGATGGCGTGCGCAAGGCGACGAACAGGATCAGCACCGTGGCCAGCGGCTTGCATAGCCAGTGCAGCCAATGCCAGGCATCGGTGCCGCCCTGCGTGGCCAGCGAACCGGCGATGGCGCCAGCGGCGCCCAGCACTATCAGCGGCCATAAACGAGGCGCGGATGAAACGACGGACATGGATGCTCCCCTGCATCGATGCGTCGATCATAACCGCGGCGTTGCCCCGATGCGGCCGCCTAACGTTTGAAACGTGACTCAGCCGACCCGCGTAGCCGCGTAGGTTGGGTTAGCGCAGCGTAACCCAACTAATCTCCATCAAAGCCAACCATCGTTGGGTTACGCTGCGCTAACCCAACCTACGCGTTACTTGCTGACTGCTCAGTGCTTGATATCGCCCTTGTCCGAAGACAACAACGACACGCGGCCCAGGGCATACAACGCACCATCCGTCGGCGCGGTGTAAACGAAGCACAGCAGATGCTGCCCATGCTGCGCAGGCAGCGTGGCATTCAACGCAACCCGGCGATCGCTGCTCTTCGGATCGGGCAGCGGCATGCTGGCCAGCACCGCGCCGTCGCAGCGATCCTTATGCACTAACAGCTCGCCATACGGCGTGCTGTGCGGGCGTGACACCACCAGCTTGATATCGTGCGCAAGCGCAAAGTTGCGTTCCAGCCGCATCGCTTCCACGCGGATGGCCGACACGCCATCGAGCGGCACAGCCGCCCACTGCTGGCAGGTGTCGAACACGTTCACCGCATACACCGGCTGCATGCTGGCGGCATCGGGCGTGGGTTGCAGGCGCAGGCGGAAATCGCTGCCGGGACAATTGGGCAGTTCCACGCCATCGCGGCTGAGCAGGCTGGCGCGATCGAGCACGCGCGTGTGATAGGCGGCCAGCAGCGTGCCGTTGTCGGCAAAGGTCGCGGCCTTGATCGTCACCGGCAGCTTGACCGCGAACGGCTTGCTGTACAGCTGGGCGTGCAGGTCCGGCACGCTGCCGTCGATGGTGTAGCGGATGGCACCGTATCCGGCCTGGTTCTGCAGCGTGACACTGGCCTGCCCGCTCTTCAGCGCCGCATTGGCGTCGACCTTGATGCTGGCCTCGAAGGCGGTGTCGGCGTAGGGGATCTTCTGTGCGTCGTAGCGTGCCAGCTGCGCCGGCAGGCGTGCCAGAAAGCCGTGCCAGTTGTGCGCGGCAGCCGGCGACCAGGTGACTTCGCTCAACGCGTCCAGGCGCGGGAATACCGCATGCTGCACGTGCTGCATGGTCGGCATGTGCTCGGTCCACACATTGGCCTGCGCGCCCAGCACATGCGCCGCCTGCGTGGCATTCAACACCGCGGGAATCGGCTTGAAGTTGTAGACGCTGGCCAGATTGCGCACGGGTACGCGTCCGGCCGCCTCGTCGGCCAGATCGCTCTGCACGCTGTCCATATACAGATCCGGCGCCGGCGACATCACCACGTCGTGTCCAAGCTTGGCGGCCTTGATCGCGCCATCGGTACCGCGCCAGGACATCACGGTGGCATCGGCGGGCACGCCGCCATCGAGGATTTCGTCCCAGCCAATCAAGCGACGGCCATGCGCCGACAGATAGCTGCCGATGCGCCCGATAAACCAGCCCTGCAGCGCATCTTCGTCTTTCAGGTGCAGCGCGCGGATCTTCGCCTGCACGGCGGCCGAAGCCTTCCACTGATCCTTGATCGCTTCGTCGCCGCCGACGTGGATGTAGTGCGAGGGGAACAAGGCCAGCACTTCGTCGAGCACGTTGTCGATGAACTGGAAGGTGTTGTCGTCGACGTTATACAGATACGGATTCACACCCCAGTCGACCGACAGCGGCGGCCGCTGGCCAGTCACACCAAATTGCGGATACGACGCCACCGCGGCCTGCGCATGACCGGGCATATCGATTTCCGGCACCACGGTGATATGGCGCGCAGTGGCATAGGCCACCACGTCGCGAATCTGCTGCTGGGTGTAGAAGCCGCCGTAGCGCTGCGGTTCGCCATCGTGACCCGCATCCGGCGGCGTGCGCCATGCACCGGTGTTGGTCAGCTCCGGATAGCGCTTGATCTCGATGCGCCAGCCCTGGTCGTCGGTGAGATGCCAGTGCAGCACGTTGAGCTTGTGCTGGGCCATCTGGTCGAGCAGGCCCTCGACCTCGTCCACCGACTGGAAATGCCGCGCGGAATCGAGCATCAGGCCGCGCCAGGCGAAGCGCGGCCAGTCGCTGATATGCAGCGCGGGCACTTGCACCGCACCCTGCTGGGCATCCGGCGTGAGCAATTGCCATAGCGTGACGGCGCCATGGAACAGGCCGGCATCGTCGCGCGCGTCGATGCGGATGCCCTGGGCAGTGACATCCAGCGTATAGCCTTCGGCCTGTTTTACCGCATTGTGCGGATCGTGCTGGAACACGATGGCGTTCGGCGCCGGCGCGCCCTCGGTGATCTGCAGATGCAGGCCGCGCGTCCGGGCCAGCAGGTCGGCCAAGTATTGCGCGGACTGCCGCGCGGCCGTGTCATTCGGCGCCACCACGATCGGTGTGCCGGCATCGACCTTGAAGGTGCCGGCAGCCGGCTTGAGCTGCGCCGGCATCGGTATCAGCGATGACGGGGAAGCCTGGGCGATACCGCATACAAGCAGGCAAAGAAGGAGGCTTGCGAATTTCATTCGGACATCCTGTTACGCGTCATGGGGCACACCTGCCGCCGAGGGACTATCGAATACATCGCAAGGATGTTCAATGCCAGCTCAATCGTGCGGCAGGCTCACCGCGTACAAATACCACGCATCGTGCGGCAGCCATTGCTCGGTCCAGCGCCAGTCGTCGTCGCGGCCGGTCTGGGCGTAGCCGAGATTGAACGCAATGCCGTCCTCGTCGTCCAGGCCGGCGGTGATGCCGTTGATGATCGCGCCGGGCGCGCTGGTGTATTCGTAGGAGCGGAAAAACATGTACTGCGCATTGCGCTGGCCGCTGCCCATCAACATGCTGGTGTCGAACGGATTGCGGCCGAGGATCCAGTGCAGCTGATTCCAGGCGTACTGTTCCAGTTGCGCATGGAAGGCGGCGTCCGCGGCGAACAGCGGAGCGGCCATGCGCGCGGCGGCGGCGAGCGAGGCGATGCGCGCGTTCTCGCCCTGCCACCACGGCGCCGCTTCGCTGTCGTGCGGGAAGAAGAATGCGGTGCGGACGTTGCCATTGCCCATGCGCACCAGCTGGCGCGCGTAACCGAAGGGATTGTTTACGTCACCGGTGACATGCAGCTCGTAGGCAAGCGAGCGCCGCACGGTATCGCGCACGGCCGCTTGCTGGTCCGGCGTGGCGATGGCGGCGTATTCGAGCAGCGCGATGACCGGCAGGCCGGCATCGGTGGGATGGAAGAACGGACGCACGCCGCTGTCGGCGCGCCAGTAATCGCGCTGGCCGTCATGCGTCACCAGGCGCGCCATCAGGCTGTCGGCACGCTGCTGCGCGGCTTTGCGCCAGGTTTCGTCATGCGTGGCGCGATACAGCTCAGTAGCGGCCAGCAGTGCGCAGTAATCGTCGACGATATTCTCCACGCCGTCGTTGATCAGCTGCCGGTTGTTTGCATCGAGAAAACGATACGCAGCTTCGGCGCTGCGCAGATAATCCTGGCGACTGAAATCCCCGTCGGCGTCCATCGTGCTGGCTAGCGCCAGCGCGGCGATCGCCATGCCGCCGCCGGCGCGGAAGCTGGCCTCGTAGGCATGCGGCCCATGCGTGGGCGTGTACTGTTCGGTGCTGTCGTTGGCGTTGCGCTTGATCTGCGTACGCCAATTGGGATCACCGATGCGCCGGTCCTGCGCCAGCTTGGTCGCGCCAGGGGCATCGATCGATTGATAGAACGAACCATCGGGCCGCTTGTCGCGCACCAGAAAATCCGCGCCGAACAGGCCTTCGTCGAGCAGGCGCCGCAGGTACTGGCTGAAGTTCTGGTCGTGGCGCGCATCCAGTTGCTGGTAGCTCCGCAGCAGGCTCCATACCACCAGCGGCAATTGCTGGGTGTTGAAGTAAGAAGTGAGGTTCTGGTGCGACAGGTGGATGCCGTAGTCGCCGGTGGCGTCGTACCAGCCGCCGTGCAGATCCAGCGTGCCGGGCGTGCCATCCGGATGCGCTAGCCGGCGATCGGCCTTGTCCATCAGACCGCTGGCGCGCTGGCCTTTGAAGTAATAGATCACATTGGACAGCGTGTTGCGTTCCAGCACGTTGTCCTGCACCAGGAATTCGTCGGAACGGATGCAGCTGCCCTGCTCGTTCAATTGCAGGTAATAGCGGCCGGACGTTTTCAGCTCGGAGAAATCGGCGCGCCAGTAATGCTGGCTGCTCCATTTGGACACCGGACCGGTGTCCTGCAATGTGCCGGCATAGACCGCGGCGCCGGTAGCTGCATCGATTACCTGAAAGGCATGCAGCGACTGCCCCACATCGGCGGATACCACCGCCTGTTTGTTCGCCTGCAATTCGTAGCCGACCTGATCGACCAGCACGGCCGGCTGCGTGGCCCACGCCTGCATGGCACTCAAACCCAGGCATGCCACCCAGCACTGCACGGCAAACTTCATGCGAACACTCCTGCGGCCAGAGCGACAACGCCGGCAGCGCCGGCGTTGGGAGATTCGTGCTTTCGCCGCCCCGCCCGGGAAAAAAAGGGACCTGGCAAGATCGCCAGGTCCTTGGCGGGGAAGAAAAAGTGTTTTGCGTTGGATCAGAACTTGAAGTGCGCCTCCAGCATGAACTGGCGGCCGGTCACATACTCTTCGGACAACTGCGTCTTGCTGCCCAGGTAGGCGTAGTACTTGGAGTTGAGCAGGTTGAGCATGTCCAGCGAGACCGAGAAGTTCTTGCTGACCTGGTACGCCGCCGACGCATCGAGTTCCTTGAAGCCATCCACATAGGTGGAAGCCGCACCGGCCACATAGCCGCCGGCGAGGTAGGCACTGCGATAGTTGTACGACACGCTGGCGCTGTACGGGCCCTTCTCGAAGTACGGCGCGATGGTGTACGCGTCCTTCGAGTTGTACGGCAGCCAGCCACCGGTGTGGGTCGAACCGTCGGAGTAGGTGTAGTTGGCACGCAGACCGAAGCCGCTGTCGCCGAAGGCCTGCTGGTAGCTCAGGGTGGCGCCCTTCACCTTGGCACGGCCGCCGTTGACCGGCGCGGTTACGTCGTACTGGCACACGCCCGCACTGGTACACAGGCCGGCGGCGATCTGCGCATTACCTTCGCTCTGCAGATAGCCGGGCAGCGTCCAGGAACCGTTGATGCGGGTCTGGGTGGTGGCCGCGTTGACGATGTAGTTCAGCACGTCCTTGTAGAACACCGAGGCCGCGAACATCGACTCGTCGTTGAAATACCACTCGGCCGAGGCGTCGAAGTTGGCCGAACGATACGGCTTCAGGTTCGGGTTGCCGCCAGCGCCGGTCAGCACGGTGTCGTTGGCTTCGAAGTACGGAGCCATCTGGTTGAACGGTGCGTAGGAGATCGTTTCCGAAGCCGCGCCGCGCACGATGAAGTCCGGTGCGACGTTCCAGGCGACGTTAACCGACGGCAGCCAGTTGTTGTACGAGGTCTTCGAGGTCACCCAGCCGAAGCCGTTCGGGAAGTAGCAGTCGAAGGTATCGGCGGCCGAGCAGGCGCTGGGCACGTTGTAGCCCGACGAGTCGAACTCGGTGTGCACGAAGCGGATGCCGAGGTTGCCATGCACGTTGTCGGTGCCGAAGTTCGCCTGCAGGTACGCCGCGCTGTTCTGCTGCTGCACCGCCCAGGTGTTGTCGAAGTACACGTTCGCATCGCGCGCCGTACCGAAGCCCGGCGTGCTAAGCACGGCGTTCTTGATGGCGTTCAGACCGCTGGTCTGCACGTGGGTGACGAAGCTGTCGGTCAGGCCCAGGGCGCTGGCGCCGGCCAGGTCGGTGAGACCGCCGTAGCCGATCTGGTTCAGGGTCAGCTGCTGCGGACCGGTGAAGGCGTTTTCGGTCTGGCTTTCCCAGTGGCTGGCATAACGCGCGCCGACCAGGATCTCGTTGACGAAGCCGTCCAGATCCTTGCTGAAATCGAGCTGGCCGTACGTGTCGCGCGCCTTGTAGAGGATGGTTTCCTCGTTGCCGCCCCAGCCATTGTCAGCCCAGTAGTTGGGGTTGTTGGCGGAGGACGGATCGGTGAACTGCACACCGTTGTTGATGTTCCAGTCGAAGCCGCCGCCGTAATAGATTTCCTTGATGAACGAGGTCATCGGGTTGCTGGAGCTGCTTACGCCGGCCTGGCCGGCCAGACGCCAGCCGTCACCGAAATAGGTGGCCTTCCAGTCCACGCCCTTGGTGGTGACCATCGACTGGCGGGCGTAGTTGTCGGCGAAGGTGGCGGCGGTGCTCTTGCAGGTGGTGGTGTTGTAGCAGGGCGTACCGACCTGCGTACCGGCCACGATGATGCCGTTGGCACCTTCGGTCAGCGAAGTGATGCCGCCCGGGGCATTGGTCGCCCACGGATACAACGACTGGTTGACGTTGTTCAGGCTGTCCTTCATGTACATCAGACTTACGGTGCTTTCGAAGTTCTGATTCGGACGGTACTGCAGGTTGACCAGGATGCTGTTGCGCTTCTCGGTCTGCTGGAAGTTGGCCGCGCTGAGCTGGTTCGGGATCTGGTCGGTGCCCTTGATCGTGCCCGCATTGAGCTCGTTCTGGATCGCGGTATTGCCTGCGGCCAGGGCTGCCGTGTTCACCGTGGAGACGCTGGTATAGCCGTAGTTCTCCATGCCTTCGCGGCTGGTGAACTGTTCCTGGTGACCGGCCGACACGTCGACACCGAAGGTCTTGTCAGCGTTGTGCCAGGAATAGAACACCGAACCGTTCGGACGCTGGTTGCCGACCATGTCGTTGTAGTTCACGCCGAACGAACCGCTGACCGTGTTGGGTGCCACATCAAGCGGCTGCACGGTATGCATCAGCACCGTACCGCCCAGGCTGCCTTCGACGATGCGCGCTTCCGGGCTCTTGAGCACTTCGATCTGGCCCAGGATTTCGGTCGGCAGCTGCGAGTAGTTGAAGCCGCGGTTCGGGTTGTCGCCGAACAGCCAGATCGCCTGCGCAATCGGATGCCCGTCGAGCAGGCTCACGTTGAGGCTGGGGTCCATGCCGTC
The DNA here is from genome assembly GCF_014863405.1 of Dyella acidiphila. Lineage (GTDB taxonomy): Bacteria > Pseudomonadota > Gammaproteobacteria > Xanthomonadales > Rhodanobacteraceae > Dyella_B > Dyella_B acidiphila. The sequence goes on from NZ_JACZZA010000001.1 coordinate 919,607, forward strand.
GATGCTGACGCGCTGGGTGCCCGGGATGCTGCGATCGAGCGTCACGCCCGGGATCTGCGCCAGCGCTTCGGCAGCGTTGGTGGTGGGGAACTTGCCGATGTCTTCGGCAGTGATCGCGTCGACGATCGCATCGGCGTTGCGCTTGGTGTCCATCGACGCCTGCAAGCTGGCGCGGATACCGGTTACCGTGATGGTCGCCAACTGCTTGGCGCTATCGGCGCTGCTGCCTTTGCTTTGCGCGGTGTCCTGGCTGCGGGTCAATGCACCGACGCCGTTGCTGGTCGTCGTGGTTTGTGTCGTGTCCTGTGCATACAGTGCACCGGACAAACATAGGCCGGCGAAGATGCTCGCGGCGAGCATGGTCTTGCGATGTGACATGGCTTCCTCCCCTCAGAGGCTTTCAGCTACGGAAAATGTTCGCGGCATGCCCGTGCTGTGTGGCGATGGGCTTGCGCCCGGTTTGGGTTTAAAAAACCTCGTTCTCAATTGCTCCGCACGCGCCTCAATGCGCGTGCTGACCATCCAAATACAGGCCAGCAGCACCGATGACCCCGAGCTGGCCGTGCTCCATCAGTCGTACAGGTACCTGTTGCAGAAACGGACGCATTACGCCCTTGTTGAAATAACGCTCGGCAAACGTGCTCGTGAGCAGCAGCTCGCGGATCTGCGGCAGGATGCCGCCGGCCAGATACACCCCGCCGCGCGCGCCATACAGCAACACGAGATCGCCGACAAAGCTGCCGAGCAATCCGCAAAACACATTCAGCGCTTCCACCGCCGCCGCATCGCTGCGCTCCACTGCGCTGCGCGTCACGTCGGCCGGCAGCTGCAGGTTGGGCGTGGCGCCGCGCAGCGTGCAGATGGCGCGGTAGAGATTGATCAGGCCCGGACCCGACAGCGCGTGCTCGAACGAGACATGCGCACGGTCGCGCGCCAGCAGGCGCAGAATTTCAATTTCCAGCTCGTTGCCGGGCGCCAGCGCCACCTGCCCCGCCTCGGTGGCCAGCACCGTGGCGTGCGGCTTGTTCGGCAGCAGCACCGCCGAACCCAGGCCGGTGCCCGGGCCCATCACCAGCACCGGACCGTCGACCTGCGGTGCGCTGGTCTCGATCACCGGCGCGGCGTCGCTCTGGGTCATGAACTGGGTGGCATAGGCCACCGCTTCGAAGTCGTTGATCACGGCCAGGCTGTGGATGCCCAGCGATTCGCGGATATCGCGGATCGACACCGGCCAGGGCAGGTTGTCGTTGACGATGGCATCGCCCAGCACATAGCCGGCGCTGGCCACCGCACAGTGGTCCACGTGCGTGCCGGCGCTGAGCTGGGTGACGAAATCCTTCAGCACCGCGGTGAGGCTGGGCCATTCGGCGCAGGCATAGCGGCGATATTCGAGCACGGTGACCGGACGGCGGCCGTCCGGACGGGGGCTTACCAGGCCGATGCGCGCATGGGTGCCACCGACATCGGCGGCCAGAAAGGCCCGCTCAGGTGACGGCACCGTTTGCGCATTGCCACGTATCACAGCCTGAGCCACGCCCCCTCCTTCGCGTTTTCTGTCGCGCTCGCCTCAAGGAAATCTGTGGTGCTTGTCCTGGGCGCGACTTTGTTGGTGGAGTCTGGTCACGAATGACAACGCTGTCAACAGGTCGTAAAGATCTGCTTCAGAGGATGTTTGCGGCGTTGCGAAACGGGGGTTGGCACGATGGCGGCCGAAATTATTCAAATAATTGAATTTGAAGTAATTAATGGTCGATGGAATAGGCCAAATGACCCCCTTTTGGGAGTGCTGCAATGCATCACTTCCCGGCACCTGCTGCGGCCTGATGACGCACGTTGTCTACCGGGTTTCTTCACCGTCGATTGACAACGTTATGCCTTGAGGACAATAAAGGTCGGCACAGCGGTGTCGCACGACGGTCGTGGACATCGGGTTTCTCTCGGGGAGAATGCATGTCGTCCACCACGTACACCGCCGACGCGCCACGCACGTCGACCTTGCTGCCGATGATGATCATCGGCGTGCTGTTTTTCGTCATGGGCTTTTTCACCTGGCTCAACGGACCACTGATTTCGTTCGTGAAAGTGGCTTTTACGCTGGACGACATCAATGCATTCCTGGTGCCCTTCGCGTTCTACGTCTCTTATTTCGTGCTGGCCCTGCCGGCCGGCGCGGTGCTCAAGCGCACGGGCATGAAGAAAGGCATGGTGCTGGGTCTTTTCATCATGGCGATCGGCGCGGCGCTGTTCGGCGAGTTCGTGCGTATCCGCATTTATCCGGGCGCGCTGGCCGGCCTGTTCGTGATCGGCGCAGGCTTGTCGCTGCTGCAGACGGCGGCCAATCCCTACATCAGCATTCTGGGCCCGATCGAAAGCGCGGCGCAGCGCATCGGCCTGATGGGCATCTGCAACAAGGTGGCCGGCGCGCTGGCGCCGCTGGCCTTCGGCGCGCTGGTGATGGCGGGCATCGACGCATTCCTGGAGCAGGTCACCAAGATGCCGGACGGCCCCGCGCGCGATACCTTGCTCCATGAATTTTCGGCGCGCGTGTTCTGGCCTTATATGAGTCTGGCCGGATTGCTGGTGGTGATTGCGGTGTGGATCGTGTTTTCTTCGCTGCCGGAAATCAAACCCTCGGGCGCCAACAGCGAGCGCTCGATCGGCCACGGCAAAGGCAGCATTTTCAGCTTTCCGCATCTGTGGCTGGGCGTGCTGTGCCTGTTCCTGTATGTCGGCGTGGAAGTGATGGCGGGCGATGCGATCAACACCTACGGGCAGGGCTTCGGCCTGCCGCTGCAGGTGACCTCGCACTTCACCACCTACACCATGCTGGCCATGCTGGCCGGCTATCTGATCGGTTCGACATTGATTCCGCGGGTGATCTCGCAGCAGAGCTATCTGGCGCTATCGGCGGTGCTGGGCGTGGTGTTCGCACTCGGCGCCTATGTCACGCACGGCTATGTCTCGGTGGCCTTCGTGGCCGCGCTGGGCTTTGCCAACGCGATGATGTGGCCGGCGATCTTCCCGCTGGCGATCAAGGGCCTGGGCAGCCATACGGAGCTTGGCTCGGCACTGCTGATCATGGGCATCGTGGGCGGTGCGCTGCTGCCCCAGGCATTCGTGCATCTGAAGCAGTACATCGACTTCCAGCTCGCGTTCGTGATTGTCATAGTGCCGTGCTATCTCTACATCCTGTACTACGGCGCACGCGGCCATAAAGTGGGCACCCACGCAGGCTGAGGCATAATCCGGATGTCAGTCGCCGGCCATCCATCGGCTCATACTCGACCCGTTGACGGGGCCAGGCGCATCCGCCGGATGCGCACCCCACACCCGGGAGGAATCCCCGTTGCACAGTCCCACCATCAAGGATGTAGCCAAGCACGCCGGCGTCTCGCTGAAAACGGTTTCCCGCGTCATCAACCACGAAGCGGCAGTACGGTCGGAAACGCGCGAGAAAGTGGAACGGGCGATCGAGCAGCTGGGCTATCACCCGGATCCTTCGGCGCGCAGCCTGCGCAGCAGCTCGCACGCCTACGCCATCGGCCTGGTCTACGACAATCCGAACGCGCATTACGTAATCGACATGCAGAACGGCGTGCTGTCGGCCTGTCGCGAGCGCGGCTTCGGCTTGCAGATCTATCCCTGCGATTCGACCGCGCCCGGCCTGGCCGAGGAACTGGTATCGCTGGTGCAGCGTGCGCGTCTGGCCGGCCTGATCCTGGCGCCGCCGATGTCCGAACAGGCCACATTGCTGTCCACACTGACCGCGCACGAGGTGGATTTCGTGCGCATCATCGCCTCGCGCGAGGATCCGAAAGACGGCATGCCCTGCGTCTATGTGGACGACCACGACGCGGCGTATGCGATCACCGAGCATCTGATCCAGCTTGGTCATACGCGCATCGGCTTTCTGTGGGGCGAGCCGCATCACCGCTCCAGCCCCGAGCGCTACCAGGGCTATGCGGACGCACTGAAGGACTACGGTATTGCGCTCAATCGCAAGCTGATCCTGCCCGGCCGCTATGCCTTCGACGACGGCTTCCGCGGCGCGCGCAAATTGCTCGCGCTGAAGGAACCGCCCACCGCAATCTTCGGCTGCAACGACGAAATCGCGGCGGGCGTGCTGGCGGCGGCACGTTCGGCGGGGCTGGATGTGCCGTGGGATCTGTCGATCGCCGGCTTCGAGGACAGCCCGTTTTCCAAGCAGGCGTGGCCGGCGCTGACCACCGCGCGGCAATCGACCAGCGAAATCGGCCGGCATGCGGCCCTGCGCCTGATCAGCGGCCTGCAGAACCAGAGCGCGGAGCCGACCAACGAAGGCTTCATGCCGGAACTGGTGGTGCGCGGTTCCACCGCGCCGCCGCGGCAAACCTGAGCGCCCGCGCTCGCCAGGCACAACTCTCTCACCCCCGACCCTTTCCCCGGAGGGGGAGAGGGTGACCTTCTGTTTTCGGAGCCTCCATGAAATCCGCTCGTGACACCCTGATGTACAACGAAGCGCACGAAAGCGCCGCCGCCGTCGAACGGCAGCTGGCGCAGAACGCTTCCCTGCTGCAAGCACTCGGCGAACGACTGCGCGCGCAACCGCCGCGCTTTATCGTCACCTGCGCACGCGGCAGCTCCGATCATGCGGCCGCCTATGCCAAGTATGTGTTCGAGACGCGCCTGGGCCTGGTGACCGCGTCGGCCTCGCCGTCGATTTCCTCCATCTACGATGCCGACCTCAAGCTGGAAGGCGCGCTGTTCGTGGCGATTTCGCAGTCGGGCAAAAGCCCCGACCTGCTGCGCAGCGCGCAGGCGGCGAAAGAGGCCGGTGCCTACGTGGTGGCGATGGTCAATGTGGAAGATTCGCCGCTGGCCGGCCTGGCCGATACGGTGATTCCGCTGCGCGCCGGTCCGGAGCAGAGCGTGGCCGCCACCAAGAGCTACCTCGCCACCCTCGCCGCCGTGCTGCAGCTGACCGCGCACTGGAGCAACGATCAGTCCCTGCACGCCGCCATCGCGCGTCTGCCGGACGATCTGCGCCGCGGCTGGGAAGGCGACTGGAGTGCGCTCGAGCAGGGCCTGGTCGACGTGCACAACTTGTACGTAGTCGGCCGCGGCTACGGTTTCGGCGCCGCGCTCGAGGCCGCCTTGAAGTTGAAGGAAACCTGCGGCCTGCATGCCGAAGCTTTCAGCGCAGCGGAAGTGAAGCACGGCCCGATGGCCCTGGTCGGCGCCGGCTTCCCGGTGCTGTTCCTGGCGCAGGATGACGGCACGCTGGAAAACACGCTGGCGGTTGCCAATGAATTCCGCTCGCGCGGCGCGCGCGTGTGGGTGGCGGCGCCCGGCGCGCAGACTGCCGACGTGCTGCCGCTGCCCGGCGGGATCGAACCGATCGTGACGCCGCTGCTGGCGGTGCAGAGTTTCTATCGCGCCGCCAGCGCGCTGTCGCTGGCACGCGGCTACGACCCGGACGTACCGCCGCATCTGCGCAAGGTTACGGAGACGGTGTAATGCCTGCGAATCCGCTGATTGCTCTCGTCAACGGCCGTGTACTCGGCGATCACGGCCCGCGTGACGGCATGGCCGTACTGGTGCGCGGCAAACACATCGTGGCGGTGCTGCCGGACAGCGATCCGCGCCTGGCCGACGCGCAGCGCCACGATCTGCACGGCCACTTGTTGCTGCCCGGCTTTATCGACGTGCAGGTCAACGGCGGCGGCGGCCTGCTGTTCAACGATGCGCCCACGGTGGACACCTTGCGCGGCATCGCCGCAGCGCATCGCAAGTTCGGCACTACCGGCATGCTGCCCACGCTGATCACCGATACCGCCGAGATCATGCACACCGCATTGAACGCGGTGGACGAAGCGATCGAGCAATACGTGCCAGGCGTGCTGGGCATCCATGTGGAAGGCCCCTTCCTCGCCACTGCGCGCAAGGGTATCCACAACGCCGATCTGTTCCGCTATCCCGACGAAGGTGATATCGAAGCTTTGACCGCCAAGCGCCGCGGCGCCGTGATGCTGACGCTGGCGCCGGACCAGGTCTCGCCGGTGACGATTGCGCGGCTCAGCCAGGCCGGCGTGATCGTGGTCGCCGGCCATACCGCGGCCGACTATGCCACCACGCGCGCCGCGCTCGATGCCGGCGTCTGCGGCTTTACTCATCTGTATAACGCGATGACGCCGCTCAGCAGCCGCGATCCTGGCGTGGTGGGTGCAGCGCTGGACGATCCGCACAGCTGGTGCGGCCTGATCGTGGATGGCCACCATGTGCATCCGGCCACACTGCGCGTGGCGATCGCCGCCAAGGCACCCGGCAAGTGCGTACTGGTCACCGACGCGATGCCGCCGGTAGGCAGCGACAATCCCACCTATGTGCTCAACGGCCAGACCATCGTGATGCGCGATGGCATCTGCCAGAACGAAGCAGGCGTGCTAGCGGGCTCGGGCCTGGATATGGCCGGCGCGGTGCGCAACACGGTGCAGATGCTGGGCTTGTCGCTGGCGGAAGCCTCGCGCATGGCCAGCGCCTATCCGGCAGCGTGGATCGGCCTGGAGCGCACGCATGGGCGCATCGCGGCCGGTTATCACGCGGACTTTGCGGTATTGAATGACGACCTGGTCGTGCAGGAAACCTGGGTAAGCGGCGTCGCCTACCCCATCACCTGAACCATCGTAGGTTGGGTTAGCGCAGCGTAACCCAACAAATACACACACCACGAAAGACATTCCATGCAGCGCGCTGCTTTTAAAAAAAGCAGCGCGCCTTACACGCAAGGCTCGGCATTTGTTGGGTTACGCTGCCGCCTGAAGGCCGTCATTCCCGCGAAAGCGGGAACCCATTTTGACTTTGGACTTCAGAGCAACAAGGATTCCCGCTTTCGCGGGAATGACGGCATCGAGGCAAGAGACGCCCTCACGCTTTATTGGTACACGTGCAGCCGATTGAAGATCCAGCCGTAATACGACTGCACCAGCGGTTTGTCCGCGCAATCGGCGTACAGCCCATTGCAGCGTTCGCGCAATGAGGTCAGCGCCGAGAAATACGCATCCATCGGCAGGCCTGCCGCTTTCAGCACCATGCCCGGCAGGTGCGCGATATCCAGCATCGGATACGTCGGCAATGCTGCACCGGGCACATTGCTCTTGATCATGTAGTAGGTGAGGTAATCCTGGTACGGCACCAATGCCGGCGGCCAGCTGCGCGGCAGCGTGCGCATCAGGTCGTCGAAGGATGGCTGGTGGTCGCCGAAATGCACCAGTACGGTCGGCTGCGCGCGATCCAGGAAATCGTGCTCCAGCCCGGTCATCGCCGTATCCGAATCGTGCACGCGCTGCAAATAAGTGTCGAAGTTCAGCGCGGTTGCATCGGGCAGGCCTTGCAGCAGGTTCTGGAACGGCTTGGGCAGGGTCGACATCGGATCGTCGTGCGGTCCGTGCTGATTGATGGTGAGGATCATCATGAAGACCGGCTGCCCGGGCTTCTTCAGCTGGTCGTACACCTTCTTGGCCGCGGCGAACATCTGCGCGTCGGTTTCATCCCAGTCGTCCAGGCCCAGTTCGCCCGCGCCGTAGAAGTGATCCACTCCATATGCCTTGTAGGCATCGCGACCGTTGAGGAATTCGCCGTGGGTGGGGTAGATCGCCACGGTGAGATAACCGAGCCGGCGCAGCTGCTGCGGCAGCGAATCGCGCACATGCGGCGCCAGCACGTAGGGCGCGTACATGCCGCCCGGGCCGAAGATGTCCTGCGGCATGCCGGTAAGCGCCGCGAATTCGCTGACCCAGGTGCCACCGCCGAAGGTATGCACACGCATCACACCGGTGCCACGCGTATGCGCATCCACCTTGAACATCGCCAGGTCGCAGGCCGGCACGGTGCAGTGGGTGAAGTTAGCCGGATTGAAGGTGCTTTCTTCCAGCACCTGCACGATATCGGGGTATTGGCTGGGATCGGTGGTGCCGGGAATGCCGGCCGCCGTGGCTTGCCAGTCGCGTTGGGCCGCCGCCGCATCGGCTGTCGCCGGCAGGTGCACGCTGGAATCGCGCAGGTTGACGAAAAAATTGGTGAGATCCGCGTCGTCGGACATTTTTTCCCAGGTGCCGCGTGCATGCACCTGCGCGAACGGACCGGCCGGCAGCAGGCACCACCAGAAGGCCAGCGCGCAGACGGCGATGCCGCCAAGACGCAGCAAAGTCTGCGGCAACGCGCGCAGCGACGCGAAACGGCGGCGATCGCAATGCCAGGCCAGCCACAGCACGATCGGCACGGCAACGACCACGCACAGACCCACGCTGTAGATGTTCGGATAACGCCGCAGGGTTTCGAACAGGCTGGAGCGTACGTAGTAGACGAAATCGGCCGGCATCAGCGGCGATTCCAGGTATTCCTCCTTCAGCACGGTGATCGCGCGCAGCAGCAGGAACAGGCCGCCGCTGAACACCAGCGCGAAGGCCAGCCGCGCAAACACGAACAACGATGCGCCGGCAACACAGAGCATCAGCGCAAAGACAAAGCCGCGCTGCTCCAGCAGCGGCTCCTGCCACGCCGTAGACCAGGCGCAGATGGCAAAAAAGGCCAGTGCGCAGACCGTAGTCGTGCGGTTTCGCGTGGCGCGAAACGAAATCAGCGGCATGTGGGGCTCCCCTGGTACGGCGTCGCTTCGTGGGGCGGCGCTTCGTCTTGTGGCTGTCAAAGAGGCGTCATTTTAGTGCCTTTCGGCCACCGGAATGGCCTATGCCGGGGACGAATCGTCATCCATATCTGATAGGTTCATGCTTTGCAGGCCTTTCGCCGGAACCACCATGTCCTTACGTTTTTGCCGCCCCGCCGCCCTGTTTTCCGCTGTTCTGCTGGCCGCCTGCGCCAGCCACCCGTCGCAGCCCGCCGCCCAGCCCAAGGCCTTGCCGGAGGGGTTGCGTGCCGATGTGGCGGTACTGGAAACCACGGATATCCATTCCAATATCCTCAGTTACGACTACTACAAGCAGAAAGCCGACCCGACGCTGGGCTTCGAGCGCACCGTCACCCTGATCCGCAAGGCGCGCAGCCAGTTCACCAACAGCCTGCTGTTCGATGCCGGCGACACCATCCAGGGCAGCGTGCTGGCCGACTATCAGGCACAGGTGCAGAAGATCGGCTGCGGCCAGGAACTTGCGATCTACAAGGCGATGGACGCGATCGGCTACGACGGCGGCACCATCGGCAACCATGAATTCAACTACGGCCTGCCCTATCTGTCGCAGGTCACCAATACGCCGATGAACGTGGACGGCGGCAGCCAGCAGCACTGCGCCGGGCCGCACTATCCGCTGGTGCTGGCGAACGTGGACAGCGTGCGCGACGGCAAGCCGATCTTCCAGCCCTGGACCATCATCGAACGCAAGTTCGCCGCGTTCACTCCCGATGGCAGCCAGCTCAGCGTGCCGTTGAAGATCGCCATCATCGGCTTCGCGCCGCCGCCGATCATGCAGTGGGACAAGCAGAATCTGGCCGGCAAGGTGACGGTTACCGGCGTGGTCGAGGCGGCGCAGAAATACATGCCGGAAATCCAGGCCCAGCATCCGGACCTGGTGATTGCGATCCTGCATGGCGGCATGAACAACGCGCCGTATACGCCGGACATGGAAAACGGCGGTTGGTATCTGGCCGGCGTGCCCGGCATCGATGTACTGCTGATGGGCCACGAACACACCGATTTCCCGGGCCCGCGCTTTGCGCATATGCAGGATGTCGACGACGAACGCGGCTATGTGCGCGGCGTACCGGCCGTGATGGGCGGTTTCTTCGGCAAGGACCTGGGTGTGATTCGCCTGGCCCTGGTGCGCCAGCAAGGCCACTGGACAGTCGACAAGAGCAAGACCCTCAGCCAGGTGTGGCCGATCTGCCCGCCGGTCGTCAGCAGGGGCAAGCCGTCGGTGTCGCCGGCCAATTGCGTGCCGGCCGATCCGCAGATTCCGCTGGTGGTCGGCAAGGTGCAGCAGGCGGCGATCGACTACGTGAATACGCCGATCGGCCAAAGCCAGCTGCGCATGAGCAGCTACTTCGCCGATGAAGGCGATATGAGTGCGCTGGCCCCGGTGAATGCCGCGCAGATCGACTACACGCAGCGCGAACTGCCGGCCACGCATCCGGAACTGGCCAAGGTTCCTGTGCTCGGTTCGGCCGCTGCGTTCCGCACCGGCTTCGGCGGCCCGGATGACTACACCGACGTACTGCCCGGCCCGCTGACCCTGCGCAGCGCGGCGGATCTGTATTTCTATCCGAACACGCTCAGTGCGGTGAAGCTGGATGGCAAAGGTCTGAAGGCGTGGCTGGAACAATCGGCGCAGCGCTTCAACCGCATCGATCCGAATGCCACCGGCGAGCAGCAGCTGATCAACGAGAAATACGTCGGCTACAACTTCGACCAGATCCAGGGCGGCATCGCCTACGTGATCGACGTATCCAAGCCGGCCGGCCAGCGCATCGTGAAGCTCAGCTATCACGGCAAGCCGGTGCAGCCCGCGCAAAGCTTCGTGGTGGTGACCAACAACTACCGCGCCAGCGGCGGCGGCCATTTCCCCGGCCTGGACGGCAACAACATCGTGCTGGCCGCACCGGATGGCACGCGTGAAATCGTGGCGCAATGGCTGCAAAAACATCCTTCGCTGGACAGCAAGGATGTACCCGCCGCTTCGTGGCATTTCGCGCGCCTGAAAACCCACGGCCCGGTGGTGTTCACGTCGGCCGGCGACAAGCAGGCGGTAGCGCAGGGCGATGGCCTGCACAACATCACGCAGCTACGCGACAACGGTGACGGTACGGCGGTGTATTCGATCGACCTGTCGCACTGAGCCCGGAAAATCGCGGTCTTCATTGCGCCACCGTCATCCCGGCGAAAGCCGGGACCCCGCGCCTGCAGTGCAGCAAAGGCACTGGATCCCGGCCTTCGCCGGGATGACGAGCAAAGAAAAAGTGCGCCGCAAGCTCATGCAATAGTTTCATTAGGCAACTGTTGACAGCCGCTGCAGCGCACAACTACTGTCGGTTCCATGTCGCCCGCATCCGCGCCAGCACGCATCGTTTTCACCCCGGCCATCGCCGGGCGTGCGCGCATTGCGACGACCACGATCATCGCCACGATTATTACCACCACTACCGGAACCGGTACGACCGGCTACGGGGTGGTGTCAGTGCGCGAGTAAGTTCTCAAACGCCACGGCCCCGCCCTCGAAGAGGCGGGCCGGGCCACTCCCGAACCGCCAGCGAGCAGGGGCCTCTACCGGAGGCCATCATGGATAGCTGCGCATCACTCATCGCCGAACACCCGTACCGACTGCCCCCTTTGCAGGCCGCCAGTTCGCGGCGTCGAACCCTGGCGGTGGGCCTGATCGGTCCCGGACGTGTCGGCAGCGTGCTGCTGGCGCAGTTGCGCGCCGCACAGGAACGGCTGGCACGCGAGGCCGGACTGGAACTGAAACTCTGCGGCGTGGCCGCCAGCCGCCGCATGTGGCTCGATTGCGACGATCCCGAGCTCAATGCGCAGCACGATGCGCAGACCTGGCGGCCGGCCGACCTGGATCAGTTCGCCGCCCATGTGCGCGGCGAAGGCCAGCGCCACGCGATGCTGATCGACTGCAGCGCCAGCGACATGGTCGCCTCGCAATATCCGTACTGGCTGGCGTCCGGCCTGCATGTGGTGACGCCGAGCAAGCTGGCCAGCAGCGGTCCGCTGTCGCGCTGGCAATCGATTCGCGCAGCCAGCCAGTACGGCGGGCGCTTCCGCTACGAAGCCACGGTATGCGCCGGCCTGCCGGTGGTGCAGACGCTGCGCGACCTGCTCGATACCGGCGATCAGCTGCTGTCGGTGGAAGGCATGTTCTCCGGCACCCTGGCCTGGCTGTGCTGCCAGTACGACGGCCAGCGCCCGTTCTCCGCCCTGCTGCGCGAAGCGCATGCGCTGGGTTATACCGAGCCCGACCCGCGCGACGATCTTTCCGGCATGGATGTCGCGCGCAAGCTGGTGATCCTGGCGCGCGAAGCGGGCTGGCCGCTGTCCCTGCACGACGTGGCGGTGGAGAGCCTGGTGCCGGCGGAACTGGCCGAGGTACCGGTGGAGGAATTCATGGCGCGGCTGGAGCAGCTCGATGCGCCGATGGCCCAGCGGCTGGCGGCGGCCCAGGCCGCGCAAGGCGTGCTGCGCCACGTGGCCAGCCTGGACTGCGACGGCCGCGCCCGGGTCGGCCTGCATGCGCTGCCGGCCGCGCATGCATTCGCGCATACGCGGCTTACGGATAACATCGTGCAATTCCGCACTCAGCGTTACCGCGATAATCCGCTGCTGGTGCAAGGCCCTGGCGCAGGTCCCGAAGTGACCGCCGCCGGGGTATTTGCCGATCTGCTGCGCATCGCCGAATCGCTGGAGGTGCGCGCATGAACACTCCTCTTGCCATGAAGTCCCCGATGTCGCCGCAACGCCTGCAATCCGCTTCCGCCGTCGCCTTCGCCAGCGTGGGCAATGTCGGCGTGGGCTTCGACATTCTCGGCCACTGCATCGCCGGCGCTTCCGACCGCGTGGATGTGCGCCGCATCGATACTTCCACCGTGCGCATCGCCGGCATTGACGGCTGTGTCGACGTATTACCGACCGACGCTGCACAGAACACCGCAGGCGCCGCCCTGCTCGCCCTGCGCAAGGCGCTGGGCCTGCAGCATGGTTTCGAACTTTTCCTGCACAAAGGCATTGCGCTGGGCTCGGGCATGGGCGGCTCGGCCGCATCGTGCGTGGCGGCGCTGGTCGCCGCCAATGCATTGCTGGAACGGCCGCTGTCGCGCGAATCGCTGTATGGCTTTGCGATGGAAGGCGAGGCCGTGGCCAGCGGCGGACGGCATGGCGACAACGTGGGGCCGATGCTGCTCGGCGGCCTGGCGCTGGCTACGCGCGAACGCCTGCTGCGCGTGCCGGTGCCGGCCAGCTGGCACTGCGCCCTGGTGCATCCGCACGTGGTGCTGGAAACGCGCAAGGCACGCGCCGCGCTGGCCGGCGACTACGCGTTGGGCGAATTCGTGGCGCAGTCGGCCAACCTCGCGCTGGTGCTGGCCGGCTGCTGGCGCGGCGAAGCGGAACTGGTGCGCGAAGGCCTGAAGGATGTGCTGGTGGAACCGCGCCGTGCACCGCTGGTGCCGAATTTTGCGCGCGTGAAACAGGCAGCACTGGACCATCGCGCCCTGGGCGCGAGCATCTCCGGCGGCGGCCCCAGCGTCTTCGGCTGGTTCGAACAGCGCAGCGACGCAGAAGCTGCCGCACAGGCGATGCGCAGCGCTTTCGCCGAAGCCGGACTGGACAGCGACAGCTTTGTCGCTCCCGTCGACGGACCCGCCGCCGCCCTGCTGCCTGCTGCCGGTGAACCCGCATGAGCGAAACCTTGCACTATCCCAGCACACGCGGCGCCAGTCCCGCGACCACCCTCAGCGCGGCGATCGCCGCGGGGCTCGCGCCGGATGGCGGTCTGTATGTGCCGGATCACTTGCCCACACTCGACGTGCAGGATTTCGATCCGCGCGGCACGCTGGCCGATACGGCGGCAACTTTGCTTGCACCGTTTTTTGCGGGTGATGGATTGGCGCCTGCGCTGCCCTCGATCTGCGCCGAGGCACTCACCTTCCCCACGCCGCTGCGCAGCTTGCCGCAGCATCCCGGGACTTCCGTGCTGGAGTTGTTTCACGGCCCCACCGCGGCATTCAAGGATGTCGGTGCGCGGTTTCTCGCCGCCTGCCTGCGCCGGCTGCGCGGCGACGATGCATCCCGGCTGACGATCCTGGTGGCAACTTCCGGCGACACCGGCGCGGCGGTGGGCGCAGCCTTTCACCGGCAGCCACATGTAGACGTGGTGATCCTGTATCCCGATGGCCGCGTCTCGCCGCGCCAGGCGCATCAGCTCGGCTGCTTCGGCGACAACGTGCAAGCCTTGCGCGTGCACGGCCGCTTCGACGATTGCCAGCGCATGGTCAAAGCAGCGTTGAACGATGCCGCGCTGCAGGCACAGATGCCGCTGTCTTCGGCCAACAGCATCAGCCTCGGCCGCCTGCTGCCGCAGATGAGCTATTACGCCCACGCCGCTGTCGGCTGGTGGCACGACCACCGCGAAGCGCTGAACCTGGTCGTGCCCACCGGCAATCTCGGCAACGCACTGGCCGCGCTATGGGTGCGCCAGATGGGCCTGCCGCTGGGCCGTATCCAGCTGGCCTGCAACGCCAACGCCACCCTGCCCGATTATTTCGCCGGCCACGACTACACGCCGCGGCAAGCGGTGGCGACGCTGGCCAATGCCATGGACGTGGGCGCGCCGAGCAATTTCGAACGCCTGCAATGGACCTTCCCGCAAGCGCACGATCTGCGCGCGCAAGTGCAGGCGCACAGCGTGGACGACCGCAGCATCTGCGCCACCATAGCGCTGCATGCGCGCGAACATGGCGAGGTGTTCTGTCCGCATACGGCTACCGCCATGCATGTGCTCGATCAGTTGCGGGCGCAGGGCGATGCCTCGCCCTGGGCGATCGTGGCCACCGCGCATCCGGCGAAATTCGAAAGCGTGGTCGAGCCCCTGGTCGGCGCACCGGTCGCAGTGCCCGCAGCCCTGGCGGCGATGTTGCAGCGCCCCGCCGCGGCCGAGCCGATCGACGCCGACTACGGCCTCTTCCGCCAATGGCTGCAGGAGCGCGCCAGCCAGGATCTGTCGGCGCCGTGCTGACGGCGCCGGCCGACGTCATTCAGGCCTTTCGCAAGCAACTGCGATACCCTGCGCAGGTTATGAAGCCGCCGCCGCATGGCGTGGACTGAATGCCGATGGAAACCTCCGAAGCGAAAAAACCGGGCGAACTACGCCGCGTGCCGCAGCGCCAGCGCGGTCACGAACGCGTGGCCGCGCTGCTGGAAGCGGCCGCGTCCTGCTTTGTCGAAAAGGGCTACGACGCCACCACCATGACCGAGGTGGCGGCACGGGCGGGCGCATCGATCGGCTCGCTGTATCAGTTCTTCCCGACCAAGGAAGTGCTGGCGCAGGCGCTGGTGGAGCAATACGCGCAGGCGGTATATGCCGAGCTGGCGACGCTGGCCGAGCAGTCCGTGCCGTGGAGCACCGAGGAACTGGCGCGGCAGCTGTGCGCGTTCCTGGTGTCGTTCCGCAAGCGTCACCCGGCCTTCGTGGTGTTGGTGGAAACGGTCATCATGCCGTCCGTCGACGGCATGGCGATTCGCCGCCGCGTGCGCGCGCAATTGCAGGCGCTGCTGGCGCAGCGCGCCGCACATCGTTCAAGCGAAGACATGCATGCCGCCGCCGTGGTGGTGCAGCAGATGATGAAGGCGGCGATTGCGATTCACGCCGAGCCCGACATGCCTGGCCGCGATGCGGCACTGATGCAATTGCAGCACGCCATGCAGCTGTATCTGCATGGCGTGTTCGCCAAGTAGGGCGAATCAGCCGCCCTTGGTCGGATAGGTCTGGAAACCGCCGCCCTGCTGTTGCGGCGCCTGCGCCGGCTGCTGCGGCTGAGACTGCGGATTGCCCTGGATCGGCGGCGGTGCCGACGACCCCACCGGGTGATTGCCGCAGTAATACGCTTCCCACGGCTGCGAACCGTCGACCGGATCGGCCAGCGGCTTCATCGTGTCTGCATGCATGCTGGCTGCGCTGTTGCGCGCCTGCACCTGCAGCTCGTCGCGCACCTTGATGTCGTTGCGATCGAACGGTCCGACGTGGTCCATCACCGAAACGGTGATCTTGCCCAGGTCATGGCAACCGGAAACATCGCCTGTCCATACTGTGCGCACGCCGTTGGATCCCGGATCGGGATTAATGCCCCAGGTACAGCCGCCAAGCAGTACTGCGGGTACGAGCAACAGCAGGGTCTTGCGCATGAGTAGCTCCATGGATGCGTTTGATGCGAAGGGTTGAGATCCGCGTTGCATCGTAACGCGTGCCGGCGCCTTGTCATCGAACGCCGGCTTAGCAGCGCGGCCTGCGGTGTCCGTCCGGACACTGTCCGGTTATGGGTGTCCGGTGTCCGCGGACATCCAGGCCGCCGCCGAGACATCGCAACAAATCGATGTTTATCAGCATATTACGACGCAAGAACAGGCTGGCACGGCGTTTGCACTCTGGTAGGCAAGGACCCTGACGGTCCTCCCAACTGGAGCCAAGGACATGAAATTCAGTGAAGCCAAATTCGAAGCGATGGTCCTGCGCGGACTGTTCGCCGCTTGCCTGCTGGTCAGCGGTCTGATCCTGGCCGCGATGGTCGTCGCCAAGCCCGCCGCGGTGCAACTGGCCGCTGGCAATCCGGTCGAGGCCTTGTTCGCCGCTGCACCGTCGAGCTGCGCACTGCCGGACCTGGGCAACATGGTTTGCATCCGTGCCGCCGGCTGATCGGCGCCACCCACACCTTTTATCAGGAGATATCGCCATGAACTTCGAAACGATGATGCTGCGCAGCCTGTTTGGAGCATGCGTACTGGTCTGCGGCCTGGCCCTGGTCTCGATGGTGAGCGCCAAGTCGGTGCCGGCCCAGCTGGCTGCCCACGCTCCGATCGCCACCGCCACCGTCGTGACCGGCTGAGCACGAGACGCGATCGGCCCCGTCATCCGATAATGGCGGCATGCTGCATGTCATCCTGTTCAGACCCGAAATCCCGCCCAATACCGGCAACGTGATCCGCCTGTGCGCCAATACCGGCGCCAGCCTGCACCTGATCCGCCCGCTGGGCTTCGAGCTCGACGATACGCGCCTGCGCCGCGCCGGCCTCGATTACCACGAATATGCGCGCGTAAGCGTGCACGACGATCTCGATGCCTGCCTCGCGACGCTGAAGCATCCGCGCGTGTTCGCCTTCTCCACCCGCGGACGCAGCATGCACGTGGATGCACGTTTCCGTGACGGCGATGCCCTGTTGTTCGGCTGCGAAACCGCGGGGCTGCCCGATGCAGTGCTGGACGCATTGCCGCCGGAGCAGCGCCTGCGCCTGCCGATGTGCCCGGACAGCCGCAGCCTGAATCTGTCCAACAGCGTAGCGGTGGCGGTGTATGAAGCCTGGCGGCAGCTCGGCTTCGCCGGCGCCAAACCGGTGTGATCGCCGCCCCTCACGATCAGCGCGACGCCTGGGCGGCTACAATCCCGGGATGAATGCCGCCTCATCTCCCCGTCTGCTGCCGCAACCGCTGCGCAAACTCGCCGGTCGCGCACTGGAGACAGCGCTCAATCACGCGCTGTCGCTCGATCCCGATACCCAGGCCAGGCTGGCCGCGCTGGAAGGCCGCAGCGTGCAATTGCAACTGCGCGGCCTGGAGGTGTCGATGGCCATCAGCGTCGAGCAGGGACGGCTGAAAGTCGGTCCCGCGCCGGACAGCAGCGATCTGCGCGTCGCCGCCACGCCCGGCAGCCTGCTGTCGATGCTGTTTCGCCGCGGCGACGAGAGCATGGCGCCGGGCAAGGTGGATATCGCCGGCGATGCGGAGCTGGCGCGCCGGCTGGAAAAACTCGCCAGCGGCTTTGCGCCGGATTTCGAAGAAGCCTTTGCCCGCACCTTCGGCGATGTGCTCGGCGTACCGCTGGCCAAGGCGGTGCGCGAAGGATTGGCGCACGCGCGCGAATCGGCGTCGCACCTGAGTCAGGACAGTGCTGCCTGGCTGCGCGACGAGGCGCGCCTGGCCCTCGCGCCCGGCGAAGTCGAGGGTTTTCTCGATGACGTGGACGCTCTGCGCGAGCGCACCGAGCGGCTGGAAGCGCGGCTGGCGCGCCTGGAACGCCGGCGGGGATCGCATCCGTGACGCCGCTGAAAGTCGTACCCGGCCTGCTGCGCGTCACTATCGTCCTGCTGCGCTACCGGCTGGATGAGCTGATCGACGCCACCCACCTGTTCCGCCCGCTGAAGCTGATCCGTCCGTTCCTTGGCCGTCCCGCCGTCGACGTGCGCCCGCTGTCACGCGGTGCGCGGATCCGCCTGGCCTTGAACGAGCTCGGCCCGATCTTCGTCAAGGCCGGGCAGGTGTTGTCGACCCGGCGCGACCTGGTGCCGGCCGATATCGCCGACGAGCTGTCGCTGCTGCAGGACCAGGTGCCGCCGTTTCCGGGCGAGCAGGCGCGCGTGATCGTGCAGCGCGAACTGAAGCTGCCGGTGGAAACGCTATATGCCAGCTTCGATCCGGTACCGCTCGCTTCCGCCTCGATCTCGCAGGTGCACCCCGCCACGTTGCTGGACGGCCGCGCCGTGGTGGTGAAGGTGCTGCGTCCGGGCATCGAGCAGCGCATTGCGCGCGACGTGAACCTGATTCATTCGCTGGGCGAACTGGCCGAACGCTGGCATCCGAACGCAGACAAGATCCGCCCGCTCGACGTGGTCGCCGAAGTCGAGAAGATGCTGGAGAACGAGCTGGACCTGCAGCGCGAAGGCGCCAATGCCAGCCTGCTGCGGCGCAATTTCGCCAGCGGCGTGGACATGTACGTGCCCGAGGTGCATTGGGAACTCACCTCCGCGCGCGTGCTCACGCTGGAGCGCGTGTCGGGCGTGAGCTGCGACGACATCGCCGCGATCGACGCTGCCGGCATCGACCGCAAGCAGCTGGCCGCCAAGGGTGTGCGCCTGTTCTACGAACAGGTCTTCCGCGACAATTTTTTCCATGCCGACGCGCATCCGGGCAATATCTGGGTGGATCCCACGCGGGCGCAGGAGCCGCGCTTCATTGCGCTGGATTTCGGCATCATGGGTTCGCTGCCGGAAGCGGACCAATACTGGCTGGCGCAGAATTTCATCGCACTGTTCGAACGCGATTACGCGCGCATCGCCAAGCTGCATGTGGACGCCGGCTGGATGCCCGCCAGTATCCGCATGGACGAACTGGAAGCGGCCGTGCGCACGGTCTGCGAGCCGTATTTCACCCGCCCGCTGTCGCAGATCTCGCTGGCGGAACTGGTGGTAAAGCTGTTCCAGACCGCACGCCGCTTCGAGCTGATCTTGCAGCCGCAGCTGATTCTGCTGCAAAAAACCCTGCTCAATATCGAAGGCGTGGGACGCATGCTGGATCCGGAGATCGACATCTGGGCGGTGGCGCATCCGGTGCTCAAGCGCATCCTGCGCGAGCGCTACAGCCCGCTGCGCACTTTGCGCGAAATCCGCAAGCGCGTGCCGGAGTGGTTCCACAATGCGCCGCAGCTGCCGGAGCTGGTGCGCGATGCGATGCGCCAGATTGCCGTCGGCGAACAGCGCATGGTGGCCGATTTCGAAATGCTGGGTCATCAGCGCGACCTGGCGCGGCGCGTGCTGCGCATGGTCGGCTGCGGCATGCTTGGCGGCACGCTGATTGTCAGCGCGACCTTGCTGGCGACACTGTCGCCGCAGCACGGCATGTTGCTGCCAGCGTGCGTAGGAGCGGCTGGCCTGCTGTCGTTTGTATATGGCTGGGTGCGGCGCTGACAAAGCTGCCGCAGCGGCCCTTTTTGCTGTTATCTGCACTCCGCTTCACCGTCATTCGGCGCGTGTCGAATGACAGCGAGGCAATCCGCAGGCATCTCCGAGTGATTCACGTTGCCCCTTGAAATCCTCTACCAGGACGACGCCCTGATCGCGGTGAACAAGCCCGCGGGCATGGCCGTGCATCGCTCGAAAATGGTCGGCAACACCGATGTTTTCCTGATCGATGTGCTGCGCGAGCAGGTCGGCGGCACGGTCTACCTGGCGCATCGCCTGGACCGCGCCACCAGCGGCGTGCTGCTGATTGCGCGCTCCAGCGAAGTGGCGGCGGCATTGGGCGAGCAGTTCATGAGCCGCGACGTACACAAGCAATATCTCGCCGTGGTGCGCGGCTGGCCGGAGCCGGCCGAGGGTATCGTCGACTACCCGCTGCCGGGCTCGCGCGAAACCGGACCGCGGCGCGATGCGCTGACCGCCTACCGGTGCATGGCTACGGTGGAAGTGCCGATCGCGCTGGGCCGCTATCCGCAGCAGCGCTATGCACTGGTGCTGGCCGAGCCGCAGAGCGGCCGCTTCCGCCAGATCCGCAAGCATATGGCGCATATCCATCACCCGGTGATCGGCGACTGCCAGCATGGGCGCAGCGATCACAATCGCCTTTACAAGCAGTATTTCAGCTGTCACCGCATGCTGCTGCATGCCTGGCGGCTGCACCTGCGCCATCCGCTGGACGGCCGGCCGATGCGCCTGGAGGCTCCCTTGGACGACGCCTATCGAAGCCTGCTGGCGCGCTTCGACTGGGAGCTGCCGCAGGAAAGCACGGCGACCAGCTAAACTGCGCCGCATGTTATCCGTGAGCCGATCCATCGTCCTGCCGGACTCCGAGCTGGTCGTACGCTTCCTGCGTGCCGACGGCCCGGGCGGCCAGCATGTGAACCGCACCGAGAGTGCGGTAGAACTGCGCTTCGACGTACTGCATTCGCCGTCGCTGCCCGACGATGTGCGCGCACGCCTGCTGGCGCGCAGCGACCGCCGCCTTACCGATGAAGGCGTGCTGGTGATCCAGGCCCGGCGCTTCCGCGACCAGGGCCGCAATCGCGAGGACGCGCGCGAGCGCCTGCTGGAAATCCTGCGCGCCGCGCTGGTGGTGCCCAAGAAGCGGGTCGCCACCAAGCCCACCCGCGCATCGCAAAAGCGCCGGCTGGAAGGCAAGCAGCAGCGCGGCAAACTCAAGCAAGCCCGATCGCGATCCTGGAGCCACGAGTGAGCCCACCCATCCTGCCTGCCGTACCGCCCCAGGCACCGCTGCTGCAGAGCCGCTTCTGGCCCTGGCTGATGCGCAGCCTGCTGCGCCTGTCGGGCTGGCGCCTGCTCGGCCAGCTGCCGGACGTGCCCAAGCTGATCATCATCGGCGCACCGCATTCGTCCTATTGGGACGGCGTATGGGGGCTGATGATGAAGATCGGCCTGGGCATCAACATCAACATCATGATCAAGCGCGAAGTGCTGGATGGCCCGCTGGGCATCATCCTGCGGCCGATCGGACTGATCCCGATCAATCGCAGCGCCGCGCTGAACGTGGTCGGCCAGATGGTGCAACGCTTTCAGCAGCACGATCGCATGTGGCTGGGCATTACCCCCGAGGGCACGCGCAAGCACGTGAAGCAGTGGAAATCGGGTTTTCTGCGCATTGCGCACGAAGCGAACGTGCCGATCCAGACCTTGTTTATCGACTACCCCAGCAAGACCTTCACCCTCGGTCCCGTGGTGCAGGCCAGCGACGATCCCGACGCGGACATGAGCACGATCCGCGCCTTGTTCCGTCCCTACCACGGCAAGCATCGCAATACCGAATAAAGGAGTACGCGCATGGCCCTGATGGACACCCTCGGCATCCAGCACTACGACGCCTTCCTGCTCGCCTGCGTGGCGCTCGCCCTCACTCCCGGGCTCGATACCTTCTACATTCTCACGCGCAGCGGCCGTGAAGGGCATGTCGTGGGACTGGCGGCAGTATTGGGCATCAACACGGGCTGCATTGTGCACACGCTGGCGGCGGCGCTGGGCATCTCCGCGATTTTGATGACGTCGGCGCTGGCCTTCAGCGTGCTGAAGTACCTGGGCGCAGCCTATCTGGTGTGGACCGGCGTGCGCATGCTGCTGTCGCGCCGCAGTGCGCACCAGCCGACCGTGACGCGCGGCCAGGGTTTTGCCGCAGCATTTCGCCAGGGCATGCTGACCAATGTGCTCAATCCCAAGGTCGCGCTGTTCTTTCTGGCGCTGCTGCCACAGTTCGTTTCCATGCACGCGGCGCATCCGCAGTTCGGCTTGGTTGTACTTGGCCTCACAGTGATCGGCATCGGCCTGACCTGGTCAAGCGCGCTGGCGCTGATGGGCGGCCGCGTGCATCGCCTGCTGCTCGCCAAGCCGCGGCTGGGACAATGGATGGATCGCGTATGCGGCACCATCCTGCTCAGCTTCGGCGTGAAACTGGCATTGCAGCAGCGCAGCTAGTTCCTGCGAACCGCCGGCTGGCTTAGTCCGGACTTGCTCCGGGGATAACCCAACACACTCGGCTCGAAGCAACATCGTTCGGTTACCTGCGGATCAAGCCCGCAGTCGCCAAAGCTACGGTCATCCGCAATTTTCTTTTCGCTCGTTGTCGGACAAGCCGATGATGATCCAGCGATCCTGCACCTTGCCGAGCGTAAGTACGTCTGTGCCACAGTGATCCACGCGGCCATTGATGGTGAATTTGTATGGCGCCCATACCACCGCCAGGTTCTGGTCGACGTGCACGATCGGATCGTAGATGTTTTCGGCGATCGGGCCGCCCTTGTGCGCGGCGATGGCATCGGCCAGCTTTTCGATCGTCGGCCGACGCAGCTCGTTCTCATGCATGCTGGTGATTTCGATATTCGGTGCCACCACGGCGAGCAAGCCGTTTTTGTCCTGCTTGCCCAACGCATCGAAAAAGCGATGCACCGGCTCCATCACTTGGGCGTTTTGATCGGCAGCGTGGCAGCTCCACGCCGATCCCAATGCAAGCGCAGCAAACACGACTAAACGACGATTCATGGCATACGTCCCTTGGCAGCGTAGGTTGGGTTAGCGCAGCGTAACCCAACGATATCGCTACGAAGCGAGTAGGTTGGGTTACCCCCGGACCAAGCCCGGGGTAACCCAGCCTACGAATAGCTAGCGCTCGGAGTGGCCGGATTCGTCGTAGTCGCGATGCGTCAGCAGGCCAGGCCGGATCAGATCGATGAACGCGCGCGCTTCCTGGCTGAGGAACTTGCCCTTGCGCATCACCACGCCATAACTGCGCTGCGGAAAGTACTGGCGCATATTGCGCACCATCAGCCGCGCGCGATCGGCTTCGGTAATGCAGATGCCGGTGACGATGGAAATGCCCAGCCCCATCGCCACGTATTCCTTGATCACCTCCCAGCCGCCGACCTCGATCGCCACCTGGTACGGCACCTGGCGCTGCTGGAAAACCAAGTCCACCAGCCGGTAGGTGGACAGGCGCTGCGGCGGCAGGATCAGGCCGTGCGGCGAGAGATCTTCCAGGGTGATGTCCTCTTTCTGCGCCAACGGGTGGTCCAGCGGCGTGATCAGCATCGGGTCGTAGTGATAGACCGGCGCCCAGGCGATGTCGTTGGGCACGTCCAGCATCGAGCCGACGGCGAAATCGGCTTCGTCGGCGCGCAGCAGCGCCATGCCGTCCTTGCCGGTGACATTGGCCAGCTGCAGCTGCACTGCGGGGTATTGCTCGCGGTAGCGCCGCACCAGTTCGGGCAGCAGGTACTGGATGGTGGAACTGCCGGCGGCCACGGTCAGCCGTCCGGCCTGCATGCCCTTGATCTTGGCCTGGAAGTCGCGATCCAGATGCTCCCAGCCCTCCACCAGCGGGCGCGCCAGCTCATACAAGGCTTCGCCGGCGTCGGTGAGGTTGATGCGGCGCCGGCTGCGCTGCAGCAGCTCCACCCCCAGCTCGCGCTCCAGCGCCTGTAACTGCAGGCTGATCGAGGGCTGGGACAGGTACAGCGCCTCGGCCGCGCGGCTGAGGGTGCCAAGCTTTACGGTGGTGACAAAGGCGCGCATCTGCTTGAGCCGGTTGCCTTTGTAGTAGTACCGGCCGGCTTCCCCGCTGGCGGCGGTTTTGCGCGGGCGCCGCTTGGCGGCTGGGGCGACTTTTTTTGTCATGTTCGGCTTCCGTTTGGGCTATTTCATGACAGCATCTTCAATACCTTAGCGTATGTATTAATAAATTCAATAACTAGAATTGAAATATTTGGTTTGTCAAATCAAATCCCCGTGACTAGCTTCAGCACCGAACCCATGGTGGAGAAGCTCATGGCAGTACTCAGTGAAAAGTTGGTCGCCCAGCCGGCCTGGATCCTTGCCGATGGCGCGGCCTACCGCGACATCCTGACTCCGGACGCGCTGGCCTTTCTGGCCCATCTGCACCGTTGTGCGGAGCCCAAGCGGCAGGCCTTGCTCAAGGCCCGCCGCCAGCGCCAGGCGCGCTATGACGCCGGCGCGCTGCCGGATTTCCGGCCGGATACCCAGGCCATCCGCGAGTCCGACTGGCTGGTGGCGCCGATTCCGGCCGCGCTGCAGGACCGCCGCGTGGAAATCACCGGCCCGGTCGAGCGCAAGATGATCATCAACGCCCTCAATTCCGGGGCGAAGGTGTTCATGGCCGATTTCGAGGATTCCTCGGCGCCCAGCTTTGCCAACCAGCTCGATGGCCAGCGCAACCTGCGCGATGCGGTCAACGGCACGCTGGAATACCGCTCGCCCGAGGGCAAGGAATACCGCGTCGGCGCCAATCCGGCTGTACTGGTGGTGCGTCCGCGTGGCTGGCACCTGCCGGAACGCCATGTCACCGTCGACGGCGAAACGATGGCCGGCGCCCTGGTCGACTTCGGCCTGTACGCCTTCCACAACGCCCATGCCCTGCACAAGCGCGAGCTCGGCCCGTATTTCTACCTGCCCAAGCTGGAGGCGATGGAAGAAGCCGCGCTTTGGGACGAGGTGATGGCGCTGGCCGAAGACGAACTGGGCCTGCCGCTGGGCACGATGAAGGCCACCGTGCTGATCGAAACCCTGCCGGCGGTGTTCCAGATGCATGAGATCCTGCATGCGCTGCGCGGCCGTGCGGTCGGCCTCAACTGTGGCCGCTGGGACTACATCTTTTCCTACCTGAAAACGCTGCGCGGCCATCGCGACCGCCTGCTGCCCGAACGCGGCCAGGTGGTGATGACGGTGCCGTTCCTGAAGAGCTATTCGGAACTGCTGATCCAGACCTGCCATCGCCGCGGCGCTTTTGCGATGGGCGGCATGGCCGCGCAGATCCCGATCAAGGGCGACGACGACGCCAACGACAAGGCGCTGGCCAAGGTACGTGCCGACAAGCTGCGCGAAGTGCAGGCCGGCCACGACGGCACCTGGGTGGCGCATCCGGCGCTGGTGCCGGTCGCGATGGATATCTTCGACCGGCACATGCCCACGCCGAACCAGCTGCATGTGCTGCGCGACGATGTCAGCGCCGACCGCGACGCGCTGATCGCCCCATGCGGCGGCACCATCAGCCGCGCCGGCTTCGACAACAACGTGGAAGTGGCGCTGCGCTACACCGCCGCATGGCTGGAAGGCATGGGTTGCGTGCCGATCCATAACCTGATGGAAGACGCCGCCACCGCGGAAATCGCCCGCGCGCAATTGTGGCAATGGCTGCATCACGGCAGCCTGGAATTCCCCGATCACGCGCCGATCGACTTCGCCCTGTTCGATCACGCGCTGGCCGCGCACACGCATCGCCTGCAACAAAGCGAGCTGCCCGGCGCACGCCGCGCCGCCGACGCCGCCGAGCTGCTGACCGCGCTTACGCACGCCGACCAGCTCGGCGACTTCCTCACCCTTCCCGCCTACGCACAGCTCGCCTGATCGCGCGCATTGGCAACACCGTAAGGAGCCATGACATGAAGAACCATCTCCCCACCGCCGAACAGATCGCGCTGGACTGGAAGAACAATCCGCGCTGGACCGACGTGCGCCGCAACTACAGTGCCGAAGACGTGGCGCGCCTGCGCGGCACGGTGCAGGTCGAACATTCGCTGGCCCGCCGCGGCGCCGAGCGGCTGTGGAAATCGCTGCACAAGGAAGACTTCGTCAACGCGCTGGGCGCGCTCACCGGCAACCAGGCCATGCAGCAGGTGAAGGCCGGCCTGCAGGCGATTTACCTCAGCGGCTGGCAGGTGGCCGCCGATGCGAACGTGGCCGGCGAGATGTATCCGGACCAGTCGCTGTATCCGGCCAATTCGGTGCCGCAGGTGGTCAAGCGCATCAACAACACCTTGCTGCGCGCCGACCAGTTGCATCACGCCGAAGGCAAGGACGAGATCGACTGGATGGCGCCGATCGTGGCCGATGCCGAAGCCGGCTTCGGCGGCGTGCTCAACGCCTTCGAGCTGATGAAGGCGATGATTGAAGCAGGCGCGGCCGGCGTGCATTTCGAAGACCAGCTGGCGGCGGTGAAAAAGTGCGGCCACATGGGCGGCAAGGTGCTGGTGCCCACGCGCGAAGCAGTGGACAAGCTCAATGTCGCGCGCCTGGCGGCTGACGTGCTCGGCGTGCCCACCTTGCTGGTGGCGCGCACCGATGCGGACGCCGCGGATCTGCTCACTTCCGACATCGACGACAACGACCGGCCGTTCACCACCGGCGAACGCACCGTGGAAGGTTTCTTCCGCGTGCGCGCCGGCCTGGACCAGGCCATCAGCCGCGGCCTGGCCTATGCCCCGTATGCCGATCTGGTGTGGTGCGAAACCAGCAAGCCAAACCTGGAAGAAGCGCGCAAGTTCGCCGAGGCGATTCATGCGAAATTCCCTGGCAAGCTGCTGGCCTACAACTGCTCGCCCAGCTTCAACTGGAAGAAGAACCTGGACGACGCCACCATCGCCAAATTCCAGCGCGAGCTGGGCGCAATGGGCTACAAATTCCAGTTCATCACCCTGGCCGGCTTCCATAGCCTCAACTACGGCATGTTCGATCTGGCGCATGGCTATGCGCGCCGCCAGATGAGTGCATTCGTGGAATTGCAGGAAAAGGAATTCGCGGCCGCCGAACGAGGTTTCACCGCGGTGAAGCATCAGCGCGAAGTGGGCACCGGCTATTTCGACCAGGTAACGCAGGCGATCCAGCAGGGGCAGTCGTCGACGACTGCGCTGAAGGGCTCGACCGAAGAAGCCCAATTTCATCGGGCTTCGGCAGCCTGAGCAGGCTTTCCTCCGCCGCCATGCCAACCAACGGGGACGGCCATGGCGGTGGAGGAAAATGGATCGTCCCTCAGGGTGCCGCCGGGTTCTCCGGCGGCACCAATACGATCACCGTCCAGCCGGGCCGCGGTTCCAGCTCGCGCCGCTCGGCGGCGACCCGCAACGCACCTTTTTCATCCACGCCGAACATCAGCAGCGAAGTCGAACCGTATTGCTCGATGAAATGCGGCCAGTCGAAGGTGGCGCTGAGTCCGGTCGCCTTGATGCGCCAGCCGCGAATCAGCAGATCGGCAAAGCGCGCGTGCGTCATCCCTTCCTCGAACAACGCCGGCACCAGCAGGCGATCGTTGAACTCCTTGCGCTGGCTGGCTTCCTGCGGCGACAGATTGCGCAGGCGATAAACCTTCTCGCGGCCGAATTCCTGCTGATAGTGCAGACAGGCCAGCGAATTGCGCTCGCGGTGCGTGGACAGGCCCAACATCTGGCCGATACCGATCACGCTCAGATGGCGATCGGCGTGAGCGGAAACCGGATTGCCGTAGAAGGTATGGAAGCCATCCATGCGTGCGCGGCGGATGCCGTCCCAATCATCGTCGGCCAGCAGGATATGGAAGCCTGCATCCTTCAGCACCTTGCCGATGGCCCGCGCCACCGCATCCGAACCATAGATCAACACGCCATGCGGATCTGGTTCGGCCACCTTCAGCCAGCGCGCCAGCGGCCGTGCCGTGGCACTCTGGAACACCACGGTGCCGATGATCAGGATAAACACTAGCGGCACCAGCACTTCGCTGCCGTGGATGCCCAGGTTGGCCAGGCGCAGCGCGAACAGCGCCGATACCGAAGCGGCCACGATGCCGCGCGGCGCCACCCACGAAATCAGCGCACGCTCGCGCCAGTTCAGGCTGCTGCCGAAGCTGGAGATGATCACGCTGATCGGCCGTATGACGAACTGCGCGACCAGGAAGATGGCGATGCCCGCCCACAACACACCTGGCGGCAGCGGCCAATGCAGCCGCGCTGCGAGCAGGATAAACAGCATCGATACCAGCAAGATGGTGAGATGCTCTTTGAAGTCCAGGATGTCGTCGATGTGCACATCGCGCATATTGCCCAGCGCAATACCCATGATCGTCACCGCCAGCAGTCCCGAATCGTGCGCCAGCTGATTGGCGAACGTGAAAGCGAGCAACACCAGCGCCAGCACTCCGAAATTCTGCAGGTATTCGGGAATCCACTGCCGCCGCAGCAGCAAGGCCAAGATCAGCGCAGCCACGCCACCACATAGCGCGCCGGTCAGCACGGTCGAGACGAACACGCCAATCGCATGGCCCTGGTGATGCGAGACGATGGCTTCGTAGATCAGTACCGCGAACAGTGCACCGAGGGGATCAATCGCAATGCCTTCCCAGCGCAGCGTATTGGCGATGCGCTCGTTCGGCCGCAGCGTGCGCAGCATCGGCACGATCACCGTGGGGCCGGTGACGCAGGTGAGTGCGCCGAACAGCAACGCCAGATCCCAGGCCATGCCGGCCAGGTAGTGCGCGGCTGCGGCCAGCAGCAGCAAGGCCACAATCGCCCCATAGCTCACCAGGCCACGCACGACATGGCTGATGCCCGACAATTCGTGGAAGCGCAGCGTAAGGCTGCCTTCGAACAGGATCAGCGCGACCGACAGGGAGACCATCGGCATCAGCAGCGGGCCGAGCAGCTTGTCCGGATCGAACACTTGCCCCACCGGCCCCAGCAGGATGCCGGCCAGCAGCAGGAACAGGATCGCCGGAAGTTTTACGCGCCAAGCCAGCCATTGCGCAAAAAAGCCGATCGCCAGCATGCCGGTCAGCATCAGGCCCAGCTCGATATTCATGCGCGCCCCTTTTGCGATAACGGCGGATGGCCGCAACGCAACTTAAGCACGGCGCATGTCCAGGTCTAGTCAGAGAGCAGCGACAGGCGCCGGTATTGCAGGGCTTCGGCCAGATGCTGGCGATCCAGCGCAGCGGCGCCGTTGTCCAGGTCGGCGATGGTGCGCGCCACGCGCAAGGTGCGGTGATACGCGCGCGCCGACAGGCCCAGTCGTTCCAGTGCGCCGTCGAACCAGCGCCGCTCGCTCGGCCCCAGGGCGCAATCGCGCTCCAGTTCGCGCGTGCTGATTTCGGCATTCGGGCGACCGGCGCGGGCCAGCGCATGCTGGCGGGCGCGCACCACGCGCTTGCGCACCGTGGCGGAATCTTCGTCCTGGCCGCTGCGCGGCGAGGTCAGGTCAGCCAACGGCACGGTGGGCACCTCCACGCTCAGGTCGATGCGATCGAGCAGCGGACCGGAAATGCGTGCGCGGTAGCGCTGCACCTGATCGGGCGTGCAGCGGCAGCGCTGGCGCGTCTCGCCCGCATAACCGCAAGGGCACGGGTTCATCGCCGCCACCAGCTGGAACTGGGCCGGGAAATTCAGCTGACGCGCAGCCCGCGAAATAAGAATCTGGCCGGACTCCATCGGCTCGCGCAGCACTTCCAGCACGTGCCGACTGAATTCCGGAAATTCGTCCAGGAACAGCACGCCGTTGTGCGCCAGCGAAATCTCACCGGGCCGCGGCTGCGAGCCACCACCCACCAGCGCCACGGCCGAGGCCGTGTGATGGGGCGCGCGAAACGGACGGCGGCGCCAATGGGCCGGATCCACCGGATGACCGGCCACCGACATCACGGCGCAGGTTTCCAGCGCCTCGGATTCGCTCATCGGCGGCAGGATGCCGGGCAGCCGTTCCGCCAGCATGCTCTTGCCAGTGCCGGGCGGCCCGACCAGCAGCAGGTGATGGCCGCCGACCGCGGCAATTTCCAGTGCGCGGCGCGCCTGCAATTGGCCGCGCACGTCGATCAGGTCGGGGCTGGCGGCGTCGCCGGTGAGGGTCAGCGTGGCGGTCGGCGGCGGCAGTTCATGGGCACCGCGCAGCCAGCTGCAGACATCGGTCAGCGAATCGGCTACGCGCACGTCCACTTCGGGGATCAGCGCTGCTTCCTCGGCATTGGCGCGCGGCACCACCACCCGGCGCCCACGCGCACGCGCACGCAGCAGGGCCGGCAGCACGCCCGATACCGGGCGCAGCTGGCCGGACAGCGCCAGTTCGCCCAAGAATTCGCAGTCATCCAGCTTTTCGCGCGGAACCTGATGGCCGGCCGCAAGAATGCCCAGCGCGATGGCCAGGTCGAAACGGCCGCCGTCCTTGGGCAACTCGGCCGGGGCCAGATTTACCGTGACCTTGCGATTGGGGTATTCGAACGCAGCGCTCTGGATGGCCACGCGCACGCGGTCGCGCGCCTCACGCACGGCCGCTTCCGGCAGGCCGACGATGCTGGTGCTGGGCAAACCACCGGAAAGGTGGACTTCCACCATCACCTGCGGCGCGGCAACGCCCTCCTGGGCACGGCTTAAGGTGACGGCCAGGCTCATCGGATGCGATGCAGGGGGATGGTGAGGGAGTCGCTGCTTGTTCGATCCATCGAGCGACTCCTTGGGAAACGGGAGAGAAGAAAACGGCCGCCCCCGACTCCTTGGGGTGATGGTGACGAATCGGGGGCGGCTACCGGAACTGGCTATGCCCCTTGAGGTGGCATGCCGGCTTCCAGCTCCGCCACGCGCCGCTCGAGTTCCTCGACCCGGGCGCGGGTACGCGCCAATACCTGGGTCTGAACGTCGAACTCCTCTCGGGTAACCAGCTCGAGATGGCGCAGTCCCTGCGCCAGGATATCGCGAAAATTGGCGCGCAGATCCTTGTGCGCGTCTGCCAGCCCTGGCGGTACCAACGAAACAAGTCGAAGGGCAATTTGATCGATATCCTGCCTGCCCGTCATGGTAGGCACCTCGAACTCGTCGGCTGACAGTCTACGGAGAAGTGAAAAAGCGGCGCCATCGGTATGCTCCATCAGAATCTGTAGGCATTTTCCTACAATGTGGGATCGGCCGCCCTGGTTGGCAGCCTTGTATGATCCGCAGCGTTTGGCCCGTTCTGCGGGCATGTCGAGGAATTTCCATGAAATTGGTTGTGGCTGTGATCAAGCCGTTCAAGCTGGACGATGTCCGAGAAGCCCTGGCCGAAGTCGGCGTGCAGGGCATTACGGTTACCGAGGTGAAGGGGTTTGGCCGCCAGAAGGGCCACACCGAACTCTACCGGGGGGCCGAATATGTGGTCGATTTCCTACCCAAGATCAAGCTGGAAGTGGCCGTGCCGGACGACCAGCTGGACCGGGTGGTGGAGGCCATCACGCAGTCGGCCCGCACCGGCAAGATCGGCGACGGCAAGATTTTCGTCAGCAGCCTGGAACAGGTGATACGCATCCGCACCGGCGAGCTGGACCACGACGCGCTCTGACTAGACCGGCTGTTCCGGCCGGGCGCGCAGCAGCCGCTGGTGATGGATCAGCAGGCCGGCGAAGTAGCAGATGTAATACCCCACGAACAGGCCGAACATGGCGAAGGTCAACGGACTCTGGCCGATCGCCGGGCCGTGCACCGGCGGGGTCATGCCACTGGCATCCTGCAGCTGCGGCGACAGCATGGCGAAGCGCCACAGCAGGCGGGTCAGCAGCAGGATGGTGACCAGCGCGCCGATATAGGGATTGGGCACGTAGCAATCGCCCTTGACGGCATCGACATGGAAGCGGGTCAGGCGCAGGCCGAGCAGCCCGAGGCCGGCACCGACCACCAGGCCGCCGACCAGACCTTCCAGCATGGTCGGATAGCGCAAGGCAAACGCCGCGCTCAAGACCCCAAGCACCGAGAAAATGGCGATGCGCAACGACATGCGCCTGCGCCGGATCGGCTGCACGCCGAACTGGGTGCGCACGCGCCGCCAGACGATCAATACCAGCAGCGGAATCATCACCAGCGGCATGCTGAAGTGAGGAGCCATCTTTGCCACCTGCGCGGTCGGGAAACCGGCGCAGCTTAGCAATCGTGCGCAAGCCAGGCGACTGACGCCTGTCATGCATCGGGGCCGGGTCTTACTTGGCCTTGCCCTGGTTGGCCACGGCGGCCAGCTTGGCGGCGATGGCGTCGGCGTCGCCCAGGTAGTAGTGGCGCAGCGGCTTGAGCTGGTCGTCGAATTCGTAGACCAGCGGCACGCCGTTGGGGATGTTCAATTCCACGATGTCGTCGTCCGAAATGCCGTCCAGATACTTCACCAGCGCACGGATCGAATTGCCGTGCGCCACCAGCAGCACGCGCTGGCCGGCACGGATCGCCGGGGCCAGCACTTCATTCCAGTACGGCATCACGCGGGCCACGGTGTCCTTCAGGCACTCGGTATCCGGGATCAGCGTGGGATCGAGGGTGGCGTAGCGCGGATCGTGCAGCGCAGGATTGCTGCTGCGCTCCAGCGCCGGCGGCGGGATGTCGTAGCTGCGGCGCCAGACCTTGACCTGATCCTCGCCGTACTTGGCGGCGGTTTCGGCCTTGTTGAGGCCGGTGAGCGCGCCATAGTGGCGCTCGTTGAGGCGCCAGTCGGTGAGGACCGGGATCCACATCTGGTCCATGGCGTCCTGCACATGCCACAAGGTACGCACGGCGCGCTTGAGCACCGAGGTATGCGCCACGTCGAAGCGATAGCCGGCCTGGACCAGCAGCTCGCCCGACTCGCGCGCTTCGGCCGCGCCCTGCTCGGTGATATCGACGTCGGCCCAGCCGCTGAAGCGGTTTTCGAGGTTCCACTGGGACTGGCCGTGGCGGATCAATACGAGCTTGTGCATGGGATCGGTTCAATCGGAGTCGAGGCGAGTCGGGAATGGTGAAGCCCCGTCCCACCCCCGTCAATCGCCGCCCCTGTCGTAAGTCACACTAAACCCTGCGGGCAGATCGACGCATCCTATGGGTGATTGCCACCCAGGAGTTCTGTCATGCGTCTAGCTGTGCTTACCCTCGCCTTGCTGCTGCCGGTGGCAGTGGCGGCCCAGGATATCGACAAGGTCAACGGCACCGCCTCGGTCGGTGCGGGAGAACATGCCGGTGATGTCCATAGCGTCAACGGCTCCGTGCATATCGGCGATGGCGCCGTGGTGCAGAGCGCCGGCACCGTCAACGGCTCGGTCGACCTGGGCAGCAATGCGCAGGCCAGTTCGCTGCATACCGTGAACGGCCGCCTCAGCCTGCATGAAGGCGCTCGCGTCGGCGGCGAGGCCGAGACCACCAACGGCAGCATTACGCTGGATCCACATGCCGAGGTCGCCGGCCGGGCCTCCACCACCAACGGCTCGATCACGCTCGATCATGCACATGTCGGCGGCGGCATCGAAACCACCAGCGGCGATATCACGGTGGGCGACGGCTCACGCGTGCAGGGCGGCATTCTGGTCAACGAAGTGCATTCGATGGGCTGGTCCAACCGTCCGCCGCATATCGTGATCGGTCCGCATGCCGTCGTAAGCGGTACGCTGGATTTCCACCGCGAGGTGGTGCTCGATGTCAGCGACAGCGCGCAGATCGGTCCGGTACGTGGCGCCAAGGCCAATATCTTCCATGGCGCGATGCCCTGAACGGCAATTGTTTCAAATCCACTCGCGCGGCTTGAGGAATTCCGCAAGCCGCGCTTCGGCTGAATCCGGCTCCGGCTGATACGCATATTCAAAACGCACGCGCGGCGGCAGGCTCATCAGGATCGATTCGGTGCGTCCACCCGATTGCAATCCGAACAGCGTGCCGCGGTCATAGACCAGATTGAATTCCACATAGCGGCCGCGCCGGTATAGCTGGAACTCGCGTTCGCGTTCGCCGTACGGCGTGTCCTTGCGGCGCGCGAGGATCGGCAGGTAGGCATCGAGAAAGCCCTGCCCCACGGCCTGGGTAAAGGCAAAGCAGGATTCGAAGCCACCGGCGTTGAGGTCGTCGTAAAACAGGCCGCCGACGCCGCGCGTTTCATTGCGATGCTTCAGATAGAAGTACTCGTCGCACCATTGCTTGTAGCGCGTATAAACGTCCGCGCCATACGGCGCGCACAGCTCGCGTGCCACGCCATGCCAGTGCCGCACATCCTCTTCGAACGGATAGAACGGCGTGAGATCGAAACCGCCGCCGAACCACCACACCGGCTCCAGCCCGGGCTTGCTCGCCTCGAAGTAACGGACGTTGGCATGCGTGGTGGGAATGTACGGATTGCGCGGATGCAGCACCAACGACACACCGGTAGCCACAAAACTCCCGCCCGCCAGTTCCGGCCGGTGCGCAGTGGCGCTGGGCGGCAATTTATCGCCATGCACCAGGGAAAAATTCACCCCGGCCTGCTCGAACACCGCCCCTTCGCGCAGAACGCGCGTGCGACCGCCACCACCGGTGGGACGTGTCCATGCATCTTCGACAAAGCGCGCCTGTCCGTCCGCCTGTTCGACGGCAGCACAAATACGATCCTGCAGGCTTCGCAGGAATTGCTCGGCGCGTTCGACTTGCTCGCTGCTCATCATGGGGTCCATCGACGTGGGGCGGGGATGAAAAGCTTAACAAGACCGGCTTCACATAAAGCGGTGGTGGGGCGTCGCGGACTGTGAATGATCGCCTGCGCCCCTTGGGACAAGACCTAGGCAAGCCCCAGACCGCTGGCTAGGCTCATGACATGCCTGTTACATCCGCCCCGCTCGCCGTCACTGCATACAC
Organism: Dyella acidiphila; assembly: GCF_014863405.1. Taxonomy (GTDB): domain Bacteria; phylum Pseudomonadota; class Gammaproteobacteria; order Xanthomonadales; family Rhodanobacteraceae; genus Dyella_B; species Dyella_B acidiphila. The sequence continues at coordinate 953,960 of NZ_JACZZA010000001.1, forward strand.
TGCCACCTCGGCCGTGGGTGCCGGGCTGAATGCCCATCTGCAGGCTCTGCAAGAACAACGCAGCGGACTGCGCCGCAACGATTTCAGCACCGCCGCGCTGCCGTGCTGGATCGGTCGCGTCGACGGTATCGAAACCCAGCCCCTGCCCGACGCCTATGCCCAATGGGATTGTCGCAACAACCGCCTGGCCTGGCTGGGTTTGCAGCAGGATGATTTCCTGTCCCACCTGCAGGCAGCGCGACAGCGTTATGGATCGGCGCGCATTGCCCTGTTGCTGGGCACTTCCACCGCCAGCATCGCTGCGACCGAAGCCGGTTATCGACGCCTCGAAGACAATGGCCGTCTGCCGGCCGACCTGCGTCGCAGGGCCATCCACAATCCGCATTCGCTGACAGCCTTCGTCGCCGCGGCGCTGGAGATCGACGGCCCCTGTCTGACCATCTCCACCGCCTGCTCCTCCAGCGCCAAAGTGTTTGCGAGCGCGGAACGATTGATCCGGCTCGGCATGGTGGATGCCGCCGTGGTCGGCGGGGTCGATTCGCTGTGCGATAGCGTGCTGTTCGGCTTCAATTCGCTGGAGCTTATATCGCCCGAACCCTGCCGCCCGTTCGATGCGCAGCGGCGCGGCATTTCCATTGGCGAAGCGGCCGGATTTGCACTGCTGGAGCGACTCGATGCACATCCGCATGCAAGCCTGCGCCTGCTCGGCTGCGGCGAATCCAGCGATGCGCATCACATGTCCACGCCCGATCCGAGCGGCATGGGCGCGGAATTGGCGTTGCGCGATGTATTGGATCGCGCCGGCATCGACGCGACGCAAGTCGACTACATCAATCTGCATGGCACGGCGAGCCAGAAGAACGACGCCATGGAGGCTGCGCTGATTGCGCGCCGGTTTCCGCACAGCACGCGCGTCAGCTCAACCAAAGGACTTACCGGCCACACGCTCGGCGCAGCCGGCATCGTCGAGGCCGCCATCACCCTGCTCGCCTTGCGCGAAGGCCTGGTGCCCGGCAACACAGGTGTGCACACACCCGATCCGGCCTGCTCGTCGCACTTCGCGTGGCGCAATGAATCGCGTCCGTTGGCAATTGCGCTCAGTCATTCCTTCGGCTTCGGCGGCAGCAATGCATGCCTGGCCTTTGCACGCACAACCGACGGTGCTGCGGCATGAGCGCACTGTGCGTACAAGTGGAAGGCGTCGGCCTGTGGACACCGCTGTCGACCCATTTCGAGGCACTGCGCCATGTACTGGCCGGTGAAGCGCTGCCGGAAGCGGCAGCACGGCCGCCCACCGAAACCTTGTCGGTCAACGAACGCCGGCGCGCGCCGGAAAGTGTGATGGTGGCGATCGAAGTTGCTTCACAGGCGGTGAACATGAGCGGCCACGCAGCCAGCGATCTGGCCTGCGTGTTCGCTTCCGCCTATGGCGATCAAGCCACGACGGATTACATGTGTCGTGTACTCGCGCACGTACCCACCGAACTTTCACCCACTCGCTTCCACAATTCCGTACACAACGCGTCCGCCGGCTATTGGACCATCGCCACGGATTGCCATGCACCATCAAGCGCCGTCTGCGCCGGCACCGCCAGCTTTGGCGCTGCACTGCTCGAGGCCGCCACACAGGCATGTACTCGGCAGTGCGCGGTGTTGCTGGTATGCAGCGATACCGCCGGTGTAGGGCCGTTGGGTGAGCTGATCGGTTGTCAGCTTGCGTTCGGCGCGGCGCTGGTACTTTCGCCAGCCACCGACGAAGCGATGCCGCAGCTGCGGCTCAGCTGGGTTGCCCAGGCGCCACGGCACGCACCGCTGCCGCCGGCCTGCACGACATGGATGCGTGACAACCCCTCCGCAGCCAGCCTGCCGGTGCTGGCCATGCTGGCCGCCGGCGGTGGCGAATGTGTGGTGGCCGCGTCCGAACGGCGCGGATTGCTGGTCCAGATGGAGAGAACCACGTGAAGAATGCTGTGCGCTGGTGTGTGCTGATCCCTTGCCTCAACGAGGAAAAGGCGATCCGTCACGTGGTGAAGTCCGCTTTGCGCCTGGGCGTTACGGTGATCGTGATCGACGACGGATCCGACGATCGCACGCCCGACATCGTCAGCGCCCTGCCGGTGATCCTGCTGCGCCACGACGCGCGGCGCGGCAAGGGCGAAGCGCTGCGCACCGGCTTTCGCGAAGCATTGCGACTGGGTTTCGATGCGGTGGTGAGCATGGATGGCGATGGCCAGCATCTGGCCGAGGATATTCCGCGCCTGGTCGATGTCGGCCTGCGCTTTCCCGACCACATCGTGATCGGCGCACGCCTGCTGCAACGCGAGCAGCAGCCGAAGGGGCGCCGCCGCGCCAACGACCTGGCCGACTGGGGTATTTCCTGGGCTTGCGCGCAAGCGGTGGCCGATACGCAAAGCGGGCAGCGCTGGTATCCGCGCAGTGCGCTGGATCTGGTGGAGGTGAATGCGGAGAACTTCGTGTTCGAAGCCGCAGTGCTGATTGCCGCCTCACGTGAAAAAGGGCTCGGCATCGTGTCGGTGCCGATTGCCTCGCGCTACGAAGACACGTTTCGCCTGAGCCACTTCAGCCCGGTGAAGGATGCGGTGCGCATCGCCATGTATACACTCGGCCGCATCGTCCATTACGGCAGCATCCGCGCCAGCTACAACCGATCGCGCACGCAGCCGCTGGTGATCGACGACAGCTATTCCCACCGCACTGCCTACAACGCTCAGCGCGCGGTATAGATCACCGCTACGCGGCCAGACGCCAGCGGGCGTCCATGCTGTTCGATCGCGAAGCTGTACTGGGCACCATGCTCATCGGCCAGCAGGCACTGCGCCTGCACATCGAGTGCGCCACCGGCAAGATCGACATATTCCACCGCCAGCTGTACATCGCGCAGGCTGACCAGGCGTCCCGCCTGCACCTTGTCCTCACCGCGCTCCATCGCCAGCAGCGCAGCATGCACCGCGCTCGCCTGAGCGCCGTATTCGGCCAGATGGATGGCATGCAGCCGCATGCCGTGTTGCAGCGGATGATCGTGCATCGCATGCCGCTCGGCCAACGCATGGATGCTGCGCTCGTCCCATGCCGTCACCTGGTCCAGCAGACGCATGGTGCCGGCGTGAGGTATGCGTTCGGACCAGTCCGCCAGCCGCGGCAGCGTCATGCCTCGGGCACCGTGCGGGGATGCGGCGGCGCCATCGTGGCGGCTTCGTCCTGTTGCCAGAAATCGTAGAAGTTGAACCAGTTGTAGGGTTCAAGTCGTGCGTAATGTTCCAGGCGCTGCGCATAGCGGTGCAGGACCTGGTCCAGCATTTCGTGCCGCGAATCGCGCGCAATCTCCACGCGTTCGGCGAACAGCTCAAAGCTGAGCGCATAGCGGCGGCCGCCACGATACATGCCAAAGCACAGCACCACCGGCACCTGCAACGTACTGGCCAGCAGCCACGGACCGATCGGAAACGGCGCCGCTTCGCCCAGGAACGGCACCCGGCGCAAGCTCTCATGCGCACGGCCGCGATCGGCCAGCAGTGCCACCATGCCACCGGCCTTGCAGGTTTCCGCCACCGCAAGCGTCACCGCCGTGCCGCCCTGCGAGACATCGATAACGGCTTCACCCACTTCCGGCGCAAGCGCCTCCAGCAACTCGGTGATGGCGGGTGTTTTCTGCTTGTCCAGCAGTACGCGCAGCGGCACTTCCGGACAGCGCGCACTGAGCGCACGCAGCACTTCGAAGCTGCCCTGGTGCGAACCCACCAGCAAAACCCCGCGGCCCTGCGCGATGCATTGCTGCAACTGTTCCAGCCCGCTTACTTCGATCTCGAAACCCTGCTCGCCATGCGCCAGCAGATAGATGCGATCGAGCATGGTGACGGAAAAGCAGTGGATGTGCCTGAGCACCTGCCACGCCGATGCCGGGCGGCCGAACAAGCGCGTCAGATAATCCCGCGAGGCGCGACGCTCGGCGGCGCGGCGCAGGAAGTAGTACAGCGCGATCGGATACATGCAGCACAGCATGAAAGCGCGGCCGCAGCGCAGAGCGGTATTCACCATGAAGTTGATCGAAGCGCGGCTGCCGCCTTCGCGCTGCTGCTGCCAGTGCGCGCTCATGCCTGGCCCTCCACGACGCCGCGCGCCAGCAGTTGGCTGTCACGGGAAATTGCGAAACGGATGCGCCCCGCCTGTTCGCCCAGCTCCAGCTCGGCCTGCTCGCCCGGATACAGCGGCGCGACGAACTTGGCCTCCACAACCCGGGCCAGGCGCTGGTTGCGCCAGCTGCGCAGAGCGATGGCCACCTGCTCCAGCAGGACTACGCCGGGCACCAGCGGCTGGCCGGGGAAATGCCCGGGCAGGCACGGGTGTTCCGGGGGTACGCAGAGCACCGTTCGATAGCGGTTGTCGCTCGAGTTGGGCTGATCCACGTGAAGGCACCGATGGGTAGTTACCCGCAAAATGATGCCGACCGCGCCTGTCAGACGGCTTAACGCAAGAGTTTGCCGCCTGGAACCGCGAGCTGCGGTGAAATCAGGCCGTGCGCTCCTGCTCGATATGCGCGGACAGGGCATGCAAACTGCTGAAAATACGCTGGTTATCCGGATGGTCCGAGCGCAGCTGCATGCCATAACGCTTGGATACCGCCAAGGCGATCTCCAACGCATCGATGGAATCCAGTCCCAGCTCACCGCCGAACAGCGCTGCCTGCGGGTCGATCTGCGCCGGATCGATGCCCTCCAGATTGAGGGCTTCCACGATCAGGGTGGCCAGTTCGTGTTCGGCGGCAGTCTGCGTGGGCATGCGTGTTTCGTTGCTCCGGCTGGCGCTGCCAACCCCAGGGCTGAAGCGGCCGGCCAGTGTAACATAGGGGTCTTGTCGTTCTCGGTTGAGAGCCTGCTTATGATCTCTGCACGGCCCGCGCCACGCCTGTTTACCTCTTGGGCAAGGAGGAGCGAAGGCGTGTATGTCGATACACAACTGAGCGAGGACGCCGCCCAAGAGGCAAACAGGCGTGGCCCTTCGGGTTGCCACGTTGGAGCCGACAAGCAGCAGCGCGCGGCTTGGCTTGACAGCCAGTCAAGCGCTGCGCCCCGCACTACCACCTGCCCGGCCCAACGTGACAACGCGGGCTATGCAGAGATCATAAGCAGGCTCTAGCATGGCTCAGGCAGGCGAAAACCTACAGGTCAGCTCAGGCCTGTCGCGTACCCCGCACATCACCTACCGCATGGCCCAGCCAGAAGTTGCTCTGGCCGAGTCAGGCACCCTGGCAGCGTTTGGATTCGGTGCGGGCACATCCGACAACGATGATCCCCGCTGGCTTCGAGTTGCCCTGGAAAGCTTCGATGCCCCTGCGCCGATCGAGCTGTGGCAAGTCGATGCCCCAGTCGTTTGCGGCCGCCAGAACGATGTGCGCTGGTCTGCCGGTGGCGGCTGGCTGTTCGTCGCCATCGAGGTTGATGAGCAGATGGCTGGCGGCATCGAGCACGCCGCGCACCACGCTTACGCAGCGCTGCGGCAGTTCATGGGCACACGCAACGAACGCCATGTGCTGCGCATCTGGAATTACATCGGCGACATCAACCGCGGCGATGGCGATGCGGAACGCTACAAGCAGTTCTGCGATGGCCGCGCGGCCGGACTCGGCGACTTCTTCGCCACCGGCTTCCCTGCCGCCACGGCGATCGGCCACCACGATCGCCAGCGGACGCTGCAGATCTATCTGTTGGCCAGCCTCGATGCCGGCCAGGCAGTGGAGAATCCGCGCCAGACCAGTGCCTGGCGTTATCCGCGCCAATACGGCCGTACCTCGCCCGGATTCGCCCGCGCCATGCTGATGCCAGCGCGCGACGTGCTGGCCATCTCCGGCACTGCCGCGGTGGTGGGACACGCCTCGGCCCACGAGGGCAATGTGGAAGCACAGCTCAGCGAAACCCTGACCAATCTCGAAGCGCTGCTGACCAGCGCCGGGATGCCGGCCGGCTTCGATACGCACTCCCCGCTCAAGGCCTATGTGCGTCACGCCACCGATGCGGGCCGCGTGCGCGACATCCTGCAGCAACGGCTGCCCGGCGTGCCGGTGCTGCTGATGCACGGCGACGTTTGCCGCAGCGAATTGCTGGTCGAACTCGACGGCTGGCGCTACGCATAACGCTGCGGCGGTGCCGCAGCGTTTGCAGCGCGATTATTTCGGTTGCTTGGTCGGGCGCTTCCAGCCCGGAAGCGTGGCCTGCCGCGCGCGCGCCACGGTGAGTTCGCCGGCCGGCGCATCCTTGGTGATGATCGAGCCGGCGCCGATGGTCGCGCCGTCCCCCACCGTGACCGGCGCCACCAAGGCCGAATTGGAACCGATAAACACATCGTCTCCGATGGTGGTGACGAACTTGTTCACGCCATCGTAGTTGCAGGTGATGGTGCCCGCACCGACGTTGACGCTGCGGCCGATTACCGTGTCGCCGAGATAGGTGAGGTGATTGGCCTTGCTGCCTTCGCCGATTTGCGTTTTCTTGATTTCAACGAAGTTGCCGACATGCACACCGGCGGCCAGCTCGGTGCCCGGACGCAGGCGCGAGAACGGTCCGATGGTGCAGGGACCATGCGTAACCACGCCCTCCAGATCGCAATGCGCCAGCACCACCGTGCCGGCGGCCAGCTGCACGTTCTTCAGGCGCACGTACGGGCCCACACGCACATCCTCGCCCAGCTGCACATCGCCTTCGAGAATCACATCGATGTCGAGATCCACGTCGCGTGCCGCCGTAACTTCGCCACGCACATCGATGCGGCGCGGATCGGCCATGCGTACGCCGTCCTGCGCCAGCTTCTGCGCCGCATGCAGGCGATATGCATCTTCGAGTTCGGTCAGCTGCCAGGGCGTATTGGCGCCGGCCGCTTCCATCGGGTCCTCGCACTCAACGCATTGCGCCGGATGATTCTCCGCGGCCGCCTGCTTGAAGATATCGGTGAGGTAATACTCGCCCTGGGCGTTGTTGCGATCCAGGCGGGCGATCCAGCGCTTCAGCGACGCTGCATCGGCGGCAAGAATGCCGGTGTTGATCAGGTTGATCGCGCGCTGCGCATCGTCGGCGTCCTTTTCTTCGACCACCGCGCGCACCAGGCCATTACCGTCGCGCAAGACGCGGCCATAACCCTGCGGATTAGCTACGCGCGTAGCCAGCATGGCCACGCTGCTTTCGGCCTTTACCAGGCGCTGCAAGGTTTCGGGGCGGGTGAGCGGCACATCCCCGTATAGCACCAGCACCTGCACCTCGTCGGGCACGTTGCGCAGGGCTTGCTCCACCGCGTGGCCGGTACCTAGTTGCTCGGCCTGCAAGGTCCAGTGCAGATCCGGCTGGCCGTCGAATGCCGCCAGCACCTGATCGCCATGGAAGCCGTACACCACATGGATGGCTTGCGCCCGCAGCGCCCGCGCCGTCGCCAGCACATGTCCCAGCAAGGGCCGCCCGGCCAACGGCATCAGCACCTTGGCCTTCTTCGACTTCATCCGCTTGCCTTCACCGGCGGCAAGAACGATGACGTGCAGAGGTAGCTGGTTCATGGCAGACCATTGGACTGGGAATGAGGGCATAAGAATAGCCGCTCATCCGGGTCTGCTTGGGGCGCCGGCCAGTCCGGGCGAAGACGCGGCAACGTTACGGTTCAGGAGGGTAAATATCCGCCTTGGACCATCACTTCGTGTTCATCGCGGCTACGCCACCACCCCGCCGCGCCAACAAAAACGCCGGCACGAGACCGGCGTTTCGCAACAAGCACGTCGGGCTTAGTGCTTGAGGTTCTTGCGCAAGCGCTCCAGCGCCTGCAGCTGGGCCAGCGCCTGGGCCAGCTTGGCCTGGGCTTCGGCCACTTCGACCGCGTCGGTACGGCTGGCCAGCGCATCTTCGGCTTCCTTCTTGGCACGCTGGGCGGCGGCTTCATCCAGGTCGGCGGCGCGCACAGCGGTATCGGCCAGCACGGTCACTACCTGCGGCTGCACTTCCAGGATGCCGCCGGACACGTAGAACTGCTGACGTTCGCCGCCCTGCAGCACCACGTCGATATGACCGGGCTTCAGACGCGTGATCAGCGGGGCGTGGCGGGGCGTGATGCCCAGTTCGCCCAGTTCGCCGGTGGCAACCACCATCACCGCTTCGCCGTGAAAGATCTCGGCTTCGGCACTGACGATGTCGCAACGAATGGTGCTCATAACTTTCTCGCTTCGTCCGATGGGATGGACGGAAAGGATTTATCGGTTTCGCCGGAACCTGCCCGCCTGAGCGTGCAGGTTCCGATGGCGACCGGGATCAGGCGGCCTTCTTGGCGCCCATGTCCTCGGCCTTCTTGATGGCTTCGTCGATGCCGCCAACCATGTAGAACGCCTGTTCCGGCACATGGTCCACTTCACCGTCGACGATCATCTTGAAGCCGCGGATGGTTTCCTTCAGCGTCACGTACTTGCCGGGCGCGCCGGTGAACACTTCGGCCACGTGGAACGGCTGCGAGAAGAAGCGCTCGCACTTACGCGCGCGGTACACCACCTGCTTGTCTTCCTCGGACAGTTCGTCCATGCCGAGGATGGCGATGATGTCCTTCAGTTCCTTGTAGCGCTGCAGCATGCCCTGTACGCGACGGGCCACGTCGTAGTGCTCCTGGCCCACCACCTGCGGATCGAGCTGGCGGCTGGTGGAATCCAGCGGATCCACGGCCGGGTAGATGCCGAGCGAGGCGATCTGGCGGCTCAGCGTCACGGTGGAGTCCAAGTGCGCGAAGGTGGTGGCCGGCGACGGGTCGGTCAGGTCGTCCGCGGGCACGTACACGGCCTGGATCGAGGTGATCGAACCGGTCTTGGTGGAGGTGATGCGCTCCTGCAGCACGCCCATTTCTTCGGCCAGCGTCGGCTGGTAGCCCACCGCCGACGGCATACGGCCGAGCAGCGCGGACACTTCGGTACCGGCCAGCGTGTAGCGGTAGATGTTGTCGACGAAGAACAGCACGTCGCGGCCCTTGCCGTGTTCGTCCTTCTCGTCGCGGAAGTATTCGGCCATGGTCAGGCCGGTCAGCGCCACGCGCAGACGGTTGCCCGGCGGCTCGTTCATCTGGCCGTACACCATCGCCACTTTCGACTCGGGCAGGTTGTCCAGCTTGACCACGCCGGCATCCTGCATTTCATGATAGAAGTCGTTGCCTTCGCGGGTACGCTCACCCACGCCGGCGAACACCGACAGACCCGAGTGCTGGGTGGCGATGTTGTTGATCAGCTCGAGCATGTTCACCGTCTTGCCCACGCCGGCGCCGCCGAACAGGCCGACCTTGCCGCCCTTGGCGAACGGGCACACCAGGTCGATCACCTTGATGCCGGTTTCCAGCAGTTCGTTGGCCAGCGCCTGCTCGTCATAGGCCGGGGCTTCGCGGTGGATGACCCAGGAATCCTGCGCGTCGATCGGACCGACTTCGTCGATCGGGTTGCCGAGCACGTCCATGATGCGGCCCAGGGTGGCCTTGCCGACCGGCACCTTGATGCCTTCGCCGGTGTTGCGCGCCACGAGGCCGCGCTTCAGACCGTCGGTGGAGCCGAGGGCGATCGTACGCACCACGCCGTCGCCGAGTACCTGCTGGACTTCCAGCGTGATCTCGGTGCCGTCGATCTTCAGCGCGTCATACACCTGCGGCACCTGATCGCGTGCGAACTCGACGTCGATAACCGCGCCGATGATCTGTACAACTTTGCCCTGACTCATGGATGTGCTCCGGATGGATCTTTAAGTGTCTGGTTTACTGCGAAAGCGCCGCCTGGGCGTCGCTCTTAGTGAATAGTGCAGCCACGGATGGCCGCTTTTTGATCGTTGCGGTCCTGGATGACCGCACTCATACCGCCGCGGCGCCGCCGACGATTTCGGAAATTTCCTGGGTAATCGCTGCCTGGCGCGCCTTGTTGTAGCTGAGCGTCAGTTCGCCGATCACCTTGGTGGCGTTGTCCGAAGCGGACTTCATCGCGACCATGCGCGCGGCATGTTCGCTGGCGAGATTTTCCAGCACGCCCTGATACACCACCGACTCGATGTAGCGACCCAGCACGTGCTCGAGCACGGTGGCGGCATCGGGTTCGTAGATGTAGTCCCAGTCGTGCGACTGCTCCAGCGCCGCGCCCGAAATGTGCTGCGCTTCCAGCTCGGCGGCCACTGCCGGCAACGGCAGCAGTGCGTCGATCGACGGCTTCTGCGTCATGGTGTTGACGAAGTCGTTGTAGGCCAGGAACACGCGGTCCAGCTTGCCTTCGATGTAGGCGTCCAGCACCACCTTGATCACGCCGATCAGCTGCTCCACCTTCGGGCGCTCGCCCAGGTGGGTGGCACTGCCGATCAGGTTCACGCCCTTGAGGCGGCGGAAGAACTGCACAGCCTTCTGGCCGATCGCCACCACATCCACCTGCACACCCTTGTCCTGGTACTCGCGGATCACGGGCAGCAGGCGGCGGAACAGGTTGGAGTTGAGGCCGCCGCAAAGACCGCGGTCGGTGCTGACCACCACGAAACCGACCCGCGCGATGTCGGTGCGCTCGATCAGGAACGGATGGCTGAAATCGGTGCTGGCCTGGGCGACGTGCGCGATCACCTTGCGCATGGCACGCGCATAGGGGCGCGATGCCTTCATCAGATCCTGCGCCTTGCGGATCTTGGAGGCCGAGACCATTTCGAGCGCGCGCGTCACCTTGCGCATGTTCTGCGTGCTCTTGATCTTGGTTTTGATTTCGCGTCCGCTTGCCACGTTTGCCTCAACCTGTTGGGTCTATGCCGGGCCGGAATGTCGGCCGGCGTACGGTGCCATCGTTCCTCGCGAACGACGGCACACCCTGCTGCTTACCAGCTGCCGGTCTTCTTGTACTCGTCGAGACCGGACTTGAAGACGGCTTCGATGTCGTTGTTCCAGTCACCGGTGGCCACGATCTTCTTCATCAGCTCGCCCTGGTTCTGGTGGAAGAAGGCGTGCAGTCCCTTTTCGAACGGCAGCACCTTGTTCACCGGCAGGTCGTCCAGGTAGCCCTTTTCAGCGGCGTACACGGACAAAGCCAGTTCGGCGATCGACAGCGGCGCGTACTGCTTCTGCTTCATCAGCTCGGTGACGCGCTGGCCACGATCGAGCTGGGCGCGGGTGGCCGGGTCGAGATCCGAGGCGAACTGCGCGAACGCAGCCAGCTCGCGGTACTGCGCCAGCGCCAGCTTCACGCCGCCGGAGAGCTTCTTCACGATCTTGGTCTGGGCCGAACCGCCCACGCGCGACACCGAGATACCGGCGTTCACGGCCGGACGGATACCGGCGTTGAACAGGTCGGTTTCCAGGAAGATCTGGCCATCGGTGATCGAGATCACGTTGGTCGGCACGAACGCAGACACGTCGCCGGCCTGGGTTTCGATGATCGGCAGCGCAGTGAGCGAACCGGTCTTGCCCTTCACTTCGCCGTTGGTGAACTTCTCTACGTATTCTTCGGACACGCGCGCGGCGCGTTCCAACAGGCGCGAGTGCAGATAGAACACGTCGCCCGGATACGCTTCGCGGCCCGGCGGGCGCTTCAGCAGCAGCGAGATCTGGCGGTAGGCCACGGCCTGCTTGGACAGATCGTCATAGATGATCAGCGCGTCTTCGCCGCGGTCGCGGAAGTATTCGCCCATGGCGCAGCCGGAGTACGGCGCGATGTACTGCAGCGCGGCCGATTCGGAGGCGGAAGCAACCACCACGATGGTGTTGGCCAGCGCGCCGTTCTCTTCCAGCTTGCGCACCACGTTGGCGATCGACGAACGCTTCTGGCCGATGGCGACGTAGATACACTTAATGCCGGAATCTTTGTTGTTGATGATGGCGTCGACGGCCAGGGCGGTCTTGCCGGTCTGGCGGTCGCCGATGATCAGCTCGCGCTGGCCGCGGCCGATCGGGATCATCGAGTCGACCGACTTGTAGCCGGTCTGCACCGGCTGGTCGACCGACTTACGCCACACCACGCCCGGCGCGACCTTTTCGATCGGCGAGGTGAGCTTGGCGCTGATCGGGCCCTTGCCGTCGATTGGGTTGCCCAGCGAATCCACCACGCGGCCGAGCATTTCCGGACCGACCGGCACCTCGAGGATGCGGCCGGTGGTCTTGGCGGTGTCGCCTTCGCGCAGATGCTGGTATTCGCCCAGCACCACGGCGCCGACGGAATCGCGTTCCAGGTTCAGCGCCAGCGCAAACGCGTTGCCCGGCAGTTCGATCATTTCGCCCTGCATCACGTCGGCCAGGCCGTGGATGCGCACGATGCCGTCAGACACGCTGATGATCGTGCCCTCGTTGCGGGCTTCCGCGCCGAGCTTGAACTGCTCGATGCGGTTCTTGATCAGTTCGCTGATCTCGGACGGGTTCAGAGTGGTGCTGGACATGGTCGTGATCCTGAATGTGTATGCTTAATTCGTAAGGGCCGATGCCAGGCGCTGCAGGCGACCGCGGGCGGAGCCGTCGATCACTTCGCTGCCGGTATCGATCACCACACCGCCGAGCAGCGAGGGGTCGACCTGGGTTTCCAGTTCGATCTCGCGCTTGAAGCGGCGCTTCAGCGATGCCTTGAGCTCTTCGGCCTGCGCAGCGTCCAAAGCCATCGCGCTGGTGACCTTCACCAGCAGCAGGGACTCGGCGTCGCGCTTATAGGTTTCATACAGCGCACCGATTTCCGGCAACAGCGTCATGCGGCGCTTCTCGGCCAGCTCCGCCAGGAACTTGCCGAAGGTGCTGTCGGCCTGCATGCCCTGCGGCAGATGCAGACCCACCAGCTGGGCGGGCTGCACGCGCGGATCGATGCTGAGCGCGGCCACGCGCGGGTCCTTCGCCACTTCCGCGGCGAACGCCAGCGCCTGCGACCAGGCGGCGAATTGGCCTTCCGCCTGCGCCAGCTCGAAAGCGGCGCGGGCGTAGGGGCGGGCGAGCGTGATTGCCTGGGCTGCCATCGATCAGATCTCGGCAGCGAGCTGGTCGAGCATCGCCTTGTGCGTGGCCGGATCGATTTCGCGCTGCACGATCTTCGACGCACCCTGCACTGCCAGGGCGCCGACGCGTTCGCGCAGCTCTTCGCGGGCGCGCTGCGCCATCGAAGCGATATCGTCCTGCGCATTCGCCTTCAGGCGATTGATCTCGGCGACTGCATCAGCGCGGGCCTTGTCCAGAATCTGGTTGGCCTGCTGCTGCGCACGGTCGATGATTTCGGTTGCCTGCTGGCGTGCCTGCTTGATCTCGGCCGCCACTTTGCTGTCGGCGTCCTTCAGTTCGGCGTGCGCGCGCTCGGCGGCATTGAGGCCATCAGCGATTTTCAGCTGGCGCTCTTCGATGGCCTTGGTGACATTGGGCCAGATGAAGTGGACGCAAAACCAGATCAGGATGGCGAAGGCGATCATTTCGCCGATCAAGGTTGCGTTGAAATCCAACATCGCTGCGATACCTGTACGTGTCGATTGCTAGAGGATGCGGCCGCTCAAGGACGGCCGCACCGGCGATGGCCCTGAGGCCAGCGGATTAACCGCCAGCGGTGTGCAGCGCACCCAGCAGCGGGTTGGCGAACGCGAAGAACATCGCCAGCGCCACGCCGATCAGGAAGGCCGCGTCGATCAGGCCGGCCAGCAGGAACATGCGGCCCTGCAGCAGCGGGACCAGCTCAGGCTGACGAGCAGCGGCTTCGAGGAACTTCGAGCCCATGATGCCGATGCCGATACAGGCGCCAAGTGCACCGAAACCGATGATCAGGCCGAGCGCGATGGCGGTGAAGCCCTGGACTTGGGCAAGGTGAGCGACTAGTTCCACGGTGATCTCCTCGAGAAAAGAAAAGCAGTTGTTCTAATGAAGGGAAAGCGGATGAATCAATGGTGGTCGTGAGCCATCGAGATATAGACGATGGTGAGCACCATGAAGATGAAGGCCTGGATCGAAATGATCAGGATATGGAAGATTTCCCATACCGTGTAGCCAATGATGCCCATGCCGAACAGCGCCCAGCTACCGGCACTGAACAGGCCCGCGATGAGCATGAACACCAGCTCGCCGGCATACATGTTGCCGAACAGTCGCATCGACAGGCTGACCGGCTTTGACGCCAGCTCGACGATGTTCAGCACGAAATTGGGAATCCACAGCAGCGGGTTCGAACCGAACGGCGAGGTGAAGAGCTCGTGCATGTAGCCGCCGAAGCCCTTGGCCTTGAAGCTGTAGAAGATCACCAGCACCAGCACCGTGATCGACATGGCGAAGGTGAGGTTGAGGTCGGCAGTCGGCACCGCACGGAAGTGGCCTGCGCCCGCCGCGTGCGTGATCAGCGGCACCAGGTCCACCGGCAGCAGGTCCATGGCGTTCATCAGGAACACCCACATGAACACCGTCAGCGCCAGCGGGCCCAGGAAGCTGCGGTCGCCGTGGAACACGTCCTTCACCTGGCCATCGACGAACTCGAGGATCAGTTCGACAAAGGCCTGCCCCTTGCTGGGCACGCCCGAGGTGGCCTTGCGCGACAAGGACCAGAACCACAGACAGAACACCACGCCCAGCAGCAGCGAGACGGTCAGCGAGTCGATATGCACCGACCAGAAGCCTCCCGGGCTCATGCGCACCGGCTTGAAGTGCGTGAGGTGATGCGTGATGTATTCGGAAAGACCGCCCTGCGGCTCGCTTGCCATCTCTTAACCCTTGAATCTGAACGCCAGCAGATTAACCGCGTAAGCCACCACCAGCCCCGTAATGGCGGCTAGCGGCGGCAATTTGTATTGAAACATGATCGCGATCATCCCCCCGATGATCACCATCCATTTCAGGATCATGCCCGTCAGGAAGCGTCCCAGCGCCAGGCCGGCACCGCTTACCTGACTGAAGACCCTCACCGACAGCAGCGCGGTACCCAACGCCACGACCGTCGCTCCCGCCGCTGCCGCTATCGCCTCGCGCCGACCCTCCAGCGCGAAAACGAGGCCCACGCTGAACGCCGCAAATAGCTGCCATAGCAGCAATCGCAGGGCGAGACGTCGACCGGAAGCAAGACTGTTGAGCACGTGAGGTTCCCGCGGTTGCGCACCAGGCGTAAACACGCCACGGGTCACGATCCAATCCGGAAAATTATATCAGCGTGACTTTTGGCCCAGCAAGCCGAGCTTGCTGCGACACGCCGCCTCACGGGGGGCCGTGCGGACAGAAAAAGGCCGGACACAGCGGTCCGGCCCAAGGCATATCGCAAGGGGAGTCGCGATACGCGGGAAGACGATTACTTGCCGGTGGCGGCTTTCTTGATGGCGGCAACCGGGGCGGCCACGGCTTCGTTGGCAGCCTTCTGCTGCTCCTGCAGGAGCGCATTGAGGGATTCGGCGGTCTTCTGGGTCACGGCGACCACTTCCTTGGTCACGGCCACAGCGTGCTCAGCCTGCTCGCGGCTCAGCGAGGTGCCCTTTTCCCACAGGCCGCGCAGAGCGTCGATATCGCGCACTTCAGCCGCCTGGGCAATGAAATCGGCCGTCGCCTGGGTCTGCTTTTCGAACGCAGCCAGCTGCAGTTCGGCAACCTGCTCCAGACCCTTGATGGTCAGGGCGTGCGCCTTGAAGGCGTTGTCCGACAGCTGCTTGGCGTAGGCAAAGATCTGGTTGTTCAGTTGCTGAGTCATGGCGTTGTCCCTCGACAGGGAGATGGGAGAGTGGGACAAAGCCTAACAGGGGATTTTGTGCACTGCAATATCTTTTTTGTTAAAAAAGCGATATGTCACAAAATCTTCAACAAACACAGCCGGTTGGTGACAGATCGATTAATCTTGCGGCGCGTCAAAAGCTATCCCGGGTGCAGGCCGCACCCGATGTGCAGGTCTCGTGCACCACTACTTTGTCCAGCCCCGGCAGGGCCGGCTCCAGGCGCCGCCAGATCCAGCGGGCGAGCATTTCGCTGGTGGGGTTTTCCAGCCCTTCGATATCGTTGAGATAGCGGTGGTCGAGCTGTTCGTAGAGCGGCGCGAAGGCGGCTTTTACGTCGGCGAAATCCATCACCCAGCCCAGTGCGGGATCCGGCTCGCCGCGCAGATGGATTTCGATACGGAACGAATGGCCATGCAGCCGCGCGCACTTGTGGCCGGCCGGCACATTGGGAAGCCGGTGCGCGGCTTCGATCTGGAACACTTTGAAGATATGCATGCGGCTATTGTACTGCCGCCTCTCGCGGTGCCGCAGCGATCGCCGCGGCACCGGCGTTACTCAGTCGTCGCCATTGCGTGCGATCGAGCGCCATTGATGATCGGGATCAAGCAGCCGCGCCTGCGTCGCCGGCCCTTCGGAACCGGAGGCGTAGAAATCGGGCGTGCCTTTCTCCCATGCCTCCAGCACCGGCGTCAGCACGCGCCAGGCCCATTCCACCTCGTCGAAACGCAGGAAGTTGGAGCGATCGCCGCCTAGCGCATCCAGCAGCAACTGCTCATAGGCGGAAAACTCGCGATCGTCCGGCGTGGCATAAGGCGCCGTCAGCGTCACCGGACGCCCCGCCAGCTTTACGCCCGGCTGCTTGGCAGTGACCAGCAGATCCATGCGCTCGACCGGGCGGATGCGGAAAATCATCCAGTTGTTGCCCGCATGCACGGCGTGCGGAATCGGCCCCGGCACTTCGCGAAACTGCACCGCGATTTCGGAGTAATTGGTGGCCAGGCGTTTGCCGCTGCGCAGATAGAACGGCACGCCGTGCCAGCGCCAGTTATCTACTTCAAGCCTCAGTGCGGCAAACGTCTCCGTATTGGAGCCGCGCTTGATACCGGGTTCGCTGCGGTAGCCGATCAGTTTTTTGCGCCCCAGCTTGCCGGCCCGGTACTGCCCGCGCACTGCGTGCTCGTCGACGGTACGACTGGTGATGGGAATTACCGAACGCAGCACTTCCACCTTGTGATCGCGCAGCACCTCGGCATCCCAGCTCGAAGGCGGCTCCATCGCAGCGAGGCTGAACAACTGCATCAGATGGTTCTGCAGCATGTCGCGCAGCGCGCCCGCTTTGTCGTAATAAGCCGCGCGCTGTTCGACACCCAGCGTTTCGGCGTAAGTAATCTGCACCTGCGCAATGTGCTGGGTATTCCAGAGCGGCTCGAGGAAGCGATTGGCGAAGCGGAACACCATCAGGTTCTGGGTGGTTTCCTTGCCCAGGAAGTGATCGATGCGCAGGATCTGTTCTTCTTCCCAATACGCATGCATCTGCTCGCGCAGCGCACGGGCGGATTCGAGATCGGTACCGAACGGCTTTTCCACCACCAGGCGGCGCCAGCCGCCGCGCGGACTCTTGGAAAAACCGGCCTCGCCCAGCGCCGTGGCCGCCACGCCGAACAACGGCGGCGGCAGCGCGAGGTAGAACATGCTGGAAGGGCTCAATTTATCCTTGAGCGCCGCCAGCTCATCGGCCTGCAGTTCGCCGCCCACATAATCGAGCTGGCGGCGAAAGCGATTCCATTGCGCCGGCGTGTAGTCCACCGCAAACGCCTGCAATGCCTTCTGGATATGCCGCTCGAAATGCTCGCGCGTCCATGCCTCCTTGGCATAGCCCACGATACGCAGCTCCGGTGTCAGGCCCAGCAGATGCAGTCGGAACAAGGCCGGCATCAGCAGGCGCTGGGTGAGATCACCGCTGGCGCCCAGGATTACAAGCGTGGTGGCCGTCATCGATCAATCCTTGTTGTCGGTCTTGATCTCGTGATGGCCACCGAATGCATGGCGCATGGCGGACATCACCTTGTTGGCGTACAACTCGTTGCCTTGCGAGGTGAAGCGGCCGAACAGCGCCGCCGTAAGCACCGGCACGGGTACGCCCTCGTCGATCGCCGCCTGCGCCGTCCAGCGGCCCTCACCGGAATCGGACACGCGGCCGGTGTAATCCTTCAACGAGGCATCGCGGCTCAGCTCGTCAGCGGTAAGGTCGAGCAGCCACGAACCGACCACGCTGCCGCGGCGCCACAGCTCCACGATGTCGCCGACCGGAAAGTCGTACTGATAAAGCTCCGGCCGCTCCAGCGGCGAGGTCTCGGCGTCGGCATTGCGCTTCTGCTTGCCGGCATTGGCGTTCTTCAGCACGTTAAGGCCTTCGGCATACGCCGCCATCAAGCCGTATTCGATGCCGTTGTGCACCATCTTCACAAAATGGCCGGCACCGCTTTGACCGCAGTAGAGATAACCCTTTTCGGCCGGCGTCGGATCGCCGCTGCGGCTGGCACTGCGCGGTGCCGCGTCAAAGCCCGGCGCCAACGCTGCAAATGCAGGTTCCAGCCGTTGATAAGCCTGCTCGGGGCCGCCGATCATCTGGCAATAGCCGCGTTCGCGTCCCCATACGCCACCGCTGACGCCCACATCGACATACATGATCTGATGCTTGCCGAGTTCCGCCGCGCGGCGCAGATCTTCCACGTAGTGCGAATTGCCGCCATCGATCACCGTATCGCCGGCAGCCAGCAACGGCACCAGCTGATCGAGTACGGCATCCACCACCGCCGTGGGCAGCATCAACCATACGGCGCGCGGGCCTTCCAGCTTTTCGGCCAGATCCTGGATCGACTGCGCCGCCGTCGCGCCATAGCTGGCCGCTTCTTTGCGCGCATCGAGATTGGTGTCGAAAACCACGCAATCGATGCCGGCCTGCTGCATGCGGCGAACCATGTTCAGCCCCATGCGGCCCAGCCCGACAAAGCCGAGTTGCAGCGTCTGCTGCGCTTTTCCTGCACTCATGTCTTGTTCTCCCACAAACGGAATCCACCGGCGAAGGCATTGTGATTGTCACCACGGCGCACGCCTTCCGGCAGCTCCAGCAGATGCCGCACGTTGCCACCGCCGAGCACGATGTAGTCCGGCTCCAATGCGGCCTGGAAATGCTTGATTACATCGACCACGTTGGCGTGCCACTTCTTCTTGCCGAATTTCTTCAGGCCACGCGCGCCGACATAGTCTTCGAACGTGCCCTTCTTGTAAGGCAGATGCGCCAGCTCCATCGGCTCGATCAGGCCATCGACGATAAAAGCGGTGCCGAGCCCGGTACCCAGGCCGAGGAACAGCATGCGGCCGCCCTCATAGCTGCCCAGTGCCTGCATGGCGGCGTCGTTGATGAGCTTCACCGGGCAGCCCAGCGCCTTGGCGAAATCGAAACCCACCCAGCCCTTGCCCAGATTGTAGGGATCGCGCGCGATGCGCTCGTGCAACAGCGGGCCGGGATAACCAATGCTTACCGCGCTGTATTTCCAGCTGCGGATGGCCGGCTTCAACTGCTTGATCATGGACTCCGGCGTAAGCGTGCGATCGGACTTGATCTCCACTTCGCGCGGATTGCCGCTGAGCATTGCCTTGACGTGACTGCCGCCGATATCGATCACCAGCACCCGCTGTGCGGACGACTTGGCAGCGGGCGCCGCCGCATCGTCCTTGGCCGTTTTGTGGCGCGCCTTGCGATACCAGGCAATGGTGGCATTGGTGGCGCTGTCGTGATTGAGTGGCTTGCGCGGCGACTCGATCTCTTCCACCACGCGCAGCGCCAGCTGCTTGCCAAGCTCCACGCCCCACTGATCGAACGGATTGATATGCCAGATCGCCGCCTGCGTAAACACGCTGTGCTCGTACAGGGCAATCAGGCTGCCTAGTGCCGTCGGCGTGAGGCGATCGGCAAGCAGCAGGCTGGAAGGGCGATTGCCTTCGAAGACGCGATGCGGTGCCAGCTCGTCGCTGATGCCTTCGGCCTTGACCTGCTCCAGCGTCTTGCCGAAGGCCAGTGCCTCGGCCTGTGCGATCACGTTGGCGATCAGCAAGTCGTGATGGCGTCCGGACGGATTCAAGGACTGCGCGAAGCCGACAAAGTCGCACGGAATCAGGCGCGTGCCCTGGTGGATCAGCTGATAGAACGAATGTTGTCCGTTGGTGCCCGGCTCGCCCCAATAGACCGGGCCGGTCTGGTAGTCCACGGCGCTACCGTCCAGCGTGACATGCTTGCCGTTCGACTCCATGGTGAGCTGCTGCAGGTACGCCGGGAAGCGTTTCAGATATTGCTCGTAGGGCAGCACGGCCTGCGTTTCAGCACCGAAGAAGTCGGTGTACCACACGCCCAGCAGGCCCATCAGCACCGGCAGATTGCGCTCCAGCGGCGCGGTACGGAAGTGCTCGTCCATGGCGTGGAAGCCGGCGAGCATTTCGCCGAAGGCATCCGGACCCAGCGCAATCATGGTCGATAAGCCGATCGACGAATCCATCGAGTAGCGGCCGCCCACCCAATCCCAGAAGCCGTACATCTGCTCGGTGGAGATGCCGAATTCTTCCACGGCCTTTTCGTTAGTGGAGAGCGCGACAAAATGCTTGGCCACCGCCTTCTTGTCGCCGCCAGCCGCCGCCATCAGCCAATCGCGCGCGCTGTGCGCGTTGGTCATCGTCTCCAGCGTGGTGAAGGTCTTGGAAGCAATGATGAAAAGCGTTTCGTCCGGGCGAAGATCGTGCACCGCTTCGGCGAAATCGGTGTAATCCACATTGGAGACGAAGCGTAGCTGCAGCTTGCGATCGCTGTAGTGGCGCAGGGCCTCATAGGCCATCACCGGCCCCAGGTCGGAGCCGCCGATGCCTACATTGACGATGTTGCGGATCGGCTTGCCGCTGAAGCCCAGCCAGCTGCCGGCGCGGATCGCATTGGCGAACGTGGCCATGCGCTTGAGCACGTCGTGCACTTCCGGCACGACGTTGACGCCGTCGACCTTGATCACCTTGCGCGCCGGCGCGCGCAGCGCGATATGCAGTGCCGCTCGCTGCTCGGTGACATTGACCTTTTCGCCGGCGAACATCGCATCGCGCCGGGCTTCCACGCCGCATTCGCGGGCCAGTGCAAACAGATGTTGCAGCGTCTGGTCGTTGACGCGGTGGCGCGAATAGTCGAACTTCCAGCCCGCCGCGTCAGCGCGATAACGCTCGGCGCGGCCTGGATCGGTCTTGAACAGATCCCGCAGATGCTGTGCGGCGAGTTCCGGTTGATGTGCTTCTAATGCGCGCCATGCTGCTTTCTCGCGCAAGGCGCTCATGCGGTGGCCCTCACGCGCTCGCCGATGGTGTCGAGCAATTCGCGCCAGGATTTGACGAAAGCCTCGGCGCCCTCTTCCTGCAGCGTCTGCGCCAGCGGCTCCACCTGGATGCCGGCGGCTTCGAAGCGGGCCAGCGTGCTGTCCACATCGTCGCCGCCCAGGGCCATCAGCTGCTCGGCCTTGCCATGGTCAGCGAACGCCAGCAGCGTTTTCTCGGGCATGGTGTTGACGGTCAGCGGGGCGATCAGGTTTTCGATGTACATCACATCGCTGGCTTTCGGATCCTTGGTGCCAGTGCTGGCCCAGAGCAGGCGCTGTACGCGCGCGCCGGCATTCTGCAGACGCTGCAAACGCGGGGAATCCAGCAACTGGCGGTACTTGGCGTAGATCTGTCCGCACACGGCGAAGCCGAGCTTGTTTTGCAGGTCGGCCGGCACCTTGTCGGCCACCTTCACGTCCCAGCGGCTGATGAATACCGAGGCGACCGAGGCCACATCCAAATCCAGCCCCGCTGCATGGCGGCGTTCCAGGCCACGCAGCCAGGCGTCGGCGGCGGCCTGATATTGCTCGGCCGAGAACAGCAGAGTGACGTTGATCGGCACGCCACGGAAGATCAGCTCTTCGATCGCGCCGACACCGGCGGGCGTGCCCGGCACCTTGATGAAAAGATTGCGCACTGACGCCTGCTTGTGCAGCGCCACTGCCTGCTCGATGGTGCGCGAGGTGTCGTTGGCCAGCAGCGGCGACACTTCCAGCGAGACCCAGCCGTCCACGCCGTGCGTGTGCTGGTAGACCGGTTCGAAAATCGCCGCGGCGCGGCGCAGATCGTCGATGGCCAGCCCGAAGAACGCCGTCTCCGGCTCCACCTGTCCGGCGGCGCGGATCGACGCGTCATAGTCCTTACCGGCCTTGATTGCCTGGGCGAAAATGGTGGGATTGGACGTGAGGCCGGTGACGTTCTTCTGCTCGCGGTAGCCGAGCAAGGTGCCGTCCCCCAGCATGCTTCGCGTGATGTTATCCAGCCACAGGCTCTGGCCGAGCCCATTCAGCGTGCGGGTTGGATGGTCCATTGCAGTACTCCTAAGGTGAAATGAGGCGAGTTATCCGTCTGGACCGGGGCAGTCCGCGAGGTCGCTCGCAGCAGTGTCAAAATTCGGCAGGCCCATCCGCGGATGCAGCCGTGCTCATGGCCGTGCATCACCTGGGTACCTGCGGCGCCGGCGCCGGATGGCAGCGCAGTGCGCAGGATTCAAGTGACAGGCCAATCAGCATAGTCCTTTTAGCGCGAGGTGCCACGCGCCAGATTAGCAAGCCGGATGTCACCGCCTGATGACCATGGGGCATGTGCCCATGGGCATCGCGCGGCCCGTGCCGGATGACAAGAACGTGTCATGCACGGGCGCGCTAGGCCACCTCTCGCCAGCGGTAATATTTCTTGTGCGCCATGCCCAGCATGTCGAGATCTTCCTCGGTGTCGCCGTAGGCATATACCAGCGGGAAGTGCCGGAGCTCGCAGGCCTCGCGTACGCGCCTGGATTTTTCTGCGCCAACACATTGCAGTCCGTCATAGCGCCCGGTCAACTTGCCCGCCACTACCTCAAGGCGCGAGCAGATCAATTCAAGCCCCTGCTCATGGCACCAGTGCTGGAGATACACATTCAGCGCACCCGAAACGACTACCACGCGATCGCCTTGCTCGCGGTGCCAGCGAATCCGCTCCAGCGCCATCGGTCTCAGCACGGTCGGCAGGATTTCACGAGAAAAGCGCTGGCCCATCTCGTTCGCATGATCGGCCGGCATGCCGCGCAAGCCAAAGTTCACAACGCGTGCACGAATGGTGTTGCCGGACACCACGCCCAGCTTGTAGCCCAGCAGCATCGGCCCAAACACCGGGGCGGCGAGCAAGCGGCGCCGGCGCGATACTGCAAAGCGGATGAAATCGCCAAACATTGCCTTGTGGGTAATCGTGCCGTCGAAGTCGAACAAGGCCAGATTCATGCGGAAGTGCTTCCTTCGTGGATGGCAATGGTGACTCGTATGATCGATAGGGGATGCGGCGCATGTCCATGATGGCGTCTTCGAGTGCGGCGTCAGATCGCCGCCAACGAGAAACTGTTGCCATCCGATGTCAGCAGCGCGATTGGGACGGGAAGTTTTTTCGCCGGCCGGCCTGCATCATGACCTTATATATCCCGAGTCCCCACCATGCCTTCTCGTTTGTCGTTCGGCCCCACGGCGTTGGCGATCGGCGCACTGCTGATCAGCATGGCGTCGTATCAAGCCGGCGCGGCCGTCGCCAAACAATTGTTTCCACTCGTCGGAGCGCAAGGCGCCACCGCATTCCGGCTCGGTTTGGGCGCGCTGATCCTGTTGCTGCTGCGGCGACCGTGGCGCAGTGCACACAGCCACACCGGCTGGCGCGCGCTGTGGGGCTACGGCCTGTCGATGGGCGTGATGAATCTCGTGTTCTATATGGCCTTGCGCAGCATTCCGCTGGGCATTGCGGTGGCCCTGGAATTCAGCGGCCCACTGACGCTTGCGTTGTTTGCATCGCGCCGCTGGTCGGATTTCGCATGGATCGCCCTGGCAGTGATCGGATTGCTCTTGCTATTGCCGTTGCGCGGGCACGCACAAGCGCTCGATCCGACAGGCGTGTTGTATGCACTGACAGCAGGTGTCGGCTGGGCGCTCTATATTCTGTTCGGGCAGAAAGCCGGCGCAGCTTATGGCCCGGACGCAGTGACCCTGGGCATCGCCATCGGCGCCCTGGTAGCGGTACCGGCGGGCTTCACGCATGCGGGCATCGCCTTGCTGTCGCCCGCCCTGCTGCCGCTGGGATTGGGCGTGGCACTGCTGAGCTCGGTGCTGCCTTATTCGCTCGAAATGGTGGCCCTGACGCGCCTGCCCACGCGCACTTTCAGCGTACTGCTGAGCCTGGAGCCCGCGGTCGCCGCACTGGCCGGAGCGAGTTTTCTGGGCGAGCAGCTGGACACCCTGCAATGGCTTGCCATCGGCGCCGTCGTGGCAGCGTCCGCCGGCAGCGCATGGAGCGTGCGTCGCCCGATCGTGGAACCGTCAGTGAATTGACCGGCATCGACACACGAAAACCCCGGAATTACGCGGGTTTCGTCGATTGCGGCAGGGAAAAGGATAGATGGTGGTATGGGTGCACCGGAATAAGTCGATTATCTATTTGATAGATAAGATTTAAATTCCATTGCCATTTGCCTGTTACCGTCAAAGTTACCGTCGCCACGCACCCACTAGACTCGCGTTTATCTGGCGTTTGGAAATCTTCCCAAGCCAGGCACGTCCAGACGTCCGAGAGCCCATTCCACTTTCGGACCTCTGCCATGAAGCCAATCCGCCTTCTCCCATTCCTCTCGATCGTCAGCCTATCCGGCTGCATCTTCCCAGCCCCCGCTGGGGCTCATTACGAACTCGGTAGCTTCACCGCGAAGCCGAACGATCAATGTGCCCCGTATTACCTTGATCAACCGCGGGCCATCTCCAGCATCAATGCCTCAATCGGACAGGCCGGCGGTGTGGAACAGCGTATTTCGTCCATTGACGAGTCCCGGAGCATCACTGTCGACGATGCCAGGGTATTGGGCATCCCGGTTGACCCCAACGGCGCCATTCAAGGAATTGCCTGCTATGCCACCCTGCATTACCAGGCCGGCGGCACAGAGACGGGGGTGCTGACCTCCGTTCGCTCGGACCCGAGCCAGCCCTACCGCCTCACATGGATCAGCCAGCAAGCCCTAAACGAAGCCAGGAAGGCCCAGGGCGAGCGGGAAGAGATGGCCAGGGAGCGCTTACAGGAAGAGCATCAACGGTCGATCGCATATAGCGGTTATCTGCAGGCCTGCACGCTCGAATGGAAGATGGGGATCGAGGCGAAGTCCCTCCTGGCCTCGGGAGAGCCCCAAGGAACCGTCGAAGAGGATTTGATCAATCGGCATGCCTACGGGCCATCTGGGCAGGTCTACCGCGATTCTGATGACCTGGCCGAGTTGGTCCGCCGGGTAGTAGCCGCGGTTGCCATGCGCCCGGAGATGCGGAACCAAGCCGGCGTTCCAGATTACGCGAGCCATGAATTTCTGGAGGATTGTCCCGCTAGGGCTCGTAAAGCGATGGAACAGGCTACGAAAACGTCCGATTAAGATCGTTATCGGCCAATATCAAAGCCGGCTCGCGCCGGTCAGGATGGGGCGGGCACTCCTGTCCCATCGCTGCTTCTCAACCGTACGCAACAAATTTGACTGGTCTTGATTGCCGGGATGCGGTACGTCCGCTGTGCGCCGCACACATGCCATAACCACTGGAGAGGCCATTGATGTCCGAACAAGAAATGCTCGAAACCATCAAGCGGAGCGAGGACATCTGTTCCGCCATGGTCGGAGCCATGAAGGCCCTGGAGTATGGGGTGCGTACCCTGATCGCCACCCATCCTGATCCCGAGCTCATGAAACACACCTGGCACGACCTTCTGTCGGACCTGCCGGATCGCCATCAGGATACTTCGGCCCCGAACCCCCAGCTCTTCAACGCCACGATGAGCGCCATGCTCGGGGTGTTAACGGGACAGATCGACCTGGCCGCCCGGCCGTGATTTTGAGCCGGGCGATGGCAGCCTCATTTTGGGCGCCCTACCATCACTCGGCCTTCACAAAATCTTTTCTGCGCCATCGTATTCATGACCCCGGAGCCACCGGATCCAATCCCGGCATGGAAGCCTGGATCTCTGCTGCCAGGCGAACCAATAGGAGGTTTTCCGGTTTCAAACCGGAGAACTCAGGGGCGCGGGCAACTCGTCAATTGCTAATGCGCTTCCCGCTCAAATTCGAAATGCATCAGTTGGTTAAGTCATCCTCGCGCGCGTGCGCGCGCAGGTAGCGCGCGCGAAGTGAGAAGTGACACGTATCGGCTATCTCCCTCTCTTCTCAAACTGCGTGGCCACCCAGTTCTTGAGCTTCCTCCGCTCCCTCAATCCCTGCTCAATCGATGCCCGAGCCTTGGGTGACTTGCGCCGTATGGCCGGCCCCGCATGTGAAAAGCACCGGCCGTTCGGATAGATCCCAAGGGCGCGACACGGGCGTCCTGACATGGTTGGAGCGTTGCACAGGCGAGGGTCGTCGCCAGCATAGTCAGCCGGAATGCCGCGGCTTGTCTCTCCTGGAGCTGGGTTCGACTTCCTGGGGAGGGTTTTCCAATACGTGAGATCGGGACGTTCCTTCCGCGTTTTCTTGCCGGTGCCATCAGTTGGTGTCGTGGGTGGAATCTTGCGGGTCATGATTGCGGTCCTCCTGTCTCGGTGGGCGTCCCGCTGCCCGGCGCGTAAAGGTGGGTGTGCGAATCGAACAGCACGCCGTCGATCGTCAGGCCAGTACCGTTGAGGGTGACCGTCTTCCCACCGAAGCTCATGGTGATGCCGTCGTCGTTGACGGTGAGCGATGCGTTGCCGCTGGTTGTCCGGATGATGGCTCCGTTCGGCCCCTCGATCTGGGCAGCGTTCTGATCGATCGGCGGCGAGTTCTTGTTGCTGAGCGGCAGGAAAACCAGCGTGGAGAGGTTGCCGTGGAAGGCCATGTTGGCGATCCCGGTGCCCATGCCGGTCACGCCGGCGAGGCTGACGTCGCCCGGGATCGTCAGGCCGATATCGCCCACCTGGGTCGGCATCCGCACCCACTGGCTCTCGGCTTTTGGAATGGTGATCTGCGGCAGCGTCCAGGGCGTCGAGTCGACTTCGAACTTCACGGTTACCAGCGAGCCGCTTACGGCCACCACACTGCAGGGTAGTGCGCGGCCGGTGTTCTGGATTGCCTGCTGAGCACGGCCAATGGCCAGGCTGTTGAGTGACCTTTGGAGCGAAAGCTTCGTTGAGTTGTTGCCCATGGTCAGCCAGCCTCCACGCAATCGAAAACAGTGGCCCAATCCTCACCGGCAGGCGATCGATAACTGCCGATATGCCGGATCGACGCGATGGTGAAATTGTTTTGAAAAGTGGACTGGTTCTTGTTGGTCGACGCGATGCCGGCGCCATCCGATGACAGGGCGGCGCCCGATGGCGCAACCACAAAGCCAGGTCCATTTTGGAGGCCTTTTGGCATCGTAATAACCGATCCAATCTGCAGGTCCGCGCGCATCACCGTTTTCATCTGCATGGTTTTGGTTGCGATCCAGGTCGGTTGGCCGATGAGATCGGTGAAGACTATTTGAATAGGCGAGGGCTTATAGGTTTTGTCGAAGATGATGAACTTTCCGCCCTGGAGCGTGATCGTTACCCGTTGTTGGAAAACCTTCTCGGTCAAATCACCGATGTATTGTGAGAGCTGCTCAACCGTGGCGCAGAAGTGACATTTCGTCGAATCGAACACCAGGTTCGATCCGATGTTCATGCTCACCGGAATGCTGGGGTACACGATCGACAGCGTTGCTTTCAGCGTATCTGCCAGCGATTGGCCGGGGAGCCAATTCAAGACGAAGTTGCCGGGAAGGTCGTTGGAATGGTCCGGTGGATAGATGATCAGATCTAGGCGCATGTCGGTGCCCTCCCAATTTCCGAATGCCTGCCAGATCTGCCCTTGCAGCAACATGCCGCTTTGCAATGGATTGGCTAGTGGTAGTCCCTGCTTCATTCCGCCGTACACGGCGATGTTCATGCCGACAAGTTTGTACGCCTGGCTGATGTTCACCAAGGGGACGCCATGAATTGTCAATGCCATGGCTCCCGTGGGAACGTTGTAGGGCGCAATCGGCATATCGAATTCGACGTTCAACGCAGCAGGGTCAAACGTTCCGCCAGGGTGCGATGTCAACTCGATAAACGGTTTCGTTCCACCGCTTTGTGTGATTACGATGTTGTAGAAGCGCATCGTTCATTTACCTTGAAATTCGGGCCAGCACTTACGCGCTGACGTGGTTTGTTGCAGGCACCGCGGAAAAAGGGACCATTGGTCGCGGAGCATGATCGGGCGCGGCAAGAAACTGGGTGGTGGATTTGTCGAACCAGAGTGCGATCGAGGGTTCAACGCCCGTCGCGCGCTGCTTGAGCACGTTGAGATACGTGCTAGCCGTTCCGATGCGATCAGGGACTGGCGTGCCATCACGTTCGAGACGTTCGAGTGCCCGCTCGAGCGGCTTGTTGCGCCAGACTTCGATCAGGGTATCGACCATATCGGTGATTCCGCCGGACCCCTTCACGGCCATCTTGCCGGCAGGGTGGTCTTCACCATCGCCCTTGCGCATGTGGGCAACAATTGCGACGTGAGTCGATTCCAATCGGGCGAAGTCCGAAAGCTCTTCGACGAATCGTTTCTGGCCCGAGTAATCGTCATCGTCGAAACCGCACTTCGTGAGGTTATCGATGACAAAGAGCTCGATGGCGTAGCGCCGGCGCGCGTATCGGAAAACCTCCAGGATGCGTTGGGCTTTGGCAGAGCCTGC
Organism: Dyella acidiphila; assembly: GCF_014863405.1. GTDB lineage: Bacteria > Pseudomonadota > Gammaproteobacteria > Xanthomonadales > Rhodanobacteraceae > Dyella_B > Dyella_B acidiphila. The sequence continues at coordinate 982,446 of NZ_JACZZA010000001.1, forward strand.
GACATCGAAGGCCCAAAGCTGCCCTTTGAGCGCGCGGACAATAGCCCGGATATAGGCCTCGGTCGGATGAGGTGTGCCAGCGATCTGGCGAGCCATGCGCATCAGCCATACCGGCGTCCTGAATTCCATCGATGCGACACAGCATCGGACGTCATGGGTGGCGAGGTCACCGACGACCTGGGAGATGACTGCGCTCTTGCCATGACCATTTACGCCAGCCCAGATCGAGGTTTCGCCTGGGCGCAGGAGCAGGACGTTATGGGTCTTCTGCCACGGAAGTCGCATGCCGTCGTCAACGCGCGTAAATTCGCTCCAGACCGCGTCTTCGAAGTCCGCAGCCGGCTTCAGCTCCGACGGATCCAGCGTGCGTGCGTCCCGGAGTGCGGCGGCCATGTCACCGGCCTCAATGCCTCGCATCAGGCAGTCATTGGCGTCCTTGTGCGCCAGGCGCACGATGCGGCAGCGCTCACGCCCGAGTCGTTCGGCGATCTCTCGTTCTGCCTGCTGGCCGGGGCCGTCACTGTCCAGGGAGAGGTAGATGGTGTCGTAAACCGCCAGCCGATCGAACTCCGAGGCGATCCAGCCCTGCTTGGCACCGCCGCCGCCGCCCATCGGCACAGACAGCGCCGGGAACCCGTAGGTGTGCCAGGCCATGGCGTCCAGCTCTCCCTCGGTGATGATCACGCTGCGCGCGTCATCGGCGATCGCTTGCCATCCGAAGAGGCACGGTTCGCAGTCGGGGTCCTGGCGAAAGGACTTCGGCAGCTTGCGGTACTTCGCCGCGATCAATTCACCATCACGCAGGTAGGGGAACATCAGCCAGCCATCACGCGAGGCGAGCTTGTACGCGTCGATAGTGCTGGAAGCGATTCTGCGAGTCGCTGTGAGCCACGCAGTATGCTCTGAATGGAGACGTAGCACCCCCTCCTTCGTCGGTCGCTGGAAGCGTTTCTGTGGTGGATCAATTTTGTCTTCGCGGATGCCGAGGTAATCCATCGCCTCCTTGCACGCGTCACGTAGGGAGAGTTTCCGCGAAGCCATCCAGAGTCCGATCAGGTCGCCGCTTTCGCCGGTACTGAAGTCGCTCCACACGCCCGCCTTGTCGCCGGTGAGGTGCACGCCGAGCGATTGACCAGCCTCGCCTTCGGAAGACCCTGCGCGCCATTCCTGGCCCTGGCGCTTACCGTTGGGAAGCAGCATGCGGACGACGGCGTCGACCTGCGCGGAAAGTCGCTGCGCAATCTCGGTAGCACGCATCAGATCGCCCTCCGCAGCAGGTCGCTGTTTTCAGCGCGGGAATCACCGCTGTCACCCAAGTCCATGGGAACCTCGTCCTCCCAGCGGCGTCCGTTGAGCCAGGTCGCGGCATGGGGGATGTACTGACCGCCGTCACGCTGCCACTGGTCCGTCTGCTGCTGGCGCTTCACCGCGGCGAGCATCCTGCCCAGCAACTCGCCATCGGGCTTGAGCTTGGCGAACGCCTTCATCGCGGCTCGCTTGCCCGCATGCCGGGGATACGCTGCCCAGAACCGATCGAATTCCACGGTTGGATTTTCGACACGTCGCTCAGCTGGCTGAGCAAGAGGTTTTTTCTGGATAGGGGAATCAGGAATCAGGGAAGGGGAATCAGCCGGGCCGGAACTGTGCGAGCACTGTGCTTGAACCGGGTCAATACCAGTGCAAGCACTGTGCATGTCTGGTGCTGGTATCGAGCTAGCCGGTTCGCGAACGTGTGGGTTCTGGTGCTTTTTGAAGGCGGGGATGGCAATATATGGCGCTCCATCAATGACATAGCGGATGATGAAGCCGCGTTGCTCGAGTTCTGTCAGCAGTTCGTCGACGTCGCAGTTGTCGTACGCCAAGTACTCTGCCTTCAGTCGTTTCGGCCGATCTTCCAAGCGACCCTCGCGATCCGCCTCGCACCACAAGCCCGAGAACAGGATGCGAGCAAGTGGCTGGCACTCCGCCAACCGATCGTTTTTGAAGAAGCCGGGTTTGATGTTGCGGGCGCGTGCCATGGCTATACCCCGTGCAACTGGAGCACATGGAAGGTTGTGGTGACCGCGGCCGCTGGTATCCAGCCGTGGCAGAACGCCAGCACCAATGCCGACTTCACCTGACGGCGGATCCGAAGACCGAGCTTGGCTTCCATGCGCTCGATTTGCTCGGGAGAGCGCTCCGTGATCGCGCAGCGGAATTGCTCCCAATGGACGGCCGCGTCTTCCTGATTGCCGGCGGCCTGAGCGGCGGCACAGGCCTGCCCGAGGCGTTTGATGCGACGCTCGAGCTGCAGATCACGGAGCCGCGCCGTCGCTGATGCGTTGCGGTTAGTGGTAGGATTTGTGCGTCCGCCAAGACGATTGCCTTCATTGAAGCCAGCCCTTACCGGCTGGCTTCGTCGTATCTGGGAGGGGGTCATTGCTGGCACCCCGCTATCAGTAAAACCAGGATGGCGAGCAGGAAGACGGTCACCGGTGCAATGGAATGCCTTGGTGCGATCATCATGCAGCCACCTTTTCCAGATAAGCGCGGATATCTTCGACGCGCCAGGCGGTGATGCGCTCACCCAGCTTTACCGGCTTGGGGAATTTGCCATCACGTACCCACTGCCAGAGTGTGCTGGCGCTCACCGGCACTAAGGCGGGTAGGCCAGGATTGTCCTTAGACGGCTTCTTACCGATGATCTGCGGCTGACGCAGATAGCCGGTGGCTGGCAGTAGTGCGCCCTGATGAATTGGGCCAGTCGCAGGCGATTGCGTATACATGATATCGCTTCCAGTTCATCGCCGCCGGGTGGCGGCGCATGACCCCGGACGGGGCGACATCCATCAAATCTCAACAACTATGGGTGAGTGCAACTGTGGGGTATAGGGTATTTTTCCCCATACCCTACCCCAGCTCGTACCTAGGTTGCGTCCTTGATTCGTCCGTCTTTACGCAGGCGCTTCCAGGCGTCATTGAACTGGTGGTCGCTCAGTCCACTTACCGCGACATGGTCTCGTACATCCTTTTTTATGCCTGGTTTACCGCGCTTTTGAGCAGGAAGCTTGAGGGGGTCATAATTAAGCAGCCTAATGGCTTCGAGAACTGCCTTTTCGTTCTGCTGGCTGACAGGTACTGCCCTACTCGGCTTCGAGGCAGGTGATGCATCAAGCCTGTTATTGAGTAGTGCCTCCACATCATCCCTTCGGAATAGCAAATCATCATCTGTGGGGGTGTCATGCCAGCCATGAGCCGGTACGAATGAAAGGCTATCTGGCGGTGTATCTATGCAACCTTCGGTTGTCGGATAGCGCAATGCAAAGTAATTTTTCGGGACTCCACGGTCTGTCCACGGGACGAATACGCTTTCGCTGATCCACCACGAGGGCGGCGTGACTCTCACTGGACTGACAAAACGCCCGGCGCGGGCCCAACGTATCAAGGTATCCCTGGTCAATCGCACTGTTCCAGAAAGTGCGAAGTGCGGGAAGTCTGGGTCAGATGGATCTACGGGCAGGATATGATCTAACAGCACTCCTTGAATGGATACACCATCGTCGCCCAATTGCTCTGGGTGAATCACGCATTCCGCTCCCTGGATGCCATTGGTATTACGCCAATCACCCCATAGGGGTCCATGAGGGAAGGCAATAAACCATCCGTTCCATGGCTTGAGCATGTATAGCTTTGAGCGAAGATCGTGGCGCCTCGTCCACTCGCTTCCATCCTTACGGGTATCTAGCAAGTCAGCCAAAAGTCGTCCGCCACCATTGGTCTTATCACAATTCAAATATCCCATCACCTCATCGTTCATCTTGTCCTTGTCCGACTCGTGAAAGAGGCCAGATAGGAAGTCAGCGAGAAATAGCTTGGAGCCTGATCGAAGATAGCCAGGCAGAGTCACTTTGCCCTCCTCAATGGCTCGGCAGAAGTTATCTCTTGCCACCCCAAGTGCTCCCAATGTCTCAGTTAGAGATAAATAGTCGGAGAGTGATTGGATGGACACGCGCGCTCCTTCAAGCGCCCTTCAAATGGGAGCCGCGCCAGCCACGGAAGGTGCGTGGTTTTCGGGGATCAGCCTAGGCGCGGCATAAACCGATTACACATAACCTAGCAAGTCATTCTGCGCATTGCATGTTTCGTGACGGGCACTTATTTGCGGGCCCTCTCCAGGTCGGCTTGAACAGCCTCGCAGAGATTCTTTGCCATCTCAACGAAGTGGCGTATGCCGAAGATCATCGATTGATCTTCAAGAGGAACATCTGCACAGAATCCCAAAATGAGTTTGTTGAGCATGGCTTCCGCGGAGTCAAGAAAGACGGACGCATCGCTTGCCATAGACTCTGCTGACGTGTCCGATGACACGTTATAGGTTCCTGAAAACTGGAAAAATTTGCGAGCGTTATCTGTTTCGGCAGGGGTAACTGCGATGTTCTCTGGCTTCATGTTCATGGTCTACCTCTGAGATTGGAGAGAAGCAAGGGCGTTCCGCTACACCGATTTGTCTCAGTTCAAAATCTCTAGGGCATCGGTAAGGTTTTTAACCATTTCGAGTTGGAACAGTACTCCGAACAGCATTGCCGGCACCTGTTTATGCGCGTCTGCGCTCATCTGACTCCCTTTGTTTGACATGCCATCGATCACTGCCTGCACGGTTTGAATTACGCCGTCCAGCAGGCAGCTGGCATCACTTGCAAGATCCGTAGGCTTTGAAGATGGGTCGATGCAATAGCGCCCATTGAGCGAAAAGAACTCTTTAGCAATGATGGTATTCGCGGGAGCGTTCATTTGATCACCTCGCTGATGTTTCATGGTCACAGTCCCTTCTGGGTCAGTTCATCCATGTAAGCCGTGATCGGCACGCCACCCTTCACCAGCGTCCAGTCCCCCTGCTGCGTGCAGGGTCTGCGCATGAAGTCAAGCAACGCTGAGGCGTATGCCTCGCTGTGTCCGCCGTCGACGAACAGGTCGAAAATCTCGCGTTCGGTGTTGGCCAGGTGGCGATCGCGCGCCGACGTGGTATTCCCGGAGGCGGCATCAAAGATGCGCGCATCGTCGCCTTCTTCGTCCCAGTGCTGGAACACCAGTGCGAACAGGCGGTCGGCCGGTTGCTGGAGATTCGAGGTAATTGTGTTGGTTGCCATAGCTCAGCCCTCTAGTGAGCCACCAAAGCCATTGCGGCAAGGGTGGCGGACGTGCAGGGTTGGCGAACCGGTTCAGAAGGTCACCGGCCAGCCCGAAGGCTGCCCTGCACGCCCGCCATAGAAAGCGGGTTGCTACGCAACGGGCACAAAAAAAGCGCCATCGGCGCCGTTGCGCCTTCTGAAAATCAGGTCGCCAAACCTGGCCCCCGAATTGGCGGGGACGGGAAGAGAGTGCTACCGTTCCAGGCGAAATGCAAGGGGTCGCATCTGTGGAAAAGGGCTGTACACAGAAAAACGCCATACGGTACATATTTCCAAGATTAGACCTGCACCATGTTTTCGGTGAAAGAAAAAACTCACCGCCTACTTTTCGTTCGCACCTGATGCAAGGAGTGTAAAATGTTTTCAGATAAGCCGATTTCAGATACGTATGCGATCTACAACGCGTACACTGATCAGATAAAAAAAATCTATGACGATTTCGCTGGCTTACTTTTTAGCGAACAAGGCAACCCGGCATCGGAAGCCGAGGCGAAACAGAACTTTGTTGAAAGAATAAATGCTGCTCGAAAGGGAAGAGACCTAGCTCTTTCCATATTGCCGCCAGATCCGAATCCAGCCAAGTGAATCTCGTGCTGAACGCGGCACGGATGCCAAACCTGGTCCCCAGATGTACAGGGGCGAATGCAGAAGGCTACTGTCGTGAAATGGTGTCAGGCATAAGGGGGAGACGCATGCCATACGAAACGACTGAGCACAGGGGCATCGAAATCAGGTATGGCTACAACATCCATACCGATGGCTATAGGGCCAATTTTACGCTTCCTTCGGAACGGCAGCGAAGGCCGAATTTTCCGCGAGCTTTGCAGATGAACTTTCCGGAAGCTGTGGAGCCTGGAAAGAACCATACTGATGCAGATTCAGCTGGTGAAGCAATCGCGGTGGCTTGTCGGAAAATTGATAGCTACTTGGGACAGGAATAGTTGTGTGTCTAGCAAGCTCCGATATTGCCGTGCATCACGCTACCAACATTTCGGCCCAAGCATGGCTCACATGGGTTCGACCGGCGGCGGCCGGCGTCTGATGATCTGGCCTTTGACGGTGATGGCTGTGCTGATGGTGGCATCGGTCGCCAGTCGCTCCACGATACTGTCGAGATGTTTCATGGATCGTGCGAATAGCCGCGCTATAAAGTAGTCATCACCCGAGACTTTGTCGCATTCCACGATTTCCGGAGTGCCCTCGATCAGCTTCTCCACGGGCTTCATGCGGCCCGGCATTGGGCGTATTTGCACAATTGCCTGCAGTGAGTAACCGAGCGCCTCCGGAACGAGCTCTGTGGTGTAGCGGCAAATGAAGCCGTTTTCCTCCAGGCGTTGCACCCGTTCTTGTACTTGGGCCGCAGATAAGTGAAGGCGGCGTCCCAGTTCCTGGAAGGGAGCGCGCGCGCGGCCGGCCAGCTCCTTGAGAAGCAAGCAGTCGACGAGGTCGATCTTGGAAAATGGCATGTCCATATCCTGCCCAGGGTAGTTACAAATGATAGATCACCGCCGTTCTTTTACGCATGGATAGTGGACATTGCGCGTGACCGTATCTGGCTATCGCAATCAATTACGATTGAGGCCCGCCTCCGACTCATAGCAGTCGCAACCATTTCTGAGATTAATGAAAACTCGCAAGCAGCTCCGCGAAATCCTCGACGACATTGAGGCCACCGTTCCCGAGGCAAAGAGGCGGCACGCAGACGACATTGAGTTCCTCGCGGAAATTCGCAGCATGGTGCAGCTTGCGATCCTTTCCGCCGGCAGTGAGGATAAGGACTGGGTGATCGCCCAGGTGGACGCGTTGTTGATGAGTCACGGCATACCTGTAACGGTGTGGTCGACCCAATGACCCAGCGAGTGAATCCGCATGCCGTGTGAAGTTGTTACGTCCGCTTTAGACCCAAAGCCGAAACCAAGTTAGACACACTATGGCTTGGCTGGCTTGAAAACCTCAATTTCGTTTAGGATCCTGCGTGCATCTCCCATGATCTTTTCGCCCAAGGGGGCATAAGGATTTGGACGAGACGGATCTTGTATTTGATAGATCAATTGGACCAACCGCATAGCAGTTTCGCGCAGTTGATCGTAATCCGTTGGGCGGTTGATCTGGGTTCCGATTGACGTAGACATGGGTAAACCCTAGTTGGCGTTGTCATAGAGTGTAGCCAGTCCCTGGTTAGTGAGTTTGGCGTCCGCCGATATTGGGGGGATAACCTGTATCGGGCGTATGCAACCACGGACCAGATGGATATATCCCGGGCGATTCCGGATACCAATCGCAACACGCTATGGCAACGTCCCTATGGAAGGAAACCCGTGGGCAAAGTAGTCGCCGACCACTACTAACCGATACCACTTCCACTTTTAGTGGAAGAGCCGAGCGTCGCCTGGACCCACGTAGGCATCCATGCGTTCATATATTTTTTGACGAAGGGATAATTCGCAAGTCGCGGCTTCTTCTCGACATGCAAAGTGGCCGGTGATGAAAGTAACGGCACCTTCATCGTCTTCGATGCTTGCCGACCAGGCTAGCGTTGCCCCTTCGCGTCGATAGATGGCGATGTAGATCAGGCCTCTGTATGAACCTTTGATCTCAGGCATCGGAGCCTCCTGCAAAACTTATGTCTTTTCGAGCTGCATAAAGTGATGTCAACACGTTGTAGAAAAAAAGGCCCGCAAATGCAGGCCTTCTTTTTGCGCACGTCTTGTGGTTCAGCGCAACGCTGCATCAGCGCTTTGTCGTGCCTTCTTGATCGGCGGATGGCTGACCCTGAGAAGGGGCTTCCTTGTCCTTATGCGGGGCGCCCTGCTGCTCCCGTTCTTTCGAGGACCCATCATCATTCCCCGCCTGTTTGGCCGGTTGAGCAGGGTTGTGGGATGGGTTGGAGGGGCCTTGGTTATTCATCTGAAAATCCTCTGCTTCACTGATTCCGGAGGAACCTGAGCGAGCTTCATCACGGTGACACGTCTCTTGTTACGTGCCCGTTCTTTATCGGTGACAAGTGGCATTCATGGTGTCAACTTACAGCCGGGCCTGTATCCATTCTCTCTTTATCCATCGCTCTATCGCAGATACCAATTTGTCATCCGCCATTCTGGTAAATCGATTCACGTAAGTCGGCCCATTTGGGATGACAAGCTTGACGTTAAGAGAGCCTTTTTCTCCGCGTGCAATGTGTGCTTGTAGGGCATCGCCACGCGCGTCTCTCACCGTTAGTACCCGCGTTAGCTCGGTATCCATATTTTCTCACGGAGGTGTCAGGGATCCACGTATATCGTGATACTTCCGAGGCGATGCCCGGTGACGACGCGTGCTTTGATTCGAAGCAGAATGTATTTTCTGGAAATATCGTCGATGCCATTCAATGCGGGTTGGTAATGCCAGGGATTGTTAGAGCATGGATGGCGCGCTCTTTCAATTCCACGATGATGGCTTCTTCCAGCGTCGACCCCGCCGGCGCTTTCACGCGAAAGCTTCCCATTTGCCCCTTTAGGTCCGATAGGATTACATCCCATGTACGCGTATCCAGGTCGACAAGCGAGCAGATCGCTTGCAACTCCTGGCCCCGCTCATCCCACACTCGTAGGTGAAGTTCCATGGTGTTGCCTACTTGCCGTCGGCGGTCTGTTTGAGAGTCGTTTTGGAGCTTTTCGCATCGGCGGCCGTTACGGCCTCTTTTGATCGACGGACAATTGGCGTGTTTCCAAGCACCTCAATATGGCCACCAGCCTTATTGAATGCATCTATGTCTGACGCAATGCGCTCGCTGGTGAGCAACAACCTGGAGGAGCCGCTGCCGGTGTAGGTGCCTCCCGCAGTGGACTGGCGATGACTAGACATGACGGCTCCTGCTTGATAAGCATCAATCTTTCAGGTGGATTGGTTAATGCTCGCCAGTAGAACGAGCGTTGCATTGCTGAATACGACGGACATCCCAGCGTCAGAATCGGGATGATGTTTCGCCCAGCGCGAATCTTTCACTGGTCATCCACTGGCCTTCATCGTTCGTCATCAGTGATAGCTCGCTACATACGGCCATCAGTGCGCCTCGTTGCTTGATCCGGCCTTCCAGGGCCATGCCTAACATGACGGTCTGACTAGGCGACAATCCTCCACCCATCGATACTCTTGGAATGGTCTCAAGTGTTTCCAACTGCCTATTGGCAAAAATCCTGGCGATTCTGGATTTAAGGCGAAAGATGGGCTCTGATGGCTCTGGAGTGAAATAAACGACACCGCGGGAATAACCCACGCGCGCTAATGCGATCTCGAAAGGTGATGAAAATGCGCATATTGCGGCAAGCAACCTAAAGGTTTCTTTAGTCCATTCACCTGACGAACAGTGGCCGGCCCGAATGGCTATATGAGTTCCAAGTGATCGAGTCGAAGACCTATCGTATCGATGGCGTAAGTCTCCAAATAGAAGGTCGACCTCGGGTAACCGGAGCGCAAGCAGTGTGTTGGTGGCGAATGAGTTGTGCATGGATGCTTCTACTGACGCCATGGATGGAGGATGAACTGGGCCCATGTTGTCTTGCGCTCGATGCTTTTTTGCCCCTGCTGCAGCAAGTGACGATGTTGTTCAAGCTCACCTGGGCATCCTTGCCCTCAGCGGAGATTCCTTCTCAGTGAGGGCGTCCTGCCGAGCTGAGACACGTTAGGCCCAGGGGATGAAGGCTCCACTGGTCGATTAACCGTCAGTATTTTTTCTTATTGCTCGAAAAATTAGAGTGCAGCGGCGAGCGTCCTGAAAGCACCGGATCGCGGACATAGGCTGAAGTTTTCGAATATCGAATTGCTTCTGCATCAACCGCCTTGTTCTTGGGATCGCTCCCGGATGCATAGACACTATGAATCTGGGCCGCTGATAGCGGCTCAACATTGCGTGGCATGGTCGATTTGCCTGAGAAGATGATCGCGAAAGTGCGCGACAACACTGGAGAGGACCCTACGGAGCGAGAGGTAGGGTAAGACTCATAGGCGACAACATGCGATCGCAGGTGAGATGCCGGGCAAGTTGCGCTCGACGTTGATCCATCTTGCGCTCGTATGGCTTAAATAGCAATTTTTGAAATATGCAGCGAAATCATGGTCATGGTGATATCTGGTACGAGTGACGTGAGAGGGGCACAACTTCTTCATTCTCACAGGGGCGTCCACGCCCGCTGATGGGCGTCCTTCCCGTGAAGGCATCCTAGCCAGCCAATCACCTCCCCTTATGACGAGACCACCCAACACAAACCTACGTTGGTTAGCGCTTTCTGGATACAAGAACCGTGTCGATGGCATGGATGACGCCATTGCTTGATGTTATGTCTTGCTGAGTAATCTTGGCACCCGCGATGCTAAGCGCTTCGTCATCTTTCGTTATCGGAGCTTTTTGGCCTTGCATCATCGTTGGCGCGGTCAATTTCTCGACTTCAACGGCTGATGCCCTACCTGGCAGAACGTGATACTTCAACACGGAAATTAGCTCAGCTCTGTTTTCCGGCTTGAACCAGCTATCGAGCATTCCCTGGGGGAGCTTCGCGAAAGCGGCATCCGTTGGTGCGAAGAAAGTAAAAGGCCCAGAGCTTTTCAGAATGCTCGCCAAATCAGCCGCGTCGATAGCCTTTCCCAGTGTTTGGAAGGAGCCGTTCGCCACTGCTGTATCCACAATGTTCGTGGAGGAAGCTTGCGAGGTGTTGGAGTCATGGGTAGACATGATTTCGCCTTGAGTGGTAATCCGCGCAGCGGATTTTGAGCGGACAGAACCGCAGCCCCAGCTTGGAGGTTGGGGAGATACTCAGTTGGCGTTAGGGAATAGGACCGCGCGGCTGAGACGCTCGGGCAGCATGCGCTTGCAGTTGTTAGCTGGGTGTAATTTGACGATGCGACGCGTTGACAGGATTTAGCGGATGTCACACACCTGGCCGGAGTTCGCTCGCCAGCACCGCTCCGGGCTCAATAAAGGAATATGCTGAGGCAAATTGTCCAGGGGAGCATCCATGGCTATCGTTTCTGGCAAGACAAAAAATGGATATACGTATGAGGGAGACTATCAACATGCAAACTCTGACCGTGTGACGTGGACAGCCACTTACAGGCTAGAAGGCCATTTCTATGGCATGCGGCACGGCCGCATTGATCAGCTTGGGGGCGCTTCAGTGAGCGACGTTGACGATGCTGTAAAAGACGATATTGAATCGACGTGGACGAAGCCTGGCTAAGCTAAGGTGGCGCTTCCACTTTCCTGCAGCATCGGGATTGCCTAAGCGCACTCGATCGCGTCCACGATTGGGAACATCAGGCGGATGCTTGTTCCTTTGCCGGCTTCGGATTCAACTTCCACGAAGCCATGCGCACCTCGTACTGTACTATAGATCTGTGCCATCCCCAGCCCCGTCCCCTTGCCCGGCGGCTTGGTTGTGAAAAAAGGCTCAAACATACGGCTTAATGTCGCTGCAGACATCCCTTCTCCCGAATCCTTCACCTCTACAAAAGCATAATCACCCTCGGTCTTATTAACGGAAATGTCTTCCTTCGCGACGTGGTGCTTTCCGAATGAAATGATGATTTCACCATGCCCGCGGCAGGCATCTCTCGCGTTGATACACAGATTCATGAAGCTTTGCTCAATCGAATGCATGTCTGCCACGATGCATAACCTTTCACTACAGTCGCAAAGGCTGATTGTCATCGTTGCTCCAACACTGTGCTTAATGAGCGGCAATATGTCTTTGATCGCTTCATCGAGAAGCAATGGTGCTGCCTTGTAAGGGTGAATCCTGGCAAACGCCAAAAGGCGACTGGCAATGACCCCAGCATGGGAGGCTGCATCCAATGCATATTTTAGAAATTTCTTTTGCCGTTCGGACATTGCCTCTGGTTTGTCGATCACTGCACTGAGCGAAGAGACACAGGCTTGAAGCATGTTGTTGAAGTCGTGTGCCAGTCCTGCAACGAGCTGCCCGATGGCCTCTCCCTTTTGTGCTTGATAAGCAGCCATCTCCGCAACTTGATGTGCCGCAGTGGACAAGTCCAGGCGTGATTGGAGCTCAAGGTTGACAGCATCTAAGGCATCCTGGTTTTCAAGGGATAGTTCCAGACGCTTTTCAAGATCTTCGCCATGCTGGACTGACTCCCTGCGATGCTCCCTCATATCGTTTAGCTGATGCTGCAGGGCTTCATTGAGCAGTCGGAGCGCCTTTTCGGCGTTCAGGCTCTCGGTGATGTCTCGGCTAACAGCCAGGACCGCCTCAACCTCTCCTAAAACACCTGTTAATGGTGCAACCGTCACGCGCCAGATACGTTGTTCACCTTTGAAAGTCGGACACGCCTCGGTAAGGCGTGTCGTGAATCCCTGCTTGGCGTCGGAAACTGCCTTTTCGATTGCAGTTTGCGCAGGCGAGGGCCATAGTGACGACCACACTTTTCCGACAATGATGTCGTCAGACTCTGCATGTAGAAGCTTACGGCCAAAACTGTTTATCGATTTCACACGGCCATCGAAACCGATTTCATTTACGCAGTCCTCGGACAACTCGACAATTTGCTTGAGGTAGTGGCGGTCTGGCAAGCGAAGATCCTCACGTAGCGGCCATCTTCCTTCACGACTTGAAGGCATCTCTTAACCCCCATTGCCTCCGGAAGTCCAATGTCTCGCAGTGTGGCTGCAATCGTTCTTATTGCCGAGGACTCTGAGCCTGTGCGTGAACTGGCCAGAGAGGCGCTGGAGGACGAAGGCTATCACGTCATTGATTTCAGTGATGGGATAAAGGCACTCGCGTTATTGAAGGGAGAGCAAGTTGTTGATCTTCTCTTCACTGACGTGATGATGCCGGGTGGAATGGATGGCATAGAATTGGCGGTGCGGGCTCGAAAGTTTCGGCATGGACTTAAAGTTTTGGTGACGTCCGGCCAGCCATATGTTGATACCAGCGCTATAGAAGGCGCCATCTATTTGCCGAAGCCTTATCGACTGACGGAGATGCTTCAAGCCGTTCGACGCACGATTGCACAGTGACGATGGATGTTCGAATCCAGTCCGCTTCATTCAATGGCGTACCGGGACGCCGCTCTTCCAGGTATTGGGATCGGTGGTAAGCGGTCCTGAGCTGACCTGAAATTTCTGGTCCAGATCCAAAGTTCATAGACTTATGACGAGGAGACTGGACGATGCCCAAGAAACGCTTTAGTTCCGAAGAGATCATCCACAAGCTGCGCGAGGCCGAGGTGCTTTCCTCGCAGG
>NZ_JACZZA010000020.1 GCF_014863405.1 Dyella acidiphila
TTGTTTGGACAGATTGTCCATCCAACGCAAGACGCCCACACAAGTCACCTGCGCACACTGTCAAAGATCAATCACTTGCGACCTCTTCTTCAAGATCGCCCCGAAGCATTTCGTCCCGGGTGAGCCGCCCATTCTACATCGTCCCTTCAGTCCGTCAACACCTTCAGCGAAGTATTTTTGCTTTCGGTGTTGCCGTCGAAGGACGTTGCCAGCGGCGGGGTGGCGAATACTAGGGAGCACCCCATCCTTTGGCAAGCGTTTTTTGAAAATATTTTTCGAGTTTCGCGTAACGCGTTGTTCCGTCGTGAAACTTGTTGCTTGCATGAAGCGCGACGACGTTGCGTCGTCGCGCTCGACTTACGCTTGCGTCAACAACACGCGCGCGAAGTTGCGCTTGCCGATCTGCAGCACACCTTCGAAACCTGGCGCAAAGACGCGCTGCGCATCCTCAACCACCTCGGCATCAATGCGTACCGCACGCTCCTTGAGTTTGCGATTCGCTTCCGCGTTGCTGGGCGTAAGTCCCGCGGCGGTCAACAGCGCCGGCAAGCGCAGGCCTTCCGCCGGCACGGCAATCTCGGTGAGCGGCAGCAGGCTCGTATCGCCCTCGCCGCGCACGACAGCGTGCCAGCCGGCAATCGCTTTCTCCGCCTCCTCCGCATTGTGGAAGCGCGTAGCCAGTTCGCGCGCCAGCTTGAGCTTGGCGTCGCGCGGATTCAGCGCTCCGCTGGCCACCTCTTGCTTCATGCGCGCGATATCGTCTAGCGAGGTCTCGAAGCTGAGCAGCTCGAACCAGCGCCACATCAGCTCGTCGCCGATCTTCAGCGTCTTGGTGACGATGTCGATCGCCGGCTCGTTGATGCCGATGTAGTTGCCCAGCGACTTGGACATCTTGTTGACGCCATCCAGCCCCTCGAGCAGCGGCATGGTGAGCACGATCTGCGGCGGCTGGCCGTGGTGCTCCTGCAGCGCGCGCCCCATCAGCAGGTTGAATTTCTGGTCGGTGCCGCCGAGCTCCACGTCGCACTTGAGCGCGACCGAGTCGTAGCCCTGCACCAGCGGATAGAGGAACTCGTGGATGGCGATGGGCTGCTGTGCCGCGTAGCGCTTGGCGAAATCGTCGCGCTCGAGCATGCGCGCCACGGTGTGTTGGGCGGCGAGCTTGATCATGTCGGCGGCGCTCATCTGGCCGAACCATTCCGAATTGAAGCGCAGTTCGGTCTTGTCGCGGTCGAGCACCTTATAGACCTGCTCGGCGTAAGTTTCTGCGTTGGCCAGCACATCCTCCCGCGTGAGCGGCTTGCGGGTGACGTTCTTGCCGGTAGGGTCGCCGATCATGCCGGTAAAATCGCCGATCAGGAAAATCACCGTATGCCCCAGGTCCTGGAACTGGCGCATCTTGTTGAGCAACACGGTATGGCCCAGGTGCAGATCCGGCGCGGTCGGGTCGAAGCCCGCCTTGATGCGCAGGGGGCGGCCCAGCTTGAGCCTTGCGGCCAGCTCTTCCTGCTTGATGATCTCGTCGGCGCCGCGCGCGATGGTAGCCAGCGCCTGCTCAAGCTCGCTCATGTCGTCCTCATGGAGTGGTTGTCTAGGCAGCCAAAAAGGTGATGGCCGCCGTCAATAGCGTTAATTGTGCGTTAATCGGAAAGATCGCGCAAACCCTTGATGGAAAAGGCATTGACGCGATTTGCACAAGCTCGTTATGGTACGCGGCAATTGATACTTTGTACCGCAGGGGTGTGGTCGGAATGAATAAGAAGAACAGGGGCCGTTAGCGATGGCCGCGAGCAAGCAAGACGCGCGCACCGCACGCAAACTGGCCATCCGCCGCAAGGCTCAACGTCGCCACTCTCACTTTTATCAGCATTGCGCTCACTGGTCGTTCAATCGACAGACCGGTGGCGAGCAGCCGCCTATTCATTGGCATCGCGAACGCTGGATGCTGGCAGCGACGGCGCTGCTGATCACCGTGCTGTCCGGTTTCCTGATCCCGGCCTGGGCCACGGCGATGAAGCCGGTCGCCATCGCGCCGGAGCAACACACCCTGCTGCCGCTGGCGCTGCCGAAGATCGAAGCCCCAACGCTCAAGTCGCCTACGGTGGAAGACTGGCGCGTGGTGCAGGTGCATCCGGGCCAGACGCTGTCCGACATTTTCCAGAGCCAGGGCCTGACCCTGACCGACCTGCAGCACGTGGTCGACAATGCCGGCGACGCCAAGGCGGCGCTGCATCACATCCAGCCGGGCCAGGAATTCGATTTCCTGATCGGCCGCAGCGGCAACCTGGAAGGCATCCGGTTCGACAAGGATGAATCCACCCGCGCCATCATCCGTCTCGACGGCGCCACGCCCGGCGTCACTACGGTGGCCCGCGCGGTGGATACGCGCGAACAAGTGGCGCACGGCGTGATCGACGATTCGCTGTTTGCCGCCGCCAACAAGGCCGGCCTGAGCAACGCGATGGTGATCAAGCTGGCCGATCTCTTCAAATACGACATCGACTTCGTGCAGGACCTGCGCGTAGGCGACAGCTTCACCGTCATTTACGACACGGTGTACCGCGACGGCGGCTACCTGCGCGAAGGCGATATCGTCGCCGCCGAATTCGTCAACCAGGGTCACCGCTATACCGCCTACCGCTTCAAGCGCGGCGACGGCAGCTTCGGCTGGTTCAGCGAAGACGGTCGCCCGCTGCAGAAATCCTTCCTGCGCATTCCGGTGGATTTCACCCGCATCTCCTCGCCTTTCAGCGCTGCACGCATGCATCCGATCCTGGGTCTGATGCGCGCGCACAAGGGCGTGGACTACGCCGCGCCGACCGGCACGCCGATCCATGCCGCCGGCGATGGCGTGATCAAGTTCCGCGGCTGGATGAACGGCTACGGCAACTTCGTAATCATCCAGCACGATTCGCATATCAGCACTGCCTACGGGCACATGTCGCGCTTCGCTACCGAGCGCGTCGGCCAGCACGTGCGCCAGGGCGATGTGATCGGCTACGTCGGCATGACCGGCCTCGCCACCGGTCCGCACCTGCACTATGAATTCCGCGTCGACAACGTGCAGCGCAATCCGCAGACGGTGACGCTGCCCAAGCCCGAGCCGCTGCCAGGCGCGCAGATGGCGCAGTTCCAGGCCACAGTGGTGAAACCGCAGCTGGCACGCCTGACGGAAATCGACAACAACTACAAGCTTGCGCGGGCCGAATCGACCACGCGCAGCGACGATTGAGCCGGCGCGTGGATGACGCGTCCGGGCTCTATGTCGGGCTGATCTCCGGCACCAGCGCCGATGGCATCGATGCCGCGCTGGTGCGTTTTGAGCAGGATCGCCCACAACTGGTAGACGCCCTCACCCATCCCTGGCCGGATGCCCTGCGCGCGCAGATCCTGCGCGTGGCGCAAGATGAAACGCGGCTCGACCTGGATGCCTATGGGCGGCTCGATGTCGCGATCGGCCAGCAGTTTGCCCACGCCACGCATCAATTGCTCAAGCAAAGCGGTACCGATCCAGCGCAAGTACGCGCAATCGGCTCGCATGGCCAGACCATCCGACATCGGCCGGCCGGCGACTATCCATTCACTCTGCAGATCGGCGATCCCAGCGTAATGGCCGAACGTTGCCGCATCGACGTGGTGGCCGACTTCCGTCGCGCCGATGTCGCGGCAGGCGGCCAGGGCGCACCGTTGCTGCCGGCGGTGCATGCCATGCTGCTGGCCCGTCCCGGCCGCACGCGGGTGGTACTCAATCTTGGCGGCATCGCCAATATCACTGTGCTCGGCAGCGATGGCCAGGTGCTTGGCTTCGACACCGGGCCGGCCAACGGGCTGATGGATGCCTGGTGCCTGCGCCATCTGGGCGAGGCCTTCGATCGCGATGGTGCATTGGCCGCCAGCGGTCGCGTCGACGACAGCCTGCTCGCTTATCTGCTGGAAGATCCCTACTTCGCGCTGTCTCCGCCCAAGAGCACCGGCCGCGAGCACTTTCATTTGCATTGGCTGGATACGCAGCTGGCGAACTGGCTGGATACGCAGCGGGGCAAGGTTTCGCTGGCGGCCGCGGACATCCAGGCAATTCTGCTGCAACTCACGGTACGCAGCATTGGCGATGCCATCGATCGGCATGCCGCCGATGCAGAAGATGTGCTGATGTGCGGCGGCGGCGTACACAACGGCGCCCTGGTGCAGCGACTGCGCGAACGACTGGCGCCGCGCGCACTGCACAGCACCGCCGCCTATGGTGTTGATCCGGATTACCTGGAAGCGACTGCGTTCGCCTGGCTGGCGCGCCAGCGTCTGCTGGGCCTGCCGGGCAATCTGCCGGCCGTCACCGGCGCACGCGGCTTGCGCGTGCTGGGTGCCGTCTATCCGGCACCACGCGCGGGCTGATCAGTCGAGCAATTCGCCGACGGCACGGTTGGCCGGTGCAAGCTGTTCCGAACGCGCCACTGCAAGCGCCTGCATGGTTTCCTGGAACACCGCGCGCTCACTGGCATCCCAGTGTCCGACAGCGCTCGAAAGATCCCGCGATTCGAACAGATTTTCGGCCAGGAGACCGTTGTTCTCCGCAACACCCAGGCCATGCCGCAAGGCCTGCAGCACCACGTCATTGATCGACCACTGGCGTTCCTTGGCCAGCAGCTTGATGCGCTCAGCCATCAGTCGATCAATGTGACGAATCATGATATCCGGCATATGGCTCCACTCCGTGCCACCTAGCCCCTGTGCGCCGATCCTCGCCAACCACGCGCATGCCTGCAATGCCCATCGCGGCGATCCGTGGGCCAGTTCGCACTCGGCGTGTGAACGTGTTTGCGCGTCGGATTCCGTTCAGCCGGAAGACACCGGTTCGTCCTTGCTGAAGCGCCGCCACAAGCATGCAAACAGCAGCATCGCAGGCAACATCGAAAACACGGTGATGACGAAGTAGCCGCCGTAACCCATTGCCGTAACGATGCCGCCGGCAAAAAAACCCAAGGCCTTGCCAGGCAGATTCACCAGCGAACTCAGCAATGCGTATTGAGTGGCGGTGTGTTGCCGGTTCACCAACAAGGAGAGGAACGCCACCGTCGGCGGCCCCAGCAAACCTTCCGCAAAGTTCTGGCCGGAGATCGCCATGGTCAGCGCGGCCAGATTGCCGTGGTGCCCCAGCAGCATCAGGTACAACAGATTGCTGCAGCTCTCCAGCACGATGCATACGCCGAGCGTACGCCATGCACCCCAGCGCGCCACCGCGGCACCGCCTGCGAACGCGCCGGCAATGCCGATCCAGATGCCGTAGATCTTGGTGACTGCGCCGATTTCGGTTTTCGAAAAACCCATGTCCCGGTAGAACGGACTCATCACGCCGCCAATGATCGCCTGCTCCGGCACCTTGAACAGCAGGATGAACAACAGCGTGAGTCCCGCCACCGCCCAGCCGTAGCGACGGAAGAAATCGGTAAAGGGATCGAGCACGCTTTCGCGCATCGCCTGGCGCCATGTCGCGGGTGCCGGACGGCGGATATCCGGCTCGCGGATCATCAGCGTGGTAAGCACCGGCAGCAGCATCACTGCGGACAGCAAGGTATAGATGGTGGTCCACGGGATGTGGTCGGCCAGGATCAGCGCCAGCGCGCCGGCCACCAGCAGACCGAGGCGATAGCCCAGCGAATAGGTCGCCACCAGGGCGCCCTGTGCCGAGGGCGGTGCAATTTCGATGCGGTAGGCATCGATCGCGATGTCCTGCGTGGCGCCCATGAATGCCACCAGCAAGGTTGCCGCCACAAAGGGCATCAACTGGTGCGGCGTAAGTGCAGCCATCGCCAGCAGGCCCACGATCACACCCAGCTGCGCCAGCAGCAGCCAGCCGCGGCGCTGGCCCAGGCGCCCGAAACCGGGCAGGCGCCAATGATCCAGCAGCGGCGCCCACACGAATTTGAAGGCGTAGGTCATGCCGGCGCTGGCGATCATCGTGATGTCTTTCAGCACGATGCCGTTTTCTTTCAGCCAGAACGCCAGGGTGCCGGCCACCAGCAAGAACGGCAGCCCGGAGGAAAAGCCCAGCAGGCACATCGTCCATGCCGCCGGTTCGGAGAACGAGCGCCAGATCGACGGCTTGCGCGCGGCGGCGCCGCCTGCATCAGTCGGCATAGTCAACCGTGTACGGCGCATGGTCGGAGAAGCGCTCGTCGCGATAGATCGAGCACTGCTTGAGGCGATCGCGCAGCGAAGGCGTTACCACCTGGTAGTCGATGCGCCATCCCACATTGTTCTCGCGCGCACGGCCGCGGTTGGACCACCAGGTGTATTCCACCGCTTCGGGCTTGATCGCGCGGAAGCTGTCAACCCAGCCTTTCTTATGGAACAGCAGATCCAGCCACGCGCGCTCTTCGGGCAGGCAGCCGGAGTTCTTCTGGTTCGAGCTCCAGTTCTTGATGTCGTCCTTGGTGTGCACGATGTTCCAGTCGCCGCAGATAACGTAATCGCGCTTGCTCTTGAGCCACTTGTCGAAGATCGGCGTAAGCCAGTCCATCACCTGGAATTTGAATTGCTGGCGTTCGTCGCCCGATGAACCCGACGGCACATACATCGACACCACGCTCAGATTGCCGAAACGCGCCTCGATATAGCGGCCTTCGTTGTCGAATGCGTCCCAGCCCAGCTCCGTGAGCACTTTGTCCGGCTCGCGCTTAGCATAGATCGCCACGCCGCTGTAGCCCTTCTTGCTGGTCGCATCGCGGTAAAAGCAATGATGGCCGTCCGGGCGAAACATCGGATCGCTGAGCTGATCTTCCTGCGCCTTGGTTTCCTGCAGGCAGACCACGTCTGCCTTGTGCTTGCGCAGCCACTCGAACACGCCTTTGTTGGCGGCGGAACGGATGCCGTTGGCGTTAAGGCTGACGATGCGCATGGCGACTCCTTGGTGGAAGCGCGCATCATAACGAAGATGCGCCGATACCGAGGGCGCAAGCGGCCCGGCCCCTGTTTCCGGCCAAAATCGGTAACATGTGGCGGTTTCCATCTCTTGCGTCTTCGCCATGCACGATTACCAGCGCGACTTCATTGAACTGACCCTGCAGCGCGACGTGCTGCGTTTTGGCGAATTCACGCTGAAATCCGGCCGCCTGAGCCCTTATTTCTTCAATATGGGACGGATCGATTCCGGCGCCGCACTGGCGCGCCTGGGCCGCGCCTATGCCGCCTCGGTGATGAATTCCGGGCTGGAAGTGGACATGTTGTTCGGCCCCGCCTACAAGGGCATCGCGCTCGCCGCGGCCACCGCCATGGCGCTCGCCGACCAGCATGGCCGCGACCTGCCCTGGGCCTACAACCGCAAGGAAGCGAAGGACCATGGTGAAGGCGGCGTGTTGGTCGGCGCCCCGCTCAAGGGCCGCGTGCTGATCGTCGACGACGTGATGACGGCGGGCACCGCGGTGCGCGAATCGCTGGCGCTGATCAGCGCCCAGGGCGCCACCCCGGCCGGTGTGCTGATTGCGCTGGACCGGCAGGAGCGCGGCCAGGGCGACCTTTCCGCCGCACAGGAAGTGCAACGCGACTACGGCATTCCGGTGGTGGCCATTACCGGTTTCAGCGACGTGCTGACCTATGCCGGCGAGCGGCCGGATCTTGCGGCCGACTACCAGCGCATGCTCGCCTATCGCGAGCGCTACGGCGTGCAGGGCTGAGCCCGCGCCGGCGTAGTGAAATCGGTCACGCTGGCGCATGCCGGCGGTTCTGCGGCCAAGGCCGCCGGCTATACTGCGGCAAGGAGGGGATCATGCTTCGACGTGCCATCATCGTATCCATTGCCTTGTCGCTCGGTGTTGTTGCCGTGGCGGCCCAGGCCCAAAGCTCCAACGGCATCCGCTATCGCTGGGTCGATGGCAGCGGCCTGCCGCATTACAGCGACAGCCTCACCAACGATGCGGTGAAGTTCGGCTACGACGTCATCAACAACAACGGCTCGGTGATGCAGCACGTGGGCCGCCAGCTGACGCCCGACGAACGCGCCGCCGCCGACAAGCAGGCCGCCGAACAAGCCGCCCAGCATGAAGCGGCGGAAGCGCAGAAGCGCAACGACCTGCAAATCCTCAACACCTATCCCAATGAGGATGCGCTCAAGTCCGAGCAGCAGGCAGTGCTGGAGAGCCTCGACGGACAGATGAGCACCACGCGCGCCAACCTGCACAGCCAGGATGCCGCGCTCACCGACCTGCTCAACCGCGCCGCCGACAACGAACGCGCCAAGCAGCCGGTGCCCAAGGCGCTCACCGACCAGATCGCCGCGCAGCGCAACGTCGTAGCCGGCGAGCGCACGCTGCTGCAACACCAGCAGGCCAATCGTGTCGCGATGGAACAGCAGCAGGCGCTGGAGCTGCAGCACTATCGGGACCTGAAGGCAGCGCAGAAGGCTGATCGCGGTTATTGATGCATCTGCCTGGTCCAACCAGGCATGCAGCAACACCGCACCGTTATTCCAGCCTTCGCCGGAACAACGCCGCAGTAGTGCGTAGGCTGGGTTAGCGCAGCGTAACCCAACAATCCCTCATCGCAGCCACATCACTGGATTACCCCGGACCAAGTCCGGAGTAACCAAGCTACGCGATGCCTGGAAGCGTGATCCCCACGCTAGAACGGCAGCTTCAAACTCGGATCCACCGCCAGCAACTGCGCCCGGAACGTTTCCTTGATGCGCCGGAGCGCGGCATCGTTATCCGCATCGAAGCGCAGCACCAGCACCGGCGTGGTATTCGACGGCCGCACCAGGCCCCAGCCGTCCGGCCAGTCCGCGCGCAGACCATCAATGGTGACCAGGGTCGCGTCGCCGAAATTGGCCTTTTCGCGAAATTTTTCGATAAAGCGGTAATGCTCGCCCTCGGCCATCTCGACCTTGAGCTCGGGCGTGGAAACGCCCTTGGGACACGTGGCGAAAATTTCCTCAGGCGTGCGGCCTTCCAGGTCACCGGCCAGAATTTCCAGCAGGCGCGCGCCGGCATAAATGCCGTCGTCAAAGCCGTACCAGCGCTCCATGAAGAAGAAGTGCCCGCTCATTTCGCCGGCCAGTTCCGCGCCGGTTTCGCGCATCTTGGCCTTGATCAGCGAGTGCCCGGTACGCCACATCAGGGGACTGCCGCCGGCATCGAGAATCTGGCCCTTCAGGTGCCCGGTGCATTTAACGTCGTAGATGATGGTGGCGCCCGGCTGGCGCGACAGCACGTCGCGCGCGAACAGCATCAAGGTGCGATCGGGATAGATGATTTCGCCGTTGCGCGTGACCACGCCCAGCCGGTCACCGTCGCCATCGAAGGCCAGACCAAGATCCGCGCCGGTCTGCTTCACCGACAGCACCAGGTCTTCCAGGTTGCGCGGATCGGAAGGATCGGGATGGTGGTTGGGGAAGTTGCCGTCCACCTCGCAATACAGCGGAATCACATCGCAGCCGATGCCTTCCAGCACCTGCGGCGCCACTGCGCCGGGAATGCCGTTGCCGCAGTCGACCACCAGCTTGAGGCGGCGCTCGGTCTGCACGTCCGAGGTGATGCGCTCGATGTAGTCCGGCACCACGTCGACGTGGCGCAGGCTGCCCTTGCCGTCGCTGTCGAGTGCATGCGTGGTGATGCGCTGATAGAGATCCTGGATGGCGCCTTCCGACAGCGTCTCGCCGGCGACCACGATCTTGAAGCCGTTATAGTCGGGCGGATTGTGGCTGCCCGTTACCGCGACGCCGCAGCCGGTATTGAAGCGATAGGCGGCGTAATACACCACCGGCGTCGGCACCGCGCCGATATCGATCACGTCGATGCCCGCGGCGCGCAGGCCATCGGACAAGGCGCTGGCCAGTTCCGGACCGGACAGGCGGCCATCGCGACCCACCACCATTTCATGCAGGCCTTTCTCGCGCATCAGCATGCCGATCGCCTGGCCGAGCAATTTGGCGACCTCGTTGGTGAGGCTTTTGCCCACTACGCCGCGGATGTCGTAGGCACGGAAGATGGCCGGATCCACCGCCACCGCCGCAGGTGCCGGCTTGGGCGCGGCACGCACCACCGGACGCACCGGTTCTGGCGCCGGCGCTGGCATCGCCTCGGGCACGCTTTCTTCTTCGCCCACCACCACGGCGGGCAACCGGGAAGCACGCCGGTGCAGCGAGAGCAGGCCAATGCCGCCGCCCAGCCCCAGCAAGGTGAGCAAGGCCGCCAGTACCGCCGATTGGGGCAGCACGATATAGGCGCCGGGCAACACCGCCACCACGTTGAAATTGCTGCCGGGAATCGGCTTGCCGGCCGGTTCGGCATCCACCGCCGAACTGCTGCCGCGCGTCATCAGCTGCATGTTGTCGCCGTGATCGGTGCTCTGGCTCAACTGCAGCCTGCCGTCATGGACCGGTACATCGCTGAAGCGCTGGGCCAGCGGCGCGAACGGCAATTCGATCCAGGCCCACGCCGCCGGCTTTCCTGCCGGACCGAGGGCTTCCACCATGGTCATGCGCCGATCGCCGGGGCCTTTGGCCACCGACTCCACCGGCGGTTCGTCGCCGGCATCCGGCGCCGCCATCAACTGGGCGGCCTTGGCGTAGCCGAAGCTGTGGTAGTTGGCGTGCAGCACTTCATCCAGGCCGGCGCTGTATAGCTCCACGTTCTGCGCCTGCGGCAAGCGTTGTTTCAGCGCAGTCAGCACATCGGCCGTATTCGCCGGAAGACCGCTGGTATCGACCCCGGCGATCGCCTTGGTCACCTCACCGCGTTGCTGGGCGATGCTCGCCGCCAGCGCCTGTACGGCCTGATCCTGCGCTGCGTGCAGGCGCTGCACGGAACCGCCCTGCTCGGCGATCAGCCAGGTCTGCCATGCGCAGAAACCACCAAAGGCCAGCAGCAAGGTGCTGCCGGCCAGCAACAACAATCGCCCCCATGCGACGTGCACTCCAGGCAAACGCATTCTCGCGCCGCTCATCGCCATGCCCCAATCCCCAAAAGTGGCTCAATGTTTTCCGGTAGATCCGAACCCGCCCTCGCCCCGTTCCGATGGCACGAATTCGTCGACGATCCGCAGGCGTGCCTGCCCCACCGGCACCAGCAGCAGCTGCGCAATGCGCTCGCCCACCGCGATGGTGTACGGCTGGGTGCCGCGATTCCAGCAGGAGATCATCAACGGTCCCTGGTAGTCGGCATCGATCACCCCGACCAGATTGCCCATCACCAGCCCATGCTTATGCCCCAGGCCCGAGCGCGGCACGATCAGCGCGCACCAACCCGGATCGCCGATATGGATAGCCATGCCGCTGGGCACCAGCGCACTCTCGCCGGGCGCGAGGGTCAGCGGGGCCTCGACGGCCGCGCGCAGATCCATGCCGGCGCTGCCCGCGGTGGCCGCCTGCGGCAGCGGAATGCTGTCGCCCAGGCGCGAATCGAGAATTTTCAGTTCGACATCGATCATCCGCGCTGCACCCGGTAGCGGCTGGCGACATGATCGACCAGCTGACGTGCAAGCACCGCCTTATCAGCGCGCGGCAACTGGGCCGAGCCGTCGGCCCAGTACAGCGTGATGGCGTTGTCGGCGGTTTCAAAACCGAGGCCGTCGCCCACCTGGTTGGCCGCGATCATGTCCAGTCCCTTGCGTTGCAGTTTGTCGCGCGCATAGCTCTCCACGTTCTGCGTTTCAGCGGCAAAGCCGACCAGGAACGGATGCCCTTGCTGCGCGGCGAGGCTGGCGAGGATGTCCGGGTTCTGCGCCAGCTGCAGGCTCAGATCCTGGCCGTTCTGTTTTTTCAGTTTGTGCGGAGCCACTTCATTGGGCCGGTAATCACCAACCGCAGCCGCGCCGATATAAATATGTGCGCCGGCAGCCGCTTCGGTCACGGCCGCATGCATCTGCGCGGCACTACGCACGTCGATACGCTTGCTCACACCCTGCGGCGTGGCCAGGCTCACCGGCCCGGCAACCAGGGTGACCTGGGCACCGGCCTGCGCCGCCGCATCGGCCACCGCAAAGCCCATCTTGCCGGAGCTGCGATTGCCGATGAAGCGCACCGGATCGATGTCCTCGTAAGTAGGGCCCGCGCTCACCACCACCTTCAAGCCGGCCAGCACGCGCTCGCCGAAGGAGGCCACGATCGCCTCGCGCAATTGATGCGGTTCCAGCATGCGGCCCGAGCCGACTTCGCCACAGGCCTGGTCGCCCGCGGCCGGCCCGAGAATCTGCACGCCGCGCGCCCGCAAGGTGGCCAGGTTGGCCTGGGTCGCCGCGTGCGCCCACATCTGCTGGTTCATGGCCGGCGCGAGATAGACCGGCGCCGCCGTGGCCAGGCATAGCGTGCTCAGCAGGTCGTTAGCGTGGCCATGGGCCAGGCGCGCCATCAGGTCGGCGCTGGCAGGGGCGATCAGCACGCGCTCGGCCCAGCGCGCCAGTTCGATATGGCCCATTGCCGCTTCGGCCGATTCATCCCACAGGCTGACCCGTACCGCTTCGCCGGACAGCGCCTGGAAAGCGGTCGGCGTGACAAAGCGGGTAGCGTTTTCGGTCATCACCACGCGCACGATGGCGCCAAGGTCGCGCAGGCGGCGAACCAGCTCGCAGGCTTTGTAAGCGGCAATGCCGCCCGACACTCCCAGCAAGATGCGGCGTTGGGAAAGGCTCATGTGTAAGCAGGATCTGACATACGGACAGACGGCTAGCTTACCGGATTCATGTATGGCTACTGCTGCCTTGATCGCATCCACAACAGCATCCTGTACGGATGAGTATTCGACACTGGCCGGAAGGCGAACGCCCTCGTGAAAAGTTGCTGGCGCGCGGCAGCAGCGTGTTATCGGACGCCGAATTGCTGGCGGTGCTGCTGGGCAGCGGCGCACGTGGCAAGGACGCGATTGCGCTGGGACGCGAACTGTTGCTGCAGGCTGGCAGCCTCGCTGCCTTGCTGGGCCGCCCGGACCGCGACATCCGCGTAGGCGGCCTGGGTCCGGCCAAGCGCGCCCGCATCGCCGCCGCGCTCGAACTGGCTCGGCGCGGGCTGGCCGAGCAACTGCTGGAACGTCCCTCGCTGCACAACCCCAGCGATAGCGGCGATTACCTGACCGCCCGCCTGCGCCACCTCACCCACGAAGTGTTCGCCTGTCTCTATCTGGACAATCGCCATCGGGTGCTGGCCTTCGAGGAGCTGTTCCGCGGCACCTTCGACGGGGCCAGCGTGTATCCGCGCGAAGTGGTGCGCGCCTGCCTTCACCACAACGCGGCGGCGGTAATTTTTGCCCATAACCATCCCAGCGGCCTGGCCGAACCCAGTGCCGCCGACCAGGCCATCACGCGCGAGCTGGGCCAGGCGCTGCGGCTGATCGGGGTGCGGGTGCTGGATCACCTGGTGATCGGCGAATCGGACGCGGTTTCCATGGCCGCGCGCGGCCTGCTCTGAGGGCCGCCCAAAAAAACGGCGCGAACGGGTGGTTCGCGCCGGGGGCCGCATGAGGGGAGGGTATTAGGGATGCGGCGGTCCCGTATCGCTCCGACGGGGGAGACGTCGGTGATACCCGGCTATTGTCGCAATGCGTCATGACTGGGGTATGACATGCAACGGGCATGCCTCTATTTCCCTCGTGGCAAGACTTATGCACATAACGGCCTGGAGACCACTTAACCGTATATTGCTGAACTTCACATCAAGTTCATCATTTATCTTTTTGTTTTTAAAAGATTATTTTCATGACAGCGAGGTTTCCGCAGGTTTTCCCGCGAAGGACGCCGACGCGCGCTTCACTTTCCCCACAGAGTTATCCACAGCCCCGCACCCCGCGCTGCAACAGCGCGCCGGAAAAGCGGCCGGCGGTACGGGTCTGTTAGGATGCTCGGTTCCATCAAAACCAAACCCTTCCCGTGAAAGAAGCGCTGCGCGAACTGGTCCTTCAGGCCATCCGGACCCTTCAGGGCGATGGCACCCTGCCCGCCGATATCGAATTGCCGCATTTCGTGATTGAGCGCACGCGCAGCCGCGAGCACGGCGATTTCGCCGCCAACGTGGCGATGCTGCTGGCCAAACCGGCGCGCGCCAAGCCGCGCGAACTGGCGGAAAAGCTGGTCGCCGCGCTGCCGCCCAACCAGCTGGTGGGCAAGGTGGAGATTGCCGGGCCGGGCTTTATCAATATCTTCCTGGCCGCCACCGCCTACCACGCGGAAGTGCGCCAGATCCTGGATCAGGGCGAGGCCTACGGGCGCAGCCAGCAAGGTGCCGGCCGCACGGTCGGGGTGGAATTCGTTTCGGCCAATCCGACCGGCCCGCTGCATGTGGGCCACGGCCGCAATGCAGTGTTGGGCGACTGCCTCAGCCGCCTGTTCAAGGCCACCGGCTGGAACGTCAAGCGCGAGTTCTATTACAACGACGCTGGCGTGCAGATCCACAACCTGGCGATCTCGGTGCAGGCGCGCGCACGCGGCCTCTCGCCGGATGAGGCCGGCTGGCCGGAAGACGGCTACCGCGGCGACTACATTGCCGACGTTGCCAAGGCCTACCTGGCCGGCGAGTCGGTCAGCGCCGACGGCCATGCCGTTACCGGCGCGAAGGATCCGGAAGACCTCGAAGCGATCCGCCGCTTTGCCGTGGCCGCCTTGCGCCACGAGCAGGATCTGGACCTGAAAGCCTTCGGCATCGATTTCGAGGTGTATTTCCTGGAGTCGTCGCTCTACACCGACGGCAAGGTGGAAGAAGCCGTGCGCGAGATCGTCGCCCACGGCCATACCTACGAAGAAGGCGGCGCGCTGTGGTTGCGCAGCACCGATTTCGGTGACGACAAGGACCGCGTGATGCGCAAGTCCGACGGCACCTATACCTATTTCGTGCCGGACGTGGCCTATCACCTGAGCAAATGGCAGCGCGGCTATGAGCATGCCGTTACCGTGCTGGGCTCGGATCATCACGGCACCCTGGCCCGCGTAAAGGCCGGCCTGCAGGCGCTGGATCTGGGTATTCCGAAAGACTGGCCACACTACGTGCTGTACCAGATGATCACGGTGATGCGTGGCGGCGAAGAGGTGAAGATCTCCAAGCGCGCCGGCAGCTACCTCACTCTGCGCGACCTGATCGACGAAGCCGGGCGCGATGCCACGCGCTACTTCCTGATCGCGCGCCGCTCCGATTCGCAGCTGGTGTTCGACATCGACCTGGCCCGCTCGCAGAGCAACGACAATCCGGTCTATTACATTCAGTACGCGCATGCGCGCGTGTGCCGCGTGCTGGAAGAACTGACCGAGCGCGGCCTGCCGCCGCTCGATCGGCAGGCCGGCATTGCCCAGCTGGGGCGCCTGGACAGCGATCACGAGCAGATCCTGCTGACCGAGCTGTCGCGCTATCCGGAAGTGGTCGAGGCCGCCGCCGCCAATCTGGAACCGCACCTGATCGCGCAATATCTGCGCGAACTCGCCGGGGCGCTACACAGCTACTATCACGAGCACAAATGGATCGTGGATGACGCCGAGCTGCGCAACGCGCGCGTGACGCTGGCGCTGGCCACGCGTGGGGTTATTCGGAACGGTTTGGATTTGCTGGGACTCAGTGCCCCGGAGAAGATGTAAATGGCAACCCGCAAGGGCAAAGGCCGTCAGGCCGTGCGCAACAACAGCGGTGGTTTCCCGGCCTGGGCCGGGATTCTGCTGGGTATTCTGATCGGCGCCCTGGTCGTGGTGGTATTGCTGCGTCACTCGCTGGTGCCGATGTCGCCGAAGGGCCCGCAGCCCAATCCCGAAGCCACCGCACAGCCAGGCAGCGACGAAGGCCTGGCGCCGGCCGGTGGCACCACCGCGCCGAAGAAGCCGCAGTACGACTTCTATTCGGTGCTGTCGGAAAAAGAAGTGCGCATTCCGGATTCGGAAATCAGCGCGCAGGCCAAGGCCGAACAGCAACAGCAGCAACAGCTCGCCGCGCAGCAGAAACAGCAGGCGCAAGCCGCCGCGCCGGCGCCGCCGCCGAATGCGCCGGCCGCCGTTACGCAGAACATCACCGCGGCACCGCCCTCGGCGGTGGCCGCGCCGCCTGCGACGCAGGGTGCGCCGAGCGGCTATCTGCTGCAGGTCGGCGCATTCCCGAGCGCATCCGATGCGGAAACGCTCAAGGCCAAGCTGGCGCTGCAGGGCTTCGTCGCCAATGTGCAATCGGTGAACGTCAGCGGTCAGACCTATCACCGCGTGCGCCTGGGGCCGTTCCACTCGGCTACGGATCTGGAAGCTGCCAAGCAGCGGCTTTCCGCGGCGGGCATTTCGGCGATCGCGCTGAAAGCGGGCAGCTAAGCCCAAGCGCGAGGTAGAGATAAGCCAAGGGCGCCGTCGGCGCCCTTGTCGTTTCTGGCCTCAGCGGCGGGATTTGCCACGGTGCGCCAGGATCGCACCGGCCAGCAGCATCAGCATCACACCGCCAACGCCACCACCGGCGACATTGGCCAGGATCGCCGACGGATCGGCAATTCCGCGTGCGCGCAGCAGCGCAAGCAGGCACTGCCCCACGATGCCGCCACCGGCTACACCGGCAAGGGTGTTACCCCACATACCCAGGCTCCAGCCACGGATGGCGCAACCGGCGACGTTGCCGCCGATGGCGCCGGCAATCAGCTGGATGATCAAGCTGGCCACGCTCATGCATCGCTCCGCCGCACCACACGAGTGGTGCTTGCGGCGGTTATACCCCAGCTAGCGTCAGCAGAAGATTCACATCGCTGCGGCGGAGGTTTTGGTCAATGCGCGCGCTTGAGGCGGATCAGGCCCGAGATATCGTCATCGCCATGGCCTTGCAGCATCAGCTGGGCGTAGTCGGCCAGGGAGCGGTCGATCACTGTGCGCGAGGTGCCCGCCTGCTCGGCGATGCCGCGCACGATGCCCAGATCCTTGTGCAGCAGGGCGAGCTTGAAGCCCACGTTGAATTCGTTCTTCAACATGGTGGCGCCGCGCTTTTCCAGGAACCAGTTGCCGGCTGCACCGGCACCCAGCGTGGGAATCAACCGTTCCGGATCCAGGCCCAATGCCTCGCCCAGCGCCAGGCCTTCGCACACGGCCTGCGCAATGCCGGCGACCAGCACTTGGTTCACCGCCTTGGTCGCCTGCCCGGCACCGACCTCGCCCAGATGCGTGACGCGCAGCGCATACGCTTCCAGCACCGGGCGCGCGCGTTCCAGCACCGCCGCATCGCCGCCGACCATGATCGACAGCTTGCCGTTCTTCGCACCTTCCACGCCGCCGGATACCGGCGCATCGAGGAAATGCGCGCCCACCGCCTGCAGGCGTGCTGCCGCCTGCTTGGCCGTATCCGGCGCCACGGTGGAATGATCGATCACGATCGTGCCGGGCCTGACGTGCGGCGCCAGCGCTTCGACGGTGTTGATGACGTCGGCATCGGCGGTGACGCACAGCGCGATCACGTCACACTGCGCTGCCAGCTCCGCCAGGCCGGCGGGTGCGGCGACGCCGAGTTCGCGCGCCAGCGCCACGGCTTTGTCATGCGTGCGGTTGGCCACCGCATGCAGCAGGCCATGCTGCTTGAGATGGCCTGCCATCGGAGCGCCCATCGCGCCCAGACCGATAAATGCTGCCTTGAGGCTCATGCGTATTCCTTGATGTAGCGAGCCGGGCAAGTATCGCGCATGACTTGCATGCCCTGCATGTGCGAAGGCCATCTCCATGCCTGGAAGGAATCCCTTCGCGTCTAAAGATGCGCCAGCAAAACCAGCGCCAGCGCCACGATCACCCACATCGCCGGCTTCACCTCGCGCACACGGCCGGTCGCCAGCTTCAGCAGCACATAGGCGATAAAGCCATAAGCCACGCCGTCGGTAATCGAATACGTAAGCGGGATCAGAATCATCGCCACGAAGGCCGGCGCGGCCTCGTCGAAGCGCTGCCAGTCGATGCGCGTAATCGATTCGATCATGAACACGCCGACCATGATCAGCGCCGGCGCCGTGGCAATCGCAGGCACCAGCGACAGCAGTGGCGATAAAAACAGAAACGGCAAAAAGCACAGCCCCGCCACTACTGCGACCAGGCCGGTGCGTCCGCCTTGCGAAATGCCCGCTGCCGATTCGATAAACGCATTCGCCGGACTGGTGCCGAGCGGCGCCGACAGCAGCGCCGAAAACGCATCCACCATCATCGACTGCCGGATATGACGCGGCGCGCCGTGCTCATCCACCAGCTTGCCTACGTCCGACACTGCCATGAAGGTAGACAAGGCATCGAAGAACGAGGTGAACAACATCACGAAGATAAACGGCCAGTACGCCAGCTTCAGCGAACCCAGCAGATCGAGCTGACCGAGCGCGGAAAAATCCGGCGCCGCGATCAGACCATGCCAGTTCACCAGCGTGGCAGTCGCGCCGTATGCGCTGCCGTCGCCCCACCAGCGTCCAATCGGCACCGCCAGCACGGTGGTCAGCACGATGCCGATCATCAGCGCCGCCTTGACGCGCCGTGCTACCAGCCAGATGGTCAAAGCCAGTCCGGCGAGAAAGGTCAGCAGCACCGGATTGAGCCGCGCCGAATGCACCAAAGTCACCGGATCGCCGACGATGAACTTGGCATTGACCAGGCCGATCAAGGTGATGAACAAACCGATGCCGCACGACACCGCGTGGCGCAGATTTTCCGGAATGGCCTCCACCACCAGCTTGCGCACATTGAACAGCGCCAGCAGCGCGAAGATCACGCCGGACCAGAACACGCAGCCCAGCGCCGTCTGCCAGGGCATGCCGCCGCCGTGCACCATCACGAAGGCGAACAGCGCATTCATGCCCATGCCCGGCGCGACCAGCACCGGGTTGCGCGCATACAGCCCCATGGCGCAGCTGCCCAGGAAACTCACCAGCACCGTGGCGGTGAGCGCCGCGGTGAACGGCACGCCGCCCTGCGCCAGCACCGCCGGATTGACCACGATGATGTACATCGCGGTAAGAAAGGTGGTGATGCCGGCGAGTACTTCCACCCGCACGGCCGAGCCTGCCGCGCGAATGCCGAACCAGCGCTCCAAAGCCGGAACCGGCAGCGCGTGACTAGGCTCCATGCCGCGATGCTTCCCTGCCGCCCCGCTCAATTGCGGTGCACATCGTGCGTCACGAACGGATTCTCCGCCGTGGGCGGATCCAGCCAGTGCGGACGCGTCAGCGTGTGGCGCATGTCGGTCAGCCCGCTCTGCCAATGTTCGTGCATGGTGGCGGCGCTGAACTCGTAGTCCTTGTAATGCCCCTCGTAGGGCTTGTCGCGATAGATCAGATGGATCAGGTTGGTCAGCGCGCCGTTGGCGTAGCGTTCCGCCCTGCGATACGCCGGATCGTTGCGCTGGGCTTCGGGCACCAGTTCCATCAGTTCATGCAACAGGCGCTGCTGTTCGCGGCTCTGGTGCATGTATTCGGTGATCAGGCGCGTGCGGCTGGAAAACTGGATGTCCTTGGAGCGCTCCGCCACCATGCCCATGTCGCGCGGCAACGCACCGGTGGCGCTCCACAGATCCACCTGGAAGATCAGCGAATCGTGGTGCGGGCGCTCGGTGAGCACCTTGTACAGCGGCGTGTTGGAGACCATGCCGCCGTCCCAGTAATACTCGCCGTCGATTTCCACCGCGGGAAAGCCGGGCGGCAATGCGCCGGAGGCCATGAAATGTTCCGGCCGCAGCGTGTCGTGGCGATTGTCGAAATAGGCGAAGTTGCCGGTGCGCACGTTTACCGCACCGACCGATACGCGCAGCGTGCGCGCATCGTTGATGCGATCGAAATCGGCCAGGCGTTCCAGCGTTTCGCGCAGCGGCGCGGTGTCGTACCAGCTCGCCGTGGCCGGCGTGCCCTGCCCCTGCAGTACCGGTGGCGGCATGCGCGGCTGGAAGAAGCCCGACTGGCCTTCGGTCAGCGCGCGCCATGCGGCCAGGGCATTGACGCCATCGCGAAAGATCTGCGGCAGGGTGAAATTTTCCGGCCACGGCAACGCGGGCCGGTTCGGCCAGAACGCCGACTTGCAGATGGTTTCCCAGAATTCGGTGAGCTTGGCGACGCGCTGCTCGGGCGGATTGCCGGCGATGATCGCGGCGTTCAGGGCGCCGATGGAAATGCCGGCAATCCAGTTCGGATGCAGCCCGGCCTCATCTAGCGCCTGGTATACACCCGCCTGGTAGGCGCCCAGGGCGCCGCCGCCCTGCAATACCAGAGCGGTGATCTTGTAGGCCGCCTGGGCGGGATGATGCGCAGGATGATGATCGGAAGGCGTCTTGTGCACGGTCATGCCGCCGCTCCTACGCTTGCTTGTCGTCGAGGTAATCGTAGACCACCGTGCCCAGGTCCAGGGTGAGATCGGTGATGTAGTGCAGCGCCGATTCCACCTTCAGCACCGGCAGATCGGCCACCGGCGCCAGCGCGTGCGGATGCAGCTCCAGCGATGCCGGGCCGGTCCACGCGCCTTTCAGGGTGACGTTGGTGGTGAAGTAGCGCACCAGTTCGCAGATGCGCGGCGTGCCATCCACATGCGGAATGATCTTCAGCAGGAAGCTCGGCGCGGCGAGGCCGGCGAGGATCGCATTGCGATCGGCTTCTTGATGCTTGAAGCCCATGGTGGCCTTGGCCACGCGCACCTTGCCGTAGTCGAGCGTGCCGACCAGGGTGTCGATTTCGGTATCCAGCACCGGCGTGGCCAGCTTTTTCGGAAAGCCCCACAGTTCGCGGCCGCCAGCAATCGGCGGATGGTCGTTGAGATACATGGCGTGCACGTAGCCGCCTTTCTCGCCGCGGAAACTCACCGGTATCACCTGGCCCGATTCGGTGTAGTCGCCGAAGCCGGTGGAATCGGGCATGCGGATGAATTCGTATTTCACCAGCGGCTCGGTGACTTCGAGCGGCTCGGGCACCACGGCGCGTAGGGCGTCCATGTCGGTGCGATAGGTGATGACCAGGAATTCGCGGTTGACGAAGCGGTAGGGGCCCTTCGGAAATGCAGGGCTGGTCAGCGGCATGGCGAAGGCGTTGGCCTTGACGTCGGCGATGTTCATGGGGATTCCCTAAAGTGAGGACGTGACGCCGGGCACCGTAGGTTGGGTTAGCGCAGCGTAACCCAACGATGTCGCTACGAAGAAAGATCGTTGGGTTACGCGGCGCCAACCCAACCTACGATCTACGGTGCTCGGCAAGGATGGCTTACTGCATGTACCAGCCGTGGCTGACCACCACGCTCTGCCCGGTCAGCGCCGCACTCGGGAACGCCGCCAGGAACAGCGCCGTCTGAGCGATATCCTCGACGGTGGTGAACACGCCATCCACGGTGTCCTTCAACATCACGTTCTTGATCACTTCCTCTTCCGAAATGCCCAGCTCCTTGGCCTGTTCGGGAATCTGCTTTTCCACCAGCGGGGTGCGCACGAAGCCCGGGCAGATCACGTGCGAGCGCACGTTATGCGCCGCACCTTCTTTGGCCAGCGTGCGGGCCAGGCCGAGCAGGCCGTGCTTGGCGGTGACGTAGGCCGACTTCAGCTTCGACGCTTCATGCGAATGCACCGAGCCCATGTAGATCACGGTGCCGCCGCGGTTGTCCTTGTACATGTGCTTGAGCGCGGCCTTGGTGGTGAGGAAGCCGCCGTCGAGATGGATCGCCAGCATTTTCTTCCAGTCGGCGAAGGCGAACTGGTCGATCGGATTGATGATCTGCACGCCCGCATTGGAAATCAGCACATCCAGGCTGCCGAAGGCGGCCACGGTTTTTTCCGTGCCTGCATTCACCGCGTCCTCATTGGTGACATCCATCTCCACACCGATGGCCTTGCCACCGGCCGCCTTGATCTCCGCCGCCGCGGCATCGGCCGCCTGCTGGTTGATATCGGCGATCGCCACGGCCGCACCGTTCTTTGCGTACAGCTCCGCGATGGCCTTGCCCAGGCCGCTGGCCGCGCCCGTGATCAATGCAACCTTGCCGTCGAGACTTGCCATGTGCCACTCCTTCGGATGGGGGAAAGGGAATATAGGGGCGGCACCGTGCAACACGAGAGCGCTTCGAAGACATTCGAAGCGCCCCGCTATGTCATCCGTGCACGCTTTCGGAAAGGTAGGTATAGCCGGTGAGACCTTCATTCAATGTTACAAACAGGCGCTCGGCCTGCTCGCCGGCAATGCCGGCCGCGGCGATACGGTCGCGATAACTGCGGCGCAGCGCCTCGAGGTCGTAGCCGACATAGTCCAGCATCAGGTCGGTGGTATCGCCGCGGCGCTGGTGGGCGAATACATAGCCGTCGCCATCTACGCGCACGTTCACCGCGTCGGTGTCGCCGAACAGGTTATGGATGTCGCCCAGCGTTTCCTGGTATGCGCCGACCATGAAGATGCCCAGCCGGTAGGCTTCGCCTTCCTGCAGCGCATGCAGCGGCAGGCTGACGTCCACGCCGTCGGCATCGACGTAATGATCGATGCGGCCGTCCGAATCGCAGGTGAGGTCGACCAGCACGCCGCGGCGGGTGGGCTGTTCGTGCAAACGTGCGATCGGTGCGATCGGGAAGATCTGGTCGATCGCCCACACGTCCGGTACCGATTCGAACACCGAGAAATTGACGAAGTATTTGTCGACCAGCTTTTCGTCCAGGTCGTCCAGCGCCTGGCGATGTGCGCGCTCGGCCGGCAGCAGGCGCGCACGCACGGCATTGACGATGGCGTAATAGAACTCGTCCAGATGCGCACGGTCGGCCAGCGACAGCTGGCCCAGCGCGTACAGCGTCTGGCCTTCCTGCAGGTGATGCTGCGCTTCGTGGAACAGTTCCAGCGGCGGCCGCACATCCAGTTCTTCGTGCACTTCGCGCAGATGGCGCAGCACCGCCGGCTCGTTGGCTTGCACCGACGGCAGGCTGCCGGCCGGCACGCTTTCCACTTCGCTGACGTTCACCACCATCACCGCGTGATGCGCGGTCATGGCGCGCCCCGCCTCGGTAAGAATGTGCGGCGCCTTGAGTCCTTCGCTTTCCACCGCTTCGGCCAGCGACTGCACGATGGTGGCGGCGTACTGCTCGATCGAATAGTTGATCGAGTTGTGGCTGCGCGAACGCGAGCCTTCGTAATCCACGCCCAGGCCGCCGCCTACATCGACGATCTCCAGCGGCACGCCCAGGCGGGTCAGCTCGACGAAATAGCGGGTGGCCTCGCGCATGCCGTTGGCGATGTCGCGCACATTGGAAATCTGCGAGCCCATATGGAAATGCTGCAGCTTCAGGGTGTGCTTCAGGCCGGCCTGTTCCAGGCGTTCGACCAGGCTCAGCACCTGCGTTGGCGACAGTCCGAACTTGCCCTTGTCGCCGCCGGTGTTCTGCCACTTGCCGGCGCCGATCGAGGCCAGCCGCACGCGCACGCCGAGCAGCGGCTCCACTTCCAGCGCCTTGGCTTCGGCGATCACCAGCTCCAGCTCGGAAGGCTTCTCCACCACGATATGGATGCGCAGGCCCAGCTTGCGCCCGATCAGCGCCAGACGGATGTATTCGCGATCCTTGTAGCCGTTGCAGATCACGATCGAACCGGGCCGCGCCATCGCCAGCACCGCCATCAGCTCCGGCTTGGAACCGGCTTCCAGGCCGAAGCCATGTTCGCCAGCCGCCACCAACTCGGCCACCACGCCGCGCTGCTGGTTCACCTTGATCGGATAGATGGCCGTATAGCCGCCCGCGTAATGCCATTCGCCGATCGCCTTGGCAAAGGCGCCCTGCAGGCGGGCGAGGCGGTCGGCCAGGATGTCGGGGAAGCGCACCAGCAAGGGCAGGCGCAGGCCGTCGGCGCGGGCGCGCTCGACGATCTCGGGCAGGGAAAAACCCGGGCCGCGCGCACCGCGCGGACGCATCACGATATCGCCGCCGTCGTTGATGTCGACATAGCCGTCGCTCCAATTGGGCACGGCATAGGTGTGGCGGGCGGTGTCGGTATTCCAGGTATTCGCCATAGGACGGTATCTCCTTATGTGGGCCGCGGGGCCCAGGGGGACATCGTCGCAGCGGCGAGCCTTGACGAACGTGCTCATAGGAGCCGAAGCCCGTCGGCCGGAAGCCTCGCACGCCGCGGGGCCGGAAGGGCTAGGCGGGCCG
Source organism: Dyella acidiphila (assembly GCF_014863405.1). Taxonomy (GTDB): domain Bacteria; phylum Pseudomonadota; class Gammaproteobacteria; order Xanthomonadales; family Rhodanobacteraceae; genus Dyella_B; species Dyella_B acidiphila. Next base: position 24,032 of record NZ_JACZZA010000020.1, read on the forward strand.
TCAAGCAATGGCCCGAATTCCTATTGTAATAGGCCGTCGCGACAATTTGAGGTCAGGCGCGCCGGGACGCCGCCCGCCGTTGCCGCTACAATTACTTCTCTTTAACTACGTTCTGCAGGATTTTCCCCTCATGTCGCAGCCCAGCTGGTTCACCGAAGCGCATCAGGCTTCCGGTTCCTCCATCGGTTATCGGTTGGAGAAGCCGCTTCATGCGGAGAAAACCCCGTTCCAGACCATCGAGATCTACCAGACCACCGACTGGGGCAACCTGATGGTGATCGACGGTTGCGTGATGCTCACCAGCCGCGACAACTTCCTCTATCACGAGATGATGACCCATCCGGCGCTGTTCACCCATGCGCGCGCCAAGCGCGTGGTGATCATCGGCGGCGGCGACTGCGGCACCTTGCGCGAAGTGCTCAAGCACGAGGAAGTCGAGCACGCGGCGCAGGTGGAAATCGACGAGCGCGTCACGCGCCTGGCCGAACAGTATTTCCCGGAGCTGTGCGAGTCGAACAACGATCCGCGCGCCGAGCTGCTGTTTATCGACGGCATCAAGTACATGGCCGAGGCCGAGCCCGAGTCGCTGGACCTGATCATCGTCGACTCGACCGATCCGGTCGGCCCGGCCGAAGGCCTGTTCAACGCCGCCTTCTACGCCAGCTGCCATAAGGCGCTGCGCCATGGCGGCATCCTGGTGCAGCAGAGCGAATCGCCGCTGGCCCATCTGGAGCTGATCAAGTCGATGCGCTCGGCCATGCGTACCGCCGGCTTCAGCGCGGTGAAAACCCTGCCCTTCCCGCAGCCGTGCTACCCCACCGGCTGGTGGAGCTGCACCATGGCGCGCAAGGGCGGCGACCTGGCCGGCTTCCGCGAGCGCGGCGCGCTGAGCAAGAACTTCGCCACCCGCTACTACAACGCCGAAGTGCACAAGGGCGCGCTGGCGATGCCCGAGTTCATGCGCGAGGCGCTCGGCGAATAAGGCCGGCGCTTATCCCGGCACGAATCGACCCAGCCACGATGCCCGCCAACCGGCGGGCATCAAAATATCCGGCCCCGCACTTTCGGCATCAGCACCAGTACCAAGGTGGCGAGCGGCCCGAACAGCACGGACAGCAGGAACCAGACCAGGCCACTGCGGTTCTTGCCCTGGGCCAGGCCGGCATTGATCAAGGCCAGCGTGCCCCACCCGACGAACCATGGGGCATGCCCCTGGGCCAGCATCGAAAACGACTCCACAAGCATTCTCCTGCGTACCGCGTTGGCAAGCGGGCATCCTAACAAGAGCGGGAGTGCCAGTGTCCCTATGCGAGCCTGCCGGAGCTGACCGTTCAGAGCATCCTCAATCCGTGCCGGCTATGCTGGCGGCTTTTATGACCCACGGAGCACTGCCCATGCGCGGATGGCGCCCTCTCGCCCTGACCCTTGCCTGCCTGCTCGGCGCATCCACCACCGTGATGGCGCGCCCGCAAGCCGCCAAGGCTCCGGCCAGCGCCGTCGGCGCGGCCCAAGCGCGCAACAAGGCGCTGGCCTCGTTCCAGGGCGATCTGGTCAGCGTGCTGGCCCCCAGCGCCGATCCGCAGCGCCTGCTCGCCGCCGCGCTGCTGGCGCGGCCGCTGCTCGGCCAGGCCAAGATCGTGACCTTCCATGCCTTGATCGACCGCGCCTCGCACGGCGACGGCGCCGGTCCGGCCGTCAGCTGGGCGCGCCTGGCCGACTGCGACCCGAACACCCAGGGCGACTGCCCCAACCGCAATGCCCTGGCCCAGCTGGTGCAGCAGGCCCCGGACAATGCGGCCGTATGGCTGCTGCAGCTCAGTCAGGACATCAACGGCTCGAAGAAGGACGACGCCCGCCAGGATCTGGCCAAGGCCGCCGGCGCCAAGCTGTATGACGACTACAGCGGCATCGGCCTGCAGGCGCTGGCCGGCACGGTCAGCACCTTGCCGCCGCCGAACGCCACCATCGATCCCAACTCCGCCGCCGGTGCCGAAGGCGTGCAGACCCTGATCGTTTTCGGCAGCGCCGCCGGCATGCCGCAGCCGGCACTGCGCGACACCGCACAGTATTGCGAGGCCAACGCGCCCAAGGACGACGGGATCAAGGACGACTGCCTGAAGCTGGGCAAATTGCTGGAATGGGGTTCCAGCCCGCTGGCCCGCTCGCTGGGCCTGCATCTGCGCGAGGTGCTCAATGCCGATCCGGGCCAGCAGCAGGATGCCAAGAACGCCCGCCGCAACCTGATCTGGCAGGTGCAGAACTTCGCCGCGCTATCCCTGCGGGCGCAGAACGACAAGGCGCAATCGCAGCATCTGCTGGCGCTGGCGCGCAGCGGCGGCACGCAGATGAGCCTGGTGCTGGCGGCCCTGCACGACGATGGCATTCCTACCGATGCGCCGACCGACTGGCAGCCGGGCAAACCCGGCAACGCACCGTAGGCAAACCGGCACCCACTGCTGGAACCGCACGTTCGCGCGCCGCTGAGCAGCCCGCGCGAACCGGCGGCAGGCGAAACACCGGCACCTCCGGAGACCATCGCATTTCTCGCTACCTGTTCCCCGTTTCGCGCCCTGTTGCTAACCTTGGCTCCACCTCACGCCATCAGGGGTAACCGATGCTTACGGTGCTGGTAGCAAGCAGCAAGGGCGGTTGCGGTAAAAGCACGCTGGTCACCCAGCTGGCTTCTCATTGGGCACAGGACAACAAGCGCACCGCCATCATCGATGGCGATCCGCAAGGCTCCAGCTTCCGCTGGGCCGCCCTGCGTCCGGACAATGTTCCCGGCGTACTGGCCCTGGAAGGGGGCCGCAAGGCGCTGGACAAGCTTCCCGACGATACCGACCGCGTACTGATCGATACCGCCGCCGGTTCGCATGAGCGCGAGCTCGAGCCTTACCTGGAAAAGGCCGACATGGTGGTGGTGCCGGTATTGCCATCCTCATTCGATCTGCACGCCACCCTGGGTTTCCTGCAACACCTGCGCGGCATCAGCCGGATCAAGCGCGGCAAACTGCCGGTGGCGCTGGTCGGCAACCGCCTCAAGCCGTGGACGCATGCCAGCCAGGAGGCGATTGCCCAACTGTCCGAACAGGCACCGTTTCCGGTGGTGGCGCAATTGCGCGACACCCAGGCCTACGTGTTGCTGACCTCGCTGGGCAAGGGCATTTTCGACTACGGCTCCGAGCAAGTGCGCGGACACCAACAAGACTGGACGCCGCTGCTGCGTTGGATCAAGCGCCAGCATTAATACGGAGCCTCTATGCACGAACTGATCTTGCTACGACACGCCGAAGCCCAGACCGCCCCGCCGGGTGGTGAAGACGCGGTACGCCGCCTGAGCGGCCGCGGCGAACAGGAAGCACGCGCCGCCGGCGACTGGCTCAAGGCGCACGGCGTGCGCCTCGACCGCGTGCTGTGCTCGCCTTCCGAGCGCACCTGCGCCACCGGCAGCCTGGCGCTCGCGGCGCTGGACCAGGCCCCCGTCATCGAAACCGCGGCGGAAATCTACAACGCCACGCCCGGTGAACTGCTGGCCCTGCTCGATCAGCACCTGGATGCGAACACGGTGATGCTGATCGGCCACAACCCCGGCATCGAACGCCTGGTTGCCTTGCTGGTGGAAGGCCGCTCGGATGAATTTCGCGGCATGCCGCCGGCCGGCCTGGCTGTGCTTCACCTGGATGGCCCGCTGGAGCCGGGCAACGCACGACTGGATGCGTTCTGGTCGCCGTGAGGGCGATCCGTTACGCAAGGCTGCGACAAATCCTGTTACCCCTGTGCTGGCTGCCCGCCGTGGCGGCCGGACATCAAGCCGACTATCACATCGACTCCGCCGCCTCGCAGGCCAGCTTCCAGGTGCGCCTGCTCTGGCTGGAACATATCGGCGGCAACTTCACCCAGGTGCTTGGCGAGGTTGCGCCCGGGCCGTCGCCGGACAGCCTGGTGGTGGACGCGGTGATTCCGGTGCAAAGCGTCAGCATGCCTTCCAAGCGCATGCGCCAATGGCTGCTGGCGCCGGCCTTCTTCGACGCCGATCACCATCCGACCATTCACTTCGTTTCCGATCCGGTGGCCCAGGCCGAGCTGGACAGCGGCGGCATACTTACCGGCAACCTCACTCTGCGCGGCGTCACGGCACCGGTGCATTTCGCGGTGCAGCCGGCGCATTGCGAGGAGCAGTCATCCACGCCCTGCCACCTTACCCTGCACGGCCGCGTGCAACGCAGCACCTTCGGCATGACCGGCGACCACCTGCCGCTATCCGATAGCGTGGAGCTGAATCTCTCCATCACTCTGCAACGCGAAAACCGCTAGGCCGCCGCTATCATGCGCGGATGCAACTGCACCGCGGTCTCGTCGTCATCGTCTTGCTGGGCGCCTTGTTGCAAGGCTGCACGCTGACGCGTGCGCAGATCCAGCGCGCCGACGCCATCGTTGCCGCCAGCGTCGACCGCCAGAACAGCTGCAACCGTCCCGACCGCTGCGCCGTACCCTCGCCGCTGCTGGACGCCGCCGACCAGGCCATCGCCCGCTCCACCCCCAGCCAGCCCGAGCATGTGGTGACCCTGCTCGACGACAGCGAAGCGGCCATGGTTGCGCGCATCAACCTGATTCGCGCCGCGCGTCAGTCGATCGATGTGCAGAGCTACATCTGGGATGAAGACGACACCGGCCAGCTGATCCTCAACGAGCTGATCGCCGCCGCGCGGCGCGGCGTGGACGTGCGCATTCTGGCCGACCAGCTGTTCTCGTTCGAAGACCCCAACCTGCTCGAGCGCCTCACGCGCGTCAGCCCCAATCTGCAGGTGCGGCTGTACAACCCCACCTTCCACAATTCGCGCACGCCGCCGCTGGAATTCGCCGCCGGCATCCTGTGCTGCTTCATGAAGTTCAACCAGCGCATGCACAACAAGCTGATCCTGGTCGACGACCGCATCGGCATTACCGGCGGGCGCAATTACCAGGATCGCTATTTCAACTGGGACAACGACTTCAATTACCTCGACCGCGACGTGATGGTCGGCGGCCCCGCCGCGCAGGAAATGGCCGCCAGCTTCAACCTGTTCTGGAACTTGAAGCGCTCGGTGCCGTTGACTCATCTGCGCGACGTAAACCGGCTGATCGTCGGCGATCCCGCGCCGCCGCCGTGGCCGGCACCGCAATACCTCAACCCTGCGCGCGTCACCGATGCGATCGACGAAGCGCACGACCCGGACTGGCTGACCCAGCACCTGGTCGACCCTAGCCTGATCACCGGCAAGGTGGAATATTTCAGCGACCGCCCGGCCAAGACCGAACGGCCCGAGCGGCGCGAAGCCCAGCAGTTCACCAACCACCTGATGCATCTGATCAGCCAGGCGCAGCACGAGGTGGTGCTGCAGACGCCGTATCTGGTGATGAGCCGGCACGCCAAGAAAATCTTCCGGCAGCTGCACAAAGAGCCGTCGCCGCCGCAGATCACGGTGTCCACCAATTCGCTGGCATCCACCGATGCATTTGCCGTGTATGCGGTGTCCTACAAGCACCGCAAAAGCTATCTCTCCGAATACGGCTTCGATATCTACGAACTGAAGCCGCATGCGCCGGTAGCCGCCGATGCCTATGTGCAGGCCAATATCGTCGACCAGGATGACGATAGCGAGGATGAAACCGACGTGGGTACCGACACCTCCGGCGGCCAGCACAAACGTTTCGCCGGCACCGAACGCCGCCCCGGCCTGTTCGGCAGCAATGGCCGGCGCAACCGACCGGCACCGCTGCTCAGCGCCGGACGCCGCTTCGGCCTGCATGCGAAATCGCTGGTGGTGGACGACAGCTTCGCCATGGTCGGCTCGCACAACTTCGATCCACGCTCGGACCACTACAACACCGAGGCTGGCGTGATCGTGTACGACCAGCGCTTCGCCAACGAACTGCGCAGCTCCATCCTGCATGCCACCGAGGCGCAGAACGCCTGGATCATCGCGCCGCGCAAACCGGTCATTCCGGTGCTGGGGCAGATCAGCCAGGTGATCGGCGATATCTCGGCCAAGTTGCCGTTCTTCGATCTGTGGCCGTTTCGCTATGCGACCAGCTATCAGCTGAAAGCCGATTGCCCGCCGATGCAACCGGACAATCCGGATTTCAGCCGCTGCTATGAGGCAGTGGGCGATTTTCCGGATGTGGCGATCTCGCCGAAGCTGCTCTATACGCGCTTGATTACGGCGTTTGGGGCGGGAGTCACGGGCGTTCTTTAAACGCTCTTGCGTGGCCCATCGGGCCAAGCTGGTTCGCAGCCAACAGCCGCACGTCATTCCGGCGCAAGCGATTAGCGCATCTGCGCCAATTGCGCCGACGTCGTACCGAAACTCAAGGGCAAATCGCCACTGAAGCCAAGCGGATGATCCGCCGGCACCGCAAAGCGCCAGTTGTGCGCAATCGCCACCGCATTCGCATCCAGCACGGCGTCGCCACTGGATTGCGCCAGCGTGGCCTGCGTCACCTGGCCTCCAGCATCCACCACCAAGTGCAAAACCAGATCGCCCGCATCGTGATCGCGCATCTGCGCAAACGGCAACGACGACATCGGCATCGATACAGGTACCCAGGCCACAGCTGCAGGATGCACCGCCCTGTTCGCGGCGACAGGCGCGTAGTGCACTCGCACGGCAGCCAGCATCGGTTTCGCAATCGCATGCGCACGATGCGCCACATGCTGCGCAACCGCTCGATGCAGCGCCGCACGATGAACACCGCGCGGCTCGGCGCTGCTGCCGGTCAAATCACTTAGCCACTGCGTGGCTATCACACCGATCACCAGCGCCAGCACGCTCAAGCCCGTGGTAGTGCGCAAGCGAAGCATGCGAACGATCTACTCAGTTGCGCTCGAGAATCGCGGTGACGCCCATGCCGCCGGCGGTACAGATAGAGATCAGCCCGCGGCCCGAACCCTTCTGCTCCAGCAGCTTGGCCAGGGTGGCGACGATGCGCGCGCCCGTGGCGGCGAACGGATGGCCCACGGCCAGACTGGAGCCGTGCACATTGAGCCTGGCCGGATCGATGCTGCCGAACGGCGCATCCAGGCCCAGGCGGTTCTTGCAGTAGTCGGCCGATTCCCAGGCACGCAGCGTGCACAGCACCTGTGCGGCGAAGGCTTCGTGGATTTCGTAGAAGTCGAAGTCCTGCAGGGTCAGTCCATGCCGCGCGAGCATGCGCGGCACCGCCACGGTGGGCGCCATCAGCAGCCCCTCGCCGTGCACGAAATCCACCGCGGCCACTTCCGCATCGCGCAGCCAGGCCTGGATTTTCAGGCCGCGCTTGGCGGCCCAGGCCTCGCTAGCCAGCAACACCGCGGCAGCACCGTCAGAAAGACCGGTGGAATTGCCCGCAGTGAGCGTGCCCAGTCCCGAGCTCTTGTCGAAGGCCGGCTTGAGCGCGGCCAGTTTTTCCATGGTGGTGTCGGGGCGCAGGAAGCCGTCGCGCTTCAAACCGCGGAACGGCACCACCAGATCTTCGAAGAAACCCGTTTCATACGCCGTGCCCAGCTTGTGGTGGCTTTCCAGCGCCAGCCGGTCCTGCTCCTGGCGGCCGATATGCCATTCCTTGGCCATCTTTTCGCAGTGATCGCCCATCGACATGCCCGTACGCGGCTCGGCCACGCCCGGAAAAGACGGCTTCAGTTCGCTCAAGGAAAAACCGCGCACGGCGGTTTTCAGCTTTTCCATCGGCGTCTTGGCGCGATTCACGGCCAGCAGACGCTTGCGCAGGCGCTGGCTGTAGACGATCGGCACGTCACTGGTGGTATCCGAGCCGCCGGCAATACCCGCCTCGATCTGCCCGGTGGCGATCTTGTTGGCGATGATGATGGCGTTATCCAGCGAAGTGCCGCAGGCACGCGCCGTGGTGATGCCCGGGGTGGTTGGCGCCAGGCCGGAACTGAGCAGCGCCTCGCGCGCCAGGTTCCATTCGGAGGAGTGCTTGATCACCGCCCCCATCGCCACTTCGCCCAGCTCCACGCCATGTAAACCGAACCGCTCGACCAGCGCACCCAGCACCTTCACCGACATGCCGAAATTGCCCACATCCGCGTACGCCGTATTGTTGCGACAGAACGGGATGCGCACACCGCCGATGACACCGACGCGCTGCAGCGTGTTTTCCATAGCCTGAGGAGTCCAGAAACAGCTTGAGTCTGGCAAGGCTAACCCGCTGCGTGGCGCAGTGAAAGCCCGGGCGGTCGCAATATCAGCGAACGTTGGGGAAATGTCGGGAACATGTCTGCTTGTGCCGCTTGCGTGCAGGTGCCCGGGGCGTCCGCCAGGCACCATCCGATGCTGCCCCTGCTACCGCCCAAAACCCGCGAATCGGGCGCTTTTTAGCGGCCTGTTACACTGGCCGGCCCCCTTTTCAGGAATTACCGCGTGGAAGCCGGTCCGCTGCAAGCCCTGCCCATTGTGCTGGCACTGGAGTTGTCTGCGGGCGAACAGCCGCAGCACCTGATCCTCAGTCGCGACGAAGCAGCCGAATTGGCCGCCTTGATCGCCGACGATCTGCACCGGCTGGTACCCGCAGTGGCGAACGCCCGGCTGGCGCTGGCCGGCGCCCTGTTCGACGCAGTCGAACTGCTGCGCCCCGGCTTTCCGGTGTGGGCCACGCTGGATGAACTGGCTCGGCGCGTACCGCGTGGGCAGCTGGAAAACGTGGTGGCGTTTGGCAGCCACGAAGGCCACATGCCGGCCCAGCCGCTGGAACCCGATCCCGCCTACGCCGACGGCCCGATGCGCCTGCTCCCGCTCAGCCTGCTGGTACCCGAAACGCTGGCCGAGGAACTGTCCGAACAGCTGGAAGTGGAACTGGTCGGGCGCGGCGAAACCGGTGCGCGCACCGCAGACTGGCTGATGCGCTGTTTCGGTATCCGGCTGGAGCATGCGCGTTTTCTCAGCCGCAACGACCTGCTCGCGCTCACCTGTGTGCAATACGAACACGTGAACCTCGCGCCGCTATGGCAAGTGCTGGAAGCGGCCATGCTCACGCCTTATCGCGAAGAAGCGGTGCTAAGCGCACGCGGCCTGGCGCTGCGCTATGCGGAAGGCAAGGTATGGGCGCAGTCGCCGGCACACTGGCTGGCCGCGCAGACCGGCGATATCGGCGAGCGCACGCATGCCTTCGCCGGGGCGGTATTCGAATTGCGCCAATACGCGGCCCTGCTGCAGGCACACGGACTTTCACTTTTCCTTGACAAAGCTTTCAGCGGCCACGCCGAAGCAGGCCCCGGATGGCTGGCCGAAACCTTCGGCGAGGTCGACGAAGCCTACGATGCGCCCAACTTGTTCGCCCACGAAGCCACCGGCCTGGGCGTGGTCGCCATCACGGTCGCCCAGCGCGGCGCCGCCGGCCGTGCACGCGTGCTGGCGCATGGCTATCCCCTGCATGCCGCAGCACTGGGACCGATGATCGCCACGCTGGCAGAACGCTTCGGCACCCCCAGCGACCTGCATGCACTGGGCCGCATTCAGCTCGACGACGACGGCCAGCTCGGCGCACCGGCCGCTGCCTTGCACTAAGGAACGTCCGCCGTCCCGGCAAGGCTTCAGGCATGATGCAAATCCGACCTGCTCCGGCGCATCATGTGCGGACGCAGGCCCAGCAGCCTTGATCCGGGAACGGCATGCCGAAGGCAACACACCCCATCGAAGGCGAACTGCCGCTGCCGCAAGCGGCCGCGGATCTGCTTGCCCATGTGGTGCATAGCGTCCCGGCACTCATTTCCTATATCGATCGCGACGAGCGCTTTGTGTTTGCCAACGAAGCGCACCGCCGCTGGTTCGACATCGAACCGCGCACGATGGTGGGCAAGCTGGTCAGCGCAGTGCTGGATCCGGAAAGCTATCTGCGCGCACGCGCCGCCTTGCTGCAATCTCTGAGCGGGCAGGATGCCAGTTACGAAGGCGAGATGTTCAGCGCGCCGCGCCGCCGTTATGTGCATGGCAGCTTCACGCCCGACCTCGACAAGTTCGGCCGCCTGCGCGGCGTACTCACCGTGTTCACCGACATCACCGAACGCCACGCGCTGGAAGAACAGCTGCGCGAGAGCGAGCAGCGCTTCTCGCAGGCCTTCCATCATGCTGCCGTGGGCATGGCGCTGATCCTGCCCAACGGCCGCTATCAGCAGGTCAACACCGCGCTGTGCGACATGCTTGGCTACAGCGAGTCGGAAATGCGCGCCTTCAACTGGCGCGATCTCACCCATCCGGACGACCTGCCGCTCAGCGAAGCCTTGGCCGGCCAGCTCACCAGCGGCCGACGCGACGCGTTCCAGACCGAGAAGCGCTACATCCACCGCGATGGGCACGTGGTGCACGTGCTGCTCAGCGTGGCGCAGATCCGTTCCGAATCCGGCAAGACCAACTATGCCGTCAGCCAGGTGCAGGACATCACCAAGCGCAAGCAATACGAAGAAGCGCTGTTCCGCGAACGCCAGCTGGCCGAAGTCACGCTCAATTCGATCGGCGATGCGGTGATCACCACCGACATCTCGCTCAATGTCACCTCGCTCAATCCCATCGCCGAGGCGATGACCGGCTGGTCCAACGCCGATGCCAAGGGCAGCCCGCTCGACGATGTATTCCGCCTGCGCGACATCAACAATCGCCAGCCGCTGGACAACCCGCTGCGCCAGGCGATGCGCCGCAACGCCATCGTCGATTTCAGCGGCCGCGCGATCCTGCTTCACCGCAACGGCTTCGAAACGCCGATCGAAAATTCCGCGGCGCTGATCCACGACCACGCCGGCAATGTCACCGGCGGCGTGCTGGTCTGCCACGATATCAGCGAGAACCGCACGCTGGCGCTGAAGATGATCCAGCTGGCGCAGCACGACACGCTGACCGGGCTGCCCAACCGCAGCCTGCTGTACGCGCGTATCGAACAGGCCGCGGCGATGGCCACCCAGCGGCACCGCCAATGTGCGCTGCTGTATCTGGATCTGGATCACTTCCGCCGCATCAACGACACACTCGGCCACGGCGTGGGCGATCAGGTGCTGCAGGCGGTGGCGCAGCAGATCCGCGCCACCTTGCGCGACAGCGAAGACATGGCCTTCCGCTACAGCGGCGACGAATTCGTAGTGTTGTTGCCGCGTGTGGACGATGCCGACGAAGCCGCCGGCTACGCCCAGCGCCTGCTGGATGCCTGCTCGCAGACCCATGTGGCGCATCTGCCGCCGCTGGATATCCGTGCCAGCATCGGCATCAGCCTGTTCCCGCGCGACGCCACCGAACCGGACGCGCTGGTGCGTACCGCCGACGCTGCCATGTACGAAGTGAAGACGCAGGGCCGCCACGGCTACTGCTTCTACGCACCGGAAATGAGCCAGCGCACCGTTGCCAGCCAGCGTATCGAAAACGTGCTGCGCCACGCGCTGGCGCACGGCGAGCTGTCGCTGCAATACCAGCCCAAGGTGGATGCTCGGCTTGGCCACATCGTGGGCGCGGAAGCGCTGCTGCGCCTGCAGGTGGACGGCAAGGATTTGTTCGTGCCCGATCAATTCATCCCGGTGGCCGAGGATACGGGTTTGATCGTATCGATCGGCACCTGGGTGCTGCGCGAAGCCTGTCAGCAGGCGCGTCGCTGGCAGCGCGACGGGCGGCCGATTCCGGTTTCCGTCAACGTCTCGCCGCTGCAATTCCAGTACGCCGGGTTTTATGAGCGGCTCGACAGCATCATCAACGAAACCGGCCTCGATCCCAACCTGCTCGAACTGGAACTCACCGAACGCACCATGATGAGCGGCGGCGACGGCACCATCCGCCTATTGCGGCGCATCCGCCAACGCGGCGTGCGCCTGTCGCTGGACGACTTCGGCACCGGCTACAGCAGCCTTTCCTATCTCAAGCACTTCCCGGTCGATGCCTTGAAGATCGACCGCGCCTTCGTGCGCGACATCACCCAGGATGCGGAAACCGCCGCCATCACCAGCGCGATCATCGCCATGGCGCGCAGCCTCAACAAGGACGTGATCGCCGAGGGCGTAGAGACCGAAGTGCAGAGTGCGTTTCTGCGCGAAGCCGGCTGCTCGCAGATGCAGGGCTTCCTGTTCGGTGCGCCGATGCCGGCGGCTTTGCTGGAAGAGCGGCTGACCTTGCAGGCATCCGCTACCGCGAGTACGTAGGTTGGGTTGCTCCGGACTTGATCCGGGGGTAACCCAACGATGTCGCTACGAAGATGGATCGTTGGGTTACGCTGCGCTAACCCAACCTACCGTCACTTCAGCATCTGCTCGTACATCAGGTAGTGGCATTGCTCCATGCCAAGGTCCCGATACGTGCTCTGCGCACGCAGGTTTTCTGTCTCTACATACAAGCGCAAACCCACCGCACCCGCTTCACCAGCGCGCCGTGCGACATCGGCATACAGCGCACGAAACACGCCGCCTCGCCGCGCCTGCGGTGCCACATACACGCTCTGGATCCACCAGAAATCGCCGTTGCGCCAATCGCTCCACTCATACGTCACCAACAGGCAACCCACCGGCTCGCCATCGCGCTCGGCCACCAGGTAGAAACCACGCCTTGGCTCATCGAATACCGCCGCCACACCGCGCGCCAGCACCTCATGCTCGAGACGCTTGTGCTCCGTCTCCCACGCCATCGCCGCATTCCATTCGGCCACTGCAGCGGCGTCGCTGCGTTCGGCCAGACGTATCGTTATCGTCACTGCTGATACTCCACTGAATTATTTGCGCCGGACGCGCGAGGCGCCGAGCTTGCGCGTCAAGGTATTGCGGCCCACGCCCAGCGCAGCCGCTGCATGCTGGCGATGGCCTTCGTTGGCAGCCAGCGCCGCTTCCAGCAACACGCGATCCAAAGCTTCGCGCGCACGCGCATGGATATCCGCTTCATCGTGCTCCAGCGCGCGTTCGGCCCAATCGCGCAAGGCATCGGTCCAGTCGCCGCGCGGCGCATCGCCGGATTTGCCCATGTCCGCCGGCAGAATTTCCGTACCCGCCGCAATCACCGCCAGGCGCCGGCACAGGTTTTCCAGCTCGCGCACATTGCCGGGAAAATCGCGCTGCGCGATCGCCTTCAGCGCCGCTTTGGAAAACCGCTTGGGCGGCAACTTCAGCTCCTGCACTGCACTGGCCAGGAAATGCTGCGCCAGCAGTGGAATATCGCCGCGGCGCTGGCGCAGCGGCGGCAGCTCGATCCGCACCACATCCAGGCGATGCTTGAGATCGGCGCGGAATTGCCCGGCCGTGACGCGCGCATCCAGGTCCTGGTGGGTAGCCGCCACGATGCGCACATTGCAGCGAATCAATTCACGGCCGCCGACGCGATAAAACTCGCCACCGGCCAATACGCGCAGCAGACGCGTTTGCAGGATCAGCGGCATGTCGCCGATTTCATCCAGAAACAAGGTGCCGCCTTCGGCCTGTTCGAAGCGCCCGGACACGCGCCGCGCCGCACCGGTAAACGCGCCCGCTTCATGGCCGAACAATTCGCTTTCCAGCAGTTCGCTGGGAATCGCAGCCGTGTTCAAGGCGACGAAGGGCTTGCCGCGCCGCGCGCTTTCCTCGTGCAGCGCGCGCGCCACCAGTTCCTTGCCGGTACCGGTTTCGCCGGTGACCAGCACATTCAGATCGCTGGCGGCGACGCGCCCGATCAGGCGGAACACTTCGCGCATCGGCGCGCTGTCGCCCAGCAGGGCGTGCGCCGGTGCGGCGGGCGCTTCCATCGTGGCCTGCGCATGCGGCACATCGGCCAGCGCGCGCTGCACCGCTGCCAGTGCCTGATCCAGGTCGAACGGCTTGGCCAGGTAATCCACCGCGCCAGCCCGATACGCCGCCGCCGTGGTGGCGACATCGGTGTAGGCGCTCATCACGATCACCGGGCCGATCTGCCGCGCGCGTAATTCCTCCAGCAAGGCGAGACCGCCATCGCCAGGCATGCGCACGTCGGTAATCAGCAAGGCCGGCGTCGCATCGCGCAAGGCGCTGCGCACACTGGCGGTATCGCCAAATTCGCGCACCGCCAGACCCGCATCGCGCAAGGCCTCCGCCAGCACGAAGCGCACACCGCGATCGTCGTCGACAATCCAGATCCCGGAAGTTTCAACCTGCTTAGCCATCGGAACGTCCCGCCGAAGAAGCCGCCGCGCCCACGCGTGGCGGCAAAGGGAGATACAGCGAAAACACTGTTCCGCCGGCGCGGCTGGCATAACGCAGCTCGCCGCCGTGTTCGTGCGCGATCTCGCGCGACAAAGCCAGCCCCAGGCCAGTGCCATCGGCGCGGCCGGAGACCAGCGGCTCAAACAAGGTGTCGCGCAAGGCCGCGGGCACGCCAGGGCCGTCATCGATCACATCCAGGCGCAGCGCACTGCGCAACATGCGCTCGCCCAGGCGCACACCGTGCTCGACACGGCTGCGCAAGGTCAGCGTGCGCGCACCGGCTTCGATTGCATTGCGTGCCAGGTTCAACATCACCTGCTGCAGGCGATCCGCATCACCGTGCACATCCGGTAGGCTCGGATCGTAGTCGTGGCGCACACGCGGCGCCGCCGGTTCGGCCAGGATCAGCTCGCTCAGGCGCTCCAGCAACTGATGCAGATTCACCGGCCCCAACTGCGGCGCGCCATCGTGATGCAGCAGCCGATTGGCCAGCGCCGCCAGCCGATCCGCCTCCGCAATCACCATCCCGGCCAGCGCCTGCATATCCGCATCGTCCAGCCGCCGCTGCAGCAACTGCGCCGCACCGCGCAGGCCGGCGAGCGGATTCTTCACCTCATGCGCAAAGCCGCGCAGCGTGGCCGACAAAGGCGATATCGCCGAACCCGCATCCGCCAGCGCATGCACCTCCACCAACAGCCGCCCGGCATCCAGCGGCTGCAAGGCCACATCCACCCGCCCGCCACCGTTCTGCGCCCCCGGCAAAACCACCCCCCGGCACTGCACGGAACGCTGCTCCGCCAGACTCCGCCCCGCCTGCTCCACCACCCCGGGCTCCTGCAACAAGCCCGCCAGCGGCTGCCCCTGCGCATGCCGCAAGCCCAGCCCCAGCATCTCGACCAGCGCCGGATTGATCCATTGCACCCGCAGCGCACCATCGACCACCGCCAATCCGGTCGACATCTGCTCCGCCCAGCCCAGGGGTTCGTTCTCGCTCATTGCACCATCATGGGCAATGCGCCGGGTTGGTGCAAATGGGGAACGGTGCAAAGCGACAGTCGGAACGCTACCTTGGACAGATGTCGGCGATGCTTAACCTTGTCGCAGTCGCACTAAACCCTGTCGCAGTGACTTAACCTTGTCGCGGAGCGCACGTTGCCACATCCCGGGCGCAAGACGCGCACTCCGGTTTTGCCGATCGCATGTTTGGAGGTCCTTCCTTGTTAGGCTAACGATCACGGCACGGTCGCTAGCGGTATCCGCTCTGGGTCGGAAGCTGACGTTAATTCTTTGCTTCCGCCCAGTACATGGCCTGGGCGAGGCTTTCATCAGCGTAGCGTTCTGACTGGGCGGCAAGCTCATTGAGACGCACCTTGACCGCCTCTTTGCCAAACGTCCGCACGCACGGGGCTATGAAGACCCGATTGGCACTTGGGTTGGATTCTTCCAACGCCGCTGCCAGGAGCGGGTCAAGCAAGATGCTGGGGACGGGATTCACCCGCTCCAGCGTCTTTGCGACGAACCATTTCTTCCTGGGTTCATTGAGCGCAGCAACGAACCAAGCAAGATCAGGCACTCTGTTCTTAGGGAAGCCGGACGCTGCCTCACCGAGTAAGTCATCAATTGCCGAAAGCTCAGGCTGACTTCTTGGGCCTGCCTGAATGAGCTGCGCATAGCGATCCGCCAAGCGGTCCCAGTCGATGGCCATTCCTTCACTCCAGACAAGACCCTAACCCATAAAGTGTCCGCATTGGGTTGAAAGCGAACATTTGCCACGAACGCTAGATCGAAGGTCGATAACCCGCCTTCCAAAGATAATCAAGGAAAGGCCCTTCTGAGCCATCAGTCAACTGGACCGCGACGTCGTAGCCACCTTTGAAGTGTTTAGCTACTCTGGTTATTTCTTCGACGCCGGGGGCAGAAGCGATAGTAGAACAGAGTTCATTTACTTCGGCCTGTGAATATGTCTCTGGCTTTTCCGCGACAAGGAGTCTGGCATAGAAGTTCATCACGCAGTTTCTCCAAGCAAAATTGCGAATACTTGCCGTCAACAAAGTTCTGCTTCGGGTCGAAAGCTGACGCGGGTTGGCGACACTATAAGCTGTCTTTAGGAGCGCCGCGCACGCTCGATGCTCATGGCTTGTTCGACCGACTGCCCAACAAGATTTGTATAGACACTCAGCAAGCCCTTCACATAAGTATCTTCACTCCCGCTTCCACCCAACCGCGGCCATGGCTGCGCTATAAAGCATTCACCGTAAATGAGGGGGGACAGGCGCGCGCTGAGGGAAAGGAACAAGGTGCGATGAAGCACTTGGTCTAGCATTTCATCCGAGGTAAGGAAGTCATTGAAGAACCAATCGAAACTTTTGTCGATAAACGTCGATGAGCTTCGTTGAATATCCAAAAAATAGATTGCCCCGCGCGTTTCAGACCAGAAAAATAGGTCCCCAGACTGCTCGCAACCACAGCAACAGCATCCTGACCGAGGAGCCATCGCCAAGAACTGAGAGCTTGTCTCGAAAGCGACTGATCCAGAACGGATAGCAATCCACCCCGATTGGTGCCGTCAGCACGGAATATGTCGTCAAATCTCATGTACGTGCTCCATGCGGTATTTCAATTGGCTGGCTTTGAAGCCGCGCTACGCGCCTGGACCACCACAAGCAAACGTACCCGCTATGGGGCGCCCACTAATATCATTGAACCCGGTCTCGTAGCTCAACCGGAAGATGTCGCTGGATGTGCCGAGCGAAGCCATTAGTTGACGCCTATAACTCTCGTTATCACTCCACAGTGCGGGGTGTCGACTGAAGGAAAATGTTTCGCCCCCGTGGAATACGGTCAAAACGTATGCATCATCGTTCATGACAAACCCTTTCAATTGCTGCCCGTCCAACGTTCGAATCGTGGCGCGGATAAAAATGCGCATGCGCGGCGGGAATGGGTTCGATTCAAGCATCGTGTAAACGCAATGCTCGTTTCCGGGAGAATTTTGTGAAAAAAGTTCGAGCACGTGTTCGCGATCTAGGCCCCACCGTTCGATCTCTTCAATCTCGTCCCAGTCATAGTGCTCAGACCAAACCGGAAAGCGATCGAATGCCTCTTCGTTGAGCCTACTTTCCGGTAGAACTAGAAAATCCATCACGACTCTCCCTAAAACGCCAGTTTTCTTGCTCGCCAACTGTCTGCTATGGATGGAAGCGGACGTTTTCGCTGTCGACCCTTGCTACCAATGCTTGGTCGGACAGAGACCGGCCGCAACGGCTTGAGCCTCTGACATTGGTGCAAGCTCTTCCAACGTTGGAAGCGCAAAAATCCTCACTTCCGTACCCTTGTACTTCCAGAAGCCCAATCGATCACCGTTGGTGATCCAGTAGTCGGAAATCGGCTTGTATTGCGCTGCGCCTTCCATGGTGCACTCGGCTATATAGGTGTCGTGCTTCTCTCGATAAATCAGCACAGACGTGGAGCCAAACCAGTCTAAGAACCGCACGTCGCAACCGAAATAGGGGTTGTAGCTGACGATCTCTGAGGCGACTTCGCCTACGGGATCTCCGCGCAACCGAAATTCAAATGAGACGTCCACATACTCGCTCAGTTCTTTGGCGGCGCATGCGACGTAGGCAATTGCGCCGTCAGGACCAAAGGAAGCAGCAATGATTTCCTGTTCGTACCCATCAGCGTCAACGAACTTGACTGGTCTTGCGAGAATTCTGGCGGCTTCTGCGATGCGGGACTCGTCAGGCTCCGCTCCGGAGCTATTAAAACGAAGCGGGATTCCAGCCATAGCTGGATTAGGGCGTCCGGCATCAAAAAGTGGATCATTTGAGTGGGACATGAAGATTTCCTGACATCTGATTACCTATCGTGACGGACGCACTGATTGTGCGCCGAGTCGGCCGCAATGAGTCAAAAGCCGACATCCCAAATCTAAGAATTCCTTGAATAATTTAGACCGTTGAGCGACAGCAATCACCTACCAAAATTTTCGGTGTAGCAAAGGAACAAAGTCCGGGTAGCTAGCAATACTTTTTCCAACTCTTTCCATTGGCCTTGTGACTTGTTGTCAGTGCAACCGTAAAGTCCAGCCAGATCATCCATCAAATGTTCCGCCTCGGCCATCTCCAACGAGCTGGGGCGCACGAAACCGAGCCACGATGCACCAATTCCAAAGAACCGATAGCCGTATTGCTCTTGCATGTGCTGGATTACCACATGATTCTGAAATACATTCCAATCGCTACTAAAATAGCCATTGGGTATTCCGGCAATCAATAGATCGTCACGCGGCACGGGGAGTCGCTGAACGTATACCACGCGATCCAGCATGCTCGACGGATGGCGATTAGTTGCTATTAGTGTCTGAATATCTTCGTCAGTCGCGATCAGTTCGCCAACCACGCCCTCCCAAGTCAGAACCAAATCTGGGTTTTGCAGCTGGCTCATTACATGAGAAAGGCGCCTGAGCTCGAATTCCCGGACCGAGCTAGGATTATCGAAATCAGTCTTATCGGCGCTTATGCAAAGGGCCGTCTGCTCCAATGCGTGATTACTGGTGTAGCAACATTGCCCCAAGTCATCAAGCGTACAAAGAAAGCGATATTCTGGTTGGTCATCATTCAATTCACCCAGTAAAGCGAGTAACGCTTGCATCGACTCAAGATCTTTCAAGCGAAGATGACTGAATGTGTCGACAGGCCTGAATCCAGTCTTTTCGCGGTAGTCGATAACAGTGCGCTGCATATTCCGGACGTCCATCGCTTGTCAATTGGATTTTAGAACGAGTGATAACATTACTACCGGTGACTACCTCAAATATGTCTGCTCTGGGTCGAAAGCGATCATCCGTGTTCCGCGAAGTAGGCTTCAAAAGTAAGCCGTGCTTCGGCTTCGTCGATTACCTTGGCAGAACGCTCACCAAACTCCCACCAAGCCCCGCAACGGCCGCAATGATGCAAGTAAGCATGTGCTTGTAAGTTACTTGCAACGAGCCTGGGAGGAAGGCTGATCCCACCAGACCGCGCCACAGTCTCGGGCGACCATTCGCTAGATAGGACGCCCTCTCTGCAGGCTTCACACCCTTGTTCCGACCAGTTTGTCAAAACACTCCCCCTGTTAACCCCGGCATCGTCCTCTCCGGGTCGGAAGCCGATAGTTTAGCCCGCTCCACCCAAAGCCCTTAGCCCAGGAAATGCCGCAATAGCCAAACAAAGGCCAAGGAAGATAGCCGCCTTCGTGGCAAGCTCGGCCCACGGAAATGGGAGCTTGCCGTCCGGGTTGCTCCAACCACCGGCAGCATCGTCATCAGCCGTCACAACGTGGCCCAACAATGCCCAGCCAGCAAAGCCAGTCAACGTAAAGATGTAAGGAACGGCAAACATCAACGAGAGAACAACTGCCGTTGATGCAACCACGGCCAATAAGACGATGTAGCGACGCCTCTCGGTCACTCACTTTACCTCTGACTAGTTAGGTCCGCTCCGTGGCCGAGAACAGACGTGATTGCAGAACCCCGTTCTTTGTCAGACTGAGCCGAGACTGCTTTGCTTATAGACATATTCCCTCCACTCAATTTTCGACTGAGAAAGACGGTACATCAATGCGCGGCGACACGCGATTGATCTAACCTTTCCCGTCAGACTAAACCAAGTAGGTCGTGCGGGTCTGACAGGCCCTTTCTTGAAGGTAAAGGACATCACCCGCTGATCCTCGAATGTGATCGCATCTGACTCATCCACCCTTAAGCGTCCATTTTTGGTCGCGTCTTTTGCTAGCTCAACGGCCAGATTCATGACTGCGTCTTCAATGCTGTAAGAACGCCAATTCATCGCGTTATATTTAGCTGCTCCCACACCTGCATTGAATAAAGATGATTCGAAGTATTTAACGCATGCCCATGCTTCTCGCGATATCGGACGTTTAGGCCGAACATCATATGCGTATGCGCGTGCCAACTTTAGATCCTGCGCAAATTGTGCAACCGCAGAAATTTTTATCCCTTCTCCCATCAACCACTCATGTGGAAGCTTGCGCGTACCATCCGGCAGCACGTGCGACCATTTGAAGAGCGGGCATTGATGCACCTGACAGTACGTTAGAAAAATGCGAGCCCAATCCAATCGGAAGTAGGGCGTATGGGCGCTGGTAGCGTCCTCGAAGAAACATATAGGGCAGTACGCGTCGCGATCTTTTGGCTTAAGAAGTGCTTCTCGGCGATCTCCGCAGTGCATCTCTAGAGCTCCGCGACTGACACCAGTTTTCTCAGCATATATATCGAGAAACATCCATCGACCACTCACATCAAGATCGCCCAAGGCTACCTGCCCAATAATACCGGGTGAGATTTCGCGAATCAGTTGCGATCGATTTATTCCCCACAACAGCGCTTGTCGATCAACCAAGGAAGAAATTGATTCACCCGGCATAAGAATTTGCGGGGCAAGCTTAGGCCATTGCATATCTTTGGGAAGGTATAACTCACGCATACTTCAACTTCTTTTGTAGCTCGACCGAAGGTGCAAACTCCGCCTCTTCTAATGTCTTCAGCGTAAGGCTCTCTTCACCACTGAGGATGGCATGAGCGGCGGCCAAAGCAATGCGCTCCATAATGGCCCGAAGGCCACCACCTGAACACTTGATTAGAAAAGTCAATGCCTCGGCGTTTCGTAAAGACGATGGGCGGCGCAACGGCAATATGGCCTCGATATTGCCGACGAAATCCGCAAATGCCTGATCAACTTTCCACTCTGGCAACTTGAACGGCCGCAAGCGTTGTGCCAAGTGCTTATCGGTTCGAAATGCGTTGGACGAATCAAGCGCGCCCAAACAAATTAGCGGAAGACGCGCCCTATTTGTCAGGAATTTAATTCCCGCCAATACTCGGTTTAGCTCTCGATCAGTGCCTTTTGACAAATCTTGTATTTCATCGACTACCAAGGCCTTAATGCCAAGCGATTTAATTGCTCGAAGCACGGCCATTTCGCGATCAGACGTGGTCGATGGATGTGCCGCAGGACCGCCTAACGAATCAAGCACGCGCCCATAGAATTCCCGCATCGTGCGCGACCCTTCGGCCGACACTATGACGACCTTATCCTCATACGTGCGCGCGAGCTCTTCACCGAACGTGCTCTTCCCAGAACCCGGATTCCCGGTCAGCAACATCCCTCGTTCGTTGTAACCTTTGGCGACGTGAGAATCCAATGCGCGTATGCCATTGCATTGGAGTACGAAGGATGCGCGATTACGACGCCTTTCTTGATCAAATCGATGCGCATAGCATCGGGCGCACCGGCATCAGATTGATAGGCTTCAGCGAGATGCGCATAGATGGTGACGGGATGTTCTAGCGTTGAAGTAGCGGTTGAATCATTCATAAAGGTTTTAGACGCTGTCTGTATAGACATCCCGCAAGTCATGCTACATGTCCCCTCGATGCACGCCAAAAGTCGGGACAGGCAAACTGAAATCGATAAATTCGCCCTCGATGGTGACAGGGACTTCGCATGATTCAATGGCGGGAGGGATGCTAATGCCGCGGTCTTTATGAAGTTTCTTGATGGCCGACTGTTTTCGGGCGCCTTTTGTAGCCTGGATTGCGTTCGTGATCAGTTGTTGCCGTGTCTCCAACCCACCATCAAGCACTTCCAGCAATCCACTTGATTCGTATTCGACATGACCCAATTTTCGGAGCCAGCGCATTTCGGCAAGAGATATCTGACGCGCATCCTTGCATGTGTCGTGCGCTACAAGCACGTTACCTGCCGGCCCGATGATAAAAACCTTGGAGATATCACTAGGGTCGTAAGAAACCTCGCGTGGAATCTTGTCTCCAACCCATTCGTTCAAGCCTTCTGCCCAAAATTCGCGATGGAACATCTGAATACCAGTGCGCCGAATGAGCCGCATCTCATACGGGTAGAAAGTGGTGGGTAACATCCAGTGCTCCCATCCCGCCGGGAGTGCCTCTGAGACAGAAACTTCTTTTTCTAGCGCTTTCCATTTCTGAAGTGGAGCCATCTCCAAGGTGCGGTGTACCTTCGCGTGATATACGCTGACGATTTCGTTAACCAAAAATGTCACGAATTCTCGAAGGGTTAGCGCTGCATTGCTCTCTGAATCGTAGTCCGCACGCTTAACTACGTTGCTTTGTGTGGCGCCAGGGAGGAGCCGGCACTTCCCCATGAACGTACCTATCAGCCTCTCAATGATTCCACCATAGTGCGGGGACCCGACGGGACGGTACTGAATGTCGATACCTAGTTGGCTGCAGCCGCGCTGCAAGGCCTCACTGTGAAAATCTCGCCCATTGTCCATATGGATCGTTTCCATCACGCCGAAAACGGGCCACTGCCCCTGAAGACCCAACGACGCAAGGAAAGCCTCTTTGGGAAGCAACGCATTCACCAGACACATCGCCACCGATATCGCACTGGGCGCCTCGAAGCTTACATATACGCCGACCACCATCCTTGAAGCCACATCGATCGCTAGTGTGACCCATGGTCGACCGATGGCCACAGTCCTATCGTCTTCCGAAACCAGAATTGCGTCAGCTAGTGTGTGATCAATCTGTACTGTTTCTAGAGCCCGGGAGGCATCGATATGACCCACCATGGCATCGTGTTTATATTTTGCTTTTTTGCTCCCTTCCCGCAACACTGTCACGCGACGAGTATCGAGTGCTTCGACCCGCTTGCGAATAGCACTTGCGCACGGCTCGCTTAGCCCTCTTTGACGACAAGTAGATTGAATCTGCTCGATTACATCCGAAAGGTTAGGCTTGTTTTTGACGAGCCAACACTCATTGAGTTGATGAGCAATGATTTCCTCCACTGCTCGATCGAGCAACCGGATGCCTGCAGGGCGACCACTCTTACCAGGCTGCAGCGCCGACACGGCATTGAATTGCCTCAATCGCTTTATGGCACGCTCTAGCGTTCTTTTTGAAACCCCTAATTCGAGCGCGTGCAGTTCGTAGCGCGCCTTACGCTCTTGAGTTGTGGTGGCGACCATAATGTTTCGCGCGGCATTCGCAAGTCGCTGTAAGCCGTTCCATTCCAGCATGTCTATAGAGTTCACACGCCCTGCTAGTGCAGGTGCAATGGAGACTTCTTGGGCATTTGCCCGGCACACTACCGCAGGGTCATGCAAAGCGGTCAGCATCATCACTCCCTGGAATTCGGGATCCGTGACGCGCATGCGTTGACCACGGTACAGCACTTCACTACCCACGTCATAAGTGGTCATGTTTAGAGCTCCCCAGACACAGGCAGCCGAATTAGCGGCATCCCCAACGCGATGCGGGCGACACGCGTATGTTCGTCGCGCAAATCAGCTTCGATCCAAGCGCACTCGGGTTTTACTTCGACGATCGATAGGCGCTCAAACCCAAGCTTTCTCCATCTCTCCGGCACCGCCTCGAAGATCACCAAGATATCTGGGGTGTAGCGCCGCGTTGTTCCATTCCATGACCAATTGATGGTGACCGGCTGAGTAGCAATCGCCATACAGGCAGGGTCGGCCACGAGCATCTTTACGACAGAGCGTTCCAGTGCACTTTCTACGCGCACGAGCTTTTCGCCCCGAAATGCGCAGACGTAACCCCCATGATGACGGCCGCGCGACAGCGGAATACGCCGAAAACCCCAGCGCAAAGCGATGCCCTCGGATCCGGGCAGTTTCTGGATGAAATCGTTGAGCTCGGCGCGCATGGATGGCCTACGGCAAGCCACGCGCAGGGAAGGAACCGGTTTATTCATGTTTCTCGCTCCATCGGAGTAAATGGGCACGTTGAGTGCCACTACTGAATGGAGCTCCAGGCAAATGCCGCCCGTCCCTTGAGTCGCGGGAGAGATCGAGCTAGCATGGCGCGTCGGCGCAAACAAATCGACGCTTCACCTGTGGCCTATACGGACTGCCATCCGTGTAGGCCACATTGCTTTGGAGCTCAGTATTTACGATCTGGTTGGGATATCCGCTCTATGGATATCACCTCCTTTGCTCAAGTTGCACGGACGCCGTAGCGGGCGCTCCAAGCGTCTTATCCAGCCACGCTGCTACTTCCGCGGTTGAAGCAAACCAGCCTCGGCGCCCGTCCAGCTGAAACATGTGTATGGGAAGACGCGCACCACGGCGCGCCTGGCGCAGCGAGTCCACGCTACGAAAACCTAAGAGCTTAGCTGTCGTGCCTGCCGAGAGCATCGGTCCATATTCGTCGCGCAGCCACTCCTCGGTGGAGGTCGGTTTTGTTTTCTCAATCACGGTTAGACCGGATGCGTCCCACAAAATTGGGGCGACGCTAAAGCTTTTTTGATTTTAGGTCAACTATTTGTTTCATAAAGATTTTTAGTTGCGCTTACTACTAAGATTTATCACTAAAAAAACCGCGCGGTAGGCTGCTCGTCGAGCGAGACATAATCGGTAGAAAACTACCGATTAGCACGACGACAGCCCTAAGCTTCGATGCACAATATATTTTCGATTACGCGCCGTTGTTATGCGTCGCATGGACGAAACATCAGCGTTCGGTCTTAGCTTTTGAGATATAAGACGGCCACGCTTGCTCGCTCAAGGAGACATGCCATGACGAATGATCGATTGACCACGAAAAATGTGCGAACAAGCGCCTCTCACCCGTTACGCATAGCGACGCTTCCTGTTGGTGAAAATGGGGGCGCCGTCGGCGTAACATTCGCGCCCGGCAAACGGCAGGCCAGCGCCATGACCGGTATTTGGGAACGCGATCTCGATGAAGATCTGAACGCCATTCGTCGGTGGGGTGCCTCCGACCTCATCACACTGATTGAGCCTCATGAGTTCATAGAGTTGCATATCGAAGATCTTCCGGAACGCACGGTATTGCATGGACTGCGGTGGCATGGATTACCGATTACCGATGGTGCCGCGCCTGACAATCGATTTCTCGCTCCGTGGAAAGCGCTGCTTCCAACGCTCTTGCAACGACTGGATCAAGGTAAACGCGTCGTCGTACACTGAGCTGACCTGAAATTTCTGGTCCAGATCCAAAGTTCATAGACTTATGACGAGGAGACTGGACGATGCCCAAGAAACGCTTTAGTTCCGAAGAGATCATCCACAAGCTGCGCGAGGCCGAGGTGCTTTCCTCGCAG
>NZ_JACZZA010000021.1 GCF_014863405.1 Dyella acidiphila
CACGGTTCGGCCGCATAGCGCGTTGAATTATCGGCCACCGGCTCCTGAAGCTGTCCTGCCAGCCATCCAGGATGTACATCTGAAGCTCGCTGCTTAAACTAACCCTACATCTGGACCAGTTAGTGCAGGCCACTCACTGACATTCCCACAAAGGCAATACCACTCTTGGTTGGAGCTTTTCCCAATTTCCGGGATTCAGTGGATACCCCTGGGCGTAGAATGATGCCGGTTTCTGGAATAGGTATCGCAGTTGCACCGGGGCATCTAGTGATTTCAAGAAACACAAGATGCGATCACCTAACTGAAGGCGTTCAAGTTCTCTATTTCGATTCGCCTCGGCCACATGCATAGTGCTTGTCTCTCGTAACTTCTGCTCTTCGCTTCTCCAAGTGAGGAGCTCTCCAAGATTCCGCATCACGTAGGCTTCAATGATGCGCCAGTTCTCTACGTCGCCGTCTTTAGCCAAGGCTTGGTCGAGTATGGCCGCTACCTCCACCTTCGAAAAGCGGGCCGGAAGGTAGTTAGCTCACTTTAACTACCTCCGGCCCATTGCCAGGACGATTTTGAAAGACCTCTAACTCAGGTGACCTCGTTTCCAAGCCGCATATTGATACCCAGATACACCGCAACCTCGCGCAAAGATTCATTGTCTCGCTTCAGAGTGATCCAACCCGCGCAGTGGTCATCCCCGGTTTCCCAGGCCCACAGGGTGTAGCCGTGTTCAAGCAGACGGTCATATGCGATGGCAAATAGCGAAGGCGCATCAATGTCAGTCTTGTGGAAGTCATCATCGGCCGCATCGCCACCCCAATCGATCGATATATTCCAGCGCGCGGAGAGTTCGTCGATCGCCTGCATGAGTCCACTGGTGTCCGCGACGTCAACGTAAAAGCCCGACCGCCAATCAATTACTCTGCGGACGAGATCAATCGGCTCCGCCTCATTACCGCCCGATTGGACTATCCCTTCGCGGTAATCCGTAAATTGCTGGAGCGCCATCTCCTCATCCCCGGGATTGATCAGCAACAGCAGCTGCCAAACATGCGCTTCTACTGAGTCACCGACATTCTCTTCCTCTTCGAAGTCGTGCTCGGTGTCGAAATCGTTATCGGATGGGGCCACTTGAGTCTCTCTCGGTCAGTGCAATTAATTTGGTCATTTTTTGGATGATGTCTGCAATGGGTCGGAAGCGGACCTTTGCGCAATGAATTTTAGCCCCGGTATGGCCGGTGCGATCAGGTCGCCACGCTTACTCGCCATGGTTTCATAGGTCAGCCTCAACCCACCTCACCGCCACCCATTGCCTCACCGTCATCCCGGCGGAAGCCGGGATCCAGTGACTTTTCGCATGCAGAGCCAAGACGCTGGATCCCGGCTTCCGCCGGGATAACGGTGAGGTACGCCTGTATTTTCCTGCATTTCATCACTGCTCCCGGAACGCCGGGATCAAATCAGCTTCATCGACAAGCGGGTGGTAGCTGCACAGTCACGCCATCGGCTCTCTCTCCTAAGTGTCCCGGGGAGGCTAGCTTCGTGCCGTAGTAGGGCGGGGCAAAGCCCACTCTTGCCGCAAGCGCCCAAGCTAGGCACACTTGCCGGCAAGTTTTTGCGTCAGCTTTGCGCAAGCATGTCAGTCATCACCCCTGGTCCTCGCCAGTGACGGATTTGCCGCAGCAAGATTTTGCGCCTGCCTGTAACGCCAAATAGCCGGCGATCGATCTGCGCGCTGCGCATCGAAATTGGCATCGCGCCGTGTCGTTGTTAGCGCGTGCATGCACACGAAGTTGTCTTGATGGGCCGGCGGTGCGTCAGTTCGTGACAGGTGGTCACTGTGCTGCACATAGACAGAAAAAGTTTTTGCGCTGTTTCCGCTTATTTTCCAGGGTTTCGTGTCACTGCCGTTGCAGTTTTTTCTCAAGCGATTTTAAAAACCTGCCGATAAGCGCTCCACGGCGCGTATCGCAATCGAACAACAGCGCCGCCCAAATCCTCTTGGAGTACGAACTTATGAAGCGGCGTTTCAGCCTCACCATCCGGCATAAATTGATTCTCGGTTTATCGCTTTGCGCGTTGATCATGGTGGGCATCGGGTGCATGGGCATCTATGGTCAAAGCCAGAGCAACGGCGACATCTCCGATATCTACGAAGGTGACGTCAAACCGATTCTCGATATTGGCCGTGTGCGCAACGGTCTGAGCCAGAATCTGCTGGCCTTGAACAAACTGATGTTGACGCACGACGCCAAGGGCGCGGCGCAAGCCAAGGATTTCATCGCCAAGAGCGATGCCGGCATGAACGAGGCCTGGGGCGAGTATTACCCACTGATCGACAGCGCGCGCGAGCGGCAGGCGGCCGATGCCGTTGCCGCGGCACGCAAGCAGATCGACGGCATTGCAGCGACCGTGCTCAGCGATGCGGCGCAAGGCAAATTCGACGTCGACACGCTGGCCGAAGGGGGTGCCTACGCCAAGCTGTTCACCACGGCGCTGGAAAACGTGGATGTGCTCTACAGCGAGAATCAGGATCAGGCTGAAGAGTCCTACAAGAGCGCCGAAGATTCGTTCCGCCATACGCGCATGTTCACCATTGGCATCATTGCCGGTGGCTTCCTGATCATCATCGGCCTGCTGGTGGCGATGTTGCGCGCCATCTCCAAGCCGATCGAGCGTGCGGTGGTGCTGGCCGATGCGATTGCTTCCGGGCAGCTCAACCATGGCATCAAGGTCGATCGCCAGGACGAAGTGGGGCGCCTGATGCTGGGCCTGAGTCGCATGGACGAGCAGCTGACGCGCATCGTGAAGGAAGTGCGTGGCAGTGCTTCGTCGGTGGCCACGGCATCGAGCCAGATTGCGCAGGGCAATGACGATCTGTCCCATCGCACGCAGGAGCAGGCATCGAGCCTGGAAGAAACTGCGGCATCGATGGAGCAGATGAATGCCACCGTGCGGCAGAACGCCGAGAGCGCCAACCAGACTTCGCAGCTGGCGCTCGGTGCGCTGGAGCATGCCGAACACGGCGGCCGCGTGGCCGGTGAGGCGGTGAACGCGATGCTGGAAATCGAAGCGTCCAGCAAGCGCATTGCGGAGATTTCCGGCCTGATCGACGAGATCGCCTTCCAGACCAATTTGCTGGCGCTCAACGCCGCGGTGGAAGCGGCGCGTGCAGGTGAAGAAGGCCGCGGCTTTGCGGTGGTGGCCGGCGAGGTGCGTGTGCTGGCGCAGCGTTCGGCTGGTGCGGCGCGCGAAATCAAGTTGCTGATCAACGAGTCGTCGGAAAAGGTGCAGACCGGTGCGTCGCTGGTCAACGCCTCGGGCGAAGCGCTGAGCCAGATCCTGGATCGCACCCGCAAGATCACCGACCTGGTGGCCGAAATTGCGGCGGCCAGCACCGAGCAGGCGACCGGCGTGGAGCAGGTCAACACCACGGTGACCGCACTGGACGATATGACCCAGCGTAATGCCGCACTGGTCGAAGAAGCCGCGGCGGCCAGCCGTGCGCTGCAGGAGCAGGCCGGCGAGTTGATGCAGCACGTGAACTTCTTCCGCATCAGCGGCGCCGACGAGCCGGCGGTACAGGTGGCGACGGCGGTGAAGCGTGCGGTGGTGGCGGCAACACCGGCCAAGGCAAAAGCGCCGGCGAAGCAGGCGGCGGTGGCCGAAAGTGCGTGGCGCGAATTTTAAGCGCCATGGGTGAGTGGAGCACGAAGGTATCTATGTTGAGTTATCGACCACCTATCGCACGCTGGCGGGCGGCATGCCACGCCCTGGCCTGGCTGTTGTTGCTGGGCGCGGGTGCCGCCATGGCGGATGACGGCGACAACAGCGGCCAGACCGTGCCGGCCTACGACCGTCCCGCCTTTGGTTTCGGCACCAGTGCCTTGCCGCTTGGCGGCTTCGTGATCGAGCAGGGGCTGCCGACCTGGAGCCTCTACAACCAGGATGGGGTGCGCACCAGCCAGTTCATGACCGACAGCTTGTTGCGCGTCGGTCTTGGCAGCGGGCTGGAATTGCAGGTGGGCAGCACGCCGTTCAATTGGCTGAGTCAGCGCGCGGGCAACTTTTCGCAGTTCAGCAACGGCCGCGGCGATACAGTGCTAAGCCTGAAAGTGGCGCCGCCCTCGTCCAGCCAGGTGTGGAGCTGGGGCATGCTCGGCACGGTGGAATTTCCGGACGGTGAAGGCGATCTGCGCCTGCCGCAGCGCGAATACACCCTGGGCGTCACAGTGGCGCAGCAGTTGAACGAGAAAAACTCGCTCGGCTATTTCGCGCAGTGGCAGCGCATGGGCAACCAGGGCACGTACCAGGTAGCCGGCAACTACGGCTATGCGATCAGCAAGACCTGGGGCGTGTATACCGAAGCGGTGGGCCTGCATCAGCAGGGCCAGAGCGGCGGCTTGTTGGGCGCGGGGATCACCTATCTGCCCAGCGCGCGCCTGCAGTGGGATATTTCGTTCGATCGGCGCTTTATCGGCAGCGGCCCGGTGTGGATGGCCGGCTTTGGCGTGGCGTTCTACTTCGGCCGATGAGGCACGGCGTCATGCCCGTCCATGGGCATGACGCCACACCTGCACTCAATAGTCGTAGGTGGCGCTCAAGCGCACGTAGCGCGGTTGCTGGCGGATCACCGCCGAGCCGTAGAGCGGATCGGGCGTGCCGGGCGAGACCTGGAAGTACGGATACGCATTCAGCACTGTTTGCGAGTTGAACAGGTTGAACACGTTCAACGACAAGGCCAGCTTGCCGACCGCTACCGGCGGCGCGTAGGTAATGCCGACGTCCACCTGCTTGTTCCACGGCAGGCGATAAGTACCCGGTGGTGTGGGCACGCCGCCGCACCAGTGATAGAAACTGCCGTAGCCATCCGGATCGGTCTGGTTGGGGCCGTAATAGCCCAGGCAGTTGCGCGGATTGCCCGAGGCCACTTGCACATTGCCCGACAGCAGCCACTGCGGCGTGAGCTGGTAATAGCCGAACAGCTTGATCTGGTGCGTGTGGTCGTTGCTCTGCGCACCATTGCTGTTGACCATCAGCGCCGGGAAATCCCAGTCGATGCTGGTGGATGACGCGGTCTGGCGGATATCCGAGCGCAGCTGTCCTTCGGTATCGCCGTAGCTACGCGAGAACACGTAGTCGATCTTGCCGTACCACTTGCCGTCGAACGGATGCTCCAGGAAGGTTTCCAGGCCGTAGTACTGGCGCTTCATCGCCGGAAAGCCCATGTCGGCATTGGTCAACTGCACGCTGCGATAGGCGCCGCTGGCGTCGATCACGGTGAAGGTGTTGGCACGGCCGGGGTTGATCAGGTAGCAGCTGTTGGTGGCGTTGACGGTGTAGCCGAGTGCGGCGGCCTTGTTCTCGATGGTTTGCACATCGCAGTAATCGTCGATGTCGTTGCGCAGAACGCGGCGGGTGAGCTTGGCGCCGTACACCCACTGGTTGTCGATCGCCTTGGTGAAGCCGAGGATGAATTCGTCCTGGTATTCCGATTTCAGGTTTTGCGCGGTCACCGTCTTCGGATCCGGCAGCACGCCGTAGGTGTTGTTGGGCGACACTGCGTTGGAGAACGCGGTAAGCCCGGTGGGTGTGCCGTCGGCGGCAATGCCGCTATAGGTGAAATATTGCTGGGTGGAAACGTAGGCGCCGGCGGCGTTCAAGGCCGGGTTCAGCGGCATGCCCAGGTAGTAGCGGCCGGCGTTGCCGTACACCTTGAAGCTGGCGTCGCCGAACACATCCCAGCTGAAGCCCAGGCGCGGCGCCCATTGCGGCTTGTGCTGGGTTACATAAGGCTGCGCATCGGCGTTGTAGTCGGTGAACTGGTCGTTGCGCAGGCCCAGCGAAAGCAGCCAGCGATCGCTCACCTGCCATTTGTCTTCGATGTATTGCGCACGCTGCGCCGAACGCACGCTGGCGATGGAGCTGTTGATCCATTGCACCACGTAGTAGCCGGAGGCGCCGTTGGGATAATTGGCCGGCGCGCCTACGCCCAGGTTCGGAATCAGCGCGGTGCCGGGCGTGGTGGTGTAGCCGTAATCCCAGTAATAGCCCGGGCCGGAAGTTTGGCTGCCCTGGTCGATGGCGCGCGCATTCTGGTTGTCGATACCCACCGAGAGGGTGTGCTGGCCGAGCTGGTAGCTCAGGTCCACGCGCAGGTTGTTGCTCTGGTTGTGGCGGTCCGCATTGAACAGCGACTCGGTGATCTGGCCGTTGCCTACCGGCGTGCCGCCGTTCAAGGCGGGGTTCTGGTTCTGGATATCGGTGAGATAGGTGAGGCTGCCGTTGTAGCCGCCGGGCGAGTCGTAGTTCTGCGTGCGCATCTTGCCGTACATGGCGGTCAAGGTGAGGTTGTCGGTGATGTAGCTGGTGAACTTGGCGCTGTAGACATCGCCGCCGGTTTTGACGGTGTCGGCGTAGTTGATAAAGCTGCCGCGCTGCAAGGTGTTGTAGTTGTAGTTATAGATGGTGCCGCCCGTTTCCTCGCGGTTGGAGGCACCGGTGAGTTCCAGGATGTTGCTGTCGGTGATGTTCCAGTCCAGCTTGGCGTACCACTTGGGCAGGCTGTCGTGAAAGCGCTGGTAGGTTTGCGTGCTGCCGCTGTAGCCCTGGCTGGTGGCCACCGGATTAACGGTGTCGCCATCCTGCGTGGAGGTTTCGGCGGCCAGGAACAGGAACAGCTTGTCCTTGATCAGCGGGCCGCCCAGGTACGCATCGTAGGTGCGCGTCCACTGCCGGTCCTTGCTGTTGAGGTCGTACAGCTTGCCGGCGATCGGCGAGGGCGGCAGGCCGTTGGTGTAATAGGTGTTGAGCTCGTCTGCGCGCGCGCCTTCTGGCTCCCACAGCACTTGCGCACCGAAATGCCATTCGTTGCCGCCGCGCTTGCCGACCATGTTGATCACGCCGCCATCGGAGCGGCCGTACTGGGCGCTGTAGCCGCCCGTATAGATTTCCTGCTGCTCGATTGCGCCATAGGGCAGGGTGATGCCGCCGAAGCCGCGCAGCGGATCGGTGGTGTTGAAGCCGTTGAGGTAGTACGCGTTTTCGCTGGCGGCGGAGCCGGCGAAACTCACCAGCGACTGCCCGGTGGGCCCGGTGTAGCCGCCGCTGTTGTTGACCACGCCCGGTGCGAGCTGGGCGATGGCTTCGGCCGAGCGCAGCAGCGGCAGCTGCGCCAGCTGCTGCGAGGTGACCACGGTGCGCGAGTCCACGCTGGTCACATCGATCGGCGGCGTGGTGGTGGCCGATACCTTCACCGCGCCCAGGTCCTTGGCCTCGATCGTGGCGAACGACACCTCGGTGCCGCTGCCCACGCGCAGGCTGATGCCGCTGCGCGTATCGACCACCGCGCCATCGCGCAGCAGCACTACGGTGTAGGTGCCGAGCGGCAGCTCGCTGGCGACGTAGCGGCCACGGCTGTCGATAGTGACGGTGCGTGTCAGGCCGGTGCTGCTCTTGATCTGCACGCTTTCGTTGGCAGCCTGCGGCACCTGGCCGAAGATGCTGCCGGTGGTGGACTGGGCCAGTACGGCCGGGCTGGCAAGGGTGAAACCCGCTGCAATCAGGACGCTCAGGCGGCGCCGGGTGGGAAACGATATTTTCAAAGCCGCTCTCTCTCAATGAGGTGACACGAGGAACAAGGCGCTTCCTTGCGCGCCGCGGAGAGGGGGAGCCGCGCCGGCGTTCCTTCCGGTGCATAAAGGTGTGCTGCGAGTCGGGAGTGGGGATCCCGGATCCAGACGTCCCCTGGACGTCACGCGCCCTACGCGTTTGGACGTCCATATGGTTGCCTGCGAGTTCGAAAAAAGATACGACTCGGCCATGAGGGTTCGGCCTGTCGGTATGACCCAGGGTGATAAGCGTTTTTTGCCTGACGGCGGCGCCGGGGCGCTTATTCGAGGCGGGCGGCGGATGCGCTGCTAGAGCGGGCTTTCAAACGGCTGGCACGGCGAATGCGGCTGCGCGCGTGCGGCAGGGCTGCGCCACTCGGGATGATCGTAGGGAATGTAGCTGGCCCAGTACCAGGGAAAGCAGGTTTTTCCCAGCGTGCTTTGCAGCAGGTAGGGGAAGATCGATTCGGCATTGCTGCTATTGCTCAGCACCAGCATGCACGTGCGCGAACGTTGCAGGCATAGCAGCAGATTGTTGGTGCCGTCGTCGTGGCCTTCCTTGAACCAGGCCGGGCCCTGCGGCGACTGGAACCTGCCCACGCCCAGCGCATAGCTCAGGGCGATGCCGTCGTTGTCGGTGGTGGCGGGCAGGGTGAGCACCGGGAACTGCTGCACGTCGTGGATGCGTATTTCCGGCGTGAGCCAGTTGGCATAGGTGGCGGGCTTGAGGCCTTCACCGCGTACCATTGCCGCTGCCAGTTGTGCGTAGTCGTGCACGGTGGTGTCCATCGAGCCGGCAGCGCGCACCTGCGTGCGGTGTGCATGCGGCAACGGCTTGCCCTGTTCGTCGTAGCCCAGCGCGACATTCGCGGCGAAGTCGTCGCGCCAGGTCAGTGCCGTGCGGGTCATGCCGAAACGCGTGAACAGATGCGTGCGCATATAGTCGCCGACATCCACGCCGTTGCCGTGTTCAAGCACGAACTGCAGCAGGTTGATGCCCTCGCCGGAATAGCTGTAGCGCGTACCCGGATCGACATAGATCGCCAGTTTGCCGTTCGGGTCGTAATCCTTGCCGGGTGGCCAGTAGCGATAGTTGGCAAAACCGCCACGGTGGCTGAGCAGGAAGCGCGGCGTAATCTGGCGCCAGCGTGGATCATTAGCCAGGTCGGCGTATTTCGGATAGTCCGGCAACGGCTTGGGCAGGTCGCTGGCAATGCTGCGATCGAGATCGAGCTTGCCCTCGTCCACCAGCATCATCGCGCTATAGGAAAACGCTGCCTTGGTCAGCGACGCGGCATACATCACCGTGTCGGTCTGCAATGGCAGATGGCGCGCCACGTCGCGTTCGCCATAAGCCTTCAGATACGTGACCTGGCCGTTTTCGATCAGGGCCAGTGCCAGGCCGGGCACCTGCGCCGCTTTCATCAGCGCTTCGATGCGATGGTCGAGTGCTGCGCCGCGCAGTGGACGATTGTCTTGCGTCGCGTTGCCGTTCGCGCAGATGAGTGCTGCAACCACCGCAAGCAGAGCCGGAAAACAGCGCATGGCGTATCCCCTTGGCGTAGATGCGCGCCGCGCAGGTCAGTGCGGCGGATGCCGCAAGCATGCATGGGATGGCGGGCGGCGACAAATGCCGCGTAATGCTTAATGCAGCGGCGCGACGTGCTGCTTGCGGTATTCGGCCGGGCTTACGCCGACATGCTTCTTGAACGCCCGGCGCAAGGTGTCGGCGTTGGCGAAACCGCATTTGGAGGCCACCAGCTTGGGCGTGTCGTGACCGTTTTCCAGCAGGCTGCGCGCCGCGGCGACGCGTGCCGTTTCCACCCATGCGGCTGGCGTGATGCCTACTTCGGCGTGGAACAGGCGCGCAAAGTGGCGCGGACTCAAGCCGGCGCGCTTGGCCATGCTGGCGATGCTGTGCTCCTGCCCGGGTGTGGCGGCCACCCAGCGCTGCACTTCCTGCAGGGCCGAACGCCCCAACGGGCGGCTCTCGCCCTTGCGGCTGAACTGCAATTGCCCGCCTGGGCGCTTGAAATACATCACCAATTGGCCGGCCACCCGCTTGGCGATCTCGCGGCCCAGGTCTTCCTCCACCAGCGCCAGGGCCAGGTCCAGGCCGGCGGTAACGCCGGCAGCCGTGCGCAGTTTGCCGTCGCGCACGTAGAGCGCATCCTCGTCGATCTGCAGGGTGGGGTAGGCCTGCGCCAGCGCTTCGGCCACCGCCCAATGGGTGGTGACATGGCGTCCATCCAGCAGGCCGGTGGCGGCAAGCACGAAGGCGCCGGTGCAGATCGAACCGTAGCGCCGGCTGCGCACGGCCGTGCTGCGCAGCCATTTCAGTACCGGCGGCGGCAAGCGGATGCTGCCGGCATGGGGCGCACCGGCCACCAGCAAGGTATCGATGCGTTCGACGTTTTCGCCGGCAATTGCATCCGGCAGCAGGCGCGCGCCGGACGAGCTGTGTATCGGCCCGCGCTGGCAGGCAATCACCTTCAGCGCGTAGTACGCCTTGCCCGCTTCGATATTCGCTTGCGCGAACACATCCAGCGGGCCGGAAACGTCCAGCAACTGCACGCCGGGCAATGCGACTACGGCAACGGTCTTGGCCATGTGGGCTGGAATCTCCCGGGTGTCCGCATCAGGCGCGAAATGGCAGTATATGACGTATCCAGCCTATTGATGACATGAATCGGGCTGCCCAGAATGGATTTCCCGGCCTATTGGAGATCCACGCATGTCTCTCAACGTTCACGGCATTGCCGTTCCCGACAGCCAGCTCGCCCGCGAAATTACCGAGGTGGTGCGCGATACGGTTTCCCCGCTGCTGTTCCATCATTCCAGCCGCGTGTATTACTTCGGCGCGCTGGCTGGCCAGCGCCGCGGCCTGAAGTTCGATCCGGAATTGCTCTATTGCGGCTGCATGTTCCATGACATGGGCCTGTCGCCGCGGCATAGCAGCCCGGATCAGCGCTTCGAGGTGGATGGCGCCAATGCCGCGCGCGATTTCCTCAAGCATCACGGCATTTCGCAGCAGGACATCGACACGGTGTGGACCGCCATCGCGCTGCACACCACGCCTGGCATCCCGCAGCATATGCATCCGGTGGTCGCGCTGGTTACGGCGGGTGTGGAAATGGATGTGCTCGGCCTGGCCTATGAGCAATACAGTGAAGCCGAGCGTGTTGCGGTGGTGAGCGCGCATCCGCGCGGCGGCCAGTTCAAGGAGGACATCATCCAGACCTTCTACAACGGCATCCAACACAAGCCCGACACCACCTTCGGCAACGTCAAGGCCGACGTGCTGGCGGACAAGAATGCGCATTTTCATGCGGGCAATTTCTGCAGCGTGATCCGCGCTTCGGCGTGGCCGGCCTGAGCAGGGTGCTGTCGCAGAGGCTATCGGGTGCGATAGCCTCTGCCGCCATAGTTATCGTGGCGGCATAGCCGCCCGGGCCAACCTGCGGACAGCGACCATGAAAAACCTGCGCGCCACCCTCCTGATGTCGATCCTGGTGCTTGCCGGCGCAGCGGCGCAGGCGGCAGAACATACACCGCCGCCCTTCGACGCAAAAATCGACGTGCCGCCGGAGTCGTTCATGAATATGTTCGGCGCCAAGGGATCGCCGGACCGGCCCCGGGCCTACCTGCCCAATGCGGCGGAACGCCAGCAGATCGCGCATGCCGTGTCGTTGATGCCGCCCTTGCAGCAGCGCGCGCTGCGCGAGCATCTGTTTGCGCTGAGCTTTGCCGATGGCATGCCCAATAACGCGCTTACCTATCCCTCGCCGGGACATCCGGGCATGTTGAACATCACCCTGCGCGCCGGCCTTCTGCACGAAACCGTGTCGCAGTTGATCACGCACAAGGAAGCGGCCTGCTTTGCCGGAACGAATGCCAGCGATCATGTGGCGGTGGATGTGGGACAGCTGCCGGCCGTCATCTACATCCTGCTGCACGAATCCACCCACGTGGCCGACAGCGCCTACCATCTGACACCCAAGGACGTCGGCAAGGGCGTTCAGCCCACGCCTTTCTCGGATGGCCTGTGGCTGGACCGCAACCATCTCGCCGACGCCTATGCCAAGCCGGCGCTGCAGGTCGCGTGCTATCACCCGCACGGCTATGCGGCGACCATCGCGCAGGCCCAGGCGGTCTATCAGGCGCTGAGCGCCACGCCGCTGCCTTCGCTGTACGCCAGTGCCGCCGCGCCGGAAGACCTGGCCGAAACCGTGGCCTTCGCCAATCTCACCCAGGTTTTTCATCAGACCTATGTGATTCGCGTGTATCACGCGGGGCGCGAGGTTTACGCCTATCGGCCGATGGATAACGCGCTGGTGCAGGCGCAGGTTCGCCGCTTGCCGGAAGGGGCGATGGCTGCGCAGCAGTAGCGGTTATTGGCCGCGCTGGCCGATCGCCAAATACAGCTCACGGTACGCGTGTACCAGCTGATCGAGATTGAAAGCGCGGTTGCGGCCGCTTGGATTGGGCAGCACCCATACGGCGGCGCCTTCCATGCGCACAGCCTGCATGCCCCACGCGATATCGCGTTGTGCGGAAAGCCCGGCATAGCCGGCCTTGCCTAGAAAGGCGAGCATGCGCGGCGCCTGGCGCCGCAGCTTGCGCCGGAATCCGGCGGCGGCAGCGACGAATTCTTCCGGCGAGAGCTGATCCGCACTGGCGGTCGGCCGCTGCACCACGGTGGTGAGGCCGTAGCCGTAGCGCAGTATGGTGCGGTCCTGCTCCGGGATGATTTGCTCTGGCGTAAAGCCGGCCAGATGCAGCACCCGCCAGAAGCGATTGCTGTTGCCGGCGAAATGATGCCTCGTGGTCGCCGCCGTCATGCCGGGGTTGATGCCGCAGAACAGCACATCCAGGTGTGGGGCGAGGATGTCGGGCAGGCCGTGGGGCATGTTGAGTCTGGCCATCACCCGCAAATCACGCTCACCGCTTTCTGCGCCAGCTTCCGCAATTCACTGCGCGAACTGCCGGCGCGGGCGCGCACAGCCATGCTGTGCATCGTCGCCACGGCGAGCAGGGCGAGCGCCTTGGGATCGGCATCGCGGCTCAACTCACCCGCAGCACGCGCCCGCTTGAACAGCGCCTCGAAGTCGGCATCGAGCGTGCGAAATCCCTCGGCGGTAAGGCGCTGGATCTCCGGATCGTTGGGCGCTTCGGTAATCGCCGTGCCGACGACAAAACATCCCAGTACCTGCTCATCGCCGGAGAAATAAATTGCCAGCGAGGCGTCGTACACGCTCATCAAGGTGTCGGCCACGCTGCCGCCGTGCCCGAATGCCTGGCGCATCGCTGCAAATTTGCGTTCCCAGTAGTCGCTCAGCGCCTTGATGTAGATGTCGTGCTTGTCGCCGAATGCCGCGCGAAGGCTGGGGCGGTTCATGCCGGTCGCGGCGGCAATATCGTCGAGCGAAGTGCCTGCGTAGCCGGCCTTCCAGAACGCCTGTGCCGCCGCCCGCAGGGCCGTTTCCGGATCGTAGGCGCGGGGCCGGCCGCGGGGCTTTTTCTCGGGCTCGTCTTTTTTTGTACCAGATCGCATAAAAAGCTTGACCTCTGCTGTTTCGAGGATTATTGTTCGAATGTGTACAAAATTCAATGGGCACGGAATCGGGGCATTCGGCCACCATTGCCGCCTCGTTCTGCCATCGCTGAGGAAACGGTCATGCATAAGCAAACGGTCAAAACCGGTGACGATCTTCGCCATCAAAGAATTTCCCTGATCCACGGCCGCGGTGCCATGCCGGTGGCCGGATTCGGTTCGTTGATTCCCGACGCTGCCGCCGCCAGGCAAGCCGTCAAGGCCGCCCTGGAGGTGGGCTTCCGGCATTTCGACAGCGCGGAACTGTATCGAACCGAAGACGCGGTAGGCAGTGCATTGAAGGAAGCCATGCAGAGCGGGGCAGTGACGCGCGAAGAGCTGTTCGTTACCACCAAGCTATGGAACAACCATCACCGCCCCGATCAGGTAAAAGCCGCCTTCGAGGCGAGCCTGCGCCGGCTCCAGCTGGATTACCTCGATTGCTATTTGATCCACACGCCGTTTGCCTTCCAGCCCGGCGATGAGCTGTTTCCTGCCGACGAACACGGCGAGCTGATCTACGACAGCGGCGTCACGCTGGCCGAAACGTGGCAGGCGATGGAACGGTTGGTGGACGAAGGCCGTTGCCGGGCGATCGGGTTGTCCGATATCACCCTGGACAAGCTCAAAGAGATTGTGGAGATCGCCCGCATCAAGCCTGCCGTGGTGCAGGTGGAATGCCATCCCTATCTGCCGGAGTGGGAACTGCTGGAGTTCTGCCAGCAGCACGGCATTGTGTTGCTGGCGTTTGCGCCATTGGGTCACGGCATGGAGCCGAGAATGACCGACGACCCGCTGATCAAGGCCATTGCCGAACAGGTGAATAAAACCCCGGCGCAGGTGTTGCTGGCCTGGGCCGCGCAGCGCGGCACGGCTTTTCTCACTACCTCGACCAATCCTGCGCATATCGCGGAGAACTTCGATATCGCAGCGCTGCCGGCGAGCGCCATGCAGGCGATCAAGCAGCAGATCGGCAGCAACGTCCGCTTGAATGCGGTGGTGCATACCGGCGTTCCGGGGTTCGTCCCGCGCCCGGCCAAATGAAAGAAGACCGCTGAGCCTCTACGCCACTAGTGCGTTCGCCAGCATGACGTAACCGGAGATCATCCAATGAAAGCAAACTTAAGCACACGCCTCGCAAGAGGCGTAAGGGTGAGTCACGCCCTTTTTATCCTCATGCTGCTGGTATTGAGCGGATGCAGCGGCACCTTGCAGACGCGATGGGCCGGCCCCGACGACGGCTATTACCGCTGGAAGCCGCAGATGGAAAGCATGCCGATTGAGGTGCATGGCAGCGTGCAGCAGGCAGGTGCCGACGAGGTGGCGAAGCAGATTCCAGCAGGAACGACACCGCAGCTGTTCGCGGTGAGCAGCCATGGCCAAGGCAAGCTCGCGACCGCGTCGCGCATCGTGCTGTATATCGGGGCAGGGCCGACGTCAGCCGATGAGCGTTATTGCGAGACGGCCGCCGTTATGCAGGGCACCGGCACCCACAGCGACGAGACCCATCTGGTTGCCG
Organism: Dyella acidiphila; assembly: GCF_014863405.1. Classification (GTDB taxonomy): domain Bacteria; phylum Pseudomonadota; class Gammaproteobacteria; order Xanthomonadales; family Rhodanobacteraceae; genus Dyella_B; species Dyella_B acidiphila. The sequence goes on from NZ_JACZZA010000021.1 coordinate 14,714, forward strand.
CGCTTTGCGACGGTCCGCGCCTGATTGATGTGACTGCCAGGGATGTAAACAACGCTGCTGTGCAGACCGAGGGCATGGCTTCGATCGTGAAATCGATGAAGCGCCGGCTGCTTTCCGGGCTGAAAGTGGATGATGGCTTTGTGGCCGCCGAATACGGCAATGGCTGAAGACGTCTTCGGCCTGGATGCGGATGTCATGCCCAATACAGGGCATGACAACCGGGCGCATGCAGCAGCTGAAAAGAAGACTGCATGCCGCCCCCTGGCAACCGTGATCGATCAGGCCGCCAGGGGAAATGACGGGCGATTAGTGGCCCGGTGCAGCCGTGCACTGGTCGCCGTCGCAGGCGAAATCCACTTCGAACGCCTTGCCGGCGAAAAGCGGCACGCCCGGCAGGCTGGCAAGCGTCTTGCCGTCCTTCTCCAGCGACACCAGGTAGGTGCCCGGCGGCAGCGAGGACAGGTTGTAGCGGCCCTTGCCGTTGGGGGTGCCATGACGGGTGATGCCGGTTTCACCGTGCACCGTCACGGTGCCGTCGGTGGGGGCCTTGCCGATGATGCTGGAGCTGGTCGACTGCGCCTGCACGGCGCCGAACGCCATGGCGCCGAAAGCGGCGATGGCAGCGATCGACAAAAGCTTGGATTTCTGATTGATCTTCATACTTATTCTCGTGGGTTTCGGGGAAATTCGGACGCGCCAAACACCTCAATCACTTGGCCAGTGACTGGTTCGGCCATCGATGTCAAGCAGCTTTATCGCAGCGGGGAGGCTGCAGGTGTTCTAGCTTTCCTTGTTGGTCGCAGCGCCTCTTCCATAAGCGCCTGAATTCGCCATGCCCATTCCAAATCGGATGCCACGGTCTTTGGATGTACGACGGCGACGATAGGTTTAATTTACCAGAGCCGGAAATCCGTCTCATGTGAAAGTGGTAATGCTTTAACCTGGGGCGACCCCGGTCTGCGCCGGGTTTTCTTCACCCTGTAACCCTGGCGACAGAATCCAGTAATCCCCGGTATGTACCGGACGGCGCGGCCGCCTACGCGGGCTGCCACAACTCGATCGGATTGCCCTCGGGATCGTGCAGGCGCGCGAAACGGCCATTGGGATACACCTGCGGATCGAGCTTGACCGCAATGCCTGCGTTCTGCAGCTGCGCCACCATTTTGGCGAGATTGTGCACCCGGAAATTCACCATCCATACCTTGCTCGGATCGCCGAAATAGCCGCTTTTCTCGGGGAATGGACTGAATACGGTTTGCCCGGCTTCCTGTTCCCATACCGGCGACTGGAGCGTGGTCGGGGTGAGCGAAATACCCAGGTGCTCCAGGTACCAACGGCCCAGCGCATCGGGATCGCGAGACCGGAAAAACAGGCCGCCGATACCGGCGACTTTTTCCATATCCGCGGCATTTGCCGCCGGTTTGGCCGCTGCTTTTGCAGGCGTGGCCGCCGTGCCCGGCTGTGCGGAAGTCTGCGCTGCCGCGGCCGATTTGGAGCGGGACAGGATAAAGCCGGCCCCAAATGCATAGGACAAGGTCTGCAGCAACTGGCGTCGTTGAAAGCTCATACCATCCTCCCCAGGGTTGTGCAGGCGCATTTACCATATCTCTTTGCACATGGACAAGCGGCTTTGCCTATGGAAGCGTGCGGGCGACCCTAAATATTCGGAGCTGAAACGTGATCAAGCTGGTTCGTATCGAAGCGCAGCTGGCCCAAACCTATAAAGAAGTCAGGTTGGCTGCCTTGAAGCAGGATCCGCTCGCCTTTGGCAGCACCTATGCGCGCGAGCTGTTGCTGTCCGATCAGGATTGGATCGCCCGCGCCAACTCGCTCGATGGCAAGGATCGCATCGGCTTCTTTGCGTTCGACGACGAACAAGCCCTGGGGCTGGTCGCGGGCTTTCGCGACAGTAAAGCCCCGACTGTGGGCGAAGTGATTTCCATGTGGGTCGCCCCGGCTGCCCGTCAGCACGGGGTGGGATCGAAGCTGTTGCAGGCGGTTCGCCAATGGGCACGGGAGCAGGGCATGCACACGCTCAGCTTGATGGTCACCAACGTCAATGCGGCCGCGGTCGCTTTTTATGAGCGCAATGGGTTTGTTCGAACCGGCAGGACAGAGCCGTATCCGAACGATCCTGATCTTTTCGAGATCGAAATGACGATACCGGCTAAGGGCGAAACGGGGGGCGGCCTCGGGTCATAAGAATGCAGCCAGGCTAGGGCATTAAATCATCTGCACCAGTGTGAGGTTTATTACCTCCCTTTTTGGCCGCCTGGATAACCCGTGGTGTTCCCATTGACCGCGATATGTCAACGGCCCTCACCGTCATCCCAGCGAAAGCTGGGATCCAGCGCCTTTCTATATCGAAGTCATTGCAGAACTCGCTGAGGCAATACAAGCAAACTCGAACCACTAAACGAGCGAGCAGACATCCATGAACAAGCGGCAATGCTTAAGCCTCGGCATCACATTCCTGCTGGCAGGCTGCGCCGTGAAAGCACCCGTAGATCAGGGGTGCACCCCCACGATTAGCGCGGGTCAAAGCGTGACCTTGACCGCAGGCCAGCGATTCAAAGCGCAATCCGGCCTTGTGCTGACGCAACCTGGCGGTGGAAAACTCACCATGAATGGTCATGGGAACACCATAAATGACCATGCGGGAGACATTCTCAGTGTTCCGCCTGATGCGACCGGTGCGGCCGACAATCTTGTTGTGGTGGTAGCTACGCCTCCACGCGTAAGCCCCGTACTGCCCTTGGCCGTGCGAAGCGACCTAGACCACTGGCAGCGATTTCTCAAGCTCATCGATCGGCCCGATGACACCGTCACTGTCGACGATTTCGAAAATGCATTTGGTCAAAACGCCGTCCATAAAGCCTGGAGTGTCGGCACTTACCAAGCCCAGGAATACAGGATTCAAGGGGTAGGAGCGCTGGACCCCGACGGCGATCGCCTTACGCGGGCACGCTATCCGAATCTACCGTCGTATACGGTGGTATTTGGCTTCTTTGATAAGAAGGATTTTAAAACATGCATCAAGAGCGACCGCGTGCTCAGCGATCTCAAGAACGCTGGATGGGTTTTGCGCTCGCACCAGCCAGGTGTGGTCGGTGACGCCAGAGAACCCCCGCTACTGGATGCGCCTTATGGCTCCTACTACTTCACCAAGGGGACGCAAGGGGTTATCCAATACCTGTATTCGGAACCGACAGCCTGTGCCGAAACGGTGATCATGGGCTCGAGCAAGCTTCAGTTCGATCGGCTTAGCCGGGACGGCAATCCGTGGTTGGCGACGGTCGATGAAGGAGCCAGATGAAATTGGCTATCATCGTTTCGCTTGTTTGTGTTTGTTCCGATGATGGAAAACCGGATTTTCTTATTATTGCGCGCTAATTCATCAATAGGGAAAGGGGGCTTTCGATGAAGGTTTTGATGCTGGCTGCTTTAACCGTAATCCTTGGCGGTACTTCAAGCACATGTTTTGCAGATGGAGGCAACTTTTTCGTAAGCGCGGATGCCGGTCAGGCGAATTACCACGTCAACGCTCCATACAGCAGCGCACCTACTACGTACGGCGAAATAATAAGCGCTTCATCCGGTGGCCCGATCTTTCCAGTTGGCAACCAGCTCAACAACACACATGCAGCCGGCGCACTGAGCTGACCTGAAATTTCTGGTCCAGATCCAAAGTTCATAGACTTATGACGAGGAGACTGGACGATGCCCAAGAAACGCTTTAGTTCCGAAGAGATCATCCACAAGCTGCGCGAGGCCGAGGTGCTTTCCTCGCAG
>NZ_JACZZA010000022.1 GCF_014863405.1 Dyella acidiphila
CGCCTTGAATTCACCACCGAAACGCTCTGCGCCGATCTTCGTCAGCGCCGCCGTCAGCGTCGTCTTGCCGTGGTCCACGTGACCGATCGTGCCCACGTTCACGTGCGGCTTGGTGCGTTCGAATTTACCCTTTGCCATGACTCAAACCTCTGAAAGAACTGTGTTGTTTGGAGAAGAACGCCTTATCAGGCCTTCTTCATGACCTGTTCGGCGATATTGTTCGGCGCCGCTTCGTAATGATCGAATTCCATCGTGAAGGTGGCGCGGCCCTGCGTCTGCGAGCGAAGTGACGTGGCGTAACCGAACATCTCGCCCAGCGGAATCATCGCGTTGATGGTCTTGCCCGACGGCGTATCGTCGGAACCCTGCAGCACACCACGACGACGGCTCACGTCACCCATCACGTCGCCGAGGTAATCCTCCGGCGTCACGACCTCGACCTTCATGATCGGCTCCAGCAGGATCGGCCGCGATTGCTTCGCGCCTTCCTTGAAGAGCTCACGGAACGCGCCGTGGGCAGCGATCTTGAACGCCATTTCCGACGAATCGACGTCGTGGTACGAACCGAACACCAGCTTGGCCTTCACACCCACCACCGGGAAACCGGCCAACTGGCCGCTGGTGATGGACTCGCGCAGACCCTTTTCCACCGACGGAATGTATTCCTTGGGAACCACACCGCCTGTAATGTCGTTGACGAACAGGAAGTCGTCCTTCACATCCGGGTTCTTCTGGTCCGCCTCGTTCATCGCCGAGAACTCGATGACTACGTGACCGTACTGACCCTTACCACCGGACTGCTTGGCGTGCTTGAAGTCCGCCTTGTAAGCGCCCTGGATGGTTTCGCGGTAAGCCACCTGCGGCTTGCCGACGTTGGCTTCCACATTGAACTCGCGACGCATGCGGTCGACGATGATGTCCAGATGCAGCTCGCCCATGCCGGCGATGATGGTCTGGCCCGATTCCTCGTCGGTGCGCACGCGGAAAGACGGATCTTCCGCGGCCAAGCGACCGAGGGCAATGCCCATCTTTTCCTGGTCCGACTTGGTCTTCGGTTCCACCGCCATCGAAATCACCGGCTCCGGGAACGTCATGCGCTCCAGGGTGATGACGTGATCCTGCGAGCACAGCGTGTCACCGGTGGTGACGTCCTTCAGGCCGACCGCCGCGGCGATATCGCCGGCGCGGACTTCCTTGATTTCCTGGCGCTCGTTGGCGTGCATCTGCAGGATGCGGCCAATGCGCTCCTTTCTCGACTTCACCGGGTTGTACACGGCATCGCCCGAATTGAGCGTGCCCGAGTAAACGCGGAAGAAGGTGAGCGAACCGACGAACGGATCGGTCATGATCTTGAAGGCGAGCGAGGAGAACGGTGCGCTGTCGTCAGCCGTGCGGCTGGCTTCGCGGTCGTTCTCGTCGATGCCCTTGACCGGCGGGCGATCGGCCGGCGACGGCAGCAACTGGATCACTGCGTCGAGCATGGCCTGCACGCCCTTGTTCTTGAATGCGGTACCGCAGAACACGGGAATCAGCTTGTTGGTCAGGGTACCGGCACGCAGGCCGCCGACAACTTCGTCCTCGGAGAGGTCGCCCTCTTCCAGGTACTTGTCCATCAGCTCTTCGGAAGTCTCGGCCGCGGACTCGACCATGAAGTTGCGCGCAGCTTCCGCAGCATCCTTCAGATTGGCCGGAATGTCCTTGTACTCGAACTTCATGCCCTGGGATTCCATATCCCAGTAGATCGCCTTCATCTTGACCAGGTCGATCACGCCTTCGAAGTTGTCTTCGGCGCCGATCGGCACCTGCATCGGCACCGGATGCGCGCCCAGGCGCGACTTCAGCTGCTCGACGACTTTTTCGAAGTTGGCACCGGTGCGGTCCATCTTGTTGACGAACGCAAGGCGCGGCACGTTGTACTTGTTGGCCTGACGCCACACCGTCTCGGACTGCGGCTGCACACCACCCACGGCACAGAGCACGAACACCGCACCATCGAGCACGCGCAGCGAGCGCTCCACTTCGATGGTGAAGTCTACGTGGCCTGGCGTGTCGATGATGTTGAAGCGATGTTCCGGCAGGGAGCGGTCCATACCCTTCCAGAACGCCGTCGTTGCCGCCGACGTAATGGTGATGCCGCGCTCCTGCTCCTGCTCCATCCAGTCCATCGTGGCCGCACCGTCATGCACCTCGCCAATCTTGTGACTGACGCCGGTGTAGAACAGGATGCGCTCCGTGGTCGTGGTCTTTCCGGCATCGATGTGAGCCATGATGCCGAAATTACGGTAGCGCTCGATGGGAGTGGTGCGGGCCACGGTACTAACCTCGAATCCGTACGGTACTGCTTACCAGCGATAGTGCGAGAACGCCTTGTTGGCTTCCGCCATGCGGTGCGTTTCTTCGCGCTTCTTGATGGCGCCGCCACGGTTTTCGGAAGCTTCCAGCAGTTCGGCAGCCAGCTTGCGCGGCATCGACGTTTCACCGCGCTTGCGCGCAGCTTCGATCGCCCAGCGCATGGCCAGCGCCATACGGCGGCCCGGACGCACTTCGACCGGCACCTGGTAGGTGGCGCCGCCGACGCGGCGGGACTTCACCTCGACCGCCGGAGCGATGTTGCCCAGGGCCTTCTCGACCAGCTGCACCGGTTCGGCGTGCTTCTCACCGAGATGATCCAGCGCACCGTAGACGATGGCTTCGGCCACGGACTTCTTGCCGCTCTTCATCACCATGTTGATGAAGCGGGCAATCAGCTGGCTGCCGTGCTTGGGATCGGGCAGGACCAGACGGGCGGGATGTGAACCTTTACGCGACATGTTTTTTGTCCGTTATCTTTGCGAGCAGTCCTGCCCGCCGGGAAAGCGGTCGTCCTGACCGCACTCTTCAATAAATTAAGCCTTCTTCGGGCGCTTGGCGCCGTACTTCGAGCGGGCCTGGCGGCGCTTGGTGACACCGGCGCAGTCGAGGCTGCCGCGGACGGTGTGGTAGCGCACGCCCGGCAGATCCTTTACACGGCCGCCGCGGATGAGCACCACCGAGTGCTCCTGCAGGTTGTGGCCTTCGCCGCCGATGTAGCTGATGACCTCGTAACCGTTGGTCAGGCGCACCTTGGCAACCTTACGCAGGGCCGAGTTCGGCTTTTTCGGGGTGGTGGTATACACACGCGTGCAGACGCCGCGACGCTGCGGGCTGCTTTGCAGGGCCGGCGAAGCGCTCTTGTAGCTCTTCGGGCTGCGGGATTTGCGCACCAGCTGATTGACTGTCGTCATGCCTAGCTATTCCTGGGAAACATAAAGGCAGACCGAATAATCCGGTCTGCCGAGAAGCGGGAATTTAACATGGGCGTCTTGCCTCAAGCAAGAAAGCGCCCGCCATCCCTGACTCGAACACGAGGCGCATTCCATGCGCCTCATTTCGTATGTCGGTGAGTAAGGCCGCTGGGGCTTACTCAACACCTGCATCAGTGCCTACCGGCGCCTCCGAGAAGGAGACCTGGCTGGAACCGGAAAGGGTTTCCAGTTCCGAGGCGGTCAGACCGCCCTGGCGATGACGCTGTGCGTGATACGCCAGACCCGTACCTGCCGGAATCAGACGGCCGACAATAACATTTTCCTTCAAGCCACGCAAGGTATCGCGCGTGCCACGAACCGCCGCTTCGGTAAGGACGCGGGTGGTTTCCTGGAACGAAGCCGCCGAGATGAACGACTCGGTGGCCAGCGAGGCCTTGGTGATACCCAGCAGCACGGACTGGAACTCAGCCGGACGCTCGTTGCGGGCTACCGCACGATCGTTTTCGGCATTGATCCGCACGCGTTCCACCTGCTCGCCGCGCAGGTAGTGGCTTTCGCCGGCATCGGTGATCTCGACCTTGCGCAGCATCTGGCGAATGATCGTTTCGATGTGCTTGTCGTTGATCTTCACGCCCTGCAGGCGATAGACGTCCTGGATTTCCTTGACCAGGTAGGCGGCCAGCGGCTCGACACCCAGCAGGCGCAGGATGTCGTGCGGATTGGGCTCGCCGTCCACGATGGTTTCGCCCTTCTCCACGTGCTCGCCTTCGAACACGATGACCTGACGCCACTTCGGAATCAGCTCTTCGTGCTCGTTGCCGTCCACGTCCTTGATGATCAGGCGCTGCTTGCCCTTGGTGTCCTTGCCGAAGCTGACCACGCCCGAACGTTCGGCGAGGATCGCCGGTTCCTTCGGCTTGCGCGCTTCGAACAAGTCGGCCACGCGCGGCAGACCGCCGGTGATGTCGCGGGTCTTGGAGGTTTCCTGCGGGATACGGGCAACCACGTCGCCCACGCCCACTTCGGCACCGTTCTGGATCGACACGATCGCACCGGCCGGCAGGAAGTACTGCGCGGCGATATCGGTGCCCGGCAGCTTGAGCTCGCGGCCCTTGCTGTCTTCCAGGCGCACGATCGGGCGCAGATCCTTGGCCGCGGTACCGCGACGCTTCGGATCGGTCACCACCGCCGACTCCAGGCCGGTCAGTTCGTCGGTCTGGCTCTGCACGGTGACGCCATCGATGAAGTCGATGAAGCGCACCGTACCGGCCACTTCCGACACGATCGGATGGGTATGCGGATCCCAGTTGGCCACGACCTGGCCACCCTTCACCGGTGCGCCGTCCTTGACCGAAATGGTGGCGCCGTAAGGCACCTTGTAGCGTTCGCGCTCGCGACCGTTGGCGTCGATCACCGACACTTCGCCCGAACGCGACACCGCCACCAGATGACCCTGGCTGTGCTGCACGGTCTTGAGATTGTTGAACTTCAGCGTGCCGGTGGTCTTCACCGACACGTTGTCGACCGCAGCCGCACGCGACGCCGCACCACCGATGTGGAACGTACGCATGGTGAGCTGGGTACCCGGCTCACCGATCGACTGCGCTGCCACCACGCCCACGGCTTCACCCATGTTCACCAGGTGACCGCGTGCAAGGTCGCGGCCGTAGCACAGGGCGCAAACGCCGTGCGCGGCATGGCAGGTAATGGACGAGCGCACCGACACCGACTGCACGCCGGCCTTGTCGAGCTTCTCGACCAGGGCTTCGTCCAGCAGGGTGTTGCGGGTGACGATCGGCTCGTCATCGCCGCCCGGCGCATACACGTCCTCGGCCACCACGCGGCCGAGCACGCGCTCGCGCAAGGGCTCGACCACGTCGCCGCCTTCCACGATCGGCTGCATGATCAGGCCTTCCTCGGTACCGCAATCGGTCGAGGTGATGACCACGTCCTGCGCCACGTCCACCAGACGACGGGTCAGGTAACCGGAGTTCGCCGTCTTCAACGCGGTATCCGCCAGGCCCTTACGAGCACCGTGGGTCGAGTTGAAGTACTGCAGCACGTTCAGGCCTTCGCGGAAGTTGGCCTTGATCGGGGTCTCGATGATCGAACCGTCCGGACGCGCCATCAGGCCGCGCATACCGGCCAGCTGACGAATCTGCGCCACCGAACCACGGGCGCCGGAGTCGGCCATGATGTACAGCGAGTTCATCGACTTCTGGTTGACGGTCTTGCCTTCGAGATCGGTCACCTTGTCGGTACCGATACCGTCGATCATCGCCTTGGCAACCAGTTCGTTGGTACGCGACCAGATGTCGACGACCTTGTTGTAACGCTCGCCGGCGGTCACCAGGCCCGACTGGTACTGTTCCTGGATTTCGACCACTTCCTTCTCGGCTTCTTCCAGGATCGGCTTCTTCTCGGCCGGGATGATCATGTCATCGATGCCGATCGAGATACCCGCACGCGTAGCGAAGCGGAAGCCGGTGTACATCAGGTGGTCGGCGAAGACCACGGTGTCCTTCAGGCCCAGGCGGCGATAGCTCTGGTTGATCAGGCGCGAGATGGCCTTCTTCGAGAGCTCCGTGTTGGCCAGTTCGAACGGCAGGCCTTCCGGCATGATTTCGGCCAGCAGCGCACGGCCCACGGTGGTGTCCACCAGGGTGGTGCTGCTGGTGCGCTCGCCATTGTCGTGGATGTGCACCTGGGTCATGCGCACCTTGATCTTGGCGTGCAGCTGGACCATGCGGTTGTCGTAGGCACGGCGCACTTCGGCGATGCTGGAGAACACCATGCCGGTGCCTTTCGCATTCACCAGTTCGCGCGTCATGTAGTACAGGCCCAGCACCACGTCCTGGGTCGGCACGATGATCGGCTCACCGTTGGCCGGCGACAGGATGTTGTTGGACGACATCATCAGCGCGCGCGCTTCCAACTGCGCTTCGATCGACAGCGGCACGTGCACGGCCATCTGGTCGCCGTCGAAGTCGGCGTTGAACGCGGTACACACCAGCGGATGCAGCTGGATGGCCTTGCCTTCGATCAGCTTCGGCTCGAACGCCTGGATGCCGAGACGGTGCAGGGTCGGGGCGCGGTTGAGCAGCACCGGATGTTCGCGGATCACCTCTTCGAGGATGTCCCACACCTGGCCTTCTTCACGCTCGACCAGCTTCTTGGCCGCCTTGATCGTCGTCGCTTCGCCACGGTTCTGCAGCTTGGCGAAGATGAACGGCTTGAACAGCTCCAGCGCCATCTTCTTCGGCAGACCGCACTGATGCAGGCGCAGGGTCGGACCGACCACGATCACCGAACGACCGGAGTAGTCCACGCGCTTGCCGAGCAGGTTCTGGCGGAAGCGGCCCTGCTTGCCCTTGATCATGTCGGCGAGCGACTTCAGCGCGCGCTTATTGGTGCCGGTGATGGCGCGGCCGCGGCGGCCGTTGTCCATCAGCGCATCGACCGATTCCTGCAGCATGCGCTTTTCGTTGCGCACGATGATGTCGGGCGCATTGAGTTCGAGCAGGCGCTTGAGGCGGTTGTTGCGGTTGATGACGCGGCGGTACAGATCGTTCAGGTCGGAGGTCGCGAAGCGACCGCCGTCCAGCGGCACCAGCGGACGCAGGTCCGGCGGCAGCACCGGCAGCACGGTCATGACCATCCATTCCGGACGGTTGCCGGATTCGATGAAGGCCTCGATCAGCTTCACGCGCTTGGTGAGGCGCTTGAGCTTGGTCTCGGAATTGGTGGAAGCGATTTCTTCCTTCAGGCGGATGACTTCGCCCGGCAGGTCGAGCGACTTCAGCAACTCGAACACCGCCTCGGCACCCATGCGGGCATCGAACTCGTCGCCGTGTTCTTCGACAGCTTCCAGGTACTGGTCTTCGCTCAGCAGCTGACCGCGCTCGAGCGCCGTCAAACCCGGATCGATCACCACGAAGGCTTCGAAGTACAGGATGCGCTCGATATCGCGCAGGGTCATGTCCAGCATCAGGCCGATGCGCGAGGGCAGCGACTTGAGGAACCAGATGTGCGCGACCGGGCTGGCCAGTTCGATGTGGCCCATGCGCTCGCGGCGAACCTTGGCCAGGGTGACCTCGGTACCGCACTTTTCGCAGACCACGCCGCGGTGCTTCATGCGCTTGTACTTGCCGCACAGGCACTCGTAGTCCTTCACCGGACCGAAGATGGCGGCGCAGAACAGGCCGTCACGCTCCGGCTTGAAGGTGCGGTAGTTGATCGTTTCCGGCTTCTTTACTTCACCGTACGACCAGGAACGGATCAGCTCCGGCGACGCGAGTGCGATCTTGATCGAATCGAACTCGGGCGTGGTGCGCTGCTGATTGAATAGATTGAGCAAATCTTTCATTGCATAAGCTCCTGTAACCCGCGGGTTACTTGATCTCTTCCAGGTCGATGTCGATGCAGAGCGAGCGGATTTCCTTCACCAACACGTTGAAGGATTCCGGCATGCCCGCCGCCATCTCGTGGTTGCCGTCGACGATGTTCTTGTACATCTGGTTGCGGCCCTGCACGTCATCGGACTTCACCGTGAGCATTTCCTGTAGGGTGTACGCCGCGCCGTAGGCTTCCAGCGCCCAGACTTCCATTTCGCCGAAACGCTGACCGCCGAACTGCGCCTTGCCACCCAGCGGCTGCTGCGTAACCAGCGAGTACGGACCGGTCGAACGGGCGTGCATCTTGTCGTCGACCAAGTGGTTGAGTTTCAGGTAATGCATGTAGCCGACGGTGACCGGGCGATCGAACGCTTCGCCGGTACGGCCGTCGAACAGCGTGGTCTGGCCCGACTCGGGCAGATCCGCCAGCCTCAGCATCGACTTCAACTCCGCTTCCTCGGCACCGTCGAACACCGGCGTTGCCATCGGCACGCCTTCCTGCAGGTTGTTCGCCAGGGTGAGGATTTCCTCATCCGTCAGCGACTTCAGGTCGACGTGCTGCACGGCGCCGGCAACGTGGTGGTTGTAGATCTGGTCGAGGAACTCGCGGATCTGCGCCACCTTGGCCTGCGCTTCGATCATCTTCTGGATCTTCTTGCCCAGGCCCTTTGCGGCCCAGCCAAGATGCACTTCCAGAATCTGGCCGATGTTCATACGCGAGGGCACGCCCAGCGGATTCAGGCAGATGTCGATCGAGGTGCCGTCAGCCATGTACGGCATGTCTTCCACCGGCACCACGTTGGACACCACACCCTTGTTGCCGTGGCGGCCGGCCATCTTGTCGCCCGGCTGGATGCGGCGCTTAACGGCCAGGAACACCTTGACCATCTTGAGCACGCCCGGTGCGAGGTCGTCGCCCTGGGTGATCTTGCCCTGCTTCTCCTTGAAGCGCTTGTCGAACTCTTCCTTGTGGCGCTTGACCTGGTCGGACGCGCGCTCGAGGAACTCGGTGACTTCCTCGTCCTTGACGTTGATCTTGAACCACTCGTCCTTCTTCAGGCCGTCGAGGTATTCGCTGGTGATCTCCGCACCGCGCTTGAGGCCGGCCGGGCCGCTGTTGGCGACCTTGCCCAGCAACTGCACGCGCATACGGTTGTAGATCGCGCCTTCGAGGATGCGGAACTGGTCGTCGAAATCCTTGCGGATGCGCTTGATTTCCATCTCTTCGATCTGGCGCGCACGCTTGTCCTTCTCGATCCCGTCGCGCGTGAACACCTGCACGTCGATGACCGTGCCGTCCATGCCCGGCGGCACGCGCAGCGAGCTGTCCTTCACGTCGGACGCCTTCTCGCCGAAGATCGCACGCAGCAGCTTTTCTTCCGGTGTGAGCTGGCTTTCGCCCTTGGGCGTGACCTTGCCGACCATGATGTCGCCGGCCTTCACTTCCGCACCGATGTACACGATGCCGGATTCGTCCAGGCGAGCCAGCGCCTGCTCACCCACGTTCGGGATGTCGGCGGTGATTTCCTCGGCGCCCAGCTTGGTGTCGCGCGCGATGCAGGACAGCTCCTCGATATGGATCGAGGTGTAGCGGTCTTCCTGCACGACGCGCTCGGAGAGCAGGATCGAGTCTTCGAAGTTGTAGCCGTTCCACGGCATGAAGGCGATCAGCATGTTCTGGCCGAGCGCGAGCTCGCCCAGGTCGGTCGACGAACCGTCGGCCAGCGTGTCGCCCTTGGCCACCACGTCACCTACGTTCACCAGCGGGCGCTGGTTGAGGTTGGTGTTCTGGTTGGAGCGGGTGTACTTGGTCAGCGTGTAGATATCGACGCCGGCATCGTTCTCGCCGACTTCCTCTTCGTTCACGCGCACCACGATACGGGCCGCATCGACCTGGTCGATCACGCCGCCGCGCTTGGCGGTGACGATCACGCCCGAGTCACGCGCCACGGCGCGCTCGATGCCGGTACCCACCAGCGGGGTCTGCGAACGCAGGGTCGGCACGGCCTGACGCTGCATGTTCGCGCCCATCAGTGCGCGGTTCGCGTCATCGTGTTCCAGGAACGGCACCAGCGCGGCAGCGACCGACACGGTCTGCATCGGCGAGACGTCCATGTAGTTGATCTCGGCCGACGGACGCAGCTCCGATTCACCACGGAAACGGCAGGACACGAAGTCTTCGACGAAGCGACCGTCCTTGAGCGGCGAGTTCGCCTGCGCGATCACGTGGTCGCCCTCTTCGATCGCCGACAGGTATTCCACCTGGTTGGTGACCTTGCCGTCCACGACCTTGCGGTACGGCGTCTCGAGGAAGCCGTACTGGTTGGTGCGCGCGTACACGGCGAGCGAGTTGATCAGGCCGATGTTCGGACCTTCCGGCGTTTCGATGGTGCAGACGCGGCCGTAATGGGTCGGATGCACGTCGCGCACTTCGAAGCCGGCGCGTTCGCGGGTCAGGCCGCCCGGCCCCAGTGCGGAAACGCGGCGCTTGTGCGTCACTTCCGACAGCGGGTTGTTCTGGTCCATGAACTGCGACAGCTGCGACGAACCGAAGAACTCCTTCACCGCGGCCGCAACCGGCTTGGCGTTGATCAGGTCCTGCGGGGTCAGGCCATCGGCTTCGGCCAGCGACAGGCGCTCGCGCACGGCGCGCTCCACGCGCACCAGGCCGATGCGGAAGGTGTTTTCCGCCATTTCGCCGACCGAACGCACGCGGCGGTTGCCGAGATGGTCGATGTCATCGACGGTGCCATGACCGTTCTTGATGTCGATCAGCACCTTCAGCACGTCGAGGATGTCGGAGGTCTGGCCTTGGGCAGCCACCAGCGCCTGCGCGTCTTCGCCCTTCACTTCGCCGAAGTACTTGTAGTCGTACAGCACGCCCGGACCGATAATGTCCTTGCGGCCGACGCGACGGTTGAACTTCATGCGGCCCACGGCCGACAGGTCGTAGCGGTCGAAGGTGAAGAACAGGTTGAAGAACAGGTTCTGCGCCGCTTCCTTGGTCGGCGGCTCGCCCGGGCGCATCATGCGATAGATTTCCACCAGCGCTTCGAGCTGCGTCTTGGTGTTGTCGATGCGCAGGGTGTGCGAGATGTACGCACCGCGATCCAGGTCGTTCACGTACAGAGTCGGCAGCGTTTCGATACCGGCCTTGCGGAAGTTTTCCAGCTGTTCGGCGGAGATCTCGTCGTTGGCCGAGGCCAGCAGTTCGCCGGTCTTCGCATCAACGATATCCGTCGCCAGGATGCGGCCGACCGGATAGTCGTCCGGCACTTCCAGCGCCGTGATGTTTTCGGCGGCGAGCTGGCGCACGTGGCGCGCAGTAATACGCTTGCCGGCTTCCACCAGCACCTTGTCGCCGATCATCAGATCGAAGCTCAGCGTTTCGCCGCGCAGACGCTCGGCCACCAGCTCCAGCGTGGTACCGCCCTTCTTGCCCAGGTGGAACACGTTGTGCTCGAAGAAGATGCCGAGCACTTCTTCGTTGTTATAGCCCAGCGCACGCAGCAGCACCGTCACCGGCAATTTGCGGCGGCGGTCGATACGGGTGAACAGCGCGTCCTTCGGATCGAATTCGAAGTCGAGCCAGGAGCCGCGGTAAGGAATCACGCGCGCAGAGAACAGCAGCTTGCCCGAGCTGTGCGTCTTGCCGCGGTCGTGGTCGAAGAACACGCCCGGCGAGCGATGCAGCTGCGACACGATCACGCGCTCGGTGCCGTTGATGATGAAGGTGCCGGTGTCGGTCATGAGCGGAATTTCGCCCATGTAGACTTCCTGTTCCTTCACGTACTTCACGGCCTTCTTCGAGGCCGGGCTGTCCTTGTCGTAGATCACCAGGCGCACGGTAACGCGCAGCGGCGCACCGAAGGTCATGCCGCGGTTGCGGCACTCGCGCTCGTCGAACGGCGGCTCGCCGAGACGGTAGTCGACATATTCGAGGGCAGCATTGCCCGAATAGCTCACGATGGGGAATACCGACTTCAGAGCGGCGTGCAGACCTTTGTCTTCGCGCTGCTTGGGAGCGACGTACTCCTGCAGGAATTCACGGTAGGAATCGGTCTGGATGGTCAGCAGGTTGGGCACGCCCAGTACGGGCGGACGCTTGCCGAAATCCTTGCGGATGCGCTTTTTCTCGGTAAACGAGTAGGTCATGATCGGTGACGCCTCGGTTCGCTGTGGCGCCGGTGGTGCACACACCGGCTAAATTGGGAAAGCTTGGATCTGGGGGATCGTGAATAGCGGCTCTTGCTTACAAAACCCTATTCGCGATGCCCGACATCCAGAGCGTCCGTGCCTGATGTGTCTAAAAAGGGCTCCTGCCCCTTTTAGACTCGCCCGGTCTCCAGACTGGGCTCCGCTGAATCCAACGCCAGGGCGCCAGGTTCACGGCGAGTCATCCTTGGCCCGCGAGTCGCTTCGAGTGGTGTTGCTCTCAAAGCTGAATTCTTGAAACGGGCAAAGCCCGGGGACTTACGTCCCCAGGCTTGCTTGACGTTAGGTCAAACTGACGGCGCGCAAGAGCGCCAATTACTTCAGTTCGACCGTGGCGCCGGCGGCTTCGAGGTCCTTCTTGAACTTCGCAGCGTCGTCCTTCGAAGCGGCTTCCTTCACGACGCCACCGGCTTCGGTCAGGTCCTTCGCTTCCTTCAGGCCCAGGCCCGTGATGGCGCGGACGGCCTTGATCACGTCGACCTTCTTCTCGCCGGCGCTCTTCAGGATCACGTCGAACTCGGTCTGCTCTTCGGCAGCCGGGCCGGCAGCGGCCGGACCAGCAGCCACGGTGACCGGGGCAGCGGCGGACACGCCAAACTTCTCTTCGATGGCCTTGACCAGGTCCATCACTTCCATGAGCGACTTGGCGGCAACGGCTTCAACGATCTGTTCGTTGGTAAGGGACATTTTGATTTACCTCTGGAAATGGATTCGGTTTAGATCGGCGTCGAACTTAGGCGGACGCGGCTTCTTCAGCCGGTGCAGCCTCGCCACCGCCTTGCTTGTCGGCAACGGCCTTGACGGCGCGCGCAAACATCGAAGCGGGTTCGGCCAGCACACGGGCCAGCATGGCCAGGGCCTGTTCGCGGGTCGGCAACGAGGCCAGCACTTCAACGTGCGTAGCCGGCAACAGCCTGCCTTCCACCGATACAACTTTCGCCTTCAGCTTTTCGTTGCTCTTGGCGAATTCCTTGATCAGACGACCGGCAGCGCCGGGCTCTTCCGTCGAGAATGCGTACAGCAGCGGACCGGTCAGGGCGTCTTTGACGACCTCGAACTCGGTACCGGCCATGGCGCGCGCGGCGAGCGTGTTCTTCACAACCTTCAAGAACACACCCGATTCGCGGGCCTTCTTGCGCATCGCGGTCATTTGTTCGACCGTGGTGCCCGCATACTCGGCAGCGACCAAGGAGTGAGCCTTCGCGGCGATTTCAGCCAGTTCGGCGACTACTTCTTGCTTCTGAGAGAGATTCAGAGCCATGTTTCACTCCTCTTATGAACTCCGCTTACGGCTCCTGCCGCGTGCGGTCCTGAGCGATGCCGTCCCTGACATCGGGGACTCAAGGTCCCGGGTGGTGGCCTTTCCAGAGCGATTCCAGAAGGGGCAGCACCATCTGCGCAGGCTGTGCAATTAAGCGACCTCGTTGGCGGCGACGGCGATTCCTTTGCCTGATCGAGCTCCCTGCCCGTCGTCGTCGCGCGCTGGTCGCGCCTGCGGTCTTTGACGGCGGCTCCGGCTTTCGCCGGGGCTACCTTCAAAAACTGCCTGCACGGACTTTGCCGTCCGTGCAGGACTTGAACTTGTTACTTGGCCGTGGCGGCGTTCAGGGTCGTGGTATCGACCGGCACGCCCACGCCCATCGTGCTGGACAGCGCAACCTTCTGCAGATACTGGCCCTTGGCCGTCGAAGGCTTGGCCTTCAGCAGGTCGGCGATCAGCGCGTTCAGGTTGTCAGCCAGCTGGTTGGCTTCGAAGTTGGCCTTGCCGATGGTGGCGTGGATGATGCCCGCCTTGTCGTTGCGGAACTTCACCTGGCCAGCCTTGGCGTTCTTCACGGCGGTGGCGACGTCGGCGGTGACCGAGCCGTCCTTCGGGTTCGGCATCAGGCCGCGCGGGCCGAGCAGCTGACCCAGCTTGCCGACCACGCGCATCGCGTCCGGCGTGGCGATCACGCGACCGAAGTCGAGGTCGCCGGCCTGCATGCGCTCGGCCAGATCGTCCATACCGACGGCGTCGGCGCCAGCGGCCTTGGCGGCCTCGGCCTTTTCACCGGCCGGCACGAACACGGCGACCTTGACGGTCTTGCCGGTGCCGTGCGGCAGCAGCGAAGAGCCGCGCACGCCCTGGTCGGACTTCTTCGCGTCGATGCCCAGACGCACCGCCACGTCCACCGACTCGGCGAACTTGGCCTTGGCGTTGTCCTTGACGATCTTGAGGGCTTCTTCCAGGCCGTAAATCTTGCCCGGCTGCACTGCCGCCTGGGCGGACTTCATGCGCTTGGTAATCTTTGCCATGTCTTAACCCTCCACCACGAAGCCCATGCTGCGGGCGCTACCGGCAATGGTGCGCACCGCGGCGTCAAGATCAGCAGCCGTGAGATCCGGCTCCTTCTGCTTTGCAACGTCTTCCAGCTGCTTGCGGGTGATCTTGCCGACCTTGTCGGTATTGGGCTTGGACGAACCCTTGGCGATACCGGTGACCTTCTTGATCAGCACGGTGGCGGGCGGGGTCTTGGTGATGAAGGTGAAGCTACGGTCCGAATAGGCGGTGATGATCACCGGGATCGGCATACCCGGTTCCATCTTCTGCGTGGCGGCGTTGAACGCCTTGCAGAATTCCATGATATTCAGGCCGCGCTGGCCCAGGGCCGGGCCCACGGGCGGCGACGGGTTGGCCTGACCGGCCTTGACCTGCAGCTTGATATAACCGACAACTTTCTTTGCCATTGGAGTTTCCTCGCGAGTTCAGGCGCCTTGCGGCTCCTCGCTATGCACATTCCCTGGTGGGAGGGGACCTCGCGATCCTGCGAAATCCAGAAATACGGACACGCCGAGTCGAAAGACCCCGGCGTGAACCGCGTAGTTTAGAGATGAAGCGGGCTATAAGCAAGCCCTGTGCCGAACCGGCGTATCAGGCCTTCTCGACCTGTCCGAATTCGAGCTCAACCGGGGTGGAGCGGCCGAAGATCAGCACGGCCACGCGCAGGCGGCTCTTCTCGTAGTTGACCTCTTCGACCACGCCGTTGAAGTCGTTGAACGGACCATCGGTGACGCGGACCATCTCGCCCGGCTCGAACAGCACCTTGGGCTTGGGCTTTTCCACGCCTTCGCGGACCCGGCTGAGGATGGTGTCGGCCTCGCTGTCGCGGATCGGCAGCGGACGATCGGCAGTGCCGCCGATGAAGCCCATCACCTTGGGGGTTTCCTTGACCAAATGCCAGCATTCGTCGTCGATACGGGGGGCCTTGCCCTCGGTATCGGTCTCGATCTGCACCAGCACGTAGCCAGGGAAGAACTTACGCTCGCTGCGGCGCTTCTGGCCGGCGCGCATTTCCACCACTTCCTCGGTGGGCACCAGCACTTCACCGAATCTCTCTTCCATGCCCGCGCGATGAATGCGCTCGACCAGGGCTTTCTTCACCTGGTTCTCGAAGCCGGAATAGGCATGGACGACATACCAACGCTTGCTCATCGCACGCTCCTCACGAACCTAGCTTGAGCAGCCAGTCGAACACGACCGACTTCAGGATGAAATCGATCAGTCCCAGCAGCAGGGACAACACGATCACCACGGCAATGATGATGCCGGTGGTTTTGATGGTTTCGTCGCGGGTCGGCCAGACCACCTTGCGCATTTCGAACTGCGATTCGGCAAGGAAATGGCGGGCGCGACGCCCTGGTGCGGTAAACGCCGCAATCGCCAGCGCCACGACCACCGCCACCAGGATGGTGATCAGGCGCAGCGGCGAGGCAGCACCGATATTGCCGAGGTAGGTATAGCCCACGATGCCGGCCGCCAGCACCACAACGGCCAGCACCAGCTTGCCGATATCGGCGCCGCTCGTGCCTTTGGTCTGTTCAGCCTTGGTATTCATGCGCATCGTGCGGATGCTTGCTGCGATCGGCCCAGGGCCGACTGCGACACACCCGCCATATTCCTCGGAAGATGGCACGCCAGGAGGGACTCGAACCCCCAACCTGCGGTTTTGGAGACCGCTGCTCTGCCAATTGAGCTACTGGCGTACGTTTTGGTAACTAAAAGCGAAGTCGCTCGCTTTGCCGGCTATAAAGCTGCGCCTTGCGCTGCAAGGGCCGGGCAGCTGCCCCACCCTTGCGCTTTACAGCCCGCATCACGGGCGACTTCTCATTTTACTGCTTACTTGAGGATCTTGGCGACGACGCCGGCGCCGACGGTACGGCCGCCTTCGCGGATCGCGAAACGCAGGCCTTCCTGCATCGCGATCGGAGCGATCAACGCGACCTTCATCTTCACGTTGTCACCCGGCATCACCATT
>NZ_JACZZA010000023.1 GCF_014863405.1 Dyella acidiphila
CCTGCGAGGAAAGCACCTCGGCCTCGCGCAGCTTGTGGATGATCTCTTCGGAACTAAAGCGTTTCTTGGGCATCGTCCAGTCTCCTCGTCATAAGTCTATGAACTTTGGATCTGGACCAGAAATTTCAGGTCAGCTCACTGTTGATACATGGAAGAAGGATAAGCGGATGTGGATCTTTGGATACGGATCGTTGATGTCGGGAGCATGGGAATCTCCCTTTGGGTGCGAGCGCCGCACAAAAGCGGAATTGCACGGTTATCGTCGCGCCTTCAACAAAGGGTCGGTTAGAAACTGGGGAACGAAGTCGTTTCCATGTCCTACGCTCAACCTCATAGCTGATCCAAAAGCCTCATGTCTAGGCATAGCCTTTCAATTTCCCGAGCAACGGCAAGCCGATGTGGAGGCCCATTTGGCGGAACGCGAAGGCAAAAACTTCGCACTGGCGGCACTGATGATCACCATCGACGAACAACAGGTCCCGGCCATGTCGCCGATTTACACGGGGCCCGCACTGGAGATACAGGCAATAGAAGAGATGATTGCCGGTATTCGGCGAGCGACTGGCACGAATGGCTCATGCTTCGACTATTTCGCGAACGTCTACGCGGAACTGTGCAAACTCGGCATCGACGACCCCGTCGTAAGCAGACTATGGCGTAGCTTGCAAATATAGAATCTTTTTAAGGGCGCTCACTCGGCACAGCAACGGATTAGGTGCCGGCGATGCAGGGCGGCGGGCCGCGAGTCGCGGTGTTACGGACGTTGATAAAACGGCATCAGCTTCGCTAAGGCAATGCCTTCCCGGTGTGACGGCTCATCCGGCAGAAAACGAACGAGAAAAGTAGCTGGGGTTACCCCAGCTTCGACAGCAATGGCCCTCAAAGCGTCGGCCAATCCCTGGTCGGCCGGCTCGTTAATCCCCAGTACGATCTCCGTACACCGCTTTTTGCCACGGGTAAGCTCATAGAGAAAAGCCTGGTCGACCCGGCCGCTTTGGTTGAACCACTCCACTAGCTTGACCGCAACCGGATAGAGAGCATCATCAGGCAGCCGAAAAGCCCATGGCGCAGTGCGCGACGGCCATTCAGCATCGTGATGCGTGTCGGCAATGTAACCTCGCAGTAAGGCTAATTGTGCCGTGTTCAATTCGAATGCCTCCTTGGAGAGTGGATTGACAATGTACCGTTGGGTACCCCCGGCAGCTAAGAGTAAGCGTACCGGCACGCTTACGAGCGTTGCGGGCGAGGGGAGTGCTAGCGAGAAATGTGATTGGCCAGTAAAGATCGGAATGAAACTTGCCCCGTCGATCGTGCGCTGCCACTGCACAAGGTTGCGCCCGGGCGCCGCATCTCCCGACCCCGGTGGTTGCCGAAGAATCACGAGCAGAGACCGATGGCTCAGTTCGCGCAAAAATGCCGCCTCAGCAGGAGCATCATGGTTGGCTTGGAGCCACAGTGTTTCCAGTCGGTCCTGGTGCGCGTGCTCTGCGGTAACGCCTTGATTCATTCCAAAGCTCCAACAGGGCTTAGTGGAGAGTGCGATGGCGTGTCATGGCGCCTACCAACGCATCGAGGGAGGGGCGCTTGGTTAAATACTCATCATCCAGCCGTGTCACTTCGTGCGCGAAGATCAGTGCAAGCGTACTCATCGGTAGGTCCGCCGGCCGCGCCATGCCGCGAATCGCCCAACTTTCGACTTGGGCACGACGCGCGTAGGTGGAAATCGCTTCGGCAAAGGCGTGACTCAACCGCGTCGCGTCCAAACCGCCTTGTTGATGTGTCATGGCGAGTGTGCGCATGGCGAGGTAAATGAGATACATCACCTGGCTCACGCTGAAGTCCTCCAGGGCGTGGTGGAGGGCGTCCGTCGCTCGTTCGGTCCATTCGGGGTTGTAGCCGGCCTTGGCCAGGCTCCAGCGGGCGTATTGGGCAACTTCGGCTAACGCCAGATCTTCCCAGAGCGCCAGTAGCACCAGCGAAGTGTCTTCAGAAAGCTCCAGGTCACGCAATAACTCATTAAGTTCCTCGTGCTGCCGCCGGCAATCGCGGGGAGCCCATCGGATGCGCCAGGCAACGCTGTCGAACCCGTGCCGCATCCAGTCCCGTGCAAGTAGCCAGTCTTCCGCGTGGGATTGCGAGATCTCCGGTTCGATGATTCCAAGCGCATGCAGGGATAACAGCACGCGTTGCGAATAGTGGTCGTGTGGAGCGAGTGGCTTGTGGAGCGCCCCCAGGGGCAACAGGCGTGTCAGGGAAGTATCCGCCCCGACGCGTACGGCCGCCGAAAAGAAAAGGCTGGCGGTCAGGTCAGCTGGGTTCACGTTATACCTTTAAGTTATTGAATGTAGCGGCCACTTGGGCGAACTGGCCGAGATCTGTCGGGAGCCTCCTATACTAAGGAAGTCTTAGTATGCAGGCAAATCCGTGCCCCTGAAGCTTCTCGCACCATAGCGAGGGCGCAAGGACTGGTGGCACGAGGCGGCAAAAAAGAGGCGGTAGTCGCTGCACGCCTGCGGGAGGCAAGGACCGCCACAGGGTTGTCGCAGCGTGAACTGGGTGTGCGCGCGGGTCTCGATCCGTCGGTCGCATCGCCGCGCATTAACCAATATGAGCGCGGCAAACATACGCCAGACACCAGCACGTTAGCCAAGTTAGGGCAGGTCCTCGACGTACCCGTGGCTTATTTCTTTGCCGGCGAGGATGACCTCGCAAACCTCATTACGACCTTTCACCGTTTATCGCAAACACGAAAACGACGTCTAATGACCTTACTTCGGCGTCCACAAAGCTAATGGCGGGGCTGCCATGCCCAATGAAACGGATGCGGTTTCTCGGGACTTAGAGAAAAACGGATGCAATTTGTCGCCGCCACGACTGAAATGCCACCGGGTTATGCGAGGCAAAGCAGCGGTTTGTATCCGGATATGGCGGCGGTTCCTGGTTAGCGAACAGCGGGACTGTGCCAGCGACAAGCTTGCTGGGGCCAGGCTTTGAACCTGCCTTAATTGCGCATAATGTATATTATGTCAAATTGCGAAGTCGGCCTGATCACAGCTGGCACGTGCCTTGCTGCGTGGATCTTCCGCACACATGGAGCTCGAGCGTGCCCCGGAAGCGCCCCCGCCTAAACTGGACCTATGACCACGGCCGTCAGGAGTTCAAAACCCCAAGCGGCCGCGTTATCTCCCTACAGGAAATCGCGGTCAAGCTATACGAACACGACGCTCAGTGCCGGATAGATCTAGCCGGACCATGGAGCGGATGGCGCATACGCGGCGACCGCCTCATACCCCCAGGAACAAGCTCCGCGCTCAAACCGGACACAACGCGGCAATTCCTGCGCTGGATCAGCGCATCGGCTGGTCAGCATAATCCCCAACACAGTGCGCTGGATGCCCCGGATAGCCAATCTGCGTATACGTGCTACCACGTTGCTCAACAACGACCCCGCCAAGACAACGCTGATTCGGCTGAAGTAGCTCGCGCTCATGAATCCATTGCGGATACGCTTGCTGCTGCTGCGTACGCTCTGTCTCAGCTACAGCTTCCGCGCGAGCCTGATCGTCAGCCTGCACCCGCGCCACAGCCAGAGCTTCACGCTGCGCCGCGTAAACGCAGGCATAACCAGCGCCGCAGAAACCTGAAAAAACGAGCAGCGCGCAAAGCATGCTCCAAAAAACACGGTTATCCATGCCCTTCCCCCGTCCCATTGGCAGGCGAAGAATAAGCCAGGACAGTTTGGCAGGAAAGGATCAGGGAAGGGAGCCAGGACATATCCACACAGGCCCCGGAAGGGGCCTAGCTGCCCTTCCCCGCTTCGCCGACAGCAAAAAGGCGCATCCGTAGGGGCTTCACCCCTACACCCCAGCTACATGCCCGTACCACTCTTGAGGGGCGTGCTATTCCATTTGCCATACGTAGGCGGGATATAACCGTACGCCGTAGCACGCTGTCTGCCCTGATACGCACCACCACCAAGCTCACCCAGCGCTTCGGCATCATCATGCCGCGCATCAGCAACAGACCGAGCAGATGAGGACGCAGCAGGCTGAGCTTGACGGGCATCCTGCAACGCCGGCCTGAAGGGATTATAGACACCCTCCGAAGCGGCCTTGTAACACATCTTCTGATCTACATCGATCGGCGTATCTTGCTCCGAGTAACACTTGCAGTCGCGCAAACCGCTATCACGCTCGATAACAATGCAACGTAGATCGGGCACAGTCATGACGCTCTGACCATCAAACAAAGGTGCAGACCAAGGCACCCCCTTAACGCGCGGCGTCATGCGCTTAATCCAATCATCCGTAGACATTACGGAATTACTAGAACCGGAAAACATTGAGTGAGCATGCTGGTCCGGATGAATCAAAGCAGCCTCCGACTTACCACGACTACGCAACGCCAAATATGCAGCACCAAGCAAGCCAGGGATGATCAACAACAAAGCCAGCGAAACCCAAACAAAGGGCGGAATACGGCGCTTAACTGTGTGCAGCTCAGACGAGGTATACGCCGACATGGCCACCTTGGAATACTTGCTGCGGTCCTTTCGCTCAACATCACGCAAAGCCGATTTAGAGGTTGGATCGGACTGACACTCCGGCCATTCAAAACGCGTTACCCAATAGGTACCAAACTTTCGAACCGTATGTATATGCCGATCAACCAATCGACGTACATAAGTATCCAACAACGACGGATGCTGCGTGATAAAAATAAATTCAAGGCCTAAATGGCGATGCTCACTCAGCTTAGCAATCCAAGTTGGGGCATCGCCAACACGACGAGCCGGACAATACTTCTGAACCTCATCAACAACAATAATCGTGCCAGCTGGAAACTGATCCCAATCACGAAACTGCTCAGGTGTAATCACCTCCGCCAAGTCATCACGCAAATCCGGAATGCCTAAGACCTTTACAGGTCTATCCGGATGCTGATGACGCAGCTGTATCAAATGCTCAACGGCACCCAAAGTCTTTCCAGCACCCGGCAAACCAGTACGCAACTGAATAGGCATAAAAATCCTTACGAAGACGACTTAGTGCGAATAAGCGACACCGCACTGCCAACAGCCCAGCGCGCCGCATACGCGCTAAGAACCATCGTGCAGGCAACATCTAGACGTATCCAACCCAGGATATTAAGAAACTCCGCAGGAACGCCTGATAACACATTCATGAGTTGCTGCTTGATGGGTGCAACGGTGAACTTGTACGACACAAAGCTAATACCAAGCGTCAATAAGGCCGAAATGATAATGCTACCGACAGTGGTCTCTAACGCAGCCATCAACCATGCAATTACTACAGGCATGTCACTTCCTCCCCAAAATATCAGCGCATTTCATAGTGGCAACCAACAAAATAAGACTTGAAAAAAAACCCTGATACTGACAGATGAAAGAGAAATCAATATTGACAGTAGTCTTACCAAATGCGCCCGAAACTGGCACAAAAGGACATTGTGTCGCCAAGATTTCATTGTCGACCCACATCACTTATCAAGCGGTTGGCATCCGTAGAAGAAGTGGCCAACCCGAGTACGTATCTTGCGTCAGAGCAAGCATCCGCCACGACCGCCGCTGCCGTGCGCGTGGATGGAGGAGTGGTGCGTTCGATTGTTTGACCTATTTTTCTTGGACTGGGAGTGAATACGCGCGCTACCCCCGATAACTTTCCCTAATCGCCGTGCTCCGAGCCCACTTACGTACAGAAAACTAGAGAAAACCGGAATGCCCGCTATTGGTAGCAGCACAATCAGGAATGACCCGGCGCGGGTGTCAGACCTATTTAAGGATGTGCTTACTCATTCTTAGCGCGTGCCCTATTGCACTAAGTATCCCTTGATACGCCATTCTTTCCCTTCTACTTCGACATAGACGGTTTCGTGCAGGGGGACTGGGAAATTATGAAATTTCGTGAGGTAAACGAATCCCATGTCCTGGGGCTGCCCTGATTGAATAGGTGCCGCCACGACGTTCGTGGGACCCCGCCTCGACTCAACCGCCCCAAGATTCGCCATCATGGAGCTCGAAATTTGCGCGCAACGAGCTGGTGGCACCATCTGTTGCTCAACTGTGAGATACAGTTTGCAGGCGGACTCATAGTCACCAGCATCATTGAGTGAAAGAAATTTACTGACTATTGGTGTGGCATCAACCTTAGGTATTTGCACACCTAAAGATTGGAGTACTGCAGGATTAGTGGTGTAGACGAGCACGAAGACGGCAATTGCTCCGCCCGCTTGTACCGTACCTTTTACAATCAGTGGGAGTTGCAGATGCAAGGCGCCCGGCAGCATTGCCGCAAAGCCTGCAGCTGCCAAACTCAAAATAATTCTGAACGTCAAATACTGAATCGGCGTAGGCTGGGGGAACTTCAGTACGATGCCGAGCATCAGTAGCAAGAAAACGACGCCAAATGTGAAGACCGCAATTTTTTCTGCTTTCGGTCGCTGTGTTATGTGACTCATATGACCTTCCCTTAAAGAAATGTCCAACGAGTTACTTAGTTCTCATCTGGCGCCGTAGATCCCAGGGTCACGGTCGAAGATTCTTTCTGTACGCCCTCGCAATTGACCGCCTCAAAGCTAGGACAACCCTGCGCCATTGAGGAACTTATCAAGGCCTGCTTTTACTTTATCCAATGCTTGATTTGCGCTGAGTCCCTGGGCTTTGGGTATTCCGCCTGGGGGCACGCTCTCGTTAAGGGCGGCCACATGCTCCACAACAGCCGCAGTGCCCGAGGGAAGTCGGTCGGCCATGGCCGCCATCGCGTTGTGGACATTAGTCGCCGGGGCCTGTCCTGCGGCCTGAAATTGCGATCCACTAGCATTGGGGGCCGGAAGCGGCAAACTACGCGGGCCATCATTGGATGGCTCTGGCAGCGACAGGATATCCACGAGATCCGGCGCCGCTTCGTCACGTTTGGTGAGAGGTGCGAACGGACCAAATAACGTTCGGAGCGTGGACAAGATCGATGTATGGTCGAACGGCGGCCGACCTTGAGGAGCACGAGCAATCGTCCCAGCGGGAATCCAGGGCGACACAAGGACCGCAGGCACCCGAACCCCGTAGCGGTCAAACGCAAACCCGTCATGTCGCAGGTCGTCAGGACTAATGGCTGGTGGAGGCACGACGTGATCCCAATTACCCCCATGTTCATCGTATGTGATGATGAAGAGTGTCTTCTTCCAGCCTGCACCATTTCGGATGGCGTCGTAACACCGCGCAATCAAACGTTCACTCAAGGCTACGTCGTGTGGCGGGTGTTGATCGTTAGGTAATCGATTGAATAGCCGGTCGGCAAAATAACGGGGCTCAATGAAACTGTAGTTAGGGAGACGGCCTGCCATCGCATCCGTCATAAAGTGGTCTTCAAAAGAAAGAAGGCGCCCGGGAAGCTCGCTCCAGAGTCGTGTAAGCGTCGCTGACTGTGGAAAATCGTGGTGATAGATCCGCCAACTCCGTTGCGCTTGCGTCAATCTATTGAAGATCGTTTCCATCTATTGAAGATCGTTTCCATCATGTAGGGCGGATGGAGTGGAGAGTTGTTTACGTATCCGCCTGCCGTGCCGGTATGTACAAAGAAACGATTGGGCCAGGTTTGATTCGGCGCAGAGGCAAACCAACGATCAGACACGGCAAAATGTTGAGCAAGTGTGCTGATCACCGGAAGCTGCCGCGGGGAGTAGCCGTGCATGACATTGCGCGGATCACCGCCGGTTTTGACGTAGTTTTCGGCAAATCCAGACATGGTGGGCGGAGCGGGCGGCGCCTTGCCCGTGCCGAAGATCTGGTCGGTAATGTCTGCGAAATCCTCTTCCGGATCCGGAGTCGGTATCGTGAAATCACCCGATCCCTCACCCTGATCACTCGTCCAGGCCGATACCTTTTGATCGCCCACCATGTTGTAGGCGCCCCCTGGAACCCCATCGAAGTCTATGCGATCCGTATAAAGTCGGCCGAGGATGCTATCGAATGAGCGATTCTCGAGCATCAATACGATGACATGGTCAATCTTTGACATCCGCAGCTCCTCGAAAATTGATCCCGAATCGTGGAAACGCCGAGGGCGACGTAGCAAGGCGCGCACATCGTTCAGCAGAGCTTGCTGATGAAACCTAATGCTTGCCCGACGTACCCGATGACCTTCTTGGCGGTCCCGACGTCATTAATCAGGCCTTGAATCGTGTGTTCGTCCGACTGCAGAGCAGTTGTTTGGCCCTTGATGGACGCAGCCGCGGAGGCAAATATTTGGTCGTCCGTGGTGTTTTGCAGGTGCAGGATTTGGCCCAGGACCGAATCCAGATGCTGATACGCTTGGTTTAGCTTAATCGCTGCCAGCATATCGGCGGTTGCATTGATCTGAGCCATCAAAACATTCTCGGCATTGCGGATGGCGTCCACCGCGCCGACGATGTTCAGCGCTTGCTGCTGCGATTGCGTCATGGCTCCCCCTGTTCACGGCCGTGTGGTTTACTTGGATCCGCTATAGATGGTGACAGCCCTTTGGCCTTCACTCACGAGATTTGAAACGACTTGGTGGACCGTCGTTTTATCACCGCTTGCCAAGGTTTTATTGGATGCCACTAACGCGTCAAGCGCGGCATTCAGTTGAGTAGGGTCGGTGGCAACGGTCATCGACGCCAACATGGCGTGGGCATCGGCAATGTCTAAGAAGCTGGCCGCCCCTTTGTGATCGCGCGACGCCAATACCGCAATACGGAAGTCGTTCTTGATTCCGCCTAGCTTAGACTGGATCCCTGACGCGTCGTTAGAATTTTCTGACTTGAACGCGTTGACGATAGACTCGAGGGGAAGCTCCGCTTTCGACGCCGCATCTTTGACGTTGTCGTATTCGTGATGATCGACGATCAAGTGGGTGATGGTATCGATAGCTGCGTTCACACCTGCCGCTTCATTGGTCGTAATCGTGGTGAACCCAGCTTGCTTGGCGACGCTCTGCAGCCCCTTCGCCATCGACTCCGAGCCCGAATCAAATGCCTGATCGTTGCCATCGCTCATCAAGGCTTGGATGGAGTCTGCGTACGCGGTAAGGAGGTCCAAAAGCGCCTGTCGACCCTGCAGTTGCGCAAATGTCAATTCTTTAGGTTGGCAAGTGGGTAAAAGATCTAACGGAGCACTCGAATAAGCTTGCAACTGAGCATCCTTGCTGGCCACCGCAAACGCGAATGCCTCGTTGTAAAAGGTGCTCATGCATTCGGTGGACTGCACTTTACGCAAAAAGGTCATCTCGGCGGCACAGATCGAATGTGCGCCTGAGCTGACCTGAAATTTCTGGTCCAGATCCAAAGTTCATAGACTTATGACGAGGAGACTGGACGATGCCCAAGAAACGCTTTAGTTCCGAAGAGATCATCCACAAGCTGCGCGAGGCCGAGGTGCTTTCCTCGCAGG
>NZ_JACZZA010000024.1 GCF_014863405.1 Dyella acidiphila
GATGTAGAATGGGCGGCTCACCCGGGACGAAATGCTTCGGGGCGATCTTGAAGAAGAGGTCGCAAGTGATTGATCTTTGACAGTGTGCGCAGGTGACTTGTGTGGGCGTCTTGCGTTGGATGGACAATCTGTCCAAACAAATGCAAGCGTCTAACCTAAGAGTCAATTCAAAAGCTTGACGTTTTATGGTTAGGGTAAACGCTTCAGAAAGATAGACGATCTACGGATTGTCGAAAACTTAAGTGAAGAGTTTGATCCTGGCTCAGATTGAACGCTGGCGGCATGCCTAACACATGCAAGTCGAACGGCAGCACAGCAGTAGCAATACTGTGGGTGGCGAGTGGCGGACGGGTGAGGAATACATCGGGACCTGCCCAGACGTGGGGGATAACGTAGGGAAACTTACGCTAATACCGCATACGTCCTACGGGAGAAAGCGGGGGATCAGCAATGACCTCGCGCGGTTGGATGGACCGATGTTCGATTAGCTAGTTGGTAGGGTAAAGGCCTACCAAGGCGACGATCGATAGCTGGTCTGAGAGGATGATCAGCCACACTGGGACTGAGACACGGCCCAGACTCCTACGGGAGGCAGCAGTGGGGAATATTGGACAATGGGCGCAAGCCTGATCCAGCAATGCCGCGTGTGTGAAGAAGGCCTTCGGGTTGTAAAGCACTTTTATCAGGAGCGAAATACGATGGGCTAATACCCCGTCGGGCTGACGGTACCTGAGGAATAAGCACCGGCTAACTTCGTGCCAGCAGCCGCGGTAATACGAAGGGTGCAAGCGTTAATCGGAATTACTGGGCGTAAAGCGTGCGTAGGCGGTTATTTAAGTCTGCTGTGAAATCCCCGGGCTCAACCTGGGAATGGCAGTGGATACTGGATAGCTAGAGTGTGATAGAGGATGGTGGAATTCCCGGTGTAGCGGTGAAATGCGTAGAGATCGGGAGGAACATCAGTGGCGAAGGCGGCCATCTGGATCAACACTGACGCTGAGGCACGAAAGCGTGGGGAGCAAACAGGATTAGATACCCTGGTAGTCCACGCCCTAAACGATGCGAACTGGATGTTGGTCTCAACTCGGAGATCAGTGTCGAAGCTAACGCGTTAAGTTCGCCGCCTGGGGAGTACGGTCGCAAGACTGAAACTCAAAGGAATTGACGGGGGCCCGCACAAGCGGTGGAGTATGTGGTTTAATTCGATGCAACGCGAAGAACCTTACCTGGCCTTGACATGTCTGGAATCCTGCAGAGATGCGGGAGTGCCTTCGGGAATCAGAACACAGGTGCTGCATGGCTGTCGTCAGCTCGTGTCGTGAGATGTTGGGTTAAGTCCCGCAACGAGCGCAACCCTTGTCCTTAGTTGCCAGCACGTAATGGTGGGAACTCTAAGGAGACTGCCGGTGACAAACCGGAGGAAGGTGGGGATGACGTCAAGTCATCATGGCCCTTACGGCCAGGGCTACACACGTACTACAATGGTCGGTACAGAGGGTTGCAATACCGCGAGGTGGAGCCAATCCCAGAAAGCCGATCCCAGTCCGGATCGAAGTCTGCAACTCGACTTCGTGAAGTCGGAATCGCTAGTAATCGCAGATCAGCTATGCTGCGGTGAATACGTTCCCGGGCCTTGTACACACCGCCCGTCACACCATGGGAGTGAGTTGCTCCAGAAGCCGTTAGCCTAACCGCAAGGGGGGCGACGACCACGGAGTGGTTCATGACTGGGGTGAAGTCGTAACAAGGTAGCCGTATCGGAAGGTGCGGCTGGATCACCTCCTTTCGAGAACGACAGAACCTCCTCCGCAAGACGTCCACACAAGACACCTGCACATCCGCACGCCGACGGCGTGAAAAGCCCACGCTGCAAGGCGTGAGCTGCAAAGCTTTATGGGTCTGTAGCTCAGGTGGTTAGAGCGCACCCCTGATAAGGGTGAGGCCGGTGGTTCGAGTCCACCTAGACCCACCATTATTGAGGATGCTGACCCGGATTACGGGGCCATAGCTCAGCTGGGAGAGCACCTGCTTTGCAAGCAGGGGGTCGTCGGTTCGATCCCGACTGGCTCCACCAGTTCAGGCCAAAGCGGATGTGTAGCGCACACAAAAGATTTAACGAAACGAGACGGCGTTGAGGCCGATCTTGTGTTCTTTGAAAATGTAAACGAGTGACAAGCGTCTTGGTAAAACCTGGATGGCATGAGTGAAAGCTTGTGTCGCCAGCCAAACCGAGATGTGTCGTTGAGGCAAAGAAGTAAGCGAATGCGTTGTTTGGCGAAAGCTCAGTCCCTGAGGAGGGAAGAGCGTAGCCCTGAGGCGACTTGGGGTTATATGGTCAAGCGACTAAGCGTATACGGTGGATGCCTTGGCAGTCAGAGGCGATGAAGGACGTGGCAGCCTGCGAAAAGTGTCGGGGAGCTGGCAACAAGCTTTGATCCGGCAATGTCCGAATGGGGAAACCCACTGCGTAAGCAGTATCACTAAGTGAATACATAGCTTAGTGAAGCGAACCCGGGGAACTGAAATATCTAAGTACCCGGAGGAAAAGAAATCAACCGAGATTCCCTCAGTAGCGACGAGCGAACGGGGAACAGCCCAAAAGTGGCGTATGTGTTAGTCAAAGGGTCTGGAAAGGCCAGCCGTAGACGGTGATAGCCCGGTAGACGAAAACGCACATGCCATGAAATTGAGTAAGGCGAGGCACGAGAAACCTTGTCTGAACATGGGGGGACCATCCTCCAAGGCTAAATACTCCTGACTGACCGATAGCGAACAAGTACCGTGAGGGAAAGGCGAAAAGAACCCCGGAGAGGGGAGTGAAATAGAACCTGAAACCGTATACGTACAAGCAGTGGAAGCCCGCAAGGGTGACTGCGTACCTTTTGTATAATGGGTCAGCGACTTACTGTCAGTGGCAAGCTTAACCGTATAGGGGAGGCGAAGGGAAACCGAGTCTGAATAGGGCGCATAGTCTCTGGCAGTAGACCCGAAACCGAGTGATCTATCCTTGGCCAGGTTGAAGGTGCGGTAACACGCACTGGAGGACCGAACCCACATCTGTTGCAATAGATGGGGATGAGCTGAGGATAGGAGTGAAAGGCTAAACAAACTCGGAGATAGCTGGTTCTCCTCGAAAGCTATTTAGGTAGCGCCTCGGACGAATCTTCCTGGGGGTAGAGCACTGTTATGGCTAGCGGGTCATCGCGACTTAGCAAACCATGGCAAACTCCGAATACCAGGACAGACTATCCGGGAGACACACGGCGGGTGCTAACGTCCGTCGTGAAAAGGGAAACAACCCAGACCCGCAGCTAAGGTCCCCAAGTTAGTGCTAAGTGGAAAACGATGTGGAAAGGCATAGACAGCCAGGAGGTTGGCTTAGAAGCAGCCACCCTTTAAAGAAAGCGTAATAGCTCACTGGTCGAGTCGGTCTGCGCGGAAGATTTAACGGGGCTAAGCACTACACCGAAGCTCGGGGTGCATCGCAAGATGCGCGGTAGAGGAGCGTTCTGTAAGCCTGCGAAGGTGTGTCGAGAGGCATGCTGGAGGTATCAGAAGTGCGAATGCTGACATGAGTAACGATAATGCGGGTGAAAAGCCCGCACGCCGAAAGCCCAAGGTTTCCTCGCGCAACGTTCATCGGCGCAGGGTGAGTCGGCCCCTAAGGCGAGGCAGAAATGCGTAGTCGATGGGAAGCTGGTTAATATTCCAGCACTTGACTGTAGTGCGATGTGGGGACGGAGAAGGTTAGGTCTACCCGGCGTTGGTTGTCCGGGGGAAAGGCGGTAGGCAGTGATCTTAGGCAAATCCGGGATCACTTATGCCGAGCACCGAGACGAGCCCAATAGGGCGAAGTGACTGAGACCACGCTTCCAGGAAAAGCCACTAAGCTTCAGCTACAGCAAACCGTACCGTAAACCGACACTGGTAGGCAGGGTGAGAATCCCAAGGCGCTTGAGAGAACTCGGGTGAAGGAACTAGGCAAAATGGCACCGTAACTTCGGGAGAAGGTGCGCCCGCCGGTGTGGTCACATGCGTGACTGAGCACTAGCGGGTCGCAGTAACCTGGCCGCTGCGACTGTTTATCAAAAACACAGCACTCTGCAAACACGAAAGTGGACGTATAGGGTGTGACGCCTGCCCGGTGCTGGAAGGTTAATTGATGGGGTCAGCCGCAAGGCGAAGCTCTTGATCGAAGCCCCAGTAAACGGCGGCCGTAACTATAACGGTCCTAAGGTAGCGAAATTCCTTGTCGGGTAAGTTCCGACCTGCACGAATGGCGTAACGACAGCGGCGCTGTCTCCACCCGAGACTCAGTGAAATTGAAATCGCTGTGAAGATGCAGCGTTCCCGCGGCAAGACGGAAAGACCCCGTGAACCTTTACTATAGCTTTACACTGAACGTTGAGTTCTTCTGTGTAGGATAGGTGGGAGGCTATGAAACCGAGACGCTAGTTTCGGCGGAGCCAACCTTGAAATACCACCCTGAAGTGCTTGACGTTCTAACCTAGGTCCGTAATCCGGATCGGGGACCGTGTATGGTGGGTAGTTTGACTGGGGCGGTCTCCTCCCAAAGAGTAACGGAGGAGCACGAAGGTACGCTCAGCGCGGTCGGACATCGCGCACTGTGTGCAAAGGCATAAGCGTGCTTGACTGCGAGATCGACGGATCAAGCAGGTACGAAAGTAGGTCTTAGTGATCCGGTGGTTCTGTATGGAAGGGCCATCGCTCAACGGATAAAAGGTACTCCGGGGATAACAGGCTGATACCGCCCAAGAGTTCATATCGACGGCGGTGTTTGGCACCTCGATGTCGGCTCATCACATCCTGGGGCTGTAGCCGGTCCCAAGGGTATGGCTGTTCGCCATTTAAAGTGGTACGCGAGCTGGGTTCAGAACGTCGTGAGACAGTTCGGTCCCTATCTGTCGTGGGCGTTGGAGATTTGAGGGGGGCTGCTCCTAGTACGAGAGGACCGGAGTGGACGTTCCGCTGGTGTTCGGGTTGTCATGCCAATGGCATTGCCCGGTAGCTACGAACGGAAGTGATAACCGCTGAAAGCATCTAAGCGGGAAGCACGCCCCAAGATGAGATCTCCCGAGAATTTAATTCTCCTAAAGGCCCCATTTAGACTAAGTGGTTGATAGGTGCGGTGTGGACGTGCAGCAATGCATTGAGCTAACGCATACTAATGAGCCGTGCGGCTTGACCATATAACCCCAAGACGCTTCGTGAGTCTTTGACCAACGAACCATCTCGAAATATTTCACCAGACGCTTGTCACTCGTTTACCCCTTTTGAGGCTTGGCGCTTACCCAAGCGCTGCCTCAACCCCTTCCCTGGCGGCTATAGCGCTGTGGCCCCACCCGATCCCATCCCGAACTCGGAAGTGAAACGCAGCTGCGCCGATGGTAGTGTGGACTTCCATGCAAGAGTAGGTCACCGCCAGGGGCTTTATCCTAAAAAACCCTCACCGTTTTCGGTGAGGGTTTTTGCTTTATGCGCCTCGGCGCAACC
>NZ_JACZZA010000025.1 GCF_014863405.1 Dyella acidiphila
CCCCTGCGAGGAAAGCACCTCGGCCTCGCGCAGCTTGTGGATGATCTCTTCGGAACTAAAGCGTTTCTTGGGCATCGTCCAGTCTCCTCGTCATAAGTCTATGAACTTTGGATCTGGACCAGAAATTTCAGGTCAGCTCATCAGGGCCAGATTTATGGAGTCGACATCGCGCATAGCAAGGCCGAATTCATCAGTTTCTACCGGGAGTATCCCGAGGAAGTCACGATTCATGGCTCAAGCATCTTTCATCCACTGATGAATATGCTTTACCTCCATGTTTGGGAATATGGTGGCGGCCCCGAGGAGGCCGATCAGGCCTTGAAATTTGCGCAGCAACTGGGGTTTCCCGATGTTGATCGTTTGAGGCAACTATTCTTCAATTCGTCGACGACGTATGAAGAAGTGGCGAGCTACGCGTCTGAGCTCGATATGCCTTATTGAATTTCCAAGCTAAGCCAGAGTCTCCTTCCGACCCAAGGCGGGCATGCCGCACAATAGGTCGACAGAGTACAAGCGCTGAAGACAACCGATATCACCGAAAAAGGGACTCAATGACATGAAGCTTAGGCGGATGGACAACATCCTCATAGTTGTCGATGATCTCGAAGCCATGAAGTCGTTCTTCACTGAACTTGGCCTTGAGCTGGAAGGCCAAACGACAGTTGAAGGGCCTGCGATAGGGAGCCTGATCGGACTCAAGGATGTGCGGGCCACCCTCGCGATGATGCGCACTCCCGATGGGCAAGGCATTGAGCTGGATAAGTTCCACACGCCCGATGCGGTCAGGTTTGGGCCCGTGGACGCGCCGGTGAACGTGCTGGGCCTGCGCCGCATCATGTTTTCTGTCGAGGATATCGATGCTGTCGTCGCGCACATGCTGTCTCATGGCGCCGAACTCATTGGCCAAATGAAGTATGAGAACTCGTATCGGCTCGCCTACATCCGCGGACCTGAAGGCATCATAGTCGGGCTTGCCGAGCAACTCGGGTAATGGGGCCCGCCGGTAATGAGACCGGAGTTGGTTAAAGCGGGCTAACTACCTCGGGCCCGCTCTTCCCCGTTTTTCGTTTCCGCGACCATCCCCAAAAAACTTCAACCCGATCGTGTAGCTTCAACCGGTGAGATTTTGGCAGCCCGCCACGCGGGACCAAACGTTGCACATTGTCCGAGCAGCAGCAACGTGGCAATGCCGCCAAGCAGATATATGACTGAAAGCCGATGCGTCTCGAAATGCAGGCTGAGAAACAAGCTGATGCCGCCTGCCAGCAGGGAGCCGAAAAACACGGCGCCGATACCAATAAGCAGGTTCTCGGTAAGGAAATAACTGAGGATCTCGCCTCTGGTAGCACCAAGTGCCCGACGTATGCCGATCTGTTTGCGACGCTGGCCGACCCAGAAGCTGGTGAGGCCGACGATGCCGGCAGCGGTGATGCATAAGAGTACGATGCTGATGTACGCCATTACTTTCACCATGCCTTCCTCATCGCGATAGGCGTCGGCGCGTACCTGCGTGAAGTTACGAACACCCATGTCGGCATCGCCCGTACCATCGGCAATAATGCGCAGCCGATTGAGTTTCATCAAAGCCGCCGGCGCACCCTTCGTTATTGCCTCGAGTTGGCCAGGCTCTGCGCTAATTAGATACGTGACGGGCTTGTCGACTACGATGCGCGGCTCAATCACGATATCGCCGTAAGCCGCATCGTTCCAGCTGCCGGGAAAATTACCGGCCAGTCGATCAACAATACCGATGACTACGCTGGGCGACGCCGACCCATCAAGATACACCGGCTTGCCTAACGCCGAACCGTCCGGATAAAGCTTGCGTGCCAACGACTCTGTGAGAATCACTTGGGGCGCCGGTTGCATCTGATCCTCGCGCTCCCAGGCCACTTCGTCGGATCGAAAATTGCGTCCGGCAATTAGCTTTGAGTCGAGCACGGGCAGCAGATGATCGTCGGTAAAGAAGCGTGAGCTGACGTTGATCTCGTTCGGATTGCTTGGCGTATTGCTCACGGACGAGTTGTAGCCGCCATTCCGCAGTGGATAGCCATAACTGATGCTGGCATCTCGCACACCGGTCAGCCGCCGAAGCAGTTGCAGGTCGGCGGCATCCAGCGCCTGCAGGTTACTTTCGTCG
This sequence comes from Dyella acidiphila, assembly GCF_014863405.1. GTDB lineage: Bacteria > Pseudomonadota > Gammaproteobacteria > Xanthomonadales > Rhodanobacteraceae > Dyella_B > Dyella_B acidiphila. The sequence goes on from NZ_JACZZA010000025.1 coordinate 2,141, forward strand.
GCCCTGGCCCATTCGTTGCGAATAGTCAGCACACTTTCTTCGCTTACGCCACTTGGGCGGCTGACATGCAGCATGCGCTGGTGAATCATGAACAAGAGGTTGCAGACGATAGCCAGCGTCAACGCAATCTGTAGGCCGATCAATACGGTGCCTGCCTTGTGTTGTTTTAGGGCCGCGAGAATCGGTTTGATCTGTAGCATCGCCTGGCCCTCAGTTGGTTTTCAGCTGCCAGGCCGGCTGTACGTTCGCAGCGCGCCAAGTGGGATAAAAGGAAGCCAATAGAGTCGAAATGACTGAAACGGTGAAGGTCCACGCCACCAGCGATGCGTCCAATCGCAGGAGGGCGGCCGTTTCCTTGTCGACTACGCTGCCGATGCCGTGCAGATTGAACACGGTCAGCAATAAACCTAATACGCCACCGGCGAGCCCGACCGTGACGCCTTCCATCAGAAACTGGGCGTAGATCGCACGACGCGGCGCCCCCAATGCCCGGCGCACGCCAATCTCGGCGCTGCGGCGCATGAACTTGGCCAGCAGAAGGCCGGACGTATTGACCAGACAGATCAAAAGCACGCCGCACGAGATATACAGCGACATTTCGCTCGCCGGCGACACGACATGCATGTATTTGAGCCATTGACGGACGTCATGAAGGCGGACGTTGGGTGCCCATGGATAGCGCCCGGCGTGCTGTTGCAGGGACGCATAGTCGTAGAGGTAATGTCCATATGCCTGCGCCTGAGCCGGAGTCGGCAACTCCACCCAATACAGCAACCACGTGCATGTGGAGTGGGTAAATGCTTCCCAGCCAGCGCCTTCGTCGCTCCCAACGCAGCCCGTAGAGCCTACCGTTTGCATGTGAGAATCCAACGCGCGTTGCAATGGAATGAACACCTGGATCGGTGTGCCGAAGCTGTTGCTGCTGAGAACATCCATATAAAGCGGCTTCGGGTCCCAATCGTCCATGACACCGACAATTCGGTAGTCGTGGCCGCTAAGATTGATCGACTTGCCAATGCTGTTCGCACCTCGAAAAAGCCGGTCATTAAGGCGTCGCCCAATCACCGCAACATAGGCGCTTGAGCGGTCATCGTCCTTCGACCAGCCACCGCCAAAAGCAAACGGAATTTCGAACATGGGAAAGGCTTCCGCATTCACCGCATACGTTTTTGGACGCAGAGGCATTTGGCTTGCCTCAGTAGGAAGCAACGATAATCCTACCGGGTACAGCGGCGTTTGCCGCAGCCCTTTGTGATCGCGCTGGAGAGCCATTGCATCGAGATAATCCAACTCACCGGATGGCTCGCCACCGTTGTTGTTCTTGGGGCCAAAGCTATCGATCTGCACCGCATACAACTGGGTGGATTTATCGGGGATGGGGTCGTTGGATACCGCGCGGAATACTGCATAACTGGCCATCGACGCGCTGACGCCAAAGCCCATGACGATGACCATCAGGATGGTGAGCACGGGGTTTCGCCGCAAGCTGCGCAAACCGAGTTGCAGGTAGTGAGCGAACATCCATTTTCCTTTAGATGGCTTTTTTGGCGTAACCAAGTTGCTAACTGGTCTACGGCGCGACTCCCAACTTGGATTACTTAGCAATCAGCGTGCCATGGAGAAATTGGCGAATTGGCAGTGAGTTTTTCCATCACCTCGTCGCAACGGACGATATAAAGAGTGTCCGCGGACACAGGGCGCGGACACTCGGACATGGTTGCAGCCCATCGCAAGTCAGTTAGTGCTTAAGCCGAAATGGGCGACTGGCGGGCCGTCCGTGGCGGTGCCGCTTGAGCGAGGGACCAAGAACGACCGGGCAATGGGATCGGAGGTGGTTAAAGTGGGCTAACTATCCCCTTCCCATTTTCGGGAGCTCGGCGCCCAATACCGGCAAGTTGTTCCGACAGGACCGGATCGCTGTTCGGGTAATGGGGCCGGTAATTGGTTAAAGTGGGCTAACTACCTCCGGCCAGCTTCCGACTCAGGTTGGGCGCTGGGACATAGTCGGCGAATGGGTAACAGGGGATAAAACTTGACGATTCGTGCATGCACGGTAACCGTATTGCTACTGGGTGTTTGTCTATCCGCGAATGCTCAAACCGATGCATCAATCACTCATTCGACCCTCCAATATCCTGCATCAGCAGTTTTAGCGAAGGAAGAGGGTGTTGTGCTAGTCGATGTAGAGACAGATGCTGGCGGTCACGCCATCAACGCGAGAGTCGAGAAATCAAGTGGATTCCCAGATCTTGATGCGGCGGCTGTGCAAGGCATTTCGCAGGGATCATTTTTAGCCGGGACAAAGGATGGTAAACCGCAATCCCAATGGATTCGTGTGCCGGTCTATTTTGATTTGAAGACACAAACGACCACCATTGGAGCATGGTCCGCAACTTCATTGCTCATCGTATACGCGGCCGCCATACAAAATCAGGTTAGTGCTCACTGGCAGCGACCCGAAAATCTACCGCAGCAACCATGTGTCGTTGAAATTAAGCAGCAACCCGACGGCCAAGTCACCCATATAGAAATCCGACCCGGGTGTCCGTACGATGAAGCGGACAAGAAGTCACTGATCGATGCCGTTACGAGCGCCTCACCCCTACCCTATAAGGGTTTTGAGAGCGTTTTTCAAAAGACCCTCGACTTCACGTTTATGCCTTGAAGATTTTTATCCCCTGGTGATTATCAGCAACTAAAGTGCAGCAAAAAAAGGGAATGTTGGTCGTTCGATGATAGTGGCGTCATGCCCGCCTCCGCCCCGCAACGGACATACCAGAGAGCGCCAGATTTTCCAGGGCATTGCCACATATGAATGGCGCGATTGTACGCAAATGATGTCGCTAGTGAATTCGAACGCAATTGGAGGTTCATGCGATGGTGGGGCGACGCAATTTTCTGTATGCGGGAATGTTCCTTATCTTAGTAAGTTCATTGTATGGCTGCGCCCCAGCGAAAGTCCTTCCTCCGAAACCACCGCTTGCCATTTTGGGCGGGCGTTGTTTCGATTCCCGAGAAATCCGCGGCTCCTATGTTGTGGCGGGCATTACTGATGTGCCGCCTCTTCCTGACAAATATCATGCGGAGATTGCAGACGTTGTATTCACTTTTTTGCCAGACGATCCAGCCATTAAAGGCTTGAGCTGACCTGAAATTTCTGGTCCAGATCCAAAGTTCATAGACTTATGACGAGGAGACTGGACGATGCCCAAGAAACGCTTTAGTTCCGAAGAGATCATCCACAAGCTGCGCGAGGCCGAGGTGCTTTCCTCGCAGGGG
>NZ_JACZZA010000026.1 GCF_014863405.1 Dyella acidiphila
AGCCGTTCGAACGGCACGTCCTGATGCGCATAGGCGGCCAGCGCGGTTTCGCGTACACGTTCCAGCACCGTACTGAAGTCCGGCGTGCCGGACAGATCCGTGCGCAACACCAGGGTGTTGACGAAGAAGCCGATCAGCTCATCCAGCGCACTGTCGGTGCGTCCGGCAATCGGGCTGCCGATGGCGATGTCCTCACCGGCGCCCAGGCGCGAGAGCAGCACCGCCAGCGATGCCTGCAGCACCATGAACAAGGTGGCGCCATGGCTGCGCGCCAGTTCCTGCAGGCGTGCATGCAGTTCGGCGGAGATACGCAGCGGCACCTGGCCGCCACGATAGCTGGCCACCGGCGGCCGGGGCCGGTCGGTGGGCAGGGCGATCACTTCGGGCAGTTCGGCCAGCTGGGTGCGCCAATAGGCCAGCTGTTGCGCGAGCGCGCTATGCGGATCGCTTTCCTCGCCCAGGAACTGGCGCTGCCACAAGGTGTAGTCGGCGTACTGCACCGGCAGCGGCGGCCACTCCGGCGCGTTGCCTTGCAGGCGCGCACGGTAGGCACGCTCGACATCGCGCCACAGCGGCAGCATCGACCAGCCGTCGCCGGCGATATGGTGCAGGTTGACCAGCAGTACGTGTTCGTCGTTGCCCAGGCGCAGCAGTGTTACGCGGATCGGCAGTTCATGGCCGAGATCGAAGGCATAGGAGGCTTCGCAGCGCAAAGCTTCGGCGAGCGAGGCGGGCTCCACGTCGAGCCGATGCAGCACAGGCTCGATCGCGCCGCTGTCGAGCACGATCTGCTGCACCACCTCGCCGTGTTCGGCAAATACCGTGCGCAGTGTTTCGTGCCGCCCCACCAGGTCGGCGATGGCCTGCTCCAGCGCGGCCGCATCGAGCGCGCCGTGCAGATGCATCACCAGCGGCATGTTGTAGGTAGCGCCGGGTCCCTCCAGCTGATGCAGGAACCACAGCCGATTCTGTGCGAACGAGAGCGGCAGTACCGGCGGACGCTGGCCGGCCAGCAAGGCGGGGCGCACCACGCCGCTGGTATCCAGCTGCGCGGCCAGGGTGGCGACGGTGGGCGCCTGGAATACCGCGCGAATCGGCAGCTCCGTATTGAAGCTGGCGCGGATGCGGCTGACCAGGCGCATGGCCAGCAGCGAGTGGCCGCCCAGTTCGAAGAAATTGTCGTCAATGCCCAGCTGCGCTACGCGCAGCACTTCGCCGAACAAGGCCGCCAGCATGCGTTCGCGTTCGGTACGCGGTGCACGGCGCGCGGCGCCGGTCAGATCGGGGCGCGGCAGTGCTGCGCGATCGAGTTTGCCATTGGCGGTCAGCGGCAGCGCGGGCAGCGCGATGAACGCCGACGGCAGCATGTAGTCGGGCAGTTCCGCCAGCAATGCGGCGCGCAGCTGTGCTGCATCGACGGCAGCAGCGACCAGATAGGCGACCAGCTGTTTCTGGCCTGGCTGGTCTTCGCGTACGATCACCGCGTTCTGCGCGTGGCCTGCGCGAGCCAGCGCCGCTTCCACTTCGGCGGGCTCGATACGGAAGCCGCGCAACTTGACCTGAGTATCGACGCGGCCGACAAAGTCGATGCTGCCGTCCGCCAGGCGGCGCGCCAGGTCGCCGGTGCGATACATGCGTTCACCTGCGGCACCGTGCGGATTGGCGACAAAGCGTTCTGCCGTCAGCGCCGGACGATTCACGTAACCGCGCGCCAGGCCTGCACCGGCGATATACAGCTCGCCCGGCACGCCCAGCGGCACCGGTTGCAGTGCGCGGTCGAGCAGATGTACCTGCATATTGTCCAGCGGCAGGCCGATCGGCACGCTGGCCGCGGCCTCCGCCAGTGGCTGCACCGCATGGCTCAGCGCGAAGGTAGTGGTCTCGGTCGGACCGTAACCATTGACGATACGCAGCGCCGGATAGCGCGTCTGCAGCGCGCGGACCGCATGCGGCGACAGCGCATCGCCACCGGCCCACACTTGCTGCAGCGGTGCGAACAGGGCCGGCAGCGCATTGACCAGTTCGTGGAACAGACCGGCGGTAAGCCACAGGCTGCTGATGCGCTGTTGCGCAATCAGGGTCTGCAGTTCGGCCGCATCCAGCTGTCCCGGCGGTGCGATGACCAAGCGGCCGCCGCGCAGCAGCGGCACCCACATTTCATAGGTCGACGCATCGAAGGCCTGCGGCGAATGCAGCAGCACGCATTCGTGACCTTGTGCGAAGCGCCGGTCCAGCGCCAGCGCAACGATATCCCGCTGGCATACCGCCACGCCCTTGGGCACGCCGGTGGAACCGGAGGTGTACATCACGTAGGCCAAGTGGCGCGACTCGATGGTCGGGCGCGTCTGCCTGGCGGATGCGCCTGCCGGCTGATCGAGGCGCAGCAGCGTGGCCTGATGGGTCAGCTGGCGCGACTCGATGCTGTGATCGGCGAGCAGTACGCGTGCACGCGTATCGGCCAATACCTGCTCGATGCGCCGATCCGGATACTGCGCATGCAGCGGCACATAGAAACCGCCAGCCTTGAGCGTGGCGAGCACCGCTACGACCAGGTCCAGCGAGCGTTCCATCAGGATCGCCACGCCGTCTTCCAGGCCGACGCCGGCGGTGTACAAGCGATCGGCCAGTGCATCGGCGCGTGCATCCAGCTGCGCGTAGGTCAGTGTTTCCTCGCCAAACAC
>NZ_JACZZA010000027.1 GCF_014863405.1 Dyella acidiphila
CTTACTTGAGGATCTTGGCGACGACGCCGGCGCCGACGGTACGGCCGCCTTCGCGGATCGCGAAACGCAGGCCTTCCTGCATCGCGATCGGAGCGATCAACGCGACCTTCATCTTCACGTTGTCACCCGGCATCACCATTTCCACGCCTTCCGGCAGTTCCACCGCACCCGTCACGTCCGTCGTACGGAAGTAGAACTGCGGGCGATAGCCCTTGAAGAACGGCGTATGACGGCCGCCTTCGTCCTTCGACAGCACGTACACTTCCGACTCGAAATCGGTGTGCGGCGTGATCGAACCCGGCTTGGCCAGCACCTGGCCGCGCTCCACGTCTTCACGCTTCGTGCCGCGCAGCAGCAGGCCCACGTTGTCGCCCGCCTGGCCCTGGTCCAGCAGCTTGCGGAACATTTCAACGCCCGTCACCGTGGTCTTCACCGTCGGGCGGATACCCACGATTTCCACTTCTTCGCCGACCTTGATGATGCCCGTCTCCACACGACCGGTCACCACCGTGCCGCGACCGGAGATCGAGAACACGTCTTCCACCGGCATCAGGAACGGCTTGTCCAGCACGCGCACCGGCTCCGGAATGTACGTATCCAGCGCATCCACCAGCGCAATGATCGCCGGCACGCCGATTTCCGACTGGTCGCCTTCCAGCGCCTTCAGCGCCGAACCCTTGATGATCGGGGTGTCGTCGCCCGGGAACTCGTACTTGGACAGAAGCTCACGCACTTCCATCTCCACCAGTTCCAGCAGCTCGGCGTCATCCACCATGTCTGCCTTGTTCAGGAACACCACGATGTACGGCACGCCCACCTGGCGCGACAGCAGAATGTGCTCGCGCGTCTGCGGCATCGGGCCGTCCGCGGCCGAGCACACCAGGATCGCGCCGTCCATCTGCGCCGCACCCGTGATCATGTTCTTCACGTAGTCGGCGTGGCCCGGGCAGTCCACGTGTGCGTAGTGGCGGGTCGGCGATTCGTATTCCACGTGCGCCGTCGAGATCGTGATACCGCGCGCCTTTTCTTCCGGCGCCGCGTCGATCTGGTCGTACGCCTTGAATTCACCACCGAAACGCTCTGCGCCGATCTTCGTCAGCGCCGCCGTCAGCGTCGTCTTGCCGTGGTCCACGTGACCGATCGTGCCCACGTTCACGTGCGGCTTGGTGCGTTCGAATTTACCCTTTGCCATGA
>NZ_JACZZA010000028.1 GCF_014863405.1 Dyella acidiphila
GCTACGACCAGGTCCAGCGAGCGTTCCATCAGGATCGCCACGCCGTCTTCCAGGCCGACGCCGGCGGTGTACAAGCGATCGGCCAGTGCATCGGCGCGTGCATCCAGCTGCGCGTAGGTCAGTGTTTCCTCGCCAAACACCAGCGCCACGGCATCGGGCGTGCGCGCCGCTTGCTGGGCGAACAGCGCGGCGACGCTTTCGTCCGGTAGCGGCTGGGCGGTGTCGTTCCAGTGGTGCAGCAGGTGCTGGCGTTCGGCGGTATCGAGCAGATCGAGCTGCGGCACCGGCCGCGCCGGATCGGCTGCCACCGCTTCCAGCACGCGCACGAAACGCTCGGCCAGGAGCTGCACGCTGGCCTCGTCAAACAGATCCGAGGCGTATTCGATTTCACCCACCAGGCCATCCGGCAGACCGCTGCGCAGCAACTCGTTCAAGCCGAAGGTCAGGTCGAACTTGGCTACGCCCAGATCCGGCACGCTGTTCTCGGCCGCCAGGCCCGGCAAGGCCAGCGTCCATTCGGCATTGTTCTGCAGTACCAGCACCACCTGGCATAGCGGCTGGTGCGCTTGCGAGCGCACCGGATTGATCGCTTCGACCAGCCGTTCGAACGGCACGTCCTGATGCGCATAGGCGGCCAGCGCGGTTTCGCGTACACGTTCCAGCACCGTACTGAAGTCCGGCGTGCCGGACAGATCCGTGCGCAACACCAGGGTGTTGACGAAGAAGCCGATCAGCTC
>NZ_JACZZA010000002.1 GCF_014863405.1 Dyella acidiphila
GCCCATGCCTTTTCGTCAGCACAGGATGTGCTGTCGAAAAGCCCCTCCCACCCTTCACGCACTTGATGGGCATGGATGCCCATCAAGCGCTCCCTCGGGGTGCCCTTCTCTTTGGTTACTTTCTCTTGGGCACGCAAGAGAAAGTGACTCGGGCCCGAAGGGGCCGAAAGCGCCGCAGGCAATGGCACACATCAAAGCGAGATGCACAACCAGGCGAGCGCATAACTCGAGGCAAGCGCGGGCAACCCCACCCCAGCCCTCCCCTGCCAAGCAGGGGAGGGAGCAGATCAGCGCGATCAGGCCAAAGGAACAAACATTCGTTGGGTTACCCCCCGGATCAAGTCCGGGGTAACCCAACACACGCATTACGCGTTGCCAGCGAGCTTCTTCGCAGCAGCAACCACTTCCGCATCGCCAGGCAACACCAGGAACGCAGCCCCCGCCAGCGGCGTATACGTATCAGCACCCACCACCCGCTCCAACGGCGTCCCACCAAGACCCGCCTCGACAATAGCGGTAATCACGCCCTCGCCCACCCCGGCACTCTTGCGCCCCTCATCCAGCACCAGAATGCGCTTGGCACCCTTCGCCTGCTCCGCAATAAACGCATCATTGAGCGGCGCCAGCCAACGCAAATCCACCACCCGCACCTTCCAGCCCAGCTCCTGCTCGATGGTCTTGCCGGCACGCAGCGCCATCGGCACACCATTGCCGAAGCTGAAAATCACCAGGTCATTGGCGCCCTCGTTGTACACGCGCCCCTCGCCCAGCGTCATCGCTTCGCCCGGAGCCGGATACGCGAACTGCCACTGACCGTCGCCGGCTTCGTAGAGATCCTTGGTCATATACAGCGCGATCGGCTCGAGGAACGCGCAGACGCGGCCGTCGACCTTGGCCAGCGCAGTAAGCGTGCGCAACATGGTCGCCGCATCGTCGCCGCGGCTGGCGCAGCCGACCACCAAGCCAGGAATATCGCGCAACGGTGCAATCGAGTTGTCGTTGTGGAAATGACCGCCGAACCCGCGTTGATAACCCAGCGAAGCCACGCGCATCACCAGCGGATTGCGGTACTGGTCATTGGAGAAGAACTGCAACGAGGCGGCCTCGCCGCGAATCTGGTCGCAGGCGTTGTGGAAATACGCCAGGTACTGAATCTCCGGCAGCGGCAGCATGCCCATGTTGGCGTAGCCCTGCGCCAGGCCGAGGATCATGGTTTCGTCGAGCAGCGTGTTGAATACGCGGTTACCCTTGAACACCTTGAACAGGCCCTTGGTCACCGTATACACGCCGCCCTTCTGCGCGACGTCTTCGCCAAACAGCAGCGTTTCGGGATATTTCGCCATCACCTCGTGCAGTGCCTGGTTGATCTGGATTGCCAGATGACGCGGCGGCTGCTTTTCCGGCAGCTTGCCCTCGCCGCCGAACACGGCCACGCGCCTGTCCTGGTAATCCGCACGCTCGGCTTCGGCCTTTACTTGCTTGGGCGTATACGGCGCCAGCGGCGCCATCACTTCGTCGAGGCGATCGAGCTTGGGGCTGCGGTCGGCTTCGTCGGCAGCGGCGAAGCAGCGTTTGCGGATGTGATCGTTGAGCGCCAGCAATTCATCCTTGCTGTACAGACCGGACTGCAGCGCAATCGCCGCCGAGCGCATCAGCGGATCGGAGGCTTCCACCGTCACCAGCTCTTCGATGCTGCGCCACTCGATTTCGAAATCGGTGCCGGCATGGCCCATGATGCGGGTGGTCTTCAGGTGCAGGAAGGTCGGGCGGCGCGTGCTGCGGCAGTGGTCTACCGCACGCTGCACCTGCGCATAGCCTTCGGCCAGATCCAGGCCATCGGCAAAGAAGTAATCCAGATCAGGGCGATGCTGGAAGTTGTTGGCCACCCAGCCGCTCGGTGTTTTTACCGAGATGCCGATACCGTTGTCTTCGCATACGAACAGCACCGGTGCCGGCAGCTTCTGGTAGGCCGTCCATGCGGCGGCATTGAACGCGGTCTGCGCAGTCGCATGGTTGCTGGACGCATCGCCGAACGAACAGATGGCGATGGAATCTTCGGGAATCGGCAGCTGATGGCCGATGCGGCGCCCCTGCTCGATCGCAATGGCCGTGCCCAGTGCCTTGGGCAAGTGCGAAGCGATGGTGGAGGTTTGCGGCAGCACCCACAACGGCTTGCTACCCCACACCTTGTGGCGGCCGCCGGAAGCGGGATCTTGCTTGCTGGCAGCGAAGGACAGCGCCGAATCCATTACCGGATCCATGCCCGGCAGCTTGCGGAAACGCTCGGCCATAAAGCCGCCGGAACGGTAATGCAGGAAGGCCGGATCGGTATGCCGGGTAAGCCGCGCCACCATTGCATTGCCTTCGTGGCCGGAGCTGCCGATGGTGTAGAACACTTTGTTTTGCACACGCAGCACGCGCGCCATCAGATCCAGGTGGCGCGAGATCAGCTGCGATTCCAGCAGATCGCGAAAGCCGCGAGCATCGAGTGCACTGCCCGGCAGCACGGCCTCGCCGTCGCGCGGCTTGCTGTGCACGTCGCCCTGCCAGAGCTGCACGAACTCGGTGAAGTTCTGATCGACGATCTCGGCGCGGTTGAAGCCCTTGTGGCGGGCGGCGATAGGCGTGGCGGACATGATGGCGATGTTCTCGGTCTGGACGTGCCGTGGCGCGGCACGGAATGGGAAATTATCGATGGGCGTGGCTGACTGCTGCCAGTGTGGCGACCCTGGAGCGGTTCATAGGGCACGCAGCAGGCTGGCGCGCTGCAGGTCTTTGGGGCGGCCGAAGCTTTCCAGTACGCGGATCTGTTCGGCGACAGCAGGAATCGGTACCGCAATGCCGCCGGCGACCGCCTGCACGATCTGGTGCACGCGGACCGGTTGCCAGCCCTGCTCGCCGTGCAGTTGCAGGTCGCCCATCACCTCGACCGGCATGCCGGGAAACAGGAAGCGGGCGAAGTGCGAGCGGAAACGGTCGGCGGCGGCGGGGTGGTAGTGCGGATCCAGCGCGGGTTGCCACAGCGCGATCAGGCGTTCGGCATCGGCGCGGCTGGTCAGCAGGTCCAGATCGGCCACGTCGACGTCGGCACCGGACAAGGCGGCTGCAGCGCTGCCGATTACCACCCAGCCATCGCGGCAATGCTCGCGCAGCTGCGGCATTACCGCCGTCAGCACGTCGAGCAAGGCCTGCGGCAGGTTGCTCACGTGCGCCGTTTCCACTGCTCGCGCGTTTGCGCCCAGATGCCGACGGTGATGTTTTCGTACGGCGGCGGCAGCTGCGCGGGGCCGCGCAGCTGCGAGCCCAGGCGCTTGGCCAAGGCCTGCGATGCGTAGTTGTCGGTATTGATGGAATGGATCACTTCGCTCCAGCCCAGATGGTCGAAAGCCCAGTCGATGGCGGCGACGGAGCCTTCGTAGGCATAGCCCTTGCCCCAGGCGGCGCGCGCCAGGCCCCAACCCACTTCGGTGCCGGGCCAGCCTTCCGGATGCCAGGGGCCGAGGCGGCCGACCCAGCGTCCGCTGGATTTCTCGATCACCGAGAACATCGAAAAGCCCTGGATCATCCATGCGCCGGCGAGCGATAGAAAACCGCGCCATGCCGTCGCGCGCGGTTGCGGGCCGCCGATGAAGTGCGAGGCTTCGTAGTCGCCCATATTGGCGGCGTAGGCATCGAAATCGTCCAGCACCGGCGGACGCAGGATCAGGCGGTCGGTTTCGATGCGGATAGTGTTGATCGACATGCTGGACTCCCGAAATGCTTCCCTTCCTTGCTGGAACGCTTCATTTTCGAGGCCGTCATTCCCGCGAATGCAGGAATCCATGTTGGCCTTGCTCTAGAGCAACGATGGATTTCCGCATTCGCGGGAATGACGACGGCGCGCAGAAATAGCGGCCGTAGGCCGTTTTATCCGTTGCGGCTGCAGGCGCATGCCCGCAGGGCATCAAAACGCATTGATGCCCGTCAGCTCGCGCCCCACCACCAGCTGGTGCACCGTCTCGGTACCTTCATAGGTGATCACCGATTCCAGGTTCAAAGCATGGCGAATCGCCGAATGCTCGACCGTGATGCCGGCGCCGCCGAGGATGTCGCGGCAGTCGCGCGCGATGTCCAGCGCCATGCGCACGTTGTTCCACTTGGCCAGCGATACCTGCGTCGGCTCCATCTTGCCGGCATCCTTCAAACGGCCGAGCTGCAGCGACAGCAACTGGGCAGTGGTGATGCGGCGGGCCATGTCGGCCATCTTCAGCTGGATCGCCTGGTTGGCGGCCAGCGGGCGGCCGAACAGCACGCGCTCCTGCGTGTAGTCCATCACTTCCTTCAGGCAGGCCTGGGCGGCGCCGATCGGGCCCCAGGTGATGCCGTAGCGCGCCTGGTTAAGGCAGCCGAGCGGGCCCTTCAAGCCTTTCACGTTCGGCAGGCGGTTGGCATCGGGCACGCGCACGTTGTCGAAGAACAGCGCAGAAGTGACCGAGGCGCGCAGGCTCATCTTCTTGTGCACTTCCTGTGCGGTGAAGCCCTTGCTGTCGGTGGGCACGATAAAGCCCTGGATACCGTCTTCGGTCTGCGCCCAGACAATCGCGATCTGCGCGATGTTGCCGTTGGTGATCCACATCTTGGCGCCGTTGATGACCCAGTCGCCGCCGTCCTTCTTGGCGTTGGTTTTCATGTTGGCCGGATCGGAGCCGCCGTGCGGTTCGGTCAGGCCGAAGCAGCCGATCACTTCACCCGCCGCCATTTTCGGCAGGTAGTGCATTTTCTGTTCTTCGCTGCCGTAGGCGTAGATCGGATACATGCACAGCGAGCTCTGCACGGACGCGAAGCTGCGCAGGCCCGAATCGCCACGCTCCAGCTCCTGGCAGATCAGGCCGTAGCTGACGCCGTTCATGCCGGCGCAGCCGTATTTTTCGGGAATGGTGGCGCCCAGCAGGCCCAGGTTGGCCACTTCCGGAATCAGTTCCTTGGGAAAACGGCCCTGGTCGAAGCAATCGCCGATGATCGGCAGCACCTTTTCGTCGACGAAGCGGCCCACGGTGTCTTGCACCATGCGTTCTTCGTCGCTGAGCAGGGAGCGGACGTCATACAGGTCGAGCGGATTCAAGCGGGCTGCCATAGAAGTTCCGGAAGCAATCAGGGGAGCCCGTTATTGTAGCCGGGGGCCACGATCCGGGTCATGCCGGGCCGCAGCAGCCGTCAGGCTGGCGCCAGGGCCCGCCATAATCCGCCGACCTATCAGCTAGTTAGCTGCTTTCCGCACGAATCAGGGCGGCGCCCTTTTCCGCCACCATCATGGTGGGCGCATTGAGGTTGCCCGACGTAATGTTGGGGAAGATCGAGGCATCGACCACGCGCAGGCCGCGCACGCCGTGCACTTTCAGAAAGTTATTCACCACCGAATTGCGCGGGTCGCGACCCATCGCGGCCGAACCGCACAGGTGATAGATGGAACCGCTGTTCTGCCGGAAATAGCCAAGCATGTCCCGGTCGTCCTGCACGCTCGGGCCGGGCAAGGTTTCCTCGACGGTGATGGAACGCAAGGCCTCGGTGCTCATCAGACGTCGAATCAGGCGGCTGCCCTGGATCGCTTCGGCAACATCCTTTTCGGTGCTGAGATAGTTCGGATCGATCAACGGCGCATCTTCGGCGTGGGGCGAAGCGATGCGCACGGTGCCGCGACTGCTCGGCCGGCACGGATTGAAGCAGAGCAAAAAGCCCGGATAGGGCTCCGGCTTGATGCTCACTTTGCTGCTTTTGGGAATCTGGTACGACAACGGATTGAAATACAGCTGCAGATTGGGATGCGCCTGGCTGTCGTCGCCGCGGAAGAAGCCGCCCGACTGGTTCACGCTCATCGCCAGCGGGCCGCTGCGCCGGAGCATGTATTGCAGCCCGACCTTCATCTGCCCCAGCCACGAACGCAAGGTACCATTGAGCGTGGGCACGTTGGCCCGGTAGTAGTAGCTCGCGCACAGATGGTCCTGCAGGCCCGCACCCACCGCAGGCAAATGCTGCAGCGTGGGAATGCCGAACTGATCGAGCCATTGCTTGTCGCCGAGGCCGGACAGCTGCAAGACCTTGGGCGTACCCACCGCTCCCGCCGACAAGATCACTTCCTTGTTGACACGGAAATCCTGTTGCTCGCCGCCGCGCCTGACGCGCACCCCGATGGCACGGCCATCCTGATTGAACAGCACGCGTTCGGCCAGCGTGTCGGTTTCGACACGCAGATTGGGACGTTCCAGCACCGGACGCAGATAGGCGCTGCTGCTGGAGCAGCGTTCACCCTTATACGTATTGAGATCGTAGATGCCGGCGCCTTCGAACTGGGCGCCGTTGAAATCCTCGGTCACCGGATAGCCCAGCTCGTCACAGGCGGCCAGAAAGTTGTCGCAGATGGGATGCGTCTTGCCGCGCATCGAGCTGATATGGATCGGACCATAGCCGCCGTGATATTCGCTCTCCCCGTCCGGATGGGTTTCCACCTGGCGAAAATACGGCAGCACGTTTTGCCATGCCCAGCCGTCGTTGCCGCCCATCGACCAGTCGTCGAAATCATGCGGCTGGCCGCGCACGTAGATCATGGCGTTGATCGAACCGGAGCCGCCAAGCACCTTGCCGCGCGGCGCATACAGCTTGCGGTCGTTGAGCCGTGGCTGCGGTTCGGAGTAGTACATGTAGTTATAGCGGGGGTTGTAGTACAGCTTGGCGAAGCCGCCCGGCATCTTGATCCAGCGCGAGTCGTCCTTGCCGCCGGCTTCCAGCAGCAACACTGAATGCCGGCCCGACTCCGTGAGGCGATCGGCCAGGATGCAACCGGCAGAGCCGGCACCAACGATGATGTAATCGAATGTCATGGGAGCGCCGCAAACAAGTTGAAAAGTGATCGGCCGGCAGCGGCCTGTCGCAGGGTGAAAAGGGGACGCGAACGCTCGCGCTCAGCCCCTGGCGGGTGAGTGGTCCTTTACGTCCACGGGATCGGCCGCCATCTGCAGATGCAGCCGCTCGCCGGTGTAGGGGCAGTGCTTGCGCACCACATCCATGTTCAGTTCGACGCCCAGGCCAGGCTCGCGCGATGGAACGATGTAGCCGTCTTCCCATTGCAGCGGCTGCTTGAGCACCTCCGCATGGAAACCGTCCCAGCAACCGATGCTTTCCTGGATCAGGAAATTGGGCGTGCAGGCGGCCAGCTGGAAACTCGCGGCGGCGCCGACCGGCCCGTTGTAGAGATGCGGCGCGATCTGCGCGTAATACGCCTCGGCCAGGCTGGCGATCTTCTTCGCTTCCAGCAGGCCGCCGCAGCGGCCCACATTCATTTGCAGGATCGATGCAGCGCCCGCCTGCAGCAGTTTGAAGAATTCGTACTTGGTGGTGAGGCGTTCGCCGGCGGCGATCGGAATGGTGGTTTTTGCAGCAACCTGCGCCATGGCTTGTTCCTGCCCCGGCGGCACCGGCTCCTCGAACCACAGCGGATCGTATTTTTCCAGCCGTCGGGCCAAACGAATCGCCGACGACGGCACCATCTGCCCGTGCGTGCCGAACAACAGGTCGCAGCGATTGCCGACTGCATCGCGGATCTTGCGGCAGAAGGTTTCGCAGCGTTCGAGCACATCCAGCGAAAGCTGGTGGCCGGAATACGCCGTATAGGGACCGGCGGGATCGAACTTCACCGCGGTAAAGCCCTGCTCCATCGCGCGCACTGCGTATTCGGCAGCCAGGTCCGGATCGCTGTAGTCGTATTCGCCCTTGCGGTTGACCGGATACAAATAGGTATAGGAACGCAGGCGCTCATGCACCTTGCCGCCGAGCAGTTCGTAGACCGGCTTGCCGGCGGCCTTGCCGATGATGTCCCAGCAAGCCATTTCCAGTCCGCTGACCACACCCATCATGGTGAGGTCCGGGCGCTGGGTGAAACCGCTGGAATAGGCCTGGCGGAAGAAACGCTCCACGTGATGCGGATCGTGATCGAGCAAGTAGCGCTCGAACACATCCTCGATCACCGGCACCATCGCCTTGGGGTGAAAGCTGGCGGCGTAGATTTCGCCGACACCCTCGATACCGGTGTCGGTCTTGAGCGTGACGAACAGCCAGTACATGCCGCCGATATGCGGCGGCGGCACCGCAACGACGTGCGTCTGCAGGGAAACGATCTTCATGCCAGGCTCCTTTTGGCAATGCGCCTGCGCAAGGCAAGCGCCGCGACCACGCCCAGCGAGCCCATTACCAGCACATAGCTGAAATAAATTTGATAGCCGGGCATGCCGGGAATGTGCTGGGTGATCCAGCCATTGATCAGCGGCAGCAGTACATCGGGTGAATAACCCACCACGGAAATGATGCCGATGGCCAGGCCGGTGATGCGCTCCGGAATCTGGCACTGATCGAGCACGGCCCAGTAGAGTCCACGGATCGCGTAGGTCATCAAGCCGATAAACACCACCAGCACCACCACCAGCGACACGATGTGCAGCTTCGGCAAGGTGATCAGACCGAGCATGCCGACGCCGGCCAGGGCCAGCGCCCAGGTCAGCACGCGCAGATTGGTGAAGCGATCGCCCAGCCAGCCGCCGCCGATGCCGCCCACCGGTCGCATCCACAGCTTGATGGTGGTGATCACGCCCGCCATGGTGGCGCTCAGCCCCAGGCCACCCTGTTCCAGATACGCCGAGAAACTGTAGGTCGCCCAGAAGAAGTGATAGCCGCAGAACACGATGGCGGTAACCAGCCACAGTTCGGGCAAGCCAGCCAGCTGTTTCAGATCCTGCAGCACGCTACCCTTGATACGCGCCTGCCTGGCTTGCAGCACCCTCGCCGCCGGCTGCGGGTCGCGCAGCAGACCCAGCACGATGCCCAGCGCCAGACAGGTATACGCGTACAGATGGATCACGTGCCGAAAGCCGTCGGCAAGGCCAACACCGCGATCGTGCGTCAGATAGGTGAACAGGCTGATGGCAACCGTGGCCAGCAACGCTTCGACCAGGCCGCGACCGCCGTCCAGTACGCCGAAGAAACGTCCCTGCTCCTGTTTGCTGGCCAGCAGCTTCACGCGCTTGAGCAAGGCCGCCCAGAAGGTAAGCCCGGTCGTGATGCCGAAGCCGCAGAAGATCGCCAGCAATACCTGGAAATCCGGCAAGGTGGCATAGCCCATCGCCAACAACCCAGTGCCCAGCAGCGAGACGCTGATCAGCAGGCGCGGCGCGATGCGATCGGCCAGCCAGCCGCTGGGCAGATAGCTCAGCATGAACGCCGCACCGAGAATGGAATACAGATAGCCGAGCTGCTGATCGTTGATCGCCAGCGCTTCGATCATGCTGGTCTGATAGATCTGCCGCAGGTACAGCACCGGATAAATGGCGCCGGCGGCAAGCACCAGCAGCACCAGTTGCCCGTAGCGATAAAGCTGGCTGCGCTTGTCTGTCCGTGCGTACGGCGCGGGTATGGTCACTTTGGTATCCATGCGCTCAGTACCTCATCACCACGAGGCGCGTCTGGGTGAACTCAAGCATCCCGTGCTTGCCGTCATCGCCACCCAGCCCCGAACGTTTCCAGCCGGCGTGAAAGCCCTGGTACGGATCGGCCGGCGTGCGATTGACATACAGCTCGCCGGCCTCGATGCCATTGGCCACCTTCAGCGCCGTGCGGTAGTGCTCGGTGTAGAGCACGGAAGCCAGGCCGAACTGGTGGTCGTTGGCCATGTGCAGGGCTTCGTCCAGCGAGCCGTAGCGGAGCACCGGCAACACCGGTCCGAAGATTTCCTCCTGCACGATTTCCATTTCCTGGCGGCAATTGCTGAGCAGCGTGGCCGGATAGAAAAAGCCCGGCCCTTCGGGTAGTACCCCGCCGGTTTCGAGTACGGCACCGTCGGCCACGGCGCGCCTGACCTTGGCGTGGATGTCGTCGCGTGCGCGCTCACTCACCAGCGGCCCCATGCAGGCCGGATCCGCGGCGCGGTCGCCGATGCGGATGGCGGCGAACTTTTCGCGCAGCAGCGCCAGCAGGCGCTGGTGCACGCTGTCGTGCACGTATACGCGCTCGATGGCAGTGCAAAGCTGACCGCAGTGCGTCGTCTTGGAGGCGACGATGGCGCTGGCCGCCTGCTCCAGATCCGCATCGGGCTCGACGATCACGGGCGTCTTGCCGCCCAGTTCCAGCGAGGGCTTGGCGATATTCGCCTTGCAATACTCCAGCACGGCGCGGCCGACGCCGAGGCTGCCGGTGAGGGTGATCATGCCGACGCGTGGCTGGGTGCACAGCACTGCCGCCTGCTCGTGCCGCATGGCGAGAACATTCACCACGCCCGGCGGCAGCCCGGCCTGTTCGATGGCCCTGGCGATATCGAAAGCGCACAAGGGCGTGTTGTTGCTGGGACGCACGACCACGGTGTTGCCGGCGATCAGCGCCGGCGCGATCTTGCGCATCAGCGTGTAGACCGGATAGTTGAACGGGATCAGGCAGGCCACCACGCCGATCGGTTCGCGCTGCAGCAGGATCGTTTCGTCCGCGTTGTCGCTGGGAATGACTTCGCCTTCGATGCGGCGCGCCCATTCGGCGTGATAGCGGGTGATTTCCGCCGCATATAGCGCCTCGCTGCTGGCCTCGGTCACGCTCTTGCCGGATTCGGCTGCCAGCGTCGCGCCGATCGTTGCGGCATGTGCCACCAGCGCATCGGCAAGCTTGCGCAGGTACTGCGCGCGTTCGATCGCGGGCAGCCGGCCCCAGTGGCGCTGCGCACGTGCGGCGACGCCGACGGCGGCCTGCACCTGCGCCATGCTGGCCGCATCGACCTGGGCCAGGGTCTGCCCGGTGGCGGGATTGCACACCGCAATCGGTGGTGCGCCGCCCGTATCCACGAACAACCCATCAATGAAATTTCGCTCGCTACGCATGAATACTCCAGCCATTGCCTGGCCAAAAAATGCCAGTCGAAAAATTCAGATCAGAAACGCCCGCTGCAGCGTTTCCCCGCGAAGCGCCCGCAGCGGCCGCGCGAGGTATTCGCACCATCAGAAGTAGTAGCCGACGTTCAAATAGAACTTGCCCCGCCAGCGATCGATTCCGCCCGCGGCAAGGCTCTGCGCATAGCTGCCACCGCCGATATACGGATCGTTGCGTCCGTTCAGCCACTCCAGATAAACGCTGAGGAACTTCACCGAAAACGACGTGCCGAGAATGAAGCGTTGCGAATCGCGGAAGGCCGGATTGGATTTCTCGTACATGCTGTAGGAACTGTAGAAACTCAGATCCTTGATCCAGCCGCCCAGGTAGCTGTCGCCAAAGCGGTAGCTGAGATCACCGGCATAGAAGTTGCCGCGGGTGGCGAGGTTGAAGGTGCCGTCATAGCCGCCGACGCTGATGGTCTGCTCGCCGTCGGGGTTGCGCGGCGCCATCTGCTGGCGCGCGTACTGCAACTTGGTACTCCAGCCGTTCTTGCTGGCGGCGTAATGCACGGCATACGCATTGCGCCGGCCGTAGCGGCGCGTGTCGTAGTTGTAGAGGCCGGAAGTGAGCAGCGACAGCCCTGCTTCGCCCGTCCAGCCGCCAAGGCGGGTCTTGTGCGTGAGGCGGCCGACAAATAGATCCCGCTCCACATTGTGCGTGCCGCCGACAACGCCCGGATCGGCGGGCGTCACTACCACCGAATAGGTGCTGCCGCGGCTGGTGCCATGTCCCGGCCACGCCTGGCGCGCGTAGTAACCGGCCTGGATATTCCAGTCGCCGGCATCCTGGATGTATTTGCCGCCCAGCATGGAAACGTCTTCCATGCCGACCACGTTGCCGAGGGTTTCCCAGAAGGTGCTGCTGTACAGCGGCTGCAAGCCGAACGGCACCTGGTTCAAGCCGAGCTGCAACTGGCGGCGGGAATCGAAGCGGTAGCCGATCCACGCATATTCCATGAAGCGGATGTCGCCAAAATGCGGTACGTACTGGTAGGGATACTCCGCCCCATAGAAGCGGTAGCGCGCCGCACCGATCCAGCTGTCGGACGTGTAGCGCGCGCTGAGCATTACCGTGTCCAGCCCCACCTTATGTACGTCGCGCCGCGATTCATCGTCGACGCGCACGCGGACCGCGCCGCCAAGATCCCAGTGGTCGCCGAACGTCACCGCCAGCGCGGGCGCACTGAAAAGAACCAGGCCGATCCATAAGGAGCCATGGAAAAGCGTCGACCATCGATGTTTGAACAGACTCATCGCGTTCCTTGCATGGACGAATGCACAGAACGCATCGCTCATGGCGACGAATTCGCGGGCACTGGACACGTTGGTGGCACACCCTGTTCTGCAGCAGCGCGGCCCGGATCACACCGAGCCACGGCCTGGTAGAGGGATGTATGTGCATCGCGGTCGAAGCAGTGCGTGACTGCACCGGGTTCGCACGCTGGCATGACGCGGAGGCTACGAAGCGCAGGCCTGAGTCGGATACCAGAAAATTCTTATCCTCTTGCTTTAGCTGGCAAGTGGGTACGATTTCGAATAGTTACTGGCGAGTGGAACGAAGAATGCTGTTCCGCAGCGTGGCATTTGCGGGGAATAACGATGCTGTCGGTCAGTTCGGCAGCGAGGTTCGCCGGTTGATGTCGTCGCTAACATCGGGCCGCCTCGCGGAGAGCGTAGACGGGCGTGTCCGGCCTTGAGGAGCGAGGAGTCCATCGCCAATGCGAAGCACTGATTCCGGCCTAAGTCGGAATGACATCGAACCCAGACCCGGCACCGCCTGCCTGCGGCACTTTTCGGCTAGCCGCCATGCCCTGGCTCCACCCGGCAAAAGCCCGCTCCATAGCCATCCCGCAGCGCTCTCATGACGTTGTCATTCTTCCCCGTCACAGTATGCTGTCGATATTCCCCCGGACGGCCGTCCCGTTGTCGACGCAAGCCGCCCCATTCCCCTTAAAAAACGCACTACTACCGGAATCCGCATGATCAAGGGCGTGCTCCTCGGCTTTGCTTCCTTCGCGGCTTATGCGATCAGCGACGCCTTCGTCAAATCGCTGCACGGCTCCATCCCGCCTTATGAATCGGTGTTCTTTGGCGCACTGTTCGGGCTGTGGGCGCTGCCCTTCATCATGCGCAGGGGAGACAGCTGGAAGGACGTGGTGATCGCACGCAAGCCATCGCTGTGGTGGGTGCGCGCCATTGCCGGCGCCATGGGCAATATCACCTCGGTCATCGCCTTCACCCTGCTGCCGATGGCCGAGGTGTTCACGATGATCTTCCTGATGCCGATCTTCGTGACCATCCTGTCTGTGCTGTTCCTGAAGGAGCATGTGGGCTGGCGCCGCTGGCTGGCGGTGTTCGTCGGCTTTGCCGGCGTGCTGGTGGTGCTGCGTCCCGGCTTCCGTGCCTTGGGCGTAGGCGATATCGCCGGCCTGGTCTGCGGTTTCTTTGCGGCCTGTTCGGTGGTCGCCTTGCGCGTGGCCGGTCCGCACGAAAAACGCATCAGCCTGTATGGCGCCGGCGTGGCCGGCCCGCTGATTGTCGGCGGCCTGCTGATGATTCCGCATTTTGCATGGCCGAACTGGCATCAATGGGAATTGCTGGCCGGCTACGGCCTGCTTGCGGCACTCGCCGGCGTACTGCTGATGTATGCCACCTTGATCGCCCCGGCCAATCGCGTCGCGCCCACGCAATACAGCCAGATGCTGTGGGCGATCGGCTTCGGCTATTGGCTGTTCGGCGACACGCTGGACTGGCCGATGCTGATCGGCATCGTGCTGATTCTCGGCGCGGGCCTGTTCACCCTGGTGCGCGAGGAGAAGGTGACGCGCTGGTGGAAGCGGGCCAAGATGGTGTGATGTGACAGATCGTTGACGGCGCGCGCGGAAAACTCAGCGATACTGGCAGGAACAGCCATATAACAGCTTCATTTGCAATATGCCTATTCGCAGTGCAGGCATGGCGCCGAAGCTACCAGAATCAGTGGTTGCCCGATTGAAAATCCGTGTGCATGCGCCAGCGAATGTGGTGCTAAGGATGCACGGGAATAATCGGGATTGTGTCAACCACATGGACCATCGGACGTTTCACACGACGTTGACCGTCGTGCTGACGGCCCGTCGACCGCTTGCAGCGGCATGGTTACAACTGAAAGCGCTCCTGCCCCCTGCTGGAGCGGACATCTGGAGATGGTTATGAGTGCCGACACCCAGCGAGCAGCCGGCCACTTTCGCAAGAAGCGCGGCACTTGGATCGCCGTTGTGATTGTGGTGGCGGTCATCCTGCTGATTGCCTTCCATCTGATTTTCGGTGCCAAGCCTGCGCGCAATGGCAATCCGCCGCAGGTGGTCAGCGCGTCCAACGCGCAACTGGGCAGCATGCCGGTGATCCTGAACGAATTGGGCACGGTCACGCCGATGGCCACCGTCACGGTGCTTCCGCAGCTCAGCGGCTATCTCACCGACGTGGGCTACCAGGAAGGCCAGGATGTGAAGAAGGGCCAGTTCCTGGCCCAGATCGATCCGCGCCAATACCAGATCAACAAGCAGCAGGCGCAGGCGCAGCTGGCCAAGGACCAGGCCAGCCTGGGCCAGGCCCGTGCCGACCTGGCACGCTACGAGCAGCTGCATCAGCAGAAGTCGATCGCCGAGCAGACCTATATCGACCAGACCTTCCTGGTCCAGCAGGACGAAGCGGCGGTGAAGGCCGATCAGGCCGCGATCGCCCAGGACGATCTGGATCTGGCGTATTGCCATATCACCGCACCGGTGGATGGCCGCATCGGCCTGCGCCTGGTCGACCCGGGCAACTACGTCACCGCGTCCAGCTCGCCCGGCATCGCCGTGATCACCTCGATGAAGCCGACCACGGTGGAATTCACCGTGCCGCAGAATTCGCTCGCCCAGGTGCTGCAGCGCTCCAACTCAGGCGCCAAGCTGGCGGTGACGCTGTACAGCAGCGACAACAGCAAGCAGCTGGCCACCGGCACGCTGTATGCGATCAGCAACCAGATGGCGACCAGCACCGGCACGGTCACGCTGCGCGCCACCTTCCCCAATGACGACGAGTCGCTGTATCCGAACGAATTCGTCAATGTGCGCCTGCTGGTGGATACGCTGCAGCAGGCGGTGCTGGTGCCGACGCCCGCCGTGCAGAGCGGCGCGCCCGGCGACTACGTCTATCTGGTCAACAGCGACGACACCGTCTCGGTGCACAAGGTCAGCATCGGTCCCAGCGACGGCAAGAGCACGGTGATCCTGGCGGGCCTGTCGGCCGGCCAGACCGTGGTCACCGATGGCATGGACCGCTTGAACGACGGCGCCAAGATCAAGATTGCGCAGGCCAAGGGTGCCGCACAGGGCGACGAGCCGGCCACGTCATCGTCTGCGCCAGCGGCGACGCATCACGGCGGCAAGCGGAAGCAGTCATCCGACTCCGCCTCCTCGGCTTCGTAAGCGGCAGGCGCGCGCTCCGATGAATATTTCCCGCCTGTTCGTACTCAGGCCGGTAGCCACATCGCTGCTGATGATCGCCCTTGTGTTGGTGGGCCTGGTCGCGATGCGCTTTCTGCCGGTGTCCTCGCTGCCCGACGTCGATTACCCGACGATCCAGGTGCAGACCTTCTATCCGGGCGCCAGCCCCTCGGTGATGGCTACCACCGTCACCGCGCCGCTGGAAGTGCAGCTGGGCGAAATCCCCGGCCTGCAGCAGATGACCTCGAGCAGCTCGGCTGGCGCCTCGGTCATCACCCTGCAGTTCAATCTCGCGCTCAATCTGGATGTGGCCGAGCAGAACGTGCAGGAGGCGATCAACGCCGCCAACAGCCTGCTGCCCAGCGGCCTGCCCGCGCCGCCCACGTATGCGAAGGTGAATCCGGCCGACCAGCCGATCATGACGCTGGCGGTAACTTCCAACTCGATGTCGCTGCCGCAGCTGCAGGACATCGCCAACAACCGCCTCGGCACCAAGATTTCCGAAGTGCCCGGCGTGGGTCTGGTGACCCCGGCCGGCGGCAATGTGCCGGCAGTGCGGGTGGAAGCCGATCCGCAGAAGCTGGCCGCCTATGGCCTGAACATCGACGACCTGCGCTCGCTGATTTCCAACGTCAACGTCAGCCAGCCCAAGGGCAACTTCGACGGGCCCAAGCTCGACTACACCATCAACGGCAACGACCAGATCCAGGATCCGACCGATTACCTCAACACGGTCGTCTCCTATCAGAACGGCGCGCCGGTGTTTCTGCGCGACGTCGCGCGTGTCACCCAGGCCGCACAGAACACCGAGCAAGGCGCCTGGTACAACAAGACGCCGGCGATCGTGTTGAACGTGCAGCGCCAGCCGGGCGCGAACGTGATTGCCACCGTCGACCAGATCAAGGCCGAGTTGCCGCAGCTGGAATCGACCCTGCCCGCCGGCATGAAGGTGCAGGTGGTGTCGGACAGCACCGGCGTGATCCGCTCCTCGGTGTCGGACGCGGCGTTCGAGCTGGTGCTGGCGGT
The DNA here is from genome assembly GCF_014863405.1 of Dyella acidiphila. Taxonomy (GTDB): domain Bacteria; phylum Pseudomonadota; class Gammaproteobacteria; order Xanthomonadales; family Rhodanobacteraceae; genus Dyella_B; species Dyella_B acidiphila. The sequence continues at coordinate 16,430 of NZ_JACZZA010000002.1, forward strand.
GGTGCTGGTGGTGCTGGTGATCTTCGTGTTCCTGCGCAACCTGCCGGCCACCATCATCCCCAGCATTTCCGTGCCGGTGTCGCTGATCGGCACGCTGGCGGTGATGTACCAGCTCAATTACTCGATCGACAATCTCTCGCTGATGGCGCTGATCATCGCCACCGGCTTCGTGGTGGACGACTCGATCGTGATGATCGAGAACATCGTGCGCTACCTGGAAGAAGGCGAGACGCCGCTGAATGCCGCGCTGATCGGCGCCGGCCAGATCGGCTTCACCATTCTGTCGCTGACCGTGTCGCTGATTGCCGTGCTGATCCCGCTGCTGTTCATGGGCGGCGTGATCGGTCGCCTGTTCAGCGAATTCGCGGTGACCCTGGCGGTGACCATCGTGTTGTCCGGCGTGGTCTCGCTGACCCTGGTGCCGATGCTGTGCGCGCGCATTCTGCGCGCCGAATCGGAGCGTCATCCCAGTCGCTTCGAGCGCATCAGCGAAGGCCTGTTCGACAAGACCCTGGCCGCCTATGAGCGCGGCCTGCGCGTGGTGATGAAGCACCAGCGCGCCACCCTGGTGGTGTTCGTGATCACCATGGCGATCACCGTGCTGCTGTACGTGCTGATTCCCAAGGGCCTGTTCCCGGTGCAGGACGTGGGCGTGATCCAGGGCATCAGCATTGCCGACAACTCGGTGTCCTACAGCACCATGGTCGACCGGCAGGCGCAGCTGGCCGAGGCGATCCTCAAAGACAAGAATGTAGTCAATCTCACCTCCTACGTGGGCATCGACGGCACCAACACCACGCTCAACAACGGCCGCTTCCTGATCAACCTGCAGCCGCGCGACGACCGCTCGGAAACCGCCGAGGAAATCGCCCGCCGCATTCAAGATGAAGTGGCGAATATTCCCGGCATCAAGCTGTATCTGCAGCCGGAGCAGGACCTCACGCTGGATACCACCGTCTCGCCCAACCAGTACCAGTTCGTGCTGCGTGGCCCGAGCCAGCAGGAATTCGACAAATACGTGCCGGCGCTGATCGACAAGATGAAGCAGATCAAGTCGATCCGCGATGTCACCAGCGACTTGAACAACGATGGCCTGAGCGTCAACGTGGAAGTGAACCGCCAGCTGGCGGCACGCTTCGGCATTACTGCGGCCACCATCGACAATGCGCTGTACGACGCACTCGGCCAGCGCATCGTGTCGACCATCTTCGATCAGTCCAGCCAGTACCGCGTGATCCTGGTGGCCAAGCCGGAAAAACTGCCGACGCTGCAGTCGCTGGGCGAGCTGTACTTGCCCAGCCAGACCAGCAGCAGCGGCCAGGTGCCGCTGAGCGCGATCGCCAAGATCCAGGTGACCAAGTCGCCGCTGGTGATCAGCCACCTGGCGCAGTTCCCGGCGGTGACGGTGTCGTTCAACCTGGCCCAGGATGCGTCGCTGAGCAAGGCGGTGGAAGAAGTCAACCAGGCCGAAAAAGCGGTGAAGATGCCGCCGTCGATCACCTCCTCCTTCCAGGGCGCCGCGCAGGCATTCCAGGATTCGCTGTCCAGCGAGGTGTATCTGCTGATTGCCGCACTGGTGGCGGTGTATATCGTGCTGGGCGTGCTGTACGAGAGCTTCATCCACCCGGTAACGATTCTCTCCACCCTGCCTTCGGCCGGTATCGGCGCGCTGGTGGCGCTGATGGTGGCCGGTTCCGATCTGGATGTGATCGGCATCATCGGCATCGTGCTGCTGATCGGCATCGTGAAGAAGAACGCGATCATGATCGTGGACTTTGCGCTCGAAGCCGAACGCGATCACGGCAAGCCGCCCGCGAAGGCGATCTTCGAAGCCTCGCTGCTGCGTTTCCGCCCGATTCTGATGACTACGCTGGCGGCGATGCTCGGCGCGCTGCCGATGCTGCTCGGCACCGGCACCGGGTCGGAACTGCGCCGGCCGCTGGGCCTGGCGATCATCGGCGGCCTTACCTTGAGCCAAGTGCTGACGCTGTTCACCACGCCGGTGATCTATCTGTTCTTCGATCGGCTGGCGCAGCGCTTCCAGCGCAAGCCGTCGCTGGCGGCTGGAGATAGCGCGCCATGATGTTTGCAGCGCAGCGCGGTCTGCGCCCGCTCCCTTGCGGAGAGAGGGCTGGGGTGAGGGGCCAGCCTCGCGCAGATGCGTATTCAGCGCGTGGCTTTCATCGAGATCACCGCGAGCGTGCTCCCCTCACCTCAACCCTCTCTCCGCAGGGGAGAGGGAACGGATCGCGCGAGTGTGGTGATCGCGCATGAATATCTCGTCGCTGTTTATTCGCCGACCGGTAGCAACCACGCTGCTGGCATTCGCCATCCTGCTCTCGGGCCTGCTGGCGTATTTCCACCTGCCGGTCGCACCGCTGCCCAACGTCACCTATCCGGTGGTGGTGGTGCAGGCCAGCATGGCCGGCGCCAGTCCGGACATCATGGCGTCCACCGTGGCCGAGCCGCTGGAAAAACGCCTCGGCGCGATCTCCGGCGTCACCGAACTCACCTCGACCAGCACGGTCGGTTCTGCGCGTATCGTTATCCAGTTTGCGCTGAACCGCGATATCAACGGCGCCGCGCGCGACGTGCAGGCCGCCATGCAGGCGGCACGCGCCGACCTGCCTACCACCTTGCGCAACAACCCCACCTATCGCGAGTACAACCCGGCCGATTCGCCGATCATGGTGTTGGCGCTGACCTCCAAGACGCTGACCCGTGCGCAGTTGTACGACTCCGCCGACTCGGTGATCCAGCAGCAGCTCTCGCAAGTCGATGGCGTAGGCCAGATCACCCTGGGCGGCAGTGCCCTGCCCTCGGTACGCGTGGAGCTGGAGCCGAACAAGCTCAACAGCTATGGCATCGGCCTGGAAGACGTACGCGCGGCGATCGGCGCGGCCAATGCCGACAGCGCCAAGGGTCATATCGACCAGGACGGCCAGCGCTACGAAGTCACCTCCAATGACCAGATCAGCAAGGCCGCGCCGTACCGCGACCTGCTGATCGCCTATCGCAAAGGCTCGCCGGTGCTGTTGCGCGATGTGGCCGATGTGCAGGACTCGGCGGAAAACCTCCGCAACATGGGCTTGTACAACGGTCAGCCGGCGGTGCTGGTGATCGTGTATCCGCTACCGGGCGGCAATATCGTCAACACCGTGGCGCAGATCCGCAGCGTGCTGCCGTCGATCGAGGCGACGCTGCCGCGCAATGTGCATATCGGCATTGCGCTGGACCGTTCGCAGTCGGTGAACGCGGCGGTGGGCGATACCGAACGCTCGCTGTTTATCGCCGTGTTGCTGGTGATCGGCGTGGTCTATGTGTTTCTGCAGTCGCCGCGCGCGATCCTGATTCCGATGGTGGCGTTGCCGCTGTCGATCGTGGGCACCTTCGGACCGATGTATCTGCTGGGCTACAGCCTGGACAACCTGTCGCTGATGGCGCTGACCATCGGCACCGGCTTCGTGGTCGACGATGCGGTGGTGGTGCTGGAAAACATCGTGCGGCATGTCGAGTCGGGCATGGACGTGCGCGAGGCGGCGCTCAAGGGCAGCGGCGAAGTGGGCTTTACCGTGATCTCGATGAGCATTTCGCTGATCGCGGTATTCACGCCGATCCTGCTGATGCCGGGCATCATTGGCTTGCTGTTCCACGAGTTTGCGGTGACCTTGTCGATTGCGATCCTGCTGTCGCTGCTGATCTCGCTGACAGTTACCCCGACCATGGCCGCCTACTTGCTGCGTTCCGGCGCGGATATGCATTCGAAGGCGCGCTGGGCGGTGTGGTACGAAAAGCAGTTCACCCGCTTCAAGAATGCCTATTCGCGCTCGCTCAGCGCGGTGCTCGACAACGCGCTGATGATCGGCCTGATGCTGATCGGCCTGATCGTGCTGAATATATTCATGGTGCGGCTGTTGCCGTCCACGTTCTTCCCGGAGCAGGACAACGGCATCCTGATCGGGCAGATCCTGGCCGACCAGAGCATTTCCTTCCAGGCGATGGAAGAGAAGCTGGCGCAGCTGCAATCGATTGTGCAGAAAGATCCCGCGGTGGCCTCGGTGGCCGGCTTTACCGGCGGCCGTGCGCTCAATTCCGCCAACATCTTCGTGGAACTGAAGCCGCTGGCCGAACGCAAGCTCTCGGCCGACGAAGTGGTGGAACGCCTGCGTCCCAAGCTCAATGCGGTGTCCGGCGCCAAGCTGTACCTGCAAGCTGCACAGGATCTGCATATCGGCGGACGCCAGTCCGCCGCCGAATACCAGTACACGCTGACCAGCGACGACCCCAGCGCCATGTATACCTGGGTGCCGAAGCTGGTGACCGAGCTGGGCAAGTATCGCGACCAGCTGCAGGATGTGAACTCCGACTTGCAGCAGAACGGCCTGCAGACCTTCGTCAATTTCGACCGCACCGCCATGGCGCGCTACGGCTTCGCACCCAACCAGATCGACTCGGTGCTGTACGACGCCTTCGGCCAGCGCACGGTGTCCACCGTCTACAACCAGCTCAACCAGTACTTCGTGGTGATGGAAGTGGCGCCGCAGTACTGGCAGTACCCGGAGACGCTGAACAACGTGTTCTTCAGTACCGCTGCGGGCAATCCCACCGGCACCCAGCAGACGCAGGCGCCGGGCAGCACGGTGTCGGGCATCACGGCCTATTCGGCGGTCACCGCATCGAGCAGCGGCGAAGCCGGCACCAATTCGCTCAATGCGAACGCCCAGGCCAACCAGCTGACCAATGCCATCTCCAACTCCAGGGGCGGTACCTCCAGCGGCAGCGCAGACAGCACCTCGGCGGAAACGCTGGTGCCGTTCCCGGCCATGCTCAGCTACACCAACAACCACACCGCAACCCAGGTCAACCACCAGGACGGCCTGGTCGCCATCACCATTTCGTTCAACCTGCCGCCGGGCGGTTCGCTGAGCAAGGCGATTACGGCGATCAACCAGGCCATGCGCGACATGGGCATGCCGGCCTCGATCCACGGCGCCACCGCCGGTGCTGCGCAGGTGTATTCGCAATCGATGTCGAGCATGCCGCTGCTGATCCTGGCCGCGTTGACGGCGGTGTATATCGTGCTGGGCGTGCTGTACGAAAACACGGTGCATCCGATCACCATTCTGTCCACCCTGCCCTCCGCCGGCATCGGCGCGACGCTGGCGCTGCTGATCTTCGGCACGCCGTTCTCGGTGATCGCGATGATCGGCATCATTCTGCTGATCGGTATCGTGAAGAAGAACGCGATCATGATGATCGACGTGGCCATCCACCTGCAGCGCGATGAAGGCTACGAGCCGACCAAGGCCATCCACGACGCGGCGGTGATGCGTCTGCGCCCGATCATGATGACCACCGCCGCGGCGGTGCTCGGCGCGGTACCGCTGGCGGTGGGTATCGGCCAGGGTGCATCGCTGCGCCAGCCATTGGGCATTACGGTGATGGGCGGCCTGATCCTCAGCCAGGTCTTTACCCTGTACACGACCCCGGTGATCTACCTTTTCCTCGACCGTCTGCGCGCCCGCCTGGCCAGATGGTCCGCCACCCTGCCGTGGAACAGATCGAACGCGAGCGCATGACTATGAAGATCCCACATACCGCATTGGCCGTATCGCTGGCATTGCTGCTGGGCGGCTGCATGGTCGGTCCCGACTATCACCGTCCGCAAGCGCCGGTGGCCGCGCAATACAAGGAACTGCCCGGCTGGACCCAGGCCGCGCCGTCGGATGCAACGCCCAAGGGCGACTGGTGGAGCGGCTTCAACGATCCGCTGCTCGACCAGCTGGAGCCGCAGGTATCGGTCTCCAACCAGACCGTGCGCCAGGCCTATGCCAACTACCAGGAAGCCCTGGCCGAAGTAACGGTGGCGCGCGCGTCGCTGTTTCCCACTATTGGCGTGACCGGCTCGGGTAGCAAATCGCGCACGAGCAGCGGCTCGTCCAGCCTCAATTCGAACTTCCACCCGATCAGCACTTCCGGTTCGGTCGAAGGCAATATCAGCTGGGCACCGGATCTGTGGGGCAAGGTCCGCCGCACCATCGAAGAAAACAAGGCCACCGCCGAGGCCAGCCAGGCCACGCTGGCCAATGCCACGCTATCCGAACAGACCGCACTGGCGACTGCGGTGATCGAGTTGCGCGTCACTGACGCCAATATCGACCTGCTGCAGAAAACCGTCGATGCCTATACCGAGTTCCTGCGCGTGGTCAGCAACCAGGGCACCGCCGGCACCACCGCACCATCGGATGTGATCAGCGCGCGCACACAGCTGGAAAACGCCAAATCCAGCCTGATCGCGCTGGGCGTGGCACGTGCCCAATACGTGCATGCGATCGCCGTGCTGGTCGGCAAAAATCCGGAAGAGCTCGATATCGCACACAACGGCACCCTGCCCGTGCTGCCGGATGTGCCGGTGGGCGTGCCGTCGACCTTGCTGGAGCGGCGCCCGGATATCGCCGTGGCCGAACGCCAGATGGCCGCGCAGAACGCGGCAGTCGGCGTGGCGATTGCCGCGTACTACCCGAGTGTCTCGCTGTCGGCCGCGGATGGCTTCTCGCAATCGCCGCTGGCCGGCCTGCTGCATCTGGCCAATCACGTGTGGTCGGTGGGTGCCGATGTAGATGAAACCGTGTTCGATTTCGGCGCGCGCCATGGCGAAGTCACTGCCGCCAAGTCGGCGTACGAAGCGTCCGTGGCCAATTATCGCGGCACCGTGCTTACGGCATTCCAGAATGTCGAGGACGACCTTTCCGGCCTGCGCATCCTGTCCCAGCAAGCCGAGGTACTGGATGGCGCGGTGAAAGATGCCACCCAGGGCGCACAGATCGCGGTCAACGAATACCAGGCCGGCACGGTGGATTACACCACCGCCGCCACCGCGCAGGTCACCCAGCTGAGCACCGAACAAACCGCGCTCGGCGTCAGGCAGCAGCGCCTGCTCGACACCGTCTCGCTGATCGGCGATCTGGGCGGCGGCTGGTCGGCCGACCAGCTCGGCGATGCCAAGCACGCCAGCAAGGCGCGCTGAAGTGAGCGCAGACATGCTGGAACTCTCGCCGATCGTCGCCGGCCTCTGGCGCAGCGTGGCATGGCCGCTGGATGCGCAGCAGCGCGTCAGCTGGATCGAACAGGCGCTGGAGCTGGGCATCAGCTCGTTCGATCACGCCGACATCTACGGCGACTACCGTGCCGAAAGTCTGTTCGGCGAAGCGCTGAAGCTCGCACCGGCGCTGCGCCATCGCATGCAGTTGGTGAGCAAATGCGGGATCCGCCTGCGCTCCGCCGAACTGCCCTACCGCATTAACTACTACGACACCCGCGCCGGCTATATCCGCGCCCAGGTCGAGCAATCGCTGCGCAAGCTCAATACCGAGCAGCTCGACCTGGTGCTTATCCACCGCCCCGATTACCTGATGGATGCGGCAGCGCTGGCGGAAACCTTCGCTACGCTCACCCGCGAAGGCAAGGTGGCGCACTGGGGCGTTTCCAATCACAGCACCAGCCAGTTTGCGCTGTTGCACCAGCAGCATCCGCTGCTGACCAACCAGGTCGAACTGTCGCCGCTGCAACTGGGCGCACTGGATGACGGCACGCTGGACCAGGCCCAGCAACTCGGTCTGCGCCCGATGATCTGGTCGCCGCTCGGCGGCGCCCGCCTGTTTACCGGCGACGACGAACAGGCCGTGCGGGTACGTGCGGAGATGTCCGCCATTGCCGAACGCCACGGCATCAGCCTCACCACGCTCGCCTTCGCCTGGGCGCTGCGCCATCCCTCGCGGCCGTATGTGATTACCGGCACCGGTCGCATCGATGGTCTGCGCGATGCGATAGCGGCCTTGAATGTGCAGCTCGACAACGAAGACTGGTATGCGATCTGGGTGGCCGGCAAAGGGCACGGCGTGCCCTGAGGCACGCTCGCACGCTTACTGGAGATCGTAGACCGGCATGGTGGTCAGCGCATGGAAAAGCGCGTCGCGATTCGCATCGTTCGGCTCGATGCGGCCGTTGTTGTCGTAATTCAATTTGTGATCGGGTGCGCGCAGTGCCCGGATGAACACGCCGCGATAGCGAAAATTCATGCTGAGGCTGACGGTCTGCCGTAGGGTCAACGCGTTGCCGCCGTTTTCCTGCACGGCAGCGTCAAGCATGTCGTTCCAGCCCTGGATAAAACCCAAGGCCGTATTGCTCAACTCCAATGCCAGATGCTGCTGCAGGAACGAGGTGGCATTGAAAGGCTGGCCGGCCTGCCTCGCCGCGGCGATGCTTTGCGCAATCTGCGCCTTCAATGCCTGCTCCCCCGCAGCGATCGCCGGCGCTGACTTGGTCCGATAAGCAAGTTCGCCCAGCGCAAATACCATGTTGTTGCCGAGCAGATCGCCGGGCATCACCACATCGTAGTAGCGCGTTTTCGCCTGTTGCTGGACAAACGCAGGCGTGAAAGCCCAGATCGTGCCGCTGACATAGCCGCCGAACGGCCCGCCTGACGGCGGCAACGTCGTCGCTTCGCCCACCTTGATGGCCGTCAACTCACCGGAGGCAGCCAGTTCGTTCAATTGCGCGGTCAATGCGGGCGATGCCTGGATGGCATCGGCAAACAGCCGATACTGGTCCGGTGTTGCGTTGGCTTGCAAGCTCGAAAGAATGCTCTGCAGCGGCTGGTTCGGCGTAGCCAGCAGCGAAGTCGAAGCGAACGCAAGCGCCACTGCGGCCAGTAATGCCACCCATGATTTCATCGCAGTTCCCCTGTGCGAAGGTGTCGGCGACACCACGCACCGATGCTAGCGCATCTCGCCTACACCACTGCAAGCGTGCGGACAACGCAACTATTTGCGCTGCCAATCAACCGTTGCTGACGCCATGCGGCACGTGCCCGGTAGCCACATGCTTGCGCGCCGACTCCACATTGGCCGGCGAGTCGTCGAAGAAAATATCGGCGCCGAAGGCATCCAGGAACGGCCCCTTGTCGCGGCCGCCCAGAAACAAGGCTTCGTCGATACGCACACCCCAGCGGCGCAGGGTAAGAATCACGCGCTTATGCGCAGGCGCCGAACGTGCCGTGACCAGCGCGGTGCGGATGGGTGAGTTTTCCGCGGGAAAGGCTGCCTGCAGACGATGCACCGCAGTAAGAAAACCACGGAACGGCCCCACCGACAGCGGTTCGTCGGCGAGCTCGGTTTCACTGCGATGGAATGCTTCCAGGCCTTCTTCGCGCGACACGCGTTCGCCCTCGTCGCCAAAAATCACCGCATCGCCGTCGAAAGCGATCCGCAACTGCTCGCTTGCACGCGGCGGCGCCACCGAAGGAAGAATGGTGGCGGCGGCCACGCCGGCTTTCAGCGCACGGCCGACGTCCTCCGCATTCGCCGACAGAAACAGGTCGGCCTTGAACGGCGCGATGTAGTCGGAGGTCGGCGCGCCGCTGGTGAATGCCGCCCGGCTGATTTCCAGGCCGTAATGCTGGATGGCGTTGAAGATGCGCAGGCCCGTATCGCCGGAATTGCGCGAGAGCAGAATCACTTCCACCGGCGGCACATCGCCAGCCAGCTTGTTCAGGCCCAGCAGCTTCTGCACCAGTGGAAAAGCGACGCCGGGCTGCAGGATTTCATCTTCGTGTTCGATCTGGAAGGCGCGGTACGCATCCAGCCCGTCGCGCTCGAACAGGTTGTGGCTGTCGCCCAGGTCGAACAGGGCGCGCGAGGAAATCGCCACCACCAGCTTGTTGTCGGCGGCAGCGCGTGGATCGTGGGCGGCGGAAGCGGGACGGTTCATGGCCAGGTTCATATCAATCCGCAGCGAACTGCTCATCCAGGATGCGCTGCTCCAGGTTGTGCTCCGGATCGAACAGCAGGCGCACCCCTTGCTCGCGCGACTGGCGGATGTCCACCGAGCGCACGTTGCGTACTTCCAGAAAATCCGCCGTGGCGCTGATCGGCCGCTTGCCCGGATCGAGCACACGCAGACTGACCTGGGTGCGATGCGGCAGGATCGCGCCGCGCCAGCGGCGCGGACGGAACGGGCTGATTGGCGTCAGCGCCAGCACATTGGCGTCGAGCGGAAGGATCGGGCCGTGTGCCGAAAGGTTGTACGCGGTGGAGCCGGCCGGGGTGGAAACCAGGATGCCATCGCAGACCAGGGTGGCCAGCTTCACGTCTTCGTTGAGTTTTACTTCCAGGTGCGCCGCCTGATTGGTCTGGCGCAGCAGCGATACTTCATTGAAGGCAAGTGCGCTGCGTGTCTGGCCATCGCTATCGGTGGTTTCCATTTCCAGCGGAAACAATTCCGCGGCATGCGCGCGCGCGATCCGCTCGGGCAGTTCCTCGAGCTTGTGCTTGTTCATCAGGAAGCCGACGCGGCCCAGTTTCATGCCGTAGACCGGCGCACCGATGGCGCGATGTGCGTGCAGCGTGCGCAGCATGAAGCCATCGCCGCCCAACGCCACGATCACCTCGGCATCGGTGGCAGGTACGTCGCCGTAGCGATCCACGAGCTTGCGGCGCGCTTGCTGGGCGACATTGGTTTCGCTGGCGACGAACGCAAGACGCATAAAGTCCATCTCGATGCAGGAATGCGGTCGAGCTTACGACACACCAGGAAGACTGACCATGCCCGGATAGGCAGGCTGGGGTAGGTTGGGTTGGCGCAGCGTAACCCAACGATCTGTCTTCGCAGCGATATCGTTGGGTTACGCTGCGCCAACCCAACCTACCGCGGCCCTCTCCCCGGCGGGGAGAGGGCTTGCAGGCTTAGGCGACGGGCACCTGCGCCAGCTGGGCGAGGCGGCGTACCGCTACCGATGCAATCGGGTAATCGGCGTTCTGCGTGAGGATTTCCGACAGCATGCTGCGCGTGTACTTCAGCGTGGCATCGTCACGATCCAGCCACGCCTGCACCGGCTGCACGCCCGGCTTGGCCTCCAGCGCGAGCACCTGGATGGCGAGCGCGCGGTGCTGGTGGTTGAGTTCGTCCAGCAGCGAGCCGCGTGCCTGCGCATGCCAGTGGCCGTCCACCGGCAAGGCTTCGATCTGTCCGCGCAGCCACTCCAGGTCCAGCGCCTGGCCCAGCTCGAAGAACACGTTGGCGACCTTGGCGATCGGCTGACCGGTCTGCTTGGCCACTTCGACCATGTCGAGCATGGCGCGCAGTTCCGGCAGTTTGGCCAGGCGCAGGGCGAGTTCGGTGGGCAGGCCCAGGCCTTCCCATTTTTCCTGGCTGGTGCCGAAGTCGGCCTTGCCGGCCGGAGTCAGCGCATCCGGCACGGTGGCGCTCAGTTCGGCCACGGCCGCCTGGTAGCGCTCCACATTGGCAGCGATTTCCAGCGTGCCGCCCGGACGGTTGAGCAACCAGCGCGTGATATGCCGCAACATCGACCAGATCTGCAGGATCGCATCGATCTGCGTGCTCTCGGCCACCTTGCTGTCCTGCGCCTCGATCTGCGCCCACAGCTCGCGTGCGCCGAGGATTTCACGTGCGGCGGTGTAGGCCTTGGCCACAGCGGCCGGCCCCTGCCCCGTGTCTTCCTGCATGCGCATCATGAAGGTGGCGCCCATGCGGTTGATGGTGGAGTTGGTGACCGCGGTGGCGATGATTTCGCGCTTCAGGCGATGGCGCTGCATGTGCGCGGCGTACTTGTCGTGCAGCGGGGCCGGGAAGTAGCGCACCAGCTCCTTGGACAAATACGGATCTTCCGGCACGTCCGATTCCAGCAACTGCTGGAACAGGCGGATCTTGTCGTAGGACAACAGCACCGACAGTTCCGGACGCGTCATGCCCTGGCCGCGCGTCTTGCGTTCGGTCAGCTCCGCTTCGCCGGGCAGGTTTTCCACCTGGCGGTCGAGCAGGCCTTCGGCTTCCAACGTGCGGATGAAGTGCGCCATCGAACCCAGGCGCTTCACCGACTGATGCTCCATCACGGTGATGGCCTGGTTCTGGCGGTAGTTGTCCCACAGCACCAGTTCGCCCACTTCGTCGGTCATCGCGGCCAGCTGCTGGTTGCGGCCGTCCACGGTGATCTCGCTGCGCTGCACGGCGTCGTCGAGCAGGATCTTGATGTTCACCTCGTGGTCGGAGGTGTCCACGCCGGCGGAGTTGTCGATGAAGTCGGTATTGAGCAGCACGCCGTGCTGCGCGGCCTCGATGCGGCCCTTCTGGGTGATGCCCAGGTTGCCGCCCTCGCCCACCACCTTGCAGCGCAGTTCCGCACCGTTGATGCGCAGTGCGTTGTTGGCGCGATCGCCCACGTCGGCATGCGTTTCGCTGGCCGCCTTCACATAGGTGCCGATACCACCGTTCCACAGCAGGTCCACCGGTGCCTTCAGGATCGCGTTGAGCAGATCGTTGGGCGACAGATGCTGCACGTCGGCCTTCAGGCCCAGCGCGGCACGCACTTCCGGCGAAATCGGAATCGACTTCACGCTGCGCGGCCACACGCCGCCGCCAGCCGAGATCAGCGACTTGTCGTAGTCCTCCCAGCTCGAACGCGGCAGCTTGAACATGCGCTCGCGCTCGGCGAAGGACTTGACCGTATCCGGGTTCGGATCGAGGAATACATGCCGATGGTCGAACGCGGCCAGCAAGCGGATGTGCCGCGACAACAGCATGCCGTTGCCGAACACGTCACCCGACATGTCACCGATGCCGACGCAGGTGAAATCCTCGCTCTGCGAATCGCGGCCAAGCGCGCGGAAGTGGCGCTTCACCGATTCCCATGCACCCTTGGCGGTAATGCCCATGCCCTTGTGGTCATAGCCATTGGAACCGCCGGACGCAAACGCGTCGCCCAGCCAGAAGCCGTGTTCGATCGAAATGGCGTTGGCGATATCGGAGAAAGTCGCCGTGCCCTTGTCGGCCGCCACCACCAGGTACGGATCGTCCTGGTCATGCCGCACTACGTCGTGCGGCGGCACCACCTTGCCTTCGACCAGGTTGTCGGTGATGTCGAGCAGGCCGTTGATGAACAGGCGATAGCAGGCAATGCCCTCAGCCAGCTGCGCATCGCGGTCGCCGGCCACCGGCGGATGTTTGACGAAGAAACCGCCCTTCGAGCCGACCGGCACGATCACCGTGTTCTTCACCATCTGCGCCTTCACCAGGCCCAGCACTTCGGTGCGGAAGTCTTCGCGGCGATCGGACCAGCGCAGGCCGCCGCGCGCCACCGGTCCGAAGCGCAGGTGGATGCCTTCCACGCGCGGCGAGTACACGAAGATCTCGCGGTACGGCACCGGCTTGGGTGCGTCCGGCACCTGCTTGGAATCGAACTTGAAGCTGATGTAGTGACGGTGCACGCCATCCCACTGCTGATAGAAGCTGGTGCGCAGAGTGGCGCGGATGGTGTTCATGAAGCTGAGCAGGATGCGCTCGTCGTCGAGGCTGGCGACGTCGTCCAGCAGCGACTTCAGCGCTTCCCACAGCACGTGCACCTGCTGCTCGCGCGATTGCGAAAGCACGTTGATGATGCTGTCGATCAACTCCGGCTTGGCCTTCTGCGTCTCGGCCGGAATCAGCGCCTGCATTTCGCGGCGCAGATCGCTGCCCGCCTGCGCCAGCTCGGCCGCGCTGAGCTGCTCGCGGCGCGGATCGAACTTGGCGTTGAACAGCTCGATCAGCAGGCCGGCGATGGCCGGATAGCGGTTGAGCGTTTCTTCCATGTAGCTCTGCGAGAAGGCGATGCCCACCTGCTGCAGGTATTTGCAATAGCCGCGCAGCACCGCCACCTGGCGCCAGTCGGCCTGCGCCGACAGCACCAGGTTGTTGAAGCCGTCGCTCTCGGCCTGGCCGCGCCACAGCGCTTCAAAGCTGCGCTCGAAGCGCGCGCGCAGGTGCGGCAGTTCGAAGGCCAGCGCCGACTTCGGCTTCAGCTCGAAGTCGTGGATGGTCAGCGTGCGACCTTCGCTCTCCAACGTGTAGACATGCTCGGCGAGCATGCGTACGCCCATGTTCTCCAGCATCGGCAGCGCATCGGACAGCGACAGCGGCGCGCCGACGTGGATCACCTTGAAGCGCAGGCTCTGGTCGCGCGGATCTTCGTAGAGATTCAGATGGATCGAATCGTCGCTCTTGAGCGTAGCCAGCGCCATCACGTCATGCGCGGCGACTTCCGGCGATACGTCTTCGATATAGCCGGCCGGCAGCGTCTTGCCGAAACGATTGAGCAGGGCCACGCCCTGCGCTTGGCCGGCATGGCCGATCAGGCTGTCGCGCAGGCCGTCCTGCCAGTTGCGCACGATATGCGCCAGGCGCGTTTCCAGTTCCTGCGCGTCATACACCGGGTGGTCGCCCAGATGCGGGCGCACGGTGACGTGCAGGCGCGCCAGCGCGGACTCGCCCATCAGCACGTTGGAATCCAGGCTTTCGCCGTGGAATACCTCGCGCAGCATGTTTTCCACGCGCTCGCGCACACTGGTGTTGAAACGCTCGCGCGGCACGAACACCAGGAAGGTGAAAAAACGGCCGTAGCGGTCGCGGCGCACGAACAGGCGCGCGCGGGCGCGCTGCTGCAGTTCGAGCACGCCGGTGGCGGTGTTGAACAGTTCGTCTTCGCTGGCCTGGAACAGTTCTTCCTGCGGCAGCGTTTCCAGGATATGACGCAGCGACTTGCCCGAGTAGGAGTCGCGCTTCAGGCCCGAGCGAGCCAGCACCGCCTCGACCCGCTGGCGCACCAGCGGCACATCCTGCGGGCGCGTCATATAGGCGTTGGAGGTGAACAGGCCCAGGAAGCGCTGTTCCGACACCGGCTTGCCGTTGGCGTCGAACTTCAGCACGCCCACGTAATCCATGTTGCCGGCGCGATGCACGTGCGAGCGCGCATTGGTCTTGGTCAGGATGATGGCGTCATAGGCGCCGGACTGCGGCAGATCGTGCGCCACCAGGGTGCGCAGCGAGCGCGGCGCCACCGAGCGCTCATGCCCGTGCAGGATGCCCAGGCCCGAGGATTCGAGCGGGCGCAGCACTTCGTCGCCTTCGGCCTGCGCCACTTCGTATTCGCGGTAGCCGAGGAAGGTGAAATTCTCGTCCGCCAGCCAGCGCAGGAACTCGCCAGCTTCGCGCACCGAGGCGGCGTCCAGCGGCAGCTTGCGATTGGGCAGGTCGTCGGCGATGGCCAGCGCCTTGTCGCGCATGGTCGCCCAGTCGCGCACGGCGGCGCGCACATCTTCCAGCGCGGCTTCGATCTGCGACTTGATCTGGGTCTGGGCAGCCTCGCCCTCGATATGGTCGACTTCGAAATGCATCACCGACTCGGGCAGGCCCTGCTCGTCGCCGATGCGCTGCAGCACGCCGTTCGCGTCGCGGCTGACCTTCACCACCGGATGGATCACGGCGTGGATCGGCGAGTGCGCGGACAGCACCATGCTGACCGTGTCGATCAGGAACGGCATGTCGTCGTTGACGATTTCCACCGCGCTGCGCGCCGCATGGCCGGCATCGGCGATGCGCACCAGGGCGCGGTTGGGGCTGCGCTGCTGCATGCCGTCGATCAGCCCGGCGACCACCGTGGCCCATTCGGCCGGCGTGTGCAACTCGACATCGGAACTGACGATGCGCGCGAAAAAGGCGCTGATAAAAAATTGCGCCTCATCAAGGCGCTTGGTCGGGAAACCGCTTTTCTTCAACTCTTCGAGCACGACGGATGCAAGAGGCATGTCGTTGGTCGCACGGATCGCATTCATGGCTTCTACTTAAGAAGTGGAGACGGGTATGACGTGAAAACGAGTGGGAATGGAGCAGAAAGCCTTAAAAGGATACGCTTCGCGTTGCATTGAATCCATCGGCAGCGCAGCAACGCGCACGCTGCACATGCATCAGATCAGCGTGTAGTCAGACAACGCTTAAGTCATACAAGAAGACCGTTGCCGCCGACCATTCGTGGCGGCATGGTCCGGGGCGCGGACCCGCTGTCATGCCGCGCGCACCGGCGGGGTGTATAACGTGCGGCGCGTCCACTTTTTCGCGCCTACTTTTCCTGGCATTTGCTGCCAACGCATGACAAGGACCCCGCCCGGGGAGGCCGGGGGGCTACCCGGGTCATCAGTCACCGCCGCAAGGGGCTGGTTTTACTGTACGAATAAATTGTAAACTGGTCGGTATAGTCTTGCTGATGCCTTGCGTCAGGGGACGAACGACACAGGACATAGCGGCATTTATCCGTAAGAATTTCCGGAAAGTTAAGTCCGGGCATACGAATTGTCGTTGTCCGCCCCACCCCCGATTACGCCTAGTCATGGAGTTCTCATGAAGTCGACGCCAATGCGCACACCGGTGCTGTGCCTGAGCCTGCTGGCGCTTGCCGCCTGCAGCAGCAAGGAGCAAGGACCGCCACAGATGCCACCGCCGACCGTAGGCGTGGTGGAAGCCCAGCCGCAGAACGTGCCGCTCACCAAGGAGCTGGTCGGCCGCCTGTCCGCCTTCCGCAGCGGCGACGTCCGCGCACGCGTATCCGGCCTGCTGCTCAAGCGCGTGTACACCGAAGGTACCGACGTTAAGCAGGGCCAGCTGATGTTCCAGATCGACCCGGCGCCCTACAAGGCCGCCCTGGCCGCGGCCCAGGCCTCGCTGGCCTCCGCCCAGGCGACCTATACCAACGCCCACATCGTGGCCAACCGCGACCGCCAGCTGGTGCCGAAGGGCTATATCTCGCAGGCCCAGGTAGATAGCGACGAGGCCACCGAGCGCTCCGCGGCCGCCGCCGTGAAGCAGGCCCAGGCCAATGTGCAGACCGCCCAGGTCAACCTCGGCTACACCAATATCACCGCCCCGATCGCCGGCCGGGCCGGCGAGCAGCAGGTGACCGAAGGCGCCATCGTGGGCAGCAGCACCGCCGACAGCGGCTCCAGCGCCACCCTGCTTACCACGGTGGACCAGCTCGACCCGATGTATGTGAACTTCACCCTCAGCGCGGCCGACCTGGACACCCTGCAGCACGCCCAGCACGCCGGCAGCGTATCGCTGGCCGACCAGAACAAGACCACCGTGCAGATCACCCTGCCCAGCGGCAACAAGTACGACCAGCAGGGCACGCTCGACTACTCCGCGGTGATCGTCGACCCGAACACCGGGGCGATCAATCTGCGCGCGGTGGTGCCGAATGCGCAGCAGCGCCTGCTGCCGGGCATGTACGTGACGCTCACCGCCAACATGGGCGAGCTCAACAAGGTGTTCCTGATTCCGCAGGCTGGGATCCAGCGCGATCCGATCGGCGCCTACGCGCTGGTCGTCGGTGCGGACGGCAAGGTGGCGCAGAAGCGCGTCAACGCCGACAACATGCTTGGCAACAACTGGATCGTCACCACCGGCCTTGCCGCCGGCGACCAGGTGATCGTGTCGGGCATCCAGGTCGTCAAGCCGGGCGCACCCGCCAAAGCTACCCCCTGGACACCTGACCAGCAGGCTCCTGCTGGCCAGGCCCCTGCCGCTGCTGGCCATCAGTAAGGAGAACACTGATGCCGAGTTTCTTTATTGACCGCCCCATTTTCGCGTGGGTGGTCGCCATTCTCATCACCCTGGTCGGCATCATTTCGGTGCTGAACATGGGCGTGGAGTCCTACCCCAACATCGCGCCGCCGCAGGTCACGGTAACGGCCACCTTCCCGGGCGCCAGCGCCCAGACCATGGAAGACACCGTCACCAAGGTGATCGAGCAACAGCTCACCGGCGTGGACAACCTGCTCTATTTCAGTTCGGCCTCGAACTCCAACGGTACCTCCACCATCACCCTGAGCTTTGCCACCGGCACCAATCCGGACATCGCCCAGGTGCAGGTGCAGAACAAGGTCTCGCTGGCACAGCCGCAGCTGCCGGCCGAAGTGACTCAGCAGGGCGTGGTGGTGGCCAAGGCCAACCCTGACTTCCTGATGTTCATCGGCCTGATCTCCACCAATCCGGAGATCGACAGCAACCGCCTGAGCGATATCGTCGGTGCGCAGGTGATCAACCAGGTCGGCCGTATTCCCGGCGTGGGCAGCACCTTCCAGGTGGGTTCCGAATACGCCATGCGCGTATGGCTGAACCCGGACAAGATGCAGGGCTACGGCCTGTCCGCCACCCAGGTGGAGAACGCGATTTCCGCGCAGAACGTGCAGTTCGCCGCCGGTTCGCTGGGTTCGGACCCGGCGCCCAACGGCCAGAGCTTCACCGCCACGGTGTCGGCCGAAGGCCTGTTCAGCAATCCTGATCAGTTCGGCAACATCATCCTGCGCGCCAACTCCGACGGCACCGTGGTGCGCATGAAGGACATCGCGCGCATCGAGTTCGGCCCGCAGACCTACGGTTTCACCTCCACCTGGAGTGGCCAGCCGGTGGGCGGCTTCGGCGTACAGCTGCTGCCGGGCGCGAACGCGCTCAGCGTGGCCGAGGCCGTGCGCGCCAAGATGGACGAGCTGGCGAAGGACTTCCCGCAGGGCGTCACCTGGTTCGCGCCGTACGACAGCACGCCGTTCGTGCAGGTGTCGATCAAGGAAGTGCTGCACACGCTGATCGAGGCGATCATCCTCGTGTTCTTCGTGATGCTGATCTTCCTGCAGAACTTCCGCGCCACCATCATCCCCACCCTGGTGATTCCGGTGGCCTTGATGGGTACCTTCATCGGCCTCTCGCCGATGGGCTTCACCATCAACCAGCTGACCTTGTTCGGCATGGTGCTGGCGATCGGTATCGTGGTGGACGACGCGATCGTGGTGATCGAGAACGTCGAGCGCATCATGTCGGAGGAAAATCTTCCGCCGAAGGAAGCCACGCGCAAGGCGATGAGCCAGATCACCGGCGCGGTGGTGGCCATTACCGTGGTGCTGGCGGCGGTGTTCGTGCCCTCTGCACTGCAGCCTGGCGCTACCGGCGTGATCTACAAGCAGTTCGCGCTGACCATCGCGGTGTCGATGGGCTTCTCCGCCTTCCTCGCGCTGTCGTTCACGCCCGCGCTGTGCGCCACCATCCTCAAGCCCACCCACGGTGAGCACAAGAAGTTCTTCTTCTACGTCTGGTTCAACAAGGTCTTCGACCGCGTCACGCACACCTACCACGGCCATATCGGCAGTGCGGTGCGCCATGCGCCGCGCTGGATGATCGTGTTTGCGCTGATCACGGCACTGGCCGGCTTCCTCTACACCAAGCTGCCGACCGGCTTCGTGCCGAACGAAGACCAGGGCTTCGCGCTGGCCATCGTCAGCCTGCCGCCGGGTGCCACGCTGGAGCGTTCCGAGCAGGTGATGAAGGAAGTCAGCGATCATCTGGGCGCCAGTCCGCTGAAAGACGACTACGTAGGCATGTACCAGATCAGCGGCTTCAGCTTCGTGGGCCGCAGCGAAAACGCCGGCATGGTGTTCATCAAGCTCAAGGACTGGAGCGTACGCTCGATCACCGCGGATGACTTCATCCGCCAGGCGAACGGCGTGCTGCACGGCATCCGCGATGCGCAGATCTTCGTGGTGAACCTGCCGACCATCCGCGGCCTCAGCCAGTTCGGCGGCCTGGACATGTACCTGCAGGCACGTAACGGCCAGTCGCGCATGGAGCTGGCACAGGCGATGGGCATGCTGCTCGGCAAGGCCGCGCAGAGCCCCACCCTGTTCGGCACCCGCCCGAACATCCTGCCGGATGCGCCGCAGTACAACCTCACCGTGGACCGCGTGCAGGCCCAGGCGATGGGCTTGTCGGTAAGCGATGTGTATACCGCCATCCAGCTGATGCTGGCGCCGGTGTACATCAACAACTTCATCTTCGAAGATCGCGTCAAGCGCGTGATGGTGCAGGCCGATGCGCCGTACCGCATGAACACCGACTCGCTCAGCCACGTCTACACGCCCAGCTCGCTGACCACCAGCAGCACCGGTTCGAGCAGTACGACCACCACCTCGGCCAACGGCCCGTACAGCATGATTCCGCTGTCCAGCGTGGTGCATTCCAACTGGAGCATGGCCGCCCCGTCGCTGACTCGCTACAACGGCTATCCGGCGATCGAAATCGTGGGCGATGCCAACAAGGGCTTCTCCACCGGCCAGGCGATGGGCACGCTGCAGAACATCGTCGACACCGACCTGCCCAAGGGCTTCGGCGCGGACTGGACCGGTCAGTCGTACCAGGAAGTGCTGGCGGGCAACTCGGCCACGCTGCTGATGATCCTGTCGATCGTGATCGTGTTCCTGTGCTTGTCGGCCTTGTATGAAAGCTGGTCGATTCCGGTGGCCGTGCTGCTGGTAGTACCGCTGGGCCTGCTGGGCATGGTGGTGTTGTCCATGTTGCGCGGCTTCCCGAACGACATGTACTTCAAGATCGGCATGGTGACGGTGATCGGCCTGGCCGCGAAGAACGCGATCCTGATCGTGGAATTCGCGGTGGAACAACAGGCTTCGGGCAAGACGCTGTACGAAGCCGTGCTCACCGCGGCCCGCCTGCGACTGCGCCCGATCCTGATGACCTCGATGGCCTTCATCCTCGGCGTGCTGCCGCTGGTGACCTCCACCGGCGCCGGCGCCAACTCCCGCCACGAAATCGGTACCGGCGTGATCGGCGGCATGCTGTTCGCCACCTTCCTCGGCCTGTTGCTGATTCCGGTGTTCTACGTGAGCGTACGCCGGATGCTGGGCGACAAGCTCGATGAGGAAACACACAAGCTGGCGCGTCACGATCACTGATCGCACCAGAGTGATGTGAGCCAAACAAAAAGCCCCGGCAGCTGCCGGGGCTTTTTTTATCGAACGACGCCGATACCGGCGTGGGTCAACGAGCAAAATTGCTGGTGGACTGAACGAAGTTGTAGAAGTTGGAAATATCCAGGCTGCCCCAGCCGGTGGTGTAGTCCCAGCCGACCGCCGCGTTGTAGCCGTAGCCGTTATAGCCGTTGTTGCCGCTGGTCACGTCATGCAGCAAGGAAGAGTTTGCCGGCAGATAGGTGTACAGGCTGGACGCCGGGAAACCCAGTGCATTGCTGAGGCCCGACTGCACGCGCGCCCAGATGCCGACAAAGATCGGCGAGGCCAGGCTGGTACCGCCAACCTGCTCGTTGCTCTGGCCGTCCCACACAATCAAGGTGCCCGAATCGTAGGCAGCATCGAAGGCAAGATCGGGCACCACGCGATGCGTGATCGAACTGCCCAGTGCCGAGGTCTGCCAGGACGGTGCGGTTTCATTCGCGCTGACACCGCCACCAGTCGCCCACAGGCGCTGGTTGTTGTCGTACGGCGAATCGATCGCTTCCAGCCCTTCATTCCAGGTCGACTCGCTCACATAGGTCGTGCCGCTCGTATACAGCGCCGTGCCGCCAACCGCGATCACGTTCGGCGAGGTTGCCGGCTCGCTGACCGAGTAGGTGCCCAGATTGATTTCCACCGTGCCGCTCGAATTGGCGACATAGCCGGGACCGCCGCCTTCCGAATCCGTCGACCACTGATAGACGCCGGCATCGCCGGCCGCGACGGAGAACGTCTGGCCCTGCGCCACGGCCTGCTTGAACACGGCGTCATCCGCCGACTGGCCGGTGGCGTCGGCCTCGTTGACGCCGAGCGAGACATTGATGACCTTGGCGACATTCGCCGTCACCGCACCGTTATAGGCATTGGTGAGATCGGCCAGCGTAGGATGCGTGCCGCTCGTCGTATAGGGCGCGGTATAGAGCAGCAACTGTTTTACGCCGCCGCTGACGCCGACAATGGTCTGGCTGTCCAGATCCCACTCGACGTCGCCATTGTCCACGTCGTCGCTGTAGGTCGAGCCGCTCTTGCCGGTTTTCACCACCGATGCCGTGACCGCGCTGAGCCCGTTGTTGGAAGCGAAGGTCTTCAAGTCCTTCAGCGTCTGCGCATCGCTGCCCCAGGTAATGATGCCCACGCTGGTATTGGAGGCGGTCGGCGTGCTGCCTACATCGTAGATGGCCGGGAACGTGGTCGGATTATGGGCACTCTCGGTGCCGCCGGTCGCGGCATTCACTTTGACGCGGGCGCTCGCCTGCTGCGGCGAGGCGAGATAGTGATAGGTGTGAATCCTGGCCAGATTGTCCAGGCCGAGCACGGACTTCACCACGCCGCCCAATGCCGCCGGCACCGACACCGAGGCGTCATTGGCATAGACCTGGCGCCCGCCGAGATGGAATGCCACCAGATTGGTACGGAACGCCGCCGCTACCGCCGCCGGACTGCCGCTGGCATTGACCAACAGGCGATTGGCGCTGACCGCAATATTCTGGAAGCCGGCCTGCTTGAGATGGGCAACCACGGCGTCGACCTGCGCTTGCGTCGGACCGTACTGCTGCACGAACTGCTCGCCGCTGAGGAATTTTCCGTACTGCGGACTCTGCGGATCATTCACCGCCTTGTTGAAGGCATCCAGCCCCGCTTCGTTGCGCAGATTCAAGGCGACGGCGATATCCACCGTCTGGCTGGCGTCCAACGATCCCGCGCCATTGGCCGCCGCAGCAAGCTCCGCTTCGCGTGCCGTGTATTTGGCCCCCTGCACATCGGCGCGTGCCGATGCGACAAGGCTCTTCTGTGCTTCGATCCAGCTGCCCGCCGTTTCCGCATGCGCGGACAACGAAACAAAGGCCAGCGACAGTGCCAGCGGCAAGGCCAGCTTGCGTACCTGCTTTACACCACGAGTTGCAACGTTGTTGGTCATACGATTCCCCATCATGGTCAAGTTCAACGGAAAGCCCCGCTGCCCTTGGGCAGTGGAAGCATCGGCCCCTCAAACCGGCTGCGTGCATCGATCCCTTGCGCGGCAGCCGTCAGTCGCACATCGCATTCGCCTCCTTGGCAACAAGCATGAAAAGTGTGGCAAGCGGACACACGGCCGCTTCAGCGCAGGCAAGGTCCTGCGCTTGTCGTTACAGAGAGAGAACAACCAGCCGAAGACTTGAACGTGCCATGCAGCGGCTTGCACGTTTTGCCCTGGCGAAGGGGCGTGGCTGGATGGAATGGCCCGGTGTCGCTGCTAACTGCAGCACCGCGAACGGCTTGCGGAACCTGGCGACCTTACCCCTGATCGGCACCGCATCGACAACAACAACATGGCGAACGCATGGTGCTCGCGAGAACACTTCCTGCTGCGCTGCTATGGATTGCCGTCATTCGCATGGTGAAGTCGCTTCAATGAGAGTGGCAGTGAGCCCGCCGCAATCGTACAGATCGGCTGCGAGTGGGTTCGATCATAGACAGCGCCCCGGCGGAAGTCTCACGAGTGAGCGCCATAAGCAAATACGGCGCGGGCATTTACATTTCAATCACGCCGGTTTTGATCGGAGCGCCCTATGCCCTCCCCTTCCGGCCGGCGCCTTGCACGCCGGCCGGGTTGCCGCGCGGTCACCCCGCGCGGCCCTTTCTCGATATCAGCGCAGGCCGGTCTCGGCGCGCGCAATCACGATGCGCTGGATTTCGCTGGTGCCTTCGTAGATCTCGGTGATCTTGGCATCGCGGAAATAGCGCTCCAGCGGCATCTCCTTGGAATAGCCCATGCCACCGTGGATCTGCACGGCCTGGTGGCTGATCCACATGGCCGCTTCAGAAGCCACCAGCTTGGCCACCGAAGCCTCAGTGCCGAAACGGCCGCCGTTCTTCTCCGTCTCGCCCTTGGTCCAGGCCGCGCGCAAGGTCAGCAAGGTGGCCGCATCGAGCTTGCACTTCATGTCGGCGATTTTCGCCTGGGTCATCTGGAAGGTGCCGATCGGCTGGCCGAAGGCCTTGCGGTCGCGCGACCACTGCAGCGTCGCTTCATACGCGGCGCGCGCAATGCCCACCGCCTGCGAAGCGATGCCGATGCGGCCGGCATCCAGCACGCCCATGGCGATCGAGAAGCCCTTGCCCTCTTCGCCCAGCAGATCCTCCTTCGCGCACACATACTCGTTGAACTCGATTTCGCAGGTGGCCGAGGCGCGGATGCCCAGCTTGGGCTCGGTCTTGCCGGCGTGAAAGCCGGGCTTCTGCGTATCGATGATGAAGGCCGATACGCCCTTGGCGCCGATGCCCGGCGTGGTGATCGCAAACAGCACGATGTAGCGGGCAACCGGGCCGGAGGTGATCCAGCTCTTCTTGCCATTGATCACCCAATCGCCGTCGGCATTGCGCGCCGCGCGCGTATGCATGGCCGAGGCATCCGAGCCCGAATGCGGCTCGGTCAGCGCGTAGGCGCCGATCGCATCGCCTTCGGCAATCGCGCGCACGTACTTCTGCTTCTGCGCTTCGGTGCCGTGCTTGAGGATGCCGTTGCAGAACAGCGAATTGTTTACCGACATCACGGTGGAGGTGGCCGCATCCGCCGCTGCGATCTCGATCATCGCCAGCACGTAGCCGACCGGATCCAGGCCCGCGCCGCCGTACTCGTGCGGCACCTCGATGCCCATCAGGCCGAGCTGGCCCATCTCGCGGATGTTGTCCAGCGGAAACTCGCCCCTGGCATCGAGCTCGGCGGCCACCGGCGCAATGCGCTTCTGCGCGAAGTCGCGGGCGATGGCCTGGATAGAGAGCTGGTCTTCGGTAAAACGGAAATCCATGGGGGGCTCCGGCGGGCAAACATATGAGGGGAAGCCGGCCATTTTAGCGGGGAGCGCCGATCGACCCTTGTGCGCATGCAGCACGAGGAGCGCTGCGGCCACCGGATACGGGCCTGGGCCAAGCCTCAGGCCGCCTCCGCCAACCCTCGTAAGCCACGGAATTTTCTCGGCTTCGCGCTCCCTGCGCGGCCCGCTCTTGACGCCCCTGCCGGACCCGCCTACCCTTCCTCATCTCTCTATCGCGATATAAGGATGCACGATGGATCTGGCGACCGCCTCCAGCGTGTTGCGCCTATTGGCCGATCCCACGCGCGTGCGGTTGCTGGCCTTGCTCGAGCGCGAGGAATTGACGGTGGCGGAACTGGCCGCGGTGCTGCATCTTGCGCAGCCGCGCGTATCGACCCACCTGGCCAAGCTCAAGGAAGCCGAACTGGTGCGCGACCGCCGCGCCGGTGTCTCAGCGTACTACCGCGCCAATAGCGAAAGCGACGAACATCAGCATGCACTGATCCGCTCGCTGCGCGAAAGCATCGACGATGCCCTGCTGCGCGAAGACGCCGCGCGCCTGCCTGGCGTCCTGGCGCAGCGCGCACGCGAAGAAGGCTGGGCCGACAGCGTGGCCGGCGACATGGAGCGCCATTACTCGCCGGGCCGCACCTGGGAAACCTTGAGCCGCTCGCTGCTGCAATTGCTGGAAACCGGCGACGTGCTGGACATCGCCTCCGGCGACGGCGTCACTGCCGAATTGCTCGCCCCGCACGCACGTTCGATCGTCTGCGTGGATGCCAGCGAACGCGTGGCCGAGGCCGCGGCGAAACGCCTGTCCGGCTTCGATAATGTCGAAGTGCGCCACGGCGATATGCACGCGTTGTCGCTGGAGGCCAATCGCTTCGACCTGGTGTTGATGCTGCACGCCCTCACCTATTCCGAACATCCCGCCAAGGCGCTGACCGAAGCCGCGCGCATGCTGCGCTCGGGCGGCCGCCTGCTGGCGGTGACACTGGGCAAGCACGATCACCGCGCCGTGGTGGAACCGTTCGATCACCGCAACCTGGGCTTCACCCAGGCCGACCTGAGCAAGCTGGCCAGCCAAGCCAAGCTCGATGTCATCAGCTGCAATCGCCTGAGCCGCGAGCGCAAGGCGCCGCATTTCGAAGTGATCAGCCTGCTGGCACGCAAGCCGTAACGGAGTATCCCCATGAGCGCACTTCCCTGGCTTCATCCCGAGCGTGTCGCGTTGCTGGAAGCAGCGCTGCGCGAGCGCATTCTTATCATCGACGGCGGCATGGGCACCATGCTGCAAGGCCATCGCCTGGACGAAGAAGGTTTTCGCGGCGAACGCTTTGTCGACGGACGCGACAGTGCGCACGACCACCATCACGATCACCCCGGCAGCTGCGACCTGAAAGGCAACAACGACCTGCTGACGCTAACCCAGCCGGACATCATCCGCGGTGTGCATGAGGCTTACCTGGAAGTCGGCGCCGACCTGATCGAAACCAACACCTTCAACTCCACCCGCATCAGCCAGGCCGACTACCACCTGGAACATGTTGCGTACGAGCTGAACCGCGAAGGCGCCAAGCTGGCGCGCGAGGCCTGTGATAACTACGAGGCGAAAAACCCGGCCAAGCCGCGCTTCGTCATCGGCATCCTCGGCCCGACCAGCCGCACCGCCTCCTTGTCACCGGACGTGAACGATCCGGGCTTCCGCAATGTGACCTTCGAAGAACTGGTCGACAACTACACCGAATCGGCCGGCGGCCTGATCGATGGCGGCGCCGACCTGATCATGGTCGAAACGATCTTCGACACGCTCAATGCCAAGGCCGCCCTGTTCGCGCTGAGCGAGCTGTTCCGCGCACGCGGCAGCCGCCTGCCGGTGATGATCTCCGGCACCATTACCGACCGCTCCGGCCGCACGCTGTCGGGCCAGACGGCCGAGGCGTTCTATTACTCGGTCAAGCACATCCGGCCGCTGTCGGTCGGCTTGAACTGCGCGCTCGGCGCCGCCGACCTGCGCCCGCATGTGCAGACGCTGGCCAACGTGGCCGATTGCCATGTCAGCACGCATCCCAACGCCGGCCTGCCCAATGCTTTCGGCGAATACGACGAAACGCCGGCGCAAATGGCCGCCGTGATCGGCGGGTTCGCGCGCGACGGCCTGCTCAATATGGTGGGCGGCTGCTGCGGGACCACGCCGGCGCATATCAAGGCGATTGCCGAAGCGGTGAGCCAGTATGCGCCGCGTGCACTTTCGACCGAGCAGCAAGAGGCGGCGTGAATACGGCTTCGCCAAACTTGGCCCCCTCTCCCCTGGGGGGAAAGGGCTGGGGTGAGGGGTCAACCCCGCCACATGATGCACCTCTGCCGAGCAGCGCTAGCCAAACATCTCCGCAAGATTGCCCCCTCACCCCGACCCTCTCCCCACTGGGGAGAGGGAGTCAGAGTTTTCGTCACTGATGAACACCACCCGCTACACCCGCCTCTCCGGCCTCGAACCGCTGGTCATCACCCCCGATCTGCTGTTCGTCAACGTCGGCGAACGCACCAATGTCACCGGCTCGGCGCAGTTCAAGAAGCTGATCAAGGAAGACCGCTACGAAGAAGCGGTGGACGTTGCGCGCCAGCAGGTGGCCAATGGCGCGCAGATCATCGACGTAAACATGGACGAGGGCCTGATCGATTCGGAAGCGGCGATGACGCGCTTCCTCAACCTGATCGCCGCCGAGCCGGATATCGCGCGCGTGCCGGTGATGGTCGACTCCTCCAAATGGACTGTGATCGAAGCCGGCCTGCGCTGCCTGCAGGGCAAGGGCGTAGTCAATTCGATTTCGATGAAGGAAGGCGAAGAGCTGTTCCTGGAGCACGCGCGCAAGGTGCTCGAATACGGTGCGGCCGTGGTGGTGATGGCCTTCGACGAACAAGGCCAGGCCGATACCTGCGCGCGCAAAGTGGAAATCTGCTCGCGCGCCTACCAACTGCTGACCGAAGAACTGGACTTCCCGCCGGAAGACATCATCTTCGATCCCAATATTTTTGCCATCGCCACCGGCATCGAAGAACACAACAACTACGCAGTGGACTTTATCGAAGCCACCTGCGAGCTGAAAAAGCGCTTTCCGCTGAGCCATATTTCCGGCGGCGTATCCAACGTATCGTTCTCGTTCCGCGGCAACAACACGGTACGCGAGGCGATCCATTCGGTCTTCCTGTACCACGCCATCAAGGCCGGCATGGATATGGGCATCGTCAACGCCGGCGCCCTGATGATCTACGACGAGGTGCCGGCGGAACTGCGCGAGCGCGTCGAAGACGTGGTGCTCAACCGCCGCGCCGACGCCACCGAGCGCCTGCTGGAAGTCGCCGATAACTACAAGGCGAAGAAAGGCGAGGCGGTGGTGGAAAACCTGGCCTGGCGCGAAAAGCCGGTGCACGAGCGCATGGCACACGCGCTCGTGCATGGCATCGACCAGTTCGTCGAAGAAGACACCGAGGAAGCACGCCAGCTCGCCAAGCGCCCGCTGGAAGTGATCGAAGGCCCGTTGATGGCCGGCATGAACATCGTCGGCGACCTGTTCGGTGCCGGCAAGATGTTCCTGCCGCAGGTGGTGAAATCGGCCCGCGTGATGAAAAAGGCGGTGGCTTACTTGCTGCCGTATATCGAAGAGGAAAAGCTGCGCACCGGCGATGTCGGCAAGAACAACGGCACCATCGTCATGGCCACGGTCAAAGGCGATGTGCACGATATCGGCAAGAACATCGTCGGCGTGGTGCTCCGCTGCAACAACTTCGAGGTGATCGACCTGGGCGTGATGGTGCCGGCCCAGAAAATCCTGGAGAGCGCGCGCGAACACAAGGCCGACATCATCGGCCTGTCCGGCCTGATCACGCCATCGCTGGAAGAAATGAGCCATGTCGCGCGCGAAATGCAGCGACAGGATTTCCAGATTCCGCTGCTGATCGGCGGCGCCACCACTTCGCGCGCGCATACCGCACTGAAGATCGAACCGCATTACAAATCGCCCACCGTGTGGGTGAAAGATGCCTCGCGCGCGGTCGGCGTAGCGCAATCGCTGGTCAGCAAGGAACTGGTCGACCAGTTCATGTCCAAGATCCGCGCCGAATACGCGGATATCCGCGAACGCCATAAAAACCGCAGCACCACCAAAACCCTGGTGCCGCTGGAACACGCACGCAACCAGCGCTTCCGCGACGACTGGGCCAACTACCAACCGCCGCAGCCGAACCAACCCGGCATCACCGTGTTCGACAGCTATGACCTGGCGGAACTGCGCCAATACATCGACTGGACGCCGTTTTTCCAGGCCTGGGAACTGGCCGGGCGTTACCCTGCGATCCTGCAAGATGAAGTAGTCGGCGCACAGGCCACCGATCTGTTTGCCGATGCGCAGGCCATGCTCGACAAGATCATCGCCGAGCGCTGGCTCACCGCGCGCGGGGTGATCGGTTTCTGGCCGGCGCACAACGCAGGCGACGATATCGTGCTGCCCGCGCAGGACGGCCGTCAGGCCTATACCCTGCATCATCTGCGGCAGCAGGCCGAAAAGCCGGCCGAACGGCCCGACTTCTGCCTGTCCGACTTCGTCGCACCGAAAAATGCCGGCCAGCAGGATTGGGTGGGCGGCTTTGCCGTCACCGCCGGCATCGGCATCGAGCCGCACGTGGCACGCTTCGAAGCCGATCACGACGATTACTCCGCGATCCTGCTCAAGGCATTGGCCGACCGCCTGGCCGAAGCCTTTGCCGAGCGCATGCACGAACGCGTGCGACGCGAATTCTGGGGCTACCAGCCCGATGAAGCGCTGAACAACGAGGCTTTGATCGACGAGCAATACCACGGCATCCGCCCCGCCCCGGGCTATCCGGCCTGCCCGGATCACACCGAAAAGACGGCGCTGTTCGAACTGCTCGATGTCACCGGCAACACCGGCATCCAGCTCACCGACGGCTTCGCGATGTATCCGGCCGCAGCCGTGTCCGGCTGGTATTTCTCGCATCCCGGCAGCCAGTACTTCGTGGTCGGCCGCATTACTCGCGAGCAGGTCGACGATTACGCCAAGCGCAAAGGCTGGACGCGCGAAGAAACCGAACGGTGGCTGGCGCCGAATCTCGATTACGATCCGGAATAATCCAACCTGCGCATCCCGCCAGCCGTCATTTTCGCTTTCGCGGGAATGACGGTGGTGTGGAGCCTGGCGAGACCAAGGCAGTCCGCTTAATCAGCCCTCTTCATCCCCGGTAACGTTGTTCTTGCGGTGCCGCATATGCACCACCAGGTTGTAGACCGACACGAAAACCGGGAAGAAGTTGGAAAGAATGCCCACCGAATCGTTCTTGCCGAATACGAAGTAGGCCAGCAGCAGCGCGCTGCCCGTCACCGACATCCACCAGAACGAAAGCGGCATCACCACGCGCTTGTATTTGCGCGTGTAGTACAGCTGCACGAACCAGCGCCCGGTAAACATCAGCGTGCCCAGGAAACCGATGACCTTCCACGTCGTCAGATGAAAGTGCTGCAGGGACTGCAGGATATGGCCGAGATCAACGTGCATGGGGAAGGACTGCCTGGTCGGGGGAGCGGAGTATTTTAGCCGCCCTCCACTTGGGGCTGGCCAAGGGAACGCCCCGGGCCACCGGATGGTTGACCTCCCCCGGGCTTATCCGTATAGTTGCGCGTTCTCGGCGGGCGGTTAGCTCAGCGGTAGAGCACTGCCTTCACACGGCAGGTGTCACAAGTTCGATCCTTGTACCGCCCACCATCAAAATCAAATACATACGCTTTGTTCTAGCAATCCATAAAGCGTCAGTATGGAAAACCGCCCCCTGAGGGCGGTTTTTTTGTTTGGGATTCTGCTGGCCGCCAGGCATTCCACGCTGGCATGAAGCTCACGGATTGCGCTGAGTTTGAACATCGATTCCGGTAAGCGCCGAACACCTAGCTGACGCTGACCAGGTATGGACGGCATCCGGCAACCGGGAACCGGGAACCACCGGCTATTTTCTGCAAAGGCCCACTTCCGACCCAGCGCAGAAACACCAGATACCCAATAGGCAGGCGGCGTGATTGGCAAGAACACGCTTTTGGGGATCTCCCAGATGACATGGAGCAGCCGCCATTGCAATGTTGGTCGGCTCAATCATTGCAGCGACGCGCGG
This sequence comes from Dyella acidiphila, assembly GCF_014863405.1. Classification (GTDB taxonomy): domain Bacteria; phylum Pseudomonadota; class Gammaproteobacteria; order Xanthomonadales; family Rhodanobacteraceae; genus Dyella_B; species Dyella_B acidiphila. Next base: position 47,073 of record NZ_JACZZA010000002.1, read on the forward strand.
TGAAATCCCCCAGCACGACGCTCTCTTCAAAGAAGAGAGCGTCGTGGCGAGCTGTCATTGACTTACCAACGCATGCGGAAGCCGACGTTGGCATTCAAGCCATTCGAATCGCCAAACCGCGACAATCCGGTCTGTACCTGCACTTCGCCGTACACCGAGTAGCGGCCGCCAGCCCAGTCCAGCGCGCTGCCGAGGCCAAAGCTGCTCCACAAATGATCGTTGCGCGTGGTGAAGTCGGTACCGTCCACGCTCACCTGTGCGCCGTTCTTGAAGTTGTCGTACACGTTGATCAGCGCATAGACATGGGTAACGACTGGACCGGATATACCTTGCTGCACGGTACGGTAATCGAGGGTGGTGCCTGCGCGGGCGGTTCCGGTGTCGCCGTTCTGCTGGGTTACGCGTGCGCCGAATACATCGTTGAAGCCGTCGAACCACGCATTGCCGTAAGTCACCTGCGCCTGCGGCACCATCGACCAGCCATTGCCCAGACCCAGGCGCTGGCCTACTTCGATACCTGCCGCATAACCACTGCCCCTGTTGTTGTTTTCGAGCGTGCGCCCGAGCGTGGTGGAGCGCAGGTCGCTCTCGAACTGGAGCCAGCGCGCCTGGCCGTCCACATACAGGCCGCCATCGCCGTACCAGGTCAATGACGTGCCGACGCCGTAAGCGTCAGTGCTGATGCTGCCCTGGCCGTACGCCGAATTCACGCTGGAGTTGTCGCGCTCGTATTGCAGCGTGGCGCCGCCGACGAGTCGCCCATTGCCGCCGTCGGCCACGGTCGCATCCATGCCGACCTCGGTCTTCCAGTGCGAAATATCGTAGTCGCTGCCGCTGGTGGTGGTCTCCGGCTTGAAGCTCTGGTCGCCGCCTTGCGTGCGTACCCATACGCCTTCGCCGGGCTGCATGTCGCCAGTGCTTTGCCCATTGGCCCACTGCCGGTTACCGGTGCGCTCGAACAACGTGTCGAGCGTATTGGCCTGCTGCAGAATGCCCGCATAGGCCTCGTACAGCGGAACACCGGGTTGATACAGCGGCGGCGGCGGGTCATTGCTCTGCGTGGCCGATCCATTGGTCAAGGCCGAGCGCAGGTACCAGTCGCCGTCGGGCGTGTCGGCGCTGCCTTGATACAAGCGGTAGGCATATGCACCCGCGACCACCGCCTGCTGGCCCTGATACACGTAATTGCCCTGTAGGGCGAACGTGCCGTTGGAAGCACCCTGCACATCGATCAGCTTGATGCCCTCGCTGGTCTGCGCGCCGGCGCCACCGACGTTGGTCACGTGAACGGTCGTCGTGCCGGACGTATCGCCGGTGACTACCAGCATGTCGGTCGGCGAGTTGTCGCCACCGAGTGCGGTGTTGAAGTTCAGCGTACCGCCCTGACCGGTGTAGTTGCCATGCACCGTCAGCGTGGTGCCTGGCACGCTACCGAAATGAACCGTACCGGCGTTGGTGAGCGCCCCTACCTGTTGGGCGAAGCCGCCGAGATCCAGCGTGGCGCCGCTCTGTACGGTGGTGGCGGAGGAGGCATTGAATGCATTCGCCATGGCCGCGCTCAAGGTGCCGGCCGCCACCGTCGTGGCGCCGCCATAGCTCGATGCACCACCCAGCGTCAGCGTGCCCGTACCGGTCTTGGTAAGGCTGCCGGTACCGCCCATGCCACCGTTCAAGGTCAGCGTGGTGCCCGCATCCGTTTCGATGGTGGCGGCACCGCCCAGGCCGACGCTTCGGCTGCTCTGAAAGCTGGCCGTGGTATGCAGTGTGCCGGCGTCAATGGAAAGACTGCCGGCTGCCGCACCCAGATTCGCATCGCTCGATATCTGCAGCGTACCGGCGTGCACATCGGTGCCGCCGATGTAGGTATTGGCACCATCCAGCACCAACGTGCCGAGATCGTCCTTCACCAGCATGCCTGCGCCGTCGATGACCGAGTCGATTGTCGCGGTCATCGACGCGCCCGCACTGGTGCCATCGCCGACGCGGATGGTGAATGCGCTACCGGTGAGCCCCAGATCGCCGCCGACGATGCGGTAGCCATCGGCCTGGAATTGCAATCCCGAAGCGCTGATCGGTCCGTTGCTATTGTCCACCGTCACGGTACCGCCGGTACCGCCAAACACGGCGAATGCGCCATTGGAATAAGGCGCATTGAGCGAACCGGTGGCATCGGTCCAGTAGTCATTGTCGGTCAGGCGCCAAGTGCCGGTGCCGCCAGTGATCGCGCCATCGTTGGCGTGGCCGGGACCATCCCAGAAATTGAGCGTGAGCCCCGTGCTGTTCACCAGGTTCACCTGGTTGGCCAGTGAGGTTTGCACGAACACATCCGACGATGGCGACGTACCAATGTTCAGCCCATCGTCGGTCAGCGTGCCGTCATAGCTGAAAATGCGATACACGCCCGGGCCGAAACTGCCGCCTGCGGTAGCGGATACATCCAGCGTGCCGGCCAGCGTCAGGTTGCCATGCACCACGGTAAGGTCGTTGGATGCGCCACCCACGGTGCCGGCCTGACCAAGCTGATAATCGAGTGTCGCGTTCGCCCCCAGCGTCAGGTTGCCGTTGATGGTGAGCGTGCCGGCCGCGCCAGCGGCGGCACCAGGGCTCAACGTGCCGCCATTGGCGACATTCACATCGCCGCCGATGATGCCCGCGCCGCCGAGCGTGGCACCGCTTTGCACCGTGGTTGCGCCTGTCGCGGCGGTCTGATCGCCGTTGACCAGCAAGGTGCCGGCCTGCACGTTCGTGGCGCCGGCATAGCTGTTGGTGCCGGTAAGCACGGTGGAGCCGCTGCCGGCCTGGGTTACCGCACCGGAGCCGGAGATCGCTCCGCCGAAAGTTTGGACGTCCGAACGATTGAAGGCCAGCGTACCGTTGTCGGCGACATCGCCCACGATCGAGCCGCTGGTTCCGCCCTCGCCCAGCTGCAGTACACCGCCGGAGATGGTCGTGCCACCGGTATAGGTGTTGTCGCCTGCCAGCACCAGGGTGCCGAGATCCGACTTGGTCATGCCGCTGCTGCCGGTGAGCACGGAGGCGATCGTCGCGGTCATGCTGGCGCCAGCGGCCGTGCCGTCGCCGACGCGGATCAGCGGCGACGAACCGACCAGTGCAATCGAATCGCCTTCGATGCGGTAGCCGTCGGTGGCGAACTGCATGCCGACACTGTTGATCGCGCCCAGGCTCGCATCCACCGTAACCGTACCGGGTGCGGCGGCGAAAATGGCGAAGCTGCTGTCCTGGTACTGCGCGTTGATGCTGCCGTCCACCACGGTCCAGTTGTCGTTGCCGGCGGCGTTCTGCCACACGCCATTGCCGCCCTCCACGATGCCGTCTCCGCGCGCACCATTGCCGTCCCAGAAATTCACCGCCAGGCCATTGGTGTTGACCAGGTTTACCTGCTGCGCGATCGAGGTCTGCAGTTCGTAATCCGGCGTCGGCACCGTGCCAATATTCAAACCGTTGTCGGTCAGCGTGCCGCCGTAGCTGATGATGCGATAGATACCCGGATCGAAATTGCCGCCGGAAGACACGGACACATTGAGTGTGCCGTCGAGCGTCAGGTTGCCAGTCACCTGTACCAGATCGTTGAGCGGACCGCCGACGATATTCGCCTGGCCGAAATCGACATTGAGGTTGGACGTACCGCTCAAGGCAAGGCTGCCCTTGATGCTCAGCGTGCCCGGCGCCGTGCCCACATTGCCGGGACTGAGCGTGCCGCCGTCGGCCACGGTCACATCGCCGCCGATCGTGCCCATGCCGCCCAGCGTGCCGCCGCTGTCGACCGAAGTAAGGCCGGTTGCCGCCGACTGGTCGCCGTTGATGACCAGGCTGCCGGCACGTACGTCGGTCGAACCGGTATAGCTGTTGTTGCCGCTGAGCACGATAGTGCCGCTGCCCTGCTGCTCGACCGCGCCGATACCGGAGATTGTGCCGGCATAGGTGGATACATCGCTGCGGTCGAACACCACGGTGCCGTTGTTGGCAATGTCGCCGGCCACCGAACCGGCGCTGCCGCCGTTGCCAAGCTGCAGCGTGCCACCGCTCACGGTGGTGCCGCCGGTGTAGCTGTTGTCCGCGGCAAGCACCAAGCTACCGCCGTCGATCTTGGTCAGCGCGCCACTGCCGCTGATCAGGCCGTCGAGCTCCAGGTCATTTTGCGTATCGAAGGTGCCGCCGCCACTGCCCAAGGTGACGCCGCGCGCAGACGTTACGGCGGCGGTGTTCTGCAAGGTGCCGCCATTCAGCGCCAGCGCGCCGCTGGCGTCACCGAGATTGGTGTCGCTCGAAATGGAAACGGTGCCGCCGTTGATCGACGTGCCGCCTTGATAACTGTTGCTGCCGTCGAGCGTCAGCGTGCCCGCACTGGTTTTGGTCAGCGCACCAGCACCCCCGATTACGCCGCTGAGTTCGAGATCGGCCTGCGTATCGAAGGTGGCGCCACTCTGCCCGATTGTCACGCCACGCGCCGAGGTGATGGCCGCGGTATTGCGCAGCGTGCCGCCGTCGATGCTCAGTCCGCCGGACGCATCGCCGAGATTCGTGTCGCTGGAAATCTGCAAGGTGCCGGCGCTGATCGTGGTGCCGCCGGTGTACGTGTTGGCGCCTGCCAGTACCAGCGTGCCGAGGTCTTCCTTCTCCAGGCCGCCGGTGCCGATCAGCGGAGCGCTGATGGTGGCGGTCATGCTCGCGCCCGCGGCAGTGCCGTCACCCACGCGGATGATCGATGGACCACCGTTCAAGGTGATCGCATCGCCGGTGACGGTGTAGCCATTGACCGCAAACTGCATGCCCGAGCTGGTTACCGCACCGAGTGTATCGTCCACTGTCACCGTGCCCGGCGTACCCATGAAGATACCGAATTGGCCGTCCGTATACGGGGCGTTGTATTGCCCGGTCTGGTTGGTCCAGTTGTCGTTGCCGGTGCTGTTCTGCCACACACCGGTGCCGCCGTCGATGGCATTGTTGCCATGGCCGTTCGGGCCATCCCAGAAATTGAGCGTGAGGCCGCCGCTGTTGAGCAGGTTGACCTGGTTCGCCACTGCCGTCTGTACTTGGAACGGACCGCCCGGTGCGGTGCCGAGCGCGAGGCCCTGGTCGTTGAGCGTGCCGTCATAGCTGATGATGCGGTACAGGCCCGGGCCGAAACTGCCGCCAGGCGTGGCCGATACATTGAGCGTGCCGTCCAAGGTGAGATTGCCGTGCACCACGGTGAGATCGTTGAGCGCGCCGCCCGCCACGTTGGCCTGGCCAAACTGATAGTTGAGCGTGGAGCCGCTATTGAGTGTAAGGCTGCCGTTGATAGTCAGTGTGCCGGCCGCGCCGGCATCGCCCGGACTCAGCACGCCACCATTGGCGACCGTGACGTTGCCGCCGAGCGTGCCAGCGCCGCCGAGCATGGCGCCATTCTGCACCGTGGTGGCACCGGTCGCAGCGGACTGGTCGCCATCGACCAGCAAGGTGCCGGCCTGCACGTTCGTAGCGCCGGTATAGGTATTGGCATCGGTAAGCACGGTGGTGCCGCTGCCAAGCTGCGTAAAGCCGCCGCTGCCGGAGATCAGGTTGCCGAACGTATAGACGTCCGAACGATCGATCGCGAACGTACCGTTATCCGACACATCGCCGAGAATCGAACCACTTGCCGCGCCATTGCCCAACTGCAGCGTGCCCGCGGTGATCGAGGTACCGCCGGTGTAGGTATTAGCGGCGGTAAGCACAGTGGTGCCGGTGCCCGATTGCACGACATTGCCCGAGGAAATGGGACCGGCCGAGATAGTGCCATCCACTTCCAGCGTGTCGGAGCGATCGAACGCCAACGTGCCAGCCGCCACAATGATGCTGGCACTGGCGACCGAACCACTGGTGCCGCCGTTGCCCAGTTGCAGGATGCCGGCATTGACCACCGTATTGCCGGTATAGGTGTTGTTGCCTGTGAGCAGCCAGGTGCCCGCGTCGTTCTTGGCCAGTGTGGTGACACCGCCGGTGCCATCGATAATGGCGCCGCCCATCGTGTTGTTGCCGGTATTGGTGCCGCCAAGGCCAAGCGTGCGATTGCCGGCGCCGGAGGACGCAGCCGAATTGGTGTTGCTGAAGACGATGGCGCCGGTGCCGGACGAATCGATCACACTGGTACCCGCCGAGAGCGTGAACAGGCGATCCGTGGTGTCGCCTGTGCCGGTATAGAGCAACGTGGCGCCGTTGCCGATGATCAGGTTCGACGCCGCATTCGACGACGCGCCGAGGCTGCTCGCCTGCCCACCGTTGGCCAGGTGAGCCACCCCAAGCACGCCACCGGCGATGTTGGTGACGCCGGTGTAGCTGCTGGCGGCATTGTTCAGGATCCAAGTGCCAGTGCTGGTTTTGTTGAGCGAGGTCTTGCCGGTGCCGTTATCGGCAATCTGCAATGCAAGGCTGTTGTTGGCCGTGCTGGTACCAGTGATGGTCACCGTTTGCGCAGTATTGGCTGCGCCACTGAACGAAATGGCGCCCGTGTTGGTGAACGCAATCGCACCTGTACCGGAGGCGTCGAGCAGGCTGCTGCTCGGGCCGAGGGTGAACAGGCGATCGGTGCTTCCGCCCGTGCCGAGGTATTGCAGCCTGCCGCCATTTAATACGAGGTTCGCCGCGCTGTTGCTCGATGCGCCGATGGAACTTGCCTGCCCGCCGTTGGCCAGCGAGTTCACCGCGAGTGTGCCGCTATTGATGGTGGTCACCCCGGTGTACGTACTGGCAACGCCTGAAAAATAGTTGATGCCCGAGCCACCCTTGACGATATTGCCCGACCCTGAGATGGCGCCGGCAAAGTCGCCTGTATCCAAGTACGCGTTACCGGACGTGATCGTCAGCGTTGCACTGCCCAGATTGACGTTGCCGCCTGTCGTACCGCCACCTATAAGGGTGTACGCAGAAGTAGTGAAACTGTTTAGGTCGAGCAACGCTCCGGCCACGTTGGACAGGCTCAGAATGCCGCCACCGAAAGCATTATTGACACCCGCACGCAAGGTGCCGGCAGCGATGCTGGTACCGCCGGTATACGTATTGGCGTTGGTAAGAACCAGCGTGCCCGCACCCTGCTTGGTCAGGCCGCCTGCGCCCTGGATGGAACCACTGACGGTCAATGTCGTGGCTGCATTGCTGACACTGACGGTGCCGGCGCCGGTGAGCTGGATACCACGATCCGTGCTCACGGTGGCACCGGTGTACACGAGCGTGCCGTTGTTCATGGTGAGATTGGCCGGCGCGCTGCTGGAGGCGCCGATGCCGCTGTTCTGCCCGCCGTTCGCAAGGCAGTCGGTGCTCAACTGTCCGCCTTCGATGGTGGTCGGGCCGGTGTAGCTGTTGCCGCAGCCGTTCATCACCTGGGTGGCCAGGGCGGAAGTGGCGTCCATCGTGACGCCGCCGGTACCGCTGACGTTGCCGGTGAATGTGCCACTCCCATTCAATAGCAAGGTGCCGGTGCCCAGCGTGACATTGCCGGCGCCGGCGAGGCCACCCACCCACACCGAAAGGTTGTTCAGATCGAGGGTGGCGCCCGCGGCCACGGTGATCGAGCCCGCACCCGTACCGCCGGCCTGTCCGCCGAACGCTTGGGCAGAACCAGCCTGCAAGGTACCTGCATTGACGATGGTGCCGCCCGTATACGTGTTTGCGCCACTGAGCACCAGCGTGCCGGCGCCATTCTTGGTCAAGCCACCCGCACCGATGACCGTACCGCTATCGGTCAGCGTAGTTGCGGCCTGATCTACCGCGACCTGCCCGCCGCCAGTGCCCAGCGTGAAGCCGCGATCGGTCGTGTTGGTCGCGCCCGTATATTCCAACGCGCCGCCGCTCTGCAGCACCAGGTTGGACGGATCATTGGTGCCTGCGCCAATGCTGCTGGCCTGGCCGCCATCGGCCAGCACAGCGGCAGCCAGCGTGCCGCCGCTGACCGTGACCGGGCCAACGAAATCGTTCGTCGCGTTGGTAAGCGTCAACGTGCCGGTGCCGGTCTTGGTGAAGCCCGCATCGTCCGGACTGGTGACCTGTCCGCTGAAGGTGAGGTCCGACGTTCCGTCCACCTCGATCGTGCGCGACGTGCCGCCGTTGACCAGCGTGAAGCCGCGATCCGTGCTTGCGGTTGCGCCGGTGTAGCGCAGCGTGCCGTTCTCCAGCATCAGGTTGGAGGGATCGGCCGTCGACGCGCCAATCGCGCTCGCCTGCCCGCCATCGGCGACGCTATTGAAGTTGAGCGTACCGCCGCTCATCGTGGTGCCGCCGGTGTAGGTATTGGCGCCCGTGACCACCACGGAGCCGGTACCCGAGCCACCTACAGTGAAGCTGGTCGGCGTACCGCCGTCGGCGATCACCGAAGCGATGGTGAAGGTACCGGCGCTGTTCTGCTGCACACCGAGCGCGCCGCCCGGCCCGCCGCTCACCGAGCCGCCCTGGATGGTCTGGGTGGAACTGGCCACGGTAGACGTGACGAGGATGGTGCCGTCGATGCCCAGCGTATTGCCGGCGCCCACATTCACCGTGGACGCCGCGTTCGCCGTGTACTTGAGTCCACCCAGTACGAGACTGCCATTGACCGTGCCGAAGTAAGGCGTATTGGCATTGCCACCCGCGTCGCTGACGATGTCGCCGGCCAGCCACTGCGAAGCGTCATCCTTGTTCGCGTAGTTGGTGAATGCCGTGATGACGCCGCCGGAAACTTCCGCGTAGTCCGTGCCGTTCACCGTGGCCCAGCCGCCGAGTGCGCCGTCGGCTTGCGTGGTGGTAATGCTGGCGCCGGTATTGAAATCGAAATCGGCCAGACCACCGCTGCGATTGATGGCACCCAGGCTTAGCGTAAACGAACCGCCCGAGCCCGCCGTTGCCGTGATGCGGTTGTTGCCTGCCGTGACGTTCAAGCCGTTAAACGCTTGACTGTTGGCCGCCGCCGCACCCTTCAACGATAACGTGCCGCCGCCGAGGTTGAGCGTGGACGCACCACTGATGATGTTGCTCGCCGGTGCGGCCGCCACGCTGAAATCCAAGGCCAGCGTGCCGCCGCCGACAGTGGTGGCGCCGGTGTAGGTGTTGGCGCCGGTGAGCGTTTGCGTGCTCGCACCGAGCTTGGTGAGGCCGCCCGTGCCGCCGATGCTGCCCGCGTAGCTGGTGCTGCCCGAAGCCGACTTCAACGTAAGCGTGCTGCTGCCGAGATTGACCGCACCACCCGTGCCAGCCAGCGACGGCGCCGTGATGGCGACACTGTTGAGATCCAGCAAGCCGCCGTTGACCACCAGCCCGGTGGACGCGCCCAGCGTCGCACCCGCGCCAAGCCGCAGCGTGCCACTCTGCACGGTAGTGGTGCCGGCATAGGTATTGACGCCATCCAGCTCCCAGGTACCCGCGCCGCTCATCGAGACATTGCCCGTACCGGAGATCACGCCGGAAAACGTGCTCGTTCCGGTATAGCTGCCGGCGAGCGCCAGCGTGTCTCCGGCCGCACCGCCGGTCGTAAACGCGGTGGCACCGCTGAGCGCCAGCGCGCCCGTGCCGTCGTTGCTGATGGTGCCGACACCGTCGATGGTGAAGGGGCGATTGCTGCTGGAACCCGCGCCCGTATAGCTCAACGTACCGCTGCTGCTGATGCTTATGCCGGCCGCCGTGCCCGTGCCGAATGAGCTGGCCGTGCCCGTGTCGGCCAGCGCACCCGCCTTCACCGTGATGCCGATGATGCTGCTGCCACCGGTGTAGGTGTTGGCATTGCCCAGCGTGATGGTGCGCCCCGCCGAACCGTTGTACTCGAACAGGCGGCTGGAACTGGCGCTCAATACGCCCTGCAAGGCGATGTCGGCGCTGGCCGCCTGGAATATCAGGGCCGGGGTCCCGGTGCTGGTGCTGCCGATGTTGCCGGTCAGGGTCAGCGTGCCGGTGCCGTTGTTGACCAACGAGTTGCCAGAGGCGGCGGAGTTCTGGAACAGCCAGTCGCGATTGGAGGTGCTACCCGTGCCGGTGTAGGACAGGGTTCCCCAGGTAGCCGCGCCTGCCGCCACGGAGATCAGCCCATTGGCCTCCGTCGTTGGCGCACCGAGGGAGCTGGCCACGCCAAGATCGGCAACCGATGTGAAGGCATACGAGCCGCCACCGGCAAACGAGGTCGTCCCGGTGTAGTTGCTCGTGGCGTTGCTCATGGTCACGCCGGAGAAGATCTGAGCGCTGCCGGCGCCGGTGAATTGCGCCGATCCTACGCCGCCCCGCAGCGCCTCCGAACCGCTCGACAAGGTGACGACACGGCTGGATGCCAGCACCCCCGTGGAGGTCAGGCCCGTCCCCGCCGCCAGGGTGATGCTGTTGCTGGCATTGCCGAGCCCCGCATCCGTGCTGACGGCGAGCGTGCCGGCCGACACGTTGATAGCACCGGTGAAGGTGTTCGTGCCGGTGAGCGTCAATTGGCTGGCGCCGGTCTTGGTAAGACCCGCGCTTCCCGCGAGCACCGAGCTGATGGTCGCCACGCCAGCGGCAGAGATGGTTGGCGTGGTACCCGCCAAGGTGAGCGTGCTGCCGGTGAGCGTGTAGCCGGTAACGGTGAAATTCAGATTCTGCACGGTGATCGGCGTGCCCAGTGTCACTGTGCCCGCGGTGCCGGAGAACCACGCGTTATTGAGCGCGCTGTTGTCCCAGTTGACGAACGGCCCGGCGACACCGTCGCTGGCGCTGTTCCAGAACGGCAGAGACGTATTCCAGGTACCGGTGCCGCCGCTGCCGGCCGTTCCGCCGTTGACGTCCCAGTACAGGTCGGTGCTGGACAACGCCACCGGCGCATACAACATCGCCATCGCCACAAGAATGCCCAGGCGCAGCGGCGAGCCGATCGACGCATGCCGCGATGCAGGCCGCTGGTCTGTCGTCATCGCAGCGGAACGACCGCGTCCCTTGCCATGCCTGCCAGTGAGTTCGGAAGCTACCACCCATGCATGGAGTGCCGTGGACCACACGATGCGAAATACTCGGTTCATTGCTTACCCCTGTCGATACCAAAAACTGATGCGCTTGCACGCAACGGCGCACAACGCTGTTGTTCAGGCCGTTGTCGGCCCGATCGCTGGCGCGTGACGCGCCCTCAAATAAGAAATGTCGTGAGTCTCGCCGGCATGAATGCCGAGGCGAGATCGTCGCGAAGCTCATGACGAAATAGGCATGGCGGGGCGAGATTGTCGCGATGACCATGACCAGACATGCAAGGCGGGGTGCGGGCACGCTGCGCGCGTCGACGAACCATCGATCCAAATGCGTGCGAAGCAACAACACTGGCACAGCCCCCTGCGCCGGAGATGATCCCCAGCCAAATTTCCGCCAACAGACGCCACGGTAAAGCGATTCCCCCTCATGCAAGGGTCGCAGCACTTACGCGCAAGCCCCGCGTCAGGTTATTCAAAGAGAGTCAAAAGAAATCCGCATGACGTCTCATTTGATTAGGCATGGCGTCTCTTTTTGGACGTCCATACGCCAGCGAACTTTTTTCAAGAAGCGCGGGCGTCGTATAGCGCGCGCCCCGGTGTTGCGCGTGCCCTGCCTAAAACCCCTGATAGCCTGCCTAAAAGTCCGCGGCCTCCCCTCGATAGAGCACGCCTCCGTGTGCCCTGGCCTCCTTCGGCGTGATGCCGAAGCGGGTCCGGAAGCTGCGCAGCAGCTGGCTGGCACTGGAAAAGCCCAGGCTGTAGGCGATCTCCGTGATCGAGCGCGTCGCACGCCCGGCATCCGTAAGCTCGCCATAGGCGGCATCAAGGCGCATGTCGCGTAATACCTTTGCCACTCCGCCATCCGCGGCGAATGCCCGATATAGATGGGCACGCGATACGTTGAAGCGTCGGCAAAGGAATTCGGGCGAGAGCTCCGACAAGTACAAATTGCGCGCAATGAAGTCCACGATGGTCTGGCGCAGCCGTGTCCCCAGGGAGGGCACCGCATGACCGTCATCCGGCATATCGCTTTTCAGCGCCGCCGCCAGCAGCGTTGCCAGCGCTTCCTGCGCCGCGATGACCTGCACGTCCGGCAATTGCGTCCCCAGTGAGCCAAGGATGCGCAAATAGCCGGCGATCAACGGCGTCATTGGCCAATGCGCCTTCACCACGACACCGTGCAAACCTCGCGGGCCGAGGGCTCTCTCCAGCAGCTGGCGCGGAACGGTGATCGACACTGCTGAGCTCGCTGCAACCTGGCCTTCCGGTGCATGGGCCAGATCGAAGATGCAGATATCGCCCATGCCCACCGGGGCATCGGCATCGTCGACCTCGTCCCACGACAGGCCCGTGGCCAAAATCTGCAGAAAGCAATGACCTGTGTCGCTACGCATCGCAAGGCTGCGATCGCGGACATCGCACTGCCGCTCGGGCATCACGGCCCCGGCCAGCGGGCATTCGACGGCTCGATCGCGAGCGTCGATGAAAGTCACTACATCCAGGGCAGCTCGCATCCGCTCGCGCCGGAATTCACGACGCTCATCGATTTCGATGACATTGCTGGAATTGCGAACATCGCCTGCCACGAATAGCCCCCTTCGACTTTCGATGGCGTGCCGCGCCCAACATCCGGTTCGTGCGTAGCTCGCCAGTGATGGACCGTAACAGGAGCCATGCATTGCTCAATGCGACGAAAGTCACAGGCAAACATCGTGAAAAATTCACGTTCTGCAGACGCGCAATGTGCAGCCTCGACAGACACTTGGCCTTGCGCAAGCGATGCGCGTTTTGAATACGCGAATCGGATACCTGCTTTTCTGAATGGGAGAATTCTCAGAAGAGATGATCTATGAGGGAAAAAGAGCCCCAACGAAAGATCACCTAAATGACGGCACCATCCGGATCGCGATGTGCAGCCATCACGCGAACGGACTCAAGCATTTAATGGCGTCACTTACTTGCGACGTCCCGTTCCATTGAGATCACGCGACGCCGGACCGCGCACGGGACTAGTACCACGCTTGTGCTGGCCAACTAACAGCCAGCGTCGCGCAGCGTAGGTGATATGCAAGCCTGATCGAGCGCACCCATGCATGATGAGGCCTCTGCTTTCGTAGGCGACGTCGGTCGGACGGATTCATTCCGTACCGATATCCTCCGCACCGCGTTATTGCTCTACAAAAAAGCCGTCCATGCAGGACGGCTTTTTATCGGCCAATCGCCAATGGGACCGCGCATCCATCGATCTCGCTGCCAGGAGGCCACCGGCAAAAGCAGCAAGCACTCACACGGCCTCCTCGTTTCGAGAGAATTTCTGAGCAGCTCAAACGACGCGGGAGGCATGCCTGTGGGCACGCCTCCCGCCATAAATGCATGGCCGATCAGGAAACGACTGGCTCGCGGTTTTCGGCAATCGCCGCCAGCAAGGTCTTGCGATCGAACGGCTTGGGCAGGTAGGTCATCCACGGCAGCCAGCCGTGCTCGGGCGGCTCGGCATTGCCGGACATCACGATCACCGGGCAGTTCAGCCCATCCTCGCGCATGGCCGCGCCCAGCTCGATGCCGTTGAGGCCTTCGTTGAGGTTGAGGTCGGTAAGGATGATGCCGATGTCGGTGCGCACCGCCGCCACGGATTTGGCCTGGTCGAAATTGGCTGCCGCCACCACCTCGAAGCCGGCTTCCTGGAGGACATACGCGGTGGAAACGAGGACATCGCGGTTGTCCTCGACGAGCAGAACAGTCTTCATGCCATCCCTACCCGAAACATGCCGACGCGGCATTAGCGGAACGGTATTTGGGATCAGCACAACAGATAATGAATATCGCCTCGACCCCGCGGCGACAAACCGAAACCCCCGCGTAACGCTGTAAAGATGGCGTCAACGCGAGTTTCAACTATCGTGAACACAGCTGCCGCACTGCCGCCAGCGAAGGCGACGGCAGTGCGTGTTGCAGCGCGAGGATCAATGTCCGGCGGAGGTCGATCCCGTCGCCGGTGCTGCTGCCGTGCTGCTTGCCGGCGGCGTCATCGCGGTCTGGGCCGGCGCTGGTGCAGCCGGCGACGGCGTGGGTGCGGAAGCGGCGGCCGGCGGATTGCCTTCGCCGCCTGGCGCCGGCGCTGCGCCGTTGTTACTGGAATTCTGGCACCCGCCGAGGGCCAAGCCGATACAGGCGACTGCCAAACCGAATACCGTGCGATTCATGAGATTTCTCCTGACGTAGCGATCATGATGTTTGTTTGCTCCGTGCCGGCCTGGGCATGGACCGGTTGTGGCGCATGAATCGGCTTTCCCTGCCAAAGACGCTCAACGATCACAACCTACCGTGGCTCACTTGTATGCAAGAGTTTGTGTAGTAAACGTAAAGATCTCCGTGGGGAACCACGGGTGCGCATGCCACGGCATTGCTTTTGCTTAAGTCTTGCGTCTGCAACCGCAGCCCCATTTCGCCCGGCGCTGCGCGCTTCAAGCCGTAGTTTGTATGCTGAATGCCCGCCTCGCACTAGTGCCACCGGTTCACAACGCTGTCATACGCAGGATCAACCATCGGCGCAGGGATCCGGGATGCCGCGACGGGATGGACAGCGGTATGCATGTATTGATAGTCGACAACGACCGGGATAGCAGCGATCTGGTCTCTCATGCACTGAGCGGGGCGGGTTACGAAGTATTTCAGGCACGATGCGTGGCCGATGCACTGCGGCTCTCGCGCTTGCATCCGGATATCGATTGCGTGCTCGCCGACATGCGCCTGGATCATCAGGTCAGCGGTGTGGAAATAGCCGGCAGGATGCGCCCGCGTTTGCGCAACAGTCACTTCATTGTGGCTTCCGGCGACTGGGATGCGCTGGATGGCGCATGTGCACACGACCTCAGTGTCCTACGCAAACCTTACGGAAAAACCGAATTGTTGCGCGCGGTGCGGCATGGCATTTCGCGCCAGCTGATACGTCACGCATTGCTCACTCATCGACGCCCTCGCGCAAGCGGCGCATTGCTCGCCTAAACGCGCCAAGCATGAATAATCAAGACCATCTAGCCAAAACGTACGCACAACGCTCACATCTCTTTGCCTTGTTCTTGACGAACGTCGTTGCATGTTGACGGCGCGGATGGCGCAAGGGGCTTTCGCGGCCCGCACTGATGCGCCATGCGTACTACTCAAGCCACCACCATGCATCGACCGGCGCAGCCACGCTGCGCAAATCAGGTTCGCCAGGAGATTTTTCATGACACCACTGGATAAACCACTGAAGCGGCAGATCGATATTCAAGGCCAGCCGTTCACGGTGACCTTGGATTCCACCGGGATCAAGATCACCAAGAAAGCCCATCGCAACGGCTTCGAAGTGAGCTGGGCCGAGCTGATCCGCAACGATCCAGCGATGGCCGAAGAACACAGCGCACCACCGGTCGCCGCACATAACTGAGCGTTGATCATCGAGCGCGGCGTCGCATGATGCGACTGAAATGCGCCGCGCTTACTGCCTCGCTTCGATGCGCATGCCGCGCGGCGTCAGCCAGCGCTCCACGCCTTCGAACACGCCCTGCACTGCCAGTGCCATCACGGCGGCGGGAATCGCCCCTTCCAGAATCAGGCCGGTATCGTCCAGGCGAATGCCGGTGACGATCGGCTGGCCATAGCCGCCTGCGCCGATCAAGGCGCCTAGCGTAGCGGTACCTACATTGATCACTGCTGCGGTTTTCACGCCGGCCAGAATGGAGCGCATGGCCATCGGCAGCTCCACCCGGCGCAGCCGCACGCCGCGTGGCAGGCCCAGCGCGGCGGCGGATTCGCGCAGATCCGGCGCAATCCCGCTGAGTCCGGCGCAGGTGTTGCGCACGATCGGCAGCAAGCTATAGAGAAACAGTGCCGCGATCGCCGGCCAGGTGCCGATGCCGAAGACCGGAATCATGAACACGAACATCGCCAGCGACGGAATGGTCTGCAGCACGCCGCTGCCGGCCATCACCACCTGCCCCAGACGTTTGGAGCGCGCCGACAGCACGCCCAGCGGCACCGCCAGCAGCACTGCCGCCGACAGCGATATCAGCACCAGCCGCAGATGCTCCAGCGTGCGTTGCAGCAGGCGCGCAGCGAAGCTGCTGCCGCCCTGGTCGGAGGGCACGCCGAGGAAGCCGGCGGCCACATCCGTTTCGCTTTCGCCGTGCAATTTCACCTGCGCATTCATCGAGCGCATCGCGTCGACCGGAATGCGGCCGGCCAGTTTCTTCAGCACGTCGACAAACGCCGGCGCGCTCTGTTCCAGCGGCAGTCGATAAAGAAATACCGCTTGATAATGCGGGAAATAGTGCTTGTCGTCGGCAAGCACGCGCAGGTGGTAGTACGGAATTTCCGCGTCGGTGCTGTACAGGTCGATCGCATCCACCGCCTTGCTCACCAGGGCCCGGTACGACAGCGCGTGATCGAGTCCGCGCACCTGCTTCTGCGGCAGGCCATAACGTTGGCGCAAACCGGGCCAGCCATCGCTGCGATCCATGAACTCATTGGAGAAGCCCAGGCGCAGCGCGGGGTGAGCGGCCAGCGCGGAAAGATTGCCGATGCCCAACTGCGCGGCGACATCCTCGCGCATGCCGATGGCATAGGTATCATCGAAACCCAGCGAATCGGTGATGCCGATGCCCAGCGGCTTGAGCGCCGCGCGCAGGCTGGCGATATCGGCATCGGGCGCCACGTTCTTCAGCAGTTCGTGGCTGAGCGTGCCGGTGTACTCGGGATAGGCATCGATATCGCCGTGCTGCAGCGCGCGCCAGAGGATGCTGGTGCCACCCAGTTCGCGCTGATGCTGCGCATCGACTCCGGCCTGCCTGGCCACCAGGCGCGCCATTTCGCCGAGGATTACCGATTCGGTGAATTGCTTGGAACCGATGCGCAGCGGTGCCGCGAACAGCGCCGGCGCAAACAGCAGCAACAGCAGCAGCGCGCTCCAACGCCGGCTCATGCGGCGTCGCCCAGGGTGCGCTGCGCCTGCACGAAGCGGGTCACGAACGGATCGGCCGGGCGCTGGCGCAGATCGTCCAGCGAGCCGTCCTGAATCACCCGTCCCTGCCGCATCAACACGATGCGGTCGGCAAACCAGGCCGCTTCGGCGATGTCGTGCGTTACCACGATCACGGTCTTGCCCAGCCGCTCGAAGATCTGCTTCAGCTCGTCCTGCAATTCGTGGCGCACGATGGGATCGAGCGCGCCCAGAGGTTCGTCCAGCAGCAGCGCGTCGGGATCGAGCATCAGGCCGCGCATCAGGGCCACGCGCTGGCGCTGGCCGCCGGACAGTTCCGCCGGATAGCGATCCAGCGCGCTCTGCGGCAGATGGGTCAGTGCGACCAGTGCTTCGGCGCGTTCGCGGATGCGCTCGCGGCTCCAGCCCAGGTGATGCGGCAGCAGCGCCAGATTGCCCAGTGCGGTGAGATGCGGAAACAGGCCGCCATCCTGAATCACGTAACCGACCCGGCGGCGCAACTCCAGCACATGCTCGCGCACCAGCACCAGGCCATCGGCCTTGACCGTCCCCTGGTCGGGCCATTCCAGGCCCAGCAGCACCCGCAGCAGGGTCGATTTGCCCGAACCGCTGCTGCCGATCAGGGCGGTGCTGCTGCCGGCGGCAAAGGCCAGGCTGACCTGGTCCAGCGCCATCAAATTGCCGTAGCGCTTGCTGACCTTGTCGAGCTCGAACGCTGCGGGCGAGGCCTCTTGGTTGGCAGACATTCCCGTACCGGCGCGGCGACAAAGCCGCCAGCCTAGCCGATACCCTCCAGCCTGTCCGCCGGCGGGGCCGGCCCGTGCCGAACTCGATCGCCGCCTTGTGCATCGCACCAAGTATCCTTGTGGGATGTTCCCTCGCACCGCCCTCATCCACTACTGGCAGCGCCTGCGCGGCTCGGACCGGCTGGCCGAATGCCTGCGCGTGCTAGTGGCCCTGGGCGGCGTGATCGCCTACGGCCTGACCGGTCGCCATGCCGCGGCGATGGTGCCGGGCATGCTGGGCGTGATCGCCTGCGCCCTGGCCGAAACCGAAGACCACTGGCGCAGCCGGCTCGGCACCCTGCTGATCACCCTGGCCTGCTTCGCCGGGGTCTCGTTTGCCGTGGAGTGGCTGCTGCCCGACCCGCTGCTGTTCGCCTTCGCGCTGCCGCTGATCACCTTCGTGCTGGTGATGCTGGGGGCGATCAGTCCGCGCTATGCCACGGTTGCCGGCGGCACGCTGATTCTGGCGGTCTACACCATGATCGAAGTGGACCAGCCAGGGCCGGCCGCCCATCTGCTGAGCCAACCGGCCTGGTTGCTGGCCGGCGCGGCCTGGTACGGCGTGCTGTCGCTGCTGTGGGCGATGCTGTCGCCGCAGCTGGCGGTGCGTCACGCGCTGGCGCGGGTGTTCGAGGCGCTGGCCCAGTATCTGGAAAACAAGGCTGCGCTGTTCACGCCGGTGCATGGTGTCGACCGTGAGGCCTTGCTGCTGCAGTTGGCCATGCAGAACGAACAGGTGGTGCAGGCGCTCAACGATACCCGCATCGTGCTGATCGACCGCATCGGCATGCGCCGCCCGCGTGGCACGACGGCGGCACGGCTGCAGCTGTATTTCAAGGCGCAGGATATCCACGAGCGCATCAGCTCCGCGCACTATCCGTATGCCGAGCTGGCGGACGCGTTCTATCACAGCGATGTGTTGTTCCGTTGCGAGCATCTGCTGCGGCTGCAGGCGCATGCCTGCCGCCAGCATGCGCGCGCCTTGCGCTTGCGCAGCGCGCCGCCGGGCGGTGGCGAATTGCAGGCGGCCCTGTCCGACCTGCGTAGCGCGCTCGACAGCCATCGCCGCCTCCACGCTGTGGCGCAGGCACCGCTGCTGCCTTCGCTCGAAGCCCTGCTGCGCAATATCGCCGCAATCCAGACGCTGCTGGACCATGACGCGCCGCCGCTGTCGCCCGCGCAGGACAACACACTGCAGAACCCCGGACCGCAATCGCTGCGCGAAGCCTGGCAACGGATCAGCGTGCAGCTCAGCGCGCAATCCTCGCGCTTTCGCCACGCGGTGCGGCTGGCGCTGGCCTTGATGGCCGGCTACGGCGTGATCCATCTGCTCCATCCGCAACACGGCTACTGGATCTTGCTGACCACCTTGCTGGTCTGCCAGCCCAGCTACGGCGCCACCCTGGCGCGCATGCTGCAACGCGTGGCGGGCACCCTGGCCGGCGTGATGCTGGGCTGGGCGGTGTTGCGCCTGCTACCGGCGTTGCCCTGGCAATGGCTGCTGATCGTCTTGACCGGCGTACTGTTCTTTGCCGCGCGCCTGCGCCGCTACACCATCGCTACCGCCGCCATCACCGTGTTCGTGGTGCTGTGTTTCAACCAGGGCGGCAGCGGCGACGAAGTCATCTGGCCGCGCCTGCTCGCCACCCTGATCGGCGCGGCCATCGCGGCGCTGGCGATCTATCTGGTGCTGCCCGATTGGCAAGGGCGCCAGCTGGACCAGGTATTGGCCAATACCTTGCGCAACGATGCGCGCTACCTGCAGCAGGTGATTGCGCAATACCTGCATGGCAAGCGCGACGACCTGGCCTATCGCATCGCCCGCCGCGATGCGCACAATGCCGACGCCACCCTCAGCGGCATGCTGGCGAACATGCTGCGCGAACCAGGCCGGCAGCGGCGCGGCAGCGAAGATCTGCTGCGCTTCCTCACCCTCGCGCACACCATGCTCGGCCATATCTCCGCGCTGGGCGCGCACCGCCAGGTGATCCACGGCGCGCAGTCGCGCGACACCGTCACCCTCGCCGGCAACCTGGCCGTCACCAAACTTGAACATCTGGCCGATGCGCTGAGCAGCCGCCAGCCCGTTGCCGGCGGCGACAGCGAAGCGGAACACAGCACCACCCCGCACGCCGAAGCAGTCAACGATGACACCGCGCGACTGGTATTGAGCCAGCTGGGCCTGATCCTGGCCCAGCGCGACCGGCTGGCCAGCGTGGTGCGCGACATCCAGGCCGGCTGAGTCCATGGCGTTGCGCCGCTCGCGAATAACGGGGCGCGGCGCCAGTTCAGCCCCTAGACGCCCTACCCATATACCCGGATAGTTACCATTCGAAACGAACCCACAAACTCCGAGGCGTCCGGCCTGCGGTTCCCGCAAGGGAATACGGCCTGCCGTCCGTGATCTGCAGGATCACCAGGGTGCACGTGGAAACGCGTACGCCTCCCGGCTTGGAAAGGAGCACAGACCATGTCCCCGCTGGCTGATCGCTACGGCCGCCGGTTTCCGTATTTGCGCTTGTCGGTGATTCCCGCGTGCAACTTCCGTTGCACGTACTGCCTGCCGCACGGCTACCACGCCGATCCGCATGCCGCGCAGCCGCTGTCGCTGGCGGAAATCGCGCGCCTGCTGCGCGGCTTCGCCGAGCTCGGCATGCACAAGCTGCGCATCACCGGCGGCGAACCCAGCGTGCGCCACGATCTCACCGAGGTGCTGCGCACCGCAGCGGCAGCACCCGGCGTGACCAAACTGGCGATGACTACCAATGGCAGCCTGCTCAGCCGCCGCCTGCATGAATGGATGGACGCCGGCCTCAACGCCATCAACGTCAGCGTCGACAGCCTCGACCGCGCCAACTTCGCGCGCATCACCGGCCACGACCGCCTCGACGACATCCTGCATGGCGTGGACATGGCACTGGGCGCCGGCATGGCCTCGGTAAAGCTCAATGCAGTGCTGCTGCGCGGCGTCAACGACGGCGAGCTGCCGGCATGGCTCGACTATCTGCGCGAGCGCCGCATCGGCCTGCGCTTTATCGAGCTGATGCAGACCGGCGACAACCTGGCGTTCTTCCGCGATCGCCACGTGCGCGCCGAGCTGCTGGAAACGCAGTTGCTGGAATCGGGCTGGCAGTTGTTGCCACGCGCGGCCGATGCCGGTCCTGCGCGCGAATACCGTCATGCGGATTACGCCGGGCGTATCGGCATCATCGCGCCGTATTCGAAGGATTTCTGCAGCGGCTGCAATCGCCTGCGGGTTACCGCTACCGGTGATCTGCGCCTGTGCCTGTTCGGCGAATTCGGCATTCCCCTGCGCCCTTTGCTGCAGGCCGACGAACAGCTGGAAGACCTGGTGCGCGCCATCGGCGGCCAGATCGGTCGCAAGGAACAGGGTCACTTCCTGCACGAAGGGCGCACCGGCATCACCCCCCATCTCGCATCCACCGGAGGCTGACGCTTGCAGGATCGCACTCATTTCCAGATGGCCGACGTACGCCGCAAGCGCGCCACCGCGCGCCGGGCGGTGGCAGTGGGCGAACTGAGCGCCGGCGCCGAGGCATTCGCGCAGATCGTCGAACGCCGCCTGCCCAAGGGCGATGCCATGACCATGGCCGAGATCGCCGGTCTGCAAGGCGCGAAGAACGCCGCGCAGCTGATGCCGCTATGCCATCCGCTGCCGCTGGAATATATCGACGTACGCTGCGAACCAGTCGGCGAACGCCATGCCATTCGCGTGTATTGCGAGGTCGCCACCATCGCCCGCACCGGCGTGGAGATGGAAGCGCTGGCCGGTGCCAGCGCCGCCTTGCTTACCTTGTACGACCTGACCAAGCCGGTGCAGCCGGCACTGTCCATCGGCGGTGTGCGCCTGCTGTTCAAGGAAGGCGGCAAGAAAGGCCTATGGCTGCATCCGGATGGCATGAGCGAGGCCGAACACGCGCATTACCAGCCACGCGCTGCGGCACGCCTGGACGGCATCCAGGCCGCCGTCATTACGCTTAGCGACCGTGCCAGCCGCGGCGATTACGCCGACACTTCCGGCCCGCTGCTGGTACAGCGGCTGCGTGAGCTTGGCGCCGATGTTGCGGACAGCGAAGTGTTGGCCGACGAACCGGTGCACCTGGCCGAACGCCTGCGCCTGCTCGCGGCCAGCGGCGTGCGCCTGATTCTGTGCACTGGCGGCACCGGGCTGGGTCCGCGTGACCGCACGCCGGAAGCGCTGGCGCTGGTCGCCGAGCGCCATGTGCCCGGCATCGGCGAACTGTTCCGCAGCGAAAGCAGCCAGCACACACAGATGGCGTGGCTCAGCCGCGCCCACGCGGTACTGATCGGCAACAGCCTGGTGATCGCCCTGCCCGGCAGCAATAAAGCGGTGGCGCAAGGCATGGATATTCTGGCGCCGCTGCTGGCGCATGCCGTGGGCATGGCGGCCGGCGGAGATCACGCATGAGCCAGGACACGCTCGCCTACGAAGATGCGCTGCGCATCGTGCTGGCGGCCAGCAGAGCCCTGCCGGCTGAAACGTGCGCGATGTCCGCCTGCCTTGGCCGCGTATTGGCAACACCGATTGTCAGCGCGATGGATCTGCCGCCGTTCGACAACTCCGCCATGGACGGCTTCGCGCTGCGTGGCGATGCACTGATCCACGCCGGCACCGAACTGGATATCGAAGGCGAACAGGCGGCCGGCGACGGCCTGACGCAGGCACGCGGCGGCGCCTGGGAAATCATGACCGGCGCGCGTCTGCCCGACGGCCTGGATCGGGTGATTCCGGTCGAACAGACCGAACGCCTGTCGCCCACGCGCATCCGTTTGCTGGCCGATGTTGCCGCTGCGCAGAACGTGCGCCATGCCGGTTCCGATGTGGCGCGCGCTACTACCGTTATCCGTGCGGGCACTACGCTGGCGCCGCAGCATCTGATGCTGCTCGCCTCGCTGGGCATGGCCGAGGTATCCGTCGCGCAGCGTCCGCGCGTGGCGGTGCTGTGCACCGGACGCGAGCTGGTCGACGATCCGGCACAGGCGCTGGCGCCCGGCCAGATCCGCAATTCCAACGGCCCATTTCTGGCCGCGCGCCTGCCGCTGGCCGGCGCCGAGGTGGTACATGTGGAAACCGTGGGCGACGATGCGCAGGCATTTGCCGCCGCGCTGCAACGTGCGCTTGCCGCAGGCGCCAGGCTGATCATCAGCAGCGGCGCGGTATCGATGGGCCGCTACGACTTCGTGCCGCAGGCGCTGGAGCGCATCGGCGCGCAGACGCTGTTCCATAAAGTCGCCATCCGACCCGGCAAGCCGCTGCTGTTCGCGCGTCTGCCCGGCGACGCACTGCTGTTCGGCCTGCCCGGCAATCCGATTGCGGTCGCCGTGGGCTTGCGTTTCTTTGTCGAGCCGGCGCTGCGGGTGATGCTTGGACTGCCCGCGGAAACGCCGCTGCGCATGCCGCTGTTCAATGCCTATAGCAAAAAGCCGCGCCTGCGCTTTCATCTCAAGAGCCGCCTGCGCATCGATGGCGAAGGCCGACTGGCGATCGAAGTGCTGGATGGGCAGGAGTCGTACCGCATCCGCCCGCTGGCCGATGCCAATGCCTGGGCGATCGTGCCGGCCGAGATCGATGCTCTCGCGCCCGGCAGCCTGGTGGATGTGTATGGTCCAGGCCATCTGGAATTCCCCATTCCCAGCGAGAATTTTGCATGAAGCGGCGCATTTCCCTGTTCGGCGCACTGCGCGAGGCCGACGCCCGCGGCTATATCGAGGTGGACGTGCCCGCGCACAGCACGATTGCCGAACTGCGCGAGGCCGTGCAGCACTATGCACGCGAACATGCACCGGCGATCAGCCCCGGCCTGATCCAGCGCTCGGCCTTCGCCAGCGGGGATGAGATTTTGCATAACCATCGCAGCGTGCCGGAACAAGGCGAGCTGGCGATCCTGCCGCCGGTCAGCGGAGGCTGAGCGTATGACCGAGATCTATACCGCCGTGGTCGATATCGCACACGGACCGCTGCGCCCGGCGGAAGCGCTGGAGTTCGTTGCCGATCCGCGTTTCGGCGGTATCGCCACCTTTATCGGCCGCGTGCGCCAGCACAACCTGGGCCGCGTGGTCACCGGCATCAGCTATGACCTGTTCGATGCGTTGGCGCTGCGCACGTTCCAGCACATCGGCGAACGCGCGCGGCAGGAAGTGGGCGGTCCGATGAAGCTGTATATCGCGCATGCCAAGGGCGATCTGCGCATCGGCGATTTCGCCGTGGTAGTCGCGGCAGCCACGCCTCATCGCGACGAAGCCTTCCGCGCCTGCCGCCTGGCGATCGAAGCGGTGAAGCACGAAGCGCCGATCTGGAAGCAGGAGCATTACATCGACGGCCACAGCGCCTGGAGCGAAGGTTGCTCGCTGTGCGAAGAGCATCGCGCAGAAGAACAGCGCGCCGCCGGGCTGGCCGCCACGCAGGCCGGTGATGCGCATGGGCACGAGCACTGAGGCGGTGCCGCGCATCGGCGTAGTGCTGGCCGGTGGCCGCTCTTCGCGCATGGGGCGCGACAAGGCGTTGCTGTCATGGCAGGGACGTCCGCTGCTTGAGCACCAGCTCGATACGCTGCACGCCACCGGCGTGGATACGGTGCGGGTCAGCGGCGACCGTCCCGCTTACGGCGGCATTGCCGATCCGGTCGCCGGTGTCGGTCCGCTCGGCGGCCTCGCCGGCATTGCCGCCGCCTGCGGCGACGCGGAACTGCTGATCGTACCGGTAGACATGCCGCGCCTGCAGCCGGCCTTGCTGCAGCGTTTGCTGCACGCCGCCACAGCGGCCGGCAGCACGCATTTCGAGGGACATGTGCTGCCGATGCGCTTGCGCCTGGACGAGCATTGCCGCAGCGCGCTCGCCGCACTGATGGACGGCAGCGACGAACGCGCACGCTCGCTGCGTGCGCTGCAGCAGCGCGTCGGCGCCAGCAGCCTGCCGCTGAACGCCGCAGAAGAAGCACAGCTGATCGACTGCAATACCGAACAAACCTGGCGCGAGGCCTGCCGATGAGAGTGCAACTGGAAGCACAGACGCTGCGCCTGCGCATCGACGAAGCCGAACTAGCGCAACTGCTGGCCGGCGGCCACGCCGAAAACCGCACGGTGCTGCCGGATGGCCGCGTCGAGATCCAGCAGGTGCGGCTTGCTGCCGAGCTTGGCTGGCAGCGCGACGATGCGCATTGGCGCATCGACCTGCCCGACGCCGAAGTGCGCGCACTCAGCGCCCGCCTGCCCTCACGCGAAGGCCTGCAATTTGCGCTCGCCACCGCCGCCGGCGGCACGCTGCAACTGCTGTTCGATGTGGATGTGCGCGACAGCGCACGCAAACGGCTGCACCAATCTTCCAAAGGAGACGCGGCATGACGCTTATGCAACGCTGGCAGACCTGGTTGTTCCTGACGCTCACACTGCTTTGCACGCTGGCAACCGCTGCCGACACCCCGATGCTGCGCGTGGCTTACGCTGGCTCGATGGGGGTGGTGATGGACGGCGCCGCCGGCCCCGCGTTCGCACATGCGCACAACGCCACCTACCAGGGCACCGGCCAGGGTTCCTATGCGCTGGCGCATCTGCTGGCGGCGCACCAGCTGCAGGCCGATGTGTTCGTCACCATCACCCCGGGGCCGATGCAGGTGCTCAAGCAGGCCGGCCTGGTGACGCAGGCAGTGCCGGTAGCCAGCACGCAGATGGTGGTGAGCTACAGCCCGCACAGTCGTTTCGCCGCCGATTTCGCCGCAGCGGCGCAAGGCAGGAAAAACTGGTACGAAGTGCTGAGCGAACCGGGCCTGCGCCTGGGGCGCACCGATCCATCGATCGATCCGCAAGGCGCCAACGTGCTGCTGACCCTGCAGCTGGCCGGCGACTATTACCACCATCCCGATCTGCTGCAGAAAATTGCCGGCATGCCGCAGAACACCGCGCAGATCTTTACCGAGCCTTCGCTGATGTCGCGGCTGGAAGCCGGGCAGATCGATGCCGCCATCAGCTACCTCAGCGCGGCGCAGTCGCATCATCTGCCGACTGTGGCGTTGCCGGATGAAATCAATCTCGGCAATCCGGCCATGCAGGCCCAGTGGTATGACCGTGCCTCGCTGTCGCTGCCCAACGGCAAGACGCTGAAGGTGCAGCCACTGGTGTTTTATGCCGCGGTGCTGGGCAATGCGCAGCAGGCACAGCTGGGGCGGGATTTTGTGGCGTTCTTGCAGAGTGCGGAAGGACAGGCATTGTTCCGGCAGCACGGTTATAGCGAGCCGCGCGGACCTGCGCTGTAGCCATGCAGCCACTTGAGCGGCGACTACCGCGCATGCCCGCCATCGTCAGTGTCATCACACTGCTGCTGGTGGCTGCCCCGTTTGTCGGCCTCGCCCTGGCCACCCATTGGCGCCATTTCGGCTTCGCCGACGGCGACGGCAACGCCGTCATCGTGTCACTGCTCTACAGCCTGCTCGCGCTGATCCTGATCATCGCCCTCGGCACACCGCTGGCCTGGTGGCTGGCGCGCCACCGCATCCGCGGCCTGTGGCTGATCGATGCCTTGCTGCTGCTGGCGCTGCTTACCCCGCCGCTGGCGCTGGGCCTGCTGCTGGCCTCCATGTATGGCCCCTACGGCCCCGCCGGCAGCGTGCTCGAACGCGCCGGCCTGGTGCTGACCAATTCCGCAGCTGCCTTTGTGATGGCGCAGTTCTATAGCGCACTGCCCTATTACGTGATTGCCGCACGCGCCGCCTTCGAAAGCGTGCCGCGCGAACTGGAACAGATCGCGCTTACGCTGGGTCATTCGCCCTGGCGCAGTTTTCTGCATGTCAGCCTGCCACTGGCACGCCTGGGCCTGGCCGCCGCCGTTGCCCTCGCCTGGGTGCGCGCGCTGGGCGAATTCGGCGCAGTGCTGATCGTGGCCTATTACCCGCAAGGCATTCCGGTAAAGCTGTGGGTGAACCTGCAGGATGTCGGGCTTGCCGCGGTGTATCCGCTGCTATGGGTGTTCTTCCTGGTGGCCATGCCGCTGCCCTTGATCCTCGGCCTGGCCGCGCGCCGCAGGCGCCTGATCTAATGCGCATCGACTACACGCTGCAACAGCCGATCGCCTTGCATGCCGCCTTCGACGTGGCAGGGTTTACCGTGCTGCTGGGCGCCAGCGGCGAAGGCAAATCGCTGCTGCTGCGCGCGATTGCCGGCCTGGTTCCGGCGCAGGGCGAACCGTTCGGTGGGCTGGCCGCGCAACACCGCGCCGTGGGTTATTTGCCGCAAGGTTATGCCTTGTTTCCGCATTTGAATGCATGGCAGAACGTGGCCTTCGCACTGCATGGCGCGCAGCGCAGGCAGCAGGCGATGCAACTGCTGGAGCGGGTGCAAATGGCCGCCTTCGCCGACTGCTATCCGGCCACGCTATCGGGCGGACAGCAGCAGCGTGTGGCGCTGGCGCGTGCGATGGCGCGGCGGCCGCAATTGCTGCTGCTGGACGAGCCTACCTCCGCACTCGATCCGGTTACGCGCGACGAAGTGATCGCCGAACTGATCGCCGAAGTGCACGCCTTCGGTATTCCCACGCTGGCGGTAAGCCACGATCCGCATCTGGCCGCCGTGGCCGACCAGCTGGTGCTGATGCATCAGCGCCAGATCGTGCAGATCGGCATGCCGCAGGATGTGTATGCGCAGCCGGCCAGCGGTGCCGCGGCGCGGTTGCTGGGTTATCGCAACGTGCATCGCGGGCATATCGACGAGGCGCGTCAATTGGTGTGGCCGGAAGGCGGCATCGTGCTTGCCGTCGAAAGCGATGTGAGGCCGGGCACGCAAGTGGAATGGATGATCGATCCGGCAGCGATCCGCTTGGATGAGGGAACGGACGCGGTTCCGGTATCGGTCGAAGTGCGTCATGTCGACAGCCGCATCACCCAGCTTGGTTTGCGTTGCGGACAAGCGCGACTGTGGGTGGCGATACCGCGCGATATGCCGATACCGCCGACGCCAGGCGTTTATTTGCCGCCCGCGGCCATCCGCTGCTGGCCAGCCGATAGTAGGTTGGGTTAGCGCAGCGTAACCCAACGATGCCGCTACGAAGCGAATTCGTTGGGTTACGCTGCGCTAACCCAACCTACTTTGTATCCAGCTCGGCCAGGCGTTGCACGCCCAACTTCGCCAGCGCATCGAGCCCCTCGCCGCCTTCCTGCAGATGCGCCACGATCTGTCGCCGCATGCCCGGCTCCCAGAAGCGCTTCAGATGATCGGCAATTCCCGCCACACCTGTCGCGTGATCCGGCTCGGAGGCGAAGTAACGGGCAATGTCGTTAACCATCGCGACTAGCCGTTCGATATTCATGCCTGCGCTCCGGCAACGTGCAGCAAGCGCTGCGGATGGGTGTAGACGACATGGCTGCCGGGCCGCGCAAAGCCGACCAGGGTGAGGCCGGTGGTCTGGGCCAGATGGATCGCCAGCGCGGTGGGCGCGGAAATGGCCGCCATGATCGTGATGCCGGCGCTGGCAGCCTTGGTCACCATTTCATAGCTGGCGCGGCTGGTGACCAGCAGAAAACCTCGCTGAGGATCGACCGCGGCTTTCGCCATCGCGCCGATCAATTTATCCAGTGCGTTATGCCGGCCCACATCCTCGCGCACCATCGCGATGCGGCCATCGGCATGGCACCACGCGGCGGCATGCACCGAGCCGGTCGCGGCGTTGACCGGTTGCGCGGCGCGCAGCGAATCCAGCGCGTGTTCCAATACTGCCGCATCGATGCGCGGCCCGTCGCCCACCGGCGCCGGATGGCGCACTGCATCCTCCAGCGTGCGCGCACCACACAAGCCGCAGCCGCTGCGCCCGGGCAGCAAACGTTCGCCGTAACTGCCGGCCCGCTGCTCCAGCGTGCCAGCGTCGACCTGCATGGCCAGTTCCACGCCTTCCAGGCGCGTGCGCACCTCGACGCCGGTGAGCTCCGCCGGCGCGGCGATCAGCCCTTCGCTGAGCGAAAAGCCCAATGCGAAATCCTCCAGGTCCAGCGGCGTCACCATCATCACCGCGAATGGCAGCTCGTTATAGAGCATTGCCACCGGCACCTCTTCGGTGACCGCGTCGTCAATCTGTGCATGGCCGTGCCGGTCGAAGCGGTCGACCCGGCGCACGGCATAGCCACGGGCAGTATCGGCTTCAGGGTGTTTCGGCGGCATCCAGCAGGGCCTGTTGCTGGTGGGAAAAAACCTGGTAGCGCTTCTGCCACTCGGAGGGCTGGTCCACGCGCGTCACCTGCACGGCGGTGACTTTGTATTCGGGGCAGTTGGTAGCCCAGTCTGAATTTTCGGTAGTGATCACGTTGGCCCCGGAACCCGGAAAATGGAAGGTGGTGTAGACCACGCCCGGCTGCATGCGCTCGGAGATGCGCGCGCGCAGCACGGTCTGCCCTGCGCGGCTTTCGATGCCGACCCAGTCGTCCTCCTTGATGCCGCGTTCCTGCGCATCGTGCGGATGGATTTCCAGGCGATCCTCGTCATGCCACATCACATTGGCGGTGCGGCGCGTCTGCGCGCCCACGTTGTACTGGCTGAGAATGCGCCCGGTAGTAAGGATCAGCGGATGCTCCGCATTCACCTTCTCGCTGGTGGGCACATATTCGGTAAGCATGAAACGGCCCTTGCCGCGCACGAATTCGCCCACGTGCATCACCGGCGTGCCCTGCGGGTGTTCGTCATTGCACGGCCACTGGATCGAGCCCAGTTGTTCGAGCTTGGCGAAACTCACGCTGTGGAAGGTGGGAGTAAGCCGGGCGATCTCGTCCATGATCTGCGACGGATGCGTGTAATGCATCGGATAGCCCATGGCATTGGCCAGCAGC
Organism: Dyella acidiphila; assembly: GCF_014863405.1. GTDB lineage: Bacteria > Pseudomonadota > Gammaproteobacteria > Xanthomonadales > Rhodanobacteraceae > Dyella_B > Dyella_B acidiphila. Next base: position 76,603 of record NZ_JACZZA010000002.1, read on the forward strand.
TGGGTCACCTCCCAGTCCGCATAGCGCGCCTTTGGCTTCATTACTTCGCGTACGCGCGAAATGCGGCGTTCGGCATTGATGAAGGTGCCTTCCTTTTCCAGGAACGAGCTGCCGGGCAGGAAAACGTGCGCGAACTTGGCCGTCTCGTTGAGGAACAGGTCCTGTACCACCACACATTCCATCGCCTGCAGCGCGGCCGTCACATGCTGCGTATTCGGATCGGACTGGGCGATATCTTCGCCCTCGATATACAAGCCCTTGAAACTGCCATCCAGCGCGGCTTCGAACATATTGGGAATGCGCAAGCCGGGTTCGTCGTGCAGCGTTACCCCCCAGTCCGCCTCGAACGAGCCGCGCACCTTCGCATCGCCCACATGGCGGTAGCCGGGAAACTCATGCGGGAACGAGCCCATGTCGCAGGAGCCCTGCACATTGTTCTGCCCGCGCAGCGGATTCACGCCCACGCCCTCGCGCCCGATATTGCCGGTGGCCATCGCCAGATTGGCAATACCCATCACCGCGGTGGAGCCCTGCGCATGCTCGGTCACACCCAGTCCGTAATAGATCGCCGCATTGCCGCCGGTGGCGTACAACCGCGCCGCACCGCGCACCCATGCCGCAGGCACGCCGGTCTCCGCTTCCATCGCCTCGGGGCTGTATTTGTCCTGTGCCACGAAATCGCGCCATTTGGCGAAGGCTTCCGGCTCGCAGCGTGCGGTGACGAAGGCCTCGTCCACCAGCCCTTCGGTAACGATCACATGCGCCAGCGTGTCGAGCATGGCGACGTTGGTGCCGGGCCGCAGCTTGAGATGGTAATCGGCCTGGATATGCGGCGTGCGCACCAGGTCGATCCGGCGCGGATCGATCACGATCAGCTTGGCGCCCGCGCGCAGGCGCTGCTTCATCTGCGAGCCAAAGACCGGATGCGCATCGGTGGGATTGGCGCCGATCACCAGCACTACGTCGGTGTGGCGAATGGAATCGAAATCCTGCGTACCGGCCGACTCGCCCAGCGTCGACTTCAGGCCGTAGCCGGTCGGCGAATGGCAGACGCGCGCGCAGGTGTCGACGTTGTTGTTGCCGAAGCCGGCACGCACCAGCTTCTGCACCAGATAGGTTTCCTCATTGGTACAGCGCGAGGAGGTAATGCCGCCGATGGAGAACTTGCCGTAGGTCGCCTGCAGCCGCTTGAACTCGCTGGCCACGTGCGCAATCGCTTCCTCCCAGCTGACGATGCGCCACGGATCGCTGATCTTGTTGCGGACCATCGGCGTGTGGATGCGGTCCGGATGGGTGGCGTAGCCGATCGCGAAGCGCCCCTTCACGCAGGAATGGCCGTGGTTCGCATGGCCATCCTTGTTCGGGACCATGCGTACGATCTCCTCGCCCTTCATTTCGGCGCGGAAGCTGCAGCCCACGCCGCAATAAGCGCAAGTGGTGACTACGCTGTGTTCGGCCTGCCCTTTGTCGATCAGCGATTTCTCCGACAGCGTCGCGGTGGGACAGGCCTGCACGCAGGCACCGCAGGAAACGCATTCGGAATCGAGGAAGCGGTTGGCCTGGCTCGGCGATACCTTGGATTCGAAGCCGCGGCCCTGGATGGTCAGGGCAAAGGTGCCCTGCACTTCATCGCAGGCGCGCACGCAGCGCGAGCAGACGATGCATTTGGACGGATCGAAGGTGAAATAGGGATTCGATTCGTCCTTGGCTGCGAAATGCGGATTGGCCTCGCCCTGCTTGTCCTTGGCGAATACATGGTTGGCACCGTCGTAGCCGTAGCGCACTTCGCGCAGCCCCACTACGCCGGCCATATCCTGCAATTCGCAGTGCCCGTTGGCCGGACAGGTAAGGCAATCCAGCGGATGGTCGGAGATATACAGCTCCATCACGCCACGGCGGATGTCGGCCAGCTTGGGCGTTTGCGTGCTCACCTGCATGCCTTCGGCGACCGGGGTGGTGCAGGAAGCCGGATAGCCCTTGCGTCCCTCGATCTCCACCAGGCACAGGCGGCAGGAGCCGAACGCTTCCAGCATGTCGGTGGCGCACAGCTTGGGGATGCTGATGCCGGCCTGTGCGGCGGCGCGCATTACCGACGTACCTTCCGGCACCTGGATGCGGCGCCCGTCGATCTCCAGTGTCACCTGCTTGTCGGAGGCCACCGCGGGGGTGCCGCGATCGATGTCGACGATGGATAGCATGGTGGCTTACCTCCTGATGCATCTGACCGGCGCATGGCAGCTGAGCGGCGTAGGCTGGGTTAGCGCAGCGTAACCCAACGATGTCGCTACGCAGGCGAATTGTCGGGTTACGCTGCGCTAACCCAACCTACGCTGCTCGCGAAAGTCTTCGTGGAAATGATCCAGGGCGCTGAGCACCGGAAACGGCGCCATGCCGCCCAGCGCGCACAGCGATCCCGCAAGCATGGTCTGGCACAGATCGCGCAGCAGCACTTCATTGCGCTCGCGCTCGGCCGCGTCGCCGGCCACCATGCGGTCGATCACTTCCACGCCGCGGGTGGATCCGATCCGGCACGGCGTGCACTTGCCGCAGGATTCGATCGCGCAGAACTCCATTGCGAAACGCGCCTGCGCGGCCATGTCCACCGTATCGTCGAACACCACCACGCCGCCGTGGCCGACCATGCCGCCGATGGCGGCAAACGCTTCGTAGTCGATCGGCGTATCCAACCGCGATACCGGAATGTACGCGCCCAGCGGACCGCCTACCTGCACGGCGCGCAGTGGCCGCCCGCTGGCGGTACCGCCACCGTAGTCTTCGATCAACTCGCGCAGGCTCATGCCGAAAGCGCGTTCCACCAGACCCGGACGCTTTACATTGCCGGCCAGCTGCAAAGGGAGACTGCCGCGCGAACGTCCGCTGCCGTAGTCGCGATAGAACGCGGCACCGCGGTCAAGAATCAGCGGCACCGTCGCCAGCGTGATCACGTTGTTGATCACCGTAGGCTTGCCGAACAGCCCCTGGATCGCCGGCAGCGGCGGCTTGAACCGCACCTGCCCGCGCTTGCCTTCCAGGCTTTCCAGCAAGGACGTTTCTTCGCCGCAGATATAAGCACCGGCAGCCATGCGTAGCTGCAGATGAAAGGCCCTGCCGCTGCCTCCAATATCGTCGCCCAGATAACCCTTCGCACGAGCCGTCTCGATCGCCGCTTCGAGTGCCCGCTGCGCATGCGGGTATTCGATGCGCAGGTAGATATAGCCCTGAGTGGCGCCCACCGCGAGGGCAGCGATGGTCATGCCTTCGATCAGGGCGAACGGATCGCCCTCCATCAGCATGCGGTCGGCGAAGGTACCCGAATCACCTTCGTCGGCGTTGCATACGATGTATTTCTGGTCTGCCGCGGCATCGAGGCAGGTTTTCCATTTGATGCCCGCAGGAAACGCTGCGCCGCCGCGACCGCGCAAACCGGCATCGGTTACTGCCTGCACGATTGCGGCGGGTTCCAGTTGCAGCGCTGCGGCCAATCCACGATAGCCGCCATGCGCGCGGTACTCATCCAGGCTGCGGGGATCGACGACGCCCACGCGCGCGAAGGTGAGGCGCTGCTGGCTTTTCAGCCAGGGGATTTCATCGGTCAGACCCAAGGCCAGCGCATGTGCGCCACCGTGCAGAAAATCGGCATCGAACAGCCCCGCGACATCGCTGGCCTCAACCGGGCCATAGGCAACGCGTCCGGCCGGGGTCTGCACTTCCACCATCGGTTCCAGCCAATACGCGCCGCGCGAACCGTTACGCACCAGCCGCAGTTCAATGCCGCGCTGCCGTGCCTGCGCCTCGATCGCCTTGGCGACTGCTTCGGCGCCCAGCGATAACGCGCTGGCATCGCGCGGCACATATAGCGTGACGCTCATGGTGTCTGCGCCTCCAGCCACGCATCGAAACGTTCCGGCGTCATGCGCCCGTGCGGGTCGCGGTCGACCATCATCGCCGGTGAGCAGGCGCAGTTGCCCAGGCAATACACCGGCTCCAGCGTGTAGCGGCCATCGCCGGTGGTCTGGTGGAAATCCACGCCCAGGCGCTGCTTTACATGCTGCTCCAGCTTCGCCGCGCCTACCGCCTGGCAGGACTCGGCCCGGCACAGGTAGATCACTTGCCGGCCGACGGGATGCGTGCGGAAGAAGTGATAGAACGACACCACGCCATGCACATCGGCGCGCGACAGATTCAGCTCGCGCGCAATCAGTGCAAGCGCTTCTTCCGGCACATAGCCGAGCGACTCCTGCACCCCGTGCAGTATCGGCAGCAACGCGCCCGGCTGGTCTTTCAGCCGGGCGGTGACTTGCAGGATGGCCTCGCGCAGATGCGCATCGATCGGCGGCAGCGCAGTGGGGTTTCTGGCGGGCTTCATGAGCGATAGCGACCTCAGAACAGTGCGGCGGCCTTGCTGAGGGCAATCCATACGCCGATCAGGAAGGGGATGCCGACCAGCGCCCAGGCGACGATGCCCACCATGCCGAAACTGCCACGTGCCGCTTCGCCGGCGCTGGCCGCGATACTCGGCGCTTCATGCTGCAGTGAGCGCTCGCGCTGGAGCTCCTCATCGGTCATATGGTGCGCTTCCTTGACGGGCTTGACCAGCAAGTTGGCGATCAGGCCGATCAGCAGCAACGCAGCCAGGATGTAGAGCGTGCGGTCGTACACCAGGTTCTTGGCCACGCCGGCGCCGAGCTGCGCCTGGCGCACGGCGGCGATCAGGAACGGCCCCGCGATACCCGCCACCGACCATGCCGTAAGCAGCCGTCCGTGAATGGCGCCGACCATCTGCGTACCGAAAATATCCGCCAGGTAAGCCGGCACGGTGGCAAAGCCGCCGCCGTACATGGAAATGATCACGCATACCGCCATCACGAACAGCCCGGCCAGGCCCAGATGGCCGAGACTGGGCAGACTGCAATACAGCACGATGCCGAGCAGGAAGAACACGATGTAGGTGTTCTTGCGCCCGATAAAGTCGGACGTGGAGGCCCAGAACAGACGGCCCAGGCTGTTGAACAGGCTGATCAGTCCGACCAGGCCCGCCGCGGAAGCGACGATCGCGGCCTTCTGCGCCGTGCTGAGTGTGGTCCCGGCAGCGAGCCCCAGCAGGCGGCCACCGAATACTTCCTGCAGCATCGGGCTGGCCATCGCGATCACGCCGATGCCGGCGGTGACGTTCATGCACAACGCGATCCAGATCATCCAGAACTGCGGGGTTTTCCAGGCGCGATTCAGATGCACATGATGGCGGGTGATCAGCTTGTTGCCAGCCGCCGAAGCAGTCCAGCCGGCCGGTGTCCAGCCGTTCGGCGGCACGCGAAAGCCAAAAGCGCCGGCCGACATCACCACGAAATACAACACCCCCATCACGATCAGCGTGGTGGCTACGCCGGGGATTTCACCCTGCGCAAAATGCGCCATCAGCGCCACCGCAATCGGCGCACCGATCATCGCACCACCGCCGTAGCCCATGATGGCGAAGCCGGTGGCCAGCCCGCGGCGATCGGGAAACCATTTGATCAAGGTGGATACCGGCGTGATGTAGCCCAGCCCCTGTCCCACGCCGCCGAGTACGCCGCAACCGAGAAAGGCGAGCCAGAGCTGATGCATCGATATGCCGATGCCGCCGACCACCAGACCGCCGCCCCAGCACAGCGCGGCAATGAAGCCGGCCTTGCGCGGCCCTGCCCGTTCCAGCCAGCCGCCCCAGATCGCGGCGGAAATGCCGAGCATGGCAATAAAGGTTTCGAAAATATGCGTGACCGCCGGCACCGTCCAGTTGCAGGACGCGGCAAACAGCTGCGCGAAGAAGCAGAGACTTTCGCAACTCTGCGCACCGGGCACCAGCTTGCTCATCGGCAGCCAGAACACCGAGAAGCCGTACGCCATGCCGATACACAAATGGATGGCCAAAGCCGCAGGTGGCGCCAGCCAGCGATTGAAGCGCGGACCGGCAATGATGTTTTCTCTTGCCAACAGACCCGGCGGCTTCCCCTGCCCCGGTACAGCCTCGGACACGACAGTCATGAACGACCCCCTGCGATCGATGGAGACAAACGGGTATCGCGTTGGCGACGCGCCTGACTGTAGCCGAAGCAGAGAGCGGAAAGTGAGAATGAAAGCACCGGAAATAGTGCGCAGCAACATGCCAGCGCGCGCATGACACACTGTCATATTTCAAGCTGCGAAAAGCGCGTAACTTTTGGCCGGATTACACGCACACACTTGTTCGTGTGCAGTGCAATATAGCGGCGTCTTACGCCGTCAACGTCCGGCCAGCCGCGCCTGCACTTCGGCGTAGATGCGCGCACGCTTGGCCGAGAACCAGCCCAGCACGCCGGTGACCGGCATTGGCAACAGGCCCTTCAGGCGCGTGGCGGCGGCTACGCGCTGCAGATGTGCGCTATGGAAATCGGCGTAGGCCTGCGCCAGCTCGGGCCTGGTAAACGGCGTGGCCACGTATTCATCCAGCACCGCGCCGAGCATCGCCGCCGCGCGGCGCGCGATGTCCTTGTTGGCCAGCGCCACCGTGGTATCGCCATGCGGCACGTCGTACGCGGCCTCGATCGCCCGCGCCAGTTGCCGGAACTCCGTGCCGTGCAGCGGGCGGCAGGCGATCGGCGCCTTGGCCCGGGTCAGCAGCCAGGTCTGGTCGTCGCGGGCCAGCGCACCGGAATGATGGGCGGCGATGTCCAATGCATCCGGATAGCTGTAGGCGTATTCGCCCATCAGTTCGATCGCCAACTCTTCGCGCACCATCGGCAGATCGCGGCGCACGCCGGTGCGGCCATACCAGCGGATGTATTCCGGCGTCACCTGGGTGAAGCTGCCGCGCGGCGGACGCTGGAACAGCCGCTCTTCCGCATCGCCCGGCAAGGACGGATGGATGGCGCGCATGCCGGATACGCGTGCGGTCAGCATGCGATCGAGCAGCACTTCGGCGGTAACCAGTTCGTGGTGGTATTCGCCGAACAAGCTGTCGTCGTCGACGTGGGCGAAATACACAAAACGGATCTGGCGCGTAACGCGCGCAGCGCGGCGCGCGCGCTTGGCCGGATCGTTCAGACGGCGTTTCCACGCACGCAGACGCAGGCCCAGACTGGGCGCTGCCGCCTCCGTTCGCGCTGCCTTGGCACCATGCGCCGACGGCAGATCGGTGAGCAGCGCGCTCACTTCACGGTCCGATGCAGCGCTCGCATCGATCGACGGGTCGCCGTCGAACGAGCGCAATGAAGCTTCCGATTCACACACAACGACACCCTCAAAAACAACAAGCCCGCGCGGCAATATCCATCGCCGGTCGCAACGCATTGAAGAATCGCCTATCAATTCCATGGCACAGAGAGCACACGCTCGGCAGCGCGGAAAAACCTGTCCGGTCGTCATGGCCGCACGTAGCCGTTCACGCCGGAGCCAAGCTCCAACGCGTTGCGGACTACGTCGCGAATACCTTCGCCGTCATGCGGATGCACCGGAGGGGAAACCGGCGTATCCGTGAAACTCCTTGCTTCCGCCAGGAACAACCCGGATCGGCCTGACGCACACGTCATGCGTGTGGGCGTGCGATCCGCGTGTTCAAACAAAAAGCAAAAAAGCCGTCGTGAAGTCCGACACGAATGCCGAGGGGGGAATCGTTCGTGGGACTGCACACGCCTGGATGGTCAGCTCGCCTACTCGGCGATCCGCATTCAAGCGCCCTGGGGAACGCGCATTATAGCTATTTAAAATTCACAAACGTTAAATTCGTGACCTATGACACATGCTTTTTTCGAACAGCGGTTTCAAGCAAGCCAATAACCGTCATCCCGGCGCCGGCCGGGATGGCGATGCCTATACCGCAGGCGGCCCTTTCAGCTCCACCATGTTGCCTTGCGGATCAAAGAGATAAATCGAAGGGCCTTCGCCCTTGGCGCCGTAGCGGCTGCCGATGTCGCCCACATGCACGCCATGCGCCTTCAGATGGGCAAGGATGGCGGCCTCGTCATAGCCCTCCACGCTCAGGCATAGATGATCCATGTTGTGTCCCTCCGTGCCCGGCCCGGCGCCGCCGTGACGGCCGAGCTTGCTGTCGACACCGACCAGATCGATCAGGGAATGCCCGGCGCGCAGCTGCAACAGGCCGATATCGTCCTGCCGGCGCTCTACCGTGCAGCCAAGCACGTCGCAATAGAACGCCTGCATGGTGGGCACGTCGTAGGCGCGCAGGACGATATGGTCCAGCTGTTCGATGCGAAAAGGCGGTTTGTTCATGATCTCTCACTCTTGCGGAAACCAGCGCCAGCGACCCGCTGGGCCACGCTCGCGGCAGGGGGCGGCCGGCGACGCCAATCATGCCCCTCCACGGTTGCGTGCTTCACGGGAATTTCAAGGCAAGCACGCCCCTTCGCCCCGGCCTCTCCCCGCTGGGGAGAAGGAGCTATGCACCGTGGCAAAGGGTATACTTCGCGCCTTGATGTAGATGGTGGGAGAAGCGGGACACCCCGCTGCCGAAGGCGCAACGCCCGTAATCGCTCAGGCTCCATACCGCCATTTATCCAAGACTCTGGAGAGACCGGTTGAATCCGGCGCCGAAGGGGCACGAAGCGCAAGCCGCTTCCAAACTCTCAGGCAAAAGGACAGAGGGGCGCCCCGCGTGCGGCCTGCACGCGTTCTTCGGACGCCCCTGCCATGAGTCAGAACCACATCCCCTCGCTGCGCGAACTGGAACACCACCACGCTTTCATCGAGCGCCACATCGGCCCCAACGATGCGGAAATCGCGCAGATGCTGCACGTGATCGGCCACGCTTCGCTGGATGCGATGACCGATGCCATCGTGCCGGGCCAGATCAAGTCGCAGCAGCCGCTGGCGCTGCCGCCGAGCGTCACCGAAGAAGAAGCGCTGGCGAAGATCCGCACCATCGCGCGCAAGAATAAAGTGTTCAAGAACTTCATCGGCCAGGGCTATTACGGCACGCTCACGCCGAACGTCATCCTGCGCAATATCCTTGAGAATCCGGCGTGGTACACGGCCTACACGCCGTATCAGGCGGAGATCTCGCAGGGCCGCATGGAAGCGCTGATCAACTTCCAGACCATGGTCGCCGACCTTACCGGCATGGATATCTCCAACGCCTCGCTGCTGGACGAAGCCACCGCCGCCGGCGAAGCGATGACGCTGGCCAAGCGCTCGGCCAAATCCAAGTCGAACGTGTTCTTCGTCGCCAGCGACGTGCATCCGCAGACGCTGGAAGTGCTGCATACCCGCGCCGACGGCGTGGGCATCGAGCTGCATGTGGGCGAACCGGCCGAAGCGCCCAGCGTGGACAGCTTCGGCGTGCTGCTGCAGTACCCCAACACCTATGGCCAGATCAACGACTACGCCGCCGTTGCCGCGGCAGTGCATGCGCGCGGCGGCATCGTCGCCGTGGCCACCGATCTGCTGGCGCTGACGCTGATCGCCTCGCCCGGCTCCTGGGGCGCGGACATCGTGATCGGCAACAGCCAGCGCTTTGGCGTGCCGTTCGGTTTTGGCGGCCCGCATGCGGCTTATCTGGCTTGCCGCGATGCTTACAAGCGCTCGATGCCGGGCCGCCTGATCGGCGTGTCGGTGGATACGGAAGGCAAGCCGGCGTACCGCCTCACGTTGCAGACGCGCGAGCAACACATCCGCCGCGAAAAGGCCACGTCCAACATCTGCACCGCACAGGTGCTGCTGGCGGTGATGGCCAGCATGTATGCCGTGTACCACGGTCCGGAAGGCCTGCAGCGCATCGCGCGCCGCACGCATCGCCTGGCCGCGATCCTCGCTGCCGCGCTGCGCAATGCCGGCATGACGGTGGGCAGCAACTTCTTCGACACCCTGCACATCACCCAGGTCGACGCCGATGCGATCCATGCCAAGGCGGCGAGCAAGGGTCTCAACCTGCGCCAGATCCACGGCCAGGCGGTAGGCATCAGCCTGGACGAAACCACCACCCGCGCCGACGTGCAGGCGCTGGCCGAACTGTTCGGCGCCGACCTGGGCGATATCGACGAAGTCGATACCGCCACTGCCGACGCGCTGCCCGCCGCGCTGCTGCGACAGGCGCCGTTCCTGCAGCATCCGGTGTTCAACACGCACCACAGCGAGCACGAACTGCTGCGCTACATGCGTTCGCTGGCCGACAAGGACCTGGCGATGGATCGCACCATGATCCCGTTGGGCAGCTGCACCATGAAGCTCAACGCCACCGCCGAGATGATCCCGGTGACCTGGCCCGAATTCGGCCAGATCCATCCGCTGGCGCCGGCCGAGCAGACGCAGGGCTACAAGCAGCTGATCGACGAGCTGGAAGCGATGCTGGTGGAATGCACCGGCTATGACGCCGTCAGCCTGCAGCCCAATTCCGGCGCGCAGGGCGAATATGCCGGCCTGCTGGCGATCCGCGAATACCACCGCTCGCGCGGCGAAGACCAGCGCGACATCTGCCTGATTCCCGAATCCGCGCACGGCACCAACCCCGCCTCCGCGCAGATGTGCGGCATGACGGTGGTGGTGACCAAGTGCGACAGCAACGGCAACGTCGACGTGGACGACATCCGCGCCAAGGCCGAGAAATATTCCGACCGCCTCGCCGCGCTGATGATCACCTACCCGTCCACGCACGGCGTGTTCGAGGAAGACGTGGTGCGCATCTGCGAAATCGTGCATGAGCACGGCGGCCAGGTGTATACCGACGGCGCCAACATGAACGCACTGGTGGGCGTGGCCAAGCCGGGCAAGTGGGGTTCGGATGTGTCGCATCTGAACCTGCACAAGACCTTCTGCATTCCGCACGGCGGCGGCGGCCCGGGCGTCGGCCCGTGCGCCGTGAAGTCGCATCTGGCGCCCTTCCTGCCTAAAACTTATATCGGCATCCATGCCGACGAAAATCAAAAAGCGGCCATCCATGGCCACACTCCTCAAAAGAGCTTTGGCGGCATGGTGTCTGCGGCCCCCTTCGGCAGCGCCAGCATCCTGCCGATCAGCTGGATGTACGTCACGCTCATGGGCCAGGAAGGCCTGCGCAAGGCGACCCAGGTGGCGCTGCTCAACGCCAACTACATCGCCAAGCGCCTGGCGCCTCACTACAAGACGCTCTACACCGGCCGCAACGGCCTGGTGGCGCACGAGTGCATTCTGGACCTGCGCCCGCTCAAGGACAGCACCGGCATCAGTGCCGAAGACGTGGCCAAGCGCCTGATCGACTTCGGCTTCCACGCACCGACGCTGAGCTTCCCGGTACCCGGCACGCTGATGGTGGAACCGACCGAGAGCGAATCGCAGCACGAGCTGGATCGTTTTATCGACGCCATGATCCAGATCCGCGACGAAATTCGTGCCGTCGAAGACGGCCGCCTGGATCGCGAAGACAACCCGCTCAAGAACGCGCCGCACACCGCCACCATGGTCACCGGCACCGAGTGGAACCACGCCTATCCGCGCGAACTGGCCGCGTTTCCGCTGCCCAGCCTGCGTCTGCAGAAGTACTGGTCGCCGGTGGCGCGCGTGGACAATGTCTACGGCGACAAGAACGTGATGTGCGCGTGCATTCCGGTGGATGCGTATAAGGAAGAAGCGGAAGTTTAAGTCGCCGCTTCGTGGTGCAGAATAAAGAAAGACCCCGCTCCGAGCGGGGTCTTTCTTTTAGAGGCCTGCGCTCCCATCGACTCCGCTCATCTGTCGACGGTCATGCACAGGCGTGCACGATGCGGCAAATCTTCGCCGCCCTTCGCTGCATCGGCCTCACCATCCGTTCTGCTTCAACCAGGCATCAATCTGCGGCACCTGCTTGTTCCGCACTTCGGCACGGTGGCCAATCATGTTGATCACCAGGTCGGCACTGCTGCGCGCATCGGGCGCAATATGTGCCGCGGCGAACGCCTGGATGCGCTCGATGATCTTCGCATCGTTCGAGCCCCAGGCCAGGTCCGGGTAAAACTCCGCGCGGTCATTGGGTCCGACCATCGCATCCACTTGCGCGCGATGCGCCACCGCAAAATCGAAGGCCAGTTCCGGATGCAGAAAGCTCACGCCGGTGAACATCTCGCCGCCGTTGTTGCCGATCTCCGGCGTCAACGCCAGATTCAGCGCACGCGTCGCCAATCCCTCGTCTTCGGGCAACGCGAGCATCTGATAGAGCTTCTGCCGCACCAGCGGCGCCTTCTCGCTTCTGGCCATGGCCAGCAGCCGATTCCACGTATCCGCATCGGCCTGCCGCGCAATCACGTAAAGCACGTTCTGGCGCAAATCCCCCGAGGATATGCTTGGCAGATCAAGAAAGCGCTGGCGTGCTTCGGCAATGATCCGCGCATCGCCCAGGGTGCCGAGCGCCACGATCAGCTGCGTACGCAGCACTTTGTACGACGCCAGCTCGCCCGGCTTGGGCAGCCAGCCTACCTGCGCAAACACCGCCTCCAGCCGTGCCGTGGCAAATCGGCGATAGCGCGCACGCGCGGTCGCATCGTCGCGAAAATTCGCATCGAATGAGTACAGATGCCGGGTGACATCCCACCAGAACATGGGGTTGCTGGCAGGCGACGCGGCCTTTATCAGTTCGAACGGCTCGGATACCGGCTGCATGCCGGCCATCGACAAAGCCCAGGCATTGTCGAGCTCGCCCATCTGATCCATGCGCGATAGCTTCTGGAAATTCGCATTGATCGCGGCCAGCAATGGCGGCGCATACAGCGAATGGTAATAGCCGCTCTGGCCTGCGTTCACCAGCAAGGCGCCGCAGCCCGGCAGCTGCAGCGTTGTGTTGCCCACCACCACTTGCCGAACCGGCGGCTGCCCGATCACCTGGGCGATCACCGGCACCCGCCAATGCCCCGGCGCCTTGTCCGGCTGGTCCACCGAAAACTCGCCCTGGCTCACCTGCACCGTGGTCTGGCCGCCCTGGCACTTCGCGTCGGATACGCGCAGCAGCGGCACGCCTGCCTGGGTAGTGAAGTCATGCGCGATCGCGGCTATCGGCTGGTCCGTCACGCCTGCCATGGCCTGCCATAGGTCGTCGAATACGGTATTGCCGTAGGCATGCTGCGCTATATACCGCTGCAAGCCGCGGCGCCAGGCATCTTCGCCGATGTAGTGCTCCAGCATCACGATCAGTGCCTCGCCCTTGGCATAGGTGATCGAATCGAAGGCCTGCTGGCCTTGCTCGGGCGAAGTGACCGGCTCGATGATCGGATGCGTGGTCTTTTGCGCATCGATTTCCATCACGCCTTCGCTGAACCATACGTTGTAGACGTCCTGCTCCCACTCCGGATGCAGCTTGCTGGTGGCGCGCAAGGCCATCCAGTTGGCAAAGCCTTCGTTCAACCACAAGTTGTCCCACCAGCGCATGGTGACCAGGTCGCCGAACCACAGGTGCGCCATCTCATGCGCCAGCGTGTTGAATACCGTGCTCTTGTTCGTCTCGCTGGAAATGGTCGGATCGAGCAACATGTAGTCTTCGAAGGAGAGGATCGCCCCCCAGTTTTCCATCGCCGCGGTACTGCTACTGCTGCCTGGCGCAAGCACGATATCCAGCTTGGGCAAGGGATAGCGCAAGCCGAAATAAGTGTTGTATTCGGGCAGGATGGCGCGAGCCGAGGCAAGCGCGAACTGTCCTTGTGCCGCGCTGCCGCGCGGGGCCACCAGACCGATATCGGTACCGTCCACCCGGGTGCTGATGCGCTCGAAATCGCCCAGTCCGAAGAACAGCAGATACGTCGACATCGGCGGCGTGGCGGCAAACCGCACGCGCTGCAGATCGCTGCCGACGTCGTCCTGTGCGGCAACCGGCATATTGCTGACCGCCATCTCGCCCTTCGGCACGGTGACGGTCAATGCAAACGTGGCCTTGTAGGCCGGCTCATCCCAGCAGGGGAAAAAGCGCCGCGCATCGGCATTCTCGAACTGGGTGTACAAGGCGCGCTGCGAGCCCTGCTTGCCCTGGTAATTCACCGCGAACAAGCCGAACGCCTGCGTGTTGATGACGCCGGCATAGTCGATGCTCAACTGGTAATGGCCCATCGGCAAGCTGGCGGGGAAGGCAAACGTAGCCGTCTGCGCCTTTTTGTCCAGCGTGATGCGCGGTGGATCGAAATGCGTGCGATCAGGGCCGCCGCTCAGTACCGCCTGTTTCAGGTCCAGGTCCAGCGCATTGAGCGTGATGCTGGTGGTGGGATGCAGCACATCGAGCGCAATCACCGCGTGGCCATCGAAGCGCATGGCCTGCGCGTGCGGCGTAATGGTGAGATCGTAATGCGTCGGGCGTACATCCGTAGGCAGCTGCGTCGTCACCGCTACCGGTGAAGTATTCGTTGTACTGGCGTAAGCCGTGGCCACCAGCATCCATGCCGCCAGCACCATCATTCCAAGCAGTGTCCGCATTGCCATCCCCTGTCGTGGACTATCGCTGTCCGCGTGGCATGCCATGCTCTAAAGATGCCCCGCTTACCCAGCATGCCTGCCGAAAAGTAGCACACCGCTCCGGCACTCGATAACGCCACCCAGGCGTCGAAAGAATCTGCACGAGCTCCAGGCCACATCGCCGCCATGGAGAACGGCCCGGGAGTGAATACTCAGGTCCGCACCGTGCTTCGGTCAGCTTGGAAATTTCAGCCGATAGTTATGCAGGTCTTCCTGGAACGCATTGCACTTGATCAGTTGCTCCCGCAGTTCATCTCTTGGCAGCCCGTAGTCAAAGGCAGCAGTCCAGCGCTGAATGCGAGCGATCGACGCCACGATAGGCGCGGTATCTTTGTTATGACTGAGTGCCTTGAGCGGCAAAAGATAGTCCTCGCGATATACCGTTGGAACGATAACCCGGCACATACCTGCCCCACTGAGTATGCAATTCATGACCAGGCGTGCGGTGCGCCCATTTCCATCGAGAAATGGATGAACCTCGGTGACAACGAACATTGCCATGATTGCCCGGGCCAGCGGATCGCCCAGCCCCATGATCCGTTCAAACCCCTCCCGCAGCGTTCCCGGCACAAGCTCTGGCGCCACAAAGAAAGTATTACCGGCCTGATTGGGGCGATCTTTCCATTCGCCAGGTTTCTTGTCCTGCCGGCTCTTCATGACGATGGCATTCACATCGCGCAGCCACGTGAGGAATTGCTCGGCATTTTGCGGCGGCTGGTCACGCCACGGTGAATTCATCGCAGCGAAAAAGGTTCCCAAGATGTCGTGGGAATCTTCGCTGCGCTGCTCAATGATTTTCCCATGGAAAAGAATGTCCTCGGCTTCGCCAACGGTGAAGGTAGTCCCTTCGATGTAGTTGGAAAAGTAGCTTTCATAAAAAGCAAAATTCTCGCGTGCGCTGCCGCTGCTGGCCGGATCCGGCAATTGCTGCAATGCCGCTCCATTGAGCGCGGCGAAGAGCGCATCCAGCAGCAACAGCCGCTCCGGATCATAAGGTCGTCCGGCAGCACGTGCGATGGCCTGGCGCGCAGTCAACCTGTTCGCTTCGTGCGTACCCAGCAGTGCACCAATGACGCCGTCGAGACGCTTGAACTGTGCGCCCATATCCAGGCGCACAGCCAGGTCCCTCGCCTGATCACGCAGCTGGTTCAAGCGACGCTCCCCGCCGATCATCAGCAGACGATCCAGCCTGGATTCCAGTTCGGCTTGCGGCAGGACGCGGGCGGTCACGCCGCGCCCGCGACTGAAGTTCTCCAGAAACCGCCGTGGATCACCGGACATGTACAGTCCACCAAGTTGAATATCCTGGCTACTGCCATCCCTTTGCGGTCCAGGTCCGGGCCAGACCTCGATCAGCAGGCCCGGCAACCGGAGCGTTTGCCTGGTCTTGCCGCGGGTGACGAAGATGCAGCCATCCTGCGGTTTGCCATCGAAGGCCGAGCGATACGAGATCACCCCATCGGGAAGCAAGTGGCCGACAATCGCGCGCCAGTTGCGCAGCACCACCGCCTCGGGCGGACTATCGAAGTTCGAGGTGTAGACACCTGGATACAGGCGGCGCAAATGCCCCTGGCCTGCCAGGCGGGTAATCCTGCGAGCCGAGGTGTGGTCGGCTCTGGAGGCGAGCACCAGCTCAGGCAGATTGTCCGTATTTTGAGCCATTCTCCGCCTCCAAACGGCCAAAGTGTCCGTAAAATAGGGAATACTTGCCGAATTTGTCTGCAATATACCCGATACTTATCGAGAGGTCTCACAGAAGCCCCCCCAACGAGGAGCTGCCATTCAGAGCTTGCGTGCGGGTCAATCCAGCCCGGGCGGAGATACGGGCCAGGAGCCATCTTGTCCGTATTTTGGGCTTTTGCGGGCCGTGAGGCGGCTATTTTGTCCGTAATATACCCAATACTTCGCTTTTTTGTCCTTAATATACCCGATACCTTTCCAATCAGCCTCGTAAATCGCCAGCGAGGTCTGCGCCATCCAGTTACCGCATGGCCATATCCCCTGCGCTGAGCCGAACAAAAAAAAGCGCCGGACCAAGCCCGGCGCTTTCTGCTTCCTTAACGACCAGCTCCTAGGCGGGGAGCTCCACCATCAGCCGTTTTTCTTCAGCCAGGCATCGATCTGCGGGATGCGATCCTTGTGCACACCCATGCGGTACTGAATGTTCGCAATCGCCGTATCCGAGCCACGACGCGAAGTCGGCGCGATATTGGCCTGCGCAAACGCACGCATCTTGCCGATCGAGGCCGCATCCAGCGAGCCGCCGATCAGGCGCGGGTAGTACTGGCTGCGCGAGGTGGAATCGATCAGCTGATTCATCTGCTCGCGATGCGCCACGGCGAAATCGAAGGCCAGCTCGGGATGATGGCGTGCCACCATCGAGATCATGTTCGAGCTGTTGGTGGCGCCCGGTTCGCTGGTCAGGGCCAGATCCAGCGCACGCTTGGCCAGGGCTTCGTCCTTGACGTTGGCCAGCAGGGCGTACAGGTTGTCCTTCACCAGCGGCGTGGTCTCGGTCTGTGCGCGCTTGTGCAGGGTGTCCCAGGTAGCAGCATCGGCGTTGTAGGCCACCACCGCGGTGATGGTGGTGCGCAACGCGGCCGGCATGGCGGAAGGATCCGTTGCCTGCGCGGCGTAGCGGCGCTGCGCTTCCTTGATCACGATCGGGTCGCCCAGATTGCCCAGGCTCATGATCAGGTTGTTGCGCAGGATCGCCACCGTCGACGCCTCGCCGGCCTTGGCTTCCCAACCGATCTGGTTGAGCACCGGCTCCAGCTTGGCGATGGCGAAGGCGCGGAACGCCGCCTGCCCTGCATCGCCATCGCGGTAGTAGCGATCCAGGCCGCCGAGCACATTGGCGATGTCCTGCCACAGCACGGGGTTGGCATCGGCCGGCGTGGCCTTGATCAGGTCCATCACCGACGACGCCGGCTCCATTCCAGCCAGGCCCATCGCCGAACTGTCATCCAGCAAGCCGAGCTGGTCGATCGGCGCAAGCTTGGCGTAGTTCGCGCTGAGCGCGGCGAAGGCTTCCGGGGTGTAGAGCGTGCGGTAATAGCCAGCCTGCCCCGCGTTCACTACCACCGGGCCGCAGCCCTGCACCACCAGCGATGCATGGCCATCCACCAGCGTGCTGGCGACGGTGCCGCCCAGTGCCTGTGCCATCACCGGCACATGCCAGTGACGCATCATGCGGTTGGCCGGGCCCTTGCTGAATTGCCCTTGGGTCAGCTCCAGCGTAGTGCTGCCGTTCTTGCAGGTTTCCGACGCCACGCGGATCAGCGGCACGCCCGGCTGCAAGGTGAAATCGTGCGCGACGGTGGCGACCGGCTTGTCGGTCACCGTCTCCATCGCCTTCCACAGATCGTCGGACACCGTGTTGCCGTAGGCGTGATCCTTGATATAGCGGCGCACACCGTCGCGCCACACATCGGCGCCGAGATAATTCTCCAGCATGCGGATCACCGATTCGCCCTTCGAATAGGTGATGGCGTCGAAGGCCTGGTTGGCCTGCTCCACCGTTTCCACATGCTGCACGATCGCGTGCGAAGTATTGACCGCGTCCAGACTCATCGCCGATTCGCGGATGCCGACCGTATCGAGCTCCGCATGCCATTCCGGATGCAGCTTCTCGGTGGTGCGCGTAGCCATCCACGAGGCGAAGCCTTCGTTGAGCCACAGGTCGTCCCACCAGCGCATGGTCACCAGGTCGCCGAACCACTGGTGCGCCATCTCGTGCGCGGCATCGCCGAACACTTCTTGCTTGTCGGCCTGTGTGGCAATCGACGGATCGAGCAGCATGGCGTACTCGAAAGTGAAGATCGAACCCCAGTTTTCCATCGCGGCGAAGAACTGGCTGCTGCCCGGCGAGGCGATATTGTCCAGCTTGGGCAGCGGGTACGGCACACCGAAATAATCGTTGTATTCGTGCAGCACGGCCTTGGCCGAATCCAGCTCGAAGGTAGCCTGCGAAGACAGCCCCTTCTGCGTCACCACGCCGATCTCGGTGCCGTCGGAACTGGTGGTGGCACGATCGAACTCGCCGGTGCCGAAGAACAGCAGATACGTCGACATCTTCGGCGATTGCTGGAACTGCACGCGGGTAAGGCCGCCGCCCAGGTCGGTCTTCTGCGCCGCCGGCATATTGCTCACCGCCATCTGCCCGGTGGGCACCGTGGCGGTAAGGCTGAAGGTGGCCTTGTAGGCCGGCTCGTCCCAGGACGGGATAAAGCGGCGCGCATCGGAATTTTCAAACTGCGTGTACAGCGCCTGCTTGTGACCGGCCTTGGTGTCGTAGTCGATCACGAACAGACCGTTGGCCTGGGTGTCGATCTTGCCGGTGTAATCCATGCTCAGCTGGTAGCTGCCGACCGGAATGGGCTTGGCGAAGGTGAAGGTCGCCGTCTGCGCGCTGGCGTCGATGCTGACCTTGGGCGCATCGAACGTGCCCTTGCCGCTCGCTGACACCAGGCTGACCTTGGCGAACTTCAGGTCGATGGCGTTGAGCGTGATGCTGGGCGTCGGCGTCAGCACGTCGAGCGCCACCGTCACCTTGCCGTCGAAGCTCAAGGAAGCGGCGTGCGGCGTCACGGCCACGTCGTAATGCGACGGCCGCACGCTGCGCGGCAGCTGGGTGGTGCCGATGACTTCGGCAGGTGCATGGGATTGGGCCAGAGCCGGCTGAACGGTGCAGGCACCAGCCAGGGCTACGGCAATGGCGGAAAACAGGATACGGCGCATAACGCTCCCCCTAGTCGGATATCAACGACCGATAGTGCGGGGTACGCGCGGGTTTCAGACAGCGCCAGAAGTCATGTTGTCCGCATGGCGCATGCCCGTCACCGCTGCTGACAATCTGCGGCCTGGGCTACGCCGGGCTGATCCAGGTTGCCGAACGGTAACCTGGATCAGGGTTGTGCAACATAGGTCGCCTGGTAATGCTGCAGCAGGTCGAGCAGATTATCGCGACTGATGTCCAGATAGACGTCATGGACATACACACCATAGGGCGCAATCCAACGCAGCCAATAGCGCATTTTTTGCAGTGGCCGCATATGCTCAAGCGCCTTTCCGGCGGGTTCACTCAGGCGCACGCAAATCACCTGGCCACTCTTGCCCCGCCTGACAAGTTTGATGCTGACAACCTCCGACCAAGGTACGAAGATCGGTGAAAACCTGCCGGCACAACTGACAATGCCCTGGCTGTCCAGCACCAGCCCCGGAGTTGCGCTGAACATGCTAACCAAGCACAGACTGACGGACCATGTAAGAACGGCCGCCCCAAAGAGCTCAAACATCAGGTTGGGCGACCCGGCATGAAAATGCTCTACGCAGAGTGCGCCGCTCAGCAGAAAGAAAATCGCGCCGAAAGCCGCACACATCACCAGTGTTACCAGGCATTTCAATTTGCTGAATTGGATTTCCATCCTATCCAGGTTGACCATGGATGCCCCCCCATTGCCCATGCAAACCATCCAGGCCGGCAGAAAACTCGTGCCTAAATCCAGCACGTAGGTTGGGTTAGCGCAGCGTAACCCAACGATATCGCTACGAAGCGAAGATGTTGGGTTACGCTGCGCTAACCCAACCTACGCGTTGAGGTAATGGGGGAGCGGTTTAATTCGTGCCGCCGGATGGCTTGCTGACCTGCTGCAGCGGCCCGACGGTTACATGCCCCGACCAGCCTTCGAACACGGTGGCTGCCTGCTTGTCCACCGTCGTCACCACCTGCTGCACCGACTGGCATGCGGAGGGATCGGTATTGGGGTGGTCCAGCGTCGACATGCCTTCCATGCAGTACTGGTTGTTGCCCATGTTCATGCGGGCCAGGAATTTCATGCCTTCGATGTAACGCTGTTGCGCACGCACTGCGGCGACGGCATCGCCATAGGTGGGACGCATTTTTTCCAGCAGCGCTTCGGCGGCGTGCCGCTCAGCCTGGGTGGAAGCTTTGTAGACGTCGTCGTACGGTGCTTTGAAGCGCGAATCCGCGCGTTCCGAGGCCAGCGCAAACCAGGCCAGCGCCAGCGCGCGATTGCGCGGCTGGTGATCGCCGTTCAAGGCCATCACCCCCAGCACGTATTGCGCCGGCTTGCTGGCCCAGCTCGCCGCCGTGGTGAAGAAGCGCAGCGACTCGCCGTAGTTGTGCTGACCGTAGGTAAGGCCGCCAAGGCAGTAGTAATAATCGGCGGGCAGGAAGCGCTCCTCGCCGATGATGCAATGCGCCGCCGCAAGATCCGCATCGCTGGGGACATAGTTGCTGGTGCTGGACGACGCCGGGGCCTGGTCATCCGTGGCCGCCCATGCGGGTGCCGAAAGTGAGGTGGCCAGCAACAGCAGACCGGCGGTTTTCCAAAGCGACCTGGACATACGAACACTCCCTGTGATTACGACAGCGCGGGGTTGTGGCAGCCGTGTTAACGCGCAATGGGGGATCGCGATGACACGGCCAGACAATGGCTGGACGATATTCAACGCCTTTTCGGCGGCCGCGGGGAGTGTCCAACGACATGCCTTCGACAGCAAGGGGCGCATGACGCGCCCCTCCCGTAACGACACTGAAAGATCTACGTCAAAAGCGAGCCGTCTCCCTACAAACGGAGCACCAGGTGCAGGGTGGATTCCTTCTGGATGTTGTAGTCGCTCAAGGTACGCCCGTCTTCCAGCTGCTTGCCGGCAAAAATAAGCCGCTGCTGATCGGGAGGAATCCCCTCCTTGTCCTGGATCTTCTCTTTGGTGTTTTCGATCGTATCGCTGGGTTGAACCTCAAGCGTGATCGTCTTGCCGGTCAGCGTTTTGACGAAAATCTGCATGGCCATCGCCGCCGGCGAGAAGCCCAGGGCCGAGACCACCAGTAGCGCCAGCATGCATGCCATCAACCGTGCACGATGTTTCCGGATTTTCATGAGCGTTCTCCGCAATCAAAGGGGCTACTGGGCTACGGCGATGCCGCTCGGCTCACTGCCAAGCGGCCCTTGGCTGCTGTTACCAAAATCGCTGAGCACTTGGCACTGACCGGTGCCAGGATTGACGGCGAAGACCACACCATTGCCGCCGGTACCGGCGTCGCTATCCGCTACGCCGATCGAGCCGTCAGGCAGCCAGGCCAGTGACGAAGGATCGACCCCGCTCACGCTCGCGCCGTTGCTGTCCGTGCAGCTCAATGCGCTGACCAGGTTGCGCGCGCCGGTAACCGGATTGACCTGCACTACCTCGCCGCCACCGCCGGCGCTGTCCTCCTGCACCAGCACGTAGATCTGTTCGGCCGGGCTCACCAGCACGCTCACCGGCGTGGAGCCGGTATTCGTATCCACCCAGCCTTGTGCACTGTTGCCGAAGTCGCTGATCACCGAACGTGTGCCGGTAGCCGGATTCACCGAAAACAGCACGCCCTGCCCGCTGGCGCCCGCGCTGCCGTCGGCGACCAGGACGGAGGCCCCCAACAGACCCAGCAGGCCCGGATAAAAAGCCATGCTGTCCGGATACACGCCCTGAAAACCGGAGTCGTCGCCGAAATCGGTCAGCACGGTGCGATTGCCCGAGGCGTTCACCGAGAAAATCGCACCCTGCCCGTTGGTGCCGGCAAACGGATCCACCACCAGCACAACGCCGCTATTGAGTACTCCGCTGATGACAGGAATCACCAGCACACCCAATGGATCTTCGCCCACAGCACCCTGTCCGCTATTGCCGAAGTCGCTCAACAAGCTGCGATTGCCGGTTGCTGGATCGAGTTGGTAAAGCGCACCTTGTTCGTTGCTGCCGCCACTGCTGTCGGTGACCAGCACCGAGGCGGGTATCAAGCCAAGCAATTCGGCCGGCAGCCACGCCACGCCGGAGGGATCCACGCCCTGCACACCCTGGGCGCCATTGCCAAAGTCACTGAACAAACTGCGTGCGCCCGAACTCTGGTCGACCGCGAACACCGCACCCTGCTGTGCCGTACCGGCCGTCTGGTCGACGGCGAGCACATTGCCCACACTGACCGAGCTCGCCATAGCCACACTGGAAAAGCTCGCCAATACCATCACGCTGAAAAGCTTTCGTTTCATATCGGCCACCTCTATGCATGGTTCGGAATAAATGCATGCCACCCATAGATGCCAGCGCATCTACGGGATCATTCGTGACAGTGATTCATCGATATTCGAAACGCCCACGCAGCACCGCGCGCCATACGGCACGGCACTCTTTGCACTTAACGGGGACAGGTTCGAAACACGTCAGCCCTGCGCGTAGATACGCTCGCTGCCGTCAATGCGTGGTGAAGCAAAATAAGCTAAATAGCGCCTCTACCGGTATCCAGCGATGCCGTATCGCCGGCTGCTTCAACGCGATTCCTGCCGTTGCGCTTGGCCAGATAAAGCGCACGATCGGCTTCTTCCAGCAGGGCCATCGGCTCTACCGGCGCATCCAGTGCTTGCGTCGAAATACCGATGCTTACGGTGATCCAGCCATGCGGGCCGGAAGGGTGCGCGATCTGCAGGTGCTCGATCGAGGCAGCCAGACGCCGCGCCACTTCCAATGCCGTTTCGGCCGGAGTGTCCACCAGCACTACCACGAACTCCTCACCGCCATAGCGCGCGACCAGATCGCGTGTGCGCACCTGGCTGCTGCTGAGTGCATATGCCACCTTGACCAGGCAGGTATCGCCGGCAACGTGGCCGAGGCTGTCGTTGTATTGCTTGAAATAATCGATATCGATCATCAGCAGCGAGCAGCAGCGGCCAGTGCGTCGCCCTTCTTCCAATGCCTCGCGCAGGCGCGTATCTAGCGCCGCGCGATTGGCAATGCCGGTGAGCGGATCGCGCCCCACTTGCTGCTCCAGGCGCAAGGCGCTCAAGTCCACCGCGCGCTTCATGTCCATGTTGCGGCTTTCGATAAAGGCTACGCGCAAGCCGTAGAACAGCACCGAGGCGCAGCCCACCACCAGGCCGGGAACGAAATTGATGCGCGAGCTGCTGATGCCCAGCATCACCACCATCATCGACAGCAGGATCGGCGCAAACGAAGCGATGGTCTGCGATACCGTCAACGGAGGACGGTAGGCACGCAGCCAGCGCGGCGGCTGCCGGATCGCCACCACCGCCAGCAGGGCATGCGGAATATCGATCAGCGAGCCGGACCACCATGGCAGGCCATGCAATTCGAGCCGGTTATAGACGGTGGCGACGATGGCGTTCACCAGCAAATAGGCGCTGGCCGTGAAATAGAAAAAGCGCCAGCGAAAGCTGCGCGCGCCGAACAGGCGCAAGATCGCCATGAACGCCAGCGAGTAGTCGATGGCGTCGGCCTGGAACAGCACCAGCTTGATGCTGTTCGGATCGGCCGCCAGGGGCCCGCTCAGCAGCGTGGTGAAGAACTTGTACACCAGCACCGCCACCATGCATGACAGCACCAGATCCAGCACCGCCACGATGCGCGGTTCGTTGCGCGCAAACGAACGGGTCACCATGAACATGCACGGCACCACGTACAGGCCCGACAACACCGTGGCCATGGCGGCCAGGAAACCGCTTTTGTCGCCGAACAGCAGCGCGAATACATTGGTGCCCGCCCACAGCACCTGCATCAGCACCGCCAGCGCCAGCAGCAGCCACGGCAGGCGGATCAGTGCGGCCGAGCGCCGCCAGCGCATGAAAACCGCCCACAGGGCTACGCATTGCACCGCCACCAGGGCCGCCTGCGGCCATACGTCCTGCGCATGCCCGCTCCGGTTCGCCAGAACCAGATGGGTCAACAGCAGCAGTACCAGTACCCCGATGACGCGCAAGCACATTCCCCCTTTCGAACTCGAACCGCGCCGCTTCAGCGCCCGCCCATAACCACCGGCACGGGCCACGGAGGCAGCGGTTGTTTACTTTACCGGGTTTGCGTGGCGGCAAGCGGATCACGCAATTGCCAGATACCTGGGCTACCCTGTCCGCCTTGTTGCCTCAGCTCGCCTACCGTGAATCAGGGGGATTCATGCCGTTGAAGCAAGCGTTGGAAAACGCCCGTGCCGTATTGGCGCAGGCCGATGCAAAGCTGGACCGATTGCGCCAGCTGGAGCCCTACCTGATCGACCTGTCCCTGCGCGAAAACCCGGTCGGCGCCAATATCGGCCAGACCCTGCGGGACAAGCTCAATATCCTGCCCAGGCTGCGCGAATTCGGTTTCCGGCATATTTCCCTGGGCACGCTCGACTACGCCATGCCGGACGAGCTGGAAGTCGACGACGACTTCATGACCTATCTGCGTGACAACCACGTGGACATGACCGGCTGCTTCGCCTTTACCGCCATGGGTATCGCCGATGCCGCCGGGGCCTTCACGCCCGATCCCTCGCAGCTGAAGCTGAAGGCCTATGGCGTGCCCAATACCGTGCACGAGATCTACCTCAGCCAGCAGGGCATGCAGGGCCAGTACGACTTCGACACCCTGCGCCGCAGCCTGCCCGCCAGCATCTGTTGGCTGCACGAGCATATCCGTGGCGATCATGGCGAGGCGCCGCGGATCCTGATCAATATCGTGGATGGCTGCGACGCCTTTTCCGGCAATCTGGAACAGACCTGCGAGATCCTCGCCCTGCTCGCGCAGCTGCCGATCGAAGGCGTCACCTTCGAGGACGACCGCGGCACCTTCCTGCCGTTCCAGGTCGGCGCCTACACCGCCATCGCACGCAGCCTGCTGCCGCCACCGATGAAGATCCTGGTGCATATCCATGCCGGTGCCGGCTTCGAAAATGCATCCGTGGTGGAAGCCCTGCTCAACGGCGCCGACGGCATCTGGGGCGGACTGCCCAAGCGGGCTGCCATCGTCGGGCATGCCTCGATCGGCGAATTGCTGGCCCATCTGGCGCGGGTAGGCAATCCGCACGCGCAACGCTATCGGCTGGATACGCTGCTGCCGCTGGCTACCGATCTGCAGCGGCTGGATGACATGGCGCAGGTGCCGGATGACCTGCCCGTGCTGGGCCACAACGCCTACCGCATGACCTACAGCGGCTTCGAGCAGCGCGACGATCGCTTTATGGATCTGCCGCCGGAAGCGATCGGCGGCCAGTACGGCTATCGCGTCTGCCCGGTGATCAGCGACCCGCCGGTGATTGCCGGGCGGCTCGCCGAAATCACCAGCCTGCCGGCCGGCAGTTTCCCTGCCGAGGTATTGCAACAGATGGTACGGCTGATGCGCCGCGACCTGCGCACCGGCCGCCGCATCGACTACGACAAGCCCGGCCAGCTGCTGGACCTGTACGAGCGCGCCAAAGTGTTCTGCCGCCATCACCATCCGCACCCCACGCATCACGCCACCACGGAATTCGCACCATGACCAGCATCAGCAGCAAATGGGAACTGGACGGCGACACCTATAAAACCCTGCTCGAATCGACCCGCGCCATCCCGTGGAAAATCCACTGGGACAGTATGCAGTTCGCCTACATCGGCCCGCAGATCGAAGAGCTGCTGGGCTGGGCGCCGGACAGCTGGAAAACCGTGCAGGACTGGGCCGACCGCATCCATGCCGAAGACCGCGACTGGGCGGTGAATTTCTGCGTGGCGCAATCCAAGGCCGGCGTGGACCACGAAGCCGACTACCGGGCGCTGAAAAAGAACGGCGACTACGTGTGGATCCGCGACGTGGTGCATGTAGTGCGCAAAGACAACGGCGAGGTCGACTCGCTGGTCGGCTTCATGTTCGACATCAGCGAGCGCAAGCGCACCGAAGAGCAACTGGCGGCGCTGCGCCGCGAACTGGAAGAACTCTCGTTCAAGGACGGCCTCACCGGCATCGCCAACCGCCGCCGCTTCGACAGCGTGATGGAAACCGAATGGCAGAACGCCTGCCGCACCAAGCAGTCGATCTCGATGCTGATGCTGGATATCGACTGCTTCAAGCAATACAACGACCGCTACGGTCATCTGGAAGGCGACCAGTGCCTGAAACGCGTAGCCAGGCTGCTCAGCCTGGCCGCCGCCCGCTCGCGCGATTTCGTGGCCCGCTTCGGCGGCGAGGAATTCATCCTGCTGCTGCCCGACACCAACGAAAGCGGCGCCTACAAGATCGCCTCCCGCTGCCGCGACCTGATTGCCGGCGAACATATCCCGCATGAAGCATCCGACGTGAGCAAGTACCTCACCGTCAGCATCGGCCTGTGCACGGCTACGCCCGAATGTGGGGACGAAGTGCGCGGGTTTATCGAGCTGGGCGACAAGCGGATGTATCAGGCCAAGCAGCGCGGCAGGAATACCATCGTCAGCGAATAGCCTTAACGCAACTGCTGCGCCATGCGTCGCATATTGCCGCGAACCTTGTCGAGTGCATTTTCGATGCGCTCGGGCATGGCGCCCTGCTCCACCAGCAATGCCGCCACCATGGGGGCGCAGCGCAAGGCGTCGTGAATCATGCTCGCCAATCGTCGCAAAACAAACGATGGCGCGTACCCGCACGCGCTGGCAAAGCTGCGAAGGTCCTCAGGCGTGACTTCATCGATGCGGTCACTTGTTCCGATCCGCAAGGCGGGCTGGCGCTCGACGAATTGCTCGGCAATGGCAATGGTCGGCACAAGATCGTAAAACGGCGCAAGCTTTCGCCGCCCCTTTCTGTCGCAAAGCAACGCCAGATTTTTTGCATGAGCATCTGCATTGCCCATAAGAACATTGAAGAGCAGCCAGTCAAGCAAGCCCTTTACTGCCGCCGGGCCAAGTCGCGACTCTCGAATCAAACGCGCGCACTGCGCCAATGATGGGCCACCCGACGCTTCGTACTTGAGTTCACCGGGATATCCCAGGGCCTGGCAGAAATCTTCTTGATGCAGCCGCGTAAGTTCACCGACTGCATCAAGCTCACGGTCATAGCGCTCCACCAGCAACGCTTTCACATCGGCCACTTCGATCATCTGAACCTGGATGACGTCCAGATCGATCGCCTTCGCCAGCCTCAACCCAAACGCTTCAAGCGCGCGAAGGCCAGGTATGCGCAAACTGTCCGGCTTGAGGATATGCGTAGTGATCTCGCCAGCGGCAGGCAGGCGGATACTCCCGTCATTTGCACACACCACGGCGAGCTTGTCTTGCGCTCCGGCGAGGGAATGAGGCTGCCACAGCCTGCAGTCAAACAATATTTTCCCAATCGGGATAATTCGACACCGACAGACCGAACGCTACAAAGCAAGAAGGCCCCCGAAGGGGCCTTCCAAGTCCTTATTGCTACGGGCAAATTCCCGCTCAGGCAAACGGATCGTCCAGCACGATGGTGTCGTCGCGATCCGCACCGGTCGCCACGATCGCCAGGCTGCAGCCAGAGAGCTCTTCCACCGCGCGCAGATAAGCACGTGCCGCCGGCGGCAGTTTGTCCCACTCGCGGATGCCGGCGGTGGATTCCGCCCAGCCCGGGAATTCCAGGTAGACCGGCTTGCACTCGGCCCAGCCGTCGGCGTCGAGCGGGGCCAGTTCGCGGCGCTTGCCGCGGTATTCGTAGGCGATGCAGACCTTGATGGTCTCCAGGCCGTCCAGCACGTCGAGCTTGGTGATGGCCAGGCCGTTGATGCCGTTGATCTGCACGGCGCGCTTGAGCGCCACCAGGTCGATCCAGCCGCAGCGGCGCGGACGGCCGGTGCTGGCACCGAATTCGTTGCCGACCTTGCGCAGGCGCTCGCCCATCTCGTCGTTGAGTTCGGTGGGGAACGGACCGCCGCCGACGCGCGTGGCGTAGGCCTTGCAGATGCCCAGCACGTAGTCGATATCGCCCGCGCCGACGCCGGTGCCGGCCAGCGCACCACCGGTGGTGGTATTGCTGGAGGTGACGTACGGATAGGTGCCGTGGTCGATGTCGAGCAGTGCGCCCTGCGCACCTTCAAACAGGATGTTGCCGCCTTCCTTGCGCACGTCATGCAGGATAGTGGCGACGTCGTCGACCATCGGGCGGATGAATTCGCCATAGGCCAGCGCATCGTCGAGCACCTGCTGGTAGTCGACCGGCTCGGCCTTCAGCCACTGGGTGAGGATGAAGTTGTGGTATTCCACCGCGGCCTTGATCTTCTCCGGCAGCTCGTGCGGATACATCAGGTCGGCCACGCGCACGCTGCGGCGGGCAACTTTGTCTTCGTAGGCCGGGCCGATGCCGCGGCCGGTGGTGCCGATGGCCTTGCCGCCGGCGGCGATTTCGCGCGCCTTATCCACCGCGATGTGGTACGGCATGATCAGCGGCGTAGCCGGGCTGATCTTCAGGCGCGGACGCACGTTCACGCCCTGGGCTTCCAGCTCTTCGATTTCCTGCTTGAGCGCGGCCGGCGACAGCACCACGCCGTTGCCGATCAGGCACAGCGCATCGTCGCGCAGGATGCCGGACGGGATCAGATGCAGCACGGTTTTCTTGCCCTTGATGACAAGGGTGTGGCCGGCGTTGTGGCCGCCCTGGAAGCGCGCCACGGCGCCTACACGTTCGGTCAACAGATCGACGATCTTGCCTTTGCCTTCGTCGCCCCACTGTGCGCCAAGAATTACGACTGACTTACCCATGATGTTTCTCGCTCTAGGACGTTCCGATCGGCGGAACGGGAAAACTATCGCGCGCTCTGGTTACCGCGCGGTGAAAAAAGTTACTGAACCCAATGCAGCGTGATCAAGCCGATGCCGATGGCCAGCGCGCCGAACACGCGCAGGGTGCGCGGCTCCAGCTTCTGCGCCTCGCGCATCATCGCCTGCCACCCGTGCGGGGCGGCGAACAGCACCAAACCCTCGATCACCAGCACCAGGCACAGTGCTGCATAGAACTCGTGCGGCATGGCGGTCAGTGCCTGGCGGGGGCCGGCACCGGGTTGCCGAAGTAACGCAGGAATTCGGAATCGGGCTTGAGAATGATGGTGCCGCGGCCATCGCCGAATGCTTTCTTGTAGGCATCCAGGCTGCGGTAGAAGGCGAAGAAATCCGGATCCTGCGCATAGGCCTGGGCGTAGATCTGCGCGGCTTGCGCATCGCCCTCGCCCCTGACCTTGTCGGCGCCGCTTTCCGCATCGGCGCGGATCACCTGCGCCTGGCGATCCACCTCGGCCTTGATCGCCTCGGCCTGCTGCTTGCCGTCGGCGCGGATGGCCGCGGCCTGCTGCTGGCGTTCGGTCTGCATGCGCTTGTAGACGGCAGCCTTGATGTCGTCGGGGAATTCAATGCCGGTGATGCGCACATCCACCACCGCAATACCCAGGGTTTTCTGCGCCTGCTCGTTCGATGGCTGCACCGTGCCGGTGGTGAGGTCACCGGGGTTGCCGGCGATCAGCTGCTGCAGCGTGCGGGTGTCGACCACGCTGCGCAGCGCCGTGCTGACGATCGGCGCGAGGCGCTGGCCGGCCTGCAGTTCATCGCCGCCGGTGGCGCGGTAGTAGTCGGCCGGATTGGCAATGCGCCATTTCACGTAGAAATCCACGTTGACGCTTTGTTTGTCGGCGGTGGCGTAGCGCTCGGGCTGGCCGTCGAACGACAGGATGCGGTCGTCCAGGGTCAGCGCCTGCTGCAGCAGCGGCACCTTGGCGTGCAGGCCGGGCTGGCGGTCGGTGCGCAGAATTTTGCCGAATTGCAGTACCAGCGCGCTCTGGCCTTCGCCCACGATGTACAGGCTGTTGAAGCCGAGCAGCAGGGCCAGCACGATGATGATGGCAGCGGTGGTCTTCATGGCTGCTTCCCCTTGTCCGCGTCCTCGCCCGGCTGCGCCACGGTGCCCACGCCCGGCAGGTTGGTGGCGGCCTGGCCCTCGGTGTGGTCGCTGCTGATGTTGATGACGCTGCGGCCGTCGGAGCCGTCGATCACCTTGTTGCTGGCGTGCAGGATCTCTTCCATGGTTTCCAGCCACAGACGGCGGCGCGTGACGTCCGGCGCAGCCTTGTATTCCTTCAGGATCAGGTTGAAGCGTTCGGCATCGCCCTGCGCCCGCGCAATGCGTTCGGCTTTATAGGCATCGGCTTCGGCGGCCAGGCGTCTGGCGTCGCCATTGGCCTGCGGCACTTCCTGGCTGGTGCCGGCGCGGGCCTGATCGATCAGACCCTGGCGATCCTGACGCGCGGCGTTTACGTCGTCGAAGGCGTCCTTCACTTCCTGCGGCGGCGTGATGGACTGGAAGCTGACATCGGTGACGCGCAGGCCGCAGTCATAGCCATCCAGCGCATGCTGCAACTGGGTACGCACTTGCTGCTGCAGCGCGGTCAACGCCGGGGCCGGAGCGTTGCTGTCGCCCTGGCCGGTAAGGATCTGGTCCATCGCTTGCGCACCGACCACCGTACTCACCGCGGCCTGTGCGGCCTCGTTGAGGCTGCCGTCCGGGTCGCGTGCGCTGAACAGGTATTTCTGCGGATCGGTGACTTGGTACTGCACGCTAAAATCCACCGACACGATGTCCTCATCGCGGGTAAGCATGCGGATCTGGTCGGACATGGCGCGCACGCGCGAGGTCGCCACCGGCTGCACGGTTTCGATCGGCAACGGCAGCTTCAGATGAAAACCGGGGCTGAGCGTGCGCGCATACGCGCCGAAGCGCTGCACCACGCCGACCTGTCCCGGACCGATCACGGCATAGCTGCTCATCAGCAGCCAGGCCAGCACGAAGATGCCCACGATGGCGAGCAGGCCGCCCGGGCCGCCCAGCTTGCCGAAGCGCTTGGAAACGTTCTTGAGCGTAGCGTCGAAGCCCGATTTGCCACCGGCACCACGTTGGTTCTTGTTCCATGGATCGCGTTGCCCGTTGCCGGGTTCGTTCCAGGCCATGGTCAGTCTCCTTGGGGCCGCTGGGAGGCCGGCAGCAACGGCCGGAAAACGCTCTGTGCAGGTTGGGACATGGTGACAGTAATAGGACGTGCAAGGGCCGTAAGGCGTGGCGCACAAACGGTCGCATTCTAGCAGAGACAGCCGCGGAGCTAGTCGCCGGACTCCGTCCTCCCCTGTGGGGAGAGTAGGAAAAGCGAGGCTAGGCCAGTTCGTCCGGGCTGCCGAGCAAATCGCGCAGTGCGGCCACTTCCATGCCCTGGCCGCCGGCCAGCGGCGCCAGCACGCTGCGCGGCGCATCGATGCGCAGGCGCCAGCCTTCTTCGTCGACCGCTTCCTCGGCAATCGCCCCGGCAGCGCGCAGCCTGGCGTGCAAGCGGCCGGCCGAGAGCGGCAGACGCAGTTCGGATTGCACGCGCTCGCCGCCGAGCAATTCGCCCAACGCCTGGCGCAACAGCTCCAGGCCGGCCCCGCTGTGTGCGGACAGCCATACCTGCTGCGGCACGCCTTCCGCATTGCGCACAATGCGCGGTTCGGCGCCGGTGAGGTCGATCTTGTTCATCACATGCAGCTGCGGCACATCGCCGGCATCGATTTCATCCAGCACCTGGTCGACCACGTCGTGCAGGCGCTGGCGCTCTTCATCGGCCGCGTCGCTTACATGCAGCAGCAGATCGGCATCGCGTGCTTCGGCCAGGGTGCCGCGGAAGGCGGCGACCAGGTCGTGCGGAAGATCGCGCACAAAGCCGACCGTATCGGCCAGCACGGCCGGGCCGCAGCTCAGGTCTTCCAGCTTGCGTACGGTGGGATCGAGCGTGGCGAACAGCTGGTCCGCGGCATACACCTCGCCTTGCGTCAGCGTATTGAACAAGGTGGATTTGCCGGCGTTGGTATAGCCCACCAGGGCCACCCGCGGCACCGTGTTGCGCAGGCGTGCGCGGCGCTGCTGGTTGCGCTGGGTCTGCACTTTTTCCAGCCGGTTGCTGAGCATCTTCACGCGCTCGGCCAGCAGGCGGCGGTCGGTTTCCAGCTGGGTTTCGCCCGGGCCGCGGTTGCCGATGGCACCGCCGCGCTGAGCATCCAGATGGGTCCAGCCGCGTACCAGCCGCGTGGCCAGGTGCTTGAGCTGGGCCAGTTCCACTTCCATCTTGCCTTCGTGCGAACGGGCACGCTGGGCGAAGATGTCCAGGATCAGCCCGGCGCGGTCGACCACGCGCGTGCTGAGCAGCTTTTCGAGATTGCGCTCCTGCACCGGCGTCAGCAGATGATCGACCAGCACCAGGTCGGCGCCGAGCGCACGCACGGCTTCGGCCACTTCTTCGGCCTTGCCGCTGCCAATGTAGTAACGAGGATTGGGCACGTCGATGCGTGCGGGAATCGTAGCCAGCACTTCGGCGCCGGCCGATTTCACCAGCTCGACGAATTCTTCCGCCCGCTCGACCGCGTCGCTCCCGCCGCGCGAATGCGGCAGGACCAACACGGCTCGTTCGCCTTTCTTTTGTCTATCAAACAGGGTGAATCAACCTTCGTTTTCAGCCGACGCGTGCTCGAGGTGGCTTTCGTGGCCGTCGTGACCTTCATGGCCATTGCCGACGCGGACGTTGCGGCTGGGCACTACGGTAGAGATGGCGTGTTTATAGACCATCTGGCTGACCTGGTTGCGCAGCAGAACCACGAACTGATCGAAAGATTCGATCGTGCCCTGCAGCTTAATGCCATTGACCAGGTAGATGGCGACGGGTACGCGCTCGCGGCGCAGTGCATTCAGAAACGGATCTTGCAAGGATTGCCCTTTTGACATTTTTTGTTCTCCCCCTCTTCCAACGGATGGGCCGAAAAATAAAGGCGCCAATAGCGCCCCGGCCCTAGTTGTTCGAATGTTAACCGCTTTTAAATCGTGGTTGAAAGACTTTTGTAAGTTGTGACAAAGAGATAACAAAACTGCGTCACAGACTTCACGAGCACCGCTCAGTTTTCCCCAAGAAACAGACACATGGCGGCGGCGGCGCGCTCCAGCAGGCCCGGTTGCTCGGGGTCCAGCACCCGGGCATCCAGCTCGCTGCGCAGCCAGGTGATCTGCCGTTTGGCCAATTGGCGGGTGGCGAAGATGCCGCGGTCGCGCAAAACGGCGGCATCGTAGGCGCCATCCAGGTGCTCCCAGGCCTGGCGGTAGCCGACCGCCCGGATGGCTGGCAGGTCCGGACGCAGGTCGCCGCGCTGGCGCAGGGCCTGCACTTCGTCGAGCAGGCCTTCGCGCAGCATCAATTCGAAGCGGTGAGCGATGCGCGCGTGCAGCGGCGCGCGGTCGCCGGGCAGCAGCGCCAGCTTGAGCACCCGCCAGGGAAACGGCTGCCCTCGCCCGCCCTGCTGCTGGGCGCTGAGCGGGCGGCCGGTCAGCATGATCACTTCCAGGGCGCGCTGGATACGCTGGGCATCATTGGGCTTGATCCGCTCGGCCGCGGGTGGATCGAGTTCGACCAGCCGGCCATGCAGGCCGTGCCAGCCGATCGCGGCCGCTTCTTCAGCCAATTGCGCGCGAAGTTCGGGATCGGCCTCCGGCAGGCTGGACAGACCACGTTGCAGCGCCCGGAAATACAAACCCGTACCGCCAACCAGCAGCGGCAGCTTGCCCGCCGCATGCATGCGCTGCATGGCGGCTTGCGCATCGGCGCTGAAGTCGGCCGCGGAATACGGCTCGGCCGGATCGCGAATATCGATCAGCTCGTGCGGATAGCGCGCCAGCGTGGCCGCATCCGGCTTGGCGCTGCCAATATCCAGGCCGCGATAGACCAGCGCCGAATCCACGCTGATCAGGCCGAACGGAAAACGTTCGCTCAGCGCGCACGCAAGCGCGGTCTTGCCCGACGCGGTCGGGCCCATCAGGAATACGGCAAGCGGGCGGTGATCGACAGGCATCGGCACATTCTATGGGATCGCCTGCACGCGACGGTCGGCGCTGTGCACTGGATGCGCTCCGGCGCGTTGCTATCCGGACAACTCTGTCCATCGCATAGAAGCTGCTTATGAAATATCCACGCCCCTCGTGCCTATGGCTCGCAGCCGGTTTGCTGATCACCCAGGTTGCGCTAGCGCAGGAAACAACGACAGGATCGGATTTCAGCGGCATCTGGCAGCTCAATGACAAGCAGAGCGACAGCGCCGCCGATATCACCGAGCGCCTGCACCGGGAAAAGCGGCGCGAGGAAGCGCCATCCTCGCGGCCGGCAGGAGCCAGCACCAGCGCCGCGCCCGCCAGCTCCGGCAATAACTTTGGCGGACGCGGCGGCGGCCACGGCATGGGTGGCGGAGGCATGGGCGGTGGCGGCATGGGCGGGGGCCGCCACGGCGGCGGCAAGCACGATACGCAGGCATCCAGCGACGGCAGCAGTGCCCCCGCCAGGGATCCCACCCCGCCCCTGCTGGCTAACGACGCACTGCTCAACGTGCAGCAGACCGACAAAAGCGTGCAGGTGGACTACAACAACACCGATCGCCTGAACACCAGGTTCGACGGCGTCGCCCGGCAATCCATCAACGGCAGCGCGCAGGTGCAGACCCAGCTGTCGCCAGACGGCATGCAAGTATCGATGCAGTTCGACGACGGCACCCATCTGGACCAGAGCTGGCAGCGCTCGCCCGATGGCCATCATCTGACAGTGACCGAAACCTGGACTACCACCACGGTGAAAGAGCCGATCGTGTTCAAGCGCTACTACGACCGCCTGGATCTCTGAGCTTCCACCATCCGCCACCCTCGTCCATCCCCACCCTCGTCATCCCGGCGCAGGCCGGGACCCAGCGACTTCGAAATGCAGCAAAGACGCCAGGCCCCGGCCGGCGCCGGGATGACGGCTCGGCGATGTGCGACTGGATGGCCGCTGCGCCATGACGTTTGCGATGAGCCGATGCCGCAGCGCGTCAAGGCATGCCCCATGCCGGCGGATCTATAATTAGCAACTTAACTTTCCTCCCCCGCCCGCTGTTGGATGTGCCCCATGCCGCAAACGATGAAAGCCCTGGTCAAGCGCCACGCCGAAAAAGGTATCTGGATGGAAGAAGTTCCGGTGCCGGAAGTCGGTCCGAACGAGGTGCTGATCAAACTGGAAAAAACTGCCATCTGCGGCACCGACCTGCATATCTACAAATGGGACGAATGGTCCCAGCGCACGATCAAGCCCGGCCTCACCATCGGGCATGAATTCGTCGGCCGCATCGTGGAGATCGGCCCGGGCGTAACCGGCTACAAGATCGGCGACCGCGTCTCGGCCGAAGGCCATATCGTGTGCGGCCATTGCCGCAACTGCCGCGCCGGCCGCCAGCACCTGTGCCCGAACACCATCGGTATCGGCGTGAACCGCAATGGCGCCTTCGCCGAATACATGAGCATGCCGGCCTCCAACCTGTGGCCGATTCCGGACCAGATCCCGTCGGAACTGGCGGCCTTCTTCGATCCCTACGGCAACGCCGCACACTGCGCGCTGGAATTCGACCTGGTCGGCGAAGACGTACTGATCACCGGCGCCGGCCCGATCGGCATCATTGCCGCGGGCATCGCCAAGCACGTCGGTGCGCGCAACGTGGTGGTCACCGACGTCAACGACTACCGCCTGAAGCTCGCCGCCGACATGGGGGCCACGCGCGTGGTCAACGTGGCGAACCAGTCGCTGAAGGACGTCATGAAGGACCTGCACATGGAAGGCTTCGACGTAGGCCTGGAAATGAGCGGCAATGCGCGCGCCTTCAACGACATGCTCGAATGCATGTACCACGGCGGCAAGGTCGCCCTGCTGGGCATCCTGCCCAAGGGCGCCGGCATCGACTGGGACCGGGTGATCTTCAAGGGCCTTACGCTGCAGGGCATCTACGGCCGCCGCATGTACGAGACCTGGTACAAGATGACCCAGATGGTGCTGACCGGCTTCCCGCTGCAGAAGGTGCTCACGCACCAGATCCACATCGACGATTTCCAGAAAGGTTTCGACCTGATGGATGCCGGCGTGTGCGGCAAGGTCGTGTGTTCCTGGCATTAAACAGCGTTGCCTCCGCTTCCCGCCGGTTCATCTGGCGGGAAGCGGAATTTCAAGACTGAAGCCACGCAATCTTTTACGCCGCACGCTACACTCCGGCCCAGGCGTGCCGGCAGGGTTTCAGGCTTGGGTAAGTGCACGGCTGCAGCCGCGCACGGTCGGCCCGCGATGTCATAGGGAGCATCGACGGCATGGCAAACCGGAACTCGTCATCCAAGGCGTTCATGGCAGCCGGTCGCGAACGGGCGCTGGGTCTTTACCGATCGCGCCGCTTGCGCATCACCGGGCTGGTCATTGTCATCGTGCTGGCGCTGGTCGGCCTGTTCGGCTTCTTTATCGCGCCCGGCATTCTCAAGAGCCAGCTGGAAAAGCAGCTCGGCGCCCAGCTCGACCGGCCGGTAAGCATCGGCGCCATCCATGTGAATCCCTACACGCTGCGCGTGGCAGTGGACAAGCTGCATATCGGCGAGCGCGACGGCACTTCACCGTTTATTGACGTCGACAACCTGGTTGTCAATGCGTCCTGGGGATCGGTGTTCCACCTGGCGCCGGTGCTGGATGAATTGTCGGTGGTGCATCCGCAGATCCACCTCGTGCGCAGCGGACCGCAGCAATTCAATTTCACCGATATCGTGCAGCGCTTCGCCGCCAAGCCCAGCGATCCTAACGCGCCGCCGGCGCGCTTCGCACTTTCCAATATCAGTGTGCACAACGGCGCCATCACGCTGGACGACAAGGTGCTCAATGCCACGCACCGGGTCGAGCAACTGGAGCTTGGCATTCCGTTCCTGGCCAATCTGCCGCATGACACGGACATCTTCGTGCAGCCCCTGCTGGGCATGCAGGTGGATGGCAGCCCGCTGCATGTCCAGGGACAGACCAAGCCGTTCGCGGATAGCCGCGAATCGGTGATCAGCTTTACGCTGGATCACCTGGACCTGGCCAAATACCTGGGCTACGTGCCCGAACCGCTGCCGGCGAATGTTCCCAGCGGCCTGCTGTCGGGCACGCTGGAACTGCATTTCATCCAGACCAAACCAAGCCAGCAATTGCTGCTGCAAGGCCAGCTGCAGATCGACAACTTCGCGCTGACCACCCACGACAATGCACCGATGCTGGAACTCGGCCACGGCACGGCTGCGCTGGCCGACGTGCAGCCGCTGCTGTCGCGCTATCACTTCAGCAGCATCCAGCTGGACCAGGCCAAGCTGCACTACGTGAAGCTGCCTGGCGGCAAGACCAATTTCGATACGCTGCTGGGCAAGGACAAGCCGCCGGCACCGCCCGGCACGCCGTCTGCCGATGCGCAGATCGCCACGCTGGCACTGCAAGACAGCACGCTCGACTACATCGACCGCAGCGGACCAAAACCGGCACAGCTCACGCTGGGCAACTTGCACGGCGCGATCCGCTCGCTGTCCACGGTGTCCAAGCAAGCGGGCACGATCGACCTGAGTTCCAGCGTGGCCGGCGGCAACCTGCACGCAACCGGCGACCTGTTCATGAGCGCCAGCCGCTTCAACGGCGAAGTGAGCGCCACCGGCGCCGGCCTGTCGTCGCTGCTGGCGATGGCCCCGCCCATGCTCAACGCCGACATCGCCAGCGGCACGCTCGATGGCGATATGCATCTGCAGGTGGACTGGAGCAAGGCGCTCGCACTCAGCATGGACAACAGCAAGCTGGCCGCGAACAACGTGGCGCTGACCCAGCGCGGACGCAAGCCGGTAGCCTGGCAGGCGTTCGAGCTGGAGATCCGCCATCTCGATCTCGGCAGCAGCGTGGCGCAGCTGGGTAACGTCAACCTGCATGGCTTGAAGATCGACGCACGGCGCCTGAAGAACGGCAGCATCGATCTCACCGATCTGATGAAGTCGTCGCCGCCGGCACACGGCAAGCAGGCCGCCGGGCCGGCCTGGCATTGGAGCATTGCCCACCTGGGTATCGATGGCAGCAGTTTCGCGCTCAGCGATCCCAGCCTGCCCGGCAAGAACGGCCGCATCGAAGTGAATGCCGACAAATTCGGCCTGGACAATCTCTCCGATGACATGCACAAGCCGATCAAACTGGATCTTGCCGGCGCCATCGGCCGCGGCAAATTCCATATCGGCGGCAATGTAAAACCGGAACCGGCGGATGCGGACCTGCGCATCGAAGCCACCAAGCTCAACATGGCGCCATTTGCCTCGCTGGTGGAAGTGCCTTTGAACGTGCGCCTGGACAGCGCCCTGCTCAGTGCCAACGGGCGCGCGCGCTACCGCGACCGCAAGCCGGCGCCGCTGATCAGCTATCAAGGCCGCATGGTGCTGAGCAAAGTGCGCGTATTGGACAAGGTCACCAACGACGATTTCCTGCGCTGGAGTTCGCTCTCGGCCAGCGGCATGAAAGTGCGCATGGGCGAAGGCGCACCGCAAGTGGATATCGGCGCCCTGGCTCTGGACGACTTCTATGCGCGCGTGATCGTCAACGCCAACGGACGCATCAACGTGCAGGACGTGGTGTCCAATCCGGCGCAGGCACCGGTCTCGGTGACCCGCGCGGAAAACGGGCCGGCACCGCCGGCAGCGGCCAATCCGCCGCCTGTCGCCGCACCGGCGCCCGCAGCGAGTGCGCCCGCAGCCTTGGCCACCGCCAGCAGCAGCGCAGCACCGCCAGCGCAGATCCATATCGGCCAGATCACGCTGGCCGACGGCAACCTCAACTACACCGACAACTTCATCAAGCCGAACTACACCGCCAATATCACCCAGCTGGCGGGCAAGATCGGCGCCTTCGGCACCGATACCAGCAACGCGCCGGCCGATGTCATGCTGCAAGGCTCGCTGGACGACAACTCGCCGGTAGAGATCAACGGCAGCATCAATCCGCTGACACCGGTGGCGTTCCTGGATATCAAGGCCAACGCCAACGATGTGGAGCTCACGCACCTGACGCCCTACTCCGGCAAATACGCCGGCTACCCGATCACCAAGGGGCGCCTGACCATGGATGTGCACTACCAGCTCGACCAGGGCAAGCTCAACGCCGACAACCATATCGTGCTCAACCAGCTCACCTTCGGCGATCGCATCGATGGGCCCGGCATCAGCCATCTGCCGGTGAAACTGGCGGTGGCACTGCTGAAGGATTCCAACGGCAATATCGATATCCACGTGCCGGTATCCGGCTCGCTCAACGATCCGCATTTCAGCCTCGGCGGCGTGATCTGGCAGGCCTTCGTCAATCTGCTCAAGCGTGCAGTGACCTCGCCGTTCCGCCTGCTCGCCTCGGCGGCCGGCGGCGGCCAGCAGGATCTGGGCTATGTGGAATTCGCGCCGGGCTCGGATGTACTGGACAAGGAAGCGGACGACCGCCTGGCCAAGATCGTCGACATCCTCAACAAGAAGACCGCGCTGAAACTCGACATCACCGGCCGCGTCGATCCTGCCTTCGACGAAAACGGCCTGCGCACGGTGATGGTCGACCAGGCAGTGCAGAAAGAAGAAGCCGACGATATCGGCACCGCCGCAGCCAAGGCCGCCCCGGTCAAGCGTGGCAGCGACGACTACAACAAATACTTGGCCAAGGCCTACAAGCACGCCGACTTCAAGAAGCCGCGCGACCTGATCGGCCTGACCAAGTCGCAGCCGCCGGACGCGATGATCAAGATGATGGAAGACAACGTGAAGGTGGACCAGGACGCCCTGCGCCACCTGGCCGAACGGCGTGCCGATGCCGTGAAGCAATACATGCACGGCAAGATCGACGACAGCCGCGTGTTCGTGCTGGCACCCAAGCTCGATGCCAAGGGTATCGACGACAAGGGCAAGACCACGCGCGACGATTTCGGCCTGCACTAAAGCACCGCCCCACCAAACACCATAAGCCCTCTCCCCTCCGGGGCACGCGGGGAGAGCACATGGATGTGCTCGGCTTTGAGGAGCGAGGAGAGGGCTGGGTGAGGGGCCATCCTTGCGATAAACCGCCCCCACCTCCCCCACGGGTTTCACACCCCAAGCCCCCCGCTACAATGTCTGGTCTCCCCCACCGAGCTGCATCCCCATGAGCTACTCCGGCCAGGCGCGCTACGCCCAAGAACTCGAATCCATCCGCGAACAAGGCCTGTTCAAGGCCGAACGCATCATTGTGTCGCCCCAGTCCGCCGAGATTGAGCTGGAAGGCGGCCGCAAGGTGCTCAACTTCTGCGCCAACAACTATCTCGGCCTGGCCGATCATCCGGAAGTGATCCAGGCCGCCAAGGATGCGCTCGACAGCCACGGCTTCGGCATGGCCTCGGTGCGCTTTATCTGCGGCACCCAGGACCTGCACAAGCAGCTGGAAAAGAAGATCGCTGAATTCTTCGGCACCGAAGACACCATCCTCTACGCCGCCTGCTTCGACGCGAACGGCGGCTTGTACGAACCGCTGCTGGGCGAAGAAGACGCGATCATTTCCGACGCGCTCAACCATGCCTCGATCATCGACGGCATCCGCCTGTGCAAGGCCAAGCGCTTCCGCTACGCCAACTGCGACATGGCCGACCTGGAAGCGCAATTGCAGGCTGCCGATGCCGCCGGCGCGCGCACCAAGCTGATCACCAGCGACGGCGCCTTCTCGATGGACGGTTTTATCGCCCCGCTGGACAAGATCACCGCACTGGCCGCCAAGTACAACGCCCTGGTGCATATCGATGAATGCCATTGCACCGGCTTCCTCGGCCCGCACGGCCGCGGCTCGGCCGAAGTGCATGGGGTGATGGACAAGATCGATATCTTCACCGGCACCCTGGGCAAGGCGCTGGGCGGCGCGCTGGGCGGCTTCACCACCGGCCGCGCCGAAGTGATCGAGATGCTGCGCCAGCGTTCGCGTCCGTACCTGTTCTCCAACTCGCTGCCGCCGCACGTGGTGGCAGCTGCGATCAAGGTGTTCGACATGCTCGGCTCGGCCGGCGACCTGCGCCGGCGCGTGCAGGAAAACACCCAGTACTTCCGCGAACAGATGAGCAAGGTCGGCTTCGACATCAAGCCGGGCGTGCACCCGATCGTGCCGGTGATGGTCTACGACGCCAAGAAGGCGCAGGCGATGGCGGCAGGCTTGCTGGAAGAAGGCATCTACGTCACCGGCTTCTTCTATCCGGTGGTGCCGCAGGGCCAGGCGCGCATCCGCACGCAGATGAGTGCGGCGCATACGCGCGAGCATCTGGACCGGGCGATTGCAGCGTTCACCAAGGTAGGTCGCAATCTGGGCGTGATCGGCTGATCCGACCGGCAAGCATGGCTCAGGCTGCCCCGCTGCACGATCCGGGGCAGCCTGACGGACGGACCTGTTTACCCGCGCAAACCGAACCCAACGCTATTTACGCCGCACGGGACCTGAGGCACCGCCGCGACGCGCTCGCGCGGACGCTGCAGAGCGCGCCGACTTAGCTGAAGCGTCCATCGCTGGGGGCGATGCTTGAGCAGATGGCGTATGTGCCAGCGCAGCGATTTCCGCATCCGTCACATAACGCCATTGCCCTTTGGCTAGATCGCCCAGCGTCAAGCCGCCGATGGCGATGCGGATCAGGCGCAACACGCCGATGCCCTGCACTTCCAGCAAGCGGCGGATATGCCGGTTGCGCCCCTCATCGAGCACCACTTCCAGCCAGGCGTTTTTTTCGCCAGTGCGCAGCAGCGTCACCTGTTTGGCAGCGAGCCGTTCACCCTGGTCGACCACGCCATGCACCATCTGCTCGAGCACGGCCGGCGCGGGAATGGTGTCGACCTGCACGTGGTAAGTCTTGTCCACGTGATAGCGCGGATCGGTAAGTCGCGCCGACCAGACGCTGTCGTTGCTGAGCAGCAACAAGCCTTCGCTGGCCTTGTCCAGCCTTCCTACCGGCCCCAGCCAGGGCAGACCGGCATCTGTCAGCAACGCGTAAACGGTGTCGCGGCCACGCTCGTCGGCAGCGCTGACCACGATGCCGCGCGGCTTGTTCAAGGCGATATAGATACGCTTGGCGGCCGCTACGGCCGTTCCATCCAGCACGATGCGCTGGCGTTCGGGATCGGCCGGACGTTCCGGATCCAGCACCACCCGTCCATCGACACTCACCCGGCCTTCGCGCACGGCTTTTTCCGCCTGGCTGCGTGAGCACACACCCAGCTTGCTGAGCACGCGTGCAAGACCGAAACGCGGAGCGGAGGGCGTGGGCATAAGGCGAAAAGATTAGCGGGCCGGCAAAAGAAAAGCCCGGCCGAAGCCGGGCTTTTCCGTAACGCCTTGCAGTCCGATTACTGCTGGACCTGCAGTTCGGTGCGACGGTTGCGGGCGCGGCCGGCATCCGTCTTGTTGGTGTCGATCGGGTCGTTCTTGCCGTGACCCACCGGACCTTCCAGACGGCTTGCATCGATGCCGTGCGAGGTCAGGTAGCTGTACACGATCTGCGCACGACGCTCCGACAGGCCCTGGTTGTAGGCATCGGTACCGACGCTGTCGGTGTAACCGGCAACCATCACCTTCACCTGCGGGTAGCGCTTCAGCGTATCGACAGCCTGATCCAGGATCGCCAGCGAATCGCTGCTCGGCACGGCCAGAGCCGGCTCGATGTTGGTCTCGCCCTTCTTCGGACGGTCGAACTTGAAGTTCACGCCCTTCAGGTCGATCACTACCTTCTGCGGGCAGCCATCCGGACCCACGATCGTGCCTTCCGGCAGATCCGGGCACTTGTTGTCGCACAGGTTCACGCCGTTGCGGAACTGCTTGGAGCAGTCCGGAGCAGCCGGAGCCGGAGCCGGGGCCGGAGCGGCAGCAGCCGGCACGGCGCCGATCTTGGCCACCAGGCTGAAGCCCAGGTACCAGTCGCCGTAGCCGTTCTTCGCCGGCTGGGTCTTGTCGTCCCAGTCATAGCGGTAGGCAGCTTCCACGCGGAAGTCGGCGCTGTCGGTGATCGACTTGGAGATACCCACGCCAGCCTGTGCAGCCGGATCCCAGCCCTTGTCGAACGGGTTGGAGTGGTAGCTGCCCATCACGCCGCCCATCAGGTACGGGCGCCAGGAGTTGGCATCGC
The DNA here is from genome assembly GCF_014863405.1 of Dyella acidiphila. Classification (GTDB taxonomy): domain Bacteria; phylum Pseudomonadota; class Gammaproteobacteria; order Xanthomonadales; family Rhodanobacteraceae; genus Dyella_B; species Dyella_B acidiphila. Next base: position 119,790 of record NZ_JACZZA010000002.1, read on the forward strand.
CGAAGAAGTAGCGGGCCGACACACCATAGTTGTTGTTCGACCACTTGTTGCCCTGGCCGAACACGGCGCTGTCAGCGTCGCGCTTGGTGCGGTCCACGAACAGTTCCACCGAGACGTTCGGGCTGATGAACTTACCCACGGACAGACCGTAGAAGATCTGGCGGCTGTGCGTGTTGCGGTCGGTGTCGTTGTAGTAGCCGCCCACGGTCGGGGCAATGTACCAACGATCATCAAAACCATTCGGCCATGCCGGCGCGGAGGTCTCGCTGCTGCTGCCAGCGGCTGCGGCCGTATTGTCCTGCGCGTGCACGGCACCTACGCCGCCCAGGGCAAGAGCAATCAGAAAATAAAGGCCCTTACGTTTCATCAGGTGTCTCCTCGATTATTGGTTTTCGCGTCCATTCCACCCCAGACGGAAATCGCGCGGCAGAACTTTAGGTATGCGGGGGACTCATTCGCTACCCTGCTTGGTGTCCCTAACAGCAAGCGGCGCAGAGTGTAGCAAAACCGTTAAGGGATCCGCACGCCGGACTTTCAGGGTCTGCGGGCATCCGGTGAAGCTTTGTTCAGGTAAATCGCGCACTTTCGCAGCCGTACGCTGACACTTCTTTACATTTTACGTTTTCATACGAATGAAAAAAGCCCGGCAGTGCCGGGCTTTTTCGTTAAACAGTTGCTGCGGATTACTGCTGAACCTGCAATTCCGTGCGACGGTTGCGTGCACGGCCCTCGGCCGTCTTGTTGCTGTCGATCGGATCGTTCAGGCCATGGCCGATCGGTCCTTCCAGCCGGCTCGGATCGATACCGTGCGAGGTCAGGTAGTCGTACACGATCTTGGCGCGGCGTTCCGACAGGCCCTGGTTGTACTGCGCGGTACCGACGCTGTCGGTGTAGCCGGCAACAGTCACGTGCACCTGCGGGTAGCGCTTGAGCGTATCGACGGCCTGATCCAGGATCGCCAGCGAATCGCTGCTCGGCACGGCCAGGGCCGGCTCGATGTTGGTCTCGCCCTTCTTCGGACGGTCGAACTTGAAGTTCACGCCCTTCAGGTCGATCACTACCTTCTGCGGGCAGCCATCCGGACCCACGATCGTGCCTTCCGGCAGATCCGGGCACTTGTTGTCGCACAGGTTCACGCCGTTGCGGAACTGCTTGGAGCAGTCCGGAGCGGCCGGCTGCGGCGGAGCGGCCGGCGCGGCAGCAGCCGGCACGGCGCCGATCTTGGCCACCAGACTGAAGCCCAGGTACCAGTCGCCGTAGCCGTTCTTCGCCGGCTGGGTCTTGTCGTCCCAGTCATAGCGGTAGGCAGCTTCCACGCGGAAGTCGGCGCTGTCGGTGATCGACTTGGAGATACCCACGCCAGCCTGTGCAGCCGGATCCCAGCCCTTGTCGAACGGGTTGGAGTGATAGCTGCCCATCACGCCGCCCATCAGGTACGGGCGCCAGGAGTTGGCATCGCCGAAGAAGTAGCGGGCCGACACACCGTAGTTGTTGTTCGACCACTTGTTGCCCTGGCCGAACACGGCGCTGTCAGCGTCGCGCTTGGTGCGGTCCACGAACAGTTCCACCGAGACGTTCGGGCTGATGAACTTACCCACGGACAGACCGTAGAAGATCTGGCGGCTGTGCGTGTTGCGGTCGGTGTCGTTGTAGTAGCCGCCGACCGTGGGCGCGAGGTACCAGCGGTCGTCGAAGCCGTTCGGCCACGCCGGCGCACCCGAGGTTTCGGTGCTGCCGGCAGCTGCGGCGGTGTTGTCTTGCGCATGGGCGGCACCAACACCCCCCAGGGCAAGAGCAATCAGAAAATAAAGGCCCTTACGTTTCATCAGGTGTCTCCTCAATTCTTAATGATTGGGGCGATGCATCCGCCAAGAACAAACCGCTTTTCGTTATCGAGCACTAACGAATCGGTTAGCGCATTCCTGCGATAGCCCTGCACCCTGCGGCGCCAGTTTAACCAAAACTAAACGAGTTGCAAAATAAATGCTAATTGGCTCGACAGCCTACTGAAAGCCACCGACAAATCAAGTATTTAGGCGCATTCCCATTAGCCGCGAACGCAACAGGCCCACCTCGCCCCACCGAATGCCGGGTGCCTGAGGCACTGCCGGCATTCCGTATAGCTTTTACCCGCGGCCGTGTTTACAGCGCGAACAACCCCAGGAACGCCTGGATCGGCATGGCATCGAGCTTGGCCGGATCCGCCGTGGCGTCAAGGATCGCCTTGACGCGGTGCGAGGGCAAGTGACTGCGCATGGCCGCTTCGAACTTCTTCAACAGCACCGGGATGCCCTCGGCGCGGCGCTTGCGGTGGCCGATCGGATAATCGATGGACACCTTCTCGGTGCTGCTGCCGTCCTTGAAGAACACCTGCACCGAATTGCCGATATAGCGCTTCTCCGGATCGAAGTAGTCCTTGGTGAACTGCGGGTTCTCCGCCACCACCATTTTCTCGCGCAGGGCGTCGATGCGCGGATCGGCGGCGACGTCATCGTTGTAATCGTCGGCGGTGAGGCGGCCGAAGATCATGGGCACGGCCACCATGTACTGGATGCAATGGTCGCGGTCGGCGTAATTGGCCAGCGGGCCGGTCTTGTCGATGATGCGGCAGCCGGCTTCCTGGGTCTCGATCACCACCTTCTCGATCTGGTCGAGCTTGCCGGCGACCTGGCCGTGCAGCTGCATGGCGCATTCCACCGCGGTCTGCGCGTGGAACTCGGCCGGGAAGCTGATCTTGAACAGCACGTTCTCCATCACGTAGCTGCCGAACGGACGCTCGAACTGGAAGGCGTTGCCCTTGAAGGCCACGTCGTAATAGCCCCAGGTCTTGGCGCTGAGCGCCGACGGATAGCCCACCACGCCGCGATACACGGCATTGATGGCGTGCGTGACGGCACGGCGGCAGGCGTCGCCCGCAGCCCAGCTCTTGCGCGGTCCGGTGTTCGGCGCGTGACGGTAGGTGCGCAGCGCACCGTTGTCGATCCAGCTATGCGATACGGCGGTGGTGATCTGGTCCTTGTTACCGCCCAGCATTGCAGTGGCCACCGCGGTGGAGGCCAGGCGCACCAGGATCACGTGGTCCTGGCCGACGCGGTTGAAGCTGTTGAGCAAGGCGTAGCAGCCCTGGATTTCGTGCGCCTTGATCGCATAGGCGAGCACGTCGCGCACGCTCAGCGCCTTGCCGCCTTCACGCTCGGCCTGGCGGCTGAGGTAGTCGGCCACGGCGAGGATCGCGCCGAGGTTGTCCGAGGGATGGCCCCATTCCGCGGCCAGCCAGGTATCGTTGAAGTCCAGCCAGCGGATCTGGGTGCCGATGGCGAACGCCGCCTGCACCGGATCCAGCTCGTGGCTGGTGCCCGGCACGCGCGCGCCACCCGGCAGCGTGGCGCCCGGCACCACCGGCCCGAGGTGCTTCACGCATTCCGGAAACTTCATCGCCATCATCGCCGTGGCCAGCGAATCGAGCAGCATGTAGCGCGCGGTATCGTAGGCCTCGGTCGAATTGATCTGGTAGTCGGCCACGTAGTTGGCGATGTCGACCAGCGGCTGATCGGGGTCGGGACGCTTGGCGGAACGGATATCGTGCGCGCTCATGGCAGGGGTCTCGCGAGGTAGGAAAACGCCCATTGTAGCGGGAGGGCGGTGGTTTCTTCAGAAATCCGGCTTGACCATTCCCGGCCACCTGTCGAAAATCCCTGCGGATCACATCCCAAAGGGGAGTAGTTCCGGAGGCGGCCAGCCGTCTCCGCGCGGCAGTCGTCATCACGAGCGAGGCTTCGCTCCGGTCGCCGCGGTGGACCCACGAACGAGACTTTTGCGATGACTGCGGGCCGCGCGCGCCCGCCGTCGTCGCTTGAGTCCAGCGCGTAGAGGAATCCGCATGATCTTCCCCACTCATCTGCTCTCGGACCTGCTCACCATCGTCCTGCTGGACCTGGTACTGGCCGGCGACAACGCCATCGTGATCGCGCTCGCCGCGCGCAACCTGCCGCGCCAGCTGCAAAAACGCGCCGTGTTCTGGGGCACCTTCGGCGCGGTGGCCATACGTATCGTATTGACCGTGCTGGTGGTCTATCTGCTGGAATTGCCCGGCCTGATGCTGGCCGGCGGCGTGCTGCTGCTGCCCATCGCGTGGAAGCTGCTGCAACCCGCTCACGACGACGGCCATGAAATCGCCGCCGCCGCAGGTTTCTGGCCGGCGCTGCGTACCATCGTGCTGGCCGATGCCTTGATGGGGCTGGATAACGTACTGGCCATCGCGGGTGCGGCCAAAGGCCATACCGGCCTGGTGGTGATCGGCCTGTTGATCAGCATTCCGCTGGTGGTATGGGGCTCCACCCTGATCCTGAAGCTGATCGAACGCTTCCCCATCATTGTGTATGCGGGCGCGGCGGCGATCGCGTGGACCGCCGGTCGCATGATCAGCCACGAAAAACTATGGCTGGGGTGGTTCGACACCCACGGCTGGATGAAACATGCGCTGGAGGCGGGTCTGGTGATCCTCGTCTGCGGCGGACGCTGGCTGCTCAACCGGCGCATCGCCGCACAACGTGCACGCAAGGCTTGAGCCCGGAAGCGCGGCACCGGACACTGTGCCGCTTCCCCGTCACCCCATGGAGTTGCCATGAAGCTGTATTACATCCCCGGCGCCTGCTCGATGGCCGATCACATCGCGCTGGAGTGGATCGGCAAGCCTTACCAGACGGAAGCCGTGGCGCGCGATGCGCTGCGCTCGCCCGCATACCTGAAGATCAATCCCAGCGGCCAGGTGCCTGCACTGATCGATGACGATGGCTGGGTGCTGACCGAAAACGTCGCCATCCTCAATTATCTGATCGATCGCTTCCCTGAAGCCGGCCTGGGCGGCGACGGTTCGGCGCGCGAACGCGCCGAAGTGAACCGCTGGCTGGCTTTCATCAATTCCGATGCGCACCCGGTATTCAAGCCGATCTTCGCGCCGCAGCGATTTATCGGCGACGAAACGCAGCATGCCTCAGTGCAGGAAACGGCGCGCCAGCGCCTGCGCGGCCACTTCGAGCGCTTGAACGCACAGTTGGCCGATCGCGAATGGCTCACCGGCCATCGCTCGGTGGCCGATGCATACCTGTTTGTGGTGTTGCGCTGGGCGAAGGCCAAGCAGGTGGACCTGCAAGGGCTGGATCACCTGGAAGCCTTCAGCACCCGCATGCATGCCGATGCCGGCGTAAAAGCCGTCATGCAGGCCGAGGGTATCTAAGCGCACAGATCGCCTGCCGCTGCGCCTTGTTTCACGCAGCAGCAGGCGATCGTCGCCGGCACTCAGAAACGCAGGCGCACGAATACCGTGGGGCCGTTCATGCGCAAGGCCAGGTCATCGCTGTAGTAGTGATGCTGCTGATCGATCTTGATCCGGGTGTAGTCGTACTCAGCACCGAATCCGATGTTCTGCCAGGGAAACCATTCCACGCCTGCCGCCGCATCCCAGATATGACCGCCCAGGTGGCTGCCGTTCTTTTTCACGCCGGATGCATTCACATACATGCGCAGGTTATTGGTGAAGGCGTGACGCCAGCCCAGTTGCAATTCCGGCGCCCAGGCACTGTCGGTGGTATAGGTGGACGCGTTGCCGATGATTTGGCCGTTGAGGCTGGCCTCGCCGCTGATGCCCGCATGCACGCGGTAATAGGCCGCGCCCACGCCGATGCCGAATACGTCGCTCTGGTGCCCGAACCACCATTTGTAGGCAGCGCTGCCGAAGTCGAAATTGACCCTGCCCGTGGCGCTCGCCGCGGCATCATAAGTGTTGCCGTCGAAATAGATCGACGTGCCTAGCGTCTTGGTGCGCGACTGGTCGATTTGATAGTAGTCGAAGGAAAAACCCTGGCTTGTCCCCAGCAGAAAATCGAAGCGCACTCGCGGCACGACTTGGTGCGAGGGAAAACCCAGATCGTGCTGCAGATTGAGATGGCCACTGACGTCGTAGCGATTCAGTCCCGCCCCCAGCGTCGTGCTGGTATCGGCGTAATAGGCACCGAGCCAGATACTGAAGCGATCGAGCGCCGGCGAGAGCGTATCGTCCGTGCTTTGTGCAAACACGGGACTGCTGGCCAGGGCCAGCGCCGCAAAGAGCAGTCGGCGGCAACGGGGGCGGCAAAAAGGGGTGCTGCGCATGTGCAATCTCCATGACTTAGGCAAAGGCATGCCCGGAACGAATCAATGCGTTCCTCGAATACTCAGGAATCCCCCTCAATCGATACTAGAGATCAGCAATGTGCACAGTGCGTGCATATCGCGATAGATTTTTGCAGCCATGCACGCAAAGCCGCAGAACGCGGCATGCGATTCAGCGATGTGCACGCGCGCCCACATGCCATCGACATCGCCTGCACGAAATGCGCAAGCCACGCCGTGCAGCAACCGATCAATACGTCATCGGCATGCGCACGGTTACCGTGGCATCGGGTGTATCGCGCGTAACACCCACGCCCAGCGTGAAATTCAAGGTGCGCTTTTCGTTGAAACGATATGAACCGCCGATCAGCAGCGAACCCAGCCACACTTTGGTCGAGCCCGGCAGCTTCTGGCCGCTCTCATAGGTGGTGCCGATAAAGGTCTGGTCGTAGCCGATGCTGAGCGAGGCCTTGTCGTTGAGTGCCATGCCCATGCCGATGCTCATATCCGCTTCGTTGCCCATCTTCACCGTGCCCAGGTATTGCGTACCGGCCAGCAGGATATGTTCGTAAACGTCGTGGCGTTCGACGTTGTAGAGATAACTGAGGTTGCCGAAGAACACCACCGGATCGGATGGGAACAGCCAGGTCACACCCGGCTGCAAGGTATAGAACCCGGTGCCTGTAGGTTGCCGCAGCGGCAGGCCGGTGCCGGTAAGGTTCTGCACGCAGCGGGTGACGCAATCTGTGGTGACCTCGAACGGATCGGTGCCGGTGCGGGATTTGAAGCGGAACCAGCCGATGTAATACGCGCTGTCGGCGCCGCCGTTATTGATTTGATAGCGGGCCGTCGCCTCGATATCGCCCAGGCCGCGGCCGCTGGAGCTGAAGACATTGTCTTCGGCCGAGCCGGTGAGCACGGCGCGGCTGACCGTGTCGTTGCGCGTATCGACGTACGGCACGCGTACTTCCAGCTCCAGACGGTTGGTGAGCCCGTAGCGCGCGGTGAGGATGGCGGTCTGCGTCGTATCGCGTACCTGGCGCACATCGATCAGGCCGATCAGGATCGCGGGAATGATGGTGTAGCCGACCAGCGCCACACGGTCGGCGGTGGAATAACCAAACTGATAGGCCGGCTCGATGACCAGCTTGTGTCGCGGCGTCAGCACGCCCGGCTGCTGGAAGATCGGCGCCACTTCCGGCGGGCGCGAATTCTGTGGCGGCGCCTGCCCCACCGGCCCAGACGGCGCCGCGGCGGTTGTCTGCTGGTCGGGCGCCAGCTCTGCCGAAGGCATCGGCAATGCGGTGGCCATGCTGCCGCCGGCGGCAATATTGCCGCCGCGCGTGCGCGCCAGTTCATCCATGCCCACCGCATGGCGCAGCGCTTTGTAATCGGCTTCCTGCTGCGCCAGCTGATGCTGCAAGGCATCGATCTGCGCACGCATGGTCTCGATCCGCACGCCCTGCTCCGTCAGCCGCTGGCGGATGGCCGGCGACGACGCCTCCGCCGTGGTGGACGAGGCGGCAGGCGCGTCTTGCGCGACCGCCACGCCGCCGCCAAGCATGCAGCACGCACAAGCTGCCGCATACGCGGCCGCCCGGACTGTGCGCTCCCTTTCGAACAACCCTTCCTGCTTGTTCATGGCAGCTCCTCGGCAAAGCAATTCCTTCAGCGCATCAATGTCCCAATGCCTGCACTTGCGCTGCCTGCAAGGCCTGTTGCATGGCCTGGTCACGGAACGCGTTAAGCGTGTTCACCGCGACGTTCAGCGTGGTGAGATTGCGGATCGTCTGGTTGTTCAGCGTGTTCTGGATCACCGTGGTCGCCGTGGCATTGCCCATGGTGGAGGGATCGAAGCTGTTGCCCGGGCCGTTTTGCACGTTCACCGTGCTCAGCGCCGAGGCCAACGCTGCCGCCTGCTGCGTCGTGACATGCGCCAGGTCGGGAATGTTCACGCTGGTATAGGTCACCAGGTTGCCGTCGATGTACACGGCGCGCTCGATGCCGAGCGAGGCCTCCAGGCCTTCGCCCAGATCGAAACCGCCACGCACCGTCGCCAGGCGTTCGTTCGAAACCGGCAGGCCAAAACCGGCCACGCGCTGCACCGGCGATTGGGCGTGCGCCGCGGCCAGGCAGCCCTGCAATACCAGGCAGCCGAACACCGCCATGCGGGCGCGCAGCGACCTCATATGTCACCCGGCCCGTATTTGGACATGGTGATGGTGTCCAGGCCGCGGCGATCGATGCCCACGCCCAGCGGCGCGATCGGTGCGCTGCGCCAATCGCTGTCGCTGTTGAAGTGCGCGAATTCGCGCCGGTTGTGGATGACGAACAACAGCCCGTTCTTCCACAACTGGTCGAAGCGGTTCAACGGTATGGCACGCGTGCCGCGCGCCGGATCGCCGACCAGCACGCGGCCATAGCGCACACCCTTGATCACCACGAAGTGGTGGTAGCCACGGTCCTCGATCAGCGCAATCGCCGGCAAGCCGGCATTCTGCAGTTGGTCCAGCGTGGCATGAAAACCGTCGGCATCGAAGCCAATGCTGGCCAGGTATTGCTTGATGTCCAGCAGCGAAAAGCCTTCCTTGTTGATCTTGCCGCGATCGCCATGCGTATACATCTGTTCGAACACGACCTGCTCATTGACCGGATAGTCGTACTGGTAGGTCAGCAAGGTGGCGACAGCGGCCGAGCCGCAGCTGAAATCGTATTTCTGATGAATGGTGTTGCGGTACTTCACTTCCTTCAGCGTGGCGATGCGCAGGATATAGGTCTGCCCCGCGTTGTCATTCAGCGCCATGGTGGCCGCACGCACACTGCCGGGCGCCGCACTCGCCAGTACCAGCAAAATCAGCGCCGGCAGCATCCGCTTCATGGCTTCATCTGCACGTTCACGACGACGCCGTTCTGGATCAGCACATTGTTGCCGCTGTTCTGGATCACCGAAGGCAGGCCCGAGGCACCGGCAAATGCACCGCCGGCAATCGCATTACTGCCGGTCGCCACCTGCGAGGCAGAGTTTCCGGTCACCGTTCCGCTGAGATTGGCGTTAGCCTGCTGCATCGAGCTGCCGCCGCTGTAAGTACCCAGCGCGCTCGCGCTCACTGCCGGTCCGAAACCGGCGACGACGGGCGGCGATGAAGCGTTGTTGACCGGTTGCGCCGGAGCATTTCCGTCGGGCCGATCGGCGGCAACGGCGTTTCCTGCCATTCCGGCGATACAGCACAGCAATCCCATTACCCAAGACTTTGCAAGCGACATGGCACGACTCCGCTCGTGTGCGGCGTGACGGCTGCAACATTCGCCGGCCGATTGCACGCGATCGGCCGGCGTTCCCGAAATGGCGATGAAGCGTTTCACGCCGCTTCATCGCCTTGGGGTCAGATGCTGCTCAATGCCCGCCGACGCTCAGGTTGGCCTGCACCGTTACGCCCTGCTGAATCAGGCTGGCGGCGCCGCTGTTCTGCGCAATCGTGGTAATGCCGGCCGCAGCCGCAGCTGCGCTATCCATGGTGTTGGACATGTCAAAGGCGCCGGTCGTGGCATAGCTGGTGCCACCGGCACCGCCATTGCCAGCGGCTCCGCCCATCCCTGCGCCGCCAGTGCCCGCACCGCCATCACCGCCGTTGCCACCGGCCGCGGTTGCTGCGCCGCTGCTGCCGCCCGTGGAGGTCGATGCGCCACTGGTCGAAGAAGCCGCACCGCCGGTGCCGCCGCTGGCTGCGAAGCTTGGCGTCGTGGATGCGGCACCTGCGCTGTTATCGCCTGAACCGTTCGCGTGCGAAGTCGCGCCGCCCGAACTGCCACCGGTGGAACCGCCGCTGGCCGCACTCAAGGCACCTACATAGCCGCTTGAGCTGTCGGAGGAGCCGCCGCTGGCCGTCTTGCCGCTGCCGCGGCCGCCGTCGCCCGCGGAGCCACCGTTGCCCGCGCCACCCGGTCCGTTACCGCCGTTGCCGCCATGGCCACCGGCTGCGCCACCATTGTTGGTCGCAACATTGCCCAGACCGTAGACGGTCACGCCACTTACGTAGCCATTGAGGTTGGTCGAAGCGATCGCTTCGCTGGTGTTGAAGGCGTCATTGACGGTGGAGCTGGCCGCTCCGCCGTTATTGGCTGCCGCTGAGCCCATCGCGTTGGTGTCGACGTCGCCGCTGTTGCTGCGGTCGTCGCCGGATGGATTGTTGGTGCTGGAATTGTTGTTCTGGTTGGAGTTGTTGTTGTTGCTGTGGTGATTGGAGTTGTTTTGCGCCATGGCCGGGAGTGCAAGTCCAAGGCCAAGCAGCATCGCGGTCAAAAGAAGAGTCTTGCGCATGTCGTTTCCTCCCGGAACAGACGCGGTTAACCCCCTGCTTTTTTCCTCTTGAAGCAAGGAAATAGGGCAAACAGCGTGCCATTCGGGAAGATCTGCGGCGGCGTCCCAAGGCAACCAGCAAAATCAGTGCATTACGCGAGAGGCGCTACCGCACGAAAAATAACAACAATGTTGGGAAGTGGCGCATTTGCGTAACAGCAAGCAGACGCGAGCCGGATCCGCCTCGGCAGGCTTGCTGCATGGGGGCGCCGCAAAACAGCAAGTTAGGCCATACGCCGTACGCCATGCGGCATGTATCAGCGGCGCAACAAGCGCACTCCATTTATGGCACGCTCATTTGTATCGGTGGCGTGCAGTAGGCGTTAAAAAAGGGGCCAAAGGCCCCTTTTTCATGCACTGCCGAAAATGCTCAGCGCTTTTCGATCGGCACGTAAGTGCGATCTTCCGGACCGGTGTAATTGGCGCTCGGGCGGATGATCTTGCCGTCCTCGCGCTGCTCGATCACATGCGCGCTCCAGCCGGAGGTGCGGGCAATCACGAACAGCGGCGTAAACATCGCCGTGGGCACGCCCATCATGTGATAGGCGCTGGCCGAGAACCAGTCGAGGTTCGGGAACATCTTCTTCAGCTCCCACATCAGCTTCTCGATGCGTTCGGAAACATCGAACAACACCGGGTTGCCGCCATCCGTGCACAGCTTGCGCGAAACTTCCTTGATGATCTCGTTACGCGGATCGGAAACGGTATACACCGGATGGCCGAAGCCGATAATGATTTCCTTACGCTCCACGCGCGCACGGATATCGGCCTCCGCATCGGCGGCATTGCGGTAGCGGGCGATGATCTCCATTGCCACTTCGTTGGCGCCGCCATGCTTGGGGCCGCGCAACGCGCCGATCGCGCCGGTGATGGCCGAATACATGTCCGAACCGGTGCCGGCGATCACGCGCGCCGTAAAGGTCGAGGCATTGAATTCGTGCTCGGCGTACAGGATCAGCGACTTGTCCAGCGAATGCGCGCACAGTTCGCTCGCCTTCTTGCCGTGCAGCAGGTGCAGGAAGTGCGCGGCGATCGAATCGTCGTCCGTCTCGGTTTCGATGCGCTTGCCGTTATGGCTGAAGTGGTACCAGTACAACAGCATCGAGCCGAAGCTGGCCATCAGGCGATCGGCGATATCGCGTGCGCCGGTCTGGTTGTGATCGTCTTTCTCCGGCAGAACCGTACCGAGCACCGAGCAGCCGGTGCGCATCACGTCCATCGGATGGGTGGCGGCCGGCAGCAATTCCAGCGCGTTCTTCACCGGCGCCGGCAACCCGCGCAGGCGCTTGAGCTTGGCCTTGTAGGCGTTGAGCTCGGCCCAGTTCGGCAGCACGCCGTGTACCAGCAGATAGGCCACTTCCTCGAAACAGCCCTTGGCTGCCAGGTCATGGATGTCGAAGCCGCGGTAATGCAGGTCATTGCCGCTGCGGCCTACCGTGCACAGCGCGGTATTGCCCGCGGCCACGCCGGACAGGGCCACGGATTTCTTCGGCTTCGGGGCGGTGGATTGCTCGCTCATCGGATCATGCTCCAGGTGCAGTACTGAAACTCAAGGCTGCGCAGGGTGCCACAGCCGGATTGGGGCCGTGTTTATTTTTTGCTGGCGAACAGCTGGTCGAGCTTGTCCTCGTACCGGTGATAACCGAGGTAGTCGTACAGCTCTTCGCGCGTCTGCAAGGTATCGATGATGTTTTTCTGCGTGCCTTCGCGACGCACGGTTTCGTAGAAATGCAGCGCCGCCTTGTTCATCGCGCGATATGCGCCGCAGCAATACAGGGCGATGTCGACATTGGCGCTGCGCAACTCGTCGGTGGTGAAGAACGGCGTGGAACCGAATTCGGTAAGGTTGGCCAGAATCGGCACCTTTACCGCCGCCTTGAAACGGCGATAGTCGTCCAGCGTCTTCATCGCTTCCGGAAAGATCATGTCCGCACCCGCTTCCACGTAGGCGCAGGCACGGTCGATGGCGGCATCGATGCCTTCGGCTGCAGCCGCATCGGTGCGCGCCATGATCACGAAGCCGGCGTCGGTGCGCGCATCCACTGCGGCTTTCACGCGATCGACCATCTCGTCCTTCGGCACCACTTCCTTGCCGGGGCGGTGGCCGCAGCGCTTCTGCCCGACCTGATCCTCGATATGCACCGCGGCCACGCCGACGTTAATGAAGGACCGAATCGTGCGCGCGATATTGAATGCTCCGCCCCAGCCGGTATCGATATCGACCAGCAGCGGCATCTGCGTGGCATCCACGATGCGGCGCGCATCGGTGAGCACATCTTCCATCGTGCTGATGCCCAGATCCGGCATGCCCAGCGAATTGGCCGCCACGCCGCCACCGGAGAGATACAGCGCCTTGTAGCCGACGCGCTTGGCCATCAGACCGGCGTAGGCGGTGATGGCGCCGATCACCTGCAGCGGAGTTTCCGCAGCGAGCGCAGCGCGGAAGCGGCTGCCGGCAGAGTTGAGCTGGGTCATCTTGATTCTCCGAAACGACGAATTGTAAGTGATGCGGCGAACGGGCCATGTCGCGACGCAGCGGCCGCCGGCCGATCGCCTTGACCTGCATGCCGCACGCAGCGCCGCCGCGTCTCCGTGCATGGCGTGTGGAACACATGCCGTGCGGCTGCGGTATGCGGCGAACCATCTGCGCCGCCGTGGCCGGCCGGTCTGGCCGAGGCATGGCATACCGTTTTGAAGGTGACCACGGAGACAGCCTGGGGGATCCGGGGCGCCACTCTGTCACGCCGAAATATATTGATCAATCTTGATTGACAGGATCAATATGTTGGCCATGCGCGCCGACTATCTCTCTGCCCAGGAAGCTGCGACGCGGCTTGGCGTCAGCCTTGCCACGCTGTACGCCTATGTAAGCCGTGGCCGAGTCGATTCGCGCCCTGGCGCCGATGGCCGCAGCCGCGAATACAGCACCGGCGACATCGAACGCCTGATCGAGCGGCGCCAGGCCGGACGCGGTGCCGCGCAGGCCGCCGCGCACAGTCTGGCCTGGGGCCTGCCGGTGCTGGAAACCAGGATCTCGCTGATCCGGCCGCACGGCCACTACTACCGCGGGCAATCGGCGATCGCGCTGGCCAAATCCGGTGCCACGCTGGAGCAAGTCGCGCAACTGTTATGGGACTGCGGCGAACACGATCCCTTTGCCCATGCACCTTCGCGCCGCTGGCCGGACGCCGTACCGGCGCTGCTACGCCAGCGCCAGCTGCCGCCCTTGACGCGTCTTGCCGCGGCGCTGCCCTTGCTCGCACTCGAAGCTACGCATGCACATAGCAGCGATCCGCTGCATCGTCGCAATTACGCGGCGCAACTGCTACGGGAAACCGCGGCGCTGCTGTGCGGCGCGCGTCCGGACAAGCGCGCCATCCATTCGCTGCTGAGTGCAAGTTTGCATACGCAGGATGCCGGCATGAGCGAACTCGTGCGTATCGCGCTGGTGCTTTGCGCCGATCACGAACTCAACGCATCCGCCTTTGCCACGCGCGTGGCGGCATCGACTGGAGCGAGCTTGCATGAAGCGGCCTGCGCTGGTCTGGCAACGTTGTCCGGACCTCAGCATGGTGGCGCCACCGCGCGTGCTTATGCCTTTATCCAGGACATGCTCGAAGAGCGACAGCCGGCCAACAAAGTGCGTGAGCGCCTGCAACGCGGCGATCGCGTGCCGGGCCTGGGGCATCCGCTTTATCCGCAAGGCGATCCGCGTGCGGCGCTGTTGCTGGATGCCTTGCGCGATGCGCGGCCGCAGCCAGTTGCGCTTGCACGCATTCAACAGCTCGCCGAGGTCACGCAAGCCTTGTGCGGATTGCGGCCGAACCTGGATTTTGCGCTGGCGGCGATTGCGTGTGCGTATGCGTTTGATGCGGATGGTGCGATGGCGATCTTTGCGGCGGGGCGCATGGCCGGGTGGTTGGCGCATGCGTTGGAGCAGCAGGAAGGTGGGAGTTTGATACGGCCGCGGGCGGATTATGTGGGGAAGATGCCAGGGCGCGAGGAGTGAGGTGGCCACATTTTTTGCGGGCAAACTCGCAAGGAATGCGTGCGAGTCGCGGCGTCTCTTTGGCAGATGCGCAAAAAGCACTCGCTTATGGACAATCCTGTTTCATGACGTGGGGATTGTGAGGACCGTCCATGGACTTCACCCCTCTGCGCTGCGAGGCCAGCCCGCGGCTGTCCTAGTTCGTTCCTGACGAATTTGTCGAACCGTTAGGGCTCTCATCGGGTCTCTCCGCCAGATACGCAAAAAGCGCCCATTGGGCGCTTTTTGCGTATCTGGCGGAGAGAGAGGGATTCGAACCCTCGATAAGGCTTTTGACCCTATACTCCCTTAGCAGGGGAGCCCCTTCGGCCTCTCGGGCATCTCTCCGTGTTTTGTGTCCGTGGGGTCACGGAGCCGGCAAGGATACCGGCCTAAGCCTTCAAGGTAAAGAGCCGATTACTGCGCGCCGGGGCTGCCCGAGGAGCCGCCTTCGTTTTCGTTCTCGCCCTTGATGCGCTGGTAGATTTCTTCGCGGTGTACGGCCACGTTCTTCGGCGCGTTGATACCGATGCGAACCTGGTTGCCTTTCACGCCGAGAACGGTAACGGTCACCTCGTCGCCGATCATCAGGGTTTCACCGACCCTACGGGTCAGAATCAACATAGCTGGTACTCCATTTAATGCTTGTGGTCACAGGCCGTCTGCATGCTGTTGCCTCACCCCTGAGCACAGTCAACATACAGTTCTGACGTTCTCGTCCGTCAAAGGCCTCACCGCCTTCCCCGGCTCCAAAAATCAAGTTGCCTCGAAAGACAGCTTGCCTTCACGGTGCTGTTCGCAACCGGTAGCACCGTAATCTGACCGATACTAGCTGAGCGTCCGCACACTGTGCAATTTACACACAATCTTTACACGGGGTCCATACGCGGTGCGTCAACCCGCGAGCTGTTTTCCGACCCAGTCGACTGTACTCGTCAAAATGTCTGGCAATTGTGGTTTATCCAGGCCACCGCCCTGCGCCATGTCCGGACGGCCGCCGCCCTTGCCTTCAATTTGGCCGGCTACATGCGCCACGATTTCGCCTGCCTTGATGCGTCCGGCGGCCTTGCCGTGTACACCAGCCACCAGCGAAACACGGCCGTCCGCAGCACCGGCCAGCAGCACCACGCAATCCGCAAGTTGTTGCTTGAGCTGATCCATGCCGTCGCGCAAAGCCTTGGCATCCAGGCCTTCCAGGCGCGCGGCCACTACCTTGATACCGCCGATATCGGTGGCCGAGCTGGCCAGGTCGCCGGTCATGGAGCCGGCCGCCTTGGCGCGCATGGATTCCAATTCGCGTTCAAGTTTCTTCTGGCGGTCGAGCAGCTGGCGCAGTTTTTCGGTGACGTCGTCGCCGCTGCTGGACAGCAGTTGCGACAGTTCGCCGAGCCGGCGTTCTTCTTCGGCAACATAGGCGAGCGCACCCGCGCCGGTCACCGCTTCGATACGGCGCACGCCGGAGGCTACGCCGGCTTCGCTGACGATCTTGAACAAGCCGATGTCGCCGGTGCGGCTGACATGCGTACCGCCACACAATTCGGTGGAAAAATCGCCCATTTTCAGCACGCGCACTTCGTCGCCGTATTTTTCACCGAACAGGGCCATGGCGCCGAACGCGATGGCGTCGTCGTAGGCCATCTGGTGCACTTGTGCTTCGTCATTGCGACGCACTTCGGCATTCACCATCGCTTCGATCCGTGCGAGTTCTTCGCGACTGACCGGCTTGAAATGCGAGAAGTCGAAACGCAAGCGATCCGGCGCCACCAGCGATCCCTTCTGCGTGACATGCGTACCGAGCACATCGCGCAGGGCCGCGTGCAACAAGTGCGTGGCGGAGTGATTGAGCACGGTCGACTGACGGCGCACCGTGTCGACCGAAGCATCGACCACGTCGCCAGTGCGCAACGGTTGCGCACCTTGCCAACGACCGGCATGACCAAAAAACACGCCGCCCATCTTGAGCGTGTCATCGACTTCGAACGAACCGGCGGCATTCGACAAGCTGCCGGTATCGCCCACCTGGCCGCCGGACTCGGCGTAGAACGGCGTGCGATCGAGAATCACCAAGGCCTCGTCGCCGGCGGCAAGCTGATCGATCTGCTTGCCTGCGCGCACGATGCCCACCACTTTGCTGCCGTGGCTGGACAGGGTTTCATAGCCTAGGAAGGTAGTTGGCGCGAGCTGGCTGGCAAGCTCAGCCGGCATCAACCCTTTCGCCTGAAAATTGCTGCCTTTGCGGCCACGATCGCGCTGCTCTTCCATGGCGCGATCGAAACCTTCCATGTCCACCGCCAGGCCACGCTCGCGCGCGATATCGGCGGTAAGGTCGACCGGGAACCCATAGGTGTCGTACAGGCGGAACGCGTCTTCGCCCGGAATGGTTTTACCTGACTTGGCAGCTACTTCGTCGAACACGCGCATGCCGTGTTCCAGCGTTTCGCCGAAACGCTGTTCTTCGGTGCGCAGCGCCTCTTCCACGAAAGACTGCTTCGCGGCCAGTTCCGGATATGCCGCGCCCATTTCCTCGACCAGCGGCTGCACCATCTTCCAGAAAAAATCGCCGCGCACGCCGAGCATCCAGCCATGGCGCAGGGCGCGGCGGATGATTCGGCGCAGTACGTAGCCGCGGCCTTCGTTCGAGGGCAGCACACCGTCGACGATCAGGAAGGAGCAGGCGCGAATATGGTCGGCGATCACGCGCAGCGACTTGTTGGCCAGATCCTGGGTGCGGGTGAGTTCGCCGGCCACCTTGATCAGGTGCTGGAATAGATCGATCTCATAGTTGGAATGCACGTGCTGCAGCACGGCGGCCAGGCGCTCCAGGCCCATGCCGGTGTCCACGCACGGTGCCGGCAGCGGCGACAGCGTGCCGTCGGGCGCGCGGTCGAACTGCATGAACACCAGGTTCCAGATTTCGATGTAGCGGTCGCCATCTTCATCGGGCGAACCGGGCGGACCGCCGGCAATGTCCGCACCGTGGTCGTAGAAGATTTCCGTGCACGGACCGCAGGGACCGGTGTCGGCCATCTGCCAGAAATTGTCCGACGCATACGGTGCGCCCTTGTTGTCGCCGATGCGCACGATCCGCTCGGCCGGAACGCCCATCTCCTTGTTCCAGATGCCGTACGCCTCGTCATCGGTGTGATAGACGGTCACCCACAGCTTTTCCGCCGGCAGCTGGAATACGCCGGTCAACAGCTCCCAGGCGTAGCGGATCGCATCGCGCTTGAAGTAGTCCCCGAACGACCAGTTGCCCAGCATTTCGAAAAAGGTGTGGTGGCGCGCGGTGTAGCCGACCGAGTCCAGGTCGTTGTGCTTGCCGCCGGCGCGCAGGCAGCGCTGTACGTCAGCGGCGCGCACGTACGGCAGTTTTTCGCTGCCGAGGAACACGTTCTTGAACTGCACCATGCCCGAGTTGGTGAACAGCAAGGTCGGATCGCTGGCCGGCACCAGCGAACTGGACGGCACGATGGTGTGGTCCTTGCTGCGGAAATAGTCGAGAAAAGCGGAGCGGATATCGGCGGTTTTCATGAGATCGGGGGCGAAGGAGCAAAAGGGGGTATGCAGCGCCGACGCCGCGACCGGCCCATCCGTCCTTCCTGGATCATGGACCTCAAAGGGTTTCGTCGGCAGCGTCGTCCACGTCGGCGTGGGTGACATCCCGTACTGTGGCGGCGGGAAAGCCGCGGCGCAAGAGGAACTGCGCCCGGCGGGCGCGTTCGGCGGGATCGGGCGCGCCCTTGCCGCCGTAGCGGCGGCGCAATTGGGCGGCCGCGGCCGCGGCCCAGTCGACGTCGATGGCGTCCAGCAGGCTGCGGATCCGCGCATCCGACAGGCCGTGGCTCTTCAGCTCGGCGCGCAGGCGCATGGGGCCGTAGCCCTGGGCGGTGCGGCTGCGGATCAGTACGTCGGCGAAGCGATCATCGTCCTGGTAGTGCTGTTCGCCAAGGCGATCGAGCGCCTCGCCGGCCTCCTCGCCCGCATAGCCGCTGCGATCCAGCTTCTGCCGCAATTCGCGGCGCGAATGCTCGCGGCGCGCAAGCATGCCCAGCGCCTTGTTGTAGGCACTGGGCTTGGGCTTTTCCGGGTTGTCGCCGGGTTTGCGTTTCATGGGGTGCTATGCGGCCTCGGAGAATAAGGAACCGGGCATCTCAGGGATCGCATTTTATCGGACGCCGGCATCTGCCTCAGCGTCATTCCGGTAAAGGCCGGAATCCACGCTTCGCACTCACTAAGGATTCTGGCCTTCACCGGAATGGCGCTGAGGATAAGTCGGACTTTTCCGCATGCGCCGATGCGCCAATCAGAAGACCTTGTAAACCTGCCCGGTCTGCGCCCCTTCCACGCTACGGCTGAAGGCCAGCGCCGCACGCGCCGCCGTCACCGGCTCGAAACCGCGGAAGAACGGCGCATAGGAATCCATCGCCTCGACCAGCACGTTCGGGCTGACCACGTTGATGCGCAGCCCACGTGGCAGCTCGATCGCGGCCGCGCGGGCGAATGCTTCCACCGCGCCGTTGACCAGGCTGGCGGACGTGCCCGCCACGATCGGCTGCTCGGACAGAATGCCGGTGGTAAGCGTGATCGAACCGCCGTCGCGCAAGTGATCCCGCGCCGCCAGGGCCAGATTTACCTGCCCCAGCAGTTTGTCGGCGATGCCCAGCGTATGCAGCGAATCGCCATACAGCGCGGGCTTGAAATCCGCCAGCGGCGCGAAGCTGACCTTGCCCGCCGCGCTGATCACCGCATCCAGCTCGCCGGCCTGCTGCAATCCTTTGCGAATGCTGTCGACGTCGGTGAGATCGATCTGCACGCTGCCGGAATGGCGGCCGGCGGCGATCACTTCATGACGCTGTCCCAATTCGGCCGCCACGGCACGCCCCAGCGTGCCGGAGGCGCCGACCAGCAGAATGCGCAGGCGTCGTTCGCTCATGCTCAGGCCTCTTCCAGCGCCTCGCCCGAAGCCACCGCACCGTTGCTGGTAACCAGCAGACGCGCACGCAGCTCGCGATCGATTTCGTCGGCGATGGCCGGATTGTCGCGCAGGAACTGGCGCACGTTCTCCTTGCCCTGGCCAATGCGATCGCCCTTGTAGCTGTACCAGGCGCCGGATTTCTCCACCAGGCTCTGGGCCACGCCCAGCTCGATGATCTCGCCTTCGCGCGAGGAGCCTTCGCCGTACAGGATCTCGAATTCGGCCTGGCGGAATGGCGGTGCCACCTTGTTCTTCACCACCTTTACGCGCGTTTCGGAGCCGATCACTTCCTCGCCCTTCTTCACCGCGCCGATGCGGCGGATATCCAGGCGCACCGAGGCGTAGAACTTCAGCGCGTTGCCGCCGGTGGTGGTTTCGGGGTTGCCGAACATCACGCCGATCTTCATGCGGATCTGGTTGATGAAGATCACCAGGCAGTTGGATTTCTTGATGTTGGCGGTGAGCTTGCGCAGTGCCTGGCTCATCAGGCGGGCGTGCAGGCCGACATGGGAGTCGCCCATTTCGCCTTCGATTTCGGCCTTGGGGGTCAGCGCGGCAACCGAGTCGACCACCACGATGTCCACCGCGCCGGAGCGCACCAGCATGTCGGCGATTTCCAGCGCCTGTTCGCCGGTATCGGGCTGCGAGACCAGCAGGTCGTCCACGTTCACGCCAAGCTTCTGGGCGTAGCTGGGATCGAGCGCGTGCTCGGCGTCGACGAAGGCGGCGGTGCCGCCGTTCTTCTGGCAGTTGGCGATCACCTGCAGGGTGAGCGTGGTCTTGCCCGAGGATTCCGGACCGTAGATCTCCACCACGCGGCCGCGCGGCAGGCCGCCGACGCCCAGCGCGATATCCAGACCCAGCGAACCGGTGGAAATGGTCTCGATGCTGTCGTCGGTGCGGTCGCCCAGGCGCATCACCGCACCTTTGCCGAATTGCTTCTCGATCTGGCCGAGGGCGGAAGCTAGCGCCTTGCGCTTGTTGTCATCCATCGTCTTGATTCCGGTTCGTAGTGGTCGTGAGCGGCATCTTGCGCCCGTCCCGTCTCAGGGACTGGGATCGATGCAAGCAGTCAGTATCCCACATCGGTCAAGCCGGACCCTTGGGTAATTTCTGCTCAGCCTGTCAGCGTTTCGCGAATGCCGATGAGGGCCGCGGCCACGGTCTGGCGTCGGACCGCTTCGCGATCGCCGGCGAACTGGAATCGCCGGGCATAGGCCGCGCCACCGCGGTGCTGCCAGCTGATCCAGACCGTGCCGACCGGCTTTTGCGGCGTGCCGCCGCTGGGACCGGCCACGCCGGTCACCGCCACCGCCACACCGGCGCCGAAACGCAGCAGTGCGCCGGACACCATCTCCAGGGCGGTTTCTTCGCTGACCGCGCCGAAGCGCTCCAGGGTTTCCCGCTGCACGCCCAGCAGCGACTCCTTCAAGGCATTGCTATAGCTGACCACGCCGCCCTCGAACCAGGCAGAGCTGCCGGCCAGGTCGGTGAGCACCTTGGCGATCCAGCCGCCGGTGCACGACTCGGCGCTGACCAGCATCAGCTGGCGCTGCTGCACCTCCGCAGCGATCCGCACAGCCCATGCCGCCAGCTCGGCGTCGGTAGGAACGGACGACAACTCCATGCGAAACTCCACACTTTCCCGACGCCATCAGTTCGCGGCGCAAGGCGCTTCTTGTACGCCTTCCGCCCCGTGACGCCAAGACTTGACCGCATGAGCCAGGACGACCTCTCACTCCACACCCCACTGATGCGCCAATACC
Organism: Dyella acidiphila; assembly: GCF_014863405.1. GTDB lineage: Bacteria > Pseudomonadota > Gammaproteobacteria > Xanthomonadales > Rhodanobacteraceae > Dyella_B > Dyella_B acidiphila. The sequence continues at coordinate 141,065 of NZ_JACZZA010000002.1, forward strand.
TCGCGGCCAAGGCAGCTCACCCGGACGTGCTGCTGTTTTTCCGCATGGGCGATTTCTACGAGCTGTTCTACGACGACGCACGCAAGGCGGCGCGCCTGCTCGACATCACGCTGACGCAACGCGGTCAATCGGCGGGGCAGCCCATTCCGATGGCGGGCGTGCCCTATCACGCGGTGGAAAATTATCTGGCCAAGCTGGTGCGGCTGGGCGAGTCGGTGGCGATCTGCGAGCAGATCGGCGATCCGGCGCTGGCCAAGGGCCCGGTGGAGCGCAAGGTGGTACGCATCGTCACGCCGGGCACGGTGACGGATGCCGCGCTGCTGGAGGAGCGCCGCGACAACCTGCTGCTGGCGATCGCCGCTGGCGCGCACGGCAGCTACGGCCTGGCCTGGGTGGATCTTTCCAGCGGCCGCTTCCTGCTCAGCGAAGTGCCGAACGCCGAAGCACTGGCCGCGGAACTGGCGCGCCTGCAGCCGGCCGAGACCCTGGTCGGCGAAGACGTGGCGTGGCCGAAGCTGGTCAGCACCCTGCCCGGCCTGCGCAAGCGCCCACCGTGGCATTTCGACAGCGATGCGGCGCGGCGCGAGCTCAACCGCTTCTTCGGCACGCGCGACCTCGGCGGCTTCGGCGTGGACAAGCTGCCGCTGGCGATTGCCGCGGCCGGCTGCCTGCTCGGCTATGTGGAAGAAACCCAGAAAAGCGCATTGCCGCATCTGTCCGGCATGGCAGTGGAAAGCGCCAGCGAAACCATTGCGCTGGATGCCGCCACGCGCCGCAACCTGGAACTGGACACCCATCCCAGCGGCCGCACCGAGCACACCTTGCTCGGCGTGCTGGACGAAACCGTGACGCCGATGGGCGCACGCCTGATGCGACGCTGGCTGAATCGCCCGCTGCGCTCGCGCGAGATTCTGCGCCGCCGCCACCAGGCAATCGGTGCGCTGATCGAAACGCGCCACTACGAGGGTTTGCGCGATCAGCTGCGCGGTATCGGCGATCTGGAGCGCATCCTGGCGCGCGTGGCGCTGCGTTCGGCGCGCCCGCGCGATCTTTCCACTCTGCGCGATGGACTGGCCGCCGCTCCGTCGCTGCGCGAGTCCATCGCCAGCCTGGACAGCCCGCTGCTGCACAGCCTGATAGACCACATCGGCGACCACGCCTCCGTCGCCGCGTTGCTCCAGCGCGCCATCATCGAACAGCCACCGGTGCTGATGCGCGATGGCGGCGTCATTGGCGACGGCTACGACAGCGAACTGGATGAACTGCGCCGCCTGGCTACCCATGCCGACCAATACCTGGTCGAACTGGAAGAACGCGAAAAGGCCGCCAGCGGCATCGCCACGCTGAAAGTCGGCTACAACCGCGTGCACGGCTATTACATCGAAATCAGCAAGGGTCAGGCAGATAAGGCACCCACGCATTACACGCGCCGCCAGACCACCAAGAACGCCGAACGCTACATCACCGAAGAACTGAAAACCTTCGAAGACAAGGTGCTGTCGGCCAAGGAACGCTCGCTGATGCGTGAGCGCGCCTTGTACGAGGCCTTGCTGGACACGCTTACCGAACAGCTCGAACCGCTCAAGCACGCCGCCGCGGCGATGGCTGAACTCGACGTGCTGTGCACGCTGGCCGAACGCGCCGAAGCGCTGGACTGGAACGCACCCGAACTTACCGATGCAGCTGGCATCGCGATCGAACGCGGCCGTCATCCGGTGGTGGAAAAGGTGCGCGAGGAACCGTTCGAACCGAACGACCTGATGCTGGACGACAATCGCCGCATGCTGGTGATCACCGGCCCGAACATGGGCGGTAAATCCACCTATATGCGGCAGAACGCACTGATCGTGCTGCTGGCGCATATCGGCAGCTACGTGCCGGCATCGCGCGCGGTGATCGGCGCGATCGACCGCATCTTCACCCGCATCGGCGCGGGCGACGACCTGTCGCGCGGCCAATCCACCTTCATGGTGGAAATGAGCGAAACCGCCAATATCCTGCACAACGCCACGCCGCAAAGCCTGGTGCTGATGGATGAAGTCGGGCGCGGCACCAGCACCTATGACGGACTTGCACTGGCGCGCGCCGCCGCCGTGCATCTTGCGGCCAGCAGCCGTGCCTATACGCTGTTCGCCACGCATTATTTCGAATTGACCGAACTGGCTTCCGAGTACGGCAGCATCGCCAATGTGCATCTCGATGCAGTGGAGTACGGCGAGCAGTTGGTGTTCATGCATGCGGTGAAGGAAGGTCCGGCCAATCGCAGCTTCGGCCTGCAGGTGGCCGCGCTGGCGGGTCTGCCCAAGGCGGTGATCGCCGATGCACGCCGCACGCTGGCCGAGCTGGAACGCGGCATGCACGCACAAGTGGCCGCGCCGGCTTCCAACCCGGCAGCCCCTGCCTCACCGCAACTGGGATTGTTTGCGACGGCGCCTTCGGCGGTGGAGCGTGCCTTGGACGGCATGGACCTGGATGCCATGACGCCACGCGAGGCGCTTGAGGCGCTGTATCGGTTGAAGGCGCTTTGCTGAGAAATTCGCCGGGACGGCTTGTAGCCTTCTGCAACCGGAATCACTCGGACGGGTAAAAAAACCGTCCGGCCGAATCGTCATTCCGGCCCTCGCCGGAATGACGGCAGGCAGTTACGCCAGCCTGTAAGGGCAGCGAACTTTTCACCGCAACGCAACGTTTGCGGGTTTATCGTTTGGCGCCGCCGCGCGTACGCAGCTGCCCGCGCGTCCATCTCATAGCCAGGGGCTATGGCGAAGATTGGAAAATTCAAATTCACATCCCCCGTACCGACGCCTACATTCGAGCGCAGCGAGCCGACGCCAGCCACTGAGCAAGCCGTATGAGGACCCTGTCATGAGTCGCGATCATCAAGCCCTGTCGATCACGCCCCGTGCCGTTGTTACGGATAACCAGCATAGCCACACCGCCGGCTCGCCATTGATGTCCCCTGCATCAAACACTCGACGCATCGCCCGATGCGATTAGCAAGGACTGTTTCATCTATCCATGTCTGGATCCCAGACCAGGCCAAGTAGCTGGACGCAAACGACCAAAAAGGTGGCGACACATGTCAACCGAATCAAAGTGCCCGTTCAACCATACTGCCGGCGGCGGCACGACCAACCGCGATTGGTGGCCCAATCAGCTCAGTCTGCAAATTCTTTACCAGCACTCGTCCAAGTCCACGCCGATGGATGAGGACTACGACTACGCCGAAGAATTCAAAAAGCTCGACTATGCAGCCCTGAAGAAGGACCTGCATGCATTGATGACCGACTCGCAAGACTGGTGGCCGGCAGACTTCGGCCACTATGGTCCGCTGTTCATCCGCATGGCATGGCATGCCGCCGGCACCTACCGCACCGGCGATGGCCGTGGCGGCGCAGGCTCCGGGCAGCAACGCTTCGCTCCGCTCAACAGCTGGCCGGATAACGTCAGCCTGGACAAAGCGCGCCGCCTGATCTGGCCGATCAAGCAAAAGTACGGCAAGCGCATTTCCTGGGCCGACCTGATCGTGTTGACCGGCAACGTCGCACTGGAATCGATGGGCTTCAAGACCTTCGGTTTCGGCGCCGGCCGCAAGGACGTGTTCGAACCGGATCAGGATGTTTATTGGGGCACCGAAACCACCTGGCTGGACGACAAGCGCTACACCGGCGACCGCAATCTGGAAAACCCGCTGGCCGCCGTGCAGATGGGCCTGATCTATGTGAATCCGGAAGGCCCGAACGGCAACCCCGATCCGATCGCCGCCGCGCGCGACATTCGCGAAACCTTTGCGCGCATGGCGATGAATGACGAAGAGACCGTGGCGCTGATCGCCGGCGGCCACACCTTCGGCAAGACCCACGGTGCAGGCCCCGCCTCCCATGTCGGCCCCGATCCGGAAGCGGCCGGCCTGGAAGAACAAGGCCTGGGCTGGCGCAATACCTATGGCAGCGGCAAGGGTGGCGACACCATCACCAGCGGCCTGGAAGTGATCTGGAGCAACGAGCCGACCAAGTGGAGCAACGGCTTCTTCCAGAACCTGTTCGGCTACGAGTGGGAGCTGACCAAGAGCCCGGCCGGCGCACACCAGTGGAAGCCCAAGGGCGATGCCGGCGCCGGCACCGTGCCGGATCCGCACGACCCGTCCAAGCGCCGCGCCCCGTCCATGCTGACCACCGACCTGTCGCTGCGCCTCGACCCCGCCTATGAAAAAATCTCGCGGCGGTTCTATGAGCATCCGGAAGAGTTCGCCGATGCCTTTGCCCGTGCGTGGTTCAAGCTGACCCACCGCGATATGGGCCCGCGCACACGCTATCTTGGCCCGGAAGTGCCGTCCGAAGAGCTGATCTGGCAAGACCCGCTTCCCGCCGTGGAACACAAGCTGATCGATACACAGGACGCCGCCGCCCTCAAGGCGAAGGTGCTGGCATCGGGCCTGTCGGTTTCGCAGCTGGTATCCACCGCCTGGGCCTCGGCCTCCACCTTCCGCGGCTCGGACAAGCGCGGCGGTGCCAACGGCGCACGCATTCGTCTGGCGCCGCAGAAGGATTGGCAGGTCAACCAGCCGGAGCAACTGGCCAAGGTGCTGAAGACACTCGAAGGCATCCAGGGCGAATTCAACAAGGCCCAGTCCGGCGGCAAGAAAGTGTCGCTGGCCGACCTGATCGTGCTGGCTGGCAATGCCGGCGTCGAGCAGGCGGCAAAAAATGCCGGCGTCAACATCACCGTGCCTTTCTCGCCGGGACGCGCGGATGCCTCGCAGGAACAGACCGATGTGGATTCCTTCGAGGTGCTCGAACCGATCGCCGACGGCTTCCGCAACTATCTCAAGGGCAAATACACCGTGCCCGCCGAGAAGCTGCTGGTGGACAAGGCGCAATTGCTTACCCTTTCCGCACCCGAGATGACGGTGCTGATCGGCGGCATGCGCGCCCTGGATACCAATGCCGACCACAGCAAGCATGGCGTTTTCACCCAGCACCCGGGCACGCTGAGCAACGACTTCTTCGTCAACCTGCTCGACATGGGCACGGAGTGGAAGCCGACGTCCGCGGCACAGGAGACCTTCGAAGGCCGTGATCGCAAGACCGGCGCCGTGAAATGGACCGGTACGCGCGTCGACCTGCTGTTCGGCTCGAACTGCCAGTTGCGCGCCCTGGCGGAAATCTATGCCTGCCCGGATGCGAAGGAGAAGTTCGCGCGTGACTTCGTCGCCGCCTGGACCAAGGTGATGAACCTGGATCGTTTCGATCTGGGGTGAGGTAGATGGCACAGGCTCGATCCGCCGATCGGATCGAGCCCATCCATAAACAACAACGCCGCAGCGCAAGCGCTGCGGCGTTGTTGTTTATGCGCAGGGGAAACTGAAACTCAGGCGGCCATGCCGGGCATTGCGTCTGCGGCATCCTTGTACGGATTCACGGCCATCTCGGCAACCGGATGGGCGGGTGCTGCCGCCGGGGCACGTACCGGCAGGCGTCCGGCATGCACCAGGCGCTGGATGCTCTGCTGCACCTCGCGCTGGCCGAACGGCTTCTTGATGAAGTCGTCGGCGCCGAAGCGCTGCACGTAGAACTGCTCGGTGGCCTGTTGGTTGCCGCTGATCATCACGATCGGGATATGCCGCGTCAGCGGATCGTGGCGCAGCGCACGCAATACGGCAAAGCCGTTCATGCCCGGCAGCACGATATCCAGGAAGATCAGTTCCGGCTGCTCGGCCTTGGCCAGCGCGATCGCGGTTTCACCATCGACCGCCTTCTGCACCGTGTAGCCGTCCTGGCCCAGCATCTTGCCGAGCACCGCACGGATGGTCGGCGAATCGTCGACCACCAGCATGCGAGTGCCCGCGGCGGCCTGCATCGATGTTCCATGCTGGACGGTTTCAGGCGCCGTGCTGCCAAGCAAGCGCTTGAAGAATTCGATCCCGTTCATGGCGTACCCCCAAATCCATTACTGCGTCTGCTTCCACGGACTGCTTATGCAAGGCCGTTCTTTTGGAAGGATCTTCACGCAGATTCATGCGGATTTCTGAGATGCGCTGCTCATGGAAAGTCCTTAAGCCGTCGCAATTCCCGACGTTCCTGCTTGTTTGGCCGCCTCGGCGGGTGGTTCAGGCCCGCCCCGCTCAGCCGGCGCAGCTCCCGCGCCTGCTCGCGGGCAGTGCGGCTGGCCTCGGTTTCGCGATACAGCAGCTGGGCAGCGCTGGCCGGCCCGCGCTGCTCGGCCAGGGCCAGGATTTCCAGCTCGAGCCGCTCCTCGCCGCGGGTAAGCCGCAGCCGGTCGCCGACATGCAAGGTCTTGGACGGCTTGCAGCCGGCATTGTTGACGTCGACCTTGCCGCCATCGATGGCCTGCTTGGCCAGGCTGCGCGTCTTGTACATGCGGGCGGCCCATAGCCAGATATCGGCGCGGACGGCGGCGGGGGCTGCGTGTGTTGCCTGGTTCATCAATGGCATTATCCGATCAATCGACCGGCGGCGCATGCGGGCGCCACACCCAGGGGAAGGCATGATTCTGTACCTGATGGATCTGATCGGCGTAGCCGTGTTCGCCATAAGCGGCGTTCTGGTGGCGGCGCACGTTCACATGGATCTGCTGGGTGGATTCGCCCTCGCCGCGCTTACCGCCATCGGCGGCGGCACCTTGCGCGATGTGCTGCTCAACCGGCATCCGATTTTCTGGATCCGCGATGCACGCTATCTGTGGGTGATCCTGGCCGCCGCCGCGCTGACCATGGTCTATATCGCCTTCCTGCCGCCGCCGGGCAACAGCCTGGTGGTAGCCGATGCACTGGGACTGGCGCTGTTTGCGATCAGCGGCGCGCAGATCGCCGAAGCAAGCGGGCATTCGTTCCTGATCGTAGTGCTGATGGGCGCGATGACCGGCACCGCCGGCGGCATGTTGCGCGATGTGATGAGCGCACGCGTACCGATGATCTTCCAGCAGGACCTCTACGCCACGGCGGCGATCGCCGGCATCGTGGCGTATGTGATCCTGCAGAAGCTGGGCCTGCCGCGCACCGTGGCGGTAAGCGTCGGAGTGCTGGTGATCCTGGGTGTGCGCGTGCTGGCCGTCGTATGGGGCCTGCACCTGCCGCGCCTGAGCAGGTTGGGTTAGCGCAGCGTAACCCAACGTTTTCCGAGCTGTGCGACATCGTTGGGTTGCGCTGCGCTAACCCAACCTACGTAGTAGCAGGTCGCCCAGTGGGATGGTCAGCAGGGACAGCAGGATGCCTGCGCCCAGTACGGCATTGGCCAGCGGCGGATCGAGTTCGTAGTCGTCGGCGAGAATCGCCGCGGAAATCATCGGCGCCATCGCCGCCTGCAATACACCAACCGTCAGGATCAAGCCGCTCACGCCCGCCGCGCGCCCCAGCAGCCAGCACGCCAGCGGCGCCAGCAGCAACTTCCAGCCCAGGCCCCAGGCCAGTGCCGCCGATTGGCCGCGCTCGATGCGGAAGCGGAACTGCATCCCCACCGAAAACAGCGCCAGCGGGGTCAAGGTGCTGCCCACCGGTGCAAGTACGCCATGCACAGGTTCAGGCCATCCGCCCAGCAGGCCGGCGACGATGCCGACGATCAAGGCCACGAACGAAGGAAAGGTGAGCACACGGCGGATGATTGCGCCGGCATCCGGACTGCGCCCCGCATAGATCGAAGCGACTACCACGCCGGCCGAGGCAAGCAGTGGAAAGCAGCCCAGTTGGTCGGCCACGACCGCCAGCGACAGGCCTTGCTGGCCATGCAGGGCCAGCATCATCGGATAACCCATAAACGAGGTATTGCCCAGTCCACAGACCAGCACCAGCGCGCCGATGCGCCCTCGCGACCAGCCCAGCCGCGCTCCCAGTACGCCAAACAGCAGCCACGCGCCGCCGAACACGATCACCATCGCCGCCACCGGAAACCATAACTGCGCATCGAACTTCACGCGCGGGATCAGGTCCAGCACCAGCGCCGGCAAGGCTACGTTGATCACCCACCAGTTGATGCCCGGCACGATGCCGGCTGGCGGATTCGCCCAGCGCGCCACCACCATGCCCAGCGCCAGGCAGGCAAACAAAAGCAGCAGCGCGCTCATCGTTTCCCTCAAAAACAAAGGCGGCCGCAGTATAGCGGCCGCCTTTGTCGGTACTTCGTGTGATGCCTGGATCAGCCCAGCAGCACGCGATTCAAACGTTGCACAAAGGCTGCCGGATCCGGCAGCTGCGCACCCGCCGCAATCTCCGCTTGCTCCAGCAACAGGCCGGCAAGATCCCTGGCCTTGGCTTCGTCGTTTTCCGCCTCGACGCGCTTGAGCAGTGCATGCTGCGGATTGATCTCCAGCGTCGGTTTGTTCGACGGCATGTCGTGACCGGCCTCGCGCAGCAGGCGCGCCAGATGCGGTGCCATTTCATAGTCGGACAAAGCCAGGCACGTAGGTGAATCGGTAAGGCGCGCGGAAACCCGCACGTCGCCCACGCGATCGCCCAGCAATTCCTTGAGCTTCTTCAGCAGCGGCTCGGCCGCCTTGCTGGCCTCTTCCTGCTGCTTCTTGCCCTCTTCGTCCAGCGGCAGCTCGCCCTTGGCCACGTTGCGCAGCTTCTTGCCGGCGTATTCGGTCAGGCTGCCGATCATCCATTCGTCGATGCGATCGAACATCAGCAGCACTTCAATGCCTTTGGCCTTGAATGCCTCCAGCTGCGGGCTGCCGGCCGCCGCGGCATAACTGTCGGCGGTGATGTACCAGATCTCGTCCTGGCCCACCGCCATGCGGCCCAGGTAATCGTCCAGCGACACCTTCTGCGCGCTGCCCTCGCCCTTGGTCGAGGCGAAGCGCAGCAGCTTGGCAATGCGCTCGCGGTTGGCGTGATCTTCGGCAATGCCTTCCTTCAAGGTGTTGCCGAAGGCCTGGTAGAAGGTCTCGAATTTCTCGGGTTCGTCCCTGGCCAGCTTTTCGATCAGGTCGAGCACGCGCTTTACGCAAGCCGCCTTGATGCGCTCCAGCTGGCGGTTCTGCTGCAGGATTTCGCGGCTCACATTGAGCGGCAGATCATCCGCATCGACCACACCGCGCACGAAGCGCAGGTAGTTGGGCAGCAGTTCTTCCGCCGCATCCATGATGAAGACGCGCTTGATGTAGAGCTTGAGCCCCTTGCGCTCGTCGCGCACGCCCATCATCAACTCGAACGGCGGCTGCGCCGGCAGGTACAGCAGCGTGGTGAAGCTCTGGCTGCCTTCCACCCGGTTGTGGGTCCAGGCCAGCGCATCGTTGAAATCGTGGCCGAGCGACTTGTAGAAGCTCTGGTAATCCTCGTCGCTGATGTCGCTCTTGGGCTTGGTCCACAGCGCGGAAGCGGCGTTGACGGTTTCCCATTCGTCACTGGGCTTGTCGTCCTTTTCCTCCGGCATGCGGATCGGGAAGGCGACGTGATCGGAATAGCGGGTGATCAGCGAACGCAGCTGCCAGCGCTTGAGGAATTCGTCCTCGTCGGCCTTCAGATGCAACACCACCGCCGTACCGCGCTCGGGCAGTTCCACCTGTTCCAGCGAATACTCGCCCTTGCCGTCGCTCTCCCACTTCACGCCTTCACCCGCGGCCACATCGGCACGGCGGCTGAGCACGGTGACCTTGTCGGCGACCACGAAGGCCGAATAGAAGCCCACCCCGAACTGGCCGATCAGGCGCGCATCGCTCTTCTGCTCGCTGCTCATCGCTTCCAGGAAACGGCGAGTGCCGGAGCTGGCAATGGTGCCGATATTGGCCACCACTTCGTCACGGCTCATGCCGATGCCGTTGTCACGCACGGTCACCGTGCGTGCATCCGGGTCCCAGCTCACGTCGATATGCAGCTCGGCATCGCCGGCCAGCAGTTCGGGCTTGGCGATGGATTCGAAACGCAGCTTGTCGCAGGCGTCGGAGGCATTGGAAATCAGTTCGCGCAGGAAGATTTCCTTGTGCGAATAAAGCGAGTGCGTGACCAGGTGCAGTACCTGGGCTACTTCGGCTTCGAATTTGCGGGTTTCGGTGGTTGTGGTCATGGTCTGGTCGGAAAGGTCAGGACAACAGAGAAGTTTAAACGCCTCTCCCCGGCAGGGAGAGGGGAAGCGGTTGCATCACACCTGCTTTTGCAGCGCGGCGATGCGCTCTTCCAGCGGTGGATGGCTCATGAACAGGCGCTGCAGCCCCTGCGCCAGCGGGCCGGCGATGCCGAATGCCGCCATCGTCTTGGGCAAGCTGCTCTCGCCATGGTTGAGCTGCAGGCGCTGCAGTGCGGAAATCATTGCGCCACGGCCGGCCAGCTTGGCGCCGGCGGCATCGGCATGGAACTCGCGCCAGCGCGAGAACGCCATCACGATCATTGAGGCGAACAGGCCGAACACCAGCTGCAGCACCATCACGCAGACAAAATAGCCGATCCCCGAGCCGCGGCTTTCGCGGCCGCCGGACAGCCAGCTGTCGACCAGCCGGCCAACGATGCGCGCCGCCAGGATCACCAGGGTATTGAGCACGCCCTGGATCAAGGTAAGCGTCACCATGTCGCCATTCGCCACATGGCCGATTTCATGGCCGAGCACCGCGGCGATCTGCTCGCGGTCCATCTGCTGCAGCAAGCCGCTGCTTACCGCCACCAGCGCGCTGTTGCGGGTCATGCCAGTGGCGAAGGCATTCATTTCCGGGGCGTCGTAGATCGCCACTTCCGGCATGCCGATGCCGGCGTTCTGCGCGTGCCGGCGCACGGTATCGAGCAGCCAGCGCTCGCCCTCGCTCTGCGGCTGCTCGATCACCCGGGCGCCGGTGGACATCTTGGCCATCCACTTGGACATGGCCAGCGAGATAAAGGCACCGCCCATGCCGAACACCGCGGCATAGATCAGCAAGCCCTGCATGCCGCCGTAGCCATGCATGGCGGCCCACTGGTCCACGCCGAACAGGCGGCAGACGATAGTCAGCAGGAACAGAACGGCAATATTGGTAAGTAAAAAAAGCGCAATGCGGCGCATGGCTATCCTTGGATCGTCACACCGATCTGGGCAATGGTAGTGTCGCCAGGAGATCCGGGCAAAAACTTGCCTTTTCAAGACCTAAGCGCATCCCGCTGCGGCATCGTGGGCAATTGGGTCAGCTTCCGTAAAATGGATCGATGAGCTATCGCGGACGTTTCGCCCCCTCCCCCACCGGCCTGCTGCATGCCGGCTCGCTGGCCGCCGCGGTAGGCAGCTGGCTATGCGCGCGGCACGCCGGCGGCCAGTGGCTGGTGCGGGTGGAAGATATCGATCCGCCGCGCGAGGTGGCCGGTTCGGCCGAGGCGATCCTGGCGGCATTGCCGGCGTTCGGGCTGCAGGCGGATGACCGTGTCATCTATCAGTCATCCCGCACCGCTGCGTATGACGCGGCCTTCGCTCAGCTGCAACGGGCCGGCCTGCTGTTTCCGTGCTGGTGCAGCCGCAACGACCTGGCGCCAAGCGGCGGCATGCATCGGGATGGACACTGCATTGCCGCCCCCGCAGCGGATCGCGCACCGGCATGGCGCATCCGCGTACCCGATGAAGAGATCCGTTTCACCGATGCGCTGCAGGGGCCGCAAAGCCAGTCGCTGCGCCAGAGCGTGGGCGATTTCGTAATCCGCCGGGTGGAAGGCTTCTATTCCTATCAGCTGGCCTGCGTGGTCGACGACGCCTGGCAAGGCATCACCGACGTGGTGCGCGGCAGCGATCTGCTCGACTCCACCCCACGGCAAATCTGGCTGCAACGCTGCCTGGATCTGCCCACGCCACGCTATCTGCATCTGCCGCTGGTGCTCGATAGCCAGGGCCGCAAACTGTCGAAGTCCGAACGCGCACGCGAGGTCGATGCGGAGCAGCCCATGCCAGCCCTGCGTCGTGCCCTGTCATTTCTGGGCATTCGACCGGACACTGCGGCCATGCATCCGTCCGCATTGCTGGATGCCGCACTGGCCGGCTTCGACCCGCGGCGTTTGTCGCAATGCAGCGATCATCACCTGTTGTAACCCGGTATAAACAGCAGACGCAGTGCCAGCATGTTCGCGATACCGAGAACCGATATTCCTTCATGATGTCTGCGTATAACCTCACTAGCTATGCGTGCATTCGGCACGATGGCATCCCCCGCAGACAATCCAAGGAGATCAGGTCATGACACAGCGTACGGCATTGGTTACTGGCGGCACCGGCGGTATCGGCACCGCGATCGTGCGCTATCTGGCCAAGCAGGGGCATCGGGTCGCCACCAACTACCGCGATGAAGCCAAGGCCGAGGCCTGGCGCCAGAAGATGGCGAAGGACGGTATCGAGGTGTGCATGGTGCCGGGCGACGTGGCCGATCCCACTTCCTGCGAAGACATGATCAATGCGGTCCATCACAAATGCGGCCCGGTGGACATCCTGGTCAACAACGCCGGCATCACCCGCGACACCACCTTCCACAAGATGACCTACCAGCAGTGGATGGACGTGGTGAACACCAACCTCAACGCCTGCTTCAACGTCACCCGCCCGGTGATCGAAGACATGCGCACGCGCAAATGGGGCCGCATCGTGCAGATCAGCTCGATCAACGGCCAGAAAGGCCAGTACGGCCAGGCCAACTACGCGGCGGCCAAGGCCGGCATGCATGGCTTCACCATTTCGCTGGCGCAAGAAAATGCGCGTTTCGGCATCACGGTGAACACCGTTTCCCCCGGCTACGTGGCCACCGACATGGTGATGGCGGTACCGGAGGAAGTGCGCGAGAAGATCGTGGTGCAGATTCCGGTGGGCCGCCTGGGCAAGCCGGAAGAAATCGCCCACGCGGTGGCGTTCTTCACCACCGATGAGGCCAGCTGGATCACCGGCGCCAATCTGGCCATCAACGGCGGCCACTACATGGGCTGGTAAAGCCCCTGCTTTAGCAGTAGATGAGCAGGGCCCGTCATCGCCGATGACGGGCCCTGCTCATTTCATGCCGGCCACGCGGCAGAAGCTGCGCCTCACTCGTCACGCGAAGGCTTGGCGCCTGTCTGCAGCACTTTCTCCAGCACCTTGCCCACGGCGGCAAAAGCAAAGGTGCCCGTGACATGCGTAGCCGCGCCAAGACCGCCGCCGCAGGCCAGATTCAAAGCATCACCGCCCGGCGGGCGCGTGCCGCACACAGTCCCATCCGGCTGCGGGTACTGCACGTTCTGCAACGAGTACACCGCCGACACGCCGAAGTAGCGATCCGGATTGCGCGGAAAGCCGAAGTCTTGGCGAAGCTTTTTGCGGATCAGGCTGAACATCGCATCGTGCTCGGTGCGCGAAAGATCGCGCACCCGGATCTGGGTCGGATCGGTGCGGCCACCGGCCGAGCCCACCGTCACCATCGGCAGTTTGCGTCGGCGGCACCAGGCGATCGCTTCCAGCTTGACGCGAAACGCGTCGCAGGCATCCAGCACCACGTCATAACCGCGATCCAGCAACTCGTCCAAGCTTGAGGGCGTGAGAAAACGCTCGATCGCCTCCAACCGGATCGCCGGATTGATGGCATGCGCGCGTGACGCGATCACGCCGACTTTCGGCTTGCCATATTCGCCATCCAGCGCATGCAGCTGGCGATTGGTGTTGGAGACGCATACCTCGTCGGCGTCGATCAGGGTGAGCCGCCCGACGCCGGTGCGCGCCAGCGCCTCGGCGGCCCAGGAACCGACGCCACCGATACCGATCACGCACACATGCGCCTGCGCCAGCCGCGCCAGTGCGCCGGTGCCGTACAGGCGCTCGATACCGTCGAAGCGATCGGCGGCCAGGTTGGAGCCGCTCATGCCGCGCCAGCCGCAGCGATGGAAGGAAAACAGGGATGCACGCCGGGTCCAGGTCAAAACAGTCCCGGCCATTTTAACCGCGCCGCACGGCCGCAAGACGGCTGCGCTATGCTCGGCCGCTCATCCGCCCTGGGAAGGAAGGTATGGCAATGCGTGCAGCGCTCCTGATCGTGCTTGGACTGGCCATCGGCATCATCGGCACCGTGTTCACCATGCGGGCGCTGAGTGAGCGAAATCCCCTGCCGCACGCGGTGATGGTGACCATGGGTTTCCACCGCCACCAGTTGCAGCAGGCGGTCAAGGGGCAGCATTGCGATGCCGCCGCCAGCGTGGCGCAGCTGCAGCACATGCAGTTCACCGCCGGCGATATTGCCGCGGCGTTCCCGGATGCGCCGCAGCCCTTCCTCGACCTGGCCGGCCATCTGCGCTCCGCCCTGCAGAGTGCGGCGCAGGCGGCGCCGGCGGATTGCCCGGCACTGGTTGCGGCGCTCAAGCCGGTGGACCAGGTCTGCAAGGAATGCCACCAGCAGTACCGCTAGTTGGCGACGGCATCCTCGGGCGCGGGAAACATCAGGATGGTGATTTCCTTGCCCTGCGGGATTTCCACCGCCGGTGAACCCAGCGCCGCCATGCGGCTCTTGAAGGCGGCCAGTTCCTCGCGCTCGCCCAGGGCCGAGCGGCCGTTCACGGCCCAGATGCGACCGCCCTGCTTCCAGCGCGCCATCGCCTGATCGAGCTGCGACGTGACCACCGCATTGGCCTGGATCGGTGTGCTGTTCCTTGGCTGCAGTACCGCCAGCATGGTCGGTGCATTCGGATCGGCGGTGAAGACGGTGTCGCCCGGCCGCACGTTGGCAGCCAGCGTCGCGGCCGCCATATCCCAGCGCGGCTTCGTCTCCACCCGGTAGACCGGGCCCAGGTTGACCGCGCCCATCAGGAACAAGGCGGTGATGGCGACCGGCAGGGTACGCCGCGGCAGTGCCGCCACACCCAGACCAACCAGCACAAAGAACGGCACCGCGCTCCACAGGATGTAGCGCGGCAGCAGCATGGATTTGAACAGCGAGATACTCAAGATCAGCACCGGCAGCACCAGCACGCCGAGCAGCAGCACGCGCCCTTCCAGCCGGTGGCGCACGCGGAACAATCCGGCGCATGCAGCCAGCGCCACCATCGCGCCCAGCACTGGCACGGCGGTATGCAGCAGGTCGAACTTCACCACCGCCGTCATGCGCATCAGGTAGACGCTGCCGGTAACCACCCACAGATGCTGCCAGCTCAGCTCGGGAATCCAGTTGAAGTTTTGCAACATATGGCCCCTGCTGGCGGTGAGGATCTCGCCATAGAAAGGCACGCAGCACAGGGTGATCGCGGCCGCGCTGAGCAGCCAGTTGCGGCGAAACGCGTCGCGCAGCGGCGATGCGCTGGCGTGCAGGCGATACCACACCAGCAACAGTGACAGGTTGGACGCCAGCAGCCACGGGGCCGCATCGCCGAGCACATCCAGCGCGCCGATCGAGCCCAGCACATAGCTGCCCCAGCCCCAGCGCTCCGCCCCTTGCTGCCGCAGGTCGAGCGAGGCGCGTGCCGGATCCTGTGCCAGGCGCAACAAACCCCACAACGCCACCGCAATCAGCAAGGTAACCAGGGTGTAGGAGCGCGCCTCCTGGCCGTACTGCACCTGCAAGGGCGACAGCGCCATCAGCAAGCCTGCAACCAAACCCGCGCTGCGTCCGCCGATGCGCCGCGCCATGGCGAATACCACGCCCGCCGACATCGCGCCGAACAGCGCCGAGGGAATGCGCAACCAGGCGTCGCCGCTATGGGCGAACTGGGAAATCAGCTGCAGCAGCAGGAAGTAGGTGGGCATGTGACGGTTGGTGAAGCTGTCACTGATCAGCCCATTCACGCCCAGATGAATGCGCTGCGAGGTCAACGCTTCGTCCAGCCAGAACGGCTGGTGGTCGATGCGGAACAGACGCACGAGCAGGCCGAGCAACAGGATCGCCGCCAGCCAGGCGATATCGCCCTTCGACCAGATTTCATTACATGTGCGGATAGTGCGATCAGCCGCCATAAAGCACTCAGACAGTGGCATCCATCATGTTCATCGCGATCGCTCTATACACATGCGTCACGCGATGGCTGGGGTCATTCCTCGACGTGCCGGTCCAACGATCCATCTCGACTGGAGACGTGGAATCTAACGCGAAGCAGCGAAATTGGTTGTCAGCTCTTTATGACAGGTTGTTGCGCGTTCAGTCGTAGTACGCAAAAAAAATCGGACTGCCCCGGCAGCCCGATTTTCTCGCGTTTATGGCGCGCGATGTGAATCGCAAATATGTCAGTTTTGTGTCGGGCGAACCGCTGTGTGAATCGCCGCTTGCGGCAAACCTACGGCATCAAATTTTTACTTTTCCGCGCAACACATCCCAATACATCACCCAATCGCCCATCAGGCTGTACAGCGGATGGCGAAAAGTTGCCGGGCGATTTTTCTCGAATACGAAATGACCGATCCAGGCGAAACCGTAACCGACTACCGGCGCCAGCCACAGCCACGCCAGCCGCCCCGACAGCAAGGCGAACAGCACGATCAGTACCACCAGCGAACTGCCGATGAAGTGCAGGCGCCGGCAACGGCGATCGCGGTGCTCGTTGAGGTAATAGGGATAAAAATCGTGGAAGCTGGCGAACGAGGACACGGGCGCACCTCCGAAACATGACGCGCCCAGCCTAGCCCCAATGTCGTGGCGGCGCACGTCAGGCGGGCAGCGGGATGAACTCCTGCTCGTCGCCGGCCACTTTGTCGAAACGCTGCGCCAGCCAGTCCGCCTTGGCCTGCTCGATCCGCTCGCGCGAACTGGAAACGAAGTTCCACCACAGATGGCGTTCGCCATCCAGCGGCGCGCCGCCGAACAGCATCACCCGGCTCGCCTGCTTTGCACGCACGACCGGGGCCGATGCACCCGCCTGCACGGCCATCTGTGTCGCGCCCAGGCTCACGTCGCCCCAGCTCACTTCGCCCTCGACCACATGCACACCGCGTTCGGCATGCTCCTGCGGCAAGGCCAGTTCGGCACCCGCCGCCAGGCGCGCCTCGATAAAGAACATCGGCGCGAACACCTTCACCGGCGATTGCTGGCCATAGGCCGTGCCGGCAATCAGCACCAGCTCGGCGCCGTCCTGGCGGATATGCGGCAGGCTGGCCGCATCGTGGTGATGAAATTCCGGCGCTACTTCTTCATCGACCTGCGGCAGCGCCACCCAGACCTGGATGCCGTGCATGCGCTGTCCATCGCGGCGCGCATCCGGCGGCGTGCGCTCGGAGTGCACGATGCCGCGCCCGGCCGTCATCCAGTTCACCGCGCCGGGCGTGATGTCGGCCAAACTGCCGAGGCTGTCGCGATGACGAATGCTGCCTTCGAACAGCCACGTTACCGTCGCCAGCCCGATATGCGGATGCGGCCGCACATCCATGCCCGT
The DNA here is from genome assembly GCF_014863405.1 of Dyella acidiphila. Taxonomy (GTDB): domain Bacteria; phylum Pseudomonadota; class Gammaproteobacteria; order Xanthomonadales; family Rhodanobacteraceae; genus Dyella_B; species Dyella_B acidiphila. The sequence continues at coordinate 158,328 of NZ_JACZZA010000002.1, forward strand.
GCCGGGTGCGAACACCGCCGGCCCCATATGGTCGTAGAACACGAATGGCCCGACATGGCGCGCCAGCAGCACTGGCAGCAGGCGGCGCACCACGAAGCCGTCGCCCAGGTCATGCTGGCGGGCGTTTTCGATCAGGGCGGGTTGGGATTGCACGGTGTGTCTCCTTACCAGGCGCGCTGATATTGCTCTGGCGCAACGATGCTTGCACCCAGTTCCTGCGCGGCGCGCCGCGGGAAATACGGATCGCGCAAACTGGCGCGGGCGATCAGCACTACCTCGGCCGCGCCGCCGGCAATGATGCCGTCGGCCTGCGCGGGTTCAGTGATCAAACCGACGGCGCCGGTAGCCATGCCCGTTTCCTGGCGAATGCGCGCTGCAAACGGCACCTGATAACCGGGGCCGACGGGAATCTTTACGTGCGGCACCAGACCGCCGCTGGATACATCGACCAGGTCCACGCCCAGCGCCTGCAGTTCGCCGGCAAGCCGCACGCTCTCGTCGATATCCCAGCCGCCCTCGCTCCAGTCCGTAGCGGAAATACGCAGCCAGAGCGGCAGCTCGGCCGGCCACACTTCACGCACCGCCACGATCACTTCGCGCAGCAGACGCGTGCGGTTTTCGAAGCTGCCGCCGTAGGCATCGGTGCGCTGGTTGCTCAGCGGCGACAGGAATTGATGCAGTAGATAACCGTGCGCGCCATGCAGCTCGATCAGCTTGAAGCCGGCCTGCAGCGCACGCACCGCGGCCGCGCGAAAATCCGCAATCACTTTGCGGATGCCCTCGGCATCCAGTCCCTGCGGCACGTGCCAGTCATGCTCGAACGGAAGCGCGGACGGTGCCACGGTTTGCCAGGCCCCCTGGTCTGCCGGCAGCGAACCGCCGCCTTCCCATGGCCGCCACACACTGGCCTTGCGGCCCGCATGCGCCAATTGCACGCCGGGTACGGCGCCATGGGCGGCGATGAAAGCGGTAATCGGCTTCCAGGCTTCCAACTGGGCTTCGTTCCAGATGCCGGTGTCTTGGGCGGAAATGCGCCCTTCCGGCGATACCGCCGTGGCTTCACTGATCACCGCGCCCGCACCGCCCACCGCGCGGCTGCCCAGATGCACCAGATGCCAGTGGTCCGGTACGCCGTCTGTGGCCGAGTACTGGCACATCGGCGATACCACGATGCGGTTGCGCAAGCTGATGCTGCGTTGCTGGTAGGGTTCGAACAGTTTCATGCGCGTCCACCGTAGGTTGAAGCGGTGCAGATGGCGGCGAACCGCCCGCGATCAAGTGCGTGCCTCAGGCCGTGCGCGAAGCTTCTTCCATCCACACGGCCAACTGCGCGGCCAACGCGGCCGGCGTTTTCATCCAGCTGAAATGGTCGGCACGCTGGCCGGCCAGCTGCTGCGAACTCACCACCGCGGTTTGCGCCCTCGCCTTAGGCATCAGGCCGAGCAGCCACGCCAGGGATGCGGGCGGCACCAGCCAATCCTCCTGCAGCCGCAGCGCAAGCACCGGCAGCGTCAGGCTGGCGAGGCAGGCGTTGAAATCCACGGCCATGCCATCCGCGGAGTAACGGCCGCTGCGGCCACTGCGCGACCAGTCGGCAATCACCCCGCGCGCCTCATTGCCGCCAAAACCGATGCGGCGCCCGGGCAGATAACCCATCAGCGCAGCAAGCGGATTCGCCAGCGCATACGCCACAAGCAGCAGCAGGCTGAAAGGAAAGCGCCGCCAATACGGCGCGCCACTGGCGATAAGAGCAATTCCCGCCACCTGCTGCGGATGCAGCCCTGCATACAGGCAGGACAACTGCCCGCCCAGGCTATGGCCGCCCAGCCACAAGGTTGCCTGCGGCCAACGGGCCCTGGCAGCTTCGACCCCAGCGGGGATATCGGCCTCCAGCAATTGGCGGTAGCCCCAATCGCAGGCCTTTCCGGCACGGCGATCGCTGGAACCGATGCCGCGCCATTCGTGCAGCGCCATCGCCATGCCCCGTGCCGCCAAGGCTTCGGCCAATGGCAAATAGTGCTTGGCCGGCACACCCATGGCCGGCAGCCAATAAAGTATTTGCCGTGGTTCGCTCGCAGGCCGGACCACGATCAGTTCGCTGCGCGCACCATCGCGGGCAACAACCGGCACAACCACACTGGCAGCCGCAACAGTGGCGGACGAATCAAGGGATGCAGACATCCGCGCAGGTTAGCCAATGCCTATGACAGATACAAAAAGGCCGGCATTCGCCGGCCTTTTCTTCGATGATTTGAACCAGGCTCAAGCTGGAGTCACTTCATCAGCCTGCAGGCCCTTCTGGCCTTGCACCACCTTGAAGCTCACCTTCTGCCCCTCTTTCAGGCTCTTGAAGCCGTTGCCCTGGATTGCACGAAAGTGCACGAACACATCCGGGCCATTCGAGCGGCTGATGAAGCCAAAACCTTTGGCGTCATTGAACCACTTTACTGTGCCTTCCTCACGGTCCGACATAACTCACTCCGTTCTAGCGTTTGACTCTGAGACCAGTCGACCCACCCGAGCCGACGGCTTACTGGGTTTGCCTAGATTCGAGTGGAGCCTTGCGGACAGGGGCCGCATTGCGGACACGCGTACTACTGAGCAGACACAGTGAAGACAGCATAGTGATTTTCGAAAATCGATATGTGATGGAAAATTCACGTTTGGAATGACAATGGAAACTGCTTCCAAAATGGCCGGAAATAAAAAAGCCGGGCATTAAGCCCGGCTTTTTAAATCGATCTTAATAGACCGATTAGGCTGCCATCACTTCATCAGCCTGCAGGCCCTTCTGGCCCTGCACAACCTTGAAGCTGACCTTCTGGCCTTCCTGCAGGCTCTTGAAGCCATTGCCCTGGATCGCGCGGAAATGCACGAAAACATCCGGGCCATTGTCGCGGCTGATAAAGCCGAAACCCTTGGCATCGTTGAACCACTTGACGGTACCGATCTGACGATCAGACATGTAACACACTCCAAAACACTAGGTTTTTCAAAAACAAATAGACTCGACCACCACACGGGGCCGGCTTACTGGTGTGCAAAGGAAAACCCTAGGGGGGTGAGCGATGAGGCAGATCGTAATCGGCTGCATCGGGTCACGTGACTCTGGTGACCCCGGCAAACACAGTCCCAACATGATAACCGCAAATGCCCGCACAAGGCGAACTGCTTATTCAGCTAAAGAAGGGACTGCGCAAAGACGGGCTATGCTTGCGCCCTCATTGACGCATGAAAAGAGTATTCATCCATGAGCAAGGCCAGCAGGACGGGTTTCTTTCGGCGAGCTTACATGCCGGCGGGGCTGTGCCTGCTGCTCGGACTGCTCGGCGGTTGCAGCCATGCGACGCGCAAGACGGTCCCGCCCCCGGCCACGCCGCAGGCGGTGGATATCGGCATCCCCGCCTGCAATGCCTATCTGAACCGCTATCTGGCCTGCCATCGCGCAGCGCATATCTTCCCCGCCGACAGCCTGCAAAGCCATTACCAGGCCATGCTGGCCAGCCTGCAACAGAGCGCGGCCGATCCGCAGGTACATCCCTATCTGGCGGCGCGCTGCATCGATATGCGCCAGCAGCTCGATGCCGCACTGCAAGGCCGCTCCTGCACGGACGCGCAGGCGGCCCATTCAGCCGCGCCAGCAAGCACGCAGCGCTGAGGCAACCGCCGCCGGACGGCAGCGCCCCAGTTTCAGCTTGGGCGTGCCGTGCCATGCAGCCGTGTCGGCAATCGTCTGCGCAAGCTCCTGCAGCAGGCGCGGTGTCGGTTCGACCTGTTCTTCCAGGAACAGCGCCTTGATTTCGAACACACCCTCGGCCCGGTGCGCTTTCGCATCGAGCCGCCCGATCAGCCGGCCGCGATGCAGGATCGGCAACACGTAATAACCGTATTTGCGCTTCGCTTCGGGCAAATAGCATTCGATGCTGTAGTCGAAATCGAACATCTCGCGCAGCCGCGCCCGATCCCACACTAGCGGATCGAACGGCGACAGCAGGGCAGTATGCGTGGCGCGCAAGCGTCCGTCCCGCGCTTTCTCCAGCAGACCAAGATGATCGCGATGCACGTAGGCGCGACTGTTCCAGCCCGTCACCGGCACGCTCAGCAATTCGCCACTGGCCAGCAACGGCGCCAATTCCGTCTCGTCAACGGTCGGCTTGAGGCGGAAGTAGTCGGCAATCCAGCGCGCCTGGGTGATGCCCAAGGCACGCACGCTGTCGAGGATAAAGCGCTTGCGCAGTTCTGCATGTGTCCATGTCAGCAGCGAAGGATCGAATGCCGGATCGAGTTTTGCCAGCACGCGCTCGGCCAAGTCATAAACGCGCTGAAAACGTTCGCGCCGGGTCACCATCAATTCGCCGGAAGCAAACCAGGCCTCCAGCCAGCGCTTCTCCGGCTTCCATTCCCACCAGCCGGAGGCGCCGCGATCGGTGCGTTCAAAATCGGATGCGCGTACCGGACCGGAGTTGCGTACGCGTTCGAGCAAAGCCTGCATGTCGGCAAGGTTGGCGTCGCGCGTGCGCGCCGCGTGTTTGTCCGCCCAATGCTTGCTTTCGTATTGCGTACGCCAGGCGCGATGAAAACCGATATCCGTCGCCGCGACGAAACAGGCTTCGTGCGCCCAGCATTCGGCAATGCGCCCGGCCTCCAATGCCTCTTCCAGCCAGCTCTGCGGATAGCTGCCTAGACGCGAATGCAGTACGAGATAGGGACTGCGTGCCACCACGTGAATGCTGTCGATCTGCAGCAGGCGCATGCGCTGGATCGTTATCAATACGTCTTCGCGCCGTGCACGCCGCCGTGGCGATTGCAGCAAACCTTGTGCTGCAAGCTGCAGTGCGCGCGCCTGCGCTGGCGCAATGGATTTTTCCGCAGATGAAGATGCGCTCAATGGAGAGACGCCTTTACGAATTCATCACCAAAGTATTGGGCTGGCATTTATCACCTGCTTGCTAACGTATTTTGCGAGCTTGACATGCCGCGGCCGTTTCAGCGCGACATCCGCATAGAACGCGGCCTGACATGCCGGGCATTCTTGCATGGAGCTACGACGATGAAATACCGCACTCCGCTTCTCGCTTCCCTGGTCGGCACCGGCATGCTGTTTGCCGGCGCCGCGTTTGCGCAGCAGACCATTCCTGCACAGGAGCCGACACCCGCGCAGCAAGCCATGCCTGCGCAACCCTCCGCACCGGCGCAGCAATCGATGCCGCAACAGCCATCGGCACCGGCACCGACGCAACAGACCGCGCCGACACCCGCACAACAGTCGATGCCGGCGCAGCCTGCAGCACCGGCGCCACAACCGATGAGCTCGCAGCAGGCCGCACCGGCGCAACAGCCTTCCTCTTCGACAAGCATGAATACCCCGGGCACTACCGGCTCCAATAGCGCCACCTTCAATTCCGCCAAGGGCCAGGTGACGGTCAATTCCGGCATGGGCCAGACACCGTCCACCGCATCGCCGCCCTCGTTCGAACAGCTGGCCAATGGACAGAAGGCGATCAGCAAGAGCGCGGCGGAAGCCTATCCGCCGCTGGCCAATGATTTCGAGTACGCCGCCCATGGCGGCAACAGCATCTCCAAGGCGCAATACGAGCGCTGGCTGAAAAATCTCAACTGAGCAACGGCAACGCACAGTCAATGCGTCGCATCTGCCGGCCATCACGCTTGATGGCCGGCTTTTTTATTTTCTGCACACGGGATGGTTAGACTTGGCGCACTGTGGTGAGGGAGCAACCCATGAAGCCGAGTTCAATCTGCCTGGCAGCCTGCGCGGCCATGGGGCTGCATGCGGCGCCCTCCCATGCGCAGAACATGACGCCGGCGGATGTCCGCGCCTGCACGGCGATCGAGAGCGATTCGCAGCGTCTGGCCTGCTATGACAAAGCCACCGGACGCGGGGCGCTGCCGGCTGCACAGAAACGCACCGAACCGGTTACGTCGCCTTCGTCCAATGTGTTCTCGCATGAAATGAATGCGACGGCGGCAACGCCCAACAGTACTGCACCCGCACCGATATCGCTGCTGGACAGCCGCTGGGAATTGTCGCCGCAGAGCAAGCTCGGCACCTTCAATCTGCGCGGCTACAAGCCGATCTATGTGTTGCCGGCCTTCGCCACCAGCAACCAGGACAACCTTCCCTACAGCCCCAACCCCGCCAACGCCGTGCATACGCCGCTGGGCATGCAGGATGTGGAGGCCAAGTTCCAGCTCAGCCTCAAGACCAAGATCTGGCAGGGCGTATTCGGCGACGTGGGCGACCTGTGGGTGGGCTATACGCAGGATTCGTACTGGCAGGTCTACAACTCCAAGCTATCGCGGCCGTTCCGCGAAACCGACTACGAGCCCGAGGCGATGCTGGTGTTCAACACCGACTACCAGTTGTTCGGCTGGAACGGGCGCCTGCTCAGCATCGGCGTGGATCATCAATCCAATGGCCAGTCCGATCCGCTGTCGCGCAGTTGGAACCGGGTGATGGCGCAGGTCGGCTTCGAGCGCGACAACTGGACCATCATGTTCCGTCCCTGGTGGCGCATTCCGGAACAGGCGGCGGACGACAACAATCCGGATATCAGCAATTACATGGGCCGCGCGGATGTGCAGATCATCCACGAATGGCACGGACAGGAATTCAGCCTGCTGCTGCGCGACTCGCTGCGTGGCGGCAGCCAGCAGCATGGTGCGGGACGGCTCACCTGGAGCTTTCCGCTGGTGGGCAACCTGCGCGGCTATATGGAACTGTTCAAGGGCTACGGCGAAAGCCTGATCGACTACAACCACAACGCCACGTATCTGGGCGTCGGCATTTCGCTGCTCGACTGGTATTGAGCCAGGAAATCCGCCGCGGCCGATCACGGCCACGGCGGCAGTACATCAGTGGTGGTGGCCGCCCGGGCCGTGCACGTGGCCGTGCGCCAGCTCTTCGGCGGAGGCGGCGCGCACATCGGTCACTTCGATGTCGAAGTGCAGGGTCTGGCCGGCGAGCGGATGGTTGCCGTCGATATGCACGGTTTCACCATCGACCTTGGTGACGGTGACGTTGATCACGCCCTGCGGGCCGTGGCCCTGGAACTGCATGCCCGGCTGGATATCTTCCACACCCTGGAACGCGTCGCGCGGCAGCTCCTGCACCAGTTCCGGGTGATGCACGCCGTAGCCTTCGGCCGCTTCCACATCCACCTTGAACTGATCGCCGGTGCTGCGGCCAGCCATCACTTTCTCCAGGCCCTGCACGATCTGGCCGCTGCCCTGCAGATAGGTGAGCGGCTCGCGACCTTCGGAGCTGTCGATCACCTGGCCGCTGTCATCGGTCAAGGTGTAGTGAAAGGAAACTACGCTGTTGTCGGCAATCTGCATGATGGTCTCGCTGGAGGTAGAGCGCCGACCGGGGCCGACGGATCGCCAAGGGTAACATCCGCCGCTTGCCGGCGCCGAAACATGCCAGAATCGCCGCGCCCCCTGCCCGCCCTGTTGCGATGACGACTCTGCTCGAAGCCTGGCGACACCGCCCGACGCACCGCCAGGTGTGGTCGCTGGCCACGCCCATGATGCTTTCCAACCTCACTGTGCCGCTGGTGGCGCTGGTCGACAGTTCGGTCGCCGGCCACCTGCCGCATACGCAGGATCTGGGCGCCGTGACCGTCGGCAGCGCCGTCTATGCGCTGCCCGTATGGAGTCTGGGTTTTCTGCGCATGGGCACTACCGGTTTCGCCGCCCAGGCACTGGGTGCCCGCAATGCATCGGCGCTGCGCACCGTGCAGGCGCAGGCCCTGCTGCTGGCCGTGTTGCTGGGAGTGATGGCCGGCGCACTGATGATGCCGGCGTTGCCATGGTTGATCGGCCAGATGCATTCCACCCCGCTGATGACCACCCGCGCGCTGGACTATCTGCATCTGCGCCTGCTCGGCCTGCCGGCGGCGTTGCTCAATTACGCGCTCGCCGGCTGGTTTATCGGCGCGCAGCGGGCAGGCACTACGTTGAGCCTGCTGCTGGTCACCAACCTGGTGAACATCGCGCTCAATCTATTGTTCGTGTTCGGCTTCCATTGGGGCGTACCGGGCATTGCGCTGGCCTCGATCGGCGGCGAGTGGTGCGGTGCGCTGTACGGACTGTGGCGTGCGCACCAGGCGGTACGCGACATGGTCGGGCAAATCGACTGGCAGGCCATGCGCGGCTGGGCGCACTGGCGCCCGCTGCTGGCGGTGAACCGCGACATTTTCATCCGCACCATCCTGCTGGCAGGCGTGTTCTTCAGTCTTTCGCTGTTCGGTGCGCGGCTGGGCGATGCGGTCGTCGCGGCCAATGCGCTGCTGCTCAACGGGCTGATGCTCACCGCGTTCTGCCTGGACGGTCTGGCCAATGCGGTGGAGGCTCTGTGCGGCCATGCGATCGGCGCCGGCGACCATCTCGCGCTGCGCCGGGCACTGGTGGTCGCGGGTGGATGGTCGCTGATCGGCAGTGTCGGGTACGCCTTGTTCTTCGGCGTGTATGGCCATCTGTTCGTCGACCTGCAAACGAATTTGCCGGATGTGCGCGAGATTGCCTACGGCTACCTGCCCTGGCTGATGGTGCTGCCGCTGGTCGGGGTGTGGAGCTATTTGCTCGACGGCCTGTTTGTCGGCGCCACCCGCGCCCGCGAGATGCGCGGTGGCATGGTCTTGTCGGCGCTGCTCTATGTTTTGCTGCTGTGGCTTACGCACGATCTGGGCAACACCGGCCTGTGGCTGGCTTTCCTGGCCTTTATGGCGCTGCGCGCGGCAACGCTGGGCTGGCTGGGGCTGTGCATCCGGCGGCGTCAGGCATGGGTAGCATGAGCGGCGCGAGCACGCGTCGATTCGGGAATACTACGGCGATGAAAACTGTTCTATTGCGGCATCTGCTATGGATCGGCGCGGCCGGTGTGTTGAACAGCGCGCCGGTCCAGGCGCAAAGCACGCCGGTCAGTGCCACCAGCACGCTGCAGCAACTTACTGCCGAGATCGATGCTCAAATCGATCAGCCCCGCTTCGCCTCATCCAGCTGGGGCATCGCCATCACCTCGCTGGATACCGGCCGCACGCTTTACGCACACGATGCCGAGCGACTGCTGCAGCCCGCTTCCACCGCCAAGCTGTTCACGGCGGCGCTGGTGCTGGACACGCTGGGCACCGATTACCGCATTCCCACCCAATTGCTCGCCACGCGGCCGATCGTGCAAGGTCGCCTGCAAGGCCCCCTGGTATTGCACGGCATGGGCGATCCCACCCTGGATACGCCCGGCACCAATACCGACTGGGCCGATCAGCTGGCCACGCAATTGGCGGCCAGCGGCGTGCGCGAAATACAGGGCGATCTGGTCGCCGATGACAGCTATTTCAGCGGACCATCGGCCGGCGCCGGCTGGGAGGCGCGCGATCTGCAAAGCTGGTTCGCCGTACCTTCGTCGGCGCTGAGCGTGCAGGAAAATGTCGTCGGCCTGACCGTGGCGCCGGCAAGCGAGCCCGGCCGTCCTGCCTCGCTGATGTTCGATCCGCCGAGCGCCATCACGCATGTCGCCGGCACGCTGACCACCAGCGCACAGCGCACGCATAGCGATATCAATCTTTACCGCGCACCGGGCAGCAGTACGCTTTATGCCTTCGGTAACGTAGCCGCCCGCAGCGAACCGCAAAGTTTCAAGCTGGCCATGGTCGATCCGGCCTGGTTCGCCGGCAGCCTGCTGCGCAGTGCGCTGGCGCGCCATGGCATTCGTATCGATGGGCAACTACGCACGCTGCATTGGCCCGAGCCCGACAGCGTCGGCCTGGACAAGGCGGTGGTGCTTGCCCAAGTGCTGTCCCCGCCGATGATGGAAATACTGACGCGCGGCCTGAAGCGTTCGCAGAACCTCTACCTGCAGAACCTGCTGCAGATCGCCGGCGTGAAAGCACAGGCCAGCGCCGCGCAAAACGGAGAACCGGTGCCTGGCTTCCTCAGTTCCGAGGCCTGGGGCACCCGCGCCATGCGGGCGCTGCTGGATCGCATCGGCATCGCTCCGAATGCCAGCCAGATCGAAGAAGGCAGCGGCCTGTCGCGCCAGGATCTGGCCACGCCCGATGCGATGGTGCGCCTGCTCACGTATATGGCCGGCCAAGCTTACGCAACGCCCTTGCACGATGCGCTGCCCGATGCCGGCGTCGACGGTACGCTGGAATGGCGCATGCGCGACACCCGGGCCATGAACAATGTGCATGCCAAGACCGGCAGCATGAACTACGTACGCTGCCTGGTCGGCTACGTCACCACGGCATCGGGCGAACACCTGGCGTTCGCCATCATGCTCAACAATTTCGTGCTGGAAGGGGATGCACCCAGCCCCAGCCGCAACCTCGATGCGATCGTGGAGTTGCTGGCGGCGTTCCAGGGGCATAGCTGAAGCCAATCCCATGCATGCGGGAATGGGAATGACGGCCTCCAGTCATTCGTACCCTGCAAAAACGACAAGCTTGCGCGGCAGGCAATGCTCCGCGAGGCAAGGCTGTCGGGTACGCCGCTTGCTCAGCGCAGCTTCTGCAGATCCTTCTCGATCTTCTCGGGCGTGTCGTTCGGCGCGTAGCGTTTCACCACGTTGCCGTCGGCATCGATCAGGAACTTGGTGAAGTTCCACTTGATCGACTCGCTACCCAACAGGCCCTTGGCCTCTTTCTTCAGCCACTGGTAGAGCGGATGGGTCTTCTCACCGTTCACCTCGACCTTGGCGAACATCGGGAAGGTCACGTCGTAGCTGGTGGAGCAGAAATTCTTGATCTCCGCCTCGTCGCCCGGCTCCTGGTGGCCAAACTGATCGCAGGGGAAGCCCAGCACCACCAGGCCCTCCTCGCGGCGCTTGCGCCACAGCTCCTCCAGCCCCTTGTATTGGGGGGTGAAACCGCACTTGGAAGCGACGTTGACGATCAGCATGGTCTTGCCGCGCCAGCTCCCCAGCGACTGGTCGCGGCCGTCGATGTCACGCGCATTGAAGTCGTAGACGGTGGTCATGGCAATCGCTCCGGGTCATATCGATAAGGCAGTCTACTGCACTCCCGGCAACACCCGGTGGCATAGAATGCCGACTCTGACCGTCACCCAGGGTTCGTCGTGATCCGTTTCGTCGATGTGCACAAGTCCTACCGCGTCAACGGCAAGGACATTCCAGCGCTGGAGCCCTTCAGCCTGGAAATCGCCGATGGCGAGGTGTTCGGCATCATCGGGCACTCCGGTGCCGGCAAATCCACCCTGATCCGCCTGATCAACCTGCTGGAGCGGCCCAGCGGCGGCCGCATTCTGATCGACGACACCGAGATCACCGCCCTGCCCGATCCGGCCCTGCGCACGGCGCGCCAGCGGATCGGCATGATTTTCCAGCACTTCAACCTGCTCTCCTCGCAGACCGTGGCCGAGAACATCGCCTTTCCCCTGCGGGTGGCCGGCAACAAGGACACCGCGGCCGTCGGCAAGCGCGTGGACGAATTGCTGCAGCGGGTGGGTTTGCAGGCGCATGCCGATAAATATCCGTCGCAACTTTCCGGCGGCCAGAAACAGCGCGTGGGCATCGCGCGTGCGCTGGCCAATCGGCCGTCCATCCTGCTGTGCGACGAAGCCACCAGCGCGCTGGATCCGCAGACGACCGCCTCCGTGCTGGAGCTGCTGGCCGAAATCAACCGCGAGCTGAAACTGACCATCGTGCTGATCACCCACGAAATGGATGTGGTGCGCCGCGTGTGCGACCGCGTGGCAGTGCTGGATGCGGGACGCATCGTGGAGCACGGCTCCGTCGCCGATGTCTTCCTGCATCCACAGCACGCCACCACGCGCCGCTTCGTCAATGAGGCGCTGCCGGAGGAAGCGGCTGGCGAGAACGTGCCTTATCAGCACGTGCCGGGCCGCATCATGCGCCTGTCCTTCCGCGGCGAAGCAACCTGGTCGCCCACGCTGGGCCGGGTCACCCGCGACACCGGCGTCGATTTCAACATCCTTGCCGGCCGCATCGATCGCATCAAGGATCTGCCCTATGGCCAGCTCACCCTGGCCATGCAGGGCGAACAGGTAGACCAGGCCCTGCAGGCGCTGCGCGCGGCGGGTATCGAAGTCGAGGAGCTTGCACGATGATCGCCGCCCACCTTCCGCTGCTGCAGAACCTGTTTCCGAATATCGACGACTGGGGCGAACTCGGCCAGGCCTGCATCGACACCTTGCTGATGCTGGGCGGCTCGCTGGCGCTGACGGTGATCATCGGCCTGCCGCTGGGCGTGCTGCTGTTTCTTACCGGCAAGGGCCAGATGCATGCGATGCCCAAGCTTTATGGCGTGCTGTCGCTGGTGGTGAACGTGCTGCGTTCCATTCCCTTCATCATCCTGATGATCGTGCTGATGCCGCTTACCTATGTGCTGGTGGGTACCAAGCTCGGCATCCGCGGCGCGATCCCGCCGCTGGTAATCGGTGCCGCGCCGTTTTTCGCACGCCTGGTGGAAACCTCCCTGCGCGAAGTGGAGCATGGCGTGATCGAGGCCTCGCAGGCGATGGGCGCCACCACCTGGCAGATCGTGCGCCACGTGCTGCTGCCCGAAGCGCGCGCCAGCCTGTGGGCCGGCATCACCGTCACCGCCATTGCGCTGGTCGGCTATACGGCGATGGGCGGCGCCATCGGCGCGGGCGGCCTGGGCGACCTGGCTTATCGGTACGGCTATCTGAGCTACAAATCGGACTACATGGTAGTCACGGTGCTGCTGCTGATCGTGCTGGTGCAGCTGCTGCAAATGCTGGGCGACCGCATCGTGGCGCACTACAGCCGCCGCTGAGGGCACTTTTCAGGTTTTGCCCAGCTTTTGCCGGACGCTTTGCATCCGGCCGTATGGACGGCTATTCTGTTGCATCGCACAAGCACCAGGTCATTCCATGAAGAAGCTTTTGGTTTTCCTGGCCGGCACCCTGATCCTGGCCGGCTGCTCCTCCTCCGGCTCCGGCGATGCCGGCAGCCAGACCCTCACCGTGGCGGCCACCGCCGTGCCACACGCGGAAATCCTCAAAGAGGTGAAGCCGATCCTGGCCAAGGAAGGGGTGAACCTGGAGATCAAGGTGTTCGCCGACTACGTGCAGCCCAATGCGCAGGTGGCGGAAAAGAGCATCGACGTGAACTATTTCCAGACCAAGCCCTACCTGGATGCCTACAACCGCGAGCGCGGCACCCAGCTGGTGATCATCACCGGCGTGCATATCGAGCCGTTCGGCGCTTACTCGCACAAGCTCAAGTCGATCGACCAACTGCCCGACGGCGCCACCGTGGCGATTCCGAACGATCCCAGCAACAACAGCCGCGCGCTGCTACTGCTGGCCCGCCACGGCCTGATCACCCTGAAAGACCCGAACGACGAGCTCGCCACCACCAAGGACATCACCGCCAACCCCAAGAACCTGAAGTTCAAGGAGCTGGAAGCGGCGATGCTGCCGCGTACCCTGGACGAGGTGGACCTGGCCATGATCAATACCAACTACGCCCTGGCCGCCGGTCTCAATCCGACCAAGGATGCGCTGCTGATCGAGGACAAGAACTCGCCCTACGTGAACTACCTGGTCGGGCGACCGGACAACCAGAACGATCCGCGCGTGCAGAAGCTGGCGCAGGCGCTGACCAGTCCGGAAGTGAAGGCCTTCATCGAGCAGAAGTACCATGGCGCCGTGCTGCCCGCGTTCTGATCGCGCAGCACGCGGGCCCGGTTGCGCCTGACGGCAATCAGGCGGTCGCCGACTCCGCGTCGGCGACCAGCGGAATATCGAACACCTGGCGCAGATAGGCGATGTACGCATCGTCCTCGCACATGTTTTTGCCGGGTGAATCGCTGAGCTTGGCCACCGGCTGGCCATTGCAGCGAACCATCTTGATCACGATGTTCAGCGGCGTCGGGCCGACATCGTTGGTCAGATTGGTGCCCACCCCGAAGGCCAGCTGGCAGCGCCCGCGGAAGTGCTCGTACAGCTGCATGACCTTGGGAATATCCAGCCCGTCGCTGAAGACCAGCACCTTGCTGCGCGGATCGACGCGGTTGTCCTGATAATGCGCCAGCACCCGCTCGCCCCAGGCGAACGGATCGCCGGAATCGTGGCGGGTGCCATCGAACAGCTTGCAGAAGTACATATCGAAGTCGCGCAGGAAGGCGGTCAGTCCGTAGACATCGGACAGGGCAATGCCCAAGTCGCCACGGTATTCCTTGGCCCAGGCTTCCAGCGCCGCCACCTGCGAATCGCGCAACCGCGGTCCCAGCGCCTGGTGCGCCTGCAGATACTCATGCGCCAGGGTGCCCAGCGGCCGCAGGCCCAGTTGCCAGGCCAGCCAGACATTGCTGGTACCGGTCAGTTGCGCGCCCAACCCCTCGGCCAGGGCAGTAGCCACCTCGCGATGCCACTGGCGCGAAAAGCGGCGCCGGGTGCCGTAGTCGGCAATGCGGCATTCGCTGAAGCCCGGGGTATCGCGCAGCAGTGCAATCTTGTCGCGCAGGCGCCGGCGGCCTTCGCTCAAGTCAAGATCGCGCTGGGTGTTGCGAAAATACACTTCGTTGACGATCGCCAGCAAAGGCACTTCGAACAGGATCGTATGCAGCCACGGGCCACCGATGTGGATCTCGATTTCACCGTTCTGCAATGGTGACGGCACGATCTCCACGTACTTGGTGTTGAGCTGGAACAAGGCCAGGAAATCGACGAAATCGCTTTTGATAAAGCGCCAGCTGCGCAGGTAATCCAGCTCCGCCTCGGTGAAGCGCAGGCTGCACAGCGCATGCAGTTCTTCGCGGATCTCTTCGATATAGGGCACCAGGTTCACGCCGGGATTGCGGCACTTGAACCGGTATTCCACATGCGCGGCGGGATATTGATGCAATACCACCTGCATCATCGAGAATTTATAGAGGTCGGTATCGAGCAGCGAACTGACGATCATGGATCGCTTCCATGTCGGTGGGGAGGACATGCCGAAGCATGCAGACATTGCGCCGCTGGCGCAGCACGCTGCAATTATCCTGCTGAAGTCGCCGCCAAGAAAAGTAAAACCCCGGCAGCCAGGGGAATAACTGCCGGGGCTTGTTAGGTCGCGTTCCTGGGGGAGGGTTAAACTCGGAACCGGCCCCTGGATGTCACGGTGTTCTGCGCCATCCGGTTGTCGCCTCACGGCGATGCGATTGATTAGTGTGGCCGTGGCGGGGGAAGTTCAAGACCAAACTCGAATTTATTCAGCTCGCCGATAGCAAGCCGAGCCTGAGTCCGTAAGGTTTCACTTACACCCTTTCTCAAGTGTTTGTCTGGACAAGGACATTGCCATGCTGCGCCGCTGCCTGAGCTTGTTAGCTTTCTGTTTTGTACTTAGCGCACAAGCCACTGACCTCAGCATCGATACCGGCCATGGCGCACGCATCTGGACCACCGCGCAGTTGCTGGCCCGCCCCGATGCGCAAAACGTGACCATTCCGATCGACGTGGCATTCCGCCGCACCATGCACTACCGGGCCGTGCCGCTGGCCGCTCTGTTGCCGGGACTGGAGCGCGGCGACCGCCTGCAATTCGTGGCAAGCGACGGCTTCTCGGCCGACCTCGCCGCCGACACCATCCTCAACCACGCCGGCGCAAAGGCCTGGCTGGCGGTGGAAGATCCGCAGCAGCCATGGCCGCAGCTGCCCGACCATAAAGGCGACGCCGGTCCCTTCTATGTGGTGTGGACGCACCCGGCCGCCGCTGGCATCGGCACCGAGCAATGGCCCTATCAGCTGGTTCGCATCCGCCGCACCCAAGATGCGGCCACCCGTTTTCCGGCTACCGCACCCGCTGTGTCCGCCGACAGCGCCGTGCGCAAAGGCTATGCGGTATTCCAGCGCACCTGCTTTGCCTGCCATACGCTCAACGGACAAGGCGATGCGCATATGGGGCCGGACTTGAACATTCCGCATAACCCTACCGACTACCTCAGCGATGACATGCTGCGCGCCTTTATCCGCAATCCGCAGTCGCTAAGGCGCTGGCCAGAGGGAAAGATGTTCGGCTTTCCTACTCAGGAATCGCTTTCCGATGCGGATCTGGATGCCGTGCTTGCCTACCTGCACCATATGGCGCAGCACAAGGTCACGCCGTAGGTACCGCGCCGGCACGGGCGGTATCGCCCGCGGCTGACTTGAGCAGGCCGCGCAGCGCATTCTCCCGCTCCGCTTTGGACTGCCTGGCCAACGCCCGCACACGGGCGTAGAAATCCGGCCACTGCCCATCGGCCTGCCGATACAACACAGCGAAGGCCTGCACCCACTGGTCGTACAGGCCGAACGGCAGCAAGGTCGCATTGTTGATTGGCCGCGCTACCCAGCCATCGTAGCGATGGTCGTTCGGCCAATGCTGGTCGCGCCAGGCGGCATAGTGCTGACGGAAAACCTCGATCTCGTGCGCCTTGCCCGCAGCCATCGCCGCCTCGTCCGCACCGCTGGCATAGAGTTTCCGGAGCCGCTCGCGCAAATTGAGTACCAGCTGGGTGAAGCCATCGTCCATCGCCTGGTCGCGGTCGTCGCCTTCCGGCTCTCCGCGCGAGCGGTGCCACTGCTTCAGTCCCTGGCTCTCCACGAACATCGCATAGCTTTCGTTGAACGCCGTGTCGTCCTTGACGTAGATAAGCTGGTGCGCAAGCTCATGGAAGATGGTGCCCACCAGCTCATCGTCGTCCCAGCGCATCATGCTGCTGAGGATCGGGTCGGCGAACCAGCCCAAGGTGGAATAAGCCGGCACGCCACTCAGATAGACATCATTGCCCTGTGCCTGCAACTGCGCAGCGGCGGTACTGGCCTTTTTCTCGTCGAACCACCCGCGATAGGCCACGCAACCGGCGATCGGAAAACACTGCAAAACCGCATCCACCGAATAGCGTGGGGTGGCATAGACATTCCACACCACATAAGGGCGATGCAATTGAACGTAGTAGGTGTAACTGCGATTGCTCGGCAAATCCAATTGCGCGGAAGCAAATTGGCGTGCCTGCTGCGACAGCCGCAAACGTGCGGCCAGCTTCGGATCCGTGGCCGGATCGGCAATCACTTTTTTGACCGCCCGCCGCTGCAACAGCAGCGCGCTTTCCCCATGCGTGACGTGCGCGTAATAGCGCAGATCGGCACAGGCTGCGAGCAGGGCAAGCATTACCGCGCAAAGAATCAGTTTGAGGCCGGGAAAAAGAATGCGGGGTCGATTCATCCCCGCATTCTGACGTAAGCGCATTCAGCTGTGCTCAGTGGTGTCCGTTGTAATGGCCGCCACCACCGTGCCATCCGCCACCGCCATGCCAGCCACCGTGACCGCCGGACCAGCCGCCCCGGCCATGCCAGCCGGGATTACCGTGCCAATAACGGCCGCGGCCGTACCAGCCACCGCCGCAGCAGCCGTAATAGCCACCGTAGTAACCGCCGTAATAGCCGCCCCAGTAGCCGTAGGGGTAATACCCGTAACCCGTGTAATAACCGCTGTAGACAACGGTGGGCGCGGCGCCGTAGTAGGCGTCGCCAACGGTTCCGTTGCTTTGCACGTAGCTATAGCCGGGAGCGATGTAACAGCCGGACAGGAGGGCCATCAAGGTGGCCAGGGTCAACACGGCAAGCAGGCGTTTGATCGAATGTTTCATGGCGGAAGCTCCATGCAGTCCACGCGAGGACGGTAGTCCCTTGCGCATAAATAAGCCCTGAGCCTCAAAAGACAAGTGCCGCCTGTGTTCAGCACAGGCGGCACCGGTTGGAGCCATCGAACGCTGGCGGCGCTGAATCAGGTTTTGCCGTTCTTGCTCTGGTCTCCGCGCGCATGCGCTACATGGTTGTGCGCGATATCGCCGGAATGGTTGCCGTTGGCAGCGGGTGTCTGGCCGTTATCGGCCGAGGGTGCCGTGCTGGCGCCCGGCCAGGTCGGCCCTTTCTTGACGCGCTCCTGCTTGGCTTCCAGCAGGGCCTGGATATGCGCTACCGCTTCTTCGGGGCTGATATGCGAAGGCGCGGGTGATGCCGCCTCCGGCGTTGCTTGCGGCTGCAGGGTCGCGGGTTTGCCGCCGGCCGCCTTCTTCACGACCAGCTTCTTCTTCGGTGCGCTGACGGGTGCCGGAGCGGCAGCGGCCTTCGGCGGCGCAGCGCGCTTTACGGTCTTGGCGACGACCTTCTTTGCAGGGGCTTTTTTCGCCACCGGCTTTTTCGCCGCGGTTTTGGGTGCCGCCGATTTCCGGGCTGCCGGCTTTGTTGCCTTGCGTGCGGCGGTCTTGGCCGCGGTCTTCTTTACCGACTTTTTGCTGGCCGCCTTGCGTACGGAGGTTTTCTTCGCCGAGGTCTTCTTCACCGCCTTGCGGGCCACCCGCTTCACCGCCTTCTTGGCTGCTGTCTTTTTTACCGCCCTTTTTACAGCCTTTTTGCGCGTTGCCGGCAACTTTCGAGCCACCTTCTTCTTGCTCGAACTGGCGCCTTTGGATGCTTTGCGGGCCGCGGACTTCTTCGCGGCAGACTTGCGGGTCGTTGCCATGCGTGCGTACTCCAGGCGGTGATCAGTGGTGAAACAGTGACATCATCATGATGTATATGGCATGAGCAAGTGCCGGAAATCATAGGCCGGGCTGCGATAAAGCCCGCAGAAAATTGGCCAATACCGGCGGGTAGGCCAGCACTGTGAAAATCACGCCATAGGCGGCGCCCCATAAATGCGCGCTGTGATTGATATTGCCCTGCCCGCGCTGATCCATGTAGATCGAATAGCCGACGTAAAGCACGGCATAGATGATCGCCGGCACCGGCACGAACCACACCAGGATGCGCGACCACGGCGACAGCAGCACATAGCCGAACAGCACGGCCGAGACTGCACCGGAGGCGCCCAGGCTGTAGTAATTGTTGTTGCGGCGGTTCTTCAAATACGTCGGCAGGATCGAAATGATCAATCCGCCCAGGTAAAACAGGCCGAAACCGAACGTGCCCAGGGTCTCGCCGAAAAACGGCTCCATCACGCGGCCGAAGAAATACAGGGTCAGCATATTGAACAGCAGATGCATGCCGTCGGCATGGATCAACCCGTAGGTGACCAGCCGGTAATACTCCTTTTTGCGCTCGATGGCCGGCGGCCACAGGATCAGATCGTCGATCAGGCGCCGGTTATTGAACGCCATGAACGAGACGATGCAGGTCGCCGCAAGAATGATCAGCAAGGTTATGGGCATATGACTAATCAGCCAATGTTTCGGAATTTCGCCATCTTGACGTTCACGAGCGGCGTTGTCGACGGCTAAAATGCGCGATCAAGCCACGCCGTGCTGCTTTACTCACCGCATGAAACCCATCCGCTATATGCACCTGGATGTCTTCGCCGCAACACCGGGCGGCGGCAATCATCTTGGCGTTGTCACCGATGCCGCCGGCTGGAGCGATGCGCAGATGCAGCGCTACGCACGCTGGACCGACCTGGTGGAAACCACCTTCCTGCTGCCGCCCAGCGATCCCACGGCCAGCTACAAGGTGCGAATTTTCACCCCGCAGAAGGAAATCGCCTTCGCCGGCCATCCCAGCGTAGGTAGTGCGCATGCCGTGCTCGAGTGCGGCCTGGCCTCACCCGTGGACGGCCTGCTCTGGCAGGAATGCGGTGCCGGCGTGTTGCCGATCCGCGTGGAAGGCAGCGGCGTGCAGCGCAGGCTGCTGCTGCAGTCGCCCGCCACGCGCGTGGTGAAAACCGGCCTGCACGCACATCCCCTGCTCGCCGCGACGCTCGACAGCATCGACCTGGGCAAGCTGCCGCCCGCGCTGGTCGATGGCGGCCGCCGCTGGTGGCTGGCCGAATGCGCCAGCGAGGCCAGCCTGCGCGCCTGGGAGCCCGATCACAGTGCCATCGGTGCGCTGGCCGTCGCCAGCGGTAGCATGGGCCTGTGTGCCTTTGCACGCAGCGGCCATCCCGATTACCAGCTGGTGGTGCGCGCCTTTCCTTCCGGTGTCGGCATCGTCGAAGACCCGGCCTCCGGCGCCGCCAACGGCCTGATCGCCGCCTACCTGCTGCATGCCGAGCCGGACGGCCCGCTCGCCCGCGGCTATGCGGTCAGCCAGGGGCGCGAAATGGGCCACGACGCCTTGCTGATCGCCCACATCGTCGACGGCCAGATCTGGATCGGCGGCTACACCAATACCGTGATCGACGGCACCCTGCACTGGAACGCTGCGTGAGCGAGGCGCCGCGCATCTGGGTGGATGCCGACGCCTGTCCGGTGGCGATCAAGGAAATCCTGTTCCGTGCGGCACAGCGCACGCAGACTGCCGTGACCCTGGTGGCCAACCACGCGCTACGCACGCCGGCTTCGCCGTATATCCGCAGCATCCAGGTACCGGGCGGATTCGATGTGGCGGATAACGAAATCGTGCGCCAGGTCCACGCCGGCGACCTGGTGGTAACGCAGGACATTCCGCTGGCAGCCGCCGTGATCGGCAAAGGCGCACTCGCCATGCATCCGCGCGGCGAGCTCTACACACCGGACACCATCCAGCAGCGGCTTACCATGCGCAATTTCATGGAAGAACTGCGCAGCGCGGGCGTGGATACCGGTGGACCGGCGGCGCTGCATCCACGCGACAAGCAGGCGTTCGCCAACCAGCTCGATCGCTGGCTGGCGCAACATTAATCCTTGCTGCGCTGATCCAGGTTGGCGCGGCGCGCCGACACCCGCGCCAGCGCCGACAGGTCCATGCCTTCCGCGCCATCGGCCAGCGCTTCCAGCAAGCTGTCGCGCAATACGCCGGCCAGCGGCAGCGGCACCTGTTCGGCGAAGCCGGCCTCTTGCGCCAGCATCACGTCCTTCAGTCCCAGCGGCAATGCAAAGCCCGGCGGCGTGAAGCGCTGTTCCGCCATTGCCTTGCCATAGCCCTGGTAGACCGGCGAGGCGAACAAGGTGCTGGTCATCAGCTCGATAAATTCGGCGGCGCCGACACCGTAGGCACGGGCCAGCGTGGATGCTTCGGCCATGCTCTCGATCGCCGTAACGATCATGAAGTTGCCGGCCAGTTTCACCACGTTGGCGCGTTCGGGGGCCTCACCCATCGGCCACAGCTTGCCGGCCATTGCCTGCAGCAGTGGCGTGGTTTTTTCGATCGCCGCAGATGGCCCCGCCACCAGCATGTTGAGCTTGCCGGCGGCCGCCACATCAGGGCGGCCGAATACCGGCGCCGCCACGTAGGCCAGCCCGCGCCGCGCATGTTCTTCCTGCAGCTGGCGCGCGAGCGCGACCGAGATGGTGGCGTGATTGACGTGCACCGTGCCCGGGTCCATCGCATCGAGCACGCCGCCATCGAGCAGCACTTCGCGCACGGCGTGGTCGTTGGCGAGCATGCTGTGCAGCACGTCGCCCTGCGCCGCGCGGTCGGGCGTACGCACCGCCTTGGCGCCCAGCGATACCAGCTTTTCGATCGCCGCATCCGAGCGATTCCACACGGTGAGCTGATAGCCGGCGGCCACCAGGTTGCTGGCCATGGCGCTGCCCATAGCTCCGAGTCCGATAAAACCCACTTTCATGACCAATCTCCAAGGCAAGCGCGCAGTTCAGCACGTTCGTTGTTCAGCGATTGCAAACGGACCGGCATCAGACCGCTTCACCCGCGGCCCGGCCGGACGCCCAGGCCCACTGGAAGTTGTAGCCACCCAGCCAGCCCGTCACATCCACCACTTCGCCGATGAAATAAAGCCCGGGCACCCGCTTGGACTGCATGGTGCTGGAGGAGAGCCCGTCGGTATCCACACCGCCCAGAGTGACTTCCGCGGTGCGATAGCCCTCGGTGCCGCTGGCCACCAGGGGCCAGTCATGCAGCTGCGCACCGAGGGCGTGCAATTCGTGGTCGCGGTACTGGCGCATCGGCTTGCTGCCCAGCCATTGCTCGCACAAACGCTGCGCCAGGCGCTTGGGCAACTGCTCGCCCAATACAGTGCGCAGCTCCGCCGCGGGACGTGCCGCGCGCTGGTCCGCCAGCCACTGGCCAAGCTCCCGTTCCGGCGACAAGTCGATACGCAGATCGTCGCCCGGCTGCCAATACGAGGAAATCTGCAAGATCGAGGGTCCGCTGATGCCGCGATGCGTGAACAGCAAGCCCGCGCGAAAACTGCGCTTGCCCACCCGCGCCTCCGCCACCGGCAGCGCCACGCCGGCCAGATCCTGGTAATGCTCCTGATGCTTGCCGCTCAAGGTCAACGGCACCAGGCCCGCGCGCGTGGCCAGCACGTTGTGGCCAAACTGCCGGGCCAGTTCGTAGCCGAATCCGCTGGCCCCCATGCTGGGAATCGACAAGCCACCGCTGGCCACCACCAAGGCATCCGCATGCAGCACGCCCTTGGCGGTGGTCACGCTGAAGCCTTCTTCGCTTTTGCGCACCTGGCTGACGGCGCAACTGGTTTCGATCCGCACGCCTGCCGCCGCACATTCGTCCAGCAGCACACGCACGATCAGCTTGGAAGATTCATCGCAAAACAGCTGCCCCAGTTCTTTCTCGTGATAGGCGATGCGATGCTTTTCCACCAGCGCGATGAAATCGGCCGGGGTATAACGCGCCAGCGCGGATTTGGCGAAATGCGGATTGGCCGACAGGTACTGCGCGGGCGTCACGCCCAGGTTGGTGAAATTGCAGCGTCCGCCGCCCGACATCAGGATCTTCTTGCCCGGCTTGTTGGCGTGATCGATCACCAGCACCTGCCGGCCGCGCTGGCCGGCAGTGATCGCGCACATCAAGCCGGCGGCACCGGCACCGATTACCAGAACATCCACTTTCACGCGGTCACCGTCATGCAGCCAGCCAGATGGAATACCCGCGCATTATCCAACAAGTGATGGCTTACACTTGCCGCCTGCCCTGCCCAGGACCCCGCCATGCCCTCTTTTGACGTGATCTCCGAAGTCGACAAGCACGAGCTGACCAACGGCGTCGACCAGGCCAACCGCGAGCTGGCCAACCGTTTCGACTTCAAGGGCACCGATGCCAAATACGAGCTGGACAAGCTGGTGATCACCCAGGTCGCACCCAACGAATTCCAGCTGCAGCAGATGCTCGACATCCTGCGCGGGCGCCTGGCGGCGCGGAAGATCGACCTGCGCGCGCTGGAGGTTGCGGACCCGGAAGTGAACCTGGGCGGCGCACGACAGAAAATTACCGTGAAGCAAGGCATCGAGCAGCCGATCGCCAAGAAGCTGATTGCTACCTTGAAAGAAGCCAAGCTGAAGGTGGAGGCGCAGATCAACGGCGAGAAGCTGCGCGTCACCGGCAAGAAGCGCGACGACCTGCAGCTGGCGATGGCCGTGCTGCGCAAGGCCGAGGTAGAACTGCCGCTGCAGTTCGACAACTTCCGCGATTAGTGCATCGCTACCTCATCCCGGCACGGGCCGGGATGAGGCGGCCAGCATGATGCGGGAAGCTCAGGCCAGTCCCGCAGCGATATTCACGCTCAACGCGATAATGAACACGTTGAAGAAAAACGCCACCACGCTATGCAGCAGCGCGGTGCGCCGCAGCGTGTGGCTGGTGATCTGCACATCGGATACCTGGAAGCACATGCCGATGACGAAGGCAAAGTAAATGAAATCCCAGTAATCGGGCTGCTTGGTGCCGGGAAATTCGAGCCCTTCATGCTGCTTGCCGAAATCGCCGTAATAACCGTGGGCGTAGTGCAAGGCATACATCGAATTCATGAACAGCCACGACAGCACGATGCTGATCGCCGCCACCGCCATGCTCGGCGCACCGCCGCTTTTGGCGGCATGCAGTTCCGTAGACAGGGCCACCAGCACCACACTGGAAACGGCCACGGCAATGCACAGCGTGGCGCGCCGGCCGGTGTCCTGCATGCAGGCGTGGCGGGCCATGTGTTCGGCAGTGGCGCGGGAAAACATCCGCGCCAACATGCTCAGATACAGCAAGGCCCCCAAATCGAAACCCAGCAGCAAGGCCGAGGCCGGCTTGGTGCCGGAAACCGTCAGCACGCCACACGCCACCACAAACAGCACCGTAGCCACCGCCAGCCATGGCCGGGCGCGCACGAAGCGTACGGGCGCCCAACGCCGCCGCACCGCCTGCATCGAGGGGCGTGCTTCGCCCTGCCGCGCGTGATCGGCATCCTGTTGCTGGTTCATGCGAGCAGCTCCGCGTATTCCGCGTGCCGCTCGATCCACACCCGCGCGTAGCTGCATGCCGGCACCACTTTCCAGCCCTCGCGGCGCGCCGTCTCGAAGGCCGTGCGCACCAGCTCGCCGGCAATGCCGCGGCCGCCCACTTCAGAGGGGACGCCGGTATGGGTGATCGTCATCACGCCATCGCGCAGTTGGTAATCGAGTTCGCAGACGTAACCGTCCACCGTCGTTTCGAAACGGTGCGCGGCGGCCAGGTGGTGGATGTCGTAGCTCATGCAGCCTTCCCCTCAAGCATGGAAGGGGCAAGCATAGAACGATCGGTAGCAACGCTGCGCACCGTCACGCAGCGCACACCTCGGCCAGCCGCTCGCGGCGCGCCTGCACTGCCTGGGCCAGTCGATCCAGTACCTGCACGGTGGTGTCCCAACCGATGCAGCCATCGGTAATGCTCTGCCCGTAGACCAGTTCGCAGCCCGGCACCAGATCCTGCCGCCCGGCCACCAGGTGGCTTTCCACCATCACGCCCTGGATGCGCGATTCGCCCGCCTCCAGTTGCGCGGCGATATCGGCGATCACGCGTGGCTGGTTTTCCGGCTGTTTGTTGCTGTTGGCGTGGCTGGCGTCGATCATCAGGCGCTCGGCCAGGCCGGCCTTGGCCAGGGCGGCGCAGGCGGCAGCGACATTGGCGGCATCGTAGTTGGGCGCCTTGCCGCCGCGCAGGATCACGTGGCAATCCTCGTTGCCGCGCGTGGCGGCGATAGCCGTCTGCCCGTGCTTGGTCACCGCCATGAAATGATGCGGTTGCGCCGCTGCCAACACCGCATCCACCGCGATCTTGATATTGCCGTCGGTGCCGTTCTTGAAACCCACCGGGCAGGACAATCCCGAGGCAAGCTCGCGATGCGACTGGCTTTCGGTCGTGCGTGCGCCGATCGCGCCCCAGGCCACCAGGTCGGCAATGTACTGCGGCGTGATCAGATCCAGGAATTCGCAGCCGGCCGGCAGGCCCAGTGCGTTGATGTCGCACAGCAGGCGGCGCGCCAGATGCAGCCCTTTGTCGATGTGATAGCTCTCGTCCAGGTCCGGATCGTTGATCAGGCCCTTCCAGCCGACGGTGGTGCGCGGCTTTTCGAAATACACGCGCATCACGATTTCCAGCGTCCCAGCGTGGCGCTCGCGTTCGGCCATGAGACGCCGGGCGTATTCCAGCGCGGCGGCGGGATCGTGGATCGAGCAGGGGCCGATCACCACCGCCAGGCGATCGTCCTGGCCATGCAGGATCCGGTGCAGGGCCTGGCGGGAGCCGGCGACGGTGGCGATCGCCTCGGCGCTGGGCGGGCAGTCGCCCATCACCTGGGCGGGGGTGGCGAGTTCCTTGATTTCGCGGATACGTAAATCGTCGGTAAGGCTGGACATAAAAACTCCTTTGGCGGTGTCCGGCGGCCAATAAAAAAGCCGCCAGGGTGGCTGGCGGCTTTTTCAGGAAAGTGGGTGATCTAGCTAGTTACGATCGCACACCATGCTCCGCCGCCGGCATTGGGTAGCCATAAAACCAAAAGTAATAGCGGCGGGTGGCGAGGATCATGGCCGTTAGTGATACCACATCGAGGCTGTGATGCAAACTGCTGCGCAGGCTGCGGCAATCGGCTAACGTGCCGCGTTTCACCTGCCCCGGAATCGTCATGTACCGCCCGATCGCCCTTGTTGCCGCGACCCTGCTTGCCCTGGGGGCCATCGGCCCCGTCCATGCCGACGATGTGGGCAAGCTGACCGTCATCGACCGGAAAGTGGGCACCGGTGCCGTCGCGCACGACGACACCACCGTGCAGATCAACTACACCGGCTGGCTGTACAACGCCAAGGCGCCCGATCACCACGGCGCCAAGTTCGACAGCTCCTATGACAGCGGCCGCCCGCTGAGCTTCACGCTCGGCGCCGAGGAAGTGATCTCCGGCATGGAAAGCGGCGTGCGCGGCATGCGCGTGGGCGGTGTACGCGAGGTGATCATGCCGTCCAGCATGGGGTACGGCATGCGCGGCGCGGGCAGCGATATTCCGCCCGGCAGCGCGCTGGTATTCGACATCGAGCTGCTCCAGGTGCAATGAACGCTTCACAATCTGCAGCTATGCGCGCAAGCCGAGTTGGGCCATGATGGCCGCGCATTAACGTCGTACGTCCCCGCTGTTCACTTGCTGGAGGATTGATCGATGAAGCGCATGCTGAGGTCGCTCGCGGCCGCCCTGATGATGATGATCCCTGCCGCCGCCTTCGCCGCGGACGGCTATGTGATCACCGATGTCACCATGTATGCCGGGCCGGATGTGCAATATCCGCCGATTGAAGATGTGCCGGCCAATGCCTGGGTTTCGGTGCAGGGCTGTACCCCAGGCTGGGAATGGTGCGACGTGATTGCCGGGCCTGCCCGCGGCTGGGTGCCCGGCACGTATATCGCCTACATGTACAACAGCCAGCCGGTCTACGTAGTCGACTACGGCGCGCAGATCGGTATCCCGATCGTGACATTCGCGATCGGTGCGTACTGGGGGCGCTACTACGTCAATCGCCCGTTCTATCGCGACCGCAACCGCTGGTACGGACGCCCGATGCCGGTCCGGCCGCCGGCGCGGCCACCGATGCGCCCGCGCCCGCCGATCGGGCCGCCGGGAGGAAACCGGCCGCAACCACCGCCGGGTGGCGGCTATCGCCCCACACCGCCAAGCTATCGGCCGATGCCGCCCGGTGGCTATCGTCCGCAACCGCCGCCGGGGAACCGGCCGCAGCCGCCGGGAGGCAACCAGCCGCCGCCAGTCAGCAACCGTCCGCAGCTGCCCCCTGGCAACCGCCCCCAGCCGCCCGCGGGTAACCGGCCCGGAGGCAATCAGCCGCCGCCGAAGCCAAAGCCGGCACCGCGGCCACCGCAAGGGAATGACAACAACAACGGGAATTGAGCCCCGGGCGTAAATGCCATGACGCATTCGCAAGGCCTCGATGCACGCATCGAGGCCTTGCTGCTTCAGCGCTCAGGAGCTGCAGGAAAGCATCGAACAACCTGCACGGGATCGGGCCCAGTCGGGCCGCTTCTGCGCATAGTGCTCGCGGCCGGGCTGCTCCTGGTACGGATGGCGCAGCAGTTCCAGCAAGGTGTGGATGCCTGCGTAATCGCCCTCGGTGGCGCGATCGATCGCTTCCTGCGCCAGATAGTTGCGCAGCACATAGCACGGGTTGGCGGCATGCATGCATTCGCGCCGCTGCGCAGTGGTCAGTGGATCTTCGCGCAAGCGCGCTGCATAGTCCTGCAGCCAGCGCATGAAATCGGCCTCGTGCGCGGCGCGCTTGGCATCGTCGTAAAACGCTTGCTGCAACGGGTCCAGTGTCGGCGTTTGCAGATCGACATCGCTCAAGGCGCGGAAAAACAGCGTCATGTCGACTTCCGCCTGCTGCATCAGCGTCTGCAGGGTTTCCATGCGCACGGCGTCATCGTCGCGGCATTCGGCCAGGCCGAGCTTAGCCGCAATATGCAGGCGGCTGTGCTGCACGTATTCGTCGACGTAGCGATCCACTCCGGCCTGCAGCGGCGCGGCATCGCCGAACAAGGGCGCCAGCGCCGAGGCCAGTCGTCCCAGATTCCACCACGCCACATTCGGCTGCTGGCCGAAACGGTAACGGCGGCGCATGGCGTCGGTAGTGTTGGGGGTCCAGTCCAGATCGTAATCGTCGATCCAGCCGTAGGGGCCGTAATCAATGGTAAGGCCGAGCACGGACATGTTGTCGGTATTCATCACGCCGTGCACGAAGCCCACACGCATCCAGTGCGCAACCATCCGCGCGGTGCGGGCGCAGATCTCGGCAAACCAATCGCCGTAGAGATTTTCGCCGCTGCCGCACAGTTCGGGAAAATCACGGCGGATGGTGAAATCGACCAGCCGGCGCAACAGCTCCAGATCGCCGCGCGAGGTGGGCAGCTCGAAATGCCCGAAGCGGGTGAACGAGGGCGCCACGCGGCAGACGATCGCGCCCGGCTCGTGCTGGGGATGGCCGTCGTAGAACATGTCGCGCTCGACCAGGTCGCCAGTCAGCACCAGGCTCAACGCGCGCGTGGTGGGCACGCCCAGGTGATGCATCGCTTCGCTGCACAGAAATTCGCGGATCGAGGAACGCAGCACGGCACGGCCATCCGCACCGCGCGAATACGGGGTGGGACCCGCACCCTTAAGCTGCAGCTCCAGCCGGCCACCCTGCGCCGTCAGCACTTCGCCGAGGGAAATCGCGCGCCCGTCGCCGAGCTGTCCGGCCCAGGCGCCGAACTGGTGGCCGCCGTAGTTGGAAGCCCATGGCTGCATGCCATCGAGCACCGCGTTGCCGCCGAAAACCTCGGCGAACCACGGCTGAGCAATGTCCGCCTCGCCCAGCCCGAGCGCAGCCGCCATTTCGCGCGACCAGGCGATGACTCGCGGCGCCGCCACCGGGCTGGGGGCGACCCGCGAATACAGCGCGCCATGCACCTGGCGAGGGCCGCTGCCGTGCTCGGCATCGCCGGGCAGCTCGCGCAGGAATGCGTTATCGAATTGGAGGGAAGTCAAGGACATGGCAGCGCATATTCGGGCGATTGGTGGCTGATACAAGACTGATGGCAGAGGCCAAATAATCACCTTCACCTTATATATACATTCACGTCATTTCCTTGCTACAGTGCCTCCGCGGCTACGCAGGGGTAGCCGATGGAGTAAACACATGCACATGCTTCTCGCTCGTTCCGCCTTGTCGCGCGGAATGCAGCTGGTAGCAGGGATGCTCTCAGTAGTAACCACGCAGGACGCCCTTCCCGAACGCAGCAACAAGGCGTCGGAATTCACGCTGGTCTCCTGGACGTCAAGCGCGCGATCGCGCCGCGAAGACGAACTGGCCCGAAGCCGTCTGGATCACCCCTTAAGCTGACCTCGCCGCTACCGATCATGCGCGGGCGGATTCGCTGTTTTCGAAAATCCGCTCGATGTCGCTCGCGTCGAGGGCACGCCACGCGCCGGCCGCAAGCTCGCCAAGATCCAGACCGCCGACGGCGCTGCGATGCAGCGTCTCTACATGATTGCCGGTAGCCGCGAACATCCTGCGTGCCTGGTGATAGCGCCCTTCAGAGAGGTGCAGGCGCGCCTGGCGCGACCCCAGCACCTCGAGCAACGCCGGCAACAGCGGCGTGGTTTCCGACTCCAGCAATAGCGTGCCGCTAGCGAACAAGGCCTGTTCGTCGCCGCGCAGATCCTGCGCCAGGCTGGCCTCGTAAACCTTGGCGATCTGCGCGCGCGGCGAAATGATCCGATGCAGCAGCGCGCCATCGTCGGTGAAGAGCAACAGACCGGAAGTATCGCGGTCCAGCCGGCCGACCGTGGACAGCGCCGGACTGCGCGCGCGATAGCGCGGCGGCAACAGGTCGTACACGACACGGCCCGGATCCTTGCGCGAGCAAGTGACACCCAGCGGCTTGTGCATCATCAGCACCAGGCCGGTCGGCGGATCGAGCGGCTCGCCGTCGATGCGGATCTGCGCCGGCTCCACTTTATCGTCGGCGTACAACACTTCGCCGTCGGGATCGGTGATGCGTCCTTCGCGGAACATCCACGCGACATCCTTGCGGTTGCCATAGCCCAGATTTGCAATCAGCCTGACCAGCCTCATCCGCGTACACCTCGTGCTTCGATGACTTTGAAGCCATCTTGTATGGCGGCGACGCGCACTTGCTCGAAGTGCGTCGCCAGCGTTGCTTCGTAGGGCAGATGGCGGTTCGCCACCAGCCAAAACTGTCCGGTTCGCTGCAGCGCCTGGGCCGCACGCGCGATAAAGGCCCGGCCGAGTTCCGGCAGATCCGCGCGGCCCTGGTGAAACGGCGGATTGCTGACGATTACGTCGTAGCGCGGCTCGACTCCCGCCGTGACATCGTGCCAATGCACGGCACAGGCCAGCGTACGCCCATGCTGTTGCACGGCTCGCTCGAGATTGAGCCGTGCGGGTTCCAGTGCGCGCGCTTCTGCCTCGTAGAGATCGAGCGCCGTGACGTGACGGCAACGCGCAATGATCTGCGCGGCAAGAAAACCGTAGCCGGCGCCGAAATCAGCCACACGTCCGTGCAGATCCTCCGGCAGATGCGCCGCGAGCAGCGCAGAAGCGGTGTCGACGCGATCCCAGGCAAACAGGCCCGGCCGGCTGAAATAGCCAGCCGCATTCGGCTGCGGCCGGTCCAGCGTTAGCCATGTTTCCAGCAGCGCGGGATCGTGCGCTGTCGCCGGCGAGCTGCCCCAGAACACGCGGCATTTGTGCTTGGAACGATGGCTTACCGAACCGA
The DNA here is from genome assembly GCF_014863405.1 of Dyella acidiphila. Lineage (GTDB taxonomy): Bacteria > Pseudomonadota > Gammaproteobacteria > Xanthomonadales > Rhodanobacteraceae > Dyella_B > Dyella_B acidiphila. The sequence continues at coordinate 188,783 of NZ_JACZZA010000002.1, forward strand.
GCAAGGCCTGCAGATCGGCCTGCGCGGATTTGGCGCCCTCGGCATTGGGCACGCAGGCCAGCACCGTGCCGCCACCCTGTGCATGCAAGACGGCCCGCGCAAACAATGCGCGCGCTTCTTCGCGCTGACGCGGCGGCAATACCAGCACCAATTTGAAGCGCGCGTCCGGTGCTGCATCGCCCAGCGCGAGTCCGCTGCGCGACAACGCCTCGGCGAAGGGCTTGAAGCTCTGTTCGCACAGCCACGCCGGCTGTGCCATTTCACGCAGGCGGTAACCGTCGCGCGCACGCAGGAAGAGCACGCTGCCGTCGGCGGGCAGGCGCAGGTCGCCGTCGGAAAAGGGCAGGAAAAGCGCATCCAGCACCGCATCGGGCGCGGACGCATGGATACCGACCATGGTCAAGGCGGATGCATCCGGAGGGAATCAGGGGGCGTATTGTACGCGCCGCTTGGCTGTCTCTTGCTGCCTGTTGCGAACACCCCCGCACCGTCATCCCGGCGTAGGCCGGGATCTAGCGTCTTTAATGCAACGAAGTCACTAGGTCCCGGCCTGCGCCGGGATGACGGTGAGGTGTTTACGGGGGTATCGCCAAGAGTGCCGGCGGTTTAGGCCTTTTGCCCCAGCCGCGCGATCCAGCGATACATCAGATACGTCACCAGCGCGAAGGCAATGCCGCCGATCCAGATCGAAGCGGTGCCGAAACTGTCGCCCACCAGCGCCAGCGGTGCACCCTTGCCGGAGAACACCACGATCGCCGCCACCACCACACCGATGATGCTCTCGCCCACGATCAGGCCCGAGGCGAGCAGCACGCCGAGCTGCTTGACGGCTTCGGCGCGAGGCGTGCGGTCGGCGCGCTTGTCGAAGTACCAGCCGACGATGGCGCCGGCCACGATCATCAAGGTGGTGGACGTGGGCAGGTAGATGCCCAGGCCAACCGCCAGGGGCGGCAGGCGCACGGACTTGGTGGTCGCGCCGAGCACCGCGTCGATCACGATCAGGCCGACACCGATCAGGCCGCCGACGATGATCAGGCTCCAGTCGATGTTGTTCTGAATCACGCCCTGCGCCAGCGCCGAGATCAGGCCAGCCTGTGGCGCGGGCAGCGCATGGGCCGGATCGACACCGGGCGCGCCCAGGAAGCCGTAGGCGTGATTGAGCAGGTCCAGCACCGGCGGAATCACGATGGCGCCGGCAATCACGCCGATCACCAGCGCCACCTGCTGGCGCCACGGCGTGGCATCCACCAGCTGGCCGGTCTTGAGATCCTGCAGGTTGTTGTTGGCGATCGCCGCTACCGCAAACACCACTGACGTGATGAACAGCGCGAAGGCCACCAGCGCCTTGCCCGAATCGACCGGCAGATCCGACTTCACCCCCGCCACCAGCAGCAGCGCGGCAATGATCACCACCAGGATGCCGATGCCCGAGAGCGGACTGTTGGACGAGCCGATCAGGCCGGCCATGTAGCCGCACACCGTCGACACCAGGAAGCTGAGGATCAGCACGAACACCACGCCGCCGATCACCAGCAGCGCGGTGTGCGAGCCCAGTCCGCTGGTCATGCTGAAATTGCCCAGCAGGTACGCGATCGGCAGCATGCAGATCAGCACGATCAGGCCGACGATGCCGATCGGCATGTCCTGCTCGGTACGCGGCAGCGTGGCGCCCTGCCCGGCCTTGCGCACGCGCGAGACGGCCATGGCGGAAGCGAGGCCGCTGACCACCGGCTTGACCAGCTTGGCCAGCGTCCAGATCGCCGCCACGCCGATGGTGCCCGCGCCGACGAAGCGCACGTAGTGGCTCCACACGCCCTGCGCCACATCGGCCACGTCGCCGGTGGCCGGATGCAGCAAGCTGAAATGCGGTACCGCCCAGCCCCAGCCGATCAGCGCACCGACCAGCATGGCGATGCCCACCCACAGGCCGACCAGGTGGCCCACCGCGAACAGCGCGAACGACAGGCTGAAGTCGTAGCCGCTGGCCGCGCCGCGATCGCCGATGCGGAAGTACTGCACCACGTCGCTGGCAAAGATCTTGGTCTGCACCACGATGTAGAACACCGCCGACACGATCGAGCCGACCACCACCGCCATCAACCCGCTGGTGCCGCCTTCGACCGCGGCCGATTGCGAGGCCTCGGCATGCTCGCCCGAGCCCACCTTGAGCACCTCGGCACAGGCCACGCCTTCCGGATAGGGGAGATCCGAATCGGTGACCAGCGCGCGGCGCAGCGGGATGGTGTACATCACACCGAGGATGCCGCCCGAGGCGCAGATGCCGAACGAGATCCAGAACGGGAAGCCCGTCCACCAGCCCACCATGATCAGGCCGGGCAGCACGAAAATGATCGCCGACAGCGTGCCGGCCGCCGAGGCCACCGTCTGCACGATGTTGTTTTCCTGGACGCTGGAATTCTTCATCGCGCGCAGGATGGCCATCGAGATCACCGCCGCCGGAATCGAGGTGGCGAAGGTCAGGCCGGCCTTCAGGCCGAAGAACACGTTGGCCGCGGTGAACACGAGCGTGATCACGATGCCGATGATCAGGCCACGGATAGTGAGTTCGGCGCGCGGTTCGGCGCCGGGTCCAGGTGCTGCATTCACGGGCGGTCTCCCCAAACTGTCCAGCTAACAAGATAGCGTGGATCGCCGGGGTGATGTTGATCGCCGTATTTGTGCAAGCGCACAGGCGCCCGCTGCGGGGCGCCTTTTCGTACCGATATCAGCGCGTGCGGTGTGCGGCTTTCTGCATATCGGCACGCAGCTGGGACGCCATCTCATTGGCCCCGTCGGCCAGTAGCGTCGGCAGCGTCTGCGCATAGCCCTGGTCACTGCCGCTACCTGCCGCGGACGCGGATACCTGCGCCTTGTAGTCGTGGTTGGTATCGAAACCGCGCGCCCAGATCGCACATTGCATGCTGAGGTCCAGGCCCAGTTCGCCCGGCGCCTTCTTTTCGTTGACGTGCACCGCGGCATCCAGCGAGGTGCAGGTCACCACCAGATCCTGGAAATAGTCCGGCTGCAATTGCGCCCCGAGCTGCGATTGCACCGCCGCGGCCAGTGCCGGCGCGGGCTCCAGGATCAGCTTGTGATCCAGTCCGCGCACCTCGAGCTTGTCCGGGCCGCCGGCCACGGTAAGCCACGGCGCAGTGCCCGGCCTGACCAGATCCCCGAGCGATGCCGGAGCATGTACGACCTCACCACCGCAGGCGCTGAGCAGCGCCGCGGTCCCAATGACCACCAAGCGTTTCATCCGGAACTCCCCTCTACAGACATCCCGAATTTAATGCAGCGCAGCAGTCGCTTCAACGCCCGGTGCTTCGTGATGCGACGCAGCCCGCAGCCGTGACCTTGGGCACGGTGGGCAGCGCGCGCCTGCTTGGCTAGTCTGGGCGGTCCGTATGTCCCGAGGAACCGTTGTGCGCAAAATCCTGCAATCCGCCCTGCTCGCCGCCGCCGTCGCCGCTGCCTGTTTCCCCGCCTATGCCGGCGACGACGCCAAGGCCACGCCCGCCCAGGACGGCAGCAATGCGGACGGCTTCCATCTGCCGCCCTTTCCCGCCGATGCGCATACGAGCCAGTCGGTAGAGGTCGACGGCCACACGCTGAAATACACCGTCACCGTAGGCACACTGCCGGTGCGCGACGACAAGGGCAATGTCACCGGCCAGGTGGTCTTCACCGCCTACACCATGCCCGGCAAGAACCGGCCGGTAACCTTCGCGCTCAATGGCGGCCCAGGTGCATCCTCGGTGTATCTGAACTTCGGGGCGATCGGTCCGAAGCGGGTGAACTTCGGCGTGGATGGCGCCAATCCCTCCGATCCGGCCGTGCTGCACGACAACCCGGGCACCTGGATCGGCTTCACCGACCTGATCTTCATCGACCCGATCGGCACCGGCTACAGCCGTGCCCTGGTGCCGGAAGACAAAGCCACCAAGCTGTTCTACAGCACCGACACCGATATCTCCTACCTCTCGCGCGTGGTCTACGACTGGCTGGTGAAGAACGGTCGCATGGAGTCGCGCAAGTATCTGGTCGGCGAAAGCTACGGCGGCTTCCGCGGCCCGCGCATCACCGAGTATCTGCAGACGCAACTGGGCGTGGCGATGAACGGCGTGGTGCTGCTGTCGCCCTATCTGGATGGCTCGGCATCCGATAACGAAAACGTGTCGCCGCTGCCGTGGATGCTGACCCTGCCCTCGATCGCCGCGGCCCATCTGGAACGCGAAAACCGCCTCACCGCCGAAGCGATGGCGCCGATCGTCGCCTACACCCGCGGCGACTACGCCACCGCCTTGATGAAAGGACGCACCGATCCGGCCGCCACCGCGGCGATGATCCAGAAAGTGACCGAACTCACCGGCCTCGATCCGGTATTCGTGCAGCGCTCCGGCGGACGCCTGGAAACGCAGGCTTATCTGCGCGAGGTGTATCGCGCCGAAGGCAAGCTGGGCAGCCGCTACGATTCCAACGTCACCGCCTGGGATCCGTTCCCCTACGCACCGCACCAGGTCGGCGGCGACCCGATCCTCAACGGCATCATCGCGCCCACCACCACGGCGATGGTCAACTTCGTCACGCAGACCGTGGGCTGGAAATACGACGGCCGCTACAACGCACTGAGCTTCGACGTGAACAAGCTCTGGCACGAAGACGACGATGCCAACCAGGGCTCGGTCAGCCAGCTGCGCCAAGCGGTGGCCAACGATCCGAACCTGCACGTGCTTATCGCGCATGGCTGGGACGATCTGTCCTGCCCGTTCATGGCTTCCGTGCTGATCGTCGACCAGATGCCGGCGATGGGCGATCCCACGCGCGTGCAGGTGAAGGAATATCCCGGCGGGCATATGTTCTACACGCGCGCGGCGAGCCAGTCGGCGCTGCTGCAGGATGTGAAGACGCTTTACGGCGTGCGCTGATCGCCCGCCACGTACATGTTTGGCGAGATATACCGCTGCACCTTACCGTCATCCCGGCGCAAGCCGGGATCCAGTGTATTGCTGTGTGAAAGTCGCTGGGTCCCCGCTTGCGCCGGGATGACGGTGAGGATGGTGGGGACAGCGAAGCAAGCTCGGCGATCGGATCAACGCACCATCACAACACCACATCCGGATGCCGCGCGCGCCACGCCGCCAGCAATGCGCGGTAATGCTGCCGCGCCTCTTCGTAGTAATCGAAAATGCACGGATCGCAGCCGTTGCCGCAGCAATCGCCCGGATCGGGCTCCACCGGCGGCGTGGGCGGCGGATCGTCGCGCAACAGGTCTTGGTTGACGGGGACGTTGTCGTTCATAAGCAAACAAAGCTGGATATCGCCAGCATGGTAGCCGGATCTCATCACTTCAAGCTTGGCGCGGGTCACCTGCGCGCCACCCCACATCAGGAGCACGCATGATGCGCACCTCGTCTTCTTTCCGTTCCAGACATCTGCTGGGCGGCCTGCTGTTTCCCCTCGCCATGCTGGCCTGCGGCGCTGCCGCGGCTCAGAGCTCACCCGCCGGCTATCGCGTCGTCGGCTATGCCAATGGCTGGAATCCGGTACAGACCAAGGATGCCGGCAAGATCGACACACTGATCTTCGCCTTCGCGCATCCGCAGGGCGGCAAAGTCACCCTCGCCGATCGCGATGTGAAGCCGCTGCAGCAGCTGATCGCACTTAAAAAGATCAACCCCAAGCTCAAGGTGGATATTTCCGTCGGCGGCTGGAGCGTGGGCGGCTTTTCCGAAGCGGCCAGCACCGTCGCCGGCCGCCAGCTGTTCGCCGACAGCGCCGCGGAACTGGTCGCCGCCCAGCATGCCGACGGTCTCGACGTGGACTGGGAATATCCGGGCCATCACGAGTCGGGTATTCAATCCAGCCCGCAGGACGAAGCCAACTACACCCTGCTGCTGAAGGCGATCCGCACCAGCCTCGATCGCGTCGGCGCTGCACATGGCCGCACCGGCGCCAATCACTACACGCTCAGTGTGGCGATTGCCGATGGTCCCTTTGTCGATCATGTCGATATCGCCGCCATCAATCCGTACCTGGATTGGTTCAACCTGATGACCTACGACTTCGTCAACGCGATGACACCGACCACCGGCCACCACACCGGCCTGCACGCCTCCAAGCTGATCGCCGGCGACGGCCGCACCACCGACCGCGCCGTGCAGCAATTCCTCGCCGCTGGCGTGGCGCCGAACAAGCTGCTGATCGGCGCGGCCATCTACGGCCGCGAATTCGCCGACGTGAAGCCGGACCACAACGGCCTCTACCAGGCCTTCGGCCACTACCAGGGCGGCCACAACTGGCCAGAACTGAAAAGCGATTACATCAACAAGCAAGGCTACGTGCGCCACTGGGACGCCGATGCACAGGCGCCCTATCTGTGGAACGCAAAGACGCATTGCTTCATCAGCTACGACGATCCGCAGTCGATCGCCGCCAAGATGGCCTACATCAAGGCCCAGCACCTGGGCGGCATCATGTATTGGGAGCAGACGCTCGATCCCAGCGATGAATTGATCGATGACATGTGGCGCGGCTTGCAAGATCGCTGATATGCATCGCCCCGGCACTGTCCGGGGCGATGATCGGGTGGCGCAAACTCAATTCGGCTTGCGGAACTTGAACATGAATTGATCCGTATGGCCGCGGATCGAGGCATCGAAGACCTTGTTGGTATGCGGGTCGCTCGGATTGCGCAGCACGCTGCTTTCGCCTGCGAACACGAAGCCGGCCGATTCCACCTGCTTCTTGACGATGTCCGGATCGATGCGATGCAAGGTATCGGTATCGGCCATGCCGCTGCCTGCCGGCGCCACGTGGTCGATCACCACAAACAGGCCGCCCGGCTTCAGCGCCGCATACACTTGCTTGTCGAACGCCACCGGATCGACCTTGCCCATGAAGGTGTCCGGATAGTCGTGGTAATTCTGCGAGGTGAACACGATGTCCACCGATTCAGGCGCACTCAGCTGCGCGGCCGGCTGGCTGAGGATGGTGACGTTCGAATAATGCGGATCGGCGGCGATTTTCTGGGTGATCGTCACGTTGTCCGCATCTTCCTTGGCGTACTCGTTCGGCCACAGTGCATAGACATGCCCCTGCTTGCCGACGATACCGCTGAACACGCGCGTGAAGTAGCCGCTGCCAGGGATCAGCTCCAGCACTTTCTGGCCTGGTTTTACCTGGGTGAAGACCATCACGTCGGTGATCTTGCGGCGCGCATCGTTGCTGGCATCCTGCGCACGCGCCGGATCGCTGATGGCGGCCCTGACGTAGGGCGGTACGTAATACACCGCATGCATGTGATTGGCCTGCGGCGTCTGCGCCAGAGCAACTCCTGACAGACTGAGCGCCGCAAGCACGGCGATGGTTATCGAACGCATGACGATCTCCTGGTTGAAGGGACGAGCCATCGCATCGATTGTGCGCCCGCCCCTGCCGCCTTGATACCTGACCTTTGGGCCATGGTGCGTGTTCAGCTCGCCAGTGGCCAGCGGCCGAGCAGCTGATAGTGGCCCTTGCCCACCACGCTGTGGATCAGCAGCAAATGCTGCACCTGCCAGCTGATCGGCTCGACCGGCACGCTCTGCGGCAGTTCGCGCCGGGCGTAGGCCAGCGTCACATGCGGCGTGAACGGCCGCTCCGCGCGCCGATGCACGCCGATCTGCGCCAGCGCCTGCTCCACTTCCTGCCAGAGACTGAGCAGAAGCGGCGGCACCATGCTGCCGCGCAACACACACGGCGGTTCGCGGCCGCGGAAACTGGCGACGTAGTCCAGCGTCCAGGCAAACGACGGTGCATGCACGTTATCGGCGGCAAGCTTGGCCAGGGTGACCAGTTCCATCGGCAATTGCGGATAGTCGCCGAGAAAATTCAAGGTGGCATGGAAGCGCTCGGGCCTGGTCCAGCGCGCACGCAACTCGGGATGCTGTTCCGCCAAGCTGCGGGCAGCTTGCTGGATGCGATAGCGCACGGGCTCGTCCGGCATCAGTGCAAAGAACAGCCGATGGGTCTCGGGCGGCGGCGTATTGAAAAGACCGGTCTGTTTCACGCGCTCAGTCATCGTGGAAGCGTACTGCATGAAAGCGGCTGCGTTAGGCTTGCATTCTTATTGCATACAGGTGTTCACCTCATGAAGAACTCACCGGCCATCGCCACTTATGACGCACAGCCGATGCGCGATCGTGTCGTGCTGATTACCGGTGGCGCGCAAGGTATCAGCCGCGGCATTGCGCAGGCCGTACTGGCTGCGGGTGGCTCGGTCATGCTCGGCGATCTGGACAAGCAGGCCGGCACCGCGTGCTTGCAAGAGTGGCAACTCGGCAAACGCGCTGCCTTCCGCCAGCTCGATGTCTCGCGCGAAACCAGTGTGCGTCGCTGGATCGACACGGCGCTCGCGCACTTCGGCCATATCGATGGACTGGTCAACAACGCCGGCATCGCCGATCCGCACCAGGGACCGCTGCATGAGCTTTCGCTGGAAAAATGGAACCGCTATCTGGGCACCAATCTCACCGGCGCGTTTCTATGCTGCAAATATGCCCTGCCAGCCTTGAGCGATACGGGCGGCGCCATCGTCAACATCGCTTCCACCCGTGCACTGCAATCGGAACCGCACACCGAAGCCTATGCGGCCAGCAAGGGCGGCCTGGTCGCGCTGACCCATGCCATGGCCGTCAGCGCCGGCCCCGCGGTGCGCGTCAACGCGATCCTGCCCGGATGGATTGCCACCGATGCCTGGCAGAAACCGGAAACACGGCACAAGCCCAAGCTCAGCCGGGCCGATCACGCGCAGCATCCGGTCGGCCGGGTCGGCACGCCGGAAGATATCGGCGCGCTGGCAGTCTATCTATTGGGCTCCGCGTCCGGCTTCGTCAGCGGCCAGCACTTTGTGGTGGATGGCGGCATGACGGTCAAGATGCAGTACGTCTGAGGCAGCTCAGCCCGCATCGCGCAGAAACACCGGCAAATCGGTGGTCGGCACACTGGCGCCAAGGCTGTACATCATCATCGCCACGTGGCCGCGGTGATAGCTCGCATGATTGACTACATGCTGCAGGATCTCGCCGCGGCGCAGCACACCTTCGCCGCCGCCGATGAAGGTGAAGCTCACCGGGTCGTCGCAGTGCTGCTCATCCAGCGCTGCGGTGTAGGCGACGTACCAGTCGTTGATCTGCATCTGTTGCGTGTACAGCGTGGCGAAGTCCGGACAATCTTCCGGATTACGCGAAGTGAAACCGTGCGGCACACCTTGCAGATGCGCTTGCCACACCTGGTCCATCGCATTGAGGTGATGCAGCGTGCGCAGCAGGCTGCCGAAGATGATCGGCTGCGAGCGTGTCAGCGCCTGCTCGGGCACGTTGGCCAGCGACTGGTAAATCAACCGGTCGGCCCACGCGCGGTAACGGGCAAGCATTTGCAGGTTTTGCGGCTGCGACATGGCGGTTATCCGGGGTGGGAGGCGGCCATGATACCGGCTGCTCCCGGCCGGAAAAATCGCGAACGTGCGATAGCCTGCGCCGATGAACGCCGCGCCTGTTTAACCACGATTTGGGTTGCAGCAAATCCAGGCAACACAACGTCTTGCGAAATTCACGCAAACATGCAGCGCAAGTTTTCCGCTGAACACAGCTGAACTTGGCGGCTTTTCGCTGTATGTAATCGCGCGTTTTCTCGCGTTTTCTCCTGTACGGTGCACGCCGAGGAGGAGACACCCCATGAAAACAATGACTTCCACGCAATATTTTTCGACGAAGCGTCGCTGGCTCGCGCGCTCCGCCGCAGCATTGTTCGCCGCTGCAACTGCGCTCACCGCGCTGCCGCAGCAGGCGCATGCCGGTGTCTTTATCGGCGTCGGTATTTCGGTCGGCTTTCCGCCGCCGGTATTGCCGGTTTACGTGCAGCCGGTTATTCCCGCACCAGGCTATATCTGGACGCCGGGCTACTGGGCATGGAACGGCGTCGAGTACTACTGGGTGCCGGGCACCTGGGTGCTGCCGCCGTTCTATGGTGCACTGTGGACGCCGGGCTACTGGGGCTGGGCCGGAGGCGTATACGCCTTTCATGCCGGTTACTGGGGTACGCATGTCGGCTTCTACGGCGGCGTGAACTATGGCTTCGGCTACACCGGTGTGGGCTATCTCGGCGGCCACTGGGGGGCGGGTGGTTTCTACTACAACCGCTCCGTGAATCAGTTCGGCGGCGTGCACGTCACCAACGTGTACAACCAGACCATCGTGCATAACACCTTCATCAACCGCACCAGCTATAACGGCGGCCAGGGTGGTCTTAGCGCACGCGCCACGCCGCAGCAGATGGCTTTTGCACGCGATCCGCACAATGTCGGCCCGATCGCCGCGCAGCAGACGCAGATGCGTGCAGCCAGCCAGAATCGCGCGATGTTTGCCTCGGTCAATCACGGCAGTCCGGCGATTGCCGCGACCCAGCGCCCGGGCGTATTCAACGGGGCCGGCGTGATGGCGGCGCGTGGTGCCGCAGCACCCGGAGCGGCAGCCGGCCGCTTCACGCCGGCAGCCGCCAACGTGCAGCACGTAAACAACAACATGGCGCTGCGCTCGGCCAGCTATGCACCGCATGCCAACACCGCCGCGCGCCCGGCCAGCGTCAATCGCAGCGCGTATCACCCGTCGACGGTCAATCGCGGCAACTACAGTGCGCACACTGCGAGCTCGTACCGGCCGGCAGCCAGCAGTTATCGGGCAGCTCCGAGCTATCACGCTGCGCCGCAGTATCACGCTGCGCAGAGCTACCATCCCGCAGCGGCACCGCGAGGCGGTGGCGGTGGCCGGCCGTCCGGTGGTGGCGGCCACGACTCGCGTCACGGCTAAGCCGTTCTATCTACGGCATGCACTGGAACCCCGGGAGCGTCGCTCCCGGGGTTTTTCTTTATCTATTGCAAGAGATCGTGTGCAAAAAGAAACCCCGCCAGCGGCGGGGTTTCTTTTATCCGATTCAGTGCGCGATCTGCCCGCCGGCCAACAGGCTGCGAATCATGCGCAACTTCGCCTTGAATTGCTGCTCATTGGCCGGCCCCATGCGCAGCATCAGCTTTTGGCCGTTGGACAGCGACTGCAATTGAGGATCGACGAACAGATAACGCGAGCCCGATTTGGTCACGGCAATCGAGGCATGCAGATCGGGAGCGGCGAGCATGTCATCAATCGCCACGATCAGGCGATCGTTGAAGTAGCCATGCGGATAACCGAGCTCGCGGTACGCCTGCTGGAACAAGGGATAGTTATGCCGGTACCAGTCGACCAGCGTATGCGGATCGGCGCTTTCCAGCACGGCTACATACGGATCGTAGCGCCCGGCATTGCCCGGACCGATCACGGTGACGCCATTGGCCTGCACGGTCTGCAGGCTGCCCGCCGGCGTGTGTAGCGGCAAGATGTAGTTGCTGCCCATGCTGTGGCGCGGCAGCGCATCGACCGTGGCGACGGTGCGCGAGATGATCTGATTAGGTACAAGCAGCGCATGCAGATCGCCGCCTGCGGCCAGTTTGGACAATGCATCAAGCACGCTGGCATCGCTGTCGCCCAACGCCGGCAGCGGTGCTGTGGACGCCGATACAGGGCCTGCCGCCGCTTGTGCGATGGGGTGCTCGATAGCCGTGGATGCACTGCTCGCCGGCGCATTCGATGAAGAGGACGCGGTCGGCAATGTGGTCTGCTCATTGCCCGGCGTTGCCTTGGGCTGCATCGCCATGCGCACCAGATAGACGCCTGCCGCAACGATGGCGAGCACCACCACGATCGCCACCAACCAGCTGGCGTAAGAGCTGCGCTTTTTGCTTCTTCTAGGGTTCACGCTACGACCTGTTTCACAATGAGTACCCGATTGTGACAGGCATGGCGGCGGTTTGTTCGCTCAGCGGCACGGCGCGAGCGGCTACGCACCGGATATCCGCAAATGAATGGCCCTGCTTTTCTGCTGCGTTCAGGCGACGCGAAAATGGCCGTCTGCGGCCGCAGCGCCGGCCGCTTCCGCGGTGTCGGCGTCGAGCGATCGGACCGGCACCACCGGCGGAAAACTGTCTTCGCGGTTGAAGAACAGGCTGCTGGCGGCGTACAGCTCCTCATACGAGGCCAGACGCTCGCGCAGCAATTCGCGCAATTGCGGGCCGAACAAATGGTCGACCTTGCTCTCGGTCTGTTGCGGCAGGCCGCTGAGCGCATCGCGCTTCCACGGCTCGGTCTTGAGGTCGGCAATATTCTGATGGCAGGTCTGATCCAGCTCGACCTGCGTCGGCAGCTCCAGAAAGCTGCACAGGCGATGCCATTCCTCTGCCGGGTTCTGCATCAGATCTTCGAGGAAAATGAAATGATGGTTGCGCGTACCAATGCGCGAGCGATGCACCTCCGCCGCACGATTCCAACGCACCACCCACTGCATCAGGCCGCCACTGAAGGATTTGTTGCCATAGCGCATTTCGGCATCGGTAATCGACGCCAGCACGTCGATGCCGGGACGGATCACATGGATCACCCGCGCTTCGGGCAAATAGCGCTCGATTTCCGGCAGATAGTGCAGATGATGCGGCGTCTTTTCGATCCACATGGAGCGGCCGCCCTGCTCGGCAAGGCCATCCAGAATTTCGATGAAGCGCGCTACGCAGTCGTCCTGGAACCAGGGCGCGCGCGAAAGCGGCTGTTCGGGCCCCAGCAGCGATTGCTGCAATTGCATGAATTCGCGGCGGCCGTAACGGCGGGTCAGGCCCAGCCGGCGCGCCATCTTGCGGCTGCGCGGCCTGGCCTCTTCGTCGCCCAGGCGGCAATGCAGGCCGCCCAGCAGGCGCGGGAAGAAACCGGTTTCGGGGAGGGTGAAAACCTGGGGATGCCTGGCCAGCATGGCCTGCACGATAGTGGTGCCTGACCGCGGGCACCCGACGACAAAGGTTCGTTGCATGAGCAGCTTACGCCCCCCGCTTTTTTATTGACTACTGATCGTGCGTCGTATCGCGTCGGCGCTGCTTTAACTACTTAACGCGTCAGATTTGGCTTACTGGCGTGTCAGGTTACTGTAAGTTGACGCAACTTACACATAACTGACACGTGTGTCCACATCGCCGGGGCCCCGTTTACAGTACTTAACCAGCTCGAGCCCCTTATACGCGGCTCAAGCCCGCTCAGGGCCGGCCGGTCCTGCGCTGATTTGCAGCAAATAACCGGCCCGCGCAGCCCTTAGCCGTCGCTTCGGCACGACCCGTGCATGACCCAGGCAACCCGATCTGCCTGGCCATCCGCGGAGACATGGAAACCAACAGCTGCCCGCCCCTGCCCACCGTCATGGACCTGCTCCTTGACGCGATCTGCGTGGTCGACACGCAGGGTCGGTACGTGTACGTGAGCGCAGCTTACGAGCGGATCTTCGGCTACGCGCCAGAGGAGGTGCTGGGGCGCCCGATGATCGAGCTGGTGCATCCGGAGGACCGCGCACGCACCCTGCAGATGGCCGACCAGATCATGAGCGGCCAGCCCAACCCCAGCTTCCAGAATCGCTATATCCGCAAGGACGGCCGGGTGGTGCACATCATGTGGTCGGCCCGCTGGTCGGAGGCCGACCAGGTACGCATTGCGGTGGCGCACGACATCACCGAACTCAAGCGCGCCGAAGGCGTACAGGACGCGCTGCTGGCGATTTCCGAAGCGGCCCATACGGCCAAGGACCTGCTGGCGCTGTTCCAGCGCATCCACCAGATCATCGATGGCCTGCTGCCGGCCCGCAATTGCTACGTGGCCTTGTACGACGAACGCCAGGACGAGCTGAGTTTTCCCTATTACGTCGACGAATACGACGAAGCACCGCCGCCGCGTCCGCTGAGCCAGGCCACGCTTACTGGCGAGGTCATCCGTACCGGCAAGCCCCTGCTGCTCACGCCCAGCACCCGGCCGGCGATCCTGGACGGGCGCCTGCATTATGTCGGGCGCGATTCGCTGGACTGGCTGGGCCTGCCGCTCAGCACACCGAGCGGCTGCATCGGCGCAATCGTGGTGCAGAGTTATTCCGGCGAAGTGCGCTACACCACGGAAGACCAGGCGCTATTGCAGTTCGTCTCCAATCAGATCGCCGCTGCCATCGAGCGCAAGCGCAACGCGACCTGGCTGCAATACATCGCCGGCCATGATGTGCTTACCGCGCTGCCCAACCGCGAGCTGTTCTACGACCGGCTGGAAACGGCGTTGGCCGTGGCGCGCCGCGACCAGCTGCAGCTGTCCGTGCTGTACATCGACCTGGACCGCTTCAAGCAGGCCAACGACAGCCATGGCCACGACGTGGGCGATCAGCTGCTGCGCGAGGCGGCGCGGCGCATTCGCCTGTGCCTGCGCGAATCCGATACGGTCGGGCGCCTGGGCGGCGACGAGTTCGCAGTATTGCTGCTGGGCGTGCATCGGTCGGAGGATGCCTGCGTGGTGGCCGAGAAAATCCGCGACATGCTCAACCAGCCGTTCGAGCTGAACGGCCATTGCCTGCAGATCTCCTCCAGCATCGGCATTGCGGTGTATCCCGAGCATGGCCAGGATCGCAAACGCCTGATGCGTCATGCCGACACCGCCATGTATACCGCCAAGCGGCGCGGACGCAATCAACTGGGCATGGCCGAGATCGCCGACTTCAGCGAGGACGATGCGCCGCTGGACGCCTAGCGCAGCCGCAAAAAGGCCACCGGCACTCCGTACCGGTGGCCCGCCCTGCAGCGCTGCACCGCTGGCGGCCCGGGCATGCCTCCCGGGCCGCCAGCGGCTTCCCCCTGCTCGTTACTTGCCGATGTCCTTGAGGATCTCGTTGGTGTAGCCAAGCACGCCCACGCTCGGATACGAGTTGCAGGTCGACGAGGCGCCGCCTGCCGCACACGGCGTATCGCGATCCAGCGACCAGAAGTGCACGCCGGCCAGGCCGTTGGCGGTGGCGTAGTTGGTAATGGTGTCGATATCGGCCAGCGTAGTGATTTCGCTGGCCGAATCGTTCTGGCCGATCATCGGCGTCAGCTCGATATGGCTGGATGGCACGCCATAGGTGTGCTGCAAATTGACCACCGCCTGCACCGCCGACTGACCCATTTCGCAGACGCCGCTCACCACCACGCAATTGGCCGCCGAGGTGCCGCCGTAATCCATCGTCATCAGGTTGATGGTGTAGTTCTTCAACGCCGGACTGGATGCCTGGATCGCCTGCACCACCCACGCGCCGAGAGTATTGACGCCGCCATAGCTGCCGTCGGAAGCACCCAGCGTGGCGATGGTGAAGGAGAAGCGCAGGTTCGGATATTGCGACTGCGCCGCGGCCACGTCGGCCACCAGCTGCTGAATTTCAGCTTGCGACTGGCCGCCTTCGATATCGAAGTCCACGCCGATCATCTGCGCGGTGTAGTACTTGGCGATAAAGCTCTCGAACGCCGATGCCGACGAACAGGTGAACACGCCGGCTTCGCCGCCGGTGGACACGATGTAGTTGAGACCTGCGCTGGACAGCGAGTTGGCTGCGCCTGGCGTGATGTTGGCGGAAATGAATTCCGACGGCGTCACGCCGGCCCAGTTCTCGCTGCCGCATTCGCCGGTGGCGAAGGCCAGCGTGATTGCGGGCAGTTGCGGCACCTGTGTTTCATACAGACCACCGCTGCCGACCACCGGAATCGCCGTACCCGTCACCGCCGTGGCCATCGCATACGTATTCCAGTTCATGTTGATGCTCATGTCCTTGTAGGGACTGAACACGAAGCCGCTGGGTGTAGGCGTGGGTGTCGGAGTTGGCGTAGGTGTCGGAGTGGGGGTGGGTGTCGGTGTAGGAGTCGGCGTGGGTGTAGGAGTCGGCGTGGGCGTCGGCGCGCCGCTGCACGATCCCTCCGACGTCCACGGCGCACCGCTACCGGCGGCGCCGTTGTTGGTCGCCGGATTATTGCCCTGGGTCCAGAAGTTCGCCTTGTAGTTCACGCCGCTTTCGCTGACCAGCGCACCGCCACTGTAAGCGGTGGACGCCACCCAGGCCGGATCGCAGCCGGGCGATGGCGTGGGGGTCGGCGTGGGCGTGGGCGAGCCGCCGCAAGCACCTTGCGAGGTCCAGGGTTCGCCGCTGCCGGCACCGCCACTGTTGCTCGCCGGGTCATTGCCCTGCGTCCAGAAGTTCGCCACGTAGTTGACGCCGTTCTCGCTGGCCTGGTTGCCGGCGACATAGACATTGGTGGAAACCCACGCCGCCGCGCAGCTCGCTTGCGCATGCACGGCCTGTATCGGCGCCACCGTCAGCACGGTGGTGGAAAGCGCCGCGCCAACCGCGGTGCTCAGGGAACTCAACGCCAGCGTGGACCACTTGCTTGATTTCTTCACTTGCATGGGACTGTCTCCAAGGTTGGATTGAACCGCGACAGGTGAGAAACATCGGCGTATGCACGGCCGCGTTCCGGGCAGCCATGGGGGATCGGCGCCACACCCTTCCATGCGCGCTGAATACCGCGTGTTCTGCTTTGCGATGACTGTGCAAATAGATGTGCAGCGCCAGCTCGATGCGCACTGCACCTGTGCATGCCGGCAGCGAACCGGGCGTTCCGGTCCGCTGCGACATCCCCTGCTCCATCCGTGGCAACCGGACGCGTGCGCCCGGCCGCGCACGGCATGGCGCCGTGCGCGCTTGCTTGTATTTACTTGCCGAGGTCTTTCAGGAACTCGTTGGTGAAGCCGAGCACACCCACGCTCGGATACGAGTTGCAGGTGGCCGAAGCCGAACCTGCCGCGCACGGCGTGTCGCGATCCAGCGACCAGAAGTGCACGCCGGCCAGGCCATTGGCGGTGGCGTAGTTGGTGATGGTGTCGACGTCGGCCAGGGTGGTGATTTCACCCTGCGAATCGTTCTGCCCGATCATCGGCGTCAGCTCGATATGGCTGGCGGGAATGCCATAGGTGTGCTCCAGGTTCTGCGCCGCCTGGATCGCCGACTGGCCCATTTCGCAGGCGCCGTTCACCACCACGCAATTGGCCGCCGAGGTGCCGCCGTAATCCATCGTCATCAGGTTGATGGTGTAGTTCTTCAGCGCCGGACTGGAAGCCAGCACCGCCCGCACCACTTCGTCGCCCAGCGAATTCACGCCGCCGTAGCTGCCGTCGGAAGCACCCAGCGTGGCGATGGTGAAGGAGAAGCGCAGGTTCGGATATTCCGATTGCGCGGCAGCGGCATCCGCCACCAGTTGCTGGATCTCGGCTTGCGACTGGCCGCCTTCGATATCGAAGTCCACGCCAACCATGTGCGCCGTGTAATACGAAGCGATAAAGCTTTCGAACGACGACGCCGAGCCGCAGCTGAAGGTGCCGGCCTGGCCGCCGGTGGACACTACATAGTTAAGCCCGGCGCTGTTCAAGGCGCTGATATTGCCGGCGATGAAACCCGAAGCCGAAATGCCGGCCCAGTTCTCGCTGCCGCAGGTGCCGGTGGCGAAGGCCAGCGTGATCGCACCCAGGTTCGGCTCTTGCGTTGAATAGAAGCTGCCGCTGCCGACCAGCGGCAAGGTGCTGCCGGTGACCGCGGTCTGCATCACATCCGTATTCCAATTGACGCTGACGCTGATGTCCTTGTACGGACTGAACACGAAGCCGCTGGGCGCTGGCGTCGGGGTTGGCGTAGGAGTCGGCGTGGGCGTGGGGGTCGGTGTAGGAGTCGGCGTAGGGGTCGGCGTCGGCGAGCCGCCGCACGCGCCTTGCGAGGTCCACGGCTGACCGCTGCCGGCGCCGCCATTGTTGGTGGCCGGATCGTTGCCCTGGGTCCACCAGTTGGCAACGTAATTGGTGCCGTTCTCGCTGGCCTGGTTGCCGGCGGTGTAAACCTGCGTGGCACTCCACGCAGCAGCGCATGCCGCTTCGGCATGCACGGTCTGCACCGGTGCTGCGGTAAGCAGCGTGGTGGACAAGGCCGCACCCAGTGCGGTGCTCAGCGAGCTCAAGGCCAGGGCGGACCACTTCGTCGACTTCTTCACTTGCATAGGACTGTCTCCAGGCTTGGATGGAATCACAAACAGGTGAGCTGCATCGGCGATTTCAGACGCCTTCCAGGCAGTCATGTGGGGACGATCGCCTTGTTCGCTTCCATGCGTGTTCCCGCGTGTCATGCATGTCGCACTTGCCAAAAAGCGCAGCGAGTATCTGCCTAGCATGACAACGTTGTCCAGTACGTTTGGCCGCTATGCCCACGCGATAACGTGATTCGTATCGCAAAGAAGAAATTGCCATATCTGCATTGCGTCAATTCACACTTCGTGCACAACCATGCACAGCAAAAAGGCCAGAAAAGCAGCCTTTTGACGCTGCAACGCAACAAGCAGGCGATGCCCGCGGCATACGATCGATGCAATGCAAACGCAAGCATCAAGCGGTGCGCGGCATCGCTGCGATGCCATCTTCGGGCATCTGGCAGTGCAACACATGCCCGGCATGGCGTGGCGCAAAAAATAGACACTTATGACAACGATGGCCACGAAGGACAGCGCCGGCCAGGACAAAAATTCCCGCGCCGCATGTCGAATCGCGCGCACGCTGCTCGTCGCCATGTAGAGCCACCACGCACAGGAGCTTGGCCGTGAATACCCGATTCCAGCGCATCACCCCTTTCCTATGGTTCGACGACAAGGCCGAAGAGGCCGCGCACTTCTACGTATCGGTGTTCGACAACGCGCGCATCCTCGCCAGCACCCGCTACGGCAAAGAGGCAGCCGCTGCATCGGGGCGCGCGGCAGGCTCGATCATGACGATCGCCTTCGAACTGGATGGCCACAAGTTCACCGCACTCAACGGCGGCCCGGTGTTCAACTTCACGCCCGCGCTGTCGCTGGTGGTCAATTGCCATACGCAAGAAGAAGTCGACCACTACTGGAACAAGCTCTCGGCCGATGGCGATCCCACCGCGCAGCAATGCGGCTGGCTGAAAGATCGCTATGGGCTGTCCTGGCAGATCGTGCCGACGCAGCTGGTCGACTATCTGACGCATGCCGATGCGGCGAAAGCGCAAAAGGCCATGCAAGCCATGCTCAAGATGAAGAAGATCGACCTGGCCGTGTTGCAGCAGGCGACAGAAGCCTGAAATGTCGCGCCCTCCTGCGCATCACGGGGAGGGCGTCGCCGCTTGTACCATGGGGCACGCATCGGGCCCCGAAGAACAGCGCAATGACGCAGCGCACCATCCAGGCGTATAATGGATGAATCCGGCTCCCCCTACCGGATGGATCAATACAGTCTTACTCCCATGGCCGATGCCTCCCGCTCCATCGCGACCGAACACGGTCGCCAGTCCGGCGTGCTGCTGTCGATTCTCAGCACCGTCGCCTTCACCTTCATCGCCTATCTGACCATCGGCCTGTCCCTGGCCGTGCTGCCGACCTTCGTGCATGGCCAGCTGGGCCTCGGCGCGATGCTGGCCGGCCTGGCCATCAGCGTGCAGTACGTGGCGACCTTGCTCAGCCGTCCGCATGTCGGCCGCATGGCCGATGCGAAAGGTCCCAAGCGCACGGTGATCACCGGCCTCACGCTGTGCGCCGCCAGCGGCGCGCTGCTGTTGCTGGGCGCACTGGCAGCGCATTGGACATGGCTCAGCCTGAGCCTGATCTTCCTGGCGCGACTGGCGCTGGGTTGCGCAGAAAGCTGCGTCGGCACCGGCGCCATCACCTGGGGCATGGGCCAGGTCGGCCATCACCACACTGCGCGGGTCATTTCCTGGAATGGCGTGGCCACCTATGGCGCGATCGCCGCCGGCGCACCGCTGGGCGTGCTGCTCGATCACCGTTTCGGCTTCGCCGCCATCGGCGTGATCAGCCTGCTGCTGCCGCTGCTCGCCCTGCCGCTGGCGCAACTCAAGCGCGCCACGGCGGTAGCTGCAGAGGAACGCTCGCCCTTCCGCACGGTAGCCGCGCGCGTCATTCCCTACGGTATCGGCCTGGCGCTGGGCTCGATCGGCTTCGGTTGCATCGCCACCTTTATCACGCTGTTCTATGCCACGCATGGCTGGGACAACGCCGCCTTCGCGCTCACCGTGTTCGGCGTGGTGTTCGTCGGCGTACGCTTTATCTTCGGCCGCACCATCAACTGGCTGGGCGGTTATCGCGTGGCGATGGCGTCGCTGGCCATCGAAGCGATCGGCTTGCTGACCATGTGCCTGGCGACGAACGCGCACATGGCCACGATTGGCGCAGCCGTCGCCGGCCTGGGTTTTTCATTGGTGTTCCCGGCGCTCGGGGTGGAAGCGGTGCACCGCGTGCCGGCGCACAGCCGCGGCTCGGCGCTGGGCGTGTTTTCCGTGTTCATGGACGTGGCCATGGCGCTCGCCGGCCCCTTCGGCGGCTGGGTTGCCGGCGGCATGGGCTACAACGCGGTGTATGGACTGGCGGCGATCGCGGCGATTGCCGCAGTGATTCTTGCATTGGTGTTGCAGGCGCAGGCGGCGCGTGAGGCCGCCACGCCAGCCATGGCAACGGATGCGTGAGCCCGCGCCAATGACGTGGGTACGGGCACTGCCCACAAATCGCCACACCACTGTCAAATATCTGAAATATAAGATTATTTTAGGATTTTTCACCTAAAGTTCACGCCACTGGCGCCGACTAGGAGGCATCCCCTTCCCCAAGGTGTGCCCATGTCCCGTTTGTTCTCCGGCCTGTTTCGGGTCACGTTGCGTCGAATCCTCCTGCTTCGTCTTGCCGGCACGCTGCTGCTGCTACTCGCCATCGGCGCCATGTGTGCGCTGCAACTGACGCATGCAGACCAGCGCATCCAGTCGGTGGTCAGCGGCACGCTGGCGCCGATCTCCGATGTCGGCCGCATCCAGAGCGATTTCAACAACGATTTCCAGGCGCTCTCGCATGCCGTGCTGATGCGCCTGCCTTCGGCGGCCGACGATGCCGCCACCGCCATCAAAAGCAACCGCGTCGATATCGATCGCTACTGGAAGCCACTGCTGCAGAGCGGCCTGGGTACGCAACAACAGCAGCTGCTGACCGTGGCGGCCGAACATCGCAAGGATGCCGAACAGGCCATGGACGATACGCTGGCACTGCTGCAGGCCGGCCAGTTCGATATCGCCCAGCTCAAGCTCGCCACCGACGTGCAGCCGGACTTGGTGCCGCTGCAAAGCGATTTCACCAATCTGTTCGAGAGCGCTCTGGCTGCCGGCAAGGCGGAAGCGCAGACCCAGCATGTCGCCAACCGGCATGCATTGATCGTGCTGCTGGCGGTATTCGCCGGCGCCTTGCTGCTGGCCTGCCTTAGCGACGGCATCCTGATCCGCGCGCTGGGCGCACGCCTGCGGCTGGCCAGCGGTGTGGCGCAGCGCATTGCACGCGGCGAACTGGGGCAACCGGTGGCGATCGGCCGCGACGACGAGATCGGCGATCTGCTGCGCGCCCTGGTGGCGATGGATACGCAATTGGCCGGAGTCGTCTACGAAGTGCGCAACGGTGCCGCCCAGGTCCGCGAAGGCGCGCAGATGCTCGAACAAAGCACGCTGACGCTGAGCCAGCGCACGCAAGCGCAGGCAGCGAGCCTGGAACAGAGTTCCGCCTCGATGGAACAGATGGCCGCCAGCGTGGCCGAAGCTGCCGCGATGGCGGATCAGGCCAGCCGCGTCGCCGCCGATTCGCGCCGCCTGGCCGAGCAAGGCCAGCACGTGGTGGCGCATTCGGTGACTGCCATGGATGCGATCGATCGCTCCGGCCAGCGCATTGCCGAATTCGTCGGCCTGATCAACGACGTGGCGTTCCAGACCAACCTGCTTGCGCTCAACGCCGCAGTGGAAGCCGCGCGCGCCGGCGAACATGGACGCGGCTTCGCGGTGGTTGCCGCCGAAGTGCGCGAACTGGCGCAGCGCTGCTCGGCCGCTGCCCGCGAAGTGAAGCAGTCGATCGAGGCCAGCGCCGATGCACTGCTCGACGGCCGCAGCCATGTCCAGCGTTCCGGCGAGGCCTTGCACGGCATCGTCGCCAGCGCTGCACTGGTATCGGAAAAAGTAGCCGGCATGGCACTCTCCGGCCGCGAACAGAAGGCCGGCATCGACCAGGTCAATCTGGCCGTGGCCGGCATGGACGCCATGACCCAGGAAAACGCCGCGCTGGTCGAGCGCACCGCCAGCATGAGCCACAACATGCGCGACAACGCGGAAGCTTTGCTGCAGCAGATGGCGTTCTTCCGCATCGAAGCGGTTGCGATCGGTGAAGGCATCCATCCGGTCCAGGCCGTGCCGCCGATCGCAGCGATCTATCCCAGCCTGGATCAAGCCGCCTAGTGTCATGGTCTTTCAGCGCGACAGTGCACGCCTTACTTCGCTGCTCGACCGGGCGCAGAACAACTTGCACGCCGTATTCCAGCCGCTGGTGCGGCTCGATACGCTGGAAATCGTCGCGCACGAAGGGCTGACGCGTCCGGCCGAAGATCTCGGCGGCATCAGCACGCCGGAGCTGCTGAACCTGGCGCGCGTCGAAGGGCGGCTGGGCGAATTCGAACTGGCTGCCGCACGCACCGTTTGCAGCGCGTTCGTGGCACAGCAGGCGCCCGGGCGCCTGCTGGTGAATCTGAGCGCGCAGGCGTTCATGCAGAAATCGATCAAGCCCGACGACCTGATCGATGCGCTGAGCGCCGGCGGCATGGATCTCAGCCGTATCACCATCGAGCTGACCGAGCGCGACATCGTCGACGAACCCGCGCGCCTGGCGAACGCGCTCGGCTATCTGCGCGCACGCGGGGTGCGCTTTGCGCTGGACGATTTCGGCAATGGCCATTCCAACTTCGAGATGTGGAATGAAATCCATCCGGAAGTGGTGAAGATCGACCGCTACCTGATCCACGGCCTGGCCAAGAGCGCCGAACGCCTCGCCATCGTGCGCGCGCTGTGCCAGGTGGCCGAAACGCTCGGCGCCGACCTGGTCGGCGAAGGCGTGGAAGAAGCCGACGACTTGCGCATGCTGCGCGAACTGGGCATCTCCTATGCGCAGGGCTTCCTGCTCGGCCGTCCGGCGCCGCGAGTGGTCGACAAGGTCTGCGACAGCGTGGTGAGCGCGCTGAACCATCCGATGATCGCCGTGCCGCCGCGCCTGCGCGGCCCGGTCACGCAGCGGCCGATGCACCTGGGCCACCTGGTGATCGAAGCACCCGCGCTCACCGCGCAACACAACAACAACGATGTAATCGCCCTGTTTAGCAGACAGCCGGAACTGCATGCATTGGCGGTAGTAGAAGAAGAACAACCGATCGGCCTGATCAACCGGCGCGTCTTCAGCGAACGCATGGCGCAGCCGTATACGCGCGAACTGTATGGCCGCAAAAGCTGTACCGCCTTCATGCATGAAGCACCGTTGCTGTGCGATGTGCGGCAATCGCTGGAAAGCATGGCCGATATCCTGCGCGGGCAGGATCAGCGCTATCTCAGCGACGGCTTCGTGATCACCCGCGAAGGACGCTATCTGGGCCTGGGCACCGGCGAATCACTGGTGCGCCGGGTTACCGAACTGCGCATCGAGGCTGCCCGCTATGCCAATCCGCTGACCTTCCTGCCCGGCAATATCCCGGTGACCGAACACGTAGCGCGGCTGCTGCGCGCGGAAGTGGCGTTCACCGTGGCCTACGTGGATCTCAACCACTTCAAGCCGTTCAACGACCAGTACGGCTATTTCCGCGGCGACGAGATGATCCGCCTGCTGGCCGGCATTCTTACTGCGCAGGTGAATCCGCGCAGCGATTTTGTCGGGCATATCGGCGGCGACGATTTCCTGCTGGTGTTCCAGAGCGAGGATTGGGAACAACGCTGCCGCCAGATGGTGGCGCTGTTCAACCAGCGCGCCCAGGGCCTGTTCGCGGAGGAAGACATCACGCGCCAGGGCATCGTCGGTGAGGATCGCCACGGCAATACGCAGTTCTTTCCGCTCACCACCGTGGCGATCGGCGCCGTGCGTGTCGCGCCGCCCTTTCCGGGCCATCCGGAAACGCTGGCGACGCTCGCCGCGCGGGCCAAGCGTCACGCCAAGCGTGCGCAGGTGGGCTTCTATCTGCTGGCCGGCGAGTCCAACTGGCCGGCCTAGACCGACGCGCGGCGTGGCCGCGCGTGCATGGAATGGCTCAACGCACGTGCAGCCAGTGCACGTAGACACGGTTGAGGCGATCTTCTTCGCGGAATCCTTCGCGCCCCTCCACTACCGCGCCCCAGACCGTGCGCGCTACGCCGGCCTGCATCCGGTCGATGCGTACCTGCTCGCCCGGCGGGATCAGGAAACGCGTCTCCAGCACCATCACATGGTCGCTTTCCCAAACCAGCGTGGCGTGGCGGGCGGTCGTGGCGCCCCAGCCCAGATGGATCTGCACATTGACGGCGGCAAATGCGCCGCGGTTGTCCAGCTTCCAGCTCTCGGTTTTGCTCAGCAGCGACTGCAGGCGTGGATCTTCCCAATCCACCTCGTTATTGGACAGCTTCGATTGGGGCTTGAAATGGCTCATGCAGGCATCTTTCCGGTTCAGATCGGCGCCACCGCGCCATCGCTCGCACGCAACATCACCGTGCGCTCCCTGCCCCCCGCAGCAAACGTCGCTACGGGCGTATCAAGCCGGCGTGCCGCGCCTGGCCGGGGGACCGGGGCACCGCAGCGCCGCATACTGGTTTGGTATTGCTGGCGTGCTTTAGCGCGTTATCGGCCCGGCGGGGATTTCCTTTAGGGCATCAGCTGGTGGGTTTTACCTGCAGCCAGTACAGATGGATGCCGCGCAGGCGGTCTTCCTCGCGATAGCCTTCGCGCCCTTCCGCCACCACGCCCCACAGCGTGCGGATGCGCTCGCCCAGATGCTTGTCCACCCGCACCTGGTCGCCCTTGGCCAGCGGGAAGGTGGCTTCCAGCACCACCGACCTGTCGCGCTCCCACACCAGCGTCGCCGAGCGGCCCACCGAACCGCTCCAGCCCAGGTACACCTGCACCTCCTGCGACGTGTAGCCGCCACGGTTGTCCAGCTGCCAGCTGTCGCTGCGCTTGAGCAGGGAGGACAGTTCCGGATCGTCCCAATTGACGCGGACATGGGAGGACTGGGTATGCGGCTTATGGGTCATCGGGGGTGTTCCGGGGAATCGAGGGAGGGGCCGTGATGGATTAATGCCGCGCACGTTAAGGTCTTGTATACGCGCCCGGCCGCCGGCCCGAGTTTTCCGCCGTGGCCGGAGCATCGATACGCCGCAACGCACAAAAGTTCCGTGGTGATACCGTGAATCGGCCGCCAAACTGCGGCAGAACCGCGCTGCGGCCGAATGCCGCAATGCACGCTGAACTCCCGAATCGTCCGCGCTAACGTCAACCCCAGGTTTCAGCAGCAGCGTTCACAGCTCGGGGGAGTTGATGGCGAAGCACGGAACACATCGCATCGAGCAACTGGTCTTGGTGCATTGGCCGGCAGGTTCCCTGCTCGGCGTCAGCGCGTATATCGGCGCCCGCTATGGCACCGGTGTGCAGAGCGCCGTCCACATGACCATTGTGTGGCTGCTGTTGCTCGCCTGCTGGGTGTGCGCCGCGCTGTGCTGCATCGGCTATCGCCAGCGCATGCGCCGGCTGCTGGTACGCGATCAGCTGGGCGAGCTCTGCCGCATGCACTGGCGTGCGTTCGAAGGCCGCGTCGCGCAGGCGTTCCGCTATCGCGGCTACGCCGTGCAGCACATCAGCGACGGGCACGGCGGCCAGGACGATACGGACAACGGCCTGGACCTGATCGTGCACAAGCATGGCCTCACTACGCTCGTGCAATGCCGGCACTGGGGCAATCGCAGCGTCGAGGTGAAAGACGTGCGCGAGATGTACAGCCTGATGAAATACCACCAGGCCTCCGCCGTGAAAATCGTCGCCTGCGGCGACTACACCGAGGATGCGTGGAAATTCGTCACCGGCAAGCCGTTCGAACTGATCTACGGGGAAACCTTATTGGCGATGCTCAGCGATGCGCAGCTGCCGATCGATTCCAGCGTGGTGCCGTTCCGGGCGCCGGCATCGCCGCCGCCGATGCACCACCGGCCGCGCACCGCCGCCCATCCTTGACGCTTTCGAACAACGCCGCCCAGTGCGGCGTTTTTCATGCTACCGGCGAGCACCGCTCAGGTCGCGTCGTGAAAGATGATGCCCAGCGTATGCCGATGGCCGGCGCGGATACGGCTCACACCATGCCGCATATTCACCCGGTAACTGCCGCGTGCGCCCTGCACCGGCCGATGATGGACCGCAAAAACCACCGCATCGCCCTGCTGCAGCGGCACCACTTCCGGCCGCGATTGCATGCGCGGACGCTGCTCGGTCAACACGAATTCCCCACCGGCAAAATCCACCTGCGGCTGCGACAGCAGAATCGCCACCTGCAGCGGAAACACATGCTCGCCATACAGATCCTGGTGCAGGCAGTTGTAATCGCCTTCGCCGTACTGCAGTAGCAGCGGCGTGGGACGCAGCTGTCCTGCCTGCTGACAGCGGACCAGATAGTCGGCATGCGTCGAGGGATAACGCGCTTCCTCGCCCATCGCTTCGTTCCAGCGGTTGGCGATCGGCGCCAGATGCGGATACAGATCGTTGCGCAGCTGCTGAATCAGCGCCGGCAGCGGATAGCGGAAGTATTTGTATTCGCCGCGGCCGAAACCGTGCCGCCCCATGCACACCGTGCTGCGGAAATGTCGGCCCTGCGGATACAGCGCGGCCAGCATGCGGCATTCGTCCGCGCTCAACAGTCCCGGCAGCATCGCCGCGCCGCGCTCGTCCAGTTCACCGCCTACTTGCGACCACGCGATCGCCGAAAGCCGTTCATCGCCGGCCTGCCCTGCATGCTGCATGTGTGTGCCTGATCTTGTCCGCCGTTAACTCGGGCACAGACTAGCGAACAGGCTAGCGCCGCACACTCCGTTTCTTGCCTTACGCAGGCCAGCGATAGCCGAGCACACTATCCAGCGGATAGCCCAGCTCGCGCACTTCTTCCAGCTGGTTGCCGCCGAGCAGATAGATCGTCTCGGCATCGTGGCGCAGGTAAAAGCCCACATGCCCTTTCCAGCTGGCGGGATCGTCTTCGCGCGTGAGTACCGCCACGCAACCGTAGACCGGCTGCTCCAGCGGCCGGCCCCAGTCGAGCCAGGAGCGGGCCAGTGCGGAACCGGTACCGCGGATGCCGATGCGGCCCAGGCACCAGTTCACGAACGAGGAGCACCAGGAGATCTTGTCGTCATAGCCCACCAGGGCGGTATGGCCGTTGTACTCGACGATGCGCGGGTTGCTCTGCCCCGGACCGAACCGCCGCACCCCGCGTTCGGCCAGGGCGATCGGCATCCATGCGGGTGCTTCATCAGTGTGGCGCATGCTCAATGGCCGGCCTGCGCATCCTGTTTCGGCTTGATCATCAAGGCCAGCATGGTCAGCACCGCAGCCGCCGAAAGGTAGTAGCCGACATATTCAAGCCCATAGGTCTTGGCCAGCCAGGTCGCCAGGTACGGCGCCAGCGAGGCGCCGAAAATGCCCGCCATATTGAAGGCCAGCGACGCGCCGGTGTAGCGCACCGCGGTGGGAAACATCTGCGCCAGCGTCGCGCCAAGCGGCCCATAAGTGATGCCCACCACGCACATGCCGATCACCATGAACAGCAGGCCGCTGTGCGCGAACAGCGCGGCATAGGCGATGCCGAAGACAAAGATCAGCAGCGTGGCCAGCACCATCGTGAAGCGATTGCCGCGACGGTCGGCCAGCAACGCGGACAGCGGAATGAACAGCGCGAAGAACAGCACCCCAACCATCTGCATGATCAGGAATGTTTCGCGCGAGTACGCCAGCTTGGAGGTGGCCCAGCTCAAGGCGAATACCGTCATCAAGTAGAAGATCACGAAGGTGGCCAGCGTCGCGAACGTGCCGGCGAACAAGGCGCGTGGATGCTCGGTGAGTACCGTGAGCATCGGTACGCGTACGCGCTCCTGCTGCGCCATTGCGCGCGCAAAAGCCGGCGTTTCGGTCAGGCGCAGGCGCATCCACAGGCCGATCAGCACCAGCGCCGAACTGGCGAGGAAGGGCACGCGCCAGCCCCAGGCAAAGAACGCGGCGTCGCCCATATGCTCGGTCAGCCACAGGAACAGGCCGGTGGCGATGAAAAAGCCGATCGGCGCGCCAAGCTGCGGAAACATGCCGTACCAGGCCTGCTTGCCCTTGGGCGCATTCTCGGTCGCCAACAGCACCGCACCGCCCCACTCGCCGCCCAGGCCCAGGCCCTGCCCCAATCGGCACAGCGACAACAGCAGCGGCGCGATCACCCCGATATGCGCATACGTCGGCAACACGCCGATCACCACCGTCGAGATGCCCATGGTGAGCAACGCCGCCACCAGCGTGGCCTTGCGCCCGATCCGGTCGCCGAAATGCCCAAACAGCGCCGAGCCGATCGGCCGCGCGACAAAGGCCAGCGCAAAGGTGGCAAACGACTGCAGCGTGGCCGAAGCCGGGTCGGCAGCGGGAAAGAACAGCTTGGGAAACACCAGCACCGCCGCAGTGGCGTAGATGTAGAAATCGAAGAACTCGATGGTGGTGCCGATCAGGCTGGCGAACAGAACTCGGCCCGGCGAATTGACCGGCGTGGCGACAGCATCCTGCATTTCCAGGTACCCGCGATGAAGGTCGGCCGATTCTGCCAGAGGCGGTCCTGGCGCGGGGCAGAATTTTTTTCCTATGCGTACAGCAACCAATTGGTTGCATATCCGGCACAGCGGATCTAATATGCAACCTGGAGGTTGCCCATGAACACATCGACCAACAGCATCGAACGGCAGATTCATATCCGCGCGCCGCGCGCCAAGGTGTGGCGCGCGCTGGCCGACGCCGAATCCTTCGGCGACTGGTTCGGCGTAGCGCTCAAAGGAAAGCAGTTCGTCGCCGGGCAGCCGATCGAAGGACCGATCACCTACCCGGGCTACGAGCACCTGCTCTGGCGCGTCGAGGTCGATCGCGTCGAGCCGGAGCGGCTGCTGTCCTTCTACTGGCATCCGTTCGCGATCGATCCCGACGTCGACTACTCGCAGGAAACACCTACCCTGGTGCGCTTCGAGCTGGAAGAAAGCGCCGACGGCACCTTGCTGCGGCTGCTTGAATCGGGCTTCGACCAGATTCCTCCCAGCCGGCGCCTGGATGCCTTCCGCGCCAACAGCAATGGCTGGGAGCAACAAATGATCAATATCGAAAACTATGTCGCCACGCACTAGCGCCGCCGGTTCGCTGCAAAAGTCCGCACCGGTCTTTTCCGCGCTGGGCGACGAAACACGCCTGCGCCTGATCGCCTTGCTGTGCGCGGGCGGTGCCCTGTCCATCGCCCAGCTCACCGCCGGTACCGATATCACGCGCCAGGCCGTGACCAAGCATTTGCAGGTACTGGCCGATGCCGGCCTGGTGCGCGACCTGTGGCAGGGCCGCGAACGCCTGTGGGAATTCGAAGCCGGCCGGCTGGACGAAGCGCGGCGTTCGCTCGACACCATCGCGCAGCAGTGGGATCGCGCCCTGGCCAGATTGAAAGCGCGCCTGGAAGATTAGTCCCCGCCGATCGCCGCAGGCAGGCTGCGGCGCGGACGATGCGCGGGCCGTGCCTTGGCATAGCGGCCGAGCGCATGTTCTACCCAGGCCTGGAACGAAGGCGAACCGAGCGCGCGCTGCTGCTGGATATAGGTGCGGATTTCCTGCAGGTGCTCGCCGTCGATATCGCTGGCGAACAGTTGCCGGTAGGCACGCTGGCATGCGGCCGGCTCGCTGCCCAGCGCCAGGTAGCGCGAGTGCGGCACGATCAAGGGATCGCGGTCGCCCAGCGCATTGGCGCCATAGCTGGACCAGGCATATGCCGATGGCTCGCCGACCAGGCCGACGCGTACCGGATTGAGTTCGATATAGCGATAGCAGCGGAGCAAGTAATCCTCGGCATCGACCAGGCAGGATTTGTAGCGCCCTTCCCACAAGGTACCGCTGCGCCGGTAGGTCACGTTGACATAGCTGACATAGTTGCGGCCCAGCGATTGCATCATGCTCGCCAGCGCGCCGACGCTGGACGGCGTAAGCAACAGGTGCACGTGATTGGGCATCAGCACGTAAGCATGCACGGCGCACTGCCAGCGCTGGCTTGCATGCAGCAGTTGCGCGAGATAGCAACGGCAATCCGCCGCCGCGAAAAAGCATTGCCGATGCCCGTGACCGCGCTGGATCACATGCTGCGGTACGCCGGCAAGATCGAATCGTGGTGACCGTGGCATCGAGTAGCCTCCATGCAGCGACACGTAGCGCACGAAAAGACAGGCAAACACGCTTTGCAACGAAGCTCGATTGTTCGCCGCAGATGACCACCGCAGAAATCGGCGATGAGCGTATATCGCGTTGCGGTGTAGAACGCGTGACGAAACATCGTCACGCCGCTGCGCATTCATGCCATGACGGCATATGCCCGCAAGCATGCGCAAAACGGCTTGTAATTGCGCCCATTCGAATAACGGGGACAGGCTGGCTTACGCCAGCATGAAGATCCCCCGCGCATCCGATACATCAGCCGTGCAAGTGCGCCTTGCTGCAGCCTTGCACTAACCAGCTGCAGGATCCGCTGCGCATCGCCTCCATTCGATCTGCGCAACTTTTCCGGCGGACACGGTGAAACAAAACGCTACGCGCGACTATGCGCCCAGCGCTCATACGCTCCGGTGGCGTCAGCGCTTCCACTACCGGCAACCGAATCGGCCATCAGCAGATCCTGCGCGACGTCGCCGTGGTCGGCAGGCTCCAGCGCAAAATGCGATGCGTGTGCATCGAACGATTCTTCGCGGCGCGACTTGCGCGAGCGCTACATGTCCAGACAGACCCGGGACAGCACGGTGGCAACCAGTCGCCTAGTTTTTACCTGGGCGACACCGGTGTGATGCAGCCGCAGTCACATCTGCCGCACCGCGTCTTCCATTTCGCGGTGCAAACCGGGCATGCGATAGCCCTGATCCTGTACCCGACACGGTGTGGGGCAAAGCCTGCCGACCAGACCCACTGGCCATGCCGCCCCTGGTCAGCGCCCAGATCGACCGGTGGAATCGCCTCGACGTCGCCACCCGCCAAATGGGCGGCAGTTGGAAGCCCTGAGCACTACGCATCCCGCCGCCGGGAACCGGCCCGGTGGCGGGACATTGATCAGAGCATCCCCGAACCGCTTAAACTGCCGATTGCAATCGCCATAGCGAACAGGACCGCGAATCATGCAGCGAGCGATGACTTCCATGCGCCCCTTGGTCGGCTGGATCACGGTTGCCCTGTTCCTGCTGTTCGGCAGTGGCTGGATCGCCGGCCTCAGCCATACAACCGGCATCGGGCTGTTCCTGTGGCTGTTCCTGGTCATCGTGTGGGTAGCCTTCGGCGTAGTGCACGAGGCCGAAACGCTGGCCGAGATGCTGGGCGAGCCGTTCGGCACCCTGGTGCTCACGTTGTCGATCGTGGTGATCGAGGTGGTGCTGATCTCGGCGGTGATGCTCAGTTCGCAAGGCAATGCCACGCTGGCGCGCGACACCATGTATGCGGTGCTGATGATCGTGCTCAACGGCGTGGTCGGGCTGGGCCTGCTGATGGGCGGCATCCGGCATTACGAGCAGGTCTACAACCTCAAGGGTGCGGCGGCTTATCTGTCGGTGATCATTCCGCTCACCATCATCGCCCTGGTGCTGCCGGACTTCACCACCTCCACCCACGACGGCACGCTGACGCCGCTGCAGGCGGTGATGTTTTCGCTGCTCACCATCGCCTTGTACGGCGTGTTCCTGTGGCTGCAGACCGGCCGGCACCGCGGCTATTTCATAGCGCCCGATGCGCAGCCGATCGACCCGCACGAAATGGAACACCATCGGCCCGAACCGATCGACAAAAAGCAGCTGATGCTGCACTTCGTACTGCTGCTGGTGAACATCCTGCCGATCGTGATCCTGTCCAAGAGCATGGCCAAGATCCTCGACTACGGCATCGAGGCCACCGGCGCACCGGTGGCGCTCGGCGGCATCGTGATCGCCATCCTGGTCTTTGCCCCCGAAGGCATTTCCGCCCTGGTGGCGATCCGCGCCGACCGCCTTACCCGTGCCGTCAATCTCTGCCTGGGCGCGGTGACCTCCACCCTGGGCCTGACCGTGCCGGCCGTGCTGGCGATCAGCCTCTACACCGGCAACCCGGTGCTGCTCGGGCTGGCACCCTCAGGCATCGTGATGCTGATCGCCACGCTGATCCTCAGCTCGATCACCTTCTCCAACTCGCGCACCAGCATGCTGGAGGGCGCGGTGCATCTGTCGCTGTTCGTGGTGTTCCTGGTGCTGGTGTTCAGCCCTTAGGGAAAGAACTGATACAGCGCGCTGTACGGTACGCGCACCTCGGTGCCGGCATGGCCTGCATCGCAGCCCGTGGCGGGCGCCACGCCGCCCTCGGTGTGTGCGCGCACGATGTATTGCACCGCGGCCATCGTGCCGCTGCCGCTATGCGACTTGGCATGCAGCACCAGCCACGCGACGGCGCCGGCATCCGGCGACGGCGCCGCGGTCAGCGGCTCGGCCACCACCGTGCTGCCGTCATTGGCCTGCCAGCTGGGCCCGGCGAAATGCTTGCCGATGGTTTGTCCCTTGGCGTCCAGCAAGCTGGCGTCAGGCGCCTTCAAATGCCACGCATAAGCGCCGCCAGCTGCGCTGCAGGTATAGATCTGCACGCCTTTGCCGAGTGCCTCGAAAGCCGCCGGCTTGGTGGTCGCGGCCTGTGCATGGACGGCTCCGGCCAGCGCCATCGACAGCACGGCGCAGCTCATCAATGATTTGTGCATGGTTATTCTCCGATCGGGGCCAGTCATGTTATTGGCGAAATGTGAAAGTGCGCGTACAGGCCTAGGGCCGGCCGATCGCCTGGATCTGCGCCGGCTCACCGAACTTGGTCGCCAACCAGTCGAATAAGGTTGCATGCCACAGGCTGGGGGCGCCGATCTGGCAATGCTCGCCGCCGCCCGAGGCGCGGTCGTAAACAATATTGGTGACACTGCGCGCCGCGGTAAGACTCAGCGCAAACGCCTTGGCCTGCTCTGGCGGCACGAAGTGATCGTCGGCGCCGGACAGGATCAGCACGTCGGCCTTGATCCGCGCCGCCACCGGCGCCAGCGTGTAGGCCTTGAACGCATCCAGCACCTCGAACGGTCCCTTCACCCCGAGCACCCACATGCCGTTCTGCACCGACCACTGCGCACCGGGATCGCTGGGGCCATGCTTGCCCAGCCAGTTGAGCACGCCGGTGTAGCCGTGCTGACGCAGCCAGAACACGAACAGCGGCACATTACGCGCGGCGATCGCGCCACCATCGAAAAATGCATCGTACGCCACCACGCCGCTGATGCGCGGATCGAAAGCCGCGGCGCGCGGTGCAAGATAGCCGCCCATGCTCTCGCCGATCAGCACGATCTTGCCGGAAGTGGGATGCGTGGCAAGAAACGTATCCAGCACAGCTCCGTTGGGCTTTTCCCACTGCGGCGTCATGGTCAGGCCCTGCTCGCGCAGCACCGAACCCTGGCCCGGCCCTTCGTAGACCAGCACCGGATAGCCACGTTGCTGCGCCGCTGCCACCACATGAAAATACAATTCCTCCATCGTACTGTCGTAACCGCCTACGACCACCAGCAGCGGCTTGCTGTCCGATCCCGCCGGGCCGGGGAAATAAAGCGCATTCAAATGGTATTTGCCGTAAGGCACGCTGATGCGCTCGTACTTCACGCCCAGCACGCCCAGTCCCTGGTAGAACGCGGCGATATTCTTCTTCCATGCCGGTACGCGCTGCGCATCGTTCGGCGCAAGAAAAAATTCGGCGGCGCGATAGTAGTTGTGGGCGCGCAGCAAGGCATCGCCCTTGCCGATGGAATCGTCCGTGTGTTGCGCCAGGGTCATGGCACGATCGCCTGCCGCCATCCAGCGCTGATACCAGCCTTGCGCATCGCCTGCCTTGAGCCCGGCAATCGCCTGCCCTACTTCGCCGCCATCGCCACCGACGCCGGCAATGTCGTTGAGCACGCGCGCGGTCTCGAAGTTATAGGTCTGGTCGCTGAAATAACGTGGACTGCCCAGGTCCGGCTGCGGGCGGTCGAGAAAATGCCAGATTACGCCGGCTACGATCAGCACGGCTGCAATGATGAAGAAACGGTTGCGCATGATTCCACCTGTTCGGTTAATGCCGGCCTCGTGCGGGCCAGAACTGGCCCGCGCCATACACAACTGATTGTGGGAATTGCGTCGGCGCCAGCCAGTGACAGCTGTCAAACGCTTGTTATGCGTTCCGCAGGGCGCCGCGGCGAAGCATGCTTCGCGCTGGATGAACCGATCCCCCTACAACACGCCAACTTGAATAAAACTACACCTGATTTGGCTTAGACTGCCCACCGGCGATCGGCAGCGGCGCGCCAGATGCTTTATCGCTGCCGGCCATCGCCATCAGGATTTTTCACCACGCAGGCACGCGACACTGGCCCGGTGCATGCGCCAAACGATGCATATCCGAGGAGGGTAAGTTGATGACTCGCACCTCACGCACGCCGATTCTCCGGCAGTTGGCCGCCGTCGCGATCGCGCTGGCCGTTGTTGCGCCGTCGATGCCGGCACAAGCGCAATACTACCGCCGCCCCGGTCCGGGCTGGCATCGTCCGCCGCCGCCCCCGCCGCCGCGCTGGGATCGCCGCCGCCATGACGGCGGTGGCGGTGCAGGCGTAGCGATCGCAGCTGGCCTGCTGGGCGTAGTGGCAGGTGCGGCCATTGCCAACTCCGCTGCCAATGCCTCCGCGCCGCCGCCCGGTGTGGTCTACCAAAGCTCGGCGCCCCCGCCGCCGCCGCCGCCGGGCGTGGTCTATTACAACAACGGCGCCCCTCCGGGATATTGAGCATCCCTGCGCATCCGGTTATTTCGCGCCCTTGTCGGGCCCGTACTCATGCATTGGAGCTTCCCATCATGAACAAGCTTATTCGCAAGGCTGCTCTACCCGCCGTACTGTCGCTCGCCTTGTTCGCCGGCACGGCCATGGCCCAGAGCACGGCGCCGGCGGCCGCTTCGCCATCGACTGCTGCCCCCACCGCCACCAAGTCCCATGCGCAGCGCCGCATGGATGAAGTGGAGCAGCAGGTCAGCGATCTGCACGACGAACTCAACATCACCGACGCGCAGTCGAGCCAGTGGACCGCCTATGCGCAGGTGATGCGCGACAACGCGCAGCGCACCGGCCAGGCACTGCACCAGCGCCACCAGCAAATGGAAAGCATGAGCGCCGACGACTCGATGAAGTCGTATGCGCAGCTGGCGCAGTTGAATGCGGACAACATGCAGAAGCTCTCCTCCGCCTTCAGCGCCCTGTACGCCGTGCTGTCGCCGGAACAGAAGCAGACGGCGGACGAGCTGTTCAAGAACCGCCCGCCGCGTGCCGGCGGCCATCACGGCGACAAGGGGGGCAAGCCGGCCAGCGCTTCCTCGGCGGCTTCGTCCGGCACCTGATCGCGTCGCAGCGTTGATCCACAACAAGGCCAGAGGCTCGCCGCCTCTGGCCTTGTTGTTTTTGCTTGCCGCATCAGGTCCGTGAAGCGCGACGCCTGCCCTGTTAATCGCCGGCCGGCCACATGCACAATCGCCGCAGGCAATCAGGAGGGTGACCATGGCGACTGAAGGCAATGTCATGCTGGCCGATGGCAGGCGCATGACTTACGCCGAATTCGGCATGCCTGACGGTCACCCGGTGTTTTATTTTCACGGCACGCCTTCGTCGCGGCTGGAGCCGCTGCTGATCGGCGAAGCCACCTTCACGCGCCTGGGCCTGCGCATCATTGCCCCCGACCGCCCCGGCATAGGACGCTCCAGTTTCCAGCCGCAGCGCCGCTTTGCGGACTGGCCGGCGGACCTGCTGGCACTGGCCGATGCGCTGCAGCTGGATACCTTTTCCCTGCTCGGCCACTCCGCCGGCGGCGTGTACGCGGCAGCGTGCGCCGCATGCATTCCCGAGCGCGTGCAGCGCGCGGTGATCGTGTCCGGCCTGTGGTACATGGACCAGCCGCAGCTACTGGCCCAGCTGCACTTCTTGAACCGCCTGGGCTGGCTGCTGGCCAGGCACGCGCCGGGACTGCTTCGGCTGCTGCTGCACCGCACGGCGGTGAGCATCGGCAAGGACCTGTCGCAGATGAAGCACATCCTGCCGCCGGCCGATTACGACGCCTTCGAATATCCCGGCCGCTACGAAGCCTTCGGCTACGTTTTCCGCGAAGCACTGCGCCAGGGCACGCGCGGCACCGCCTGGGACATGCGCCTGTATATGCATCCGCTGGGTATCCGCCTGGAGGATATCCAGATCCCCCTGCAGGTATTCCATGGCGGCAAAGACGCCAACATGCCGATCGAGCTGGTGCGCGCAACGCTCGCCTCCATCCCCACCGCCACGCTCACCGTCTATCCGTACGAGGCGCATCTCTCCACCTTGTGCAATCGCTTCGACGATATCGCCAGGGCATTGCTCGAGCCGCGCACGCGGGACTAAGCTGGCCGCGCCCGGCTCCCCCTTTGCGCCGGGCCCACATCGACATCCACAGCTCGTACGGGAGGAAGAACTATGGCTTTCTCTGCACGTGTATCTCGCGACGTCATGGCCCAGATCAACGTCACGCCACTGGTCGACGTCTTGCTGGTGCTGCTGATCATCTTCATGATCACCTCGCCCATCGTCACCCACAAGGCGACCATGGATCTGCCGCAACTCTCATCTAAATCGCCACTGGAAGTCGTACCGCCGATCCACCTGGGCATCCATCCGGACGGTGAAATGGACTGGAACGGAACCCCCATCCGGGCCGACCAGTTGGCCGCACAACTGAGCATCGCCGCCAGCCGGGCACAACAGCCGGCCTTGCAGATCGAGGCGGCCGATGGCGTGGCGTACGACAGCGTCGCGCGTGTGCTGGCCAAGGCCAAGGCACAGGGGCTGGTCCGTATCGACATGCTGGGCACGCGCTGAGCAGGTGACACCGATCCAGGCGCCACCTGCGGGTGGCGCTTTTTTTGGCGCGCCGCCTTGCCTGCGCACTGCCTCCGATATGGCATGTGCCGGCTCGACGCCGCCTTCTATAATTGCGCCATGTCGATCCCACCCAATGCCCCGCTGTCCGATGCCATGCAACGCGACGGCTTCTGCTTTGTCACCGCCGACATCATGCAGCCGCTGCTGCAATCGGCCGGCACGCTGTCCGACTGGACGCGCTTTGCGGAAAGCTGGAACCGGCTTGGACCGGATCCCTACCTGGCGGCGAAAGGCCGCTTCCGCCGTCGCCGCCATGCGACTTTCAGCGCCGATGCACACGGTGCGCTGGCGCTGGCACCGCATCAGCCGCATTTTCAGGCGCTGCAGTACAACACCTTGCAAGGCGATATCGAGCGCTGGTTCGAACCGATCGAGGCCAGCATCGCCGACGGCGACAGCCTGCGTACCATCCTGGCCTTCTGCAATGGCTTGTTCAGTTCACTCGCTCCGGCGGTAGCGCAATGGCATGTGGAAGTGCATCAGTTCCGCATCGAAGCCAGTGCCGATGCCGCCGGCGAACCGACGCCGGAAGGCAGCCATCGCGATGGCGTGGATTTCGTGCTGGTGTTGCTGGTGGACCGGCACAACATCGCCAGCGGCACCACCACCATCCATACGCCGGACGGCAAGCCGCTGGGCGATTTCACCTTGACCCATCCGTTCGATGCAGCCCTGATCCACGACCCGCGCGTGTTTCACGGGGTGACAGCGGTGACGCCGCTAGTGGCAGGAGAAGCGGCGCACCGCGATGTATTGGTGGTGACGTTCCGGGCGCGTTGAGGCCCGTGCGCAATGCGTTTCGCAGTCAGCTAGCGCATCCAGCGAATCACGCACCGTAGCCGGCCCCAATCCTGCGTCTTGCCACGCCGTCATGCCTGCGCCCGCTTTCGCGGGAATGATGACTCAGTAACGACTAAGCAAGTTGAATAGCACTTGCTTATGAACCCGTCGATTTCCGGCTCGCCTTCCACGCCATCACGCGCTCGTTGATATAGCGATCGTAGTCGTACCCCGTCTCCAGCCTCGGCGCAGGACGATGCGTACCCTGCTCAGCATCCGGCACCGGCAGGCGCGATACCAGCTCTGCATACACTTCCTGCAGATGCGAAGGCTTGTTCGCCGAAGGGTTGGTGCCGCTGGATACTGGCACCGTCACGCCCGCCAAAGGATCGTCCGTGCGCGGCGTGGTCAGCGTGAGTACCGCGCCGACATCCGGTGCCGCCGCGTCGCGCTTGGTCAGCGGCGGCACATTCCAGCGCTGTTCCACGGTTTTCAAGATCGAGGTGTGGTCGAACGGCGTTGCGCCTTGCGCGACGCGGAACACCGTACCGGCAGGAATCAACGGCGAGATCAGCACGGTCGGCACGCGCGGCCCGAAGCGCGTGAAATCAAAACCGTATTCACCGACGCTGGCATCCGGCGCCACCGCACCCGCCGGGGGTGCCACGTGGTCGTAGCAGCCACCGTGTTCGTCATAAGTGACGATCAGCAAGGTCTGGCTCCACGCCGGGCTGTTGCGCAAGGCGTAATACACGTCATGCAGGAACTGCTCGCCCAGCGCCACATCGTAATTCGGATGCTGGCTATTGCCTTTGGAGCCCCAGCTCGGCTCGAGAAAACTGTAGGACGGCAGCGAACCGTTCGCTGCATCGCTCTGAAAGTCGGTGAACTGGCCGAAGTAGGTATCGGCGAGATTGGTGAGGTCGGTGAAGGTCATGCGCGTCAGCGGCTCGGCGGTGTAGCCATAGACCTTCCAGCTGACATTCTGCTTGGTCAGTGCGGTATAGATGCTGGGCGCGGTAAAGGTCTTGGTCTTGTCGTCCATATGGCCTTGCGACGTGCCGGCATGCACGAAGGCGCGATTGGGCAGGGTTTCGGTGGGTACCGAGCCATACCAGTGATCGCATACCGCAAAACCGCGTGCGAGCGCGGACAGCACCGGCAAGGTTTCCGGCGTGTGCATGCCCATGATGTCGTTGGCGACCGTGCCGGCGAAAATCGAATAATTCTCCTTCGCCTCCCAGCCCAGCGTGTAGGAAAAATCGCTGATAAAGCCCTGGTTGGTAGCCACCGGCGGCGTCGGCGCGGTGTTGCTGCCGAACAGCTGCGAGTTGGTGGCGGTATAGCCTTCGCCCGGATCGGCACCCGGCATGAAATACGTGCTGGCAGCGGCCGGCTGGATCTTGAACACCGTTACCGCGGCGGTGCCGCCGGCACCGGGATTGGATTCCTTGCCGGTCAGGCCTTCGAACGGCTGCCCTGCCGGCGACACATTGCCGGCATCGCTGTAGAGAAAACCAAGCATGTGATCGAAGGAGCGGTTCTCCAGCATCACCACGACGATATGGTTGATGGCCGACAGCGAAGGGGCATCCGATGCAGACATGGTGTCACCTGTTGGAGGGATGAAAGCGTATTTCGCCACACGCCATGTTCAGCCGGCGTGCTCATGACTGATCGAACGAAACTAATCCGCTTCTGTGACAGTTTCTTGCAGCCGCCGCCGGCGATTCACCCGGCATCCAGATACGGCGCCATGATGCCGCGCAGCCATTCCATGAATACCTGCACGCGCGCAGACAGATTGCGCCGCTGCGCATACAGCAGCGACACCGGCATCGGTTCCGCACGGTATTGCGGCAGCACTTCCACCAGCCGGCCCTGCTCGAGCAGTTCGGTCAGGCCGACGCGTGGCGCCTGGATGATACCCAGCCCCGCCAGGCAACCCTCCTGGTAGGCCTCCACGCTGTTGACGGTCAGCACGCCCGGCATCGGCACATAGCAGCAGCTATCGCCTTCCAGATACTCGAAGCCGGGCGGACGCTGCCCGAGCGTGGGCACGTAGTGGATCAGCAGATGCCGCGGCAGCTCGTCCAGTTCGCGCGGCATGCCGTGCTGTTGCAGATACGCAGGGCTGACGCAATTGGCAATCGGAAACATGCCCAGCCGACGCACGATCAGGCTGGAATCGTCCAGCGTGCCCACCCGCAGCACGCAGTCGAAACCTTCGCCGACCACGTCGACGCGCCGATCGGTGCAGCTCAATTCCACCTGGATCTGCGGATGCTCACGCAGAAACTGCGGCAGGTGCGGCATGAGGCGCCGCGCGATGCTGCCGTTCATGTCTACGCGCAAGCGGCCGCTGATCGACTGTGGCGCCTGCTGGAACATGCTGCTGACCTCGTCCATGTCGGCGAGCAGTTCCTTGCAGCGCTCGTAGAACAGCTGGCCGTCCTGGGTCATCTGCACCCGGCGGGTGGTCCGGTGCAACAGTTGCGTGCCCAGCTGCGCTTCCAGCTGCTGCACGGCGGTGGAGGCGCTGGCCTTGGGCAGGCCCAGGTTGTCGGCGGCACGGGTGAAACTGGCCATTTCCGCCACCCGCACGAAGATGTGCATGGCTTCGATCCGGTGCATCGACCATCCCCAGATTGTTCGTTTTATGCGAACACAGCACTCATAATCTGCTTATTTATACGATTAGTACAGATCAATAAGCTGAGCGCCATTGGTTCACCTCAACCCTGGAGACGCCCATGAGCAGCACGCAAACCCCCATCGCCCTGATCACCGGCGGCAGCCGCGGACTGGGCAAGAGCATGGCCTTGAAGCTGGCCGAACACGGCACCGACGTGGTGCTCACCTATCGCTCCAACCAGAGCGAAGCCGAGGCGGTGGTGGCCGCCATCGCCAAACTTGGCCGCCGCGCTGTGGCGCTGCAGCTGGACGTGGGCAAGAGCGCCAGCTTCGCGGCCTTCGCCGATCAGCTGCGTGCGGTATTGAAGGATCACTGGCAGCGCAGCCAGTTCGATTTCCTGGTCAACAACGCCGGTATCGGCATCCACGCCAGCTTTGCGGAGACCACCGAAGCGCAGTTCGACGAATTGGTGAACGTGCATCTCAAAGGCGCGTTCTTTCTCACCCAGACCCTGCTGCCGCTGATCGTCGATGGCGGCCGCATTCTGAATATCTCCAGCGGCCTGGCGCGCTTCAGCCTGCCTGGCTATTCGGCTTATGCCGCGATGAAGGGCGCGATCGAAGTGCTGACCCGCTACCAGGCCAAGGAACTGGGCGCACGCCGCATCGCCGTCAACACGCTGGCGCCCGGCGCGATCGAAACCGATTTCGGCGGCGGCGTGGTGCGCGACAACGCCGATGTGAATGCCTTTGTGGCTGCGCAGACAGCGCTGGGCCGCGTAGGTCTGCCGGACGATATCGGCGGTGCGGTGGTGGTGCTGCTGTCGAAGGACAGCGGATGGATCAATGGCCAGCGTGTCGAAGCATCGGGCGGCATGTTTGTCTGACGTCTTGCACGAATGCACGCACTCGCCGACTTGTTCCCTCCCCTGCTCGGCAGGGGAGGCTTGGCGTGGGCTTGCACGTACTTGCCACACACCCTTGCATCGATAGCACACGCTTCACACCGGCACGCCTTCAAGCACATCCCGCCTCTTCCCCCAGGGTGTAAGGTTGCGATCTGACATCGTCCGGGGAGTCGCCGTGGTCAGCTACAGTCCCTTGCATTCGACACCGAGCCGCGAGCAGGCGCTGCACGCCTTGTATGAGGCGGCCGAGCTCGAACACTGCTTGATGTGCACCTATCTCTACGCAGCGTTTTCGCTGAAATCCTCGCTCGACGAAGGCCTCACCCCGATCCAGCTGGATGCCGTCGCGCGTTGGCGGCAAAGCATCGTGCAGGTGGCCATCGAAGAGATGGGCCATCTGATGGCGGTGTGGAACATTACCGTCGCGCTCGGCGGCGCGCCGCGCGTGGGACGGTCCAATTTCCCGCTCGATCCGGGCTATCTGCCGGCCGGCGTGGTGGTGAAACTGGCGCCGTTCAACATGGCCACGCTGCAGCATTTCATTTTTCTGGAACGCCCGGCGGGTTCCAGCGAACCCGATGGCGAAGGCTTTGCACCGGAGCGCGCCTTCGTGCGCGGCGCCGATGGTCCGCGGCTCACACCGATGGGCATGAATTACGACACCGTCGGCCAGTTCTATCAGCTGCTGGCCGAAGGCCTGCGCCTGATTGCCGAGCAGCATGGCGAAAGCGGCGCCATGTGCGGCGACCCGTCGCTGCAACTCTCTTCCAACGAAGTCAACCTGCCCGGCGCCAAGCGCGTGATCTGCATGAAGACCGCGCTGGCCGCCTTCGATGCGATCGTCACGCAAGGCGAAGGCGCGCAGCAGAACACGGTGGATTCGCACTATCAAAAATTCGCGGCGATCCGCACCGAATACGAGCAACTGCTGGCTGCGGATCCTTCGTTCGTACCGGCGTTTCCGGCCGCGACCAATCCCGTACTGCGTCGCCCGCCGCGCCCCGAAGGTCGCGTGTGGCTGGAGGACGAACGCGCCATCGCTACTGTGGACCTGGCCAACGCAGCCTATGGCCTGATGCAGCGCCTGCTGGCGTACACCTACGCCGTACCCACGCAGGATCCGGACAAGAGCGTGTCGCTGGATCTGGCCATCGGCCTGATGCATGCGCTGACGCCGCTGGCCGAACGCGCCGCGCGCCTGCCGGCCGGACCGTCCAATCCCAATTGCCACGCCGGCGTCACCTTTATCACATTGCGCGATGCCTCGGCGCTGCCGCCCGGTCCCGGTGCACGGCGCTTTTTCCGCGAACGTTTCCAGCAACTGGCCGAAGCCGGCGAACGTCTCGCGGCCTGCGGCGATCCGCGCGCGATCCAGGCCGCGTCGATTCTTTCCAGGCTGGCGCAGCGCGCCGAGCAGGATTTCGATCTGGCCAGGCCCACACCATGGGTGCCTGCCGCCGCACCGGCCGCCGC
Source organism: Dyella acidiphila (assembly GCF_014863405.1). Taxonomy (GTDB): domain Bacteria; phylum Pseudomonadota; class Gammaproteobacteria; order Xanthomonadales; family Rhodanobacteraceae; genus Dyella_B; species Dyella_B acidiphila. Next base: position 231,657 of record NZ_JACZZA010000002.1, read on the forward strand.
CGTAGCAGCGCCGCCCGCGCCTGCACCGGCGAGCACGGTGCAGGACGGGGTCGAACGCGTGGAAGGCGAGAAGATCACCATCCTCTACGAAACCAAGCGCTGCATCCACGCGCGCTTCTGCGTCACCGGCGCGCCCAAGGTGTTCCTGGCCAATGTGCAAGGTCCCTGGATTCATCCCGATGCGATGGATGCGGAGCGGCTGGTGGATATCGCCCACGCCTGCCCTTCCGGCGCCATCCGCTACCAGCGCCGCGATGGACGTCCGGAAGAAACCGCGCCGCCGGTCAACCTCGCCGCCATCCGCGAAGCGGGCCCCTACGGCTTCCGCGGCGACCTGCGCCTCGCCGGTGCGTTCGCCGGCTATCGCGCCACGCTATGCCGCTGCGGTGCGTCGAAGAACAAGCCGTTCTGCGACGGCTCCCATCACGACATCCCCTTCACCGCCACCGGCGAACCGCCCACCGGCAGTGCCGATGCGCTGCCCGTGCGCGACGGACCGCTGCACATCGATCCCCAGCTCAACGGGCCGCTGAAAGTGCGCGGCAACCTGGAAATCACCAGCGGCACCGGCCGCGTAGTGGCCCGCATCACCAGCGCCTTCCTGTGCCGCTGCGGCCACAGCCAGAACAAGCCGTTCTGCGACGGCAGCCATGCCAAGGCGGGCTTTGTGGCCGATGGGGCCTGACACTGGACATTGACTGCCATCGAGTCGCCAACAAAACGTAGCGAGCGGTCGCCAGGCGGGTGCGGGTGGCGCGCAGGAACCGGCGTGTACTGGCCGTACATGAGGATTCCGAGCACCGACCGCGCCCGCCTGGCGGCCGCGCAGTAGTTTTGCTGACGACTCGACCACCCTGCGCCAGCGCATGGTGGCCTCCCCGTTTAGAATAGGCGGCTTGTCGTCGCGTGAGGATTCTTCGTGATCATCCATCCCAAGGTTCGTGGCTTTATCTGTGTTACTGCGCATCCGCTCGGCTGCGAGAAAAACGTGCAGGAACAAATCGGCATCACCAAGGCCAGCGGCGAATTCGCGGCCGGCCCCAAGCGGGTGCTGGTGATCGGCGCCTCGACCGGCTATGGCCTGGCCTCACGCGTCACTGCCGCCTTCGGCTATGGCGCCGCCACCCTGGGTGTGTTCCTGGAAAAGCCTTCCAGCGAGAGCAAGCCCGGCACCGCCGGCTGGTACAACTCCGCCGCCTTCGACAAGCTGGCCAAGCAGGCCGGCCTGTACAGCCGCTCGATCAATGGCGATGCGTTTTCGCATGAAACCCGCCAGCGCGCGATCGAGCTGATCAAGAACGACATGGACGGTCCGATCGACCTGGTGGTGTATTCGCTGGCCTCGCCCGTGCGCAAGCTGCCCGACAACGGCGAGCTGGTGCGTTCGGCGTTGAAGACCATCGGCAACACCTTCACCGCTTCTTCGGTGGATACCAATCGCGATGCAGTGATCCAGGCCACGGTGGAACCGGCGACCGAGCAGGAAATCAAGGACACCGTCACCGTGATGGGCGGCGAAGACTGGGCGCTGTGGATCGACGCGCTGAGCAAGGCCGGCGTGCTGGCCAAGAACGCCACCACCATCGCCTACAGCTATGTCGGTACCGAAATCACCTGGCCGATCTACTGGCACGGCACGCTCGGCCAGGCCAAGCAGCATCTGGACAACACCGCGCGCGAACTGCGCACGCACCATGCCGCCGAAGGCCTGCACGCCTATGTGGGCGTGATGAAGTCGGTGGTGACGCAGGCCAGCTCGGCCATTCCGGTGATCCCGCTGTACGTCTCCATGGTGTTCCGCATCATGAAGGAAAAGGGCATCCACGAAGGCACCATCGAACAGATCAACCGCCTGTTCCACGAACGCCTGTACCGCCTCGACGGCAACGCACCGGAAACCGACAGTGAGGGCCGCCTGCGCCTGGACGACTGGGAATTGCGCGAGGACGTGCAGCAGGCCTGCAAGGCGCTATGGCCCACCGTCACCACGGAAAACCTGTGGCAAGACACCGACTACGCCGGCTACAAGCACGACTTCCTCAACCTGTTCGGCTTCGATCGCAAGGATGTCGACTACGAAGCGGATGTGAATCCGGATGTGCGCTTCGACGTGGTCGAATCGTAAATCGAACCGACACCCAACGTACCGAAACAAAAAAAGGCGGCGCTGGCTGAGCCAGCGCCGCCTTTTTTATCAATACCTCAACGCATGATGCCGGTATGCCCCAGCGAGTAGCGTCCCGGCTGCGGCCACACGGCCAGACCGTGCGGCTCCATGCCGACCTTGATGATCTTCACCTTGCCGGTGCTGGTGTCGAACGCATACACCACGTCATCGAAGCGGCCCGACAGCCATAGCCACTTGCCGTCGGCCGTGACATTGCCCATGTCGGGGCTGCCGCCGCCGGGAATCGGCCAGTTGGCCACCACCTTGCGCGTGGCGAAATCGATTACCGACACGCTGCCCGGACCGTTGCGCGGGCCATGCACCTTGTTCGAACCGCGATTGGCCACGTACAGCTTGGTGCCGTCGCGGCTGGGATACATGCCGTGCGTGCCGATGCCGGTCTTGATGAAGCCGATCTTGGTGAAGCTGTCGCCGTCGATCAGGAACACGCCGTCGGCCATCATGTCCGCTACATAGAACACCTTGCCGTCCGGCGACACGCGGATGTCCTGCGGCATGCCACCCTTGCGCAGCTCCAGATAGCCGAGCACCTTCTGGTTGACCATGTCGATCTTGGCCACCTTGCCGCCGAATTCGCAGGTAAAGATCGCGTACTTGCCGTCGATCGAAAAATCGGCGTGATTGATGCCCTTGCACTCCGGCACCTGCAGCGCGTTCTTCAGCGCCATGGTGTGCGCATCGCGGAAATCCAGGCGCGCATGCGCCTCGGCCACCACGATCGCTTCCTTGCCATTGGGCGTGAAGTACATGTTGTACGGATCGTCGACCATCACTTCCTTGCCGGGCTTGCCGGTGAACGGATCGATCGGCGTGAGGCTGCCGTCGTTATGGCCTTCGGCGTTGTTGGTCACCCACAGCGTTTTGAGATCCCACGCCGGCACCACGTGCTGCGGGCTGCGGCCGACCTTGAATTTGTCGACCACCTGGAAGCTGGACGGATCGATCACGTACACGTCGTTCGAACGCAGGTTCGGCACGTAGATGCGCGCAGGCGCACCCTTCACCGCCGGGCTGAACATGTTGTAGCCGGCATCGCTGTACATGTTCTGCGGGTTGGTTACCGACGGCATGCCGGGAACGGTGGTGACGCTCTGCGCCAGCGCCGCGGCGGACACGCACATACCAGCCAGCGCAACGCCGGCAAACGAGGCAAGACGCCCAAAACGATCAAATTTCACAGCAAATTCCCTAGGTAGAGAGGGCAATAGAAACCACGATGAATGGCCATCGACGCATACCGCCTGCCGATGGCGAAACCTGCTTGCGCAGCGGCCGACGTCACCGCCCCGCTGTGTCTTTCCGGATGGCCTCGACCGTGCGCGAAACTATAGCATCCACGCCCAGCTGGCCGAGTTCGGCGCTGGACCGGTGCGGATCGCCGCCATACACGCCATCGGCTGCGCCCAGCCTGGGGCTGGCCTTGAGCGCGCTCAGGCGCACCATCTGCGGCGCTACGGCAAGCTGCAGTGAGGTATCGGCGAGCCCGGCATGGGTGCCGATTTCGTCATCGCGATAGCCATGCTGGCGCAGGATCTGCGCATAGCCGTCCGACGCCGCGTCGTAGTATTCCGAAGGCAGAATCGCGCGTGCACTGGTATTGGCCCAGGTCTTGTTCAAATGCGCCACTACCTGCTTGAGATCTTTCTGGTAACCGCCGTGGTCGCCGAGAAACACCACGTTGCGAAAGCCATGCACGGCAAAACTGTTCGCCGCCGATTCGAGCAGCTTTTCGAATACGTCATCGGGAATGGTGATGGTGCCGGGAAACCGCATGTGCGAAGTCGGCGGCGCATAGCTGCCTTCGGGCACATAGGCCACCACCGGCGCAACCAGCGCATTGCCCAGCTGCTGGGCGATCTTCTGCGCCAGGTATTCCGCGCGCACGTTGTGCTTGCCCACCGCGATATACGGACCGCTCTGCTCGGTGCCGCCGATGGGAATGATCACCGTGGTTTTGCCGGCGCGGATCTGCTCGCGCAGCTCGGTCCAGGTAAGGTTCTGCAACTGCACGGTTGGCGGCGCTTGCGCCAGCGCGGCATGTGCGCTGATCAGCAAAACGACAGAGGCGATAACACGCCGTAATGAATGATGCATGGTCGAAAAACACCACAGGGGAAGATGGCGCGATATGGTTGCACGCCATCTTGCTCAATGCACCTGCGGCGCAGGTTTTGCCCGCGGATTGCCTTATTCGTTCTCGGGAATGGCCTTGCGGAAAACCTCTTCCCAATAGGCCATGCGTTCCGAATAGGCTTCGCGTACCGATTCGGGCTGATCGTCCTGCAGGCTGCGCACCAGGGTGATGGGCAAGGTGGCCGACGCCATCTGCCGCCAGGTGTCGGCGGCGTCGCGCAAATGGGAATGGGAGGCAAGCAGTGCGGCGATCACCTGTTGATCCACCATCTGCTGCGCGCTCAGTGCCATCACGCCTTCCAGCGCCATATCGGTGCGCTTGGAAAGAAACGTCACGGCGTCACCCCAGTTGTTGAAGCTGACTTCCATGGGCGCCTCCTTGTTTGAGTGGGGATGGCCCGAGCCTATCACCAAGCGGCGCAGAACGATGTCATGGGCGCGTCCACGCCGTTCAGGGCTCGCCGTCCCAATAGTCGAGGTCGCTGCCGGCTCGCTGGATCCGGTTGACCGTGTGGCCGCCGTCCGTGCGGGCGATCGCCGCATATTTGCCCGAATCGGGGTATTCGACCAGGTCCGGGCTTTCGCGGGTGCTGATCGAAAGATATTGCAGCGGCGCGTCCGAGCTGTTGATGAGCTGGTGCGGATACTCTGGCCCTGGCGGAATGAAGATTACGTCGCCGGCCGTGATCGGCAGCAGTTCCCCGGCTACGCGCAAGGTGCCGCTGCCGGCCAGCACCACGAACATTTCTTCCTGTGCGTAGTGGAAGTGATACGGGCACGAACGCTTGCCAGGTGCGACGGTATCGATCGACGCACCGAGCTTGCTCGCCGCCGTACCCGTGCCGAGGCGTGCGCACACGGTGTCGTACAGCGGATCGCGCCGTTCCTGCACGGTGGCGGCAGTGTTGATATTGCGGATCAGCTTGGCCGCCAGTGCACGCGCGGTTTCGGTCATTGTCGGCGGTCCTTTCAGCGCAGCTGGCTGTCCTTGCTGCCGCGCCGGTTGAAGAGCCCGGCGCTGCGTTCGGCATCATGCTCCTGCTGGCAGGCCACGCACAGCCGTACCCCGGGCACGGCTTCGCGCCGTGCCGCGGGAATCGGGGCGTCGCATGTTTCGCAATGCGTCAGGCCGGGGCCTTTGCGCAATTGCCGCCGCGCACGCTGGACGGCGTCGTTGACGGTGGCGTCGATCTGGTCCTGCACGGCACCATCGCCAGCCCATCCGGTAGCCATAAGGCCTCCTGCAGCTCTACTAGCGAACTGCCTATATTACTCGCCGCCCATGCAACCGGCCCTTTACGCCGCCAGCGGCGCCCAGGCGTGATCCGGATAAAAGCGCTGCATCATCCGCTGTACGTAGGCCACCAGGCGGGGATGGCCCAGCAAGGTCTGGCGCAGCGGCGTGTCGAAATACGGGGTAAGAATCGAGGCCAACACCCCTAAAGCGGTGGCATCGACGCTGCTGACACGCTCGCCCATCAGATAGCTGCGTTCGCCCAGCAACGCGGCCAGCGCATCGATCGAGCGCCGGCCCAGGCTGGCGATCTCTTCCCCGTTATGGCGACCGATGCCATGTGCCCGCAGATCGGCTTCCTTGCGCTCCTGCAATTGACAGCGCAATGCTTCGCGCTCTGATTCCGGTGCGCTGTCGGCAAAGCGTGCCGGCCCTTTGGCGAAGTTCTCCGGCACGATCCAGCGGAACCAGACCATGGCGAAATACAGATGGTCTTCCAATAGCCGTTCGATCGCCCAGGCCTCGGCGCGCTGCCGTGCATCCAGGCCTTCGTCCAGGTCCACGCCGTACTTGCGCTCGATATGCGCGCGGATAAAGGTGGAATCGGGTACCGCTTCGCCATCGTCGACGATGTAGGGCACCTTGCCTTTGGGGGCCAGCGGCGGGATGGTCGATTCGCGCTGGTAGGCCAGCCCGGCCATCTGCAATTGCACTTCCGTCTTGAGCACGAACGGGCTGGTATCGGGCATGCCGAAACCGGGGCGGGTGGCGTAGAAAACAAGATTCGATGCGGGCATGTCCGTGCTCGTTGCGGAAAGGTGCGCACAGCGTGGGCGAGGCCTGCTGACAGCATCGTGTCAGCAGCGGCGCCGCTGCCATGCCATGACTTCCGCCGGCAGCAGTGCGGCCAGGTCCATGCCGGCCGCCGCGCAGGCGTCCAGCGTATCGCCCAGCGCCTGCGCATAGCGTCCGTCCTGGGCCGGCGGCGGCAGGTTGAGCACCTGCCATTCGATCATTGCCAGCATGCGCGAGGACCATTCGAACAAGGCATCGGCGCGCTCGGCGAAGCGCTGGTGCAGCCAGTCGCGCAGCGGTGCGTGCACTCGGTAGCCATAGCGTTCGGCGATTCGCCCGGCGAATGTGCCCGCTTCCTCGGCAATGCCCCGGAACCACTCGGTATGGCCACCTGCCGCCGCCGAAACCAGCAAGGGGGCGCTGGCCCGGTGCGCCGGCCAGCGCTCGATCAGCAGGCGTTCCATGCGCCGGGCCTCGGCCAGCCGCCCGGTTTCCACCAGCAGGCCTCGGTCCAGATCGAACAGCGTGAAAAAGCGCGGGTAGAAAGTGCGCAGGCGCTGCACCGGATCATGGGTGAATCCGACCTTGGTGAGGTCCTCGCCCTGGCACGGCAGCACGTAGACAAAGGTGCGCCCGCGCCGGCCGGTGCGCCAAAGATCCAGTTCGTCCTGCTCGCTCACCCCATCCCCGCAATGACCAATGTCGCTCGACCAGCATCCTTCGACCCGCAATACTGCCCAGGTAGTCGTAGCAGGGGTAAGTCGTTGAACAAGGCATCATCCGGGGGCAGCCTGGTCTGCGTGGGGATCGGCATCACGCTAGGCGCGCATATCAGCCCCCTCGCCCGCAGCCATATCGAGCAGGCCGATGTGATCTTCATGGGCGTCTCCGACGGGGTCGTGGAGCTGTGGCTGAAGGGCATGAACAAGGATGCCCGCAGCCTGCAGCCGTATTACCAGGAAGGCAAATCACGGGTGGAAACCTACCAGGAGATGGTCGCCGCCATGCTCGCCGAAGTACGCGCCGGCAAGCGGGTATGCGGGGTGTTCTACGGCCATCCGGGCGTATTCGCCTGGGCGCCGCACAAGGCGATCGAAGTGGCGCGCAGCGAAGGCTACCCGGCCCACATGGAGCCCGGCATCTCGTCCGCGGACTGCCTCTACGCCGACCTGGGCATCGACCCCGGCAGCCATGGCTGCCAGTACTTCGCCACCAGCCAGTTCATGATCTACCGGCGCCAGATCGATCCGTCCGCCTGGCTGATCCTGTGGCAGGTAGGCCTGGCGGGTGACAACACCAACCGCCGCGTGGCCACCGGGCCGGCCTACCGGCAGGTGCTGGTAGACGTATTGGCGCGCCACTATCCCCTGAAACATGAGGTGATCCTCTACCAGGCCGCTACCTTGCCGATCCAGTCGCCGCATATCCGGCGGCTGGCCCTGGCGGCCTTGCCGGGGGCTGACATCAAGGCCCTGGATACGCTGGTCGTGCCACCTGCCAGCGAGCTGCAGGTGGATGCCGATGTCCTCAAGCGGCTGGATGCGCTGGATCGGAACGAGGTGGATGGTTGAGTCCGCCGGGTCCGCGCCGCGCGCGACTCCATGGCAGGCTATGATGGGCGGCGCCCCGCGGCTCTCGGACCTACGCGGCGAGGGCGCCAGGGGAAACGCAAATAAGCTGATGAAAACAGGGGTTAGCTCGATGTCGAGTGTGGTCGATTTTCTGGAACAAATGGGCAGCGATGCGCGCTGGCGCGATGCATCGCTGGAAGACATTGCACAGACGCTGGCCGAGCAAGGAATCGAAGCACCGATGTGCAATGCGATTCTGGCCAAAGACAGCACCGGATTGCAGGCCTTGCTGGGGCAGATCCAGTTGAACGGCGAACAGCTTCCCGGGCCGCACGAAGTGCCCGTACCGGCAGAACCCGAACCCGAGGAGGAGGAAGAGGAAGACGATGAAACTCACGACGAGCACAAGGCACCCCATGCCGGTCGCTCGCCCGTTCCTTCGTCAAGCTCTTCGCCGTAACGAGCCATGGGCACCACCGGCATCAAGCGCCGGATTTGCTTGGCAGCAGGCACCCTGCTGCTGAGCATGGTTGCGGGCATCGCGCCCGCAGCCACCAATCAGACCGACGACACGGCGCAACTGTTTGCCCGCGCCGACACGCCGCTGAAGATGCTCGACAACACCGCCTACGTGGGCTTGATCGCACAGCTTGAACGCAAGTCCGCCTCGCTGTCGGAGACGGACAAATGGCATTTGCGCTACCTGGAAGCCTGGCAGACCGCCTTTGTCGGGCAGAACGACAAGGCGCGCGTCTTGCTCGAAGCGATTGCCAAGCAGGCGCCCACCGATGATTTGCGCGAACGGGCGCGCGGCACGCTGATCAATATCCTGGGCCTGGGACATCGCTACGAAGAAGCGTTTGCCTACCTGGACCAAGCGCTGGACGAACTTCCCAACATCACGCGCAACAGCACCCGCCAGCTGGTGCTGGGCGAGGCCGCGCAGTTGCTCACGGAGGCCGGCCAATACGACCTGGCGATCAACTACGCCGACCAGCTCCTGCAGATACCGGACGCCAGCGGCTATAGCTGCACTGGCATGCGCATCAGGGTGGGTGCGGAATTCCACAAGGGACCGCACACCGACAAGCTGCTGTCCTTGCTCGAACATGCCGTCACCACTTGCCTGGCCAACAGCAACACCTTGTCTGCCGACACCTTGCGGCGCGACATCGCCGCGCTGAAGATCGAGCAGGACAAAAGCGACGAGGCCATCGCGCTGCTGCAAAACAGCTACAGCGGCATGATGAAACTGCAGTACCAGGACCTTGCCTCGCAATACGACGTACTGCTCGCCGAGGCCTACTGGAAACAGGGCAATCTCGCACAAGCCGAAAAATACGCAGTGGCAACGGTGGACATCGCCTCCAAGAGCGAATTCGCCGAGCCGCTCAGCAGTGCCTACCAGCTGCTCTATCAAATTGCCCGACAGAAAGGCGATCTGCGCGATGCGCTGATGTACCACGAAAAATTCATGAGCGCCGACAATGCCCACCTGGATGACGTGCGCGAGAAAGCGCTCGCCTATCAGGTGGTCAAGCAGCAGGTGGACGCGAAGAAAACCGAGCTCGACACGCTGAACAAGCAGAACCAGATCCTGCAATTGCAGCAGGCACTGGATCGTAACGCCGTGCAGACCAGCCGGCTCTACATCGTGTTGCTGCTGACCTTGCTGGCATCGATCGGCCTGTGGCTGTATCGCCTGAAGCGCTCGCAACTGCGCTTTATGCGCATGGCGCGCGAAGACGGCCTCACCGGCATCTTCAACCGCCAGCATTTTGTCGACGAAGCCGAGCAGGCGATGCGCAGCGCCGCCAAGGCTACGCGCTGCGCCAGCCTGCTGCTGATCGACCTGGATCATTTCAAGGCGATCAATGACACGCATGGACATATCGTGGGCGACCAGGTCCTGCGGCGCACGGTGGCGGTATGCCAGCGCTACCTGCGGTCCGGCGACGTATTCGGCCGCCTCGGCGGCGAGGAGTTCGGTATTTTGCTGCCCGATTGCAGCGCCGAAACCGCGATCGAGCGGGCCGAGCAGATCCGTCGTGCGATCTATTCGGCTTCCGCCGACGAGAGCCAGGACATTCCGATTTCGGCCAGCCTGGGCATTGCCTCCAGTGCGCATCACGGCCACGACCTGCGCGACCTGCTGGCCGCCGCCGACGAGGCGCTTTACCGTGCCAAGCGCGATGGACGCAACCGCGTGGTGATCAATATTTCCGGCTATGGCGCAACGAGTGCGCCCACGCCCAAAGGCGGCGAACGCAACATGGCCGGCCGCATATCGGATATCGCAAAGGATGGCGAACCGTTTAATTACGCGACCGAGAAGTGAGGTCGCGCCAGGCACCGCCGGAGCGCGCCGCGCTCCGCGTCATTTGTCCAGGCATGCGCGCCGCCGGCCGGGCATGGCTGGCAGCGATCTTGTTCGCGTGCGTCGTGCCGTTCGCCGCGCAGGCCCAGGATGACACTGCACAGCTGTTCGCCCGCGCCGATGACATCAAGACCATCGACAATGTTGGCTACGCCGGACTGATCGACCGGCTCGAACACCGGGATGCCCAGCTGTCCGATGCACAACGCTGGCATTTGCGTTATCTGGAAGCCTGGCAGGCCGCCTATACCGGGCAGAACGAAAAGGCCGGATCCCTGCTCGCCGCCGTGGCTCGGCAGGCGCCCGACACCAACATCCGCATGCAGGCCAAGGGCACGCTGATCAACATCCTTGGCGTGGAGCACCGCTATGAAGAGGCGTTCTCCTATCTCGACCAGGCGCTGGAGGAATTGCCGCACATCAGCAACAAGGCCACCCGCTTCCACGTGCTGGCCGAAGCATCCCAGCTGCTGACCGAGGCCGGCCAGTACGACCTGGCCATCACCTACGCCGACGATATCCTGCTCGACAATCCAGGTGCCGAATACACCTGCATCGGCACGATGGTAAAGCTGCATGCCGAACTGCGTCAGAGACAGTCGAGCACCCTGCCCGCGCAGTTCCGCGACGGCGTTGCCGATTGCGTCACGGCCGGCGACAGCCTGAGCGCGGATACGATCCGGCGCGACATGGCGAACTACGCCATCCAGCAAGGCCAGCCCGACGACGCCATCAGCCTGCTGCAGAACAATTACGCCGATGTATTGAAAGTGCGCTATCTGAATCTGGTAGCCGAATACAACGATCTGCTGGCCATGGCCTACTGGAAAAAAGGCGACGCTGCCCACGCGGAAAAATATGCCGACGCCACCTTGGACCTCGCCACCAAGGGCAACTTCATCGAACCGTTGGATCACGCCTATCAGCTGCTGTACCAGATCGCGCAAAAGAAGGGCGATCTGCGCAACGCGCTGGCCTACCACGAAAAATACATGGACGTGAACAAAGGGCATCTGGACGATGTCAGCAAAGAGGCGCTGGCCTACCAGGCGGTCAAGCAGCAGATCGATACCAAGAAAGTGCAGCTGGATACGCTCAGCCAGCGCAACAAGATCCTGAAGCTGCAGCAGACACTGGACTTCAAGGCGATGCAAACCAGCCGCCTGTACATCGTGCTGCTGCTGACCGTATTGGCTTCGGTCGCGTTCTGGCTGTATCGCACCAAGCGCTCGCAACTGCGCTTCATGCGCATGTCGCGCCGCGATGGCCTGACCGGCGTCTTCAACCGCCAGCACTTTATCGCCGAGGCCGAGCGGGTGCTGCGCGAGGCGAGCAAGTCCGCACAATGCACCTGCCTGGTGCTGATCGACCTGGACCACTTCAAGGCGATCAACGACACCCACGGCCATGCCGCCGGCGACCAGGCGTTGAAGCGCGTGGTGGCCATTTGCAAACGCTATCTGCATTCCAACGACATATTCGGCCGCCTGGGCGGCGAGGAATTCTGCATCGTGCTGCCCGAATGCGTGATGGAAGACGCGATGGAACGCGCCGATCAGATTCGCCGCGCCATCTGCGCGGTATCCAGCGATGACAGCCGCGAGATTCCGCTCTCGGCCAGCCTGGGCATCGCCTCCACCCGCTATCACGGCCATGACCTGCGCCAGTTGCTGATGGCCGCCGATGAAGCGCTGTATCGCGCCAAACGCGATGGGCGCAATCGCGTGGTCATCAATATTTCCGGCGATGCCGACGAGCGCGTCGTCGGGCTCTGAATACGAGAGCGCCGCGGTGGCGCACGTGTTGAAGCACTCCCTTCCCCGTTGCCGGGGAAGGGAGCCAAGACACTACTGCTTCAGATTGGCAGCAACATTGCCCACCACCAGGCTGCCCCAGCCGGTGGTGTAGTCCCAGCCCACCGCAGCCGTTTCGCCATCGTTGTTGCCCGAGGTCACATCGTGGAAATCGCTGGCATAGTTGGACGCTGCATCCTGGTACAACAGCGGCGCGGCAAAGCCCAGATTGCCGTCGGCCTGCAGGATCAGCGCCCACGATCCCACGAACAGCGGCGAGGCCAGGCTGGTGCCGCCGATCTGCTGATTGGCCTGCCCGTCCACGATCACCAGTGACCCAGTATCCGGGCTGGCATCGAAGGCAACGTCCGGCACGCCGCGGTATTGCGAGCTGCCGTTCTGGCCTACGCCCTGCTGCCAGCTTGGAATCGACTCGATCGTACTGGGGCTGCCGCCGGTGGCGCCTTCGTTCGAGCTGAGGTTGTTCCACACCGTTTCGTTGGTCCAGGTGGTGGTGCCGCCGGTATACAGCTCGGTACCGCCCACCGCGACCACATACGGCGAACTGGCCGGATAGCTGGGCGTGATGCCGCCGTTGCCGCATTCGTCCGCACCGGAATCGCCGGAGGATACCGAGAAGGTCTGGCCCTGCGACTGCGCCTGCTCGAAGATCTGGTCGTCAGTGCTGGTCGGCGCGTCGCTCTCGCATTCGCCCAGCGATACATTGATCACCGGCACGGCATTGGCCGATACCACCGCGTTGTAGTCGGTGGTGAGATCCGAATCGCTCATCGAGGTGGCGTCGTACAGCACCAGCTTGCTCACCCCGCCGGTGATGCCGACGATATCCTGCGTATCCAGGTCCCACTCGCCATCGCCGCTGGTATCGCTGCTGCCGCTGCCCACCACCTGCACATTGATGGTGGCCAGGTTATTGTTGGAAGCGAACTGCTGCAGATCGCTCTCCACGTTACTCATGCTGCCCTCGGTGATCACCCCCACCGCGATCGAAGTCGCCGGCGACAGGCTGCTGGCGCCGTAGATCGCATTGAAATCGGTGGGGTTGTGCGCCACGGCCGAGCCGCTGGCGTTGCTGTGCACGGCATTGGGATTGATGCGGTGGGCAAAGGTATGCGCCACATGCACGGTCTGCACGCCGAGCACCTCCAGCACCGTGCCTTGCAGCGACGCGGGGATTTTCACATCGCTGGCATTGGCGTAGGCGTCGCGGCCATCATGCGTATGCACGTGCACGAAGCTGGTGCCGAATGCCGCCTGCGCCGTATCGGCGCGGCCATAGCCTTCGACCAGCATGCGATTGGGCGCAATGCTCACCTTGCTGAAGCCGGCCCGGGTCAGATAATCCGCCACCGCCTGCGCCTGTGCCTGCGTCGGTGCGTACTGCGCATTGAACTGCGCGGAGCTCAGCGGCTTCTGGCCGCGCTTGGCGAGATACGACTGCAGCTGCGCCTGATTGCGCAGCTTAAGCGACACCACGATATGCATCGGCTGCGCAAACGCCAGCGGCCCGACCACGGTATCGCCCTGGCGCAATGCCGTGGCGTGCTTGATGGCGACCATGGATGCGGTGTCGCCCTGCGATGCGGCGAACGCCGATGCGGCAGTGGCCACGCCAAGGGCAATGATCAACGACTTGAGACGAAGATGACTCGGCATTTCTTTACTCCTGAATTTGAGGCAAGCGACCCCGTTGGGGCCGCGTAAAACCCCATGACAAGACATGTCGCGCGCACGCGACTCCGATTGGTTTGGAAAGTGCCTTGCGATTCCCCGAGCCCGGTAGGCTGCCGCTCCCCCTGCGTCCCCGACGCAGGCAACGCCGATCTTGCGCTCGAGCGACGGATGCAGATGCGCGTCGCCATGGAATCGTTCGCCGCCGACTCCCTTGGCGAACGCATCGAAATTATTGAGCGCGCAAAGTAGCGTCAAGCATTTGCGTTCAGCGCAATGCTGCCGAAATTAGGTGCAGTTCATCAGTGTGCACGCGCGCGCGTAAAGCGGATACGCGTGTACACATCACTCACAAACATGATCCGAGCGTGTGCTGCCGCGCGGCCGCTTTTTTCTCGACAGCTGCTTGACAGCTTGCCGCCCTTAAAGCGCCATAACAGCAAGGCAAAGTTCCGCGTGGCGTTGAGGGGATGTGAAAGACGCTGCGCGCATGCAGGCGAGATCATCGCGTGGTGACGGCCGGCAATGCCCACGCGCAAGTTTGCTGCAAGTATCATTTTCACAAAGCTGACGCACCCGCTGCACGCCATCCCGGCATCGGTTCGCATCGCTGACACCGGTTTTCCGCCGCTGTGCCGGCGCGTGTCGCCTGGGTTACGCTTCGCCGACTCAAGCAACGCGTTGCCTGCCAACCGTGCTGTTTCCACGTCATAAGGGAGTATGTCCGTGCAACGACGTCAATTTCTGCGCCAGGCCAGCACCACGCTGGCGCTGGCGTCTACCGCCGGGTTGGCCGGCTGCGCCAGGCAAGCCGTACTACCTCGCGCCCCGGCGGCAGCAGCGCCGCCGTCCGCACGGCTGGCCCCGGCAGCGCCGCAACTGGCACAGATCCGCGCCCAGGTGGATCGCATCACCGGCGTCTATGTCTGCACGCGCCCCTTCCGCGCCGCCGGTCCGCGCATCGAGCTGGAAAAACTGGATCACAAGGCCATCGTGCACAACTACGGGCACGGCGGCAGTGGCTGGTCGCTGTCGTGGGGTTCGAGTGCACTGGCCGTGCGCATGGCGCAGGACACCGGCGTGCGCGAAGTGGGCGTGATCGGCTGCGGCGCACTCGGGCTGACCTCGGCCCTGCTGGCACAGCGTGCCGGCCTGTCGGTACGCATCTACGCCAAGGCGCTGCCGCCGGATGTGTTCTCGATGCGTGCCACCGGCCTGTGGACGCCGGACTCGCGCATCTGCGATGCACAGCACGCCGCCGATTTCGGCGATCGCTGGGAACAGATGGCACGCACGTCCTTTACCAAATACCAGAGCCTGCTGGGCCTGCCGGGCGAACCGGTCGAATGGATCGACGGCTACCATGTGCTCACCGCGGCCAGTCAATTGCCAAACGTTTCCGACGAGCCCGATTACGCCGACTTCAGCGAGCGCATCAACGACCTGGGGCCGCAATCGGTCGACCTGCCCGAAGGCAGCACACCGTTTCCGGAGCCGGTGCGGCGCTTCAGCACCATGATGTTCAACATCACCAACTATGCGCGCATGCTGATGACCGATTTCCAGCTGGCCGGCGGCAAAATCGTCGTGCGCGAATTCCATCATCCGCACGAACTGATGGCGTTGCCGGAGCGCACCCTGATTAATGCCACGGGTTACGGTGCGCGCGCCCTGTTCAACGACAACTCGATCATTCCCGTGCGCGGCCAGACCGCTCGCCTGATCCCGCAGCCGGAAGTGAACTACATGCTGGTAGCGCATAACGTCAACGTGATTCCACGCCGCGACGGTCTGCTGGTGCAGGCCTTCGGCGACAGCGGGAACTTCAACAACCCCGACCTCACGCCGGACCGCGCGTTTTCCGAAGCGGCGGTGCGCCGGGTAGCCGGGATCATGGCCAGCATGCGCAATACCTGAGTGCGTGACGGCGTTGCCGCCCTCTGCCGGTGCAGAGGGCGGCATGGCGCCTTACTTGCCCGCATCCTGCCCTTTGCTCAGGTCGATCATCGGGATCGAACCGGCGCCGACCACTTGCGGCAGACTGCCGTTCCAATGCTGCAAGCCATAGAAGTGCGCATATTCCGGATTGCCCTTCAGCGCCTCGCCGACGGTATCGATCGCCTTGGCCTGGGCCTGGGCCTGCAGCACCGTGGCCTGCGCCTCGCCGTTGGCGCGCTCGACGGCGGCGGCCGCTTCCGCACTTGCCGTCACGGTTTTCTGCTCGCCTTCGAACTTCTTCTGCGCCACCGTATTTTCGGCTTGCACGACGAGGTTCTTGGCGCGCACAGCTTCCTCGATCGATTGATCGAAGATCGGCGAGTAGTGGATGCCGACCAGCTGCACGTCGATCACGTCCACGCCGAACAGGCGGCTCAAGGCTTCGCTGATATCCTTGCGCATCTGCTGCGTGATCTGCGCGCGCTGATCGGAAATGGTCAGCGTGTTGTATTGCGCAAAGGCCGCCAGCGCGCGGTCGCGCACCACCGGCAGCACGGTAGCCTCGATATCCACCGCACCGGCGCGGCCGATGTGATACAGCAGGTTCATCACGGCGGAACTGGGAATCTGGTAGATCAGGCTGACGTCGATAGTCACCTTCTGGTTGTCATTGGTGTAGACATCCAGGCCATTGAGCGTATAGACCGAACGGCTGGTCTGCAGGCGATCCACCGACTCGAAGAACGGCACCTTGAAATGCACGCCCGTGGTCAGCGGCGCAGTGGTCATCGGCGTGCCGCCCAGCCAGCGCGTGCCGGCCTCTTCGCTGGGCGATACCACGAATACGCTGTTCACCAGCAGCAGCACGATAACGATCGCCAGCAGCAGGCCACCGACACCGAAGCGGCCGGAAAAACTGTTCGGACCTTTGGGAGGTAAATTCAACATGGACGATCTCCATTAGCTAGGCAGCAAATAAACGTGCGCAGCAGATAACGCACCGCGCTACGCGGCGGCCCGTCTGCAGACACTTTGAAGATGGAAGTCATAAGGCCGGTACGGCGCGTGCCGTCACCGGACAAACGCGTGCGTCAGCCTGCGCCGGCGGCAGCTGGAAAAACCTGGACTTCGCGCAAGGACCTAGGCATGGCGTTCTCCCCCTGGATGGGAGGCATGGTGGCGTAAAGAGTCATGGGTGGCGAGTGCCGGCGCGACGTTGGCACGTGTGCGCGGCTTGGCTGGATGGGGGCAGTGATCAGGCGATGGGTCAGGGAATCCGACGATGGCCTTGCTGGCTATGCATTATCCGCCTTTCCCGTGCAGAAGGCGCTGCGCCCGACAATAAATTGCGGAAAATTTACGCGGCGCGGTGGCGCGCTTATAGCGCCTTTATCGGCGTCGGCTGGAACATATCGCCCCAGTCTTCGCCGCCAGAGCCTGCCATCGTGACCATCATGATCATCCAGGGCCCCCATGCCACTTCGCGCTCGCTGAGCAAGGAACTGCTGGGCCATCTCAAGCAACTCGCCCTGTCGGCGGGACGCACGGTGGAGGTATGCACTTGCAACGGTCTGCGCGATTTCGTGGCACGCATTCGCACGGCGCGGCCGCAGACTACCGAGTTCATGCTGCTGGCGCCCGGCGAACTGGCCGGACAGGTGCAGACCCAGCCGGAATCCGGACTCGGCGCAGCGCTCGATGCGCTGGCCATGCCGTATATCGAAGTGCAGGACGACTGCGACAACACCCTGGAAGCCGCCGAGCATGCATGCCGCGGCCCGCTCGCCACCGTGGTGATCAACGGCGACACCGTCGCCAGCTACAAGATCGCGCTGGGCATTGCCTTGAACCGTTTGAAAGTCGCCCTGTAGCCGCCGCTGCAGGTCAAGCCTGCGACACACATCCACTTGGGTCATTACCCGACGCCCGCGGGGTGACGCAGCGAGTCAGCCCGGCCGGATCGCCCACCGGAATACCGCGCAGCGCCCTGGTCCTGCCGGCGCCCCGTATCAGGGAAAACAGATACTTCCGCCAGCCTCATGCGGATGGTTTTCGATAGGTATGCCCTGCCGTCGCCGCGCCCGCGCTTGGCCCAGTTCCTGCTTGCTCTACGCCCGACGGCACTACGCCGATAAAAACATACGCACGTGAACAATCTGCAGGTGGCATGGCCGCCCGCAGCCGGGTGCTCAGGGGGAGCGGTGGCAAGGCGCAAAGACAGCGGAATCCCAATGGTCTCCGGCCTGCCGTGGCAAGCCGGCATCGTGCTCGGTGTGACCGGTTATGCCGCCGTGCGCTATGGCCTGGGCTGGTGCATGTCGACCTTTGGCGGCCCGGTCGGGCAAACCCTGGGCACCACGCTGGCCGACGGCACCTATGCGCCGATCGCCTGGCTGCTGCTGGGCGCCTGCTGGCTGGCCGCGCTGATTTCGTTCCTGGACAACCGCCGCCGCCGCCATTTGCTGGGCATGCAGACCGGGCTGGGTGCACTGGGCGCGCTGGATTGGCGCACCTTCGAAATGCTGATGCGCGATACCTTCCGGCAGCAGGGTTACAGCGTGCGCGAAACGAGCATGGGCGGCAACGACGGCGGCGTCGACCTGATCCTGCACAAAGACGGCCGGATAACCCTGGTGCGCTGCCGGCAATGGCGTACGCGGCTGGTGGATGTAAAGCTGGTGTGCGAGATGTACGGCCTGATGTTTCACCATCACGCCAATGCCGTGAAGATCATTGCGATCGGCCATTACACCGACGATGCACAGCGCTTCGTCAACGGCAAGCCGATCGAGCTGATCTGCGGCAACGAGTTGTTGGCGATGGTGCACGGCAGTCGCCGTTGAGGCTGGCGCAAAGCGTTCCCGCAGAACGGGAACGCTGTCGAGCGTACGGCGATTACTTCAGGCCGCCCTGCGGATTGTCCACCGCGGCCACCGGCGCACGGCCACCGCCTTGGGCAATCTTCAAGCACGCCTGGTAGGCCCACTCGCAAGCCTGTTTGTTGGGCATGTCGCCCTCGGCGATGCACTGCTCATATCCCTGATAACAGCTGGCCGGCGTCGCCGTGGCCATGGCGGCGCGCGGCGCAAGCGAGATCCCGGCAAGACCGACCACGGCAAACGCCATCAATGCAAATTTCATAACAAACTCCTTGTCAGATTGGCATTTCGTCAATAAAGCAAACAAGCTCTTCTGCAAACATCCCTGCTACGGGATCTGGGGCGCGCACTGCACTTCGTGCCATGCACGGAAACGTGTCGTACCGGGGGCAAACATTACGCTGCAGGCAGCTCTTTCTGGATCGCTGCGCAAAGCCGTTGCAGCGCAGGCATCGCCTGATAGAACCCATCGTCGCCCGTGGCGCCCTGCATGGCCACTGCTGCACTGCCGGCCTGCCTGGTCAGGGCTTGCAGCATCGCCGAAGCAATCTGCGCATTCGCCTGGATGCAGTCGTCGACCCGCGTCTTCATCGCGTCGACCTGGCCGGACAACGCTGCCAGGCGGGATTGCAGATGCGGATCCACCGCCCGCTGCGCAGCGCTTGCGCACGCCGTTGCACAGCTGGCCAGCTGGTCGCGCAGTGCTGCCAGGCCGGATGCGGGACTAGAAGTATTCATCGCGCTTCATTCCAGACAATACGAAGAGGGACATCGATCACAGCTCTTGCAGACTGGTAGCCAGACTGGCCACCTGTTCGGCCGCCGCGGCAAATTCGTCGAAGCTGATCTTCAGGGCCTGCTTGCGCTGCGCATCGCTGAGTTCGCCATTGACGATTTCCTTGACCAGCGCATCGTTGGCGCGCTTCACCCCCAACAGCAGGATCGCCGCCGGCGACGCCGGGTGATACGTGCCATACGGATCGGCGGCGGTGGCCTGCTGCGCATCCTCGCAAGCCTTGAGGTTGGATTCGACCAGCGACTTGTAGCCGATCGACTGCTTCACCAGCGCTTCGCGTGCCGGCAAATCGTTCGGCCCATAGCCGAAACCCAGATAACTGTTGATATCTGCCGCGCTGCGCAAGGCATCCACCGGCTGCGTCGTGCAGAACTTGCTGTCCACCGCACGCGCCAATTGCTCGATCGCAGCGTTGACTTGATCCTGCATGCCGGGCTGGCGCAACACTTTCGCAATGGCACTGGCAGAGCCGCCCTGGCTGATGGTGTTTTTAATGCCTCCGGCAAGTGATGCCAGCGGTGCGGCGAGATCGCCCTTTGTTTTGGCTTCCGTCGCGCCGGAGGTGGCGGCCGTGGACGATGCGCTACTCGTCTTGGCCGTTGCCGTGGCTGTCTTGTGCGTTGCCGCCGGATGCAGATGTTGAGTCAACGCCTGCAGTGCATCGGCATCGCCGCCCAGTGCCGTGGAGAGATCCTGATCCGGATTGCGCGCGAGTGCAGCGAGTGAATCCAGATACTTGGTCAGGATCTGGATGCTGGCGGTGTCGGCAGAAAAATCGCTGTCGGCCAGCGACACGTAGCTGGAAGACGGATTGAGCGGATTGTCGCTATAGCGGGAAACGCGCTTCCAGTCCGCCGTGGCCAGCGCAGGTGCGCAGGCCTGCGCAGCGTCGCTCGGGCAAAAGAATCCGTTGGCCGTGACCGTGCCCGCCGCAGGATGGCAACGCAGGCCACCCGCATCGTGCCGGCACGTCTCGGCGACATAGGCAGAACACGCACGCGGCGGGCGGCCTGACGGCAACCGCTCGATCGCCAACGGCAAGGCGGTGGGGTCGTCGAGGCCCGGCGCGGTCAGCCGCTCGCCGGGCGAAAGCAGCGGGCATTGCGGATCCACCGCCCAGCGAAAACTGTTGTAGCTGCCATTGGCATTGACCAGGTCCTGGTAGAACTGGCGCGTCGAGGTAAGCGCCTTTTGCCCGGTATCGACAAACGAAGCCGCCGCCTGCTCTTTCACGACACGCACACCGCAGGCCACCAGCAGCGGCACGCACAGCAACCCTGCCGCACTACGAACAGCGAATCCGATTCGCATACGCCTCACCCTGCCGAATGGAGGTCGATTCTGCACATATCCGTGCAGCCATGCCATCTTCACAAGACCCTCACGTGCTGTCCGCTGTCCGCGGCATGTCCGGTCAGACGTCCAGACCGTCCGCGGACAACCGGCCGCGCCGAGGCGCCAGCGAAAGAATGGCTTTGCCATGCGGTTTTTCACGCATGGCACGGGTTGGCACAGGGCTTGCCATATACCCAGCGAAGGCTTCCATCACTTTGCTTAGGAGAACCGCCATGAAATTCGAGACCCTGATGCTGCATAGCCTATTCGCCGCCACCTTGCTGCTGTGCGTGCTGACCTTCGGCTCCATGCTCACCTCCAAGGTTGCCGCGCCGGCCGTCGCCGGTCACGTGCACGCCGCCGCCACGGTGCGCAGCGCAAGCTGAGCACCACCGGCGCCACCTGCACGTACGGCACCAGGCTTGGCTACCATCGCCGCCATGAATGCATGCCCCGATGACGCGCCCTGGTACCTGTATCTGATCGAATGCCGCGACGGCTCGCTGTATGCCGGCATTACCAACAATCTCACCGCCCGTTATCAGGCACACCTGGAAGGACGCGGCGCCCGCTACACCCGCTCGCATCCACCGCTGCGGCTGGTCGGCGCCCGGCCCTACGCAGACCGTGCCGCCGCCTCGCGCGCCGAATGGGCGATCAAGCAACTGCCCAAGCACAAGAAGATCGGCTACCTGCACGCCGATACCTGAGCCTCGCGGCGGGAACCGGCGCGATAAATTACGAAGGTAAACTTTGTAGTTTTGCTTCATAACTGGCAGAATGGCGCGATGGACAAGACCCGCCCGCCTTCGCCACGCACCACCGCCACCGCGGTCGCCTTGCGCGAACTGCTCGGCCAGCTCAGGCGGCGGCTGCGCGATGAAGCCAGCACCGGCGATTTCAGCTCATCGCAGCTCTCCGTGTTGTTCCGGCTGGAACGCGATGGACCGGCCACCGTTACCGCGCTCGCCCAGGCCGAACACATGCGCTCGCAATCGATGGGCGCCACCGTCGCCGCGCTGCAGGCGGTCGGCTTCGTCAACGGCGCGGCGCATCCCACCGACGGGCGCCAGATCCTGCTTTCGCTGACGCCGGCCTGCCGTGCATGGATCAAGGCCCATCGCGCAGCGCGCGAAGACTGGCTGGCGCACAGCATGCACAGCAAGCTGTCGGCGGCCGAACAAAAACAGCTCGCCGAAGCGCTGCCGCTGCTCAAGCGCCTGGTCGAGCCGTGATCGCCATACCTCCCCTTTCCGGTCCGCAGTCTCGATGAAAAATACCTTCCGCTCGCTGCGTGGCTACAACTACCGCGTCTGGGCCGCCGGTGCGCTGGTATCCAACGTCGGTACCTGGATGCAGCGCATTGCGCAGGACTGGCTGGTGCTGACCCAGCTCACGCACAACAACGCCACCGACGTCGGCGTGGTGATGGCGCTGCAATTCGGCCCGCAGTTGCTGTTGCTGCCGCTGACCGGCTTCGTGGCCGATCATATGGATCGCCGCAAACTGCTGTTCGTCACCCAGGCCTTGCTCGGTACGCTGGCGCTCAGCCTGGGCGCGCTTACCGTAACCGGACTGGTGCAGCTGTGGCAGGTGTATGTGTTTGCATTCCTGCTCGGCTGCGTTACCGCGTTCGATGCACCGCTGCGTCAGACCTTTATTTCCGAGCTGGTCGGCGAGGAAAATCTCTCCAATGCGGTAGCGCTCAATTCCACCTCGTTCAATGCCGCGCGCATGATCGGCCCCGCGGTGGCCGGCCTGCTGATTGCGGTAGTAGGTTGCGGCTGGGTGTTCGTGATCAATGCGGTGTCGTTTGCGGCGGTGCTCTATTCACTGACCCTGTTGCGCATCGGCGATCTGCATCCGCAACACCGCGCCCAGCGCACGCGCGCCAGCCTGCTGGAAGGGTTCCGCTATGTGTGGGCGCGGCCCGATATGCGGGCGATCATGCTGATGCTGTTTCTGTTCGGCACCTTCGGCCTGAACTTCGCCATCTTTATTTCCACCATGGCGGTCAGCGTGTTCCATATCGGCGCGGGGCACTACGGCTTTCTTACCTCGACCATGGCGATCGGTACGGTGATCGGCGCCTTGCGTGCGGCGCATCGCGCACGGCCGTACTTCACCTTGCTGCCGCTGTCGGCCGCTGTGTTCGGCGTGTTGCTGGGCATTGCCGCGCTGCTGCCCGATTACTGGTTGTTCGGCGTGGTGCTGGTCGGCATCGGCATGGCCGCGCAAACCTTCACCACTTCCACCAACAGCTTTATGCAGCTGTCGGCGGAGCCGGCGATGCGCGGCCGGGTGATCGCGATCTTCCTGGCGATCGTGATGGGCGGCACGCCACTGGGCGCGCCAATGATCGGTTGGGTGGCCGACACCTTCGGTCCGCGCTGGGGTCTGTGCGTGGGCGCTGTCGCGGGCCTGCTGTCCGCCGCAGTCGGTGTTCGCTATCTGGTGAAATATCACCAGCTGCGGCTGGATCTCTCGGCCGGGCGCCCACGCCTGAGCCTCAGCGATACGCCGCGACTGCGCTAATCCCCGGGTGACAGCGCACCCTGCTCGGCCAACAGCTGACGCAATTCCTCCAGCTGCGGCGCATAGTGCCGCCACCGCCCGATCGCGGTGCGATACACCGGCGCGCGTACCTGCCACGCATTGGGCGTATTGACCGGCGCCGCATTGCGCTCCGATTGCAGGCAGGCGTCATCCCAGGGCAAGCCGCAGAAATCCAGCAGGGTGCGGATGGTGGCTTCCTGCGCGTCGATCAGATCTTCATACGCCACTTCCAGCACGCGCCCGGGCAGCGCTTGTTGCCAATGCGCCATCAGGCGATCGAAGCCGGCGTAGTAACGGCCGGTGTCGAGCAGGTCGAAGGAATAGTCGTAGTAGGACGTGCTGCGCTCGAACAGATGGCGGAAATTGCCGAGGCAGGTGTCCATGGCATCGCGGCGCAGGCAGATGATTTTCGCCCCGGGCAAGGCACGCGCGATAAAGCCCGCATAAAGAAAATTGTGCGGCAGTTTGTCGATGAAATGCGCCGCCTGTTCGGCATGCGCACGGGTGGCATCGAGATAACGCTCGCCTAGCTGCGTCCAATCCAGCTGGCGCACGCGCGCCGGCAAATCCGGATCGAGCAGGATCGGCGTGGCCCCGCCATAAACACGCTGCAAGGTAGCCGGAAAATCCTGCAGCTCGCCGGCCGAATAAATCGCCGGATGGCTGGAAAGTATGCGGTCCAGCAGTGTGGTGCCGCTGCGCGGCATGCCGATGATGAAAATCGGCGCGCTGCCGTGTGCGCCGTCGGCGATGTGTTCCGCGCCGGCGGGAAAGCTCTGCATCAGCCGCTTGAACATGGCCTCGTCGCGCTGCGCCGACTGCTTGCCGGCCACACTCGCGGCCGCCTTGCCGCGGCGGTAGTGCTCGAACGCCGCCGGGTAGTCGCCCAGATCGTCGCATTCCTTGCCCAGCGCCATATTCACATAAAGCTGCGCCGCGGCTTGACCCGGATATTGCGCAAGCAGGGTGCGCAAGCGTTCCACATGGTTGCTTTGCGGCGTCTGCCGGCGCAATTGCGCCAGCGTCCAATGCGCCTGCCAATAACGCGGATCCAGGCGAATGCACATTTCCAGCTCGCGCTCGGCCTCGGCCTCGTCGCCCATCACGGTCAACGCATAGGCCAGATTGAAGCGCGCCTGCGCCTGATTGGGCAGCGCCGCCACCTGGCGGCGGAATGCCTCCACGGCCAGTGCATGTGCATGCGCCTGACTGAACACCACGCCCAGCGTATTGAGTGTTGCCGGATGTACCGGTCCCAGTGCCAGCGCTTTTTGCGCTATCTCCTGCGCCTCGCGCATGCGCCGCATCAAAGCCAGCGACTTGGCATATTCCACCGCATATTCGGCTCGCGCCGGCTCCAGCTGCATGGCCTGGCCCAGCAAGTGCGCCGCCTCCGGCAACTGCTGCAGCTGCATATGCGCTACGCCGCCCATGAAAGGCGCCATCGCGTCCGTCGGCGCAAGCGGCTGCAATTGCAGCGCCAGCTGCTTTACCACGGCCCAGTCATGGCGATTGAACGCCTGGATGAGCCGAGCCTGGAGTTCGGACAGTGCGGTCATAATTTCCCGGTCTGCAAGATCGAGCCTTGACGTACCGTCCCTGGCCAGCGCGCGACAGCCCCGCATCCGCAGGGTCGGCTGTGGAAATTTAGCAAACAGGGATACAAAAAAGCGGATCGCAAGACCGTGCGATGCCCGGCTTCGGTTCGGCAGCGTGGTCAGGCCGTCTGCACTTTGCAGTCACCGTTGCGCTTGGCGGCGTACATCCGCTCGTCGGCCAGGATGGACAGGTTTTCCGGCGTCTGCGCATCGTCCGGAAACATCGCCACGCCGATGCTCGCGCCGATCTGCGTGCTTTGCTCGCGCACCGTCATGGGCGCATCCAGCAGACGCTTCAGGGTGCAGGCCACCGCGGTGGCTTCGCCGCGCGAAATGGGTCCTTCCAGGATCACCGAAAACTCGTCGCCGCCGGTGCGGGCCAGCGTATCGATGCGCCGCAGGCGGGTGGCGAACAGGCGCGCCACCTGCTGCAGCACTTCATCGCCGGCATGGTGGCCGAGCGTGTCGTTCACTTCCTTGAAGCCATCCAGGTCGATGGCCAGCACCGCGGTAGTGGCATTGCGCTGGCGCGCACGCTCGATCGCGCCGCTGATCCGGTCCTGGAACAGGCGCCGGTTGGGCAACCCGGTCAGTGCATCGTGATAGGCCAGATGCTGGTTCTGCTTCAGCTGGCTCTCCAGCAACAGCAGGATCATGCCCACCGCCACCAGATACTTGGGCAGGTTCCACACCTCCGGCCCCACCTTCGCGGTAGGCAGCAGAATGTCGAAGGCCATGCCCAGCGGAAACACCAGCGACCACGCCAGCAGGCCCAGCACGGTGACCACGAAGCCGCCGGTCTTGCGCTGGTTGGAAAACGCGAACTGCAGGCAGCAGATGAAATAGGTGACGAACAACGGCAGCACGAACATCAGGTCGGGGCCGTGCGGCGAGAATTGCCAATGCAGCAAGGCGGCCGCCAGCGCCGCATTCAGCACCACCGCCACCCAGCGGCTAGGCGGCCGCTGCGCGCGCGGCGTGGCGGTGACGATCGCCAGCGGCACCAGCGCAAACAAGCTGGCGGTGGCGGCCATGATCGGCGCTGCCGGCAGCACCGGCAGCGTCGCCAACGCAAGATAGAGCGTGTAAACCGCCGAAATCGCCCAGAACAGCCAGCGGCTGCCCCATTGCTCGGGCCTGGGATCCATCGACCAGAAAAACAGCTGCGCGCACCACACCAGGGCGGCAGTGCCGACGATGTCGGCGACGATGCCCGGTGTACCCGGCAGGTCGACGAACGAGTAGGCGGCGAAATGCAGTTCTACGCAGATCCACCCGGCCAGCCACAGCCGGGTGATAGGGGCGCCGGCCGGGCGCGCCACCGAGATGAAGGCGTAGATCAGCAGTCCGACCGCCAGCAGATCAGGAAGCTCTTTCCAGGACATTCGCTCGAACCACGCTCACCGCGACCGCAGCAAAAAAAACGGATCGCCACTCATGAATGAAAAGGTAGATGCCACATCCCTATCAGGCCGCGGGCGGCCGTTCCGAACATCACGCTGGCAGCCCATCCGCCCTTTCCGGACTGCCCAGCGGCCGTTGTTGCATAGTTTCCATTGCCTTCGCGTCAATCGGCCTTGAAGGCCGGCTCACGCGGGCGCCGGCATAAAACAGGATCTGCAGTGAGATCGGCGGATGCGCGCATTTCTTTAGGGCGCGTGATGGCGGCCGCGCGCACGGCATGCATACATAAAGCCGTCGCGCGCTAGCCAGGCTGATGCAACGCGCCTGGCTCGCCAAACCAGCGCGCGGCGGCCTGCGTCAGCGCATCGGGGGCGGGAGCCGCCTCGGCAACCCAGGCGACGATGCCATCGGGGCGTACCAGCACGGCGGTCAAGCCCGGCTTTTCGCTGGCGTCGCCGGCACGATAAGCGATCCGGCCATGCCAGCGCGCGGCCCATGCCTGCAACGGTGCGCGCGGATCGAAATCCAGCAGCAGGCCTTGGCCGGTGCGCAAATGTTCGCCGAGCCTCGTGCCATCGGCGAATGCGAAGTCGGGAGCGCTGCGGCCCACCAGCGGATGGCTGTCACCGAGCTCGTAGCGCAGCGCAACGCCCCACACGCGCTCGGCGAAATAGGTGGCGCCATCGCGCGTGTCGATCAGGTCGCGGATAACCGCCTCGAGCGCACGCGAACTCGGGCTCGGCCGCATCAGCGCCACCTGCGCACGCGACCAGTCGAGCACTTGCTGCCCCAGCGGATGCCGTTCATCCGCATAACTGTCCAGCAGATCGGCCGGCGCATCGCCGCGCAAGGTGGCAGCGAGCTTCCAGCCAAGATTCATGGCATCGCCCAGCCCGAGATTGAGCCCCTGGCCGCCCAGGGGCGAGTGGATATGCGCGGCGTCACCGGCCAGCAACACACGTCCCTGGCGATAAGTGGTGGCCTGGTTGGCGCGATCCGTCCAGGTGGTGGCGAGTTTGAGTGCGGTCACGTCGATGTCGATGCCACAGACGCGACGCAATACCGCCTGCACGTGTTCGCGCGTAATCGGCTGGCTACGGTGAAAAATGCCGCCGTCGAACTCGACCATCGCAATCGTGCCGGGCTGCGCGTAGGTATACATGCCCGTTGGCGTGTAATGGCGCCCCGTACGCAATTGCTCCGGATCGGCCAGTTCCACTTCAAGCGAATAACCGGTGAATTCCGGATCGGTGCCGGCGAAGGTAAAACCTGCGGCCTTGCGTACCGTGCTGCGGCCACCGTCGCAGCCCACCAGCCAGCGCCCCTGGAAGGTCTCGCCCTGCGCGCGAACAGTGACGCCTGCATGCGTCTGCTCGACGCCTTCCACGCCCAGGCCACGCCGGATTTCCGCGCCCATCGCACTCGCGCGCGCAGCCAGCAGGGATTCCAGCGACTGCATCTCGACCGCCATGCTGGTGCCGGCCGGACTTGGCAGGCGATAAGGCCATTTCGAAACGTCGATGCGGTCCTGATAGAACTGGATGCCGGCGAAGTGGCCGCCCGGCTGGCGCGGCTGTTCCATCCAATGCGCGGCAGCCGGCGTGCTGCCGCCAGCAGCCTTTTTCGGCAGCGGCGCCAGATCATCCAGCAAGCCGCGCCGATGCAAGGCTTCCAGGGTGGGCGCGGACAGACCGCGCATACCGAACGGCAGGCGCTTCAAGGGGGAATGCGGATCTTCGGCCTGTTCCAGCACCAGCACGGAGCGGCCTGCGAGCCGCAGTTCGCAGGCGAGAAACAGGCCCACCGGACCGGCTCCGGCGATAACGACGTCATAAATCAAGGTAATTTCCTCAGGCGCGCGCCAGGCTGATACGGCCAACCATGGCTAAAAATTTATACTCAGTGTAATATTTTCAGGACATGAGCACCAGTACGCCCAATCAGCCCGGTCTGCGGGACCGCAAAAAGGCCGCCACCCGCCAGACGATTTCCAACGTCGCCACGCAGTTATTCGTGGAGCGCGGCTTTGAAAAAGTCTCGATCGACGACATCGCGCGCGCGGCGGCGGTCGCCCGCAAAACGGTGTTCAACTACTTTCCCCGCAAAGAAGACCTGGTCTTCGATCGCGAAGAGGAAGTACGGGAGATCGTGCGTCAGGCACTTGCCGACCGCGGCGAGCAGGCGCCGGTCGATGCATTCCAGGCGCTGATGCGCCGACTGCTGGAAGAACGGCATTCCCTGTTCCTGATCAGCGAACGCGCCGCGCAGTTCTGGCGCGCGGTCGCCGCCAGTCCGGCGCTCACCACGCGCGCACGCGAACTGCAGGTGACACTCGCCGATGATCTGGCCGCCATGCTTGCCGACGCAGCGGGCCGATCGCACGCCGATCCCGATGCGAGTCTCGCCGCGGCCATGCTGATGGATACGCTGGTGGTTGCTTACCGCGATGCACTGCGCGCCTTTCACGACAACCGGGAGCCCGCTCCTGCCTTCATGCGGGTGCTGGAACGCGGCTTCAGCGGCGTCAACGCCGCGCTGGGCGATACGCCTTATAGCGAAGCGCGCGGCAAGCCATAAAAAAGCCGAGGGGTTGCCCCCTCGGCTTTTATTTCACTGAAACGCAGCAGGCTGCGCCAGTCGATCCTCAGTTCGATTCGGTGAACTTGATCGACGGGGTCGAACCGCTGGAAGCGGTACAGCTGCCCAGGTTTAGGTTGTTGCTTTCGCCGGTGGTGCCGGAGTCGGCCACGCAGGACGGAGCGGCCGTGGAGCCGTCAGTCACGGCCACATTCACGGTGATGGACGAACCGCTGTTGAACTGCGCTTCGGAACCGCCCGCGTTACCCACGATGTTGTATTCCACCGTGTTCCACACCTGCGACAGATACAGGGTGCTGTCCTTCTGGCTGGCGCTGTAGGCTTCGCCGTCGTAGGTGAGCACGGCGGTGTCGTTGCCGCCCGAAGCAGCCGTACCGGTCAGCACCATGCTGGCCAGCGAGGTGGCCTTCACGTCCGGCGCAGTGGCGGCGGAGCTGTTGCCGTAGCAATCGCCTTCGCCGTCGCTGGCAAAACCGCTCGGGCAACGGCTGCTGCCATAGCCGATCAGCCAGTTCTGCATGAACACGGCGGCTTCGCCCTGCACTTCATAGTCCGGGGCATACACAAACTGCTGCCACACGGTGCAACCGGACTTGCTCTTGCAGGCGGTGGTGGTCGAGGTGAACTGCGAGTTGATCTGCAGCGAGTACTCGTTCGCACCCAGGATGCCGCCGTCGCCGTAAGCGGCTACGCCAACGCCCTTTTCAGAGGTCACGCCGGTTACGGTGGGGAAGCTGCCGACGGCCTTGGTGATCAGGTGCGAGCCCGACTGCAAGGTGTAGTCGTTGCCGTTGCCGGCCGTCTGCGGTGCGCCGAACAGATAGTAGTGCGGCACGGAATGCGCGCGGGCCGGCAGGTTGCGGCAGGAAATCTGCTGCCACACGATGCTCGGATAGGAAGCGTGGTAGCAGCCGTCCGCCGGCGTGGCGATCTGCGCCATATCTTCGCGCCAGGCCTGACGCGCTACCGCTTCAATCGGTCCAACCTGTTGATCGGAAGAAGAACCAGCAATATCCGAGGCCGGGGCCGCGAAAACGGCGGGAACAAAAGCGGCACTCACAAGACCGGCCAGGAACATCAGTTTCAATTTGGCTTGCATTGATAAATCTCCCCAGTATGCAAATGGCTATCGGTGAAAGGAGAGGTTCCGGACCATCCGGAAACCCCGGTATTTCCAACAACGATTTGCCTCCATGCAAACAACTCCCCCACTGCGCGAATGGCTGTTTCGGACGCATCGATCCATGTCGTGGACGACCGACAAAACCACCCGTATCCATTAATACGGATTGCGATTAACCATCCCTACCTGCTTCCGAATAAAAATTTTTCGCATGGGATGTTTTTGGCAAAACACCCCCGTGCCGCGCCGGCAGCGCAGCCGCAATAGGCAGGTAACGATGGTTATCCCTCGAACGCTCAGTCGCAGTGTTTGCAGCGCGTCTTCACGTCCCGTATGCAATGCGAATCGCCCCGTATCGATTCAAATTGCTCGCTCCACCCGGCGAGGATGCTGTGCACGATGTGTAGAAGCCGTGACGTTTTTTTGCGCAACATTTTGCGGGCAAGCGCTTGTCAGCAGAGGCCTCGCACGCAGCCAAAAAGACAGCAGCGCACACCATCGGATCAAGCCGCTGCGCCATGCACCGCGTCATCATCGGCATTGCATGGCGTCACGTAAATTGCAGCGCGCTCGGCTGCGAACTGCTGGCGATAGCGGCAGTGCCGATATCGAATGTAACGCCGACGACTCCGCTATCGGCAACTGCAGCTAAAAGCTTGCCACCACCGAAACCGCCATCGTCGCGCCTTCTCCACCGCATGACTTCAGCGCATTGCGACCACAGTCTTGTCATATGGCGCGGCCACGATCTGGCCAATCGACTTACTTCCACAGCAAGCAGATCATGGCGATCTGCCCTGACGGATCGTTCTACCGGCATACCCTTTCCTGATCGACGGCGCACCGCGTGCCGCAGGAGCGACAACCATGTTGACCCGCGCACCGCACAACGATCCCACTCCGCCCCTTCAACGCTGGAACGGCGCCCTGCCCTTGCTGATGACCGGCGCAGTATTGGTGATGATCGCGCTGGACCTGCTTCGTCATGGTTTGCATGCGCCACACCACGACGAAGGCAGCGCCGATCACATCGCCATATTTTTGATGTTCGGCCAGCTACCCGTCGTCGCCAGCCTGCTGATAACCGGCCGCAAGGAAATCAGGCGGATCGCGCCGGTGCTTGCCGCACAAATCATATTCTGGCTGCTCACTTATCTGCTGGCGTGGATGACGCGGTGACATGCACCAGGCTGGTCATCGCATCCACGTAGCTTTGCTTCCCGTCTGCCAGCAGCGGCAACAGCGGTGTCACCGACACCTCGTTGACCTTGGTCCAATGCACACCGCCCTGCGGGTTCCGGTAGATCACAAAGGGCACGTCCTGGATCACATAAGGCTGCCCATCGACCTGGCCCAGCAGCATCAGCACATGCCCGGGCACTACGATCAGATCGCCCACATCGGCGTGCATGATGGCGTCGATCCGCGCTGCGTGAGAATCGGCGGCGGTGAATAGCCGATGCGCGAATGCCGGGCTTTTGCCTTGCGCATTCGCGTTCGGCGGCATCAGCACACCCATGCTGCGGTAGACATCGCTGGTGAAGCCGCTGCAGTCGCGCGCGTTGTAGGCATGCCCCCAGCCATAGCGCTCGCCCAGGAACTTGAAGGCCTGGCGGATGATGTTGGCGCGGCTCAGCGGCAAGTAGTCCGGCGCGCTGTCGCGCATCTTCTGCAACAAGGCCGGCTTGAAGCTCAGCGCACCGTCATTGCCGCGAACCGGCAGTTCCAGCGCCCACGACTCGTACGGTCCCTGGCCATTGACGGGCTGATCGGGCGGCACCTTGGCCAGCGGCAGGCGCGTGCCCATATCGAGCTGCAACTCGGAAACTTCCGGCGCTTCCGGCGTAAACACCGTACGCACCTCGTCACCGGTAATCACCCGCGCCGGCGACTTTTGCGCATAGCCGAATACCGCCTGTGCGCTGCCCTCGGCAATATCCGTGGTGGCGACCCAGGCCGGCCCCTGGTAGCTGACCACCAACAGCCATTTGCCATCGACGCTGGCCTTCGCAATCACCACCGGATCACCCGGAAACAGCGTGCCGCCCTCGAAGCTCTCGAAGTCGACGGATTCCTTGGAGGCAAACGCACGCACCGTCGTCGGATAGGTGCGCAGTTGCGCACGTCGCACGGCCATGCCGTAGCGGGCCGGCTCGCTCGCAGGGATCTGCTGCATGCCGACATTGGCCTGGATCGCGGCCAGGGTCTGCGCCGTGAGCGGATCGCCGTGCATGTCGACCAGCGGCGCATTCAAGGGGCTCGCCGCGGATTTCACCCAGCCCTGGATCTGCTCGCGCGTCAGCGTGGTGGGCAGGCTTTCGAGATCGACCAGGGCCTGATCGTGCACTGAGGTCAGCCGATTGCGCGCGGCGATTTGCGCAGGCGTCATCAGCACATCGTCTACGGCATGGGCGCGGCCAATCCAGTAATCCGGCGACAGCATCGCCTCTTGCACGCCGATCACCGCGGAAGGAGGAATCGTGCTGCTCGCATCCTGCGCGGCAGCCGGTCGGCAGCACAGCGCGGCGGCCATGCATACCGTTGCCAACCACGCGCCGCACGACACGGTGTGCAACAACTTTGAGCCGGCACGAGGTGCCATCACCTCATCACGCTTGGTCGTGGCACAGACTGACATGTTCACGAAGACATCCCCTTCCCATTCGGCAAAAGCCAACTGAGCTCCTCACAGCAAGACTCGTGCCGCCACCCAATACAGGCAGTTAGACGAAGCCAGGCTGTCCGCGGACGTCCGCCCACGTCCGTTGCGCACCTCTCTCTGCAACAAACCACGGGTGGCGATACGCTAGCCGTCCCAGCCGCACGCCAGGTATTGCACACGGAGAGCTCCGATGACCGCGCTGACCCTCACTACCTTCAACTGGGTCCCCGACATACCGCGCGGCTACGTGCGCGATATCCGTGTGCGCTGGGCGCTGGAGGAAGCCGGCCTGCCCTATCGCGTCGCCAGCGTGCCGTTCGACGCACGCAACGCCGAGCATTTCGCGCATCAGCCGTTCGGCCAAGTGCCGTGGTTGACCGATGGCGATATCTCGATCTTTGAAAGCGGCGCGATCCTGCTGCATCTGGGCCAGCTCAGCGATGCGTTGCTGCCTTCCGATCCGCGCCGGCGCAGCGCCGCCACGGAGTGGGTGTTCGCGGCGCTCAATTCCGTGGAAATGGCCAGCCTGCCCTGGGCCATCCTGAGGTTCTCCGGCGATGGCGAAGAAACGCCGGGACGCAAGCGCATGGACGCCTTTCTCAAAGGGCGCCTGCAACATATGGAACCGATCCTGGCGCAACGCGAATGGCTGGCCGGCGGCTTCTCCATAGCCGATATCGCCATGGCGGATGTGCTGCGTCTGGTCGATCGCTTCGATGGCCTGGCGGCTTATCCGGCCTGCCGCAACTATGTCGCGCGCGCTACGACCCGTCCCAGCTTCGTACAGGCACATGCCGACCAGATGGCGCATTTTGCCGCCGCCGACCAGGCCATGTCGGCCGACTAAACCGCATCGAGCTCGACATAGCTGTCTGCGCCGCAGTGAATGGTGTTGCGCGAGAAGTACGGCGGTACCTGGCAATCGAAATGCGCGTGATCGTGCGACTGGTCGCTGCGCAGCAGATCGGTGCGGCTGGCGATTGCCAACCGCAGTTGCTCACCGCGACGCACCCGTACCGGTGCCGGCGTAAGGCTGAACTTCAACGCCACCGCTTCGCCCGGCACCAGTGGTTCGGCCACATCTGTGTCCAGCGCGATTTCGCAAGCCGTACTGCGCCGCTCGTCGATGCGCCGCCGCGCCGGACGCATCATGCCCATCGACAGCAAGGTCTCCACACCCGTGGCAGACACATGGCTGAGCCGCGCCACCACGTGCGAATCGATCTCGTTGCAGCTGAAGCTCAGCGCCGCCGTCACGGGGCCGGCGAATGCCATGTCCTGCGGCGCCGTCCAGCGATACACCAGCGTCTGGTTGACCACCTCGTCGAAGCCGCCCGTGGTGGTGGCACCAAGTGGCACAGCAGCCCAGCTGTTGGTGCCCTCGCTGGGAGCGTTCTCGGCAAGCTCATGCAGATCGCGGTCGTCAGCGCTGGCCGTCAGATAGAAGCGCTTGCGCGTCGCCGCGGGCAATGGAAAGTCCTCGGCTCCCTCAAATCGTCCGGCGCCCTCCACCCAGTAGCGCACCCGAGGCTGTTCGGCATAGCCATTGGGCGTACCGCGCAGAATATGGTCGAAGAAGGCGAGCGCTTCCTGCTGCCACTCGTAAGCCGGCAAGGAGTAGGTCGCCTGGCCGATGATCAGCCATTGTTTGTTGCGCGGCGTCGAGGCGTGCTGCCAAAGATCGAAGCTGCCGAATTGATGCAGGTTCCACATGGCTTCGTTCTGCACCACCACGAACGGTACGTCGATATTGCCCAGCTGTTCCGACGGGCCGGCCGGCATCCGGTTGGTGGCGCGGGTCTTGCCGTCGATCAGCCAGTTGGCGAACACCTGCCGCGCCGCCAGCGCCGGCGTCTTCTTGGTGAAAGTCACCATGATCTTCCTGATCTGCTTGCGCAGGCGCGGCTGCCAGATTTTTTTCAGGCCTGAATTGAGCACCTGGCTGATCGCCGCCCGCACCAGCGGCGCAATCCGCAGACGCATCACCGCATCGGTAAAATTGGAGCCCAGCCACAGGCTGAGAAATTCGGTATTGGGTGTACCGCCATACATCACGATGTGGCGGAAATAGTCGGTGCACATCTCATGCGTGAAGAAGGCTTTCAACGCAGCAGGCCGCCTTACCGCCACATTGGCTTGCACACAGCCATAGTAAGACGTGCCAAACATCACCACTTCGCCGTTGCACCACGGTTGTGCGGCAGCCCAGGCAATCGCCGCTTCGTGGTCGCGTATTTCCTGCTCGTTGAAGAACACATCGAACGCACCGTCCGACTGCCCCATGCCGCGGCGCGTGACAATCACATGCGCATAGCCGCGCTCGGTAAATACCGGCGGGCAACCCACTTCGTTGGTGCCGGCGGGAATACCCGCGCTGTGCAATTCCTTGGTGTAAGCGCCAAACACCAGGATCGCCGGATAGCGTCCGGCCGGCTTGGGCAAATACACATCGGCCGCAAGCTGCATGCCGCCCTCCACCGGCACGCGCTGGTCGGCAAGGATCTGGCAGCCTAGCCCCTGCATGGCTTTGGCGGCCGGTTGCCAGCCGGCCAGCTGATGGCCCGTGCTGTCTGCGCGCAGCGGTATCAGGTTGTCCCAGAACCGCGGCTTCGAAGGCGGTGTCGTGGCCTTTTTCATAGCGTCACCCGGAGTGTTTGGAGAGACATGGACATGGTTCACGCCAGGCCGCGCCGCAGCAGGGCGAGCACATGGCGATCGCGCTCGGCCGCCGACTTGGCGCCGTAGCCGACTTGCCACAACGACATGGTCGCGGCCGGCACCAGCGTCAGGCCCAGCAGCGACACCACCATTTGCGTAGGATCGAGTTCGGGATTCATGTCACCGGCCTTTTGCGCATCGACGAAGCGCCGCGTGATGCGTGGTGCTACTTCGGCCGTCTTGGCGACAAACATTTCCCGGAAGGCGCCGCCTTCGCACAGCACTTCGCGCACCCACAGCGACGGATACCAGGGATTGGCCGCGATGATGCCGCTGATGCCCGCCACAAACGCCGCTGCGAAATCGTGGACATCGGCCTCGACCGCTAGCAGTGAGCCAAAGAAACCGGCCAGCACCGGCCCCACCCGCTCATGGAAAACCGCTTCCACTACATCGGCCTTCGTGCCGAAGTAATAACTGAGCAAGGCGGCATTGACGCCGGCGTCGGCGGCAATCGAACGGGCCGAGGTGGCCGCTACGCCATTCGACGCGAAGCTGATCAAGGCGGCATCGAGCAGCTTTTCGCGCAGCATCGGGTTGTCGTCTTTGGGACGGCCTGCTTTGCGGGGGACGGGCTTGGCCATGGGGACCTCTATTCATCACGTGATTAATATTTTAATCAAGTGATGAATAATGTCAAGCAGAGGCGCCAATCGCCCTCCCCGGCCGCCTGAAACCGCCTAAAAACTGGGCCCTGCTTGCAGCTGGCGGAACTTCGATTTACCGCCCACGGTCAAGCTTCGGGCGCACCACATGGCGTGCGCGTCTCCGGGAATCCTCAATGAAGAAGCAGACGTATATGGCGCTTGCCTGCCTGGCAGGCATGTCGGTGATGCCACCTGCCATCGCAGCCAGCTCCGCCGCCCAGACCACGGCAGGCGATGACACTTCGGCACTGCACGCGCTATGGGCCGGCTATGAACATGCGGTCGCCAGCAAGGATGCCGCGGCACTGTTGACCATGTACGTCGATGCCGACGTTCCCGTGGTGGGCGCCATCGCCCCCAGATCCTATGCCGTGATCTCGGCCGCCAATAAACAGGCCGTGCCGCGCACCATGCGCATGACGGCGAAGGACGATGTGACCGGCGAAGTGAAGCTGCCGCCCGACCAGATCGAAAACCTGTCCATTCACACCGATGGCGAAGTCGGCACCGTCTCGTTCGACTACAAGGCCAAGATCGGCCATGGCCGCATTATCTGGAGTACGGTGCACACCAACGATGGCTGGAAAATAGCCGCCGTGGTCTATTCGATCAACGTTCCCGCGGCGGACAAGCCCCATACGTAGCGGCCGTTGCTCGCTTCCATACCGCCCTTACATCAGGGAGCGAATGAAATTCACGACGCTGGTTTCGTGAAAGCGCTCGGCAAGCAGGAACAGCACGCCGGCGGCAATGAACACGTACAACACGGCCTTGCCCATCGCGCTCACTATTTTTGCGCCTGTGATTTTCATACGGGAAGGCCGTGTGCGGGTTCCCTGGCAGATGTACCAGGGAACTGCCGCGATGGGGAGTGCCTGAATGCCGTGGGCAAGCCACGCATCAGCCTGGCACCAGGCGGCGCTGCACCAATCCCAGCATCTGCCCGGCCATGCAGTAGCCGATATCCGCACCGTAGCCCGAGCCGCCAGGCGAGAACGCACTGCCCTTCTTGCAACGGGCCACCTGCGCGTCATGCCATGCCGGGTAGCTACGCGCATCGAGCGCGCCGGTGGTGGCGCTACCGGTCCGCAGCATGCGTTGAATCGAATCATCCAGATAGGCAATCAGATTGCCGACACAGCGATTCTGGTCGGCCTGATCTTCCCGGCATGGACGAACCGCCTGCGTGATGCATTGATTGACTGCGTGCGTCGTCGTAAAACTTGCCTGGATGCAGCGATCCAGTACGGTCTGATCGGGAATATGCGTGCAGCCGGCGTCGGGGAAAGCGGGCTTGCTCCCCGGCGCCGTCAGCGCGGGGTAATAAGCGCAATCGGGCACATTGGCCCCGGCGGCCTCGGCGGCCTCAAGCTGGAGTTTCACCGGCAGCGTCACCGCCCCTTTCACCCAAGTGCCGGCTAGGCCGATGGCGTGCTGCATATCGTGCGCAGGCTCGCCGGGCGAGCCGACAAAATGCAGATGGAACACACCGCCGCCCGGCTCCGTCAGCGTCACCGCATCGGCAGCGGTGGCCACCGTC
Organism: Dyella acidiphila; assembly: GCF_014863405.1. GTDB lineage: Bacteria > Pseudomonadota > Gammaproteobacteria > Xanthomonadales > Rhodanobacteraceae > Dyella_B > Dyella_B acidiphila. The sequence goes on from NZ_JACZZA010000002.1 coordinate 269,234, forward strand.
AAGGGAATCTCGGTGCCCTTGCTGGCATAGGAGTAATGCGCCTGCACGATCTCGCCCTGCTCGCGCACCCGCATCTGCATGGCTATCGGATAACTGCCGACGGTGCCGCTCATGCCGAAATCCTGGGCCGCGTCGGCATGCACCAGCTGAGCGAAAAACAGCATCGCCAGCACAACCAGGCTGATCGGCAAGCGGCAGCCCATGGATCGATGCTGCGGCATGACTGTCTTTGACATGCTCATTCTCCGTCCGTAAAAAATCGCGCCATGTGCGTCATCCACCTTGCCGATCGCCACTTCCGTCGCAAGAAGATGCTGAGCAGCCGGCAGCGGGGAGTATAGACGGCCATGACTTCTGTCATGAGCCTTACGATGTCACCCCAGTGTCATAAATAGTGTGCAATTCATCCACGACACTCCCGCGCTTGTGCAAACAGGGGACTGTCGTAATGAAGCAAAAAGCACTAGCCGCGGTGATCGTACTGGCGCTGATCCAGGCCAATCCCGCCCACGGCGCCGCCACCGCCAGCTTTACCGTCATCAATGGCCAAACCGTCACCACCGCGCAGGCGCTGAACGGTGGCCAGACCGGCACCATCCAGGCTGGCGGCTCGCTGATCGTCGGCAGCACCAGCAACGCGATCACGGTGTCGGGCAACGCCACCATCGTCAATGACGGCACGCTGGAACAGACCGCCACCGGCAACAACGCCGCGCGCGATATCCGCGACAACACCGGCGGCCTGACGCTTACCGTCACCAATGGCGCAGGCGCGCTGATGCAGACGGCGGATGACGACGTCATCCAGATGAACAAGGCCAACAGCAACGTTACCTTCAACAACTACGGCACGCTCAATTCGCTCAACCAGTCGGCCGGCGGCGCGCAGGCGATCGATTTCAACGCCATCACCAGCGGCGTCAATATCGTCAACAACTACGCCACCGGCGTGATCAAGGCCAACGAGGCCGATGCGGTGCGCCCGGGCGTGAATGGGCAGGTGTACAACAACGGCCTGATCCTGGCGACCAACAATCCCGGCAGCACCGACAGCAGCGACGGCGTGGACGCGCAGAGCAATACCGGCATCAGCGTGGTCAACGATACGCAAGGCAAGATCGAAGGCGCGCGACACGGCATCACCGGCGGCAACACCGATGTGACCACCAATGGCGCCTACACCATGTCGGTCACCAACAACCAGGGCGGCGTGATCCAGGGCGACGACGGCTCGGGCATGAATATCGATGGCTTCAATGCCAACGAAGTGGTGACGGTGGTCAACCACGGCACCATCACCGGCAATGGCGTCACCCGCGACGGCGATGGCGTGGACGTCGATGGCATGGTCAATATCACCAACACCGGCACCATCCAGTCGCTGCACGCCTACGACGACAACAGCGAAGGCATCACCGTCGGCGGAGGCAGCATCGTCAACAGCGGCACCATCGTAGGCCTCAACAGCGCCACCAATGCCGACGGCACCGCCAATACCGGCATAGGCCGCGGCATCACGCTGGCCGGCATCGACAAAGATCCCACCACCGGCAACCCGATTCCGATCGAGGGCATCTACGGCAATACCACCGTCACCAACAGCGGGCTGATTCGCGGCCAGAGCGATTCGGCCATTGCCGTGACCGGTGCCGCCAATGCCTTCACCGTCACCATCACCAATCTTGCCGGCGGCACGCTGGAAGGCGGCGGCGCCACCGCGGCGGCCGTCAACACCGGCGCCAACCAGGCCAGCGTGATCGACTACGGCACCATCACCGCCGACAGCAGCCACCTGGCCGTATACCTGGGCAGCGCCAACAGCAGCCTGCAGATCCTGGGCGGCTCGGCGCAGATCAACGGCAATATCGACGGCGGCACCGGCAGCAGCACGCTTACCATCACCCCGGGTGCGGGCAATGCCTTCAGCTATGACGATGCCATCGCCGATTTCGCCGGCGTGACGCTCGGTGCGGGCACCGTCACGCTCAACGGCGCCAGCAGCTACAGCGGCAATACCACACTTACCGGCGGCACCCTGGTGCTCGGCAATAACAGCGCCATCGGTACCGGCAGCTTGATCACCGGCAGCGGCGCGAACGTGGCGTACGGCAACGGCATCGTGCTGCCCAACACCATCACGCTGACCGACAACAGCACCACGCTGGAAGTGGACGGCAACAACAGCGCCACCCAGGCCGGTGCCATCAGCGGTGCGTTCGGCCTGAGCAAGACCGGTAGCGGCACGTTGATACTGGATGGTGTGAACACTTACTCCGGCACGACCACCGTGCAGGCCGGCACCCTGGAAGTGGGCGACAGCAGCACGCCGGGCGCCGCCGTGGCCGGCAATGTCAGCGTAACGGCGGGCGGCACTTTGCGCGGTCACGGCAGCATTGGCGGCAACGTGGTGAACAACGGCACAGTGTGGCCCGGCGGCTCGATCGGTACGCTCACCATCAACGGCAATTACACCCAGGGCGCGCAGGGCGTGCTCAATATCGACGCCACGCCCAGCGGCCAATCCGGTTTGCTGTTGGTGAAAGGCAGCGCCTCGATCCAGGGCAGCACGGTCGTGCTGGCGCAATCGGGCAATTGGGCACCGCGCACCAACTACACCATCCTCACGGCGGCCGGCGGCATCAGCGGGCAATTCGCCTCGGCCACGTCCAGCCTCACCTTCCTTACGCCTCAGCTGAGTTACGCCGCCGATAGCGTGACGCTGTCGCTGGAACGCAACGACGCGGCCTTCGCCAGCGTCGCGCAAACGCCCAACGAACGCGAAGCTGCCGGTGCGATAGAAAGCCTGGGCTGGAACAGCGCGGTCTACAACGCCATCGTGCTGGACAATGCCGCCACCGCCGCACAAGCCTTCGACCAGCTCTCCGGCCAGATCTACGCCAGCACGCGCACCGCGCTCAGCGACGACAGCCGCTACGTGCGCGAGGCTGTGCAGGCCCATCTGCTTGGCCTGGCCAATGGCGCCAACGGCTTGAATGCCACCGCCGACAACGGCATCACCGCGTGGACCGACGGCTGGGGCCACTGGGGCGACCACAATGGCAACAGCAATGCGGCACGGCTGCAGGCCGATGGCAGCGGCCTGCTGGTCGGCGCTGACATGCCGTTCGGTACGGCGCATGTGGGCGTAGTGGCTGGCAGCAGCCAGAACAGCGCGCGTCTGGATACGCTCGATTCGTCATCGCACACCACCGGCACGCATCTGGGTGCCTACGGCAGCATCCGCCTGGATGCCTTCCAGTTGCTGGGCGGCGCCAGCTACGCCTGGCAGCAGGTGAGCACCAACCGCACGATCGCCTTCCAGGGTTTCAACGCCACACCGGCCAGCCGTTACGACGCCGATACTGCGCAGGCCTTCGTCGATGCCAGCTACGCCTTCTCGCTCGGCCGCAGCACGCTGTCTCCCTACGTGAACCTTGCCCGCGTGCAGTTGCATACCGATGCCGCCGATGAAAGCAGCGATGCAGCGGCACTGCGCGTAAATGCACAGACCAGCGCCAGCAACGAAGCGCAGCTGGGCCTGCGCGGCGTGTTCGCCCTGGATGCGCGCGGCGACATCAATGCCCATGCCAGCGTGGGCTGGCAGCGCGCCTGGGGCGATATCGCCACGCAAAGCACGGTGCAGTTCGAAAGCGGCGGCAATGCCTTCCAGGTGGCGGGCGTGCCGTTGGCGCGTCACGCGGGCGTGGTGGATGCGGGCGTGAGCTTTGCGCTGTCGCCGACGTTCTCCGCCGACGTCAGTTACAACGGCCAGTTTGCCGGCAGCGCCAAGGACCAGGCGGCGCGAATGAATTTCACCTGGAGCTTCTAAGCGGCCTAAGGCTTGACGCCATCCGGCCGATTTGCTCGTATCGGGCTGCGCAAGGTGCGCAGCCCGATTCACAACCAGGGGATTTTCAATGCAAAGAAAAAAAGTCGAACTTATGGGCAAGATCTTCGCCGCAGCCTCGCTCGCGGCCGTAGCGCCTGCCGGCATGGCCATGCATCAGGAAGCAGCCAAGCCGGGCGTGCATGCTGCCGCTGCTGTCGCGGTGGATTGCTCGGCGGCCGATATTCTGGCTGGCCTGTGCACCGCCGACGACCTTTCATGGAGCTGATGGCGCGCTGATACGCCATCAGGCCATGTGCTGCTGGGCTTGTTTCAAGAGCTCAGATCACATAGTCCATGTCCATAGACGGCCGTGCCTTGGGCACGGCCTCACGAAACAGCCAGAGGATCTGGAATGAAAAGCAAGAAAATGGAAATCATGGGCAAGGTTTTCGCCACCGCTGCCATCGCTGCCATCGCACCCGGCAGCATGGCCATGCATCAGGCCGCAACCAAAGCCGCCATGCATGCGACGACGGCCAGCGCGACCGATTGCTCCCTCGACGATGTGCTGGCCGGACTCTGCCCGGACGACACCAATTCGTGGAGCTGATGGCGTCTTAGCCAAGCTTTAGTTCTACCGGCCTGCGGATAGCGTTAATCGTGCGCCATCCGCAGGCCGCTTCTTATAAGCATCGCGTGCGTATGCGCTTGATCGAGATCTGGCCGCCAAGCATGGCGGCAACCGTGATCGAATAAATATCCGGATGCATGTCCGCCGGGCATACAAATTCGACCGCCGCATCTGCGCCTGCTGGCGGCTCGACCAGCGTGGACAGATAAGGGGCATGCCCGTAATGGGTGATATGAAAGCCGAACTGCGCGCCCCAGCCCACCTGCTCCCACAAGGAACCGCTGCGGCCGGTGGGGCGCAAGCTGGCGCTGATCGGCACGCGGTCGCCACGCTGCCAGGTCGTTTTCGCAGATAGCGACAGTTTGCCCGCAGCGGGAAGCGCTACCTCGAACGCCCCGCAAGTGAGGCATGCCATACGATGGCCGGTGAGATTGGGAAACAGAAATGAGCGCAGCACCGTTTTGAACAGATCGTTGCCGCAGCTCGCACAAGGACGCTGCGTATTCTTCCACTCGCCCTTGCGCTTGCCGAACTCACCCAAGGTGTAGTCGCTGTTGCGGAAGCGCCAGAGCAGGCTTTTCGCCAGCGATGCATCGCATTCCTTGCCCTGCTGGATGACCTGATGGAGCAGGCGCAACGCATTCTCCCGGCCGGCCCGCTTGAGCCGCCAGGCCTCAGCCTCGGAATGAAAGGCCTGCAATAACGCCGTGTAACTGGCTGTATGCGCTTCATAGGCTGCGAGCAGGTTGGCGCTTGGCTCCGTCGCCTGGGCCTGCTCCTTGCGGCGAATCAGCTGCAATGCCGAGAGATGTTCGATAAATCGTTGCCCTACGCCGGTAAGCAGGTCTTGCCAGGCGATCAACGCGGATTCGAGTTCCTGCTCTGCCGCAAGCTCTGCCTCATCGGCGCCCGGCAGTTGCGCATGCCGCTGCGCTTCCGGCTGGATCAGTCCTGCATACACAAATGGATCCAGGTCGCCCAGCTGCCGATGCAACGCACGCAGCTTCAGGTAAAGCTGGGCGGGTGCAACGCCATCGCGCGCGGCCGCCTCGACCAGGGCGATTTCGGCCGGGTTGAGGATATAGCTGGCATGCGTGGCCACCACCGACGAGGCATAGCCCTCAAGCGCGGCCACCACCAAATTCGAAGTCGAAGGATATTGCCCATCGCCAATGGTGAAGCTGTTGCAGGTCAGCAATACCAGCTGCCGTGCGCGCAGATCCTGCAGCGCGCAGATGCCGGCATGCTTGGGGCCTCTGCGCTTGCAGTGCGCGCCATCCGCGCGCTGTTCGCAACCGTGGATGGCGTTGCCATCGAATAACTGCTCCACCTCGCCGACGCGCCCGCACAGCACTACGCTGCCGAGATTGGCGTGCGCGCCATCGCCATGCGCCTGGACGATCACGGTGCCTAGTTCGTCCTCGGCATCCGGGCCGGTAATCAGGGGTGAAAAATCGGCCTGGCTGCCGAAAATGGCGTCGCCACACAGATAGCCTGCGGGCTTATCCATCAAGCTGGCCAGGATCAACTTGGCGGCAATAAAGCTCGCGCCGGCAAGATCGATGGCGGGCAGGAAGCTGACCCGCTCTGCTTGATCGCGCAGGGTGGTCAGCGTACGGTTGGTCATGACCTGCGGCTTGCCGAATACGTAAAGGGGGTGCTCTGCCGAGATGCCATCGTCCGTTTGCATCAAGCGGGCGCCGAGCACGCGGGCGAAGTAGCGGGCAGCCGGTTCCAGCTCCGCGGATAACACCAGCACTTGTGCATCGCGCTGACCGGCCCATGCCGCTATCCGCTCCGGCGTGCATCGCGCCACGTACGCATCGATGACTGAACGCCATCGCGTCCGCCGCACCTCTGACTCCGGCACGATCAGATGAAGATCGGGAAAGTCGCCGCCCAGGTATTGCGTCGCTGGGCACCAACGAATTTGCACATTTTTGTCGCTAGAAGACCGGTCAACCATGCAGCGAAAATACCGTTCGGGTGATTGAGAACGCAGAGCAATAGCAAGCTCGCAACGGTACCCTGATGTACTTGCTGCGCCCCTGGTGGGCGGATCGTGAGGGGCAAGTCGACTTGGGTCAAGCTGGATACAGCCCGCCCCTCCCCTGCTCACGCCGGGGAAGGAGAGTTCCGCGTTTCAGCCCGGCACCACGCCGATGGTCTGCAACCACAACTCGACCAGCTTCGGCCAATGGGTAATCGGCAGCCGCGTCGGCCGCAAGCCGAACGCATGCCCGCCTTGCGCATACAAATGCATTTCCGCCGGCACCTCCGCTTTGCGCAATGCGTTGTAGTAGACCAGCGATTGCTGCACGCCATCCACGTGATCGTCTTCGGCTTGCAGCAGGAAGGTGGGTGGCGTTTCGCGGGTGACAGGCACGTTGGGATTCAAGGTGTCCTGCTCGGTTGCCAGATGGCCGGGATAAATCGCAATCGCGAAATCGGGACGCATGTTTTGCCGGTCGGCCTCATCCACCGGCGCATACAAGCGGCGCTTGAAATGCGTGCTGATTTCCGCCACCAGATAGCCGCCAGCAGAAAAGCCGAGCACGCCGATTTTATGCGGATCGATATGCCACTGCGCCGCGTGCAGGCGCACCAGGCCCATCGCCCTTTGCGCATCCTGCAGGGCCGGTACCGGCACCGTCAGATTGTGCGGACGGCAATCGCATCGCCATACATACGGCACGCCCGGAACACGGTATTTCAGCACGATGCAGGTAATGCCCTTGGCGGTGAGCCAATCGCAGACGTCGGTGCCTTCCAGATCCATCGCCAGGATCTGGAAACCGCCGCCGGGATACACCACTACCGCCGCACCGGTATTTTTGCCGCTGGGTGCATACACCGTCAGGGTCGGCTGCGACACATTGGTTTCGGCCAGCATAGGCTTGCCGCCAATCAGCGCCTTGGGGTCGGTGGACGCCGATTCCGGTCCCGGCAGCGCCTGGGCATCGGGCACGGCGCCGGGCCATAGCGGTATTTGCGTATGTCCGGCACTGGGCTGCCAGACCGCGGCCTGCGCATGCACGCCTGCACAAGCCAGCAAAAGACACAGCACAATGATCCATCGTTGCATGGCGCTCCTCCGTTTTGGCGCTGGGCCAAAGTCGCATGATCAAGGCAGAAATGAGTAAAAACCCCTCTACCTGATCGTGCACGCCATGCTGGGCCGCCAGCTGTCGATGCGATGTTTTTTTTCGGGCAGCATCCGCCTGTGGCTTGGCACGCTAGCGGCAAATCACGCTGCACGGGCTGTCTGCGCCCTTGCCTCTATCAGCTATCGGTATCGAAGCGCTTGCGTCGGCGGCACTTTCGCGACTTCGAAGCGCAAGGCTTGTCCGGCTCTTCGAGGTCATGCGTGGGCAGCCATGGCAATAGCAGCCAATGCATCATCCGCCTGAAAATACCGGCAGCGAATCCCGCGATGCCAACGGCAGCTATGCCGATGCACCGTACAACAGCGTCCGATATCCATGCGCTCATCGTCATGTCTCGATCAGCGGAGTACGGCTGAACTGCAGGAACGGGAGAGATGCGGTACGCCGAACTGCGCGGGTGGTGAGTCGATCCTGTGGCAATACGCCCAGGGCCAGCCTAAGTTTTCGAACCGGCTATGCGGTTATGGGGCTGGTATCGAAGATTCTCCAAAGCGGCGGCGCATCCAACTGGAATTTTCCAATTCCAAATAACGAACAATTAGCGTCCCTCGCCCGCGCAGATATCACTGCAATGCTTTGTCAGCCAGACGAATGTGTCGCGTCTTGCCCAGCAGGCTATGCACCAGCACCACTTCATGCGCCGGCCAGACCACCGGCTCGATCGCTACAAGCGGCACCGCCGGCTTGTTGTATGCCAGGGTCATATGCGGCGTGAACGAACCCTTGGTGTGCTGGCTCAATGCCACCGCATGCAGATGCGCGGCGAGTTGCCGATGCAGCGCATGCAGGGGCTCGTTGCCATGGCCGGCGGTAAGCACGAAGTCACCGCGCGGATGGTGGTGATTGAAGCTGCCGATATGGTCGAAGCGGATCTCGAAAGGCTCGCTTTGCAGCGCAGCGAGTGCTTCGGCGCCCTGGGCGATCAGGCCAGGCGGAAGCTCGGTGTAGTCGCCCAGATGGAACAAGGTGGCGTGCAGGCGGCTGGCCGCCACCGGATCGCCCGGCATGCGACGCGCAGCGAGATGCTTGGCCGCAAAAGTCTCCAGCCGCGCGGCATAGGCGGCATCGGGAAAGACAGCGAGAAACAGGCGATCGGTGGGGACGGGAGGATCGAAGCCCGGCAGGGATCCCTGGGGAAGCATGCGTGTATTCCTAAATGCTGGCGCGGGCGGCAGTGGCGAAACTGCGCTAATGTTGATGGCTTTCCATTATGGGCCTGGGTCGCATTGCATGAAACCGGAAGATCTGCAGCGGCTGGTGACCGTCCGCATGCCGTACGGCAAATACCAGGGGCGCCTGCTTGCCGATCTGCCCGGCGCCTATCTGGCCTGGTTTGCCCGCAAGGGCTTTCCGCCCGGCGAACTTGGCCAGCTGCTGGCCTTGATGCTGGAGCTCGATCACAACGGGCTGAAATCGCTGCTCGACCCGTTACGCAAATAAGCCCCCGAATCGCCGGGCATTACTAACAAACCGGGCGACAACGCGATAAGGTGGCCGCCGAGCACATTACTCGGGGGGAGTTATGGCTAGGCGCAAGGAAGGTGGCATCGAGCTGTTGGCCTCGGTGCCCTGGCCCATCGGCTTCGTGCTGGGCATCGTGTTTTACGTAGGCTTTCGCTACGGCATCGGCTGGTATTTGCTGGCGCAAAGCAATCCTTTTTCCCAAACACTCGGCAGGCAGGCCGCAGGCGGCGCTTTCGCCGTGATGGCCTGGATCTCCCTGGGCGCGTGCTGGATCGGCGCACTCCTTTCTTTCATCGGGCGCGGCCGCCGCCGGCGACTGCTGGATGCGCAGACCGGGCTCGACAGCCTGCGGGCGATCAGCTGGCGCGAGTTCGAGTTGCTGGTGGGCGAAGCCTTCCGTCGCCAGGGCTACGTCGTGCAGGAGACCGGCCTTGGCGGCGCGGATGGTGGCATCGATCTGATTCTGCGCAAGCATGGCCAGACCACGCTGGTGCAGTGCAAGCAGTGGAAGAACCAGCGTGTCGACGTGAAAGTCGTGCGGGAAATGTTCGGCCTGCTGACCGATCGCGGCGCCGCCGCGGTAAAGATCGTGGCCATTGGCGACTACACCGCGGACGCGCAGCGTTTCGCCCAGGGCAAGCCGATCGAGCTGATTCATGGCGCAGCGTTGCTGGCGATGGTGCGTGCCGTGCAGACGCCGGGATCCGCGCAGAAGGCGGCGGTACGGATCGAGCCGGTCATGACGGCGCCGATTGAACATGCGATCTCGCAAAATCATGTATGCCCGAAATGCGGCGCAGAGATGGTGCGGCGAGAAAATCGCAAGACCAAAGAAAGCTTTTGGGGCTGCGCGAAATATCCAGCCTGCCATGGCACCAGGGCTATGTAAGGTCGCAAAGACATGCGCCGACGTTCGATCACGCCGGCTTGCGCCTACGAAATAACACTCCACATGACGGATATGCCATCAGTCATGCCGGCAAACATGACGCAGATCGCATCGCTGCGCGGCAACCTTGACCATCCCTTCACGCACCGGACGACATAAGCTGGTGCGCTCGCCAACGCCGGACGGCGTACGTGCGAGCAGGAGCAACACTTCTCTGTTTACTTCCTAATTTAGTGAGGGATTACACGTGAATAATCAGAGTGAAAATGTAGTGCGTCCGTTTGGCCGTCTGGTTGCTACCGAGGTAGCGCTGGAAACCATCATGCTCGGTGAGAAGGGGCATTTCCTTTCCCCGCAGTCAGCGTCTACGGCAACGGATATTCCCGATGCCGCCGATCCTGTGCCGCACGGCGGTTAAGTGTTGAGTGGGCGTGACATGTAGCGTCGCGCCCAGCTGAAAGCAAACCGCGCCCGCTTGCCCTGCAGGCGGGTCGCCAGCCATTCGCAGGGAACGCCATGAATACTCGCGTCTTGATCTTGTCCGCCTGGAATGATCCCCACGGCGCCGCCGTACGCTGGGCACTGGAAAAGAACGCCGTCGACACCGTCATGAGCCCGTCGCTTTTCACCGGTGACGCAGCGCGCTATTCCATCTGGAGCAGCGACCAGGACACCCGCCTGCACAGCTCTCATTTCGCCGGCGACGATACCGGTTTTCGCTCGGCCTGGTACCGGCGCCCCATGTTTCCCGAACCGGTGGCGCAGCTGGAAGCGGATCGGGAATTTATCTCGCGCCAATGGCGCTATTTCCAGCGCAACGTGTTCGACCTTGGAGCGCAGCTGGGAAATACGCTGTGGGTCAACCAGCCGGTTCCCGGCATGATGGCCGAAAGCAAGCTGGTGCAACTGCAAGCGGCACGCGCGGCCGGCCTGACATTTCCGGAACTGGTGGTTACCAACGATGCCGCAGACGTACGCGAGCTGATCGAGCGCCACGGCCGCGTGGTCTACAAGACCTTCTATCCGCAAAGCTGGCAAAGCGCTTCCACCGGCGGCATCTACAGCCTCGGCGTGGTGCTGCTCGATGCGCATAGCGAATTGCCCGAACAGGCCATCGCCACCTGCCCCGGCATCTTCCAGCGCTATATCGACAAAGCCTATGACGTGCGCGTCACCATCATCGGCTCGAAGTTCTTCGCGGTGCGCATGCTCAAGCAAAACGGCGAGGCCTATCTGGACTGGCGCCCGAGCGCGCTCGCCGAAGAAACCGTCATGGAACCCTTCGAACTGTCGCAAAGCATGACCGACCGCCTGCGCGACCTGATGCGGCGGCTGGATATCGTATTTGGCTGCGTGGATCTCGTAGTAGATCGCAACGGCGAGGCCTATTTCCTGGAAGTGAACCAGGCCGGCCAGTTTCTGTTCGTGGAGGAGCGCACCCGTTCACTGCCCCTGCTGCGCGCGATCACGGCGATGCTGAGCTCCGGGCGCACCGATTACAGCCTGGAGGACTGCGCGCCGGTCTCGTTCCTGGATTATCTGCAGACCGACGATTACCGGGCGGTGATGGAGTCGCTGCAGGAAGAACCTTTGCTGGCGGCGATCGAGCCTTAGGGCGCGTGCCAGCGCCCGGCCTTTATGCACCGGGCACTTGCCGCACGGAACTAAGCGCTGGTCTTCTCCGGATGCTTGACCAGATACGCGCGCATCTCGGCCGTTTGCGATGACCATTGCGGGTCGTCGCCGAAGTGATCGATAAAGTAGTGGATGGTGTCGTACACACCCGGCAGGTTGTGGTCCATCTGGTTGCAGGACCGCACGATGTAACCGCCGGGCTTCTCCGGGTATTCCTTGATCATGGTGTCCGCCAGGGCCTCGGCCTTTTCAGGCTGATGAGCGGCATGATTGTAGAGATCGCCAAGCACGCCCATGCCGTAATAGTTGTGCGGATCACGCTGCAACACCGCCAGCAGCGTGGCTTCGGCGTGTTGGGGATCGCCGGCCTGAGCGTAAATATTGCCGAGCTCGTCGGCCATCGGATTGTTATCCGGGAACCGCTGCGCCACTGCCGCAAACATGGCGGTGGCGTCCTTGCGATCGCCTAGCGCAATCATTTCCTGTGCGCGCCAACGCAGTGCATCGACGTGTTGGGGATCGAAACGAAGCGTTTCACTATAGATCTCCACCGCCAGGCGCCGGTCCGAGTCGTAGACGTCGGATGCCATATTGATCAATTTGCCCGAACTCATATTTCCATCCAGCGCCGCTACTGTGCGCTGCTGACTTTCCGTCTTTGAGCAGTCGCAACTCGCCCGGTAAACAAGAGGGGTCTGCGCCACTATCCGCAGCAGCGGATTTTTCGACGCCAGCGCAAGATCCTTGGCACGCTGCGCATCCATCCCGCCGAAACGGCTGCCCCATTGTGGCAGCGCGTGATTCATCATCTCCATGTGGATGGCGAAATTGACCGGATCGGCCTTCAGGCCAAGCGCTGCCGCCTGATACATCTGGGTATCGTTGCCCGCCATGCCGGCGCCGTGAATCATCGTGGGATAGACCGCCGTAATGGAGCGATCGATCGACATCAGCCGATTCATATCCCGGTATGCCAGGTCCAGCTGCTGGTGCATGCCATCCACCTGCTGGTCGTTGAGCTGGTCGGCCATCGCCTCGCTTCTCGCCTCCTGTGCCGCTTCCACGTATTGCACGCTGCTGGCGGCAAGGGCGAAAGCGCTATTAGGCGATTGTTGCTTCCACACATCGATGACGCTGCGCGCCTCATCGCTGGCGTCATTGAATCCCGCATGCTGAAAAGCGATATCCAGCAGGCCTTGCTGCTGCGGATCGTGGCGCTGCTTATCCAGATAACCCTGGAAAATGCGATCCACCTCATCGGCCTTGCCCGCCTTCAACAAGGCGGCAATGTCCTGCAAGGAGATGGTCTTGTGGTTGAGATACATGCAATACGCGCGGGTGGTGGCGCTGTCCCAATGAGTCCCCGGCAAATCCGGATAGCTCAGGCAGCGCTGCAACGGATCGGCGATAGTGTCGGCCTTGGCCACGGCAGCCATGAAAGCCGAATAATCCGCGCTGGCCTTGCGCTCGTTGCGGGTGTTGTACCAACCGGTGAACACGTAGCCGCCATATCCCAGCGCCAATACCGCAAGCACCAGGCCTAGCAGTGCCTGCCGGCGAATAGTCGAGCGGCCGCCGCCGGCCATGCCGGCATCGCGTGGATCCGAGTAATTCATGCTTCCCCCATCCCTGAATCGCGCGCGCCTTGGCGAACCGCGCTGCGCCTGCGCCCGGCACCATAGCATTGGCGCTAGATAGCCGTCTGCAAACGGCCATCGAAAGTGCGGATGGCCGAGGTTTTATTTATCCATCGATAGCACGCAGCAGTTGCTGGCGCCCTTCCCTCAAGACCTCCTCGGCAAGATCGGGATCCGCCTCCACCACCGCCCGCGCCAGCACCAGCGAACCGACCATCTGGCTGAACACGGCCACCGCCTTTTTCCGGCCTTCCGGCAGGTTGTCGCCATCGATCAGCTTGGCCATCTCGTCGAAATTCCACGCCAGCCCGCGCGCATAAGCCTGCCGCGCCTCCGCGCCAAGCCGCCGCACGTCGCCGGCAAATGCCGTCATCGGACAACCCGCCTCGATATTGGCCAAATGCTCGGCGGACAGATAACCCTGCACATGCTGCTGCATGGGGTCGGCCTCCGCTGCCCGCGCCGTCTCAAAGCAGCCCAGCAACATGGCGGCGCCGTCTTCCATCGCCTTGTCCATCACCGCCGCGACCAAGGCGTCCTTGGATTTGAAGTGGTTATAGAAGCCGCCCTGGGTGAAGCCGGCGGCCTTGGTGAGCTCGCTCAGCCCCACCGCCGACACCCCGCGTTCGCGGAACAATTTTTCCGCAGCGGCGACGATAGCCTTTTTATTTTCAACAGCTTGCTGCTTTGAAACGCCCATCTGGCGGCTCCTGGCCCACGGCCGGTGAGAATTTATTTCACATCACAATGGTGATCACCATTGACAATGGATGGCGACGCGCCCATTCTACGCCACGTCAATGGTGATCGCCATTGTGATTTCCCTCCGGCGCCAGCCGGTGCCGAAAGCCACAGCGACGACCCAGCCCGGTGTTCGCGCCATCCCAGAGGAACCGACCATGTCCACCACCTCGCCCGCCCAGAACAAGGCCCTGGTTCTTCAAGCCTTCGACACGCTGTTCAACCAGCGCGACTACGCCACCGCCGAGCGCTTCTGGTCCGCGCAGTACATCCAGCACAGCGCGCATATCGAGCCCGGCCGCGATGGCCTGTTCAAGCTGATCCGCAGCATCCCCGATGGCTTGCGCTACGAGCACGGCCTGATCCTGGCCGAGGGCGATTACGTAATCGTGCATGGCCGCTTCTCCGGCCACGGCCGGCCGGCCGCATGGATCGCCGCCGATGTGCTGCGCATCGAGAACGGCCAGCTCGCCGAGCACTGGGACGTGCTGCAAGACGAAGCGACACAAACCGAATCCAAGAGCGGACTGCCGATGTTCGGCGACCGCTTCCCTGCCTGATCCTACGAGGAGACTTCCCATGAAACTCAATGGCAATACGATCTTTATCACCGGCGGCGGCTCGGGCATCGGCCGCGGTCTGGCCGAAGCGCTGCACAAGCTGGGCAACAAGGTGATTATCGCCGGCCGCCGCAGCAGCCATCTCAATGCCGTCATCGCCGCCAATCCCGGCATGGAAGCGGTGGAGCTGGATGTGGCCGATCCGGCCAGCATCGAGCGCGTGGCGAAAAAGCTGATCGCCGATCACCCCGAACTGAATGTGCTGATCAACAACGCCGGCGTCATGCAGCTCGACTCGGTGGCCGGCAAGATCGACGACGCCCTGCTCACCTCCACCATCACCACCAACCTGCTCGGCCCGATCCGCATGACGTCTGCGCTGATCGAGCATCTGAAAACCAAGAACAACGCTGTGGTGGCCTACACCACCTCCGTGCTGGCCTTCGTACCGCTGGCCGTCAGCGGTATTTATTCCTCGACCAAGGCAGCGCTGCACTCCTATCTCCTGTCGCAGCGTTTCGCGCTGCGCGACACCAGCGTGCGCGTGCTGGAAATCGCCCCGCCGTGGGTGCGTACCGAACTGTTGAACAGCCAGGAAGCCGAACAGGCCATGCCGCTCGATCAGTTCATCGCCGAAACGATGGAAGCGCTGGGCAAGGATACGGACGAGGTGCTGGTGGAATCGGCGCATCCGTTCCGCAACAACGTGGGACCGAATGAGCATGGCTTCGTCAATGGATTCAACGAGCAGGCGTCGGCGCTGTTCGGTGGTGCGTAAAGCGATGTAGCTGTACGCTGAAAGGGGCCCTCGCAAGAGGGCCTCTTCAGCCATACCCCAGGGAAAAGGGAGCGCGGTAGGGCATTCACAACTCCAAGTTCCGCATGTCCACGGGGGGTGGGCATCCGCTACGCGAAATCTTTCGGAGCTATTTATGAAACTACCGGTTGCCGTACTTCTTGCCGGTGCGCTGGCGATCAGCCAGAGCGCACATGCCGACAAAATCTGGAATGCCAATCCCAATCCGGATATCAATAAATGGATATCCGGCATGTACGCCAGTATCGACGGACCGTTGGGTTCCTGGCTGCAGATCTGCCAAACAGCACAAGCCGTCTACTGCCAGGTCGTCATCCAGGCCAATCGCGGTGTCAACACCAGTGACAGCGACGTCGAGAATCATTTCACCGTACGCTTTACCGGCAGCCATACGCGTTACGACAGTTGCCACATCTATCCGAAGGATCCCGGCAACGTGAACAATAAATCGCTGCGCGGTGCCAATTGCTACGCCCCCGGTCACGTAGCGGACTACTACAAACTCAAATGATGCAAAGCCTCCTTTGCATCAAAGAGAGCGCTACTTTTATGTAGCGCGTAAAACAGCGCAGAAGTACGCTGAAAAAAAGGGGACTCTCGCCAGAGATCCCCTGCAGCCGGCTGCAGTATTCACAACTCCGAATTCCGCACGTCCACACGGGGCGGGCATTCACCGCGGAATCTTTCGGAGCTACCCATGAAACTACCGGTTGCGATACTTCTTGCCGGCGCACTGGCGATCAGCCAGGCCGCTCATGCCGACAAAGTCTGGAACGACAATGCCAATTCGACTATCAACAACTGGATATCCGGCATGTACGCCGGTATCGGCGGAGAGCTGGGCACGGTACTGCAGGACTGCCAGAGAGCCCAGGCCATCGACTGCCAGGTGACCATCCAGGCAAATGGCGGCGTGCATGTCAGCGCCTCCGACGACCAGAATCATTTCACCGTACGCTTTGCCGGCGCCCATGTGCAATACGACGCCTGCCATATCTATCCGAAGAATCCCGGCAACGCGAGCGACAAATCACTGCGCGGCGCCAATTGCTACGACCCCGGTCACGTGGCCCACTACTACAAACTCAATTGATGCAAAGACTCGCGTAATTTAAAGCGGCGGCGCGAGCCAAGCGCTTGCGCCGATTGCGCCACGATGGTTCGCGATCCCTGCTCTGCGAGCCATCGTTTTTTATTGCCGCAAGCACCGATTCAATAAGAGAACGACAGGGAACTCATCCACGTCAGCGCCTTCGGCTGCTGCGGCGAGGGAATCGGATTGACGGTATAGCTCAGCTGGTTGGATAGATAAATGCCGCGCCGCACGCGGTACACGTAAGACAGCGCATAGTTGCGGCTGAAATCCACCGCCGTAAAACCATCGGCCTGGCGCATGTGCTCGAACGAACGGCTGAGCTGATTAAAGGTGTAGCCCAGCGCGATCACGTCATAGGGGCGCGCGAACGGACCCAGCATATACAAGGTGGCGCCGACATCCCCGGCGTACACATTGCGATCGGGCGGCGCGTAATCGGCCTTCACGTTGATATAAAACCCTCGATACGCCTGCGCGGCATCGGTCTGCAGAATTTGATAATCACCCACCAGGTAATAGGCGTAATTGCTGCCGGCATAGCCACCGCGGAAATTGGCAAACTGTGTCTGGTTGTAGATCACGCCCTGGCGCAGCCACATCATGTGCTGCTGGGGCGTGGCATCCAGCTGATAGCCCAGCTCATTGATATAGAGCGGCCCGGCGCCGGGGATATGCCACTTCAAGCCCCAGAAATTATTGCTGTGCCAGTCCGCCAGCGGTCCGTCCGGATCCGCGCTGCGCGTCACGCCGATACGGTCGTAGAAATGCTTGCTGGGCGAAGCCAGGCGCAGATTCGCCTCGGGCGCGGTTTTGTTGAAAATAAAACCGACCTCGTAGGGAATTGAACTGCCGACACCCGCCGGCGAAGTAGTGGAATTAGTGCCCAGGGAAAACCCATAAAACTGGTTGCCCAATTCTTCATATCCGTATTGCACCTGCACGCGCCCGTCGTTGAAGCGCTGGGTGATGTACAAGCTGTTGATGGCGAAGCCGGACGGATTTTCTCCCACATAGGAAAACGCCTGCACGTTCGCGTTGATCACTAGCTGCGAGGCGCCGGCAAAGCCGATGCGGGACAAATCGTAGACCAGGTACGCATAGGTATTGGCGCGATACGTGGGATCCTGCCCGATATAAAGCTGAGGCCGCGCGCCGTGATCGAGCAGATCGAAGGTGCCGCCCACCACGCTGCCGCCTTCGATCAGCCAGCCCTTGTCCGCCAGCTTGCGGCGGAATTGCCCCATCTCCGGCGACATGGTTTCGCAGGTGCTGATCGCCGGATTGGTCGTGCCCTGCGGCAGCAGATCGTCATAGCGATGGCACGGTGCCATATCGGTATTGGCGCCGATACCATCCGAGTCCGCCAAGGGCACCAGCTTGGCGTGCGCGTTACCGCTAACGGCCGATAAGGCCAGCAGCAGGCCTGCAGTCCATATTGAGCTGACATGGCGAGATTTCAGCGACAAAACGAACTCTCGCACCAGCGTGGGGAACGGGCGCAACAGGTACATGCGATTGTCGTGGGGAGTGGGGCGTTATGGGCTACGGTAGTCAGGCCGCCTATCCAAATACAGTGCCAGATGTCATATCCGGTACAGTAATATGAGCCTCCCCTCGTAAACAGCTAAAGCGCGTGCATGGCGTGATCGCACGCCAGCAGATCGCGCGGTAGGATGCGAGGGTCCAAGGTCCCTACCGGGCTGCCCATGAGTATTTCCAGCGTAAGCAGTACTCAGTTGCCGGCCGTAAGTGGCCTGGCGGCATCCCGCTACGCGCATCATAAAAAAGCGTTCGGCGAATCAAAGCCGGTCGCCTCTCCCGCCGCCACCGGCGCCTCCACCGACAACGCCGGCCAACTCGCATCGGCGATTGCAACGGCACTGGCGCAACTGGGTCTTACTGCGGCGCCGGGTTCCACCGCCAGCACGGCCATCGCTACCTCGGTAACGCGTGCACCGAGTGCCGTCGCCACGCAAAGCCGCACCGCCCTCGCCACCGAACCGGGCCAGCAAAAGGCGCAGCAACAGGTCCAGCAATACCGCAATGTCGCGTCGACCTTTTCCAGCCTGGCCCAGGCCCTGGATGCCAGCTCGCGCTATACCTCATCCACGCCCAACGGCAACGGCAGTCTGACCACGGTGTTCCAGAATCTGTGGTCATCCCTCGGCGCCACCTCTGCGACGCAAACAGACGCGGCCAGCAATGCCCTGCCCAGCCTGCAATCGTTTATGCAGACGCTAACGCAAAATGTCGGCGAAAGCGGCATTGCAGGCTTACGCGGAATGTTTGTCGATACCGTCGCTTGAACTACGGCATATCCGCTTACGTTTTCCGCGCGTAGCCAGCCGCGCGCAGCAAGATCAACCAGAACAGCAGCGGGATAAACACCGCATACGCATACTGCCCGCGCGCCACGCCCGTTCCGTAAGGAAACCAGATGCCCGGAATACCCAGGGCATTGAGTTCCGTCGCAAACAGGCCAACGCCGACCAGGATGGCGCAAAGCGCGGCCAGATAATCCGACAACCTGGCTGCGCGGATCACACCCAGTCCGATGATCCCTACATAGAGCGCGGCATAGCCCAGGCGAGCGGCTTCCACCAACAGATCGGCGCCCAGCTTGAGCGCATGACTGGCTTCCGGCATAAACCACGGGCGCCCCATCAGCGCGCCGACCGCATAAGCCACTGCAAGGCCACCCACCACATGGCCCAGCCACGGATAGCGGTTCACGCGAAACCAGTCCCGCCATGCCAGCGTCCATGCCGCCAGGTTGAGCGGCTTGAGGATTACGACCGTGGCGAGGTCATAGCTGCGCAGGCTCAGCCAGGGCGTCCAGTAGAACAGCACCTGGTTGACCCGCAGCAATGCCAGCAGCAGCAGCGCCATGGCCAGCCAGCGATAGGTATCCGGAGTCCGGCATGCGATCAGTGCGAAGACCATCAGCGCCAGCACCACAAAGGCGCACGGCTCGATCGCATCCGCCACATACCCTTTGAAAGTCTGCAGCCATTGCAGCTGATGCAGCGCGTCGATGCTTTGCGCATCGCCGATCGCCGGTGCCACATGAATGCCGCCGTTGTCGTCTCCCGCATCGAGCGGATCCATCCATACGCGGAACGCAATCAGATAGGTATTCGTGCCAGCCGGCGACCACGAAGCCAGCGGAAATACACTCGGCCGTACGCCGAGCACTTTTGGCACGGCGCCCGAAAACACACCCGAGCCACCCTGTAGTTTGCCGTTGACGTACACCTGATACGTCGAATCGACCAAGGTCGGTCCCGCCAAGGCAAGCGGAACAGCATGATCGCCGGCCACAGTGATTTTCAGCCGATACCAGGCATAGCCGGTGTATTGCGCATGGCCGCGCTTGCTCCAGCCCGATACATAGCCAGGCAATCCGACATCGCCATCATGGGCACCCGGCGCGGGAGTGAGATCGACGGTCTCCCACGAACTGTCGTCGAAATCCGGCGAAGACCAGCGCGGATCGTCGCCCACATGGAATCGCCACGGCCCGTTCAACGCAACAGTCGAATGACCCAGCGTGACGTTTGCGACCGGAGCCGTTTCAGCCCAAGCCACCCGGCTGCCGAACATGAAAGCCGTAACCACGCAAAGAAAAACCAGAAGCCCCGAACGCCGCATCGAATCGCTCCCTGCTGTGTCCTCGCGGAGTCTAAGCGAGACTTCAGGAAAACGCATAAGCGACACCCGTCGCCCGCTAACGCTAGCGCCGGGCAGCGCCCTTCTGCGTCCGATAAGCCTGCAAAACATCAATCACAAACTCAGGCGGCTTACAGCCCTGGAGATTGGTAAGCACAATGGCGGTGAGATGGCTCTTGGGCAGCGTGGTAATCCATACCGCTGCACCGCCGCCCGAAGATACGCTCGGCTCGGCGGTACCCGGCAGCGGATACGGAATGAACTCCAGTCCGAAATCGCCCGCCGAGCCGTCGCGCAGTTTGTAAGGGGCGCTCATCGTGGCCAGGCTTTGCGGCGTAATGATCTTGCCGCTCCATAATGCGGACTCCCACCGCACCATATCCTGGATATTGCCGTTGAGCCCCGCCGCGGGCGTCAGCCATGCGGGAGCTGCTTTGGAACCGAAGGCATGAATGCCTTCTTTGGACATCACAGGCTGGCCTTTCGCATCGATTTGCAGCTTCAAATGATCGGGCGTCGGCGCCACCGCGGTATACAGTGAAGCGCGGCCCGGCACCACCGCCCAGCCGTCACCCCACTGCATATCGGTAATACCCAGGGGTTTGAGCAGGCGATCTTCGATGTAAGTCTTATACGGCTTGCCGGTAACTCGCTCGATGATGTCGCCCAGCAGCATGTACTCAGTCTGGTTGTACACCGTTTTCACGCCCGGCTCGCCGACCGGACGCGTCACCAGCAGTTTCATCAAATCGGCTTGCGTGCCCGCCAGCGGCAACACATTTACGTCATCCGGCGCATCGCCATCCGGCAAGCCGGATGTGTGCGCCAGGCAATGCCGCACGGTAACCGCGCCCCAACTCGGCGGCAGTTCCGGCAGATAGGTGCGCACCGGTGTATCCAGCGATACCTTGCCCGCTTCCACCAGGGTCATGATCGCAACGGCGGTAAATTCCTTGGTGGTGGAGGCGAGCGTAAACAGCGTGCGGTCGCTGACCGGCACGTTCAATTCGACACTGGCCAGACCATAGCTCGTTTCCTTGACCAGTTTTCCATCCTGGATGATGGCCACCGAAGCGCCTGGAATCTGGCGGTCCTGCATATAGTGCTTGACCGCCCGATCCACCTCGTCACCGGCAGGCTGCTCGGCAGCGAAACTTGCAGTCGCATGCAGGGCTGCCAACGAACAAGTCAGAACAACGGCAACGGCGAATCGGGACATGGCTTTGGTCCTTCAAGGTCAGTCAAATAGAAGTCCACCTGGTTTCGCCATAAGAGCGTAGCCGTCGACCGAATACATGTGCGGGAAGAGACAGTGACTATCGCCCTAGACTGCGCGCGTGCGGCCATGCCATGGCTATCCGTGCGCGCAAACAAAAAGGACCGGGTGACCGGTCCTTTTTGCCTGCATCATGCTTGAATCAACTCAGGGCAACAGCTGCACCGTGGCCCCATACAGGCTGGACGCATACTGCGAGAAGCTGTCGCGCCAGGAGAGGTTGTTGAAGCCCAGCCAGCAGCCGTGGCCATCCACCCAGCCGGTGAGTGCGTTGTCCTTGGAAGAGATCTTGCGGCTGTAGCACTCGGCGAAGCTGTCTTTGTACCGATAATCCTGCGTGCTATACGTATCCGTTACACCAGTCACTTGCTCGGCGGCGTTAAAGAGAATGGTGTTATTGCCCTTGAACGTGTTGTCGAGCGAGGCCGAGGCCGGCAAGGCAAACGCTGGCAGCAGCGATACCGTCTGGCGGTAACCCTGCTCCTTTACGTCGCTGTATTGCTGGTAGGTTCCATCGGTCTGCTGGAAAAAGCCCAGGTTGAGCTTGAGCGGATAGCTCAGGTGCTCACGCAGCACCACCGCATTCCAGCGACCATCCGAACGCGTGGTGGTCGAATCCACCGTCGTGTTCTGCACGATGTTTTCGCCTTCGCTATTGGTCGGCAGCGTGTAGTCCTGCGAATTGGAAAAATCGACGGTCTGCGCCACTTCGGTTTTCACCACGCCATGCGAGGTAGCCACCTGGCCGGTAATGGTGAATTTGCGCTTCGAGGTAACCGTGATGTTTCCGCCGGTGATGTTGTTGCTCGAATCCGTGGTGAGATTCTCCACTACCTTGGGCGTGGGCGCGGCAGTGAGCGTATTGGAAATAAGCGAACCGGTTACCTGCTTCGAACCGTGATCGAGATACAGCAGCAAATTGCCGGCCACACTGAAGTACTGGTTGGCATTGAAGACGCTCAGCGAGACGCTATGCGTCTTGCCGTCGTCGAGCAGGCCGGCGAAGGGCGTGAGGTCGACGCGATACGGAACGAACGACAGCGTCTGCACGCCGGGCGTCGGCTCCCACAGCCAGGGATTGCCGGTGCCGCCGGTATAGATCCACGGATACACCGGCGCAACGCCGGCCGGCTGGCCATCGATGCTCACCTCGGTTTCGCGGAACGCCGTGTTGTTGCAGCCGAAGAAGCTCAGCTGCCCCTGGTCGTTCGGATTGCAGGAGTACCAGATTTCATCGTTGCTCTGGCTCTGCGCGTACACGTCCAGATAAGCGCGCTCGATGTTTCGCGGCAAGGCGGTATAGGTGGCGGTGTATTGATCCGACGTCGTGTTCAAGGCGTAAGTGCCATTGGCCTGATTCGAATTCATCGACAGCACCACGTCCGGACGCGGCTGCAAGCTGGACTTATCCTCGCCGCGCGGCACCGGATAGAAATACAGGGTGGCCGAGCCGCTGAGCTTGCCGTCGTAAGGACCTTCCACGTAATTGACGAAGTCGGAATGGCCGGACTGCGCCGTCTTGAGCACGGCGCTGTAGTCGGTCACATCCTTTTCGATATGCCAGGTGGTGGCATTGGGCGGCGCAACGCTGGGTTCCTGCGTGGTGCCGAAATACAGAATCGCCCCGCCCATCCAGATCGAGCCGGTGCGATCGAACTGGTTGGTGCCGAGCATGCTCATATCGATGCTGAGCACGACCTTTTCCCACGGACCGGGGCATGCAGCCGGCGGCGTGTAATTGATCGGCGTCGGGCCGCTAGGATTATCGAAAGACTGGTTGGTGTAGAGCGTGACCACACACGGCGTGGTCGGCGGCCGCGGCACCGTCGGATCGGCCACGGCCACATTGTGCGAGCCGACCGTCAGGGATTGCGCCGAGACATTCGAAAAGCTCGCGCAGATCATGACAGCCAAGGCGCATTGCAAGAGGGGAAACTTGGGATTTCGGACAGCATGCAAGTGAGTCGACACAGCACTACCTCCCGTTCACAGGTGACATTTCAATCGATAAAAACCCCAGCCCTGCATGTGTTATCACGGCCCCTGGTACCCCGCAATCTGCACTGCAGCGTAGTGTGACCGGACTAACACGGATCGAACAATTACCCGGCGCGCAGGCCGTTACATACCTGTCTTTGGCGTCCGGCAGGAGGTCGCTGGTGACACCACAACGTTGAATCTTGCGTTGTCGTCATCCCCGCGAAAGCAAGGACGATTCACACCGACTCGAAGCCCAAAGCCCGGTAAGCGCAGAAAACAGCCGGCAGCTCCAAAGCAGCTACCTACCTTCGGCCTGAAACCGAACCCGGCTGAATCCAATCGGCGAGGTCGCTGCATCTAAGGGATCAATACCGCCATGTCGGCCGGTGCCCCAGAGAGCCCCTTCATGATCGACCGCCCCGCCATCACCCGTGCGCTTCGGCGAGCCCCCTTGTGGGCCGCCTTGTCGCTATCCTGCATCGCGATGCCCTCACCGGCCGCCACGGCCATGCATCCGCAGCTGCCCGACACGCCGGTGGGCCGCATCGCCGCAGAGCTGATGCGCCATGCCAATACCGACACTCCCGCGCAAATCCGGCAATGGGCACCCACACTGCTGTCGACATCTGTAGCCGATGACGACAGGCAGGCCTTTGTCACCGACCTGGTCTCTGCGGCGCGCGACAGCGGCGGCCTGGACGTATTCGATGTGCGCACCGATCCGCATCAGCCGGGCTTGCTCGAAGTCGCGGTGAAAGGCCGTCGCAGCGCACAAGCCGGCTTGTTCTGGCTGGTTGCCGACGCGACGCATCCCGATCAGCTTGGGGATGCACACCTGGTGGCGATGGACGATCCGCTTTACGCCGACTGGCCCAAAGGACCGGTATCGCACGCAGAACTGCGGACCCGCATCCACGCCATGCTCGACCGACTGGTGAGCACCAGCGACTTCTCCGGCTGCGTAACGGTTGCCGACGGCGGCGAGACGGTATTCGACGAATGCCGTGGTTTGGCCGAACGCAACTTCAACGTGCCGGTCGATCGGCAGACGAAATTCCACATCGCCTCGGTCGGCAAGATGTTCACCGCAGTGGCCATTGCGCAACTGGTCGAGGCCGGCAAGCTGTCGTGGAATGACACGCTAGCAGAACGGGTACCGGAATATCCGGACCAGGCCGTGGCGAAAAAAATCACGGTGTGGGAACTCCTGCACCACACCTCGGGCCTGGGCGATTTCATGGTGCCGGAATATTTCGAGCACCCCGAACACTTCGTCAAACCGGCGGACTACCTGGCACTGATCGCCCGCCAGCCCAAAATGAGCGAGCCGGGCAAGGCATTGAACTACAGCAACGCCGGCTACGTGCTGCTTGGACGCATCATCGAGAACGTATCCGGCGAAAGCTACTTCGACTATATCCAGCAGCATATTTTCGAACCCGCGCAGATGACAGCCAGCGGCTTCGACAGCGAAGACCAGATCGTGCCGGGGCTTGCAGTGGGCTATTTCCACGACGACGGGGTGTTCTCCCATACATGGAAGGCCAACTGGGTACAGGGCATCTACAAGGGGAGCCCCGCCGGTGGCGGCTATTCCACCAACGCCGACCTGCTGCGCTTCGCCGCGGCCCTGCATGGCGGCAAGCTGATCAAGCCCACCACCCTGGCGAAGATGTTCGACGACGAAGTGCCGGCCGGTCCCGGTGCCATTGGCGCCGGCATCGACGAACGCCTCTCCCACGGCCTCCACATCCGTGGTCACCAAGGCGGTATCGAGGGCACAACGTCAAACCTGGAGATGGTGTCGGAAACCGGTGCGGCGGTCGCCCTGACCAGCAATGAAGGAATGTCGCAACACTGGCTGCTGGCCGAAAAAATTGCCGACCTGCTGACTGCCGAAGGCGCACACCACTGAATTTCGATCGGCGCATTACCGCATTATCTGCCGTTAGAACCTTTACTCTCGATACGCCAACTGGAGCAAAACCATGGAATACGTTTTCATTCCCCTGATCGTCATGGGCGCGCCCGTGATGATCACCTTTATCGTGCTGCGCTACAGCCACCGGCGCACCCAGGCGCGTTACAACACCCTGCTGCAGCTGGCCGACAAAGGCGTGGAATTGCCGCCACAATTGCTGCTGGAACCTGGGGTCACCTATTGCGAGCGACGCCGGGCCCTGGTACTGATCGGTGGCGGTCTGGGTTTGATCGCGATGTTTCTGAGCCTGCCGGGCCAGCTCGACAGCGGCCTTGGCATCAACCGCCTGTGGGGCATCGGCCTGTTGCCGCTGATGACCGGCCTGGGCTACCTCGCCAGTTGGTGGTTGAACCGGCGAGGGGACTTGCGTGGCTGATAGCGCCGCCGAGGCGCGCATCGATCAGGCGCTGGTGACACGCATACGGCTGGGCGGCGACCGCCGGGCCTTCGAGCAATTGGTACGCCGCAACCAGGGCATGGTGCGCGCGCAATTGCGCCGGCTGCTGCACGGCGACGAGGCGGCAGCAGACGACCTGGCGCAGGAAACCTTTATGCTGGCCTGGCGCAACCTCGACCAGTTCCGCGGCGAAGCACGCTTTTCCAGCTGGCTGTATCGCATTGCCTATACCTGCTTTCTGCAGGCACGCCGCGCACCCATGCGGCACGATGGCATCGATGACGAAACGCTGGCGCAGCTGCCCGCGCCAAAGCATGCAGTCGACCTGCAGCTCGACCTGGAACGCGCCATGCAGCGGCTATCCACAGCCGAACAGGCGGTACTGCTGCACTGCGCGCAGATGGGCCTCAGCCACGAAGAGGCATCCTATGTATTGGCCATGCCGCTCGGCACCGTAAAGACCCACGCCCTGCGCGGCAAGGCAAAATTGAAAACGTGGCTGGCGGACTGGCGCGATGCCGCGACGGAGGAAGCATCATGAACGAATCTCACGACGACAGCATCGAAACCCTGCTGCGCCGCCAATTCGACGGCCCCGTTGCGGACGATGGTTTCAGCGATCGGGTAATGCAGCATCTGCCCACCCGCCGTCGCCGCGCCGCATGGCCGCTGTGGCTGGGTGCGCTGACCGGAGCCGCGGCATGCTGGATCTGCCTGGTCAATGTGCCGCTGCTGCGCCTCGGCTGGCGGGACTGGCTCGCTGCCGACCTGTCGGCGCCGGTGATCGGCATGTGGCTGGCGATGGTGGCCTTGTCGCTGCTGGCGTTGGGGTGGGGCTTGGTGGAAAGCAGAAGTCGCTGAAGATGGCTGCGGCACCAGAGCACGCGACACGCAGTGCTTCCATCTGCGTGGACGTCATTCCCGCGAAAGCGGGAATCCATTTGCTCTGATGCAAAGGCGAAGATGGATTCCCGCTTTCGCGGGAATGACGGCAATAGTAGCGTCCTCGCACTCAGACAAAAAAAGGGACCATCAAGGGCTGGCTCCCTTCCAGGAAATGGCAAATACTGGTCATCTATACAAAACAAATTCGGCCATAGATGACTGAGGGCGACAGGAATGTCAGAGCGATGGTACGAACAATCGCCAATGCCACGAAGGATAGCGGGAGCCGCCATGCTGGCCATTGGCGCCTTCGGCTTGTTTATATCCATTGGAGTGCCGCTCTTACAGCACAAGCCGCCCACCCTGCTTTGCTTTCCTATCGCTGCCTTTTCCCTTCCTTTTTTTGCGCTAAGTTTTCCCTACATCGCTTTTGGAATGCGCGCCGTACGTCATTTCGGCGAACCTCAAAACATCAGAGATTGGCGACCTAAGTACTGGATACCGCTATCACTGCTAGGCATGTTGGCCGCCCTATGGATTGACCATCATTACGACACCTAAGGGGCAGTCATGACTGAAATCCGGATCGACATGCGCTCGTACCGATGGGTTGGGTTTGGCTCTGCAGCTATCTGGCTGCCATGCGCGGCCCTCGCGGCAACATCGGGCCAGTTCGCTCCATCGCTCGGCTTCGCAATATTTGCCCTATTGGGACTGTATATTGCCTTCAGCTCAGGAACGTATGTCATCGACGAAGACAAAATTGCGCACAATGCCGCAATAGGTCATTGGCAAATGGCATGGAGGGAAGTGTCCTCTGCGCAATGCAGCCAGATGGGCTCATTGGTGTTATTGGGTGGACATAAGCGCTTTCTAATCGCCCCACCCTCCTGGTGGCCGCGCGATTGCCGACTCGAAGGAGTGCGCTTTATATCTGAGCAGCTTGCAGCCCACAGCATTGCACCCACACCGAACCTGCTAGCCGACTACAAGTGGATGAAAAACACCAGGGTCAAGCGCCAGGCATAACGTTTAAAAGCGTCTACCGCCTTACCCGAGATTCAATCCACCTCTTTTCGAGATTCACCCGGCTACCATAGAAACCCCACTGGGCTGACTACCTCAATACGCGGAGTTACATCATGGCGACAAAAACCTGGTTTGTTACCGGCATCTCCCGCGGATTCGGCCGGACGCTTTGCGAGGAACTCCTCCGGCGCGGCCACAAGGTGGTCGGCACCACTCGAAATGGCACTTCCGGGCCGGCCCATCAAAACCTTATCGAGCTGCCGCTTGACGTCTCCGACGAAAAGCAAACGCATGAGGCGATTGCCCAGGCCATCGCCAAGGCGGGGCGCATCGACGTTGTCGTCAACAATGCCGGCTTTGGCCTGGTGGGTGCGGTCGAGGAAGTATCCACTGCCGAAGCCAGACACGTATTCGAAACCAACTTCTTCGGTACATGGAACGTCATACGCGCGGTGCTGCCCCACCTTCGCGCCAATCGAAGCGGGCATATCGTGAATTTCTCCTCCATTGGCGGCATTACCGGCTCCATGGGGAACGGCCTCTACAACGCCTCCAAGTTCGCCGTCGAAGGCTTGTCGGAAGCACTGGAGGTCGAGCTCAAGCCCTTTGGCATCACCGTCACCATCGTCGAACCCGGTTATTTCCGCACGGATTTTCTTTCGTCATCGTCGATCCAGCAGGCAGCGAAAGTGATCGACGCCTACGCAGAAACCGCAGGGGCAACGCGAAACGCCGTATCCGCCCGAAGCGGCAGCCAGCCCGGCGATCCCGCCAAAGCGGTGGCGGTGATCATCGATGCCGTCGAATCCCATGCGCCGCCGCTTCGCCTGCCGCTGGGGCCCGATGCCTTTGCACGTATCGATGCGAAGATCGCCAGGCTCAGGCAGGACATGGATCAGTGGCAAGCAGCAGCGTCAGATACGCAATTCGATTCGCAATGAATGGCCTGTTATTTGGCTCGGCATATTCAGACCTGCGCAAACCAGGTCTGAAGGGGCCGGTATGAACAGATCACGGGTAGTGCTTCTGGCCGCACTGCTTCTCCCTGCAGCCTGCGCCCACGATGCAAGGGTTGCCAGCGACAACCAGGAGCCGGTACAGCTGCATCCCTCTCCATCCGATGATTGCCTGTATACGCTATGGAAGCGAATGCTTCCTTTCATGAAGAAAAACAATAGCTACATGAGCATCGATGACGTCGAGCGATTGACCGGCGTAAAGATGCAGCATGAATCGAAGGTAGGTCCGACCGATACCGTGGGAATCTACGAACAATTTACTTTGCCGCCCACACATCACCCCCTTCCGCCTGCCCTGTCGCTTCGGGTGGAAACTCACGAGGAAACTCTGCCCATCAACGAAGCACCCTTTACCTGGCGGGGATCACAGTGGCAATCGGGCTCGTCTTCAACGGTATATCTCGAATGCCTCGGTGGACCCGGTGCCGCGCTTACGCCTGCAGAAGCTGCAAGAGACATAAAGGCCATGGGCCTGCATTCGGCAGGCGTATTAAGCAAGGGGATGCAACGCCAGGAAGTTTTTGTCGATGACTGGAATGAACAGATTTCCATCTACTACACCAGTCCCTCGATCGTCAGCTCGACCGTCGACTCTGTGCGAATCACTGGCGTGAAAGCACCGAAAAAGCCTCCTATCGAACGGCAATGATCTGAAAGAAGATTCCGAACTACTGATCCAGGCCGACAATTCAAAAGCCGCCATGCGTTTTAGAACGGCTTAATCCGCCCCCAGAGCAGACTCTCCCTTAGGGAAGAGCCGCACCGTAAGACTTGATCCTACCTATGTCACGGTGACGTCTGGCACTCGTCGTTGAATTGGCCTCTGTATAGCGTCAGGTGGACGAAAGTCCTGTATGGAACGCTTTACCCATTGATATGGCGCCGACCGCCGGCGCTACGGGGAGTGCCATGGCAAGTACCGTGATCGATCGCTCACAGCGTATCGCCGCGAGGACGGCGGGCGCTCTATATCTGCTACTGATGGCTTGCGGCGTATTTGGCGAATTCAATGCGCGAGGCCGTCTTATTGCGGACAACGATCCTGCCAAGACGGCAGCCCTTATCACCGGGCATTTGCAATTATTCCGCATCGGCATCGTCAGTGACCTGGCGGCTTTTTCCGGTGACATCGCCATGGCAGTGGCGCTATATGTGCTGCTTCGTCCGGTCGGGAGGTATCTGGCCCTGCTTGGCGCGTTTTGGCGGGTGGCGGAAGCTGCGGTACTCGGGGTGATTACGCTCAATAGCGTGACCATGTTGCTACTGCTTACCGATGCGCGCTATGCCTCGGTGTTTTCAAGCCAGCAGATACAAAACCTCGTTTGGCTATTCAATGACACGCATGATGCCGGCTACAACATCGGCGTGGTCTTTCTATCGCTTGGCTCTATGGTTTTTAGCTGGCTGCTGCTCAAATCCCGCTATATACCCCGCCTACTCGCGGGATTCGGCTTGCTGGCCTATACGCTGATGTTGATTGGAACGGTTGCCAACATCGTATGGCCTGATAATCGCGTGGGCGTGAATTTCGATACGCCAGCCGGACTTTACGAAATCACTGCCGGCTTGTGGCTGCTTCTTCGTGGCATCAAGGAGCCGCAGGATCGCCGGCGATAAGGAACAATCCGGCGCAGGGCCATCACCCCATTCTGCCTATGCACAACAGGCGCATGTCGATTCAGAAGACGGCGGTACCTGGTGTGATTTCAGAGCCGAAAAAGCCTGTTCCATGACAGGTGTTCGTGCTTTTCAATCGCCCCGTGACTTTGGTCACGACATCGCGCGTGACTTTGGTCATGACATCGCGCGTTACTTTAGTCACGACGCCAATTGCCTCAAAAAAAACGATACCAAGTGTCATTTTTTTTAATGAACTCTGTTCGTTTTATTTCCTTTTGCAAGCCGAAAATGATGCAACGGACATAGGCGTCCGTTTGGAGGCAACTATGAAACGCCTGATCATAGCCCCGACCATCGCCCTGGGTTTTGCATGCATCGGCAGTATCAGTGCTGCCCAGGACCAGATTCACACCACCAACTTGCCAAACTTCACGGTTACCGCACCCGCAGACCAATACGAAACCTACGTCGTCGACTTGCACACTGGCTACGGCCTGGAAGCTTTTGTCGGCAACACGCACAGCCAGTACATGCAAGCAGCGCGGGCAGCCGAAAGATCCGAAGCGCTGCGGAAACTGGGCATGTCCCCGCAGCCACTCGTCGCCATGGCCATCGACAATTCAAGCGGACCGGGCGTAGCGAAGCGGATCCTTCTGAGCGACTCCGCCCAAAGTACGGTTGCCATCGTCGATGTGTATTGCAAGCGGGCGGTGCCGATCGGACGCAAACACTGCCAGTTATTTTCCCGGCAGACTCAGGTCAGCGTATAGCTAGGACCTGGAGACGGTGTTGCTCACTCCGATTGACGCGGTTTATTTGTGCTCGCCAACCGTTAATGTTCCTTTTGGCTCTCCCTTGACCCTACGTGTCACCCTCAATCCGACGTCCCCTGCTCGCCCGTCGGCTTGAAAAGTCCAAGCACAACAGATAGTCGCAGAGTGATATAACGCTCGCAAAAAGCAGGCCGGAGGTAGTTGAAAGCATTCACTACCTCCGTCTTGCTTTCTGGAGGGTGCTGCGTTCCGGCTTGAGGTATGCGGGTGGCAAACCCCATTAACTCAATTCAAAATACCGGACGTGACCCCAAAGGATCAGAAGCGTCGTGGACAAGACTCTCGTCTCCAAAAGCAAATTTCTTAGCCTGGTGCTCAGGCACCAGCCGGAATCGATTGGACTCATGCTCGACCCCAACGGATGGGCAGACGTGCAAGAGCTTGTTCGTCTCGCCAATGCACATGGCAATCGCATAACGTTCGACGATATTCGGATTATCGTCAGCCTCAGCGAGAAGCAGCGTTTCGCGCTCGATCCTTCCGGCCTAAGAATCCGGGCAAATCAGGGGCACTCCGTCAAGGTGGATCTTGAGCTTTCGCCTCTCCAACCTCCGGAAATCCTCTATCACGGAACCGCCACGCGCTTCCTGCCTTCCATCCATCAATCGGGCTTGCTAAAGGGTGCAAGGCATCATGTCCATCTTTCGCGAGATGCGGACACGGCAAATGCGGTCGGACGCCGCCATGGGCAGCCTGTGATCCTCACCATTTTGGCTGAGGATATGTGGCGCAGCGGGCAGATGTTCTATCAGTCCGATAATGGGGTCTGGCTTACCGACCACGTTCCGGTTTCTTGGATCAAATTTCCAGCCTAGATTTTTGGGGATAGCAGCTGTCTTTCTACTTCCGGTAATGGGGCCGGAATGGTTAAAGTGGACTAACTACCTCCGGCCCGTTTTTCGCAGTCGTTACACTGCCCATCTCGTTTCCCTGGCCATTCCCATGCCCGATCCGGTTCGACTTTCCCATCGCGTCTCCGAGCTGTTCGGCCTGTCACGTGCCGAAGCGGAGCAATTCATCGAGAACGGCTGGGTGTCGGTCGATGGCCAGGTGATCGAGATGCCGCACCATAAGGTGACCGTCGAGCGTGTCGAACTCGATCCCAACGCTCGTCGGGAAGCGGTGGAGCCGGCGACGATCTTGCTGCACAAGCCAGCAGGCATCAACGCCATCTACGGTGACAAGTCAGCCATCACGCTGGTAACTCCAGCAACACGCTGGGCCGATGACCCTAGTGGCGAACGTCTGCTGCGCCGCCATTTCCATCGTTTGACGTCGCCCGTGCCGATGGACGTCGAAGCCAGTGGCTTGTTGGTGCTTACCCAGGATGGCCGGGTATGGCGCCGCCTGACCGAAGATGCCGGCCTTATCGAGCACGAGTACGTCGTGGAAATCAGTGGTGAGATCGCGCCCGACGGTCTGGACCGGCTCAACCATGGCCTGAGTTTTAACGGTCGTACACTGCCACCGTGCAAGGTCAGTTGGCAGAACGAAACCCGGCTGCGCTTCGCCATCAAAGGGGTGCAAGACGGACAGCTGCGCGACATGTGCACACAGGTCGGGCTGACTTTAGTGTCGATCCGTCGACTGCGCATCGGCAAGGTCGCGCTGGGCAAGGGCCCGAACGGCGCCATGCCAGCGGGAATGTGGCGCTATCTGCCGGTGGGCGAGAAATTCTGAAACAGCGCGTTTCTTCGGCGATGCCAATAGTGTGAACACGAACATGCGCAGGTAATGGGGCCCGGCAATGAGGCCAGAGGTGGTTAAAGTGGCTTAACTACCTCCGGCCCGTTTTTAGAGACAGGCCCGTTTTTAGACAATATAAGGTCAAATTTCCAGTGGCTATGAACCGTAATGCGCTCAAGTGGAAGCTGTTGGCTTGGCTAACATGCACCTCTATCGGGGCAGTGATAGGCCTACTGTTGATTCCGCTAAATCATCTGATTAATGTCTTCACTGGGCATAAAGAGTTTCCCGGCGAAAGCTTGCTCATTTTCTATCCGTTTCTCTTGTTTGGCGTGATTTCCGGATTTGTGGGCGCTATTCGGATGCGGCCGAGAATTTGGGGTTAGGTGACCTTTGCCCTTGCTCAAGAGGTCCGCTTTCGACCCAATTGGCGGTAATGCGGTAATGGGCCGGAGGTAGTCAAAGTGGACTAACTAACTCCAGCCCGTTTTTCGTTCAGCGTTTCACCAGGTCATACGCGGACGCCAGCGAGATACCGCAAGACGAACAGTTCCTGCCTCTAGGGTCTCTCTTCGATCCGAAGCGGACGATCGGCGATAAGCACTACAAGAGCAAGGAAGCCTTAAATGTCGACACCTCAGCATTCACGCTTGATCAACGCGGCTGCCAAAGCAGCACTTCGCCCTCTTGGTTGTGTACAGAAGGGTCGTTCTAGAACCTGGCTTGATGACCGTTCCTGGTGGATCGGAGTTATCGAGTTCCAGCCTTCTTCCTGGGCTAAAGGAAGCTATCTGAACGTTGGCGCGTGCTGGCTTTGGTATGAGAAGGATCACTTATCATTTGATGCTGGAAATAGAGTTGGGAGCTTCCAGCCGTTCATGGTTGATGAGCAGTTTGCGCCAGTGGCCAAAAAACTGGCGGAACGGGCGAGCCAAGAAGTAATCGCCCTGCGTGGTCGCTTCCCATCGCCTTCGCATGTGCAGACGTGGCTCGCTGCAAAGCCATGCACCTCGATATGGGATCACTACCATTTAGCCGTGTCGACCGGACTGTCCGGGGAAACAGCACAGAGCAAGCAGTCCTTCGCTGACGTGATATCTGATCCAGATGAGAGACCTTGGGCCACTGAAATCAGGCGGCGAGCCGCTGAGTTCATGCGCTGCCTGGAGCTTGGAAATGGATTTGAGGCAGAGGTCATGGGCACCGTTAAACGCACAAGAAGCTTGCTTGGGCTCCCGCCCTTACCGGAGGATGCCGATGCACGCTTCGAATAGAAGGGAATATTCCCGCAGAGTTCGTTCTGCACCCGAGGCAGGCTTTATAGAAATGGTCAACCTGTGTATCTAGTCAGCTACTGATGATGAATGCGAGCAAGCGAATGAATAAGCCTTCATTAGAAGGAAAAGAATACCGCAGCGCATTCACGCTCTACAGCTCGGATGGAAAGCGCGCTGCGGAGGTGCTGGAGTTTCGCCATGGTGAAACATATCTCGACGAGCGGGAATGGCTCGATGGCACCACCTTCAAGAATAGGCATTCCGGTAGCTTGGTCGGCCCTTTCGCCTCGCCAGAGGATGCGCGTAAATTCATAGTGGACACCTGCTGGTTTCGCGGAACCCAGGACCACGCGTCCGTTAGCGACTCAAAGCAAACATAGCCATATTCAGCCGGACGGAGCCTGGGGAGGCCACCATGGCAGAGCAAACGGTACGGGAATACGCCTCTCATCGGTGGTACGCACGGCCGGTATGGTTTGTATCCAACATCCAGCATTCTCTCGATTTCTATGTCGGCAAGCTCGGGTTTGAGAAGCAATGGCACGAGGCGGATGGCAAGGGCGGCGTATGCCAGGTGCACCGGTCGGGATGCGAAATCATCCTTTGCGAAGATGCCGGCCGCCGTGACCGTGGCCGACTCTTTATCGAGTTGACGCGCGAGGGATTCGAAGGGTTGCTCAGGGAGGCCGCAGAGCGGTCCATTCCCACCCAGAAATCATGGTGGGGCAATGACGTCATACGCATTCTGGATCCCGATGACAACGAGCTTCTCTTTCCGGTTTCGAACGAGTGAGTCAGGGTGCGATCTGTGTATGAGCGCCGTCATCGACACACCGGACACCGTTGCTGGTATTAATTGCTTTACGCGTAAAATGCAGGCTACACCGGAGGTAGCACATGAATAGCGACAATCGCGCATGGTTTGGCCCCAAGCGGATCGGCTGGGGTTATGGCCCACGTAGCTGGCAAGGCTGGCTTACCGTGGCCATCTACGCGCTGCTGATGATGACCTTGCCGACGTTTTTGGGGCCGCAACTGGGTCAGAACGGGGTCCGGACGGTATGGATCGTTTTGACGGTGCTGTTCTTTGTCGTGTTTTTCTGGAAGCTGGATCGACGCGCCTCCTGATGAGGAAGACGCGCCATCGTTTAGCGCCAATCTTGCTGGATCACCGGCCATTTCCAAGAAGCCGGCCATGAGCGAGCACGCCCACAAGCCGCCGAATCAGCTGGAGTCAGCGTCGGGGACACTGGCGATAGCACTATCTGTCGGCTTGGGCGCTCTGATTCTTTTCTTGGCGGCAAGCCTCGGCTATCGCCAATTGGCGTTTGCGGTGGAGTCACGCACCGCGCATGGAACCGTGACGAAGGTCGAGCAGACCCAGTCCATGCACAAAGGTGGGGTCAGAATTACGGATTGGCCGATTATTTCGTTTCCCAATGCGGCCGGTAACACCGTGACCTTCAAGCCCAAAGAAACATGGGATTTTCTTCACTATGCAATCGGGCAAAAAGTAGACGTGCTGTACTTGCCGGATGAGCCCGCAAGCGCGCAGATAGATTCGTTCGTACCTTTGTTTGGGATCCCGGTTTTTACCGCTTTTATCGGGGCTGCATTTATCGTGCTGCCATTCCGTATCAAAAAGAACTGGCAGCGCGACAGGCGTAAGCACCGCTGATTGCGTGCATTCGCTGCGAGCGTCCGGCGACGAACTCTGCTGTCCATTTGCGGACACCCCGATCCGGATCCGGACAATGCAGCGCAATGGCGATGCCCCATCACCGCCAT
This sequence comes from Dyella acidiphila, assembly GCF_014863405.1. Taxonomy (GTDB): domain Bacteria; phylum Pseudomonadota; class Gammaproteobacteria; order Xanthomonadales; family Rhodanobacteraceae; genus Dyella_B; species Dyella_B acidiphila. Next base: position 305,140 of record NZ_JACZZA010000002.1, read on the forward strand.
CAAGCCTTGATCCACAAGGCTTTTTCTTTTGGCTGCCACCTGGCATGCCGCTTGCCATACCCGCTACATGACTATGGCAAATCCGCTATACCGCACCGGGCGACAACGCCCCTCGCCGTTTATGATCGACCGCAACGCGCCAGCTGCATTACGCCGATGCGCGCGTTGCATGGGGAATAAATCGATGCACGGACGGGGTAGCGCATGACGATCTGGCTTAGGGATATCTGGCACGCCTGGCGCGCCTTCCTGCGCCGGCCCGGTTTTCTGCTGCTGGCTGCCGGCGTGCTGGCGCTGGGGGTGGGTTCGGCCAGCGCGGTGTTCACCATGATCGATGGCCTGCTGCTGCGTCCCCTGCCCTATGCCGAGCCGCATCAGCTGGTGGCGATGGGGCAGCTGTATCAGCGCAATGTTGGCGGTATCTCACCGCAGCAGTACCAGCAATTGGCTGACCTGCCCGGCGTGGGCTCGCTCGGCGTGTTCAAGGGCGATCCGAGCGCCACCAACATCGCCGGCTATGGCGAACCGGTGCAGGTGCCGGCGCTGGAAATGGATCGTGGCCTGCTTGCCACCTTGCGCATACAGCCTGCGCTGGGGCGCAACTTTACGGCGCAGGAAGATCAGCCGCACGGACCACCGGCGGTGATGCTGTACCACGGCTTCTGGCTGCGCCGCTTCGGCGGCAACCCGGCAGTGATCGGCCAGACCCTGCAAGTGGAAGGGGTGGCGCACACCATCGTGGGCGTGTTGCCGGCGGGGTTCGATCTGGACCAGGCCGACATTGCACTGCCTACCGCCTTTGTCGCGCATTCCGACGACGATGGCACCAATTACACAGCGGTCGCCAGGCTTGCGTCCGGCTTCACGCCGCAGATGCTGGGTGCGCAGGTGGACACGCGCCTGCGTGCCTTCTACGTTGCACGCGGCGACCGCGCCTACAGCCCCGCGTTCTGGCAGCGCATGCATTTCGGCACGCAGGATTTCAGCGCGGAAGAACACACAAACCAGCACGCCACGTCGCTGATGTGGCTGGCATGCGCCTCGCTGCTGTTGCTGATTGCGGTAGTCAACCTCACCAACCTGATGATGCTGCGCGCGATGGGGCGAAATCACGATGCTGCCGTGCGCGGCGCACTCGGCGCGTCGGTCTGGCGCGTGGCGCTGCCCTCCATGGCGGAGGGTGTGCTGATCGGTGTGCTTGGCGTGTTGTTCGGGCAGGCGCTGGCGGCGCTGGGTTTATGGGCGCTGCGCACCTGGATGCCGGCCGACTGGATGGCGGTGGAATGGACGCGCCCCGGCGGCCTCAGCCTTGGCTGGCCCGCGTGGAGCCTGGCAGCGGCGGTGGGCCTGTTCGGTGCGCTGGTGGCGACTGCGCTGGGCCTGTGGCGCGGCCATGCGGCCTTGTCGATGGATAGTTTGCGCGAGGGCGGTCGTAGCGGTCTCAGTCGCCGCAGCGGTTTTTTGGGCAGGTTGCTGGTGATCGCGCAGGTAGCGCTGGCTTCGCTACTGCTATGCACGGCGGGGGTGTTCCTGCACAGCTTGTTGATGGCGGCCAAAGTCGACCTGGGTTTCGACGCGCGTGGCGTACTCACCTTTGAACTGGCGCCGGTGAAAGCCACCTATCCGGATGTACCTGCGGTGCAGCTGTTGTCGCAACGCCTGGTTGATCGGCTAGAACACATTCCCGGTGTACGCCAAGCCACCGCCGGCACCAATCTGCCCGCCGGCGACAACAGCGGACAGTGGAACCTGGGCGGCCTGCATGTGCTTGGCGGGGAGGATTTCAGCGCGCAGGTTCATACCGTGGTGCCCGGCTACTTCCAGGTCTTCGGCATCAAGCTTCGCCAGGGGCGCCCGTTCGCAACGACCGATGTGCGCGGTGGCGAAGTGGTGGCGATCGTCAATCAGCGGTTTGCCGATAAATATTATGCGGGCCACGCGCTGGGCCAGACCATTCAGCGCGGTTCGGGCGCAGACATGCTCTCGGCGCATATCGTGGGCGTGGTGGCCGATACCTATCAATTCGGGCCCGAAGATCCCGACTCCGTCCAGCCCATTCTGTACCTGCCGCTGACGCAGATGCACGAGGACGATCTGAGCATGTTCCGCGTGTACGAGCCGATGCGCTTTGCGCTGAAGGTGCAAGGGCAACCGGATAGTTATCGCGATGCCGTCAAGCAAGCCGTGCGCGAAGTGGCGCCCGACCAGCCGATCAACCATGTGTACAGCATGGCCTACATCGTGCACGACACCACCACCGACACCGAATTCAACCTGATGCTGATCGGCCTGCTCGGCGGCCTGGCGCTGCTGCTTGCGGGCGTGGGCATGTATGCGGTGATGGCCGTGGCGGTGGCTGCGCGCGAACGCGAGTTTGGCGTACGTGCGGCGCTGGGTGCTTCGCCGCGCCGCTTGTTGCTGCAGGTGTTGTGTGCGGGCCTGTTGCAGATTGTGCTGGGGCTGTCGGCCGGTGTGGTGCTGGGTGCGGCGGGAGCTGGCGTGCTGCGTGCCGTGGTGGTGCAGCTTGGGCGCAACGTGTTCGATCCCTGGGCCATTCTCGCCGCCTGCGCGGTGCTTGCCAGTGCGGGCATGTTGGCCTGCCTGGTGCCGGCGGTGCGTGCCGGGCGCACGGCGCCGATGCGGGCGTTGCGCGGGGAGTAGGTGCACGTGAGGCGGTTATCCCTGCGATTTAGCTTCCAAAGTTTTTCCTAGGCACCTCCACCAAATCAGCGCGGCACTACCGACCCACCAAGAACTTTAAAAGCGCCTCACCGTCATCCCAGCGGAAGCTGGGATCCAGCGACTTCCGACACCACAGGCACTGGATCCCAGCTTTCGCTGGGATGACGGGCAGAAGAGCACGGAAATCCCGCCAAGTCAGCGCGGCGCCACCGCCCCATCAAGAACTTCAAAAGCACCTCACCGTTGTCCCAGCGAAAGCTGGGATCCAGCGTCTTTCGGCACCACAGGCACTGGATCCCAGCTTTCGCTGGGATGACGGGCAGAAGAGCGTGGAAATCCCGCTAAGTCAGCGCGGCGCCACCGGCCTACCAAGAACTTTAAAAGCACCTCACCGTCATCCCAGCGGAAGCTGGGATCCAGCGTCTTTCGGCACCACAGGCACTGGATCCCAGCTTTCGCTGGGATGACGGGCAAAAGAGCGTGGAAATCCCGCCAAGTCAGCGCGACGCCACCGACCCACCAAGAACTTTAAAAGCACCTCACCGTCATCCCAGCGGAAGCTGAGATCCAGCGTCTTGCGGCACCACAGGCACTGGATCCCAGCTTTCGCTGGGATGACGAGCAGAAGAGCGTGGAAACCCCGCCAAGTCAGCGCGGCACCACCGACCTACCAAAAACTTCAAAAGCACCTCACCGTCATCCCAGCGAAAGCTGGGATCCAGCGTCTTGCGGCACCACAGGCACTGGATCCCGGCTTTCGCTGGGATGACGAGCAGAAGAGCGTGGAAATTCCGCGGGAACCAAGTATTGAAGCGCTGCTACCGTACCGCGAGGTTCGATTCACTCCGCACCCACCACACCCCAAACACCCAGTTCATCCGCAACACCACACCAGCTATCCTGCGCACCAACCGTGCGGACCACGGGGCTGCCACGCAGCTGCCATCCAGGGAATTGATATGCGGCGCACCATGCCTTTCCTCATCCTCCTCGCAACGAGCCTGCTCACAGGCTGCACGTTGACCGAGACTGATCGCCACAAGCTGGCCTTCCTCGAACTCCTCATTGGCCCGCTGGGCATCCCGCTTGGGATCTTCTTCATGTGGGATAGCGCACGCATGCGCAGAGACGGGCTCTTTCGGAACCGCGGCGGCCAAAAGGTCACTGCGCGCAATGCGCCCGAGGGATTCTGGTTTGAAGTGAATGGCAACCGCGTGATGGGCAGCCTGCTCATCGTGACAGGCGTGATCTATTGGTTACTGCTCGCCACCGGCGTGATCCATTGGATATGGCGCTGGCCGTAAGGCCTCCCTTTGCATCATTGCAACGCCTGCTCTAGAGACCACCTGTAGCACCATGGATTTGCAACGCGTCCAGCTTCTTTGTGGTCAAGGGAGAATATTCAAGCTTGACGGAGGCTTTGTAAGCCTCGATCGCAGCTCCATTATGGCCTTTCGCTTGCAGCACATCGCCCTGCATACTCAAGCCATAAGCTTTCAGGACAGGCACGTTCTGCATATTTTTTGAAAGGCTGGACCAAGCAGCCAAATTGCTGCCGGCAACCGGGCTGGGATGGTTTACGTCCAAGTGCTGCACATCTAGACCCGTATTTATCGGCTCACCATTGGAAAGAACATATTGCTTGCCGGCCTGCGCACTAATCTGGCCAGCAAGTCGTAGCACTACTGGCGTCTTGTTTAGACTGGGAGACACAAGTGCGGCTTGACTAAGAGCCTGCGCTGCGGAACCGGATATCCCCATAGAAGCCAATGTGTCTGCGGCGAGCACCCATTTCACCCCTTCGGGGAGATCAGGGGATTGCTCAGAGACGGCCTTCTCCGCCACCGCTGCAATGGAGGCCAGTGCTTGAGCCTTGTCATTTTGACTCAGAGCGTCGACATTTGCGCTGGATGACAAATAGGTGGAAAGGCTGGAAGCGACTGTCTTGGCCAAAGCATCTTGTTGCGCTTTGACAGCCTCGATGCTGCTCAAACGAACCACGACCTTCTGGTCTCCCATGGCCGGCACGCTCAAGACAAAGGAATATTCTTTTTGAAGGTTACCTTGAGTAATAGCCAGTCCTAACTGGTCGGTGTGCTGCGCGGGTATATCCCCTTCTCCCGGCCACACGATCAAATCAGAATCACTGGACACATTCACGCTATACGGCAAGCCTCGGTAGCCATTATTGGTGAGCCTGGCTGCTTTCTTTCCGTTAGGATCCGATAGCACGTAAACCCAGTGGTCGCCTTCACGCGTGAAATCCGGCATCGCCAAGTTGTCGTCAGGCGTTAGAACGTATTTATTCAGCGCATCCACCAGGGCCATCACGGCAAAGCTCCTGGCTGAATCTGGCTTGGTAATAGTAATGTGGTTGGCGCCTGCAATTTCCGCGGGCCTCTCACTGCAGAAACGTGTAGCGGACGACCAAGGAACGATCAGGATCTTCGCGACAGGCACATCCTCGAATGCGCAAATGATCGTCGGCCTTTTATCAAAAGGAATACTGTTCCAGTCACCGCTCAGCTGCTGAAGGAAAGCATTGCCGTCCGCCGGAAGCATTTGGCGCAACGCCGGATTATTCATAACCAGATGGGCAATATTGGCTATCTGCGCCCCTTCTTGCGGCACGGCGTAGAAAAACATCAACGGAACTTGAGCCATGCGATTTTGGTTACCGATAATTTCTCGCAAGGCGACCAGCCCACCCATACTGTGCACGACAAAAACCACGCTTTTGTATTTCCAGACGCCGTCATACTCCAGCGTTTTGTCTAGCACGTTAGCAGCACTATCAATGTTTAAAGATCCATCCTTGAACATATGCGAGGCATAGCCGAACGCATAAATGTCGACCTTATCGCCCACATTCGGCGTTTCCTTCAGAAACTGAAAGAGCGTCTTGCCTTCCGCGTTGGTCCACGTGCCATCCGTATCGCCAAAAATCCCGTGGATAAAGACCACTGCAACGGGTGCATGCTGTGCGCCCTGATAGACCCAATGCGGATCAGGCTCGCCGCTCTGAGCGGCCGAACCATGTTGCTGCCCGGGCGTGGAGGTGGGGCAACCTGCTATAGCAAGCATCACGCACATAAGAAACATGGATCGCACAAACCACGAATTTCGCCAAGGATAAAGCGCCATGTTTCCCCCCATGACACAGATAGCTACGTTGAATTCCTGGCTGCAAAGATAAGCCCGGCGCCCCGCGCCGAATGCTATCAAGCCTATAGCTCGACATTTGTAAAAGGCCTGTTGCGCACCTGTCCTCTTAAGGCGCGCTTGTCCTGAAGAACAGGTGTTAAGAAAGGCGACCAAACCCCTGCCATCACATACACAAATTTTTCACACAATTATTAGAGCTGACTGGCCTGCCATGGAAGGTCAATGCCCTTACCAGCAAAACTTTTAGAAGCCACATTTATAGTCATAAGAAGCAACGTAGCGCGCTTTCAGAAACGTCCGCTATCTACCCAACCGTCGACCACAACGGCTAAGACTTCGGCCCTTCGTCAGCCGTATAACGGTACGTATCACTAACCCACCAAGAAGCAATGCCGATATCGAAACCGCAGGTGAGCTTCACCGCCACGCGGTCTCCCTCAACGATATAGGTATTGCGATAGGTCAGAAGCTGAGCTACGCGGTAAGCCAGCTCCGGATCTTCAATGGACGAATTATCCAACCGCACCTGCGCGGTAACGTAGCGCACGGTGGATTGATCGCTGTTGGATACCTTGTTCACGTTGATCGACGCCGACATCACATGCGGAGCGGCCTGGACTTGCTGAAAGAACGGCCTCATGGCGGATACGAGCGGCCGAATATTCCCTTGCACGAGATACGGGGCGCCGAACGTATACATGCAAATCAGGGCGATTATTACGAGGTGTCCGCGCCACAGCGGCACGGCAGGTACGGCGTCTTCGTCGGGATCCGTGCTTATGACATAGGCACGCGTGATCACATCATGCAGCGACTGCCGCGTGCGGTAGTTGAAAATATACAAATAGGCCAGGGATAGACCAATGCCCACGGTGCCAAGGGAATGCAAAGCGAGCACCCAACCGGGAGTGTGCGGCGGCATTACCCAGCGGGCCAGAAAATACGGCACGCCAAGCACGGTGAAACGCAGCATGGCGCGCGACACCGACAGAAAATGGCCACCGCCATCTACCACGCACACGCGCAGCAGCCGCTTGCCAAGGGTGCGCCCCTGCCCAAGGTGGCTATCCATCACGCCAAAGTAGACCAGGGATACCGCAAACCCGATCAGCAACGCCGATGGCCCCACGCTGATCAGCCAGTTATAAAGCACCCAGCCTATAAAGGCGCCGACAGCCCCAAGCACCAGCGTATCCACCACAAACGCCAAGCTACGGCGCCAAAACCCCGCGGCGACCATCTCGTGACCTGCATATTGCAGCGCCATCTCCCCTCCCCCTGTCCCACAGCTTCTAAACGAGCTGCTACGTAGCTGAGCTAGCCTAGCTTAGAAACGATGATGGGCGAGGCACCGCCCCAATCGAGGGTGCTCAATCGCCATCGCCAAGGCCCCAAAAGGCGGCACGTTGTGGGCACCCCAACGTGCCGCAAAAAGACGCGCCGTGTGCAACCGGCGCATCCATGGCCTTGGTCATACGCGCATGCGCGGCCTAGTCACTCAACACTTGGGGCTTGCCTACGTACGAACTCAGCAGGTGCATAGCGGTGTATAGGCCGTAGCACTGCGCTGCGTCGAGCGGTAGCGGACCTGTAAGGGGCTGGTCGCTCGAACTTGGAGGCACGCGGTAGTCGCGGTTGGCGATCAATACGCTTTGAATGGCCTGTACGGCCAGCGCGTAAGGATCCTCCTGCGGCGGCTCATCGCGCCGCACACCGCGGCGTGGCTGTTGCCACGGAAGCGCCTCGGCAGGCGGTGGAGTGACGTCGAAAATTCGATCGCTGGGATCGAGGGGGCACGCGAGTGCCGTATGATCTGGGGAGGCCATGATCAATAACCTATCTATTGGTTGTGGTTTAGCGGGTCGTGGGAGCTGTAACTCTCACGGTCCGCGCTTCCTTACATTGCTGCAAGAGTCATCGGCGATACCTCGCCGGGTGAACGCGCCGATGACACCACCACATTAACCAGCGCAGCCACGCGTGTATGTAGGACTATGGCTGCACATGGTGTGAGGGAGGCTGACTCAGCCTCAGTTATTTCCCTTGTAGATCAGGAAATCGCCCTCGTGCCGGCTCTTCGGCTCGGCGATGATGGCCCTGGCAAACTGCTTGGCCATGTCTGCCAGCATGTCATCGGGCGACGCCAAATGCGTTTTCGAATCTTCCTGATAGCTATACGTCACCAGCGCTTGTCCGTTCGACGTATTGATCACACGCACCGAAACCGCCGCACGATCCGAATGCAACGCCAGATGCCCGGCGTGCCGGTAATCCTGCACCTCGCCATTCACTACATAGCGATAACCCTTCGCCTTGGCATACGCCACCGCCGCATCGTCAGACAGCGGCGCGGTGGCGCCAACCGGGCGCGGCAGCGGCTCCGTTTTCAGACCCGGCCGTTGCGCCAGCACGTGCGCGAAGATAGTGGTGGCCTTGGCGCCCGAGCCGGTGCAATCGGGCTGATTGGCGATCTGGCAATCGGCGAAGGCCACCACCGCGAGGGTGCCGCCATGCGGGATGCGGTGGATCACCGAGATGGTTGGGTCAGTGGAACATCCGGCCAACAGTATTAACGTGGCCAACAGTGCGTGTTTACGCAGGGTCATCACCGACTCTCTCCGGACCTTGGATCGCCATCGTTAGATGGCGGCTGAGGATACCAAACTGGGTTGTTGGGGTATCAACGCGGGTGGGGGTGTTTCAGTGTACGGGGTGGCTTGGGGGAGATGACGTGGCCGGATGGGCGCGCAATTTATTGCGTCGGCGTAGCCAATGGCCCGCCTTAGGTTGTGCGGCGATCTGTTTTACGCGGCGCGGTTAAGTGTGAGGGCGTAGGCCAGGTACAACACCGTGGCTGCCGGGGGCATGGCGTACCACCAGTACGACATCGCGCTGCCGCCATGGCGGTGCAGGTACACCACGATGATGGCGCTCAGTACGCAGAGTGCGGGGAGCACGTACATGGATGCGGTCAGGATGGCTAGTTGGATCTTGCTGAGCTGTGGGCCGTTGGCGATGCCGCTGGCTGAGAAGACGACTAGCATGAAGAGGAATAGGGCCAGCATTAGCTGGGTGATTGTGCCTATAAGGGTCCATACGAATGACATATCGTCCACCTCTCCCGGCTCGGCTTATTCGACTGACATTGAAGTGTGTTACGGGGCTATCCTCAGCCTGAAAAGGGGTGAGCCGTTTGATTAGAGTTTCATTGCTGCGACGTTTGGCATGTACACCACACCAAGCATGGCTAATCCACTATCACAATCTGCGTCCCGTCTCTTTCAGCAACTGCACGAGTACGATCGTGCATTCTTGCGCCATGTTTCGCGGCGATCTGACTAACATCTCTACTCTCATCAAACTGTCTTGAACGCATAGAGCACAAACAACCAACAATAGATTCCTGCCACCATCGGTGCGTGAAATATGTAAAAGATTATGGCTGTGCCGACTATGCACCCGAGCCAATACTTGGCAACCAACATCCAACCCAATTTGTCGTAGTGCATCGCCGTGAAGACGATTAGCCCAGCTAGTGCGAGAAGACTGATCACAATTCCATCCTTGAGAAAGACTTTTAAATGGGGTTTTCAGCCTTTTAAAAAAGCTGCCTGACTTTTTATCCCAACCACATCACCGCTTCAGGCCAGCAGTTTTCACTAAATAAAGAAATTCGCCAACCCAGCAATCAAAGACCAAATGGCTTGATCCGCGTCTTCAACACTTCTGTGATTCGCTCCATATCAATTTTATCGCCAAATATCTTGACCACTGGCGAGCCATCTGCACCAAGGATTGCCAGCCGGTAATTTTTACCGCCTCGATTTCTTGGCTCTAGCTCCACATGCCTCAATCGCATGTAAAACATCGTCTTCGATCCCCAAAGACTACTCACTACCAAGCCCTGCTCCCCCATCGCGATCCTGTATGACCGCATATAGAGATAGTTGACCAAGGCAAAGAGCGTCACCGCCACCAGCCAGAAGCCGTAGAAATAGGGATGCTTGGCGAAGTTGTAGCGATCGGGCGCAGTCAGATGCAGCAGCGCTATCGAAAGCACACCTATAAACGGCATATAGAAAAATGGCGTGAGCTGATCACGCCTGTACTGAAAGATGAGCTTGCTTCCATCGCCCTGCACCATCCCCTCCCCCTGTAAAAAGGCCCACCGAAGTGGGCCTTTTCGCTATTACATATTGCGGCGGTATTCCCCACCCACGTCATAAAGGGCATGACTAATCTGCCCCAACGAGTTGTACTTCACCGCCTCCATCAACTGCTCGAACACATTCTTCCGCTCGCGCGCAGTGTTCTGTAGCGTCTTGAGGCTTGCCGGCGCCAATCCGTTACGGGCTTTGCCAAACGCCTGCACGTTGTCGATCTGCTGACCCTTCTCTTCTTCGGTGGAGCGAATCAGTTCGATCTCGGTGGCGATTTCACCGCCGTGGTCTTTAGGCAGGAAGGTGTTGACGCCGATCAGCGGCAGGCTGCCGTCGTGTTTCTTTTGCTCGTAGTACATCGATTCCTCCTGAATCTTGCCGCGCTGGTACATGGTGTCCATGGCGCCGAGTACGCCGCCGCGTTCGCTGATGGCTTCGAATTCTTTGTAAACCGCTTCTTCGACGATGTCGGTAAGGGCATCGACGATGTGACTGCCCTGCCAGGGGTTTTCGTTGAAGTTGAGGCCCAGTTCTTTGTTGATGATCATCTGAATGGCTACGGCGCGGCGCACGCTTTCTTCGGTGGGCGTGGTGATGGCTTCGTCGTAGGCGTTGGTGTGCAGGCTGTTGCAGTTGTCGAACAGGGCGTACAGGGCCTGCAAGGTGGTGCGGATGTCGTTGAACTGGATTTCCTGCGCGTGCAGGGAGCGGCCGGAGGTTTGGATGTGGTACTTCATCATCTGGCTGCGGGCGCTGGCGCCGTAGCGTTCGCGCATGGCGCGGGCCCAGATGCGGCGGGCCACGCGGCCGATCACGGTGTATTCCGGATCCATGCCGTTGGAGAAGAAGAAGCTGAGGTTGGGCGCGAAATCGTCAATGTTCATCCCGCGCGCGAGGTAGTACTCGACGATGGTAAAACCGTTGGACAGCGTAAAGGCGAGCTGGCTGATCGGGTTGGCGCCGGCTTCGGCGATGTGATAGCCGGAGATGGACACCGAATAGAAGTTGCGCACCTTGTGGTCGACGAAGTACTGCTGGATGTCGCCCATCATGCGCAGCGCGAATTCGGTACTGAAGATGCAGGTGTTCTGCGCCTGGTCTTCCTTGAGGATGTCGGCCTGCACGGTGCCGCGCACGGTCTGCAGGGTTTCCTCTTTGATGGCCAGATAGGTTTCGGCGTCGACCAGCTGATCACCGGTAACGCCGAGCAGGCTCAGGCCCAAACCTTCGTTGCCCTTGGGTAGCTCGCCGGAGTAGTGCGGGCGCGGCTTGTCGGCGAAGAGTTCGCCGATGCGCTTTTGTGCGGCGGCCCAGCGGGCGGGATCGGCCTTGAGGTGTTTCTCTACGTTCTGGTCGATGGCGGTGTTCATGAACATCGCCAGGATGATCGGCGCGGGGCCGTTGATGGTCATGGAAACGGAGCTGCTCGGCGCGCTGAGGTCGAAGCCGGAGTACAGCTTCTTCATGTCGTCGAGGGTGGCGACGTTGACGCCGGAGTTGCCGATCTTGCCGTAGATGTCCGGACGCGGCGCGGGATCTTCGCCGTACAGGGTGACCGAATCGAAGGCGGTGGAAAGACGCGTGGCGGCGCCGCCTTGGCTCAGGTAATGGAAGCGGCGGTTGGTGCGCTCGGGCGTGCCTTCGCCGGCGAACATGCGGGTGGGATCTTCGCCGCTGCGGCGATAGGGATACACGCCACCGGTGTACGGGTAGTAGCCGGGTAGGTTTTCGCGCATCAGGAAGCGCAGCAGGTCGCCCCAGTTCTTGGTCTTGGGCGGGGCCACCTTGGGAATCTTCTGGTGGCTAAGCGATTCGCGGTAGTTCTCCACACGGATCACTTTGTCGCGCACCTTGTATTCGTTCACCTCGTCGGTGACGGATTTGTAGCGTGCGGGCCAGTCGCGCAGCAGGTGCACGGCTTCGTGGCTGAGTTCGCGCAGGGCGGCGTTGTAGCGCTGGCGCAGCAGCAATAGCGAGCGATCCACCACTTCGTCGTCCCGGCGCAGGCCGGGATCCAGCGACGTTGTCGTTGGGTTGTGCGCGTCGCGCAGCGTGCTTGACTGGGTCCCGGCCTGCGCCGGGGTGACGGCATGAAGATCGCCGTGGTCATAGCGTTCAAGCGGGCGCGGGAGCTTGGGGTCGCCCAGCTCTTTCAAGGATTCGTAGTAATGCTGGGCCTTGCTGGCGAATTCGGCTTCGCTCTCGATGCCGCTGTTAATGCCGCGGCCTTGTTCGGCGATTTCGGCCAGGTAGCGTACGCGTGCACCGGGAATCAGCACGGTGGCGCGCGGTTCTTTCAGGGTGGTGTCGAGCTTGGGCTGCCAGTCGCAGTGTTCGCTCTTGATGCCGAGCTTGCTGAGCAGCAGGCGGCACAGGTTGGTGAACATCCAGGTGACGCCCGGATCGTTGAACTGGCTGGCGATGGTGGGATACACCGGCACGTCTTCGTCTTTCAGGGTGAAGGCGGTGCGGTTGCGCTTCCACTGTTTGCGTACGTCGCGCAGGGCGTCTTCGGCGCCGCGCTTGTCGAATTTGTTGAGCACCACGAGTTCGGCGAAATCGAGCATGTCGATTTTTTCGAGCTGGCTGGCGGCGCCGTAGTCGCTGGTCATCACGTACACGGGGAAGTCGACCAGGTCGACGATCTCCGAATCGCTCTGGCCGATACCGGCGGTTTCCACGATCACCAGGTCGTAGGGCTGCGCCTTGAGGAAGTTGATGCAGTCGTGCAGCACTTCGTTGGTGGCGGCATGCTGGCGGCGGGTAGCCATGGAGCGCATGTAGACGCGATGGCTGCGCAGCGCATTCATGCGGATGCGGTCGCCCAGCAAGGCGCCGCCGCTGCGGCGACGGGTGGGATCCACCGCCAGCACGGCGACGCGCATATGCGGGAAGGCATGCAGGAAGCGCAGCAGCAGTTCGTCCACCACGGAGGATTTACCGGCGCCGCCGGTGCCGGTCATGCCGAGCACGGGGGTCTGCTTGCCGGCCAGCGCCCATTCCTTGCGCAGGCGGGCGATTTCCACGTCGCCGAGCTTGCCTTCCTCGATGGCGGACAGCATGTGGCCGATGCTGATTTCGTCGTTGATATCGACGGTGGCCGGCACGGCGTCGCTCTGCTCGCGCTTGGTGGCGGCGTTGCCGGCGCGCAGCATCACGTCTTCGATCATCTCGGTGAGGCCGAGCTTCATGCCGTCGTTGGGGTGGTAGATGCGCTCCACGCCGTAGGCCTGCAGCTCGCGGATTTCCTCCGGCGTGATGGTGCCACCGCCGCCGCCGAACACGCGGATATGGGGGGCGCCCTTCTCCTTGAGCATGTCCACCATGTACTTGAAGTACTCCACGTGGCCGCCCTGGTAGGAGGACAGCGCGATCGCGTCGGCATCTTCTTGCAGTGCAGCACGAACCACGTCTTCCACCGAGCGGTTGTGGCCCAGGTGAATCACTTCCGCGCCCTGCGATTGAATGATGCGGCGCATGATATTGATGGCGGCATCGTGGCCGTCGAACAGGCTGGCGGCGGTAACGAAGCGCAACGGGGTGGTTTCGGTCTGCACGGCGCTGGCGGGCACGTGCTTGGCGGGGGAACTCATGGGGACTCCGACAACTGCGGTGTGGAATCCGCCCATTCTAGTGGGGTTGCGGTGGGAACGCTTGTGGCGGGCGGCAGGGGCAGCTTCGTGCGATAGCTGCTGAACGACTTTTCCACACTGCGGCGTACGGCGATGGCGTCGTCACAAAGTTTTCAACAGAGATGCAACGCTCGTTGAGATTCTCCGGCGCCCTGTAAGGGATGCGCGCATGCTCCGCGCACTTTTCCCCTACAGGACAATATGTATGACCCCAAGCAAACGACTCCGTCTGCCGCACCTGCAGATGTGGCAGAAGATTCTGCTGGCGATGCTGCTTGGCATTGCCGTGGGCCACTTTTTCGGCGCGACGGCGAAACTGCTGCAGCCGCTGGGCGACGTGTTTATGTCGCTGATCCGCATGTGCGTGGTGCCGGTGGTGTTCGTATCGCTGGTATGCGGGCTGACTTCGCTTACGGATCTGGCGGCGATGCGGCGTATTGCGTGGAAGTCGATGGCGATCTACATGCTGTCGATGATGGTGATGGCGGCGCTGGCCATCGCCACGGCCAGTTATTTTCAGGTGGGCGATGGTTTCGGGCTGACAGCGGCCAAGGCTGATATCGGCGCACCGGTGAGCCTTAAGGACCAATTGCTGAGTGCGGTGCCGTCGAATCCGTTTAAATCTTTTGCGGAGGGCGCGTTGCTGCCGACGATTGTGTTTGCGGCGTTGTTCGGCGTGGCCATCAACCTCACCGGCGAACGGGGTGCGGCGGTGCGCGGCTTTTTCGACAGCATGTCGGCGGTGGTGTTTCAGCTGGTGAATATGGCGCTGAAGTTTGCGCCGGCCGGGGTGTTTGGCTTGATGGCTTATGTGACGGCGGATCGCGGTTTTGCGGTGATCGGTCGCCTGAGTGCGCTGGCGGCGGTGAATTACGCGGTGATGATCTTTTTCATGCTGGGGCTGTGTACGGTGAGTTTGCTGTTGTTTCGCCTCAATCCCCTGCCCTTTTTGCGCAAGGCGATTCCGGTGCAGCTGTTTGCGTATTCGTCGTCCAGCACGGCGGCTACGTTGCCGATGAATCTGGAGAATACGCAGGAGCGGCTTGGGGTTGATCCGCAGGTGGCGCGGTTTGTGTTGCCGCTGGGTTCCACCATCAATATGGCCGGCATGCCGGTTTACCTGGGCACGGCGGCGGTTTTCGCCAGCAACGCGTATGGCATTGGGTTGTCGCTGATGCAGATGGTGACGCTGGTGCTCACGTCCACGCTGGCCTCGATGGCGACCGGCGGCGTGCCCGGTACGGCGCTGGTGTTGATGAGCCTGGTGCTGTCGTCGGTGGGCTTGCCGCTGAAGGTGATTGCGCTGATTGCGGCGGTGGATCGCTTGCTGGATATGTGCTCGACCTCGGCCAATGTCACCGGCAATGCGGCGGCGGCGGTGCTGGTGGCGAAGTCTGAAGGGGTGTTGGATGAGGAGTGTTACAACCGGGTGTAGGTGGTTTTTTTTGGGCGGCGATGGGTTGAGCTGCAGCAAAGAGTAACCGTGCACTTTTCCATTGCCGCCATGTCGCTTACTTGCTGAGCTGCCCCATTGCCGTCATTCCTGTGGAAGCGGTGGTCCATTTGGGCTTTGCGCATCAGGGCAAGGTGGATTCCCGCTTTCGCGGGAATGACGGCTTAGGGGGATAACGCGAACGCGCGGGTGTCGGCTTGCGACAGTGCTTTGGCGGTGATGCCAGAACAACGAGTAGCGATGCCACTTACTTACCGATCGGCCCCACTGCCGTCATTCCCGCGAAAGCGGGAATCCATTTTGACTTTACGCACCAGGGCCAGATGGATTCCCGCTTTCGCGGGAATGACGGCTTAGGGGGATGACGCGGAGGCGCGGGTGTCGGCTTGCGACAGTGCTTTGGCGGTGATGCCAGAACAACGAGTAGCGATGCCACTTACTTACCGATCGGCCCCACTGCCGTCATTCCCGCGAAAGCGGGGGTCCATTTGGGCTTTGCGCATCAGGGCAAGGTGGATTCCCGCTTTCGCGGGAATGACGGCTTAGGGGGATGACGCGGAGGGGCTGGTTTCGGCTTGCGACAGTGCTTTGGGGGCGATGCCAGAACAACGAGTAGCGATGCCACTTACTTACCGATCGACCCCACTGCCGTCATTCCCGCGAAAGCGGGAATCCATTTTGACTTTACGCATCAGAGCCAGATGGATTCCCGCTTTCGCGGGAATGACGGCTGAGAGGAATGACGGCAGTGAAGGTTGACGCGGACTGCTAGTGCAGGTTTTCAGCGCTGCAGCGGAGGCTTTTACGCCAACCCAAACGGCAAATTCGGCGACGCCACAATACGCTCCCCCACACACTCCCCACGCACAAAGGCCAGCGTGGCGCTGATCACTTCCGGCGCATCCACCACCTTGTGATGCCCCAACCCTTGCGTGGTAAGCAAACGCGCACCGGGCCAATAGCGCGCATAGCGTTCGCCTTCGTCCCACGGCACCTCGCGATCGCTCAGGTCGTGCACGATCAAGCCCGGCTGCCCCAGCATCGGCACATGGTGATGCGCAGCCAGATCGCGCGGGGCGAAACCGGTGCGGCGTTCGAACCAGCTGAAGAAGGGGTCGCGCAGATGCTCGCCCAGGCGCACAAAGCGGATAAAGCGATTGGCGGCGGCTTCCATGTCGGCGGCGGGCGCAATCAGCACCAGGCGCTGCGCATGCCACGCTTCGCCCTGCGCCAGGGTGAGTGCGGCGCCGCCCATGGAATGGCCAATGGCCAATGCGGCATTGCCGAAGTGCTGGCCAACGGCGCGCACGGTGTCGATGAAGTCGGGCAAGGTGCACAGCGCGCCGCTGCTGGCGCCGTGGCCGGGTTGATCGAAGCTCACCACGGCGTAACCCAGCGCGCGCAGTTGTTCTACCCATGCGAGAAAGCGCAGGCCGAAGCTGGACCAGCCATGCACCATCAACACATACGGCCGGGTGGCGGGGTTGCCCCATACATAGGTGGCGATGGTTTCGCCGTTGACGTGCAGTTCGCCGCGCTGCATCTGCGCATCGGGCGTGGCGGCGCTTGCACGCTTGCGGCTGCTGGCGAACGGGGTGGCGAACAGACGCGCGGCACGCTCCACCGTGCGCTGCGGCGCGATGCGCCCGCCGATGGCAAAACCGATGCGCACCGCGTTGAGCTTCAGCACGGCATTGGCGGGGTGATGACGCGAGTGGGCACGGGGTTGCTTCATAGCACGCTCCTGGGGGTTCAGGACTGGTAGCTGGTTAGCAGGCGGTCGATGGCTGCCCAGGTGCGCTGGCGCGCCTGGTCGAAGTCGAACAGGCTGGCGTCGTGATGCAGGCCAAGCATCATCGAATACAACTCGAAGGCGAGTTGGTCGGCATCGGTGTCGACGCGCAGTTCGCCGGTTTCGACGCTGAGTGCGACGGCGCGCGTGAGCTCGGCGCGCCAGCCGGATTGCTGCGCTTTTACGCGCTGGCGCATGGGGCTGTCTTCGCGGCCGTCGTACTCCACTACGGCGCTGATCAGCACGCAGCCGCTCTGGTGAATGCGGGTCCATTCGGTCCAGCGCTCCAGGATCGCGCGCAGGCGCCTGACCCCGCGCGGCTGAAGCACGGCCGCGCGGATCACGAATTCGACGAAGCGCCGGCTGGTGGCGTCGAGCAGTGCGATCTGCAGTTCTTCGCGCGAACCGAAGTGCGCGAAGACGCCGCTCTTGGACATGCCTACGCCGAGCGCCAGGGCGCCGATGGAAAGGCCTTCGAGGCCGTCCTGGCGGGCCAGCTCGTAGGCGTGGTCGAGGATCAGCTCGCGGGTGGCGGCGCCTTTGCTGGGGGTGGTGGGTGCGATCATGCGCGGAAAATAGCACGACCGTTCGTTTTATTCCAAGCCCCTCACCCGCCGCGACGGCCCGCCAAACGTGCGCCCGGTCGCGCGCCGCGCCAGCGGCTGTCACGCACCTCGAAGATGATCCGCCCAGGTAAGCCAAAGGTCAGCGAAACCGGCTATCAACTGCGCCTCGTCACGGGAAGTAGAGGGCGCGAGGGGCCGCTCGGGATCGCAAGTAATTTGGCTGATTCCTGAACAAGCGAAAGCAATAACGTCAACACCGCTGAATACGACTGCGTTCCCGCTACTGCCAGCCGCCCGGTCGCGGCTGCCTATAAATATGGAGAGGACACCATGATCAATATGACCCGCAAGTTGGCCTTTGTTGCAGGCATCGGCCTTGCGCTGGCCAGTGTGAGCTATACCCAGCCCGCCTCCGCGCAGGTGTATGTCACCGTTGCGCCGCCCGCGCCGCGCTATGAAGTGGTGCCGGCGCCGCGTCCGGGCTATGTGTGGACGGCTGGCTACTGGCGCTGGAATCCGGGCTGGCACCGCCATGTGTGGGTGCCGGGCGCGTGGGTGGTCGCACGTCCGGGCCGTCATTGGTATCCGGGTGGCTGGGTGCAGGGCCGCGGCGGCTGGCGCTGGCACGACGGCTACTGGGGTCGCTGATAGCGCAATAAATTGCGCCCCATCCACCGATGGGGCGCAGGTTTTGGCGCCGTGAGCACGCAGAAGCTTGCGCGTCGTTCTGTTCGGATCGGCAGAGGCCTCGATCCCAAACTGGTGGGGAAATCATCCATGTCATTACGTATTGCAGCGCTGCTGGCCGTGGCCGGCGTTACCGCTATCACCGCCGGCTGTGTGGTCGAGCAGCCGGCACCGCATCCGCGCCGCGTGGTCTATGTGGCGCAGCCCGCACCGCCGCCGGTGGTGGAAGTAGTGGCACCGCAGCCGCCGCCGGTGACCGTGGTGGAAGAGGTTCCGCCGCCGCGCATGGGCTATGTCTGGGCCCGCGGCTACTGGCGCTGGGACGGTTACCGCTATGTGGCCATGCGCGGCCATTGGGAGCCGGTGCGACCGGGTTACCACTACGTGCATCCGCACTGGGTGCAGGGTCCGGGCGGCTGGCACTTCAGCGCCGGCGTATGGGTGACCGGCTGAGCTGCGGCACCGTAAAGAGGCTTAAAACGCCCCGCTTCGGCGGGGCGTTTTTTTAGGCGCGGCGGCGGCGCTTTGCTGCGGCGCGTCAGGTTGGGGATTTGGAGTCGTACTAAACTTTGTCGGCTAACTCGTCGCCCCAGCCTCTTGCTGGGGCTTTGAGTTTCAGGCGTCAGGTCCTTGGCGGGGCCAAACGCTTCCAACAGCAGGTTGCCGTACCCGGCACCGTCATACGTGGAGTCCAAGTTCCAATGATTTTCGAAACCATCGCCAAAACAGGCCACGAAGAAGTCGTCTTCTGCCACAACAAGGACGCCGGCCTGAAGGCCATCATTGCGATCCATAACACGGTGCTGGGGCCGGCCCTGGGCGGCCTGCGCATGTGGCCGTACAAGACCGAGCAGGATGCGGTGAACGACGTGCTGCGCCTGTCGCGCGGCATGACCTACAAAAACGCCGTGGCCGGTCTGAACCTGGGCGGCGGCAAGGCGGTGATCATCGGCGATCCGTCCAAAGACAAGTCTGAAGCGCTGTTCCGCGCCTTCGGCCGTTTCGTCAACTCGCTCAACGGCCGCTACATCACGGCCGAAGACGTGGGCATCGACGTGAACGACATGGAATATGTGTTCCGCGAAACCGAATACGTGACCGGCGTGCACCAGGTGCATGGCGGCTCGGGCGACCCCTCGCCGTTCACCGCCTACGGCACGCTGCAGGGCCTGATGGCGGCGCTGAACTTCAAGCACGGCAACGAAGACGTGGGCAAATACAGCTACGCCGTGCAGGGCGCCGGCCACGTGGGCAGCGAATTCATCAAGCTGCTGCGCGAACAGGGTGCCAAGGTGTTCGTCACCGACATCAACAAGGAAGCGGTGCAGCGCTGCGTGGACGAGCTGGGCTGCGAAGCCGTGGGCCTGGACGAAATCTACGACGTGGACGCCGATGTGTACTCGCCCTGCGCCCTGGGCGGCACGGTGAACGAGCAGACCATCGACCGCATCAAGGCGAAGATCATCTGCGGCGCCGCCAACAACCAGCTGGCCAACGACGCCATCGGCGACGAACTGCAGCGCCGCGGCGTGCTGTACGCGCCCGACTACGCCGTGAATGCCGGCGGCGTGATGAACGTGTCGCTGGAAATCGACGGCTACAACCGCGAGCGCGCCATGCGCATGATGCGCACCATCTACTACAACCTGGGCCGCATCTTCGAAATCAGCAAGACGCAGAGCGTGCCCACCTACCGGGCCGCCGACCGTCTGGCCGAGGAGCGCATCGACGCTATCGGCAAGATCAAGCTGCCGCACATGGGCAACGGCGCGCCGCGCTTTGCCGGCCGCATGCGCGGTCAGTAAGACGCCAGCAGCTGGACTGAAAAAACCGCCGGGCAGCCGGCGGTTTTTTTATGTTCCTGCCTAGCCTGCGTTGTTCTTTTTGCTCGTCATCCCAGCGGAAGCTGGGATCCAGTAACTCCGGTGCGGGAAAGGCGCTGGATCCCAGCTTCCGCTGGGATGACGGTGAGGTGGTGGCGGGGAGATGGTGACGGTGAGTTGCCATGAAAGCGCGCGAGCGCGGCGGGCACTGCGCTGACCTCCTGAAAAAGCCCGTATTACCGGGAAAATCTGATCGACCGCGTATAGAAATTCGATCGGCAGCTTCCCGCCCAAACAGTTCTGATAGACTCACACCCCGTAAGAAAATGTGCCGTAAGGCTTTGCGCAGCTTGGCAAAGACCGGCGCTTTTCGAGCTACAGGGGACCCGCAGCGCGGGCGTAGTACAAGTCGAATATCTTTCACGTTCCGTGCGTCACTCGGCCCTCGCTCCGTACTGCTGTGCTGCCCGCACGGCCGGCCACGGCAACCGGGCACGGGGGGCCGCAGGCATGGGACGTGGGGTGGCAAGAGCAGGCTGGTGTGTATGAGCGCAATCATGGAAACCGGGATCAGCGATGACGACATCCTGCTCAGGCTCAAGGATGTGCTGCGCGATACTTTCGAGATCGATCCGGCCCGGGTCACCCCCGACACGCACCTGTTCAGCGACCTCGAGCTGGACAGCATCGATGCCGTCGACCTGGCGATCCAGGTGCAGGACATGACCGGCATGCGCATCAAGCCCGAGGATTTCAAGAATGTGCGCACGGTAGGCGACGTGGTCGCCACGGTACGCCACCTGCTGACGCGCTGAGCGCGTTCATGCCGCTGGCGCCTGCACCCGACGCAGCGAGCTTCCGGCCCTGCGCGCTCATTCCCATCTACAACCACAAAGACACCATCGTGGAAACGGTGCGCGCCATGCAGGCGCACCAGTTGCCGGTGGTGATTGTGGATGACGGCAGCAACGTGGCCACCCGCGAAGTGCTCGATGCACTGGCCGCGAGAGAAAACGGCGTATTGCTGATCCGCCTGCCGCGCAACGCCGGCAAAGGCCGCGCCCTTACCACCGGCATGATCGCTGCGCGCGATGCCGGCTATACGCATGCGCTGCAGATCGACGCGGACGGCCAGCACAATGCCGGCGACGCGCCGCGATTTCTTGCCGCCGGCCGCAGCGCGCCGCGCGCCCTGATCTGCGGCCAGCCGATCTACGACGAAAGCGTGCCGCGCGCACGCCTGTACGGACGCTACGTTACGCATGTGTGCGTGTGGCTGGAAACGCTCTCGTTCACCTTGCGTGATTCGATGTGCGGTTACCGTCTGTATCCGCTGGATGCGACCTGTGCCGAGATCGACCGCGCGCCGTTGCCGGCGCGCATGGATTTCGACACGGAGGTGGCGGTGCGCCTGATCTGGCGCGGCGTGCCGGTACGCAACCTGCCCACCCGGGTGACCTATCCGGACAATGGCCTATCCCATTTCCACATGCTGCACGACAACCTGCGTATCTCCGCCATGCATACGCGGCTGTTGCTCGGCATGCTGCCGCGCGCGCCGATGCTGTTGTGGCGCAAGCGACGGAGGACTGCATGCGTAGCTTGATTTCAGCCCTGCTCCCGTTCACCCCACCCCGCTCTCCGCCAGGGAGAACGCGTTGGCTGTTGGCGCTGGGGATGTTGCTGTGCTGTTTGAATGTGCACGCGCAAAGCGGCGATTTGCTGCACAGCGTGCTCACCCAGCTCAGCCAGCACCCTACGGTGCGCGCCGCATTCACTCAGCAGCGCCAGAACCCCGCGCTGGCACAGCCGCAAACCAGCAGCGGCCAGCTGCTGTTCGTCGCCGGCCATGGCATGTTGTGGCAAGTGCAGCAGCCCTACCAGGAAACGCTGGCGCTGACCGGTAGCCGTACTGCGCGTATCGACGCCAGCGGCCACGCGCAGACCGTGCGCAATGAACGCGGCGTCAGCCAGATTTCGCAGATGCTGCAATCGATGCTGGCAGGCCAGTTCGATACGGTGCTGCGCCAGTTCACGGTGAGCGCGGAGGGCAGCGCTACGCAGTGGACGCTGCATTTCACGCCCAAGCAGGCGCGCGTGGCGCAGGTGCTGCACGGCATCCAGCTCGATGGCGGCGCGTTTCTGCAAGGTATCCGCATCGATATGCAGGATGGTACGCAGACCGATATCCGCATGAGCGACACCCGCGACGCCGGCCCGCTGAGTGCGGAGGAACAGCACGCACTCGGTACGCCATGACGCAACGAAGTCTGTGGCTGCGCGCGGGATGGTTCGCGGTGGCGATGGTGCTGCTTACCGTGCTGGGCGCGTGGCTGCTGTTCGGGCGCGGACGTTCGCCGATTCAGACCGACCTGCTGGCGATGCTGCCGGCGACCGAGCGCAATCCGTTGGCGGAAGTGGCGGCGCAGCGGCTGGCGCACGCCAATGGCGACCGCGTGATTCTGCTGGTGGCCAACAAAGATGACGATCGCGCCCAGGCTGCTGCGCGCGCGCTGGGCCAGGCGCTGGGCAAGGATCCGATCTTTGCATCGGTCACCGCCGAGCTGCCGCCGTTCGATCTGCAGCAACTGGTGACGCCTTATCTCGCGCATCGCTTCAGCCTGCTCGGCGATGCCGATCGCACGGCGCTGGCACAGCCCGGCTATGACGCGGCCAAAGCGCTGGCGCAGCGGGTCAACGAACCGTTTGTCACCGGCGTCGGCACGCGGCTGCAGGACGACCCGTTCGGCTGGCTGCAGCATTGGCTGGAGCAGCAGCCATGGAGCCGTTCGCCGCTGCTGCCGGAAGACAATCTGCTCACCGCGCATCGCGACGACACCAGCTATGTGCTGGTGACGGCCACGCTCGCCGGATCCTCGTATGACGATGTGATCCAGCAGCGCGCACTGCATGCGCTGGATCAGACCGAACATACGGTCGAACAGGCGCAGCCGGGCACGCAGATCTTGCGCACCGGCGCCTTGTTCTACGCCGCGGCGGCACGCGCCGGTGCGGAGCGCGATGTGCATCGGGTCGGGTTTATCTCCACCCTCGGCATCGCCTTGCTGTTGCTGGGCGTATTCCGCTCGCCGGGGCCGCTGCTGCTGGCGTTCTTGTCCACGGCTATCGGTGTGATCGCCGCCACCACGGTCAGCGTGCTGATCTTCGGCCAGATCTATCTGCTGACGGTGGTATTCGGCGCGGCCTTGCTGGGCGAGGCAGTGGATTACTCCATCCAGTATCTGGCTGCGCGCGCCAATGCCGGCAGCGCCTGGGAACCGCGCCAGGGTTTGCGCCAAGTGCGCGCCGCCTTGTTGCTGGCCTTGGGCACATCGCTGCTGGGCTACGCCTTGCTCGGCCTGGTGCCCTTCCCTGCGTTGCGCCAGATGGCCTGTTTTGCGATGACCGGCATGGCGGTGGCCTGCCTGAGCGTGTTCGCCTTGCTGCCGGCCTGCCTGCTGCGTCCGGCCAAACCGCTGTCCAATGCCTCGGTGCGCATCGCGCTGGCGATTCAGCAGGTCGTTGCGCGCCTCGCGTCGGGGCGGCGCAGCATGGTGCTCGCCGTGATGGCCTTGCTGCTCGCCGTGCCGGGCTGGTGGCAACTGCGCCACGATGACGATGTGCATCTGCTGATCGCGCCGCCCACTGCCTTGCTGCAGCAGGAAGCGCAGATCCGCGAGATCACCGGCCTGGGCAACGGCACCCAGTTCTATCTGGTGCAAGGTGCCGATGCCGAACAGGTGCTGCAACGCGAAGAAGCATTGGAGCTGCGCCTGCAACAGATGGTCGATGGCGATCAACTGCAGGGTTGGCTCGGCCTGGCCGGCATGATGCCTTCGCAACAGCGTCAGCGGGCGAACCACGCCTTGCTGGCACCGTTGTTCGCGCAACCGCAACGTATGCGCCAATGGCTGCAGGCGGCGGGATTCCGCGATGCCGATATCGATGCCTTTATCCAGGCGTGGCCGGGCACGCCGCTGCAGCTGCAAAGCTGGCTGAACAGCGCGCCGGCTACGCCATTCCGTTATTTATGGCTGGGCGACGAGGTGCACGACGGCGCCGCTTCGCTGGTATTGCCGCAAGGCGATGCAAGCAGTGCCTCGCTGCAACAGGCAGCAGCCGGTTTGCCCGGGGTGACGCTGGTGGACAAGCCCGCCGGCATTTCCGCGCTGTTTGGGCGCTATCGCAGCTATGCCAGCGGCTGGTTGCTGGCCGCGATTTTGCTGATCGTGCCGGTATTCGCCTGGCGCTATGGCTTGCGCGATGTGCCGCGCGTGCTGGCGCCGCCGGTGCTGGGCATCGCCTTCACCCTGGCCGTTCTGGGGTATGTGCATCAGCCGCTTACGCTGTTTCATTGGATGGCGTTGATGCTGGTGCTCGGCGTAGGCGCGAATTACGCGGTGTTTCTGCGCGAAGGCGAGCCGCATGTAACGCATCGGCCGGGCGCGATGTATGCCAGCGTGCTGCTGTCGGCGATTACGGCGGTGTTGTCGTTCGGCCTGCTGGCCTGGAGCAGCATGCCGGCGCTGCGCGATTTCGGCTTCACCTTGCTGTGGGGCATCGGTTTTACCGCGCTGCTGGTACCGGCCAGCACGCATGCACGGAACACTTAAGTGATGAACGTTCGCCATTTCGCATGGAGCAGTCGTCGATGAAGCGCGTGGTTATCACCGGCATGGGCGGCATCACACCGCTGGGCCAGGATTGGGCGCAGATCGAAGCGCGCCTGCGCGAAGGCCGCAATGCCGTGCGCCGCATGCCGGAGTGGGATTTCTTCGACTCGCTCAACAGCCGCCTGGGCTGCCCCGCTGATGGTTTCACCCTGCCCGACTGGCCGCGCAAGCATCTGCGTTCGATGGGCCGCGTAGCGCAGCTGGCGGTAGCCGCCAGTGAACTGGCCTTGCGCGATGCCGGCCTGCATGGCGAAGCGAGCATCAGCGACGGCCGCATGGGCGTGGCCTATGGTTCGTCCGGCGGCAGCATCGATCCGATCCGCATCATGGGCCGCATGCTCGAGACCGGCTCCATGCAGGGCGTGACCGCGACCAGTTATGTGCAGATGATGGCGCATACCACGGCGGTGAACGTCGGCGTGTTCTTCGGCTTGAAGGGACGCATCCTGCCCACTTCGAGCGCCTGCACCTCTGGCAGCCAGGCGATCGGCTTCGGCTACGAGACCATCCAGCAGGGCAAGCAGAAACTGATGCTGTGCGGCGGCGCCGAAGAGCTGTCCGGCCCGAGCGTGGCGGTGTTCGACACCTTGTTCGCCACCAGCACGCGCAATGACGAACCCACCCTGACGCCGCGTCCGTTCGATCGCAGCCGCGACGGCCTGGTGGTGGGCGAAGGCGCAGCGACTCTGGTGCTGGAAGAATACGAACACGCGCTGGCGCGTGGCGCGCGCATCTATGCGGAGGTGGTCGGCTTCGGCTGCAATTCCGACGGCAATCACATCACCCAGCCGACCAGCGAAACCATGGCCACCGCCATGCAGCTCGCGCTGCAGGATGCGCAGCTGGCACCCGAGGCGATCGGCTATGTGAGCGCACACGGCACCGCCACCGACCGCGGCGACATCGCCGAAAGCCACGCCACCGCCAACGTGCTCGGCGCACGCGTGCCGATCAGTTCGATGAAAAGCTATGTCGGCCACACCCTGGGCGCCTGCGGTGCGCTGGAATCATGGTGGGCGGTGGAGATGATGCGGCGCGGCTGGTTTGCGCCGACCATCAATCTGCACGAGCCGGATCCGGCGTGTGCGGAGCTGGACTACATCATGGGTGCCGGGCGTGCGATCGAGACGGCGTATGTGATGAACAACAATTTTGCGTTTGGCGGGATCAATACGTCGTTGATCTTCAAGGCATGCAGCTGATGGCCATGTGGATGCCGATTTGCCGCGTTGCCACTCCCTCTCCCCTGCGGGGAGAGGGTCGGGGTGAGGGGGACGCGCTGGCCATAGGCTCCACGCATGCGAAACATCATCGAAGCATGCTCATGCGAAAAAGGAAGTTGCTCGCGAGGCTGCCCCCTCACCCCAGCCCTCTCCCCGCAGGGGAGAGGGAGCAGCTTGAGGTAACCGTGAAGCGATGAACTTCATCATCGACCAATGGCGCGCCTGGGCACCAGGCCTGGACAGCGACGCGGACTGGCTGGCCTGGTCGCGCCAGCCGGTACGCGTGCCCGACGGCGATGCGCAACCCAGCTGCGATTTCCTGCCGCCGATGCAGCGCCGCCGGCTCAGCCGCCTGGCGCGCATGACGCTGCATGTGGCGTGGCCGTTGTGCGCCGAAGACGAACAGCTGCCGTTCGTGTTTGCTTCCCGCCACGGCGAAACGCCGCGCACCTATGCCTTGCTGAGCGAGGTGGCCGAGCAGCAGCCGCTCTCGCCAACTCAGTTCGGCCTGTCGGTGCACAACGCGATCGCCGGGCAATGGTCGATCCTGCGCGGACAGCGCGGCGAGTCGGTGGCGATCGCCGGCGAAGCCGATACCTTCGAGCACGCGCTGGTGGAAGCATCCGCGCTGCTCGACGACGGCGCACCTGCGGTGCTGGTGGTGCTGGCCGAGGAATATCCGCCGGAGCCCTACCGCGACTGGATCGACGATGTGCCGTTTTCGTATGCGCTGGCGCTGCGGCTCAAGCGCGCCGGCAGCGGCGAAGCGTGGCAACTGCAACTGGAGCCGAACCGCGAAGACGCCGCCGTGGAAGCATGGCCGCACGCGCTGAATGTCATCCGCGCGCTGCAACTGCGCAGCGATACCCTGGTACACGCCTGGAAAACACGTCGATGGATCTGGCAACGGATTCCGTAAGGCGCTCGGGCGCCGGCAATTACCTGTGGCGCCTGTTCGCCACCGGCGCCAGCTTCGTGCTGTTCGGCCTCGGCGGCCTGGTGCTGCGCTTGCTGGTATTGCCGCTGCTGGGCTTGTTGCCCGGCGACGCCAACGAGCGCCGCCGCCGTGCACGTGCCGCCATCAGCAAGGCGTTCTACCTGCACGTGCAGTTCATGTATCGCAGCGGCGTGCTGAGCTACCGCTTCGATGGCGTGGAAAAGCTGGGGCGGCCGGGCCAGATGATCATCGCCAATCATCCCTCGCTGATCGACGTGGTGTTTTTGATCGCGCATATCCGCGATGCCAACTGCATCGTCAAGCAAAGTCTGTGGCGCAATCCGTTTACGCGCGGGCCGGTGTGCCGGGCGCACTACATCAGCAACAACGGCAGCCCCGAGATGCTCGAGCAGGCCGCCGATGCGTTGCGCGCGGGCGAAACGCTGATCGTGTTTCCCGAAGGCACGCGCACCAAGCCGCAGTGCCCGCCGGTATTCCATCGCGGGGCGGCGGCGATTGCGCTGCGCGGTGCACAGGTGATCACGCCGGTGTTCATCACCGTCACGCCGACCACGCTGACCAAGGCCGAGCCCTGGTACCGCATCCCTCCGCGCCGCGTGCAGGTAAGCCTGCGCGTGGGCGCGGATATCGACACCGAAAGCTTCAACGCCCAAGCCGCCATGCCGATCGCCTCGCGACGGCTCAACCAGCATCTGCATCAACTTTTCCTGAGGGAGCTTGCGTCATCGTGAATGCCCTGCAGCAAGACATCGCCCAACTGATTATCAACACCCTCAACCTGGAGGATGTCACCGTCGCCGATATTCCGCCCGATCTGCCGCTGTTCGGCGAAGGATTGGGCCTGGATTCGGTGGATGCACTGGAACTGGCGCTGGCGCTGCAGAAGCGCTACGACATCCGCATCGCATCCGATTCCAAGGATGCGCGCCAGCATTTCACCACGGTCGCCAGCCTGGCTGCGTTCGTGCAGGCACAGCAGGAAGCATGAAGAAACTCGCTTCCATCCTGCTGCCGCTGGCGGGCGTGCTGTACCCGTTCGTGGTGTATTTCGGCATGGATCGCGTGCCGCCGCCGATGTTTGCATTGGTGCTGGGTGCAATCTGGCTGATCCGCGCACCGTCGCTGCTCAAGCAGCCCGGCGGCAAGCTGATGCTGGGTGCGGCGCTGACGTATTGCGCCCTGCTCGCCTTCAGCGGCAACGAACTGCTGGAACGCTGGTATCCCACCCTGATCAGCGCCTTGCTGCTGTGCGCCTTCGGCCTGAGCCTGATCTATGGGCCGCCGCTGGTGGAACGCATTGCGCGGGTGCGCGAACCGGATCTGCCGGACGAAGCCATTCCCTATACGCGCAAGGTCACCTGGGTGTGGGTAGGTTTCTTCGTCTTCAACGGCCTGGTCTCCGCCGCGCTCACCTTATGGGCGCCGCTGGCCTGGTGGACGCTGTACAACGGTCTGCTGGTGTACTTCATCATGGGCACGCTGTTTGTCGGCGAATGGCTGTTGCGCCGGCGTCTGCGAGGCCGTGCGGCATGAGCCTGGACCTGGTCCGCATTGCCGAGCAGTTGCGCGCCCATGCCTGGGTGAACGATGCCCGCTGCGGGCATGCCGGTGCGGATGCCGTGGGCATCGTGCTGGCGCTCAGCAGCGCCGGCATCCAGGCGCTGTGCCAGCACGGCCGCGCGCAATTGCTGGATAGCTTGCAGCAGGCTACCGGCTGTGCGGGCAACGTGATTACCTGGCGTTTGTTCGATGCCCTGCCGCCCTCGGCCACCGCATTGCAGATCAATGCCTGGCTGCAATCGCCGTTGCCGCGCGAGGCCCTGCTGCTGGAAGAAACCATGCACGCCGACGCATGGACGCTGGCACTACGCGTGCCGGTGGACCTGGCGTATTTCCCCGGGCATTTCCCAAACGCGCCGGTGCTGCCGGGTGTGGCGCAGATCGAATGGGCGCTGGCCCTGGCGGCGCCACGACTGGGCACGCCCTTGCGCTGCCATACGATGGAAGCGCTGAAATTCCAGCAGCTGCTGCGGCCGGGCGATCGGGTGGATCTGCGCTTGCAGCACGATGCCGCGCGGAACAAGCTGCATTTCGCCTATCGTTACGGTGAGAAAGCTTTTTCGTCGGGTCGACTGGCATGGAGTGCCAACGCATGAACGAACAGATCGCCAGCCAACGCCATTGGTCCACCCAGAAGGAACGCGGCAGCCTGTTCCTGATGCGTCTGACTGCGCTCAGCGTGCGCCTGTTCGGCCGCCGCCTGCTGGCGCCGGTGCTGTATCTGATCGTGCTGTATTTCTTTGTGTCGGCGCGCAGTGCGCGGCGGCATATCCGGCAATACCAGCGCTATCTGGCGGCTTGGAGCGGCAATCCTGCATTACAGCCGACGCTGGGCAGCGTGTTCGGCCAGTTCATCGCCTTTGCCGACAACCTGCTCGACCGCCTCGACGTATGGCGCGGGCGCCTGCGCTTCGAGCAAGTGCAACTGGTCGATCCATCCGGCATCCGCCCGCGCCTGCTGCGCAGCCAGCACGGCGGCCGCGGCGAGATTCTGGTGGTGACGCACCTGGGCAATCCGGATGTATGCCGCGCGATGGCGGAGCTGGGCGAACAGGTGCCGTTGAACGTGCTGGTGCACAACCGCCACGTGGCGCAGTTCAATCGCCTGCTCGGCGAAGCGGGCGATCGCAGTATGCGGCTGATCCAGGTCAGCGAACTGGATACGGCGATGATGATGGACTTGTCGCAACGCGTTGAGCGCGGCGAATGGCTGGCAATTGCCGGCGACCGCGTGCCGCTGCATGACGGACGGCGCGTGACGGTGAATTTCCTCGGCCACCCGGCGGCGTTTCCGCAAGGCCCGTGGCTGCTGGCCGGCCTGCTGCGCTGCCCGGTGAACCTGCTGTGCTGCCTGAAGGTGGATGGGCGCTATCGCATCCATCTCGATCCGTTCCTGGACAGCGCCGGCTGGGAACGCGGGCGGCGCGACGCGGCTATCGCCGGCTGGGTGCAGCGCTATGCCGACCATCTGGCCACGCAGTGCCTGCTGGCGCCGCAACAGTGGTTCAATTTCTACGATTACTGGCAGAACGCCAGCGCGGAGGCCACCGATGCGAACTAGCGGCGTATTGCATACCAGCGTCGAGATCCTGGTGCCGTTCTTCGATGTGGATTCGATGGACGTGGTCTGGCACGGCCATTACGTGAAATACCTGGAAGTGGCGCGCTGCGCCCTGCTCGACGAGATCGGCCACAACTACACGCAGATGCGCGACTCCGGCTATGCGTGGCCGGTGATCGACCTGCAGCTGCGCTACGTGCAGGCCGCCCGCTTCGGCCAGACGCTGCGCGTGCGCGCCGACCTGGTGGAATGGCAGAACCGACTGTTGATCCACTACCTGATCCAGGACCGCGACAGCGGCCAGCGCATCACCCGCGCCAGCAGCGTGCAGGTTGCGGTAAACATGGCCAGCGGCGACATGCAGCTGGTATCGCCCGATGTATTCGTGCAGGCGGTGGAGCGCCGCCTTGGCCAGCTTCCGCGGACATCCGTGACATGAATTACGCCAGTCCTACTTACGTCGAAGAAACCCGTATCGGTTTCCATTTTCTCCGCAGCCATACCTGGCAGCACCACGTGCTGCGCGTGGCGATCAACGATCTGCAACGCATGGTCGGGCGGCCGCTGCCGCTGGGCGGCACGCTGCTGGATGTCGGCTGCGGCCAGGGCAAATCCTTCCGCCTGCTGCACGACGCCTTCGAGCCCACGCGCATGCTGGGACTGGATGCCGATCCGCACAGCTTGCTGCTCTCCAGCGCCGAAGCCGAACGCGAAGAGCTAAAGGTGGAATTGCTCACCGCCGACTGCGCCGACATTCCGCTGCCGGACCATAGCGTGGATATCGTGTTCTGCCACCAGACCTTTCATCACCTGGTGGAACAGGAGCGCGCCCTGGCCCAGTTCTGGCGCGTGCTCAAGCCTGGCGGCTGGCTGCTGTTTGCCGAATCGACCAAGGCCTATATCGATACCTGGGTGATCCGCTGGTTTTTCCGCCATCCGATGCATGTGCAGAAGACCGCGGAGGAATATCTGGACATGCTGCGCCAGCAGGGTTTCGAGTTCGGCCCGCAGAACGTGTCGTTTCCGTATTTGTGGTGGAGCCGTTCCAAGGATTTCGGATTGCTCGAACGCTGGGGGCTGCGCGCAGCGCCGCCGCCGGGACAGCGTGAGGAAACGCTGGTCAATGCAGCGGTGCGCAAACCTGCATGAAACCCTGCTTTCAATATCGCCCTGCCGCGGCCCCCACCGTCATCCCGGCGAAGGCCGGGACCCAGCGCCTTTCTCGCGCGCAAAGACGCTGGGCCCCGGCCTTCGCCGGGGTGACGGGATGTTTGGTCGGGATGACGAGATGTGTGGCCCGGGTGATGGGATATGTGGCTGGGATGACGGGATGTGCGGCAGGGCTGACGGAATGTGGTGCGACGGGAGATAGGTGCCAGCCATGAACACTTACCTCAATGCACTCGGCGTGATCTGCAATCTCGGCAGCGGCAAGTCCGCCGTGGCCGAAGCCTTGTTCGCGGGCGACGACCGCGGTATCCGTCCCACCGACGGCTGGATTCCGGGCCATCACCCGCCGCTCGGCAACGTGCAGGCGCAACTGCCGGCGATACCGGAAGCGTTGCGCGGGCACCGCGATAATCGGAATAACCGCCTGCTGCTGGCTGCCGCGCTGCAAATCGAAACGGATATCCGCGCGGCCATCGCACGCTATGGCCAGGCGCGCATCGGCGTGGTGCTCGGCACCAGCACCACCGGTATCGAGGAAGCCACGCAAGGCATCGGCGGCTACCGTCGCGACGGTGCATGGCCGGCGGATTACCGCTACGCCCATCAGGAACTGGGGGCGCCGGCCGAATTCCTGGCCGAATGGCTGGAACTGGCGGGCCCCAGCTACAGCATTTCCACCGCGTGTACTTCCGGCGCGCGCGCGCTGCTGAGTGCGCAGCGACTGTTGCGCATGGGGCTGTGCGATGCGGTGCTGTGCGGCGGCGTGGATACTTTGTGCCGCCTGGCCATCAACGGTTTCCATGCGCTGGAAGCGGTGGATATGCAGCGCTGCGATCCGTTTTCCAGGCATCGCCGCGGCATCAATATCGGCGAAGCGGCGGCGCTGTTCCTGATGACGCGTGAGCAAGGCGCGGTGCAGTTGTTCGGCGGCGGCGCGAGCTCGGATGCATACCACATGTCATCGCCCGATCCGCAGGGGGCCGGCGCGCAGCAGGCGATGCGCGAAGCCTTGCGCAAGGCTGGCCTGGAGGCGACGCAGATCGACTACATCAACCTGCATGGCACCGCCACCGAACACAACGACAGCATGGAAAGCCGGGCGATTGCCGCGATGTTTCCGCCGGGAGTGCCGTGCTCGTCCACCAAGTCGCTGACCGGTCATACGCTGGCTGCGGCCGGTGCGCTGGAAGCTGCCTTCTGCTGGCTCAGCCTGGTCGACGAACGCACTGAACGGCGCCTGCCGCCGCATGTATGGGATGGCGAAGCGGATACCGCGTTGCCGCCCCTGAACCTGATTCCGCCCGGCAGCCATCTGCCGGCGCAAGGGCGCCGCTATCTGCTGAGCAACTCCTTCGCCTTCGGCGGCAACAATGCCGCGCTGGTGCTGGGAGATGCGGCATGAACTGGCCGGTTGCCGACGTGCTGCCGCATGCGGGCGAGATGATTTTGCTCGATCGCATCGAAGCACTGCATAGCGAACGCATCGTCTGCAGCAGAACCTTGCGTGCCGGCGGCATGTTCCAGGATGCACACGGCAACCTGCCGGCCTGGGCCGGGGTGGAATTGATGGCGCAGGCGATTGCCGCCTGGTCCGGCTGCCGCGCGCGCGCCGAACAGCAGCCGGTGCAACTGGGCTTTCTGCTCGGCACGCGGCAGTATCGTTGCAATGCAGAAGTCTTTCCGCTCGGCGCATGCCTGCGTATCGAAGCCGAGCGGGATTTTCACGACGAGCACGGCATGGCGGTATTCAGTTGCCGCATCGATGCCGGCGAGCTGCACGCCGAAGCGCGCTTGAATGTCTACCGTCCGCCGGATGCGGAGGCATTTTTCCAACACCTTGCGGGAGCGACCCAGCATGACTGACACCGTCCTGGTCACCGGATCCAGCCGTGGCATCGGGCGCGCCATCGCCTTGCGTCTGGCTCACGCCGGCTACGACCTGGTCCTGCATTGCCGCAGCCGCCGCGACGAAGCCGAACAGGTGCGCGAGGCGATCCATGCGCTGGGCCGCAACGCCCGCGTGCTGCAGTTCGATATTGCCGAGCGCCAGGCCTGCGCGGCTGCGCTCGAAGCAGATGTGGCGGAACATGGTGCCTATTACGGCGTGGTGTGCAATGCCGGACTCACCCGAGACGGTGCATTTCCCGCGCTCAGCGACGAGGACTGGGACCAGGTACTGCGCACCAACCTCGATGGTTTCTACAACGTGCTGCATCCGCTGATCATGCCGATGATCCGCCGCCGTGCCGCCGGGCGCATCGTCTGCATTACGTCGGTATCGGGCCTGATCGGCAATCGCGGGCAGGTGAATTACAGCGCCTCCAAGGCGGGCGTGATCGGCGCGGCCAAGGCGCTGGCAGTGGAGCTGGCCAAGCGCAAGATCACTGTCAACTGCGTGGCGCCGGGGCTGATCGATACCGACATGACCAGCGCCGAGGTACCGCTGGAAGAGATTTTGAAAGTGATTCCGATGCAGCGCGCCGGCACCGCGGAGGAAGTCGCCGCCGCGGTGCAGTTTCTGCTCAGCACAGAAGCGGGCTACATCACGCGGCAAGTGCTGTCGGTCAACGGCGGCCTGTGCTGAAACCTCAACCTTCCACCGAAAGGAGATCGCCGGCATGAAAGCAAGCACCCTGGCGCTGATCGCGCTGCTGTTGGCCGTACCCGGTCTGAGCATGGCCGCCGACAAGATTGTGCACTTCCCGTACCAGGATGCGATCGATGCCGCCACCAAGGCCGGCAAGCTGGATGGCACGGTGAAGTTCTACTTCGCCGGCAATACGCCGAATGGCCAGGTGACGGTGCTGGATGAAATGACGATCAACCGCAAGACCAACGCCTTCGGCAAACAGGACCGCACGACCTGCGACTGGGTGCTGCAGTCGGTGCTGATTGCGCTGCAGGACTCGGCGAAGAAGGCCGGTGCAAATGCCGTGGTCGATATCGTCAGCGATTACGACAACGAGTATCGCGATGCCCAGAACTACGAATGCCATGTGGGCTTTTTGATGTCCGGCGTAGTGCTGAAAGGCAAGCTGGCAAAAGTGCAGTAAAACCCATCCCACCGGATTCACTCCCGCTCCCCTCCGGGGAGAGGGCCGGGGTGAGGGGCCGCGCTTGCCTCAGGCAACACGACTGACGCGCAGTCAAAGCTTTTCATCCATCGTCACAACTACCTTCCCGGCAAGGTTGCCCCCTCACCCCAACCCTCTCCCCACAGGGGAGAGGGAGTAATACCCCGCGTACTGATGGGCTGTGCAGTCAAAGCTTTTCTTCCCTCGCCACAACTATCTTCCCAGCAAGATTGCCCCCTCACCCCTGCCCTCTCCCCGCAGGGGAGAGGGGGTAATACCCCGCGTACTGATGCGCTGCGCAGTCAAAGCTTTTCTTCCCCCGCCACAACTACCTTCCCAGCAAGATTGCCCCCTCACCCCAGCCCTCTCCCCGCAGGGGAGAGGGAGTAATACCCTGCGCACTGATGGGCTGCGCAGTCGAAGCTTTTCTTCCCTCGCCACCACTACCTTCCCGGCAAAATTGCCCCCTCACCCCAGCCCTCTCCCCGCAGGGGAGAGGGGGTAACACCTCGCATACTGATGCGCCGCGTCAGACCCCGCACCCCGCCCTGCGCTACACTTTGCCGGCTAAATCCCCGCCCCAGGAGTCCGTGATGCGTCCGTTCCCGCTCGGTGAAGAGATCGATTTGTTGCGTGAAAGCGTGGCGGCCTTTGCGGAGAAGGAGATCGCTCCACGTGCCGCCCACATCGACCAGGAAAACCTGTTCCCGCACGACCTGTGGCGGAAGATGGGCGACCTGGGCCTGCTCGGCATCACGGTGCCGGAGGAATACGGCGGTAGCGGCATGGGTTTCCTCGCCCATATGGTGGCGATGGAAGAGATCTCGCGCGCCTCGGGCTCGGTAGGCTTGTCGTACGGCGCGCATTCCAACCTGTGCGTGCAGAACATCTTCCATAACGGCAACGAAGCGCAGCGCCGCAAATACATTCCCAAGCTGTCGTCGGGCGAATACGTGGGTGCGCTGGCGATGAGCGAGCCCGGCGCGGGCTCGGACGTGGTCGGCTCGATGAGCTGCAAGGCCGAACAGCGCGGCGACGTGTGGGTGGCCAACGGCACGAAGATGTGGATCACCAACGGCCCCGATGCCGATGTGCTGCTGGTCTACATGCGCACCGCGCCGCGCGTGGCAGGCAGCCGCTGCATGACGGCCTTTATCGTCGAAAAAGGCATGAAGGGTTTCAGCACCGCGCAGAAGCTGGACAAGCTCGGCATGCGCGGCTCCAACACTTGCGAACTGGTGTTCGAGGATTGCGAAATTCCCGCCGAAAACATCGTGGGCGAAGTGAACGAAGGCGTGCGCGTGCTGATGAGCGGGCTGGATACGGAGCGCCTGGTATTGTCCGGCGGCCCGATCGGCCTGATGCAGGCGGCGCTGGACCTGGCGTTGCCCTATGTGCGCGAACGCAAGCAGTTCAATGCACCGATCGGCACCTTCGGCGTGATGCAGGCGAAAATCGCCGACATGTATACCAAGCTGCAGAGTTCGCGCGGCTTCGCCTATATGGTGGCGCGCGAGTTCGATGCGGGCTTCAAGTCGCGAATCGATCCGGCGGCGTGTCTGCTCAATGCGTCGGAGCATGCGGTGCAGGTGGCGCTGGAGGCGATCCAGACGCTGGGCGGCAATGGCTATATCAACGAGTTCCCGGCCGGACGCCTGCTGCGCGATGCGAAACTGTATGAGATCGGCGCGGGCACCAATGAAATCCGGCGCATGCTGATTGGGCGCGAGCTGTTTCACGGCAAGGCGTGAGCCACCGATATACCTCAGCGTCATTCCGGCGCAGGCCGGAATGACGCTGAGCAACGTGGATGCGCTGGGGCCGTTCCCGCTTTAGAACCGCAAGCTGTAATTGAGCGTCCCCATCGCCGCCCGCTCATGCTGGGCGCTGTACTCATCCACGCCGAACGACAGGTTCGAGCGCAGCGAGAAACGCCAGTCCAGCGACAACCCCGCCACACTGCCGTAGCGCGACAAGCCAATGCCTTCGATCGGGGTGAACTGCTGCACGGCGGTGAAGCTCGCATTGGGCAGCACGCCATGCATGGCGAAGGCGTCCTGCCATAGCAAGCGCGCCTGCAGGCTCAGCTGGGTGCCGTTGGCCATGGTCCACTGGCGCGAACTGCGCAGGCCGAAACCGCCCTGCCAGCGCTGGATGGTCTGCGTATTCGACATCAGCCCGAAGCCATCGCCACCGGCTTCGTTGAAACCATCACGCTCCACCGTGGCGTATTCAAGGTCTGCGTAAGGTGTGAACTTCCAGTTGCCGAAGTTGAAGCGATAACCACTCTCGCTGTACGCCACGTCATAGCGTCCATTGCTGAAGCTCGAGACGCCGGCGGTCTGTCCACCGAGAATCAGCTCGCGCCGCGTATTCTGCCAATCGCTGCCAACGCCGAAGCGGCCCATCGCATACCAATTGCCGCTGACCACGCCGCCATAAATCATGCCTTCCAGCGCGCGGCTGAAGCCCTGGTCCGCACTTTGCTCCAGATTGCCCAGCCCTTGGCTTTGGCTGATCGCATAACCCACGATGCCGCCATTGCCGATGCCGCGGTCGCCGCCGATCATCGCGCCGTTGAGCTGAAAGCCCAGGCTGTCGAAACCGCTGCGCGAGAGGCTGCCCTGGTAACCCAGGTTCTGCGACCAGCTCTGGAATTTATTCAGCGCGAGCTGCTGCGGATGATCGAGCAGATTGTCGAAGCGGTCGGACAAGGCACGCGTATCGGCGTCGATGGCTTCGAAGGTCATCGCCGCGCTGGCCGCGTACATCTGGCCGGAAAGGCTGTTCAAGGATTGCTGCATGGCCGCCACCGACGACGTCTGCTGCAGATTCGCTGCACCGTTGACGAAGCTGCCCGGCAGGGCCTGCGCGCTGGCACCGTTCTGGATCGCGCTGTTGATGGTATTGAAGGCACCCTGCACGCGCTCGGCGGCAGCAAACGTAGCGGCGGAATACGGCAGCCCCTGAATGGTTGCCACGTTGACTTGCGTCACATTGAGGTATGCATCGTTTGCGTCGTAAGCCAAGGTCGCGGTCAGCAACACGGACGATGGTGTGGTGATGCCGCCGACGAAGGTGCCGGTCAGACCCTGTGTCGCAGACAACACGGTGGTTTTGTTGTTGACCTTGTAGCCCGTATCGGCGCCGTAGACATACAACGAGGCATACGCGCCGGGATTGTTGACCAGCGTGGCGCTGCCATTGATGACCAATGCCGATCCCAGCGGCACCGCCAGGCGGCCGCCGCTCTGGGTGTAGGCGCCGGTCATGGTCAGGTTGCTGCTGCCGACCACCAGGCTGCCTTGATTATTGGTCACCGCGCCATTGATCAGCGGAATCGACGCATTGAGTGAACTGCCGGTGATCGCCAGGGTCGCGTTCGGCGCAATAGTGACGTTCGAAGCCAGCGACACCGCATTCAAGGTACCGCCGTTCACCGTAGTGCCACCGGTATAGGTGGCAGGCTGGCTGAGCGTGAGCGTGCCCGGGCCATTCATGACCAGGCCGCCCAAACCCGAGATCGGATTGTTCCAGCTCGAATTGCCGCTGAAAGCCACCGTGACATCGCCCCAGTTGAACTGCTCCGGGCCGTTCACCGCTGCGCCGACATTCAGCACGCCATAGCCGAAGGTGGTATTGGGCTGCGCGCCGATGGGCGTGGCGGTGCCCAGCAGCGTCTGCTGTACCAGGTAATTGGAGAAGTACGGATAGGCCTGCCACACCAAGGCCGCGGCACCGGATACCGCAGGGGCCGCAAACGAGGTGCCTTCAACGATGTAGTAGCTGGGATTGGTGGTGGTGGCGAGGGTGTCCTTGTCCAGCACGATCACATCGCCCGGCGCCGCCAGGCAGTAACTTTTTGCCTGGCCGCACTGGTTGGAATAACTGTCCAGCTGGGTGGGGTTGTTGCTGTTCAAGGCCACCGCTACCAGCCAGCCCTGCTGTAGTGCCGCGTCTTTCGCCACGGTGGGCAGCATGGCAATGGTGCTGGGATTGGTCTGCGAATCGTTGCCCGCGGCAAATACCACCAGGCCGTTGTGCTGCGTGACGAAGGACGAATACGCCGCATCGAAAGCCTGGTTCAAAGATGCATTGGTGGTATCCCAGGTAATGCCGCCCCAGGAATTGTTCATGATCTGCACATTGCTGCTGATCATCTGGGCGGTGACGCTCTGCAGGAATTGCGCGTCGGAGGTGGTGACCTGCGAAGGTGCGGAGGAGCCGTTATCGTCGGGGGCGTTGTCGTCGATGATGCGTGCCGACACCAGGCTCGCACCCGGCGCGATGCCGCCGGCAAACTGTGCGAACGGTGCGCCGGCGGCAACCTGCGCCACCCAGGTGCCATGCCCCACCACATCGGGAATGGCGGTGTTGTTCTGGCTTGGATCGACATCGATGATCTGCTGGATCACCCGCCCGGCCACGGCCGGATTGTTCGGCATGATGCCGCTGTCGACCACGCCGATGGTTACACCCTTGCCGGTATAGCCCTGGATGTGCGCGGCATACGTGTTGGTGATGGCGAGCTGCGCATTGATCGGCGGCGTCGGCACATTGCTGCTGGGCGACGGTGTAGGCGTGGGCGAGGTGGACGAGGACGACTTGACGTTGCTGCTGCCGCCACCTCCCCCGCATGCGCTCAGACCCAGCGCAAGGCAAATCAAGACGGCGACTTCACGGCGGCGCCAGGCCGGCATTCCGGTTGCCATAGCACTTACCCCTATTGACTATGTTGGTCCCCACAACACATCGGCATGCCGCCATCCCAGAGGCGACATGCGTGCATAGCTTATGCGCATGATTTATAGGAAAGCGAGCGCAACAGCGCCGTGATTTCTCACGAAAAATTCAAGTTTGCTGCTTTGCATCGAGGGCTGCGATAATCCGCAAGTTATTTCCCCAGCGTGGCCCTTGGCGGGGTACGCACCAAAGCTCCTTCGGAGACCAGCATGTCGGACGTCAGCGTTGTTATTGCAGGTGCCAAGCGCACCGCCATCGGCTCTTTCCTCGGCCAGTTCACCGGCGTGCCCAGCCCCAAGCTCGGCGCCACCGCGATCCGCGCCGCCCTTGAGCAGGCCGGCATCGCCGCCGCGGATGTGGGCGAGGTGATCATGGGCTGCGTGCTGCCGGCCAACCTCGGCCAGGCCCCCGCCCGCCAGGCGGCGCTGCAGGCCGGCCTGCCGGTCGGCACCGGCTGCACCACGGTCAACAAGGTGTGCGGCTCGGGCATGAAGTCGATCATGCTCGGCCACGACCTGATCAAGGCCGGCTCCGCCGCCATCGTGGTGGCCGGCGGCATGGAATCGATGACCAATGCCCCGCACATGGTCAACGCCCGCACCGGCATCCGCTACGGCGACGGCCAGCTGGTCGACCATATGGCCTGGGACGGCCTGACCAATCCCTATGACGGCAACGCGATGGGCGTGTTCGGCGAACTGTGCGCCGACAAGTACCACTTCACCCGCGAGGAACAGGACGCCTTCGCCATCGAATCGGTGAAGCGCTCGCAGGCCGCCCAGGCGGCTGGCGCCTTCGCCGGCGAAATCGTGCCGGTGACCGTGTCCGGCCGCAAAGGCGACGTGCAGGTAGACACCGACGAGCAGCCGGGCCGCTCGGACATCGGCAAGATCCCCACGCTCAAGCCCGCGTTCCGCAAGGAAAACGGCACCATCACCGCTGCCAGCTCGTCCAGCATTTCCGACGGCGCGGCCGCCGTGGTGCTGCTCAGCGCCGACGATGCCAAGGCCCGCGGCATCGCGCCGCTGGCGCGCATCGCGGCCCATGCCACCCATTCGCAGGAACCGGAGTGGTTCACCACCGCGCCGGTGTCAGCTATCAGCAAGGTGCTGGACAAGGCCGGCTGGAAGGTGGCCGACGTGGATCTGTTCGAAATCAACGAAGCCTTCGCCGTGGTGGCCATGGCCCCGATGCGCGAGCTGGGCATCGCGCACGACAAGCTCAACGTCAACGGCGGCGCCTGCGCGCTCGGCCACCCGATCGGCGCCAGCGGTACGCGCCTGGTGGTGACCCTGCTCAATGCCTTGAAAACCCGCGGTTTGCGTCGTGGCGTAGCGGCGCTGTGCATCGGCGGCGGCGAAGCCACCGCCATCGCCGTGGAGCGTTTGGACTAGGCAAAAGCGGCCGCCGATTGTCCGCGAGGGCCTTGTCGCCCCCTCGGCTGTTAATGCGGCATGAAAGTTGTTCATAAAACTGGTAGCGCACTTAACACGAACGCGCTATTAATAATCGTGCCAATTGGCATTCCACGGCTAAGGAGATCCATCATGAAGTTCACGCGTACCCTTCTCGCCTCCGCGCTCGTCGCGCTGCTGGCGGCTTGCAGCAATGGCGCGCAGGATTCCGCGCAGGACGCACAGAAGTCGGCTGACCAAGCCCAGCAGGCAGCCTCGCAGGCTGCTGATCAGGCTCAGAAGGCCGCTGCTTCCGCTTCCACCGCTGCCGCCCCGGCTGCTGCTCCGGCTTCCACCGCTGCTGCTCCGGCTGCTGCTCCGGCCTCCACCGCCGCCGCTCCGGCCGCTGCCTCCACGGCTGCTGGCCAGGCGATGAAGGCTGATGCCGGCAAGGACGCTTCGAAGGGCAACTAATCCTTCGTCAGGAAGCTTCCATGAAACCGGCCGCCTTCGGGCGGCCGGTTTTTTTGTGCGTGCACCATCACCCTGGTTGCAAGCGCAAATGCAGAAGGCCGCCCTGCACCGTTATCATCCGGGGTTTGCCCAGACGGTCGCAGTACCAGCCATGAGCGTCCTCACTTCGCAGATCGATCCCCGTTCCCCCGAATTCCAGGCCAGCAGCGCCGGCCTGCGCAGCCTTGTCGACGACCTGCGCCGTGAGATGGCGCGCAGCGCCGAGGGCGGCGGCACCAAGGCGCGCGAGAAGCACACCGCGCGCGGCAAGCTGCTGCCGCGCGAACGCATCCGCGCCCTGCTCGACCCGGGCTCGCCGTTCCTGGAGCTGTCGCCGCTGGCCGCACACGGCATGTACGACGACGCGGCACCCGCCGCCGGCGTCATCACCGGCATCGGCCAGGTGCACGGCACCGAAGTGGTGATCGTTGCCAACGACGCCACCGTCAAGGGCGGCACCTATTTCCCGATGACGGTGAAAAAGCACCTGCGCGCGCAGGAAGTGGCGCTGGAAAACCGCCTGCCGTGCATCTACCTGGTCGACTCCGGCGGCGCCTTCCTGCCGCTGCAGGACGAGGTATTCCCGGACAAGGAACACTTCGGCCGCATCTTCTACAACCAGGCGCGCATGTCGGGCCTGGGCATTCCGCAGATCGCCGTGGTGATGGGCTCGTGCACGGCCGGCGGCGCCTATGTGCCGGCGATGAGCGATGAAACCATCATCGTGCGCGAGCAAGGCACCATTTTCCTGGGCGGCCCGCCGCTGGTGAAGGCCGCCACCGGCGAAGTGGTGGATGCCGAGGCGCTGGGCGGCGCGGACGTGCACACCTCCGTATCGGGCGTGGCCGACCATTTCGCCGAGAACGACGCGCATGCGCTGTCGATCGCGCGCGACATCGTCGCCAGCCTCAACCGCAAGAAGCCGATGCCGCTGGCCTTGCAGGCTCCGGCGGAGCCGCGTTACGCGGCGGAAGAACTGTACGGCGTGATTCCGCAGGATACGCGCCGCCCGTTCGATATCCGCGAAGTGATCGCACGCATCGTCGACGGCTCCGAATTCCATGAATTCAAAGCCCGCTACGGCAAAACCCTGGTATGCGGCTTCGCGCATATCCACGGCTATCCGGTCGGCATCGTGGCCAACAACGGCATCCTGTTTTCCGAGTCGGCGCTGAAGGGCGCGCACTTCATCGAGCTGTGCAACCAGCGCAATGTGCCGCTGGTGTTCCTGCAGAACATCACCGGCTTCATGGTCGGCAAGAAATACGAGAATGCCGGCATTGCCAA
Organism: Dyella acidiphila; assembly: GCF_014863405.1. Lineage (GTDB taxonomy): Bacteria > Pseudomonadota > Gammaproteobacteria > Xanthomonadales > Rhodanobacteraceae > Dyella_B > Dyella_B acidiphila. The sequence continues at coordinate 347,256 of NZ_JACZZA010000002.1, forward strand.
AGACGGCGCCAAGATGGTTACCGCGGTGGCCTGCTCGCATGTGCCGAAGTTCACCGTGGTGATCGGCGGCAGTTTCGGCGCCGGCAACTACGCCATGTGCGGCCGCGCCTATGGCGCACGCTTCCTGTGGATGTGGCCCAACGCGCGCATCAGCGTGATGGGTGGCGAACAGGCTGCCAGCGTGCTGGCCACGGTGAAGCGCGACGGCATCGAAGCCGGCGGCAAGAGCTGGAGCGCGGAGGAAGAAGAGAACTTCAAGGCGCCGATCCGCGCGCAGTACGAGCAGCAGGGACATCCCTATTACGCCAGTGCGCGCCTGTGGGACGACGGCATCATCGATCCGGCCGATACGCGGCGCGTGCTGGGGCTGGCGATTTCGGCCTCGTTGAATGCGCCGATCGAGCCCGGCCGCTACGGCGTCTTCCGCATGTAATGCGCGCCCATATGGGCGTAGGTTGGGTTAGCGCAGCGTAACCCAACAATGCCCAGCTTCGATGGAAATCTGTTGGGTTACGCTGCGCTAACCCAACCTACGTGTGACGCAAGGATGTACAGGGGAAATTGGTAATGATCGTCGGCATCGATCTGGGCACCACGCATTCGCTTATCGGTTACTACAGCGATGCGGGTCCGCAACTGTTTCGCAACGCGCTGGGCGATTACCTTACGCCCTCGGTGGTCAGCGTCGACGAAGACGGCCATATGCTGGTCGGCGAAGCCGCACGCGACCGCCTGATCAGTCATCCCGCTGCCAGCGTCGCCGCTTTCAAGCGCTGGATGGGTACGGCGCGCGAAACGCAGCTAGGCCAGCGCAGCTTCCGTCCGGAAGAACTGTCCGCGCTAGTGCTGCGCTCCCTGCTCGCAGACGCCGAAGCCGCGCTGGGCGAGAAAGTGCGGGAAGCCGTGGTCAGCGTGCCGGCTTATTTTTCTGACGCACAACGCAAAGCCACACGCGCGGCAGGCGAACTGGCCGGCATCAAAGTGGAGCGGCTGATCAACGAACCGACCGCCGCCGCGCTCGCCTATGGCCTGCAGGAACGGCGGGAAGGCAGCCGCTTCCTGGTCTTCGATCTTGGCGGCGGCACCTTCGACGTATCCGTGCTGGAGATGTTCGAAGGCGTGGTGGAAGTGCATGCCAGCGCCGGCGACAACTACCTCGGCGGCGAGGATTTCCTCGACCTGCTGCAGAACAGCTGTCTGGCCGAGCTGAAACTGCACTCCGCGGATTTTTCCCCGGCCGAACGCAGCCTGCTGCGCCGTCGCCTGGAAAGCGTCAAGCGCAGCCTGAGCCAGCAAGCGGAAGTATCGGTAGAGGCGCAGATCGGCAAGCACGAGATCAAGTGGCGCATCGACCAGGAGCGCTTCCTGCAGCTGGCCGATCCACTGCTGCAGCGCATGCGCGCGCCGCTGGAACGTGCGCTGCGCGACGCCCGCCTGCGTCCCGAGCAGCTCGACGAAATCGTGCTGGTCGGCGGCGCAAGCCGCATGCCGCTGGTATCGCGCCTCACCGCGCGCATGTTCGGCCGGCTGCCGCTGCGCCACGTCAATCCGGATGAGGCGATTGCGCTCGGCGCCTGCGTGGCTTCCGGCCTGAAAAGCCGCAACGCCAAGCTGGAAGAAATCATCCTGACCGATGTCTGTCCGTACACGCTCGGTGTGGAGATCGGCCAGCGCGATGCGCAGGGACATGTGCAAAACGGTTTGTTCTCGCCGGTGATCCAGCGCAACAGCGTGGTGCCGGTCAGCCGCGAAAGCAGTTACTTTCCGATGGTCGAACAGCAGGGCAGGCTTTCGCTGAAGGTGTATCAGGGCGAGAACCCGCTGGTGGAAAACAATATCAAGCTGGGCGAGCTGGAAATTCCGCTCAATCCCGGCCTGAGCATTGCGCAGAACGAAGTGGTGGTGCGCTTCACCTATGACATCAACGGCGTGCTGCAGATCGAAGCCACGCCAAAGTCCAGCGGATTGCGCCACGAACTGGTGCTGGAGCAAAACCCGGGCATGCTCAGCGAAGCGGAAATCCGCGCGCGTCTGGCCGCCTTGTCCGAGCTGAAAATCCATCCGCGCGACAAGCAGGAAAATATCGCCCTGCTCGCGCGCGCCGAACGCCTGTTCGAGGAACATCTGACCGCCCGGCAATTACTGCAGCAGTGGATCGGGCAATTCCGCCAGAGCCTGGAAAGCCAGGACGAACGCATGATCCACGAGCATCGACAGCAATTCAGCACGGCGCTGGATTCGCTGGAAACGCAGCTGTGAACTGGGCGTTCGAGTTGCTGGGACTGCGACCGGATGCGGACGCGGCAAGCATCAAGCGCGCGTATGCGCAGCTGTTGCGCAGCACGCGTCCGGATGAAGATCCGGAAGGGTTCCAGCGTCTGCATGCGGCGTACAAGACCGCCTTGGCGCAGGTGAACACCGCTGCGCCGGCAGTCGTGGCGCCGCCCCCGCCACTCGGCAGCAACGCCCCATCCACGCCGGCCACGCCGTCGACCGCAACTCGACCGGAGCCGCAGGCGGTAGCGCAGCCAAGGCCCGTACCGACAATCAATATCGGTGCCTTGGCCGGTGAAGTCATTCGTGTTGCAACCGGCGATAGCCGCAAGCTGACGGCCTGGTTGCAGGCCCGTCAGGAGTTCTGGTCGATCCAGGTCAAACAGCAGACGGCTCAGGCAGTCATGCAGCGCCTGTTCCAGCAGCCGCAGGCGATGTCGGCCGAGAGCCTGAATGCTCTGCTGAAATTCTTCGACCTGGACCATGTACTGTCGGGCATCAACCCGTATGCACTGCAACAGCTGCGCCGCCGCCAGTCGCTGCAGTGGGAGCTGACGCCGGAACATCATTACGAATTGATGCAGCGCATCCAGCTGCGCCGCAATGGCCGCCCGGATCAGCGGGCACTACAGCACTATCTTGCGCTGTTGCAGCAACCGCTTACCTGGCTTGCCGTGGTCAAGACGGTGCTGCGCGGTGGCGCGCTCGATCGGCTCGGGCATTTTCTGCAGGCGCTGTGCCAGGGCCATCTCGACGATCTGCCCGCTTCGTTCGATCGGCGCAGCGTGCAGTTCTGGTACAAGGCCAATCATGCCGGCGCCATGAGCGGCCCGCGCTTTGCGGTCAATACGCTGCGCGTGATCGTCATCGGGTTTGTCTGCGCCCTGCTCGCCAGCATCGTCTTCGCCATCAGCTTCAGTGCCGGCAGCATGCCGGGCAAGGATGCGCTGCGCCTGGCCTCTACCTTTTCATTCGCCATCGTCGGTGGCGTGGTAGGTGTGTGGCTGATGATCGCGGGCTGGATTTACCTGGACGACTGGCAAGGCCTGCCGGAATCCACCGCATCACGCCGGCCATGGTTGCGGCGCCTGTTGATCCCCGCGCTATGCACCATCGGCTTCGGGCTGCACGAACTGGGCGCATCCGATTACATTGCCGGCCCAATGGTGTTCGTCAGTCTCTTCTTGGCACTGCGCCGGTTCCGTCGGCGTTATGCACCGCAAGCACCGCGACGTGCATTGCGGCTGCGCGCAATGCTGCCATGGATCTATCTGTGCGGCATCGGCATCAGCGCACTGATCCATCTGCAAACGGATTCCGACTTTCCGGTCGTGCCCGCCGCCTTCGCAGTCACGCTCTGCACCTGGCTCGCCGACATGTGGCGCCATCGCGCCCACGTGCATCCGCGGTTTGCACGCAGCTGATTGCGACGCTGCATTCGTCAGCATTGCGCAAGCTCGCCTACACCGCTTCATCACATCCACATCAAGTTCACGTTCACCAAAACGTGACGAAGGCGCACGCCACTTAAACACCCTTGCCGTCTGCAATGCTGCAGAAAGATTCATGTCATGCGCGGCGGTTGTGATCGTCGCTTCGGCTATGGCGCACTGCGCTTTTGGGGAAGACCGGGCGGACCGGTCAAGCCGGAGCCGCTTAGGGAGGGCGGCAGTCGATAACGCATGGAGATGCGTCCACTTCTATTCGACGATAAGGATCAAATCATGAAAAGCCGTAGTGAGCGTTCCACTTTCGCAAAGACCGCCCTGTCCGCTGCGCTGGCTGTTGCCTGCGCCTTTGGCGCGGCCTTGCCCGCCTCCGCTGCGACCGGCACGCAGACGTTGGTGATTTTTCCCGATCAGGGCTTTACCTCGATCTACAACCTGATCAACGCAGCGCAATCCACCATCGACATGACGATGTACGAACTGCAGGACACCACCGCGCAGACCGACCTGTGCAACGCTGCCGCGCGCGGCGTGACGGTGCGCGTGATCCTCGACGTGAACGACGAAAAGAGCAACAACACCGCCGCCTACAACCAGCTCAACGGCTGCGGCGTGAAGGTGGTGTGGGCCTACACCAAGTATGAGGCCACCCACCAGAAGACGATCACCATCGACGGCGCCACCTCCAGCGCGCAGACGGCGATCATGACGGCCAATCTCACCAGCCGTTACTACAGCACCACCCGCGATTTCGCGGTGATCGAAACCGACAAGAACGACATCGCCGCGATCGAGGCCACCTTCGCCAAGGATTACGCGCACTCCAGCGTAACCCCGACCAACGGCGACGACCTGGTGTGGAGCCCGACCAATTCGCAGACCTCGCTGCTCAACATCATCAACAACGCCACCACCAGCCTGCTGGTGGAGAACGAAGAGATGAGCGACAGCGCGATCGTCGATGCACTGGAGAACGCGGCCGAGAACGGCGTAAGCGTGACGGTGGTGATGACCAACGACGATAACGACTACGAAAGCGAATTCAACGCGTTGACCAATGCCGGCGTGAGCATCAGCACCTACCCGGACAACGACACCGCGCTGTATATCCATGCCAAGGCGATCGTGGCCGACTATGGCACCTCCGGCCAGGTGGCCTTCGTGGGCTCGGAGAACTTCTCCAGCGCCTCGCTCACCAAGAACCGCGAGCTGGGCCTGACCACCACCAATACGAGCATCATCTCGCAGCTCGAAAGCACCATGAGCAACGACTACTCGGGCGGCACGCCCTGGTCGAACTGATTCACAGCTTCGCCCTCCCCTGCTTGCGGGGGAGGGTCTCGTGCATAGATTGGGTTAGCGCAGCGTAACCCGACATCATCGTGCGGCATCGTTGGGTTACGCTGCGCTAACCCAACCTACTCGCTCGCTTCCGTCATTTCGGCGAAGAGACGTGATATCCGGTGGAAAACCGATCCGAACGCGCTCAGCGATTGCGCGGGCGGAATTCCAGCGGCATCACCTCGGTCTTTGCGCCAGCGGGCGGCTTGGGCCCGCAAGCACCGCAGGTGCTGCAACCGTCGCTGCAACTGCCGGTAGCCTGCTTGGGCTGCAGGCGTCGGCCAAAGGCGCGCATCCACGCGGCATGCCCAGGCTGGCTGAAATGGATCGCCGCGGAGGCGAGCCAGCGATTGGTCAGCGCCGGCGCCATTTTGCGGAATGCGTAAATCACGCTGACCAGCACGATCAGCCCGATCACGATGTACTGCACCAGCAGGCCCGTGCTCACAAGAACAACCTCGCCACCTGATAGGTGATCAACGACGCCGCATACGCCACGGCGAACATATAGCTGAAGGAGATGGCCACGTTACGCCAGGAATTGGTTTCGCGGCGAATCACTGCCAGCGTGGACATGCACTGCGGCGCAAACGCAAACCACACCAGCAGCGACAGCGCGGAAGCCAGCGAGAAATTGGTGGTCAACGCATGCGCCAGGCCGCCGGCCGCGGCATCGCCGCCCACCGCGTACACCGTGGCCAGCGCCGCCACTGCGGTTTCACGCGCGGCAAAAGCGGGAATCAGCGACAGGCTGATCTGCCAGTTGAAACCCAGCGGTGCAAAAACGTATTGCAGGCCGCGGCCGAGATAACCGGCAATGCTGTAGTCGATCGCCGGACCGGCAGCGCCGGCAGGCGGCGACGGGAAGGTGGAGATGAACCACATGATGACGGTCAGCGCCAGGATCACGCCGGTCAGGCGCTTCAGGAAGATGGCGCCGCGTTCCCACAGGCCGATCACCACGTCGCGCGGCTGCGGTACGCGATAGGACGGCAGCTCCATCAGCAGCGCATGCTCGCTGCGATCCTTGCGCATATGCTTGATCACCCAGCCGACCAGCATCGCGCCGAGAATGCCGGCAAGGTACAGCGCGAACAGCACTAGGCCTTGCAGATTGAAGATGCCCCAGACGCGATGCATCGGAATGAACGCGCCGATCAGCAGCGCGTACACCGGCAGACGCGCCGAGCAGGTCATCAGCGGCGCCACCAGGATGGTGGTGAGACGGTCGCGCGGATCCTGGATGCTGCGCGTACCCATGATGCCGGGAATGGCGCAGGCGAAACTCGACAGCAGCGGAATGAAGGAGCGCCCGGTCAGCCCTACCGACAGCATCATGCGATCGAGCAGGAAGGCCGCGCGCGGCAGATAGCCGGATTCCTCCAGCGTAAGAATGAAGAAGAACAGCACCAGGATTTCCGGCAGGAAGCCGAGCACGGTGCCCAGGCCGGTGCAGATGCCGTCCTTGAGCAAGCCCTGCAGGGGACCGGCCGGCAGCCAGATGGAAAGATGCGCGCCGATCCAGTCGAAGCCGTCGCCGATCGCATCGCTCATCGGCTTGCCGAACGAATACACCGCCTGGAATACCAGGAACATCACCACCGCCAGGATCAGCAGGCCGAACACCGGATGCAGCGCCCAGCGATCGAGTGCGTCGTCCAGCGCCGAGGTGGCGCGCGGCATGCGCACGGTGGCATCGAGCAAGGTACGTACCTGGGCGTGCAGCCCCGCGCGGCTGACGGCATCGTCGGGCAGCGCCGAGGCGGCCACCGGCACTTCGCCGTCCACGCGTTCGATCAGCGCACGCGCACCGCCGCGCTTCACCGCCACGGTTTCCACCACCGGCATGCCCAGGCGCCGCTGCAATTCATCCACGTCGATTTCGATGCCGCGGCGGCGCGCGGTATCCATCATGTTCAGCGCCAGCACCACCGGGCGGCCCAAGCGCTTCACTTCCAGCACGAAACGCAGGTGCAGGCGCAGGTTGGTGGCGTCGGCCACGCACACGATCAGATCCGGCGCGGCTTCGCCGGGGTAATTGCCTTCCAGCACGTTGCGGGTGATCTGCTCATCCGGGCTGGTGGCATCGAAGCTGTAGGTGCCCGGCAGATCCAGAATCTGCAGCACGCGGCCGGAGGGCGCGGTAAAGCGACCTTCCTTGCGCTCCACCGTGACACCGGCGTAGTTGGCCACTTTCTGGCGCCCGCCGGTGAGCTGATTGAACAGCGCGGTCTTGCCGCAGTTGGGATTGCCGACCAGGGCAATGCGCAGCGTACCGGTGCTCATGCCTGTTCCTGCTGCACGCTCACGCGCGCGGCCTCGCTGCGGCGCAGCGCAAACCGCGTGTAGCCGATCTGCACCAGCAGGGGATCGGCACCGATCGGTCCGCGCGCTACCAGCCGCACGCGTTCGCCCTCGACAAAACCCAGGTCGCGCAGGCGTTGCGCAATGGGATCGTTGTCATGGGTATCTTCAACTCGCTCAACCACGGCAGAGGCACCTTTCGGCAGTTCGGACAGGCGCACGGTTGCTACGCTTCTAAATAAGAATGGTTCGCATTGTACCGATTTTTCACATTAGTTGCAGCCGGATGACCGCAGCCGCCGCGGCGCAAGGATCTGCGTTTGCCGCCATGCGGGGACCGACTAAGATTCGCGCAACCGTCACGCAGGGTTACCCATGTCCTCCTCTGTCCAGATTGCCGACCACGCCGGCATCCGCGAGCTTCGCCTGAACCGTCCCGAGGTGCACAACGCCTTCGACGACCGCCTGATTGCCGATCTCAGCGCCGCCCTGCAGGCCGCGGGAGACGACGATGGTGTGCGCGCGGTGGTGCTGACCGGGGTGGGCGCCAGCTTCTCCGCCGGTGCGGACCTGAACTGGATGCGCGGCATGGCCCAGGCCAGCGAGGCGGAAAACCGCGAGGATTCGTTGCGCCTGGCCGCGCTGATGCGCCGCCTGCAGTTCCTGCCCAAGCCGACCATCGCGCGCGTCAACGGCGCGGCCTACGGCGGCGGCGTGGGCCTGATTGCCTGCTGCGATATCGCCATTGGCGTGAATACCGCCAAGTTCGGCCTTACCGAAGTCAAGCTGGGCCTGGTGCCGGCGGTGATCTCGCCCTACGTGATCGCCGCGATCGGCCTGCGCCAGGCGCGCCGCCTGTTTCTTACCGGCGAGATCTTCGACGCCGCCACCGCCGCGCAAATCGGCCTGCTGCACGAGGCGGTATCGCCCGAATACCTGGACGACACCGTGCACAACGTACTCAAGCAGCTGGCCAAGGCCGGCCCGGTGGCACAGCGCGAAGCCAAGCAGCTCGCCTTCGGCATGCACGGCTTCACCGCGGCACAAGCCGAGCGGGTGGACCAGGACAATGCGGCGCTGATCGCCCGCCTGCGCGTCTCCGCCGAAGGGCAGGAAGGCTTGGGCGCCTTCCTCGACAAGCGCGCCGCGGCCTGGACACACGCCAGCTGACACCATGCTGGCAACAGGGCGGATTAGGCTAGGCCCATCCTTCACCGCCGCCGGGGTATGCCATGAAACGCATCGTCAATATCGCCGATGTCGACCCGCAGCCCTTCCCGCCCGGCTTCGGTCCCAGCGGCGAAACGGCACAGCGCTATGAAGCGCGCATCGCCCGCATCTCCATCCAGCTGGGCGCGCAGAAGCTGGGCTACAACATCACCGTAGTGCCGCCGGGCAAGCGCGCCTTTCCGCTGCATAACCATCGCGTCAACGAGGAGATGTTCTTCGTGCTGGAAGGCGCCGGCGAAGTGCGCATCGGCAGCGAGCGGCATCCGATCCGCCAGGGCGACATCATCGCCTGCCCGCCGGGCGGCGCGGACCAGGCGCACCAGATCATCAACACCGGCACGGCCGAACTGCGCTATCTGGCGGTAAGCAGCAAGCTGTCGCCGGAGATCTGCGAATACCCCGACACCGGCAAGTACGGCATCCTGGGCGAATTCGGCCCCGACGCGGAAGGCAAGCCGCAGATGATCCGCATTGTCACCCGCCAGGGCGAGAACGTGGACTACTGGGAAGGCGAGTAAGCGCCACCCTGCCGCGGCCGCCTCATGCTGCGGCGCGCATCGGACGGGAAACATAAATCTGCTAGTTTTATGGGCTTTGCAGAATCGGCAGGGCCTATCCGCATGTTCGAGCGCGTACTGATTGCCAACCGCGGCGAAATCGCCTGCCGCGTGATCCGCACCTGCCGCCGGCTGGGCATCCACACCATTGCGGTGTATTCGGAAGCCGACCAGGACGCCCAGCACGTGCGCCTGGCCGACGAAGCGTGGCCGATCGGCGGCCCGCGACCGGCCGACTCGTATCTGCGTGCCGAGGCGATTCTTGCCGTCGCAAAAAAATCCGGTGCGCAGGCGATCCATCCCGGCTACGGCTTCCTGTCGGAAAACACCGACTTCGCCCGCGCCTGCGGCGAGGCCGGCATCGCCTTTATCGGGCCGCGTCCGGAGAGCATCGACGCGATGGGTTCCAAGGCCGCCGCCAAGGCGCTGATGGAACAGCATGAGGTACCGCTGGTGCCGGGCTATCACGGCGCCGACCAGAACAGCGCCGTGCTGGCCGAACAGGCGCGCAAGACCGGCTTTCCGCTGATGATCAAGGCGGCGGCCGGCGGCGGCGGCAAGGGTATGCGCATTGTGCGCGCGGAACACGAATTCGCCGATGCGCTGGCTTCCGCTCAGCGCGAAGCGGCCAGTTCGTTCGGCGACACGCGGGTGATCCTGGAACGCTACGTGGAACATCCGCGCCATATCGAATTCCAGGTGTTCGGCGATACGCACGGCAACGTGATCCATCTGAACGAGCGCGAGTGCTCGGCGCAGCGGCGCTATCAGAAGGTGCTGGAAGAAACGCCCTCACCGTTCCTGACGCCCGCACGCCGCCAGGCGATGGGCGACGCGGCAGTGGCCGCCGCCCGCGCGGTGAACTATGTCGGCGCCGGCACCGTGGAATTTATCGTCGGGCAGGACGGTACGTTCTTCTTTATGGAAATGAATACGCGCCTGCAGGTGGAACATCCGGTCACCGAGGAAACGCTCGGCCTCGACCTGGTGGAATGGCAGCTGCGCGTGGCCGCGGGCGAAGCATTGCCGCTGCGCCAGGAACAGATCCAGGCGCACGGTCATGCGATCGAAGTACGCCTGTACGCTGAAGATCCGGACCAGAATTTCCTGCCCGGCTCCGGCAAGCTGCGCCGCCTGCAACTGCCTGCGCCCTCGCCCCATGTGCGCCTGGACGGCGGCGTGATCGAGGGCGACACGGTAACGATTTTTTATGATCCGATGATCGCCAAGCTGATCGTGCACGACAGCAATCGCACGCAGGCATTGCAGCGCCTGCGCGAAGCGCTGGCCGAATGCGACATGGTCGGCCCCAAATCCAATATCGCTTTCCTGGAACGGCTGGTGCGCCATCCGGTGGTAACCGAAGGCCGCATCGACACCGGTTATCTGGATCGCCACCTTAGCGAATTTCTTACCGGCGATGCCGCACCCTCGGAGCATGTCCTGTTTGCCGCCGCCACCGCCGCCCTGCTCCGCGACGAACGTGAAATCGTCGTCACTGCGCAGCGCAGCGACGATCCCTACTCGCCATGGTCGCGCGCCGATGCCTGGCGTATCGGCCATGCCGGCAAGCGCATCGTGGCGCTGGCATGGCGCGAGCAGCGTTACGAAGTGGAAGCGCATGGCCACGACGGCGAATACCGCCTGCAATACGGCGAACTCGCCAGCGACGTGCGCGGCGCCCGTTATCGCGATGGCGTGCTCAGCGCCCGCTTCGACGGCCAGAGCCTGCGCGTGCCGGTGCATGCCGACCCGGAGCGCGTCAGCCTGCACGATGTCAACGGCCAGCGCTATACGTTCGTTCGTGCACCTGCCTTTGCATGGGAGTCGAAGGAAGGTATCGGCGGCAACCAGATCATCGCGCCGATGCCGGGCCGCATCGTGCTGGTAAAGGCGCAGGCCGGCGACAACGTCGAGGAAGGTCAGGAACTCTTGGTGATGGAAGCGATGAAAATGGAGCTGGCCTTGAAGGCACCCCGCGCCGGCACTATTGAAAGTGTCAGCGCAACGCAGGGCGAATTCGTCGAAGCCGACGCCGTGCTTGTTCGTTTCAAGCTTTGAATGCCGCCCAGGTGCAGGAGCCTCGCATGAACGACTCCATCAAAGCAGACAACGAGGTCCGCATCGTCGAGGTCGGTCCGCGGGATGGCCTGCAGAACGAGAAAACCCTGCTGCCGCCCGACGTGAAGATCGCCTTGATCGACCGGCTCTCCACCACCGGCCTGAAAACCATCGAAGCGACCAGCTTCGTCAGCGCGCGCTGGGTGCCGCAGCTGGCCGATGCAGATGAAGTATTCCGCAAGATCCGCAAGGTACCCGGCGTGGGCTACCCGGTGCTGGTGCCGAACGAACAGGGCTACAAGCTGGCCCGCATCGCTGGCGCCAGCGAAGTATCGGTATTTACGGCGGCCTCCGAAGCGTTCAACCGCGCCAATATCAACGCCACCATCGCCGAATCGCTGCAGCGCTTCCAGCCAGTGCTGGAACGCGCAAAAGCCGAAGGCGTGAAAGTGCGCGGTTACGTTTCCACCGCCCTGGGTTGCCCTTATCAGGGCGACGTGGCGGTGGCCGATGTGGTGCGCGTGGCCAAGAGCCTGTACGAGATGGGCTGCTATGAAATCTCGCTGGGCGACACCATCGGGGTCGGCACGCCGGTGAAGGCGCGCAACATGCTGCATGCGGTGGCGCAGGAAATCCCGATGCAGTCGCTGGCGGTGCACTTCCACGACACCTATGGCCAGGCCCTGGCCAACATCATGGCCTGCCTCGACGAAGGCGTGCGCGTGGTCGACAGTGCGGTATCCGGCACCGGCGGCTGCCCTTACGCCAAGGGCGCCACCGGCAATGTGGCCAGCGAGGATGTGGTGTACATGCTGCACGGCATCGGCATGCAAACCGGCGTGAATCTGGACCTGCTGGTGGCCACCGGTGCATGGCTGGCCGCACAGCTCAACAAACCCACCGCCAGCCGCGTGACCAAGGCACGCACCACCGCATAGGCGCCTAGGTTGGGTTGGCGCAGCGCAACCCAACAAATCTTTCGGCCTTCGCCGTGCATGTCTTGGGTTACGCTGCGCTAACCCGACCTACGCGTTAAGCTTTCGCGCATGCCTCATTTCCTGATCCGCCCCATCGAGCCGCGTGACAACGCCGCGGTCGCTTCGGTCATCCGCGCGGTCATGCCGGAATTCGGCGCCGACGGCCCCGGCTTCGCCATCCACGATGCCGAAGTGGACGATATGCATACTGCCTATACGCATGCGCGCAGCGCCTATTTCGTAGTGGAGCGCGACGGCCGTGTGATCGGCGGCGGCGGGATCGCACCGCTGGAAGGCGGCGACATGGATGTATGCGAGCTGCGCAAAATGTATTTCCTGCCCGAAGCGCGCGGGATCGGCGCGGGCGGCGAGATGATGCTGCGCTGCCTGGACGCCGCGCGCCACTTCGGTTTCGCGCGCTGCTACCTGGAAACCCTTACCGGCATGGATGCGGCGCAGACGCTGTACCGCCGGCACGGTTTCACCACCCTGCCCGAACAGATGGGCGGCACCGGGCATTTCAGCTGCGATCGTTTTTACCTGCGCGAGCTGTAACCTCCTGCATGAAGCCGGCGCCGCACTACGATCCCAAGGTCGATGCCTATATCGCGCAGGCGCCCGCGTTCGCCCGGCCGATCCTCGAGCACTTGCGCGCCCTGGTGCATGCGACCTGTCCCGAGGCGGAAGAAGCCATCAAGTGGCGCTGCCCGCATTTCAGTTATAACGGCCGCCTGATGTGCGCGATGGCCGCGTTCAAGCAGCACTGCGCCTTTCATTTCCGGCATTACCGGGAAGTAGTGGGCCGTTCGGCCGAGGAAGGCATGGGCCAGTTCGGCAAACTCACCTCGGTGAAAGATCTACCCGGCAAGCGGGAACTTGCCGCCTACGTACACAAGGCGATGGCACTCAATGAAACCGGCCATAAGCCGGAACGTCCCAAAGCACCGCGCAAACCGGCCCCGGCCGTACCGGCCGACTTTGCCGCGCAGCTGCAACAGCATGCGGCGGCGCGCCAGCACTACGAGGGCTTCAGTCCCAGCGCACAGCGCGAATACATCGACTGGATCAACGAAGCGAAAACCGACACCACCCGCCACAAACGCATCGCTACTGCGCTGGAGTGGCTGGCACAAGGCAAGCACCGCAACTGGAAATACATGCAATGATCCGTATCGCACGCGCCGACGACGCCGACGCCATCCACGCCATCTACGCGCCGACCATCACCGGCACGGCGATCACCTTCGAGACCGAGTTGCCGGGTGCCGAGGCGATGCGCCAGCGCATCCTGACCCGACTGCAACACTACCCATGGCTGGTGTGGGAAGAACAAGGCCAGGTGCTTGCCTACGCCTACGCCACCCGCTTTCGCGAACGCGCCGCCTACGACTGGATCGCCGAAACCTCGATCTACGTGCATGCCGATGCGCGCCGCCGCGGTATCGCACGCCGCCTGTATGCGGTACTGCTGGACACGATGCGCCTGCAGGGCATCAATCAGGCCGTAGGTGTGATTACGCTACCCGGCGAAGTGAGCGTGGCCCTGCATGAGGCGATGGGTTTTACGTCGGCGGGCGTGTGGCGCAAATCCGGCTACAAGCTGGGGCAATGGTGGGATGTCGGGGTGTGGCAGAAAGAACTGCAGCCGCCGGCCAATCCGCCTTCCGCGGTGCACCCGTTTGCGTCGCTGGCCGAGTCGCCACAGTTGCAGGCGGTGCTGCAAGGCTGAAAACAAACAGCCCCTCTCCTGGCGGAGAGGGGCAAGTTCGTGCGGGTCGATTATTGGCTGGCGGCGACGATGCTGAGAATCGCACCGGTGGTGATCGCAGCCAGCAGGAAGTCGCCGTTGTCGCTGCGCACATACTGGTAACCGCGCGGCGGCGGCTTCAGGCGATAGCGCTGCCAGTCGGAAACGACGTAGCTGCCGCGGCGGTATTCGGGCGGAATGTGGCCGCCGCGCTTGTACCAGCCTTCATGGCGCCCCTGGTCATACATGCCGTGGTATTTGCCGGGCGGCGGGGGCGGCGGCGGACCCGGGCGGTACTGCGCCAGCGCAACCTGGCTGGAAACCAACATCACGCCGCAAAGGGCGAACACCGCAAGTTCTTTCTTCATGATCCACTCCTCCTGTTTGCACTGCACGAGCACGGTTGGGGCACGTTCCCTGTGAGGAAGGCCTTGGCTCCCTGGCCTGATCCGGTGCCGTTAGCTGCTGCGGCACTAATGCGGGGGCTCAAGATTGCGTCAGCCTCCCGAATGCGAGGTGAATCCTGTGCACGGCCGTTCAGCCTGGGGCACGCGCAGGCGACCGCCGCGGGCGGTGCGCTACCATTGCGGTTTTCCGTATTCGGGATATCCCCATGCAGCTCAATCACGTGAAGGCCATAATCACCGGCGGCGCCTCCGGCCTCGGCCATGCGGTGGCCCAGCATCTGGTAGCCAACGGCGGCCAGGTCGCCCTGTTCGACGTCAATGACGAAAAGGGCCAGGAAGCAGCCAGGGCCCTGGGCGGAAAAGCACAGTTCTTCCGTACCGACGTCACCTCCGAAGACGGCGTGGCGGCGAATGTCGCGGCGGCGCGCGAGGCGATGGGCGGCCTCAACGTGGTGATCAACTGCGCCGGCATCCTCGGCGCCGGCCGCGTGCTCGGCAAGGAAGGCGCGATGCCGCTGGGCACCTTCGCCGGCACCGTAATGGTGAACCTGGTCGGCAGCTTCAATGTGGCCAAGGCCGGCGCCGCCCTGATGCAGAGCAACGAAGCCGGCGAAGACGGCGAGCGCGGCGTAATCATCAACACTGCCAGCGTGGCGGCCTACGAAGGCCAGATCGGCCAGGCGGCCTACTCCGCCTCCAAGGGCGGCGTGGTGGGCATGACCCTGCCGATGGCACGCGAGCTGTCGCGCTTCGGCATTCGCGTGGCCACTATCGCGCCGGGCATTTTCTGGACCCCGATGGTCGACGGCATGCCGCCGCAAGTGCAGGAATCGCTGTCCGCCTCGATCCCCTTCCCTTCGCGCCTGGGCAAGCCGGAAGAATTCGCGTCCACCGTGGCCTTCATCCTGGGCAATCGCTACATCAACGGCGAGACCATCCGCCTGGATGGCGCGGTGCGGCTGCAGCCGAAATAAAACGCGCGCGATGTTGCGCCATCCTTTCCCATCAACCCTCGGCATTCCACTCCCATGAAAGCTTCCGACGTCAAGAAAGGCAACGTGTTCGAACACGAAGGCACGGTCTATCAGGTCCGCGATATCGAACGCAGTTCGCCGACGGCGCGCGGCGGCAACGTGACCTTCCGCTTCACGCTTTATTCGATTCCCGGCGGACGCAAGTTCGATCTCAGCCAGCGCGCGGATGACGATCTGAAAGAAGTGGACCTGGCACGTCGCCCGGCCAACTTCTCGTATATGGACGGTGACGCCTTCGTGTTCATGGACAACGAGGACTACACCCAGTACACGCTCGGCCCGGAATTGGTGGGCGACAACGCCGGCTACATCATGGAAGGCGTGGAAGGCTATTACGTGCAGGTGATCGACGATGCGCCGGTCGGCCTGCAGGTGCCCACCAGCGTGACGCTGACCGTGGTCGACACTGCGCCGGAACTGAAGGGCGCCAGCGCCACCAAGCGCACCAAGCCGGCCAAGCTCAACACCGGTATTGAAATCCAGGTACCCGAGTACATCACCAACGATGAAAAGGTATGGGTGAATACGCTGACCGGTGAATTCGCCGGCCGCGCGTAAGCGCTGAACCTGCTCCCCGGCGGGGAGCAGGCCGGGACGAGGGGGCATCCGCACGCGCGGCTGTTTAAACGCCTCCTCCTCCCGGCTACCGCTTGCTTGCCTCCAGGCGCGCTGCAGCGCAGCGCAAGAGCGGGCGTTTTGCTTTCGTTCTGGTTACAGGCGACAGTCATTACTGCGGTAAGGCAGAATCGATGCATCCACGGCATCGTTCTTCGCCATGTCCGCATCCACCTATTCGCTACGCGCCAACGTGCTGCAAAGCCTGACCGCCATCAAGCGGCCGGATGTGCCGCTGTGGGTAGTGCTGCGCAATACGGCCGCGGTCGTGCTGCCGTTGGCGGTGGGCATGCTCAGCGGTCACCAAGAGGCGGGGCTGGCGGTTGCCGCCGGTGCGCTGGATACCATGTTCTCCGACCAGCCCGGTCCTTATCGCCAGCGCTTGTGGCAGCTGTTTCTTGCCTCGCTGGCAGCCGGGCTCGCTTCGCTGTGCGGTTTCCTGATCGGCGGCGATTTGCTGCCGATCACGCTGGCCACGGCCGCCTTCGGCTTCTTCGGCGGGTTGCTGGTGGTCTTCGGCACCGACATCGCACGCGTAGGCATGACCAGCATGATCCTGCTGGTGGTTACCGCCGCCACGCCCTCGAGCGTGCATGATGCATTCGTCGGCGCGGCGCTGATTTTTGCCGGCGGCCTGCTGCTGGCCTTGTTCTCGGTAGCGGCGTGGCCGCTGCAGCGGTATCGCCCGGAACGCTTTGCGCTGGCGGCGGTGTATCGCGGGCTGGCATCGCTGGCCGTGGAGCATGCGCAAGACGACGACGATGCACCTGCGCTCACCGATGCCATGACAGTGCTGCAGCAGACGCTGCTCGGCCGGCATCACGCGCGTGGCCGTGCGATGGAAGCTTTCGGCGTATTGCTGGAGCTGGCCGAACGCCTGCGGCTGGAGCTGGTTGCGATGAGCAATCTGCACAGCGCCGCCAATATCGTCACCCTGTTCCGCGCCGATGCCGCGCGCGTGCTCGCCGCCATTGCCGACGCACTGGAAGCGGCCGAACCGCCGGAACAGGCGGGGCGCCTGCTGCAAACGCTGCAGGCCAGCGAACGCGCACTGCTGGACGAACATGCGCGCGAAGACAGCGTCGCCGCACATATTCATGCATTGTCCGGCCAGCTCGCGGCCGCCGTGCGCAATGCGAACTGGGCCGGTTCGCGCGGCGAAATCCGCGCCGCCGACGCGGAACTGCGGCTGCCGCGCGTGCTGCGCGGCAATGCCGCGCTGGCCACTCTGCGCGCCAATCTCAGCGTGCATTCGGCTGCATTCCGCCATGCCATGCGCTGCGCGGTATGCCTGAGCCTGGCCCTGCTGGCCTCGCGCATCTGGCAACTGCCACATGGCTATTGGCTGCCGATGACTGCGGCGATCGTGCTGCGTCCCGATTTCGCCGCCACCTTCAACTTCGGGCTCTTACGCGTGGTGGGCACCATCCTCGGCCTGGTGCTGACCACGGCCTTGCTGCACATCACGCCGCACGATGCCTGGACACACCTGGCGCTGATGGCGCTGCTGTGCATGGCCTTCCGCTATTTGGCCACGGCGCATTACGGCATTGCGGTGGCGGCACTGACCGGCACGGTGGTGATTTTTCTTTCCTTCGAGGGCGTGAATTCCGGCACCGCCGTGCTGGATCGCGTGCTCAACACCGCGCTGGGCAGCGGCATGGCCCTGGTGGCCTATGTGGTCTGGCCGACCTGGGAGCGTGGGCGCGCACGTGCCGCCCTGTCGGACATGCTCGATGCCTACGCCGCCTACCTGCGCGCACTGGCCTACCCGGAACGGCGCGATACGCACCGCGAAACGCGCACCGCCGTGCGCACGGCGCGCACCAATGCGCAAGCTTCGCTGGACCGCATGCAGGCGGAGCCGGCCACCCCCTCGGGCCTGCTGGAACTGGCCAATGCGCTGTTCGTCAACGGCAATCGCCTGGCCCGTACCGCGATGACGCTGGAAGCGCTGCTGCACGACTGCGACAGCCTGCCCGAACAGGTCGAAGTGACCCAGTTCGTGGAGCGCTCGGCGGCACAGCTGCATGAGCTGTCCAAGGCGCTGCGCGAATACCGCTCGGTCGAACCTGCGCCGGAGCTGCGCCACCTGCAACGCGCCCTGTCCAGCCTGCTGGCGATGGCCGACGACAAGCCGCGTGCCGAACAACTGGTGCGCATCAGCGACCGCCTGGTCGACAACATCAACACACTGGCCTACGTGGTCGGGCGTGGCCCGCAGGAGCTGACCGCCACGCGTGGCCACGCCGGCGTCGAAAAGCGGGCGCCCTGAGCGGCCGCCGCCTGCATTCGGCATGGCGCCAGTCCGCTAGACAGACCCCACACCCCGCAGGCGCTACACTTGGCGCATGCTGAAGATCGATACCCACGCCCACATCCTGCCGCGTGACTGGCCCAACCTGGCGGCCAAGTACGGCAATGAGGCCTTTCCGGTGATGAACCACACCGACGGCCGCCATCGCATCTACAAGGATGGAAAATTTTTCCGCGAGGTATGGGATTCCTCGTTCGATCCGCAGCACCGCATCAACGACTACGCGCGCTTCGGCGTGGACGTGCAGGTGATCTCCACCGTGCCGGTGCTGTTCTCGTATTGGGCGCCGGGCTATCAGGCGCTGGAACTGCACCGCCACCTCAACGACCACATGGGTGCGGTATGCCGCGATTTCCCCCGGCATTACGCCGGCATCGGCACCGTGCCGCTGCAGGCGCCGGAGCTGGCGATCCGTGAACTGGAGCGCTGCATCGACGAGCTGGGTCTGTGCGGCGTGCAGATCGGTTCGCACTGCAACGAGTGGAATCTGGATGCGCCGGAACTGTTCGCATTCTTCGAAGCGGCAGCCGACCTGGGCGCGGCGATCATGGTGCATCCCTGGGACATGATGGGCGCCGCCACCATGCCCAAGTACTGGATGCCATGGCTGGTCGGCATGCCGGCCGAGCAATCGCGCGCGGCCTGCTGCCTGGCCTTCGGCGGCGTGCTGGAGCGCCTGCCGCGGCTGCGTGTGATGCTGGCCCATGGCGGCGGCAGCTTCCCCTGGACGATCGGACGCATCGAGCACGGCTTCCGCATGCGGCCGGACCTGGTCGCCACCGACAATCCGCGCAATCCGCGCGAATACCTCAAGCGGCTGTATTTCGATTCCTGCGTGCACGATCCGCAGGCGCTGCGCTATCTGCTGGATGTGACCGGCGTCGAGCGCGTGATGCTCGGCACCGACTATCCTTTCCCGCTGGGGGAGCAGGAACCGGGCAGCGGCATCGAGGCGCTGCAATTGGATGACCCGAGCCGCGCCCGCCTGTTTCACGGTACGGCGCTGGAGTGGCTGGGATTGCCGCAACAGCGCTTCCTTTCCCAAGCACAGGAGCACGCATGAATTTCCGGCGTTACATGATCGCGGCCAGCGCTTTGCTGCTGGGCGGCATTGCAGTGGCCCAGGCCGACGACGTCAGCATGGCATCCGGCAGCGTGCACTTCAGCACGCCGGCCAACTGGGTGGGCATCATGCAGGTCGACGGCGATCCGGAAGTACGCGTATTCCAGGTACCCGATCCCTCGCCCAGCGCCAGCACCACTCTCGCGCGCGTCAGCGTGACGGTGAAGCAGGTGACGAACATGCAGGACTTCAACAGCTACGTCGGCGGCGCGGTCGCCAAGGCCAAGCAGTTGAAGGACTATCAGCCGGGCCAGAGCGGTTCGAGCGACCAGAACAGCTTCGTCTACACCGCCAGCGAAAGCGGTACGGCCTACACCTATGTGGAACGCTACTGGTTCCGCGACGGTCACGCGATCCAGCTGCGTTGCGCCCGCCCCTCGGCCAGCCAGGCCGGGCAGTCCTGGGCGGCAACGTTCGACAAGGGTTGCAGTTCGATCGCCTCGACCCTGGGCGCCTGATCTATCTTCCCGGCATGCCGCGCACGCGGCATGCCTACCAAGCTGGAATGCACCGATGTCCGCACCCTATGAAGCCACCGCCGCCTGGGCCCAGGCACGCGACGCCGCCGACCCGCTGCGCACGTTCCGCGATGAATTTCTGATTCCGCCGCACGCCGGCGGCGACAGTCATTACTTCTGCGGCAACTCGCTGGGCCTGCAGCCACGCGCAGTGCGCGACGCGCTGAATGCGGAGCTCGACTACTGGGGCGAGCTGGGCGTGGAAGGCCATTTCAAGGGCCGCCTGCCGTGGATGGACTATCACGAATTCGTGCGCGATCACCTGGCCGAAGTGGTGGGCGCGCAGCCCGGCGAAGTCGTCGCGATGAACACGCTGGGCGTGAATCTGCACCTGATGATGGTGAGCTTCTATCGCCCCACGCCGGACCGCCACGCGATCCTGATCGAGGCCGGTGCGTTTCCCACCGATCGCTATGCGGTGGAATCGCAGATCCGTTATCACGGCTTCAGCCCCAAGCTCTCGCTGATCGAACTGGAAAGCGACGAACCGAACGGCACCCTCTCGCTGCAGGCGATCGAGCGCGCGCTGGCCGAACACGGTTCGCGCATCGCGCTGGTGATGTTGCCGGGCGTGCAATACCGCACCGGCCAAGCCTTCGATCTGAAGGCGATTACCGAGTTGGCGCATCAGTACGGCTGCACCGTGGGTTTCGACCTGGCCCATGCGGTGGGCAATCTGCCGCTGCAACTGCACGACAGCGGCGCCGATTTCGCCATCTGGTGCAGCTACAAATATCTCAACGGCGGCCCGGGTGCGGTCGGCGGCGCCTTTGTGCATGCACGTCACGCGCATGCCACCCTGCCGCGCTTTGCCGGCTGGTGGGGCCACGACAAGCACACGCGTTTCCAGATGGGGCCGGAGTTTGTGCCGACGCCGGGCGCGGACGGCTGGCAGCTGTCCAATCCGCCGATTCTCGCCCTGGTACCGCTGCGTATTTCGCTGGAGCTATTTCATCGCGCCGGCATGTCGCGTCTGCGCGAAAAATCGCTGCAGCTCACCGGCTATCTGGAGTGGCTGGTACAAAACCAGCTGCCCGACCTGCTGCAGATCGTCACGCCCGCGGAAACCGCACGCCGCGGCGCGCAGTTGTCGATCCGGGTACTGGGCGGCCGCGAGCAGGGGCGCGCGCTGTTCGACTATCTGGTCGAAGACGGCATCATCGGCGACTGGCGCGAACCGGACGTGATCCGCATCTCGCCCGCGCCGCTCTACAACCGCTTTGCCGATTGCCTGGCCTTTGCCACCGCGGTACGCCGCTGGAAAGACCAGGCCTGATTACGCGGCCGGCTCCAGCTGCGCCAGCACTTGATCCACACGCCGCTGCAGCGCGCCCAGCGGCGTGTAGTGGCTGATATCGAAGTGCCCTGAATTCTGTTCCAGCTGGACCAGGCCGAAGCCGGATCGCAGCTGCTGGCGCAGGTTTTCATACAGCTCCATCACCGCGCTGGCCGAGTCTCGCGCAGACGCGGGAATGTCATCGAGCGAATAGCGCCTGACCCGCTTGGTGTCGTAGTAGCTGCCGGCCTGCGCCAGATCGACGCGCAACGCCAGCCCGAGATCGCGGAACACGGTTTCATCGATATCTTCATGCACCACCGCATGCACCGTCGGCAGGTTGCGCAGCATGCGGATATACAGGCCGATCACGCGCACAAAGCTGGCCAGTACCGATTCGCAACTGGCGGCGGCATTCCCGTTGAGCTCGGCCAGGCCGCGTGTAGACATCAGCACATCGATGGGATTGCGGAAGGTGAACACATAGTGCGCGCGATAAAAATAGCGGCACTGGAAATCGAATACCTGCTGGCAGGTTGGCTGCGCCCGCTCCGGATTGATGACGATCTTGCTGCCCACGTAGCGATAAAGCGTGGCCAGGTGGCGCAGGTATTCCGACCATGCGGCATCGCCGCTGAAGAACGCCGGACAGAAACTGCTCTTGGTTTCCTGGTTGCCCCAGGAACGATGCATGGCGTTATAGCGGGCGGCGAAATTGGGCGTGCCCGGATCGTCGTGAAATGCCGGCTCGCCGAACAGAAAAATATCGCGCGAATCGTTGAGCGCGTTTTGCAGCACGGTGGTACCGCTGCGCGCGGCGCCGAGCACGAACAAGCCCTGGGTATCGATCGCGCGTGTGTTTTCGGCCATCGTCGACGCTGCAGCCACCGGCGCAGTCTCGACCGGCAGCTCCGGCCGCCGTGACGACAACAGATCCCGCATTCGCCTTGGCATCGCAGCACGGCCCTCTTTCCCGAAGCGGGCAGTATGCCTTAGCGCAGGCAGCGGGTAGAACCCGGCGCCCAGACGATGGGCGCCGTGGCTCGGCTGCTCGTCGTCAGGCTAGACGTGCTCGGCCAGCGGATACAGCTCGCGGTTTTCGCGCTGCACGCGCAGGTGCAAGGCTTTGAATACATTGTTGGCGTCGCTGCGAAAACCTTCCGGGTCCTTGCTGATCTTGCCGACCAGGTTCCAGCGCGACACGAAGCTGGCGTAAGCGCCGGCCAAATCGCCCATTTCCTGCTGAAACTGCCGGCCAGTCTGCGCTACCTGCTGATCTGCGGCATTGGCCAGCGCCGGATACAGCACGCGATCCTCGGCGGCCAGATGCAATTTGATCGCCGAGCTCATCGTCACCAGCTGGCTGACGATGGCGTCGGCATGCTCCTGCACACCGCTCTGCACCAGCTCACGCAAGGCCGTGACCGCGGCCAGCAATTCCACATGCTCGCGTTTGAATTTGTCGATGTTCATGGCTCCCCTCCCCGGTGGTTCCATGACAGCTATCGGCGGGAGCCGCGGCGGGCTTGAGCGGGGCCGCCGCTCAGGCCGGGTCGAGGCGGCTGGCGGCGTGCCGGACCTGCCCTTCGCCACGCACCACGAAGCGCTCCACGGTCAGCGCCTCGGCGCCCATCGGCCCGTAGGCATGCAGGCGGGTGGTGGAAATGCCGATCTCCGCGCCCAGCCCCAGCTCGCCGCCGTCGGAAAAACGCGAAGAAGCATTGATCATCACCACGGCGGAACGGATCGCCTGGATAAAGCGCCGCGCCGACACCTCCTCGCGGGTGGCGATCACTTCCGTGTGGTCGGAACCGAAGCGCTGGATATGCCCGATCGCCGCGCCCAGGTCGTCGACCACGCGCACAGCGATTATCAGATCGAGAAACTCCGCAGCGTAGTCTTCATCGACCGCCGCGCGCATGCCCGGCACCAGCGCGCGCGAACGTTCGCAGCCGCGCACTTCCACGCCGCGCTCTTCGAGCACCTGCGCCGCCTTTGGCAAGAACGAGGCCGCGATATCGCGATGGACCAGCAAGGTCTCCAGCGCGTTGCAGACGCCGGGGCGCGAGGTCTTGCCGTCCACCAGCAGGTTCAGTGCAAGGGCTTCATCGGCAGAGGCGTCGACAAACAGATGGCATACGCCTTTGTAGTGCTTGATCACCGGCACGCGCGCATGCTCGGCCACGAAACGGATCAGGCCTTCGCCGCCGCGCGGAATGGCCAGGTCGACGATGTCGCTGAGCTGCAGCAATTCGACCATGGTTTCGCGTCGCAGATCTTCGATCATGGTCAGCGCCGCGGCGGGCAGGTCGTGGCGCTCCAATACCTCGCGCAGCACCTGCGCAATGGCAATATTCGAATGCACCGCCTCCGAGCCGCCACGCAGGATGACGGCATTGCCGGCCATCAGGCATAGCGCTGCGGCATCGGCGGTGACGTTCGGGCGCGCTTCGTAAATCATCGCGATCACGCCCAGCGGGATACGCACGCGTTCCAACTGCAAACCATTGGGGCGCGTCTCGCGGCGGGTCACCAGGCCGACCGGATCCGGCAGCGCGGCAATCTCGCGCACGGCGTTGGCGATGGCGGCCACCCGCGCCTGGTCCAGGCGCAGGCGATCCAGCATGGCGCCCTGCACGCCTTTGGCGCTGGCCTGCTGCAGGTCGCGTGCATTGGCGGCAAGAATGGTTTCGCTTGCCGCTTCCAGCGCGGCCGCCATGTCGTGCAGCAGCTTGCGCTTGCTGTCGGTGTCGAGCGTAAACATCACCTGTGCCGCATCGCGGCAAGCCAATGCCAGTGTGCGAACTTCGCTCATGCGTCGCTTCCTTCCGCCGCTGCCTCAGGATTCTTCACGGTAGCCAGATCGTCGCGATGCACGATCTCGGCGCCATAGCTGTAACCGAGCACGTTTTCGATGTCCCGGCTGTGATGGCCGGCCAGCCGCCGCGCTTCGGCCGCGCCGTACTGGCACAGGCCGCGAGCGACCGGGCGATCGCCGGCATCGACGATTTCCACCAGATCGCCTCGCTGGAATTCGCCGGCCACGGCCAGCATACCGCCCGGCAACAGCGAAGCGCGTCCGCCGAGCAGGGCGCGGACCGCCCCCGCATCCACGCTGATCCGCCCGCTGCCGGCCGGTGCATGACGCAGCCAGTATTTGCGCGCCTGCAGGCGATTGCCGGCCACGTCGAACAAGGTGCCGCGCAAGCGGCCCTGCACCAGCACTTCGACCGTGGCCGGCTCGCGGCCACTGAACAGCGCCGTGGGAATGCCGGCGCCGGCCGCCTTGGCCGCCGCTTCCAGCTTGGTACGCATGCCACCGGTACCGACCGCGCTGCCGCTGCCGCCGGCCATGGCGATCACCTCCGGGGTGAGCTGCGGCACGTGGCCGATCGGCTCGGCCAGGGCATCGCGGCGCGGATCGGCGCTGTACAAGGCATCGACGTCGGAGGCGATCAGCAGCAGGTCCGCATCGACCAGTGCCGCGACGATCGCGGCCAGATTGTCGTTGTCGCCCAGCTTGAGTTCGTCCACCGCGACGGTGTCGTTTTCATTCACCACCGGCAACACGCCGAAGGCGAGCAATTCGCGCAGGGTGGCGCGTGCGTTGAGGTAGCGGCGGCGGTTGCGCAGGTCGTCGTGCGTGAGCAGCACCTGCGCCACCGGACGCTGCGACAGGCTTTGCCATAGCGCAATCATCGGCGCCTGCCCCAGGGCCGCCAGCGCCTGCCGCGCGGCCAGGCCGGCGCCGAGTGCGGCGTGCTCGCGCATCAGCGCACGGCCGGCCGCCACCGCGCCGGAAGAAACCAGCACCACTTCGCGGCCCACCGCATGGCTGGCATGCACGAACGCCGCCAGGTGCTGCGCATAGTGCGTGCTCAGCCCGCCGCCATCGGCCGCCAGCAGATTGCTGCCTACTTTCAACACCGCGCGCCGCCAGCTTGGCAATGCGCGTTCGGGAAGCTGGCGCGCGGCGGTGTTCATCGCTCAGGCGCTGAGTTGCGCGAGGCGTTGCTGCAAGACATCCAGCTGCAGGCCGTTGCCCGCGCCCGGCGAGGTGCGCGCCGCCAGGCTGGCTTCCGGCGTGCGTCCCTGCCCGGCTGCGGCGGCCGCTTCCGCCGCGGCGCGATAGGCATCGCGGAACGGCACGCCGGCGGCGGCCTGCTCGATCGCCACGTCGGTGGCATACATCGCCGGCTCGATCGCCGCACGCATCGCCGCCTCGTTCCACTGCATGCGCGCCAGCAGATCCGGCAGCAATTCCAGCGCGGCCAGGCCATGCGTGACACCGTGGAACAGCGAGCCCTTGGAGAACTGCAGATCGCGCTGGTAGCCCGACGGCAGCGACAGCAACTGCTCGATTTCGCAGCGGGCAGCGGCCACGGTGGCGTAAGAGGCACGCAGCAATTCCACCACATCCGGATTGCGCTTGTTCGGCATGATCGAGCTGCCGGTGGTGTATTCCGACGGCAGCGCCACGAAATTGAATTCCGCGGTGGTGAACAGCGACAGATCCCAGGCCAGGCGGCGCGCATCGAGCATGGCGCTGCCGATGCTTTCCATCACCGCCATTTCGAACTTGCCGCGCGACAGCTGTGCATAGATCGGCGAGATCTGCATGCGCGAGAAACCCAGCGCCTGGGTGGTGTGCGCACGATCCAGCGGCAGGTTCACGCCGTAGCCGGCGGCGGTGCCGAGCGGATTGGCATCGACCCAGGCGGCGGTCTGGCGCGCACGCCAGGCGTTGTCGACAAAGCCCTCGGCAAAGCCGGCGAACCACATGGCGGTGGACGACACCACCGCGCGCTGCAGATGGGTGTAGCCGGGCAACGGCAGCGCCGGTTCGGCAGCGCGCTGCAGGCATACCGCGGCGATCGTGCGGCAGTGGCTTTCCAGCTCGGCCAGCTTTTCCTTCAGCCACAAGCGCGTAGCGACCAGGATCTGGTCGTTGCGGCTGCGGCCGGTATGTACGCGGCGGCCGGCGTCGCCCAGGCGCTCGGTGAGGCGCGCTTCGATGGCGGAGTGGCCGTCTTCATAGCGTTCGTCCAGCACGAAGCTGCCGGCGCGAAAATCTGCGGCCAGGGCATCGAGCTCACGCTTCAGATCCTGCATTTCCTGCGCGCTGATCACGCCGATCTTGGCCAGGCCTTCGACGTGCGCCTTGCTGGCGGTGATGTCGTGCAGGAAGAACTCGCGGTCCAGCAGGACGTCGTCGCCGGCGAGGAACTTCATGATCTTCGCGTTGGTGGCGACGCCGGCTTTTTGCCAAAGGAGGTCGGTCATGGCTTGGGGTCTCTATGATTCAGTACGACTCGATCTGCACTGCCGGCACTCCCGCGAAAGCGGAAGTCCGTTGCCGCGCCGAGGCGAACGTCAACCTGGATTCCCGCTTTCGCGGGAATGACGTCTCGGCAAGACAAACAGTTCGAAGAACGAAAACACCGACAGCGCCAGGACATGCATTGTCGGATATTGCAAACACAGTTGATCTAAGTCAAAGCGGAATTGCCGTGTACTCATCCACGCCGATCGCCTGGTTGATGTTCTGCATCGCCTGCGTCGCTGCGCCCTTGAGCAGATTGTCCAGGGTGGCCACGATCACCACGCGCTTGCCGTCGGCCGACATGGCGAAGCCGCCGATTTCGGCATGGTGTTTGCCGGCGATCTGGCTCACCCATGGCGCTTCGTCCTGCACGCGCACCAGCGGATCCTTGGCATAGGCTTGCTGGAACAGCGCAAGCACGTCGTTGCGCTGGTGCGGCCGCGACAGGTAGAGGTTGGTGGTAACGGTCAGCCCGCGGAAATGCGGCGCCACATGCGGCATGAATTCCACCGGCACGCCCAGATGGCGGCTCGCTTCCTTCTCATGCATATGGCCGGTAAGCGCATACGGCATCAGGTTGTCACGCAGCTTGTCGGGATTGTTCTTGTCCGACGGCGTGGTACCGGCACCGGAGTAGCCGGAGACACCGAAGCACACCGGCGGCGCGGCCAGCATTTCTTTCAGCGGCGCGATGGACAGCTGCATCGCGGTGGCGTAGCAGCCGGGATTGCTGATGCGCTTCTCGCCGCGCCACTTGTTGCGCGTGAGTTCCGGCAGGCCGTAGTACCAGTTGTTGTCGAAGCGATAGTCGGCGGAAAGGTCCACGATCACCGGATCCCTGCCCGCCGCATCGAAAGCCTGCACACATACGGCAGCCTTGCCGTTGGGCAGCGCCAGCACCACGACATCGGCATCCAGCGCCGGCAGGTCTTCATGTGCCGGCGAGCTGTAGCGCAGATCGCCCTGGTAGTCGGATACATGCGCATCCACGCGCTGGCCGTCCAGTTCGCGCGAAGACACGTAGGCCAGTTCCAGCGACGGATGCGCCGCCACCAGCCGGATCAGTTCCGCCCCGGTGTGCCCGCGTGCGCCGACAATGCCGATACGTTTAGGGGAAGCAGCCATGATCGTTCAATCCACCAGGGTCGGTTGACGCACGGCGCAATGGGCGACGCAGCGTGCGATGGTGTCGAAGTCGTCCAGGCCGTACCAGAACACTTTCCAGCGCTCCTGCTTGTAGCAGCCATCCGACTCGGCGTAATAAAAGTGATTGATCTGGTTGCCATGGCGCGAACGCCAGAACAGGCGCGGATTTTCCTCGCGCATCACCAGCCACACGGCCCGGCCCAGGCCTTCGCCCTGGGCGTCGTCGAGCACGGCGAACTTGTCCAGGTAGATCAGGCCATCTTCCTGGGTGAGGATCATCGCGGCGCGATAGTTCTCGCTGACGTAGATGCGATAGGGCGTGGTGCGCTCGAAATAATCCTCGACCAGCGTGCGGCCGAAGCTGGATTCGATCAGCTCGCGCATGCGCTGCCGGTCCACGCCGTCCCAGCTTCCGAAGCGGAACACTTTTTCGCCGCGGCGGACCAGCGTGCCGGAACCCTTGTGCGTGAACAGTTCCTTGGCCAGCTCGGACGGGCGCGTAATCGACACCGACGAGGTCAGCGGCAAGCTTTGCAGCAGGTCGGCAATCTGCTCGATCTTCACGCGCATGCCGCCGTTGATCCACGGCTGCGCCATCAAATGGTCGAACTCGGTACTCAGGTTGATCGAGTCGATGATGCGCCCCTGATCGTCGAGCAGACCGCCGGTGCCAGTGAGGAAGATAATCTTGTACGGCTCCAGCACGCGCACCAGTTCGTTCGCTGCAAAATCAGCGTTGATATTGAGGAACTGGCCTTCGTCGGTTTCGCCCAGGCTGGCGATCACCGGAATGGAACCGGCGCGCAGGCTGGCCTCGATCGGCGCGAGATTGATGCTGTCGACCTTGCCGACCATGTCGTAGACGTCCTTGTCCAGGAAGCTGGACATGAACACGCCGGAGGGCACGGAGGTGGCGCGGGTGTTCATCGCCTGCAGCGCTTCCACCAGTCGCAGGTTCTGCTGCTGGAACACGCGGCGCACGATGCCCAGCGCCTTGGGCGAGGTCACGCGCAGGCCGTTCACCGTCTGCTTGGTGATGCCGGCGGCCTGCAGCTCTTCATCCAGCTGCGGGCCGGCACCATGCAGCACGATCGGCGTCAGGCCCACTTGCTGCAGGAAGGTCAGCGAGGAAGTGAGATCGGCCAGCTCGTCGCGCAGCACGGCGCCGCCGACTTTCACCACGGCGAAGCGCTTCGCATCCAGCTGCGAAAAACGCTTGAGGTATTGCTGGATTTCCTTGGCGCTGCCCATCGCGGAGAGCAGGCGCACAATGGTCTGGCGGGTGTTCTTATGCGATTCCACGGTTCACGATCTCGTAGATGGTCTCGGCGTAGGCCTGCAGTTGATCCAGGGCAACCCATTCGTCAGCGGTATGCGCCTGGGCGATATCGCCAGGGCCATACACGAAGGAGATGTAGCCCCCGGCGGAAAACAGCGCGGCCTCGGTCCAGAAGTTCACGGCATTGCCGACCGGAATGCCCAGCTCGTCGGCGATATCGCGCGCGGCCAGGCGACGGGTTTCGGCGGTGGCGGTATCGCCCGCAGGCAACGACACGCCGCGGAACAATTCCTCGTAGCTTTCCGGCTGCGGTTCGACCAGGGTACGGAAGGTTTCCAGCAACTGGTCCGGATCCATGCTCGGCAGCGGGCGAAAGCCAAAGCGCACATCCGCCGTCGGCGCGATCATATTGGCCTTGATGCCGCCTTCGACCCGGCCGATGTTGAAACGCAGGCCGGTCAGACCGCCGAAACGCTCATGCGACTGGCGCTCGACGTAATCCAGTGCAGCGCTGCCCCAACGGATCGCCTGGTGCAAGGCACTGTCGCTGGGCCGCAGTTCACCGGACGCGTGCCCGGCCTGGCCGGTGAAGCGCATCTGCACTGAATGAATGCCGCGATGCGCCAGCACCGCTTCGCCGCGGGTCGGCTCGGCCACGATCACCGCATCGTAGGCATGCCCCAGCTTGAGGAACGCAGCGATGCAGCGCGGATCGTTGGCTTCTTCGTCGGTGGACAACAGCAGCGCCATGTCGCCCGACGTGCGGTTGGCAACCGTCAGCAATGCGGCAGCGGCGCCCTTGATATCGCAGGCGCCGAGGCCGACTGCGCGATCCTCGGTGACCGTGAGCGCATGCGGGTCCCGAGTCCAGTGCGGCGAATCGGGCACCGTGTCCAGGTGCACGTTGAACAGGTACTTCGGCTTGCCGCGCACGGCATACAGCGTCACCGCACCGGCGCCGTGATCGGTCACCGTCACCTCGAAACCCGGCAGATGCTCGCGCAGGTAATCGAAGATGCCGCCGGTGCCGATCTCGCGCGGCGGATTGCGCGTATCGAACGACACCAGCGCACGCAAGTGAGCAAGCGTGGCGTCCAGCAGCTGGCTGTGGCCGAGCTGGGCACTCATCGGTTGACCTCGGCCCACAGGGTGCTGCTCATGCCGAACAGCTTGATAAAGCCTTCCGCCTCGGCCACGCCCCAGTCTGCCGCCTGCGCATAGGTCGCGCCCTTGGCGTTGAGGATGTGCTTGGATTCGACCGCCACGGCGGTGACCACGCCACCGCTGGTTTCCAGCGTGACTTCGCCGCTGACGGTGGCCTGGCTGGAGGCGAGGAAGGCTTCCAGGTCGGTTTTCAGCGGATCGTGGTAGAAGCCTTCGTACACCAGCTCCACCCACTTGCGCGCCACGTCCGGCTTGAAGCGGTTCTGCTGCTTGGTCAGCACCGTTTCTTCCAGCGCGCGATGCGCGGCCAGCAGCGCGGTGAGGCCCGGCGCTTCGAAAATGATGCGGCCCTTGAGGCCGATAGTGGTGTCGCCGGTGTAGATGCCGCGGCCGACGCCGTACTGCGCCAGCAACGTGTTGAGCTTGGCCAGCATCTTGTGGCCGGCGATCTTTTCGCCATCCAGTGTCACCGCTTCGCCGTTGACGAAGCCGATCTTCAGCTGCAGTGCTTTGGACGGCCATTCGGCACGCGGCTTGCACCAACCCACGGCACCCTCGCCCGGCGTCAGCCAGCGATCGATCTCGCCGCCGGACATGGTCACGCCGAGCAGGTTTTCATTGATGGTGTAGGCCTTCTGCTTGGCGCGCACGCCGAAGCCGAGCTGCTCCAGGTATTTCTGCTCGTAGGCGCGTACTTCGGTGTGCTCTTTCTGGATCTCGCGGATCGGCGCCACGATTTCATAGTCGCCCTGCGCCTTCACCGCCAGGTCGAAACGTACCTGGTCGTTGCCCATGCCGGTGCAGCCGTGCGCGATGGCTCGCGTACCCAGTTCGGCGCAGCGCTTGAGCGCGGCATCCACGATCAGGTAGCGGTCGGACACCAGCAGCGGATACTGCGACTGATAGCCCTCGCCCGCCCACACGAACGGCTTGACGAAGCCGTTCCAGATCGCCGGGCCGCCATCGACGGTGACGTGACTGGCTGCCTTCAATTCCTTGGCGCGCGCTTCGATATAGGCGCGCTCCTCATCGTCCACGCCGCCGGTATCGGCAAACACGGTGTGCACGGCCCAGCCGCGTTCTTGCAGGTAGGGAATGCAGAAGCTGGTGTCGAGGCCACCGGAAAAGGCGAGAACGATGTCTTTGCTCATGATGCGAGATCCAAAAGAGAAGGTTTTACGGGGTTTCGATGACAATGCGCGGTTCGCAGCGCACCGGGAAATTGACGGAATTGGCTATAAAGCAGGCGTGATGGGCTTCGTCGTGCACGGCCGTGGCGCGGACGGCATCGCTGCTGGCGCTGATCGTCACCTGCGGACGCAGCACCACTTCGGTAAAGCGACCGTCCTCGCCGCGATCGAGCAGCGTGCCCACCGCCGCGTCGACGTACTGCGTGACCACCACGCCGGCGGTGGCGGCAAGATGCAGGTACCAGAGCATGTGGCAGCTGGATAGCGCCGCCACCAGCATGTCTTCCGGATTGTGCTTGCTGCCGTCGCCACGGTAGGCGGCATCCGAGGAGGAGGCGATCACCGGTTTGCCGGCGATCCGCACCTCGTGTTCACGGCCGTAGCCTTGATAGGTCTTGGTGCCGGTGCCGTGATTGCCGGTCCATACCACTTCGACCGCATACTGGTGCTGCTTGTCAGCCATCGCGGCGCTCCTCGGCCTGTTGCATCAGTTCGATCAGCTCGGCGTCGCGCACGCCGGCACGCTCGCCCAGCCCCTCGATCACCCCGGCGCGGTTGGCATCGGGATGGTTCTGGCTGAGCTTGAACTTGCCTTCGATGCGCTCGATGGCGATTTCCACGCCGACGATAAGCTTGAGCATCTTTTCAAGGTGATCTTCCGGTGCATCGCCGACATGCCAGGGCGCCGCTTGCGTGGCTTCGTGGCGATCGGTGAGTTTTTCCAGCAGACCGCGCAGCCAGGTCTTGTCCTCGATCACCCGCAGGCGACCATGCACATGCACCACCGCGTAGTTCCAGGTCGGTACTTCGCGCCCGGTTTCATGCTTGCTCGGATACCAGTTGGGACTGACGTAGCCGTTGGCAGCCTGGAACATCGCCAGCACCTGCATGCCATCGGCCTTGGCCAGTTCATTGCCGCGCGCCACATGCCCTTGCAGCAAGGCCGTGCCGGCCAGCTCGAACGGCAGGTGATTGGCAACCAGTCCATCGGCACCGTGCATCACCACCGTGGCAAACGGATAGTCGCGTATCAGTGCGTGCAGCACCTCGGCGCGGGTTTCCTGGAAGGACTTGGGCAGGTACATGGGCGCTGCCGTGACTCAGCGCTGCGCGATCAGCGAAGCCATCACCGCCTTCTGCACATGCAGGCGGTTTTCCGCTTCGTCGATGGCGATGCAGGCCGGCGAATCCATCACCGCATCGGTGGCCTTGATGTTCCGGCGCAGCGGCAGGCAATGGCTGAAGACGCCGTGGTTGGTCAGGGCCATCTTGGCCTCGTCGACGATGAAGTGCTTGTGTGCGTCGCGGATCGGCTTTTCCTGCTCCCAGCGGCCGAAGAACGGCAGCGCACCCCAGCTCTTGGCATAGACCACGTCGGCGCCGCGATAGGCTTCCTCGATGTTGTGGCTGACCTTGAGCGAGCCGCCGTTCTGCTTCGCATTCTGCTCGCCGAACGCCATGTAGCGCTCGTCCAGCACGTAGTCGGGCGTGGGGCACAGCAAGGTCACGTCCATGCCCATCTTGGTGGCGATCAGCAAGGCGGAATTGGCCACCGCGGTATTCAGCGGCTTGGGGTGGTAGGTCCAGGTAAGCACGTACTTGCGGCCGGTGAGATCGCCGAAACGCTCTTTCAGGGCCAGCGCGTGCGCCAGTTCCTGGCAGGGATGGGTGATGGTTTCCATATTGATCACCGGCACCGTGGCGTATTGCGCGAACGCCTTGATCACCGCGTCTTCGCGATCGACCGACCAGTCCTGGAATTTCGGAAACGCACGCACCGCGATCAGGTCCACGTAGCGGCTGAGCACGCGCGCCACTTCGGCGATGTGCTCTTCCGCTTCGCCGTCCATCACCACGTTGGGGCGAAATTCGATCGGCCACGCATCCTTGCCGGGCGACAGCACGATGGCATGGCCGCCGAGATGGAATGCGCCCAGCTCGAAACTGGTGCGCGTGCGCATCGACGGGTTGAAGAACAGCAACGCCACCGACTTGCCGGCAAGCTGCTGGCCGTGCGGCGAGCGCTTGAAGGCCGCAGCCTGCTCAAGCAACGCGTCGATCTCGGCGCGGCTGTAATCCTGGGTGGTTAGGAAATGACGAAGCGACATCGTTGACTCCAGTCCGAAAAAGCAAAAAACCCGGCGCAAAGGCCGGGTTTTGTCGTCGTATTACACATGCAACGTGGCGACAGCCTACCCGGCCGAATGTCGGTCCAGCGGTCGACGCGCACGCGAGGTCATGCCAGCGGCCATGCGGGCGCTGGTAAGCACGGTAGCGGTATAGACGGCTGAGGACATGGGGCTTCCGGGTGGTTGAACCTCAATCATGACCGCATTTTCGCTGCCATGCAACAGAAAAAACGGCACAAGCGCACAGGCCGCGCGAACCCATGGAAATGGCCGGCTTTGGGGCCAGGCAAAACAAAAGCGACCGTGCCCGGAGGCAGCGGTCGCTTTGGTAGGGCCGGACGCCGGGATCAGTCGGCGGGCGATACGTTGACGCGCACGCGCAGGCGCTCGCCGGGGTCGTAGCTCAGGCGCGACATATAGACGTCGCCGTGATAGCGGTACTCGACGTCGTAGCCGATGATCTGGCGCTGCTCGGCAACCTGGGTGCCGGGCTGGCAGACGGTCTGGGTGGAGCTGTAGGTCTGGCCGCCGCTGGCCACCGAGTTACCAACCGCACCGCCCACCACCGCGCCACCGACGGTGGCGGCCGTGTTGCCGCGGCCATGGCCGATGGTGCTGCCGAGCACGCCGCCGACCACCGCACCCAGCACGGTGCCAATGCCCTTGTTGCTCGGCGTCTGCTGCACCACCTGCTGGTCGTAGCACTGCTGCGTGGGCGTGGCCGTACGCGTGACGCCGTAGACCGGATCGACGCGCAGCACATCGGCCCAGGCGTAGTGCGCATTGTCGGGACCGGCGCCCGGACCCGGCGGCGGTGCCTGCTGCGGCGCGCTGCCCGGCGGAGGCGGCGGGGGATAATCGCTGTAGCTGGTCTGTGCCGCTACGCCGGTGGAAACACTGGCCAACACCAGCAGAGACAGCAACAGCATCTTGTTATTCATGGATGACCTCCGCAAAGGCGGGATGGAAGCGCGGGTCGCGCATACCGAAATTGCAGCAAATTCACGCTGAATCCACGCTTAGAAACAGCGCAACTTAGTGCCTTGATTTGTGTTGAGAAATGTAACGTTTTGACGCATCCGGGACCGCGCCTGCGGCGGTCCCGCCGAGCAAGACCTTGCTAAGATGCCGGACCCCTTCGCCAGCACTCACCGGACCGCGGACTCCAGCCCATGCCGATCTCGCTCTATAACAGCCTCAGCCGCCGCATCGAGCCCTTCGCGCCGCTCGATCCGAACCGGGTGACGGTGTATTTGTGCGGGCCGACGGTCTACAGCTACGTGCATATCGGCAATGCGCGTGGCCCGGTGGTGTTCGACGTGCTGGTGCGGCTGCTGCGCCGGCATTACCCGCAGGTGGTCTACGCCCGCAACATTACCGACGTGGACGACAAGATCAACGCCGCCGCGCTCGAGCAGGGCGTGCCGATCGGCGCGATCACCGACCGCTTCACCGAGGCCTATCGCCAGGACATGGCCACGCTCGGCATCGCCCCGCCGGATATCGAGCCGTTCGCCACCGCGCATATCGGCCAGATCATCGCCATGATCGAAACCCTGATCGCCGGCGGCCATGCCTATGCCGCCGACGGCCACGTGCTGTTCGATGTGGGCTCCTACCCCGCCTACGGCGCGCTGTCCGGCCGCGATACCGACGAGCTGATCGCCGGCGCCCGGGTCGAGGTCGCACCATACAAGAAGAACCCCACCGACTTCGTGCTGTGGAAGCCCTCCACGCCGGAGCTGCCGGGCTGGGACAGCCCCTGGGGACGCGGCCGCCCCGGCTGGCATATCGAATGCTCGGCGATGAGCGCGGCGCATCTGGGTGAAACCATCGACATCCATGCCGGCGGCGTGGACCTGCAGTTTCCCCATCACGAGAACGAAATCGCCCAATCCACCTGCGCCCATGGCGGCAAGGTGTTTGCGCGCTGGTGGCTGCACAACGGCATGCTCACCTTCGACGGCCGCAAGATGTCCAAATCGCTGGGCAATGTGCTGCATGTGCACCAGCTGCTCACCCGGCATCCGCCGGAGGCCTTGCGCCTGCTGCTGCTGCGCGGCCATTACCGCCAGCCGCTGGACTGGTCGGATACGGCCATCGCGCAATCGATCAGCACGCTCGACGGCTGGTACCGCGTATTGCGCGAACTCAGCCATATCGAACTGGATGCAGGCCGGGCATTGCCGCTGCCTGAAAGCGTCGAGGCCGCGCTCAGCGACGACCTGAACACACCCGAGGCGCTGGCCGAATTGTCCCTGCTGGCCGATGCGGCGCGGCAGACGCCCTCGGCCGCCAACAAGGCGGCTCTGCTTGGCGCAGGCGCCCTGCTGGGCCTGCTGCAGGACGACCCAGAGGCCTGGTTCAAGCAAACCGGCAGCACCAGCGTGGACGCCGAACGCGTAGAGGCGCTGCTGGAAGAACGCCGCGCCGCCCGCGCTGCCCGGGATTTCGCCCGCGCCGACGCCATTCGCAACGAGCTGACCGCGATGGGTGTGGTGATCGAGGACGGCGCCCAGGGCACGCGCTGGAGCGTGGTAAAGCACTGATTCGGCCGCGAGCCAGCGAATCGCGCGATAATTGACCGCATGAATACGATTGCCAGTGCCAGCGCTGCCCAGGCCCAGCAGGAGATCGCCGATGAATTTGCCTTCTTCAGCGATTGGACCGAGCGCTACCAATACCTGATCGACCTCGGCAAACAGCTGCCGCCCTTTCCCGAAGCATGGAAGACTGAGGAGCACCGCGTTCACGGTTGCCAGTCGATGGTCTGGCTGGTGCCCAGCGGGGATGCATCGCAGATGCATTTCGACGCGGCCAGCGATTCGGCCATCGTCTCCGGCCTGATTGCGCTGGTGTTGCGGGTCTACTCGGATCGCCCGGCGGCGGAGATCGTTGCCACCGAGCCCGCCTATATCCAGCAGATCGGCCTGGCCAAGCATCTGTCGCCCACGCGCTCGAACGGCCTGGCGGCGATGCTGGTGAAGCTGAGGGCGTATGCGGCGGCGGAACTGGAAAAGCCGGCTTAACCGGTCATTCGAGTTTTCTTCGCGGTTTGCACACAACAAAAAGCCCCGCTCGCTGGCGGGGCTTTTGTCATTGCGCATAAGAGCCGCGGCAAGCTTAGTCGCCCATCTGCTTCTGCAGATGCTCGCGGCGTTCCTGCGCATCGAGCGACAAGGTAGCGATCGGGCGCGCGTCGAGGCGCTCCAGGCCGATTTCCTCGTCGGTTTCCTCGCAGTAGCCGTAACGACCTTCCTCGATCCGGCGCAGGGCCTTGTCGATCTTGGAAATCAGCTTGCGATAGCGGTCGCGCGTGCGCAGCTCCAGCGAGTTTTCCGTCTCGCGGGTGGCGCGCTCGGCTTCGTCGCCCACGTCACGCACTTCGTCACGCAGGTTTTCCATGGTCTGGCGCGACTCTTCCACCAACTGCTCGCGCCATTCGCGCAGCTTGTTGCGGAAGTAGGCGAGGTGACGAGGATTCATGTACTCCTCGCCGGAGGCCGGACGATAGCCAGGCGGCAGATCGATCTGGGTGGTGAGAGGCAGCGCGTAACGCCCGTCTTCACGGGTGACGCCATTATCGAGAGTTGTTGCGGTGTTATTCATTGAGGACTGCGCGGTCTTCTGTTTCTTGGTAGTCGAATGATTGGCGGTTGCGTTGGCAACCCGCTGCGCCGTCGGTCCTACGGCGCTAGCCACCTTGCCCGCAACAGCGGGACGAGCAGGCTGTGATGATACGGCTGGCTGTGTTGCATTTTTTGTGACTGCCGCTGACGGCTTCGCTTCTGCTGCCGATTTCGTCGGCGCGTGAGCGGGCTTGGCGGCCGGCTTGGCAACGGCTTTCGGTTCCACGGCTTTCTTGGCAGGTGCAGGTGCGGGCGCAGCTTTGGCCGGGGCGTGCTTGGGTTCCGGCTTGGCGGCAGCCTTCTTCACCGGCGCGGCCTTGGCAGGCTGCGGCTTGGCGACTGGCTTGGGCGCGCTCTTGGCCACGGCCTTCTTGGCCGGCGGCGCCTGCTTGGCGGCGGCCTTGACCGGGGCCTTCTTCGCGGCCGCCTTCTTGACCGGCGCAGCGCTCTTGGCAACCTTGCCCGCTACCACCTTGGCCTTGCCGGCCTTGGCTTCATTGGCCTTGCCCGCCGCCGTGCCTTTTGGAGCTTTCTTGGCGGCGGTGGAACTACGCGTGGTTTTCGCCATTTACCTTCACCATTTTGGCCGTGGCGGCCGGGTGTTATAGCCCAATACCCTCGCACCGGCAACCGTCCTTCTGGAATACTTGCGGTATTAAGTGCCGCAGGCGTTTCGGCAATGTGAATGCCGTGAGTCGATTAATCCTTTTTCTGCTCAAACTCTATAAGCGCTACGTCAGCCCTCTGTTAGGACAGCGTTGTCGCTTTTACCCCAGTTGCTCCGATTATGCACGGGTCGCGGTGTCCCGCTTCGGTCCCTGGCGGGGCAGCCTGCTGGCCGGCTGGCGCATATTACGCTGCCAGCCGCTGTGCGCCGGTGGCAACGATCCGGTTCCCGACCACTTTCATCTGCCGTGCTGTCGTGTTCGGGACGGCGAACATTGATCCGGCCCAGGGCCACGCACCGCTCCCGGCGCCTGTCTGTGTAACCACTGGCGCCCCATGTCCGACAACTGGCTGATCAAGAACGCCGAATTGATCAACGAAGGGCGCCGCTTCCACGCCGATGTGCGGGTCAAGCATGGCCGTATCAATGCGAATCGCGCTGGCGTAGAAGCACGGCACGCGCCTGCACGTGCTGCACATCTCCACCGCCGACGAGCTGGCGCTGTTCCAGCCGGGGTCGCTCCAGGGCAAGAAGATTACCGCCGAGACCTGCGTGCATTTCCTGCACTTCAGCGACGAGGATTACGAGCGCCTGGGCGTCCTGATCAAGTGCGATCCGGCGATCAAGACCACGGCGGATCGCCAAGCCATCACCAAGGCCGTGGCCGAAAGCCGTATCGACGTGCTGGCAACCGATCATGCGCCGCATCTGCTGGAAGAAAAAGGCCAGCTTTACGACAAGGCGCCCTCCGGCCTGCCGCTGGTGCAGCGCGCCCTGCAAGCGGCGCTGCAGCGGGTGACCAAAGGCAAGCTGACGCTGGAACGCGTGGTGGAAGCGGTCTGCCACGCACCGGCCACGCTGTTCAATGTGTATGAGCGCGGTTTTCTGCGCGAAGGCTATGCGGCCGACCTGACCCTGGTGGATCCGCGCAAGCCGCATACCATGCGGCGCGAGGAAGTGCTGTCCAAGTGCGGCTGGTCGCCGTTCGAGGGCGTTACCTTCAGCAGCTCGATTGCGGCGACCTTCGTCAACGGCCTGCGCGTATGGGATGGTTCGCGCGTGGGCGATGCGGTCCGCGGCGAACGGCTGGTGTTCGATCGATAAGCCACAAGCTCGCCGTCATTCCTGCAAAAACACGAATGACGGCAGGACCCGTGTACGGATCGCCGTAACCGCCTCAGTGAATCTCCGCAATCACCACCCGCACCGGCCCCTCGTTGCCTGAGCGCCCCAGCACGCTCACCTGGGTATCGTTGCGGGCCAGGATGCGATCGCCCTGCTTGATGGTCGCGGATACGGCAAAGTCCACGCCGCTGCCCAGCGCAGACGGCTCGTAGCTCAAGACGAAGGTCACCGGCGAGGCGCCGATCGGCGCAATGTGATCGGTAGCGATGATCCGCGCCGGCGCATCCTGCTTGCTGACATCGGCCAGGGTGACATCCAGGTACGCATCTGCCGGAAGCTCATGCGTCAGGGTGTAGTCCACCTCGCCGGTCAGCGATTTCATCAGCGTCAGCTGTTGCGGCGCCTTGTCCTTATGGCCGAAGTGCGGCATCCAACTGCAGCCGGCCAGCAATAGTGCCGCGCTCAGCAGCAAGCCATGGCGAATCTTCATAGAAACTCCTTGTCGGTCAGCCGCGGATAATAGCAACCGCACCAGCGGCTGCTTCAGCTGCGCTCGCCGTAGCCGCCCGCTACGCCTTTGCTGGCATAGGCCACGGCATCGTGCGGGTGGAGGCTTTCCTGGTGTTCCAGGCGCACATGAAAATCGGCAATGCGCGCGTCCGAATCAAGTGCACGCTGAATGCGGCGCGCGGCATCTTCGCAAAACATCAGGTTGCCGCCGTTGGCGAGCGCAAACGCCTGTTCGTCTTCGCGCTTGACTGCGGTCTGCACCGGCGTGCCCAGCGCCTGCTCGACGCGGTCCAGCAGGCCGATCAGATTCAGCGGCGCCCCTTCGACAAAACGCACCAGCAGCCGCGCCACGCTGCGCTGCGCGTGCGGCGTGGCAACGATGCCTTTGTCGCTGCCCAGCCAGGCCAGCACGGCGGCATGATCCAGCGGTACGCCCGTGTCGAAATCCCTGGCGAATTGTTCCTGGATCAATTGGCGCGACAATGCGGCGGATGCCGGACAGGTCGACGAGTAGACCACTTCCGTGCCCAGCTCCAGGCAGAAGCCTTCAGCACATAAGTTCGCTTCGAGCGACACCGGATAAGCACGCCAGCCGCTGTTGTCGCTGCGCAGTGCAGCGCGGCGCACCAACTGGTCGAAGCGTATGCTGATACGCGCGCGATCGGAGAGTTCCTGATGCGATTCCAGGAACGCGCGCAGCAGTGCTTCAAGCATGGCTGCATCCACCGTCTGAGAACTCAGGTATTGATCCACCAGCAGATACAGGCGCGACATGTGGATGCCGCGGCGATCCGGGCGCGTGAGGTTCACAAAGGCGCCGACCTGCGCACTGGCACGCTGCACCTCGCCGTCGCCGGCGTCGAAACGCACCGGCACCTCGATGCCATCCATGCCCACCCAATCCAATGCACCGGCCAGATGCGGCTGTGCCTGGGTGGCTACGTCGGGCATCAGGCGGACGGTATTTTCATGGGTGTGCATGGGGGAATCCTGTCGCCAAGCGCCGCAAGAGTTTCTTATCTTGGGGCAGCCTGGCGCGACGCAACAGAGCCGAACCCGGAAACCGTACGTTTAGCCGGCCACCCGCTGCTGCCATCGCCGCGCCGCCTGCCACGCGCGCAGCGTTAGCAGGAAGCCACGGTCGGGGCTGCCCTGCTGCAGCAAGGCCAGCGGTTCGCTGGCGCGCGCAGCTTGGCGCGCCAGTCGCTCGCCCTGCCCCGATTCCAGTGCCCGGAACACACTGAGCGGCCCTTCCAGGCGACCGGCTTCGGTCCAGGCCGTGCCCAGATCGTCCAATTGCGCCTTGATCGCCCGATCGCGCGCCTCGCTGCGTTCGCGCAGGTTGCCACGGCTCAGGTTGAAGCGTGCCAGCCGCGCCATCGGCAAGGGCAGGCGATCGCGGTCGGCATCGTCCTGCAAACGGCGCAGCGCATACAGCAAATGGCTGAGCGTGGCGACCTGCGCAGCCCGTGCCGATGGCACCGATGCGCCATACCACCAGGCCGTTTCCAGCGCGGCCAGGGCGCCATGCAGCGCAGAGGCGGCCTTGAGCTGGGCGCCGAAATCCACGGCGGTGCCCTCTTCCAGCTGCGCCATCGCCGCCAGCACCGGCGCCAACCAGAGTTCGGGCGACATGGCATGCGCGCGCTCGTCGTCGAACAGCACGCGCGTCAACGGATGACGGCCGCCGCTGGCGGCGGCGCCGCCGAGTTCTTCCGCCCACCAGTTGAGCTTGCCGGCCGCTACATGCGGCTCGCGGATGCCATAGGCCGCCGACAGCAGTTCCTGCTCCAGCGCCGCCAGTGCAACGTGACCCGGATACTTGGCCGGATCGACAAAAACCAGCGCCGTACGCTGCAGCGGCTGCACCGACAGCCACTTGTCGATATAGCTGCGCAGGGCGCCAAGCTGGGCCACGTCAACGCTCACACCGGCACCTTCAGTTGCAGCAGCTCGGCCAGCTCGCGCGGATGTTCCACCAAGGCATCGGCGCCCCAGTCCTGCGGATTGCCGCCGTCGAGATAGCCCCAGTGCACGGCCACCGAATAAAGACCGGCGGCATTGCCGGCCTGCACATCGCGGCGATCGTCGCCCACGAACAGGCAGCGTGCGGGATCCAGGCCGGCGCGTTCGCAGGCCAGCAGCACGGGCGCCGGGTCCGGCTTGCGTACCGGCAGCGTATCGCCGGACACCACCGCGCACACGCGCTCGCCCCAGCCGATCTGGCGCACCAGATCGTCGGTGAGATAGCCGGGCTTGTTGGTGACGATGCCCCAGGCCACGCCGTTGGCTTCCAGCGAATCCAGCAACGCGTCGATACCTTCGAACGGATGCGTATGCCGGCACATCATCGAGTGATAGAGCTCGAGATAACGCGGCATGCGTTCAAGCAACTGCTCGTCGGTTTCCTCGAACGCGCAGCGCAGGATGGCGCGCGAACCGCGCGATACCACTTCCCGCACCATGGCATAGGGCGGCACCGGCGCATCGACTTCGGCACAGTATTCGGCCAGCGCGGCATGCAGGTCGGGCGCACTGTCCAGCAAGGTTCCGTCCAGATCGAACAACACGCCCTGCGGCGCCTTCGGTAGTGATTTCATGCGGATTTGCGTGCGCAGAGCAGATAGTTGACGGCAGTGACGCGGCTGATCCACGCCTTGCGATTGAGCGGGTTGTAGCCAAGACCGCTGACATCTTCCAGTTCCAGACCTTCATGGCGCAGCAGACGCGCCAGCTCGGCCGGCTTGAGGAACTGCGCGTAATGATGGGTGCCGCGCGGCAACATGCGCATCAGGTATTCGGCGCCTAGAATCGCGGCACCGAACGCGGCCGGCGTACGGTTGAGCGTGGACATGAACAGGTGCGCGCCAGGCTTGAGCATGGCGGCAAGATCCTTCACCAGCGCCGCGGGATCGGGCACATGCTCGATCAGTTCCATGCAGCACACCGCATCGAAACTCGCCGGCTCACTTTCAGCCAGCTCGGCGGAGGATTGCTTGCGGTAATCAACCTTGAGATTGGATTCGTGCAGATGCAGCCGCGCGATCTCGATCACCTTCAGGCCCATGTCGATACCGACGACATCGGCGCCGGCGCGTGCCAGCGCTTCACTCAGCAGGCCACCGCCGCAGCCGACATCGGCCACCTTCGCGCCGCGCAGCGCCACCCGCCTGGCGACATACTCCGCGCGCACCGGATTGAGATCGTGCAGCGGACGCGATTCGCCATCCGGATCCCACCAGCGCGCAGCCAGTTTGTCGAAGCGGGCGATTTCGTCGTGACTGACGTTGGGTGCGGCCTGGGTCATGGTGAAAGCTCCGGCATGCTGATTCAATTTAATGCGCGTTCCATTCGTAAAGCGTGATATCCCAGCCGCCGCTGGTATGCGCCGGATCGGTATGCGCGATCTGCAGCGCCTCGTCCATCGATGCGGCACGCAGCAGATAGGCCCCGCCGGATTTGTCGCCGAACGGTCCGGACATCTCGTTGCGGCCCTGCGCACGCAATGTCTCGAGGAACTGCTGATGCTGCGGCACTACCGCAGGATCAAACTGCGGCCGCCGGAACATCATCACGAGATAGCGATTCATGGCAGCTCCTTACACCGCATCCAGCGCAGCGATGCGCTCGCGCCAGGCATGCGTGCGCGCCAGGATGCCCGGCATATCCAGATCCACCAGTTCGCGCGCCGCCAGCTTGCGCTTGCCGGCAATCCACACGTCGCTGACCTGGTGGCGCCCGGTGGCGTAGACCAGCTGCGATATCACGTGGTACAGCGGCTGGGTTTCCAGGTCGCTGAGACGCACCGCGGCCAGATCGGCCTGCTTGCCGG
The DNA here is from genome assembly GCF_014863405.1 of Dyella acidiphila. Classification (GTDB taxonomy): domain Bacteria; phylum Pseudomonadota; class Gammaproteobacteria; order Xanthomonadales; family Rhodanobacteraceae; genus Dyella_B; species Dyella_B acidiphila. The sequence continues at coordinate 390,479 of NZ_JACZZA010000002.1, forward strand.
CCTCGATCGAGCCGATGCTTGCTTCCAGGCCCAGCGCCCTGGCCGCGTTGATGGTGGCGGTACGCAGCGCATAGCCGGCATCGAAGGCGGCAGCATCGCTGGCCACGGCCTTGGCCAGCAAGGCGGCGGTGCGCATTTCGCCGAACATGTCCAGATCGTTGTTGGAAGCGCAGCCGTCGGTGCCGACAGCGACATTCACGCCTGCCTTGCGCAGCTGTTCCGCCGGGCAGAAGCCCGAGGCGAGCTTGAGATTGGATTCCGGGCAATGCACCACCGACACGCCGGCTTCGGCGCAGGCGGCGATTTCGCCTTCGGTGAGCTGGGTCATGTGCACGGCGATCAGGCGATCGTTGATCAGGCCCAGTTTCTGCAGCCGCTGGAACGGGCGCAGGCCGCTTTTCTGGCGCTCTTCTTCCACTTCATGCGCCGTCTCGTGCAGATGCAGATGCACCGGGATATCCAGCTGATCGGCGAGCACGCGAATGCGCTCGAACGATTCGTCCGACACCGTATACGGCGCATGCGGCGCAAAGGCCGTGCGCACCAGCGGGTCGTGGCGGAAGCTGTCGTGCACTTCGCCGGCGCGCTCGAAATATTCGTCCTGCGTGCGTGCCCAGGCGGTGGGAAACTGGATCACCGGCAGGCCGACCACCGCGCGGAAGCCGAGCTTGTGGTAAGTGGCGCCGATCGCATCCGGAAAGAAATAGTTTTCGTTGGCGCAGGTGGTGCCGCCGCGGATCATCTCCGCCACCGACAGCTCCACGCCATCGCGCACGAATTCCGGGCCGATCACCTTTGCCTCGACCGGCCAGATGTGCTGCTGCAACCACACCATCAGCGGCAGATCGTCGGCCAGCCCGCGCAGCAGGCTCATCGGGTTGTGCGTATGGGTGTTGATCAGGCCGGGGATCAGCACGTGCTCGCCCAGCTCGACCCGCGCGCGCGGCGCATAGGCGACGCGTGCTTCGGCAATCGGCAGGATGCCGACGATGCGATCGCCGTCGACCGCCACCGCGTGCTGTTCCAGCACAGTGTCATGCGGTACGACCGGCACGACCCAGCGGGCCTCGATAAGAAGATCGACGGTCTGCGGAGCGGACTGGCTCATCGGGTTGGCGCCTTGCTGGGGAGGGGATACAAGATGGGGCGGCACATCTTACGATGCCCGCCCCGTGAGTCTTGCCTGTCGACACTGCAACCGGCTGCGGATGAGTGCTCGGAAACATGCGACATGGTTGGAGTGTTGTGTGCTTCGCGGGTCGTGCTGGAACGGGATCCCGGCTTGCGCCGGGATGATCAGCCGGCAAGGGCGCGAACAGTGTTCGCGCGCCAGTGCGTCACTTCACGCGGCTGACGTACTCGCCGGAGCGGGTGTCGACGCGGATCACTTCTTCCTGGTTCACGAACAGCGGCACGCGCACCACCGCGCCGGTTTCCAGCTTGGCCGGCTTGCCGCCGCCGCCGGAGGTGTCGCCGCGCAGGCCCGGATCGGTCTCGACGATCTTCAGTTCCACGAAGTTCGGCGCCTGCACCGCGATCGGGCGGCCGTCCCACAGGGTCACCACGCACTCTTCCTCGCCCTTCAGCCACTTGGAGGCATCGGACATGGCGGCGGCGTCGGCCTGGTGCTGCTCGAACGATTCCTGGTGCATGAAGTGCCAGAACTCGCCGTCGCTGTAGAGGTACTGCATGTCGGTGTCGACCACGTCGGCGCCCTCGTAGGAGTCGCTCGACTTGAGGGTCTTTTCGGTGGTGCGGCCGTTGAGCAGGTTGCGCACCTTGATGCGGGTAAAGGCCTGGCCCTTGCCCGGCTTGACGAACTCCGCCTCGGTGATGATGTAGGGATCGCCGTCGACGATGATCTTCAGACCGTTCCTGACGCCATTAAGGTCGTACGTGGCCATTTACTTCGCTCCAATAGGGGAAACTGCCGCCAACCGCGGCTAAAATGGATGGTTCAGGGCCCTCAGGCCCCATACGCAGCCCTCTATGATAACCGCAAGCTCCGGCGCCCGCATTACACCTACCGCCAGCCCCGACTGGCGGCAGCTATGGCGCGATTCCATTACCGACGGCCGCGAACTGCTGGACCTGCTCCAGCTGGGCCACCTCGCCGACCGCCTGCCCGCCGCCGATGCCGGCTTCGCGCTGCGCGTGCCGCGCGGCTTCGCGTCGCGCATGCGGCCCGGCGATGCGGGCGATCCGCTGCTGCTGCAGGTGCTGCCGCAGCTGGCCGAGCTGGTGCAGGCCGCCGGCTTCGTCACGGATGCGGTGGGCGACCTGGCCGCACGCGAGGCGCAAGGGGTATTGCACAAGTACCACGGCCGGGCGCTGCTGATCGCCAGCGGCAGCTGCGCCATCAACTGTCGCTATTGCTTCCGCCGGCACTTCCCGTATGGCGAGGAGATGGCTGCTGCCGGCCAATGGCAGCAGGCGCTCAAGCATGTCTCTGATGACAAGTCGATCAACGAGCTGATCCTCTCCGGCGGGGATCCGCTGGCGCTGGCCACCAGCAAGCTCGAGGAGCTAAGCCGCGGCCTGGCCGAGCTGCCGCACGTTACCCGCCTGCGGATCCACACGCGCCTGCCGGTGGTGTTGCCCGAGCGCATCGACGCCGCCCTGCTCGAATGGCTGCACGCGCTGCCGCTGCAGAAAGTGCTGGTGCTGCACGCCAATCACGCCAACGAGTTCGACGGCAGCGTGGATGCCGCCTGCGCCAGCCTGCGCCATGCGGGGGTCACGCTGCTCAATCAAGCTGTGCTCCTGCGCGGCGTCAATGACGATGCGCAGGCACTGACCGCGTTGTCGGAACGCATGTTCGCCGCCGGCGTGCTGCCCTACTACCTGCACCAGCTCGATCGCGTGCAGGGCGCTGCGCATTTCGAAGTCACGGACGACCAGGCACTGGCATTGATGGAAGCGATGCGCAGCCGGCTCCCCGGCTATCTCGTACCCAAGCTGGTACGTGAAATTCAGGGCGACCCGTCCAAGCGGCCACTGTGACCTACTCGCCAAAGCATGAATTAACGCTGGCGAGGCTGAACAGAATCCGTTAAAACTTCGATGCAGTGCCGGCCAGCCCGCGAACGCCTTGCGCGGGCAGCCCCTATCCAAGGAAGCACGTCGCGCCCATGAAGACAGACTCCGTCATCAAGATCCTCTTCATCGAGAATTCGGTCGAGGACGCGGAACAGATCATTACCTTGTTGCGCAATGCGGGCATCGCGGTGCGTCCGGCACGGGCGACCACCACCGAGCAGATTCATGCGGCGCTGGAAGAGCTCGGCCCGGACCTGGTGCTGTTCAATCCCACGGTGAGCACCCTGCCGCTGCGCAGCGTCGCGCAACAGCTCGAAGCCAGCGCGCGCGATATTGCGCTGATCGCCTGCGTCGTAAAAATCGACGACCAGGGTGTGGCCGAGATGTTCCAGGACGGCGTCTCCGGGGTCGCCTCGCGCAGCCAGCCCAAGCAGCTGATCACGGTGGTGAGGCGCGAGTTCGACTCGCTGCATACACGCCGCCAGGTACGCCGACTGGAAACGGCGCTGCGCGAGTCGGAACGCCGCTGCGATGCGCTACTGGATTCCTCCAACGATCCCATCGCCTACGTGCATGAAGGCATGCACGTGCGCGCCAACCGCTCCTACCTCGATACCTTCGGTTACGAGGAATACGATGACCTGCTCGGCCTGCCGGTACTGGATCTGGTCAGCCCCAGCGACGGCGAGGCCTTCAAGAACCTGCTGCGCGCACTCTCGCGCGGCGAGCGGGCCGACTCCCGCCTGGAACTGCAGGCGCGCCGCGCCGATGGCAGCACCTTTCTCGCCACGGCCGAATTCACCCACGCCACCTTCGAAGGCGAAAGCTGTCTGCAGATCGTGTTCCGCCGCCAGCAGGTCGACCCGGTCCTGGTCGAGCAGCTGCAGCGCGACCCGGTCACCGGCCTGTACAACCGCGCACGCACGCTGGAAAGCATCGATAACGCCGTGGCAGCCGCCAGCGAGGGCCGCAAGGGCCAGAGCCTGCTGCTGATCGAACCGGACAACTGGGCCACCATCGTCAACGGCATCGGCCTGGGCAAGGCCGACGAACTGCTGGCCGCCTTCGCCAAGCGCGCCAATGCGCAGCTGGGCGAAGAAGATATCGCCGGCCTGCTGGCCGAGCACACCATCGGCGTGATCCTGCATACCGAAAGCGACGAGGCGATCCACACCTGGATCGCCTCGCTGCAGCAGGTGATGTCGCGCGATATTTTCGATCTGGGCACTCAGTCGATCACTCTCACCACCAGCATCGGCGGCAGCCTGCTCGGCGAGAAGAACGCCAATACCGACATGCTGCTCAACCAGGCCAACCAGGCCCTGCGCAGCGCGCAGAGTCAGGGCGGCAACCGCAGCGAACTGCACGATCCGGCCGCACGCGAAAAGGCCGATGCCGAACGCGAGCGCAACTGGCTGAGCCTGTTGCGCCAGGCGCTCACCCAGAACGAATTCGTGCTTTACCACCAGCAGACCATCAGCCTGCAGGATGCCGAGGGCGATTACTCGGAAATCCTGCTGCGCATGAACGGTCCGCAGGGTGAGGTACTGCCCGGCTTCTTCATGCCCATCGCCGAGAAGAACGGCCTCAATGCCGAAATCGACCGCTGGGTGCTGAACCAGGCAATCACCGCACTGAAATCGCGCGACCGGCTGGGCTTTCCCACCACCTTCTTCGTCAAGCTCACGCCCGATTCGCTGCAGCAGCAGTCTCAGCTGCTGCCATGGCTCGATCGCACGCTGAAGCAGGCCAACCTGAAGAACGGCCGGCTGGTGCTGGAAATGACCGAAAGCAAGGTGGTGACGATGCTGCGCCCAGCGCAGGAGTTCATCAATGCGTGGAAAAAGCTGGGCGGCTTCTTCGCGCTGGAACAGTTCGGCTCGGGCCTGAACTCGTTCCAGTTGCTCAATCACATCGATGCCGATTACCTGAAAATCGATCGCAGTTTCATGGCCGATCTGCCGCAGCATCCGGAGAACCAGAAGAAGGTCACCGAGATCTGCCAGCAGGCACACGACATGAAGCGCATGACCGTGGCCGAATGGGTGGAAGACGCAGCCAGCACCTCGATGCTGTTCGCCTGCGGCGTGGACTTCGTGCAGGGCAACTTCCTGCAGGAGCCGCAGCAGCTGATGGTCAACCTCTGAACACCCACGTAGGTTGGGTTCGCGCAGCGTAACCCAACGATGGCTGGCTTCGATGGAGATTCGTTGGGTTACGCTGCGCTAACCCAACCTACGCTACGGCGCAAAACAAAAACCCGCGGATCGCTCCGCGGGTTTTGTTTGTTCGTGCGGTCGGACTGGAATCAGTCGCGCGACGAGGAAGCGGCGATGTCTTCCTTGATGCGGGCGGCCTTGCCTTCCAGGCCACGCAGGTAATACAGCTTGGCGCCGCGCACCTTGCCCTTGCGCTTCACCGTCACCGACTCGATGCTCGGGCTGTGCGCCTGGAACACGCGCTCCACGCCGGTGCCGTGCGAGATCTTGCGCACGGTGAAGGCCGAATGCAGGCCGCGGCTGCGCTTGGCGATGACGACACCTTCGAACGCCTGTACGCGCTCGCGGTTACCTTCTTTCACCTTGACGTTGACCACCACGGTGTCGCCAGGGCCGAACTCCGGCAGCTGGCGGGTGATCTGCTCGGCTTCGAACTGTTCGATGATCTTGTTCATGGCAACACCTGTCTTTTCTCAATGATTGCGGTCTTCATTGACCGCATCGTTTTGCCGTGCCTGCATGTGCGCATATTCACGGCGGAATTCGTCCAACAGCGCTCGGGATTCCTTATCCAGCGCGCGCTGCGCCAATAAATCGGGACGTCGCAACCAGGTCCGTCCCAGCGACTGCTTCAGGCGCCAGCGGCGTATGGCCGCGTGATCGCCGGAAAGCAGCACTTCCGGTACGTCGCCCAGTGCATCGTGCACCGGTTTTGCATAGTGCGGACAATCGAGCAGCCCGTTCGAAAACGAATCCTGCTCGGCCGACTGCGCGTCGTTCAGCGCACCGTCCTGCAGGCGGCCCACGGCATCGATGATCACCGCGGCACCCAGCTCGCCACCAGACAGCACATAATCGCCGATAGAAAGCTCTTCGTCGACCTCGTGCGCCAGCAGACGCTCGTCCACACCTTCGTAACGTCCACAAAGCAAGGCGATGCGCGGCAGTTTTGCCAACGCTTCCACCCGGCCCTGCGTCAGCCGCGCTCCCTGCGGACTGAGGTAAATCACATGCACCGGATCCGGTGCCGCCTCACGCACCGCCTTGAGGGCTGCACGCAAAGGCTCGATCAGCATCACCATGCCGGGGCCGCCGCCGCAGGTGCGGCCGTCCACGGTACGGTAGTTGTCGGTGGCGTAATCGCGCGGGTTCCAGGCTTCCACCTGCAACAGCTCGCGCTGCTGCGCGCGTCCTACCACACCGACGGCGGCGCACTGGCGCATGAAGTCGGGAAACAGCGTGACGACATCGATGCGCATCGGACCCCTCACTTCAGAATTCAGGGTCCCAGTCCACCACCATGCGCCCGCCGGATACATCCACCGAACGCACGTAAACACCCTGGACGAAAGGAACCAGCCGCTCGCGCTCGCCGTCCCTTACCACCACCACATCGTTGGCGCCGGTTGCGAACAGGTGACTTACCCGTCCCAACGCCACGCCTTCCGTGGTGACGACCTCGAGACCCTCGAGATCGACCCAGTAGTACTCGTCTTTACCGGGCGACGGCAGCAGCTCGCGGGCGACATAAATGTCCTGTCCCACCAGCGGTGCCGCGACATCCCGGTCGTCCACTCCCGGCAGCTTGGCCACGAGGCCTTTGCCCTGGGGTCGACCATTGATACCTTCGATCTCCCGGTCCTGGCCCGGCGCCGTTGCCAGCTGCCAGGGTTGGTACTTGAAGATCTGTGTGCGGGGCTCGGTCCAGGATTCGACCTTGAGCCAGCCCTGCACCCCGTACAACCCGACGATGCGCCCAACCAGGACGCGCCGACCGGCTGCGGTCATGCTCAGGCAGCCTGCTGCTTGCCGGCTTCCTTCACCAGAGCGGCGACCTTGTCGCTCAGCTGAGCGCCCTTGGACACCCACTCCTGGACGCGCGCAACGTTCAGTTCAAGGCGCTTGTCCTTGCCCGAAGCGACCGGATTGTAGAAACCCACGTTTTCGATGTTGCGGCCGTCACGCGCACTGCGCGAGTCGGTCACGACGACGTGGTAGAACGGACGGCCCTTGGCGCCGCCGCGCGAAAGACGAATCTTAACCATAGTAAAAGCTCCAGAGTTGCCGGCAGGCCCGGCAAACGCGCCCTGGGACGGACGCGGTAAACGAGACATTTTAATGAAATTTGAGGAAAAAGGAAGGGGTTAGCCGATTCCCTGCCGCACCGGCGCCATTCAGCGCATCGGCGGGAAGCCGCCACCCATGCCGCCCATGCCTTTCATGGCGCCGCGCATCTGCCGCAGCAGGCCCTTGGAGCCGCCCTTGGAGAGCTTGGACATCATCTTTTCCATCTGCATGTACTGCTTGAGCAGGCGGTTCACGTCGGCCGGCTGCGTACCCGAGCCGCGCGCCACGCGGGCGCGGCGCGAGCCGTTGAGCAGATCCGGATGGCGGCGCTCTTTCTTGGTCATCGAACTGATGATGGCCACCATGCGCTTGATTTCGCCGTCGTCGACCTTGGATTTCACGCTGTCGGGCAGGCCCGAGACGCCCGGCAGCTTGTCCATCAGGCCGGCCAGGCCACCCATGTTGGTCATCTGTTCGAGCTGGTCGCGCATGTCGTTCAGATCGAAGCGCTTGCCCTTCATCACCTTGGTGGCGAGCTTCTGCGCTTTTTCCTGGTCGACCTTGCGCTCCACTTCCTCGACCAGCGACAGCACGTCGCCCATGCCGAGTATGCGCTGGGCCACGCGATCGGGATGGAACGGCTCCAGCGCATCGGTCTTTTCGCCCGCGCCGAGGAACTTGATCGGGCGGCCGGTGACATAGCGCACCGAGAGTGCAGCGCCGCCGCGCGCATCGCCGTCGGTCTTGGTCAGCACCACGCCGGTCAGCGGCAGCGCCTCGCTGAAGGCCTTGGCGGTATTGGCCGCATCCTGGCCGGTCATCGAGTCGACCACGAACAGCGTTTCGATCGGCGTGACCGCGGCGTGCAGCGCCTTGATCTCGGCCATCATCGCTTCGTCGACGTGCAGGCGGCCGGCGGTATCGATCAGCAGCACGTCCATGACTTCTTTACGCGCTGCCGAGATCGCCGCCTTGGCGATATCGACCGGATTCTGGCCTGCCTCCGACGGGAAGAAATTCACGCCGACCTGTTCGGCCAGCGTACGCAGCTGCTCGATAGCGGCCGGACGATACACGTCGCAGCTCACTACCATCACGCGCTTCTTCTTGCGCTCGACCAGGAAACGAGCCAGCTTGGCTACGGTGGTGGTCTTGCCGGCGCCTTGCAGGCCAGCCATCAGCACCACGGCCGGCGGCTGCTGGGCGAGGTTGAGCTCGCTGTTGGCAGTGCCCATCACCGCGGTCAGCTCGTCGCTCACCACCTTCACCAGCGCCTGCCCCGGCGACAGGCTCTTGAGCACTTCCTGGCCTACCGCGCGCACCTTCACGCGCTCGACCAGCGCCTGCACCACCGGCAGCGCGACGTCGGCCTCGAGCAGGGCGATGCGCACTTCGCGCAGGCTTTCGCGGATGTTTTCCTCGGTCAGGCGACCGCGGCCGCGCAGGCGGTTGACGGTGGTGGAGAGGCGTTGGCTGAGCGACTCGAACATGACGGCGGCTGCATTTACAGAGTGACCGATAAATATACCAGACCTCCGGGCAGCCGCCGGGCATCGCCGCAGGCGGCCGGCGGCCGCAGCAACCGGAGACCCGGGCGATTCGTCGCGTTCACCCCGTCAAACGCGTATGCCACACTTGCACGCCATGCTCTCCGCCCTCTCGATCTTCGCCATCGTCTGCTACCTGCTGGCCAGCCTGCTGCTGGCGCGGCCGCTGTTCGGCGGCGGCACGGCAACGCCCAGCGCCTTTGCGAAGCCGGCCCTGGCGATCGCCACCATTGCGGTGCTCTCGCATGCCGGCGACTTGCTGGCGATGCATCGCGGCGCGCTGGACCTGCACTTCTTTGCCGCGCTGTCGCTGGTCGCCTGCGTGGTGTCGGCGCTCACCCTGCTGGTCAACCTCACCCGCCCGGTAGCCACGCTGGGCGTGATCGTGTTCCCGCTCAGCGCCATGTTGCTTTGGGTGGACAGCTTCCTGGCGCCGGCCACCGCCCCGATGGCGATGGATTGGCATATCAAGCTGCACGTTACCGTGGCCCTGCTGGCCTTCAGCGTGCTGTCAATCGCCGCGGCGATGGCGATTCTGCTGGCGGTGCAGGATCGCGCCCTGCGCCATCGCCAGCTGGGCGCATGGCTGAGCGCGCTGCCGCCGCTGACGCTGACCGAATCGCTGCTGTTCCGCCTGATCGGCGCGGGCTTCGTGCTGCTGACGCTGACCCTACTGACCGGAATCCTGTTCGTCGACAACCTGTTCGGCCAGCACCTGGTGCACAAGACGGTGCTGTCGATCGTGGCATGGCTGGTATTCGGCGCCCTGCTCTATGGCCGCTGGAAGCACGGCTGGCGCGGGCGCAGCGCGGTGAATCTCACCCTGATCGGCATGGGCGTGCTGGCGCTGGCGTTCTTCGGTTCGAAGTTCGTGCTGGAGCTGATCCTGCACCGCGTGGTGGATTGACGCCGCTTCAGCGGCACGCATCCAGCGCCTGCGCCAGGCGCTCCACGCCAATCACTTCCATTTCGCCCACGCGTCCCTTCTTCGGCGCGTTGGCCTTGGGCACGATCGCACGCTGAAAACCATGATGTGCCGCCTCTTTCAGGCGCTCTTCGCCGTTGGGCACCGGGCGGATTTCACCGGAAAGACCCACTTCGCCGAAGGCGATGGTTTTCTCCGGCAGCGGGCGATCGCGCAGCGACGACAGCACGGCCAGCAGCACCGGCAGGTCCGCCGCCGTTTCCTGCACGCGAATGCCGCCGACGACGTTGACGAATACGTCCTGGTCGTAAGCCGCCACGCCGCCATGGCGATGCAATACCGCGAGCAGCATGGCCAGGCGGTTCTGCTCCAGGCCCAGCGCCACGCGGCGTGGATTGCCGAGCGAGGATTGATCGACCAGCGCCTGCACTTCCACCAGCAGCGGCCGCGTACCTTCGCGCGTCACCATCACCGCACTGCCCGAGGTCGGGCCGCTGTGCGCAGAAAGAAAGATCGCGGAAGGATTGGGCACTTCGCGCAGCCCTTTTTCCGACATCGCGAATACGCCCAGCTCGTTCACCGCACCGAAGCGATTCTTGAAAGCGCGCAGCACGCGGAAGCGACTGCCCGATTCGCCTTCGAAATACAGCACCGCATCGACCATGTGCTCCAGCACACGCGGACCGGCGATACCACCTTCCTTGGTGACATGCCCCACCAGGAATACTGAGGTGCCGGTTTCCTTGGCAAAGCGGGTCAGCTTGGCCGCCGATTCGCGCACCTGGCTGACCGAACCGGGCGCCGCGGTAAGCAGATCAGTCCAGATCGTCTGAATCGAATCGATCACCAGCACGCGCGGACGCGAGGCGGCGACCTGGTCGAGAATGCGCTCGATACCCGTCTCGGCCAGCGCATGCAGCGGCTGCAGCGGCAGATCCAGCCGCTGCGCGCGCGCGGCCACCTGTGCCAGCGATTCTTCGCCGGTGACATACACGCTGGGCAACTTCTCGCCCAGCACGCCCAGCATCTGCAACAGCAAGGTGGATTTGCCGATGCCAGGATCGCCGCCGATCAACACCACCGAACCATCGACCAGACCGCCACCCAACACCCGATCCAGCTCACCGATACCGGTCAGCGTGCGCGACTCGGCGGTTACCAGCACTTCGGTCAGCGGCGTGACGCGCGGCGCCTGATTGGCCGCTCCCGCATAACCGCCCTGCCGCGCCGCCGCGATCGATTTCTGCGACGGCTGCACCACGAATTCCGACAGCGTGTTCCACGCGCCGCATTCCACGCACTGGCCCTGCCATTTGTTGTGCTCGGCACCGCAATCGGCGCAGACGTAGGCGGTTTTGGCTTTGGCCATGGGGTGATCTGCGTGGGCTGAATAAAGGGAGCTTAGCCTGCGCTTATCGCAGGCGCCGAGACGGGGATGTTATTGCTCGTCCTCGACGAACAGCACGCGCCGCGTCATGCCGCAGGTGAGGTCGTAGCTGATGGTGCCGGACTGGGCCGCGACGATTTCCACCGGCAGCTCCGGCCCCCACAGCACCACCCGGTCGCCCACTTTCGCGTGCGGCGCCGAACGCAAGTCCAGCGTGATCAGATCCATCGACACGCGCCCGACCAGGGGCACCCGCTGATCGCCGACCAGCACGGGCGTACCCGATGCGGCACTGCGCGGATACCCGTCGCCATAGCCGACGGCGGCCACGCCCACCGGCATGTCTTCGGGGCATTGCCACAAACCGTTGTAGCCGATGCGTTCGCCACGCCGAATGGTGTTGATGGCGATCAGGCGCGTCGACAGAGTCATGGCGGCGCGAAAGCCTAAATCCTCACCCGCCTGCCCCTCCACTACCGAGAGGCCATACAACAGGCCGCCGGTACGCACCCAATCGCCGCGCGCATCGGGCCAGCCGAGTACAGCCGCGGAATTGGACAGCGAGCGCGGGCCGGCCAGGCCCTTGGTGGCTTGCTGGAAGCGTTCGATCTGTTCGCGCGTGCGCGCGCCATCGAACACTTCGGATTCGGCAAAGTGGGTCATCAAGCCGATATCCGGATCGATGCCGGACATCGCCGCCAGCTGCGCATGCACCGCTGCGGCGCACTCGGGCGCGAAGCCCAGCCGATGCATGCCGCTGTCTACCTTCAGCCACACGCGCAGACGGCCGCGCGCGGGCGTAGCTTCGGACAGCCAGCGCAGCTGGCTTTCGTGATGGATCGCGGCATCCAGGCCCAGGCGCTGCATCTCGGCGATATCGCCGGGCTGATCGGGGCCGGACAACACTACGATGCGCTGCCGATGTCCTGCTGCACGCAGGCGCAAGCCATCGCCCAGTGCGGCCACGGCAAACGCGTCCGCAGCGCCGTCGAGCGCACGGGCGACCCGCTCCAGCCCATGGCCGTAGGCATCGGCCTTCACCACGGCCATCACCATGGCCGGCGCGGCCATGCTGCGAATCCGCTCCAGGTTGTGGCGCAGCGCGCCTAGATGGATGGTTGCGACGGTGGTACGGCTCATGCGGTCCTGCTTGCTCGAAGAAGATGCGCGGGCGCCGATCATTGCGCCAGCAGCATCATAGGGTACTCACCCGCGAACCGCAGATCAGGGCAAGGCCATGGCAATGCGCGGGCGAAACCCGCTCAGAAATGGCCGGTATAGCTATCGGGACTGTAGTTCTCGAACTTGGTGTAGTGACCCAGGAAGGTCAGCTTCACCGTGTCGGTGGGACCGTTACGCTGTTTGCCGATGATGATTTCGGCCAGGCCCTTATCCGGCGATTCTTTGTTGTAGTACTCGTCGCGGTAGATAAACATGATCACGTCGGCGTCCTGCTCGATAGCGCCCGATTCGCGCAGGTCCGACATCATCGGGCGCTTGTCCGCACGCTGTTCCAGCGAACGGTTGAGCTGCGACAAGGCAATCACCGGCACGTTCAGCTCTTTCGCCAGGCCTTTCAGCGAGCGCGAAATTTCCGAGATTTCGGTGGCGCGGTTTTCCTTGTTGCCGGGCACCTGCATCAGCTGCAGGTAGTCGATCACGATCAGGCCCAGGCCGCCGTGCTCGCGCGCGATGCGGCGCGAACGCGAGCGCATTTCCACCGGCGACAGGCCGGGGGTGTCGTCGATGAAGATCTTTGCTTCGGACAGCAACGCGATGGCATTGGTGACGCGCGGCCAATCTTCTTCGGCCAGATCGCCGTTGCGCAGATGCTGCTGGTGGATGCGGCCTACCGAGGAGATCAGACGGAAGGCCAGCTGCGAAGCAGACATTTCCATCGAAAAGATCACCACCGGCTTTTTTGCCCGCAGCGCGCAGGCCTCGGCGATATTGACCGAGAACGCGGTCTTGCCCATCGACGGACGCGCCGCGACGATGATCAGATCCGAGGGCTGCAGGCCGGAAGTGAGATTGTCCAGGTCGGTAAAACCGGTGGAAATACCGGTGAGCTGGCCACGGTTCTGGTAGCGCTCGTGCAGCAAGCGGAAGGCGTCTTTCACCGCCTCGCGCATGGACACGGTTTCCTTCTTGCCGCGTGCGCCGGATTCGGCGATGTGGAACACGCGCTGCTCGGCCAGTTCCAGCACTTCATGTACGCCCTTGCCTTCCGGGCGGTAGCCGTCTTCGGTAATCGCAGTGCCTGCGTCGATCAGCTGACGCAGCACCGATTTCTCGCGCACGATTTCGGCGTAGGCGGCGATATTGGCCGCGCTGGGCGTGGCATTGGCCAGCTCGATCAAGTAGCCGGCGCCACCCACCATCTCGGCCAGTTCATTGGCCTCGAACCAGTCGCCCAGGGTCACCGCATCGCAGGGCATGCCCTTATTGGCCAGCTCGCTGATGGCGCGCCAGATCAGGCGGTGATCCTTGCGGTAGAAATCCTGCTCGCTGAGCTTGTCGGCGACCTTGTCCAGCGCATCGGCCGCCAGCATCAGGCCACCGAGCACCGCCTGTTCGGCGTCGATGGAATGCGGGGGTACGCGCAAGGCCTCGATGGCGCTATTGCTGCTGTTGCCGGATTTGCGATCGGGCACGAAGGACATGGACATTCCCTGCGGCGAGGAAAGGTGCGCATACCCTGCGGGCAGGCACGAAAGAGGAGCATACGCAACGCAGTCGCAGCCGTTAAGACAATAAGTCTGTGGCTACGCTGTGGATAACCTGGGAAAAGCTGGGGATAAAACCTGGGCGCCCCAGCGAGGCGCCCAAAACAAACGGGCGCCTGGCGGCGCCCGTCTGCATCCGGCGGAGGGTGGCGCGAGCGATTACTTCTCGCCGACCACGATCACCTTGACCGTGCCCTGCACGTCGGCGTGCAGGCTGATCACGACCTCGAATTCGCCGATGTGGCGGATCGGGCCTTCGCCCTGGATCACTTCACCCTTATGGATGTCGTGACCGGCGGCCTGCAGCGCATCGGCAATTTCACGCGGACCGACCGAGCCGTACAGCTTGCCTTCGGGGCTGGCGTTGGCGGAGATGGTGACCGACACGTCGACCAGCTTGGCCTTGCGCGACTCGGCATCGGTGAACAACTTGCTGGCCTTGGCTTCGTATTCGGCGCGGCGCGCTTCGAACGCGGCCAGGTTTTCAGCATTGACGCGCACAGCCTTGCCCTGCGGCAGCAGGTAGTTGCGGCCGTAGCCCGGCTTCACCTTGACCTTGTCGCCAAGCTTGCCGAGGTTGCGCACGTTTTCGAGCAGAATGAGTTCCATGGGTACATCCTCAATTCGTTAGCACCGGAGTGGCCCGGCGCAGCCGTGGACGGTTGTCCGAAGTGTTGCATGCGCTCCTCTCCCCGGCGGGGAGAGGAGGCGCGACACGACATTAGACGTCGTGGTTGTCGGTGTACGGCAGCAGCGCCAGGAAACGGGCGCGCTTGATGGCGGCAGCCAGCTGACGCTGGTAGCGGGCCTTGGTGCCGGTGATGCGGCTGGGAACGATCTTGCCGTTCTCAGTGATGTACTGGCGCAGCGTGTTGAGATCCTTGTAGTCGATCTCTTTGACGTTTTCGGCCGTGAAGCGGCAGAACTTGCGGCGGCGGAAGAACTTGGACATGGCTCAGGCTCCTAATCAGTCGTCGGAATCGGCATCGTCGCTGTCGGCACGGCCGACGCGGCGGTCATCGCCATCGCTGTCGTCATCGCGGCGGCGCGAAGACTTGGCATCATCCTTTTCCTTGCTCTTGAGGATGAAGGACTGATCGGTGTCGGCCTCGTCACGCTTGATGACCAGGTGGCGCAGCACGGCGTCGTTGAAGCGGAAGCCCGATTCCAGCTCGTTCAGCACGCTCTGGCTCACTTCGATGTTGAGCAGCACGTAGTGAGCCTTGGCCAGGTTCACGATCGGGTAGGCCAGCTGGCGGCGGCCCCAGTCTTCCAGGCGATGGATCGTGCCACCGTCGGAGGTGATCAGCGCCTTGTAGCGCTCGATCATCGCCGGAACCTGCTCGCTCTGGTCAGGGTGGACCAGAAACACTACTTCGTAATGACGCAAGGTCATCGGAAAACTCCTTATGGATGTGGCCCTTACGGGCCCGGCAGCCTCCCGTCGATGCGGTGAGGCAAGGGACTGTCCGCGCCTTTTTCACGCGGGCAGAAGCGGAATTCTAAGCGGAATCAATCACTCAGCACAAGCGGCCGAGCGGAACGGCCGAAGCTCAGCCGACCGTAAAGCTTTCCCCGCAGCCGCATTCCCCGGTGGCATTGGGGTTGTGGAACACGAAGCTGGCGTTGAGGCCCTGGCGCTGGAAGTCGATCACGGTGCCATCGACCAGCGGCAGGCTCTTGGTGTCCACGATGACCGGCACGCCGTCGATCTGGAAGGTCTGATCCTCGGCGCCGGCCGCCTCGGCCAGATCCACCACATAGGCAAAACCCGAGCAGCCCGTGCGCTTCACGCCGAAGCGGACGCCAGCGGCGGACGGAGACTGCGCCAGGAACTGGCGCATGCGCTGATTGGCGGTGGGAGTGATCGAGATGGTCATTCGCAAGAAACTTCTAGGTCGGCACTTTTGCGCAGCGGGAATGTCGCAGTGCGGCAAGGGCTACATTATCATGCCCGCTTGCCTTCACGCCCCCTTACACATGGGCGCATCTCCCAGGAGTTTCAATTCATGACGGTGGTCAGCGTCAAACAGGCTCTTTCCGGCAAAACCGAAGCCGGCAGCAAGGTGACCGTGCGCGGCTGGGTGCGGACCCGGCGCGACTCCAAGGCTGGCCTGTCGTTCGTGAATGTGAGCGACGGCTCCTGCTTCGATCCGATTCAGGCCGTGGTGCCGGCCACGCTCGGCAACTACGAGAGCGAGGTCAAGCATCTCACCGCCGGCGCGGGCGTGATTGTCAGCGGCACTCTGGTGCCGTCGCAGGGCAAGGGCCAGTCGTTCGAATTGCAGGCGGACGAGGTGATCGTCACCGGCCTGGTCGACGATCCGGAAACCTATCCGATCCAGCCCAAGCAGCACTCGATGGAATTCCTGCGCGAGGTCGCCCACCTGCGCCCGCGCACCAACCTGTTCGGCGCGGTCACGCGCGTGCGCCACACCATGATGACGGCGATCCACCGCCATCTCACCGAACAGGGCTTCTTCTGGATCAACACGCCCATCATCACCACCTCCGATGCCGAGGGCGCGGGCGACATGTTCCGCCTGTCCACGCTGGACCTGGCCAACCTGCCGCGCGACGAGAAGGGCAAGATCGATTTCCGCAAGGACTTCTTCGGTCGCGAGGCCTTCCTGACCGTGTCCGGCCAGCTCAATGTCGAGGCCTATGCGCTGTCGATGAGCAAGGTCTACACCTTCGGCCCCACCTTCCGCGCCGAAAACTCCAACACGCCGCGCCATCTGGCCGAGTTCTGGATGGTGGAGCCGGAAATCGCCTTCGCCGACCTGTCCGCCGACGCCGATTGCGCCGAAGCCTTCCTCAAGGCCATTTTCAAGGCCGTGCTGGAAGAACGCGCGGACGACATGGCGTTCTTCGCCGAACGCGTGCTGCCGGAGGCGATCACCCGCCTGGAAACCTTCATCGCGCAACCGTTCGAGCGCATCGACTACACCGAAGTCGTCGAGATCCTGAAAAAGTCCGGTCACTCGTTCGAATTCCCGGTGGCCTGGGGTGTGGACCTGCAGACCGAGCACGAGCGCTACCTGGCCGAAAAGCACGTCGGCCGGCCGGTGGTGGTGATGAACTATCCCGAACAGATCAAGGCGTTCTATATGCGCCTGAACGACGACGAGAAAACCGTCGCCGCGATGGATGTGCTCGCCCCCGGCATCGGCGAAATCATCGGCGGCAGCCAGCGCGAGGAGCGCCTGGACTATCTCGACCGCCGCATGGCCAAGTTCGGTCTCGATACTGCCACCTATGGTTGGTACCGTGACCTGCGCCGCTACGGCACCGTGCCGCATTCCGGCTTCGGCCTCGGCTTCGAGCGCCTGCTGGTGTACGTGTGCGGCCTGCAAAACATCCGTGATGCCATCCCCTACCCCCGCGTCGCCGGGAGTGCCGAATTCTGATCCAGACCAGCCTATGCGTTTTCGACTGCTTCTTACCTTTGCCCTGATCTTGCTGCTTGCCGCCTGCCATAGCGTCAAGCTGCCCACGCTGCCGACCCTGCTGCCGCAGAGTCCGCCGCCCAAGACGCTGGCCGATGCCAGGAAAGTGCTGCAGGATGCCACGCCCTGCTGCAGCAGCTTTGCTGATTTCTCTTATCAGAATCAGCTGCCCTGGACGCCGCAGCAATACGTGCTGGGCAACGGCAGCCAGGTTGCCGCGGTGAACGGCGTGCACAGCTATTTTCTGGCGTTCAAGCTGCCGGCCGATGCCAAGCTGCCGTACAAGATCGCGATCAAGTCGGAACTGGTCGGCCGCTCGGCGGGCAGCGGCAGCTATCTGTTCGCACCAACCCTGGTGCAGCTCAACGACGCGTTCCAGCCGATCGACAGCCAGGACGTGAAACTGTGCGAATACATGGGCTGGTTCTCCAGCGATAGCGGCGCCTTCGGCAGCGTTACCGTTACCGACAAGCGCGCGCACTATCTGGTGGTCTACAGCTCCAACAAGCAGCAGACCGACAACACCTATTGGGAACAGTCGGCCAGCACCTTTTCCACCACCAGCAGCACGGCGCCGGCGGCGACGACCATGGGCGGCAGCTACAAGATTCAGCACGGTCCGGATGGCACAGTATGGGTCGGCATGATGGACAAGAACTATGCCGAAGCCGTCAACAAGGCCGTGTGCGGCAAGGCGCCGGCGGGCGATGGCGTACTGCACGACATTCCCGTGCACTTGAGCTTCTGAACCTGGAGTCGTCCTTGATTCTGTTTGTGGTTTATATCGGATTGCTGCTGATCGGCCTTGCCTGCTTTCTGCTGCATGCCCTGCTGCCGTTCCGCATCGCCAAACGCCTGCGCCAGGATTATCCGCAGCACTGGCAGGTGATCGTGGATACCGGCGTAAGCGGCCAGTCCGCGCGCGGACCGCAATTGTGGCTGCGCATGCAGGCCGTATTGCGCTCGCCGGCCATCCGCGCGATCGGCGATGCGTCGCTGACGCGCCTGTGGCGCAGCTGGCGCTACAGTCAGTGGCTGGCATGGGGATGCTGGATCGCGGCGCTGGCCATGCAGTGGCACAGCCGCGCCTGATTGGCTATCGAGGAACTGGCATGGATCTGAACCTGAGTGGTCGTCACGCGCTGGTATGCGGCGCCTCCCAAGGCATTGGCCGCGCTGCGGCGGTGGAGCTGGCCGAACTGGGTGCCGATGTCACCTTGTTCGCACGCTCAGCCGAAACGCTGCAGGCAGTAGCCGCAAGCCTGCCGCGCAAGCATGCGGCGCAACGCCATGACTGGCGCAGCGTCGATATGCAGGACACCGCCGGGCTGCAGGCAATTGCCGCCGAACTGGTTGCCACGCATCCGGTGCAGATCCTGATCAACAACACCGGCGGTCCGCCCGGCGGCCCCGCGTACAGCGCCGAACCCGCCGCGTTCGAGAGCGCGTTCCGCCAGCACTTGCTGGCCGGACAGGTGCTGCTGCAGACCGTGCTGCCAGGCATGCGCGACAGTGGCTATGGCCGGCTGGTCAATGTCATCTCCACCTCGGTGAAGGAACCGATTCCAGGACTTGGCGTTTCCAATACCGTGCGTGCCGCGGTGGCCGCCTGGGCCAAGACCTTGTCGGGCGAGCTGGCTGCCGATGGCATCACCGTCAACAACGTGCTGCCCGGCTATACCCGCACGGCGCGACTGGATGGGCTGCTGGCTGCGCAGTCGCAGAAGAGCGGCCGCAGCGAAGCGGAGCTGGCCAAGGACATGATCGCCGCCGTCCCCGCACGCCGCTTCGGCGAACCGGGCGAAGTGGCGGCGGTGATCGCCTTCCTGTGCACACCGGCGGCGGCCTACGTCAACGGTGTGAGCATTGCCGTGGATGGCGGCCGCACCAAAGCGCTGAGCTGAGTTCGCGCCGACGCCCACATACGGCAGAGTCCGGTGCATTCCAGGCGCGCAGGTTCTAAGCTTGTGCGGATGCCAAGCACACGCCTCGCCAATCTCATTGACGGTCGCCTGCAGGCGCCGCGCGACAATCGCTGGCTGGATATCTACGAGCCGGCCACCGGCGCGGTCTTCGCGCATTGCCCCGATTCCGGCGCTGCCGATGTCGAAGCGGCTGCGCTGGCAGCGCAGCAAGCGGCCCCCGCATGGGCTGCCACACCTGCGGACGAACGCGCCCGCCTGCTCCACCGCCTGGCCGACCTGATCGAGGCACGGCTGGACGAATTCGCCGAACTCGAATCGCGCGACAGCGGCAAGCCGGTCGCGCTGGCCCGGCGCCTGGACATCCCGCGCGCGGTATCCAACCTGCGTTTCTTCGCCGCCGCCATCATGGCCTGGGACAGCGAATCGCATGCGATGGAAAGCGGCGCGATCAATTACACGCTGCGCCGTCCGCTGGGTGCGGTGGGCTGTATCAGTCCGTGGAATCTGCCGCTGTATCTGTTCACCTGGAAGATCGCGCCGGCGCTGGCTGCCGGCAACACCGTGGTGGCCAAGCCGTCGGAAGTAACGCCCTGCACTGCCGCGTTGCTGGGCGAATTGAGCATCGAGGCCGGCTTTCCGCCGGGCGTACTCAATATCGTGCAGGGGCGCGGCCCGACCACCGGTCAGGCGATCGTGGAGCATCCCGCGATCAAGGCCGTGTCGTTTACCGGCAGCACGCGCACCGGCGCCAGCATCGCCACCACGGCAGCACCGCAATTCAAGAAAGTGTCGCTGGAGCTGGGCGGCAAGAATCCGGCCATCGTATTCGCCGATGCCGATCTTTCCGAGCAGAACCTGGACACCATCGTGCGCTCGGGCTTTGCCAACCAGGGCGAGATCTGCCTGTGCGGTTCGCGCCTGCTGGTGCAGCGCGCGATCTATGCCAGCTTCCGCGAACGCTATCTGGCCCGGGTAAAAGCCCTGCAAGTGGGCGACCCACACGATGCCGCCACCGATCTGGGCGCGCTGGTATCGCGCGAGCATTTCGACAAAGTGATGAGCTGCATCGCCAAGGCGCGCGACGAAGGCGGCCAGGTGCTTACCGGCGGCGATGCGGTTTCGCTGCAAGGGCGTTGCGCCGAAGGATGGTTTGTGGCGCCCACCGTGATCGACGGACTGGCCAACGACACTGCCACCAATCAACAGGAAATCTTCGGCCCCGTGGTCACGCTGATTCCGTTTGACGATGAAGCCGATGCAGTCGCCATCGCCAACGGCACCAGCTATGGGCTCGCCGCATCGCTGTGGACCACGGACTTGTCGCGTGCGCACCGGCTCGGCGCGCAGCTGGAATTTGGCATCGTGTGGATCAACTGCTGGTTGCTGCGCGACCTGCGCACCCCGTTCGGTGGCAGCAAGCAATCGGGCGTCGGCCGCGAAGGCGGCGCCGAAGCGCTGCGCTTCTTCACCGAGCCGCGCAATATCTGTATTCGTTACTGAGGAAAACGCCTTGAGCAGCCCACTGCAGGATCTGATCGACAGCAACCGCCGCTGGTCGGCATCCGTCACCCAAGCCGATCCGCAATTTTTCGAGCGGCTGGCCAAACAGCAATCCCCCAAATACCTGTGGATCGGTTGCTCCGATTCGCGCGTGCCCGCCACCCAGATCGTGGATCTGCCGCCGGGCGAAATCTTCGTGCAGCGCAATGTCGCCAACGTGGTATCGCACAGCGACCTGAACTGCCTGAGCGCCATCCAGTTCGCGGTGGATGTGCTGAAAGTGGAACACATCATCGTCGTCGGCCATTACGGTTGCGGCGGCGTGCAGGCGGTGCTGGACGAGCGGCGCCTGGGCTTGGTGGACAACTGGCTGCGGCATGTGGGCGATGTGGCGCACAAGCATATCGACCAGCTCAATGCCTTGAGCTCGATGCCCCAGCGCAATACGCGCCTGTGCGAACTCAACGCGATCGAGCAGGTGGTCAACGTGTGCGCCACCACCATCGTGATGGAAGCGTGGGAGCGCGGCCAATCGCTTGCAGTGCATGCCTGGTGCTACAGCCTGTCCAACGGACACATGCACGATCTGGACATGCACGTGAATTCGCGCGAATCGCTGCGTCCGAGTTACGAGCAGGCGCTGGTGCAAGTCATGCGCCGCAGCGGAGAGCCGCAATGAACGACGTGGTGCGCACCGAGAGCGCACCGGCGCCGGTCGGCGCGTATCCGCATGCGCGGCGCGTCGGCGATCTGTTGTTTCTTTCGGGCGTCGGCCCGCGCCAGCCTGGCAGCAATGCCATCCCGGGCAATGTCTACGATGCGGATGGCAAGCTGCTGCACTACGACATCGAGCAGCAATGCCGGCAAGTGTTCGCTAATGTGCGCGCCGTGCTGGAAGCCAGCGGTGCGCGGTGGGAACAACTGGTGGACGTGACTGTGTTCCTGACCGACATGGCGCGCGACTTTCCCGCCTACAACCGCCTCTATGCGGAATACTTCAAGGGTGTCGACGCCTGCCGCACCACCCTGGGCATCACCGCGCTGCCCACGCCGATCGCCATCGAGCTCAAGTGCATCGCCGCCCTGCGCTGACCCACAGGCATTAAAAACCCCGACCGGCGAGCCGATCGGGGTTCTCGGTATACCGAACCGTATTACGGAAAATTACTTGCCGGCGGTGCTGCTGGAAGCCGGTTCGCTGCTGCTCGACTTCTTGTGCGACTTGTGGCTGGTCGAGGAGCTCGACTTGGCCTTGTGGTGCTTGGCCGGAGCCGCCGAGCTCGACGAAGAAGCCGGAGCGGCCGACGACTGGTCCTGGGCGAACACCGAACCGGAGAGGGCCACACCTGCAACGAGCAGAGAAGCGATCGCAAGTTTACGCATCATGATCATGAGCCTCGAGATTTTTGATTGCCACGGACCCGGCCGGAACCCGGCTTTCACGGGCGGCGTGACGGCCTTAACAATGCCTCGCCCTCGGCATACCGGAACTGAACGAAATCCCGAAAACCACTAGATTTGCTGAGAAATTACGCAATCAGCTCAGCCCAGGCACTGGCCCAGCAACTGCCCGATGGTGTCCTGCACCATCGGCGCCTTGGCGGCATCCCAGGCGAAGCTTTGCTCATCCATATAGCGGCACTGCGACAGCTCCAACTGCACCGCCTGCACCCCTTCCGCGGGCTTGCCGTAGTGGCGGGTGATGTAGCCGCCCTTGAAGCGCCCGTTGATCACGAAGTCGTAGCGGGACTGAGCTTCCATCACGTTGGTGAGCTGCCATTGCAGGTCGGCGCCGCAACTCGCGCCATCGGCGGTGCCCAGGTTGAAGTCCGGCAGGCGGCCTTCGAACAGCATCGGCACGTGGCTGCGGATCGAATGACCTTCCCACAGCACCACCCGGCCATGCTCGGCCTTCAGGCGCGCGATTTCCCCGGCCAGCGCCTGGTGATAGGGCCGCCACCAGCGCTCGATGCGCTGGCGGATTTCCTCGGCATCGGGCTCCTGGCCATCCAGATAGAGCGGTTCGCCGTCGAAGCCGATGGTCGGCACCAGGCCGGTTTCGCGCCGCCCGGGATAGAGCGCCTGGCCATCCGCAGGGCGATTGAGGTCGATCACATAACGTGAGGCGACCGGCTTGAGCACGCTTGCGCCCAGGGCTTCGGCCAGCGGCTCGTAAAGTTGTGCGACATGCCAGTCGGTATCGGGCGAACGGCGCGCCGACGGATGCATGCGCGCAGCCAGTTCATCGGGAATGAAGCTGCCGTTGTGCGGCAGGCTGATCAGCAGCGGGGCGCTGCCGTGCTTGAGGCTGAAGGTTTCCATTGCCCGAGTTTGACCCTTCCGCGCTCAATGCAGCAACAGCAGTTCTTCGGCCGCCGTGGGATGGATCGCGATGGCCGCTTTCAGGTCGCGCCAGTACAAACCCTTTTGCAATGCCACCGCAAAGCCCTGCAGCAACTCGTCGCTGCCGGCGCCAAGCACATGGATGCCAACCACCCGCGCGTCTTCGCCCACGCACACCAGCTTCACCACGTTTTGCTCGGTGCGACCCGCCACCATCATCAACAGCGGCGTGTAGCGGCCGCGATGCACGCTGATGGCATCACCGTAACGCGCACGCGCCTCCTGCTCGGTCAGGCCGACCGCGCCCATCGGCGGTTCGGAGAACACCACGCTCGGTATCACGCTATCGTCGAATTTCGCATCCGCATGGCCGCCGATCAACCGATCGCTCAACGCGCGCCCGGCCGCCACTGCCACTGGCGTCAATGCCTTGCGATCGGTCACATCGCCCACCGCGTAGATGCCTGACACATGGGTGTTCTGGAACGCGTCCACGCACACATGGCCGTCTTGATTGCAGATCACGCCCAGCTCCTGCAGCCCGAAACCGGTGCTGTTCGGTACGCGCCCCACCGCCCACAGCACCGCATCGTAGAGGCCGTAAACAGCGTCTTCACCAGCTTCCAGCGTGATGCTGCCGGGCTTGCCGCGCGCTGCCCGGACCTGCACGTTGCGCACCAGGCGGATGCCGCGCTCCTGCATCTTCGCGGCGAGGTCTTCGGCCACTTCATGATCGAAGCCGGCCAGCAGACGATCGCGTACCAGCAGATCCACTTTGCAACCCAGCGCATGCATCACGCAGGCGAACTCCACTGCCACGTAGCCGCCGCCAACCACCGCCAGATGCTGCGGGGCTGCCTCGAGCTCGAAGATGTCATCCGACAACATGCCGAGCTCGAATCCCGGTATCTCCAGCCGGCGCGGCCGCGCGCCGGTGGCCACCACGATATGCGGTGCACTGGCCTGCCAGCCCGAGGCGGATACCACCGTATCGTTCGCCAGCACGCGGGCCGACTCGGGCACCACGCGGATGCCGGCCATATCCAGCCGCATGGCATAGCGCTGGCGGATACCGGCGATGTATTGGTCGCGCAAGCGCCGGAAGCGCGCCCAGTCCAGGCGCATCGGCACGCTTTCAAAACCGATCTCGGCGCCCAGGCGATGCATATCGGCGATCTGCGCCGCGTACCACATCGCCTTCTTGGGTACGCAGCCGCGATTGACGCAGGTGCCACCGAGCGCATCCGGATCGAACAGCGCCACCCGCGCACCCAGCCTGGCGGCGTGCTGCGCGGCGCTCAGTCCGCCGGATCCCGCGCCCAGCACAATCAGATCGAAGCGTTCGCTCATCATCCATCTCCTAGGGCCTCGATCATCGACGCGCGGCTACAAGCCGAAACGCGCAGGCGCATACGGCGCCGGATCGAAAGCGGGTGCAGTGCCATTGAGTTGTGCGGCGACCAGTTCGCCGGTAGCGGCGGACATGCTCACGCCGAGCATGCCGTGCGCGGTGGCCAGGTGCAGGTTGGACCAGCGCGCGCTGGCGCCGATGATGGGTATTTCGTCCACGCTCATCGGACGCCAGCCCCACCATTCTTCCTGCAGCTGCGCGCCTTCGGCTTCGCGCAAGCCCTGCGCAGCACCGCGCCGCAGCGCATCGATGCGGGTGCGGTTGAGGCCCTCGGCGTAGCCGGAGAACTCCATCGTGCTGCCCAGGCGAAAGCCGCTGTCCCAACTGGTGACGCACACCGATACATCGCGCAGCACCAGCGGATGGTGCGGCACCAGCGCCGGTCGCGAATAAGTCAGCGAATAGCCTTTGCCCGGCTGCATCGGCAGGCGCAGGCCCAGCTTGCGTCCCAGCAGCGGCGACCACGCGCCCAGCGCAAGCACGACGCGCTCGCCGGCAAAGTCGCCACGCGTGGTACCCACCCGCACAATGCGCCGCTGCTCGGTATCGATGCGTTCGATGCGAGTACCGGTTTCGATCACGCCGCCGCGTTCGCGCACCAGGCGCGCCAGTTCGGCCACATAGCGATCCGGGCGCAGGCGCGCATCTTCCGGATGCAGCAGGCCGCCCACGACGCCGGGCTTCAGCGCCGGCTCCATCGCGGCCACTTCTTCGCCGCGCAACCGCTGCACCGGAATGCCCAGGCGCTCCAGCACCGATACATGATGATGCTCATCTGCCGCCATCGGCGCGTGCTGGCGATACACATACATCACGCCGGATTCGACGAATTCGCAGTCCAGCTTCTCGTCGCGCACCAGCGCCGCCAGCAGGCGACGGGAACGCTGCAGGATGGCGGCACGTGCCTGGGCCGCATGCTCGAAGTCGCGCCAGTTGCAGTGCCGCGCAAAACCCAGCAGCCAGCGCAGACGCGGGCCATCGAGCCGAGGATTGAGATAGAGCGGCGCATCGGCGCGCAATACCGAGCGCAGCGCCACACCGAGCATGCCCGGCATCGCCAGCGGCGCCGCATGGCTGGGCGTGATCGTGCCGCAGTTGCCATGCGAGCTGCCGCAACCGGGCGTGCCCTGCTCCAGCACGCGCACGCTCGCCCCGGACTGCAGCAGATAAAGCGCACAGGCCAGGCCGACGACACCACCACCAAGGATCAATACATCACTGCGGGAAGCATCCATCGCGGCATTGTAGCGGCCTGTCCGCGATGGCTTACAGGGGCCGGCGGGATGGCGGCGGGCCGGAATCGATCACGATTGGTACTTGCGCCCGCCCGGTCTTCGTCGCAGGCTGGCTCCACACAATCAAGACATCGTCCCTTCCCCGCATCGACCGATGTTCAACACGACTGTGATGTGCCTGTTTTGCACCACCGTGCTGCTGGCATCCGGCAGTGCGCACGCCCAGTCCGCGCCACCTTCCGCCAGTGAACTGGTCAGCCGCTTCGGCGCGGCGCCGAACGGCCTGGCACGCTACAACTATCTGACTTCGGTACTGCCCACCCTGCAAGGCGACGACAAATCCCTGGCGCAGCAGCTGTTGGCCACGGTGGACAGCGAACTGGGCTTGTACAACGAGGCCATCATGGCCTTTCCGTTCGACAACCGTATCGCGCCGCCTCGCTCGCAGCCGCTGCCCGGCACCGACGACTGGCGCAGTGTGGATGCCGCCGATGCGGTGGCGGAACTGGCCGCGCAACGGCACATCGTGATGATCAACGAAGCGCACCACGATGCGCATACCCGCGAACTTACGCTGGAACTGCTGCCGCGCCTGCGCGCACTGGGTTTCCGCTATTTCGCGGTAGAAGCACTGGGCGACAAGGACACCGCGCTGATGCAGCGCGGCTATGCCATCGATACGTCCGGCACCGAATATCTGCTGGAACCGTTGTACGGGGAAATCATCCGCCAGGCGATCAAGCTCGGCTACATCCTGATTCCCTACGATCCGCAGGACGCCACGCTGGACCGTCGCGACAGCGACGAGGCGAAGGCGCTTTATGCCAAGGTGTTCGCCCAGGATCCGGACGCCAAGCTGTTCGTGCATGCCGGCTATTCGCATATCGACAAGGCGCCCGGCAATCTGGGCGGCACCATCCAGCCGATGGCGATGCAGCTCAAGCGGCTCAGCGGCCACGACCCGCTCTGCGTGGATCAGATGCAATTTCGCGATGTCGCCGTCGGTGGCCTGGATTTTGGCTTCTACAGCACGGTGGCCGCGCGCTTCAAACCGAACGGGCCGATCGTGTTGCGCAATCGGCATACCGACGACGTATGGACGTCCGATCCACGTCGCCACGACATCAGCGTGATCCTGCCGCCGGCGAGCGAGCGTGATCTCGACATCAACGGCACCATGCGCGCAGATGTGCTGCGCCGTGAAATCTTCCTGCCGAACACACCGTTCGACCTCAGCCAGAGGCCGGACTGGCTGACACTGGGACATAAGCGCCTACCCACCGCTATTTCGCAGGACATGTGCAACGGACAGGCCCCCTGCGTGGTGGATGCCTACTATGCGAACGAGCCGGACACCGCCGTGCCGGCCGATCGCTACACCTTTACCCACACGCATTCGCGCAACGTGCTGTATCTGTTTCCAGGGCGCTATCGGCTGCGCGCATGGAATGCCGCAGGAACCACGCTCTCGCAGCAGGACATCGAGGTTCCCGCGCGCTAACCGCCACTTGTCCCGGCCGTCCACCCGGCGGCCGATGCGCGCCAACCCGGCGGGCATCTAGGCTCCGAGCATCTTGCAGACTGGAAATTACAGATGTAATCTCCAGTCAAGACTACACGCGTAATCCAAAGGATCGCACCGATGCCTCCGATCAATGTGCCTATCAGCGAAGCCGAAAGCCGCGTCATGGAAGTGCTGTGGCAGCAGGCTCCGCTGGCGTCCGAACAGATCGTCGCCGCTATCCAGCAGCACAGCGACTGGCATGAAAAAACCATCCGCACCCTGCTCAACCGCCTGCTCGGCAAGGGCGCGGTCGAGGCCACCCGCGATGGGCGCCGCTATCTCTATGCCCCGCTGCTGAGCCGCGCGCAATGGCAGTCGCAGGAAAGCCACAGTCTGCTCGATCGCGTATTCGGCGGCCGCGTGGCGCCGTTGCTCGCACATTTCAGCCAGCACGAAAAACTTTCCGCCAAGGACATTGCGGAGCTGCGCAAGCTGATCGACGCCATCGAACAGAAGGAGCGTTGAGATGAGCGCGATCCTGCTACGCATGCTGCTGATGGCCACGCTGGGCCTGGCCGGCGTGTTGCTGCTGCGCAGGCCGCTGCGCCACGTATTCGGCGCCGGGCCGGCGTTCACCTTATGGTGCCTGCCGCTGCTGCTCGCCGCCGTCCCATGCCTGCCGGCGTTGCCGGCGCGCTGGACGATGATGCAGCCGATCATCACCGCGCTGCCCGCGCAGAATTGGATCGTCGCCAGCGACACCGGCTCGAACACATATTCCTGGTTGATCGCGCTGTGGCTGCTGGGCGTGGCCTATGGTTGTGTGAATCTGATCGTGCGTTATGTACGTCTGGCACGCGGCTGCCGCAGCTTGCCCGACGCCATGCGTCGGCGCTTGTTGCAGGAACATCCCGCGCTATCCGTGCAGCGCCTGCATTTGCACGAACAAGGCCCCGCCGTGATGTGGGCACCGCGCGCGCGGCTGCTGTTGCCGGCAGATTTCTTCGAACGCCACGACGCCGATGCGCGCGAGATGGTGCTGCGCCACGAGTGCGGCCACCTGCGCCGCGGCGATGCGTGGTGGTGCCTGCTGGGCGAATGCGCGCTGGTGCTGCTGTGGTTCCACCCGCTCGCCTGGTTTGCGCTGGCGCGCTTCCAGCTCGACCAGGAGCTCGCCTGCGATGAAAGCGTGCTGCGTACCGTTCCCGGCCGCGGTTTGCGCTACGCCCAGACCCTGCTGCACAGCACCGGCGTGGATGCCCAACCGGCCTTGATCCCCTGGCTCGCCGAGCCACAACTGAAGGAGCGCCTCACCATGATCAGTCGTCAACCATGCAGCACTCGGCGTCGCCGATTCGGCTACGCGACGCTGGCTGCCTTGCTTGTCAGCGGGGCGGCCATCGCGCAAACGGGCAATCCGCCACCGGCGGCCAGCAGTGTCGGCCCTACGCAAGACACGCCGTACAACGCGAGCATGCCGCCGGCTTATCCGCCGGATGCGATCAAGAACCGCGAACAGGGCATGGTCATCCTCAATGTGCTGGTAGGTACCGATGGCGCGGCACACCAGATCAATGTCGACAACGGCAGCACCAAGGCCACGCCCGAACTCGGCAAAGCCGCCAGCGATGCGGCTATGAAATGGCACTTCAATCCCAAGCTGGAGAACGGCAAGGCGGTGGAGGCCTGGGTCAAGGTGCCGGTGTTGTTTAGCCTGAGTCCGTTGCCGCCGCATCCGCACGGACCGCCGCCGCCGCATGGCCCGATGCCACCGCCCCCGCCTGGCGCGGAACTGCCGCCGCCCCCACCGCCGCCGATGATGGGCGGGCCGGCTCAGCCCACTTCTTCCAATTCCTGAAAACTTCCACCCAAGCTATTGATTTGCTATAACCTCGGCGCAAACACGCCGAGGTTTTTTTATGGCACGGGCCAGCGCCGCCGCCAACCACCCATCACCCATCCGGGTGCTGCGCCATATCGTGCTGATCGGCCTGTTGTTGCTGCTGGCCGCCTGCGCCAGTTCGCCCCGCCGCGAAGCCACTTTCAAACCTTCGCATTCGGAACTGGCCGACGAACCGGCGCGTGCACCGGAGAACTCCGTCGGCACCGCCAACGACGTGCTGTTCCGCGCCATGGCCCTGGTGGGCACGCCTTATCACTGGGGCGGCAATACCCCGGCCGGCGGCTTCGACTGCAGCGGACTGGTGGATTACATCTATCGCAACGCCGCCAATATCGCCCTGCCACACAGCTCGCGCGACATGGCCTCGATCGATGGCCAGAAAGTGCGCAGCATGGACGACCTGATCAGTGGCGACCTGGTCTTTTTCGGCAGCCTGAGCGGCATCAACCACGTCGGCGTCTATGTGGGCA
This sequence comes from Dyella acidiphila, assembly GCF_014863405.1. GTDB lineage: Bacteria > Pseudomonadota > Gammaproteobacteria > Xanthomonadales > Rhodanobacteraceae > Dyella_B > Dyella_B acidiphila. The sequence continues at coordinate 420,129 of NZ_JACZZA010000002.1, forward strand.
AAGGCCGCTTCGTGCATGCGCCGAACAGCGGCGGCACTGTGCGTCTGGACGATATCGACGGCCCCTACTGGCGCGATCATTTCGTCTACGGCAAGCGCCTGCTGGACTGACCTTCCCCCGCTCCAGACCCATTTCGTGCCGCCTTCACAAAAATTATATTGTGCACAATTAAATTTGATGCTAGCTTTATTCCCATGAACCCACCGACCGCCCCCTCACTGCTGCTGGACGAACAGCTCTGCTTCGCGCTGTACGCTGCCTCGCGCCGCATGACGGCGACGTATCGGCCCCTGCTCGAAGCACTGGATCTCACCTACCCGCAATACCTGGTGATGCTGGTGTTATGGGAACGCGACGGCGTGACCGTGCGCGAACTGGGTGCCCGCCTGCAACTAGACTCCGGCACCCTCACCCCGCTACTCAAGCGCCTTGAACAGGCCGGACTGCTGGCGCGCCAGCGCCGCCAGAGCGACGAGCGCGAAGTGGAAATCACCCTGACCGATAGCGGCCGTAAGTTGCACGAGCGCGCGGCGGATATCCCGCGCTGCCTGGCCGAACGCATTTGCTTGTCCGTCGATCGCTTCGTGAATTTGCGCGACGAACTGAAATCCCTGGCGGCACAACTTGCCGCTCCCACCGATGACTGAGAGAGACACGACCATGAGCAATCCGACCAAGGTTCTGTACACCGCCACTGCCACCGCCAAGGGCGGCCGCGAAGGCCACATCCACAGCAGCGACGGCGTGCTGGATTTCGATCTGAAGGTGCCGAAGGAACTGGGCGGCCCGGGCGGCCACGGCAGCAATCCGGAGCAGCTGTTTGCCGCCGGTTACGCGGCCTGTTTCGAAGGTGCGGTGCGCTACGTGGCGCGCGAAAAGAAAGTGACGCTGAAGGATGCCTCGGTGACCGGCCATGTCGGTATCGGTCCGCGCGATCCGGCCGGTTTCGCCATTGCGGTGAAGCTGGAAGTGAGCCTGCCGGGTGTCGATCACGCCGTGGCGCAGGAGCTGGTCGACATCGCGCATCGCGATATCTGCCCGTATTCGCATGCCACGCGCGGCAATGTGGATGTGCAGATCGTGCTGGTCTGAGCACAACCCTACGTACAAACAACAACGGCGCCCTGGGGCGCCGTTGTTGTTTGCGTAGGTTGGGTTAGCGCAGCGTAACCCAACGATCTTTCTTCGTAGCGGCATCGTTGGGTTACGCTGCGCTAACCCAAACTACGCGGCAACGCCTCAGTGCGCTTCGGCACCCGGCGGATGCGCATGGCCGTGCTGGATTTCTTCCTCGGTGGCTTCGCGCACTTCCTCGATCGCCACATCGAAGTTCAGCGTCTTGCCGGCCATCGGATGGTTGAGATCCACGTCGATGGTGCTCATGCCCACCTTCTGCACCGTCACCGCACGCTGGCCGCCCTGCTTGAGCGCCAGCACCGTCACCATGCCCGGCTTCAGATGCTTGGCCTGCTGGAAATACTTCTTCGGCACGCGCTGGACCTGGTCTTCCTGGCGCTCGCCATAGCCGTCGACCGGGGCGATTTCCACCTGCAGCGTATCGCCCGCACCATGCTCTTCCAGCGCTTTTTCCAGGCCCGGAATCAGCTGGCCGTGGCCAAGCAGGATCCACAGCGGCTGTCCGCCTTCGTGCGAGCTTTCCACCTTCTCGCTGTCCACGCTGAGCGTGTAGTGGAATGCGATGACCTTGTCCTTGCCAGCCTTCATTGCCTGTCTCTCGATAGAACGAAAACGGCGATTCTATCAGCTACGCCGCGCGCCGAAGCCCACACCCCTGGCTTCCGGCCCCAGCCACACCAGCAGGGCCAGCAACACCGCCACCGCGGCGATCCATAGCGACATCACCAGCGGCAGGTTCAGGCCGTCGCGGCTGGCCAGCCAGGATTGCGCGGTAGCGGTGCCCGCGGCGATCAGGTTGCCCATCTGGTAGGCGAAGCCCGGCAAGGTGCCGCGCACCGCATCCGGCGACAACTCATTGAGATGGGTCGGCACCACACCCCAGGCGCCCTGCACCATCACCTGGATCAGGAAGGCGCCCAGGCCGAGCAGCAGCATGGAGCCGCCATAGGTCCACAGCGGAATCACCGGAATGGCCAGCAAAGCCGCAATGATCATCGCGCGCCGGCGCCCGATGCGCTCCGACCAGGCACCGAAATAGATGCCGCCCACCAGCGCACCGAGATTGAGCATGGCCACCAGCACGAAGGCCGCGCCCGAGCCGGTCGGCAGATGCAGATTCACTTCCTCGAAGGTGTGATACATGTCCTGCGAGCCATGGCTGAACATATTGAAGGCCGCCATCAGGCACATCAGGTAGATCGCCAGTTTCCAGTGGCCGCGCATTGCATCGCGCAGGCCAAGCTTGCCGTGCTGCGCCTGGCTGGCCTCCCAGGCCGGCGATTCGGGCACCTTGCGGCGGATGTACAGCACCAGCAAGGCCGGTATCGCCCCGACCACGAACAGGCCGCGCCAGCCGATATGGTCGACCAGCAGCCAGTTCACCAGCGCGCCGATAAAGAAGCCGCAGGGATAGCCGCTCTGCAGCAGGCCCGAGACCAGGCCGCGCGATTTCGGCGGAATCGACTCCATCACCAGCGAGGCGCCGATGCCCCACTCGCCGCCCATCGCCACCCCGAACAGGAAGCGCATCACCAGCAGCACGGTGAGCGACGGCGAAAACGCCGTAGCCAGCTCAAACACCGAAAACAGGATCACGTCGATCATCAGCACCGGCCGGCGCCCGTAGCGGTCGGCCAGCCGGCCGAACAGGAAGGCGCCGATCGGGCGAGCGACCAGGGTCAAGAACACGCCCAGGGTGACTTCGGTGCGGTCGACGTGGAATTCGCTGGCAATGCCCACGATCACGAATGTGAAGATGAAATAGTCGAAGGCATCGAGCGTCCAGCCGAGGAAACTCGCCAGCACGGTATGCCGCTGCTCATGGTTCAACTCACGCAGGGCGGACAGGACGGACATACGGTGCTCCCGATTTGCGACGGCGCGAGGCTAGCATGCCCCCGGCCCTGTGCCGACGGCGAAATTCCGGCTGGTGTATACTTCGCCGGCTGGGCAGGCCCTTCCGGGCGCTACACCCTCTTCGATCCCAGCTAGATCCACACTCATCGATAACAGCAACGCGGTTCTGTATTGGAGCTCCGGGTTGCACAGGAGCTCTACATGTCATTCGAATCGCTGGGCCTCGCCCCTGCGTTGCTGCGCGCGCTTGCCGAACAAGGCTACGCCGAACCCACCCCGATCCAGGCCGGCGCCATCCCGGTAGTCCTGGAAGGCCACGACCTGCTCGCCGCCGCCCAGACCGGTACCGGCAAGACGGCTGCCTTCGCGCTGCCGCTGCTGCAGCGCATGGCCAGCACCGAAGCCGGCGGCAAGCGCCGTCCGCGTGCGCTGATCCTCACCCCCACGCGCGAACTTGCCGCGCAGATCCACGACAACCTGCGCGACTACGGCAAGCATCTGCGCATCAGCAGCGCCGCCATCTATGGCGGCGTGAGCATGGGACCGCAGGTGCAGACGCTGCGTCGCGGCGTCGACATCGTAATCGCCACGCCCGGCCGCCTGGTCGATCACATGCAGCAGCGCACGATCGACCTCAGCGGCGTCGAAGTGCTGGTGCTGGACGAAGCCGACCGCATGCTCGACATGGGCTTCCTGCCCTCGCTCAAGCGCGTCATCAGCGCGCTGCCGAAGCAGCGCCAGACGCTGCTGTTCTCGGCCACCTTCGCGCCGGAGATCAAGGCGCTGGCAATGCAGTTCATGCATGCGCCGCAGGAAGTATCGGTAACCCCGGCCAACAGCGTGGCCACCACGGTGAGCCATCATGTGCACCCGGTGGATGCAGCGCGCAAGCGCGATCTGCTGCTGCACGTGCTGAGCCAGGATAGCCGCCGCCAGACGCTGGTGTTCAGCCGCACCAAGCACGGCGCCGACAAGCTGGTGCGCCAGCTGGAGCAGGCCGGCCTGCGTGCCGCTGCCATCCACGGCAACAAGAGCCAGAACGCGCGCACGCGCGCACTCGGCGATTTCAAGAACGGCCGCATCACCGTGCTGGTGGCTACCGATATCGCCGCTCGCGGCATCGACATCGACCAGTTGCCGATCGTGATCAACTACGACCTGCCGATGGTGGCCGAGGATTACGTGCACCGCATCGGCCGCACTGGTCGCGCCGGCGCCGAAGGCATCGCGCTGTCGCTGGTGAGCCACGAGGAATCGGGTCTGCTGCGCGATATTCGCAAGCTGCTCAAGCAGGACATCGCGATCAACGAAGTGCCTGGTTTCGAGCTATCTACGCCGCTGCGCCTGGATGCGCAGGCACCGCGGCCCAAGCAGGGCCAGCGCCAGGCACGTCCGCCGCGCCAGGGCGGCTCGCATCGTCCGCATGGCCATGCGCAGCAGAACAATGGCGGCGAACATGCGATGGGCAATCGCAAGCGTCGTTCGCGTGGCCGCAGGCCTGCGGCGAAGGCATAAGCGTGAGTTGGGTTGCCCCGGACTTGGTGCGGAGCAACCCAACTGATCGCCAGCGGCGCGATCAAACATCGTTGGGTTACGTTGCGCCAACCCAACCTGCCAACCCGCAAGCCTAGCCTTCGGGGCGCACCAGCGCAGTGAGGATGTGGTCCTCCCACACTCCGGCAATCTGCAAATAACGTTTGGCATAGCCCTCACGCTCGAAGCCAAGCTGCGTCAGCAATGACGCGCTGCGTTCATTGCGCGGCATGTAGTTGGCCATCACGCGATGCAGATCCAGTTCGCCGAAGGCCCAGGCAATGCCGGCGCGCAGCACTTCCTGCATCAGGCCCTGCCCTTGCATGGCGGCCGCCGCGCCATAACCGAGATGACAGGCCTGAAACGCACCGCGCACGATATTGGCGAAGGTGAAGGTGGCCAGCACCTGCTGTTGATCCGGATCGAACATAAGCAGCGGATAGCCACGATCCTGCGCGGCCAGCGCACCTGCCTCGACGATGGTCTGCGTGCAGTGCGCCAGCGTGTAGTACTCGGTGGCTCGCAACGGTTCCCACGGCGTCAGATGCGCCTTATTTTCCACCCGATAACGCAGCAGCACGGCAGCGTCGGCTTCGTCGGGCAGGCGAATGCGCGTGCGCGGAGTCTGCAAAAAAGGCGCAGCGGGCACGTGCTCAACGCTCCTGGTCGGTGGGCCGCATCAACACTTCGTTGATGCACACGTAATCCGGTCGCGTCACGCAGAACAGGATGGCATCGGCAATATCTTCGGCCTGCAGCTGGCGCATCTCGCCGGCACGCAGGTTCACCGCGCGCTGGCTGGCTGCATGCGCGATATGTTCGCGCAATTCGGTATCCACCATGCCCGGCTCGATCACGCTGACGCGGATATTGTCTTTGTACACCTCGCGCCGCAGCGCTTCGGAAAACCCCACCACGCCGAACTTGGTGGCGGCATAGGCGGCCGAGCCCGGATTGGCTACGCGTCCCGCCACCGACGCCACATTCACGATATGCCCGTCGCCACGCGCACGCATGCCGGCCAGCGCCGCCTGGGTGGAAGCGATCAGGCTGAGCACATTCAATTCCAGCATGCTGCGCCAGCGCGGCAGATCCGCTTCGGCCACCGGCTCCAGATACATCACGCCGGCGTTGTTGACCAGGATGTCCAGGCGGCCATAGTGCGCTTCGGCTTCACGCACGATGCGCTGCGCTTCGGTTTCGCGCACCAGATCGGCCACCAGCAGCAAAGGTTCGGCACCGAGCTCGGTCAGCTTGCCGGCCAATTGCTCCAGCCGGTCTTTGCGGCGCGCCGCGATCGCCACCTTCGCCCCTTGCTCGGCCAGGGCCAGTGCGGTGGCTTCACCGATGCCGGAGGAAGCGCCCGTCACCAGGGCAACACGGTCTCGCAAGCGATTTTTCATGCTTATTTCCCATAAGACGTGGCAAAGCAAGGGTAAGTGCGGCCGAGGCTGTTACAATAGTGACCATTCTCCTGCATGCCGCCGTGCATGCCTTGTCGAGGTCCCCCCATGTCGTCCCCCTCTCCTGAGTCCGAACCGGCGTCCGCTGGCTTCTCTGCGCTTGCGCTCACGCCGGAAGTGCTGCGCGCCCTGACCGACGTGGGCTATGAATCGCCCTCGCCGATCCAGGCCGCCACCATTCCGTCGCTGCTGGAAGGACGCGACGTGCTGGGCCAGGCGCAGACCGGCACCGGCAAGACGGCCGCCTTCGCGCTGCCGATCCTCTCGCGCATCGAAATGCGCCCGGGCAAGCCGCAGGCACTGGTGCTGGCACCGACCCGCGAGCTGGCCATCCAGGTGGCCGAAGCATTCCAGCGCTATGCCACGCACATGCAGGGCTTCCAGGTACTGCCGATCTACGGCGGACAGAGCTACGGACCGCAGTTGCAGGCATTGCGCCGCGGCGTGCATATCGTGGTGGGCACGCCGGGACGCGTGATCGACCATCTGGACCGCGGCACCTTGGATCTGTCGGAACTGCGCTTCATCGTGCTCGACGAAGCCGATGAAATGCTGCGCATGGGCTTTATCGACGATGTGGAAAAAGTGCTGCAGGCCACGCCGCCGCAGCGCCAGGTGGCGCTGTTCTCCGCCACCATGCCGCCGCCGATCCGCAAGATCGCCCAGCAGCATCTGAAGGAGCCGGTGGAAGTCACCATCAAGGCCGCCACCACTACCGCGGCCAATATCCGCCAGCGCTACTGGTGGGTCAGCGGCATGCACAAGCTGGATGCGATGACGCGCATTCTCGAAGCCGAGCCGTTCGACGCGATGATCATCTTCGCGCGTACCAAGCAGGCCACCGAGGAACTGGCCGAAAAACTGCAGGCACGCGGCCTGGCCGCCGCCGCGATCAACGGCGATATCGCCCAGCCGCAGCGCGAACGCGTGATCCAGCAGCTGAAAGACGGCAAGCTGGATATTCTGGTCGCCACCGACGTCGCCGCGCGCGGCCTGGACGTGGAGCGCATCAGCCACGTGCTGAACTACGACATCCCCTACGACACCGAAAGCTACGTGCACCGCATCGGCCGCACCGGCCGCGCGGGCCGCAGCGGCGAGGCGATTTTGTTCGTCACGCCGCGCGAGAAAGGCATGCTGCGCGCGATCGAACGCGCCACCCGCCAGCCGATCGAGGAAATGAAGCTGCCCACGGTGGAAGCCGTCAACGATCGCCGCATCGCGCGCTTCAAGCAGAGCATCAGCGACACGCTTGCGGTCGGCGGCCTGGAGCAGTTCCAGCAGCTGATCGAGCAGTTCGAGCAGGAATACAACATTCCCGCGATCGAGATTGCCGCCGCATTGGCGCGCATTGCGCAGGGCGATCGTCCGCTGCTGCTGGAACCGCCGGCCAAGCGCGAACACACGCGCGAGCGCGAACCGCGGCCCACGCATGCGCACGATGGCGAAGGCCGCCGCCCGGCGCGCGAACCGCGTTCCCACCGCGATGGCGAACAACGCGATTTCGCACCGCGCCAGGTGCGCGCCCACGTCACCGAAAACGGCAAGCGCACCTATCGCATCGAAGTGGGCCATGAGCATGGCGTGAAGCCCGGCAACATCATCGGCGCCATCGCCAATGAAGCGGGACTGGAAAGCCAGTACATCGGCCGCCTCAGCATCCGCGGCGACTACAGCCTGATCGATCTGCCCGACGGCATGCCGGGCGAGATCTTCCAGCACCTGAAGAAGGTGTGGGTGAACCAGCAGATGCTGCAGATCAGGGAATGGGATGGCCAGGACGATGGCGGCGACAGCGGCGAACGCGCACCGCGCAAGCCCGGCTTTCGCCCGCCGCAAGCGCGTGGCCATGGCGGCAAGCCGCGGCCGCATGGACAGGGCGGTGGCAAGCCGCCGCGCCGGAAGTAATTCCGGGAAAGGGCGCGGTGTGGTACCCCGGATTTGATCCGGGGGTAACGCAAGCATGGCACTTCGAACAGTTGGGTTACGCGGCGCTAACCCAACCTACTCGCTGGCCGTCTTATTGTTCTGTCTCGACGACGCTGCGTTCCCATTTGTCGACTGCTGCAAATGCCCAAGCCAGCCCATACTTTGGGGGCTATGAGCACCCTCCCCAGCCTCTACATCTCCCACGGCTCGCCAATGACCGCCCTGCACCCCGGCAAGGTCGGCGAGCGCCTGGTCGATTTGGCCCGCGCCATACCGCGCCCCAAGGCGATCGTGATCGCTACCGCGCACTGGCTTGCGCACCACCCGACGGTGGGCGGCGCTGCGCGGCCGGACACCATCCACGACTTCTACGGTTTCCCGCGCGAACTGTTCGAGCTGCGCTATCCCGCACCGGGTGCGCCCCAGCTTGCAATGGAGGTGGCGCAATTGCTGGATCAGGCGGGGCTGTCACCGCAATTCGACGCCACCCATGGCCTCGATCACGGCGCCTGGGTGCCGTTGCGCCTGATGTATCCGCAGGCCGATATCCCGGTAGTGCCGCTGTCGATCCAGCCGGAACTTGGGCCGGCCCACCAGTATGCAGTGGGCCGCGCGCTGGCACCGCTGCGCGAACAAGGCGTGCTGGTGATCGGTTCGGGCAGCATCACGCACAACTTGCACGACTTCCGCGCCGGCTACAGCGATGAGCGCGAAGCACCTTATGTGCGTCCGTTTATCCAATGGATCGAACAGAAGATGCACGACGGCGATGTAGCGGCGCTGCTGGATTATCGCCGCCAGGCACCGTTCGCCGAACGTGCGCATCCCACCGACGAGCATCTGCTGCCGCTCTACGTGGCATGGAGCGCTGCCGGCGCACACCCGGCGGCGCAACGGATCGATGCCGGCATTGATCTGGGTTTCCTGGCCATGGACGCCTATCGCTTCGACACGCAGGCGGCGACCGCTACTGCACAATGATCGTGCCCACCATCATCGGGTGGATCGAGCAGTAGTAGGTGTAGGTTCCCCGCTTGGCAAACGTCGCCGTGTACGAGTCGCCGGTATCCAGCGCCTTGGACGAGGCGAACGAGGCACCGGCGCTGGTCACCACGTGCGGCTCGTCATCCCGGTTGGTCCATTCCACCCGGGTACCGGCCGGAACGGTCAGCGTCTTCGGCGCGAACGCGAAGTTGCGTATCTCCACGTGATACGTCCCGGCGTCCGCTGCAAGCGGCGTATTCGCGGCAAGCGCCGATGTATCGAACGTGCATAGCAGCGGCAATCCGATCAACAGCTTGATGCTACCGACCAGGGGCTTCATGCCAGCACCTCTTCGGTCACGGCCAGCGTGCCTGCGCCCTGCACATGCCGCACATCGCGGATGCCCAGATAGCGATGCAAGGCATCCGGCGCAACGCCCTGCAAGGGACCGGGGCCCGGGCCAACACCAGGCGCGGGCTGCGGATAAGCGGTGGAGCGCGCGGTATAAAACGTGACGGTGCCTTCCACCTTCTGCTGGATCTGGTGGATATGCCCGTTCAACACACTGACCGAACCGAAGCGCCGCAAATAGGTAAGTGCTTCGGCCGCATCGTCCGTGCCCCAGCCCCATGCCGGGTACAGCGACCACAACGGCATATGCGCAAACACCACGATCGGCGTCGACGCGGAACGGCCGGCCAGATCGTTCTTCAGCCAGGCCAGTTGCTCTGCGCCAAGCGAACCCAGGCCACCGGCCTTGAGATTGAGCACATTGACCAGACCGACAAAATGCACGCCGCCATGGTCGAAGCTGTACCAGCCGCCGGCCGGCCCACGCTCGCCGAAACGGCGAAAAAACTCGGCGCCGTTGTCGCCGATCACGTCGTGCTCGCCCGGCACATAAAAGCTGCGGCCCACACGAGCTTCCTGCATCAGCCCTGCCAGCGTGTCGAATTCTTCGGGCCTGGACAGGTGGGTGAGATCGCCCGTATGCAACAGGAACGCCGGCCGTGTCTGCTCTGCCTGGATCCGCGCCAGCGCCTGCCGCAGCGTGCCGGCAACGTCCATGTTCGGCGCCTTGTGAAAGCCGATATGCGAATCGCTGATCTGCACGAAGCTGAAGCTGGCATCCTTCACCGTCGCTGGATCGCCGCCCAGTGCCTGCGCCTGCAGCACGCCGCCTTTCATCAGCCAGACGGTGCCGGCTCCGGCCCAGGCCATGCATTTGAGAAATTGCCGCCGGCTGTCATGGGTGTCTTGCATCGTCGGGTACTCCGTGGAGGCGGGCCGCCCGCTGCGGCCCTCTTGTGCATTACCGGCCTGACCGGCGGCCTATTCCGCCTTTTTCGGGTCGGGAATAAAGTCGCCGCAGACGCGGTAATAACCCTTATGCCCAACAAGCTTCACCGCCATCCGCCAAACCCGCAGGCCAGCGCAAGCGCGAGCTTCGAAGGGGTGGTATTGCCGCATCTGGATGCGGCCTACAACCTCGCACGCTGGCTGGCCCGGGACGACACCGACGCACAGGATGTGGTGCAGGAAGCGCTGCTGCGCGCCCTGCGCTACTACGCCAGTTTCCACGGCGGCGACGCGCGCGTGTGGCTGCTGGCCATCGTGCGCAATACGTTCTATTCGCTGCGCATGAAGGTCCCGGCCGATGGCGTGCATGAAGCATTCGACGATGAAATGCATGCACCGCCAGACGAACAACCCGGCCCCGAAGCCCAGACGTTGCTGGCGCTCGATGTGGGCTCCTTGCAACGCGCTTTGGAAAACCTGCCGCACCCGTTGCGCGAGGCGATTGTGCTGCGCGAACTGGAAGAATGTTCTTACAAGGAAATCGCATCCATTACCGGACAGAAGATCGGCACTGTGATGTCGCGGCTGGCCCGCGCACGCGAACGGCTCCGACTCGAACTCAGCTGCCCATCGAAGGAGGCACGCCAGCATGATGTGCCATGACGCCAGGCTGCTGTTGCACGCCTACCTCGACGATGAACTGGATGCCGCGCAAAGCGTGGCGATGACCCGGCATATGCAGGCTTGCGCCGACTGCACGGCGCACTATGCCGATTTCGCCCAGTTGCGCCAGGCCATGACGCAGGGATCGCTTTATCGGCGCGCACCCGATGCACTGCGCGCGCAATGGACCGCAGCCATGCCTGCGGCGGCGGCGCCGGCTTCCTCACCCAGGCCAAGGCGTGCACCGATCGCCCTGGCCATGGCGGCGGGATTCGCGGCAGCCTTGCTGTTTGCCACACCGCTGTGGTTCTACGCATCGCGGCAGCAGGCCGGCGGTGCGGATACCGGCCTCAGCGAGGTCGTTTCCAGTCACATCCGCTCGCTGCAACAGCAGCACCTGATGGACGTGGTATCCACGGATCAGCACACGGTCAAACCCTGGTTCGACGGCAAGCTCGATTTCGCGCCACGAGTCAAAGACCTGGCCGGTGCAGGCTATCCGCTGGTCGGTGGCCGCCTCGACGCACTCGAAGGCCATAGCGTGGCGGCGCTGGTCTATAAGCACGGCCTGCACATCATCAATCTCTATCAATGGCCGGTCAGCACAGACGCCGCCGATACAGCGGCGACGCAATGGCATGGCTACAACGTGCTGTGCTGGACCCGCGGACGCATGCGCTATGTGGCGGTGTCCGATCTCAACCAAAGCGAATTGCGCCAGTTCGTGCTGGCGTTCCAGGACGACGCGACGCCGGTCATGCGCTGAGTTGCTGAAGGTCATTCCGGATCGCGCCGGAATGACCTTGCATGTCGCGCCGAAGCCTTACTTCAAAGCGCTCCGCTGAAGGTATTGCACTGCTGGATATCGCCGCTCTGCAAACCGGCCTTGAACCATTTCACGCGCTGCGCGGACGTACCGTGCGTGAAGGAATCGGGCACCACCGTGCCGCGCGCTTCGCGCTGCAAGGTATCGTCGCCGATCTGGCTGGCGGCATTGAGCGCCGATTCCACATCGCCAGGCTGCAACCACTGCAGGCGTTGCTGGGTGCGATTGGCCCACACGCCAGCGAAGCAATCGGCCTGCAATTCCTGCCGTACCGACAGTCCATCGGCGCCTTCCATCGGCACGCCCTGCCGCTGCAGCTGGCTGACCTTGGCAAAAATGCCGAGCTGATTCTGCACGTGATGGCCTACTTCATGCGCGATCACGTAGGCGCGGGCGAAATCGCCGCTGGAATGAAAACGCGTGCCCAGCTCGCGGAAAAAATCCAGATCCAGGTACACCTTCTGGTCGCCCGGACAATAGAACGGCCCCACCGCCGTGGACGCCGCGCCGCACGCGGTGTTCACGCCGCCGCTGAACAGCTCCAGCTTGGGATCGACATAGCTGCGACCCATGCCGCTGAAAATGTCGCCCCAGGTTTTTTCCGTCGAACCCAGAATGCGCGACACAAATTCCTTCTGCTGCGGATCCACCTGCGCCGGCTGTCCGCTGGGTGCGTAAGCACCCGGCTGAGTGCCGCCCTGATCCAGCAGCGCCAGCGGATTTTTGAAGAAGATCCAGCCCAGCAGGGCCAGGATGATCAGGCCGCCCAGGCCCATGCGTCCGCCGCCGAAACCGCGGCCGCCGCCACCGCCGCTGTCGACTTCGACGTTCTGACTTTCTTCGCCCTTCTGCCAGTCCATAGATCCCCCGCGCAGTGCGCTGCCATCGCCGGCTGCCCCTTCAGCCCCCGTCCCACAGCATCGCACCAAACGGCTACAGTGGCAGCACCTTCTTGCATGAGCCTGGCCATGATCCAAAACCTGCCCGCCCTGGTCACACTGCTGACGTTGCTGCTGTTGTTCGGCACCGTCTACGCCGTCGGGCACGCACGTGGCAAATACGGCATCCAGGCGCCGGCGACCAGCGGCCATCCGGGCTTCGAACGCGCGTATCGCGTGCAGATGAACACGCTGGAAAACGCGGTGATGTTCCTGCCCGCGCTATGGCTGGCCGCGCATTACGGCTACGTATTGTGGGCCGGCGTCGCCGGGCTGGTGTGGATCCTGGGCCGCAGCTGGTATGCGCTGGCCTATCTGCAGGACGCCAAGAAGCGCGGGCCGGGCTATCTGGTCAGCATGATCGGCTGGGCGGCCGTGATGGTGATGGCCGCGCTGGGCCTGGGCCGCGCCATGCTGGTCGGCTGAAAGATCCGCATGGCGGCATGGCCGATCAAGCCGGCGGCAACGCCGTCGCCGCCCGAGGCGCCGCGAGCGCCAGGCGTGCTGTATGCGCTGGCGCTGATCGCGATTTATTTCCTGCTGCAGCTGATCGCCAGCGCACTGATCAGTTTTACGCTCAGCCTGGTGGCGCGCGTGCGCCATCCGGAACTGTCCCAGGCGCAAGTGCATGCGCGCGTCATGGAGCTGCTGCAGCGCCCCGACAGCAACGCGCTGCTGGTGATCGTGGTATTGCCGCTGATTGCGCTGCTGATGCTGTGGTTTGTGCGCCGCCACTGGCCGCTGCTGTGGACCGGCCGACGGCCGCCCGGTTTCGGCTGGTCGGCGCCATCCTCGGCCAACTGGTATCTGGTGGCGCTGCTGATCGGCCTGGCGATGCCGCCGATCGGCGCGGTGCTGACGCAATTGCTGGCACACGGCCACCAGGTCACGCAGAACGTGGAAGAGCTGAGCAGGCAGGTGTCCGGCAGTCTGCGCCTGCCGCTGGGCATCGTGGCCGTCACGGTCGGGCCGATGATCGAAGAACTGATGTTCCGCGGCGTATTGCTGTCCGCGCTGATGCATCGCCTGTCGATGCTCTGGTCGGTGGTGTTGTGCTCGTGCCTGTTCGGCGCCGTGCACCTGGCCGGACTGGATTTCCAATGGTATGCCGTGCCTAACCTGATCCTGCTGGCCGCCGTGCTGTGCTGGCTGCGGCTGAAATCCGCGTCGCTATGGCCGGCAGTGATCGCGCATGGCGTCTACAACTTGTTCGCGCTGATCGCGCTGTTTGCGGCGACCTGAAAACTAGCGCGCCGCGGCAAGCTCGAAGCGCCTGAGCAAACGCACCGTCTCGAACAAGGGCAGCCCCATCACGCCGGAATAACTGCCGTCGAGATGCTCGATCAGCGTGGCGCCGTGCCCCTGGATGGCATAGGCACCGGCCTTGCCGAACGGTTCGCCGCTGGCGACATAGGCTGCGATATCGACTTCGCTGAGCGTGGCAAAGCGCACGCGCGATAGGCAGACATCGCCTTGCTCGCGCCCTTCTGCCACCAGCCATACCGCCGACATCACTTCATGCGTGCGACCGGAAAGACGGCGCAACATGGCCGCCGCATCGTCGGCATCGACGGGTTTGCCGAACACATCGCCGTCGAGCACTACTTCGGTATCGGCACCGAGCACCACGCCGCCCTCGCTCGCCGCCAGTTGCGCCAGACCTGCGCGCGCCTTGGCGCGCGCGACGCGCTGCACGTAGTCCTGCGGCGATTCGGTGGCGTCGCGAAGTTCGGGTATATCGACCTCAAGCACGGCAAAATCCAGCCCGGCCTGTTGCAGCAGTTCGCGCCGGCGCGGCGACTGCGAAGCGAGATAAAGCACGCCTTGCTCCATTAGCAGTGAGGGTGGCGAGCATAGCGTGGGAGCAAGCTGCATGGCCGGCTCCGACGCTGCGCATGCCACCCAGGCCGCGGCTCATACCGGCAAGGCCGTGGTCTTCTTCACCGTGCGCAGCGCCAGCGTGGATTGCACCCGCACCACGCCGGGCAGCTGGGTGAGGATCTCGGTGTGGATGCGCTCGAAATCGGCGGAGTCGGCATAGGCGACCCGCACCATGTAGTCGGCTGCGCCGGCCAGCAGGCAGCACTCGGTCACTTCGGGATGGCGCTGGATGGCCGCCTCGAAGGCATCCAGCGCGGCGCGGCCTTGCTGGTCCAGCGTCACCAGCACGAAGGCAGTGCCGGCCAACCCGGCGGCTTTCTCGTCCAGCAGCATCACGTAGCCGGAAATCAGCCCCCGCTCCTCCAGCAGCTTCACCCGCCGCAGGCAGGCCGATGGCGACAGATTGATCTGCAGCGCCAGATCCTGATTGGCCAGTCGCCCGTCCTGCTGCAGCAGCCGGAGGATGGCGCGGTCGCGGTCGTCGAGCGGGGGAAGATTATTCGCCATACATTCCACACATTTTCGATTACATAGAATTCAGTGCGAATTTCTAGCCCTTATAGGCTCACAATGAGCGAGAAATTGCGCAATACCTCGATCATACTGCGGTCCGCGCAGAACCGGGCGGTCCGGTGCGCGCATCCTTCTGAGAGAGAACATCCATGCGCATCGGTGTGCCGAAAGAGATCAAGAACCACGAGTACCGCGTAGGCCTCGTCCCCTCCTCCGTGCAGGAGCTGGTGCATAACGGCCACCAAGTGATGGTGCAGAAGGATGCGGGCGTGGGCGCCGGCCTGTCCGACGCCGATTACGTCGCCGCTGGCGCCACGATCGTCGACAATGCCGACCAGATCTTCGCCGAAGCCGACATGATCGTGAAGGTAAAGGAACCCCTGGCGGTCGAGCGCAAGAAGCTCCGCAAGGACCAGATCCTGTTTACCTACCTGCATCTGGCGCCCGACGCCGAGCAGACCCACGACCTGGTCGCCTCCGGCGCCATCTGCGTGGCTTATGAAACGGTCACGGCCGCCAACGGCGCGCTGCCGCTGCTGACGCCGATGTCCGAAGTGGCCGGTCGCCTGGCTCCCCAGGTCGGCGCGCACTCGCTGGAAAAGGCCCAGGGCGGCCGCGGCGTGCTGCTCGGCGGCGTGCCCGGCGTGGCGGCGGCTGAAGTGGTGATCCTGGGCGGCGGCGTGTCCGGCACCCACGCGGCCACCATCGCGGTGGGCATGGGCGCCAAGGTCACCGTGGTCGACCGCTCGGCCGATGCGCTCAAGCGCCTGGCCAGCCAGTTCGGTACCTCGATCTCCACCGTGTTCTCCACCCGCTCGGCGATCGAGGAACTGGTGCGCCGCGCCGACCTGCTGATCGGTACCGTGCTGGTGCCGGGCGCTGCCGCGCCGAAGCTGGTCACGCACGATATGGTGCGCACCATGAAGCCGGGCTCGGTGATCGTGGACGTTGCCATCGACCAGGGCGGCTGCGTGGAAACCTCGCACGCCACCACCCATTCCGACCCGACCTACGTGGTGGACGGCGTGGTGCACTACTGCGTGGCCAACATGCCGGGCGCCGTGGCGCGCACCTCCACCTTCGCGCTCAACAACGTCACCCTGCCGTTCGCGCTGGCCCTGGCCAACCACGGCTGGAAGAAGGCGCTGGCACAGGACGCGCACCTGCGCAACGGCCTGAACGTATGCGAAGGCAAGGTCACCTGCGAGCCGGTGGCCCAGGCGCACAACCTGCCGTACGTGAAGGCGGAAACCGCGATCGGCCTGTAATCCGCGGCAAGCTGTCCCGATGCAACACCAGCGCCCTCCCTGTCACCGGGGAGGGCGCTTTATTTTGTCCAGGTGGAACTCAGACCCGCGCGCACATGATCCGGCCGCCCATGTGCAGGCCGTCCTTGCGCCGGTCCAGATAGCGGCGATTGAGCGCCTCCGGCGAAAAATCCTCGATCGCGCTGAAGCCCAGTTGCAGCAGGCGCTGGCGCAATAGCGCCGGATCGAATTCGCAAATCCACGGCTCGCCCGCCGCCGCGGCGCGCTGTCCCAGCACTTCGGTAAAGATGCGCTGCACCGGGCTGCGCATCGATTCCGGGACGTGATAGTCGAAGCTGATCGAGCTGCCCTGCGGCAGCGTGGCAACGAAGCGCAGGGTTTCCAGCACCGCCTCTTCGCTGAGATACATCGTTACGCCGAGCCAGGAAAAACAGGCCGGCACATCGCTGCGAAAACCGGCTTCGGCCAGGCCCTGGGCCAGCGTGCCGCGCTCGAAGTCGATCGGCGCAAAGACCAGCTCCCGCGGCAATGCAATACCCGCATCGCGCAGACAGCGCCGTTTCCATTGCTGGGTCGAAGGATGATCCACCTCGAACACGCGCAAGCCGGCCGCACGATGCGGATTGCGATAGGCGAAGGTATCCAGCCCCGCACCCAGCACCACGTATTGCCTCGCACCGGCGGCCACGCTGCGCAGCAGTTCGTCTTCGGCTACCCGGCTGCGCACGATCAGGATCGCGCGCAGGCCGCGTGCGAACGGATCGTTGTAGACATAGGGATCGTCACGCAATAACGCCGCGGCTTCGGTGCCGAGTATGCGCAGCGCGACGGGATCGTCGAGCACCAGCGGCTGGTCCAGCAGCTGATGCACTGCGCGCAAGTTGGCCATCAGCCACGCCGTGCGACTGGGCTTGCCGGTCTGGATGATGTTTTCCGAGGTAACTGCCATGGTGTGGTTCCGTGCCAAGTGCTTGCGCGAACCATCGCACCAGCCGAAAGAACGCCATATCTGCGCAGCGCTGGATATTCACCTCTGTGGCAGCCGTTGCGATGTAGTCCTTCGCCTTGCGGCCGCATGCCGGCTGCGAAACGTCCTAGCTCACGCTCAGGGCGTACTCGCAAAAGCGCTGCTCGCGCTGCCATCCCAGCGATTCGTACAAGGCCTGCGCCGGCTGGTTGTCGAGCGCCGTGGCCAGGGTCAGGCTTGCCGCACCAAGCGCACGCGCCTGCCCGGCCGCGGCGTGCATCAGCGCCCTGGCCACGCCATGCCGGCGCGCACTGGCGGCGACGAAGAGATCGTTCAACAAGTACATGCGCGCAGTGCGCACCGAGGAAAACAGCGGATAGAGCTGCACGAAGCCGAGGCCTGCCTGCTGCTCGTCGCAGGCCAGCAGGATCACCGATTGGTGATGCGCAAAGCGCTCCGCGAGGAAGTGTCGCGCGCGAGCGGGATCCGCAGGCTGCCGATAGAACTGCCGGTAAGCGTCGAACAACGGCACCAGCGTATCCAGATCGTGGATGCCGGCCTGGCGAATGGCGAAATACATGCGATCTCCGATGCGCCGGCAGCGGAGACGGTCAGCCTGCCGTTACGCGCGGTGGTAAGGATGGCCGGCCAGCAAGGTCGTCGCGCGATAAAGCTGCTCGGCCAGCACCAGCCGCACCAGCATATGCGGCAGGGTCAGCGGGCCCAATGACCACTTTTGATCGGCGCGCGCCAAAACGTCCGGCGAGTGGCCATCCGGACCGCCGATCAGAAATGCCAGATCGCGCCCGGCCATGCGCCACTTCGCCAGTTGTTCGGCCAGTTCTTCGCTGGACCAGGTCTTGCCGCGCCCGTCCAGGGCAATCACCTGGATATCGCGCGGCAGCGCGGCGAGGATGGCGGCGCCTTCGTCCTGCATCGCGCGCGCATCGTCGCGGCCTTTGCCGCGCACGCCGGGCTTGAGTTCGATCAATTCGAGGGGCAAATCGTGGGACAGCCGTTTGCGGTATTCGGCAAACCCTTCTGCAACCCATGCAGGCATGCGTTCGCCGATGGCGATCAGGCGCGCGCGCATGCCGGATTTGTTTACCCGGTCGCCAGGGCGGCCTCGCCCTCGGCGTCGCGGTCACCCACGGTCCACAGGCGCTCCAGCCCATAGAATTCGCGAATGCGCGGCAGCATGACGTGCACGATCACGTCGCCCAGGTCCACCAGCACCCACTCCGCTTCGCGCTCGCCTTCGACACCCAGCGGCATCACGCCCGCCTGTTTGGCGAACTTGACCACTTCGTCGGCGATGGATTTGACGTGGCGTGCCGAGGTGCCGGAAGCAATCACGAGCAGGTCGGCGATAGAGGTTTTGCCGCGTACATCGATCTCGCGAATGTCTTTGGCTTTGAGATCTTCAAGTGCGGCGATGACAGTCTTGCGCAGGGCGGCCGTGGTGTCGGCCTTGATATGGCGGGAGGTGGTCAAGAGTCGGGGCCTCTTAGGCGTATCGGCAGCGCGGGACGCGCGGATGGAGTATATCCGCCCTGCCATGAGGCCACGTCAAGCGGAACCTCGCCGGCAGCGGCCTCAGGCCCGCGAGAGCAGCCGTCCGCCCATCAGCACATTGGCGACCACCACGATCGCCACCGCCAGCGCGTGCATCATCAGGTCGGTGGCCGCGGCGTCGAAGTTGTGGCAGATCTCCAGCAGGCTGGCCGAGGCCGAGGCGCTGGCCAGCCCCACCATCACCGCCGTAACCGTCGGCCGCAGCGGACAGGCGCGCCGCAGCAGCCAGATCAGCAGGCCGGACAGCGGGATCGAGAAGCTGATGATGAAGATCAGGCAGTCGTTGGCGCCGTGCAAATCCAGCACCGGCATGCCCGGTATATGCGCGCGCAAGCAGCCCAGGCCGCTGGCGCCGATCCACAGCACCGCGCTGGGTACCGGCAACCACATCCAAAACGGCGAGCGTCCCGGCACCGCCAGCATGAACGCGGCCAGCGCGGCGGTGACCGCCGTGACCACCGCGCCCAGCGCCGCCCAGCCCAGGTCCGGCGCCGCCACCCAGCGATGCAGCATAGTGCTGGCGCCATAGTGGAAGAACAGCAGCACCGCGACCGCCGCCACCACCACCAGCCAGCCCAGCGCGCGCCGCCACGGCGGCAGCAGACGCCGCACCGGCGTCAGCTCGGCGCCGAGTGCGTCGATCAGGGCTTCATGGCGTGGTGCGTCGGACATCGGGTTCAGGATTCTCCGTTCAGTCGATCGCGCAGGCTTTTCAGCGCGCGATGCAAATTCACTTTCAGCGCGCCGGTATTGCGGCCGGTCTGCACAGCGGCCTCGGCCAGCGAACGTTCCTTCAGGCCCAACTGCTCGACCGCTTCGCGCTGTCCCGGCGGCAAAGTGTCGATGGCCTTGCGCAGGCGCAGCGCCTGTTGCGCGCGCTCGGCATCGGCGCTGGCATCCTCACGGTCGGCGTGCATTTCATAGGCATGCTCGTCGTGCACTTCGCGCCGGTCGCGCCGGCCCTGTCCGCGCAGCACATCGATGGCGCGGCGCGCGGCAATCGCCGCCAGCCACGCATCGTAGGAACGCGACGGATCGAAGGTATGGCGCACGCGGTGCACAGTGAGCAGGGTTTCCTGCACCACGTCATCGAGCGCATCCACCGCCACGCCCTGGCGCCGTGCCACCGCGCGGATCAGCGCCACCGAATCCTTCAGCAGGCGCGCATAGGCGCGCTGGTCGCCCGCTTGCGCGGCGCCCATCCACGCTGCCCGCTGCCGGTCAGCCTGTTCGCTGGCACTGTTGGATTCGGCTTGCACGGACTTGACGTTACCCGGGACCCGGCGTGAAGGCCCGCGTAGTAGTACCCACGCGCCATCAAAGGTCAAGGTATTCGGGCCCGCAGATATCGACATGACGGCATGCATTTGGACACTTGCCGCTGTATTCGGTCCACAGTAGGCGCGGGTTACAACGCGCGCCAGGCCGGCGCAGGCGTAACCGGCGCATCATGCACACCGAATAGCCGACTGAAACGAACTTCACGAGCCGATGCATGCTTCTGCTGATTGCCACATTCCTGGGCGGCCTGATCACCATTCTCAGCCCGTGCATCCTGCCGATCCTGCCGTTTGTATTTGCACGGGCGGATCGCCCCTTCATGCGCAACGGCTTGCCGATGCTTGCCGGCATGGCGGTGACTTTCACGCTGGTGGCCTCGCTGGCGGCGGTCGCGGGCGGCTGGGCGGTGCATGCCAATCAATACGGGCGCGACCTGGCGCTGGTGGTGCTGACGGTATTCGGCATCAGCCTGCTGTCCGCGCGAGTGGCCGACTGGATCAGCCGCCCCTTCGTGAAGCTTGGCAACCGGCTCAGCCAGCGTTCGGATCTGCAGACCGATTCACCCTGGTCGGCGGCCGGCCTGGGCATCGCCACCGGACTGCTGTGGGCACCGTGCGCAGGCCCCATTCTCGGCACCATTCTTACCGGCGCAGCCTTGAACGGCGCCAACGTACAAACGGCGTTGTTGCTGCTCACCTATGCCGGCGGCGCAGCGGTATCGCTGGCGCTGGCGCTGCTGGTGGGTGGACGTGTGTTTACGCTGATGAAGCGCTCGCTCGGCGCCGGCGAATGGCTGCGCCGCGGACTGGGCGCGCTGGTGCTGTGCGGTGTCGCGGCGATCGCGCTGGGCATGGATACCGGCTGGCTGACGCGCGTTTCGCTGGCTGGCACCAATAGCATCGAGCAACGCCTGCTGGATGTGGCGCGCCCTGCGCCCGCCAAGGCGATGCCGCCGCCCAAGGCCGGCGCGAGCTTGCCGGTGGAAGGCGAACTGCCGTCACTGGCCGGCGCCACGCAATGGATCAACAGCGCGCCGCTCACGCCCGCATCGCTGCGCGGCAAGGTGGTGTTGGTGGATTTCTGGACCTATTCCTGCATCAACTGCATTCGCTCGCTACCGTACGTGAATGCATGGGCGCAGAAATACCGCGATCACGGCCTGGTAGTGATTGGCGTGCATTCGCCGGAATTCGCCTTCGAGAAAGATCCCGCCAACGTGACCAAGGCGGTGCGCGATTTCGGCATCAGCTATCCGGTGGCGGTCGACAGCGACTACGCGATCTGGCAAGCCTTCAATAACGAATACTGGCCGGCGCATTATTTTATCGATGCCCATGGCCAGATTCGCGGCCATCATTTCGGCGAAGGCAATTACATCGGCAGCGAAGATCTGATCCGCCGCCTGCTCAGCGACGCCGGCTACAAGGACCTTCCGGGCGGCTACGTGCAACCGAATGCGGCAGGCGCCGAGATTGCCGACTCCGGCGACGCGCATCGCTCGCCCGAAACCTATGTCGGTTATGCACGCAGCGAGAATTTTGCCGGCGGCCAGATCGCACACGATGACAGCTGGAACTACCGCGCGCCCACAACCCTGCTCACCAACCAATGGTCCTTGAACGGACACTGGACCGTGCAAAAGCAGAGCGCGCAACTTACCCAGGCCGACGGCAGCGTGATCTATCGCTTCCGCGGGCGCGATCTGCATCTGGTGCTCGGCCCCGGCAAGGACGGCAAGCCAGTGCGCTTTCGCGTCACGCTCGACGGCAAGGCGCCCGGCGCAGACCACGGCACCGATATCGATGCCGATGGCAATGGCACCGTCGACGGCCAGCGCCTGTATCAGCTGGTGCGCCAGGCGCACGGCACCGGCGACCGCGTATTCGACATCACGTTCCTCGATCCGGACGTACACGTCTACGCCTTCACTTTCGGCTGAGCCCCTTCCCCACGGCTCCAGGAGATTCGCATGAGCTCCACCTACGCCAGCAAGACCATGGACCGGCGCCGTTTCCTGCTCACCGTATTCGGCGGCGGCGCCGCGCTTGCCGTGAGCAGCGTGACAGCCATCCGCCTGCTCGGGCCGGGCGGCAAGCGCAACGGCGTGATGACCGCCGCGGCACCCGTAGCGACACCCGCGCAGGATCTGCTGCTGGAATGTTTTTCCGATGACGACGGCCATCAGCTCGGCCCCTGCCACGTGACCAAATTGGTGCTGACCGATGCGCAATGGCACCTGCGTCTCTCCGATGTCGCCTTCACCGT
The DNA here is from genome assembly GCF_014863405.1 of Dyella acidiphila. Taxonomy (GTDB): domain Bacteria; phylum Pseudomonadota; class Gammaproteobacteria; order Xanthomonadales; family Rhodanobacteraceae; genus Dyella_B; species Dyella_B acidiphila. The sequence goes on from NZ_JACZZA010000002.1 coordinate 442,508, forward strand.
GATGCGCCGCGACGGCACCGAAGTGGCTTTCACCGGTGCGCACGAGAAGCCACGCAGCAAAGGCCTGTATCGCTGCGCCGGCTGCAGTACCGCACTGTTCGATGCCGCCACGCAATTCGATTCCGGCACCGGCTGGCCCAGCTTCTGGCAGCCAATCGCCAAGCAGAACGTGATCGAGAGTCGCGATTCCAGCTTCGGCATGATTCGCACCGCCATCAATTGCGCGGGGTGCGACAGCCATCTCGGCCATGTGTTTGATGATGGCCCTGCACCGACGGGTTTGCGTTATTGCATGAACTCGGTGGCGATGGAGTTTGTGGCGTTTCGGGTGAGCTGATCGCCACACCGTGATTGATGCGTAGGTTGGGTTGCCCCGGGCTTGATCCGGGGTAACCCAACGATGTCGCTATCGAAGATAAATCGTTGGGTTACGCTGCGCTAACCCAACCTACGGATGGGTGTCGGGTCAGTGGCCGAAGGAATCGCGGTAGGGGGCCAGCAAGGTGGTATCGTCAAACAGGCCGGCCGGCAGCAGGTAACGCGGATCGCGTCCGGCGGCAAGCAATTCGCGGATGCGCGTCGCGGAAACTTCCAGCGGCGTCACCACCAGTTCGATCACGCGGCCGGCCGGCTGCGCGCGAATCACGTTGAGATCTTCGGTGCGCCGCGGCGCGACCGCGCGCTCCAGTTCCACCGGCATGCAGGCATCGATGCCGGGGCGGTTGATCATGCCGATATGCGTAACCTCGAACAGATCGCGCCAGCGATGCCAGCTGCGCAAGCCGGCAAAGGCATCGGCACCGAGCAGCAGCACCAGCGGGCGATCGCCGAATTCATTGCGCAGTTCGTGCAGGGTATCGATGGTGTAGGAGGGGCCGCTGCGATCGAGTTCGCGCGTATCCAGGCTGAGTCGCGACTGTCCGCGCAGCGCAGCGCGCAGCATCGCCACGCGCTGGGCCGCCGTAGCGGTGGGCGACGAGCGATGCGGCGGCACACTGGCCGGCATCAGGCGCACTTCGGCGTCGAGCAGCTCGGCCGCTTCCCAGGCCACGCTGAGGTGGCCGATATGGATCGGATCGAACGTGCCGCCAAAGATCGCGAGCGGTTTCATGCAAAGCTTCCTACTGGCCGTGGCGGCCGTTGGTCACGCCAGCGCCTGCGCGGCGCGCGGTTCGGCGATGGCGGCGATCAGACGCTGGGCTTGCAGCCATGCATCGCCGGCCTCGCGGCCCTTGGCGATGCGGTCGATGCGCGCGGCGCGGGCCAGGCAGTGCATCCAGTGTTCGCGCGGCGCGCGGCGCAGTGCCTTGCGGAACAACTGCTCGCGCGCCGGCCACAGGCGTTCGGCGCGCGCCTGCGCGGCGAAATCCTGCGCGTTGGCCAGGCGCAGGGCGAGCTGCAACTGATTCACCAGCCAGCCCATCAAGGCAATGAGTTCCTCACCTTCGGCGTGCAGGCCTTCGAGGATGCGCAGCGCGCGCGCGCCATCGCCGCCGAGCGCCGCGTCGGTGAGCTTGAAGGCGTCGTAGCGTGCGCTGTCGGCCACCAGGTGTTCCATTTCGGCGGCATCGATCTTGCCCTGCCCGTGCAATACCGCCAGCTTGTCGATCTCTTGCGCCGCGGCGAGTAGGTTGCCCTCCACGCGTTCGGCCAGCAAGGCGACCGCTTCGGGCACAGCAGCCAGTCCGCGCGAGGCCAGGCGCGCGCCGATCCACGCCTGCCATTCGTTTGGGCGCGGCGCATTGAACACCACCATCGAACCGGCGCCATCCACCTGCTTGGTCCACGCGCCTTCGTGCTTGTTGCTCCACGCCACCGCGCTGATCAACAGCGTGACATCGGGCGGCGGATTGCCGCAGAACTCGACGATGGCCTTGGCGCCCTCGGTACCGGGGCGGCCGGTGGGAAGACGCAGGTCGAGCAGCCGGCGCGTGGCGAACAGCGACATGCCGGCCGCGGAGCGCGCCAGTTCGTCCCAGTCGAAATGCGCGCCGACATCCAGCACGGTGCGCTCGCTGTAGCCCAGCGTGCGCGCCTGCGCGCGCAGGGCATCGGCCGCTTCCAGCACCAGCAGTTCCTCGCCGGCGAGCAGGTACACGGGGCTCAGGGCATTCGCCGCCAGAGCCTTCTGCCACTGCGCGTGATTAAGCGGCATACGGCTTAATTGACGTCGATCGGCGCAGACATGTACTGGGTCGGCTGCTGGGTGGTGCTGGCACCCGCCGGCAGCGGACCCGCCGCCTTGGCGGCCGCTTCCGTACCGTGCCTGGCCACCGCCTGCAGGCGGAACAGCAAGGCCTGGATGGCGTCGTCGATCAGGCTGCCCTGGATCTGTTCCATCTGCGATTGCGTACCCACCGGCTGGCTGGCGTCGTAGCTGTATTCGCGCTGCAGGTCGATGGTTTCCATCGGCACGATGGTCTTGCCCTTGGGATCCTGCGCGGTGAACGCTACGTGGTAGCGCACTGCGAATTCGGTTACCTGCGCGGCGCCGTTGATGGTCAGGCTTTGGATGTTGAAGTTCTGCGCCGGCACATGCAGTTCGCCGATACCCGGGCCGGGCTTGTCTTCCAGCACCACGTTCGAGGCCGCCAGGGCGCGTGCCAGCTTGCGCTGGAAATCACCGCTGCCGTTCACCGTCAGATACACGCGCTGCATGCCATCGGGCAAGGCGGCGCTGCCGCGCAGATGGAAACCGCAGGCCGCCAGGATGGCGCAGGCGGATAACAGCAACACTGATTTCAATACGCGAGTCATGCTTTTATCCTGCGACGATATTGACGATCTTGCCGGGTACCACGATCACCTTGCGCACGGTCTGTCCTTCGAGGAAAGCTGCCACGTTCGGGTTTGCCCGCGCCAGCGCCTCGGCCTCTTCCTTGGAGGCGTTGGCGGCCACGTCAATGGTACCGCGCAGCTTGCCGTTCACCTGCACGGCCAGGGTCAGCGTATCGCGTACCAGTGCCTGCGGATCCACCGTCGGCCACGGCTGGTCGTCGACCACCCGCTGCGGGTGGCCCAGCGCCTGCCACAAGGTGTGGCTTACGTGCGGCACCACCGGGTTGAGCAGCAGCACCATGGTCTGCAGCACTTCATGGCGCACAGCGCGGCCCTGGTCGCTCTGGTCGGTGAATTTGCCGACCGCGTTGAGCAGTTCCATCAGCGCAGCGATGGCGGTGTTGAAGGCGTGGCGGCGGCCGAAGTCGTCGCTGACCTTCTGGATGGTTTCGTGCAGCTGGCGGCGCAACGCTTTCTGGCCGGCATCGAGTGCTGCCGGATCGACTTCCGGATGATCGGGCTGCCCGACATGAGTAAGCACTTCGCGCCAGAAGCGGCGCAGGAAGCGCGCCATGCCTTCCACACCGGCCTCGCTCCACTCCAGCGATTGTTCCGGCGGCGCGGCGAACATGGAGAACAGGCGCACCGTATCGGCGCCGAACTTGTCCACCATGGTCTGCGGATCGACGCCGTTGTTCTTGGACTTGGACATCTTCTCGGTGCCGCCGATCAGCACCGGCTGGCCGTCGGCCTTGAGCACCGCGCCGGTAACGCGGGCTTTTTCGTCGCGATGGATTTCCACCTCGGCAGGGTTGATCCAATCCTTCGAGCCATCGGCGTTTTCGCGATAGAAGGTTTCGGCAATCACCATGCCCTGGCACAGCAGGTTGGTGGCCGGCTCATCCGACTGCACCATGCCCGCGTCGCGCATCAGCTTGTGATAGAAGCGGAAATACAGCAGATGCAGGATCGCGTGCTCGATGCCGCCGATGTACTGATCCACCGGCAGCCAGTAGTTGGCGCGCTCGTCCACCTGGCCGTTGGCGCCCGGGCTGGTGTAGCGCGCGTAATACCAACTCGATTCCATGAAGGTATCGAAGGTATCGGTTTCGCGCTCGGCGGCACCGCCGCATTGCGGGCAGGTGGTCTTGCGCCACGCCGGGTCGGCCTTGATCGGTGACTGCACGCCGGAGAAAGCGACGTCTTCGGGCAGCACCACCGGCAATTGGTCTTCCGGCACCGGCACGGCATCGCACTTGGGACAATAAATCACCGGGATCGGGCAGCCCCAGTAGCGCTGGCGGCTGACGCCCCAATCGCGCAGGCGCCAGTTCACGCGGCGATGGCCCTTGCCGTCGGCCTGCAGGCGGTCGGCAAGAAAATCGAACGCCTGGCGGTAATTCTTGCCGTCGAGCTCGCCGGAATTGACCACGCGCATGTCGCTGCGGGTCTTGTCCGAATACCACTCTTTCCACTGCTGCGGATCGTAACCGGCATCGTCGCCCTGCACGGCGATCACCTGCTTGATCGGCAGCTTGTACTTGTGCGCGAACTGGAAATCGCGCTCGTCATGGCCGGGCACCGCCATCACCGCGCCGGTGCCGTAGCCCATCAGCACGAAGTTGGCGACCCATACCGGCAGCTTTTCGCCGCTGATCGGATGGATGGCGAACACGCCGGTATCCATGCCGCGCTTTTCCTGCGTCTCCAGCTCGGCTTCGGATACGCCGCCGTGCTTGAGCTCATCCAGGAAAGCGGCGAGCTGGGGATTGTGTTGCGCGGCCTTCAGCGCCAGCGGATGCTCGCCGGCGATCGACACGAAGGTCACGCCCATCAAGGTATCCGGGCGCGTGGTGAACACCGTCAGCGGCTCGGCTTCGTGCTCCACCGCGAAATGGATTTCCAGGCCTTCGCTGCGGCCGATCCAGTTGCGCTGCATGGTCTTGACCGCATCCGGCCAGCCGGGCAGCGTATCCAGGCCGTCGAGCAGTTCCTGCGCGTAATCGGTGATCTTGAGGAACCACTGCGGAATCTCGCGCTTTTCCACCAGCGCGCCGGAGCGCCAGCCGCGGCCGTCGATCACCTGCTCGTTGGCCAGCACGGTCTGGTCGACCGGATCCCAGTTCACCACCGCGTTCTTGCGGTAGGCCATGCCCTTCTTCATCAGCCGGGTGAACATCTGCTGTTCCCAGCGGTAGTACTCCGGGCGGCAGGTGGCGAATTCGCGCGACCAGTCGATGGCGTAGCCCAGCGACTTGAGCTGTTCGCGCATGTGGTCGATGTTCTTGTAGGTCCACTTGGCCGGCGCGGTGTTGTTCTTGATCGCCGCGTTTTCCGCCGGCAGGCCGAACGCGTCCCAGCCCATCGGCTGCAGCACGTTCTTGCCGTTCATGCGCTGGAAGCGGCTGATCACGTCGGCGATGGTGTAGTTGCGCACATGGCCCATGTGCAGCGCGCCGGAGGGATACGGCAGCATCGCCAGGCAGTAGTACTTGGGCCTGGAGGGATCCTCCTTCACCTCGTACGCGCGCTGCGCATTCCAATACTGCTGCGCGGCGGATTCCACCGCCTGCGGGTTGTAGTCGTTGGGGGAACCCTGGTCTTGAATGTCCTGCATGATCCGGCGCCGTTATGCGTGTTCGCCAGCACAGGGCGTCCGTCGCCGTGCGCTGCGTTGAACGGGGCAGACTAGCAGAAATGGGCGAAAAGCATGGCTCTTTGCGTTCGCCTCCTCTCCCCTTCGGGGAGAGGATTGAGGTGAGGGGCCACGACTTGCACAAATGCTTGGCCGAAGCGCCGCTCAGATTTTTGATCAACGCACCATTGCAGCCCACCGCGAGGCTGCCCCTCACCCCAGCCCTCTCCCCGCAGGGGAGAGGAAGTCAGGGCGCCGGACAGGCTGGCGTGCTGCCTGCAGCCAGTGCCGGCGCCACGCTGGCGATCTGCCCGGCCAGCGCAGCCAGGGCCTGCTGGTGCGCGGCGACCAGGCTGTCGTAGCCCTGCCCAGGGTTCTCGCTGATGTGGCTGCTGCAGGTAAGCACCGCGTCGCCCTTGGTCGGGCGCACCGACCAGGTGGCATCGATCAGTGCGTACTGACCCGGCGCGGATTCAAAACGGCGCACGTCGAGCTTGATACGCAGCACCGGCTTGCCGTCGACCGGCAGGCCGCTGCCGATGTCCTGCGCATTGAGCCGCTGCGACAGATCGACCGACAGCGCCCCACGCACTTCGTCCGCCAGCGGTGCGACCCAGCGCTGGCCATCCAGCAGGGCCACCGACTGGCCGCCCTGGCGCACCACCAGCTGCGGCACATCGACCTGCGCCGGAATGCCCACCGGCAACAGCTCGAACTGGAAGCTGGCCGGCGGCGCGGCGGCGGCCGGGCTGCTGTCCGGCGCCGGAATCAGCGTGTAGTAATGCATCGGCGCCGAGGCGCAGGCCGCCAGCGCCAGGGCCGCCAGGGGCGCCATCACATGTCGCATACGAATCATGGCTTGCTCCCTGGTTGCGGCGTGGCGGCGGGCGGGTTGGCGTTCGGCGGCGGCGCATCGGCACCGCGTCCGCGGATCAGCGAACTCGGATGGGCGCCGAGGTAATCGGTCAGCGCACGCAGCGAACGCGCCATGCGCTGCAATTCTTCCAGCGTGCCGGCGAGGTTTTGCTGCAAGGGCGAATCCGCCGACAGGGCATTGTTGGCCGTGCCGAAGGTCTGGTTGGCACCCTTGAGCGTGTTCTGGAATTCCGGCAGCACCTGCCCGTTCACCTGCACCAGGGTCTTGTTGAGATTGGCCAGGGTCTGGTTGAGGTTGTTGCCGATGCTGTCGAACGGAATTTTCTGAATCTTGTCGACAATGTCGGCCAGCTGTTCCTGCAGCTTGTCGAAATTGCCCGGCGCGGTGGGAATTTCCAGCGGCCGTGCATTCGCGTCATAGGCAGCCTTGGGCGCGTTCTTGATGAAGTCCATCGAAATGAACAACTGCCCGGTAAGCAAGTTGCCGATCTTCGCCTGCGCGCGCAGTCCATGCTCCACCAGGGTGCCCATCATGTGCGAAAGATCGTCGTTGTCGCCGCGCGATTTGGCCAGCGCCACCAGTTTGTCGTGCGCCTTGCCGAGGCGTTCCGGATACACCACGGCGCCGACGTAGATCGGGAAGTTCCCGGTCTTTTCGTCGTAGTCCATGCGGATCGACACCACGTTGCCGATATTGATGCCGAGGAATTCCACCGGCGCGTTCACCGCCAGGCCGCGCAGCGGCTGGTCGAAGCGCATGCGGATGTAATGCGGCTCGCCATCCGGCGGCGCCATCGCATTGGTCTGCGTATCGAACAGGGTGAAGGCGGAATCCTCGTTCGCCACTTGGCTGCCGCTATGCGGGCCCGGCGCATCCAGGAAGGCCACGCCGCCGGCCAGCACCGTGGCCAGCGACTGCGTGTTGAGCTTCAGACCATCGGCGCCCAGCGACACATCCACGCCGCTGGCATTCCAGAAACGCGAATCGGTGGTAACGAAACGGGCGTAGGGGTTCTCGACGAAGATCTGCATCGTCACGCCCTTGCCGTCGTCGTTGAGCTTGTAGGACGCCACGCGCCCGACCTGGATGCGGCGGAAATACACCGGCGAACCGATATCCAGCGAGCCGAGGTCGCCGGCATGCAGGATGAAACTCTTGCCCCGCGCATCGTGGGTTACCGAAGGCGGCGTTTCCAGGCCGGTGAAATCGGTCTGCTGCTGTTGCGAGGAGCCCACGTCCACACCGATAAACGAACCCGACAGCAAGGTGTCGATACCCGACACGCCACCCAGCCCGATACGCGGGCGCACCACCCAGAAGCGCGTATCGGCCACCGCGATGCCGGCCGCGCTCTTTTCCAGATCCACCTTCACGATCACCTTGTGGCGATCGGGGCTGAGGTGGATGGTGGCGACCTTGCCGATCACTACATCCTTGTACTTCACCACCGTCTTGCCCGGATCCAGGCCGTTGGCGCTCTCGAAGCTGATGGTGATGGTGGGCCCCTGCTGCATCCACGCATTGATCACCAGCGACAGCCCCACCAGCGCCGCCACGATCGGCACCAGCCAGATCAGCGAAGCACTGACGCGACGATGGCGCACCACCGGTTCCGGCAGCGCGTCGTTGCTCCCAACACCGGGTTGTTTGTTGTCAGTCATCTTCGTCCTGGCAATCCCAAATAAGGCGCGGATCAAAACTCATCGAAGCCAGCATGGTGAGCACGACGGTCAGGCCGAAATACACCACGCCGGGCAAAGGCTCCACTTCGCTGAAAAAACCGAACTGCACCAGCGCGGTCAGCAGCGATACCACGAACACGTCCAGCATCGACCAGTAGCCGATGAATTCCACCAGGCGATACAGCCTGGCCCGTTGCGCACGCGCCCAGTTGGTGCCGCGATGCACGCTGAGCAGCAAGGTGCCGAGCACCAGGAACTTCATCATCGGCACCACGATGCTGGCGGTGAACACGATCACCGCCAGGTCCGGCGAGCCTTTCACCCACAGCTCGATCACGCCGCTGAGGATGGTGTTGTCGTCCACGTCACCCAGGCTCACCGTGCGCATGATCGGCAGCAGGTTGGCCGGCAGATACAGAATGAAGGCGGCGATCAGCAGCGCCCAGGTACGCGCGCAGCTGTTGGGCTTGCGCCGGTGCAACGCGCTGCCGCAACGCGGGCAGGCCGCATCGGCCACCTGCGTATCGCGGCAAACCAGCCCGCAAATATGGCAGCCGATCAGGCCCAGTTCGTGCGCGCGCGGCAGGGCGCTCACGCGGCGCCCTCTGTATCCGGGATCTTGTCCCACAGCTGGCGCACGTCGATGCCGGCGAAGACGGTGATCAGGATCGCCAGCGCCGCATAGGCGAATACGCCCGCATCGGGCGTTACGTCGAAATACAGATGCGCCTTCACGATCGACACCAGCACGCCCAGCACGAACACTTCGCTCATCGTCCACGGCCCGATGTAATGCAACACCACCATGGTCTGCCGGAAACCGGGCGCGCGACGCCCCAGCCTGGCGTAGATCAGCAGCCAGCCCAGCGCCAGCATCTTGCACAGCGGGAAAAAGAACAGCGTGCCCGCGGCCAGCACCGCCACCACCTGCGAATGCGCATTCCACATCATCACGATGATGCCCCACAGCCGGGTATGGATCTGCTCGCCGTTCAAGCTCAAGGTGATGATCGGCCACAGGTTGGCCTGCACGAACACCACCATCACCGTGGCGACCAGCGCCAGCATCATATTGAGACTGATCCGCTGATGCCGCTCCAGCACCGCACCGCAGCGCGCGCAACGGGCCACGTCGCCGCAGGCCAGCGGGCGGCGGCGATAGACCGTGTCGCAGTGCTCGCAGATCAGCAGCGGCGAGCTCAGCGCCGGATCGATCTGTCCGCGGTCGGTGATGGGTGAATTCATGCGGCCGATTCTCGCAAATCCACAGCTTTCTTGCGCACTTGATATGCTCCGCGCCGCCCCGCATCTAACCCGGATGAATTCCAGGAGCCTATCGTGAACGCCGCCGTCACCACCCAGCACATCTTCGACGTAGACCAGGAAAATTTCGAGGCAGATGTATTACAGGCCTCGCTGAGCACCCCGGTGCTGGTCGATTTCTGGGCAACCTGGTGCGGTCCGTGCAAATCCCTGGGCCCGCTGCTGGAAAAGCTGGCCAATGAATTCAACGGCGGCTTCCGCCTGGGCAAGGTCGACGTCGACAAGAACCAGGAGCTGGCGGGCATGTTCGGCATCCGCAGCATTCCTACCGTGATGCTGGTGAAGGACGGCCAAATCGTCGATGGCTTTGCCGGCGCGCTGCCGGAAGGCCAGTTGCGCGAATTCCTGGCGCGCCACGTGCAGGCGCTGGAAGGCAGCGCCAACGATGCCGCGCCCGAGGCGGCGGCGCCGGAATCGCCGGAACAGACCATCAACCGCCTGCAGCAGGAAATTGCGACCCAGCCGGAGCAGCCCGAGCTCAAGCTGGACCTGGCCATTGCGCTGGCGCAGGCCGGGCATGCGTCGGCCGCCGAAGCCGAGCTCAACGCCCTGCCCGCCAATCTCGCCACCGACACGCGCGCAGTGCGCCTGCGCAGCCAGCTCGACCTGGTGCGCGCACTGGAAGGCAAACCTGCGCTGGATGTGCTGCAACAGCGCGTGCAGGCCAATCCGCAGGACTGGGAAGCGCACGACCTGCTCGGCGTGCGCCTGCTGCTCGGCAACGAGCCGGAGGCCGGCCTGGAGCATTGGCTGCTGATGCTGGAAAAAGCGCGCGACTGGAACGATGGCCACGCCAAGAAGCGCCTGCTGGCCGCATTCAATACGCTGGACGACGCCGAACTGGTCGGTCGTTACCGCCGCCGGATGGCTTCGCTGCTGTTCTGATCCGCAAACCATACGCATAAGTATGGCAAACTGAGTGCTCCGCCCCGGAGCACTTTTCGTATGCGCGCTTCCCTGTTTCGCCGCCTGCTCAACCTGTGGCCGCCGTTCTTGTGCAATAGCATCCGCGTGCTGAGCCTGGACGAGGCGTACACCGAGGCGCGCGTGGTATTGCGGTTGCGGCCCTGGAATCGCAATTACGTGCGGGCCCAGTTCGGCGGCAACCTGTTCGCCATGACCGATCCGTTCTGGATGCTGCTGATCCTGCAACACCTGGGCAAAGACCACTACGTATGGGACAAGGCCGGCGCGATCGATTTCGTGGCACCGGGGCGGGCCGATGTATACGCCCACTTCCAGCTCACGCCGCAGGTACTGGATGAATTGCGCGCCGCAGCTGCTGTCGGCGAAAAAGTGCTGCGCTGGTTCGAGGTGGAAATCAGAACGGCAGCCGGCGAGCTGGTCGCGGTGGTGCGCAAGCAGATCTATGTGCGATTGAAGCCGCGCGAACGGCCGAATACGGCCGCATCTGCGTAGGCATAGGCATAGGCATAGGCATAGGCATAGGCACCGAAGCATCGATCCGTGCAGCGCCGTGTCAAGCGGTGGTGAAGGGCTTTCCCTACAATGAGCCCTTCCCCATCCCCCGAAAAATCTTGCCATGCAGCGGCTACGCTTCAAACGCTACATCATCACCGGCCTGCTTACTTTCATGCCCTTGTGGGTGACCTGGCTGGTCTTCAAATTCATTCTCGGCGTGCTGGCCGAACTGGGTGCGCCGCTGGTCACCGCATTGCTCGGCACTCTCGGCTTCGTGGCGCCACGCACCGCCGATCAGCTCAATCACAGCTGGGCCACGTTCGTGCTGGCGCTATTGCTGACTTTGCTGGCGCTGTACCTGATCGGCTTTCTGGCCAACCGCGTAGTCGGCCAGCGTCTGCTGCACGCCTTCGATACCTTGCTGCAACGCATTCCGCTGGTGCAGACCATTTACGGCGGCACCAAGAAGCTCACCGCCGTGCTGCAGAACAAGCCCAGCGGAACGCAGCGCGTGGTGCTGGTGGATTTTCCGCGCAAGGGCATGAAGGCGGTGGGCTTCGTCACCCGCGTGATGACCGAGCAAGGCAGCGGCCGCGAGATCGCGGCGGTGTATATCCCGACCACGCCCAATCCCACTGGCGGTTATCTGGAGATGGTGCCGGTGGAAGAACTCACGCCCACCGACTGGACCATGGACCAGGCCATGGCTTTTATCATTTCCGGCGGTGCCGCCGCCCCTGATACCTTGCCCGCCTCGGCCACCGCCTTGCCGGCCGCATCTTCAGGGGATCGTGAATGAGTCATCGCCGCGTGTTGCTGTCTTTCCTGCTGGGGGCATTCGCCATCGCCGCCCATGCTGCCACCCCGCAGGACAGTACCTGGATCACGCCGGCCGAAACGGCGCAGTTCCGCACCACACCCAGCTACGCACAGACGCTGGCGTATCTGCAGCGGCTGCAGCAGGCGGCGCCGGGCAAGATCAAGCTGGAAAGCTTCGGCATCTCGCCGCAAGGCCGGCCGATGACGGTGGTGATCGCCAGCAGCGACGGTACGTTTACGCCGGCAGCGGCACGCGCGGCGCACAGGCCGGTGGTGCTGGTGCAGGCCGGCATCCACCCCGGCGAAATCGAAGGCAAGGACGCGGGCCTGATGCTGTTGCGCGATATCGCCATCACCGGCAAATACGCGCACCTGCTCGACCATGTGGTGCTGGTGTACATCCCGGTGTTCAGCGTGGACGGGCACGAAAACAGCTCGCCCTACAACCGCATCAACCAGAACGGCCCGGACAGCATGGGTTTCCGCGGCCAGGCGCAATACCTCAACCTCAACCGCGACTACATCAAGGCCGATGCGCCCGAAATGCTGGCGTGGCTGAAGCTGTGGCAGACCTGGCTGCCCGACTTCCTGGTCGATGTGCACACCACCGACGGCGCCGACTACCAGTACGACCTGACCTGGTACACCGAAGATCCGCACAAGCTCGATCCGGCCATCGACCAGTGGCAGCGCAAAACCATCGTCGACGAAGCCATGCCCGCTTATGAAAAGCGCGGCCATCTCGCCTCGATCTACCTGGAGTTCAAGGACGGCCGCGATCCGCGCAAGGGCATCGAGAATTTCGGCTCCGGCCCGCGCTTCTCCACCGGCTACGCGGCACTGCAGAACCGCCCCGCGCTGTTGCTGGAAACGCATATGCTGAAAACCTATGCGGTGCGCGTGCACGCCATCTACGATCTGCTCGCCGTGCTGCTGGACGACATCGACCGCCATCCTGCCGCCCTGCTCGCCGCCACCGCCAAGGCCGATGCCGACACCATCGCTCGCGCCGACAACCCGGATGCGCAGGTACCGCTCACTTTCAAGGGCGATCCCACACCCACGCCGTTCGAGCTGAAGGGTTATGCGTTCACGCAAACCCACAGTGACATCTCCAACGACACCTGGATCCAGTACGACCCCAGCAAGCCGCAGACCTACCGCATCGACAACTGGAACGGGCTGCTGCCCGATGTATCGATCACGCCGCCAGTGGCCTATGTGATACCAGCCGAATGGACCGCCATCATCCAGAAGCTCGATGCGCACGGCATCGCTTATCGCCGCATCGGTCACAAGATGAAGCAGATCCAGGCCCAGGCCTATCAGCTCGATCATCCGCAATGGGCCAGCCAGCCGTTCGAAGGACATCTGATGCTGCGCAGCTTCGACCTGCACAGCGTGCCGACCGAAGTGGAGCTGCCGCCGGGCTCGGTGATCGTGCCAATGGACCAGCGCGCGGCGAACGTGGCGATCGAACTGCTGGAACCGCAGGCGCCCGATTCGCTGCTGCATTGGGGTTATCTCGACGCGATCTTCGAGCTCAAGGAATACGGCGAGCCGCGCGTGCTGGAAAAGCTGGCGCGCGACATGCTGGCCAAGGATCCCGCATTGAAAGCCGAGTTCGAGCAGAAGCTGCATGACGATCCGGCGTTTGCGGCAAGCAGCCGGGCGCGGCTGGAATTCTTCTTCGAGCGCTCGCCGTGGTATCGCGTGCAGAATGCGGGCCGCTATCCGGTACTGCGACTGGATGCAAAACAGATGGCGATACTCGCCACAAAATAGAGACAGCGCGTAAGCCGGCTAGGTTGGGTTAGCGCAGCGTAACCCAACGATGTCCCACGGCTTCGATGGAGATTTGTTGGGTTACGCTGCGCTAACCCAACCTACCCGGCTTATGCTGCGACGACTTCGAACGGGCGCATCATCTCGTTAGCCTCGTGCTCCAGCAGATGGCAATGCCATACATAGCGGCCGACGTAACCATCGAAGCGCGTGATGATGCGCGTAATCATCCCCGGATACGCCTGCACCACATCCTTCCAGCCCGCTTCGCCGGCTTCCGGCGGCTGTGCCGGGCCGATATAGCGGATGGTTTTCGAGGCCAGCCACTGGCCCTGGTCGAATGGACGGCGATCGAGAATCTGGAAGCGCACCATATGCAGGTGGATCGGGTGCGTATCGTCGGTGAGATTGAGCAGGCTCCAGATTTCGGTACTGCCCAGCACCGGCTTTTCCGTCACCGGCTCATGCCAGCGCTTGCCGTTGAGCAGCATCAGCATCGGCTCGGCCACGCAATCGTCGTATTCGTCCAGCGTCATCAGGCGCTGATGGGTGGCGGCAGATTCAGGCATGCGCGGCACGTCGCGCAGCACCGCCGGCACCACGCTGGTATCGCGTACGCTGCCGCGGCCGACGCGAAACTGCATGATCGGCAGCGCGTCGTTGATCAACTCCAGCTGCTGTCCGCCCATGCCGGAAAAATCGATCACCAGATCGACCCGCTCCGCCGGCGCCAGCAGCACACTTTTTTGCACTAGCGGCGCTGCCAGCAGGCCTTGGTCGCTGCCGATCTGCTGGAACGGTCGGCCACCGGCCAGCTTCAAATGGAAGAAGCGTGCATTGGCTGCATTGAGCACGCGGAAACGATAACGGCGCGGCTGCACTTCCAGGTACGGCAGCAAGGCGCCATTCACCAGCATGGCATCGCCGAAAACCTCCGATACCCACGGCGCATCGCTATTGCCGGATACCGGGTAATACAGCTGCGCATCCTTGGTCAGCAGGCGATCGCTCAAGGTCAGCGGGATTTCCTGTTCGCCACTGGGCAGGCCGAGCGACTGCTCGTGTTCGTCGCGCAGGATCAGGTTGCCGAACATGCCGGCATAGATGTTCAGCCGATTAATGCCCATCGCATGGTCGTGATACCAGAGCGTGGCCGCCTCCTGTTTGTTCGGATACGTGTGCACGCGCGACTGGCCCGGTACGTACCAGTCATCCGGATAACCGTCGCTCTCCGTCTGCACGCAGGCACCATGCACGTGCACGATGGCGCGCACTTCGGGCTTGTCTTGTTCGGCGCCGTGGATACGGTGATCGATCGGCAGGAAATGCTTGCCGGGCAGCCGATTGCGCCATTCGATCCGCGCCGGCTTGCCGCTCAGCGCTTCGATAGTCGGCCCCGGCATGCTGTTGCCGTAGGTCCATAGCCGCGTGGGCGGCAGGTCGCGATGCAGGCGCTGACTGGTTTCCTGCATATCGATCTGCAGCAGCTTGCCCGGATCGGCATGCAGCACCGGCGGCAGCGGCAGCGGATCGACGAAGGCTTTTAGCGTGGTCGGATCGAGCAGCAACGGCACTTTGGCCTGGTCGGTGACCATGTGCTTGCACAGCGTGCCACCGCCCATTCTCGGCTTTGGCATCGATTGCATGTCATGCGCCAGCATGCGCATGGGCCATGCGCCGGCACCCAGACCCAACATCGACCACTTCAGGAAATCGCGACGGGAAGCAGACACGCGCAAGCGCCTCCAGACAACTGGCCGGCATGCGCCGGCAATAAGCAAAAAAGCATCGCCCCACCGGAATGGGGCGATGCGCGAGTTTGCATCACAGCATGCGTTGCTGCGGCAACCTTACCAGTTGCGCGCCAGCGGTTCGCCAGTCTGCTCGTTGAGATACAGCGGGCGGTTGACCGGGAACGGCAGGTAGAAGTCGAACATGCCGCTGATCGAGCCGGACGTGGCGTCGAAGGAGCCGCCGCCGATGCGCTGGCCGCGCAGCCAGTTGTCTTCGATAAAGCGGGTGATCGAGGCTTGGTCGACCAGAGTGTGGTCCACATAGTTCTGGCGGGCCCACGGCGAGACCACCAGCATCGGCAGGCGCGGACCATAACCGCAGCGGCCCTGCACCGGCTTGCCGTTGCTGTTGGTGCCCGGCAGCGTGCCGTGCGCACTGCACTGGCCCGAACCGCTCAGCGCATCCTGGCTGCTCTGCGAACCGTTGACGTGCGGCGCCGCCTGATGGTCGTACCAGCCGTCGGAGTCGTCATACGCGATGATGACCGCGGTGTCCTTCCACTCCGGCTGCTGCTGCAGGAAGTTGATCACGTGGGTGACGAAGGCCTGCTCATCCAACGGATCGGAATAGCCGGCATGGCCGTCCTGGTAGCCCGGCGCCTTGAGGAAGCTCACCGCCGGCAGGTTGTGCGCCTGCACCGCAGCGTAGAAATCGTTGACGTCGTACTGATGGTTGGCCGCATCGCCCTGGTGGCCGATCATTGCCACCGAGGTCGGACGCGTGTGGTTCGGGTTGGCCGTGCTGGCGTAGTACTGGAACGGCTGGTGATGCGGAATGTAGTCGGCCTTCAGCGTCTGCGTCACCGTGGACAGCGTGCTGCGCTGGCAGCCGGTGGTGTTGTTCGCGTTCACCGTGCCGAGGTCGAAGCCGCCTTCGAAGAAGCCCCAGGTGATGCCCTTGGCATTGAGCAGATCGCCGATGTTCTTGCCGCTCATGCGCACGCGTGCGCCGCTGGTGGTGGAGCACGCGTCATCGGTCGGATCGGCGTCGGAGGTCAGCGTGTAGCCGCCCTGGCCGTCGGCCACTTCGTCGGCTGCGGCGGCGATCGTATCGGTGGTGCCGTTGGTCTGGCCGGAGACCAGGTTGATCGCACCCTGGGTGGAGGCGCCGAAGGTGGAACCGTAGCTGTTGTCGCTCATCGCGAAGTGCTGCGCGTAGTTCCACATCGCGGTGACGGTGTTGCCGTCGTAATAGCCCATCACCTGGCCATTGCTTTCTTCGGCCGCGGTGGCGCCCGGCAGCGTTTCGCCGGCGCCGGTGAATTCGGGGAACAGGTCCATCGCGTCGTTATCGAAGGCCTGCTGTTCGGGCTGGTAATCGTGATCCTGGTCGGCGGTCGCGGCCTGCTGCGGCGACAGGCGGAACGGATTGATCGCGCCGGTGCCGTTGCCGCTGTTGCTGGCGTTCGGGTTGTGCGACAGCAGCGACGGCGTATAGCCGTTCACGCGCGGGGTAAACGGCGCCGGATAGAACTTCGACTCGCCCGGCAGGTTCTGCGCATAGGGATAGGTGCCGAAGTAATGATCGAAGGACACGTTCTCCTGGAAGATCACCACCAGGTGCTTGATCGGGGTGGCCGTGCGCACATGATCCCCGCCGCGATGGAAATCGGCGGAATCGGGCCCCTGCGCAGACGACGCAACGGACAGGGTAAGCAAACTTGCGGCAAGACAGACGGCAAGACGGGTGCGCATGGCAGTCTCCGGTGACGGTCGATGGGCACGCTCCCCTAAGCGTGGATAGCCGAAGACCATACGCAGGGCGCATGACAGGCCGGTAACAGCCAGACGACGAGGGTTCCGTTTTTTGTGTCAGCGCACGGGACGCAGCCTTGCCCTGCCCCGGTCATGGGCAACGCCAACCGGCCCGGCGCGCCCCAGACGCAGCCGGGCCGCCCACTACTACCCCTGACCTTTGACACTATGGGTGCCCATGACCTTTGACCTAGCGTGGAGGGTCATGGCCGGATCACGGGGATGGCCAGCCACACCGGAAGCCGCCTGCGCGCGTTCCGTCGACTCATATACGAGGGATATCCATGACCTACAAGCATTTGAAGCCGCTGCTGCTCGCCGCCAGCGTCACCTTTGCCCTGGCCGCCTGCGGCAAGCAGGAGCAGGCCGCGGCACCCGCCCCGGCGCCTGCCGCCACGGCACCGGCCGCCGCTGCGACCACCGCCAGCGCCGCCAAGCCGGCCAGCGTGTTCGACGCCAGCGAGCTGGATAGCAGCATCAATGCCTGCCAGGACTTCAACGGCTTCGTCAACGCCAAGTGGATCGCGGCCAACCCGATCCCGAACGACCGCACCAGCTGGGGCGCCTTCAACGCGCTCGCCGAAAAGAGCCTGGCGACCCAGCACGACATCGCCGACGAAGCGGCCAAGAATGCTGCCCAGGCCAAGGCCGGTTCGATCGAGCAGAAGATCGGCTACCTGTACCAGGCCGGCATGGACGAAGACGCCCGCAACAAGCTCGGCTTCGATCCGATCAAGCCCAAGCTGGCGCAGATCGACGGGCTGAAGACGCCGGCCGATATCAGCAAGTTCATCGACGACCGTTTCGCCGAGGGCGATCAGCAGGTGTTCCAGTTCGGCTCCGGCGCCGACTTCAAGGATGCCAAGCTGCAGATCGCGTTCGCCAACCAGAGCGGCCTGGGCCTGCCCACCGCCGACTACTACACCGATCCCAAGCACGCCGATCTGCGCGATGCGTACAAGGCGTATATCGCCAAGTCGCTGACGCTTACGGGCGTGTCCGACGCCGACGCGAAGAAGCAGGCCGACGAAGTGCTGGCCTTCGAAACGCAGCTGGCCAAGGCCTCGCTGACGCCGACCGAACTGCGTGATCTGAAGAACGAATACAACTTCGTCAGCGTGGCCCAGGCCGACAAGGTCACCCCGCACTTCAACTGGCAGGATTTCTTCAAGGCCCAGGGCCTGACCATCGACAAGGGCTTCTCGCTGTCGCAGCCGAAGTTCTTCGCCGAGTTCGACAAGCTGCTGGCCACCGCGCCGGTGGCGCAGTGGCAGGCCTATCTGCGCTTCCACGCGATCGATGACGCCTCCTCGGACCTCAGCACCGCCTTCCAGGACAACCGCTTCGACTTCTACGGCAAGACCCTGTCCGGCCAGCCGGAACAGAAGGCGCTGTGGAAGCGCGTGCTGGGCACGGTGAACCAGTCGATGGGCGAGGCGTTGGGCCAGCTGTACGTGGCCAAGGAATTCACCCCCGAAGCCAAGCAGCATGCGCAGGACCTGGTCACCAACGTGCGCGAAGCGCTGAAGAACCGCATCGAGCACCTGGACTGGATGAGCGACGACACCAAGCAGAAGGCGATCGACAAGTGGAACAAGTTCCTGCCCAAGATCGGCTATCCGGACCACTGGCGTAGCTGGGACGGCCTGGACGTCAAGCAGGGCGACTTCTACGGCGACGTGATGGCCGCCGCCAAGTTCAACTACCAGTACGACATCGGCCACATCGGCAAGCCGACCGACCGCACCGAATGGGGCATGACCCCGCAGACGGTCAACGCCTACTACGACCCGAGCACCAACACGATCAACTTCCCGGCCGCGATCCTGCAGCCGCCGTTCTTCTATGCCGACGGCGACGACGCGATCAACTACGGCGGCATCGGCGCGGTGATCGGTCACGAATCCAGCCACGGCTTCGACGACCAGGGCGCGCAGTACGACGGCGACGGCAACGAATCGGATTGGTGGACGTCCAAGGACAAGTCGCAGTTCAAGGATCGCACCGGCAAGCTGGTCGACCAGTTCAATGGCTATGCGCCGCTGAAGGACAAGCCGGACCTGCACGTCAACGGCCAGCTGACCCTGGGCGAGAACATCGCCGACCTGGGCGGCCTGAACGTGGCCTACGACGCGCTGCAGGAAGCGCTGAAGAAGAACCCGACCGAAGCGCAGGCCAAGATCGACGGCTACACCCAGGACCAGCGCTTCTTCCTGAACTGGGCACGCGTGTGGCGCCAGAACATCCGCGAGAAGCAGGCCGAGCTGTACCTCAACGTCGACCCGCACGCACCCGCTTCGCTGCGTGCGATCGGCGCGCCGTCGAACATGGCCGCCTTCGCACAGGCGTTCCAGTGCAAGGCCGGCGATTCGATGGTTCGCGATGGCGATAAGCAGGTGAAGATCTGGTAAGCCGATCGCAGTCGTAGAAAACCGAAAAGCCCCGCATGCGAATGCGGGGCTTTTTGTTTGCCGCTCGCGAAAGGGCAGCACCTCCCTCCCCTGCATAGCAGGGGAGGGTCGGGGGGGTTGTCCGAGCTTGCCGCAAGTTTGAAGAGCACCCCACCCCAGCCCTCCCCTACTTCATAGGGGAGGGGGCCGTTCGAGGCTTGAGAGATATCTCGCCCAGCATCGCCCCCGTTCCCCCAATGTCCGGCGCCCCGCTTCACAACTTCGTAACTCAATGCGATAATAGTAACGATTCGCATTTACTGGACGCGATTCAGGGGTAGCCAGCGGGATTGACCGCGCCTGTCGGAGCCAAAGGCCCCGACAACGCGCTCAAGCGAGCCAACCAACGCGTCCAGATACACCCCTCCACTTCCGACTGGTCACTATGCCCGCCAATTTCCGCGCTTCGCCCCTGCACGCCGCCCTGCTGGTCGCCCTGACCCTTCCTGCCGCGGCCCACGCGCAAACCGCCCCGGCCTCCAGCGACGACACCACCCAGACCACCGCCAAAGCCAAGCAGCTCGACTCGGTGCATGTCACCGGCAGCATCGTCGGCAACGACTACGACTCGGATATGTCCACTGTCGGCGCCAAGATGCCGACCTCGCTGCGTGATATTCCGCAGACGGTGGTGGTGGTGAACCGCGATCTGCTCGATGCGCAAGGCGCCACTTCGCTGTCGGACGCGCTGCGCAACGTGCCGGGCATCACCATCGGCGGCGCCGAAGGCGGCCAGATCGGCAACAACATCAACCTGCGCGGCTTCACAGCACGCACCGATATCTATATCGACGGCTTCCGCGATCCGGGACAGTACTACCGCGACGTGTTCGACCTGGATGCGATCGAAGTGCTGAAAGGCCCCTCCTCCATGCTGTTCGGCCGCGGCTCCACCGGCGGCGTGATCAACCAGGTCACCAAGGAACCGCAGCTGCAGAACTTCGGCCAGGTCACCGCCACGGTGGGCAGCGACGACCGCTACCGCACGACCGCCGATTTCAACGAACAGCTGTCGGCCACCTCCGCCGCACGCCTGAACGTCTACGGCCAGGACATGCACAGCACCCGCGATGTGCAGAAGAACCAGGATTTCGGCATCGCACCGTCGATCCGCTTCGGCATCGGCACACCCACCCAGATCACCTTGTCGGCGCTGATCCAGCGCAACCACGACATGCCCGACTACGGCCTGCCGCCGATCAACGGCCGCCCCGCCGATGTGAACTTCCGCAACTGGTACGGCCTGGAAGACGACCGCACCAACCAGACCGTCAACGAATTCAGCGCGCGCCTGGAGCATGCGTTCAACGACGACGTGAAGCTGCGCGAGCAGCTGATGTACAGCCAGTACGACACCGACGCGCGCGAAACCGCTGCCAACAGCGTGGTGACCAATACCGGCGTGACGCTCAACAAGACGCTGGGCAATCCCACCAGCCTGCCGCTGCAGGATCTGTACGTGCAGCTGGCCAGCCACGATCGCGTAATCCACGACGCCATCCTGGACAGCCAGACCGACCTCACCACCACTTTCGACACCGGCAGCCTGCAGCACACCCTGGTGACCGGCGTGGAACTGGCGCGCGAAACCTATAACAACCAGAGCTACACGCGGAACGGCCTGCCCCTGCTGTCGCTGCTGGATCCGGTGGAAGAAATCACCCCGGCCAACGTCACCACCACCAAGGGCAACTATGCGCAGTCGGTCGGCAAGACCGCAGCCGTGTACGCCAACGACACCATCAAGTTGAACGACCAGTGGATGCTGGTGGCCGGCGTGCGCCGCGACGAATTCGATGCGCATATCAGCAACACCGTCTCGCTGCCGTCCTATGCGCAGCAGACCGTGTATTTCACCAGTGTGCGCGGCGGCCTGATCTACCAGCCGGATGAAAAGCAGTCGTACTACGTCTCCTACGGCACCTCGTTCGATCCCTCGCTGGAACAGCTGACGCTGACCAACGGCACGCAGGATCTGGCGCCGGAGAAAAACCGTTCCTACGAAATCGGCGGCAAGTGGAACCTGATGGACGACGTGATCGCCATCAACGCCGCGCTGTACAACCTGGAACAGACCAACGCGCGCAGCGAAACCTCCTCCGGCGAATACACCCTGGACGGCAATATCCGCGTGCGCGGCGCCGAGCTCGGCGTGGTCGGCCATCTCACCAAGCACTGGCAGATCTTCACCGGCTACAGCTACATGGACGGCAGGATCGTGAAGGCGGTGGACGGCACCCAGGGCAATGTGCCCGCCAACACTCCGCGCAATACCTTCACCACCTGGACCACCTGGACCTTCGCCGAACACTGGGAAGCCGGCGGCGGCCCCACCTACATGTCGCAGCGCTATGCGGCCAATACCGACCTGGTCAGCGTCGGCGGCTACACCCGCTGGGACGGCACGGTGGCCTTCCACCAGCCCAGCTACGACATCCGCCTGAACATCCAGAACATCACCAACAAGCGCTATTTCGATGCGCTGATCCAGTCCGACGGCGGCCGCTCGGTGCCGGGCATCGGGCGCACGGAAATGGTGACCTTTACCTATAAGTTCTAAGCACGAAAGCCGCGTAGGTTGGCTTACCCCGGACGTGATCCGGGGTAAGCCAACGAATTCGCTTCGTGGCGACATCGTTGGGTTACGCTGCGCTAACCCAACCTACCTGTATTCCCGACGAAGGCCCGCCGCATGCTGGTGCACATTCCTGCCCTGCTCAACAGCGACCAGCTGGCGCACTTTCGCCAGCAATTGCAGGCCGACCACGCGCCATGGGTAGACGGGCGCGTCACCGCCGGCCACCAGGGCGTGCACGTCAAGCAGAATCAGCAGCTAGCCGAAAACTCAGGTATGGCGATCGAGCTGGGCCAGACCGTGCTGGCCGCACTGGAGCGGCACCCGCTATTCATCAGCGCAGCGCTGCCCAACCGCGTATACCCGCCGATGTTCAACCGCTACCAGGGCGGCATGCATTTCGGCAGCCACGTGGACGGCTCGATCCGCTTGCTGCCCGGCACCGGCCAGAAGATCCGCACCGACCTTTCCGCCACGTTGTTTCTTGCACCGCCCGACAGCTATGACGGTGGCGAGCTGCTGGTGGAAGACACCTACGGCACGCAAACGGTAAAGCTGGCCGCCGGCGATCTGATCCTCTACCCCGCCAGCAGCCTGCACCGCGTCAACCCGGTCACCCGCGGTATGCGCATGGCCTGCTTCTTCTGGGTGCAAAGCATGGTGCGCGACGACGGCCAGCGCACGCTGCTGTTCGATCTGGACAACGCCATCCAGCGGCTTACCGCCACCCAGGGCGACGAGGCCTCGCGGGTGAAGCTCACCGGCTGCTATCACAACCTGCTGCGGATGTGGTCGGACGTCTGACCCCGTAGGTTGGGTTGTAACCCAACATTCCCGCAGGTTTCGTTGGGTTACAACCCAACCTACCAGGCACCCCGGTTGGCCAAACGTTGATGGCCGTCAAGATTCCGACGACAAACGGCAGCGTTCTGCCGACGGGCGGTAATGCCTTTGGTATTCCCCTACAAGATAATGTCCAAGCGCCTACAGACCCGTCCGGGACTGGCAGGGGGAACAAGGGGGGCCGGTCGCGCCGGCCAACACACACCAACTCGGTAGCAGCTGCCGCACGGGGGAAGCATGAACACGATGCGCAAGCATCGCAGGGCGACAGCCGGCTTTACGGTGATCGAAATGCTGGTGGTGCTGGTTATCGCGGCCATTGTGATGGCTTACGCCATCCCCTCGTACAAGACCATGGTCACCAACTACCGGTTGACCGGCGAGCTCAACGACCTGCAGACCGACGTGGAACTGGCGCGCTCCACCGCCGTGCGCGAAGGCGCCACCGTCACCATGTGCCCGTCGGCGAACCCCACCGCCAGTGCGCCCACCTGCCAAAGCGCCACCACCACGCAGTGGAACACCGGCTGGATCATCTTCACCGACACCTCCACCACCACCAACAGCCAGCAATACACCGTCGCCAACGGCGATGTGCTGGTGCGCGTGCATGGACCGCTGCAGAACAACGATTCGCTGCTCTCCTCCTCTTCGGATACGGGCACGACCGTTTCTTCGCTGACCTTCAATCGCATGGGCGGCGCGACCAGTCTTGGTGGATCGGCGACCACGCCGCCCACCGGTTCGCTAGTGCTCAACGATGCGGCCGGCGACGCCGGCATGATCCGCTGCATCCAGATCGGGCTGTCCGGAACCATCAGTGTGTATTCGCCGCAAGCCGGGGGCACCAGCACATGTCCATGATTCACCTCAACCGCACCCGCGGCTACAGCCTGATCGAAGTGCTGGTTGCACTGGTGATCATTTCCATCGGCGTGATCGGTATCGCCGCGATGCAGGCTACCGCCTTGTCCGGCACGCATACCTCACAGACCGAATCGATCGCAGCGATCGAGGCACGCAGCCTGGCCGATGCCATGCTGGCCAATCCCGCCTTCTGGGATAGCGGCGCGGCACCGACGGCATCCGTCACCATCGCCAGCAGCACCTCCATCACCGGCAGCACGGCGCTCACCGCCACCACCGATTGCGGTGCGGGCAGCAATTGCTCCGCTTCGGATCTGGCTGCCTACGACGTGCAGCATTGGGCGACGGAATATTTCCAGCAAGTACCCAATGCGAAAAATGCCGTGGTCGCCTGTAACACCACCACGCCGCCGGTATGCACCATTCAGTTGAACTGGACCCAGAAGGCGTCTGCCGCGATCAATGGCGGCACGCAAAGCACTGCCACGGGCACCACCGTGACCTACACCCTGGTCAACCAGTTCTGAGCGCCATGACAATGATGACGACACGCGCCAAGCAACACGGTCTCAGCCTGATCTCACTGCTGATCGCACTGACCATCGGCATCTTCCTGCTCGCCGGCCTGTTCGACCTGTGGCTGCAGACGCGCAATACCTTCAATGCGCAGGGTTCGCTATCGCAGCTGCAGGACAACGAGCGCATGGCGCTCAGCAATATGGCCTCCATCGTACAAAGCGCCGGCTTCTATCCGCTGGCCGAAAACTACGGCACCAGTCCGCCGAGCCCGCTGCTTACGCCGACCAATGTATTTACCATTTCCAGCACTGCCGGCAGCTACACCGTCGGCGGACAGTACATCTACGGCACCAGCGGCACCTCCGGCTCCACCACGGCCCCCAGTGACACGCTCTACGTCCGTTTCATGGCCGGCGCCGCCAACGCCTACGACACCACCGCGTCGACCGCCAATGCGCTGGATTGCCTCGGGCAAACGCATAGCGACCGGGCCCTGGTTACCAATCAGTACTACGTCGATCCAACCACTTCGCAGCTGATGTGCAAGGTGACCGACGTTTCTTCCGCAGGGGCCATAACTGTCACCCCTGCCCAACCGATCATCAACGACATCACCACAGGTGGCGGCACCAGTACCTCCGGCATCTACCAGATGACCGTCACCTACGGCGTCGACCCGACCAGCACAGGCTCGGTCACGCAGTACATGAGCGCCACCACGATCGCTTCCGATGCGTATTGGATGTATGTCAGGTCCATGAAGATCCAGCTGATCTTCGCCAATCCGCTTGGCAACCAGGCAGGCCAGAAAGCGCAGCTTCCCGCCATTACCCGCATTGTCGCCGTCCCGCAGACAACCGTAACGATCTGATCGCCCTCAGCCACCATCACGCCTACATGCCTATGAACACTTTGCCCCAAACAGCTCATCGCAAGGAAGACGGCTTCGTCCTGATCGCCGCGCTGCTGATGCTGGTGGTGATGACCTTTATGGCTGTCAGCCTGTATCACAACTTCACCGTGCAGGAAAACATGTCGGCCAATACCAAGGAAAAGGGCCGCGCCTTCCAGATGGCGATGAGCACGCTGCAATACGCCGAGTATCAGGTACTGCAAAGCGGACTGAACACGGGCGTCGCCACCACCTGCTCCGGTCCGCCGAACGGTGATGTCTTCACGATCTGTCCCTACGACCCGACCAACGCAAGCAATTCGCAAATGCAGCTGGTGAGCGCAAGCCAAGGCACGCCCATGCAGATCACTAACGGCATGACCTACAACCTCACCACGGACGACAGCAGCGTCCAGTTCGCCACCAGTGGCGGCGCAGGCCTGTATTACAAGCAGCCGCAATACTTCGTCAGCTGGCTCGGCTACGACCCCAAATCCACCTGCCAGGCGAAGATCTACCAGATCACCGCACTGGGCTATGGCGGCACCGGCGGCGCAGTGGCCGTGGTGCAGAGCAATTACGAACTCACACCCACCGTCTGCAATCTGGGGAATGCTTGATGAAAACGATCCGGCTCGTCACCACAAGCATCACCCTGCTGGGCCTTGCCATCAGCGGTGCGTTGCACGCGCAGACCTCCAATGTCGTGCAGGACAGCTTCACCGGCGCCTCCGCCACCAATACCTGGGCGCCCTTCAACGGTGCCTGCCTTACGGCGGGCACCGGCAGCGGCTCGGTGCCCAAGTGCTCCGGCCTGGCCTATTACGGCAGCCAGACGCAAAAGGGCCTGGGCACCGGCAATACCGATCCGGTCGGATCGGGCGCGCTGCGCCTTACCAATGCGGCGGACGATGAAAACGGCGCGATCATTTCCACCACCCCGTTCTCCTCGGGCGCCGGCATCCAGGTGACTTTCACCACCTACACTTATGGCGGCGACAACTCCGGCGGCCACGGTGCGGACGGTATCGGTTTCTATTTGCTCAACGGCGGCGATGCCGCCAATGTGATTGCGGCGTCGGCCAACCCGAGCAACAGCGGCAGCACCAACAAATGGACGCTGGGCGCATGGGGCGGCAGCTTGGGCTACAGCTGCTCGAACGGCAACACCCCCTACGACGGCATGACCGACGCCTATCTCGGCCTGGGTATGGACGAGTTCGGCAACTTCCTCAACGCCGGCGACAATACCTATTCCGGTGCCTTGAATGCCGCCAACGCCACCAGTGGTACGGGTGTGACGTCAGGCTCCGTATCGGGGCTGGCCGGCGGCAGCGGCCCCGAATACCAGCCCGGACGCATCGGCTTGCGCGGCTACGGCAATATCAACCTGATTTCGCTGCAAGCTGTGAATGCGACCGCCAGCACCAGCGACGTGTTGAATACGTGCAAAAACGGCGGCAGCTATAGCTACACGTCCGGCTACAACAGCGTAACGACCTATTCGTACACCTATAACAACGGCTCCAAGAACAAAACCTACTCGGGCTACCTGTATCAGCAGACGACCAGCAAGGGCAAAGTCAGCTATACGCTAGCCGGCTCAACCTCCAGTACGACCGATGGCTACACCGGCACCGACAATTTGCCTTACGGCCAGGTCAACACCACGTACTACCCCGTCACCGTCAATTCCAAGACGACAACGACTCCGATCACCTCCACGGCAACCTTCGCCGATTACGCGGCGATCCCCAACGGCTACGTCAACCTTCCGTCCACTACGCCGCTGGCCAATGAAGGCGCCAGTGCGCGCGCCAGCGCCACGGCGGTGGCGTACAAGCTGACGGTGACGCAAGACGGCATGCTCAGCCTCGCCTATAGCTGGAACGGCGGCACCTATCAGCCGGTGATCACCAACCAGAGCATCCAGCAATCGAACGGAACGATGCCCAGCAGCTTCCTGTTCGGTTTCGGCGGCTCGACCGGCGGCAGCGACAACGTGCACGAAATCACCTGCTTCCAGGCCATTCCGGCCACGCAGACGGCGAGCTCGGCCGGTATCAACGTGCAGCAGAATTCGCAGATCACCACCGCCTCGCAGGTTTACCTGGCCTACTACCACACCACCAACTGGTGGGGTCAGATCGAAGCCGTGCAACTGGTCGCCAATGCCGACGACAGCGTGACCTTCGGCAGCGTCAACTGGGATGCATCGTGCGTGCTGACCGGCGGCGCCTGTACGTCCACGGGTGCAACCAGCGGCACCGCCCAAGGCCCCAGCTCGCGCAACCTGGTCACCTGGAGCGGCACCGCCGGCATTCCCTTTACCTGGGGCCGCCTTACCACCGCCGAACAGGCGTGGCTGACCGCCGGCGATACCAAGGGCAGCGACCGTGCGTCGTACCTGTCGGGCGATCGCACCAACGAAATCAACAGCCAGGGCGTCGGCGAGTTCCGCGCACGCACCAGCGTGCTGGGCGATGTGGTCAACTCGAGTCCGGTATGGGTCGGCCCCCCGTCCACGGATTACCCTGACAGCTGGCAGGACCTGACCAACTCGTCCATCACCTCCAAGCTCAACGAAAACCAGAGCGGGGTGCAGACCTATTCGGCATTCAAGACCGCCGGAGCCACCCGCTATAACGTGGTATACGAAGGTTCGAACGATGGCTTCATGCACGCCTTCTGGGCCGGCGAGTTCAGCAGCAGCGGCAACTACGTCACCAGTGACAACACCGGCCAGGAATTGATGGCCTACATGCCGCAGGCGGTGTTGCAGAACATCCACTCCACCACGGCCGCACTGGACTACTCCTCCACCAATTACGGCCATAACTACTTCGTGGATGCCACGCCCGGCACAGGCGATCTGTTCTACGGCAAAGCCTGGCATACCTGGCTGGTCAGCGGCCTGGGCGGCGGTGGCAACGCCATCTTTGCGATCGACATCACCAGCCCGTCCACCACCATGGGTTCGGGCAATATCGTCGGCGAATGGTCCAACTCCAGCAACAGTCCGCTGGTGTGCTACGGCGATACCACGGCCAATCCCTGCATGAGCCACCTGGGCAAGACCTACGGTACGCCGGTCGTGCGCCGCCTGCACAATGGCGAATGGGCCGTGATCTTCGGCAACGGCTTCAGCAACTCGGTGGGCGATGCCGGCATCTATGTGATGACCATCAACAGCAGCGGCCAGGTCGACACGACCTACTACCTGAGCACAGGCGTGGGCAGCACCACGAATGCGCAGGGCGCCAACGGCATTGCCTACGTCACGCCGGTCGACCTGGATGGCGACCACATTACCGACTACGTTTACGCAGGCGACTACTACGGCAATGTCTGGCGCTTCGACCTGACCAGCGCCACAGCCACCAGCTGGGCTGTGACGAAGTATCCCAATACCTCCAATGGCGCGCTGTTCAGCACGCCGTCGACCGCCTACGCCACCAAGGTCGGTACCACGACGGTCAATGCCACCACCTACCAGCCCATCACCAGCCAGGTATTGGCGCTTTCCGTATCGCCGTCCACCCAGGGCGCCGCGCGCGTGCTGATCGAATTCGGCACCGGTGCGGTGCAGGCGCAGAGCCTCGCGTCGGCCGCCGTGTATGCCACCGGTCCGCAAACGATCTACGGCATCTGGGACTGGAACATGGGCGTGGCGGGCACCCCCAGCGCCAACTATGCGGGCCTCAGCGGCACCGCGGCGCCGGCCAAGAACACGCCCATCACTACCACCACGCTGCAACAGCAGACCACCACCGCTTACACCGCGACCTTGAGCAACGGCACCACCCAGTCCTACGAAACCCTTACCGCCAATACCGTGTGCTTCGTGGGCCTGAACTGCAATAACAGCAGCGGAAAAACCGTCGCCGGCACCATGTATGGCTGGTACCTGCCGCTGACCAACTACACCGGTGTCAACGGCGTGGGCGTCAATGCATCGGGCGCGCCCAACCAGACCGAGCAGGTGATCTACAACCCGATCGAAGAAGTGGGTGCCTTCGTGGTCAACACCACCATTCCCGCCAACAACTCGCCGCTGACCTGCACCAACACCGACAACGCCGGCTTCACCCTGGCGATCGATCCGGGCACCGGCGGCGCGTTCGCCCAGTCGTTCTTCCCGGATCCGGCGACCGGCAAGTTCGACACTGTCAACGGCCAGGCGATCAGCGGCTATGGCCTGGGCGGTACCGGCAGCGGCAGCTTTGTCACTTACAATGGCAAGACCAGCTACATCACGCAGGGTCAGCCCACGCCGCAATCCTCGCTGGTCAACCCGCAGAACATGGCCTACGGCAATCGCCTGACCTGGTTCCAGCTGCACTGATCGGACAGAACTGCCATGTCACTCGTCAACACTGCACCACGCGCCTTGCCGGAACAGGGGAAATTCATGTCGAACGCGATGTCATTGTCCTCGCTGCGCCAGCGGCTCAACGCACGCGGCGCGCTGGGTTTCACCCTGATCGAGCTGATGGTGGTGGTGGCGATCGTCGCAATCCTCGCCGCCATCGCCATGCCGATCTACCAGCAGCAGGTGCAGCGTTCGCGGCGCACGGCGGCGAAAACGGCGCTGCTCGACGTGGCCAGCCGCGAAGAAAAGTATTACTCCACCAACAACAACTACACGACCAGCTTCGGTAGCCTGGGCTATAGCGGTGCCCCCACCACGCTGAGCATTCCCGGCAACGGCCAGAACTTCTACACGGTGCAGTTCCCGGCGTCGGCATCGACCTCCGGCACCAGTTTCTCTATCCAGGCAGTACCGGTGTCCACTGGCCCGCAGGCCAGCGACGCATGTGGCACGTACACCCTCACCGACCTTGGTGTGCAGGGCAATTCGGGCAATTCGCAGACCTCAGGCTGCTGGTGATCTTTTGATTCACGCAGCCCGCACTCCACATCTTCTTCACAAGGCATAGCCAGCCCCGTCCATTGCGCGGATAATTGAGCCCCCTCAAAACCGCACAAGCGCTGCAGGCTAATGTACCTACCGGGTCAACGCTGGATCTCCACCGCCGAGCCCGAGCTCGGCCTCGGCACCGTGCTGCGCGTCGAAGGGCGCGGCGTGCAGGTGCTGTTCGCAAAATCCGGCGTATTGCGCCCCTATGCCGTGGATTCGGCGCCGCTGGTGCGCGCGGAATTTCGCGCCGGGCAGCGCGTGGCCGGCAAGGGCATCGCCTTCTTGGTCGAGCGCATCGAGGAGCGTGAAGGCCTGCTGGTCTACCGCGGCGAAGGCCGCGAGCTGCACGAAGGCCAGCTGGACGATGAGCAAAGCGTCAGCCAGGCCGACGACCGCCTGATCGGCGGCCGTACCGATCCCGTCCACCATTTCGAGCTGCGCCTGGAAGGCCTGCGCCGGCGTGCCGAGGCGCGCCGCTCGCCGAGCTGGGGCCTGGCTTCGGCACGGATCGGCCTGGTGCCGCACCAGCTGCGCGTGGCCGGCATTGCCGCCTCGCGCCATCCGCCGCGCGTGCTGCTGGCCGACGAAGTGGGCCTGGGCAAGACCATCGAGGCGGGCATGATCATGGCCCGTCAGATCGCCACCGGCCGCGCCGCGCGCGTGCTGGTGCTGCTGCCCGATACGCTGGTCTATCAGTGGTTCGTGGAACTGCTGCGTCGCTTCAACTTGAACTTCGCCATCTATGACGAAGAGCGCTGCGAAGCGGTGGAGCAGTCCGACGGCGGCCACAATCCGTTCGAAGACGAACAGCTCGTCATCGCCGATTTCAGTTTCCTCGAACACAGCCCCAAGCGCGTCCAGCAGCTGCTCGAAGCGCCGTGGGACCTGCTGGTGGTAGACGAAGCGCATCACCTGGCATGGACGCCGGAAGCCGCCAGTCCGCGTTATACGCTGGTAGAACAACTGGCCGCCGTAACGCCCGGCGTGATCCTGCTTACCGCTACCCCCGAACAGCTGGGCCGCAGCGGTCATTTCGCGCGCCTGCGCCTGCTCGATCCGCAGCGCTATCACGATCTCCAGGCCTACCTGGCCGAAGCCGAACGCTTCGAACCGCTGTCGCGCATCGCCGACAAACTGCTGGAGCGCACACCGCTGGATACGGACGAACGCCAGCAACTGCAGCTGGCCTTCGAAGGCGACACCACCCTGCAAGGCTATCTGGCCGATACCGCCAAGCCCGAGCACAGCCGCGAACTGCTCGCAGCGCTGATCGACCGCCACGGCACTGGCCGCTCGATGTTCCGCAATCGCCGCGCCGGCATTGGCGGCTTTCCGCAGCGTATTCCGGTGTGGGAACTGATCGAGGCCGAACGCCTGGACGATGCCAGCCGCCAGGCCCTGCTTGGTGAATTCCACGCCGATATCCAGCAGCCGGTACCGGTGCTTGAACTGGACTACTGCGCCGATCCGCGCATCGACAACCTGGTGGCGCTGCTCGAACGCCACCCGCAAGACAAATTCCTGCTGATCTGCCGCAGCCAGGCCAAGGTGCTGGCGCTGGAAGAAGCACTGCGCACGCGCACCGGCGCCGGCATTGCGCGCTTCCACGAAGGGTTGGGCATCGTGCAGCGCGACCGCAACGCCGCCTATTTCGCCCAGGCCGATGGCGCGCGCCTGCTGATCTGTTCGGAAATCGGCTCGGAAGGCCGCAACTTCCAGTTCGCCCATCGCCTGGTGCTGTGGGATCTGCCGCTCGATCCGGACCTGCTGGAACAGCGCATCGGCCGTCTCGACCGTATCGGCCAGAAGCACGACATCAGCATCCATATCGTCGCTGTCGCCGATAGCGCCCAGCACGTGCTGGCGCGCTGGTACGACGAAGGCGTCGACGCCTTCCGCACCAGTCCCGCCGATGGCCGCGAACTGCTGCGCCGCTTCGGCGAACCGCTGAAGCGACTGGCCGACGAGCACGCGCGCGGCGACGACCAGCGCGACCAGGAGCTGGATGTGCTGCTGGCCGAAACCCACGCCGGCCACGAACAAATGGCCGAGCTGATCCGCGCCGGCCGCGACCACCTGCTGGAACTCGCGGCCAGTCGCGACCTGCACGCCGACGAACTGGCGCAGGCGTTCCGCCGCGAAGAAGACGACCCGTCGCGCGATGCATTCCAGCAGAACCTGCTTGAATCCTTCGGCATCCACGCCGAGGAACTCGGCGGCAAAGTGGTGCTGCTCGATCCGCAATACCTCTCCACCGACGCGCTGCCCGGCTTCAGCGAAGGCCCGCAATCGATCACCTTCTCGCGCGAGGTGGCGCTGGCCCGCGAAGAACTGCCGCTGCTGCGCCTGGATCATCCGATGCTGCAGGCCGCGCTCGACCTGGCATTGTCCAGCGAACGCGGCAACGCTGCCTTCATGGTCGACGACGCCCTGCCGCCGCGCAGCGCCCTGCTGCAGGCCGTGTACGTGCTGGAATGCGTGGCCGAGCGCAGCCTGGATGCCGAACGCTTCCTGCCGACGCAGCCGATCGTGGTCACCATCGATACCCGGCTTGTCGAACGCAGCAATTTCCATCCCAGCGACGCCGCCATCCGCAAAGCCAGCGACCGCACCATCGAAGTGCCGCGCTATCGCAAGTTCCTGGCCAAGCTGGTGCCGCCGATGCTGGAGAAAGCCGAGGCGGCGGCGGCACTGCATGCGCAAGGCAGCATCGCCACTGCGGTGAACGATGCGCGCGATACGCTCGATGCGGAGCTGGCGCGCCTGCGTGCCTTGCAGGCCATCAACCTGTCGATCACCGAGGCGGAAGTGAACAGCGTGGAAGAAGAACGCGCGGCGCTGCTCAGTGCACTGCCGCAGGCACGCTTGCGGCTGGATGCGGTGCGCTTTGTGGTGAGTCCGGATTTTCTCGCGCTGCGGTAACGGATACCGCCGCTCACCACAGCACACACTGAGCCATCACTCCTACGAAAGCGGGATGACGGCTTAGGGGGCATCGCATCAGCCGCATAGGTCGGGTTACCCCGGACTTGATCCGGGGGTAACCCAACATGGCCGTGCGACATTGTTGGGTTACGCTGCGCTAACCCAACCTACGTGTTGCACGCATTGCGAGGCTGCCATGCGAAGAGGGGAATCCACCTTCGCCTTTGCATCGAAGCAACATGGATTCCCGCTTTCGTGGGAATGACGGCTTAGGGGGCACCGCATCAGACGAAAGTGCGCGCGCTTATTTCCGGTCTTTATCAAGCATTCGCATCGGTCTCGGCAACGCTCATCCGCCGCCCCACGCCGAACACCACGTACGCAACGCTCAGCAGCGCCACCCACGCCACGCCCACATACAAGGCCATGCGCGTCTTCGGGTCGTAGCCCAGCATCACCAGCACAAACAGCAGGAACGCCATGCACACCAGGCTGCTCAGCGGCCATATGCGCAACGGAAACGCCGTGGCGCCGAAGCGTCGGCGAAAGCTGAAGTGGGCGATCAGCACCATCATCCACGTCCACACCGTGTTGAACGACAGAATCGACATGATCATCGCGAAGATGTTGTCCGGCACCCGATAGTTGAGCAGCACGCCCAGAATCAGGCATGCCATGCACGCCAGCACGCTGCGCGTAGGCACGCCCTGCTCGCTCACCTTGCCCAGCAGCGCCGGCGCCTGCCCTTTATGCGACAGGCTGTACAGCATGCGACTGCCGCTGAAGGTGGTGCTGTTGAAGCCGGACAACGCCGCCGTGATCAGCACGAAATTGATGACGCCCGCCGCTTCGCGAATGCCGAGCTTGGCAAAGGTGTTCACAAACGGACTGCCTTGCGTGCCGAGCTGGTTCCACGGATAGATCGCCATGATCACGAACAGCGCACCCACGTAGAAAATGAGGATGCGCCACAGCACCGAATTGACCGCGCGCGGGATATTGCGTGCCGGATCGGCGGCTTCGCCCGCCGCCATGCCGATGGTCTCGATGCCGCCGAAGGCGAACACCACGATCGGCAACGCCAGCACCATGCCTTCCCAACCGTGCGGGAACCAGCCGCCGTGACTCCACAGATTGCTCAAGCCAACCGCTTGGCCGCCATTGCCCCAGCCGAACCAGATCATGCCGGCGCCGACCAGGATCATCAGCACCACCGTCACCACCTTGATCATGGTGAACCAGAATTCCATCTCGCCGTAGACGCGCACCGCCAGCAGGTTGAGCGCGCCGATGCTCAGCACACTGCCGAACACCCAGATCCACTGCGGCAGATGGGGAAACCACTGCTTCATGTAGATGCCCACCGCCGTGCTCTCGGCGATGCCCACGCCCACCATCAGCAGCCAGTAGTTCCAGCCGGTGAGATAGCCGGCGAACGGGCCGAGGTAGCGATGGGCGTAGCTGCTGAAGGAGCCTGCCACCGGATCGTGCACCGCCATCTCGCCCAGCGCGCGCATGATGATGAAGATCATCGCGCCGCCGAACATGTAGGCGAAGATCACCGACGGGCCGGCCTTGTCGATCGAATCGGCCGAGCCGAGGAACAGGCCCGCGCCGATGGCCATGCCCAGCGCCATGAAGGTAATGAGGCGCGAGTTGAGGCCGCGCTGCAGATGTTGGGTCATGAGTGGGCCTGTGAGTGAAAACGTTGCATCAGCGCATCAAGCGGCTACGCGGTTTGATCGGCAGCTTGCCACGCCAGTATTCGATCATCAGAAAGCCGCCGAGCATACCGCCCAAATGGGCGAAGTGCGCAACGTCCGCCTGCTTGCCGGTTACCCCCAGCACCAGCTCCACCGCGCCATAGCCGATCACGAACAGCCAGGCGGGAATCGGCACCGGCAGAAAAATCAGCATCAGTTTTTCCTGCGGATAGAGCATGCCGAACGCCAGCAACAAGCCGAAAATCGCCCCGGATGCCCCCAGCGTCGGTGCGTAGCCGTGGGTGAAATACTTCACCACCAGCAACTGCGCCAGCGCCGCCGTTACCGCACACACCGCATAGTAAAGGGTGAAGTTGCGCGATCCGAAGGTGCGCTCGATCGTAGCCCCGAACATGTACAGCGCGTACATGTTGAACGAAATATGCAGCAAGCCGCCGTGCATGAACGCATAGGTCAGCAACTGCCACAGGCGGAACCCGACGGTGAACACGCTGCCGTGGTCGCCCTGCGCCAGCTGATCCGGCCCCCACGGCCACAGGGCGAAATGCGCTATCAGGAAATCGCCCATCACCTGCTGCAGCAGGAACACGGCGACGTTGGCGATCAGCAGGTAGCGGGTAACAGGCGGCAGGCTGGTGGGCATGGACGATCTCGGTAAGTGCGGCGCCAAGTATCGGGCACCAGCAGCCCCACAAAAAAGGCCACCCGTCAGGTGGCCTTTTTGCCGATGCGCCGAAGGCGGGATCAGCCGTTGTGCGTGCTCGAATCGATCTGGGCCATCGCATCCGGGCGGCGCGCGCCGGCGAAGCGCTTGGACCAGTAGCTGTCGGCGAGGTTGTCCACGCGCACCGATTCGCCACGGCGCGGCGAATGGATGAACTGGCCGTCGCTGAGGTAGATGCCCACGTGCGAGATACGGCCACGGCCGCGGCGATCGGCGGTGCGGAAGAACACCAGGTCGCCCGGCTGCATGTCGTTGCGGCGCACGATGTGGCCGATCAGGTACTGCGAAGCGGAATTGGTCGGCAGCTGCAGGCCCAGCGCATGCTCGAACACGTAGCGCACGAAACCGCTGCAATCGAAACCGGTGGAAGGATCGCGGCCGCCGCGCACGTAGCGCACATGGCGCAGCTGCATGGCCAGGCCGATCAGCATGTCGCGCAGGTTCTGCGAGGTGTTGGCGTCGCTGAACTTGGCAATGTCGTTGGCCAGGGCCGGGGCGATATCTGCCGTGTCGGCATCGTCGCTCTTGGCCGGGGCCAGGGCGGCGATCGGAAGCTGGGTGGGAATCACCGATTGCGCCAGGGCGGGCGCGGCGCTGAAAGCGGCCAGGGGACTCAACAACGTGTTGGAGATCTTTCCGGAAACCTGGGCCTGCACACCGTTGTCGGCGGAGGCGGCGAGGACTGGGCTTGAAAAGCACATAGCCGAGGCAAGCGCGGCGAGTACGAGTCGCGTGTTGGGCATTTGTGGATCTCTGGGCGGTTACTGCCGGCCGTCGCCCCCTGCGGCGGCCGTGACGAAGCAGTGAAGGTAACAAAGCACGTCCCCTCACATGTTCGGATGCCGTTAACTGAACCCCGTCGTGCGGAAAATATGGAATCGTCTGATATCGCTTTCAAATAACTGATTTAAAGGGCAAAAAATCAGCGAATTACGCAACCTTGGCGCGCCAGACCCCTAAATTTAGGCAACTTTTACGCTCAAGGCGCGATGGAGATCACACATCAAGCCTGTGCGCGGCTGCCGAAAATGGCCGTGCCGATCCGAATTTCGGTGGCGCCTTCAGCAATCGCCAGCGGAAAATCGCCGCTCATGCCCATCGAAAGACGTGGCAGCTCATGTCCCTGCGCCACGCAGCGATCGCGCAGCTCGCGCAACAGGCGGAAGCAGGCACGCACCTCGCCGGCATCCTCGGACAAGGTGGCCAGCGTCATCAGGCCGCGCACGCGCAGGCTGGGATAGGCGCGCAGCTGGGCAAGGAAGGCGGCCAGGTCCTCGGCGGGAAGGCCGGACTTGGTCTCTTCGCGTGCGGTTTTCACCTGCACCAGCACGTCCAGGCGGCGGTCTTCCAGTTGCAGGCGATGGTGCAGCGCCTCGGCCAGCTCCAGGCGGTCCAGCGACTGCACCTCGCTGGCCAGCCGCGCCACGTCCTTGGCCTTGTTGGTCTGCAGATGGCCGATCACCACCCACTCGATCGCCTCGCCGGCCAGCGCGGCCGCTTTATCGCGGATCTCCTGCACCTTGTTCTCGCCGAAGCGATGCAGGCCCAGCGCCATGGCGGCGCGGACCGACTCCGCGCCGAAGGTCTTGCTGACCGGTAGGATGGTGACCTCCGCCGGATCGCGGCCGGCGACACGGCAGGCTTCGTCGACGCGCTGGCGAACGGCGGTCCAGTTTGCGGCGAGCTGCGCGGTGTCAGTCATGGGCGATGTGCTCCACAGACGCAGCCGTCGTTCCCGTGGAAGCGGGAATGACGGCGCTGGAGTCAGACGTACGCATAAATCGATCGCGCCGCGTCAGCCTTGCTTACCCTGCTCAAAATGCCGCGCCACCACATCGGCCACCACCATCGACACCTTCTTGCCGGTGGGGATATGGATGAACTCATTCGGCCCATGCGCATTGGAATGCGGACCCAGCACGCCGGTGATGAGGAACTGCGCCTGCGGGAACTTGGCGCCCAGCATGCCCATGAACGGAATCGAGCCGCCCTCGCCCATGTACGCCGCCGGCTTGCCGAAATACTGCTCCGACGCCTTGGATACCGCCTGCTCCAGCCACGACGACAGCTGCGGCGCATGCCAGCCGCTACCGTCCTTTTCCAGCTTGAAGCTGACCTTGGCGCCGTACGGCGGATCCTGCTCCAGCAGTTGCTTGACGAACTCGCCGGCCTTGGCGCCATCGAGCGTAGGCGGCACGCGCAGGCTGAGCTTTACCGAGGTTTTCGGGCGCAGCACATTGCCGGCGCTTTCCAGCGACGGCATGCCGTCCACACCGGTCACTGCCAGCTGCGGACGCCAGGTGCGATTGAGCACCAGCTCGGTGAGGTCCTCGGTGACCGGATGCATGCCCTCGACGAACGGGAACTTGCTGTAGATCTCCTTGCCCAGCACGCCAGCCGCCGCCTTGGCCTGCTCGATGCGCTGCGGCGGAATCTCCGCGTACAAGGCCTCCGGCTTGATGCGGCCGGTTTGCGGGTCTTCCAGCCGCGACAGCAGTTCGCGCAGGATGCGGAAGCTCGACGGCACCACGCCGGAGGCATCGCCCGAATGCACGCCTTCTTCCAGTACCTGCACCGTCAGCTCGCCGCCGGTCAGGCCGCGCAGCGAGGTGGTCAGCCACAGCTGGTCGTAATTGCCGCAGCCCGAATCCAGGCATACCACCAGCGACGGACTGCCGATGCGCGCGGCCAGATGATCCACGTAGTACGGCAGGTCGTAGCTGCCCGATTCCTCGCAGGCTTCGATCAGGATCACGCAGCGCGCGTGCCCAATGCCCTGCTCCTGCAGTGCCAGCAAGGCGGCCAGCGAACCGAAGATGGCGTAGCCATCGTCTGCACCGCCACGGCCGTACAGCTTGTCGCCCTTCAACACCGGCGTCCACGGGCCGAGGCCTTCGGACCAGCCGGTCATTTCCGGCTGCTTGTCGAGATGGCCGTACAACACCACGGTGTCGTCGCTCTGGCCGGGCACTTCGATATAGATCAGCGGCGTGCGTCCTTCCAGCCGCACCACTTCCAGCGTGGCGCCGGGCAGCGCCGGCAGCTTGCCGCGCGCCCAGGTCTCCATCAACTTCACCGCCGCATCCATATGACCGTGCGCCACCCAGTCCTTGTCGAACATCGGCGACTTGTTGGGAATCCGGATGTAGTCCATCAGCTGCGGGACGATTTCGGCATCCCACAGATCGCTGACGAAACGGGTAATACGCGCGGTATCCATGCGGACTCCATGGCTGACAGGAAAAGCGCGATTCTAGCAGCCCCACCCCGCAGCCACAGGCGCGCGCCGGTCGCGCACGTACAGCCATGCCCGCCGACGCCGACAGCATGTCGGCCATAAACGCCCATGTTTTCGCGCACTGCACCGGCTGTCGGACCACTGCAGCGATCGCGCAAAGTGCAGCTCGGCGCCGGAAAGCGCCGTCACTTTTCGATCCAGGGAGATATCCAGCATGTTCAAGCACATCCTTGCCGGCCTCGTACTCAGCTTTGCCTTGGCACTGCCGGGCTTTGCCGCCTCGCCGGTCAACATCAACACCGCCGATGCCGCCACCATCGCCAAATCGCTGGACGGCATCGGGCTATCCAAGGCCAATGCCATCGTGGCCTTCCGCGAGGAACACGGGCCATTCAAAAGCGTGGAGGAACTGACCCAGGTCAAGGGCATCGGCCAGGCCACGCTGCAGCGCAACCACGACGCCATCCTGCTCAGCGGCGAAGGTGCCAAGGCGACGGGCGATGCCCCGGCCAAGCCCAAGCACGCCAAGAAAACCAAGCCGGCCGCCGACGCAGCCTCGCAGGACTGATCGCCGCCCGACCACCCGATACGGCCCGCCGTGGGCCGTATCGCTTCCATGCGGCCCGGCGGCGCACCCCGCTACCCCCTCCGGCCCGATGGGCTACACTCCGCGCCGGTCAACCGCCCGCCACCGTCCGCCGCCCACATGATCCTTCCGCGCTATCGCATCGATGCCTCGCACATCCAGGGCGCGGGCAAGGGCTTGTTTCTGGAAGAAAACGTCGATGCCGGGCGGATCGTCATCGCCCCCGACACAATCAACCAGACCTACCGCCTGGACGAACTGCAGGCCACGCCGGATCAGATGTACGCCAGCGCACGCTGGTTCGAGGATCGCTACACCCTCTCGCCGGAATGGCCCGACGAGTGCTACGTCAACCACAGTTTCGAGCCGACCGGCTTATGGCACCTGGGCTTTGTGTTCGCCCTGCGCCAGCTGCCCGCCGGCACCGAAATTACCGTGGACTACCGTCACCTGCTGCCGCCCGGCCAGGAAGAAGACTTTATCGATACCGCCACTGGTGAGAAAATCATCGGTCTGCCCTGGTACGAGAGTCTGATGACCACGACTCGCGCTCTGGCCCATGTGCTGGACAGCGCCAGTCTCAACGACTGATCCGAAATGATCGACATTCCCACCCTGGAAACCCAGCGCCTTCGCCTCACCGCGCTGACCGAACGCCACTTCAACGACTACGCTGCGATGCTGGCCGACCCGGAAAGCACGCGCTGGATCGGCGACGGCCTGCCGCTGGACCGCACCAATGCATGGCGCTCGCTGGCCATGCTGATCGGCCACTGGCAATTGCGCGGCTACGGCATGTGGGCGCTGGAACTGAAAGCCACGGGTGAATTCATCGGTCGCGCCGGCCTGCTGCATCCGGAAGGCTGGCCGGATATCGAACTGGGCTGGATGCTCAAGCCCGACCACCGCCACCATGGCTACGCCACCGAAGCCGGCGCCGCGATCCTCGGCTATGCCTGGGATCAACTGCACATCCAGCGCGTGATCAGCATGGTGCGCGTAGGCAACGATGCCTCCGACCGCGTGGCCGAACGCCTTGGCGGCGAGCATATCGAAGACATCGACTTCTTCGGCAGCGACACCCACATCTTCGCCTACTACCCGCCGCACCGCGAACCACGCCGCGCCTGGGCATGAGCGCCCTGCGCCTGCTTGCGCCCGATACGCTGCGCACGCAGCCATGGGCCAACGGCGCCGGCACCACCACGGTTATTGCCAGCGATCCGGACCATGCGGACTGGCGCTGGCGCCTGAGCATTGCCGATATCGCCCAGGATGGGGCATTTTCCGCTTTTCCTGCCACGCGCCGACAGTTCGTGGCGCTGGATGCGCCGATCACCCTGCGCTTTTCAAACCAACGCGAACTTGCGCTGCTGCGCTTGTCCGTCACGCATTTCGATGGCGCCGATGCGCCGTATGCGCAGCTACCTGACGGGCCTACGCGTGCATTCAACCTGATGTTGCGAGGTGATGCGCAGGGCGAGCTGATGGCGCGGCCGTTGAATGGCAGCATGTGGCTGCCGGTACGCGAAGGGTGGCT
The DNA here is from genome assembly GCF_014863405.1 of Dyella acidiphila. Classification (GTDB taxonomy): domain Bacteria; phylum Pseudomonadota; class Gammaproteobacteria; order Xanthomonadales; family Rhodanobacteraceae; genus Dyella_B; species Dyella_B acidiphila. The sequence goes on from NZ_JACZZA010000002.1 coordinate 483,181, forward strand.
GTGGTTTGTGCATGTGCTCGGCGGGCGTGCCGATATGCAGGTCGGTGATGAGCATGTGGCGCTGGAGATGGGCGCCAACGTGTGGATCGATGCGGCGGCAGGTCAGCGCACACGGATTGAAGGTGGCGGTGAGTTGATTCTCGTACAACTTTCAAAAAACACCGCATAACCCCGTAGGTTGGGTTAGCGCAGCGTAACCCAACGATTCCGCCAGAACTGTTGGGTTACGCTGCGCTAACCCAACCTACGTTCGATCGGCCATGCGTTATCGGCGCGTCAAAACACCAGGCGGCACCTATTTCTTTACGGTCAATCTTGCCACCCGCACCAGTTCGCTGCTGATTGACCGCATCGACGCACTACGCAATGCCGTACGGCAGGTAAAAGCGCAACATCCCTTCCGCATCCTTGCCTGGGCCGTGCTTCCCGACCATATGCACGCCATCTGGGTCATGCCGGAACACGATGGCGATTACTCGAACCGCTGGAAGCTGATCAAACAGCGATTCTCAAAGTCCATCGAACGAACGGAAGCCGTCAGTTCATCAAGGCAGCACAAAGGTGAGCGAAATATCTGGCAACGCCGCTTTTGGGAGCACCAGATTAGAGACGAACGGGATCTCCAGAGCCATGTTGACTACGTCCACATCAACCCGGTCAAACATGGTCATGTAAATCGCGCCAGCGACTGGCCCTACTCTTCCATCCATAGATACATCAGAGCGGGCATGGTCACGCCGGACTGGGCCTGCCCAATCCATGAAATCAACACCAGCGGTGAAGCAGGCCCGCGGAAGCTGAGGTAGGTTGGGTTAGCGCAGCGTAACCCAACGATCTATCTTCGTAGCAGTATCGTTGGGTTACGCTGCGCTAACCCAACCTACGCATGGCTCTACGCTTCGGCTCAGCGATATTCCGCCTGCACCCGCGCCGGCACCACCGCCCGCGCAACCTCAGCCAGCGCAAACAACCGCGCCGTGCGCATCCAGCCAATCACCAGCAGCATCACTTGGCTCAACAGCAGGGCCAGCAGAAAGCCGCCACCCACCGCGGTGACATGAATACGCGCCACGGCAAAGATCGACGCAATCAGCAGGCCGACCAGCGTCACCACCAGATAAAACACCAGGGTCTTCACCGGCTGCCGCAACAACTGGCGAATGCCGCGCCCCAATGCACGCGTCGCCGAACGCAGCGTGACATCGGCAATAAACGCCGAGCGCATCGATTCCACAATCGACTGCACCAGCACAAACACGATCAGCAACACCACATGCACAAAGGTGTTATGCGCATCCACACTCGACTCCAGCACGGCTGCTTTGGCGTGGCTGTCGCTGGCATGCCCGGCAAAAGCCAGCACCGCCATCAACACGCCGTACGGTGCCAGCGACCACAGCATGCTGCGGAACATGCGCCCATATTCGATCAGGCCGTTCTGCAGCAGCGCACCGAACCCCAGCACCTGCCCTGCCCGCCCGCTGCCGACGATCATGCCGTCGATAAAGGGCGACAACAGCAAGGTCAGCACCAGGCCGATGATGGCCACCGCGCCGAACCACTGAAAATGGTCGCTGAAGATGAAGAGGACATCGGAAAACATGATGCCGCTGAATTGCTGCGCCCACTCGGCGGCATGCACGGAGTTGTCCAGCAAGCCGCTGAGCATGCGCCACAGCGGCAGTGCCACCACGCTGGCCGGAATCAGCATGAGCAGCAGCCACAGCAGCAGCAAGCGCCACTGTGCAGCGGCGCGCATGCTGGTACCCAGGGCGGAAAAGCCGACGGAACGAGACATGTTGTTGGCCATCACAGTGTCACCAGCATGGAGTAGAGGGTCTGCAGAACCGCTGCAACATCGGCGGTCCAGCGCTTGGATGCGGCGCCATCGGGCTTGTTGCTCACACTGTTGTCGAGGCGGTCGGTGTCGAGCAGGTTGTGCTGATCCGGATCCAGCTCTGCCGACACGGCCTTGCTCGGCTTGGTGAATACAAAGCGCGCCCAGCGGCGATCGTCATTCCAGGTCACGTCCTCATGCGTGCCATCCTCGAAGGTGACGCGCAGCAGTTCCGGTGCCGGCACGCCATCGCGCGTCACCGTCACGGTGCTGCGCCACGGGAACGGGCCCGGATCGCCGGGCTTGGCATTGGGATGAGCCTTCTTCCAGTCATCGCGCTGCTTGTCGAGCTGCTTGTCCAGGTCGTCCGCCACCACTTCGGTTTCTTTGCCGTCCTTCCAGCTCACGCCGACCTTGGGCAGCACTTCTTCGGCGTCCACCGATTCCACTCGATCGTCCATCACACGCGTGCCGTAGACGTAGTCGTTGAAAATTTCATCGACGTCTTTCGCATCGCCGGAGCTGTCGATCAGCGCTGCGCGGAAATCCGCCACCGACGGATGCCGGAAGTGCCAGCGCTGGTAGTACAGCTTGAACGCCTTCTCCAGCGCCGGATGGCCCAGGCGCTCTTCCAGATCGTGCATGGCGGTGGCGGTGCGCGAATACACCGTGCCGTAGCTCATGCCGGAAAGACGATCCCAGCTATTCTGCGCCAGCGGATCGTGCGGATGGCGCAGCGTGGCGGTAAGGCGCTCGAACTCGAAGCCCTTCAGATGCGGCGTAATGCCCAGCCACTTGGTGAACGGTGACGCCAGCACCAGATCCTGCTGGCGCTCGCGCAGCATGCGGTTGTCCCAATACTCGTTCAGGCCTTCGTCGAGGATCGGCTCTTCGAACTCATTGGAAGCGAGAATGCCGTAGAAATAGCCGTGGCCGAATTCGTGGATATTCACGAAGTCGCTGGCCATCTGGTTGGCGGTATCCGGCTCCACTTCCTTATAGCCTTCGGAAGTAAAGAAGGTGGGGTATTCCATGCCGCCCGCTTCATCCGCGTTGTACGGCGGAATCACCACCGTCAGCGTGTGATACGGATACGGCGCCAGCGTGCGCGAGAAATAACCGATCGCATCGATGCTGGATTTCAGGCTGGGCGCGGCGCTGGCCACGTATTCCGCCGGATAGATCACGCGCACCGCCACCTTCGGGCTGCCCGGACCTTCATAGCTGCCGTCCAGCGTCTTGAAATCCTTGGCGGCCACCCAGGCGAAGTCATGCACGTCCGCCTGCATGAAGTGATAGGTGGTCTTGCCGTCCTTCTGTTCCGGCGCGCCCTGCAACTGGCCTACCGCGCCCACCGTGTAATCGCTGGGGGTGGTGATATGCACGTCGAAGGAACCGAAGTCCGCGTAGAACTCGCTGCTGAAATGGAATTCATGCACGTTCCAGCGCACCTGCGCGGCACCGCGTTCGCCCGGCAGCTCCAGCACGCCGATCTTCGGGAACCACTGGCCCACCATGTTGAAGTCGCCCCACCAGCCGGTGCGCTCCACCACCCGCGGCAGCTGGCTGAGGAAGTCGATATCCAGCGCCAGCGTGCCACCGGCCGGCACCGGCTGGGCCAGGTCGATGCGCACCACGGTCTGGTCCGCATCCGGGCCGCCGTCGGGATGCACATAGCTCCATTTCAGCGCCGCACCGTTCTGCTGTACCTGCTGCAGGCGGATCCAGCCCCACTGCCCCTTTTTCAGGTGTGCCAGGCCGCGCGAACCGCCGTTCGCCGCTTCCACCGCGCGCTCGGTGAAAAAGGTGCTGCCCTCGTTCTGGAAGGCGTTCAAATAAAGATGGAAATAGACGCTGCTCACCGCACGATCGCTGCGGTTGCGCCAGGTCATATGTTCCTTGCCGGTCACCGCATGCTTGGGCGCATCCAGCGTGGCATCGATGGTGTAGCTCACCACCCGGTCGGACAGCGTCGGCTCGTTGCCGGTGCGCTCGCCGCCCCAGGCATTGGGTGCGCTCTGCTGCGTGATCATGGTGTCGTGCGCCGGGGCGAAGGGAATCTCGCCGCCGGCATCGGTCGCTGCCGCTGCCGCTGGCTGCGCCGCCGTCTGTGCCAGGGCCTGTCCCGACCACAATAGAACCACCGCAGCGAGCCACAGCCCGCCCCTACCGGTTGCTAGTCTCATCTAACGATCTCCCCAAGAGATGTATCGAGCGTGGGGCAAGCATAGCGGGGAGGACATAGGCCATACGTCACGAGCCGGTCACACCATGCCCGCAAGGCAGCTGCGCATGCCATGAACCCTTAGTCCGTCATCCCAGCGAAAGCTGGGATCCCGTGCCTTGTGCCATCAAAGACGCTGGATCCCAGCTTTCGCTGGGATGACGAGCCTCGGGCTACGCACCTCTTCTGTCTGTGCGCCCATGCCTGCAGGCGTTAAGCTGCGCAATCAACAGGCCACGCAAGCCGCACGACGACATGGAACGCAATGGAATTCATGGACATGCCGCCCGCGCACTGCAGGCCTGATGGAGCCCGAGAACCATGCGTATCCTGATAGCCGAAGACGATCCCTCCATTGCCGCCGGCGTCAGCGCGGCCCTGCGCCAGGGCGGCCACGCGGTCGACCATGTCGCCGATGGCGTGCGCGCCGACGCCGCACTGAAAGACACCCCCTACGACCTGCTGGTACTGGACCTGGGACTGCCCAACCTCGACGGCAGCGAAGTGCTGCAGCGGGTACGCCGCCGCGGCAGCAGCCTGCCGGTGCTGGTGATCACCGCCCGCGAAGGCCTGCGCGAACGCGTACGCGTGCTGGACCTGGGCGCCGACGACTACCTGGTCAAACCGTTCGCCCTGGCCGAATTCGAAGCCCGCGTGCGCGCCCTGCTGCGCCGCTATACCACCCAGGGCGCGCCCGAGCTCACCCTCGGCCGGCTGCGCCTGGACCTGCCCGGCCATCGCGCCTGGGTCGACGACACCCCGCTGGAACTCACCGCCCGCGAGTTCGGCCTGCTCGAAGCCCTGGCCGCACGCCCCGACCGGGTCACCAGCCGCGCGCAGCTGATCGAAGCGCTGTGCAGCTGGGACCAGGAGCTCACCGACAACGGCCTGGATATCGCCATCTACCGCCTGCGCCGCAAGCTGACCGATTCCGGCACGCAGGTGCGTACCATCCGCGGCCTCGGCTATCTGCTGGAAGAGGTCAAGCAGGCATGAACCAATGGCGCTGGGGACGGCAGAGCCTGCGCCGGCGCCTGCTTACCACGGTGATGGTGCCGCTGGTGCTGTTGTTGCTGTTGAACAGCCTGATCACCTACGTCGGCGCGCTGATTTACGCCAACTACGTGCACGATAAAAACCTGGTCGACGATACGCTCACCCTGGTGCAGTTGATGGCCAGCGAAAGCCCCGACGACAAGGTCACGCGCCAGGCGCAGTTCCTGCTGGAATACGAACCGCAAGGCCGCAACTACTTCAGTGTCTTCAGCCGCAAGCACGGACTGATCGCCGGCAACGCCAGCCTGCAGCCGCCCAGCGGCCTGTTCACCGACGGCAACGAGCCGCAGCTCTACAACGTGCACATCGAAAAGCACGCGCTGCGCGCCGCCAGCATCCAGATGATCGATCCGCACGATGCCGGCGACCAGCTTGAAGTGACCATGGCCGAAACCCTGCATGATCGCCATGTCGAAGCGCAGCAGATCCTGCTGCTGAGCATCCCCGCACAAGCATTGCTGATCATCGCCGCCTTTTTGCTGGTGTGGCTGGGCGTACGCACCGGCCTGCGCCAGCTCGATCCGCTGACCAAACAGCTGGCCAATCGCGAACACGACCTAGCGCCAATCGGCGACCACGACGTGCCGGTGGAAATCCTGCCGCTCACCCGCACCATCGACGGCCTGTTCGCACGCCTGCGTGGCATGCTGGCGCTGCACGAACGCTTTATCGCCGACGCCGCGCATCAACTGCGTACGCCGCTGGCCGGCCTGAGCGTGCACGCCGAGCGCGCCCAAGGCAGCTCCGATCCCGTCACCATCGGCGATGCGCTCAACCATATCCAGCGCCTGATCCACCGCGCCAACCGCACCTCCAGCCAGCTGCTGGCACTCACCCGCGCGCAAACCACCGAGCACGAAGCCGGCGACAGCGAATTCCTCGATCTGGCGCAATTGACTCCCGAGCTGGTCGGCCAGCGCGTGCACGAAGCACTCGCCGCCAACATCGACCTGGGCTACGACGGTCCTGCCGGCCCGCTTTGGATCGACGGCGACCGCCACCGCCTGCAGGAACTGCTCGACAACCTGATCGACAACGGCCTGCGCTACGCCGGCAGCGGCGCGGTGATGACCGTGATGCTCACCCGCGACAGCGACGGCATCTGCCTCGCCGTGGAAGACAACGGCCCCGGCGTACCGCCCACCTGGATCGAACGCCTCGGCGAACGCTTCTTCCGCGTCCCCGGCAGCGATGAAGAAGGCAGCGGCCTGGGCCTGGCGATCGTGCAGCGCATTGCCGAATGGCACAACGCACGCGTGCGCTATCTCAGCGCCAGCAGCAAAGGCGGCTTGCGGGTGGAGATCGTTTTCCCCCCAGCCACACCACCCACGAAACACACGTAAGTTGGGTTAACCCTGAGGTGATCCGGGTGTAACCCAACGTAGCTTCATCCCGGCCATCAAGCATCGGTGAATTACCCGGATCAAGCCGGGATAACCCAACCTACGCATCGCGCGTTCCACAAAAAAGGCCGGCATCCATCGATGCCGGCCACAAGCAAACACACTACTCGCCACCCTTACCAGCCAATAGCCATACCCGCACCCACCGAGGTATCCCGGCCCGACGTCGAACCACCGAACGACACATTCAAGTTCGGGGCGATCTGGTGGGAATACCCCACGGCAAACGCCGACTGCCCACCCTGCGTACCCACGCCCACGCCGACGCGATTGAGCTTGTCCACGCCCTGCGCACTGAACGCCATCTGCGAATAGGCGGCACTCATCGCACCCATGCCATTGATGCGGCGATCGACCTGCTCGAACTGGCCACGCGCCCAATCCTGCACGCCGTTGACGGCATCCTGCACCTGGCCCCAATTGGCCGCGTCGGTGCGTTCGGTGCCAGCAGCCACATTGGTGATCTGGCGCTCGTTGCCGGCAGACCCTACCGATACCGTGTTGTCGCGATCGGCCGTGGAGTTCGCACCCAGCGCTACCGAGTTGTTACCCGTTGCGCTGCTGTTGGAACCTACAGCAGTGCTGTTGGTACCCGACGCCACGGCGTTTGCGCCACTCGCGGTACTGCCGCTGCCGGATGCCACCGCATTGGCGCCCGTTGCGGTGGAGTCCGTACCCGAGGCCACAGCATGACTGCCCGAAGCGGTGCTGTTGTCGCCGCTGGCAGTGGCGTCCACGCCCACCGCCGTGCTGCCGCTGCCTGAAGCAGTGGAGCCTTCACCCACCGACGCACTGTTCGTACCGGTACCCGGCGACGTGACCGAACCATTGCCCGTGATCGAACCGTCGGCAATGCCCTGCAAAATGCCGTTGACGTTGTCGTTGAGATTATTGACCTGGCCGTTGAGCGTATTGATCTGGTTGGTGAAGTTCTGCTGCAGGTCGAACAACTGGCCGCCGTTTACCGCTTCCGAGCTGCCATGCGCGATCGAGCCATTGGCGAGGTTTCTGATCACCGTACCCTTGGTGCCGCCCAGCATCGCACTGCTCATGGTCAGATCGTCGTACGTCAGTGCTGCGAGGGTGTTGCCGTTGCCGTCCATCAGGCCCACGGCCTTGAGCTGCGCGATCGTTACCGCATCCGTGTTTTCAGTGCCATTGGCCAGGCCACCCAAGACACGGCCGCCATCGGTGCCTGCAATGCTGATTGCGCTGCCGCCGGTGCCAGCTGCCACGGTGATCGCATGGGTATCGGCATCTTGCTGCACCAGACCCAGCGAGCCGGTCTGCAAGGCGGCGATATCGTCGCTGTTCGTCTTGACGTTGGCATTGGTGGCATACAACTGCGCACCGGTCACCGCATCGGTACTGTTCTCGGACAGGCTGCCGGCGGACAGACCGGTCAGCTTGCGCGTCAGCGCCTTGCCGTCCTTCGTACCTGAAAAATCTACCGTATCGCCTTCGCTACCCGACGCCACTGTGATTTTCTTGGTGGTGGCATCCTGCTGCACCAAGCCAACGGTGCCGTTGTCGATCCGGCCCTGAAGCGCATACAGCTGCGCACCATTTATCGCGTCTTTACTGGCGCTGCTTACCTCGCCGTTCGCAAGGCCGGTGAGCGTGCGCGTAAGAGTACTGCTGCCGATAGAGACTGTATTGGCAGCGCTCACGGTCGAGCCATTCCCGAGTGCAACAGAATTAGCTGCATTTGCAGCAACTTTTGCACTCGATCCGATAGCTGCCGCACCTGTCGAGGTAGCATCGACAGAAGACTTGTCACCAAAAGCCAAGGAACTTGTAGCGGCCGCAGATGCTTCATTGGACAAAGCAATCGCATAAACTCCGGTCGCGGATGCATACCTTCCGACCGCAACCGCCTGACTTGCCGTCGACTTGGATCCAATACCAACTGCGATAGAGTCAACGGCATTGGTGCCACCCGAAACAGCACCATCTCCTATCGCAATAGTCCCGGAACCCGTGGCACTGGCATTGGTTTGTGTGCCTGACGATGTATTGTAAGTAACCTTGATAAGGTCATCAGCCAGCGCCGCACGAGGTGCAACCGCTCGCTGATCGACTCCACCTTGGCCACGGGTATTGGCTACACACGTATTCGAAGTGTCATACACGCCAAGCCGTCCATCTGCCATGGTGCATGCTGCCCCCGGAGTTGCAGCACTACCGGTATCCGCAAACGCCGAGCCACCAGTGAAACTAAGACCAAGCACAGCCGTTACTGCCATCGCCACTGCTGACGCCGACTTCTTTTTGCGCCCCTTGGCCAACTCCGACGCCACCACCCATTTACCGGTCTCGGCATTCCAAACAACCCGATAAATTGCATTCATAAAAAACTCCCAGTCATTAAACGAGCGCGCACTACCCCGTCGCGCGGCCGGCCAGCCGGGCGATGCGATGACGCAATCAGGATTTGCAAACCTCGCGAACGCACAACAGCGAACGCGAAGGGAGCTGGATAATAGAAATACGACTAGTCGTTATTGAACTGGAAAAAACCAGAATTTGCCGCTCACGGCGCAAGGCATAAAAAAAGGCGGTGCCGAAGCACCGCCTGATTGCCAAGACCCCTGCATGGGCATACGGCAAAAAACCCGCACGCAGAACACGAACGCACATTGGGAGGGTGCGCGCGGGATGGTCATCATAGAGTTCAAGCTATCGTGCGCATCCTGGAAAAAACTAGTAATCGGTGATGCACGGATTCGTCCCGCACTGTCGCCGACTACCTATTGATTCGCAGCCTGAGCCCGGGATTTTCGCGGCTATCCAATGACGTGCCAGATGGCAGCGATGCACGGCAAGCTCGTGCCTTAACCCAGCCTCCGTTGCCTACGCAGCAAAGGGAATACTGCTCACGGCAACTTGCGCGCAAAAAAAAGGCGGCGCGTAAGCGCCGCCGTGTTTGCCAGGTTCCCCTGCATGGGAAGTTTCGACAAAAAAACTCGTGTCCCGCAGCGAACGCAGCAAGCTGCATTCGCCCACGTCATTACATCGCCTTCTTCGCCTTGGTCAGCAGCTGGTCGAGCAGCGCCACGGCCAGATCGATTTCCTCGTGGGTGATGTCGAGCGACGGCGCAAACGTGATCACGTTCTTGTACCAGCCGCCCACGTCCAGCACGAGGCCGATCTTCTTGCCGTTATGCTCCAGGTCCCCAGCGAGGCCGATGTCGACCATCTTGTCCAACAGTGCCCGGTTGGGCGTGAAGCCATCGTCAGTGCAGATTTCCGCGCGCAGCGCCAGGCCCAGGCCGTCGACGTCGCCGATTTCCTTGTGGCGCTTCTGCAGATCCTTCAGGGCATCGAGGAAGTGCGCACCCTTGGCCGGCACGGTCGTTTCGTAATCCAGCTCGTAACCCATCTTGATCACTTCCAGGCCCAGCGAGGTGCCGAGCGGGTTGGAATTGAAGGTGGAATGGGTGGAGCCCGGCGGGAAGATGGTGGGGTTGATCATTTCTTCGCGCGCCCACAGGCCGGACAGCGGATTGAGGCCGTTGGTGAGTGCCTTGCCGAACACGATGATGTCCGGCGTGACGCCGAAGTGCTCGATCGACCACAGCTTGCCGGTGCGCCAGAAACCCATCTGGATTTCATCCACCACCATCAGGATGCCGTACTTGTCGAGCACCTTCTTCAAGTCTTTGAAGAAGTGGCGCGGCGGCACCACGTAGCCGCCGGTGCCCTGGATCGGCTCAACGTAGAAAGCGGCGTATTCGGCCTGGTTGACCTTCGGATCCCACACGCCGTTGTATTCGGTTTCGAACAGGCGCTCGAACTGGCGCACGCAGGCGTCGGAGTATTCATCCGGCGTCATGCCCTTGGGGCGACGGAACGGATACGGGAACGGAATGAACATCGCGCGTTCGCCGAAATGGCCGAAGCGGCGGCGATAGCGGTAGCTGGAGGTGATCGACGACGCACCCAGGGTGCGGCCGTGATAGCCGCCCTCGAAGGCGAACATCAGGCTCTTGCCGTTCTTGTAGTTGCGCACCAGCTTGAGCGAATCCTCCACCGCCTGCGCGCCGCCGACGTTGAAGTGCACGCGGCCCTTCAGGCCGAATTTTTTCTGCGCGTCGACGGCAATGGTCTTGGCCAGCTCGATGCGGGTCTGGTGCAGATACTGGCTGGCCACCTGCGGCAGCACGTCGATCTGGCGCTTCAGCGTGTCGTTGAGGCGCTTGTTGCCGTAGCCGAAGTTGACCGCGGAGTACCACATCTGCAGATCGAGGAACGGTACGCCGGCCGTGTCGTACATCCAGCTGCCTTCGCCGTGGCGGAAGATCTTCGGCGGATCGACGTAATGCACGGTGTCGCCGAAGGAACTCCATTCGGCTTCGTCGGCGAGGAGTTCGGCGTCGGGGATGACGTAGCCGGCGGCGTTTTTGTCGTAGGTGTTCATGGGCGGGATTCAGGAATGGATGAAATGGAGGGTGATGCGTGATCGTTCCCGCGCAAGCGGGAATCCAATGTCGGTTTGTGCATCAGAGCAAAATGGATTCCCGCTTGCGCGGGAATGACGTCTCCGAGGAACCAGCATCACGCAGAACGGTGAGCGCTTCGCGCGCTCGAATCAGAAATTCGACACCGCCGGCAACGGCTGCTGATGCTCGGCCAGCAGGCTGCCATCGAGCAAACGCGGCAACAGGTCCAGCGCATCTTCGAAACCGGTGATCGGCACGTACGGAATGCCGGCTGCGCGGCAATGCTCGATCAGGCGGTGCTTGGCGAACACGAAATCGACGCGATCGGCAGCGCAGAAATCCGAAGCGCCATCGCCGATCAGCAGGGTCTTGCCGCCCTGGGTGCGGGCCTGCGCCGCACAGGCGCACTTGCAGGTACCGCTGCGGCAGCCTTCGGCCTGGAACGGCGAGGTGAGCTGCCACTGGCGCGGCGGCGTGGCCGGCGCCAGATGGTTGGCGGCCAGCGGCAGGTGATCCAGGCCGTAGCGGCCGAGAATGCGGTGGATGGCGTAATCCAGGCCGTCGCTGACGATGCGGATCGGCGTCTTGCTTTCCGCGCAGCGCGCGACGAACGCCGGAAACGCATGGTCGATCCACAGGCCTTCCAGGTGCTTGTCCAGCTCGTCCTTGCGCATATCGAGCAGGGCGACCTGCCCGCTCATGCACTCGCGCGAGCCGATGCGGCCGGCGCGCCATTCCTGTTCCAGGGCTTCCCATCCTGGGCGACCGAAACGGTCAAGCAGCGAGTCGATTACGTCTTCGACAGAAATGGTGCCGTCGAAATCGCAGAGGATGTTCCAGGAAGTCACGTGCAAGCTACCCCAGCAGTAAAACCAGTATCAGAGGCTGGCATCTTGGCCATTACCCCCTTTCGGTCTCCTTTCCGGCTGAGCAAGCCTCGCGTAAGTAAGCCAAATCTTGGCTATGAGCGGATATGCTTACGGTTTGCTTGCACGCCTTTCACAACGGTCCCCGCCCGTGCACCACGCCAGCCCGCGTAAATCCTTTCGCCTTGGCGGCCTGCCCCGCCTGCTTCCCGCGCTGGTACTGACCGTGCTGGCCGGGTGCCGCGCCGCGCCGCTGCCGGAGCTGAAGCCGCCGCTGCCCCAGGCCTGGCGCAATACGACGGCTGCGCCGGCCGGCGCGCCCGCGCCCGATCTGCAGGGCTGGTGGCTGGCCTTCAACGATCCATATCTGAACTCGCTAGTACAGCGTGCGCTGGCCAACAACCTGGACGTGGCCGCCGCCAGCGAACGCCTGCTCGCCGCCCGCACGCTCTACAAACACACCGACGACAAGTACCTGCCCAGCCTGCGCGCCGATACCAACCAGGTGATCGAGCCCAACGCCAGCGCCTCGTATTTCATTGCCGGCTTCGACGCGCTGTGGGAGCTGCCGTTCTTCGGCGCCCTGAAAAGCACGCATCGCGTGGCCAGCGGCAGCCTGGATACCGCCCAGGCGCAACTGCATGGCGCGCATGTGACCCTGGTGGCCGAGGTGGTGCGCTGCTGGGTGGAACTGCGCACCGCGCAGCAACAGGCACAGCTGCTTGGCGCCGTGCGCGATGCCGACCAGGCCAGGCTGCAGCTGCTGCAGGTACGCGGAAAACTGCAACTGGCGCCACCGACTGAGGTGGCCAATGCCGAAGCGGAGCTGGCCCGCGCCGAGATGGCGCTGACCGAGCCGCAGCGCGCCATCAACGCCAATGCCCAGCAGCTGGCCGTACTGCTGGGCCAGCCCGAGCCCGATCCCGCCTGGCTGGACCAGGGCGGCAGCCAGCCGCAGCTGGGCGATTTGCAGATCACCAGCGCACCGGCCGACCTGCTGCGCTCGCGCCCGGAAATCGCCCTGGCCGAAGCCGATGTGCTGCGCGCGGCCGGCGAGGCCGGCATCGCCCGCGCCGACGTGTATCCGCATATCGGCCTGGGCAGCTCACTGGATTGGTCGCTGACCATTCTCAGCCATCACAACGTATTCCGTTCCGGCGAGGGCATTTTCTCGGCCGGTCCGGTGGTGGATATGCCGCTGTTCGACTGGGGCCTGCGCGTGGCGCAGGCACACGCCAAGAACCACGCATTGCAGGCCGCCGTGTATGCGTACCGGCAAGCCGTGCTGCAAGGCGTGGCGGAAAGCGAAACGGCCATGGGCGATCTGCAGCAATTGCATCTGCGCGAAGTCGCCGCCGAACAGGCGGTGCACGCGGTGGACAGCAATGCGGCGGCGCAGGCGAAGCGTGCGCAACTGGGTCTGAGCAGCGGACTGGACCAGCAGGATGCCCTGATCGCGCAGCAGCATGCACAACTGGAATTGCTGGCCACGCGTGCGCAGCGCGATCTGGCATATGTGTCGTTGTACAAGGCGCTGGGTGGCGCGCCGCTGCCCTCGACCAGCGTGGCTGCGGATTACCAGCACCAGGGTGATCGCTGATGGATGCCATGACGCCCCTCACCTCGCGGCAAGCGCGGACAACCCCACCCCAGCCCTCCCCTGTCGAACCGGGGAGGGAGCGCATCGGCAAGTGCGTTGCTGCAACAACCTTGCGTAATCCACTCCCTCTCCTACGTGTAGTAGGGGAGGGTTGGGGTGGGGTGAAGCCCTCACACTCGCGGCAAGCCCAAACATCCCGTCCAGCCAAACAAACAAAGGAGCGAGCCGGCTGATGGTCGCCCTCGCCCGCAAAACCCTGGTCCACGAATGGCGCCGCTTTCTGCCGGCGATCCTGGCCGTGGGCTTCGCCAGCCTGCTGCAACTGCTGCAGGCCGCACTGGTGCTGGGCATCTTCGGCAGCGCCAGCGTCTACATCACCGGTTCGTCCGCCGACTTGTGGGCTGGCTATCCGGGCACGCAAAGCGTGAACCTCGGCCGCCCGATCAGCGAAGACGTGGCGATGCGTCTGCGCATGGATCCGGATGTCACCAAGGTGGAACCGTTCCGCTGGGTGGATGCGGACTGGCGCGGACCGCGCGATACCGGCGGCGTGTCGGTATTCGTGTCCGGCATCGACACCAGCTCCGACGCCATGATGTTTTCCAAGGCGCTGGCCCCTGCCCTGCGCGCGCGCCTGAACGAGCCCGGCGCAGTGATTGTGGACAAGGCGGATCTGGACAGCCTCGGCGTGAACATCGGCGACACCGCCGCCATCAACGGCCAGCGCGTGCGCGTGGTCGGTGTCAGCAGCGGCCTGCGCGCGCTGGGCGGCGTGAATATCGTTTCCTCGCTGGAAACCGCGCGCGTGCTGGACGTGGCACCCGAAGATGCCGGCATGATGACCTACTTCGTGGCCAAGCTGCGCGATCCGCACAAGGCGCGGCAGATTGCCCGGCGCCTGAGTGGCTCCAACACCTTCGGCCCCTACACCGTCTGGACGGCCAAAGCCTTTGCGCGCCGTTCCCAGCTTTACTGGATGCTCGATACCGGCGCCGGTGCCGGCGTGCTGTTCCTGGCCGGCATCGTGTTTCTGGTCGGCGCAGTAATCACCAGCCAGACGCTGATCGCCGCCGTGATCGGCTCGATCCGCGAATACGCCACCTTGAACGCACTGGGCGTAGGCCGCGGTGCGCTACGCAAGGTGATCATGGAACAGGCCTTCTGGGTCGGGCTGCTGGGCATCGTATGCAGCATCGTGATCGGCATCGTGCTGCTGATCATCGCGCGCAACCGCAGCGTGCCGATGGAAATGCATCCGCTCACCGCCGGCGCCTGCCTGGCGCTGAGCATGGCGTTGGCGATCGTGTCCGGCCTGGCCGCCATGCGCAGTCTGCGGCGTGCCGATCCGGCGAGCTTGTTGAGGTAAGCATGGCAGCCACCTCGACCAACCCGGCGCTGCAGGCGCTCAACGTACGCAAGTCATTCGTTTCCGGGCGCCTGGAAAGCACGGTATTGCACGACCTCACACTGGATGTGCGGGCCGGCGAACTCACCTTGATCGCCGGTCCCTCCGGCTGCGGCAAGAGCACGCTGCTGGCCATTCTCAGCGGCTTGCAGCCGGCCGACGCCGGTCAGGTGCGCGCGCTCGGACACGAGCTGGGCGGCATGAGCATGCGCGCTCTAGAGCATTTTCGCCTGCAGCACACCGGCTTCGTATTCCAGGGCTTCAACCTGTTCCCGGCCCTGTCCGCGCTGGAACAGGTGGAACTGCCGCTGAGCTACATGGGCCTGGCCAAAAGCGCCGCACGCCGCCGCGCGGTGGAATCGTTGGAAGAAGTAGGCCTGGGCCCGCGCATGCAACTGCTGCCGGCCGAACTCTCCGGCGGCGAAAAACAGCGCGTGGCGATTGCGCGCGCATTGGCCAAGCAGCCGGAGCTACTGTTCGCCGACGAGCCCACCAGTGCACTGGATGCCGCCAACGGCCAGATCGTGATCGATATCCTGCACCGCATTGCCCGCAACCACGGCACCACCGTGCTGTGCGTCAGCCACGACCCACGCCTGGTCGGCCACGCCGACCGCGTGCTGGCGATGGAAGACGGCCGCATCCTGAGCGACCATGTGCCCACGCCCCCTGCCGAACCCAAGGCCAAGGAGCCTTCTGCATGAACCTGCGTCAGCTTCGCCTTCCGTTCGCCTTGCTCGCGGCCGCAGCACTGACCGCCTGCTCGCACGACGATGCGCCGGCAGCTAGCAGCGCCCATGCACCTGCCTACTCAGCGATTGCACGCGGACGCATCGATATCGAAGGCGGCCTGCTCAAGCTCACCATGCCCAGCGAAGGCGTAGTGCAAAGCGTGGCTGCACACGAAGGCGAACAGGTGCACAAAGGCCAGTTGCTGGCTCAGGTCGATCCGCAGCCGGCCAAGCTGGCGCTGGATTCCGCCCTGGCCGAACAGCAGCAGGCCCAGGCCCAGGCCGATGGACTGGAGCAGCGCGTAAAAGCCGCGGATCTGCGTGCTTCGCGTCTGCAGCAAGCCGCCACCGCCGGTGCGGGCGACATGCAAAGCGCCGACGATGCGCGCGATGCCGCCCGCCAGATTCACACCGAACTCGAAAGCGCGCACGCCAACGTCGCGCTCGCTGCGCAGAAAGTGGCCAGCGCCCGCTATCAGCTGGAACTGCGCAGCCTGCACGCGCCGGTCGACGGCCAGATCGTACAGCGCATGGTGCAGCCCGGCGCTTCCGTATCCCCGGCCACCGGTCCGATCTTCGTGATGCTGCCCGATGCACCGCGCATCGTGCGCGCCGAACTCAACGAATCCTTTGTCGGCGTAGTGCACGACGGCATGGCGGCCGAAGTGGATGACGACAGCGGCAGCGGCATGGCGCCGGTGCAGGCGCATGTGCTGCGCATCGGCAATGTGTTCGGCGCCAGTACGCTGGAAGACGATCCGCAGGTGCGCGCCAATACGCGTACGGTGGAGTGCGTGCTTACGTTCGACCAGGCGCCGGCGATGCCGTTGCGGATTGGGCAGCGGGTGGTGGTGAAGTTCGGCAAGTAGGGTTGCCGAGTCTGGCGTGGCACTCGTGCTCACTTAGGCACAACACCTGCCTTGTCCCCGTAATGCATGCAGCACGTAGGTTGGGTTACTCCCGGACTTGATCCAGGGGTAATCCAACATGGTCGTGCGGCATCGTTGGGTTACGCTGCGCTAACCCAACCTACGCAGCTGGCTATAAGCACCACTCCTTCCTCAGGCCTCATTCTTGAGTGCCGTCATTCCCGCGAAAGCGGGAATCCATGTTGCTTCGATGCAAGAGCGAAGATGGATTCCCACCTTCGTAGGGCAGCACGTAGGTTGGGTTAGCGCAGCGTAACCCAACATGGCTGTGCGGCATCGTTGGGTTAGGCCGCGCTAACCCAACCTACGCGGGTCGTGTCGTTGTCGGCGTGGGGCAGCAATTCCCATTGCCGCAACCATGCGATGGCGTGGGCCACGCCGTCTTCCGCACGCACCCTCTGCCCCAGTGACGCCGCCGCTCCGCGCATCACATTGTCCACGGCCGTTTCGATGCCGGCTGCCAGCGTCTCAGCGTTCAACTTCCGGCGATCCACGATGGCCGGCGCCGCGCCCTCGCGCTGCAGGCAACGCGCCCAGAACGGCTGGTCGCCGAAGAACGGCACGATCACCGAGGGAATGCCGGCGCGCACGGCTGCCGCGGTGGTACCCGCGCCGCCGTGATGCACCGCCGCCGCCATGCGCGGAAACAGCCAGTCGTGCGGCGCGCTGCGGATAAAGAAGATCTGCCCGTCCTGCGCACCTTCTTCGCCGGACAATCCGCCCCACCCGGTCGAGAGCACGGCACGTTGCCCGCTCTTGCGCACGGCATCCAGCACATGGGCGGTGAACTGCTCGGCGCCGTTGCTGATCATGCTGCCGAAGCCGACATAGATCGGCTTGGGCCCCGCCTCGAGAAATTCGCGCAACGCTTGCGACGGCTGCCATTCGGGCTGGTTGAGAAACCAGTAGCCGGTGATCTGCGCGGTATCCGGCCAATCGGCCGGCCGTGGCACCACATGCCGGCTGAAACCGTACAGCACACGATGCTGCCGCACGCGCGGCCCGTTCCAGGGATAGCGCGGCAAGCCGAGTTGCGGCCGCAACACATCGTTGATGGCCGGCTTCATCGCGTACCACATCATCATCCGCAGCACTTTGAACATGGCCATGTTCAGCGCCGGCGGCAACTTGCCGGCGCCGGACAACACCAGCGGCGGCACCAGGCGCGATGGCGTCAAAGGCTGCAGTTGCGCATTCACGAAAGGAATGTCGCGCGCTTCGGACAGTGCCTTGGCCAGCAAGGAGCTGGCCCCCACGCCCACCAGCAAGCCCGCCCCCTCGGATGCAGCCATGCCTTCGTCCGCCCAATGCATGGCCCACTGGCGATAGAAGCGGCGCGAAAGCCGCACCATCGCCGAGAGATCGAGCCCCTGGTCGGAGAGCTCCGGATAATCCCGATGCAGGGTTTGAAAATTGGCGGTCAGCGGACGGAAGTCCAGGCCGTTGCCGCGTACCAGGCTTTCGAAATTGTCGCTGGTGACAATCCGCACCGGATAACCGGCACGCTGCAAGCCCACGCCCAACGCCACGCAGGGCCGGATATCGCCCTGCGTGCCCACCGTGAAGATCGCGATGGGCGCACCATGATGGATGGCATCACGCATAAGCCACGCCTCCCGTCACCGGCTGCGCCGTATTCGCCAGTGCCGGCAGCGCTGCCGGGGCGTGAATCGATGGCAGCGCATGCAACCGCTGCATCACCAGCTTGCCGATCTGCGCTGCGTGCGCGGTATCCAGCATGGCCTGGTGATGGCAGGCTATTTCCTGCACATCCAGCCAGCCATCCACATACGGGCGCCACGCGTCAGGCTTGTCGTACAGCTGCCCGCTCAGATCGACTTCCTTGAGTGCCGCATGCACAAACAGCACGTCGCCGTCGAATCGCTGCGGCACATGCTTGCGCGCCAGCAACAGGTTGTTGAGCGTGACCGCCGAGACATGCTCGATCAGGCGCGGATCGCTGCGGGTGATCTCCTGCACCAGCGGCATGTTGAAAACGCCGTACTCGCGGCATAGCAGATCGGTAAGCGCAGCCAGGTTCGCCGGCGGATTTTCCGCCTGCCGATGGAAGCCGAGGAAACGCAGGATCGACGGAATCTGCCGCGCCGGGTCGGCGGTCTCTTCGATCACGAAGGGATACGCATCGAGCAAGGCGAGGAATTCCACCTGTTCGCCTTCGGCCTGCCATTGCGCGGCGATTTCATGGGCGATCAAACCGCCCAGTGACCAACCGAGCATGCGGTACGGCCCTTCCGGCTGGATGCGCCGCATCTGCGTCCGGTAATCCGCGGCGATCTGCGCAATGCTGCCGGGCAAGTTTGCGCCGCCGCGCAAGCCGCGCGATTGCAGCCCGTACACCGGCAGCTTGTCATCCAGATAGCGCAGCAAGCTGGCATAGCCCCAGCTCAGTCCAACCGCCGGATGGATGCAGAACAACGGACGTTCGCGCCGCGCCACACGCAACGGCAATACCGGATCCAACGGATCGCTGCTGCTTTCCGCACGCTGCAGATACACGGCAAGACCGCCGATGGTGGAGGCTTCGAAAAAGCTGGCCAGCGGCAGTTCCATACCGAAGTGTTCGGGGAAGCGCGCCACCATTTCTGCCGCCGTAAGCGAATCGCCGCCAAGCTGGAAGAAATTGTCGTGCAGCCCGATCCGCTCCACGCCCAGTACCTGTTGCCACAGCGCCGCGAGTTTCTTTTCGATCGCCGTCACCGGCTCGGCATAAGCCGCCTTGCTCGAACGTGTGGGTGCCGGCAAC
Organism: Dyella acidiphila; assembly: GCF_014863405.1. Classification (GTDB taxonomy): domain Bacteria; phylum Pseudomonadota; class Gammaproteobacteria; order Xanthomonadales; family Rhodanobacteraceae; genus Dyella_B; species Dyella_B acidiphila. Next base: position 502,438 of record NZ_JACZZA010000002.1, read on the forward strand.
GCCTGGCGATCCAGCTTGCCGGTGGCGGTCAGCGGCATCGCATCGAGCACCAGCATCTGCGCCGGGATCATGTATTCGGGCATGAACATCGCCAGGTGCTGACGCAGCGCATCGGCACTGGCATGCATGCCGGCCCGCATCACTACATAGCCGACCAGGGCAGCCGCGCCGTCTTCTTCGCGATGCACCGCCACGGCAGCTTCAGCCACCGCAATGTGCCGTGCCAGCCGGGATTCGATTTCGCCCAGCTCCACGCGGTGGCCGCGGATCTTCACCTGCCCGTCCGCGCGCCCGACAAAATGCAGCAACCCCTGGTCGTTCCAGTACACCAGATCGCCCGTGCGATACATACGGCTGCCGTCGCCGGCAAACGGATCGGCGAGGAAGCGCGCCTCGGTAAGCTGATGGTGATTGAGATAGCCCTTGGCCACGCCGGCACCGGCGATATACAGCTCGCCGATGGCACCGGTCTGCACCGGCTGCTGCTCCTGATCGAGCACATACAGGCGCGTGTTGCGAATGGGACGTCCGATCGGCGGCGCCTCCATGCCTACCTGGGTCACTTCGATGGCGGTGGAAAGCACCGTGGTTTCGGTGGGCCCATAGAGCTGGGTCACACGAGCAGTGTGCTGGAGCAGGCGTGCGGCCAGTTCGGCGCTCAGCGCTTCGCCGCCGATCAACGCATGCAGATTCTGCAGTTGCGCATTCGGCGCCGCCAGCAATACACGCCACAGCGAAGGCGTCGCCCACATATGCGTGGCGCGGTGCTGCTGCAGCAAGCGCAGCAGGGCCGGCGGCTGGCGCACGGTTTCCGCATCGGCAATCACCACGCTTGCGCCTGCCGTCAGCGGCAGGAAGCGCTCCAGCATGGCGATATCGAAGATCATGGTGCCGATCGCCACGAAACGATCCGTCGCCGTCAGCGCCAGCTGTTCGCGCATACCCTGCAGCAGGTTGCACAGATTGCGGTGGCTTACTTCCACCCCCTTGGGCTGTCCGGTGGAACCGGAGGTGTAGAGCACATAGGCAGTGCCTTCCTGGGTGGAAAGATCCGGCTCCGGCGCATCCAGCTCCGGCACCGCATCGATCTGCTCCGGTTGCAGCAGCAACATGCCGCCCAGGCCGTGCCGCTCGCACAAGGCCGGCGAGGCGATCAGCGCAATCGGCGCGGCATCGTCCAACATCATGCCGATGCGTTCGGGCGGACCATCCGGATCCAGCGGCAGGTAAGCAGCCCCCGTACGCATGATGGCCAGCAACACAATCGGCCATAGCTCGCCGCGCGGCAGCATCACCGCCACGATATCGCCGGGCAATACGCCATCGGCGATCAGCTGCCGCGCCTGCAACACACTGCGTGCGTGCAGCTCTCGATAGCTCACCGTGGTCTGTTCGAAGATCAGCGCGGGCGCATCCGGCGTAAGCTGCGCCTGGCGCGCAATCTGCGCCGGCAAGCTCTCCGCCGCCAACGGCGCGGCAGTGGCATTCCAGTCCTGCAGCAGGCGCTGCCGCTCCTGCGCACCGAGGATGTCGATCCGGCGCAATGCCTGCTGCGGCTCGGCCAGTACACCATCCACCAGCAGCGCCAGGCGGCGGCGATGTTCGTCCAGCTCGGCCATGCTGTACAGCACCGGATTGGCGTCGAGATCGAAACGCAGGTCGCTGCCGTCGCCGCGATCGTAGACGAAGATGGTGAGATCTTCGCCCGAGCCGTTGGAAACATTGTGCGAAATCACGCCGGCACCGGCGAACTGCAGCTGATAGTCAAACGGCTCGATATTCACGCCCAGCCACGCAATATGCTTGCCCTTGCCGATCAGATTCAGATCGCGGCGCAAGTCTTCATAGCGATACTGCTGATGACGCAGCGATTGGCGCACCACCTGCGCCACCTGCGCAAACAGATCGATGGCCGTCGTCTGCGGCGTGAAGCTGAGCCGAATCGCAATGATATTGGCCACCATGCCCGGCGTACGGCGCAACGCGCCATTGAGCCGCCCGGATACCGGCATGCCGATCACCAGATCGTTCGCACCGGTGGCACGGTGGTAATACGCCGCCACCAGCGCGATCAGCATCTGCGGCAGGCTGGTGCCGGTTTCCTTGCCCAGCGCGTGCAAGCGTTGCACGGTAGCGCGGGACAAATGCCCGGTGCTGCGGCGCAGGCCGCCCATGCTGTGATGCGGACCCAGCCGCGCCAGCGATACGGCATCGGGCAGCTCCGCCAGCTTTTCCTGCCAGTACGCCCGATCGCGTCGTGGCCGGTCCGATTCGCGATACGCCGCCTCGGCATCGATCAGCTCGCCGAGCGAACCGAACTCGCAAGCCGCCGGCTCGCACCCCTCGACATAAGCCGTATACAACTCCGCCAGCCGGCGCGCGATCAAGCCGCCGCTGTAACCGTCGTACACAATGTGATGCGCGCGCTGATACCAGTAGTAACGATCTTCGGCCGCCTTGAACAAGGCACTCACCCACAGCGGATCGTTGGCCAGATCCACCGGACGGCTCAGCTCCGCCAGCATCCAGGCCTCGGCCGCAGCGCGCGGATCGGCTTCGTGGCTCACGTCGATATAGGGGAAATTGCCGTTGTAGGCCGCCCGTACGATCTGCCGCGGCTGGCCTTGCTGCTCGATCACGCTCAGGCGCAAAGTCTCCGCCTCGCACGTCACCTGCAACAAGGCGCGGATGAAAAGCTCCGGCTGCACCGCGCCGCAGATCTCCAGCATCTCGGCAATATTCAAGGTGGCATCGGCCGCACCGATCTTCTGGCCCACCCACAATCCACGCTGCGCCGTGGTCAACGGCAGCGACATATCCGGCTCGAGGTTCATTGCGCAATCTCCTTGCGGATACCTGACATCAGCCCTGGCGGCACCCGCGTTTGTGACTCACACCATTACCCCTGGACACACTCTTCCCGGCGCAGATCACTGCGCTGTTGTTGTTATGGGCAAAACTCACCCGTCACGGCCGCCACAGCACCATGCAAGGAGACACTCGGGACACGCTGGATACGGCGAATCAGACGACTGCCGACGCATTGCCGGCTGACGCCACTGGCTAGACCTGCTCCCTCTTGTGCGCGGCGAACGCCCGGCCAACGCGAAGACCCGCTACATCGATGTGCGCAACATCACACTCGACGCAAACATCAAAAACTTATGTTGCGATGTATCAATTTTTCGATGAAAGAACCGTCAACAGTGCACACACACGCGCACAAAAAAACACATGTCAAAAGCGTGACATGTGGTGCGAATGAAGCGTGAAGAATATCGATATGAAAAAAAGCGCCGCATCGTTGGCACGATGCGGCGCTTATTGTGTATCTCTCAATGCAGCGTATCAGCGATCGTCGCGCGTCCAGATCAAGCCATCGCTTTCGCGCACGGGAAAACGGTGAATCGGCTCATACGCCGGTGGACATGTTGGCTGACCCGTACGCAGATCGAAGCGCGCACCATGCCGCGGGCATTCCACTTCAAAGCCGATCACATCGCCGCCGGCCAGTTCGCCGCCGTCGTGCGTGCAGATATCTTCCACCGCATACAGATCGCCATCGACATTGAACACCGCAATGGCGGTGCCGCCATCCCACACCACCTTGAATTCACCGGGCAGCAATTCCGAACGCGTGCCCACTTCCACCCATGCTTCGCTCATGCGCTCACTTCCGTAAAGGCCTTGATCATCAATTCAAAACGCAAGTCATCGCGGCGCGGAACACCCACGCGCTCGTTGCCATAAGGGAACGGTGAATACTCACCGGTGCGTCGATAGCCACGGCGCTCGTACCAGGCCATCAGCTCGCCGCGCAGATCAATCACCTTCATATGCATGGCGCGGCACTGCCACACCTCGCGCGCATACCGTTCGGCCTCGGCCAGCACGCGCCTGCCGAGACCCGCGTTCTGCCGCAACGGGTCGACGGCGAACATGCCGAAATAAGCGGAGTGACCGTGTTGCTCGAGGTGGCAACAGGCGAGCAGCGCATCGCCTTCGTGCATCAGCAGGATCGTGTTGCCCGCCACCGCCAGCAGTTCGCTGACCAGCTGCGCATCGGTGCGGCGACCATCGAGCAGGTCCGATTCGGTAGTCCAGCCACGCCGCCCCGAATCGCCCCGATAGGCGGACTCGACCAAGGCCACGATGGTATCGGCATCGGCGGGCGCGGCAACGCGGAAGGTATAAGCGGCATCGACAGTCATCGCCGCATGATAAGCAGCGCCGCCGCCTCAACCAAGCCCAAGCCGGCGCGACAGGAAGAAGTAAACCAGCGACCCCACGCCGAACGCACCCAGCAGCAAGGCCACCACGCCAGGGGTGACGGTGCTCCAGCCGGCCAGCTGGATCGCCCCGAAGGCCAGCGCCTCCGCCGCCACCACAATGCCCCAGCGCAACGAGGCACCACGCCGGATATGCTCCTCGCTGCGCACGATCGTCTCGATCAGCTCCTTCGAATCGGTCGCCTGCAACATGCGGATGCGCACCCGCGCCTCCACCAGCAGCTTGATCGCGTAGCTGATGGCGAAGGTAATGCAGACAAACAGCACGATGGGGACAAAGGTTTTATCCATGTTGTTCTCCTCAGGTTCGGCCGGCCCCCGGGCGGGGTGCCTTCTGGTGCTAGAGATACGGCCAGGGTCCCCGCGGTTGCAGTGCACCCCGCTGCAACCGGCGGCCCGGATGGCGTATCTATAAGCCCATCCTGGATCCTGGCGCCGCATGAGCACCTCTCCCGACCGCCCACTGGTGGAAGCCGTACTGGCGAAGGCGCCCGGCGCCTTCGAGCGGCTCGTGCGCGAGTACCAGGCCCTGTGCTGGCACATCATCTACCGCATGGTGCGCCACCCCGAGGATGCCCGCGACCTGTGCCAGGAAACCTTTCTGCGCGTGCACCAGAGCCTGCACCAGTACCGCTTCGAGAGCTCGCTCAAATCCTGGATCGGCCGTGTGGCCTACACCATCACCCTGCGCCACCTGGAGCGCAAACGCATCGCCATCGTCGACCAGGCCGGCGACGAAGACACCCCCAGCCTGCTGGAAAACATCGGCGACGGCTTCGACCTGGAAGCCGCCTACATTCGCAGCGACACGGCCGGCCGCCTGCACACCGCCATCGAAGCATTGCCGCCGATGCAGCGCACCGTTCTCACGCTCTACCATCTGGATGAATTGCCGATCGAGGAAATCGCCACCATCACCGGCCTCGCCAGCGGCACCATCAAAAGCCACCTATTCCGTTCCCGCCTGCGCCTGCGGGCGATTCTGGAAGCGGCGCAAGGAGTCGAATCATGAACCAGCCCCCCAACCCTCCCGTCGACGAACGCGAGTGGTCCTTGCAAGAACAGGCCTTGCGCGCCGAACGACTCGGCCTCGATCCCAGCGCCGATGTCGAACTGCAACGCTATCGCGGCGTGATGCGCGCCCTGCGCGAGCCACTGGACATGGAACTGCCCGCGAACTTCGCCGCGCAGATTGCCAAACGTGCACGCCAGCGCACGTCACTCAATACACGCCTGGAACTGTGGCTGAGCAATGCCCTGCTTGGCAGCATGGGCGTCCTACTGCTTGGTGTGGTGATCACCTACGGTGGGACATGGCTAAAGCTTACACAAGCCGCCATGACTGCCTACGGGTTGATGAGTCCGTGGTTGTTGGCACTCGTCATTGGCATGGTTTTGCCTGCATTACTCGGCAAATTAAGCGTCGCTGCGCCCAGGCTTCCGCGGCAGCCGCCCTCGCATTAGTCAAAATCCGATTACTCGGCTTGCCAGTTTTCCCCGACAGACAGGTGTACCCGCAAGTGCGAAAGTCGCACTGTCGGGCGCGCTTCTGTTATTTGAACCAAGCAGCGCGCCCGACATGATGTGAAAAGCGCGGATTGCATGGGCGAGCACCCACACAATCCGCTGGCCACAACCAACCAGAGTTAGGAAATTAGTTATGGTTACATTCGATCATACGGCACGTGCATGTCTCCGTGCCTCCGCAGTGCCCGTCCCCACTGCTTCACCGTTGTCCAACTCAGACAATGTCGAGCCCCTAAGGGCTTCGTGTCGAACCGGATGCGCAGCTTTCCGGCATTGACCACAGGATTTTTCCTGTAAGCCCTGCACGCCGTGCGCAAGGTGCGGCGTGTTTACCAACATGGAGCAAAGACAATGAACGATGCACGACATGCAGCGGCAGCCGGGGTTTGCCTGGCGCTGCCGGAACAGGCCCATAGCAAGCTGGCGCAATTGCGCGATCACTTGGGTCTATTGGCGCAAATGACTTACGCAGTGACGAAAGAAGAGGAAGACGAACTGCTGGAAATTCGGCGTTCCGTGTTGGGCACGTGTTTCGAAATGGCCGCCGTGCAACTCGAAGATGCCCTGCACGCCGTAGAACACGCCAACCGCACGAACCACCGCTCTTCCTCCTCTCCCCTGCGGGGAGAGGATCGAGGTGAGGGGCCACCCTCGCCGTAAATCAACATCGAAGCCGCGCTTCGAACCACCATCGCCGCAAGAGTGTCCCCCTCACCCCAGCCCTCTCCCCGCAGGGGAGAGGGAGCAGAGCGCGCCGCGAACACACCCGCTGTACGAGCCACCGCTCTTCCTCCTCTCCCCTGTGGGGAGAGGATCGAGGTGAGGGGGCAGCCTCGCCATACATCAACATCGAAGCCACGCTTCGAACCACCATCACCGCA
>NZ_JACZZA010000003.1 GCF_014863405.1 Dyella acidiphila
CCGAACTCGGAAGTGAAACGCAGCTGCGCCGATGGTAGTGTGGACTTCCATGCAAGAGTAGGTCACCGCCAGGGGCTTTATCCTAAAAAACCCTCACCGTTTTCGGTGAGGGTTTTTGCTTTATGCGCCTCGGCGCAACCGCAACAGGTCACCGCACGTAGCCCTATCCTGAAAACTCCCGCCGCGCAGCAGCAGGACGGCGGCACCAGATCAACGCGCCAATTGCGATACGATGCATGGCACTGAACGACTGGAATGCACAGCCAACGGAATCCGGCATCGCTTATCGCCGATGATGCGTCATCGGATCAGCCCCATCGACGCATTTGCCGTGGAGAACAGCCGTGTTCGTCAACGTAGAAACCCGACGACAACCGCGCCTGCATTGGGCGGCGGCATTGCTGATCACCCTCTGCGTATTCACCTTTGTCGTGCTCGCGCTGATGCCGGCGCCGCGGCGCAATACGTTCTTGCTGGAGTGGGGCACCGTTCCGGCCAATATCTTCGATGCACATCAGCCGATCTGGCAGCAGCTGCGGGATCCGGCTTTGCTGCGCCTGGTCACGGCGTTGTTTATCCACGTGGCGTGGCTGCATCTGCTGAGCAATCTGCTGTTCTTGATGATTTTTGGCGTGCCGGCAGAGCGTGCGCTGGGCTCCGTACGTTTTCTGGTGCTGTTTCTGCTGGGTGGCGTCGTGGCCAACTTTGCCGGCGCGGTGTCACTGGCCAGCGAAGCGCGGCCGATCATCGGCTGCAGCGGCGCCGTTTCTGCGGTGTTGGGCGCCTACGTGTCGCTGTTCCCGCGAGCGCGATTGGGTCTGGTGCTGCCGCTGGGCTTTTATCTGGAATTTGTGCGCGTGCCGGCCTTTCTTCTGATCGGCATCTGGGCCCTGCTGCAGTTGCTCTTCAGCTACGTCGGACCGAGCTATGGCGGCTATGCCTGGTGGACGCACTTGGCCGGCTTTCTATTCGGCGTGATATTTGCGCTGATGTCGCGCGGCGCGATCATGCGGCGCATGCGCCGATAAAATGATGACCATGCGGAACAAGAAACTCTACAAAGTCACCTTCCTGCACCTGGGCAAATGCTATGAGCTCTACGCTCAGCATGTGGCGTCCAGCGGATTGTGGGGATTTACCGAGGTCGGCGAGCTGGTGTTCGAGCCTGCCGGGGAAGGTCTGGTGGTGGATCCCACCGAAGAACGCCTGCGCGAGGAGTTCAAGGACACGCGCGTGCTTCACCTGCCGATGCAGGCGATCGTGCGTGTGGAAGAAGTTGAGCGCAAGGGCGCGCTGTCGATTCGCGATGCGGCAGATGGACAGAAGGTCACGCCGTTTCCGATGCCGCCACGCTCCCGCTGACGTCTTGTCTCAGCGCGGCCCGCGCAGCAGGCCGTGATGCCGTGAAAACAGCTTCATCAAGCGCCGCGCCATCGGGGTTGCCGCGACCTGCTGGAACGCGCGCTGCGGATCGAAACCTTCGCGCCGCATATCGTGGTGCTTGCGCCGAATGTAGGCGCGCATGATGTCGGCATTGAATTCCGGATGGAATTGCGTGCTCACCGCGTTGCGTCCGTAACGAAGCAGATGATGCGGATCGCGTTCGGAACGAGCCAATATCTGCGTACCCTTCGGAATCTCCAGCACGCTCTGCTCATGCGTGGCATGGGCGCGGAAGCTGGTTTCCTGCATGTGTGCGGTCAACGAATCCTGCGCCGCTGCCGGCAGCAGTTCGATCGGAACCGTGCCAATCTCGCGGCCGCCAGGCAGATAGTCGACGCGTCCGCCCAGGGCGTGGGCCATCAATTGATGGCCATAGCAGACGCCGAGCAGAGGGAGATCGGCATCCATCGCATTGCGAATCCAGCCGGCCGTGTTTTCGCTCCAGGCGGCGCATTCGGTCACCATCGCGGCCGAGCCGGTGATCATCGCGCCGGCCACTTCGGCGGGCGGCGGCAGGCTTTCGCCAGCGGCAACGTTGATCACCTGTACCTGTTCTGGTTCGAGCTGCGCAGCAAGCCGGAACCAGTGCGGAAAATCACCGTGGCGAGCTCGGATGTTGTCGGGCGCTTGGCCGGTACGAATGATCAGAATGGGTTTCATGGAGCAACTGGCAAATCAAACGGCATCATGTTTCATGGTGGAGAGTCTTCAATATGCTCCACCGGCGGCAATACGGTAAGAACTTCCTGCACCGTAGTCACGCCGCGTGCCACCTGATCGGCAGCGGAGATGCGCAATGGACGCATACCTTCGGCCAATGCAGCCTGACCGAAGCGGATCAGGTCCAGCTGCGCACTGATGATCCCGCGCAGACGCGGACTCAGCTGCATCATTTCATAGATGCCGGTGCGGCCGAGAAAGCCGGTGTTGCGGCATTCCAGGCAGCCGGCCGGCCGGAATACGCGCTCAGGCAACGGCATCGACCAGCCATGGGTAAGCACCGCCCATTCGTGCGGATCCTGCTGCGTTTCGAGCTTGCAGTGCGGACACAAGGTGCGCACCAGTCGCTGCGCAACGACGCCGCTCAGGGTCGATTGGATCAGATAGTGCGGCACGCCCAGGTCGAGCATGCGGGTTACCGCGCTGGGCGCGTCGTTGGTATGCAGGGTGGACAGCACCAGGTGTCCGGTCAGCGAGGCCTGCACCGCCATCTGTGCCGTTTCCAGGTCGCGGATTTCGCCGATCATGATGATGTCCGGATCCTGGCGCAGCAGCGTGCGCACGCCGGCAGCGAAATCCAGATCGATCGACGTCTGCACCTGCATCTGGTTGAACTCGGGGGAGACCATTTCGATCGGGTCTTCCACCGTGCACACGTTGATGTCCGGCGTGGCCAGGTGCTTGAGCGTGGAGTACAGCGTGGTGGTCTTGCCCGAACCGGTCGGGCCGGTAACCAGCACAATGCCGTGCGGCCGTTCCACCAGGCCGCGCCACAAGGCATCTTCCGACGGCGAAAAGCCCAGCTGCGAAAAATCCTTGGCGACGATTTCAGGATCGAAGATACGCATCACCAGCTTCTCGCCGAACGCGGTGGGCATGCTGGAGATACGCAGTTCCACTTCACGGCCGGAGGTGGCGCGGGTCTTGATGCGGCCATCCTGCGGGCGGCGTTTTTCAGCCACGTCCATGCGCGAGAGGATCTTGATGCGTGACGTCACGGCCGTCATCACCGGGGGCGGCAGCTCGAACACCTTGTGCATCATGCCGTCGATACGGAAACGCATCAGGCCTGCATCGCGGCGCGGTTCCAGATGGATATCCGACGCGCGCTGCTCGAACGCGTACTGCAGCAGCCAGTCGACGATGTGCACAACATGCCGGTCGTCGGCACCCACCTCGCCGGCCTTGCCCAGCTCCAGCAACTGTTCGAAGTTGAGCAGGGTGCTTGTGTCATAGCCGCCGGCCTGATTCTTGGCGTCCTTGGCCAGTTGGATCGAACGCTGGACGCCGTAAAACTCCTGCAGATAGCGATTGATGTCGATCGGACTGGACACCACCCGGTGCACATCCCGCCGCAGCATGTGCGACAGATCCTTGGCCCAGCTGTTGTCGAAGGGCTCGGCGGTGGCGAAGGTCACCTCACCGGCAGACGCGGCCACCGGCAGGATGCGATGGCGCTGGGCATAGGCGTGGCTGACCACCTGGGTGACCATCGCCACGTTGATCTTCATCGGGTCGATTTTCAGGTACGGCAGGCCGGCCTGTCCGGCCAGCCACTCGGTCAGGCCTTCCAGGCTGAGCGGGCGGCCCGGATCGCGCTGATTGGTGAGCTTGGCGTTGGCGATGATCACCAGCGGATTCAGTTCGATCGTGCTGCGCCCTGCGCGGTTGCCCAGGCGCAGCTGCTTGGCGTCGTCGGCGGAAAGGTGGCCGTCCACCACCAGGGCGGCCAGGACATCGTCCAGGGCCAGGCGGCCGCGGCGGCCGAGCATGGAGGCGATTTGTTGAGGTGCGGCCATCTGTACGGTTCCCCCGAATGAGCATCGATCGCCCGGGAAAACAGCGAAATGATGCGCTGCGGCTATACTAACCCGCTTTCTACTTAGGTTAGGAAAGCAATGCCCGCACCTACCTTCCAGGATGTGATCCAGACCCTCAACCGCTATTGGGCGCAGCAGGGTTGCGTGCTGCTGCAGCCGCTCGATACCGAGGTTGGCGCGGGCACCTTCCATCCCGCTACGTTCCTGCGCGCGCTGGGCCCGGAGCCCTGGGCGGCCGCCTACGTGCAGCCCTCGCGCCGTCCCACCGACGGCCGCTACGGCGACAATCCCAACCGACTGCAGCATTACTACCAGTACCAGGTGGTGATGAAGCCCAACCCGGACAACATCCTGGAGCTGTACATCGGCTCGCTCAAGGAACTGGGCCTGGATCCGCAGGTGCATGACCTGCGCTTCGTGGAAGACAACTGGGAATCGCCCACCCTGGGTGCCTGGGGGCTGGGCTGGGAGGTCTGGCTCAACGGCATGGAAGTCACCCAGTTCACCTACTTCCAGCAGGCCGGCGGCCTGGAGTGCAGGCCGGTGACGGGCGAGATCACCTACGGCCTGGAACGCCTGACGATGTACCTGCAGAACGTGGACAACATCTACGACCTGGTCTGGACCCAGAGCCCGCACGGCACGGTCACCTACGGCGATGTGTTCCACCAGAACGAAGTGGAACAGAGCACCTACAACTTCGAGCATGCCAACGTGGCCGAGCTGCTGCGCTGGTTCGATGTGTGCGAAAGCGAAGCCAACAAGCTGATTGCCGCGGGCCTGCCTTTGCCGGCCTATGAGCAGGTGATGAAAGCCAGCCACACCTTCAACCTGCTCGATGCGCGGCGCGCCATCAGCGTCACCGAGCGGCAGCGTTACATCCTGCGCGTGCGCACACTGTCGCGCGGCGTGGCCGAAGCCTATGTGGCACAGCGCGAAAAACTCGGCTTCCCGGGCCTGAAGCGTCACAACAAGGAGCAGGCTGCATGAGCGCCGCCAAGTCATTACTGGTTGAACTGGGCACCGAGGAACTGCCGCCGAAGGCGCTCGATGAGCTGGGTGCGTCGTTCTTGCGCGGTATCTGCGACGGCCTGGGCAAGCGTGGTGTTGCCGCATTGCTGGATCAGGCCACGCTCTACGCCACGCCGCGCCGTTTGGCCGTCCATATCCCCGAAGTGGCGCTTGCGCAGCCCGAGCAGGTGATGGAGCGCCGCGGTCCCGCCGTCAACGCGGCGATGGATGCCGATGGCAATCCGGGCAAGGCGCTGCTTGGTTTTGCGCAGTCCTGCGGCGTCGGCGTGGAGCAGCTGGAAAAGCTGGAAACCGACAAGGGCGCGTGGTTCGTGTTCCGCGCGGTCAAGCCGGGACAGCCGGTTGCCGCGCTGCTGCCCGAGATTGTCGAGGAAGCACTCAAGGGTTTGCCTATCCCCAAGCCCATGCGCTGGGCCGATCACGATTACACCTTCGTGCGGCCGGTGCACTGGCTGGTGATCCTGCATGGCTCGAACATCGTCGATGGCGAAGTGCTTGGCTTGCGCAGCGGCCGTCAGTCGCGCGGTCATCGCTTCATGCATCCGCAACCGGTGCATGTGGCGGATGCCGACAGCTGGCTGGATGCGATGCGCATGGCCAAGGTGCTGGCCGATCCGACCGAACGCCGCCAGCGCATCCGCGAGGAAGTTGCGCGGGCGGCGCAGCAGACAGGCGGCACGCCGCGCCTGGATGACGCACTGCTGGACGAAATCGCCAATCTCACGGAATGGCCGGTGGCCATCGCCTGCACGTTCGAGCGCGAGTTTCTCAGCGTGCCGCCGGAAGCTCTGGTAACCACGATGGAAGCGAACCAGAAGTTCGTGCCAGTGTTCGACGCGCAAGGCGCGTTGACCGAACATTTCATCGGTATCGCCAATATCGACAGCAAGCAGCCCAACGAGATCCGCAAGGGCTATGAGCGGGTGATCCGCCCGCGTTTCGCCGATGCGAAATTCTTCTGGGACGAAGATCTGAAAACGCCGCTCGCCGGTTATCAGGAAGCGCTCAAGCAGGTCACTTACCAACAGGCGCTCGGCAGCTTGTGGGACAAGAGCGTACGCGTGGCCGAACTGGCCCGCGTCACGGCCAATCGCGTGGGCGTCGACGCCGGCCAGGCCACGCGCGCCGCGAGCCTGGCCAAGTGCGATCTGCTCACCCGCATGGTGGGCGAATTCCCCGAGCTGCAAGGCGTGATGGGCCGCTATTACGCGCAACACGACAACGAGTCCGCTGAAGTGGCGAGCGCGCTGGACAGCGTCTACCAGCCGCGCTTTGCCGGCGACAGCATTGCTGCGGGCAAGGTGGGCCAGGTATTGGCGGTGGCGGAGCGGGTGGATACGCTGGCCGGCATTTTTGCGGTAGGTCTGAAGCCGAGCGGCAACAAGGATCCGTTCGCACTGCGCCGCGCCGCATTGGGTCTGGCGCGCACGCTGATCGAAGGTCAGCTCGATATCGATCACCAGGCGTTGTTTGCCGAGGCGCTTGAATTGCTGCCGGAAGCTGCGCTTGCGGCAGGTATCAAGCCGGGCAAGGACGGCAAAGTGCCGGCGCTGGATCCGGGCCAGCGTCGTGCTGCGCTGGGCGCCGAGCTCACCGATTTCGTGCTGGAGCGTCTGCGCGGTTATTACGCTGAGCAGGGCTTCACCACCGAACAATACGAAGCGGTGCTGGCCGTGGCGCCAGTCAGTCTGGTGGATTTCGACCAGCGCCTGCGTGCCGTGGTCGAGTTCGGGCGCCAGCCGGAAGCCGCCAGCCTGGCCGGTGCCAACAAGCGCGTGGCCAACATCCTGCGCAAGCAGCAGGAAGAGCACGGTGCGCAGAGCATCGGCAGCCAGGTCGATCCTGCGCATTTCGAGGCCGATGCAGAACGTGCACTGGCCCAGGCGCTGGAAGCCGCACAGACAGACACCGCCGGTGCGCTCCAGCGTCGCGACTACACCGCGGTGCTCGCACGTCTGGCGCAGTTGCAGGCGCCGGTCGACGCCTTCTTCGACAAGGTGCTGGTAAATGCCGACAATCCGGCGGTGCGTGCCAACCGGCTCGCCCTGCTTGGTCGGCTGAAGGCGCAATTCACCGCGATTGCGGATATTGCACGCCTCTAGCGGTGACGGTGGCAGATCGTCTTGCGACATCTGCAAGCGCGTCGCCCCGATGGCGCGGGCATAAAAAATGGCGGCCTCAGGCCGCCATTTTTACGAGCCAATCAGCGAATGGCTCAGGCCGGCAAGCGGGCCGGCGTGCGGCTGTTCTTCAGGCGCTCGGCGAGGCGATGATTGAAGGCGACCATCGCGCCGGCATCCACATCCGTGCCGCCCGGGCCGAGGATGTCGTACAGCTCGGCCAGCATGTCGGAATTCTCCGCCAGCGTGAGGCGGCTGTCGGCCAGATCCAGTTCCGATTGCAGGATATGCAGCGCCGTATTGAGCCGCTGTGCATCCACGATGCCCGCGCCGCTGGATTCCAGCGTATCGGCAGCGATGCGCAGCTTGGAACGGTGACGCTGCGGGGTGATGGTTTCGGTGGTGTTGGCGGTGTTGTCGTCCGGCAGCAGCGTGTTGGGATCGATCTGCATCGAGCCTTCGCCGGCCACCAGCCAGACCAGGGAAATACCGAGCGTACGTGCCAGGGTGACGCAGCGAGCGCGTGACGGATCGGTGTTGCCGTCGCGCCAGCTGCGCACTACGCCTTCCGAAAAACCGCACATGCGCGCGATTTCCGTGACACTGCCGACGCGCTGGATCAGCAATTTGATGCGATCGGCAAACGTCGAGGAGGATTCGAGATTGGTGTTGGGAGGCAGATTCATCGCAAATTTCCGCAGTAATCAGGGCGCCTGCTGGCAGATTCTTACTGGAATGCCTTGCACGTACCTGTGTAGCAAGTATTAAAGAGGGGCGGCCGGGGCACTTCCGGGGCTATTTTCGCAAGAAAGTACGAAAAATGCTGTTCCGTATCTACCCTGCCGCATAAACGCATCACGGCGGGGCGGGTTGACACGTAGCCGCGCAATCGGGGCAAGAAACTGCGGAAGCATAAACTCCAATAAATACATACGTATGCGTATGGAGGTCCGGTCTCATTGACTTTTACACCCTCCGACTTTGGGCTATCCTCTGAGGCTCCCCCGCGAATGTCCGCTGCGCATGCGTATGCAGGCAGTTCGTCCGATTCGATCCACACCTGAGGTTTCAACTCCATGCGCAGCGTTGTTTGGTCGCTGATGACAGTGGCAGCGGTTGCACTGGCCGGCTGCAGTAATTCTTCGAACCCGTCGTCGGCTGACACGGATGGCCAGGCGCCGGCGGCGCAGGCTGCGGCTGCCAACAATAGTGTTTCGGGCACCATTACCCTGCGCGGCGGCATCAGCCCGTCCAATCAGGACAAACTGGTGATCAGCCTGGTCGACGTCACTGCGCAAGGCTCCGCGCCGCTGGCGACCAAGACCGTAGCCCCGGCTACCACCTTCCCGCTGCAGTTCCAGCTGGATTTCACCCCGGCGAATGTCGCGCCGAACGATCTTTACATCGTGCAGGTCGAGCTGACCGACGGTGATCGCCACTACAGCATGCCGATCCAGGCACCCGTGCTGACCAAGGGCAACCCGACCGCCAATGTTGCGATCGAGCTGGCTCCGGAGCAGACGCCGGCCGAGAAGCTGCTGGCCTCCTTCCAGGGGCTGCAGAAGCAGATCGGCGGCATGAAGCGTTCGACCGGCACCAAGCTGGACCCGAATGCATCGCGCGCCTGGCAGGTGTTCCGCGACGGCACCGAAGTGAAGTTCATCCGCGAGCTGGTGGACTACGGCGACAAGGGCTTTACCAGCACCGACTACGCCTACAAGGATGGCAAGCCGTGGGTGGTGCAGCAGCAGAAGAAGGCCAGCCAGGGCGCCAAGCCGACGTCGACGGATACCGCCGGCTGGGGCGACGATGGCTCGCTGGTGTTGAAGACCCATGAGGCCGGCGGCAACTCCAGTGCGTTGAGCGACAGCGATGCCGCGAACCTGCAGCAGCAGTCCGGCGACATCCTCAAGCTCGCCACGAACGGCAAGGGCAAGTAAGCCGCTCGCAGCAAGCTATGCGTATAAAAAAAGCCGTCCGCATTGCGGACGGCTTTTTTATTGCCGGTGCGATCGGTCTTAGAAACCGAACTTCACGCCCAGGTTGATGGCGTTGTAGCGCTGGCTGTTGTCGCTGAAGTGGCCGTTGTAGGCAATCCAGCCGGACAGGTTGGAGGTGAACTGGGTGGTCAGGCCGACATTGGCCGAGCCCCAATTCTTGTCCGGGGTAAAGCCGGCCATTTCGAAACTGCCGTTCATGCTGTTGAGGCCGGCGGTGACCATGTCGGTGCTGGCCCGGCTGTCGTGGTTCCAGCCCAGCTCCACATACGGCGACAGATCCATCGAGTTGTACTGCCAATGGCCCTGCAGGCGCCAGCCGAGCGTGCTGATCAGCGCATTGCGTTCCTGGCGGCCAAACCACATTGCCGTCGCATCGTTGCCGCTTTCGTTATAGCCGTCGATGCGGATGTTCTGGTATTCGATGTTCGCGAACGGGCCGGTCTTGAAGCTGCCGACGTCGAACCAGTAGCCGCCGTGCAGGCCCAGGCCGAGATAGGAGCCATCGGTCTTGCCCGCTTCATGCGTGCGGTCATCGCCGACCATGAAGACGCGGTTGATATTGGTGTAGCTGGCCTGGCCGAAATCGCCATACACACCGGCGTAAGCGCCCGCCGAATGCCAGGTCAGATAGCCCAGGCCGGTGAGCGCCTGCAGGTCGTAGCCACCGCCGCCGCTGACGTCGGCATAGTGTTCGCCGATGCCGAACGCCGCGCCGGCCGAGATGTAGTCGTTGGCATGCACGTCGACGCCGACGGTCAGGTCGACATTGTTGCTGGTGGTCTTCGGTGCGCCGGCGCTCTGATCGAACTGCTGGTTGGAATAGCTGATGCTGGCGAAGGCGCGGGTCGGACTGCCGAAGTTGTCGGCCATCATCTGCGAGCGCACCGCGGCAGTCTGCGTGGTGGCCGCAGCCAGCGGCGCTTCCTGCAGCAGCGAGATCTGCTGCGGCGCGGCCAGTTCGGACAGCACAACCTGCGCCAGCATCTTGTCTGCGCCGGTGGTCGGATGCACGCCGTCAGCAAACAGGTAGCTGTTGTTGGTGCCCGGTGCATAGGTGTAGGGCAGGCCGGAATTCGCCGGGCCGCACAGCACCGAGCTGGAGCCGACGCCGCAGGCCGGCACGGTGACGTTGCTGAAACCGTAAAGGCCCGGGTTGGCGATCACCTGGCTGAGCAGCGCAAACGCATTGACCGGGATGATGCCCATGCCCAGCTTGCCGATGCCGGCATTGAGCTGGCCGTTGTAGATCACGCTGAGCGTGGTCAGCGACGAAGCGGCCGATGCGCCCGCTTCCTGGGCTTCAGGCGTAAGCCCGATATTGGGCAGGTTGAACACCAGGATGTTCTTGGCGCCGGCAGCCTGCAGTTCGCCCAGCAATTTCACTTCCTGCTGCGCCGCTGCGACGATCTGCGTCTGCGCGGTGGCCGGCGTGGTGGTCGCATAGAAAATATCGTTGGCGCCGCCCCACATGGTGTACAGCGCATGGCTGTCCAGCGTGGGATGGCTGGCCAGGTAAGTGTTGATCTGGGTGGTGATCAGCGGCACACCGGCCGGCGTACCGGGCGAGTTGTTGAAGATGCCCGCGCCACCCCAGGCGTAGTCGTTGCCGCCGGCAAGCGATGCCGTCAGCGAATAGCCAAGCCCGGCCGCCACGTTCTGCACGGTCACGTTGCCGGGATTGGTGGTGAACTTCTGCGGCGGCTGAAAACCGGGTACTTCCTGCAACGACAGATTGCCGGCGTCGCTGAGGCTGTCGCCGAACGTGATGACGTTGCTGAAGGTCGAATGCGGATTCCCCGTGGCGTGGGCGGCGCCGATAAGACCCAGGGCCAGCGCAACAGCGCCGGCTATCTTGCGCGGGTAAAACATGGGGTAGTGCTCCTGCGTTTGTTATAGTCAAGTTACGTTAATGCATGCCATACGTCAGCGCATGCTGCGGCGCAAGCAAGGGGTTTGTCGCAGGAACTTGTAGGAATTGGCCAGCGCATCCCCCATGCGATCCGGCGCGGCCCAGACACTTTCAGTGCCTGGGCCGGGATAGCTTCAACGCTTCAACGCACGCGACAGCGCATCGGCAAAAGCGCTGTTGGCCGGTGCGGCCGCCGGCTTCGGCGTGTTCGTGGCACCCGGCCGCGGACCGCGGCCATCGCGCGAACCGGGGCGGCTGTCATTGCCGGCCGCCGGACGGCCGCCGCGGGCCTGGCCGGGCTCGTCGTCCAGGCGCATGGAAAGACCGATGCGCTGGCGCGGAAGATCCACTTCCATCACCTTCACCTTGACGATATCGCCGGCCTTCACCGCATCGCGCGGATCTTTCACGAAGGTATGCGACAAGGCGGAAACGTGTACCAGGCCATCCTGATGCACGCCGATATCGACGAAGGCGCCGAACGCAGCCACGTTGGTGACGCGTCCTTCGAGGATCATGCCGGGCTTGAGATCCTTCAGATCTTCCACGCCCTCGGCAAAACTCGGCGCGACGAATTCGGGGCGCGGATCGCGGCCGGGCTTTTCCAGTTCCTTGAGGATGTCGCGCACCGTCGGCACGCCGAAACGCTCGTCGGTGTATTGCTCGGCCTTGAGGCCGCGCAGGAAAGCCGCGTCGCCGATGATGCTTTTCACTTCGCGCCCGCACTGCGCAATGATGCGCTCCACCACCGGATAGGCTTCCGGATGCACGGCGCTGGTGTCGAGCGGATTGTCGCCGCTGGGCACGCGCAAGAAGCCCGCGCACTGCTCGAATGCCTTGTCGCCCAGGCGCGGCACCTTCAGCAACGCCTTGCGATTGGCGAACGGGCCATTGGCATCGCGGTGCTTGACCACGTTCTCGGCCACGCTCGGCGTAAGGCCGGCCACGCGCGAAAGCAGCGCAGCGGAAGCAGTGTTCACGTCGACGCCGACGGCGTTCACGCAGTCTTCGACCTTGGCATCCAGCGCACGCGCCAGCTTCACCTGATTGACGTCGTGCTGGTATTGCCCGACGCCGATCGCCTTGGGTTCGATCTTCACCAGCTCGGCCAGCGGATCCTGCAGGCGGCGCGCAATCGACACGGCGCCGCGCAGGCTCACATCGAGATCGGGGAATTCCTTGGCGGCGGTTTCGGATGCCGAATACACCGACGCGCCGGCCTCGCTCACCACGATCTTGGAAAGCTTCAGCTCCGCGTGCTTCTTGATCAGCTCGCCGGCCAGCTTGTCGGTTTCGCGCGAGGCAGTACCGTTGCCGATCGCGATCAGGTTGACGCCATGCTGCTTGCTCAGCACCGCCAGCCGCGCCAACGATTGATCCCACTGGTTGCGCGGCTCATGCGGATAAACCGTATCGGTGGCGAGCAGTTTGCCGGTGGCATCGACCACCGCCACCTTCACGCCGGTGCGGATGCCCGGATCGAGCCCCATCACCGTCTTGGCGCCGGCCGGTGCGGCCAGCATCAGGTCCTTGAGGTTGTCGCCGAACACGCGGATGGCTTCGTCTTCGGCGCCTTCGCGCACGCGGCCAAACAGGTCCAGGGTCAGATGCAGATGCAATTTCACGCGCCAGGTGAGGCGCACCGTTTCGCGCAGCCATGCATCCGCAGCGCGGCCGCGATCGATGATGTTGGCATGCACGGCCACCCGGCCTTCGCCTTCCACATGACCTTGCTCGGCGTCGGCCGCAGGCGTCAGCTCAAGCTCGATCACGCCTTCGTTGCGCGCGCGCATCAGGGCCAGCAGACGATGCGAGGGAATCTTGCCGATCGCTTCCATGTGATCGAAGTAGTCGCGGAATTTCGCGCCTTCCTGTTCCTTGCCTTCCACCACTTTTGCGCGGATCTGGCCCTTGTCCCACAGCCAGTCGCGCAGTTCGCCGAGCAATTGCGCATCTTCGGCAATGCTTTCCATCAGGATCGCACGTGCACCATCCAGCGCGGCGCGCACGTCGGCTACGCCCTTTTCGGCATCGACAAACGGTTCGGCACAGGTTTCCGGCGTTTGCGACGGATCTTCACGCAAAGTCAGCGCCAGCGGTTCCAGGCCGGCTTCGCGCGCAATCTGCGCCTTGGTGCGGCGCTTGGGTTTGTACGGCAAGTACAGATCTTCCAGGCGCGCCTTGGTTTCGGCGGTGAGGATGTCCTGCTTCAGTCCGTCGGTAAGCTTGCCTTGTTCGGTAATGCTGGCGAGGATCGCTTCGCGTCGCTCTTCCAGTTCGCGCAGATAGCGCAGGCGTTCTTCCAGCAGGCGCAACTGCGTGTCGTCGAGGCCGCCGGTGGCTTCTTTGCGGTAGCGCGCGATGAACGGCACGGTGGCGCCGCCATCGAGCAGGTCCACGGCAGCGTGTACCTGTTCGGTCTTGGCGGCGATATCCTGGGCGATGCGTTGTTCGATGCTGAGCATGAGACTGAAGAAATTCCTTGGTTTTCGTGTTACGGCGAGCGAGCCGGCGATACTGGCCCAGTCGGATTGAACATCATATCAAGCAGTGCCTGAAACGCCTGCCGGATATGCGCGTACGCGAGCATGGCAAAAAAAGACGGCGCCAAACCCGCTGGTTTGCGCCGTCTTCATGTGCTTGATTCAGGCGTCGAAGCGGCCGTGATCGGAACCGGGCTGCGACCGTTGCGGCGGCTGTTCCCGCACGCTGCCGTTAAGTACGTAGGTGCTGGCCATCAGATCGTGCAGGCCTTGCTTGCGCTGGGTCCAGGCGACAGCGAGGTAGCAGATGATCGGGATCAGTCCGAAGATCAATCCCGCCAGTCGCACCACGTTGCGCGCGGCGGCGCGCGCGATGCTGACGCGCTGTCCGCGCAGGTCGGTGACGCGCAGGCGCAGGGCCAGCTTGCCGGGCGTGGCCTGGAATTTGGACGCTTCGAAGAACACGTAATAAAGAAAGGTGATGACGAGCGAGGCGACCTGCGAGCTTTCCGTGGCCTCGCCGTACTGGCGAAGCGCGTTGGCCAGATCGCTGCCGGCCTGCACCTGTTCAAGCAGGTGTTTGTAAGCGTCCATGCCGCCGAGTGCATACATGGCGATCATCGACGGGATGGTCAGCACGATCACATCGATGACCCATGCACCGAAACGCTGCCAGAAGCCGGCGTAATCGAGCAGACCGGTGCTGACGGGCTGCGGTGGCGGCGATGGCGGCGCGTAGATGGATTCGGTGGCCGGGGGCGGCGTGGGCTTTTCCAGCGGAAACAGCACCGAGAGCGGCTGCCAGTCGGCCAGGCCGTCGTACCAGCCCAGGTCCTCGCGGCTGAGCTGGCCGCTGCGCAGCCATTCCTTGATTTGCTCTTCCTGATACGGGCCGTGGCGTTCGCCTTGCCGACCGATCCACACTTCCATGGGGTGCTCCTCGCTAAGCAGGAGCGCATGATGCCATGCGCCGCAGCGATGATGCTCAGGCCGCGTCGCGCCGCTTGAGATGAACCAGCAGCAGGGAAATGGCCGCCGGCGTGACGCCGCTGATGCGCGCTGCCTGGCCGATGGTCGCCGGCAGGCTGCGCTTGAGCTTCAGCAGCACCTCGGCGGACAGCCCGCGCACCTTGTCATAGTCGAAGCTGGACGGAATCGCGGTGTTCTCGTGCCGGCGCTGCCGTTCGATCTCCTCGCGCTGGCGCTCGAGGTAGCCGGCGTACTTGGTTTGCACCTCGACCTGTGCGGCCACGTCTTCGCGCTCCACCGCCGGCCCCAGTTCGGGCACCGAGGTGAGCCTGGCGTAATCCAGCTCGGGGCGGCGCAACAGGTCCAGCGCATTGGATTCGCGGCTCACCGCCACGCCCAGGTGGCGCTCCACCGCGGCACCCAGTGCATTGTTGGGCGCGGCCCACAGCGTGCCGAGGCGTTGTATTTCGCGCTCGACTGCCTCGCGCTTGCTGCGCAGCGCGTCGAACCGCGCCTGCGGCACCACGCCCAGACGGTGGCCGGTTTCGGTCAGCCGCAGGTCGGCGTTGTCCTCGCGCAGATGCAGGCGGTATTCGGCGCGCGAGGTGAACATGCGATAGGGCTCGATGGTGCCGTTGCTGGTGAGGTCGTCGATCAGCACGCCGACATAGGCCTCGTCCCGGCGCGGATACCAGGGCGCCTTGCCTTGCACCGCCAGCGCGGCGTTCAGGCCGGCGATCAGGCCTTGCGCGGCGGCTTCTTCGTAGCCGGTGGTGCCATTGATCTGGCCGGCGAAATACAGGCCCGGGATGGTCTTGGTCTCCAGCCACGGATGCAGGCCGCGCGGGTCGAAATAGTCGTATTCGATGGCGTAGCCCGGGCGGGTAATGTGGGCGCGCTCGAAGCCCCTGATCGAATGCACCAGGTCCAACTGCACATCGAATGGCAGCGAGGTGGAGATGCCGTTGGGGTAGATCTCGAAGCTGTCCAGCCCTTCCGGCTCGATAAAGATCTGGTGCGAGCTCTTTTCGGCAAAGCGCACCACCTTGTCCTCGATCGAGGGGCAGTAGCGCGGGCCGACGCCTTCGATCTGTCCGGTATAGAGCGGCGAGCGGTCCAGGGCACCGCGGATCAACGCGTGCGTGCGCTCGCTGGTATGGGTGATCCAGCAGCTCACCTGGCGCGGATGCTCGGCGCGCACGCCCAAGTAGGAGAACACCGGGGCCGGGTCGTCGCCGGGTTGCTCTTCCAGATGGGTGAAATCGATGCTGCGCAGGTCGATCCGCGGGGGCGTGCCGGTTTTCAGCCGGTCCGCCGCCACCGGCAGTTCGCGCAGGCGCTGGGCCAGGGTGGTGGCCGGCGGGTCGCCGGCACGGCCACCGTCGTACTGCGCCGGGCCGATGTGGATCTTGCCCGCCAGAAAAGTGCCCGCTGTGAGCACAATGGACCCGGCACGGAAGGAAAGGCCCATTTGCGTCACCACGCCGGTGACGCGGCCGTGCTCGATCAGCAAGTCGTCGACCGCCTGCTGGAACAGGTCCAGATTCGGCTGGGTTTCGACCATGCGCCGGATCGCGGCCTTATACAAAGCGCGGTCGGCCTGGCAGCGCGTAGCGCGTACCGCCGGCCCCTTGGAGGCGTTCAGGGTGCGCCACTGGATGCCGGCGCGGTCCGCCGCATGCGCCATGGCGCCGCCCAGCGCATCGATTTCCTTGACCAGATGCCCCTTGCCGATACCGCCGATGGCCGGGTTGCAGCTCATCTGGCCGATCGTCTCGATGTTATGGCTGAGCAGCAGTGTGCGCGCGCCGCAGCGCGCCGCGGCTAGGGCAGCCTCGGTGCCGGC
Organism: Dyella acidiphila; assembly: GCF_014863405.1. Classification (GTDB taxonomy): domain Bacteria; phylum Pseudomonadota; class Gammaproteobacteria; order Xanthomonadales; family Rhodanobacteraceae; genus Dyella_B; species Dyella_B acidiphila. The sequence continues at coordinate 16,343 of NZ_JACZZA010000003.1, forward strand.
GTGGCCGCCGCCGACCACGATCACATCGTAGGAACTGGGGTGGAACATCGGATGGCCCAAAATGCGGGTTGGACAATGGCTTATGGTACCGCGAGTGCCGCCGCAATGACTTCCCGCGCTGGGCTGGCATGCTTTCTGCTTCTAGACTCATCGCACTTTCACGGGCAGATGCCGCGCGACACGCGCGCTGAGAGAGGACGACAGGGGTCCCTTCGCGTACCGGGTGAGGAAGCAAGACGGCGCCCCTAGGGGCGCCGTCGTTTTTTCTGTGACTTTGATCTCTGCTTCAAGAGAGATCTGGCGCCCGGCGGTCTCAGGAACAGGGGGAATCCAGGATGACCGTATTGCCGGGCGCCAGAAACTGGTGGCTCCAGGGGCTGCACGGCAGTGCCGTTCCCCCGTTGGCGTGAGGGGGATAATCACCCCGTACGCGTGAACATTGAGTGACTGAAACGCAAATTTATGCCGATAAAAGGCAGCTGCTGACGCAAAAGGTCACAGCGTAATTTGCAGCTCCAACATTGTGTGATCTACGTCACAAGATGGCACGCCTGTTGCAGCACTCCGGTGCAAGCCAAAGACGGGGGAGTGCCATGGACAACAGCAACGAATTCGCACCGGTTTATCTGCGGCACGATCTGATGATCGAGATCGGCCGCCTGGAAATGGCAATGGATCATCTGGTCGAGCGCGACCTTGTCCAGCAGCAGCAGCTGCGTCCGCGACTGGAAACGCGCATGAGCCACCTGCTCAGCGAGCTGGATCATCTTCCCGCCTGAGCCAAACCTCTTTACCGCCCCACAACGGCGACCTCCTGGAGGTCGCCGTTGTGTTTTCAGCGCTGCAAAACGTTAGCAACGATTTCGTTGAGGTTGCGTGACAAGTCTTCGCGCGCGGCCAGCGCCGCCAAGGCGGCATGCGCTGCCTCGCGGCGTACCGGTTCCAGTCGCTGCCAGCCGTTGAAGGCGGTCGCCAGGCGCGCGGCAATTTGCGGATTGATGGCATCCAGCTGTGCCAGGCGTTCGGCGAAGAACCGGTAGCCGGCACCGTCGGCGCGATGAAAGCCGCTGGGATTGGCGCTGGCGAACGTGCCCAGCAGGGCGCGTGCGCGATTCGGATTCTTCAGCGTAAACGCCGGCTCGTTTTCCAGCCGCATCACAACGGCCAGCGTAGGCTCGCCCGGCAGCTTCGCCTGCTCGCCGAACCATTTGTCCAGCGCGAGCGGATTGTCGGCGTAGCGCTGGCGAAAATCCGCCAGCGCCGCCGTCGCCTGCGCGGCCTGATCGCGCACCAGTACGCCCAGTGCGGCGAGACGATCAGTCATGCCGTGCGCGCTTGCATATTGGCGGGCGGCCAGGGCATGCGCCTGGTGTGCATCGAGCAAGGCCAGCAAGTCGAGCACACGCCGCTTCAGTCGCCGCTGCGCCTGACTGACTGCATCGAGCTGCTGGCCGGCATGAGCCGCCAGGGTGTGATAGCGCGCAATCAGGGCAGTGACGCCCAGCCGCTGTGCCAGCTGTTGCTGCAGATGCTGGCGCTGGGCATGAATTTGCGCCGGATCGACTTCGCTCTGGCGATCGGCGAATTCGATTTCACCCGGCGGCGTGAGCAGGTCGGCGAGCAGCGCGTCGTCGATCGAGGGATTGTCGAACAAGGCAGCGAGCGCGTCGCACCAGGCTTTGCACGCAGAGCCGTCGCCTGTTGGCTGCAGACTGTCGAAGGCCAGCATGGCCAATTGCTGGCCGGCTTCCCAGCGGTTGAAACCGTCCACATCATGCGCCAGCAGCAGCGCGAGTTCGGCCGGTGTGTAATCGCATTCCAGCACGACCGGCGCGGAGAATCCGCGCAGCAAGGAAGGGACGGGCGAGGACGGTACGTTGTGAAAAACGAAGCGCTGCTCGGCCTTGTCCAGCACCAGCACGGTTTCACTGCCCAGCGCCTGGCCGTCCAGATGCAGCGGAAGCAGGTGGCCGTGCCGGTCGAACAATGCCAGCTTGACCGGAATCGGCAGCGGCAGCTTCTCCGGCTGTCCCGGCGTGGTCCGCGTGAGCTGGGCCAGCGTCAGGCTGTACTCGCGTCGTTCCGCGTTGTAGCTGCCTTTAGCGTGCAGGCGTGGCGTGCCCGACTGCGCATACCAGGCCAGATACGGCTTGAGGTCGATCTGGTTGGCATCGCCCAGGGCGGAAAGGAAATCTTCGAGCGTGGCGGCGTGGCCGTCATGACGTTCGAAATACAGATCCATGCCGCGGCGGAAACCGTCCTGGCCGAGGCGGCCGGCAAGCATGCGCACCAGTTCCGAGCCTTTCTCGTACACGGTAGCGGTGTAGAAATTGTTGATCTCGCGATACTCGGCCGGACGCACCGGATGCGCCAGCGGGCCGGCATCTTCCGGGAACTGCGTGCGGCGCAACAGCGACACATCCTCGATGCGCTTGAGCGGTGCGGAATTCATGTCGGCGGAAAATTGCTGCTCGCGGAATACCGTCAGCCCTTCTTTGAGCGACAGCTGGAACCAGTCGCGGCAGGTCACGCGATTGCCGGTCCAGTTGTGGAAGTATTCGTGCGCCACCACTGCTTCGACGGCACGATATTCCTCATCGGTGCTGCTGTCGGGGTCGGCCAGCAGATATTTCGCGTTGAAGATGTTGAGGCCCTTGTTCTCCATCGCGCCCATGTTGAAGTCGTGCGTGGCCACGACATGGAACACGTCCAGATCGTAGTTGCGTCCGTAGCTGCGCTCGTCCCAGCGCATCGAGCGCTCCAGTGCGTCGAGCGCGTAGTGGCAGCGGTCGATTACGTTGGCTTCGGACCACATCACCAGCAGCACGTTGTGCCCATCGGCGGTGAGGTAATCGCGGCGGATGCTCTCCAGCCGCCCGGCGACCAGCGCAAACAGATAGCAGGGCCTGGGGTGCGGATCGACAAAACGTGCCCAATGGCGCCCATCGGGAAGCTCGCCGGCACCGTCCGGATTGCCGCCGGCCAGCAGCACCGGAAAGCGCGCACGCTCGGCACGCAGCGTGACGGTGTAGCGGCTCAGCACATCCGGTCGATCGGGAAAGAAGGTGATGTGCCGAAATCCTTCGGCTTCGCACTGCGTGAGCAGAAAGCCGGTTTCGCGCGAACCGGAAAGATACAGCCCTTCCAGCGCCGTGTTCTCCGCCGGGCGCACGCGCACGCGGGTCTCCAGCGTGCTGTTGTCCTGTACCGCCGCCACTTCGAGCACGCCGTCGGCGTAACGGTAGTCGGCATCGGCGAGTGCGCGGCCGTCGAGAGTGATCGACAGCAGCTCCAGGTTCTCGCCATCGAGCCGCAGCGGCAAGGACTGCGCCGGGTCGCGGCGCAGGTGCAGGCGCGAGGTGATCTCGGTGCGATCGATGCCCAGGTCGACATCGAGTTCGATCGATGCCACCGTCCAGGCGGGGCGGCGGTAGTCGTCCAGGCGGATGGCGCTGGCGGCAGGCGGGTTGGCAAGAGTCATGGGATACGGGAAGAACGGCGACGGATCAGGCTAACATGCGGGTTTCCCTGCCAAGGAACAAGCGGATGACTGCATTCAGCACCGAGCGCACGCGGCTGGGACCGCACGAAATCGTGGTTCTGCGCGATGCCGCAAACGGCCGCAGTGCCCGCATCGCCTGCCGTGGCGCCACTCTGATCGGCCTGGAGCAGGCACTGCGCGGCGAGGTGCTGCAGCTGGTGGACGGTTACCGCGACGCGGCCGAGCTGGACAGCCGCCCCAGTTCGCGCTGCGCCATCATGGCGCCGTTCGCCAATCGCATCGACGATGCCCGCTATGTATTCGACGGCCAGCAGCAGGATCTGCAGCCCGGGGTCGAGGGCGATGCGCGCGCCAGCCGCCACGGCTTTGTGCGCGGCGTCGATTTCGACATATCGGAGCACCACGCCGATGGCCAGGGTGCCCACGTCACCTTCGTTACGCAGGTCATACGTCCTGGCGCGTTCCCGGGTTACCCGCATGCCATCGACCTGGCAGTGAGCTACACGCTCGACGGCAAAGGACTGGCACTGCAGGTGAGCATGCGCAATGTGGGCGATAGCGCCGCACCCTGCTTCTTCGGCTGGCATCCGTATTTCCGCGTGGGCGACAACGCCGTCGACAGCTGGGAATTGCAGGTGCCCGCCACGCAGCTGGTACGCACTACGCCGGGCTATATTCCGTTGCCGGGAGCGCAGGCGTATCAGCCGCTGGACGAAGCGCCGGCCGCGCTCGATTTTCGCCAGGCCAAGCCGATCGGCAGCACCAAGATCGATAGCGCGTACGCCGGCCTCGTCATCGGTGCGGATGGCCGGGCGCACACACGCATGCGCAATCCGGCCAACGGGTTGGGGCTGAGCGTGTGGCAGGAGCATGGCGTGATGCTGGTGTTCACCGCCGATACTGTGACGCGCGATGTGCGCCGTGCGGTGGCGCTGGAGCCGATGGAAAGCATGTCCAATGCGTTCAATCGCGACGATTGCGCCCAGGCGATCCGCCTGGAACCGGGCGCGGAACGGCTGTTTCGCTGCGGCGTGGAGATCGATAGCGTATGAGCGTGGCACTGCCCGGCATCGATCAGATCCGCGACGCGGCGGCCCGCATCGCGCCATATGCGGCGATCACCCCGGTACTGCGCCATGAGGCGCTGGATCGCATGGTCGGTGCGCAGCTGCATTTCAAATGCGAAAACCTGCAGCGCGGCGGCGCATTCAAGTTCCGCGGTGCCTGCAATGCGGTGTGGTCGCTGACCGACGATGAGGCGGCCCGCGGGGTGGTGACGCATTCGTCCGGCAATCACGGCAATGCCTTGGCGATGGCGGCTGCCACGCGTGGCATCGCCGCGCACGTGGTGGTACCGGAAGGCGCCGTGCGCGCCAAGCTGGAAGCAATTGAACGCGCAGGTGCGATCCTGCATCGCTGCGCTGCCACTACTGCGGCGCGCGAGGCCAAGGCGGCCGAAGTGCAGCAGGCTACGGGTGCCACGCTGGTGCATCCGTATGCCGATACGCGGGTGATGGCCGGGCAGGGTACGGTGGTGCTGGAGTTGTTGCAGCAAAGTCCGCAGCTGGACGCGATCATCACGCCGGTCGGCGGCGGCGGCTTGTCGTCGGGGTGTGCGATTGCTGCACACGCCATCGATGCGTCGCTGAGCATGTTCGGTGCGGAGCCGTCCGGTGCGGACGACGCGGCCCGGTCGCTGGCGCTCGGTGCGCGCATCGATGCGCTGGTGCCCGATACGGTGTGCGACGGTTTGCGCACGCTGATCGGCGAACCGAATTTCGCCGCCCTGCGCGAGCATCGCGTGGAGATCATTACTGTCAGCGACGAAGAAGCCATCGCGGCAATGAAACTGCTGTGGCAGTCACTCAAAGTGGTGGTGGAGGTATCCAGCGCCACCGTGTTCGCCGCAGTGCTCAAGCAGCGCGAGCGATTCGCCGGCCGCCGCATCGGCCTGGTGCTGACCGGCGGCAATGTCGATATCGATGCGCTGCCGTGGTGATGTCCTGCGCGTCAGCTTGCTGACAAGGTATCGAAATTTCATGCACGAAGCGCGCCATCTGTGATGGTGTTTGCGTTCGCTTTTGGCGAAGCTTGAAGTCAATCACGCTTTGCGCCCGGTGAATCGCGCATCCTCTCGCTCACAATTTGCACACCAGCATCGAGCAACAGGGGGGCCTTATGGTCGAGCTGGAGATACAGGTTCTCTCTGATCGCAGAGAGGGACTGCTGGTCGAGCTTGGGCACGTCGTCGTCGCCAATCATTTTTCGCTATTGCGCCAGCGCCTGACGCAGGACGGGCGCGGTGCGTGCCTGTCGATGCTGGTGCGCGGGCCGGATGAGCAACGCATGGCGCTGGAAGAAATGCTGGGTACGCACAATCGCGTGCTGAGTTTCGAGGCGGCGCTGGCGGGCGAGGCCAGCGTAGTGCCGCCCTTGTCGATGCCGATGATGTCGGCGGAACCTTCGGTGCCGCCCGAATTGCCGCCGCCGGCCAGCCTGCCCAACGTAGTGCAGGTGGAGCACGTACTGCCTATGCTGGCGCAGGACTATCCGCAGATTTATCCCTGGCTGGTTTCGCTAGAACACAGCGTGGACGAAGCGGTGCGCGAATCGTCGCTGATGCTGGCCGGACGCCGCACTGGTGCATGGGTATACAAGCGCGACTACGCACTGGGCGCCAAGCTGGGCCTGGCTGAAGCGATTCGGCGCATCGGGGTTCCTGCATTGCGCCAGCTGGCCGATATCGAGCATCACGGCGTGCACCTGCATGTGCTCAACAGCCCGTTGTGTGCGCCGGGAGCGCGTTCCGGCTGCAGGTTTTACGGGGGTTATCTGGAAGGATTGCTGGGCGCGGCGGTGGCGCCGCGGCGGGTATTTGTCCGCCAGCTTGGCTGCCGCGGCGCCGGTGCCGCGTTATGCAGCATGGAAATCTCGCATTGAAGCTTTGATCTGGGGGGATCTATGTCAGTGCAGCTCGACTACAACGTGTGGCTGGTGCTGTTGTCGTATGCGGTGTCCGTGCTGGGTGCATTCGCTGCCATGCAGGCGGCGGTGGCGATTCCGCTGGCGGTTACGCCGCGCCAGCGAACGGCAGCCGTGGCGATGGCGGGAGCGGCAATGGGGCTGGGCGGAATCTGGGCCATGCATTTCACCGCCATGCTGGCCTGCGATATCGGCATGGAGGTGCGCTACGACCCGGCGCTTGCTGCGCTGTCGGCGCTGCTTGCCTTCGGTGCCTGCTGCGGTGGATTGATGCTGGTGGGCAGCGGCCGCTTCGGCTGGTGGCGCCTGCTGGCGGCCGGTACCTGCATGGGACTGGGTGCCGCGGCCATGCATTACCTCGGCATGGCCGCGATGATGATGGCCGCGGATATCCACTACGCCGGCAAGTGGGTGGTGGTTTCCGTGCTGATCGCCATCGTCGCTTCGATGGCCGCATTGTGGCTGGCGTTCAATCTGCGCGGGCGCTTGCAGATGATCGGCAGCGCGCTGGTGATGGGCGTGGCCGTATGCGGCATGCATTACACCGGCATGGCGGCGGTCAGCTTGCACGCCAATGGCGGCCAGTTGCCGGACGGCTACGCGCAAGGCCTGCGCAGCGGCAATCTGGGCGAAACCCTGTTTGCGATCGTGGCGAATCTGTTGCTGCTGGTGCTGGGGCTTTATTGCTGGCGCCAGCGCTACCGCTCCAGCCTCAGCATCTGAGCCGGCAATGGCGCTATGCTGCGCGCCTTGAGTTGCACGGGCAGAGGAGAGCGGCAGTGGCATCGCGTATTCGTTGTCATTGGGCGGCCGATGGCGAGCTGATGCAGGCTTACCACGATGCCGAGTGGGGCGTGCCGCTGCATGACGATCGCGCCCTGTTCGAATTCCTCTGTCTGGAGGGGGCGCAGGCCGGCCTGTCCTGGCGCACCGTGTTGAACAAGCGCGAGCATTACCGTAACGCCTTCCACCATTTCGAGATCGCGCGCGTTGCCGCCATGAAGGATCGCGAGCTGGAAAAGCTGCTGCTCGATCCGGGCCTGATCCGCAACCGCCTGAAGATCTCCTCGGTGCGCGACAACGCCAAGGTGGCGCTGGAGGTGATCGCTGAATACGGCAGCCTCGATGCCTATCTGTGGTCGTTCGTCGAGGGCAAGCCGGTGCATAACCGCTGGCGCGGCCGGGGCGATGTGCCGGCCACTACGCCGGTGTCGGACCGCATGAGCAAGGCATTGAAGAAGCGCGGTTTCCGTTTCGTCGGCAGCACCATCTGCTATGCCTTCATGCAGGCCACCGGCATGGTCAACGACCATCTGGTGGAGTGCTTCCGGCACAAGGCCTGCGCCGCCGGGCACTAGCTTGCGGCAGCCGAGTCCGCCGTCGCCGTTTCGGGCCGGCTTTGGCCTTAGAATGGCGGCATCGTCTGTTTGGGGATGCATCGCATGAAGCTGTTTCGCGACTCCGGCGCCCACCGCGGCAACGTGGCCATCCGGTCGTGCGCCGTGCTCTTGCTTGGGCTGTTCGCGGTCGGCGCGCATGCGAAGACGGGCGACCGCAACCAGCCGATGAACACCTCGCAGGATTCGGTCAACGGCTTCAACGCGCCCAATACGATCACCACGCTGACCGGACATGTGGTGGTCACCCAGGGCAGCATGAAAGCCACCGGCGACATCGCGCATATCTACCTGGACGCCAACAGCCAGGTCAGCCGCATTGTGATGAATGGCAAGCCGGCGCATATCCAGCAGCTGGACGATAACGACAAGCTGATGACCGGCGAAGCCCCGGCGCTTGATTACGACAACATCAACGGCATCGCCGTGCTGACCCCCAATGGAGTGGTCACCCAGCAGGACACCGGCGATGCTCATGCGGACAAGCTGACCTACAACACCCAGACCACCTATTTCACCGGCGAAGGCAACGTCAGCATGACCTACCTGCCCAAGCCCAAGCCGGACAAGGGCGCGCCGGCCAAGCCGGACGCAGCACAGCCGGCCGCGGCCAGCACGGCTGCCGCCGCGCCGAAGCCGTAGCGATCCCTGTTGGTTCAGCGCCGGCGCGAACCGCGCAGGCTGTCGATCGAGAAACTGGCGATTTCGCCGCCGTCTTTGCCGCGCCGCGACTGACCCGGTGGCGGCCCCCAGGCATGCGCGGTCACCACTTCCCAGGTGGCGGGAATGCGGCCATCGGTGCGCATGCCTTCGTATGCCGCCAGCATCGCCTGGAAATGCCGCTTGCCGGTGAGGCCGCGTTCGCGGCCGCGATCGGCATGCGTGGCGCCGAGCCCCTTGAGCTCGCGCAGCAGCGCCTTGGGTTCGCTGTAAGTCAGCGTGTAGCGATCGACATCCAGCACCGGATCGCGCAGGCCGGCGCTGATCATCGCGTCGCCCAGATCGTGCATGTCCAGAAAACGGCTGACATGCGAATGCTGGTCGACCGACGCCCACGCTGCACGCAGTTCGCGCAAGGTGTCCGGGCCGAATGTGGAAAACAGCAGCATGCCGCCCGGCTTCAGTACGCGCGCACATTCGCCGAACAGCGCAGACAGATCGTCGATCCACTGGAAGCACAAATTGGAATGCAGCACGTCGACGCTGTGGTCGGGCAGCGGCAGGGCGGTGGCGTCGCCGCATACGCGCAGGAAGGGCTTGAGCCAGCCGGCGTGCGACTTGGCCGTGCGCAGCATCGGCAATGCCGCGTCGACCGCGATCACCTGTGCCTTGGCGTAGCGCTTCTTCAACAGGGCGCTGCCGCGGCCGGTGCCGGCGCCTACGTCGATCACGCGATCAGGCTGTTGCAGATAGAAATCCAGCCGCTCCAGCAACAATTGCTGCACTTCGCGCTGCAGCGCGTCGTGCTGTTCGTAGCTGTCGGCGGCATGGCTGAAGTTGGCCCGCACGCGGCGCGTATCGACCTGGAAATCGCTCATCGAAGGGTCTCGAGCCAGGGCAGCAGGGTATCGGCCACTGCGCCGGGATGACTGAGGAAGGGGGCATGCCCGGCATGTGCCGTGACATGGAACTGGCCTTGGCTGGCAGTGGCCGCCGCCTGCATGGCATCCGGATGTACCAGGCGGTCCAGTCTTCCCGCATTCCACCAGCTGCGGGCGGGCACCAGTTGCGCCAGGCCTGCGCGCAAATCCGTTTCGTCGAGAATGCGGATGCCTTCCTGCAGCACCCGCAGATCCGGCTCGCCGCGGGCGAATACTTCTGCCCGCAGCCGGCGCAGATCGCCACGCGGATCGGGGCTGCCCATTGCTTCCAGTGCCAGAAAACGCTCGACCGTGGCGTGGTAATCGGTTTCCAGGTCGACGGCGAGCTGGCGCACCAGCGAGGCATCGCGGCCGTACGGCCAGTCGGGCGCGCTGACGAAGCGCGGCGTGGCGCACAGCATGGCCAGCCCGTGTACGTGCTGCGGCAGATCCAGTGCTGCGCTCAGCGCCACCAGTCCGCCCAGCGACCAGCCCAGCCAGGTTGCGGGTGGCGTGGCTGCGGCGATTGCGCGTGCGCAGGCATGCGGCTCCAATGGCAGTCCGCAGTCGCGCGAATAGCCGTGGCCGGGCAGGTCGACCAGGTACATGGTGCATTGTTCGGCGAGCAACTCGACCAGCGGTGCGAACACGCCGCCGTGCATGGCCCAGCCATGGATCATCACCAGCGGGATCTGGCCGCTGCCGCGTACCTCGATATGCAGGCTCATGCGTGCTCATCTCCCGCGGGAGGTGAGGCGGCTGCGGGGCTCAATTGCGTGTCGACCGCGCCGCGCTCGTCGAACACGAAGCAGTCGCCTTGCCAGTGCGCACCGCCGGCTTCCTCGAAATACTTCAGGATGCCACCCTCCAGCTGATACACGTGCTGCATGCCGATGTCCTGCATATGCAGCGCGGCCTTTTCGCAACGAATACCGCCGGTGCAATACGACACCACCGTCTTGCCCGCGTAGCGCGCCTGATCCGCCGCCAGCGCCGCCGGCAGCTCGGTGAAGCTGGCCATGCGATAGTCGACCGCTTGCGGAAACATACCTACATCGGTTTCGTAGGCATTGCGGGTATCGAGCAGCACCAGCTCGCGGCCGTGGTCATCCCGGCCTTGCTCCAGCCAGCGCTTGAGCGTGGCCGCATCGACGGCCGGCGCGCGGCCGCCTTCCGGCCGAATGGTGGGATAGCGCAGGGTGATGATTTCCTTCTTCAGGCGCACGCGCATGCGCTTGAACGGCACCTCGTCGGAGAGCGATTCCTTGCCTTCGAGTCCGGCGAAACGCGCGTCCTGGTGCAGCCAGCCCATGAAGGTGGCCACCGCGGCGCGCGGGCCGGCGAGAAACAGATTAATGCCCTCCGGCGCCAGCAAGATGGTGCCCTTCAGCGCCAAGGCCACGCACTGCGCAAGCACGCGCTCGCGCAGCGCCGGCAGATCATCCAGGCTGACGAAGCGGTAGGCGGAAATATTGAGGATCGACATAGGCAGGTGGGACATGCGCGACCGGCCATTATACCGGCGCACTGGCCAGGCGCAGGGACTGCAGGCCGTCCAGCAGCCGGTCCACGTCGGCTTCCGCATGCGCTGCCGACAAGGTGATGCGCAGCCGTGCCTGCCCCTGCGGGACGGTCGGCGGGCGGATCGCCACCACCAGCAAGCCCAGGTCCTCCAGTGCGCGGGAAGCTGCCAGCGCCTGCTGTGCGTCGCCGAGCAACAGCGGCTGGATCGCCGTGCGCGAAGGCATCAGCGGCAGGCCCAGCTGCGCGGCGCCTTGGCGGAAGCGCTGGATCAGGGCCTGCAGTTTTTCGCGGCGCCAGTGTTCCTGGCGCGCCAGCGTCACCGCAGCGTGTGCGGCGGCAGCAAGGGCGGGCGGCATGGCGGTGGTGTAGATGTAGGTGCGGGCGAACTGGGTCAGCCCGTCGATCAATGCGGCCGAACCGGCGACAAAGGCGCCGCTGCAACCCAGGGCCTTGCCAAGCGTGGCCATCAGCACCGGCACGTCGTGCTGGCCGAGTCCCGCTTCGCTGACGCAGCCGGCACCTTGCTCACCCAGCACGCCCAGGCCGTGGGCGTCGTCCACCATCAGGCTGGCGCCTTGCTCCGAGCAAAGCACGGCCAGTTCGCGCAGTGGCGCGATATCGCCGTCCATGCTGAATACGCCATCGGTGGCGAGCAGGGCGCCGGTGTGATCTTCGCCACCCAGCTGACGGGCGGCGGCAGTGGCGTCGGCATGCGGATAGCGCTTGAGCACGGCGCCGGCCAGTTGGGCGCCATCGAGCAGGCAGGCGTGGTTGAGCTTGTCCTGCACGCATAGATCGCCGCGCTGGAGCAGCGCCTGGATCGCACCCAGGTTGGCCATGTAGCCGGTGGAAAACAGCAGGGCACGGTCGCGTCCGGTCCATGCCGTCAGCGCTTCTTCCAGGGCGGCGTGTTCGCGGCGATGCCCGCAGATCAAGTGGGCAGAGCCACTGCCCACGCCGCCTTCGTCGGCGGCGTGCTTCAGCGCGGCGACCAGGCGCGGATCCTGCGCCAGGCCGAGATAGTCATTGGTGCAGAAGGCCAGCAGGCGGCGGCCGCCGCTTTCCACATAGGCGCCCTGCCAGGCATCGATGCTGCGCAGGCGCCGTTGCAATTGGGCATGCGTCCGTTCGGCCGCCTGGACGGCCAAACGTTCGAGCAGATCAGGCCGCGGCACTGCAGCCACAGCCCTGGCCGCAACTGTCGGCTGCTGCGGTTTCCAGGATATCGGCGTGCACGGTGCCGGCTTCCTCGACCACTTCCAGCGCATGCAAGTCGAGGCGGCGGAACAGCGCGCGGTCGTGTTCCACGTCGGGATTGCCGGTGGTGAGCAGCTTTTCGCCGTAGAAAATCGAATTGGCGCCGGCGAAGAAGCACAGCGCCTGCACGGCGTCGTCCATCTGCTGGCGACCGGCCGACAGGCGCACCATCGACGCCGGCATCAGGATGCGCGCTACCGCAATGGTGCGCACGAATTCGAACGGGTCCAGCGCTTCCACCCCGTGCAGCGGGGTGCCTTCCACCTGTACCAACTGGTTGATCGGCACCGATTCGGGATGCTCCGGCAGGTTGGCCAGCGTCTGCAGCAGGCCGGCGCGCTGGCCGCGCGTTTCACCCATGCCGACGATGCCGCCGCAGCAGGTCTTCATGCCGGCATGGCGCACGTTTTCCAGGGTGTCCAGGCGATCCTGGTAGTCACGCGTGTGGATGATCTCGCCGTAGAACTCCGGCGCGGTATCGATGTTGTGGTTGTAGTAGTCCAGCCCCGCCTGCTTGAGCGTCTGCGCCTGGGTATCGCTGAGCATGCCCAAGGTGGCGCAGGTTTCCAGGCCCAATGCTTTGACCGCGGAAACGATTTCGGCCACTTGTTCCACGTCGCGGTCTTTCGGGCTGCGCCACGCCGCACCCATGCAGAAGCGGCTGGCGCCGGCGCTCTTGGCGGCCTGCGCGCGTGCGACCACGCTTTCCACTGACATCAGTTTTTCTGCTTTCACGCCGGTGTTGTAGCGCGCCGATTGCGGACAGTAGGCGCAGTCTTCCGGGCAGCCGCCGGTCTTGATCGACAGCAGGGTGGAAACCTGCACCGCATTCGGATCGTGGTGTTCCCGGTGTACGCCGTGCGCACGGTGCAGCAGCTCGTTGAACGGCAGGGCGAACAGGGCGGCGATTTCGTCGCGCGACCAATCGTGGCGAAGAGCGGCTGCGGGCATGGGATGAAGCTCCGTGGCGTGAATCGGATAAGTGTGGAAGTGGCCTCCGGGGGCTGTCAACTCTGTTCGCTGGCGAATGGTTGACGGAAACGCGGCCTCCGAAGCGTTTACCATCCATGCCTTGATCCCCTATCGAAGGAGTCGATGCATGAGCACAGGTCAGGGCAGCGGTGGCAATGTCATCGCAGCAGTGTGCAGTTTCTTCATCCCCGGGCTGGGCCAGTTGGTGCAGGGGCGCTTGCTGAAGGCGGTGGTGATGTTCGTGCTGGCCGCGGCGCTATGGATCGTCTGGATGGGCTGGATCATTCATCTCTGGTCGATTCTCGACGCGGCTTTGTTCAAGCCGAACAACTGATTGCGCTTGCGCATGGATGCGCCGATCCGGCTGTTGTCAGCCGCGCAGCGCTGGTTGTTGCCCTGGCGCTGCCTGTTATGCGGCGATGCGGGTGCGCAGGGCACGGATCTGTGCCGCGATTGCGCCGCGGAACTGCCGCGCAATACCTCATGCTGCGCCCGTTGCGCCTTGCCGTTGCCGACGCCGGCGGCGCAGTGCGGACGCTGCCTGCGCAAAGCGCCGCCCTGGGATGCGGCCTGGGCCGCCTTTCGCTATGCATGGCCGCTCGACCGGCTGGAGACGCGGTTCAAATTTCAGCGCGATCTGGCCGCCGGACGGACCCTGGCGACCATGTGGCAGCGCGAAGCACCGCCGCCCGAGCTGCCGCAGATGATCCTGCCGGTGCCTTTGCATCGTCGCCGTCTGCGCCAGCGCGGCTACAACCAGGCGTGGGAGCTGGCCCAGCCGCTGGCGCGCGCGCTGGATATTCCCTGTCGGCACGACGTGCTTCAACGCATTCGCCATACCGATGCGCAAACCGGACTCAGTGCGCTGGAGCGCCGCCGCAATTTGCGCCATGCGTTTGCGTTGCCGCGTGCGGTGGCTCTGCCGGCGCATGTTGCGGTGCTCGACGATGTATTTACCACCGGCACCACGTTCGCGGCCTGCGTGCGCTTGCTGCGGCGGGCCGGCGTGCCACGCATCGATGTGTGGGCGCTCGCGCGAGCGCCGTTGCCGGGTGGTTGACGGCGATCGGCGCCGTCAAGGCGCCGCTTGCAATTGCAGGCTGCTGACCTGGACGCCGAGTTTGCGGGTATCGGCAGACTGGCCTTTGTCCTGCGGCGAAGTGGGATGGCCAACTTCCAGGTCTAGTTCGATCCGGCCGCCGGCGCGCGACACCGCCGCCGGCAAGCTCAGGGAATAGGCGTGGGGCTGGTCGCTGGCGACCGTCCACTGGGCCACTTCACTGCCATTGACGGTGACTTTCACCGGCTGGGTCGTGCCGCCATGGGCGGGCGCGTAAGCAATCAACTGCAAACTCAGGGTCAGCGGGCGATCGGAAGGCTCTATGTGCCCAACCAGGACTGCTACGGGACCCAGGCTCCAGACACCCGCCGGCTCCGGATGGCTCCAGTTCGATGCAAGCAGCGGCAGCCCATCCCCGCCTGCGTGGATGCCTGCTGTTTGCCCGACCACAAGGTCGGAGGATGGATGGAGCGATGCCACGTCGACTTGCTGCACGCACAGACCATCCCTGGCGACGCGATCCAGATAACTGTGCCAGAAGGCATCGCGATCCATGGATGCATGCATGGGAATCAGATGCTCGGGATCGATAAAGTTGCTGGCGCTATATGCGTCGATGCTGGGGTGATGGCAAGCGATCATGCGCGCCCTTTCCCACGCTGCCGACACCAGCCGCATGCTTTCCGCCTGCTGCCGGCTGATGGCGTGGCAGATGCCCGCACTGGCCACCACGGCGACGCCTGCTGCAATGGTGATGAAGCGCAACGCATTGCGCTGGCGTGCTGCCCACACGCCTGCAAAGGCCAGCGCGGCCACCAGCATCAAGAGCGACAGTCTGCTATCGAGATAGCTGCAGTTGCCCTGCAGCGTGCACCAGCGTTGCTGCTTGCTTGCCGCAACGACGAGCAGGGTCAGGAACGCCGCGCCGGCTGCGAGCAGCCCCGCCATCAACGCGAGCCCCTGTCCCGCTTGCTGCGGGCCTGGCGCACTCGCGGGGCGCCGATAGAGCCACAAGGCGGCCGCGCACAGCAGCATGCACATCAGCACACCCGGCATTGCATCGGATGACAGGGCGGTGCCGTTTGCGAACGGCACCCAGGTGCCGCTGGCGATGTGCATCAGGAACGTATACGCCAGATCCCGATGATGGCCGAGTCCGTCCATGGTGGAACCGTCATAGCGCGTAGGCTGGCTGCTGCGATAAAGCGCATAGGCAGCGTAGACGAGCGCCAGCAGCGCGAGATCGAGGCGAAAACGCCGGAACAAATGCTTTGGCATGGACAGGCCGGTGCCAGGCATCGATCCGATCGCTTCCAGCGCAACCACGAGCACGCCGATGATCATCATGTATTCGCTGCTCAGCACGGCAGCGGCGTAAAGCAGCCAGCCCACGACCGCTGCTGCGTGCGCGGCCATGCCCGGTCGCGACGCATGCTTGCGAGCCGTAGCGCCCAGCAGCAGCCGGATGCCGAACATAAGCAGCAAGGGCAGGCCGAGCTCCAGCGGATAGCCCACGGGCGGCATGTGATAGCCGATCATCGGCTGCAGGCTGACGATAGCCACGAACACGGGCAGCGCGATGCGTGCCTTGGCAACGCGTGCGGTCCAGATGGAGAACAGCAGGATGTCCGCGTACCACAGCGCAACGTAGAAAATACGAAAAGCCAGGTAGCTGGACAGATGCGAGCCCAGCAACAGCAGCGGCATCAGGAGGAATTGCCCGATGCGTGCCTGGTCGACAGGCGTGCCCGCGATAAGCGCGGCCGATTCTCCATGCAGCACCGCATCCTCGAATCGGACATCGTCGCCACTGAGGCGAAAGCCGTACAGGAAATAGTGCGCCTGCAGCAGCGTCAGTCCGATGGCGGCAACCCATGCCAGCACTACCCACAGGCTAAGGCCGCCTCGCGGCGACGTGGTGAATGCGGCAGGGTTGGACGAGGGGGTGAAGCTTTGCTTTAA
Source organism: Dyella acidiphila (assembly GCF_014863405.1). Classification (GTDB taxonomy): domain Bacteria; phylum Pseudomonadota; class Gammaproteobacteria; order Xanthomonadales; family Rhodanobacteraceae; genus Dyella_B; species Dyella_B acidiphila. Next base: position 32,579 of record NZ_JACZZA010000003.1, read on the forward strand.
CGCAGCGCCAATGCCAGCGCGATGCCGATCCATAGCGTAAGTCCTAACCAATTGTTGTGACGAAACGCGGCGAGGCATGCGTCGCGCGCGCGATTGCGAATCAGCCATTGCTGCCAGCCGAACAGGCCTGCAGCAAGGGCTACGGCCAGCCAATAGGGCCAGCCAAGATGTGCGCGGGTACCGACCATCACCATGGCGGTGAGAAAGGTGCCCATCAGCACGCCGATGATCATCAGGTCGGCATCGCCGAACAGGATGGCGGTGGAGCGGGCGCCGGCCTTGAGGTCTTCGTCGCGGTCGACCATCGCGTACTCGGTGTCGTAGATCACCGACCACAGGATATTGGCGATAAACAGCACCCAGCCCACCGCCGGCACCGTGTTCTGCACCGCTGCAAAGGCCATCGGGATGGACCAGCCGAAGGCGGCGCCGAGCACCACCTGCGGCAGGTCGGTATAGCGCTTGGTAAAGGGATACAGGGCCGCCAGCGCTGCGCCGACGAAAGACAGCTTGATGGTCAGGGCATTGGTGAACAGCACCAGCACGAATGCCAGCGCCAGCAGCGAGACAAACACGATCAGCGCTTCGCGCGGCGTGATCCGGCCGGCTGCGAGCGGGCGGCCGGCGGTGCGCGCTACCTGCGGGTCGAGCTTGCGATCGGCGTAGTCGTTGATCGCGCAGCCGGCGGCGCGCATGGCGAATACGCCCAGGGTGAAGATCAGCAAGGGCTTCCACGGCGGGAAATCGCCGGCGGCCAGCCACAGCGCCCACCAGGTCGGCCAGAGCAGCAGCAGGGCGCCGATCGGGCGGTCCATGCGGGTAAGCACAAGGATGTCGTGCGCCTTCTCACGCTGCGCCGCCGGCAGTTTCTGCAATAGCCAGTCGAGCACGCGCGCCGCGCGGGTGGAGCTGTCGGCGGGGCGCTGCGGTTTTGGCGCCACCGGCACGGCGGCACGCGCGCGGCTGGTGGCGGGTGCGGGCGGGTTGCGCCGTGGGCGCTTGCGGGACGTGGGGGCCATGAGCGCAAGTTTAGCGTGCTACCTCATCTGTGAAACGGTGTCCTTGGCCGCTGCGGACATGGTGACGGCACATTGCCCTCCGGGGAAGGAAGCGGCTAGCATCTCGCGCTGCTTTGGGGGAGCTGGAGTCGTCCATGTCTGGATCCATCGGTCATATCGCGCTGATCGTGCGGGATCCCGTGCGCACCTCGGAGCTGTTTGCCGGCGTGCTGGGTGCCCAGGTGATCGCGAACCGGCCCGATGACAACGGTCATCCGCAGAGCTTTGCGAAGTTTGGCGGCGTGTGGTTCGTGCTGCGCCAGGGCGACGGCCCGGCATGCCGCAATGGCGACCGTATCGCTATCGATGTCAGTCGCGATGAATTGCGCGCCTGTGCGGAACGCCTGGCCAGCTCGGACGTGGAACACTTCATGGCGCGCGAAGACACCGCGCTCTATTTCACCGATTACGACAATCACGTGTTCGAGCTGGACGCCGGCGGCTCGATCGACGAAACGCTGGGCCGCGTATTGCTAGGCGCGTAACAGCAGCCGATAGGCCGGGTTGTCGCTTTCGTCCACGTGGGGATAGCCCAGCGTCGCAAGAAAATGACGCAGCAGCGCATGCTCGCTGGGGGGCACCTGGATGCCGACCAGGATACGGCCGTAATCGGCGCCATGGTTGCGGTAGTGGAACAGGCTGATGTTCCAGTCCGGATGCATGCGTTCCAGGAAACGCGCCAGCGCACCGGGACGCTCGGGAAAATCAAACCGATAAAGCCGTTCATCGCGTGCCAGCGGCGAGCGCCCGCCGATCATGTGGCGCAGATGCAGCTTGGCCAGCTCGTCATCGGTGAGATCGAGCACGCCGAAGTCATTGGCGCGGAAGGCGGCCGCCAGCGCCTCGCGTTCCTCGCGCCGCGCCATCTGTACGCCCACGAAGATATGCGCTGCCTGGGCATCGCCGATGCGGTAATTGAATTCGGTGATCGAATGCTGGCCCAGCGCGCTGCAAAAGCGCCGGAAACTGCCGCGCTGTTCGGGGATGGTGACCGCAAACACCGCCTCGCGCTGCTCGCCGACCTCGGCGCGTTCCGCCACGAAGCGCAGGCGATCGAAGTTCATATTGGCACCGGATACCACCGCGACCAGCGCGCCATCGCCGGCGCCGTGCATGGCGACATAGTGCTTGAGGCCGGCCAGCGCCAGGGCGCCGGAAGGTTCCGGGACGCTGCGGGTGTCCTGGTAGATGTCGCGGATGGCGGCGCAGATCGCGTCGGTGTCCACGCGCAGCACGTCATCGACGTAGTGCCGGCAGAGCGAAAAGGTGAGCGCCCCGACTTGCTTGACCGCAGTGCCGTCGGCAAACAGGCCCACTTCATCCAGCGCTATGCGGGTACCGGCACGCAACGCCTGGGCCATCGAATCGGCATCGCTGGCCTGCACGCCGATCACACGCACATCCGGTCGCCGCGCCTTGATCACCGCGGCGACGCCGGCGATCAGGCCGCCGCCGCCGATCGGCACGAACACCGCGTGCAAGGGCCCGGCATGCTGGGCCAGGATTTCCAGCGCGATGGTGGCCTGCCCGGCGATCACGTCGGGATCGTCGAAAGGGTGCACGAAGGTGGCGTTCGACGCCTCGCGCAGACGCATCGCCTCGGCCTGCGCCTCGCTGTACGAGTCCCCGCTAAGCACGACTTCGGTAAACGCGCCGCCGAAACGGCGCACCGCGTCGATCTTTACTTGCGGCGCCGTGACCGGCATGACGATGGTGGCGCGAATGCCCAGCCTCGATGCAGCCAGCGCCACACCTTGCGCATGATTGCCAGCCGAGGCCGCCACCACGCCGCGCGCTCGATCCGCGGCGCTGAGTTGCGCCATGCGGTTGTAGGCGCCACGCAGCTTGAAGGAAAACACCGGCTGCTGGTCTTCGCGCTTTAGCCAGATCTTGGCGCCGATCCGGGCCGACAGCAGCGAGGCCTGCTCCAGCGCCGTGTGATGCGCCACTTCGTACACGCGGGCCGATTCGGCCATGCGCAGCACCGACGCCGCAGTGAGGGTGAAATCGGCCGGTTCCGCGGCAGCGCTTGCGTTCATGCCTGTGCCGGATGCTCGACCTGCAGTACATCGACCAGCTTGCGCGTCTGCTGCAGGATCTGGCTCAGCGCGGCATCGTCACCGCGCACGGTCAAAGTCAGGCGGGATACCGTCGGATCGGTGGTGGCGGCTACGGTGAGCGTGTCGATATTGTGGCCGCGCGCGGCAAACAGGCCCGCCACGCGCACCAGTGCGCCGGCTTCGTTCTGCAAGAGGATGGAGAGCGTATGTTGCATGGCTGGAGGTCCGGTTCGTGGTTGGCGTGGGCTCAGAAGCTGTCGGATGCAGCCGCTTCGCCGACGATGGATGCGCTGCGCGCAGGAATGAAATCGCCGGTGATCATCTGCGCGTAGCTGGCGCCCGGGCCGACCATCGGATACACGCCGGCATCCGGATCGATCATCACTTCCAGGAACGCCGGCCCGTCAAAGGCCAGGAATTCGGCGATGGTGCTCGCCAGTTCTTCGCGGCGATCGAGCCGGCGCGCCCAGGCAAAGCCGTCGGCTTCGGCGGCGCGTACGAAATCCTTGCGATGCAGGCTCTTGTCGGACGAGGCGAAACGGCCCTTGAAGAACAGTTTCTGCCATTGCCGCACCATGCCGTCGCCAACATTGTTGAGCACCACGATTTTCAGCGGCAGGCCGTACGTGGTAACCGTTTCCAGCTCGCCGAGGTTCATGCGGATGCTGGCGTCGCCGTCGATGTCGATCACCAGCGCATCGCGGCGCGCGAATTGCGCGCCGACCGCAGCGGGCAGGCCAAAACCCATGGTGCCCATCGAGCCCGAGGTGAGCCAATGCCGCGGCGCGCGGAAATCCAGGTATTGGGCCGCCCACATCTGATGCTGGCCGACCCCGGTGCTGATGATGGCGCGGCCATCGGTATGCCGATTGATTTCTTCCAGCACGGCGTAGGGCTGGATCAGCGTGCTGTCGCGATCGTAGTTCATCGCGTGCTGCTGCTTGAGGGCGGCGACATGCGCATGCCAATCGCTGCGCACCTGCTGCGGATGATGGGTGTCGCCATATTGCGTAAGCCGCTGCAGCGCACGGTCCAGCGGGCCGACGTGATGCCAATGCGCCTGCTTGACCTTGCCGATCTCGGCCGGGTCGATATCGATGTGCGCAATGAATTTCGCCTGCGGCGCGAACTGCGACGGCACGCTGGCGACGCGGTCATCGAAGCGCGCGCCCAGCGCCAGCAGGAAATCGCAATCTTCCACCGCATAGTTGGCATAGGCGGTGCCGTGCATGCCGAGCATGTGCAGTGCGAGCGGATCGGTGGTGTCGAAGCCGCCGATGCCCATCAAGGTCGTGGTGACCGGCAAGCCGAAGGCATCCACGAAGGCGCGCAGCGCCGGCGCGGCACCGCCGGCCACGATGCCGCCGCCGGCGTAGATCAGCGGGCGCTTCGCTTTGGACAGGGCGGCAAACAGCACCGCGCACTCGTCGTCGCTGAGCGATGCCTGCTCCACGGCGCGCAGCCGCGCGCGATAGCCCGGCAGCGGCAGTTCGCCTTCGCCGTGGAAACGGATCAAGGCGTTCTGGATATCCTTGGGAACATCCACCACCACCGGGCCGGGGCGTCCGCTGCGCGCGATGGTGAACGCTGCGCGCATGGTGGATTCCAGCTGCGCAGCATCGGTAACGAGGAATACGTGCTTGGCGCAGGAGCCCATGATGTTGCTGATCGGCGCTTCCTGAAACGCATCGCTGCCGATCGCCTGCGTGGCGACCTGGCCGCAGATCACCACCAGCGGAATCGAGTCGGCGGTGGAGTCGCGCACCGGCGTCACCATGTTGGTGGCGCCCGGGCCGGAGGTGACTACCGCCACGCCCACCTTGCCGGAGGCGCGCGCATAGCCGGAAGCCATGAAGCCTGCGCCCTGCTCGTTGGCCGGCACGATCAACGGCATCGGTTCGCCGCCGTCCGCGCGCGGGTGTTCGGCGTTGTAGCGGAAGATCGCGTCATAGACCGGCAGGATCGCGCCGCCGGAATAGCCGAACAGTACGTCGACGCCTTGCTCGGCCAGCACCTGTACGACGACATCCGCACCGCTCAGGTCTGTCCCTGCCAGCGGATGACGCGCGTTGCCGGTGACGGCATCGGCGGCGAATGATGGTTTGAGCAATGGCGTATTCACGTCGGTCCCTTGGTGATGTTCAGTGCGGGTGTCGCGGTCTTGTTATGTGAATGAAGAAATACAGTGGTGGCGGGTAATGCATCGACAGCGCCTCATGCGCTGACCGGAATGCCGTACATCGCCACGATGCGTTCGTTCTGTGCCGTGGCGGAAAAGTGTTCCCACTCGATGCCGTTGACGTCCTGCGTGCTGCGGAAGCCTTCGGCGCCGTCGTCCTCGAAGCCGAGGTGCCGGAGTTGTCCGGCACGCTCGGGGTTCTGGTTGATCGAAAAATTCAACAGGTCCGTGCGCCACATGGCGTACTTGCCGTCCACCACCGCGTTCGGCATCTGGCCGAGCCGAACGCTGTAGTCGGCGATCGAGGTCTGCAGATCGCGTACGGCCAGTGCAAGGTGAAAGCGCTTCATCGGCATATTCCTGTGAAGGTCCATGCGACGCTCTCTCGCCGGAGGATGGGGGACGTGAGAGAGCGCCGCATGGGTTTAACCCACTTTCTGCAGCGGCGGCTGGCCGGCTTTGGCGCCGGTCTGCAGCCACGGCATGCGCGCGCGCAGCTTGGCGCCGACCTGCTCGATCGGATGATCGAGATCGGCCTGCTTCAGGCGCTTGTAGTTCGGCAGGCCGGCCTGGTATTCGGCGATCCAGTTGCGGGCGAAGGTGCCGTCCTGGATATCCTTGAGCACGCCCTTCATGCGTTCCTTGGTCGCCGCATCCACCACGCGCGGACCGCTGACATAGTCGCCGTATTGCGCGGTCTCGGAAACGAATTCCAGCATGCGCGTGATGCCGCCTTCGTAGAACAGGTCCACGATCAGCTTCAGCTCGTGCAGCACTTCGTAATAGGCGATTTCCGGTTGATAGCCGGCTTCGACCAGGGTCTCGAAGCCCTTCAGCACCAGCTCGCTGGCGCCGCCGCACAGCACGGCCTGCTCGCCGAACAGGTCGGTTTCGGTTTCTTCCTTGAAATCGGTCTTGATCAGCATCGCGCGTGCGCCGCCGATGCCGGCCGCGTAGCCCTTGGCCTTTTCCTCGGCATGGCCGGTGGCATCCTGGTGCACGGCGTACACGCAGGGTACGCCGCGGCCGCGTTCGTATTCGCTGCGCACCAGCGCACCCGGACCCTTCGGCGCCACCAGGATCACGTCGATGTCCTTGCGCGGCTCGATCTGCTTGAAGTGCACGTTGAAACCGTGGGCGAACAGCAGTGCGGCGCCGGCCTTGATGTTCGGCTCGATCGCATCCTTGTACAGCGTGGGCTGCACCATGTCCGGCGTCAGCACGGCGACCAGGTCGGCGCCGCGCACCGCTTCGGACGGCTCCACCACATGGAAGCCATCGGCAACTGCCTTGTGCCAGGTCGGGCCGTTCGGACGCAGCCCGATCACGACATCCAGGCCGGAGTCCTTCAAGTTGAGCGCGTGGGCGCGGCCCTGACTGCCATAGCCGAGCACGGCGATGCGTGCCTTGGCGAGCGTTTCGGTGGTAGCGGTGGTACTCATGCGGTAACTCCTGCGTCGATGCCTGATGAAATGGCTGTGGGTGTGTGTGCGGGTTTGGAAGAGCGGCTGGACGGATGGGTGGTGGCGCCTTCGGAAGCGGAGCCGACCAGTTGTGCGTATTTGGCGAGCGCGCCGCGCGTGACCTTGGGCGCCGGCGCCTGCCAGGCGGCGCGGCGCGTGGCGAGATCGGCATCGGTGGAAATCGTGCGCGTCTGTGCATCGATCACGATGCGATCGCCTTCGTGCAGCAGGCCGATCGGACCGCCGCGTACGGCTTCCGGCGCGATATGGCCGACCATGAAGCCATGGGTGGCGCCGGAGAAACGGCCGTCGGTGATCAGCGCTACGTCATCGCCCAGTCCGCGCCCGATCAGCGCGGCGGTAACGCCGAGCATTTCGCGCATGCCAGGACCACCGGCAGGGCCTTCGTTGCGGATCACCACCACATCGCCCTTTTCGATCTTGCCGGCCTGCACGGCGGCGAACGCCAACTCTTCGCTTTCGAAGACGCGCGCGCGTCCTTCGAAATGCGTGGCGCCCTTGCCGGCGAGTTTCAGGATGCAGCCTTCCGGCGCGAGATTGCCGTACAGGATCGAATAGCCGCCACGCGGTTTCAGCGGCTGGTTGACCGGATGCACCACGTTCTGCTGTTCGGCGCGCGGTGCGGCTGCGCACTCTTCATACAGATTGCGGCCGGTGACGGTGGGACCGTCTTCCAGCATGCCGGCGGCGATCAGTTCCTGCGCGACACGCGCGCTGCCGCCGGCACCGAACAGCTCGACTGCGGTGTAGCGGCCGCCGGGCAGCAGGTCGGCGATCACCGGCGTGTGCACGGAGGCGGGTTCGAAGTCCTCGATGGTCCAGGCCACGTCCGCTTCGCGTGCAATGGCCAGCAGATGCAGCACCGCATTGGTGGAGCCGGCGGTGGCGGCCACCATGCGCGTGGCGTTGCGGAAGGCGGTCTGGCTGAGGATGTCCAGCGGCTTGCGCTGCTCGCGCAGGCAATCCATCACCAGTTCGCCGCAGCGGAACGCGGCATGCGCCTTGGCCGGATGGGTGGCGGGGATATCGTTGAAACCCATCGGCGACAGGCCCAGCGTCTGCAGCACCATCGCCATGGTGTTGGCGGTGAACTGGCCGCCGCAGGCGCCGGCGCCGGGGCAGGCATCCTTTTCCACCGCGGCCAGTTCGGCGTCGTCGATCTTGCCGGCACCATGCGCGCCGACCGCCTCGAACACCTGCTGGATGGTGATCGGATGATCGCGATGGTTGCCGTGCGCGATGCTTCCGCCGTACAGCGCCACTGCCGGAATGTTCAGCCGCGCCATCGCCATGGCGGCCGCCGGAATGGTCTTGTCGCAGCCGCACAGCACCACCATCGCATCGAGGCAGTGGCCATCCACAGCCAGCTCGATGGAGTCGGTGATCACCTCGCGGCTGATCAGCGATGCGCGCATGCCGGGCGTGCCCATCGCGATGCCGTCGGTGACGGCGATGGTATTGAATTCCACCGGCGTGCCGCCTGCGGCGCGAATGCCGGCGCAGGCATGTTCGGCCAGCTCGCGCAGATTGAGGTTGCACGGGCTGACGTTGGACCAGGTGTGCACCACCGCTACCAGCGGCTTGCTGATGTCGTCATCCTGCATGCCGGTGGCGCGCAGCATGGCGCGCGCGGGTGCGCGGTCGGGGCCGGTTTTGATCAGATCGCTGCGCATCGTGCCTCCGTCAACCGCAGGCACGCAGGCCGCACAGGAAGGCGGGCGTGGCGACATCGTCCAGCGCGGCGATCACCGCATCGCGCATCTCGCTGGTGCTGGCCTTGCCGCCGATATCGCGGCTGTGCGGACCCTGGTTGAGCACATGCGCCACGGCGGCTTCGACGGTGGTGGCTTCGATCTCCAGCCCCAGCGAATGACGCAGCAGCAGCGCGGCAGACAGGATCGCGCCCAGCGGATTGGCTACGTTCTGGCCGGCGATATCCGGTGCCGAACCATGGATCGGCTCGTACAGGCCGACCTTGCCTTCGCCCAGCGATGCGGAGGGCAGCAGGCCCAGCGAGCCGGCCAGCGCGGCGGCTTCGTCGGTGAGGATGTCGCCGAACAGGTTCTCGGTGACGACCACGTCGTAGCGCGACGGCTGCGTCAGCAGCAGCATCGCCATGGAGTCGACCAACTGGTGTTCCAGCTTCACATCCGGATATTCGGCGGCGATGCGCGTGACGGTGCTGCGCCACAGGCGCGAGGTTTCCAGCACGTTGGCCTTGTCCACCGAGGTGACATGCTGGCGGCGCTCGCGCGCCAGCTCGAAGGCGCGGCGCGTGACGCGTTCCACTTCCGCCACGGTGTATTTGCATTCGTCCGTGGCGGTATCGGCGGTGCGCGTCTTGGCGCCGAAATAAGCGCCGCCGGTGAGTTCGCGCACGAACAGCACGTCGACGTTCTTCAGCTTTTCGTTCTTCAGCGGCGACAGCGCGGCGAGTGCCGGATGCACCTGCAGCGGACGCAGGTTGGCGAACACGCCGAGGGCGGCGCGCAGTGCCAGCAGTCCTTGTTCGGGGCGCACCTTGGCCTGCGGATCGGACCATTTCGGGCCGCCGACGGCGCCGAGGAAGACCGCATCGGCGCGCTTGCACGCCTCGAGCGTGGCGGCGGGCAGCGGCTCGCCGGTGGCGTCGATGGCGCAGCCACCGATCAGCTGCGTTTCGAATTCGAAGGTGTAGCCGCTGCGTTCGGCTACGGCTTGCAGGACGGCAACGGCCGCGTCGGTAACTTCCGGACCTACGCCGTCGCCGGGCAGGGTAACGATGCGCGCTTTCATGCCGCCTTCTCCTGTTGATGTTCGTAATGGGTGATCGCGTCGCCGTGCTGCAGCAGGAAGCCGAGCTGGTCGACGCCGTTGAGCAGGCAGTGCCGCGCGAACGGCTCCAGCTCGAACTGGATGTGGCCTCCGTCCGGCAGCTGGATGGTCTGTGCGCGCACGTCGATGGACAGCTCGATGCCCGGGTTTTTCAGAAGCCACTGGTGCTCGGGCTCGTTCAGCTCGATGGCGAGCAGCCCGTTTTTCAGTGCGTTGCCGCGGAAGATGTCGGCGATCTCGCTGCACAGCACCGCCTGGATGCCGTAGTCGAGCAGCGCCCACGGAGCGTGCTCGCGCGACGAGCCGCAGCCGAAATTGCGGCCGGCCACCAGGATGCTGCAGCTGCGGGTGGTGGGGCGGTTGAGCGGGAAATCCGGGTTGTCGCTGCCATCCGGCAGATAGCGCCAGTCGTTGAAGCAATGCTTGCCCAGGCCGCTGCGCTCGGTGGTGGTGAGGAAGCGCGCGGGAATGATGCGGTCGGTGTCGATGTTTTCATCGAGCAGCACCGCGGTGCGCGAATGGATGCGGGTTACGGGCTTCATGCGGCAGCCTCCGTCAGGTACTCGCGCGGATCGGTGATCACGCCGGCAATGGCAGACGCGGCGGCGGTGGCGGGGCTGGCCAGCACGGTGCGTGCGCCCTTGCCCTGGCGGCCTTCGAAATTGCGGTTGGAGGTGCTCACCACCAGTTGGCCCGGTTCGGCCAGGTCGCCGTTCATGGCGATGCACATCGAGCAGCCCGGAATGCGCCATTCCGCACCGGCAGCGATGAAGACCTCATGCAGGCCTTCTTTTTCCGCATCGCGGCGCACGGCCTCGGAGCCGGGCACCACCAGCATGCGCACGCCCTCGGCGATGTGATGGCCGCGCAATACATTCGCCGCTTCGCGCAGATCCGGCAGGCGCGAGTTGGTGCAGCTGCCGATGAACACCACGTCCACCGCCGTGCCCTGCATCGGCTGCCGCGGCCGCACGTGCATGTAGTTCAGCGCGCGCTGCTCGACGGCATTGCGCGCGGTGGGTACGGGTTCGTCCATCGCGATCGCCATGCCCGGATGGGTGCCGTAGGTGACGGTGGGGCGGATCTGGCTGGCGTCGATGCGCACTTCGCTGTCGTAGCCGGCGCCTTCATCGGTATGCAATTCGCGCCAGCGCTGCACCGCGGCGTCCCACGCTGCGCCCTGCGGCGCGCGCGGGCGATCCTTCAGCCAGGCGAAGGTGGTTTCGTCCGGTGCGATCAGGCCGGCGCGTGCGCCCGCCTCGATCGACATATTGCAGACCGTCATGCGCTCTTCCATCGACAAGGCCTGGATGGCGGCGCCGCGGTATTCGATGACGTGGCCGGTGCCGCCGTCGACGCCGATCACGCCGATGATGTGCAGGATCAGGTCCTTGGCGCTGATGCCGCGCGACAGCGCGCCGTCGACATGGATGGCGAGCGTCTTGGGCTTGCGCTGCAGCAGGCACTGCGTGGCCATTACATGGCCGACTTCGGTGGTGCCGATGCCGAACGCCAGGGCGCCGAATGCGCCATGGGTGGAGGTGTGGCTGTCGCCGCAGACGATGGTCATGCCTGGCTGGGTGGCGCCGAGCTCCGGGCCGATGACGTGCACGATGCCGCGGTCATGGCTGTCCCAGCCGTACAGCTGCACGTCGAATTCGCGGCAATTGGTTTCCAGCTGGGAGACCTGCGCCTTGGCTTCGGCATTGGTGTAGGGGCGCTCGCCATTGGCCTTCGGCGGCAGGGTGGGGGTGGAGTGGTCGAGCGTGGCCAGCGTGCGGTCGGGGCGGCGCAGTTTCAGTCCGCGCGCGCGCAGTTCGCTGAAGGCCTGTGGCGAGGTGACTTCGTGCACCAGGTGCAGGTCGACGTACAGCACGGCCGGCGTGTCGGCTGTTTCGGGTGCTACCACATGGGCGTCCCAGATTTTTTCAAATAGCGTGCGGGCGCTCATGCGGCCTCCTTCGCGGTGGTGGTTTCGACGTGGGTGAGCCAGTGATGGCGGTCCGGGGTGTGGCCGCTGAACAGGCCGAAAAACGCGTCGCGCAGCGCGCGCGTGATCGGGCCGGGTTTGCCATGGCCCACGGCTTTGCGATCGACCGAACGCACCGGCGTGATTTCCGCGGCGGTGCCGGTCATGAACACTTCGTCTGCGCTGTACAGCGCTTCGCGCGGGAGATCGCGCTCTTCCACCGCAATGCCAAGCTCGCCGGCCAGCGTGATCACCGAATCGCGCGTGATGCCGGCCAGGATGCCGGCGCTCGACGGCGGCGTGAGCAGCTTGCCGCGCTTGACCAGGAACAGGTTTTCGCCGGCGCCCTCGCTGAGCAGGCCGTTGTGGCCCAGCGCAATGCCTTCGTCATAGCCGCCGCGGCGCGCTTCCAGACCGATCAGCTGGCTGCTGAGATAGTTGCCGCCGGCCTTGGCCCAGCTCGGCAAGGTGTTCGGTGCCGGGCGATGCCACGACGACACGCACACATCCGCGCCGACTTCCGCCGCTTCACCCAGATAAGCGCCCCATTCCAGTGCCATGATCGCGACGTCGACGGGCGCGCCGTCCCTGGGGAGAACGCCGAGCCCGCCGGCGCCGCGAAACACGATCGGACGTACATAAGCGGAGGCCATCCGATTGGCGCGAATCACTTCCAGGCAAGCTGCGTTGATCTCTTCTTCGCTGTAGCCGATCTCGATCTCGTACACCCGCGCCGACTCGAACAGGCGCCGGGTGTGCTCCGCCAGGCGGAAATAGGCCGGCCCCTGCGGCGTGGCGTACACGCGCTCGCCTTCGAACACGGACGAGCCGTAATGCAACGCGTGCGCGCTGACGTGGACGGTGGCTTCGGCCCAGGGCTTGATGCGCCCGTTGTGCCAAAGGAAGGCAGTGCTCATGGTGCGACTCCTTGCGACTTCATGGCTTGGGCGGCGTGATGTTCGCCCTGGCGCTCGATGCGATTGACGATGGCCAGCGCCGCATGCGCGGTGGCTTCGATGATGTCGGTGCTGACGCTGCTGCCGTTCCAGTCGCGCTGTGCATGGCGGGCGGTGAGCTGCGCATGGCCCTGCGCATCGCCGCCTTCGCTGATCGCGCGCACCTGGAAGCCGGTGAGTTCCATATCGGTGCCGGTAGCGCGCTCGATGGCGCGCAGCACGGCATCGACCGGGCCGTCGCCGATCGCCGCTTCGCCTACTTCGTGGCCGTCTTCATGGCTGAGCTTGACCGTGGCCGAGGCGCTGCTGCCCAGGTGCGAGCTGGTGTTGAGCTGGGTGAGGTGCCAGGGGCCGGTTGCGTCCGGATCCTGGCCGATCGCCAGCGCTTCCAGATCTTCGTCGCGGATCTCGCGCTTGCGGTCGGCCAGCGCCTTGAAGCGCTTGAAGATACCGTCCATGGCGTGGTCGTCCACGTGGTGGCCGAGTGCTTCCAGGCGCTGGCGCAGCGCATGGCGGCCGGAATGCTTGCCCAGCACCAGCGTGGTTTCGGCAATGCCCACATCCTGCGGACGCATGATTTCGTAGGTGCTGCGGTGCTTGAGCATGCCGTGCTGGTGGATGCCCGATTCGTGCGCAAAGGCGTTTTCGCCGACCACGGCCTTGTTGCGCGGCACCGCTTGCCCGGTCAGCTGGGTCAGCAGGCGCGAAGTGGGATACAGCTTGCGCGTATCGATGCCGGTGCTCAGGCCGAAATGCGGCGCGCGAACCTTCAGCGCCATCACGATTTCTTCCAGCGCGGCATTGCCGGCGCGTTCGCCGATGCCGTTGATGGTGCATTCCACCTGGCGCGCACCGGCGCTGACCGCCGCCAGGCTGTTGGCCACGGCCATGCCCAGGTCGTCGTGGCAATGGGCGGAGAACACCGCCTTGTGGGCGTCGCGCACGTGCCGGCGCAGATAGGTGAACAGCTCGACCATTTCAGCGGGCGTGGTGTAGCCCACGGTGTCGGGCGCGTTGAGCGTGGTGGCGCCGGCGGCGATGGCGGCGCTGAAGACTTCGGCCAGGAAGTCCGGCTCGGTGCGCAACGCATCTTCGGCGGAGAACTCCACGTCGGCGCAGTACTTGCGTGCCCGTTCGATGGAGGCGACGGCGGTTTCCAGCACCTGCTGCTTGCTCATGCCGAGCTTGTGTTCGCGATGCAGCGGGCTGGTGGAGAGAAACAGGTGAATGCGCGATTGCCGGGCGCGTTCCAGTGCGCGGGCGGCGGTGTCGATGTCGCCGGTCTGACATCGCGCCAGTGCGCAAACGGTGGTGTGGTGCAAGGTGCGGGCGATTTCTTCGACGGCGGCAAAATCGTCGGGCGAGGCCTGCGGGAAGCCGGCTTCCAGGATGTCCACGCCGAGGGTTTCCAGCGCTTGTGCCATGCACAATTTGGTGCGTCGGTCCATGGAAAATCCGGGGGCCTGTTCGCCGTCGCGCAAGGTGGTGTCGAAGATCCGTACCCGGTCTTCGGCGCTCTCGCTGTCGCCGTTCGATTCGTTCGCTGGTGCAGTTTCGGTGGTCATGTCTGGCTCCGTTTTGGGCGGTGCCGAGGGCAACAAAAAACCCCGCATCCTGGTCGGGTGCGGGGTTCTTTGGGGTATCTAGGTTATTTCTAATCTACCTGGACACACGCCCTCAGCCCGCACCTCCGTTGGTAATAAGGAGTACGAGTACAAGGGAAATAAGAAGGAGGCCGCCGAGCTGCAGCGTGGCGAGGTCCGATGGAGGTCGGATCGCGCTGGTGATGTAGCGGTGGCTGTTGCGTTGCGGCATGTCGTCGACCGTAAGGCAGACCCTTGCGGGCTGTCAATCATTTTTTTATGAAAATTTTTCCGAATTGTCCGTTCGGTCGCGGATGGACGGATGGACGTCCATATCCAAAGCGGTATTTCAAATGAAACTGTTTCACCGGTAACCAATGAAGAAAGCGTGATGCCACGCCGGTGCACCGGTTGAAGCCGTTGAACTCGCCCGCCTCGCCATGATCGTCCGTGCGCGATCCGATTTTTGGATTGATCGCACGCGCATGGTGTTGATCAGGGTGTGCTGCATTATTCGGGTTTTTCTCTGCATGAAGCTATTGGGACCATGATGATTTTGCTGGCATGGATGCGGTTCGCCATGGCCAACCATGTTGCTGGTGCTCACCCAAGGATCGAGTCTGCGCATGCGGATCTGCCGCTGCACCGATTCCGATATGGCCCGGTCTCGCCGCCGCGGCCTTGACCGGGGAGCTTGCTGGGCGTTTTGGCCGGACCCGCTACCATGGGCGGCATGAGTTCCCGTCCCGCCCCTCTGACCCGGCGCCTGGCCAGACGTTTATTGCCGCTGGGCCGTTTCGCCAAATCCCAGTCCGCCACGCTGCCGGCCTTCGCCGTCGCGGCCGGCGACGTGCAGACCCTGGACGATCCTGCGGCATTCCGCAGCACCCTGTTTGCCCTGATCGCGCAGGCCTCGCGCCGCATCGTGCTGGTGGCGCTGTACCTGCAGGACGACGATTCCGGCCGCGAGCTGCTCGACGCGCTGTACGCCGCTTGCGCGCGCCAGCCCGGGCTGGCGGTGGATATCTATGTCGACTGGCACCGGGCGCGGCGCGGGCTGATCGGCAAAGCTGCGAGCGAGGGCAATGCGGCGATGTATCGCGACTATGCCGCGCGCTTGGGCGATCGCGTGGCGGTGTATGGCGTACCGGTGCAGAACCGCGAACTGTTTGGCGTGCTGCATGTGAAGGGTTTCGTGATCGATGACGCGGTGCTCTACAGCGGCGCCAGCGTCAACGATGTGTATCTGGCTCGCCACGGGCGTTACCGTCTGGATCGCTATCACCTGGTCCGGCATGCGGGCCTGGCCGACAGCATGGCTGGCTTTGCGCAGCGCTATTTGCGCGACAGCGATGCGGTGCAAAGGCTGAGCCGCTCGCCACTGCCGTCCACCCGCGAGCTGCAGCCGGCGATACGCCAGCTGCGCAAGCAATTGCAGCATGCGCATTACCAGGTACCGCGCCATCCGTTGCCGGAGCACGGCATTGCGGTGACGCCGATTGCCGGCTTCGGCCGCAGCGGCAACCAGCTCAACGACACCTTGCTGGCGCTGTTGCGCGAGGCGCGCCAGCGTGTGGTGCTGTTTACGCCGTACTTCAACCTGCCGCGCCCGGTGCGCGCGGTGCTGGGCCAACTGCTGCGCCGCGGCTGCACCATCGACATCATGGTCGGCGACAAGACCGCCAACGACTTCTACATCCCGCCGACGGAGCCGTTCCGCAAAATCGGCCTGCTGCCTTATTTATACGAAAGCAACTTGCGCCGCTTCGCCCGCCCGCATCGCACACATATGCTGCGCGGGCAGTTGAACCTGTGGCTGTGGCGCGATGGCGATAACAGCTATCACCTGAAAGGCCTGCTGATCGACCAGGAGGTCGCCGTCGTCACCGGCAACAACCTCAATCCGCGCGCCTGGGCGCTGGATCTGGAAAATGCACTGGTGCTGCGCGATCCCTCGCATCAGCTGATCGGGCAGCACGAGGCCGAGTGGGCGGCGCTGCGCCGGCACGCCACGCGGCTCACCGACTATCACACGCTGGACAACCCGCGGCGCTACCCGCTGGAAGTGCGCAAGCTGCTGCGGCGGCTCAGCCGCGTACGGCTGGACCGCCTGATCAATCGTCTGCTCTGAGCCGAGGTAGCGGGCGATTCAGGCGGTTAGCCGGAGCAGGCGCATATCCAGCCAGCGCTGCACGTCCGGCCATTCGCCGGCAAGAATCGAGTAGCACACCGTATCGCGCAGGCTGCCATCGGGGCGGCGCTTGTGCGCGCGCAGGATGCCATCGCGCTGGGCGCCCAGGCGCTCGATCGCGCGCTGCGAATCCAGGTTGAAGCGGTCGGTGTGGAACTCGACCGCGACGCAGCCCAGAGTCTCGAAGGCGTGCTTGAGCAACAGCCGCTTGCAGGCGGTATTCAGATGGCTTTTCTGCCAACGCTTGGCGTACCAGGTGTAGCCGATGGCGATTCGCGGCAGCGCCGGGTCGAAGTCGTAGTAGCGCGTGGTGCCGACGATGTCGCCGCTGCTTTTTTCGCGCACGGCGAACGGCTGCATCAGATTGGCGGCCAGACCCGCCAGCGCTTTTTCGATATATGCCCCGGACTGGCCAGGCGCGGGCGCGCTGGTGAACCAGAGCTTCCACAGTTCGCCATCGGCAGCGGCCGCTTCGAGCTCGGCGGTGTGCTGCAGGCCGAGGGGTTCGAGCAGGACATGGCTGTCCTGGAGGGAGACCGGGGCGAGTGCTGGCATGTGGAGACGCGCGTGAGGGCGGGGCGCCCATACTAGCCCGTAAGGCGGGCCGCTCAGGCGTCGAGATCGGGAATCAGCTTGCTTTCCAGCCGCGCGATGGCGTCCTTCAGGAGCAGTTTGCGCTTCTTCATGCGGGTGATCTGCAGCTCGTCGCAGCCGATCGAGGTGACCAGCTGTTCGATGGCGCTGTCCAGGTCCCGGTGCTCTTGGCGCAATTCGGCCAGGAGATGGACGAGCTGGGTCGGATCCTGAGCCTGCATGGCGTGCGATGGCATTGGGCGGCGGTAGAGCGACAATTGTAGCGCGCCCGAATGACCTGGGTGGGACAGGTACAATGGGCGCTTGCCCGCCCGCCGATCCACCGCCATGTCCGCCCAGTCCGACGTCATTCCCCTGGAAATCACCCGCAAACAGGCCTATGAAGCCGGCAAGCTGGCCAAGCGCCTGCGCCACCAGGTCGGCCAGGCGATTGCCGACTTCAACATGATCGAAGACGGCGACAAGGTGATGGTCTGCCTGTCCGGCGGCAAGGATTCCTACACCATGCTGGATATCCTGCTGTCGCTGCAGGCCAAGGCACCGGTGCGCTTCGAACTGATTGCGGTGAACCTGGACCAGAAGCAGCCGGATTTTCCCGAGCACGTGCTGCCGCAGTACCTGGGCGAGCGCGGTATTCCGTTCCACATCATCGAGCAGGACACCTACAGCACGGTGACGCGGGTGATTCCCGCGGGCAAGACCATGTGCAGCCTGTGCTCGCGCCTGCGCCGCGGCGCGCTGTATAGGTGGGCGGCCGCCAACGGCGTCAGCAAGATCGCGCTGGGCCATCACCGCGACGATATCCTCGGCACGTTTTTCCTCAACTTGTTCTATCAGGCCAGTCTGAAGGCGATGCCGCCAAAATTGCGTTCGGACGATGGCCGCCACGTGGTGATCCGGCCCTTGGCCTACTGCAAGGAAAGCGACATTGCCGAATATGCCGCCGACAGGCAGTTTCCGATCATTCCCTGTAATCTCTGCGGCTCGCAGGAAAACCTGCAACGCAAGGCGGTGAGCCGCATGTTGCAGGATTGGGAGCGCCAGTTTCCGGGCCGCAGCGAAACCATGTTTCGTGCGCTGGGCAATGTGGCGCCCTCGCAATTGGCGGATCGCCAGCTGTTCGACTTCGTCTCGCTGGGCTCCCGCGAGGGTGCGCAAAGGGCGGATGTCCACGGCTGGCTGGCGGGAACCGACGGCACATAACTAGAATCCAGGCGGACGTTTAGACGTCCATATTTCCTTCCCCTCAGTATCGAGCATAGCCGTGTCCCTTTTTGCATCCGTTGAAATGACCCCGGGCGATCCGATCCTGGGACTTACCGAAGCCTTCGTGGCCGACACCCGTCCCGGCAAGGTGAACCTGGGCGTGGGCATTTATTACGACGAAAGCGGCCGGATTCCGCTGCTGCGCGCCGTGCGCGAAGTAGAAGAGGCGCTGGCACGCGAGGCCAAGCCGCGCGGCTACCTGCCGATCGACGGCCTGCCGGCCTATACGCAGGCCACGCAGAAACTGGTATTCGGCCCCGATTCGTCGCTGCTGGCCGCCGGCCGCGTTGCAACCTCGCAGACTGTCGGCGGCAGCGGCGCGCTGCGCGTGGGTGCGGACTTGCTGCGCAAGGCGTTGCCCAAGGCCAAGGTGGCGATCAGCAGCCCGAGTTGGGAAAACCATCGCGTGGTGTTCAACGCCGCCGGTTTCGAAGTGGTGGACTACGCCTATTACGACGCCGCCACGCATGGCCTGGATTTCGCCGGCATGCTCGCCGACCTGGGCAAGCTGGAACCGGGCACGATCGTGCTGCTGCATGCCTGCTGCCATAACCCCACCGGCGTGGACTTGTCGGTGGAACAGTGGAAGCAGGTGGTGGCGCTGGTGAAGGACCGCGGCCTGCTGCCGTTCATCGATATGGCCTACCAGGGCTTCGACAAGGGCATCGACGCCGATGCGGCGGCGGTGCGCCTGTTCGCCGACTCGGGCATCGAATCCTTCGTGGTCGCCAACTCCTATTCGAAGTCGTTCTCGCTGTATGGCGAGCGCGTGGGCGCGCTGTCGATCGTCGGCGCCAACCGCGAAGAGGCGCAGCGGGTGCAGTCGCTGGTCAAGCGCATCATCCGTTCGATCTATTCCAGCCCGTCCACCCATGGCGGCGCGCTGGTGGCCGGCGTGCTCAACAGCGTGGAACTGCGTGCGTTGTGGGAGCAGGAGCTGACCGAGATGCGCGAGCGCATCCACGCGATGCGCGCCGGCATGGTGGAAAAGCTCGCCGCGCATGGCGCGCCGCAATTCAGCTTCATTCAGCAGCAGGCGGGCATGTTCTCGTATTCGGGACTGAGCAAGGCGCAAGTGGACCGGTTGCGCGAAGAGCACGCCATCTACGCCATCGGTACCGGCCGCATCTGCGTGGCAGCACTCAATCGAGGTAATCTCGACAACGTGGTTGCCGCAGTCGCGGCGGTTATTCGCTGAATTCCCGTTATGACTGATCGTTCCCCGGCGTTTGGCCGGGGAGCGAGGCTTGCGGCCTGCGCAAGCCTGGACATCTTTCTTCAGACCTCTGCCTGCTACGCGGGAAGAGGGCAAATCATTCACCGGATCCTGCATGTTTTTCCGCAATCTCACGCTATTTCGCTTTTCGCCCTCCGTCGCCGACGACCTGCAACGCCTGGAAGAAGCCTTGGGCGAACATCGCCTGCGTCCCTGCGGCCCGCTGGAAATGGGCACGCGCGGCTTCGTGCCGCCGGTGGGGCGTGGCGATGAGGCGGCCATGACGCATGCGGTGAAGTCCTGCACGCTGCTGACCGTAGGCGCCGAGGAAAAGCTGCTGCCTTCGGCAGTGGTGAACGATGAACTGCAGCGCAAGGTGCAGAAAATCGCCGAAGAGGAAGGTCGCAAGGTCGGCGGCCGCGAGCGCAAGCGGCTCAAGGAAGATTTGCTCACCGAATTGTTGCCGCGCGCCTTCGTGCGCAGCTCGCGCATGTCGGCCTATGTGGATCGCAAGCACGGCTGGCTGGTGCTGGATACCTCCAGCCGCAAGTCGGCGGAAAACGCGCTTACCCAGGTCCGCGAAGCACTGGGCAGTTTCCCGGCAGTGCCGCTGGCGCCGGAAGAAGGTCCGCGCGTGCTGATGACCGACTGGCTCGCCAACGGCAACCTGCCGGGTGGCCTCGCGCTGGGCGATGAATGCGAGCTGCGTGATCCGGCTACTGCCACCGGCGCCATCGCGCGCTGCCGCCGCCAGGATCTGGATGCGGAAGAGGTGAAAGAGCATCTGCGCAACGGCAAGCAGGTGTTCCAGCTCGGCCTGGTGTTCGACGAGCGCATGAGCTTCGTGCTGGGCGAAGACCTGGTCGTGCGCAAGCTGAAATTCCTCGATGTGGTGCTCGACGAACTGGGCGACAGCCAGGTCGATGCCGCCGCCGAAATGGACGCACGCTTCGCCCTGCTGACGCTGGAGCTGGAGCGCCTGCTGAGCAAGCTGGAAGAGTGGTTCGGCCTGCCCCGGCCGGAGTGATACAGGGCTGTATCCGGACCGGCTTCCGGGCCCCCCGGCCCCCCTTTCCGGGGCAGGGGGCACCCCCGCCCCCGTCCCAGCCGGACTGAGATCGGCGCCACGCCGGGCTTCCCGCCCGAGCGGCAAAAAAGCCCTTGCGCCAGGGCCCCGCCACCCCACATTCTGGCTTGAGCCAGGGGCCGTTCCGGCCCCTTCGGCAGCAGTTCTGAAGGCAGGATCATGGCGTACCTCGACGGCGACTGGCTGGAGTTGGCGACACCCAGCGGCAATACCATTCGCGTGCTCAAAGCTTCGCACCCGCGTGCGCGGCGTTTGCGCCTGACGGTATCGCCGAAGGGAGCGCGCATCACGTATCCGCAAGGTACGCATCCGTCCCAGGTCAATGCCTTTCTTCGCCACAACGCCGACTGGCTGGAGAAAAAGCTCGACGAGCTGAACCTGGTGGTGGAACCGCTGCCGCCGCTGCGCCTGGGCACACCGATCGAATTTCTGTTGCGCGGCGAAACCGCCACGCTGGATTGGGCCGAAGGCGCGTATCCGCGCGTAGTGGCTTATGAAGGCGGTTTGACGCTGGAGATCCCGCGCCCGCACAGCCGCGCCTTGCCGGTTGCGCGCGGCCTGCTCGCTTCCTACTTCGAAAACCAGATTCGGCGCGACGTATCGCGCTGGCTCGCCGGCTATGTGCCGCAGCTCGGGCTGGCGCCCACTGCCTTGCGCGTGCGGCCGATGAAGAGTCTGTGGGGCAGCCTGGATACGCGCGATCGCATCAACCTCGACCTGGCGTTGGCCCTGGCGCCTCCGGCGGCGTTGCGCTACGTGCTGGCGCACGAGCTTTGCCACCTGAAGGTGCGCAATCACTCGCCGCGCTTCTGGGCGCACGTGGAGTCGATCTTCCCGGACTGGCGCGAGCAGCGCGACTGGCTGCGCCAGAACGGCGCCACGCTGAAGGCGGAGCTGGACCGGCTGATCGCCGACGTCGCCGATTGAGGCGACCCTGTCGTTCCTACTTCCGGCACCCGCGGTACGCGCTGCCGCGGCGATAGACTGCATCCACTGCAGCCCAGGGGCACGGCGATGTCGATGTCGATCGGTGGCTTGTTTGAAGGGGTATGGGTGCTCTGGCTCCTGTACTGGGGTATCAGCGCGATTGGCGTGAAGTCTGCGGTACGCGTCGAATCCGGCGTTTCGCGCTTTCTCAAATACTGGCTGCCGATCATCGTGGCGGTGGCGGTGTTGTCGAACGCGCACGACTGGCTGCATGGCACCGTGCTGACCCGGCGTTTCGTACCCGCCGCAGCATGGATCGTGTGGCTCGGTTTCGCACTGACCGTGGCCGGCCTTGCCTTCACCTGCTGGGCGCGGGTGATCCTCGGGCGCAACTGGAGCGGCGTGGTGCAGCTCAAGCAGGACCATGAGCTGATCGTGCGCGGCCCTTACAGCATCGTGCGCCATCCCATTTATACCGGCTTGCTGTTTGCCTTCCTGGGCACCTCGCTGGCCATCGGCGAATGGCGCGCGTTGCTGGCGGCCTTGATCGTGGGGCTCTCGTTCTGGCGCAAGTTGCGACTGGAGGAGCGCTGGCTGTGCGAATTGTTCGGCGAGCAGTACCGCAATTACATGCGACGCGTAAAGGCGCTGGTGCCGTGGCTGCTGTAGATCGACAGCTACGCGTAAGTGGAATTTCAGCGTAATTTTGTGCGCCTTTTTGCCCATGCCGACTACCTGCAATCAGGCGCTGTCCCGGACATGTGCACCGCTTCACGGCGTACAGGCGGTGGAATAGACTGCCGCCACATGTCAGGGGGAATACCAATGTCTCGATGGTTATTTGCAGCGGCCGCAAGCCTGCTGTGCTGCACCGCCTATGCCGATTCGATCGATGTGCCCGCGCTGAAGTCAGGCGATAGCTGGGTCTATACCTACACCACCGAAAACGGTCAGCGCGGCTGGTCGCAGAAGGATGAGGAAATAGCGGTCGAGCGCGTAACCGGCGAAGACGTGCTGATCACGCTCAATCAAAAGGGCTCCAATCAACCGCCGGCGGAAGAACTGCGCGGGCTGGACTGGAGCCACACCGTCGACATCAATGGCAAGCAGCAGATGGTCAGCCAGCCATTGTCGTTTCCGCTGCACGAAGGCAAGAAGTGGGAACTGAGCTTCACCCAGGCCAACCCGGATCCCAAGCTCACCAGCCGGACCACCCAATGCAAATACGCGGTGACCGGATGGGAAGATGTGCAGGTTCCTGCCGGTAAATTCCATGCGCTCAAGGTGGAATGCGATGGTCAGTGGTCGGCCGACCTCGCGCCCGGCGTGAACGTGGCTCAGCTGGGTTCGGCCACGCAGTCGGGCACCACCATGGTGTCGCAGACTCAGCGCGTGGTGCCGCACACGGTAACCGGGCGCATCTATCGCGCTTACTGGTACGTGCCCACGGTGAAGCGCTACGTCAAGGCGGTGGAAGAGAACTACAACGGCAGCGGTTTCCGCACCTATCGGCTTACCGAAGAGCTGGATTCGTTCAAGCCGGCAGGCTGATGCCCGAGCAGCCGGATGCAGCAGGCATCCGGCGCGCTCTACCTGCGCGCTGTGCCAACAGCCGTGGGATTTGAATCAGATCCGCCGCGGGCCCGGCCATTGCGCACGGGCCGCGGCGTCTTCGACCGTCATGCCGGCGCCCTCGGTGGCGCGCACCGGCACTGTCGACGGATCGAAATTTTCCAGGCAGAACACGTTGACCCCGAAGTGGTCGGGTGCGGCGCGCTTGTTGTGAAACACGTAGATGCCGCAATGCCGGCAGAAGTAATGCCGGGCACGGCGGGTGTTCCATTGATAGAGCGCCAGCGCTTCTTCACCCTGCAGCAGAGTCAGCGCCGATTCGGGCACTTTCAGCATCAGCGCATTGCGCATGCGGCATAGCGAGCAGTCGCAGGTGGTGAGCTCGGTGACTGCCGCCTGCACGCGAAACTGCACGCTGCCGCAATGGCAGCTGCCTGCGAACGTTTGCAGTGGCGCGTCTTGCTGCATGGCCGGGTTGGTCAGTGCTGCAGCACAAAGCTGGTCAGCACCTGCGCGAACTCCTGCGGCTTCTCCATCTGCGGCATGTGATTGCAGCCATTGAGGATGCTGGTGCTGATCGCCGGTGCATGGCTGAGCCCGTTGCGCAGGCTGTCCAGCGCGGACACATCGATGATCTTGTCGTCGCGGCACCACATGCCGAGCGTCGGCATGGTCAGCTTGTCGAGGCGGTCCTGCAGCGAGGTGGTCTGCGCCGGCTCGCGCAGTTCGTTGAAGGTGTTTTCGATAAAGCTGCGGTTCTTGAGGTTGTCCTTCACGAACACATCGATAAAGCGGCCGGGAATGTTCGGCACGTGCTCGAAGGCCAGCGACGTGGCGCGTTCGAAGCCGGCGCGATCGTCGTAGATAAACGGATCCTTGCCTGCCAGCGCCTGTTTGGCGAAGTCGTTTTCCTTGAACTTCAGGCCGAAGGAATCGACCAGCGCCAGTTCGGCCACGTCCTGCGGATGATCGGCAGCATAGACGCCGGCGATCGCGCCGCCCATCGAATGACCCACCAGCAGTGAGTGCTGCAGGTGCAGGGTCTGCACGAAATCGTTGAGGCGCGCGGCCTGGTTATCGATGTTGTAGCTGGCCCCGGCAATGCGCGAGGATTCGCCCCAGCCCGGCAGGTCCGGAATCACCACGCGGAAATGCGCGGTCAGCATCGGTGCCACCTTCAGCCACACTTCCTTGTTTGCGGCAAAGCCGTGCAACAGCACGATGGTCGGGCCCTGGCCGCCTTCGTAGTAAACCCAGTTGGTGTCGCCGGCCTGCACCGTGTGCTTTTCCAGGCCGGCGTTCATCGCCTCGCGCATGGCATTGGCGCGTAGCAGCCACTGCGGCGCAAACAGATAGCTGCCGCCCAGCAGCACGATCAGCAGGGCGGCCACGATGCCCAGGAATTTAAGGCGCCGGATCAGCAGGCGCTGCCAGAGGGGGCGGGCGTTGGCGGGTGTGCTCATATGCGTGACTCGCGGTAAACGATGCTTTATGGATCTGGGTCAATGCAGTTTCAACCGTGCCATCCCGGCACTGGCCGGGATGGCTGCCGGTGTGGTCTGCACTCAGTGCTTGCCGGCCTTGGCCTTCGCGATCAACCCTTCGACGGCCTGCTGGGTCAGCGGGTGATAGCCGCTTTTCGCCTTGGCATACACCTGTTCGGCGAAGGCTAGTCCATCGGGTGTCTTCACCAGCGCCGCATACAGCGGCATGGTCAGATACAGGCGGCCGATGCGCGTCATATGTTCTGCGGCAGCGGGCCACGCGGCCTTGTCGCCGGCATTGATCGCATGCACATACCAGCGCATGCCGATTTCAGCATTCGGCGTGCCGGTGAGATGCCAAGCCGCATCGATCTGCTGCATCTTAGCCAGCGGCGGCGCATCCGGCAGACCGTCGAGGAAGTACATCCATTCCTGCGTATTCCAGCCCTTGGCATCGAGCTTGTCTGCGCTCAGCGTGCCGGCCAGGAAGGCGCTGCGCTGCTGGTCGATGCTGGCGAAGCTCGGCGACTGCGGCAGCGGTGCGTTTTTCGGAATGCCGGTGCCGTAGACCCAATCCTGCACTTCAGCCCAGCTCATCTTGCCGGGATATTTGTCGATCAGGTTCGGCTTGAGAAAGTCGAGCATCTGCTCGGTGGTGATGCTCTGGAAGGCGAAGTGATCGAAGTAGCTCTTCAGATAGTTGTCGAAGGTTTCGCGGCCAAAGCGCTGTTCCAGCGTGCGCAGGAACCACGAACCCTTGTTGTACGCCACGTCGGAGAGCGAGTCGTCGGCGTCGACATGGCCGGGTTTGGGCGCCAGCCGCTGCGCGTTTTCCGGCATGTCCGGCAGTTCTTTCTGCAGGCTGTGAATATCGAGCAGGGCTTCTTCATTGGCCTGGCGCGTGCCGTACAGCGCCTCGGTGATGCGACCCTGCACGTAGGTGGTGATGCCTTCGTTGAGCCAGATGTCACGCCACGATGCGGCGGTGATCAGGTTGCCCGACCAGGAATGCGCCAGCTCGTGCGCCACCAGCGACACCAGGCTCTTGTCGCCGACCAGCACGGTCGGCGTGGCGAAGGTCATGTTCGGATTTTCCATGCCGCCATACGGGAAGCTCGGCGGCAGCACCAGGATGTCGTAGCGGCCCCAGCGATACGGGCCGTACAACTGCTCAGCCGTGGCAATCATCTTTTCGGTGTCTTCGAACTCATGCGCAGCTTTGCCCACCACTGACGGTTCCGCATACACCGCCGAGCGCGGACCGGTTTCCTTCACCGCCAGATCGCCGGCCGCAATCGCCAGCAGATACGACGGAATCGGGTGCGTCTGGGTGAAGCTGAAATGGCCGTTCAACGCATGCACGGGATCGTTCGGCGCGCTCATCGCCACGCGCGTATCCGCCGGCGCGCTGACATCGGCGTCATACGTAAAGCGGATGGCCGGCGAATCCTGCAGCGGTACCCAGGAGCGTGCATGGATCGATTCGGACTGCGAAAACATGAAAGGCTGCTTTTTGTCAGCCGTCTGCGCCGGCGGTAGCCACTGCAGGCCGCTGGCCTCCGGCGAGGTGGTGTAGACGATGCGCACTTCGTGCGGACGCTGCGGCGTCTGGATGGTGAGCTTACTGCCCAGCTGCTTGTCGCGCGGCGCCAGCGCATAACGCAAGGGGGTGCGCTTGCCGCCGGCATCCACGGCTTCCACGCTGGCGATGCGCAAGTCGCGCGTATCGAGCACCAGCGCGCTGGCCTTGGGATCCTTCCAGTCCAGCGTCAACGTGGCCTGGCCGTCGAGCTGGCGCTGGGGGAAATCGAGCTTCAGCTGCAGATCCAGGTGGGTTACGCGCACCTCATCGGGCTGCGCATAGGAATAAGGATCGTTGGCATGGGCTGCCAGCGGCAGCGCCAGCGCGCCTAGCGCCAGGGTACGAAGCGGGAACATCGTGCGGCTTCCAGTGGGACGTGAGAGCGGCGAGTATGCCACCGCCGCCCCGTTGGCCGCCCGCCCCGCGGGTGGGGTCAGGGTAACTCGTTGGTGCTGAAGGGGTCGTCCGCGTAGGCGTGCATGGTGGGCAGGTGGCCCGGCTGGGCGCGTACCCGCGCGATCCATGCGCGCAGGTGCGCAAAATCCTGCAGCGAAAAGCCCGCCTCTTCGGCACGGCTGGTGTAGGCGAACACGGCGATGTCGGCAATGCTGTAGCCGTGTTCGGTGAGAAATGCGCGCGTGGCCAGTTCGCGATCCAGGATCTGCAGTGAACGCAATCCAGCTCGGCGTTTCATCTCCACCAGGGGCGGAGTGCGACGTTCCAGCTTGCCGGTGAGCGTCCAGTAACGCAGCGAACCGATCACCGATTCCACCCGCTCCTGCTCGAAGCTCAGCCACTGCTGCACCTTGGCGCGGCCGAAAGCGTCATCCGGCAAGTACGGCGTGCCGGCAGCGAGAAAGCACAGAATCGCGCTCGATTCGGACAGCACGCGCCCATCGTCGAGCCGAATCGCGGGCACCGTGCCGGTAGGGCTGATGGCCAGATAATCCGCGGTGCGGCCTTCACCTTCGAAAATGCGAATGGTTACCGTGCGATGCGGTGTTTGCAGATGCTGCAGCAGCTGGCGAATCTTCCAGGCGTTCTCGGAGGCTGGGTAGTCGAACAGGGTGAGCATGTGGATATCCGTTGCGGGAAGATTTGCAGCTTATCCAGGCTATCCGTCCCGACCCATCCGTTTCTTGCGCCCTCAAAGCGACAGCGGCGGCTTGGCCACCATCAGCCAGAAAATCGCCAGCACGGCCAGGAACGCCGGCCAGCCCAGCGCAAACCAGATCCGCATCATGCGGTAGTAGGCCGGCGGCAATGGCGCGCCCGTATGTGCAGCGGCGCGCGCCAGTTGCGAGGCTTTCCATTGCAGCCAGACCACCGGCAGCCAGCACAGCCCGGTGAACACGTACAGCGCGATCGCCGCCTGTAGCCAGCCTGCGTGCAGATCCAGGCCCATCAGCCGCATCAACAGATAGCCGGAAATTGGCTGCACGATCACCGCCGGCGTGGTGAACAGAAAATCGGCACGTACCGTCAGGCGCGTCGCGGTGGCGATCGCCGCCACATTGCCCGTGCGATGCGTGAACCACATGAAGAACGCGGTGCCCAGACCCGTACCGAACAGCAGTGTGGACGACAGGATATGCAGGGTCTTCAGCCAGATGTAGGCATTCATCGGCGCTCATCCGTGGCGATCAGCAATGGCAGAACCACCAGCAAGGGCAGGTTTTTCAACAATCCGCCCAGCGGATCCAGCCAATGCATCGGCCATAGCGTGCCGATGCCGATGGTGTAGCCGGCCAGCATCAGCAGCATCAGTGACAGCACCACACGCGGTCGCCAGCGCAACAGGCATAGCACGCCGAGCAGCACATCGGCGCTCGCCGTGCAGCGCGCCAAGGCAAGCACGGCGCTTGCAGGCAACGCATCAACGGGTGCCGATTGCTCGACGATTTGTGCCGACACGGTCCAGCCAACCACGCCTGAAATAATCCACAGCAGCGCGACGCTGATGCGCAACACCGGCAGCAGGAAATACAGGCGTGCGTGCCAGCGATCCTGGACCTGGCTTGGCGATTCATCCAGCGCGCGAACCAGGCTTCGGGGCGAAATTCCCAGTTCCTCGTGCATGCGTGCAAGCGCCTCGGGCGTTCCGGCATTGCCTCGTTCCAGCATGCGCGCCATGGTCAATCCGAGCGGCCCGTTGCCGAAGCGTTCGCCGCATGCTGCGGCGACATCGACCAGCAATCTTGGCGTCGCCACGATGCGGGCGGAGGCAAAGCCCAGCCAGCGGCGCCACAGCAGCAGATAGTGGCGCAGCGGCATCACCTCGGGGCCGACCAGTTCGTAGGTTTGCCGCACCGCGCGCGGCGCATGGAGTGCGGCGACCACCGCTTTACCTACATCTTCTGCCGCAATGGGTTGCAGACGTTGATCGCCATGGCCCGGCAAGGGCAATACCCAAGGCAGCGCGGCCATGCCGCGCAAGAGAGAAGTGCCGCCGTACGAACCGCGTGCGCTGTACACCAGCGATGGGCGCAGGATCACCCACTCCAGGTCCAGCGTTGCCAGCGCAGCGTCGCCGCGATGTTTGGAGGCGATAAAGCGGCCATCGGCAGGTTCGCCGAGGGCGGAAATTTGCACCACGCGCCGGATGCCGCGTCGGGCAGCTGCCTGAAACAGCGCCAAGGGTGCCTGTTCGTGCACGGCATGGAAGGTTTGCGCGCTGCTTTCGCGCAGAATTCCCGCGGTATTGACGACTGCATCGATCCCGTCGAGCCGGGGCAGCCAGTGCTCGATCGCGGTATCGCGCGCCATATCGCAAGCGATCGCCGGCAGCCCGGGAAAGCGCGTGTCGATGCGCTTACTGCGTACCGCACACACCACTTCGTGGCCGGCTTCCACCAGCGCAGCCGTGATGTGTGCGCCGATAAAGCCGTACGCTCCCGTAACCAATACACGCATGTGCTGTCCTTGATGCTGTCCCCTGCGAGGAATGGGGCGGTGCCCATTCGCTCGGCATCATCGCATGCGCAGATACGCTACAACGATCAGGCGTAGCGATCGGCCAGCCGGTCGGTCGCCTGCACCAGCACATCCACGATCGCCGGTTCCGAGGCGGCATGTCCCGCCAGCACGATCCGCAATTCGGCCTCCGGCCACACCGCGGCCAGGTCGCAGGCGTTCTTGGCCGGGCAGATGATGTCGTAGCGTCCGTGCACGATGGTGGTGGGGATATGGCGCAGCTTTTCCACGTCGCGCAGCAACTGGTCGGGCGCGAGGAAGGCGTGATTGCGGAAGTAATGCGCTTCGATGCGGGCCAGGCTCAATGCCACTTCCGGCGCAGCGAAGCTGGCCTCGGTTTCCGGGCTTTCTTCCAGCGTGATACCGCCACCTTCCCAGGCGCCCCAGGCTTTGGCGGCGGCGAGACGCACTTGTTCGTCGTCGCTGCTGAGGCGCTGCCAATAGGCGTCGAGCAGGTTGCCGCGTTCCGCGGGTGGAATCGCCTCGGCGTAACGCTGCCACTTTTCCGGCAGGATCCACGATGCACCTCCTTCTTCGTAATACCAGCGCACTTCTTCGGGCCGGCACAGGAAGATGCCGCGCAGCACCAGGCCAAGCACGCGCTCCGGATGCGCTTGCGCATAGGCCAGCGCCAGCGTGGAACCCCAGGAGCCGCCGAACACTACCCAGCGCTCGATGCCGAATTGCGCGCGGATCGCCTCGATATCGGCCACCAGATGCCAGGTGGTGTTGTCGGTGAGATCGGCGAACGGCGTGGAGCGCCCCGCGCCGCGCTGATCGAACAGCACGATGCGGTAGCGCGCCGGATCGAAGAAGCGCCGGTGATAGGGCGACAGGCCCGCGCCCGGGCCGCCATGCAGGAAAATCACCGGCAGACCCTCGGGATTGCCGCACTCCTCCACATAAAGTGTGTGCAGGTTATCCACCGCGATACGATGGGTGCGGTAAGGTTCGATTTCGGGATACATCGTGCGCATGATCTGCTGATCCGATAGGGGCATGTGTAAGGGGAAAGGGCGCTGCCCGACCGTCCGGGCCGCTACGCAGAGCTGACGCAAAGCTTACCGTCTAGCCTAACGGCGGCAAAACGCGCGCGATGTTTATCGCGCGTTCGCCCAAACGAAACGCAGTGCTGGGCATACTCGGCTCGCATTCGCAGCTGGCGGGGCAGTGGGCAGCGGAATTCGCCCGGCGGCGCCAGATTGCATACCGTCCATGGCAACAGGGTGGAAAGCCGGCTGGCTTTCCGTGGCAGATATCGCGAAGGAGTAGTCCTAGTGGGCAAGCAACGTTTTCTCAGCACGTCGATCGCAACCGGCCTGTGCGCCGGCATGTTGATGGTAGCGGGCTGCAATCAGCAACCGGCACAGGATCAGGCCAATGCGCCGGCGTCGTCGGCTACTGCGCCGGCATCCTCGGCCAGCGCGGGCGCGCCGCAACAGGCTGCCTATACGCCGCCGTCGGCCGACCAGCTTTACCAGATGGTGGCGCCGATCGCCCTGTTCCCGGACAAGCTTGTCGCGCAGGTGTTGGCCGGTGCTACCTATCCCGACCAGGTCACCGCCGCCGAAACCCTGGTCACGCAGAACCCGAATCTGAAAGGCGACATGCTGCAGGCTGCCGTGCAGCCGCAGAGCTGGGATGCCAGCGTAAAAGGCCTTACCCAGTTTCCGTCGGTGCTGAGCCAGATGGCGCAGAACCTCCAGTGGACGACCGCGCTGGGCGAGGCCTACGTCAATGATCCCACCGACGTGCTCAACGCCATCCAGGTGATGCGCCAGCGCGCACGGTCGCAAGGGAACCTGCAAAGCTCGACCCAGCAGGCAGTGAGCGTGCAGCCGGTGCAGCAGGTGCAAACCAGCGAGCAGCAGGCGGGCTATGAGGTGAACAGCGAAGCGCCGCCGGTGTACAGCGGTCCGGAGGTGGTGCCGGCGCCGCAGCAGATCATTCAGATCGATCCGGCCCAGGAAGATGCGGTGTACGTGCCCAGCTACGACCCGCAAACGGTGTATGGCGGCGATGTACCGGTGTATCCCACTTACGTGTACCAGCAACCCAGCTACAGCGTCGGCGAAGTGGCGACGGTGGGCGCGGTGGCGTTCGGTGCGGCGATCCTGGTGGGCGCACTGATCGAACACAATCACCATGACTATGGCGGTGGTGGCTGGCATTCCTGGGGCATGAACTGGGGTGGCGGCTACCAGGGCGGTGGTTACCCGGGTGGCGGTTATGGCGGCGGCGGTGGTGGCGGCTGGCATCGCCCGGCCGTGGTCTACAACAACCAGACCTATGTCTCGCGCTCGACCACGGTGGTCAATCGCTATACCAACATCACCAACGTCACCAACAACCGCTACGTCAACAATAGCCGCACCATCAACAACAACAACGTTACTAACAACAACAACGTCACCAACAACTACGCCAACAACCACAACCAGTTCAATCGCAACGTCACCAACAACGTGACCAACAACCATGCGGCGGCGCAGCCGATGAGCGTGCCGAACTTCGCGCGTGCCGGTTATCCGGCTGCGCAGGTGCCGCATCCGGCCGCCGCGCCTGAGCAGCATCCGGGAGCCGCGGCGCGCTTCGCGCAGGAGCCGCGTCCGGCGGCCGAGGCACAGCGTCCGGGGCTTGCTCCGCACCCGCAGCCGGCCCAGGCGCCACAGCAGCGGGGCTTTACGCCGCAGCATCCGCAGGAAGCGTTCCGCCAGGCCCAGCCGCAAGCCCATCCGCAACCGGCGCCGCAGCAGGAACACGCGCAGCCGGCGTTCCATCCGGCGCCGCAGGCTCAGCCGCATCCGCAGCCGGCAGCGCGTCCGGCGCCGCAGCAGGAGCATGCGCAGCCGGCGTTCCATCCGGCGCCGCAAGCTCAGCCGCGTCCGCAACCGGCAGCGCGTCCGGCGCCGCAGCAAGAGCACGCGCAACCGGCATTCCATCCCGCGCCGGCTCCGCATGCCGAACCGCCGCGCCCGCAGGCGCATCCGGCTCCGCAGCAGCATCCGCAGCCGCCCAAGAAGAAAGACGAGAATCACTGACGCACCACCCCGCAACCCCCTGCCGATGCAGGGGGTTGTTGTTTGCGGCGATCGCGATCAGTCGTCCGGCAGCGTGCGCGCGGCATCCCACATGGCGCGCGTGATGGCGCGATTCGCATGCGGTGTCTGCAAGACGATCAAGGTGGTGGTGCTGATGCTGGAATGGATTTTCAGCAGGCGGTCGAGCACTGCCTCCAGATGCGTGATCGACATCGCAACCACGCGCAGCAGCGCCGAATCCTCGCCGGCCAGGCGACGGCAATCGAGTACCTCGGGTACGTTCTCTACGATCTTGCCGATGCGCGCGCAGATACCGCCGTCGCAGCGCAGGCGCACCATCGCGTCGATGCCATAACCCAGGCGTTTGGGCTCGATCACGGCGCGGTAGCCGGTGATCACGCCGGCTTCTTCCAGCCGTTTCACACGCTCGGCTACCGCCGGGGCGGACAGGCGCACTTTGCGTCCCAGCTCGGCATAGCCCAGGCGTGCGTCACGCTGCAGAGCTTCCAACAATTGCCAATCCTTGGCGTCCCAATCGGGTTTCGATTCGTAGGTAGTAGGCATAGATTGATACTTCGATCGATGGCGAAATATGCGAGGTGGCTTCGGGTGCATTATTCCTCGGCCATCGACGTAAGACTAGGATTTATCCATTCCCTCCCCGCGGAACCTGTATGGACAGTACCGAGCGCCTTGACGGGCGCGCTTTGATTTACATCGCCATCGCCCTGGTCACCTGGTCATCGGCCTATGCCGCCATCGCCTATGCGCTGACGTCGTTTACGCCGGGCGAAGTGGCGCTGGCGCGGCTGCTGATCGGGTCGCTCTGCTTTGCGATGCTGATGTGGGCCAAGCGTGTGCCGATGCCGCAGCGCAAGGACTGGCCGCAGCTGGCGGTGCTGGGCGTCACCGGCCTCACCGTCTATCACCTGTGCCTCAATTACGCGGAAACACGCATCGCCAGCGGCACCGCGGCGATCATCATTTCGCTGGTGCCGGCGGCTACCGCTACGCTTTCGGCACTGTGGATCGGCGAGCGCATCAGCACGCGCCGCATGTTCGGACTGGGCATTGCGCTGCTGGGCGTGGTGCTGGTCGTGCTGGCCAGTGGCAAGCAGGTAAAACTGCAACCGATGGCAGGACTGGTGCTGATCAGCGTGATTGCCTCGGCGGTGTTTTTTGTCGGACAGAAGCCGCTGTTTACGCGCAACAGCATGATCGGCGTTACAGCGTTTGGTTTCTTTGCGGGCACGCTGGGCGCACTGCCGTTCGGCCTGGGCCTGCCGCATGCGCTGGCAGCGGCGCCGTGGGTGCATATTGCCGCCCTGTTGTGGCTGGGCATTGCGCCGACGTTCGTGGGTTATTTGACCTGGAACGCAGCCTTGCGCCGCGCGTCGGCATCGCAGGTTTCCAGTTTTATCTACCTGTCGCCGCCGATCGCGGTGTTCATCAGCTGGGTCTGGCTGGGCGAACAGCCGGGCTGGCTCACTCTGATCGGCGGTGTGATTACCGTAGGCGGCGTCGCGCTGGCCAATGCCAAGCGTCGGACGCCTGTCGCATCGGCATCGATCGCGCCGGCGCCGGTCAAGCAGGCTTGAAACCATTCTTCGAGAGGGGATTGCCGTGTATACGCTCTACATCGCCAACAAGAATTACTCGTCCTGGTCGTTGCGGCCGTGGATCCTGCTGACGCAGCTGGGCATTGCGTTCGACGAAAAGCTCACGCCTTTTCTCGGCACCTCATCGAGCTGGTCGGCGTTCCGCGCCTTTTCGCCTACCGGCAAGGTGCCGTGCCTGCATGACGGCGATATCGCCGTGTGGGATTCGCTGTCGATTGCCGAATACGTGGCCGAACAGCATCCGGGCGCATGGCCGACGGATGCGCGCGCACGTGCCTGGGCGCGCAGTGCGGCAGCGGAAATGCATTCGGGTTTCGAGGCCTTGCGTTCGCATTGCCCGATGAATTGCGGCATTCGCCTGCAATTGAATGCGCAGCCGCCAGCACTGACGCGCGATCTGGCGCGCCTGCAGGAATTGTGGAGCGAGGGTTTTGATCGCTTCGGCGGTCCGTATCTTGCCGGTGCGGCATTCAGTGCCGTGGATGCGTTCTATGCGCCGGTGGTGTTTCGCATCCAGAGTTACCAGCTGGCAGTAGATGATCGGGTCGGCGCCTATGTGCAACACATGCTCGCGTTGCCCGGCATGCGCAGCTGGTATGGCGCGGCCTTGAAGGAAACCTGGCGCGATCCGGATCACGAAGAGGAAACTCTGCGCCAGGGCGTCTTGCTGCAGGATTTGCGCGCAGCGTAAAACTCACGCCGGCACCTGCCGCGCTGGTGGCAGGTGCCGAGGTCGGATCAAAGCTTGTAGGCGCGATGGATCGCCACGATGCCGTTGCTGAGATTGCGCACTTCCACGCGGCCGAAGCCGGCCTGTTCCATCATGCTCTTCAGCGTGTCCTGGTCCGGATGCTTGCGGATCGATTCGGCCAGGTATTGGTAGCTGTCCGCATCGCCGGCAAACAGCTGGCCCAGCTTGGGCAGCACCTGGAACGAATGGAAATCGTAGAGCTTGCCGAACAGCTCGCTCTGCACCTTGGAGAATTCCAGCACCAGCGCCCGCCCGCCGGGCTTGAGCACGCGGCAGATATCGGCCAGCGCCTTGTCCTTGTCGGTGACGTTGCGCAGGCCGAAGGCCATCGTTACGGCATCGAAGGTGTTGTCCGGGAAAGGCAGCACTTCGGCATTCATCTGCGCCCAGCGTAGGCCGGACACTTGGCCGCGGTTGGTCAGCCGGTCGCGGCCCACGTTGAGCATGGCGGCATTGATATCGCCCACCACCACGTCGCCTTCCTCGCCCACTACCGGCTTGATCAGCGCGGCGATATCGCCGGTACCGCCGGCCAGATCCAGCACCCGGTCGCCACGGCGAATGCCGCTGACCGCCACGAAATGGCGCTTCCACAGGCGATGCACGCCGAACGACATCAGGTCGTTCATCAGATCGTAGCTGCGGGCGACCGAGGTAAAGACCTGGCCGACCAGTTTTTGCTTCTCCGCCACCGGTACGTCGCGGAATCCGAAATGGGTAGTGGGCTTTTCGCTCATGCCGATATGGTATCCGATGACCAAAGGAAATAAGCCATTCTTATGTTTCAGATAGGCAACATGAAGTGGCCTGATGGCTGCAGGCGGCGTAGCCTTCCGGCTGGCGCAACCTGCGCTTCGCCTCGGGAGCAAGCATGAAACCTTCCATTCTGTTGTTGTCCTGTGCCGCTGGCCTGCTGGTCTGCGGGGTTGCCGCCGCGCAGACCGCACCGCAAGCGATCGCGGCCGCCGGCGCTTACCATCCGCTGCCCAAGGCTGCCTACCAGCCGGATCGCAACGCGACCTACAAAGTGGTCTTCGCGCTGACCAAGGCGGCGGACAAGCCGGACCAGGTCAATCCCGGGATCGAGCGCGTGGCGCGTACGGTGAATCTCTATGTGGCCTCCGGCGTGCCGCTCGATCACCTGAAATTCGTGGCGGTGGCCTATGGCGCTGCCACCGGGCTGGTGCTGGATGACGAGCACTACAAGGCACAGTTCGGCACCGCCAACCCCAATCTCGCCGTGATCAGCCAGCTGCACAAGGCCGGCGTGGATGTGGCGGTATGCGGCCAGGCGATGGCCGAACATCACTATCCCGCCGAGTGGGCGGCCAAGGATGTCACGCTGAGCCTGTCCGCTCTCACCACCATCACCGAACTGGAGCAGCAGGGCTACGCCCTGATGCCGCTGTAACACCGGGAGATTGGGATGTCGCCATTGTCGAATCGCCACCGGCTATGCGTCCTGCTGGCCGGCCTGTTCACGGCCGCCTGCGCACTGGCCCAGACCGCGCAGACTGATTACCTGCCGCCGTGGAATCCGCCGCCTGCCGGCGGCGTGTCCTTCGCCGTACCGCCGTTCGATGCAATTGCCGACCTGCACGGCGACATCGTCGATCCGCAGCTCACGGTGTTCTTCGCCGGCAATCAGTTCATGGTGGTGCACGACCTGGTGGAAGCGTTCAAGCAACGCTATCCGCAATACCAGCGCGTCTACGTGGAAACCTTGCCGCCGGGCATCCTGGCCAAGCAGATCGAAACCGGTTCGCTGGTGATGGGCAATCTGCGCATTGCGCTGAAGCCGGATATCTACAGCAATGGCAAAGGTTCGATCGCCGATCTGCAAAAGCAGCACAACTGGTTTGCCGACACCGCCGACTATGCGCGCAATCCGCTGGCGATCCTGGTGGCCAAGGGCAATCCCAAGCAGGTGCACGGGCTGAAGGATCTGGGCCGCGCCGATGTGCGCGTCAGCATGCCCAACCCGCAGTGGGAAGGCATCGCCAAACAGATCGAAGCCAGCTATCGCAAGGCCGGCGGCGATGCCCTGGACCACGCCATCATGGCCGACAAGGTGAAGGACGGCAGCACCTACCTCACCCGCATCCATCATCGCGAATCGCCGCTGCGTGTGTTGCAGGGAGCATCGGATGCGGCGCCGGTGTGGTCGACCGAAGCGTACTTCCAGCAGCAGGTATTGCACCGGCCGGTGGAAACGATCGCGATACCTGCCGAGCAGAACGTTACCGCCACCTATACCGCCGCGCGCATGAAGGATGCGCCGCATGCGCAGGCCGCAAAGGATTTCCTGGCCTTCATGACCTCGGCCCCAGCGCAGGCGATCTATCGCAAATACGGCTTCCAGCCGCCGCAGCCATGAACAGCTTGCGCATTGCCACCATGCTGGCTTGCGTGCTGTTCGCGGGCAGCGCACTGGCCGATAACTCCGGCGGCGCCACTATCGCGCGGCAAGGCAATGGCCATGGCGCTGCGCCCTGCATGGCTTGCCATGGCGCAGACGGCGGTGGCCAGGCCGCGGCAGGCTTTCCCCGTCTGGCCGGTTTGCCGCAGGCGTATCTGCGCAAGCAGCTGGAAGATTTCGCCAACGGCACTCGCGCCAACGCCACCATGCAGCCGGTAGCCGGTGCGTTGACGGATGCCGAGCGCGACGCGGTAGTGGCCTATTACGCCCATTTGCCGATCCCGACCCCGGCCCCTGTAGCGGCGCCGACTGGTGATGTAGCAGCGCGCGGGCAAACGCTGGCTACGCGTGGACGCTGGTCTGATGGCCTGCCCGCGTGCGAACAATGCCATGGCCCCGGCGGTATCGGCGTGGGTGATCACTTTCCGCCGCTGGCAGCACAATCGGCGACGTACATCAGCAATGCCCTGCAGGCGTGGAAGCAAGGTGCGCGGCATAACGATCCGCTGCAATTGATGCAGCACGTGGCTACCAGCCTGAGCGATGCGGATATCGCCGCGATCAGCGCCTGGTACGCCGCGCAGCCTGCCACGCCGCCGAAGGAGCCGCAGTCATGAAATCGAAGCGCTTGATGCTGGCCCTGTCCGCGCTGCTGTTGGCCGCCTGCGATCATCCGGCGCCGCAAGCCGCCGCGCCGACGGCAACGCCGCCGGCGCCTGCGGCATCCACTGCAAAAAGCGCTGCGCAGTTCCAGCCGCCCGCCGATTCAAGCATTCCCAACGACGATTTCGGCAAGCAGATCGCCCTGGGCAGGGAGATCTTTATCGATCCGGGCCGCTACGCCAAAGCCTATGTCGGCAATCAGCTGAGCTGCGAAAACTGCCACCTGGATGCCGGACGCCTCGCGCATTCCGCGCCGCTGTGGGGTGCGTATCCGATGTATCCGGCCTACCGCAGCAAGAACCACAAGGTGAATACGTTCGCCGAGCGCCTGCAGGGCTGCTTCAACTACAGCATGAACGGCAAGGCGCCGCCGTTGGGCGATCCGGTGCTGGTGGCGCTGGAAAGCTACGCGTACTGGATGTCCAGGAACGCACCGATCGGCACTTCCTTGCCCGGCCGCGGTTATCCGAAGCTGGCCAAACCGGCACAAGCGCCGGACTATGCGCGCGGCGAAACGGTATACAAGCGCGATTGCGCGCTATGCCACGGCGACAACGGCCAGGGCCAGCAAGCGGCGGGGCGCACCGTGTTTCCGCCGCTCTGGGGCGCGCAGTCGTTCAACTGGGGCGCCGGCATGGAGCAGGTCAACAACGCCGCCGGCTTTATCAAGGCCAATATGCCGCTGAGCCGCGGCAACACGCTTACCGACCAGGATGCATGGGACGTGGCGTATTTCATGGATGCGCACGAGCGCCCGCAGGATCCGCGCTACAGCGGCTCCATACCCGCCACGCGCACCTCGTTCCACGACACGCCGGATTCGCTTTACGGCGCTACCGTCAATGGGCACTTGCTGGGGCAGGGCACCAATCAG
The DNA here is from genome assembly GCF_014863405.1 of Dyella acidiphila. Taxonomy (GTDB): domain Bacteria; phylum Pseudomonadota; class Gammaproteobacteria; order Xanthomonadales; family Rhodanobacteraceae; genus Dyella_B; species Dyella_B acidiphila. The sequence goes on from NZ_JACZZA010000003.1 coordinate 70,941, forward strand.
CCGTAAGCGAGCTAATGTCGTTTCGCAAAAACATGCGACAGCTCGGTGCAAGCGTGAGCGGTACATCCGCCACATGCACGGCGCTGCTGAAATCACTTAGCATGCAAACAGAACAGGGGCCTTCAAGCAGCGCAACAAGACGCTGCGTCGCATAAGGGAGCGACGCGCCGGACAATCCGACGCATCGCCTGCAACAGATCAGTCGCTTGGGGCGACTGAGTGCCTTGTAAGCGAGTGGCGCCTGCTGGGCAGGATGGAAGCCGTGTGCATCCGTCTTTGTAGAGCACACCAGGGGATCGAGGGATCGATGATGAAAGATTCGCACTCGCGTCATTCGCCGGGCAGGCATCTGCATGCCTGTCATGGGCCATTGCCTGCGTACCATCCATTGTTCGCGACACGGCTGCCGCGCGGCCGCTGACGTAACCATTTACAGACTTTTCTACGACGACGCCATGGAGCGTCCGTTGTACGTGCGTGAATTCATTTCGAACAGGGGATTTTGCTGATGCATCTGCCAACTCGCCAACACGTTTTAGCGCTATCCGTAGTGATGGCTTTGACGGCTTCGCTGAGTGCATGTGGAGGTGGCGGAGGAGGTGGCAACAGCAATGTGCGTCCTTCTGTGGGAACGCCATCGCCGACTCCAGCGCCAGCCCCCGCCCCCGCACCAGCCCCAACCCCTTCACCGGCGCCCGCACCTCCTCCGACCCCTTTGGCCAGCCCCACGCCATTGCCGACACCCGTCGTTCCGTATTACACGCCGCTGATGAGTCAGCTTTCGCCGGAAAACGTACAGAATGCTTGGGCAGTAGGTGGCACTCTAACTGGCAACCAGGGACAGGGAGTGAAGGTTGGCATCATCGATTCCGGCGTTGATGCAAGTAATCCCGCATTACTCAATCGCATTACATGGTTCAAAGACTATACAAACTCGAGTAATACGACACCGCAGGATGCCTACGGTCACGGCACCGTAATGGCGGAAATCATCGGTGGCGTTGCGGTTTCCGACGGTAATCCCCTTGATTTCTACGTGGGCGGTGTCGCGCCGCAGGCTTCGTTGTATGTCGCGAAACTTGGTGACAGCACGAGTCTTATCAATACCACTCTGGCACCTCAAGCTTTGATCGATTTGGCCAATCAAGGCGTTCAGCTGATCAATAACTCCTATGGCAGCGCGGTGCAGATCACCAGCGTTACCGCAACGAGTCCGCAAGTAACGCAGGATTATTCTCTGTATCAATGGAGCTTGAAGAGTTCTCTCAACGGCGAGCTTATGGTTTGGGCCGCTGGCAACGATGGCCATCCGCAACCGAGTGTGGAAGCGGGCTTGCCTTATTACGAGCCTAGCCTGAAAAACAACTGGCTAACCGTGGTCAACGTCTCCTTGAATGCAAGCGGACAAGTAACCGGGCTTGATGCAGATGCAACATCCAATGCCTGTGGTGTAGCTGCGCCGTGGTGCCTGGCTGCCGCCGGATATACCTATTTCTCGCCAGTATCCAACACTGCATTCTCGACCGGGGCTGCTGACGGTACATCGGGGGCGGCAGCTGTGGTAACCGGAATCGCGGCACTGGTTTGGCAGCGTTTTCCCTTCTTTACGCCCAGCAATGTGCAGCAGACCTTGCTTGGCACAGCAACCAATCTGGGGAGCCCTGCCTTTTACGGATACGGGCTGGTCAATGCGCAAGCCGCCGTCAATGGTCCGGGGCAATTGAACTGGGGTGTTTTCGACGTAAATATGCCTGCCGGTTCGTCAGCGATATTTGCGAACAATATGACCGGCACCGGTTCTATCCAGCTTGATGGAGATGGCACCCTCGCTCTGGCTGGCCGCAGCAACATCGGTGGCATCGTAATAAACGGGGGCGTGCTCGATGTTGGCGGCTATCTTGATCAAGGGACGTACCTGGCATCAGGCAGCGTTACGCTACCGAGCGCGGCAATCGTCAACAATGGCGAAATCAATGTCATCGGGGCATTGAACGCGGACGTTACGCTTGGGAGCGGAGGTGCCTTGGATGGTGTCCCGTACAGTGTGCTCAACGGCAACGTCACCAGCAGCGGCTGGGTGAAGACGGCGGGAGGCGGGGTCTACATCAACGGCAACTACACAGCGTTGGCGGGTACTGCCGCGACCACCGAAATCCAGATGGGGTATCCGCTGATGGTTGCGGGTGTCGCGACACTTAACAGTACTGCCCTGCAAATCGACTTTCCTGCAGGCTATATCGCTGCCGGCCAACAAGTGTTGATGCTGCAAGCCAATGGTGGCGTGATTGGTGAATTCGGGCCAGTAGGCGTAAGCAACGGTATCTATATCAATGGCAGCTTGTCTTACACCGCTACGCAGGTTGAGATGACCGTCACGCAAGCCTCGGTGTCTTCGATTGCCCAGACTTCCATGTCGCCGCTGGCGACGACTCAGCAGACGGCGCAGCACATTCAATCGGCGTTGACGCAAGCCAATCTATGGGCGGCGACCAATCCCGCCGCGCATCAAACATTCCTCGATAGTGCCATGGATTTTCTGCGCGTCTCGTCGATTCCATTGGCGGAAGCATCGATCAACAGCCTTTCCGGCCAGGAGCTGGCTTCCTCGCAGGGGCTTACCTTCGAACAGGCCGGCATCATCAACCGCAACGTGGCCGATCGCCTGGTCGACATCGAGCAAGGCAACACGCAGCAAGGCGCGTGGTTCCAGGGCACCGGTGCAGACGGCAGCATCGCGCGCAGCGGTTATGCCACTGGCAACTACAGCGGCGGCGGTTCGCTGGCCGGTTACGACGTGAAGCTGGCGGACGATTTCATGCTGGGCGTAGGCCTGGACTGGAATCATCTGAGCGCGAATTACACCTTGCAGGCCGGCACCAATACCTCACGCAGCACCGGCGCGATGCTGTATGCGAAGTGGACGACCGGCAATGCGTATGTGTCGGGCCGCATCGGCGAAGACTGGATCCACAGCGATACCAGCCGCTGGGGCGTGCTGGGCGTGGTGCCGGCGGCGATCACCAGTTCGCGCAACGACACGATGACGTCGGCATATCTGGAAGGGGGCTACAACTTCAGATCCGATGCGTGGACGACGACGCCGTTTGTCTCGGCTGGCGACGAACATCTGGATCGTGCTGCGATCAACGAGCAAGGTGCGGGCGGCTTCGGTATCGCCGCGCCGGGCGAAGACTTCAATCAGAGCTATGCGCAAGTCGGTGCGCGCCTGGCGTATCGCTGGAATTGGGGCGCGGGTGAGCTGTCGTTGAAAGGCTATGCCTTGTATCAGCGCATCCTGGGCGGTCGCGATCTGGGTTTCACGGCTGCCTATGCCGGTGCACCGGCGGCGACCTTCCAGCTGGAAGGCGTGAACACGGCGCGCAACAGCGAGTGGGTGGGTGCGGGTGTTAATGCCATGATGAATCAGCATTGGTCGTGGTACGTGGATCTGGACGGCCAGTTCGCCAGCGGCGGTACCCGGGCACGCACCATCAGCGCCGGCGCCCGCTACCGGTTCTGATTGGGCCGCCGCGGCGCCGCATGGCTTGTTCGCAAGTTTGTGCGGCGCCGGTTGCCTGTCAGCGGACGTCATTTCGCTGACTCTCCGCGCCACCTGGGGAGTGCCAGGGTGACGCGCCGGGCACCATCTTAGAAAGGCGCGATAAGTCGCGGTCCGGCTTCGTCTTGTAGCGCAAGCTTGTACGCACGGGCGCCGCCGGCCTTCACGCCAGCGTGAAGAGAAAGCCCCGTTTCCGGGGCTTTTCTGAACAGGCTGAACAAAAAAAGCCTAGAAAAGCGCTGGCATCCACCTTGCTTCAACCCTCCCCAGGTTTTGCAGCAATCGATGGTTGGCGCCCCGCATGCAGCTGTTCGAGATGCCATGCATGGGGCTTGTCCCAGCATTTTTTCCTGCCGACTGAATAGGGCTGCGCCGTGTGCTTTTGCACCGGCGCAAGGGGAATGGCGTGTCTCGGATTTCCCTGGCGATCGCCGCGTACGAGACGTGTTTGCTCTCGATGCTTGATAAGCAGGGTTGTCGTGATGGGTCGTAACAACGTATTGGCTTTTTCGGTGGCGCTGGCGCTGACGGGTTCGCTGAGCGCATGCGGCGGAGGCGGCGGCAACGGCAATGTGAAGCCGTCCACGGCGACACCGACCACCACCTCGGTCACCTCCACGCCGACCACCACGACGAATTCGCCCACGCCGGCGCCGACGTTGACACCAGGCCTCGCACCCACGCCGGCACCGGCACCTTCGTCGACGATCACCTCCGCGCAGGTCGCTGCGGAACTGCGCCTGCAACTGGATCCGGAAAACGTACCCACGGCGTGGAACTCGGGTGGCTCGTCAAGCAGCGTGCAAGGACAGGGTGTAAAAGTCGGCATCCTCGATACCGGTGTGCAGGCCGGCAATCCCGCCTTGAGCGGGCGCATCAGCTGGTTTCGCGATTACGTGGATCCGTCCAACAGCACGCCCACCGATCCGCTGGGACATGGCTCGGTCGTAGCGCAGATTCTAGGCGGCACCGCCAATGCGGATGGTCCGATCGGCGATCCGTTCTATGGCGGCGTCGCACCGCAGTCCTCGCTATATGTCGCGCGCGTGGGCGATGCTTCGGGCAGCTTCGCCATGAATCTGCTGCCGCAGGCCTATAGCGATCTGCTCAACCAGGGCGTGCGCCTGTTCAACAACTCCTACAGCATCGAACAGACGATTACCTCGCAAAGCACGGGCGCGGGCAGCCTGGTGGCGCAGGAGCAGGCATATTTTCAGCCGGCAGTGAACGCAGGCAGCCTGCTGATATGGGCGGCGGGCAATAGCGGCCATGGCCAGCCGAATGTGGAGCCGGGGCTGCCTTATCTGGAGCCCTCGCTGCAAAAAGGCTGGCTGGCGGTGGTGAATGTGATCATCAACGCCTCCGGTCAAGTTGTCGGTCTGGACAACGGTGCAGAGCCTTCCAACGGTTGCGGAGTGGCGGCGGCGTGGTGTCTGGCGGCACCAGGCAATCTCACCTTCTCGCCGGTGACCGGCACGTCGTTCTCGACCGGCGCAGGCGAGGGCACCTCTTTTTCGGCGCCGATCGTCACCGGCGTGGCGGCCCTGGTGTGGCAGCGCTTTCCTTATTTCACCGGCAACAACGTGCAGGAAACCTTGCTCGGTACGGCGACCTCGCTCGGCGATCCGGCGTTGTACGGCTACGGCCTGGTGAATGCGGCGGCGGCGGTGAACGGCCCGGGCGCGCTGGACTGGGGCGTGTTCGACGTAAACATACCCAGCGGCGCATCCGGCGTGTTCTCCAACAATATGAGCGGCAGCGGCACGCTGCAGCTCGACGGCGCCGGCAGTCTTGCCCTGACCGGCAACGACAGCTTCGGCGGCATCAACGTCAATGGCGGTACGCTGACGGCGACCGGCACCGACAGCTTCAGCGGCAATGTCGCCATCAACGGCGGCAGCTTCGTCAGTGGAAATTCGCTCTCGGCAGCGAACATCACGATTGCACAAGGTGCATCGCTATTTGCATCGGGCGTGCTCGCCGGTGCGATCAGCAATAGCGGCACACTCAACGGCGTGCCGCAGGCATCCTCCTCCGCCTTGCAGATCCATGGCAGCTATAGCGCTTCTTCGTCGGCCAATACCGTGGTGGCACTGGGCTCGCCGATCACCATTTCGAATCAGGCCACGCTCAACAGTTCTACGCTTACCGTAATCAGCAATAGCGCCAGCAATACCGCCGGCATGGTGTTGCAGGCGATGGGCGGCGTGACCGGCCGCTTCGGCACGTTGGTGGTGCAAGGCAGTGTGTTCGGCAGCGGTTCGCTGAGCTACACGCCGACGGAAGTGGATGTGCTGCTCTACGGTCCGCAGGTAGCTGGAGTGGCGGCCAGTTCGATGCCGAATGTCGCGACCACCCAGCAGACGGCACAACATATTCAGACGGCGTTGAATCAAACCTACACGCCGGCCGCCGGTGCGTCCGGCAACAGTGCCTTCCTCAGTGCAGAGGGAGAGTTTCTGCGCGTCAGCTCGCTTGAGCAGGCGCAGGCATCGATCAATTCGCTGTCCGGCCAGATGCTGGTGTCCTCGCAGGCACTGACCTTTGCGCAGGGTGGCATCATCAACCGTTCGGTCGCCGATCGGCTGGCCAGCATCGACGATGCACCGGATCGGCAAGGTGCATGGCTGCAGGCCACCGGCGCCAGTGGCGATATCGGCCAAAGCGGCTACGCCACCGGCAGCTACAGCGGCGGTGGCTCGGTGGCGGGCTATGACATGGCGATCGGCGATAGCGCCACGGTCGGCGTGGGAGCCGACTGGAATCGCCTGGATGCCAACTACGATTTGCAGGCCGGCAGCGGCAGTTCGCGTGCCTTCGGTGCGATGCTGTATGGCCGCTACGATATCGGCGCCGCCTATGTCAGCGGCCGCGCAGGCGAAGACTGGATCCACAGCAGCACCAGCCGCTGGGCCATGCTCGGCGGCAACAGCGCTGCCATCGCCAGTGTGCGCAAGGACCGGCTCACCACGCTGTACGGCGAAACCGGCTATGTGCTGCATGCAGCCGACTGGACACTGACACCTTTCGTCGCGGCGAGTTTTGAAAAACTCGCGCGCGGCCAGATCGATGAAAGCGGCGCAGGCGGATTCGGGATTGCTGCCGCGGCGGCGAGTTTCGAGCAGAGCAGCGGCCAGCTCGGTGCGCGGCTTGCGCATCAATGGCGCTGGCAGGGCGGCGAGACCACCTTGCAGGCGTATGCGCTGTATCAGCGCCTGGCCAGCGGCAGCAACCTGGCGTTTACCGCCGCCTATGCCGGGGCACCTGCCGCGACGTTCCAGCTGCAAGGCGTGAATTCGCCGCGCGGCAGTGGCTGGGCCGGGGTGGAAGTGAGTACGCAGCTGGCGAGCCGCTGGAGCTGGTTCGTGGATCTCAGTGGCGAGTTCACGGGTGGGCGCACGGATGCCGGGATGATCAGTGCGGGCGCGCGGTTTCGCTTTTGATCGGTGGTTTAGCGAGGCATGAGGTCTTGCGCCGTTTTCGCCTGGACTGTGCCGCCACCCAACGCGGACCTGGGTACGGTGCGACGGCGCTCGTACTGCTCATTCAATGGTGCCAAGAGGCGTACCGACCATGATTGCGGCCTGCCCTCCCTACTCACTTGGGCATTCGGCCAACTGCCAAGAAAGAAGTTCGCGCGACTTTTAAACCCTCCGTTCGCATGATGCATCTGTGGTCGTGCTGTCCCTTGCAGGTACTTTCGTGAAATTAGCCTCTCGCTCGTGCCGGGGCGGCTGCTTCTATCGACAAAGGGTGCGCGCATGTTGGCGAAACGATTCATCCAGCTTGCATTTTTGTTCTACTCTCTGAGCGCGTCCTTCGCGATGAGCCAAACTACCGACACCCAGGTCGATGTAGGTGGAAATCAATTGAATTTCCACGTCATCAAGGGCCAGGGCATGCCCATCCTGTTTGAAGCAGGTGGCGGCGACGATTCGACCGTTTGGAGCGGCATCCTGCCGCCGCTGGCACGCATCACCAATGCCACATTGATTGCCTATGACAGGCCGGGATTCGGAAAGAGCGGCCTGGATAGAAAAAGGCACGGCATCGTCAACGGCGTAAGCGATCTTGAAAAAGGCCTCAAGGCGCTAGGCTATGACGGGAGCATCATGTTGGTTGCGCATTCGTTAGGAGGGCTTTACGCCGAGTTGTATGCCGCAAGACATCCTGACAGGGTGAAATCGATAGTTTTAATCGATGCCACGGAGAGTTGCTTCCTGACTCCCGAGGAATTGGATATCACCGAGAAAACCTATAAAGGACAAATGGGCGATTTCAAGGCCCACCGGCCGGGTGTGTACTATTTGTTGAGCGATTACCGGGCGATGGCCGACGTGATGCGGAAAGTTGCGTTTCCCCCTTCCATTCCGGTAACCGATATCGTCTCGCAGCACCCTCCTTTCTCAAGTGAAGCTGAAAGGCAGCATTGGGAGGATTGCCATCAACAATTTGCGCGCGCCGCTACGAACCGGAAAGGTATCCTCGCGGTCGGAACGGGGCACTATATTTTCCATGACAACCCCGCTCTGGTTATCAATGCGATCGTCAAAGCGTATGCCGATACGTTGGACACCGAGCAGCGTTCATCCCTGCTGGAGCGCAGCTTGTCTTTCAACATGCAAGAAACCAACAAGCAGGGAACGCCGTAAGCCTTCGCCCGTTTCAACGAGAAAACGGGAATCCATTTTGGCTTTACGCATGTGTATCAAGATGGATGATTCGCTGCACGCCCCAGCGATACTGCGCTTCGGACTTTCCACGCGCTTCGCCCCGCTTGCGCGGGAACGATGCCGCAGGGGCGCTGCATCGACCAACGTTACGCGTCGTCCGCCACGCGCAGCAGCAATTTGCCGCGGTGCGTCCCGTCAAACAACTTGTTCAACACCACCGGCGCATGCTCCAGCCCATCCTCGATGGTCTCCTCCGCCTTGATGCGCCCGCTCATCACCCAGCCGACCAGGTCCTGCACTGCCTTCTGCGTATCGGCATAGTCGAACGCCAGGAAGCCGCGCACGGTCAACCGCTTCACGATGATCACGCTGTAGTCGTCGCTGGGCTTGCCGCCGCTGGCGTAGTTGGCGATCAGTCCGCATAGCGCCACGCGGCCACCGTTGACCATGCGCGACAGCACGCCGCGCATCACCGGGCCGCCGACGTTCTCGAAATTCACGTGCACACCATCCGGCGTGGCTTCGGCCAGCGCCTGCTTCCAGTTGTCGGCCTTGTAGTCGACCGCCGCATCGAAGCCCAGCTCCTGTACCAGGTGCCGGCATTTGTCGGCGCCGCCGGCAATGCCGACCACGCGTGCGCCGCGCAGCTTGCCGATCTGCCCGGCGATGGAGCCTACCGAGCCGGCGGCGGCAGATACCACCAGCGTTTCGCCGGGTTGCACCGGTGCAATCTCGGTGAGGCCGTAATAGGCGGTAATGCCACTGAAGCCGCACGCGCCCAGCAGGGTCGGCAGGGGTACGCTCAGGTTCTTCGGCAGTTTTACGTAATCCTTGCGGCGCTGGTCGCTGATTACCGCGTAGTCCTGCCAGCCCAGCAGGCCTTGCACCAGATCGCCTTCGGTGTAGTGCGGCGATTTCGATGCCAGCACCCGGCCCATGCCCAGCGCGCGCATCACCTCGCCGATCGCCACCGGCGGCATGTATTGCGGAACGTCGCTCATCCATACCCGGTTGGTCGGATCCATCGACAGGTACAGCACGCGCACCAGTACCTCGCCGTCCTTCAGTTCGGGTACGGGTTGTTGCTGCAATTCAAAATCTTCGCGCTTGACCAGCCCTTCCGGGCGATGCTTCAGGCGCAATTGGCGGTTGACGAATGACATGGTGTTGGCTCCGGCAGATATTCAAACAACACAGGCGCCGCCGTCGATCACCAGCTCGGCGGCGGTGACGTAGCGGCTTTCATCCGAGGCGAGATAAAGCACGGCGTAGGCGACATCGTCCGGATCGCCCAGGCGTTTCATCGGGATGCTGCGCGTCAGCTTGCGCGTGGCTTCTTCCTCGCCCAGCGCGGTGAAGAACGGGGCGACGATGCCGGTGCGGATAAAGGCCGGATGGATCGAGTTGCAGCGCACATCGATCTGCTGCCTGGTGCAATCGATGGCCACCGACTTGGTCAGCATCGCCACGGCGGCCTTGGAGGTGTTGTAGGCGGTGTAGTTCGGGTCGACCTTGAACGCCGCCAGCGAGGAGATATTCACGATCGACGCCGGCTGCTGCTGGCGCAGATAGGGCAGCGCGTATTTGCAGCCGAACAGGATGCTGTCCACGTTCACGCTCATCACGCGCCGCCATTCGTCCAGCGCGATCTGCTCCACGCCGCCGAGCGAGCCGATGCCGGCGTTGTTGACCAGCACCGACAGGCCGCCCATCGCTTGCACGGCCTGCGACAGCAAGTGTTTCCATGCTGCCTCGTCGCTGACATCCTGTTGCGCGGCCCAGGCCACCTGCTTGCCGATTTCGCCGTTGATCTCCGCCGCCCGCGCTTGCACTGCGGCAGCGTTGATGTCGGTCAGGAAGACCTTGGCGCCGTGTCGCGCCAGCATGCGCGCCGTGGCGGCGCCCAGGCCGCCGGCCGCGCCGGTGATAAAAGCGCGCTTGCCGGCGACGCGTTGTGCAGAAGGTGTGGTCATGGCCCGTGCCCTTGGTTCAAACGCTGAGGTAGCCGCCATCGACATTCAGCACCGCACCGGTGGTGTACGAGGCTGCATCGGAGGCGAGATATAGTGCGGCGCCGGCCATTTCCGACGGCTGCGCCACGCGCCGCATCGGCACGTGCGCCAGGGCCTGCTTGAGGATCGCTGGCGTATTCACCAGCACCGAGGCGAACTTGGTATCGGTAAGGCCCGGCAGCAGCGCATTGCAGCGCACGCCGGATTCGGCGCACTCCACGGCGAACGCCTTGGTCATCGAAATTACCGCCGCCTTGGTGATCGAATAAATACCTTGCTGGAAGCCGGGCACCACGCCATTGACCGAGGCGACGTTGACGATCGAGCCGCCGCCGCGCTTCGCCATCAGCTTGGAGCCATACGCAGACATGTAGAAATAACCGCGGATATTCACATCCACCGTCTTCTGGAACACCGACGGCTCGGTATCGGCAATCGGGCCGAAATAGGGGTTGGTGGCGGCATTGTTGATCAAAATATTCAGCCGCCCATGCTGTTCTTCGACCTGCGCAAACAGCGCCTCGATCTGCGCCAGTTCGCCGATATGGCAGGCAATCGCTTCGGCCGAGCCACCGGCGGCGACGATCTCGTCGACCACTTTTTCGCAATCCGCCTGTTTGCGGCTGGATACCACGGTATGTGCGCCCTGTGCTGCCAGCAGCCTGGCGATCTCTGCACCGATGCCGCGGCTGGCGCCGGTCACGATGGCGATCTTGCCGGCGAGGTTGAAAGGCGATGTATCGGTCATGGAAGTGATCCTGGAAAGTGGATGCTCAGCGCAGCGTAACCAGGGACTGGTCTTCGCTGCGTTGCAAATGCGGCCATGCGTTGTAGGTCACCAGCGAGGCGCCGTTGCGGCCGAGGCGCAGGCGGGTGGTGCTGGTATTGACCAGTGGCCAGCTCAGCGTGAAGGTCTGCGCGATGGGCGCATCGAGCACGCGGTTGGCGAGTACGGCGATCGGTCCGCCGGAGGTGAACGCCCAGATGGTTTTGGCCGGATGCCCGGCTAATACCTCTAGTGCCTGCAGCACCTGCGCGCGAAAGCCTGACCAGGTTTGCGTGTATTGGGCGTCATGTTCGCCCTCCACCCAGCGTGCAATGGCTGCCGCGAACATCTCCTGGAAGGCGCGGTACGGATCCGGCGTCTGCTTCAGGGCGCGGTACAAGGCGCCTTCTTCGGCCAGATCCGGGCGCAGGCGCGCCAGCAATTCCTGATGGTCGACCTCGTCCAGGCCATCGAGCTGCAGCAGCGGGCGATCGATGCCGGCTGCGGCCAGGCACAGTTCCGCCGTGCGGCGATGGCGCTGGCGCGGACCGATCGCCACCAGATCGGGCACTTCGCCGCAGCTGGCCAGCCATGCGCCGAGCCGGCGCGACTGCTCTTCGCCTACTTCGGACAGATGATCGTAATCCGCCGCGCGGAAGCTGGCCTGTCCGTGGCGTATCAGCAACACGCTGCGCATCGCTACAGCACCGAGTGCGCAATGATGCGTCGGCAGCGCGCACCCATATAGCGCGCCGCGTCGCCGAAGCTGGCGAACTGCGGGTTGGTGGTCTGGCCCAGGGCGAAGCGGCGGTAGATCTGCTGGATGATCACCATCAGGCGGAACAGCCCGAACACTTCGTAGAAGTCGAAGTTGTCCACGCTCCAGCCGGTGCGGCTGCCGTAGTAGTCGATCACTTCGCGCCGGGTCAGCATGCCGGGTGCATTCGACGGCTGGCGGCGGAACGACTGGAAAGTGGCATCGTCGTCCGCCTGCACCCAGTAGGCCAGCGAGCCGCCCAGGTCCATCAGCGGATCGCCCAGTGTGGCCATTTCCCAGTCGAGCACGCCGATGATGTGCAGCGGTTGCAGCGGGTCGAGCACGACGTTGTCGAAACGGTAGTCGTTATGGATCACGCAGGTGGCGTTGTCGTGCGCCGGCTGCTTGTGCGCCAGCCAGTGCAGCACATCCTCGCACGGGTCGGTGCCTTCGGTTGCCGCCTGGCGCCAGCGTTCGCTCCAGCCGGACACTTGCCGCGCGATGTAGCCCTCGCCTTTGCCGATCTGCTGCAGCGCGGGTTGCGTGGCATCCACCTGATGCAGTTCCACCAGGCGGTCGACGAAGCTGTGGCAAAGCGCGCGCACGCCATCGGCATCGAGGCCGAGCGCGGGCGGCAGGTCGCGGCGCAGGATGCTGCCGCGCAGCCGTTCCATCACATAGAAATGCTGGCCGATCACCGCTTCGTCGTCGCAGCTGGCCAGGATCGCCGGCACATAGCGATAGTGCGGTTTCAGCGCTGCCATCACCTGCGCCTCGCGCAGCATATCGTGCGCCGACTTCGCCTTGGCGCCTGCCGGCGGCCGGCGCAGTACCAGCTCGCGCTCCGGGTAGCTGAGCAGGTAGGTAAGGTTGGAAGCACCGCCCGGGAACTGCGTGACTGTCGGCGTGCCGTGCAGGTCGGCGACATGCTGTTTCAAGAACGCATCGACTCGCGCAATGTCGAACGCATCTTCCTCGCGCAGCGCGCGTGCCTGGTCCAGCGTGCCGCTCATGGCCGATACTCCGTGCGCTGCTGCGCTTTCGCTTCGAGCTTGGCGACTACCGCGCGATGCACTTCGTCGGGCCCATCGGCCAGCCGCAGCACGCGTGCATAGGCGAACAACTGCGCCAGCGGGAAATCGTCGGAAAGGCCGGCGCCGCCATGGATCTGGATCGCCGCATCCGCCGCCTGCTGCGCCACCGCCGGTACCACCACCTTGATCTGCGAGATCAGGCTCAGCGCTGCCTTGGTACCTTGCGTGTCCAGCGTCCACGCCGTTTTCAGCGTCAGCAGGCGCGCCTGCTCGATCGCCATGCGCAGATTCGCCACGATATCCGGATTGCCACCCAGTTCGTACAGGGGCTTGCCGAAGGCCACGCGCGACTGCGCGCGCTGGCACAGCAACGACAGCGCGCGCTCCGCCGCACCGATCGCACGCATGCAGTGGTGGATGCGGCCCGGTCCCAGCCGGCCCTGGGCAATGTCGAAACCGCGTCCCGGGCCAAGAATGATGTGGTCCAGCGGCACGCGTACGTTGGTGAAGCTCAGTTCGCCATGCCCGGACGGTTCGTCGTAGTGATGAAACACCGGCAGCATGCGTTCGATCTTCACGCCGGCGGTATCCAGCGGGCAGATCACCATGGTGTGGCGTTGATGCGGATCGGCCTGCGTATCGCTCAGGCCCATGAAGATCACGAAGCGGCAGTGCGGATGGCCCGCGCCGGTGGTCCACCACTTGCGACCGTTCAATACCACCTGCGCGCCATCGATATGTGCGGTGGCCTGCATATTGGTGGCATCGGAGGAAGCCACCTCCGGCTCGGTCATGCCGAAGCTCGAGCGGATCTCGCCCAGCAGCAGCGGCTGCAGCCAGCGCTCGCGCTGCGCCGCCGTGCCGTAGCGATGCAGCACTTCCATATTGCCGCTATCGGGCGCGCTGCAATTGAACACCTCGGGGGCGATAAACGAATGCCCCATGATTTCCGCCAGCGGCGCATATTCGGTGTGGCTGAGCCCGGCGCCGTGTTCGGCATCGGGCAGAAACAGATTCCACAAGCCGGCTTCGCGCGCCTTGGCCTTCAGCGTTTCCATGATGGCCGGCTGGCGCCAGCTGCGATGGTCGGTGCTGCCGCTGAGCGCGGTGGCATAGTCCGGTTCGGCCGGCAGCACCTGTTCGCGCATAAAGCGCCGGAGGCGTTCGGCCAGGTCCTGGGTACGGGCGGAAGGGGTGAAATCCACGGGCGGCTCTCCTCGGTCCGGCCAGCCTACGCCCCTGCCGGGGGATTATTGAAATGAATATCCTTTATGGCTATCCATTAGCCATATCTATAACCTTTGGGGCATGGATCGCACCGATACCCGCATCGACCTCAACCTGTTCCGCGTGCTCGATGCCATCTATACCTATGGCGGCGTGAGCGCGGCGGCACGGGTGCTGCATCTCACCCAGCCGGCGGTGACGCATGCGCTGAAACGCTTGCGCGATCATCTGGGCGATCCGCTGTTCATCCGCCAGGGCAACCGTTTGCTGCCTACCGAAAAAGTGCGCGCGATGATGCCGGCCGTGCAGGCGCATCTGGAAGGCCTGCACGCGAGCACGCGCGCGCAACCGCGTTTCGATCCGGCACACCTGGAGCTGGAATTCACCGTCGGCTTTCGCGACATCCTCGAATCGATCGCGTTGCCGGACTTGCTGGCGCGCATCGAGCGCGAGGCACCGCACGTGCGGGTGACCAGTCATCGCATTGCTGCGGATGAAGTCGATCGCGAATTGCGCGCCGGCACGCTGGATCTGGTGGTCGACCGCCCTTTGCATGCGGGGCCGCAGATCATGCGCCAGCATCTGGTCGACGAAACCCTGGTGGTGGTGATGCGTCGTCGGCATCCGTTGCAGGCGCAGCTCAAGCGCGGCGATTATCTGGGCGCCGGCCACGTCACCGTATCGCCGCTGGGCGAAACCAGTGCGCTGGATGTATTGCTGGGGCAGAGTGGGTATTTCCGCCAGATCAAGCTTACTTGCCAGCATTACTTCGCCGCTTGCCAGATCGCCGCGGCTACCGATCTGCTGCTCACGGTGCCACGTTCCTACGCCATCCACTTGTCCGGTCTGTTGCCGATGGCGATCGTGCCGTTGCCGATCAAGCTCAAGGCATTTCCGATTCTGGCGTATTGGCATGCATCCACCCATGACGATCCGGCGCATGCGTGGTTTCGCCAATGTGCGATCGATGCGATCGCTGCAGGCGTCGCTCCGTAGGTTGGGTTAGCTCGAGGCTTGATCTGGGAGTGACCTGATTACACCTCGGTTGCGTGGTTTCTGCGGCAAGCGCGTGCAACCCTCCCCTGCCCAGCAGGGGAGGGAGCGTGTCGACAAGCGCCATTTCCAAACTTGCGCTATCTACCCCCTCCCCTACGTGCAGTAGGGGAGGGCTGGGGTGGGGTGAAGCCCGCACTATTGCGAAAAGCATCAAATCTCGGCCGCTTCAACCTTGGTCGTGTCGCTCATCCTTGGCCGGATGCGTAGGCGGCGCCGCTTTCGGTGCTGCTGCGGGATGACGCGGTGGCGGTGCGCTGCGCGGCGCCGCTTCCGGACGATAGGCCGGCTGGGCCGGTGCGTGGTTTACCGGTGCGGCACCCTGCTCGCGCGGTTCGGGTGTCGGCTCCGGGCGTCGTTGCAATTGAGTGGGCGGCACATGCGTATCTGGGACATGCTGCTCGGCCGGCGGCACGGGGTGCGGTGCAGCGGCGCGCTCGGCCGGTGCCGCGGCGGCACTCGGATGCGGCGCGAAATGGCTCGAAGGGAGGGCGCCGGGGCGTTCGGCTGCGGCCGGATGCGGCGCCGGTGCACCGTGTGCGCCGATCACGCCAGGCCCGCTGAAGTTGCCTGGCCGCGACGTCGCGGCAATCGATGGATTGCCGTGATTGTTGGCCAGGCGCAGCGCAGGATTCTGGGTCGCCATGGCCACGTGTTGTTGCTGCGCGGCGACCGGCGGCGTGTGCTGCTGCTGCGCATACGCGCGTTGCTGTGATGTCGGTTGTGCGGCAACACCACCGCTGCCGCCGTTGTAACTCACATGATTGACGGTGACGTTGTTGATCACGGTCTGGTTGTACACATTGGTGACGTGCACGCCGCCGAATTGATTCACCGTGCGGTTGTAGTAGAAGCCGCCAGGGCCCCAATGGCCGCCGGCATAACCGTCGCCGGTGTAGCCGTAGCCGTAGTTGATGCCGCCGTAGAAGCCGACGGTCCTGCCCCAGTAGCCTTCGTGGAAGACGTAGACATTACCCACCCAGCCCCAATAGCCCGGCGTCCATAGCGCGCCGACGAACGGCGGCTCGATCCAGGTGCCGGGGACCCAGTAGTAGCCGCCGTCGGCCCACGCCCAATAGCCGGGCACCCAGATATAGCCGACAGTCGGAATGGGCGGCTGTACGTAAACCGGCAGCGGCGGCGGCGCGACGTTGACCGAGATGCCGATACCGATGGCAATGCCGGCCTGTGCCGGCGTGGTGATCAACAGGGGCGATGCGCCCATCAGGACCGTGGTGATGCTCATCGTCATTGCCGTGAGTCGGGCCTGGGTCTTGCGCGCAAAAGGACAAGCTTTCATGTCATTCCTCTCCGCCGGATGTGGGCGGCCAGGACCGTAGCGCAAAAATCGGGAAAAGAAGCTGAGCGCCGCGTGTGGCGAAAACCGCAAATGCAAAGTTTTTAGAAAAATAGCGTGGTGATTGGCGTGTGCCCGCCTGCCAAGTGATTGATGATGCTTAAAACCGCCCGGTTTGAATAAACGGCAACGGCGAAAACATCGTCGCGGCCACGCTTGCGCATGACTGACGGTTGCACTTCGCGAAACTTACAACGCCGCATAAAAAAAGCGCAGCGTATTTCACGCCGCGCTTTTTTCTCATGTCACGCCGTCAGTGTTTGTTTTCGTGATTCGATGCGTGCGGATGGTCATGTTCGTGATGTTCCGCGATCACGTGTCGCTGGTGCAGCTCTTCGCTGGTATTCAACGGCAGTTCCTGCTGCTCGCCCGAATGCTCTGCGTCGCGAGGTTCTTCTTCCGCTTTGGCCGTCGGCGGCGGTGCGATGGGAGCGGCCGCTGCGGCAGCCGGGGCCGGCGCCTCCACCGGTGCAGTGCGGGTGCTTTCCCTTTCCCTTTCCTTCTCCGCGTCGCCGCCGGTGATCTTGAGAATGGAATGGCGCATCTCGCGCGCGAGGATCACGCGCGCATCGCGCACCATGCCTTCCAGCGCACCGTCGTAGTCGAGCTTGCCCTCGTCGTCGGTCCACACCACGCGGCGTTCACGCAGCTTCTGGATAAAGCCGCGGAACAGCGCCTTGTCGAAGAACTCGGGTGCGGACGGTTCGCTCAGCAAGCTCAGGCGCTGAGCGGTGAGCGTGCAGATATTTTCCAGCTCGGCCGCGGTGACGCTGTGCGGGCCGTTCTTTACCAGTGCGGCGATGGCGATGTAGTAGCGCTCGAAAGCCTGGATCAGGCCGCGCGCGATTACCCGCAATTGATAGGCGGCGTCTTCCTGGCCGGGGCTGCGCTCCATCACGCGGCCATCGCCGGTGGCTTCAAGCAAGCCGCGGCGCACGAAGAAATCAATGGTGGCCTGCAACTGCTGCGCAAAGCCTTCGCCATCCCAGGGCAGGAACAGCTCGCCCTGGATAAAGGGATAGATGATGCGGCCCAGGCGCAGGATCGAGGCGCGCGTCATGCGCCGGTTGTTGAGGAAGCAGCACGCCACCCAGGCGGCCGGCGCAATCAGGTGCTGCACATTGTTGCGGAAGTAGCTCAGCAACACCGCCGGCTCGCCTTCCACCGTGAGGACATCGCCGAGCGGATGCCGCACGCGCGTCACCCAGCCCATTTGTTCGCCGTAGCCGATGATGGCGTCGGGCGCCATCGGTGTCAGCGTGATGCGATCGGAATAAGGCAGCTCTTCCAGCAGCGCCTTCATCAATTCCAGCTGGGTGAGCAGGTCGTTTTCCGCCATCGCATGCTTGGGAGTGGACAGCAGTGCAAGCGCGAGCAGGTTGATCGGATTGACGTCGGCGGCGCGGTTGATATTTATCTGGATCTTTTCGGCCAGCGCATCCACCACATTGTTGAACCATTCGGGCTTGGCGCTCGGATCGGTGGTGGTGTGGCGCCATTCCTTGCTGGCGGCATCGAGCATGGGCGTGAGTTCGATCGGCTCGCCAAAATTCAGCGCAACATGGCCGTAGCGCTGGCGCAGCACGCCCAGGCCGCGGATCAGGCCGACCAGCGATTCCTTTTCCTTGGGCTTGCCCGACAGCTCGCCCGCATAGCTCTTGCCCTCCATCAGCTTTTCGTAGCCGATGTAGACCGGCTGGAACAGCACCGGACGGCGCGGTGCGCGCAGGAAGGCGCGCACCGTCATCGCCAGCAGGCCAGCGCGCGGCGCCAGCAGCCGGCCGGTACGCGAACGGCCGCCTTCGATGAAGTATTCGATCGGCACGCCACGGTCGATCAGCTGCGCCATGTATTCGTTGAACACCACCGGATATAGCGCATTGCCCTTGAAACTGCGGCGCAGGAAGAACGCGCCGCCACGGCGCAGCAGCGGGCCGATCAGCGGCAGGTTGAGGTTCACGCCGGCAGCGATATGCGGCACCACCACGCCGGAAGCGTGCAGCTGATAGGACATCAGCAGGTAGTCGGCATGGCTGCGGTGGCTGGGCACATACACCACTTCGTAGCCGGGCGCGGCAGCGCGGGCCTTATCGAAGTGATGCATGGTGATGCCGTCGTACAACTTGTTCCAGAAGTTGCGCAGCAGGAACGACAGCGAGCGCACTACCGGGTGCGAATAGTCGGCGGCGATTTCCATCGCCATCTTGTGTGCGCGTTCCCAGGCCTTGGCGTAGCTGATGCCTTCCTTGGCGGCCGTGGCGGTGATGACGCTGCGCACGGGTTCGGCGTTGAGCACGGCATCGACCACGGTGCGGCGGTGCGAAAGATCGGGACCGATCACCGCCGCGCGAATGCGCCGGAAGTGGGTGCGCAGCACGCGCGCCATCTTGCGCGCGAAGCGCTCGGGCTGCAGTTCCGCGCTTTCGTTCATCACCGCGCGCAGCGACACCGGGGCGGAGAAATGCACCACGGTATCGCGGCCATTGAGCAGCAGCGCCAGCATGCGGCGGAAGCGGCCGACTACCACCCAGTTTTCCGAAAACAGCACGCTGAACCAGCCGGTGTCGCGCGATGGTGCGCGGCCGACGTAGATCGATACCGGCACAATCTGCACGTCGCGCTCGGGGAAGCCTTCCAGCGAGCGGATCAGCTGCCCGATCGGGCCATCCGGCGAGCGCTTGCGATTGCGGCCGAATACTTCGCCATCGCGGCGCGCCAAGGCGAATACCGAGCGCTTGCGCCGCGCCAGCGGCAAGGGCTGCATCGGGCTGGGCAGGCCGGCTTCGCGGCAGGCGCGGTCCAGGATCAGTGCATCGGAAAAACCGTCGCGCTCGATCACATAGCAGATCGGCGCATCGCTGTTGAGCAGCGTCGCCGGTTCGGCCGGGTCGCGGCGAATGCGCACCCAGGGTTCGAGCAGGTGCCCGGCGAGGTTGAACCACCAAGGGGCGCGGCTGCGGTAGGTCGGTTCCGCGGTCGTCATAGTCGGCATCTGCATATTCTATCGTTAGCGGGTTGGCGGCTGTGATCGCGGTGTGAAGGCGGGATTTTCGCGGTTCGTGCCGCTATGCATCGATCGGCCGGAGGCACGCGCCCGCTCCACCGCTATGGTGGCGCAGGTCCGCTCCTGCTGGCGATCCGGCGGAGGTCAGGCGCTCACTGGCCCCGTCGCAGGCGCTACGGCTTGGCCGCCACGGCGGACCCCGCCGCCGAACTGCCGGCCGGCGCAGGCGCGCTGCCGGTCGGCGCCGGTGCGCTGGCACTGTTGGCGGGCACATGCGGGTGCAGCAGTTGCTCGTGTTCTGCGCGCGCACTGTCGATCAGATCCTTGCTGTACCAGCGGCCATCCACCAGCACCAGCTGCGAATCGGTGCTGAGCGGTTTGCCGAGCAGGGTGTAGTCGATTTTTACGTGGGCCTGGCCATGGTCCATGCCGATGGTGCTGACCTTCACCGAATTGAGCGTGTCGTCCACCGACAGCCCGTAGATGTTCAGCAGTTGCTTGGCGCCGCCGAAGGCGACCGAGTAGTCCTTCATCGCGGTGTCGAAATCCATGTTCTGCACCTGGTCCGCGCTTTTGAGGTTGAGCTGGCGCGCCGTGGCGACCACCACGCCGACCGATTGTTTGGCCTTGTCCTGATCGAACCACGGCGTCTGCTGGGCCCACGGCAGCAACACGTTCAGTGCATCGCGCGTCTGCTGTTTCTGGTTTTCCGTCATCGTCTTGTTCTGCGCGATGCCGGTGGTGACGATCGCCTGGCCGATGCCGATCATCACCGGCAATTGGTCGTGGTACTGCGCTTCCATCTGCGCGAGCTTGGGCTTGAGCTGGTCGTACAGCGTGTTTTCTGCGTTGGGTGCGGTGAGCTGCTGGATCGCCTGGTTGAAATGGGCGCGGTCCTCGTCAGTGACCGGGTGCTGGTCGGAGCGCAGTTTCCAGTCGCCGCGCAGGTTGGCGTAGTCGGCCGGGGGCAGGGCGTGTTGCCAGAAGCCGCCGAAGTCGCCGGCCTTGATCAGCGTCACAGATTGCTGCACGGCCGCTTCCGGGGTGTCGCCGCCGGGCGTGGCGGCGTTGTCTTCCTACTTGTGACAGGCGCCCAGCGCAAGCAGCGCCACAACCAGCAGGCTACGGCCAAGTGTTTGAAAACGCATGGATTCTCTCACATGGAAAGGCGGTTGCGGCCCAGCCTGGGTCCGGCCGCCGGATCGGCAGCGGTGCATCTTAGAGCCTGTTTCGTGTCGACACGTAGTTCCGCATCGCACCGCTTTGCGCAGGCTGGGGCCCGGGTCACAGGACGCAAAAAGAAAACCCCACGGGCGTTGGGCCTCGCGGGGTCATGCCGGCATCGCCGGAAGGGAAATGGCCGTTGCCCGCAGTAAAATTGGAGGTCAGCAGGATTCGGCGGAGCCCATGATACGGATCCGCCGAACTTCAGGCAATACTTTAGATATAAATATGTAAGTTATTGATATTTAAAGTTAGTCAACGCGCAAGGCATTGATCTTCTGCTGGCGGCGCTGGTCGCGCGGCGTGCTCCACTCATTATTGAACAGCGCCGGTTCCCACGAGCCGTAGGTGGGATTGGGCAGCACGAACCAGCGGCTGCCGATCCACTTGGTATAGGGCGCCATCACCTGGGCGCGGCCGCCGTCCGTATTGCTCAGCACGCTGACGAAATCGCCGAGCTGATCGCCGAACTGCATCAGCACGCGATAGTGCTTGCTGACCAGCTGACGGCGGCAGTTCTTTTCCGTGCCGACCTGATCGCAGCCGCGCAGCACCGTGCCCAGGCCGAGGAAGGCGTCCGGCCCCGACACCGGCAGGCCGACCGCACGCAGATTGCTCAGCGTAACCTGGTCCAGATCCTGCGCGCGGTTGGAAATGTAGATCACCGCCACGCCATGTTTGGCGGCAAACTGCGTGAACTCCACCACGCCGGGTAGCGCGCGTGCGGTGCCTTCCTTGCACCACTTGGCCCAGTCGGCTTCGTTGTATTCGCCGCCGCTGCGGATCAGGCGCGCCTGATAAGGCGAGTTGTCCAGCACGGTTTCATCGATATCCAGCACCACCGCAGGCTTGAGGCCCTTGTAGGGTGCGATGCGATCGTCGGCCGGCAGTGCATCCCAGTGTTTGTCCCGCAGCGCGGTAAGCAGTTGTGATTGCGCGCTGCGATAGGTTTCCAGGTAGATCAGGTCATGCTCGATCGCTGTCTGGCTCCAGGCCACCGCATTGAGGTTGTCGTCGGCGGGAACCGGCGCTGCGGTCGCCTGCGCAGGCGCTGCCGCCGCCGTGGGCGAAGGGGAATGCGGCGCCTGGCTGGCGCAGGCGCCAAGCAGCAAGGTGCTCAGTGCGACGGGCAGAAATTTGGACATGCAACACCCTGTATGAAAACGAAGTCCGCAAAGGATGGCGCAAGTTTATGACAGACTTGTCCAGAATCGGCTCCCGCATAGGTCACCGCGTGCCTGCATCCTCCGAAACCGGCTACGGCATCCGCCTCGCCAGCTATGTGCTTGCCGCGCTTGCCTTGCTGCTGGTACTGCTGCTGCACCTATTGCCGGCGCTGCTCGCCGGCCTGCTGGTATACGAACTGGTACATGCGATGACGCCGCTGCTGGGCCGGCGCATCTCCGGCGAACGGGCGCGGCTGGTGGTGGTTACCGTGCTGGGCGCGGTGGTGGTGGGCCTGTTGACCATGCTGGTGGTGTGGCTGGTGAGTTTTTTCCGGCGCGAAATGGGCGATCCGGATCTGCTCTGGCAGCAGCAGCTGATGCCGCTGGTGGAAAAGGCGCGTGCGCAATTGCCGTTCGCCATCACCAACCGGCTGCCCGACAGCGTGGATGAGCTGCGCGTGATGGCGATGGATCTCACCCGCAAGCATGCGCTGAGCCTGCAGACGCTGGGCAAGGAAACCGCACGCGTGCTGGTGCGCATCATGGTCGGCATGGTGCTGGGTGCGTTGATGGCGCTCAACCGTGCGCGGCCCGCGCATCAGGTGGGACCCCTGGCGGCAGCGCTGAGCGAGCGCTGCCGTCATCTGGCCGACTCGTTCCACAACATCGTGTTCGCGCAGATCAAGATTTCACTGATCAACACCGCCGCCACCGCGATCTTCCTGCTCGGCGTCCTGCCGCTGCTGGGCATCCATGTGCCGCTGGCCAAGACGCTGGTGGTGATCACCTTTCTGGCCGGGCTGCTGCCGGTGATCGGCAACCTGATTTCCAATACGGCGGTCACCATTGCCGGCCTGTCGGTATCGATCTGGGTGGCGGCAGCGGCGCTGGGTTTTCTGATCGTGATCCACAAGCTGGAGTATTTCCTCAACGCGCGCATCATCGGCACGCAGATTCGTGCGCGTGCGTGGGAGTTGCTGGTGGCGATGCTGGTGATGGAGGCGGCGTTCGGCCTGGCCGGCCTGATTGCGGCGCCGATCTATTACGCCTGCCTCAAGAGCGAGCTTGAAGACGATGGACTGGTGTAGGTTGGGTTAGCGCAGCGTAACCCAACAAATCTCCATCGACGCCACGAGGCATTGTTGGGTTACGCTGCGCTAACCCAACCTAAGGTGTTTGGTCAGGTGTCGCCGATAGCCGACAGCAATGCGGCATCTTCAATCGGGCCATCCCAGGTATTGCTGTGCAGCAGTTGCTGCAACGGCAGCCGCGAACGCCAGCCGGCCATTTCCAGCTCGGGCTTGGGCAGAAATTCGCTGACATAGCCCAGGCACAGATAAGCGACCGGATACACCTGCTCCGGCAGTTTCAGCGTCTGGGCCAGCAGTGCCGGATCCACGATGCTCACCCAGCCCACACCGATTCCTTCGGCGCGCGCCGCCAGCCACAGGTTCTGTACTGCCAGGCAGGTGCTGAACAGATCTGTTTCCAGCATGGTGTTGCGGCCAAGCACGTGTGGGCCGCCGCGCTGGCGATCGCAGGTGATGCACAGGTTGATCGGACTGTCGACGATGCCTTCCAGCTTCAGGCGCCGGTATTGCGCGCCGCGCTCGCCGCTGTAATTGCCGGCGGCGTCCGCATTGGCGTCATCGTAGAGTGCCTTCACCGCGCGCTTGATCTGCAGGCTGTCGATGACCACGAAATCCCAGGGCTGCATAAAGCCCACCGACGGCGCGTGATGCGCAGCCTGCAGCAGGCGCACGAGGATTTCGGGCGCGATCGGGTCGGGCAGGAATTGCGAACGTACATCGCGCCGTTCGTGGATGGCGCGATACAGGCCTGCGCGTTGCTCGTCGGGAAAGCCGTGCTTGCTCATGGCGCGCTCTCAGTTGCCGGCCAGCATCGCGGCAATCTTTGCCATATGCGACTCGGCCGTTTCGCGCACGGCCTCCTTGTCGGCTTCCGGATCCTTGCCTTCCCAGTGCAGATCGTCCTGCGGCAGTTCGTGCAGGAACCGGCTGGGCTGGTTGGCGTGAATTTCGCCGTAGCGCTTGGTCTTGGAGGACCAGGACAGCGTCAGCAGCTCTTTTGCGCGAGTGATGCCCACGTACATCAGGCGGCGTTCTTCGTCGATGCGGCCTTCGTCGATGGCGCCATCGTGCGGCAGCGTGCCTTCCTCGCAGCCGACGATAAAGACAAAGCGGAACTCCAGGCCTTTCGCCGAGTGCAGGGTCATCATGCGCAGCGCATTGCCCGGTTCGTCGCGATCGGCGTGGCTGAGCAGGGCCAGCTGCGAGGCGAGGTCGCCCACGCTGTTGCCGCCGCGCTGCATGGCGCGGAACCAGTCGGACAGTTCGCGCAGATTGCCCAGCCGGCGATCGCGCAGGGTGACGTCCGCCGTGCTGGTGGCGATATGCGTGGCGTACTGCGTGCGGGTCAGCACGCGGTCCACCAGATCGGCGGCGCTTTCGTGCAGCGAGGCGCTGCGCAATTCGTCCAGCAGTTCGGAAAACGAAGCCAGTGCGGCGGCCGGGCGCGGACTCAGCTGGCGCAGCACGCTGTCGCTGCGGGTGGCTTCGAGCAGCGAGCAATGCCGCGTCTGCGCGATCTGCCCAAGCTTTTCCAGCGTGGTCGAGCCGATCTCGCGCTTGGGTACGTTCACCACGCGCAGAAAGGCCGCGTCATCGGTGGGGTTGGTGAGCAGGCGCAGATAGCACAGCAGATCCTTCACCTCGGCACGGTCCAGGAAGGACAGTGCGCCGGTGAGGTGATACGGCACGCGCGCCAGGCGCAGTGCTTTTTCCAGTGGGCGCGCCTGGAAATTGCCGCGATACAGGATCGCCATGTCGTGCCAGCGCACCTTGTGCTTCTCTGCCAGGGTGGCGGCCATGCCGGCGATGCGTTCGGCTTCGTGCTCGTTGTCCTTGCATTCGATCACGCGGATCGGCGCGCCTTCCGGATGCTCGCTCCACAGCTTCTTGGTGTGCAGGTGCGGATTGTTGGCGATGATCTGGTTGGCGGCGCGCAGGATGCGCTTGCCGCAGCGGTAGTTCTGTTCCAGCTTGATCACGCGCAGGCTGGGCCAGTCCTTGCCGAGCTGGTCGATGTTTTCCGGATTGGCGCCGCGCCAGGCGTAGATCGACTGGTCGTCGTCGCCCACGCAGGTAAAGCCACCGCGCTCGCCGGCCAGCGACTTGAGCAGGCGGTACTGGGCATCGTTGGTGTCCTGGTATTCGTCCACCAGCAGATAGCGCAGGCGTTCGCGCCAGCCGTTGCGGCATTCTTCGTCGGACTCCAGGATGCGCAGCGGCAGGCGGATCAGATCGTCGAAATCGACCGCGTTGAAAGCAGCCAGGCGCTGCTGGTAAAGCTCGTAGATGGTGGCCGCTTCCAGCTCGCGCGGGCTGCGTGCGGCAGCCAGTGCTTCTTCCGGCGACAAGCCGCTGTTCTTGGCGCGGCTGAGCAGGTTGCGCAGGCCGAACAGTACATCCGGCTTGGCACCCTTGGGCGCCAGCTCCTTGACGATGTTCTCGCTGTCGTCCGCATCCAGCACGGAAAAGCCGCGGCGGAGGCCGGCGCGCGCGTGTTCGATCTGCAGGAATTTCAGGCCCAGCGCATGGAAGGTGCAGACGGTAAGCGCCTGCGCGTCTTCCGTGCTGACCAGCTTGCCGACGCGCTCGCGCATTTCGCGCGCCGCCTTGTTGGTAAAGGTGATCGCCGCGATCTTCGAGGCAGCCAGTTTGCGCCGCTGCACCAGGTGCGCGATTTTCTGCGTGATCACCGAGGTTTTGCCGGAGCCTGCGCCGGCGAGCACCAGCAGCGGGCTTTCGACGTGTTCGACGGCGGCCAGTTGTTGGGGATTGAGCATGCGTGCGGCGGAGCGTGGTGCGCCTGGGCGCGGTGCATGATGGTAGCAGCGGCGCGGCACGGATGCCGCTGTAAATCAGTGCCGGCGCGGATATTCCAGCGCGGACAAGACGTTAGTAAACCGGACCCGGGCCGGCGGCCCGGCAATTCCGGGCCGGCTATCCAATTGGCGGTACCATGTGCAGCCACATATGCGGTAGGGGACCATGGCCAAGCTGTATTTCTATTATTCGGCGATGAATGCCGGCAAGACCACCAACTTGCTGCAGAGCGCCTATAACTATTATGAGCGCGGCATGCGTACGCTGATCCTGACCCCGGCGCTGGACAACCGCTATGGCGAGGGCATCGTCGCCTCGCGTATCGGCCTGAAGTCCGAGGCGCAGCGGTTCAGCAGCGCCGCCAATCTGTTTGCAATGGTGCAGGCCGATATTGCCGCGCACGGCGATCTGCATTGCATCTTCGTCGATGAAGCGCAGTTCCTGAGCAAGACACAGGTGTGGCAGCTCACCGACGTGGTCGACAACCTCAATATTCCCGTGCTGGCCTATGGCCTGCGCACCGATTTTCGCGGCGAGTTGTTCGAGGGTAGCCGCTATCTGCTGGCCTGGGCGGACAGCCTGGAAGAGATCAAGACCATCTGCCACACCGGCCGCAAGGCGACCATGGTGGTGCGCGTGGACGAACAGGGCCGCGCGATCACCGAAGGCCCGCAGGTTGAGATCGGCGGCAACGAACGCTATGTCTCGGTGAGCCGCGCCGAGTTCAAGAAGATCACCCAGGGGCATGGCCGGATCGAATTGCAACAGCCCGGGCTGCCGCTGGACGGCCAGCACTGAGCCGCGCCGACAAGAACAAGGACCCACTCATGAGCCAACCGCTTTATTTCCCCGCCTGGCAGCGTCCGCACTGGCAGCCCAGCGATGAGGAAATCATCGTGCAGTTCTACGTATTCGGCCAGTTCCAGCCGATTCGCGTGCCTTCCGAGCAGTACGGCAGCGACGGTCTGCCCGAGGAAGTAGAGCTGAGCAGCCACTACAACGCGGCCTTGCGCGAGTGGGAAGGCTATCCGCTGAAAGGACCGCTGGGCGAGCTGTTCCAGAACGATGCGCCCGAGGCGTTCGAACAGGCGATCGCCGCCCAGCAGGTACTGGTAGTGCGCGGCCGCTTCAAGGACAGTGCCGATACGGGTTATCTGCGCGATATCTACGGGGTGCTTGCCGGCCTGCTCGATATCGGCGGCGTGGCGATTCTCGATCCGCAGATCCTCAGCTTGTTCAGTGCCGAGGAATGGCGCAGGCGCTACCTGGTCAAGGATGGTGCGCCGCTGCGCCATCACGTGCTGATCCTGCGCGATGAAGAAGACGATTCCGACCGTGTATGGATTCATACGCGCGGACTGCGCAAGTTCGGTCGTCCCGATATCAGCCTGCACGATGTGCCGGCGCAGGAGATCGACCGCGCCGGTGCGCTATGCCAGCGGCTGGTCGAGCTGCAGGCGCTGGGTGCCCACTTCAAGGATGGGCAGGCGCTGGAAGTGGATGGGATTTTTGGCGGTCTCACCGCCGAGCTGGGCGGTGGTTATGACGATCCGCAGTTCAACAACACCTATGCAGCCTTCTATTGGCCCAAGGGCGAAGCGTAGCTACGTAGGTTGGGTTAGCGCAGCGTAACCCAACAGATCTCGGCGACACGGGGCATCGTTGGGTTACGCTGCGCTAACCCAACCTACGGTGCCTTCGTTGCTTATTTCTGGCAGTGCGGGCACCAGAAGGTCGAGCGCTGCCCGAGCACCGCCTGTTTGATCGCCGTGCCGCACACCTTGCACTGCTCGCCTTCGCGACCGTATACGAACAGTTCACGAAAGAAGTAACCGGGTGCGCCATCCGGATTGAGGAAGTCGCGCAGAGTGGTGCCGCCGCGCTCGATCGCCCAGGCCAGGATGCGCTTCACCTCGCCTGCCAGGCGCGCATAGCGTGGGCGCGAGATCGAGCCCGCTGGCTTGCGCGGATCGATGCCGGCCGCGAACAGGGCTTCGCTGGCGTAGATATTGCCGACACCTACCACGATGGCGTTATCCATCAGAAATAACTTCACCGCCGCCTTGCGTCCGCGCGAGCGCCGATAGAGCAAGTCGCCATCGAAGGCATCGGTCAGTGGTTCCGGGCCGAGTTCGGCCAGCAATTCGTGCGTGCTGCCCGGCGCCTGCCATAGCAGGCAGCCGAAGCGGCGCGGGTCGGTAAAGCGCAGGATGCGTGCACGCTCGCCTTGCAGCGGTTCCAGTGCGATGTCGACATGATCGTGCGGACCCGGCGCGACATCCGGCGGCAGTATGCGCAGCACGCCGGTCATGCCCAGGTGCAGCAGGGCGCTGCCGGCATGCGTATGCAGCAGCAGGTATTTCGCGCGGCGCTCCACTTCGTCGATGCGCTGGCCGGGCAGCAACTCGCTCACTTCGCGCGGAATCGGCCAGCGCAGGTCCTGGCGGCGCAGTACCACGCTGGCGACTTTGCGTCCGATCAGATGCGGGGCGATGCCGCGCCGGGTGGTTTCTACTTCAGGCAATTCGGGCATGTCATTCGGGCCTGATGTTCTGGCTTTGCGCAGCCGAGCGCGGCATATAACGCAACGACACGATGCCTACACGCTGGCCAACCTGCACATAGGCATTTTGTCCGATCGCGGTCATGCCGCCGAACTGCAGCGTTTGGCCGTCCAGATCGAGCGTGGCCTGCGGTGGTGCGAGTCCGATCTTGGCCGGATCGTAGTCGCTGGCGGCGGCCCAGCTCTGTACCGGCGCGGCAGCAATGCGCACCAGTTCGCCCAGATGCATGTCATCGGCGCGCACCGGGGTACCGCTGTCGATGCGCCACCAGTGCGCATCGCGCTTTACGTAATGTTCGGCGGCCGCGTTGCCGGTTTGCAGATCGACGCGCGTGATCGCTGCCGGATCGAGCGAGAGCAAGCGGCCCGGTGCGGTCTGCTGGTCGTTGTGCATCTGCCACCATGCTGCCGCCAGCAGCGCGACGACGGCCGCCAGCAGCCACAGTTGTCGGCGCGCTGCGCGTTTCATGCGCGGCGCCGGCGCCAGGCGATCAGGCCGCCGATCACCAGCAGCAGCACCGGCAGCACCACAATGAAGCTGATGCTGAGCAAATTCAGCTCGCCCTGCGCAACCGTCAGTACGCGGTCGGGTGCGCCGCGCGGCGGCATATTGATCAGTTCGTCATCGCCCAGCAGCCAGTCGACGATGCGCTCGCCCAGGGCGCGATTGCCGCCATTGCCCAGATAGCTGTTGGAGAGGAAGTCGCCGTTGCCGATCACCGCCGCGCGCTGCTCACTCTTGGCCGGACTCGGCGACAGGCGGCTCAGCGCAAAGCCGAAATCCAGCGGCCCTTTCAGCGCCGCGACCGGCTTTCCATCCAGCGATTGGGTGGTGGCCTGCGCGCTGGAGCGCAGGAACGGCACCAGCTGCCAGTCGGTCTTGCGTACTTCGGCCAGCGGTGCGACTTCCGGGAACAGCGTGGCGAGGGTGAAGCCGCGCGTAATCGCACTGGGGGGATAGTCGCCCAGCGGAATCATGCGTGGATCTTTCAGGCCGAGTGCGGCAGACGACGCATCGATCAGCTCGCCGGGCAGCACATGGATGCCCAGCGCGTCGGCCAGCGGCTGCAGGCTCGGATCCTGGTTGCCCGGATCGGCTAGCCATAGCAGGTTACCGCCGTTGGCGACGTAATCCACCAGGGCCTTGGTGGCGCCGGCTGACAGCGGCGCCTGCGGACTGGCCAGCACCACCAGGTCGGTATGTTCCGGCACTGCCGCGGTCTGCGAGAAATTCAGCGGCACCGCGCGCATGCCGCTCTGTTCGAGCTGCGTGACAAAGCTGCCCAGGTCGGCGTTGGCGTCGCCATCGGCGCGGCGCTCGCCATCGCCGGTGACGAAGGCGAGCATGCGGTCGCTGCCGCGCACCAGCCGCTCCAGCGCATTGGTAAGGCTGCGTTCGTTGAGCACGTCCAGGCGCTGTTCGCGATCGCGGTAATGCAGGATCAATTCGCCATCGACGGTGATGCCCAGATTGCGCATCGCCGCCGGATCTTGCTGCGGATCGACGAAACGCAGTTGCAGATCCGGCTTCACCTGCTGGTAGCGCTGCAGGAAGGTGGCGACGGTCTGGCGCAGATCGCCCTGTGGATTGGCGTAGCTGACGATCTGCACGGGGCCATCCAGTTTCGCCAGCGCCGAACGGGTTTCCGGCGACATGCTGCGGCGGCTGCCGTAGGTCCAGTCGGCCACGTGCGCGTGGCGTGCGCTGAGATAGCCGATCGCCAGTGCACCAAGCAGCACCAGCAGTGCGAACAGCCAGCCGTTGAGGCGGCGCATGACGGTACCCATCAGCCGCGCTCCCGGTCGGAGGCTAGTCGTTGGATGCCCAGCGCCAGCGCCACGGCAATCGCCAGCAGGAACCACACGATGTCCGCGCTCGATACCAGTCCGCGCAGCAGGGTTTCCTGGTGCGTGCTCATCGCCAGCCAGTTGACGAAGCCATTGCTCACGCCCGCCAGTTGCGCCCCGAGATTGATGCAGCTCAAGGCCAGACCGAGCATCAGCGCCGCCACCGCCGCCACGGCGGGATGCGCCGCGTAGGCCGATGCGGCCACGCCGATCGCGGCCAGTACGGCGAGAGCGAGAAAGCTGCCCAGGGTGGCGGCCGCAAACATGCCCCAGTCCAGTCTGGCGCCGTGCGCCAGGCTCACCGGAATGGCCAGGGCCAGCAGCAGCCACAGCGCCAGCCAGATCAGCACAGCCAGGTATTTACCCAGCAGGATGCGCGTGGCGCTGAGTCCGCTGGCGAACAGCAGCGGCAAGGTGCCGGCGCTGCGCTCGCCGGCCAGCGTGGACATGGTGAGCAGCGGCACCAGCAGCAGGGCCAGTTCGATCACGCCGAACGGCAGCGGACTGCCGGTGATGAAGCTGCTGTACATGCGCACGGCCACCAGGTCGGTGTAGCCGGGGCCGTCGGGCAGGGCGGCCAGCCGCACCTGGTTGAGCAGAAAGATCTGCAGCAGCAGCGCAAAGCGCCAGCCCAGTTCGGCCAGCGCCAGCGCGGCGATGATCCAACCCAGCGGGCGCACGAACAGGCGGCGCAGTTCCAGCCGCGTCACGGCAAAAAGTGTCATGCGGCTTGAGCCCTGCCGTTCACTGCAATATCGAAGAAGGTTTTTTCCAGCGCGGCATGCTGGTCGGCCGCCAGTGGCGCGTCGTAGCGCAGCGTGCCTTCGTGCAGGATCGCCACGCGGTCGCACACCGCCGTCACTTCGGTGAGCTGGTGAGTGGAAAGAATCACGGCCGTGCCGTCCGACGCCAATTCGCGCAGCAGTTTGCGCAGCGCCGCGACCTGCACCGGATCGAGCGCGTTGGCCGGTTCGTCCAGCACCAGCAGGGCCGGACGATGCAGCAGGGCGCAGGCCAGTCCCAGGCGCTGGCGCTGGCCCTGCGACAATACGCCCGCCAGGCGCCGGGCGAGGTCGTTCAATTCCAACCGTTCGAGCACCGCATCGCGCGCCTGGACCACGGCGGCGCCGCGGATGCCGCGCAGGCGTGCATGCGCGTCCAAATGTTCCCGTACGGTCAGTTCCGGCCACAGCGGGGCAGCTTCCGGCAGCCAGCCGATGGCCCGGGCGGCCAGTTCAGGATGTTCCAGGAAATCCCCGCCCTGCAGGCGGATGCTGCCACTATCCGGAAGCAGCACCCCCGCGATCATGGCCAGGGTGGTGGATTTGCCGGCCCCGTTGACCCCAAGCAGCCCAAGCACTTGGCCGGCCTGGAGCGTCAGGCTGAGCTGGCGCACGGCGGGGCGGCCGGCACGCCGCCGGACCAGGTCTTCAAGTTGCAATACGGGAGGTGAAGCAGGTTTCGGCGCGTTCATTGCATGATTGTCGGGGCGACCCCATCCGTCGCACAACCGTAGGCCGTCACGAAGTCGTGCCTTGGTTTTAACCGGGGTGAAAGCGTAGGGACGCTAGACTTCACAAACGGGCTTCCGTGCTGGTGGGTACGGAGACTCTCCAATACACTGCTTTTTCAACGTTTCCAGGTAAATCCACGATGTTAGATGCTGTGCTGCAATTCCTTTCCGGCGGTGTGAGTGGCGCCGGGTGGGTGGGGATCCTCGTCTACCTGCTGGTAGTCACGCAGATCACCATCTTTACCGTCACGCTCTACCTGCATCGCTGCCAGACGCATCGCGGCGTCGACCTGCATGCGTCCATTTCGCATTTCTTCCGCTTCTGGGGCTGGCTCACCACGGGCATGGTCACCAAGGAGTGGGTGGCGGTGCACCGCAAGCACCACGCCAAGGTGGAAACCGAGGAAGATCCGCATAGCCCGCAGATCTACGGCATCAAGAAGGTGTTCTGGGATGGCGTGTCGCTGTACCGCGACGCCAGCTTCATCAAGGAAGACCTGGAAAAGTACGGCCGCGGCACGCCGGACGACCTGATCGAGCGCAAGCTCTACAGCGCCCACCCGTACTGGGGCCCGGCGTTGATGCTGATCATCAACTTCACCCTGTTCGGCGTGATCGGCCTGGCCGTGTGGGCCGTGCAGATGGCCTGGATTCCGTTCTGGGCTGCCGGCTTCGTCAACGGCGTCGGCCACTGGTGGGGCTACCGCAACTTCGAAAGCTCCGATACCGCCACCAACCTGATCCCGTGGGGCTTCTGGATCGGCGGCGAAGAGCTGCACAACAACCATCACGCTTTCCCGAGCTCGGCCAAGTTCGCGCTGCGCAAGTGGGAGTTCGATATCGGCTGGGCGATGATCTGCCTGCTGCGCAAGGTCGGCCTGGCCAAGGTGCTGCGCGTGGCGCCGACCCTGGACGTGCGCCCCAACGTGCACCTGCCGGACGCCGAAACGCTGAAGGCCGTGCTGACCCATCGCTTCCAGGCGATGACCGACTACTACCGCAACGTGATCGTGCCGACCCTGGCCGACGAGGCGCAGCATGCCGGCGAAAGCATCAAGGCCGTGCCGCGCCGTCTGCGTCGCGCCTTTGCCGACGGCGGCCGCTGGCTCGACGGCGAAGGCCGCGAGCGCATGCAGGCGGTGCTGGCCAAGCGTCCCAACCTCAGCACGGTATGCGATTTCCGCAATCGCCTGGCCGACCTGATGGAACAGCGCGGTGCCGAGCAGGCGCTGAAGGGACTGCAGCAGTGGATTGCCGAGGCTGAGCAGAGCGGTATCCGTGCGTTGCAGGAATTCGCGCAGCGTCTGAAGAGCTATGCGGTGGTCGCCAGTTGATTTGAGCGACTGAACGCAGTGCATGAAAAAGCCCGCGAAAGCGGGCTTTTTTTATGCCATACGCGTAGTGGTTAGCCGGATGTCATTTCGGCGAGGGCCGGACGGGGCGTGTGTATGCAGAACGCCCGTGACGGCCCCGGAGAGGTGGGCGCAGCGAATCATCCGTCGCACACCAAGCATGGATTTTGGCCTGCGCCGGAATGACGCTGGGGTGAGATCAGGATCTTCTGGCTCGGGAGACCTTGGCAGTCATTTTTCGTGCAAAAAGAAAACCCGCCTTGCGGCGGGTTTTCTTGGAGGTGCCAGATCCCGGCCTGCGCCGGGATGACATAGCGGCTGACCATGCGTTGCACGCATGGGCCGTTACATCACTTGATCTTGCCTTCCTTGTAGATCACGTGCTTGCGAACGACCGGATCGTACTTCTTGAATTCAAACTTGTCCGGGGTGTTCTTCTTGTTCTTCTGCGTGGTGTAGAAGTGGCCGGTACCGGCCGACGAGATCAGGCGGATCTTGTCTTGCTTGCTGTTAGCCATGACTTACTCCTCAGACCTTTTCACCACGGGCACGCAGGTCGGCGATCACGGCCTCGATGCCCTTCTTGTCGATCGTGCGCAGCGCCTGGTTGGAGACGCGCAGTTTTACCCAGCGATTTTCGCTGGCAACCCAGAACCGGCGCTCATGCAGGTTGGGCAACCAGCGGCGGCGGGTCTTGTTGTTGGCGTGCGAGACGTTATTGCCGGTCTGCACACCCTTTCCGGTGACTTGGCATACACGGGCCATGATGACCTCCGTAATTCGTGAACCGCCCGTTGGCCAGGGCGACATCGGCCCAGCGGCGCCAGGCGCCACGCGATGCTGGAGATAAAGCGTTCGCCGGGTATCGTGAGGTCCGCATCGCGTTGCGGACATGCCCGGAAGGCCGGGTCGAATAGGGCGAGCCGCGCATTCTCTCAGAAAAACAGGCCGCTGCGCAATCTTTGCGCAGCGGCCCTTTGATATTCCCGGGCTCGACCCCAAACCCGTCTCATAGCGGGCGCACCAGGATGTATGGAACAATCCACCCCTTTGCGCAGCCTGCGCACACCTATTTGAACCGAGGGATTCCCATGGCAGAAATCACCGCCAACGGCCAGAACAACGGCCCCGCCGGCCAGCCCCAGCTGATGCTGCAGAAGATCTATGTGAAGGACGTGTCCTTCGAGGCGCCCAACGCCCCGCAGATCTTCCAGGAAATCGGCGAAGTCAGTGAAGCGCCGCAGGTGCAGCTGAATCTGACCCAGCGCGCCACCGGCCTGGGCAACGATCTCTACGAAGTGGTGCTGAGCCTCACCCTCACCTGCACCGTGAACGAGCGCACCGCCTACCTGGCCGAAGTGCACCAGGCGGGCCTGTTCGGCATCGCCGGCTTCACCGAGGCCGACCACGCCGGCATCATCGGCAGCTACTGCCCGAACCTGCTGTTCCCGTATGCGCGCCAGGTGATCTCCGCCCTGGTGCAGGAAGGCGGTTTCCCGCCGTTCCTGCTGCAGCCGATCAATTTCGAAGCCCTGTACGCGGAGCAGCAGCGCCGCGTCGCCGGCGGCGAGTCGCATCCGCTCAACAGCTGATTGCCGCCACGCCATGAGTGATCGGCCATTGATGGCTGTACTGGGCGCCGGCTCCTGGGGTACGGCGCTGGCTACCCTGGCCGCGCGCAACGGCGTGCCCACCCGTCTGTGGGGGCGCGATGCCGGGGCGCTGGCGGCGATGAAGGCCACGCGCCGCAACCAGCGCTACCTGCCCGACCTGGAACTGCCCGCCGAGCTGGACTACGAGCCCGACCTGGCCGCCGCCGTGCGCGGCGCCAAGGTGGTGCTGATCGTGGTGCCCAGCCATGCCTTCGCGGAAATGCTGGACGAGCTGGCGCCGCTGCTCGATCCCGCTGCCAACATCGCCTGGGCGACCAAGGGCTTCGAGCCCGGCACGGGCCGCTTCCTGCACGAACTGGTGGCCGAAAAGCTGCCGGGCCGCGCCGCTGCGGTCATCACCGGCCCCTCATTTGCGCGCGAAGTGGCGGCCGGCATGCCCAGCGCCGTCACCGTGCATTCGGAAAGCGACGCCTTTGCCCAGCAGCTGGCCGTGCTGCTGCATGCGCCCAATTTCCGCGCCTATTCGGGCAACGATGTGCTCGGCGCCGAACTCGGCGGAGCGATGAAGAACGTGCTGGCGGTGGCCACCGGCGTCGCCGATGGCATGCAGCTGGGCCTCAATGCGCGTGCCGGCCTGATCACGCGCGGCATGAATGAAATGCTGCGCCTGGGCAAGGCCCTGGGTGCGCGTCCGGAAACCCTGATGGGCCTGTCCGGCCTGGGCGACCTGGTGCTGACCTGCACCGGCGATCTGTCGCGCAACCGCCGCCTCGGCCTCGCCTTGGGCCAGGGCATCGGTATCGATGAAGCGGTGGCGCAGATCGGGCAGGTGGTCGAAAGCGTGGTCACTGCCGACGAAGTGGCGCGCCTGGCCGACAAGCATGGCCTGGACCTGCCCATCAGCAAGGGCGTGCAAGCCGTGCTGCATGGCGAAGTCACGCCGGTGGAAGGCCTGAAGGCATTGATGTCGCGCGAGCAGAAACCGGAGTACCCGGAAGGCTTGTTCGGAACGCGCTGAGCACGGCTTCTCGCAAAGGTGTCCGTCATGCTTGCAGTGCGGACCCAAATCGCTGCTAAGCTCAAGGTTTTGATCGCTCCAGGGATCGCATGCGCATGCACCTACCGGACGAGAAACAGCACGGCGATTCCTCGGCCCAGCAGGACGAGCGCGAGGAAGCCTTGCCCGGCGTTTGGCACAAGTTGCTGGCCAGGCCCGTCAGCGCGGCGGCTGCGCATGAGCACACGGTGCTCGGTTTCTTTTTCGAGGTGATGCCGGAAGAGGGCGCGCCCTACGGCCGCCTGGATGCCGCGCCGGTGCTGCTGGTGCCGGCCGAGCACGGTCGCTTGGCCCGTCCCGCGCCGCTGGAGAGCAAGCTGCTGACGCATGCCACGCTGCAGATCCACGAGCAGCGGCTGGCCACGACCGTGCTGGGCCTGCCGCAGACCTTGCGCAAGTCGCGCAGCTACGCCCGCCTTACCGGGCATGTCGGCAACACCTTGCTGGCCGAGATGCTGGATACCGCGCCGTGCTTCCTCGGCGGCCTGGCGGGGTTGCGCCTGTCGCGCGGCAAATCGCACCAGCTGAACTGGCATTGGCATCTGGAGCACGACGGCAGCCAGCGGCTGTTGCCGGCGCTGCCGCACAGCCAGCGCCTGCTGCGCGTGGACGGCCTGTGGTACCTGGATGCCGAGCGCGCCGAGCTGGGCCACCTGGAGGCCGATCCGGAAGAAACGCATTGGCTGGACCTGCCGGTGCTCAAACACGAATACAGTCGCGCACTGCGCCATTCGCTGCCGACCAGCCGCCTGGCGCAGCGCATTCCGCTGCCGCAGGTGTTCGATGAGCTGCGCAAGGCGGAGCTGGCGCCCAAGCCCGTGCTCACCCTGCACGCGTTGACCCGCCATGCTCGCCTGGCCGCCGGTACGCCACCGCTCGCCTATGCCCGGCTCGCTTTCGACTATGCGGGCGAGCGCCTGCCCGGCCGCGGCGGCGAGCCCCTGGTGCGTCGCGTGCGCAATGGCCAGCTGGTGGAAATCACCCGCCGTCGCGCCGAAGAACTGTCCACCATGGAACAGCTGGAGCGCGCCGGTCTCACGCTGGGCGTGGATACCGAAGGCCTGCCCTGGGATCTGGCCGACACCTTGCCCGAGGATGCGTGGCTGTTCCCGGGCAAAGGCCATGCCGGTGCGCTGGAAGTGAATACGCCGGCCCGCTGGCTGGCGCTGCGTCCCAAGCTGGAAGCAGAAGGTTTTCTGCTCGAATACGCGCCGAGCTTTCCGTTCGAGGTGCTGGAAGGCCCGGTGCGCTGGTACGGCAATGCGGTGGAGGACACCGACGACCACGCCTTCGATCTGGAAATCGGCATCGAGGTGGAAGGCAAGCGGCGCAACCTGTTGCCCGCGGTCGCGCAGGCGCTGGCCGAGCACCAGCTCAACCTCAGCCCCGCGCCGAACGAGCCGGAAGACGCCGTGTGGTACGCACCGGTGGACGAGCGCCGCCGCGTGCCGGTGCGCCTGAAGGAACTGCGCGGACTGCTGGCGCCGCTGGCCGAATACCTGGAAAAACCGAAGAAAAAACTGCACCTGCCGCGCGTGCAGGCCGGCCGCCTGGAAGAAATCGTCGAAGCGCTGCCCAGCGGCGGCGAGCTGCAGGCGCCGGAACAACTGCGCGGCTTCACCGCACGGCTGCGCGATGCTGCCGAACGTGCCAGCGACGCGATTCCGTCCGGACTCACGGTGGAATTGCGCCCGTACCAGCGCGAAGGCCTGCGCTGGTTGAACGCGCTGGCCGAAGCCGGCGTCGGCGGCGTGCTCGCCGACGACATGGGCCTGGGCAAGACGCTGCAATTGATCACCCATCTACTGGCGCTGAAGGAAAGCGGCGCCTTGCAGCAGCCGGCGCTGATCGTGGTGCCGACCAGCCTGATTCCGAACTGGCTGGCGGAAATCGCGCGCTTTGCGCCGTCGCTGAAAGCACTGGCGCTGCACGGCCCGCAGCGCAGCGGCGATTTCTCGCAGATCGCCGCCCAGGACATCGTGCTCACCAGCTACGCGCTGCTGCCGCGCGACGTGGTCACCCTGCGCAAGCAGCCGTTCTCGCTGATGGTGTTCGATGAAGCGCAGCAGGTGAAAAATCCGCGCACGCAGGCGCGCCGTGCTGCGCTGACCCTGCGCACGCCACGCTGCGTCTGTCTTACCGGTACGCCGCTGGAAAATCATCTGGGCGAGCTGTGGTCGCAGGTCGACCTGGCCGTGCCCGGCCTGCTCGGCGACGAGGGCGCGTTCCGCCGCCACTACCGCGTACCGATCGAAAAGCAGCACGACGAAGAATGCCAGGCGCGCCTCAATCGCCGCCTCGCACCGTTCATCCTGCGCCGGACCAAGTCGCAGGTGGCGTCGGAGCTGCCGTCCAAGACCGAGATCACTCGCCGCGTGGTGCTCGACGGCCGCCAGCGCGAGCTATACGAAAGCCTGCGCCTGTCGCTGGCCGATGAATTGCGCGAGGTGATCGCGCAGCGCGGTATCGCGCACAGCGGCATCGTGGTGCTCGATGCGCTGCTCAAGCTGCGCCAGGTCTGCTGCGATCCGCGCCTGGTGAAACTGGAAGCGGCGCGCGGCGTGCGCGACTCCGCCAAGTTCGAGCTGCTGATGGACATGCTGCCCGCCCTGCTGGCCGAAGGCCGCAAGGTGCTGCTGTTCTCGCAGTTCACCGAAATGCTCAAGCTGATCGCCAACGAGCTGGATCGCCATCGCATCCGCTACGTGATGCTTACCGGCGAAACGCGCGATCGTGCCGAACCGGTGCAGCGTTTCCAGGAGGGCGATGTACCGCTGTTCCTGCTGTCGCTGAAGGCCGGTGGCGTGGGCCTCAACCTCACGGCGGCCGACACCGTGATCCACTACGACCCGTGGTGGAACCCTGCCGCCGAAGCGCAGGCCAGCGACCGCGCGCACCGCATCGGCCAGGACAAGCCGGTATTCGTGTTCCGCTTGATCACCGCCGGCACCGTGGAAGAGCGCATCGAAGAATTGAAGGCGCGCAAGGCCGAGCTGGCCGAAGCCGTGCTGGAAGGTGGCGGTACGCGCGAAAAACTCAGCTTCGACCAGGCCGATCTGGACGCATTGCTGGCGCCGGGCTGAGCGGCGCCTGGCGCAGTGAGTCGAGCGACTCACTGCGCATGCACGCAAGGCTTACTGGGTTGCCGTCGATGACGAGCTGGCCGGCTGCTGGCCATGCAGCCACTCGGGCTTGCCCACCACTACCACGCCCTTGGGCACGTTGCCGAAGTCGGTGTCGGCCTGCTCATGCAGCTTGTTGGCAATGGTGAAGGCGCTTTGCTGGGCAAAGCCGAAACCCTTCAGGTACACGATGCCGTTCTGGCGGGCCGACTCGTCGATCGGCTCGATGCCATGGTTGAAGCGCAGCGCTGCGCGCCGCACCGCGACGTGGTCGCCATACTTCAGGCGCATCTGGCGAAACAGCTTCACGGCCTGCTGCAGCTCCTGCGGCGTGACCTTCGCGCGTGCGCTGGCATAGGCGAGTTGGTATTGCTGATTCTTGCGTTCCGCAGACAGCGACAGCCAGGCCAGGCCGAGCGGGCGGTTTTGCGGTACGTCCTGCATGTCGCCATTGAAATAAGCCAGGCCGAGCGTGTACTGGGCGTCCTTGTTGGCCCAGTACGCGGACTCTTCCAGCAGGCCGATCATCTTTTTGTAGTCGTTCTGGCCGTAGGCGGCGCGCGCCTCGCAGGCGTAGTAATCGGCCGGCAGGATCGGCTCGATCCCGGGCGGACAATAGATGTCTGCATCGGAAATCGGCTCGTTCGCATTGGCCGGCGCCGGCTCGTATTGCGCGGCGGAAGGCTGCACCCCGTTGACGGTAATGCTCGGCTTTGAAGACTGCGACGTCTGTGCGAAGGCGACCGTTGCGAACGAACAGCCGGCGGCCAGCACGCAAAAAGCAAACAGCGATGGTTTGAACATACCCCTACCTGAATCATTTCCCCAAGGCAGCATAACGGACCAGGGGCGTTTTCGATGACCTGCGGGCCGGCTGGCGATCAGTCGCGCGCGGCGACTTCGTCGATATGGCGCAGCAGATCGGCCGGATCGTCGTACACGCGGAACGCACCCGCGCGCTGCAGTTCGTCCTGGCCGTAGCCGCCCGACAGCAGGCCGATGCCCAAGGCACGTGCGCGCTGGGCCGCAAGCATGTCCCAGATGCTGTCGCCCACCACCATCGCCTGATGGATGTCGACGCCCAGGCGCTCGGCGGCGGCCAGAAACAGATCCGGATCGGGCTTGGCATGGCGCACCATGTCGCGCGTGACCACCGGCACCTTGTCCGGATCGACCCCCAACGCAGCGAGATTATGTGCGGCGGTCTGCATGCGGCCGCTGGTGGCGATCGCCCAGGGAATACCTTCGCGGGTGAGGAAATCCAGCAGCTCGCGCGCACCGGGCAGCGGGCGCACCGAGCCTTGCGTGTGATGGCGATTGAAGGCGGCGGCATGCCACTGTTGCAGGCGCTGGATCCGCTCCTCGGTAATTTCCAGTCCGGTTTCGCGCAGCAGGATGTTGGTAAACAGGCCGCCGCTCATGCCGATTTTGCGATGGATGCTCCACACCGGCAGCATCACCCCTTCACGGTCCAGTGCTTCTTTCCAGGCGAGCACGTGCTGGTAGACGCTGTCGATCAGCGTGCCGTCGAGGTCGAACAAAAAAGCGGTGTTGGAGCGAGGCATAGGATTCGCAAGCAATGCGTAGGTTGGGTTAGCGCAGCGTAACCCAACGTTTTCTGGCGCTGACGTGAAATCCTGTTGGGTTACGCTGCGCTAACCCAACCTACGTAATCCGTCAGCGTGGCAGGGCGCGGCCGGAATCCAGCACAGCCAGCGCCGCGGCGCCGAGCAGGCCCGGTTCCGGATGGGTGATGGCGATGGTGGGCACGTGTTCCATGGTGTCGCGGAAGCGGCCCTTGGCCTCGAAACGCTCACGGAAGCCGCCGTGCTGCAGCCAGGGCATCAGGATCTTCAGCACGCCGCCGGTGAGGTAGACGCCGTCCCAGCCGCCCAGGCTCAGCACCAGGTCGCCGGCTACGCTGCCGAAGATGCCGGCCAGCGTCTCCACCGTGCGCACGCACAATGCATCGCTGCCGTCGGTGGCGCGCGCGGTGATGTCTTCGGGCGTGTATTCCTCGGCGGCCTGACCGGCGATATCGGCCAGGGCGAGATAGAGGTTCACCAGCCCATTGCCGCAGATCATGCGTTCGTTGGATACGCGGCCGAAGCGCGCGTTGAGCCGATGCAGGATCTCCACGTCTTCAGCCGTATGCGCGGCGAAACCGGCGTGGCCGCCTTCGGTTTCCAGCACGATCCAGTGGCCGTGGCGCAGCAGCAGGCCGGCCACGCCCAGGCCGGTGCCGGGGCCCATCACTACGAAGGTCTGCGCGGATTTGTTGTCGTGCGCCGGCAGCAGATCCGGGCCGACCGGCTTGAGCTGGTCGTTCTGCAGCAGCGGAATGGACATGCCCTGCGCGGCGAAATCGTTCACCAGCCGCACGCCATCGAAGCCGAGCTCCTGCTGCAGTCCGTGCGCGGAAACCGCCCAGGGATTGTTGGTGATCTGCACCGTTTCGCCATTGGCGATGCGACCGGCAGCGGCGATGATCGCGTGCCTGGCGGTATGGCCGGTGTCGGCGAAGTACTGGCGGATGGTATCGGCCAGGGTGGCGAAATCCTTCACGCGGTAGCGCCGCACGCTATCCATCATCAGGGGCGTGGCGGAACCGGTGTCGGCCAGTGCAAAGCGGACGTTGGTGCCGCCGAGATCTGCAAGCAGGGTAGGGGTATCGGTGGAGCGATCCATGGGATTTCCAGACAGCTAGCCTGACAAGACTGCCCGTTGTCGTCCGATTCGTCCAGCCGCGCATGCTCCCTCTCCCCGGCGGGAAGAGGGAGCCGGCGGCTCAGCTCTTCATCGCAGACAGCGCATTGAGCAGCGCTTGTCCATTGGGACTGCCCAGCCCCGTGCATGCATCCCAGCCGGTACCGGCCTGGTAAGCGCCATTATTCCCTTGCGTGATATCGCGGAAGGCCGGCTCGCCGATCTGATAGATCGCCGCATGCACATCGCCTACCGGCGCACCGAGCTGCTGGTTGAGGCGTGCGATCAGCGCAGCCCACAACGGCGCCACCGCGCTGGTGCCGCCGATCACGGTGGATTGTCCGTCGACCAGCACCTGATAGCCGGTGGAAGGATCGGCATTGCCGGCAACATCCGGCACGCCGCGGCCGCTGCTGCCGCTGGGCGCATTGGGCACCTTCGCATTCTGCTGCCAGGTCGGCAGCGGGTATTCCACGCTCACACCGCCGCCGGTCGCGCCTTCGTTGCTGGCGGTTTCGTTCCACACCACTTCGCTCTGGATACTGCTGCCGCTGGCAACCAGGGTGGTGCCGCCGCAGGCCAGCGAATAAGGGCTGGAGGCGGGAAAATCGACATGCGCCTGGCCGTCGGTGGCGCCATCGCTGGAACCGCTGTCGCCGGCTGCCACCGTCACGGTGACGCCTAGCGATGCGGCATCCTGCAGCGCGGTTTCCATGGCACTGAGCGTCGAACTGCTCCAGCTGTCTTCCGGACCGCCCCAGCTGATCGAGATCACCGAAGGCTTGTTGGTGGTGTCGTGCGCGGCTTGCGAGATGGCCTCGTAAAAGCCCTGGTCGGTATTGGGCGCGAAATACACCGCGATGGTGGCGCCGGGCGCCAGTGAACCGGCCACTTCGATATCGAGCATCACCTCGTCGTCGGCATCGCCGCTGCCGGGCTGGTTCTGGCCACCGGATACCGATACCGCGATCACTTTCGGCTCCGGGCTGATGCCCAGGCCGGAGAAATACTGGCTGAGATCGCTGGTGCTGAAGCCGCCGCCCAGTTCGATGATGCCGATCGTTTCGCCGCTGCCATTGCTGCCGCTGGGAAAGTTGTAAAGCTGACCTAGCTGGAGCGGCGTGTAGCTGGTGTTGGGCGTGGTACTGGGCCGACGAAAGTGCGGCTGCGCCACGGGGCGCCGGTCGAGGCCGAGCACGGCGATCGCTTCGGTCGGCAGGCTGGGCGCATGGCCGCAGCCGACAAACGGTGGCTGGCCATTGAATTGATAGCGGCCAAGCGTGACGCCGAAGGCTTTTTCCAGATCGGCCGGCGCGCCCCGTAAATGCAACACGCGCCGGTGCAGATCGCTGCCGG
This sequence comes from Dyella acidiphila, assembly GCF_014863405.1. Classification (GTDB taxonomy): domain Bacteria; phylum Pseudomonadota; class Gammaproteobacteria; order Xanthomonadales; family Rhodanobacteraceae; genus Dyella_B; species Dyella_B acidiphila. Next base: position 113,811 of record NZ_JACZZA010000003.1, read on the forward strand.
TTTCGCTCAGGCTGTGCTGCTGGGCGAAGCGGCGCAGGCTGTCCACATCGGCCGGATCGGCGCCGTAATGCTCGCCGAATTCACCGCGCTGCCAGCGCGGCGGCTGCGGCCAGGTGGCGCAGGGCGGCACGCTTTCCGTGCGTCGGCGCAGCACCAATGTGACATCGATCGGTTCGGTGCCTTCGTGTTTGCCGAGGTATTTCATGCCTTCCGGCGAGGTCCAATGCGAGGTGCGCTTGCTGGGCTGGCTCATGACGCGACTCCAGGGAGGGGGACGTGCAATGCCCGAAGATGCCACACGCTTTGTGTCGATCTTGCTAACGCGGGCATGGGCGTTCATCTAGCGTCGTAATTGTTGATGACGCGCATCTCAGCGCCTGCGCCGACGCGGCGCGGCGATGTGTCCGAGCGCACAGAAATGCACAGCGTTAAACTAGGCGAACTGATCGCAAGAGATTTCACCGATGAACTTCCCCGCCATCCGCATGCGTCGCATGCGCCGCGACGCCTTCTCCCGTGCACTGATGCGTGAGCACAGCCTGCTGCCCGGCGATCTGATCATGGTGGCGTTCGTGATCGATGGTGAAGGCCGACGCGAAGCGGTGCCCTCGATGCCGGGCGTGGAGCGCGTTTCCATCGATGGCCTGCTGCAGCTCGCCGCCGAATGCGTGCGACTGGGCATTCCTGCCCTGGCGTTGTTTCCTTCGCCGGGTGCCGCAGTGAAAAGTGAAGATGCAGCCGAAGCCTGGAATCCGCAGGGCCTGATGCAGCGGGCCACGCGCGCGCTGAAGGCGAAATATCCGGAGCTCGGCCTGATCGGCGATGTCGCGCTCGATCCCTACACCACGCATGGTCAGGACGGCCTGATCGACGAGCACGGCTACGTGATGAACGAGCCCACGGTCGAGGCGCTGATCAAGATGTCGCTGGCGCAGGCCGAAGCGGGCATGGATTTCGTGGCGCCGTCGGACATGATGGATGGCCGTATCGGCGCCATCCGCGAGGCGCTGGAACAGGCCGGTCATATTCACACCCGCATCCTGGCCTATTCGGCCAAATATGCCTCGGCGTTCTACGGTCCGTTCCGCGATGCGGTCGGTTCGGCCGCGAATCTCGGCAAGGGCAACAAGCACACTTACCAGATGGATATCGCCAACAGCGACGAAGCGCTGCGCGAAGTGGAACTGGATATCGCCGAAGGTGCCGACGCGGTGATGGTGAAGCCGGGCATGCCGTATCTGGATGTGTTGCGGCGAGTGAAGGATGCGTTCGGCGTGCCGACCTTCGTGTATCAGGTAAGCGGCGAATACGCGATGCTGAAAGCGGCCGCGCAGAACGGCTGGCTGGACGAGAAGGCGGTGGTGCTGGAGTCGCTGACCGCGTTCAAGCGTGCGGGCGCCGATGCGATTCTTACCTATTTCGCAATCGACGCTGCGCGCTGGCTACGCGGCGAATAAAACAGCATTCTCGATGCGCACTGTAGGTTGGGTTGCCCCGGACTTGATCCGGGGTAACCCAACAGTTCCTCATGGCTTCGGTGGAGATTTGTTGGGTTACGCTGCGCTAACCCAACCTACGCCGGTGACGCGTTACGCGTATTGCGCAACGCCATGGCCGAACGACCAGTTTTCCTTGGCCGTTTCCAGCAAATTGATAAACACGTCTTCCGGCCGCACGCCCGGATCGGCCGCGAGCTTCTCCGCCACCGCTTTATAAAACGCCTGCTTCTGCGCCACTGTGCGCGTGTTGTTGCAGGCGATCTGCACGATCACCAGATCGTCGCTGCGCGCAATGTCGAGATAGCTGGGGTCGTAGTCGAATTCCTCGGCATCGTGCTGGCTGACCAGGATGAAGCGATCTTTGTCCGGCACGGCGAAGCTTTCGCGCATGGCTGCGTAGATGCCGTTGCGCAAGGCGGCGATATAGGCGGCGGATTTGCCGCGGCGCAAAGCGATGCGAACGAGTGGCATGGCTGACTCCGGATCAGGATTGAGGTTGGGAAATATGGCCGATGGCGTAGACATCCGCATCATCGCCTTGCGGCCGTTCGACGAGGTCGCGCCACAGGCGGAAACGTAGCAGCGTCCATGACGCAGGATCGAATGCACTGAGCGAAGCGAGCGCGCCGCGATCCAAGTCGGTCTGCAGCCTGGCGTTTTCTTGCGCGCGCACCGCATCCAGCGCAGCGTGTGCGGGAATGGGGGCGATCTCACGAGTGGCATAGCCTGCACTGGAAAGATCGCGCGCTGTTTCCGCGCGCCAGACCGACCACGTGCGCACCAGCGGGCGCCCGAACGAGGCCACCACGCCGGCAAAGCCGGCACCGCCGAGGAAGGCATTCATGCCTTCCGTGCTGTGCCACAGATAAAACGGCGCATATAGATTCTCGCCGCCCACCGCATCGCGGCCGGCGTACAGGTAGGCCTTGAAGGCCAGTCCTGGCAGCTTGTCAGTGAGGTGTCCGCGCTCGGCGATGCGGCGGCGAATGATGTCCATGTCGTAATCGGCGGGCAGGCCGATGCGGTATTGCATGGTGATCATGGCAGGTGCCTGAGGTGACTTGACGGACCCAGCCTAGCGGTCCAGCATCGTGTTGAAAATCGGTAAATTCAATATCGAAACTTCAGAAAAACAGGACGATTGCCATGAGTCGCGTGAATCTCGACCTGGATGTGCTGCGCAGCTTCGCGGCCGGCATCGAGCTGGGCAGTTTCGCCAGGGCGGCGGACCGGCTGGGGCGCTCCACCTCGGCAGTCAGCGCGCAGCTGAAGAAACTGGAGGAGCAGGCCGGTACGCCGCTATTGCGCAAGGCCGGGCGAGGCATGGCGCTGACCGAGGCGGGCGAGGTCATGCTCGGCTATGCACGGCGGTTGCTGGAACTGAACGACGAAGCGGTCAGCGCGGTACGTGGCGGCCAACTGGAGGGACGCGTGCGTCTGGGCCTGCAAGAGGATTTCGGCGAAAGCGTGCTGCCCGAGGTGCTCGGCCGCTTCCGCCGCGCGCATCCCAAATTGCGCGTGGAAGTGCAGCTGGCGCGCAATACGGCCCTGCTGCAGTCGCTGCAATCGGACCGGCTCGACCTGGCGCTGGCCTGGGAGACCGAATCGGCCGCGCCGCATGCCGAGCATGTGCAGATGTTGCCGATGTGCTGGATCGCCGGCCAGGAGGAGTTGCCGCTGCTGCGCGAAGCAGGCGAACCGTTACCGCTGGTGGTGCTGGATGCGCCGTGCCTGATGCGCACCGCGGCTACCCAGGCGCTGGATCGCGCCGGGCTGCCCTGGCGCATCGCCTTTACCAGCCCCAGCCTGGCCGGCAACTGGGCCGCGGTAAAAGCGGACCTGGGGCTCAGCGTGCGTACGCCGCTGGGCTTGCCGCCGGATCTGCGCGTGCTGGATGCTGCCGCGGCAAAACTGCCACCGCTGCCGCAGCTCGGGCTGGCGCTTTACCGCAGTGAAGCCGAGCCGGAGCCGGCGGTGGCGCGGCTGGCCGAACTGATCATGCAGAAGCTGGGCGAATCGCTCGCCGCCTGATGCTTAATGGGCGGCCTGTGCGGCCCCGGCTGCGTTGTTCGGCAGCGGCACCAGCTTGATCTCGTAGATCAGCGGCCAGCGCTTGCCGGTGACGAACAGGCGATCGTGCACGGCGTCGTAGGCAATGCCGTTGAGCACGTCGTTGTCCGGATCCTTGGTTTCCTGCGGCTTGGGGCCGAGGCCGGTGAGATTGATCACGCCCACCACTTTGCCGCTGGCCGGATCGATGCGCGCGATCACGTGGGTCAGCCATACATTGGCGTAGATCTGCCCCTTCACCCATTCCACTTCGTTGAGATTGTTCACCGGGCGGCCTTCCGCGGTGACATCGATCTTGCCCACCTGCTTGAGCGTGGCCGGATCGAGGATGCGCAAGGTGGGCGTGCCGTCGCTCATGTAGATGTGGCGACTGTCGGCGGTGAGCGCCCAGCCTTCGCCGGGATACTGGAATTGCCCGATGCGCTTGAAAGTCTTCAGGTCGTAGATGAAGCCGTGCTGCGACTGCCAGGTCAGCTCCATCAGGCGGTCTTTCCAGGCCACGATGCCTTCGCCGTAGTCCGGCGGCCCCAGCTCGGCTTGCTGCAGCACCTTGCCGGTATTCATGTCGACCTTGCGGATGGTCGATTCGCCGACGGTGCCGGTGCCTTCGTAGAAATAACCGTCGCGGTAGAAGAAACCTTCCGTGTACGCGTTGGTATCGTGCGGATAGGTGCGCACCACCTGGTAGCCGTAGACCGGAATCGCGTCCTGCGCCTGCGCCATCGGCATGCAGCACGCCAGTACCAGCAGCAACGAACAAATCAGTGACTTCATGGCGCCGGATCATCCCATGCCAGGATGCATACGTCAGTAGCAAGCGAAGCGTTTTTTCTTGCGCTGGCGTGAAATAATCGACATCTGCATCGGCGTTCAACAGGAGCAAGCGTGGATAGCCATCATTTCCTGCGGGCCGCGGTGGTCTTCTTGCTGGCCACGGTGATTGCCGTGCCGCTGACCAAGCGCTTCCGCCTCGGCGCCGTGCTGGGCTATCTGCTGGCCGGTATCGCGATCGGCCCGGAAGAGCTGGGCCTGATCGGCGACTACAACGGCGTGGCCTCGATTTCCGAATTCGGCGTGGTGCTGATGCTGTTCGTGATCGGCCTGGAGCTGTCGCCGCAGCGGCTGTGGGTGATGCGGCGTGCCGTGTTCGGCACCGGCCTGCTGCAGGTGCTGGCTACCAGCGTGCTGGTGGGCATGGTGGCGTATGCGTGGTTCGGCTTGATGCCCGGCGCGGCGGCGATCGTCGGCGGCAGCCTGGCCTTGTCGTCCACCGCCTTCGGCCTGCAGATCCTGGCCGAGCGCAAGGAAGCCGGTTCGGCCTACGGGCGCCAGTCCTTCGCCATTCTGTTGTTCCAGGATCTGGCCGCGATTCCATTGATCGCCGCCGTACCGCTGCTGGCCTCCACCACGCGGCACGGCATCGATCCCTACGCCGTGCTGCGCACGGTCGGCGTGATTGTGGCGGTGGTGGCGGGCGGCCGTTATCTGCTGCGCCCGATCTTTCGTTTTGTCGCGCGCACAGATTCGGTGGAGGTCTCCACCGCCACCGCCTTGCTGGTGGTGATGGGCACGGCCTTGCTGATGGAAGTGTCGGGCGTGTCGGTCACGCTGGGCGCCTTTCTGGCCGGCGTGCTGCTGGCCGATTCGGAATACCGGCACGAGCTGGAATCGAATATCGAGCCGTTCAAAGGCCTGCTGCTCGGGCTGTTCTTTATCAGCGTCGGCATGTCGATGCAGGTGCACATACTGCTCGAATCGCCCTGGCTGGTGCTGGGACTGACACTGGCGATCATGCTGATCAAAGGCGTGCTGTTGTGGCCGCTGGGGCTTACCGCCGGCGGCCTGCATCGCGGCGATGCCTTGCGCATGACCGTGCTGCTGGCCAGCGGCAGCGAGTTTGCCTTCGTGGTGTTGCGCGCGGCGATGGACAAGGGCCTGATCCTGCCGCAGCAGGGCAACGTGCTGGTGCTGGCGATCACACTGTCGATGGCGCTGACGCCACTGCTGGTTGCCGGCACCGGCAAACTGCTGGGCGCCAAAAAGAAAGAAGCGTCCACGCGCCCCTACGACACCATCAACGTCGAGCATCCGCGGGTGATTATCGCCGGCTACGGCCGCATGGGGCAGATCGTGGCGCGCGTGCTGCGCACCCGCAAAATTCCGTTCGTGGCGCTGGATCACTCGGTCGAGCAGATCGACCTGGTGCAGCGTTTCGGCAATCTCGGGGATATCTTCTACGGCGATCCGGCCCGTCCGGAACTGCTGCGCGCGGCGCAGGCCGAGAAGGCCGAAGTGTTCGTGCTGGCCACCGACGATGCCGAATCGAGCCTGCGCGTGGCGCGCGTGGTGCGGCGCATGTATCCGCACCTGAAAGTGATCGCGCGTGCGCGCAACCGCCAGCACGTATGGCGCCTGATGGACCTGGGCATCGAGGAGCCGGTGCGCGAGACGTTGTATTCCAGCCTGAAGATGACGCGCAAGGCACTGGAGGCACTCGGTATCCCGAGCGAGGAAGCGATGGAGGAGATCGACCGCTTCCGGCGCAAGGATGCGGAGCTGATCAAGATCCAGTACCTGGTCTACGACGACGAAGCCAAGCTGATGCAGACCACGCGCGAGGCCATCGCCGATCTCAACAGGTTGTTCGAGGCCGATGCCGAGACGCCGGCGCCGCCGCCTGCGCAGGGGCCGGATACGGATGCGCCGTTGATCGAGCCGCGCTGATGACTGGCTAACTCGGAGCGGACGTCATTGCGTTTTCGCGGAAATGACGTCCGTGGAGGATGCAGCTCGTTACGCTTGATCCGAAGGCTGTGCCGGTTGGCGCAATGTCTGCCGCACGCTGGGAATCGCACTGCCGCCACGCGCCGCCAGTTCGTGCGCGATATCGATAAAGCCCAGGTGCCGCGCCACATCCGCCGCGGTGCGGCCGAAGTTGTCGGCCGCATTGCGATCCGCGCCGCGCGTCAGCAATACGCGTGCGGGCGGCAGCAGCGCATGCATGGCGCTGGCATGCAGGGCGGTCACGCCGCGTTGGTCGGCGTGCTCGATGCGCGCACCGGCATCCAGCAGCACCGGCAGCAGTGCGCCGATATGCGTGGCATCGCAGGCACTGCCCGGACGCTGGTGCGCCCCAAGCAGCAATAGCAGCGGCGTCTTGCCTTCGCTGTCGGCCAGGTTTACGTCGGCCTTGCGCTTGAGCAGGGCGTCGAACAGGCGGCGTGCGCGCAAGCTGTCGTTCTGTTCGAAGCCGAACTGCGCAGCCGCATGCAGCGCGCTATGGCCGCGCGCATCGACGGCATTCGGCTCGGCACCGGCATCGAGCAGTTGTTCGGCAGTGTCCGGATAACCCTGCACGGCGGCAATCATCAGCACGGTGGCGTCACCGGGCAGACGCTGGTCCACCGCGGCACCGCGTTCCAGCAACAGCGCCACCAGGGCTTCGCGGCGCGCGGCGACCGCTGCGGCCAGCGGCGTCATGCCGTTGTTGGCGCTGGCGGCGAGATCGGCGCCAGCGTCGATCAGGGTGACGGCCACCTCGCGGTGACCGGCGCCACAGGCGTGCAGCAGCGCGGTGGCGCCTTGCGCGTCGCGCGCATCGACCGGGAAATCCAGCTCCAGCAGACGGCGCACGGCGGTATCGGCGCCTTGCTTGGCCGTCTGGATCAAGTCTTCGGCGCGCAGGGCGCGGCGCGGACGCTGCCAGTCGCTCCAGTCCAGCCAGCGCTCCAGTTCGGGATGCTCCAGCGCCAGGCCCAGCGGCGTTTCGCCGTTGGCATCGGTAGCTTCGGCATCGGCGCCATGTGCGACCAGCGCCCGCACCAGCGGCAAGGCCGTGCTGCCGTGTTCGAGCGCGGCGAACAGCGGCGTGCGCCCCTGGCTGTCGCGCGTATTCGGATTGCCGCCGCGACTGAGCAGGCTCTGCAGCAGCGCAAGCTGGCCATTGACTGCAGCCAGATGCACCGGCGTGCGTGCGCGTTCGTCCGGGCCGAACGGATCGGCGCCGCGCTCGAGCAGATCCAGTGCGAGGGCGGCGCCCTGCGGTGCGTTGTGCAGCCCTGCCAGCGCCTGCGCCAGCAGGCCGGTGCCGGCCGGGCTTGCGCCGGCGGCGAGCAGGTCGCGGATGGCTTCGGCGCTGTCGGGCAGTTGCGGCAGCAGCGCATCGAACAGGCGGCGCCCCAGCGGCGGCAAGGTCGGCTGATCGGTATCCGGATCGTCGATCAGCTGCGGCTGCATGCGTGCTTCGGCCTGCAGGCCATGATCGAGCAGCCAGCGGCGTGCGGCGCCGAGGCCCGGCTCAGTCAATTCGAGATACAGCTGGGCCAGCTGCGCTTGCGACCACTCGCGCACGCGTCCGGCAAAACCGGACACGATCGCCCAATGGCCGAAGCGCAGTGCATCGAGCAGATGCGCGGGGGTGTCGGCGCCTTCGGCGATGGTGTCCAGGTCGAGGCTGGCCGGCAGCGGCGTATCCGGGTCGAGCAGGGCGACCAGATCCCAGCGTCCGCTCGCGGCCGCGTGGTCCAATGCGCTGCGGCCGTCGCCGCCGGGTGTCTTGGGCTCGGCACCGAGGGCGAGCAGTACGCGCACCGTTTCGACTTGTGCATGCGGCGACTGGCAAGCGAGCGTCAAGGCATCGCGGCCGTGCTTGTCGCGCGCCAGCGCATTGGCTTGTGCATCGGCCAGCAACTGCACCACGGCCACGGCGCCGGCACGCGCGGCTTCCATCAAGGCGGTGGCGCCATGATGATCGGCCAGATTTACATCGGCGCCGGCAATGCGCAGCGCGCGGGCGATTTGTTCGTGGCCTTCGGCGGCGGCACTCATCAGTGCGCTGCGCTGGCGCGCATCCACGCCGTTCGCTGCGGCGCGGTGCTTGAGCAGCATCTTGACGCCGGTAACGTCGTCATCCGCAATGCCGGCAGCGGCGACCAACGCCGGCTCGCCGTTGGCCGGCGACGGCTTGGCGCCGCGCTCCAGCAGGAACTGCGCGAGCGGCCAGTTGGCGGCGCGGCAGGCGACCGACAGCGGCGTGGCGCCGGCCTGGTTGAGTGCATCCACGCTGGCGCCGGCATCCAGCAGCATTGCCGCCACCGTAGGCTCGCCGCTGAGCACGGCGCCGTGCAAGGGCGTGTTGCCGTCGGCATCGGCGGCCAGCGGGTTGGCGCCGTTGGCGAGCAGGGTCATCACTGCGTCGGCACGGCCGTGCCAGCTGTCGCGGGTGGCGGCGAGCAGGGCGCTGAGGCCGCCGCTGGCGCGGTTCACGTCAGCGCCCTTGACGATCAGCGCACGCAGCAACTGCGGGTCCGGCAGCAGGGCGGCCAGCATCAGCACCGGCCGCTGGTCGCGGTCGCCGGGCAGCGGGGCGGTGTTCGGATCGGCGCCGGCCTCGATCAGTGCGAGCGCGCGGGCGATATCGCCCTGGCGCGTGGCCGCGAGCAGGGCCTGCGCCTGCTCCGGCGTGCCGGCAGTGCGTTCCTGCTCGCTCAGCTGCGGCGGCGCGACGGGAATCGTGGCTTCAGGCTCTGCGCGCTCGGCGTCCTTGCGGCGCGGCCGGCGGCTTTCGCACAGCATCACGCGCAGCGTACGGTTGGCCACCACCAGGCAGCCCAGCGGCAGCACCACTACCGCGTACAGCACCAGCGCCGCGGTGCGCATCTCGGTCGGCAGCACCACATACAGGCCGCTCAGCGCGATGCCGGCAAAAGACAGAATCACCAGCGCCAGTGCGCTGGGCAGGAAGTGGCTGAAGAAATGTTCTTCGCGCGACAGGTGCCGGCCGAAGGTGAGGCTACGCGCGGTGGCGGTAAACAGCGAGGAGCCTTCGTGCTTGTCATGCGCGGGATAGGCGTCATCCCATACGAAGACCAGGGCAAACGCCGGCCACAATCGCCATAGCACCGCCAGCGCCACCACCAGCGCCGCAGCCAGCAGCAGGCTCGCGCCCAGGGTCGGCTGCTGCGTCAGCCGCAGCATCGGCCATGCGATCAGCAGGAACACCAGCGCCACGTAGCAGGTGAACATGGTCAGGTGCGCCGTACCTCGCCGCAGCACGGTGCGGGCGAAGTTGGGCTCCGGGTCGAAGCCGATCGCGTGGCATACCGCGGCCATGGTCAGCGTATTGGCCAGCAGCAACAGGATCAGCGTTGCCGGATGAGCACCGACGGCGGCGGCTATGCCGGCCACGGCGAAGCCCGGCAGAAACCAGATCAGGGATGTCAGTGCGGAGGATGGGCGGCGCGGTTTGTTGGATGGCATGTCGGCGAGTATAGGAATCGGGAGCGCGTCAGACGGTAATCACACGTTAACCGTGGCTTGTCAGTGCTTACTCAGGTGCGTCATCCCGATTCAGCGCAGCACCCTCCACCAGGCCGGCATCCGCATCGGATGTAGCGGGTGGCGCAGCCAGTGTCTGCTGCGGCGGCAGCTGCAAATGCCAGCCCTGCGTGCGCAGATGTTCCATCACCACCTCGACATCCTCATGCGGCAGGCGGCGTTGTGCGTGCAGCTCCACTTCCAGCACGAAGCGCAGGTCGCCCAGCAGCATGGCCAGCGAGGCCGGGATCGGCTTGAAGTTGTCCCGCTGCTGCAGCCACACGTAGGTATCGGCCTTGCGCTGGCTGGCATAGACGAAACAGTGCATGGCTTGAACCCGCGAAATCCGTAGTGGGTCGTGAAGGTTAGCAGCACGCCCTGTCAGCGTCGCCCCAATAACCAAGTAGGCACATGGGGTAGGAGGCTGTAGCTGAATGCTGCAAGCGCACTTGCGCGGCCCCACCCGAGCCGGCAGAGTGCCCGCCGGGGTTATCAAACGCGCGTATGAAATTGGCCGTGATGCCCCCCGCCCAAACCCGAGCCGTCATTCCACCCGAGGGATGCCGATCCCTCGGCTGATGCCGGTCGCCCGTTGGCCGCACTCGTCACCAAGAAGAAGCAGGAGCAAGCAAGCGATGCACATGTTTTTCCGCAACACCGTTCGTGGTGGCCGTCCGTTCGCCCTCGCCGCGCTTGGCCTGGCCATCGCCGGTGCCCTGGCTGCGCCGCAGCAGGCCCGGGCCAGTGCTTTCCAGCTGAAGGAAGACAGTGCGCAGAGCATGGGCCGCGCTTATGCCGGTTCGCTGACTGCGGGCGGTGACGTATCGGTGGTGGCCAATGGCCCGGCCGCGATGAGCGATCTGAAGGGTACCTATTTCGAGGCGGACGTCACCGCGATCAACTTCGGCACCAGCTTCAGCGGCAGCGCGCACGACGTATTGAACAACCCGATCAGCGGCAATAACGGCGGCAATGCCGGCACCACCATGCCGGTGCCGGCGTTCTTCTTCGAAACGCAGCTGAGCGATCGCTGGCACGTGGGCGCGGCCTTCAGCGTGCCGTTCGGCTTCAAGACCCAGTACGACAACAACTGGGTGGGTCGTTACAACGCGATCGAGTCCAAGTTCGAATCGCTCGATGCCACGCTGTCGGCCTCCTATGACATCACCGACAACTTCAGCATCGGCGGCAGCGCCATCGCGCAGCGCACCAGCGCCACGCTGAGCAATGCGATCAATTTCGCCAGCGTCGGCCTGGACCTGGCCGGTCCGAACTCGGCGCTGCAACTGCCGCCGAGTAAGGTTTACAGCCTGATCCCGCCGGGCACCGACGGCTACGCCCGCATCACCGGCAGCAGCTGGGCCTGGGGTTGGCAACTGGGCAGCTACTGGAAGATCGATCCGCAGGATCGCCTCGCTTTCAACTACCGCTCCAAGATCAGCCACCGCCTGCAGGGCACGGCTGATTTTGCCGTGCCGCAGAACGTATCCACCCTGATCGGCCAGCTGGCGCCGGCACTGGGCCTGAACACCTCGAACCTGCCGTTCCAGAACACCGGCGGCACCGCCGACTTCACCACCCCGGCCGTGGCCACCGCCAGCTACTGGCACCAGGAAGACAAGTTCGGCTTCGGCATGGACGTGTCCTGGACCGAGTGGGACGTGTTCAAGAACCTCACCGTCAACTACGCCAACCCGTACCAGCCGGCCACCACCCAGGTGTTCAACTGGCATAACTCCTGGTACACCTCGATCGGCGGCGAGTACTACCTGACCGACCAGCTCACGCTGCGCGGCGGTATCGGCTTCGATACCACCCCCACCTCCGGCCCCACCCGCGATGTGCGCGTGCCGGACGAAACCCGCAAGCTGGCTTCGGTGGGCATCGGCTACAAGGCTACCGAGCACTTCTCGATCAATGCTTCGTATGCGCACATCTTCGTGAACCGGGCGACCATCGCCACCGACGTCAGCGCCACCGAAGACACCATCACCGGCACCTCCAGCGACTACGGCAACCTGTTCGCCATTTCCGGCGTCTACAAGTTCTAAGCTGCCGGCATCGAGGGCCTTCCCTGCTTCGGTCGGGAAGGCCCTTTGTTTTGCAGGGGATTGAGGCAACACGTCACAGCTCCATCAGGCGGCTTGTGGAGACCGCGTCATGGCGCAGGCGGTTCTGCTATAAAAGCCGGCGTCCCGTTACCTGCCTATGAGATCGGCAAGCAATGCTGCAAACCGTTTCCGCCCGTCAGCATCTCCGCGAAGCGTTCGTGCCGCTGGCGGTAATGTTCCTTATTTCCCGGCTGGTACTGCTGGCGATTGCGGCAACAACGATGCAGCTGGCCGGCGTGCATGGCGAAGCGGCCTCGGTGGCGCACGTACTTTGCCGTTGGGATTGCAAGTGGTACCTGGATATCGCCGCGAACGGCTACTCGCCGCTCGAGACGGGCGGTATTCCGGGCGAATCCAATTTCGGCTTCTATCCGCTGTTTCCGCTGCTGTTGCGGCTATTCATGCCGTTCAACGGCGGCGATGCTCTGCATGCCGGCATATTTGTATCGAATCTGTGCTTTTTCGGCGCGCTGTTCTATGTCTATCTGTATGTGCGCGAACTGGGCCTGGATCGGACGGTGGCCCTGCTGACGGCGGCGATATTGTGTGTTTTTCCGCAAAGCATCGTGTTCAGCGCGCCCTACACCGAAGGTCTGTGCCTGTTGCTGCTGGCTGCGGCGATGTATCACTTACGGCGCGAGCATTATCTGGCGGCAGGCGTGGCGGCGGCGATGTTGTCCGCGGCGCGGCCGAACGGGGTGTTGTTTATTGTTTTTGCGGTTGTCTGGATCTGGCAACGTGATGGCCTGCGTGCCTTGCTGATGCCCTGGCGTGCCCCGGAAAAATTCATCCCCGTGGTATTCGCGCCGCTCGGTGCGTTTCTGTTCTTCGGCTATTGCCTGGTTGCCACTGGGGACGCGTTCGCGCATTCGTCCACTCAGCTCATCGGCTGGGGCTGGACGTTTGCGCCGCCATGGGAAAACGTACCGCAGCAATTGCATAGCGGCGGCAACTTCATGCTCGGCGCGCTGGTCAGCATAACGGTTGCCCTCTGCTCCTTGTTGCTGCTGCAGGAACGGTTGTACGCAGAATTTGCGTTTTGTATCGTCACCGTTGTGCTGATCTGGTGCGGGCAGGGCCTGGTATCGGTGTTCCGCTACTGGCTGGTGCTGTTTCCCGTCTGGATCGGCGTGGCGCGGGTCTTTGCGGCGCGGCCGCTTGGAGCGGCGCTGTTATGTGGAACGCTGGGCATGATCAACGGCGTCCTGGCTTGCGCATGGGCACTCGGCATGGCGATTTCGATATGACCGCTCCGGCATGGCGGCGAGGGGTGTTGTTCGGGGCGCTATTGGTGCTGGGTGCCGGCTACATCGCCGCCTATGCGCTGTTTGTCACGCACAGCGAAAATTTCATCGTGGTGCAGCGCAATCGCCAGGCCACGCTATTCAGTCAGGCGCATCCGCTGTTGCCGCCGGCGACCTTGACCTTCGGCAGTAGCGGCCATGACAACGCCTATCTCGGCAATGGCTGGATCATGCTGCGCGATCATCACGGCATGTGGATGGCCGCCAACGATGCCTTGGTGATGCTGGCTACTGCTCCGCGCAATGCCGATCGGGTGCTTAGCCTGCAGACCATGGTGGCGACCACGCCGCAACAGCCGCGCAATCGGGTGGAAGTGTCGGTCAACGGACACGTGCTGGGTTCATGGGAGCGCGGTGGTCCCGACGGCATGACGCCGATTGCCGTGCGTGTGCCAGGCGCGTTGGTGCGAACGGGAATGCTGCGGGTGAAGATCCATGTCGATCGCCTGGCCTCTCTTTACCGCCAGGATGTCGGCGACAGCAGGGATGGGCAGCACGTCGGGATTACTGCCATTTCGCTCGATCAGGTGGACAGCGCGCCGCACTAACGCGTCGCGCGCCGCAGCGTATCAACCGCGGCGCAGCAAGATCTCCAGCATCTGTCGGAACCGCTTGCCATACGGCGGATTGAGCAGCCCGGTACCGTTGAAGCGCGCCTGCCGGAATACCGGCTTCATATGCGAGAACGTGCGGAAGCCGGCTTCGCCGTGATAGCTGCCCATGCCTGAAGGGCCGACACCGCCGAACGGCAGGCTGTGCTGGGCGATGTGATAAAGCGTGTCGTTGAGGCTGACGCCACCGGCATGCGTACGTGCCAGCACCCGGTCGATACGCGCCTGTTCCTGCTCGAACAGATACAGTGCCAGCGGGCGTGGATGACGCGCCACGTAATCGATGGCCTCGTCGAGCTGGTCATAGGGCAGCAGCGGCAGCAGCGGGCCGAAGATTTCCTCCTGCATCACCAGCATGTCGTCGTGCACACCGGTCAGCAGCACCGGCGTAAGCAGTCGCCGCTCGGAGCGGTCTTCCACGTCGGCCAGCCTGGTTACGCTGGCGCCCGCGTTTTCCGCGCCGTCGCGCAGATTGGCCAGGCGCTGGTAGTGGCGTTCGGTGGCGATGCTCGCGTATTGCGGATTGCGCGCCAGATCGGGATAAAGACGCGCCGCCGCCGCGCGCGCCGCCGCGGTGAAACGCGCCACGTCGGCGCGCGGCAGCAAGACGTAGTCGGGTGCGATGCAGGTCTGTCCGGCGTTGACCAGCTTGCCGAACACGATGCGTTCCACCGCGTGCTCGAAGCGTGCGCCGGGACCGATGATGGCCGGCGATTTGCCGCCCAGTTCCAGGGTCACCGGGGTGAGATTGGCGGCCGCCGCGCGCATCACGTGATGGCCCACGGCGGTGGAGCCGGTGAACAGCAAGTGGTCGAACGGCAATGCGGCGAAAGCCTGGCCTACCGACGCATCGCCATTCACCACCAGCACCTCGTCGGGCTGGAAGTGGTGCGAGACCAGCTCGGCGAACAGCTGCGAGAAGCGCGGGGTGAACTCGCTCATCTTCACCATCACGCGATTACCGGCTGCGAGCGCATCGGCCAGCGGACCCACCGCCAGATACAGCGGGTAATTCCACGGCACGATGATGCCGACTACACCCAGCGGCTGCGGGCGCATTTCCGTGCGCGCCGGCAGGAACGCCAGGCCGGCCAATGCACGGCGCGGTTTCATCCAGCGCCGGCCATGGCGCAGTGCGTGGCGAATCGCCGAGAGGCTGGGAAATACCTCCAGCATTTCGGTTTCTTCGCGCGGTCGGCAGCCGAAGTCGGCGTGGATGGCCTCGGCGATGTGCTGGCGATGCTGGTACACCATCGCCTCCAGCGCGCGCAGGCGGCGCGCGCGCGTGCGCCAGTCGGGCAGCGGCTCGCTTGCCTGCACGGCACGCAGGCGTGCCAGTTCGCTGGGCAGGTCCAGATGATCAGGCTGGTTCATGATGGCCGTGGCGCCTCCCCCGTTCAGAACTTCGTGCGCAGCTCGATACCGTATACGCGCGGCGGCGTTACGATAGCGTAGGGCGTGCCGAAGTCGTTGGTGCTGTCATTGCCGATGCTCACCACGTAGCGCTTGTTGAACATGTTGTTGACGTACAGCGCCACGCCCCAGCGCTGGTCCGGCGTGTGCCAGTCCAGGCGCGCATCGGTGCGCTGGGTGGAGGTGCCGACCGTAAACAGCGGGGTGCTCAGGCAGGTGCCCTGCACACCGGAGTCGGCGTTGCAGCGCGTCGGGCCGCGATAGGCGTATTGCAGGTTGAATTCCAGATTGCCGCGGTAGACGCCAAACCAGGTGTAGTCCATGCCGGCGGTGGCGGAGAAGGTCGGCTCGCCGGTGGGCTGGCCGTTGAGGCTGACGCCGGAGGTGGAGACGCCCTGGATGTAGGTGCTGTCGATATAGGCGCTGGTGAAATTCAGGCGCAACGCATTCACCGGCTGCCACTGTGCTTCCACATCCAGGCCGTGCGCATGCTGGTCGCTGGTCATCACCGTATAGAACGGCACGCCCGAACCGTTGAAGTTCGGATCGAGCACCGAAGACTGCAGGTTGGAATAGCGGTAGTAATACGCCGACGCGTTGAACATCAGGTTGTACTGCGGGAACACCGCTTTCACGCCGCCCTCGTAGTTCCACACTTTTTCGGGCGCATACAGCGAGCCGACCTGCAGGCTGTTGTAGCCGCCGGCCTTGTAGCCCTTGGTCACCGAGACATAACCCATCACGTCGGGCGTGAACTTGTAGCTGAGCACGGCGCGCGGGCTGAAATCGTGCCAGCTGTGCTGGGTCTGCACCCATTGGCCGACCGCATTGGGAAAGATCAGGTTGGTGCCGAACGCATTCAGCGCCTGCTGCGCATCCGGCGGCAGGATGCCGAAGATGCCGCTGCTGACCAGTTGCGCAACGGTCTGGTCGAAGGCGTTGGCCTGGCGCAGCGGCGTGTACCAGGTGAAATCCTTCTGGTCCTCGGTGTAGCGCAGGCCGGTGGTCAGGTCGAGCTGGTCGTTGAGATGCCAGATCACGTCGCCGAACGCGGCATAGGCCTTGAAGTGGCCGACGTTGTTGATCTCCTCGCGCCACGGGTCGCCGAGCAGGTTGTAGGGCAGGCCGAACTGCTGCAGACCCTGCGTGATCTCGGTCAGCGGCAATCCTTCGTTGTCGACGTTCTGCGCCAGCGTGTCGAGGCTGTAGGTGTTGGTGTTGACCTGGCTGGTCTGGCGCGCCTGCTCGGAATAGGCGCTGACCCCGGCGACCCAGTCCATCAGGTCGTTGTCGCCGGCCAGCTTGAACTCCTGGTAGTAGCTGTTGTTGTGCTCGATATTGGCGGTGTCGAGGTAGCTGACGATGTGGTCGGTGCCGTCGTTGTCTTCGTCGTTGAAGGTATTGAAATGCCGCCAGGCGGTGGTGGAGGTAAGGCTGCCCCAGGAGAACGAGTGATCGATGATCAGGGTGGAGCCGTCAAAGTGGCGCCACTCGGCGGCCTGGCTGGCGTCGTTGTACAGCGGCGCGTTGAGCGGATCGAGGTAGGTTTGCGGATTGGGCGGAAACGGCGGCCGCTGGTACGTGTTGTTGGACAGCGCCACCAGGCCGATCGCCGGCTGCGGCGGCTGGTCCAGGCGCTCGTGATCCCACGACCACAGCAGGCGCGTATCTGACGTGATGTTCCAGCGGTAGACCATGCGGGTGCCCCAGTCATCGTTGCGGCCGTAATGCTGGCCGGTGGCCTGGTCGCGGATCCAGCCGTTGCTCTGGTTGTCCAGCACGCTGATGCGCAGCGCCATATCCTGGTTGAGCGGGATATTCACCAGCGCGCTTTCGTATTTCTCGCCGTAGTTGCCGAAGCGCACCAGCGCATTACCCTCGAACTTGTCGGTGGGTTCGTTGGTGACGATGGAGATCGCGCCGCCCGCCGCATTGCGGCCGAACAGCGTGCCCTGCGGGCCCTTCAGTACTTCGATGCGGTCGATATCGTTGAACGCCAGCAGGGCGCCGCCGGAACGCGCGGCATACACGCCGTCGATATACACACCCACTGCCGATTCGGTACCGATGCCGAAGTCGCTGGTGCTGATGCCGCGCAGCGAATAATTCGGCTGCGTCGGCTGGCTGCCGCTTACCACCAGCCCCGGCACGAACAGCGAGATCTTGCTCAGATCCGTGGCCGCCTGCGTGGATATCTGCTGTGCGGTAAGAATCTGCAGCGGAATCGGCACCTGTTCCATCTGCTGCGAGCGGCTTTGCGCGGTAACGGTGATATTGCCCAGCTGCTTGGCCTGGCTGGCGTCGGCGGCGGTCTTGCTGGCGGTTTGCTTGCCGGCAGGCGGATTGCTGTTCGCATCCTGGCCCTGTGCGCCGCCCGGCCAGCAGGCGCCGAGCAACAGTGCCGCGCCGCCGAACATCGCCTGGCGCAGGCACCTGGATAAAGTACGTTGCCGCATCGTCATGTCGATCTCCCCTCTCGCTGTGTCGGATTGCATCGCCGCATCAGGCCGATGCATCGCGTTTATTTGAAGTGCTCGCCTCCGGCCAAAACCCCGTTCCCGTCGCCGGAAGGAGCGCGAAACTTCACCAACAACAAAGCCACCACTACGCACACCGCGAATCCCGCCGCGATCAACGGTATGCCTTGTACATCGTCGCCGTGCACGCTGAACGAAGCGGCCAGCGGCCCGAAGCCGGAACCCAGCAGCTGCGCCGGCGGCACCAGCAGGGCGATGCGCCCGTGCGGATCGATCTGGAACGCCAGGCGCACGTGGAACGGCATCTGGAACAGCCAGGCAAAACCGAATACTGCGCAGAGCGCGGTAAAACGCCATGGATCGGGCGTGGCCAGCTGGTGCATGCCCAGGCCGATCATGGCCACTACCACGGCGCTGGCCACCAGCGTCGGGCCGACGCGCCAGCGACGTACCACCAGCGCGGCCAAGCTGCCGCCGATGACCTGCATCAGCAACGTCAGCGCCACCAGGGCATCCGCGTTGCCGCCGGCAATGCCGGCGTGCTTGCTCAAGGGTTCCAGATACGCCCACAGCGTGCCGATCGCACTCAGATGTGCAAAGGGCACCAGCAGGGCAAACAGGCCGCGCCATGACACGATCGACGGCATGATCGCATCGCTATGCGAGCCGACCTGGCGCGGCAGGCGCGAGATCACCAACAGCGGGGTGATACACACCGCCGCCAGCACCACAAAGCCGGCCTGCCAGCCCAGCGCATGCAGCGGCAACTTGGCCAGCGCAAGCGCCACCAGCGCCTGGGTCAGCGTTTGTGCGGTGAGAAAAATGCCGGCCAGGCGGTCGGGCTCATGCGAGCGCACGATCACCACGGTAGTGATCCAGAACAGGCTCGCTTCCAGCAGCCCGGCCAGCACGCGTATCGCGGCGCAGGTTGCGTCGCCGTGCACGAGCAGGGTGAGCAGATTCACCATCACGAGCAGCAAGCTGCCGCAGATCGCCACCGGGCGAAGATGCTGCAAGGGCAGGAATTTTTCCGCTAGTACCACGCCGATGCCGAGTGCGAAGATTTCGCCCATCGCCACGATGCCGACGCCTTCCATCGAAATGCGCTGCTGCTCGACCAGATCGCCCAGCAGTGCCGGCTGCAGGCCCAGCATCATCAGCGCCACGCAACCCACCGCCAGCGCGGCGGCGCGTTCGGAGCGGCGGAAGGTGAGCGACACGGCGGTGCTCATCGGCCGGCCCTCCCTTGCAGTTTGCTATGTCGATGCATGCATGCGCCTCAGTAGCCTTTCACTTCTTCGGGTAGCAAGCCTTGGGCAAAACGTTCGGTGGCTTTGCGCTGATCTTTTTTCAGGCGCCCGTTGGCGATCCGGCAAACCCACCAGGGCAGCGTGTGTACGCGCGCTCCGCACGCTAGCGCCAGCACATAGGCCTTGGCGCATTTCTCCAGCAACTCTGCATTGAGCACCAGCCGATGTGCGGTGCTGCCGAATACCAGCACGGCGTCGCCGCAGACCCAGGCATCGCCGCCGGTGCCCAGGCAGCGCTCGGCGCCGGCCTGCGGATCGCCGCGCCGATCGTGCAATGGCAACGCGGTGCGCCCCAGATGGCGCGCCTGCTCATCGAACACCTGCGGCAGGTTACCGCCGAAGTCGCCCAGGCTACGACCATAGCTGCCGCCGCCCAACGCAACCGCACCGACATCAGCGCGTGTGCGGTAGACCGCGGCATGCCATGCTTGCTCGCCTTGTGCGTCGGCCAGTGCTACGCGCGCCACGGGATGTGCCACGGTGCCGAACAGCATGTCCTGCGTGCCAGGCAGGCGCACGGATACGCTGGCGCCGCTGCCCAGCAACTGCTTGCCGTCCAGGCGTTTGATCGCGTCTTCGAGCAGAGAGGTCAGCGGCATGTTCGCTACACCTGTTTCAGCACGTCTTCGAAGCGGTTCAGCGCATCGTCGATCACTTCGTCGGTGTCGGCCATGCTGGTGTAGATGCGGCTGCCGGCCAGGGTGATCAGGCCATGCGCGGCATACGCGGCGCCCATTTCCTCCATCATGTGCTTGCGCTGCTTGGCTTCGTGGCGCGCGCGCACCAGTTTGAGCAGGCTGCTGGTGTCGAGCAGCATCACACCCGAGGTCTGCAGGTGCACGATCGAACCCATGTTGTAGGCGACGTAGGGCAGGCCCAGCCGCTCGATGATCTGTTCCAGGCCCTGGCGCAGGCGATCGCCTGCGCGGCCGGCCTTGGCCGCCGCATCGGTGCGCTGCATTTCCTGCAGCGCGAAATAGCCGGCGGCGCATGACAGCGGATTGGCGGTGAGCGTGCCGCCGACGAAGGCGCGCTTGGCGGTCGTGCCGATGCCGCCGACCAGCATCATCATGATGTCGCGCTTGCCGCCGATGGCGCCGGCCATTGGATAGCCGCCGGTAAGGCATTTGCCGAGAATGGTCAGATCCGGCTGCACGTTGAAATACGCCTGCGCACCGCCCATGCCGGCGCGAAAACCCGTGACTACCTCGTCGAAGATCAGCAAGGTGTTGAATTCATCGCACAGCTTGCGCAGCTGGGCATTGAAATCTCTGGTCACCGGGCGTGTGCCGCTTTCCGGGCCGAACGGTTCGACGATGATCGCGGCGGTGCCGCCGCGCAGCCGGTTCCATTGCAGCTTGCGGCGGATGGCGGCGAGATCGTTCGGCAGGCTTTCCTGGGTGCCGGCAGTGGCGCCGCGCGGAATGCCGATCGCCTCCATGCGACCGGTATTGGGCAGGCGCATGCCGTACACCATCTGGTCGCTCCAGCCGTGGTAGCCACCGCCGATCTTGATCACGCGCCGCTTGCCGGTATACGCACGCGCCAGCCGGATCGCGCCCATCACCGCCTCGGTGCCCGAGCCCATCATGCGTAGCATGTCCACGCCCGGCATGGCATCGCAGACCAGTTCGGCCAGCTTCACCTCGTACTCGTGCAGCAGCCCGGTGACCGGACCGCAATGCTCCAGCAACGCGCGCACTTGTTCGCGCACCACCGGATGATTGGAGCCGAGCAGGGTGGGGCCGCCCGCCTGCAGGAAGTCGGTATAGCGATTGCCGTCCACGTCCGTCATATGCGCGCCGTCGACCTGGGCGATGGCCAGCGGGAACGGATAGTTGAAGGCCAGGTTGTGCTGCACGCCGCCGGGAATCACCTGGGCGGCCTGCTCGGCCAGGCGCTTGGAGCCTTGGCAGCGCTGCTCGAAATGCGCGAGCACGCGCTGCATGGCATCGCGCTTGAGCGGGCGCATCGGCTGCTTTACCAGCGCGTCGAAGCGACGGTACAACGCATCGGTATCCGGCCATTGCGATACCGCGCTGGCGGCTGGCAAGGCGGCGTTGGCGTGATTGAAATTCATGCGATCAACTCCTGCACGGGTTGTGCGTCGAGCGTGGCGACCAGCTTTTGCAGTGCCGCCTGTTCGGAGGCCGGGCGAGTGGCGCGCGCGGCGATGCGCGCGCGCAGATGGGCGGCGGCGAGCGCTTCCAGCGCGGCAATGGATTGCAGCGCGCGCTCGGCGCTGCTGCCGCAGCAGATGGCGCCATGCGTGCGCAGCAGATAGGCATTCACCTCCGGCCGCAGCACGCGTTGCAACTTGCTCGACAACCAGCGCGTGCCGGATGGCGCATAGCCGGCGATCAATACCTGCGGCCCGAGCAGTGCGCGCTGTTCCGGCGGTACGGGCAGCGGTTGGCCGAGCAGGCTTAGGGCGCTCGCTACCGGCTGATGGGTGTGGATGCTGGCGTGGCAGTCGGTGCGTTTGCGCAATACCTGCGCATGCATGCCGGTTTCCACCGAAGGCTTGCGCTCGCCATCGATCTTGACCAGATCGCTCAGACGCAGCACGCAGATGTCCTGCGGACCCATCTCGTAATAGTCGACGGCCGATGGCGTTACCACGATATGTTCGGCGTCCACGCGCAGCGCGAGATTGCCGCCGGTTGCCGCGAAATAACCGCGGTCGGCCAGCAGTACGCTCATCTCGACCACGCGTTGGCGCATCGATTCGAATTTCATCGCGGCGGACTCCGGTGTTGATTGATGCGGCGATACAGCGGCGCAAGCCGGCGATGCAATTGCTTGAAGGTGGCGAAGCTGTCGTCGTACAGGCTGCGCAGCGCCGGGCGCGGCTCGAAACGCTGCCGATAGCGGCATAGCGCAGGCACATCCTGGAACGACAGCTCGCCCAGCCCGACGCCGGCGATAAACGCCGCACCCAGTGCGTTCGCCTGGATCGGCGCCTGTGGCTGCTGGATCAGCATGCCGGTTACGTCAGCCATCATCTGGCACCACACCGCCGACTGGCCGCCGCCGCCCACGATAGTGATGGCGCCGCCGCGTGGCGCGCCGACGAACGCCAGCATCGGCTCCAGCATCCAGCGGGTGTTCAAGGCCACGCCTTCGAGGAAGGCGCGGATTATATCTTCGCGCGTGTGTTCCAGCGAAAGATTGAACAGCCCCGCGCGCAGATGGCGGTCGTCTACCGGCGTGCGTTCGCCCAGCAGCCACGGCATGTAGAGCAGTCCGCGCGCGCCCGGCGGCACGCGTTCGGCAATGCGGTCGAGCAGCGGATACACGTCGCCGCGCTGCTCGTCGACCTGCAGTTCGTCGCCATGGAACAGAATGCGGTCGCGCAGAAACGCCAGGTTGCCGGCAGCCGAGGTCTGCATCGCCATGGCCAGATAGCGGTCGCGCTGCGCACAAGGCAGCGATGCGATGTATGCACTCAGGTGCGTACGCTTGCGCGGCATATGCGCACCGAGCCAGGACGAGGTGCCCAGATACAAATGCAGTTGGCCGTCGCGCACCGTGCCGGCACCGATCGCCGCCGCGGAATTGTCGATCGCACCAGCCACCACCTTGGTATCGGGGGCCAGCCCCAGCGCGTGCGCCACGGCGGGCAGCAAGGGGCCGAGCACGTCGGTGGAATGCACCAGCTCCGGCAGCTTGTCGCGTTCGATGCCGAGCAGGCGCAACAGGCCCTCGTCGTAGTGCACGTGGGACAGATCGCGGTTGTCGGTGGCCCAGGTGGTGAGCGCCGAATCGTAGGTGGCGCAGCAGCGGCCGGTCAGGCGCAGATTCATGAAATCCAGCGCATTGAGGAATTTGCTGCTGCGCTCGACCACCGCCGGTTGCCGGTCGTAGAGCCATGCAATGTGACCGGCCGGATCCTTGCCCGACAGCGACGGCACGCCGCCAGTCAGGCGCAACCAGCGCGCCAGACGCAGCGGGCTGTAACCCTGGATATGCAAGCGCCCGCGCCGTGCGCGCCGGCGGATCGCATCGGCACCGCGCATATCCACCCACAGCATCGCGCGCGCCAGCGCGTTGCCATCCCGGTCAACCGGAATGGTGCATTCGCCGAAGGTGGAGCAGCACACCGCCACTACCTGCCGGCGCCGTTGCGCATCGGCTGCCAGCAATTCCTGCGCGCCGTCGAGGAAGGCCTGCCACCAATCCTGCGGATCCTGTTCGACGCCCAGCTCATCCACCAGATGCAGTGCTACCGGGCGGAAGGTCCACGCCAGCACGCTGCCGTCCATGCCGACCAGCGCCACCTTGCAGCCGGACGTGCCCAGGTCGACCGCCAAGACCAGGCGTTCGCTGCGGATAGGCGTGATGGCTGGCGCCGCGCTGGGCATGAACACTCGCTCCCCAAAAGCTAGTATTAGCTACAATATAGTTATAGCTATAATTCGCGCAATAGCCGAAGGACCCCGATTCCGTGCCAGCCCCGACCAAGCGGCCCCGCCGCAGCGCCAAGCCGCCCAAGCTCGATCTGGCTCCCAAGTTGGCCCCCGCGCAGTCGCGCGCGGCTGAGACCTACGAACAGCTGCTGGACGTGACCGCCCAGGTATTGGCCGAAGTCGGCTTCGAGCAGCTCAGCACCAATCTGGTATGCCAGCGCGCGGGCTTGTCGCCGCCGGCTCTGTACCGTTACTTCCCCAACAAGTACGCGCTGCTGCACGAACTCGGCCTGCGCCTGATGCAGCGGCAGAATGCGTTGCTCGGCCAATGGCTGACGCCTGCGGCGTTCGCTTCCGCAACGCAACTGGAAGACGCGCTTACCGGCCTGCTGCTGGAAACCTACGAAGTCACCCGCCAGGCCACCGGCGGCATCTGGATCATGCGCGCATTGCGCGCCATTCCCATGCTGCAGGATGTGCGCCTGGCCTCGGCCAGCGAAGTGGCGGCGCAGGCGACGGCGCGTTTGCGCGACGCGTTTCCCGGCGCACCGGCCACCGAACTGCAGCTGCTCAGCCGGGTTGCCGACAGCATGGCCTTTGCCGCGCTGGAAATGCTGTTCGACGATCCCTCGCTGGATGCGCCGTCGGTGATGCGCCTGGTGGCCGCCAGCCTGGCCAGCAACGTGGCGCGCCTGCAGAACAAGCCGGGGCGCTGAGCGGCACGGCATTCGGGAGCGGGCGGCGAAAGCGCTGCCGCCGGTGCGCATGGCGATCCCGGCCATGTTCAGTGCAGTACCACGCATTGGCCGGGCAGCGATGCAATCCACGCTTTGATCAGCGCAAGCCCCTCCTGATGCACGGTGCTGCGCCCTAGTTCCGGCATCATCGTGCCGGGCACGGCGGAGCCGAGACGATAGGGAATGATCGAGTCGTCCGGATGGCCCGGCACAATATCGAACAAATGATCGCCGGTGCCCTGGCCGGCCGCGGTAGGCGGCTTGCAGATGCCGATATGCCGGTCTTCTGCCGTGGCGATGTCCAGCGTCAGGCCGGTGGTATTGGCCGCTCCCTTAGGGTTGTGGCAATGGCCGCAGTTGATATCCAGATACGCGCGCGCCCGTGCATCCAGCGACGCGTGCTGATCCAGCCAGTTGGCGTTGCGCGGCGCGTCGGCCGGTGCGGGCGCACCGCTCAGATAGCCCACGCGCACCAGATGCTCCAGTTCGTTCTCGTCGCCGTCGGCGTAGCGGTAGTCGCGGTTGAGATGACGCGCTTTCGGGCCGATCGGCTGGATCGCGCGCGTGGTCCAGTCGCGGGCGTGACAGCTGGCGCACTGGCTTTGATCGGGCACGACGTAGTTGAAGTTTTCGCGTGTACCGTCGTCACCGACCAGGGTCAGCGCCTGCACGTCGCCGGTGCGCGCGAGCACCGCTTCGGTCTGGTCGGCATTCCATACATAGGGAATCGCCACCCAGCCTTCCTTGCGCCGCACCAGCAAGCGCGTCTCCACCAGATGCACATGGGCCAGGTTCAAGCCTTGTCCGGCGAAATCGCGGCTGGTGTCGTAGGTGCGCGCGATATCGGTGGCGTTGCGCGCCTCGCCTTTCGGCAGCGGATAGAAGAAGGTCTTGCTGATGATGGTGCCGACGGGAAAATCGAAGGTATCGGTGGCGCTGTATGTGGCCGCGACGCCCTTGGGCATCCAGATCGTGCGCAGTTTGTGCGCGTAGTCGGTGAACAAGGGTGTATTGAGTTCGTACGGCACCACGCCTTCGTTCAATTGCAGCACGCCATCGCGTGCTTCCACGACGTGCCAGTCGCTGAGCTTGGGCGGATAACCGTCGTCATGGAAAGCCACGGCATCCATCGAACGATGGCAGGCCGACACGCACAGTGCGGCCAGCAGCAACAGCATGCGCAGCAATGGGCTCCTCCCCCTGCTCCCAGAGGGAGATTGGATAGGAGGTGTCCCCGCTTGCGATGGATTGCGCGGGCGTGGAGAACCCCACCCCAGCCCTGCCCTGCAAGCAGGGGAGGGAGTCGCGTGCGTCACTTCGTGGCTGCTCATCAGACCTTCGGTTCCGGACTCAGCGTTACCGGCGGCAGCTTGGGCAGCGTGCACTGGTAGGGCTTGGTATCGGTGCTCGGATTCTTGTAGCCGTGCGGGCCATCGATATCGAGCACGCCGTTTACATCCTGGATGCAGATGCGGTTCTCCGGCGCCGGAGTTCCATTTACTGCCTGCTTGGGATCGGCATAGCCGTCCCAGACCACATCGGGGAATTTGCCGGTAAGGCCGAATACCGCGGTCTTCAGGGTTTTCAGCTTCAACCCGTCGGGCGAATCGCCGCCGCCACTGAGGCGGTTGCCGTAGACGTAGATCGCCTTCGGATAGGGGTTGTAGTCGGCGGCCACACCGCTGGTGTTGTAGTAGTTGGTGGAGAAATAGCTGGAGATGATGACATTGGCGGTCTGGTTGTCGGCGATGTCGTTATCGAAGATTTCCACTTTGTCGTTGGAATTGACCACGATGCCCGAACCGGCCGGCACGCTGGCCACGGCAGCGCCCTTGCGCGCGAAATTGCCGGTGTTGTTGGCAAACACCTTGTTGTGGAACACGCGTGTGGAATGACCTTCCTGCGACAGGTTCGGCATGTTGAACACCAGGATGCCGCCGGTGTTCTTGGTGGCGGTGTTGTCGTACACATCGGCATTCACCGAGTTTTCGATCTCCACGCCCGCCACGTTCTGCTCGGCGCGATTGCGGCGCACCACGATGGTGTTGGACTGGCCGACGTAGATACCGGCATCGGACGCGCCGATCACCACCGAGTCTTCTACCAGCACGTTCTGCGTCTTTACCGGATACAGGCCGTAGGCGCCGTTGGTGGTCTTGGGGCCGTCGGTCCATTCGATGCGCACGCCGTGGATGGTGATGTTCTTGCCCTGGTTGATCTTCAGCGCATCGCCCATGGTGTCTTCGATGGCGAGGTTCTCGATGGTGAAGTCGTCCGCATTCACCAGCAGCCCTTCAGGGCCCACCACCTGGCCCTTGAACGACAACACGGTCTTGTCCATGCCGGCGCCGCGAATGGTCACGCCGCTGGTACGCAGACTCAGGCCGCGCTTGAGCGAGTAATGGCCGGCGGGAATATCGATCACGCTGCCCGGTTTGGCGTCGAGCAGTTGTTGTTCCAGTTTGCTTTCGAACGACACATCGCCCTGGCTTTGCGTGGCGTTGTCCTGGTGGCCGCAGGCGGCCAGCAGCCCGGCCATGGCGATCAGCGTGCAGGTCTTGCGCATGACGGCATCTCCCCTCGCGCCATACGGGCGCGTACCCCTGCACTGTCCTGCAAGCGGCGCCGGGAGGGGAGGGCGGAAGGGACGGGGATGGGGGGTGAATCGGCCAGCGTGAGCCTGGCGTGATGGTGGCGCGGTCGACCCTCTTGCGCGCACTTGAGTGATCAGCCTTCACATCAGCTCAAGGCTGGCTTGCAGAGATATCGCTTTTGCGCCACATCGAACACTTCTATCTTGAATGCAGATCAATGGTTCCGGAGATGATCATGCACTCGTCCTGGATGAATCGGCTGTTCCGCCACGCTCCCGCTGGCGGCCGGGTTTCGACCCAAGCGATGTTGAGCTTGTCCGCTTTGCCCCCGCAGCCGGCCATCAAAAAAGCAGCGGCGCGAGTGCGCGCGGCCAACTCCTCCGCATCGCCGCGCCTATGCCTGGGGATTGGCGACGGCAGCGTGCATCGGCAATAAAAAAGGCCCTGCCGGATCCGGCAGGGCCTGTTGTTTCATGGCGTCGCTGAAGCAGCGGATCAGCGCATGCCGCCGGCCGCGAACAGATGCTCGCCGGTCAGCCAGTACGAATCGTCGGAAGCCAGGAACACGGCGATCGAAGCGATATCGTCCGGCTGGCCGATGCGGCCCAGCGGGGTCTGCGCGGTTGCGTGCTGATGGAAATCCGAGCCGATAAAGCCGGCTGCGTGCGTGCCTTCAGTCTCCACCATGCCCGGATTCAGCGCGTTGACGCGGATCTTGCGCGGACCCAGTTCACGCGCCAGTACGCCGGTGATCGCATCCACCGCACCCTTGGTGGCGGTGTACACCGCACTGCCAGGCGGGGTCAGGCGCGTCACCAACGAGCCGATATTGATCACGCTGCCGCCTTCGCCCAGATGTTTGGCGGCTGCCTGGGTGGTCAGCAGCAGGCCCAGCACGTTGACGTCAAAGTGCTTTTTAAAATGCTGCTCGTTGATCTCTTCCAGCGGTGCGAACTCATACACACCCGAGTTGTTGACCAGCACGTCGAGACGGCCGAATTCCTTCACTGCCGCATCGATAATGCCCTGTGCCTCGGCGGCCTTGGAGACATCGCCGCCCACCGCAATCGCCTTGCCGCCGGCCTTGGCGATATCGGCCACCACGGCATCCGCGCCGGCCTTGCTGGATGCGTAATTGACGACGACGGCAGCGCCCGCGGCGGCGAGCGCCTTGGCGATGGCCGCGCCGATACCCTTGGAACCGCCGGTTACGACGGCGACTTTGCCTTTCAGCTTGCTCATGGATGTGTCCTCAAGACAGGTGGTGGGGTTGGTTCATAAATCCCATAGTTCGTAACTTATGAACTATGGAACTAGAAATCAAGCCCCTGGTAAAATGCGCGACATGAGACCGCTGATTCACCCGTCCATCGAGGACATCACCGTCGAGGGCATCCTGCACGCACTGTCCGATCCGGTGCGCGCGGCCATTTTCGCCGAGCTGGCCGTCTGCGCCGGCGCCACCTGTTCGAACTTCCTGAAAATCAGCGACCGCGATATTCCTAAGTCGACCTTGTCGCAGCATTTCCGTGCGCTGCGCGAGGCCGGCCTGATCCGCAGCGAGCGGCAGGGTGTGGAGATGCGCAACAGCACGCGCTACGCCGAAGTCGAGCAACGCTTCCCGGGACTGGTCGGCACCATCATGAAAGCGCATCAGGCGCAGGCCGAGGAGCGGCTGCGCGCAGGTAGGCGCAAGGCTGCCGCCAAGAAAAGCAAGGCAGGCTGATCGGCGTCAGACCGGAAAACTGCGCCGTGCCAGCTGCGGCGGCATGCCGGTCCAGCGTTTGAATGCACGGCGGAATTCGCGCGGATCGCTGAAACCCAGTTCGATGCCGATTTCGGCCACGCTCATCTGGCCGGCATGCAACAGTTCCAGCGCGCGTTCGGCGCGCACGCGATCGTGGATCTCGCGGAAGATGCGGCCGCTGTCGGCCAGCCTGCGGCGCAGCGAGCGTTCGCTCAGATGCAGCGTACGCGCTACTTCGGTCAGCCTGGGATGCTCGCGCAGGCGGCTGCGCAGCAGGCGCTCCACCGAACCGACGATTTCATCCGAGCTGCTGGTGCCGCGCAGTTGCTGGTGGCATAGCGTCAGCGCCTGGCGCGAGGTAAGCGGGTTGTAGCCGGGCAGCGGGTAGTCCATCCAGTGCGTATCGATCAGCACGCGGTTGTGCTGCGCGCCGAAGCGCAGCTCGCACTGGAAGGTTTTGGCGTATTCGTCGCGATACGGCGGTGCCGGATAGGTGAATTCCACCCGCACCGGAATCAGCTTCGGCCCGACCAGTTCGCGCGCAATGGCCAAACTGCTGGAAAACAGCTCTTCGCACAGGAACGGCAGCAGTTCGATTTCGCCGAAGCGCGGCCATGCCTGCGCCGCCACGGTGCGTGCATCGACCTCGGCAAAATCCACATCGAGCAGGCTGCCGCAGATTTTGTGGTTTTCAATGCCCACGCCCATCGCATCGCCGAAATTGCGCGAGGTCATCATGGCCAGACCAAGCAGGCCGAAGCTGCCGATGGTTTCGTTGCGCCCGACCGACAGGCCAAGCCCCGGATCCCGCAGCACCTTCAGTGCGCGCGCGATAACCGTGCGTGCCTGGCGATAGGAAACACGCACCGACGGATCGTTGATCTGCTGGCGCGTGATGCCGAGCCCGGCAAACCATGCTTCGCTGGAAAGCCCGCGGCGCGCGGCAAGCTCAGTGAGATGCACCAATACATTGGGCGGTATATCGGCGGCGAGTGCGCGCGGATCCGGTTCGATCGGTAGCGGCGACATGCGCCGCGTGCGCTGCATTTCAAATGCCAGTTCTGACATGCCAGACCTTCCCCCGTGCCGACCCTCTTCGGCGCAGAACGTATCTTCTAGCACGTGTGGGCGCGAGGTGGTTGGCGCGGCGCACAAGCGTCGCCGCGTATGTTGCGAAGCGTTACGGCTTCGTCGACATGGCGTGCTGCCACTGCGCGACCCAGCCATCCAGATCGGCCAGCCGCTTCACGGAATCATCACTCAGCGACATGCCCACCGCTGCGCCTGCGACGCGGCCGCTTGGATCGATCAACATCAATGTCGGATACGTACCGACGCCCAGCGTATCGGTCAGCGCAACGCCGTCGTACAGCACGTTCCAGCTCAGGCCGTGGTCGTCGACAAAGCCGCGTGCAAGCACAGCGTCTTCGAATGTGATCGACACCACATTCATCTCGCCATGCTCGCGTGCGAAGGCATTCAAGGTAGGCACCTCGGCGATGCATGGCCCGCATTCGGCGAAGAAAAAGCTCACGAGCGTATAGCGCCCGTGAAAATCACTGAGTCGCTGGGTGGCGCCGCGCAGCGAGCGCAATTCAAACGGCGGAAAGGCATCGCCGCGGCCGAACGCGAAGCGGCCGGGCTCGCCGGCATGGGCGCCGGGCGGACGCAGCCGCAGTACGGCGGCGCCGGCCTGACGATCGCGCGTAATGCTGTAGGAACGGCGCGCGTGCAGTTGCTGCGCGAAGCCGGCGTAGTCCAGCGGCTTGCCGTTGGAGTCGAGGTAGCGGACGTGCGGTGTGCTGCCGAGTTGCAGGGTGGCGAGGAAGCTTGCTTCGTCGCTGTCGTGCGAGGCCGCGCTTGCCTCACACTTCACGCTCAAGTGGATTTGCCCTTGCCAGGTCCGCGCAATGAAGAAAGATTGCGCGAGGTTTCCCCTCACCCCAACCCTCTCCCCGGAGGGGAGAGGGAGCAGGGCGGCTTACTCGCCGATCGTCAGCAGCGACGCGTTGCCGCCCGCCGCCGTGGTGTTGATGGTGAGCGTGCGCTCACCCGCAAAGCGCAGCAGATAGTGCGGGCCACCCGCTTTCGGGCCGGTACCCGAGAGGCTCTCGCCGCCGAACGGCTGCACGCCCACTACCGCGCCGATCTGGTTGCGGTTGACGTAGCAATTGCCCACCCGCGCATGGCTGCGGATGTATTCCACCGTATCGTCGATACGGCTGTGCACGCCCAGCGTCAGGCCATAGCCGGTGCCGTTGATGGCGTCGATCACCTGCGCCAGCTCGCTACCCTTCCAGCGGATCACGTGCAGCACCGGACCGAACACTTCGCGCTTGAGGATATTGAGCGAGGGAATCTCGTACGCGCGCGGCGCGAAGAACGTGCCGTTGCCGGTTGCGGCCGGATCGAGCGTGGCTTCAGCGATCTTCTTCGCTTCCTTGTCCATGCGTGCGGCATGGTCGTTGAGGATCTTCAGCGCATCCTCGTCGATGACCGGACCCACGTCGGTGGACAGCTGGCCGGGGTCGCCCACCTTCAGTTCGGCCATCGCACCGGCCAGCATGCCGGTGACCTTGTCGGCGATATCTTCCTGCACGAACAGCACGCGCGCGGCGGAGCAGCGCTGGCCGGCGGACTGGAAGGCGGAGGCGATCACGTCCTTGACGATCTGCTCGGGCAGGGCGGAGGAGTCGGCAATCATCGCGTTCTGGCCGCCGGTTTCGGCGATCAGTGCGGCGATCGGCGCATTGCGCGCCGCCAGTGCGCGGTTGATCGCCCAGGCGGTTTCGGTGGAGCCGGTAAAGGCCACGCCGGCCACGCGCGGATCCTTGGTCAGCGCGGCGCCGACCACGGCGCCATCGCCGGGCAGGTATTGCAGCACGTCGGCCGGCACGCCGGCTTCATGCAGCAGCTTCACGGCCACGTAGCCGATCAGGCTGGTCTGCTCGGCCGGCTTGGCGATCACGCTGTTGCCGGCAGCGAGCGCCGCCGATACCTGGCCGAGGAAGATCGCCAGCGGGAAGTTCCACGGACTGATGCAGACGAACACGCCGCGGCCATTGAGGAACAACTGATTGCTCTCGCCGGTCGGGCCGGGCAACTGCTCCGGATGGCCGAACAGGCGGCGGGCCATGGTGGCGTAGTAGCGCAGGAAGTCGGCGGCTTCGCGGATTTCGGCGATCGCGTCGGGCAGGCTCTTGCCCGCCTCGCGCACGCACAGCGCGATGAATTCGCCGCGGCGTGCTTCGAGCTGGTCGGCAGCGTGCTCGAGGATGGCGGCGCGGCTGGCGGCGGGCAGGCGGTCCCAGTTCGGCTGGGCGGCCACGCCATTGGCCAGCGCCTTGTCGACCAGCGCGGCGTCGGCGCTGACATAGCTGCCGACCGGGTCGCGCCGATCGGCCGGATTGGTGACCGCGACCGTGGGGCCGTTGCCCTGTGCGCCCGGCACCAGCGGCGTGGCGTTCCACTGGCCGGACTTCGCGTTGATCGCCTCGGCGAGGGCCTTCAGTTCATTGTCGTTGGAGAAGTTGACGCCCATGGAATTCTTCCTAGATACCCAATTTGGATTTTGCGCAAGCGCAAAATGGTCACCAAACAAGTTGACCGGCAGGGGAATGCGCGGGTGCGCAAAGCTGGAATGATTGGCCGCGTAGTAGCGGCGCACCGTTTCGCACGGATCGGCCACCAGTTCGCGCACCGGCAGCGTTTCATCCACCACGCGGTTGACGAAGCTGGTGTTGGCGCCATTTTCCAGCAGGCGGCGCACCAGATACGGCAGCAGGTCCTCGTGCGTGCCCACCGGCGCATACACGCGGCAAGGCACGTTGAGGTTCTGCGGGCCGATCACTTCGGCATACAGATCCGTGCCCATGCCGTGTAGGCGCTGGAATTCGAACGGACGGCCGCGGGCAATGTGATGCACGGCGGCGATGCTGTGCGCGTTATGCGTGGCGAACTGCGGATAGATCAGCTCGCTACCGGCATCGAACAGCTTGTGCGCGCAGGCCAGGTAGGACACGTCGGTGTTCGGCTTGCGCGTATACAGCGGATAGCCGGACAGGCCCAGCTCCTGCGCGCGCTTGATCTCCGCGTCCCAGTACGCGCCCTTGACCAGGCGCACGTACCAGCGGCGGCCGCTGGCGCGCGCGGTTTCGATCAGCCAGTCGATCACGAACGGCGTGCGCTTGGAATACGCCTGCACCACGATGCCCAGGCCGTTCCAGCCCTGCAGCGAAGGGTGCGCGAACACATCGCCGATGATGTCCAGCGAGAGTTCCAGGCGATCGGCTTCCTCGGCATCCACCGACAGCGCGATGCCCTGCTTCATCGCCAGCTGCGACAGTTCCAGCAGCTTGGCGCTGAGGTCGCGGCGCGCGTGTTCGCGATTGGCCACTTCATAGCGCGGGTGCAGTGCGGACAGCTTGACCGAGATCGACGGCGCATCGGTGTGATTGGCAAACGGGCCGCGCGCGCCGATGCGCGCGATGGCGTTGCGGTAATCCTGCTGGTAGCGCTCGGCGGTTTCGCTGGTGAGCGCCGATTCGCCCAGCATGTCGTAGGAATAGCGATAGGCGGCGTATTCGCCCTTGGCGCAGCGATCCAGCGCCTCGTCGATGCTACGGCCCATCACGAACTGGTGGCCCATGATGCGCATGGCCTGGCGCACCGCCAGGCGAATTGCCGGCTCGCCCGCGCGGCCGATCAGGCGGCGCAGCGCGCTGGTGAAATCGTGGCGCGTTTCCTCGGCCAGGTTGACCAGCTTGCCGGTGAGCATCAGGCCCCAGGTGGAGGCGTTGACGAACAGCGACTCGCTCTGGCCCAGGTGCTTCTTCCAGTTCGCGTCGCCCAGCTTGTCGCGGATCAGCTTGTCGGCGGTGGCCTTGTCGGGAATGCGCAGCAGGGCCTCGGCCACGCACATCAGCAGCACGCCTTCCTCGCTGGAAAGGTCGTACTGGCGCATGAACGACTCCACCGCGCTCTGGTCCTTGGCGCGGGCGCGCACTCGGGTGACCAGGTCGGCGGCCAGGTCGATCACTTTTTCGCGCTCGACCGGGGGCAGGGTGGCTTGAGCGAGCAGGTCGTTGACCGCCTCGGTCTCGTCGCGCAGCCAGGCCGCGGTGATGCGTGCGCGGGCCGGCTCCGCGCCGGTCGGCAGTTCGGGGGTAAGAATGGGTTGGGTCACGATGGCGTGGCGCGTAGGAATGGGGCTTGGGAACGCGGAATTGTACGGCGGGGCGGCCTGTGAACGCATCCGTATAGATAAGGTGTGGGCCGGAAGCGCCTGGCCGCCCTGGCCCCCGGTCATTCCGGCGCAGGCCGAAATCCATGTGCCGTCTGGCGCAGGGCGCGCCGATGACGGTGACATGTCTGCCGCCGATGCTTTGAGAATGGATCCCGGCCTGCGCCGCAATCACGGTCAGCGGGAAGGGGGTTGCTGGCGTGCGGCGCGCATTCGCCCCGCGACAATTTGTAGCAACCGCAGAAGCGGGCACCGGCTCGCACGCGTCCCAAATCGGTATCGGCACGCAAACTCCGCACAACGCGTATATCCCGGCAAATATTCGTTTTTTTGCCGGTGCGCAACGCGGCTGCCGACACCTTGCACGCGCTGCACCCATCCTTGCCGGCTCCAGCATCGCGGCCTATGATCGGAACGTTCCAGGCACGCCGGACTTCCCATGATCGTGCTTCGACCAGCCCTCGGCGGCCTGCCGTGCGTGTTGTGGCTACGGCCCAATCGCATGCTCAGCCGGCGCGGCCTGCGTCGCCTGATCCTGGTGCTGGCTACCCTGGCGTTGATGACGGCAGGTCTGGGAGCGTGGCAGGGCAATGTATTCGCCCCGTTGTTCGCCCTGATCGAGGCTTCCGCCGTGGCCATCGCCTTGAGCGTGGCCTGGCGAGCCGGCGACCGCAGCGAACGCATCACCCTCGACGCCGAGTCGCTGGAGGTGCAAACCCTGCCGGGACGCCGCTGTACGCGCTTCCAGCCCTATTGGGTGCGCGTGCTGCTGGAATCAGGGGAGGGGCGTTACCGATTGTTGTTGTCGTCGCACGGACGCAAGCTGGAAGTTGGGGCTTTCCTCGCGGAGGAGGAACGCGCCGAGCTGTTCCGGAAACTCAGGGTGCTGCTGGCCGATTTCCAATCCCAGTCGCGCAGGTAGGTTCAACAAAGGTGCAAACATGAGAGCTGGCGGCATCGGGAAGCACGGCATCAGGTTCGGGGCGAAGCACATAGTCGGGGCATGGGGGGCAGCAGTCCTCGGTTTGTTCGGCAGCAGCGTTGAGGCGAATCCGCAGCCCGGGCAATTGAATCTCACGCCTGGCGTGACGACCTATTCGGAAGTGCCGTACCTGCTCAACAACGTGTCGCTGGGCGTCTGCGTGGTGATCGGCATCCTGGTGTTCGGCGCGATGTTCATCGCCATGTTCCGCTTCCGCAAATCCGCCGGCGCGGTGGCCGAGAAGTGGTCGCACAACACCACGGTCGAGATCATCTGGACCGTCATCCCCATTCTTATTCTTATTACCCTGGCGTGGCTGGCCACCAACGGCCTGCGCCAGTTCTCCGACACCACCGGTGCGCAGATGACGGTGAAGGTCACCGGCTACCAGTGGAAGTGGCGCTACGACTACGTCGACTACCAGGGCAAGGCGATCAGCAAGGTCGGCTTCATGTCCAAGCTGGACGACCAGAGCAATGCCACTCGCCAGCTCAATTCCGGCCTCGATCCGTGGGCGGTGAAGGCCGATGGCGAGCAGACCTATCTGCTCAACGTGGACCACCCGCTGGTGGTGCCGATCCATACCAAGATCCGTTTCGTGATCACCGCCGACGACGTGATCCATTCCTGGTTCGTGCCCGCGCTGGGCTGGAAGATGGATGCGATCCCGGGCGTGGTGAATGCGGCGTGGACCAATATCAATACGCCAGGCATCTATCGCGGCCAGTGCGCGGAACTGTGCGGCCAGGACCATGGCTTCATGCCGATCGTGGTGAAGGCGGTCTCGCAGGAAGATTTCGCCAAGTGGCTGGCTTCGCAGCAGCAGCCCGCTGCCGCACCGGCTGCGGCCGCCACCGCGGCGGCGCCTGCACAGGCCAGCGTGCAGGTCCCGGCACACGCAACACAGGGTTGATCATCCGGCTGCTTTCGTTCCGCAGTTCACGTAAACGCATTCATTAAGGCAGAGGTTCAAGGCCATGGCCCAGGCAGCCACCCACGACCACCACGATGAGCACCACGACGAACACCACGAGCATCTGAACTTCTTTCAGCGCTGGGTGATGTCCACCAACCACAAGGACATCGGCACGCTGTACCTGGTCTTCTCGCTGCTGATGTTCTTTATCGGCGGCAGCTTCGCCATGGTGATCCGCGCCGAGCTGTTCAAGCCCGGCATGCAGCTGGTGCAACCGTACTTCTTCAACGAAATGACCACCATGCATGCGCTGGTGATGATTTTCGGCGCCGTCATGCCGGCCTTCGTGGGCCTGGGCAACTGGATGATTCCGTTGATGGTCGGCGCGCCGGACATGGCGCTGCCGCGCATGAACAACCTGTCGTTCTGGATCCTGCCGTTCGCCTTCGCGCTGCTGCTGTCCACGCTGTTCCTGCCGGGCGGCGGTCCTGCCGGCGGCTGGACCATGTATCCGCCGCTGTCGCTGCAGAGCGCTTCGCTGGCCTACGTGGTGTTCGCGGTGCACTTGATGGGTATCAGCTCGATCATGGGCGCCATCAACATCATCGCCACCATCCTCAATATGCGCGCGCCGGGCATGGACCTGCTGAAGATGCCGGTGTTCGTGTGGAGCTGGCTGATCACCGCGTTCCTGCTGATCGCGGTGATGCCGGTGCTGGCCGGTGCGGTGACCATGCTGCTCACCGACAAGTACTTCAATACGCACTTCTTCGATGCCGCCGGCGGCGGCGATCCGGTGTTGTTCCAGCACGTGTTCTGGTTCTTCGGGCATCCCGAGGTGTACATCATGATCCTGCCCGCGTTCGGGATCATCTCGGAGATCATTCCGACCTTCGCGCGCAAGCCGATCTTCGGCTACAAGGCGATGGTGTTCGCGATCGCCTCGATCGCCTTCCTCTCGTTCATCGTGTGGGCGCACCACATGTTCGCGGTGGGCCTGCCGCTGGGCGCTGAAATCTTCTTCATGTACGCCACCATGCTGATCGCGGTGCCCACCGGCGTGAAGGTGTTCAACTGGGTCGCCACCATGTGGGGCGGCTCGATGACCTTCGAAACGCCGATGCTGTTCGCCATCGCCTTCGTAATTCTGTTCACCATCGGCGGCTTCTCCGGCCTGATGCTGGCGCTGGTGCCGGCGGACTTCCAGTATCACGACACCTACTTCGTGGTGGCGCACTTCCACTACGTGCTGGTGACCGGCGCGATCTTCGCCATCATTGCCGCTACCTACTATTGGATCCCGAAGTGGTCGGGCCATATGTACAGCGAGTTCTGGGGCAAGATGCACTTCTGGAACTCGGTGATCTGGGTGAACGTGCTGTTCTTCCCGCAGCACTTTCTTGGCCTTGCCGGCATGCCGCGCCGCATTCCCGACTACAACGTGGCCTTCGCCAACTTCAACATGATCAGCTCGATCGGCGGCTTCCTGTTCGGCGCCTCGCAGCTGATCTTCCTCGGCGTGCTGATCCACTGCGTGTGGTTCTCCAAGAAGAAAGCCACCGACCGCGTGTGGGAAGGCGCCAGGGGCCTGGAGTGGACCGTGCCGTCGCCGGCGCCGCACCACACCTTCGCCATCGCGCCGGTGATCCACGATGAAGAACTGGCCCATGGCCATGTCGAGGATTGATCGATGAAGCTCGACCAGCAGATGCTCGAAACAGACCAGGCGCGGCGCGTAAAGCGCGCCCGCCGCACGGCGGCGGCGATCGGCATCGTTGCCTTCGCCGTGTTCGTGTTCTCGATCGCGCAGATGCTCTGGCTTCAGCACCACCCCGAGGCGCACGCGCGTGCGGTTGCCGAGGCGCTCATGCAGTAAACCTTGCCAAGGCAGGGACGTAGGTCACCAGGAACATCTACGGGATACACATCATGGGTCAGCAGCACGACATTTATTACGTACCGAGCAAGAGCCAGTGGCCGATCGTGGCCGCCGTGGTCATGTTCCTCACCGTGTTCGGCGCGGCGCACTGGCTGAATGCCGAACCGGGCGAGGCGGGCTTCGGCAAGACGCTGCTGCTGATCGGCTTCATCGGCATCCTCGGCATGTTCTTCGGCTGGTTCCGCTCGGTGATCCACGAGTCGATGGCCGGCCGCTACAACAGCCAGGTGGACCGCTCGTTCCGCATGGGCATGATGTGGTTCATCTTCTCCGAAGTGATGTTCTTCGGTGCCTTCTTCGGCGCGCTGTTCTATGTGCGCATGTTCTCGGTGCCGTGGCTGGGCGGCTATGGCCACGGCGTGCTTACGCACCAGTTCCTGTGGAGCGACTACGCGGCTTCGTGGGGCAACGGCGGCGGCAACGGCCCGGGACATGTCGGCGGCGACTTCGAGACGGTGGCGCCGTGGGGCCTGCCGCTGATCAATACGCTGATCCTGCTCAGCTCCAGCGTGACCGTGACGATCGCGCACCATGCGTTGAAGGCCGGTCATCGCGGCAAGGTGCTGCTGTTCCTGGGCGTGACCGTGTTGCTGGGCGCGGGCTTCCTGTTCTGCCAGGCGCACGAGTATGCAGAGGCGTACAAGGAACTGAACCTCACCCTGGGCAGCGGCGTGTATGGCTGCACCTTCTTCATGCTTACCGGCTTCCACGGCCTGCATGTGACGCTGGGTACGATCATGCTGGCGATCATCTGGCTGCGCGTGCTGGCCGGCCACTTCAGCAAGGAACATCACTTCGGTTTCGAGGCGGTGGCCTGGTATTGGCACTTTGTGGATGTGGTGTGGCTGGGGCTCTTCATGTTCGTCTACATTCTCTGAGCCCGCATTGTTCGAGGGAATGAAAAAGCCCGCCTTTCGGCGGGCTTTTTACGTAGGTTGGGTTAGCGCAGCGTAACCCAACGATGCCGCTACGAAGATGGATCGTTGGGTTACGCTGCGCTAACCCAACCTACGCATGTTTCCGTTGCGCTCAAAGGTCGCAACCCAGGCGTATGCCAAACCGGCCCGCTACAATTCGTTACTGCCCCACACCATGGGGATGTATCCAGCCCATCTTGATCCCGACAATCACCAAGGCAATCAGCAGCAGCGAAAAGCTGATGCGCCGGGTCAGCGCCCAGACGGTGCGCTTGCTGTTGTCCTTGTCGGTCATCATGAAATACAGCGCCTGGCCGAGGTTGAAAATCACCACCAGGAACATGATCACCAGCACGACTTTGTAGATGGTTTCCACGTGATTGACCTGAGCAGGCGCGACATCGCCAGTATAGCCATCCCACCCGGAGCCACTGCATGACGTGGCTGCGGCGCCCGGCGTGGTGGGCGGTGCTGCTGACGCTGGCCGCAGTGCTTGTTTTCGCGCGTCTTGGCATCTGGCAATTGCATCGTGCCGATTACAAGGAAGCACTTCTGCGACGGTATGCCGCAGCGGCCGGCAGGCCCGCGCAGGACTTCGCTGCCGTGACAGCCAATCCGGTCGAAGACGGCTATCCGCGTGTGCGCGTGAATGGCCATTACCTGGCCGATCGCCTCTATCTGCTCGACAACCCCAAGCACGATGAAATGGGCGGCGTCGAGGTGTATGCGCCGTTCCAGCCGGAGCATGCGAATCAGCTATTGCTGGTCGACCTGGGCTTTTTGCCCGGCAACGGCAGTGGCAAGGCGCCGCAACTACCGCCCTTGCCGGATGCTGCATTGACGCTGCAAGGGTTGTATCAACCGCCCCCGGGCCATGGCTTTGAAATGGGCGGCGATGCGCTGGTACGGCAAGCGCAATGGCCGAAGACCTCGATTTACCTCGACCTGCCGCAGGTCGCCGCGGATCTGCATGCAACGCTTTATCCGCGTGTGCTGGTGCTGGATGCGGATCCGGCGGCCATCTATGTGCGCGTGCATACGCTGGATCTTTCTTCCATGCCGCCGGCAAGGCATCGTGCGTATGCGTTCCAGTGGTTCGCGTTTGCGCTGGCGGCGGTCGTGTTGTTTGTCGTTTTGCACCGCAAACGTCGTGGGCAGAATTAAGCCATGCATCTTTCGACGCGCCCACCTGTAACCGCATGCCGCATACGCCAGCCGTCATCCCGGCGAAGGCCGGGATCCAATGACTTTACGCCGCGCGCGGCGCTGGGTCCCGGCCTTCGCCGCGATGACGGTTTAGGGTGCGAAGCCGGCGTGTTTTTCAAATGTCCCGCAAAGTCCGCAATGACGGCACAGCAGCTTGAAGCTTCACAGGGGTATGCATGAACACTGTTACACCAAACCGCCGTTCCAGCCGCCTGAAATTCCTGCTGGTGGTCTTCATTTTCGCCGCACCGATCATCGCCGCCGCACTGCTCAACCTCAGTGGCTGGCAACCCACCGGCAAGGCGTACGGCGAGCCGATCCAGCCGCAGCGCAATCTGGATCAGCAGCACGTGCAGATCCGCCTGGCCGATGGCAAGGACTGGCCCTGGCGCGACAGCTCGCCGCGGCTCACCCTGATCGCCCTGGCCGGCCCGGGCTGCGCCTCCCGCTGTATGGATACGCTGACCAAGATGGCCGCCGCGCGGATCACCCTCAACAACAACGCCAGCCGCCTGCGCCTGCTCTACGTGGGCCAGCCGCCGGCAGATGCCGCCACCGATGGCATGCAGAACTACTGGGCCCTGGGGACCGACGCCGACGACAGCCTTGCGGCCTATCGCCCGGTCGCCGCCGATAGCGTTACCGCGCTGCTGGTGGAGTCGGACGGCACGGCGCTGACCCTGTATCCTGCCGGCTTCGATCCAAGCGGCCTGCGCAAGGATCTGCAAAAGGTCATTCGTTGATGTCTGTGCGTATACGCAAAATCGTGCCGTATCTGGCCGTTTTGGCGGCGGTGTTCGCCTTCGGCCTGGTGATGTTCGGTGCGTTTGTCCGGCTCTCCAATGCGGGCCTGTCCTGCCCGGACTGGCCGACCTGCTACGGCCAGGCCACCTGGCCGCAGCATGCGCAGGCAGTGGCCCAGGCCGACCAAGCTTTTCCGGATCGCCCGTACGAAGCCGACAAGGCCTGGCGTGAGCAGGTGCATCGCATGCTGGCCGGCACGCTGGGCGTGCTGGTGCTGCTGCTGGCGTTGATCGCCGCGCGGCGCGAGCGCATCGTGCTGTTGGCCTTGATCGTCAGTGCCGTGTTTGCGGCAGCCGGCGTCGTGCTTTATCTGCATGGCGAACATCAATGGTCGTCGGGCCTGGCCTTGCTGGCGATTCTGTTGCCGGTCACCGGCGCGCTGTGGTTGCCCGAGCATGCAGCGCTCAAGATGAGTGTGCTGGCGCTGGCCGTGATCATCTTCCAGGCCATGCTGGGCATGTGGACGGTCACCCTGCTGCTCAAGCCGATCGTGGTGATGGGGCATTTGCTGGGCGGCATGAGCACCTTCGGGCTGCTGGCGTATGTCGCGCTGCGCTACATGGGTGTGGGTGCGGCCGACAACAGCCATGCATCGCTGCGCCGGCTGGTCGTGTTCGGCATCCTGCTGCTCGCCGCGCAGATCGCGCTCGGCGGCTGGACGTCGGCCAATTACGCCGCGCTGGCCTGCGGCACCGACTTCCCCACTTGCCTGGGGCAATGGGCGCCGCCCACCGATTTCCACCAGGGTTTCGTGCTGTGGCGCGAGATCGGCGTGAATTACGAAGGCGGCATTCTCGATATGGCGGCGCGCAGCGCGATCCAGATCGCGCACCGCATCGGCGCGCTGGTGGTGTTCTGCTACCTGAGCTGGCTGGCGTACCGTTTGCTGCGCGGCGGCTTCCGTTTCGGCGGTATCGCGCTGTTCGTGGTGCTGCTCGCGCAGATCGCGCTGGGTATCAGCAACGTGCATTTCGGCCTGCCGCTGCCGGTGGCCACCATGCACAACGGCGGCGCCGCGCTGCTGCTGTTTAGCCTGCTGGCGAATTACGCGCGCCTGCAGCCGTGGCGCAGCGACGTCGTGGATGTGCTCGCATGAGTCTGATTCGCGAATACATGCAGCTGACCAAGCCGCGCGTGGTGGCATTGCTGGTGTTCTGCGCGGTGATCGGCATGTTCCTCGCCGTGCCCGGCATTCCGCCATGGCGCGCGCTGCTGTTCGGCACGCTTGGTATCTGGATGGCCTCCGGCTCGGCCGCGGCCTTCAATCATCTGATCGACGAGCGCATCGA
This sequence comes from Dyella acidiphila, assembly GCF_014863405.1. GTDB lineage: Bacteria > Pseudomonadota > Gammaproteobacteria > Xanthomonadales > Rhodanobacteraceae > Dyella_B > Dyella_B acidiphila. The sequence continues at coordinate 155,703 of NZ_JACZZA010000003.1, forward strand.
CAAGCTGATGGCGCGCACCGCGCGCCGCCCGCTCGCCACCGGCACGCTGAAGCCGCGCCAGGTGCTGGTCTTCGCGATCGTGCTGGGCGTCGTGTCCATGCTGATACTGGCCCTGCTGGTGAACGGCCTGACCGCATGGCTCACCTTTGGCGGCCTGATCGGCTATGCGCTGGTCTATACCGCCTATCTGAAGCGCGCCACGCCGCAGAACATCGTGATCGGCGGCCTGGCCGGCGCGATTCCGCCGGTGCTGGGCTGGACCGCCGTCACCGGCGCGCTGCATCCGTTCGCGCTGCAGTTGTGCATGATCATCTTCGTATGGACCCCGCCGCACTTCTGGGCGCTGGCGATCTTCCGCCGCGACGATTACGCCCGCGCGGAAATCCCGATGCTGCCGGTCACCCACGGTGTGCGCTATACGCGCTGGAACATCCTGCTCTACACCATTCTGCTGGTGATCGTGAGCCTGCTGCCATCGATCACCGGCTACAGCGGCCTGCTCTATGGCGGCGGGGCCGCGGTGCTGGGCGTAGGCTTCCTGTATTACGCAATCCGCATGATGAATCCACCGGACGAATACTTCGCCATGCGTACCTTCAAGTATTCGATCATCTACCTGATGGCGCTGTTCGCTTTCCTGCTGGCCGACCACTGGCTGGTACCGCCCCTGCTGCTGCAGCCTCCCGCATGAAAAGTTTCATGACCAAGGCTTGACACTTGCGCATCGCAGCATAACAATACGCGCGCCCACCGGCGCGTCACCGGCCGACCGGGCCTCTGTCCGAACTTAACCAAGGCATATGGACGTTTACCCTAGTCGCAACGTCGACATCCGCAAGCATCGGGTGCCGGCATTGCATAACAAGCTGATCGTTCGCGGCAACCGCCAGCGGTTGGCCGGCGCTTTCCTCGACTAGGGAAGTCCGGCCCGCTCCTAACGGTGCCGCGGCACCGTTATTAAGGAGATGGGCCCATGAAGCTCCTTCGCGATTTCTTCCGTCTGCGCACCGCAGGTCGTTCCCCCCTGGCCGCACGCCGTCAGGCCGTGCGCGTCCCGCTGACCGTCACGGTTCCCCAGCCGCTGAGCCCGGCCGCTCGCCAGCAGCAGGCCGAGCACGCCCGCACGTCCCGTCATCTTCATCTGGTATCTAGCCACTGATGCGCCGTTGCGAACTGCGCAAGGGGTGGCCTCCACCCTGGCCGCCGATGCGGCCGGGGCGGTATCGCCCCGTGCTCGGGTTGCCATAGCGGAAGCCGGTCGTTCCACACGCTCGTCTCCGTATCGCATGCGACACCTTTCCACGGAAGCGAGACATGACCAAGCAATCCCCCCAGGCTGTGCTGGCCAAGGCCGTTAGCAAGACCGTGGCCGCGCCGCCGCGCGTAACCGCGGCGCAGGATGCGTTCAAGGACAACGACGCCCTGCTGGCTGGCCTGGACACCACCCCGGCGGGCCTGAACGAAGATGAGATCACCGAGCGCCTGTCGCGCGACGGCGTAAACGAGGTTTCGCACGAAAAGCCGCCGCACTGGACGTTCCAGCTGCTGCGTGCGTTCAAGAACCCGTTCATCATCGTGCTGCTGATCCTGGCGATCGTGCAGGTGGTGGTGACGCCGGACGATCTGTCCGGCCCGATCATCATCGCCGTGATGGTGGGGATCAGCGTGCTGCTGAGCTTTACCCAGGAATTCCGTTCCTCGCGGGCAGCTGAAAAGCTCAAGGCGATGGTGCGCAACACCGCCACCGTCACGCGCCGCGCCTCCGACGGGCACAGCGAGCGCATCGAAGTGCCGGTGGGCGAGCTGGTGATGGGCGATATCGTGCATCTGGCGGCCGGCGACATGGTGCCCGCCGACCTGCGCCTGCTTACCGCCAAGGACCTGTTCATCAGCCAGGCCATCCTCACCGGCGAATCGCTGCCGGTGGAAAAGGCCGGCCCGGCCCAGGCCCATGCGGTGGAGTCCGGCGCGGAGGGCGTGCAGCAGGGCAATCCGCTCGACCTGCCCACCATCTGCTACATGGGCACCAACGTGGTCAGCGGCACCGCCGCCGCCGTGGTCGTGGCGACCGGTGCACGCACCTATCTGGGTTCGCTGGCGCGCAGCATCGTGGGCGAGCGCGTGCAGACCAGCTTCGATCGCGGCGTCAGCAGCGTGAGCTGGCTGTTGATCCGCTTCATGCTGGTGATGGTGCCGGTGGTGCTGGGCATCCAGTGGTACAAGCACGGCTTCCTCGAGGCGCTGATGTTCGCGCTGTCGGTGGCGGTGGGCCTTACCCCGGAAATGCTGCCGCTGATCGTCACCGCCAACCTGGCCAAGGGCGCGATGGCGATGTCCAAGCGCAAGGTGGTGGTGAAGCGCCTCAACGCGATCCAGAACTTCGGCGCCATGGACGTGCTGTGCACCGACAAGACCGGCACCCTCACGCTGGACAAGATCGTGCTGGAGCGTCATCTCGACCTGGACGGCGAAGATTCGGACGACGCGCTGGAATACGGCTACCTCAACAGCCACTTCCAGACCGGCCTGAAGAACCTGATGGACAAGGCCGTACTGGGGCATCGCGACCTGGAACCGATCGTCCAGCGCTATCGCGTGGTGGACGAAATTCCGTTCGACTTCCAGCGTCGCCGCATGTCGGTGGTGCTGGCCAACGGCGACGGCCGCCACCTGCTGGTGTGCAAGGGCGCGGTGGAAGAGATGCTGTCGATCTCTTCGATGGAGCGCATCGGCGACGAGATCGTGCCGATGACCGACGAGCGCCGCCGCGAGATCAAGGCGATGACGCGCCGGCTCAACGAAGACGGCCTGCGCGTGCTGGTGGTGGCGATCAAGCAGGAAGATCCGCATAACCGCGCCTACGGCGTGGCCGACGAAGCCGGCCTCACCGCCGTCGGCTGCCTGGCCTTCCTCGATCCGCCCAAGGACACCGCCGCCACCGCCATCGCCGCGCTGCATCACCACGGCGTGGAAGTGAAGGTGATCACCGGCGACAACGAAGCGGTAACGCGCAAGATCTGCCGCGAAGTGGGCCTGAATGTGGAGCACTCCGCGCAGGGCCGCGATATCGAGCCGCTGGACGACAGCGCGCTGGACGAGCTGGTCAAGCGCACCACTGTGTTCGCCAAGATGTCGCCGCTGCAGAAGGCGCGCGTGGTGAAGTCGCTGCAGCGCCAGGGCCATACCGTGGGCTTCCTCGGCGACGGCATCAACGATGCGCCGGCCCTGCGCGAAGCGGATGTGGGCATTTCGGTGGATACCGCCACCGATATCGCCAAGGAATCGGCCGACATCATCTTGCTGGAAAAGAACCTGATGGTGCTGGAGGAGGGCGTGCTGGAAGGGCGCATCACCTTCGGCAACATCATCAAGTACATCAAGATGACCGCCAGCTCCAACTTCGGCAACGTGCTCAGCATGGTGGTGGCCAGCTTCTTCCTGCCGTTCCTGCCGATGTTGCCGCTGCAGGTGCTGGTGCTGAATCTGCTGTACGACATCTCGCAGCTGTCGATTCCGTTCGACCGCATGGACGAGGAATACCTGCGCAAGCCGCGCAAATGGGATGCCAGCGATATCGGCCGCTTCATGGTGTGGATCGGACCGACCAGCTCGATCTTCGACATCACCACCTTTGCCTTGCTGTGGTTTGTGTTCGGCGCCAATGGCGAAGCGCATCAGTCGCTGTTCCAGTCGGGCTGGTTCATCGAGAGCCTGCTGACGCAGACGCTGGTGGTGCACATGATCCGTACGCGCAAGATCCCGTTCCTGCAGAGCGTGGCGGCAGCGCCGGTACTTGGGCTGACCACGGCGATCATCGTGATCGGCATGATCATTCCGTTTACCGCAGTAGGGACCAAGATCGGCATGGTGCATTTGCCGGGCGAGTACTTCGGCTGGCTGGCGGTGACGGTGGTGGCTTACTGCATGCTGACGCAGGTGGCGAAGCTGCTGTACATCCGTCGCTATGGGCGCTGGCTCTAATACACGCATCACGGTGCGATGCTTTTTTGTGCCGTCATTCCCCCATTCGCGGGAATGACGGCTGGCAAGATTTGTTGCACAGGTTCTGTAGCTCATTCGTCTTACGGATGAATCTGCAGCGCCGTTATTTTCAGGAGTGCCACTATGAAAGGCACCATTTCGACGTGTTAGTTCTACCGTAACGTCATTCCGGCGCAGGCCGGAAGAGCTTTACAACAGCGGATGCTGGTCATCCACGCTTCGCATCCGCCATGGATTCCGGCCTGCGCCGGAATGACGGTGGGGCGAGATTTTTGCTTTGATGTTCTATCGTTCATTCGTTTTTCGAATGAGCCATGGCATCGTTTTTTTAAAAGGAGTGCCCGCCATGAAAGGCACCTTCGCTCTCTTCGATATTGCCGGTTACGTCGCTCTGCTGCTGTGGGGCACACATATGGTCACCAGCGGCGTGCTGCGCGGCTACGGCAGTGCATTGCGCCGTTCGCTGGGCCGTTTTCTCGGCCACCGCCCGGCCGCGTTCGCCTTTGGCGTGTGCATCACGGCGCTGCTTCAGAGCAGCACCGCCACCGGCATGATGGCTACCTCGTTTGCTGCCAACGGTTTCCTCGGCCTGGCGCCGGGACTGGCGGTGATGCTGGGCGCCAATGTCGGTACCACCCTGATCGTGCAAGTGATGTCGTTCGACATCGCCCTGATTGCACCGGTGCTGATCCTGTTCGGCACGGCGCTGCATCGGCGCAGCGACGATGTGCGCTATGAAAATCTCGGCCGTGTCGGCATTGGCCTGGGCCTGATGCTGCTGGCGCTGCACCTGCTGGTGCTGACCATGAAGCCGATGGAAAACGCACAGCTGCTGCAGGCAGGCATGCAGGCGCTGGCCGACGAACCGGTGATCGCCATGCTGGTGGCGGCTGCGCTGACCTGGATGTGTCATTCCAGCGTGGCGGTGGTGCTGTTGATCGTATCGCTCGCTACCGGTGGCGTGATCGATGCGCCGGGCGCGCTGGCACTGGTGCTCGGCGCCAACCTGGGCGGTACCTTGCCGGCCCTGCTGGAGGCGCATACGCCGGTAGCCCGCCGCCTGCCGCTGGGCAATCTGCTGGTGCGCGCCTTCGGCTGCGTGATCTGCCTGCCGCTGCTGCATCCGCTGGCCCATTGGCTGGCGCCCCTGGGTGCTACGCCGGCGCGTATCGCAGTGAATTTCCACACTGCTTTCAATCTGGTGCTGGCGCTGATTTTCATTCTGCCGGTGCAGAAGCTCGCGCAGCTGCTGGTGCGCATGCTGCCCGAGCCGCCGCGTCCGGCCGACCAGGGCCTGCCGCTGTATCTGGACGAAGCCGCGCTCGACAGCGCCGGTGTGGCGCTGGTGAATGCCACGCGCGAATCCATGCGCATGGCCGACATGGTCGAAGGCATGTTGAAGGGCCTGGTCGAGATTTTCGGCAAGGACGACATCACACGCGCCACCGCCATCAGCAAGATGGATCCGTTTCTGGATCGCCTTGGTGTGGCAATTCGCCAATACCTCGCCGACCTGGTCGGCGAAGCCTTGAACGAAGAGGACGGCGAGCGCAGCCAGGAAATCCATGCGTTCGTGATCAACATCGAGCACATCGGCGATATCACCGCTAATAACCTGATGGAATTTGCGGCGAAGAAGGCCGAGCGCGGACAGGATTTTTCGGCCGACGACATCCAGGATCTTGCCGCCATGCACAGCCAGCTGATGGAAAGCCTGCGGCTGGCGATTGCGGTGTTCATGCGCGGCGACTTGCGCGCTGCGCAGCATTTGATGGAGCGCAAGGAATTGCTGTGGCGGCTGGAAAACGATGCTTCCGACCGGCATGTGCGCGATCTGCGCCAGCAACGCGATGGCGCCGGTGGCGATGTGTATCTGCGCATCCTGCGCGACCTGCGCCGCATCCATTCGCACCTTGCCGCCATTGCTTATCTACCGCTCGAACGTGCCGGCCTGCTGCAAGCAAGGTTGGTGCAAGCTAACGCATCTCATCTCGCAGAAGGAAAAGCCTGACCTTGGACAGTCATACGCAAGCCGAACCACCCAGTATTAGCCGGCCTGACTGACCCTGCCTTCGCGCGCGCTCCCTAGCGGAGCCGCACCCGGATGCAGTGGTTTTGGGCGGCCAAACCACGGTCCGGGGCAATACCTGCCAGTTTTTTTGCACTGGCAGGCCTTCCCTTCACCGTTTTGCAACAGCTCTGTGGCCTTGTGGCTACGGGGAACGCATTCGAGCACCAAGCCGAAGGGAATTTTATGTTTCATCACCTGATTCGATCTGCATCGCGTCTGACCCTCGCCGTTACCGTGGCACTGAGCATGGCCGCCTGCTCACACGGCAGCGACGACGCCGAACAGCCGCCGGCCTTCACCGTCGACCATGGCGTGTACAAGGTTCCGGACAGTTCCCCGCTGCGCAAGGAATTGCAGGTGCAGCCGGTGCAGATGCATCAGGCACCGCATGCCAGGATTTTCCCAGGTATTGTCGAAGCCGATCCCACACATACTGCCAACGTGCTGCCGCCGCTGACCGGCAAGGTGCTGGAGTTGAAGGTGGGCCTGGGCGACCACGTCACCCGCGGGCAATTGCTGGCAGTGATCGATTCGGGCGACCTGGCCCAGGCCTATGCCGATAACGACAAAGCCAAGGATGCGCTCGACCTGGCCAAGAAGACGCTGGATCGCGCGCGCGCCGTAAAAGCCGCCGGCGGCAATGCCACCAAGGATCTGGAAGCGGCGCAGAGCGGCTACAACCAGGCGTTGGCCGAATTCAATCGCGCACAGACGCGCCTGGGCGCCGTAGGCGGCGAGCAAGCTGCACAAGGCAAGCGCCCGATGCAGATCACGGCGCCAGCCAGCGGTTATGTCACCACGCTGACGGTATCGCCGGGCACCTACGTCAACGATGCCACGGCATCGATGATGACCATCTCCAATCTCGACAGCGTGTGGATCACTGCCAACGTGCCGGAGAGCGATGTCGGCCAGATCGCCAAAGGCGAAAACATCCATGCCGTGCTGGCGGCTTATCCGGACCAGGTATTCAACGGCACTGTCAGCTTCGTCAATCCGGTACTGCAGCCCGATACGCGCCGCGACCTGGTGCGCGCGGTGTTCGCCAATCCGGACGCCAAGCTCAAGCCGAACATGTTCGCCAACGTCAGCATCGATATTCCGCAGCCGGAGCAAGTGTTCGTGCCGGAGTCGGCGTTGCTGATGAACAACGACAACATCAGCGTGTTCGTGGAGACCGCGCCGTGGACCTTCGAGCGGCGCACGGTGGACCTGAGCTATGACGAAGGCGATGGCACTCGCGTACTGAAGGGCCTGAAGGCCAGCGATCGCGTGATCGTCAAGGGCGGAGTGCTGCTCAATGATTAATCAGCTCTTCCGCTTCTGCTTCGAGAAGCGCCTGCTCTTTATCGTGGTGACCATCCTGGTGGTCTGCTTCGGCTACTACTCCTGGACCCAGATTTCGATCGAGGCCTATCCGGAACTCAGCGACGTCACCGCGCAGGTCACCACCCAGGTGCCGGGCCTGGCTGCCGAAGAAATCGAGCAGCAGATCACCACGCCGCTGGAGCGCAGTCTGGCCAATACGCCGGGGCTGGTCAGCATGCGTTCGAGCAGCACCTTCGGCCTGTCGCTGATCACCATGGTGTTCAAGGATGGCGCCGAAGATTACTGGGAACGCCAGCGCATCATGGAGCGCATCAGCCAGGTGACGCTGCCTGCCGGCATCACCCCGGGACTGGACCCGGTGAGCGGTCCGGCCGGCGAAATCTATCGCTACACACTCGAATCCACCAGCAAGAATCTGATGCAGCTGTCGGAGATCCAGAACTGGGTGGTGATTCCGGCGCTGAACCAGGTGCCCGGCGTGATCAACGTCGACAACTTCGGCGGCTTCACCAAGGAATTCCAGCTGGAACTGGATCCGCAGCAACTGCTGCACTACGGCGTCAGCGTCAACCAGGTAACCGCGGCGATTTCCGCCAATACCTCCAATGCCGGCGGCGGACGCATCACGCGCGGCGAGCAGTCCTACATCGTACGCGGCATCGGCATGGTGCATTCGCTCGCGGACCTGGGCGAAATCGTGGTGACGCAAAACAACGGCGTGCCGGTGCTGGTAAAGCAATTGGGCAAACTGCGCTACGGGCATCAGGTGCGCGAAGGCATTCTGGGCAAGGACAACAACCCCGATACCATCGAAGGCATCGTCGACCTGCTCAAGTATGAAAATCCGTCGCGCGTGCTGGATGGCATCCACGCCAAGGTGGCGGAGCTGAACAAGCAACTCGCCGCGCAGAACGTGCGCATCGTGCCGTATATCGACCGCGACGATCTGGTCAATGCCACCAAGGAAAAAGTCCTCCACACCGTGATGGAAGGCATCGGCCTGGTCTGCATCGTGCTGATCCTGTTCCTCGGCAGCCCGCGCTCGGCGATGGTGGCCGCGGTGGCGATCCCGATGTCGCTGGTGACCGTGTTCATCCTGATGCAGTTCACGCATATGTCGGCGAACCTGTTTTCGCTGGGTGCGATCGACTTCGGCGTGATCGTGGACGGCGCCATCGTGGTTACCGAGGCGATCCTGCATCGGCGCGAGCAGAAGCCGACCGAAGTGCTGACCGAGGACGATGTGATGCTGGTCACCGGCCACGTCGGCCGCTCGATCTTCTTCGCCACGCTGATCATCGTTACCGCTTACCTGCCGCTGTTCGCCTTCGAGCATGCGGAAGGCAAGCTGTTCCGCCCGATGGCCTTTACCGTCGGCTATGCGCTGTTGGCGGCGTTGCTGTGCACGGTCACCCTGACCCCCGCGCTGGCGTATCTGGCCCTGCGCAAGCCGCGCAAGCTGTTCCACAACAAGCCGCTGGAACGCTTGCGCGAGATGTTTACGCACAGCCTTGGCCGCCTGCTGCACAACCTGCCGGTGGCCTATACCATCGCCGGCGTGGCGTTCTGCGGCGTACTGGTGCTCGGCGCCAGCATCGGCCGCGAATTCCTGCCGGACCTGGATGAAGGTTCCTTGTGGCTGCAGGTGCAGATGCCGACCGGCTTGTCGCTGGACAAGGCCAGCCAGATGACCGCGCAGCTGCGCAAAGTGGTGCGCGAGTTTCCGGAGGTGTCGTTTATCGTCACGCAGCTGGGACGCAACGACACCGGTACCGATCCGTGGACACCGTCGCACGTGGAAGCCGGCGTAGGCCTGAAGCCGTACAGCAGTTGGGCGCATGGCGAGACCAAGGCGGAATTCCTGCGCAAGTTCAATGCGCGCATGCAGCAGATTCCGGGCATTTCGGTCGGTATCAGCCAGCCGATCATCGACGGCGAAAACGATATGGTCGGCGGCGCGCACAGTCCGCTGGTGCTGCGCATCTACGGCGATGACCTGCATGAGATGCGCCAGATGGGCAACCAGATCGTCGATGTGCTGAAGGGCGTGCGCGGTACGGCAGATGCGTCGATCTTCCAGGAGCCGCCGATTCCGCAGTTGGCGATCACCGCCAATCGCGATGCGGCGGCCCGCTACGGCATCAATGTCAGCGACATCACCAACCTGATTCAGACCGCCATCGGCGGCGCGCCGATCACCCAGGTGTATGTCGGCGATCGCACCTATAACGTCACCGCACGTGTTTCCAACGAGGTGGCCAACAGCCTGCAGGCGGTGGGCGAGTTGCCGCTCTCCACCAGCAGCGGTGCGCAGGTGCCGTTGAAAGAGGTGGCGGATATCAAGCTGGCTTCGGGCGAAAGCACCATCGCGCACGAACATGGCAAGCGCGAGCTGACCATTCGTATCGATAACCGCGATCGAGCGTTGTCGGAGTACCTCGCCGACGCGCAGCAGCAGATCGATGCCAAAGTGCATTTCGACAAACAGACCAACCAGCTCGAATGGGCCGGCAACTTCGAGAACGAGCAACGTGCCGAGGCGCGCCTGATCGCGGTGATGGGCATGGTGATGGCGATCATGGCCGTGCTGCTGTTTGCCGAATTCGGCAAATTCCACCAGGCGGTGCTGGTGCTGGCGGTGGTGCCGCTCGCCACCGTTGGCGGCCTGATCTCGCTGCACCTGCGCGGCGAAACACTGAACATCGCCACCGCGGTGGGCTTTATCGCCTTGTTCGGTGTGGCCGTGCAGAACGGCATCATCATGGTCTCGAACATCAACCGCGTGCGGCGCGAAGGCTTGTCGCTGTTCGAGGCGGTGCTGGTCGGCGCCACCGAGCGCTTCCGTCCGGTCTTGATGACGGCCACCGTGGCCAGCATCGGCATGCTGCCGGCGGCGCTGGCCACCGGCATCGGTACCGATGTGCAGCGCGGTCTGGCTTCCGTCGTGGTGGGCGGCTTGCCGATCGCCACCTTGCTGACCCTGTACATCCTGCCCAGCTTCTATTTCGGGCTGGAGAACTTTATCCAGAAGCGTTGGGGCCACGCTCCTTCGGCAGAGGAGATCTGAGCATGCACGCCATCCAGAATGTTGCTATGCGCCGTGCTGGCCGCAGCCTGCTGGTGCTTGCCATCGCGCTGGCGCTCGGCGCCTGCGCAGTCGGGCCTGACTTTCATCGTCCGGCCGCACCTGCGGCCAAGGACTACGCGCCGAATGCCACGCCGGCGGCTACCGCATCCGCGCCGGTGGCGGACGGCAACGCGCAGCAGTTCGTGCGCGATATGGATATTCCCGGCCAATGGTGGACGCTGTTTCACTCGGTGCCGTTGAACGCGCTGGTCGACGATGCGATCAAGCACAATCCCGATGTCGGCGCGGCGCAGGAAGCACTGCGGGCGGCGCTGGAAAACGTGCGTGCGCAGCAGGGCCAGTTCTTTCCACAAGTAAACGCCAGCATCGATCCCACGCGCCAAAAAACCGGTTCGGTGCTGTCCAGCGGCGTGGTTTCCAATGCCACGCTGTACAACCTCACCACCGCGCAGCTCAGCATTTCCTACACCCCGGATCTATGGGGCGCGAACCGCCGTTCGGTGGAGTCGCTGGTGGCGCAGGAGGATGCGCAGCGCTTCCAGCTGGAGGCAACCTATCTCACCCTGACCACCAATGTGGTGAACGCGGCGGTGAGCGAGGCCTCGCTGCGTGCGCAGATCGTGGCGATGCAGGACATGATTGCCAGCCAGCAGAAGATCCTGGACACCAATCACCAGCAGTTGAGCGCGGGCGACATGGGCGAGGCCGATATCGCCGCGCAGATCGCCACGCTGGAACAATTGCGTGCCGGTTTGCCTCCGTTGCAAAAGCAGCTGGCGCAGCAGCGCGATCTGCTGGCGGTGTTGAGCGGGCGTACACCTGACCAGGAGGTACCGGCCACGTTTGAGTTGCAGGGTCTGCAATTGCCGCCCGATCTGCCGATGAGCCTGCCGGCGCGGCTGGTGGAGCAGCGGCCGGATGTACGCATGGCCGAAGCGAATCTGCACGCGGCCTGTGCACAAGTGGGCGTGGCCTTTGCCGCACGTTTGCCGAATATCGCCATTACCGCCAATGGTGGTAGTGCGGCCGATCAGATGCACAACCTGTTCGGCAGCGGTACCGGCTTCTGGAATATCGGTGCGGCGATTACCGCGCCGATCTTCGACGGTGGCACGCTCAAGCATCGCCAGCGTGCGGCGGAGGCGGCTTATCGCCAAGCCGCCGAGCAATACCGCAGTACGGTGATGTCGGCGCTGCAGAACATGGCCGATTCGCTGCATGCGGCGCAGTCCGATGCCGATGCGCTGGTGGCCAGCTCGCGTGCCGAGCGTGCCGCGGCGCACAGCTTGCAGATTGCGCAGAAGCAGTATGCGGTGGGTGACATCAGCATGGTGGCGCTGTTGAATGCGCAGGTCACTTATCGGCAGGCGGAGCTGACGTTGATCCAGGCGCGTGCGGCGCGGTATGCCGATAGCGTGGCCTTGTTCCAGGCGGTGGGCGGTGGCTGGTGGAATCGCCAGGATGTTGCGTCCACACCGTGACGGTGGGTTGGGTTACTCCGGACTTGATCTGGGGTAACTGAACAATGCCTCACGGCGTCCGTGAAGATTTGTTGGGTTACGCTGCGCTAACCCAACCTACGCGGCTGCGGTGTGTGGCTTGCGGCTAGCGCGTGCAACCCCACCCCAGCCCTCCCCTGCCGAGCAGGGGAGGGAGCGATGCATCTCCACGCTAGCACGATAAGCTCCCTCCCCTACGTGCAGTAGGGGAGGGTTGGGGTGGGGTGAAGCCCCCACACTCGCGGCCAAAGTAAGTAGCCACGTATACAGCCACCCCTACACAGCGCGGCGGAAAATCCTACATCCACGCTCAGTGCCTTTTGCTAACGTCGCTATCGTCGTCAACGCCTACTTAAACCCCAGGTGCCGATGACCCACGCAGCGATGTGTGGAAGAACGCGGATCGTACGAGTCATCACCTCGCACGACCCGCTAACCCCAACCAACTTACTAGGAGCTGATCGTGGCTACCACGGATCATACGGCACGCCCGTACTCTTCTGTTTCTCCCTTGTTCCCACTTGGACCCGCACGGCGGGTGTAGCAAACCTTTGAGACACGTACGGCCGGCTTGAAGCTGGCGCGACAAAGCTTGAACGGTTTACTGGACTACAGCACGGCCTGCTTGAACGTCCGTCGTTTTGTGCTCGACGAAAGCACCAGTCCCTGGCCGCTGACGGCAGCGCAAACCGACGGGCTGCAGGCCGCACTGCATTTTCTGGATGAATACACCGAGCTGCTCGGGCGGGAGCGGGATGGATAAGTTGCGCGTATACGCATGATCCCCTCGCGGCACCCGGTTGAGGTCGTGGTGCCGCATTGGGAACGGCGTACCACGCTCCGCTCCCTCTACCCTCCGGGGAAAGGGCTGGGGTGAGGGGACAAGCTTGCGCGATGGTGGAGAGTGCCGCGGACATCGAAGCGGTTGCTCGCATGCATTGATGAAGGCTGGGGCAAGCCGTGACCCCTCACCCCAACCCTCTCCCCGGAGGGGAGAGGGAGCAGAACGTGTGTTATTGGGAAAGTTTTTCGCTTGCGAGTGCTGTTGATGTTGTCACCAGCTATGTATCAGCAAGCTAACCTGCATACGATGATGCGCCCCCTCTCCCCTCCGGGGAGAGGGCTGGGGTGAGGGGACAAGCTTGCGCGATGGTGGAGAGTGCCGCAGACATCGAAGCGGTTGCTCGCATGCATTGATGAGGGCTGGGGCAAGCCGTGACCCCTACCCCAACCCTCTCCCCGGAGGGGAGAGGGAGCAGAGCGTGCGTCATTGGGAAAGTTTTTCGCTTGCGAGTGCTGTTGATGTTGTCACCCGCTATGTATCAGCGAGCTCACCTGCATACGATGATGCGCCCCCTCTCCCCTTCGGGGAGAGGGCTGGGGTGAGGGGACAACCTTGCGCGATGGTGGACAGTGTCGCGAACATCGAAGCGGTTGCTTGCATGCATTGATGAGGGCTGGGGCAAGCCGTGACCCCTCACCCCAACCCTCTCCCCGGAGGGGAGAGGGAGCAGAACGTGTGTTATTGGGAAAGTTTTTCGCTTGCGAGTGCTGTCGATGTTGTCACTCGCTATGTATCAGCAAGCTCACCTGCATACGATGATGCGCCCCCTCTCCCCGGCGGGGAGAGGGGGCAGAGCGCGCGTCAGGTATCAGTGGTTTTTTGCGTGCACACGCCGTTGGCGGCGACGCCAGCCAAGTACCAGCAACAGCACGAGCACCACGCCGCCGAGCACCCACAAGCTGCTCTGCCCGCGATGCACCCACATCAGCAACCACTCGCGCCGGTTCGCGCCGAAATACCCCAGGTACACCCAGAACGGCACACTGATCAGCGCCGCCATGCCATCCAGCAACAAAAAGCGCCAGAAGCTGACGCGATGGCTGGCGCCGGCCGTGATGTACACCGCGGTACGCATGCCCGGCAGAAAGCGCGCAAAGAACATCAGGCGATTGCCGTAGCGGGTGAACTTGTCCTGCATCTTGGCGTAGCGGCGCGGCGGCATCAGCAGTGCAATCGGCTTCCACTGCAGGATATGCGCGCCGTAGTGATGGCCAAGCAGGAACATCGCCGCATCGCCCAGCAGTACGCCGACCATGGTGACGCCGGCCATGATGTGCACGTTGGCGTAGCCCAGCCCGGCGATTGCGCCGCCGGCCACCAGGGTGATGTCCTCCGGCAGCGGAATGCCGGCGCCGCACAGCATCAGGGCGATAAACACCGCTGCGTAGCCGTGGTCGGCGAAGACCGCGATCAGGCGTTCAAGCAGATCCATCGACGGTCCTGGTTGTCGGTGGGCGGGGCGGACATCATGGCGCCGCGGTCGGTGCGGGCGCGCGCGCGGCGAGCAGTTCGCGCAATTCGGTTTTTTCGGCGTTGTCGAGCGTGCCGTTGCGGCTCTTGGCGACCAGTTCGTCGCGGCGCTGGTCGATGACCTGCTGCTGCATGCGCGCGAGTGCGTCGAAGAATTCCAGCCGCTGCGTTTCCGGTTCGCCCACCGCAGTGGCGGCCATCAGCTTCTGCAGCGCGGCGTATTCCTCGCGTTCGGCGAAATGTTCCACCAGCATCGCCGGATTGATGCCGGGACGCGCACGTGCGGTATCCAGCAACTCGGCCAACAGTTCCACACCAGGTTTGTTCAAGCGCAGAAAGCCGTAGGGCCGTTCCACCTGATCGGCAATGCCGGGCTGGGCAAGCAATAGCGAGATCGCGCTGCGCACCAGCGAGCGTTGCACGGCGACCGGACGCTGCACCGGTCGCCGCGCCGCTGGCTCGGCTTCCAGCACCGCGCGTGCACCGCTGCGTTTTTCCAGCTCCTGCGCCATCAGGTCGCGGAAGGCGCCATCGGGCAGGCGTGCGATCAGCGGGCGGGCGCGTTCGGCCAGGCGTGCGCGGCCGTCGAGGCTGGCCATGTCAACGTCGTGCGACAGTTCGTTGAAGAAGTATTCGGACAGTGGCGTGGCTTCGCGCAGGCGCTTTTCGAAACCGTCCTTGCCTTCCTTGCGCACCAGCGTGTCCGGATCTTCGCCATCCGGCAAAAACAGGAAGTACGCCTGGCGTCCGTCACGCAAACGCGGCAGCGCCGATTCCAGCGCCTTCCAGGCGGCCGAACGGCCGGCGCGGTCGCCGTCGAAGCAGAACACCACATCGGCTGCGGCGCGGAACAGCACTTCGGTATGGTCGGGCGTGGTGGCGGTGCCCAGCGTGGCCACGGCAATCGGCAGCCCGGCCTGATGCAACGCGATCACGTCCATATAGCCTTCCACCACCACGATGCGCGCCAGGTTGCTGTTGGCTTGCTTCACCTGCCACAGCGCGAACAATTCGCGGCCTTTGTGGAACAGCGGCGTTTCGGGTGAATTGAGGTATTTCGGACCTTGTTCCGATTGCAGCACACGGCCGCCGAAGGCGATCACGCGGCCGCGCCGATCGAGGATCGGAAACATCAGCCGCTCGCGGAAGCGATCGTATTTGTTGCCGCGCTCGTTGCTGGCGACCATGCCGGCTTCGGTCAGCAGCTGCATGCGGCGGTCGCTGGTGCCGAGGCTGCGGATTACGCCGTCGAAGCCCGCGGGCGCCCAGCCGATACGGAAGCGCGCCATGGTGGCCGCGTCCAGGCCGCGCTTGCTGCAATACGCCTTGGCCTCGGTGCTTTTCGGCAGCTCGTTTTCGTACCAGCGCGCCGTGGCGTCGAGCACGGCGTAGAGATCGGTCTTGTCTTCGCGCGGGGCGTTGTCGCGCGCGCCTTCGTACGGCACTTTCAGGCCGACCGATTGCGCCAGTTCTTCGACGGCGTCCGGAAATTCCAGCCGCTCGTAATCCATCAGGAACTTGATCGCGCTGCCGTGCGCGCTGCAGCCGAAGCAATGGAAAAACTGCTTGGCCGGGCTGACGTAGAACGACGGCGTGCGCTCGTTGTGGAAGGGGCAGCAGGCGGTCCATTCGCGCCCGGCCTTTTTCAGCGGCACGCGCCGCTCGATCACGTCGACGATGTCGACGCGAGCGAGTAGTTCGTCGATGAAGCTGTCAGGGATGCGGCCGCGCATGATCCGGCTAGTCTAGCCGGAGGGCGGCTGCTTGATCAGAGCAGATGGATCAATCCGATCACCGCCAGCATCACTACCAGGAAGATCACCACGAAGATCGCGAACAGCACCTTGGCGATGGTGGCGGTGGCGCCGGACAGCGAACCGAAGCCCAGCCAGCCGGAGATCAGCGAGACGAGGCCGAAGATGATGGCCCATTTGAGCAGGTGCATGCGTTTCTCCGTCCAAGATCGCGCACGGGCGCGGTGGCGTGAGCCTAGTTCAAACGGCAGGGCGGTGAACATGCCGTCACCGCCGGGTTGCGCCTGGGCGATCAGCCGCCCAGCTTGGCCTTGATGCGGGCCGAGACCTGGCCCATGTCGGCCCGGCCGGCGACCTTGCCCTTCACCACGCCGACCACCTTGCCCATGTCGCGGGCGCTGCTGGCACCGGTTTCGGCGATGGCGGCGTCGATCAGGGCGTCGACCTCGGCCTCGCTGAGCTTGGCCGGCATATAGGCCTCGATCACCACCATTTCGGCGCGCTCGACGTCGGCCAGGTCCTCGCGGCCGGCGGCGCTGTACTGGGTGACCGAGTCCTTGCGCTGCTTGAGCATTTTTTCCAGCACGCTCAGGACCTGGGCGTCGTCCAGTTGGATGCGCTCATCCACCTCGCGCTGCTTGATTGCGGCCAGGACCAGGCGGATCACGCCCAGGCGATCCTTGTCGCCGCCGCGCATGGCGGTCTTCATGTCGTCAGTGAGCTGTTCTTTGAGGCTCATGGGAAGACTCCTTTACGGAAAGCGGAAAGCACAAAGCCGACGTTGCGGGGCAACGTCGGCCAGTGCAGGTACCTGCTAGCGACAGCGGCTGCGGATCAACGCGCCTGGCTGACGGCCTTTGAGGGTTCGGCGCGGATGGCGCCCGAACGCATGCTCCGCCCGGAGGCGGGGCGGACTCAGTACAGGCGGGTCTTGCGGGAAACGTCGCGCGACAGACGGCGCAGATGACGCTTCACGGCAGCGGCGCGCTTGCGCTTGCGTTCCTGGGTCGGCTTCTCGTAGAACTCGCGCTTGCGGGTCTCGGCGAGCACGCCGGCCTTTTCACAGGTGCGCTTGAAGCGACGCAGGGCGAGTTCGAACGGCTCGTTCTCGCGAACTTTTACGCTGGGCATGGAAACTCCGGGTAGTAAACGGGCCCGCTGAACCGGGCGAGCCGCAAAGTATAGCCGCAGGCGTGGATGAATTTCAAAGGCGTCGAAGCGATTTCGGCGTAAAACATGCGCCCCCCGCCGTTTGCCGATACCATTTCGCTTTCGCGCGGCTTCGATTTTCGCCGCTGTGCGACCCACTTTGTTCCCGGTTCCCGCCACGAGCATGCCCTTGCCCGCCACCCCGCGCCCCATTCTCGGCATTGAAACGTCCTGCGACGAAACCGGCGTGGCTCTGCTGCGCTGGGAGCCGCAGGCGCCGGGGCAGGGCCTGCTGGCGCATGCCCTGTACACCCAGATCAAGCTGCACGCCGATTACGGCGGGGTGGTGCCGGAGCTGGCCAGCCGCGACCACGTGCGCAAGCTGCTGCCGCTGGTGCGCGAGGCCCTGGCCCAGGCCGGGCTGACCCCCGCCGATCTGGGCGGCGTGGCCTACACCGCCGGCCCCGGCCTGGTCGGGGCCCTGCTGGTCGGCGCCGCCACCGGCCGCGCGATGGCCTGGGCGCTGGGCGTGCCGGCCATCGGCGTACACCATATGGAAGGGCATCTGCTGGCGCCGCTGCTGGAAGAGGACCCGCCCGAAGCCCCGTTCGTGGCCCTGCTGGTGTCCGGCGGCCATTCGATGCTGGTGGAAGTGCAGGCGGTGGGCCGTTACCGGATTCTGGGCGATACCTTGGACGACGCGGCCGGCGAAGCCTTCGACAAGACCGCCAAGCTGATGGGCCTGCCATATCCGGGCGGCCCCGCACTGGCCAAGCTGGCGGCCAGCGGCCAGGCGGGACGATTCCGCTTCTCGCGCCCGATGACCGACCGCCCCGGCCTGGACTTCAGCTTCTCGGGCCTGAAGACCCAGGTGCTGCTGGCCTGGCGGCAGTCGGACCAGAGCGAGCAGACCCGCGCCGACATTGCGCGCGCTTTCGAGGAAGCCATCGTCGACACGCTGCTGATCAAATGCCGCCGCGCGCTGGCCGAGACGGGCGCGCGTCGACTGGTGATTGCCGGCGGCGTGGGCGCCAACCGGCGGCTGCGCGAAGAACTGGCCGCGGCCGGCGTCAGCGATGGCTTCAAGACGTATTTCCCGCGCCTGCAGTTCTGCACCGACAACGGCGCCATGATCGCCCTGGCCGGCGCGATCCGGCTGGCGCACGGCCAGCAGCAGGACGAATCGGTGCAGGTGTTCCCGCGCTGGGACCTGCAGACCCTGCCGCCCGCGGCCTGAACGCGGCACTATTCCCCTCTTCGCCGTTACGTTGCCGCCTATGGATATCGTTTTTATCGAAGACCTGCGCATCGATACCGTCATCGGTATCTACGACTGGGAGCGGCGCGTGCGCCAGACACTGTCTTTCGATATCGAAATGGCCTTCGACAACACGCTGCCTGCGGCCAGCGACGATATTGCGTTGACGCTCAACTACAAGGATGTGTCCAAGCGTTTGATGGCCTATGTCAGCGAATCCAGCTTCGGCCTGGTGGAAACGCTGGCCGAGCGCTGCGCGGCGATCATCCGCGAGGAATTCGGCGTGGCCTGGGTGCGGTTGAAGCTGTCCAAGCCCGGCGCGGTACGCGGCGCCAAAGCCGTGGGCGTGTGCATCGAACGCGGCCAGCGGCCCGGCTGATGGCGCGCGTCTATTTGAGCCTTGGCTCCAACCAGGAGCCGCATCGCTATCTGCGCGCCGCGCTGGATGAATTGCAGGCGCGCTTCGGCCGGCTGGATATCTCGCCGGCTTACCGCAGCGCGGCGGTGGGTTTCGATGGGGCGGATTTCATCAATCTCGCCGTCGGCATGGATACCGATCTCGACCCGATGCCCTTGAACGACTGGCTGCACGCACTGGAAGACCGCCATGGGCGCCGCCGCGACGTGCCGCGCTATGCCGACCGCACGCTCGACGTGGATATCGTGCTGTACGACGACCTGATCACCCAGGGCCCCGGGCACCTGGATATTCCGCGCAAGGAACTCAAGCACGCCTTTGTGCTGAAGCCCTTGATGGATATCGCCCCGGCCCTGCGCCATCCGGTCAGCGGGCGCAGCATGGCCGAGCTGTGGACGGCGTTCCCGGTCGAGAGCGAGCCGCTGACGGTCGAGCCGCTCTAGCGCCCCGTTGCGCGGCACCGGCCCTCCCATCAAGCTAGCCGCACGCAGGATCACACACAGGGGAGGGCTTGGAATGGCCGGCAAATTTGCACGCAGTTGGGCGTTGCTGAAGGCGAGCGCGGATGTGTTGCGCTCGGATAAATCGCTGCTGATGTTTCCGTTGATGTCGGGTATCTGCACGCTGCTGGTGGCGGCGACCTTCTTGCTGCCGGTCGGCATCGAGGTGCTGGCCGACGAGCGCATCCGTGCCTATGGCGTGGCGCATCAGCTGTCGCCGCTGCATTACGCCTTTCTGTTCTTGTTCTATCTGGCGCAGTACACCGTGATCATCTTTTTCAACACCGCGCTGGCGGCGGTGGCCACCGCACGCTTGCGCGGCGATGAGGCGGATGTGAACTATGGTCTGGCGGTGGCGCGTTCGCGCTTCGGCACCATCCTGGGCTATGCGGTGATCGCCGCGACGGTGGGCGTGATTCTGCGTTCGCTGCAGGAACGCCTGGGCTTGATCGGCCGCCTCGTAGTCGGCCTGATCGGCCTGGCCTGGACGGTGGCCACCTTCCTGGTAGTGCCGGTGCTGGCCAATGAAGAAGTCGGCCCGCTGGAAGCGGTGAAGCGCAGCGTGGACATGCTTCAGCGCACCTGGGGCGAGAACCTGGTGGGCAATGTGGGTATCGGCCTGGCCTTCGGCATCATCACGACCGCGGCGGTGCTGGTGTCGGTGCTGCTGGTGATGGGCGCGGCGGCATCGCAATCGCTGTCGCTGCTGGTAGTCACCCTGACCATCGTGGTGATCGGCCTGGCCTTGCTGGGCATGATCCAGTCGTCGCTGCAGGGCGTGTACGCGGTGGCCTTGTATCGCTATGTGGACGAGGGCGAAGGTGGTGCCGGCTTCGACCAGCAGGTGCTGCAGCAGGCGTTCCGCTCCAAGTCCTGAGCGGCTTGCATGTCGCTGCGCAGCTGGCCTGCGCAGCGACAATATTCAGATCGAGACCGAGCGTCCGCCATCCACGCGGATGATCTGGCCGGTGACGAACGTTGCATCGCGCAGCAGCCACAGCACCGCGACGGCGACATCTTCCGGCGAGCCGTCGCGACCGAGCGGCGTGCGCGCCAGCATCGCTTGCTGATCGTCGTAGGCCTTGCCATCGCTGGGCCACATCACCGCGCCCGGTGCGACGCCGTTGACGCGTACTTCCGGGGCCAGATCCAGCGCCAGCGTGCGCGTCATCGCCGCCAGCGCGCCCTTGGCCATCACGTAGATGGGATGTTCGGCGATGGCGCGTTCGGCATAGATATCCACGATATTCACGATCGCGCCATGTGCGGCGCGCAGCGACGGCAGTGCGGCCTGGGCCAGGAAAAACGGCGCCTGCGCGTTGGAGGCGAACAGTTCCTGCCACTGCACTGCGGTGGCGCTGCCGATCGGCGTGGGATAGAACGCGGAGGCGTTGTTGACCAGTGCGTCGAGGCGCCCGTAGCGCGCCAGCGTGTCGTCGACCAGGCGCGGCAGCGCATCGATATTCGCCAGTTCGGCCTGCACCACCAGCACGCTGTCCGCCCGTTGCGCGCGCAGTTCATCGGCGAGTGCGGTGGCTTCCTGCACCGAATGCCGGCAGTGCAGGGCGAGGTCGTAGCCCGCGGCATGCAGGGTGCGTGCAATCACCGCGCCGACGCGCCTGGCGCCGCCGGTGATCAAGGCAACCGGGCGCGGATGGGTGGGACGCATGCGTTGACTCCTGCACGACAACAGTGATGGCGCAGCTTGCCGCAAACGCCGCGCGCCGTCACATCAATGCGGGCGCGTGGCGGGAATCTCGCGCGCAGTGGCCTGGATCGGGTGGTCGCCGCTGTCGCTGGCGATCTCGCTTTTCAGCATGGCGATGGCGGTGGCGGCAACCTGGCGCGTGTCGTAGTAAGCGTAGCCGCCCACGCCGATCGCACCGATCACCGGCATCCAGCGCGACAAACCTTCGCCCAGTGCACGCTGCGTCACTTTCACGCCGATCTGCTTGGCGACGCGCTCGATCATGCTGTAGGACAGGCGCCGGAAAATCAGCCGGTCGCCCAGGCGCACCACCAGATCGCGAAATGCTTGCGCGGAGGTGTGGCGAAACAGGCACCACAACATCTGCTCGCGGCCCAGCTCGGCATGCTTGCCGTAGGCGGCGGCGATATCGCTGACCAGCTGCGCCTGGATTTTCCAGATCGAAATCAGCTCGGGCAGAATCGTCAGCCAGCCCAGCGGCCCCGGCGGCAGCGCCAGCGAACCGGCGGTGATGGCGGCGCGCTGCGCGGCGCGGCGCGCCAGCTTTTGGGCCTGCGCTTCCGGGTCTTCCTCGCTGCGCACCTTGCTGTCGGGGATCTGGCTGATGAAATCCAGGATCGCCCGGGTGACCCGGTTGCTGGCGTCGTCCTGGCCGATCACGGCCGGCAGGCTGGCGCCCGACGCGGTCTGATTGGGAACGGTCTGCTTGGGCTCGGTCATGCCGTGCTCCCTGTCGAAACGTCCGCCGATCATAGGCCGCCTATGTGGCCGGCTGATGAGGGCGGCATGAACCCGCAAATCGCCAGGCATGACTTCTGGGAGGGGCGTACAGGTGTGATGGGAATGTTATAACATATCGGTCTTCGGCCCCTTGGCCGACCCTTATAACAACATCCGCCCCGGTACCCCTGCATGAAATTGTCCCCGCTTGCCCTCGGACTCAGCCTCGCCTTGTACGCAGCCACGGCCGCTGCGACGACGGCTCCGAGCACGACTAATACGCCTACCGCTACGCCTTCACCGGCAACAACGGCCCAGCAGCCGGCCGACGACAACAGCACCGATGGCACCGACGGCAATAACGACGGTGGCTCGCGCAATCGCCGTCCGAGCAAGGTCAAGCAGCTTGGTGCCGTCAGCGTCACGGCGGCGCTGGACGAAGCGCGCAACAGCCTGTCGCCGGATACCGGCAGCAGCCAGTACGTGATCACGGCGCAGAACATCCAGGCGCTGCCGCTGGGCGACGCCACGCCGATGAACCAGGTGCTGCTGCAGGCGCCGGGCGTGGTGCAGGATTCCTACGGCCAGCTGCACGTGCGTGGCGACCATGCCAACCTGCAATACCGCATCGACGGCGTGATGATTCCCGAATCGATTTCCGGTTTCGGCCAGACGCTGGATGCGCGCACCATCGAAAGCGTGAAGCTGCTGGACGGCGCGCTGCCTGCGCAATACGGCGAACGCACTGCTGCGGTGGTCGATATCACCACCAAGAGCGGCAGCGATCTGACCAATGGCGGCAGCGTGGGCATTACCGGCGGCTCGTTCGGCACGGTCAATCCGAATGCCTCGTTCTGGGGCCATAGCGGCAACTGGAGCTACTTCTTCACGGCCAACTATCTGGAAAACAACGTCGGCATCGAAAATCCGACCGCCAGCCGCGATCCGGTCCACGATCACACCAACCAGGTGAAGGCGTTCGGCGATGTGTCGTACCTGATCAATAACGACACGCGCCTGAGCTTTATGTTTGGCGTCACCAATAACCGCTTCCAGATTCCGAACAACCCCAGCCAGACGCCGCAGTTCGGCTATCTGGACGTCACCAATTTCAACTCCGCCGATTTGGACGAGCGCCAGAACGAGCAGACCCGCTTCGGCGTGCTCGCGCTGCAGGGCAAGCTGGGCGATACGGCGTACCAGGTCTCGGTGGGCCAGCGCTTCAGCGGCCTGCAGTATTACCCCGATGAAGTCGGCGACCTGATGTTCAACGGCGTGGCCGCACAGATCAATCAGGGCGACCGCGCTTCCACCCTGCAGGCCGATTTCTCCATGCCCTGGGGTAGTAACCACACGCTTCGCTACGGTTTGTACGGTGAGCTCGATCGCGCGTACACCAATACGTATTCCTCGGTATTCCCCGCCGATGATGCCGGCGACCAGATCAGCACCACGCCGATCAATATCAATACCGGCGATCGCATCCTGGCCAAGACAATGGCGCTGTACGTACAGGACCAATGGGACATCAGCGAAAACTGGACCATCAACTATGGCCTGCGCGGCGACCGCTACCAGGCCTTCCGCGAAGAAAGCCAGCTGAGCCCGCGCGTGGGTGTGGTCTGGCAGGCCACCGACAGCACCACCGTGCATGCCGGCTATTCGCGCTACTTCACGCCGCCGCAGACCGAGCTGATTTCGTCCGAGAACATTGCCGCCTTCGCCAACACCACCAATGCGGTGCAGAACTACGGCAACAACACGCCGCTGACCGAGCGTTCCAATTACTACGACATCGGTGTTTCGCAGAACGTCGGTTCGGCCTGGACCTTCGGCTTCGACTCTTACTACCGCCAGGTGGACCGCCTGCAGGACGAGGGGCAGTTCGGTACCGCGCTGATCTATTCCACCTTCAACTACCGCTATGGACGCATCCGCGGCAACGAATTCAGCGCGACGTATAACGACGGCCCGGTCTCCGCGTATTTCAACTTCTCCTACAACCGCGCGATGGGCAAGGACGTGATCACCAGCCAGTACAACTTCGGTGTGGATGAGCTGGCCTACATCGCGGATAACTGGATCCATCTGGATCACGACCAGAAGGAAACCTCATCGGGCGGGATCAACTACGCGATCACCGACAGCACCAAGGTCGGTGCCGACTACCTGTTCGGCAGCGGCCTGCGCGAAGATGGCGAAGTGCCGAACGGCTTGTCGCTGCCGTATTACTTCCAGCTCAACTTCAACGTCTCGCACGATTTCAACTTCGACGGTTTCGGCAAGCTGCATACGCAGCTGGCGCTGATCAATGCGCTGGATCGCACGTATGAACTGCGCAGCGGTACCGGCGTGGGCGTGGGTGCGCCGCAGTACGGGCCGCGGCGCGGCTTGTACCTGAGCCTGCAGAAAGATTTCTGAGGAAACGGCGTAGGTTGGGTTAGCGCAGCGTAACCCAACGATGTCGCTAAGAAGATGGATCGTTGGGTTACGCTGCGCTAACCCAACCTACGCTGGCTACTCGGGCTCACTCCCTCTCCCCAGCGGGGAGAGGGCTGGGGTGAGGGGGCAACCTCGCCAGGATGCAGATTCAAGCGGCGCTTCGAGGGTGCTCACTCGCAAGAGCGGCCCCTCACCTCAATCCTCTCCCCGGAGGGGAAAGGAGGCGGATGCGAAAAGCGACGTTATTTGATGCGCGCTGTGGTTAGTGCGCCGTGGCTGCGGGCATGCCTGCGTCATGGCGCAAGGCCAGTCCCTTCAGAATATTCAACGCCTGCGACAACGCATAATCGCTGGTCGCCAGCTTGGCGTTCTCCGCGCTGCCATCGTTGTTGATGTTGGCGCCCGGTATCGCGGCAATCTCATTGGCCAGATGGTGCGGCAGGTCCGCTTCGGAGCTGACCGGCGCCTGCGAGTCGTCCACCTTTGCCACGGTCAGGTCGGCCAGGGCGATATCCGGCTTGATGCCTTCGGCCTGGATCGAGGTGCCGTTGGGTGTGTAGTAGCGCGCGGTGGTGAGTTTCACGGCGTGATCGGCATCCAGCGGCAGCACCGTCTGCACCACGCCCTTGCCGAAGGTGCGGCGGCCGACGATCAAGGCGCGGTGGTTGTCCTTCAAGGCGCCGGAGACGATTTCCGCGGCCGAGGCGGTGCCGTTGTCGGCCAGCAGCACCATCGGTGCGCCGTGCAGCAGATCGCCATTCGGGTGGGCGTTGAAGGTGAGGTTGGAGTCGGGCAGGCGACCGCGCGTGGTGACGATGGTGCCGGAGTCGAGGAAGTCGTTGCTGACACCTACGGCGGCGGTCAGCAGGCCGCCCGGATTGGAGCGCAGGTCGAGGATCGCGCCTTTCTGCGCGCCATCCTTCTTTAGTACATCGCCCAGTTTCTTTTCGAGATCGCTGGCGGTGTCGTCCTGGAATTGGCTGATGCGGATATACGCATAGCCCGGCTCCAGCTCGCGCACCTTCACGCTGGTCATGGAAATGCGTTCGCGGGTGAGGGTCATGCTGACCGGCTGGTCGGACTTCTCATGCAGGATGCCCAGCGTGATCTTGCTGCCCGGATCGCCGCGCAGGGCGTCGAACATGTCGTCGATATTGTCGGTGGTGACGCCCTTGCCGTTGATCGCCGTGATCACGTCGCCCGGCTTGATGCCGGCGCGCGAGGCGGGGGTATCGTCGATCGGCGACACGATGCGCAGCAGGCCGTTGTCCTCCATCACCTCGATGCCGAGGCCGCCGTACTGGCCGGTGGTGTCTTCGTTGAGCTCCTGCAGGCCGTCCTTGTCGAGGTAGGCGCTATGCGGATCGAGGCCGGAGAGCATGCCCTTGATCGCGTCGTTCATCAGGGTCTTGTTGTCGACTTTTTCCACATAGGCCTGGCGGATGATCTGGTACACGTGCGCGAAATTGCGCACATCGTCCATATCGACCTGGTCCGACGGGGCAGCGGCGCTGCTGGAAGCCTTGGCGGGGGTGTCGCTGTCGGTTGCCGCACCCGCATCCGTCTTGGGCGCTGCCTGCGCGTGCAGCAGCGGCGCCGCCAACAGCAGGGCGAGCAGGCAATGGCGGGGGAAACGCATGGGGCAAACTCCACAGGAAAGTGTGACGGCGGGGGTTGGACCGCTTGATGCCGTCCGAATTCAACCGCGACAGAATACGCCGATCTTGGTTGCCGGAGTGTTGTACGGCGCCGGGTGGACGCGGCGTGTAGGGGCCTGCCGGCAGGGTTCACGCAAGCCGGCGGCGCTCAGCGCCGCTGGCTGAGCCAGGTGCGCGGATCCACCGGCTGGCCGTTGTGGCGCAGTTCGAAATACACCCCGTTGCTGTCGCTGGTGGAGAGCATCGCGGTGCCCAGCGTCTGGCCGGCGGCGACGTCGTCGCCCACGCCGTGCAGCAGGGTTTCGTTGTTGCCGTACATGCTTAGCCAGCCATTGCCATGGCTGAGGATGATCAACTGGCCGTAGCCGCGCATGAAATGCGCGTACACCACCCGGCCGGCGGCCACCGCGTGCACGTCGCTGCCGCGCGGGGCGGCGATCAGCACGCCGTTACCGAAGGTGTGCACCGGTCCGGCGGCCGGCCACGGCAGGTTGCCGCGGATATTGGCCAGCGCCTTGCCGCCGCTGGGCACGGTGGGATTGGCGCGCGCCTTGCGCTCCGCTTCGCGGGCGGCCTCGTCGATCGCCTTCTGCAGCTTGCTCAGCAGCTCGTCCAGCGACTGCTCGTTCTGCTTCATCGAGGCCAGCTTCTGTCCCTGGTTCTTGTATTGCGCGTCGATCTGGCTGGCCACCTGTTGCTGTTGCCGGCGCTGCTGTTCCAGTGCGCCAGCCTGCTGCTGGCGCTGGGTGCGGGTGGCCTGCAGGGCCTGCTGCTCGGTATTGATCTGGGTTTCCAGGTCCTGCAGCTTGGCCAGCTGGGTCATCAGGTCCTGCACTTTCTGCACACGGTCCTGCTGGAAGTATTTGGAATAGGCGAGCGAGCGCGCAATGCGCGCGATGTCTTCATCGCCCAGCAGCAGGCGCAGGTCCGAACCCTGGCCGACGGCGTAGGTAGCGCGCAGCAAGTCGGCGATCGCCGCACGCTGGCTATCCAGGCGCTTGCTCAGTTCAGTTCGTTGCGTTTGTAACTGATCCAGCTGCTGCTGCTTGGCGGCGATCTGCGTGTCGGTATCGCGCACGGCCCTGGCGGCGACGGCGACCGCATCGGATTGCTTGGCCAGGGTGGCGTTGGCGCTGTCGCGCTTGGCGGCGGTGTCGGCCTGCTCCTTGGTCAGCGCCTGCATTTTTTCGCGCAGGTCGGTCAATTGCTGCTTGGCCTCGGCCTGCTGGGCTTCGGCTTTATTGTCCTGGGCAGTACTGACGGGTACGAAGACGCTGGCGGCAAGGACGATCGCAGCAGCGATCAGCGGGGCCAGGAGTGGGCGAAAGGCGCGGGAAGGTGTCGGCATGGGGCCGGATTATCCCTGAGCCGGCTTGTTCCGGCGAGATGGCACGGATGGCGCCGTGATGCGGGCTGGCGGCGATCGCCGCGGCACTGGTCTGTTAGCGCGCACGCTTACAAAGCGTGGAGATTCTCATTTGGACGTCTAGAAGGCTTTGACGCGACGCACAACTTATGCGTAAAGTCGGGTTGCAAGCCTCATCGCATCTGCTTGCCGTCCCCGCGACGGCAGGCGTTTTGCGCCCCTGCGAGCCGGAGTAAAGCAAGAGGAAACAGCACATGTCGGTGGTACCGCGGTTGTACGACCCCAGCTTCGAACACGATAGCTGCGGCTTCGGTCTGGTTGCCCAGATCGACGGCCGCGCCAGTAAATGGGTGGTCGATACGGCATTCGCGGCGCTGGCTAAACTTTCCCACCGCGGCGGCGTGAATGCCGACGGCGTCAGCGGCGACGGCTGCGGCGTGCTGATCCATCATCCACAGTCCTGGCTGCGTGCGCTGGCGGTGGAGGCGGGCATTGCGCTGGGCGAGCGTTTCGCTGCGGGGCTGGTATTTCTGGATGCGGCTAGCGACGCGGCCGCCAAGGTGCTGGAGCAGCACGTGGCCGAGGAAGGCCTGCGCGTGGCCGGCTGGCGCGATGTGGCGGTGAACGCCGATGCGTGCGGTCCGCTGGCCGCCGCCGCCAAGCCGCGCGTGCGGCAGATCTTCATCAATGCCAAGGGCGACCTGGATGATGCGGGCTTCGAGCGCGCGCTGTTCCGTGCGCGCCGCCGCGCCGAGACCGCGCTCAGCCAGGACGAGCAGTTCTATGTAGTGTCGCTGTCGGCGCAGGTGATCGGCTACAAGGCGATGGCCGCGCCGGGCCGGCTGCGCGAGGTATTCGACGATCTGCAGCATCCGGCCCTGGTCGCCGATGCGGTGGTGTTCCACCAGCGCTTCTCCACCAACACCACGCCGCAGTGGCGCCTGGCGCAGCCGTTCCGCCTGCTGGCGCACAACGGCGAGATCAATACCATCCGCGCCAACCGCCGCTGGATGCAGACGCGCGCAGAAATCTGGCGCTCGCCGCTGGTCGAGCTGGGCGATATCGGCCCGTTCGTGCGCCAGACCGGTTCGGACTCGGAAAGCCTCGACAATGCGCTGGAGCTGCTGCTCGCCGGCGGCCTCGACCTGATCGCCGCCATGCGTGTGCTGGTGCCGCCGGCCTTCGCCGCACGCGAAGGCATCGACGAAGACCTGGCCGCGTTCTACGAGTATTACGCCCTGCACAGCGAACCCTGGGACGGCCCCGCCGGACTGGTGATGTGCGATGGCCGCTACGCTGCCTGCACGCTGGATCGCAACGGCCTGCGTCCGGCGCGCTGGGCCTTGTCGGACGACAACCATCTGATCGTCGCTTCCGAAGCAGGGTTGTGGGACGTGCCCAGCGCCCACGTGATCGCCAAGGGCCGGCTCGCGCCCGGCGAAATGATCGCGGTCGATTTCGCGGCGCGCCGTCTGCTGCGCGATGCCGATATCGACGAGATCAACCGCAAGCGCGCGCCGTATCGCGACTGGCTGCGCGCCGGCGTGAGTTATCTGGAATCGGATCTGATCGATCCCTCGCTGGCGGCCGAACCGCTGCCGACCGACGAATTGCGCTGCTATCAGAAGCTGTACGGCCTTTCGCGCGAGGAGCGCGAGACGGTGCTGAAGGTGATCGCCGAGCTGGAAGCCGAAGCCACCGGCTCGATGGGCGACGACACGCCGATTGCCGCGATGTCGCGCCAGGTGCGCCCGCTGTTCGACCGGTTCCGCCAGGGCTTCGCCCAGGTCACCAATCCGCCGATCGATCCGCTGCGCGAGAAGCTGGTGATGTCGCTGGTGACGCAGATCGGGCCGGAAGGCAATGTGTTCGAGCTCAAGCCCGAGAACGCCAGGCAGATCCTGATCAATTCGCCGGTGCTCTCGCAGCGCAAGCTGCGCCAGCTGCTGGCGATGCCGCAATACCAGCAGGCGCCGCGCTTCGACCTGATGTACGCGGCCGAAGAAGGACTGGAAGCGGCGCTGCGCCGGCTGTGCCGCGACGTGGCGCAGAGCGTGCGCGAAGGCTGCTCGCTGGTGTTCCTCAGCGACCGCTATCCGCGCCGCGATCGCCTGCCGATCCATTCGCTGCTGGCCACCGGTGCCGTGCACGCCTACCTGATCGACGAAGGCCTGCGCTGCCAATGCAACATCGTGGTGGAGACCGCCACCCCGCGCGACCCGCACCAGTTCGCCTGCCTGATCGGCTATGGCGCTACCGCGATCTATCCGTGGCTGGCCTACCAGAGCCTGTTCGAGCTGGGTCGCGAAGGCCATATCGAAGGCGACCGGCAGGAAATCGGCCGCAGCTACCGGCGCGGCATCCGCAAGGGTCTGCTGAAGATCCTGTCGAAGATGGGCATTTCCACCGTCGCCGGCTACCGCGGTGCGCAGCTGTTCGAAATCGTGGGGCTGGCGCCGGACGTGGTGGGACTGTGCTTCCCCGGCACACCTTCGCGCATTGGTGGCGCCGGCTTTGCCGAGCTGGAGCACGAGCAGCGCCTGCTCGCCGCCGAAGCCTGGAACGAAGCTCTGCAGCTGCGTGCCGGCGGCCTCTACAAATACGTGCACGGCGGCGAGTACCACATGTACAACCCCGACGTGATCGCCAGCCTGCAGAAGGCGGTGCGCACCGGCAATGCGGCGGACTACCGCGCCTACGCCGATTTCGTCGACCGCCGGCCATCGTCCGCATTGCGCGATCTGCTCGGCCTGAAGCTCGCCGCCGCGCCGCTGGCGCTGGAACAGGTCGAGCCGGTGGAGGCCATCCTCAAGCGCTTCGATTCCGCCGGCATGTCGCTGGGCGCACTGTCGCCCGAAGCGCACGAAGCGCTGGCGATCGCCATGAACCGTCTCGGCGCACGCAGCAATTCCGGCGAAGGCGGCGAAGATCCGGCGCGCTACGGTACCGAGCGCGCGTCGAAGATCAAGCAGGTGGCGTCGGGCCGTTTCGGCGTCACGCCAGCCTATCTGGTCAATGCCGAAGTGCTGCAGATCAAGATCGCCCAGGGCGCCAAGCCGGGCGAGGGCGGCCAGCTGCCGGGACACAAGGTGGACAGCACCATTGCGCGCCTGCGTTATGCCAAGCCCGGCATCGGCCTGATCTCGCCGCCGCCGCATCACGATATTTATTCCATCGAAGACCTGGCCGAACTGATTCACGACCTGAAGGAAGTGAATCCCGAAGCGCTGGTATCGGTGAAGCTGGTGTCGCACGCGGGCGTGGGCACGGTGGCGGCAGGCGTGGTGAAGGCCGGTGCGGATCTGATCACCGTCAGCGGCCACGATGGCGGCACCGGCGCGAGTCCGCTGTCCTCGATCAAGTACGCCGGCACGCCGTGGGAGCTGGGCCTGGCGGAAACGCAACAGACCCTGCGCCGCAACGATCTGCGCGGCCGCGTGCGGCTGCAGACCGACGGTGGTCTGAAGACCGGCCTGGATGTGATCAAGGCGGCGCTGCTCGGTGCGGAAAGCTTCGGCTTCGGCACTGGCCCGATGGTGGCGCTGGGTTGCAAATACCTGCGCATCTGCCACTTGAACAATTGCGCCACCGGCGTGGCCACCCAGCATCCGGTGCTGCGCAAGGATCACTTTATCGGCCTGCCCGAGATGGTGATGCATTACTTCACCTTCGTCGCGCAAGACGTGCGCGCGCACCTCGCTCGCCTTGGCGTGCGCAGCCTGGGCGACATCGTGGGCCGCAGCGATCTGCTCGAACAGCTCGAAGGCGGCACGCCGGTGCAGCACAAGCTCGATCTCACTCCGCTGATCGACGGCGCCGGCCTCAGCGCCAGCAGTGATTTCGCCTGCACGCTGGCGCGCAATCCGATGCGCGACGAAGCCGAGCTGGCCTCGCGCATTGCCACCGACACCGCCGATGCGGTCGCCACGCTGGGCGGCGGCAGTTTCAGCTACCGCATCGCCAATACCGATCGCGCGATCGGCGCGCGCCTGTCCGGCGATGTCGCGCGCAGGCACGGCGATCACGGCATGGACGAAAATCCGATCGAATTGAAACTCGAAGGTGCGGCCGGCCAGAGCCTGGGCGCATGGAATGCCGGTGGCGTGCATATCGACCTGGTCGGCGAAGCCAACGACGGCGTCGGCAAGGGCATGGCCGGCGGCCGCATCGTGGTGCGTCCGCCTGCGGATGTACCGTATGCCAGCCAGGACGCGGCGATCATCGGCAACACCTGCCTGTACGGCGCCACCGATGGCGAGCTGTACGCCGCCGGCCGCGCGGGCGAACGCTTCGCCGTGCGCAACTCCGGTGCGCTGGCGGTGGTGGAAGGCGCCGGCGATCACTGCTGCGAATACATGACCGGCGGCGTGGTGGCAGTGCTCGGCAAGGTCGGTCTCAATTTCGGCGCCGGCATGACCGGCGGCTTTGCCTACGTGCTCGATCTGGAGCGCGATTTTGTCGACTGCTACAACCACGAGCTGGTCGACATCCTGCGTATTTCGCCCGAGGGGATGGAAAACTACATGCAGCATCTGCGCAGACTGGTCACCCGTCACGTGGAGCTGACCGGCAGCGACTGGGGCCGGCAGATCCTGCGCGACTTCCGCGGTCTGCAATACAAGTTCTGGCTGGTGAAACCGAAAGCCGCGAGCCTCGCCGTGCTGGCCGAAGAACTGCGGAGGGCGGCATGAGCGCAAAGCTGTTCCAGTTCCTCGATGTGCCGCGACAGCCGCCGCGCACCGTGCCGGTGGCGGTGCGCGTGCTCGGCTACGGCGAAATCGGCGGCGACTTCGCCTCGCCGCAGGCGGCAACGCAGGCCGAGCGCTGCATCGATTGCGGCAATCCGTATTGCGAGCATGCCTGCCCGGTACACAACTACATTCCCAACTGGCTGAAGCTGGTGCAGCAGGGGCGCATCATGGAAGCGGCCACGCTGATGCACGAAACCAATCCGCTGCCGGAAATCTGCGGCCGCGTCTGTCCGCAGGATCGTCTTTGCGAAGGCGCGTGCACGCTGGAGCAGACCGAATTCGGTTCGGTCACCATCGGCAGCATCGAGCGGTGGGTGACCGATGAAGCGCTGCGCCAGGGCTGGCGGCCGGATCTTTCCAAGGTGCGCGAAACCGGGCAGCGCGTGGCGGTGATCGGCGCCGGCCCTGCCGGTCTGGCCTGCGCGGATCGTCTGCGTCGCGCCGGCATTGCGGTGGATGTCTACGATCGCCAGCGCGAGATCGGCGGCTTGCTCACCTTCGGCATTCCGCCGTTCAAGCTCGACAAGGGCGTGGTGCGCACGCGCCGCGCCGTGCTCGAAGACATGGGCGTGCGCTTCCTGCTGGAGCGCGAAATCGGGCGCGATGTGGAATTCGGCAGCTTGCTCGAAGACTACGACGCCGTGTTCATCGGCACCGGTGCCTACACCTTCGTCGATGGGCAATTGCCGGGCCGCGAACTGCTCGGCGTGCACGATGCGCTGCCATTCCTGATCGCCAATACCGAACGCCTGCTGCGCGACGAGCCGGCATCGCTGTTCGATTTCCGCGACAAGCATGTGGTGGTGCTCGGCGGCGGCGATACGGGCATGGATTGCAATCGCACCGCCATTCGACTCGGCGCGGCATCGGTCACCTGCGTGTATCGCCGTGACGAGGCGAGCATGCCGGGCTCGGCACGCGAAGTGAATTACAGCCGCGAAGAAGGTGTGACGTTCCTGTTCCAGCGTCAGCCGCTGGCGATTCTCGATAACGGGCATGGCCAGGTATGCGGCGTGCGTGTGATCGAAACGGAATTGGTCGATACCGGCGATGGACGTCCGCGTCCGCAAAACGTGGCCGGTACCGAATCGGAAATTACTGCCGACGTAGTGATTCAATCCTTCGGTTTCCTACCCAGCCCGCCGAGCTGGCTCGCTGCGCATGGCGTGGAACTGTCGGCGTCGGGCAAGGTAGTCACCGGCGCGAACGGCCGGCTGCCGCACCAGACCAGCCATCCGCGCATCTTTGCCGGCGGCGACAATGTACGCGGTGCCGATCTGGTGGTCCGTGCGGTCTACGACGGCCGTGAAGCTGCCGTGCACATCGCAGCCTTGTTGGCCGAAACGGCGGCGGAGAAGCAGGCCTCGGCCTGTTAAGCGATCCTCACGTTAAACGCAGGTAATTTCGGATAGATCAAGGGCCGGTAGCCATGGGTTACCGGCCTTTTTATTTTTATTGTCGCTATATCAGCTAGATAGCACGGAAATCATCAGGCGAAACCTGAATAAGCCGGCACGTACCTACTTTCGATTTGTTAAGGACTTGTCGGATTAAATCGATCTGTGAAACACTCGGGAAGTGTCCCCACACACCCAACGTCCCCAATCCCTGATTTATCCCCCGTTGGGTTAATCACAAATCAAGTTGTTCCTTGGAGGGTTGAAAAATGACTCGTAATAAGCTTGCGCTTTCGTTGGCGGGCTTGCTGCTGGCTCCGATTGCCGGCACTGCATTTGCCCAGAGCGCACCGGCACAGGATCAGTCCCAGCCGACCGCCAGCCAGAGTAACCCGCAGCAATTGCAGACCATCACGGTGACCGGTTCGGCACTTCCCCGCGTCGATACGGAAACCCCCTCGCCGGTGACGGTACTGACCGCGCAGCAGATTGCCCGCAGCGGTTACACCACCATCTCCGACGTTGTTCGCTCGATCTCCGCCGACAACAGCGGCTCGATCCCCAATGCCTTTACCGCCGGCTTTGCGGCCGGCGCTTCCGGTGTCGCACTGCGCGGCCTGACCGTGAACTCCACCGTGGTGCTGATCGACGGCCATCGCGCCGCCAGCTACCCGGTTTCGGATGACGGTGAGCGCTCGTTCGTCGACCTCAACACCATTCCGATCTCGGCCGTCGAACGCATCGAAGTGCTGAAGGACGGCGCGTCCTCGCTGTACGGCGCCGACGCCATCGCCGGTGTGGTCAACATCATCCTCAAGCCCGGTTACCAGGGCGTGGAAGGCACCGCCGACATCGGCAACTCGCAGCACGGCGGCGGCTTCACCAAGAAGGCCACCTTCCTGGCCGGCTTCGGCGACCTGAACAAGGATCGCTACAACGTCTACTTCAGCGCGCAGTACGAGATGGACAACCCCATCTACAACCGCGAGCGCGACTATCCGTACAACTCCAAGGACCTGACTGCGCTTGGCGGCCCGAACGGCAACTTCGGCAACCCGGCAACGTTCAACGGTTCCACCGTCGGCGCCACCGCCCCGGCTACGCTGGGTGTAGGCGCCAATCCGCTGACCGGTGCGACGCAGGTCAAGAATTCGCTGTACTCGCCGCTCGGTTCCTGCACCAACGGCACCGTGCTGACCAGCACCGCTGGCGTCGGCAGCTACTGCGCAGAAAATCAGGTTGCGCAGTACGGTGAAATCCAGCCGCAGACCGAGCAGGGCGGCCTGTACGCCCGCGGCACCTTCAAGATCAACGACACCACCAAGGCTTACCTCTCGGTCAGCTACATGGAGTCGAAGCTGTGGGCACAGCTGACGCCGCAGCAGATCCAGACCTCCACGCCGAACAACACCAACAACATCGCGCTGCCGCCGGTGCTCACCACGGGCCCCAACGCCGGCAAGCTCAACCCGAACGATCCGTATGCGGCGGCGGGCGAGTACGCGCTGCTCAACTACCAGTTCGGCGACATCCCGCAGAACAACACCTACGACAACCACAACGCACGCGTGGTGGCTGATGTCTCCGGTATAGCGGGCGAGTGGAACTACGACGCCGCCGTGGTGCTCAACCACGACTGGCTCAACACCACCCAGACCGGCTTCATCAACTACCCGGCACTGGTCAACGCGATCACCAGCGGTTCGTACAACTTCATCAATCCGTCGGCCAACAGCGCTGCGGAGCTGGCCCAGTTGTCGCCGAACCTGTCCAAGCAGTCGACCTCGGACCTGGATTCGCTGGACTTGAACGCCAGCCGCTCGCTGTTCGACCTGCCCGGCGGTTCGGCCGGCCTGGCCGTGGGTTCGCAGTTCCGCTACGAAGCGCAGAACGATCCGGCGCTGAACCCGGATGACCT
Organism: Dyella acidiphila; assembly: GCF_014863405.1. Taxonomy (GTDB): domain Bacteria; phylum Pseudomonadota; class Gammaproteobacteria; order Xanthomonadales; family Rhodanobacteraceae; genus Dyella_B; species Dyella_B acidiphila. Next base: position 191,045 of record NZ_JACZZA010000003.1, read on the forward strand.
GTTCCAGAGCCTGGGCATCGCCCAGACCAAGGGTCACCGCAACGTCAGCGGCGCCTACGCCGAACTCGACCTGCCGCTGCTGGAATCGCTGGAAGTGGACGCTTCCGGCCGTTACGACCATTACAGCGACGTGGGCAACAACTTCTCGCCGAAGATCGGCTTCAAGTGGAAGCCGCTGGACTGGGTTGCCATCCGCGGTACCTACTCGAAGGGCTTCCGCGCGCCGAGCTTCGCTGAAAACGGCTCCAGCTCGTCGGAAGGCTTTGTCACGCTGAACCCGGCGCAGTACACGAACTTCGTGAATGCGCACAACGGCAATGCCTATTCGACCGTGCCGTACAGCCTGGCCGAATACACCGTGGCCAATCCGAACATCCGTCCGGAGAAGGCCAGCAACTTCACCTTCGGCGTGGTGCTGCAGCCGACCAGCTGGCTGAATGCCTCGGTCGACTACTACGACATCAAGAAGAGCAACGTGATCACCGGCCCGAACTTCGGCCAGGCGATCAGCAACTACTTCGCCACCGGTGCCACCGGCGTGCCGGGCGTCACCGTGATCCCGGACATTGCCGACCCGACCGCACCGAACGCGCAGGCGCGTCCGGCTGAGTTCATCGGCCAGTACATCAACGCCAACTCGCTCAAGACCGATGGCGTCGATATCGATCTGCAGGGCCATTGGGACTTCGGCAACGGCATTCACTACGTCAGTGAACTGTCGGGCACCGAGGTGTTCAACTGGCGCATGGTGCTGCCGGACGGCACGGTTGAGTCGTTCGCCGGTACGCAGGGTCCGTACAACCTGTCCTCGGGCGCCGGCACGCCGCGTCTGAAGGGCTCCTGGTCGAACACGGTGCAGTACGGCCCGGCCACGGTCACCGCCACGATCTACTACACCGGCGGCTACTCCGAGATCGCCGAAGACGTGGGCGTAGGTCCGGATTCGTGCCTGTCGTTCAACGCCGCCGGCACTCAGTTCCTGCCGTCCAACTGCCGCATCAGCTCGTTCACCGACGTGGACCTGACCGGCAGCTACGCGATCAACAGCCACATCAGCGTGACCGCCTCGATCATGAACGCCATGGACCGCAAGGCCCCGTTCGATCCGGCCAACTACGCCGCTGTGAACTACAACCCGACGTATTCCTACGCCGGTGTCGTGGGTCGCTTCTACAACCTGGGCGTGAAGGTGAAGTTCTAAGCCGGATACGGTTTTCGCCACGGCAGTCCGCTGCCGTGGCGGATGTATTCCAAGCTTCGAATTGGACCATCAAGGCGACGTACCCTTACCGGTACGTCGCTTTTTTTTGGGAAATCGCAGCCTCTGCACCGTCATCCCGGCGTAGGCCGGGACCCAGTGACTTTGGTGCCCCCGAAAACGCGGGGTCACGGCCTTCACTGGAATCACGGCGGTGACGCCATGCATTGGCCTGCGCGCGCCAGTGACCGACAATGCCCGCATGCCCCTGCCATCTCCCAGCACTGCACCAGCATGCTGAGCCGCCTCTGGTTCGGCTTCTTCCTTGCCGCCACCCTGGCGGCCCTGGCGCGCTGGCTGGTCGGCGGCGACGAAACAGTATTCGCGGCCATTGTCGGCTCGCTGTTCGAGATGGCGGATTTGTCGGTCAAAGTGATGCTGCTGTTGTTCGGCACGCTGACCTTGTGGCTGGGTTTCCTTGCCATCGCCGAGCGTGCGGGCCTGGTCGATGGCCTCGCGCGCCTGCTGGGCCCCTTGTTTGCGCGCCTGATGCCGGAGGTGCCGCGCGGGCATCCGGCGATCGGCCTGATCACGCTGAATTTCGCCGCCAACGCATTGGGCCTGGACAATGCCGCCACGCCGATCGGGCTGCGCGCGATGCGCGAGCTGCAGACGCTCAATCCTTCCGACAGCACTGCCAGCAATGCGCAGATCCTGTTCCTGGTATTGAACGCATCCTCGCTGACGATCTTGCCGGTGACCGTGTTCATGTACCGCGCGCAGGCCGGTGCGCAAGATCCGACCCTGGTGTTCCTGCCGATCCTGCTGGCGCATTTCGCCTCCAACCTGGTCGGATTGCTGTCGGTGGCGTACATGCAGCGTCTGCGCCTGTGGGATCCGGTGGTACTGGCGTGGCTGCTGGGAGGTGCTGCGGTGCTGGCCGCGTTCCTCGCCTTGCTCGTGTCGTTGACGGCGACGGCGCTGGCCTCGTTGTCGTCGCTGCTGGGCAATCTCGCTTTGTTCGGCATCATCATCGTGTTTCTGTGTGCCGGCGCGTACAAGCGGGTGCCGTTGTTCGAAAGCTTTGTCGATGGTGCGAAACAGGGCTTCGACGTATCGAAAGAATTGCTGCCGTACCTGGTGGCGATGCTGTGCATGGTCGGTGTGCTGCGTGCCTCCGGCGCGCTGGATTTTGCGTTGGACGGCATCCGCTGGCTGGCGCAGCACGCGGGCATGGACACGCGCTTCGTCGATGCCCTGCCCACCGCGCTGGTCAAGCCGTTTTCCGGCAGTGCGTCGCGCGCGATGCTGATCGAAACCATGCATCATTCGGGGGTGGACAGCTTTCCCGCGCTGGTCGCGGCGACGGTGCAGGGCAGCACCGAAACCACCTTCTATGTGGTGGCCGTCTATTTTGGTGCCGTGGGTATCCGGCGCGTGCGCCATACCGTGGGCTGCGCGCTGCTGGCGGAGCTGGCCGGCGTGCTCGCGTCGATCGGCGTGTGCTATTGGTTCTTCGGTTGAGTCGACAAACAGGGGATAAGCAATGCGAATGGGTCTGGCTGCCAACGCGATTCATCACGATCACGATGATGCGGCCCTGTTTCGATGGCTGCGCGCCAGCGAGCGTGGCATCCGCGAATTGAACCTGGGTCTGCATGCGGTAGGGCGCACGTATGCGGCCATTGCGCGGCAAGGCCTGCTCGCCGATTACCCCGGCCTGGTGCGCTATCCCTATGGCCACGAAGGCGGCCTGATGAAGCTAGTGGCGGAAGTGGTAGGCATGCCGCAGCCGGGACGCATGCTGGATGGTGCGATCTACCTGATCAATCCGGTCGATCCTTCCTCGACATTTCCCGAAGCGGTGGCCTTGAAGCGCCAGTGCGTGATTCACCAGAAACCGTTTATTTCCACGGTAGCTTCGGCGCGCGACTGGATCGAGGTCGAACGCATTCACGCCGGCCTGGCGCCGGATCCGGGTGCCGACGGGCTGTATGCGCTGGAACAGCAGACCATCGCAATGATCGCCCACGATGCGATGAAGCCGCAGATGATGGCCTACGCCACCGATCACTTCGATGTGCTGTCGCGCTTTGCGCGCCGCGTCGCCACCGGTACCACCGGCCAGCAGTTGAATGAGTTGGCCTGGAGTCGCGGCTGGCCGCAGGACCAGCTGTGGGTGCAGCGGTTCCAGAGCGGCCCGATGGGTGGCGATGCACAGATCGCCGACATGGTGTTGGAGCGTTGCTGTCAGCGCGCGATCTTTTTTGAAGACCCACATGTCGCGCGCCAGCATGAAGCGGATATCCAGCTGCTGGAACGCGCCGTTACCACGGTTACCGATGAAACCGTATGCATGACGGCGCCGCGGGTGGCCCATCGCTGGGCCGAGGCAGTGCGGCAGCGCTCCGCGCGCCGATGAGCTAACATCGCCAGTCCTATGTGCCTGATCGCCTTCGCCTGGCAAGCCCATCCCCGCTGGCGCCTGTTGCTGGCCGGCAATCGCGATGAATATCACGCGCGTCCCAGCGCTGCGCTGGCGCGCTGGGACGATCTGCCGATCGTCGGCGGCCGCGATCTGGAGGCGGGCGGCACCTGGCTCGGTGTGACCGAAGCGGGCCGCTGCTGCGTGGTGACCAATGTGCGTGATCCGCGCGATCCGCAGCAGGGCACTTCACGCGGCCTGCTGGCTACCGATTATCTTGCCGGTGCGAACGATGCGAGCGCGCATGCGCAAGCGCTGCTGGCCGCCGCATCCGCATATCGGCCGTTCAACCTGCTCACCTTCGATGAAGAGCATGGTTTTTATCTCGGCAATCGCCCGTCGGCGCGTGCGCAATGGATTGCACCTGGCGTGCACGGGCTTTCCAATGCGGACTTCAATACGCCGTGGCCGAAGACCAAGGCCTTGATGCGGCGTTTGCAGGCGTGGCTGGATGCCGGGCATGAAGTGGATTTCGCACCGCTGTTCCGCGCGCTGGCGAATGAGCAGCATGCGCCGGATGAATTGCTGCCCGATACCGGTGTGGGTGTCGAGCTGGAACGCTGGCTGTCGTCGGCATTTATTCGCGGCGAGCAATACGGCACGCGCGCCTGCACGGTGGTGGCGATCGGCTATGACGGCAGGGGCATGATCGTGGAGCGGCGCTTCGGCCCGAACGGGCGTTTTGAAGGCGAAAGCGAGCTTTCGTGGCAGGCCCCGTCCGACCTGCCCATGCGCCGGCTGGGCTAGGTTGCGTAGGTTGGGTTAGCGCAGCGTAACCCAACAAATGCTCGGTCGAGCACGAGTGCTGGAGGCTATGGGCGAGGGTGTAGATTTTGTTGGGTTACGCTGCGCTAACCCAACCTACACGGGTGCGGCTCAGCTTTCCGGGAACTGGCCGTCCAGGTAATACCAGCGTCCCTGCTCGCGCACGAAGCGGCTGATCTCATGCATGCGCTGCGCCTTGCCGCCGCCGTAGCGCAGCCGGGCGATGAATTCCACGGTGGCATGCTCGCCATCCTGCTCGTGCCGGCGCACCTCCAGCCCCAGCCAGGTCGGTGCGGGCTGCTGCGCGGCGAGCTTCAGGCTGGCCGGGCGCGTGCTGGCGTGCCAGGTGGCCAGCAGATAGTCCTCGCGCTTGAGCACATAGGCGCTGTAGCGCGAACGCATCAGGACCTCGGCACTGGTCGCCGCCTCGCCCGCATGCAGCGGGCCGCAGCAGCGCGCGTAGCCGGCGCTGTTGCCGCAGGGGCAGGGCGTTAGCGTGTCGATGGCCTGCAAGCGCGTGCTCCGGTGGGGAGAGCGCTCATGCTAATGCAAGGCTTATCTAGGCAGAAAGTCATGCATGGCTTTTGGCCTGGATCGCTTAAAGTCGAGCGGCTGCCGGGAGAGCAGCTTCCAGACATCGATGGCACTCGCCGCCTTCAGAGTGGGGCGGCCGTTGCGGAGATCCCCATGCACGCACTTCGTTCCCTGTTTTCCGCCACTGCGCTCGCGCTGGCCTTGTCCGCGGCCGTTCACGCGCAGACCGCGCCGATGACGCCCGATATTCCCACCGGCTTCACCGCACCCACCAGCGCCAACGACTACATCAAGCGCGTGGTGATGATCCCGATGCGCGATGGTGTGAAGCTGCATACCGTCATCGTGATCCCGAAGGGCGCGCATAACGCGCCGATCCTGCTGACCCGCACGCCGTACAACGCGGATGGACGCGCCCAGCGCAACGACTCGCCGCGGATGCTCGATCTGCTGCCGCAGGGCGACGAGGTATTCGTCAAGGCCGGCTATATCCGCGTGTTCCAGGATATCCGCGGCAAGTACGGCTCCGAAGGCGACTACGTGATGACGCTGCCGCTGCGCGGCCCGCTCAACAGCGGCAAGGTGGATGAATCCACCGATGCCTACGACACCATCGACTGGCTGTCGAAGAACATTCCCGAGTCGAACGGGAAGATCGGCATGCTCGGTTCCTCGTATGAGGGCTTTACCGTGGTGATGGCGCTGATCAATCCGAACCCGGCGCTGAAAGTGGCCGCGCCGGAAAGCCCGATGGTGGATGGCTGGATGGGCGACGACTGGTTCCACTACGGTGCCTTCCGCCAGAACAACCTGGACTACATCACCGAGCAGACTACGCAGAAAGGCACGGGCTACACGATCCCGCGCGAAGGGTTGGACGACTACACCAATCTGCTGCGCGCCGGCTCCACCGGCGATTTCGCGCGCGCCAACGGACTGGATGGACTGCCGTTCTGGCGCAAGATCCACGAACATCCGGCCTACGATGCGTTCTGGTCGAACCAGGCGCTGGACAAGATCCTTGCCAAGCAGCCGCTGAAAGTGCCGGTGATGTGGGAGCAGGGCCTGTGGGACCAGGAAGACATGTGGGGCGCAATCCACAGCTACGAGGCGCTGGAGCCGAAAGACACCGGCAACAACATGAACTACCTGGTGATGGGCCCGTGGCGGCATAGCCAGGTCAACTACGACGGCAGCACGCTGGGGCCGATGAAATGGGATGGCGATACCGCGCTGCAATTCCGCCGCGACGTGCTGCTGCCGTTCTTCAATCAATACCTCAAGGACGGTGCGCCGAAAGCGAATACGCCGCCGGTGCTGATCTACAACACCGGTGAAAACCATTGGGATCGCTTCAAGCATTGGCCGCTGTCCTGCGCGCAGGGCTGTACGTCCAAGCCCAAGCCGCTGTATCTGCAAGCGGATGGGAGCCTGTCCTTCGATGCGCCCGCGGCCGGCGCTACGCAGTACGACGAATACATTTCCGATCCGGCCAAGCCGGTGCCGTACATTCCGCGTCCGGTGGTGCCGACCGATCACGAGGCGTGGACGCACTGGCTGCTCGACGACCAGCGCTTCGTCGACGGTCGCCCGGACGTGCTTACCTATGTCAGTGCGCCGCTGAGTACGCCGCTGCATTTGGGCGGCGCGCCGCAGGTGAACCTGGTGGCTTCCACCAGCGGCACCGACAGCGACTGGGTGGTGAAGATCATCGACGTCTATCCCGACACGGTGCCTTCCAATCCGTCGATGGGCGGCTATGAACTGCCGATTTCGCTGGACATCTTCCGCGGCCGCTACCGCACCAGCTTCGAGCATCCGCAGGCGATCGAGGCGAACACGCCGCTGTTGTACAGCTTCGGCCTGCCGACGGTGAACCATGTATTCCAGCCGGGGCACCGCATCATGGTGCAGGTGCAGTCGAGCCTGTTCCCGCTGTACGACCGCAATCCGCAGACCTTCGTGCCGAACATCTTCGATGCCAAGCCGGGCGACTACGTGAAAGCCACCCAGCGCGTGTGGCACGCGCCGGACCACGCCAGCTTCATCAGCTTGCCGGTAGTGTCGGGGCAGTAAGAACCGTGTGCCGGCGCAGTGCTCAGGCGCTGCGCCGGCGCCACAGCCGCAGGTAGTTGTTGGCGGGCATGGCGACATCTTCCGCCAGTTCGAAACCGGCGGTAGCAGCAAGCTCGTCCACTGCGGCGGCATCGCGGATGCCCATGTGCGGCGCGCGCATTTTCAGCTCGCGATCGAAGGCGGCATTGCTGTCGCTGGTGAATTGGCCGTCGCGATTGAACGGCCCGTAGATCGCCACGCAGGCATCGTCGGTGGTGACCTGCGGCAGCGCGGCGAACATCTGCTGCACTTCGTGCCAGGCCATGATGTGCAAGGTGTTGGCGCTGAATACCGCGTCGTAGCGCCATTGCGGCCAGCTGCCGGTGACGTCGAGCTGCAGCGGCGCCGGTGCATTGGGCAGTGCGGCGGCATCCAGCCATAGGCGAATACCGGGCAGATGTTCCGCGCGATCGGAGGATTGCCAGATCAAATGCGGCATGGCCTGGGCGAAATGCGCCGCATGCTGGCCGGTACCGCTGCCGATTTCCAGCACATGGCGCCGATCGGCGAACCACTCGCGCAGTTGCGCCAGGATCGGCGCGCGATTGCGTTCGCTCGCCGGCGAGTAGGGCTTTTCGATCAAGCCGGGCGTCCGCGCAGTACGCGCGCCGGCAGCATCAGCATCGCGCCGAGCAGCGAGAACACCGCAGTAACGGTGATGCCGAGCAGGCGGAACGGCAGCAACAGCAGCCACACGATGGGATACAGCACCAGCGCCAGCAGCGCGAGCGGCCAGCACACCACCAGCAACAGCAACCAGAGCAGGAAACCGACCATGTGCATCACCATGACGACGGGTTGAGTAGCCGACTCTAGCGCAGGCGACCCGGCCGGCGTAGATGACTGCCGGCACCCCGTTCAGACCAGCGGGCTGACGCCGATCAGCCGGCTGTGCAGCCAGAACGCGAACAGTGCCCAGGCCGCTACGCCGATCGCCACGGTAACGATGTCGCCCTTGATCGAGCCGGCCCGATAGACCGTTCCCGCGCGCCGGTCGCGGCTGCGCGAGATCGTGAACAGTGCGATCGACCAGCACAGGAACGGCACGAACAGCACCAGGTCATGCAACATGCCGGTAGCCAATAAGTGACCGAACGACCATGCGCCCGCCGACAGCGCCTGTGGATGGCCCAGCTTCGAGCGGAAATGATTGCCGGGCACATAGGGCGCCACGAACAACACCAGCGCCACCAGCATGAACAGCGCGTTGAGATGCATCAGCCACACTGGCGGCAGGTAGATCGGGGTTGGATGCTGGCGCGCGTGGCCGAAGCCGACCACGATCAGCACGATGCCGATCAGCGAGAGCAGGGCATAGAGGCCCTTATAGGGCATGCCCATGCGCGCGACCAGCCGATTGCGCCAGTCGTTGGCGACCAGGCGGATGGAATGCACGCCGAGAAAGACGATCAGGCCGAGGATCAACACAAGCATGGTGAGATCTCCAGATGGGTACGCTTGATTCGCTCTATAGGGAGCGGCACCTACGCTAATTGCCGCGCGATTCCACTCGCGCCACAAGTGCCAACGCCCCCGGATTCATCGTGATACGCCCGATCGAGCGCACCGGCAGCCATGCATCGCCCGGCTGCAGGCGTCCCTCGGAGGTATCGATATGGCCTTGCGCGCAATAGATCAGCACCACCGCATCGTCGACCACCTGGCGGCCGGGCTCATCCCATACCACCAGTTCGCCGTGCACCTTCGACCGCCGCAGCATCAGATTGAAATCGCGGGTGGGACCGCCATTCAACGTGACTTCCACCTGTGCTTCGCCGGCAAATGCAAACGGCGAGAACTTTGTGGCGAGCGCATGCATGCTGCCATCGTCGAGCTTCATCACGAAGCCTGCGCCTTCGAGCAAGGCGATATGCCGGTCGATACCCGGGAACGCCGAGAACGGCGCGGCGCTATCGACCTCGGCCACGCTTACGCGCCAGTCGAATTCGTCCATGCCGGCGCCGACCGGATGCACGGCGAGCTCGCGCGTGCGGCCCATGCCGTTTTTCCAGGGTGTTGCGACACACTCGCGCAAGCGGATGATGCTCATGCCGTACGCTCGATCACGCGTTGGAAAGGTGGCAACGCTTTTAGCATCTGGCTGCCGTACTGGCGCGTAACCACGCGGCGGTCGAGCAGCACGATGCGGCCGCGATCGGTTTCGCTGCGGATCAGGCGTCCGCAGTACTGGGTCAGCAGGCGCGTGGCTTCGGGTACCGCCACTTCGATAAAGGGATTGCGTCCGCGCGATTCCAGCCACTCGGCATAGGTGGCGCCGACCGGATCGGTCGGTACCGCAAACGGCAGCTGCGTAATCACTACGGTTTCGCACAGCTTGCCGGGCAGATCCAGGCCTTCGCCGAAGGACGCCAGGCCGAACAGCGTGCTGCCCTTGCCGGCCTCGATCGCCGCGGTGTGTTCGGCGATCAACTGCGTCTTGCCGAGCGAGCCTTGCGCGCGCACCTTGCGCACCTTGTCGATCGGCAGCCGCTGCAGCACGCGCTCGAGCTTTGCGCGCGAGGTGAACAGCACCAGGTTGCCGGCGTCCCAGTCCAGATGTTCGGCCAGCCAGTCGGTAATTTCCTGGGCGTGCTGTTCGCGCGCATCGGGCATGGCGGCGATGGCCGGTACTTCCAGCCGCGCCTGCGCGTTCAGATCGAACGGCGAGGGCAGACTGATGGTGACGGCGTCGTCGGGCAGGCCTACCGCATCGGCGAAACCGCGAAAATTGCCGCCTGCACTGAGGGTGGCCGAGGTCATCACCGCGGCGCTCGCGTTGTCCCACAGGATGTGGCGCAGCAAGGCGCCGGCCGATACCGCCGAGGCGTGACAGACCAGCTGCTGGTCGGGCGACAGCGTGACCCAGCGCGCCAGCGGCGGCAGGTGCTCGGGATCTTCGCCGGCCCACGCGCGCCAGGTACGCACCTGGCGGTCGATGCGCTCCAGCGCCATGCCCAGTTCGCGCGACAGCGCTTCCTGGGTAGGGCCGCCTTCGCTCATCTCGGTGACGGTACGGCGCACGGCGGTGAGCCAGCGCTGGATTTCCGCGCTGGCGAGAAACAGCAGGTTGGCCTGCTGCACCCATTGCTCCGGCAGCTGTCCCAGCGAGCCGCGATACATCGGTTCGGTTTCGGCGGGATCGGGCAGCCAGGACTGGCGGATATCCTTTTCCAGCTCCTCCAGCGCGTTGCTCAGTTCCTGCAGTTTTTCATCGCCCACATCGAGCGTGAGCTTGCCGATCACTTCCTTGTCGGTCAGCGAATACGCCGCGTGCACCTGCCGCCCGAGCCGACTGATCTGGCGCACGGCATGGCCCAGTGCCACCTCCGACGCGCCGCGGTCGATGGTCTTGTTCGGCATGTGGTGCGCTTCGTCGAACACGTACAGCGTTTCTTCCGGCTTGGGCAGGAATACGCCGCCCCAGCTTTCTTCACCACTGGATAGGGTGAGATCGGACAGCACCAGGTCCTGGTTGGCGACGATGATGTCCGCGTCGGCCACCGCGCGGCGCGCGGCGAAGAACGGACACAGCATGAAATGCCCGCAACGGCGGCCGGTGCAGCCGCCAGCGCTGGTGGTGATCAAGGCACGCAGCATGTCGCCCGGTGTTTCCGGCGCGGCATCCATGTCGCCGTTCCATTCATTGCGCTCGAACGCATCGGTGAGCTTGCGCATCACCTGCTTGTCGCGCTCGGCCGGCGGCTTGCTCCACAAGGCCAGATCGTTGTCGAAACCCAGGCCCATCTGGTCGGCGCCGCCAAGGCTGCCGGCGGCCATCTGCAAGTTGCGCGGGCACAGATAACGTCCGCGGCCCTTGGCCAGCGCCACCTTGGCCTCGGTGCCGTTGAGCTTGAGATAAAGCGGGATATCGCGTTCGACCAGCTGTTCCTGCAAGGCCACCGTGGCGGTGGCGATCAGCAGCTTTTTCTTCTGCGCCCTGGCCACTTCGACACCGGCGATCAGATAGGCCATCGATTTGCCGGTACCGGTCGGCGCTTCGATCACCGCCGCACCCGCTGGCTGCGCCAAGGCCTTGGCCACTTCGGCAATCATGCGCAGCTGCGCCGGCCGCCCGCGGAAGCCCGGCAGGCCATCCTTGATGCGCGTGTAGGCGCCACGGATGGCGTCCTTGGCAGTGTCGGTGAGCATGGATAGATAAGGTGCGAGGCGAAGCTGCTGCCCATTCTCGCATATCGGCGCCGGCACCCGCGGAGACCTGTTGCGTAGCCATGGCGGACAAGGCATGGCGCCTTGGCGGGGGCCTCAAGGTCGATGAGCCATATTCCAGCGCGCCCATAGATTCGACCAACCCATCCATTGCCCCGGGTAGCTGCGTACCAATTGGCTGAAGTAATCGTTGACTCGCTGGCTCGCCTGTTCACCCGACAGCGAACGAAGATCGAGGGCTTCACCGATATCCAGCACCTGGCTGCCGTCCCTATAGATCGATGCGGTAGGCACCACGATCGCGCCGGCCCGTTGGCCCAGGCGGTACAGCGCTCCGGGTGATGCGGCCGGTTTGCCCAGGAAATCGGTATACAGGTCCGTGTCGGCGCCGTAATAGCAATCGAGCATGGTCGCCACGGTCCCCCCGCGCCCTAGCTGCCTGAAAATACGTAGCGCGACGGTACTCTCGGCGGATCCTACGACCTGGATGGGAAAGCCGCAGGCGAGCGAGATTTTCTCGAACAGTCGCAATCCTGGCCGCGGATCGCCGGCTGCGACGACCAGCAACTCTTTTACCCATCCCTTCATTGCCAGCAAGGCGAAGAACATGAAGCCGAAATACGAGCAGCCAAATAACAGTGGTCGCCCATCTTGGACATATCTGCGAACGGCTGCGTAGTTGATGTCGTGTTCGCAAATGGTGGGGGCGAGCTTGCCGATGTCATGCGGGTCGGCATGGGCAAGAAACATCTGGTCCGCCATGAATCTTGCGCGTACCAGGCTGATATCGCGCAGCGTTTTGCGTGAGTAATGGCCTGCCTGCCGCAATGCGCTTTCGGCATCTTGCAGATAGTGTGCATGCTCGTTCGAAGTATGGAGTTTCCGCGCTGCGATTAGCGGCAATACATGGCGAGCAAGATGCGGGTGGTGCTTGATGAGCAAGGGGGCGAATTTCAAAAATGTTTCCTTGTCGCTGGCATGTGTCGCGCAATACGCAGGTGCGTATTGCACGTGGCCAGCTATGCCGGCCACGTGCAATCCATACAGACACTTACCAATGCATGGCGCAGCAGGGGCAGCCGACCCTGCTGGCCACGGTGTTTGCATGAGCGATCACCGGTAGCGACAAGGCGGCGACGCCGGCGAGTGACGCGATGCGGCGCCAGGTGTTTGCGAATAGCTTCATGGAAATCTCCTGATGTGTTTCGGCGTTTGCGCGGGATGCGAACGTCGGGCGACGATGATCAGAACGCGCTCCAGCCCGTGTCCCAGCAAGGGCATCCACGTGCGGAAAGGGTGCTCGATGCTTGCGCAATGGCTGGCAAAGGCGTCGCAGCCACGCTTGCGGACAATGCAAGGTGGTGCCAGATCCTGGCGGGTAACTTCATCATTGTTCTCCGTATCTAGCGATCGAATGAGGTTCGCGGCAGCAGGCTGCAGCCGCTCATCCAGCATTGCGATACGGTCTGTGCTTCACAATCGGAGAAGTGCGCGTACCCGGGTCGTTGTTCGCGGAAAGCTTGTAAGGCTTTTCTTAAGCTTCACACTGTCGGCGTCGCATTCATGGAATCGCCACTACGTTTGCCATTCGAACACTTTCAGGCTTTTGTGCCGATCGCCAGCGCTACCGCCTCTGCGATACGGATGCCGTCCACGCCGGCAGAAAGAATGCCGCCGGCATAACCGGCGCCTTCGCCGGCGGGAAACAAGCCGCGGGTGTTGAGGCTCTGGTAATCGTCGTCGTTGCGGCGGATGCGTACTGGTGAGGAGGTGCGTGTTTCCACGGCGGTAAAGATCGCATCGGGGCGACCGAAGCCCTTGATCTTGCGGTCGAAGGCCGGCATCGCTTCGCGGATGGCTTCAATCGCATAGTCCGGCAGTGCGCCGGCCAGGTCGGTGAGATGGACACCGGGCTTGTAGGAAGGTTGGACTTCGCCGAACGCGCTGGATGGCCGGCCGGCAAGAAAATCGCCGAGCAATTGCCCCGGCGCTTCGTACGTACCGCCGCCGAGTTCGAACGCGCGGCTTTCCCAATGGCGTTGCAGGGCGATGCCGGCAAGCGGGCTGCCGCTGTTGTCGTACGGCGTGAAATCGGCCGGATCGATGCCGACCACGATGGCGGCATTCGCATTGCGCTCGTTGCGCGAATACTGGCTCATGCCATTGGTAACCACGCGGCCCGGTTCGCTGGTGGCGGCCACCACGGTGCCCCCGGGGCACATGCAGAAGCTGTAGACCGAACGCCCGTTGCGGCAGTGATGCACCAGCTTGTAGTCGGCGGCGCCGAGCAGCGGATGGCCGGCCTGCGGGCCGAAGCGGGCCTGATCGATCAGCGACTGCGGATGCTCCACGCGAAAGCCGATCGAGAACGGTTTGGCTTCCAGGTAGACGCCGCGCCGGTGCAGCATTTCCACGGTGTCGCGGGCGCTATGGCCAAGCGCGAGCACTACGTGGTCGGTGCGGATCTGCTCGCCGCTGGCCAGCATCACGCCGCGCACGTGGCGCGTGCCTTGTGCATCGGTCTCGACCAGCAAGTCGTCGACGCGCTGCTGGAAGCGGATCTCGCCACCCAGCGCCTCGATCGTGTTGCGCATGTTTTCCACCATCGTCACCAGGCGGAAGGTGCCGATATGTGGCTTGCTTACATAGATGATTTCTTCCGGCGCGCCGGCCTTCACGAACTCGGTGAGCACCTTGCGGCCGTAGTGGTGCGGATCGGAAATCTGGCTGTAGAGCTTGCCGTCGGAAAACGTGCCGGCGCCGCCTTCGCCGAATTGCACGTTCGACTCCGGATGCAGGTTGCGCTTGCGCCACAGATCCCAGGTGTCCTTGGTGCGCTCGCGTACTGCCTTGCCGCGTTCGAGGATGATCGGGCGGAAGCCCATCTGCGCCAGCAGCAGGCCGGCGAACAGTCCGCAAGGGCCCAGGCCGATCACGACAGGACGATGTGCCGCTCCCTCCGACGCCTTGGCGACAAAGCGGTAGTCGGTGTCGGGGGTGGGACGTACATGCGGATCATCGGCAAAGCGCTGCAGCAGCTTTGCCTGGTCGGCAACCTCGACATCGAGCGTGTAGATCAGCTGGATGTTGCCGCGTTTGCGCGCGTCGTGGCCGCGGCGGAACACGCTATAGCTGCGGATAGCCTGGGCGCCGATATGCAGCTTGGCGCGGATGGCCGCGGGCAGCGCATCTTCGGCGTGATCCAGGGGCAGCTTGATATCGGTGAGTCGCAGCATGCGGGGCAGGGCAAATGAGACGGTGGGCTATTGTCTCAAAGCTGGCCGCAAACCGCTGCGTACCGTGTTTTGCCCCCTCGCCCCGGGTTCCGCAGGGGCGGGGGGGCAAAGCGCATCAACCTTCGGCGGCGACCTTCTGCAGAATCTCCTCGAACGCTTCCGGCGGCTGGCCACCCTGGATCAGATACTTTTCGTTGATGATCACCGAGGGTACGGCGCGGATGCCCTGCGACTGGTAGAAGCGCTCCTGCTCGCGCACTTCCTCGGCAAAGCGGTCGCTGTCCAGCAACTGGCGCGCCTGGGCGGCGTCCAGCCCGGCCTCGCCGGCCACGCGCGCCAGCACCTCATGCGAGCTGACATTCTCGCCATGGCTGAAATAAGCCTGCAGCAAGGCTTCCTTCAGCGCCTGCTGCCGACCTTGCTCGCCGGCCCAGTGCAGCAGCCGGTGCGCATCGAAGGTGTTGTAGATGCGGCTGCGCTTGTCCATGTTGAAGGTGAAGCCCAGCGCTGCGCCGCGCTCGCGGATGCCAGCCTGGTTCTTGGTGATCTGCTCCGGCGTGCTGCCGTATTTGTGCGCCAGGTGCTCGGTGATGTCCTCGCCTTCCGGCACCATCTGCGGATTGAGCTCGAACGGCTGGAAATGCAGCTCGGCGCTGACCGTGCCGTCCAGGTTCTTGAGCGCCTGCTCCAGCGATTTCAGCCCGACCGCGCACCAGGGGCAGACGACGTCGGATACAAAGTCGATTTTCAGGTGCTTGGTCACGGCGGCTCTCCGGTGGCGAAGGCCCGAAGATGGGGGCGCGGCCATGGCCAATCAATGCGACCCGGCCCCAAACAAGCAGGGCCGGCGATGCCGGCCCTGCGATCGATGTGCCCCTCGTCCAGTGGCTTACCAGTCGTAGCTGGCCGACACGCGCACATAGCGCGGGTCTTGCAGATACAGCGGCATGCCGTAGGTATTGGAGACCGTATACGGTGCCGTTTCATAGGTGGCATCGAGCACCGTGGCCTTGCGCTCGTTCAGTACGTTGAACACGTCCAGGGTCAGCGCCAGCTTCTTGTCCGCAAAGGCGGGCTGGTAGGTGACGCCGAGATTGAGCTGCCTGGTCCAGGGCAGGCGGCCGAGGCTGCCCAGCGGCGTGGGGCTGCCCGCGCAATAGCGATAACGCGAGCCGTACAGCGTCGGATCCGATTCATTGCTGCCGTAGTAGCCGAGGCAGGCCTTGGGGGCGCCGGACATCAGCTGAAGCGAACCGGAGACCATCCATTCCGGCGAAATCAGGTAGGCACCGTAAGCCTTGAACTGATGCGTGCGATCGTTGGACAGCACGCCATTGCTGTTTTCCATCAACTGCGCGAAGTCCCAGTCCTGGGTCTTGGAAATATCCTTCTGGCCCTGGGTGGACAGCACCTGTCCCTCGGTATTGCCGTAGTTGCGCGAGAAGGTGTAGTCGATGCGGCCCTGCCACTTGCCGTCGAAGGGGTGTTCCAGGAACAGATCCAGCGCGTAGTACTTGCGCTTGGCTCCTTCATTGAAGCCCCAGTCGCGATTGCTCATGGTGACTTCGCTGTAGCCGATGCCGTTGCTGTTGGGCAGCAGGAAGGTATTGCTCCTGCCGGGATTGAAAATCCAGCAGCCGCCGGGGATGGTGATCTTGCTGACATCGATGCCCTGCGCCGTGGCGGCTTTCTCCAGTGCGCCGGCATCGCACACGTCATCGATGGCGGCCTGCAGCTTGCGCACGGTCAGCTTGGCGCCGTAGACCCAGTTGCTGCCGAGGGTTTTACTGAAGCCGAGGATGGCCTCGTCCTGATATTGCGAGCGCAGGTTCTTCGCCGTCACCGTGTGGGGATCCGGCGTCTGGCCGTATTCGTTGTTGGCGGAAACGGGCCCTGGACCGAGCGGCTTCAGGCCGGTCGGTGCGCCGGTGACCGGATCGATGCCGCCGTAGGTGAAATATTCCTTGGTATAGGTGGAAGCGGATGCGCCGCGCACGGCCACGCTGTTGGGCAGGGCCAGGTAATAGCGCCCCAGGTTGCCGAACAGCTTGAAGCTGGCATCGCCGAACACGTCCCAGCTGAAGCCAAGCCGCGGCGCCCACTGGGCGGTGTTGTGGACGAAGGCCTGGTGCGCGGAGTTGTAGTTGGTGAACTGGTCGTTGCGCAGGCCGATGTTGAGCAGCCAGCGGTCGTTGATCTGCCAGCGGTCTTCGATGTACTGCGCTTTTTGATCCACCGACATGTTGGTGGTGGAGTCGAAGACATACTTGTAGGCGTAGTAACCCTGGCCGCCCGGTGCGCCGATGCCGAAGCTGCTGTTCAGCGGCTTGCTGGGATCGGCGGCCTTGCTGTAATACCAGGCGTAACCGGGGCCGAATACCCGCATGCCTTCGTCATGCGCATTGCTGCTGATGTTGTCGATACCGGCCGACAGCAGATGATCGCCCAATTTGTATTCAAGATCGGCGCGCAGGCCGCGGCTGCTGTAACGCGCGTCCGGTGCTTTCACGTCGCGTGTGGTGATGCCGTTGCGGATCGGCGTGCCGCCGGTGATGGTCGGATCCTGGTCGGTGACGCCGGCGAGGTAGGTGAGGCTGGGATTGGCGCCCGGATATTGCTGGAAGTCGATGGCGCGGTTCACGCCGTAGGTGGCCGAGAAGGTCAGGTCTTCGGTGATATAGCTGGTGAATTTGCCGGTGTAGATGTCCGAGCCGGCCTTGGTCCAGGCGTTGTGTCCAAACAAGGCACCTTGCTGGCCGGTGGTGTAGTCGTACGCATACAGGTTGCTGTTGTAGGAATTCTTGTTGGAGATATTGGTCAGCTCGAGGATGTTGCTGTCGTTGATGTTCCAGTCGAGCTTGACGTAATGCTTGGGCAGGCTATAGCTGTAATGATCGACGTTGGGCTGGGCCGATGCGATGTTCGAGGTCGACTTTCCATCCTGCTTCTGCGCCTCGACCGCTGCGAACAGGAACAGCGTGTTCTTGATCAGCGGGCCGCCAGCATAGGCATCGTAGGTGGTGACGGTGCGCGTGTTGTTCTTTTGCGCGCGGTAGATCGTTCCCGGCAGCTTGTCGTTGGTGTAGCCGAAGCCGACCGGTAGCGGGCGATCCGGGTAATACACGTTCCTGGGATCGGAGGCCAGCGCGCTGGGCGACCACTGCACCTGCACGCCAAAGTGCCATTCGTTGCTGCCGCGCTTGCCGATCTGGTTGATCACGCCGCCGGTGGAGCGGCCGTACTTGGCGCTGTAGCCGCCGGTGAAGATTTCCTGCTGGTCGATCGCGCCGTAGGGCAGGCCGATGCCGCCCAGGCCGTTGAGCGGATCGGTGGTGTTGTAGCCGTTGATGTAATACGCGTTTTCGGACACGGAAGCGCCGCCGAAGGACACCAGCGGATTGCCGGTCGGTCCGGTGAAATAGCTGCTGCCGCCGACCACACCCGGCGCCAGCAGCGCAATCGCTTCGGCCGAGCGGCCGAGCGGAAGCTGCGCCAGATCCTTGGCGGTGATGACGGTGCGTGAATCCACCGTGCTGACATCGATCGGCGGCAACGCCGAGGCGCTGACGCTCACGGCCTGAAGGGATTTGGCATTCGTCTGCGAAGCAAACGAGACATCGGCGCTGGCATTCACCACTACCTGCACGTTGCTGCGCGTATCGACCACGCTGCCGGCGTTTTGCAGGGTTACCGTGTAATTGCCGACCGGCAGACTGGTGATGGTGTAGTGCCCGCCGGCGTCCACGCTGGCCTTGCGGCTTACGCCGGTATCGCTGGTGGCGATGACGGTGCTGCCCGGTTGCGCCTGCCCGGCAATACCGCCGGTGGTCGACTGCGCGGACACGTCAGTCATGCCCAGCGCCATTGCACATGCCAGTGCGAGCAGCTTGTAGCCATGCCGTGGGTGATGTTCTGCCTTCATGCTTGCGTTCTCCCTGCTTGGAATGATGTCGACCGCATGCCTGAGCGCAGGCAATGCCTCCCCTTGGATCGCCGCGGCGATCGGTGTCGACGTGAATGAGTTCGAAGGTTTTCCCCCGCGGCACCCGCGTCAGTGGCGGGTGAATCGGGTCCGCGCATTAACACCTGTTAAAAAAGGCGTAACAATCGGATTGATCGCAAACTCACTGCAGAAAGTGATGTTGTGCATGCCGGCGGCGATGCATCGTGCAGCGGCGCAGTGGCAATGCTGCGCAAGCACAAAAACAAAATGGCGCGGTCGGTGCCGCGCAAGCACAAAAAACGGCGCGGTCGAAGCCGCGCAAGCAAAAAAAAACGGCGCGGTCGAAGCCGCGCCGTTGCTGTTGCATGGGTTATGTCTGATCAGGGCTTGCCGATGAAATCCTGCTTGCCGATATCGGCGCCGGCTTCGCGCAGGATGTTGTAGGCGGTGGTGCTATGGAAGAACAGGTTGGGCAGTACGAAGTGCAGCAGATAGGCCTCGCCTTCGAAATCCTGCGTGCCGTTGCGTGTCTTGATCGTCACGGTGCGCGTTTCGCAACCGTCGAGCTGTTCGGGCTTGAAGCTCTTGATGTAGTCGACGGCGCGCTCGATGCGGTTGTACAGCTCGTGGAACGAGGTTTCGTTGTCCTCGAATTTCAGCGGGTCGACGCCGGCCAGGCGCGCGGTGCCGTTCTTGGCCATGTCGGTGGCGATCTGCACCTGCTTCACCAGCGGCAGCATGTCGGCGATCAGGCGCGTCTGCAGGATGGTCGAATCGTCCACGTTCTTGGCCTTGGCGTGCGCCTCACCCTGCTTCAGCACGTGCTGCAGGTTGTTGAGTGCGCGCAGGAATACGGGGACGGCGACCTGGTACATCGAGATGCTCATGGGGATGACTCCGGTTGATCGTGAGGATGATGCTCGTGGGCGATGACGTCGGCCACGGGGGAAAGCTCGCCGTGCGCCGGCATCGACGGATGTTCAGATGCTGTCGCCGCCTGCACCGGCTGAACGTGGCGGATGGCATAGCTGGCAAGGATGGCCGCACCCACCAGCAGCAAGGCGGCCAGCACAAAGGAGATGCCGGGCAGGTGCATCGGCGCGTGGTCGCTGATGAACAGCGCGAACAGGTTGGCGAACACCGCCGGACCGAAAATACCGGCGAGACTGGCCAGGCTGGTCAGGGCGCCTTGCAGGCGGCCCTGTTCGTGCGGATCCACCTGCTGGGTCATCAGCGCTTGCGCGGGCGGCCCCGACAAGCCACCCAGACACAGGAACGGAATGCCGAGCAGGAACACCCATCCGACCGATGCCAGTCCGAACAGCAAGTAGCCCAGCACGCACAGCGACAGGCCGATCATGATCAGCCGCCGTTCGCCCAGGCGGGGCATCAGCTGCCGCACCAGCACTGCCTGCACCACGCCGCTACACAGGCCGACCAGGCCGAGCGTAAAGCCCACTGCCTGCGGGCCCCAGCCATAGCGGTAATCGGTGTACAGCACATAGGTGGAATTGAGCGAAAACTGCGCCAGATTGATCAGGAAGACCACCGCGGCGAAGGCGAACACTTGCGGATAGCGGCGCAACAGCACCAGCGCACCGAACGGGTTGGCATGGCGCCAGTTGAAATGCCTGGTGCGCTGCTCCGGCGGCAGCGATTCGGGCAGCACGAAGAAGCCGTAGCAGAAATTGATCAGCGACAGCACGGCCGCCACCCAGAACGGCAGGCGCAGGCCGATATGCCCGAGGAAGCCGCCCAGCGCCGGACCGATGATGAAGCCGACGGCGAAGGCCGCGCCCATCATGCCGAATGCGGCGGCACGCCGTTCCTTCGGCACGATGTCGGCGATATAGGCGTTGGAGGTGGAGAAACTGGCCGCGCAGATGCCGGATACGGCACGGCCCACGAACAGCAGCCACAGCGTTGGCGTCAGCGCCATCACCAGAAAATCCACGCCCAGGCCGAAGCTGGAAATCAGGATCACCGAGCGCCGCCCATAGCGATCCGACAGCGTGCCCTGCACCGGCGAAAACACGAACTGCATCAGCATGTAGACCGTGCCGAAGGCGCTGGTCCACACCGCGGCCTTGGCGATGCTGCCGCCGATCAGATCCACGATCAGGTGCGGCAGCACCGGAATGATGATGCCGAAGGCCAGCATGTCCAGCATCACCGTCACGAAGATGAAGGCGAGGGCGGCTTGGTGGCGGGGTGATGCGGTGGGCGGGGCGGAATCCATGCTGCGGGCGTGGCCAGTGCGGGCTAGGACAAAGGTGCAACGATAGCCGATGGCGGGCGGCTTGGCATGGGCGGTGCCCGCGCAAAAAGTCGCGCCGGCCCGGGAGATGCGTTATTTCACTTTTGCGTCATGCCGGCTTGCGCCAGCATGACAGCCCGGCGCCTTACTGCGGCGGCTGCAGCAGTTCCCGCTCGGTCAGGTAACCGTGGTGGTGATGGTCGAGCTTGCGGAATTCGCGGCGCAGATTGTCCTGCCACTCCTGCAAGGTCACGGGCTTGCCGTGGCCGCCGGGCAGTTCGTCCGCTTCCAGTACGCCGTCGTGGTTGCGGTCCAGGCGATAAAAGCCCTGGCTCATGTACGCCACGTACTCGGTTTCGCTGACGCGGCCGTCGCCGTTGCTGTCCATCGCCTGGAACAAGCTGCTGGCCGTGCCTTGTGCGCACACCGCCAGAGGCAGCCACAGCAGCCACGCCGCGACTGCCGCGCGCATCAGCGGCGGCCGCCGCGCAGGCCGATGAAGTCGAGGAATTCGGCGCGGGTGCGTGCGTCGTCGCGAAACGCGCCCAGCATCTGACTGGTCACCATCGAGACGCCGCGCTTGTGCACGCCGCGCGTGGTCATGCATTCGTGGCTGGCATCCACCACCACGGCCACGCCGGCCGGATGCAGGTTTTCCTGGATGCAGCGGGCGATTTCCGCGGTCATCTTTTCCTGCACCTGGAAGCGGCGCGCATAGGCGTCCACCACTCGGGCCAGCTTGCTGATGCCGACCACCCGGTTGGTCGGCAGATAGCCCACGTGGGCGCGGCCGATGATCGGCGCCATGTGGTGTTCGCAATGGCTTTCGAATTCGATATCGCGCAGCACCACCATCTCGTCGTAGCCGGCCACTTCCTCGAAAGTGCGGCGCAGGTATTCGCCCGGATCGGTCTGGTAGCCGCTGAACCAGTCGCGATAGGCCTTGACCACGCGGCGCGGCGTATCGATCAGGCCTTCGCGCTGCGGATCTTCGCCGGCCCAGCGCAACAGGGTGCGCACCGCTTCTTCGGCTTGCTCGCGGGTGACGTCGGTGGGCTCGTGATGCTCGCTCATGCGGCTTCCTTGATACGGGTTCAGACCGCTTATTGTAATGCTCGCGTCAAGCCTTGACGTGCCGGGGCGATCACTCCGGCACAAGCCCGCCCCGGCAGGGGGGGTATGATGGTCGGCCCCTGGCCCGTCCCCGCTCGCCATGACCCGCAGCATCAACCGCGATACCCAGTTGTGCATGTCCCTGTCTGGCCGTCCGGGCAATTTCGGCACGCGCTTCCAGAATTTCCTGTACGAGGCGCTGGATCTCAACTTCGTCTACAAGGCCTTTACCACCCGCGATCTGCCGGCGGCGATCGGCGGCATCCGTGCGCTGGGCATCCGCGGCTGCGCCGTCTCGATGCCGTTCAAGGAAGCATGCCTGCCGCTGGTCGATGCGATCGACGATTCGGCCCAGGCGATCGCCTCGATCAACACCATCGTCAACGACGACGGCGTGCTGCATGCCTATAACACCGACTACATCGCCATCCGCAAGCTGATCGAGCAGCATGGCCTGTCGCCCGATCTGCCGCTGGCGCTGCGCGGCAGCGGCGGCATGGCCAAGGCGGTGGCCTGCGCTTTTCGCGACGCCGGTTTCCGCCACGGGCAGATCGTGGCGCGCAACGAAGCGGCAGGGCGCAAGCTGGCCGAGGTCAGCGGTTTCTCATGGGCGCGCGATATGTCCGGTGTGCAGGCGCAACTGTTGATCAACGTGACGCCGCTCGGCATGGAAGGTGCCGAGGCGGATCAGCTGGCATTCGAGCGCATCGAGGTCGAGCACGCGCACGTGGTGTTCGATGTCGTGGCGCTGCCGCCGGAAACGCCGCTGATCAAGCTGGCGCGGGCGCTGCACAAGCCGGTGATCACCGGCGCCGAAGTGATCGTGCTGCAGGCCGTGGAGCAGTTCGTGCTCTACACCGGCGTACGGCCGGACGATGCGCTGGTTGCCAAGGCCGCAGCGCATGCCTTGGGCCAAGCTGCGTAGCTGGGACTCAATCTTCGGTCGTTTCTTCGTCGCCGACGATCGCATCACCCAGGAATTGCTGCGCCTGCTCGCCCGGCAATGATTCCACGTCGCGCAAGCGGCGCTCGATCGCGCGCGTGCGTACGCTGGTGGCATCGATATGCTTGCCGGCTTCGTCGAGCTTCTTGCGCACCATGCGCAGCACGTCGCCGAACTTGCCGAATTCGTTCTTGACGGCGCCAAGCAGCTGCCACACTTCGCTGCTGCGCTGCTGGATCGCCAGAGTACGAAAGCCCATCTGCAGGCTGTTGAGCAAGGCCGACAGCGTAGTCGGGCCGGCAATGGTGACGCGCTGTTCGCGCTGCAGGCTTTCGAACAGGCCGGGGCGGCGGATGATTTCCGCATACAAGCCTTCGGTGGGCAGGAACAGAATGGCGAAATCGGTAGTGGCCGGCGGCGCGATGTATTTGGCGCGGATGGTCTTGGCTTCTTCGCGGATATGCCGCTCCAGTGCCAGCGCGGCGCGCTCGACGCCCTCCGCGTCGGCCTGCTGTTGCGCATCGAGCAGGCGTTCGTAGTCTTCGCTGGGGAATTTTGCGTCGATCGGCAGCCAGACGTGATGATCGCGATCGCTGCCGGGCAGGCGCACGGCGAATTCCACGCGATCGTCCGAGCCGGGCACGGTGGCGACATTGGATGCGTATTGCTCCGGCGCCAGCATCTGCTCCAGCAGTGCGCTCAATTGCATTTCGCCCAGGATGCCGCGCGTTTTCACATTGCTCAGCACGCGCTTGAGATCGCCCACGCCGCTGGCCAGCGACTGCATCTCGCCCAGGCCGCGCTGCACCGCTTCAAGGCGGTCGGAAACCAGCTTGAAGGAATGACCCAGCCGCGTCTCCAGCGTGGCCTGCAGTTTTTCGTCCACCGTGGCGCGCATTTGTTCCAGCTTGGCGGCGTTGTCCTGCTGCATCGCGCTGAGCCGGGTTTCCAGCGTGCTGCGCACTTCGCCGAGCCGCGTTTCGCTGTTGGCGGTGAGTTCGCTCAGGCGCTGCTGTTGCTGTTCGCCGAAGCGTGCGAAGGTCGCAGCCAACTCCTCGCGGCCGCGGCGCGCATCTTCGGCCAGGCGCTGGGCCAGTGATTGCATGCCGTTGTCGGTGCGTTCGGTCAGCAGCTCCAGCCGCTGGCCGAACTGGCCGATGCGCTCCTGCTGCTGTGCGGCCATCGCATCGAGCTGCTCCTGTACCAGGCCGCGGAACTGCGCCAGCGCCTGGCTGAGTTCGCCGCGCCCGGCACGCTGCTCCTGCGCCAGCGCGTCGCGCAGATGGCGATTGTCGTCCTTCAGCGCATCCAGCCGCGCATGCAGTCCGCCATCGCCGCGACCACGCAACAGGAGCACTACCTGCAGCACCAGCAGCAGGACGGTCAGGGCCAGCAAGAGATCGATCAGGGGCATGGTGGATTCCGAAACAGTGCGGGGTACAGTTTACGCGCTGCGATATCAATCCTTGAGATCGACGTACCGACGGGGCCCGCGCATGCCAATTACCCATACGCTGAACGGCAAGACCCGCTGGCTGGCTGTGCTGATCGCGCTGGCCGGCTGGAGCGGCTTGCTGCTGCAATGGTATCTGCTGCAGCGTGCGGCGCAGACCGATGGCCGCGGCATCGGGCAGTTGCTGGTGGCGTATTTCGGCTATTTCACCATTCTCACCAATCTGCTGGTCTGCGCTGCCGTGAGCTGGCCGCTGGCGGCGCCGACATCGGCACCCGGCCGGTTCTTCCTGCGGCCCGCGGCGATCGGCTGGGTCACCGCCAGCATCGTCTTCGTCGGCCTGGCTTATCACCTGCTGCTGCGCCGGATATGGCAGCCGCAGGGCCTGCACTGGGTGGCCAATACGCTGCTGCATTACGTCACGCCAGGGCTGTTCGTGATCTATAGCCTGGCGATGTTGCGGGGGATTGCGCTGCGCTGGACGGCGCCGTTGTGGTGGAGCGGCTATCTGGTGGCTTACTTCGTCTACGCGCTGGTGCGTGGGGCTCTGATCGGCAGCTATCCGTATGGGTTTATCGATGTGGCGGCGCTTGGTTATGCGGTGACGATACGCAACGGGTGCTTTTTGCTGCTGGCGTTTTTGTTGCTGGGTTATGTGCTGATCGGTGCGTGGCGCCTGGGCTCGCGTCGATCGTAGGTTGGGTTAGCGCAGCGTAACCCAACGAATTCGCTACGAAGCGGCATCGTTGGGTTACGCTGCGCTAACTCAACCTACCCCTGCCTACCAAGCCATGTGCTGGTGGGGTTTAGTCGACGCGGCAGAACACGGCTTTCAGATAGCGACTCTCCGGCACATCTGTGCGCACCGGATGATCGGCCCCGGCGCCGCGCACTTCCAGCACCTGGATTTCGCGCCCTGCGTTCAAGGCCACACGTCGCAGCATTTCCAGGAAATCCGCCTCGCTGACCAGGCCGGTGCAGGAGCAGGTCAGCAGCAGGCCGCCGGGCGGGATCACGTCCAGCGCCAGCCGGTTCATGGCGAAGTATTTCTTCAGCGCATCGAGCACTTTGTTGCGATCGCGGGTGAGCTTGGCCGGATCGAGGATTACCGCGTCGTAGCGTTCGCCGCGCGCCACGGCCTGGCGCAGCCATTCGAAGATATCGGCCTGTTCGAAGCGAGCGGCCAGATGATTGGCCTGCGCATTGGCGCGGGCGATTTCGAGGATGCCCGCATCCATGTCCACGCCGGTGGCTTCGCTGGCGCCGCCGGCCAGCGCATGCACGGCGAAGCCGCCGGCATTGCAGCACAGGTCCAGCACGCGGCGGCCGCGCGCCAGCTCGGCAAAGCGCCGGCGGTTTTCGCGCTGGTCGGCGAAGAAGCCGGTCTTGTGGCCATAGCCGGGCGCCGCATGGAAACGCAGGCCGTGCTCGTGCACTTCCACGGGCGTAGGGGCTTCCATCGCGCGGCAGTCGAAAGATTCCTGCTTCTGCACATGACTTTCGGCAAACCAGTACAGGCGCGCACCCGGAAAATTGCGCAGCAGCGCCGCGTGGATGGCGTCGCGGAATTTCCACATGCCGGCGGCGAAATACTCGATCACCAGGATATCGGCGTAGCGGTCGACGATCAGTCCGGAAAGGCCATCGCCTTCGCTATGCACCACGCGCCAGGCGTCTGTGACGTTGTCGAGAGTGAGCAGCTGCCGGCGCAGCGCCACCGCGCGGTCGATGCGTGCGCCGATCCAGTCGGCATCGATCGCTTCATCCGCATCGGCGGTCAGCAGGCGCAGCGCGATGCGCGCATGCCCGTTCCAGAAGCCGCGCCCGACAAAGCGCTGCTTGGCGTCGACGACATCGACCACGCTGCCCGGTGGAATCCGCGATTCGGGCTTGTGCACCTGCGCCGACCAGACCCAGGGGTGGCCCGGCGTGCGGTCGGATTTCAGGCGGATAAGAGGCAGTTCGGCGGGGGTATTCATCCGCCCATGATAACCGCTACCCCGGCTTTTCCAGCGAAATCGCCCCACCCGCAGGTTGGGTTACCCCGGACTTGATCTGGGGGTAACCCAACAAAATCGCGCCAAACGCAGGCTTATCCCCGCATAAAGTCCGATGTAGCCCAGTGGACGCTAACAGCTCAACGCAGCTTCAGCACCAGCCACGACAGCAGCGCCAGCACGTTCACCCCCAGGCGGGAAACGCCGGGTCCCGAGAACGCCAGCATGAAGCGCTGGCTGCCGAACTGCCAGCTGAGCTCCGGCCGGGTGGGAATATGCAGCGCCGCGTACAGATCGATGCAGGCGCCGCAGTGCAGGGCATAGACGAAGATCGGCGTGGCGATCAGCGGCAGCTGCAGCAATTGCGCGATGCTGGAGAAGCGGATGCCGCGCTCGCTGTTTTCCAGCAGCAGCACGCCGGCCACCAGCACGAAGGCATACAGCGCAAACTGGATCAGCCCGATCGCTGCCGTATGCAGCGGTCCGATCGCCAGCAGGCGCGGCAGTACGGTGGCCATGCCGTAGAAGCCGCCGGCGACTTCCAGGATACCGATCAGGCGAAACAGGATCAGACGCATTCAACACCCCAGCAAGAAAAATTATTCGAGTTCATCGGCCTGCTCATGCAGGTCCGTGATGTGCTGCTCCCACCAGCGCGCCTCGGCAGCGAACGGAAACGCGGCAGGGAAGGCCGGATCATGCCAGCGTGCGGCGATCCAGCCCGCATAATGCACCTGGCGCATGGTGCGCAGGGCCGGAATCAGCGCCAGTTCGGCGTGATCGAAGTCACGCATCGAAGCATAGCCTTCCAGCAAGGCCTCCATCGCCTGTTCGTCGTGCGCCAGCATCCATAGATCCTGTACTGCCGGGCCCATGCGCGCATCGTCGAGATCGACGAAATGCGGACCGGCATCGGTCCACAGCACATTGCCCGGATGGCAATCGCCATGCAGGCGCAAGGTGCGCACCGGGCCGACCGCGTCGAAGCGCGCAGCTACCGCACGATCGACGCGCTGCACCGCCTGGCGATAGCGCTCGCCCAGCGCGGAAGGCAGCAGGCTGGAGGCGAGCACCGCATGCATCGGCTGCGCGATCAGGCTGTCGCGATCGAGCCGCCCACGATGCGCAAACGCGCTGCGCGAACCCACCGCATGCATGCGTGCGATCAAGCGCCCCAGCCATTCCAGCTGATCGGCCGATTCCAGCGACGGCGCGCGTCCGCCATGCCGCGGCGAGAGCGTGTAGCGGTAGCCATCGTGATGCAGCAGAGTGCGGCCGCCGAATACGCACGGCGCCACTACCGGCAATTCCGCCTCGGCCAGTTCCTGTGCGAAGGCATGCTCTTCGAGGATCGCCGCATCGCTCCAGCGCTGCGGCCGATAGAACTTGGCGATCACCGGCGAGGCATCTTCCAGGCCTACCTGCCAGACCCGGTTCTCGTAGCTGTTCAAGCCCAGCAGGCGCCCATCCGGCCACAGGCCGCAGGCGCTCACCGCGTCGAGCACGAGGTCGGGCGTGAGCCGGGCGTAAGGGGTTTCGTCAGACATGCGCGCACTTGCGCATCAACGCGCACCCACCGCGCCGGCCGGCACCACGGCCATGGTCAGGCGTGAAATGCACACCAGCTTGCCGGCCTCGTCTTCGATGCGGATCTCCCACACCTGCGTGGAGCGTCCCAAATGAAACGGACGGGCGGTGCCGACCACGTTGCCGCTGAGCACGCCGCGCATATGGTTGGCATTGATATCCAGGCCCACGGCGCGTTCCTTGTCCGCATCGAGCGTGAGCATGGCGGCAGTGCTGCCGAGGGTTTCGGCCAGCGCCACCGAGGCGCCGCCATGCAGCAGCCCGTAGGGCTGGTGCGTACGGCGATCGACCGGCATGGTGCCCTGCAGCCAGTCGTCGCCGACTGCGCTGATGCGGATGCCCAGGGCCTCCATCAGCGTGTTCTGGCTCCAGCCGTTCAGGCGGGCGAGGTCGGTATCCTGTTTCCAGATGCGCATGCGGTTGATACTCGTGCAGGGAGGCCGCATTGTCCGCCGACCACCCCTGCGGCGACAATGCGCCCCGTGTTTATCGTCACTCTCAAATCTTCCGGCCGCCGCTTCGGCGTGATGCCCGGCGAAACCGTGCTGGAAGCGGCGCAGCGCGCCGGCATCGCGCTGCCGTATTCCTGCCGTGCCGGCGTGTGCGGCAGCTGCAAGGCGCTGCTGCTGGAGGGGCGCTGCGAATATCCGCACAATCCGCCCGCCGCGCTCGATGCGCACGATCGCCTGCAGCATGCGGTGCTGCTGTGCCAGGCGGTGCCGGCGAGCAACCTGGTGCTGCAGGCACGCGAAGTGACCTCGGTGGAAGATATCGCGCGGCGCCGGCTGATCGTGCAGGTGAGCCGCAAATGGCAGCTTGCGCCGGACGTGATCGGCCTGCATCTGCAGCCCGCGCAAGGCGAATTGCGTTTGAACTGGCTGCCGGGCCAGTACCTGGACGTGCTGCTGGACGATGGCCGGCGGCGGCCGTTCTCGATCGCCAACGGGCCGCAGGCCGATGGCGTGATCGAGCTGCATGTGCGGCATGTGCTCGGCGGCGGCTTCACCTCCTGGGTCAGCGATGTGCTGCGCGAGGGCGACACGCTGCCGATCGAAGGCCCGTTGGGCACGTTTGTGCCGCGCGAGGATTCGGAGCGGCCGATGGTGTTCATGGCCGGCGGCACCGGCTTTGCGCCAGTGAAAGCGATCGTCGAGCACTTTCTGGCGCTCGGCACGCGCCGCGCGATCGAGGTGTATTGGGGCGCACGCAACCGGGAAGATCTCTATCTGCAGCCGCTGGCCGAAGGCTGGGCGGCGCAGGCGCATCGGCTGCGCTTTCACGCGGTGCTGTCCGATCCGCAGCAGGCGCAGGCGGCCGGCATACGCGCCGGGCTGGTGCATGAAGCAGTGCTGCATGATCAGCCGGATCTTGCCGGCCACGACGTGTACATGAGCGGGCCGCCGCCGATGATCGATGCCGGCCGCCGGCTGTTTGTCGAAGCCGGACTGCCGGAAGACCGGCTCTATTACGACTCGTTCGACTATGCGCCCGACGTGCTGGCGCAGATCCTGGCCGCGCGTGCCGGACTCAACGTCGGTTGAAGCGGGCGCTCAGTTTTTGCCCTTGGCCACCGGCATCTGCGCCTGCTGCCAGGCCAGCACGCCGCCGCCCAGGGTATAGACGCGGGTAAAGCCGGCCTTGATCAGGCGTTGCGCGGCGCCGTCGCTGTTGCGGCCATCCTTGTCCATCACCACCACCGGCAGCTCGCGCGCCTTGGCCAGATCCTTGTTTTCCGGATCGAACTGGCTCATCGCCACATGTTTGGCGCCGGGCACGTGCATCTTCTCGAAGTCGGCGATGGCGGAAAGGTCGATCAGCAGCGGGGTGTCGCGGTTGATCAGCTGGGTCAGGCCGGCCGGGGTCAGTTCCTTGTACTTGCGCAGCAGCACCATGAGCTGGGTGACGATCAGCGCAATCACCAGCGCGACGAGGGCCAGGACGAGCACGAGGTGGTTGCCCAGGAACTGGGGCAGCTTATGCAGGAAATCGTTCATGGAGGGCCGGACCGGTTGCAGGCAAACGGCAATTATAGGCGAGTTCCCCGGCGCCTGTTCGCACCGGGGCGGCGATTCAATTGGACTGGTTGATGTCCGGGATGCCGCTTTCCAGCCACCAGTGGTTCTTGTCCTGGTCGTAGTGCCAGACCTGGTGGTCGACGATGGTGCGTACCGACTGGGTATGCACATTGGTCAGGCTGATCTGCACTACCTGGCGCACTTCGTTCGGGCCATTGGGCATCGGGCCGTTGCCGTCGTCGTAGTCGCTGACCTGCACCTGCTTGAAGCGGGCGCGGTCCAGGTCGGTGATCGGGTGGGCGTCGCGCACCTTCGGATCGACAAACTGCTCTGCCGCCTCGAAGCCATTCCAGCGGACGGCGTTGGCGTATTCGATCATGGTGTGGGTCAGCGCATCGCTGCGCTTGTCGGTGGCGCAGCCGGCCAGCAGCAACATCGTCGACAGCAGGATCGGACCAGTCATAAGGCGCATGGACATACAGCGAACTCCCCTCCCAGATCGGCTCATTCTGCCGCAGGCGTGCGCCGTTTCGCCACGAACTGTGCCGCAAGCGTGGCAGCCGGCTTGCCGTCCTCGCCCGGCACTTCGGCGGTAATCGCGATGCGGGCCCGGCCACGGGCCGACAAGGTGGCGAAGAACACTTCCCAGCTGGCGTCCTCGGCACGCTGCGCCAGGGACTGGAAATCGCCCCAGACCGGGCTGAGGTAGCGCACAGCGGATTCGCCCACGTAGACGTCGCAGTCTTCGCCGTGCTGGCGCAGGGCCAGCTCCACCACGCCCCAGCCGGTGAGCGTCATCAGGCTGACCAGGCTGCCGCCGAAGGCGCAGCCCTTGTCGTTGACGTTGGGCCCGAGCGGGCAGGCGAGGGTGAGGCGTTCGCCGTCGTAGCTGCCCAGTTCCAGTGCCATGGATTCGGCCAGCGGAATGCCGTCGCGGATAAAGTCCACCAGATTCTGGGCGGCCGCGTGCAGGTCGAGCTTGTCCATCGAAGATCGTATTTGGGGGAGGGAGTCGGCAAGTGTAGAGGCTAGACTCGGGTTCCTGCCTCCCTCGCTGCCGCTGCCGATGCCATCTCGCGTGCGTCCGACCTCGCCATCCTCTGCGCCGGGCCCGCTGGCTGGACGGACGATCGTGATTACGCGCCCTGCCGGCACCGGCAGCAGTCTGGCGCGCAAGGTACGCACGCTGGGTGGCCTGCCGCTGCTGCTGCCGGGCTTGTCGCTGCGTGCCGCGCCCGCTACGGATGCGCTGCGCAGCCAATGGGACGCCGCCCAGCACGACGATGTGCTGATCTTCACCAGCCCCGCCGCGGTGCGTTATGCGCTGCGCTTGGCGCTGTGCCGCACCACGGCCGTTGTCGTTGCCGTGGGACAGGGCACGGCGCGCGCCCTGCAGCGCCATGGCATCGAGGCGCTGTTGCCGGAAGTCCAGCAAAACAGCGAAGGGGTCTTGCAGTTGCCGCTAATGCAAGCACTGCGCGGGCGCAGCGTGGCGCTGATCACCGCGCCTTCCGGGCGCGGCCTGCTGCAAGCGGAAATCGCCACGCGCGGTGCGGCGCTGCGTGAAGTGCATGTCTATGGGCGGGCCGCGCCGCGGCTGAACCGGCGGCATGCCGAGGCGCTGCTGCAACTGCCGGCCGGCGCCTGTGTGCTGCTGTCCAGCGGCGAGGCCATCCAGCATCTGCAGGCCCAGCTGCCGGCGCAGGCATGGCAGCGGCTTTGCAGCGCCTGTGCCGTAGTCAGCAGCGAGCGTATCGGCGAGCAGGCGCGCGCCGCCGGTTTCAAACGACTTCATCAGGCTACATCGGCCACGCAGGCCGATTTGCTGGCCGCAGCCGTGGAGATTTGTTCACAAGTACGCCACGAAGCGGGCGACGCGGGCTGTTAGCATGCGCGCATGAGCCAGGACGATCTCACCCCCGAACGAAACACCGCGCCAGCCGGCGTGCCTGCCACCGCCACCCGCGCCGCGCGGCCGCCGGCCCGCTCCAGCGGCACCCTGGCACTCGCGCTGCTGCTGGCGCTGATTGCGCTGGTCGGCACTGCCTACGTGGCTTGGCGGCAATGGCAGGTGCTGCATCTGGATGCACGCACCTTGCGCGTCACCGCCGGCCTGGAACAGCGGGTCAATACGCTGGAACACAATCTTTCCGGCGCCACCGGCCAGAACAATCTGCTGAGCCAGCGCCTTAACGACGCCGACCAAGTCAACCGTTCGCTGCGCGAAGAGCTGCTGTCGCAAGACCAGCGCGTGCGCGATCTGGAAGAAGCCGTCGGCCGGCTGTCCGAAAAGACCCTGTCCGGCCAGGACGCCATGCGCCTGGACGAAACCGAGGCGCTGCTGCGCATGGGCGCCGAGCGCTACACCCTGTTCCACGATGCGCAAAGTGCGGCGCAGGCTTTTGCGCTGGCCGAACAGACGCTTGCCGGCGTCAACGACAATGCTTTCAACGGCGTGCGGCAGAGCATCGATGCCGAACACGAAGCCCTGCTGAAGAGCCAGCCGGCCGATCGCCAGCAACTGCTGGACAACATGGCGCAGCTGCGCAACGCATTGCCCGAGCTTGCACTCAAGCCGCTGGACCAGCCGGTTACGGGCAACGACAGCGGCGTCTGGGCACGCATTCGCCATGCGCTCTACAGCGTGGTGCAGATCCAGCGCGACAACGGCGCACCGATCGATATCGCCGATGCACGCATTGCACGCGAAATGGTGGCGCTGGACCTGGCGCAAGCGCAGGCTGCGCTGATCGCCTGGGACAACGCCGCCTGCAGTGCTGCGCTCAAACGCGCCGATGCCGGCCTTGCGGCACAGTTCGACCTGCAGTCGCCGCCGGTGCAGCAGGCGCGCGAACAGCTCGCCACGCTGGGCAATCAGCTCAAGCCGGCCATTCCGGTCACCCTCGGCGGTGCCTTGGCCGAGTTGCGCAATCTGCGTGCGGTGCATGCGTTGAAGCCCGCCGCCGAGAGCACGGCGGCGCCGGCACCGGCAGGTAACAAGCCATGAAGGTCTGGCGCTGGATTCTGCTGCTGGTGATCGTGGCGGCGGTGGCCGCCTTCGGCTGGCACTGGATTGCCACCGATCCGGGCTATGTATTGGTGCGTTTTCGCGGCGTCACCGCGCAGACCAGCCTGCTGGCGGCGGTGGTATTGCTGCTGTTGGCCTGGGCATTGCTGGTGGCGCTGTGGCGTTTGCTGCGCTGGCCATTCGGTGCGTTTTCGCGCCGTCATCGCCGTCTGAGCCAGCAACGCCTGGCCGATGGTCTGGTAGCGCTGATGGAAGGACGACATAGCGAGGCGGAACGCGATCTCAGTCGCGCCTCGCGCCTGAATACCTTGCGCGGGCCGGCCTTGCTGGCGGCCGCGGAAGCGTCCTCGCGCCGTGGCGAGCATGCGCGTGCGCTGGAATCGCTGGATGAGGCGGCACAGGTCGCGCCGCGTGCCGCACGTGTGCTGCGTGCGCGCGTGCTGCGTCGCGATGGTCGTCCGGCCGAAGCCCTGACCCTGCTTACGCCCGAGGCGGAAAGCGGCAATCTCAGCCCGGGCGGCTGGCGCGAATATGCGTTGGCGGCATTGGCCAGCGGCGATACGCGCCGCGCGCGCGAAGCGCTGGATCCGCTGCAAAAGAGCGGTGTGCTTGGTACGCGCGCCTACGGCTCGCTGGAAACCCTGACCCTGGTCGCCAGCATCAATGCGGCGACCGATGGCGCGGTGCTCAATACGCTGTGGTCGCAATTGCCGAAGTCGCAGCGCCGCGCGCCGGCCGTGATCGATGCGTATGCGCGCAAGGCCGCCGCGTTCGGGCTGGAATTGCCGGCCATGGACGAAGTGGAATCGGCCTTGCGGCGCGAATGGTCGCCGCAGCTGGTGGAGACCTACGGCAACTTGTCCGGCGGCGATCTCGAAGCACGCCTGCGCCGCGCCGAGGCCTGGCAGGATAGCCATCCGAACGATCCCAGCTTGTTGTTGGCGCTGGGCCGCATGAGCGTGCGCCTGGGGCAGTGGAACAAAGCGCGCCAGCATCTGGAGCGTGCGCTGGCGCTGGTGCCGACGCCCAATGCGTGGGAGGCGCTGGGCGATGCGTATACCGGGCTCGGCGATGCGCAGCTGGCGCAGCGTTGCTATCGCAATGCGATTGCGATGGGGCGTGGGGAAAATCCTGAGCTGTTGCCGGCCAGCAGCATGGTTGGCGGGCGCCTGGATACGCGGCCGATTGCGATTGAAGAACGCGATGAGCATGGGGTGCCGCGGTTGCGTTCGTGATGTTTGGCGGTGAGTTGTGCACCGCGTGCCGTACGCACGGCATGTCGTTAATGCGGACCACTGCCTGCGGCGCTTTCGGCCCCGCACCGCTGCCGAGGGGCCCCGGGAGAACAGCGCGCCATTCTGGCGCGCACTCTTCAATGAAGCTCGCAGACCGGAATACGCGGCAAATGTGCTGCCTTATCGAATCCCGCGCGATCGACCCCCTACCCTGCTCGGCAGGGGAGGGTTGGGGTGGGGTTGCACGCGCTTGCCCCGAAGCACGCTAAATCTCATAAGCCGCGCCGGAATGTGCGACAAAGTCACCTGCAGGCAGGCCTGCATCGCACCAGTCAACCTTACGCGTTCATACCCGGCAAGAAGCGATAACCAACACCCGGCTCGGTCTTCAACCAGCGCGGCGTCGCGGGATCATCGCCAAGTTTCTGCCGTAATTTACCCAGCACAATGCGCAGGTAGTGGGTGTCCTGCACATGCGTGCCGCCCCAGATCTCGCGCAGCAATTGCTGCTGGCTGACCACGCGCCCCGCATGCCGAACCAGCATCGCGAGCACCGCATATTCCTTGCGCGTCAAGGATAGCGGTGCACCATCCAGCGTCACTTCGCGCAAACCAAGGTCGATATGCAGCCGTTTGTCTTCGTAACGCGGCGGTGCTTCGGCGCCTGCCACGCGATTGCGCAGCAGCGCGCGCAGGCGCGCCATCAGTTCCTGGATGCCGAACGGCTTGGTCATGTAGTCGTTGGCGCCGGCATCGAGCGCTTTTACTTTTTCCTGTTCGGTATCGCGTACCGACAACATCAGCACCGGCACCTGCGTCCACTGGCGCAGCTCGGCCAGCACTTCGTGGCCTTCGCGATCGGGCAGGCCGATATCCAGCACCACCACGTCCGGATCGCGCGTGGCGGCCAGCGCCAGGCCGTCTGCTGCATTTGCCGCCAGCAGCACGTCATAGCCTTCGGCGCGCAGGCCGATATCGAGGAATTTGCGGATCTGCGTTTCGTCGTCGATGACCAGCACGCAGGGAATGGCAGCAGTCATGGGGTAGGCGGCGCGGGCAAGGGCAGGCTGATGCGAATGGTGGTGCCAACGCCTTCGCCGGGCAAGGCTTCCACGCTGCCGCCGTGCGCGCCGATCATGCCGCGGCAGATCGCCAGGCCCAGGCCGGTGCCTTGCGGGGCGCGGTCGCCGCGGGCCACGGAATAGAACATGTCGAAGATGCGTGCGCGTTCGTCTTCGGGAATGCCCGGACCGCGGTCGATCACGTCCATGAACAAGCGATCGCCGGCCACGCGCACAATCACCCGTACCGCCTCACCCGGCGGCGAGAAACGCGCCGCGTTTTCCAGGATATTGAACAGCGCCTGCTCGATCAGCGCCGGATGCACGAACAGCAGCACCGTTTCGCTGGGCAGCATGGTATCCACGCGCAGTTCGGGGAACAGCTTGCGCAGGCGGGTGATGGCCGAGGCGACGATTTCCGCTGCATCGGTCCAGTCGCGATTGAGCTTGAGTGTGCCGTGGCCCAGGCGCGTCATGTCCAGCAGATTCTGGATATAGCGATCCAGGCGCTGCCCTTCGCCCAGGATCGCGTCGAGCAGCTCCTGGCGCTCTTGCGCTGGCAGCTGTTGCCAATAGCTGGAGAGCGTGCCGGCTGAGCCGATCATCGAGGCCAGCGGCGAGCGCAAGTCGTGCGACACGGAAGACAGCAGCGCATTGCGCAGGCGCTCGGTTTCACCCTGCACGCGCGCACCTTCCAGCTCGGAAGCCAGCCGCGCGCGTTCCAGCGCCTGGCCGATGTCCTGCACCATGGCCAAGGCCAGGCTGCGCCGTTCGATGTCGGGCGAGTTACCGTTTTCGAAGCGCAGCGCCGCCACGCCGAGATGGCGCTCATCGGTACCCAGCGGCAGCATCCAGCAGCGCGCGCCGTTGAGGGTGTCGGTAAAGCGGCCGGCCGGTTCCGCGTGCTGCTCGCACCACTCCGCGGCGGCCATGTCCTGGGTAGTAAGCGCAAGCGTGCGCGAGCTGTTGGCGGCCACCTGCAGGTGATGCTCTACATCGCGCGAAAGAATCGCCGCTTCGCAGCGCAGGCCATGCGCGAGCGCGGCGGCGCCGACTTCGTGCACGCCATCCGCATCCGGGCTGGTGGCCAGGCGCTGGCCCAGCGTGAGCAGCGCATGCGAATGATCGTGCGCGGCGCGCAGCGATTCCACCTGACTGGCCAGTCGCGTCGCCAGCCGGCTGCAGATCAGCGCCACCAGCAGGAACAGCACCACCGCCAGCACGTCGTCCGAATTGGCGATGGCCAGTGTGTAGCGCGGCGGCGCGAAAAAGAAGTTGTAGCCGATAAAGCACAGGATCGCGGTGTAAACCGCCACCGCCATGCGCGTGCGCACCGCCACGGTCATCACCGCAGTCAGGAAGATCAGCGCGAGGTTGGCCACGGACAGATAGCGGTCCGCAATAAAGGCCAGCCCGATCGCGATGGCGGTGACCACGGTAGCGAAGATGTATTCGTCGCGGCGCCCGCGTGCCGGCATCAGGCGCAGTCGTTTGCGCGCACGCACGCGTTCGGTCGGCGTGGCGATGATGGTGAGTTCGAGATGCGCGCCGCGGCGCAGCAGCTGCTGGGTCAGCGAACGTCCCAGCATGCGGGCCAGCACGCGTTCGCGCGTGCGCCCCAGGATGATCTGGCCCACGCCTTCGCGATCGGCGTGCACCAGCAGCTCATCGGCGATGGCGTGGCCGCGCAGTACGGAGGCATCGCCGCCAAGGCGGCGCGCCAGGCGCATGGCGGTATCCACGCGTTCGCGCCGGGCATGGTCGAGCGTGGCGCCGGTATCGACGAATACCACGCTCCACGGCGCGCCGCGCCGTTCGGCGATGCGGCGTGCAATCCGCACCAGGTATTCGCTTTGCGCATGGCCGTCGATGGCGGCCATCACGCGGCGCCGCACCGGCATGGCGCCGCCGCGCGCGAGCATGTGTTCGCGCAGGTCGCTGTCGACATGGCCGGCGACGGTATCCACCGCCAACTCGCGCAGCGCGCCCAGGTTGGTGGGGGAGAAAAACGCGTCCAGGGCTGCGGCCGCGGTCTCCGGCACATAGACCTTGCCTTGCCGCAGGCGCCCGATCAGTTCGCGTGGCGGCAGGTCGATCAGCACGATGTCGCGCGCGCGATCGAGGAAGGCGTCCGGCACCGTTTCGCGCACGGTAATGCCGGTAATGCGCCGCACCTGGTCATTGAGGCTTTCCAGGTGCTGCACATTGAGCGCGGTATACACCTCGATGCCGGCATCGAGCAGCTCGGCGATATCCTGCCAGCGCCGTTCGTGGCGGCTGCCGGGCACGTTGCGATGGGCCAGTTCGTCGACCAGCAAAATCGCCGGCTTGCGTGCCAGCGCGGCATCGGGGTCGAACTCGGTGAAGTCGCGGCCCTGGTAGGTGAGGGTGCGCCGCGGCAGTACTTCCAGGCCTTCCAGCAAGGCGGCGGTTTCGGCGCGGCCATGCGTTTCCACCAGGCCGATCACCACGTCCACGCCCTGGCGCTTCAGCTCGCGCGCGGCCGACAGCATGGCGTAGGTCTTGCCCACGCCTGGCGCGGCGCCGAGGAAGATTTTCAGGCGGCGGTTGCTGTCTTCCTGCACCACGTCGAGCAGGGCGTTGGCGCGTGCGTCACGGGAGGGGTCGGTCATGCGCGCATCTTAGCTCTTGATATCAGGACGAAGTCGGGGCGGTACCGCAAGGCAGGCTTATACCGGACGTCATTCCCGCGGTAGCGGGAATGACGTCCGGTGTCACGTCGACATGATGCGTTGAAGAGGCGCCGTTCCTGGCCTATGCACAGGGCCGATTTCTACTTCGCCGACAATTGGTCAAGCGCCAGATTCAACTGCAGCACATTCACCCGCGGCTCGCCCAGCAAGCCGAGCTGCCGCCCTTGCGTGTACTGCGCTACCAGTTGCTGCACCTGCTCCACGCCAAGCTTGCGCACTCGCGCCACCCGTGCAATCTGGTACTGCGCCGCCGCCGGGCTGATCTCCGGATCGAGGCCGCTGCCCGAGGCCGTGACCAGGTCCGCCGGTACCGGCGCGTTGTTGCCCGGATCGGCCGTACGCAGCGCATCGATGCGCTGCTTCGCCGCATCGTGCAGCGCCGGATTGGTCGGGCCCTGGTTGGAACCATTGGACGCGGTGCCGTTATACGGTTGCGGCGACGTGGCCGAGGGACGGCCCCAGAAGTACTTCGGATCGTCGAAGCTCTGGCCGATCAGCTCCGAGCCGACCGGCTTGTCGCCGTGCATGATCAGGCTGCCGTTGGCCTGATGCGGAAACAGTACCTGCGCCACCCCGGTGGCGACCAACGGGTAGACCAGGCCGGTGATCACGGTCAGTACCAGCAGCATGGTTACGGCATTGCGAATCAAGCGAGCCATGGCGGCTTACCTCAGTAGTGAATGATGGCGTCGATCAAGGCGACGAACTGGTAGTCGCGATTGCCGCCGTTGTACGCATTGGCGTCGTAGGAGCGCTCGTAGCGGATCTCCGGCTGGATCTCCAGGTCCTGCGTGACGTAGTGCGTGACGCCCAGCGTGTGGCTGCTGTAGCGCGTGGCGTAGCCGGTGCGCTGGCCCTTTTCGTCGTTGTAGAACTCGTTGCGGAACGACAGCATGTTGTTGCTGTCCAGCTCGAAGTTCAGATAGTTCACCACGCCGAATTCACCCGCAGTGCCGGCAAATTCGGACGAGCCGACCACGCCCGGCGTGCCGCCCGGACCATAGCCGGGGATATTGCGCCCGTACATGCGATAGGCCTCGGTGAGCATGTGCACGCGCTTGCTGAATTTGTGGCCCCAGGTGGCCACGTACATCTGCACGTTGTTGTAGTTGTAGTCGGAGTGGTTCCAGTTATTCACGCAGGGGTAGAGCATGTCGTTGTTGTCGGCCGACACCCAGCGCACGCAGGTCTGCAGGGACGGGCGTGCCGAATGA
The DNA here is from genome assembly GCF_014863405.1 of Dyella acidiphila. Taxonomy (GTDB): domain Bacteria; phylum Pseudomonadota; class Gammaproteobacteria; order Xanthomonadales; family Rhodanobacteraceae; genus Dyella_B; species Dyella_B acidiphila. Next base: position 230,105 of record NZ_JACZZA010000003.1, read on the forward strand.
TTCCAGGGCGCGGTGTCGTTGCTGGCGTTGATGCCGAGCTGGAAGGTCCACTGCTGGCTCAGCCGGGTGGTGGTGAGAATGCCCGTCTGGGTATACGGATCTTCCGTATAGAGAATCGAGTGGGTCATCAGATAATTCTGCGGCGAGAACTGCGCCTCGATATCCGGCAGCGACAGATAGCGGCCGATGCGCACCACCATGCCCTCGGCCACCCACGGAATGTAGATGTCGCCGTAGAACAGCATCGGGTCGTCGCCGTAGATCTTGCCGTTCTGCGGTTCGCTGGTCGTAGGGTTGTTCAACAATTGATTGCTGAACACGCCTTTGGTGGTGGTGTAGTGATAGTCGTAGCCATACAGATTGGAGATGGCGAAGCCCCAATCGAGGTGATCGGTCTGCACCGTGTCTTCCACGCGCGTGATGGTGGTGACCAGCTGGTCGAATTCCACCCGGTTGGCGCGCGTGTTGTAAGAGAGCGGCGCATTGGTGAAGTTGGACGTGCTCAGGTTGGCCGAAGGCGTGACCCAGCCGAACACCTCGATGCGGTTGCGCTGCATCCACTGGCCGAGACTGGTGCAGCCAAGCGCCTTCTCCAGCGGATAAGTGTTGTCGGTATCCGGCACGCCGATCGGCGTGGCCACGCCGCCGAGCTGCCATTCGGCGCTGGGGAAGGGCGGGGAATCGAGCGGTGCGTCCATCGCGCGGCGTGCCGGCGCGGGTGCGTTCGGATCGGCCGGCTGCGCGTCTTCGCGGTAGGCAGCGGCAAAGCGCGAGAAGAAACCTTTGCTGCAATCGCCGCTTACTGCGGCGACCGGCGATGCCGGCAGGCTGCCGGCGGGCATGCTGCTGACATTGGTCGATTGCGCCAATACCTGCGTCACTGGCGCTGCGGCCAGCAGGATCGACGTGACAAGAGCCTTCTTGGAAACCATACCTTCCTCTCGAACGGGGCGTTACTGGGCGGCATCGCCCAGTAGCGACGCCGATGTCTAGGTGGTCAGATGCCGGCGTAGCCGCCGAGCACGTATTCGTCTTCTGCGGACATCGGTGTGTCCGGCGCCCTGGCGGCGGCTTCCCTTGACTGGCCTCTTACCGGCAGCTCAATCACTACATCGCAATCGGAATCGTTGGAGGAGACGCGTAGTTCCATTTGCGGGTGGTTGGCGTCGGGCAGCGAGACAGACAGTTTCAGGGTTTGCATGGCAACACTCCTCAGGCCAGTCCGAACAGGACCAGCAGCATGTCGATCAATTTGATACCGATGAAGGGGACGACCACGCCGCCCAGGCCGTAGACCAGCAGGTTGCGGCGCAGCAGCGCACCGGCACCGAGCGCGCGGTATTTCACGCCTTTCAGGGCCAGCGGGATAAGAAAGATGATGATGATCGCGTTGAAGATCACCGCCGACAGGATCGCGCTCTGCGGCGTCGCCAGTTTCATCACGTTCAAGGTATTGAGCGCGGGATAGGTGGTGGCGAACGCAGCCGGGATGATGGCGAAATACTTGGCCACGTCGTTGGCGATCGAGAAGGTGGTGAGCGAGCCGCGCGTGATCAGCATCTGCTTGCCGATCTCCACCACTTCGATCAGCTTGGTCGGGTTGGAATCGAGGTCGACCATGTTGCCGGCCTCTTTCGCCGCCTGCGTGCCGGTGTTCATCGCCACCGCCACGTCGGCCTGGGCCAGCGCGGGCGCATCGTTGGTGCCGTCGCCGCACATCGCCACCAGCCGGCTTTCGCTCTGCATGCTGCGGATCAGCTTGAGCTTGGCTTCCGGCGTGGCTTCGGCCAGGAAATCGTCCACGCCTGCTTCGGCAGCAATGGCGGCGGCGGTCAGCGGATTGTCGCCGGTGACCATCACCGTCTTGATGCCCATGCGGCGCAGTTCGGCGAAGCGTTCCTTGATGCCGCCCTTGACGATGTCCTTCAGTTCGATCACACCCAGTGCGCGATCGCCTTCGGTAACGATCAGCGGGGTGGCGCCGCGGCGGGCGATATCTTCGGCCATGCGCTTCACCGCGGGCGGCAGATGGCTGCCCTGGCCGTCGAGATAGCGCTCCACCGCATCGAGCGCACCCTTGCGGATGCGGCGTTCGCCCAGGTCCACGCCACTCATGCGGGTCTGTGCGGTGAACGGCACGAACTCGGCATGCAGAGAGCCCAGCTCGCGTTCGCGCAAGCCGAATTTCTCCTTCGCCAGCACCACCACGCTACGGCCTTCCGGCGTTTCGTCGGCCAGCGAGGCGAGTTGCGCGGTATCGGCCAGCGTGCGCTCCTCAATGCCCGGCGCCGGATGAAACGCGACCGCCTGGCGATTGCCGAGCGTGATCGTGCCGGTCTTGTCGAGCAGCAGCACGTCTACGTCGCCGGCCGCTTCCACGGCGCGGCCCGAGGTGGCAATCACATTGGCGCGGATCATCCGATCCATGCCGGCAATGCCGATCGCCGAGAGCAGCGCGCCGATGGTGGTGGGAATCAGGCACACCAGCAGTGCGATCAGCACGGTCAGGGTGATCGGATTGCCCTTGCCGGCCACCTGCACGCTGTAGATCGAATACGGCAGCAGGGTGGCGCAGGCAAGCAGGAAGATCAGGGTGAACTTGGCCAGCAGGATGGTCAGTGCAATCTCGTTCGGCGTCTTGCGGCGCGCGGCACCCTCCACCATGGCGATCATACGGTCGAGAAAGCTCTCACCCGGATTGCGCGTGATCTGCACCACCAGCCAGTCCGACAGCACGCGAGTACCGCCGGTGACGGCACTGCGGTCGCCGCCGGATTCGCGGATCACCGGCGCGGATTCGCCAGTAATGGCGCTTTCGTCCACGCTGGCGGCGCCGACCACTACTTCACCGTCGCCGGGAATCTGCTCGTTCGCTTCCACCAGCACGTAGTGGCCGGCGCGCAGTTCGCTGGACGGGGTGAACACGATGGCGGCATCGCGCTTGGGTTCGGCCAGCTTCTTGGCGACGACATCCTTGCGCGTGCTGCGCAGGGCCGCGGCCTGGGCCTTGCCGCGGCCTTCGGCCAGCGCTTCGGCGAAGTTGGCGAACAGCAGGGTGAACCACAGCCAGATGCTGACCCAGAAGATGAAGGCGGTGGGTGCTTCGCCGTGGCCGGCCAGTGCCTGGAACCACAACAGCGTGGTCAGCACACTGCACACGAACACCACGAACATCACCGGGTTGCGGAATTGCAGGCGCGGCGACAGCTTGCGGAAGGCGTCGCCGACCGCCTTGAGGATCAGCGTGCGATCGAACGAGCTGACGGTTTGGGTATGCGAAGTCATGTGCTCGAAACTCCGGAATCTCTCACTCCCTCTCCCGGCACGGGAGAGGCAGAAAAATCAGTGCGCCGACATCAGGTACTCGGCAATCGGGCCGAGTGCCAGGGCAGGCAGGAAGGTGAGTGCGCCGACAATGATCACCACGCTGGCGAGCAGGGTGACGAACAGCGGCGTATGCGTGGGCAACGTGCCGGCCGAGGCGGGTACATGTTTCTTGGCGGCGATCGAACCGGCCATCGCCAGCATCGCGATCGCCAGCATGAAGCGCGCCCAGAACATGCACACGCCGAGCATCACGTTCCAGAACGGGATGTTGGCCGAGAGACCGCCGAACGCGCTGCCGTTGTTGTTGGTAGCCGAGGTGACCGCGTACAGGATCTCGCTGAAGCCATGCGCCCCCGGATTGCCCACGGTAGCGGTGGCCGCGGGCGTCATGACGGCGATGGCCGTGCAGATCACCACCAGCGCACACGGAATCAGTACGGCGAGGCTCGCCATCTTCATCTCGTAGGCTTCGATTTTCTTACCCAGGTATTCCGGCGTGCGGCCCACCATCAGGCCGGCAATAAACACCGCGACCACCGCGAAGGCGAGCATGCCGTACAGGCCCGAACCCACGCCGCCGAAGATCACCTCGCCCAGCTGCATCAGCCACATCGGCACCAGGCCGCCGAGCGGCGTGAGCGAATCGTGCATATTGTTCACCGCGCCGCACGAGGCCGCCGTGGTAACCGCTGCGAACAGACTGCTGGCGGCGATGCCGAAGCGGGTTTCCTTGCCTTCCATATTGCCGCCCGACTGCAGCGCCGAAGCGTGCTGGTCGATCGGCAGGCTGTGCAGGATCGGATTGCCGGCCTGTTCGGCCGCCGTCACACCGATGGTCAGCGGGACAAAGATCACCAGCATGGTGGCAAGAATCGCCAGTCCCTGGCGCCGGTCGCCCACCATCTCGCCGAAGGTGATGCACAGCGCAGCGGGGATCAGGAAGATCGCCAGCATCTCCAGGAAGTTGGAGAACGGCGTGGGATTCTCATACGGATGCGCCGAGTTCGCACCGAAGAAGCCGCCGCCGTTGGTGCCCAGCATCTTGATCGCGACCTGCGAAGCGGCCGGACCCATCGGCAGGGTTTCGGTGGTGAGCTGGGCCGGCTTGGTCACCGCATTGCCCGCCGCATCCTTGACCGGATTGCCGGCGGCATCGGTCACCGGGTTGGCGTAGGTGGTGGTCTGCACCACCGGCACATCCACATACGGCTTCAGGTTCTGGATCACACCCTGCGAGACAAGCAGCAGCGCCAGCACAAAAGAGATCGGCATCAGCACATACAAGGTGCTGCGGGTGAGATCGACCCAGAAATTGCCGATGCCTTTGGCCGTCTTGCGCGCAAAGCCGCGCACCACCGCAATCAGTACCGCAATGCCGGTCGCCGCGGAGACGAAATTCTGCACCGCCAGCGCCGCCATCTGGGTCAGATAGCTCATGCTCGATTCGCCGGAATACGCCTGCCAATTGGTATTGGTGACGAAACTGATGGCGGTATTGATCGACAGATCCGGGCTCAGCGCCGGAAAGTGCTGCGGATTCAGCGGCAGCCATTGCTGCATGCGCTGAAACGCATAGACCAGCACCATGCCGCATACGTTGAACAACAGCATGGCGATCGCATAGCGCTTCCAGCCCATGTCCTCGCCGGCATCCACGCCGCAGATGCGGTAGATCAATCGTTCCACCCCGCCGCCGAGGCGGGTGATGCGGTTGGGCTGGTCGGCAAACACGTGGGTCATATAGCTGCCCAGCGGCTTGATCAGCAGCAACAGCACCACCAGAAAGATGCCGATCTGCAGAAAATCATTGGCAGTCATTCGAACCACTCCGGTTTCAACAGCGCCACGCACAAATAAACCGTCAAAGCCACCGCAAGCACGGCGGCCAGTCCGTAGAAGAAATTCATGGGATTGCTCCGTTAATCAGTCGCGGCCGCGCCGCCAACACTCAGCCGCGCGGGCCCAGGCGGTCGCAAAGCAGCAGGAAGCCCAGCGTGGCGGCAGCCAGCACGAAGCCGAACAGCAGGTAGATAACGTCCATGGGAATCACTCAATGCCTCACAGCTGCGCACTGTAGGCACCGGGGCATAAGAAGCGGGTAGCGAAAGGGCGATCCCGCGTATAGAAAGCGTAAAATTTTTACGCGAGGCGGAACTTGGAGCGGGCCAGCACGAGCAGGTTCAAGCGTAGTGGCGGCGCGAGCAAGCGGCGGTGGCCGGCTTGGCGAAGGGATTAGTCAATGTCTGCCTGGCATGGAACATCCCTGTTCGATGCCGGGTAACGTACCGCGGCTGCCAGCCTCGGCTGGTACGCGCGTCGCTCAGTTGCATTCCGTGCCGGAAGAGAATTTCCTGGAAGAAAGATAGCTCTGCACCTTGGGCACGCTCGGATTCTCTACCGAGGCATTGATGGCGTCGGTGAGTTTTTCGTCGTAGCACAGCTTGTTTTGGGTGGGATCCAGGGCATACAGCTCCAGGATGTCTTCGTCCTGCCCGTCGCCGACTTGCGGATTGGAATAGGTCGACATGAAAGCGATCCAGGGCTTGCCTGCACCGTCCTTGCCGGTGGCATAGAGCGCCACCTTGGTGCATGGCGTGCTGTCTTCCGAGCTTCCTGAATTGTATTTGCGCTTGACTACTGACAGCGCCTTCTTCGAGGCGTCGTAGATGCCGACATAGCAGCGGTCGATGCGGCTGGAGTGGTCGCTGAAGTCCTCGCCGATGAAGCTCACCACCGACACCGAGTTAGACAGCGAAACATCCTTGGGCGAAATGGCCAGGTCCGATTCCGGCGTATCGGTTTTGGATGACATGAAGTCGCGAGCAAGTCCGTGAACCGCATCGGTATCGGTCTTGGATAAGTTCTGTTGCCGCAACTCTGTCTCTTGGGCGTTCACCTGGTTTGCTCCTGCCAATAGAAGTGGCGTTATGGCCAGCGCTAGTGCTGCAATTTTTGTGATCATGGTCTTTGAGGTGTGTAGTCGACTTTGACGCTTGCGGTTTTCTTGCCGTGCGAGGCGGAAATCTCTTCGCTGCCGGATTTTATTTCGTCAGAAATAACAGAGTACGCATATCTGGCAAATCCTTGCCGCTCGAAATAGCCGTTGCCGCCGCCATTTACCAGCACGGAGACGCGGCCGATAGTGTCAGTGGACAAGGCGGCATCGCAGTTGCGATTGATATTGTAATTTTTGCTGCCGACGTACTTGCTTACCCAATAGAAGCCACCGCTGTCGCAGGCTGAGTAGTTGTCCGACGCGACCTTGTCCGGGTCGTAGCGAGGCGCCCATTGCTTGAGCAGTTTCGAGTCGAGCGTGCCGTCCTTTTTTTTCGGGTTGGACCAATAGTGCTCGCTGGTCTGGGTCAGGCGATCGTCGACATAGGCACCGGTGTTGCTAGGGAAGTTTCTATACGTGCCGTAGTCTTCATAATTGCTGGCCCAGGTCAGCTGCATGATGCCGCGGCCGTAAAAAACGGTGTAGTACTCCATCGCCGGTGCCGGCCATTTGCCCTTCTTGTTCTTTTTACCTTCTCCGTATTCCTTGACGGTCCTGACCACGTCGGTTTCGGTATAGACCTGAGCAAATAGATGCGCCATCCGCGTTGCGGTGGTGATGCCGTACTTCAGGAAGGTCTTGTTCAAGTTGATGCGGTAAGGGCTGAATCGGCCGGAGCTGGTCGCATAGCCAATCGAGCCTTGCGTTCTCTTCATGGCATCGGAGCCCTTTTGGGCCGAATAAGTAAAGAACGTCCTTGGTAGCAACTGGCTTATTTCGTCCAGGGAAAGCCATTTACATTGCTTATATTGAGCTACGAACTGGGCCGGGTGGAAATGCCACACACTGCGATCCAGACCGGTCTTCGACCAGAACGCCAGCTTGCTCGCATGAGTTTTGAAATTGTTCCATGAGGTGTCCTGGCCATCGTTGTTGGCCAGGTCTTTTCCGGGCTGCCGTTCCTTGGCAAAGCGGGTTTCCAGATCGCTGTCGTCCCATTCGCTCGGATGCTGTACCACCAGATAGCGCAGCTGGTCCGCTACGCCTTGGGCAGTGGCATGCGCGATAAAGTCCTTTTGCTCGTCCGCCATGGATGGTGGTGTGGCGGGTGGAGTGGTCCCGTGCAGTAGTTCCAGCAATTTAGGTACGTCGCAGATGCCGCTGACAGGGTCTACCGCCTGGGCTTGTCCGATCTTCTGCCAGCCAAGCCAGTACGGAAAATCGGCATCGGACAGCTTGGTTATGTCATCACTCGCCAGATCGATGTAGCCGGTCTTGTCGCTGGCGTAGCGGATTAGTTCCCAGTTTTCGTTGGTCTGCGTGGTATCCGTACCCAGCACGCGGCCAAAGCGCAGCCATTCATAGCCGGCGCTGGGGCAGTCCTTGTAGAGCTTGCTCGCCAGTTGGTGCAGTTGATATTCGTAGCTGGCCTGGATGACCGGCTGTCCGACCTGTTCGAATTTTCCGCTTGGCAATTTGCGATACGTGGTTGCCGTGCGCGTGCCACGAGCCAAATGGACGCTGACGTACAGGTCACCTGATTGGATCTGCCCTTGCGTGCCAGCAGGTGCCAGGCTGCCCGACGGTGGAGTGACCGTTGGCGCCGGGGTGCTTGCATCATTGTTGTTGCCGGCTACCGGCTTTTCCGTCGGAGCGGCCAGCAAGCCGTGAATGGCCTGCGCGTGTGGATGGTTGGCCTGGAAACTCTTGCCCGCAGGGATAATAAAGCCAGCGTTGCCGAAAAAGTCGGCCGAACCGTTGGCGCCTTTTGCCAAGGCGCTGCTGTCTTTCCAGAATGTACCCAGGTCGGTATCGGTTGCGAAGATTTCGAAATGCACGCGCTCTTCGCCGCCGTACACGCCGCTGAATCCCAGCACGTCCTTGCGCCATACCTTCTGTGCTTTGGCCGGTTGTTGCACGGTGTCGCTGGCGGAGGCAGTGCGTAACCAGTCGGGCAGCAGCTTTTGCTCGTCTGCGCTGAGCTTGCTACGTCCCTTCAGATGCATCAGCAGTGAATAAAACACGACCGGCGTATTTTCGCCGCTCTCGGTAGAGTGTTTGAGTAATACGAAACTGGTGTCGTAGTCACCCAGGCCAGGATAATTTTCCGCCTGCGCGGCCACGCGATAGCACACTACTTCGCCGTCGGCGATAGCGTGCAAGGCTTCCTTGCCTGGCTTGAGATGGATGCCGCCATGCCAGCGATCTTCAAAGCTGATCGGGTAAAAGCCGGTTGCGCTATCGACGTAGGTGTCCAGGAAATGCTTGAGTTGCGCGTCCTCGTCGGTGGCATCCGCGCCGCTCGGCAAGATGGGGTAGCTGATCAACATGCGTGCGTCCTAGCCTGAAAAGGGTTTGATGCCCTGGAATTTCGCCTTGTCGTTCGGCAGCGGTGGCAATGCCGGAGATTCATTCTGCGGCCCCACCCACTGATGCGTCCCACTCTTCACCGTGAAATTGCCGGGACACGCAAAGGTGATGTTGCCGCCTTCCAGCGTCACCGTGCTTTGCCCCGCCTGCAGCACGATCTTGTCCTTGGCCAGCACCTCGATGGTATCGGTGGTGGAGGTGACGGTGACGGACTGGTCGGCCAGGATCTGCATCGCATCGGTATGCGCTTCGATGCTGACCGGGCCATGGTTGGCGATGACATTCATGCCGCCATCGGCGGTGTAGAGACTCACGGCATCGCCGGTGGCGGCACCGATGGTCGCTCCGGCAGCCAGGTGCATATCGCGCTGGCTGGTGGCGTGAAGATGGTTGCCGGCGAAGGCGGCGGCGCTTTGCGAGGAAGCGAGCACCATCGATTGCGGGGCTTCGACCAGGATCACCGGTTGCGCGAAGCGTTCGACCGGATCGCCGCCGCTGCGCTGGTTGTCGGTGGGCTTGGTGGCAGCCAGACCGTTGACGTCGCCGCTGTATTTGCCGTTCTTGCCGGGATCGATCGCCTGCTGCAGGGCGGTTTGCGCCGGATTGGCGGCGAGACCGTTGGCCTTGGCCTGGGTGGCGGCGCTGTCCAGGCGTTGTGCGGTGGCGGCTGCGGCGTTGAGTTGGCTGACGGCGCCGGCGGCATCCATCTGGGTGGATGCGCCTTGGGCTTGTTGCGTGCCCGATAGCAGCAGGCCCTCACCGGCGCGCACTACGGCCCAGCCTTCGGTCAGCAGCTCGAAGCCTTCGCCGCGATAGTTGCCGCGCGTATTGCCTTGCTGCTCGATCAGGTAGCCGAGATTGAGCTGGCTGTTGGCGGTGCTGTTGGACAGCGAGTGGCGCATTTGCCCGCCGGCATCGTCCAGCACCCATTGGCTGCCGGCGGCACCGTCGAGCGTTTGCGTCTGCATGCCGCTGAGCGTGCCGGGATGGTTGGCGCTGCTGTTTTCGCCGGCCGAGAACGGCGGTGCGGCCTGGCCGTTGTAGAGCTGGCCTACCACGATGGGCTGGTCGATATCGCCGTGGGCGTATTCGATCAGCACTTCGTTGCCGATGCGCGGCGCCATGCTGTGGCCGTGATTGGCGCCGGCCGATACTTCGGTCACGCGCACCCAGGTACCGGATTGGTCGGTGCCGGGCGCATGGCCTTGCGGATTGCCTGTGCTGGCAGTGTCGGTCAGGCCGCCGGGCAGCGGCGCGCTGCCGCGCTGCCAATAGAACTGCACACGCACCTGGTGATCGCGGCTGCCGCTGAGAGCATTGCCGGGCACGCCTACCACGATCGCGCTCTGGCAGCCGGGTGCGATCGGCTTGTCGCGATAGGGCGGCGCGATCGGTGTCTGCGCGGGTACGGCGGTGAAGCGGTTGCGATAGCTGCCCTTGTCCTGCATGCCGCTGCGGCCGTGCAGATGGGTGATGTCGGTGCCCAGGTTGTTGCTGGCGATGTGTTCGATGCGCAGCGGCACAAAGGCGTAGCCGCTGAGGTCCGGATGTTCGGTGAGCGTGTAGCTCTTGCCCGCTTCCAATGTGCGCACCGAGCCTTCGGCGCGGTTGCTGCGTACTTCCAGGCGCAGGGCATCCAGGCGATGGGTGGCAAAGCGTTGCGCCTGGTCGGCGTTGTCGAAGCGGTTGCTGCGGTCGGCTTCGAACACTTCCAGCGGCGGCAGCGCCGGCGCGCCTGACGTGGGCGAGGCCTGCGCGCTGCCGGTAATGCTGGCGACCTGGTCCGGACGCCAGCTCGCGGCCGTCACCGTATCCGGCGCCATTTGGCGGCGATCGGTGAACAGGGTGATGGTGTCGCTGGTTTCGGTGGCATCGACGCGATGGAAGCGGATGCTGTCCGGCGTACCGCTGGGCAGGCTGGCCTGGCTGTCGAAGATCACCAGGGTATGGCCGGCGCCTTCGCTGTCCTCGCCCTGGTCGTGTTCGAAGCGATAGGACAGGCCTTCTTCGCCGAGCAGGCGATGCACGAAGTCGTAGTCGGTTTCGCGGTACTGGGTGCAGATCGGCCGCTGGCGCAGGCTGGCGGTCACCTGGGTCTGGCACTGCACTTGCGGATAGTCGGCGAAGATCGTGGTGACCACGTCGAGTGCGGTCTGGTCCTGGAAGATCAGCGCATTCCGGCGCAGCTTCAGAAATGCCAGGCTCGATTCCATCACCACGCGATAGCGCGCCAGGCCGCCGTCGGCACCCAGCGACGCGGCATGTGTGACATAGCCATGCCAGTAGCGGCGACTGCCGTCGGCGGTCGCCACGCCCAGGCGCAGCGGCTTGCCCAGCAGCTGGGTGAGGTCGAGAAAGGCCGATGCGCAGACGCAATCGAGATCGAAGCGGAAATTATCGTTGACCGCTTCGTGGCCATTGAGCTGTTCGACAATCAGGCCATCAATGGCTGCGTCGAGCGTGATAAAGCGGGTGGTTTGCGACAGCAAGCCCAACCAGGCGGAGACATCCATTCCTTCCATTGCCGATCCTCTGCGACAACACAACGACCGGGATCGCTGCTCCTAGGCGTATTGCTTGATCCCGTGGGGTTCCCTGTAAGGGGCGAGCTTACCCTGACGGGCGGTAGGGAGGAAGCTGCAAGGCGGCTAGCTAGCCGGAATTTGGCGGGTTTTTGTGACTTGCCCCGCGCTGGCGAAGGGTGACATTTATGTGTCACGCCACTGGCGGCCGCCTCGCCCCAAGGCGGAGGTATGTGAAATCCGCGTGCAGATACCTAGTGGAAGGACGATATCGCCCAGGTGATAAAGGCGGCATTGACCGCGGTGAGGGTCAGCGAGCCAAGGAACAGCACGTCGGCGATCCGCTCCAGGCGGTGATTGCGGCCCAGGCTGCGGGTGCGCAGTGCCCAGTAGGACATCAGGCAGGCGGCCAGGTAAGCCATGGCGTTCAAGGCCAGCAGGTCATCGCCGAGCACGTCCGTATGCCGCAGCGACACCACCATGCGGATGATGCCGATGACGGTAAGACACACGCCGACCATCGCCGCCGAGGCGGTGAAGATGTGTACGCAAATATCGTGATCCAGCAGTGGCTGTGGCGGGTTGTCGTTCATGACCGTCCAAACGCATGGGCACCGACTTGGATGGACCGGGATGCGCCATGCGGGTTGCACGGCAAGAGCTTGCGTTTAGGCTTGATTAGGAAATTTGCATGGCATCGAATGCGCCAGCCGTCATGCCGTAGGTTGGCCTACCCCCGGATCAAGTCCGGGGTAACCCAACCTACACAAGGGCGAGGCTGGGTGAAAGCTGGGCCTGGATCTCGTTGATCGAACCACGAATGCGCGCGGTGAATACCGATTCTTCGTGATGGATCAGCACCAGTTGCTCGGTCGCACGCGTCATCGCCACGTACAACAGGCGCGCTTCCAGCGTTTCATCCTGGCCGGCCTTGGGCATCGCGCCGAGATGGGGAATGATCACCAGCGGAAATTCCAGCCCCTTGCTGGAATGCATGCTCACCAGCTTCACGCTGTCTTCGGCGGAAAACAGCGAACGCTTGCCTACGCTGTCGGCCAAGCGACAGAGAATGCCGGCCTGCTGCAGGGCCTGCTGGATTGCTTCGCCTTCCCAGTTGTTGCGGAAAATCACCGCCATATCGGCCAGCGCGCGTCCGTGCTCGTGCTCGCGGCGCAGGCGTTCGACCAGGCTGCGCAATTCGGCCTGCGCGTTTTCGACCCGGATCAGTTCCGGGATGGCGCCGCGGCGGCCGGCACTCTCCGGTGCGATCAACGGCACACCATCATCCTCGCCCTGGCGTTCGTCCAGCAGCTCATGCGCGAAGCGGCGCGCGACGGAAAGGATTTCCAACGTATTGCGGTAGTTGATGCGCAGGATGGTGGTGCGGCCCTGCGCTTGCACGCCCACGCTTTTCCAGGTGAAGGCAGGGCGCTCGGCCTTGCCGTAGATATTCTGCGCATCGTCGTACAGTACCAGCAGCGCATTGGTATCCGGATCCACCATCTGCACGATCAGGCGATACCACTCCGGTTCGAAATCGTGGCCTTCGTCGATCAGCACGGCGCCGTACTGGAAACGCGGAATGCGGCCTTGCTCCACGCCACTCATCACGCCTTCCACCATGGCTTCGAAGAAGCCGGCGCCTTCCGGCGGCAGCGGTTCGTGGTAGGCCTCCAGCATCTTCCGGCACCACTTGTGGAAGTTGTAGACCTGCACCTTGTCGCTGAGGCCGCGCTCGCCCATCAGCTGATCGAGGCGTGCGGCCAGCGTCTTGTTGTAGCAGAGGATCAGGATCGGCTTGGCCATGCTGCGCGCCAGGTGGATCGCGCGATAGCCGAGGATCATGGTTTTGCCGGAACCGGCCACGCCGTGGATGATGCGATGCTCATCGCCGAGCGAGCGCGCCAGTTGTTCCTGTTGCGTGTCCATCACGCGGACCAGGTCGGGAATGGCGATCTGTACGCTGCTTTCCGGTGCGGTGTCATAGGGCAGGCCGAACTGGCCTTCGCCCCATTCCACACGCAGCTCCGGGAACATGTGCCAGCGGATGCGATCGATCTGCGGCAGGGTAAGTGCGCACGGGAAGGATTGCTGGAACATCGCCCACAGCCGTTCCTGGAAGGCTTCCGCATCCACTGTCTCGTACATCTCTTCGCGGCAGATCACCAGGTGCGCCGGAATCACCTCGCCCAGGCCGCCGTCGTCGAATTGCTTGCGGCTGATATTGCTCAGCACCACGCCATACGCCCACGGCAGCAGCAGATGGCCTTCATGGCGATGTCCCGCCGGATGGCGCAGTGCCGGATCCTGCTCCAGCATGCTTTTTATTTCCTGCACGCAGGCGCGCGCCTGCAGCAGCGGATTGGCTTTCTTTACCGCGCCGTAGCTGGTGATCAGGGTGAACTGGGTCTTGTCCGCGCCGCTGACGTTTTCGTATTTCCAGTCCTTCACTTCCAGCACCAGCAGGCCGCGGCGCGGATGGAAGATGGCGAAGTCGGGCTTGGTCTGGCGCGGGCCGATCGGCACGTCGTACCACAGCAGGTAGTCGTCCTCGAGCTTCTGTTCCAGGCGTTCGGAAAAACGCTTTTCGCCGGCCTGCATCCGCGCCAGGCAGCTGTTGCGAGTAGGAATCAGCTTTGCCATCGATGGCCGTCTCCGGCGTGATTGGTGTAGTCCAGCACGCCGGCCATCATAGGGGAATTCCGCCGGATTACCCCAGGTTTTCCCTACACCGGTCCGCCTAAGGCGGGTCGTCGTGCGTACCGGGCTCGCGTTCCAGCCAGCGTTGTTCCAGCCACTGCGCCACCCCGGTCACCACCAGCGCGCAGGCGATGCCGAGCGTGACCTCGCCCAGGCGGGTCAGTGCCACTGTCCAGAACGGTCCCTCATGCGGTACCAGCATCACGATGGTGGCAGTGGTGGCGCTGAGCTTGCCGGCGTTGCCGATGTTGAAGCACCAGCACAGCATGATCACTAGCACCATGGTGCCGGCGTAGCACAGATAACTGTCGCCCAGCAGATAGGTGGCGCCGATGGCCACGGCGGCGCCGATCGCTGCGCCGATCACCTGGTCGCGCGAGGAATTGCGGGTATCGAGATAGGTCTGCTGGGTGACCGAGATGGCGGTCAGCGCCGCCCAGAACGCCTGCTGCGTATGCAGCAGCAAGCCCAGCCCGTAACCCATGCTGGCGCCAGCCAGGGCCTGCAGGCCCATCGATACGCCCTTGAGCAGCCGATGGCCCCATGGCATGCGCCGATAGATCTGCACCAGCTGCTGTTGCCCATGGCTGAGCTGGCGTGCGCTCTCGCGAATGGGGCGTGATTCGCTCATCGCGCTATCTGAACTAAAGCGGTGTGAGATTGGCGTAGGCGGCGACCAGCCATTTGCTGCCGGCGCCTTCGAAATTCACCTGCAGCCGCGTATGTGCGCCGCTGCCTTCCGCACTCACCACCACGCCTTCGCCGAAGCTGGGATGGCGGACGCGCTGGCCGAGCTTTACCGGCAGATCTTCCTTCAGCGAGGGCGCCGGCTCGGCGAAACGCCCCGCATACAAAGGCCGGCTGACCTGCACGCGCGGGCGTATTTCGTCGACCAGCGAAGGTGGAATTTCGCCGAGGAAGCGCGAGGGCCGCGCCAGCATCTCGGTGCCATGCATGCGGCGCGATTCGGCGTGGGTGATCACCAGCCGTTCGCGCGCACGGGTGATGCCGACATAGGCCAGGCGGCGTTCTTCTTCCAACCGGCCTTCGTCTTCCACCGAGCGCTGGCTGGGGAACAGGCCTTCTTCCACGCCGACCAGGAACACCAGCGGAAATTCCAGGCCCTTGGCCGAATGCAGGGTCATCAGCTGCA
Source organism: Dyella acidiphila (assembly GCF_014863405.1). Taxonomy (GTDB): domain Bacteria; phylum Pseudomonadota; class Gammaproteobacteria; order Xanthomonadales; family Rhodanobacteraceae; genus Dyella_B; species Dyella_B acidiphila. Next base: position 245,172 of record NZ_JACZZA010000003.1, read on the forward strand.
CGCAGTTGTCCCAGGATTCGCCCTGGCCTTCGCCGGCTTCCAGCGCCGCGTGAGAGAGAAAGGCGGAGAGTTCGCTCAAGCCCGCTTCGATATCGTCGGGAGTCATCTCGAAGCGGCTGGCCACGTTGACCAGTTCGTCGAGGTTTTCCACCCGCGATTCGGCGTTGCCGCGGCTGTCCTTTTCGTAGAACTCGCGCAAGCCCGATTGCACAATGGCGTGGTCGATCTGTTCCGCGAGCGAAAGCGCATTGGCTTTGGCAGCGCGCTTGCCCGCGGGGAGCGCGCTGGGCGAGGAGCTGTCCGCAGCGGGATCGTCAGGCAGGAGCGAGCCTTCACTCCAGGCTTCTTCAGGTTGAGTGGAGGGAGCGAAAGCGCGCGCCATGTCCTCGATCATGGCGAGAAAACTCTTGACCGCGTTCTTCGCGCGTCCGGCCAGCTCGCCACTTGAGCCCAGCTCTTGCAGCGCCGCTTCCCACATCGACAAACCTTCGCCGCGCGCACGGCGACGCAACACGTCCAGCGTGCGATCGCCGATGCCGCGCGGCGGCGTATTTACCGTGCGCTCGAACGCGGCGTCATCGTGCCGGTTGGCGGTAAGACGCAGATAGGACAACGCATCCTTGATTTCCGCGCGCTCGAAGAAGCGCAGGCCGCCGTACACGCGATACGGAATATCGCGCTGGATCAGCTGCTCTTCGAAATTGCGCGACTGCGCGTTGGAGCGATAGAGGATCGCGCAATCCTTCGCTTCGCCATGCTCGTCGATGTATTCGCGAATGCGTTCGATCACGAAGCGCGCTTCGTCCTGCTCGTTATAGGCGGCGTACACGGCGATGCGCTCGCCTTCCTCGCCGGCCGTCCACAACTGCTTGCCCAGGCGATTGCCATTGCGCTCGATCACGCTGTTGGCGGCCTTGAGGATATTGGAGGTGGAGCGGTAGTTCTGTTCCAGCTTGATGGTGCGTGCACCGGGGAAATCGCGCAGGAATTGCTGCACGTTCTCCACCTTGGCACCGCGCCAGCCGTAGATCGACTGGTCGTCGTCGCCGACCACGAAGACCTGGCCGCTGTTGCCGGCGAGTACGCGGATCCACGCGTATTGCAGTGCGTTGGTGTCCTGGAATTCGTCGACCAGCAGATGCCGCCAGCGCTGCTGGTAGTGCTCCAGGATAGCCGGCTGCTTCAGCCACAGCTCGTGCGCGCGCAGCAGCAATTCGGCGAAATCGACCAGGCCGGCGCGGCGGCAGGCATCTTCGTAGGCTTGATAGATCTGCACCAGGGTGCGCGTGACCGGGTGCTGGCCGTGCTCGATATTTTCCGGGCGCTTGCCTTCGTCTTTCCAGCTATTGATCTGCCAGGCGGCCTGGCGCGGCGGGAAGCGCGCCTCATCCAGGCCCAGGCCGGCGACCACGCGCTTGACCAGGCGCTGCTGGTCGTCGCCATCCAGGATCTGGAAGCTTTCCGGCAGACCCGCTTCGCGCCAGTGGCGGCGCAGCAGGCGATGTGCAATGCCATGGAAGGTGCCGACGGTGAGCCCTTGCGTGCCGCCCGGAATCAGGTTGTCCAGGCGCGCGCGCATTTCGCCCGAGGCCTTGTTGGTGAAGGTGACGGCGAGAATCGCCCACGGCGGCACGCGATCGACCTGGGTGAGCCAGCCGATGCGGTGGGTAAGTACGCGGGTCTTGCCGGAACCGGCGCCGGCGAGGACGAGGTAGTGGCCAGGTGGCGCACAGACCGCCTCACGCTGGGCGTCGTTGAGCGAATCGATCAGGTGGGAGACATCCATCCGCTCATTGTAGCGGCTGCGCCACTTTCACCAAAAACCGCACGCGCAGCTTGGGTCCGCGCAGCGTAGCCCAACAGATCCGGCGCAGACCGTCGAATTGCCCCCGAATCATGTCCGCACTAACCCAGGCTGCATCGATGGCGCTCAGCGCTTGGAGAACAATCCGCCCAGCGTCAGCAGCGCACCGACCACAATGCCGGCAATGCCCAGCCATTGCGGAATGGCCTTGTCGTGCGTGGCGGTGAGTTTGGCCGAGCCCAGCTGCAGCACGGTGTCGGTCTGGGTGTAGCTGCCGTGGCCGAATACGGCCCACAGGCCGCCGACCAGCAAGATGAGTCCGATCACGATCAGGATGGCGCGCATGGATCGCTCCTTGGAAAGAGTGTGCCGATCATAGGTGGCATGCGCGGCCGAAGGAAGGCGCGCGCAGCGCCTTCCTCAGGCTTGTTTCACGATCGGCTAGAACTTGTAGTCGATCATCAGGCGGTTGTAGACGAAACTCTTGTTGCTCGGGTTGAGATTGTCGACCCCGCCGTTGGAAATCTCCCAGCGGTCGCGCAGGGTGAGCCCGCGCAGATAGCCGTCCAGGTGATAGATCACGTCGAAATACAGGTCGTGGCTGTTGCCGCGGTAGTCGGTGATGTATTTGGCGTATGCGACGGTGAGATCCAGCTTCTTGTCGAACAGTTGGTAGTTGAAGCGGCCCTTCCACGCACGGCCGGGGCCTGCTTCGACCAGGCCGCGGATCATCGAGGTGGTGAACAGCGGATCGGTGCCGTAGTTGCTGGTGTAGGGCGAGATCAAGGCGCCGCCGCCTACCGCGCCGTCTTCGCGCGCCAGCTTGTTGTAGAACAGATCGAAGCGGCCGTCGGGAATCACCACGCCCAGATCGCCGCCAATGGCCTGGCTTTTCACCCGGTCGCCGGCGATGCCGAACAGCTTGGTATCCGTCTCGCTGAAGCGATTGTCCGAGCCGTAGTTCTGCGTGAGGTATTGCGCGCCGACCACCGGATTGAAGCCGCTGTCGGTATCGAACACATAGCTGCCCACCGCATAGCCGGTGCGCGCGAAGTTCATGAAGTCGTAGTAGCGCACCTGCGCGTTGAGGCCGCCCTTGGTGTAGCTGGTGCCGCCTTCCCAGGTGCCCGGGTCGCTGCGCGTATCGAGCGGCAGCGAGCCGTTGTTGCCGTACATCGAATCGCCGTCGTATTTGGACGGGTAATACAGGTTGTCCGGATACATGCCGTAGGAAGTGCGGCTTTTCCAGCTGTATTCGCGCAAGGCGAACAGCTTCCAGCCGGCGACCGGCGTGAGCTGCAGCAACAATGCGTTGTAGGAGGAGGGGATGATGCGCGAATCGTTATTGCCCATCCACGGATCGTCGACCAGGTATTGATAGCCGCCGCGGAACAGGAACATGCCCTGCTGGTATTGCAGGTAAGCCTGACTGAAGGCGCCGATGGAATTGTTCGGGCCGGCCAGGGTGGTGTCGATCTTGGCGGTGTTGTCCGAATGCGTGCCCAGCGAATTGACGGTGACGAACGAGCCGCCGATGCTGAAGCCGCCGAAGAACGTGCCGGTCTGCGCATTGATCAGTGCGCCCAGCGAAAACGCGCTGGCGTTCGGCGTGGTCTTGCTGTCGTACAAACGGTTGAAGTTGTACAGGCGCAGGTCGCCGTCGACGTGGCCGTTGGTGAAGATGTTATCCAAGCCATAGTCGTCATCCGCATGCGCGGCGAAGCTGCCGGCCATCAGGCCGAAGGCAGCGGTGGCAACGATCCAGTGCTTCAACATGCAGGCTCTCCGGGTGAAGGGATGGCGTATCGCGTTGATGGTGTGAAGCAATTCAATGGCGATCAGGGTGTTGCAGCGCTGCGTGTGACCTCGATGGTGGTGACGCTATGGATCCAGCGGGCCGGCCGCTTGTCGCCAGGTACGACCAGGCGGAACGGACCGTTCTTGCTGAGTGGCTGGCCGTCCTGCGTATCGGCCAGCAGCACCTGCTCGTTGCCCAGCAGCGGGTCGAGTTCGCCGAGGCTGAACACCACCTGGTAATGGTCGGCAGCGCTGACACGCACCACGGTGCTCATGCTTTTTCCGCGCAGTTGTTCCCCGCTTACGGCGCCGGCACGTTGCAGTACTTCTTCCAGCGTTACGCCTTGCCAGTGCGTCGCCGGTTCGTGGTGGATCGCGGCGGTATCGATACTGGTGCGCGGCATGGCGGCGAGCGCGCTGCGGTCCAGCGTAAGCGGCGGCTTGCCATCGACCAGCACGCGGATCGTCGATGCTGCGGGTGGGGTGGTCTGTGCCTGGGCGGGATGGGCTATCAGAACGAAACAGCCCAGCAGCAGGGCTGCGCCTGCGATTTGCACATGTACGCCGAGCCATCGCCGGATCAGGCGATATCCGTTATCGAGCAGCATCTGGCTTTTCCCCAACGCCCGGTAGGCGCTATTACATGGAGTATATGACGGGGTGGGGCTAACGCGCCGTGACGGCAGTTCAGCGGCTTGTGCCGAGGATCACACTGGAGGCTTTCACGATCGCCAGCACCGGCGTGCCTTCGGCCAAGCCCAGCGCGGTGGCGCTTTCGGCGGTGATGATGGCGCCCATGGTGCTGCCGCCGGCCAGGCGGATACGCACGTCGGCATTGACCGGCCCGAGCGTCACCTGAGTGACGTTGCCCGGGAACTGGTTGCGTGCCGACAGGCGCAGTCCTTCGTCGGGCAGGCCGACCAGCACCGAGGAGGCCTTGATCAAGGCGATTGCCTCGCTACCCACTTCCAGCCCCAGATCCTGGGTGCTTTCGCTGGTAAGCGTGGCCACTACGTGTTCGCCGCCGGGCAGGGCGAGTTCCACCGTGTCATTGACCACGCCCTTGTGGATGGTCACTACCCGGCCGGCAAACTGGTTGCGCGCGCTGGTGCGGAACATAAGGCTCCTTAGCAGCCGGATATCGCTGGCCGAGGCATCGGCCAGGGTTTCAAATTGCGCCAGGAAACGGCGATGCACTTCTTCCAGTGCGGCAAACGCCTCGATCAGTTGCTGTCCGCGTTCGGTCAGGCGCGTGCCGCCGCCGCCCTTGCCGCCGGCCACACGCACCACCAGCGGCTGGTCGGCCAGATTGTTCATCGCGTCGATGACGTCCCAGGCACCCTTGTAGCTCATGCCGACCGCGCGTGCGGCGGCGGTGATCGAGCCGGTTTCGCCGATTTTCGCCAGTAGGGCGATCCGGTCGGCGCCGCCCAGGGTCTGGTCGCCGGATTGCAGCGAAAGCATGCCTTTCAGCTTGAACATGATGCGCCCGAACTGTCGGCTGAGGACCGGGCGAGTCTAACTAAATACGAGTTGGCAATCTGTGCCTTGACCACAGCATGCCGCGCTGTCATTCCGGCCTTTGCCGGAATGACAGCGCGATAGATGTTGGTCTATTCGCGAGAGGTACCGATATCCGGAATCAGGGCACGAACTCGTAGTAGTCCACGCCCAGATCCTGGAACGTCGCCTCATAGGTGCTGCCGGTACGGGCGATGCGGAACTGGTCGCGCGGCGGCACATCCAGTTCGATGTGCTTGCCATCGTGCAGCCCTTCGTACTGCTGCTGGGTCAGGTCGGCGGCTGCGGCCAGCGACTGGCGGAAACCGATCTTGCCGGCGGCTTCGCGCCAATGCGGCACCACCTTCAGCGGAATCGCTTCGGAAGCGTCGCCGCTGCCGTAGCCGATCGCGTAGAGGCGCGCATTGGCCAGCTCGACCTGGTCTTCCAGCGCCTGCTCGAAACCGGCGGCGATCCAGGCCGGCAGGGCGGCGGTGTAGAGATTGCCCAGTTCCATCGCCCAGTCGGTGCCGAGCTTCACGCGCTCGGCCAGCAGTTGTTGGAACGCCGGGCTCTTGCGCACCACACCCGAGAGTTTGGTGGTGAGCGGATGCGGTTCCTGCGCGGCATCGGCGCCGGCACCCAGGCGTACGAATTCGCCGAACAGGTCCGGCTTGTTGGCACACTCGGCCACCACGCCTTCGGCCGATACGCCGGCCTGTTCGCACAGCGCCTGGAATGCCGCATTCGGCTGCGGCGCGCGGGCCAGTGCACGCGCATAGATAAAGGCCAGCGCCTGCAGCGGCATCATGTGGTACGGGCGATGGAAGAACAGACCGTCCGCGCCGTTGATGAAGTCCATGTCGGAGATGCCCAGGCGGGCGAGCATCGCGTCTACCGCTTCGCCGGTTTCGTCGAGGTAGGCGAAGGTGGAGTATTTGCCGCTGAATACCGGGAAATCGTGCGCGCGCTTGCTGCGCTGGCCGTAGTCCTGGTCGAAGTGGCGCGAGAACGGCTTGCGGAAATCCGGGCCGCGGTAATCCGAGGCGCTGCCGGCATGGGCCAGGTCCACCTCGAACAGCTTGGGCTCCGCTTCCACCAGCATCGCCACTGCACCGGCGCCCTGGGTCTGCTCGCCGCTGGAGCCGCGCTCGTACTCGGCGATGTCGCTGCACACCACAATGGCCTGCTTGCCCTTGGCGTCGAACGCCACGTAGCGCAGCGCGCTCTTCAGGGCGTACACGCCGCCGAGGCAGGCGTGCTTGAACTCGGGCACTTCCAACTGGCGAGACAGGCGCGGCAGGCCCAGGCGTTCCAGTTCGCGATCGACCATGCCGCGCACGATCACGGCGCCGGCCGAGTTGTCCTTGCTGCTCTCGGTGCCCAGCGCAAGCTGGCCGACGTTGCGCGGATCGATGTTGTACTGGCGGATCAGCCGCAGCACAGCCGTGGCGGCCATGGTGTAGGCGTCTTCATACGGCGCCGGGCGGCGGAAGCTGCGGCCGACCACGGCTTGCACCTTGTCCCAGGAGTTGCCGGTCCAGGTGCACCAGTCCTGCAGGGGGATGCGCGGCTGGGGGACATACAGGCTCATGCCGCTCACGCCAGGATTACGCTGCTGTGCTGCCGTCTCGTTCGCTGTGTTCAAAACCTGTGTTCCTCGGTGATTTGCTGGGGGCAAAGCCGGCGTCACGATAGCCGAAGCCTGCACGCACGGGCATGCATGGTGGGGTGGCCATGGTTGAGCGCGTCGTATGCCGGAATCAGGGGCCGCCTGCGGTCGCTGAAGAGCCGTCCATAACGGGGACCCATGCGGTGCGCCCTGCCGGAACTACAGGATTTTAACTCTTCTTTCCCCGAGGGGCGACTGCCGGTGTCGCGGTGCAGGTGTTTGCTTTGGCAATATTTGTAGGTAGTTACGCATGTAACTGATGGTTTCTTGTTGGGTTCGCCTAGCTTGGCTTGTTGTTTATCGATAAGCGATATACGATGGCGACGCGACTTAATTTTTACGCGTTGCCAGAGAAGGCGGCCTGATGATCAAGACCTTTGCGGATAGGGATACCGCAGCCCTGTTTGATCGAACACGTGTGCGCCGCTGGATGAATATTGAACAGGTGGCGCGCCGAAAGCTGGAACAGCTGGACGCCGCGGCCACCCTGGATTTCTTGCGTAGTCCGCCTGGAAATCGGCTAGAAGCACTGAAAGGCAATCGCGAAGGGCAGTACAGCATTCGCATCAACGAACAGTTTCGCCTTTGTTTCCATTGGCGAGGCTGTGATGCATACGACGTCGAAATTATTGATTACCACTGATGGAGCATGGAGCAGGCATTTATGTCCAAGAAGCTGGCACCGATCCATCCGGGCGAAATCCTGCGCGAAGAATTCATGCTGCCGGCAGGTCTATCTGCCAATGCCCTGGCCCAGGAACTGGGCGTTACGGCGGCGCGGATCAACGAGATTGTGCGGGAAAAGCGCGGTATCACGGCGGACACCGCGCTGCGCCTGGCGCGGTTCTTCGGTACTGACGCGCAGAGCTGGCTGAATTTGCAGATGCGTTATGAGTTGCTGATGGCACAAGATGCCATCGGCGACGAGCTGAAACAAATTCGTCCGCGCGCCGCCTAGACAGGCAAATAGGTTTATTTACTTCAGGCGGGCGAACAGTACGCCATGTCCCGGCAGCCGTACCTGACCGTCGGCCAGTGTCCCTTGCTGCAACCCATGGCCGTCAAGCAATTCCGCAGCTGCCATGCCGGGTAAATCCAGCGACTGCGGCTGCTTGCCAAGATTGAACACGGCCAGCACTTGTTCGCTCGCATGGCTGCGCACAAAGGCGAGCACCGGCTCGGGCGCGTCGAGAAAACGAATCGTGCCTTCGCGCAGCGCTGGCTGTGCGGCGCGCCATTGCATAAAGCGGCGGAAGCCGTGCAGTACCGAATCGGGATCGGCTTCCTGGTGCGCAACGGCCAGCGACTTGTGCGCCTCGTCGATCGGCAGCCACGGCATGGCGCGGCTGAAGCCGGCGTAGTCGCTGGCATCCCACGGCATCGGCGTGCGGCAGCCGTCGCGTCCCTTGAAGTTCGGCCAGAAGGTGATGCCGTAGGGATCGCGCAAGGCTTCGAACGGTACCTCCGCTTCGGTCAGGCCCAGCTCTTCGCCCTGGTATACGCATACCGAGCCGCGCAGCGAGCACAGCATGGCGGTGAGCACGTTGGCCAGCTTCGGCGTGGCATTGCCGTTGCCCCAGCGGGTGAGCACGCGTTCCACGTCGTGATTGGAGATTGCCCAGCACGGCCAGCCCTGGTCCATCTGTGCTTCGAGCTGCTCCACCGTGTGGCGGATATACGCGGCGCTGAATTCGCTGCTCAGCAATTCGAAGCTGTAGCCCATGTGCAGGCGCTGGCCGCGAGTGTATTCGGCCATCGTGGCGAGCGAATCTTCAGAAGAGATTTCACCCAGCGTTACCGCGTTGGGATAGCGATCCAGCAGCGCCCGCAATTCTTCGAGAAAGGCGAGATTTTCCGGCTGCGTATTGTTGTAATAGTGGTACTGGAACGCATACGGATTGTCCGGACTGAAACCGCGACCGACCCGCATTTCCTTGGGTTTGGGCGGGTTGTCGCGCAGCTCGCGGTCGTGATAGCAGAAGTTGATCGCGTCCAGGCGCAGGCCATCCACGCCTTTGTCCAGCCAGAAACGCACGTCGTCGAGTACGGCTGCGCGTACTTCCGGATGATGGAAATTCAGATCCGGCTGCGAAGCGAGAAAGTTGTGCAGGTAGTACTGGCCGCGGCGCGGCTCCCATTGCCAGGCCGAACCGCCGAACAGCGACAGCCAATTATTCGGCGCACTGCCGTCGGGTTTGGCATCGGCCCACACATACCAGTCGGACTTGGGGTTGTCGCGGCTTTCACGGCTTTGCTTGAACCAGGCGTGCTGGTCGGAGGTGTGGCTGAGCACCTGGTCGATCATCACCTTCAGGCCCAGCGCATGCGCGCGCGCCAGCAGGCGGTCGAAATCGTCCAGCGTGCCGAACAGCGGGTCGACATCGCGGTAGTCGGCGATGTCATAGCCGAAATCGGCCATCGGCGAGCGGAAGAACGGTGCGACCCAGATCGCGTCCACGCCCAGGCTCGCCACATAGTCCAGGCGCTGGATGATACCGGGCAGGTCGCCTACACCGTCGCCGTTGGTGTCGAGAAAGCTGCGTGGATAGATCTGATAGATGACGGCACCGCGCCACCAGGATGCTTCAATCATTGAAAACCCCACCTGTGAGCGCAGGAATTCCGTGGTCCTGCGCTGCGAACGGTGTGCAGCTTAGCCGTGGCCGCAAGGCAATTCGCAGGGCCCTGCATACGTATTCATTCGTGCTGCGGTTGCGTTATGCATGCCGGTGCCGGCCACCGCGGGTGCGTCTGCGGCGGCTCGCGGCAAGCGCGGAAAACTGCGAGAATTGGCGGTTTTTCGCGTTGCCATCACGGTTACGATGAGGCACGCGGCGGCCTCATGCTGCAATGCGATGCGCACGGAAAGGGGCTGGTTATGAATACGTATGCAGGATGTGGTTTGCGCGGAAATCCGCGCCCTACCATCCGCTTCACGCCGTCGGCATGACCTGTCGGCGTGCAAGCGGCCGGTGTCTGCGTTGCGCGAAAGAAAAAAAGACGGGCCGCCAGCGATCAGAAAACCAGGCGACTAAATAATTTTGGGGGAGGGGAACACGTGATACTCAAGCGAAATATGCTTGCCATGGCGTTGGCATCGACGGGTCTGTGCATGACCTTTGGTGTGGCTGCGCAGACGGCGCCGGCCACGGCGACGCAGCAGACCGGCACCGCCAACAGCACCAGCAACAACAGCAGCCCGGACCAGACCGGCACCAGCCCGAAGAACCAGCAGCAGCTGGTCAAGAGCCTGTCGTCGGTGACGGTGACCGGCTTCAGCAGCAGCGTCGAGAAGTCGATCGACTACCAGCGCTATTCCGACACGCTTACCAACGTGGTGACGGCGGCCGATATCGGCGGCCTGCCCGATCAGTCGATCGCCGATTCGCTCACCCACTTGCCGGGTGTCTCGGCCGAGCGCATTGCCGGCCAGGCCTCGCAGATCAATATCCGCGGCCTGTCGGGCGATTTCATTCTCACCACGCTGGACGGCCGCGAGCAGCCTTCCACCAGCGGTACCAACTACATCCAGTTCGATCAGTATCCGTCGGAGCTGATCAACCAGGCGACCGTGTACAAGTCCTCGCAGGCGTCGCTGATCGAAGGCGGCGTGGCCGGCACCATCGCCATGCAAACGGCCAATCCGCTGGAAAACTCCAAGGATCAGTCGCTCAATATCGATGCGCGCGGCAGCTATGACGGGCAGGCGCACGATGTGCCCGATGCCAACCCGATGGGCTACCGCCTGAGCCTGGCGTACCAGGGCAAGTTCCTCGACAACACCCTGGGCGTTGGCCTGGGTTTCGCGGATATGTACCAGCCGCACGTGGCCGAGCAGTTCGTGGGCGAAGCTTCCGACGGCAGCCTCTACCAGCTCAACAAGAACAGTTCGCAGCAGGCCTACCTGCCGGAAGGCGTGCAGGTGCAGCAGAACGGCGGCGAAGAGCGCCGTCGCGGCTATCTCGCCACCGTGGTGTGGAAGCCGGTCGACGAACTGCAGCTGACCGCCGATACCTTCTTCTCGAAGTTCGACAATACGTCGTTCGGCTACGGCATGCGTTCGCAGAACTATTACGGCAACAACGCGCAGATCACCAATCCGGTGATCGGCTCGCTGGGCACGGTGACCGGTGGTACGGCGAGCTCCAATCCGGCCGGCGTGGGCGGCAATCAGTTCTCCAACGAAACTACGCTGGACAACTACACCACCGATACCAGCGTGTTTTCCGGCGGCCTCAACCTGAAGTGGAACCACGGCAACTGGCATGTGGAATCGGACGTCTCGCTGTCGCATGCCTCCAGTGACGAAATCAACGTCGACGCCACCGCCGATCCGTACACCGGCCTTGGCACCAGCAATCCGCAGCTGATGTCGCAGTCGGCCAACTTCCAGCTGGCCGGCCGTTCGATCGGCAATTTCTCGGTCGCCAATCCGGGTGTCTATACTAATCTCAACGACATGGCCCTGTCGCGCTACGGTGTGTATCCGTACATCTATCACGACAAGGACAAGGCGTTCCGCACCAGCGTGCAGTACGACCTGCCGAACAATCCGGTGTTCTCGGCCGTCGAGGCCGGCGTCTACGTCAACAACCACGACTACAACGCCGACCGCTCGGTCTACGTATACGGTTCGGAATGGAATACCGCCCCGATTGCCGGCCAGCCGCCGCTGACCATTCCGGCGGCCGATGCGAAAGTCACCTGCTGGCAGGGCAAGTTCAGCGGTTTCCCCTGCTTCCTGACCCTTAACGGCCCGGCGATTCTCGCTTCGCACGGCATCACCGCCAATCCGGTGAAGAACATCACCGACCAGAGCTGGTCGGAAATCCAGAGCGGCTCGGTCAACGAGAAAACCCGCGACTTCTTCCTGATGGGCGACATCGATGCACAGCTGTTCGGTCATGAGCTGACCGGCAATGTGGGCGTGCGCGTCTCGCACCAGTCGCAGTACAGCAGCGGCCTGCAGGAAGTCGAGCCGGGCGAAGGCATCCTGATCGTCGACGGCAATGGCAACAGCAGCAATGCCTATGCGCCGATCACGGTGGGCAAGACCTATACCGACTATCTGCCGTCGTTGAACCTGGTCTATCACTGGACCGATAACGACCAGTCGCGTTTCGCCGTGGCGAAAGTGCTGTCGCGTCCGCCGATCGATACCATGCTGGCCGGTGCGGGTTCCTGGATCTCCAATGGCCAGTACAACGTCTACGGCAGCACCAGCCCGCTGCTGAGTCCCCTGCGCGCCACCCAGTTCGATCTGGATTACGAGCACTACTTCGACGACTCCACCGGCTCGGTCACGGCGGGTGTGTTCTTCAAGAAGGTGGATTCGTTCATCCAGCAGGTGACCTACAACAACTTCAATTTCGCCTCGGTCGGCATCGTGGTGCCGAACGATCCGGATACCGGCAAGCCCTACGAGAACGGCGAGTACCAGACCGCCTACAACGCCAAGGGCGGCGACGTGCGCGGCCTGGAAGCCTCGTTCACCAAGACCCACTTCCTGCCGGGCATCTGGTCGGGCCTTGGCTTCGACACCAACCTGGCGCTCACCTCGAGCAACGTGCACAACCCGACCAATCTGGCTGGCCCGACCACCTACATCGGCCTGCCGGGTCTGTCGCGGCGCGTGGCCAGCGCGGCGGTGTTCTACGACAACGGCACGTTCTCGGCGCGCCTGTCCGGCAACTATCGTTCGTCGTTCCTCTCCAACACGCAGATTGCGGTCAACAATCAGCTGGTCACCTTCGCGTCCGAGACCGTGTATGACTTGCAGGCCTCGTACAACATCACCAGCCAGCTGAGCGTGGTCTACCAGATGCTCAACCTGACCAATCAGCCGACCAAGACCTATTTCGGCGGCAATCCGCAGCAGACCGGCACCATCCAGTACTTCGGTCGCACCAGCTACCTGGGTTTCAATTTCAAGCTCTAAACCCTGCGGTAGTGCCGGGTGGCGTCCAGCCGCTGCCCGGCATACTCCCCTCACCCGGTTCCATGGTTGATTGTGGAACCGGGTTCTTTTATTTCAGCGCTTGAATCTCCGCTGGGTGTGACGGTTCAAGGGCGGTAACGCTCCGTCCCCGGGAGATCACCATGCCAGGCTTACGTGCTGTTTTTCTTCAGGCTGCGCTCGCCGCGGCGACTTCGCTGCTGTGCACGGCGTCGCTGGCGCAAGCGGCACCGATGGCTGCATCTGCCGCACCGGCAGCATCCGGCGTCTATTACGAAATTTTCGTGCGCGCCTTCTACGACAGCAACGGCGACGGCATCGGCGACCTGAAGGGCATCACCCAGAAGCTCGATTACATCAAGTCGCTGGGCGTCAGCGGGATCTGGCTCACGCCGATCAATCCCTCGCCCAGCTATCACGGCTACGACATCACCGATTACGAAGGCATCAATCCGCAATTCGGCACGCTGCAGGACTTCAGGCAACTGCTGGATGAAGCGCATAAGCGCCATATCCAGGTGCTGATGGACATGGTGATCAACCACACCAGCGATCAGCATCCATGGTTCAAGGCGGCGCTCAACCCGAAGGATCCGCATCACGACTGGTACGTATGGGCCAAGCCGGGCAGCGATCTCGGCGCGATCAGCGCTACCGGCGGACCGGCCTGGCATCGCGCACCGAACGGCCAGTACTACGTGGGCGTATTCACCGGCGCCATGCCCGATCTCAACTACGACAATCCGGCCGTGCGCAAGGCGATGATCGATGTCGGCGCGTTCTGGCTGCGCCAGGGCGTGGACGGTTTCCGCCTGGATGCCGCGCAGCATATCTATGACGATCTGCGCACCGATGTGGATAGCCCCATCGCATTGCAGAAAAATCTTGCCTGGTGGAGCGAATACCACCGTGGCCTGGAAGCGGTGGATCCGAAGGTATGGCTGGTGGGCGAAGTGGCGCGCCAGAATCCGGACGATCTCACGCCCTACATGGGCGCCTTGAACACCGTGTTCAATTTCCCGGTGGCGACCCAGCTGATCGACAGCGTGAAGCAGGAGCGCAACCTGGGCATCGGGCGCGGCCTGCAGTACACCTATGCGGCCTATCGCGCGCATGATGGCGGCCAACTCGACGATGCGCCGTTCCTGACCAATCACGATCAGGAGCGGGTGATGAGCCAGCTGGATGGCAACATGGCGCATATGCGCCTGGCCGCGGCGCTGCTGCTGACGTTGCCGGGGCATCCGTTTATCTATTACGGCGAGGAACTCGGCATGCAGGGCACCAAGCCCGACGAGGATATCCGCGAGCCGATGCGCTGGTACCGCAAGGGCGATGGTCCCGGGCTGGCGCATTGGAAGGACTGGAGCAGCAAGGACGGCGCGGATATTTCGGTGGAAGCCGAGCAGGCCGATCCCACCTCCTTGCTCAATCTCTATCGCAAGCTGATCGGCTGGCGCGAGCAAGTCAGCGCGCTGCGCGACGGCGTGTTGCACGATGTGCCGGCCGACGATCCGCATCTGCTCGCCTACATGCTGCAGGACGCGCAATCGCGGGTGCTGGTGGTGCATAACCTGTCGCGCGAAACACGCAGTTTGCCGCTACCTGCCGATGTCCGTGTAGCGAACGTGCTGCTGCAGAGCACGCCCGGCATCACGCTGACATCCGGCCGCCTCAGCCTGCCGCCGTACGCCACGGCGATCCTGCAATAAGCCGGCGGCGGTGCATGGAAGTGCACCGCCACGGCGATCATCTGGCCGTCTAATGCCCCCAGTGCGCAACAACTGCGGTTATAGTCGGGCGGCCTCGCGGCGGCGTGCCTGGCGGTAACGTCGCGTCGAGGCGGCAAAGCTCCTGCACTGAAGAAGGACGGTTGGATGAGTACACCGCGTCATCTCGTTATCGGCGGCCTGTTGCTGGCTGCCGCACTATCCACCCAGGCAGGATCTCCAGACAGCGGCAGCAGCGGTTTCCAGCTGCAGCACGTCGATGCACAAGGCATGGTGCTGGCGCAGGGCGCCGCGCGCATCACGCTGCGTTTTCTCACGCCCGACACCGTGCAGGTGCACGGCATGCCGCATGGGGTGGATACCGCGCCGGGCATCGTGATGGATCCCCACGCCAGCCGCGAAACGCTCACTAACCTGCGCGTCAGCAGCACGGCCGATAGCGACACGGTTGCCAGCGATGCGCTGGCGGTTACCTGGGACAAGCATGGCGGCCATCTGAAGATCGCCGATGCGCAGGGCCAGGTCCTGCTGGAGACCGATCCTGCCAGCCTGATGGATGGCCATATCGAGCTGCAGCACGCCGCCACCGATACCTTCTACGGCATCGGCAGCTACGACGCTTTCGAGCCGGCCAAAGAAGGCGTGACGCGCAGCGGCGCGAAGGTGGTCAAGGCCGGTGAGCAAGGTTACGCCGGCGGTCCGTTCGTGTGGAGCACGCGCGGCTATGGCGTGCTGGTGGATACCCTCGGCGCTCGCTTCGAGCTCGGCAAGGATGCGATCAAGGTCAGCGGCATCACGCGCCCGGACGTCAGCTATGACGTGATCGTGGGTCGGCCGCCGCAGATCTTCAAGGCGCTCTCGCGGCTCAGCGGCGCGCCGCCGCTGTTTCCGAAATGGGCCACCGGTTTCACCAATAGCCAGTGGGGCAGCGATCAGCAGGAAGTGCTGGCGATCGTGCACGGCTACCGCACGCGGCATATCCCGATCGACAACTTCACCTTCGACTTTGACTGGAAGGCCTGGGGCGAGGACAACTACGGCGAATTCCGCTGGAATGCGAAGAAATTTCCCGATGGTCCCAGCGGTGCGCTGAAGCAGACCATGGATCAGCTAGGCATGCACATGACCGGCATCATGAAGCCGCGCATCCATGTCGACACCGAAGAAGGGCGCTATGCCGAAGCGCACCACTACTGGGTCGCCAGCCGTCCGGCGAGCCCGGATTATTTCTCGCTCAAACCGGTGCGCGATGTGGATTTCGATCAGCCCGCCGTGCGGGCCTGGTTCTTCAACGCCGCGCTGAAGCATTCCTTCGATACCGGCATCGTCGGCTGGTGGAATGACGAGGCCGACAATACCAACAGCAATACGCAGTTCCTCAACATGCAGCGTGCGCTGTATGACGGGCAGCGCGCGTTCACGCAGACGCGCGTGTGGTCGATCAATCGCGATTTCTTCCTCGGTTCGCAGCGCTATGCCTATGGCCTGTGGTCCGGCGATATCGATACCGGCTTCGAGAGCATGGCTGCACAGCGCCAGCGCATGCTCAGCGCGATCGATGTGGGCGAGATGAAGTGGGGCATGGATACCGGCGGCTTCAAAGGCCATCCCGACAACGAAAACTATGCGCGCTGGATGGAATTCGCCGCCTTCGTGCCGATTTTCCGCGTGCATGGCACCTTCGGCGAAAAACGCCAGCCATGGATGTACGGGGCGGTGGCGGAAAAGGCGGCAACCGATGCGATCCGCCTGCGCTACGCGTTGATTCCCTATATCTACAGCTATGACCGTGCCGCCACCACCGAAGGCGTGGGCCTGGTGCGGCCGCTGTACTTCGACTATCCGAACGATCCGCAGGTACGCGACGACGTCGACGCCTGGATGTTCGGCGACGGCCTGCTGGTCGCACCGGTAGTGGCCAAGGGGCAGACGCAGAAAGACATCTATTTGCCGGCCGGGCAGTGGATCGATTACTTCAAGGGCACGGTCTACCAGGGCGGCCAGACCATCCATTACGCGGTGGACAGCAAGACCTGGAGCGACATCCCGCTGTTCGTCCGGGCCGGCGCGATCATTCCGACCCAGCCGGTCATGGACTATGTGGGCGAGCATCCGCTGACCGAGCTGACGGTGGATGTATTCCCGGCCAGCGACGCCACCCATTTCGACTACTACGATGACGACGGCGATACCTATGCCTACGAGCAGGGCGCATTCTTTTCACAGCGCATGAACACCCAGCGCACGGCCGAGGGCGTAACGTTCGCGACCGATGCGGTGAAGGGCACGTTCAAGCCGGTGCTGCGCACCTATCTGGTCAAGCTCCATGGCAACGCTGCGCAGCATGTCAGTGCCAACGGCCATGGCGTGCGCCAGTATGCGGACCTGGATGCGCTCAAGGCAGCCACGGAAGGGGAGGGCTGGGCCAGCGGCAGCGACCGCTATGGTCCGGTGACGTGGGTGCGGATGGCGGCCGGTGCGGCGACCAGGCTGGCACTGGATAACCCTGCTGCGCACTGAGGAAAGCAGCCAGGGCGGCAGAATGGTGCGCCGTGCTGCAGCCGCAGCGGGCGTGCCTCCGGCGTCATGAGATAGCTGAAATACGGCTAAGTATCCAACAGCGGAGTATGCATGCTGAGTGTGGTGATGATGGCGGCTCTGGCGGCAGCTGCGGGAACGGATACCTGGACCGAACAGACCATTCCATGGCGCGGCGAACAGGCGCGCATGACCGCGCAGGCGGACGGCCGTTTCACTCTGCAGGGCCCCTTCGGCCAGCGTGACATCGCTGCGCAGCGCATGCGCAGCGATACCGCCAGCCCGATGTTCGACGGCCTGTTTGCCATGGCGCAGGACGATCTGGCGCAGGATTCGGTCAGCGCCATCCGTGACGGCGCCTTCGACGATGGCAAGCCGATGCCGTGCACCTGTTTCGAAACCGGTGCGAAGTGGCCGTATGTGTGGACACGCGATCTGTCCTACTCGATCGACCTGGGCCTATGGAAATTCGATCCCTTGCGGGCGCGCAATGGACTGAAATTCAAATTGTCCGATGTGCGCGATCCGGTGCAGCCGCAAGGCCTGTATGCGATGCAGGACACCGGCTCGGGCGGCAGCTGGCCGATCAGCACGGATCGCGTGGTGTGGTTCCTTGCTGCGCAGCATCTGCTGGAAAACCAGGCCTTCGCCGACGATGTGTACCGCGCCTTGAACGACACGCTGGCGCAGGACCGGCTGTACACCTTCGATCCGGACCTCGGCCTCTATCGCGGCGAAACCTCGTTCCTGGACTGGCGCGAGCAGACCTATCCGGCGTGGACGGCGAACAACGTGGTGTTCATCGCCCAATCCTTTGCGCTGTCCACCAACGTGCTGCACTACCAGGCCCTGCAGCTGGCTGCGCGGCTGGCCGGCCAGCACGGTGACAGTGCCAGGGCGATGGGTTATGCCGAGCAGGCGGCGGAACTGAAGGCGGCGATCAACGCGCGCTTCTGGCGCGAGGATCGCGGCATGTACATGAGCTACATCGGCGGCGACGGCACGGCTTACGACACCTATGATCTGCTCGGTACCGCGCTGGCCATCACCAGCGGCGTGGCCGAGGGCGATCGCGCGCGCAGCGCATTGGCGCGATATCCGACCTGGCCGGCGGGCAGTCCGGTGATCTGGCCGGAACGCGCCGATCAGCCGATTTATCACAACCGCGCGATCTGGCCGTTTGTCAGTGCGTATGCGCTGCGTGCGGCGCGGCTGGTCAACGATCCTGAGCGCATCGCGCACGAGTTGCGCTCGATCATGCGTGGCGCGGCGCTGTCCGGCTCCAATATGGAGAATTACGAGCTGGCCACGCAGTCCGTACATGTCGACGAAGGCAAGCTCAGCGGTCCGGTGGTGGATTCGCCGCGCCAGCTGTGGTCGGTGGCGGCCTACCTGGACATGGTCAGCGAGGGCGTGTTCGGCCTGAACGAGGATGGGCGTATCGAGCCCAAGCTGCCGCTGTCGCTGGTGCCGTTGCTGTTCGGCGATCGAACCAGCATCAGTCTGGAGTTGTCCGAGCGACGCATCACCTTGCGCCTGCCGCGCCGCCTGAGCGGCAATTTGCTCGTGGCCGGCAAGATCACCCAGCGCAAGGGCGAAACGGTGGTGGCCCTGAAGGGCATCGATGTAGCGACCACGCCCTTGCGTACCGATGCGCCGCTATACGCGCCGCCGATGCCGGATGCACCCACGCTCAGCGCCGACAACCGCGGCTGGCGCGTGCATGTGGATGGCAAGACCGTGCTGTATGCCGATGGCCAGCGCGTCGGCAATATCGACGACAGCACCTATATCGCACAAGGTGGCAAGCCGCCGTGTGTCAGTGCTACCACTCAGGACCGGCAAGGGCTCGAATCGATGCATAGCCCGATGGTCTGCGCCGGTGAACCGGAAACGCTGGACGGCACCTGGCCGCGGGCGTGGACTGCACCGGGCACCGGCCGCTACCGCGTGGCGCTGCGCTATGCAAACAATCACGGCCCCATTCCCACCGGCGTCACGGCGGCGGTGAAAATGCTGGTGATGACCTGCGGCAGCGATCCGGCGCAGCGCGTGCCGATCGTGATGCCGCACAGCATCGGCGATCAGCTTTCCACCTACGGCGTCGTTACCGTGAAGGCCGGCGTGCAGTGCCGCTTTGCGCTGGAGCCGGGTTTCAATATGAGCGCGCTGAGTCACAACGCGCATTACACCGGCGGCAAGGGCGGTGCGGATGGCGTGGTCAACGATGCGCGCGTGGGCGATTTGCTGATTGCACCGACGGCGAAGAAGCCATGACGCGCAAGCCGGCGCTTTCGTTCTGGCAAATCTGGAACATGTGCTTCGGCTTCCTGGGCATCCAGTTTGCCTTCGCGCTGCAGAACGCCAATGTCAGCCGCATCTTCCAGACCCTGGGCGCGGCCGTGGACGATATTCCGGTGCTGTGGATCGCCGCACCGCTCACGGGGCTGCTGGTGCAACCGCTGATCGGCTATGCCTCCGATCGCACCTGGGGCCGGCTGGGCCGCCGGCGGCCGTATTTCCTGGCCGGTGCTGTGCTGACCACGCTGGCGCTGCTGTGGATGCCCAATTCGCGCGCATTGTGGATGGCCGCATTACTGCTGTGGGTGATGGATGCGTCGATCAATGTATCGATGGAACCGTTCCGCGCCTTCGTCGGCGACCAGTTGCCGACGTCGCAGCGGCCGTTGGGCTATGCGATGCAGAGTTTCTTTATTGGTGTAGGCGCGGTGGTGGCTTCGCTGCTGCCCTATCTGCTCGCCCAGCTGGGCGTGAGCAATGTGGCCGGCGCCGGCGGCATTCCCGCTACGGTGCGCGATGCCTTTTATATCGGCGGTGCGGTGTTGCTCGGCTCGGTGCTGTGGACGGTGTTTTCCACCCGCGAATATCCGCCCGAACAATTGCGTGTCTTCGACGAAGCCGCCGCGCCCGCAGCGGTGCCGGTGAATCGCACCGCGGCATGGCGGCGCGGCGCGCTATGGCTGCTGGTCGGCCTGCTTGGCGTTGCGCTGGTGCATGGCTATGGGCTCGAGCGCGAGCTGTACCTGCTGGCCGCGGGCGTGGCCGTCTTCGGGCTGGCCCAGCTGTGGCTCGGCACGACACGGCGGGGAGGCGTGCTGGTACAGGTGCTGACCGACATGCACAACATGCCCGCAGCCATGCGCCGGCTGGCCTGGGTGCAGTTTTTTTCCTGGTTCGCCATGTTTGCGATGTGGATCTACACCACTGCCGGCGTGGCGCAGGTGCATTTCGGCAGTACCGATCCGCACTCGGCGGCCTATAACGACGGTGCCAACTGGGTGGGCGTGCTGTTTGCCGCCTACAACGGCTTTGCTGCCGTGGCCGCGCTGGTGATTCCGCTGATGGTGCGGCTTTGGGGGCTGCGGATCAGTCATCTGCTCAATCTATGGCTGGGCGGTGCAGGGCTGGTGGCGTTCCTGTTGATCCGCGATCCGCATTGGCTGTTGCTGCCGATGGTGGGTGTCGGCTTTGCCTGGGCGTCGATACTTTCGCTGCCCTATGCGCTGCTGTCGGACAATCTGCCGGCGGAGAAGATGGGCGTGTACATGGGCATCTTCAATTTCTTTATCGTGATTCCGCAGCTGCTGGCGGCGAGCGTGCTGGGCGTGTTGCTGCGGGTGTTCTTTCACGGTCAGCCGATTTATGCGCTGGTGCTGGGCGGTGCCAGTTTGCTGATAGCTGGATTGAGCGTGCTACGCGTCGACGAACCAAGACCCGGTGCGTAGGTTGGGTTAGCGCAGCGTAACCCAACGATGTCCCGTCGTTTCGATCGATGTTCCGTCGCTTCGATGAGGGATTGTTGGGTTACGCTGCGCTAACCCAACCTACGTGGCTTATGGGGTGCGGGCGGCTTCGGCACAGGCTGCTGCACGCTGCTCCAGGAAATGCCGCTCGCGCGCATTGCGTGCCAGCGCTGCGGCACGCTCGAATTCACCGCGTGCTTCATCATGCCGCTGCAAGCGGCTCAGCAGATCGCCGCGCACACTGGGCAGCAGATGGTAGCTGCGCAATTGCGGTTCATCGGCCAATGCATCGACCAGGGCCAGGCCGGCAGCGGGTCCGGCGGCCATCGCCACCGCCACCGCACGATTGAGCTCCACCACCGGCGACGGCAGCACGTTGGCGAGCACTGCGTAGAGCGCAGCAATGCGATTCCAATCCGTCGCTGCGGCGGTGCGCGCCCGCGCATGGCAGGCAGCGATGGCCGCCTGCAAGGCATAGGGCCCGTTCGCGCCGCCGAGTTTGTCGATGTGTTCCAGTGCGCTCAGCCCGCGGCGGATCAGCAAGGGATCCCAGCGGCTGCGGTCCTGGTCCGGCAGCAGAATCGGTTCGCCATCGGGCTTGGTACGCGCGTGCAGGCGCGAAGCCTGGATTTCCATCAAGGCCAGCAGGCCGAGCACTTCCGGTTCCTGCGGCGCCAGGCCGGCCAGTACGCGGCCCAGGCGCATGGCTTCGTTGCACAGTTCCGGCCGGATCCAGTCTTCGCCCGAGGTGGCGGTATAGCCCTCGTTGAAGATCAGGTAGATCACTTCCAGCACGGACGCGAGGCGTTCGTCGCGCTCTTCGCCGCGCGGCACTTCGAACGGAATCTGCTTTTCGGTCAGCGTGCGCTTGGCGCGCACGATGCGCTGCGCCACGGTAGGTTCGGGCACGAGAAAGGCGCGCGCGATTTCATCCGTGGTGAGGCCGCCGAGCAGGCGCAGCGTCAACGCCGCGCGCGCTTCGGCCGACAACACCGGATGGCAGGCGGTGAAGATCAGTCGCAGCAGATCGTCGCCGATATCGTCGTCGAGCATGTGCTCCAGCTCCAGCCGTTCGTCCGTGGCTTCGAACTCCGGTTCATGGGCGAGGACTTCATGCTTGCGTTCGATCAGTTTCTTGCGACGCAGCTGATCGATGGCGCGGTGCTTGGCGGCGGTCATCAGCCAGGCGCCCGGGTTGTCCGGGATGCCGCTCTCCGGCCAGCGTTCGAGCGCGGCGACCAGCGCATCCTGCGCCAGTTCCTCGGCCAGCCCCACGTCGCGCACCATGCGGGCGAGGCCGGCGATCAGGCGTGCCGATTCGATGCGCCAGACGGCGTCGATCGTGCGATGGATGTCGGTGGCCGTCATGGCCACCGATCACAGCACGTGCTTTCTTGCGACGCAAGCGACGAAAGTCCCGTCAGGCGGCACTCTGGCGCGGGTCCTGGAAACCCTCCGCCGCCTTCTGCACATCGACCGGAAAATCGGCCATTTCGAACACCTGGCGCACTTCGATGGTGTCGCCGGCCGCGAGCGGGCAGCGCGAGGCCCAGGCAATGGCTTCGTCGCGCGAGCCCACGTCGATCATCCAGTAGCCGCCGACCACTTCCTTGGTTTCGGCGAACGGGCCGTCGGCGACGCGCACCTTGCCGTCCACCAGGCTGACGCGGGCGCCGGCCGAGGGCGGATGCAATCCGTCCAGCGCCAGCAGCACGCCGGCCTCCTGCATCAGTTTGTTGAACCGCATCATTCTCTCCACCGCCTCGGCACTGGGGCGTGCGTCGGGCGGGGCCCCGCATTGGCTGGCGGGAAGCATCAGCATCATGAAGCGCATGGCGGCCTCTCCTCGATCGATGGCTTATTGCTGCGGGATGATGACCATCCAGTTCACGCCGAAACGGTCCGCCACCATGCCGAAATACGGCGAGAAAAAGGTCTGCGTGAGCGGGCAATGCACCTGGCCGCCGTCGGCGAGCGCGTTGAACGCGCGATCGGCTTCGGCCTTGTCCTTGACCGTAAGCGAGAGCGAAAAGCCCTGGAACTTGGTCTCGGGATTGACGCAGTCGTCCGAGGCCATCAGCACGGAATCGCCGATGGTGAAGTTGCAGTACATGATGTGTTCGCCGTTGGCCTTGGCGGCCATGCCGTCGCCGGGCGGCGCTTCCTTGTAGCGCATCTGCGCGTTGAGCTTGGCGCCCAGGTGCTGCTGGTAATACTTCACGGCTTCTTCGCAGCGGCCGTTGAAGAACAGATAGGACTCGATGTGCATGGCATTCCTCCGTGGGGTGGCAGGGACCGGCGTTTTCCGGTTCTTGCTGAGGCGACGAACCGGCCCTGCCGGAATCGACACGGAAGCTGCGGCGACGCTCAGGCGCCGAACTGGCTGGACCGGCGCACCACCAGCCGCACCGGCAGCAGGCGGGTCTCCACCGATTCGTTGCGGATCAGCCGCAGCAGGTTGTCCACCAGGGTTTCGCCGGCCAGCTTGGTGTCCTGCAACACGGTGGTCAGCGGCGGATTGAGGAAGCGGGCCATCGGGATGTCGTCGAACCCGGCCACGGCCACCTGGTCGGGCACCTTGATGCCGCGGTTGGCGAGGGCGCGCATGGCGCCGATGGCGATCAGATCGCTGGCGGCGAACACGGCGTCGAAGGCGGTGCCGCGCTCCAGCAGCACGGCCATGGCGTTGTAGCCGGCTTCTTCGGTGCTCTCGTTGGCGTCCACCTGCAGTGCCGCCTCAGCCGTGAGGCCGGCTTCCTGCAGCGCCGCCACATAGCCGCGGTAGCGCTCGAAGAATTCCGGATAGTGGCTGGAGGCATCGCCCAGGAAGGCGATGCGCCGGCAGCCCTGTTCCAGCAGATGCGCGGTAACCGCATGGCCGCCCTGCAGGTTGTCGCAGCCGATCGATACATCCGGCTGGTCCGGCAGCACCGCGCCCCAGCGGATCGAGCGCGTGCCCTGGGCCGCCAGTTTTTCCAGCTTGTCGCGGTAGGCCAGGTAATCGCCATAGCCGAGCAGGATGATGCCGTCGGCCTTCTTGGTATCGGCGTAGTCGGCGTGCCAGTCGTAGGACAGCTGCTGGAACGAAATCAGCAGGTCGTAGCCGCGCTGCGCGCAGGCGCGGGTGATCGAGCCGAGCATCGACAGGAAGAAGGGGTTGATGTGCGAGTCGTCCGCGGTGGGATCCTCGAACAACAGCAAGGCCAGCGTGCCCGAGTGCTGCGAGCGCAGGTTCGAGGCGTTCTTGTCGACTTTGTAGTTGAGCTGTTCGGCGGCCGCCTTGATGCGCTGGCGCGTTTCCTCGCTGACCAGGGGACTGCCGCGCAACGCTCGCGACACCGTGGATTGGGAGACCCCGGTGAGGTGGGCGATGTCGAACGAGGTGGCTTTCCCTTTGGTGGACACTGCGCAGGAACTCTCTGCTCGGGCGAGCCGCGGGCAGCGGCGGGCCGTGATAACGCTATCCTAACGGTTGCACTGCCGCCTGTCCTGACGCGGAGCAAGAAAAAGCCCCGAGAACTTAGGGGGAGTCCTCGGGGCCGGGGGGAATCGGAACCCAGGGGAGAGGACCGATTCCGGTTGGCGACCCAGGGAGGTGGGCGCCGGGGGATGCCGTTGCGTGCATCCGATAGGTAAGAACGCAGATGCACCCCAAAAGTTGCACTGGCGAGGACAAAAATTCCGGAACTGGTCAGCCGTGATTCATCTGCATGACACGGATGCATGACCTTTGGCATACGGACGTCCAAATCAGCGCGGTTGGAGGGTGCTCAGTGCGCCTCGTCCCAGTTCTTGCCGACGCCCACGTCCACGATCAGCGGCACATGCAGCTCGGCCGCGCCGGACATGCGTTCGCGCACGGCTTCGCGTACGGTATCGATCGCGTCGGCGCGCACTTCGAATACCAGTTCGTCGTGCACCTGCATCAGCATGTGCGCATCGTCGCGGTTCTTCAGCCATGCGGCTACGGCGATCATCGCGCGCTTGATGATGTCCGCGGCAGTGCCTTGCATCGGCGCATTCACTGCGGCGCGTTCGGCGCCGGCGCGCAGCGCCTGGTTGCGTGCGCTGAGGTTTTCCAGGTACAGGCGGCGGCCGAACAAGGTTTCGACATAACCGTCACGATGCGCCCGCTCGCGGGTGGCTTCCATAAAGGCATGCACGCCGGGATAGCGCGAGAAATAACGCGCCATGTAGTCGCTGGCCTCGCCGCGGTCCACGCCCAGCTGGCGCGCCAGGCCGAAGGCGCTCATGCCGTACATCAGGCCGAAGTTGATCGCCTTGGCTGCACGGCGCTGGTTGCTGGTGACTTCGCCGGGATCGAGTCCGAACACTTCCGCTGCGGTGGCGCGATGGATATCGCCGCCTTCCTGGAACGCGCGCACCAGGCCTTCGTCGCCGGACAGATGCGCCATGATGCGCAGCTCGATCTGCGAATAGTCGGCCGCCATCACCAGCCAGCCCGCGGGTGCGATAAAAGCCTGGCGAATGCGCCGGCCTTCTTCGGTGCGTACCGGGATGTTCTGCAGGTTCGGATCGGTGGAGGAAATGCGCCCCGTAGCCACTGCACCCTGGTGATAGCTGGTATGCACGCGGCCGGTACGCGGATTGACGATTTCCGCCAGTTTCTCGGTGTAAGTGGAGCGCAGCTTGGCCAGGCCGCGGTAATCGAGGATCAGCCGGGGCAGCGCGTGTTCCTCGGCGATGGCTTCCAGTGCTTCTTCGTTGGTGGATGGCTGGCCAGTGGGCGTTTTCAGTTTCGCCGGCAGGCCGAGCTGGTCGAACAGAATCGCCTGCAACTGCTTGGGTGAGTCCAGGTTGAATTCGTGCCCTGCCGCTTGCCAGGCTTCTTTCTGCAACTCGTGCATGCGCTTGCCGAGCTGCTGGCTTTGCTTGCGCAATTCGTTGACATCGATCAACACGCCATGCTGTTCCATGCCGGCCAGCACAGGTACCAGCGGAATCTCGATGTCTTCGTAGACTTTCAACAGTTTCGGCTCGCCTTCCAGCAGCGGCCACAGTGCATGGTGCAGGCGCAGGGTGACGTCGGCATCTTCGGCGGCGTAGCGGCAGGCGGTATCCAGGTCGACTTGCGAGAACGAAATCTGCTTCGCGCCCTTGCCGGCCACTTCCTCGTATTTCACGGTTTCGTAGCCGAGGTATTTGCGTGCCAGCGAATCCATGTCGTGACGCGTCGCCGTGGCGTTCCACACGTAGGATTCCAGCATGGTGTCGTGCTTCAGACCCTGCACCGCAATGTCGTAGTGCGACAGGATGTTCATGTCGTACTTGGCGTGCTGGCCGACCTTGGGGCGCAGCGGGTTCTGCAGGATCGGCTTGAGCGCGGCCAGCACCTGCTCGCGCGGCAGTTGCGCGGGCGCGCCGGGATAATCGTGCGACAGCGGGATATAGCAGGCGTGGCCCGGCTGCACCGACAGGCTGATGCCAACGATATCGGCCTGCATGGCGTCGAGGCCGGTGGTTTCGGTGTCGAAGGCGATCAGTGGCGCATCTTGCAGGCGTGCCAGCCAGCCGTCGAACTGTGCCTGGGTGGTGACCAGTTCGTATTGGCCCTCGCCACTCAATGCCACCGGGGTGGCATTGAGCTCAATGCGCGCAGGTGCCGGTGCCGTGGGCGCCGTCGATGTAGGGGCGGCAGCGCTTGCTTCTGCGGCGGCGTTGTCCAGGTCCTTCAAGGCGGCCTTGAATTCGTAGCGGGTGAACAGCTCACGCAGAGCCTCGATATCGCGCTCGCGCAGCATCAGCTGTTTGACGCCCAGCTCCAGCGGCACGTCGGTCTTGATGGTGACCAGCTGGCGCGACAGCGGCAGCGACGGCAGCGCCTCGCGCAGGTATTCGCCGATCTTGCCGCCGATCTTGTCGGCATGCGCGATCACGCCATCCAGCGAGCCGTATTCGGCCAGCCATTTGGCGGCAGTCTTCGGACCGCATTTGGTCACGCCGGGCACATTGTCGACGGTGTCGCCGGTAAGGCTGAGGAAGTCGATGATCTGCTCGGGCTTTACCCCGAATTTCTCCATGACGCCGGCACTGTCCATGGTGCTGTTGGTCATGGTGTTGATCAGGGTGACACCGGGGCGCACCAGCTGCGCCAGATCCTTGTCGCCGGTGGAGATCAGCACGTCGACGCCTTGTTCGTGCGCCTGCGTGGCCAGCGTGCCGATCACGTCGTCCGCTTCCACCCCGCTGACCCGCAGGATCGGAAAGCCGAGCGCGCCCACGATCGCCAGCATCGGCTCGATCTGCGCGCGCAGATCGTCGGGCATCGGCGGCCGGTTGGCTTTGTACTGGTCATACAGCACGTTGCGGAAGGTCGGCCCCGACGCATCGCTGACAAAGGCCACGTAGTCGGGCCTGGCCTTGAGTGTAGCGCGCAGCATGTTGACCACGCCGAACAGCGCACCGCTCGGCTCGCCCTTGGCATTGCTCAGTGGAGGAAGCGCATGGAAGGCGCGATAGAGATACGAGGAGCCGTCGATAAGCGTGAGGTTTGGCATGAGCGGGATTCTAAGCGAAGCGGGTGCAGGGGGCGGGTAGATGAAGGTTCGACGAATTCGGTTGCGGCCGGCGCCAGGCATTCACGGCCGGGGCCAGCGGCGGCTGCTATGCTTCCCGGCCCTGATGAGGTGCTCGCCATGAAACACGTCGCCTGCCTGTATGCCCTTGCCTTGCTGGCCGCATCACCGGCCTTTGCGCAGTCCTCATCATCGTCTTCGGCAGCTCCCCATTTTGCGCCGGCGCCGATGCCGCCCGGCATGAACGATCCGGGCGTGGATCCGCGCAAGGCGCCGCCGCCCGCGGCCGAGTCATCCACCGCCGAGCCGGCCGTGAGCCCGGCCGAACTGCAGCCCAGCCATCTGCAGGGCAAGCCGATTCCGATGCCCAAGATGCCTGGCGCGCCGGCCGGCGCAGACGCCAACGGCGATGCGCCGCCGGACGTGAGCGTGCATCAGGAAGGCGACAACACCATCCAGGAGTACCGCCAGAACGGCAAGGTCTACATGGTGGTGGTGACGCCGAAGTTCGGCCCGCAGCAGATCTACAACGTCGATCCGGATGGCCACATGCTCAACCAGAACGGGCAGCCGCCGGTGAAGCCGGTGATGTACAAGATCATGCAGTGGGGCGGCAGCAAGCCGGCCTCGGCATCGTCGTCGGAAGACAGCGGCTCCTGATTTTTCTCCAGCGCGCAAACACGCATGAATCTGCGCGAAAGCTGGCTGCTGTTCGCCCTGGGTTCGGCGTTCTTCGCCGCGCTTACTGCCTTGTTCGGCAAGCTCGGCGTGGCGGGCATCAACTCCAATCTGGCCACCTTTATCCGCACGCTGGTGATCCTGGCGGTCACAGCGGGCATCCTGAGCCTGCGTGCGGAATGGTCGCGGCCGACGGGCCTGCCCTGGCATAGCTGGGTGTTCCTGGTGCTGTCGGGCGTGGCGACCGGGCTTTCCTGGCTCTGCTATTACCGTGCCTTGCAGCTGGGGCCAATCAGCAAGGTGGCGCCGATCGACAAGCTGAGCGTGGCGATCGCGATCGTGCTGGGCCTGTTGGTGCTGGGCGAGAAGCCGAGCTGGCCGGTGTTGATCGGCGGCGTGCTGATCGTGGCCGGTTCGCTGGTGATTGCGCTGTTCTAGCGTGCGCGATCCAGTTCCGGATAGTGGCGGAAGATGCCGTCTTCGTTGAATGCAATGCGCCGTGGCGATTGCAGGTAGGCGCTGATGTTGGGGCGCTCGGCGATCCGTGCGGCCAGTGCGCGCAGGCGCGTCATACGCTTGTGCATGCGCGTCATCGCATTGGGAAAGGCGTAGTCGAGTCCGCTGACTAGCTGGAACAGCGACAGATCGACATAGGAATGGCGCGACAAGGCCTGCCTTCCATTGCCTCGCGCAATCACGTCTTCAAAATAGCCGAGGAATTTCGGCAGGCGCTCGTCGAGAAATGCCTGCGTGCGCTTGCGTGCCGCCGGTCGTTGCTGTTCGTAATATTCGCTCAGCACCAGGGGATGATGCGTGTCGTGCACTTCGGCGACGAAGTCGGTGATGGTTTGCTGTAATTGCTGCGCGTAAATTTCGGCGCCGGATCCTTCCGGCACCAGGCCAAGGCGCGGGCCCAGGTAGGCGAGGATAAGTGCGGTCTGTGCGATTACCAGGCGACCCGCCTTGAGGAATGGCGGGGCAAACGGCAGCGCGCCAGCCTGCATGCCTTGCAGGAACGACAGCATGGCGTTATCGCCGCGCTCGCGGGCCACATCGATGTAATCGGCCCCGGCATCTTCCAGTGCCAGCCGCACAAATTCGCCGCGGCCCTGGATGCCGGTCCAGTAGTAGAGCTCGTAGCGCATGTCGCATGCTCTGGCTTGCTGTGAGGGTGCGAGGCTAGCGAACCTGCGCTCAATACGATGTGAGCTTGTCGTTGGCAGCCAGTTCGCGCAGGCGATTCCAGACCAGCGCAGCCAGCGGCGACAGCGAGCGCAGGCGGCGGTGAATCAGCATCACCGTGCGGTGTTCCACCGGCGTCAACGGGCGCATGGCCAATGACGGTGGCGGCGAGGAAAGTGCGGGCGTGATGGTGATGCCCAGTCCCGCTTCGACCATACGGAACGCGGTATGCGTATGTCCCGTCTGTTGCACCACATCCGCCACCACGCCGTGCCGATGCAGGGCCTGGTCGATCAGGCGCCGGCTGCCGGAGGAATAGTCGAGCAGCACCAGCGCCTGTCCCTGCAGCTTTTTCCACGGCACGGATTTCAGGGCGGCGAGCGGATGATCGGGGCGGCAGGCGAGATAGAACGGGTCGCGCATGATCGTTTCACTGTCGAAGTCGCCGGTTTCCGGCGGATCGATGGCGATGCCGAAATCCACTTCGCCGCCGCGCACGCTGTCCAGCACCAGGGTTTGCGCCTGGTCGTGCAACTGGATGGTGAGTTCCGGGTATTCGCGCGCGCAGTCGGCAATGCATAGCGGCATCAGGCTTGCCGATAGCGTGGGCACCGAAGCGATGCGCACCTTGCCGCGCCGCCGCTCGCCTTCCGAATGCACATGGCCGAGCACGCCCTCAAGCTCATCCAGCACGCGCTCGATCGCGCTTTCCAGATAGCGGCCGGTTTCGGTAGGCACCACTTCGCGCGTGGTGCGATCGAACAGGCGCACGCCCAGCTCGGCCTCCAGCTCGGCGATATGGCGGCTGATGGCGGGTTGGCTCAGATGCAGATGTTCGGCTGCGCGGCGGAAATGCCGTTGCCTGGCCACCGCCAGAAACGCACGCAATTGCCGTAGGCTGATATTCATGCTCATATCGAATCAATCTATTCAATAAAACGATTTGATTTATCAATAGGGTAGCAGTGAAATACCTCGCATCCCAACTACCCAGGTCGCCTTGTACAGGCGTGTAGCCATGTCTTTGCGCCGTTTCCTGCCGGACAACTTCACCCTCTGCCTGATCGCCACCGTCATCACGGCCAGCCTGCTGCCGTGCAGGGGTTCGGTCGCGCATCTGTTCGATCTGCTGACCGACCTGGCCATTGCCATGTTGTTCTTTCTGCACGGTGCGAAGCTCTCGCGCGAGGCGGTGGTGTCGGGGCTGACCAACTGGCGCCTGCACCTGACGGTGCTGGCAAGTACCTTCGTGTTGTTTCCGATCCTGGGGCTGCTGCTCAAGCCCGTATTGATGCCGCTGGTTACGCCATCGCTCTACGTGGGCATGCTCTTTCTGTGCACGCTGCCGTCGACGGTGCAGTCCTCGATCGCATTTACCTCGATCGCGCGCGGCAACGTCTCGGCCGCGGTGTGTGCGGCATCGGCGTCCAGCTTGCTCGGCATCGTGATCACGCCCCTGCTGACCGGCCTGGTGCTGCAGGCGCATGGGCAGGGTGCGATGTCATGGCATTCGGTGGGCGAGATCGTGCTGCAGTTGTTCGTGCCGTTTGTGGCGGGGCAAGTCGCGCAGCGCTGGATCGGCGGCTGGGTCGGGCGCCATCGTCCGCTGGTGGGCCTGGTCGATCAGGGCTCGATCCTGCTGGTGGTCTATACCGCGTTCAGTGCGGCCGTGCTGCAGGGTTTGTGGAAGCAGCTGCCATTGTCAGTGCTGGGCGGCGTGCTGATCGTCAATGCCGTGCTGCTGGCCTGCGCCCTGCTGATCACCCGCTATGGCTCGCGTGCACTGGGCTTCGATCGCGAGGATGAGATCACCATTGTGTTCTGCGGCTCGAAGAAAAGCCTCGCCAGTGGCGTACCGATGGCCAACGTGCTGTTTCCCGTGCATGCGATCGGCATGATCGTGCTGCCGTTGATGTTGTTCCATCAGATGCAGTTGATGACGTGCGCGGTGCTGGCGCGTCGTTACGCGCAGCGTGCGGGCATCAACCGGCGCAAAGCACCGGAAATGGCCACCGCGTCCGAGTGATTTCGTAGGTTGGGTTCGCGCAGCGCAACCCAACGATGCCTGATCGCTTCGACGTATATCCGTTGGGTTACGCTGCGCTAACCCAACCTACGAACTGCGAATTGCGGACAGATTCCGCCTCAGTGGCGGAAATGGCGCATCCCGGTAAACACCATCGCCATATCGTGCTCGTCGGCCGCCGCAATCACCTCGGCATCGCGCATCGAACCGCCCGGCTGGATCACCGCACGGATACCGGCCGCCGCCGCGGCATCGATCCCGTCGCGGAACGGGAAGAAGGCATCGGATGCCATCACCGAACCGCGCACTTCCAGCTTCTCGTCCGCGGCCTTGATGCCGGCGATGCGCGCGCTGTACACGCGGCTCATCTGGCCGGCGCCGATGCCGATGGTCTGGCGATCGCGCGCGTAGACGATGGCGTTGCTCTTGACGTACTTGGCCACTTTCCAGGCGAAGATCAGGTCGTTGATTTCCGCCTCGGTCGGCGCGCGGCGGGTGACGATCTTAAGATCGTCGGCAGTCACCATGCCGCGGTCGGCGGTCTGGATCAGCAGGCCCGAGCCGACGCGTCGGCAGTCGTTGCCGGGATGGGCGGCCGCAAGATCGCCGCCGGCGGGCGGCGGAATTTCCAGCACGCGCACGTTGGTTTTCTTGGCGAAAGCCTTCAGTGCATCGTCTGCGTAACCCGGTGCCAGCACCACTTCCACGAACTGGCGTTCGACGATGGCGCGGGCGGTGGCACCGTCGACCTCGCGATTGAACGCAATGATGCCGCCGAAGGCCGAGGTGGGGTCGGTCTGGTAGGCCAGATCATAGGCACGGCCGATGCCGTCCAGGCTTACCGCCACGCCGCAGG
This sequence comes from Dyella acidiphila, assembly GCF_014863405.1. Taxonomy (GTDB): domain Bacteria; phylum Pseudomonadota; class Gammaproteobacteria; order Xanthomonadales; family Rhodanobacteraceae; genus Dyella_B; species Dyella_B acidiphila. Next base: position 277,211 of record NZ_JACZZA010000003.1, read on the forward strand.
GATTGGCGTGCTTGACGATCACGCAGGCCGGCTTGCTGAAGCTGCGTACGCATTCCCACGCGGCGTCGGAATCGGCGATGTTGTTGAACGACAGTTCCTTGCCTTGCAGCTGGCGGAACGTAGCCAGCGTGCCGGGTGCGGGATACAGGTCGCGATAGAAAGCAGCCTGCTGATGCGGGTTTTCGCCGTAGCGCAGATCCATCAGCTTGACGAAGCGGCCGTTGGCCTGGCCGGCGAAGGCTTCATGGCCGGCAATGGCATCCTGCGTTTCATTGAGTTGCAGGCCGGACAGGTAATCGCTGATCGCGCCGTCATAGTTCGACACGCGATTGAAGGCCGCCACGGCAAGCTTGAAACGCGTGGCGCGGCTGAGGCCGCCATGCTGCTCGAGCTCGGCCAGGGCGGCGTCGTATTGATCGGGCGAGGTAAGCACGCCGACATCGTTCCAGTTCTTGGCCGCCGAGCGCAGCATCGCGGGGCCGCCGATATCGATGTTCTCGATCGCCTGCTCCAGCGTGCAGTCGGGCTTGGCCACGGTGGCTTCGAACGGATAGAGGTTCAGCACCAGCAGATCGATCGGCGCAATCTCCAGTTCGACCATGACCTTGTCGTCCGTGCCGCGGCGCCCCAGCAGGCCGCCATGCACCTTGGGGTGCAGGGTCTTGACGCGGCCATCCATGATTTCCGGAAAGCCGGTGAGATCGCTGACGTCCGTTACCGCCACGCCGGCATCGCGCAGGGCCTTGGCGCTGCCGCCGGTGGAGAGCAGTTCCACCTTTGCCGCGGCCAGGCGCTGCCCCAGTTCAATCAGCCCGGTTTTGTCCGATACGCTGATCAGGGCGCGGCGGACAGGGGTGACGGCAGGTGCGGACATGGCGGCTTCCAGGGCTGTAGAGCCGCGCATTATAACGCGCCCGGGCCGCTCTGGCCGGGTGCATCACTTCATGCGGTTTGGACGGCTAAACGGAGGAAGCGCGCAGCGCTTCAGAGCAGGCCGTGTGCGGCCAGCTTCTTGCGCAGGGTGGCGCGGTTGATGCCGAGCACGGCGGCGGCGCGGCTCTGGTTGCCATCGTGGAATGCCAGGACTTCGCGCAGCAACGGACCTTCGACTTCGCGAATGACCAGTGCATGCAAACCTTCGTCGCACGCAGTGTCACCGATGTCCGCCAGATAGCGGCGCACGGTACGGCTGACACATTCGCTCAGTGCGCTCTGCGACGAGGTCTCGCGAACAGCCTCGTTGGCAGGCAGTCTGACGGCGTTCAAGGACATTTCCCCTCACGTACTTTCGCAACGGCTGCATGGGCCGTCGCCATGTTTATGGCAGTTACCGCTTTCGCGGCGGGTAGGCAGTTTGCGCTCTTTCTTTTGCGCGAGGGATCGAGTGTACTCGCGACCGGCGACAAAATTAAGAGGCTTCCGACAAGAAAAACAGAAGCCTATGCCGAACAGGTACTAACGAAGCCTACCTGCGATAAGGTTGCAGCTAAGCCATGGCTCTATTCGAAACCGAGGTCAAAGGCAACTGCCTGATGACCGGGATCTTCCACTTCAAAGACCAGGGCAGTACTGGCTCCTGCAGCCAGGCCGCGATGCAATGTGTCGGCATCGTCCAGATACTCATAAGGATTCAAGCGGCGCATGGCGATGACCTTGCCGTTGCCGTCGGACAAGCGGATGGTTACCACCGGCCAGGGCTGGGTAAAGGCCGCGTCGTTGCGCATGGTCGCGCTGATCAGCAACGCGCCGGGAACGGTTGGATGTGTTTGCACGTCGCGTGCCAGCAGGCGCAGCTTGGCCACGTCGCGTACCGGCGGCAGCGTGCATTGCAGGGTGGCGCAAGCCTGGCGCAGCAGCGCGCCGGTATCCGGATCGGTGATCAGCGTATCGCGCAAGGCCCATGCAAGCTGCGCGGTAAGGCCAAGCAGCAGCGCCACGGTAATCAGTATCCACGGCCAGCGCCGCGGCTTGTCGGCGTGACGGTCGCGTGCAAAGCGCGGCGTGACGATCAGGTTGGCGAACTCGTCTTCTACCGATAGCGGCGGCGACTCCGGCTGCGGTTCCGCTGCGGCCGGCTGCGGCCGGTAGACCACCAGTTCGACCCGCGGCGGCTCGATGCCCGGTTCATGCGAAGGCAATTCGTCGAACGGCTCCGGCGGCAGTTGTTCCGCCAGCGTGGCAATGCAATCGAAGCCCGCGCCGCAATGCCCGCACATGACGAAGCCGTGTGCCTGCGCAATGGTGCGCGCATCCACAGAAAACACCGACAGGCATTCAGGGCATTGCGAGTACATGCTTGAAAAGGGCGCTAGTGCGATTGCGGATGGGAGGGCAGCTCAGTGCTGGCGACGCAGGCCGCTGATGCGCACCCAGTCTTCGCGTGTATCCACGCGCAGTGCATCGAACCACTCGCCATAGCGTGCCACCAGTTCATCCTGTTGGCCTTGCAGGATACCGGAGATCGCAAACGGTGCGCCCGGCCTGGCGGCTGCGGCAAAGGTGGGCGCCAGTTCGCCCAGCGGGCCGGCAAGGATGTTGGCGACGAACACGTCGGCCGGTTCGCCAGCGAAGTCTTCCGGCAGGAACAGTGCCAGGCGCTCGGCCACGTCGTTGCGCTCGGCGTTGTCTCGCGAGGCCGTAAGGGCTTGCGGGTCGTTGTCCACGCCGACTGCTGCGGCGGCGCCCAGCTTCAGCGCGGCGATGGCGAGGATGCCCGAGCCGCAGCCGTAGTCGATCACGCGCTTGCCGCCGAGCGCGAGGCTGTCCAGCCATTCCAGGCACAGGGCGGTGGTGGGGTGGGTGCCGCTGCCGAACGCCAGGCCCGGATCAAGCCGCACGATGACGCTGTCGTCCTGCGGTGGCTCGATATTCCATGGATAGATCCATAGCCGCCGGCCGAACGGCATCGGCTTGAACTGGTCCATCCAGGCGCGTTCCCAGTCCTCGTCGGCGACGTCGCGGAACAGCAGTTGTTCCGGCTCCAGCCATGGCAGCAGTTCACCCAGTGCCTGGGCGAGGCCGCGACGATCGGTATCGGCCTCGAACAGCGCGTTCAAGGTAATGGTCGGCCACAGCGGCAGCTCGCCTACGCCAGGTTCGAAGATGGCCTGTTCGTCGGGCGTTTCCGCGTCGGCGTCCTGCAGCGTGATCGACAGCGCGCCGAGGTCGTCCAGCGCCTCTTCCACGCGAGGCTGTTGTTCGGCGCGGACGGTCAGGGAGAGTTCGAGCCAGGGCATCGGCGTTCCGTGGAATGGCGTGAGACGACGATTTTCCCTCGCCGCGGCGGTCGGAGGGTAGGGCGATGGGTGAATCTTGCGATGATCTTCACTAACACCCCACCGTCATCGCGGCCTTTGCCGGAATGAAGGTGGGGGTCATGCTCGGCATCGCGCCGATGCCGAGGAACTCAGTGCCCGCTATGCGGATGCTCTTTATGCTCCGCCATGCGCTTTTCCAGGTAGTGGATGTTCTGTCCACCCTGCTGGAATCCCACGTCGGACATGATGCGCTGTTGCAGCGGAATATTGCATTTCACGCCTTCGATCACCGTTTCGGCCAGTGCCAGGCGCATGCGCGCGATCGCCGTTTCGCGATCCGGGCCGTGCACGATCAACTTGCCGATCATCGAGTCGTAGTTCGGCGGGATCTTGTAGCCGTCGTACAGATGCGTATCCACGCGCACACCGGGGCCGCCCGGGGCTTCGAAGCGCTTCACCGTACCCGGCGAAGGCATGAAGGTGTCGGGATCCTCCGCGTTGATGCGGCATTCGATTGCATGGCCCTGGATCTTGATGTCTTCCTGCTTGATCGAAAGCTTTTCGCCGGCGGCGATCAGCAATTGCTCGCGCACCAGGTCCACGCCGGTGATCAGCTCGGTGACCGGATGCTCCACCTGGATACGCGTGTTCATTTCGATGAAGTAGAAGCGACCGTTCTCGAACAGGAATTCGAAAGTGCCGGCGCCGCGATAGCCGATGCGCAGGCATGCATCCACGCACACCTTGCCGATCTGCGCGCGCTGTTCCGGCGTGATGCCGGGGGCAGGCGCTTCTTCCACCACTTTCTGGTGGCGACGCTGCATCGAGCAATCGCGCTCGCCCAGGTGGATGGCGTTGCCCTGGCCATCGGCCAGCACCTGGATTTCCACGTGGCGCGGATTCTCCAGGAACTTCTCCATGTACACCTGATCGTTGCCGAAGGCCGCCTTGGCCTCCTGCTTGGTCATGGTGACGGCGTTGCCCAGATGCGCCTCGGTGCGCACCACGCGCATGCCGCGGCCACCGCCGCCGCCAGCGGCCTTGATGATCACGGGATAGCCGATTTCGCGCGCAATGCGCATGTTGTCTTCGACATTGTCGCCGAGCGGGCCGCCCGAACCGGGCACGCAGGGAACACCGGCTGCTTTCATTGCGCGGATCGCTTCGACCTTGTCGCCCATCAGGCGGATCACATCCGCCGTAGGGCCGATAAAGATGAAGCCGGACTGTTCCACCTGCTCGGCGAAGTCCGCGCGTTCGGACAGGAATCCGTAGCCCGGATGGATCGCGTTGGCGTCGGTGATTTCGGCCGCGGCGATGATGCGCGGAATATTGAGGTAGCTGTCGGTCGACGGTGCGGGGCCGATGCAGATCGCTTCGTCGGCCAGCCCCACATGCTTGAGGTTGCGATCGGCGGTGGAATGCACGGCCACCGTCTTGATGCCAAGACTGTGGCAGGCGCGCAGCACGCGCAGCGCGATTTCGCCGCGGTTGGCGATAACGACTTTTTCGAGCTTTTGCATATCTCGCGGGCCGCTCAGGCGATTACGAACATCGGCTGATCGAATTCCACGGGCTGGCCGTTATCGATCAGGATGGCCTGCACGGTGCCGCTCACGTCGGCCTCGATCTGGTTGAACATCTTCATCGCTTCGATGATGCCCAGGGTTTCGCCGGCCTTGACCTGCTGGCCGACCTTCACGAAGGCGGCCGCGCCCGGGGTGGCCGAGGCGTAGAAGGTGCCGACCATCGGCGCTTTCACCACGTGCCCGGCCGGCAGGTTGCTGGCGGCTTCGGCCGGCGCCGCGGCGGGAGCGGCAACCGGTGCTGCGGCCACCGGGGCCGGCATGTGCACGGCGGCCGGTGCGGCGGCAACGACGCTGCCCTTGGGTACGCGCGACAGGCGCACGACTTCTTCGCCTTCCTTGATCTCCAGTTCGGCGAGGTTGGATTCCTCGAGCAGGTCGATCAGTTTTTTGATCTTGCGCAGATCCATAAGTGTTGCCTTCTTAGGGTCTTGGCCACAGCTTGGCGGCCGGAAAGTGAAAGATAAGGGGTAGCGCGAACTAGCCGGCTGGCGTCGGTTCAAGTTTGGCCAGCGCCGCGTCCAGGCCCAGCCGGTAGCTGTGGCTGCCGAAGCCGCAGATCACGCCCATGGCGAGATCGGACAGATAGGAGTGGCGCCGGAACGGCTCGCGGGCGTGCACATTGCTCATGTGCACTTCGATAAACGGAATGGCCACCGCCGCCAGGGCATCGCGCAGGGCGATGCTGGTGTGGGTGAAGGCGCCGGGATTGATCACGATGCAGGCGACCTGTTCGTCGCGGGCCTGATGGATGCGGCCGATCAGCTCGTGCTCGGCATTGGACTGATACCAGGCCAGGTCATGGCCGGCGGCTTGTGCGCGCTGGGCCAACTGGTTGTTGATATCGGCCAGCGTTTCCCGGCCATAGATGTCCGGTTCGCGCACGCCAAGCAGGTTGAGATTGGGTCCGTGCAGGACCAGCAGCTTTGCCATATGAGCTCCAGGCAGCCCCAGGCGCCTCGGAATGCGCGCAGTGTGCGCGCTGCCGTGGATGTTGTCTAGTTCGACGTAGTTCGGCGATGTTTGCCGGAGAAGTGCGGGCTGAACCGTGCGGGAACGTATGTGCGGTGGAAACCGCGTCAGGGCGCGGTTGCCGGGGACAGCCAGCGGGCCAGTTGAGCGGCATCGAGCGCGCCGCGGTGGCTGGCGATCACCCGGCCCTGCCCATCCAGCAGCACGCTGAAGGGCAATACTTCCTCGGTATCGCCCAGGCGCAGCGAGGTGCTGGGGCTGTCCAGCTCGCCCAGCAGCACCGGGTAGGCCACGGGATGGGCGGCGAGGAAGGCCTGTACGCGGGAGGGATCGTCCATCGCAATACCCAGCACGATCGCCCCCTGATCGCCGAACTTGCGCTGTGCCGCATCCAGCGCCGGCATTTCGGCCAGGCAGGGGACGCACCAGCTTGCCCAGAAATTGATCAGCACGCGCTGGCCGCGGAACTCGGACAGGCGATGTTCCTTGCCGTGGAGATCGAGAAGGGCCAGGTCTGGACGAAGATCGCCGACGTTCGCGACATGAACCCCATCAGGCACCTGCGCTAGCCGGCTGCGATGCTGCAGCCAGCCGCCGGCCACGGCGGCCAGCAGGGCCAGCAGCAGGATCAGCAGGTTGCCGCGGCTCAGCATGCGGCTTACTTCGCCGCCTCGGTCAGCGCCGTTTCCACCAGTGATGCGGTCAGCACCGTCGGCAGTTGCTTGCCGGGGCCGCCGTCGCGCGGAAACACCACGTACAGCGGTACGCCGGGCGAGTGGTATTGCTGCAGGAAGGCGGTGATGGTGGGGTTTACGTCGGTCCAGTCGCCTTTCATATAGACCGCGCCGGTGCGCTTGAGCAGGGCCTGGAAGGCCTCGCCGTCCAGCACCGCATGTTCATTGGCCTTGCAGGTCACGCACCAGTCGGCGGTCATATCCACGAACACCGGTGTGCCGGCTTTGCGCAGTTCGGCGAGCTTGTCCGGCGAATAGGCGACGGTGCCGTCACTGCTTGCGCTGGCCTGTGGAGTGGCAGCCGGCAACTTGGCCAGGGTGTACAGCGGCACCACGGTGGCGGCGGCCAGCACCACGACCAGCACGCTGCTGAGGGCGCCGCGGGCGCGGCTGCGCTCGAACCACCACAAGGTCATGGCCAGCAGCACCGCGGCCACCAACAGCAAACCGACCGCGTCGGCACCGCGCTGATGCGCCAGCACCCAGGCCAGCCACACCGCGGTGAGGTACATGGGAAAGGCCAGTACCTCTTTCAGCGTTTCCATCCAGCGGCCCGGCCGCGGTAGCAGGCGCGATACCGCAGGCACGAAACCCACGGCCAGAAACGGCAGCGCCAACCCCAGGCCCAGGGCCACGAAGACCAGCAGCGCGCTCAAGGTCGGCGCCACGAAGGCATACGCCAGTGCGGTGCCCATGAACGGCGCGGTACACGGACTGGCCACCACCACGGCGAGCACGCCGGTGAAGAAATCGCCGGCCGCGCCGGAGCGACTGGCCAGAGTGCTGCCGGTATTGCCCAGCGAAGCACCGAATTGCACGACGCCCGACATCGACAGCGCCACCGCCAGCATCACCAGCGCCAGCACCGCCACCACCAGCGGATTCTGCAGATGCGCGCCCCAGGCGCTCTTCAGGCCGATCACGAGCAGGCCGAGCGCGACGAAGCTGATCAGCACACCAGCGGTGTACATCAATGCATGACTGCGCCGGCGCGCCACGCTTTCGCCGCTTTCCAGCAAGCCGATCGCCTTGATCGATAGCACCGGCAGCACGCACGGCATCAGGTTCAGCACCAGGCCGCCGCCAAAGGCGAGCAGCAGCGCATACCAGAGGCTGACACTGCCCGTGCCGCCTTGTGCGTCGGCCGGCGGCATTTCCGGTGCGGGGCCCTGTGCGGCCACGCTGGCGGCAGTGCCGCCGTTGACCAGGTCGATGTTGGCCTGGCGCGTCATCAGCGGATAGCACAGGCCGCCGTCCTGGCAGCCCTGGAAACTGGCGGTAAGCGCGAGCGTTTTCAGTCCGCTGACATCGCCGTGCACGGTGACCGGCACATCCACCTCGTTGAAGTACACGGTGGTGTTGCCGAAGTGCGCATCCTGGTGCGCGACACCGGCCGGCCACGCCGGGGTGAGCGACAGCTGCGGCGCGTCTTTCGCGGCCAGCGTGGTCTGGTCGCGGTACAGGTAATAGCCCTTGGGCATGGTCCAGCGCAGCAGCAGGTGCTGCGCATCCTGCGCAATGGCGGTGAACTGGAATGCCTGCTCGGCCGGCAGCGGCGAACCATCGCCGGCACCCAGCGACTGCGGCCGCGCGCCGAGCAGGTTGCTCAGCTTGTTGCCGGCGGCGCCGGCCGGCAGCGGCAGCTCGAGCTGTTCGGTATGCGGCGGATAGCAGATCTTCGGTTCGGTTTCGTGGCAGCCCTGGTAGCGCACGCTCAGCGTCAGCTTGCCGGTGCCGGGCGCAACCGTGTACGGAATGCTGGCATCCACGCTGTGGTGATAGGTCTCGACCGGGCCCAGGTAGGGATCGTCGTGCTTCTCTCCATCGGGCAACTGCGCAGTGCCCAGGGTGACGCCGTCGCCGCCCTTGAAGTTCATGCGGCCGCGATAGAGGTAGTAGTCCTGCGCGATATCCCAGTGCAGCTTGATCACGCCGGGCGTGCTGCTGTCGGCAGTGAGCTTGTAGGCCTCGGTGACCGGCAACAGCTGGGCGGTGTCCTGGGCCGATGCCGTCGATACGCCTGACAGCAGGCCGAGCCATAGCAACAAAGTGGCGACGATGCCGCCGTAACGAAGCGAACGCATTCCAGCTCCAGCATTTGGGGTCGCGCCGAGGCGCGCATAAGGGGGAATTATGGCCCAGCCTTATGCCTCTTCGGTCGCACCCCGTAGCTTGGTTACACCCCGCAGCCTGAGCATGCCGGTGGTCAGCGCCACCCCCAGCAAGATCACACTGCAGCCGCCGGCCATCGCCAGGGTCACCGTCTCGCCCAGGAACAGCGCACCCCATAGCACGCCGAAGACCGGGATCAGGTACAGCACCGCCATCGCCGGCCCCGATCCGGCATGCGCCATCAGCCGGTAGAACAGCACGTAGGCGAGCGAGGTGCAGCCGGCGGCGAGGCCGAGCATGGCGAGCCATGCCTGTGCATCCGGGGTCTTCGCAGGCCACAGCCAGAGCGTGAAAGGCAGCAGCATGATCGCCGCGGCGAACTGGCTGCCGATCGCCACCGTCAGCGGCGTTACCCGGCGCAGGTGGCGTTGGCTGTAATGCGCGCCGAAGGTGTAGCAGAGATTGGCGCCCACGCAGGCCGCCATCGCCCAGCCGGTGCCCGCGCCGCCGTGCCCGAAGCCGATGCTGCCGCCGATCAGCCACACCACGCCGAGCAGGCCGATCAGCAATCCGCTGGCTCGCGAAAGATTGAGCTTCTCGCCCAGCCACAGCCAGCCGGAAGCGGCCACCAGCAGCGGTGCGATCGCATCGAAAATGGCGGACAGGCCCGACGGCAGACTGGTGGCGGCATACGAGAACAGTACGAACGGCAGCGCCGAATTGCTCAGCCCGATCAGCGTGACCGGCCACCAGTTTGCACGCAGCTCGGCCAGCCGCTGGCGCGAGGCCAGCAACGGAATCGAGCAGATCGCCGCGCCGATCGCGCGCATGCCGGCCAGCGCCATGCCGCCGAACTGATTGGCGCCCATGCGCATGAACAGGAACGATGCGCCCCACAGGGCGCCCAGTGCCAGCAGTACGAGCAGGTCGGATTTCTTCATGGCCGTGGACTCTCGGGCGATAACGCCAATCTAGATGGACGCAGTGACAGAACCTGTCAGCAGTGCGAGGCCGTTATTTCGGCGAAGAGGCCTGCTGCCCGAACAACACGCGCCGCTCCTCGTCCGACAGGGGCTGTTTGGGCGCATACGCGTTTTCGACACCTTCATAAGTACGCAGCGTCGCCGGCCGCACTGCCATCGCTTCGAACCAGCGTTGAAGATGCGGAAACGCCTCCAACTGCTGGCCATGCGCCTCGTGCGGCACGATCCACGGATAGCAAGCAATATCTGCGATCGAAAACGCGCCGGCGATAAATTCGCGATCGGCCAGCCGCTGATTCAGCACGCCGTACAGGCGGCTGGTTTCGCGGGTGTAGCGTTCAATCGCGTACGGCACTTTTTCCGGCGCGTAGACATTGAAGTGGCCAATCTGCCCGGCCATCGGTCCCAGGCCGGCCATCTGCCAGAACAGCCATTGCAGCACTTCGGCGCGGCCGCGCGGGTCGGCAGGAATCAGCCGGCCGGTTTTTTCGGCCAGGTACAGCATGATCGCGCCCGATTCGAACAGGGTGACCGGCGCGCCGCCGTCGGCCGGATCGTGGTCGACGATGGCGGGGATTTTGTTGTTGGGCGAAACGGCCAGGAACGCCGGCTGGAACTGCTCGCCCTTGCTCAGGCTTACCGGCCGCACCCGGTACGGCAGCTGCGCCTCTTCGAGGAACAGCTTGGCCTTCAGGCCGTTGGGGGTGGCGGCGAAGTAGAGCTCGATCATGGCGCGGACCTTGGCGTCGTGGTGTTGGAGACAAAGGGTAGGGTGACTCATGGACTTGCAAAAGCACCACATCAGGAGAAATCTACAGATCCAATTTCGTGCCTGGTGATCGCCATGGATCATCTGTTCGAGTTTCCGCTCGAGATTCCGCAGCGCGGCTCGCGCCAGCGGCTCGGGGCACTGCATGGGCAGTTACGCAGCGCGATCCTGGATGGGCGCCTGAAAGCCGGTGCGCGGCTGCCGGCCACGCGTGCGCTGTCCGAGGCGCTGGGCGTTTCCCGCAATACGGTGGTGGCTGCATACGACTTGCTGCTGGCCGAGGGCTATATCGCCGCGCGGCGCGGCGCCGGCAATTTCGTCGCCGATCTGGCATTGCGCCGCCACGCCATGCCGCTGCCCGCTGCCGATGCGGATGTGACCGCGCGGCTGGCGCCGTATTGGCGCCGCTTTATGCAACTGCCGGTGTCGGCAGCGCCGGCGGTCTTCGCGTTCGATTTTCGCCTGGGCGTGCCCGACAGCCGCCCGTTTTCCTACGACACCTGGCGCAGGCTGGCGGCGCGGGCGCTGCGCCAGATGGTCAGGCACGCACCGCTGTACGACCTGGCCGCCGGCCGTCCCGCGCTGCGTGCGGCGATTGCGCGGCATATCTCGTTTGCACGCGCGGTGGCCTGCGCGGCGGACGACGTGGTGGTCACCAACGGTGCGCAGCAGGCCTTCGATCTGCTGGCGCGCGTGCTGGTGACGCCGGGTCGCACGGTGCTGGCGGTGGAAGACCCCGGCTATCCGCCGTTGCGCGCGGCCTTTGCTGCGGCGGGTGCGCGCGTGGTCGCGGTGCCGGTGGATCAGGAAGGACTGGTGGTGGAGCAACTGCCGCCCGATGCGCAAGTGATCTACGTGACGCCCTCGCACCAGTTCCCGCTCGGCGTAGTGATGTCGCCCCGGCGGCGGGTGGCTTTGCTGGCGTTTGCGCGGACCCATGGCGCACTGGTGATCGAAGACGACTACGACAGCGAATTCCGCTACAGCGGCCGGCCGCTGGATGCCTTGCAGACGCTGGATCGCAACGATTCGGTCTGCTACGTAGGCACGTTTTCCAAATGCCTGTTTCCGGCGCTGCGGATCGGCTATGCGGTAGCGCCGCCGTGGTTGCACGCGGTGCTGATCAACGCCAGGCAACAGGCGGACTGGCACGGCGACGTGGTCACGCAAGATACGCTCGCCGCGTTCATCGACGAAGGACATCTGGTGCGCCACGTGCGGCATATGCGCAAGCTCTACGCCGAGCGGCGCGACAGCTTGCTCGATGCGCTCCACCGGCATGCCGGTGAGCGCCTGCAAGCATGGCCGGCCGATGCGGGCCTGCATGTGGCGGCCCGGCTGTGCATGCCGTGCGATGCGGCAACGCTGGCGGCACGCGCGGCGTCACACGGTATCCATATCGAAGCCTTGGGTGGCTATGCGCTGGAAGCGAAAACCGCGAATGGTTTTGCCTTCGGCCTGGGCCTGCTCGATACGCCGCGTATCGATGAAGCAGTACGCCAACTCGCGGCCTTGCTTGTCGCCTGAGCAAGCCGCACGAAGCGGAATCAGTTTTCGCCGGCGTTGCGGACCCAGTCCAGATACGCCTCGTGGCCGCGTTCCACCGGCACGGCGATCAATTCCGGCAGTTCGTAGGGATGCAGGTCCAGCAATCGTTGCTTGAGTGCATCGAAGCGTTCGGCGCTGGTCTTGATCAGCAGCAATGTTTCGCTGTCCGTCGTGACCTGGTCCTGCCAACGATAGGTGGACTGGATGCCGTCGAGCCGATTGACGCAGGCGGCCAGTCGTTCGTCGACCAGGGTCTCGGCCACGCGCTGCGCGCTGGCTGCATCGGGACAGGTGCAATAGCACAGCAGCACGCGCTCGGGCTGGCTCATGCCGAGGCCTGTTTGGACATCAGCCCGTAGTTGCCGAATTTCTCCAGCGCTTGCACCACTTCCGCATCGGTCAGCAGCACGGGTTTGCCGGCCTGCAGCGCCAGCGTGTACTGGCGTGCCAGCGTTTCCACTTCCACTGCGCGCCACATCGCCTGTTCTATGTCGGCGCCGGTGGCGATCATGCCGTGATTGGCCATCAGGCAGGCGCTGCGCCCTTCCAGTGCGCGTACCACCGCATCGGAAAGCGCCTGGGTGCCGTAGGTGTAGTAGTCGCTGCAGCGGATCGAGTCGCCGCCGCTGACCGCGATCATGTAATGCACGGCGGGGATGTCCATGCGGCAGATGGCCAGCCCGGTGCTGTAGGGCGGGTGGGCGTGCACCACGGCATGCACGTCGGGCCGGGCGGTATAGATATCGCGATGGAAGCGCCATTCGCTGGAGGGGCGCCGGCGGTGTTCGTAGCGGCCGTCCATGTCCACCAGCACCACGTCCTCAGCAGTGATCTCGCCATAGGGCACGCCGCTGGGGGTGATCAGGAAGCCGTCGCCGCAGCGGATGCTGAGATTGCCCGAGGTGCCCTGGCTGAGCCCGGACGGGGTCAGCTTCAATCCGTTGGTGACGATGTCCTCGCGTAGCGCGCGTTCGTTACTCACTGCCGAAAGCCTTTCTGTACATGCAATGCGCCATCGTTGACGTTCCGCGGGCGCATGTCGATAGGCCGTCCAGCGTTGCCAGGCTGCTCCTGGGAAAAGACTTAGGCTCTTGGTGTCTCCGGGCCCCTTGAAACCCGCCCGGCCACCCCTATTCACCCTGACAGTCCCGTCCGCCCCTGTTGCAGGGGTTTTTTTGGAGGCTAGAATTGGCACTCATCCTCGCCGAGTGCTAACAGCTAGCCGCCTCAAGGCCGGTCCGGGGTCAAAAATTGTCCATCAAACCAAAGCCATAGCTGGAGTCCATCCCATGAGCAAACTGCGTCCGCTGCACGATCGCATCATCGTCAAGCGCCTGGAAGAGGAGCGTGTCTCCGCCGGCGGCATCGTGATCCCCGATAGCGCCACCGAAAAGCAGACCCGCGGCAAGGTCATCGCCGCTGGCGAAGGCCGCATCCTGGAAGACGGCAAGGTCCGTCCGATGTCGGTCAAGGTCGGCGAAGTGGTGCTGTTCGGCAAGTACTCGGGCCAGGACATCAAGATCGACGGCGAAGAGCTGGTCTTCCTGAAGGAAGACGATGTGGTGGCTGTTATCGAAGGCTGATTCGACGGCGGCGGGTGTTGGAGCCAGGAGCTCGCATCCAGTCGCCTTCGGCTCCTTCTGTAGGTTTTTCGCGAGATTTTCCGTATTTATTTAATTTTTTTGAGGCAAAAAAATTATGGCAGCTAAAGAAGTACGCTTCGGCGAAGACGCCCGTGCGCGCATCCTCAAGGGCGTGAACACCCTGGCCAACGCCGTCAAGGTGACCCTCGGCCCGAAGGGCCGCAATGTCGTGCTCCAGAAGAGTTTCGGCGCCCCGACCGTGACCAAGGACGGCGTGTCCGTGGCCAAGGAAATCGAACTGGCCGACGCCTACGAGAACATGGGCGCGCAGATCGTCAAGGAAGCCGCTTCCAAGACTTCCGACAACGCCGGTGACGGCACCACCACCGCCACCGTGCTGGCCCAGGCGTTTGTGCGCGAAGGCCTGAAGGCCGTGGCCGCCGGCATGAACCCGATGGACCTCAAGCGCGGCATCGACAAGGCCGTGGTCGCCGCGGTGGAAGAGCTCAAGAAGCTGTCCAAGCCCACCGCCGACGACAAGGCCATCGCCCAGGTCGGTACCATCTCCGCCAACTCCGACGTGGCCGTGGGCGACATCATCGCCACCGCGATGAAGAAGGTCGGCAAGGAAGGCGTGATCACGGTTGAAGAAGGTTCGGGTCTCGAAAACGAACTCGACGTGGTCGAAGGCATGCAGTTCGATCGCGGCTACCTGTCGCCGTACTTCATCAACAACCAGCAGAGCCAGCAGGTCGAGCTGGATGATCCGTTCATCCTGCTGTACGACAAGAAGATCGCCAACGTGCGCGAAATGCTGCCGATCCTCGAAGGCGTGGCCAAGGCCGGCAAGCCGCTGCTGATCGTTGCCGAGGAAGTGGAAGGCGAAGCGCTGGCCACCCTGGTGGTCAACACCATCCGCGGCATCGTCAAGGTTGCCGCCGTGAAGGCGCCGGGCTTCGGCGACCGCCGCAAGGCGATGCTGGAAGACATGGCCATCCTCACCAATGGCCAGGTCATTTCCGAAGAAGTGGGCCTGCAGCTGGAGAAGGCGACCATCGCCGACCTCGGCCGCGCCAAGAAGATCGTGGTGACCAAGGAAAACACCACCCTCATCGACGGCGCCGGCGAAGCCGACAAGATCCAGTCGCGCATCAAGCAGATCAAGGCGCAGATCGAGGAAACCTCCTCCGACTACGACCGCGAGAAGCTGCAGGAACGCGTGGCCAAGCTGGCCGGCGGCGTGGCCGTGATCAAGGTCGGTGCCGCTACCGAAGTGGAAATGAAGGAAAAGAAGGCCCGCGTCGAAGACGCCCTGCACGCTACGCGCGCAGCCGTTGAAGAAGGCGTGGTGCCTGGCGGTGGCGTGGCGCTGATCCGCACGCTGAAGGCGATCGACAGCCTGAAGGGCGACAACGAAGACCAGAACCACGGCATCGCCATCACCCGCCGTGCGCTGGAAGCTCCGCTGCGCGAGATCGTGTTCAACTCCGGCGACGAGCCGTCCGTGATCGTCAACCAGGTCAAGGAAGGCAAGGGCAACTACGGCTACAACGCCGCCACCGGCGAGTTCGGCGACATGATCGAATTCGGCATCCTGGATCCGACCAAGGTGACCCGTTCGGCCCTGCAGTACGCCTCGTCCGTGGCCGGTCTGCTGATCACCACCGAAGCGATGGTGGCCGAGCTGCCGAAGAAGGAAGAGCACAACCATGGCGGCGCCCCGGGCGGCGGCATGGGCGGTATGGGCGGCATGGACTTCTAAGTCCTGCGTTCATCGCAAGCTGTTACGAGAAAACCCCGCGCAAGCGGGGTTTTCTTTTTGCGTGATCGCCGTGCGGCAGATGGCTTACAGTGCGGCTTCGCGGCAACAGCCATCAGCAGTGGAGAGAGCGATGAAACGGATGTTGTTGCTGGCCTTGCTGTCGCTGCCGCTGCACGCCGCGGAGCTGCCGTCCGCCGTCGCCAGCCAGCTGCCGCAGGGCTATGAAGTGCTGAGCTATGCCGCCGGCCAGCTCGACGATAGCGGGCGCACTGATTATCTGGTGGTCATCCACCGCGCCAACGACAGCAGCGATACGCCATCGCCGCGCCCTCTGCTGATTTATACGCAGAATGCCGATCGCAGCTTCACGCTCGCGGCGCGCAACGATCAGGTGGTGATGCGCGCCGACCAGGGCGGCCAGTGCGATCCGTTCGAGGACGGCGACAACGGCCTGGCGATCAAGAACCGCTATTTCACCGTGCAGAACGGCGTCGCCTGCGGTCAGCACTGGACCGACTACATCACCTTCCACTACGACGCGCAGCGGCATGCGTGGTTGTTCCACAAGCAGATTTTCGAAAGTTGGGAGATGAATGACGATCCCAACGGCGATGCGCTGAAACCCGGGACGCGCAAGGTGACGTCGGCGGATGTTGCGCATCCGATTCGCTTCGAGGCGTGGCGGCCCAGCGATAAATAGGCAGGGCAAATAAAAGCCGTATCCACGCCTCCGCGTCATCCCAGCGAAAGCCGGGATCCAGCGTCTTTCGAATGTGGTGGAGTCACTGGACCCCAGCTTTTGCTGGGGTGACGCGGAGGCGAGAGTGAGGCCGGCGTTCCAGCTCTCTAGCACCGCCTCAGCGATGCATACCCATGGCCGACAAGGTCGTTGCATCGTGATCGGCGTCATCCTGCTTCGCCACCGCCGTATTGGCGGGTAGCAGGCTCGCCGGCAGCAGCTTGTCCAGCTTGCCCTTCATGCGCAGCACCGCAACGCTGGCCATGTCGCCGTCGAACTGCTTCTGCTGCGCATTCTCCGATACCGGAGCGGCGCCGGGTGCACGGGTGAGCATGGCCAGCGAAGGCGCCAGCACCTGGGTCAGCGCGAAATATGCATCGTCATGAATGCCGGCGCGTTCCAGCAGCAAGCCCGGCAACATCCACGAAGCCATGTCCACGCGCTGCGCATGGCCCGGATTGCGCGGATCGATCAGCAACCACGTGCCAGCCTGGCTCAATGCCGGCTGGCCGTCGACGAAACCGGTGGATTGGAACGCTTCGTTGAGGCCCGGCAGATGATCGCCGTAGAACAGCAGCAAGGTCGGGCGGCTGCGCTTGGCCAGCATGGCGGTCAGGCGGCCCAGCTCCTGGTCGGCGTGTTGCATGTGATAGAGATAGGTCTGCACTTCCGCCTTGTCCTTGGCGTTCACCGCGGCCGGTACCGGAATGGCATCGCGTGCCGCTGTGTCCTTCGGCGGTACGTCGTACGGGCCGTGCGCTTCCAGGCTGATCGCGAACAGGAACTGCGGCGGACCGGCGTCCTTCAGCTGCGACATGATCTCGTCGGTCATCGCGCTGTCGGCCATGTACTTGCCGTCCATCGCTGCATTGGCCGGGAAGCTCGATTGCGAGACGAAGCGATCGAAACCCAACACCTTGAAAGCCGTGTTGCGGTTCCAGAAAGTGGGATCGTTGCCGTGGATCGCCACCGTTTCATAGCCGTGAGCGCGCAGCACGCGCACCATGCTCGGCACCACTTTGTCGTGCATCTGCAGATACGGGAACTGCATATTGCCGAAATAGCGCAAGGACAGGCCGGTGAGCACTTCGAACTCGGTGCGGATGGTGCCGCCGCCGTAGGTGGGCACATGCAGCGGACCGCTCATGCCTTCGCTGGCAAGGCGCGTCAGATTGGGTGTGAGATTGGCGTTCTCATAGCCGTGCAAGATGCTCGGATCGAAGAACGATTCGCTCTGGATCACCACGATATCGGGCAGCGCGGTGCCATCCCCGGCCGGCGTCTGCATGCGCGCGCGCACCGCATCGCCGGTCGATTGCAGCAGATTGCTGACCGCGTTCGGATCGGCCTTCTGGTTGCTGCGCCGATCCTGCAGATGAAACATCATCAGCGAGCTGACCAGGCCGGAATGGCTGGTAGTGGCCGCCGCCGACCATGGCTCCAGCCACAGCTTGCGGCCGTTGTAGAGATTGCCCCAGCCGGGCACGCCGACCAGCAGGGTGGCGAGGGTGATGGCGAGCACGCTGCCCGCCACGATGCGCCTGCCGCCGGTGCGGCGGGCAAACAGCGGTGGCTCGAAGCGCCACATCGCTGCGATCAGCGCGACACCGCCGATGATCGCCAGGTAAGGCCAGGGGCTATGCGGCAGGTAACTGCCCAGCACGTGCATGCCGCCCTTGCGCAGCTGTCCCACCATACGGAAATCCGCCGGCAGTAGCGGCACGCCCAGGTTGGCCACCTTCAGCGCGTTGACCCCATACATCACGCCCTGCGCCAGATAGGCCAGGCCGAACGACAGCACCAGCCGGCGGGTAAGCATCAGCAGCAGCAGCGCGGTGAGCACGCCGGGCATCGCGTTGGCCAGCGGATAGGTCGGCTGGGCCAGCAGTTGCGCGGTGGAGACGCCGTCGTTGCCGTCGAGCAGGCCGGTCAGCAGCACGAACAGCACGGCCGTCGCGCCGACCAGAGCGATGCGGATGGCGACGCTGCGCGTCAGGGTTGTCGAGGAAGGGGTCATGCAGTCCAGCGACCTGTCATGCCAGGGGATGTGGACTGTAACGTGGCTGACATGAATCCGTTGTCTGGCATCCCTCGAAGGTTGCTGCCGGTTCAGCCCATTTCGCAGCTAACTAACGGAATCTTCGCAAGAAAATGGGTGTTGTCCGAGGCCCTGTCGGGGCTTTGTAATGCCGCTCAGTGACTTGCGTCCAATCCTTCCAGCTGGCGCAGGGCTGAATCGGGACAGGGAACCAGCGTCTCGCTCAGGCGGCGTCCGCCAGCCGGCCAGCATCGCCGCCCAGCAGTTCGCCATGCCAGTGCGACGCGGCAGCCAGCCCGGCCACTTCACCCAGGATCAGCAGGGCCGGCGCGCGTACCGCGTGCCGGATGGCCAGGGCGGGCAAGTCGCGCAATGGGCCGGTGAGCGTGCGCTGGCTGGGCAGGGATCCGTTTTCAATCAGGGCGAACGGCGTTTCCGCGTCCCGTCCATGCGCAAGCAATTGCCGGGTGAGCTGGTCCAGTGTGGCGACGCCCATATAAATGGCCAGAGTCTGGCGATCGCGCGCCAGCTCTGCCCAATCCAGGGTGTCCAGCGATTGCTGGCAATGCGCAGTGACCAGTCGCACTGATTGCGCATGATCGCGATGCGTCAGCGGCACGCCGCTGTAGGCGGCGCAGGCGAGTGCGGCAGTGATGCCCGGCACGATCTCGCAGGCGATGCCGTGTTCGCGCAGAAAGACCAGTTCTTCGCCACCGCGGCCGAACACGAACGGGTCGCCGCCTTTCAGGCGCACCACTCGCCGGCCGGCTTGTGCGTGCTCGCGCAGCAAGGCATGGATGGATGACTGCGGTGTGTGTTTGCCGCCGCCGCGCTTGCCGACGGCTATCTGCACGGCATCGCGCCGAGCCAGGTCCAGGATCTGCGGATTGACCAGCTCATCGTGCAGGATCACGTCGGCCTCATGCAGCGCGCGCAGTGCGCGCAAGGTCAGCAGGCCCGGGTCGCCAGGGCCTGCGCCGACCAGCACCACGGAGCCCTGTTGCGCGGGCACTTCGCGCCTGGACAAGACCTCGACCAACTGCCGTTCCGCCTGCAGCGGCTGCGCGGCACGCAGCAGCGCATTAACTGGACCGTCATGCAGCCAGTCATAAAAGCGCCGCCGCGCGGCCAGATCCGCATGGCGCTGGCGAATGCGTGTGCGGTAGCGCTGCGCCAGCTGCAGCAGCGAGCCCAGTGCCGGATCGAGCAGGCTTTCGATCCGCTCGCGCAGGCGACGCGCCAATACCGGTGCCACGCCGCTGCTGGAAATGGCCACCAGCAGCGGCGAGCGGTCGATCACCGCCGGCACCTGGAAGCTGGAGAGGGCCGGATCGTCCACCACGTTCACCAGCCGCTGGCGCGCATGGCCCTCGGTCGCGATGCGGCGGTTGAGTGGGCGCGAACGGGTGGCGGCCACCACCAGCCACATGCCGTCCTGCCAGTCGGATTGATAGCTGCCGGCGCGATAGTTGATACGCGACTGCTGCAATAACTCGCGCAATTCCGGCGCCAGCACCGGCGCGCCGACCGTGACCTTGGCGCCGGCACGCAGCAGCATGGCGGCTTTTCTGGCCGCCACGTCGCCGCCGCCCACGACCAGCACGGGGCGATCGGCAAGGTCGGCGAACAAGGGATACAGCTGCATGCCGGCGTCCGCTAAAGGAAGGAATGGACGTCCAAGCTAGCGCCGCGAAGGATCCTTCGGAAATGGCGGCAGCGCCGGAGGATATGGCCCTGCGGCATAGCCGGAGTGCCGAAATTGAGGGACTGATAGATGTATAGACGTCCAAATAACGCTGTGTTAAGGTCGACCGACCCGCAAGTTTGGTAATTGTCTGGAGATCGTGATGAAACGCCGTCCAGGGTGGTGCGTGAGCTGTATGTGCTGCGCCAAGCGCAATGCGCAGCCCTGCACGCAACCCATCCTGGAGCCGATCTCATGACCCTTACGCAACTTCGCTACATCGTCGCCATCGCCGACGCCGGCCTGAACATCACCCTGGCCGCCGACAACGTCCACGCCACCCAGTCCGGCATCAGCAAGCAGCTCAAGCAGCTTGAAGGGGAGCTGGGTTTCCAGGTGTTCACCCGTCGCGGCAAGAGCCTGGACGCCATCACGCCCGCCGGCAGCCAGGTGCTGGAGCGGGCGCGCAGCATCCTGCACGAGGCGCGCAACATCCGTGCGCTGGCAGCCAATCTGCGCGAAGAAGCTCATGGCGAGCTGTCGCTGGCCACCACGCATACCCAGGCCCGCTTTGTGCTGCCCGAGGCGATCGCCAAGCTGAAGCAGCAGTATCCGGAACTGGGGGTGCACATCCGGCCGCAGGGCGAGGGCCGCATCATCGGCCTGTTCGAAAGCGGCGAAGTGGATCTGGTCATCGTCAGCACCAGCGGCAATGCGCCCGAAGGCGGCATCGCGGTGCCGCTGTTCCGCTGGTACCGCCGCGCGGTGGTGCCGCATGGCCATCCGCTGGCCAAGCTGGGGCGCCCGCTGCGCATCCAGGATCTGGCCGAATATCCGCTGGTCAGCTACGAATCCTCGCTGCAGCCGGAATCCTCGCTGCGTCGCGCCTTCAATGCAGCCAGTCTGTCGCCGCGTATCGCCTGCACCTCGGCGGATGCGGACCTGATCAAGACCTATGTGCTGGCCGGCCTGGGCGTCGGCATCCTGGCCGAAATGGCGATCGGCGCCGCCGATGCGCGCGAGCTGGTCACGCTGGATATCGACGGCCTGCTGCCGGTATGCACCAGCTGGCTGGTGTTGCGCCGCGACCATGTATTGCGCAGCTATGTGGCGCAACTTGCGCGCCTGGTGGCGCCGCAGATCGACGAGGCCGAACTGCGCCGTGTCGTTGCCGGTCACGCCGAGCCGAACTGGCCCGCGCCGCCGCTGTGGGGCGAATTGCAGCAGCGCGGCGTGCGTCGCGCTGCCACGCGCGCGGCCTGAAACGGCCGCGCTGCTTGCGTTCACGTCAGCTCCTGCTGGCGCAGCCATGCGATCACCTGGTCCGCGGCCTCTGCCACGGATAGCGTGCTGGTATCGACGCGCAGCTCCGGTGCAGCCGGTGCTTCATAGGGATCGTCGATGCCGGTAAAGCCCTTGATCTTGCCGGCGCGTGCGGCGGCATACAGTCCCTTGCGATCGCGTGCTTCGCACACTTCCAGCGGCGTGGATACGTGGATTTCCACAAAGCGTCCATGCGTCTGCACCAATTGCCGCGCTTCCTGGCGCGCTTCCGCATACGGTGCGATCGGTGCGCAGATCACGATGCCGCCATGGCGCACCACTTCGCTGGCGACAAAGCCGATGCGGGTGATGTTGGCGTTGCGATCCTCGCGAGAGAAACCCAGACCCTTCGAGAGATGTCGGCGTACTTCGTCGCCATCCAGCATGGTCACCGGCCGGCTGCCGGTTTCCAGCAGACGCGCCAGGATCGCCTGCGCCAGGGTGGATTTGCCGGAGCCGGAAAGGCCGGTGAAGAACAGTGCAAAGCCCTGGCTGGCGTTGACGGGATGGCGCTCGCGCAAAATCTCCACCACCTCCGGGAAGGTGAACCACTCCGGGATCGCCTCGCCCTGATGCAGCCGTCGCCGCAATTCGGTGCCGGAGATGTCGCGCACTTCATCCTGCGCCGCTACTTCCGTTTGCGGCAGGTAGGTATCGCGATTGGCGGCATAGACCATGGCCGGAAACGGCACGATGCGGATGCCGAGTTCTTCCTGGTGGCGGGCCAGTAGTTCCTGTGCGGCATACGGGTCGTAGAACGGCTTGCCCTCGGCATCCTTGCCGGGGCCGGCGTGATCGCGTCCGACGATGAAGTGGCTGGCGCCGTAGTTCTTGCGGATGATCGCGTGCCACAACGCCTCGCGCGGGCCGCCCATGCGCATCGCCAGTGGCAGCAGCGATAGCGTGGCGTGATTTTTCGGGTAGTGCTCCAGCAGCGCGCGATAGCAGCGCACCCGCGTGTAGTGATCCACATCGCCCGGCTTGGTGCGTCCTACCGAAGGCTGGATCAGCAGTTTTGCGCCGACTTGCTCGGCAGCACGCAAGGTCAGCTCACGATGCGCGCGATGCATCGGATTGCGCGTCTGGAATGCCACGATGCGCTGCCAGCCGTGCTGGCCGAACCACTCGCGCAGCTGGCGCGGGCTTTGCCGCAACGGCGTGAAGTCGTAGTGCGGCGGCGGCTGGATGCCTTGCAGGCTGCCACCCAGATACACCGGAAGCGTGCGATCGAGCAGCTCGGCCACGCCAGGATGGGTGCGATCGGTCGTGCCGAATACCGCCCGCGCTTCGGCGATGCGATCGGGAAAATACACATCCTCGACCGTGAGCACCGCCAGCGGCGTACCCTGCACATCGTTGAGGCTGATGCGCGCGTCGACGGAGAGGCTGGCCGCAAAGGCTTCGTCGACATCCAGCGTGATCGGTATCGGCCAGAGCGTGCCATCCGCCAGGCGCAGTTCCTGCACTACGCGATCGTAATCGGCGCGGCCGAGGAAACCTTGCAGTGGCGAGAAGCCGCCATTGAGCAGCAGCTCCAGATCGCACAACTGGCGCTGATTGAGCGTCCATTGCGGCAGCGCCGCGCTGTCCCGTTTCAGCGCTTCGGCCTGTTCGGGTGGCAGATAAAGCTCGCGCAGTGTGCCGCCATGCGGCGCTACCAGCGCATCGAGTTCGGCCGAGGCAAGCTCGGCGGCAACAGCATTCATTGGGTTTTCCTTCTCGGGGCTTTTATTGGTTTGTTCGGTTGCTGCAATAAGTCACACGTCCAGGTGCAGGCCGCATTCGCGCTTGATGCCGAAAAAGCGGGTGTCCTCTTCGCGCATGCCGGGTTCCCAGCGGCGCGTGGTATGCGTATCGCCGATCGATACGTAGCCCTGGTCCCACAAGGGGTGATAGGGCAGGTCGTGGCGGCGCAGATACAGGCCGATATCGCGGTCGGTCCAGTCGACGATCGGATGCACTTTCCAGCGGCCGTGGCGATGGTCGACGGCTGGCGCGTTGGCGCGGCTTTGCGCCTGCTGTCGCCGCAAACCGGCGAACCAGGTGCCGGCGCCCAGTTCCTGCAGCGCGTGCTGCATCGGCTCGACCTTGGCCAGGCGGTTGTAGTGATCGAGCCCTTTGCGGCCCTGCGCCCACAGCTCGCCATGCCGCGCTTCCAGCCACGCAGGCGAGAGTGCCGGGCGCACGATATGCAGCTTCAGTGACAGGCGCTCGGCCAGCTCGTCGATAAAACGATAGGTCTCGGCAAACAGATAGCCGGTATCCACCACGATTACCGGGATCTCCGGCAGGCGCTGGCTGAGCATGTGCAGCGACACCGCCGACTGCGCGCCAAAGCTGGACGACAGCACGTGCGCACCGGGTAGCTGGCGCAGGGCCCAGTCCACGCGCTCCTCGGCGCGCAGGCCAAGCAGCCATGCATCGAGCTTGCCCAGCGCCTGTGCATCGCGCGCAGCGATGGCGGGAGTGGGCAGGCTCATGCCAATACCTCGACATCGACGGCATGGCGCGCGCTCGGCAGCAGGCCGCTGCGCAGCAGGAAATCGCCGAAGCGTTCTTGTGCCTGGCGCTCGCCGGCATAGCGGGCGAACAGCGCATCGAGTTCGTGCAGGATCTGCGCTTCGTCGATGTTTTCGCGCACGGTGCGATTAAGGCGCTGGCCGGCGAAATCCGCGCCCAGACGCAAGTCGTAGCGTCCGATCGCGCGGCCGATCAGTGCGATTTCGCCGAGGTAGGGACGCGAGCAACCGTTCGGGCAGCCGGACAGGCGCAACAGGATCGGCTCGTCGCGCAAGCCGTGCCGGTCGAGCAATGCCTCCAGCTTCGGCAGCAGTTGCGGCAGATAGCGTTCGCTTTCGGCCATTGCCAGCCCGCAGGTGGGCAGTGCCACGCAGGCCACCGCATGGCGCCGGATGCCGCTGAGGCGGCGATAGCCGTCGAGCTTGTATTCGGTCACCAGCGCATCGATGCGTGCGCGCTGTGCAGGCGGCACGTTGGCAATGATCAGATTCTGGTTGCAGGTCAGGCGAAAATCGCCCTGGTGTTCCTGCGCAATCGCGCGCATGCCGCTCAAGTGCGGCTGGCCGGGCAGGTCGGCGAGGCGGCCCGATTCGATCTGCAAAGTGAGATGCCAGTTGCCGTCATCGCCCTCGGTCCAGCCGTAGCGATCGCCGTTGTGATCGAAGCGATAGGCGCGCGCGGGCTGCAAGGCAAAGCCGAGCCGCTGTTCCAGTTCGGCCTTGAACACCGGCGGCCCGATGCGATCGAGGGTGTATTTCAGACGCGCATGCTTGCGCTCCTTGCGGTCGCCGAGATCGCGCTGCAGCTCGATCACGCCCACCGCCGTGCGCAGCAACTGCTCGGGCAGCACGAAGCCGAGCACGCTGCCCAGGCGCGGGTAAGTGCTGGCGTCGCCTTGCGTCGCGCCCATGCCGCCGCCGACGGATACATTGAAGCCCAGCAATTGGCCGTGTTCGATGATGGCGATAAAGCCCAGGTCTTGCGCGAACACATCGATATCGTTGGTCGGCGGCACAGCCACGCCGATCTTGAATTTGCGCGGGAGGTAAGTGGGGCCGTAGAGCGGTTCGCTTTCCTCTTCGCCGCCGGCCACGCGCTGTTCGCCCAGCCAGATCTCGTGATAGGCGCGCGTCTTGGGCTTGAGGTGCTCGGATAGCTGCTCGGCCCAGTGATACGCCAGCCGGTGCGCCGGCGTGGCCACCGGATTGGCGCTGGCCACTACGTTGCGATTGACATCGCCGCAGGCGGCGATCGTGCTGACCAGGGCCTGGTTCATGGCGGCGATCGAGCGCTTGAGATTGCGCTTGAGTACGCCATGCAGCTGAAAGGTCTGGCGCGTGGTGATGCGCAGTGTGTTGTTGGCCCAGGTGCGCGCGATATGGTCGAAGCTCAGCCATTGCGCCGGGCTGAGCACGCCGCCGGCCAGGCGCGCACGCACCATGAATTGATACGCCGGCTCCAACTTTTGCTTGCGACGCTCCTCGCGCAGGTCGCGATCGTCCTGCTGATAGCTGCCATGGAATTTCAGCAGCTTGTTGTCGTCTTCGCTGATGGCGCCGGTGACCGGATCGGCCAGACCCTCCACCAGACTGCCACGCAGAAAACGGCTATTCGCCTTGATGCGTTCCAGTTCGGAAACGGTGTGCTCGCTCATCGCCGACCTCAATACACGTCGCGGGCGTAACGGCCCTGCTGGATCAACTGGTTCAACCAGGCCTCGGCGTCTTCCGCAGTGCGGCCGCTGTGCTCGGTGACGATCTCGATCAGCGCCTTGTGCACATCCTTGGCCATGCGGCTGGCGTCGCCGCAGACATAAAGATGTGCGCCTCCATCGAGCCATTCGTACAAACGCCGTCCCTGTTCGCGCAGGCGATGCTGCACGTAGATCTTGTCTTGCTGATCGCGCGAGAACGCCAGGTCGAGACGATGCAGCTGTCCGCTCTTCAATGCCTGCTGCCACTCGGTCTGGTAAAGGAAGTCGGCGTGGAAATGCGGGTTACCGAACAGCAGCCAGTTGCGCCCGGCGGCACCGCGCTCGGTGCGCTCCTGCACGAAGGCGCGGAACGGCGCCACGCCGGTGCCGGGGCCGATCATGATGATGTCGCGCTCGTTGTCGGCGGGCAGGTGGAAGCGTTCGTTCGCTTCGATAAACACCGGCACGCTTTCGCCTTCGGCGCGCTGTGCGAGATAGCGGCTGGCGGCGCCCCAGCGTGCTTCGCCATTGAGCAGGTAGTCCACATGGCTGACAGTGAGATGCACTTCCTCACCCACCACTGACTGGCTGGAGGCGATCGAGTACAGGCGCGGTGCCAGCGGGCGCAACGCGGCGACCAGTTCATCGGCCTGCCATGCGGCCGGATGGCGGCGCAGCAGGTCGAGCAGCTGCCAGTGCGAAAACGTTGCTGCCAGCGCATCGCGTGCGGTCGGCGCCAGCTGTTCACGCAGTGACTGGTCGCCGCTGCGCTCGGCATGTGCCGCGAAGAAGGGGCGAGTGAGCTGGGTCAGCTCGCGCCGTTCGGCCAGCCAGATGCGCAATGGCAGTTCTTCGCCGCCAGCCTGCACCAGGGCATCGCCATCAAGCTGCAGAGTGCCGAGCACGGCTTCGATCAGTGCGGGGGCCTGGGTCGGCCAGATGCCCAGGGCATCGCCGGGTGCATAGCGCAGGCCGGAGCCTTCCAGCGACAGTTCCAGATGGCGCACATCGCGATCACTGTCACGGCTGGTAATGCGCTGGTTGAGCAGCAGCGGCGCGGCGAAGGGCTGGTCGCGATGCCAGGCCGGCGTGCTGCGCGCCGTGCGCAAGGTGGTGACCTTGGCCAGCGGCGCAGACGTCTTCAGCTGCTCGCGCGCCTGCTGCAGTGCCTGCTCCAGCCAGGGCTGGGTGACGGTTTCCAGATCCACATCGGCTTCCCCGGCAGCAAACAGCCGCTGGCCGCCGAGTACCTGCAGACGTTCGTCCAACTGGCGTCCGATCGCGCAGAATTGCGGATAGCTCGAATCGCCCAGGCCAAGCACCGCGTAGTGCAGGCCTTCGAGCTTCGGGGCGCGTGCACTGCCGAGAAATTCGAGCAGGGCGCGCGCATCGTCCGGCGGCTCGGCATCGCCCTGCGTGCTGATGACCACGTACAGCAGGCGCTCCTGCTTCAGCTCGCGCGTCGGATAGGCATCGGCGCGGACCACACGTACCGCGAGCCCGGCTGCAGTAGCGCGGCGCCCCAATTCTTCCGCCAGGCGCTTGGCATTGCCGGTCTGGCTTCCGTACAGCACCGTCAGGCGCGCCAGCGCTTCGGCTGCAGGCGCCACGGCTTCGCCAGGCGTTTGCCGGCCGCTGCCCAGCCGTTGCACGGCTACGCCGGCGAAATAACCGGAGAGCCAGTGCAGGGCAGGAATATCGAGTCCTTCGACCAGGCGGCTGGCGAGTGCTTGCTTGTCTTCCGGCAACGGCGATAGGGTGGCGACGGTCATCGTTCTTCATCCCTGGACGTATAGACGTCCATCTGATTTCAAGGATGTTAGAACTTCGTTTTTTCGCGAAGAAATGAGGGGGCGGCATATCCGCATGCCATTCCCTCCTTTCCGCCCGGCAAAGCCGGGCCGGCAGCATGGAATCGTCAGCACGCCCGGCCGGGCGGCTGCATCCTGGGGAATTCATCTATCGAGAGGCGCCGCAGTGACGCAGCGCCGGAGGAATCCATGCCGCGAAGACCGAGCTATACACCTCTTTTGATCGCCGCCCTGGCCTTGTCGGCAAGCGTGCCGGCGGCTGCCGACACCAGCGACTACGACTGGCTCAACCACTGGCCCACACATGTGCAGTTCAACGACGGCACCGATCTTGGCCTGGTGATGCGCTATCAGTACGACGTGAACGACTTTTCACATGACGACGGCAAGTTTGTCGATGCGCACACCAATCGGCGTAAATATCTGGGCTTTTACGTCAAAAAGCCCGGCGTCTATGACGCGACGGTCTACTACGATTTCCAGTCCAGGCAATGGCAGGACGCATTTTTCCGGCTGCAGTCGCAGGCTGTGCTCGGCCAGGATTTCGGCGCCATCCGCGTCGGCCAGAGCAAGACGCCGGTGAGCTTCGAGGGCGTGACTACCTCCACCCAAACCACCTTTATCGAGCTGGCATTGCCCTCGCAGGCGGTCTACGAGAATCGCCGCATCGGCGTCGACTGGGCGATCCAGCGCACGCATTGGCTGGCCAGCCTGGGCTATTACGGCGAAAACCTGCAGGGCAAGAGTCACGGCCATACGGTGGCCGCGCGCGCGGCCTGGGTGCCGATTCATGCGCCGGGTCATGTGTTGCACCTGGGGCTGGCCGTCTCGCAGGAGCGTCCCTACGGCCTGGTGAATGCGCTGGGTGTGCAGCAGCCGGCTACTGCCAGCTTCAAGACGCCACCCGAAGCGGGACTCACCACCGTCACCCTGATCAGCAGCGGCACGCTCAGCGGCGTCGACCATATCAATCGCCAGGGTTTTGAAGGGCTCTGGATCGATGGTCCCTGGTCGATCCAGAGTGAATATCTGCAGGCGCAGACCACCTTCGCCAATGGCAAGCCGAGCTACGACTTCAATGGCTACTACGCCTTCGGCAGCTGGGTCGTGACGGGCGAATCGCGCCAGTACCACGATGGCAACGTCAGCAATGTGATTCCCGCGCATCCCTGGGGCGCACTGGAATTTGCCTTGCGCTACAGCGAACTCGATCTCAACGATGGCCTGGTGCCGGGCGGCAGGGAGCATGACTGGACGGCCGGCGCCAACTGGTACGTCGGCACGCATCTGCGGCTGCAGGCCAACTACATCCGTGCCTACAGCGATCGGCGCGGGCTGCTGCTCAATCCGCGCGTATTCGAGCTGCGTGCGGAGATTTTCATCTGATCGGGGTCAGGCGCTGACCTCTGCGGAAAGAGCAGGGGCGTAAGGCATATGGATAGGACGATCCACCCTTTCAGCCGTCTGGACATCCAAATCTATAGTCGATGATGGGCGTCTTTCGACCCGCCCGAAGGAGCTGTTTCGCATGAAACGAAGTCTGCTGATCCTGGCCGCGCTGCTCAGCTTTGCCGTGGGCTGCGCCAATGCGGTCGAGACGCGCCTGCTGAATGCGTCCTACGATCCCACTCGCGAGTATTTCCAGGAAGTGGATGCGGCGTTCAAGGCGCAATGGGCGAAGCAGGCGGGTGAAAACGTCACCGTCACCACATCCAATGGCGGCTCGGGCAAGCAGGCGCGGGCGGTGCTGGATGGCTTGCAGGCCGACGTGGTGACGTTGGCGCTGGCCTACGACATCGATGTGCTGGCCGACAAAGGCCTGCTGGCCAAGGGCTGGCAGAGCAAGCTGCCGGACAACAGCTCGCCCTACACCTCGACCATCGTATTGCTGGTGCGCAAGGGCAACCCCAAGCACATCCGCGATTGGCCGGACCTGATCCGCCCGGATGTACAGGTGATTACGCCCAATCCGAAAACCTCCGGCGGCGCACGCTGGAATTTTCTCGCTGCCTACGGCTGGGCAGCGCGCCAGCCAGGCGGCAGCGATGCCAAGGCGCGCGCCTATGTCACCGCGCTGTACAAGAACGTACCGGTACTGGACACCGGTGCGCGTGGCGCCACCAATACCTTTGTGCAGCGGGGCATCGGCGACGTGCTGATCGCCTGGGAAAGCGAAGCCCTGCTCACGCAGCAGGAGTTCGGCAAGGGCAGCTATGACATCGTGGTGCCTTCGTCGACCATCCTGGCCGAGCCGCCGGTGGCGGTGGTCGATAGCGTGGTCGCGGCGCACGGCACGCAGAAAGTCGCGCAGGCTTATCTGCAATTTCTCTACAGTCCGCAGGGCCAGGCGATTGCCGCCAAGCATTTCTTCCGCCCCCGCCTGGCCTCGGTGGCGGCCAGTTATGCGGCGCAATTTCCGGCAGTGAAAACCTTCACCCTGGCCGAGCAGTTCGGCGACTGGCGCAAGGCGCAGGCGGCTTATTTCGCCGATGGCGGCGTGTTCGACCAGATTACCGAAGGCCAGCATTGAGCCGCCGATGACGCGCCACGTGCTGCCAGGATTCCGCTTGAGCGTGGGCTACACCCTGGCCGCGCTGGGCAGTTGCGTGCTGCTGCCGCTGGCGGCACTGGTATGGACGGCTTGCGAGCTGGGGCCGTCAGGATGGTGGGCGCAGGTGGGCACACGGCGGGTAATGGCGTCGCTGCGGCTGAGTTTCGGAGCCGCCTTGCTGGCGGCGGTGATCGACATGGTGCTGGGACTGCTGGTGGCCTGGGTGCTGGTGCGCTATCGCTTCGCCCTGCGGCGCCTGTGCGATGCCCTGGTCGATCTGCCCTTTGCGTTGCCCACAGCGGTAGCCGGCATTGCCTTGACCGCGCTGTATGCGCCAAACGGATGGCTGGGCAGCCGGCTGGTGCCGTTCGGCATCGAGGTGGCTTATACCCAATTAGGTGTGTTGCTGGCGATGGTCTTCGTGGGCCTGCCATTCGTGGTGCGTACCTTGCAGCCGGTGCTGGAAAGTCTTGAGCACGATCTGGAAGAGGCGGCCTATATCCTGGGTGCATCGCCGGCGCAGCGTTTCTTCCGGGTGCTGCTGCCGCTGCTGTGGCCGACCTTGCTGACCGGCTACGCGCTCGCGCTGGCGCGCGCGATCGGCGAATACGGCTCGGTGGTGTTCATTTCGGGCAATCGCCTGTTCCGCACCGAAATCACGCCTTACCTGATCGTGCAGAAGATCGATTCGCAATACGACTATCGCGGCGCTGCTGCGCTCGGCGCCGTCATGCTGGCAGCGTCCTTGCTGCTGCTGGTGGCGATCTCCGCCTGGCAGCGCCGGGCCCGGCGCTGGGCGAGGTTGCGCTGATGGCTGCCATTGCCGCGGTGGTATCGATCGGTGGTCGTCCGGCGTGGACGACGCGTATCGCACGCGCTGCGCTGGTGCTGGCAGCGGTCGCCGTACTGGCGTGGCTTCTGGTGCTGCCGCTGCTGGCGATTTTTGCCGAAACCTTGCGTCAGGGCGTAGCGTTCTATGTCGCGGCGATTCGCCAGCCGGATACGCTCGCCGCGGTGCGGCTGACGCTGACGGTGGCGGCGATCGCGGTGCCATTGAACCTGGTCTTCGGCCTGGCGGCGGCGTGGTGCATGACGCATTTCCAGTTCCGCGGCAAAGCCTTGCTTGGCGCCTTGATCGACCTGCCGTTTTCGGTCTCGCCAGTAGTGGCGGGCATGATGCTGATTCTGGTCTACGGCAAATACGGCTGGCTCGGCGCATGGCTGGAAGCACATGGCTGGCAGGTGATCTTCGCGTTGCCGGGGCTGGTGCTGGCGACGGTATTTGTCACCTTGCCGTTTGTGGCGCGCGAACTGATCCCGCTGATGCAGGCGCAAGGCTCGGAGCAGGAAGAGGCCGCGCTGACGCTCGGCGCGCACGGCTGGCAGATCTTCTTCCGCGTCACCCTGCCGCGTGTGCGCTGGGCGCTGTTGTATGGCGTGTTGTTATGCAATGCGCGCGCGATGGGCGAATTCGGCGCGGTATACGTGGTATCCGGCCATCTGCGCGGCATCACCAACACGCTGCCGCTGCAGGTGGATCAACTCTACGAAGAAAATTTTTCCGCCGCCTTTGCAGTGGCGTCACTGCTGGCGCTGTTGACGGTCGTCACGCTGGGCATCAAGCGCCTGCTGGAGTGGCGGCATGGCGGCGACATGCGCGCGGGGTATTGAGGAACGGCATGGCTATCGAGATTTCCCATCTGCGCCGCCAGTACGGCCAGTTCGCGGCTCTGGACGATGTCAGCGTCAGCATCGCCGACGGCGAATTCGTCGCGCTGCTCGGTCCTTCCGGTTCCGGCAAGACCAGCCTGCTGCGCGTGCTGGCCGGCCTGGATCAGCCGGACGCCGGCAGTGTGCAGCGCGACGGCCAGGACCTGCTGGCGCTGGATGCACGCCGTCGCGGCGTCGGCCTGGTGTTTCAGCACTACGCGCTGTTTCCGCATATGACGGTGGCGCAGAACGTCGCCTTCGGCCTGCGTGTGCAGCCATGGCGGCTGCGGCCGAAGGCGGCGGCGATCAAGGCGCGGGTGGAAGAATTGCTGCGCCGGGTGGAGCTGGAATCGCTGGCAGCACGCTATCCGGCGCAGTTGTCCGGCGGCCAGCGGCAGCGTGTGGCCTTGGCCCGTGCGTTGGCGATCGAACCGCGGTTGTTGCTGCTGGACGAGCCGTTCGGCGCGCTGGATGCGCAGGTACGCGTGAATCTGCGCCGCTGGTTGCGCGACTTCCATCGCTCGCTGGGCATCACCTCGCTATTCGTCACACACGATCAGGACGAGGCGCTGGAAATGGCCGACCGCGTAGTGCTGATGAACCGCGGACGCATCGAGCAGATCGGTACGCCGGAGCAGATCTACCAGCATCCGGCCACGCCCTTCGCCTCACGTTTTATCGCTCGCGGCCAGGCGCTGCCAGGCGAACGGCAAGGTGCCGCGCTGCACGTGCTCGGCCAGGCCTGGCGGCTCGAAGGCTTCGGCGGCGATGTGCACAGCATTGTCGTACACGTGCGGCCCGAACATATCGTTCCGGCCGCACGGCAGGGTGAGGGTTTGCCGGCACGCGTGTTGAGTGTGCGCCAAGTCGCCGGCATGACCCGCGCGGCTTTGCAATTGCAAGGCGTGGACGAGCCGCTGGAAGCGGCCTGGAGTGCACGCGATGGCGCGCGCCACGGCGTGACCGCGGACGAAACGCTCAGCGTGCAGTTCCAGGCCCTGCACATGTTCGGTCTGGATCGCGACGGGCAGGTGCGTGCGCAGGCCGAAGTGACGCAGCAGCCGTCCGCCGGCCCGGTCACCATCGGGCCATGGCGGCGGCTGGAGGCCTGATTACCGTCGTCGGAGCGGATAGCCGGGCTTGTACAGACTCGCCTCGTAGGCCGCAGCACGCGAATGCCGCCGTTGCTCGAACGAACGATGCGCGCACTTGGCGTGCTTCAGCGCTGTCCAGGTCAGCTGATCGACGATGCCGCTGGCCTTCAGGCCGTAGTCGTATTGAAACGCCTCCACGGCATGGCGCGTGTATTCGCCGAATACGCCATCGATGCGCAGCGGTCCGTCGATATCGTGATAGCCGAGTACGGCCAGGTGTTGTTGCAGCTGCCGGATCAGCTCGCCTTGTTCGCCTGGCTTGAGCGGGGCATGCGGCAGGTGCGGATCCTGTGCGGAGGTTATGGAGCGTCCTTGCATGGGCGGTTGGCCTCGATAATGTGCTGCCCACTACCTTCGCCGCTCTGCCGGAGCGGGTCTGTCGGATCGGGCTGAGCCGCGGCGCAGGCATCCGCCGGCCTGGCATGCCGGGGCGATGGCCAGAAAGGATGTGGGCATAATGCGCAGATGCCTGTCACCGCTTCCCCCGCCGAATCGTCCGCGCTGCGCGCATTGATCGACGACCGCTACGCTCAGCTGGTCGCCCGCTGCCGTGCCGCCGGCGTGCCCCTGCACGACGATGCCGGCGTAGCCGAGCGCATTCGTCGCACGCTGCTGGCCAGCGATTTCGCGTTCGAGACCTGGCGCAGCCAGCCGCAACTGCTATCGCCGCAAGGCCTGGAACGGCTGCGTTCCGGCAGCGACGCGGCGGCGCGTATCGATGCACTGAAGCTCGATACGGACGAAGCGGCATGCATGACGGCCTTGCGCCGCTTCCGCCACGCCGAAGCGCTGCGGCTGGTATTTCGCGACGTCAACGGCCTGGATGAACTGCCGGAAATCCTGTCGGCCACCAGTGTGTTGTATGAGGCCCTGCTGGGCAGTGCATTGGCCTGGTCGGAGCGCATGCTGGCCTCGCGCTACGGTCATCCACGCGGCGAAGACGGCAGCCTGCAGCGGCTGATCGTAATCGGCTTCGGCAAGCTCGGCGGTGCGGAGCTGAATTTCTCCTCCGACATCGATCTGGTGCTGGCCTATCCGCAAGGCGGTGAAAGCGACGGTAGCCGTGCACTGGATAACAGCGAATACTTCGTGCGGCTGGTGCGGCAACTGGTGCGGCTGCTCCACGAACCGACCACCGACGGCATCTGCGCACGCGTGGATTTGCGCCTGCGTCCGTTCGGCAACGCCGGCCGCCTCGCGCTGCCGTTCACCGCGATGGAGCAGTACTACCAGCGCGAAGGGCGCGACTGGGAGCGCTACGCCTGGATCAAGGCGCGCACGGTGGCGGGCGATCGCGGCGCGGGCAAGCAACTGCAGGAGATGCTGCGGCCGTTTGTGTATCGCAAATATCTCGATTACACCGCCTTTGCCGGTTTGCGCGAGATGAAGGCGCTGATCGACGCGGAAGTGGCGCGCAAGGACCTGGCCGACAATCTCAAGCTGGGTCCCGGCGGCATTCGCGAAATCGAATTTATCGTCCAACTGGTTCAGTTGATCCGCGGCGGCCGCGAGCCCAGCCTGCGCGTGCGCGGCCTACTGCCGGCATTGACCGCCTGCGAAGCGCGCGGGCATATTCCGGCGGCCCGCGCGCGGGCGCTGCGCGAGGCCTATGTATTCCTGCGCAAGCTGGAAAACCGTGTGCAGATGCTGCGCGATGCGCAGACGCACGACCTGCCCGACGACGCGCTGACGCGCGAACGCTTAGCACTTGGCCTGGACTATCCGGCGTGGGAGCCGCTGGCCGAAGAATTGGCCCGCCACCGCGATATCGTCGCCACCGAATTCGCTGCGGTGCTGATGCCCGAAGGCGGCGCCAAGGCCAGCGTGCCGGCCGCCGATGCGGTGCTATGGAAACAGGCCTGCGATGAATCGCTGACGGCAGCGCTGATGGAGGCATCCGGTTTCACCCCGGGCGCCGATGCCGCCGATGCGCTGTTGAAATTGCCGCAGGCCGCGCAATTGCGCGCGATGTCGGCGCGTGCCCGCGAGCAGCTCGACCATCTGATGCCGCAGTTGCTGGTCGTGGCGCGCCAGACCGCTGCGCCGGTGGCGTGCCTGCTGCGCTTGTGCCGGCTGATCCAGACCGTGGCGCGGCGTCCGTCGTACCTGGCCTTGCTGGAAGAGCAGCCGGCGGCACGCAAACGCCTGGCGCAATTGTTCGCCGACAGCGCTTTTCTGGCCGAGCGCGTCATCGCGCAGCCGCTGCTGCTGGACGACGTGCTCGATCCGCGCATCGACCAGCTGCCGCTCAAGCGCGC
Source organism: Dyella acidiphila (assembly GCF_014863405.1). GTDB lineage: Bacteria > Pseudomonadota > Gammaproteobacteria > Xanthomonadales > Rhodanobacteraceae > Dyella_B > Dyella_B acidiphila. Next base: position 311,998 of record NZ_JACZZA010000003.1, read on the forward strand.
GGATATCAGCGCCGAAATCGCCCATGTGCTGACCACCCTGGACGAGCGCGAGGCGGAAGCCGAGCTGGAGCGCATCAACGAATTCAAATCGAGCATTGCCTTTCGCCTCGGGCTGGCCTTCAACGATGGCCGTGCCGATGCGGTGGCCACGGCACGACGGCTGGCGGCGCTCGCCGAGGCGGTGGTGAATGCGGTGGCCGCGCTGGCCGAACGCGAAGTGATTGCTCAGCATGGCCGCCTGCCGGGACAGGGCTCGGGATTTTCCGTGCTGGGTTACGGCAGCCTCGGCGGCGAAGAACTGGGCTTTGCGTCCGATCTGGATCTGGTGTTCGTGTTCGATGGCCAGCGCGCGCAGGAAACCAGTGACGGCGCGCGGCCGCTGGATGGCTCGCGCTGGTACCAGCGCCTGACTCAGCGCGTGATGAACTGGCTGACGGTGCTGACGCGGGCGGGGCGTTTGTACGAAGTGGATACGCGCTTGCGGCCGGATGGTTCCAAGGGTTTGTTGGTCGGCAGCCTGGAAGCGTTCGTCACCTACCAGGAAAGCCGTGCCTGGACCTGGGAGCATCAGGCCCTGCTGCGTGCACGGCCGGTAGCCGGCGATGCGGCATTGAATGCGGAGCTGGCGGAAGTACGGCGCCGCACGCTCGCGGTGACACGCGAGCCGGCGGCGGTGTTGGCCGAGGTCAGCAATATGCGCCAGCGCTGGCGTGCCGAACGCGATCGCTCCGATGCTGCGCAGATCGATCTGAAACAAGGCCACGGTGGCTTGCTGGATATCGAGTTCGCCTTGCAGGGGCTGGTGCTGGCGCATGCTGCCAGGGCGCCCGGGTTGCTGGCGATCACCGCCAATGCGGGTTTGATCGAAGCCTGCCGCGATGCGGGGCTGCTGGATATGGCGCAGGCCAATTGCCTCAGCGTGGCGCACGCCGAACTTCTGCGGCGTGCGTTGCTGTGCACCTTGGATCTGCGCTCGCGCATCGCGCCGCGTGATGCGGAGCTGGAGGCCTTGTGCAGCGATGTGAATGCGGTGACGCGGGCGCTGGGTTTTGCTTTTTAGCAAGGGTGTTTCGGTTAGTCGCGGAACTCAACAAGTGTCTGTGCCCTGGTTGCGCATGTCGCTGGTTTGGGGATTGCCTGCAGCGCTTTCGGCCCCCTGCGGGGCCTGTCCTCCCACCCTTCACCGCTCCCCAGGGGCCCGGTCAGAGCGTGAGGTTCTTCGCACGTTGTGTAGTGCGCCACATTCAATCTCGCGTCATCAGCTCCCTCCCCTACGTCAGTAGGGGAGGGTTGGGGTGGGGTTGCACGCGCTTGCCCCAACACCCATCGCACCGCGATGCACCCGCGTAGGTTGGGTTACCCCGGACTTGATCCGGGGTAACCCAACAGATGTTTGTGCCTTCGGCCCTATCTACCCGTACACGTCGCGTTGATGGATGCCATTGCGGCCCCAAAAGTGGCCTTGTCCCTTCATCCAATAAATGCTCAAACAGCCCGGATACGTTTACGCAACGCATCTGCGATGCCTGCGGTTTCACGCAACGGCGTCTGATGCGCAGGCGAATCACTGTCCATGCCATGCAGCAATCCCGCTTCGCGCAGGCTTTGATGAAACCGTGCGAGCTTGTCCGGCAGCGGGTCAAGCACCAGCGTCTGCACGGCGCAGCCCACGGCGCAGGCTTCGCTGAGCATGTTGACCGAATCGGGTGTCACCACTAGCCGGTCGGCCCAGCCGAGTACGCCGGGATAAGGATTGCTGCCATCGTCGGGGCCGGCCCAGAACATGCCGGGCACATCGCGCAGGGCGTTGTGCACGGTGTCGATGACCGCGGCGGGTGTGCGGCGCGAGACTAGGGCCAGCAGGCTGCCGCCTTCGCTGCGCTGGCGTTGCAGCAGCTGCGCGACCAGTTGCTGTGCATAGTCGACGTCGATGCGAATGCCCTGGCGCGGTCCACCGATCAACACGCCCACGCGCGGGCCCGGCAACTTGCCCAGTGCCGGAAAGGCATCGCGGCCATCCTGCAGCCAGGCCTCGTCGATGGGATTGAGCGAACCGAGCGGGTTCAGCACATTGGCGCCGGTGAGCCGGTCGTGGCGCGGTGCGATGACCGTGTCCCAATACGCAGGATCCAGGCGCGGATCGAGGATCTGCACCGTGTGGCAGTGATGCCCGCTGAGCTTGCGCAGCATGCGGGTGAACAATGCGGCGCTGCGGCCGCAGCCGATCGCCACACTGGGCCATGGCGCTGCGAAGCCATGGCGCTGCGCACGCGGCAAGGCCAGGCGGCCGCCGGGCAGCATGCGCGGCGACAGCCATGACCATGGCGCGCGCGGCGACAGCACCAGATGGCGCACCGGCATGCCCAGCCGCTCGGCCAGTGCCAGGGCCTGGCGCTGGTTGCCAGCGGCATGGTCAGTAATTGCCCAGCACTCGCCCGGCAGGGTGGCATTGCTCATGGATTGGCCGCCGTGGCCGGGAGGGCCGTGGGATCCGGGGCGATTGTGGTCGGATTCTGCACAGTTCGTTCCGTCCCGTTGACCTCTGGCCGATACCGCTTGCGCTTACACTCTGCGGCTGTTGCGCCGGCGCCGGCGCGTTGTCATGCAGAGGATACCGATGAGCGAGAAGCTTGCCGAGGCAGCACTGGACCAGTTGTTCCGCCAGGCCCGTACCTTCAACGCGTTCCTGCCCAAGGCGGTGAGCGATGAGCAGCTGCATGCCTTGTACGAACTTGCGAAGTTCGGCCCGACCAGCGCCAACTCCTCGCCGATGCGGCTGGTATTCGTGCGGTCCGCCGAGGGCAAGGAAAAGCTCAAGCCGTTCCTGTCCGAGGGCAATCGCGCCAAGACGCTGGCGGCACCGGTCACCGCGATCGTGGCCAACGATCACGCGTTCTACGAAAAGCTGCCGCAGCTGTTCCCGCATGCCGATGCGCGCAGCTGGTTCGTCGGCAACCAGGAACTGATCGACCGCACCGCGTTCCGCAACGCCACCCTGCAGGGTGCGTACGTGATCATGGCGGCGCGTTCGCTGGGCCTGGATTGCGGCCCGATGTCGGGCTTCGACAACGACGGCGTGGATCGGGCTTTCTTTGCCGGCACTTCGATCAAGTCGAACTTCCTGATCAACATCGGCTATGGCGACACCAGCCGCGACTTCTTCCCGCGCAGCCCGAGGCTGTCGTTCGAAGAAGCCGTCCGCGTGGAATAAGGCCGGAGCGGCGGAATCATGTCGGTTCCGCCATCCGCCACCTGGGCTATCCTCCAGCGATGATCGACGCATTCGAGGTGTTTCTGCGCATCGCCCTGGCCGCCGCGCTGGGCGCGGTGATCGGGCTCAACCGCAGCCGCAAGGAATGGGCCGCGGGCATGCGCACCCACATGCTGGTATGCGTGGGGGCCGCGCTGGCGATCATCGTCTCCGCCTTCGGTTTCCACGATGTGCTGGGCAAGAACGTGGTGCTGGATCCTTCGCGTATCGCGGCACAGGTGGTCAGCGGGATCGGTTTTCTCGGCGCGGGAACGATCATGTTCCTGCAGCGCGAGCAGATCATCCGCGGGCTTACCACGGCTGCCGGCCTGTGGGCGACTGCGTCGGTTGGCCTGGCCGCCGGCAGCGGCATGGTGGCCGCGGCGGTGATTGCCACGGCGGTGATCTGGCTGATCCTGGCCATGCTCAAGCCGCTGGAGCGCAAGCTCTCGGCCTGGGGACGGCCAGCTTCCGGTCCGCCGCGCCTGCGCTTGCGGCTGTCCGACACCGCGGCGCTGGGCTCGGTGGAGGCGATCGTGTCGCGCGGGCATCTGCCGCTGCGGAAGATCGTGCTGCGCCGGCAGGAAGATGGCGACGACCTGGTGGATCTCATTTTTGGTCCGGCCTTGCGCAACGATCAGCTGGTCAATCTGGCCGATGCCTTGCGTGAGCTGGAAGGTTTGCAGTCCGTGTCATTCGAATCGGCGTCGCGTACGCCTCCCTCACCACCACCCCCTACCGATTGAAGCAGGAGATTCTTCAATGCGTACTTTCCGTTATGTGATGCTGGCCGGTCTGCTCGGCGCAGCGATGTCGGCCCAGGCCGCCCCGGTCACCTACCAGCTCGACCCGGGCCACACCATGGTGCTGTTCAGCTGGAGCCACTTCGGCTTCTCCAACCCGGTGGCCGACATCGGCATCGCCAACGGCACCGTGGTGTTCGACCAGGCCGATCCGGCCAAGTCGACGGTGGAAGTGAGCATGCCGCTCAGCAACCTCGACACCCACGTGCCGGCGCTGGACAAGCACCTGAAGGAAGCCGATTTCTTCGATGCCGACAAGTACCCGACCATCACCTTCAAGAGCACCAGCGTGCAGTCGCTGGGCGGCAAGCATTACAAGGTGACCGGCGACCTGACCGTGCACGGCGTGACCAAGCCGGTGGTGCTCAATGCCACGCTGAACAATGTCGGCCCGCACCCGATGACCGGCGCGCAGTCGATCGGCTTCAACGCCAGCGGCACGCTGAAGCGTTCGGACTTCGGCCTGGGCGCGTATGTGCCCAAGGTCAGCGACGAGATCAAGCTGACCATCACCACCGAAGGCTCGGTGCCGAAGGCCGGCCAGTAAGCGCTGCTTGCCGATCGAAACAAGGCGCGAGGGTGTGTTCCGGCACACCCTCACGCTGCGGGCCGCATCCCTTGCTAAACTAGCCGGCCCATCCGTTTTATCCCGGAGCAACATCCCATGTCGGGTTCCTCTGCCACGGCCAAGCCCATCCTGGCGAATGCCGAAAATCGTTATGAAGTGACGCGTTCGGACCTGCCCCTGTCGTGTCCTATGCCCGGCATGGCCCTGTGGAACTCGCATCCGAAGGTCTATCTGCCCATCGTCGAGGACGGCGGCGAGTCCGTATGTCCTTACTGCGGCGCACATTACGTCCTGCGCGACTGAACCGCGGCAGACATCCCGGCGCACGAGGCGCCGGGCGGCACGATTAGTGCTTGTTTTACCGGATGAAAGTCGCGAATGAGGGAATCATGTCCGTTGCCGCCACACCGGCCAGGGCGCTGACTGTTGTGCAGCTGATCCCTGCGCTGCGCGCAGGCGGCGCGGAGCGTTCGGTGCTGGAAGCGGGCCAGGCCTTGGTGCAGGCCGGCCATCGCTCGGTGGTGATTTCCGCCGGCGGCCGCATGACCGCGCAGCTGGAAGCCGAAGGCAGCGAGCACATCACCCTCGACATCGGTCGCAAGTCGTTGTCCACCCTGGGCAAGCTGTGGCGCCTGCGCCGCGTGCTGCGCGAGCTGAAGCCGGATATCGTGCACGTGCGCTCGCGGCTGCCGGCCTGGCTGGGCTGGTGGGCGCTGAAAGGCATGTCGCCCCGCCCGCATTTCGTCACCACCGTGCATGGGCTCAATTCGCCGGGCCGCTATAGCGCGATCATGCTGCGCGGCGAGCGTGTGGTGGTGGTCTCGCAGACGGTGCGCGATTACCTGCTCAGCCACTATCTGAAGCTCGATCCGGCGCGCATCCGCATCATTCCGCGCGGCATCGATCCGGAAGCGTTTCCGTACGGCCACCGGCCGGATGAGAGCTGGCAGAAAGCCTTTTTCAATGAGTTCCCCGCCCTGGCCGGCGCACCGCTACTGACCTTGCCGGGGCGCGGCACGCGCCTGAAAGGCCATCACGACGCGATCGAGCTGGTGGCCGAACTCAAGCAGCGCGGTATCGAAACGCGCCTGCTGCTGCTGGGCGTGATCGAGCCCGGCCGCGAAGCCTATGTGAGCGAGCTGCGCGACCTGATCAAGGCGCGCGGCATTGCCGGCCAAGTGGTGCTGACCCCGCCGCGGGACGATGTGCGCGACATCTACGCCATGTCGGCGCTGGTGCTGCAACTGTCGAACAAGCCCGAAGCCTTCGGCCGCACCGTGGTGGAAGCGTTGTCGTTGTGCCGCCCGGTGCTGGGCTATGCGCACGGTGGCGTGGGCGAATTGCTGGCCGAACTCTATCCGGCCGGGCGCGTACCGCCTGGCGATCGCGAACGGCTGGTGGAACGTGCTGCCGAGCTGCTGCGCGTGGCGCCACCGATTCCGCCGCTGCAGCGCTATCGCCTGATCGATATGCAGCGCGCCGCCTTGGCGCTGTATGAGGAAGTAGCGGCCTAACCGGTCTCGGGCGCCTCGCCGAGTCGCCTACAATGTGCGGACCGTTATCCGGATCCGGCATGCATCCTCCCTCCGCCGCATTGAAAAACTGGCTGCGCTCGCCGCTGCTGCCGCTATGGCTGCTGGCGGTGTTGCTGCCGTTCGGGCGCAGTGCGGAGCTGGGTACGTTGCTGTGCACCGCTGGCGTGGTGCTGGCGTGGCTGCGCGACCGCGATGCCTTGCGCCGCGATCCCGGTATTCGCCTGCTGCTGCTGTTGCTGGGCTGCTATATCGGCGCGGCATTGCTTTCCGCCTTCAGCGCGATCATGCCGGGCAAGAGCTGGTCCACGGTGCTGGCGCTGCTGCGCTACATCCCCCTGGGTGCTTATGCCTGCTACGCCATGCGCGGCGAAACACGCCTGCGCGGTTTCTATATGGCAATGGCGGTGCTGATCGCGTGCTGGGTGCTGGATGCCTGGATGCAGATGTTGACCGGCTGGAGCCTGCGCGGCCACGCCGAAGCGGAACGTATTTCCGGCCTGTTCGGCGCCGACGATCCCAAGCTGGGGCCGACGCTGGCGGTGCTGTCGCCGTTCGCACTGTGGGCGGCGCGTGCGCGCTGGCAGCGGCGCGGCCTGATCGTGGCGCTGCTGTTGCTGCTGGGGCCGATCATGCTCAGTGGTTCGCGTGCCGCCTGGCTTTGCTTCGGTTTGGTGGTACTGGCGTGGCTGTGGCGCGAAGCAGGTTCGGCACTGCGTTTTCTCGCGGCCTGTGCCCTGGCGGCGGTGGTCGTGCTGGCGGCCGGCGGCATCGCCTGGAAAACCTCTACCCGCTTCGATGCACGCATGCAGCACACGCTCGCCGCGCTGGGCGGCAGCGAGCAGGATCTCAACGAGGCCAGCACCGGGCGGCTGGATATCTGGCGCAACAGCGTGGCGATGATCGCGGCGCATCCGGTCACCGGCGTCGGCGTGCGCGATTTCCGTTATGCCTATCCGCAGTTCGCGCCGGCCAACGATCACTTCATGCTGGCCGAGAATTGCGGCGATGGCGTAGGCGCCTGCCATCCGCATCAGCTGCTGCTGGAGATCCTGACCGAGACGGGGGCGGTGGGTTTGCTGCTATGGCTGATCGGTGTCGGTATCGCCGTGCAGGCCTGGCGGCGCGCAGGTCCGCGCGGCCGTAACGACGCCTTTCCGGTCACACTGGCGCTGGGCGTGATGCTGTTTCCGCTCAATACCCATCTGGCCTTCTATTCGGCCTGGTGGGGTCTGCTGTTCGCCTGGCTGCTGGGCCTGTGGTGCGCGGCGCTCTATGCTGCGGGCAAGGAGCCGCGCCATGGCACGTGAACCGCTTTCCGTCGTTGTCATCACCTACAACAACGCCGACACGCTCGATGCCTGTCTGCGCGAAGTGGACTGGGTGGACGAAATCATCGTGCTCGACTCCGGCTCCACCGACAGCACCGTGGCCATTGCGCGCATGCATGGTGCGCAGGTGGACGTGCATCCGTTCGACGATTACGGCCCGCAAAAGCAGCGTGCCTATGACATGGCGCGCAACGACTGGATCCTGAATCTCGACGCGGATGAAATCCTGTCGCCGGGCACGCGGGCGATCATCGAACGTGCGCTGGAAGATCCCCAGCATGCGGGCTTCCGGCTGCCGCGGCGCGAGCGCATGTTCTGGACGGTGCAGCACCGCTGGAGTCATCGCAACGGCCACCTGCGCTTGTTCAATCGCCAGCGCGGCGGCATGAACGATGTAGAGGTGCACGCGGCGGTGGAAGTGCGCGGGCCGGTGAAGACGCTATGGGGCGCCGATTTCGTCAACGACGGCGATGGCGATATCGCTGCCCGCGTGGAAAAAATCAATCGCTACAGCAGCGGGATGGTGGCGCACAAGCTGCGGCGTGGGCAGCGCTTTACCGGGCTGCGCATGGTGGTGTATCCGCCGCTGTTCTTTCTGCGGCAGTTCCTGCTGAAGCGGTATTTCCTCAACGGCTGGGCGGGCTTTATCGCCAGCATGCTGGGCGCGTTCTATGTGTTCCTGAAATACGCCAAGTTGCACGAAGCGCGCCGACGTAGGTTGGGTTAGCGCAGCGTAACCCAACGTATCTTCATCGAAGCGATCGGGCATTGTTGGGTTACGCTGCGCTAACCCAACCTACGGTCAGCGATCGCCGAGGATTCGCACGAATTCGTCGGCCACCACTCGCGTACTGAAATGCCGGTCGACAAAATCGCGTGCCGCCACCCCCATCGGTTCGCGCACGGCCGGATCGCACATGCGCACGATCGCATTGCGCCAGGCGGCTGCGTTGTCCGGCGGCAATAGCAGGCCGGTGACGTTGGACGACAGCGTTTCGGGCACGCCGCCGATATTGCTGCCCAGCACGGGTGCGCCGGCAGCCTGCGCTTCCACCGATACACGCCCGAAGGTTTCGGTAGCGATGGATGGAAAGGCCAGCATCGAGATCGCGCTGTAGTACGGGTGCACGTCGTCGATCCAGCCGAGCATGTGATGGCGGTGCGCGAAGGAACCGCCCTCGATGCGTTCGCCGAGCTGCTGCGCATCCGGCCCATGGCCCAGCCACATGCCGTGCAGGCGCGGTTCCTGCGCCATCGCGCCATCCAGCGCTTCGAGCAGGGTGAAGATGCCCTTGCTGTGATGGATGCGGCCGAAATAGCCGAGCACGATCGCGTCTTGCGGCATGCCGAGCTTGTGCAGAATGTCCGCACGGCGCTGCGCATCCGGGCGGCACCACTGCATGTTCACCGGGTTGTACAGCACGCGCACCAGCTGCGGCGGCACGCCGCGATCCAGATAGGCCTGGCGCGCATGGCTGGAAACGGCGAAAAAGCGCTGCGCCAGGCGCGGCACCAGATAGCCGGAAACGCGCCCCATCGGCGGCGTGCGGTGGCGGAACAATGCAACCGGCACGCGTAGCAGGCGGCTGAGCAGGATCAGCGGCCAGTACTCCTTGCCGAAGTTGCCCACCAGCCAGTCCGGCTTGAGTTCGCGTGCCGCCTTGAGCGTGGCGAAGTAGCCGCGCAGGTCGAATACATTGCGGAACCTGGCCGGATACAGGCGCACGCCTGAGCTGGCCAGGTGATTGGCGATCAGGCCATTGGGATAGACCACCGCGCTGACCTGATGGCCGGCTTCGACCATCGCCTGCGCGAGTGCGATGAAGTGCGTCGCCGCCCCGGTATTTTCCGGGTTGGTTCCCACGAACAGGAATTTCATGCGCGGCGATTCTCATAATTGGTAAAGGCGCGCAGGGCGAACTGCGGCAGCGCATGGTGTCGTGCGATTTGCACACGCGGCAGCCGCCACAGGTCCATGCCGGCGGCGGCGCGTCCACGATGAGTGGTGGTGGCGGCGTCGTAGCCGGCCGCGTAGGTCGCTTTGGCGACCCGGTCATTCATGTCGCCGTAGGGGTAGCAGAATTGGGTGACGGGTGCGCCCAGGTGATCTTCCAGATCTGCCTTGCTGCCGGCGATCTCGTCGCGCAGTTGCGCGTCGTTGCATTGGGTCAGGCGCGGATGGCTGCGGGTGTGCGCGCCGATCTCCATGCCGCCGGCATGCCAGGCGCGCAGTTGCGTCGAGGTCATCAGCGGCTTCTGGATGCCGAGCTTGTCTGCATCCCAGTCGTTATGGCGGCCGATGCTGCCGCTGACCACGTAGCAGGTGGCGGTGAAGCCATAGCGCTGCAGTACCGGCAGCGCCGCCTCGAGATTGTCGACGTAGCCGTCGTCCAGCGTGACCACCGCAATGCGGCCGTGCTTTTCGCCGCGCAGATAGGGCATCGCATCGGCCATCGACAGGCCGGTATAGCCCAGCCGCTTGAGCAGCCACATCTGCCGCGCGAACGCGCTCGGGCTCACGTACAGGCTGCGCCAGCGGCGCAGGCCGCGCGGGGCCTGGGCAATGTTGTGGTACATGAAAATCGGGCAGGCCTGGGCCTGCCATCCCGCGCTCGCGCTCATGCGCACTCCCAGTCAGCCGGACGCAGGATCTTACGGCAAACGGAGCTGCCGGGCAGGACTGCGCAGGTGGGGGCGGAACGGTGGTTGGGCATGGAGACAGCTGCGGGGGGAAAAAGCCAGCCTGCTTATCTACCCGGCAACGCTGTCGCCGGCCTGTCGGCCGCCGTTCAATAGATCTGCGGATAGCCTTCCGGGCGCGTCTTGAAGCGCTTGTGCACCCACAGGTATTGCTCGGGCGCCTCGCGCACCATCTGCTCGATGCTGCGGTTGACGCGGTCGGTGTCGGCCTGGGCATCCTCGCTGGGCACGCCTTCCAGCGGTGCCCCCAGGCGCAGCACATAACCCTGCCCGTGCGGCAGGCGGCGATGGAAGAACGGGATCACCACCGATTGGGACATGCGCGCCAGATGGTGGGTAGCGGTAATGGTGGCCGCCGGCACGCCGAAGAACGGCACGAATACGTTGTCTTTGCTGCGCATGTCCTGGTCGGGTGCGTACCAGAGCGTGCCGCCGCTGCGCAGGTACTTCACGGTGCCGCGGATGTCGTCTTTTTCGAACATGGTCTTGGCGTAGCCCAGGCGTGCGCGCAGTACCGCCCATTCGAATACCGGGTTGTCCATGCGCCGGTACATGCCGGCGATCAGGATGCGCTGCGAGACCAGCCGCGCGCACAGTTCCAGATGTGAAAAATGGCCACCGACCAGCAGCACGCCGCGGCCTTGCGCATGCGCAGCCTGCAAGTGCTCCAGTCCCTCGAATCGCACCGGGATCTTGGCAATGGCGCGGTCCGAGCCCATCCAGCCCAGGGCGAATTCGATCAGCATCAGGCCGATGTCGCGCAGATGCGCATCCACCAGCGCGGCCTGCGCCTTGGCATCGAGCTCGGGAAAGCACAGCGCGATATTGGTGGCGGCCACTTTGCGCCGCGGCGACGGATAGCGTTCGATCACCGCGCCCAGCGCGCGGCCCACACCCATCAGCGCCTTGAACGGCAGCATGGCGAGCAGTTTCATCACGCCTACGCCGAACCAGGCCGGCCAGAGGCGTGGAGCGAGCAGGGAGCGGGTAAAGACAGGTCGGGGTGTTCCGGGCATCCGTCGCATTGTAGCGGCTGAACGTCGGGGGCGAAGCGCGGGCCGCGGCGGCGTGGGCCGTGCATCGCGTCCCCTATACTTTCGTGTCACGACCGGGAATGTCCGTTGCGCTACCTCTATACGCTCCTCATGTACCTGGCCACGCCGATCATCGTGATGCGGCTGCTCACGCGTGGCATGCGCTACGGCAATTACCACCAGCGCTGGCCGGAGCGCTTCGGCATTTTCAAGGCGCCGGAGCTGCGCGGCAGCATCTGGGTGCACGCGGTGTCGGTGGGCGAGGTGAATGCGGCCGAGCCGCTGATCAAGGCATTGCGGGTGGATTATCCGAATGCGCCGCTGGTGGTGACCACGGTTACGCCGACCGGCTCGGCCCGCGTGCAGCAGCTGTTCGGCGACAGCGTGTTCCATGTGTATCTGCCGTACGACCTGCCGTTTTCGGTGCACCGTTTTCTGTCCCAGGTGCGGCCGCGCCTGGCCTTGATCGTGGAAACCGAAATCTGGCCGAATCTTTATTTCGGCTGCTATCGGCGCGGCATTCCACTGATGATCGTCAATGCGCGCCTGTCCGGCCGTTCGCTGCGCGGGTATGCGCCGATGCGCGCCCTGCTGCGCTCGGCTCTGCGCTGCGTGCGGCAGATTGCGGCGCAATCGCGCACCGACGCGGCACGCTATCGCCTGCTGGGCGCGGATCCGACCCAGGTCACGGTCAGCGGCAATCTCAAGTTCGACATGCCGGTGCCGGTGGGTGCCCTGGAAGGCGGCGCGCTGTTTCGCCAGCAATGGGGACATCTGCGGCCGGTATGGATCGCCGCCAGCACCCACGAAGGCGAAGAGCTGGCCGTGCTGGAGGCGCATCTGGAAGTGCTCAAGCGCGTGCCCGACGCGCTGCTGTTGATCGCACCGCGGCATCCGGAGCGTTTCCGCGCGGTTGAGCATTCGGTGCGCAGCCTGGGCTTCGCCACTGCCACGCGCAGCGTCGACCGTGTGCCGGGCGCTTCACACCAGGTCTTCCTGATCGACAGCATGGGCGAGCTGATGCCGTTCTTTGCCGCCTCGGACCTGGCCTTCGTCGGCGGCAGCCTGGTGCCGATCGGCGGCCACAACGTGCTGGAGCCAGCCTCGCTGGCGCGGCCGGTGCTGGTCGGGCCGCACACGTTCAACTTCGAGGAAATCACCCTCAGCCTGATCCGCGGCGGCGGCGCCAAGCGGGTGCTGCAAAGCGAATTGCTGGGTGCGCAGGTGCTGGATCTGTTGCATGACGAAGCGCGTCGCAAGCAGATGGGCTGTCAGGCACGCGTGGTATTCGACAGCGAGCGCGGTGCGGTAGGGCGAGTCATGAAGCTGATCGACCGCATGCTGCAGGAATAAAAAAAGGCCGGGTTTCCCCGGCCTTTTTCGTTCACTGCGCGGTAGGTTGCTGCAGCAGCGAGTTGACGTATTCCATATCTTTGTAATCGATGGTGCCGGCCGACTCGCGCAGCAGCAGGCGATTCAGCACCAGCTGATGACGCGAGGCGGAGTAGGTGCTCTGGTTCTGCGTCAGGGTCTGAATCGCGGTCAGCACGTCCAGCATGATCTGCGTACCCACCTGGAAGCCGGCCTTGGTGGCATCCAGTGCTTCCTGTGCCGATTCCACCGCGGCCTTGCCCGACTGCACTTCGCTGATGCCAGCCATCACCGAGTTGTAGTAGTTGATGGTGTTCTGCGTGGTCTGGCGGCGCGTGAGTTCCAGCGAATCCTGGCTTTCGTCGCGCTCGTACAGGGCCTGGCGCACCTTCGACTGCGTGATGCCGCCGGAGAAGATCGGCACCGACAGCGTGACGCCGATGGTGTTGCCCCAGCGACCGTTGCCGGCGCCGCCGTTGGTGATCGCGTTGTAGCTGCCGTTCTCCAGCCAGGTGGTGCTCTTGCCGCGGCTGAGGCTGGCGGTGATGGTCGGCAGATGGCCGGCGCGGGCGGCGTTGACGCTATGTTCGGCCGCGTCGACGCTCAGCTGCGCCGCCAGCAGGGTGGGGTTGTTCTTCATGGCGCTGTCGACCCATTGCTGCGGATCGTTCGGCGCGGGCGCTTCCATCGGCAGGTCGGAACGCAGCACCTTCAGTTCGCCGACCGGCTGGCCGGTGATCACGGTGAGCGCCTGGCGATCGTTCTCCAGCGTATTCTGCGCGCTGATCGTGGTGGCCTTGGCCGCCTCATAGAACGACTTGGCCTGGTACACGTTGGTGACCGCGGCGATGCCGACCTTGTACTGCTGCTCGGCCTGGTCGTAGGTAACGCGGTAGGCCTCTTCGTTCGCCTTGGCGTACTTCAGCTGTTCCTGGTCGTTGAGGATGGTGAAGTAGGCGGTGGCGACGCGCACGAACAGTTCCTGCGCGGCGGCCTCGTAGGTCTGCTGCTGCGAGTCGGAGGTGGAGTGCGCGGCCTGCAGGTTTGCTACGTCGGCCAGGTTGAGGATGGTCTGGTCCAGCTCGACCGACATCGAGCGCGTGCGGGTATGGCCGAGGTCGTCGCGCGACACGCCCGAGTCGCTGCTGCTACTGCTGCTGCCACCGCTGCTGGACTGCTGCTGCAGCCCCAGGGTGCCGTTGATCTGCGGCAGCAACAGGCCGCGTGCTTGCGGCACTTGTTCGTGAATGGCGAGGCGGGTCGCATCGGCCTGTGCCAGCACAGGGTCGTTCGCACGCGCCTGACGATATGCATCCAGCAAATCCTCGCCATGGCTGGGCAGGGACACTGCAGCCAGGGACAGGGCAAGGGTCAGAAGCTTCAAGCGCATGGTTCGCCTCGTAGGGTCGGGGTCGGTTGCGGGGAAATCAGAAAACAAAACGACGGGGAGGAGCGGCGTGCGCGAGATACGGCAGATCCGTCTCCAGCACGCTTTCTTCGCGATAACGGTTGCTGCCTTCGCTGGTCAGCAGCATCACCTGCTGCACCGGCGATTCGCCGCGGATGGCGAGCAGGCGGCCGCCGGGCTTGAGCCAGCTGAGGAAGCGATCGGGAATACGGTACATGGCGCCGGTTACCACCACGGCATCGAAGCTGCCCTGCGGCTGCCAGCCTTCGATCGCCTCGCCGGTGGCGAACTGCACATTATTAATGCCCGCGGCCTGCAGGCGCTGGCCCGCGGCGGCGGTGAAATCGGGATGGATGTCCACGCTGGTGACGCGCTCGGCCAGGCTGGCCAGGCAGGCGGTCAGGAAGCCCGAGCCGGTGCCGATTTCCAGCACATGGTCTTCCGGCTTCAGCGCCAGCGCCTGCAGCACGCGGCCTTCCAGCACCGGCTTCATCATCACTTCGCCATGGCCGATCGGCAGGCACAGATCGGCGAAGGCCAGCTGGCGGTGTTCCGGCGCGACGAAATCTTCGCGGCGCACGCGGCCCAGCACCTCGAGCACACGGCCATCCAGCACCTCCCAGGGGCGCACCTGGTTCTCAACCATGTTTTGACGCGCCTGATCGAAGTTCATCGCCATGAAAAAAGTGCCTGTATGGATCGAAAAAAGGTCAAAAAGGATAAGCGTTTAGACCCTGTTTCGACAATGGTTAGGGTGCGGTGAGCGCCCTGTGGTACGAAGTGCCGGAAGTCATCGCAACGATCTGACGTAAGTCATGCAAGTGCCTGTGTCCGCGGACACTTAGGCGCTTTTTCGACGTTTGCGCAGGGTCTCTCCGGCGATGCCGACGGGCAACTGCGCAAGCGCCAGTTCGGTACTCGTGCCCAGCGCCGGATCCAGCCGCCAGAGGCGCGGCAGGATCGACTCGCCGCGGCTGATCGCCGCCACGTCCAGCCAGGCCAGCCAGCGCGACAGGCTGTGCTGGTCCCGCGCATCCAGGCCGGCGATGGCCGCGCGCAGGGTAAATACCTGTCTGTGGGCTGTCCGGTCGCGCTCCAGCCACGCCGCCAGCAGCCGCTGCGCCTTGCGATAGGCGGCGCTCAGCGCCATTTCCGGGGTAGTCGCGCACATCTGACGAATATTCGGTATCATTCAGGAAATAATTAAACCGCTCCGTATAATAAATTGGGTTTTTTGATTTGTGAAGGTGCAACTATGAACTCGATCCCGCTGACCAAGCCGCACGGGCCCGGCCGCCCGAAGGACATGGAAAAGCGCGCGGCCATCCTCGATGCCGCCAAGGCTCTGTTCATACGCAACGCCTTCGCCGGCACCAGCATGGATGCGATTGCCGCCGAAGCGGGCGTATCCAAACTGACCGTTTACAGCCATTTCGGCGACAAAGACAACCTGTTCCGCGAAGTCATCCGCGCGCGCATCCAGGACCTGCTCCCCGAAGAGACCTACAACTTCGATGCCGATGCCGACATCGGCACCATTCTCAGCCGTATTGCCCTGATCCATGCCCATCTGGACTGCGACCCGGAAAACGTCGGCACCTTCCGCGCCATCCTCAGCGACTGCCGCCAGGGCAACCCCCGCTACGGCAAGCTGATGTGGGAAGAAGGCCCGATGCGTACCCGGGCCCTGATGGAACGCCTGCTGCAGCGGGCCGTTGACGCGGGCAAGCTGGATATCGACGACATAACGCGCGCCGGCATCCAGTTCATGTCCCTGATCAAGGGCGACATGATGATGCGCCGCATGTTCGGCTGCGCCGACTGCGTGCAGACCTACGCCAAGGAAGTGGAAGAGAACGCCCGCGCCGGCGTCGCCATGTTCCTGCGGGCCTACGCCCCTCGCTGAGCCCTTCACGGGCGGCACACTCGTTTCTCCCCCCGCTTCGTGGTCAAATAAACCCCTTGGAAGCGGGGGTGCCGGCGGCAGTCGGCTGAGAGAGTCCCTTCGAACCTGATCCGGTTAGCACCGGTGTAGGGAGCTTCGTCGCACAGAGCAACGTGCGTTGGCGCCATCGCTTCGATCCAGTGCGGACCTTTCGCACGCCCTCCGCGTCCGCGCGGATACCAGAAGGACGAATGCCGATGAATGCCTTGCCCTCCGATCTCGTGCGTGCCGCACAAGAACTTTCCGAAGCCGTCACGCGCCCGATCCCGGGTTCGCGCAAGATCCATGTACAGGGCAGCCGCGCTGACCTGCAGGTGCCGATGCGCGAGATCGAACAGGCGCAGACGCCGACTCTGTTCGGCGGCGAGGCCAATCCGCCGGTTACCGTCTACGACACCTCCGGCCCGTACACCGATCCGAACTACAGCGTCGATCTCGCGGCCGGCCTGCCGGCGCTGCGTGCGGCGTGGATCATGGAGCGTGGCGATGTGGAACAGCTGGGCGGCCTCACCTCCGCCTTCGGTCGCGAACGCGCCGCTGACGCCAGGCTGGATGCCGTGCGCTTTACCCATACGCGCGCGCCGCTGCGCGCTAAGGCCGGCGCCAATGTCACGCAGATGCATTACGCGCGCCGCGGCATCATCACGCCGGAAATGGAATACATCGCCATCCGCGAAAACCAGCGCATCGAAGCGCTGCGCGAAAGCGCGTTGCGTACGCAGCATCCGGGCGAGTCGTTCGGCGCTTCGCTGCCCCGGCTGATCACCCCGGAATTCGTGCGCGACGAAGTGGCGCGCGGCCGCGCCATCATTCCGGCCAATATCAACCATCCGGAAAGCGAGCCGATGATCATCGGCCGCAACTTCCTCACCAAGATCAACGCCAACATCGGCAACAGCGCGGTGTCTTCGGGCATTGCCGAGGAAGTGGAAAAGCTGGTGTGGTCGATCCGCTGGGGCGGCGACACGGTGATGGATCTTTCCACCGGCAAGAACATCCATGAAACGCGTGAATGGATCATCCGCAACTCGCCGGTGCCGATCGGCACCGTGCCGATCTACCAGGCGCTGGAAAAAGTCGGCGGCGTGGCCGAAGACCTCACCTGGGAGCTGTTCCGCGACACCCTGGTGGAACAGGCCGAGCAGGGCGTGGATTACTTCACCATCCATGCCGGCGTACTGCTGCGCTTCGTGCCGCTTACCGCCAAGCGCGTCACCGGCATCGTCTCGCGCGGCGGCTCGATCATGGCCAAGTGGTGCTTGTCACATCACAAGGAGAATTTCCTCTACACGCACTTCGAGGAAATCTGCGAGATCATGAAGGCCTACGACGTGTCCTTCAGTCTCGGCGACGGCCTGCGCCCGGGCAGCATCGCCGATGCGAACGACGCGGCGCAGTTCGGTGAACTGGACACGCTCGGCGAACTCACCCAGCTGGCCTGGAAGCATGACGTGCAGACCATGATCGAAGGCCCCGGCCACGTGCCGATGCAGCTGATCAAGGAAAACATGGAGCGTCAGCTGGAGAAGTGCCATGAAGCGCCGTTCTACACGCTGGGGCCGCTGACCACCGATATCGCACCGGGCTACGACCACATCACCAGCGCGATCGGCGCGGCGATGATCGGCTGGTTCGGCACCGCCATGCTCTGCTACGTGACGCCGAAGGAACACTTGGGCCTGCCGAACAAGCAGGACGTGCGCGACGGCATCATCGCCTACCGCATTGCCGCGCATGCCGCCGATCTGGCCAAGGGCCATCCGGGCGCGCAGGTGCGCGACAACGCGCTGAGCAAGGCGCGTTTCGAATTCCGCTGGGACGATCAGTTCAACCTCGGTCTCGATCCGGAAAAAGCACGCGAATTCCACGACGAAACGCTGCCCAAGGATGCGCACAAGTCTGCGCATTTCTGCTCGATGTGCGGTCCGAAGTTCTGCTCGATGAAGATCACCCAGGACGTACGCGACTACGCTGCCGAGCATGGCGTGGACGAAGGTGCGGCCTTGCAGGAAGGCATGGACGAGAAGTCGGCCGAATTCCGTGCGCAGGGTGCCGAGGTGTACCACAAGGCCTGATGTACCGGGTTGAGCAGCCGCGCCTGGCGGCTGCTCGGCTCAGGCCGCGCGTTCAGTGCCGGTCTTGGCTGCGCGCATAGTCGCCAGGCGCGCGTCCGATCAGCTTGCGAAAGTCGCGGATGAAATGCGCCTGATCGAAATAGCCCAGTTGCAGCGCCAGCTCGCTCCACACAATGGGCGTGCCGGCCTGCAGCTGCGCAACGGCTTCATGTAGCCGGTAGCGATTGATCACCCACTTCGGGCTCACTCCGACGTATTCGTTGAACAGGCGCTGCAGGCTGCGCTTGCCCAGGCCGCTGCGCGCAGCGATCTCTTCCACCGACGTGATGCTGCGATCAGTGGCGATGTCCGCTACCAGGGCGCTGACCTGCGCCACCGTGGCATCGTGCGGCGGCAGTCTGGCGAGTAGCAATGTTTCCGCCGCATCGATCATGGCATCGAAGCTGTCGCTGGCCAGGATCGTTTGCTCGAAACGGCTGGCTGGCGCGCCGAAGATGGTGGATGCATCCATCGAGCTATCCATCAGGGTGGACACTGCCTTGCCGTAGAAGGGGCGAAAGCCGCCGGCCCTGAACTTGATGCCGAACACACGGCGTTGTCCCTCCAGCATGCGCACATAGCGTCCGCTGTGCACACCATAGATGGCGGTGAGGCCGGGTTCGATCACGTAATGCACGTTCGGATGGGGCAGGGTTTCCTGCTGCTGCGCGGGCAGGCCGCGCAGGTCCCAGGCCACGTACCAATAGTGTTCGACCAGCATGGCCAAGGCCGCGGAGGGCGCGCGCCGCGCGTGCTCGAACGTGCCTTGTTCCAGGCGCTGGTGCAGCACGCCGCGCGGCGGCCCTGGATCAGCGCCCATGCCGGTACCGCTGTCGCGTTTTTCCAATCGGCCTGCGCATGGAATGACGTAAGGTTGCCCTGGGCGCGGCGGATGGCCGCGCGGCTATTCTGCCGGCCGGCATGGCGGCGGCGATAGCTTCTTGTCCGATCTGCGGATCGCCTTCTCGCACAGGAGCTTGTCATGCAAGCAAACGGATCCTTCGAAGTAAAGCTGGTACCGCAGGCGGCAGCACCCGGTATCGAAGCGGCCAATCTGGGCCGGCAAACCCTCGACAAGCGTTTCAGTGGCGACCTGGAGGCCACCAGCCTGGGCGAAATGCTCTCGGCGATGGGCCAGGTGCAGGGCTCGGCGGGTTATGTGGCGATCGAGCGCATTACCGGCACGCTGCATGGCAAGCGCGGCAGTTTCGTGCTGCAGCATTCGGGCACGATGGATCGCGGTGTGCCGAGCCTGGCGATCAGTGTGGTGCCCGATTCGGGTACGGACGAACTGGCCGGCATCACCGGCGCGCTGCAGATCCGCATCGAGCAGGGCCAGCATTTCTACAGCTTCGACTACCGCCTGCCGTAAGCGCGACCGGCTGAACGAAGCGACGCTTCCACCACTTCAATTTCACCCATGCTTTGCGGATGCGCAGACAGGATGGCACGGCAGTATTGACCCGTTACGAGGAGATAGCCATGTCGGCCAAGCCCTTCCAGTCGGATATCGAGACGATCCGCAAACGTGCCCGCGAACATATCGACCGGGGCGCCATCACCGAAGGCTATACCGCCGATCGCGCCACCGTGATCAAGATATTGAACGAGGCGCTGGCCACCGAGCTGGTCTGCACCTTGCGCTACAAACGGCACTACTACATGGCCTCGGGCATTCACGCCAAGAGCGTGGCGGCGGAGTTCCTGGAGCATGCCAACGAAGAACAGCAACACGCGGACATGATTGCCGAACGCATCACCCAGCTCGAAGGTGCGCCGGATTTCAATCCGCAGGGCTTGCTTACGCGCAGTCATGCCGACTACGTGGAAGGCGATGATCTGGTCGACATGATCAAGGAAGATCTGGTGGCCGAGCGCATCGCCATCGACAGCTATCGCGAGATCGTGCAGTACCTGGGCAATGACGATCCGACCTCGCGGCGCCTGATGGAACAGATTCTGGCGATGGAGGAAGAGCACGCCGAGGATCTGTCGACCTTGCTGGAAGAACTGGGCAAGAAGGGCGAGCCGGCGAAGCCGGCGCGGCGGCATCACTAAGCGCGGTTTTTTCGCGTTGTTGCGTGAGTAGCCTGTTCGTAGAAAAGCGCTAACTCTCCAGACCGTCATTCCGGCCTTCGCCGAAATGACGGTGAGGGGGTTGTGCATCGGGAACCGGCGTGAGCGGGCCGCCAATTGACCGCAATGCTTACCAGCCGGATAGCACCAGCTTGCCGATCGTTTTGCCCGATTCCAGCCGGCGATGCGCTTCGCGCAGATTTTCCGCATTGATCGGGCTGAGCGCCTCGCGCTGAATGCCGCGCAATTCACCCTCGTCGATCAGCGCAGCCACCCGCGCCAGGATGCGGCCCTGCTCACCCATGTCAGCGGTGCGGAAGCGCGGACGCGCAAACATCATTTCCCAATGGATGCCGATGCACTTGGACTTGTAGGGGTCGCCGAGGTTGACCGGGTTGGCCGGTTCCACGATCAGGCCCAGGTGGCCTTGCGGCGCCAATAGTTCGCCCAGCTCGTCCCAGTAGCGCGAGGTGTCGGCCAGGTTCAGCGCGGCATCCACGTGTTCGAAACCCAGTGCGCGCAACTGCGCCGTCAACGGCTGGCGATGATCGATCACCTGCTGCGCGCCCATGGCGCGGCACCAGGCCTGCGTTTCCGGGCGCGAGGCGGTGGCAATCACGTTGAAGCCGGCGCGGCGCGCCAGCTGGATGGCGATCGAGCCCACGCCGCCGGCGCCTGCGATGATCAGGATCGACTTGCCACGGCCGCCATCTTCAGGCCGGTACGGCATGCGCTCGAACAGCAATTCCCATGCGGTGATGGCAGTCAGCGGCAGCGCCGCCGCACCGGCGGCATCGAGCCGGCGCGGACGATGCGCTACCAGCCGTGCATCCACCGCCTGATACTGCGCATTGCTGCCGGGGCGCGTGACATCGCCGGCGTAATACACCTCGTCGCCCGGCTTGAAGCCGCTTACGCCAGCGCCGACCGCTTCCACCACGCCGGCCGCGTCGAAGCCAAGCACGCGCGGCTGCGCTTCCACCTGCGGTTTGGGTGCGCGCAACTTGGTGTCCACCGGATTGACCGAGATCGCTTCCACACGCACCAGCAAGTCCTCGGCGCCGATGGCCGGGGTGGGCAGTTCCACGTCGAGCAGCGATTGCGGGTCGTCGATCGGCAGATAGCGGGTGAGTGCAACGGCTTTCATGGTCGGTTCTCCTTCAAGCATCGGCAGACGATAAGGCCAGGATGGCTAAACGGTTGTATGCGGAACAGGGAATCAGGCTTCGTTGCCGGCGCAGGCGGCCAGGCGCAGCTCGCCGTTTTCGCGCTGGCGTGCCCACAGCGCCACCAGCAGTCCGCTCAGCGTGACCAGCGCGGCCACCCAGGTCAGCGCCGCCAGCCCCGGCCCGCGCGCCACCACCACGCCGCCCAGCCACGCACCCAACGCATTGCCCAGATTGAAGGCGCCGATATTCAGGCTCGACGCCAGGCTTTGTGCATTGTGCGCCTTGTGCAGCACCCACAATTGCAGCGGCGGCACGGTGGCAAACGCGGCTACGCCGAGCAGGCCGACGAACAGCACGGTCAGCACTTTGTTGTGCAGCACGAAGCCCATTACGCCGAGCACCGCGATCAGCACCAGCAACGTGGCGAGCAGTGCCGGCATCAGGCGCCGGTCGGCCAGTTTGCCGCCGAGCAGATTGCCTGCGATCAGGCCGATGCCGAAGATCAGCAGGATCGGCGACACCGCGCTTTCGCCGAAGCCGGTCACTTGCGTAAGCATCGGCTGGATATAGGTGAATACGGTGAACACGCCGGCAAAGCCCAACACGGTCATCAACAGGCCCAGCAACACGGCGGGATTGCCGATTGCGCGCAGCTCGTCGCGCACCGCGATGCGCTTGCCGGCGCCATGGTCGGCCGGTACCAGCGCGGCAATCACCAACATCGCCACTACGCCGATCGCGGCCACGGCCCAGAACGTCGAGCGCCAGCCGAAGTGCAGGCCCAGCCACGCGCCGGCCGGTACGCCGAGCAGGGTGGCGATGGTCAGGCCGGTAAACATGATCGAGATGGCCGAGGCGCGCCGGTCGGGCGCCACCAGGCTGGTCGCCACCACCGCGCCGACGCCGAAAAAGGTGCCATGCGCCAAGGCGGTGATCACGCGCGCCAACAGCAGTACGGTGTAGTTGGGCGCCAGTGCACAGAACACATTGCCGATGGTGAAGATCGCCATCAGCGCCAGCAGCACCAGCTTGCGCGGCAGGCGGCTGGTGGCCACGGTCAGCACGGGGGCGCCGACGAATACCCCGAGCGCATAACCCGAGATCAGCAGGCCGGCAGTGGCAATGCTCACTTTCAGGTCGGCCGCCACCTGCATCAGCAGGCCCATGATCACGAATTCGGTGGTGCCGATGCCGAAGGCGCCGGCGGCCAGGGCATACAACGCTGCCGGCATGGAGCGGGAGGGGGAGGCGGCCACAAGCGGGCTCCGTCAGAGAGATGCGTGCAGCCTAGGTGTTTGCATCTTCTGTAAAAACCAGCAAGATGACTAATCACTTTCAATGGAATATTGAAAATCGTGGACCGCGTCGGCGACCTCATCCTGTTTATGCGGGTGCTGGACCAGGGTTCGATCAGCGCGGCCGCGCGCAGCCTGAACCTGTCTGTGGCCGTCGCCAGCCAGCGGCTGAAGCGGCTCGAACACGATCTGGGCGTACGCCTGCTGCACCGGACCACGCGCCGCCTGCATCCCACCCCGGAAGGGCTGGCGCTGGCCGAACAGGGGCGTCCGCTGGTGGAAGACCTGGAGGCGCTTACCTCCGGCCTGCGCCAGGGCGCCAAGGATGTCGTCGGCACGCTGCGGCTCACCGCCTCCGCCTCGTTTGGACGGCAGTACGTATCGCCGCTGCTGGCGGCCTTCATGGAGCGTTACCCGCGCGTGCGCCTGAGCGTGAATCTCACCGACGAAATGCAGGACTTGGTCAGCGCCGGCTACGACCTTGCCATCCGCATCGGCGCCTTGCACGACTCGCGCCTGGTGGCGCGCAAGCTGGCGGTGAATCGCCGCGTGCTGTGTGCGTCGCCCGACTATCTGCGCCGCCGCGGTACGCCGCGCACCCCGGAAGAACTGGCCACGCATGAATGCGTGATGCTGGTGGGCAGTGCGGGCCGCCAGGATGTGTGGCGCCTGCACGATGCACAGGGACATCTGCACACGGTGCGCGTCAGTGGGCGACTGGAATCGTCGCTGGGCGAGTTGCTGCGCGATGCGGCGCTGGCCGGGCTGGGCATCGCCCAGCATTCCACCTGGCATGTATGCGACGACCTGCGCGCGGGGCGCCTGCAGGTGGTGTTGCCGGACTATTCGATTGCCGACACCGGCATCTACGCGGTGATGCCGCAGCGGCGGCTGGTGCCGCTGCGGGTGCGGGCGTTTGTGGATTTCCTGGCCGAGCAGTTCGGGGACATCCCGCCGTGGGAGCGGGGATTGTCGGCGTAGATACCCGCGAATGTTCGCGCTCGCCCTGCCGCCATCCCAGCTCTCGCTGGGATGGCGGCAGGGCGAGATAGTCATTGCTCGCAACGCATCTGCAATCAGCAAAAGAAAACGGCGCATCGCCAGGGCGATGCGCCGTTTCTGCAAACCAGGCAAAGCAGCCTTACTTGGCCTGCTTGTGACGCTCGATGCCGGCCATGATTTCGGCCTTCGCCTCGTCGGCGCCGACCCAGCCCTCAAGCTTCACCCACTTGCCCTTCTCCAGGTCCTTGTAGTGCTCGAAGAAGTGGCCGATGCGCTCCAGCCAGTGGCCGGACACGCCCTTGATGTCTTCGATATGCGCGTAGCCGGGGAAGATCTTCTTGGACGGGATCACCACCAGCTTCTCGTCGCTGCCGGCCTCGTCGGTCATCTTCAGCATGCCCACCGGATGGCAGCGGATCACCGAGCCCGGCACCAGAGGCAGCGGCAGGATCACCAGGGCATCCAGCGGATCGCCGTCGCCGCCCAGGGTGCCCGGCACGTAGCCGTAGTTGCAGGGGTAGCGCATGGGGGTGGAAAGGATGCGGTCGACGAAGATCGCGCCGCTGGCCTTGTCGACTTCATATTTGACCGGCTCGGCATCCTTGGGGATTTCGATGACGACGTTGATTTCGTTCGGCACGTCGCGGCCGGCGCTAACCAGATCCAGGCCCATGGGGCACTCCTTACGTGTAACCAAAGCGGGGAAAGCCGCTCAGGATACGGCAAACCTTGCCGCGGCGCACCAACGCGCGCCGGCGCCGGCGCGCACGTTCAGGGCCGGCCCGGGCCCGATGTAAAAAACCTGTGCGAATTGGCCCTGCGCGATGGCGGCCGATTGGCTATGGAAGGTGCGCTGGCAGGTGCCTAGCCTGGACCCATCGACGGTACCGTGACGCTGCCGCGATTCCGGTGTTCTCCCTCACCCGCGGGCCGGTTTCCCCCATTGCCGCCCGCGGGCTTTTTTTGCTCGCGCCGGCTGCCGCCAGGCAACTCAGCGCGATTCAATATGATCCAGGCATTCGCCGAACAGCTGCATGGCCTCGCGCAGCTCGGCCACGGAAACACCGCAATAGCCGAGCATCAATCCCGGCTGCGCCGGTGCATGCAGATACAGCGGCGCCACCGGATAAAGCCCCAGGCCCTGGTCATGCGCATAGGCGATCAGCGCCTCGCACTGGTCCGCGTCGTAGTTGCGCAGCCATACCACCAGGTGCATGCCGGCCGGTGTGTCGGCAATGTCCACGCGGTCGCCGGCATGCTGGCGCAGACCGGCGATCAGGGCTTCGCGGCGTATCTTCAGTTCCTTGCGTGCCAGACGCAGATGGCGTTCGAAGCCGCCGTCTTCCATGAAGTGCGCCAGCGCCGCCTGCTCGATCACCGGGCAGGCCATGTCGTTGAGGTATTTGGCGTTGCAGAAATCCCCGTGCAGGGCCGCAGGCAGCACCATGTAAGCCAGGCGCAGGCCACCGAACATCACCTTGGAAAACGTGCCGATATAGATGACGCGATCGCTGTCGTCGAGCGAGCGCATCGCCGGCATTGGATGCGATTCGTAGCTGAATTCGCCGTCGTAGTCGTCTTCGATGATCCAGCATTGATGATGCTGCGCGTAATGCAGCAGTTCCTTCCGGCGCGGCAGCGAAAGAATCGAGCCGGTCGGGAACTGGTGCGATGGCGTTACGTAAATCAGGCGCGGCGGTTGTTCGGGCAGCTCGCCGCAGACGATGCCGTCGTGGTCGGTGCGCACCGCGATCAGTTCGGCGCCATGCGCCTTGAGCACCTGGTGCGCGCCGAAGTAATGCGGCTCTTCCAGCACCACGCGGTCGCCCTCGTTCAACAGCACGCGGGCGGCCAGGTCGATTGCCTGTTGCGTGCCGGAGACGATCATCACGTCGTCCGGCGAGGCTTGTACGCCGCGGCGGCGAGCCAGATAGTCGCAGGTCTGCTTGCGCAGGGCCGAGAAGCCGGCCACTTCGTTGACCGACAGCCGCGTATAGGCGGCCGCGCGCGCCAGCTCACGGCCCCAGGCATTGTTCAAGGCCGGATTGATCAGCGGATTGCCGTATTGCAGGTTGTAGCGCAGCCCGCGATGGATGCGCGGGATATCCCAGTCACGCACTTCGCGGGCCCGTTGTGCATAGCGCGAAGGCGCGGCAATAGCTGTCGCGGCATCATGATGGTTGACCGGCCTGGCTTGCAGATTGCTGACGTAACTGCCGGAGCCGACGCGGCCGGCGATAAAGCCTTCCGCGCGCAACTGCTCGTATGCGGCAAGCACGGTGGTGCGGGAAAGCTCCAGTTCGTCGGCCAGCTCGCGTGTCGGCGGCAATTGCGTGCCGGCGACAATGCGGCCGTCCAGGATCGATGCCTTCAAGGCGCGCGTGAGCTGCTCATACAGCGGTCCGCGTCCGTCGAGTTCCAGATACACGCCATGCCCTCCCGATGGACTTCGCGTCGCCCGCGGCCAGCCTGCGGACGTCCTTGGTGCGTGGTGCCGGCGGTTCTTGCTGACCGCTCGATTGGCCTTAGGAAAATACGTGCAATTGGTTATGGAGGGAATGGGGGTAAATACCTAGTCTGAATGGGTCGCGGGTTCCCGGGCGGGGAACCTGTTTGCCGGCCGTCCCCAAGGCCGGTGAACTCGGCGGCATTGCTCCCTCACTTCCGCACCCGCGGGATGGCTCACTCTCACGGCCATCTCGCGGGTCTTCTTTTTCCTGGATCAAAGCGAGTCACGGCGAATGTCGATGCCTGTGGATGACCCTGTATTGCGCGCTGCATCGCCGCTGCAGCGCGGGTGGCGCTCGGCCGCCCTGGTGATTTTTCTGCTGGCCAGCGCCGACCTGGTGTTTGCATGCAGCTATTGGCATTACGCCTATGCGCTGCCCCCGGCGCGGCTGGTGCAGAACATCGCAGCAGGGCTGCTTGGAAAACGCGCCTTTGCCGGCGGCGCGGATACGGTATTGCTGGGGTTGCTGCTGCAGTACGCGATGATGTCGGCGATGGTCGGTGCGTATTACCTGCTCAGCCGCCGGCTGGCGGCGTTGCGCGCGCATCCTTGGCGCTACGGCAGCCTGTACGGCGTGCTGCTCTATATCGTGATGAACGAGATCGTGCTGCCGCTATCGGCCGCGCCGAAAACACCCTACATCCTCAGCTGGATCATCAGCAGCATCGTGATGCACTGGGTGATCGGCGTGGTCACGGCGCATGCGGCACGCTGGGCTTACCAGGATTGACCGGCGTCAACGGCGCGAGAGGCTCTGGAACGACCGCTCGCGCAGCCACTTGGTGGCGATCCATTTCTCGCCTTGCTGCACCGGCAGCCCGGCATGCAGCGAGGCGTGATCGCCGGTGTCGTAGGCGAAATAGACGGCCGAACCGCGTTGTGCCGTCACCGTCAGCCCCAATTCGGGGAACGCGGTGCCGCCGCCCGCTTCGGGCGTGTTGAGATACATCACCAGGCTGGCGATGCGCTGACCGCCCTTGGCGGTGATGGCGGCAAAGCCCGGCTGTTCCGGATCGAACCAATCGTAATGCGGCTCGTACTGCTGACCGGGCAGGTAATGCAGGACCTGCAAGCCTTCGCCGTGATCGACCGGCATGCTCAGCAAGGTAGCGATGCGCTGCTCGATGCGTTTGACCAGCGCCGATTCGCCGAGGGTGAAGAACATGCCTTCGCTAGTGCGGCGCGCATCAATCTGCTGCTTGCCGCTGCTATCCACCGTCTTGGCGCGCTGCAGGCGCGGCGTGGTTTCCTTGATCAGTGCGTCGCATTCCTCGTCGGATAGCAGGTTGTGCAGCACACGCAGCGTAGGCGACTCCACGCTCAGCGATACGTCGATCCTGCGCCCGTCCACGTTCATGCACGGCGCTTCCGGATGACGCGTGCGGCGCCCGGGCGGGCTCTTCGGTGCCTGTGCATGCGCATCGAGTGCGCTGACCGGCATGTTCAGCACGCTGGCAAGAATACTGCGGCTCTGGCGCGGGTCGTAGCCGGTCTCCAGCATCAGCTTGAGCACCGCCTCGACACTGTGGCCGGCACGGGTGGTGGACAGAATCCACTCGCGAAGTTCAGGGCGGATCGGCGGACGCGAAGTCATGGTGGGCAGCAATCAATGAAAAGCGGCGAGGGCTTATTCTAGCCGCTCGCCGCCGAAACCCCGCCGGAGCAGGTTTTATTGCAGGCGATCCCACAGGAAGTCATACACCAGTGCGTGCATGTACGCCGCCTGCTTGTTGTCGGCGCCGGCACCGTGGCCGCCTTCGGTGTTCTCGTAGAACCACACGTTCTTGTAGCCCATGCCTTCCATCTTGGCCGCCATCTTGCGCGCCTGCACGGGGCCGACGCGGTCGTCGCTGCTGGTGGTGAAGAACAGCACGGGCGGGTATGCGGTGCCCGCCTTCAGGTTCTGATAGGGCGAGAAGGTCTTGATGAAGGCCCATTGCTTGGGATCGTCCGGATCGCCGTATTCGGCCATCCAAGAGGCGCCGGCAGACAGATGCGTGTAGCGCTTCATATCCAGCAACGGCACTTCGCAGGCAATCGCGCCAAACAGTTGCGGATAAAGCGTGAGCATATTACCCATCAACAGGCCGCCGTTGCTGCCGCCTTCGGCCCCCAGGTGCGCGGCGGACGTGACGCCGCGCTTGACCAGATCCTGCGCTACCGCGGCAAAGTCTTCATAGGCGCGCAGACGATTCGCCTGCAGCGCAGCCTGGTGCCAGCGCGGACCGTACTCGCCGCCGCCACGGATATTCGCCACCACATAGACGCCGCCCCGACCGAGCCATGCGCGGCCCACGCTGGCGCTGTAATGCGGCTGCAGCGAAACTTCGAAACCGCCATAGCCGTACAGCAGGGTGCGGTTGTTGCCGTCGAGCTTGAGTCCTTTCGGTGCAAGTTCGAAGTAGGGCACCTGAGTGCCGTCCTTGGACGTGACGAAATGCTGGCTCACTTCGTATTTCGAAGCGTCGAAGAACGCCGGGCTTTGCTTGAGCGCCTGCGCCTGCTGTTCGCCCAGTACGCCGCGTTCCAGCGACGGCGGGGTGAGGAAGCCGGTGACGCTAAGCCAGTATTCGTCGCTGTGGTCCGGATCGGTGCCGACCACATCGACCGTGCTGAACTGCGGTGCGCCCGGCATGGCCTCATGCTTCCAACTGCCGTCCGCTTGCGGCGTCAGCACGTCGAGCCGGCTTTTCACGTCGTCCATCACGTTGATGATCAGGTGATGGCGCGTCCACATGTAATCGGAAAGCGCTGTGTGCTGGTCCGGCGTGAACAGCGTGGTGAACTGGCGCTTGCCGGCCATGAAATCGTCGTACTTGGTGGCGATCAAGGCTCCGGACGGATAGGTAGTGCCGCCGACCGTCCACGCATCGCGCAACTGCACCAGCAGCCATTCGCGATGTGGATCGACCGCGGCAGCATCGGCCGGTGCATCGAGATGGATCAGCTTGCCGTCCTTAAGCTGATACGTATCGCTGTGATAGAAGTCGTGCGCGACACTGACGAAATCGCGTTCGTAGCCAGGTGTGCGATCGTGGCTTGCATTCACCGCAAGATCGGTGTCCTTGCCTTCGTAAACGGTCTTGGCCGCACTGAGCGGCGTGCCGCGCGTCCAGATCTTGGCGATGCGCGGATAGCTCGATTTGGTCATCGAGCCGAGACCGAAATCGGTGCCGACATACAGATGGTTTTCGTCGATCCAGCTTGCCTGCGTCTTGGCGACCGGAAGCAGGAAGCCGCCTTTGACGAAGGATTTGCTGGGAAGGTCGAACTCGCGCACCTCGATCGCATCGCCGCCGCCGGGCGAGAGGCTGACCAGGCATTTGCGATAGTCCGGCTTCAGGCAGTCGGCGCCTTGGAACACCCACTTCTTGCCTTCGGCCTGGTTGAGCGCGTCGATATCCAGCAGCACTTCCCAGTTGGGTTGCGCCTTGCGGTATTCGTCCAGTGTGGTGCGCCGCCAGAGGCCGCGCGGATGCGCCTTGTCCTGCCAGAAGTTGTAGAGGTGGTCGCCCAGGCGCTTTACGTAGGGAATCTTGGCGTCGGAGTCGAGCACTTCCAGGATGCCGTCGCGGGTACGCGCGAATTCCGGGGTGCCGGCGAATTGCTTCTGAGTGATGGCGTTCTGCGCTTTCACCCAGTCCATCGAGCGCTGGCCGTGAATGTCTTCCAGCCATAGATAAGCATCGTCGCTGGCGGCCGTGGCGCCGGGCGCCGAAGTGTCGTGGGCTTGTGTGCTCATGCCGCCCAT
Source organism: Dyella acidiphila (assembly GCF_014863405.1). GTDB lineage: Bacteria > Pseudomonadota > Gammaproteobacteria > Xanthomonadales > Rhodanobacteraceae > Dyella_B > Dyella_B acidiphila. The sequence continues at coordinate 341,856 of NZ_JACZZA010000003.1, forward strand.
TATGACGGCCAGCGCAAGCGCCAGCCGAATCGATGCTTTCAAATGCATGCTCCCGCTCCCCGATAGGCGCGGCGCACACGGCCGCGCGGAACGCCCAGCATGCCGATCCGGCAGAAAAACGCCAGTGAGGGAAGTCAGTTCGCGCCGCAAAAAGCCGGATCTTCAAGACTGCCGAACCTTCATTCCGGACTTCGCCGGAATGAAGGTCTGGAGAGATCGCCCCGGAGCCGATTACGGCCCCGGGGTATATACGACTTGTGACTTACAGCAACGGAATCAACAGCAGCGCCACGATATTGATGATCTTGATCAGCGGATTCACCGCCGGGCCGGCGGTGTCCTTGTAGGGATCGCCCACCGTGTCGCCGGTGACGGCGGCCTTGTGCGCATCCGAGCCCTTGCCGCCGAAATTGCCGTCCTCGATGTATTTCTTGGCGTTGTCCCAGGCACCGCCGCCGGTAGTCATCGAAATGGCCACGAACAGGCCGGTGACGATGGTGCCGATCAGCAGGCCGCCGAGTGCGACCGGGCCGAGGAAGAAACCGACCAGGATCGGAATCAGCACCGGCAGCAACGAGGGAATCATCATTTCGCGGATCGCCGACTTGGTCAGCATGTCCACCGCGCGCGAGTAGTCCGGCCGGGTGGTGCCCTGCATGATGCCGGCGATTTCGCGGAACTGACGACGTACTTCTTCCACCACCGCACTGGCCGAACGGCCCACCGCTTCCATCGCCATCGCGCCGAACAGGTACGGGATCAGGCCGCCGATCAGCAGACCCACGATCACCCGGTGATCGGACAGGTCGAAGCTGAAGGTCTGCCCCGGATGATCCAGCGCCAGCCGATGGGTGTAGTCGGCGAACAGCACCAGTGCAGCCAGGCCGGCCGAACCGATCGCATAGCCCTTGGTCACCGCCTTGGTGGTATTGCCTACCGCGTCGAGCGGATCGGTAACCCCGCGCACTTCCGGCGGCAGTTCCGACATTTCGGCGATGCCGCCGGCGTTGTCGGTAATCGGGCCATAGGCGTCCAGCGCCACGATCATGCCGGTCATCGACAGCATGGCGGTGGCGGCGACGGCGATGCCGTACAAACCGGCCAGCGCAAACGCACCCCAGATCGCCGCACACACCGCCAGCACCGGCAACGCGGTGGACTTCATCGATACGCCGATGCCGGCGATGATGTTGGTGGCATGACCGGTGGTGGACGACTGCGCCACGTGCCGCACCGGCTTGTACTCGGTAGCGGTGTAGTACTCGGTGATCACCACGATCACTGCGGTCAGCACCAGGCCGATCAGCGCGCTGCCGTACAGGCGCGTGACGCCCAGCGTGGCATCGGCCATCAGCGCGGAGGTGATCGGCCAGAACGCCAGCGCCGCCAGCACACCGGACACCACCACGCCCTTGTACAGCGCGCCCATGATCTTGCCGCCGCCGCTGACACGTACGAAGAAGGTGCCGATCACCGAGGCGATGATCGAAGCGCCGCCAAGCAGCAGCGGATACAGCACCGAGTTCGAACCGGCCTGATCACCCAGCACGCCGCCCAGCAGCATGCTGGCGATCAGCGTTACGGCATAGGTCTCGAACAAGTCGGCGGCCATGCCGGCGCAGTCGCCGACGTTGTCGCCGACGTTGTCGGCAATCACCGCCGGATTGCGCGGATCGTCTTCCGGAATGCCGGCTTCGACCTTGCCGACCAGATCCGCGCCGACATCCGCACCCTTGGTGAAGATGCCGCCGCCCAGGCGCGCGAAGATCGAGATCAGCGACGAGCCGAAGGCCAGGCCCACCATCGCATGCAAGGCACGCTCAGTGTCGTAGCCGACGTGCATCAGCACCGCGTAGTAGCCCGCCACGCCGAGCAGGGCCAGTCCGACCACCAGCATGCCGGTGATCGCGCCGCCGCGGAACGCGACGTTCAAGGCGGAAGCCAGGCCGCCACGCGCCGCTTCGGCCGTACGCACGTTGGCGCGTACCGACACATTCATGCCGATGTAGCCGGTAGCACCGGACAGGACCGCGCCGATCGCGAAACCGATCGCCGTGCCCCAGTCCAGTGCAAAGCCGATGATGATCAGCAGTACGACACCCACCAGGGCGATCGTGCGGTATTGCCGGTTGAGGTAGGCGCGCGCGCCTTCCTGGATGGCCGACGCAATCTCTTGCATGCGTTCGTTGCCTGGCGATTTCGCCAAGACCCAGCGTACTGAAAACGCCCCGTACAAAATCGCCACGACCGCGCAAGCCAACGCGATCCACAAGCCATACTGCTGCAGCATCGGTGCCTCCCTCGATTTGGTGTCGCCCGTCCAGGACGGACGGTGCGCCCCGAGTATAGGCAGAGCTTGTGTGATGAAACGTTGTGCGCCGCAGCGGCTGCCCTGTGCCGGATCGCCTCAGTGCGCGAAGTCCGGCAGCTTTTTCGCCACCGCCACGTTCTTCAGTTGCACGTACTTGGGCAGGCCGTTGCGTCCATAGGGCAGGGCCGCTTCGCCCTGGATCAGCGGCGCCAGGTATTTGCGTGCCGCCGCGGTGATGCCGAAGCCGTCGCGGGTGAGAAAGCCGGGCGGCATCTTTTTCTCGCGATTGGCGATCTTGTCCAGCGCAGCCGCTTCGATTTTCCAGCGATAGGGGGCGTCGGCGGTGCGCACGATCACCGGCATCACCGCATTCATGCCGGCCAGCGCGTAATCGACCGCGGCCTTGCCCACGGCATAGGCTTGTTCGGCATCGGTTTTCGAAGCCAGGTGGCGGGCCGAGCGCTGCAGGTAGTCGGGCAATGCCCAGTGATATTTGTAGCCGAGCTTGTCCTTCACCAGTGCGGCCAGCACCGGCGCCACCCCGCCGAGCTGGCTATGGCCGAACGCATCGCGCGTGCCGGCTTCGGCCAGGAACTGGCCCTCGGCATTGCGGATACCCTCGGAGGCCACCACCGTGCACCAGCCCACGCGCTCGACCGTGGCCTTCACCTTGGCGATAAAGGCCGCTTCGTCGAACACGCGCTCCGGGAACAGAATGATGTGCGGCGCCGCGTCCGCACCTTCGCCGGCCAGGCCGGCCGCGGCGGCAATCCAGCCGGCATGGCGTCCCATCACTTCCAGGATGAAGACCTTGGTTGAGGTATCGGCCATCGAGGCCACGTCCAGGCTCGCTTCCAGGGTGGACACCGCGGTGTACTTGGCGACCGAACCAAAACCCGGGCAGCAGTCGGTGACGGCGAGGTCGTTGTCGACCGTCTTGGGCACGCCGATGCAGCGGATGTCATAACCCATCGCCTTGCCCAGCTGCGAGATCTTCAGCGCGGTATCGGCCGAGTCGTTGCCGCCGTTGTAGAGAAACCAGCGGATCTCGTGCGCACGCAAGACATCGATCAGGCGCTCGTATTCGGCGCGGTTGGCGTCCAGCGACTTCAGCTTGTAGCGGCAGGAGCCGAAGGCGCCGCCCGGCGTGTAGCGCAGCGCCTCGATGGCAGCGGCGGTTTCCTTGCCGGTATCGATCAGCTCTTCGCGCAGCGCGCCCAGGATGCCGTTGCGTGCCGCATACACTTTAATACCGTGTGCGCGGGCGTTCTGGATCACACCGGCCGCGGTGGCGTTGATCACGGCGGTGACGCCGCCGGACTGGGCGTACAGCAGTCGGCCTGCGGTGGGGCGGGCTTTGGACTTCATCGGGCATTCTCCGGTGGATTTCCAGGAAGCATGTGACAATACGACTTCGGTCACCGAACGCATAGATATCAGCGACTTGGCTGAAATTCGGCGGGTGCTCGGTTTGACGGCACCCCCCGCAGACGCTACCTTGGCCGCTATTCTTTTAGGAATCTGGGGGCCTGTCGCAGTGTGCGGCAGAACCTGAGATCTCGTGGAGTTCTATGCGACTTGTCCTCCTTGGTGCGCCCGGTTCGGGCAAGGGTACCCAGGCCGCCCGGCTGAAGGCCGAACTCGGCGTCCCACACATCTCCACCGGCGACATGCTGCGCGCCGCGGTGAAGGCCGGCACGCCGCTTGGCCTGCAGGCCAAGGCGGTGATGGATGCCGGTCAGCTGGTATCCGACGACCTGCTGCTGGGCATGCTGGAAGAACGCTTCGCCGAAACCGATGCCAAGTCCGGCTTCATCCTCGACGGCTATCCGCGCAATCTTGCGCAGGCCGACGCGATGGATCACCTGCTGACCAAGATCGGCCAGCCGCTGGATGCGGTAGTGAAGCTGGAGGTGCCCAGCGAAGTGATCATCAAGCGCTGCGAAATCCGCTTTGCCGCGGAGCACCGCAAGGATGACGATCCGGTAGTGGTGCGCGACCGCCTCAAGGTCTACGCCGAACAGACCGCACCGGTCGCCGATTTCTACGCCCGCCGCGGCAAGCTGCAGGTGGTGGATGGCGTGGGCGAGCTGGACGATGTGACGGCACGAGTGAAGCGTGCGCTGGCGAGCGAGTCGGCGGCCGCGAACGGCTGATTTTTTCTCCCTCTCCCCTGCGGGGAGAGGGCCGGGGTGAGGGGGCGCGCTTGCCAAGATCTCCGTGCTTGTCGCCAAGTCATGGCATCTGCTTTCTCGCAAGACCTGCCTTTATCGCAAGATTGACCCCTCACCCCAGCCCTCTCCCCCGAGGGGAGAGGGAGCTCAACCGGATTCATAAGCACACAGGCATTGCATGCGTCTCCATATCCTCGGCATCTGCGGCACCTTCATGGGCGGTGTCGCCGCATTGGCGCGCGAACTCGGCGAAACGGTGGAGGGTTCCGACGCCAACGTCTATCCGCCGATGAGCACCCAACTGGAGGCGCTCGGCATCGGGCTGATGCAGGGTTACAAGGCCGAATATCTGCAACCTGCACCGGACCTGGTAGTCGTCGGCAATGCGATGGTGCGCGGCAATCCCGCGGTGGAATACATGCTCGACCAGCGCCTGAACTACACCTCCGGCCCGCAGTGGCTGGGCGAGCGCCTGCTGGTGCAACGCGAAGTGCTGGCGGTGGCCGGCACGCATGGCAAGACCACCACCACCAGCCTGCTGGCGCACCTGCTGGAAAGCGCCGGGCTGGCGCCGGGCTTCCTGATCGGCGGCGTGCCGGGCAATTTCGGCATTTCCGCGCGCCTGGGCCAGGGGCGGCATTTCGTGATCGAGGCGGACGAATATGACAGCGCGTTTTTCGACAAGCGCTCCAAATTCGTGCACTACCGTCCGCGCATCGCCATCCTCAACAATCTCGAATACGACCACGCCGATATCTTCCCCGACGTGGCCGCCATCCAGCGCCAGTTCCATCACCTGGTGCGCACCGTGCCGGGCAATGGCCGGCTGATCGTCAATGCGCACGATGCCTATCTGGCCGAGGTGCTGGCGATGGGCTGCTGGACGCCGGTGGAAAGTTTCGGCATCGGCCGCGGCGATTGGCAGGCGCAGCTGCTGGCGGCCGACGGCTCCGCTTTCAGCGTGCACTACCAGGGCACGCCGATCGGCGACGTGCATTGGCCGCTGCTGGGCGATCACAACGTAATGAATGCGCTCGCCGCGCTGGCTGCCGCGGCAGCGGCCGGCGCCGATCCGCGTGCGCTGCTGCCGGCATTTGCCAGCTTCGAAAGCGTCAAGCGCCGGATGGAACTGGTGGGCGAGGTGCATGGCGTGCGCGTGTACGACGACTTCGCGCATCACCCCACCGCGATCGCCACCACGCTGGCAGGCCTGCGCGCCAAGGTGGGCAAGTCGCGCATCCTGGTAGCGCTGGAGCCGCGCTCCAATTCCATGCGACTGGGCGCGCATGCCGAAGCGCTGGCGCCGTCGCTGGCCGACGCCGATGGTGTGGTGTTCCTGCATCGTCCCGAATTGCCGTGGGACGCCAAGCGCGTTACCGATGCCTTGCACGGTCGCGCCAGCACCGTGCCGACGGTAGATGCGCTGCTGGCTGCACTCAGCCAGCAGGCGCAGGCGGGGGATCATGTGATCTTCATGTCCAACGGCGGCTTCGAAAATGCGCCGCGTCGCTTCGTCGCGGCGCTGGGCGAGGCGCGCTAGATAATCGGCGCGTCGAAGCGCGGCGCGCGCTGCTGGTATTCGCGTTGCGCGGCAAACCAGGCGCCGAAGCCGAAGCTGAGCGTGATCAGCGCCAGCACACCGCCGCCGGCCAGGTAGCCGAACTCGCCGACCAGCCAGTAGCCGCCCCAATAAGCCGCCATCACACCCAGCAGCACCACGATATTGACGATCGTGCGGCCGCTTTTGCCTTCCGGCCCGATCAGGTGCAAGGCCAGCGCCGCCATGCTGGCCGACGCGGCGACGATCGCTGCCACCAGCAGCATGTGCCAGGGATCCAGCGCATGCACCAGCACGGCGCCCAGCGAGGTATAGACCAAGGCACTGAGCGTGCTGATCGGAATCAATACCAGCAGCGCATCCGAGATGGTTTTCTGATATTCGGCGCGCGTCTCCGGGGCCAGCGTGAGATACAGATCGGCCATGTTCGGCCGCATGCGCGTCAGGCCTAAATTCAATTGCGGGAAGCGCGAAACGCTCAGCATCACCGCATACGCACCGATGATCGCCGGCTGGAAGCGCTGGCGATGCATGACGGCGAAGAAATAGAAGCACACGAACACCGCCACCAGCGCGATCCGCAGCACGATTGCCTCGGGATTGTCATGCGGCAGCAGCAGGCGACGCACCAGTACCATGCGTCGACTGAAATCGGGGCGGCTTTTGTAGGCGCGCAAGGCGCGCTGCATGGCGCGTTGCGAGGTCTGATCGTACAGCGCGCCGATGCGCTTGCCGAAGATGCCCATGCGTGTGGGCTCGCCCGGTGCACCGCGCAACTGGCCGCGTTCCAGGCCGGTGCTTTCCATCGGCGAGCGGCCGGTTTCGCGATCCTCGATGCGTAGCAGCGGGGTGATGCCGAGTTTGAGCAGCAAGGCGGCGACGGCCAGCATCAGCAGCGGCGTCAGCGTCGAATCGACCGCATCGCGCAGCAGCTGCGCTGCCAGAGCGGGCACCCAGCCGAGCACGATGAACATCGGCCAGACCCACATGCCTACGCGCGGGTTGCATCCCATCAACAGGCCCAGCGCCGTCATCAGCAGCAGGCCGCAGGCGATCAGCGCGACATGCGGCAGCTTCAGCAGCATCACCAGCACCAACGGCAGCAGCACCCAGATGGCGGCATCGACGGCGCCGTATTCCAGCAAGCGGCGGCGGAAGCCGGGCAGCAGAAAACTCTCCGCTACGCACAGCCCGCGCAGATTCATGCCCTGGCCGACATGCCATATCCAGGTTGCGCCGACGAACAGCATCGCTGCAGGCACCCCCATGCGCGCTTCGCCCCGCAGCCATTGGCTGGCGAAAAACACGGCGCCCGCCGCGAACAGCGCGCTCAGCACCACCAGTGTCGGCATGCGCCGGAACAGTTGCAGCCACAGTTGCCAGCAGACCTTCATGCCAGCTCCACGAACAGGTCTTCCAGCGTCGGCGTTTCGATCCGCACTTGGGCATCTTCGCGTGCGGCCAGTGCGTGCAGGCTGTCGATGGATGGGTCTTCCACCAGCAAGGTCGCCAGTTCGCCCTGCACATGCGTTTTCAGCGCGCCGGCGACCACCGGTGCGTGCGGCCAGCCACCGGTGCGCTGCAATACCACGCGTTTCATGCGGTCACGCAGTTCGGCCAGCGGACGCGTGAACTGGATGCGGCCATCGCGCAGCAGTGCGATATCCGCATCCGCGCGTTCCAGGTCGGCGGTGATGTGGGTGGAAAAAATCACCGTCTTGCCGGGCGCGCGCATCAGTGCGACCAGTTCGCCCATAAAGGCGCGGCGCGCCTGCGGGTCGAGGCTGGCGACCGGTTCGTCCAACACCAGCAAGTCGGGATCGGGCGCGATCGCGCGCACGATCGCCAGCTTCTGGCGCTGGCCCTGCGACAGCTCGCCGATCTTCTGCTTTGCGTCCAGCTCCCAGTCCGACAGCAGGCGTTCGACCAGGGCAGTGTCCCAGCGCGCGTAAAAGGCCGCGGTGAAATCGAGGTAGGCGCGCACCTTCATCCACGGAAACAGGTCGAAAGTCTGCGGCACGAAACCGATGCGATGCATGCGTTCGCCGCCGGGCTCGAGCATCGGCTGGCCGAACAATTCGATCGCGCCGCCGTCGATCGGCGACAGGCCGAGCAGGCAGCGCAGCAACGTGGTCTTGCCGGCGCCGTTGCGGCCGAGCAGGCCCACTACGCGCCCGGCCGGCACGTTCCAGTCCAGCGCCGTCAGCACTTGGCGCTGCTTGAAGGATTTGTGCAGGCCGCGCACCTGCAACACGGTTGTCGCACGGTCGAGGTGCGGCATTGCGGCAGTCGGCGCGGCGGCTGGATTGGAAGCGGACATCCTTGGCGTTCCCTGGTGTAGATCACGGCACTCTGCCGCGAGCCGGTGTCAGCCGTCCAGTGACAGGCTTTATCATGTGGGAATGGCTGCCCAGCTACCTCTTAACGAAGTACCCCTGTTTCCGCTCAATACCGTGCTGTATCCGGGCGGGCACCTGCAGTTGCGCATCTTCGAGCCGCGCTATCTGGACCTGGTGCGCGAATGCACGCGCACCGGTTCGGCCTTTGGCGTATGCCTGATTCTGGAGGGCGCCGAAGCCGGCGCGCCGGCCACGCCGGCTGCGGTGGGCACGCTGGCGCGCATTACCGATTTCAGTCATCGCGCGGACGGTCTGCTGGGCATTACCACCGAGGGCGGCAGTCGCTTTCGCGTATTGCGTACGCGGGTACGTTCGGATGGCTTGTTGCGCGGCGAAGTGGCGCTGTGGCCGGAGGAAGCGACCCAGCAGGTGCCGGTGGAATTTTCGTTGCTGCAGACCATTCTGGAGCGCCTGATCGAAACCATGGGACCGCCTTGGCGCCATGCGTCGCGCGACCTCTATGACGATGCCGGCTGGCTGGGTTTTCGCCTGGCCGAATTGTTGCCGCTGGCCGGCGACGAGCAGCAGCATCTGCTGGAAATGACCGATCCGATCCGACGACTGGCAACGCTGCGGGATATCCTGCCGCGCTTCCAAAAAGCCTAGGAGCGATGCAATGAGCACACTGGCCGGCAAAACGCTTTTCATCACCGGTGCCTCGCGCGGCATCGGGCTGGCGATCGCACTGCGCGCCGCGCGCGACGGCGCCAATATCGTGATTGCCGCCAAGAGCGGCGTGCCCAATCCCAAGTTGCCCGGCACCATTCACAGCGCTGCCGCCGAGGTGGAAGCGGCCGGCGGCAAGGCGCTGGCGCTGAAAGTGGATATCCGCGAAGAAGATCAGGTAGACGCTGCCGTGGCGCAGGCGGTGGAACGCTTCGGCGGCATCGATATCGTGGTCAACAATGCCAGTGCGATCTGGCTGGCCGGCACCGCGGGTACGCCGATGAAGCGCTTCGACCTGATGCATCAGGTCAATACGCGCGGCACCTTCATGGTCACCCAGGCCTGCCTGCCGCATTTGCAGAAGGCGGCCAATCCGCATGTGCTGATGCTGGCGCCGCCGCCCAACCTGGATGCCAAGTGGTTCGCGCCGCATACCGCCTACACCATCGCCAAATACGGCATGAGCCTGTGCGTGCTGGGCATGAGCGCGGAGCTGGCGGCGCAGGGCATCGCCACTGCCGCCATCGCCATGATCGACGGCGTGAAGCCGGAGCAGTGCCGCCGGCCTGAGATCGTCGCCGACGCCGCACATGCGCTGCTGGTGCAGCCCGCGCGCCAGTGCACGGGGCGCTTCGCCATTGACGAAGAGGTGCTGCGCGAAGCCGGCGTGCATGACTTCGACCGCTATGCCTATCAGCCTGGCGCGGCGCTGTTGCCGGATCTATTTCTGGACTGATCGGTCCACGAATTACCCGCGGTATCTTGCGGACCTGTCATCAGCTCGCCGCCATTATCGGCGTAGGATGGGCTCGCGCGGCGCCCTCGGGGGAGGGCGATACCGCTGCTTAAATAATGAGCACCGCGAGCAAATCGGTGTATATTCTGAGAACTGCGTCACATTTTTAAGGCGCAGGCTGGTTGTGGGGTATGGGGCAAGGCGCCTGGCCAGGGAAGGGGCGGGAAAGACCAGCGATCTGGAGGGAGGCGTTGCGATGAGTAACGACACGTCGATCCGGTGTGTGGTTTGGTTTGGCGAACCGACCGGCGTTGAAAGAACACGTTTGGCGCAGGCTGGGTGGCATACGCGCGTCGCCGATGCGAGCGCACAGGGAAGTGGCGTAGGCATCCGGCGTGGCGACGTAGTGGTAGCGATGGCGGACCTGCGCAAGGCCGACGTTGATACCTTGCGGCAGATGGCCCGCCTGATGGCCGACCATCCGCGGCTGCCGTGGCTGGCGCTGCTGTCGTCCGAGACGATTGCGCAGACCCCGGAAGTGGAGCGCGTGCTGCGCGCCAGCATCGATTTCTTTACCGCGCCGATCGATATGCAGCGCTTGATCGATACGCTCGGCAACCTGGCTGGCGAAACGCCGGCACCCATCGCGCATAGCGATGTGCCGGGCATTACCGGTTCCAGTCCGGCGATGATGTCGGTGGTGGCCAGCCTGCGCAAATACGCGCCGGTGGACCTGCCGGTGTTGATCACCGGCGAGACCGGCACCGGCAAGGAAGTGGCGGCGCGCGCCCTGCACAAATTGTCGCCGCGGCGGGACCATCCTTTTGCGGCGATCAATTGCGGTGCGCTGCCGGCCAATCTGGTGCAGTCGGAATTGTTCGGTCACGAACGCGGCTCGTTTACCGGCGCCAATGCGCGGCGTATCGGCCACTTCGAGGCCGCCGCAGGCGGTACGGTGTTCCTGGACGAGGTCGGCGACCTGCCGCCCGATGCACAGATCAGCCTGTTGCGCCTGCTGCAGGAAGGTACGCTGGAGCGGGTCGGTTCGACGCAGTCGATCAAGCTGGATGTACGCGTGCTGGCCGCAACGCATGTGGACCTGGAAAAAGCCGTCGCCCAGGGCCGTTTCCGCGAAGATCTCTATTACCGGCTCAACGTGCTGCGCCTGCGCATGCCGGCGCTGCGCGAGCGCGCGGACGACGTATTGCAACTGGCGCAGCTGTTTCTGGATGCCTTCCGCAAGCAGCACGATTGCCATGCACGCACCTTCAGCGCACTCGCGCGCAAGGCGCTGCGCGATTTCAACTGGCCGGGCAATGTGCGCGAGCTGCTCAATCGCGTGCAGCGCGCGGCGGTGGTGGCCGAGGGCGCGCAGATCAGCGTGGCGGATCTGGATCTGCAGGATGTGGTCGCCAGTCGTGCCGCGCATTCCAGCCTTGGCCTCACCCGCACGTCGGCCGAACGCGATGCGGTGTTGGCCTGCCTGCGCGAGACCCGTTTCAACATCAGTGAATGCGCGCGCCGGCTGAAGGTGTCGCGCGTGACCATCTATCGCTTGTGCAAGAAGCACCAGTTGGTGCTGGAAGACTTGCATTGAGCGCGGCGCCACGCGCAGGCCACCGGCCTGCGTGTAGACGGCAAACTCAAAACATGTAGGGAATCTTGAAGGTCAGCGTAAAGTCCGGCGCATCCGGCGTCATGCCCATGCCCAGGATGGTGACGATGGTGGTGTGCTGACTGAGCGCGTAGGTGAAGCCCATGTTCAACGTGGCCGCATTGGCCTGGCTGCCGATGATCTTGGTCCATGGACCACCGGTGGAGCGCAGGGAGTCCTTGCCGTTGATGCGATCGCTGAAGGACAGGCTCAAGCTGGCGCGGTCATTGAACGCGAAAGCGATGCCGGCGCCGAAGTAATAGATATCCGACAGCTTCACGCTGCCCGGCGTAGTCACGTCGGGATCGGTGTCGATATCGCTGAAGCTGCGGGTAAAGGAATGGACGTAGCCGACGTTGCCGAACACGATGGCCGGATCCATGGTCTTTACGAAAGAAGTACCCAACGTGGCCTGCCATACGCCGTTGCCGGTCGGCTGCCGCTCCGGCACCGCGAATTGCTCGTATTGCGAGCTGGCCACGTTCACCCACTTGATGCCGTACGGCGCGCGGCCGGTCGGTGCCGTGATGCCGAAGGTGAGCACCGTATCCGGGCGATAACCCGATTCGGTCAGGATCTTGTAGTTGACCGACAGGTTGACGTCGCCAAGGCCCTTGCCGGTGGAACTGGCTTCATCCAGCGTGGCGGCCGAACCGCCGGCACCACCTTGCTGGTAATCGGTGCTGCGTCCCACGAACGGCACGTCCAGGTTGAAGCTCAGCCTCGGCGTCACTGCGTAGCGTCCGATCAGGTCGTTGGTCAGCGAGTCGGAGGTGACGCGGTCGATGGCGATATTGCCCAGGAAGATCGAGTTCAGCGCCAGGAAGCCGTTGAGCGTGAGTTCGGCGCGGTCGTAATGGTTGTAGGTGAGATCGTCTTCCAGCGTGAACTTGCGGCTGAAGTAGGCGTTCGTCTCCTGCTGCAGCACATCCTGCACGCTGCGGCTCTGGGTGGAGCTGCTGGCCTGCGCGCTTTGCGTGGTCGACGCCGCCTGGGTGTTTTCCACCGACGCATTGTTGGGCGTATTGGCGGCGGTCGCTTCCGGAGGCGTACCTGCCTCCGCCGGCAAGGTGGTGCTGATGCCCTTGCCGGCCAGGCGCGACTGCAACGCCTGCACTTCGGCATCGAGCACGCGCAGGCGTCGCACTTCCTGTGCGTAGTTCACCTTGAGCATCTGCAACTGGCGCACCAGTTCCTGCACATCCGCCTGGTTCTGCGCGGTCGTGGGCTGGCCACCGGCGGCAGCTGCAGAGGACTGGGCATCCTGTCCAACGGCGGCGTAACTGGTGAGGCCGGCGATCCAACTGCATGCCACCGCAGTGGCCAAAGCTGTCTTGCGCATGAGCTTATCCCCTGAGTAGGAGCGCGCGCTGGGCTGGGCTGCGCACTCAGTGGCCGTTGAGGTGCGACAAGTTGAGCGACTGCGACAGCGTATGTGCGAGCTGCGCGGTGGAGCCCAACTGCTGGGTGACCAGGTTGACGATCATCTGATTGGTCACAATGGCGTTGTCGGTGGTGAGGGCGATGGTCTGTCCCAGGCTGCCGGCATGAATCCACTGCGAGGCCGAGCCTTCGCCAGCTACCGACGTGGTGACTTCGGCGCTGTCGTTCGAATACGTCGACGATACGGAGGCATTGCCCACGTTGGCGGTGCGTCCGTTGGACGTGCTGGTGCCGTTGTTGGTGGTCGAGCCCGACGGAGTATTGGTGGCGGTGCTGTCGCCGCCGTCGGTCGGCGTGATCACCGTGGTGGACGAATTGGTGTTCGCCATCAAGCCGTTGTAGGAGACGCCGGCGTTTGCCATGGATGAACCCGAACCGACGGGGCCCACCCAACTGCTGGTATTGCCGGTGGTGGAGACGTTCGGTGCGCCACCACTCTGGATATTCATCTGGGTGACGTTGGCGGTGGCGTTGTTGTCGCCGGCGATCTGCACGCTCTGCACCAGGCCGCCTACGTTGGCGATGCCGCCGCTCTGCACGCTGCGGCTGATCGTCGACTGCACGCTGGCAGCGGTGGGTAACGGCGCATTGGGCGTGGTGATCGTAACCGTGGGTACGAAGCTCACCTGCGGGTTGTTCGGGTTCTTGCTGAAGTTCAGGCCCAGGTTCATGGTGCCCTGGACGACCTGGCCGGTGTTGGTCTGGAAGGTCGAAACCATTTGCACGCCGAACCACACCACGGTGTTGTCGCCCACCGTGAAGCGGCCGCGCATGCCGGCCAGTTCCTGATCGGTGACATCGTGGATGCCGGCGCCGAGATGGCTGCTGGTGTCGTCATTGGCGAGTGCGCAGGCGCACTTTCCGCCAAGAACCAAAGCTACCGCAATGAAAATCGATGATCGCTTATACATGTCCTGGTCCCTCAAAACCTGATTCTTCAAAACATATTCAGATCGGCATGGGTAAAGCCAAAGTCGAGCAATTCGGCGTCCGTAATGGCGCCCCCTCCCTGACGTGCGAAAAGCGCGCGTGCACTTGGCTTGACGACCGGCTGGAGCAGGACGGTATGGCGGTCGAAGTCGCTTCCGATAACTACGAACAACACATGCGAAGGCCATGCCTTCATGAAGTCGTCAAGCTGCATGCTGCGATTGCCGAGGATCGGATCGGCCAACTCCACTTCATCGTTGTGCACCTGCTTGAGCACTACGAAGTGCCGATAACCGTGCACGTCCATCAGTACGATCACCGGCACGCGCAAGTTGCGCAGCCGTTCGGCATCGACGCGATAACCGCGTCCGCGCAGTCCCAGCAGTTCGACGTAGTGCTTGATGTCGAGCATGGAAAAACCGCGCTGCTTGACTACCGTGGCATCGGCGACGCCCAGCATGCCGTCGATCACCACGTTTTCATTCACATCCAGGTGATAGCCGTAGCGCAGGATGGTTGCCAGCGCAGCGGCGCCACAGCTGTAGTCGGTATGCTGGCGCACGATGTTGGCGTAGCGCAGATCCTGCATGCTGTTGACGTGCGCGACATATTGCGCGCCGTTCGGCAGCACGCCGGCGAAGCTCACATCACCCGCATACACGGATGTGCCGAAACTGGCCGCGGCGAGCCCAAGCATGCCGACGATGTTCAAGCCGGAAAGTCGCACGTCCCTCTCCCCTCGTCCTTTGCGAAGGGAAGACCCCCTGCCCGCAGGGGACGGGCAGGGGGCTTCCACATGGTACCCGGCGGCATGTCGCCGGGTTACCGCCCTCGTTGCCGTCTCACGACGGCGTGTAGCTCCTGAACTGCTGGCAATTACTTGACGTTGGCCACTGCCATCGACAGGCTGTTGCTCTGCAGGTTGCCCGTACCGGAAGCCTGGTTCAGGCCGATGTTGCCGCTGGCGCCGGCGAGCACGCTGCCCGACAGGCTGGAGTTGTTGCTGGTGTTGGTCTCGTAGAAGCACCACTGGTCATACGGGTCGTTGGAGACCTTGTTGCCGGACCATTCCTGGTCGAGCGTCGAGGTGGCCAGCGCATACACGTTGTTGGAGGTGGTGGCGGCGGCGAGCTGGTTCAGCTGCTCGTTGTTGTCACCCGCAGCCTGGTTCACGCCCACGTTGCCGGAGACGCTGTTGAACGACGTGCCGCCGATGCTGGCGTTGTTGGTGGTGCCCTGGTTGCTGGTGTGAGCGCCCGTCAGCGACTGTGTGGCAAACGTTTCGGCATCAGCCATGCCGCCTGCATTCTGTTGCGGGTCGCCGCCGCCGCAGTTGCCGCCCGTGTGTTCGCAGCCGAAGGTGAAGTCGGCATCGCTGCCGCTGCTGCTGGAGGCTGCGCCCGCCGCCGAAATGGCAGCGCTGTTGCCCTGCGCATTCAGGTCGCCCGCGGCCTGGTTCAGTCCGACGTTGCCCGAGGTATCGCTGCCGACGGAGCCGCTGATCTTGGCGCCGTTCACGACGCCGGCCTTGTTGTCGACGGTGTTGTCGCTCGACTTCTGCGTGGCCTGCGATAGCGCGATGGCGGCCGCGTTGATGTCGATGTTTCCGTTCACGTAGGGGTCGCCGTTGACGTTGATGTTCGAGGTCAACGAGATCTTTTTGTTGATTTTCACACCGGAACTGTTGCCGTCGTTCTGGGCGTAAGCCAGCGAGGCGCCGAATGCGCTCACTACGGTCAGAGCGATCAAAGTCCTTCTCAGATTTGCGTTCATGGTGTCCTCTCCAGATGACTGGGTAATGCGCTGATCAATGCGAGGAAGGTGGTGCTGACAACAACAGCAAGTTGTCGGATGCATTACCGGACCCCGCGACCTGGTTGAGTTGCATCACACCGTTGAAACCCTCCATTGCGGACGGATCGACTGCCACGTTCCGTGTGCCGCCAGCCTGTGCATGTGGGTTCGACGATGTTTGCCCCCCTGCCGACGCGGAGACGGCGGCCGAAAGGGTGCCGTCCGTCGCCTCGCGTATGCCTTGGTTGGCCAGCTCCACCGCCACGCCGTTCAACTGGGTGTTGCTGTTGCCGCTGACCTGATTGATGGATGCGACGCCTTGCGCGTCGTTATAGGCATGGCCGCCGATGGTGGCGTTGGCGTACAGCGCACCGTTGGGTGCATGGCTGCGTGCATGCTGCTGCGCCTGGATCAGCGCCTGGGTCTGTCCGCCGGAGGCGAACGCATGCAGATTGCCCTGCAGATTGCCGGTGCCGGCGGCGGTATTGACCGAGCTCACGCCCTGCGTACCCTGCAGCGCGCTGCCGCCGATGCTGTTGCTGTCCAGATAATTGAGGATGGCGGCGTAGCTGTCCGCCGGCGTGGTTTGCGCACAGGCGGCCACGCTGCCGGCAAGGGCCAGGACACCGGCGATGCAGGCTGCCCAAGGACGAAGCGCGGAATTCATCATCGCCCCCTCAGTGGCCGCCAAGCATGGGAATTTGCGACACGGCATTGCTGACCTGCTCGCCGATGCCGCGCGTGCTGTCGGCCACCGAACCGGCCGCTCCCGCCGGACCGCTGACCAGATTGCTCACCCCGTTGCCTGCGCTGACCGCTCCGGTGTTGTTTCCACCGCCGTTTACGCCAAGCGCCACGGTCAGCGAGCGCTGCATGCCGCCCTGTCCGCCGGTGCCGCGACCGCCAACGGCACCGGCCGTGAGGTCACCGATTTCCGAGTCGGTCATCTCGCCGGCATTGCCATTGCCATTGAGCGCGTTGCCCAATTGCGGATTGGGCGAGGCGTTAACCATCAGCGCCATCCCTGGCGCTGTGGGATTCCGATCGGCGGGACGGGTGGCGACATTGCGGATCAGCACGATGTCGCCCGGCTGGGCTTTCTGCGCCACGTGCGCGCCATCGGCAAACGCAGCGGCCGGTACCAGCATCGTCATGAACAAAGCCAGGGCGCATACGCAACGGCAAGCCTGGCGATGATTGCGTTGATGAGAGCTGTCCATGGGCGAGCCTCCCCTCGAGTCCCTGGTGTAGGAAGGGCAAGCACCGTGCCAGCCTGGCAAAACCCAGCAAAACCGCGGCCTGGCATCAAAATGGCGGCTGCGCCGCAGCGAACAGTTGTAACAGCTGCGGACAGCGGGGTTGCTGCCGGAGTGCGCGCAAATGGCGCCGCGATGCGGTTTTTGCGAGATGTAACAGCTTTGATGCAAGTCGCGCCGGGAGACACAACGCCGGCGTATGTTGGAAAGACTGGCGCCCGTCAGGCCTGCTGGCTAGGATGCGGTTACCCCATTTCTTTCGTCTTTGGCGCGGTCGCTGCTGCTGCGCCAGACGGCCCCATTTTCCCTGCGCAGGAGTTGTTCGTGTCCTCACTCGTCGATCTCGGCAAACGCTATTGGCTGCCGGTGTACAAGCCGCGCGAACTGGTGCTCGATCACGGCAAGGGCGCGCGGGTATGGGATACGGAAAATCGCGATTACATCGACTTCGGTGCAGGTATCGCGGTGAATGCACTGGGTCATCAGGATCCGGACCTGCTCGCGGCGCTGACCACGCAGGCTGGCAAGCTTTGGCATAGCAGCAATGTGTTCTACACCGAACCACCGCTGCGCCTGGCGCAGGAACTGGTCGAGTCGTCCGGCTTTGCCGAGCGCGTATTCCTGTGCAATTCCGGCGCCGAAGCGAACGAAGTGGCGATCAAGCTGGTGCGTCGCTGGGCCGCTGCGCAGGGACGTGCGCCGGAGCAGCGCGTGATCATTACGTTCCGCGGTTCGTTCCACGGCCGCACGCTGGCGACGGTGACAGCGACAGCGCAGCCGAAATACCAGGAAGGCTACGAGCCGCTGCCGGCAGGATTCCGCTATCTGGATTTCAACGACGTCGGCGCGCTCGAGCAGGCGTTTGCCGCGGGCGACGTAGCCGCCGTGATGCTGGAACCGGTGCAGGGCGAAGGCGGTGTATTGCCGGCAGCGCCCGGGTTCCTCAAACGTGTGCGCGAATTGTGCGATGCGCACAACGCCTTGCTGGTGCTGGATGAAATCCAGTGCGGCATGGGGCGTACCGGCAGCCTGTTTGCCCATGTGCAGGACGAGGTCACGCCGGATATCGTGACGCTGGCCAAGGCGCTCGGCTGCGGTTTTCCGATTGGCGCAATGCTGGCCGGCCCGAAGGTTGCGCAGGTGATGCAGTTTGGTGCGCATGGCACCACCTTTGGCGGCAATCCGATGGCGGCGGCGGTGGCACGCGTGGCCTTGCGCAAACTGTCTTCGGACGAACTGCTGCAGAATGTACGGCGCCAATCTGCGTTATTGCAGGAAGCGTTGACGGCGCTCGGCGCGGAGCTGGGAATTTTCTCCGGCGTGCGCGGGCGCGGCTTGATGCTGGGTGGCGTGCTGTCCGATGCGTATCGCGGCAAGGCTGGCGAGGTGCTCGATTTCGCCGCCGCGCATGGCTTGCTGTTGCTGCAGGCGGGTCCGGATGTGCTGCGCTTCGTGCCGCCGCTGAATATCACCAACGAAGAAATGGCTGAGGGACTTGCGCGTCTTCGCGCTGCCTTGAAGGCATTTGTCGCACGATAATCGCCTTCGATCCGGCTATCACAAACAGGAACGACCCGATGAAATTTCTGCACAGCATGGTCCGCGTGCGCGATCTCGATGCCTCGCTGCGCTTCTATTGCGACGGCCTGGGCCTCAAGCAGGTGCGCCGCATGGATGTGCCGGAAGGCAAGTACACCCTGGTGTATCTGGCGGCGCCGGAGAGCCCGGAGGCGGAAGTGGAGCTCACCCACAACTGGGGCTCGGAAGAAGATTACGGTTCGGCACGCAACTTCGGCCACCTGGCCTTCCACGTCACCGACATCTACGCGACGTGCGAACACCTGCAATCGATGGGCTACACCATCAATCGCCCGCCGCGCGACGGTCACATGGCGTTTGTGCGTTCACCCGATCTGGTCTCGATCGAGCTGCTGCAGGACGGCCGCCTGCCGCCGCGCGAGCCGTGGGTGTCGATGCCCAATACCGGCGTCTGGTAATCCGGCGCTGCAGTACGCCATGGCGCCGAGACGCCGTGGCGTGTGCAGCGCCCCTCGATCAGGCCGCCCGCACGCTGCGCATGGCGGCCCGTGCGGCATCCAGTGTCGCGGCGATATCGTCATCGCTATGCGCCGAGGACAGAAAACCGGCTTCGAATGCGCTGGGTGCGAGGTAGATGCCTTGTTCGAGCATGCCGTGGAAGAAGCGGTTGAAGGTGGTGGCGTCCGCCGCCGTGGCCTGCGCGTAGCTCATAACTTGTTCGTGCGTAAAGAACAGCCCGAACATGGCGCCGACCTGGTTGGTGCTGAACGGCAGGCCTTCGCCGTCGGCAACGGCCTGCAATCCATCCGTGAGCAGACGCGTGCGTGAGGCCAGCGTGTCGTAGAAGCCGGGCGCCTGGATCAATTCCAGCATCGCCAGTCCCGCCGCCATCGCCACCGGATTGCCGCTGAGCGTGCCGGCCTGGTAGATCGGGCCTGCAGGCGCAATTTGCTCCATCAGGTCGCGCCGCCCGCCATAGGCGCCCACCGGCATGCCGCCGCCGATGATCTTGCCGAAGGTGGTGAGGTCGGGCGTGATGCCATACAGCGCCTGGGCACCGCCGAGCGCAACACGGAAGCCGGTCATCACCTCGTCGAAAATCAGCAGGGCGCCGTGGCGCGTGCAGAGTTCGCGCAAACCCTGCAGATAGCCGTCCTTGGGCGGAATGCAATTCATATTGCCCGCCACCGGTTCGATGATCAGGCCGGCGATGTCGCTGCCGTGCTCGGCAAACAACACCTGGGCGGCAGCCAGGTCGTTATAGGGCAGGGTGAGCGTGAGATCGGCGTTCGCCTTGGGCACGCCGGGCGAGGTGGGTACGCCGAAGGTCAGCGCGCCCGAGCCGGCTTTGACCAGGAAGCTGTCGCCGTGGCCGTGATAACAGCCTTCGAATTTCACGATCTTGCTGCGGCCGGTGGCGCCGCGCGCCAGGCGGATGGCCGACATCGTCGCCTCGGTGCCGGAATTCACCATGCGCACCATGTCCACCGACGGGATCAGCTTCACGATGGTCTCGGCCATGGTCACCTCGGCCGGGCAGGGCGTGCCGAACGACAATCCATTGCGCACCGCGCGTTCCACCGCCTCGCGCACATGCGGATGGTTGTGGCCGACGATCATCGGGCCCCATGAACCCACATAGTCGATGTAGCGCTTGCCTTCGACGTCCCACAAATACGCGCCATCGGTGCGTGCGGTAAAGAAAGGTTCGCCGCCTACTGATTTGAATGCGCGCACGGGGGAATTCACGCCGCCGGGCATCAATTGCTGGGCGCGCTGGAATAGTTCGTGATTCGTCATGGAGGGGCTCGATCGTAGGGAATGTCGTGAGCGCGGCGCGGAAAAGCCGGCGTGATCGATCATTGTCCGGCCTGCCGCGCTGGATCGCCAGCGCCGGGCCGCGTGGCGTGGCGCTGTGCCGCGGAGATATTCAGACGTCTGGCCACCTGCGGCGGCTTTCGCATCGGCGGGGGAGTTGCGAGAATGCGCCATTGATTTTCAACAGGTGACGCAATTCATGAACCAGGCTTCTACTGACACCACGCTGCGCAAATGGATGTGCGTGGTCTGCGGCTTTATCTATGACGAAACGCTGGGCCTGCCGGAAGAAGGCATCGATCCCGGCACGCGCTGGGCCGACGTGCCCGATACCTGGACGTGCCCGGATTGCGGCGCCACCAAGGATGATTTCGAGATGATCGAAATCGACTGATCCGCCGCGCGCTGCCTGTAAATCGCCCGATTTCGCCAGCGCGCCGGCCGCTTCCCCTGCTGGAATGACCCTCGCGTCAATCCCGCCCCCGAGGAACGGCCATGCAGCAATTCATCCCCTTTGAAGACGACTGGGACGCGCTGGAACAGCTGCGCCCCGAGGCACTGATCCCTTACCGCGTAGGACTGGTGCCCGTACATCCCGCGGCGACGGATGCCATGGAGGGGCGATTCCCGCTGCGTTCTCAAGGCGACACCCCGACACCGGCGTTTAAATAGCCGTTTCATCGGGTCTGCAGCACTGAAAATCGGCCGCTGGCGCCCATGGCGCCGGCGGCCGGTCATTTCATCGTCATGAAATGGTGGCTGCCCCCTTCACAGCGTCTCGGTCAGGCGCTATGATTTCAATCCCTTCAGCGAGCAGGCCCTCCGTTGAAGGTTCCCCCCTCTCAAAACTCTCCAAATTTTGGGTGTTGACGGAAGGGGAAAGAGATGTAGAATGGGCGGCTCACCCGGGACGAAATGCTTCGGGGCGATCTTGAAGAAGAGGTCGCAAGTGATTGATCTTTGACAGTGTGCGCAGGTGACTTGTGTGGGCGTCTTGCGTTGGATGGACAATCTGTCCAAACAA
>NZ_JACZZA010000004.1 GCF_014863405.1 Dyella acidiphila
CCTGCGAGGAAAGCACCTCGGCCTCGCGCAGCTTGTGGATGATCTCTTCGGAACTAAAGCGTTTCTTGGGCATCGTCCAGTCTCCTCGTCATAAGTCTATGAACTTTGGATCTGGACCAGAAATTTCAGGTCAGCTCACGCATTCGTGACGCGGATTGATGCACCCGTGGACTGAGCCCTTGGTCGTGGCGGGATAGCTTCTGTGCCCGGCGCGGTGCGCTGCCGTTAGGAACCGCTTCTAAAGAGGTAATTTGGGTAACCAGGAGGCCAAAAAACTGCCTAAGTCACTGTTCTTAATATCTAAATGAGATTTCTGATAAAGGTAATCTAAAGGTAATCAAAATTACCATTATCTGTAAGTGATTGAATTTAAAGAATGGTTCTCTTCCAAAAAATTACCTTTAAGGAAGGTAATCAGATTACCTCCAATTACCCTTGGATTACCTTTGCTGTTTTTTCCTAACTATTTGATCATGCTGATGAAATAGGGTATTTCGTCAGCATGATTACCAAAATTACCTTTTTCCGACGATGCCACCCATTGGGGCTATATACGTAAGCGGGCTGCCGTTCTCGTTCGTAGTCATCCCAGATCTATCTTCTCTACGGCAATGGCCACCTGACCCAGGTGCGCATGGATAGCGCGGGTTTGCGTGGTCAGCAGTGTGTACATGTGATCGGCATCGACCATTCCAGCGCAAAGGCCTGCCGTCATGCCCGCTACCAGGCTTTCCATAGCGGCGATGTGCTGTTGGGTATGGGTGATCAAGGTGAGAAGTGTTGTTGCTGTTGTCATTACTAGCTATTCCCTCGTGTTCCTGCGCACAACATCGCTGAGGTGCAGTCTTGGTGCAAGTTTTCACGAAAGCCGAGTGGATGCCGCTGAGTGGGATGGCTCGTGCTTTTGCGGACTTGTTTGCTTTACACACCTGCGGCTCAGGCAACCCATGCCGCTGCTATGGGAAATGTGTCCCGCGGCTACCGCTAAGAGGCCGCATGACCTAAGCAATCGCGGTTTCCGCACGAGCGTAGCGGCGTGGCGAACAACCCATGACGCGCTTAAAAGCGGTGTTAAAAGCGTTCTCGGATTCGTAGCCGAACGACTGTGCAATGTGCGCCAGCGTATCTTCACCGGTCATTAGCCGCTCCGCCGCCAGCCTCATCCGCCAATGGGTCAGATAGGCGATGGGGGCTTCCCCGACCTTGTCGCGGAAACGTTGCGCGAAGATCGAGCGGGACATGCCCGCCTGTGTTGCAAGTTCGTGCAGCGTCCACCGGCGCGCCGGATCAGCATGCATCGCGCCGATGGCAGCACCGATCTGTGGATCGGCGAGCGCAAAAAACCAACCGATGCCGTCATGCGGCGGTGCGATCAGGCATAGACGTAACGCCTGCACCAGCATCATGTGGGCAAGGTGATGGGCTGCGAGATTGGAACCGAGCCGTTCTTCTCGCATCTCGTCCATTAGGCGCTCGATGACCCAGCGTAGCGCTGCTTGATCGGCCGTCTCCTCGATCAACAGTATCGGCGGGAGTGAATGGAGCAGCACGCGTGACTGCCGTCCGGTCAGGTCGAAACGGGCGCCGACCAGATAGACGTCGCCACCGCCTTGGTGAACGACCACGCCGCCGTAGCGCAAGCCGGCATGCACCTGGCGGACCGATATCGGCGTCACACCCAGATCGCTGGCTAGCGTGAAGGAACGACCACTAGGCAGCACGAAGCAGTCGCCCGCGGACAGCCTGACGGGTGCGACACCGTCGACCGCAAGCCAACAGCCACCTCGGGTGACCGCATAGCATTTGATGCGGCCGACCTGATCGTCGTATCGCACAGCCCACTCGCCACCTGCATCGAAAGCAGCCGTGCGGTAGCGATCGGGTTTGAGAAGGGAGAGGAGATCAGAGAGGGGATCCACGCATTGCTCCGGACGATCGCGAAGAAAATACCGACGATCACGTATAGGTCGTATGGCCGATCCTATCTACACTCCGGGCCAACAAAAAGCCAGGAGCGAAATTCATGATCGTGGTGACCACCCCCACCGGCCAGATCGGCAGTCAAGTCGCGGGAGAGCTGTTGAAAGCCGGAGAGCCCGTGCGCGTCATCGTTCGCCATGTCGATTCGCTGCACGAGCAAATCCTCAATCAGGCGGAGGTGATCGAGGGGTCACATGGCGATGCCGCCGTGCTCGATCGCGCCCTTGAGGGCGCTAACGCGCTGTTCTGGGTGGCACCGCCTGACATGACCAAAGAAATCGATGCGGCCTACATTGAATTTACCCGCCCCGCTGCTGCGGCGATCCGGCGGCACGGTGTCAAGCGGGTGATCAGCATTACCGCACTTGGTCGCGGCACTGCGTGGCAAGACAGGGCCGGTCTGGTCACCGCCTCGTTACGGATGGACGATTTGCTGATGTCGACGGGCGTCGCATTCCGAGGTCTGGCCATGCCGTCTTTCATGGAAAATATCGCGCGGCAAGTGGGACCGATGAAGGAAAAGGGCCTGTGCTTCGGGCCGATCGATCCCGACAAGAAACTTCCTCTGACCGCCACCCGCGACATGGCCTCCGTAGCGGCCCAGTGGCTCGCCCACGACAATTGGACTGGGCAACACGAGCTACCGGTGATCGGGCCCGAGGATCTGTCCTACAACGACATGGCCGCTATCATCTCGGATGTGACGGGTCGAGAAATCCGCTACCAGCAGATCGGTTTGGAACAGCTCAAACAGCAGTTCATTGGACGCGGAGCAACCGAGTCTTTTGCCGCAGGCTACGTCGATATGTACCGCGCCAAGAACGAAGGCATGGACAACGCCGCCGAACGGGATGCGGAGAGCCGGCAAAGGATCACCTTTCGCCAATGGGTCGAGCGCACCCTGAAGCCGGCCATGGCTGAGTGATCAGGGCCTGTTGTGTCTGGAAACGGAAGGCAGTCGGCTCTTGGGGGCGGTGATGGTTTTGGTCCACCGAAGCCTTTGCAGTAGATCTTTAGACGGCGACCGCTTCGAGTGCCAAGCCGACCGATCAGCTATCTGCAATGCGCTCCAAATTAGCACCAGCTCCGGAATCAGGGGCCGCCCCAAACGCGATCAGCTGGACGGATCTGCATGTCGATGCTTCTTGGCGCTGGAGGTGATCCTTGCGAATTAAGGATGTGTGCTTCGATCCCATTTTGAAGTCCTTTTACCCCGTAAAATTGGAGGCTATCTCTTTGATTTGCCGCGACGAAAAGGCCTATTTTCCGTAAAAATGCTGGAGGTAAGTTGTTGATCGTTGGGTACAGTGCACCTAACTTTTAATCTATTGGTCGACAGTTCGAATCTGTCACGGCCCACCAGCTGCACCAGGGACTTACCTCGCGTAAGTCCCTTTTTTTATGCCGCCATCGCAGCACACGTGGCAGCCACGGAGCTTGCTTAGCGGCTGACAGCGGCGGCGCGCGCCAGTACCGCCGCCAAGGCCTGCGCCAGCTGTTCGCCGTGCAGCGGTTTGCGCAAAAAGCCGTCCATGCCGGCGGCGCGGGCGAGGCTTTCCTCGTCGCCACCGGAGCGCGCCGTGATGGCAATCATCGGCAGCGCGTGATTGCCTTCGCGCGAACGCACCAGCTGTGCCCACTGCAGGCCATCCAGGCCGGGCAGGTCCAGATCCACCAGGGCGGCGTCGAAGCGCGAGTGTTCCAATACTTCCAGTGCGCGCAGGGCATGGGGGACATGTTCGACGGCGTGGCCCTGCACTTCGAGCAGGCCGACGATCACCGCAGCTACCGTGGGATCGTCTTCCAGCAGCAGTAGATGCCAGCGCGGGCCTGCCGTGCCGGCACCGGTTTGCACGGATTCGATTCGTACAGCGGCCGCCGGCAGTGGCAATGACACATGGAAGGTGCTGCCCGTACCGGGCGTCGATTCCAGTGCGATGGAGCCGTCCATCAAGGTCGCCAGTTCGCGACAGATGGCCAGGCCCAGACCGCTGCCCGAACCGCGCTGCGGACCGTCCAGTTGCTGGTAGCGATGGAACAGTTTGGCCTGATCGCTGGCGCTGATGCCCTGCCCGGTATCGCTTACGGTGAAGCGCAGTGCGCCGGCGTGACCGGTCAGAGCCAGATGTATTTCGCCATGCTCGGTGAATTTGACGGCATTGCCGCTGAGGTTGAGCAGGATCTGCCGGATGCGCACGGCATCGCCCAACACCTGGGGCGGCGCGTCATCGGCAATGTCCACGCGCAAGACCAGCCCCTTGGCATTGGCTTTGGCGCGCTGCAGTTCGGCGACATCCTGCACCAGCGCGCGTGGATCGAACGGGGC
Source organism: Dyella acidiphila (assembly GCF_014863405.1). Taxonomy (GTDB): domain Bacteria; phylum Pseudomonadota; class Gammaproteobacteria; order Xanthomonadales; family Rhodanobacteraceae; genus Dyella_B; species Dyella_B acidiphila. The sequence goes on from NZ_JACZZA010000004.1 coordinate 4,307, forward strand.
CGGTACCAACTGCAGCCGACCGGCTTCGATGCGCGCCAGATCGAGCGCGTCGTTGACCAGGGTGAGTAGTACTTCGCCGGAATTGCGGATGGTCTGCGTAAAGCGCCGCTCGGTGTCGCCGAGCGGGCGGCTGAGCAGCAGCTCGGCCATGCCCAGCACGCCGGTCATCGGCGTGCGGATCTCATGGCCGAGCTGGGCCAGAAATTCGGTCTTGGCCTGGCTGGCAGCGCGTGCCAGGTCATGCTCCTGGGTGATCAGCTCCAGACGATGGCGCTGCAGCTGTCGCCGACGCATGGCATGGAGCAGCGCTACGAACAGCAGTGCCAACAACAATGCATAGGCAAGCCATGCCCACCAGCGCAGCCACGGCGGACGGTCTACATGCAGATGCAGTGGCGTGGTCAGTTCACCCCATGTGCCATCCGGGCCGGCGGCCTGCACGTGCAAGGTGAAATCGCCGGGCGGCAACTGAGTGAAAGTGCGATCGCCGCGATGGCCGGTGTTGACCCAGTCGTTGTCGAGACCATCCAGGCGAAAGCGATAGACATTCTCCTGCGGCGCAATGAACGACAACGCCCGCGCCACGATGGTGAGATCGCGATCGTTCCAGGCCAGCGTTATGCGGCCGCTGTCGGGCGACAACTCGCGTACACCGTCATGGCCGCGCACACTCAGTGCACTGAGGCGTATTTCCGGCGCGCGCCGATGCGGCTGAATCGCGGCAGGCTGGAAACCGACGATGCCGTCCTTGGAGGGTGCGTATAGATAGCCATCGGGCAAGCGCGCGATCGCATTGCTGCCGAAATAACTGTCGACCAGGCCGTTTTCGAGGCCAAAGCCGCGCAGACTGTTCTCGGCAGGGTCGTACAGCCACAAGCCGCCGCGGGTGAACAGCCACGCACGCCCGGCGTCGTCCACGCGCAGGCTCATGATGCTGTTGACCACGTGTTGATCGTTGAGCGCATGGCGCGCGAAGCGAACCTCACGATCGCCTTGCTGGCGATAGACAGAGAGGCTGTTGGCGTCAGCCACCCACAGTTCATCGCCGTGTAGATCCAGTGCACGAGCGAAACCTCGCGCCACCCCCTCGACATAGCGCACGGACTGCCCGGGCTGCCAACGGGCAACGCCCTTGTCGGTGGCAATCCACAAGGCGTGGTCATGCCAGCGCATATCGTTGTTGGAGGCCTGCGCCAACGCAGGATCGGCAAAAGGCAGTGGTGTGCAGCGCATGCCGTCGGCGGGCACGGTGCAAATCCCCGCAGGCACCAGATTCATATAGGCAGTGCCGTTCTCGTCCAGCGCCACGTTGTAGGGCTGGGCCGGTACATCGATCGGTTCGAGGTGCCCCTGGCGATAGCGGAAGCTGCCGTCGGAAGCATTGACCCAAAGCTGGCCGCGCGCATCCATCGCCATGTCGTAGATCTCGCGGTGCGTACCGGGCAGTCGCACGACCGCGGGCTGCACCGTCTGCGTGGCCGGGTCGAGCACATCGATCACGCCGCCCTGGTTGCCGACCCAGAGCTTGCCGCCGCCTGCCGCGGCCACTGCGATAAAGCTGCCGGCGCTGAGGCTGGCCGGGTCATCGGGTTGATGGATGCTGCGGGTGAAGTCATGCCAGTCCGGTGCCAGATAAGCCAGGCCGTTGTCGGTCGCCAGCCACAGGCCACCTTCGCGATCGTGCAAGAGGCGCAGCACGATCTGGCCGGGCAGCGCGTGAGGCAGCAACTGCTTGGCGTCGAAGCGATAGCAGCGCCCGTCGCGATCGCGCAGCACCAGGCCGTTGGACGTGCCCAGCCACAGGCGGCCCGAATCGTCCGGCGCGATCGAGGCAATCGGCACAGTCGGGATGCCTGCCAGTGGCACGCGATGGGCGACGTCGTCGTGGTCCAGTTGGAACAACCCAAGCACGGTACCGATAAGCAATGCATGCTCGTGATGGATCAGGGCGAATATCCGCGGGGACTCCAGCCGCTGACCGTGCTCGTCTTCGAATCGCACATGGCTGAAGCTGCCGTCGCGCTCGCGCAAATCCAGGCCAGCTCCAGTGCCGACCCATAGGCGGCCATCGGGCTCGGCCAGCAGCGCGCGCACGTCGTTGTCGGACAGGCTGCGCGGGTTGGACGGATCGTGGCGGGCATGCTCGAAGTGCTGTCCGCCCACCAGATGATCGAGGCCGCCATCGCTAAGCCCCAACCACAGCGTGCCATCGCGGTCTTGTGCCAATGAGGCGACCTGATCGACACCCAGGCTATCCGGAACCTTGTCGTCATGGTGCCAGTGCAGGAAGCCATCACGCGTGGCGTCATAGCGCGCCAGGCCATCGTCGCCGCCACTCCACAGCCGTCCCTGTGCGTCGACCAGCAAGGCCCGTACGCGGTCGGACGGCGCGGCATAGGGATCGCCGCTGCGCTGCGTCCAGGTTTTGAATTCCACGCCGTCATAGCGTGTCAGTGCCGAGCCGGTGGCGACCCAGATATAGCCCTCGCGGTCTTGCAGCAGTGCGCTGATGCTCGGATCAGGCAACCCTTCGGCCGTCGTGAAGCGCCGAAATTGCGGGGTGGGGGCCGGCAGCAACGCCGTTGCTGGCGGCGTACTGCTGCCGCTGGCGGGTTGGCTGCCGAACATGAGCGCGGCAAGCATGAGCGCGCTCAGCATCGGCACTCCGATCGCCGCGAAACCTGGCGCGGCAGTGGTTCGGTGGCGGTCACTTCGCTCGGTCCTGTCCGTTGGGCACGTTACCGGTCACGGTAATCGAAGGGATCGAATCGATCGGGGCGGTAGGGGGAGGGTGAAGTGTACAGACTGGGTCCGTGGATAGCAGATGGAGAGCGGTCCGGTGAGTGCGCGATTAGCGAGGATCCGGTCACCTCTTGGAGAAATGCCGGGGCACGGACGCAGGTCTGCATGCGCCGCTTAGCGGCAACTTTCGACACGCTGACGCATGGCGCGACGGAGGCAGGGCCGGTTGGCCGCACGAGGAAAGCCGCTAGCGAAGCAGCCGCGCCGCTCCCGAACTGGCGAGACACGCTCTTTTTGATTCAACGGCTTGTTGTCCCGGTGCGGTCCTCCAGAAGACCGGATACGGCGTTTGCGCCTGGAAAAGCCGGGCTCCTGGCATGGGACTTGCTGCAAATCCGGCGCTGGGAAGTCCAGGCGCCGTGGCGGGGCCCCGCCACATCAAGGATGACCGACGCCCGCCGCCGCCCCTCAGGGGCGGCGTTTTTATTTCCAGGTCCGGCCACGCGCACCGGCACGAGGCCACGGGCAGTCCGCACAGACCGTGCAGGGGCACATGTTAAGATCGTAAAGATCTTAGCCAGCGCTTTTATCAGCGCGGAGCTGGGCGGGCAGATGTCGCGCAGGTCGTTGCATCTTGGGGGAGGCGGGCATCGCCGCGCTGCATGTAGCCGGCGCCATGTTGATGCCGCGCGGGCCTGTACTTTGAGCGGAAAACCACTGGCGATATGAAATTCAGGAAGGACATCAACGGACTGAGAGCCGTCGCCGTTGTGCTCGTGCTTCTGTTTCATGGTGGGCTGACCGCATTTCCCTCCGGCTTTCTCGGCGTTGACGTGTTCTTCGTCATCTCCGGTTTCCTGATCACCGCGATCGTGCGAGCCGATCTGGTCGCCGGCAAATTTTCATTTGCGGATTTCTATGTGCGCCGGCTGTGGCGCATCCAGGTTGCGTTGCTGGCGGTGATTGCCGCGACCTTGCTGGCAGCGGCGATTTTCTACCTGCCCGACGATTTCAACGTCTATTTCAAGTCGGCCATGCAGACCATCGGGCTGACTTCCAACTACTACTTCGCCAAGACCACGACGGCTTATGCGGCCACCGGCTCGCAGACACTACTGCTGTTGCATACCTGGTCGCTGTCGGTCGAATGGCAGTGGTATGTGCTGATGCCGGTGACGATGTGGCTGCTGTATCGCTACGCATCGCCGCGGCAGACGCGCGTGGTGTTACTGCTGGCGCTGGTGGCGGCGTCGATCCTCGCGGTGCGGCAGCCGGTGATGCATGGCGATGCGGCATATTTCTGGTTCTCCAGCCGCATCTTCCAATTTTTGTTTGGCGCTACGCTCGCCGTGTTGATCGAAGGGCGCCCCAAGCCATCGAACGCACTGGCTCTCAATGCCCTGGGCCTGCTGGCGCTGGCGCTGATTTTCGCTATCGCGATGAAGCCGGGCGTGATCGCCGATTATCCCAATCCGTATGCCGTGATGCTCAGCGCCGCCTGCGTGATGGTGCTGTGGATGGGCGGCAACGAGCAGTCCTGGGTCTCACGCGTGCTGTCGCTGGCACCGGTGGTGTTCGTGGGCGACATTTCCTATTCGCTCTATCTGTGGCACTGGCCGATCTTCGCTACCTGGCGCTATCTGCAACTGCCGGAAACCGGCGGCTGTCTGCTGCTTTGCTTCGCGCTGACGTTCTTGCTGGGCTATCTCTCGTATCGCTTTATCGAGCAGCCGTACCGGCGGCTGCGCCCAGGCTTCGGCAAGTCGTTGGCAGTGCTGGTGGTAGTGCCGCTGGTGGCGATGGCCGCGGTGTTCGGCGTTGCGCAGAAATATGCATTTTTCCCTGGGCGTTTCGGGCCGGAGCTGGCTTACGTCAACGGCACGCTGGACAAATATGACCCACCGTTGCGCCGGCATTGCCTGCAGGGACGCGGCACCAATGGCGGCAATGTCGATCCGCATTACCTGGATGTGTGCGTGGTCGGGAAAAAGGATGTGCCCGTTACCGGCCTGATGATCGGCGATTCGTATTCCAATCAATACTGGAATTTCATCGGATTGCTGTCGAACGCGGCCGGCATCTCGGTGGCATCGCTGGCCACACCGTCCTGCCTGGCGTTGCCGGGCGTCACGCTCTACAACTGGTACTCGATCAACTACCAGCAATATCGCGTTTGCGAAGACCGCACCAAGCACTACTACAGCATCATCCAGTCGCACCAATTCAAGTACGTGATCATCGGCGAGAACTGGGTGTACTACGACTTCGCCGCGGTGGTGAATCAGCCCGGCGACCCGCAATCCCGGGAGCTTGGGCAGGCGCGCATGGAAGCGGCCGTGCGGCATGCGCTAGACATCATCACCGCGACCGGAGCGGTTCCGGTGGTGATCAAGGGCGCGCCGGTAATGCCGCCGGATTTCGAGGGCTGCTTCTATCAGCACTTCAAGCTGCGCGAGAAAACCGGCGGTACCGATTGCACGCTGAGCAGCAACAAGAACCAGACCGAAATCTGGTACGACCAGCTGTTCGAGCGGCTGAAAACCCGTTACCCGAGCCTGGTGCTGATCGATCCGCGGCTGGTGCAGTGCTCCGGTGCGACTTGTATGACCACTTACCAGGGCGTGCCGATCTACCGCGATACCGGGCATATGTCCGACTACGGTTCGTACCAGCTCGGCCAGCGCTACCTGCAGACCCAGCCCAATCCGTTTACCAATAGCGGCAGCACGCCTGCGGCGGTGCCGTCCCGCTGAGGGACTCAGGATTTGTCGGGGGGCTGGTCGGTGTGCGAGGTGGCGGGGTGCCAACGCGACTTGAGCCGTTCCAGCACCAGCGGCACCAGCGAGAGCAGGGCCAGCACGCCCAGCGGCGTCATCACGCTGGGGTCGAAGATCAATCCGATGCCAAGCCGCTGGCCCTGGCTGATCGCATGACCCAGTCCGGCGCCGATCGAGGTCTCGAAGGCAAGCATGAGGGTGCCCCCGAACCAGGTGGCGCCCAGGAACAGCCAGAGCGAACAGCGCAGCCAGGCGAGTGCCACCGTGATCAGCCCGAACGGCGCAACCGGCACCAGTCGCAGAAACAGCGTATAGACCACCGGATGGCGTTCGAAGCCATGGTGGAGCCGCTCGACGATGGCGGGCGGATGCTTGCTGCCGGCGCCAAAGGCGTAGCGGCTGGCCAGGAACAGGATCAGCGAGCCCAGGGTCAGCCCGATCGAGGAATAAGTAGTGCCTTCGAGCACACCGAAGGCGAAGCCGCCGGCCAGGATCAGCACGATGGTGACGGGGATGCCGGTGCAGGTCGCCAGGGTCAGCAGGCCGATATAGACCAGCCGGCTGAGCCAGGGATCTTCATTGATGTGCGCGCGGAATTCCCGCTGGTGCGCGACGAGCTGCTCGGGATGGATGCGATCGAACACGCCGGACGCCAACAAGACGATGCCTGCTGCAATCAGCAACAGCAACGGCAGCGCGGCACGCAAGCGGTTCAATAGCGCTCCCCGGTGGCGCCAAAAGCGGCCAGTACGGTACGGGCTTGCTCGCGCAGGATGTCGCGGCGCACAGCGATGCCGCGGCGTTCCAGCTCCCCGACCCAGTCGGCCGGCAGCGGACCTTCGTCGAACTCGGTGAGTTCTTCCACATCTTCGGCGCGGGCGCCGATCAGCAGCGTATCGACGCCGGCCCACACGGTGGCGCCGTAGCACTGGCAGCACGGCTGCGAACTGGTGGCTAGGGTGTAGTGGCCGCCTTGTTCGTTGAGCCGGTAGCTGGCCAGGCGCTGCTGCGCAGTCATGTAGGCCAGCATCTCTGCATGGGCGACCGAGCAGGTCTGCGGCACCACCCGGTTGGCGGCGGCGGAAATCAACCGTCCGTGCTCATCGAACACGGCAGCACCGAAGGGACCGCCGGTGCCGTGCTGGATATTGCGTCGCGACAGCTCGATCGCCAGCCCTACACGTTCCTCGTCGGTGAGATAGCGCCGGCTTGTGTCGGCCACTTCTTCGATCCAGGGCGGCAGGGTGAGGTGGATCTGCAGCGGCAACATCATGCCTGTTTGGCCCAGGTGTCACGCAGCGTGACCGTCCGGTTGAAGATCGGTGCATCCGGGCGGTGATCAAGCCGATCCGCCACGAAATAACCGAGGCGCTCGAACTGGTAGCGCTGTTCCGGCGCGGCACTGGCGGCGGCCGGCTCCAGCCAGCCGCGCACGATGCGCTTGGCTTCGGGATTGATGTGCTCGACCCAGGTCTTGCCGTCGCTTTCGTCATCCGGCGTCGCCACATTGAACAGGCGGTCGTAGATGCGGATTTCGGTGGCGACGCCATGCGTGGCGCTGACCCAGTGGATGGTGCCCTTCACTTTGCGGTCGGCACCGGGCATGCCCGAGCGCGACTCCGGATCCAGCGTGCAGTGCAGCTCGGTTACCTGGCCGGCTGCATCTTTCACCATCTGCGCGCACTTCACGATGCCGACGCCACGCAGGCGCACCTCGCCTTCCGGTTTCAGGCGATGGAACCCCTTTGGCGGCACTTCGGCGAAATCCTCGCGCTCGATCCAGACTTCGCGCGAGAACGGCACCTGGCGCGTACCGAAGCTTTCATCCTTGGGATGGTTCGCGAAGTTCAGCGTTTCCTCGTGACCTTCCGGCAGATTGGTGATCACCAGCTTGAGCGGATCGATCACCGCCATGCGGCGCGGTGCGCTGCCGTCGAGGTCTTCGCGCACGCAGTTTTCGAAGATGGCGTAATCGATCACGCTGTTCTGCTTGCTCACGCCCAGGCGTTCGATCAGCAGGCGGATGCCGCCCGGCGTGAAGCCGCGTCGGCGCAGGCCGCGCAGGGTGTTCATGCGCGGGTCGTCCCAGCCATCCACCAGCCCATCGTTCACCAGCTGGGCCAGCTTGCGCTTGCTGGTGATCATGTAGCTGAGGTTGAGGCGGGAGAATTCGATCTGGCGCGGCTTGGCCGGCTCGGTGCGGAAGCCCGCATCGCGCATGTGCTGCCACAACTCCGGATGGCTGGGCAGGTCCACCTTGTCCACGAACCAGTCGTAGAGCGGGCGATGGTCCTCGAATTCCAGCGTGCACAGCGAATGGGTGATGCCTTCCAGCGCATCGGACAGGCAGTGCGCGTAGTCGTACATCGGGTAGATCGGCCACGCGTCGCCGGTGTTCTGGTGGGTGACCTTGCGGATGCGATAGATCGCCGGATCGCGCAGGTTGATGTTGCCGGAGGCCATGTCGATCTTGGCGCGCAGCGTCTTGCTGCCGTCGGCAAACTCGCCGGCGCGCATGCGGGTGAACAGATCCAGGTTCTCCTCCACGCTGCGCGTGCGGAACGGCGAATTGCGGCCCGCTTCGGTCAGGGTGCCGCGGTATTCGCGCATTTCCTCGGCGCTGAGGTCGTCCACGTAGGCGTGGCCGTCCTGGACCAGCTTGCGCGCGGCGCGGTAGAGCACTTCGAAATAGTCCGAGGCGTGGCGCAGGTCGTGCCAGTCGTAGCCCAGCCAGCGGACATCGTCCTTGATGCCTTCGACGAACTCGGGGTCTTCCTTGCCCGGGTTGGTGTCGTCCAGGCGCAGGTTGCACCAGCCGGCAAACTCGCGCGCGATGCCGAAGTCCAGGCAGATCGCCTTGGCGTGGCCAATATGCAGATAGCCGTTGGGCTCGGGCGGGAAGCGGGTGCGGATGGCCGCGTGCTTGCCCTTGGCGAGGTCCTCGCGAATGATCTGGCGGATGAAATCGCGCGGCGCGTCGGTCTCGGGGGCTTCAGCGGGTTTGGCGGCGGATTCGGTCGACATCGGGTTCAGCGCTTTCGCACGAGGTGGCGGAATCCCCAAGTTTAACCGGATGAAAGCTTTACGTAACCGCTTGCCAAAGCGGCGATCTTTGCGGGCGGTAGCGGGCGCGGCAGCCGCTGCGGGCCGCTAACGCCGGTTGGCGGACAGCTCCAAGTAACGTTGATGAAGCGCCGCCACCTGGGTATCCAGGGCCGTTTCCGGACCGGCGTTGTCGATCACATCATCGGCCAGCGCCAAGCGGTTCGCGCGCGATGCCTGGCTGGCCAGGATGCGGGCGGCCAGCACCTCGTCAATGCCGTCGCGGCCGATCAGGCGCTGGATCTGGATGGTTTCCGGCACATCCACCACCGCGATCCGGTCGACCCAGCGGTAATGGCCGAGGTTTTCGGCCAGCAAGGGCACAGCGAGCATCACGTAGGGGCCAGGGGCCTGTTGCGCGTGCTCGAGCATCCATTGGCGGATGCGGGGATGCATGATGGCTTCGAGGGTCTTGCGCGCAGTCGGATCGGCAAAAATCCGCTGGCGCATCGCCGGCCGGTCGAGGCCTCCCTGGGCGTCCAGCACGTCGTTGCCGAACGCAGCCACGATCGCGGCAAGCCCGTCGCTGCCCGGTTTCACTACCACGCGTGCGGCGTAGTCCGCATCGCACACGGGTACACCCAGGGCCTTGAAGCGCTGTTCCACCACACTCTTGCCGGAAGCGATGCCGCCGGTCATTGCCACGGTAAACGGCATGGGCAGACTCATCCGATTCCGGACAGGCCCATATAGGCATGCCACAGCGCATCGCCCGCGACAAACCAGATCCAGCCGGCCATGGCGATGAAGGGGCCGAACGGCATCGGCATTTCGCGGCCGTGCTTGCGCAGCACAATCAGCGCGCCGCCGATCAGCGCCCCCACCAGCGAAGAAAGCAGCACCACCGGCAGCAGCGAGCCGGGGCCCATCCAGGCGCCGAGCGCGGCCAGCAGCTTGAAATCGCCAAAGCCCATGCCTTCCTTGCCGGTCAGCAGCTTGAACAGCCAGTACACGCTCCACAGGCTGAGATAGCCGATGACCGCACCGAGAATGGCTTGCTGCGGCACGACGAACAGATGAACCAGGCTCAGCAGCAAGCCGGCCCACAGCAAGGGCAGGGTGATCTGGTCAGGCAGCAGCTGGGTACGAAAATCGATGCCGGACAGGGCCAGCAGCGCCCAGGTGAGAAACAGCCCGGCTACCGCCGCCCAGGTCGGGCCTAGCCGCCATACGATCACCGCGCACAGCACGGCGCTCAGCAATTCCACCAGCGGATACTGGATGGAGATAGGGGTCTGGCAATAGCGGCAGCGGCCGCGCAGCAGCAGCCAGCCGAACAACGGAATGTTGTCGCGCGCCGCAAGCGGGTGTTTGCAGTGCGGACAGTGCGAGGGCTCGCGCACCACGCCTGGCGGCAGCGGTTGCCCGTCGGCTTGCAGCCCCAGCACGTTCTGCGCTTCCTGCTGCCATTGCGCCTCCAGGCGGGCCGGCAGGCGCAGGATCACGACATTGAGGAAACTTCCGACGATCAGCCCCAGCACGCCGGCCACGGCAGTCCACGCAAACAACGGCAAGTCGGGCATGCCCGGCTCCAGGCGAGAGAGGAATGCGCCGAATATTAGCCGGCAACCGCACCCGCCAGCTTGAAGATCGGCAGGTACAAGGACACCACCATGCCGCCCACCAGCGTGCCCAGGATCACCATGATCAGCGGCTCCAGCAGGGTGGAAAGGGTGTCGACGGCGTTATTGACCTCTTCCTCGTAGAACTCCGCCACCTTGAACAGCATGCTGTCCAGCGCGCCGGATTCTTCGCCGATGGCGGTCATCTGCACCACCATGTTCGGAAACAGGCCGGTCTGGCGCATGGCCAGCTGCAACTGGTGGCCGACGGCCACGTCATCGCGCATCAGCCTGATGGCATCGCCGTAGACCACGCTGCCGGTGGCGCCGGCGACGGAGTCGAGTGCTTCGACCAGCGGCACGCCGGCGTGGAACGTCACGCCCAGGGTGCGGGAGAAGCGGGCAATCGCCGAATTGCGCAGGATGTTGCCGATGACCGGGAAATGCAGCAGCACGCGATCGAGAAAGTGCGCGAATTTTTGCGAGCGGCGTTTGCCTTCGACCAGGCCGATGACGCCGACGACGATGGTGCCGATCACCACCCACCAGTAGTTCTGCATGAACTGGGACGCGGACACCACCACCTGGGTAGGTGCGGGCAGCGCGGCGCCTGCTTCCGTAAAGGTTTTGGCGAACACGGGCACCACGAACAGCAGCATGATCATGCAGACCAGCATGGCCACCAGCAGCACCATCACTGGATAGAACATCGCCTTTTTGATCTTGCTCTTGATGCTCTCCATCCGCTCCTTGTAGGTGGCGACCGTATCGAGCACGGTATCGAGCACACCCGCCGATTCGCCGGCGCGGACCAGGTTGCGGTAGAGCTCGTCGAACTGTATCGGGTAGAGAGTCAGGGCCTCATGCAGCGACGCGCCGCCTTCGATGCCCTGCTTCACGGCGACCAGCATGTTCTTGAAACGCGGATTCTTCTGGCCGTCGGCGATGATGTCGAAGGCCTGCACCATCGGTACGCCGGAGGCCATCATGGTGGCGATCTGGCGGCTGAAGATGGCTACGTCGCGTGGCTTGACGCTGGAGCCGGTGGAACCGAACAGCGGTTTCGCACGTTCCTTGACGCTTTGCGGGTTCATGCCCTGGCGGCGCAGTTCCGCCTTGACCAGGGTGGCGTTCTTGGTCTGCATCGACCCTTTCATGACCTTGCCGCGCTTGTCGAGCGCGACCCAGTCGTAAGTCGGCATCTGGGTCACTTCGGCGCGCTGCGCGCCCTGTGCCCGGGTGTTCTTTGCGGCTGTTGCAGTGGCCATGCCAATCCCCCAATGATCCGGTCCGGCGCCGAGTGTGGTCGGGGCTGGATAATCCGGAGCTTACGTTACTTTCACAAGACGTTTCGTGGCGCTCCGCGCAAGTCAGGCACGAAAGAGCCCCAAAAGCTTGATCTGGTGCTCAATCCTTAGTCACGCGGTCGATTTCCGCCAGGCTGGTGACCCCGTCCTTCACCTTCTTGAGCGCCGAGGCACGCAGGTCGTTGATGCCTGCCTTGCCTGCCACCTCGGCGATCTGCAAGGCATTGCCGCCCTGCAGGATGATCTTCTGGATGTCTTCCAGCATGGGCATCACCTGATAAATGCCCACGCGGCCCTTGTAACCTTCGTTGCATTCATCGCAGCCGGCAGCTTCATAGACCGTGATGCCGGCATCGATCTCTGCCTGGGTAAAGCCGGCTTCCACCAGCACCTGCGTCGGCAGATTCTGCACCTTCTTACAGCTATGCAGGCGGCGGGCCAGGCGCTGGGCGATCACCAGCGTGACCGACGAGGTGATGTTGTAGGGCGCAATGCCCATGTTCATCAGGCGCGCGATGGTCTGCGGCGCATCGTTGGTATGCAGGGTGGACAGCACCATGTGGCCGGTCTGCGCCGCCTTGATGGCGATCTCGGCCGTTTCCAGGTCGCGGATTTCGCCGACCATGATCACGTCCGGATCCTGGCGCAGGAACGAGCGCAGCGCGGCGGCGAAGGTCATGCCGCGCTTGGTGTTCTGCTGCACCTGGTTGATGCCCTCGACGCGGATTTCAACCGGGTCTTCCACCGTCGAGATATTGCGTTCGGCGGTGTTGAGAATATTCAGCGCCGTATACAGCGAAACCGTCTTGCCCGAGCCGGTGGGGCCGGTGACCAGCACCATGCCGTAGGGCTTGTGCATGGCGTTCAGGTACAACTGCTTCTGGTCTTCGTCGTAGCCGAGCTTATCGATGCCGAGCTTGGCCGAGGAACTGTCCAGTACGCGCAACACCACTTTTTCGCCGAACAGCGTCGGCAGCGTGCTCACGCGAAAGTCCATCGCGTGGCTCTTGCTCAGGTTCAACTTGATGCGGCCGTCCTGCGGTACGCGACGTTCGGCGATATCCAGTCCCGCCATCACCTTCAGGCGCGCGGAAATGCGGCTGGCCAGCTTCGGCGGCGGAGAGGCCATGGCGCGCAGCATGCCGTCCATGCGGAAACGCACGCGATAGTTGGATTCGAACGGCTCGAAATGGATGTCCGAGGCGCCGCGGCGAATGGCGTCGACCAGGATCTTGTTGACGAACTTCACCACCGGCGCGTCGGCGTTGGCATCGATATCGCTGCCGCTGCCGGTGCCTTCCTCATCGCCACCTGCTTCCAGCGCCAGCTCGTCCAGCTCGCCGCCGCCGAGGTCCGGCATCGCGCTGCTCATGGCATTGACCGCGCCATCGATAGCGCGGGTGAGCTGCACCCGTTCCACCAGGATCGGTTCCACCATGCAATTGGAGTGGAACTTGATCTCGTCCAGCGCGTGCAGCTGCATCGGATCGGCAATGCCCACGAACAAGCGCTTGCCGCGCTTGAGCAGCGGCAGCACCTGGTGCTTGGTGATCAGCTCCTGGCTGATCAGGCTGAGCGGCATGCTGGCGGCCGCCAGCGCCGTCACATCCAGCATCGGCATGCCGAACTCCGCCGAGGCCACCTGCGCCAGCCGGTGGCTGTCGACCAGGTTCTGTTCCAGCAGCCAGGCAGTCAGCGTCTTCTTGTTCTGTCCGCAGTCGGCGACGGCTTTACGCGCATCGGCTTCCGGCAATACGCCCTCGGATACCAGTCGGCGGGCCATGCCCGACAGTCCGGAGATGGATGGTTGTGGTTGCGATGACATGACAAATCTGATCCAGCCCCCTGATTGAAAGGGAATTTACCGCACATGACCCCGGCAGGCCATCGATTTTCGCGGTCGCCGTGCCTGTCGGGAAAACCTGTGACCTGGAGCCCATTTAGCGGGGCTGGAGGGTCGCCGCGATGGCTGCTTCAAGAGCTGGCTGGCGCCCGCGAACGGATGGGCGATCCGAGGCGGGGCGTCAGGGCAGGGATGGCTGGGATTGCCGCGGCACGCAGGGCACGGTCAGTGAGGGCCGTTCTCACCGGCTGCGGGTGTGCGCAGGGAGGCAAGGAAGCTCGAATAAGCTTGCTGGCGTTGCGCGCGCTCATCGGGAGGCAGCAGCTGGATGGCCGTGCTCTCTACCCGTGCCGCTTCGTCAAGTTTTCCCTCTGACGCCAAGGTCAGAGCGAGGAGCAGTTGGGGCTCGGGATCCAGATCGTTCATGGCGATCGAGCTTCGTGCCATTTGTTCGGCTTCCGGATACTTGTGCTGTAGCAACAGCACTTCTGCCTGCAGGCCCAGGTAGAAGCGATAGAGATTCGAGCTGGCACGCAATTCGGGGTCGTTTTTGATCTTGTCGAGAAAGAAGCTGGCGCGATCCGGGGCATTTTCTCCCGCCGCCAAGCTGGCGGCGTTCAGCATGCAATTCGTGCATTGCATATGTTCGGCCATGACCTGGTCGATCACTTGCCATGCCTTGGCGTGATAGCCGGCATCCATATAGGCGCTGATAAGTTGATCCTTGGCTTCGACGGTGTCCGGATGCATGGCATCCGCCCATTGCCACAGCGCAATCTGGGTGGACCAGAGGGGAGTGGCGGCACGTACGTTCATGCATGACAGTGCCAGCCATACCGCAAGCAAGGCAAATCCGGCCAGCGAACTCAGTCCGGCCACACGCTCAGGAATTCGTATATCCAGCAAGGTGCGGGGCAGCCACGCGCAAGCTATCGCCAGTGCCGTCATTGCATAACGCTCGTGATACAGGCTTGCGTCGAAGCTCACACCGATGATGTGCAGTACCGGCAGCAGCGCCACCGTTATCAACAAAATCAGACCGCCGAGGTAGCTGCGCCTCAGTGTCAGCATCGCGCCCGCCAGCACGAGCACGGCCATCAGCAGCATGTTTATGGCGCCGTGTGCGCTGAACACCAGAAACTGTTGAGCCGGTACCGGGTGTATCGGTCCCATATCCGCCGCTGGCCACAGAAACATGTGCCAGTAATGCACATAGAGGAACGCAATTTCCTGTAGCCGTGCGAACAGGGGCAGCGGTTCGTCCCCCAGCGATGGGATAAAACCGCCCAGCGCCCAATGACGCAGGCATAGATACACCGCGCCCGCACCGAATACGGCGGCATACACCGGCCAGTTGCGCGCCAACAGCATCCGCAAGCGGGCCAGCAGGCTTGCATCGGCCGGCGCATCCAGGTCGAACCAGTCGAAGATGACCAGCATCAGCGGAAACATTGCGGCGGATTCCTTGGCACAGGCGGCCAGAAAGAAACACAGTGCGACCGCAATGGTGCGAACAAACCGGCGTTCGATGCACATGTTCGCCAGCAAGCCGAGCAGCGTAAACAGGGTCGCCAGCAAGTCATATTGGCAACCGATCCACACCACCGGCTCGACCAGCAAAGGATGCAGGCCGTACACCAGCATCGGCAGTACCAGCGAGAACAGCCGTTTGCCCGATGGCCAGGTTCGCGACCCCAGGTGCAAGGCCAACAAGCCGACCAGCAGGGTGTCGAGCAGATGCATGACCAGCGAGGTCAGGTGCATCGGGCCGGGCGTGACATCGAAGGCGCGTACTTCAAGCGTGAGCGCGGCGACGCCAAGCGGGCGAAAATAGTTGGCCCAATCATTGAACCGGTTGAACAGAAACTGCTTCCAGTCGTCGCCATGGCGCAGCCAGGCATTTTTCTGGAAGTCGATCACGTCGTCCCAGACAAAGCCGGCATGTGTAACGGGCCAATATATCCACGCAATCAGCAGTATCACCGCGACTGCGGCGAGCACGAACGATAGCTTGCTGCCCGGCATGCCCGTGGCGGTCGACGTGTTCAAAATGAAACCCCTGTGGCGTATGCGCCAATTATCGTACCGCCTAAGCCTGCACTCATATAAGGCCACAGTGCGCGTTCTGGTGCTGGCCGGATGGCGCAAATGCGCGCCCGGTGCGGCCATGCGGGCGGGATACGCTGTCTATATACAAGGCCTGCACGGTATGATCCGCCCACACTTTGGGGAGTACCCGGCGTGCCTCGCCTGAGCATCATCCTGCCTGCAAAAAACGAAGCACCTGCGCTTGCGGGCTTGTTGCCCCGCCTCAGGGCCAGCCAACCGGTGGCCGAAATCATTGTGGTGGACGACGGGTCCACGGATGACACGCGTGCCATCTGCGCGCAAAACAGTGTCCAATGTCTCAGTTCGCCTTATTCGATGGGCAATGGCGCCGCCATCAAGCGCGGCGCGCGAGCGGCGACAGGCGAGATCCTGGTGTTCATGGATGGCGATGGCCAGCACGATCCTGCGGACATTGCGCGGCTGCTGGAAAAGCTGGACCAGGGCTATGACATGGCAGTGGGCGCACGCGACTGGGGGAGCCAGGCGGGGGTGGGCCGAGGCATCGCCAATACCCTCTACAACTGGCTGGCATCGCGCATGACCGGCCATGATGTGGCCGACCTCACGTCCGGCTTCCGGGTGGTGAAGGCGAAGCGGTTCCGGGAATTTCTTTATCTGCTGCCCAATGGCTTTTCCTATCCGACTACCAGCACCATGGCTTTTTTCCGCAGCGCCTACCCGGTGGCCTATGTGCCGATCAAGGCGGCGCAACGCGTGGGCAAAAGCCATATTAAGCCGCTGCGGGATGGCCTTCGCTTCCTGCTGATCATTTTCAAGATCGCCACGCTTTATTCCCCACTGAAACTGTTCGTGCCGGCAAGCGCGATCTTCTTCGTGCTGGGATGTCTCAACTACGCCTGGACCTTTCTGCGCGAGGGCCGGCTGACCAACATGAGCACGCTGATGTGGAGTGCGGCCGTGATCGTGTTTCTGATTGGCCTTGTCTCCGAGCAAATCACGGCGTTGACGTACCGTCACGATGAGTGAGCGCGTGAAGCCGCGGATCTTGATGATCACGCGCAACTTGCCGCCCCTGGTGGGTGGCATGGAACGGCTCAACTGGAATATGGCGGAGGGTTTGTCCAGGCACGCCGATGTTCGCATCGTGGCGCCAGCCGGTGCGGGGGCGATGGCTCCGGCCGATACGGCCGTTTGCGAAGTGCCGTTAAAGCCTTTGTGGCGATTCCTGTGGTCCGCGAATCTGGCTGCATTGAGCGAGGCAAGATCTTTTCGTCCGCATGTGATCCTGGCGGGAAGCGGGCTTACCGCGCCGCTTGCCTGGCAGGCAGCCAGAGTGAGCGGGGCCGCTTCAATGGCTTATGTGCACGGCCTGGATCTGGTCGTAAAACACCCCGTCTATCGCGGCCTCTGGCTGCCGGCGATACGCCGCATGGATCGCCTGCTGGCCAATAGTCGCGCCACCGCAGCACTGGCGGTCCAGGCCGGCGCTGACCCGGCGCGTATGAGCGTTGTTCATCCGGGGGTGAAGCTG
This sequence comes from Dyella acidiphila, assembly GCF_014863405.1. Classification (GTDB taxonomy): domain Bacteria; phylum Pseudomonadota; class Gammaproteobacteria; order Xanthomonadales; family Rhodanobacteraceae; genus Dyella_B; species Dyella_B acidiphila. Next base: position 21,241 of record NZ_JACZZA010000004.1, read on the forward strand.
CCGGAAATTTTCCGCAGTGATGCTGATGTTCAAGCGTTCCTTGCCGGGCAGGGTTTGCTGGGGCGCACCTTGCTGCTGTCGGTAGGGCGGCTGAGCGAACGCAAAGGCCTTAAGGAATTCGTGCAACATGCGCTTCCCCGCATCGTCAAGGCGCGTCCGGACGTCATGTTGTTGGTGGCTGGCGATGTTCCCGCCAACGCGTTGAGCAGTCGTGCCCAGCTGCCGGAACACGTTCTCGCCGAGGCCGAACGCGCAGGCGTGGCTGCGCATGTACGGTTTATGGGCGGCGTTAGCGACGAGACTCTGGAGATCCTTTTCAGGAGTGTCGATGCGCATGTATTCCCGATCCGCGACATTGCCGGAGATCCCGAAGGTTTTGGCATGGTTGCCATCGAAGCGGCCGCTTTTGGTGTCCCGACGGCTGCCTTCGCATGCGGTGGCGTTGTGGATGCCGTCTCGGAAGGACGGTCGGGCAGGCTGGTAGCGCCCGCAGATTATCCCGCGTTGGCCGAGGCGGTGTTGGATGTTCTTGCCAGACGAGCATCTTTTCGCCAGCCGTGTACCGAATTCGCCGCGCAATTCGAATGGACGCAATTCCATCAGCGCATGTTGAGCGAGGTGACCTCCATGCTTGAAGGTATGGGGCATGTCCATGCAGCCCACTGAGCAGGCGCGGCAGCCGCATGCCGTGCTGGACATGCCTTCCAGGCGCTGGAAGGCAATGAAAATTCACCAGCTGCTCGGGCTGACAAGTCGTGCCGTGCCTCTGCGGCTGCTCGAAGTGGGTACGGGCTCCGGCGGCATCGCGCATTATTTCGGCACTCATCCGGACCTGCGCTGCGAGGTGGATGCAGTCGATGTGCATGACAACCGCATGATTCGGGATGGTTACCGCTTTCAATTGGTCACCGACACGAAACTTCCATTCGAGGACCACAGCTTCGATGTGGTGATCAGCAACCACGTTATCGAGCATGTCGGCACGGAATCGGATCAGCGTGAGCATCTGCGCGAGCTCCGGCGGGTGATGAAGCCGGATGGCCTGGGCTATCTGGCGGTGCCCAATCGCTGGATGCTGGTTGAGCCGCACTATCGGCTCGCATTTTTGAGCTGGTGGCCGCACGCATGGCGCGATACGTATTTGCGCATCATGAACAAGGGACATGTCTACGACTGCGAGCCGTTGGAGATGCGCCAGCTGGAACATCTGCTTGTCGGAGCCGGCTTCCGCTACAGCAACCAGTGCATTGAAGCCTGGCGCCTGACCTTTGACATAGAGCGCCCTGAAGCTTCAGCGACGCGCCTGATGCGCAAGATTCCCGATGCGTTGCTCAAGCCGCTGCGCCCGATTATTCCGACGCTTATTTACCGGATATGGCAGTAGTTCGTTCAAAGCGGTGACTGTCGATCCCCATGGTGTGGATCTTTCACCGTACTGCCGTAAAGGTAGGCGCAGGCGGTGATGGTTTTTACCAGCTTGCTCGAAAGCCAAAATGGCAGACGTTCCAGCCAGTGGTTGAGAATGCGGGCGGAGGGTGCCACCAGCGGACCGATCAATCGGGCCGGCAAGCGCAACCACGGATGAAGGCGGGTATCCAGGCTCGCGTAACCAAGGATGCGGTAAGCATCTGGATGTCGCAGCGCGAACAGCGTTGCCGATGCCTGCGCGGCGCGCGCCATTTTAAGGGCGACCATGGGCAGCTGCAGATCGTCCTGGTGCGATACCGATGCGGCTTCGACCCAGGTAACCGTGCCCAGTTCGGACAGACGAATAAGCAGGTCTCTGTCTTCAAAACCATAGTGGCGATACTGCAGGTCAAAGCCACCCACGTGCTCAAAGGCGGTGCGCAGCACGGCCATGTTCTGGCTGCTGCCGACCCAGGGATTGGCATGCCGGTGCTGCGTCTGCCGGCGTCTGGAAGCGAGTTGCTGGTATCTGTTCCAGAAACCGTGGCCGATGCCGGTTACGTGCCCGGTGCTGGCAATGGCTCCGTCGCGAAGTGCCTGTAGATGCAGGGACAGAAAATCTCCGCGCAGGGGCAGGCAATCACTGTCGATGAAAAGTAGATATCGGCCTTTTGCAGCCGCCGCGCCGGTATTTCTCGCGCCAGAACGTCCCACATTTTCAGGTAGCCTGATTAATTGGACCTGCTCCATGGCGCACAGCGCTTGCGGTGGAGAATCCTTGGAGCCGTCATCGACCACTACAATTTCGAGCTGGGCGTCAGATGGCAACTGCTGCTCGCAGAGCGCGGCTGCGACCCGGCTTGCGCCGGCCCAGTCGCGATACATCGGCACGATGACGCTGACGACTTCGGTCACGTGCCGGGCTCCGAAGCGTGCAGGCCTTGTTGCCGAAGTTCATCAAACAATGCCGTATAGCGGCGGGACGTGAGCTCGATATTGAACAGCTCTTCGATCAATTGACGGCAACGGCTGCCGCGGGCAGCCAGTTGCTCGTGGCGCTCATTCAAGGCGGCAAGTATCGCGCTAGCCAGGCCATCAGGATCTTCGGGTCGAACAACCCAGCCCATTTGCGGAGTGACATAACGGTCAAGGCCGCCACATTCGGTCAACACGACAGGCAATGAGCGCTCCATGGCCTCCAGCCCGGCGTTCGACATGCCCTCGTAGCGTGAGGGCAGCAGATATACCTGGGCCATGCATAGCTCATCCTGGATGGTTTGCTGATCCAGTTCGCCGCGCCACACCACAAACGCCGACACGCCCAGATCCTTGCTCATCTGTTCGAGGCGTGCCCGTTCCGGACCGCTTCCCGCGATGACGAACTGGCCCGGAACCAGGTGTTCCTTTATGCGGGCAAGTGCCTCTAGCAGGATGTCGTAGCCCTTTTGCGGCGCAAGCCGGCCAACCGCGATGCAGCGTACAGGCGTCGGGCTGTTGCGTTCGCAAGCCGGCCTCACCCGAATGCCGTTCGGTATCGTGGTGAAGTTGCGCCCGGAAAATCCCTCGGCCTTCAGCTCTTCGATCATGTCGGAGGCGATGAGGTTGATGGCGCCGCATTGCGCGTCCATAAGACGAATGATCCGGCGTGACAGCGGAATGGATTTGATCAGCCCGATGTCGCCGCCGCTACCGGTATTGGCGGGTGTGGCGACCAAAGGGGCATTCAGCAATCCGAGTCGTTTCAGCACCGCGGCGACAGCCGCGGCCTCGCCGAGAAATCGTGTATAGACAAGATCCACACGGTGCCTCAGTCGCAACAGCAACCACGCGAGCGACACGGCATAAGTGAGGGCTCGGCCGAGGCGCCCAAATGCCGAAGACGTTCGAATGCGGTGGGTCTCCACGTGCCGCGAAGCGATGACGACAGGCGCGTTGCCCATGCGTCGCCCCAGGCATATGACTTCATGTCCTTGTTCGAGCCACATTTCGATCAGTCGCATAGCCTGCATTTCGGCTCCGCCGGTCACGAATTGCGGAAGATCCGATACGACAAGTATTTTCACGGCCCGCGCCCAATCTGCATATGCGATCGCCAGTGGCAAAGCATCAAGATATTCCAGAGCACCAGGCCAGCGTCAATTTTTTGCTTGATGTGGGCCGCCCATAGCTTGCGTACCTCTGCTGCGTTTATAAGCGGAAGTTCGCGCAGCGACTGCTCCGACAGCAAGGTTTCTGCCCAGTCCCTCAGCGGCCCTCGCAGCCACTGTGCGATGGGCGGGGAAAAACCTTGCTTGGGGCGATCGATCAACGAGAACGGCACATGGCGATCGAGCAATTTTCGCAGCGGTTGTTTGCCCAGGCCACCGGCAAGCAACGCGCCTTCGCCGAAGCGCCAGGAAAGCTCCACAATGCGATGGTCAAGCAACGGGATTCTCGACTCCAGGCTATATGCCATGGAGGCCCGATCGACCTTGTGCAGAATGTCGTCGGCAAGATAATCGTGCTGGTCGCCATATAGCAGGCGCCGCAGGGGACTCTGGATGGCGGAAGGCAATCTGGCATGGGCAGCATGCTCCACGCTCGCGAAATCCTGGATGCGCGTGAAGCCTGCGCCGGCGATGAAGGCCACGCGCAAGTCATCGATGTCGTCAAATTGAATGCGCTCGCCGAGGCGTCTCAGGCGAGGGGGCAGCGAACCGGAAAAAATGCTCGACGCGCCAGCCGCGGCAAACAGGAAATGCCTGGCTGCATGGCGCGCGTGCGTCGGCAGCCGGTGCAGGTGTTTCCACAGTTGCAAGATGGCCAGGTAGCGGCCATAGCCGGCAAACAATTCATCGCCGCCGTCGCCGGACAGCGCTACCGTTACGCTTTGCCGGGCCAGCTTTGACACCAGCAGCGTCGGCAGCTGCGAACTGTCGGCGAAGGGCTCGTCGAATGTCTCGGCCAGGCTTGGAACGAGTGCAAGTGCATCGTCCGCTTCAAGATAGAGTTCCGTGTGATCGGTGCCGAGATGCTTCGCAACCGCCTTGGCGTGATGCGCTTCGTTGTGGCTGCTGTCGTGGAAGCCAATGCTGAATGTGCGGATCGGCCGATTCGACTGCGCCTGCATGATGGCGGTGACCAGGCTTGAATCGATACCGCCGGAGAGAAAGGCGCCGACGGGTACGTCCGCAACCATGCGCCGTGCGATCGAATCATGCAGCAGGCGATCGAGGCTGTTGAGCAGTTCGGCTGGGTCGCTGCTCTGATCGCTGCTTAGTCCCACCAACGCCACCTGTTCCAGCGACCAGTACTGCGCCAGGCGGGAGGACAGCTCTTCCCAGCTCATCGGGCGGCTCAAATCCGTCGCGCTTAGCGTCAGCATGGAGCCTGCGGGAAGACGATAAATGCCTTCGATGGCCGAATGAGGGCCTCTGACATAGCCGGCACTGAGGAAGGATGAGATGGCCGCCAGATTCATCTGCGGTGACCAACCCGTCACCTCGCGCAGTGCCTTCAGTTCGGATGCAAACGCAAAGCGGCCGCTCACCCAGCCGAAGTACAGCGGCTTTTCCCCCATGCGATCGCGCGCCAGGACGAGCGTTTTATCGGCCTTATTCCAGAGCGCGAAGGCGAACATGCCGTTGCATCGTTCCAGGGTGCGTTGAACGCCCCAGGTCTCGATGCAGGTCAAAAGAACTTCCGTGTCGGAGTGCCCGCGCCATGAGCGAGTCTGCGAGGAGTGCTCCAGTTCCTGTCGCAGGTCTTCGAAATTGTAGATTTCGCCGTTGTAGACCAGCACACGATCGCCGCTGGCGGACAGCATGGGCTGGTGCCCCGCCGGACTCAGGTCGACGATCGACAGCCGGCGATGGCCGAGCGACAGGTGGTCGCCAGACCAGATGCCGGCGTCATCCGGGCCGCGATGCTGCAGCCTGTCGAGCATCTTCGACAGAACGTGTTGCGTGTCGTTGTGGCCGGCGGCGATGCCGGCTATGCCGCACATGTGGCCTTGCCCGCATCGATCGGCTTTTCGCAATACGCCTCCACCCCATTTCCGCCTTTGCTGACGATCACGTTGGTGGCACCCAGGCTCTCCAGCAATCGACGGATCTGCCTGGGCGTGCGCCGATGCTTGTAGACGTCGGTCATCGCGTCATGCGTATCCAGCAGCATCCAGTCGTAGTACATGGCGCGATCGCGCAGGCCGAAGTGGGGGTAATAATTCACGATCGGGTTGAGGCGGCTCAGGGCAAACTGTATGAGCTTCGATTCGCGGAATTTCCACACGATGGGAAACCAGAAATCGAACACGCGCTTGACGGCATCAAACTGCCGCTCGCTGGGCAGCCGAAGGAAATAGTGCCGATACAGGATGCCGGCCACCCCCAACGGAGGCGGTAGAAAATTTCTGACTTTCCATCGATAGTGATCGATGGTGAGGCTTCCGCCGGGTTTGACCATCTCCCATAGCGAGCGAATGCTTTCCTCCGGATCGGGCGTGTGCTGAATCACACCCAGGCACACCACATGGTCATAGCTGGCCTTGCGGAAAGGGATGTGCCGGATATCGGCCTGAACCAGCGTGAGCCTGTCGGAGCCGCCGTTGTTGGCGGCATTGGCTTCGACCGCCGACGAGTAGTCAAATGAATCGAGAATCGCACCGTGCTTGAGCAGAATCTCCGTGAATCGGCCGGCACCCGAGCCGGCCTCCAACACACGCTGGCCGGCAACGGCAGTCAGCTTGCCCCGCATGCAGCGGGCAAGCCGGTCTTCGGACAGCGACAGGCCGGTATGGGAATCCAGCTGGGTGCCTGGAAAGCGATTCCACTGGTCACCGAATGCCGTCGCATAGTTCTCCGAGGAGACAAAGCGGGGAATGCCGCGGACGATCGGGTAGTGTTCTCCGTTGGTGGAGACCAGGCACTCATTCGCGAGGGTAAGCTCGTTGCCTTTGGGGTCGACGATATCCGCAAACATGTTCAGGTCTCCCCCATGGACTGGCGTTGGCCCGGCAGCAGGACGGGCAGATAACGATCGGCAATATGCTCCAGGCTGAAAGAGCGCAGATGGGCCTCCGGCGAAGGGAAGCTGCGCGTGCCGTTCAACACGGAGATGACGGCTTCGGAAATGGCGGCGACATCGCCGACCGGAACCAGCGCGCCGTACTGGCTGTCGCCGAGAATATCGCGGACGCCTCCCGGGCAATCGGTCGCCACCACGTTGCAGCCGCTTGCCAGGGCCTCAAGCAATACGACCCCGAACCCTTCGTATATCGCGGTATGAACGAATATCGAGGCACGGCGCATCTGTTCTTCGGGAGGGTAGACGAAGCCGGCGAAAGTAACACTGTCCTCGACACCATGTTCTTTGACCAGCGCCTGGAGCGAGGGCAGCAATGGGCCTTCGCCCAGGATGGTCAGCTTCGCCGGACAGGACTTTCGAACTTGCGCAAATGCCTTGATCAGGGTTGCGTGATCCTTCTGCGGAACGAGCCTGCCGCAGGCGATCAGTTCGGGAATTTTCCCGTCAAGCTGCGGGTCGTGCGGCTGATAGGGGTTGTCGACAGGGTACGGGATGACATGAATGCGTTCCGGGGAGATGAGTTTTTCCCGGATAAGGCTTTGCTTGACGCCGGTGGAAATGGCAATTGACGCGGCGGCGCACCGATACAGCAAGCGTGCGCTCAATTTATTGAGCAGAGTTTGCGTGGGGGACGCCCCGATCGCATCGTAGTCGGGCAAGCTGCATTCGCCGAGCACAAGGCGGGTCGAGCAGCCCGAAAGAAGATAGGCCAGACACGCGGCGATATTGCCCGAAAATACGGTTGCCATCAGGACATCGGGTTTTTCGCGGCGCAGATAGGCGGCCAGTGCAAAAAAAGAATCCAGCGTTTTTTGCTTGTCCAGAACAATCAGTCTTACATTGCTTGGTACGGAGGACAGTAATTTGCCCTTGCGTATGGCTATCACCATGTCGCACTTGTAACCCATGCTGGCAAATTGCCCGGCCAGCATGAGCGCTATGCGCTCGGCGCCGCCGCCGTCCAGCGATGGTAGAAAGAAGGCCAGATGCTTAGTCATCGCTGTCTGCTTGAAGAGGGTGATGTATAGGGGACAGGATAGTGCGCGCGGAAACATTCATGGCGTCGGTGCCGATGATTTATGCGCCGCCGCAAGCCGGATGGTGCCGATGACGATCACCGAGATATCGCTCATGGCCAGGGCAAAAATGGCGCCAAGGGGGCCGTAATGCGGTGTCAGCGCGAACAGCAGCGTGATCGAAACGCCCAGCCCGGCGAGTTCAGTGAAATTACGGTCGCGCTGCATGTCGACCGTCGTCATGCGGCCGGTAACCAGTTGGCGCACGCTATTGGTGAGAACGTTGAAGCAGAAGGCGCGGAGTATGGGCTCGGATGGACGGAAGTTGCTTCCCAGTACGAAATGAAGCAAAGGCGAAAAAAGAGCCAGGGCAGAGGCTGCAATGACCGAGTAGGCGATGACGGCGGCCAGCAGCTGACGCATCAGCTTGCCCTGGTCGCTGGCCGATGCCCGGAACAGCCGCGGCGTGGCGGCGAGAATCAGGGCGTTCACCGGTAGCGTCGCCGCCTGCATGATGCGGTAGGCAGCCGTATACAGACCCGTTACGGCACTGCCTTGCGCTTTCAGCAAAATGGTTTTGTCCAGTTCGCTGCTGGCGGTAATGGTTGCCCCGCTCACCATATAGGGAAAGCCCTCACGCACGATGTGCGACATCGGGTAGGGCGGCGATGCTTCCCTGGCTCTGACTCGGGCCAATTGCAGCGCAATGCACACGACGGCGACCAGCCACGACAGATGCAGCACGGCGTACGTGGACAGATCCTTGACCTGCAGCACGAGTGCCGAGATTACCGCGCCGATGCGGGCAAAAGGTGCCAGCGTCTGCATGGCTCCGGAAAGCATCATGCGTTCCTTGGCCTGATAATAAAAAACGTAAGGCATCAATGATGGCGCAACGATCAACTCAGCAGCGGCCAGACACACCATGCCAGTTGCCGACATCATGTGATCGAGCAGGAGCATCGATACGGGCCATGCCACGACGAACGCGCCAAGGCCCGAGACCAGATATGCCCGCCGCGTGGCGCTCATGCGCGCATGGGTTTCGCCGTTGCGGGCCAGGTGGCGCAGCAACGCAATGCCGCTGCCCAGGCCGACGAATTGGGCGATGGTTACGTAGAGTGAGGTTATTCCCGCCAGCACACCATAGGCGCGTACGCCGAAGGTATGTGTCATGAGTACCAGGCTGGCAGCCTGCAATACGATACGCGTGGCACTCCAGCCACTGGCGTGCATGGTGTTCTGCAGCAGTTTGCTCGGCCGCCAGCGTTTCCAGTTTTGGGTTGGAGATGGCATAGGGTGTGGCGGGCGACGGATGGTGGAGTGAGATAGGTGCTGAAGGTTACTGCTGGTTTAGGAGTGTCTGCATTTGATGCACGCTGCCATCCAGATAACCGCCTACGTTCATGCGCTCCAGCTCCTCCAGCTGAGCGCGTGCAGCTTCGAGTTGCCGTTGTGCAACCAGCATCCGAATAAAGGTAATGCGGTAGGCCGGCTCGCGTGGCGCCGCGGCGGTGGCCGCTTTGATCGCGCTTAGCCCGGCGGCGTGATCCTGCTGGACATTCCAGCTGAAATCCGCATAGGTGGAAAGCAGCCGTGCGCTTGGATGCAGGTGGGTAAAGGCCGCCTGGAAAGCTTCCTGCATGCGCTGCCGCGGAAGGTTGCAGTCACCGTCCCGAGCGCATTCCGTCAGCGTGGCGAGCGAACTTTCATCCTGGATGGTGGGCCGGTGCGACTTCAGCTTCTGGATCATGCTGTCCCACCACGCGTCTTTGGTCGGCAGGTTCATGCGCGCATTCATGAAGATCAGTGCTTGCTCAGGCAGCACGGATGACTCGGGCAGTGCTGCGGCTCTCTCCAGCGGGGCATAGGCGAGATGCGTGTATGGCGACATCGGGTCGTAATGGGAATAGATGATGTAGGTGCGACCCAGTTCGTATTGAGCGCGAGGGGAGTCCGGGGCGCGGTCGGCAAGTGCCTGGGCAAGCAGCAGCGGCTCGCCCCAGGCCTCGGCTGTCAGGCGCGTTTCGGTGGTCCATAGCAGCAACAGCATCAGCAACGCGGCGCGGCGCAGAATGGGGAACGGAGCGGAATTTGTTGCCACCAGTGCGGGAACGGCAGCGAGAATCAACCCAATGCTGGCGAAATAATTGCGGTGCTCGTAAACCAGCTCCAACGGGAGCACGGTTGCGGTCAGTAAGTGGCAGCCGAGGTACAGCGCGATGCCCAGGGCGATCAATGGGCGACGCGATCGAAACCGCCATGCGGCGCCGATCATGGCGAGCAACGTCAGTATGCTGGCGAGAGTGGTCCACGGGATCAGCACGTCCGTCGAGATATGGAAATTGTCGTGATAGAACGAAAGCTCGTGTGGCAGCGGCAGCAACGTCCAGGCGACGTAGGCCACGACGATGCGCGCTTCACTTAGCAGTCGGGTTTGCAGCGTGAAGTCACGCGTCGACCACTGCGCCGGATTGGCGATTTGCGGCGCAAGCCAGATCAGGCCGATGATCAGCGGAAGGACCAGCGTCAGCGTAAAAAGCGCCACCAGGCGGTAATCGCGGACCTGCGCCGTGGTGTTGAACCGGAAGACGGCCCATTCCACCAGAAAGGCGTAGAGCGGAAGCATGACGGCCGTCTCTTTGGCCAGCACGCCAACGGCCGTGGGCGCCAGGATACTGATGGCGCAAAAACCGAAATAGAGCCACTGCCTGGCTGGTTTGTGGTCGGTCTGGCTCAGGTGGAGCATCTGCCTGCGGCTGGCGATGTAGCCGATCAGGCCGATCAGCACGAACAGGTTTGCCAGACTTTCCATTCGCTGCACGACATACAGCACGGAGGTGATGTTGATGGGCAGCAGCAGCCAGGCAATGGCCATCAGGGCGGCGGTACGGCCGCATTTTTTGTCGTCGTCGTTCCAGCGTGTCTGTGTAAGCAATGCGCGCATCAGCACGAATACAAGCAAGCCGTTCAGTAGATGGATGACCAGATTGGTCAGCTTCATCTCGAACGGATCGAGGCCCGAGGCCAGGTAGTTCAGGGCAAAACTGAAGGAGGCGAGAGGACGCTTGAATTCACTGGCAGGCGAAGACAGCGCGGCGCGTACCAAGGTGCCGAGGCTGAAGTGATCAGGCTGCACGCCCGGGTTGTCGACGATGTTCGGATAGTCGTCAAACAGCCAGCCCCCGTACAGGCCGGGCCAGTATATGAAGGCGGTGATGCACAGTCCGATGAGTAGTGGCAGATATCCGTTGCGAAACAGGCGCGCAATCTTCATGACCCGGCGCCACCGACAAGTTCTTGCGCGGCGGAGCGTGATGGGTGGTGGGCGCTGGCTTCGATAGTCATGGCCGTATCATAGCCGGCCGGATTTCAAACCAGAATTCAAGCGCCTAGCGTCTAGTTGGCGGACGGCTGTGCGGTGCCGCGGTCGAGCTTGCTCAACCTGGTTTGCAGCGTGGAGAAGTCCGCATCGTTGCGCAGGGAAGGACGCTGGCGCAGGGCATCGTCCAGTACTGCCTGGGCCTCCTGGGCTCGATGATGGTCGGCCAGATAGGTCCCTAGTTGCACGATATACGCAGGGTCGGCGTTTTCCAGCCTCACCACGATCTGCCATTGCTGCAGAGCGAGGTTCTGGTCCTGCAAGGCATTGGCGGCCAGTTCGGCATACTGGACATGCAGGCTGACGCGTTGTGGATTGCGGGCTATGGCAACCTCGTAGGTCTTCGCAAGCTGGCCGGCGTCGATGCCCGGGTTGGCGGTCAGCCGCTGGTCGGTCAGGTTGTAGAGCACGCGATAGTTTTCCGCGTTGGGAGCCTGTGTTTGCAGCTTGGACTGCAGTCGGGACCACCAGATGGCGGGGTCCGGGCTTTGATTCGGATGAAGGGCGGTTTGAATTATCAATGCTTCTTCAGGCAGGGCGGTTGTCTGTGGCAGGGCGCTTGCCCGTGCCAGTTCCTTGAAGCCCAGGCCATAGAGCTGATTGCCTGGATCGTCTCCCGACATCGCGATATAGCGACGGGCCAGATCAAGAGCGGCGCGGCTTGAATTGGGAGCGGCTTGCGCCAACGACACCGCCAGTTGCAGAGGCCTGCCCCAGGTGGCGGCGCGCAGTGTGGTCAGGAAGCACAGGTTTGCGATGAAAATGCATGCCATCGCGGCCGGCAGTCGAGAATGTGTGCGCTGTGCGAGCAGCCAGACGAGATCGGCGACAGCCATCGCTATGCCGAGAAGTGCAGGATAGTTGCGATGTTCGAAAACCAGCTCCAGCGGCAATGGGCTGCTGGTTATCGCATGCGCGACCAGGAACCAGCCGATGCCAAGGGCCAGCAGCGGCCGTCTTTTTCGCATGGCTGCCGCCAGTGCAAGCAAGCCGAGCAATACCAGGGCGCCTAGCAGCGTGCTAATCGGATGCAGCAGGCCAGTGGAAGCCTGGTAATCGTCATAATAAAAATGCAGCTGGCTGGGCAACGGCAGCAGAATCCAGCCCAGATATTGGCAAAGTATGCGTAGCTGGCTGAGCTCTCTTTGTGACGCATCAAAATTGCGCCCGGCGTAATACGCGGGAGATGCGTAATGAGGGACGAGATAAATCGCCAGCACCAGCACGGCGCACGCTGCACCAATGCCGTAGCAAAGCTTCCAGGCGCGTTCAAGCGCGCGGTTTTGTGCCTGGAATTGAAAGACGAGCAGCTCCAGCAACAAGGCATAGCCAGGGACCAGCACGATGGTTTCTTTGGCGCCATAACCGACGACGATCAGCGCCACACTGAGCAGCAGCCATGGCCACGCGCGCTGTCCGCGCATTTGGCGATCGCGTGCATGCCAGTACGCCAGCAATGACAGCAGAGTAAAGGTGAAGCCCATCAGCTCCATGCGCTGCACGACGTACATCACCGCCGAAACCTGCAGGGGATGTACGGCCCACGCGACGGCAATGCCGGCGGCCCAATAATTCAGCTGCGCAGGTGCCGGTGCGTCGCTTTGCCAACAGCGCTGCAGCAGCCGATGAGTCAGCGACAGAACCAGCAGTGCATTGACAAGGTGAATGACAAGATTGGTCGCCTTGAAGCCGAACGTGCCGCTTCCGCAGGCATAGTTCAATGCGAACGTGAAGATCGTGAGCGGACGCTGGACGTTGATTTCAGACCAGGCCCAGAGCGCTTTCCAGGCTTGCCAATGCCAGCTTGAGATATGTGCCGCAGGATTCTCGGCGAAGATGGGGTAATCATCAAAAATGAAGCCGCCCGACAGGGCTGGCCAGTACACCAGTGCCGTGAGCACACACAGCCCGGCTATCAGCAGCACGTTGTTCTTGTTGAGCGCGTTTGAAGGCTGCATCAGGTACGGAATTCTTTGCTGTAAGGGGGCCAGATAGTCAAAGGCCGCCTTGCGGCGGCCTTTGGATAGCACAGTAGAGCGAGCTATTACTGGCAGCTGGCCGGAGCGTACTGGCTGGCCACCGAGGCCGAACAGGACCACGAACCCGAGGAGTTGCGGAGCCACACGATCGTGCTGCCCGAAACCTTGGTATTGGCATGGTTGCCGAGCGTAGCGGTGATCGACGGGGTGGTGCTGCTCCAGGCCACGGTCGGCTTGTCCGGGCTCAGGATGTCCGACGAGGAGCTGGTGTTTACGCAGCTGCCCGAGCCGAACACGGTGATGCCGTTGTTCAAGCAGTCTTCCACGGCGGTCTTCAGATCGCCGGCTTCACCCATGGCGCGGGTGACCTGCGAACGGATCACGTAGGTCTGGTACTGCGGGATGGCGATAGCCGCCAGGATGGCGATGATCGCGACCACGATCATCAGTTCGATCAGGGTAAAGCCCTTCTGCGTGCTCTTCATGATGGTTCCTCTGTTTAGGTCGAAATGACCGTTTTTGTCGCCCCCTGCGCCCCGCCCGGGTCCCGTATGGCTACGGGGCCGGCCCCAACACGAGGTCAGGAACAATCAGGAAGCTCTTGGTACTGGTAGCACTATATATGCCATTCCTCCTGCCCTTTATTGCCGGTGCGGCGGGAGGTGACGGGATTGTGCATAGTGTCTCAGTCCCCAACAAGCTCCGAATCAGGCCAATTGGGTGGAATTGTGGACTCCGTCGAGGAGAACTGCGGAGATTGGACGCAGCAGGTCAGGGTGTGACGCTTTTGGTCACTGCACATTGGGTCAGTCCGATACGGTGCAGTCGGCCGGCAGCACATTGCTAGGTATGGAAGAGGTGGTGCATAGCCACGCCCCGCTGGTCGTTCGCTGCCAGTTGATGTATCCGCCATTGATCAGGGTGGAAGAATTGACCAGCTGGCATTGGATCACTCCTTCCCCGCTGGTGGGGGCTTGGGCGCTGATATTGCAGCGGGGGGTGGTGCTTGGAAGGCTGAGGTTATCCACCTGCTCGTAGCTGTTGTTGGTTTCCACTCCGTTGTCGACCAGCAACTCGTAGGCGGTGCGGCCCGGATTGATGTCCGCCAGGGCGGCGGTGAGCTGCGAGCGGGCCACATAGATCTGATATTGCGGAATGGCGATGGCTGCCAGGATCGCGATGATCGCTACCACAATCATCAACTCGATCAAGGTAAAGCCAGCGTTGGACCGTTGGCGTGACATGGTTGGTTTCCCCCTAGTGTTAGCCATAGCGCCGCAGGTTCTGTGCCAAGGACTGGACGGGAATGTGATAGGTTGCTCGATTCCAAGGGCCCGCACTGGGAATGTATTGCCGGAGACGGCACGCATTTGCGTGCGCCGATGATCCTGCTTACCGTCAGCAGCCTTGCCTCGCTATCTCAAGGAGCTCTTATGAAACCCCTGTTTGCCGCATTGATGCTTGCGCTGACATTGCCTGCGATGGCGGATACGCCCAGCGGCGTGGCGTTGGAAAGCAGCGCACCGCATGCGTTCAATGTGCACGACCTGGTGATGATGGAGCGCGTCAGCGACCCGCAGCTGTCGCCGGATGGGCAGGTGGCCGCCTACGGCTTGCGCAGCACTGACTATGCGGCCAACAAGGGCGTCAATGCGCTTTATGTGCAGGATCTGCAGAGCAGCGCCACGCAACCGATCAAGCTGGTGGCAAAGGGTGCTTCCTCGCCGCGCTGGTCAGCGGATGGCCGCAGCCTCTACTACCTGGCGCAGGCCGGCGATACCGCGCAGCTATGGCGAATCGATTTTCCGGCCGGCAAGCATGGCCTGAATCTGAGCGGGGCATCTGCGCCGGTGCAGGTCAGTCACGGAGCGTTGGATATTGACGCCTACAAGCTCTCGCCCGACGGCAAGAGCGTGCTGCTTTCTTATGCGGTATTCACCGACTGCAATGACCTGGCGTGTACCAAGGAGCGTCTCGATGGACGCACCAAGGACAAGGCGTCCGGCACGCTCTACAGCCGCCTGTTCGTACGGCATTGGGATACCTGGTCCGACGGACGCCGCAGCCAGCTCTACATCGCTCGTTTCGGTGCCGACGGCAGCCTCCCGGTCGAAGCCACGCTGCTGAGCCGCGGTATCGACGGCGACGTCCCCAGCAAGCCCTTTGGCGACGATAGTGAATTCGCTTTCTCGCCCGATGGCATCACGGTGTATTTCGACGCACGCATCGCGGGCAACAGCGAGCCCTGGTCGACCAATTTCGATGTGTTCAAAGTGTCTGCGGATGGTGCTTCAGCGCCGCAGGATCTCACTGCATCAAACAAGGCCTGGGATGCTTTCCCGGTACCTTCGCCCGATGACAAGACGCTGTACTACCTCGCTATGAAAACACCGGCTTTCGAGGCCGATCGCTTCGCCATCATGGCCATGGATCTTGCGACGGGTAACACGCGCGAAGTGGATCCGGGCTGGGACCGCTCAGCCGGCGGCATGCAGATCAGTGCGGACGGCAAAACCTTGTATGTCACCGCCGATGACGAAGGCCAGCACCCGCTGTTCGCGGTCGACGTGGTGAGCGGCAAAGTGGACAAGCTAGTCGATACCGGGGCCGTCGGCGCCTACGTGCTCGCCAACAAGCGGATCCTGCTTTCCCGCGACGATCTCAAGCATCCTGCCGATCTGTACACGCTGGGCACGGATGGTGGCAGTCTGAAGCAGGTCACCCATTTCAATACCGCGCGCCTGAAGAATGCGCGGATGGGCGATGTGCAGTTCTTCACCTTTCAGGGCTGGCACAACGAAACCGTGCAGGGTTACGTAGTAAAGCCGGTGGATTACAAAGCGGGCCACAAGTATCCGGTCGCCTTCATCATTCATGGCGGTCCGCAGGGCGCGATGAACAATGACTGGAGCTATCGCTGGAATCCTCAGACGTATGCAGGGCAGGGCTTTGCCGTCGTCACCATCAACTTCCATGGTTCCACAGGTTATGGTCAGGCCTTTACCGATTCGATCTCCGGTGACTGGGGCGGCAAGCCATTGGATGACCTCAAGCTCGGCTGGCAGGCCGCGCTGGACAAGTATCATTTTCTTGACGGCAATCGTGCCTGCGCACTCGGAGCCAGCTACGGCGGCTACATGACCTACTGGATTGCTGGCGTATGGAACCAGCCGTGGAAATGCCTGGTCGACCACGACGGCGTATTCGATGCGCGCATGATGTACTACGCCACCGACGAACTATGGTTCGAAGAGCATGAAAACGGGGGCACCCAGTTCGACGCGCCGGAGAACTACGAGAAATTCAATCCGATCAATCATGTGAAGGATTGGCGCGTGCCGATGCTGGTGGTTCACTCCGGCGACGATTTCCGTATTCCGATTACGCAGGGCCTGGGTGCGTTCACGGCACTGCAGCGCCAGGGCATTCCCAGTGAATTGCTCACCTTCCCGGACGAAAATCACTGGGTGTTGAAGCCGCAGAACAGTGTCCTGTGGCATGAAACAGTGAATGCCTGGTTGAAGAAATGGACGGCCGAAGACGGGGCTGCGCCGACTCATTGAGTTTCAGTTTGAAATGGGCCCTGCCAAGTCGTCGACCTGGCAGGGCTGCATGGCCTGAATGCGACTACGCGCTTATGGCTGTGCCGACGAGGCCTTTTTACGCGCCTCAATATCCTTCAGCAGCTTTTGTACCGTCACGTCTTTGGGGGCGATGGCCAGGGCTTTGTGCGCCATGTCCTCGGCGGTATCGAGCCGGTTCTCTTTGAGCAGCAGACTGGCGCTGAGCCCGTAGTAGGTCTGCATGATCTCATTGTTTTTGTCGACCAGCGACGACCTTGCCGCCCGGTATAGCGCCTTGTTTGCGCGTGGCAGATCGTCATTCTCCAAGGCAAGTTCCGCAATATGAATCATGCAGCCGATGCAGGGGGCGGGATCGGCCAGGACGCTGTCGGCAAAAACGGTCAGGTCCGCAAAATCCTTCTCTCTGACATAGGCATTGATCAGGTCGGCCTTCGCCTCGGGAGCGTGCGGATGCATGGAAATCGCCCAGCGCCAGAGGTTGATGTCGTTCGACCACATGGGCAGGAATGCACGAATGGTCACGATGGAGAAACTCAGCCATAGGAAGGCCACAATCATGATTGCCGGCACTGCACGGCGCTTGAGCAGCCCGGTCGGCGCGCCAGGAAGGCGCAATAAAGGAAGCATCGCGCAGAGAACCGCAACGGCTGCGGTGGCATAGCGCTCATGGTAAAGGCTGCGCTCGAAATGTCCGGGTATGACCTGCAGCACCGGCAGCAGTGCTGCGGTGACGCCCATGATCACGTAACCCCACGGCGACGAGCGCCTGATGCATAGATAGAGCCCGGCGATGAAGGTGCCCACGGCCAGCGTGGTTTGGGTAACGGACGCAGTGGTGGCGATCGTAAAGGATTGAATGTTGAAGGGATGAATCGGATTCATCCCGTCGACGGGCCAGAAAATGATTTTCCAGTAATGAAAGTAGATGTAGCCGATGACCTGCAGTCTGGCCAGCATCGAAATGGGAAAACCCTCGAGACCGTTGGTAAGGCTTCCCAGAGCCCAGCGGCGGAAAATGAGATAAGCGACACCCGCGACAAGGACGCCGGCGTAAGTTGGCCAATTTCTGCTGAGAAGAGCGCCGAGCGTCGCAGTCCGGCCATCTTTTCGAGCGTGATTGACCACCAGCCAATCGAACAAGACCAGCAACAGCGGGAAGGAGATGGCTGATTCTTTGGTGCATGCGGCCAAGAAAAAGAGCAAGGAAACCAAGGCCGCGCGTCCCCACCTGTGCTGAATGCGTAGATTTGCAATCAATCCGAGCAGGGTCAGCATGGTCATGACGAGGTCGAACTGGCAGCCGATCCAGCTGACTGTTTCGATCAGCGCCGGATGCAAGCCATAGAGTGCCATGCACAGCGCGCTGCCCCAGGTCCTGAACTTCGGGCTGCGATCGCCAAGCGTGGCGCAGTGCCAGGCCAGCTTGCCCACGAGCGCGACATTGACGAGATGGATCATGAGCGAAATGACATGCATGGGAGCAGGTGTGCTGTCGAATGCACGCACCTGCAGCATGAAAAGCACTAAGCTCAGCGGCCTGAAATAGTAGGCCCAGCTGTTGAAATCCTTAAGGATATAGTGCTTCCAGTTGTCGCCCCGGGTTAGCCAGGGCGTGTCATGGAAGCTCTGCCAGTCGTCCCAGACAAAGCTGGCGTGAACTACCGGCCAGTACACGATGGCAATAGCAGCAACGACGATGCCGGCCAGAACATATGGCAGCCAGCGGGATGCCGAGGACGTTGCTTGCAGCGATAAAAAGGATTGCTGCAGCGAGCGGAATTTTTCCCTTTGCAAAAAATCGTTCATGGCGAAAACGGTGGCCCCTGTTTCTATCGTTGCGGCGTCAGGATCTGAGCATCCAGATCCAAATCCCCTGCGCCATTTTCATGCCAGATGACTGGCGCGGCCAACTGGCCGCTCGCCGCGCCTTCTTTGTTCGGGAAGGCTGCCCCTGTGCCGGGCATTATCCGGGTTTATGCCGCTGGCCGACGCAGGGTCCAGGGCCTTACAGCCACCGCGAGCGCTTGAGTGCGAAGTAGATCACGCCGACCACGCAGGCCACCACCACCATGATGGTCGGATAGGCCCAGGGCTGGTTCAGCTCCGGCATATGCGTGAAATTCATCCCATACCAACTGGTGATCAAAGTAGGGGCGGCCAGCATGGCGGCCCAGCCGGCCAGCTTTTTCATCACCTCGTTCTGGCCGAAGGTGACCAGGGAGAGGTTGACGTTGATCGCGGCGGCGAGCATTTCGCGCATGGCGCCGATGGATTCGTTGACGCGGAAGACGTGATCGTAGACGTCGCGGAAGTAGGCGCGCAGTTCGTCGGGAATCAATTCGGGATGCAGGCGCACCAGCTGGTTGACCACGTCCTGCATCGGTGCCGCCGCCAGGCGCAGCGTCATCAGGTCGCGCTGCATGTCGTAAAGCCGGCGCACGGTGTCGCGGTTGAAGGTGTCGGTGAAAATGTCTTTTTCGAGAGTCTGCAGTTCTTCGCGGAACTCGCGCACGATCGGCAGCAGGTTGTCGACGATGTAGTCGAATACGCCGTACAGACCGTAGCTGGGGCCATGGGCTAGCAGCTCGGGAGTCTTTTCGCAGGTGTGGCGTGCGGGCGTGTAGGACAGCGATGCGCCGTGCCGGATGGTGATCAGGTAGCGCTTGCCCAGAAAGATATGGGTTTCGCCGAAGGCGATATGTCCCTGGATCAGCTGGGCGGTCTGCACCACGATGAAGAGCGAATCGCCATAGGTCTCGACCTTGGTGCGCTGGTGCGCCTGCTGTGCGTCTTCGATGGCCAGGTCGTGCAGATCGAATTCTTCCTGCAGCTTCAGCAGCAGGGAGTCGTCGGGCTCATGCAGGCCGACCCAGACAAAGGTGTCGGTTTCCTTCAATACTTCGCTGATGTCGTCGATCTGGATATCGCGCAGTCGCGTACCGTCGTTTCGATAGGCGACGCAATTGACCACCATCGAGGTATGCGGCTGGTCCGTGATGTCGTTGAAGGGCGCCATGCGTCGGTGATCCTACGAGTCGGAAGTGCTGATGGTGTGAATGCTCAGGTGTGCCGGTTATGTCTCAAGGTCCACGCCAGGGCCAGCCAGCACGGCAGGGCAAACAGGATCCACGGCTGATTTTGCTGCACGGTACCGGGCAGCAGGTGCAGCAGCAGCGCGATCAGCAGGGCCACCAATTGCAGCACCAGCGCACCGTTGGCGTAAGGCGAGAGCTGCATGCCGCGGCGGGCGCGCCACAGCGGGCGCAGCCAGATGAAGGCGAGCGGGTTGAACAGCAGCAGGTTGGCATTGGCCCAGGCCGAATGATGTTCGGTGAGTGTCCACAGCAGCAGCATCAGCACGCCTGCCAGGCCGGCAAGCAGCAGGAACAGGTTGCCTAGCACCGCGTAAATCAGCGTGGCGCGCCGCCATGCCAGCAGCAGGATGCCGGCGATCAGCAGGCCGGCAATGCCCAGCGGTATGCGCAGGTCCGGCGCCGCGGCCGGCGGTACGGACAAGCGGTTGGGTGACAGCAGATCTTCGCTTTGCACCAGTGGCTGCGTGCCGCCGCGGCCGTCGGCGATGGTCACGTTGCGCAGGCTCTTTTGCAGTTCTTCCGGCAGGAAGCTTTCCTGCCAGGCGTTGAGCGGATGGTCGGCGTAGGGCCCCAGGCCCAGGTCGAGGATCAGCATCAGCCAGGGCTGCGCACTCATCAGGCGCACGGTTTGCTGGCGATACGTCATGCTGCCGGGCAATGAGGTCAGGCGCGTCTTGATGATGCCGCCGAGCGCCCGGTCCAGTGCGTCGCGTACGCGCGTGGTGCAGTTGTCGATGTAGTAGTCGTAGTTGTAGCCGGCGTTTTCAGGGCGCAGGTTCCAGAACAGAAAGTCGCGCAGGGCGGCGGCTTGGGCCGGCGTGAGATTGATGCGCTGCCTGGTGACCGAGCGGCCGGCCTCTTTGTAGAAGTTTTCTTCGTCGGTAGTGGGCTCGGCGTCGATCAGGTAGTGCATGCGGCCGCGCGCAAAGTTGAGGAAGAAGTTCTTTTCTTCGAAGCTGAAGACGCCGTAGTTGAAATCCACTTCCTCACCGCTGACGGTGTCGCGCAGTTCGATGGCGTCGTGGCCGAAGCGCTCCCAGTAGATCTCGCCGGGGCCGTAGGTGATCAGGGAGACTTCGAGGTTTGCTCCTGGTGCATCGCCGACATCGGCCCGGGCGGTGATGCACGCGCTGCACAGGATCAGGGCAAAGGTCAGCAGCAGGCGGCTGGCGAGCGTCATGGGTGGAACCGTCGGCAAGGGAGTGCGTAGCTTATCGGGAACGGCTGGCGGGATTTTGGTGCTGGCCATTGGCAGTCGGGGCAAGCGCGGCTGCTCCCCCGGCCCTCTCCCTCGAAGGGAGAGGGTGAACATCGGGGAGGCTAGCGGCGCACCACGCGGAACTGCTGGACACGCCGGTCATCCGCCTGGGTGACGTGAAATTCGAAGTCGCCGATGGCGATCTGCTCGCCCACTTCCGGCAGATGGCCGAATTCGGAGGTGGCCATGCCGCCGATGGTGTCGAATTCTTCATCGGAAAAGTGGGCGCCGATTTCTTCGTTGAAGTCTGCGATCGGGGTAAGCGCGTTCACGATCCACTCGCCCTCGGCCTGGGCCAGCATCAGTTCGGGCTCTTCCTCGTCATCGTGCTCGTCGTCGATTTCGCCGACGATTTCTTCCAGCACGTCTTCGATGGTGATCAGGCCGGCCACGCCGCCGTATTCGTCCACTACCAGCGCCATGTGGTTGCGGCTGCGGCGGAACTCGGCCAGCAGCACGTTCAGGCGCATGGATTCGGGAATCAATACCGCCGGGCGCAGGATCGAGCGGAGATCGAAATCGTGCCCGTTGCCGAAGTACTTCAGCAGATCTTTGGCGAGCAGGATGCCGAGAATGTCGTCCTTGTCTTCGCCATGCACCGGAAAGCGCGAGTGCCCGGATTCGACCACAGCGGCGAGGATATCGGGCAGCGGGGAGTCGACATCGATCATGACGATCTGTACGCGGGGCACCATCACGTCGTCGACGTTGAGCTCGGTGACTCGCAGCGCGCCTTCCAGCATGGGAAGGGTGTCGGCGCTAAGCAGGCCATTGGCCTGGGCGGTGCGCAACTCGTCGATCAGTTCTTCGCGGTTGCGGGGCTCGCCGGAAAACAGATGGCCCAGTCGATCCCACCATTTTCGGTGGACCGGGCCGCTGGTACTGCCAGGGTCCTCGTTCATTACTCTTGAAAGTGCTGCCCGGAGTCGGGCGGAAGGCCGAGTCTAGCGGAAAAATCGTGACGATTCAGGAACAAGGCCCGGCGTAGCCGGCGGCAAGCCTGCGATCCGCGCTATCACGGGGCGTTACGGGCGCTGGCCAGCGGGCTGCCGGTGAAGGGGTTCCAGCCTTTGGCGGCCAGAGCGGCCCACGCGGTCGCGCCAAGGTGCGGCAGGTGGTAGTAGAAGAAATCGGCATAGGTAGAAGTGGGGCCGATCGCAAAGTCGGTGGCGATACGTGCCTGTGGCGTGGCGTAGAGCATGCCGTTGCCGCTGTTCTGTGCGACAAGCAGCTGCCATAGCGTATCCGGCACCGGCTTGCCGCTGGCTTGCATGGCCGCGGCGGCCTGCGCGCTGCCTTCGGTCCACACGCCGTCGGGATGGCGGCGATAGCCATAGCCGTTGCCGCGCTGATGCTGCGAGTCGACCCAGATCCATACCTGGTCCCAGGCGGCCGGATGCGGATGGAAGACGAGTAGCGGCCAGAGCTGGGCATCCAGGCCCGATTTGTCGCGCTCGAGCGTTTTGCCGTCGTCCAGTGTGCCGACCAGGAAGCGATGCTGCGTGGCGTCCCACATCGATTGCACGAAACTGCTCGCCACCTTGGCCTGCTGCGCAAGCGCCGGATCGTGGGTTTCGCGGCCCGCCCAGAGATCCGCGGCGTAGACATCGAGATTGTGTTCGGTGGCTTTCCAGTGCTGCACACGCTGTGCGTTGTCGTAGCCGAAGTAGCCGCCTTCGTAGGCAGCCGGTGCGCTCCCGGCGACATGCGCCTGGATCCAGTGTAGTTGCGCCACGGCGGCGTCCAGATAGCGCCGGTCGTGGCTGCGGTCGTAGACGGTCAGCCATAGCAGGGCGGCCCAGGCGACATTGCCGGTGGCAGTGCCGACTTGATAAGGATCCTGGCTCCAGTAGTTGCCACGGCTCTGCCAGTAGCCCGGGAGCTGGATCTTGTCGCCCTCGATGGCGTCGCTGCGATAGGCGTTGCGCAGACGGCCATCCTTGAAGCCGGGATCATGCGCGGCGGCCAGCAGCAGTGCATCGGCAATGCGTCTTGCCTGGGCCGGTTCGCCGCACGCCGTCAGGGCCATGCCGGCCAGTGCGTTGTCGTAGACGAAGGCCACATTTTCCAGCGCACGGTTGGCGTCGTCCTGGCCTTGCAGGCTGGGATAGCTGGGCAGCAGCATCGGCCCGTCGCCGGGGATGGCGATGGCGGCCGCGTGCAATGCGGCGCAGCTGCTGGTGGCCAATTGTTCGCGCGGGGCATCGGCAGCGCTCGCCGTGGCGAGCATGCAAGCCAGTCCCATGCCTGCGAGCAGGCGCCAGCGTGTGCGCATGCGGATCTCCGTCAGCAGTAGCTAGTGGTCGTGCTCGGCGGCGTAAGGATCGTCAATGCCGAGTTTGGCGAGGATGCGTCTTTCCAAGGCCTCCATCGCTTCGGCTTCGGCATCTTCCATATGATCGTAGCCAAGCAGGTGCAAGACGCCGTGTACGGTCATATGTGCCCAGTGATGCGCGGCCGGCTTGCCTTGTTCGGCCGCCTCGCGCGCCACCACCGGCGCGCAGATCGCCAGGTCGCCGATCAGCGGCAGCGATACGCCGGGCGGCAGTTCCGCAGGGAACGACAGCACATTGGTGGCGTAGTCCTTGCCACGGTAATCGCGATTGAGGCTGCGTCCTCCGCGCGTGCCGACAATGCGAATGGCCAGTTCCGCCGCCCTGCGCCGCTTGGCGCCAGCGAGTGCCGCATCGACCCAGCGGCGGAAGCTGAGTGCAGACGGCAATCCCTTGCGGTCGACGCCATAGCTGATGTGCACCAGGTGCGCACTGCCGGACAGTTTATTTTGCGCCATCGCCGGGCTTCCCTTCGTCGGCGTTTTCGAACGCTTCATAGGCGCGCACGATTTTCGCGACCAGCGGATGACGCACCACGTCGCGCGAGGTGAAGAAGGTGAAGCTGATACCGTCCACGCCGCGCAGCACTTCGATCGCATGGCGCAGGCCGGAGCGCACATGCCGGGGCAGGTCGACCTGGCTGACATCGCCAGTGATCACCGCCACCGAGCCGAAGCCGATGCGGGTCAGGAACATCTTCATCTGCTCGACCGTGGTGTTCTGCGCTTCGTCGAGAATCACGTAGGAATCGTTGAGCGTGCGGCCGCGCATATAGGCCAGCGGCGCGATCTCGATCACGTTGCGCTCGATCAGCTTGGCCACTTTCTCGAAGCCGAGCATTTCATACAGGGCGTCGTACAGCGGGCGCAGATAGGGATCGACCTTCTGCGACAGATCGCCGGGCAGGAAGCCGAGTTTTTCGCCGGCTTCCACCGCCGGGCGCACCAGCAGCAGGCGCTGCACGCGGTTGGCTTCCAGGGCTTCCACTGCGCTGGCCACGGCCAGGTAGGTTTTGCCGGTGCCGGCGGGGCCGACGCCGAAGTTGATGTCATGCGTGGTGATGGCATGCAGATAGCGCGCCTGGTTCGGACCGCGGCCCTTGATCACGCCGCGCTTCACCTTGATCACTACTTCCTGTGCAGCCTCGGCGGCTTCATCGGTGATCGCATCGATCCCCGATTCGGCCAGGTGCAGATTGATCTTGGCGCCGTTGAGCGATTCGTTTTCGGTGCCGGCGTAGAGTGCTTTGAGCACTTTTTCGCCGGCGCGGGTGGCGCCTTCTTCGCCGATCACCTGGAACAGGTTGCCGCGGTGATCGATTTCCACGCCCAGGCGCAGCTCGATCTGGCGCAGATGTTCGTCGAACGGGCCGCACAGGTTGGCGAGCCGGGCATTGTCTTCCGGATCGAGGGAGAAATCGCGTTGGTTCAGGCCGTTGGTCATAGCTGTGGATGTATCACGTAAAGGTTGGTCGGCTCGTGCACGGCGTGGCGGAACGCGGCAGGCACATGGCCGGAAAGGGTGAAACATCGGCGCTGCGATAAGCGCATGGTGCTGGCATGGAACATCAGTACGTCACCCCGGCAAAAGCCTGGGCCCAGCGTCTTTGCCGCGAGAAAGTCACGGGGTTCCGGCCTTCGCCGGGATGACGAGGAGGGCTGGGCCGCCGCCAAAATTGCCAGGCTGGCGCATTAGCGCATCGATATATGGCACTCGTCGGACGACAGCATCTGGGCTTGCGGCGTCGGTGCTCATGCGGCTTCAGGCGGCTTGGCTGTCCGTGCTGCCGATCCGTCCGCGCAGCGAGTTGGTCATCGCTTCGGTGATCACTACGTCCACGAACTGGCCGATCAGCCGGGTCGGGCCGGGGAAGTTCACGTAGCGCATGTTCTCGGTACGGCCGGTGAGCTCGTTTGGATTCTTCTTGCTGGGTTTTTCCACCAGCACGCGCTGCACGGTGCCGACCATATCCTGATTGATCTTCTTCGCGTTCTCGTTGAGCACGGCTTGCAGCTTGGCCAGGCGCTCGCTCTTCACTGCGGCGGGAGTGTCGTCGGCGAGGTTGGCTGCCGGGGTGCCGGGGCGCGAGGAGAAAATGAAGGAGAAGCTCTGGTCGAAGCCGATGTCGTCGATCAGCTTCATGGTCTTGGCGAAGTCCTCGTCCGTCTCGCCGGGGAAACCGACAATGAAATCCGAGGAAATACAGATATCCGGACGCACGGCGCGCAGCTTGCGGATTTTCTGCTTGAACTCCAGCGCCGTGTAGCCGCGCTTCATCGCGGCCAGGATGCGGTCCGAGCCGGCCTGCACCGGCAGGTGCAGGAAGTTGGCCAGCTTGGGCACGTTGGCGTAGGCCTCGATCAGCGAGTCGGAGAACTCCAGCGGATGCGAGGTGGTGAAGCGGATGCGGCCGATGCCGTCGAGCTGCGCAATGGCATGGATCAGCACCGCCAGGTCGGCCGTGCCACCGTCATGCGTGGGGCCGCGATAGGCATTGACGTTCTGCCCCAGCAGGATCACCTCGCGTACGCCCTGGTCGGCCAGCTGCGCCACTTCCACGATCACGTCGTCGAACGGGCGGCTGATTTCCTCGCCGCGGGTGTAGGGCACCACGCAGTAGGAGCAATACTTGGAGCAGCCTTCCATGATCGAGACGAAGGCGGTGGGACCTTCGGCGCGCGGCTCGGGCAGGCGGTCGAATTTCTCGATCTCGGGGAAGCTGATGTCCACCTGCGGCTTGCCGGTGGCGCGCTTGGCCTCGATCAGGGCGGGCAGGCGGTGCAAGGTCTGCGGGCCGAACACCAGGTCCACGTACGGGGCGCGCTTGATGATCGCCTCGCCTTCCTGCGAGGCCACGCAGCCGCCCACGCCGATCAGCACCGGCTTCCCGCCCTGCTTGTATTCCTTCCAGCGGCCGAGCTGGCTGAAGACCTTTTCCTGGGCCTTTTCGCGGATCGAGCAGGTATTGACCAGGATCACGTCGGCTTCCGACTCGTCCTGGGTCAGCTCCAGGCCATGCGACGCCTTCAGCACGTCGGCCATCTTGGCCGAGTCGTACTCGTTCATCTGGCAGCCGTGGGTCTTGATGAAAAGCTTGCCGCTCATGGCGTTGGGTACCGTGGGATCGAAAGGCCGCGCGCGGTTGGCGCCGGACCGGGCATTTTACTAGCCCGGTCGCCACCCCGCCACTGACAGCAATCGGCGGATCAAGCACTTGCGGGCATGTCCTGGCGCACGAATTGCGCTATTCGGGCTTGGCGCGGGCCGGATGTGGGGGCACACTGCCGCCATGTTTGCTGCCGTACGCCAAGGGGGAGGCGCCGGCTCCCGGGCAGATCGCCTCCCCATGCTGATGCTGATCCTGTTTCGGGCGGTGGTCGGCTGCCTTCTGTTCATGGCTGTGCTGGGCGGCATGCCAGCCCATGCCGGGGTGCTTTACCGCTGCGCGGGGGCGCAGGGCGAGGTGGTCTTCAGCAGCACGGCGGCGGGCTACCACGAGTGCAAGCAGGTGGCCTCATTCGCCGCGCCGGCAACGCACAGTGCCCATCCGGCCAAGGAAGTGGCTTCGCTGGCCTGGGTCACTGGCTGGGCCGAGACCAGTGCGCAGCCGATCGCGCCGATCGTGGTGTCGCTGGCCGGGGTGCAGGGCGGCGTGGAAACCACGGCGCGCGCCGCGCCGGCTATTTCGCCGTTCGGCGGCAGGCCGGGGCAGTGGACCTATAACGAATCGCACGAGACGCTGCCGCCGGCGCTGGCCGGCACCGACATGCAGGACTCGCCGGACAACCGCGTGCTGCGCGGCGCGGTGTATCGCATCGTGCATCGCGATGGCAGCGTGGAGTACACCAATATCCAGCCGGCCGGGTCGCTGGCCAGCAACGTCACGCGGCTTTTCACCTATATCGCCACCTGCATGGCGTGCAACCTGCGCTCGCCGATCAACTGGGGCACGGTGCACCTGGATCTCACCGACTATGCCGACGTGATCCACAACGCCAGCCTGGAATCGGGCGTGGACGAGGCGCTGATTCGCGCGATCATTCATGCGGAGAGCGCGTTCAATCCGCGCGCCATGTCGCTGAAGGGGGCGCAGGGATTGATGCAGTTGATGCCGGGCACGGCCAACAACATGGGCGTGCTGGATGCGTTCGATCCTTCGCAGAACATCCGCGGCGGTGCGCGCTACCTGAGCCTGTTGCTGAAGAACTTCAACGGCGATGTGCGGCTAACTGCCGCAGCCTATAACGCCGGACCCGGCGCGGTGCAGCACTACAACGGCGTACCGCCCTATGCCGAAACGCAGGTGTATGTGCAGCGCGTGGGCGAATTGCTGCAGCGTTACAACAAGGCGCTGCATCCGGCGCCCGCCTCGGCCAGTCTCTAGGCTCAGCTATTGCCGTTGGCGGCGGACGCCGCGGTCGGTGCCTGCGGCGGACGCTGGCTGACGGTCAGCAGCACATGAAAGGGCACGCCGTTGCGCAGGCCCGATACCTGGACCTTGCTGCCCGGCTTGAGCGCGGCCTCGTGCCGGCTGAGGTCGGCCGGATCGCGGATGTCCTCGTCGCCCAGCTGCAGCAGGATGTCGTGCAACTGCAGGCCG
Organism: Dyella acidiphila; assembly: GCF_014863405.1. GTDB lineage: Bacteria > Pseudomonadota > Gammaproteobacteria > Xanthomonadales > Rhodanobacteraceae > Dyella_B > Dyella_B acidiphila. Next base: position 48,959 of record NZ_JACZZA010000004.1, read on the forward strand.
GCCAGCGCGGCCGGGCCATTGGGATAGATATCCGTGACTTGCGCGCCGCGTGCGGCAGCGGGCAGGCCGCTGTCCGCCGCCACCGGCACGAAGCCGTAGTCGGCGCCCAGCCAGCCGCGGATCACGTGGCCGGTTGCGATTAATTGTCGCAGTACGTTGGTAGCGGTATCGACAGGAATGGCAAAACCGATACCTTCGGCATTTGCCGCCTTGCCGATCAATAACGTGTTGATGCCGACCAGATCGCCATTGCTATTCACCAGCGCGCCGCCGGAGTTGCCGAGGTTGATGGCGGCGTCGGTCTGGATGAAATCTTCCGGGCTGCTGTTGCTCAGCTGGCGGCCGATCGCGCTGATGATGCCCATGGTCACGGTCTGGTTCAGGCCCAGGGGATTGCCGATCGCCAGCACCACATCGCCCACGCGCAGCTTTTTGGCGTCGGCCATCTGGATCACCGGCAGATTGCTGGCGTCGATCAGCTTCAGGACGGCCAGGTCGGTTTCCTCGTCCGCGCCGACCAGCTTGGCCTTGGCCACGCGACCGTCGTACAGCAGTACCTGGATGTCGTCGGCGTTGGCGATCACATGATTATTGGTGAGCACATAACCTTCGGGGTTGACGATCACGCCGGAACCGAGGTTTTGTTCTCGCCGCGGCACCGGCGGACCGGCCGGCGTGCCGCCGAACAGCTGCTGCATCAGCGGATCGGTGAACATGCGCACGGCCTGTTCGGTGACGAGTTTGTTGGCGTAGATGTTGACCACCGAGGGCGCCGCCCTGGCCACCGCATCGGCATAGGAAGCCGGCGCATTGACTACCGGGGGCGTTGCGGAAACGGTGGCGGTGCCGGCCGCATGCTGCACCCCGAAACGGGTGCGCAGGCGATCGCCGACGCCAGGCCAGAACAGGCTGATGACGAATGCAAGCGCCAACCCAAGCACTACGAAGCGGGCAATAAAGGCAACGATGCCGGCGGCATGCTTCATGTCGTAGTGCGATCCGTAACCGTTTCTAGGAGTGTGGCAGAGCGACGTGACCGCCCCTGCGGTTTTATTGTAGGGTGCTTGACCTGAGGCTAGACTAACGTGATTTCTGTAAGGTAACGAGGTAACGCGGTTTTTTTGCAGGGGCACGATCCTGGGGCGGTCGGCGAAGCGCAACCTTTTTCGTCCGAATCGGCAGAATCTGGTTTCTGCATTCTCAATGGCATGCAAGTACCGGAGAGCCTGATGGCGAACGAAGTCGTCGATCAAGGCCGCCGCCGTTTTCTCACTACGACAACTGCCGTAGTGGGGGGAGTGGGTGTGGTGGCGGCAGCAGTGCCTTTCATCAAGTCGTGGGAACCCAGTGCAAGAGCGAAGGCGGCCGGAGCTCCGGTCACGCAATCACTCAAGAAGATCGAGCCCGGCCAGCAGCTGATCGTGGCGTGGCGCAGCCTCCCGGTATTCATCGTCAATCGTTCGCCTGCGCAGCTTGCGGCATTGCCCAAGCAGGATCCGCGCCTGGTCGATCCGAAATCGGATGGCGCGTCGGCGCAGCAGCAGCCCAAGTACGCCCAGAACGACACCCGTTCCATCAAGCCCGAATGGCTGGTGATGATCGGCATCTGCACTCACCTCGGCTGCGTGCCCGACTACGTGGCCGAGATGAAGCCCGAGCCGTTCGATCCGAACTGGCAGGGCGGCTACTACTGCCCCTGCCATCACTCGCGCTACGACATGGCAGGCCGCGTCTACCAGGGTGTGCCGGCGCCGAAGAATATGGAGATCCCGCCATATCACTTCGTTGACGACACCACGGTGCAGATCGGCGTAGATCCGCAGGGGGCAGCGTAATGGCCAACGTCTTCTCCACTATCGGCGACTGGGTTACCGAGCGCGCACCGGGTTTGATGCCGGTGTATCGCAAGCACATGACCGAGTACTACGCGCCGAAGAATTTCAATCTCTGGTACTACTTCGGTTCGCTGGCCCTGCTGGTGCTGGTCAACCAGATCGTCACCGGCATCTTCCTCACCATGAACTACGATCCGAGCGCCACCGGTGCGTTCGATTCGGTGCAGTACATCATGCGTGACGTGGAGTGGGGCTGGCTGATCCGCTACATGCACTCCACCGGCGCGTCGCTGTTCTTCGTGGTGGTGTATCTGCACATGTTCCGCGGCGTGATGTACGGCTCGTACAAGCAGCCGCGCGAACTGGTGTGGCTGCTCGGCATGCTGATCTTCCTGGTGCTGATGGCCGAAGCCTTCATGGGCTACGTGCTGCCATGGGGCAACATGTCGTTCTGGGGCGCCAAGGTGATCGTGTCCTTGTTCGGCACCATTCCGGTGATCGGCAAGGATCTGGTCGAATGGATCATGGGCGACTTCCTGCCCGCCGACGCCACGCTCAACCGCTTCTTCGCATTACACGTGATCGCGCTGCCGCTGGTGCTGTTGCTGCTGGTAGTGCTGCACCTGGCTGCGCTGCATGAAGTGGGCTCGAACAATCCGGATGGCGTCGACGTCAAGCACGGTCCCAAGGGCAACCGCTGGGATGCGCTCAAGCCGGCCGACGGTATTCCGTTCCATCCGTATTACACGGTGAAGGATCTGGTTGGCGTGGGCCTGTTCCTGGCCATCGCCGCTTTCATCATCTTCTTCCAGCCGACCCTGGGTGGCTGGTTCCTCGAGCATGACAACTCGATCGCCGCCAACAACCTGGTGACGCCGGCGCAGATCAAGCCGGTGTGGTACTTCACCCCGTTCTACGCGATCGTGCGCATGATCCCGTCTGCTTTGGGCACGGCGGTGTGGGGCGTGCTCGGCATGTTCGGCTCGATCGCGCTGCTGTTTGCCTTGCCGTGGATCGACGTGGGCAAGGTGAAATCGATCCGTTACCGCGGCACCGGCTACAAGGCGGCCTTGACCTTGTTCGTGCTGGCCTTCCTCGGACTGGCGATGATCGGCACCGACATGACCGACGAACTGTTCCCGAAACTGTTCGGCCAGGACATCGACATCACCGCCTGGGACAACAATTTCGGCCGCGTGCTGGTGCTGATCTACTTCGGGTTCTTCGTATTCCTGTGGCTGTATACGCATCTTGGTTGGGAAAAGACCAAGCCGGTTCCGGAACGGGTGACGACGCATGATTAAGCGCTACATTCCCTCCTTTGCGTTGGCGCTGGGTCTGCTGCTGGGTACGACGGCGGCGATGGCCGAAGGCCCGGAGCTCGCCTCCGCCGGCAACAACCTGCGCGATACCGCCTCGCTGCAGCGCGGCGCCCACCTGTTCTTCAACTACTGCGTGGGTTGCCACTCACTCAAGTACATGCGCTACCAGCGCATCGCGGACGACCTCGGCCTGACCGAGGACGACGTGATGAACAACTTCAATTTCACCGGCGGCAAGATCGGCGATCCGGTGATCTCGCACATGCCGCCGGAAGATGCGCAGAAGTTCTTCGGCAAGGCGCCGCCGGACCTGTCGCTGGAGGTCTCCGCCAAGGGCGCGGACTGGGTCAACGCCTACCTCAATTCGTTCTACCTGGACCCCAAGAGCCAGATCGGCTGGAACAACCTGGTGCTGCCCAATGCGGCCATGCCGTTCCCGCTGTGGGAGCTGCAAGGCGAGCAGGTGCCGGTGATGGCCGCGGCCAAGCCGGGCGACGATCCGCAGGTGGCCAGCCTGAAGCTGCTGCATCCCGGGCGCCTCACGCCCGAGCAGTACCAGCAGACCACCCGCGACCTGACCAACTTCCTCGAATACGTGTCCGAGCCGGCCGCCCTGCAGCGGCGGCACTACGGCATCTGGGTGGTGTTGTTCCTGCTGGCTTTCACCTTCCTGGCCTATCTGCTAAAGAAGGAATACTGGAAGGACGTCCATTAAAGGGACTTGTGACCGCCGCGTGATGGCGAGGGCCATCCCCGGCGGTCATATGCATGGGGAGATTGTGCATGGTCCAGAACGCTCGTTCGCGGACAGTACTCGCCCTGTACTCCGCTGCCGATGACATCCAATGTCACCGCGTACGGCTGGTGCTGGCAGCTAAGGGAGTCACCTACGATCTGGTCCAGGTCGATCCGGCCAAGCCGCCGGAGGACCTGACCGATCTCAACCCTTACAACAGCCTGCCGACCCTGGTCGATCGCGAGCTCACGCTCTACGACACCTCGGTGGTGTGCGAATACCTGGACGAGCGCTACCCGCATCCGCCCTTGATGCCGATCGATCCACTTTCCCGCGCGCGGCTGCGGCTTGCCTCGGTACGCATCGAACGCGACTGGCTGCCGGAAATCGAGCATATCCGCGCCGGTGGAAAGCCTGCGGATGCCGCCCGCAAGCGGCTGCGCGAGCAACTGCTGAGCGCGCTGCCACTGTTCAAGGCATCCAAGTTTTTCCTCAATCCGGAGATGAGCCTGGTCGACTGCCTGGTCACTCCGGTGATCTGGCGGCTGCCGTCGCTGGGCATCGAACTGGGGCGCGAAGGCAAGCCTATCCTGGATTACGGGGAGCGCCTGTTCCACAGCCAGGGATACGCGCGCAGCCTTACCCCGGAAGAACGGGCGCTGCGGCCTTGACCGGGTCCGGCTGGCGGCGCCTTCTGGACTTCCCTGGGCATTTCAAATTCAATACGCCGGGCCGGGCGCAGCCTTTGCGTCGGTTTTTGGCCCGCCGGCCGCCCACGCAGCATCCACTCAGAGCACCCACCTGGTGACACAGCAGTCCCCCCATGGCATGACTTCCAATCGGCCCTATCTGTTGCGGGCGATCTACGATTGGATCAGCGACAACAACCTCACGCCGTACATGCTGGTGGACGCCACGCGCAGCGGTGTGCGGGTGCCACCGCATGTGATCAAGAACGGGCAGGTAGTGCTGAATCTGGCCATGCGCGCGGTCGCCAACCTGGACCTGGGCAACGAATGGATCAGCTTCCAGGCGCGCTTTTCCGGCGTGAGCCACAGCATCCAGATTCCGGTTCCCGCCGTGCTGGCCCTGTACGCGCAGGAAAACGGGCAGGGCATGATGTTCCCGGCCGAAGAAGAGGATGGCGGCGATCCGCCTTCCGATACCCCGCCGTCACCGCCGGCGCCCGAAACGCCTACCGATGGTGACAAACCGAAGCGCGGCGGTTCGCATTTGCGAGTGGTGAAGTAAGCGCTTCACCGCTGCGCTAACCCAACCTGCGCACGGTTTTTCGCGCTTCAATGCCGGACGTCTCGATCCTCATTGCGCGGCCGGAACGGCAGCACGTTTCCCGCTTGATGGTTGTGCGTGGAAGGTTCCGGCGTATACAGCTCGATAGTCGGCAGAACCAAGGCCGTGAGCACGTTGCCGATCATCCACAAGTGGCCGGCTTCGCGATCGTTGCCGTCGATGCTTACTTCAAAGCTGTAGCGCCGCTCCAGCACGTGCCGTTCGCCCACCCGCTTCAGGCGCAGGCCGCTCAAGCCGACGGTTTCATCCAGCAGCTGCAGCCCATGCTGCTGGCATCGCGTGCGTGCCTCCAGAATGGCCCGGTCGCGCGCACGGCTGAGCGTGAGCCAGGCACCGGCCACGGCCATCAGGATCAGCAGCAAAAGCAGGGTGGCAAGGTCGCCCATGTGCGCAGTGTGTGGGCGGCCGGTGGCCGCCACAAGTCAGCCGATTTGCAGTCGTAGCGATAGATCGATCGCGCGGATGTTCTTGGTCAGTGCGCCGACCGAGATGAAATCCACGCCGGTGGCGGCATAGTCGCCGATGGTGCTGAGATCGACATTGCCGGAGATTTCCAGCGGCACGCGCCCGGCGGTCTGCGCCACTGCCTCGCGCATCAGCGGCAGGCTGAAGTTGTCCAGCATGATGCGGTCGACGCCAGCGTCCAGCGCCTGCTGCAGTTCGTCGAGATTTTCCACTTCCACTTCCAGCAGCAGGCTCGGGTGCAACTGACGTGCCGCCAGCACCGCGGCGGCAATGCTGCCGGCGGCGATGATGTGGTTTTCCTTCACCAGGATCGCGTCGTAGAGGCCGATCCGATGGTTATGGCCGCCACCGCAACGCACGGCATATTTTTGCGCCATGCGCAGGCCCGGTACGGTTTTGCGCGTATCGAGCACCCGCACCTTGGTGCCGGCTACCGCCGCAACATAGGCGGCCGTCTGGGTGGCGGTGCCGGACAGCATCTGCAGGAAGTTCAGCGCCGAGCGCTCCGCGCTGACCAGCGCGCGCGCATTGCCGTGTAGCTCGCAGATCATGCTGCCGGGCTGGACCGGATCGCCGTCAGTGACGTGCCAGTGGATGCGCGCCTGCGGATCGAGCTTGTGCACGCAGGCTTCGAACCAGGGAATGCCGGCCATCACCGCCCGTTCGCGGCAGGTCAGCTGTGCGGCGGCTTGCGCCTGCGCCGGCAGCAGGCTGGCGGTGGCATCGCCCTTGCCGAGATCTTCGGCAAAGGCGCGTTCTACATCGGCGTCGATCGTGGCCTGGTCCGGTGGGGTGAAGCGAAGAGCAGTGGTCATTCCGTATCGTCGGGGCGAGCCTCTTCGTGGCTCAATCGGTCAACGATAGCATCCATGGCGCGATCGAACAGTGCGTTGGAGGCGAGGATGCGCGCACGTCCGTCGGCCATCACCACGGCCAGCTCATACGGCGAGTAATCGGCCACCTTCAGGCCGCGGCGATTGACGAACAAGTAGCGGCCGCTCATCGGGCTGATCCACGACAGCTTGGCGCGCTCGAAGTGTTCGTTGTCGCTGTTGAACTCCAGCCAAGTGCCCGGCTTGAGCCCGCTGACGCGCTCCAGTTCTTCGCGCACTTCCGGTGCGATGGCCTCGGCTTCGGGCTCGGCCTGTGCCGGGTCGTCTTCCAGGTCGGCCATGCTTTCGGCCAGCGGCTGGATGCTTTCGGGAATCGGCAGCGGCGCGGGCGCACCGTCGGCGGCCTGCGCGATTTGCTCCGGTGCGGGCGCGGCTACTTCGCCCAGCTGCTGGCGATAGTAGGTATGCAGCTGACCGAGCAGGCGCTCGATGTCGGCGTCCTGGAAGGCGACGTTGGCCAGGCCCTTGCGCAGCGCGCGTTCGATGCCGGGCAGTAGCTGGCGCAGGTCGCGCTTGGCCTCCGGCGTGCGCACCGGCTTGGTGCTGGCGATAAACGCGTCGACAAAGCGCAGCGCCTCGCGGAATTCGGTGGACTCCTCGCCTTTGCGCAGGATCGTCAGCACCATGTAGTTGGCCCATGCGCGCGACAGTACGCCATGGATCAGCGGCGGCAATGCGTGATCGCCAATGCGGTTGAGGATCTCGCGTGCTGCGCGGCGGCGCGCTTGTTCCAGCTTCTCGCGTCCGCGCGTGGATTCGGCCACGCGCTGCTCGGCCAGTTCGGCGCGGCGGCGGTTGGAATCCTGGAACTGCTGCAGTTCGGCCAGCAGGCGATCGAAGATCGTCATGTCATCGTCGAATTCCTGCAGCAGGCGTTCGACGATGGCCTTGATGGTGTCGTGCAGGCGGCCGTCGCGATCCGATTCTTCCGACCAGCTCTTGGCGGCATCGGCCAGGCCATCGAGCAGGCGGCGCGCCGGATGCTGGCGGTGTGCGAACAGCTTGCGGTCGAGGATCGCGGCCTTGAGATACGGAATCTGCAGGCGTGCCAGCAATACCTGCATCTGCGGCGGCAGGTTGCGGTCTTCGAGAATGAACTCGAACAGCATGCCGACCAGATCGATGGTGTCTTCATCCATCGTGGCGATCTGGCCCGGGCGCTGGCCGCGCAGCGAGCCGAGCTGGGTCATCAGCTGTTCTTTCAGCTGCAGCACCTGCTCGGTGATATCCAGCGTGCTGCCGCCGATCGGCAGCGGCGCCACCGGCACGGTGGCGGCCTGGCTCTGCAGCACGCTGAGCGCGCCGATCAGTTCGTTGGCGGTGGGCAGCGGCCCCTGGGTGATGGCCGAAAGCGGCACATTCGGATGCGCGCGGCGCGCACCGAACAGAGTGCGCAGGGTCTGCAGCAATTCGGCCGAAGCATCGCTGTCCTCGGCGGCAATCGGCGCCGGCACTTCACCGGACGCTGCGGCTGCGCCGCCCGCTGCCGCACCCGTGCTGCCCTGGCGCACCACTTCATGCCGCAGCTGCGGCAGTACGCCGGCGCGCATCAGCTCGGCATTGGTTTCCTGGTACAGCTCGTCCAGCGAGGCCATCACGTAGCGGTCGAACAGCTTGTAGATGATCAGCTTCACGCGCATGTCGGCGCTGAGTTCGCGCATCGACTGGCGGAACGCCTGCGCGAGCAGGGCCGGCCCGATCGGATTGGTGGCGTCCTCAATGCGCGCGCCGCCGCAGATCACCGACAGGCGCTGGTTTACCGCGAACAGGTCGCGGGCCAGGCGGGTTTCGTTCTTGCCGATCATGCTGGTGATGGCCAGCGATTCTTCCAGCTCGTTGTCCGCCACCAGCGACAGCTCGATCGAGCCGGCCAGTGGCGTGGGCGCGCCGCTGCTCGCCGGAGTGGAGCGCTGGCCGCCGACGAAGTCGTTCAGTTCCCGCGAAACCTGAGCCAGGAAGCCGCGCTCGATCACCGGGCGACGCTTGCGCACTTCGCGCATGCCATCGAAGTAATGCATCTGCGCGGCGTTGTTCTCGGCCTTTTCGGCCAGGTCGAACAGGGCGTCGTCGACGTGTTCGAACATATTGCCGATGTATTGCTGCAGGCGGCGGGTGGCGATACTCCGGACGGCGTTCAACAGGTCGCCTCCACGGCCACTGGAGGGATCCAGCCGCTGACTGAGATTGACGATGTTCGATGGCTCGTTTTGACTCATCGCCACACCCCTGTGGTTAAGCAATTTGACGACTGACGACGGATGGCCGGTTTATCCAGGCAACATAAGCGAAAAAGGGCGTGGCCGCCATGCTGGGCGTCATGGAATTGGACTCCGACACCCGTGCAGCCAGGATCTTGCGCCAGGCTGACGGCCTCTCAGGCCGGGAAGTCGCTGAACTGGGTGGTGCCGATGCCTTCCTCGGGCAGCATTACCGGGATGCCGTCCTCGACCCGGTAGATCACCTTGCGGTCGATCGTGATCAGCCCCTCGCCCAGCCGACCCGCTACCGCCGTGCCACCCACGTTGAGTGCGTGGCCGGCATCGATCGCCTTGTTCACCGCGCCGAGCTCGCTGCTGGTGAGCGGGCGCACCGGGGTCTTGCTTACCGGGCAGCAAAGAATGTCGAGCAGGCGCTTGTCCATGGGCAGGCGAAGGTATCGTTGCAATGCGGGGAAGCACGTACAATATCCCCTTTTGGACGACCGGGCCATGACGGTAACAACGGCAGCACCGCTGGTGGGTGTGGTGATGGGATCGCGTTCGGACTGGGAAACCATGACCCACGCGGCCGAGGTGCTCCAGGAACTGGGCGTGCCGCACGAAGTACGCGTGGTCTCCGCGCACCGCACGCCGGACCTGCTGTTCCGTTATGCGGAAGAGGCGGTGGGCCGCGGTATCCAGGTGATCATCGCCGGTGCCGGTGGCGCCGCCCACTTGCCGGGCATGCTGGCGGCCAAGACGCGCTTGCCGGTGCTGGGGGTGCCGGTGCAGTCCAAGGCGCTCAACGGCATGGATTCCCTGCTCTCGATCGCGCAGATGCCGGCCGGCATTCCGGTGGGCACGCTGGCGATCGGCCGGGCCGGCGCGGTCAATGCCGGCCTGTTCGCCGCCGCGATGCTGGCCTTGCACGACCCGGCGCTGGCCAAGGCCGTCGACGCCTTCCGTTCCCGCCAGACCCAGTCGGTGCTGGATAACCCGGATCCGCGCGCGTGAGCGTTCGCAAGCAACCTGTTCTGGGCATCCTCGGTGGCGGTCAGCTGGCCCGCATGCTGGCGCTTGCCGCCGCGCCGCTGGGCGTGAATACCCTGGTGGTGGATAGTGCCGCCGATGCCTGCGCCGGACAGGTCGCGCCGCTGCGGCTGGCCGACTGGACCGACTACGCCGCGCTGGAAAAATTTGCCGCCGAAGTCGATGTGGTCACCTTCGATTTCGAAAACGTGCCTGCCGAGACGGCGCACTGGCTGGCTGAGCGCGTGGCGGTGTTCCCCGACCCGCGCGCCCTGGCCGTGGCACAGGATCGCCTGGCCGAGAAGACCCTGTTTCGCCAGTGCGGTCTGCAGACCCCGGCATTCGAGGCGGTCGACACCCGCGCAGACCTGGACCGGGCCCTGGCCGCGATCGGCGCGCCGGCCATCCTTAAGACCCGCCGCCTGGGCTATGACGGCAAAGGCCAGTTCCGCATCAAGCAGCTGGCGGATGCCGATGCCGCCTGGGCCGCGCTGGGTGCGCAGGCGGCCGCGCATGGGCTGATCCTGGAGGCATTCGTGCCGTTCGAGCGCGAGCTTTCGGTATTGGCCGTGCGCACGCGCGAAGGCGATTTCCGGATCTGGCCGCTGACCCAGAACTGGCATACCGATGGTGTGCTGAGCCTTAGCCTAGCCCCGGCTCCGGAGGTGGGCGCACTGCAGCAGCGGGCGGAAGATCTGGCGCGTACGCTGGCCGAACGGCTGGGTTATGTGGGTGTGTTTGCGCTGGAGCTGTTCGTCAAGGACGGCCAGCTGCTGGGCAATGAAATGGCGCCGCGCGTGCACAATTCCGGCCACTGGACCATCGAAGGCGCGGTGGCCAGCCAGTTCGAAAATCACGTGCGCGCCGTGCTGGGGTTGCCCCTGGGCGATACCTCGGCGCATGGCTTGTCGGTCATGTTCAACTGGATCGGCGATCTGCCCGATGCCGCGCCGGTGCTGAGCACGGTGGATGCGCACTGGCATGACTATGGCAAGCAGCCGCGCCCGGGTCGCAAGGTGGGGCATGCCACGGTATGTGCAGCCGATGCACAGAGCTTGGCGCTGCGAGTGGCGGCAATGGCGCAGGCGCTGAAGCGGGAAACGCAGGCCGAGCCTGGATTGAGCGCGCTTTCCTAAGTGAAGCGCACCCCGCTGCCGGCGGCAGCGGGGTGCGGGAAAATCAGGCGAGGTTCTTCGCCGCGAAGTCCCAGTTCACCAGGTTCCAGAACGATTCCACGTACTTCGGACGCGCATTGCGGTAGTCGATGTAGTACGCGTGTTCCCACACGTCGATGGTGAATAGCGGCTTGTCGCTGCCGGTGATCGGCGTGGCGGCGTTGGACGTGTTGACGATGCCCAGCGAGCCATCCGGACGCTGCACCAGCCAGGTCCAGCCCGAGCCGAAATTGCCGGTGGCCGACTTGGTGAATTCTTCCTTGAACTTGTCGAAGGAACCGAAGGCCTTGTTGATCTCGTCGGCCAGCTTGCCGGTCGGCGCATTGCTCTCCAGCGGCTTGCGCATGGAGTGCCAGTAGAAGGTGTGGTTCCAGATCTGCGCCGCATTGTTGAACACGCCGCCGGAGGACTTCTTGATGATGTCTTCCAGCGCGGCGCTTTCGAACTCAGTGCCCTTGATCAGGTTGTTGAGGTTGGTCACATAGGCCTGGTGGTGCTTGCCGTAGTGGAACTCCAGCGTTTCGGCCGAAATGTTCGGCTCCAGCGCGTTCTTTTCATAGGGCAGCGGGGGAAGTTCGATCGCCATGGGTAACTCCTGGGCGTTGGCTGAGGAAGACGGCGCCGACAGCGGCTGGGCCGCCGGGACGGCTGGTACACTACTGATCGGGCTGCATTGTAGTGATGAATCGGAAGTTATGGACGTCAACGAGCGAATCAAGGCGGTGCTCGCCGAGCATCCCATCGTGCTCTTCATGAAGGGCACGCCGGAGTTTCCGATGTGCGGCTTTTCCAGCCGTGCCGCACAGGCATTGCATGAAGCCGGTGCCAGCTTCCATGTGGTGAACGTGCTGGCCGATCCGGAAGTGCGCGCCGCGCTGCCGCACTACGCCAACTGGCCGACCTTCCCGCAACTTTTCATCCAGGGCGAGCTGATCGGCGGCTGCGACATCGTGGAGGATCTCAAAGTCTCCGGCGAACTGGCGCGCATGGCCAACGACGTCGCCGGCGAGAGTCACGCATGAGTCTTCCGCTGCAGCGTCTGCCCGAAGCCTGGACACTTTCCGGCAAGCCGCTGGAAGGACGCGTGGTGCTGGTCACCGGTGCCTACGGCGGCCTGGGCAAGGCGGTGGCGTACGCCGCCGCGCGCGCGGGTGCGACGGTGGTGATCACCGGCAAGCGCAAGCGCCAGCTCGAGCAACTCTACGATGCCATGCTGCAGGAAGGGCTGCCCGAACCGGTGATCCATCCGCTGGATATGGAAGCGGCCACGCCGCGCGATTACGCGTCTTTTGCCGAAGCATTGCAGCGCGACCTGGGCCGGCTCGATGGCATCGTGCACGCCGCGGCAAGCTTCGCCGGTCTCACGCCGATTGCCATGCACAAGCCCGATGCCTGGCTGCGCGCGCTGCATGTAAATGTCTCGGCGCCGTTCGCGCTGACCCAGGCCTGCCTGCCGCTGCTTACTGCGGCGCCGGCCAGCGCCGCGGTGTTCGTGCTCGACAATCCCGAACTGGTGCAGCGTGCGCACTGGGGTGCTTACGGCGTATCCAAGGCTGCGCTGGAGCGCTTCGTCGCGATCCTGCATGAAGAACATGACGAAGGTGCGTTCCGCGTGCACGCCGTGCTGCCGGCACCGATGCGCACCACCCTGCGCCGCACCGCCTATTTCGGCGAGGACTCGCTGCAGCAGCCCTTGCCGGATGCCACCGCCGAGGCGGTGGTGTATTTGTTGAGCGACCAGGCTGCAGCCGCGCGCGGCGCTGTGCTCGACTTGCGCGTGGCATGATCGCGCCGCTTCGCTATCAGCCGCGCACGCAGATAACCGCACAGGGGGCAGCATGGAAACACAGATGACCACGCTGTCGGCGGCGATCCTGCTGTTCCTGATCATGGATCCGCTCGGCAATATCCCGATCTTCCTCAGCCTGCTCAAGGATGTGGCGCCCAAGCGCCGCCGTGCGGTGATGGTGCGCGAGTTGTTGATCGCACTGGCCGTGCTGCTGGTATTCCTGATGGGCGGCCAATGGATTCTGCGGCTGCTGCAGCTACGGCAGGAATCGATCAGCATCGCCGGCGGCATCGTCCTGTTCCTGATCGGCATCCGCATGGTGTTCCCGCCGGCCGATGGCGGCGGCATCTTCGGCCGTTCCGGCGAGGGCGAGCCTTTTATCGTGCCGATGGCGATTCCGGGCGTGGCCGGTCCTTCGGCCATGGCCGCCTTGCTGCTGCTCACCAATACGCAGCCGGGGCGCACCGCCGACTGGGCCATCGCCTTGCTCTGCGCATGGCTGGCCACCGCGGTAATTCTGCTCAGTTCCACCTATCTGTTCCGCTGGCTCGGCGAAAGTGTGCTCACTGCGCTGGAGCGGGTGATGGGCATGTTGCTGATCGCCCTTTCCGTACAGATGTTTCTCAGCGGTATCGCGGCGTACCTGCATTTGGCCGTTTGAAGCATGCGCGGGACCCGGCTCTAAACGAGCTCTTAAGGAATCGCCCGCAGCTGATCGTGTATTCTTGCGAATGCGGCAAGTTTGACTGCGCAATTTCGCGCAGTTGTCACACTCGATCGGCAACATGCGACAAAACCAAGGGGAGGCGGTCATGCTTCACGTCGAACAGGCCCTTACCGAACGTCTGCCATGGCTGGCACAGCACCCGATGATTCGCCGGCCGGTGGCCGGCATGCTTGGTCGTCTTGCCGACGAAGCCGGGTTCAATCGCGTGCTGGAGCGGCTTGCTGACACGACCGGCTTCGACTTCGTCGACAAAGTGCTCGACTTGCTGGGCTGCAGCTACCACGTGGTGCAGCGCGAACGGGAAAATATTCCCGTCGAGGGCGGCGTACTGATCGTCGCCAATCATCCGCTCGGCATGCTCGATGCCATGGCCTTGTTGCAACTGGTCGGCTCGGTGCGCCAGGACGTACGTATTCTCGGCAATGACTGGCTGGCGGCGGTGCCGCAACTCGGTCACTTGCTGCTGCCGGTCGATGTGTTCGGTGGTGGCGCGGCTTCGCGCTTGCGCAATGTGTTTCGCGCACTGGAGCGTGGTGAAGCATTGGTCGTATTTCCCGCGGGCGAAGTCTCGCGCATGGGCCCTGCCGGTGTGCGCGATGCGCGCTGGTCGGATGGCTTTGCGCGCCTGGCCATGCGCGGCAAGGTGCCGGTGCTGCCGATCCATGTGGCCGCACGCAATTCGGCGATGTTCTACGGTCTTTCCATGCTGGCAAAGCCGCTGAGCACCGCGATGCTGCCGCGCGAAGCGGTTGCCACCAACGTCAGCCGGATCGGTTTCAGCGTCGGTGCGCTGGTTGGCGCCGAGGAGCTGGAAAAGCGTAGCGAAGGCTCGGCCGAACGCGCCGCCAAGCTGATGCGCCGCCATGTCTATCGACTGGGGCGCCAGCGCGGCCTGATCTTCGGTGGCCAAGTGCCGCTGGCGCATCCGGAGCCGGTGGAACGCGTGGCGATGGAGCTGTCGCAATCCGAAAAGCTGGCCGACTTATCGGACGGCAAGCAATTGCTGGTCCTGCGCGGATCGACTGATGGAGCGGCCCTGCGCGAGATCGGCCGTCTGCGTGAACTCACTTTTCGCAAGGTGGGCGAGGGCACCAATACCCGCCGTGATCTCGATGCCTACGATGCCCATTACGAACACCTGGTGCTGTGGGATCCGAAAGCCCTGCGCATCGTCGGCTCCTATCGACTGGGGGACGGCAAGCGCCTGATTACCGAGCGCGGCATGGATGGCCTGTATACCGCCAGCCTGTTCCAGTATTCGCCGGCGCTGGAGTCGCGGCTGGCGCAAGGGCTGGAGCTTGGCCGCAGCTTTATCGCCCCGGCCTACTGGCGTTCGCGTGCGCTGGATCAGCTGTGGCAGGGCATCGGGCTGTATCTGCAGCGCCATCCAGATCTGCGCTATATGTTTGGGCCGGTCAGCATGTCGGTCAATCTGCCGCGCCAGGCGCGCGAGTGGATCGCTGCCGCCCACCAGCACTACTTCGGCGCCCCCGGCCTCGCCGCGGCGCGTCAGCCGTTCAAGGTATCGCCGGACGTGCTCGAAGGCGTGCGCCGCGAGCTGGAAGGGCTGGACCCGGCCAGTGGCCTGGGTCGGCTGCGGCACCATCTGGATGCCCTGGGCGTAAGCCTGCCGGTGCTGTATCGCCAGTATGTCGACCTGGTCGAGCCGGATGGTGTGCAATTCCTTGATTTTGGTGAGGATCCGGGCTTTTCCGGCTGCGTCGACGGCCTCGTCATGCTCGATTTGGCCCGGCTCAAGCCGGCCAAACGCAGCCGGTATCTCGGCAAGGGCGCCTGAGCTCCCTTCTGGCCAGGAAAACAAAAAAGGCCGCCCCTGGGGCGGCCTTTTTGCGTTTGAGCGCCGAGGGAGTGGACAGGCTCGGAGCCTATCCACTGACTGAGATCACTCTGTAAAATTAATGTAAAGCTTATGCGTAATCATGCTAAGGTATCGCTAAGGATACGTGACTGTTTTCTCCTCCTCCCGGTGTAGGGAATCGCCGGGTAAAGCGTACGAATCAGCCAGCCAACACGTGTTTCTCATCCAGGGTTCTGTAGTCGGAATGGGGTCCTTCCACCCCGCTCCAAACTGAAAATCGCAAAACCGAGGGTTCCAGAAGAGGTTCCGCGAGGCTCATGAGTAATGAGCCCGAGGCCTTTTTTGCGTCGATGAGTCAGTGCGTACGGCGGCTCGCAAGAGCCGGGCAGATGTCGTGTGTCGCAAGTGCAGTGCATGCAGTCATGAAAAGCGGTGCCAAAAGAAGTATCGAAACTACAAATCCGGACTTACGGGGCTATCAATGAAACGAACGCATCTTTCCGCAGCAATTGCTATGGCTTGTTACATGTCCATGGGCGTTGCCATGGCGCAGACCGCCAGCAACGACCAGACCCAGGGCAACCAGAGCACGGCTAACAGCCAGCAGCGCGTCAACGCCTCCAGCACCTCCAACACCACCACCTCCAACGCGACGCAACGCGACGCGAAGCAGCTGTCGGAAGTGACGGTGCAGGGCCAGTCGCTGTCGCTCGGCGGCGGATTGATGTCGGTGCAGACCGCACCGAAGGCTGTGTCGACCATCACTCGTGATGCGATCGAAAAGGCCAGCCCGGGCAGCAACTTCACCCAGATGATCGGTTCGATCCCGGGCGTGAACGCAGCGACCGACGACATCACCGGCCTGGCCAACGGCCACTACAGCATGCGCGGCTACGACTCCTCGGACATCGGCATGACCGTCAACGGTGCGCCGATTACCGACACCGGCAGCTACTCGGTGTACGCCACCGAATACGGTGATTCCGAGAATATGGGCGACATCACGGTGCTGCAGGGCATTCCGGATATCGACATGCCCGACTCCGGCGCCAGCGGCGGCCACATCGGCTGGGCCACCATCGACCCCTCGCACCAGGGCGGCGTGGACTTCACCCAGACCTTCGGCAACAACGACTACCGCCGCACCTTCGTGCGCCTGAACACCGGCGACCTCGGTCCGATCCGTTCGTGGGTGTCGCTGTCCGACAACACCGCCGACATGTGGCGCGGCCAGGGCGACCTGCACGTGACCAAGGTGGACGGCAAGTCGGTGCTGACCATCGACGACAACAACTCCATCAGCGCCTCGCTGCAGTACAGCCGCCAGAGCAACTACGCCTATGACGGCCTGTCCAAGGCGCTGGTCGCGCAGGATGGTTATTTCTACAACTACAACAACACCTGGATCCCGCTGAGCAACCTCAAGGGCAAGGCGTTGAACACGGCCGCCACCGCGGACGAAAACTTCTACGGACTGCACACCAACCCGTACTCCAGCTACATGTTCAGCATGGACGGCGAGTTCAAGGTCTCCGATAGCATCCATCTGTCGGTGATCCCGTACTACTGGTACGGCGATGGCGGCGGCGGCGCTGCTTCGCTGGCGCAGGAAAGCACTTCGCCGGTGAACAAGTACCTGTACGCCAATATCGACCTCAATGGCGACGGCGTGATCGGCAACAGCTCGACCAAGAACAACGATGCGGCCTGGGCCGGCGCGCCGGTATACGGTTATTCGGCGGCCACCACCTGGCGTCCGGGCGTGCTCGTCCGTGCCAACCAGGACTTCGGCATGAACAACAGCCTGGAATACGGCTTCTGGTACGAGCGTTCGCGCAAGAGCCAGGTTGAAGATTTCGGTCTGGTCAATCCGAACACCGGTACGCCGGATGACTTCTGGGGCAACTCCTCTTACCTGGTCTACCCGACCGGCGGCGCGGTGCAGAAGTTCTACGAGGAATACACCACGACCGAGCTGAAGAAGGGCTTCGTCACCGACAACTGGACGCCGAACGACTTCTGGACCTTCGTCGCCGGCGTGAGCTACCTGTACGCCAGTCGCCAGGGCTTCACCTTCGACTACCCGGGCTCGGCCACGCAGACCTTCAGCAACTTCAACAACAACTGGCACAAGTTCCTGCCGACCGCCGGCATCAAGTTCCAGTTGGATGAGAAGAACCAGTTCTACCTCGGCACCGGCAAGACCTTCCGCGTGCCGTCCAACACGGCTGCGATTTTCGACGCCCTGGCCGGTGTGAACAACGCTGCGCCGGAAATGTCGTGGAACACGGACCTGGGCTGGCGCTACTACGGCGATGCCATCTCGGCCAGCGCCGACGTGTACAACAGCAACTACTTCAACAAGCAGGAAGTGGGCTACAACCCGGCCAACAACGCCGAGATCTACACCACGATTCCGCACATGCACATGCGCGGCTTCAACGGCGAAGTGAGCTGGAAGTTCGCTCCGAGCTGGACGGTGTACAGCTCCTACACCTATACCCAGGCCAATATCCGCGGCGACCTGGACGGCGGTCCCTACGACAGCGTCAACGGCAAGGGTCCCGGCATCTACCCGACCGAAGGCAAGACCATGCCTGACACGCCGCGCAACATCGGCAACGTCAGCCTGAGCTATGACGACACCCATGTCTGGGCAACCTTGAACGCCCGCGCCACCAGCTCGCTGTGGGGCGATTACATGAACACCGAGTCGGTCGCGGGCTTCACCACGCTGAATTTCAGCGCAGGTTATCGCTTCGCCGACTTCAGCAGCTGGTTCACCAAGCCCTACATCAAGCTCAATGTGGACAATCTCACCGATCGTCGTGCCTTGAGCTACGTGAGCTCGGCGCCGGTGCTGTCGTCCGCTGCGGTGGGCAAGGAACTGAACCTGTACAACAGCACCGCCTACTACGGCCTGCTGCAGCCGCGCGCGTACGTAGTCACCTTCGGCGTGTCGTTCCGCTAAGCGGATCGCCAGCTGATCGAAGCAGTAGAACAGCTCCCCGCGGGTCTCCGCGGGGAGTTTTTTTATGGGGGCGCCGGATCCGACCCCGCGTTGACCGCATGCACGCGAAGCGGGATGCTAGGCGGCCGCACGCACGGCGCAGGCCCATCTGCGCCCTGTTGAAGTGGCAGGAGAACGATAGGAATGAATGACACGCAGATCGACAAGTCCGGCAAAGCCGCCACGGTAAGCGCGCGCATTTCGCCCGCGGGCGGCCTGGACATCCTTTCCCGCAACGAGGTGGCGCGCCTGCGCGACGCCAGCGGGTCGGGCCTGCACAGCCTGCTGCGGCGCTGTGCGCTGGCCACGCTCACCTCCGGCGAGATCAGCGACGATCCGCGCGGCATGTTCGAGCAATATCCGAATTTCGACATCCAGGTGCTGCAGCAGGATCGCGGCATCAAGATCGAGCTGATGCATGCGCCGGCCAAGGCCTTCGTCGACGGCCAGATCATCCGCGGCATCAACGAGCTGCTGGTGGCGGTGGTGCGCGACATCGTCTACGTATCGACCCAGCTGGAGCAGGGCAGTTTCGACCTGGAAGACTCCTCCGGCATCACCCATTCGGTGTTCGAGATCCTGCGCAACGCGCGCATCCTCAAGCCGCAGATCGATCCCAACCTGGCGGTGTGCTGGGGCGGCCACTCGATTTCGCGCGACGAATACGAATACACCAAGTCGGTCGGCTACCAGCTCGGTCTGCGCGGCCTGGATATCTGCACGGGTTGCGGCCCGGGCGCGATGAAGGGGCCGATGAAGGGCGCCACCATCGCTCACGCCAAGCAGCGTCGCCGCAACAATCGCTATATCGGCATCACCGAGCCGGGCATCATCGCGGCCGAGTCGCCGAATCCGATCGTGAACCAGCTGGTGATCATGCCGGACATCGAAAAACGCCTGGAAGCTTTTGTGCGCATGGGTCACGGCATCATCGTGTTCCCCGGCGGCGTGGGCACGGCGGAAGAGATTCTGTATCTGCTTGGCATCCTGCTGCACCCGGACAACGCGGGCATCCCGTTCCCGCTGATCTTCACCGGTCCGAAGCAGTCGGCGGCGTACTTCGAGCAGATCGATAAATTTCTGCGCCTGGCGCTGGGCGACGAAGTGGCGCAGCACTACAAGATCATTGTCGACGACCCGATCGCGGTGGCGCACACGATGGTGCGTGGCGTCGACAAGGTGCGCAATCACCGCCTGGACAACAAGGATGCGTTCTTCTTCAACTGGTCGCTGAGCATCCCGCTGGCCTTCCAGCAGCCCTTTGCGCCGACGCATGAGGCGATGCGCGGCCTGGCAATCCATCGCGATCGCCCGCGGCACGAGCTGGCGGCCGACTTGCGCCGCGCCTTCTCCGGCATCGTGGCCGGCAATGTGAAGGACGAGGGCGTGCGTGCGATCGAGCAGTACGGCCCGTTCGAGATCAATGGCGAAGCCGAGATCATGCACGCGCTGGACCATTTGCTGCAGGCTTTCGTGCAGCAGCACCGCATGAAGCTGCCCGGCGGCAGCGCGTACGTGCCGTGCTACCGCGTGCTGACCGGTTAAGCTTTGTATGCAGAATCGGGAGCGCGGCTTGACAGCCGTAGCCCCCATTCTTCAAACTATGCAGCTCCCCGCCCGAATAGCTCAGCCGGTTAGAGCACTTGACTGTTAATCAGGGGGTCGTTGGTTCGAGTCCAACTTCGGGCGCCAGATAAAACAAGGGCTTACCTTCGGGTGAGCCCTTTGTTTTTGGGCGATTGGAATGCGCGCCGCGCGCTGCAACGGCGCAGGGTCCAACGCTGTTGCGCCGCGTGCTGGCGCCCTCGATTTATGCGCTGCCGACACGCGGCTTGCGCTCAGTTGTTCATGCCCGGAATGCGCTTAGCGCGGATCCACGGCAACCACGTGCGCCGAGCCCGGATTCTTGTCGACGAACCACGCAACGGCTTCCTGCACCAGTGAAATCACCAGGCGCATGGACTGCGATTCGTTGGGGACGCTGATCTGCATGGGCACGACCACGGCATTGCCGGGCGGCACATCCGAAGGCAGCTGCGTGCGCACACCATCTGCAACGATGACTTTGCCGCTCTTCGTCAGCCAGCGATAGGTAAGTGCCACGGACTGTTTGCCGGAGGCGCCCCAGGGTTCCTTGCCGGTGTTTTCCACGCGCACGGGCACGCAGATATCCATGCCGGGGAATACATTTTCAATGCGGGCGGTGGGCTTGATAGTGGCTTTGAATTGCGTGAGTTGCTTGTTCGAGTAGCCCAGGGCGCGTACGTGATTGCTGCCCGCCACATGCTGCTTGTCTTCGCAGGTGGGTTCGTCCGTGGCGGATTTCATGGAGACATCGGCGTCCATGAAAATATGGCCTTCGAAATGCGTGACGATGGTGTCATGCACTTTGAAGGTCGCGACATTTTCGTGCCAGTGATAACAGCCGACCAGCGGGCTCTCGCTTTCCATCAGGGCGGCGTCAATGTGGTAATTGCCGCGCGGCAACCGGTTGAGCATGTTGAAACGCACGATGTATTCGCCCTGCTTGAGCGAATAGGCATGTCCCAGCTGCATGGCCGTGGTGCTGAACATCAGCATGCCGCGCTCGTCCTTGATCGCAATGCTGGCGTTGAGCGTGTCGATCGGGACGCTGGATTTGAGGCGGATCAGGATGTCGAAACGTTCGCCGACCATGGCCAGGTCGCCGCCGGAAATTTCCCCGACGACCGAAACTTCTTCGATGGTGCAGCGCTTGTCGCCGAACTCCACCGGTGAGTCGCTGCAGGAGGCTGCGGCATCGTTATCGGGCTGGGAGGCCGCTGGCGTGGCCTCGGCATCGAAACCCACTGTCACCGAGCGTTTCAGGAGTTCCCTGCGCGTCGCCTTGAAGCGGCTTTTCGCATAGTGATAAAGCTCAAGTTCGAGCGGAAAGAGTTCGCTCAGCTTCTTCGTCTGCTGTGGCGTCAATTCCGTCAGCTTGATGCGCTGCGAGGTGGTGTTCTTCAGCTTGAGCGGTACATGCGACCAGCCGAACTTGGCGTCCAGCATGCAGGCAAAGTCTTCCAGTTCATCCTGCAGGCCGACGAACTCGATGGATTCGACCGCCTTGAGGGCCGCGGCAGATTTTTCTTCCAGCGAAAGAACGGTGCGCGAAGAAGTGCCCAGCTGATAAATCATGGCGATCTGCGCCGACATTGCTTCTTGTTCGGTCAGCGACAGTTGCTGCAGATAGGTATCGAGGCCCAGGCCTTGCAGTCTTGTATCGAGCAGGCGGTTGGCGCAGTCGATCTTTTGATAAAAAAATTCGGACAGGAAGCGGTCGAAAGGATGACGCAGAACCGTGATGGAACATCGGTCGCGCGGAAGCTGATCGCCTTGCTGCAGCAGGAAGTGCCCGCTGATCACATCGAGATGGTCAAATTGAACCAGTGCATCTTTCAGGCGGTAGCCAATGATGGTGTCGGAGACGCGCTTTTCGCCGAGATGCGTCGCCAGGTGATGCCGAATGGCAACACCGCCTGTCTTGGGAATATGCAGATGTAGGATTTTTGCCATGAGCTCGTGTGTTTTTGGGACGCTGCTGTAGTCAAAACGCCATATTGTTGTAAGGATAGCGTAAGAGATTGGCCCATCTGCGCGCTCTGCTACACGAGCCCTAATCGGTCCGTAATTTCTTTCGTGGTCCGGGGTTACGCGGCGTGGCGTGCCAATCCCTAGCTGGCTCTCCGGATTGAACGCGCCATGCCGGTTTTGGTGGCCCGGGGTTCTCTCCCGGGTTCAGCTTCGGCGCGTCCCTATTCAGTCTTTGGGCGACCTGGGGTGGTCCACGGGCGCACAGATCCCGGGTCCGGCACGGGCCTGTCGCAGCGCTGCCTGCGCCTAATCGGGTAAAGTTCGTGGATGACGATTGGCCATATTCCAGGTGGCCTGCTGATCGCGGTGGAAGGCATCGACGGCGCAGGCAAGACGACGGTTGCGCACGCGCTGGCAGAACGCCTGCGCGTGCACGGGGCGACAGTAACGGTGGGCAAGGAGCCGACGGCCGGGCCGTGGGGCGCACAGCTGCGCGCCACCGCCGCACAGGGGCGTCTTTCCGTCGAGGAGGAGATGCGCCTGCTGCTGCTCGACCGGCGGCAGCATGTGGATGAGGTGATCAAGCCGGCGCTGGAGCGCGGCGAAGTGGTCATGCTGGATCGCTACTACCCGTCGTCGGCGGCCTACCAGGGCGCGCGCGGCATTCCGGTGGAGGAGATCCTGCAGCACAACGCCTTTGCGCCGGCTCCGGACGTCACCCTGCTGCTGGACCTGGCGCCGGCCACCGGACTGGCGCGCATCCGCGCCCGCGGCGACAAGCCCAATCACTTCGAGACCGAAGACAACCTGGCGCTCTGCCGCGAGGTGTTCCTCACCATGGCCTTGCCCAGCCGAGTCATCGTCGACGCCACGCGCGGCGCGGACGAGGTGCTGGAAAGTGCCTGGCAGGCGATCGGCAACACGCTGTCCGTCAAGCTCGACCGGGCCGGCGGAACCCAGGCACAAAGCGCCGAAACCCTGCGCTGATCGGCCCCGCCGCGAATGGTCCGCCCACCGGCAACGGTGCGGGAAGCAACAGGCACATACGGAATGTTTGGATATCCGGCCCGATTTGTGCTTGTCTAGCCAGCCGGCCGCTGGGGTGCCGAAAGGATGACGCTCGTGCTGTTGCTACAAGCACCGTTTGATCTCAATGACGAAAAGCCGCCGCTGCGCACGCGTCGGGGTTCCGACGCGGGAGCCGCCCGCTTGCCGCACAGTGGCGGTTCTTCTGGCGCCGCCGGCCAGGCCAGGCCGCGGCCGCAGCCGCAGCCGGTTCAGCAGCGTATTTTGTTGTGCGCGCCGGCCACCTTCCGCGGGCAGCGCTCGGGTGCCATCCCGGTGCCGCATACCCCGAAGATCCTGTTTGTGGATCCGCAGGGCTGGTCCGCCCGCCGGCATGTGCGCGCAGACCTGGACCGGCTGACCCGCAGCCCCTGCTCGGCGCGGCCCTACCGCATGTACCGCGTTTCCTACGGCGCCTCCTTGCCCCCGGCTGCCGCCGACATGTCGACGGTGCTGCTGGCGGCGCGCCGGCACGTCAAGGCCTACCGGCAACCCACCGCGAACACCCTGGCCATGGCCGCGGGAACGGCGGTGGTGGCGATCGTCACGCATTACTGGCATTCGCAGGCGCTGCCGCAGGTGCAGTTGTCCATGAGCCTGGAACGTCCCCACCTGGCCATGGCTTTTCCGCCGCCACCGCTGGGCGCGGCGCCGCATCTGTTCGCCACGCTGTCGCGTCCGGCGCTGCCGACCGGTCGCGAAACACCGTTGATGTCTTCCACCGATATCCAGCGGCTGGTGACCAATTTGCCGGCGCAGGCGGTGCATGGCGACGGCTTCGATCTGGACATCACCTCGCCGAACAGCCTGTGGGCCACGGCGGGTGCGCGCTTTCGCATCGATCCGCTGCTGATCTACGCGGTGGCGCTGGTGGAGAGCAAGAGCGCGCAGGCCGATGGTTCGATTACGCCCAGCCCATGGGTGGTACGCGTCAACGGGCGCATGCACAAGGGTTCGCGCGAAGATGCCGAACGCGCCATCCAGCTGGCGCATCGCATGGCGTTGCCGGTGCAGGACGTCGGCATCATGCAGGTTTACTACCCGGTGCATCGCGATATCGAGCCCGATCCGCTCGCGCTGCTCAACCCGGTGCGCAATATCGAAGTGGGCACCAGCCTGCTGCGCAAGGCGATGCAGGAAAGCCGCGATCCGGTGCTGCGCATCGGCTACTACCACAGCCATGATGTTGCGCTGGCGCGCAGTTACGGCCAGGCCGTGCTGAGCGTGTATCGCGGACTGAAGCTCGCCATGGCCAAGTCTTCCGCGACCGGCGCGGTGGCCATGGCCCGCGCCCCGACGGACAGCTTCGCCGCACGCAGCGGCGGCTGAAGCGCAACAAAAAGCCCGCTTCGCAGCGGGCTTTTTGCATGAGCCTAAGACACTCGCGACATCAATTCGTGCTAGCTCCCGGGCCGATGTACTTGGCCAGGAAGGCTTGCAAATGGTTATACATGTCCACGTTGTTCTGTTCGTTGTAGAAGCCGTGCCCTTCATCGGGCTTGGTCAGCCATTCGTATGGCTTGTGGGCTGCATCCAGGGCTGCACGCATCGCCTTGGCCTGCTCGAACGGAGCGCGTTGATCGGCTTCGCCATGAATCAGCAACACCGGTACGTCGATCTTGTCGGCCAGCTTGTCCGGCGAGTTGTCGGCGAGTTTGCTGGTGTCGGTGCCGATCGCTTCCTTCAGATAGTTGACGCCGATGGTGTTGTCCTTGATGTCGCCCTTGTCGTACATCATCGCCAGATCATAGATGCCGGCGTAGCCGACGGCGCATTTGAACAGGCCCGGTGCGCGGATCACCGTCATCATGGCCGAATAGCCGCCGAAGCTCGCGCCGTATACGCACACGCGCTTGGGATCGGCAAAGTGCTGCGCCTCGGCCCATTTCACGCCGTCGATCAGGTCCTGCTGGATGCGCGTGCCCCATTTGCCATAGCCGATATCGACGAAATGCGGGCCGCGGCCGCCTGAGCCGCGATAGTTCACCTGCAATACCAGATAGCCGCGGCTGGCCAGGAATTGCGCGTCGCGGTCATAAAACCATTCGTCGGCAATGTTGAACGGGCCGCCATGCGGCAGCAGCACCATCGGCAGGTCGTTCATCGAGGCACCCGCCGGCACGGTCAGAATGGCCTCCAGCGGCGTGCCGTCGCTCGCCGTAAAGCGCATGGGCGTACGCGTGCCGAGTTTGCTGCGATCGATGTTGCCGTTGATCGAGAACAGCTTCTGGATCGCATTGCGTTGTGTGTCGAACAGATAGTAGTCGCCCGGATTGCGGTCGCTTCGAACCAGGAATACGAAGCGGGTGCCATCCTCGCTGAAGCTGCTGAAATGGATGAAGTCGTCGGGAAATTTCTTGCTCAGCGCCGCATAGAGCATGGTGAGGTGTTCGTTGCGGTCGATGATGATGGGCGAGGGAATGCCGGTATCTGCCGCAGCAGCGAAGGGCTGGTTGCCCGGGGTCCACTCGACGCGGTCGATGGTGCCGAAGTCGTCCTTGGCCAGGATCTGCTGGTTGGTGCCATCGGGATTCAATTGGGTCAATGCGCCCGGACCGCCATCCGGATTGACGTAGGCATAGAGGTGTTGCCCGTCCGCCGAAAACGCGATCGGCTGAAAGCGGTTGCCATCCGTTTTGGGGCGTTCCGCCCACCCATTGCTGAGCTGCTGATAGACGGTGAACTTGTGTTGCTTGTCGTAGCCGTAGGCATAACGCGGCTTGCCATCGGGGTCGATCACAAAGCGCAAATCCTTCACGCCGATCTGGCTGATCAGGTGGCGCGTGCCGCTCATCGCATCCACGTCATACAGCCAGGTGTTGTCCTGGTCGCGCCAATCGTAGGCCTGCATGTAGAAATGATTGTTGGCCTTGGCCGGCCGGCCGGCGACGGTGGCGTAGCCTTTATCGGCCTGGCGTACGCTGCCGTGCGATTCCAGGTCCCAGTCGCGACTGAACATCGCGTCGATATGCGAACCATCGACGTTGGTGGCGATAATTTCGCCGGTATAGGCAGGCCGGTCGAGCGAGCCGTACATCCTGGCCTTCTCAATGATCAGCCGGGTCGAACCGACCCACATGATATTGGCGGCCAGCTGGAACTTGGGCATCTTCAGATAGCTGCGCGGATGGCTCATGTCGCTGAGCTGGTAAATCGCAACCGCGTGGTCTTCGCCGTTCTCGACATTCACCGCCAGGTATTGGCCATCCGGCGACAGGCGCGGTTCGGTGTAGCTGGCGTGGCGGGCGAAGTCTTCAACGGGTATCGCGTCGGCCGCGATCGCGGCAGCAGGCGCCAACAGGTAACACGCGGCCGCAAGGGCGCGCAATCGTGCAATCCACATTCCTTGTTCCCCCAGTTTGAGTGCTTTTAGTCGCAGCTCCCCGGCTTGCAAAGCTCCCCCGCCGGGCTGCGCCGCCCAGAGTGTATCCAAGCCGTATGAGTCGTGGCAGTGACCCTGACGTGCCGCCGGCGGCCAGCTAAACTGGCCGCTTTGGTCCAGCCGGTTACGCCATGTCGCAGCCTTTTGTCGTGCAGTTCAACCCGGTCGCCCTGCATCTGGGGCCGGTCCAGATCCATTGGTACGGCCTGATGTACCTGCTGGGCTTCCTGGGGGCGTGGGGGCTGGGCGAATACCGTCGCCAACGCGGCCGCCTGCCGGTCAGTCGGGACGCGTTCGGCGACCTGGCCTTCTACGCGATGATGGGCGTGATCCTGGGCGGCCGCATCTGGTACATGCTGTTCTATTACGCGGGCGGTCCTCGCTGGATCTGGACCGAACCGCTGGCGCTGTTCCGCGTCTGGGACGGCGGCATGAGTTTCCACGGCGGCCTGCTCGGCGTGCTGGCGGCCGGCGTGTGGTGGTCGCGCCGGCACAAGCTGCATTTTTTCGATGCGGTGGATTTTTTGGCGCCGGTGGTGCCGATCGGGCTGGGACTGGGCCGGCTGGGCAATTTCATCAACGGCGAACTGTGGGGCAAGCCCGGGCTGGTGCCGTGGGCGATGATCTTTCCCAATGCGCACGATGAAGACGTGGCCCTGGCCGCCGGTCATCCGCAGCTGGCCGAGCTGATGCAGCAATATGGCGGGGTACCGCGGCATCCGTCGCAGCTTTACGAGATGGCGTTGGAAGGCGTGGTGATGTTTACCGTGCTGTGGCTGGTCTCGCTCAAGCCGCGCCCGCGCTACCTGATTTCCGGCTTGTTTGCGCTGATGTACGGTTGCTTCCGTTTCGCGGTGGAATTCGTGCGCGTTCCGGATGCGCAGCTCGGCTACCTGGCCTGGGGCTGGGTCACCATGGGGCAGCTGCAATCGCTGCCGCTGATCGCGGTGGGCGTGCTGCTGATCTGGCTGTCGCGCCGTGCGCCCACGCTGCCGCTCGCCACGGCCGAGACCCGGACCGCGTAGACTCCCGCCATGCACGCCTATCTCGATCTGCTGCGCCACGTGCTGGACCACGGCACCGAAAAAACCGATCGCACCGGCACCGGCACGCGCAGCGTGTTCGGCTGGCAGCTGCGCTTCGACCTCAATCAAGGCTTCCCGCTGGTTACCACCAAGAAGCTGCACTTGAAGTCCATCGTGCATGAGCTGATCTGGTTTCTGCGTGGCGATACCAATGTCGCCTACCTGAAGGAACACGGCGTCTCCATCTGGGACGAGTGGGCGGACGAGCAGGGCAATCTTGGTCCGGTGTACGGCAAGCAATGGCGTGCATGGCCCACCACTGATGGCCGCGTGGTCGACCAGATCCGCTGGGTGGTCGAGGAGATCAAGCGCAATCCCGATTCGCGCCGCCTGATCGTCAGTGCCTGGAACGTAGGCGAACTGTCGAAGATGGCGCTGATGCCGTGCCATGCCTTGTTCCAGTTCTACGTCGCCGACGGGAAACTGAGTTGCCAGCTGTACCAGCGCTCTGGCGATATCTTCCTCGGCGTACCGTTCAACATCGCCAGCTACGCGCTGCTGACGCACATGATTGCGCAGGTATGCGGATTGGGCGTGGGCGATTTCGTGCACACGCTGGGCGATGCGCACCTGTACAGCAATCATCTGGAGCAGGCGCGCCTGCAGCTCACGCGCGAGCCGCGTGCGCTGCCGCGGCTGAAGCTCAATCCGCACGTGGCATCGATTTTCGATTTTCGCTACGAGGACGTGGTGATCGAGGATTACCACCCGCACGCGGCGATCAAGGCGCCGGTGGCGGTGTAGCCAGTTTGCAGCCGCTGGCGCAGCGGAAATAAGCGGTGGCGCGCGGATAGTCGAGCGTCATCACGAAGTGGCTGAAGACATTGGCGCCCACGGCGCCTTCGACGCGCTTGTCCATCATGCTCGACATCATGTCGTGAAAGGCGGCATCCGGGCGCTCGGTAAACCACACCGGACCGACCGACCAGCCGGCGATGTCCAGCTGCGGTACTTCAATCAAGCGTGCTTCGTAGTGGCCGAGCCGATCGCCTTGTTGCACCAGCCGCCATTGCGGATGCGCGCGATGCCAGGCCTCCAGCGTGCTGCGGGTGATGTAGCTGGCGACACCTTCGCCGTGAACGGTAGCGACACCGCTGATGCGTGCGCCGGCGGGCGTGGGGTAGGCGGAAGCGCCGGTATCGAGCAGCATGTCCAGCGGTTGTCCGTCCACGCGAATGGTGATGCGCGGAAAGCTGGCGACGACCTGGCCGGCGTCATTCTTCTGAAAGCCCATCGGCGTGGTATGCGCATCGGCATGCGGCTTCCAGGAGCTGTCCTGCATGATCAGCTGCTGGCCGGGATAGTCGAAGGTCCAGATACGGCCTTTGAAATAGGCGGCGCCAAGTTGGCCATCGTCGAAGGACGTCTGGTTCTGGATCAGCACCACCTGCGCGCAGAACACCGACAGCGGGGGCGGCAGCCCTTGTCCGGGGCGGTAGCTGGGCAACGCGGCGACCTCGACGTTGCCGTCCGGCAGCACGCAGGTATGCGTGGCAAGTTGCAGACGCTGTGCCGCCTTGGCGCTGAGCCAGTACAGGCCCAGATTGCCGCCGCCGCCGGTATCGGCCAGCAGGCGCAGCGTTTGTCCGTCACGGGTGGTGGGCGTGGCGAAGAAGTGCCCGGCTTCGTAGCGGGTGGGCAGCACCTGCGCCGCCGTATTGCCCGCAACGGGCGCCAAGGCCAGTGCCATGGCCAGCGCCAAATATCCTGCTCCCATCATGCGGCCTCCCTGCTTAAACGCTACAATGGCCGGTCAGCGTGACCGGGCAGTGGTCCGGTCGCAAGTGTCACTCGATCCTGTCATATACGCCGGAGCCTCCATGGCCATTTCGTTGATTGCCGCCCTCGATGAGAACTTCGCCATCGGTCGCAAGGGCCAGCTCCCCTGGCACCTGCCGGACGACTTGCGCTGGTTCAAGCAGCTGACGGTCGGCAAGTATGTGCTGATGGGCTACAACACCGCGGTATCGATCGGCCGTACCCTGCCGGATCGCGAGAACTTGGTGCTGTCCAGCCGGCACGAGGCGCCGTTCCCGGGCCAGGTCACGGTGCGCTCCATCGAAGAGGCGCAGGCACGCTCCAACGGCACCGGCCTGATGGTGGTCGGCGGCGGCAAGGTATTCCACGATGCGCTGCCGATGGCGCAGCGCTTGTACCTCACCTGGGTTGCCGCTGCGGTAGAGGGCGCCGACACCTTCTTCCCCGGCATCCATTTCGCCGACTGGACCGAAGTCAAGCGCACGCACCATAAGAAAGACAGCGAGCACAGCTACGACTTCGACATGGTCGAGTACATCCGCAATCACTGATTGTCTTCCGTGAGCGATCGCGCCGAGCCTCCCATGCACGTGATGGCCGGCGTGTTGCGCGATGCGCAGGGCCGCGTGCTGCTGGCGCAGCGCCCGCCAGGCAAGCATCTGGCCGGCATGTGGGAATTTCCCGGCGGCAAGCTGGAGCCCGGTGAGCTGCCGCAGCATGCGCTGATGCGCGAATTGCACGAAGAACTCGGCATCCAGGTCGATCCGGCCGACGGCGCACCGCTGATTCGTGTGCCGTGGCGCTATGGCGAACGCGGCCTGCTGCTGGATGCCTGGCAATTCACGCACTGGCAGGGCGTACCGGTTTCGCTGGAAGGGCAGGCCCTGCAATGGATGCTGCCGACGGCGGTCGATCCGGCCGAACTCGCGCCGGCTGATCGCCCGATTCTGCAGGCGCTGTGCCTGCCTTCGATCTACGCCATTACGCCCGCCGATGTTGCGCCGGATCAACGGGAAAGCTGGCGCGCGCGGATTGAGCTGGCTCTTGCACAAGGCGTGCGCCTGATCCAGCTGCGGTTGCCGCATTGGCCGCTGCCGCAGGTGCGCGCGCTGGCCATGTCGCTGCAGGCAAGTGTCGTGCGCCATGGCGCGCATCTATTGCTCAATGGCGATATCGACGGTGCGCGTGAACTGGGTGCGGGCATGGGCGTGCATCTGCGTTCCGCGCAGCTCGAGGCCTTGCAGGCGCGTCCGCTGCCATGGGGGCAACGCGTGAGCTGCAGCTGTCATACCGCCGCGGAGCTGGCCCGTGCGCTGGCGATCGGCGCCGATTTCGCCACGCTGTCGCCGGTGGCCGCTACAGCCAGCCATCCGGACGGTACGCCCTTGGGCTGGGCGGCTTTTCAGCAGCTGGCGGACGCGGCGAGCCTGCCGGTGTATGCCCTGGGCGGCGTGGCGCCGGCCCAGCTGGCGCTGGCCCGCGCGCATGCGGCGCAAGGGGTGGCGGGTATCCGCGCCTTTTGGCCGGACCTGGGCTGATGCTTGCCGATCCGCGGCTGCGGCAGTAGCGTGCGGCCATGCGCATCATTTATCGAGCCCAGAACCTGATCGACGCCCATCTGGTGAAGGACGCGCTTGAAGCCGAGGAAGTGCCGGCATTTATTTCCGGCGAATACCTGACCGGCGGGGTGGGGCAGCTGCCGGCGCTGGATTACGTGGCGGTGCTGGTGCCCGAATCGAGCGTAGATATCGCCGAGCCGATCGTGCGCGAGATCGATCGCGCCCTTGCTGAAGCCCGGCAGGCGCTGCAGGAATACGACGGCGACAGCGGCGACCTGCTGCCGGCCTAGCCATCGCGGAGTCTGCCGTGCGGCTTTGAGTACACTGCCGGTACCGCGCTCCCTGCGGTCGTCGCATGCCGATCATGGCGACGATCGCTCGCAAGGAAGTCCCCCATGTCCGATCCCGTTACCGCGACGCCCGACGGCGCTCGCAGCGAAGCCTCACTGCGCCTTGCGCTGGTGCAGATGGTTGCCGGCGCCATGTTGCTGTCGAGCACCAGCCTGCTGGTGGTGTATGCGCATACGCCGCCGACCGTCTCGGCGTTCTACCGCATGCTGTTCGGCGGCGGCATGTTGCTGGTGTGGGTAGCGCTGCGCGGACGCTGGCAGCCTTTCACCTTGCGCGACGTGGGTTGGGCCTTGCTGCCGGCGGCGGGCCTGGCGCTCGATCTGATCCAGTGGCATCGCAGCATCCTGTGGATCGGCCCAGGCATGGCCACCTTGCTGACCAATTTCCAGGTGTTCCTGATGGTGCTGGCCGGCTTCGTGTTTTATCGCGAGCGGTTCGGGCGCTGGTTTGTGCCCGGCATGCTGCTGGCGATGGTCGGCCTATGGCTGCTGGTCGGTGCGCACTGGTCGGTATTCGATGCGCGGCATCGCCAGGGCGTGTGGCTGGGCCTGGGCAGCGGCGTGGCGTACACGGTGTATCTGCTGAGCTTCCGGCAGGCGCTGAAAACCCATACACGTTTGTTGCCCGCGCAATTCCTTGGCCTGATGAGCCTGCTGTGCGCGTCGATGCTGTGGCTATGGGGCATGGGCGAGGGCGACAGCTTCGCCTTGCGCGATGCGGAAAGCTGGAGCGCGCTGCTGGCGCTGGGATTCTTCGGGCAAGTGCTGGCCTGGCTGCTGGTGGTGCAGGCGATGCCGCGGCTGCCTGCGTCGCTGGTGGGGCTGTTGCTGCTGTTGCAGCCGGCTCTCGCCTTTGTGCTGGATGTGATCTTGCTCGGACGCCCGACCACGCCCAGCGACTGGATCGGCCTGGCGCTGGCGCTGGCAGGTATCCTGTGCGGCGCGCTGCGGCCGGCCCGACGCGCTACCAAGACTGGAGTACATGCATGACATCGCTTGAAAACCTGATCCGCGCGGTACCGGATTTTCCGAAGCCGGGCGTGACCTTTCGTGACATCACGCCGCTGCTGGCCGACGGCGCCGCCTTCGCGCGCTGCATCGACGCCCTGGTCGAACCCTGGCAGGGCAGCGCCGTGCAGGCGGTATGCGGGGTCGAATCGCGCGGTTTTATCTTTGCGGCCGCCATGGCGCAGAAGCTGGGCGCCGGCTTTATTCCGCTGCGCAAGCCCGGCAAGCTGCCGCCGCCGGTCATGCATGCGGATTACCAGCTCGAATACGGCACCGACCGGCTGGAAGCGCGCGTGGATACGCTGCGCGCAGGCGAGCGCGTGGTGCTGGTCGACGATGTATTGGCCACCGGCGGCACCCTGGGTGCGGCGCGCAACCTGCTCGGGCAACTGGGGGCGGAACTGGTAGGCGCGTCGGTGGTGATCGAGCTGTTGGCGCTGCAGGGCAGGAAGCTGTGGCCGAAAAACGTTCCGCTGCATGCGTTGCTGCATTACTGATGGCGTGGCCGGATTATCGTTTGGCCGTCCATACGTTCGAGGCGATGCGAGTGCCTCGAAATGCTTGCTCGATGTTCTGAATGATTGAAATTGCTCCACCGTCATTCCGGCCTTCGCCGGAATGACGGCTAGGCGAATTGTTCGCTTTCGCCTGGCGTGCGGCGCTCAACTGACACGCCGGCGCTTGGTAGTAGCAACATGCGTCGCGCTGTGCGGATCGAGCAGATCGCGCGGCAGGCTCTTGAACACATCAGCCAGCTGCTTGAGAAAGCCGCCCATCGCCGAACTCTTGCGCCACACCATGGCGATCCGACGGCTCGGCGGATGGCCGCTGAATTCCACCAACTGCAGGTTCGGCGCCTGTGCAATCGGCGGTTTTACCGCCAGCGTGGGCAGCAAGGTGATGCCCACATTGGCGGCTACCATCTGGCGCAGTGTTTCCAGGCTGGTGGCGCGAAAGCCGCTCTTTTCGCCGGCGCCCGCCATATGGCACACCTCCAGCGCCTGATCGCGCAGGCAGTGGCCGTCTTCCAGCAGCAACAGGCTCTGGTCGGACAGATCGTTGAGCTTCAGCTGCGGACGCTTGGCCAGCGGATGCGATTGCGGTACTGCCAGCACGAAGGGTTCTTCGAACAGAAACTCGGTGTGCAGGCTGTCGTCGTGCAGCGGCAGCGCCACGATGCAGGCATCGAGCTTGCCTTCACGCAGGCGGTGCAGCACGGTTTCGGTTTTTTCTTCCACCAGCAGCAGTTCCAGCCGCGGGAAGCGCTCGCGTACCAGCGGCACCACATGCGGCAGCAGATACGGGCCGAGGGTGGGGAAGATGCCCAGTCGCACCGTGCCCGATTCCGGATCCACCGTGCGCCGCGCAATGCCCTTGATCTGCTCGATCTCGTTCAGCACTTCGCGGGCGCGATGCGCGATCTCGCGCCCCACCTCGGTCAGCAGCACTTTGCGCGGTGTGCGCTCCACCAGCGCCACCCCCAGTTCGTCCTCCAGTTTCTTGATCTGGGTGGACAGCGTGGGCTGGCTGACGAAGCAGGCCTCGGCAGCGCGTCCGAAGTGCCGATGCTCGGCCAGGGACACCAGGTAGTGCAGGTCGCGCAGGTTCATGGCTCTCCCGCAAAAGGGGTTGATAGAAATTCTCTATGGATATCTATGGTAAGGATCGATTTTGACAATGCAAGCCTTGCATCGCCCATGCGCACCTGTGTAGGGCGCTGCCTTCGGACTATTCCTTCTGGCACTGGGGGGTAAGTTCTGCGTCAGCTAGCGTCGGTCGTTTTGAACACCACCTGCGAGGCTCGCTATGCACCGTCTTGTATCCACCATCGCCTTGACCGCATTGGCGGCCTGCTGCACGGCGGCCTTCGCCGCCACCCCGAACGACCAGGCGCCGCACGGCCGCCTGCCGGCCTGGGCAGTGCCGCAGTCCTACCAGCTGAGCTTCCGGGTCGATCCGTCGCAGGCGCAGTTCACCGGCACCACCACCATCAAGGTCGCGCTGAAAGCCGCCGCCGACCATGTATGGCTGGACGGCAACGGCCTGGTGGTCAGCAAGGTGGCCGTGACCGGTGCCGACGGCAAGACGCTCGACGGCAAGTACGTGGCCGTCTCGCCGAAGGAAGGCGTCTCGCGCATCGATTTCGGCAGCGTGCTGAAGCCGCAGCTGCTGACCCTCACCATCGACTACAGCGCGCCCTTCAACGAGCAGCTGCAGGGCCTGTACAAGGTCAGCCGCGCCGGCGTGCCGTATGCGATGACGCAGATGGAGCCGATCAGCGCGCGCTTTGCCTTCCCCGGCTTCGACGAGCCGGGCTTCAAGACGCCTTACGACATCACGCTGACCATCCCCAACAGCCAGGTCGGCGTGGCCAATACGCGGCAGATCAGCGAGACCGCGGCGGGCGACGGCTTCAAGACGCTGAAGTTTGAACAGACGCGTCCGCTGCCGACCTATCTGGTGGCGTTTGCAGTGGGCCCGTGGGATATCGCCAAGGGACCGGACATTTCGCCCGACGACTTCCGCAAAGATGCGATCACCCTGCGCGGCGTCGCCGCCACCGGCGAAGCGCATCGCATGCAGCACGTGCTGAGCGAAACGCCGAGCATCATCCATACGCTGGAAAACTACTACGGCTTCGGCTATCCGTTCGGCAAGCTTGACCTGCTTGCCGCGCCGGACTTCTCCGCCGGCGCGATGGAAAACCCCGGCCTGGTCACCTTCCGCGACTGGCTGCTGCTGCTCGATCCGGATTCGCCGGAACAGTACGTGCGCGGCTCGTTCAACGTGACTGCGCATGAGCTGGCGCACCAGTGGACCGGCGACACGGTGACGCTGGCATGGTGGGACGACATCTGGCTCAACGAAGCCTTCGCCACCTGGATGCAGCAGAAGGTCACCATGAAGGTGCATCCGGAATACCGCGCCGACCTCGACCGCATCAGCGGCGCCGAAGGCGCGATGCGCAATGACAGCCTCAACAGCGCGCGCAAGATCCGTCAGCCGATCACCGGCAACGGCGATATCGAAACCGCCTTCGACGGCATCACCTACCAGAAGGGTGCGGCGGTGATCGGCATGTTCGAAGGCTATGTCGGCGAAGACACCTTCCAGCAGGGCATGCGCAGCTATATCCAGGCGCACAAGTTCGGCAATGCCACGGCCAAGGACCTGGTCGGCTCGATCGCCACGGCGGCGCATCAGGGCGATGCGTTCAAGCATGCGTTCAACAGCTTCCTCGATCAGTCCGGCGTGCCCTACGTGCAGGCCAAGGTCGAACAGAAGAACGGCAAGACCGAGGTGCAGCTCAGCCAGAGCCGCTATCTGCCGCTGGGCAGCACCGGCGACATGGGTCGCGTGTGGGGCATCCCGGTGTGCGTGCGCTACGCCAGCACGGCCGGCGCCAAGAGCAGCTGCATGATGCTCGACAAGGCCACCGGCAGCATGACCCTGGCCGATGCTGCGCCTTCCGCCTGGGTGATGCCGAACGCCGATGCGCGCGGCTATTACCGCTTCAGCCTGGACAAGGCCGGCTGGACCAACCTGGCGCAGCACGTGGACAGCTTGAGCAACGGCGAGCAGCTCGCCTATGCCGACAGCGTCGACGCCGGTTTCCGCAAGGGCGAGTGGACCGCTGCCGAAGCGATGGCCGCCTTGCAGCCGCTGACCAAGGTCAACGTCGGCGAAGTGGCCGTGGCGCCGCTGTCCACGCTGGAATGGATCTATCGCTACGAAGCCACCAACGATGCGCAGCGCGCCAAGGTGGTCGAGTGGGTGAAGGCTGCTTATCTGCCGCGCATGCAGCAGCTGGGTTATCAGCGCAAGGCCGGCGAGCTCAGCGCCGATACGCTGCTGCGTACCCAGCTGGCTGCCGCGCTGGCGTTGAACTTCAAGGTGCCGGAAGTGCGCGCGGCCCTGCTGACGCAGGGTGATGCGGCGCTGGCGAAGAAGGCCGATGGTCATTTGAACCTGCAGGCGGCCGATCCCGACCTGCTCGGCGTCGCCCTGGGCGTGGCCGTGCAGGAACGTGGCAAGCCGGCGGTGGATGCGCTGATCGCCGAACTGCCGCAGACCACCAGCCCGGATCTGCGCAATGCCATGCTCGAAGGCTTGAGCAATGTCGAGCAGCCGGCGCAGGCCGATCAGGTACGCGACTTCGCCCTTACCAAGGACGTGAAGGTGGGCGAGATGGCGATGATCCTGCGCGGTGGCCAGGAAACCACCGAGTCGCGCAATAGCTTGTGGCAGTGGTTCACCGCGCACGATGCGCAGGTGCTGGGCCGCACCGGCAGCTTCGCCAGCGGCATGCTGCCGCGGCTGGTGGGTGGCGGCAGCTGCTCCACCGCCGAGGCCGACCGCCTGCAGGCGTATTTCACCCCGCGCCTGAAGGACATCGCCGGATCCGATCGCGGCCTGGCGCAGACGCGCGAGCAGACCGTGCTGTGCGCGGCGCTCAAGGCCAAGCAGGATCCTTCGAAGATCTAAGCGCGGCAGCTCCACCAGCGCCGGACGGCTACCGCCGTCCGGCGCTTTTTTATGCGCCTGGGCAAGTCTTTCCAGCGCGGCGATTCCATCTAAACTGCCCCCAACGCCGACTTGGGGGAAAGCCGCATGCGTCGATGGATAGGGATGTTCGCTTTGCTGTGGCTGGCGCTGCCGGTAATGGCGCAGGAGGTACCGGCAGCCCTGCACGACTGGCAGGACTGGGTGCTGCACGATGTGC
Organism: Dyella acidiphila; assembly: GCF_014863405.1. Lineage (GTDB taxonomy): Bacteria > Pseudomonadota > Gammaproteobacteria > Xanthomonadales > Rhodanobacteraceae > Dyella_B > Dyella_B acidiphila. Next base: position 85,753 of record NZ_JACZZA010000004.1, read on the forward strand.
CCGAGCACGCCTGTCCGTTCCTGGCCAACCGCAATCCCGGTGTCGGCAATAACCAGTGCATCTGGGCCAGTCGGCTGGCGCTGCAGGCCGACAAGGACGGCGGCCACTTCAGCCTCGGCGTGCATGTAGATGCCGCCGGCTGGGTCGGCATACCAGGCGACGAACATGCCTGGCCGCAGCAAGTGCAGGTGAACGACAAGGCCATGCCGGTGCTGGCGCACGAAAGCCAGCCTGCGCTGTGGCTGGAGCCGGGCGACTACACCGTGCGCGGCAACCTGCCGTGGGATACGCGGCCGGCGCGCCTGCGTGTGCCGATGAGCATCGGCCTGGTCGCACTCAGCCTGGACGGCCAAGCGGTGGATCACGTCGAGCGCAGCGGCGATCAGCTCACGCTGGGCGAGGCCGCCGCCGCGCAACGCCAGGCCGATGCGCTGTCGATACGCGTGTACCGGCATCTGGCCGATGGCATGCCGGCGATGCTCGACACGCAGCTGCAGTTGAACGTCACCGGCAGTTCGCGCGAGCAGGTGCTGGGCCCGGCTTTGCCCAAGGGCTTTGTCGCCACCGCCTTGAACAGCGATCTGCCGGCGCAGCTCGATGCAGACGGAAAATTGCGCGTGCAGCTGCGCCCCGGGCAATGGAACGTGCAGTTGTCGGCGCGCAGCGTGGATACCTTGCAGCAGGTATCGCTCAATCTGCCGCCGCAACCGTGGCCGCAGCAGGAAATCTGGAGCTATTCGGACGACCAGGAACTGCGCAGCACGCATGTCGACGGTCGCGCCACCGACGCCGCGCAAGCCGGCGTGCCGTCGGACTGGAGCAGTCTGCCGGCCTACGTGCTCGATGCCGGCAATGGCCTCAACGTGGAGCAGGGCGTACGCGGCAATGAAGGCAGTGCCGCCGACCAACTGCAATTGCAGCGGCAGATCTGGCTGGATTTCGACGGCCAGGGCTTGAGCATCAGCGATCACCTCACCGGCACGCTGCAACATCGCCTGCGCCTGGATGTGGCCAGTCCGTGGCAGTTGCAGCGTGCGTCGCAGGGCGAGCAGCCCTTGCTGGTCACCCAGCCGGATCCGCAGCATAGCGGCGTGGAATTGCGCGGCAAGGAGCTGGACCTGCAGGCCGGCCTGCGCATTGCCGACCGCAGCGGCAGTCTGCCCAGCACCGGCTGGCTAACACCGCTGGAACACATCGATGCCACCTTGCATCTGCCGTATGGCTATCGGTTGATCGGTGCGAGCGGCGTGGATCGTTCGCCCGATTCGTGGATCGCGCAGTGGAGCTTGCTGGATCTATTCGTGGTGGCCTTGATCGCGCTGTTGGCCGGGCGTCTGCTTGGCTGGCGCTGGGCACTGGTGGCCGTGGTGTTTCTGGTGCTGTCGCAACACGAAGGTGGCGCGCCGCGCTGGACGCTGGGCTTGGCGCTGGCTTTAGGGCTGCTGAAAAAAGCCTTGCCGCAAGGACGACTGGAGCGCGCGGCACAGCTGGTTGCGGCGGCGATGCTGGCGCTGGCCGTGCTGTGGACACTGCCCTTCGCATTGACGCAATTGCAAAGCGCCCTGCATCCGCAACTGGAAACATCCGGCGGTACGTCGATGGTTGATTTCATCGAGCCGATGATGGACGCAAAGCAGGAAGTGAAACCGCAGCCGCAGGTGATGCAGCAAGCTGCACCGGCTCCGCCTGCGCCGCCCGCCGCGCCGGCACCGGTCATGCAGGAGGCATCGTCCGCCGCGGCGCCGGCAAACCGTCAAGCACCGGCAGACATGGTGCTCAGTGCCAGCATCATCGGCGGGCGCCCGCCGGCGAACGACAACGACACGCGCAGCGTGATCCAGGCTGGTGCAGGCGAACCGTCATGGGATGTCGGCAACAACTATGCGTTGAGCTGGTCCGGTCCGATCACGGCCGAACAAAGCATGCGCCTGGTGATCGCGCCCGCATGGCTGGTGCGCTGGCTGCGCGTGATCATGCTGGCGCTGCTGGTTGTGCTGCTGGGACGCATGGTGCAGAACCTGCTCAGGCCGCTGCAGCCGTCGTGGCGCGGCTGGTGGCCGGGACGCGGTACGGCGGCCTTGCTGGCGATCGCCTGCCTGCCGCATCTGGCGCACGCACAGGCGACCCCGAACCCGACCCTGCTGAGCCAGTTGCAGGCGCGCCTTACCGAGGCACCGAAATGCACGCCCGACTGCGCCGTGGTGGCCAACGCCACCGTGCAGGCCAAGGACGACCAGATCAGCCTGGATCTGGAAGTGCATGTCGGCGCCACGGTGGCGCTGCCCATGCCTTCCACCGACGGCGGTATGCAGATGGCCGGCATCAGCGTGGACAACAACGCCAATGCTTCGATCGGCCGCTTCGAAGGCCAGCTGGTGACGCGGCTGGCGCCGGGCGTGCATCACCTCAGTTTCAGCTATCGCGTAAAACCGGTCGACAGCACCACGCTGAACTTCACCTTGCGTCCGCAGCGGATTGCCTTCAGCGGTCAGGGCTGGTCGATGGACGGCAGCGATGCCGGACGCATGCTCGGCGACAGCATCACCTTCAATCGCGTGAAAACCGCCAGCGACGGCCAGCAGGCACCGTTGCCGCAGCAGGCTTTTCCACCTTATGTGCGGTTGACCCGCATGCTGCAGTTGGGCGTGGACTGGAGCGTGATCAACACGGTCGAACGGATTGCGCCCAGCACCGGCGGCTTCACGCTGGAGCTGCCCTTGCTAGCCGGCGAACATCCGCTGGGCGACAACGTGCGCGTGCAGAACGGACGCATCAGCGTGACCTTCAATGCCGGGCAGAACACCGCATCGTGGACCAGCCGGCTGGAGCATGCCGACAATCTGTCGCTGACAGCACCGCCGCTCGACCAGCGCGCGGAGATCTGGCAGCTGCATCCGGCGGCGATCTGGCACGTGCAGGCCAAGGGTGTGCCGGCCGGCAACAGCAGCGACGGGCTGCGTTTCGAGCCGCTGCCGGGCGAAACATTGGCGATCGCGATCAGTCGTCCGCAGTCCGTGCAGGGCGACAGTCTTGCGTTCGACAGTGTCACGGCAAGCAGCAGCGTCGGCGATCGCTCCACCGAGACCACGCTGGACCTGCTCGTGCGCAGTACGCGCGGCGGCGAACATGCGATCGTCTTGCCGGCGGGTACCGAATTGCTCGATGCGGCGCGCGATGACGATTCACTCAATCTGGCGGTGAAGGACGGCAAGCTCAGCCTGCCGCTGCTGCCCGGCAAGCATCACTACGTGCTGCATGTACGCGAGCCGCGCGGCGTGGGCTTGCGTTCGGTAACGCCGGATTACGCGCTGGCTGCGCCCTCGGCGAATCTGTCGCTGCAGCTCAAGTTGCCGCAGGATCGCTGGGTGCTGTGGACATGGGGTCCGCGCATGGGGCCGGCCGTGCTGTATTGGGCGCAGCTGATTGTGCTGCTGCTGGCCGCGTGGCTGCTGGCGCGCTATGCGCCAACGCCGCTGCGCTTCCATCACTGGCTGCTGCTTGGGCTGGGTTTTTCGGCGTTCGCATGGAGCGCGTATGCGCTGGTAGTGGTGTGGCTGATTCTGCTTGGTCTGCGCGCACGGCATGAGTCCGCGTTGCAGCGCCTGGGCAGTCGTCGTTTCAACCTGCTGCAGACGGTATTGGGCGCGGTGACCATCCTGGCGCTGTGCATGCTGGTATCGGCGGTGCCTACGGGTCTGCTTGGCGTGCCGGATATGCATGTCAGCGGCAACGATTCCAGTGCCTGGGAACTGAACTGGTTTGCCGATCAGGCTGCTGATGCCTTGCCGCAGGCGGGTGTATTCAGCGTGTCGCTGTGGTTTTACAAGATCGCCATGCTGGCCTGGGCATTGTGGCTGGCCAACGCGTTGATCGGCTGGTTGCGCTGGGGCTTCGATGCATGGACGCGCGGTGGTTATTGGCGCAAGCGCGAACCCAAGCCGGCACCGCTGCCGGTTGCCGCACCCACCGAGAGCAAGCTGGGCGATGCATAAAGTACGTGACGTATTGCAGGCGGCGACGCAGCAGCTGGGCGACCGCGTCGATGCGGAAGTGTTGCTGGCCTATGCCTTGAGCAAGCCGCGCAGCTGGCTGATCGCGCATGCGGACGATGGCTTGGCGGCCGAGCATGCCTCGGCCTACCACGTGCTGATCGAGCAGCGTAAGGCCGGCGAACCGGTGGCTTATATCACCGGACGGCGCGGCTTCTGGTCGCTCGATCTGGAGGTGACGCCGGCCACGCTGATTCCGCGGCCGGAAACCGAACTGCTGGTGGAGCTGGCGCTGGAGCGCCTGCCAATCGACGCGAACGTGCGCGTGCTGGACCTGGGCACCGGCAGCGGTGCGATCGCCTTGGCGATTGCGCGCGAACGTCCGCGCGCGCAGGTCACCGCCACCGACGCCAGCGTCGAGGCGCTGGCGGTGGCGCAGCGCAATGCGCAGCGGCATGGCATCGGCAATGTCAGCTTCGCGCATGGCAACTGGTTTGCGCCGCTGGGCGCGCAGCAGTTCGAGTTGATCGTGTCCAATCCGCCGTATATCGAAAGTCACGATCCGCACCTGGAACAAGGCGATCTGCGCTTCGAGCCGGTCAGCGCACTCGCTTCGGGTATCGATGGACTGGACGATATCCGCCGCATCATCCGCGATGCAGGCAAGCATCTCTGCAGTGCCGGCTGGTTGCTGTTCGAACATGGATGGCATCAGGGCGATGCAGTTCGCTCACTGCTTCGTCATGCATCTTTCGCCAAGGTTTCAACCATGCGCGATCTGGAGCAGCGCGATCGCGTCACTGGCGGGTGCTGGTCAGTCAGCGAGGATTGTGACTCGCCATAGCCATCGGCGTAGACTGCAGGCACAACGAGGGAGCCCGGGTTACATCGGCGCGTCCGGGCACTACAAAACAAAAGTCTGCCCCGGATCTACTGCCATGAATCCTTGTCGTCGTGCTGTTGCCCGTCGTAGACCCGTGCAACGCCGCTTGCCACGGCTGATTCGCCTGCTGCTGGTGCCGCTGGTGTTTCCTGCCGCGATACCGGCGGTGATGGCGCAGACGACACCTGCGCCGGCGTCTTCCAGTAATCCGCCGCCATCGCCGGCGCAAGTTTCAACGGCGAACAAATCCGCCGTTACCTTGAGTGAAGTGATGGTGACGGCCAATCGCCGCCGTGAGCCGGAGCGCGAAGTGCCCATGCATGTCGCCACAGTATCGGCGACCTCGCTGCAGCAGCTCGGCGCCAAGAACCTCAACGACTACGTGTCGTACCAGCCCGGCGTGTTCTTCGCCAGCTCCGGCGGCACGGGGCAGGGCGAATTGATCATGCGCGGCGTGTCGACCGGCAACCAGACCAGCCCGACCGTGTCGGTGTATATCGACGACGTGCCGGTGGGCGGCAGCACGGTGTATGCGGCCGCCGCCACCTTCGTGTTCGATCCGGCGCTGCTGGATCTGGATCACATCGAATTTCTGTATGGCCCGCAGGGCACGCTGTACGGTGCCGGCTCGATGGGCGGCCTGGTGAAATACGTGACGGTGAAGCCGGATACCAGCGGTTTTTCCGGCAATGTCGGCGGCGATATTTCCAATACCAATCGTGGCGGCATGAGCTACACCGAACATGCCTCGCTGAATATCCCGCTGGTGAAGGACAAGGCCGCCCTGCGTGTGGCGGTAGTGGATCAGCACATCACCGGCGTCTACCGCGCCGTGGGCGAAACCCCGGCCGGTGGCGACGATCGCACGCATACCAAGGGTGCACGCGTGCAGCTGGAAGTGGATCCCACCGACAAGCTCAGCTTCAATGTCACCGCGATGGCGCAGCAGATTGCCGCCGATGGCTTGTCGATGGCCGATTACAACCTGCAAGGCCAGCCGATCTCCGGCGGCATCTATACGCGCCGGCTCAATCACCGCGAACCGTTTACGCAGACGCTGGAACTGTATTCCTTTCACGCCGGCTACGATTTCGATGCCGGTACGCTGGACTGGATCAGCTCTTACCAGAACTTCGTCAATCACAGCGTGCAGGATTATCCGGATTCCTTCCTGACCTTGTTGAACGCGCTTGGCCCGGCGCTTGGCGTGGATCAGCCGCTGAGTTCGCTGTATGTCGACTCGCAATACACCGTGCACAAGGCTTCGCAGGAAATGCGCCTGACCTCGCGCAAAAATCCCAACTTCGATTGGCTGGGCGGCTTCTGGTTCAACCGCGAGAATGTGTGGGAGCAATATGTGCTGGAGGGCGACAACAAATCGCAGCCCGGCCAGACCAGCCTGATCCAGCAGAACGTCAACGCCGGTTTCTCCGAGTATGCCGGCTACGGCGATCTCACCTGGCATGTGAATCCGACGTTGGATCTGACCGTTGGTGCGCGCGCCAGCGGCAACTCGCAGCACTTGTCCAATTTCGAGCAAGGCCCGGTGGCGGGCAGTCCCGGTGGATTCCGCGAGCACCTGCTCAGCGACGACATCACCAAGATGATCACGCTGAGCTGGCGCCCCAACGACAAAGGCAGCTACTACATGCGCGCCTCCACCGGCTATCGCCCGGGCGGCCTGCAGGCGCCGATCGAAAGCACCTTGCTTGGTCCCAATCCGAATGCCAAGGACAGCTTCGGTTCCGACGACCTGCAAAGTTACGAGCTCGGCTACAAGAGTCGCCAGTTGGACGGCCATTTGAATGTAGGCATCGACGGCTACGATATCGAATGGCACCACATGCAGCTGTACACCTACACCCTGGGCAACACCATCATCCAGAACGCCGGCGATGCACGCGTGGAAGGCGTGGAGATGCAGGCCAATTATTCGAACGGTCCGTGGCAGCTGGGGGCTTCGTCGGCCTATACCGATGCCTATGCCAAGAGCGGCAGCCCGCAGCTGGGCATCCAGCCCGGCGCGCCGTTGCCGTATTCGGCCAGGTGGGCCGGCACGCTGAGCGGCAAGTACAAGTTCATCCTGGCCGGGATGGACGCTTATGTCGGTGTCAATGCACGCGCATCGAGCCATCGCAATGCGGGCTTTAGCGGTGACGACAGCGATCCGAACTTCTATCTGCCGGGCTTCATGTTCCTCGACCTCAATACCGGCGTGAACCTGCGCAACGGTGCGAACATCGATTTCTATGTGCGCAACGTGCTGAACCGGCAGGTTCCGATCGGCACCTTGAACGATGAGGCGGTGAACTTTCTGGCTACGGTCGGCGGCCCGATGCTGGTGCAGATGTCGACGCCGCGTACGGTGGGGGTGTCGTTCAATGTGCCGTTCTAGTCGCTTTGCTTGGGTTGGGTTACGCCGGATTTGACCTGGGGTAACCCAACGATGTTGCTACGAAGACAGATCGTTGGGTTACGCTGCGCTAACCCAACCTACGCGGTTTGATTGCGCAAAAAATAGTAAGCGACTGCGGCGATTTTCGTAATGCAGGCGCGTTGCACAATGCGTGGCAGCTATCGGGGCCATGCGCATGACCAGTCAATCGCGTCGCAATGCTTTCAAGTTGATCTTGGCCGGTGCCGCTGCCGCACCCTTTTCGCTAGGCGCGACGGCCGCGGCCGAATGCACGCGCTCCGTCCGCTGGGGCCGCGGTATCGAAGGCCAGCGCAAGGCCGATCTGGGTGACGGTCGCTACGTAAATCCGATCGTGCCGGGCGATCATCCGGATCCCACCATCCTCAAGGATGGCAGCGATTACTACACGACGTTCTCGCCGTTCGATGCATTTCCTGCGTTGATCATCTGGCACTCCACCGACTTGGTGAACTGGGCGCCGCTGGCGCCGGCGTTGAACAAGCCGCTGGGCAGCGTGTGGGCAGTGGATCTGTGCAAGCACGACGGACGATATTTCATTTATATGCCGGCCAATCCGGGCACGGGCTGGTCCATCTATGTGATCTGGGCCGATCACATCGAAGGGCCATGGAGCGATCCGATCGATTTGAAGATCGGCGATTGCATCGATCCGGGTCATGTCGTGGGCGAAGACGGCAAGCGCTATCTGTTCGTCAACGGCATTCGCTATATCCGCCTCAGCGACGATGGGCTTTCCGCCGCCGGCACATTGCAGCTGGCGTACCAGCCGTGGCGCTATCCGCAGGATTGGGTGGTGGAAGATTTCGCACCGGAAGGCCCGAAGCTGCTGCGGCGTGGCGAATGGTTTTATCTGATTACGGCCATCGGCGGCACCGCGGGTCCGCCGACCGGCCATATGGTGATTGCAGCGCGGTCGCGCTCCATCCATGGCCCGTGGCAACACTGTCCGCACAATCCGCTGGTGCGCACGATCAGTGCCGAGGAGCCATGGTGGTCGCGCGGGCATGCCTCGCTGGTAGAAGGACCGGCGGGCGACTGGTGGATGGTTTATCACGGCTACGAAAACGGCTTTCGCACACTCGGCCGGCAGACTTTGCTGGAGCCGATGGTGTGGACCGATGACGGCTGGTTCCGCGCGACCGGTGGCGATCTTTCCGCGCCGTTGGCGAAACCTGCCGGTGGTCGTGCGAGCCCGTCCGGGCGGCCCTTGTCCGACGACTTCGCACACAACCGCCTGGGCGTGCAGTGGTGTGTGCAGGACACCGCGCCGGATGCCATGCAGTGCATCAGCTATGAAGCGAACAGCATGCGTATTGCTGCGACAGGGCGCTCGCCGGGCGACAGTTCGCCCGTGACCTGCCTGGTCGGCGATCGCGCCTATGTCGCGGAAGTCAGCCTGGAGTTGATCGGCCACACCGAGGGCGGGTTATTGCTTTACTACAACCCGGTCGCCTACGTCGGCATCGGTTTTACGCCGAGCGAAATGAAAACCTTCGAATACGCGCAGGAACAGACCTGGGCGCGCAAGCCGATGGCCAGTTCCAGTGTGCGGATCCGGCTGACCAACGATCATAACGTCATCACCTGGCACTACTCGCACGACGGCGGCAAAACCTGGGTGCTCAACGACCTGCGCATGGAGGTGTCGGGCATCCACCACAACGTGTTCGGTGGTTTTGTGAGCCTGAATATCGGTATTTACAGCGCCGGCGAAGGCAGTGTCGTGGTGCGGGATTTTCGCTATCGGGCGATCGAGGCAGCATAACCCTTAAGGCAAATCACCAGAGACCCCGTGCCCGAGAAAGCGAGTGCGCGGGCTTGGGGGCGAGGGATCTGTTGTTGCTCTTGCGCAGGAATCGACATGGATTCCCGCTTTCGCGGGAATGACGACGGTGAAGATCGCGGGCGCCGGGTTAACCAGCCTGCTCAATGACCGGTGCCGCTCACTTGCGCCGGTGGCTTGATCGCATACAGCAGCGCCGGCAGGAACACGAACGTCGCCAGCAGCACCGCCACCAGGCTCACCAGCAGCATGCGTCCCATGCTCGCCATGCCCAGGTCATGCGACAGCGCCAGCGAACCGAAGGCGGTGCCGGTGGTAAGGGCCGAGAACAACACCGCGCGCGCCGAGGCCGAGCTGATAAAGCGGCGCATGCCGGCACGCCAGTTCATCACGAAGTACACGTTGAACGACACGCCTACACCCAACAACAGCGGCAGCGAAATGATGTTGGCGTAATTCACCGCCATGCCCAGCATGCGGGCGAGCAGGGCGGTCAGCAACGCGGACATGCCCAGCGTCAGCAGCACGATGCCGGTGTCCTTCAGGCGGCGGATCACCAGCAGCAGCACGATCGCGATCGCGATAATCGCCAGCACGGCGGCCTGCTCGAAGGCGTGCATCATGGTGTCGGCCGAAGCGACGGTGGTTACGGCGGGGCCGCCGGCATCCGGAGCGATTCGCTGCACGGCGTCCACGAAGCGATGCAGACCCTTGGTGTCCTGGTCGTTGACGGTGGGCGAGACCTGGATGCGCACTTGCCCGGACGAGCTGACCCAGTCGCGCTTGATCGATTCGGGCAGCGTCGCCAGCGTCACGCCCTTGGCATCCAGGGCATCGCGCAGGCTTTGCAGCTGTGCGGGCAGGAAGCGGCTGACCGCGTCGTTCATGCCCATCAGGCGATCGTCGGGCACCTTGGCCAGCTTTTGCAGTGCGGCGTCGATGCCGCGCAACGGCGAATCGGCCGGCATTTCCGCATTGGCGTCGACGATCGCCTCGTGCGCGTCCTCGATCGCCGAACGCAGCGCGGCGGGCGTGATCGGTGGCGCCGAGGGCTCTACATCCAGCGAGGGCAGCATCAGCACCTGCGCCTGGTTGAGCTGCTCCAGCGACGCATCCTGGTCGGGCGGCACGAAGGTGGCGGCGGAAATCACGCTGGAGACTTCCGGCAGCTTGGACAGCTTGTCGCTGAGCGTGCGCGCCGTCTGCAGGTCCGGCACCATGATGTTGATGTTGAACGGGTTGGTGATCGGATTGTCGGCCAGGCTGCGCAGCGTGCGCATCGGCTCGGAAGTCTGGTCCTGGGTGTTGAGCGGATTGGCGTCGAACGGCATGCGGATTGCCGCATACAGGCCGACCAGTCCGAGCACCAGGAATACGATCAGTACACGCTTGTAGCGATGATGCAGGAACCCGTCCATCTTCGGACCGAACGGCAGCGACAGCTCCTTGGTCTGGCGCTGCGGCTTGAACAGGCTGAATAGCGCAGGCAGCAAGCTCAGCGTGCATACCAAGGCGATGCCCATGCCCACGCCGGCAATCGTGCCCAGTTCGGCCACACCGACGAAGCTGGTCGGCGAAAAGGCCAGAAAGCCGCAAGCAGTGGCGGCGGCGGCCACCGCGATCTGGCTGCCGGACACGCGTGCGCATTCGGCGATGGCGGTATTGATGTCGGCATGCAGCATGCGCATCTCGCGCATGCGCACGGCGAACTGGATGCCGAAATCCACCGCCAGGCCCACGAACAGCACAGCGAACGCCACCGAGATCACGTTCAAGGTGCCGATCGCCGCGGCGGCGAAGCCGATGGTCAGCGCAAAGCCGATCAGCAGGGTGATCAGAATCGGAATGATGCGGCGGAACGAATGCATCGCCAGATACAGCCACAGCGCGAGCAGCAGCAGGCTGCCGACGGTGCTCCACACGATGCCTTTGGTCAGCGCGCCGAATTGCACGTCGGCCAGCGGCACCGGCCCGGTGTAGTCGATGCGCACGCGGCCGGCTTTCACATCGGGCAGGTTGTCGCGGATCGCTTCCATCGCCTTGGTGGCGGCGCGGCCGGGCTCGAGCGAGTTTTCTTCCAGCACCGGATGGGTCAGCACCATGCGCACATTGTCCGGCTGCTGGGTGACGTCGGAGCCCAGCAGGCCCTGCCACGACAGCGGCGTGGGATGGCCGTCGGCGGCGTCATCGAGCACCTTGCGCAACTGATCGAGCGCGGGCTTGTATGGCGACAGATCGGCGTGCTGGATGCGTACGCCAGCCGCCATCAAGGACACGCCGTTCAACAGGCCGCGCGCCGACGGATCGGTAGCCAGCGGTCCCAGCAAAGGCTGTGCGTTCATCAGCGAATTGAGCAGCTTGGTCAGATCGTCCGAACCGAGCAGCAATAACCCTTCGGTGCGGAAGAACGGATCGGCATCCGGACGGCTCACATCGATAAAGTGCTTTTTGTCCGCAGCCATCGCCTTGGCCAGCGCGGCGGCGGTTTCGTCCGATTCTTCCGGCGTGGCGCCGCGCACCACCGCGACCAGCAGATTGTTGAACTGCGGGAATTCGCGATCGAAGGCCATCGCATGCTGGCGCCAGGGCAGCGTCTTGGCGAACAGGTTGTCCGTGTTGGTGTCCACGCTCAGCCGATGCGCGGCCAGCCAGATGCTGGCGGTTGCCGCCAGCACATAGAACAGCACCACGTACACGGCAAAACGCCGGCAAAATTGAACCAGACGGACGATAAGCTCAGTCACGGGCCTAACGCTTCCTTTAATGGGTGAATGAAAAACCAAGATGCGCCGTGCGCACCGGGCAGTTCTCCGCGGAGAGCTGCGTCAATCAGCGGGCCGCTTATCGCAGCCCCTCAAGCACTTGCCTGGTTACACGAACCGAGCTTGGGAAAACGCGCCAGAATCGCCTTGCGGATCCCGGGCAGATCGAGCCCGGCCTCGCTCAGCACTTCCTCGCGGGTGCCGTGCTCCAGATAGGTATCGGGCAGGCCCAGATGCAGGATCGGCAAGGTTACACCATGTGCCGCCAGACATTCGGCCACGCCCGAGCCCGCACCGCCCGCCACCGCGTTGTCCTCCAGGGTGACGAAGCCGCCATGCTCTTTCGCCAGCTCCAACAGCAAGGTTTCATCCAGCGGCTTCACAAAACGCATATTGACCAGGGTGGCGCCAAGCTCGTCGGCGATTTCCGTGGCCGGCGCCAGCATCGCGCCAAAACTGAGAATCGCCAGCCCGTGGCCGCGGCGGCGCAGTTCGGCCTTGCCGATCGGCAAGGTATCCAGGCTGCTGCTGATCGCCACGCCCGGGCCGTTGCCGCGCGGATAGCGGATTGCCGCCGGGCCGGGGTAGCCGAAGCCGGTGCTGAGCATGGCGCGGCATTCGTTCTCGTCGGCCGGCGCCATCACCAGCAGGTTGGGCACGCAGCGCAGAAAGCTCAGATCGAAGCTGCCCGCATGCGTGGCGCCGTCGGGGCCGACCACGCCGGCACGGTCGATGGCGAAAGTTACGTCCAGATTCTGCAGCGCCACGTCGTGGATGGTCTGGTCGTAGGCGCGCTGCAAAAAGCTGGAGTAGATCGCCACCACCGGCTTGGCGCCTTCGCACGCCATGCCGGCCGCCAGGGTCACGGCGTGCTGTTCGGCAATCGCCACGTCGAAATAGCGTTGCGGATATTCGCGTGAAAAACGCACCAGGCCCGAGCCCTCGCGCATGGCCGGCGTGATGGCGAGCAGGCGGTCGTCTGCGGCGGCCATATCGCACAGCCAGTCGCCGAAGACATCCGAATAAGTAGGCCGCGACGGACCGGATTTTTTCACCACGCCGGCGAGCGGATCGAACGGCCCCACCGCGTGATATTCGATCTGCGCCTGCTCTGCCGGCGCATAGCCCTTGCCCTTGGTCGTGATCACATGCAGCAGCTGCGGGCCGGGCAGGTGCTTCACCGCGCGCAGCGCATGCAGCAGCTGCGCCACATCGTGGCCGTCCACCGGGCCGTTGTAGTGAAACCCCATTTCTTCGAACAGCGTGCCAGGCAGGTGCGATTTGGTCAGGCCACCTACGTTCTCGCTGATCGACATGCCGTTGTCGTTGAACACCACCAGCATGTCCGCGTTGACGTCGGCCGCATGATTGAGCGCCTCGAACGCCATGCCGGCAGTCATCGCGCCATCGCCGACCACGGTGACCAGCTTGCGCGGATCGCCCTTGCGCCTGAGCGCGATGGCCATGCCCAGGGCGGCGGAAATCGAGGTGGAGGAGTGACCGACGCCGAAGGTGTCGTAGTCGCTTTCCGCGCGACGCGGGAACGGCGCCAGGCCACCCTTCCGCTTGATGGTGGTGATCAGGTCGCGGCGGCCGGTCAGGATTTTGTGCGGGTAGCACTGGTGGCCCACGTCCCAGACCAGTCGGTCGTGCGGGGTGTCGAACACGGCATGCAGCGCCACCGTCAGCTCGACCACCCCCAGCCCCGCCCCGAAATGACCGCCGGAACTTGCGACGGCCTCGATCAGGTAGCTGCGCAATTCGCCGGCCACCGCGGCCAACTGCTCGTCGGAGAGGCGGCGAAGATCTGCCGGCGCCTGGATCGCGGACAGCTGCGGGTAGCGGGACAGGTCGATCATCCGCGTATTGTTAATCCTGCGTTAGGGAGGGGCAAGCAAAACCGGGCGCCGCCAGGGCACCCGGTCAAATGGCACTCAGTTTGGCGGTGCGGCTCAGGCCAGGGCTTCGCGTCGGTGGCGGGGCAGGTGACTGACCAGGAATTCCATCTGGTCGGCCAGGATATTGCGGTTGGACAGGATCAGGTGCTCCACCCAGCTCGGCCGGTAGGGCACCGCCAGCAGGGGCATATTGGCCTCCTGCGGGGTGCGGTTGGCCTTCTTGAGGTTGCAGGCCAGGCAGGCGCAGACCACGTTTTCCCAATCGTCGCGGCCGTGCTTGGAAATCGGCAGCACGTGGTCGCGGGTCAGCTCGCCGCGGCTGAAGCGCTCGCCGCAGTACATGCACAGATAACGATCGCGCCCGAAAAGGGCGCTGTTGGTAAGGGCTGGGGCGGGGTCGATCGCGTGGTCGCGGCAGTGTCCGGTGCTGGCCACGATGGGATGGAGCTGGATCTGGCTCTGCCTGCCCAGGCTGCGGTTATGGCCGCCGTGCACGGTCAGGCAAGGGTCGCCCAGGGTCCAGGCCACGGCCTCGCGGACGTACAGGCAAACTGCGTCCTGCCAGCTGATCCAGTCGAGAATCCGGCCGGCCGCGTCCAGCGACAGCACGCGGGTCGCGTTCAGGTCGGCCTGCTTTGGCACTTCCATCAGCATGCGTTTCGTCCTTCACCCAGTAGCGAAAGAGCGCCCATCCATGCAACGGTGCTCGGATTTTCCGCAGCATAGAACAAATTGATTGCAAAACGCATGCAAAGGCCCGCGGATATTGTCCCAAAAACCAGGACTTGTGATGATTCGCCCCGGGCTCCCGGCGCTGATATAGTGACTGTTCATCTGTAGACCCGACGCCGGGTTTGGGAGGGGAAGCCTGGGTGGCGGCCCCGGCACGGCGGGGCAGAGGTAAGCAACGTGGCTGAAGTACTTTTCTACGAGCGGCCGGTACCGCTCAATCGCACCGCGCACAAGGATCTGCGCATCAAGGGATTGCAGAACCTGAGGTTCGCACACGGCGTGCATTCCGTGCCGCTGACCTGCGCCGAATTCCCCGTCACCGCCCGCGACATCCCGATCCTGTTCGCCGGCCCCGACATGGCCAGCGCCGGTCCGATGGCGTTGCTGGGTCTGCGCCAGAACGAAAACCTGTTCCTGGACGACAACGGCCAGTGGGCACAGAACGTCTACATCCCGGCGTTCGTGCGCCGTTATCCGTTCGTGCTGGCCGAGAAGCCGCCGGGCGCGGAAGGCGACGATTTCACCGTGTTCCTCGATGAAGCCTACGAAGGTTTCAACAACAGCGAAGGCGAGCGCCTGTTCCAGGACGACGGCAGCGAAAGCGACGTGCTGAAGAACGCCGTGAATTTCCTCGGCGAATTCCAGCAGCACGTGGCGCGCACCCGCCAGTTCATGGACGACCTGCGCAAGTACGACCTGCTCGAAGGCCGCAATATCCGCCTGGAGCGCAACGGCAACGTGCTCAACCTCAACGGTCTGTTCGTGATCAACGAGGAAAAGCTGCGCAAGATCGATGCGGAAACCGCACACCGTTTCCTGATGGACGGCACCATGGGCTGGATCTATGCCCATCTGCTGTCGCTGCAGAACGTCGATCGTGTGGGCCAGCGCCTAGCTCTGCGCGAGGAAGTGGAAGCGTCGAACCAGACCAAGAACTGATTGCTCTTGCAGCGATCGCGAAAAAGCCGCCCACCGGGCGGCTTTTTTTGTGCGCGTAGGTTGGGTTGGCGCAGCGTAACCCAACAATGTCGTGTGGCTTCGATGGAGATTTGTTGGGTTACGCTGCGCTAACCCAACCTACGGCGGTGGGCGGTGTTTAGGGGCGCACTGCGGTTACTTCGATTTCCACGCGGAAGCCTGGATTGGCCAGCGCCGCCACCTGCACCGCCGAACGCGCCGGCAGCTTGGGCTGCTCCTTGGTGCCGAAGAACTTGGTGTAGCCGGCCATGAAGCCGGCGAAATCCATCTGGCCGCCGTGCTCCGCATCGCCCACCAGAAACACATTCATCTTCACGATGTCGCCCATGTCCAGGTGCATGGCCTGCAACTGCTGCTGGATATGGGTAAGTGCGCCGATGGTCTGCGTCTCGGTGTTGCCATAGGCGGCCAGGCTGTCTTTCGGCGCCTTGGCATCCGCCACTGGCGGTACGTTGCCGCTGAGATAAATGGTGGCCTTGCCCGCCGGCACTTCCACTGCGGCGGAAATCGGAAAATGGCTGTTGGGTATCGGATAGCGCACCACGTCCTGGGCGCTGCTGGCAAAGGAGACCAGCAGCGTGGCGAGCGCTGCGGCGTGGATGGCCTTGTGCACGGCGGGTCTCCTGATCATGGTTTGGATGGCTGATCTTGCGGGTGCATGGCAGCGACCTGCGCCGCCGTGATGCTGTCGGTGTAGTGATTGCCGAAATGCGAACGCACGTAGTTGATCACCTCGGCAATCTGCTCGTCGCTCAGCTTGGTGTCTTCGAAGAAACTGCCTTGCGTGGCAGGCTTCATTTCGAACGAGGGCATGTCGTGCCGCCCGAACAGAATCACCGCCGCCATATATTGCGCGGAGGCCAGCTTGGGATTGCCGGTGAGCGCGGGATACCTGCCGGCACCGGTGGCGCCTTTGGCATCGGGCATATGGCAGCCCTGGCAGATGTGCTGGAAGATGCCTTCGCCATGGGCGTTCTTGATGCTGCTGCGCGTATACAGCGCGTCGTCCATGGACTGCGCGTTCACCGTACCGCTGCACGCGAGCAACACGGTCATTGCGCACGCATAGGAGAGCGGACGGCTCATGCCGCACCTCCGGCCAGGATGCGCTGATGCAGGCGCGTCACCAGGTCCAGCGCCGAGGTCACGGCGCCTTCCTGCCAGGCCGGCAAATAGGAAGCATGCTCGCCGGCCAGCGCAATGCGACCGTCGATCTGGCACAGGTTGTCGTAGTGCTTGGCGCGCAGTTCGTCCGACCACGATGCGAAGCAGCCCATGGTGAAGGGCGAGCGATGCCAGGCCACGGCCATGCCGTTCTCGAATTCCGCCCGGTATTGCGGATGGATCTGGCTACCGTATTCAACCGCTTTGCGAATCCGTTCGGCCGGCGTCATGGCGGTGAACTCGTAAGCATTGAGGCCCCACACATAGGCGCCCAGCAGCACGCCCTTGCGGCTGTGGAAATCGTTGCTGGGGTAGCTGATGGTGTTGATCGGCAGATCGGTGGCGGTGACGCCGCCATAGATGTCCTCATCTTCTTCCCAGAAGCGGCGCTTGAATTGCAGCCCCACTTTCACGGTTGCCGCATACGGCACGGCGCCGATCGCCTCGGCCATCGGCGTGCTCACGTTGATCGGAATCTGGCTGAGGATGGACAGCGGAATCGTGCAGATGCACCAGTCGGCGCGGCTGGTCTGCGCTGCACCGGGATGCTGCGCATCCACATGCGTCACGCTGACGCCGTGCGCATCCTGCTGGATGCCGGTGACCTTGCGCTGGTAGCGAATCAGTCCATGCAGTTCGCGGCCGAATGCTTCGCCGATCCGCCCCATGCCGCCGACCGGCTGGAACAGGGTGGTCTGGAACTCGAAGATCTCGCCCTCGGTAAGGTTGCGCCACAGCTTCGAATCGAGCACGTCGTGCAGTTGCAGCGGCTGCGAATCGGTAGGCCTGGCGGACAGGCCGCCGCCTGGCGGCTTGTCGAAGCCGCGCCGGTTGCTCACACCGGGCCCGGCAGCGTAGGCGTAGTTTTTATCGAGTGCGCCCCAGCCGCGCAGCGAATCCAGCAGCTGCGCCTGGTCATCTTTGCTGATCTGCGCATCGAGCTTGCCCTGTTGCGCCACTTTCGCCAGCAGCTCGGCGATATGGCCGCGGTAGTCGGCATTGATGCTGCGATAGCGCTGCGGCTTGCCGCCGAAGGCGTTGGCACTGTGCAGGTAGGCGTTGTGATTGACCTGCACGAAGGGCTCGAGCGGTACTTTGAGTTTCTTGCAGTAATCGAGCAGACCGCGATGGTGATAGGGAATGCGCCACGGACCCGGATTGATATACAGGCCGCGGTCGAACTGGCAATGCTGGGTATAGCCGCCCAGTTCGGTGTAGGTGTCGCCGCCGCGCAGCGTCCAGTTGCGGCCGCCGGGACGGCCGTTGTATTCCAGCAATTGCACCTTGTAGCCGGCCTGGCGCAATTCATAGGCCGCCACCATGCCGGCCAGTCCCGCTCCCAGTATCAACACCGAGGTGCCGCGTGGCGCCCCTTGCAACTGCGGCGTGCCGCGGTACGGCGATTCGGCGGCAAAGCCCAGGCTGCTCATCGCCTGGTACATCGCCGCACCGCCCGCACTCACGCCGATCATGCGCAGCAGATCGCGGCGCGTCATGGATGATCCCGAACTTTCCCCTTGCATCACTCAGCCCCTCACAAACCAAGCGTGCAGCACATCGCATCCGGCGACCGGGCGACAGTGACATAAGACATGCCTGAGGCTGGCGCTCCGCCGCGTGCAGACGCTGCGCGCAGTCAGTGGGTGGGTTTGGCTAGCCGCAGCAGGTCCACGCTGTAGCCCGCCGCTTCATACAGCGCCAGCGCACGCGCATTGCCGGGGAATACCGCCAGTGTCACCAATTGGCACTGATGCTCGCGCGCCCAGGCTTCGGCGTGCTCCATCAGCGCCTTGCCCACGCCTTGGCCTTCGTGGCGCGGCGCCACCGCCAGATCGGAGATATGGCAGTTGGCGCGGCCGGTGAAGTAATCCTGGGTTTTCTGCAGATGGATAAAGCCCACCCGCTCGCCCTCGCCGTTTTCGGCCACGAACACGTAGCTGTTGGACGGCTGCTCATCCAGGTGGCGGCCGAGGTCCTTGCGGATGCCCTCGATGCATTCGTGCCGCTTGCGCCAGGCGGGCAGGCTGAAATCCACGAAGCGGGGAACCAGGCCGAGGATGAAATCGTCGTCATCCTCGGCAAGACGGATATGAAAAGCGTTGTCACTCATGCGTCGGCCGGTCGGCAAGAACGGAAACGGGTAAGCCCGGTTCTACACCCAAGCAGGGCGCGGTTGGAAGTCCCTTGGCCGTCATGGCGCATGCCCCGCCCGCCGGAACGGGCGGGGCATGCCGGCGATCAGTCGCCGATGACCGGCAGTGCGATATAGCTGGCCTCGTCCGCCGCGTGGTAAATGCGCTGCGTGGCCTTCTGATAATCGCCCGGCTTGGCCCAGAAGATATTCGGCACGAAAGTCTGCGGATTGCGGTCGTAGAGCGGGAACCAGCTGGACTGCACCTGCACCATCACGCGGTGGCCCGGCAGGAATACATGATTGGCGTTGGGCAGTTCGAAGCGGTACGCGAGCGGCTGGTTGGCGGCCAGCGGCTTGGGCGTGTCGAAGCCTTCGCGATAGCGGCCGCGGAAAATATCCATCGCCACGGCGAGCTGATAGCCACCCATTTCCGGCTGCTCGCTGACCTGGTCCGGATACACGTCGATCAGCTTCACCACCCAGTCGCTGTCGGTGCCGCTGGTGGAGGCCACCAGGTGCACCATCGGTGCGCCGGCAATGGTCAGCGGCTGGGTCAGCACGTCGGAGACATAGGTGACCACGTCGGTGCGGCCGGATGCTTCGCGCTGGTCGTCCACCAGCCACTGCGACCAGGTGAGGCCGTTGTCGTAGCCGATCGGCTGGCTCGGGCGTGCGCGGAACGATACCGGATGCGCCGGATCGGAAATGTATTCGTCGTAGCCTGCGCCCGTTGCCGGTGCGCTGAAGCCCAGCTTGTTATCAGGCTGCAGATAGAGCGCGCGGCTCTTTGTCTTGCAGCCGTCCTCGCAGGCCAGCGGCCAGTGGCTGAGCCGCTGCCATTGATTGGTGCCGGTCTGGTACGCGGTTACCGGGGCGATGTCGGCCTTGGGCGCGCCATCCTTCAGGTACTGCGCCAGATACGGCCGCAGGATGTGCTCGCGGAAATACTTGCCGGTGTCGCTGCCGAAACGGATCGCGCCGAGCGCGCTGGCATCCTCGATTTCCTGGCCGTGATGCCAGGGGCCCATCACCAGCTTCACCATGTTGCCGCCGGTGTCCTTGGGCTTGATCGCGCGATACACCGCGAGCGCGCCGTAGATGTCTTCCTGGTCCCACAGGCTGTGCACCAGCATGGTCGGCACTTTCAGCGGCTGCGCGGCGAGCACCTTGTCCACCGCCTGCTCGCTCCAGAACGAGTCGTAGGCCGGATGCGCCACCAGCTTGTTCCAGAAGCCGAGCTGTTCCATGCCGTACTGGCGACCCAGTTCGCCGGCCGAGCCGGCCTGCATGAACAGGTCGTAGTCGTCGTGATAGCTGGTCCACCACTTGTAGAAATTGTCGCGGCTGGCGCTCTGCTCGTAGATGTAGGCCATGTTCTGCTGGCGGAAGGCGCCGTGATGGAACCAGTCGTCACCCATCCAGCCGTCCACCATCGGGTTCATCGGCACCGCCACTTTCAGCGCCGGATGCGGATTCACCAGCGACATCAGCGGCTCGAAGCCGTCATAGGAAATGCCGATGGTGCCGACCTTGCCGTTCGATTCGGGAACGTTCTTCACCAGCCAGTCGATGGTGTCGTAGGTATCGGTAGCGTCGTCCACCGGCGTGGGATTGAGCGGGCCATGCACCGGCCGGTTCATCACGTAATCGCCTTCCGAACCGTATTTGCCGCGGATGTCCTGGATGACGCGGATGTAATGGTCTTCCACGATCACGTCGGTGGCGTTGTCGTAGCCTTCCAGCATCGGGCCGAGATGGCCGCTCAGCACGTGGTGGGTCAGTTCCTTCGCGTCGTACGGCGTGCGCGTCATCACGATGCCGGCATGCGTGGTGCCCTTGGGAATCAGGATCACCGTATTGAGCTTGACGCCGTCGCGCATCGGGATCATCACGTCGCGCTCGACGTAGTCGTAGCTGCCGGTGACCGGCGTGAACTGGGCCGGCGTTTCGCTGGGGTAGTTGGGGTATTGCGAAGTGTCTGGCGCATCCATCGCCGTCACGGCACCGCTCAGGCTGAGCAGCAGGGCAAACATGGCAGGCGTGAGCCTGCGTAAAGCGATCGCGGCACGACTCGACTTCATGGTGACTCCCCTTTGGGTATGCCCGGCTAGCCTAGCGTTTAATTCGCGCGCGCGGGTAGGGTCGAACCATGCCTCAGCGACCTGTGTTGCGAGAGCGCTTGTGACGGCATGCATAAAAAAAGCCCGGACCAGCCGGGCTTTTTCTTCAGGCACAGAAAGAACGAGGATCAGGCAATCGTCGGCAAGGTATCCACACCCGCCTCGATCGCTGCCTTGTGCATGTGCGTACGCGGCAGGATGCGGGCGAAATAGAATGCCGCGGTATCGCGCTTGGCCTGCTTGAAGTCGGCCTGCTGCGCGCTCTTTTCCACCGCAGCCACGGCGCGCGCCCAGAAATAGGCAAGCGTGATGTAGCCGCTGTAGTAGAGGTAGTCATTCGCGGCGGCGCCGAGTTCTTCCGGATTGCCCTGGATGCGCTGCGCCAGCTTCAAGGTCAGCTCGCCCCATTCCCTGGCCAGCGCGCCCAGCGTGGCGATATACGGACGCAGTGCCTCGTCGGCCGCATGCGCCTTGCAGAAGGCGCCCACCTCGGCCAGGAAGTGCTGCAGGCCCACACCCTTGAGCTGGAGGATCTTGCGGCCGAGCAGATCGGCGGCCTGGATGCCGGTGGTGCCTTCGTACAGCGTGATGATGCGTGCATCGCGTACGAACTGCTCCACGCCGTTTTCCACGATAAAGCCGTGGCCGCCGTAGATCTGCAGCGCTTCCTTGGTGCATTCCTGCGCCAGTTCGGTCACCACGCCCTTGGCGATCGGAATCAGGAAGGCGAGCAGTTCGCTGGCCTGCTGGCGCGAGGCTTCATCTGCGCCGCGTGCTTCGATATCGGTCTGCAGCGCCGCGTACATGATCAGCGCGCGCGAACCTTCCACGAAGGCGCGCTGGGTCAGCAGCATGCGGCGCACGTCCGGCTGCACCAGCAAGTTGTCGGCGGGCTTGTCGGGGAATTTCGGACCGGACAGTGCACGCGACTGCAAACGCTCGCGCGCATAGTTGAGACTGTTCTGCAGCGCGCGTTCGGCCAGCGCCAGACCCTGCAAACCCACCGACAGGCGCGCGGCATTCATCATGGTGAACATCGCTGCCAGGCCCTTGTGCGGCTGGCCGATCAAATAGCCTTCCGCTTCGTCGAAATTCATCACGCAGGTGGCCGAGCCGCGAATGCCCATCTTGTGCTCGATCGCACCCGGATAGGCATTGTTGCGCTCACCCACGCTGCCGTCGGCTTTCAGCTTGAACTTGGGCACGATGAACATCGAGATGCCGCGGCTGCCGGCCGGTGCGTCGGGCAGGCGGGCCAGCACCAGATGGATGATGTTTTCGGCCAGATCATGATCGCCGGCGCTGATGAAGATCTTGGTGCCGCTGATCTTGTAGCTGCCGTTGGCGCCCGGTTCGGCGCGCGTCTTCAACAGGCCCAGGTCGGAGCCGGCCTGCGGTTCGGTCAGGCACATGGTGCCGGTCCACTGGCCGGACACGATCGGCTTCAGATAGGTGTGCTTCTGCTCGTCGGTGCCGTGCAGCTCCAGCGCATGGCAGGCGCCTTCGGAGAGCAGCGGATACAGGCTCCACGACAGGTTGCCCGACTGGAACATCTCGGAGGTGGCGATGCCCATCACCGACGGCAGCGCCTGGCCGCCGAATTCCTCCGCCATGGTGAGACCGGCCCAGCCGCCGTCGGAGAACTGGCGGAAGGCTTCCTTGAAGCCCTTGGGCGTAGTGACGCTGCGCGTGGCCTTGTCGAAGTGGCAGCCTTCTTCGTCGCCGGGGGCATTGGTGGGCGCCAGCACCTGTTCGCTCAACTTGCCGGCTTCTTCCAGCACCGCGTCGAGGAGGTCGCGGGTATGGCCCTCGCCGCCTTGCAGCTTGGTGAGGGTGGCTTCCGCGCCGAGCACGTCAAACAGTGCGAAGCGCTGGTCGTCGAGGGGAGCCTTGTAGAGCGTCATGGCATAAATCCTTCGGGTGGCGAATGCGGGAAGCGTCAGCGGTAGGTGTTGGCGATGCCGGGTACCGGTGACAGGAAATCGTCGTGCTTGAACGGGAAATCACGCGGATTCTTGTTGTCCGGGTGATCGTCGAGATTGGGCTGGCAATGCACGATGCCGCGGACGGTGTAGGCGAGCGAACCGGCGCTGCCCTTGGCGGCCACGGCCTGCAGTGCCTGGCTCATCGGCGCGGTCGGCAGCACCGTCACCTGCAGCACGTCGCCGGCGAAAGAGGGCACGTCCAGCTCGAACTTGTCATGCAGGCGCACCGGGATGCCCTGGGCAACCTGCAGGTCGCCTTCGATCGACTGGTACTGCATGCCGGTGTAGCTGTTGTTCTGCAGGCGCAGGGTGAGCTCCCAGGTGCCGTCCGGCATCACATGCATCTGCTGGATGGTGATGGTGGGCGGGAACACGCTCTGGCGCTGCGGGCCGCAGGCGGCGAGGCCGCCGATCAGCAGGACTAGGGCCAATCCGTGGAGCAGTCGTTTCATGAAATCACCTCAAACGATTGTTTGAATATAGCAGGGAAAAGGGCGCGTGGAACGGCGCTGCGCAGCACGCAAAACGTTTGAAACTTCGACGGTTATACAAAATGGCGGGCAGCGCGGGGAGCTCCCCGTGGAGCCGCGCAGGAACGCGCGCCGGCCGCCCGGCCATCGCCATCGGACCTCCGCCCGGACGCCGCCGTTCCCAATGTCATGCAGAGCAGGCATCATTAGCGGTTGCATCCCCTTATTTACCGGTTGCCCATGTCACGTCGCATTGTTGCCCGTCGCTCTCCCATCCATGGCAATGGCGTATTCGCCGTCGCTCCGCTCAAGAAAGGCGAAGAAGTCATCGAGTACAAGGGCACGCTGATGACCCACGACGAAGCCGACGACATGTACGGCGACGGCGGCGAAACCGGTCACACCTTCCTGTTCACGCTCAATGACGACTACATCATCGACGCGAACCGCAAGGGCAATATCGCGCGCTGGATCAACCACAGCTGCGACCCCAACTGCGAAGCCTTCGTCGAGGAAAACGCCGACGGCAAGCCGCACAAGGACCGCGTGATCATCCAGGCCAAGCGCAATATCAAGCCCGGCGAAGAACTCACCTACGATTACGGCATCGTGCTGGAAGTGGCGCACACCGCGCGCCTGAAGAAGCTGTGGAAGTGCCTGTGCGGCTCGCCCAAGTGCACGGGCACGCTGCTCAAGCCCAAGCGCTGATCACGTTCCACTTACATCCGGCATACGCTGCCTCCATGGCGGCGTATGCAGACTGCTGACCTTGTCACCAGGAGTAAGCGCATGAACAGCAAAGCCTCACTCGCCGGCAAGAAAATCGCAGCCCTCGCCACCGACGGCTTCGAGTACGCCGAGCTCACCGAGCCCAAGCGCATCCTGGAAGAAGCGGGTGCCACGGTGGAAGTCATCGCACCGGGCGACGCCAAGCAGATCAAAGGCTGGAAAGACGGCAACTGGACTGATGCCGTGAAGGTCGATCGCGCGCTGGAAAAAGTCGATGCCGAGGATTACCAGGCGCTGCTGTTGCCAGGCGGCGTGATGAATCCCGATTCCCTGCGCGGCAAGGCCGCGGCGATTTCGCTGGTGCGCGCATTCGGCGACGCCAACAAGCCGATTGCCGCCATCTGCCATGGTCCCTGGACGCTGATCAATGCCGGGCAAGTAAAAGGGCGCACCATGACCTCGTGGCCGACGCTGCGCAAGGATCTGGAAAATGCCGGCGCGCATTGGGAAGACCGCGAAGTAGTGTGCGATGGCAACCTGATCACCAGCCGCAAGCCGGACGATATTCAAGCCTTCAGCAAGGCATTTATCGAGATGCTCGCCGCCTGAGTTTCTCTCTCCCCGGCGCAGAGACGAACAACAGTGTCGAGTTGCGCTCCCTCTCCCCGCTGGGGAGAGGGTTGGGGTGAGGGGTCAACCTCGCACAGAGGTGTATTCAGTGCATCGCTTTGATCTAGCTCATCGCGAGTGTGTCCCCCTCACCTCGATCCTCTCCCCGCAGGGGAGAGGAGGAAGAGCCGGCCCGGGCGCTGATTGGAAGCCTCCGTTCCAACCAACTAATAATCGATACGCAACACCTCGATCGTGATGTCACCCGCCGGCCGCGCCCAGCGCACTTCATCGCCGACCCGTGCGCCGAGCAGCGCCTGCGCCAGCGGCGATACGTAGCTCACCAGGCCATGCTCGGCATCGGCTTCGTCCTCGCCGACAATCTGCCAGCGCTGCGCGCCTTCGGCACTCTCCACGGTGACAATGGCGCCGAAAGCCACCCGGTCGTGCGGCTGCTTGGCCGGATCGGTTTCGATGGCGCCGGCCACCCGCGCATTCAGCCAGCGCAATTCACGTTCCAGTGCGCTGCGCTCGCGCTGCTCGTCGAGTGCCGGATCGTCGCTGGCTTTCAGCGCATCCAGGCGCATCTGCGTTACGGCGACGCGCTCGCGCAACTGGTGGATGCCACGCGGCGTAACGTAGTTGGGATGTTCGCTTACGGGTAGTTCGGGCAAGGCATCCTGTGCGTTGCCGTCATCGTCTTTGACGAAGGCGCGATTCATGCGGCCCTCCGCGTGTAAAAGTGATGTATGGAAGCTGTGATCGAATTCTTGCTGGCTCGCGCCAGGAGGATCCAGCCGGTCTTACCTGACATGGGGCTGTGGCCGGGCGACTCAATCGACGCCCGGCCTTGCGGTTCAAAAACGTAAAGGCGTCAGTCTTCGTCCATCTTCGGCTTCCACGCTTCACTGAGCTGGCGCTGCACCGGCGGCGGCACCGGCTCGTAGTGGCTCAGATCCAGACTGTAGCGACCTTGCCCACCGGTCATGGCTTTGAGCTCGGTCGGATAATCGGTGAGCTCGGCCAGCGGCGCTTGCGCCTTGATCACCAGTTCGCCGCCGCGCTTGGCATCGGTGCCCATGATGCGTGCGCGCTTGCCGGCCAGACCGCCGGTGACATCGCCCACGTTGTCCTCGGGAATCGATACTTCCACATCCACGATCGGTTCCAGCACGATCGGATGCGCCTTGGCGATCGCATCCAGAAACGCCTTCTTGCCTGCGCTGACAAAGGCCACTTCCTTGGAATCGACCGGATGGTATTTGCCGTCGAAGACAGTCACGCGCAAATCCTGCAGCGGATAACCGGCGACCGCGCCGCTTTCCATTGCCTGGCGCACGCCTTTCTCGATCGCGGGCAGGAACTGGCCCGGAATCACGCCGCCTTTCACGGCATCCACGAATTCAAAGCCGGCGCCGCGTTCGAGCGGATCCACGCGCAGGAACACTTCGCCGAACTGCCCGGCGCCGCCGGTCTGTTTCTTGTGGCGATGATGGCCTTCGGCCGAGCCGGCAATGGTTTCGCGATAAGCGATGCGTGGCGGATGCGTCACCACTTCCACGCCATAACGGTCCTTCATGCGTTCCAGCACAATCTTCAGGTGCAGATCGGATAAGCCGCGCACCACCGTTTCGTTGAGCTCTTTGTGATGCTCCATGCGGAAGCAGGGATCTTCTTCCGTCAGCCGCGACAGCGCCTGCGACAGCTTCTGCTCCTGCCCCTTGTGTTTAGGCTGCAGCGCCAGGCCGAACATTGGCTGCGGGAAATGCACGGGTTCCAGATGGATGCGGTCTTCGTCGTGCGAATCGTGCAGCACTGCATCGAAATGGATGTCTTCCACCTTGGCCACCGCGGCGATGTCGCCGGGCACTGCCTGGTCGATTTCCACGTGGCTTTTGCCGTTGAGGCGGAACAAGTGGCCGACCTTGAATGCCTTGCGGCTGTCGTCGATAAACAACTGGCTGTCGCGGCGGATCGTGCCCTGCCATACGCGGAACACGCTGAGCTTGCCGACGAAGGGATCGTTGATCACCTTGAAGACGTCGGCGACCACGTGCGAGGCGGGATTGGGATCCACCGCAATCTGCACATTGTCGCTATTGCGGAACGGCGGCGGATTGGCCTCGGCGGGATTGGGCAGCAGGCGTTCGAATACATCGAACAATTCACTCACGCCCGCGCCAGTGCGCGCGCTGACGAAGCAGATCGGCACCAGATGCCCTTCGCGCAGGCATTGCTCGAACGCGTCGTGCAATTGCTGCGGCGTGAGGGCTTCTTCGCCCTTGTCCAGGTAATCGCCCATGGTGGTTTCGTTGATTTCCACCACCTGGTCGAGAATCTGCTGATGCGCCTCGGCCAGCGACGAAAAATCGGTGGCGCCGTCGCGATGGAAGAAGCAATCGAGCACACGGCCGCCATGTTCGGCGGGCAGGTTGATCGGCAGGCATTCGGCGCCGAACTCCTCGCGCAGCGCATCGACCAGGGCGCCCAGTTCCACGCCATCGGTGTCGATCTTGTTCACCACCAGCAGGCGCGCCAGCCCGCGTTCGCGTGCGCGCTCCATCATGCGTCGCGTGCCGTGTTCGATGCCGTTCGCCGCATTGACCACGATGGCCACCGTTTCGACTGCGGTGAAAGCGGAAAGCGTGCCGCCGCGGAAATCCGAATAGCCGGCGGTGTCGAGCAGGTTGATATGGCAATCGCCACGGTCGATGCCGGCGATGCAGCTGTCGATCGAATGACCGCGCGCTTTCTCTTGCGCGTCGCTATCGGACTGGGTGGTGCCACGCTCTATCGAGCCCAGCGTCTGGATCACGCCGCCGGCATGCAGCAAGGCCTCGAACAAGGTGGTCTTGCCGGCGCCGGCGTGGCCGGCGAGTGCGATGTTGCGGATGTTTTCCGTGTTATAGGACACGATGCGACCCTCCTCTGAAGAGGCGCGGGATCGTGCGTCCACACCGCATGAGGCCGCGCATTTGGCGGGCCGTCATGGTCGTCCTTCGCGTGCGGGACGCAGGGGCGGTCATGGCGGGAAGGCGGCGGGAGACATGGGTCTGCGGCCGCCGGGGTAGCGTTCTCCCATTGCCCGCGGCGGTCAAGCTGCAGTGCGAAGACGCAGCGCGCGCAAGCGTTAACGCGATGTGAGCGCAGGCATGGAACCGCAGGGCGGATGAAAGGTCTGTGTGAGATCTTGGCGCTGCCCACGGCGCCCCAGTTCCGCCGGCCCCCTGCAGCGGCTGGCGACATCCAGAGGAAGGCTTATCGAACGTCCTGACCAGGTCGAACATCACCGTTGGTCTTCGTCGGCATCCGGCAAGGACCGCGGACTGCATCCGTTCGACGGCCCCACCCGCGCCATGCTGCATCAGATGCGCTGGCGCAAGACGCCGCGCGATCGCCGCCGCCTGTGGCTGGCGTTGAGCATCGCGGCGCTGCTGCACGTCTTTTTCCTGCTGGTGATGTGGTACGGGATGAAGCCGCGCGGACCCTTGCGGCAAGTGGTGGCGGTGCAGGCGGAAAGCGCGATCCAGGTACGTTTCATCACGCACATCGCGGCGCCTGCGCAGGTACCGCCGCCGGTGGTGCCCGCATTGCCGGCGCCGCCGAAACCGTCGCACGAGGCACCCGCCAAAAACGCGCTTACCGTGCATATAGCCGGCACCGCACCGGCGCCCGCGGCGACCACGCAGGCCCCGCCGCAACCGGCACCGGTGCTGTTCGATCGCACCGGGCGCATCATCCTGCCGGCGAATCCGGCGAGTGCGCCGCCCGCGCCTGCGGCCGCCCCCGATTACGTGCAGCGCGGCCCGCAGGGCGATACGCAGATCATGCACGACCAGAATCCGGTCAAGTACAAGCCGACCAAGCTCGATCCGTATTGGCGCAAAGGCGGCACTGCGGTGGACGACGCCTTGCAGAAGCTGGTCGAGAAAACCACGGTGCAGAAGACCATCCAGCTGCCGCGAGGCATCCGCATTCACTGCGGCATTTCGCTGGCGGCGCTGGCCGGTGGCTGCGGCGGCGAACCGCCGCCGCCACCGCCGTCCAACGACGGCGATGAGCGCATGAACATGGCGCCGGCCGCGTCGCTCGGCGGCAACGCGCCGGCAAAGCCGGACGCGGCCACCTGCATCGCCCTGTACAAGGCCGGCCGGCCCTTGCCGCAAGGTTGTCCGGTGGATACGCCGGCACGCGCAACAAGTGCGCCGATGCCCCCGGCGCATTAGCCCATCCGCCGCGGCAGCGACGGCCGGGGCGAACGGCCGCGCAAGAAATGCCGCCGCGGCCATTACACTGCGCGCATGTCGCCGCCGCCCCCCGATCAACCCGTCCGCCCCAAGTCCACCGTGTTGATCAAGTCGCCTCGCGACGCGGCCACTTGGGCGATGGTCTATCGGCAACGCAACCGCCAGCGACCGCGCGAACGCCTGCTCAAGG
The DNA here is from genome assembly GCF_014863405.1 of Dyella acidiphila. Classification (GTDB taxonomy): domain Bacteria; phylum Pseudomonadota; class Gammaproteobacteria; order Xanthomonadales; family Rhodanobacteraceae; genus Dyella_B; species Dyella_B acidiphila. The sequence continues at coordinate 114,863 of NZ_JACZZA010000004.1, forward strand.
TGATCGCCGTGCTCGGCGCGGTGATGGTGCACATCCTGTTTCTGCTCGGCTCGATGCTAGGTTCGCCGTATGAGTACCAGCCGCCGCCGGAGCCGAAAGGCAACACGATGCTGGTGCGCCTGATCAACAACAAGCCGCTGCCGCCGCAGCCGCCGCCCGTGCGCGGTGTTCCGCCGAAAGAGCATGGGCCGACGCACCGCGGCAACACCGCGCAAGTGGTGCACGCCACGCACGAGATCTCCACGGCCGCACCGGTCGCCGCCGTCCAGCAACCGCCGGTGCCGGCACCCAAGCAGCAGCCGGTAGTCAGCGAAAAGAAAGTGACGGTCGCGGAAAAGCCGAAACCGGCCGCCGCGCCATTGCCGCCGATCACTTTGCCCAAGCCGTCGGCAGCGACGGTCGTGCAGGCCAAGCCCGTCGGCCTGCCGCCGCCGGCACTGTCGCTGCAGGCAGTGCAGGCGGTCCAGCCGGTGCCGCCGCAGTTCCAGCCCGAGCCCCCGCGCAAGGCGCAGTTGGAAGGCACCCAGCCGATGCCGCCGTTGCCGTCACTGGCCTTGCCGACGCAGCCGGCGCAATCCGCGTTGACCGCCACGCCGCCGCAGATCGCGGTGGAGAAGCCTTCGCTGGCGCCGGTGCCGATGCCGCAAGTGGCGGCCGTGGCGCCCGCGCCCGAGGCGGCCGCACCGCCAGCGCCGGCCGTGCAGCCGGTGCCGTTGCCGGCGCAGGCTGCGCCCACCGTCAATCTGCAGTCGTCGGTCGCGCCGCTGGAAACGCCGAGCTTGCCGCGCATTGCACCGCAAGTGGTGACGCCGGCCGTGCCGGTGCAGCAACAGGAAGCACAGCTGGCGCCGGTGCCGGTTACGCCCACCGTCGCACCTACGCCCAACCTCACCGCTTCCGCGCCTACCTTGAGCGTGGAGGCCCCCAAGCTCGCCGTGCCTGCGATCTCGGTACAGCCGCAGCTGAGTACGGCAGCGGCCGCCACGCCGGCGACTTCGCAGGCCCAGCCGGCCGAAGCAAGCTCCAACGAGCAAGCCGCGCAAAGCGCGTCTTCTTCGGCGAGCAATCCGGCTACCTCCAGCGCCGCGGCGAATGAAGGCAACGCCAGCGCCAGCACGGCGCCGAATGCGACGCCGCAAGGCAGCGAAACGGGCAATCCCGGGCAGCCCAACGGCATCAGCCAACCGTCCGAGAGCAACGGCACACAAGGCACGCAACCCACGTCGACCACCGGCGCGGGCAACACCGCCAATGCGCAGGGCAGCGGCACCTATGGCACGCCGAACGGCAGCTATATCCAGCTCAAGCCGCGCGGCGACACGGAGATCATGTCGCACAACACCAACCTGCCCAAATACCAGCCGACGCGTTTCGACCAGTACTGGACACCCAAGGGCGAAAGCTCGGTCGACACGGCGCTGCGCCATGCGGCAGAAAAGACCACAGTGAGCCACACCTTCAATCTGCCCAAGGGCATCCGCATCAAATGTGCGGTAACGCCGCTGGTGCCAGTCTCGCTGTTCGGTTGCGGCGGTGCGGATCCGCCGGCCGCGCCGTTGCCGCAGAAAATGTACGACCGCCTGAACCTGCCCACCGCCAATGCCTCGGTGCCGAAAGTGGCGCCGGCTGCGGCGGCGACGCAGGCCGCATCGCAACCGGTGCAACTGGACAACAGCGCCGAGTGTGCGGCCGCGCGCGTCAGCGGCGGCCCGATGCCGCCGAACTGCCCGCCGACCACGGCGCCAGTGCAGCCGTTGAAATTGCCCACGCAGGGTTCCGGCTCATGGGTGCCGGCCAGCGACCAGTTTCACTGACGGGTCATGCCGTGGGCGAACTGCACGCTGCCGTAGCGTTTGCAGGTGCTGCTGGAACAGTGGGATGCCATTGGCGCGCTTGCACTGATCTGGCGCTAGCCATCTGTCCCTCGTCATTCCCGCTGATGCGGGAATGACGAGGGACAGCGATAACACAATGAAATGCGGTGACCGACTCACAGCATCCGCAGCAATTCCTTCATCAGCGGCAAGCGCCGCACGCGTACCGCGCTGACGCGAAACACCGCGTTGGCCAAGGCCGGCACGGCGCTGGGCATGGCGATAAAGCTTGCACCGGTAGGATCGCCTTCGCCCGGCACGGTAATCACTTCCACCTTATTGGGCAGCTGCGCCATGCTGGCCAGCGGGTAATCCTTCCAGCTGCTTTGTTCCACCTTGCCGTCCTTGCTGGTGATGGCCAGGTTGAGCGCGGTGGACAGCGCATCCAGCGTCGCGCCGGCGACCTGGCCTTCCAATCCTTGCGGATTGATCACGCGGCCCACGTCCACCGCGCACACCACGCGATCGATGGTGAGCTGGTTGCCTTGCAGCGATACCTCGACCGCATGCGCGACATACGCGCCATCCATATACCAGCAGGCAAGGCCCAGGCCGTTGATCGAGTGCAGCCAGTCTTTCCAGTTGATGCGGTCGGCGACCAGCTTCAGCACATTGGCCAGGCGTGCGGTGTCGATGGCGCCGCCGCCTTGCAGCGGCACCAGCCGCGGGTCGCCGATCAGGCGCAGATGGGTGTCGAGCGGATCTTCTTTAAGCGCATGCGCAATTTCGTCGATGAAGCTTTCGACGGCAAACGCATTGGTGGTTTCCGGCATGCCGCGGTGCGGGCCGCGCGGCAGCGACGAGGCCAGGCTGAACCAGTCGCTGCGGTAATTGGGCACGAAGCCGGCGGGCAACTGATTGACGCCCACTTCGGACGTCCACAGATGATCGCTGGGCGTGCCGCGGCCGCTGAGTGCCGAGGCACTCGCCAGGCGCTGGTTCCACGCAATGATGTGGCGCTTGGCATCGACGATCGCGCTGAATTTGTGCACGGTGCCGGAGCGGTAGTAATCGTGCGTCATGTCTTCGTCGCGCGGCCAGAACAGCCGCAGCGGCTTGTTTACCGCCTGCGCCAGCAATACCGCTTCGGCGACGTAGTCGTGATCGAGGCGCCGGCCGTAGCCGCCGCCCACGCGCGATACGCGTATGTCGATCTGGTCTGCGGGCAGGCCGGTAAGACGCTGCACGATGGTCCAGGCCTGCACCGGCGATTGCGTGGGCACGAACAGAATGGCGCTGGTTTTATCCAGCCGCACCAGGCAGTTCATCGGCTCGCTCGCGGCGTGCGCCAGCCAGGGCTGGTAATACATCGCCTCGACCCGGCGCGCCGCCTTGTGGCCGGCCTTGTCCACATCGCCATCGTCGCGGACACGCGTGGTGGGCGCGCTGTCGCTGTTGAGCAGGTTGGTGGCCTGTTGTTCCAGTGCGGCGGTGCTTTCGCTGCCGCTGGCGCCGGCTTTCCAGTCCAGCTTGAGCGCACGGCGCCCCTGCAGGGCTGCCCAGGTGTTTTCGGCGATCACCGCCACGGCCGGTGCGATCACCGTCTGCCCCGGCTGCAGCTTCGGATCGGGCTTGAGTTCGATCACGTCGATCACGCCCTTGATCGCCAGTGCGGGCGCCTTGTCCAGATCATCGAGTTGGCCGTCGGGCCACGGGCTGTGCGCGAGCACGGCAACCACGGCATCGGCGAAAGACTGGTCGAGCGAGTAGGGCGTCTGGCCGGTGACGATGCCGCGTGCGTCGACGTCGCCGGCAGGCTGGCCGATCAGGCTGAAATGATCGGGCGTCTTGAGCGGAATCGGCGTAGTCGGCGGGGTGATCTTCGCGGCGGCGGCGGCCAGCTGGCCGTAGCCGATACGATGGCCGTTCGGCGCAATCACCACGCCTTTTTCGGTGCGCAGGCGTTCGGCCGGCAGATTCAGCTGCTGCGCGGCCGCCTGCACCAGCAGCCAGCGGGCCAGCGCGCCAGCCACGCGCAGATCGCGCCATGCGCGCGGAATCGAATTGCCGGTGCCGCCCACCTGCTGGCCGTAGAGCCAGTGCAGATGGCCGTTGCTGTTGTCCACGCCCAGGCCCAGCGGCAGTACGCGCACGCGCTGCCAGTCGGCGTCCAGTTCGTCGGCGATGATGCGCGGCAAGGCGGTGTTGACGCCGGTGCCGGTATCCGGATCGCGCGCGCCGATCAGCACATCGCCGTTCTGGTCGATACGCACGTACAGGCCGAGGTCGCTGAGATTGTCGCCCAGCATGTCCGCCGGCACCTGCGGGGTCGTGGCGGCGTGCGCGCTGCGGATGCCTACGATCAAGGCACCTGCGGTGCCGGCCAGCACCTGCAGAAAGCGGCGGCGGGACAGCTGCGTCTGGCCGCTCATGCCTTGGCTCCTTGCTTCATGGCGGCGGCCGCGCGCTTGATCGCCGCGCGCACGCGCGTCTGGCAGCCGCAGCGGCAGAGGTTGGGCAGGGTATTGATATCGCCGTCGGAAGGATCCTTGTGGCGATTGAGCAGATCCATCGAGGCGATCAGCCAGCCCGGCGTGCAGTAGCCGCAGCCGATCGCATCCTCGTCGATAAAGGCCTGCTGCAGCGGATGCAGCGCGCCCTTGGCGTCGGCCAGGCCTTCCACCGTCACCACCTTCTTGCCGCTCAGCTTGCTCATCGGCACGCCGATGGCCGAGCTGGCCTTGCCGTTCACCAGCACCAGATCGGCGCCGCCCTCACCATGCTCGCCGGCGTACTTGGTGCCGTCCAGTTGCAGCACGTCGCGCAGATACCACAGCAGCGGCATCTGCGGGTCGCCGGTGTGTCGGTAGCTCTCGCCGTTGATCTGCAGGTCGATTCCGGAGCGGACCGCAACCGGGGTGATCTGCGCCGGTGCGGCGTGGTCTTGCGCCATCGGATGGGTTCTCCTGAATAACTAGCACCACATTGTGGCATTGCCGCAGGAAATTAGGGGCTCGCCGGCCTGAATAGGCGGCGCCACACCCAGTACACCGGAACGCCGGCCGCCATGATCGCCAGCCCGATCCCCGTATTGACCAGGCTTGCACGCAGGCTCTGCACCACCACCAGCGCGATGGTGGCGATGAAGATCAGCGGCAGCAACGGATAGCCGGGCACGCGGAACGACACCTCGCCGCGCTGGCGGCTGCGGTACCAGAACAGCGTGCTCACGCCCACCGCGCAGGCCAGCCAGTCGCCGAAGGTGGCGTAATCCAGCAATTGACCGTAGCTGCCCGACAGCACCAGCACGATCGACCAGCCCACCAATAGCAGCAGGGCGATGTTGGGGGTGTGATGACGCGGATGCAGGCGCCCCACGCTGGCGAAGAACAGGCCGTCCGACCCCATCACCTGCAGCACGCGCGCGCCGGCCACCAGGGTGATGTTGCAGAAGCCGAAGGTGGAGATGGCGATGCCCACCGCGATCAGCTTGGCGCCGGCCGAACCGAACACCTTGCCCATCACGTCCGCCGCGGGCGTGTGGCTGAGCGCCAGGCCGTCGTGGCCGAGCACGGCGAGGTAGGCCACGTTCACCAGCGCATACGCCACGATCACGCCGAGCATGCCCAGCAGCAGCGCGCGGGGCAGGGTGCGTTGCGGCTCGCGCACTTCACCGGCGAGATTGTTGAGATAGGTGAAACCCGAATAGGCGAACAGCACCGGCAGCGATGCACTCATAAAGCCCACGCCGCTGCGCGCCGGATCCGCCGCCAGTGCCGCGGTCTTGCCCGCGCCGGCCAGGAACAATCCGCACACCACCAGCACCGCCACTGCGATCAATTTCAGCAGCGTGAACAGGTTCTGCATCTGCACGCCGAACTTCAGCCCGAACAGATTGATGCCGGCCACCAGTACCAGCGCGCCGGCAGCAAGCGGCGTGGCCATGCCCGGCGGCAGCCCGAACACCGAGGCGGTGTAGCTGGCGAAGATGGTGGCCACTGCCGCGCTGGAGCCGGAGTAGATCACCAGCAGCATGGTCCAGCCGAACAGAAAGCCGGCCAGCGACCCGAACGCTTCGCGCAAGTACACATAGCTGCCGCCGGCATGCGGGCGACGTGCGCCGAGCTCCGCGTAGCACAGTGCGCCAATCAGGGTGAGCACGCCCGCGCCCACCCACATCAACAACAGGCTCAGCCCCGATTCGGTGCGCTGCGCGGCAATGCCGGGATTGAGAAAAATGCCGCCGCCGATAATGCCGCCGACCACGACCAGCGCGGCATCCCGCAGCCGCAGGCTGCGCTGGTAGCCGGGTTCCGGTGACGTCATGGATATTCCTTGCTGGCGAAAGACCCGCAGCATGGCAATCGGGCGGGGCCAGGGCAAGGGTGCGAAGCACAAAAAAACGGCCCGCGTGCTTGCACGCGGGCCGTTTTCACAACAATCGCTGGCTTAGAACCCGCTGCGCAGGAACACATCCAGATTCGCCACATCCAGCGTACCGATGCCGGCACCCGGGTTGTAGCGCGGCTGGCCGTCGTAGAACCAGTTGTCGCCGGCGCGCACGCTGTTGAACGGGGTGTAGCGTCCGTAGCCGAAGATGTTCTGGATCGCGTACACCTGCGGATTCCACAAGCCGATGCGATGGCCGGTGCTCTGGCGCAGCAGGGCGGTGATGCCGTTGAGCTGCGGTGCTACGAAGCTAGTGCCGCCTTCGCCGCTATTGAGGCCGCCATCCGCGGTGGAGATGTAGATGTAGCCCGTCTCCGGATCGGCATTCAGCGAAATATCCGGCACGTTGCGGCCGGCAAAATGGCCGGGCAGTTTCAGCAGCGTGGTCGGGCCGGCGCTGGGATCGTTATAGACCAGCGACTGCTTCGTTTCGCTGCGGCGCACGCCGTCGGTGAACGCCTGGTAGAACGGCGTATGCCAGTACACGCTCACGCCGCCGCCACCGCCGGAGGAGAACAGGTTAACCACGCCCTGGCCGATATAGGTATCGAAATAGTTCTGGATGTAATCCCAGCCCCAGACGCTTTCCTGCTTGATCGCTTCGGTCGGACCGGTGCCGAAGGCGTATTTGTACGGCGTGGTGGTGCCGCCCGCCGCCGTGATGTACGGATCGGATGCGGGTGAATCCACCGACAGCGGCGCGGTGTAATCGCCCACCGCCGTGCCGGCGCCGAGGTCGCGCACCGTGTCATACGCACCGGAGTCGCCCGCCGCTGCGAACAGCGACTGTCCCTGCACCGCCGCTTCCAGGAAGATCGAATGGAACGCGCGCAGATCGCCGGCATCGCTGGTGTCGGTATTGCTGGCGCCGTCCACATTCAGTGCGGCGAAGCTGAAGATTTCCGGCAGGCCCCAGCTGGTGGAAATGCTGTCGGCGATGTTGTCCGACACGGCCTGGGCGAACGCATCGACATAACCGTTGCCGGCATTCGGTGCGTCGTAGACCAGGATGTCGGCATACGGCGCAACGCCGCCGGACTGCTCCACGTCGATCGAGGTTTCGCCGCTGCCGCCATCGATCGCGCCGCCGCCGTCCACATGCACCTGGGTGATGCGGTTCGGCTTGGTCGTCAGGTGGATATGCGACCAGTAGGCGGTCGCATCGGCCGGATAGAAGTTGGACAGGGTCACGATGGCTACGGTCGAGCCGCGACCCACCACGCCACGCTGGTACAGCGGATTGATGTCGTAGAAGTTGGCCACATCGCCCACGGTGTACTGGCCCGGCAGGCCCGACGCGGTCGAATTGCCGCCGGAACCGCCCGAACCGGAGCTGTTCAGTGCGCTGATCTGCGGATGCTGCGCATTGAGCGCGGCAAACTGCGGCGAAGCCACATGATGCGGGCGATAGTGCAGCTCGTTGCTCAGGCCGCTGGCCACATCCACCACATCGGCAATCGCCGACGGAATCTGCACCGCGCCGGCCGGCTTGTGGAAATGACGTCCGTCCTGGCGCGAGACATAGTTGTGGATCGAGGTGCTGAACAGCGCATTGATCTGCGCCGTGGTACCGCTGGCACGCACCACCAGGTGGCTGGGCAGCACGTCGCTGCTCAGGCCCTGCTTCTGCAGGTAGGCCTGCACGCGCGCAAGGTCACTGCTGCTGGGTCCGAACTGCTGCGCAAACTGGCTGGTGGTGAGGAACTGCTGATAGTGCGCGCTGCCCGGCGTCACCGTCTGGCGGATGTAATCCTCCAGTGCGGTTTGATTGCGCAGCTTCAGCACCAGCGTGACTTGCACGTTCTGGGCGGCCGGCGCGGCGCCGGCATCGATGGCGGGGGAGGCATTGGCGGCGATGGCTCCGGTACTCAGACCGGCCAGCAGCAGGCCCAGGGACAGCGGCAGCGACTTGCGTTGCAACTTCGCGAACATGGTGTTTCTCCTGTTGGGCGCAACGATCCATACGCCTGCACGGCCCGGGTAAAAAGACGCACAACCCCGGCCCAGCCGGCGCAACCGTTGGGCATTCGTTGGTTCTGTTCATTCCCCGCGACGCCGCCGCCTCCCCTGACGACTGAGCGCGCCGCCCGTTGAGCCTATGCGGTTCCGCGCCGGGGTGGAAGTGTCCGGAATGCACGCAGGCATGAGCGAATCTGCATATCGCGATGACCTCCGGTTCTTTGCCGGATATCGCCGGGGCAGAGCCCGAGATGGGTCTGGGCGCCCGATTGGGGCACAATACGGCGGTTGTGCCCCGCGAGTGCAAGGCCCGCCGGGGTGTTTTCCCTCACGTCGAAGCCGCCGCCATGACCACCATCAAGCAAGACGATCTGATCCAGTCCGTTGCCGATGCGCTCCAGTACATCAGCTACTACCACCCGGTCGACTACATCACCAATCTGGCCAAGGCCTACGAGCGCGAGGAATCGCCCGCGGCCAAGGATGCGATGGCGCAGATCCTGATCAACTCGCGCATGGCCGCCGAAGGCCACCGCCCGCTGTGCCAGGACACCGGCATCGTCACCGTGTTTCTGAAGGTGGGCATGAACGTGCGCTGGGACGCCAGCCTGTCGCTGGAAGACATGGTCAACGAGGGCGTGCGCCGCGCCTACAACGATCCGGACAACAAGCTGCGCGCCAGCGTGCTGGCCGATCCGGCCGGCAAGCGCAGCAACACCAAGGACAACACCCCGGCGGTGATCAATGTGTCGATCGTGCCGGGCGATACCGTCGATGTGATCGTGGCCGCCAAGGGCGGCGGCTCCGAAGCCAAGTCCAAGTTCGTGATGCTCAATCCGTCCGATTCCATCGTCGACTGGGTGCTCAAGACCGTGCCGACCATGGGCGCCGGCTGGTGCCCGCCGGGCATGCTCGGCATCGGCATCGGCGGTACCGCCGAAAAAGCCATGCTGCTGGCCAAAGAAGCGCTGATGGAACCGATCGACATCCAGGACCTGATCGCCCGCGGCCCCAGCAACCGCGCCGAAGAGCTGCGCCTGGAACTGTACGAAAAGGTCAACGCACTGGGCATCGGCGCGCAGGGCCTGGGCGGTCTCACCACCGTGCTCGACATCAAGGTCAAGGATTACCCCACCCACGCCGCCAACCTGCCGGTGGCGATGATTCCCAACTGCGCCGCCACCCGCCACGCGCATTTCACCCTGGACGGCTCCGGCCCGGTCGCGCTCGATCCGCCCTCGCTGGAAGACTGGCCCAAGCTCACCTACGACGCCTCCAAGGGTCGCCGCGTGAACCTGGATACGGTCACGCGCGAAGAAGTGGCCAGCTGGAAACCCGGCGAAGTGCTGCTGCTCAACGGCAAGCTGCTCACCGGTCGCGATGCTGCGCACAAGCGCATGGTCGACATGCTCAACAAGGGCGAAAAGCTGCCGGTGGATTTCCACGGCCGCTTCATCTACTACGTCGGCCCGGTCGATCCGGTACGCGACGAAGTGGTCGGCCCCGCCGGTCCCACCACCGCCACGCGCATGGATAAATTCACCGAACAGGTGCTGGCGCAAACCGGCCTGCTCGGCATGGTCGGCAAGGCCGAGCGCGGCCCGGCGGCGATCGAGGCGATCAAGCAGCACCAGTCGGTGTACCTGATGGCGGTGGGCGGTGCGGCCTACCTGGTCTCCAAGGCGATCAAGGCTTCGCGTGTGGTCGGCTTTGCCGACCTGGGCATGGAAGCCATCTACGAATTCGAAGTGCAGGACATGCCGGTGACCGTGGCCGTGGATTCGGCCGGCACCTCGGTCCACAAGACCGGCCCGCGCGAGTGGCAGGCGAAGATCGGCAAAATCCCAGTCTTGGTGGAATGAGGGACGTAGGTTGGGTTAGCGCAGCGTAACCCAACGGATTTCCATCGGAGTTGAGCATCGTTGGGTTACGCTGCGCTAACCCAACCTACCGAGGCTTGGCCGCATTTAGCCATCCATATGCCTCATCGCCGGTTGCATTCCGGCTGATGCAGCGCAACACTGGCAGGATTGTTTTCCCCGCAACCCTGACAGAGAAACCGTGACCTCCCATGCCTCCGCGCCGCTCAACACCGGCGCACCCTGGATCGTGATGAAGTTCGGCGGCACCAGTGTCGCCACCCTGCCGCGCTGGCAGAACATCCGTGAGCTCGTTGCCAGCCGCCGCGCCGAAGGCGCCCGCGTGCTGGTGGTCGTGTCCGCGCTCACCGGCATCACCGACGCACTCAAACAAATGTGCGCGCAGGACGACCAGGGCAAACGCATCGAGGCTGCCAAGGCGATCGCGCAACGTCACTACGACCTGCTCGATCACATGCAGCTGGCGGTTCCGGACGCACTCGGCGCACGCCTGAGCGAACTGGCCAAACTGGCCGAGCAAGGGCCGGCGGTGCTGGGCGAGCTGGCGTGGTCGGCCCTGGTGCAGGCGCATGGCGAGCTGATGTCCAGCGCGCTCGGCGCGGCGTTCCTGAGCCACAGCGGCCTGCCCACGCAATGGCTGGACGCGCGCGACTGCCTGGCCGCCATCGCACTGCCCAACCAGAACGAGCGCACCAAGCTGCTGTCGGCCATGGTCGAGGCCAAGCCCGATCCGGCCTTGAACACGCGCCTGGCGCAGCTGGGCGAGGTGTTCATCACGCAGGGCTTTATCGCGCGCGAAGCGCAGGGCCGCACGGTGCTGCTCGGCCGCGGCGGTTCGGATACCTCGGCCTCGTATTTCGGTGCGCTGCTGAAAGCGCAGCGGGTGGAAATCTGGACCGACGTGGCCGGCATGTTCACCGCCAATCCGCGCCAGGTCTCCGGTGCGCGCCTGCTGCAGAAACTGGATTACGAAGAAGCGCAGGAAATCGCCTCCACCGGTGCCAAGGTGCTGCATCCGCGCTGTCTCTCGCCACTGCGCGAGCCGCGCGTGCCGATGCTGATCAAGGACACCAACCGGCCCGAACTCGAAGGCACGGTGATCGGCCCCGAAGTGCGCGAACACGCCCCCAGCGTCAAGGCGATCAGCGCGCGCAAAGGCCTGACCCTGGTGTCGATGGAATCGGTCGGCATGTGGCAGCAGGTCGGCTTTCTTGCCGACGTGTTCGCGCATTTCAAGCAGCACGGGTTATCGGTGGACCTGATCGGTTCGGCCGAAACCAATGTCACCGTATCGCTCGATCCCACCGAAAACCTGCTCGATTCCGATGCCGTGGCGGCGTTGGCCAGCGACCTGTCCAAGGTGTGCCGGGTGAAAGTGATCGCGCCCTGCGCGGCGATCACCCTGGTTGGCCGCGGCATGCGCTCGATGCTGCATACCCTGTCCGGCGTGCTGGCCGAATTCGGGCAGTTGCGCGTGCACCTGATTTCGCAATCGTCGAACAACCTCAACCTCACCTTCGTGGTGGACGAGAGCGTGGTCGACGAACTGGTGCCGCGTCTGCACGAGATGCTGATTGCCGCCGGCGCCCTGCGCACCGACGACAGCGCATTGTTCGGCCCCAGCTGGCAGACCCTGTACGGTAGCGGCGAAACCGTCGCCGCCGACGATGCGTGGTGGCGTTCGGAGCGTCGCGCCCAACTGCTCACACTTGGCGCCGAAGCCACGCCGCGCTACGTCTACCATCTGCCGACGGTGCGCAAACAGGCGCGCGAGCTGAAAACGCTGAGTGCGGTGGATCGCCTGCATTACGCGGTCAAGGCGAATACGCATCCGGCGATCCTGCGCGCGCTGGCCGAAGAAGGTTTCGGCTTCGAATGCGTCTCGCCCGGCGAATTGAAAGCAGTGATGGCGGTAGTGCCCGAATCGGCACCGCTGCTGTTCACGCCCAACTTCGCGCCGCGCGAGGACTACGCCTGGGCGTTGGGTACGCGCGCCACCGTCTCGCTCGATTCGCTCTATCCGCTGGAGCATTGGGGCGACGTGTTCCGTGGTCGCGAGATCGTATTGCGCGTGGACCTGGGCCGCGGCCTGGGCCATCACGAAAAAGTGCGCACCGGCGGCAGCGGCAGCAAGTTCGGCCTGCCGGTGGATCAGCTCGATACCTTCCTGCGCCTGGCCGACGCCCACCATGTCACCGTGCGCGGCCTGCATGCGCACCTGGGCTCGGGCATCCTCGACGACAAACACTGGGGCGAGGTCTACAACCAGCTCGCCAGCCTGGCCGAGCGCATCGGCAGCGTGGCCTTCCTCGATATCGGCGGCGGCCTCGGGGTGCCTTCGCATCCGGGCGAAGCGCGGCTGGATATCGCCGCGCTGGAAGAAGTGCTGCGCAAGGTGAAATCCGCGTATCCGCATTACCAGCTGTGGATGGAGCCCGGCCGCTACCTGGTAGCGGATGCGGGCGTGCTGCTCACCCGCGTCACCCAGCAGAAGGGCAAGGGCTCCTGGCGCTACCTGGGCGTGGACACTGGCATGAACAGCCTGATCCGCCCCGCGCTGTACGACGCCTGGCACGAGATCGTGAACCTCTCGCGCCTGGACGAGCCGGCCACCGCGTTGTACCAGGTGGTGGGCCCGATCTGCGAAAGCGGCGACGTCATCGGCTCCGACCGCCGCCTGCCGGAGGCGCAGGAGGGTGATGTGATGCTGATCGCCCAGGCCGGCGCCTACGGCAAGGTGATGTCCTCGCCGTACAATCTGCGGGATGAGGCGCAAGAGATCATCATCGAGTGATCCCGCATGCTTTTCCCTCTCCCCTAGGGGGAGAGGGCAGGGTGAGGGGCAAGCTCGCGTTGAATGAAGATCGGGGCGGGCTTGGCTGGTGATTTTCGCAAGGTTGGCTGCTCGCCCCAACCCTTTCTCCGGAGGAGAGAGGGAGCTGTCTACGGCAAGCATGGAAGGATGCGTCAGGATGAAACGCATGCATGTGGATCGGGCGCGTGGATTGCGCCGGGCAATGACCGACACCGAGTTGCGGCTATGGCGTTATTTGCGCAATCGCCACCTGATGGGAAGCAAATTTCGCCGCCAGCACGAGATCGATCGCTACATCGTCGATTTTGTGTGTGTTGAAGCAGCTCTGATTGTGGAGCTGGACGGCGGCCAGCATGCCGAAATGATGGCGGAGGATGCCCGTCGCACGCGCAGGCTCGAAGCATTGGGTTACCGTGTGCTGCGTTTCTGGAACAATGATGCATTGACGAATACCGAGACGGTGCTTGCGGTGATTTTGGAGGCTGTGGCTAGAGCGGCCCCTCACCCCAGCCCTCTCCCCGGAGGGGAGAGGGAGTAGAGCCCGTGCGAGGGCGCCGCTCTTCCCCCTCTCCCCTCCGGGGAGAGGGCTGGGGTGAGGGGCCACCCTCGCGAAGTAACTGCAATAAAGCCGGAGTTTTTAAGCGTGACCAACCCGATCCAACCCCGCCTCACCCAGGTCTTCCGCTTCGTACGCTGCAGCTACGCCAACGGCGTGGCCGAGCTGGTGTATGCCTTCGACCAGGGCGAGGAATTGATCGAGCGGGTCAGTTTTCCCGCGCCGCCGCATTTGCCGCCCGAGCGCAAGCAGGCCTTCGACGCCGCGTTGAAACTGCTGCATCTGTTTGCCGGCGTCAGCTATTACAAAGCCGGCATTCCGCCGAAGATCGATATCGCCGATGGTCCGCTCGACGACGCCACGGCCGATCTGCTGGAGGCGCTGTACCTGCACGGCCTGGCGGAATTCGCCTATCGCAATGGCCTGGATCTGCGCGGCCGCATCGTGTTCCCGCGCACCAGCTCTTCTCCCTCTCCCCTGCGGGGTGAGGGGCACGCACTTGCCCAGGCACTCGCTTTGCCCAAGCGCACCTTGGTCCCCATCGGCGGTGGCAAAGACTCACTGGTCGCCGTGGAAGCCATCAAGCAAACCGGCGGCGACGCCACCGCGGTATGGGTCGGCAATTCGCCGCTGATCGCCGCCTGCGCGCAGCGCACCGGGCTGCCCACGCTCAATATCCAGCGCGAACTCGCCCCGGGCCTGTTCGAACTCAACCGCCTCGGTGCCTGGAACGGGCATATCCCGGTCACCGCGGTGAACTCCGCCATTCTCGCGCTCGCTGCCATCCTCTACGGCTACGACAGCATCGCCTTCGCCAACGAACGCTCCGCCTCCGCCGCCACGCTGGAATACGAAGGCCAGCAAGTGAACCACCAGTGGAGCAAGGGCTACGCCTTCGAGCGGCTGCTGGGCGACTGGCTGCACACGCATGTGGCGGCCGATCTGGATTACTGCTCGCTGCTGCGCCCGTATTCGGAACTGGCGATCACGCGTGCCTTTGCGCGCCTCACGCCGTATTTCGATGTGTTCTCCAGCTGCAACCGCAATTTCAAGATTCTCGGCCCCAAGCCCGCCGATCGCTGGTGCGGCCAATGCCCGAAATGCCACTTCGTATTCCTCGCGCTGGCACCGTTCCTGCCTAAACCGCGCCTGCTCGCCATCTTCGGCCGCAACCTGCTCGATGACGACACCCAAGCCGCCGGCTTCGACGCGCTGCTGGAATACCACGACCACAAACCGTTCGAATGCGTGGGCGAAGGCGCGGAAGCGCGCGCCGCCATGTACGCGCTGAGCCAGCGGCCGGAATGGCAGGAAGACGCCCTCGTCGCACGCTTCCGCAGCGAGATCCTGCCGCAGCTCGATGCGACCGAGCTGGCGCTGGAACCCTGGCTGCAGCCGGCCGGCGAGCATCGCGTACCGGCACGCTTGCAGCCGGCGCTGGCGGCGATCGGCTGATATGCGCATTGCCGAGCTGGCCGGGCAACGCGTCGCGATCTGGGGTTTCGGGCGCGAAGGGCGCGCGGCGATCCAGGCTTTGCGCAAGCGCCTGCCGGAACTGTCGCTGGCGCTGTACTGCGGCGAAGCCGAAGCAGCCGAGGCACAGCAGTTCGATGCGGCGCTGCGCGTGTATCCGCACGAACCCGATGCCGTCGCGCTGAGCGCCTACGACATCGTGATCAAGTCGCCGGGCATTTCCGCCTACAAGCCGGCCATTGTCACCGCCCAGGCGCAAGGCACCCGTTTCACCTCCGGCACCGCCTTGTGGTTCGGTGAGAACCCGCAAGCGCAAGTCATCGCGGTGACCGGCACCAAGGGCAAAAGCACCACCACGGCCTTGCTCGCACATCTTGCGCGTGCGCTTGGCGTGCGCACCGCGCTGGCCGGCAATATCGGCCTGCCACTGCTGGAATTGCTGGACCAACAGGCCGCGCTATGGGCGATCGAACTATCCAGTTTTCAGACCGGTGAAGCCGGTCCGCTGGAACTGGGCGTGATCACCAGCCTGTATGAAGAACATCTCGACTGGCACGGCACGCGCGAACGCTACGTGGCCGACAAACTCAAGCTCGCCGACGTAGCGCATCGCCTGTTGGTGAACGCGCAGCAAGAAGGCTTGCTGGAAAAAACCGCGCAGCACGCGCAGCGCCTGCTGTTCGGCCAGCCGGAGGGCTGGCATGTGGCCGATGGTTTTCTTCGTCGCGGCAGTCTCGAGGTCATCGCACTCGAGCGCCTAGCGTTGCCCGGCGCGCACAACGCACTCAACGCCTGCGCCGCACTCGCCGCACTCGATGCACTGGGCTACGACGCCATCGCCGCTGCGCCTGCATTGGCCACCTTCCGCCCGCTGCCGCATCGCCTGCAAACGCTGGGCGAGCGCGATGGCCTGCACTGGGTCAACGACTCCATCAGCACCACGCCGCAAGCTACCTTGGCGGCACTGGAAAGTCTGCACGGGCGCGAAGTAACCGTCATCGTCGGTGGCCACGATCGCGGCCTGGATTGGAGCGGCTTCGTGGCGGCGGTGGCATCGCGCACGGCGCTGCGCATCATCACCCAGGGCGCCAATGGCCCGCGTATCGCCGCGGCTTTGCGTGTGGCGAAATCCGAAGTGCCGCTGGGCGATGTCGACAAGCTCGCCGATGCCATCGAGATGGCACGCATCGTCACGCCCGCAGGTGGCACCGTCTTGCTTTCGCCTGGCGCGCCCAGCTTCGATCAGTTCCACGATTACGCCGAACGCGGTCGCCGCTTTGCCGGCATGGCCGGTTTTGATGAAGCCGAGATTGCCGGTATCGCCGGCATGGGCATAGCGTAAACAAGCGCGCACATCTCAAGTATCGCTGCCACGTCGCAGGTCGGGTTATCCCGGATTTGATCCGGTAACTCAACCGTGCCGCATCACGTGGATGTTCATCTGCTGCACGGTGCTCAGATCAATTCAACCTACGCAGCCGAAGCACTTTCTGTCGACACCGCAGAACAGCGCTGAGCGACAGCGAGGCATTCGCCTACATACGTGCGTATGTTAACTAGTTAGATTCGACAGGCCGTCGATGCTCATTTGTGCAGCGACATCGACGGCCATGGCAGCAATGCTGTGAGAAGCGCGGATCGTGAGAGGCAGAAACTCTCACGACCCGCTGACCAAACCAACTGAAGGAAGTTGATATGGCTACGCCAGATCATACGTTACTTGCGTCTTTGTCGGGTCTCCCCGCTTATTTGTTCGCCCATCTACGAGCTCCGCCGAAGCTGACGGACACGAACGAGCAGGCGCATGCCAGTCACGTGATCGATTGCATCGAACAAGTGAAGCTGGCTACTACGTGCCTGCTCGGTGACAGCGATGCGTTTCGCGAGGTGTCGACGCAACGGCAGCCATTGCGGCCACAGCAGTGGCCGCTTTCGCCGATGGTGTATGCAAGCCTGCTGGTCGGTTTGCATCTGCTCGACCAGTACGCCGAGCGGCTCATGCTGTGCGAGGACGGATAAGTGGCCAGGTAGCGCATGATCGCCATCGCGGCACATCGCCTGGAGGTCGATGTGCCGCATCTGGAGCGATGCTGTTTAGAATCACGGCAGTTTCTCGGCGAGGTTGCTCATGCCAGACCAGCACGATCCTTCGGCACACGACCTTGCCGCCTTGCAAGGTGCGTGGGAACAAATAGCGCATGAAGCCGATGGCGTGATCGATCCGCCCGATGAATACGGCGCGCCCGGTGCCATCACCACCATTCGCGACCAGCATTTTGCGGTGCATACGGCGCAGGGTGAGCTGCTGCTGGAGGGCCGCTTCGTGCTCGATGCAACGCTAAGCCCCAAGGCCATCACCTGGATCGACGCCGTCGGCGCCGACGCGGGTCGGCCCTTGCCCGCCAGTTATGTACTCGATGGCGACCGCTTCGTGTTTATCGCCGCTGACATGGGCCGCCCGCGCCCCATCGAATTTCGCACGGTAGCGGGGCTGACGATGCGCACGTTTGTGCGCAAGCGCTGAGCGAAGCGCGCCTGTTTTGCTTGCAGGCCATCGCTCCCCCTTGCGAAGCAGGGGAGGGTGAGGGCGAATTGCTTCGCGCTCGCGGGAATCCGTACACGCGCGGACCAGCCCTCGCCGCCTCCCCACGGCCAAACAGGAGGTGCCAGGTCGATCATCTCGACGCTTGCCGAATGCTCCGCTAGCATCGAAACCGGAATCCGCTGGGGGGCAGGGTTCCCAGGGGATACGCAGCGGTTGTAGCCAGGCCTCCCAGCAGGGAGGGGGCAATGCGGGAAGAATGGTATGTGGAGCTGGATGGCGCGGCGCACGGCCCGCACCAGCGTCAATCCGTGCTCGCCTTGCGCGGTGCCGGCCGGCTGAATACGGATACGCTGGTGTGGCGCGAAGGCCTGCCTGATTGGATCCGCTATGCGGAGGCTGGCCTTGAGCAGCCACCCTTGCCACCGGTATTGCCTAACCCGCCAGTTGTGCCGGAGCGTGGATACACCGCTTTGGATACGCTGGACGATGCCGCCGCGCATGCCCCCAAACTGGATGTCGAAGACGATGGCTGGCAGTGGACCGGTCCATCGCCATGGCGCCGCTACCTGGCGCGTTCGCTGGATATGTTCCTGCTCGGCGGCATTACCTGGCTGGCGGTATTGCTCACCGCGGCGGTGGCGAACAAAGCCATGTTCGAAACGGTTTTCACGCACCGCGGCCTGATGGGCTTTCCCGTCTTCGCGTCGATGGCGGTGATGGCATCGTTGATTCCCGCGCAAGCCCTGCTGGTCGGCTTGTCGGGTACCACCATCGGCAAATGGATCTTCGGTATCCGCATCACCCGCCGCGATGGCAGCGCCATCGGCATGCGTGCGGCGCTGGTGCGCGAGCTGAGCGTGTACGGGCTAGGCACGGCTTGCGGCATACCGTTCCTGGCGTTTATCCCGCTCATCATTGCGTATCACGTGTTGATGCGTACCGGTACGACGCAATGGGATCGCGGCCAGGACTGGGTCGTCACCCAGCGCGCGCCGGGCGAACGCCAGAACGCCATGTTCGTGCTTGGCCTGTTGCTGCTGATAACGCTGGTCAATCTGCTCCGGCATGTGGGAGCAGCGCTGCAATGAGCATGCTTTATTTGCGCAGTGCGGGCCGCGTGCAGGGGCCATTCGATCCGGCCGAAGTGCGCCGGCGCGTGGCGGCCGGCGAGCTGCCGCGCTGGACCATGTCGTGGCTGGCCGGCGAAAAGCAGTGGCAATCGCTCGCTCGCCGCTGGCCCGGCGGCGATGTTTCGCATGCAGCCTTCGATGTCGGGGTGGCGCTGATCATCGTTCTGCTGCTGCTGGCGATCGCCAGCATCCCCGGGCGGCTCCTTTCGCATTTGCCGGATGCGTGGCAGACCCAGGGATTCATCTTGACCTCGGTGCTGTGCGGACTGACCGCCGCCATGGCCTTGAGCCTGCTGTTGGTGCGGCATAGCCGCCGGCGACGCGGCCGCGCCTCGCTGCCTGCAGCCCTGTGCATCATGTTGACCGTGTTTGGCGGAATGATCTCGCTTGCGTTGAGCGTGCAAGCCGTGGGCCTGATCGGCGTGGAGGATCGTTTTGCCAACGCAGCTGTGCGCTATGACGAGGCCGCGCACGCTATCCGCATCAAAGGCCCGATCGGGCATCGCTTTCATCGCGATGTTGCCGACGCACTGGCTGCACATCGCGATGCGCAATTGATCGTGATCAGCAGCGGCGGCGGCCTGCTCGACGAAGCGTTCGAGGTGGCTACGGCGATCAAGCAGGCCGGCTTGCCCCTGCGCGTGGATGGCGGTTGCGCCAGCGCTTGTGGATTGATGTGGGCAAGTGTGCCGCAGCGCCAGATGACCGAGTTTTCGCGGATCGGCCTGCATCCGAACCGAACGATCGGCGACACACCGGCCGAACTGACCGTGCAAGTCAGCAAGCAGGCCGAAGCCATGTCGACCGACAGCTTGAGTGCGGCCGGCTTTACACCGGAGATGCTGCGGCGTCGCGCCGAGACGCCGCCCAGCAGCGTGTATTGGCTGGATGCCGTGGATATCTTGATCGCCGGCATCGATGCCAAGGTGGTCGACGCCGACGGCAAACCGGTGGACGCCGCCACGGCCAAATGGGCGGTACTGGGCGCCGCCTTCGGGCGCGACAGTTTGAGCGCGCAGCTTTACCAGGCCATTGCCGTCCATGAGCCCAGCCTTCGCGATAGCTACGAAGACCGTCTGTACAACGCCCTGCACAGCCACAATGTTTCGCTGTTCCGCTACGAAGATGGCTTGATGGAAACGGCCGCCATGCGCCAGGCCTTTATGCAGGTATCCGATCCGGCCGTGCTGGTCTGGACGCAGAGCCGCCAGCACGATCTGGTCGAAGCGCAGAGCCAGGGCAATACGCAGGCTTGCGACGTGCTTACCGGTCGCGCCACCGGCAAGATCATCGATCCGGCCAACCGCAAGTGGGTCAATGAACACACCATTGCGCGCACGATCGTGTTGGTGAATGCGGTGCCTGTTTCGGCGCCATGGAGTGCGGCCAGCATGAACGCACACAAAGCCCTGGACGATTCCAACAGCTACGTGCGCGAACTGCTTGCGCAGGTACACCAGCAGGGCTATCCAGCCGATCCCAAGGGTTGGAGCAGCATGCAGCATTGCGATTATGCCGATCGCTTTTTGCTGGGCGTGCAGCAGATGCCGTTGGCGAGCGGTGCCGAGATCGTGCGTTACAACGAAGCCGGTCGCTATCTGCCTTGATCGTTAGGCCGGGGCGATGTTTACGTTTCCATGTCCATAAAACGCGATGCCATGTGCAGCGCGCTAAAGCCCCAGCAACCCCACCCCAACCCTCCCCTGCCTTCGCAGGGGAGGGAGTCATATCTTCAGCCTTGCGTGATCTGCTCCCTCCCCTACGTGAAGTAGGGGAGGGCTGGGGTGGGGTGAAGCCCCCACACTCGCGGCAAACCACAGAACAACGCCATCCCAACCCTCCGCTGCCTTCGCAAGGGAGGAAGTCATGTCGGCGAGTGCGGAACATCTTCAGCCCCGCGTAATCTGCCCCCTCCCCTACGTGAAGTAGGGGAGGGCTGGGGTGGGGTGAAGCCCCCACGCTCGCGGCAAACCACAGAACAACGCCAACCCAACCTCCCTTGCTATCGCAAGGGAAGAATCCAACCCATCGGAGTTACCAGATCTTCACCCGATCATCCGGCGCCAAATAAAGCTTCTCGCCCGGCTTCACATTGAACGCGTCATACCAGCCATCGATATTGCGCACCGTCAGTGCGCGGAACATCGCCGGTGCATGCACATCGACTGCCAGCTCCTGGCGTAGCGCGGCATCGCGAATCTTGAAGCGCCACGCCTGCCCGAAGGCGAGGAAGAAACGCTGGTCGCCGGTAAGGCCATCGACCACCGCAGCCGGCTTGCCGCCCAGCGATTTGTGGTACGCGGCATAAGCCACGGTCAGGCCGGATACGTCGGCAATGTTTTCGCCCAGCGTCTGCTGCCCATTCACATGCAGGCCCGGCAAGGCTTCGTATTGGTCGAACTGCTTGACCAGCTTCTGCGTCGCCGCCTGGAAGTGCGCGGCATCCTGCGGCGTCCACCAGTTTTCCAGCTTGCCTTGCGCGTCGAAATCCGCGCCGGTGTTGTCGAAGCTGTGGCTGATTTCGTGACCGATCACCGCGCCGATCGCACCGTAGTTGGCCGCGTCATCCGCCTTCGGATCGAAGAACGGCGGCTGCAGAATCGCAGCAGGGAAGTTGAGCGCATTCTGCAGCGGCAGGTTCACCGCGTTCACCGTCTGCGGCGTCATCCACCACTCGCCGCGATCCACCGGCTGATGCAGCTTGGCCAGCTGGTGCTGGTATTCCAGCGCCACGGCACGTTCGTGATTGCCCAGCGCGTCATCCGGCTTCACGTCCAGCGACGCGTAGCTGCGCCAGGTATCGGCATAACCCACGCCTACGCGCAGCGTCTGCAGTTTTTCCTTGGCTTTGGCGCGCGTGGCAGGTGTCATCCATGCCAGCGTGTCCACACGGTCGGCGAAGGCGGCGATGATGTTCTTCACCATCTCCTGCATCTTGGCCTTGGACGAGGCGGGGAAATAGCGCTGTACATAGATCTGGCCCACGGCATCGCCAAGATCGGTGTTGGTGGCGCCGACCGCACGCTTCCAGCGGTCGCGCTGCTTGGGCACGCCCTGCAAGGTGGTGCCGTAGAAGCCGAAGCTGAGATCCGCATACGCCTTGGGCAGCAGCGGGGAGGTCTCGTTCAAGGCGTGGAAGCGCAGCAGCTGTTTCCAGGTATCCAGCGACTCGCTCGCCACCAGCTTGGCGATGGCGGTGGTGGCGGAGGGCTGCCACACATCGATATGCGACTGGTCGGCGAGGCCGGCGGCCTTGAAATAGGCGCTCCAGTTCAGGCCCGGCGCCTTCTGCGCGAAGTCGGCCATGCTCCATACATTGTTGGCCTTGTGCACGTCCTGGCTGTCGACCAGGCTCTCCTGCGCCTGCGCGATCTTGGTTTCCAGCGCCACGATCGCCTTGGCCTGCGCCTCGGCATCGGCCGTGCCGGCCAGCTTCAGCAGCGACGCCACATAGGTCTGGTACTTGGCACGGAAGCCTGCCATCTGCGCATCCTGCGACAGGTAGTAGTCGCGGCTGGGCAGGGCGATGCCGCCCTGCAGCAGATAGGCCATGGGGTGCGCGGGATCTTCCAGGCCCTGCGTTACGAACAGGCCGAACAGGTTCTGCGTGCTGAAGTTGGTGTCGTTGATCGGATCGACATCGGCGCGCTGCTCGCCGCCGAGCACGCCGGCCAGGTCGTCGCGCGTCTTGATCGCATCGATCTGCGCAAACTGGTCTTTCAGCGGCGCCAGGCCGTGTTTCTCGATACTGGCCTCGTCCATATAGGCCGCGTAATAGTCCGCGATCTTGCGTTCGTTGCTGCCGGCGGCGGCATGCCCGGCGGCAATGCTGCGGATCATTTCCGAGCTGCGCTTTTCGGCCAGCTCATACACCTGCAGAAAGGTGCCGGTGCTGGAGCGGTCGGCCGGAATCTGCGCGGTCTTCAGCCAGGTGCCGTTGGCATAGTCGAAGAAATTGTTGCCCGGCAGCACGCTGTGGTCGACGCCCTTGAGGTCGATCCCGATATCCGGGCCGCTGCTCTTGGCGGCCGGTGCCGCGGGCGGTGCCGCCATCAGGCTGCCGATGGCGCCAAGCACGGCTGCCGTAAAAATCCATCGAAGTCGCTGCATGGCGAACACCTCAAAAGTGGGATGTGGTCCGCCACCTTAGTCCGCCGTATCGGGCTTGTGAGCATGACTTTTGGGCTATGGCCCTTCCCACCTAAAGCTCGGGCTTAACCGTTGCCGTCGGTTGTGGCGAGAACCGATGGCCGCCCGCATATTCGCGATTTTTCCGGTATCTAGCCATCGATTCGGTACGTAGCATGGCCGAGCCATTCGTAATTGTTCCAGGCGGTATTGGATACAAACGTCACGTCTAACAGCTATTTATCTTTGTTATTCATCCTATGAATTCATTCGCCAAAACATCGCGCGTGATGCGGAGCGCTTTTGTAGCGCTGATATGGCTCATCGTGGCGCCGTGCTCTTTTGCGGCTTGCAGCGCCAAAACAGCTGCCATCACCCTGCCGCCGGTAACTTATTCAGGTAGTGCCGATAGCCTTAAGCCCGGTACCCCGCTGAATGGCGCATGGAGTGCCCAGGCCGGCGCCAAGTATTTTTTTGACATCGCGGACTGCAAAGCGGCCAGCGTTGCGGCCACACCCGCAAAACCGGCGATTCCAGGACTCAGCTACAGCGACGGAACGAATGTGTATTCGGTGTACCCGAGCGGTGTCGATGGCATCGGCTATGTGGTCAGCGTGGCCGAGCAGGACTACAACGGCTGGTTTCCACTCACGTCGCCAAGAACCTTCATGTATCAAGGCACGTCTGATTATTGGACGTGGATGGGAACCTACGCCAAGGTCATGTTGGTAGTTACAGGTCAATTGAAAACCGGCACCTACACCATACCTGGCCAGACGATTATCACGTCCAATGTCTACAACGTAGCCGGAACCGCCCTGGTGACGCCGCCGGGCAGCATCACGTTGAACAGCGCCAGCATTACCATCGCTGCATCGACCTGCAAAATGACAACGCCGAACAATCAGTCGGTGAATCTGCCAACGGTGGGGCAGGCCGCCTTGGCTGCGGCAGCTTCGGGCGCAGGTGGCGGAGCCGGTTTTCATATCGGCATGAATTGCGATGCCGCCGTGAAGCTATACGTAACGATGACGGACGCATCCAATCCGTCGAGTGTCGCCGATACCTTGTCGCTGGCGCCCGGTTCCACCGCGAAGGGAGTAGGTGTGCAGGTAAGCGGCTCGACCCCGGTCTCGTATGGTCCGGATTCGTCCATCAAGGGCAATACCAATCAGTGGCAGATCGGCGAGAGTGCCACTGCAATGACTTACGACATTCCATTTACCGCTGCTTATGTGCGCACCGGGGCGGTGACGCCGGGCAGTGTGCAGGCCAAGGCGACGTTCACCTTTTCCTATCAATAAGGCTGTCGGTGCGGCGTGGTGAGTGTGGGTGCATAGTGCAGCTTGCACGCTTGCGCAGATCTACTCCCTCTCCCCTGCGGGGAGAGGGTTGGGGTGAGGGGGCAGCCTCGCGATCATGCTGATACGTAGCGTGGAGCCTCTTTGGAAAAGCATCACGCACTGGCGTTGATGCTTGTGGCAAGCGCGGCCCCTCACCCCAGCCCTCTCCCCGCAGGGGAGAGGGAGCAGATCATGGTGCGTCAGTGGCCGAGCAGTTCGATTTCAGCCAGGGCCGTATTGGCGCTACCGTCGAAACGCAGGCGGTAATAGGCATGGGCCTGCGGTTGGGCGATGGCGAATGCGCGGGTCTGTTTCGCCCACGGGAAGTGCTCGCCCTGGCGGGTATCCACGGTGGTCCAGTGCTGTCCGTCGTCGGAAGCTTCAAGCTTCCAGTTCGCCGGTGCGGCGGCCTGCGCGGCGGAGGTCAGCGTGTACATCGCCACGTTGTGCGGCTGGGTGAAGTGCCAGCCCACCGTCGGATGCGAGCCGGGCAGTTGCGCTTCGGTCTCGCTGGTGTGATCGAACAGCGCATTCACGTCGGACATGGCCGGATCGCTGCTGGCCTGTCCTGCACTGGGGCCGGCCAGGTCGCGCAGTGGCGATGGCTTGCCGCTGGTGGTGAGCGAGGGCGGCAGGGCCTGCACGTCGCTGCCCCAATGCGAGGGCTTCGGGCCCATCACGAAATCCAGCGTGGCGCCTTGTGCCAGCAAGGCGTGCGGCAAGGTGAGCTTGGTCCACGGCTGGCCGTTTACCTGCACGCTTTGCACGTAGCGATTGGTATCGCTGACCTGCGGTGCATTGATCACGATGTGCTTGCCGTTTTCCAGCGCGATATCCATATGCGGGAAATACGGTGCGCCAATGACGTATTCAGGCGTGCCCATGCGCAGCGGATAGAAGCCGGCGGCGCTGAACAGCCACCAGCCCGACATTTCGCCGTTGTCTTCGTCGCCCACATAGCCCTGGCCGATGCTGCTGCCTACATACAGGCGTGAAAGCACGTCGCGCACTTTGTCTTGCGCCTTCCACGGCTCGCCGGCGTAGTCGTACATGTAGATGATGTGATGCGAAGGCTGGTTGCTGTGGCCGTATTGGCCCATGCGCACGGCCTGCGCTTCGCGCATTTCGTGGATCGGTTCGCCATAGTCGCCGACGTGATAGATGCCGGGCGTGTTGAAGAACTGATCGAGCTTGGCGGCGAGCGCTTCGCGTCCGCCATACAGCGCCGCCAGGCCGGCACCGTCCTGCGGGGCATGGAAGGCCATGTTCCAGGCGTCGGTCTCGGTGTAGTCGCCGCCCCAGCGCATGGGATCGAAATCCTGCTTATCGAAGCGCCATTTGCCGTCGGCAGCGCGGCCGACAAAGAAGCCTACGTTCGGCTCGAACAAGTTGACGTAGTTCAGCGCACGATTGTGAAAGTAGGCCGCGTCGGTGAGGTACTGGCCGTGATAGGGATCGTGTGCGTCCTGTTGTGCGGCAAGCGTATCGGCCAGGTTGCCGATGGCGAAGTCGGCGATATAGCCGTCCATCGACCATGACAGGCCTTCCGCGATGCCGTCGTCGGTGTAGCCGTTGAAGATCGAGCGCTGCAGCCCCTTGCGGCCGGTGCCCTTGAGCGGGCTGACCACAGTGGCGTCCTTCAATGCCGCCTGATAGAACGACTGCACGTCGAAGTTGTGCACGCCCTTGAGCCACGCATCGGCAAACGCGACATCGGCGCTGGTGCCCACCATCAGGTCGGCATAGCCGGGCGAGGACCAGCGGGCGATCCAGCCGCCGTCGCGGTATTCCTGCACAAAGCCGTCGATCATCTCGCCGGCCTGCTTCGGGGTCAGCAGCGCATACAGCGGCCACGCGGTGCGGTAGGTATCCCAGAAGCCGTTGTTGACGAATACCTTGCCGTCGAGCACGCGGGCGCCGGTCTTGGTCGGTGTGTCGGCGGCGACTGGCGGCGAGAACGGACTGGCATAGCGATACACCGGCTGTGCGGCGCTGCCAGTGTTTTCGAAGGCCGAGTTGGGGTACATCAGCAGGCGGTACATATTGGAGTACAGCGTGACCAACTCGCCCTGGCTGGCGCCTTGCACCTGCACGGTATCGAGCTGCTTGTCCCAGGTCTGCTGCGCGCGCTCGCGCACGCTGTCGAAGCTGTCGTTCGGCGCGATTTCCAGTGCGAGGTTGTGCTTGGCCTGTTCCAGGCTGATCAGCGAGGTGGCGATGCGCACGTTCACCGTCTTGGTCTTTGCGGTGTCGAAGCCGAACCAGGCGCTGACATGGTCGCGGCCTTCGCCGCTGAGGCGTCCGCTTTCGCTGACCGGCTGGTCGACCACCGCATAGAAGAACAACCGCGTGGCGCCGGTGGAGAGATGACTCTTTACATCGGAATAGCCGCTGAAACTGCGGTGCGAGGGATCGAGCGTGATCGCGCCTTGATCGGTGCGGTTATCGAATACCAGCTGCCCGCGCTGGCCGGGGAAGGTGAAGCGCAGCACGGCGGCGTGATCGGTAGGCGTCATTTCGCCGACGATGCCGTTGTCGAAGCTGACCTTGTAATAGTGCGGATGCGCGATTTCGTTGGCGTGGCTGAAGCTGAGTGCGCGCGCTTCGCGATTGGCGCTGGGCGCACCGTTGGCCACCGCGGCCGGCATCATCTGGAAAGTCTGGCGATCGCCCATCCACGGACTGGGCTCGTGCGAGAGCGAGAAGGCTTCCAGGCGCGGGCGGTTCTGCGCGTCGTTGCGCGACTGGTATTGGTACATCCAGTCGGAGCCCGCGTCGGTAACCGGGGTCCAGAAGTTGAAGCCGTGCGGCAGGGTAACCGCCGGAATATTGTTGCCGCGCGAGAAGGTATAGCCAGCGTTGGTGCCGCGCAGGATGTTGACGTCGTCGCTGGCATGCGCGTTGGCGGTTTCGCCGAGCGCCGGGCCGATGCGCAGATCATCCAGGAAGCCCTGGAACGATGCAGCCGGACCGTCATGCATCAGCACGATATGGCGGATGCGCTTGCCGGCGGCGAGCTTGCCCAGATCGATCGCCAGCCGGTTCCATTGGTTGACATACAGGGTGCGGCTGGCGCCCAGCGCCTGCGCATTGGCGGCGATGCGGTGCTGGTCGCGTGCATCCAGCGCAGAAAGGCGCGAGCCGTCGTCGAAGATCAGGTCCACGGAAACGTAGGTAGCCGGATCCGCCAGATCGTTGGCGACGATGCAGGGAAACAGCAGATACGAGAGCTGCGTGTCGGCCTGCACCGGCAAGTCGACATCGAACAAGGCGGCCTGCTGTTTGCCGGCCGCGGTGCCCTGGTAATGCAGCGAATGCAGGCCGCTGAACCCGACCCCGGGCTTGGCGCTATAGGCGTCATCGGCGGAGGGGCCGCCGGCAATGTTCACCTGGAACGACGCATCGGCCTTGCTCGCTAGCAGTGCAGGCTCGCCGGGTTCGAAGGAGCGATAGAAGGTGTCGCCGGTGCCGGCACAGGCGAGGCCGGCAAACATCGCCAGGCTGATAAAAAGCAGCTTGCGCTGCAGACGTACTGCGCTGGAACCTGCTGCGATATGCATCGTGTCACCCCTGTGGGTCGTGCCGGGCATGGCCGGCATGCGCCGAAGGCTGGATTTGAATCGATCTAAATCAGCACTGTCAAACCGCAGTGCAGCACGCTTGCGGGCGCTGCGGGCCGGATGTTTGACTAGGCGGCTTGTATTGCGCGCAGACCGTGTTGTCGATTCGCGCGAGGCTCGTTCGACGCATCCTGTAAGAACACCCGATTCACCGCCTCGTCGCCGTCCGTCATCCCAGCGAAAGCTGGGATCCAGTGCCTTCGATGCACACAGACACTGGATCCCCGCTTTCGCCGGGATGACGAGTAAAACAGAGCGGTGCGCGGTGCCAAGTAACGGAATCCCCTATTCACCTGACGGAGCAATCATGACCACTGCTGCACATGTTTCCATGCACCCCGATCGCCGCTGGCTGGCGCTGATCGTGCTGTGCATGGGCGTACTGATGATCGTGCTGGATACCACCATCGTTAACGTGGCGCTGCCCTCGATCAAGACCGACCTGCAATTTGGCGATACCGCGCTGGCCTGGGTGGTGAATGCGTACATGCTTACCTATGGCGGGTTCCTGTTACTGGGCGGCCGGCTGGGCGACTTGTACGGGCATCGCCGCCTGTTTCTGCTCGGCATCGGCGTGTTTACGCTGGCCTCGCTGGCCTGCGGCATGTCTACCTCGCAGGCGGCGCTGGTGGTGGCGCGCAGTGTGCAGGGCCTGGGCGGCGCGGTGGTGACCGCGGTGGCGTTGTCGCTGATCATGGATCTGTTTACCGATGCGGCCGATCGCGCCAAGGCGATGGGCGTGTATGGCTTCGTCTGCGCCGGTGGCGGCAGCCTGGGCGCGATGCTGGGCGGCGTGCTGACCAGCAGCCTGAGCTGGCATTGGGTGTTCCTGGTGAATCTGCCGATCGGCATTGCCGTGGTGCTGGCCTCGTTGCGCCTGCTGCCGGCGGCGCCGGGCACGGCCACCTCGCGCCATCTGGATGCATGGGGCGCGATTACGGTGACGGCGGCCTTGATGCTGGCGGTCTACGCCGTGGTCAACGGCAACCAGGTCGGCTGGCTGACCACGCGCACCCTGGGCGAACTGGCCGCGGCGGTGCTGCTGCTGGCGATCTTCTTGTGGACCGAAGCGCGCGTGCAGGTGCCGCTGATGCCGCTGCGCCTGTTCAAGCTGCGCAATCTGGTGGTGTCCAATATCGTGGGTGTGCTGTGGGCGGCGGCGATGTTTGCCTGGTTCTTCCTGTCGGCGCTGTATATGCAGCTGGTGCTGGGCTATGCGCCGGTGGAAGTGGGGCTGGCGTTCCTGCCGGCGAACCTGATCATGGCGCTGTTCTCGCTGGGCATCTCGGCCAAGCTGGTGATGCGCTTCGGCATCCGCCGTCCGCTGGCGGTCGGCCTGGCATTCGCGGCCTGCGGCTTGCTGCTGTTCTCGCGTGCGCCGGAGCACGGCCATTTCCTCACCGACATCCTGCCCGGCATGTTGCTGCTCGGCGTGGGTGCGGGCGTGGCCTTCAATCCGGTGCTGCTGGCGGCGATGAGCGATGTGGGGCCGTCCGAATCGGGCCTGGCCTCCGGCGTGGTGAACACGGCTTTCATGATGGGCGGCGCGCTGGGGCTGGCGGTGCTGGCCAGCCTTGCTTCCTGGCGCACGCAGGTGCTGAGTGCCGCCGGCAGCAGTCCGGCGCTGGCGCTCACCGGCGGGTATCAGTCGGCGTTTCTGGTCGGCGCCTGTTTTGCGGCACTGGGTGCGGTACTCGGTGGCTGGTTGTTGCGTACGCGTCAGGCAGCGGCTGCGCAGCAGCCGGCCGTGGCGCACTGAAATCTGTCTACAACGGGAGATCGTGATGAAGCATGAAGTCGTGTCGCGCGAAGCATGGCTGGCTGCACGCCGTGATCTGCTGGCCAGGGAGAAGGCGCATATGCGGCAAGGCGATCAGCTCAATGCCGAGTTGCGCGCCTTGCCCTGGGTAAAAGTCGAAAAGGACTATGCATTCGACAGCCCGAACGGCAGCGTGAGCCTGTCGGATTTGTTCGCAGGCCGCAGCCAGCTGTTCGTCAAGCACCACATGCTCAGCCCCGGCCAGCAGCATTACTGCGTGGGCTGTGCGCTGGAGGTGGATCATCTGCGCGGCATCCTGGTGCATTTGCAGCACCACGATGTTTCCTATGTGGCGATTGCGCGTGCGCCGATCGACGAGATCGAACTATTACGTCGGCGCATGGGCTGGCAGTTTCCCTTCGTATCGTCGTATCGCAGCGACTTCAACTATGACTTCCATGTCTCGTTCCGGCCGGAAGACGTGCAGGCGGGCAGGGCGATGTACAACTTCCGTCCGACGTCGACGGAAATGGAAGATCTGTCCGGCGATAGCGTGTTCTACAAGGATGAGCACGGCGATATTTTCCACACCTACTCGTCGTTTGGACGCGGCGGTGAGCGCTATCTCGGCATCTACGGTTTTCTTGATGTGATGCCGAAGGGGCGCGCCGAAGATGGCCCGTATCACGCACTCGGCGATTGGGCGCGCCTGCACGATAGCTATGGCAGCGGCGATACGGTGGAGCAGAGCGGCCGCCAGCGCAGCGGCGATTGCACCTGCACGCCCTCCGGTTGAGGCGGTAAAGGCGGCGGCGCGTTGCCCGACTTGGATTGTCTTGATATTCCCGGTGACCTTGGTCGGCGTGATGACAATGGCGCCCCATGGCGATACGCCGGATACAAGGCCAATAGCATGGGCAACCGCATTTGTGAGCGCACGCGAGTGACATTGCTCGATGATCATCCGCTCGTCCTGCATGCGCTGGCCGCCTTGCTGGAAGAGACGCAACGGGTGAGCGTGGTGCAGAGTTTCAGCAGTAGCCGGGATCTGCTGGAGGCATTGCCGACGCTGCAGACCGATGTGCTGGTGATGGATTATTCGCTGGCGCCCGGCGATCTCTACGGCGTGAGCCTGCTGCGCACCCTGCGCCAGCGCTTTCCCGCGCTGGAGATCCTGGTGATATCCGGCCATGGCAGCGCATTGACCGCGACGCTGTCGATGCGCTCCGGCGCGCGCGGCTTTGTCTACAAGACACAGCCGGTGGACGATTGGATCGAGGCTATTTTTGCTGTTGCCGCACACCAACGCTACGTCGGTACCGTACCTGCGCGGGAACTCGAGCAGACCGCCGGTGCCCTCGTGCGCGATCGCTCCATCTCCCAATGCGCCGCATTCATGCCGTAGTGCATGCGTAGGTTGGGTTAGCGCAGCGTAACCCAACGATCTCTCTTCGTAGCGACATCGTTGGGTTACCCCCGATCAAGTCCGGGGGGTAACCCAACCTACTTCTCAACGCGATAGTTGAAGCTTGCGCGATTGAAGTCCGTCGCATTCTGCGCCTCGAAATTCCAGCGCCGGCTCAAGTGATAACGCAAGGTAATCACATCGCCCGGATCAAACAGGCCCACGCCGTAGCTCAGGTACAAGCGCGGCGACAGATACTTGCCGACGGTGAAGGCGGAGTTGCCGTTGAGCGCATCGTTGCTGGAGACGCCGATATCGTCGATGCCCAGCTTGCTGCCGATGCCCTTGGCCAGCAGGTTGCCGGTGTATGAACCCAGCGCCTGCGCCGCGGCATTGACCTTGCTGCCGTCGGCACCCGAGGCCTGCGACAGCGGCTTGCCCGTCACCAGGTAGGAGAGTGCGTCGGACTGGTCCATGGTCGGATTGGAGAACACGCTGAGCACTGGACGCTGCGCGGTGCCGGTGATCTGCAAGCCCACCTGCTGACCTTGGTCGATGGTGGCGTTGGGCGTAAGGCTGCGCAGTGCGCGGATGCTCAGGCCGGGGTTATCGATCGGCGTGCTGGCGAACAACAGCTGGCCCTGCTGGATCTGCAGGTTCTGCCCATAAGCTTTGTAAGTGCCGTTGACGGTGATCTGGCCTTGTCCGGTGGTATCGCGGCCGGGACGTTCGTCGACGGTGACGATGCCGCTCAGGCGTCCATCCAGGCCCATGCCGACCAGATGGGCTTTCGGTCCCAGATCCAGCTTGATCGATGCAGTGATCGGCATCGATCCGCTGCCCGCTGGTTGCTGTGGCTGATCGACGATCACGATATCGGGCGAAGCCTTGTTGACGCCGTTGCCGGGCAGCTTGTCGAGATTGACGTCGGCGCTGTCCAGCCGCACCGAGCCGCTGGCATGGATGCCTTGGGCATCGCGCAGTACCAGCACATCGGGCGAGATGGCGACCTTGGCTGCGGGAATATCGACGGCGGTAAAGCCGCTGCCTTTGAGCGTGATGCGCGTAGGCGTCTGCGCATCGAGGCCGGCCACGCCATCGATCGCCAGCGCGCCTTTGCCCGATTGCACGCTGCCGTGCACGCTGAGCTGCTGCGTGGTGGCGGCGCTGAGCGAGAGCTTGCCGTCGGTGAGCTTGAGACCGGCATCGGGCACTTCCGCGGCGAAGCCATCGACGCCGGCCTGGCCGGTGACGGTGGGTTCGGTCAGCGTGCCGCCGAGCTTGAAGTCGCCGTTGAGGCGTCCTTTCACATTGGCCAGCGAGTCGGTGAACAGCGTGATGAAGGCGATATTGTCCAACTGCAGGCCGACGTCGCCGCTCAGCGTCTGTTGCGCGCCGGTGATGCTGGCTTGTCCGTTCAGACGTCCATGGCCGTTGAGTGCTGCGCGCAGGCTGATCTGCTGATTGCCCGGCGCCAGCTTGGCGTTCAAGGCCAGATCGGTGTAGCTCAACACCGGCTGGTCGGGATGCTCGTTATAGGTAAAGCGGCCTTGCGCGGAAGTGATCGAGGCATTGCCGGTAAGCACGCCCGCGGCATTGCGATGCAGCTTGCCGTTGCCTTCCAGCGTGCCCTGCGCACTGAACGGCACGCTGGCGTTGCCGGCGGCATCGGCAATCAGGGTCAGCGGCACGGCGTGCAGCTGATAGCTCGCATCGAGATTGCCGCCCTGGTCGTAGTCGGCGCTCAGGCATAGCAGCGGATCGCCGGCGGTAAGGCAAAGTTGCGTCATGCTCGCACTGCCATGATTCCAGCCCAGGCGTGCCGCCTGCTGCAGATGCCAGCGCGGCATGCCGGACAGATCCAGCGACAGCATGCTCAGGCTGCCGTTCCAGTCCTGGCCTTTCAATGCGCCGTTCAAGGCCAGCGCGATCGACAAGGGCTGGCCTTGCGCATCGAGCGTGAGTTGATGCT
The DNA here is from genome assembly GCF_014863405.1 of Dyella acidiphila. GTDB lineage: Bacteria > Pseudomonadota > Gammaproteobacteria > Xanthomonadales > Rhodanobacteraceae > Dyella_B > Dyella_B acidiphila. Next base: position 147,711 of record NZ_JACZZA010000004.1, read on the forward strand.
GCGCCGACGTGCCCTGGCCATTGAGCTGGATCTGGCGGAAGGTGAGGCCGCCGAGTTGCGCACCGCTTGCTGCCACGGCGAGTTTTCCGCCCGGCTTGCTGATATCGGGAAGATCCGCCTGCAGGTGCAACTGCGCGATGTGCTGCTCCTGCCATGTCAGCGACTGGCCCTGCAGCGTGCCGCTGACAGCAAGCCCGGGCAGCTTGCCGCGCACGCGGAACTGGCCGTTCAACTGGCCGCCCGATTGCGGCAGCCAGTCGCCGAGCGAGGCGATGGCCAGCGTGAGATCGGCATCGTTGCTGCTGCCGGGACGCGCCAGCAGCTTGATGGTGCTGTTGCCCGAAGCGAGCTCCAGCGTGCCGTCGACGACTTGATCCGGTGCCAGGTGCAGGTGTCCGTTGCCACGCAGCGGCCGCTGGCGCAACTGGCCATCGAGCTTGCGCAGGTCCAGCGTGGCATCCGGATGATCCTGCACCAGCTTGCCTTGCGTGCCGAAGTCGGCATTCAGCAGCCCCGGCCAACCGGCAAACAGTTGGCCGGGATCGAGCTTGTCGGCCTTGGCCTGCAGTTGCCAGGCGAGTGCGGGCTGCAGGGTGAGTGTGCCCTCGGCTGTGAAGTTGCCTTGTGGCTGGCGCAGGCTGAGCGTGTGCAGCTGGATCTGCTGCGGGGTGCCATCGAGATTCAAGGCCAGCGCGGCGAGTTTGTCCGGCGGTCCGATGCTGACCTCGCCTTCGGCGTGGTACTGCTCGGCGCTGCCTTTTGCGTTGAGCTGGCCATGACTGCGCAATACCTGGCCGGCCAGCGTGGCAGGCAGCTCTACATCCTTCCAGTCGAGCGCGAGCTGCGCGCTGAGCGGATGCGCATCCCATTGCACGGTGCCGGCCGCATGCAGCTGGCCTTTGACTTGCGGCGAGGCAAGTTGCAGCGTCTGCAGGGTAAGGGTCTTGAAGTCCTTGTCGAAGCCGGCCTGCAGAGGTTGCAGCAGCAGGCGGTAGTCGTTGAGATCCAGTTCGCCGTTCACGCTGCCGCGGTATTGATCGCCGCTGCCTTGCAGCGTGGCGCCGAGACGGGTGATCGAGCTGCTGCCGAGCAGCGGCTTGGGATCGAAGGCCGGCAGATCGAGTTTGGCCGTCCAGGCGTTGTTGTTGCGCTGATCCAGTTGCACCTGCAGCTGCGCCGGCATCGGCTCGACGAGGGCGAGCTGCAATTGCGCGTTGCGGCCGTCGCCTTGCGCATCTAGGCTGCCGCTGTATTGCGTGTCGCCGACTTTCCACACGACTTGCGCGTGGCCTTTGCCGCGATAGCGCCGGCCCACGCCGAGCTGGCCATCCAGGTCGACCTGCCCATCCGGTGCGCGCAAGGCCAGCCGTGTCACGCTGATGCCGCGGTTGGTCCAGGCGCCGGCAAGATCGAGCTGATGGGAAGCGAACAGCGGCTTGCCGTCCTGGGCGATGGCCACGGGACCTACATGCACCTTGTCCAGCACCAGCGCCAGCGGCGGCTTCAGCGTGAAGCCGCCGGATGACGACGATGTCGGCTGCTGCGACTTGGGCAACGCTACATAGACGCGATCGACGTTCAGTTCGACCACATGCAGGCGCTTGTACAGCAGTGGCGCCAGATGCCAATCCAACTGCACATGATCGAGCTCGACCCGAGTGCCCTGGCCATCGTCGTAGCGCAGTGCGGCGACGGACAGCGGCCCGATCACGCGGCCCTGCGCCTGCTCCACCTGCAGGGCGCCATGGGTGAGGTCTTGCGCCTGCGCAAGCGCGAAGCGCAACCCGCTTGCCGTACCCAGCAGCCAGGCCACGCCGCCACCGATCAGCACGAGCAGCGCCAGCAGGCTCAACGCCAGTGCGCGCAGCCAGCGGCGGCGGGGGCGAGGTGCAGGCGACGGCGCGGGTGCGTTCACGATGTGCCTCACAGGTCCGGCCCGATTACCAGGTGCAGCTCGACACCGTGGCGTTGCAGCGTGCTGCGGATGGGCGTGCCAACGTCGACGCGGATCAGGCCGACCGGCGAACGCCAGCGTACGCCGATGCCGGTGCCGATATTCGGATGCACGTCGGTGCCGTTGAAGGCATTGCCGGCGTCGACAAAGGTGGCGATGCCCCAGCGCGGCGTGAAGTAGTGCTCCACGGTGGCGCTGGCGATCGCCAGGCTGTTGCCGCCGATCACGCGCCCGTAGCTGTTCTGCGGGCCCAGCGATTGGAACGAGAAGCCGCGAATGGACTGGTCGCCGCCGGCGAAGAAGCGCAGCTGCGGCGGCAATGCCTCGAAATCGTCGGTCCATACATGGCCGAGACTGCCGCGCAGGATCAGCCGGTTATTGCGCCAGAAGGCGCGGATCCAGCGCCCATCCAGGGTGAGTTCGCTCATGCGCGCGCTGGACAGCAGGTCGCCCGCGGTGCTGCGCGCATCGAGGCTGACCGACCAGCCGCGGCGCACGAAGTCGAAACTGTCTGCCTGTTTGCGCGTAAGCGACGCTTCCGCGTACACCAGGGTGCTGCTGCCGTGTTGCACGCCGGGCGTGCTTTCCGGTTCGTTCGGGGTCTTGCCCACGTCGAAGGTGCCGGTGAGCACATGCAGGCCTACGGTGCGCACCCAGTTGTGCCACAGCTCGCTTTCGTTGGCGACCAGTTCCAGCGTGCGCGATTGCGAGGTGACGGTGTTGGCATCGCGATAGCTGGCGCCGAAGTTGAGGCTGCGCTCGTTGTCGCCGGGCAAGGGAATGGTGTACTGGCTGGACAGCGTCTTCAGCCGCTGCGCCAGCACGATATCGTTCTTCCACTTGTGGCCAAGCCGATTGACCCAGCGCCGCTCCATCCCGCCGCGGATACCGGCGCCGGTGTCGGTGCCCACGAACAGGCCGCCGGTGTAAATGGTGCGCTTGGCGCGCGCCAGCTGCACGTCGATATCGACCACGCCGTTCTTGGCGGTGTCGAGCTGCGGCATCACGTCGACGGCGGCGAAGTAGTCGGCGCCGTTCAAGGTCTGCTGCAGTTTCAGCAGCTGGTTCTGGTCGAAGTAGTCGCCGCGCTTGAACGGTACATAGCGCTGCAGAAAGCCGGGACGGAATTGCGAGCCTTCGAAATGCACGTCGCCATAGCGATAACGGGTGCCGGTTTCCCAGGCCAACTGGATGGCGGCGCTATGCTCGGCGCGATTCACTTCCACCCGGCGCACGGTGTAGCGCGCATCGAGGTAGCCGTTGGCGAACAGCGCGGCATTGAGCGCGTCGCGGGCGGCATCGTAGGTGGCGTCGTCGAGGCGCTGGCCCTTCAGGCGTTCGATCGCGCGCTGGACTTTCTTCACCGGCGCGAGCGCGGCCGCGTTGTGGTCGAGCCGGATCGCCACCGAGGTGACCAGCACCGGTTGCCCCGGCGTGACATGCAGGGTGACGCGCCAGCCCTTGTCGGTCTTCTCCAATTTGCCGCTGGCGTGGGCGTCGTAGTAGCCATACGGCTGCAGGGCGGTGCCGGCCTGTGCATCGGCCCGGTCGTACAGCCGCCGCACCTGCGCCTCGCTCACATCGCGCGTGGCGTATTGCGACAGGCTTACGCCGGCGATCACCGCCGCCTTGAGCGGATCGTCCACGCCGTCCACTACCAGTTGCACCCCGGCATGGCTCAAGCCGGGGATCAGCAACAACAGCAGCAGACATAGGCAGTGGCGTATCCAACGCATGCGTTAGGGTTCCATCCTCGACTCGGCATCGCAAGTCGCAGCTTAGCCTGCGCACCAATTCAAATAACGTGCTTTTCGCGTTCGCTTCCTCTCCCCGCTGGGGAGAGGATTGAGCTGAGGGGCCACTCTCGCGAGAAATCTCAGCAAAATCTGTTTTTTGCTCTCCCCGCTGAGGGGAGAGGGCCCAAGCGCGATATCAGCCGGTCTTGTCGCCCGACTTGTGCGCAATCCATGCGCCGATCATCGCCGAAATATACGGAATCGCCTGCGCGGCCAGGATGAACATCCACAGCCGGCCTTCCGCGAAGCGCGCGAACACGCTCATGGACATGCCGACCACGCACAGCACCAGCGCGAGCAGCATCAGCATTTCTTCGCGTACCGGGGCGAAGGCGGCGAAGTTGCTGCCGCCCAGGCGGCGGCTCTTGGCGGTCACCACGAACGAGGTCTTTTCGCGCGTGAGGCCGTGCAGGATGCCGCGCGCGATGGCGTGGCTCAGGCTCATGCTGGCGATCGAGGCCATGATGGTGTCGTACCAGCTACACGGTACGCGCGCACGGTACAGCACGATGCCGAAGATCATCTTGGCGAAGAAGAAGCCGATCACCGGCACCAGGAACAGCTGCATCGGCAGGCTGAAGGTCTGCGGCATGGCGACCATGCCGGCGGTCCAGAAGATCGCCATCAGGGTGAAGATCAGGTGCAGCGCATCGGCGAACCAGCTGAACCAGCCGGTGAGGAAGTGGAAGCGCTGGCCGCTGGTGAGCGGGCCCTTCTTGGTCATCCAGTCCCAGCGGCCCTTGAGGATCTGCATGGCGCCGAAGGCCCAGCGGTAACGCTGGCTCTTGTAGGCCTTGAAGTCGGCCGGGGTGAGGCCCTTGCCCATCAGTTCGTCGACGTAGACCAGCTCGTAGCCGGAGTGCATCAGGCGCAGGCCGAGTTCGGCGTCTTCGCAGATGGTCCATTCCGACCAGCCGCCGGTGCCTTCCAGTGCGGAGCGGCGCACCATGGTCATGGTGCCGTGCTGGATGATCGCGTTGCGCTCGTTGCGGTGGTGCATGCCGATGCGGAAGAAGCCGTCGTATTCCCAGGCGGTCATGCGGCGGAAGCGGTTCTGCACGAACTCGCGGTGCGCCTGCGGGCATTGCACCACGGCCACCTTGGGGTCGTGGAAATAGCCGGTGAGGGTGGCCAGCCAGTCGGCGCGCACCTCGTAGTCGGCGTCGATCACCGCCACCACGTCGGCGCGCGGGTCGGTTTCCTTCAGGCCGAAGTTCAGCGCGCCGGCCTTGAAGCCGGGCCACGGTTCCAGGTGGAAGAAGCGGAAGCGCTCGCCGAGCTTTTCGCAGTATTCCTGCACCGGCTTCCACACCGCCGGATCCTTGGTGTTGTTGTCGATCACCAGCACTTCGAAGTTCTGGTAGTCGAGCGCGGCCAGCGAATCGAGCGTGATGATCACCATCTCCGGCGGCTCGTTGTAGCAGGCCAGGTGGATGGAGACGAACGGCTGCTTTTCCGGCGGATCGGGCGGCAGCATGCCGGCATGGCGCACCCACTGGCGCCGCCACAGCACTTCGGTGAACTCGAAGCCGTTGATCAGCAGGATCGCCAGGATCGCCACCTGGGCCGGGAACAGCAGCACCAGCATGCTCCAGTCGACCCAGTCCAGATAGAAATTGAAGGGCAGGGTGACCGACCAGACGATCAGGCCGCAGGCCAGCTGGATCAGCACGTCGAAGAACAGCCGGCCCATGATCTTGAAGCGGCGGAAGCGGATGCCGAACCACAGCATCGGCACGATCGCCAGCAGGCTGGCGGCCAGCGCCTTCCACGGCCACTGGGTGTCTTCGGTCACCGGGCCGGTGAACGGGAATTTAAGCTGCCGGTCGGCGTTGAAGATGCCCCAGTAGGCGCCGGTGCGGCTTTCGCCGAGGTTTTCCTTCCACGGCTGGTCGAAGGCCTCGAACAGGTAGTAGTCGATGTCGTTCTGCTGGGCCCAGATCAGCCATTCGCGGTCGAAGATGGCCTCGTTGGAGATCGACGGGTAGGCACGCTCGCGGCGGTCGCCGTTGGAGGGCCAGCCGGTTTCGCCGACCACCACGTGCTTGTTGGGGAAGCGCCGGGTGATGTTGTGGTAGGCGCCGATCGTGGCTTCGAGGGCGTCCTTGCGGTCCACGCCGTTCCAGAACGGGAACAGGTGGATGGTGATGAAGTCGACGTGGTCGGCCAGCTCCGGATACTTCAGCCAGATGTAGTCCGGCTCGGCGATGGTCACCGGCTGGCGGATATGCGCCCGCGCCCGGTCCAGGTAGGCCATCATCTGGTCGACCGACAGCGCATTGGTGTACAGCACCTCGTTGCCGACCACCACGCTCTGGATGGTGTCCGGGTAGCGGTGGGCCAGGGCGATCAGCGCATCCAGCTCTTTTTCGTTGTGATCCAGCCGCTTGTCGATATCGGCGCCGGCCATCACCTTCAGCCCCTCTTTCTGGGCCAGGCGGTAGGTCTGCGGGTTCTCTTCGGTGGCGTAGGTGCGGATCCGGCCGGTATAGCGGCGCAGCAGCTTCAGGTCGCTGTCGATCTGCTCGTCGGTGGGGTAATCCTGCTTGAACGGGTTCTGGTAGCGCTGGTACAGCGCCACCGACATTCCCTTGATCTGGCCGTGCCAGTCCTGCGGGCCGCGTGGGAGATTGCTCCACCACCACAGGCCGATATTCAACGCGGCGACCACCAGGGCCAGCAGGATGGCGGTGAAAATCGACGGCCAGGTTTTGGATTGGATCGGTGTCGCGCTCAAGAAAATCCCCGTCCTGGTGCCTCTTTCGAGGCGCATAAGCCTGTGCAGCTTAACCAATTAACGGTATGGGGCTCAATAAATTGCGCCCGCCGCGGTCAGCACGAGGTCAGGGCGGCGCCGGTGCCGCCCCCGGCCGCCGGCACAGGTAGGGCATCTTCGCCCGCGGCCGTCTAAGGAATGTGAGCGCCCTTGCTGCCGTCCCCAGCATGCAACGGCCGATTTCCCGTGCACCTGCTGCGAACCTTGCACGCGCCGTGTGCGGAACATCGTTCGTGTGTGTCTGCCGCAAGCGGCGCGTGTCGTTTTCGACGCGGCTCGTTCGTCGTATCAATGAGGCGCTGTCGTCGATGTCGATGCTTGCATTGTTGTGATTTTGATAAGTCGCAATCCATTGCGCTTTTGATTCGCAAGAACTGTTGGTTTTTTTGCGGAAGGTTTTACCGGCGTTGGTGCGTAGCGAGTGGTTGCCAACAACCGCCGCATCTGTGCAGAGCGGCACTACTCGTTGCTGCGCGCTGTGTCTATCTTCGTAGTGGGGGAGGACATCGGATTCATGGCCGACTGGATTTTTGAATCCGGTGTATTGGCGTGGGCGGCGTAACGCTTGCGCGAAACTGACAATGGAGGCACGTCATGAAGTCGCAACAGCGGAAACTGTTGTACGTCTTGATCTGCAGCACGCTTGCAGGAACTCTCGGCGCCGGCGTACACGCTCAATCCACCGCATCGAACGCCACTACGCAATCGTCGGGAAACGCTGCGCCATCCACCGCCGCCGCGCAAAGCGCACAGGCGCCGAGCGCCAGCGACCAGACGCAAACCAAGACGCTGAAAACCGTCACCGTTACCGGCTCGCTGATCCGCAGTGTCGACGTGGAACTGGCGCAGCCGGTGGTGACCATTTCGCAGCAGGATATCCAGCGCCAGGGCTTTGCCACCGTGGGCCAGTTCCTGCAGAACCTCAGCTCGGCTTCCGCGCCGGATATCAGCAAATCCGATCCTGACGAAGCGGGTCCGGATGTGGGCGGCACCTTTGTCGACCTGCGCAATCTCGGCGCGCAACGCACGCTGGTATTGCTGGACGGCAAGCGCCTGGGTACGTCGTTCGACGGCTTTACCAACCTGGACACCATTCCGGCCTCGATCATCGATCACATCGATGTACTGGCTGACGGTGCGTCGGCGATCTACGGTTCGGACGCGATCGCCGGGGTGGTGAACATCGTCACCAAGAAGGATTTCAACGGCGGCGAACTGGACACCTATAACGGCCGCTACATGCCCGGCGGCGACGGCGACCAGGGCCAGTATGCGGTGACCTTCGGCAAGACCTATACGCGCGGCTCGATCTTGTTTACCGCGCAATACCAGAAGCAGGATGCGATCGATGCGGGCGACCGGCCGTACAGCGCGTATCCGCTGACCGCCAACTTCCCCTACAACGGCTGGGCATCCCTGGGCACGCAAGGCCAGTTCAATCTGAACAACCAGTGGTATGTGCTCAACCAGGGCGGAAATACGCAGAACATCAACGATTTTCACCCGGTGCAGGGGCCGACCTCGTTGAACAACGGCGTGGTGACCAATCCCGGCGATTACTACAACCCCAATCCTGAGAACACCTTGCTCAGCGCCACGAACATGAAGAACCTGTTCGTGCAGGGGCACTACGACATTCTCAAGAACCTCACCGCGGATTTCACCGCCAGTTACAACGAGCAGGGCAATACGGATGAGCTGGCGGGCTTTCCGCTGTCTTCCGCGGCGCTGTTCTCGCAGCAGTATCCGCAGTACACCGGCATGGAGCTGTCGCAATACAGCTACTACAACCCGACCAATGCGCCGGGCCAGACGCCTACCGATCTGCAGTTCCAGCGCATCGTGGCGGAGGTGCCGCGCCTGTCGATGAACAAGGTGGAGAACTTCCGCATCAGCCTGGGCGTGGAAGGCAACTTCAGCATCGGCGAACACCTGTTCAACTGGGATGCGTATTACTACGACACCCGCTACGAAGGCACGATCCTGGAAACCGGCAACTTCTCCCTGCCGAACCTGTTCAACGCATTGGGGCCTTCCTTCCAGGCCGCCAACGGCAGCGTGGAGTGCGGTACGCCGGGCAATGTCATCGCCGGCTGCGTGCCGTTGAATGTGCTGGCGGGGCGCTACAGCCCGGCCATGCTCAACTACATCCTGGTCAACGGCTATGAGCACTACGGCAGTTCGGAAAAAGGACCGCAGGTGGATTTCAGCGGCGACATTCTCGAATTGCCCGCCGGCGACCTGACCTTTGCGATCGGCGCTTCGCACCGCTCGGTGTCCGGCTACGACACGCCCGATGTGCCGTCATCGGAGGGCCTGACCACCAACCTTGCCGGTGCGCCCACGGCCGGCGGCTTCGGCGTCAACGAGACCTGGCTCGAACTGAATGTGCCGCTGCTCAAGGATCTGCCGCTGGTGCAATCTCTGAGCCTGGATGTTGCCGATCGTTTCTCGCATTACAGCAATTTCGGCGGCACCAACAACCGGCAGTTCAAGATCACCTGGAAGCCGATCGACGACCTGATGGTGCGCGGCAGCTACGGCACCGGCTTCCGCGCGCCGACGGTCGGCGATCTGTATGGCGGCATCTCCACCACCTATCCGTTCTATAACGATCCGTGCGACGTGGTGTACGGCCTGGCACGCTACAACACGGCCGTCGCCAAGAACTGCGCCAGTGGCGTCGGCGGCCAGCCGGCGCTGAATCAGGCGGCGCTCAACGCAGCGGTGGGCGGCAGCGGACAGAGCCTGGGCACGGAATTCCCCGCCGGCTTCATGCAGGAGCAATCGCCCGGCACGCCGGTGGTGTCGCCGGGCGGCACGCCGCAATACGCGCCGTTTACCAGCGGCGGCAATCCCAATCTGCGGCCGGAGACGTCCAAGAGCTCGCAGATCGGCATTGTCTACAGTCCGAGCTACCTGTCCGGCTTCAACATCACGCTGGATCATTTTCACTACATCGTGCGCAACGTGATCTCCACGGTCAGCCCGAACGAAGTGCTCAATAATTGCTACGAGCTGGGCATCACCGCCGATTGCAGCCGGTTCCAGCGCACCGCGGCGGACGATTACCAGGTCAGCAGCATGTTCTTCGGCGAGGAGAACCAGGGTTGGATGGATGTGGCCGGCTATGACCTGGGCTTGTCGTACACGCTGCCGAAATTCTCGTTCGGCCAGTTCAAGATCGACTCCAACAGCACCTACTACACGCACAACAACAGCGAGCAGTATGCCGGCGTGCCGGTCAGCTACAACAACGGCTTCGGCGGCTACTGGCGCATGCGTTCCAACGTGACATTGGGCTGGCAGTACCAGAACTGGGGTGCGCAGTGGACGCTGCGCTATTTCTCGCCGCTCAAGGATCCCTGCTACAACGAGCAGTTCTCGGCCTTCCCCTGCACCCTGCCGAACTACTATCTGCCGGGCTCCGGAGTGACGCCGATGACGCAGATTCCGTCGGTCACGATGAACGACCTGCAGGTGTACTGGAATGCGCCGTGGCACGGCACGATCGCGCTGGGCGTCAACAATATCTTCAACCGCACCGGGCCGTATTTCTACGGCGGCTTTACCTCCAGCGGCCCGATCACCGTCGATTCGCAATACGCCTACAACGCGTCCTACGACTTCGGGCGGTTTGTCTATCTGCGCTATACGCAGAAGTTCTGAGGCTGGCTGCGCGCCCCTCCCCGTTGGAGGAGGGGCGTCGCACGGGCGCTTACTTGAGCAGCGAGCGCAGCATCCACGCGGTCTTTTCGTGATCCTTCAGGCGGCCGGTGACCATGTCGGCGCTGCCTTCGTCGCCGGCAGCGTCGGCCACCTTGATCGCGGCGCGCGAGGTGGCGGCGGCGATTTCATGGCCGGCCACCAACTGCTCGATCATGTCTTTCCAATCCGGCACGCCGGGTTCTTCCTTGATGGTGGTGAGCTTGCCAAACTGGCTGTAGGAGCCGGGTGCGAATACGTCGAGCACGCGGATGCGCTCGGCGATCTCGTCGGCGGCCAGCCACAGCGCGTTGTACTGCGTCTGGAACATGCTGTGCAGGCTGTTGAAATGCGGGCCGGTGACGTTCCAGTGGAAGCTGTGCGTCTTCAGATAGAGCGAGTAGGTATCTGCCAGCAGCTTGGACAGCTGTTTGGCGATGGCTTCGCGATCCTTCTTGGCGATGCCGATGCTGGTGGCCATGCGGGTACTCCTTCCTAGGGTTCGGCTTGCGAGCTTACCGAGCCGCGCAGGACAGGGGAAATGGGCATTGCACATGCCGGTGATAGCCACCAGCTATCATGTACAGCTGCATGAACGATACGAAGCCCAACACCTCCTCTCCTTCCGTCGCGCCGGAGCCCGGCCTGCGCGCGCTGCGCACCGCGCTGGACGGCGTTTGCAGCCGCGATTTCGGCCGTCTGCTCGGCCGCTGGCGCCATCTGTCGCGACGTCCGGATGCGAAAAAACTGCAGGCGCTGGCCAGCGATATCGCCGCTTCGGCCGAGCGCCGGCAGCGGCGTGTCCAGAGCAAGCCGCCGATCCGGCTGGACGAATCGCTGCCGATCACCGCGCGCGCGGAAGAGATCGTCAAGCTGATCGGCGAACATCAGGTGGTGGTGATCGCCGGCGAGACCGGTTCGGGCAAGACCACCCAGCTACCCAAGCTGTGCCTGGCTGCCGGCCGCGGCGAAGCCGGCCTGATCGGCTGCACCCAGCCGCGCCGCCTGGCGGCGCGTTCGGTGGCGCGCCGCGTGGCCGAAGAACTCGATACGCAGTTGGGCGACAAGGTCGGTTTCCAGGTGCGCTTCAACGACCAGGTTTCCGAGCACAGCCTGATCAAGTTCATGACCGACGGCATCCTGCTGGCCGAAACCCAGGGCGATCCGTGGCTGTCTGCCTACGACACGCTGATCATCGACGAGGCGCACGAGCGCAGCCTCAATATCGATTTCCTGCTCGGTTATCTGAAGCGCCTGGCGGTCAAGCGGCCGGAGCTGAAGATCATCGTGACCTCGGCCACCATCGATACCGCGCGCTTTGCCGAGCATTTCAACGGTGCGCCGGTGATCTCGGTGGAAGGGCGCGCCTATCCGGTGGACGTGCGCTGGCGTTCGGTCGACGAAGTGCAGGCGCGGCGCAACCAGCGCAGCGGCGAATTGCAGCAGGGCAGCGCCGAGCATGTGGCCGCGGTGCTGGACGAAATCAGTCACGACGATCCACGCGGCGACGTGCTGGTATTCATGCCAGGCGAGCGTGAGATCCGCGACGCGCATCTGCTGCTGTCGCGCCGGCAGTACCGCGAAACGGAAATCCTGCCGCTGTACGCGCGCCTGTCGGCGACCGATCAGGATCGGGTGTTCAAGCCCGGCACCAAGCGCCGCGTGGTGCTGGCCACCAACGTGGCCGAAACCTCGCTGACGGTGCCGCGCATCCGCTACGTGATCGATACCGGCACGGCGCGCGTGAAGCGCTACAGCCAGCGCAGCCAGCTCGAACGCCTGCATGTGGAGCCGGTATCGCAGGCCGCGGCGAACCAGCGCAAGGGCCGCTGCGGCCGCGTCGGACCCGGCATCTGCTATCGCCTCTACGACGAGGCCGATTTCGCCGCGCGTGCCGCCTACACCGATCCGGAACTGCTGCGTTCCTCGCTGGCCAATGTGATTCTGCGCATGCTGTCGCTGCAGCTGGGTGAGGTGGATGAGTTTCCGTTCCTGGAAGCGCCCGATCCGCGCGTGGTCGCCGATGGCTATCGCCGCCTGAGCGAAATCGGCGCGATCGACGAACGGCGCCAGCTCACCGCCACCGGCCGCACGCTGGCGCGCCTGCCGATCGACGTGCAACTGGCGCGCATGCTGGTGGAAGCGCAACAGCTCGGCAGCCTGCGCGAACTGCTGGTGATCGTGGCCTTTCTCAGCATCCAGGATCCGCGCGAGCGGCCGGCCGATGCGCGGCAGCAGGCGGACCAGGCGCATGCGGCGTTTGCCGATCCCAAGTCCGATCTGGTTGGCGTATTGAACCTGTGGCGTGAATACGACACGGCGCATGAGGACCTGACACAGTCGAAATTGCGCGACTGGTGCTCGCGACATTTTTTGAGTTTCCTGCGCATGCGCGAATGGCGCGAACTGCACCGGCAGTTGTTGCTGGTGGTGCAGGAGCTTGGGTGGAAGCTCGATGCTGCGGCGCCTGCCCCTTCTCCCTCTCCCCTCCGGGGAGAGGGCCGGGGTGAGGGGACAGCCTCGCGCAGATCTGCAAACGCGCGGGAAACAAACCCCAAAAAAAGCCGCACAGAACCACCTTCCCGCAAGCCCCAGCCCCTCACTCCAGCCATCTCCCCTGAGGGGCAACGGAGTGAATCCGAGGCGGAACGAACCTACGAATCGGTGCATCGCAGCCTGCTTGCCGGCCTGCCCACGCAAGTCGGCCACAAGGACGAAAAAGGCATCTACCGCGGTACCCGCGAGCGCCGCTTCCAGATATTCCCCGGCTCGGCATTGGCCAAGACGCCGCCGAACTGGGTGTTCGCCGCGCAGATCCTGGATATCGGCGGCCGCGTGTGGGGCATGATGTGTGCGCGCATCGAACCGCTGTGGATCGAGCAGCAGGCGGCGCATCTGTTGCGCAGCAGCTGCCGCGATGCGCACTGGTCGCGCAAGCGCGGCACGGTAGTGGCGTACGAGCAGGTAACCCTGTTCGGGCTGGTGCTGGTGGAGCGCCGGCCGGTGACCTTCCAGCAACAGGACCCGGCACAGGCGCACGAGATCTTCCTGCGCGAGGCGCTGGTACGCTGCGATCTCGAGGCGCGCGCCGATTTCGTGCGCGCCAATCAGCGCGTGCTGGAAGATGCACAGGGTATCGAGGCACGCCAGCGGCGCGAAGGATTGATCCGCCATGAAGATGAGCTGGTCGATTTTTTCCGCGGCAAGCTGCCCCAGGAGATCGCCGGTAGCCGCGCGCTGGATGCGTGGTATCGCAACGCGCGACCGGCCGAGCAGGCGGCGTTGCGCTGGTCGATCGATGACGTGATGGTAGGTGGCGCGGGACTGGATCCGCGGGCCTTTCCTGCTTCGCTGGAGCTGCCGCCGCAACGCTACCGGCTCGAATACCGCTTTGTGCCGGGCGACGATGCCGATGGCGTGACCCTGCATCTGCCGTTGGCGATGCTCAACGCACTGTCGGCCGCACGCTGCGAATGGCTGGTGCCTGGTCTGCTGGGCGAAAAAGTCGCCGAGCTGATCCGCGGCCTGCCCAAGGCGCTGCGCCGCAACTTCGTGCCTGCGCCGGATTTCGCGCGCGCCTTCGTCGAGGCGGAAGCGCCGCGCGACGAGCCGCTGACCAAGGCCCTTGCGGCATTCCTGCGCCGCACCACCGGCGTGGCGGTCGACGCCGCCGATTTCATGCCGGTCGAGCTCGCGCCGCATTTCGCGATGCGCTATCGCTTGCACGATGAAAAAGGCCGCACCCTGGCCACTGGCCGCGATCTTTCCGTGCTGCGCGGACAGTGGGAAGGGCAGGCACGCGAAGCGTTCTCGCGCAAAACCGATATCGAGCTGACGCGCGAAGATGTCACCAGTTGGGACTTCGAGGAAATTCCCGAGCAGGTGCGTTCCGAAGGCGGCTTGCTGGCGTTTCCTGCGCTGGTCGATCTGGGCGACGCCGTTGCCTTGCGCGTGTTCGAGCGCCGCGACGAAGCCAGGGCGGCGCATCTCAAAGGTGTGGAACGGCTGCTGCGCCATGCACTGGCCAGCGATATGAAACAGGCGCGCCGGCGCCTGCCGATCGCCAGCGCGCTGTCGCTGAAATACGCGCCGATCGGCAGCGTCGATGGTCTGCGCGAGGATCTGGTCGAGGGCGGCTTCATCGATATGCTGGCCAGCCAGGATCTGAACGTGCGCAGCGCCGGCACGTTCGAAGCGCTGCGTACGCATGCCGCGCGCGAACTGTTCGCCGCCGCGGTGGAACGCCTGAAGCTGGCTGAGCCGATCATCGAGGCGCAGGCCGAGCTGAAGCCGTGGCTGCAGCCGCCCTTGCTCGGTTTCGCGCGCGCCAGCTACGACGATCTGCGCGAGCAGCTCGATGCCATGCTCGAGCCCGGCTTCTTGCGTGAACTGGCCACCGCGCGGCTGGCGCACTTTCCGCGCTATCTGAAAGCGATGCGCCTGCGCGCCGAACGCCTGCGCCAGGATCCGACCAAGGACCAGCAGCGCATGCTGCAGGTACTGCCGTATTGGCGGGAATACCTCAATCATCGCGCGGCCGCCGCCGCGGAATTGGATGAGCTGCGCTGGCTGATCGAGGAGTGGCGCGTGTCGCTGTTCGCGCAGGAGCTGAAGACGCCCGAGCCGGTGTCGGCCAAGCGCCTGGCGAAGGCGCTCCAGACCGTCAAGCCATAACCGTAGGTTGGGTTAGCGCAGCGTAACCCAACAAATCTGCATCGGAGCAGGCAAGCATCGTTGGGTTACGCTGCGCTGACCCAACCTGCCGCGTTATGCTGCGTCCCTGGTTCACAGGGAAATCGCCACGCCATGGTCCATGCCACCACCACTGCTGCGGGACACCTGGCGGCGTGGCAGGCACGTGCCGGTGCGCTGCCGCCGGTGCTGGCCGAAGCGCTGGAAGTGTGTGCGCAAAACGGCGTGAACGAGCGCGAATGCGGCGATGTGCTCGACCTGCTGGCCATGCTCGGCTGCGATGCGCAGACCCAGGCCGCCGCACTCTGGTTTGAAGTCGCGCGCATCCATCCGCTGGTGTGGGAGCAGCGCGCTGCCTCGTTGCCGGAAGAACTGCAGCGGCTGGTCGCCGGCCAGGTGGCGGCGGAACGGGTGTGGCACTTGCACGCGCAACGGCCGCCGGAGGGCGGTTCGGAAGGTCTGCGCCGCTTGCTGCTGGCGATCATCCGCGATCTGCGCGTGGTGTTCGTACTGCTGGCGCGCCAGCTGGCGCGCATGCGCGCGGCCAGCACCTTGCCGGAAAGCGAGCGGCAGGAACTGGCGCGGCTTACCCGCGACATCCACTCCCCGCTGGCCAACCGCCTCGGTATCTGGCAGCTGAAATGGGAGCTGGAAGATCTCGCCTTCCGCTACTTGCAGCCCGACACCTACAAGCGCATCGCCAAGCTGCTGGACGAACGCCGCGGCGACCGCGAGAACTTCATCCGCGAAGCGCTGGCGGATCTGGGCCGTGCGCTGCAGGCGGGCGAGATTCGCGCCGATCTGGCCGGACGCCCCAAGCACATCTATTCGATCTGGAAAAAAATGCAGCGCAAGGCGCTGGAGTTTTCCGATCTCTACGACATCCGCGCGGTGCGCATCCTGGTTGGCAGCGTGGCCGACTGCTATGGCGCGCTCGGCGTGGTGCATGCGCTGTGGCCGCATCTGCCAGGCGAATTCGACGACTATGTGGCGCGCCCCAAGAGCAACGGCTACCGCTCGCTGCATACGGCGGTGATCGGGCCGCACGGCAAGACCCTGGAAGTGCAGATCCGCACGCACGAGATGCATCGCGCCAACGAGCTGGGCGTGGCGGCGCACTGGCGCTACAAGGAAGGCGGCAGCGGCGATGCGGATTTCGAGGCGAAGATCGCCTGGATGCGCAAGCTGCTGGAGCCGCGCAACGACGATGGCGAACTGGCCGCCGATCTGCAGACCGAACTGCTGGAAGACCGCGTCTACGTGCTGACGCCGCGCGGCGAAGTGGTGGACCTGCCGCATGGCGCCACCGTGCTGGATTTCGCCTATCACGTGCATACCGAAGTAGGTCATCGCTGCCGCGGCGCCAAGGTCAATGGACGCATCGTGCCGCTGACCTATCAGCCGCACAGCGGCGACCGGGTGGAGATCCTCACCGCCAAGGCGGCCGAGCCCAGCCGCGACTGGCTGTCCGTGCATCACGGCTATCTCAATACCAGCCGTGCGCGCGACAAGGTGCGCGCCTGGTTCCGGCGCAGTGCGCACGAGGCGAATCTGGCCGCCGGCCGCGCGCTGTTCGAGCGCGAGCTGAAGCGCCTGGCGATTCCCGACATGGATCTGGCCAGGCTGCCGGCGCTGTTCAATCTGCAAA
This sequence comes from Dyella acidiphila, assembly GCF_014863405.1. Lineage (GTDB taxonomy): Bacteria > Pseudomonadota > Gammaproteobacteria > Xanthomonadales > Rhodanobacteraceae > Dyella_B > Dyella_B acidiphila. The sequence continues at coordinate 164,282 of NZ_JACZZA010000004.1, forward strand.
CGCATGACGAAGTGCTGATCGCCCTGGCGCTGGGCGAGATCAGCCCGGGCCAGGTGGCGCGCGTGCTGCAGGAATCGCAGCAGCCGCCGGAACCGCCCGGCGAGCCGCTGCCCACGGCACGGCCTACGGTCTTCGACCACAGTGCGATCAGCATCGAAGGCGTCGGCAATCTGCTCACCGTGCTGGCGCGCTGCTGCCAGCCACTGCCGGGCGATCCGGTGCGCGGCTTTATCACGCGCACCCGCGGCGTGTCCGTGCACCGCGCCAACTGCGCCAGCCTGGCGCGGCTGGCGCGGCGCGATCCGGACCGGGTGATCGAGGTGAGCTGGGGGCAGGCGGCCGCGCAGGCCTATGAAGTGACCATCCAGCTCAACGGCTACGACCGCAAAGGGCTGCAGAAAGATGTGGTCGGCGTGATCAGCAATGCCAACGTCGGCATCATCGCCTCCTCCAGCCGGCTGTTTGCGCGCACCGGCGAGGTGGAGATGCGCTACACCTTGCGCGTACGCGATTTCGAGCAGCTCTCCAGCCTGCTCGACCGTCTCACCGCCCTGCCGAATGTGGTGGAAACCCGGCGGGTGGGCGCCGGCTAGCCGCCCGGCGCCAAGCCCTGGCCGCCAGTTGAACGCAACATCCTGCCCCCGGCGCGCCCCAGGGGCGCAATGTTAAGCTGCGCCCCTTGACTGCCACGTCTTGAGCCATGAGCGGAACCAACGACCCGCGCGAGCCTTCCAACGGCCGTACCGAACCCAAGCTGGGTGACCTGGACCACCTGGACAAGCCGCGTCCGGCGCCCGCGCCGAACGACGGCTTGCCGCCGATGAATGTCGAGCCGGGCTATCGGCGCAATTCGCCGTCGGGCCGCAGCAAGCGCAAGCCCCGGCGCGGCTGGCTGATGCCGGTGTTGATCGTGGCGCTGCTGGCGGTGATCGCGGGGCTGTGGTTCAACCAGAACAGCCTGCGCGGACTGGTGCCGCGCACCGACTTCGACGATGTGCTGCATCGCGCGCAGGCAGCCTTGCAGCAAGGACATCTGGACGGCACCGACGGCACCAGCGCACGTGAGCTGTTCGAAGCGGCACGTGCCCTGGAGCCGGACAACGATGCGGCGCGCCAGGGCCTCAACGATGTCGGCCGCGCAGAAATTTCGCGCGCGGATACCGCCCTGCAGACCGGCAAGATCGACGAGGCACAGCAGGCGCTGACCAATGCACGCGAATTGCTTGGCGGCGGCAGCGACGTGGATCGCCTGACTCAGGCGATCGCCAAGGCGCAGGTATCCAGCGGCCAGACCGGCAACTTGATCAACCAGGCGCAGCAGGCGCTGAGCAGCGGCAAGCTGGATGGCCCGGATGGTGCGGCTGCTTTGTATCAGCGCGTGCTGGCGGCCGATCCGGACAACGCGGTGGCACGCCACGGCATGGACCAGGTCGGCGAAGCGATGGCGGCGCAGATCCAGAAATCGCTCGATGCCAAGGATGCGGTGAACGCGTCGGTGGGCGTCGATCACCTGGCCGCGCTATTGCCCAATTACGCGCAATTGCCGACCTTGCGTGCCTCCTTGTCGGCCTTGCAGACGCAGAACAGCACCACGCTCACCGATGCGATCAGCCAGGGCAACGACGCGTTGCGTGCGGGCCGTATTGCCGGCGATGGCACCGATACCGCACTGGCGCATTTCAAGACCGCGCTGACCATCGACCCTGACAATGCCCAAGCCAAGGCCGGCCTGGGGCAGGTGGCCGAAGCCTTGATCGTGCAGGCCAATGCGGCACTGGACGGTGGCGACACGGAACGTGCGCGACAGTTGCTCGATCAAGCCGGCGGCCTTACACCGGGTTCGGCCGACCTGATCGCGGCGCGTGCGCGCCTGAGCACCACCCAGCCGGCGCCGAACAAGGCACCGGCCGCCGCCGCTGCTCCTGCAGGCGCGGCAGCCAGCCAGGACGACAACACCCCGCCGCCGCAAGTCACGCTGAGTCCGCAGCAGCAATTGCAGGTCGCCACCATGGTGCAGCGCGCGCGTGCCGCCGCGCAGCGCGGCGACATCATGTCGCCGCCGGGCGATTGCGCTTATGACTTGTATCGCGGTGCGCTCGCCATCGACGGCAACGATCAGGCGGCCTTGTCGGGCCTGCAGGATCTGCCGGGCCTGGTGCGGCAGGAATTCAACCGTTCGCTCAGCGGCGGCAACCTGGTCAAGGCGGCCAATTTGCTCGATGCGCTGTCGGGCCTGTCGCCCGGCGACGCCAGCTTGCTGCCGATGCGCCAGCGCCTGGTCGACGGCTGGACCGATCAGGCCGAACAGCAGCTCGACAGCGGCGACCGCAACAACGCGGCGCAATCGCTGGAGCAGGCGCGCAAGCTGTCGCCCAGCGATCAACGCGTGCAGCAGCTCACTGTGCGCATGCAGGGCGGTGGATGACCGTACTCGTCTTTGGGGGCAGCGGCCAGATCGGGCATTACCTGTTACCGATGCTGGCGGCCCGCGATGAACCGGTGGTTGCGCTCAGCCGCGCGCCGCGTGCGCCGATCGCCGGCGTGGAATGGCTCTCCGGGCAACTGCCCTGGGTGCCGGCGATCGATGGCATCTCCGCCATTTTCAGTTTCGGTCCGCTGCAGCCGTTTGCCGACTGGCTGGCCGGTGCGCATTTGCCGCATGCGCCGCGGGTGATCGCCACCAGTTCGATGAGTGCCGACAGCAAGCGCGATTCGGAGGTCCCGGCCGAGCGCGAGCTTGCGCAAATGCTGCGCGATGGCGAGCAGACCCTGGTGGCGGCCTGCGCACGCCATGGCAGCGACTGGACGGTGCTGCGGCCCACATTGATCTATGGGGCCGGGCTGGATAAAAGCCTCACGCCGATTGCCCGCCGCGCGATGCGCCTGCGCGTGTTCCCGCTGCCGGCCGGCGGTGGCCTGCGCCAGCCCGTGCATGCCCAGGATCTGGCGCTGGCAGCGCTGGCGGCGCTGGATACGGCTGCCGCCGCGATGAAGATCCTGCCGATCGGCGGCGGTGAATGCCTGCCGCTGGGCGAAATGTTTGCGCGCGTGCGCCGCAGTCTGCCGGTCGACACACTGCCGTTGCCCATTCCAGCCTGGTCGCTGCGGCTGGCGCGGCGTGGCGTAGCGCGCCTGCGCGGCCCGTTGGGGCGGATGGAGACGGACCTGGTCGCCGACAATGCGCAAATGACCGACCTGCTGGGTGTGCATCCGCGGCCCTTCCGGCCGGATGCCGATTGCTGGACCTGATCTTCCATTCACATGCTGCGGCGGAGGGAGTGGATCGCATCGCCACAAACGCCGCCGCCGCGCGCCCGCCCCGCGCCACTTTTCCCCCAGCCGCGTTCATCCGGGCGCCGGGTAGGGCGCCCTATGATCCCTGAACCCCGCCTCTACCGGACGTTCCCACGTTGGACTTTCTGAGCCGAATTCGATCGATCGCCGGTGCCTGCTGGCCATGGCTACGCATTCCTTTCTGGATTTGTACCGGCCTGCTGTTTGGTTTCGTCCTGCCGTATTCGCTGATCATGAACAAGCGTGTGCAGGACCGCTTCAACGAACTGGTGTTCGCCGTGCCTACGCGCGTGTATTCGCAGCCGCTGCGGCTGGCGCCCGGTGTGCCGATGACGCCGGGCACGCTGGAAGTGGAGCTGACCTTCGCCGGCTATGTCACCGATGGCCACGGCGATGTGCCGGGCAGCTGGGCCAAGCGCGGCAGCACGTACTACGTTTCTTCGCGCGGCTACGCCGGTCCCGACGGCGGCGAATTACCCAAGCACATCCGCGTGGTGCTGGGTGCGGGCATGGTGCAGTCGGTGACCGACCTGGCCAGCGAAAAGCCATTGCAGGAAGCGCATCTGGATCCGGCGCGCATCGCCACGGTGTACGGCGCCAAGCAGGAAGACCGCAGCATCGTGCAGCTCAGCGACGTGCCGCCGCTGCTGGTCAGTGGTTTGCAGGCGGTGGAAGACCGCGACTTCAAACATCATATCGGCGTGGATTTCACCGCCATCCTGCGTGCCGCCTTTGCCGACCTGCGCGCCGGACACACCGTGCAGGGCGCTTCCACGCTGACCCAGCAGCTGGTGCGCAATCTGTTTCTCAGCCGCGACCAGACCATGGGGCGCAAGTTGAACGAAGCGCTGATGTCGATCCTGCTGGAAATGCATTACGACAAGTCGCGCATTCTCGACGCCTACATCAACGAGGTCTTTCTGGGTCAGCAGGGCAATCAGGCGGTGCGCGGTTTCGCGGCGGCGTCGGAGTTTTATTTCGGGCGCCGCCTGGAATATCTGCGCCCGCAGGAGATCGCCATGCTGGTCGGCCTGGTGAAGGGGCCGAGTCAGTTCGATCCGCGCCGTTTTCCTGATCGCGCGCTGGCCCGGCGCAACCTGGTGCTCGATCAATTCGCCAGTACCGGCCTGCTGACACAGGAGCAGGTGCGCGCCGCACAGGGCACGCCGCTGGGCGTGATCACCGACGGCCAGCTGCCGCATGACCGCTTCCCGGCCTTCATGCAGCTGGTGCGCGCACAGATCACCAACGACTTCGACGAAGACACCTTGCGCCAGGGCAACCTGTCGATCTTCACCACGCTCGATCCCGCTACGCAGCTGTATACCGAGCAGGCTATCGACACCACCATCAAGGGCCTGGGCAAGCGCGGCGACGATACCCAGGCGGCTGCGGTGATCACCGATTCGAAAACCGGCAGCGTGCTGGCGGTAGTCGGCAGCAAGGTCGCCGGCGACCAGGGCTTCAACCGCGCGCTGGATGCGCAACGGCCGATCGGTTCCACCATCAAGCCGTTCGTGTATCTGGTGGCGCTGACCCAGCCGGGCCGCTGGAACCTGGCCACCCAGCTGGACGATTCGCCGATCAGCATGCGCCAGCCCGACGGTACGCCGTGGACGCCGCATAACGACGACAACCAGAGCCACGGCATGGTGCCGATGGTCGATGCGCTGGCCTATTCCTGGAACCTGGCCACCATCCACATGGGCCTGGAAGTGGGCGTGCCGCGAATCAAGGCGTTCCTGGATTCGTTCGGGCTGACCTCGATCCAGCCGGGCCCGTCGCTGCTGATCGGCGCGATCGACCTGGCGCCGGTGCAGGTGGCGCAGCTTTATCAATATCTGGCTTCCGATGGCCATGCGCTGCCCTTGCTGGCGGTCAGCGGCGTCATGGACGGCAGCGGCCATACCATCAAGCGCTATGAAGTGCAGAGCGGGCAGGGCGAATACCAGCCGGCGGTGCGACTGGTGACCTGGGCCATGCAGCAAGTGGCGATTTACGGCACTGCGCACACGCTGGCCGAGTCCAGCCTGGCCGCGCTGCATGTGGCCGGCAAGACCGGCACCAGCAACGAGCTGCGCGACAGCTGGTTCGCCGGCTTCACCGGCGACCGCCTGGGCGTGTTCTGGATGGGCCGCGACGACAACAAGCCCAGCCACCTGTTCGGCGCCACCGGTGCGCTGCGCGCCTGGCAGGAGCTGTTCCGCAAGCTGCCCACCACGCCGCTCTCGGCTGCGCCGGGCGAGGGGCTGGAAATGGCCTGGATCAACCCGTCCGACGGCCGCCGCAGCGACCCCGGCTGCGAGGGCGCCAAGCAGGTGCCGGTGATCGCCGGCTCGCTGTCCAGCGATTCGGAGGGGTGTTTCTGGCAAAAGGTAGGTAATCTGTTCGGCTCCGGGTCCAGCGCTTCGACGCCCGCCGGTGCCACGCCCGCTAACAACTGAGAACGCCCATGCTGTCCCGTCCGCTTCGTGTCCTTCCGCTTGTGCCTGCCGTTGTCGCGGGCGTATTGCTTGCCGCATGCAGCCAGCCGGCGCCCGAAGCGCCCCGGCCTACGGGCAAATCCAATGCCGCGATGGTGGCCGAGATCCAGGCTGCCGGGCAGCGCGACAAATCGGTGATCAACGTGCACCCGCTGGTCGATCCGGGTGTCACGTCGCTGCAGGAAGGTGCACGCAATGACGAGCGCAACGGTCAGTTCGATGCTGCTGCGGCGAAGCTGGAGATGGCGCTCAAGCGCGTGCCCGATTCGCCGGACGTGCTGCAGGATCGCGCCGAACTGGCGGTCTATATGAGCAATTACGACCTGGCTGCGAAACTGGCGCAGCAATCCTGGTCGCTCGGTTCCAAACAGGGCCCGCTGTGCGCGCGCAACTGGCAGACCATGGTCGAGTTGCGCCAGCGCGTGAACGACACTGCCGGCGTCGCGGCGGCCAGCAAGAGTGTCGAAGATTGCCGCGAAGCCGGCATCCAGCGCTTCTGATCTATGCCTGTCTCGCCACGGATCGGGCTGGTCGGCAGCCAGGGCGCGTACGGGCGCTGGCTACGTCGTTTTTTCGAGCAGCGCATGGGGCTGCAGGTATGGGGCCGCGATCCGGTCGGTGACACCGCGCTTTCCGAGCGTGCACTGCTGGAAGAAGTCGATGTGCTGGTGTTCTGCGCACCGATCCGCCAGACCCCCGAGGTAATCCGTCATTACGCCGACATCGCGGCCGGCATCGAGCGTGGCCAGCTGTGGCTGGATATCACCTCGATCAAGGCTGCGCCGGTGGCGGCGATGCTCAGTTCGCAGGCTGAAGTGGTGGGTCTGCATCCGATGAGCGCCGCGCCGAAGTCGGCCACCTTGCGCGGGCGCGCGATGGTGGTGTGCGAGGCGCGACTGGATGCCTGGCGTCCGTGGCTGGAAGCATTCCTTGCTGCCAGCGAAGCCGATTGCGTGCGTGCCGAAGCCGAACAGCACGATCGTGTGATGGCGCTGGTGCAGGGCATGGTGCATGCCTCGCATATGGTGCAGGGTGCGGTACTGCGCGAGCTGGCGCCGGATGTCGGCGGACTGGATGCGATCCGTCCGTTCGCGTCGGTCGGCTATGAGCTGGATATGGCGGTGATGCGGCGCATGCTGGCGAGCAACCCGGCGATTTATCAGGACATCCAGTTCGACAATCCGCATGTGGCGCCGATGCTGGAACGCATGTCGGCGCAGCTGGACAAACTGTGTGACCTGGTCTGGCGCGGCGACAACGTGGCGCGCGACCAGCTGCGCGAGCAGTTGCTGGAACGCAGCCGCGACTATGCCGGCAAGCAATCGGTGGCCGAAGGCAGCTATGCCTTCGAACGCCTCGGCTATCTGCTGGCGGATTTGCGCGAGCCGCGTTTCATCAGCGTGTTCCTGCCGCTGGATCGGCCCGGTTCGCTACGCGCCTTGTTGTCGGTGTTCGAACAGCGCGGCATCAATCTCGATTCGATCCATTCCTCGCGCAGTGCGGACGGCGAATTGCTGTTCCGCATCGGCGTGAGTCGCGATGGCGATGCCACGGCATTGCAGGATGCGGTGCGCGCGATCGAGGCGGAAGGTATTGGCCGTGTACTGGAAGCGTCTGGCATCGCTTGATGAAGTGGCTTCATCATCCCTTGCCGTGATTTCGGCGCAGGCCCGAATCCATCGCGGCCTTTGCGCAAGGGTGAACATGGATTCCGGGCTGCGCCGGAATAAGGGTGTGGGACGGTGCGCCTGTTTCCCGGAATCCGCCCCTGCGCGATACTCGCCCGATGACCGACCCCGATGACATCGACGCCCTGCTCGGCGCCGAAGGCCCGTTCGCCCGCGAATTGCCCAACTTCGCTCCGCGCCCCGCTCAGCAGGCGATGGCCAGGGCGGTGCAGCACGCCATTGCCGAAGGCGAAACGCTGATTGCCGAAGCGGGTACCGGTACCGGCAAAACCTACGCTTATCTGGTGCCGGCTTTGTTGTCGGGCGAGCGCGTGATCGTATCCACCGGTACCAAGGCGCTGCAGGACCAGCTGTTTTTCCGCGATCTGCCCAAGGTGCGTTCGGTGCTTGGTGCGCGCCTGAAAACCGCGCTGCTGAAAGGGCGCGCCAACTATCTGTGCCTTTATCGCCTCGACCAGACAGTGCGCGAAGGCGCGAGTTTCGATCGGCGACAGGCGACGCAGCTGGCGGCGATTCGCGCGTGGTCGGCGCGCACACGGCGCGGCGATCGCATGGAGCTGGCCGAAGTGCCGGAAGATTCGCCGCTGTGGCTGCGCGTGACCTCCACGCCGGAAAATTGCCTCGGCGTGGAATGTCCGTTCTACGACGATTGCCATGTGGTGGCGGCGCGCCGCGATGCGCAGGAAGCGGATCTGGTGGTGGTCAATCATCATTTGTTGTTCGCCGATCTGGCCTTGAAGCAGGAAGGCTTCGGCGAAATTCTGCCGGGTGCGAATGCCTTCATCCTCGATGAAGCGCATCAGATTCCGGAGCTGGCGGGACAATTTTTTTCGCAAAGCCTCAGCGCGCGCCAGCTTACCGAACTGGCCCAGGACGCACTGGCCGAATGCAATGGCATTACCGGTGCGATCGGCCTGCTGCTCGAACCCGTCGAAGCATTGCAGGAAGCGGTGCGCAAACTGCGCCTGGCGCTGGAGCCGCTGCCGATACGCGGACCCTTCCACGAACTGCTCAAGCGCGAGGGTGTGCCGGCATCGCTGCATGACCTGGTCGAATTGCTGGCCGTGCTCACCGATCTACTGGCTTCGCAGGCGGAGCGCTCGCGCGGTTTCATGAATGTGCATGAGCGTGCGGCGAGCCTCACCGAGCGCCTCGACCGCATTCTCGAACAACATTCCGAGCATGACGTGCGCTGGTACGAACTGTTTCCGCGCGGCTTCGCCCTGCACGCCACGCCACTCGATCTGGCGGCGCCGCTGCGCGCGATGCGCGAGCGCACCCATGCCGCGTGGATCCATACGTCGGCGACCTTGTCGGTGGCCGGCCATTTCGATCACTTTGCACGCCAGCTCGGCCTGGACGATCCGCAGACCATCAGCCTGGAAAGTCCGTTCGACTATCCGCGCCAGGCGTTGTGCTACCTGCCCGACGGGTTGCCCGATCCGGCCGCGCGCGATTACACCGAGCGCGTGATCGATGCAGTGATGCCGGTGCTGGAGGCATCGAACGGCCGTGCCTTCTTGCTGTTTACCTCGCATCGCGCCCTGCGCCGCGCCGCGGAATTGCTGGTCGATCGGGTGCCGTGGCCCTTGTTCGTGCAGGGCAGCGCGCCGCGGCATCAGTTGCTCGAGGAGTTCCGCGCCAGCGGCCATGGTGTGTTGCTCGGCGCCGCCAGTTTCTGGGAAGGGGTGGATGTTGCCGGCGAGGCTTTGTCGGTGGTGGTGATCGACAAGCTGCCGTTTGCCGCGCCGGACGATCCGGTGCTGCAGGCGCGGCTGGAAGCATTGGAGCAAGCGGGCGTCAATCCGTTCATGGGCTGGCAGGTGCCCAGCGCGGTGATCGCGCTGAAGCAGGGCGCGGGCCGGCTCATCCGCGACGTGCACGATCGCGGTGTGCTGGTGTTGTGCGATCCGCGCCTTAGCAGCAAGGGCTATGGCAAGTTGTTTCTGGCCAGCCTGCCGCCGATGCCGCGTACGCGGGAACTGGCGCAGGTGCGTGCCTTCTTTGCGCAGGCCCCGGAGGTGAGGGACACCTCCGGCGCCGAGCCGCGTGATAGTTTCCCGGCAGCGGGGCCGTAGGCCGTGCATACGTATTCAGGCGGACAGGTTTAGGGCGCGCACGCAGAATCGCCTCTCACTTCACATCATCATGCGGGGAGCATGATCGCTATGAATCTCAATACACCTACATCGGCGGGCGCTGCGCAGGGGGATGGCGAGCGCGCCACGGCACGCGTGGTGCTGATAGCCGCGGCCGCCGCCATCGGCGGTTTCCTGTTCGGCTTCGATACGGCGGTGATCAACGGCGCCGTGGATGCGGTGCGCATGAGCTTCGGGCTCGGCGTGGCGCAGATCGGCCTGGCAGTGTCCTGCGCCTTGCTCGGTTCGGCGCTGGGCGCATGGTACGCCGGCCAGCTGGCCGATCGCCTGGGGCGCGTGCGCACCATGCAGGTAGCCGCCTTGTTCCTGGTGCTGAGCGCGCAGGGGGCGGGGCTGGCGCACAACGTCTGGCATCTGGTGGTGTGGCGGGTGGTCGGCGGCATCGGCGTGGGCGTGGCCTCGGTGATTGCGCCCGCGTATATCGCGGAAGTATCGCCCGCCAATGTGCGCGGGCGGCTGGGCTCGATGCAGCAGCTGGCGATCGTGCTGGGCATCTTCGTGGCGCTGCTTAGCGATGCATGGCTGGCGAGCACGGCCGGCGGCGAGTCCCATCTGCTTTGGCTGGGCCTGGAGGCGTGGCGCTGGATGTTCCTGGTCGCCACCGTACCGGCACTGATCTACGGCGTAATGGTGCTGGGCGTGCCGGAATCGCCGCGTTATCTGGTGGCGCGCGGACGTCCTGCTGAAGCGAAGACCGTGCTGGCCAAGGTGCTGGGCATGCACAGCGACGCCGCCCTGGACGCCAAGATCAACGACATCACGCACAGCTTGCGGGTGGAGTACCGGCCGACGCTGCGCGACCTGCGCAGTCCGAGCGGGGGCCTGCTGCCGATCGTGTGGACGGGCATTTTGCTGTCGGTGTTCCAGCAGTTCGTCGGCATCAATGTGATTTTTTATTACTCCAAAACGCTGTGGCATTCGGTCGGCTTCAGCGATGCGGATTCGTTCACCATCTCCGTCGCCACGTCCATTCTCAACGTGCTGGTGACGCTGGTGGCGATCGCGCTGGTCGACCGGATCGGTCGCAAGCCGCTGCTGCTGATCGGTTCGGCCGGCATGACGATAACCCTGGGCCTGATGGCGCTGTGTTTTTCGCAAGCGGCGGGCAGCGGCGCCAACCTGAGCCTGCCGGCGCCGTGGGGCATGATTGCGCTGGTCGCGGCCAATGCCTACGTAGTGTGCTTCGGCCTGAGCTGGGGCCCGATGGTGTGGGTGCTATTGGGCGAAATGTTCCCCAACAGCATTCGCGCGATTGCACTGGCGGTGGCAGCTGCGGCGCAGTGGATTGCCAACTTCGCCATTACCAGCACCTTCCCGTGGCTGGCGGAAGTCGGGCTGGCCTTCGCCTACGGCCTGTATGCCTTGTTCGCCCTGATCTCGCTGTTGTTCGTGATGCGTGCGGTGCGCGAGACACGTGGCATCGAGCTGGAAGATATGCACGCCTGACGCATCGCTGCATGAAACGGGCACGCTTCAGTGCCCGTTTCAAACGTGCAGCATTAACGCGCTCGCCGGCAAGCATTAACACCTGATGCAAGCAGATCACGCGGACATCACCCGCGTGAGCGCACATGTGCGCGCTGCATCCGCAACTGGCGGATGCGCGGGGGAATGCCTCACATATCTGCGGAGGGCGGTATGCGACACATGGCAGTCTGGTTCACCCTTTTTGCGTCGATGCTGGCACTGGCCGTGCCGGCGGCAGCGCAAACGCTTCCGGGTACATCCACCTCGATTCCCACGCCTGACGGCTATCAGCTGCAGGCCTATGTGGCGGTGCCATCGGGCAGCGGTCCGTTTCCGCTGGTGGTGATGCCTTCCAGCTGGGGCGAGAACTACACCGAATACGTGGGCGAGGCGAATGCGCTGGCCGGCGATGGCTATGTGGTGATCAGCTACAGCTCGCGCGGCTTCGGCACGCTATGCGGACTGAATCCGCACTGCGGCTACATCGATATCGACGGCCCGCTGACCATCGGCGATGTAAGCACGGTGATCGACTGGGCGCTGAGCAATACGCCCTCCAATCCGCAGGCGATCGGTGTCTCCGGCATTTCCTATGGCGCCGGTACCAGCCTGCTGGCGGCGGAGCACGATACACGCATCAAGGCGGTGGCCTCGATGAGTACCTGGGCGGATCTGGTTGCATCGCTCGATGCCAACCAGACACCGAGCCAGCAGGGCATCGGCTTGCTTTCGTTCGCCAGCTATCTGGGCAAGCCGGGCGCATTGATGGCGCAGGTCAATACCGACGTACTGGCCGATAACTTTGCCGGCGCGGTACAGGCAGTGCAGAACGATCCGAATACGCCAGGGCGCTCACCTATCAACGCGGTGGCGCAACTCAATGCGAACGGTACGGCGGTGTTCGTGGCCAATGCCTACGAGGACAGCTTGTTCGTGCCCAGCCAGCTGATCAACTTCTACAACCAGCTGACGGTGCCGAAGAGGATGATGTTTTCGCACGGCGATCACACCACTGCCGAGCTGGCGGGTGCGTTCGGTTTTCCCAACGAGATCTATAGCGCGGTGAATGCCTGGTTCGATCATTACCTCAAGGGTGTCGACAATGGCATCGACACGCAGCCACCGGTGCAGCTGAAATCGCAGACCGGCACGTGGAGCACGTTCGCCGATTGGAATGCGGTGCAGCAGGGCGCGGTGACTTACCAGCTGACCAAGCCGGTGTCCTGCGGTCTGCTTTATCAATGCACCGGAAGTCTCAGCACAGGCACCGGCGGCGGCTGGCAATACGGCATTACCGGCGGCTATCTCACTGCGGCGACCACCGGCGTGGCTTTTGTCAGCGGCGCCTTGACCGGTTACCTGGATCTGCCGCCTTCGGTGGCACTGTCGCTGGTCAATCGCTGGAATGCCGGCGTGTGGGTGAGTCCGGCGGCGACGCAGGCGCAGAGCCTGATGGGCATGCCGGCCTTGCAGCTCACCGTTACGCCGACCAGCAATCGGCTGACTCTGATTGCCTATCTCTACGATATCAATGCTTCGGGCATCGGCCAGTTGATCACCTGGAAGCCGTATACGCTCAACAATGCAGCCGTGGGCGTGTCGCAGACGATCGGCATCCAGCTCGAAGCCACCGACTGGCAGATGAAGCAGGGCGATCAGCTGGCGCTGGTGATCGGCACCAATGATCTGCGCTATGCGGGGGTGACGCCGTTGAACAGCGATGTGACTTTCAGCGCATCGACCGCCGTGCCTTCGACCTTGACGGTTTCGTTCCACTGAACCTGACGCGTTGCGCTTGCGTGACGCTGTTCGCTGCCTCACCGTCATTCCGGCCTGCGCCGGAATGACGGTGAGGCGATATGGCAGGCGGAAAGCCGACGTCAGCTGCCGCGCAAGATCCGGCTGTACGCGTGCACCTCGTCCACCAGCACCTTCACATGCTCCGGATCCACTTCGGGCGTTATACCGTGCCCGAGGTTGAACACATGGCCCGGATGCTTGCCGTAGCTGTCGAGCACCCGCCGTACTTCGCGTCGAATGATGTCCGGCTGCGCACGCAGTACCGCCGGATCCAGGTTGCCCTGCAGCGCGACCTTGCCGTCCACTGCCCGGCGCGCATCGGCCAGATCGATGGTCCAGTCCACGCCGAGCGCCGCGCAGCCGGTATCGGCCATGGCTGCGAGATGCGCATGGGCGCCCTTGGAAAACAGGATGATCGGCAGCTCGCGCGCGTGCGGATCGGCCTTCAGCGCATCGACTGCCTGCGCCATATAACGCAGCGAGAATTCACGGTACGCAGCCGGACCGAGCATGCCGCCCCAGGTATCGAACACCATCAGCACCTGTGCGCCTGCGGCGGCCTGGGCGCTCAGATAAGCCGCCACCGAGCGCGCCAGCGTATCGAGCAGCTGGTGCGCGGTGGCCGGTTCGTTCCAGCACATCGCTTTGGCGGTGGCGAAATCGCGCGAGCCTTCGCCTTCCACCATGTAGCAGGCCAGCGTCCACGGGCTGCCGGAAAAACCGATCAGCGGCACGCTGCCGTCGAGTTCGCGGCGAATCACGCGCACGGCGTCCATCACGTAGCGCAGTTCGGTTTCCATATCCGGCACGCCGAGCCGCGCGACATCGGCGCGGCTGCGCACGGGACGCGCAAATTGCGGGCCTTCGCCTTGTGCGAACGACAGGCCCAGGCCCATCGCATCCGGAATGGTGAGGATGTCGGAGAACAGAATCGCCGCATCCAGCTCGAAGCGGCGCAACGGCTGCAGCGTTACCTCGCAGGCCAGTTCCGGGTTCTGCGCCAGCGCCATGAAGCTGCCGGCCTTGGCGCGGGTGGCGCGGTATTCGGGCAGGTAGCGGCCGGCCTGGCGCATCACCCAGACGGGTGTGGTGTCGACGGGCTCGCGGCGCAGCGCGCGCAGCAAGCGGTCATTCTTCAACGGGGTTGGCATGGTTTATCGGCGTCCGTACGGGCCATCCAGCCCTTGGGCAAACATCACGCGAAAGCCGCGCTTGAGCTGGGTGTCGCGCAATTTTTCGAAGGCGGCGATGGCCTCGTCGCGTTCCAGATACTGGTCGCGCTTGAGCGTGGCGCGGCCGCCCTGGATGCCGGACTCGCGATACAGCGTCCAGCCGCCCAGCAGATCCTGCTCCAGCACGATCTGGACATAGCGCGGCGGCTCGGCCGAGGCAGGCATGGTTTGCAGATAGAGGCGCATGGCGTCCTGTAAGGCGATGCGGCCATGCCGCAGGCTGGTCATTCTAGAGGCGGGACGACTTGCTAGCGAGGGTGCGGTGATTTTCTCCCTCCCCTGCGTAGGCAGGGGAGGGCCGGGGTGGGGTTGCACGAGCTTGCGGCAAGTGTGTGGGCTTCACCCCACCCCAACCCTCCCCTACTTCACGTAGGGGAGGGAGCAGATTGAGCTTGGATTGAAGATTACGGATGCACGATTCAATTGGTTGCCTCGCGCAGCACCGCAAGCACGTCTGCTTCGTTCACGCCGGTCACGATTTCCGCCTGCCCGATCCCGCGCCACAGGATCAGCCGCAGGGTGCCGGCGGTGTTCTTCTTGTCCAGCCGCATCAATCCCAGCAACTGCTCCGGATCGAAGCCGGCCGGCACCGCGGTGGGCAGGCCGGCCGCCTGCAGTAGCTGCGTCAGGCGTGCGCTGTCTTCAGCCCCGCTCATGCCCAGGCGCTCGGACAGGCGTGCGGCCAGCAGCATGCCTACCGCCACGCCTTCGCCGTGCAGCAGGGTGGTGTAGCGTCCCGCCGTTTCCAGAGCGTGGCCGAAGGTATGGCCGAGATTGAGCAGGGCGCGTTCGCCTTGTTCGGTTTCGTCGCGGGCGACCACGCCGGCCTTGTAGCGCACCTTGGTGGCGATGGCCTGCACCAGCGCGGTTTCGTCGCGACGCTGCAAGGCATCGGCATGCGCTTCCAGCCAGGCGAAGAACGCGGTATCGCCGATTGCGGCACCCTTGATCACCTCGGCCAGGCCGGCGCGATATTCGCGCTCGGGCAGGCTGTCGAGCGTGCCGATGTCGGCGATCACTGCGCGTGGCTGGTGGAAGGCGCCGACCAGGTTCTTGCCGGCCGGAAGATTCACGCCGGTCTTGCCGCCGACCGAGGAATCGACCATCGACAGCAAGGTGGTGGGCATCTGGATAAAGTCGATGCCGCGCATCCAGCAGGCCGCGGTGAAGCCGGCCAGATCGCCGACCACACCGCCGCCCAGCGCAATCACGCAGGCATCGCGGGTGGCGCCGAGCGTAGCCAGCGCCTGTAGGGCGTGGCCGACGTTGGCGAAACTCTTGTGCGCTTCGCCATCGTCGAGCAGGAAGGACGACCACTGCAGCCCGTCGAGCCCGCGCGCTACGCGTTCCAGATACAACGGCGCAACGGTGTGGTTGCTGATCACCAGTACATGCCGCCCGCGCAGTGCGGCGCGCCAGCGGGCGTGGTCGTCGAGCAGGCCGCGGCCGATCCATACCGGATAGCTGCGTGCGCCGAGGGTGACGTCGATGGTTTCAGGTGCAACGGTGCGCGTCATGCTGCTTGCCGGTTCCAGTGGTGATCGATCAGCGCCATGCAGCGCTCGATGGTGATGGTGAGGTTTTCCTGCTCGCCGCCGTGCGGGATCGCCAGGTCGGCGATCTCTTCGTACAGCGCGGTGCGGGTCGCGGCCATGGCTTCCAGCCTGGGCTCGCGATCGGTGTCGGCGAGCAGGGGGCGGGTGGTGTCGTGTGCAAGGCGCTGCAACTGCAGCGGCACGCTGGCCTGCAGCCAGACCACATAGCCGCGCTCGGCCAGGTGGCGGCGATTGAGCGGATCGAGCACGGCACCGGCGCCGCTGGCCAGCAGCACGCCCGGATGCCGGCTGCAGGTATCGAGCACAGCCTGTTCGCGCAGGCGGAAGCCGGCCTCGCCTTCGATCTCGAAAATGGTGCTCACCGGCACCCCCATCACGCGCTCGATTTCCTGGTCCAGATCGAGAAACGGCAGGCCGTAGCGCGCTGCCAGCTGGCGGCCGATCGAGGTCTTGCCGGCGCCTGTCGGGCCGATCAGGAACAGGTTGCGCGAAGGATTCATGCGCCGATTTTAGTATGCCGCGGCGGGTTTCAGGCAGTTGCCGTCTGCGTGTTGCGGGCTTGCGCGGATAAAATGCGCAGATATTGGCCCGGAGCTGGATGGATGGCTGAACGACTATTGCTGGCCGGATGCGGCGACCTGGGCCTGCGCGTGGCGCCGTTGCTGGTGGCTGCCGGGCATGAAGTGTTTGCCCTGCGCCGCAGCCCGCCGGCAGCGCAGCGCGATGGCATCCGCTGGCTGCAAGGGGATCTGACCCGGCCGGAATCCCTTGCGCAGTTGCCGGGCGGCGTGACTCAGTTGGTTTATCTGCCCACGCCGGCCGGGCGCGAAGAACAGGCGTACCGCGCGATTTTCCTCGATGGCCTGCGCCACGTGCTGCAGGCGTTGCAGGCATCGCTGCTGCAGCGCGTGCTGTTCGTATCGTCCAGCGCGGTGTATGGCGAGCACGGCGATGCCTGGGTGGACGAGGACACGCCGCCCGCGCCGCCTGGATTCAATGGCCGGGTATTGCTGGAGGCGGAGCATTGGCTGGCCGCCCAGCCGGTGCGCAGCGTGGTGCTGCGTCTGGCTGGGTTGTATGGCCCCGACCGCATGCAGCTGGTCGAGCGGATCAGGGCGGGAAACGCGTGCGCACCACGGCAGCCGCTGCATTGGGCCAATCGCATGCATGTGGACGATGCGGCGGCCGCGATCGTGCATCTGCTTGCGCTGGCGGATCCGCGCGATGCGTATATCGGTGCGGACGATACGCCGCTGCCGCTGCACGAGCTCTACCGCAGCGTGGCCGCGCTGATCGGTGCGCCGGTGCCGCCGGAGGGTCCTGCACCTGCTGCCGTCGGCAGCAAGCGGCTGAGCAATGCGCGTCTGCGTGACAGCGGTTTCAGCCTGCGCTGGCCGGATTCGCGCGCCGGCTACGCCGCGCTGTTGCGCTGAAGCGGACGCGGCACGTTTCGCGCAACACCGTTACGAAGATTTATCTTCTGGCGACGGTGTCGCGTCGCCGGTATTGCGCATGTCCTTCAGCACCAGCTGCGAATCCATGCCGTATTTGATCAGGTCGGCATCCCGGCGGATGCCGAGTCGCCGCATCGCACTCATTTTTTGCGTGCTGATGGTCTGCTTGCTGCGGTGCAGGCGGTCGGCGATTTCGCTTACCGTCAGACCCGATACATACAGGCGGATCACTTCCAGTTCGCGGTTGGTCAGGTTTTTGGTGAGTGGTTCGGAAGGATCGTCGTCATTGTTGTGCATCCGCATGATCGCTTCGATCGTAGGCGAATAGAAACGCTTGCCGGACAGGGCGGCGTAGAGGGCGCCGGCTACATAGGCGAGCGAGTCGGACTTGCTGAGGATGCAGCCGACACCTTGTGCCGCCAGGCAGCGGATCACGCCGGGGTTGCTCATCATGGTGACGGCGATGACATGCGTCTTGGGATAGCGCCGCCGCAGGTAGCCGAACAGCGAAATGCCGTCGCCATGCACGCCGCCGGGCATGGCGTAGTCGGAAACGACCACGTCGACGGGCTGGCGCAGCAGCATTTCCACCAGTTCGGTGGAGTTTTGCGCGGCGCCGACAATGGTGACGCCGGGCTGCTTTTCCAGCTCGTAGGTGAGGCCGGAGAGCAGCAGGGGATGATCGTCGGCGATCGCGATCCGCAATGGACGGCCGTAAATATGCCGTGGGTCCACAACCGTTTTATCTGGGGGCAATTTCATGGGTACGACGTTCCGCTGCAATGGGGATGTCCTCCATGACACGCGACCAAGGCGATTGGACCGCTGCGCCGCATCGGGAGGCGGCTGGCAGTCGGCGTAGTCCTTCGATGACGCTTCGTTTCCGCGCTTGGATCTGTTCCGCCGCGCGCATTGCGAAACATATGTCAGGAATGAACCAATGTCCGAGTTGATAGAGGAAATTTGAATATGGATCGGTAGTGCGTGATCACGGTTTCGAATGTGATCGAAGGGATTATCGGAATGCCTGCCGGGACGGCCAATCGTTCTATTCTTAATTTGCGCGGCTTTGGCGAGGCAGCAGGGCATCGCCAGAGCGATCCGGCGACGGTATGAAACGGCTCGTCGGCAAGGGCTGCGCGCGAACTGGCGGCAGCGGCAGGTGGACCTAGCTATGGTTGAGGCCGGTTACCTGATGGTGGGTGTCGTATTCGACACAGGTATCGGCCAGCACCGGCAGGGTGGCCAGCGCATGGCGGCTGAGCCGTTCGAAATGGGCGAGAAAACGCTTCATTGCCGCGGCGTCCATGGCCAGCGGCGCACCTCGGGCCAGCAATTCCTTTTCGGTTTCGCTGCGCCAGCTGCGCACCACTTCCCAGTTCGGCGCCTGCAGCACGATCAGTGCATCGAGCTTGCGCCACAAGGGCTGATAGGCGCGCAATTGCTTGTTGACCCAATGCCGCCAGCGTCCGTCCGGATCTTCCGTGCGTTCCAGTTCGTTGACCGGTTCGTCCAGCGCGCTTTCGAGCTGGGGGCGCAGGCCCAGCGCCCAGCCTTCGACGATCACCAGCCGGGGCGGCCGGATCACCCGCGGCCAGCGTGAAGGCGGGGTGCGCGTGTCGCGGCCCTTGTCGAAGCGCGGCCAGGTGACCGGCAGCTTGTCGGAGGCGTGGGGCAGCGCCGCCAGCACCGATAGCAGCAGCTCGATCTCGTGCGTGCCCGGGACGCCGCGCGTGCGCAGCAGCGGATGCACTTGGTGGGCCAGCAGCTCGCGTTCGCTGCGCGAGTAGTAGAAGTCGTCCAGCGCCAGCACTTCGGTCGGCCAGCCGCGCTGCTCGGCCTGGGCCTTGATGACCCGGGCCAGAGTGCTCTTGCCGCTGCCCTGCAGGCCGGAGAGACCGAGCACGTACGGCCGGTGGGTCCGCGCGATGCGGCCGGCGTAATGATCGAGCAGGTGCCCGGCGAGGGCCTGATTCTGCGTGCTAGCATCCTCCTTCATCGCTTCATGATGACCTGCATGCGCCACGATTCAAGCCCTTATGCTGAAACCTGAGATTCTTGACACTTTCAATACATTGCTCGATCAGGCCGTTGCCAGCGGCGATCCTGAGCCGACCGCCATGAACCTGTCCAGTGTCGACGCGGCCGGACGGGTCAGCGCGCGCATTGTGCTGCTCAAAGGCGCGGACCAGCGCGGCTTCCGCTTCTTCACCAATTACCAGAGCGACAAGGGCGTGCAGCTGGAGGCGCATCCGCAGGTGGCACTGTGCTTCCATTGGAAGCGTCTGCGCGAAGGGGTGCAGGTACGGGTCGAAGGCCTGGCGCGCAAGTTGCCGGAAGCGGAATCCAATAGCTACTTCGTCAGTCGTCCGCGCGGTAGCCAGATCGGCGCCTGGGCCTCGCTGCAATCGCAGACCCTGCCGGCGCGCGAAACCTTCGAGCAGCGCGTGGCGCACTACGAGCAGCAATTCGCCGGCCAGGATGTGCCGCGTCCGCCGCATTGGGGCGGCTACGTGGTGGAGCCGGACATGATCGAGTTCTGGTACGGCGCCAATTTCCGGCTGCACGAGCGCGTGCGCTGGGACCGTCACGGCCAGACCTGGACCAGCAGACTCTTGTATCCCTGAGGAGTATGCGATGAGCCGCGCCACGCCTGCCGAACATGTCGCACAGCATGGCTTTACGGTGCATACCCGCGGCCGCGGCTTCAGCGAGATTACCGACAAGGTGGCCGAACTGGTCGCCAGCAGCGGCGTGCACACCGGCATCGCCCATGTCTTCACCGCACATACCAGCTGCTCGCTGCTGATCAGCGAAAATGCCGATCCGGCGGTGCGCGCCGACCTGGAGCGCTGGTTTGCCCGCGCCGTGCCGGATGGCGACCGGATCTTCCAGCACGATGCGGAAGGTCCCGACGACATGCCTTCCCATGTGCGCGCCATTCTCACCGGCGTGAGCCTGACCATTCCCGTGCATGGCGGCAAGCCGCAGCTGGGTGCCTGGCAGGGCATCTATCTGTGGGAACACCGGGTGGATCCGCACCAGCGCAAGGTCACCGTGACGGTGTTCGGGCATTGAACTGCGCCTAACTTCTTTAGCACTTCAGCATGAAAGCCAACGATTCCTTTCCCCAGCGCATTGTCTGCCTTACCGAAGAACCGACCGAAGTGCTGTATGCCCTGGGCGAGCAGGATCGCATCGTGGGCATTTCCGGTTTCACCGTGCGGCCGCCGCGGGCGCGCAAGGAAAAGCCCAAGGTCTCGGCCTTCACCAGCGCCAAGCTGGATGAAATTCTGGCCCTGCAGCCGGACCTGGTGATCGGCTTTTCCGATATCCAGGCCGATATCGCGCGCGAACTGATCCGCGCCGGCATCGAGGTGTGGATCAGCAATCACCGCAGCGTGGCCGGCATCCTCGCGTATGTGCGGCGGCTCGGTGCGATGGTCGGCGCCTATGAGCAGGCCGAGCAGTACGCGCAGCGCGCCGAAGCGCATCTGGAACAGGTGCGTGCTGCAGCGGCACAGTGGCCGCGGCGGCCCAAGGTGTATTTCGAAGAGTGGGACGAGCCGATCATCACCGGCATCCGTTGGGTTGCGGAGCTGATCGGCATTGCCGGCGGCGAGGATGTATTCCCCGAGCACTCGCGCGAGTCGCTCGCCAAGCATCGCATTCTTGCCGACGGTGGCGAGGTAGTGCGGCGGGCGCCGGACATCATCCTCGGCTCATGGTGCGGCAAGCGCTTCCGACCGGAAAAAGTGGCAGCGCGCCCCGGTTGGGAGCAGATCCCGGCAGTGCGCAACGGTGATCTGCATGAGATCAAGTCGCCGATCATCCTGCAGCCCGGACCGGCCGCGCTGTTCGACGGGCTGGATGCGATCCATGCGGTGCTCGCGGCGTGGGCGGCCCGTCAGCACTGAGCCGATCGGCAGCCTCTAACCGTGCCGCGGCAGGCACGGTTGCGCCACGTGTTGCAACGCGTGGCTTTGCTGCGCATCTGGCGTGAACGTTGCCACCAGCGGCGGCGTCTGCAGATCGTTGCCGAGCTGAATCCAGCGCAGCGTCGCATGCGGCTGGCCCAGCGCGGCGGCCACGTCGGTAGCGGTATCGCGCTTGCCCACGGCCGTGGCGACACCGAACACGAACGCGCCTTCCTTGTCGCCACTGAACCAGCCGGCCACCTGGGTGGGTGCAAAGCGCTGCGCACCGACCTCGAACTGCGCGCTGGGCAGGGTCGCGGCTGGCGCGCGCGGCCCTTCGTAGGCATCGAATGGAAAGTCCGGTGCGGTATCCGCGCCGAGCATCAGCTGCAGCGAAAGCGCACCACCGGTTCCTTGCGTGCAGATCAAGGTGAACCAGGCCGGATGTTCGCCGCTGCCGGTAACGACCGTGCCGCGCAGCATCACCTGCGGCGGTTGCTGTGCCGCGGCCGGCATGGCGACGGTTGCCGCCAGCAGGCCGAGCAGCAGCGCAGGCTTGAACATCAGCCGCCGCGCACGAGTTCGGTGCCGAAATCGAGCAGCGGTGCGGCGATCAGCATGCGCGCCAGCAGCAACACGATCACCACCACGGTGGGCGAGAAATCGATGCTGCCCACCATCATCCTGCCGCGTACCGGCCGCAGCAGCGGCTCGGCCATGGCGCCGGCAAGCCGTACCACCGGCTGATAGGGATCGGCCGACAGCATGGTCAGCAACGACCAGCCGAAGATCACCACGATATAGAACAGCAGCACGAAGTCGAGCAGATCCGCCAGCGACAGCACCAGCAAGCCGGGCGCCCCGGGCAGGAAACCGGCGAGCAGGAAAATCACCAGCCGTTCCAGCAACAGACTCAGCCACACCACCAGCAGGGCGGCCAGATTGATGCGTCGCCAGTTCGGCAGCGCGCGGCGCACCGGCGCGAGCACCGGATTGGTGTAGCGGTAGATGAACTGGCTGAGCGGATTGTGGAAATCGGCCCGCGTGGCTTCGGCGGCCAGGCGGCACATGAACAGGGTGGCGATGGCGCCGAACGCCACCTGGATCAACATCGACAAGGCATTGAGCAAATAAGGCATGGGATTTCCTGAGAGTTATTCCTTGTCCAGCGCGGCGGCCAGTTCTTCGCCGCGCCGGGTTGCGGCAGCCACGGCACGCGCGACCACGCGCGGCAGCTGGTCGGCGCTGAAGCTCTCCAGCGCGGCCTGGGTGGTGCCGTTCGGCGAGGTCACGCGCTGGCGCAGGGTGGCGGGCGCCTCGTTGCTTTCCACCAGCATGCGTCCGGCGCCCAGGCAGGTCTGCGTGGCCAGGATGCGCGCGGTTTCGCGCGGCATGCCCTGCAGCACGGCGGCCTCTTCCAGCGCCTCGACAATGGCGAAGAAATAGGCCGGCCCGGAGCCGGAAACGGCGGTGACGGTATCCATCAGCTTTTCGTCGTCGATCCAGCGGGTGATGCCCACTGCATCCAGAATGTGTTGCGCCTGTTCGCGCTGCTGCGGCGTCACGCGCAGGTTGGCGCACAGGCCGGTGGCGCCGGCGCCGATCAGGGCCGGCGTGTTGGGCATGCAGCGCACGATCGGCAACAGATTGCCGAACCAGCGTTCCAACTGGTCGATGCGCACGCCGGCGGCGATCGAGATCAGCAGCGGACGGTTGCGCTGCAAGGTATCGCGCAGCTCGGCATGGATGGCCGGCATCACCTGCGGTTTCACTGCCAGCAGCAGCACGTCGGCGTCGGCCGCGGCCTGACGGTTGTCGGCGAAGGTAGGTACGCCGAAATCGCGGCCCAGGGATTCGCGCGCCTGCGCCATCGGCTCGGCCACGCGCAGGTTGGCGGCGGCTGCGCCGGTCTTGAGCAAGCCACCGATCAGGCTGCGTGCCATGTTGCCGCCGCCGATGAATGCAATACGGGTCATGTTGCGGTTGTCCGGGTCTTCAGAAGGCATACCTTACTGAAGGCGGCGTAGCGGGAACAGGGAACGGGGCATGGCGGTTCGCCCGCGAGACAGCCTGCTGCGGCCTGCAGCGGGTCTGTTACAAGCAAGCCAAGCCGAGGGCTGCCTCGCCCCGCATGTTCCCGGCTTTTAATGTGCTCACGCCCGCATTTAGGCGATTGAAAGGCTGGCTGTTTTACCGCTGCCCCGAGTAGTATCAGGCCGGCTGCACGGGATAGGGGGAGTGGCGGGGCAGATCGGCCCGCCTCCGCGCGTCCGTCCAAGATGACCTACCGTCGTCCTGTTTGTGGCTGAGCTTCCATCATTGACGATCGGTTGAGGGGATACATCCGATGGACATCGCCGAACTGCTTGCCTTCTCGGTGAAGAACAAGGCATCCGACTTGCACCTTTCGGCGGGCTTGCCGCCGATGATTCGCGTGGACGGCGACGTGCGCCGTATCAACATTCCGGCGCTCGAGCACAAGCAGGTGCATTCGCTGATCTACGACATCATGTCGGACAAGCAGCGCCGCGACTACGAAGAATTCTACGAGACCGACTTCTCCTTCGAGATTCCCGGCCTTGCCCGTTTCCGCGTCAACGCGTTCAACCAGAACCGCGGCTCGGGTGCGGTATTCCGTACCATTCCGTCCGAGGTGCTGACCCTGGACGACCTGGGTTGCCCGAAGATCTTCCGCGAGCTGATCGAGCAGCCGCAGGGCCTGATCCTGGTCACCGGCCCGACCGGCTCGGGCAAGTCCACCACGCTGGCGGCGATGGTCGACCACATCAACAAGAACGAATACGGCCACATCCTCACCATCGAGGATCCGATCGAATTCGTGCACACCTCGCAGAAGTGCCTGGTCAACCAGCGCGAAGTGCACCGCGACACGCACGGCTTCAACGAAGCCTTGCGCTCGGCGCTGCGCGAAGACCCGGACTTCATCCTGGTGGGCGAGCTGCGCGACCTGGAAACCATCCGCCTGGCGCTGACCGCGGCGGAAACCGGCCACTTGGTGTTCGGCACCCTGCATACCAGCTCGGCGGCCAAGACCATCGACCGCATCATCGACGTGTTCCCGGCCGGCGAAAAGCCGATGGTGCGCTCGATGCTGTCCGAATCGTTGCGCGCGGTGATTTCGCAGACACTGCTGAAGAAAGTCGGCGGCGGCCGTATGGCGGCGCACGAGATCATGGTGGGCATTCCCGCCATCCGCAACCTGATCCGCGAGGACAAGGTGGCGCAGATGTATTCCTCGATCCAGACCGGCCAGCAGTACGGCATGCAGACGCTGGACCAGAATCTGCTCGACCTGGTTAAGCGCGGTCAGATCGCGCGCCAGCAGGCGATCGGCTATGCGAAGAACAAGGAAGTGTTCAAGTAAGACAGGGTGGGGTGGTGTCCCCATCTTGATGCACGTCCTTAGGGGAGAGCGCCATGAGCGAATTTGATTTCACCTCATTCCTGAAACTGATGGTCCACAAGAAGGCCTCGGACCTGTTCATCACGGCCGGTGTGGCGCCCTCGATGAAGGTGCAGGGGCGCGTTGTGCCGATCACGCAGAGCCCGTTGTCGGCGCAGCAATCGCGCGACATGGTGATCAACGTGATGACGCCGGCACAGCGCGAGGAATTCGAAAAAACCCACGAATGCCAGTTCGCGATTTCCGCGCAGGGCGTGGGCCGTTTCCGTGTGTCGTGCTTCTACCAGCGCAATTGCGTGGGCATGGTGCTGCGCCGGATCGAATCGAAGATCCCCACCATCGAAGAACTGAGCCTGCCGCCGGTGATCAAGCAGCTGGCGATGACCAAGCGCGGCATCATCATCTTCGTCGGCGCGACCGGTACCGGTAAGTCCACCTCGCTGGCGGCGATGGTCGGCTACCGCAACCAGAACTCCACCGGCCACATCATTACCATCGAAGACCCGATCGAATACGTGCACAAGCACGAGGGCTGCATCATCACCCAGCGCGAGCTGGGCATCGATACGGACAGCTGGGAAAACGCGCTGAAGAACACCCTGCGCCAGGCACCCGACGTGATCCTGATCGGCGAAGTGCGTACGCGCGAGACGATGGAATACGCGATCAACTTCGCCGAAACCGGCCACTTGTGTCTGTGCACCCTGCACGCCAACAACGCCAACCAGGCGATCGACCGCATCCTGCACTTCTTCCCGGAAGACCGGCGCCAGCAGTTGTTCATGGACTTGTCGCTGAACCTCAAGGGCATCGTGGCGCAGCAGCTGATTCCCACGCCCGACGGCAAGGCCCGGCGCGTGGCGATGGAAGTGATGCTGGGCACGCCGCTGGTGCAGGACTACATCCGCCAGGGCGAGATCCACAAGCTCAAGGAAGTGATGAAGGAGTCCACCAACTTAGGCATGATGACCTTCGACCAGAGCCTGGTGACGCTCTACCAGGCCGGCGAGATCAGCTACGAAGATGCGCTGCGCCACGCCGACAGTTCCAACGAAGTGCGCCTGCGCATCAAGCTGTCGCAGGGTGGCGATGCGCATACCTTGTCGCAGGGCCTGGAAGGCGTGGAACTGGAAGAGGATCGCACCAATCAGAACGGGGCCGGCAACGGGTTTCTGCGCCGTTAGAGCAAACAGGCGCAGTACTGCAGATTGACCTGATCATCTGCCACCCCTCACCGTCATCCCGGCGAAGGCCGGGACCCAGTGACTTTCCCCGTATCAAAAACGCTGGAATGACAGTGGCGTAGTCCGACACACATCAGGGGCAAAGAAAAAGGAGCCGAAAGGCTCCTTTTTCATGTGCCCCTGCAACGCAGGCAAGCGCTACTTCAACTCGGTATGCGTGGTGATCACCAGACCCTGATCGCCCATCTGCACATTCGCGCCGATCGCCTTGATATGCGCCGCTTCCGCCTGCATCGCCGCGAACTGCGTCTTGGTGCTGGCCAGCGACGCAGCGGCGTTCTTCTGGTCGTCCTGTGCATCGGCATCGTCGGGGCTCGAAGCCGCCGCCGCGCTCGCGGCATTCTCGGCATGCTGTTCCATCAGCTGGATCCAGCTGCTGTACATCGAGCCGTCCAGGTGCATGCGCATCAGCTCGCCCGCATCGCCGCCGGGCTGGGTGAGCAGGTCGGCCAGCTTGCTGTCTTCGCCATCGCCCACGGCTACGCCCAGCGACTTGGCGCCCATCGCCGCCCAGCCGGTTTCGCCCAGCGCATTGGTGAGCTGGGCCGGCAGCGCCACCGGCTTGCCGTCGCCGGTGAGCTTCACGCCGGCGATCAGCGGGCTGGTGACTTGGGCCATGGCCAGCAGGCCGGCCGGGTTATTGGTGCCGACCAGCACGCGGCCGGCTACCTTGGGCATGCCGCCATTCGGGTTGGGGGTGTAGCTATCCAGCGCGATATGCAGGCCGAGCAAGTCGCCGATCGGCGGCACCGCCGCCTTCTGCATGCCCTGGCCGAGGTTGCTGAAGCTCTCGTTGAGGTTTTCCAGCATCGGGCAGGTGAACGGCTTGGCCGCCACGGCATCGGCCTGAGCGCCCCAGAACGCGCGCAGCTGGGTCATCGGCAGGGCCACGCTCAGCTCGAACGGAGCGCTGGCATTGCCGCCAAGGCCGGGCAGTTCCACCTTCAGGCCGTTGAAGGCGGTGACGATGTCGTTGGCCAGCGCTACGTCGAAGCGCATGTCGCGATGCTTGTCGTCCAGATTGGTGTAGCCGAAGCTCATCTGCGGCATGCGTGCGGCAATGCGTGCCGCATCGGTCTGGCAGCTGGCCGGCACCTGCAGCAGGTTGGCCACCGGTTCGCCGGTCTTGGCCGATTCGCTTTCGGCGCGGGTCTTCAGCAGCGCCACGGCGAGCGGATCCTGGCCGCCGCTGGCCAGCGGCAGCAGGCGACTCAGGTCGATCTCGCCCACCGCCCACTTGGCATAGCCCTTGGCCTTGGCCAGGTCGGCGAGGGCGTCGCTGTCCTGGATGCTCTTGGCCGGGCGATCCAGGCCCAGCGCTTGGCGCACCAGCGGCTGGGCAGCGTCATCCGGCAGCATTGCCAGCACGGCCTGCTTGCCGGTCACCGCGATGATGAACTGCAGATGCGAGGCGGTGGCCACATAGCGCTGGTAGCTCTGCGAGCCCACCGTGGCGGTATCGAATTTCTTGCCGTAATCGTTCTGCAGCTTGGCGACGAAGCTTTCGAACGCTTTGGTGTCGGCCAGCTGCATGCGCAGCACCGGCGACAGGCCCAGCCCGTAGAACGCGGAATAGCCCTTGGGGTCGATGCCAGTTTCCTGGATCACCTGGTTGGCGCTCTTGCCGTCGAATTCGCTGGCGACCGTGCGCAGGTATTTGGCCATGTCCGGATCGGTGGCCTGGATCTGCTCGGCCTGCGCCTTCATCTGCGCGACCTGTGCCGGCATCTCGGCATCGACCTGGGCCAGGATGGCCTCGCGCGTGCTGTCGTCGAGCACGTCGAGATTGGCGATCACGTAGGGGGTATCCGCCGGCACGAAGGCCAGGGGGGCATCCTTGTCTTTGTGCGAGCAGGCGGCCAGCATCAAGCCGGACAACGCCAGCGCCAGCACGCGCTTGGTCGTACGCATATCTTTCCCCGGGTAATGGTGTCGTGTTACCGCAACATTATGCCCGCTTTACGGCGCAGGCGCTGCGAATACTTGCTGGCCGCGTTCAGCGCGCGAGCATCTCGGCCAATACCGCCATGCGCACGAACACGCCGTTGCCGACCTGCTCCAGGATGCGCGACTGCGGCCCGTCGGCGACCTCCGGGGCGATCTCGACGCCGCGGTTGATTGGTCCCGGATGCATTACCAGGCAGCCGCGCGCGGCCTTGGCCAGGCGACGGGTGTCCAGGCCGTATTCGCGGAAATAAGCGGCCTCGTCGGGCAGGTCGATGCTGGCCATGCGTTCTTTCTGCAGGCGAAGCATGATCGCCACGTCGGCGCCTTCGACCGCCTCGTCGAAGCTCTCGTAGAAGGTGCAGGAGGGGAGCTCCTCGGCTTCCGGCATCAAGGCGGCCGGTCCGCACAGGCGGATTTCCTTGGCGCCCAGCTTGGTGAAGGCGTGCACATCCGAGCGCGCCACGCGCGAATGCTTGACGTCGCCGCAGATCACCACGATCAGCTTGCTGAAGTCCGGGCGGTGCTGGCGGATGGTCAGCGCATCGAGCAGGCCCTGGGTCGGGTGGGCGCGGTTGCCGTCGCCGGCGTTGACCACGGACACGCCGCTCATCGCATGCTTCACCAGTTCGTCCGGTGTGCCCGATACCTTGTGCCGCACGATGATCGCGTCCAGGTGCATGGCTTCGAGCGTGTGCAGGGTGTCGAACAGTTCCTCGCCCTTGGCGGTGGAAGAGAAGCCGATATCGAAATTGATCACGTCCGCACCGAGGCGGCGTGCGGCCAGCTCGAACGAAGTGCGCGTGCGCGTGGACGGTTCGAAGAACAGATTGAGGATCGTGCGCCCGGTAAGCAGATCCAGCTTGCGCGTGCCGTGCGCACAGGCGTCGCGCATGGTGATGGCGCGGTCGAGCAGGCGTTCGATGCATTCGCGCGGGAGGTTTTCCAGCGTGGTGAGGTGGCGCAGGCGTGGGAACATGGTGGTCGTCTTGATGTTGTTATTGGAAATGGGCCAGTTCTTCATGACGATGCACGCGCTACGGGAGCGTGTTCGCCGCTTCGACGTGCTGATGCAGCCAGCGCTCGAGAATGACTGCCGCCGCTTCCGCATCGATCTGCACCGCATCGCGCCGCCGCTTCAGGCCGGCGGCGCGCGCATGTGCGAAACGCTGCGCGGCCTCGCGCGAGCTGTGCCGCTCGTCCATCAGCATCACCGGCACCCGGTAGCGCTGCTGCAGGTGTTCGGCGAAGCGGCGCGCGCGTTTGCTGGCTGGCTGTTCTTCGCCTTCGAGGGTGAGCGGCAGCCCGACTACGAATGCCTCCGGCAGCCATTCGCCACGCAGGGCATCGAGCGCGGCCCAGTCGGGCGTGTCGTTGCGCATCGCCACGGTGGCGAGGGCGCGCGCGCTGGCGGTGACGCGATTGCCCACTGCGACGCCGATAAGCTTGCTGCCGACGTCGAAGCCGAGCGCGCAGCTCATGCGTGGCCCGCGTAGCCGGGCAGTTGCAGCGGATCCACGCCGACCAGACCGGCGGCGGCGCTCCAGCGCTCCTCCAGCGGCGTGTGGAACACCACCCGCTCGTTGGCGTCGGCGGTGAGCCAGGTGTTGTCTTTCAGTTCCTGCTCGAGCTGGCCGGCGCTCCAGCCGGCATAGCCCAGCGCCATCAGGGCCAGCCGCGGGCCTTCGCCGGCGGCCATGGCGACCAGGATGTCGCGCGAGGTGGTCACCGACCAGTCGCCGTTGATGCGGTAGCTGGATTCCCAGTGGCCGTGCTCGCGATGCAGTACAAAGCCGCGCTCCTGCTGCACCGGGCCACCGATCAGCACCGGGGCATCGGCCAGTTCGTGGTCGACGCAGTCCAGCTTCATCTGCGCCAGCACGTCGCCGAAGCGGTATTCGGACAACTGGTTCACAAGCAGGCCGACTGCGCCGTCCTCATCGTGCTGGCAGAGAAAGGCTACGCCGCGGGAAAAAGGCGGCTCAGCCAGGCTGGGCATGGCGATCAGGAACTGTCCGGCGAG
This sequence comes from Dyella acidiphila, assembly GCF_014863405.1. Taxonomy (GTDB): domain Bacteria; phylum Pseudomonadota; class Gammaproteobacteria; order Xanthomonadales; family Rhodanobacteraceae; genus Dyella_B; species Dyella_B acidiphila. The sequence continues at coordinate 193,967 of NZ_JACZZA010000004.1, forward strand.
GGATTGGGGAGTCTTGGGCCGCATGTCGCCATTGTATGCGCTGGCCGGCGCCGCGTCTGCCGCGCGTGAACGTGGAAAAGCGGTGAATATTGGCCTGCGCAGGTTATTAGGATGTCATCGCGAGGTGAGATGAACCGTTATGGTGCGTCGTATTGGATTACCAAAAGGGAAGTCGCGCATGAACCGTCTGGCCCGGCTGCTGATGCTGTTGCCCCTGCTGATCGTCCCCAGCCTGGCCTTGGCCAAGCATGACCATGGGAGCGGCGATGGTCTGGCCGATGCCACGGTGCTGATCATCCGCCACGCCGAAAAGCCGGCCGACGGCGCGGGCCTGACGCCGGAAGGCGAAGCCAGGGCGCGCGCCTACGTGGGCTACTTCGAGCATTTCAGCCTCAATGGTGCGCCGATGGTGCCGAATGCGCTGTATGCCGCGGCCGATTCCAAATCCAGCATGCGCCCGCGGCTCACCATCACACCGCTGAGCGAGGCGCTGCAGCTGCCGATCGATAGCCGCTTTGCCGACAAGCAGACCAGGAAGCTGGTCGACGCGCTGCGCCAGGAGCCGCACGGCAAGCAGGTGCTGATCGCCTGGCATCATGGCGAGATTCCCGCCTTGATCGATGATCTGGGTGGCGATGCCGCCGCGCTGATTCCCGGAGACAAATGGCCATCGCAGGTGTTCGGCTGGGTGATCGTGCTGCAGTACGACCACAAGGGCCGCCTGGCGGCATCCCAGGTGGTGCACGAGGATCTGATGCCGGACGATCGGTCCTGAGCCCAAACGCACAGTGATCAACGCATGGCACGTAGGTTGGGTTAGCGCAGCGTAACCCAACGATTCCATCATCCATGGCAAGCGTTCTGCCTTGCGCATGACGGTCAAGTTCGTGCGAAATGGCGACATCGTTGGGTTACGCTGCGCTAACCCAACCTACGGCGACGTTGCGTCAGCGCGTCTTCAACACATCGCCTGGCTGAAACTGCCAGGTGCGCGTGATGTAGAGAATGTCCACTTTCTCTTTGCTGTCCGGCGGCAGCGCCGGGAAGGGCGCGCAAAGCCTGACGATGGCGATGGCGGCCTTGTCGATCACCGCCTGGCCCGAGCTCTGCGTGATATCGATGCTGTGCACGCTGCCGTCGCGGTTGAGCCCGACGGTGAGAATCACATCGCCGTACAGATGCTGCTCGCGCGCCTGCTCCGGATAGTTGAGATTGCCTACGCGCTCGATCCGGTCCACCCAACCGCGCATATACGCCGCATAGGCGTATTCCTTGGTGCTGGCCGAAATGAATTTCTTGTGCGGACGCTTGGCGTAGGCCTGGCTTTGCTGGCGCACCTCGGCGGTGAGCTGCGCGGCCTGTTGTTCGATGCGCGCCTCGTCGGCATTGGCGGCGGTGTCGCGTTCGTCCTTGGTGGTGCCGCTGTTGACGCTGAAATTGCTGCTGCCGCTGGTGGTGAGCATGCGCTGGTCGGTCGCTTGCTGCGGCGAGGGCGTGGCAGCGTCGACCTGCTGCGGCGCCGTGCCCGCATCCGGCTTGGGAAGCAGGCCGGAGAAGGGTTGCGAGGGGCGGGCCGATTTGTCGCTGTCGCCGCCGCCCTTGTTATTGGCCTGGCCGAGGAAATCGGCCTTGTCCGGCGCCTCGTTGTTGGCCACGTTGACCAGGGTCACGTCCAGCGTGGGCAGCGCCGGGCGCGTGGCCACGTAGGTGACGCCGATGCCGAACAGCAGCAGGCCGTGGACCAGCAGCGAAAAAATGAAGGTGGCCCCGATCTTGTTGTCGCCGGGACGGTGGGCAACGGCATTCACGCAGGAGTGTTCTCGATCGCATCGAACAGTAACCCGGCAATATTAAGCCCGAACTGCTGGTCCAGTTCGCGCACGCAAGTCGGCGATGTGACGTTGATCTCGGTCAGGTAGTCGCCGATCACGTCCAGGCCCACGAAGCGCAGGCCGCGGCGGCGCAGATCGGGGGCGACTTGGGCGGCGATCCAGCGGTCGCGCTCGCTCAGCGGCACGCCTTCGCCGCGGCCGCCTGCGGCGAGGTTGCCGCGGAATTCATCCCCCTGCGGGATGCGGGCCAGCGCATACGGCACCGGTTCGCCGTCGATCAGCAGGATGCGCTTGTCGCCGGCGCTGATCTGCGGAATGAATTTCTGCGCGATGGCGAACTGCCGCCCCTCGCCGTGCGCATCGCCGGCCAGCAGTGTCTCCAGCATGGAGTTGAGGTTTTTGTCGCCGGCCTTCACGCGGAAGATGCCGCGGCCGCCCATACCGTCCAGCGGCTTGAGCACCGCATCGCCATGCTCGGCCACGAAGGCGCGCAGCTCGGCGGGATCGCGCGCCACCAGGGTGGGTGCCATGCATTGCGGGAACTGGGTGGCGAACAGCTTCTCGTTGCAGTCGCGCAGCGCGCGCGGGTCGTTGATGACCTGCACGCCGGCGCGCTGGGCCGCTTCCAGCACCATGGTGTCGTAGATGAACTGGGCGTCGACCGGAGGGTCCTTGCGCATCAGCACCACGTCCAGCTCGCGCAGGTCGGTCCAGCGGGCCTCGCCCAGGGTGAACCAGCCGGTGGGGTCGTCCTTCACCGTCAGCGGGCGCAGGCTGGCCCATGGGGCGCCGTCGCGCAGGGCCAGGTTGCCCTGTTCCATGTAGTACAGCCGATGGCCGCGGCGGGCCGCCTCCAGCAGCATGGCGAAGGTGGTGTCCTTGGCGATCTTGATGGCGCCGATGGGATCCATCAGCACGGCGACCGAACGGGGCATGGGAATTCCGGTGATCAGCGAGCGGGGGTGTGCATCGTCGCCGAGGCGGTCCGGTACGGCAAGGCGGCGGGCGGGGACGGCGGCTGGCAACCTTCTCCGGGCGTTGCTTTGCATCCCGGGACATGATGGTGATCAACATCACATTCGTGAAGATCAGGGAAACTATAGGGGGTGGGCGCTAAAGCTGGCTGCCATAAGCGATTTTTCCTTGACGGAAAGGCGTGCAGGCAGTAAACAGCAACGATGGAGCGCCCTGACGAAGATCAGGCGTGTAGGTAAGTGTTCTGCAGGATTTTTCATCTGCATCGGGTAACGGCCCTTGGCTGCGTACCGGGTGTCGTACCTGAGCCTGGGGAAGGCCACAGGGGGGTTAAGTGAACTTGAACGTAGGTACGAACGGCTTGGCCGGTCTTAAGGTCATGGTTATCGATGACTCCAAGACCATCCGCCGCACGGCGGAAACCTTGCTTAAGAAGGAAGGCTGTGACGTGCTCACTGCCGTCGACGGCTTCGAAGCGCTGGCCAAAATCTCGGACCAGAAGCCGTCGATCATCTTCGTGGACATCATGATGCCGCGACTGGACGGCTATCAGACGTGCGCGCTGATCAAGAACAATCCGCAATTCCGTGCGACGCCAGTGATCATGCTGAGCTCGAAGGACGGGCTGTTCGACAAGGCGCGCGGCCGCATCGTCGGCGCCGAGCAATATCTCACCAAGCCGTTCACGCGCGATGAACTGCTTGGGGCAATCCATCGCCATGTCACCACGGTTTGATGTCCGTGGGGACAAGCTCTAAAGGGGGAGCTGTGGCCAATATTCTCATCATCGACGATTCGCCGACCGACGTGCGCGTGTTCACCACGCTGCTCGAGCGCGCCGGCCATCGAGTCGATGCCGTCAACAATGCCGAGGACGGCATCGAGCGCGTGCGCGTCACGCGACCGGATCTTGTCATCATGGACGTCATCATGCCGGGCATGAACGGTTTTCAGGCGACGCGCACGCTTACGCGCGATCCGGAAACCGCGGGCGTACCGATCGTGATCATCACCACCAAGTCGATGGAAACCGATCGTGTGTGGGGCATGCGCCAGGGGGCCAAGGCGTTCATCACCAAGCCGGTGAACGAGAAGGAATTGCTGGCCTGCATCGACGAGCTGCTGCCCAAAGCGGCCTGAGGTGAGCATGAACGCAGTCGTCGCCCAGACACCTTTCGAGATTCTCGCCCGCTACGAGCGGCTGTCGCTGGCGCACGCGTCCGGTACGCAGGAGCGCTTCGAGGCGCCGGGCCTGTGGCGCGGCATCGGTTATCGCGCGGGCAGCCATTTGTTCGTCAGCGGCATCGAGGAAATCAACGAGCTGCTGGCCGTGCCCACGCTGACGCCGGTACCCGGCACCAAGCAATGGCTGCTGGGTGTGGCTAACGTGCGCGGCAACCTGATGCCGGTGATCGACCTGGCGCGTTTCCTGTTCAGCGAGCGCACCCAGCATTCGGAGCGTACGCGCCTGCTGGTGGTGCGCCAGGGCAATGGCAACGTCGCGTTGATGGTGGACGAAGTGTTCGGCCAGCGCACGGTGGATGCGGAGCAGCGCCGCGGTGCGGAGCCGGAAGCCGATCCGCGCCTGACCCGCTTCGTCGACGACCGCGTGGACGTGGACGGGCAGCGGCTGGCGATGTTCAGCATGGGCAAGCTGGTGCGGGCGCCGGATTTCCGGCAGGCGACCGCGTAACGAAATGAGCAGGACCGGTGCCAGATGCGGCCGGACGAGGAGCCTAGGCTCCGGATTATTTGAGCCGGCAGGGTGTGGTGCCGGTGGGCAGTAACGGATGAGGTGAAGATATGAGCACTACAGGGGGCGTCGGCAAGGAACGGGGATATACCATCCTCATCGTCTTGCTGGTGGTTTCGATCGGCTTCGCGGCCATCGACTTCGTGCTACTCAACTTCAAGAACAGCGAAGATCGCCAGGCGATCTCGCTGACCACGCAGATCCAGGTGCTGTCGCAGCAGACGGCCAAGTACGCGCTGGAAGCGTCCGGCGGTAACGCCGACTCTTTCGCGGAGCTGGAGAATGCGCGCGACGCCATCGACTCGGCCGTACAGCGCCTGGTCAACGGCGACAGCAAGACCGGCATGGTGCCCTATGCCGACAAGAACGCCACGCCTACCGGGCGTTCGGTCAGCAAGCTGGCCGACGCGTGGAAGCAGCTCGACGGCGATATCGGCAAGATCCTGTCCAACAAGGCGACGGTGCTCGATTCCTCGCAGCGCGCGGACGATCTTTCCAAGCAATTGCCGCTGCTCAACTCCAACATGGAGCAGGTGGTCAACATCCTGCAGCAGCGCAAGGGCAGCAGCGTGGATGAAATGCTCGGTGCCTCGCGCCAGATGTTGCTGGCCGACCGCATCATCCGCCGCGTGCAGGAGGTGCTGCAGGGCGGCGAATCCGAACAGGCTTCCGCCGACGGCCTCTCGCGCGACGCGCAGAGCTACGGCGAAGTGCTGAAGGGTCTGCTGCAAGGCAACCAGGGCATCGGCGTGCAGCAGCTGGGCGATGCCAATGCGCGCAAGATTCTTTCGCAGATGCAGGGCGACTGGGACAAGCTGAGCGACCCGGTGGCCAAGCTGGCGGCCGCCGCCAGCAACATCGCCGAAGTGAAGAGCGCCGGCAACCAGGCCTCGCTGGATTCGCAGAACGTGCTGCTGCGCGCGAACGACCTGGCCGAGCAGATCGGCCAGCTGCCGGTGCGCCGCCTGTTCCCGAACGTGTGGTGGGGCGTGATCGGTGCACTGGGCGCCGCCGCCTTCGCCGTGCTGCTGGTTATCCAGCTGGTGACCGACCAGCGCCGCCGCTTCCGCGAATCGACCGAACTCAACCAGCGTAACCAGGAGGCGATCATGCGCCTGCTGGACGAAATGGGTTCGCTCGCCGAAGGCGACCTGACGGTGAAGACCACCGTGTCCGAGGACATCACGGGCGCGATCGCCGACTCGGTGAACTACGCCATCGACGAATTGCGCACCCTGGTGACGACGATCAACGAAACCTCCGAGCAGGTATCGTCCTCGGCGCAGGAAACGCAGACCACCGCACGCCACCTGGCCGACGCGGCGCAGAACCAGGCGCACCGCATCAGCACGGCGACCACCGCGATCAACCAGATCGCCAGCTCGATGGACGATGTGTCGAAGAACTCCGCCGAATCGGCTGACGTGGCCGAACGCTCGGTGCAGATCGCTTCGCACGGCGCCGAAGTGGTGCGCGAAACGATCTCCGGCATGGACTCGATCCGCGACCAGATCCAGGAAACGTCCAAGCGCATCAAGCGGCTGGGCGAATCCTCGCAGGAAATCGGCTCGATCGTGGAACTGATCAACGACATTGCCGAGCAGACCAACATCCTCGCCTTGAACGCCGCTATCCAGGCGGCCTCGGCGGGCGAAGCGGGTCGCGGCTTCGCGGTGGTGGCGGACGAAGTGCAGCGCCTGGCGGAACGCTCCGCCAGCGCGACCAAGCGAATTGAAACCCTGGTGCAGACGATTCAGTCCGACACCAATGAGGCGGTCAATTCCATGGAGCAGACGACGGCCGAAGTGGTGGCCGGTGCACGCAAGGCGGAAGACGCCGGCAGCGCACTGGGCGACATCGAGCGCGTTTCGCACGACTTGTCCGCGCTGATTCAAAACATCTCCGCCGCGGCGCGTCAGCAGTCGATCGCCGCGACGGATATTTCGCAATCCATGAACGCGATTCAGGAAATCACGTCGCAGACGTCGCAGGGCGCAAGCCAGACGGCGGAATCGATCGGTTACCTGGCGCAGTTGGCTAGCGATTTGCGCCGCTCGGTGGCGCACTTCAAGCTGCCGGGTTGATATCGGGCCATAACAATGAGGGCAGCCTCGACGGTTGCGAGAAGCGTCAGCAACGCAACCGCTGAGGAGGGCGCATGAGACTTCAAGACCACATCGATTTCACCACCCTGCAATGGGTCAAGCCCGAGCTTGACGAGACGCTTGCGCTCGCACGTCAAGCGCTGGAGTCCTACGTCGACAACCCCGGCGAGCGCGAAGCCATGCGCTCCTGCGCCGACAACCTGCACCAGGTGCAGGGCACTCTGCGCATGGTGGAGTTGTACGGCGCGGCGATGGTTGCCGAAGAGATGGAAACACTGGCCATCTCGCTGCTCGAAGACCACGTACGCAACCGCGAGGATGCCTACGCCGCGCTGATGCGCGGCCTGATGCAGCTGCCCGACTACCTCGAGCGCCTGTCCGGCGGCCATCGCGATGTGCCGGTAGTGCTGCTGCCGCTGCTCAACGAGCTGCGCGCCAGCCGCGAACAGGAAGCGCTGACCGAAGCGGCGTTGTTCACGCCCAACCTCGATGCACAGCTGCCGGCGCAGGCACCGCCCCCCGCCAACGTCGCCGATGCCGCGCAGAACAAGGCCGAGATCGGCGAACTTCGCCTGCGCTTCCAGCAGCAGATGCTGGCCTGGTTCCGTGGCCAGGGCGCGCAGCATCAGCTCGCCGCCATGCGCAAGACGCTTACCGCGATCACCGCGCGCTGCACCACCACGCCCGGACGCCGGCTGTGGTGGATTGCGGCCGGCGTGCTCGAAGGCCTCGATCACGGTGTGCTGAAGAACCATGCGGGCGAAGTGCGCCAGTTGATCGGCCGCGTCGACCGCAGCATCCGCCAGCTGATCGAGCAGGGTGAAAACAGCCTGCAGGGCGGCGACGCCGACGACCTGGCGCGCAAGCTGCTGTACATCGTGGCGCAGTGCAAGCAGCGCAGCCCGCAGATGACGCAGCTGGCGCAGACCTACAACCTCGATGGCCTGGTGCCGGACGACACCGAGCTGGAGCACGCACGCGGCTCGATGGCCGGCCATAACCGGGCCCTGCTCGATTCGGTCGCCCGCGCGCTGAAGGACGATCTGCTGCGCGTAAAGGAATCGCTGGACCTGTTCCTGCGCCAGGCCGATGCCGACCCCGCCCAGCTCGGCGCCCAGGCCGAAGTGCTCGAGCGCGTCGGCGACACGCTCGGCATGCTGGCGCTGAACGTGCCGCGCCGCGTGATCAACGAACAGCGCCGCGTGCTGGAAGAAGTCGCCAATCGCATGCGCAGCCCCGATGAGGAGTCGCTGCTGGATGTGGCCGGTGCGCTGCTCTATGTAGAAGCGTCGCTGGACGACCATATCGAAAGCCTCGGTGCCGAAAACGCGCCGGCCGAAGAGCAGGGGCCGGCCATGCTGCCGCGCAGCGAGGCGCGCCACATCCTCGCCACCCTGATGAACGAGGCCGTCGGCAACACCGGCAAGGTGAAGAACGGCATCGTGGCCTTCGTGGAATCGGGCTGGCAGCACGAGCAGCTCAACGGCATGCCGGCGCTGATGGACGAAGTAGCCGGCGCCATGCGCATGCTGTCTTCGCCGCGCCCGGCGCAGATCGCCGAAGGCGTGGGCCGCTTTATCGGCAACGAACTGTGCGTGGATCAGCGCGTGCCCAGCAGTGTCCAGATGGACCAGCTGGCCGACGCCCTGGCGGCACTGGAGTACTACCTGGAAGCTGCGCGCGAACATCGCGGCGGCCTCGAGCACATTCTGGATGTCGCCGAGCACAGCCTGGGTGGTCTTGGCTATTGGCCGCCACCGCTGGCCAAGGCGATGCCGGAGCCGGAAGAAGAAGCGCATGCCGAACTGCATGCGCCGGCACCGACCTTGAACGAGCCGGTGAGCCTCGCCCATGGCGAGGATGTCAGCGGGCTGTTCATCGGTCATGCCGAAACGCCGGCGCCGCTGGTGCACGACGTCACCGGCCTGCATCTGGTCGAAACCGAAAGCCGCACCTACGCGCCCGCCGCCGATGAAGGCGCCGACTGGATCGAGATCGAAGAAGAAGTCGAAGAGCAGGTGGCGTCTGCCGATCCGCTCGCCGCCGGCGCCGGCTTCCAGGCCAGCACCGAGGGCATCGACGACGATATCCGCGAGATCTTCCTGGAAGAAATGCAGGAAGAGATCAACAACCTGCGGCAGGCGCAGGAAGCGTGGGTGGCCGATGCGGCCCAGCTCACCGCGCTGACGCCGATCCGCCGTTCGTTCCATACCTTGAAGGGTTCCGGCCGCCTGGTCGGTGCCAGCGTGCTGGGCGAATTCGCCTGGCGCGTGGAGAACATGCTCAACCGCGTGCTCGACGGCACCGTGCCGCCGCACGAAGGTGTGCAGGTGCTGGTCGGCCATGCCATCGACGCACTGCCGCAACTGCTGGCCATGCTCCGCGACGGCCAGCTGCCGACCGCGCCGCTGAGCGCGATCATGCAGGCTGCCGACAAGCTTGCCGCCGGCGAACAGGCCAGCATGGAGCAGTTCGCCTCTACCGGCGACGTGCAGACCGTGCGGCGCGTGGTGCGCCGTCGCGTGCCGCGTACGGACGCGGCGATCGATGCCATTCCGGCCGCCACCCATACCGATCACTCCGTTGCCGCACAGCAGCCGGTCGAAGTCGCCGAGCCTGCCGCGTTCTTCGCACCGATCCACGAGCCGGTGTTGCCGCCGGTCGATCCGGTGCTGCTGGAAATCCTGCGCAGCGAAGTGGCGCAGTACCTGCAGATCATCCGCAACGCCGCCAACTTCGCCGACGGCGAGCTGCCGGTGGAAGACGGCCTGCTGCGTGCCGTGCATACCCTGCACGGCGCGATCGCGATGGTCGAGATTCCGTTGCTGATGCACCTGCTGTCGCCGCTGGAAAGCCTGCTCAAGCGCCTGCGCGCCGCCGGCCAGCCGTTGTCGACCGAGGGCGTGCGTCTGTTGCGCCAGAGCGCCGACGTGGTCGACGAAGTGATGGCGCAGTTCGACACGCCGTATCCGCAGCTGCCGGATGCCGCGGCGCTGATCGAACGGCTGGAACAGCTGCGCGATCACCAGCCCGAACCGCAGATGGCGCACGTGGTGTTCGAGCCGCATCAGCTGGAAGCCGAAGCGGCCGCGCCCGATGCGCACGAAGCCCAGCACATCGAATTCGAAACGCCGCTCGCCCCGTCGCAGCAGGCGCCGGCCGAGCACGATGCAGAAACTCAGTTCGACGCGCCGCTCAGTCACGATGACGATGAGGCGGAGCTGCTGGCCGCGCTCTCCGCGCACGAACCGGAACAGACGATCGAGTCGTTCGAGCACGCCGCACCGGAAACGACGGAGCCGCTGAGCCAGCACGAGCCGGAGACCAGCGCGGAGGAAGAAGAATTTGCCGCGCTACTCGCCAGCCTCGATGCGCTGGAGCCGGAAGAACACGCCACCGCGCTGACGCACGAAGCGGACGTCGCGCCGGTCGAGCTGCATGCCGATGTGCAGCACTTGGCCGCGAACGAACTGCTCGACGCCACGCCGGCCACCGAAGCAGAGGCTGCGGACGAAGAGAGCAAGCTTGCGGATGAAGCGCCGCAAGTGGAGCACGTTGCCGAAGAAGCGACGGAGCAGGAACTCACGCCGGAGCCCGAGCCGGAGCACGTCGAGGCCGAAGCCGAGCATGTGGCGGAAGAGCCTGTACACGTGGCGGAGGAACCCGCACACGTGGCAGAGGAGCCCGTGCACGCAGCGGAAGAGCCTGCGGTGGAAGCCGAGCCGGTGCATGTGGCCGAGGAAGCGGTGCCGGCAGAAGAGCTGCTCATCTTCAGCCATATCGATCCCGACTTGCTGGAAATCTTCAGCGAAGAGGCGCGCGAGATTCTCGACGACGCCGACGGCGTGCTGGCGAAATGGCATGCCGAACCGGCCGATGTGTCGCATATGAACGGACTGCTGCGTGCGCTGCACACCCTCAAGGGTGGCGCACGCATCGCCGGCGTCACCCCGGTGGGCGATCTGAGCCACGCCATCGAAAGCTTGCTGGAGCGTTCGCACAACATCGATCCGCAGCAGACCGCGCCGCTGATCGGTACGCTGGAAGTGGCCTTCGACCAGATGCACGGCCTGGTGCAGCGCGTATCGCAGGGCAAGGGCATTGCCTACCCGCACGCGATGATCGAGCTGTTGCAGAAGGGCACCGAAGAACCTGCTGCAGCCTCTGCGGAAGCGCCGGCGGAGCAGCATATCCACGTGCCCGCGCCGCAGCCGTTGCCGATGGTGGAACTGCCGTCGCTGCTGCCGGCAGAGGAGCTGCAGACCGAAGAAGTCGGACGCACCGCACAGGAACAGATCCGCGTTCGCGCCGACCTGCTCGACAGCCTGGTGAACAACGCCGGCGAAGTGGCGATCTACCGCTCGCGCCTGGAGCAGCAGGTTTCGGCCTACCGCTTCAACCTGGTCGAACTGGAACAGACGGTATCGCGTCTGCGCGGCCAGCTGCGCATGCTGGAAATCGAAACCGAGGCGCAGATCATCGCGCGCTTCCAGCGCGAGCACCGCGAAGCCGGCATCGGTGTGTTCGATCCGCTCGAGCTCGACCGTTTCTCGCAGCTGCAGCAGTACTCGCGTGCACTGGCCGAGTCGGTATCGGACTTGGTGTCGATCCAGAACATGCTCGACGAACTTACCCGTCAGGCGGAAACGCTGCTGATCCAGCAGTCGCGCGTGAGTTCGGAACTGCAGGAAGGCTTGCTGCGCACCCGCATGCTGCCGTTCGACACCATGGTGCCGAATCTGCGCCGCACGCTGCGTCAGGCCGCGCAGGAAGAAACCAAGAGCGCCCAGCTGTACGTGGAAGGCGCGCACGGTGAAATGGACCGCAACCTGCTCGACCGCATCAAGGCGCCGTTCGAGCACATGCTGCGCAATGCCGTAGCGCACGGTATCGAAACGCCGGACGAACGCCGCAAGGCGGGCAAGCCGGAAGAGGGCGCGGTACGCATCCGCGTGGCGCGCGAAGCCACCGAGGTGGTGGTGCGCGTCAGCGATGACGGCCGTGGCCTGGACCGCGAAGCGATCCGCAAGCGCGCGATCGAACGCGGCCTGGTGCGCCATGAAACGCGCCTCAGCGACGACCAGTTGCTGGCGCTGATCACCCAGACCGGCTTCTCCACTGCCAGCACGGTGACCCAGCTTGCCGGCCGCGGCGTGGGCATGGACGTGGTGGCGAACGAGATCAAGCAGCTTGGCGGTTCGCTGGCGATTGAATCGACCCAGGGCGTGGGCACGACGTTTGTGCTGCGCCTGCCGTTCACTCTGGCGGTAACCCAGGCGATCCTGGTACGCATCGGCGAATCCACCTTCGCCATCCCGATGACCTCGGTGCAGGGTGTGGCGCGCATTACGCCGGACGAACTCGCCCAGCGCATGGCGGAAGACAATCCGCAGTTCGAATACAACGGCGAAGAGTTCGGCATCCACGATTTGTCCGAGCTGCTCGGCCTGGTCTCGGGCCATGTCGGCGACGAGGAACAGCTGCCGCTGCTGCTGACCCGTTCGGGCGACCTGCGCGCCGCGATCCGCATCGACGCCGTGATCGGCTCGCGCGAAATCGTGGTGAAGTCGGTCGGCCCGCAGGTGAGCTCGGTGCCGGGCATCCTCGGTGCCACCATCATGGGCGACGGCTCGGTGCTGGTGATTCTCGACCTGGCCCCGCTGGTGCGCCACGGCCTGAGCCGGCGCGAGCAGCGCCTGGCCGAAGGTGCGTCGTACGCGAGCGTTGCGCCGGTGGTCGAAGATGTACGCACGCGGCCGCTGGTGATGGTGGTGGACGATTCCATCACCATGCGCAAGGTCACCGGCCGCGTCCTGGAGCGCCACGAGTACGAAGTGGAAACCGCGAAGGACGGCCTCGACGCGCTCGAAAAGCTGCATGAACGCGTGCCCGACCTGATGCTGCTCGACATCGAAATGCCGCGCATGGACGGCTACGAGCTGGCAATCCAGATGAAGGCCGACCCGCGCTTCCGTGGCGTGCCGATCATCATGATCACCTCGCGTACCGGCGAAAAGCATCGCCAGCGCGCGTTCGATCTCGGCGTGGAACGCTACCTCGGCAAGCCGTACCAGGAAGCGGAACTGTTGGCGCAGATCAGCGAAGTGCTGGAGCAGCATGCGCGGGAGCCGGTGAATGATTAAGAGTCTGGCATCGCTCAGTCACGTATCGACATATGCTCCTTCGCTCTGCCTTGGCCTGCGGCCAAACAGCTTCCGGCGCGAGGTAACCGGGGTATGACGTCAGACCCGAAGCACATCGCGCTCTTCTTTGATGATGCTGAGCTTGGTAGTCACCTGCGCGCCGCACTTTCCGAGCACGGCGCACAGATCGCCCACGAAGGCCCGCTAAGCAGCTTCGACGCAGCACAGCTGCGCCAGTCCGGCGTGGACGTGCTGGTGGTGAATCTGGACGATGCGGTAGACGACGCAACGCTCGACCGCATCTACGGCCTGATCGAATCGGGCGACATCCCGGTGGTATTCAATGACGCGCAGGCCAGCCGCGCACTAGAGGGCTGGGACCGTGCGCGCTGGGCGCGTCACCTGGCGGCCAAGGCGTTGAACAGCGGCAGCATCGATCCGCCGCGTCCCGACCATGCACGCGAAATCGAAGCGCCTGCACCGTACGAAGAACTCGTAGCGGCACCGGAGGCGGCTGCACTGATCGATGAAGCGGCGCTGGAAGATCAGGGCGAAGAACTGCCGCTGGTGCACGACGACTCGGCACCGGACAGCGAAACGCTGGCGGCCGAGCTGGAAGCCCTGCTGGCCTCGGACGAAGGTGGCGAGCCGATCGAAAGCGAATTCGGTTCGGGCCTGAAATACCAGGCGGAAGACGAACTGCCGCCGTTGCACGATGGCGATTTCGGCCAGCACGAAGCGGCTGCGCAGGAAACGGCTGTGCAGGAAGCAGCATTGCCGGCGACAACCGCCGAGCTCACTACTTCCGAGCCCGCGGCCGTGGAAGTCGCCAAACCGCCCGCATTCGAGATCAACCTCGATCATCTTTCGCTGGCCGATGCTGGCGAGGCGTTCACCGCGCCGGTAATCGACCGCTCCACGCTGGCGCAGCAGACCCCTACACCCACCGCACCGGAATGGGGCTTTGTGGATGAAGAAGCCGCTGCACCTGCGCCGGCCAAGAACAGCCCGGTGTTCGGTGTGGAAAAAGTAAGCGCTGCCGACTACCTGGCGCCGGCTGCCGAGCAGGTCGAAGAGAGCGAGCTGCCAATTGCGCCGGGCATGAGCCTGGAGCTGGTGTCGATGGAAGAAGCCATCGCGCCCAAGCACGATTACCAACCCTACGAAACCCATTTGCACGAGCTGGAAACCGCGTTTGCGCGGCTGCTGGTGCTGGGCGCGGCGCGTGACAGCGGTGCATCGCTGGCGAATTTCCTGGCCGGCTTGCCGGCCGACCTGAAGCTGCCGATCCTGCTGACCCAGCATCAGGGCGATGGCGCTGCCGAACAGCTGGCGCAGTCGCTGGCCGAGCGCAGTGCGCTGCCGGTGAAAGTGGCGGCGACCGGCGCGCGTGCGCGCGTCGGCGAAGTGCTGGTGGTGCCACGCGGGCAACAGGTGCGGGTGCTGCGCGATGGCCGCGTGGAACTCAGCGCCGCCAATGACGGCGACAACGAGCAGGCGCCTTCGATCGACAGCAGCTTCACGATGGCGGCCAACGTCTTCGGGCGCGATGCGCTGGCGATCGTCTTCGCCGGCAAGGCCACCGACGCGGTGGCCGGCGCGCAGGCGATCCACGATCGCGGCGGACAGGTGTGGGTCGAATCGTCCGTCAGCGACCACTATTCCGACATGGTGCATGGCGTGCTGGCCGAACGCCTGGCCAGTTTCTCCGGTTCGCCGCAAGAGCTCGCGGTGCGACTGGTCGAGGACTTCCGATGAGCGAACAGCAACTTCCCCGTGAAATCCGCTGCGTGCTGGTGCCGGTCGGCAATCTGCGCCTGCTGCTGCCCAATGCGACCGTGGCCGAAGTGATTACGCTGGCTACGCCCGAGCCGGTTCCTGATGCGCCGGACTGGCTGGTCGGGCGCATCGCCTGGCGCGGCTGGCGCGTGCCGCTGATCTCCTTCACCAAGCTGGCTGGCGCCGAAGAAGGCGATACCGAACTGAGTGTGCGCGTGGCCGTGCTCAAGGCGCTTGGCGACAATGCCGAACTGCCGTTCGTAGCCGTGCTCACCCAGGGCTTCCCGCGACTGACCACGCTCAACTCCGAGCTGATCATCCCCACCCACGACGGCAAGCCGCTGCCGCGCGGCGTGAAGGCGCAGGTGCTGGTGCGCGACGACGTGGCGGTGATCCCCGATCTGGAAGGGATCGAGAACGAAGTCTACGAGCTGCTGCAGCAAGCGAGCTGAAGCGCCGATTTTCGCGACCTGTTGCGCATGGCCATGTGGCGAGTGAGCTGGCGTAGATTGGGTTACCCCGGACTTGATCCGGGGGTAACCCAACAATGCCTCGCCGCTTCGATGAAGATTTGTTGGGTTACGCTGCGCTAACCCAACCTACTGGCCGGCTTATAGATCGCCGTGCAAGGCCTGCAGCGCCGCCAATGCGGCCAGGCCCGCGGTTTCGGTACGCAATATCCGCGGCCCCAGGCGCAGGCCCTGAAATCCCGCTTCCTGCAACGCACCGACATCGCGTTCGCCCAGGCCGCCTTCCGGCCCCACTACCAGCAAGCCCCCGGCATCGCCGAAGCGCAATGCGCGCGCGCGCAGCGTGCCCTCGGGCAGCAGGGCAACGCGTTGCGCATCGTCGGCGACGAGATCTTTCAGCCACTCCTGCAGCAACTGCGCGGGCGCAATTTCTGGCACGCACACGCGGCCGCTCTGCTCGCAGGCGCTGGCGGCCACGGCACGCCAGTGCAGCAGGCGCTTGTCGGCGCGCGCCGCATCCAGCTTCACTTCGGAGCGCTCGGTAAACAGTGGCACAACCCGCGCCACGCCCAGCTCGGTCGCCTTCTGCACGATCAGGTCCATCTTTTCGCCGCGCGCCACGCCTTGCGCCAGGGTGAGCCGGAGCGGAGATTCGCACGCGACCTGCTCACGCTCTTCGAGGCGCACGACGACCTCGCGCTTGCCTACCGACACCAGCGTGGCGGCGTAGTCGTAGCCATCGCCGTTGAACACGGTAAGCATGTCGCCCGCGTTCATGCGCAGCACGCGCGCCACGTGTTCGGCGGCCTGTTGCGGCAGGGCCAGTTCGGTATGCAGGGACAGGGCCTGATCGACGTGGATGCGGGTGCTGCGCATACAGGTTCGCGTAACAGAAGGACCGTCCAGCATACAACTTGCCGTCGCGGTGCGTTCACGCAACTAAACGCCGCTGGCCGGATCTGCCCCTCTGGCTTGCGGGCGGGGCAACGCGGGATCAGGATGGTGAGTACCCACTGGTGGCTCGCCACTCCCCGGGCGAGCAGGAGCTTGCCATGTCCAAGATCGTTACCGTCGTGATCCTGCTGGCCGCCGCCGGCTTTGCGACCGCGCTGCGCGCAGCGCCGCAGAATGTCCCGCCAGCGCCCTTGGTGCCCGCTGCAGCGTCATCCGCAGCATCCCCCGGCCACGCCTCGCCGTTGAAGCCGGGCGATCGCAACTGCATTCGCGACACCGGTAGCCTGATTCCGCCCAAGCCGGGCCAATGCCTGCCCGTGGCGGGGCGCTCCTACAGCAAGGACGAACTGGACAGCACCGGCAAGATGAAGCTCGGCCCGGAGTTGCAGCAGCTGGATCCGAGCGTCACCTTGCAACGGCATTGATGGCCGCTAAGCCTTGACCGCGAGCGTAATGCCGTCGCTGGCCACCTGCACGAGTTGATCGATCTGCGCTTCGGTGATCACGTACGGCGGCATGAAGTAGACGATATTGCCCAGCGGCCGCAGCAGCGCACCGTGTTGCAGTCCGTGCAGATACACATGCATGCCGCGCCGCTCGGCTGCGGGGAAGGGGCGGCGCGTGGTCTTGTCTGCGACCAGTTCCACCGCCGCGATCATGCCGTGCTGGCGCACGTCGGCAACATGCGGATGCGCGCGCAACGGCGCGAGTGCCTTGGCCAGATGTGCGGATAGCGCGCGATTGCGTTCCAGTACCGGCTCGTCGCGGAAGATCGCCAGCGTTTCCAGCGCCGCGCGGCATGCCAGCGGATTGCCGGTATAGCTGTGCGAATGCAGGAACGCCTTGCCGGCGCTGTATTCCGCATAGAAAGCGGCATATACGTGCTCGGTGGTCAGCACCGCCGACAGCGGCAGGGTGCCGCCGGTGAGTCCCTTGGACAGGCACATGAAATCCGGTGCGACCTGCGCCTGCTCGCACGCGAACATGGTGCCGGTGCGGCCGAAGCCGACGGCGATTTCATCGGCGATAAAATGCACCTGGTATTGATCGCATAGCGCGCGCAGCCCGGTCAGATAGCTGGGGTGATACATGCGCATGCCGCCGGCACACTGCACCAGCGGCTCGACGATCACGGCACAGGTTTCGTGCGCGTGCCGCTCCAGCAGTGCGCGCATCGCTTCGAGTCGGCGTGCTGCGGTTTGCTCGGGCGATTCGCCTGGCTCGCCTTCATACGCATCCGGCGACGGCGCCAGGATCGGCGTCAACAACAGCGGCGCATAGGTCTTGCGGTAGAGCGCCACATCGCTCACCGACAGGGCGCCCAGCGTTTCGCCGTGATAGCTGCCGCTCAGCGCGATAAAACGCGTCTTTTCGCCGTGTCCCTGGTTGAGCCAATAGTGGAAACTCATCTTCAGCGCCACTTCGACGGCGGCCGAGCCGTTGTCGGCGAAGAACACCTTGTCCAGTCCGGCCGGGGTGATCTGCACCAGCTGTTCGGCCAGTTCGATCGCAGGTGGATGGGTGAAGCCGGCGAAGATCACGTGCTCCAGCGTCCTGGCCTGTTCAGCCAGGCCTGCGGCAATGCGCGGATTGGCGTGGCCGAACAGATTGGTCCACCAGGAGCTGATGCCGTCGAGATAGCGGCGGCCGTCGGCATCGATCAGCCACACGCCTTCGCCGCGCACGATCGGCACCAGCGGCACCTGCTCGTGGTCGTGCATCTGCGTGCAGGGATGCCAGATATGCTGGAGATCGCGCCGGGTAAGTGCGGCGTTGGCGTCGTGTGCTGGAGTCATCCGGCTATGATCGGCGCATTGGCCGATCGCCTCAAGGGCGCGGCCGCCTCCCTGCAGAAAGCGATGGCATGACGTATTTGCGCGCAGTCCTGGCCGGTGTGGCCGTTTTTGTTGCCGCACTGGCCCTGCTGGTGTGGTTCATGCCGGCGCGGCTGGCGCTAGGCCTGATGCAATCGCGCCTGCACGGCCTGCAATGGGAGCAGGTGGGCGGCAGCCTGTGGGATGGCCAGGCCGGGCAGGTGTCCACCGCCGATGGCGCCGCGCTTGGCCAGTTGCACTGGACGTTGTCGCGGCGCGCCTTGCTGGGCGATGTGCGGTTCGGCATGGATCTGCGCCAGCCGCAGCTGCAACTGCAGGCGCAGATGCAGCGGATCTCCGACACGCAGGAAAACTGGCACGACGTCGATCTGCATGCCGACATGGCCATGCTCGGCATGCAGCCACTGCTCGCGGGGCAACCGCAAGGCCAGCTGGATCTGCACATCACGCACATGCTGCTGCAAGGGCAGTGGCCAATGCAGGCCGATGCGTCCGGCAGCTGGTCGCACGCTGCCGTGCGCACGACGCAAGGCACCGTCGCGCTAGGCCGGCTGCGGCTTGTCGTACAGGCCGAAGCCGGTGTGCTCAAGGCCACGCTCGACGATGATGGCAGCGGTCCCTTGCGGACGGCTGGACGGCTATCCGTAAGCCCGCTCGGCTGGGAGCTGCAACTGGATATGAAGCCACGCCGCGACGATCCGGCCTTGCTGCACTGGCTGCGCGGCTTTGGCCATCCTGCTGCGGACGGCAGCGTGCAAGTCCGCTATCGTGGCGGCTTGGCCCAACTCAATCCAGCGACAGGACATCCATGAACGATCCGCGATGGGATGCGGCGCTTAAGGCAGCGCGCGAGGCCGCCGCCGCGGCGGCCGAGGTGATCCTTCACTACTGGCGCCGCGGCGTCGAGGTTGAGATCAAGTCCGACGCCACGCCGGTTACGATTGCCGACCGCGAGGCCGAGCAGGCGATCCGCGCCGTGCTCGCACCGGCCCTGCCGGGCGCGGCGATCTACGGTGAGGAGTTTGGCCTGGACGGCGAGCGGGATGGGCTGCTGTGGCTGGTCGATCCGCTGGATGGCACCAAGAGTTTCGTGCGGCGCACGCCGTTCTTTTCCACCCAGATTGCGCTTATGTATCGGGGCGAGCTGGTGCTGGGCGTATCGAGCGCGCCGGTGTACGGCGAAACGATGTGGGCCAGCGCGGGCGGCGGGGCGTGGCTCGACGGCAGCCGGGTAGAGGTGGCGCCGACGGCGCAGATGGCGCAGGCCGCGCTCTCGATCGGCAATGTGAAAACGCTGACCGGCGACGCGCGCTGGGATGCACTGGGCGCGCTGATCCGCGACAGCAACCGCATCCGCGGCTATGGTGATTTCTGCCATTACCACCTGCTTGCACGCGGCGGCCTGGACCTGGTGATCGAATCGGATGTGAACATCCTCGATATCGCGCCGCTGGCGGTGATCGTGCGCGAGGCCGGCGGGGTATTCACCGACCTGCATGGCCAGCCGCTCAGCCTCGAAACCCGCAGCGTGCTGGCCGGCACGCCGGCTATCCATGCGCAGGCGCTGCGGCGACTGGCCCTATAAATCGGACGACAACGGTTACAATCCCCCGATGCCTCCACGCTACCCCATCATCCACGCCAAGCAGGATTCCGATGCCAGCAGCTTCCTGCGCGTGGAAAAAATCGATCTCGAATTCTCCAACGGCGAGCATCGCACCTACGAGCGGCTGAAAGGCAGCGGCCTGGGCGCAGTGATCATCGTGCCGATGATCGACGAGCAGACGGTGTTGCTGGTGCGCGAATACGGCGTCGGCGTGGAGCGCTACGAGCTGGGCCTGCCCAAGGGGCGGCTCGACCGCGACGAAACGGTCGAGCAGGGCGCCAACCGCGAGTTGAAGGAAGAAGTCGGCTACGGCGCGCGTTCGCTGAAAATCCTGCACAACCTGTCGCTGTCGCCGTCCTACATGACGCATATGGCGCACGTGGTGCTGGCGCAGGATCTCTATCCCGAAAAACTGGTCGGCGACGAGCCCGAGCCGCTCGAAGTAGTGCCCTGGAAGCTGGCCGACCTGCATACCCTGGTCTCGCGTGACGATGTCACCGAAGGCCGCTCCATCGCCGCGCTGTTCCTGGCGCGCGAATACCTCGCCGGACGATTGCAACGAACGTGAGCGACACTCCCGATCATCCCCTGCTGCTTGAGATCGGCCTGCTGGCGCGCCGCGCCGGCGAGGCCATCATGGCCATCTACCGCGAAGACTTCGACGTCGAGCTGAAGGAAGACCGCTCGCCGCTCACGGCGGCTGACCTGGCTGCGCAAAACGTGATTGCCGCCGGCCTGGCGCAGCTCGATCCGGTGCTGCCGCTGGTATCGGAAGAAGCCAGCCAGCTGCCGTGGGAACAGCGCCGCAGCTGGTCGCGCTACTGGCTGGTGGATCCGCTCGACGGCACCCGCGAATTCATCAAGCGCAATGGCGAATTCACCGTCAATATCGCGCTGATCGACGCGGGCGAACCGGTGCTGGGCGTGGTGCTGGCGCCGGTCACGGAGGAACTGTTCGTCGCCGCGCGCGGGCATGGCGCCTGGTGGCAGGTGCAGGCCGGGGCCGAATGGGAACGCATTTCCACCCGCGAGCTGGCCAATCCGCCGGTGGCCGCCGGCAGCCGGTCGCATGGCGGCGAAGGCGAGGCGGCGCTACGCCGCTTGCTGGGCGATGAATTCCGCCTGCAGCCGCTGGGTTCCTCGCTGAAGTTCTGCCTGCTGGCGCGCGGCGCCGCCGATGTCTACCTGCGCCGCGGCCCGACCAGCGAATGGGATACCGCCGCCGCGCAATGCGTGCTCGAAGAAGCCGGCGGTGCGGTGCTCGATCTCAGTGGCCGGCCGCTGCGCTACAACCGCGGCGAATCGCTGCTCAATCCTGAATTCCTCGCCGTGGGCGACACCGGCATCGACTGGGCGGCGCGGCTGCGCGAAGCCGGCCTGGCGTGAGCGCGCTGCGGAATATTGATCCCGTCACCCCGGCGCAGGCCGGAGCCTAGCGCCTGCGTTGAACGACACTGGGCCCCGGCCTGCGCCGGGGTGACGACTGGAAAGCCCGCATGAACAACGCCGCACGCCATAGCCTTGCCGACCTGCTCGCCATCATGGCCCGCCTGCGCGATCCCGAGCGTGGCTGTCCCTGGGACGTCAAACAGGATTTCAGCACCATCGCCCCCTACACGGTCGAAGAGGCCTACGAAGTGGCCGATGCGATCGACCGTCGCGACTGGCACGACCTGCGCGACGAACTCGGCGACCTGCTGCTGCAGGTGGTGTTTCATGCGCAGATGGCGAAGGAACAGGCGCTGTTCGATTTCGACGACGTGGCGCATGCGATCAGCGACAAGATGCTGCGCCGCCATCCGCATGTGTTCGGCGACGTCCGCTATGCCGACCTGGACGAGCAGAAGCGCGCCTGGGACGAGATCAAGGCGCGCGAGCGCACGGCCAAGGGCGAGCAGCACGATGACAGCGTGCTGGCCGGGGTGTCGCGCGGCCAGCCGGAATGGCAGCGCGCGCTCAAGCTGCAGCAGCGGGCCGCCACGGTCGGTTTCGACTGGCCCGGGCATCGGCCGGTGATCGAAAAGCTGCACGAGGAACTGGCCGAGGTGGATGCGGAGTTCGCCGCCGGCGCCGACCCGGCCCGGCTGGAAGACGAGATCGGCGATGTGCTGTTCGTGGCCGTGAACCTGGCCCGGCATGCCGGCGTGGACTTTGCCCGCGCACTGAAACACGCGAATGCGAAATTCGAGCGGCGCTTCCGCCGGATGGAGCAACTGGCCGACGCGGCCGGACAGGCCATGCCCGCGCTGGACCTGGCCGCACAAGAGGCATTGTGGCGCCAGGCCAAGGCCGAGGAACCCAAGCTTTAGGCACTTCCCGGCCCCGGGTTCGGGGGCCCTACCATGACCCCCAGGCCAGATCGCGCCCCATCATCATGCCGGTGGGGTAGGCGGAGGCGAAGATTGGACCCCATGCCCGGCACCGCCTGCATCGGCCCTTCAACCTTTGTCCTCCGATACGCATCTGAGCATTCGAACCACACCGGAGATTTCCTATGCGCCGCACCCTCGTTCTGTTGCCTTTGTTGCTGCTGTCGCTGACCGCCGCGGCGGATGAATGCCGTTACTCGGCACCGCGCAATCTGCATGACGACCTGTCCGGCGTGCGCGGGGTGCAGATCGAATTGCACAGCCACGACATGCACCTGGTCGGCAGCGGCAGTTCCAGCACGCTGGAAATCACCGGGCGCGCCTGCGCTTCTTCGGAAGCCGCGCTGGACAATCTGCAAGTCAGCTCGCATCGCGAAGGCGACCAGCTGATCATCGAAGTGGGCGGCGGCCACGGCGTCAACATCAGCTTCTTCGGCGTGTCCTACCAGGACCTGGACCTGCAGATCCAGTTGCCGTCGAGCATGCCGGTGACGGTCAACGACGGTTCCGGCGACGCCTATATCAGCGGCCTGAACCAGCTGGATGTGCAGACCGGGTCGGGCGATCTGCATATCCACGACATCGCCGGTGCGGTGAGCGTGAGCGCGGGTTCGGGCGACGTCGAGATGGTGCACATCGGCAGCCTGCGTTCCGGCTCGCTCGGCTCGGGCGATCTGAACGCGCGCGATGTGAAGAGCGACGTGCACATCGGCAGCGTCGGCTCGGGCGATGTGGCGCTCGATGGCGTCGGCGGCAGCGTGGAAGTAGGCACGCTGGGCTCGGGCGACCTGACGGTCAACAACGTGCGCGGCAATCTTACGGTGAGCGCGAAGGGCAGCGGCGACGTCAGCCATTCCAATATCGGCGGCCACGTCAACGTGCCGCACGATGACGACGATTGATCGTAATCTGGATTACCCCGGACTGGATCCGGGGTAATCCAGACTAGCCAAGCAAACGCATCACCAGATACACCAGCGGCGCGCACACCAGCAGAAACGGTATCGATACCGCATGGAACAGCCGCATCGCATGCGGCTGTCGCGCCAGGCGCAGGGCGATCAGGTTTGCCAGCGAACCGATCACCACACCAAAGCCGCCCACATTCACCGCCACGGCCAGTGCCAGCGCATCCGGTGCACGATCGAGCAACAGCACGGTGGCCGGCACATTGCTGATCAGCTGCGAACTGACGATGCCGCCCAGGTAGGTCGTCATCGGCTGCGTGAAATCGATCGCGCCCAAGGCATGATCGACCGCCTGCAAGGACGCGAAATGGCCAAGGCCGAGAAAAATCGCGGCGAAGGTCAGCATCAGCAGCCAGTCGATGCGCAGCAGGCTGCGCCAGGAAAGCAGGGCGAACGGCGCCACCAGCAGCAGGGCGCCGAGCGGCGCATGGCCGTGTTCCATCATCAGCACCATCAGCGCCAGGCTGATCAGCGACAGTGCGGCCAGCGATACGGAGATGGCGCGATCGTTCAAGCGCCCGGCTTGTAACGCCACGCGCTCGTCCGGCAGCCATAGCCAGGTCAGCGCCGCGACCAGCACGAACATCACCGCTGCGGCCGGCAGCAGGTGGCCTACAAAGCTCAAGAACGGCAACTGCGCGTGCTGCCAGATCAGCAGATTCTGCGGATTGCCGATCGGGCTGAGGGTGGAGCCGGCGTTTACCGCCAGCGCTTCCAGCACCGCCATGCGCAGCACCGGCAGGTTGGACAGGCTGCCGATCGCCACGGTCAGCGGCACCACCAGAAACAGGCTGACATCATTGGTCAGCACCATCGACAGCACCGCCGTCATGCTCACCAGCAGCAGGCCCACCGCGCGCAGCGAATGCATGCGCGCCACCAGCATGCCGGCCAGCCGCTGCACCAGGCCGCTGTCGCGAATGCCCTGGATGGCGATCATCAGGCCGAGCAGGCCGCACAGCGTGGGCCATTGCAGCCAGCGCTGGTAATGGCTCAGCGGTTGCGGATCGATCCAGGCCAGCACGATGGTCAGCGCGGCGAACAGCAGCAACAGGAATTCGTGCTTGAGGCGCTCGCGCCAGGTAAGGCCGCTCATGTGGCAGACGCCCCGTGCCGAGGGCAGAACCTCACCACGCGCTCAAGCCTTCCAGCTCATACAGCCGCTGCCAGCTCGGGCGCGCGCGCACCAGATCCGCCAGCCGCCGCAGCGCCGGCCATTCGGTAGCGGGCCGCGGCATGTTGCGCGACCAGCGCATCAACATGGCCAGCAGCAGATCGACGCCGGAAAACGTATGGCCCAACAGGTACGGGCCGTGCGCGGACAGATGCGTTTCCAGTTGCTCCCACACGCTTTCGATCTTGCGCTGCACGGCGGCGCGGGTAGCGGGCGAATGTTCCTCGGCGCCCAGCTCCTGCGGATAGAACCACAGCCGGTAGCTGGCCATCAGCGCATTGCTGAGGAACACCGTCCACTGCAGCCAGGCTGCGCGTTCCACCGTGCACGACGGCGGAATCAGTTTCGCCTCCGGATGGCGCTCGGCCAGCACGGTAAGCAGCGCGGCCGATTCGTGGAACGGCAGGCCGTCGATCAACAGGGTCGGCACCTTGCCGCCCGGATTGAGCTTGCGGTATTCCGCGCTGTGCTGCGCGCCCTGTTCGATGTCGACCAGTTCAAGCTGGTAGTCGGCGCCGATTTCCAGCAAGGCCAGGTGCACCACCATGCTCGCGGTGCCGGGTGAGTAATAGAGGGTGTACATGCGACGGCACCAAGTGGAGGAAGCCACTATCGTAGCGGCGGCTGCGTGCAGGCGGCATCACTCCGCCCGCAACAATCGCATCGGTGGCGTGTGCGTCACTTTGCGCGTGCCGGCCAGTCCCAGCAACATCACCACCACGGCGGCGAGCAGGGCGGCCAGCAGCAGCGGCACGGGTTGCGGCATGAAGTTCTTGATGTGGAACACGCTGCGTCCCAGCCACCAACCGCCCACCATCGCCCCCAGTGCCGCGGTGACGCCCGCGATCAGACCCAGCAGCGCGAACTCGCAGGCCGCCGCCACGCGCAGCAGACCGCGGCGCGCACCCAGCGTGCGCAGCAGGGCGGCTTCGTGTCGGCGCTCCTGCCCGCTGGTGGCCAGCGCCGCGGCAAGCACCAGCGCGCCGGCCAGCAGGCTGAAGCCGAGCACCCAGCGCACTGCACCGGTCACGCGCTGCACGATCTCGCGCACGCGGTCGAGCAAGGCATCCACATCGATCAGGCTGAGATTGGAATACGTGCGCGAGAGCTTTGCCAACGCCTCGGTATTGCCGCGCGGCAGGTAGAAACTGGCGATCCAGGTATGCGGCAGCGCCTGCGCGTGCGACGGATCCAGCAGCAGGAAGAAATTCACCTTGAACGAAGTCCAGTCCACGTGCCGGAAGCTGGTGATCTTGGCATCGAGCTGACCTTCGCCCACGTTGAAGCGCATGGTGTCGCCGAGCTTCAGCGCATACATGTCGCGCCACATCGTATCCACCGACACTTCGGCCTGCGCCGGATGCGCGACGAACCAGTGGCCGGCGGATACTGTGTTGGCCGGCGGCAGTTCGTCGGACCAGGACAGGCGCAGCTGGCGGTCGTTCCAGTCCTTGGTGCGTTCGTCCTTGAAATGGATGCTGTCGATCGGCTGGCCGTTGATGGCGGTGAGCTTGCCCACCGCCAGCGGCATCATGTTGAGTTGGTTGCCGCCCATGGCGGCCAGCGTTTTGCTGAAGTCGTCGCGCTGCTCGTCCTGCAGATTGAGCACGAACCAGTTCGGCGTGTCGGACGGCAGTTCCTGCCGCCAGCCGTCGAGCAGCGACGGCGCGACGATGGCGAGCAGCAGCAGGGCGGTCAGCCCCGGGCTCAGGGCGGTGGCCTGCACGATGCTCAAGCCGCGGCGACGCGCCAGCGCGGCCATGCCTAAGCGCAGTGCAGGATGGCCGCCCGGCGCGATGCGCCGGACGATCCATAGCAGCAGCGCAGCCAGCAGGGCCGCGACCACCGCTACGCCGCCCAGGCTGGCCGCGAGAATGCCGGCCAGCGTGGCCGAACCGCTGAGCTGCCAGATCAGCGCCAGCGCCACCAGCGCCGGCAGCAGATACAGCGCATCGAAGCGGCGCACACGGCGCGCCAGGCTGGCGCGGAACACCGCCACCGGCGGTACGTCTGCCAACCGCACCAGCGGCGGCAAAGCGAAGCCGACCAGCACGGCGATACCCATGCCTGCGGCGGCTAGCGCCGGCAGGATCGGCAGCACCGTCGGCACGCCGGCAAACAGCTGGCTGGCAAACATCCACGCCGCTTGCGATAGCGCCAGGGCAAGCAGCACACCGATCAGCGCGGCCGGCAGGGCGAGGCCGCCCAGCGTGCCCAGCAGCAGGCCGAATACGCGCCGGCGTGAGGTGCCCAGGGCCCGCAGCAGCGATATTTCACTGGTCTTGCGCCGCGCATAACGCTGCGCAGCGAGCGCGATGGCCACGCCGGAAAGCAGGGCCGACAGCAAGGCGGTGAGACGCAGGAAAGCACCGGCGCGATCGAAGGCGCTACGCATGCGTTCCTGGGTTTGTTCCGGGGTGATCAGCTCGCCGCCCTGTGGCAGGGCGGTGGCCTGTGCCCAGCGGTGCCAGCTCTGCACCGCCGCAGGCTCGCCTGCCAGCAGCACGCGATGGCGCGCACGACTGCCGACACCGAGCAGTCCGGCCTGCTGTGCATCATCCAGATTCATCAACGCGCGCGGCGCCATTGCCACCAGTTCGCCGCCGTCCGGCTGCTGGATCAATTCGCCGGCAACGCGCAGATCGCGGCCGCCCAACTGCACCGTGTCGCCCACCTGCCGATGCAGGGCGACCAGCGCACGGTGATCGAGCAGCACGCTGCCGCTGGCCGGCCCGCGGGCGGCTTGCTGGCGGCCATGGGCATCGGCGATCAAGAGCGTGCCGCGCAGGGGGTAGGCGGTATCGGTGGCCAGTACATCCAGCAGCTGGCTTTGCTCCTGGGCGAAGGCAACGCTGGGGAAACTTGCCGTGCGCGTGACGGCGAGGCCACGCTCGCGACCCGCCGCCGCGAAGGTGTCGGGAATGGTCTGCGGTGCGGAAACGCCGAGATCGCCGCCGATCAATTCGGCCGCGCTGGCCAGCACGCCGCGTTCCATTCGCGCGGTGAGCGTGGCGACGACGCCAAGTGCGACCACCGCCAGCACCAGCGAGGCGGCGAGCGTGCGCATTTCCGGCAGGTGCCATTCGCGGCGCAGGCTGCGCAGGGCGAGCAGGAGGATTTTCATGCCAGCGGTTCCAGCTTGCCTTCCTGCAGTTCCACCCGTCGCACACAGCGTTCTGCCAATTGCAGATCGTGTGTCACCAACACCAGGGTGGTGCCGTGGTCGCGATTGAGCGCAAACAGCAGATCGCACACATGCCGCCCGGTGCGCCGGTCCAGGTTGCCGGTGGGCTCGTCGGCAAACAGCACGCGCGGACCGTGCACAAAAGCGCGCGCAATCGCCACGCGCTGCTGCTCGCCGCCGGACAACTGCGCCGGATAGTGTTTGCGCCGCGTGCCCAGTCCCACCGCTTCCAGTGCCGCATGCGCACGTTCGCGCGCGTCGGCATGACCTTCCAGTTCCAGCGGCAGCATCACGTTCTGCTCGGCGGTGAGCGCCGGCAGCAGATGGAACGACTGGAACACAAAGCCGACCAGGCGCCGGCGCAGGTCCGCGCGGGCTTCCTCGTCGAGCTGCTCCAGGGCGTGGCCATCCAGCGAGATGCGCCCGCGGGTGGGCGTATCCAGGCCGGCGAGCAGGCCGAGCAGGGTGGTCTTGCCCGAGCCGGAGGCACCGACGATGGCGAAGCTTTCGCCGTCATGCACCTGCATGGCCACGTCGCTGAGGATATCCAGGCGCCCCTCGGGACCATTCACCGACTTGCTAACATCCCGGACCTCTAGCACCGGACGAGAACCACCACTCATGCGTCGTTTCCTTTGTCTGCTTGTTCTGCTTTGCGGTATCGGGGTGTTGCAGGCGGCGCCGAACGCGACCAAAAGCGTGCTGGTGCTGGGCGATTCGCTGTCCGCCGCGCATAACATTCCAGTGGAATCGGGCTGGGTGCATCTGCTGGAAGTACGTCTGAACGACATGGAGCCGGGCTGGACGGTCGTCAATGCCAGCATCAGCGGCGAAACCTCGTTGAGCGGGCGCAGCCGCCTGCCGGCCCTGCTGGGGCAGCAGCATCCGCGCATCGTGATTCTCGAACTGGGCGCCAATGACGGCCTGCAGGGCCTGCCGCTGGCCAAACTGCGCGACAACCTGGCGGCGATGATCGACGCCGCCCAGCATGCCGGGGCCAAGGTGCTGCTGCTGGGCATCGAGCTGCCGGTGAACTACGGGCCGCAGTACCGCGACGGGCTGCGGGCGGTCTACGCCGGGCTGGCACAGGAAAAGCACGTGGCCCTGCTGCCGTTCCTGCTGGAGGGGGTGGCGCTGAACCCCGCGCTGATGCAGGACGACGGCCTGCACCCGCTGGCGGCCGGCGAGCCGATCGTGCTCGATAACGTCTGGCAGCCGCTCAAGTCATTGCTGCACTGAGATTTTCTGCACGTTTTTCTAGCCTTGAATTCACGTTGCGCTGACACCGCTCCCGGTTAGCCTTCACAAATGTGAAGATTGCGCGGAAGCAAACGAGGCGACCATGAGTTCACGTGACGAGCATGCCGGTCTGATCCTGCTGGTAGAAGACAACCGCCAGATTGCGGAGATGGTGGGGGAATTCCTGGAGCGTCGCGGCTACTCCGTCGATTTCGCCCAGGACGGGGTCAGCGGCCTGCACCTGGCCGTTTCCAACAGCTACGACGTGGTGGTGCTGGACCTGATGCTGCCGGGCATCGACGGCCTGGACGTATGCCGCAAGCTGCGCTCGGAAGCGAAGAAATCCACGCCAGTGCTGATGCTGACGGCGCGCGACACGCTGGAAGACAAGCTGGTCGGCCTGGAAGCCGGTGCCGACGACTACCTGGTAAAGCCGTTCGAAGTACGCGAGCTGGAAGCGCGCCTGCGCGCCCTGATCCGCCGCGACCGCCGCCAGGTGTCCAGCGAAGTGCTTACCGTCGGCGACATGACCCTGGATACGGCCACCCTGCGCCTGACCCGCAGCGGCCAGGAGCTGACCGTCTCGCCGATCGGCCTGAAGCTGCTGGCGATCCTGATGCGCGAATCGCCGCGCGTGGTGAGCCGCCGCGATATCGAGCGCGAGATCTGGGGCGATACGCTGCCCGATTCCGACACCTTGCGTTCGCACCTGTACAACCTGCGGCGGATCATCGACAAACCGTTCCAGCGTCCGCTGCTGCACACGATCCACTCGGCCGGCTACCGCCTGGCCGACCTCGACTCCGAAACTACCGCGACCAGCTATTTCGCCTGATCCGCCCATAACATGAGACAACCGGGTGCGCCTACCCAACGCGCAGAGTCTGCGCGCGGGGGACTTCATCGCCAGTTGCTGCTGATTTTCGGGCTGCAGCTGGTGGCGCTCGTGCTGGCCTGCCTGATGGGTTACTACAACGTGGCGCCGATGGGCGCGGTGCTGCTCTTGATTGTCATCGTCAGCGCGCTGGCCTGGCTGGCGGCGCAGCGTCACTGGCGCCAGGTGCGCGCGCTGGCGCAATGGGTGGACAGCTGGCACGAAGGGCAGACCGAACTGCAATCCCTGCACCCCGACCACGCGCTGCAGCACGCCGATGCCGACGTGGCCGCGCTGGCGCGCAGTTTCCAGCGCTTCGCCAATCGCCTTGCCGGCTACAACGAACGCGAGCGCAACTTCACCCGCGATGCCAGCCACGAGCTGCGCAGTCCGCTCACCGTGATCAAGATGTCCACCGACATGCTGGCCGACGAAGCGGGCCTGAGCGATTTCGGCCGGCGTTCACTGGAGCGCATCCGCCGCGCAACTCGCGAAATGGAAGCACTGGTGGAAGCGATGCTGATCCTGGCGCGCGAAACCGATCCCGGCCAGGGCGAGCAGGATTTCGTGGTGAACGATGTGCTGCGCGACGAACTGGTCGACGCGCGCGAAATGCTCCACGGCCATCCGATCGAATTGCAGTTCGAAGAACCTGCCACCTTCGCGCTGCATGGTTCGCCGCGGGTGTTCGCGGTGTTGTGCTGGCAATTGATTCGCCATGCCAGCCAGTACACGGGGCAGGGCACGGTGCTGGTGACGGTGCTGCCGGGTGCGGTGAGCGTGTGTGCAACCGCCGGTGCCGATCACGATCCGCATCTGCCGGGCCAGCAGGGCTTCGAATATGCAATTGCGCGGAGGATCAGCGAGCGCTTTGCATGGGCGCTGGATCTGCGCGTGCAGGGCGGCAACAGCTATGTGGCGGAAATACGTTTCCCGCAGCCGCTGCCGGTGCATTGACGCCCTCTCTCCTGCGGGGAGAGGGTTGGGGTGAGGGGTACTCCTGCGATAAAGCTTCTTGATGCGTGCTTCGAACTTGCATCCTCGCAAGATTGGCCCCTCATCCGACCCTTCGGGCCACCTTCTCCCCGCAGGGGAGAAGGAAAATCTGTGTGGTGCTGGGCGCGTTGACTCCCTCTCCCCTGCGGGGAGAGGGTTGGGGTGAGGGGGCACTCTTGCGATAAAGCTTATTGGTGCACGTTCTGAACTTGCATCCTCGCAAGATCGGCCCCTCATCCGACCCTTCGGGCCACCTTCTCCCCGCAGGGGAGAAGGAAAATCTGTGTGGTGCTGGGCGCGTTGACTCCCTCTCCCCTGCGGGGAGAGGGTTGGAGTGAGGGGGCACTCTTGCGATAAAGCTTCTTTGAAGCGCGCTCCGAACTTGCATCTTCGCAAGATCGGCCCCTCATCCGACCCTTCGGGCCACTTTCTCCCCGCAGGGGAGAAGGGCAATCAGTGCAGCGACGGGTGAACTTCGAACGCGCACCCCGTCTTCGCCTTCACCTCATCCACCGTCACGCCTTCCTGCAGCTCGATCAGCGTCAGGCCCTTGCCCTTGTGCACTTCGAACACGCACAGGTCGGTGATGATCAGGTCCACCACCTGCTTGCCGGTGAGCGGCAGATCGCATTCGTTCTTGATCTTGGGCGAACCGTCTTTGGCGGTGTGCTCCATCAGCACCACCACGCGCCGCACGCCGCTGACCAGGTCCATCGCGCCGCCCGGACCTTTCACCATCTTGCCCGGCACCATCCAGTTGGCCAGGTCGCCGGTGCAGGACACTTCCAGGCCGCCGAGGATCGACAGGTTGATATGGCCGCCGCGGATCATCGCGAATGATTCGGCGCTGGAGAAATAGCTCGAACCCGGCAGTGCGGTGATGGTCTGCTTGCCGGCGTTGATCAGGTCCGGATCGACATGCGCATCGTCCGGGAACGGACCGATGCCGAGCAGGCCGTTTTCCGACTGCAGCGTCACGTCCATGCCTTCCGGAATGAAGTTGGCCACCAGGGTGGGAATGCCGATGCCCAGGTTCACGTAGAAGCCGTCGCGCAGTTCCTTCGCGGCGCGCTTGGCCATGGCCATGCGGATCGGGCTTTCCTTGCCGGTGTTGGCGCCGGCAATGGTGCGAAATTCGATGCGCTTTTCGTACTTTTCACCCTGGACGATGCGATCGACGTAGATGCCCGGCACATGGATCTGGTCCGCTGCCAGTTCGCCCACTTCGACCAGTTCTTCCACTTCGGCCACGCAGACCTTGCCGCAGGTGGCAATCATCGGATTGAAGTTGCGCGCGGTCTTGCGGAAGACCAGGTTGCCCAGCTTGTCGCCCTTCCACGCCTTGACGATGGATACATCGGCGTGGATCGCTTCTTCCAGCACGTATTCCTTCTCGCCGAACTTCTTGGTCTCCTTGCCTTCGGCCAGCTTGGTGCCATAGGCCGTGCGCGTGTAGAAGCCCGGGATGCCGGCGCCGCCGGCGCGCAGTTTTTCCGCCAGCGTGCCTTGCGGCACCAGGTGCAGCTCCAGTTCGCCGGCCAGCACCTGGCGCTCGAATTCCTTGTTCTCGCCCACGTAGGAGGCATACACGCGCTTCACCTGGCGGGTCTTCAGCAGCGGGCCCATGCCGAAGTCGTCCACCCCGGCGTTGTTGCCGACGATGGTCAGGCCCTTGGTGCCGGCGGCCAGCAGCGCGCCGATCAGGTTTTCAGGAATGCCGCACAGGCCGAAGCCGCCTGCCGCAATGGTCATGTCATCGAACAGCAGGCCATCGAGTGCCTTGGCCGCGTTTGCATAAACCTTTTCCATGAGGGTGCCTTCTAACGGGGGACAGATAGCTCAATAGGATACGACGGATCCATGGCAGCACATGCTGTACGAAGGTCGCAGGGCGCTGCCCATGCGTCGGCGTACGCGGCGGGGCGCGGGACGCGGCGGTGTACGGACCCGCTTGACAGTTATCGTTTACGTGCGTAAACATAATTGCGATTACACATGTAAACGGTGATGTATGTCGATCAGCGAAGCCGAAGCAGTGATCATGGAAGTGCTGTGGCGGCAGGCCCCGCGCAGCGCCGAGGAGATCCTGGCCGAAGTGGGCGAGCAGCAGGGCTGGCAGGAGGGCACGGTGAAATCCCTGCTCAACCGCCTGTTGACCAAGAAGGCCGTCAAGGCTGAACGCGATGGGCGGCGTTATCTGTATTCGCCCAAGCTCAGCCGCGAGCAGTACGTCTCGCATACCAGCAAGAACGTGCTCGATCGCCTGTTCGAAGGGCGCGTGGCGCCGCTGGTGGCGCATTTTGCCGAGCAGCGCAAGCTGAGCAAGCGCGATATCGCCGAACTGCGCAAGCTGCTGGAGGAGCTCGACGATGAGCAGCATTGATGCGTTCGCCGCTGCGCTGACCGAGCATGGCTGGCGCCTGCTGGTAGCTTTTACCGTGTCGGTGTCGTGCGTGTTCGTATTGCGCAAGAGCTACCGCCGCTGGTTCGGGGTGCAGCGCGCGGTCTGGCTCTGGTGGCTGCCGGTGCTGGCGAGCGTGGTCAGCCAGCTGCCGCATCCGGTATCGCCGAGTGCGGCGCTGCCGCCGCTGGTGTATTGGATCGCCCGGGTGCCGGGAGCGTTGCCGGCGCATGGCGCATTGCCGTTCATGCCGGACTGGCGCGTGGTCGTCATGGGCGTGTGGATGGCCGGGCTAGTCGCTGCCATGTTGTGGACCGGCATGAAGCAATGGCGTTTTCGTTCGCGCTTGCGTGATGCCACGGCGGTCGATGAGCTGCACCTGCCTTGTCCGGTGTTGCGCGCCGGCCGCAGCGATATGGGGCCGGCCCTGGTGGGTTTGCTGAAGCCGCGCATCGTGCTGCCGTCGGATTTCCGCGAACGCTACAGCGTGGCCGAGCGCCAGCTGATCCTTGCGCATGAAGCCACGCATCTGCGCCGCCGCGATGTCTGGTGGTCGCTGTTCGCACAAGGCGTGGCGGTGCTGCTTTGGTTCCATCCGCTGGCATGGCTGGCCCTGCGTGCGCTTCGCCACGATCAGGAGCTTGCCTGCGATGCCACCGTGCTGAGCACGCATGGCATGCCGCGCCGCACTTATGCCAGCGCCATGTTGAAAACCCAGCCTGCGGCGCTGCCGTTGCCGGTGGGTTGCAGTTGGTCATCTCGTCATCCACTTACGGAGCGCATTGCCATGCTGAAATCGTCTTTCCCCACCTCGCGGCGCAAGGCGGCCGGATCGTTGCTGCTGTGCGTGCTGCTCGGCACCAGTGCAGGTTTGGCCTACGCGGCCTCGGCCACCCCCGCGACCACCGCTGCACAGGCACGCTATCAACTGAGCGTACAAGTGATGCGCGGCGATCACACGCTGGCTGCTCCAGTTCTGTGCATGGCTGCAGGCCAGGTAGCGGAAATCCGCCAGGGGCAGGGCGCCGATGCCTGGCAGCTCGCGTTTACGCCGAGCGCGTCAGGCACCGGCAAGGTGAACGTGCACGTGACCGGCGACATCGGCGGCGCGCCGGGCGCCGCACATCTGGATGCCAGCGTGGCCGGTCCGCTGGGCCAAATGATGTCAGTGATGATGGGGCCGTCGAACGCGGATCCCGGTGCGGTGCATGTTTCTTTCACGCCGACCAGCGGCTGCGCGGCAGAGACCGCTGATGTAAGCGGCGGCAAGATCACCGTGCAGCTCACCAATGTCAGCGCACGCGCCGCGGCGCAGTTGATCGCTTCGCGCGCGGGTCTGAGCGTGAGCAATCCGCAGGCGCTGGATGAGCAATTGATCACCTTCAATTTCGATCACATGCCGGTAGCGGCGGCGCTGCAGGCCGTGGCGTCGATCGATGGCAAGCGCGCCAGCGTGAGCGGCGAGCACGTCAACATTCTCGCAAAGTAAGCTGGTTATACTCATCCCACCCCTTGGCATCACCGTTGGAGGGTGGTGGGATGAGCCATCGCCTATTTGTTGCACTTGCCAGTCTTGGTATGGCTACGATCACGTATGCCACCACGCCGGTGCTGGTCATTCATGGCGGCTCTGGCGTGATCAAGCGCGATATGACGCCGGCCAAGGAAAAGGCTGTGCGCGCCGCAATGAGCAAGGCCCTGCTCGATGGCTACGCCCAGCTCAAGGCGGGTAAACCGGCACTGGATGCGGTCACCACGGCACTCACCGTGCTGGAAGACGATGCCGACTTCAACGCCGGCAAGGGTTCGGTGTTCACGCACGACGGCAAGACCGACATGGATGCCGCAATCATGGATGGCGACAGCTTGCGTGCCGGTTCGGTCGCCGGCGTGCATCGGGTGAAGAATCCGATCCTGCTGGCGCGCGCGGTGATGGAACATTCCTCGCATGTGATGCTCAGCGGCGACGGCGCGGAAGCCTTTGCCAAGGAGCAGGGCATCGCCCTGGTCGATCCTTCCTATTTCCACACCGACCAGCGCTGGCAGCAATTGCAGAAGGCCTTGAAGGAAGACGCGGCCAAGCAGCCGCATGCGGATGTGGCGACGGCGAAACATTTCGGCACGGTGGGCGCGGTGGCGCTAGATAGTGAAGGCCATCTTGCTGCCGGCACGTCCACCGGCGGCATGACCGACAAGCGCTGGGGCCGCATCGGCGATTCGCCGATCATTGGCGCGGGCACTTACGCCAACGCGCAATGCGCCGTATCCGGCACCGGCTGGGGCGAGTTCTATATCCGCACCGTGGCCGCGCACGAGATCTGTATGAAGGTGTCGATGTTGAACGAGCCGATCCAGCGCGCTGCCGCCGAAGTGATCAATCAGGAAATCCCTTCGATGGGCGGCAACGGCGGCGCCATCGCGCTGGACAGCGACGGCAATATCGCGATGCCGTTCAACACCGACGGCATGTATCGCGGCTGGATCGGCGCCGATGGCGTGCCGCACGTGGCGATCTATGACGACGAGCCGGATCCGTCGAACCATGCGCAGCCGCCGGCCGAGGCATCGTCGGCCGATTAGCTTCTGCGCGTCGGGCCGGCGCGATCAGTCGGCCTGCGCAGGCCGCTCGCGTACCGGATGCTTGCTCAGCTTGCGCTGCAAGGTGCGGCGATGCATGCCCAGGCGGCGCGCCGTTTCGGAAATATTGCCGTCGCATTCGGTCAGCACGCGCTGGATGTGTTCCCACTCCAGCCGGCGCAGGGCCAGCGGCGCTTCGGGCGCATCGATCACTTCGTCATCGCCGGGCTGTGCGCTTTCCCCTTCGAGCAATGCGCGCACTACCGCATCGGCATCGACCGGCTTGGCCAGGTAATCGTGCGCGCCACGCTTGATCGCTTCGACCGCGGTGGCGATCGAGGCGTAGCCGGTGAGCAGCAGGATGCGCATGTCCGGCACCAGTTCGTGCAGCTCGGGAATCAGGCGCAATCCGTTTTCTTCGCCGAGCTTCAGATCGAGCACGCAATGGCGCGGCTGATGGCGGCGCGAGAGCGCGCGGGCTTCGTCGGCACGGCTGGCGGTGAGAACTTCGAAACCGCGGGAGGTGAGGGCCCGGCTGAGTACACGTACAAAGGTGGCGTCGTCGTCCACGATCAACAGTGGACGGGTGCTGCTTGCCTGATTCGGGGGGATCATGTGTTGCTACCGGTCATAATTGCCCGCCTATTTTGCCGGATTCGCGGACTGCGTGCGCGGCAATGCGGGATCAGTGCTGCGTGATCACCGATAAAGGCAGGCGCAGGCGCATTTCCGCGCCGCTGTCGGTATTGGCGGCGATCAGCTCGCCATCCAGCCGTTCCGCCGTGGCTTCCGCCAATGCCAGGCCGATGCCGAGGCCGCTCTGCTTGTCGCTCTGGCCGATCGACGCGGTATGGCCGGCGGGGTGGAAGCCCGGCCCATGGTCGCGCACGATCCATTCGAGCCAGCGCTGATCGCGGCGCACTTCCAGCGCCACATGCTGCGACGCGCGCAGGGCCGAGGCATCGGCGGCGTTGTTGAGCAGGTTGATCA
Organism: Dyella acidiphila; assembly: GCF_014863405.1. Classification (GTDB taxonomy): domain Bacteria; phylum Pseudomonadota; class Gammaproteobacteria; order Xanthomonadales; family Rhodanobacteraceae; genus Dyella_B; species Dyella_B acidiphila. The sequence continues at coordinate 230,191 of NZ_JACZZA010000004.1, forward strand.
GGGCGTGGCGCAGGCCCGGCGGGGTGTGCAGGCGCAGGGGTTCGAGCGCCGCTGGCACCAGCAATTCCAGTTCTGCTTCTGGGCGCAGCAGTTTGAAGCGTTCCACGAAGCCATGGATAAATGCCTGCAGGCTGATCTGCTCGGGCTCCTGCGAGAGCTGCGCTTTGCCGAAGGCGACCATCTCGCGCAGGATGGTGCGGCAGCGTTCGACCTGGTCTTCCAGCAGCTCCAGGTCTTCATTAAGCACCGTGTCGGTGGCATGTTCGCGCCGCAGTTCCGGCAGCAGGGTGCGCATGGTCGACAGCGGCGTATTGAGTTCGTGCGCCGCGCCGGCAGCCTGGGTGGCAATCGCCAGGATGCCTTCGTCGCGCAAGGCGCGCTCGCGCACGCGCTGCACTTCCAGTTGCTGCAGGCGTACCGCGGTGGCCAGTCGGTTGATGAAAAAGCCCAGCAACAGCGCGCTGATCGCGAAGTTCACGCCCATGCCGACCACGTGCAGCGAGTAGCCGTGATCGCTGTCGCGCAGCTCGTTCATCGGCAAGGGCACGTACCAGCGCAGCAAGGTCAGATAGGCGAGCCCGGCGATCGACGCTACCGACAGCACCGCCGGCACCGACAAGGCCGCCGCACTCAAGGCGATCGGCACCAGCAGCAAGGTGACGAAGGGATTGCTGGCGCCGCCGGTGTAATAGAGCAGGTAGCTGAGCACCAGCGTATCTGCGGCAACATGACACACCGTTTCCCATTCGCGCACCGGCCACGGCTGGCTGATGCGCCAGGCGGCAAACACCGCGAACACCGCCAGCAGATCGATGCCGAGCAGCAACGGAATCTCGGGAATATCGATGCGCATCCACCAGGAGCAGACCATCACCGCCATGCTCTGGCCGGCGATGGCACACAGGCGCAGCCACACCAGGGTGCGCGTGAGCGCAAACGGGCCAATGGCTTGCTTGAGTGGGTGCGGCGACATAAGCGTGCGGGCGGGACTCATCGTTTCCCTGGCATGGCGGGGGAACCGGGAGGGTGTGGCATGGGCTGCTTCAACGCAAGCGTGGACAACCACGCCGAACCCTCCCCTGCTTGGCAGGGGAGGGCGATGACATCAGGCGTTGAATTCCTCGCTGCGCACGGCGGGCAGCGAGTCGTGGTTGGTGGCCGGATCCGAATGGCTGGCCGACAGGCGGTTCATCAGCGGCAGCATCAGGATGGCGATGGCGGTGCAGCCGATGCCGACGAAGCCGAGGATATTGAACAAGTGCGTGTAGATCGCCAGCGACTGCATCGGGTCGGTGATGTTGTCCGGGATATGCGCAATGTTGGCGATCACGCTGCCCAGGTACTGCGAAATACCCACCGCCACAAAGTAGGCGCCCATCATGAAGCCGCCCATGCGCTCGGGCACGTAGCGGGCGATCATCGCCAGGCCCAGGCCGCTTACCAGCAGCTCGCCCAGCGAATACAGGCCGTAACCCCAGACCATGATCCAGGACGAAACCTGGCCGTTCACCGCCGAGCGCGCGCCCACGCCATACATGAAAAAGCCCAGCGCCACGGCGGCGAAGCCCCAGGCGAACTTGGCCGCCACCGACGGATCCTTGCCGACGCGGCCGAGCGAGTTATAGATGAAGACCAGCACGGGGCTGAGCAGCACGATCCAGATCGCATTGAGGTTCTGGTACTGCTCGGGAATCCAGGTGAGCATGTGCCAGCCGAACAGGTTGAACGACAGGTCCACATTGCGTTGCGCGAACAGATTCAGCGACGTCGCCATCTGCGCGTAGAAGATGAAGAAGAAAATGGTCTGCACCGTCAGCACCAGTGCGGCGATAAGACCGGCGCGTTCGCTCTGGCGGCTGCCGCGGATCAGATGCACGAAAATACCGAGGATCACCACGCCGGCGCCGTACACGCACCACTTGGCCACCGTTTCGCTCTGCAGGATGAAGGCGGAAACGAACACCGTGCCGATGCCGGCCAGCATTACCAGCGCCAAAAGCTTGAGGTCGACCGGACGATCGTCGGCCGGCGAACCGATGTGCGACAGCGTGCGGCGCATGAAGCTGTAGTTGAACAAGCCCGCGATCAGGCCGACCGAGCAGGCGCCGAATGCGGTATGCCAGCCCATCGAATCGCCGTACAGGCGCGCCACGTAGTCGCGGATCCACGGCGTGGCGGTCATCGAGATCATCGAGCCGACATTCACCGCCATGTAGTAGATGGTGAATGCGCTATCGATGCGGGTTTCGTCGCCTTCGTAGATCTTGCGCACCAGGTTGCCGGCATTGGGCTTGAAGAAGCCGTTGCCGACCACGATCACGCCCAGCGCCAGATAGGTGGCATACGCGTTGTCGGAAGGCATCCACAGCAGGCCATAGCCCAGCGCCAGGATGACGGCGCCGATCAGCATGGTGCGGCGCGTGCCCAGCAGTTTGTCGCCGACCCAGCCGCCGATTGCCGGCGTGGCGTAAATCAATGCGGCGGCGGCGCCCCAGACCAGGTTGGCCCGGGTGTCGACGAAGCCGAGCTTCTTCATCATGAAGGTGACCATCAGCACCTGCATGCCGTAGAAGCCGAAGCGCTCCCACATCTCGATCAGGAAGACCGTAAAGAAGGAGCGGGTTTGAGAAACGGGGCGTAATTGATTTGCCATGAAGTAGTCCGGGTACGTGTACTGCCGAGGCCGGAATCGACCTGTAATTCAGTGCTTTGCTACAAGCACAATCGGCGAAGGGTAACCCATTCGTCATTAGCTTGAAGTTGCAATGCGGCATACAAAAACCTGCGGCCCGGGGCCCCCGGCCCGGCTTGTGGCATGATGGCGCGCTTGTTGCCGCCCCAGGGGAGCCCGCCTGCCATGCCGAACCATGCCGTAACTCCCCGCGCGGCCGGTCTCCGCCATGCCCGGTAGCGGTTTTCGCGGCGACCCGCGCCAGCTCTGGCGCGCTTTCCGCTGGTCGATGAACGGCCTGCGCGCCGGCTGGCGCCATGAGGCCTCGTTCCGGCTGGAGGCGATGCTGACGGTGATCCTGCTGCCCATCGGCCTGTGGGTGGGCAATGGGGCGCTGGAAAAGATCGCCCTGGTCTCGCCGGTGATCCTGGTGCTGTCGGTGGAACTGCTCAATTCCGCCATCGAGGCCGTGGTGGACAAGGTCAGCCCGGAATTCCACGAGCTGGCCGGGCGCGCCAAGGACATGGGCTCGGCCGCGGTCTTCCTGCTGCTGGTGCTGGTGATGCTGTGCTGGGGGCTGATCCTGGGCCCGCGCTGGTTCTAGCCGGGCGCCTGCGCGGCATTCGCAAAAGATTGCATCCACTTAGTCCAGATGCTGCAATGGCCGCTCACTGGAAGGGAGCACTCCGATGAATACCGTACGCATGCTGCTCGTGCTGCTGCTGGTCGCGATGCTTTCGGGTTGCGGCTACAACGCGATCCAGCAACAGGACGAGGCCGTCAAGGCCCAGTGGTCCGAAGTGCTCAATCAATACCAGCGGCGCGCCGACCTGGTGCCCAACCTGGTCAATACGGTGAAGGGCTATGCCGCGCATGAAGAGAAGGTCTTCAGCGACGTCACCGAAGCGCGCTCGCGCGTAGGCAGCATCCAGATCAATGCCGACGATGCCCAGTCCCTGGCCAAGTTCCAGGCCGCACAGGGCCAGTTGGGCGGCGCGCTGTCGCGCCTGATGGCGGTGAGCGAGAACTATCCCAACCTCAAGGCCGACGGCCTGTTCCAGAACCTGCAGGCGCAGCTGGAAGGTACCGAGAACCGCATTACGGTAGCGCGCAATCGCTATATCCAGGCGGTGCAGCAGTACAACACGCTGCTGCGCACCTTCCCGAACAATCTCACCGCAAAAATGTTCGGCTACCAGGTCAAGCCCAACTTCACGGTGGATAACGAGAAGGCCATTTCCACGGCGCCGACCGTGGATTTCGGCACCAGCGCACCGACCAGTCCGGCTCCGGCCGCGTCGGCGCATTAAGCGAGGCGCGCCATGCTGCGGCGCTGGCTGAGCGGGTGGATGGCGTTGGCAATAGCGCTGCTGTTGCCATGCGCCGTGCTGCATGCGGACGATCAGCCGGCGGTGCCCACGCTGTCGCGCCATGTCACCGATCTCACTGGCACGCTCACGCCGCAGCAGATTGACCAGCTCGATGCGCAGCTGGTCAATCTGGAAAAACAGAAGGGCGCGCAGCTGGTGGTGCTGATGGTCGGCACCACCCAGCCGGATGATTTCGACGATTACTCCCTGCGCGTAGCTGAGCAGAACAAGCTCGGACGCAAGGGTGTCGATGACGGCGTGCTGCTACTGATCGCCAAGAACGATCGCCAGGTACGCATCGAAGTCGGCTACGGCCTGGAAGGCGCCATTCCCGACGCGGCCAGCGCACGCATCATCCGCGAATACATTGCGCCGAAGTTTCGCAGCAACGACTACGCCGGCGGCATCAACGACGCAGTCGGCGCACTGACCCAGCTGATCGATGGCGAGCCGTTGCCGCCGCCCGTGCATGGCAACGACGTCGAGCGGCGCGGCACCGATCTGCACGGCGTGTTCTTCCTGGCCATTTTCGCCGTGCTGTTCCTGCGCGGCGTGTTCGGGCGCGCACCGGCGCTGGTGCGTGCGCCGATCGGCGGCCTGGTGGTGGGCGGCCTGTTGTGGCTGCTGGCGTCGGCGGCGATCGGAATTTTTGGCGGCCTGATCGGTGCCGCGTTCATGCTGCTGCCGGCTGGCGCTGGCCGTTCCATCGGCGGCGGTGGTTGGGGCGGTTTTGGCGGCGGCGGTTTCGGCGGCGGCGGTGGCGGCGGCTTCAGCGGTGGCGGCGGCAGCTTCGGTGGCGGCGGCGCGTCGGGGAGCTGGTGACATGGCGCATATGCAACGGCTGTTTGCCAATCTGTTCGATGGCTGGTTCCAGATTCACCGGCGGTTTCCGGCCGAGCTGCTCGACGACATGACCGCGGCGATCGCCGATGGTGAACGCACGCATCTGGGCGAAGTACGTATCGCGGTTGAATCGCGCCTTGGCCCCGCAGCGGTGCTCGCAGGGGTGGATGCGCAGGCACGCGCGCGGCAGCTGTTCGCTCAATTAGGCGTGTGGGACACCGAGCACAACTGCGGTGTACTGCTGTATTTGCTGATGGCCGAGCATCGCATCGAGATCGTGGCCGATCGTGGCATTGCGCACCGCGTGCAACCGCACGAATGGCTGGCGATCTGCGCGGCGATGCAGGCGAGTTTTGCGGCCGGGCAGTGGCGCGCGGGCAGTTTGCGCGGCATCACGGAAGTACATGCCTTGCTGGCCAAACATTTTCCGAGCCATGGCAAGCCGCGGCCGGACGAACTGCCGGATCGGCCGATCCTGCTGTAAGCCACGCCTCAATCCGCATCGGCGCAGCGCGCCGCATCCGCAGCAGTGGCGCGCGAGCCACGCACACGCCCACGCCGGGCGATCACCACGCTCAAGGCCTGCGCTGTATCGTGTCGCAGGCACAAGGTGAGCGTCTGATTGCTGTTGCCGACGGTGCCGTCGGTCTGGAAGCGAATGCCTTGCCCACTGCTGCTGACGATATTCAGCCGGCCCGAATACGGGCCGCCGCGGTACCAGGGCGATCCATCCGCCTGTCCGGCATGGCCGCCATCGTGCGCGATCAGCCAGCCGCCGCTCCATGCGCCATCGGCATTGCAGCGTTGCATGTCGCGGCTAGGACAGAACAACAGCGCAACTTGCTCGTTCACCGCCAGATGACGCGCATGCGACAGTGCGTTGAGGTAATCGCTCTGCGCCACCGCCAGCTCCTGCCGCGCCAGCAAGTGCGCGAAAGCCGGTACGGCGGCCGCCGCAAGCACGGCCAGGATGGCCAGGGTCACGATCTGTTCGATCAGCCCGAAGCCCTTCATGGCCGTGACTCCGGCAGGCGGGGCGCGGTTTACCGGTATGGCGCGATCGGATTTCATGGCAGCCCATGCTAGGCGGCCTCGCGGCAGCTTCCAGCTGCTGCGGGCCGGCCCGGCTGTCAGGTCCTGCTGACAACCCCTGTCAGCACCGGGCATTTAAAATGCACGCTCAAGCCCGCAGAGTAAGCCCATGACCGATCGCGACCGCTTCGAACTCGTTTCCGATTACCAGCCCGCCGGCGACCAGCCCGATGCGATCCGGCGTCTGGTCGAAGGTTTTGACAATGGCCTGGCCGCGCAGACCCTGCTCGGCGTGACCGGCTCGGGCAAGACCTTCACCATCGCCAACGTCGTCGCACAGGTGCAGCGCCCGACCATCGTGCTGGCGCCGAACAAGACCCTGGCCGCGCAGCTGTATGGCGAGTTCAAGGAATTCTTCCCGCACAACGCGGTGGAGTACTTCGTCAGCTATTACGACTACTACCAGCCGGAGGCTTACGTCGTCGCGTCGGATACGTTCATCGAGAAAGATGCCTCGATCAACGAGCATATCGAGCAGATGCGCCTGGCCGCCACCAAGGCGCTGCTGTCGCGCAAGGATTCCTTGATCGTCGCCACAGTATCGGCGATCTACGGCCTGGGCGATCCGGAGGATTACCTCTCGCTGCGCCTGATCCTGGCGCGCGGCGAGCGCATCGACCAACGCGCACTGATCCGCCAGCTCACCGAATTGCAATACACGCGCAACGAGATGGAACTGCGCCGCGGTACTTACCGCGTGCGTGGCGAGATCATCGATGTGTTCCCGGCCGAATCGGAAACCGAGGCGCTGCGCATCGAGCTGTTCGACGGCGAAGTGGAAAACCTTGCAGTGTTCGATCCCCTTACCGGCGAAACCATCCGCAAGGTGCCGCGCTTCACGGTGTATCCGCGTACCCATTACGCCAGCACGCGCGAAAGCGTGCTCAACGCCATCGATACCATCAAGGAAGAATTGAAGGAAAGGCTGGAATATCTCTACAAAGAGAATCGCCTGGTGGAAGCGCAGCGCCTGGACCAGCGCACCCGTTTCGACGTGGAAATGATGGCCGAAGTAGGCTATTGCCAGGGCATCGAAAACTACTCGCGCCACCTCACTCGCCGCGCGCCGGGCGAACCGCCGCCGACCTTGTTCGACTATCTGCCGGCGGATGCCTTGCTGGTGATCGACGAATCCCACGTCACCGTGCCGCAGCTGGGCGCGATGTACAAAGGCGACCGTTCGCGCAAAGAAACCCTGGTCGAATTCGGCTTTCGCCTGCCTTCGGCGATGGACAACCGTCCACTGCGTTTCGAAGAATTCGAGCGCCGCGCACCGCGCAGCATTTTCGTTTCCGCCACGCCGGGCAAATACGAGCTGGAAAAATCCGGCGACGCCATCACCGAACTGGTGGTGCGCCCAACCGGCCTGATCGATCCGGAAGTGGAAGTGCGCCCCGTGCGCACCCAGGTCGACGATTTGCTGGGCGAAGCGAAAAAGCGCATCGCCATCGGCGACCGCGTGCTGGTCACCACCCTGACCAAGCGCATGGCGGAAAACCTCACCGAATACCTCAGCGAACACGATGTAAAAGTGCGTTACCTGCATTCGGATATCGAAACGGTGGAGCGCGTGGAAATCATTCGCGACCTGCGCCTGGGCGAATTCGATGTGCTGGTGGGCATCAACCTGTTGCGCGAGGGCCTGGACATGCCCGAGGTCTCGCTGGTGGCGATCCTCGATGCCGACAAGGAGGGCTTCCTGCGCTCCACCGGCTCGCTGATCCAGACCATCGGCCGCGCGGCGCGAAATGTACGCGGCAAGGCGATCCTCTACGGCGACGAAATCACCCGCTCGATGCGGGCGGCGATGGAGGAAACCAGTCGCCGTCGCGAAAAGCAGGTCGCCTGGAACGAGGCCCACGGCATCACCCCCAAATCGGTGGTGCGCCGGATCGCCGACATCATGGAGGGGGCGCGCAGCGAGGCCCCGGGCCGCGGCCGGGGCAAATCGTCTCGCGGCCGGGGCACCGCCATGGCGGTGGCCGAGGAGGCCGCCGACTACGCCGGCCTCAGCGCCGATCAGGCCGCCACCCTGATCAAGCGGCTGGAGGCGGACATGCGCAAGCACGCGGAAAACCTGGAATTCGAGGAGGCCGCCCGCCTGCGCGACCGGATCCACCAGCTGCGCGAACAGGCTTTGCGGTAGCCAGGCGGATCGGCTAGACTACGCGGCTCGCGCGGTACGCCGGGCGAGCTATGGGCGGTTAGCTCAGCGGTAGAGCACTTCCTTGACATGGAAGGGGTCACAAGTTCGATCCTTGTACCGCCCACCAATTTAAGCAGTGACTTGGTCTGGATCCGGTGTTTGACGGAACGGCGAGTACGAAAAGCTACGAAAACCGCTCTGTAAAAAGGGGCGGTTTTTTCGTTTTGGATGACAGCTTGGGCAACACCAGTACACCTAATGAAGTGAGATGCGCAATCAGCCGGACGATCGGCCCTCGATGCGCATGGCAGCGCGATTCACAGCCTCTTTCAGATGGCGCGCACGATCCTTGGCCCATTCGGCCCATTCGGGCGTGACTTCGTCATGATCCGCTACAACCTCCCACACCTCGCGAGCGATGTTCATGGCTTCGCTATCGTCCACTTGCGGCGGCGCTTCCTTCATTAGTTCTGGAACGACTCCCGTTGTGGACGACGGCGCCCAGCGCATGGGGGCCATGTCATAGGCGGGTGCAACGGACAGCGGTGACTTGGCGTCGTTGGAAAGAAGGAACGACAGATTGCCCATATGCATATCGGTGTGCGCCATCAAATGCCCAATGTTGGCCAGGCGCTGTGTCCGCGCCACCTGTTCGGCATCGATGGCATTGCGCTGATACAAATATTCCACTGCATTCACCCAGCCATTTTGCGGGCCGTTATATCCAAAGGTCTGCGCTAGCGAGCGCAATGAGGCCATGCCTTTGCGCCCGCGTTCGTTGATGCGATCAAAGCGTGTTGTTTCCAGCCAGATACGATCTTGGTGGCGCCAGACCTGCGTTGGAGCAGCGCTCATGCCATGCAAGGTCATGACCTGCGCAACCATCCCCTCGGTCACCATGATGTCGCCCCACCGCCGGGCCGCAGGATCATGGGCGAGTGGTGGAGAAAATTTGACCAGCACTGAGCGCGGAGGCTGCCCCTTGCCGTCGTCGACCACCGCTGCAAACTTTGGCTGTTCGCCGTCGGCTGAGGCACCCACCATCACGCCGTTCAGTAGCTGATTGGCGAGCTCGGCATAGCGCTCGAATCTGTTCTCTGCGAGCACTGCGGTGTCCGCGGCATCGGCTATGCGAGCGAGCCCGAGGTTGCCGCGCCAATCCCATGCTTCCTGCAGCGCCGCGGAGATGACTTGATCATCCGTCCAGGCATTGGCATCTAAGGTCCAGCCGTGTGCTTGAGCGTGTTCGCGCACCCATGCACGTCCAAGGAAACCGGCCGGCCGGAAGGGCTCCAAATACCACGGCAAGCCCTGGAATACGCCGGGTGTCCCACTGCGTTCACCCAGCAGCATCCAGTCTGGTGCCTCAGCTGTTGGTTCCACCCACCATTGACCTGCCGCGAGAGCGACCAGTGTGGCAACGGTGTGGTCGCGGCCTTGCTCGTCCCGGAGCAGGATGGGTACAGGCGCTATCTCCGGCCGGCGCAACGCGTACGCGCTCCGCTTGGTGTGCCCCAGGCGCAGCACATGGGCGTCGGTTTTGATGGCGCGCTGCATAGTTCGCTCAGAGCCGATCTCATCGGCCACGTATTTGAGCAGCTCCTTCGAAGGCAAGGCTCCCCAGCGGGCTAGGATTTCGGTGATGGCGGACATAGGTGCGTGACGGTAGATGGCTGACGAAAAATCCTTGTAGGTCAGAAGTCTATGAATTTTTTGTCGGAAGACGTGTGGAGTATGGTAATTTTATTCAGCTTTCATTTAACTTTCTGGGCCGGCCGAAACACTTCGAAATGAGCGTCGAGAAATCTCCTGGTGCTCTTATCCAGTCCTGATCACGGCCGAGGGCCTCGGCCCTTTCGGTTTACGGTTGAGGGGTTCTTTTAGGGCGCTCTGGCAGTCTTTCTATTGCATCAGCGAACTTCTTCGTTTCGCCGGCTCGTATGTATCGCCCGGATTCTTTTGTGCGCGCATGCCTTTATGGTGTGACACAAGGTCGGCGGCTGCCCGTCAAGAATTATTGTTACTGATCGCATGTCGTGGTCTTGCGCGCCGCACTGCACGTGCAAGGCGCACACATTCATATTCGCTTGAGATTGCTTCAGACCGGTCATTCCGACCCGGACAATGCGCGGCCTTCCCGCCAAGTCCTATCTCCGGAATCCGTCATGAAGATCGAGCTTTCCAGTCCGATGCTCCAAGCCATGCTTGCTACGCGTACCACGCTTGCTCCCGGTGTGGCGGAGCAGGGCGACGGGACTGGCGGCACCGGCTTTGCGCAAGTCATGAAATCGGCGATCTCCCAGGTCGACGGGCAGCAGCATGCCGCCAACGACACTACCGCCGCGGTGGAAAGTGGGCAGAGCGATGACCTGATCGGCGCCATGCTCAGCAGCCAGGAGGCCAATCTGTCGTTCTCGATGATGATGCAGGTGCGCAACAAGCTGATGTCCGCGTTCGACGACATCATCAAGATGCAAGTCTGACGGGTGCGCTGAGTCATGTTTGCGAAACTCAAAACGATGGCGGTGGAGGCCGGCAAGAGCGTGAAGCTGCCGTCGTCGTCCACACTTGCCAAATTGCTGCCGCTGCTGGTGCTGGCGATCGGCCTCACTGCACTGGCGATGATGTTCATGTGGCGCAGCGAAGCCGGCTACAAGCCGTTGTTCGGTGCGAACGAAAGCGTCGCTGCGGCCGACACCATGGCCGTGCTCGATGGGGAAAAAATTCCGTACCGCATTCATCCGCAGACCGGCCAGGTGCTGGTGCCCGAAGCCAAGCTCGGCCAGGTGCGCATGCTGCTCGCCGCCAAAGGCGTGGTTGCCAAGCTGCCCGAAGGGCTGGAGCTGGTCGACAAAAGCGATCCGCTGGGCGTCAGCCAGTTTGTGCAGGATGTGCGCTTTCGGCGGGGCCTGGAAGGCGAGCTGGTCAAGAGCATCGCCAGCCTGGATTCGGTCGAATCGGCGCGCGTGCATCTGTCGATCGCCAAGTCATCGTCATTCATCCTCAGCGACGGCGAGAAAAGTTCGGCCTCCGTGATGCTCACACTCAAGCCCGGGCGCAAGCTGGGCAAGGAGCAGATCAGCGCAATTGTCGGCCTGGTTTCCGGCAGCGTCGCCAATCTCGAGCCGGGGCGGGTCACGGTGATCGACCAGCACGGCAATTATCTTTCCTCCTCGATCGATCCCAGCGATCCGGCCGCCACCAGCGAAGGCGAACTGGGCGCGCGAGTGCGCGAGGATACCTTGCACAACATCCAGGAGTTGCTGGCCCAAAGCATCGGCAATGGCAATTTCAAGGCCAGCGTCGCCGTCGATACCGACAACGATCGCGTCGAGGAAACGCGCGAGCAGTATGGCGAAGCGCCGCATATTTCCAATGAAGCAACCCGCGGCGAGCAGGACAATGGCGAAATTGCGCTGGGCGTGCCCGGTTCGCTCTCCAATCGGCCGCCTCAGGACAAGAGCAGCGATCCGGCCGGCGGCAAGGACAAGCCTGGTCCGCATTCGCAGAAGAATGCAATCAGCCGGCAATACGTGTACGACCGCAACGTCGTGCAGATCAAGCACAGTCCCACCCGCGTAAAACGGGTCAGTGTCGCGGTGGTGTTGAGCAATACGGCAGCACCGGATGGCAAGGCCTGGACGCCGGCGCAGCTGCGCAATATCGAAACCATCTTGCGCAGCGGCATCGGCCTGGATGAATCGCGCAAGGATCAGCTCAGCGTATCGGCCATCGATTTCCACGATCCCAAGCCGGAAGCGCTGCTGCCGTGGTGGAAGCAACCGGAGAACATGCTGACCATGGGCGGTTACGCTGGCTACGCGCTGCTGGCCTTGCTGGTATTCCTGTTGGTATTGCGTCCGCTGCTGAAGATCCTGCGCCAATGGGTCGCCAGTCAGTACCCAGTGGCGATCGCCGCGGATACCGCGGATGGCAACTTTGATGCAGCGCTGCCGGCAGAGCAGCGAACCGCTTCCTCTCCGTTGGACGAAGACGAACTGCAGTTGCCGCCGGTCGGATCCAGTGCGGATGTACTGGTTGAACACCTGCGATTGCTTGCTGTGCAGGCTCCCGAGCGTGTCGCTGACGTGATCAAACCCTGGATCCGCAAACATGGATAACGCGATCAACGAATTGTCTGCCGATATGGCTGGCATGCAATCTCCCGCCGTGGTGCTGAGTTCGATCGAGCGTGCCGCAATCACCTTGCTGAGCATGGGCGAAGAAGCCGCCGCGGCCGTGTTGCGCTGCCTTTCGCGCGAAGAACTGCTCGATGTCACTCTGGTGATGGCGCGTATGAGCGGCGTGAAGCTGGACGCCGTGCAGCACACCTTGTCAGGTTTTTTCGATGCCTTTCGGGAGCAGAGCGGCGTGCGTGGCGCATCGCGCCAGTTCCTGCAGCGCTCGCTGGACATGGCGCTTGGCAGCGTGGTCGCCAAGAATGTGCTTAGTCATATCTACGGCGATGTGATCGGCCCCAAACTGGCGCGCCTGCAGTGGGCGCAGCCGCGCTGGCTGGCCGAATGCCTGGCGCGCGAACACGTGCGCATGCAAGCGATGTTCCTGTCGCTGCTGCCGCCGGAACAGGCCAGTCAAGTGCTGCATGCATTGCCGGCCGATAGTCGCGATCTGGTGCTGCTGCAGATCGCAAAGCTGAAAGAAATCGATTACGAGCTGCTGCACGACTTGGAAGCAGTGGTCGATGCCTGCATTGAAAATCTCGGCAAGCAGGGCACGGCCGTGGAGGGTGTGCGCCAAGCGGCGGATATCATCAACCGCTTGCCGGGCGACCGCGCCCGGGTGGTGGAGCTATTGCGTGCGCACGATCCGGACGTGGTGTCGGAGGTGGAAAGCCGCATCTACGATTTTCCGATTCTTGCCTACCAGAACGACGCCACCGTCGCCGCCATTCTCGACCGCGTCCCATTCGAGCAATGGGGTATTGCGCTCAAGGGCGCCGATCCGAAGATTCGCGATGCGCTGGCGCGGGCAATGCCCTCCCGCCAGGTGCAGGCCTTCGACGACATATTGCGGCGTACGCCAGCCACCCCACTCAGCCGGATTGAAGAAGCGCGCAACGACATCATGGCGCAGCTGCGCGAGATGTCGGCCGAAGGCGAAATCGCCCTGCAATTGCTGGCTGAGGACGTGGTGTGATGACCGTCTATCGCCGCTATCACTTTCCGCCGCTGACCCGTTTATTGCTTGGCGATGCGGAGGCGCCGTCCGAGTCGGCGCCGGCCGATCCAGCGTTGACGGAAGAAGTACTGGAGGAATACCGCAAGGCCGGCTATGCGGAGGGCCTTGCGGACGGTCTTGCCGAGGGCGGCAAGGCTGGCAGGGAGGGCGCGGCGCGTGCAGCAAAGGAAGCGCGCGCCGCGCTGGATGCGCTAAGTGGGCCATTCGAAGCGCTAATGGCAGGCTTTGGCCAGCTGCAGAAAGATCTTCGCACCGATCTGCGTGAACAAGTCGCCGGCCTGGTAGAACAGGTCGCCAGGCAGGTGATCCGCACCGAGCTCGAAGCGCAACCAGGCCAGTACCTGGCCCTTATCGACGAGGCGCTGGCGGAACTGCCTGCACCCTCGGACAGCGTGCAGGTACGCCTGCATCCGGATGACTATCAGCGCGTGCTGGACGCGGCCCCGCGCCGCGCCAAGCGCTATGGCTTGGTACCCGATCCGCAATTGGAGCCCGGCGAGTGCCGCATCAGTGCCGGCGAGCGCGAGCTCGATGTCGGCTGTGCGCAGCGGCTGGTCCTGTGTATGGAGCAGGTCCGCAAACTGCTCGGCGAGCAGGAGCAGAGTGAATGAGCAATCCACTGCGCGGACTTAAGTTGGACGACGTTCCGGTCGCTCGTGAAATAGGAAGGCTCCATGGCGTAACCGGCATTCTGCTTGAAGCAACCGGCTACGCATTCGAGACCGGACAGCGCACGCGCATTGAAACGACTTCCGGCGAGTGGCTGGACGCGCGCGTGGTGGGCTTCCGCAACAACGTGTCGTATCTCATGCCTTTCCGCAAATCCCATGGCTTGGTGGCCGGCGCTCGCGTCGTGGCCGATACGAGCGAGCGCCAGCTGCAGATCGGCCCGGCCTGGCGGGGGCGCATCATCGACGGGCTAGGTACGCCGCTCGATGGGCTTGGCCCGTTGCTCGGCGAGTATCCCCTCGACCTGCATCCGCCGAGGATCAACCCGATGAAAAAGCAGCCCGTTTCGGGTGTGCTCGACGTCGGCGTGCGGGCGATCAACGGCATGCTTACGCTCGGTCGCGGCCAGCGCGTAGGGCTGTTCGCAGGCAGCGGCGTCGGCAAGAGCGTGCTGCTGGGCATGATCACGCGTCAGGCCGAAGCCGATGTGGTGGTGGTGGGCCTGATCGGCGAGCGCAGCCGCGAGGTACGTGAGTTCATCGAGCACTCACTCGGGCCAGAGGGCCTGCGCAATGCCGTAGTGGTAGTTGCGCCGGCAGACGACTCGCCATTGATGCGCCTGATGGCCACAGAACTGTGCCATGCGATCGCCGCGTATTACCGTGATAGCGGCAGCAACGTATTGCTGCTGGTCGATTCACTTACGCGGTATGCCATGGCGCAACGGGAGGTGGCGCTGGCCCTCGGCGAGCCGCCGGCTACGCGTGGTTATCGGGTGATCGGGCTCGTAGCGCGCATTGAGCGGCTCGTCGCTGCTGATCACGTCGAGTACCTGCACACGTGCGCCTGCGCCGTCGAACACGCTGGCGAACACCGGCTTGCGTGCGCGGTAGGCGCTTTGTTCGGTGCCGGTGGTATTGGCGTTGGCGAGGTTGCTGGCCACGGTATTGAGGCGTACGGTCTGTGCGCTCATGGCGGAACTGGCGATTTGGGCGATGCTTTTGAAGCTCATGCTCAGGTGCTCCCATTGATCGCGGCGGACAGGCCTTTCAGCTTCATGTTGAGGAAGGTCAGGCTGGTCTGGAAATCGACGGTGTTCTGTGCGAACTCGGCCTGTTCGGTGGCGAGATCCACGGTGTTGCCGTCTTGCGACGCGCCGCTGGGGACGCGGTATTGGATCTCGTCGGACTCGAAGCGCAAGGCCGACGAAGAGCCCTGTGCGGCTTCGCTCAGGCGCGCGCGGAAATCGATATCGTGCGCCTTGAAGCCTGGCGTGTTTTCGTTGGCGAGATTGGAGGCGATGATTTCGCCGCGTTCAGCGCGCAACTTCAGTGCGGCAGGGTGAACGCCCAGCGCCTGCTCGAGACTCAGTCCCATCGTGGATCATCCTGGTTGGGAAATACGAAGGGATGCGATGGTAGGAGCGGCTGTGGCGAAGCTTGAGGAATCTAAAAGCACCTTAAAGCACCGCGCGGCTTGAGCAATCTAAAAGCATCCTGAGCGTTGCATGCGGATCGGTGCCGGCATAATTCGCGGCCGATCTCACAGCATAGGTAATAGGTGTAGCCGATGTGTTCTTTGCGCTTGCGTTTCGGGCTGGCCATGGCCGCCGGTCTGCTGGCCCCGATGCACGCCATGGCCGGCCAGGTGCAGGATGTGGTTGCCAGCGCTGCGCGCACCTGGCTGGTCGATTGGGCGCGGCAGGCAAATTGGCCTGATCCGGAGATTGATGTAGTGGTGTTGCCGCTGCGTCGCCCCGAGCCGTCATGCGGGCAGTCCTTGAAGGTGATGCCGGCGGATACGTCTCAGTTGGCGCGGCTGCGTTTTTCGGCGCGTTGCCCGGATGGCGCGTCCGAAACGTATACGGTGCGCGCTGCTGTGCATAGCAAGGCTTTGGCTGTGATCAGCGCCGTCCCCGCCGGCAAGCCGATCGACAAAAGCGATGTGCAACAAGTGGATGTCAATGTGGCATTGACGCCGGATGCCGTACGCGATCCTGCCGAGGTTGCCGGGCGTGCCAGCCAGCGCCCGCTGCGTGCGGGGCAGGTGGTGCAGGCGCGGTTTCTGAAGGCGGGTGCGAGTGTGCGGCGCGGCCAGCTCGTGCAGATCGTTTCGCGGCAACAGCATTTTCAGGTCAGCACGCAGGGTACGGCGATGCAGCGTGGGGAAGGAAATGAGCTGGTGCGCGTACGCGTCGATGCGAGCGGCAAGTCGATCCTCGCATGGGTGGTCGGGCCCGGCGTGGTGGAGCCGATGACGGGCGACAGCAAGGCCCCCGGACATCCCGAGGATTGACGGCTGCGCGGCGCTTCGCCGCAAACGCTGACGGCAGCCGCGGATCCTCGTACCATCGCCGGGTCATCCCCACCGCCCGGAGCCGCCATGACCTATCTATGGATCAAGAGCCTGCATGTGCTGTTCGTGATGGCCTGGGTGGCTGCGGTGTTCTATTTGCCGCGCATCCTGGTGAATATCGCCGAGGCGGGAGCGGAGCCGGCGGTCAAGGCGAGGCTGGAGCTGATGGGGCTGCGGCTATATCGCTTCGGGCACATGATGTTTGGCATGGCCTTTCTGTTCGGGCTCACGCTGTGGCTGGGTGCCTACGTTTTTCCGAACAGCTTGCCGCATTGGGGCGAGATGGGCTGGCTGCATGCCAAGCTGGGGTTGGTCGTAGTGCTGCTGGCGTATTTTGTGTGGAGCGGCCGGTTGGTCAAGCGCAGCGTGCAGGGTGGCGTGTTGCCGCCGGCACGTACGCTGCGGCTGCTCAATGAGTTGCCGGTGTTTCTGTTGCTGGGTGTGATCTTTCTCGCGATTGCCAAGCCTTTTTGAGCATATGGTTCTGGGGCTTGGGTTGCCTCGGATTTGATCTGGGGTGACCCGGTGATGCTTGGCGGTTTCGGTGGAGATTTGTCGGGTTACGCTGCGCTAGCCCAACCTACGGTGTGTCAGGTGAGGTGGTGGTAGTCGCGATACCAGGCGACGAAACGCTTCACGCCTTCTTCGATGCTGGTGTTTGGTGCGTAGCCGACATCGCGGCGCAAGGCCGACACGTCGGCCCAGGTATCGGGCACGTCGCCGGGCTGCATCGGTAACAAGCGCTTTTCCACGCTGCGGCCCAGGTTCTGTTCCATCAGTTCGATAAAGCGCATCAGCTGCACGGGCTGATCGTTGCCGATGTTGTAGAGACGATACGGTGCGCTGGACGTGCCGGGGTTGGGCTGTAGCGGATCGTAGGCGGGATCGGGCTGCGCGACATGGTCGAGCGTGCGGATCACGCCTTCGACGATATCGTCGATATAGGTGAAATCGCGGCTGTGGTTGCCGTAGTTGAAAACGTCGATCGGTTCGCCGCGCACGATGCGGTCGGCGAACAGGATCGGCGACATGTCCGGTCGGCCCCAAGGGCCATATACGGTGAAGAAACGCAGCCCCGTGGTGGGCAGGTTGTAGAGATGGCTGTAGGTGTGCGCCATCAGCTCGTTGGCCTTCTTGCTGGCGGCGTACAGGCTGACCGGATGATCGACCGCATCTTCCACCGCAAACGGCAGTTTGCGGTTGGCGCCATAGACCGAGCTGGACGAGGCATACACCAGGTGTTCCACCTTGCCGTAGCGGCAGGCTTCCAGCACGTTAACGAAGCCGACCAGATTGCTTTGCGCGTAGACCTGCGGATTTTTCAGTGAGTAGCGCACGCCGGCCTGGGCGGCGAGATTGACCACGCGCTGCGGCTGGAAATCCTGGAACGCCTGCTGCACGGACGCGGCATCGGCGAGATCGGCGCGCCGGTGGGTGTATCCGGCGTGGGTGGCAAAACGCGCCAGGCGCGCTTCTTTCAGTGCAGGGTCGTAGTAGTCGTTGTGATTGTCGATGCCGAGCACTTCATCGCCACGGGCCAGCAGGCGTTCGGTAAGAGCGGCGCCGACAAAACCGGCCGCACCGGTGACGAGAATGCGCATCGAAAAATCCCTGAGATGATTCCCGGCTGGCGCCGGGCGACTGCACATTATTGTAGCGGCAGCGGGCGGTGCTGAATTGACAGTGGCGGCGTCCTGATCTAGCGTTGCACACCTCAATAATCCCCGGAGACAAGGTGGCCCGCGCCGAAGGCGCCGGTCGAGCGTGTGACATGGCAACTATCCGCCTCCAACACTGACTCCTGCCACGCCTTGGTCTTCCCAAAGGGCGCCGCGTGGTGCCCTTTTTGTTTTCAGAGAAAGCTCCCATGATCGAAATCACGCTACCCGACGGCAGCAAGCGCCCCTTCGACCATCCGGTCACGGTGCAGGATGTGGCCGCCTCCATCGGCGCCGGCCTGGCCAAGGCGACCCTGGCCGGCAAGGTCGACGGCAAACTGGTGGATGCCAGCTTCCCGATCGGTCACAACGCCAGTCTTGAAATCGTCACGGAAAAAAGCCCCGAGGCGCTGGAAATTCTGCGCCACTCCACCGCCCATCTGCTGGCGCAGGCCGTGCAGCGCTTGTACCCCGGCGCGCAGGTGACGATCGGTCCGGTGATCGACAACGGCTTTTATTACGACTTCGCCTACGAGCGCCCCTTCACGCCGGACGATCTGCTCAAGATCGAAGCCGAGATGGAGAAGATCGTGAAGGAGCAGCTGCCGGTGACGCGCAGCGTGAAATCGCGCGACGACGCGGTAACGTTTTTCCGCGGCCTGGGCGAGGAATACAAGGCCGAGATCATCCAAAGCATTCCGGCCAACGAAGAGCTGTCACTGTATACGCAGGGCGAATTCACCGACTTGTGCCGCGGCCCGCACGTGCCGAACACCGGCAAGCTGCGCGCGTTCAAGCTGATGAAGGTGGCCGGTGCGTATTGGCGCGGCGATTCCAACAACGCCATGCTTACCCGCATCTACGGCACGTCCTGGCTCAACGACAAGGACCTGAAGGCCTACCTGCACCAGCTGGAAGAGGCGGAAAAGCGCGACCATCGCAAGATCGGCAAGGCGCTGGACCTGTTCCACCAGCAGGAAGAAGCGCCCGGCATGGTGTTCTGGCATCCCAATGGCTGGGCCATCTGGCAGGTGGTGGAGCAGTATGTGCGCGGCGTCTACCGCAGCAGCGGCTACCAGGAAGTGCGCGGTCCGCAGATCATGGACGTGAGCCTGTGGAAGAAGTCCGGCCACTGGGACAACTACCAGGAAAACATGTTTTTCACGGAATCGGAAAAGCGCACCTATGCGCTCAAGCCGATGAACTGTCCCGGCCACGTGCAGATCTACAACACCAGCCTGCACAGCTATCGCGACCTGCCGATCCGCTACGGTGAGTTCGGCGGCTGCCATCGCAACGAGCCCTCGGGTGCGCTGCACGGCATCATGCGCGTGCGCGCTTTCACGCAGGACGACGGTCACGTCTTCTGCACGGAAGAGCAGATTGAATCGGAAGTTACGGCGTTCCATCAGCAGGCCATGAAGGTGTATGCCGATTTCGGCTTCGACGACATCGCGTTGAAAATCGCCCTGCGCCCGGACAAGCGCATCGGCAGCGACGAGGTGTGGGATCGCGCCGAAGACGCCCTGCGCGCCGCGCTGCATGCGGCCGGGGTGGAATGGGAGGAGCTGCCGGGTGAGGGCGCGTTCTACGGCCCCAAGATCGAGTACCACATGAAGGACTCGATCGGCCGTGCCTGGCAGGTGGGCACCATGCAGATGGATTTCATGATGCCCGAGCGCCTGGGCGCCGAGTACGTGGACGAGCACAGCCAGCGCCGGCACCCGGTCATGCTGCACCGGGCCATCGTGGGCTCGATGGAGCGCTTTATCGGCATCCTGATCGAGCACCATGCCGGCAATCTGCCCGCCTGGCTGGCGCCGGTGCAGGCGCAGGTGTTCAGCATTACCGACGCGCAGGCCGATTATGTCCGCGAGGTGGCGCAAACCCTTGTCGATAAAGGCTTCCGGGTCAAGGCCGATTT
Organism: Dyella acidiphila; assembly: GCF_014863405.1. Taxonomy (GTDB): domain Bacteria; phylum Pseudomonadota; class Gammaproteobacteria; order Xanthomonadales; family Rhodanobacteraceae; genus Dyella_B; species Dyella_B acidiphila. Next base: position 250,118 of record NZ_JACZZA010000004.1, read on the forward strand.
GCGCAATGAAAAGGTCGGCTATAAAATCCGCGAACATACGCTGCAGAAAGTGCCCTACCTGCTTGTGGTCGGCGATCGCGAAAAGGAGTCGGGCCAGGTTTCTGTGCGTACGCGTTCGGGCGAAGATCTGGGCAGCATGCCGCTTGCCAGCTTCATCGAACGTCTGGAGGCCGAGACGCGGCGCTGATGCCGCCCGGCCGTACTGAAAACACCTTCTGGAGGATAGTGGTATCGCCACCACAGAAACTAAGGGCAACCGTCGCAACCATGAGATCCGCGTACCGCGCGTACGTGTGATCGGACCGGATTCCGAGCAGCTAGGCATCCTGACCCGCGACGAGGCACTGCGTGCTGCCGAGGAAGCGGGGCTCGACCTGGTCGAGATCCAGCCCAACGGCGACCCCCCGGTCTGCCGCATCATGGATTACGGCAAGTTCAAGTTCGAAGCCCAGAAGAAGGCCCAGGCCGCCAAGAAGAAGCAGAAGCAGGTCGAGATCAAGGAAGTGAAGTTCCGTCCGGTCACGGACGTGGGCGACTACCAGATCAAGCTGCGCAATATGCTGCGATTCCTCGAGGAAGGCGACAAGGTCAAGGTCACCATCCGCTTCCGTGGCCGCGAAATGTCCCACCAGGACCTCGGCCAGGAACTGGCCAAGCGCATCCAGGAAGATGTGGGCGAGATCGGCGTGGTCGAATCCTTCCCTCGCCTGGAAGGACGCCAGATGGTCATGATGATCGGGCCGAAGAAGAAGTCCTGAGTCGCGCCCACATCCGGGCGACCCCGACCGTGCTATAAGCCGCGAACCCCGCAACCCTCTGGGCTGCGGGGTTTTCTGCGTTACACACTTTTCTCTAATGGAAGGAGCAGTGTTTATGAATGCAGGTCTTGAGGCAGTACGTCCGTTTGCACGCATGCTGGCCCGCGAAGTCAGCGTGGCCGACGAAGCCAAGCGCGCTGCGGCCGAGCGAATCGGCACCACCACCGGCGTAGGGCGCGGTGAAAACATGTCCGACGAAAAACCCGCCGACATGATGCCCTGGTAACCGTGTGGCGAAGCGAAGGGGGCCAATCCGCCCCTTCGCTTTTTCTGGCCGGCAAGCCGCCGGCTGCTCGATGGCCCCCTGTGACGACCTCCCGCTGACGCGGGCGGAACGCTGTTTTCCCTGGATGGAGAGCTTGGCTTATGCGGCACGTGCTTCTGTTTGCCCCGGCCTACGATATTCACGCTTCCGCCGTGGCCTGGGCCTTGCGGCGCATGGGCGTCAGCGTGCGGATGAGCGAATCCCTGCGCCATGACGCTTCCACCCGGCTGGCGGTGCATGCCGGCGAGCGGGGGCTGGCGGCCTGGATGCCGGATGGTCCGCTCGATGCGCTGGCGTCGGTCTGGTACCGGCGGCCGGCGTCGCCCGATCTGCGCGATCAGAACGAAACCGATCGCATGTTCTCGTCCCAGCAGTGGACCTTGTTTCAAAAGAATTTTCTGGCCGTGGCCAGGGACCTGGTGCCGGCTTTTTGGGTCAACGACCCGGGCGCCGCGATCGCGGCCGAGAGCAAGCTGCTGCAGCTGCGGGTCGCCGCGGAAGTGGGGCTGGAGTTCCCCGAGGCGGTGGTGACCAATGACGCGGGCAAGGTCGCCGAGTTGGTGGCCCGCTGGGGCAGGGTGGTGTTCAAGACGTTTGTCGGGCACGCCTGGGAAGACCAGGCCAGCCAGCGCATGTACAACACCGACGTGGCGGTGCTCGACGCCGCCACCGAGCTGCCGGAACTGCCGATCGCGTTCTGCCCGGGGATTTACCAGCGCTATATCGACAAGGTCTGCGATCTGCGGGTCACCGTGATCGGCGAGCGCTTTTTCGCGGCCCGCATCAGTCGCCGCTCCGGCGGCGCCTACGTCGACTGGCGCCCGTCCATCCTGGACGATGACATGCTGGTCCAGGCCGTGCGGCTGCCGGAGGTGGTCGAGCTCAAGCTGCGCCAGCTAATGCGGCGGCTGGGCCTGGCTTTCGGTTGCATCGACCTGGTGGAGGATGCCGCCGGGCAGCTGCATTTCCTGGAGGTAAACCAGCAGGGGCAGTTCCTGTTCATCGAGAAGATGCTGCCGGAGCTGCAGCTGCTCCAGGCCATAAGCGCCATGCTGGCCGCCGGCGATGGCCGTTATCCGCTGGACCTGGATGCCCGCACCGTCACCTATGAGCAGTACCTGGAGTCGGCCGACTATCAGCAGGCGCTGGCGGCCCCGGATACCCAGCAGCCCTGGTCCTACACGGTGGAACCGGCCCCGGCTGCCTGAACACGGGAAGTGGTTTCGGCCTCTGGCGTAGGGCGCTGAATTCACGTAAACTTTCCCGTTCGACCCGCAAGGAAGGGTCGTGAACCGATCATGGCAGGACGGAAAGCGTGGCCCAGGCCACCGCCAGATCAGTCAGAAACCGGGGCAGCCCCCAACCAGGGCCAAGCCCATCAAGGAGCATACCCATGCCCAAGATCAAGACTAACCGCGCGGCGGCGAAGCGTTTTCGCAAGACCGCGTCCGGCAAGTTCAAGGCCGGTCACGCCTTCAAGTCGCACATCCTGACCAAGAAGTCGACCAAGCGTAAGCGCAACCTGCGCGCCACCAACCACGTCAAGGCATGCGACACCAAGGGTGTAGCACGCATGTTGCCGTATCTCTAAGGCGGAGGACTAAACCATGGCTCGTGTAAAGCGTGGCGTTACCGCCCGTCGTCGTCACAAAAAGATCATCGGTCGTGCGAAGGGCTACTACAACGCCCGTCGCAAGGTCTTCCGCGTTGCCAACCAGGCCGTCATCAAGGCCGGTCAGTACGCCTATATCGGCCGCAAGCAGAAGAAGCGTCAGTTCCGCGCCCTGTGGATCGTGCGTATCAATGCTGCCGCCCGTCAGTTCGGCCTGTCCTACAGCCGCCTGATCAATGGCCTGGCCAAGGCCGGCATCACGGTCGACCGCAAGGTGCTGGCCGACATCGCCGTGCACGACATCAAGGCGTTTGGGGCCATCGCAGAAAAGGCGAAGGCCAGTCTGGCCGCTTGATCGTCGAACACTGACGAGTGAAGTGAATCAAGCGGGGAGAAGGCCTTAAGCCTTCTCCCCGTTTTTGTTTTGTGCTTTTGGTTTTTGCACTTCAAAAGCAGATGGGCATACATATTTCCGTAATGCTCTTGTGCCGTCATTCCCGCGAAAGCGGGAACGACGGCTTAGGAAGATGGCGTTACATCGTTAGATTCCGCTTCCGCGGGAAGCGCGGCGCGGTAAGAATGGAGGGCCTGGCAACGGCTCCCTACTCGCCAGGTAAGTGCTATCAACACCATGAATCAAGCCGGGACTGCATCGATGGAAGATCTGGATACCCGCGCCGCGCAGGCGCTGGCCGAAATCGGTAACGCCGACACGCTCGATACGCTCGATGCGCTGCGCGTAAGCCTGCTCGGCAAGAGCGGCATTGTGACCGCGGCCCTGAAAGCGCTCGGCACGCTGTCGCCGGACGAACGCAAGGCGCGCGGCGCCGATGTGAATCGGCTGAAGGAGCGCCTCAACGATGCGCTCGGCGCGCGCAAGCAGACGCTGGAGCAGGCCGAACTCGATCGCCGGCTCGCTTCCGAGAAGCTCGATATCAGCATGCCCGGCCGTGACGGCGAACGTGGCGGTATCCATCCGATCACGCGTACTCTGGAGCGCATTGCCGCCATCTTCGCGCGCCTGGGCTACCAGCGTGCCGACGGCCCGGAAATCGAGGACGACTGGCATAACTTCGAGGCGCTGAACTTTCCGCCGCATCACCCGGCGCGCGCCATGCACGACACCTTTTATTTCGGCGATGGCCGCCTGCTGCGCACGCATACCTCGCCGGTGCAGATCCGTGCGATGAAGGGGCGTCAGCCGCCGATTCGCGTGATTGCGCCCGGCAAGGTGTATCGCAGCGATTCGGATCAGACGCATTCGCCGATGTTCCATCAGATCGAAGGCCTGCTGGTGGATGAAACCTCCAGCTTCGCCGATCTGAAAGGCACGCTGGCCGAATTCATCCGCGCGTTCTTCGAGCGCGATTTCGAAATGCGCTTCCGGCCCAGCTACTTCCCCTTCACCGAGCCTTCGGCCGAAGTGGATATCCGCTGGGATGCCGAAGACGGCAGCACGCGCTGGCTGGAAGTGCTCGGCTGCGGCATGGTGCATCCGAACGTACTGAAGAACTGCGGCATCGATCCGGAGCGCTACACCGGCTTCGCTTTCGGCCTGGGCGTGGAGCGTTTCGCCATGCTGCGCTATGGCGTGTCCGACCTGCGCGCGTTCTTCGAGAACGATCTGCGCTTCCTCAAGCAATTCGCCTGATTCGCCGGTTAGGAATCGACAAGCATGAAATTCTCAGAAAACTGGCTGCGCGAGCTGGTCGAGATCAAGGCCGACCGGGCCGCCCTGGCGCACGCGCTGACCATGGCCGGGCTGGAAGTGGAAGAGCTCACGCCCCTGGGTGACAACCTCACCGGCGTGGTGGTGGCCGAGATCGTCGCGGCGGAAAAGCATCCCGAGGCCGATCGGCTGCAGGTGTGCAAGGTGAACGCCGGCTCCGGCGAAACCTTGCAGATCGTCTGCGGCGCACCGAATGCGCGCGTGGGCATCAAGGTGCCGCTGGCGACCGTGGGCGCGAACCTGCCCGGCGGTATCGCGATCAAGGCGGCCAAGCTGCGCGGCGTGGAATCGTTCGGCATGCTGTGCTCGGCCAAGGAGCTGGGCATCGACAACGACGCCTCCGGTTTGCTGGAGCTGCCGCAGGATGCGCCGGTGGGCCAGGCGCTGGCCGATTACCTGGGCCTGCCCGACGCCAGCATCGAACTGAAGCTCACGCCCAATCGACCGGATTGCCTGGGCCTGGTCGGCCTCGCACACGACGTTGCCGCGCTGTTCGGCAGCCACGTCAAAGTGCCGGCACAAGCCGAAGCACCGGTCACCGGCACGGCACAGCGCGGCATTCGCCTGGAAGCCGGCGCCGATGCACCGCGCTATCTCGGTCGTATTGTCGAGGGCATCGATCCGGCTGCACGCACGCCGCTGTGGTTGGCCGAACGCCTGCGCCGCGCTGGCCTGCGTCCGATCAGTGCGGTGGTGGACGTCACCAACTACGTGATGCTGGAACTCGGCCAGCCGCTGCACGCGTTCGACAACGACACGCTGACGGGCGACATCGTCGTGCGCCATGCACATGCGGATGAAACGCTGAAGCTGCTCGACGGTTCGGAGGTAAAGCTCGATCGCGGTTTTCTGCTGATCGCCGATGAGCAGAAGGGCCTGGCGGTAGCCGGCGTGATGGGCGGCTACGATTCGCGCGTTACCGATGCCACCCGCAACATTTTCCTGGAAGCGGCGCACTTCGCGCCTGCAGCGATCATGGGTCGCGCCCGCAAGCTGGGCATGCATACCGATGCTTCGCACCGCTTCGAACGCGGCGTCGATCCGGAGCTGCCGCGCCGCGCCCTGGAGCGCGCCACCGAACTGCTGCTGGCGATCGCCGGTGGCAAGGCCGGCCCGGTGCTGGCGGCGGAAAATCCGGCCGACCTGCCCAAGCCGGCGGCTGTCGGTCTGCGCCGAGCACGCCTCAAGCGGGTGCTGGGCGTGGAGGTGGCCGACGCCGAAGTGGCACGCATCTTCACCGCGCTCGGCATGCAGGTGGAAGCCGGCGCCGACGGCTGGCGCATCACTGCGCCTAGCAGCCGCTTCGATATCGAGCGGGAAGAAGACCTGATCGAGGAAGTGGCGCGCATCTATGGCTACGACCGCATCCCCACGCATATTCCGGCGGGCGAGCTGGCGCTGGCGATCGAGCCCGAGGCGCGCCTCAACGAACTGGCGGTGCGTGAGCATCTGGCGACGCGCGACTATCACGAGGCGGTCAACCTGGCCTTCGTCAGCCATGCGCTGTTGCAACAGTGGGGCATGACCGAGCAACTGGTGCCGCTGGCCAATCCGCTGTCCGCCGACCTGGCCGTGATGCGGCCTTCGCTGCTGCCCGGCCTGATCGAAGCCCTGTCGCATAACCGTGCGCGCCAGCAGGAACGGGTGCGCCTGTTCGAGCTCGGCCGGGTGTTTGCGGCGGGCGATCCGCCGGTCGAAACGCCCAGCCTCGCCATTGTGGCCAGCGGCCACGCGCGCGCGGAACAGTGGGGCGAGGCAGCGCGGCCGCTGGATTTCTTCGACCTCAAGGGCGACCTGGACAGCCTGATCGTGTGGGGTGGCGAGCCGCAGCGCTGGTCGGTCCATGCCGACGGCCTGCCGGGCTGGCTGCACCCCGGGCGCGGTGCCCGTGTCGCGCTCGACGGCCAGACCGTGGGCTACCTCGGCGCGCTGCATCCGCAGCTGGCCAGGCAGCTCGACCTCGGCCCGGACGTGCACGTGCTGGAGCTGGCGCTGCAGCCCCTGCTGGGCCGCCGCCTGCCCAAGGCCCAGCCGGTACCCCGCTTCCCGTCGGTGCGCCGCGACATCGCGGTGGACGTGCCCGAACACATGGCCTGGGCACAGGTCGAGCAAGCCGTTCGCGGCGCCCTCGGAGCGCTGCTGGCGGAGCTGCGGCTGTTCGATCGGTATAGCGGCAAGGGGGTCGAAGCGGGCCGAAAGAGTCTCGCTATGGGCTTGATTTTACAGGACGGTTCCCGCACCCTTACCGACGATGACGCGGATCGCTGCGTGCGAAATGCGGTGGATGCGCTGGAGAGGTCATGCGAGGCAAAGTTGCGAGGGTAAGATGGCGGCGCTGACAAAGGCGGAGATGGCCGAGCGCCTCTTCCTCGAGGTAGGCCTTAACAAGCGGGAAGCTAAAGAATTCGTGGACGCCTATTTCGAGGTGGTCCGCGAAGCGTTGGAACGCGGTGAACAGGTGAAGCTGTCAGGATTCGGCAACTTCGATTTGCGCAAGAAGAACCAGCGACCGGGTCGCAATCCCAAGACCGGCGAAGAGATTCCGATCTCCGCCCGTCGAGTGGTGACGTTCCGGCCAGGGCAGAAACTCAAGGTGAGAGTCGAGGGCTATGCTGGATCAGGGGAATAACACCGAACTGCCTGCCATCCCGGCCAAGCGCTACTTCACTATCGGTGAAGTCAGCGATTTGTGCGGGGTGAAGCCGCATGTGCTGCGCTACTGGGAGCAGGAATTCCCGGCGCTGAACCCGGTCAAGCGCCGGGGCAATCGCCGCTATTACCAGCGGCACGACGTGCTGATGATCCGCCAGATCCGCTCCCTGCTGTACGACGAGGGCTTCACCATCACCGGCGCCCGCGCCCGGCTGGAAGGTCCGCAGGCCCGCATGGAGGCCAGCATGTCGCACCAGATCGTGCGCCAGGTGCGCATGGAGCTGGAAGAAGTGCTGGCGCTGCTGCGTCGCTGAGCGTCGCCTCTACCGGCCACTGCGCCGGTACTGCTACAATTTCATCTCTTTGCGGTCAGTCGGGGTGTAGCGCAGCCTGGTAGCGCATCTGCCTGGGGGGCAGGGGGTCGTGGGTTCGAATCCCGCCACCCCGACCATTCCGCAAGAACACGAAAACGGCGCCTCGGCGCCGTTTTTTGTTGCCGGTAGGTTGGCTTGGCGCGGACTCGGTCCGGGCGAACCCAACGAGCTGTCCTCGTCGCAACATCGTTGGGTTACGCTGCGCCAACCCAAGCTGCGCCGCTGCGAAGAAAGGGAGATGCCGCCGATGCCGTCCAACACCTGTCATCCGAACGCTCCGCACGTAAAGCTGAAAGCGCCCGACTGGTATATCTCGTCATTGATGCTCGACCGCGCGCTCGACGCCATCCTGCGCCGGGTGAAAAAGCTCGACCGCGACCACGACATTCCTTATCTCGCCGGCTACAGCCAGGACGGCAAGACGATCTACATCGATCGCCACCTGCCCAAGACCTTCACCTTCCGCGGCCGCACGATCGAAGTGGACCGCTTCCTGGTGCTGCACGAGGAAGTGGAAAAAACCTTGATCGATCAGTTGGGCCTGCACTACCTGCATGCGCACCAGATCGCCACGCGGGCGGAAGAAGCCGCCGTGCATGCACAGCACATCACCTGGCAGGCGTATGACCGCTTCATGCAGAAATACGTCAAGGCGATCGGCGACGAGCGCCTGCGCAAAGTGCCGGTGGATCTGGACCTGAAGCCTTATCGCGACTATCACGACTACGATCTGCTGCGGCAGATGGAACAGCATCTGGAGCGCGGCGCGGGTATAACCGCCAGGCAGAAGACCGAATTGAAGAGCTATGCCGATGCGTTCCGCGAGGAATTGCGCGTGCAGCATCGACACGAACTGCATAGCGATGAGCCGGCGCCCAAGCGACGCAAGCCTGCTGCGAAAAAGACGGTAGCGAAAAAGGCGGCGACGAAGAAGTCGGCTGCAAAAAAGGTCGCCAAACGCAAATAGACCGGGATGCGCGTAGGCTGGGTTAGCGCCGCGTAACCCAACGAACTCCACCGAGGCGTTGGGTTGCCCCCGGATCAAATCCGGAGTAACCCAACCCCGACACGCACTAGGACTTGTCGACCGACAACCTCAACTGCGCAAACGCACCGTTGCGCGTCAGCGCGGTGATCTGATGATCCCCTGCTTGCGGCAATGCCAGCTGCATGTTCGCGTTGCCCACGCTGCTGCCCTGCAGGCGGCCATCCAGCAGCCATTGCACTTCGCCGATCGCCCCCAACGCCTGCAACGTAACGCGCAAAGGCTGCGTGCTGTTCGGTGCCTGCCGCAGGTGAACGCCCTGGGTCAGCCCCGCAATGCGGATCGGGCTGGCGACATCGAGCGAATCCGGCGCGCAGTTTGGCGCCAGCGGCGGCAGTGTGGCGCGGGCGGCATCGTCGTCATGCAGCCATGGCGAGGCCAGCGCCGGCCAGCGGGCGATCTGCACGGTGTGTTCCTGCTTGCCATGGCAGGTGGCGCTCAGGCGCTGGCCCTGCGCGTTCACGCGCACGCTAACCAGGCCGGCCGACCAGGCGGTGACGTCGCGTTCGGCAAAGGTGGGCGGTACCGCTCCATCGAGCACCCAGGCGGTGCGTCGCTGACGGCACAGGTCGGCAGGTGTCGAACTCGCCGCACCGCCCAGGGGCCAGCAGATATCCACGCTGCGTACGCTCAGCGGCTGCACATTGCGCGCACGCGTACGATCGTCCGGCAGCATGTCGACCACGGCGAACATCAGCGGCAGTGAGGTCACCGCACCGTATTGCCCCGGCGACGGTGTGCCGTCGGGGCGGCCGATCCATACCCCCACCGTCCAGCTGTTGGTAACGCCAACCGCCCAGGCATCGCGATAGCCGTAGCTGGTGCCGGTTTTCCAGGCGACTGCGCCGTGGCGATCGATGGTTCCTTCCAGTGGCGCGCCTTCCACGTCGGCCGGATTGGTGGAAAGAATAGTGCGGATGATCCATGCCGCACCCGGCGACAGCAGATGCCGCGCCTGCTGCGCTTGCTCGGGCAGGTAGCGTGGCGTGCCGGCGATCCCGCCGTTGGCGAAGGCCGTGTACGCACCCACCAGATTTTCCAGTCGCGTGGATGCGCCGCCCAGAATGATCGACAAATTCGGTTGCGCGCCCTGCGGTAAGCCGAGATCGATGCCGCCATTGGCCAGCCGCGCAACGAAGCGGTTCGGCCCTACATGATCGAGTACATCCACGGCCGGTACGTTGAGCGAGCGCTGCAAGGCTTCGGCAACACTTACCGGACCGCTGAAGCTGTCGTCGAAATTGCCCGGCTTGTAGCCGTTGAAATCCTGCGGCGCATCGACCAGCAGGCTTTGCGAGGTGATCAGGCCGTCATCCAAGGCGAGGCCATACAGGAAGGGCTTGAGCGTGGAACCGGGCGAGCGTGGCGCGCGCACCATATCGACATGTCCCAGCCGCAAGGGGTCGGCAAATTCGGCGGTGCCGACGTAGACGCGTGCTTCCAGGGTGGCGTTGTCGACCACCAAGATGGCCGCGGATGTGCGTGGCGGCAGGCGCGAAAGATAGTCGCTGACCCGATCTTCCACCGCGCGCTGCAGATTGGCGTCGATGGTGGTGACAATGCGTCGCGCCTGCGGCTGCTGGCGATGCAGGCGTTCGGCCAGCAGTGCCGCCTCCAGCGGCGCGCGCAATGAACGCGCCACCACCGGCTCGATTTCCGCATCGCGGATCTGCGCATCGCTCCACAGGCCTTCATCGCGCATGCGTCGCAGCACCTTGTCGCGTGCCTGCCGTGCGGCATCGGGATGGCGATCGGGACGCAGCAGGCTGGGCGTTTGCGGCAGCACGGCCAGCAAGGCGGCTTCGGCATGCGAGAGCCGGCTCGCCGGTTTGCCCAGATACGCCCACGAAGCCGCTTGCACGCCCTGGATCGGGCCGCCGAAGGGGGCGTGGTTGAGATACAGCTCCAGAATCTGCGCCTTGCTCAAATGCGCTTCCAGTTGCAGCGCACGGAAGATCTGCACCAGCTTGCCGCCGAAGGTATGCGGGATCGGTTCGATGATGCGCGCCACCTGCATGGTCAGGGTCGAACCGCCCGACACGATATGGCCATGGCGCAACGCGGTTGCCGCACCACGAAGCAGGGCATACGGATTCACGCCCGGATGGCGATAGAACCAGCGGTCTTCGTAGGTGAGCAGGGCTTGCAGGTAGAGCGGAGAAACTTGCTGTGGGGTGATGGGATAACGCCAGACGCCATCACTGTCGGCAAACGCGCGCAGCGGGGTGCCGTCGCGCGCGAGCACGACAGTACTGCCGGTGTCCGGGGCAGGGAGTTGCAGCGGGAACAGGCGATCGAGTGCGAAGGCCAGCAGGGCGAGCGCTCCAAGCACCGGCAGCACTAGACGAAGCGTGCGAATCGCATATCGCCCGATCCATCCCCTCTCCACTGCGGGGAGAGGGTTAGGGGGAGGGGGCGAGCTTGCGGGAAACTTCATGATCGGCGGATTTTTTCATGGCGCAACGAAGCGACTTTTTCGCGAGAGTGGCCGCTCACCCCAGCCCTCTCCCCGCAGGGGAGAGGGCGTGATCTGCGCGCTGATTTTGACGTGCTACGGCTCCACCACCTTCAGCTGCGTCAGCGGTATGGCGCCGATCCCGCGCAGCGCCGGCCGGTACATGTCTTCCACCAGCGGCGGCGGCACGGTGTACGTGCCCGGCGTTACTGCACGCACCAGATAGAACACATGCGCCGCCTGTCCGCCTTGCAGCTTCAGCGCGGCGTCGTAGCGGTCGTCACGGTATTCCTCGTGCACGATATCCGCCGCATCGGTGCGCTGATCCAGGGTGATGCTGTCGATCACCACATCCGACCATTGCTGCGCACCGCTGAGGTTGAGGTTCTCCACTTCCAGGCCGCCGGGCAGCAGGTCGGTGACCAGCGCATCGGGCATGTCCTTGCGCGCCTCGATGGTCAGCTCGACGATCAGCGTATCGCCTTCCTTCAGCGTGTCACCGCTCCAGGCCTTGCCGTCGGTGGTGTAGTAAGCGCGACGCACATCGACCTGGCTGGCATCGGCAGCCGGCGCCTTGGCCGGGATGCCGGCAATATCGAGCGTGGCGAACACCGCCGCCTTGCTTTGCGGCTGCACGCTGACACCGCTGGCCAGTTCGGCGGAACTGAGATTTCGTGTCCACAGGAACTTGTCGTCCGGCACCGCTTCGCTCTTGCCGCCGACCGTCAGCGCCGCCGACAGCGGCCTATTGCTGCCGGCGTTGAACACATGCGCCACCCGCGCAATGGCTACTTGCTCCTGCGTGCTCAGATACGACCACGACCAGTGGTAGTACGGGATCTTCTCCTGCGTGGCGCGCACATCGGCAGTGGCATTGCGGGCCCAGTCGATCAATTTGGCATCGTAGGCGGGCTTGTTCATGCCGTAGGTGTGGGTGAGCGCCACCATCGTGGCCAGGTCGCGCAGGTCGGAACCGTAGTCGCCCACATACCAGGGGCGCTCCTTGTCCCAGGCAAAGGCTTCGTCGATCGCTTTCTGGGCGCGGTCGTTATCGCCCATCAGCTTCAGGGCGATGCCCAGGTGCACCAGCGGCAGCGGCGCCACCAGTTTCTGGCGGTCGTTGTCGAAGATCGCACGTAGCGTACCCAGCGGCGCCCGATTGACGCGGGCCAGCACAAAGCCCGAATAAGCCTCGTCGGCGATGCGCAGGTGATCGTGATGCTCGTAGTCGTAATACGGATGGCCGCCGGCCAGCAGGTCGTCGCTGAGCCGTTGCAGGGATTTCTGCAGCACATCCTGCGGCACGGCAAAACCGGCATCGCGCGCGTCGAGCATGAAGTCGACCACGTAGGGCGTGATGAAGGTTTCGATCGGACTGGTGCCACCCCAGAAACTGAAGTGGCCGTTGCTGGCCTGGAACGAGGCGATGCGCGCAAGCGCGCCTTCCACCGCGGCCTGCCGTGCTGCATCGCCAAGCCCCTGCACGCCGAGCCCCTTGGCTGTCTTGTCGTCCATGTAGAGCGCGGCGTAGCCCTTGCTGGTGGTCTGCTCGATGCAGCCGTAGGGATAGCGCAGCAGGTCGCGCAGGGCGCTGCTGTAGGGCAGTGGCGGCAAGGTGCTCAGCGTCAGCTGGGCATGCACGGTGACGGGAATCAGGCCGGCCATCGAGCCGTCGATGTGCTGCGGCTTGCCGTCTTCGATCGCCATCGGCACGGTGGTGACCTGTTCGGGCCACGCCGGACGCACGGCGAATTCGAAATGGCGGTCGACCTGGTAGTCGTTGAGCTGCGCATGGATGTCGACCGTGGCCACGCCCGCACCACCGGCCGCGGTGACCGGCATCAGCAGGGTAGTGCCGCCGCCATCCTTCAGCGGCACATCGCGCGCGGCGTTATCGAGCTTGATCAGGTCGTTGGTCTTGACGCTGATCTTGGCCGTGCCGTCCTTGCCGGAGAGGTTTTTCAGATCGATGCTGATCTGTGCCTTGTCGTCCGCGGCCATCACACGCGGCGTGCTCGGCTCCACCACCAGGGGCGCGCGCACGGTGATGTTGCCATCGGTATTGCCGAAGCGTTCGTCGGTATAGGCCAAAGCCGCCAACCGCAGGCTGCCGTTGAAGTCCGGCACCTGCACATGCAGCGTAGCCTTGCCCTGCGCATCGAAGGCGACCGGGCCAGCAAACAGGTCCACGATCTGTACATGCGGATTCAGGCGCGCCGCATGCGGCAGGCCCTTGCCGCTCATGTCGCCGCCGTAGCGCAGCTTCGCTTCGGCGCCATCCATCGCTTCAATCACGCGGCTGTAGAGATCGTAGGCATCCACGCCCAGTGCGCGTTTGGCGAACATCCAGGCCCACGCATCCGGCACCGGGTAGTTGGTGATGTTGAGCACACCCTGATCCACCGCAGATAGCGTGACGTAGGCGTGCTGGCCGGACAGCCCTTGCGCCTGCACGCTGACATCCAGCGGATTGCCCGGCCGCATCATGGCCGGCGCGGTGAGCTTCAGCGGAATGCGGCGATCGTTGCGATCCATTGCCACATGCTCGATACCCATCGCCCGCGCGGGCGTGGTGTGCTCGGTGGCGTCGCCGCCGCGGAATACCAGGGCAACGATATACACATCGTGCCGCTCCCAATCCTTGGTGACCGGGATATCGAAGCTGGCGCCGGCCTTCGCATCGATATTGCGCGTATAGAGCAGATGATCGGATTCCACCAGCAGTACGCCGGGGCCATCGTGCGGCGGCGTCACCGTGACCTTCATGGTATCGTCGGCGCGATAGCGCGCCTTGTCCAGCGCCAGTTTCACCTTGTCCGGACGCGCTTCCTTGCCGAGGTTTTCGTCGTCCCAGCTATAGCCGGCGAAGAACGGATACACGGTGGTGAGTTTGGTGTCGGGGTCGTAAACCTCCAGCCGGTAGCCGCCCCATTCGACCGGGAAATTCAGCTGCACGCGCTGGCCAGCTGCAACATCGACGTCTTTTTCATCGATCTGTTGCAGTTGCACGTTGTCGTTGGATTTCCAATCGTCGCCGTGTTCGTACAGCCAGTAGAAGTCGCGGATCTCGCGCTGCAGACGCACCTTCAGGTGCGAGCCGGCGACCAGCTTGCCGTCGACATTGGCGCGCATGATTTCGAAGGCGGCGTTGCCTTCGCTCTCCGCGCCCTGGGTGGGATCGAACAAGGGGCGCACGCCGACCAGTTGCTGCGCCGGCCAGTACACGCGATCGAGCATGCGGGTCACCGCGCGGCCACCGCTCTCGTACACGCTGCCGGATACCGTCACGGTAAACGGCGCCACCGGCTTCACGTCGTCGGGCAGGCTGATGTCCTGTTCGAGATGGCCTTGCGCATCGAGTTTGTCGTCGACCGCATCGGCGGCATCCTTGGACACATCGGTGAGCGGATTGCCGAAGAACACATCGGGCAGGCTGGGCAGCGGATGTACTTCCGGTTTCACCAGGAGCTTGGCGGTGAAGCGGTTGCCGTCGGCGGGCGCGCCATACAGATAGCTCGATTGCACCGTCAGCTTCAGCGGCTCGCCCGGTGCCAGCCTGGCTTGCGGGCTGCCCAGATCCACCTTCAGGCGTTCGGGCAGGAATTCCTCCACATGGAACGGGAACGCCTGCACCGCCTGCTTGCTGGCTGGATCGAGGCGGAATTCAAGCTGCCACAGGCCGGTCGGCGCGTCGTCCGGAATCACTTGGCTCAGCTCGAAGTAATTCAAGTCGTGCGGTTCCAGCCGGGTGTCGACCAGGCTGCGGCCATCGGGCTGCTTCAGGCGTACGAACAGCGCCTGCGGCTTCATCGGCTTGCCGTCGTAGTCGCGCAGCAGCGCCGACGCGCGCAGCGTTTCGCCCGGGCGATACAGATCGCGGCCGGACCAGGCGAACACCTCGAACGGCGCCTCGGTGCGGCCGGTGATATCGAAGTTGGAAACATCCAGTGCCGGCTTGTTGAACGGCAGCACCGACACATCCTTGCCATGCCGCGCAATCAGCACATCGGCTGGATTGACCTTGTAGGCGATCAGCGCATTGCCATCGCCGTCAGTGCTGGCCTTCAGCTTGGGCGTGCCGTCGGCACCGTCGATCTCGATATCTACGTTGCCCACCGGCGAGCCGTCATGCAGCGAGGCGACGTGCAACAGCGCGTTGTCGTGATACACGCGCAGATGCAGGCCAAGATCGCTGACGAAGAACACGGCGGTGTCGTAGCCGCCCGTAAACGTACCGCCCTGCTTGAGTACCGCCATATACACGCCCGGCTGCGCCAGCTGCGGCACATCCTGGATCGGGATATAGGTAACGCTGCGCTCGTTCTGGCCGCCGCCCAGGGTGTAATGGTTGGCGTAGACCGAGTCGCCCATGTCGGTGATCGGGCGCTTGGCGCGGTCGCCGTGCTCGCAACGGTCGTACTCGCTCTCTTCGTGCTGCAGCTCGTAGTCGTTGCGATGCTTGTTGTTGGGATAGGCGCAGAACAGATCGGACAGTGCGTCGTCATGCACGCGGAAGAATTCGATATCCGCATCCTGCACATTCACCGACACCAGCGGCAGCCCGCGCGAACCGCGTGCAGGCAGCACGCTGCCGGTAGAGGCGAAACCTACGGCCGGCTGCAAGTCGCCGGAATAGACATCGCGTTTCACTTCATGCCCGAGCGTGCGTCCGTCCGTGGCCATCAGGCCTGCACGCAGCAGCACCGAGTAATGCTGATTAGGCGATACGAACGGGAAGTTGAGCGTCTTGCCGTCATCCTGCAGATCCCAGCTGCCGTTCACCAGCTCGCCATGCGGGCCGGTCACCGCCAGCTGTTGGTCGAAGGGCTGGGCAGACGCCAGCGCTGCGCTGAAATGCAGCGCGATCGCGGTGCGCGAATCGGTGGTCAGCGAGGTGGCGGACAACAGTGCGAACGGCTGGTTGGCCGTATTCGCTGCGGAACTGCTTGCCGCCGGTGTCCCCTGCAAAGCTGGCTTATTTCCATTGTCGTGATGGCAGGCGGCCAGCAGGCCAGCCATGCAGATCACGCCCAGACCTACCCACCCACCGCGGAAGCGGCGGCCGATCGACGTGCGCGTCATAGAACCCTCCCTGAGTCTGAGGGCAGTTTGCCACGCATTTGTGGCCGCTTGGAGGCCGGCGCAGGGCGCCGGCGGAGCGCGCCGGACCGGCTGCTCCGGGGGCGCAAACGGCTGGGTGGGTCAGGCCGCCGCGGGTAGTCCCGGCGCCATGGCCGGCGCGGTGCCGGCGACGCGCGCGGCTGCCTTGGATGGCAGCTGGGCGACGGGTTTGAGGTTGTCGCCCAGTTTGAAGAACGCCACGCTTTCCTCCAGCAGGCGCGCGCGGCGCTGCACGGAATCGGCCGCAGCGGCAGCCTCTTCCACCAGGGCAGCGTTGCTCTGCGTGACCTCGTCCATCTGCTGCACGGCGCGGTTGACCTGCCGGATGCCGGCGGCCTGTTCCGTGCTTTGCGTAGCGATCGCACCTACCGTGCGCGCAACATGGTCCACGCTGTCGAGCAGCTTGCCGACCATCGATTCGGCGCGCGCGATCATCTGTGTGCCGCTTTCGATGATGACCACCGATTCCTCGATCAGCGAGCGGATCGTGCTTGATGCATGGCGCGAATTGCGTGCCAGCGATTGCACCTCGCCGGCCACCACATTGAAGCCCTTGCCGGCTTCGCCCGCGCGTGCCGCTTCCACCGAGGCATTCAAGGCGAGGATATGCGTTTGCGTGGCGATGCGGTCCATTGTCTCGGTGATCTCGGTGATGCGGCTGGCTACGTCCTGCACCTGGCCCATTGCATGCACAGCTTCGGACATGGCCGTGCCGCTCTGCTTGGCGATATCCGTGGCAGCTTCCGCCAGTTGGCTGGCTTCGTGCGCACGCGTCGCATTGGTGTTCACGCTGCTGGTGAATGCCTGCATCGAGGAGGAGGTTTCTTCCAGCGCGGCCGCCTGCTCGCTGGTGCGCGCAGATAGATCCTGGTTGCCGCTGGCGATCTGGCGCGTGGAGGCGGAAATTTCGGTGCTGCCGGTGCGGATGACGTTCACCACCTGGCGCAGCTGGCCGTTCATCGCGTTGAGTGCGCTCAACAGTTTGCCGGCTTCATCGCGGCTGCTGGCTTCCACTTGCGCGGACAAGTCGCCTTGCGCAACGGCCTGCGCCACTTTCACGGCGTGGCCGATCGGTGCGGTAATGCTGTAGGCCAGCAGTCCGACCAGGACAGTGCCGGTAATCATCGCGCACAGCACCACGGCGACCAGGAACATGCATGCGGCACGAAAGGCATCGCGGCTTTGCTGGTCGATCTGGGAGGAGGCAGCCTGCGCCTGCTGCTTCATGGTGGCGACCAGGCCATCGATGGCCGCCGTCGGCGCGCGATCGATGCCGGCGACCATACCGTCCACCAGGTGCACGCTTTTTTCGTCCTTGGCATTGTAGTGCTGGAGTGCGGCGAGGTATTTGGTGCCCAGCTGCGCATGTGTGGACACCGCCGCATCCACGCTGTCGGTCTTGATGCCGAGCGCCGCCATCTGCTGCTTCAGCGTGGCGAGGTCCTGGTCCACCGCACTGGATTGCGCGGCAAAGGCATCGTGATGGGTCTTGAACGCTTCCGCATCGGCACCGCGCAGCAGCAGGTCTTTCCATTCCTGTACCTGCTTTTTGAAGTCGACCTGGGCCACGCGCGCCGTATCCACCGCCGCGGCGAACTTCGCAGCGGTCTCGGTGGACTGGACTTGCAGATCATGTGTGCGCGTGAGGCCGCGCCAGCCGCCCAATCCGACCATGACCGCCGCGGCCAGCATGATGGCGCCGAGCAGGGCGAGACGGATGGCGATACGCAAATCGCGGAAACGGAATTTCATAAGCCAGATCGCAATGGGGGAGGTTGCCGGTTTTAGTCGTTATCGGCATAAGGCGATCTGGCTTGAGCGGCGGGCGTAGATTGGGTTGGCGCAGCGTAACCCAACGGTGTTGCTCGCTTCGGACGGAGAATTGTTGGGTTACGCTGCGCTAACCCAACCTACGGGTGTGGTCTCTCAATACAGCACGCGTGCGCGCAGGGTGCCGGGAATCGCCGCCAGCTTGTCCCGCAACGAGCCCGCCTGCTGCTCATCCGCCGACACGTCGATCACCACATAACCCACGTCCGCAGTGGTCTGCAGGAACTGCGCATCGATGTTGATGTTGCCGGCCGAAAACAGCTCGTTGATACGCGACAGCACGCCCGGCACGTTGCGATGGATATGCAGCAGGCGCCGGCTGCGCGGATGTTCGGGCAGGGTCACTTCCGGGAAATTCACTGCCGACAGGGTGGAGCCGTTGTCGCTGTAGCGCACCAGCTTGCTGGCCACTTCGATACCGATATTGTCCTGCGCTTCCAGCGTGCTGCCGCCGATATGCGGCGTGAGGATCACGTTGTCCATGCCCAGCAGCGGCGAGACGAAAGCATCGTCGTTGCCCTTCGGTTCGACTGGAAACACGTCGATGGCCGCACCGCCGATATGCTCCGTGCGCAAGGCCTCGGCCAATGCGTCGATATCGACCACGGTGCCGCGCGATGCATTGATCAACAGGCCGCCTTTTTTCATGCGCGCCAGTTCGGTCCGGCCGAACATCAGCTTGGTCGACGGCGTTTCCGGCACGTGCAGGGTCACCACGTCGGCGCGTTCGAGCAGGTCGTCCAGGTCGGCGGCGGCGCGCGCATTGCCTAGCGACAGCTTGGATTCGATGTCGTGGAAAATCACCCGCATGCCCAGGCTTTCGGCCAGCACACCTACCTGCGTGCCGATGTGGCCGTAGCCGACGATGCCCAGCACCTTGTCGCGCACTTCGAAGCTGCCGGCTGCCGACTTGGTCCAGCCGCCGCGATGGCATAGCGCGTTCTTCTGTGGAATGCCGCGCAACAGCATGATCGCTTCGGCAATCACCAGTTCCGCCACGCTGCGTGTATTGGAGTAGGGGGCGTTGAAGACCGGAATGCCGAACTTGGCGGCGGCGCTCAGTTCGACCTGGTTGGTGCCGATGCAATAGCAGCCCACCGCGATCAGGCGCTTGGCATGCTCGAGCACGTCGGCCGTGAGGTGCGTGCGGGAGCGGATGCCGATGATGTGCGCGTCGGCAATGCGCGCTTTCAACTCGTCCTCGGGCAGCGATTTGGCGTGGTACTCGATCTGGCTGTAGCCGGCGCGCTGGAAGGTTTCCACGGCCGTGCGGCTGACGCCTTCGAGCAACAACACCTTGATGTCCTGCTTGGGGAACGAAGTCTTCATGGCGGCCCTGGATTTGGATGTAAGAGCCTGTCTGCGGTCTCTGCATGGCCCGCAGACAGGCTCATCACTATGCCAGATTTTGCCGCGGTGCAGCACTGGACGCCTGCCGCCGGCGCTGGCAGGCTGGGACTCCGCATCTGGAGCCGCCATGACCCACGAAGCCCTCGCCGACCTCGCTGCCCGCCTGCCCGACCTGCGCCTGCTCACCGATGCCGGCGACCTGGAGCACTACGGCCGCGACTGGACCCGGCGCTGGACGCCCGCCCCGCTGGCCATCGCGCTGCCGGCCTCGGTGGAGGAGGTGCAGGGCATCGTGCGCTGGGCCAACCAGCACAACGTGGCGCTGGTGCCCTCCGGCGGCCGTACCGGCCTTTCGGGCGGGGCGGTGGCGGCGAACGGCGAGCTGGTGCTGAGCCTGGCGCGGATGAACCGCGTGCTCGGCTTCGACGCGGTGGACCGCACCCTGACCGTGCAACCGGGCATCGCCCTGGAAACCGTGCACACGGCAGCGCGCGAGCACGGGCTGATCTATCCGGTGGATTTCGCCGCGCGCGGGTCCTGCTCCATCGGCGGCAATATCGCTACCAATGCCGGCGGCATCCGGGTGATCCGCTATGGCAATACGCGCGAGTGGATTGCCGGTCTCAAGGTGGTGGCGGGCAATGGCGAGCTGCTCGATCTCAACCGCGGCCTGATCAAGAACTCCAGCGGCTACGACCTGCGCCAGCTGATGATCGGCGCGGAAGGCACGCTGGGCATCGTGGTGGAAGCCACCTTGCGCCTGACCGATCCGCCGCCGCCGTCGCAGGTGATGTTGCTGGCGCTGCCGGATATGGATGCGCTGATGCAGGTGTTCGCGCTGTTCCGCGCACATCTCTCGCTGCAGGCGTTCGAGTTTTTTACCGACATTGCCTTGAAGCACGTGCTGGCGCATGGCGCGCAGCGCGCAATCGACGGCGATCATCCCTATTACGTGGTCACCGAATTCGACGCACCCGATGAACGCACCCAGGAAGCTGCGCTGGCAGCGTTCGAGCAGTGCGTGGAACGGGGCCTGGTCAGCGATGGCGTGATCGCGCAAAGCGAAGCCCAGGCCGCCGCGCTATGGCGGCTGCGCGAAGGCATCACCGAAAGCCTGGCGCCGCATAAGCCCTACAAAAATGATGTTTCCGTGCGCATCGGCGCCGTACCCGGATTCCTGCACGAGATTCAAGCGCTGCTGACGCGCGAATATCCGCAGATCGAAGTGGTGTGGTTCGGCCATATCGGCGACGGCAATTTGCACATCAATGTGCTGAAGCCGGAGACGCTGGCCGATGCGCAGTTCATCGCCCAGTGCGAACACGTGACCAAGCTGCTTGCGCAGACCCTGCAGCGGCATGGCGGCAGTATTTCCGCCGAGCATGGGATCGGGCTGGTGAAGCGGGCTTATCTGGAGAGTACGCGCAGCGCCGAGGAAATTGCGCTGATGCGCGGGGTGAAGGCGGTGTTCGATCCGAATGGCTTGCTCAATCCGGGCAAGGTGTTTGCCTGACCTGCACATCCGGCCCCCGCGCCCTATTGCCATAGGGCAGGGAGTCATTCGGTCCGCTTGGGTTGTACAGCGCCCACCCGTACCATGTCGTTTCCCCCTGTAAGGCCGTCAGCCATGTCCCAGCACCGCCGCAGCTTGTACCCCGAGATCGAACCCTATGATGTCGGGCAACTCAAGGTTTCCGACCTGCATACGCTCTACTACGAGCAGAGCGGCAACCCGAATGGCAAACCGGTGGTGTTCCTGCATGGCGGCCCGGGCGGCGGTACCAATCCGAAGTGCCGGCGTTTCTTCGATCCGGCCGTTTACCGCATCGTGCTGTTCGACCAGCGCGGCTGCGGCAGGTCCACGCCGCACGCGGAACTTGCCGACAACACCACCTGGCATCTGGTCGGCGATATCGAAAAGCTGCGCGAGCATCTGAGTATTCCGCGCTGGCAGGTGTTTGGCGGTTCCTGGGGTTCCACCCTGGCGCTGGCATATGCGCAGACGCATCCGGACAAAGTCACCGAACTGGTGTTGCGCGGCATCTTCATGCTGCGCCGCTGGGAGCTGGAGTGGTTCTACCAGAAGGGCTGCGACGCGCTATATCCGGATGCCTGGGAAACCTATCTGGCCGAGATTCCTGAAGTGGAGCGCGGCGACCTGATGAGCGCCTACCACCGTCGCCTGACCAGCCCGGATGTAAAGACGCGGCTGGATGCGGCGCGGGCATGGTCGGTGTGGGAGGGCGCCACCAGCTTTTTGTTCCAGGACGATGGCTATATCAGCAGCAGCGGCGAAGACGAATTCGCCCTGGCTTTTGCGCGCATCGAATGCCATTACTTCGTCAATGGCGGTTTCTTCGAGCACGACGATCAGTTGCTGCGCCATGTCGAGCGCATCCGCCGGATTCCCGCAGTGATCGTGCAGGGGCGTTACGACGTGGTGTGTCCGATGCGCAGCGCCTGGGATTTGCATCGCGCGTGGCCGGAGGCGGATTTGCGCATTGTGCAGGATGCGGGGCATTCGGCGTTCGAGCCGGGTATTACGCATGAGCTGCTGGAAGCGACGGATCGGTTTGGCCGCTCGTAAACGTGCAGGTTCGATCTATCTCGATATCGCTGCTTTAGCCCACCGTCATCCCGGCGAAAGCCGGGACCCAGTGTCTTTACGCGGTCGCCAGTCGCTGGATCCCGGCTTTCGCCGGGATGACGGTGCGGTGTGACTGGAGCTTTTTGACGAAAGCCCGCGTGCTTTTTATTCCGCCGAAGGCAATTGCTTCGTGCCGAAAATCTTGTCCCCCGCATCCCCCAGCCCCGGCAGGATGTAACCCTGCTCGTTGAGCCGTTCATCGATCGATGCGGTATAGATCTCGATATCCGGATGACTGGCTTCGATGCGCTTGAGCCCTTCCGGCGCGGCCACCAGGAACAGCCCCTTGATGCGCTTGCAGCCGGCCGCCTTGAGCATGTCGACGGTCGCGACCAGCGTGCCTGCGGTAGCTAGCATCGGGTCGACGATCAACGCGATGCGCTCATCCATGCGCCCGGTGAGTTTTTCGTAGTAGGCGATCGGTTGCAGGGTTTCTTCATCGCGCTGCAATCCCACCACGCTGACCTTGGCCGCCGGAATCAGCTCCAGCACGCCAGGCAACATGCCCAGGCCGGCACGCAGGATCGGCACGATGGTGATCTTCTTGCCCTTGATCTGTTGCACCTTCACGGGGCCGGCCCAGCCTTCGATCTGCGCTTCGATGGTTTCCAGATCCTTGGTGGCCTCATAGGTGAGCAGCGAGCCCACTTCGGACGCCAGTTCGCGAAATTCCTTGGTGCTGATGCCGGCGCGGCGCATCAGGCCGAGTTTGTGCTGGATCAGGGGGTGGCGGACTTCGACGATCTTCATGCGCAAGGTATTTTTCAGAGTGAGGCCGCAAGCATAGCGGCAAACGAAAAGGGCGCCGCCGGCTGGCGACGCCCTCGATGGGCCGGCATCGGCAATGAACCGCTCTCAGGAGCCGCTTTTCAGGCAACTGCTCATCGCAGTCTTGTAGTCGGCGCCCTTCTTGCCGGCATTGGCATGGCTGCAGTCGGCCATTTTCTGCTGCTGGGTTTTCTTGGCGTCGGCGGCCGGGGCGGCGGTGCTGTCGCCCTTCATGCAGCCGGCGACGGCGGCCTTGTAATCGGCGCCGGTCTTGCCTGCGTTGGCGTGGCTGCACTGGCCCAACTTGGTGGAATGCCCCGCCGTGCTGGACGAGCTCTGCGGTGCGGCGAAGGCGGTAGTGGTCGCGAGGGCCAGGACTGCACTGGCGGCGAGCAGGCTGAAACGCATGGACATGATGCTTCCTCCTGAAGTTATGGCCGGCGGTTGTGCCGGCTGAGGCAGTCTATGCCCTGGGCATGACAGGGGAAAGCTACTTAGCGCGCATTGCCTTGCTCGCCGTCATCCCGGCCTGCGCCGGGATGACGGGAGTGGTGTGCGGGTTTTACGCGGGGAGGCTTACGCCGCGCGCGCTTCGCTCTTGCGCGGCCCTTCCAGCAGCGCATGGCGCACATGCGCAATCACCATGTCCACTTCCGCGCTGGTGATCTTGAAGTGCGGCGTAAAACGCAGCGAGTTGGCGCCGCCATGGATCACGCCCATGCCGCGCTCGCGCAGATACTCCTCGGTGGAGCCGGCGCCGTAGCACTTGAACTGCGGCGCCAGTTCGCACGAGAACAGCAGGCCGGTGCCCTGCACCTTGGTGATCAGGCCGCCCAGCTCGTCCTTCAGCGTATTGAGCTTGTCGACGAATTCCTTGCCGCGCACGCGGATATTGGTGCGCACTTCATCGGTGAGCTGGTCGAGCGTGGCCAGCGCCACATCCAGCGCCCGCGGATTGGCGGTCATGGTGTTGCCGTAGATGCCCTTGCGGTACAGGCCGGCAGTGCGGTCGGTCACCGCCAGCACCGACAGCGGATACTGGCCGGCATTGAGCGCCTTGGAGAAGGTTTCCAGATCCGGCGGCGCCAGCTTTTCGAAGCCGGGATAGTCGGTCAGCGACAGCACGCCATGCGCACGCAGGCCAGCCTGGATCGAATCGACCAGCAACAGCGAGCCGTGTGCTTCAGTCAGCGCGCGCGCCGCCTGATAGAACGCGGGCGTCACTGCGCGGCCGGGATCGCCTTCGCCCATCACCGGTTCCAGGAACAGCGCCTCGATAAACCAGCCATGGCGATCGGCATCGGCGAACACCGCTTCGAGCTGGGCGATGTCATACGGCGCCACCGTAAGCAGCGTGTCTTCATGGCGATAGCTGGCCAGGTGCTGCTGATAAGTGCGGCGCGAAGAATCCGAATACAGCGCCGGCTTGTCAGTGCGGCCATGGAACGCGCCTTTCACCGCCACGCGCTTGATCGTGCGGCCGGCATAGCGGCCACCGGCGTCGGTCATCAGCTTGGCGTTGACGTCGGCAATGCGGCAGGCCAGGCCCACCGATTCCGAACCCGAATTCAGGCACAGGTACTGCACATACGGATTGGCGCCGCGGTTGCGGCCGAGCTCGCGCTGCATCGCCTGGGTGAAGCGCATCTGCGACACGCTCGGCGTCATCACGTTGGCCATCACCTGCGGGCGCGCCAGGGCCGCATCGATTGCTTCGTTGTTGTGGCCGAAACCCAGCATGCCGTAGCCGCCGTTGTCGTGCGCCACCGCGCCTTTCAGCGTAATCACCCACGGCCCGCGCGCGCTGGCCGGCAAGTACGGATTGATCGCATCGTCCGGATAGAAATTCACGAATCCGGCCTGCGCCTGGGTCAACTGCTCGGCTTCGTCGAGCTTGAGGAAATCGGCCAGCTCGGCACGCAGTTCCTGATGACGCGCAACCGCTTCGGTGATCGCCTTGCCCAGTTGTGGATCAAGCGCGGCCATGCGCTCGATGGTGGCGTCGTCCAGGCCAGTGGTCCGCGGCTTGCCGCCAAATTCGCGCAATTCGCGCAGCTGATCGATCACACCCATGACTACTCTCCTCGACTCTCACCGGCGCCTCGCACACCCAGCGCAAAGCAGGCCGACATAACTATTGCGTGCGGGATGGGCGCTAGGGGCCCGAGGGCAAGAAACCCGATTCGCACTCGCCGCGTGGGGGAAACCGCTGGCGTACGCCCATCAGGATAACCTGCGGGCAGGGGCCGCCGGTACCCCCGGATGACGCCTGTCATCAGCGATGGCTGACGCTGACAACTGGGCTGGAACCCTTGTGCTGCCTACGCTGCAGTGCAAGGAGGGACCACCCATGAACACCACATCCGATGTCGTTGCCCGGCTCTCGGGCGCAGTCAAACGCTATGGCCAGCTCACCGCGCTGGACGGCGTAGATCTCGTGTTGCACCGCGGCGAACTGCTGGCGGTACTGGGTCCCAACGGGGCCGGCAAAAGCACCAGCATCAGCCTGCTGCTGGGCCTGATCCGCCCCGATGGCGGGCGGGTGGAGCTGTTCGGTCGCGATCCGCAGCAGATCGAGGCGCGCCGGCGCATCGGCGTGATGCTGCAGACGGCGATGCTGCCGCTGACCTTGCGCGTGGGCGAGCTGCTGCGCCTGGTCGCCAGCTATTACCCGAATCCACGCCCGCTGCAGGAAAGCGCTGCACTGGCCGGTGTCACCGATCTGTTGCAGCGGCCTTACGGCAAGCTGTCCGGCGGCCAGCAGCGGCGCGTGCAATTTGCGCTGGCGCTGTGCGGCCGCCCCGAGCTGGTGTTTCTGGACGAACCCACGGTCGGCATGGATATCGATGCCCGCCAGAAGCTCTGGGCCGCCATGCGCAGCCTGGTGGCCGAAGGTTGCTCGGTGGTGCTGACCACCCACTATCTGGAAGAAGCCGAAGCGCTGGCGCAGCGCGTGGTGGTGATGGGCAAGGGCCGCGTGCTCAGCGAAGGCACGGTGGATGCACTGCGCGCGCAAGTACCGCTTACGCGGATCCGCTGCGTTAGCGATATCGATGCGTCGACCGTGGCGAATTGGCCGCAGGTGGCCAGCGCCGAACGCGATGGCGCGCGCCTGCGCATCAGCACGCATGCGGCGGAAAACGTATTGCGCCGCCTGCTGGCCGCCGATGAGACGCTGAGCGAACTGGAAGTGCAGCGTGCCGGCCTGGCCGACGTTTTCACCGAACTCACCCGTGACGAACCCGCGCTGGAACAGGAGGCTGCGTAATGAACGCCGTAACCATCACCAACACCGCTGCGGCCGCTGCAGGCAGCATGGGTTTTCGCCGTGTGCTCGGCGCCTACCTGGCGGAGGCGCGCAGCGAATGCCTGCGCTATATGCGCAATCCCGGTTTCATGCTGCCAATCACGCTGTTCCCCACCATGTTCTATTTGCTGTTCGGCATCGTGATGAATCACGCCGCCGGTCCCGACGTAGCGCGCTACCTGCTGGTGAGCTACGGCGTATTCGGCGTGATGAGCCCGGGGCTGTTCGGCTTTGGCATCTCGCTGGCGCTGGAACGCGACGGCGGCCTGCTGACCTACAAGCGCGCATTGCCGATGCCGCCGGGCGCCTATCTGCTCGGCAAGATGCTGATGGCCATGCTGGCGGCGGCGGCCGTCATCCTGCTGCTGCTGGCGATGAGCGTGGGCATGGCGCACCTCGCCATCACGTTGCGCCAGGCCAGCTTGCTGTTGCTGCTGGGTGTGCTGGGCGTGGTGCCGTTCTGCGCCCTGGGCATGCTGGTGGGCACCTTGATCAAGGGGCAGGGCGCGCCCGGCGTGCTCAACCTGATCTATCTGCCGATGTCCTTTCTTTCCGGCTTGTGGATTCCGATGAATCTGCTACCCAAGGCGCTGCAGCAGATGGCGCCGGTGTGGCCGAGCTTTCACCTGCACGAACTGGGGCTGGTAGCGCTGGGCGTGCAGCAGGGCAATATCGCAGGCCATGTGCTGGCGCTGCTGGGCTACACGGTGGTGTTCCTGGTCATCGCCGCCCGTCGCCTGCGCCGTTACGGTTGACGTACGATACCGGCCATAGCAATCGGGGATCCTGACCATGTCTTTCTCACTACCCGTGCCAGCATGGTTGAAGCCCGCTCCGGATTCGGAGGCGGCGGAGAATATCCGCAAGGGCCATAACCCCTGGATCGATGCGGTCCACTTGCTATGGTCGGTGTGGATCTTTTTCGGGCCCTTGATGGACAGCCGCGGCTTCACGCTGCGGTGGCTGTTCACCGTGGTGGCGACCTATCCGGTCTTCCTGCTGCTCTATGCGTTTTGCATCATTCGCCCGCAGCGCTCGATCTACTTTTATTCCTGGTGCATTGCCTTGCTCGGCTACGTGACCCTCGGCTTCGATGGCGGTGCCGGCGGCTGCTACTTCATTTACGGCTGCGTGATGTTGCGTGTCTGCGAATATGCCTGGGGCAGATATCTGCTGCATGTTGCCGGCATGTGCGCAGTCTTTGCCGTGATCGCCTCGCTGGGTCATATGCCGTGGCAGGTCGTGGCCTATTTGATCGTGATGGTGGCGGTGATCAGCACCGTGGTAAACGTCGGCATCCATGCAGCAAAAAAGAATGCGGCGCTGAAGTTGTCGCAGGATGAAGTGCGGCGGCTGGCGGCGACAGCCGAGCGCGAACGGATCGGTCGCGACCTGCACGACCTGCTCGGAC
Organism: Dyella acidiphila; assembly: GCF_014863405.1. Lineage (GTDB taxonomy): Bacteria > Pseudomonadota > Gammaproteobacteria > Xanthomonadales > Rhodanobacteraceae > Dyella_B > Dyella_B acidiphila. Next base: position 277,502 of record NZ_JACZZA010000004.1, read on the forward strand.
ACACCTTGTCGCTGATCACGCTGAAACTGGAGTTGTCGCGCAAATTGTTCGACCGCGATCCGACCGCTGCGCGCCGTGAACTGGAAGAGGCGGAAAACGTAGCGCGCCATGCCCTTGGCGAAGTACGCGCAGCGGTTACCGGCATCCGCGCCACCGATCTTGCCGCCGAACTCGCCTCCGCCCACCTGCTGCTGGAATCTTCGGCCGTGCATCTGGACTACGGTCAGTTGCCGCCGTCGCTGCCGGTCGAAGTGGAACGCGGCCTGGCGCTGGTCATACGCGAGGCGGTCACCAATATCCACCGGCACGCAGGCGCCACCGAGGCCAGCGTGCGATTCGACCTCACCACGGAAAAACTGCAGATGCAGATTTGCGATAACGGGCGCGGCGGCCAGAGCGCCGAGGGCAACGGCATCAACGGCATGCGCGAACGCGTAAGCGCACTGGGCGGCACGCTGTCGATCGACTCCCCGCCCAAGCGTGGTACCCGCCTGCAGGTATGCGTGCCGCTCGGCGCGAAGAACCGCGCCCTGCACAGCCATGCGGCGCAGGCCGATGGCGGCGCCGGTCTTGTGCGAGGTGCCGCATGATCCGCGTGCTGCTGGCCGAAGACCAGGCCATGGTGCGCGGCGCCTTGTCGGCGCTGCTGAACCTGGAATCGGATATCGAAGTGCTGGGCTCGGTAGCCGATGGCGAGTCGGCGTGGCGCGAAGTGCAGCGCCTCAAGCCGGATGTGCTGGTGACCGATATCGAAATGCCCGGCATCACCGGCCTGGAGCTGGTGCAGCGCATCCAGCGCTACGAATTGCCGATCAAGTCGATCATCGTCACCACCTTCGCGCGCCCCGGCTTTTTGCGGCGCGCCTTGGACGCGGGTGTGTCGGGCTATCTACTGAAAGATGCACCGGCCGAACATCTCGCCGAAGCACTGCGCACCGTACATCGCGGTGGCCGCTCGATCGATCCGCAGCTCGCACTGGAGGCATGGTCGGAAGCCGATCCGCTCAACGATCGCGAACGCCAGGTGCTGCGTCTGGCCGGCGAAGGGCAGTCGGCGAGCGATATCGCCAGCCATCTCAATCTCTCGCATGGCACGGTGCGCAATTATCTTTCCGAGGCGATCGGCAAGCTGGGTGCGGGTAATCGGATCGAGGCGTATCGCCTGGCGCGTCAGAAAGGCTGGCTTTGATTTTCTGAAACACCATCAATGCGAATACACGCTTTAATCGAAAGCGTGGATAAAAAATATTTTGAATGCAGCGTGTAGGAATTATTCCTACACGCTTAAAAAGCACTTGCAAGCTAAATACGGCTCGCGTAATGTTCGCGTCCTTCGCCGGTGCCGGCGATATTCTCAGTGGAATTAATCATGTCGTATCACTTTGCCAACATTGCTTCGCTGCCGCGCCCGATGCGCGACGCGATGCCGTGCGTGCGACGTGAAGGGCATGCACTGCGGAAAGATTTCTTCTAAACGACCGATGCTCTTGTGGAGATCGGTCACCCGATCTCCCGAGGCGAACGCGAACGCCCTCGGGTCAATGCCCGGGGGCGTTTTGTTTTAGGCGTTCGCAAGGGATGTGCATGCATCGAACCAGGTTTTTGTATTCGATTTTCAGGAATTTACTTCCGCCCCGAAGTATCCGGCCGTAGCAGCGGCCGAGGCAGGGGCGCGGCTGCGACAAGCGCATGTGCGCTGCGCCTGGATGCTTCGGCGCGGGTGGTGCGGGAAATCGAGTTCATCAATAACAGGCGCTTGCGCCTTCATGAATTGCCGATGGAATGTCGGCAATACGCAGCATTTATCGGCAGGTTTTCAGCGGTTCGGGTTCTCATGCCCGTCTGGTGCGCGCGGCTGTGCCGTGGCGTATGCCGAAACATGTACGAGAGTGTTGCGACTGTGACGTTAGCTCAGAGGTAGAGCAGCGGCATTCGATGCCGTTGGTGGCCGGTTCGACTCCGGTACGTCAACCACTGGATAGCTCAGTAGGGTAGAGCATCGGTCTATGAAACCGAGTGTCGCGGGTTCGACTCCCGCTCCACATGACTTCTAGTCATGACCGGGAACGCAAGTTCCCACCCCAGGAAACACCTCGTGTGTCGGCTGGGTCGACCGCCACGGAAAGGCAGTCGCCATTCGATGCAGCGGGTGCGTAGCCGGGTGTACGTCCCGCGTGCGGGCGGGTTTTCGCGCAGGATGGCAGTACGGTGCGCCGTATTGCCGGCCACGCGGCGACCTCCCCGCGCAAGGCACGAACGTTCCGCCACGCATGCGTGAAGAGGTGTTTCCACCTTATTCGTTTCGATCGAGGTCCGCGCCATGCGGACACGATGATCCCGCGAGGGAGGCCGTGGTGCGCCCTGCATCACGCCACTGCACGGCAATGGTCCACCTGTGCAGGCGGCGCAAAAGACGTGGACCGCGAAGAGATTGCAAGGAGCATTCCCATGTTCTGGATCAAGCAAATCGTAATCGGCGACGGCGAGCGCGGTTTGCTGTATCGCAACCGTCGATTGCAGGATGTCCTGGATGCAGGCGTCTATCGTTACTTCGACCCGTTCAAGCGCATCAGCGTGGCGGTGCACAACATCGCGCGCCCGGAATACGCCGGCAACGATGCGGAGCTGTTGATGGGTTCGATGAACGCCAAGCTGGCCGCGCATTTTGTGCTGGCCGACGTCGCCACCGACCAGGTTGGCCTGGTGCTGAAGAACGGCAAGCTGGAGGATGTGCTGGCGCCGGGTACGCGCAAGCTGTACTGGAAGGATTTGGTGCGCATCGACGTGCGGCTGGTCTCGATGACGGCGTCGCTGGAGGTCGAGGCGGACGTGGTGGCGCGCTTGCGTCAGCTCGGTCTGCTCGCCAAGGTGGCGGTAGCGGTGGACGTGCCGGCCGAGTCGGCTGGTCTGCTGTTTGTCGATGGCAAGCTGATGCGCACGCTGGCGTCTGGTGCGCACGCGTTCTGGAGCTTCCGCAAGAACGTCAGCGCAGAGGTGATCGACTTGCGCGTGCAGTCGCTGGAGGTGTCGGGCCAGGAGCTGTTGACGCGCGACAAGGTCAGCTTGCGCGTCAACCTGGCCGCCAGCCTGCGCGTGACCGATCCGGTTGCCGCGCGTACCAAGGTCGCCAAGTACGGCGACTACCTGTATCGCGAACTGCAGTACGGACTGCGTAAGGCCGTTTCGGCCAAGACGCTGGACGAACTGCTCGGCGACAAGGCTTCGCTGGACGCCGATATCTATGCCTACGTGCACGGCCGGGTCGGCGAGCTGGGTCTGGAGGTGCTTGGCGTAGGCGTGAAGGACGTGATCCTGCCGGGCGAGATGAAGGACATCCTCAACAGTGTCGTGCAGGCGGAGAAGACGGCGCAGGCCAACGTCATCCGTCGTCGCGAGGAGGCGAACGCCACGCGTTCCCTGCTCAACACTGCCAAGCTGATTGAGGAGAGCCCGGTATTGATGCGCCTGAAGGAGCTGGAGGCCTTGGAAAAGGTCACCGAGAAGATCGACAAGCTCACCGTGTTCGGCGGCCTGGATGGCGTGCTGAACCAGTTGGTGACGTTGAAGCAATAAACACCGGCACAGCGCAGGGAAGCGTTGCGCCGGCTCAGCAAGGATGGACGAGATGAGTACAAGTTCACAGTATGAATGGCTGCACGCCGAAGGCAGCGCCACGCCGATCAAGGGCTGGGTGCATGGCGTGCCGCTGGAAGAGCAGGCGCATCGCCAGCTGCAGAACATCGCGGCGTTGCCGTTCGTTGGCCCGTGGGTGGCGGTGATGCCGGACGTGCATCTGGGCAAGGGCGCCACGGTCGGTTCGGTGGTGCCCACGCGGGGCGCGATCATCCCGGCGGCGGTAGGCGTGGACATCGGCTGCGGCATGGCCGCGGTGCGTACTACGCTGCGTGCGGGCGATCTGCCGGACAATCTCGCGCAGTTGCGTTCGAGCATCGAGCGCGGGGTGCCGGTGGGCAATGGGCGTGGCGGCGATCATTGCCGGTTGCCTGACAGCATCGGCACGCGCGTGGCCGAGTCGGGCTTGGTCGAGCGGCTGGACCTGATCAAGGCTAAACATCGCAAGATCCGCACCGACAAGCTTGCGCAGCAGCTGGGCACCCTGGGCGGCGGCAATCACTTTATCGAGGTCTGTCTGGACGAGGCGGATGCGGTATGGGTGATGCTGCACTCCGGTTCGCGCGGCACCGGCAACCTGATCGGCACGTATTTCATCGAGCGTGCGCGTGAGCAACTGGCCCAGCGGGTGCTCGGCTTTCATCTGCCGGACAAGGACCTGGCTTTCTTCATGGAAGGCGAGCCGCTGTTCGACGACTACGTGGAAGCAGTGTCCTGGGCGCAGGACTACGCGCGGCACAACCGTGAGGCGATGACGGCGCGGGTTTTGAACGAGATGCGTCATCGCCTGCCTTCGTTTCAGTTGGAGAAGATGGCCGTCAATTGCCACCACAACTATGTGCAGCGCGAAACGCATCAAGGCGAATCGTTGTTGGTCACTCGTAAGGGCGCAGTCAGCGCACGCGCGGGTGAGCTGGGGATCATTCCGGGCAGCATGGGCACGTGCAGCTATATCGTGCGTGGCAAGGGCAATCCGGACAGCTTCCACAGCTGCAGCCACGGTGCCGGCCGCGTGCTGAGCCGTACCGCGGCGCGCCAGCAGATCACGCTGGCGCAGCACCACGAGGCGACCCGCCACGTGGAATGCCGCAAGGACGCCGCGGTGATCGATGAGTCGCCGGCCGCCTATAAGTCGATCGACGCTGTGATGGCGGCGCAGACCGACTTGGTGGAAGTGGTACATACCTTGCGCCAGGTGCTGTGCGTCAAGGGTTGATGAAGTTCGGCGCCGTCCCTCGGGGCGGCGCTTTTTTATGCGGCGCCCGCTTTGGGCGATAATGGCCCATTCGACGCTGAATTCCGCTCCGTGAAGAAATCCGACTTCCATTTCGACCTGCCGCCCGAGCTGATCGCGCAAGCCCCGCTGGCCGAGCGCAGCGGCAGCCGTTTGCTGCTGCTGGATGTGCCGGGGCAGACCTGGCAGGACCGGATGTTCCGCGAATTGCCCGGATTCCTGCGCAAGGGCGATCTGCTGGTGTTCAACGATACGCGGGTGCTGCCTGCGCGCCTTTACGGCCACAAGCCCAGCGGCGGTGCGGTGGAGATCCTGATCGAGCGGGTTACCGGCACGCATGAGGCGATCGTGCAGCTGGGCGTGAGCAAGAAGCCGCGTCCCGGCACCACGATCGAGCTGGCCGATGGCAGTCATGCCACCGTGCTGGGGCGCGAGGAGAGTTTTTTCCGCTTGCGCTTCGAATCGCCCGAGCCGCTGGAGCGCCTGCTGCTGCGCCTGGGCGAAATGCCGCTGCCGCCGTATATCTCGCGGCATGCCGATGCCAGCGACATGGAGCGCTACCAGACGGTATATGCGCGCGAGCCCGGCGCGGTGGCGGCGCCTACCGCGGGGCTGCATTTCGATACCGGCTTGCTGCAGCAATTGCGCGATCAGGGCGTGGACTTCGGCTACGTCACCTTGCACGTGGGCGCGGGCACCTTCCAGCCGGTGCGCGCGGACGACCTGTCCCATCACCAGATGCATCGCGAATGGCTGAATGTCGGTGCGGGGCTGGTGGATCAGATCCACCGCACGCGCCGTGCCGGCGGACGCGTGATTGCGGTGGGCACCACGGTGGTGCGCGCGCTGGAAAGCGCCACGGTGGAAGGTGTGCTGCGGCCGTTTGCCGGCGAAACGCAGATCTTCATTTTTCCCGGCTACCACATCACCAGCATCGATGGCCTGATCACCAACTTCCACCTGCCGCAGTCGACCTTGCTGATGCTGGTGTCGGCCCTGGCGGGGCGTGACTACATGCTGGGCGCCTACGCGCATGCGGTGCAGCAGCGCTACCGGTTTTTCTCGTACGGCGACGCCATGCTGATCCTGCCGCACGGCCCGTAGGTTGGGTTAGCGCAGCGTAACCCAACAAATCTCCACCCGAGACACGCAACATTGTTGGGTTACGCTTCGCTAACCCAACCTACGGGCAGCGGGGCTTGGGGGGCGAGAAATGTCATAATTCACCGATGACCTCCATGCATTTCGACCTCCTCGCCACCGACGGCGCCGCCCGTCGTGGCCGCCTCAGCTTCGACCGCGGTACCGTGGAAACCCCGGCTTTCATGCCGGTGGGCACCTACGGCTCGGTCAAGGCCATGACGCCGCGCGACCTGCTGGAAGTGGGCGCCGAAATCATCCTGGGCAACACCTTCCACCTGTTCCTGCGGCCGGGGCTGGAGATCGTCGGCGAATTCGGCGGCCTGCACCGCTTTATCGGCTGGAACAAGCCGATCCTCACCGATTCCGGCGGCTTCCAGGTGTTCTCGCTGGCGCACAAACGCAAAATCACCGAGCAGGGCGTGACCTTCGCCTCGCCGGTGGACGGTTCCAAGGTGTTCTTGTCGCCGGAAGAATCGATGCGCATCCAGACCGTGCTCGATTCGGATATCGCGATGATCTTCGACGAGTGCACACCGTATCCGGCGACTGAAAAGGTGGCGGCCGAGTCGATGGAGCTGAGCCTGCGCTGGGCCGAGCGTTCGCGCCACGCCTTCAACGAGCAGAAGAACCCCAATGCGCTGTTCGGCATCGTGCAGGGCAGCGTCTACGAAAACTTGCGCCGGCGTTCGGCCGAAGGCCTGGTGCAGATCGGGTTCGACGGTTATGCGGTGGGCGGCCTGGCGGTGGGCGAGCCGGAGGCCGAGCGCAACCACACGCTGGATTTCACCGTGCCGCTGCTGCCGCAGGACCGCCCGCGCTATCTGATGGGCGTGGGCCGGCCGGAAGATATCGTGGAGGCGGTGCGGCGCGGCATCGACATGTTCGATTGCGTGATGCCTACCCGCAATGCGCGCAATGGCTTCCTGTTCACCAGCGAGGGCACGCTGCGCATCCGCAACGCCAAGTTCGCCAGCGATACGCGGGTGATCGAGGAAGGCTGCGCGTGCTATGCCTGCCGCAACGGCTTCAGCCGCGCCTACCTGCGCCACCTGGACCGCTGCAACGAGATTCTCGGCAGCCAGCTGGCCACCATCCACAACCTGCACCACTACCAGCAGCTGATGGCCGGCTTGCGCGAGGCTATCGCGGCAGGGCGGCTGGACGATTTCGTGACGCAGTTCTATGCCCGCCGGCAGGGCGCCCGCGACTAGGCGGAAACCCGGGCTTGGAAACATTGTCCCAAGGCCACATGGACTGGCCTTGGGGCGGATTGCCGTGCCGTGCATAGCACCGGGGCGCATGGCATAATCCAGGGTCTTTTTATTGGCTACGCGGCAAAAACTCCTGCCACGGCCACAACTTGCGGGACAAGATGATGAGCCTTTCGACGAATTTCGTGCTGGCGCAGGCCGCGCCGGGCGCTGCCGGTGGCAGCCTCTCCATGCTGATCATGATGATCGTGCTGTTCGGCCTGATGTATTTCATGATGATCCGCCCGCAGATGAAGCGGCAGAAAGAGCACCGCCAGCTGATCTCGGGCCTGGCCAAGGGCGACGAAGTGGTCAGCAACGGCGGCATCGCCGGCCGTGTGGACGATGTGGGCGAAACCTTCATCACCGTCGAAATCGCGCCTAACGTGAAGATCAAGCTGCAGAAGAGCGCAGTGCAGCAGGTGTTGCCCAAGGGCACGCTGAAGTCGTCCTGACCGTTCCGCTGGACGGACCGGTTTCCTATCACATTGACGCTATTCCGCGGCCCTGGCGCCGCGGATTTTATGGATGCAGGGCATGAGTGATTTTCCTCGCTGGAGATACTTTCTGGTCGCCGTGGTGCTGATTGCCGGCACCTTGTACGCGCTGCCTAACTTGTATATCCCCAAGCCCGCGGTGCAGGTCGCGGCGACGCATAGCGCGGCGGTAGACCAGGCCTTGCAGCAGAAGGTCACCGCGGCGCTGCAGGCAGCCAAGATTGCGTACCTGGACACCAGCCTCAAGCACGACGTCACCCACGGCGATTCGATCCTGATCGGCTTTGCCAACGGCGATCTGCAGAAGGCCGCCGCTGATGCGCTGAAACCGGTGCTGGGCGACGACTACACCGCCGCGTTCAACCTGCAGTCGACCGTGCCGGCGTGGCTCACCGCCATCGGCGGCCGCCCGATGCCGCTGGGCCTGGACTTGCAGGGCGGCGTGCGCTTCCTGATGGCGGTCGACCAGGATGACGTGGTCGACAAGCAGGAAATCCGCTACACCCAGGACATCGCCTCGCTGCTCAAGGGCAAGAAGATTTCGTTCGTATCCGTGGCGCGCGATCCCACCCGCGGCCAGGGCGTGAACGTGGTGCTGGGCTCGGCCGCCGACCGCAGCGCGGCCAGCGATGCGATCGCCACCGAATTCACCGATCTCAACGTCACCGACGGCGCCAGCACCGGCAACCGCTTCGTGCTCAATGCCTCGATCAAGCCGAACAAGCTGCGCGACCTCGCCACCGGCGCCATTCGCCAGAACCTTGCCACGCTGAACAACCGCATCAACGCGCTGGGCGTGTCCGAGCCGGTGATCCAGGCGCAGGGCGAGGATCACATCTCGGTCGAACTGGCCGGCGTGCAGGATCCGGCCGAAGCGAAGAAAGTGATCGGCGCCACCGCCACGCTGGAATACGTGGCGGGCCTGGGCGATGCGCGCGATCCGGCCGTGCAGGATGCGGTGAAGACCGGCAATGTGCCGCCCGACGCGCACCTGTACTACAACCGCGAAGGCGCACCGTTCCTGGTCAGCAAGAGCATCATCGCCACTGGCGACGAACTGGTGGATGCCTCTTCCGGCAACGACCAGCAGAGCGGTTCGCCCAGCGTGAACGTCACGCTGAACTCGGCGGGCGCCGCCAAGATGCTCGACTTCACCCGCGACAACGTCGGCAAGCCGATGGCGGTGGTGTACGTGGAAAGTACCACCGACACCAAGATCGTCGACGGCAAGGAAGTGCGTACGCCCAAGACCACCTACCAGGTGATCAACTACGCCACCATCAACGGCGTCTTCAGCAACAAGTTCCAGACCACCGGCCTGGGCAGCGCGAAGGAAGCCTCCGAGCTGGCCCTGCTGCTGAAGGGTGGTTCGCTGGCCGCGCGCATGGACATCATCTCCGAAGGCGTGATCGGCCCCAGCCTCGGCCAGGACAACATCGACAAGGGCCTGAAGGCGGTGATGCTGGGCCTGGGCCTGGTGCTGCTCGCCGCTGCCATCTACTACAAGCTGTTCGGCCTGGTGGCCGATATCGCGCTGTTCTTCAACCTGGTGATCCTGGTGGCAGTGATGTCGATGGTCGGCGTCACGCTGACCATGCCGGGCATCGCCGGTATCGTGCTGACGCTGGGCATGGCGATCGACGCCAACGTGCTGATCTGCGAACGCGTACGCGAAGAATTGCGCAACGGCTCGACTCCGCTGGCGGCGATCCGCGCCGGTTATGAAAAAGCCTGGGCCACCATTCTCGACGCCAACGTCACCCACCTGATCGCCGCGCTGGCGCTGACCACGATGGGCTCCGGCCCGATCAAGGGCTTCGGCGTGACGCTGCTGATCGGCATCCTGACCTCGATGTTCACCTCGGTCACGGTGACCCACGCGATCACGGCACTGATCCATCACGGCCGCAAGCTCAAGACGCTGTCGGTGTAACGGGGAACGACATGGAAATTTTCAATCACAACAGCAATATCCACTTCCTCGGCATCCGCAAGTTCACCGTCGGCCTGGCCGTGCTGCTGATGGTGGCCTCGGTTGCGCTGCTGGGCACGCGCGGGCTGAACTACGCGCTGGATTTCACTGGCGGCATCAGCGCCGAAGTGGCCTACGACAATCCGGTGTCGATCGAAGACGTGCGCACCGCGCTGGACAAGGGCGGCATCCAGAACGCGGTGGTGCAGAGCATGGGCGGCACGCGCAGCGTGCTGATCCGCTTCCAGACCAAGGACGATACGCACTACACGCAGCCGGCCGGTCCGTCGCTCAACCTCGACCTGATCGCCAGCGACGTCGCCAAGGCCCTGCAGGCGCCGCGTCCCGATGCCAAGATCGCCAGCCGCAGCTATGTGAGCCCGCAGGTGGGCGAACAGCTGCGCAGCGACGGCGTGACCGCGGCGATCTTCGTGATCATCGGCATCGGCGTGTATCTGTGGATCCGCTTCGAGCGCCGCTTTGCGTTTGCCGCGCTGGCCACCGAAGTGCACGACGTGCTGGTAACCCTGGGCGTGATCTCGCTGGTGCAACGCGAATTCGACCTTACCGTGCTGGCCTCGGTGCTGGCGGTGATCGGCTACTCGATCAACGACAAGGTGGTGGTGTTCGACCGTATTCGCGAACTGTTCCGTTCCTCGCGCAAGGCTGAGCCGGAAGAAGTGCTCAACCGCTCGATCAACAGCACGCTGTCGCGAACCATCATCACCTCGCTGTTCACCAGCATCGCGATGGCCGCGCTGTATTTCTTCGGCGGCCCGTCGGTGCACGGTTTTGCGATCACCATGCTGATCGGCATCCTGGTCGGCACGCTGTCCTCGATTTTCGTGGCCAGCCCGATCCTGCTGTGGCTGGGCGTGTCGAAGAAGGATCTGATGCCGGTGACCAAGGAAAATCCGGAACTGGCGCGCCGCCCGTAAGCGCGGTTCACTTTTGTGTATGCAAACGGCCCGGTTATCCGGGCCGTTTTGTTTTGCATTTGCTGCGAGCAAAGCAAGCAGGCCGTCGCCGGAATGACGATCGGGCAATCACCGCGTGATGGGAGAGGCGGATCCGCAGCGCAGCGTGTGCCGCTGTGCGTTCGAAAAGTGACGCTGCGCGTCACCTGAAATTTCAAACATTCACCTGCCAACGCGTTATCACTTTTTCGCCTCAATTTCGCCGCCGCCCGGTCGATAAGCCTGACTAGGACATAGTGTCCTGCCTGGAGCGCACATGCTTGTCCTGATCGGTTCCGTCGTCGTGCTCGGCTGCGTGTTCGGCGGCTACATCCTGGCGCACGGCCATATTCTTGCGCTGTGGCAGCCATGCGAGCTGCTGATCATCGGCGGCGGTTCGGTCGGCGCGTTTCTATCGGCCAACTCGTCGAAGATCGTGAAAGAGGCGTTCAGCAATATGGTGGCCCTGTTCAAGGGGCCCAAATACCGCAAGCAGGATTACGTGGATCTGCTCGCGCTGCTGTACGACATCTTCGGCGTGGTCCGCAAACAAGGTTTGCTGGGACTGGAATCGCATATCGAAGATCCGCAATCGAGCCCGGTGTTCAGCGCCTATCCGCGCCTGGTGAAAGAGCACAACCTGATCGAATTCATCACCGACTGCCTGCGCCTGATGGTCGGCGGCAACATGAATCCGCACGAACTGGAACAGCTGCTGGAAGTGGAGCTGGAAACGCACCAGCACGAAGCGGAAGCACCGGCGATGGCGGTCACCAAGATGGCCGATGCCTTGCCCGGTTTCGGCATTGTTGCGGCCGTGCTTGGTATCGTTACCACCATGTCGCAGCTCGGCGGCGATACCTCGCAGATCGGCGAACACATCGCGGGTGCGCTGGTCGGCACCTTCCTCGGCATCCTGCTTTGCTACGGCTTTGTCGGCCCGCTGGGTGCGGCGATGGAAGCGCGCGTGCATGAAGACGGCCGCGCCTTCGAGTGCGTGAAGGTGGCGCTACTGGCCAATCTGCGCGGCTACAACCCCAAGGTGGCGGTGGAGTTCGCGCGCAAGACGCTGTCGCCCAAGGCGCGCCCGAACTTCCAGGATTTCGAAGAACATCTTAAAGGCAGTCGCGCCGGGGCCCCGGCGTGAGCGAGCAAGGCGAAGAACAGCTGATCATCGTCCGTCGCGGCCGGCGCCAGAAGCACGGCCATCACGGCGGTGCTTGGAAGGTGGCCTACGCCGACTTCGTTACCGCGATGATGGCGTTCTTCCTGGTGATGTGGCTGATCGGCGTGGGCACCAAGCAACAGCGCGCCGCGATCGCCGAGTACTTCAAGAATCCGAGCATGGTGCAAGGCAACGCCACCATGGCGCCGCCCGGCAAGATGGGCCCCGGCGGCGCCAGCGACAGCGCGATCAAGCTCGGCGGTGCGATGGATATTCCGCACGGCCCCGGCAAGGATCTGCGCGCTTCCCGCAGTGCTGCACCGGATGTGGAAAAGCTCGCGCGCGAACAGGAAAAGGCGCGGCTGGAAAACCTGATGCAGCAGCTGCATGCGGCGATCGAGAAAAGCCAGGCGCTGGCGCCGTTCAAGGATCAGCTGCTGCTCGATATTACGCCCGAAGGCCTGCGCATCCAGATCGTCGACAAGCAGAACCGGCCGATGTTCGATACCGGCAGCGCCACGCTGGAACCCTATACGGTTGCGATCCTGCATGAGCTGGCGAGTTTCATCGGCCAGGCGCCGAACAAGATCAGCATTTCCGGCCACACCGACGATGCGCCGTACAGCGGCGAACACGGCTATAGCAACTGGGAGCTGTCGGCCGATCGCGCCAATGCAGCGCGGCGTGCGTTGCTGGATGGCGGCCTGGTCGAGGATAAGATTGCGCGCGTGGTCGGCCTGGCGGCCTCGGTGCCGTTCGACAAAGTCGTTCCCAGCGATCCGATCAACCGCCGCATCAGCATCATCCTGATGACCAAGCAGGCGCAGGATGCGGCGCTATCGCAGGAGGAGGCACAGGCAGCGCCGATTCCGGCACCCACCAGCAATATCGTGCCGGCCGCAGTGGTGATGGCAACCGCAACACCCAAAACGCCGTAACAATTGCCGTGCACGTAGGTTGGGTTAGCGCAGCGTAACCCAACGATCTATCTTCGAAGCGACATCGTTGGATTACCCCGAATCAAGTCCGGCGCAACCCACCCCCCCCGCGGCGCTACGTATTGAGCGAAGCCAGCCGCTCCGGCGTACCCACATCGGTCCACGCACCGCCATGATGGCTGCCGGTAACAGCACCACGCCCCATCGCCGCCTCCAGCAGCGGCCGGATCTTGAACCGCGGCGGCTTGCCTTCGGCCTGCACCAGCGACGCCCATCCATCCAGAAACTCGCGGCGATACACGCCGATCCCGCTGTAGGTAAGCCGCTGGTCGCCGCGGTCATGCAGCAGCCCATGCTCGTCCAGCGCAAAATCGCCCTGCGGATGATGCGGCTGGTTATCCACCATCAGCAGATGCGCAACGCCTGTCGGCTCGGCCGGCAGGGTGGCGAAATCGGCATCCGTCCATACATCGCCGCTCACCACGATAAACGGCTCCGGCCCCAGCAGCGGCAGCGCATTGAGCATGCCGCCACCGGTTTCCAGCGGAGCAGGGCCTTCATAGGCGTAGCGGATGCGCAGGCCCCAGCGCGAGCCGTCGCCGAGCGCCTCGGGAAACTGATCGGCCAGGTGCGAGGTATTGATGGCGACGTAGTGCACACCGATCGCCGCCAACTTTTCCAGATGCCATACGATCAGCGATTTGCCGCGCACCATCAGCAGCGGCTTGGGCGTGTGCTCGGTGAGCGGACGCATGCGCTCGCCCAGGCCGGCGGCAAAGATCAGGGCATGCCTCATGCCGGCGTGACCTGGGTGAGGTCGCGGCCGTGCGCATGCCGTTCGAGCAACGCGACAAAATCGGCCAGCTCAGGATAGCTGCGCGCCACCGACACCACGTAGTGATACACGCGCGGCACGTCGGCGAGATAACCGGGTTTGCCGTCGCGATACCACAGCCGGTAGAACTGGCCGAGTACGCGCACATGCCGATGCAGCCCGGTCAGGTCGAACCAGCGCAGGAATGATTTGCTATCGATGTCCGCGCCGATCAGCTGCGCATCGAGCAGCTTGCACCGGTAGCTTTCCACCCACGCCTCCACCTGCGCGCGCGGCCAGGCGATATAGCCATCGCGCAACAGCGAGGCCAGGTCGTAGGTGATGGGGCCGGCGAGCGCGCCCTGGAAATCGATGACGCCGGGCGAGTTCGCATCGACGATCAGCAGATTGCGGCTATGGAAATCGCGGTGCACGAAACAGCGCGGCTGCTCCAGTGCATTGCGCACGATCACGTCGAAGGCCGCCTCCAGCACCTGCTGTTCGGCACCATCGGGCCGATGCTCGAGATGCCGGCCCAGGAACCATTCCGGCATGATCTCCAGGCCGCCGATCAGCACCTTGCGGTCGAACGGCGGCAGGTCGGCATAGTCCATCAGGCGTTGCATCTGCAGCAGCGCATGCATCGCATCGCCGTACAGCGCGTCGGCCGTGTCCGGATTCAAGGCCGGCAGATACAGCTGCGTGCCCAGGTCTTCGATCAGCAAGAAACCTTGTTCGAGATCCTGGTCGTATACCGCTGGCACATGCAGTCCGGCCGCCGCCAATTCACGGCCGATCTTCAGCCATGGGCGCGGATCTTCTTTGGCGGGCGGCGAATCCATCACGATCCAGCTGCGACCGTGGTGATGGGCACGCCAATAACTGCGAAAGCTCGCATCCGCGGAGGCGGATTCGAGCGTCAGCGACGGATTGGCTAGCGCCTTGCGCGCCCAGGCGAGGCGGGCGGCAGCGCGGTCGGAAGAGTGATCCATGCAGGCATTCGTGGTTGGTACCGCGAAAGCTTAGAGCCTAATTCCCTCCCCTGCATGCAGGGGAGGGCGGGAATCATCAGGACAGGTTGTACGCCCGCTCCTCATGCTCGGCGATATCCAGCCCGATCTGTTCCTGCTCCGGCGTCACGCGCAAGCCCATGGTCACATCCACCAGCTTCAGGATCGCCCAGCTCAGCAGCCCGCTCCACACGATGGTGAAGCCCACGCCCTTGCACTGGATCCACAGCTGCGCCAGCGGCGAGGTGACCGCAGCATCGAAACCACCCAGCTTCGGTGCGGCAAATACGCCGGTAAGCAGGGCGCCGATAATGCCGGCGATGGCATGCACGCCGAACACATCCAGGGTGTCGTCATAACCCAGCTTGTGCTTCAGCCGCGTGGCGGTGAAGAAGCACACCGCGCCGGCCACGAAGCCAATAATCAAGGCGCCACCCGGGCCGGCCGTGCCGGCGGCCGGGGTTACCGCGACCAGGCCGGCCACCGCGCCGGACGCAATGCCCAGCACGCTGGCGCGCTTGTGCATCATCCATTCCACCGCTACCCAGCCGATCGCCGCGGCCGCGGTAGCGATCTGCGTGACCAGCATGGCCATGCCGGCGCTGCCGTTGGCGGCCACCGCCGAGCCCGCGTTGAAGCCGAACCAGCCCAGCCACAACAGGCTTGCGCCGATCACCGTATAGCCGAGGTTGTGCGGCGGCATATGCGTATGTGGATACCCGCGGCGCTTGCCCAGCACCAGGCATGCCACCAGGCCGGCGATACCGGCATTGATATGCACCACCGTGCCGCCGGCAAAATCGAGCACGCCCAGATCGCCCAGCAGCGAGCCCGGGCCGCTCCACACCATATGCGCGATCGGCAGATACACGAAGGTCAGCCACAACCCGGAAAACACCAGCATCGCGCTGAACTTCATGCGCTCGGCGAAGGCGCCGATGATCAGCACCGGCGTGATGATGGCGAAGGTGAGCTGGAACATCACGAACACACTTTCCGGCACCGTCTGGTACAGCGTGGTGGGCGTCAGGCCCGCCAGCATGGTGCGATCCAGTGCGCCGACAAACGAATGCCAGTTGGTAACGCCCGCCTGCATGCCTTGCGTGCTGAATGCCGCCGAATAGCCGTACACCATCCACAGCACCGTCACCAGCGAGGTGATCGCCATGCATTGCATCATCACCGACAGCAGGTTCTTCGACCGCACCATGCCGCCGTAGAACAGCGCCGCACCGGGAATGGTCATCATCAACACGAAGGCGCTGGCCACGATCATCCAGGCCGTGTCCCCGCTGTTGAGTACGGGCGGCGGCGCGCTTTGCGCAAAGGCGGCGGGGGCAAACAGCAGCGTTGCCGCCAGCAGCATGGTGCGTGCATCACAACGCATCGGCATCCACCTCCTGCGTGCGAATGCGGATCACCTGTTCCAGCTCGCTCACAAAAATCTTGCCGTCGCCCACCTTGCCGGTACGCGCCGCGCGTGTAATCGCCTCGACCGCCAGCTCGACCTGCTCATCGCTTACCGCCAGCTCGATCTTCAGCTTGGGCAGGAAATCCACCACGTACTCCGCCCCGCGGTACAGCTCGGTATGCCCGCGCTGCCGGCCGAAGCCTTTGACCTCGGTCACGGTCATGCCCTGCACCCCGGCCTCGCCGAGTGCCTCGCGCACATCGTCCAGGGTGAAGGGTTTGATGATCGCGGTGATCCATTTCATGCGCGGAGTTTCCCGAGAGGACGTTTTGTTGCATGACAGCAGATTGCGTGCCAGCCTGTAGGTGCGCCGGAGAAATGGCGGTTTCAAGCCATTTTCCCGGTGCCGGACGGGCTGGGGTGGCTTGCGATAAAGGCCGATTTGGTGCGCTTAATGGGCCAAATTGGTGCAATGAAAATGGGCTTGGCACCGGCCTCCGGATTGACCTGCGGGCACCTAATCAGTACCATTTTGGTCTGAATTAAGCCGCTGCCCTCATTCCCCATGTTTCGAGTCAGCCGACTGACGGACTACGCCACCGTGGTGATGACCTGCATCGCCGCGCACCCCGATGACGTCCTCAGCACCGCGCAGATCGCCGAGGAAACCCGCCTGGAACTGCCCACCGTCAGCAAGCTGCTGAAGTCGCTGGGGCATGCCGGGCTGGTGGAATCCTTCCGCGGCGTCAACGGCGGCTACCGCCTGGCGCGCCCGGCGCAGGAGATCAGCATGGCCGCCATCGTGGAAGCGATGGAGGGGCCGCTGGGCATGACCGAATGCAGCATGAGCGATGGCCATTGCGAGCGCGAATCGCAATGCGGCGTACGCAGCAGCTGGCAGCACATCAACCACGTACTGGACCACGCGCTGCGCGCGATGAGCCTGGCCGACATGCTGCGCCCCGCCGCGCGCGCGCCGGCCGGCAGTCCCGTGCAAACCGAATTGAAAGGCAGGATCGCACCATGACCATCGAGAGCAGGACCGCCGAAACCGATCGCCCCGCCGTGCTGCGCGACAACGCCGAAGTGGCCGCCGCGCTCGGTCGGCGCTACGACGCCGGTTTCGTCACCGACATCGAAACCGACAGCCTGCCGCCGGGCCTGTCCGAAGACATCGTGCGCCAGCTCTCCGCGCTCAAAGGCGAACCGGAGTGGATGACCGAGTGGCGCCTGAAGGCATATCGCCATTGGCTCACCATGCCCGCACCGCACTGGGCCAAGCTCAATATCGGCGCGATCGATTTCCAGGCGATCAGCTACTACGCCTCGCCGAAGAATCGCCCCAAATCGCTGGACGAAGTCGATCCGAAGCTGCTGGAAACCTACGACAAGCTGGGCGTGCCGCTGCACGAGCGCGCCAAGCTGGCAGGCGTGGCAGTGGATGCGGTGTTCGATTCCGTGTCCGTCGGCACCACCTTCCGCAAGGAGCTGGCCGAGGCCGGCGTGATCTTCTGCTCGATGAGCGAAGCGATCAAGGAGCACCCGGAGCTGGTGCAGAAATACCTCGGCAGCGTGGTGCCGGTAGGCGACAACTACTTCGCCGCGTTGAACTCGGCGGTGTTCTCCGACGGCTCCTTCGTGTTCATTCCCAAGGGCGTGCGCTGCCCGATGGAACTGTCCACCTATTTCCGCATCAACGCCGGCCATACCGGTCAGTTCGAACGCACCTTGATCATCGCCGAAGAAGGCGCCTACGTTTCCTACCTGGAAGGCTGCACCGCGCCGATGCGCGATGAAAACCAGCTGCACGCCGCGGTGGTGGAGCTGGTGGCGCTGGAACAGGCCAACATCAAATATTCCACGGTGCAGAACTGGTATCCGGGCGACGAAGAGGGCCGCGGCGGCATCTACAACTTCGTCACCAAGCGCGGCGATTGCCGCGGCGACGATTCGAAGATCTCCTGGACCCAGGTGGAAACCGGCTCCGCCATCACCTGGAAGTACCCCAGCTGCGTGCTGCGCGGCGACCGCTCGGTGGGCGAGTTCTACTCGGTGGCGCTGACCCATCATCGCCAGCAGGCCGATACCGGCACCAAGATGATCCATATCGGCAAGGGCACCAAGTCCAAGATCGTGTCCAAGGGCATCAGCGCCGGCCGCAGCTCCAACAGCTATCGCGGCCTGGTGAAGGTGGAGAAGGGCGCCGAGGGCGCGCGCAACTACACCCAGTGCGATTCGCTGCTGATCGGCAAGAAGTGCGGCGCGCACACCTTCCCGTACATGGAAGTGAAAAACCCCAGCGCCATCATCGAGCACGAGGCCACCACCTCCAAGATCTCCGATGATCAGCTGTTCTATTGCCTCTCGCGCGGCATCAGCGAAGAAGACGCGGTGTCGATGATCGTCGACGGCTTCTGCAAGCAGGTGTTCCGCGAGCTGCCGATGGAGTTTGCGGTGGAGGCGAAGAAGTTGCTGGAAGTGTCGCTGGAAGGTGCGGTGGGCTAAGGATGCCAACGATAAGCAGTTTCTACGGCATCTTGATCCGCATGTATTTCGCAGATCATGCGCCGCCACATTTTCGTGCGATTTATGGTGAGACAGAAGTTTTAATCGACATTCGTACGCTGGAAATCATTGAGGGCGAATTACCGCGCCGCGCAATGGCCTTTGTACTTGAATGGGCGGCAATGCATCGCGCCGAATTGCAGAAGGACTGGGATCTATGTGCAGCACGCAAGTCTCCACATCCGATCGAGCCGCTGGATTGAACGCTGCTCCGCCATGGCGTGTGCTGCAGGTGCAGCCCATGCCGGGTTGCCGGCTCAGCGTGCAATTTCAGGACGGTACAAGCGGCGAAGTCGACATGTCCGCCCTGGTCCAGGGCGATCGGGCCGGCATATTTGCCGTGTTGCGCGATGTGGCGGTTTTCAATGCGGTCCATGTTGAATTTGGTGCAGTGGCATGGCCAGGTGATGTCGATTTGGCGCCGGATGCATTGCATGCGGCGATAAAGATGAACGGGCAATGCGTACTCTCGCCGGATGGCTTGTTCGGATAACGGCAGCCACTGGCGCGTCTCAAGCAAAATATTGATCGTGATCATTGCAACGCGGCACGGCTACGGCTGGTGACGCAACAGGAAACAACATGCTGAAGATCGAAAACCTGCATGCCCGCGTCGAGGGCAAGGACATCCTCAAGGGGCTCAGCCTCACCGTAAATCCGGGTGAGGTGCACGCCATCATGGGGCCGAACGGCGCCGGCAAATCGACGCTGGGCAATGTGCTGTCCGGACGCGATGGCTATGAAGTCACCGAAGGCTCCGTGATCTTCGAAGGGCGCGACCTGCTGGCGCTGGAGCCGGAAGAGCGCGCCGCTGCGGGCGTGTTCCTGGCCTTCCAGTACCCGGTGGAAATCCCCGGCGTGAACAACACCTATTTCCTGCGCGCCGCGCTCAATGCACAGCGCAAGCAGCGCGGCGAGCCGGAGCTCGATTCCATGCAGTTCCTCAAGCTGGTGCGCGAGAAGCTGAAGATCATGCAGATCTCCGACGAGCTGCTGCACCGTGCCGTCAACGAAGGCTTCTCCGGCGGCGAAAAGAAGCGCAACGAGATCTTCCAGATGGCAGTGCTGGAGCCGAAGCTGGCGATTCTCGACGAAACCGACTCGGGCCTGGATATCGACGCGCTCAAGCAGGTGGCGCAGGGTGTAAACGCGCTGCGTTCGGCCGAGCGCTCGTTCCTGATGATCACCCACTACCAGCGCCTGCTCGACTACGTCGAACCGGATTTCGTGCACGTGCTGGCCGACGGCCGCATTGTGGAAAGCGGCGACAAGACGCTGGCGCTGAAGCTGGAAGAGCACGGTTACGCCTGGCTGTCCGAGGCCAATGCATGAGCCAGTCGCCCGCAAGCCTGCCTTTTATTGACGGTCTGCGCGACGCCGCCGGCCTGCGCCTGCCCGGCAGCGGGCTGGCGTGGCTGGATGCGGCGCGGCGCGAAAATCTCGAAGCGTTTATCGCGGCCGGTCTGCCCGATACGCGTACCGAAGCGTGGAAATACACTGCGCTGCGCGCACTGGGCCAACGCCGCTTTGCGCTGGGCGATGCCGCGGCGGCAAGCCACAGCATCGACACGCACGCGCTGAAACTTCCCGGCGTGGATGGTCCGCGCCTGGTGTTTGTCAACGGCGTCTTCCGCGCGGACCTGTCGCGCCTCGAAACATTGCCGCCCGGTCTCACCTTGCAGCCGTTGTCGCAGGCACTGGAAAGCGATCCCGAGCCGCTGCGCTTCGCGCTCAGCCGCCACTACCGCGAAACCGGCGACGCTTTTGCACGCCTCAACGCAGCTCTGGCCGGCGACGGCACCGTGCTGCGCGTGGCGGCGGGTGCGCGGATCGCCAAGCCGGTGCATATCTGCTTTGTCGGCACAGCTGCGCAAGGCGATGTGGCCTGGCATGTGCGCAACGTGATCGAGCTGGGCGAGGGCGCCAAGCTCGACCTGATCGAACACCATCTGAGCAGCGCACCGCACAAGCACCTGGGTACCCTGGCCAGCGACATCGTGCTGCAGAATGGTGCCCAGCTGCAGCATGTGCTGCTGCAGAACGCAGGCGAAGACAGCAGCCTGATCCGCCGCGGCAGCTTGCACCTAGGTGCAAGGTCGCAGGCGGCGCTGCATGTGCTCGAACTCGGCGGTGCGCTGGTGCGCCACGATCTGCATGCCGAATTGCGCGGTGACGAAGCGCGCCTCGACACGCGCGGCGTATTCGTACTGCGCGGGCGCCAACATATCGATACACAGCTGTCGATCCGCCACCAGGCCTTGAACACCGCCTCGGAGTCGATCTGGCGCGGCGTGGCCGACGAGCGTTCGCGTGGCGTGTTCCGCGGCGCGATCGTGGTGGCCGAAGGTGCGGATGGCGCCGACGCCAGCCTCAGCAACAAGAACCTGCTGCTGTCTGCGCTGGCCGAGATCGATACCAAGCCGGAGCTGGAAATCTACGCCGACGAAGTGAAAGCCGCGCACGGCGCCACCGTGGGCCAGCTCGACGAGCGCGCGCTGTTCTACCTGCGCTCGCGCGGCCTGCCGCAGGCCGAAGCGCGCGCGCTGCTTACCGCTGCGTTCTGCCGTGCGGTATTCGCCACGCTGCCCAACGAAACCCTGCGCGACCATTTCTCCGACGCGCTGCTTGCGCATCTGCCCTGAACAACGCCATGAACGCCAAGCCCAGCTCATCTACTCTCGATTTCGATGTGCAGCGCGTGCGCGCGGATTTTCCGCTGCTGTCGCGCACCGTGCACGGCAAGCCGCTGGTGTATTTCGACAACGCCAACACCAGCCAGAAGCCGTTGTCGGTGATCGAGACGGTGGATCGCCACTATCGCGAACACAACGCGAACGTGGCGCGCGCCGTGCATCAGCTGGGCGAAGAGGCTACGGCAGCGTATGAAGGTGCGCGCGACAAGCTCGCCACGCTGATCAATGCCGGCTCGCGCAACGAAGTGGTGCTCACCTCCGGCACCACCCAGTCGATGAACCTGGTGGCCTACAGCTACGCGCTGCCACGCCTGCAGCCGGGCGACAGCATCCTCACCACGGTGATGGAGCATCACGCCAATATCGTGCCATGGCAGCTGGTGGCGACGCGCAGCGGCGCCACGGTGAAAGCGGCGCCGATCGATGAGCGCGGCGAGCTGATCGTGGAGAAGTTTTTCGAGATGCTGACGCCGGAAGTGAAGCTGGCTTGCGTCACGCATGTGTCCAACGTGCTGGGCACGGTCAATCCGGTGCGCGAGATTGCGCGCGAATGCCGCCGTCGCGGGATTCCGCTGGTGGTGGATGGATCGCAGGCGGTGCCGCATCGGCCGGTCGATGTGCAGGCGCTGGGTTGCGATTTCTACGCGATCACCGGGCACAAGATGTTGGCGCCTACCGGCACCGGTGCGTTGTGGGCGCGGCGTGAGCATCTGCAGGCGATGCCGCCGTTTTTCGGTGGTGGCGAGATGATTCGCGAAGTGCGCTTCGATGGAACGACGTTCGCTGAGCCGCCGCATAAGTTTGAGGCCGGAACGCCGAATATTGCCGGTTTTGCGGGTGTTGGCGCGGCGATCGATTATGTCCAGTCGCTAGGGTATGACGCGATTCGTGCGTGGGAGCATGCGTTGCTTGGCTACGCTACTGAGCGCCTGCGTGAGATTCCTGGTTTGCGCATTGTGGGTGAGGCGGCTGACAAGGAGCCGGTGATTTCCTTCCTGCTGGAGGGGGCGCAGGCTACGGATCTGGCGACGTTGCTGGATCTGGAAGGTGTTGCGGTGCGGTCGGGGCATCATTGTGCGCATCCGCTGATGCAGTTTTTTGGGGTGCCGGCTACGTTGCGGGCGTCGTTGGCGTTCTACAACACGCGTGAGGAGATTGACGCGTTTGTGGCGGCGCTGTTGAAGGTGCGTAAGTTGTTGCTCTGATTGCGCGTAGCGCTTCGCCGCTCTGCCGTGTAGTCGGGTAGGTTGGGTTACCCCGAACTTGCTCCGGGGGCAACCCAACGAATATCTGTTCCTTCGGCCTGATTTTGCACGTCGCGTCGATCTGCTCCCTCCCCTGCTTGGCAGGGGAGGGCTGGGGTGGGGTTGCCCGCGCTTGCCCCAACACCCATCGCACCGCGATGCAGCCAAGTAGGTTGGGTTAGCGCAGCGTAACCCAACGGATGTCTGTTCCTTTGGCCTTAGGGGGCATGTCGCCAGTTTGGGAGATTGCCTGCGGCGCTTTCGGCCCCTGCGGGCCCGAGTCACTTTTCTTTGCGTGCCCAAAGAAAAGTAACCCAAAGAAAGGGCACCCCAGGGGAGCGCTTGATGGGCATCCATGCCCATCAAGTGCGTGAAGGGTGGGAGGGGCTTTTCGACAGCACATCCTGTGCTGACGAAAAGGCATGGGCATCCGTGCCCATGCCCCCTGCGGGGCCTTGTCCTCCCACCCTTCACC
>NZ_JACZZA010000005.1 GCF_014863405.1 Dyella acidiphila
GTGTTTGGCGAGGAAACACTGACCTACGCGCAGCTGGATGCACGCGCCGATGCACTGGCCGATCGCTTGTACACCGCCGGCGTCGGCCTGGAAGACGGCGTGGCGATCCTGATGGAACGCTCGCTGGACCTGGTCGTAGCCGTGCTCGCCACGCTCAAGGCCGGCGGTTTCTATGTGCCGCTGCATGCGCAGTATCCGGATCGGCGCATCGAACAAGTGCTGGCCGATACGCGCTCACGCGTCTTGCTCGCCGACTACAGTATCGAGGCCCGCGGCTTGCTGCATCCTTTGCCGGTGATCCGCATGGACCGGCTGGACAAGCTGGCGCCGGTATCGCCGCAGCCGCGCCTGCCGATATCGCCGCAGCAACTCGCCTATGTGATGTACACCTCCGGCTCCACCGGCCTGCCCAAGGGCGTGGCGGTCAGCCAGCATGCGGTGATCGCATTGGCGCAGGATCGCCGCTACGAACACGGCCACGAATGCGTGCTGCTGCATTCGCCGCAGGCCTTCGATGCGTCGACCTATGAAATGTGGGTGCCGCTGCTGCGCGGCGGCCGCGTGGTGATCGCACCGGCCGGCGAGCTGGATCTGGATCGTCTGGCGCACACCATTGCCGAACAGGGCGTCAGCGCGCTGTTCCTCACCACAGCGCTGTTCAACCTGCTGGCCCAGGATCACCCGCACTGCTTGCGCCAGGTACGCGTGGTGATGGCCGGCGGCGAGGCCGGCGATCCGGCGATGTTCCAGCGCGCGCTGGAACACAATCCCACTACCGCGGTGGTGAATATCTACGGCCCCACCGAATGCACTACCTTCGCCACGGCCTATCCGATGCAGGCACCGCATCGCGTCGGTGCCAGCGTGCCGATCGGCATGCCGATGGACAACAACCGCATCTACGTACTCGACGCGCTGCTGCAGCCGGTACCGCCCGGCGTGCCTGGCGAGCTGTATATCAGCGGCGACGGCCTCGCCTACGGCTATCTCAACCAGCCCGCGCGCAGCGCCGAACGCTTTGTCGCCAATCCGCACGGCGCCCCAGGCGAGCGCATGTATCGCACCGGCGACCTGGTGCGCTGGCTGGCCGACGGCAACATCGACTTCGTCGGCCGCGCCGACAACCAGGTCAAGATCCGCGGCTTTCGCATCGAGCCGGACGAAACCGCGGCGAGCCTGCGCAAACATCCGCAGGTGGCGCAGGCGATCGTGATCGTGCGCGAAGACCGGCCTGGCGAACGCCAGCTGGTGGCCTATGTCGTACCCAGGCAGATGCCGGCCAGTCCGGAATTGCCGGTGGTGCTGCGCCAGTTTGCCGGCGAGCAATTGCCGGGCTATCTGGTACCGGCTGCGATCGTGCTGCTGGAGAGCCTGCCGCTGAACCAGAACGGCAAGGTCGACCGCAAGGCGCTGCCGATGCCCGAACTCGCCGCGCGCAGCTATCGCGCGCCACGCAACGCGCAGGAAGAAATCCTCGCCGGCCTGTTCTGCACGGTATTGCGCCTGCCACGCATCGGCATCGACGACAACTTCTTCGACCTGGGCGGCCATTCGCTGCTGGCCACGCGGCTGGTCAGCCGGATCCGCGCCAGTTTCCAGGTAGAATTGCCGATCCGCGCCGTGTTCCAGCATCCCACCGTCGCCACCCTGGCTACGCAGCTGGCCACCGGCGGCACACTGCGGCCGGCACTGCATGCGCAAACGCGGCCGGCGCTGTTGCCGCTGTCGTATGCGCAGCGGCGCCTGTGGTTCCTGCACCAGCTGGAAGGTCCCAGCACCACCTACAACATGCCGTTCACGCAGCGCCTGCGCGGCAAGCTGGACAGCGTAGCGCTGGAACAGGCGATCGGCGACGTGGTGGCGCGGCACGAATCCCTGCGCACCGTGTTCGACGAGACCGACGGTATCGCCTGCCAGATCGTGCGTGAAGATGCGCAGCTGCTGCTGCATCGGCAGGATATCGATGCGGCCGGCAGCGAAGAGGCCTTGCAGGCCGCGGCCGCACATCGTTTCGACCTGACGCAGGAACTGCCGATCCGCGCCACGCTGCTGCGGCTGGGCGACGATGAGCATCTGCTGCTGGTCAACCTGCACCATATCGCCAGCGACGGCTGGTCGACCTTGTCGTTGTGGCGCGATATCGAACGCGCCTACCGTGCCCGGCTGCAAGGCCGCGCACCGGACTGGGCGCCGCTGCCGGTGCAATACGCCGACTACACGCTATGGCAACGCCAGCTGCTGGGCGAAGAAAACGATCCCGGCAGCGTGCTCAGCCAGCAGCTCGCCTACTGGCGCGCCCAGCTGGATGGCCTGCCCGACGTGATCGCCCTGCCCACCGACCGGCCGCGTCCGCCGGTGGCCAGCTATCGCGGCGATCAGGTACTGCTGCAAATTCCGGCCGAACTGCATGCCGGCCTGCGTGAGCTGTCGCGCCGGCATGGCGCGAGCCTGTTCATGGTGTTGCAGGCAGCACTCGCCGTGCTGCTCGGCCGCCTCAGCGCCGGCGACGATGTCGCCATCGGCAGCCCCGTGGCCGGCCGCACCGACAGCGCGCTGGACGAGCTGATCGGCTTCTTTATCAACACGCTCGTCCTGCGTACGGATCTGTCCGGCGCACCGGACTTCGACAGCCTGCTCGAACGCGTGCGCGAAACCGCCCTGGCGGCGTACGCACATCAGGACGTGCCGTTCGAACGCCTGGTCGAAGCGATCAACCCCGTGCGTTCGCAGGCACACCAGCCGCTCTACCAGGTGATGCTGGTGCTGCAGAACAATGCCGAATGGACCTTGTCGCTGCCGGATCTGCGCGCCGAAAGCAGCCTGCCGGAGCTGGGCATTGCCAAGTTCGACATGACCTTCGGCCTCACCGAGCAATGGCACAACAACCAGCCGGCCGGCCTGATCGGCCAGATCGAATACGCCACGGATCTGTTCGATGCGAACACCATGGACAAGGTGGCCGCGCGCTTCGTCCGCGTGCTGGAAGCGGTGGTGGCTGACCCGTCGCGGCCGGTGCAGCAGATCGAACTGCTCGACGCATCCGAACGCCAACACCTGCTGCAACACTGGAACGACACCGCCCAGCCGCTGCCGGACCAAAACATCGCAGCGCTATTCGCCCAGCAGGCGGCACGCACGCCCGATGCCGTGGCGCTGGTGTTCGGCGAGGAAACGCTGACCTATGCGCAGCTGGATGCACGTGCCGAGGCCTGGGCCGATCGCCTGATCGAAGCCGGCGTGGGCCTGGAAGACGGCGTGGCGATTCTGCTGGAACGTTCGCTGGATCTGGTCGTAGCCGTGTTGGCCACGCTCAAGGCCGGCGGTTTCTACGTGCCGTTGCATGCGCAGTATCCGGACCGCCGCATCGAACAGGTATTGGCCGATACGCGCGCTCGCGTACTGCTTGCCGATCACCGCATCGCATCGCGCCCGCTGACATATCAGGCCACCCTGCTGCGCATGGACCAACCGGCGAATGCACCCGCCAGGCAGGCGCGCCCGACCATCGATGCGCGCCACCTCGCCTACGTGATGTACACCTCCGGCTCTACCGGCGTGCCCAAGGGCGTGGCGGTGTGCCAGCAGGATGTCGTAGCACTGGCGCTGGACCGGCGCTTTGCGCACGGCCATGAATGCCTGCTGCTGCATTCGCCGCAGGCCTTCGATGCATCGACCTACGAAATGTGGGTACCGCTGCTGCGCGGCGGCCGCTTGGTGATCGCGCCGCCGGGCCAGCTCGATGCTGCCGATCTGCAGGCGCTGATCGCACGTCACGGCATCAGCAGCCTGTGGCTTACCGCCGGTCTGTTCCACGAACTGGTCAATGCCGCACCGGGCATGTTCGAAACCTTGCAGCAGGTCTGGACCGGCGGCGATGTGATTGCGCCACATGCCGTGCGCGAACTGCAGTCGCTGCATCCCGCGCTGCGCATCGTCAACGCCTATGGGCCGACCGAGACCACCACCTTTGCGCTGAGCCATGCCGTGCAGCCGCTGGCCGACACGGCAGCCAGCGTGCCGATCGGCGAGGTGGCGCTGGACAATATGCAGGTGCATCTGCTCGATCCGGCATTGCAGCCGGTGCCGCTGAACGTGGTGGGCGAGCTGTATATCGCCGGTGCCGGACTGGCACGCGGCTATATCCATCGACCCGCGCTCAGCGCCGAGCGCTTCGTCGCCAATCCGTTCGCCGCCGGGCAGCGCATGTATCGCACGGGCGATCTGGCACGCCGCATGGCCAATGGCACGATCGAGTTCGTCGGCCGGGTGGATGGGCAGGTCAAGCTGCGCGGTTTCCGCATCGAAACCGGCGAAGTGGAAGCCGCATTGATCCGCGCCGGCTATGCACGCAATGCCGTGGTGGTGCGCGCCGATCCCTCCGGCCACAAGCAGCTGGTGGCCTATCTGGTGGCCGATGCCGTGGACGCGGCAGCCCTGCGCACGGCGCTGTCGGCGGAATTGCCCGACTACATGCTGCCCTCGGCTTTCGTGGCGATGCCGGCGTTGCCGCTGACCGTCAACGGCAAGCTCGACCGCGCGGCGCTACCGCAGCCGA
This sequence comes from Dyella acidiphila, assembly GCF_014863405.1. Classification (GTDB taxonomy): domain Bacteria; phylum Pseudomonadota; class Gammaproteobacteria; order Xanthomonadales; family Rhodanobacteraceae; genus Dyella_B; species Dyella_B acidiphila. Next base: position 4,556 of record NZ_JACZZA010000005.1, read on the forward strand.
GCCGCGTCGCCGACAGCAGCGAGCAGCCGCGCAACGAGCAGGAACGCATTCTGGCGGGATTGTTCTGCGAAGTGCTGGAGCTGCCGCAGGTCGGGCGTGACGAGAATTTCTTCGAACTGGGCGGGCATTCGCTGCTGGCCACGCGGCTGGCCAGCCGGATCCGCACCGTGATGGAACGCGACGTGTCGATCCGCGCGCTGTTCGATGCGCCGACCGTGGCCGGGCTGGCGATCGTGCTGGAGCAGGCGCCCAAGGCGCGCCCGTCGCTGCGCTCGCTCGCGCAGCGCAACAGGAGTCCCGCATGATTCCATTGTCGTTTGCACAGCAGCGGCTATGGCTGGTGCAGCAGCTGCAGGGGCCCAGCGCCACCTACAACATGCCGTTCGCCTTCCGTCTGCACGGCAGGCTGCAGCCGCAGGCGCTGCAGCAGGCACTGCACGACGTGATCGCGCGTCATGAAAGCCTACGCACGCTGTTCGCCGAAAGCGGTGCCGAGGTGCAGCAGCATATCCTCGCTGCCGAGCAGGTGCAGCTGGCGTTGCCCGTCACGCCAGCTGACGAGGTAACGCTGCCGGACCTGCTGGAACAGGCCGTGCACAGTCCGTTCGACCTGACGCGCGAGATTCCCCTGCGCGCCCATCTGTTCCAGCTGGACGAAACGCAGCACGTGCTGCTGCTCCTGCTGCATCACATCGCCGGGGACGGCTGGTCGCTGCCGCCTTTGTTCGGCGACCTGGCCCAGGCCTATGCCGCCCGCTGCGCCGGGCAGGCACCGTCGCTGCCGCCGCTGCCCGTGCAATACGCGGACTATGCCCAATGGCAGCGCGAACAGCTGGGCGACGCAGCCGATCCATCCAGCTTGCTCGCGCAGCAGCTTGGCTATTGGCAACAGGCGCTGCACGGCCTGCCCGAACAGCTGAACCTGCCGACCGACCGTCCGCGCCCGGCCCAGGCCAGCTACCGCGGCGACGATGTGCAAATCGAACTGGATGCACAGGTGCACCAGCGCCTGCTGGCCGTGGCGCAAGCCAGCCAGGCCAGCCTGTTCATGCTGCTGCACGCGGCGCTGGCGCTGCTGCTGACGCGGCTGGGCGCCGGCCACGACATCGTGCTCGGCACGCCGGTCTCGGGACGCAACGACGAAGCGCTGGACGAACTGGTCGGCTTCTTCGTCAACATGCTGGTGCTGCGCGTGGATACCTCTGGCAATCCGCGCTTCGACGCATTGCTGGCGCGCGCCCGCGCCGCCGACCTGGATGCATATGCGCACCAGGAGCTGCCGTTCGAACAACTGGTCGACGCGATCAATCCGCTGCGCTCGCAGGCACAGCACCCGCTATTCCAGGTCGCCCTGTCCAGTGCCAGCGAGGACGACGGCGAACTGCAGCTGGCCGGCCTTGCGGTCAGCCAGCAAGCACTGGCCTTCAAAGTGGCCAAGTTCGACCTCAGTTTCCATTTCACCGAATGCCATGGCGCCCATCGCGCACCGGCCGGCCTGCGCTGTGCGATCGAATATGCCAGCGATCTGTTCCAGCGCGACACCGTCGCGATGTTTGCGCAGCTGATGGCGCGCCTGCTCGAACACGTGGCACGCGATCCCGCCCAGCACATCGATGCGATCGACCTGCTCGGCGACAACGGCCGCCATGCCCTGCTGCAGGATTGGAACGCCACCGCGCAGGCGATGCCGCCGGCCGATCTTGCGCAGCTGTTCGCGCAGCAGGTGCAGCGCACGCCGGATGCGGTCGCCTTGCGCGCGGGCGAATCCACGCTCAGCTACACCGAGCTGGAGGCGCAGGCCAATCGCCTCGCCCAGCACCTGCTGCAGCACGGCGTCCGCCGCGAAGAACTGGTCGGGCTGTGCCTCGAACGCTCACCCAGCAGCGTGATCGCGGTGCTGGCAATCGTGAAGGCAGGCGCCGCGTATCTGCCGCTGGATCCGGACTACCCCGCCGACCGGCTGGCCTTCATGCTGGCGCAGGCGCAGTGCACGCTGGTGATCACGCATAGCGAATGGCTGGAACGGATTCCCTCCCGCGTGCATCGGCTGGTGCTGCTGGATGTGGATCGCGAGCAGATCGCACAACAGCCGGCCCAGGCGCCGGCCTGCCGCAACCATCCGGAGCAGCTGGCGTACGTGATGTACACCTCCGGCTCCACCGGCCAGCCCAAGGGCATCGCGGTAACCCATCGCAATGTCACCGACCTGGCCTTCGACCGGCGCTGGCGGGGCGATGCGCAGCAGCGCGTGCTGATGCATGCGCCGCAGGCGTTCGACGCCGCCACTTATGAAACCTGGGTGCCGCTGCTGAGCGGCCGGCAGATCGTGATCGCGCCGCCGGGCAAAACCGATATCCACGCGCTGGCCACGCTGATCGAACGGCAGCAGGTCAGCGCGATGTTCATCACCGCGGCGCTGTTCCGCATGCTGGTGGAAGAACGCGTGCACTGCCTGGCCGGCATGCGCAGTGTGTGGAGCGGCGGCGAAGCGGCTACGCCGCAGTCGTTCCAGCAGGCCTTGGACCGCTGCCCGCAGACCGAGCTGGTGAATGTCTACGGCCCGACCGAAACCACCACCTTCGCTACCTGCTATCCGATGCAGGCGCCCTGCCGCATCGAAGGCAGCGTGCTGATCGGCACGCCGATGGACAACACCCGCGTCTATGTACTGGATGCCCTGCTGCGTCCGGTGCCGCCCGGCGTGCCGGGCGAGCTGTATATCGCCGGCTCCGGCCTGGCGCGCGGCTATTTGTGCCGGCCGGCACTGAGCGCCGAGCGCTTCGTGGCCAATCCCTATGGCGCGCCGGGCGAACGCATGTATCGCAGCGGCGACCTGGTGCGCTGGCTGCCCGATGGGCAGATCGACTATGTCGGGCGCACCGATCATCAGGTAAAAATCCGCGGCTTCCGCATCGAGCTGGGCGAGGTGGAAGCCGCGCTGGCCGTGCTGCCGGACGTGGCGCAAAGCATCGTCGTGGCGCGCGAAGACCAGCCCGGCCGCAAGCAGCTGGTCGGCTATGTCGTGGCCGCCGCCGGAGCCGGCATGGATCCCGGCGCGCTGCGCCGCCAGCTGGCCGCACGCCTGCCCGACTACATGGTGCCCGGTGCGATCGTGGTACTGGCGGCGCTGCCGCTCAATGCGCACGGCAAGGTCGATCGCAAGGCCCTGCCCGCGCCCGCTTTCGACAGTGTCGACCGGCGTGCGCCGCGCACGCCGCTGGAAGAAATCCTCGCCGGACTGTTCGCCGAAGTGCTAGGGCTGGAACGAGTCGGCATCGACGATGCGTTCTTCGATCTCGGCGGGCAGTCGCTGCTGGCGACGCGCCTGGTCAACCGCATTCGCAGCGCGCTGAATATCGAGCTGCCGCTGCGCGCACTGTTCGAGCATCCGACCGTCGCCGCGCTGGCGCCGCAGCTGCAGCGCGGCGGCACCGCACGCCAGGCGGTGCGGGCGCAGGCGCGTCCGGCCATGCTGCCGCTGTCGTTTGCGCAGCAGCGGCTGTGGTTCATGTATCAGCTCGAAGGCTCGAGCATCACCTACAACATTCCCTTCGCCCTGCGCCTGGACGGTGCCCTGGACGCGGAGGCCATGCGCGCTGCCGTCACCGACCTGGTCGCACGGCACGAAAGCCTGCGCACGCTCTACGCCGAAGTCGACGGCGTGGGTGTGCAGCGCGTGCTGGCAGTGGAAGCCTTGCAGGTTCCTTTTGAACTACACGACGTAGCAGCCGCCGCACTCCCGGCAGCGATGGCCGAAGCGGCGCGTCATCCCTTCGATCTGGCGCGGGATATTCCCATCCGGGCATGGCTGTTCCGCCTGGCGCCGAAGCAGCATGTGCTGCTGCTCAACGTGCACCACATCGCCTGCGACGGCGACTCGATGCAGCCGCTGGCACGCGACCTCGCCGCTGCCTATGCGGCGCGCTGCGCCGGCCATGCGCCCGAGCTGCCGCCGTTGCCGGTGCAATACGCCGACTATGCGCTGTGGCAACGCCAGTGGCTGGGCAGCGAACGCGATCCCGGCTGCGTGATGCACGCGCAGTTGGCGTACTGGCAGCAGACGCTGGCCGGCATGCCCGAGCAACTGGCGTTGCCGACCAACCGGCCGCGCCCAGTGCAGGCCAGCTATCGCGGCGATGCGCTGCAATTCGCACTGGATGCCGCGCTGCATCGGCAACTGCGGGAACTGGCGCGGCGTCATCAGGTCAGCCTGTTCATGCTGCTGCACGCGGCGGTGGCAGTGCTGCTGGGCAAGCTCAGCGGCGGCACCGACATCGCAGTAGGCACGCCGGTGGCCGGACGCAACGACGAAGCGCTGAACGAGTTGGTCGGCTGCTTTATCAACACGCTGGTGCTGCGTACCGATCTATCCGGCAATCCCAGCATCGAGCAATTGCTGGCGCGCGTGCGCCAGGTGGATCTGGGCGCCTATTCGCACCAGGACATTCCGTTCGAACAACTGGTCGATGCGCTCAACCCGAACCGCTCCACCGCCTATCACCCGCTGTATCAGGTGTTTGTGGTGCTGCACGGCCAGGTTGGCGGCGAGCTGCAGTTGCCCGGCATCGTGGCGAGCCCCGAGGCGATCGCTATCGATATCGCGAAATTCGATCTGATCTTCAACTTTACCGAGTGCCTGTCGGAACACGCGGCGCCGGACGGATTGGTCGGCGATATCGAATTCGCCACGGACTTGTATGACCGATCCACCGTGGCGAACTTCGCGGATTACCTGACGCGCCTGCTGCAAGCCTTCGCCGCGCACCCGCAACAACAGATCGATCAGCTCGATCTGCTCGATGCGCAAGCGCAGCAGCAATTGCTGGTGGACTGGAATGCCACCGCCCGGCCGGTCACGCTGGCGACCCTGCCCAAACTGTTCGAACGGCAGGCAGCCGCCACACCGGATGCACCCGCGCTGCGCACCGAACACGCCGTACTGAGCTTTGCCGAACTCAATGCCCAGGCCAACCGCTTGGCGCATGCGCTGATCGGTGCAGGGATCGGGCCGGGCGAGATCGTTGCCATCGCCTTGCCGCGTTGCGCCGACCTGTTGATCGCCATGCTCGGCACGCTCAAGGCCGGTGCAGCGTATTTGCCGCTGGACCTGGACTATCCGCCCGAGCGCCTGGCCTTCATGCTGGCCGATGCCGCACCGGCGCGCATCCTTACGCAGCATGCGTATGCCGCGATGGCGGGCACGCACCAGACCATGCTGCTGGACCAGCCGGCGCTACAGCAGTCATTGCAGCAACAAGCCGCACATAATCCTGCGGATGCCGAACGCCGCCGCCCGCTGTCGCTGCGCGATCCGGCCTATGTGATCTATACCTCCGGTTCGACCGGGCGGCCCAAGGGCGTGGTGGTCGAGCACTGCAGCGTGGCCAATTATTTTGCGTGGAGTGCGCACGCGTACTACGCCGGTGCCGGCGCAGGTTCGCCGATGACGCTGTCGCCCACCTTCGACGGTTGCGTCACCTTGCTGTTCGGCCCCTTGCTGGCCGGCCAAGCCTTGACCCTGCTACCGCCCGGAAGCGAACTCAGCGCACTGGGCAGCATGGCCGATGGGCCGGCCTACGCGATGGTCAAGCTCACGCCCACCCATCTGAAGATACTCAACCAGACCCTGGCGGCCGGCGACATACCCACGCCGACGCATGGCCTGATGCTGGGCGGCGAAGCGCTGCTGCCGGCGGATCTGGCGTTCTGGCAGCAGCGCTATCCGGACGTGCGCATCATCAACGAATTCGGTCCTACCGAAGCGACCATCGGCTGCATCACGCATACGGTCGACCGGCCCTTGCAGGGCGCGACCAGCGTGCCGATCGGCCGGCCGTTGTGGAATACCCGCGCCTACGTGCTGGATCGCGGCCTGCGGCCGGTGCCCATCGGCGTCACTGGCGAGCTGTATATCGCCGGCGACTGCCTGGCGCGCGGTTATCTGCATCGTCCTGATCTCAGCGCTGCGCGCTTTGTCGCCGATCCGTTCGGCGCGCCGGGCAGCCGCATGTACCGCAGCGGCGACCTGGTGCGCTGGCTGCCCGACGGCACGCTGGACTACCTCGGCCGCAGCGACCAGCAAGTAAAGATCCGCGGCTACCGCATCGAGCTGGGCGAAATCGAAGCGGCCTTGGCGCAGTTGCCGGGTGTGGCACAGGTGGCAGTGGTGGCGCGCGAAGAACAGCCCGGGCAAAAACAACTGGTGGGCTATGTCGTGGCCAGCGACGATACGGCCGATCCGCTGGCCTGGCGACATGCACTGGCCGAACGCCTGCCGGACTTCATGGTGCCGGCGGCGATCGTGCGGCTGGAACGCCTGCCGCTGACGCCCAACGGCAAGCTCGACCAGGCCGCACTGCCCTCGCCCACGCACCAGGCCGCCAATCTGCGCGCACCGCGCAACGAGCGCGAACAGCTCGTGGCGACATGGTTCCAGCATGTGCTCGGACTGGACGCGGTCGGCATCGACGACAGCTTCTTCGACCTGGGCGGCGACAGCATCCGTTCGATCGAACTGATCAGCCATTTGCGCAAGGCCGGCCTGCGCGTTACGCCGCGGGATATTTTCCGCGCCCCCAGCGTGGCGGCGCTGGCGGAACTGGCGGTGCCGATCACGCCTGCCGCAGCGCCGGCCGCCTCGGCGTCGCGCAGCGACAGCATGCAGCTCACCCCGATCATGCAGTGGTTCTTTGCGCTGGGCGATACCGATCGCTACCACCAGTCGATGATCGTGCGTACACCCGCGCGCGCCACGCGACAGTCACTGCTCGCGGCCTTGCAGGCGGTACTCGACCAGCACGATGCGCTGCGCATGCGTTGTTCGATGCCGGCTGGCGAACGGCGGCTGGAGCTGCTGCCGCCCGGCGCCATTGACGTAACTGCATGCTGGTCGGAACAGCCACTGGCGGCGTTCGGCCAGGAACATGTGCAAGCGCAGCTGACCGTACTGGCCGAGGCGGCCGAACGCCGGCTGGACCTCAAGCAGGGCAAACTGCTGCAGGCGGCGTGGCTCGATGGCGGCGAACAAAGCGGCTACCTGCTGCTGATCGTGCATCACCTGGCCATCGATGCCGTGTCGTGGCGCAGCCTGATTCCCGACCTGGCCGCCGCTTATCGCATGGTGGTGCAGCAACAGCGCGTGCAGCTGCCGGCCGTGGAAACCTCGTTGGCACAATGGTCGCAGCGGCTGGCCGCGCATGCCGGCAGCGCGGCGCTGCAGGCGGAATTGCCGCTGTGGGAAGCGCAACTGCGTACGCTCGATCCCTTGCTGGGCCGGCGCGCACTCGACCCGCAGCGCGATCGCCTCGGCACGCAATGCACGCTCAGCCTGAGCTTGCCGGCATCCGCCACCGCGCCGCTGCTGCATGAGCTGCCTACGCGCCTGGGTATCACCCTGCACGAATTGCTGCTGGGCAGTTTCGCCCTGGCGCTGGCGGCCTGGCGTGCCGGCCGCGGCAAGAGCACGCGCAGCGCCGTGCGCATCGATGTGGAAGGCCATGGACGCGAAGCGCTGTTCAACGATGTCGATCTGTCGCGCACGGTCGGCTGGTTTACCAGCCTGTATCCGGTGCGGATCGATCCGCGCGTGCTCGGCGCAGCCGATGCCTACCGCAAGGACGTACCGCTGGCCACGGTAGCCGGCGACATTGCCGCGCAATTGCGCCAGCTGCCCAACAACGGCATCGGCTTCGGCATCCTGCGTTATCTCAGCAGCGAAGGTCAGGCACGGCTGGGCGGTTTCGCGCCGTCGCAGGTGGCGTTCAACTATCTTGGCCGCTATCGCCAGCAGCATGGCGACTGGCAGGCCGCCGAGATCGATGTCGCCCTGCACGGCGATGCGCAGCGCCCGCTGTCGCATGCCATCACGCTCAATACCGCGATCGTGGAAGCGCCCGCAGGCGCGCAGCTGCAGGCCAACTGGTCGTGGGCCGGCGAGTTGTTCGACGAGCACGAACTGCACACGCTCGCGCAGAGGTGGTTCGGCGAGCTTGATGCGCTGGCCAAGGCTGCGCCGCGCGACGATTTCATCACCTCGCTGGCCTCGATCGAATCGGCGGTAGATGCGCTGTGCGAGCAGGCCGATGCACTGGCCAGCCTGGGCGACGAGTTGGCCAACGACTTGTTTCCGCCGGTGCTGCCGATCCGCGCCAGCGGCAACCGGCCGCCGCTGTTCTGCGTGCCGCCGCTGGCCGGCATCGGCATGTCCTACAGCCGGCTGCGCGATGCGCTGCCGGCGGACTATCCGATCTACGCCTTCAATGCGCCCAGCCTTTCCCGCGCCGGACATCCGCCGCAGACGCTGGATGCGCTGGTGGAGGAATACCTGCGCGAAATGAGCGAGATCGATCCGCACGGCCCGTACAACATCCTGGGCTGGTCGTTCGGCGGCTATGTGGCACATCGCATGACCCAGCTGCTGGAGGCGCGCGGCAAGACCGTGGCGCATTTGATCCTGCTCGACGCCACGCCGACCGATGCCACGCATATCTATGGCAGCGGGCCGCAGTCGGAAGCGGAAATCGCCGCGTATATCGACTACGTCGCCGCCACCACCTTTCCGCAGACGATGGCCGAGAGCACGCCCAAGTCGCGCCTGTACACCACCTGCCAGCTCAACACGCAATACCTCAACGCGTTCCGCCGCGCGCCGGTGCGTTCGCAGCTGACCGTGGTGGAAGCCGAGCGCGCCAACGTACCGGCCGATTCGCCGCTGCACATGGCGAACTGGTGGGGCGTGACCGATGCGGCGCGGCACAGCTATCTGAAGATTCCCTATGGCCATCACGACCTGCTCAGCCGCGATGCCATCGCGCGGCTGGGACCGGTCATCACGCGGAGGCTGTCGATGGCCGGCGACCAACGCTGAGCAACGCATCGCCGCCCCCACCACTCGCCAGGACGCCACCATGCCCGCATTCCATGAAGGTCTTCTTACCGCCGGACGGCGCATGCCGTACCTGTTCCAGTCCGACGGCCATGCCGGTGCGCTGGATCGTTTCGTGGCGGAACAGCGCACGCATATTTTGCAGTTGCTGGGCGAGCACGGCGCGATCCTGTTCCGCGGCTTCGGCACCACGCATGCGCAGGCGTTTGCCGACTTCGTGCAGGCGCTGGGCATCGAGACGCTCGACTACGTCTACCGCTCCACCCCGCGCACCAGCCAGGGCAAGGGCCTGTATACCGCGACCGAATATCCGGCCGATCGCGAAATTCCGATGCACAACGAAAATTCCTATCAGCGCATCTGGCCGCGCAAATTGGCGTTCTGCTGCGTGAAGGCCGCCGAGAGCGGCGGCGCCACGCCGCTGGCCGACATGCTGGAAGTGCAACGCTTGCTCGATCCGGCGGTGCTGGACAAATTCCGTCGCCTGGGCGTGCGCTACGACCGCGTCTTCCACGGCCATATCGATCTGTCCTGGCAGGAAGTGTTCCAGACCGAGGATCGCGCCCAGGTCGAAGCCTTCTGCGCACTCAACGACATCCGCTGGCAGTGGCTGGACGACGATGTATTGAAAACCTCGCAGACCTGCCCGGGGGTGGTGCGCCATCCGCAGCGCGGCGAAGATTTCCTGTTCAACCAGGCGCATCTGTTCCATCCCTCTGCCATCGGCGAGGAAACCCTGGCTTTCATGCTGGATGCGTTCGGGCCGGAGTTGCTGCCGCGCAATGCCTGCTATGGCAATGGCGAGGAGATCGAAGCCGCTACGCTCGCCGCGGTGCGCCATGCCTTCAGCGCGGCCGCGGTCGACCTGCAATGGCAGGAAGGCGATGTGGCGCTGATCGACAATATCCAGGTTGCGCACGGTCGCCGCAGCTACCGCGGCCAGCGCAAGCTGCTGGCATCGCTGCTGGAAGCCAATCAGACACCGGCGATAGCGGAACTGGAAACAGCGGGAGCAGCGCATGGATGAGTGGCAGCAGCGGCCAGTACGCGAACTGGCCGAAGCGATCGCGGCCGGTACGCTGACCCCCGCACCGGTGCTGCAGGCCTGCCTGCGCAAGATCGACGCACGCGAGCGCACCCTGGCCGCCTGGGCTCATGTCAATCGTGCGGCAGCGCCGGCGATTCGCGGCGATGCGCTGGCTGCGGCACCGTTATGCGGCATTCCCATCGGCGTGAAAGACATCATCGATACCGCGGATATGCCGACCTGTTATGGCTCGGCCATCTACGAGGGCTTTCGTCCTGCCGCCGACGCCGCGTGCGTGGCGCTGGCGCGCGCCGCTGGCGCGGTGGTTCTCGGCAAAACGGTTACCGCCGAATTCGGCCTGTCCAGTCCCGGCGCCACGCGCAATCCGCACAACGAAGCGCATACGCCGGGCGCGTCTTCCAGCGGCTCGGCCGCGGCGGTGGCCGCGGGCATGGTGCCGCTGGCGCTGGGTACGCAGACCGGCGGCTCGATCATCCGGCCGGCCAGCTACTGCGGCATCGTCGGCTACAAGCCCAGCTTCGGCCTGATCGACCGCACCGGCGTAAAGCCGCTGGCGCACAGCCTGGATACGATCGGCGTGCTGACCCGCACGGTGGACGACGCGCAATACTTCGCCGGCGTGCTGGCCCGGCGCGAGCTGGCCATGCCACTGCATGGCGCACTGCGCATCGGCCGCTACGGCGCGCAGCACTGGGGCAATCTGTCCGCCGCGGCGCAGTCAGCCCTGCAGCAAGCCGACGAAGCCCTGCTGCTGGCCGGCGCCGTCATCGGCGAGCGGCCGCTGCCCAGCTGGCACGACGAACTGCAGGCCGCCTTCTCCACCATCGTGTTGTGGGATGTTGCCGCCACCCTGGCTTTCGAGAAACTGCAGCATCTGCCGCGCCTGCGCGAGGAAACGCGCAAAGTGCTCGGCTACGACACGCCTGCGCCGGCCGAATACGACGAGGCGCTGATACAGGGCGAGACCTGGCGCGCCGCGCTCGATGCACTGTTCGGCGATTGCGATGTGCTGTTGGCGCCAGCGGTACCCGATGTCGCGCCGGAAGGCATCCTGCATTCGGGCGATCCTTCGTATTGCGTGCCGTGGTCGCTGCTGCATACGCCGAGCCTGGCAGTGCCCGTCACCACCGGCGCGCGCGGGCTGCCGATCGGCGTGCAGCTGATTGCGCGCATCGGCGACGACGCGCGCCTGCTGGCGGTGGGCCGGCTGCTGGAGTCGACCCTGCAGGCGATGCGCGCCAGCCAGGACCAGGCGGAGCCGGCATGATGCGCGCCGAGCGGCAGACGGAGAAGATGCGTGCAATGCAGTAAGGCATGCCGCCTTGTGCTGCGGCCCTGCGCGATATTGCTGCTGGCAGCCGGCGTGCTGGCAAATGCCGGCTGCATGCTGGGGCCAGACTACCAACGTCCGGCGCTTACTCCGCCCACGCGCTATACGCAGCAGCCACCAGTGACGGCAACTGCCACGGCCAACGTTGCCGGCGGCGGCACGCAGCTGCTGGACCAGCAGCGCGATATTCCAGGCGACTGGTGGACACTGTTTCATTCACCGGCCATCGATGCGCTGGTAAGCCAGGCACTGCACGACAATCCCGGCCTCGATGCGGCCAATGCCACGCTGCAGCAAGCCAGGGACCTGGCCTATGCACAGCAAGGCACGCTATGGCCATCGCTGAGCGCCACCTTGGGCAGTTCGCGCCAGGCCACGCCCCAAACCTACGAATACGGCAGCACCACGCCCGCGCTGGTCTACAACGAACAGAATGCGCAGTTGAATCTGTCGTATACGCTGGATTTCTGGGGCGGCCTGCGGCGTGCCGTGGAGCAAAGCCATGCGCAGGTCGACTACCAGCGTTTCCAATTGGAAGCGGCCTACCTGACGCTGACGGCGCAGGTGGTCGGCAACGCGATTCAGCTCGCTTCGCTGCGGCAGCAGATCGATGCGCAGCAGGCGCTGGTCGGTTTCGAGCAACAGCAATTGCAGACCGTGCACGGCCAGTTCGAGATCGGCGCCGCCACCGCCAGCGACCTGGCCCAGCAGCAGGCGCAGCTGGCGCAAGCGCAAGCGATCGTGGTGCCCCTGCAGACGCAGCTGGCGCAGACGCGCGATCAGCTTGCAGCCTATCTCGGCCGTGCGCCGGCCGACACCGCGATTGCGGATATCGATCTGGATGCGCTGAACCTGCCGGCAGATCTGCCGCTCACCCTGCCCTCCACGCTGGTGGAACAGCGGCCGGATATCCGCGCCGCCGAAGCCATGCTGCATGCGCAGACGGCAGCGCTGGGCGTGGCGATTGCGCAGCGCTTTCCCAACATCACGCTCAACGCCGCCTACGGTTCCGAGGCCGCCAGCGTGGGGCAATTGTTCACCCCCACCAATGTGCTGTGGTCGGCCGCGGCACAGGCGGTGCAACCGATCTTCGATGCCGGCCAGCTCAAGCACAAGCAACTGGCGCAGCAGGCACAGGTACGCGCGGCCGCGGCGCAATGGCGCAACCAGGTGGTACTGGCGTTCCAGAATGTGGCCGATACGCTGGTCGCATTGCAGAACGATGCGCGCAATCTGCAATACGTGCTGACCGCCAAACAGGCGGCCGAGCGCAGCCTGCAGCTGGCCAGCGAGCAGTACAAGCTGGGCGGCGTTTCCTATCTCAACGTGCTGAGTGCCGAGCAGACCTATCAAAGCACCCTGCTGGCGCTGATCCGCGCGCGCACCGCGCGATTCACCGACACCGTCGCGCTGTACCAGGCATTGGGCGGCGGCTGGTGGCATCGCCAGGACGATGTACCGCTGGCCATGGAACAACGATGAACCTGCTACCTGCTTCCGCTCCGGGATACCGCACCGCATGACGCCACGACGCCTGCGCCTGATGTTGTTCTGCGCCGCCGCCTGCATTGCGCTGGCGGTCTGGCATTTGCTGTCCGGTGGCGGCCATGCCAGCGCGAAGGCGGCGGCCAGCGACGATGACGATAGCGCGCTGACGGTATCGGCCATCACCGTGCAGGCCTCGCCCTGGCAAGGTCAGGTAAAAGCCTTCGGCCAGCTGCGCGCGGCGCAGGGTTCCGATCTGTCGGCCGAAGTGTCCGGCATCGTCGACAGTATCGATTTCAAATCCGGCCAGAATGTGCAGGCAGGCACCGTACTGCTGCGCCTGCGTCCGAACGACGACGATGCCAAGCTGGCCGCCCTGCGCGCCAATGCCGAATTGGCCGCGGCCAATCTCGCGCGCGACCGTCAGCAATACGCGCTGAAGGCGATCAGCCGCGCCACCCTCGACCAGGACGAAGCCAACGAAAAGAACGCGCACGCACAAGTTGCCGCGCAGCAGGCGCAGATGGCGGAGAAAGTGGTGCGCGCGCCCTTCAGCGGCCAGCTCGGCATCCGCATGGTGGATCTGGGCCAGTACCTGACGGCCGGCACGCCGATCGTCAGCCTGCAGGCGCTCGATCCGATCTACCTGGATTTCAACTTGCCGCAGCAGCAGCTCGGCCAGGTGCGCCCCGGGCAAAGCGTCGACGTCGCCGTGGACAGCTTTCCCGGCAAGCTGTTCAAGGCGCAGGTGATGGCCGTCGACAGCCGGGTCGACGCCGCCAGCCGCATGGTGGCGGTGCGGGCGGACCTGGACAATCCCGGCCACGTTCTATTGCCTGGCATGTTCGCCACGGCACGCCTGAGCGTGGGCCAGCCCGAGCAGGTATTGGCGATTCCGCTGGCCGCGATCAGCTTCAGCCCACATGGCGACTATGTCTATGTGTTGACACCCAAGAGCGGCAGCGATCATTTGCAGACGGCCAGCATGCGCGCGCTGCACGTGGGCGAACAGCATGGCGACCGCGCCATCGTGCTGGATGGGCTGACGGCCGGCGAAGTGGTGGTGACTGCCGGTCAGATCAAACTGCGCAACGGCGCCACCGTGCAGATCAACAACAGCGCGCAGCCGTCGGATCGCTGGCATCCGGACGCGGCGGAAGAATAAGCAGGTGCAGCCATGCGCATAACCGATCTTTTTATCCAGCGTCCGGTGCTTTCCTGCGTGCTGTCGCTGTTGGTGCTGGTCGCCGGCCTGCGCAGCATGCAGTCGCTGCCGGTGGAACAGTTCCCGCACACCGTCAGCGGCACGGTGGAAGTGGTTACCCAGTATTACGGCGCCGACCCGGCCACCGTGGCCGGCTTCGTCACCACGCCGCTGGAAGCGCGCATCAGCCAGGCCGAAGGCATCGACTACGTCGCCTCCAATTCGAGCCTGGGCGTATCCGACATCACCGTCTATCTGAAGCTCAACGTGGATCCGGCCCGCGCACTGGCCGAAATCCAGTCGTATGTCACCGCCGCCACTTCGCAATTCCCGCCCGGCGTGCAGGCCTCCTCGATCACCGTCAGCTCCGGCACCGGCGGCGTGATGAACGTGACCATGGACAGCGATGTACTGAGCACCGGCCAGGTCAGCGACTATGCGCAGCGCGTGGTGAAGCCGCGCCTGCAGGCCGTGCCGGGTGTGCAGGTGGTGAATATCCAGGGCGCGCCGCAGGTGGTGATGCGCGTATGGCTGGATCCGGACCGGCTCGCCGCAGTGGGCATGACGCCGGCCGATGTACAGAACGCACTGGCCAATAACAACTTCGTCTCCGGCGCCGGCCAGACCCTGGGCGCGATGACCTTCGTCAATCTGGATATCACCTCGGGCCTGCATACCGCGGCCGAATTCGGCGAGCTGATCCTGCGCCAGGATGGCGGCCGCATCATCCGCCTGGGCGATGTGGCGCGCGTGGAACTGGGCAAGGATCCCGATACCTTGCAGGTGTACAGCAACGGCCGGCCGGGCGTGTTTATCCAGATCAAACCTACGCCTTCGGCCAATGCGCTCACGCTGACCCGCGCGCTGGCCGAACGCATCGAGGAAATCCGCAAGCAGATGCCGCCGGGATTGCGGCTGTCGATCCTGCACGACACCGGCGGTTTTATCCGCACGTCCATCCGCGAAGTGATCGCCACGCTGTTCGAGGCCTTGCTGATCGTATCGCTGGTGGTGTTCGCCTTTCTCGGCTCGCCGCGTTCGATCCTGATTCCGCTGATTACCATCCCGCTATCGCTGATCGGCACCTTCGCGCTGATGTCGATGCTGGATTTCTCCATCAACCTGCTGACCTTGCTGGCACTGGTGCTGGCGATCGGGCTGGTGGTGGACGACGCCATCATCATCGTGGAGAACGTGAACCGCCATCTGGCTGCCGGCATGGCGCCGATGCGCGCCGCCTCGGTGGCGGTGCGCGAACTGGCGATGCCGATCCTGGCCATGACGGTGGTGCTGGTAGCGGTATACGTGCCGCTCAGCCTGCAAGGCGGCCTTACCGGCGCCTTGTTCACCCAGTTCGCCTTTACCCTGGCCGGTGCAGTCACCATCTCGGCCCTGCTGGCGCTGACCCTGACACCGATGATGTCCTCGCGCCTGCTGCTTACGCGCCAGGAGGTGATGTCGGCGCGCACCTTCGCCGAACGCCTCGAGCAAGCCACCGACCGCCTGCTGGAAAAGCTGCAGGCGTATTACCTGCACAGCTTGCGGCGCACCCTGCAATTGCAGCCGCTGGTGCTGCTGGTCGGCGCGCTGGTGCTGGTCAGCATCTTTTTTCTCTACACCGGTTCCAAGAGCGAACTCTCGCCGCGCGAAGATCGCGGCGTGCTGGTGACCAGCGGTGAAGGCTCGCCCAACAGCACCTCGGACGGCCTGGCAATCTACAGCCGGCAAATCCAGGATGCGTATCGCGCCATTCCCGAAATGCACAGCTACTGGCATATCGTGGATGCACCCGATGTCGAAGGCGGCCTGGTGCTGAAGGACTGGTCCGAGCGCAAGCGCAGCGCGTTCGCCATCGGCAACAAACTGCAGGACACGCTGCAGAACGTCGCCGGCCTGGATATGGCGGTGTACGAGCCGCCCTACCTGCCCGGCTCGCAAGGCCTGCCGGTCGGCTTCGTGCTGCAGAGCTCCGGCGATTTCGAACAGCTCGATACGGTATCCGATGCATTCCTGGCCAAGGCCAAGGCCAGCGGACTGTTTTCGTATGCCGAAAAAGACCTGCGCATCGACCAGCCGCAATCGACCATCGTGGTGGACCGCGCCAAGCTGTCCACCCTCGGCCTGACCATGAACGACCTGGCCACCTCCTTGAACACCATTCTCGGTGGCGGCTTTGTCGGCTTCTTCTCCAACGACCAGCGTTCCTACAAAGTGGAACCGCTGGCCGCACGCCGCTTTCGCCTGAATGCGGACCAGGTGCTGGATTATCCGATCGCCACCATCAAGGGCGTGCCGGTGCCGCTGCGTTCGGTGGCGCATATCGTGAACAGCACGGTGCCCGAATCGATCTCGCACTTCCAGCAGCTCAACGCCACCACCATCAGTGCCATTCCGCGTCCCGGCATCACCCAGGCAGACGCCTATCGCTACCTGCAACAACTGGCCGACCAGATGCTGCCGGCCGGCTTCGGCACCGATACGGTCGGCTCGCTGCGCCAGTACGTGCATGAAAGCAGCGGCTTCGTGGCCACCTTCGCGCTGGCCATGGTGGTGGCCTATCTGGCCCTGGCGGCACTGTTCGAAAGCTTCCGCGCACCATTGATCATCCTGGTATCGGTGCCGATGTCGATTGCCGGCGCACTGCTGTTCGTCTGGCTGCGTGTCGGCGGCGTCAGCCTCAATCTGTTTACCGAGGTGGGACTGGTCACGTTGATGGGATTGATCAGCAAACACGGCATCCTGATCATCGCCGTCACCCAGCGCGAACAGGCCAGCGGGCATTCGCGGCAACAGGCGATCGAGCTGGCCTGCAGCCAACGCCTGCGCCCGATCCTGATGACCACGGCCGCGATGGTGCTGGGCGTGACACCGCTGATGTTCGTGCATGGCCCCGGCTCCGCCTCGCGCTTCGCGATCGGCCTGGTGGTGGCGGCCGGCCTTTCCATCGGCACGCTGTTTACCCTGTTCGTGCTGCCGTCGGTGTATCTGTTGTTCGCCGCGGCGACGGCGCGCGAGCATAGCGGCGGATTGAACGAAGCGATGGGCGTGCCCGGTCCATAACGGACTGGAATCAGGTCCGGCAGCCGTGTCTTGCCGGCACGACTCAGTTGCGGCCGGCCATCACGCCGCCGTCCACGTCCCAGATCGCACCCGTCACCCAGG
The DNA here is from genome assembly GCF_014863405.1 of Dyella acidiphila. Taxonomy (GTDB): domain Bacteria; phylum Pseudomonadota; class Gammaproteobacteria; order Xanthomonadales; family Rhodanobacteraceae; genus Dyella_B; species Dyella_B acidiphila. The sequence continues at coordinate 21,669 of NZ_JACZZA010000005.1, forward strand.
CTGCCTGGTCGGAAAGCAGAAAACTCACCACCTCGGCGACATCCCGCGGTGTGCCGACGCGGCCGATCGGATGGAAGCTGTTGAACCCCTGCAAGGCGCTGTGCACGTCCGCCTTGGGAATAAAGCCTTCGTAGATGGGCGTCTGCACTACGGCGGGAGACACCGCATTGACGCGGATATGTTGGGGCGCCAATTCCATCGCCAGATGCTGGGTCAGCGAATGCAAGCCGGCCTTGGCCATGGAATACGCCGACGACGGCGTCGCCGCGATCGCCTGCCGCGCCCACATCGAGCCGATATTTACGATGGCGCCGGCACGCCCGGCGGCCAGCAGATTCGCCGCTACTTTCTGCGTAATAAAAAAGAATGCCTTGTTCAGCGCCATGTACTGGTCGTAATCGGCATCCTGGTGTTCCAGAAAGGGCTTGGGAAAGAACACACCGGCGGCGTTGACGAGCAGGTCGATGTCCGGATGCCGGTCGAGCGCCGCCAGCAGCGCAGCGAGCCCCGTTTCGCTGGACAAATCGGCGGTCAGCGCCGTCACCTGCCCCAGTGCAGCCAGCTCTTCGCGTGCCGCCTCGGTCTTCTCCGGGCGGTGGCCCACGATCACCGCGCTGCCACCTTCGGCGAGCACCATCCGGGCCGTTTCCAGGCCCATGCCGCTGCTGCCGCCGACGACCAGCAGCTTCCTGCCTTCGAATCGATTGCTCATAAAGAATCCTCGCTGTCTGTGGAGGCGGCGCCACGCCTGCGGCGCGACCGCCCGGAATTGCATAGGTGGGTAGAAAATCTTTGCTATGCCGTCAATGGCCGATGGCGCATTGCTCGATGCCATGCCTGGCCATAACGGCCTTTTGCGAGAAAATTGTTAGTCGATTCCTTTTCCCCGGCAAACGATTTAATGTGTCGATAGCTAAAAGAAAAACTATCTCCATGAAGTCACCCGTCCATCTCAATGCACTGCGCGCCTTCGAGGCCAGCGCCCGTCTGCAGAGCTTTTCCGCCGCAGCGGCCGAGCTGCACGTGACTCCCGCGGCGATCGGCCAGCTCGTACGCGGACTGGAAGAGTGGCTGGGTACGCCGCTGTTTCACCGGCAGGCGAGCGGACGCGCACGCCTCACCCCCACCGAAGCGGCGGAGCGCGCGTTGCCGGATATCCGCGCCGGCTTCGACCGGTTATCGCTGGGCCTGAGCCGGCTGCGCGATGGATCCAGGAGCGGCGTGCTGACCGTAGCCGTCAGCCCGGCCTTCGCCGCCAAATGGCTGCTGCCGCGGATCGAACATTTCCATGCCCTGCATCCGCAAACCGATGTGCGCCTGGATACCAACCTGAAGCCGGTGGATTTTGTCGCCCAGGGCATCGATATCGGCGTGCGCTACGGCCGCGGCACATGGCCGGGACTGGTGGCGGAACGGCTGCTGGACGAGCAGATTTTTCCCGTCTGCTCTCCTGCATGGCTGGCCAGGAACAAAGATCTGCAGTCTCCGCACGACCTGACCAACAAAGCCTTGATCCATGACTTGTCCGTCGATACGCATATCGGCTTTGCGTCGTGGCACGACTGGCTGCAGCGCGCCGGCGTCAGCGAGGTCGATGCCAGCCGCGGCATGCAGGTCAATAATTCCGATGCCGTGCTGCAAGCGGCGATTGATGGCCACGGCGTTGCCCTGGCGCGCAGCGTGATGGCCGCTGACGATGTCGCCGCGGGCCGGCTGGTCCGGCTGTTTCCGCAGCTGAGCCTGTCCTCGCAGCTGGCTTATTACGTGGTGTACCGCGCCGAATGCGCTTCGCTGCCCAAGATAGTGGCATTCCGCGCCTGGTTAATGCATAAGGCTACGGCACTCGGCTGACACCCGCGCCCATGCGGGCCATGCCTTGGCCAGATAGGTCCTGCGCTTTCAGTGCATCCGGATGGGATGAAACACATGAGCCAGATCGGAAAACCGCCTTGCGAAGAAGGCATCGTGCTGGAAGGTGCAACGCCTGCACCCTGTTCGATCCGCTTGCGTCGCTGGACCCTGGTGGCGGCGATTCTCGGTTCCAGTCTGGCCTTTATCGATGGCACGGTCGTCAACGTCGCGCTCCCTTCGATCCAGCGCGACTTGAACGCCACCACCGCCGACGCGCAGTGGGTGATGGAGTCTTACGCGCTGTTTCTGGCCGCATTGTTGCTGGTGGGCGGCGCGCTGGGCGATCGCTTCGGCCGCAAGCGTGTATTCCTGATCGGCGTAGCACTGTTCACGCTGGCTTCGATCGGCTGCTCATTGTCGCCGGCCATCGAACCGTTGATCGTCGCGCGTGCGGTACAAGGCGTGGGTGCCGCGTTGCTGGTGCCAGGCAGTCTGGCCTTGATCAGCGCAACTTTTCCGCAAGCGGAACGCGGCGCCGCCATCGGCACCTGGTCCGCATTCAGCGGCATCACGGCGGCGATCGGGCCCGTGCTGGGCGGCTTTTTGGTCGAGCATTTCTCCTGGAAGTGGGCGTTCCTGATCAATGCTCCCATGGGCACCATCCTGTTTGCGCTGTGTCTGGCGAAAGTGCCCGAGAGCAAGGGCGCCATGCATGGCAGTGGCGTTGATAGCGCAGGCGCCATTCTCGTTACCGTAGGTTTGGCCGGACTGGTCTTCGCCTTTATCGAAGCGCCCGCGCGCGGCTGGTCGGCGCTATCGGTATGGGGAGCGCTGCTTGCGGGCGTTGTCGCGCTGCTGTTGTTCGGCGTGGCCGAGGCGCGCGTCGCTTCGCCCATGCTGCCGCTGGCGCTGTTTCGCGAGCGCAATTTTGCCGGCGCCAATGCACTCACCTTGCTGTTATATGCGGCCCTGGGCGGCAGTCTGTTCTTTTTGCCTTTGAATCTGATCCAGGTGCAAGGCTATGGCGCGACTGCCGCAGGTGCTGCGCTGCTGCCGTTTATCGCGATCATGTTTCTGCTCTCGCGCTGGACCGGCAGCCTGGTCGATCGATTCGGGGCCAAGCTGCCACTAGTCTGCGGACCGGTGATTGCCGCTGCAGGCTTCGCCATGTTCGCGCTGCCATCTCTGGACGGCAGCTACTGGACCACCTTCTTTCCCGCCATATGCGTGCTCGGCCTGGGCATGAGCGTGACGGTGGCGCCATTGACCACCACCGTCATGAACAGCGTGGCCAAGGACCTGGCGGGCACCGCCTCGGGTGTCAACAACGCGGTATCGCGTGCGGCGGCGTTGCTGGCGATTGCGGTGTTCGGACTGATGCTTACGCTGATCTTCAATGCGCGCCTGCACAGCGAGCTGCAACCACTGCACCTGCCGGCCAAGCTCGCTGCCGCGGTGCTGGCGCAACGCCAGAAACTCGCCGGCATGGTATTGCCCGATGGTTATCCGCAGGCAACGCTCGCGGCGCTGAGGCACGCGGTGAAAGCGGCCTTTGTGGCGGGCTTTCGCTGGGTGATGCTGGTATCCGCCGCGCTGGCGCTGTTGAGCGCAGCCAGCGCGTGGATCTTCATCGATGGCAAGGCACGGCAGAAGCCCCGGGCGGAGCCGCTGCCGTCCTGAACTTACGCAATGCGATACGTATCGCTAGAACGAATACTTGGCCGTCAGCAGCGTCGTCATGCCCGAATCGACTACATCGGACAAGGCCAGGTTGTTCTTGCCTACGTGCGCCCAGTACGAGTAGTTCTTGGTCAGGTTGGAAATGGAAAGGTCCAGCTGGAAGCGACGGCTGAAGGCATAGCCCACGTGCAGGTCGATCCGCTCGGTGGGCCGGATCCACAGATCGTCCCAAGCCGCACCCTGGCCGAGATAGTCGTAGGTGGAAAGGTAGGAACCCGCGTAGTGGTAACTGAGGTTTACCGAGAAGTCGTTCTTTTCATAGAACAGCTCGGCATTCGCCATCAGGTCCGGTGCATTCTGGATACGCTCGTGGTTGAAACCGGCCATGCCCAAGTCCACCGACGTACGCTGCGCCGTGGCGTTGACGGCCACGCCGAAACCGTCGAGCGGTGCCGGCAAATCCTGGAATTTCTGCCGTACCGCGGCTTCCACGCCATACACGCGGCCAGCGCCGCCATTGCTCGGGCGGATGTATTGAATCGAGCCGGCATCCACCGTCGCCGCGTTGACCGGATTGGTGCCGGCTTCGTAGATGTAGTTGGAAAGCTTCTTGTAGAAACCGGCGAGCATGGCGTGGCCGCCGTGCTGGTTGTTCCATTCGCCGGAGAAATCGATGTTCAGCGCCTCGATCGGCTTCAGCTCGGGATTGCCTTCGGTAATGGTGGTGAGGCCGTCCGCCGACACGCTCACCTGCGAGCCGCCGCCGAGCTGCACGAAGGCCGGGCGCGTATAGCTGGTCCAGATGCTGCCGCGGTAGACCGCATTGTCGCTGGGGCGATAGTTGATGAAGATACTCGGCAGCGGTTCGTCGTAATGCGTGTAGTTCCGGGCGAAATAACCCGGGATCTCGTTGCCCTGCGCGTCCTGCGGAATCACCCAGAAGGTATTGCGAATGTCGGTGTGCTCGAAGCGCAGGCCGGGAATCACTTCCAGGTCGCCCCACTTGAGCGTCGCCATGGCGTAGGCCGCACTGACCGCCTCGTTGGCGCGCTGCGTATCGCAGTTCCAGTTATTGACGTAGAGGCTGCTGCAGGTATCCAGGTCGGCGGGCACTACATTCGCCGCGATCAGGCGCTTCAGCGCCGCCTGGTCGATGGTCGGCGCGGCATAGCCGTACACGCCGGGGAACACCGAGGAATAGTAGCCGTCGATCAGGCCCAGCGAACCGAAGCTGCGGCCGTCGGTGTATTTGCCGGTGGTCCAGTCGCGGTCGCTCATGTCGCGGTCGCTGTCGACGTATTTCACGCCGAGCTGGATCGAGCTGAGCGCGCCATCGTCGAAATCGTAGCGCGCATCGAACTTTGCGCCGCCCTTGCGCTGGCCGCTATAGGTTTCGGTCAGCTCGCCGGCACGGCGCGCATACATCGTGGCCACACTGTTCAGTTGTGCGCTCATCGCCGGGGTCAGCAGCGGATAGGCGAAGCCGTTGGCGCCGTAGGTCATTACCGTGCTGGCGCCGTAGGGGAAATTGGTGGACGTGTATTCGTCGTTGCGCGCGGAAATTTCCACGTGGTCCGGCCGATCGTTGTCGCCGTAGCTGTAGAAGATATTCGGCGACAGGGTCCAGCCGCCCAGGGTCTTGTCGGCGCCCAGCTGGAAGGTGGCCAGATCGGCCTTTTCCGGATTGGTCTCGTACCAGAAGCGCGTGGCGATGCGGCCGATCACCGGCTGGTATACGCCGGTATTGCCGATCGGACTGTAGCTGACGTTGGCCGGGATCAGCTGCAGGTAGGTAGTGTCCTGCTCGGTCTTGGCGTAGGCGTAGGTCATGCGCGCATAGGTGTGCAGGGTGTCGTCGACCTTCCAGTCCAGCGAGACATTGCCGCCGTAGCGATGGGTGTAGCCGGACGACGTGCCCAGGTACATGCCCGTGCTTTCCAGATTGTGCTGCGGATCGATCCCCGCTGCGTTTGCGCCGCTGGCTGTGGTGCGGGCGAATTCCCAGGCACCGTCGCCAAGCGCGGCGGTGGCGCCGGCCATTTCGCTGTTCACGTAGCTGCGGCTGTCGTAATAGGCGCTGGCATAGATACCGAACTGATGCGCGTCGCCGAACTTGGTCTGGAATTCGCCGGCCGCGCCGCCGCCGAGGCCGTCGTCGCCATAGTCGCGCGCCCTGCTCTCCATTCGCCCGCTGGCGGTGATGCTGCCGCTGGTCGGGGCGCTGAAATCGAATGCGGTAGGGGTACGGAAATCGATGGTGCCGCCGATCGCATCGCCGTCCATGTCGGCGGTAGACGTTTTGTTGAGCACGATCGTCTGCAGGCCGGACGGCGGCAGCAGGCTGAGCTGTACGCCGCGGCTGTAGGGCATACCCTGGGCCACTTCCACGCCATCGATCAGATTGACGTTGTACTCGGCGTTGAGGCCGCGCACCGAGGTAAACATGCCCTCCCCGCGCGACGCGCCATCGATGCCCGCGAAATACGACTGTCCGGTATTGAACACATTCACGCCGGGAAACAGGCCCAGCGCCTCGGCCACGTTATGCACGGCGGTGTATTTGAGGTCATCTGCCGACAACACGTTGACCGTATTGACCGCATCCATCTGCAACTGGCTGGCGTCGTAGCGGTTGGCCGCCACGGAAATCTTGCTCAGCGAGGCGATGCTGCTGAAGTTCGCCTGCACCGAGCCTTGCGCCGGCACTTCCACCGTCGCGGACAGCGCATGCGCAGCCGAGGCGTTCGCGGTGAGCAGGTAATGCCCAGCCGCAAGGCCGGTCAGCTGGAAATGGCCGGATGCATCCGTCTTCACCGTCTGTCCCGTGGCGGCAACGGTTACCGCGACGCCGGCAAGCGGATTGCCTGTTGCCGGATCGGCGATCTCGCCGCTTACATCGCCGGCATGCGCCGCCGGCACGGCGGCAAGACAGCCGATGGCGGCCACGATGGCATAAGCAAGTACATGCTTTTTCACTACGAACATATCGACGCGCTCCCTTGGCGCAAGGCGGTGGTTCCAACGCTTGCCCGCACCACGGGAAAGCAAGAGCCGGCGACGCTAGACAGCACGCATGAAATTTCGGTGGCAGCGAAGTGACATCTTGCGTTTGAGGCTAAAACAATGCTTTTGTATGTCACGACAGCCCCATTTGGACGGCCAAATGGCCCGTAATGACAGCCACCCGTCCGTCATGTAAGCGAAACATTTTTAACGAAAAATGACCCAGATAGATCGATTGAAATGAAATACGTCCGACGGGGAGCCAGCTTGCATGCATAAGCTTTTGCAGTGCGCGCGCGTATTGCGCCGCCAGCAACTATCTGCGCCGCGCGCACATATCTGTGCATGGCTGGTGTTTGCCGGCCTGCTGGTGTTGTGCTCGGCACCAGCCAATGCACAACAGGCCGCAGCGCTGCGGCTCAACCAGCTGCAATACATCGGCAGCCACAACAGCTATCACGCCGGTCTTGCACCCGGCGAGGCCACCGTGTGGAAGCGCACCGATCCGGCAACCTTCGCCATGATCGACTACGCCCATCCCAGCCTCAGCCGACAACTCGACGACGGCGTGCGGCAGCTGGAGCTGGATGTTTATGGCGATGCCAAGGGCGGCCGCTATGCCCATCCGGCCATCGTCGGACAGGTGCGCGCGGCGGGATTGCCGCCGGATCCGCCTTTCGCCGATCCCGCCGTGATGCAGCGGCCCGGCTTCAAGGTCATGCATATCCAGGACATCGACCAGCGCAGCAATTGCCAGCCGTTCACGGCTTGCCTGGCCGAGATCCGCACCTGGTCAAACGCGCATCCGCGGCATCTGCCGCTGTTTATCCTGGTCGAGACCGTGCGCTCGAAACTGAGCCTGCCCTTCCCAACCGTAACGATGGAGCCGTTCGACCGCCGTGCGCTGGATGCGCTGGACGCGGAAATCCGCTCAGTGTTCGCGCCCGGCCAATACCTCAGCCCCGACGATGTTCGTGGCCGTTTCCGCACGCTCAATCAGGCGATCCGCGCGCAGGGCTGGCCCACGCTGGAGGCCGCGCGCGGCAAGGTCATTTTTCTGCTGGACCAACGCTGGGTAGGCGCCGCCTATCTACAGGGCCACCCTTCCCTGCGCGGGCGCGTGCTGTTCACCAATGCCGTTCCGGGTACCGATGACGCGGCCTTCACCGAGCTCAACGATGGCGATGCCGATAGCATTGCGCGCCTGGTGCGCCAGGGTTATCTGGTGCGCACCCGCGCCGATGCGGATTTGAAAGAACCGCCCCGCAACGACACCAGGCGCCGCGATGCAATGATCGCCAGCGGCGCGCAGTTGATCAGCACCGACTATCCGTTTGCGGAAGCGGCAGCATCGGGTTACAGCGTGAGCTTTCCGGGACATCTGATTGCCCGCTGCAATCCGCTGTTTGCGCGGGCACTTTGTTCGCAGGCAGATCTTTCGCCGTGATGCGCACCTGCGTGCAACTGCTTTGTCTGATCCTGCCTGCGCTGTTTGCGACGCCAGCCACGGCGAGTGCCCCGGATCAGCTGCAACTGGAGCGTGTCATGCTGCTCTACCGGCACGGTGTGCGTACGCCGTTGCCGGGCGAGATCCAGCTGCAGGAAGCGAGCGGCCGGCCGTGGCCGGCGTGGTCCGAACCGCCCAGCGAACTTACGCCGCACGGTGCCGCCGGTGCGCGGCTGATGGGGCGCCATGACCGGCAGCGCCTGACGGCTGCCGGCCTGTTTCCGGCACAAGGCTGCCCGGCACCGGGGCAAGTGTGGTTCTGGGCCAATACCGATCAACGCACCATCGCCAGCGCGCAGGCCCTTGCTGAAGGCTTTGCACCGGGCTGCCGCGTTGACATCGGGCACCGCCCCGAGGGCAGCGACGATCCGTTGTTTCATCCGATCGAAGCAGGCGTGGTTGATTGGGACACGCAACAAGCCGTGCGTGCCATACAACAAAGCACCGGCGGCGCGGATGCGCTGACCGCTCCGCACCGCGACGCACTGAGCGCAATGGCCAGCATCCTGGGCTGCGATGCGCAGCATGGCATGCAGGCATGCAGGCCCGAACACTGGCATGGGGGGCTGAGCGTATCGCCGGATGGACACCATCTGGTGCTGACCGGGCCGATTGCCGATACCTCCGGTACTGCCGAGGCGATATTGATGGCCTATGCGGAGGGACGCCCGATGCGCGATGTCGGCTGGGGCCGCACTTCCGCTGCGCAACTGGAACAGCTATCGCAGCTGCATGCCTTGCTGTTCGGTATCTATGCGCGCCCGGACTACATGGCCGAACGCGTCGCCGCCGTGATGAGCGGCCGGATCATCCAGCTCCTGCAGGATCCGCAGGCGCCGCGGCTGAGTGTGCTGGTCGGCAGCGACAACAATATCGTTGCACTGGCATCGGTATTGGGGCTGCATTTCAAGCTGCCCGGGTATGCCGAGGACGATCCGCCGATCGGCGGGGCGCTGGCTATCGAGCTTTGGCGAGATCGAAGCAGCGGGCAGCGCTACGTGCATATTTTCTATCAGGCACAGAGCCTGGCGCAGTTGCGGGCATTGCAGCAGGCACCGCCGGTGCAACTGGATTTGCAGGTTGCCGCTTGTGCTGCCGGCCACAAAAAGACGTTGTGTCCGCTGGATCGTGTGGTGGCAGCGCTGAAGCGGGCGGATGCTCATGCTGTGCAGCGATGAACATGCGCTGCTGATGCGAATGCAGTTTCGCTAAGCCACCCTCCCCGCGGTCAGCAACCCGCCATGGCAGCCCTTCTAGTCGTCATTCCCGCTTTCGCGGGAATGACGGCTTAGGCGATGACCGCCGGCCACTTTCACTTGGAGTGACGGCTTAGGGAATTACGCGATAACACGCGCCACCTTCATTGGTAACGACGCCTGAGGGCACTGCGCGGCAGCCCCTCAACCATGCGCCAACGCATAATCCACCGCCGCCCGCGCAGCCGCTACCTGCGCCTGGATGCACTGTTCCGGCGTTGCCTGCGGGCTGTCGGGATAGACCTCGGTGGTGGTGGTGTAGCGGGCGCCGGTGATGCTGGCGCACAAACCCAGCTTTTTCAGCGCGTATTCGATCACGCCCGGCGCCACCACCGGCGAACCGATGATCTCGCCGTGTGCGTCGGCCGGGGCGATATGCGTCACTTTCTCCACCGCCGCCAGCACCGTCTGCTGGAAGGCCGGCTGCGGGTTTTCGGTATCGTCGACCAGATAGAAGCCATCCGGGATTTCACCCCGCTCGAACACCTTGCCATCGCGCGCGGCCAAGGCCAGGCGAAATTCGCTTTCGTCGCTGTCGGTGGTTTCGTGCAGGTCGATATGCATCAGGAAACGGCCAGGCAAGGGCGCGACCAGCTGCAGCAAGGCGGCCGACTCGCCCGCCGGACTGTTCGCGTAGAACGAGCGGTTCGGATCGATGGCATCCGGATTCCAGCGCTGGATACGCTCGTAGGCCCAGGGGCTGACGCATGGGGCGACGAGTATATTGGCGCGCCCGGCATAACCGGCCGCATGCTGCTCCGCAAAACGAAGCGCACCATGGACACCGCTGGTTTCGTAACCATGGACACCGCCGGTGACCAGCATGACCGGCAGTTCGTCCCGCCAGTCCCGGCTGCGAATGGCCAACAATGGGAAGCTGCCGTCCGCATAATCCAGCCGGCCATATTCGGATACGTCCAAGCGCGCGCGCAAACCATCGATAGCGCTGAGCACGTCGCTGGCATAGCTGCGCTGGCGCACCTGCCGCGCCAGCCAGGCCGCCTTTTCTGCCTTGCCCCAGGGCTGGCCTGCTTCGCCGATGGGATAAGCGGTGTCGCTGCTACTCATGTTTTTTGTCCTGGGGCCTGCCTTACCGGCATGGAACGGCATGTTACCGAACGCCCACCACCGGCGGAATGTGCGGATCGGCGCGGACCCGGCGCGTGCTTCCGTTTGCCGCGGCCACCCATTATCGTCCATACGCTGTATCGCAGCTGCCCTCACTAAGGACGAAGCATGAAGCCGATACTGACCACGCTTGCGGCCGTGTGTGCGGCGGCCTGTTTGATGACACCGGCTACACAGGCCGGTGCCCCCAAAGATCCCAACCAGAAATACATAGAAGTCTGCAATAATTTCAGCAACCAGACGCTCTGGCTGACGCTGTCGGCCACCCCACCCGGCAGGCCGGAAGTGCGCTGGCTCAGCGGCAAGTCGATTGCCCCCAAAACATGCTTCGAGTCGCCTGCGTTGAGCTCCGACCAATGGAGCGCGGGGCGTGCTTATATCTTTCTGGCCGATCCGGCCAAGCTGACCAACCCGTACGCCATAGCCGGCAATTATCAATTGGTGGAATACATCTTCCGCGGGCCGGCCGGCAGCGGGGGCACCCATGGCGAAGGTGTCGGCTATGACTTTTCGGCGGTGGACAGCGTGCACAGCGGCCTGCCCCTGGCGGTGGAAGCGGCCGACGACGATGGCGATCCGGCCAGCGCCATGCCGTATACCGGCATTCCGATGACTGCCGACTATGACGAAGACACCAACAAGCTGCGCGCTGTTTTTGAAAAATTCATCGACGCCGGATGGCCTTATTTCAAGGATTCCAGCGTGTCGGGCATGTATTACAAAATTCCCGGCGGCTACAATCTGTTCGCCGAAGCGAACGTGCACGCGTATGTCTACGCAAAAACGGCGGCCAAGCCCATCACTCCGGTCAGCCTGGCCAATCGTTGGCTGTATTGGCTGGGCACTCCCGTCGACCAACTTTGCCCTGCGCAAAGCGCACCCAGTCAGGCGTTCTGCAAGGACTACCAGCACTCTGTCGTTACGGTATGGAGCGCCTTCGCGACCAATGCGCGCAGCAATGGCGTGCTTGATCCCTCCGCGCTCGATATGGCCGAGCACATTATCGGCTTCGTGCCGTTCGGCAACGGCAGCAACTGGAGCGGCATCGATGCGCAGATCGGGCCGCTATGGGCCGCGCTCGCCTCCGGCCTGCCCTCGTCGACATATATGCAGGATCCGCAATACGCGGCCTTGAAATATCCCGCTTACGACAGCCCCTACAACCTGGATCCCTACGTAACAGCGGTGCACAAGGATTTCGGGCTGAATATCTACGCCTTCTCGATCGACGATGCACTGGGCTACTTCGACGCACCTACCCAGAACAAATTGTTCATTGCCGTAGGCGGCCTGCATGGCTTGCCGAATAAAACCCAGGCCAAGCCGCCGGCGCATTCGCCTTATCACGCCAATACGGTGCCGGCTGGAGCTCGGTGACTGCCTGCGGCGGCGCCACGCTCGATGCGGCGAACGGTTCAAGTACACCGTTGATGATCGATCAGCACAAGACCTGCGGAATCACTTAGCAGGCCAAGCACGCGCATTCGGTGTATTTCAGCGTGCCGCAGGGCGCGAACAAAGCATTAGCGTTCCGATCGGCGCGGACCCGGCGCGTACTTACGTTCACAGCGTCCGCCCATCATCGTCCATACGCTGTATCGCAGCTGCACTCACAAAGGACGAAGCATGAAGCCGATCTTGACCACGCTTGCGGCCGTGTGCGCGGCGGCCTGTTTGATATCGCCGGCTACCCAGGCCAGCGCCTCCAAGGATCCCGACCAGAAATACATTGAAGTCTGCAATAACTTCAGCCACCAGACGCTCTGGCTGACGCTGTCGGCCACCCAGCCCGGCAAGTCGGAAGTGCGCTGGCTCAGCGGCAAGGCGATTACCCCTAAAACATGCTTCGAGCCGCCTGCGTTGAGCCCCGACCGGTGGAACGCGGGGCGCGCTTATATCTTTCTGGCCGATCCGGCCACCTTGAGCAACCCGTACGCTGTAGCCGGCAATTATCAATTGGCGGAATACACCTTCCGCGGGCCGGCCGGCAGCGGGGGCACCCATGGCGAAGGTGTCGGCTATGACTTTTCGGCGGTGGACAGCGTGCACAGCGGCCTGCCCCTGGCGGTGGAAGCGGCCGACGACGATGGCGATCCGGCCAGCGCCATGCCGTATACCGGCAATCCGATGACCGCCGACTATGACGAAGACACCAACAAGCTGCGCGCTGCTTTTGAAAAATTCATCGACGCGGGATGGCCTTATTTCAAGGATTCCAGCGCGCAGGGCAAATATTACAAAATTCCCGGCGGCTACAATCTGTTCGCCGAAGCGAACGTGCACGCGTACGCCTACGCAAAAACGGCAGCCAAGCCGATCACCCCGGCCAGCGTGGCCAATCGTTGGCTGTATTGGCTGCAAAGTTCCGTCGACCAGCTATGCCCCGCGCAAAGCGCTCCCAGCCAGGCGTTCTGCAAGGACTACCAGCACTCCGTTGCCACGGTATGGAGCGCTTTCGCCGCCAATGCGCGCAACAATGGCGTGCTCGATCCTTCTGCGGTCGATATAGCCGAGCACATTACCGGCTTCGTGCCGTTCGGCAACGGCAGCAACTGGAGCGGCATCGATGCGCAGATCGGGCCGTTATGGACCGCGCTCGCTTCCGGCCTGCCCTCGCCGACGTATATGCTGGATCCACAATATGCGACATTGAAGTATCCCGATTACGACAGTCCCTACAACCTGGATCCCTACGTAACAGCGGTGCACAAGGATTTCGGGCTGAATATCTACGCCTTCTCGATCGACGATGCGCTGGGCTACTTCGATGCGCCCACGCAGAACAAACTGTTCATTGCCGTGGGCGGCCTGCATGGATTGCCGAATAAAACCCAGGCCAAGCCGCCGGTGCATTCGCTCTATCACGCCAATTTCGGCGCCGGCTGGAGTTCGGTGAGCGCCTGCGGCAACACCACCGCACTCGATCCAGCGAACGGTTCAAGCACGCCGCTGGTGATCGATCGGCGTGTGGCCTGCGAAATCACCTACCAGGACACGCACGCGCATTCGGTACATTTCAGCGTATCGCTGGGCGCGGACAAGGCATTGACGCTGAGTCCCTGCGCAGGCGACAAGCAGGTCTGCCAGGCCATCTATGTGGACGGCGACGACGTGCAGGGGCCATCTGACCCGTAGCAGCCGGCGTGCTTTAGCGGATATCCAGCACCGTGACGGATTTCGCCGGCAGCGCCGCGGTAATCACGCCATCCTTGAGCACCGCATGTTCGAACGCCACCGGCTCTACGGCATGCGGATGCTCGAAGCTGTTGATCGAGGTGATCTGCGGCGCGGTCAACATCCTGCCCTGCACCTTCGTACCCTGCACACCGTCCAGGCGGATGCGCACCGTGGTGGCCTGGTGCGGATCGAGATTGACCAGGGCCACATGCACCACGCCCGCCCGGTCGCGGCCGGCCGTAGCGTGGATGCCCGGCACGCTGGCATCGGCATAGCGATACGCCGGTGCCTGCACATCGATCGGCAAGTAGGTGGCGCCCTGGAATACCTGGTACAGGTCGAACACGTAGTAAGTGGGCGTCAGCACCATCCGCGACTGGTCGGTAAGAATCATCGCCTGCAGCACATTCACCATCTGCGCGATATTGGCCATGCGCACGCGGTCGGCATGGGCCTGGAAAATATCCAGGGTGACGGCGGCGGAAAGCGCATCGCGCAGGCTGTTTTGCTGGTAGAGCGCGGCATCCGGCGCGGACGGATCCTGGTCCATCCAGTTGCCCCATTCATCCACGGCCAGCGCCACGCGCTTGTGCGGGTCGTATTTGTCCATCACCGCGCTATGCCGGGCGATAAGATCGTCCATGTGCAAGGCGCCCTGCAGGGTGGACATCCACTGCGCTTCGCCGAATTGCGTGGCCGAACCCTTGTGCTCCCAATTTCCGGTAGGAATGGTGTAGTTGTGCAGGCTGATCGCATCGATCTGGCTGCCGGCCGCGGCCATCACTGTGTCAGTCCAGGCCACATCGTCGGCATTGGCGCCGCTGGCAACGCGCGTGATCGGCGCATTCGGCGGCGCGTGCACAAAGGTGGCGTATTGGCGATAGACATCCGCATAGAACGAGGCGCGCATCGAACCGCCGCAGCCCCACATTTCGTTGCCGATGCCCACGTAGTCGAGCTTCCACGGTTGCGCGCGCCCGTTCGCGCGGCGCTGCTGTGCCAGACTGGAATGGCCATCCGCGGTGATGTACTCGATCCACTGGCTCATCTCCCGCGGCGAGCCGGTACCGACATTGATGCTGAGATAGGTCTTGGCACCGATCAGCTCAGCAAAATCCATGAACTCCTGCGTGCCGAACTGGTTATCGTCCTCGCCACCCCAGGATGCGTTCATGCGCACGGGACGCTGATTGCGCGGACCGATGCCGTCGCGCCAGTCGTATTGATCGGCAAAGCAGCCGCCGGGCCAGCGGATCACCGGCACCTTGATCGCCTTCAGCGCCTCGACCACATCCTTGCGATAGCCCCTGATATTGGGAATGGACGAATGCTCGCCCACCCAGATACCACCGTAGATGCCGTGTCCGAGCTGCTCGGCGAACTGGCCATAGATTTCCGGATGAATCAGCGCACCGGGCCGGTCCGCATGCACGGTGACCTGCGCGGCCGGCGCCGTCTGCGCGCAAACCTGGCCCGATAGCAGCACTGCCAGTGCCACGCCCAAACCACCCCATACCCGCCGCCCTGCCTTCATGGAAGCCCCCGCGTACCCGTCAGCAATAACCGTTGATTATGCGAAAAGCGCAAGGCCATTCGAGCAACGATTTCCCGGGATGGCGTTTACGATTTTTCTCAGCATCGCGGCAGCGGCGACCCGCGGCAAGCGCCGGCCCTCGCCTTCGCCCCCTTCACGGCATCATTGGTTATATTCGCTGCCTGTCGAAGTCTGGAATCGGGACCGATGCTCCAATCCTTGCTGCGCCACCGCTTCACTGTTTCCGCCCTGGCCATGCTGCTGATCTCAGCTTCAGCACCAGCTGCCGATACCGGCCCAAGCGTGGATATCGCAACCGGCACGCTGCTGGGCGTGCACGATGCCAAAAGCGGCCTGGATGAATTCAAGGGCATTCCGTATGCCGCGCCTCCGGTCGGCCCGTTGCGCTGGAAGCCGCCGCAAGCCGCAAGCACCTGGACCGGCGTGCGCAAGGCCGAGCACTTCGGCCCACGCTGCATGCAACGCCCCATCTACAGCGATATGGTGTTTCGCTCCGACGGCATGAGCGAGGATTGCCTGTATCTCAATGTGTGGACTCCGGCACAGGGTGCGAACAAAAAGCTGCCGGTGCTGGTGTACTTCTACGGCGGCGGCTATACCGGTGGCGACGGTTCGGAATCGCGCTATGACGGCGCCAGCCTGGCGCAACGCGGCATCGTTACCGTCACCGTGAATTACCGCCTGGATGTATTCGGCTTTCTGGCGCTGCCGGCACTGGCCGCCGAGTCGCCCGCACACGCCACCGGCAACTACGGCTTGCTCGACCAGAACGCCGCCCTGCGTTGGGTACAACGCAATATCGGCGCCTTCGGCGGCGATCCGAACCAGGTGACCATCGGCGGCGAATCGGCCGGTTCGATGTCGGTATCAGTACAAATGGCCTCACCGCTTTCCAAAGGCCTCGCACAGCGTGCGATCGGCGAAAGCGGCGCCATGCTGGCCAATCTCAGGCCGCAGCCGCTGGCCGATGCCGAGCATCAGAGCGAAGATTTCGAAAAGCGTGCCGGCCTGCCATCGCTGAAGCAATTGCGCGCGAAGAGCGCAAGCGCGCTGCTCGATATTGCGGGCCAGAAAGATTTCCCCGAATTCCGCCCGACCATCGACGGCTATTTCCTGCCTGAATCGCCGGAAGCCATCTACCGCGCCGGCAAGCAGGCGCACATTCCGTTGCTGCTGGGTTCGAACTCGCAAGAGGGCTATTACAAAAATCTGTTCGACAACCAGGCCCCCACGCCGGCCAACTATCGTGCCGCGATGACCAGGGAGTTGAAGGAGCATGCCGCCGAGGGCCTGAAGCTATACGCAGGCACCGGCGAGGCCGCGATCAAGGCCGCCGCCACCGCCTATGAAGGCGACCAGTTCATTGCCCTGTCGACCTGGCAATGGATGCAGCAACAGCACGAGACCGGCGGTGCGCCGGTGTATTACTACTACTTCACCACGCCGCGGCCAGCCAAGCGCGACGGCAGCGCCGGTGCGGACGATGGCGCCGTGCACAGCGGCGAGATCGAATACGCGCTCGGCAATCTGGGCGGCAATAGCGTGTATGCGTGGGGCCCGGCCGACCAGCATGTGTCGGAGATCATGCAGGGGTATTGGGCCAACTTCATCAAGACCGGCAATCCCAATGGGCCTGGTCTGCCGGATTGGCCGGCTGTCGCGGCCAGGGATGGCGGCTTGTTGCGCCAGGTGATTGGAACCGATACGCACACGGTTGTGGACAGGAATGCGGCGCGCTACCAGTTTTTGCAGCGCGTGGATGCCGACCAGCATCTCTGAGCTGCCGTAACCGCCAGGCTGTCATCCGCATGAAAACGGAAGGTGCGGCGGTCCTCAATCCAGCTCGACATCGAAATCCGGATCCACAGCATCTTTTAAGATGCGCTTATACAGGGCCGCCAACTGGCCGCCCTGCGTGGATTGTTCGGTTGCCGGCACGTACGCCCAATAGCTGTCGGTGCCGCCTTGCATCGTTGATGCATAGGGAAATTCATCGCGTGAAAGCCCCTGAGCATGTGACTTCGATTTACCGTCCAGCTGCACGCCTTTAGTCAAGGCTGAATTTCGATTCACACTATGAAGATCGACCGGACGATAGGTTTTGTCACCCTTCTGTTCTTGCGCGTGGCTTTTATGGACGATGTTTCCCAGATCGTCCTGCACATAGACCTCTGAATTCTTGTTGATAACATAAGTCAGCGTTGTCGGGGCCCCTTTGTCGATCGCCTGACTGGTGAATTCATGAATATACGGTGTAGAAGCCCTGCTTATCTTGTGCTTCTCCCTTAATTGCACGGTTTGCACGGATGGCCGCCTGTCTGCCAACTGCTGCATGGCGCTCCCTCGCGTAACCTGCTCGCTATCGTTGGCAAGCTGCTGCACCCTTCTCTGCTCCGCGGCTTTCGGAGACTCACCTCGAAGCTTAAAGGCAGAAGGGCCGCCCTTCCCTGCACGGGACAACGCAGCACTTTCGTTTTGCTCCGCGCCTTGCTGCAAATCATTGGCATGAGCGCGCATTTTCAATCCCTGTACAAGTCAAGCTGCGCGCCTGCGCAGGCTGATTAAACGAAAGTCTCGACAAAATCATCGACGGAGCCGTCATCCACCTCCGCCTCGTACTGGGCTGGCGCGACGCTTATGTGCGCCGGATCGCAAACGAGGATCACCTGGTCACATAGCGAGGGCGGAATTACCGCCTCGGCCGTTCCGAAAGAGTAGTAGGCGATTTCATTGTCTTCACGAGCTGCTTCCAGCGTTTCCACATTGTCGCCATCGCCGGCCGAGCGAAGGCGAGCAGCAGCAGGAAGGAATACACCCACATAGTTGCTGCCCCAGGAGAACAGTGACTCCCTCAGGCTCTTATTGAGATTGCCCAAAGTAGGAATGATGTACAGCCCCTTGCCTTTACCGACTCCATGGCCGGATCCGAACCGGGCTGCCGACACCCCTTCCTTGACCAATCCGCCGATATTTTCGATCGAGGTGGCATGTAAGCCGACGAATTTGTGGCTGCCGATCCTGTTGAAGACTTTTTCTACTGCCTCGTCATATTCTTCCTTGGGTATTTTTCGGCGAAAACGCTTGGGCTCATTGTCCTTGCCCCAAATACCGTCTTTCCATTTTTTTTTGTCGAACGAACTACTGGTTTTTTCGTCGACTTTGCGAACCGCGGCCCAGGTCTGACTCGGACTGATCACCTCCTGGTATTCCTCCAGCAACTCCATGACGGCGCGCAACGTCTCGGGTGCAGCATAGGAACGCGGCATGTCCTTCGCAGCGATCGGGTGGCTGACAAGCCAGATCAGCAGATCTGAGGTAGTGCGGATAACGTCGACCCCGGCCTCGGTGTTGCCAATCACCAGCCGTGGCTTGGTGGGGACGGCTTCTTCCCAGCTGGCATAACTGTGCTGGCGATTGTCCAGCGCCATGGCGCGCAATTCCGCCATGACCTTGAAACGCTCGGCAAGCCCCAGTCTGCCCAGTGCCTGGTCGAGCCCCGGCGCGTCGCGGGCGCGTTCGCCGGCGTTGATGATCTGGCCCGAAGAGATCGACTTGGCATTAACCAGAAGAAAGCGCTGCGCGACCCCGGCCGCTGGAGGCGTCGTTGCAGAAGATGCCGCCGGCATTTGCTGGACGGGTTTCGTACTGGCATCAAGTGCGCGACTTCCCATCACATCCGCTTCGCTTTCCAGCCGTCGATCATCGTTGACCGGCGTACCGTCGGCAGATGCCATGGTGGGCCGGACACGGCCCTGCCGCTGCTGCACGATGTGCCAGGCTTCGTGCGGCAAATGCCGCTCCTGTCCCGGACCAAGGTGGATCTCGCTGCCCTGGGCATAGGCAAGGGCATTCATCTGCGCCGGTTTGGCGGAGTTCCGATGTACGGCGACATCGCCTATATCCACGCCGGACAGCGCTTCGATGCCTGTGCGCAACGACGATGGCAGGCCATTGGACCCTGACCCCGCCGTCGTTTCCTGCAGTTGGGTCAGGCGGCTTTTCTGGGCACTCTGGCGCGGGCTGGCATCGATCTTTTTCTGCATGGGATGCCCGATGGCGTCGCCGTGCTGGGCTTCTTGCTCAACAGCGGTCTTCGCAGGCTGGATGGAATCGCTTTGCTTCATGGCCAGGGACCCTGTCACATTCTAACGATGATGAATGTTCGCGCCGCATCAGCCATGGCTTCAGGCCTGCGCCGGAATGCCAGTCTGGCGACGCATCAGAACGGTGAAGTCATCCACCACATACCCCGTCACCAGCTCCGCCGCCGGATCGAGCGTGCGACAAAACGCCAGAATCGCCTCCGGATCCTGCCCACACAGCACGCTGCCGGGCGGAAACACGCGCGCATCGAGCAGATTGAAGGCAATGCCGCGTTCGGCTGCATCCCACATCTGGCGGATCAGGTTGTACGGATACAGCGCATTGCTGCAGCGGTAGCTCATGGCGCCCGATGCCAGCACGTAGTCCACCGCCGGGAACACCGCATTGAGGATATCGGCCTGCACGAATCCGGTACGCGGCAAATGCCCATGACGGCGGCGCGCCTCCTCGATGAATTCCGGCATATGGTCGATGCCGAGATAGGCGACATCGGCGAATCGCTGGTCCAGGAACGGCTTCAGGTCGCCGTAGCCGCATCCCAGGTCCAGCACCTTGCTGCCGCTCAGGTCGCCGACACGGGATAACGCATCGAATCGCAGGCGCTGGCTGTCGACGGTGCGCCAGCCCAATGCGCAGCGCCCGGGATCGCCGAGCCGACGGCGGTGGTATTGCAGTACGGCAGCCTTTTCGAGCAAGTGCATCATGGAGGCGATCTCTGTTGCGCGAATGCGTTACTTGCCCTTGCCTTTCTTCGGCGGCGGCGCCTTGGCCTTCGGCTTGTCGTCGCCCTTCAGTTGCGCGATATGCGCCGCCTCGCCCGCCTGCCGCGGTGTGGCTGCCACCCTGCGCTGCAGCGCGCCGGCACCTGCGTTTTGTGCGGCTGCCGGTTCGGCGGCCAGTTTGGCTTGCATCGGCTTTGGCGTTTTCATGGTCTCTCCACCCGTGGTTTGAGCATGTGATAGGCAACCGTGGCGATCAGCGCCACCAGCAACAGGGCCAGCAAGGCATTGCCCTGGCGCACCCGGACCAAGGCGGGATCGCCGGCCAGCAGCAGCGCGCCCAGCAGCAGGAACGCGATCGCGCCAAGCAGCAAGCCCAGTTGGTAAGGCAGGCCGAGCTGGCGCATGCGGCAACTGGATTGGTAGATCAGGAAAGCGATCAACCACACCACCAGCAGTGCTTCGGCGGCCATGCGCAGCGGCCAGCGGTATTCGCAGATCCAGCCATTCAATTGCTCTGCGCGCGGCGTGCGCGGCATAAAGCTGCCGCGGATACGCGCGGCGGTCATCGTGCCCGGATCCTGCCCCAGCGTCGGTGCGGTCCAGAAGCCGGCACCGCCGAAGTTGTCGGAGGCGTAGGCGAGATCCTCGGCCAGCGCCTGTTCGGTGGAGGCACCGGTGGAAACGATCGGAATCACCCGGTGCAGCAAGATCCGGCACACTTCTTCGTCGATATCTTGGTTGTGGTCGATGGCCGACACCACTTGTCGCATGCTGCGGTCGGTGGGCTGGGTGAGCAGCACCAGATAGCGCAGGGTGAGATTGGTGCTGCTGCGCACACGCGCGTTTTCGCTGGCCACGGTATCGCCCAACGGATCGATCGCCTCGGCCTGGTGCAGGTATTCGGCCATATGCTCGACCTGCCAGACCCCGCCCGCGGCGGTGAGGTCGGTATCGCGCAGCACGATGTTGAGCACGTATGGGCGCTGGCGTTTGCGCAGCTCGCTGATCAACGCCAACACTTGCTTGTTCAGATAGCGCGCGAACACCGGGCGCAAGGGATCGTCAGCCGCCGGCAACTGGTCCAGATACAGCGTCAGGCCATTCCCGTAGCGTTCGGTATTGGCAAATCCAGGCACCCAGGCATGACTGCGCGAAGCCAGGTCGGTGAGCGGCGTATCGATGAAGTTGGCCGCCTGCACGGCCAGGCGATTGGCGATGCGTGCGAGGTCGTCATCGCCGAGGTCTTTCAGGAAGTGCCAGTCGTTGTGATAAAGCGTGTAGTCGATGGCGGTGCGGTGTTGATGCGCTTCGCGGATAAAGCCGCTGTCCTGCGGTTGGCTCCAGTTCGGCTCGCGCAGGTCGCCGTTGTCCATGAACCACAGTCCGAATACGCTTACACGCGAGAGCAGGCTGAAATCCAATCGCTGCGGGCTGTCGCCGTTATGCCAGTACGGATAAAACCCGTAGATTTCGCCACTGAGCTGGCGCACGCAGCCGCAGCCCTTGCCGATCCATTGCGGCGCGGGCGGATTGAGCAACGAATACGACTGCCGCGCCTTGTCGATCAGCAGGGCACGCAGCGCCGGGCTCATCAGCCATTGCGGCACCTGCTTCCACGGCAGCGGGTCGGCCGGCACGTAGTCGTCCTGCCCGGCCAGCTTGCTCCAGTCGGGCGGGCAGTCTGCCTTGTCGAACGTCGGCGCGGGACGGCCCTGCTTGCTCGCTGCCGCCTCGACCAGCTCGTTGGAGAAATTGCACAAGCGCGTGTCGAGCGCAGCGGTAAACAATTCTCGCTCCGGATACTCCACGCCAAGCAGCGGTTGCAGCAGGCGCTGGAATTGCGCCTGCGCATCGGCCTCGATGGCGGGATCCGCCGGCTGCCTGGCGTCCTGGGCGGGCGCGCTGTCCTGGTCATCATCTTTGGCGGAGTCGTCCTTGGGTGTGCTGTTTTTGGATGCGCCACTGTCGCTCACCGCGTTGTTGTTGGCGGAGTCGTCCTTGCCGGCCGGCGCATCCTTGTCGTTGCCGTCGGGGTCATCCGCCGGTGCTTCGGCACCGGCCGTAGCGGCGCTGGCGGACATCTGCTTGAGCATGGCAAGCACGTCCTTGTCCTTGAAAATCGACGCGCTCAGCGCATACACGTCCATCGCCGATTGCGGCGACGACGGCGCCGCCAGCGTGTCGGACAGCGGCAGCGTGGACAGCGGCGTGGGTGGCAAGGGCTTGGGTGCGGGTTTCGGTGCCGGCGGCGGCGGTGGCAAGGGCTTGGGCGCGGGCAGCGGTTTCGGTGCCGGTGCAGGCGCCGGTTGCCACGGTGCTGTGATGGCCAGCTTGTAGGTCTGCTGTGCTGTGCAGCCATGCTGGTCGCGTACACCGGCCACGAACACTGCGATCAGCGGCAGCGAACTGGGCATGCCGGACAACACGCCACTGCTGCTGATCGCGATGCCTGGCGGCAGGCTGCCGGCGTGATAGGTATACGGCGGCGCGCCACCGTTGGCGTGCAAGGTGTACTGGTAAGGCTGGCCGACCGTGCCGGGCGGCAGGGTCACCACACTGCTGCCAAGCTGCAGGGGCTGCATGCCAGCGCAAGACACGGCATGCGCCACGTTCGGCACGGCGACCAGCAGCAGTCCACAACAGCGCAAGAGCATGGAAACGACGGCATGCGCGAACGGCTTCATCCCACCGTCCTCCCTTCCTTGCCCAGTTCCTTGGCCAGGGCGCTGCGCAGATGCGCCGTACCGATCTGGTTCGCGCCGCTGCGCGCGGCCTGCAGCACGGCGAAGCGCAGCACGTTCACGATCGCGCCGCCGGACAGCACATGCTGCTCGGCAATCGCTTCCAGGTCGACCTCGGGCGCTACGCGCGCAACCTGCGGCAACAGGCTGCGCCATAGCCGCAGGCGCTGCTCGGCATCGGGCATCGGGAAATACACCATCGATTGGAACCTGCGTGAAAACGCCTCGTCGAGATTGCCGCGCAGATTGCTGGCCAGGATCACCACGCCGGGAAAATCCTCCACCCGCTGCAGCAGATAAGCGATTTCCTGGTTGGCGTGCCGATCGTTGCTGTTTTGCACGGCGGCGCGTTTGCCGAACAGCGCATCGGCTTCGTCGAAGAACAACACCCAGTGCCGGTGTTGCGCCTGATCGAACACGCGCGCCAGATTCTTCTCGGTTTCGCCGATGTATTTGGACACCACCATCGACAAGTCGATGCGATAGACATCCACCCCGGCGCTTTGTCCAAGCAAGGTGGCGGTAAGCGTCTTGCCGGTACCGGGCGGTCCGTAGAACAGGCTGCGATAGCCGGGTTTGACCGTGCGCGCCAACCCCCAGTCCTGCATCAGTGCCGCGCCCTGCTCCATCCAGGTCTGGATCACCGCGATCTCGTCCATCACCGAGGGTGTCAGCACCAGGTCTGCCCAGCTCAGCGCAGTGGTGATGCGCTTGGCCGGAAACTGGATGTTGTAGTCGGGCTTGTGCGCCACCCCGGTCTGCAGGCGTTGCAGTGTCTCCGCGCCTACGCCGAGCGCGCCGCTGAGCTGCGGCTCGTTACCGGCCGCTTCGCAATCCAGGCGCAGGATGTCGCGCACGATAAACGGATGCTGCGGATCGAACAGGTCGACCAGGGCAATGCGCCGCGCCAGGTCGTCGCCGGCCACCAGGAACGCCGCGGTTTCGCCGGTAGGCAGAAAGCCGCCGTGGCGCTGCGCCTTCCAGCCGCCGAATTCGGTGAAGCCGCGATCGAGGTTCTGGTTGCGCACAAACAGCAGATCGAGTGCACCGGGGCGCAAATGCGGTGCCAACGCCAGCGCCAGCACGGCACGCTCGGCCGGTTGTAGCGCCAGCTCGCTCACCAGTTCGTCCAGGGCACTGCCCTCCGGCAGCGACGGCGGCGGCGGCGCGGCATCGAAGCCCTGTGCGTGTTGCTGGAAATGCTGCTCCAGCCGCAGATTGAGCACGGCATCCAGCCAGTCCAGCTCCTGGCTGAGTGCGGCGGCGTGCAGTGCGTAGCGATCGTCAACGCCAGTCGACATGGATCGCCCCTTTCATCCACGGCAGCTTGATGGTGCTGTAGCCCCACGGCAGCCGGTCCAGCAGCACGTCGAAAGACAGCGGCTGCACTTTCATGCGCCAATGCTCGCCTTCGTAGGATTCGTGCTCGACCAGACGACCGATGCGGCGCAAAAAAGTTTGCTGCAGACCTTCCGGCGACGTGCTGCCCAGACCCTTCCAATGCAGGATCACCGCGGCCAGCAGGCTGTCGAGCACCGGCTTGATTTCATCCAGCGATCCGGCCGGCGGCAGCGGCTCTTCGATCGAGGCACCGCAGAGCAATTTGTTGAGCACCCATTCGTGCTCTTCGCTGCCGGTATGGCCGTCGCTGAGATAGACCAGACAATGCACGGCGCGCTGACGCGCCGCTTCATTCACAAAAGCATTGCCGTCCAGCAAGCCGAGTGTCCTGAACAGATGCGGGGTAAAGTTAGCCAGCAAAACCAGGCCAGCATTGGCGATATAGATCGCTTCGTTGTCGGGGTGATCGTCGGCGGGCGAAACCGTGCCGTCGCTGTTGCGGCGATTGCGCAGCTGCGGTCGTTCGCCGTGCATGGGCCGCCTGGTCGAGCGGCCCCGATCGTCCAGAACATCCACGCTGTCTTCTGCACCGGACCGCACCAGCGCGAGCAAGGCGTTGTTCCATACCTGTTGCCAGGCGACATGATCCTGCGGCACACGTTCGGCCTCATGCAGATAGGCCACGCTGTAGTCGAGCACATACAGCTGCAGCGGCGACAAACCCAGGCCGGCCGCGCGCACTGCCGGATCGTACTGATGCAGCAGCGCGAACTGGCGCAGCGATTCCTGCCATGCGGCAGTGAGCACCACGTCGCTGGCCTGCTCGCCGGCAGCGCTTTCGCTGGCGGCATGCTGTTGCGATGTGCGCGCATCGCTGCGCTGGGTATGCGACCGCTCACCGAGCAGACGCGCCTGCACACCCAACAGCAGGTTGCGCTGCAAACCGGTGCTGGCCCAGGCCGGCGATGCAGCATCCAGCCAGTCACCGAGCTGCGATGCGCCGCTCTCGCCCAGCTGCGCCAGCAAGCTATTGCCCACGGCACTGAGCAGGCGTTGCATGCGCGCCACACCCAGGGCGCTGCTGCCCTGTCCCCATAGCGCCTGCAGCCCGGCCACGCGCCAGGCCTGACGCACCTGCGCCAGCTGGTAGGCACTCAAGCGCCCTTGTGCGCGCAGCGGTTCCAGCACGGCGTCGTCCAGCTGATCGAGCGCCTGCGCGAGTTCACTGTGGCGCAGCGCCAGCAAGGCCTGCAAACCGTGGCATGGCGTGATGTGGCTGAGCCGGCGCAAGCTGCGATCGGCATGCGGCAAACGCTGCAGGGCGGGCCACAGGCGCGGGCCGGTTTGCCGCGCCAGGCGCGCCAGCCAGTCGGCCATGCCGCCACTGGCCAGCGGCGGCATCGACCAGTGCAGCCGGCCGTGTTCGAGGTAATACAGGAATTGCTCCAGCTCGCGCTCCTGCGCACGGCCGATGCGCAACGCGGTCGGCGCGCGTACGCGCAACGCCGTGTCCTGCTGACGCAGACGGCGCAGCTCGGTATCCAGCACCTGTTCCAGCCTGTGCGCCAGTTCGTCGGCATGCGTATCGGCAGCCAGCTTGCCCAGGTCGATCTGCAGCTGGTCGATGCGCCACACCTCGCCCTGCGCTGACAACTGGTCGAACACGTTTTCCAGCACGCGCGCGCCGGGACCGTGCAGAAAGGCACTGATGCTCTGCTGCGCCAGCGCCGGTTGCCGCTCGCTGCCGCGGCAGTGCCATTCCAGCGTCTCGATCACGTGGCGGCTCATGCACCCGCCTCCGGACTGTCGGCACCCAGATGTCGCCACAACAGCCAGCGCAGCATGCGGGTCCAGTCTTCCAGCCGGTGGGTAGCGGCATCTGCGCCATCCGCGGCAAGCATGGCGGCGCAATGCAGCTGTTTGGCTTCCAGCCACGCCGCATAGCAGCGCTCGAAACGCTGCATCGCCGCGGCATCCAGCCACAAGGTCTGGATGCGCAGATGCGCGGGCGCGTTGAGCGCCAGGGTTTCCTGCGCGACGCGACGAAACGATGCATCGTGTCCGCGCGCGGTCCAGGCCGGGAATACCGCGGTAAGGCGGTAGGCGTAGAAATCGTCGGTGATATCCGGATCGCTGCCAGCCAGCGGTCGCAGCAGCACATGCTCAAGCACATGCATGCCTTCGCATTCCAATTGCAGGCGGCAGGCGAATTCATGCAGGCAGATCGCCGCCGCTTCCGCCGGTACGCGATTCGAGCGCAGGCGCAGGCGCCAGCAGCTCTGCTTATCGTCGCCACCCAGCCAGACCGAGCCGGCGTCGATATGCCGGTAACGCTCTGCATGCACCGCGCTGCGCAGCAGGGCCGGCGGCAACGCATGTGGATCCAGGTCGGAGAAATGCAGGGCCAGTGCGCGTGCGGCGCTGGCCAAGTCCGTACCCATGCCGTCGACCACGCGGCGGCGGCGCGGACTCCACAGCGTGGGCGGCTGCAGCGACGAAGGCAATTTGTCGGTGTCACCCGGCACATGGTTTTCGGCCGCCAGGGCGAGCTTGGCATCGCGCAGCGGCGCCATCAGCAAACGGCTGTGCCGGTACTTGAAGGCCAGCAGCAGGCTTACACGCTGCTGCAGGGCCGAGGTGTTGTTGCGCCGCCCGAGGGAGCGGCGGCTGTAGTCGATCGCGCCGTAGCGATCACGGGTAAGCGCCGCCACACAGCGCAGCATCAATCGCTTCTGCTCGAACAAATGCACCGGCCACAGCGCGGCGCTGAAATACCAGCCGAATGGGCGGATGCTGCCCTGCCAGCAGCCTTCGCCATACAGCGCCAGCAAATGATCGAGTACGCGCCCGCGCCGCTCCAGCGTGGCATCCGCCGCCGCGAACACCGCTTCGCGCACCTGTTCGCGGCCACTGACATAGAGCTCGCCCAGGTCGGGAATATGCTCCTCGCCCAGCACCTCCCAGGCATAGCTGGCGCGCGGCTGCGGGCGGGTGGTGTACAGCTCGCGCAGGTAATGGGTCTGCGCATGGCCGTGCGCCAGCCATTGTTCCAGCAGCGCCAGGTAGGCGCGCAATTGCGCGGCATCGGCGGCGTCGGCCGCATTCATGGTCAGGTCGAAGCGTTCGCGGTAAATGCGCGGCAATTGCCGGAACAGCGATACGTAGACATCCGGCGACAGGTACTGGCCTTGCGGCCGCAGCAAGGGCGAACCCGCCATCTCCGGTGCACTGTCGGCAGCCGCGCGTCCACCGGTATTGCGGCGCAGATCGTCCAGGCGATGCAGCAATGCATCTTCGGCTACGCCAATCGGGTTGCCGCGCCGCTTGATCTGCCATGCCTGCATCGCCTCGTGCCGATCCGGCCAGCGCAAACGCAAGACCCAGCCGTCGCCGCGGCGCGGCAAGGCGCCGCCGGAACTGTCCAGGCCGTCCGCCTTGAGGCTGATGCCGCTGACTTCGGCGACGCCTTCCACGGTCAGCGCAAGGCGCGCCAGATCGCCGAAATACACCCGGCTGTCCAGGTCGCGCTCCAGGCTGCCGGTATCGATCCAGCCCAGGCGCAAGCGCGGGCCGTCCAGCAGCTCGGCCAGCGCACTGCCTGCGTCTTGCGCGTTGAGGCGCTCCATCAGCGAATGGCGCCGCGGTGCCGCATCGACATGTTCGGCACATAGCGCAACTACGTCGGCGAGGATTTCTTCCGGCGCACGTACGCCCTCGATATTCAGATCGAGCTGCAGCGTGCACCAGCACGGCTGCAACACGTCGGGCCAGGCTTGCAGATCTTCGCCGAGGTTGCGTTGCGCCCAATAGGCGCGCGCTGCGGCGGCATGAGCGCTGTCGGCCTGCTCGGTGATCACTTCCATGCTCATGTGCCACAGACCGTTGCCGGCCGGCATATCGGCATGCGCCTGCAACGCGCCCGGCACGCGGTCGAGCAGCCAGCGCATATAGTCCATGCGGGTGCAGGCGCGGCTGGGCAGGATTTCCTCGGCGGCGTGCAGTCCCACGCTGCGGTAGTGGATGCGGCCGTCCGGTGCGGCGAGCAAGTCCAGCAAGGGCTGCTGCGCACCGAACAGATCTTCGGTCAACGCAAAGCACAACGCATCGAGCAAGGTGACGCCGGGATCGTGGTAGTTGTAGTCGGTCCAGTGCTCGCCGCTGAGCGATTGCAGCGCTGCGAGCGCCTTGGCGCGCAAGGCTTCGTAGGCGAATGGATCGTCGCCGCGATGCCGTTCGATCACCGCCGGCAACGGCGCGGCGAACGCAGGCGGGAGACCCGTACCGGCTTCGATCCGCGCGTTCATGGCTGCCCCTTTTGCATATGCGGGTCGAACCACAGCTGGGTGACATGCGCGTTGATCGCGATGCCGCTGCCGTAATCGCAGCCGCTGCGGATTTGCAGCCGATAGCTGGCGTTGCGGCCGCTGCTGCCCTGCCAGCGCAATTGCAGGCGGTCGCAGCGGCGTGCGTAGAACGCATCGGTGCTGCGGATGCCGCGCTTGCGATTGAGGAAATTGAGAATGCCCAGGGTGGGGTTATAGGTATTGAGCGCGACCGCATGCACCAGCGCAAAACTACCCTTGCCCTGGTGGCCGGCGCCGGCGGTTACTTCGAATGCCTGGCAGCCATCCAGATCGTCGGTAAGATCCTGCCACTGCCCATTGGCCAGCAGCGGCACGGCGTGAGCGCGCGCATAGCTGCCGCTGCGCCCCTTGCTGCGCAGCATCCCGTCGATATCGAGGGCGGCGGCCGGACTGGCGTTGCGGATACCGATCCGTCCGGACGGATCCAGGCACAGCAAGGGCGGCCTGGTATCGGTTTCGCCGTCGGCTGGAGGCTCGCCGTTGGCGCGAATCAGCAACTGCCCTTGCGCGCCGCCGAACAGCACCGACCACAGCGGCAGGTCCGGATCCTGGTCGCGGAAGAAGCTCAGCAGCGCCTCGTAGCCGGCCGCTGCGGAAATTTCGAAACCGCGCTCGACCGATTTGCGAAAGCCCTCGTCGCTCATATTGAGCATCGAATCGATCAAGTCGGCGAAGTGCTCCTGCGTCGGCAGCGCACCGTCGCTGAAGTAGCTGCGCAGCGATTCGCGGTTGCGGATAGTCATGGCGCCACCTGCCCCGGTGCCGCCGGCACGCCGCCCACGATAAAGGTACCGCCGATTTCCAGCTTGCCTACGCCGGTGGCCTGCGCACCCTGAGTCGAAGGCACGCCGATCAGTTCGATCAGATGCCGCGGCGTCGGCAGTACCAGGCTCCATGGCTGCACCGGGCGCACCTGCCGCACCGGCTTGCCGTCGCGGGTACGTGCCGTATCCAGCAGCTGGTAGGTGTTGCTGTCGGTGCGCACGATATGCAGCAGGGACATTGCGCAGACCACATCTACTTCATCCAGTTCGCGCAGGCGTGCTTCGATCGCCTCGGCGCGCACGTCCCAATTGAAAGTGGGCCGGCAGCCGTCCGCATGCCAGGGCGACAGGAACTCGACGATGGCCTGGTTGATGCGGATCATCGCCGCGCCCGGATGCACGCCGCGCGCCAGGCGCAATGCACAGCGCACCTGGATGCGCTCGTAGACCGCATTGCGCACCACCAGCTGCAGACCCGGCGCGCTGCGTTCGCGTAGATGGACGGCCATTTGTTCCAGCACCGCCGCATCGAAGCGCGGCGCCTCGGTGCTGTGGAACAGCACGCCCTGCCGCGGCGCCGGCACCACTACTACCAGCACGCCGCCCGGCTTGCCGGCGATCGCCGCAGTGGGGGCTTCGCCATTGACGAAACACTTCACCTTGAACGCTGCGGGAAACGCATCCAGCAGCAGGCGTTCGTAGTCCCACGGTGTGCTGGCGCGGTCCTTGTGCCGCAGCCGCTCGGCGCTGCGCACGCGCAACATGCCGGCCGCCTCCGGCTGGCCCAGACCATACGATGGGCCGATCTGCTGGATCGCGCGCAGGCCGCCGATTGCATGCAAGGGTGTGCGCACGGTCGCCGGCGGCAGCGGCGTGCCGGCTTCATCCGCGCCGCGCGGCTCGACTCGGCGCGCGGTCACTGCCTGGGTGTAGACACCGTACAGGCCGGCCAGCCGCTCCAGCACGCCGTCGGCACTCAGCCGCAGCCAGTACAGGCCGCCGGGTAGCTGCGGACAATCGCGCGTCATGCCGGCCGGCAGGTCGAGCACCACGATGCCGTTGCGCAGAAAACCCAGCGTGCCATCCGACAGGGTGCGATCGGTTTCCAGCGCACGCCAGCCGTGTTCGCCCCACACCGCCCAGCGAGCTTGCGGCAGCGCCGCCTGCCAGCATTCGGCGGCGCTCTCGGGGCGCAGATGGAAATACAAGCTCAAGGCGCCGCACGGATCGGAGCCGGACAGGCCCACATATAAATTGCCGTCGTAGAAATAGCGCGGCAGCAGCGGCACGCCGTCCATGCCGGGCCGCGCACGCGGCGTGTCATGCCCGAACGGATGCAGGTGAAACAGCTGTCCGGATGCAGCGCCATCGGTACCCGACCTGAGCGAGATGCGCTGGCTGGCAAGGTAATCCAGCGAGAGCTGCTCCACCGTCGGCGTGTACGGCTCCTGTGGCAGCGGCAGCGCAAGCTTCGCGCGCTTCAACCGCGCATTGGCAGTAAGCGCTTCGGACAGCAGGCGCGGATACAGGCTGTGGCCGAAAGCCGTGCCGGGCGCGGCCAATTCCAGGCGGAAAAAGCCGTTACGGGTGGTGGTGCCGTAGACGAGCGGCTCCGGCGCGCGCGCCTGTGGGCGGTGATACAGCGCGAGATCGGTTTCCGGCAAGACCAGGCTGATTGTTTCGCGCAGACGGCGTTCACCCTGAAACAAGCCCAGGTTGCCACCGCTGCCGCCGCGCCATTGGCCATCGCGCAGAATTTCCGGCCGCACCTGAAAGCCGGCCGCCGGCCAGTTGCCGGGATAAGCGTGATAGCGCGCCGCAAAGCCGCCTTCTTCAGTGGGCAGTTGCCCCCAGCGCAGATTGAGGCGCAGCGCGCGCAAGGGTTTGCCGGCCAGCTCCTCATTGCCGAACAGACAATAGGCGCCCAGTGCCGGCAGCGGCCCGAATGGCTGGAACGGCTTGCCGGCATCCAGCCGGCCCAGCTGGTTGTACAGCACGATGTCGCGCACACCCGTCACGTTCACCGACAACACCACATCGTGCAGGATGATTTGCTGCAGCAAGCTGTACGCGTACAGGCGTGTGCGGTTCTGCAGGGTCAGCCGCAGCATCGGCTGCGGCGGACAGTCCGCACCATGGATGACCGGCTTGCAGGCCACCACCGACGGCCGCTCCAGTCCCAGATGCATGGACAATTCGATGCAGCCGCCGAGACCGAAACCATCGCCATCGCGCCGGCGCGCCAGTACGTCGCCGGGCACCAGCCAGCCGCCGGCCACGCTGAACTCGGCCTGCCACACACCGCGGAACACGCGCTCGAAAATCAGCACGCGATCCGGCAGGCCATGCCCGGCGGCATGTGCGTCGGCGTGTTCGTGCGGATAAATCAGGATCAGCGGATCGTCGATCTCGACCGCCTTCGGGCCATCGCAGCCGGGCAGCGCCGCGGCATGCTTGCGCAAGGCCTCGACATCGAGCGGATGCAGCTCTTCGCTGCCGGCGATCAGCCACACCGCAAACAAACGGCCGAGGCTGGCGCGAAACGCTGCATTGTCGCCGACGGCCAGGCAGCGGGCGGTCAAATAGCACAAGCGCACATCGCCTTGCGTGCGCGGCGCGCGCGCCCACGCGGAGGCGGCAAGCTGTTCGGCACTGGCCGCACTCAGCGGTACGCCATGGCTGGGATGATGCCGCGCTTCGGCACGGTCGAGCCGCGCAAACACCTGGCCCAGCCACGCGGCGTCGCGCTGCCCGTTCGTGCGGCGCATCAGCGTCGCCAGCATTTCGTCGTCATTGGCCGGATGCGACAGGCGCAGCGACAGGCGCACGCGCCGATCGCCTTCCTTCAGGGCCAGCATCGGCGATGCCACCGCAAAGCCCAGCCTGGCATGTTGCGCATCGGCCGCCGAACTCTTGGCCTGCCCGCCCAGCAGCGGCCACCACGGCGGCTCTTCCGCATACGCCGCATCTGGCGCCAACAAGGGAATGGACTGCGACATCACGCGCGTGGCATAGCCGAATTCGCGCTCAGGCGAGATCAGCGGATCGCGTTCCAGGCGCAGGCTGTACAGCGCGGCGACTTGGTTGTCGGTCACCTCCAGCGCCTGCTCGGCCGCGAATTCGATCGCCTGCCCGGCGCGGTCCTTGCCGCCGATAAAGCGCGTGCCGAGCGCCACTTGCACCGGCGCAACGTAGCGCGGATCGCGCTCGAAACGCAGATACACGCGCTCGTGTCGCGGCCGGCGCGGCTGCATGCGCAATAACTGCAAATAATAGAAATCGGTCAGCCGCTCGGGAAAACGGTTCACCACCGCGCGCGTGTCCTGATACAGCTGCAGCCCGGCCAGCAGCAGGCCCATCGCCGGCTCGTGCGCACCGCTGGCGAGGCTGGCCGGCAATTGCGCCTGCGCCAGCGGCCGCAGCCGCGCGATGGTGACGCACAGCGCACCCCACAGGCGCCGCAGCAGTTGCCGGCGTCGCGCAATGTCGGCCGGTGCGTCGGCCACCTGCCCGGCCTGTGCGCCGACGCGCCAGGCCGGATGCACGCGCCGGGCTTCGGTCGCATCGAGGCCGAAGCACCCCACGGCCTCCTGCACCAGCTCGCGCAGATTGCTGCCGATCGCCGCCATCATCGCCTGCAAGACCTGCACCGCCACCGGCGTGTCGTGCCAGGCCAGCCATTGGCACCAGCTGTCGAAGCGCGACATCAGCTGGCGTACGCGCCACCACAGATGGCGCTCGTCCGCCCACGGCCATGCTTCGGCGAAACCTTCCTGCGCCGTGGTCAGCGGAAACGCGGCGATATCGGCCAGCAGCACGCTTTCATCGCGCAGCAAAGCCTCGTCCCAGCAACCGGCCTCGGCGCCATCGCCGCTGGCAAAGCGCAGCTGCGCGGCATAGCCGAGCGTCAGGCGGATACGCTCGGCCAGCGTGAACTCCTCCGGCACGATGTAGCCGGGCCGGAGCGCAGCAGCGAGGCGTTGGTCTTGTTGCGTGCCAGCGTTCATGACATGGGAATGCGTCAGCTCCGCACCGGATCGGTGGCCTGGTGCAGATAGAACGGATAGACGAGGTTGTGCCGCGTATTGGTGCTGCGGATGGTGTAGTCGATGACGATCTCCAGCCGCCCGCTCAACGCATCCACCAATTGGGCATCCATGCTGTTCACGCTGATGCGCGGCTCATAGAACAGGATCGCCTTGCGGATCATTTCCTTGATCTGGGTAACGGTCTGTTCGCTGGCTTCTTCGAACACCATGCGGCGCAGCGCGCAACCGTAATGGGGCAGCATCACCCGCTCGCCCGGCTGGGTGGACAGCAGGATGCGCAGGCTTTCGGCGATGTCCTCGCTGTCGGCCACCATCACCGCTTGTTTGGTGCGCGGATCGAAGCGCGGCGGAAAGCTCCAGCCCCGGCCAAGAAAGTCGGCCATGCTCAGCCCCCGATAAGCACGGTAGGCAAACCCAGCACGATGCTGCCGCCGTGCGCCGTGGTATCGCCGATGCGCGCGGCCGGACGGCCGCCGATCATCACCGTGGATGAGCCTTTGACGATCGAATCCGGCGGCCCGACGCAGGTGAGCATGTCGCCGACCACCGCCGCCGGCAGCTTGCCGATCAACACGGTCGGCACGCAGGGACCGATAATCGGACCGCCGACATGCGGTATCGGCGGCAGCCCGGGCGTGACCATCGGGCAGGTATGCATGTCAGTAATACGTGCGGCTGGCGGCATGAGTGTTTCCCCTGGATCTGCGCCGGTTAATTGATCATGACCATCGCGCCCTTCACCGTGGTCTGCCCGGCGGCGGACAGTTCGGCGGTGGCCGAGCCCTTGCCGGCAAAGCCCACCTGCGCTTCGCAGTTGACGTTCATGCCGGTGGCTTTGAGGTCGGCGGTGGCGTTGATGTTGATGGCCGCATTGGCGGTGATCGTCACATTGCCCTGCGCGGTGAGCTTGATGTCGGACTGGCTGGTCAAGGCGATGCCGGCGCTGGACAGCTTGATACTGTTGTTGTGCTGGTCCTGCACGGTGATCGCCTGCGCCTTGTCGTCGAGCACCACCTGGTTCTTGCCCGGCGTGATCACGGTGATGATCTTGTCTTCCTCGTTGAACTCGATCTTGTGCAGGCAGCGCGTAACGATCGCCTTGGTGTTGTTCTTTGCCTCCAGCGCATACGGCGGTTTGCGCGCGCTGCTGTACAACGAGCCGAGCACTACGGGGTGGCTGGGATCGTCGTTCAAGTAACCGAGCAGCACCTCATCGCCCACTTCCGGCAGAAAGAACGCGCCGAATGCACTGGAAGCATAGAACTGCAGCAGGCGTGCCCAGATACCTTGCGCCTGCGCCTGCAGCACCGGCACCTGTACCTGGATGCGCTGCTCACCTTCCGGGTCGCCGTCGAGTTTCATCACCACGCCGATCTGCAAGCCGTTCACGCCCGGCAGCAGGCCGCCGTTGAGCGGCGCCACCACGTCTTCGCGCTCCATGTGCCAATCCGGCCGCAGACCGAACTCGACATGGGTAGTCCAGTTGCCGCTGCTGAAATCGTGCTCCACCGCCGACACATAAACCGAGCCGTTGAAGCGGCTGCCCACCCCTTTGACCTCGATCACACTGTCGGGCACGGCGAGTGCGCTGCCACAGAAACTCATCCGTCCGCGAATGCGCGCCAATGCGGATTTCTGCTGCGCCGCCTTGGCCCAGTCGGTCAAGGCAGCCATCGGCTGGGTGGCGCCGGTCTGCAGGGTATAGGTGTCGGGGCCCGCCACTTCCGCCAGCGTGGCGCCGTCCAGATTGCCTTGCTCGTTGAGCTTGACCGGTACCGCCGGACTGCCCTGCATCACGGCTTGCTGCTTGGGATCCCAGGACACGGCCTGCACCGAACTGTACTGGCTGCGCGCGTCCATATCCGCCTCGAACGCGATCAGGCTGTCGCCCCAGGTCACCGTCAGCACCGCGGGCGTGGATGCGCCCGGCGGCGCCACTTTCACCTTGGCGGCGTCCACCGTCACCACCATGCCGTTGGCATCGGCACGGGCCAGCATGAAATCCCAGTCACTGCTGTAGAACTGCACCAGTTCGTCGTACTGCGTCGAGGTGCTGGTAACGGTGGCCGACAAGCCGTGATTGCCGATCAAGGTCGAGATGATGTCGCTGTCTTTGGCCTGCAGATAGTTCGCGTTGTTGCGCCCGATCGTCATCTTGGCGGCTTTGTCGCGGCACTCCAGCACCAGGCGCGAACTGTTGTCGTTATCGATCTTCAAGCTGTGCCGCACCACGATGCCGCTGAAGATCTCCGCGCTCTCCTCGCCATAGCCGGCGCTGATGCTTATTGCGGCGCCCGGCGCAAAGGTGGCCTCGTCACTGTAGACAAATTCGCCGGTGGTCATATCGCCATCGGTCAACACGATCTCGGCCCAGGGAATGCGGTTGACCGCGCGGCGCACGGTGAGCGACACGATTGGCGCGCTGGACAAGGCCTGGCCGCCGGCGCTGATCACCACGCGAATCACGCCGCCGTTAATGGGATTGGGAGAAGTGGCCATGGCTCAACTCAGTGGCGGAAAATGCAAGGTCGTGCCGGGCCTGAGCGCACGGAACGCGTGCAGGCCGTTGAAGCGCGCCACATCGACGTAATAGCTGCTGTCGCCGTAGATGCGATGGCACAGCAGCGGCAGCGTGTCGCCTTCGGTGACCACCACCGAGTGGCTCAGATCGGGCGAGGACATGTTCGCCTCCAGCGTCGCTTCCTGCGGATTCTTGTAGCCCTGGAAGCTCAGCTTTGCTTTGGCGCGCAGCGGCGCGCCGCTGGGGCGGAACAAGGTGTAGTCGATATTGAAGCTGGTCAGCCGCCCATAGAACGCCAGCCGCCCCCATAGCACCTGCACCACATTCGGTTCGTGCTGCTTGCCGTTGTAGGTGTAGACCACGTCGTTCAAGGCATTGAGCTGGTCTTCGACCTCGGCCGGCAGATTCAGATTGGATGGCACCGGCACCACGCCGGTGCCGTCGAACACGGTGGAAAAATCGAGCGTGCCGGGCAGCATGCGGGAAAAATTGCGCCCGCTGCCGGTGTCGCCCATCGGCACCGCGCCGCCGAAGCGGGTCTTGCGCGAGAGGGTCAGTTCGGACGGATTGATCAGCAGAGAGATCGATTTGCCGCTGGGCGTAGGCGTATTGCCGCTGGTATCGCAGATGCTGATTTTCAGCTGCGATTTCCCGGAGGAGAGACGGTCTGGCATTTATCGCTCCCGCATCCGCTCGAACTGCGTCGCCAGCAGCATGCGCAGGCGCCGCCGCTCCTCGCTGCCGCCCAGGTTGCCCTCGCTGTTGCCGCCTTCGCCGTCGTGCTCGTCAGCGGCCGGCGCGGACTCGTCCGCTCCGGCCGCTTCACCGCGGTCGATGCTGGACTTGATCACCATCTGGCGGATTTCGATCGTCACGCTGCAGCCTCAATCGCTTCGTTGGACAAACTGATAAGCAAGCTCGATCGTCTCCAGCGCCACCTCGTTTTTGGTGGACTGGAAACTGTCGATTTCCCAGCGCACCGGATAGGCGTTGGTAAGCGACCAGGTACGCAATGGATTGGCCTTGGCATCGAGCAGCTTCACCGTCACCGGCGCCAACTTGATCGACACCGACAGGCCGCCCTCCAGCGTGCTCCTGCACCAGCTCACCAGCGCCGAACTCATCGGCGCCACGCCGCGCTTGAGCGTCAGCCGCTTCTGCTTCACGCCAGTGGGAAGCTGGTGCATGAAGCGGTTTTCGCCGCCCTCGCGCAGCTCGTCCACTTCCATGCTCAGCTCCAGTCCGGACACTTCCTGGAACGAACTGTCGCCGCTCCCTGTGCCGCTGCCGATGCTGACAGTGAACTGGAATGCAGCCGGGAGCTGGGCTCCCAGCGTGTCTTCCTGGACGACCTGCGCAGGCCATGCCGCCGGATCAGGCGTTGGCAATCGTCAAGCCCTCGTGCGCGATCTCGATGGTTTCGATCGCCACTTCGTTGCCCTGCGCCTTGAGGTCGGTGCCGGTGATCTTGGTCGGCCACGCATTGGCCAGCGTCCATACCATGGTCGGCTTGCCCGATTCGTCCAGCAGGCTGATCGTGACGGGCACGCGCTGGATCGTGTTCATCTTGATCTTGTTGAACCAGTCCCAGAACTTGTTATCGCCCTTGAACACGCCCTTCTTCATGGTGACGTTGCTGAATTTCTTCAGCCCCGGCATCTTGATCGAGGCATACGCGGGACTATCGCCGTGGCGATACTCGATCGGCTGTGCTTCCACGTCGAGCCCGGACACTTCCTCGAACGACATCACGGCCGAATCCCACTTCACCTGAAAGTAAAACTTGGGCATCGGCCATACGTTGGATGACTGCTGCGAACCATCGTCTGCCATACAAATACTCCGTCAAAAGATGAGGCCATACGCAGCGGGCGCGCTGCGGCGCCCGCGCCCTGTCACGACTTCTGCATCTGCTGCTGGAAGGTGATCTCGATAAATTCCGCCGGGCGGACCATCGCCACCAGCACGGTGACGCGCAGAATGCCTTCGAGGATGTCGTCCGGCGTCATGGTTTCGCCGAGGCCGCAGTGCACGCTGAAGGCATCTTCCGGCACGGCGCCGGCCAGGCCACCGCGTTTCCAGATGCCGGTGAGGAAGTTCGCGACCATGCTTTTGATGGTGACCCAGGTGTTGGCCACGTTCGGCTCGAACACCAGCGCCTTGGCCGCCAGCTTGCAGGACTCTTCCAGCATGATCATGGTGCGGCGCACGTTGATGTAGCGCCAATCCAGGCTGTTGCCGTCGAGCGTGCGCGCACCCCACACCAGCACGCCCTCGCCGATAAACGAGCGGATCGCGTTGATCGATTTGCCCTGGGTGGTGACGTTGAGGTCTTCCTGGTCCGCCGCCGAGATGGTCACGGCCGGGGCCACCACGCCGGAGAGGCTGACATTGGCCGGTGCTTTCCACACGCCGCGGCTGTTGTCGACCATGGTGTAGATGCCGGCCATCGCCGCGCTCGGCGGCATCAGGTTCAGCTTGCCCTTGACCAGGTCCATGATGGTGTTGAACAGCGGACTGATGGTCATCAGCGTCTTGTTGAGCAGCGCCTTGTTGGCCAGGATCGCGTCATCCGTGGGCGCCGGTTCCACCTTGCTCCAATCCTTGGTGATGTCGGCGATCGCCTGGATCTGTTCCTTGTCCTTCAGCGCAGCGCCGTCGGGCGCGGTTTCCGGCAGGCCCAGTTCGCTGCGCAGCAGCTGCTGCAGCACATCGGCGGTGGCGATGTTCTCGTAGCTGAGCTCCTTGTCGCCGACCACGGTGGTGTTCAGCCACGGATAGTAGGCCGAGGCGTAATTGAGGAAGTTGATCCCCAGGCTGTTGCGGAACAGGTCGACCGGATCGCCGCCCGGATCGTTGCGCGGCTTGTCGCCGCCCCACACATCGAGAATCGCCACGCGGTTGCGCATCTTGTCGCCGCAATGCTGCAGCATCGCCTGCTGCAGGCCGATGCAGTCGGGCTGCTTGAGCAGCACGGCTTCCGGCACCACCACCATGGTCGGCTCCTGCTCCTTGAGCAGTTCGTCGATACCGCGGCCGAATTTGTCCGGATCCAGGTCCGACGCATAGTCGCCGACCGAGATGATATAGCAGGGGCCGCCGCCGTTCTGGAAGAAATGGCGCATGGCGTTGTAAAGCGTGTAGCGGCCGCCGTCCTTGCCGGCCGGCTGCTCGAACACGTATTCGGTGAGCTTGTTGTCCGCGCCCGCCGCCTTGAAATCGGCCAGCGCGGAGGGATCGCTCTTCACCGCAATGTTGAAGCGTGGGTTCGGGCCGAAACCGAAGTACTGGTGGTACTCGGCCATCGAGCTGATGCGCCAGGGCTTGAACGAAAGCGGCTTGCTGCGATTGTCGGCGATTTCGGTGTGGCCGATGAATGCGGGCACGGCGGTAGCCACTTCCACCACCGAGTTGGGAAACGCATTCTTCTCGACGATATAAACACCCGGTGTCTTCATTGCACCCATCGGCGGGCTCCTGTCATTGTGTGTCAGCTATGAACAAAAATTTCCGACACGGCGGTGGATACGCCGCGTACGGTCTCTCGCCACAGGCGCTGCGGCGCAGCGCCTGGCAACCTTGAAATCAGCACACGCCCTGGCGTATCGGTCACATCGCGCAGCTGGAACCGCTGCGGCGGTCGCTCGCGCATGGCGATCGGCGAGGTGGAATGCACCACCAGCGCGGACTGCCCGTTCGGCAGGACCTGTTGCGCCGGCGTGGTAAAGCTCACTTCGCCGCGCTGATCGACAATCGACAGCGCGCGTCCGCGCCAGTCGCCAACCAGCAGGTATTTCCAGATCGTGCTGCGGCTTTGCAGATGCAGCCGGTAGGCCGTGCCGAGCGCCTCGACCCAGGCGGCGAAATCGTCGCCGCCGCCGCTGAGCGGCAGTGCCACCGTCGCCAATGGCGCCCTCGGTGACGCTGCAACCGGCAGCAACGGCGCCGGCTGGATGCCGTCTTGCTGTGTCGGCGGCTGCACGGCGACGGTTTCGGTGTAGTACACGCAATCCGCATCGCCCGAATACAAGTCGAAGCACAAGCTTCGCGGCTGGCCTTCTTCGTTGCGCTCGCTCCAGATGCCCGGTAGCTGGGAATCGGCCACGCTGATGCCGAGGCTGCGTCCGTCCGCGTGCACCAGCATGGCGAAGCGATGCAGAAACGCCGAGGTATCGGCATGCGGCCGGAACACCAGGTCGCGCGCGCTGCCATCGGCGAAATAGTCGTGCCGCACATCGATCGTGGCGAAGGCGCGATAACGTTGCATGGTCAGGGCGCCGCCGCGGTTTCGGTCTGGCGGATCGCCGGGTCGCGGCCGCGAATGGCGCCGGCATCGAGCGTGATCATGCGTATGCGAAACAGCGCCGAAGGCAGATAGCGGCCGCCGTGGATGCTCCACAGGCTGTGCATCTCCTGGCTGCTCAGGTTTTCCATATTCAGCGCCAGCCGCTCCAGGCGCTGGTCCATGCCCGGCGTGTTCTGGTGATCGAGCACGGGGCTGCCCTGGAAAAAGGCGATCGCGCCGGACAGGAATTTCAGGGCTTCCGGATAATGGCTGCCGCTGAAATTGGCCGCGCACATCACCAACAGGTTGAGATACACGGGAGCCGCGTTGTGGATGACGCCATTCTGGTACGTCATCGGCAGGCCGGTGGCGCGGTATGCCAGCGTGTCGCGCTCCACCCCGCTGAGGAACAGCACCAGCTTGTTGGTCGACAGCACCACCGGCACGCCGCCCAGCTCCTGCAGGTTGGACACCACCGCCACATCCTCGGCCACCTCGAACTGCCGCCGGAAATGGGCGTTGAGGTGCGACGCAAGATGTTCGAGAACACGATCAATCACGAGCCGCCCCTGTGTGTCTTCATGACACGGCCCCGCTTGCATGGACTCCAGCCCGTGCAAACGAGGTCCGGCTAGGTTACGCCGCGGCGGCTGGCGCGACCTATCAGCAAAATGCTGATATTGACTTCTGCTTTGCTGAGGCACATGGGCATGCGGAAGAACGTCGCGCAGGGGCTTGCGACGTGTGTTAGCTATGTCTTATGCAGTGATGGGTTGATTCTGCCCCTGCCGAAGGATGGTATCGGGGCAAAGGTTTTAAAACGCTCACAGCAATGGGCGTCGCATATGACGCAGATTTCGAGGAAGGCTGGGACAGCAAGCGCCTGGTATTGAATTTGAGCTGAGGTTGCGCGGATTTATGCAACCCATGCTATCCAAG
Organism: Dyella acidiphila; assembly: GCF_014863405.1. Classification (GTDB taxonomy): domain Bacteria; phylum Pseudomonadota; class Gammaproteobacteria; order Xanthomonadales; family Rhodanobacteraceae; genus Dyella_B; species Dyella_B acidiphila. The sequence continues at coordinate 62,656 of NZ_JACZZA010000005.1, forward strand.
CCCAGGCTATCTGATTCCACAGGCAACAGAACGACACGCTCAATCGAGCGCGGTCATCCCCTGCTTCACCGCATAGCGCGTCAACTCCGCCACACTGCGGATATTGAGCTTGCGAAATACATGCGAGCGATGCGTCGCCACCGTCTTCGCGCTGATATGCAGCCGATCCGCCACTTGCTGAGTGGAATGGCCTTCCGCCAGCAGGCGCGTGATTTCGCGCTCACGCCAGGTCAGCGGTGGCGGCGTCCAGGCGCGGTGGCCGCTGCCGGCTTCGCGGTACGCGCCGAGGATGGGCGCCATCAGTTCGCTGCTCAGGAAAATCTGCCCGCTATAGGCATGGCGGATGGCGCGCGCCAATTCGTCGCAACAGTTTTCTTTCAGCACATAGCCGGATGCGCCCGCCTCCATCGCCATCAGCACTTGGGCCGGCTGCGCACTGGCGGAAAGGCACAGCACCTTGCTCGGCAGGCGTTCGCTGCGTACGCGCCGGGCGACCTCGATGCCGTTCATCACCGGCATGGTGACATCGGCCACCACCACATCGGGGGTCAAGTTGCGCGCAAGCCGCAACAGATCCGCGCCATGGCCGGCATGTCCCAGCACTTCGAAATCGGGTTCGCGCTGCAGCAGCGCGACCAGCCCTTCGCGCAGCATCAGGTGATCGTCGCCAAGCACTACGCGCACGTTCATCGCCTGACCACCCAGCCCGGCAGGCGCACGACACGCCGGCCCGGCCAACCCTGTTCGGCGAAATCGCCCGGCCAGCGGATGCATACATGCACACCGGCGCCGGGGGCGGCCTGCAGATGGAAGGCAGCGTCGACGCGTGCCAGCCGTTCCGGCATGGCGCCCAGGCCCAGGCCGCCCTGCACGCTATGACGCTGATACACCGCCACCGGATCGAAGCCGGGGCCGTCGTCGCTCACCGTCAGCTCGAAGCCGTTGGCCTGCGCCGTCAACACCAGTTCCACATTCGCGCCCGGCGCATGCTTGCAGGTGTTGAGCAGCAGCTCCTGCACCGCCTGCAGCACGATCACCGCCACCGGCGGCGGCGGATCGGCGACCGCATCGTCGCAATCGATATGCAGCGCCAGGCCGGTAAAGGAAGAAAGCCGGCGCCCGAGATTGATCAGCGAGGTAGCCAGCGACAACGATTTTTCCGCTGTCATGCCGCTATCCCATTCTTCCAGTACCTGGCGGATGCCGCGCAGGGCTTCGCTGACCAGCGAGCGGATACCGCCCAGCACCTGCGTGGCGACGTTGCGCTCGGTCTGCCGGGCCTGGTCGAGCTCAAGCAGGGCCAGCGTCATCAGCTGGGTCGGGCCATCGTGCAAACGCTGCATCAGCCGGGTAGCCGGCTGTGCGCTGCCGCCCGGCGCCGATGCGCGGCGCAACGGCACGGCCTCTTCACCGTCAAGGACTCTCCGACTCAGTGGCATCTGTGCTCCCCCGCATCGCTCATTGGATCGACCGCCTCGATGCCTCCCAGCCGCCGCTGTTGCGGCCGGACATCACACCGATGAAGCAGGGCTCACCGCAGATCCATAGAGAAAACCGAGCGGCAGACCATGACCACAACCGGTGCGCTGCGGAGCAAATCACCCGTGCATGACCTGGCATGCAGCACCAGCCAAACCGGCTGGCAGCGCTTTTATCGCAGCACGATATCGATGGCCCGCTGGCGTGTCCGGTCTGGCCGGACTAAGAAGCCATCGACATAACAAGGAAGTGTCGACCGACGTTATCCTGGTGCTGCGAACAGAGCGCTTGGCAATTCCCCCCGGAGGTACCACCGCCGATGTTCGCACCGATACACATCATGTAGCAATTAAATCGGCAGGATCAGGCGGCATATCGCCAAATTCCCGGCGCAGCCGCTTGAATCGGCACAGCGGTTTTCACATAGTCATCACGCAATTCCTTGCTCACCGACATGCGCAAGCTGTCCGCCGACCAGGCTGCCTATCCAGTGAACGACATGAAACTTTATCCACTCTTTGCAGATCTGAAGGGCCTGCCGGTGCTGGTGGTCGGCGGCGGCGCGGTGGCGGAACGCAAGATCGAGGCTCTGCTCGAAGCTGGGGCACAAGTGCGTGTGGGAGCCCAGCAGCTGAGCGGCAATTTGCTCGAATGGTCGGCGCAAGAGCGCATCGCTTTTATCGGCGATACGTTCCAGCCGGCATGGCTGGACGGCGTATGGCTGGCGATTGCCGCCACCGACGATCGCACGCTCAATGCGCAAGTCGCCGCCGCGGCCACGGAACGACGTATTTTTGCGAACGTGGTCGACGATCCCGGCCTGTCGCGCTTTCAGGTGCCGGCCGTGGTCGATCGCGCACCGCTGACGATCGCCATTTCCACCGCCGGCGCGGCGCCGGTGCTGGCCCGGCGCGTGCGCGAAACGCTGGAGTCGCAACTCGATCACGCGCTGGGCGCGCTGGTCGGCCTGGCCCAGCGTTATCGCGTGCGCATCGTGCAGCGCTGGCCCGAACTCGCCGCGCGGCGCGTGTTCTACGACTGGCTGCATGACGGGCCGGTGCTGTCGCTGTTGCGCAACGCGCGCGCGGAGGAAGCCGAACAGTTGCTGGTTCAGGCATTGGCTGCCGAGGACGTTGTATCCGCGTCAGGTTCGGTGCTGCTGGTGGGCGCCGGACCCGGCGATCCGGGCCTGCTGACGCTGCATGCATTGCGCGCGCTCAATCGGGCCGACGTGATTCTGTACGACCGCCTGGTCAGCGATGCCGTACTGGCGCTGGCACGCCGCGATGCCGAGCGCGTCGACGTGGGCAAGCGATGCGGTGGCCGGCACACGCAGCAAGCGCAGATCCATCAGCTGCTGCTCCAATACGTGCAGGCCGGCCGCCGCGTGGTGCGACTGAAGGGCGGCGATCCGTTCGTGTTCGGGCGCGGCGGCGAGGAAATGGCATTTCTGCAGCAGCACGGCATCGCTTATGAAGTTGTCCCCGGCATCACCGCCGCCATGGCCTGCGCCGCCTACGCCGGCATCCCGCTGACCCACCGCGAGCACGCCCAGTCGGTGCATCTGCTTACCGGTCACGGCAAGGATTCGCTAGATGCCATGGACTGGCCGGCGCTGGCGCAAAGCCACCAGACCCTGGTCGTGTATATGGGCGTGGCCACGCTTGAGCTGCTGACGCAGCGCCTGCTGGAACATGGCCGGCATCCCGACACGCCGTTCGCCCTGATCGAGAACGGTACGCTGGCGCAGCAGCGCGTCGTCAGCGGGGTGCTGCACGAATTGCCGGTGCGGGCACAAGCACAAGGCATCCATCCGCCAGCCCTGCTGATCATCGGCGAAGTAGCTGCCATGGCCCATGCGCATGCATGGTTCGGCCAGCAAACAACGGCGACATCCCATACTTCCCTACCCACCTCCACGGAAGCCGGCGCACATGCATGACTCAGGATCCGACCGACCTCTGCAAGGGCGCCGTATCGCATTGCCCGAATCGCGCGAGCTGGATCTGTTCGCCACGCTGCTTGAACGCCGCGGCGCGACGGTGCTGCGATGCCCGCTGATCGATATCCGCGATGCGCCCGATCCGGCCCCGGTGCTGCATTGGCTGCGCATGTTCAGCGCCGGCGGCTGCGACGATCTGCTGCTGTTTACCGGCGAAGGCCTGCACCGCCTGCTCAGCCAGTTGGAGCAGCACGCACCCGAACTGCGCGAACGCTTTGTGCAGCAGCTGGCTGCCGTGCGCCTCATCGCGCGCGGCCCCAAGCCGGGACGCGTGCTGCGCGAACTGAGTCTCAAACCGGCGCTGGTGGCCGATCCGGCTACCACGCCCGGCATGATCGGCCTGCTGCAAGGCCTCGATCTGCAAGGACGGCGCGTTGGCGTGCAGCTTTATGGCGACGATCCCAATCGACTGTTGATGGATTTTCTGGCCAGCGCCGGTGCGCAGGCACTGCCGGTAGCGCCGTATGTCTACGCCGACGCCGCGGCAGATGCCGAAGTGCTGGCCTTGATCGAAGCCATGCATCGGGGCGAGGTCGATGCCATCGCCTTTACCAGCCTGCAACAAGTGGAGCGCCTGTTCCGCGTTGCGCAGGCACGGCACGAGCAGCTCAGGCAAGCGCTGGCGCGCACCATGGTCGCCGCGATCGGCCCGGTGGTGGCGCAGGCGCTGCGTGCGCATGGCGTGGAGCCGGGCGCAGTGCCCACCGACAGCTATTTTCTGAAGCCGCTGACCCAGGCCTTGATCGAGAAACTGGGCCGCGCTTCGAGCTAGCGGCCGCGCCCTTGCGCTAGACCTGTGCTTCGGCGCGCACCTGCGTAATCAATTGCCGCAGCTCCGGTACGCACGATCCGCAATTGCCGCCGGCGCGCAAGCGCGCGGTGATCTGCGCAGGCGTTTCCAGCCCATGCGTGCGAATGGCTGCGCAAAGCGTGTTGCGTCCAACGCCAAAGCACGAGCACACGATGGGACCGGTTGCGGCGCCCGGATCGGCGGGCTCGCCGATCAACAGCGCCATGCGATCGCTTTCATCCAACGGCTCTCGCGCGAACAGCCCCGCAAGCCAATGCCGTGCCGGCAGATCGGGACGCGCAGAAAGAAACAGGCAGGCTTCGATGCGCTCATCGATCACATGCGCCGCCCGGTAAACGCCGGTGCTGTGGTCTTCGTATTCCAGCCAGTCGGCATCCTGATCGTCCACACCCAGCCAGGCGCGTGCCCAGGCGCTGCACTCCGCCGGCCGTTCGCGATGGGCGATTTCGTAGCGGCGGAAATGATCGCCCTGAATCGAGGTCCAGTAACTCAAGTCACCCGGTGCCAGTTCCCGTCGGCTTAGCGCAAAGCCATACCAGCGCACCGGGAACGGCTCCACGCATACCGGCGTGTGCTTGAACTCCGGTTCGCCGGAAACCGGATCGGCCACCGGGTTGACCACGCTGCCCACACGCGCGTCCGAGGCGAACTGATCGTTCCAGTGGATCGGCACAAATACCTGGCCGGCCAGGATGCCGCCGCCATGTTTGACGCGCGCCACCAGCGCGCCCCAGCGCGAATGCACGCGCGCCAGTTCGCCTTCGCGTACGCCACAGCGCAGCGCATCGTGCGGATGCATGTCGACAAAGGGCTCGGCGACGTGGCCAGTAAGCCGCGGCGCTTTGCCGGTACGCGTCATGGTGTGCCATTGATCGCGCACGCGGCCGGTGTTGAGCACCAGCGGATAGGCCTCATCCGCGGCATGCACCGGTGGGCGGGCTGCGGTAGCGACGAAGCGCGCACGGCCATCGGGGTGCGCGAAACAGCCGTCGGCGAACAGGCGCTCCGTGCCACCGTCGGCGGCAATCGGCCACTGCAGCGGCGGCATGGCGTCGTAGGCAGCACGATCCAGTTGCGCCAGTCCGCGCAGATTGAGCAGCCTCGGCGCAGCCGGCGCACCATCTTGCGAAAACGGCTGATTGCGCCAGGCGGTCAGCTGCGCATGTTCGGCAAAAATCGCATGCGCGCTCTCGAAGCAAAAACCCTGCGCAAAGCCAAGCCGCCGCGCCACCTCGCACACGATCTGCCAGTCCGCCCTCGCCTCGCCCGGTATCGGCAGGAACGCTCGTTGCCGCGATATGCGCCGCTCCGAATTGGTAACAGTGCCATCCTTTTCGCCCCAGGCCAGCGCCGGCAGCAGGATCTGGGCAAAAGCATTGGTATCGGTATGCGTCACAACATCGGAGCTGGCCACGAACTCGCAGCGCGCCAGCGCCTGCTTCACCCGATCGGCATCGGGCAGGCTCACCACCGGATTGGTGGCCATGATCCATACCGCCTTTACCTTGCCTGCTCCGATCGCCTCGAACAGCTCCATGGCCTTCAGGCCCGGATGTTCGGCGATGCGCGGCGATTGCCAGAACGACTGCACCAGCTGGCGATGCAACGGATTATCCAGCTCCATATGCGCCGCCAGCATATTGGCCAGACCGCCCACCTCGCGGCCGCCCATGGCATTGGGCTGGCCGGTCAGCGAGAACGGCCCCATTCCCGGCCGACCGATGCGCCCGCCGGCGAGATGGCAATTGATGATGCTGTTGACCTTGTCGGTACCGCTGGAGGATTGATTCACGCCCTGCGAAAACAGCGTCACGGTGCGCGCGCATTGCGCGAACCAGTCGTAGAAGCGCAGGAGGTCGGCCAGTTGCACACCGCAGATGCGCGCAACCTCGGCCGGATCTGCCGCATCTGCCTGCGCCGCAGCCAACGCCTGCGCAAAGCCGGCGGTATGCGCATCCACAAACGACGCATCGACGGCACCGTGCTGGAACAAATACGCCAGCAGTCCATTGAACAGCCACACATCGGTACCCGGCTGCAGCGGCAGATGCAGATCGGCGATTTCGCAGGTGGCGGTGCGGCGCGGATCGATCACCACCATGCGTGGCGGCGCAGCGCCCTCCTTCGCCTTGACGATGCGCTGGTACACGATGGGGTGGCACCATGCGGTATTGGCGCCCACCAGTACGATCAGCTCGGCCTGTTCCAGATCCGCATAGCAGCCGGGCACCGCATCCTCGCCGAAGGCCCGCTTGTGCCCCGCTACGGCCGAGGACATGCACAGGCGAGAATTGGTGTCGATATTGGCGGTGCCGAGATAGCCCTTGGCCAGTTTGTTGACGACGTAGTAGTCCTCGGTCAGCAGCTGGCCGGAGACGTAGAACGCCACCGCGTCCGGGCCGTGCCGCGCGATAACGCGGCCAAAGCCTTCGGCAACATGGTCCAGCGCGGCATCCCAGCCGATACGCTGCAGGCTGCCATCCACACCGCGCTGCATCGGATGCAATAGCCGTCCGCGCAGATCGGTGGTTTCGCCAAGTGCGGAGCCCTTCACGCACAAACGCCCGTGGTTGGCGGGGTGTTGCGGGTCGCCTTCGATCTGGGCGGTGCCGTCGGGATTGGCGCGTGCACGGATACCGCAACCGACACCGCAGTAGGGACAGGTGGTGGCGGTGGTCGCAACATGCGGCCTCGCCAGCGCCTTCATGCGGTGGCCTCCAGCTGCGCGGCATGCGCCTGGCAATACTGTCTGCCAAACAACAGCCGATCGCGGATTCCCGCAATATCCGCGCCCTGCTCGATCAGTTCGAAATACCAGCCGCCGTCCCTGACATCGCCATACAGCACTGCCCCGATCACCTGGTTGTCCTTCAGCACCAGCCGTTTGTAGATGCCGCGCCGCGGATCACGCAGCACCAGGTCTTCGGTACCCGCTCCGCCGATCACATCGCCGGCCGAATACAAATCGATGCCGGTAACCTTGAGCTTGGTGGCCGTGCGCACCGAGCGATAGCGCCGGTGCCCCACTCGGGCCAGATGCGATGCGCACACGCGCGCCTGCTCCCATACCGGCGCGACCAGCCCGAAGGTAAGGCGGCGATGCTGCACACATTCGCCTACGGCGTAGATATGCGGGTCGTAGGTCTGCAAGGTGTCATCGACCACGATGCCGCGTTCGCAATACAGTCCGCACGACTTGGCCAGGGCGATATCCGGGCGCACACCCACCGCCATCACCACCAGCTCGGCCTCGATGCGGCTGCCGTCGGCCAGTTCCACCCATTCCACCCGTTCGCCGCCATGCAGTGCCTGCGTGTTGGCCTTCAGGCGCAGGCTCAAGCCGCGCGCCTGCAAATGCTGCGAGAGCAAGCCGGCGGCATCGGCATTGAGTTGCTGCTCGAGCAATACATCGCTGCGATGGATCAGCGTCACCTGCATGCCGCGCCGCGACAGGCCGTTGGCCGCTTCGATGCCCAGCAGGCCGCCGCCGATCACCACTGCACGCCGGTAGGCACTGGCGGCCTGCAGCATCTGCTGCACATCGTCGATGCCGCGAAAACCGATCACGCCCGGCAAATCATTGCCCGGCAGCGGCAGCATCACCGGTTGCGAACCGGTGGCGATCAGCAGGCGGTCGTAGGCCAGTTCGATGCCCTTGCGCGAATGTACGCGGCGCCGGCGGCGATCGATCGCCACCACCGGATCGCCCGCATGCAAAGCCACGCCATGCTCGGCATACCACGCCGGTGTATGGAGCATGATTTCATCGATTATTTTTTCGCCGCTCAGCAGCATCGACAGCAGGATGCGGTTGTAATTGCCGTAGGGTTCGGCGCCGAACACGCTGATGTCGTAGAGGCCCGGCGCAAGCTGCAGCAATTCCTCCACCGCACGCATGCCGGCCATGCCGTTGCCGATCACCACCAATCTTGGACGGGCATGATTCACAACGGATGCCCGATCAGCACATGCCCGCCTTCCAGTCTGATTTGCCACGCGCGCACGGAATGCTCCGGCACCTCCAGGCATTGGCCGGTACGCAGATCGAAATGTTGCTTGTAGATCGGCGAGGCCACTACCACGCGATCGCCGATGCTGCCGATCAGGCCGCGCGAGAGCACCGCGGCGCCGGCGTTCGGATCGAAGTTGTCCAGCGCATAAAGCGCCCGTTCGCCGACCCGGAACACGGCCACCTGTTCGTCGTCCACCAGGGCGCACACCCCGGTATCGGGCACGATATCGTCCAGTTCGCAGACGAGGGTCCAGCCTTGTGTCGTCAGCACGTCTTCCATCGCGTCACTCCGTGGTGACACGGGCAGGAATGCGCCGAGCCGGTTTTTCTTCCGGCGTGGCCGGCCGGATCTGGCCGCGGTCATGTACAAACACTACGTTGCTGTCGCCCTCGGCGCTGTTGACGAAGTGCTGGAAGCGCTTGCGCGTCTGCGGATCGGTCACCGCCTTTTTCCATTCGCATTCGTAGCTGTCCACCACGCGCTGCATATCCGCCTCCAGTTCGGCGGCCAGGCCGAGTTTGTCCTGCACTACTACTTGCTGCAGGTATTCCAGCCCGCCTTCGAGGTTGTCGCGCCAGACGCTGGTGCGTTGCAGGCGGTCGGCGGTGCGGATGTAGAACATCAGGAAGCGATCGACGTAGCGGGTAAGCGTGGGTGTATCCAGATCGCCCGCCAGCAGTTCGGCATGGCGCGGCTTCATCCCGCCATTGCCGCAAACATATAGATTCCAGCCGCGTTCGGTGGCGATTACGCCCACGTCTTTGCCTTGTGCTTCGGCGCATTCGCGCGTACAGCCGGATACACCGAGTTTCAATTTGTGCGGCGCGCGCAGGCCCTTGTAGCGATTTTCCAGCGCGATCGCGAGGCCGACCGAATCCTGCACGCCATAGCGACACCAGGTAGAGCCGACACAGGATTTCGCCGTGCGCAGCGCCTTGCCGTAGGCATGGCCGGATTCGAAGCCGGCGGCAATCAGCTGTTCCCAGATCGAGGGCAATTGTTCCAGCCGCGCGCCGAACATATCCACGCGCTGACCGCCCGTGATCTTGGTGTACAGGCCATATTGTTTGGCGATGCGGCCCACCGCGATCAGCCCGTCCGGGGTGACTTCGCCGCCGGCCATGCGCGGCACCACCGAATAGGTGCCGTCCTTCTGGATATTGGCCAGGAAATAATCGTTGGAATCCTGCAATGACGCGTGTTCTTTCTGCAGCACGAACTCGTTCCAGCAGGAGGCGAGAATGCTGGCGGCAACCGGCTTGCAGATATCGCAGCCCAGGCCGCTGCCGTGGCGGCGCAGCAGTTCGTCGAAATGCCGGATGCGTTCCACCCGCACCAGGTGATAAAGCTCCTGGCGCGAATAGGCGAAGTGCTCGCACACATGGTTATTGACCGCCAGGCCCTGGCGTTTCATTTCGGCCCGCATGATCTGCGTGACCAGCGGCACGCAGCCACCGCAGGCGGTGCCGGCCTTGGTAGCGCTCTTCAACGCGCCGATGGATGCGGCACCGGCGGCCACGGCGTCGCATAGCTGTGCCTTGGAGACGTTGTTGCACGAGCAGATCTGCGCTGCGGCAGGCAAGGCATCCGCACCCAGCATCGGCCTGGCCTTGCCGTCGGCCGATGGCAGGATCAGGAATTCCGGCTCGTCCGGCAGCTCGATGCCATTGAGCATCATCTGCAGCAGCGTGCCGTATTCACTGGCGTCGCCGACCAGCACGCCGCCGAGCAGACGCTTGCCGTCGCCGGAAACCACCAGCTTTTTGTAGACCTGCCGGCGTTCGTCGCTGAACTGATAACTGCGCGCGCCCGGCGTGGTGGCATGCGCATCGCCGAGGCTGGCCACATCGATGCCCATCAATTTCAGTTTGGTGGACATGTCGGCGCCCGCGAACTCAGGCAGTTCCGGCGCCTGCCGGCGCTCCAGCAATGCACATAAGTGCGCAGCCACCACGCGCGCCATGTCGTAGCCGGGTGCGACCAGACCGAAGGTCTTGCCGCCCCAATACGCGCATTCGCCGATGGCATAGACATCCCAGTCACGGGTGCGGCAATAGTTGTCGACGTGGATGCCACCGCGCTCGCCCACGCCCAGTTCGCAGGCACGCGCCAGTTCGTCGCGCGGGCGGATGCCGGCGGAGAACACAATCATGTCGGTTTCCAGCTGGCTGCCGTCGGCAAAACGCATGCGATGGCGCGTAGCTTCGCCATCGACGATATCCAGCGTGCTCTTGCCGGTGTGCACGGTCACACCCAGCTCTTCGATCTTCCGGCGCAGCATCTGGCCGCCGATATCGTCGACCTGCACCGCCATCAGGCGCGGCGCGAATTCCACTACATGCGTTTCCAACCCCATGTCGCGCAGCGCCTTGGCGCATTCCAGCCCGAGCAAGCCGCCGCCGACCACGACACCGATCCGCGAACCGGCGCCCCATTCGCGCATCGCCAGCAAATCGTCGATGGTGCGATACGTCAGGCAGGCGGCGCGCTGGTGACCATCGATCGGCGGTACAAACGGCCTGGAGCCGGTCGCCAGCACCAGCTTGTCGTAGCCGATCACTTCGCCATCGGCGGTGGTGACACGTTTCTGCTGGCGATCGATATGCACGGCACGCGCGGCCAGGCGCAGTTGCAAACCGGGCCGGTCGAAGAAGCCGGGCGTTACCAGCGAAAGATCGTCGGCACTCTTGCCGCTGAAGAAATCGGACAGGTGCACGCGGTCATAGGCCGGCCAGTTTTCTTCGCCCAGCACGGTGATATCCAGCCCCTGCACCTGGCGCTCGACCAGCTCCTGCAGCAATTTATGCCCGACCATGCCATGCCCGATCACCAGCAATTTCACTGCCATAGACCCTGCCTCCTGTTGCGCAGTCAGCGTCGATCGCGGCGACTACGCCCGATCCAGCCCCAGCGCTTCGCGATAAAGCCGCTCTTCGCGCGCCGTGTGTTCGGCGCTGAAACGCACCGCCAGCGCGCACATCGAGCCGGCGATGACAAAACCTCCCAGCAAGGCAAAGGTGTGCGGCACCGAACCGGTGCTCTTGAGCAGCAAGCCCGCCGCCACCGCGCCGACATTGCCGCCAGCACCGACGATGCCGGCCACGCCGCCCAAGGCCGAACGATCGACGAATGGCACCAGCGCATAGGTGGCGCCGCAGGCCATATGCGTGAACAGGCCGAAAGCGAGCATCGCGCCCATCGCCACATCCGCCGCCTGCGCGGCGGAAAACCACAACAATCCCAGGCCCTCGCCAAGCATCAGCGCCCCCAGCAGCCAGCTGCGCGCAGCCAGTCCATGCAGGCGCGCCAGGCGATCGGAAGCCATGCCGCCGATGGCGCGTGCAAACAGCGCCAGCAGCCCGAAGCTGCCGGCAGCCATGCCGGCATGGCGTAGATCCAGGTTGAAGCGATCCACGTAGTAACTGGCCGCCACGCCATGCACGAACAGCTCGATGCCGAAGCAGCCGGCATACGTCACAAACAACATCCACACGCGGTAATTGCCCATCGCGGTACGCAAGGCGCGCCAGCCGCCGGGCTTGGCCGCATTTGTCCGAGGGTCTGGCGGACGGTCCGGTGCATAGCGCCAATACAGCGCAGCCACGATCAGCATCAGCGTGCCGGGCACCACCATCGCCGCACGCCACCCCAGTGCCTGCGGCACGCCGATGGCAAGCGCCGCGGCAAGCAGACACGGCATCACCGCCTGCGCCGCGCCGCCGCCGGCATTGCCCCAGCCGGCGGCGGTGGCATTGGCGGTACCCACCACGTTCGGCGCGAACATCACCGAGGTGTGGTACTGCGTAATGACAAAGCCCGCGCCCGCGATGCCGATCGCCAGCCGAAAGAACAGAAAAGACGCATAGCTGTGCGCGAAGGCGATGCCGAATACCGGCAGCGCGCCGATCATCAGCAGCCATGTGTAGGTACGGCGCGGACCGAAGCGATCGCACAGAGGACCGACGATCAAGCGTCCGAACACCGTGACAGCCACCGCGGCGATACTGATATTGGCCAGCTGATCCTGGCTGAGCCGGAACTCGCCCTTGATCAGCGGCATCAGCGGCGCCACCGCGAACCAGGCGAAAAAGCAGGCGAAAAACGCCAGCCAGCTCAAATGGAACGCACGCATCTGCGGCGTGCGCAGCCGAAACAATTCGATCCGCGTAGCTCTGCCCGACATGCCTTACCTCGCCGAAGACTTGCCTGCACCGATGGCTCGTCCGTCACGCGCTTGCGCAGATCGGCGAGCCTTGATGCGTGATGCAATGCATCATTTGTGCCGTCGCGAATAAGGTCGGATTTTTATGAGTTTATGGCCGCCATCACACTGAAATGCGGCTCTGAGCGCACCAGCAGCGGGCTAAAAGGTTGTTACTTGCACCATTGCAGTGCAGCAATCAAACCGGTGGCGATGACCCATGGCGGCCTAGCCCAATAGAAAGGCCGCACCATCCACGATGAAGTGCGCCAGCATGCTGGCCCACAGATTGCGCCGCCAGAAATAGAACACGGTGAGGATGATCCCGGCCGAACCGGCCACCAGGATGTGGTGCCAGCCCCAGTACGTGACATGGTCCAGCGTGAACACCGTGCAGCTCAACGCGCCGGCCACGAGGCGGCTGCCGCTCAGTTCCTGCAATCGCTCCACGGCATAGCCGCGGAACAGCAATTCTTCCGACACTGCCGCGCGCACCACGATCAGGCATTGCAGCGCATACGGTATGGTTGCCAGCTGGCTGAACTGCTGGCTCTCGCTCCAGTGCAAGGCTGGAAAAAGCACGTAATAAATGAGTCCCAGGCACACAAGAATCAGCAGGCCGGTGGCGACGGCCCACAGGCCGTCTTTCCAGCTCGGTCGCCGCAAGCCTACGGAAGTCAGCGGACGGCGCTCCACACCTTTCACGTAGCAGAGCACAGCGACAACCAGCGCCCAATAGATCAGTTCATTGACGATCACATGGCCCGGGCCGGCCAGTTCGTCGAGCCAATGGCCCAGCGGCAAGCTGATGCCGCCCAGTGCCAGCAGCAAGCCGCATAGCGTGCGCAGCGTCGATGGGCGCGGTGCCGAGAGATCCGCCGTGGATGCAACCATGTCATGTCCCCCGTTTGGATGTGGGTGAACGCTGCGGCTTGCGCTGCAGGCGTCCCTGCTCCACCAGTTCGATAAACCGGTCGAGCGCGCGCGTGGTGCGCCGGCGGTCGCCGGTGCTCATCAGTTCCAGGAACAGGCCGTCGAAGACGGCGATCGGCAAGCTGGCCATGGCGGCGTCGCGCTCGTCGTCCGGCATGATCTGTTTGGTCAGCGCCAGCCAGTCTGCGGCATTGTTTTGCAACAGGGGGCCGTAGGTTTCAGGGCTGCGGATTGCCAGTATCTGCAATTCGTAGAGCAGTTTCAGATACGGAAAATTCTGCGCGGCGACGGCCCAGTCCCAGAAGCGGCGCAACGGCGCCTTGGCCGACGAAGCCCGGGTTTCCGCCATCGCCTGCAGGGAGCTGCGCAGCTGCGCATGCATGGCTGCCATCGCCGCCGTCAGCAGGCCTTCCTTGGAACCGAAGTGATAGATCAGCAGGCGCGCACTGGTGCCCAGCTCGGCGGCCAGCGGGCGCAGCGACAGTTCCGACAAGCCATGCGTCAGCAGGTAGTCGATCAACGCTGCGGTGAGTTCTTCTTTGCGGGTATCCATGTAACGAACGTTACATGTAACAGTCGTTACACGTCAACCGCAAAGACTGTCGCCGCCAATGGCCAAGGCATCGGCAGACGGGACAACATAGTGATGGCAGCAGGCGCCCTGGAACCGGGCGCCCGCCTGATACCGGCTTCGACGTACTCAGTAAAAGCCTTTTTGCACCTGGAACCAGAAGCGCGTGGAGGTGTCGACGTGCGGTCCGGCCAGCACCGGCTTGTTGCCGATCGGCGTGGCCACGCTGGCGGCGATCACCCAGTCGTGCGCGGCCGACCAATGCACGCCGATGCCGGCGCCATTGAGGCGGGCACCGTTGACGCCGGGCATGAACGTATCCTTGTAAACCTGCACATGACCGCTGTCGACGAAGGCCGAGGCCTGCCACGGACCCGGCAATGCCGAGATGGTGAAGTCGTGGCGGTACTCGATGGTGGCCAGATTGCCTTGCGCACCGGACACCACGCCCACGTCATAACCGCGCACGGTATTGGGGCCGCCGAGGTAGAACTGCTCGGAGGTATCCAGGTTCTTGTTGGAGCGCTGGCCGGAGAAGCCGAAATACAGCGCATTGGTGGGATTGAGCTGCTGCAGGCGCGACACCGAATAATTCCACTTCACGAAGTGGCCGGCGGTCTGCGGGCCGAAGTAATCGAAGAAGAAGGTCTGGAAGTTATCCAGGTACAAGCGGCCATAGCTGCCACTGACATTGAAGTTGGTGACGCCGGTGCTGTCGCGCTGGTCGCCGGCCACGGTCAGTACCCAGTTGTCTTCGTGACGATGGGTCTCCAGCTCGGCCAGGTCGATATCGTCATACAGGCGCTTGTGGTCGAACTCGATCTGCGCATACAGGTTGCCGCGCGTGTTGCGGATAAACGGTTGCGAGAGATTGACGCTCTGGGTGGTGGCGGTGCCGTGCGCGTGCAGGTCGGACAGGCCGTTGCCCAGCTTGTATTGCAGCCCGGTAACGCCCAGGCCCAAGGTGGTGCCCTGCCCGGTCAGCAGATAGCGATAGCCGATATGGCCGTAGCTCATGTCGGCACCGGAGCTGGTGCCGCTGAAATCGAGCAGGTCGCCCTGATGGAACAGGCCATTGACGTCGAAGGTGCCCGACAGGCGCACGCGGTCGGTATAGGCGTTGCCGTAATTATCCAGGCCCAGCGTACCGGTGTAGCGCGGTGCGGAGGTGACGCCCACCAGCAGGTCCGAGGTGCCTTCGGCATCGCCGGGACGCAGCACGGAACTGACCAGTGCGCCCGGAACATCCGACAACAGCAGCAAGCTGCGTTCCAGGCCGTAGTCGCTGACCGGATCGCCCGGCTGCAGCGGCGCCAGGGTGGCGCTGAGCGGATAGTGGCCGACGTCGCTCTGGTTCTGCAGCACTACCTTGCCGTAGCGCGCTTCCACTACGGCGATGCGCACCACGCCATTGTTCAAGGTCTGCGCCGGCACATAGGCAATCGCCAGCGGATAGCCGTGATCGTGGTAGTAGTTGCTGATCTTGTCGGCCAGGTCGTCCAGGTCGTTGAGGCTCAGCTGCTGCCCCTCGCCGGCTGCCACCAGCGCATGCAGCTTGGCGGCCGGCAGCAGCTGGTTGCCGCTGATCTGGATGCTGCGCACATAGAACTTGGTGTCGTCCTGCGGGCGCTGGCTTTTCGGTTTCTGGATGTTGAGATCCAGGTCGGACGAAGGCGGCGGCGCCGGCTGCTGCATCTGTTGCAGCAGCTGGCCGCTGTTGGTCTGCGGGGTAGTGACATGGGTTTGCGCATGCACCGCCGGCACGCACAGGGCCAGTGCCGAACAAAGCAGGGAAAGACGCAACGTAGCCGTACGTGGCTCAATTTTCATGGATTCACCGGAACGAAAAGACAGCTTGGCGTGATGCAGCTTGGAGTGAGAGATCATGGCGAGGCATCCGTGGGCAGACGCACGCCGCCGTTTTGCAGGCGCAGGGCCAGGCCGGAGTGGAAGTCGGTACGCGCGCGGTTGCGCTCGATCGGGCGATGGCGCAGTTGCTGGTTGCCGGTGTAGACGCCCACCGTGTCCATATCGGTGGAGCCATAAGGCGTGGCGATCGGCATCGACTGCAGGCCGCCGTCCAGCTGTGCCAGCCAGCTACCCTGCACGCCGCTGCCATTGAAACCGGCGCTGGTGATGTCGGCATCGGTGGTGGTGATCGGATCGGTGATCAGGTAATTGGCCGCATCCGCGCCGTTCGCCGCGATACCGCTGACGGTGACGGTCTTGCCGTTGCCAACATAGGGATTGCCGAACGTAGCCGAGCCATAGGTGAAGCTCAGCACATCGCCCGGCAGCACGCCGTTGCTGGTCAGCGATACCGTGTCGCCTACCTGCCCGTTGTAGATGCGGTTGGTGCCGGTGGCGTTCACCACGATCGACAGCGGCGTAATGGTCACCCAGTCGGCGCCGCCGGCCAGCGTGTAGTTGGCGGCCAGACCGCTGCCGTTGCCCAGCACCAGCGAACCGGTGTTGGCGAACGGCTGCTGCGTGCCGACGTTCTTGCTGGTCAGCACGCCGGAGCCGCTGAGTGTCACCGTCTGGCCATTGATGCCGGTAAGCACACCGTTGTTGCCGAACAGGCCGGCGTCGGCGCCGGTGCTGCCGTCATACACGCGCGTGCCGCTGAGGTTGAGCACGTACGGGGTGATGTTGGCGCTGGTGCTGGCGGTAGTGTTGAAGGTGTAGTTGCCCGCATCGGCGCCGGAGGCAGCGATGCCGGTAACACCGATCGACACATTGCTGCCGGCGTTGGGCGAGCTGAAGCTGGCCCCGCCATCGCTGAAGTTCACCGTGTCGCCGGCCAGCACGCCACTGCTGCCCAGGTTGACGCCGGCAGTGGTGTTGCCGTCGTAGACCTTGTTCTGGCCGGTAGCGCCGACAGTGATGGCGAGCGGTGTGATGGTGACCCAGTCGGTGCCGCCGGTGAGCGTGTAGTTGCTGCCCAGCGCCGCACCGTTGCCGGTGAGCACATAGCCGCTCAGGCCGTTGCTGGCGAACGCCAGTTGCTGGCCGACGTTCTTGCTGGACAGCACGCCCGCCCCGCTGAGCGTCACCGTCTCGCCGTTCACGCCGGTGAGCACGCCATTGTTGCCGAACAGGCCGGCATCGGCGCCGGTGCTGCCGTCGTACACGCGCGTGCCGGTGAGGTTGAGCACGTACGGGGTGATGCCCAGGGTGCCGCCGACCAGCGTGTAGTTGCTGGCCGTGCCGCTGCCGTCGGTCAGCGCCAGCGTACCGTTGCTGAAGTTGCCGCCGCTGTAGTTGCCCACATTGGCGCTGCTTACTGTACCCGTACCGGTGACGTTGAGCGTTTCGCCATTCACGCCGGTATTGATCACGCCGTTGTTGCCGAACAGGCTGGCATTGGCGTCGGTGCCGCCGTCGTACTGGCGGTTGGCGCTGAGATTGATCGTCGCGCGGTTGATGGTCAGTGCATCGGCGCCGCCGATCAGCGTGTAGTTGCCAGCCTGGCCGCTGCCATTGCCCAGTTGCAGCGAATTGAGATCGAAGGCCTGGCCCGGAGTAGCCGACCCGGTGCCGCTGTAGGTGGCGTTCGCGTTAGCGCTGGCCACCGTACCTGCACCGCTCAGCGTCAGCGTCTCGCCGTTGACACCGGTGATGGTGCCGTTGTTGCCGAACAGACTGGCATTGGCCGCGGTGGTGCCGTCGTAGTCGCGCGATGCGGTGAGGCCGATCACATACGGCGTGATGGCCACGTTGCCGCCACCCAGGGTGTAGTTGCTGGCCAGGCCGCTGCCGTCGGTCAGGCCCAGGCCGTTGGTGTTGAAGTTGCCGCCCGTGTAGTTGCCGACATTCGCACCGGCCACCGTACCTGCACCGGTCAAGGTGATCGTCTCGCCGTTGACGCCGGTGTTGATCGTGCCATTGCTGCCGAAGATGCCGGCATTGGCATCCACGCCGCCGTCGTACTGGCGGGTACCGCTGAGCGTGATCACTGCGCGGTTGATGGTCAGCGCATCGTTGCCGCCGATCAGCGTGTAGTTGCTGGCCAGCGCCGCGCCGTTGCCGGTCAGGTTCAAGTTGTTGAGGTCAAAGGCCTGTCCCGGGGTGGCCGAGCCGATACCGCTGTACGGCGTACCGCTGGCATTGGCACTCGATACGGTGCCCGCGCCGCCCAAGGTCAGCGTTTCGCCATTGACGCCGGTGAGCACGCCGTTGTTGCCGAACAGAATGGCATCGGCAGCGGTGGTGCCGTCATACGCACGCGAGCCACTGAGATCGAGCACATGCGGCGTGATCGCCAGGCTGCCGCCGACCAGCGTGTAGTTGCTGGCCGAACCGCTGCCATCGGTCAGCGCCAGCGTGCCGGCGCTGAAGTTGCCACCGGTGTAATTGCCTACATTGGCGCTGGTGACCGTGCCCGTACCGGTGACATCGAGCGTTTCGCCGTTGATGCCGGTGTTGATCACGCCATTGGCGCCGAACAGGCTGGCATTGGCATTGGCGCTGCCGTCGTATTGGCGCGAGCCGTTGAGGTTGATGCCGAGTCGATTGATGGTCAGCGCATCGTTGCCGCCGATCAGCGTGTAGTTGCTGGCCAGGCCCGTAGCGTTGCCCAGCTGCAGCGCGCCCAGGTCGAAGGCCTGACCCGGCGTACCCGAACCAATGCCGGTGTAAGTGGCGTTGGCATTGGCGCTCGCTACCGTGCCCGCGCCGCTCAAGACCACCGTCTCGCCGTTGACGCCGGCCAGCAGGCCACCGGCACCGAACAGTGCTGCATTGGCCGCGGTCGTGCCGTCATACGTACGCGAGCCGCTGAGGCTGAGCACGTATGGCGTAATCGTCAGCTGGTCGGTACCGCCGACCAGGGTGTAGTTGCTGGCCAGCGCCGCACCGTTGCCGGTCAGGCTCAGCGTATTGATATCGAAGGCCTGGCCCGGCGTGGTCGAGCCGATACCGGCATACGGGGAGCCGCTGGCGTTGGCACTCGACACCTTGCCCGCACCGCCCAGCGTCAGCGTTTCGCCGTTGACGCCGGTGAGCACGCCGTTGCTGCCGAACAGATTGGCATTGGCGCCGGTGGTGCCGTCATAGGCGCGCGTGCCGCTGAGGCTGAGCACGTACGGCGTGATGGCCAGACTGTCGCTGCCGCCGACCAGGGTGTAGTTGTCGGCCGAACCCGAGCCGTTGGTCAGCGCCAGGCTGCCGCGGATGAAGTTGCCGCCGCTGTAGTTGCCTACGTTTGCGCCGGCGACCGTGCCCGCACCGGTAAGCTGCAGCGTTTCGCCGTTGATGCCGGTATTGATCAGGCCGTTGTTGCCGAAGGCCGCCGCACTGGCGTCGATGCCGGCGTCGTACTGGCGCGTGCCGGCAAGATTGATCACCGCCTGGTTGATGGTCAGCGCATCGTTGCCGCCGATCAGCGTGTAGTTGCCGGCCAGGCCGCTGCCGTTGCCCAGGGTCAGCGTGTTGAGATTGAAGTTCTGCCCGGTCGGCGTGGTCGAGCCGACGCCCAGGTAGGTGACATTGGCATTCGCACTCGCCACCGTGCCCGAGCCGCTCAGCACGACCGTCTCGCCGTTCAAGCCGGTGAGTACGCCGTTGCTGCCGAACAGCAGGGCCTGGGCGATATTGGTGCCGTCATAGGCACGCTGGCCGCCGAGACTGAGCACGTAGGGCGTTACCGTTACCGTGCCGCCGGCCAGCATGTAGTTGCTGGCCTGACCGCTGCCGTTGCTCAGGCTCAGGCTGCCCAGGTTGGCGAAGCTTTCTGCGCCGGCGTTCTTGCTGTTGAGCACGCCCGAACCGCTCAGGTTCACCGTCTCCCCGTTCACGCCGGTCAGTACGCCGGCACTGCCGAACAGGTTGGCGTTCGCACCGGTGCTGGTGTCGTAGACGCGCGTGCCGTTCAGAGTGAGCACATAAGGGGTAATGGCAAAGTTGGCGCCGGTCAGCGTGTAGTTGCTGGCCAGGCCGCTGCCGTTGTTCAGCGCCAGCGTGCCGAGGTTGAAGGTGGCGCCGGTGTAGGTGCCCACGTCCGCGCCGAAGGTCGTGCCCAGGCCACTCACTTTCAGCGTTTCGCCGTTGACGCCGGTGGCGATCGTGCCGTCGTTGCCGAAGGCGCTGGAAAAGGCATCGATGTTGGCGTCGTACTGGCGCGTGCCGCTGATGACGATCGGTGCTGCGTTGATCGTGCCGGTCAGCCCGGTCGGCTGGGTCAGCGAGTAGTTGCCCTGATCCGTGCCGCTCAAGGTAATGGCGGCGGTCACCGCAATATTGCTGCCTGCATTGGGCGACGCAAAATTGCCGACGTCGGCGTTGATGGTGACATTGTCGCTGCCCAGCACGCCGACCAGCTGCTGCGAGCCGCCCAGGGTGGCGCTGGTGTTGCCATCATAGGTTTTGCTGTCGACGGTGGTGCCGGTGATGCTCAGCGGCGCCTTGGTGATGGTCAGCTGATCGGTACCGCCGATCAGCGTGTAGTTGCTGGCATTGCCGGTGCCGTTGCCCAGCGCCAGCGTATTGAGATCGAACGGCTGCGAGCCGCTGCTTGCGCCGGTGCCCTTGTAGGTGCCTACGTTCTTGCTCGATACGGTGCCCGAGCCGGTCAGGGTCAGCGTCTCGCCATTCACGCCGCTGACGGCGAACAAGCTGGAATCGGCGGTGGTGGTGGTGTCGTACTGGCGCGTGCCGGTGAGGCTGATCACGCGCGGCGTAACCGCAAACGTATTGCTGGTGCTCAGCGTGTAGTTGCTGGCCAGGCCCGAACCGTTGCTCAGCGCCAGCGACCCGACGTTGAAGGTGCCGCCGCTTTGCGTGTAGGTGTTTACATCCGGCGCCGAGATCAGGCCCGCACCGGTCACCGTCAGCGTCTGGCCATCAATGCCGGTGCTGATCACGCCGCTGTTGCCGAACGCGCTGGCATTGGCGTTGGTGGTGGCGTCGTACTGGCGCGTGCCGGCGAGGGTGATCAACGCCTGGGTGATGGTGCCGGTCAGCCCGGTGGGCTGGGTCAGGATGTAGTTGCCCGCATCGGGGCCGCCGATAGTGATGGAGGAGCTGACCGCGATATTGCTGCCCGCATTCGGCGACGCGAACGCGCCCGTGTCGCCGGTAACGCCGACCACGTCGCTGCCCAGCACGCCCTGCAGTTGCTGCGTACCGCCCAGGGTGGCCGTGGTGGTGCCGTCATAGACCTTGGTGTTGACCGTGGTGCCGGTGATGGTCAGCACCGCCGGCGTGATCACGAAGGTATCGGTGCCGCCGATCAGCGTGTAGTTGCTGGCCAGGTCCGGACCCGAGCCGGTGGCGCCGGCCGCGGTCAGGCTCAGCGTATTGAGGTTGAACGGCTGCGAGCCGCTGCTCGCGCCGGTGCCGTTATAGGTGCCGACGTTCTTGCTGGAGGTGGTGCCCTGCCCGCTCAGCGTAAACGTGTCGCCGTTGAGGCCGGTGACCGTGCCGAACAAGGTGCCCTGCGCGGTGGTCGTGGTGTCGTATACGCGCGTGCCGCTGAGGTTGAGCACGTACGGCGTGATCACGCCGTTATTGCCGGTAGCGGACGTGGGCAGGATGTAGTTGGACAGCAGCGTGCCGGTGTTGGCGACGAAGTCCGACACCACCAGGGTCGATTGCACGCCCAGGCCGGTGCCGGCGTTGGGCGTGGTGTAGTTGGCGGTGGCCGACTGCGGAATCGACGCACCTTCGCCGCTGACGAAGCCGGTCAAGGTGTAATCGGAGGCGGTCAGCGTGGCCGAGTTGGTACCGTCGTAGACCTTGGTCGGGCTGCCGGTGATCACCGCGACCAGCGTGGCCGGCGTGATATTCGCCTTCAGGCCACCCGGCTGGGCAAGCACATAGTTGCCGGCCTGCGTACCGTCCAGGCCGAAGCCGCTGGAGGTTACGGCGAGATTGTTGCCGACGTTGATGGTGCTGAAGGTGCCCGCGGCAGAACCGGTATCGAGCGTGACGTTGTCGGTGCCGAGTACGCCATGCAGTACGGCGCTGCCGACATTGAGCGTGTCGTTGAGCGTGCCGTCGTAGACCTTGCTGGCAGCGGTAATGCCGGTGAGCGTGAGCGGCGCGGGGGTGATATCGGCAGTGAGGCCCTTGATCACCTGCAGGTTGTAGTTGGCCGACGCGCTGCCAGAAATGCTGAAACCGCTGGCGGTAACGCCAATGCCGTTGCCGACATTCGATTGCGCGAAGGTGCCGGTGGTGGAGGTAGTCAGCGTGACATTGCCCACATCGGAAGCGACCAGGCCGGACAGGCCGGCAGCACCGACGTTGAGCGTGTCGTTGGCGGTGGTGTCATAGACCTTGCCAGTGGCATACACGCCGGTGATGAACAACGGCGCCTGCGCAATGTTGCCGAAGCCGGTGGCCGCAGTAGCCAGCGTGTAGTTGGACAGCAGCGTGCCACTGGCCGCGGTGTAGTTGTTGGCGGTGAGCGTGCCGCTGATCAGAATCGTGTTGCCGGCGTTGGCGGTGCTGTAGTTGAACCCCGCAGTCGGCGTAACCGTACCGCCTTCGCCGCTGACAAAACCATTGACCTGGAAGTTCGACGAATTGAGCTGGGCGACCGTCGTACCGTCGTAGACCTTGTCGAGGTTGCCGACCAGGCTGACCGTCAACTGTGCGGGGGTGATGCTGCCGGTGGTGAAAATCGTGCTGGGATAGGAGTAGTTGCCGGCACAGCTGCCGGTACCGCCACAGGTAAAGGTGAAGTCCGTGCTATTGAGGGTGACCTGGAACGGCTGGTTGTTTGCCACGTTCTTGCTGGCAAAGAAACCGGTGATATTCGGGTTGACGACCGCGGTATCGCCGTCCTTGAAGCCGCTCAGCACGAAATCCTGCTCGCCGCCGACGTTGAGCAGATACTCGTCGTTGCCGTCGTAGATCTTGGTGATGCTCTTGGTGAGGCTGGCGATAAGACTGCCGCTCAACGGAGCCTGCGTAATCGTGCCAAAGCCGCTGGCCAACGTCGGCAGCGCGTAATTGGAGAGCAACGTACCGGATCCCGCGGTGAAGTTGCTGGCGCTGAGCAGTGCGCTGACGGCTTCGATCGAGGCGTTGGGCGAGGCGTAGTCGCCCGTGGCCGGCGCATTGAACGTAATGTTTTCGCCGCCGATCACGCCCGACAGCACGAAGTTGCCGGCGTCGAACGTGGCCGTGGTGGAGCCGTCGTAGACCTTGGTGGGGTTATTGACGATCGACACGAACAGCGGCGCCGGATCGATCGTGCCGGTACCGCTTACCGAGCTGTTGAAGGTGTAGTTGGACAGCTTGGTCGTGCCGGTGACGGTAAAGTCGGACGGCTGCAGCGTCGCGGTCAGGCCGATATTGGAACCGGCATTGGGCGAGGCATACACCGCCGGGCTCTGCGAGACCACGGCGCCATCGCTGCCGGCAAAACCGGTAATGGTGAAGTCGCCCTGGGTGAGCGTGGCGAAATCGGAACCGTCGTAGATCTTGTCGGGGCTGCCGTTGAAAGCCACGGTCAGCGGGCGCGGCGTGATGTTGGCGGTCAGGCCGATGGGTGCGGTCAGCGTGTAATTGCCTGCAGCCGCGCCGGCCAGGTTAAGGCCATTGGCGGTCACCGCCAGGCTGTTGCCCACGTCGGACTGGCTGAAGGTACCGCTGGCCGAGCCGGTCTGCAGCGACACCACATCGTTGCCCACCACACCGTTGAGCGTGGCGCCACCGGTGTTCAAGGTATCGGCGGTGGTGCTGTCGTAGATCTTGTCGTTGGCGGTGATGCCGCTGACGGTCAGCGCCTTGGGCGTGATGTTGGCGGTGAGATTGGTCGGCGCGACCAGGGTGTAGTCGTTGATTTTGCTGCCGGCCAGTACGAAGCCGCTGAGGTTGACCGTGATGCCGTTGCCGGCGTTGGCGCTGGCAAAGGAACCGGCGGCGCCGGAGGTGTCCAGCGTAATGCTGTCACCGGCGATCACGCCGTAGATGCTGGCGTTGCTCAGATCGAGCGTATCGGCAGTGCCGCCGTCGTAGACCTTGCTGGTGGCCAGCACGCCGCTGAGCAGTACCGGTGCGCGCGTGATCGTGCCGATGCCGGTGGCGGTAGTGGGCAGCAGGTAGTTGGAAAGATTGGTGCCGCTGTTGGCGACGAAGTTGGTCAGGGTGAAGGTGGCATTGAGCTGCTGCTGCCCGGCATCCGCACCGGCATAGGCGATGCTGCTGGGCTGGTTCACCGTGGCGCCCTGCCCGGCGACGAAACCGCTGAGCTGGTAGTTGGAAGAACTCAGCGTGGCCGTGGTGGTGCCGTCGTAGACCTTGGTCGGGTCGTTGATGATGATGGCGCTCAGCGCCGCCTTGTTGATCGTGCCGATGGCCGCGCTGGCCGCACCCGACAAGGCATAGCCATACACCGGAATGCCGGCGGCATTGGTAATGGCGTAGCCGCTGATGCTGCCGGGCGTGGTCACCGAGATGTTGCTGCCTGCATTGGCGCTGGCGTAGGTGCCGCTGGCCGAGGCGACGGTGTCGCCGTTGATCAGGCCGCTGTCGGCGAGATTGGATCCGGCGAGCACGGCCGTGGTGGTGCCGTCATAGGTTTTGGCGACGGTGCTGGTGAGGCCGGTCACCGTCAGCGTCGGCGCCACACTATAGAGAAAGCCATTGCCCGAGGTCGCCGCGGCGGTCTGGTACGGCGCGTTGTACTGAATGAAATTCGGTGTCAGGCCGCCGGTGGTATC
This sequence comes from Dyella acidiphila, assembly GCF_014863405.1. Taxonomy (GTDB): domain Bacteria; phylum Pseudomonadota; class Gammaproteobacteria; order Xanthomonadales; family Rhodanobacteraceae; genus Dyella_B; species Dyella_B acidiphila. Next base: position 87,339 of record NZ_JACZZA010000005.1, read on the forward strand.
CAGCGTGGGATTGGTGGAATAGATCAGCCACGGCGCCGACGTGCCGGTGCTTACCGCAGCAGCGCCGCCGTTGTTGACGAAGTTGGCGCCGGTGGACAGCGTCACGCCGGTGCCGCCCAGGATCGAGGCGCCGTTGGCGATAGTGAGATTGCCGCCGGCGGCGGTCATCACCACGCCGCCCGCACCGGTTACCGGCGCGTTGACGTTGATGCCGTGATACGCCTCCAGCTTCAGCGTGGCGGCCGCATTGCTCCAGCTCACCGCGGCATCGATATTGATGTCGCCCAGGCCGGAACTCTGCGTGCCTACGCCGGTGGCGCCACTGGAGGTGGTCTGCTCGGTGACGTTGGTGCCGGCATTGAGCGTGTTGGAAATGGTCGTTGCGGCAGTGCTGTCGATGGTCAGGTCGGTCGGGTCGACCAGCCAGGTGCCGGCGGCGCCGTGCGGCGCGGCGGCGGTGATATGCGCATCGGCGGCCAGTTGGAAATTGGCGGCCGAGGTTTCGATCGAGCCACCGGCGCCGCCATGGGGTGCGCTCGCATCCAGCGTGCCGCCGACATTGACCTGGCCGGCAGTCATGCCGCCGAGCAAGGTGATGGTGCCGTTGTGGTTCTGCACCGTCTGTGCCTGCACTACGCCGGTGTTGTTCACCACGCTGGCGAGCAAGGCATCCTTGGCGCCGGCGGTCATGATCACGCGGCCGCCGTCGGCGACGATCAGCTGGCGGTTCTCGGCCAGGTTGTTCAGCGTGCTCTGGTCCACTTGCAGATGCACCAGCTGATTGCCGCTGAAGGTGAGCGTCACCGTACTGCCGCCCGCCAGCGCCACCGTGCCGAGCTGCGCGGTGATGGTGCCCTGGTTGGAAACCTGGTTGCCGAGCAGGGCGACATAGCCGCCGTTGGCGGCGGTGATGGTGCCGCGGTTGATCACGCTGCCCTTGCCCGAACCGCTGAAACGACGCTCGCTGCTGTCGATCGTGCTGTCGTCGACATCCAGCGTGGAGGCGACCAGGCCGCCCACGTTCACCTGCGCGCCCTGCCCGAACAACACGCCGTTCGGATTGATCAGCCACACCTGGCCGTTGGCATTGAGATGGCCGTCGATCTCGCTGGGCGTGCTGCTGTAGATGCGGTTGACCGCGATCGAGCTGCTGCCCGGCTGCAGGAAATCCACCGTCTGGTTGGCGCCGACGTTGAAGTTCTGCCAGTTCAGCATCAGGGTCGAGCTGTCCTGGCGGATGGTGGTGACATTGCCCACCTGCTGGATCTGCCCGGCGCCGGACACGATCTGTCCGCCCGACGGCCCGCCCGCGTGCGCAAGACTCGGCGCACCCAGCGACATCGCCAGCAGCGACAGCGCCATCACTCGTTGACCGGTCACGCCGCGCTTGCGCGGGCCGGCGCCCGCGCGCGTCGCGGTCGCCAGCTCGGAGGCCGGCACCCACTGGGAAAGGGAGCGGTTCCAGCACAGCCTGTAGATGTGATTCATAGTCAACGAGCCTTTGAAGAGAAAGATTTCGAGGTCAGCCGCGTCCGCGCCGGCATGCAGAACCAGCGGGAATGAATTAGGTGGGACGACAATGCGATGGCTGAATGCCCACGCCCCCTGTTCCCCGAATCAACGGTGAGCAAGAGCCGTGCCGGTGACGCGATCCCGGGTGACCAGGCAGGGGCGAGTACGCTGCCCCGCCCCTGCCGCCACCGTTGGCCTATGCACAGCCACGACAGCGGGTAACAAGCACAGCAGCAGACAGCACGAAAGCGTCAATGCGCTTGCGTACGGCCGTGCATCGGGCCGGGCGGCGATTCGCGGGGAATCTGCGGCGCGGCTGCTGCGCTCACGTCACCGAGGACGTCACCGCAGTCAGCGTCGTCGCCTTGAACGATCCTGGAAGTTCACGTCATGTCGCCTGTGCATTGCCAACACCCCCTGCTGTGTAGCCTGTCAAGCATGGCCCCCGCACGCACAAGGCGTACGGCAGGCAGCCACGCTGCCCGCTTGATGGCGAGTCGGATGAGTCGGTTCATGCGAATACTGCGACCCCCTCCGTTCGGCAATCCACCGAACGGCACGCCATGAGCGATGCAACTCCTATTGCAGCGGCATGACTTTTTCTTCGATAAACGACGCGTAATCCGCAGCTCGGACCACTTGCGCGGGGTGAATGCTAGGTTAGAACAGGTCCTAGCCAAAGCTATAAATACGGGAAGTTGCGTCATGCCATGCGCGACGAAAACACCTTTGGCCAAAGCCTCGCCGCGACTGTTTCAGCGCGCCGCGCATGGCGCGCTCGCGCTGCAAAACGCTTCGTGCGAACCATGGGGTGGCGTATGGAAACTTTGCCGCAGCGGACGCGGGCTTGCCGCAGTGCAAAAAACTTTTCTTTGAAGCACATCGCATTTTTGGCAGCTAGCGCCGCTGTACGTCCAATCTCGACCTCAGGACATGATTAGTCGGCTACCCCGATGCCCTGCCCCTGCAGCCCGCGCCTGAACGCACTGGGCGTCACGCCGGCCCGTTCGCGGAAGGCAGTGGTGAAATTGCAGGCGCTGCGAAAACCGACCTGTTCGGCAATGTCTTGCATGCTCATGCGCGAATCGGCCAGCAATTCGCGCCCGCGCCGCAGCCGTTCGTCGCGGATCCAGGCAAACACGGTCATGCCCAGGTGCTGGCGGAAAATGGCCGAGAGCTTCTTGTCGTGCGTGCCGACCTTGTGGGCGATCTCGGCCAGCGCCGGCAGATTGGCCAGATGGCCGCCGATAAAGCGCATCGCCGCCCGCAGGATGACTTCGTCCGGCGACAGCAAGGCCTGCGGGGTGGACGGCTCGGAGGCGGCACGCGGCGCCAGGCGCAGGTGGATGCGGATGCGCGCCAGCACTTCGGCCGGCAGGCAGGGCTTGAGCACGTAATCGACCGCGCCGTGCAGCAGCCCTTCCAGGCGCTCGTCCTGGGCGCCGGCGGAACTGAGAAAGATGATCGGGATATCGCAGGTGCGCGGCGATTCCTTCAGCAGGCGGCTGCCGGCAAGGCCGTCGATCTGCGGCATGCGCACATCCAGCAGGATCAGGTCGGGCGTCAGCGCTACCGCGCGCTCGTAGCCTTGCCGCATATCGGTCGCCACGTTCACGCGCAGCTGTTCGTGGCGCAACAGCTCGATCACCGCGCGGATGTCTTCGGGCCGATCGTCAATCACCAGGATCAGTGGATTCGCTGCCAACATCGTGCCGCCCCCTGGCTGGCGTCCTGCGCAAGCCATTGCGGCGGGCGCCAGCGGTATCGCTCGAGAGTATAGGACATGACCGAGCAGCACTCCCCTCCGGCAAAAGTCACGTCCGCCGTGCCAAAGGCATGATCCCGCGGGGCGCGACTAAGCTTGCGCCCCGTCGCGCCACCCGCTCTTTAACGGTATGGCAAACGGCACGTACGCGATGGCACAGGGGCCGTAACGTGGATAACGCAGAAAATCTGGTGGATCTGTATCTGTTGACGCTGGTCGTGGAGGCCGGCGGCTTTTCCGCGGCGGCACAACGCGCAGGCACCACCAAATCCCGGCTTAGCCGCCGCATCATCGAATTGGAAGAGCGGCTGGGTGCGCAATTGCTGCACCGGAACGCGCGCCGCTTCTCGGTCACCGCGGTCGGCGAGCAGGTGTACCGCCAAGCGCTGTTGATTCGCGAAGCCGCTGCGGCCGCGGAAGCCGCCGCCAACGAGATCAAGGGCGCTGCCGGCGGCCACGTGCGCGTGCACGCGGAAAGCCGCCTGTTGCCCATGCTGGAAGGCATGCTGGAAGGCTTTTCACGCCAGCATCCGTATACGCGGATCAGCGCCATGCAGAGTGATGGCGGGGTCGAACCCTTGCTGGAACAGCAGGCCGATATCGTGCTGGCCATGGGCGACACGCTGCCCGACAGCGCCGACATCGTCGCGCGCGCCCTGGGCAGCGTGCAGCATGTACTGGTCGCCAGCCCACGGCTGCTGGCGCAGACCGAGCAGCCGGCGCATCCGGACCAGATTCCCGATCAGCATTACCTCAGCCATGCGGCGGCGACCTCGTTGCGCTCGCCGGCATCCGCCTCGCGCCGACGCTCTTCGCCGCGCTTTGTCAGCAACAACGTCTCCGCCCTGCTGGCTGCGGCAAGAGCCGGCATGGGCTACGCGCGTTTGCCGCGCTATCTATGCCATGCCGATTTGCAGGAGGGGCGCCTGCGCGCGGTCTTCGAAGCGCAGAACAAGCCGCCGCTGCCGCTGCATGCGCTGACCTTGCAGGAACGGGCGATGAGCCAGGCGGCGATGAGCTTTGTGCAGTTTGCGCGGCGGCATCTGGCGCTTTCGCATTTGCCGGGGGTGGTGGCGGTAGACAAGGCGGCCTGAGTATTGCGTCCGTTCGAAGCGAGATTCATCGCTCAATCACGCCATGCTCCCTCCCCTGCTTCTGCAGGGGAGGGAGATATTCGCGGCGATGGAAAGATATGCGCGTCAATCCACGGCGACGTATTTTTTGCGATCAAGCAAACGGCTGATACGCACCAGCAACTGCGTCGCCCCCACCGGCTTGAGCAAGGCATCGTCAAACGCAAACGCAAAGCCTTCCGGCGGCCGTGACGGCAACGACGAATACAGCAGCACCGGCAACCCCGAGTACGCCTGCCGCACATGCCGCAGCAGTTCCCAACCATCCATGCCCGGCATCACCTGATCGGTCACCACCAGGTTGACCGCCTGCTCGCCCAGCAAGGCCAGCGCCTGCTCTCCATCGGCCGCCGCCACGCTTTCGAAGCCAAAGCCATCCAGCAGATCGCACAGCATTTCCCGGTTCTGCGCATCATCGTCCACCACCAGGACCACGCGCCCGGCACCGTCGATCTCGCCTGCACCGCCATCGTCCTCGAACAGGCCCGGCTCCAGCTCGGCTTCGTCGGCCAGCGCCACATCCAGCACAAAACCGAAACAGCTGCCGCCACTGGGCGCCGCCTCGATGGTCAGGCGGCTGCCCATGCGTTCGAGGATCTGCGTGACGATCGCCAGCCCCAGGCCGTAGCCGTTGTAAGGCGCGGCATTGCTGCCACGGGCAAACGGCAGCGACAAATGCTCGCGATCGGCCGGCTCGATGCCAATGCCGCTGTCCTCCACCACAAAGCGCAACTGCACGCGCCCCTGCGCTGCCGGCATCGCCGTAACCGCAAACAGGATGTAGCCGTCGTTGGTGAATTTGGCGGCATTGCCGATCAGGTTAAGCAGCACTTGCCGCAAACGCCGGAAATCCAGCGTGACCACGGCGGGCAGGTCTTCGGCATAGCGGCATTCGAAGCGATTGCGATACTTCTCGGCATGCAGCACCGCATGCTCGTTCAAGCTTTGCAAAAACGCGTGCAGATAACCCGGCGATTCCACCAGCTCCAGATCGGCAAGTTCATCGCGCGAGAATTCCAGCAGTTCGTCGATCAGGTCCAGCTGCTGGCGTACGCTGCTTTCGATCAGGCCGGGATAATCCCGCTGCGCATCGCCGCCGCGCCAATGCCGCACGCTGTCGATGATGCCGCTGAGCGGCGAACGCAAATCGTGGCTGATGCGCGCCAGCAGCATGCTGCGCGCGCGCATCGCGTTCTGCAGCTGGCCGGTGCGGATCGCCACCGCCTGTTCCAGCCGTTGCGCGTGCTTCACCAGCAGCCGCACGCGCCAGCGCCAGGCCAGCACCAGCGCCAGCAGCGCCAGCAGCGCGGCCGCCGCATACGCGGCATTGCTGCGCCACCACGGCGGACTCAGGGTGAAGCGCAGGCTGACCGGCGCGGACACTCGGCGCTGATTGATGTCGATGGTTTCCAGCTCGAAGCGGTAACTGCCCGGCGGCAGCGAGGCATAGCGCAATTCGCGCGCCGACGCTTCCACCCAGTCGCTGTCGATACCCGACAGGCGATAGCGGAAGTGCACGGGGCTGCCGGAACTGTTGCCCAGCACCGCCAGGCGTAGCACCAGTGCGCCGGTCGGATCGAAATCCACCTGCTGATGTTGCGCATCGAGTTCATCCGCGCCGTAGTGGGCCGATTCCAGCCAGGGACGAATCTTGCGCGGCGCCAGCATGTCGTCCGGCTTGAGCAGATGCGACAAGCCGATCGGCGCGCCGATCCACACCGAGCCATCCGCATCCGCATAGAAAGCGCCGTGATTGGTTTCGTCCCACAGCAGGCCGTCGCGCGTATCCAGGCGCATCCAATGATTCTGCTCCAGCACGTCCACGCCGCTGTTGTTGCCCACCCACAGACGTCCGCGCTGATCCTTGCGCAGGAAGTACACGCGCGAATCGGCCAGCAGCGGATCGTCCACGGCCGTGAGATGCATGCTGTCCGCATCGCCCACGTTGCCGACCAGCAGGCCCGGTTGCGGCGAACTCAGCCACAGCCGTCCATCCGGCGTGGCCTGCACGCTCTCATAGCCGCCCAGGCTTTCGTGCGGCAACACACCCACCTTGCTCCAGCGTCCGGCGGCATAGCGAAACAGGCCCGAGCTGCAGGCGGCCCACAGCCGGCCGGCCGTGTCCTCGGCGAGGTCCGAACACATCGAGGTGGGAATCAGCCCGGGCGCCGCGCGCTGGATGGCGCCGCTTTGTGCATCCACTTGGTAAAGACCGCCGAGGGCGTAGCCCCAGATCCGCCCCTGGCTGTCCTGGAAACCGCCGCGCATCAGGAACGGCAGCGTGGCCACCAGGCGCGTTGTGCTGCTGGCCGGGTCATAACGCAGCACGCGGCCGTCGAACATGAAATACCAGATCGAACCGTCGGCCGCCGCCAGCACGGTACGCGTCTGGTGCGGCGGCGCCAGTTGCAGCGGCCATGGCTGGGCATGGTCCTGCGCCGGCTCGATCACGCTGCCGCCCTGGTCGTCGGCCACCCATACGGCACCCGCGCGGGTGCGCGTGATCGACCAGATCAAGGAACCGCTCAGGCCTTGTGCCGCCGTCCAGTTCTCGACTGCGTCGCGGCTGCTCCAGTGCAGCAGGCCGCGGCCGTAGGTACCGAGCCACACGGTGTCATCCTGATCGACCAGCAAGGACGACACGCCCACCTTCGGCAGGCTGCCGTCGGCACCGAACAGCTCCCAGCTGTGCCCATTCCAGCGCGCCAGGCCCTGCGAACTGCGGGTGAGCACGCGGCCTTCGCGGTCCTGCACGATATCGATGCTGGAAGCGGCCACGTCCGCGCTATTGCCCGGCATATCGTGCGCCACGAAGGCATCGCTGCCGGCCGGCAGCGCGCGCACCGTATGAATGCCGCGCACCCATAAGCTGCCATCGCCAGCGCCGAGAAAACCCAGCCATTTGTCCGCCGGTACGTTGGACTCCGGACCGTAGCGGCGCAGTTGTCCCTCATGCAGGCTGCATAGCTGACTGCCGCAGCCGAACCAGGTGATGCCACGGCGACGGAATACCGCGCTGACCTGGCTCAGGCCGGGAACATCGTGCAGTTGCTGCGCATTGAATGGCGAGCTGGCCTGCCAATGCCCCTGGCTATCGAGGCTGAGCCGCAGCAGATGATTGCCGCTCACCAGCCACAGGCCACCATCTTCGTCCGCGGCCAGGGTCTGGCCCCGGTCCGTCATCAGCGGCTTGCCTTGCGGACGCACCCAGCCGAAGTAGCCGTTCTCCCGCAACTGCAGGCCCGCGCGCGAACCTACCCACAGGCGTCCCTTGGCATCCTCGATAAAACTGATCACTTCCGACACCTGGAAGCCTTGCTCGGAGCCGATCTGATCGAAGGCGACGCCGTCGAACCGGTACAAGCCCTTCTCGGTGCCGACCCAGATAAACCCTTCGCGATCCTGGTAAAGGCGGACCACCGACAGGCTGGTCAAACCGCTGTTCTGATCGTATGTGGTAATCGGCAGCTGCGCCGCCGGCACCGGGGTCGACAGCATCGCGCTGACGAACAGCAGCCAGCCGCACAACGCAAGCCGCCGCCAGCGGATACCGGCGGCGCAAGCACAGCGCACCCGTTCGCATCCGCAACGACACGCGCGCGACGGCCAGATCAATGCATGGATAGAGATCACCTGCCGCAACCTTGCGCTGACGGACCACCCACGCTTATCGGCCTCATCCTGCATAACCGAAAGCGGTCGTCCTTTGCCCAGCCCGGGATCTTACCCAACCTTGCCGCAGGATTGAGCGGCAGCGGTCGCGATGATGCACAGGCGAGCCGTGCGACAAACGCATTGCTGCCCCGCATCGCCACTATCGGGCCGGTGTCGCAGGCGATTCGCGCATAAGGTGAAAATCGTTGAACTTGCGGCGTTCGATCAACATATCGACCGCACCCTGCGCATTGCGATGAAAAATGATGATGTTGCGCTCGTCGTCGCTGCCCATGAAAACATCCTTGCCGATCGGCTCCAGCACATTGGCCGTTCCACCTGGATGAGTGGTGTAGCTGAGCACGCCGTGGTCGGCACGCACCGTCCAGCTGTGTCCCGGTGCGTAGCTATAGGTGCCGGGGTAGTCGTTCACATCCAGCCCGGCCACATCGAGCCTGGGCGGCGCAGTGGGAATGGTGACGTCTTCATAGCCGGCAATCTTCCATGCTCCGCCCTGCTTTACGAAGGTCAGCAGCGACTGGTAGCGCACCACAAAGGACTGCCCGAACACGGTCTCGCGCTCGTATTCCTCCACCAGCAGCATGGCGGTGTCGCCATATTGCTGCACGCGCGCATCGCGCAGCTCGATGCTGCCGGAAAAGCCCGGCGGAAACGGCCGCAGGGAGGCGATGGAATCGGCCTTGCCGTTGATGCGGCCGAATTCGTCGACCAGGATCGCGCCATCGGTCAACGAGCGCTCCCATACCGACTTGTCCCCTTTCGGGATCGCATCGACCCAGGCCTGGGTGATCTGCAGCAACTGGTCTTTCACAGGCGGCGTTGCAGCCGTCGCCGCAGCCGGCAGCGCCAGCAATATCAGACCGAACAGATGCTTAGGCATGGCCACCCCCTGTAGGCGGCAGAGCATGCGCGGGTATCGAAGGCAGCAGCAGTGCCTGAAGTCAGGCATCGACCCGGGAGGGGCCTGGGGCGGATGTAGTCCTAATCTGACATGTTTCCGGGCGCGTCCCTGATTTCCAGACTGCGCGTTCAGTCACATTCTATGTCCGCCGGCGCCATTCCTCTGTGCGGCCGGTGTTGACCCTTTGGGCTCTATCGACCCCCTTGGATAGAGCCCGGGCCCCCGCAAGGGGGCCTTTCTATTTGTGCAGCAGCCTGGGTTGACGCTGCGTAACCCAACAAATCCCCACACCAGGCCTTATCAGTTGTACTTGGTCTGGATGTCCTGCACCTTGCCATCGATGATGGTGATGAACACCGTCTTCCCGTCCTGCAGGTATTGCCACTGCTCGTTACCGGAAACCTGGTCGTTGGTCAGGCTGGTGTCCTGCCCCTGCAGATAGGTACGCACGATCGGCTTGCCCAGCAGCTCCTGCACCTTTGCCGCACTGTCGCCCAGCGACAGCACGCGGCCATCCACGCGCAGGGAATCGTCGGCGTAGGCCGAAACGCTGATAAGCAATAAAGCCAGCAAGAGATAAGGGCGCATGATGACTCTCCTTTAGTCAGTAAGAACGAGCCGCTTCCGCCACATTGCCCGGGGGAACGACGGCGGCAATGTGCCAAAGATCATGGAGCTCCATCGCCGGCACATCCGCCGCCACGGCCCAAGTAATAACGCATGGCGCTGTTGCTGGATGACCCGTCGGCCCGAAAGGGCTCGTTAAAGATCATTGGCTTACCGCCTAATGATGCGCCTATTCACTACCATGGGCCACTGCACCGCACCCGCCCTGTCCCCCTTTGCCGTGCCACCAGGACCACCCGATGAAGCTCCGTACCCTGCTGCTCTGCGGCCTGTTGGCAACCGGCATGACCGGCGTCGCCGCAGCGCATACCCCCGCCGACGCCCAGGCCTCCGACCGGGCCGCCATCGCCCAGGTAGTGGACAACTACGCGCGCTACATGACGGCCGGCAGCGAGCAGGGTTTCGAAAGCCTGCTGCTGGACCAGGACATCCCCTTCGCCGCGGTATCCGCGCATGCCGCCATCGCCGGCTCGGCTGCGCTCAAGGACTACGCGTCATTCCGCAAGGCCGTGTTTGCCAGCGGCGACAAATACCGCCAAGTGTTTTCCAACGTGAAAATCGACGACGTCGGGCCGCTGGCCCAAGTCTCGCTCACCTTCACCGTCGAGCGCCTGGATGGCAAAGGCAAGGCCTATACGGGCTGGAAGATTCTGCAGCTGGTGAAATCGAAGGGCGCGTGGAAGATTGCCAGCGAGTTGTATACCTTCGACGGGAGCTGATGCTCTTCGCGCAACACGAGACGACCAAAGCGGAAGCAAATGGATTCCCGCCTTCGGGCGAATGACGGCCTAGAAGGATTTCGCAGTTGCCGCGCTTCTGCGTTTGCACGAATCGCGACTAACGCACATGGCGCCTGTCTTCGCCTACCCCACCGCCCATCCTGCTGCTTCCAGCAGGATGGGCATGGATCACTCATTACCAGCCAATACCAAACGCCATGTGCTCCGGCTGCTGCGTGGTAATGGTGGTGCTCTGGTTGTTGTTGTCGTCGTAGGAGAAGCCGTAGGCCATGCCGCCGACCGAGTGCAGATGCCAGAACTGCGAGTAGAAGTTGGCGGGTGCGGATTGGTAGTAGCTTGCCGCATTCGCCCAGTTCGCCTGGGTCAGCAGTACGCCGCGGTTGGTGGCGGCGCAGATCTGGTTTTCCAGCTGCAGCTGGATGGCGTTTTCATCCTGTTGCTGCGGCGTGCTGCCGGCTACGCCGCTGGCCATGCTGCCGGCGCACAGCAGGATGTCCTGCGTGGACGGCTGCTGCACCACGAAGGTCTCGCCGACATTGGCCGCAGCCGGATTCACCTCGGTAAAGGTAAGCGTGGAGCCAGCGGCGGTGCCGTTGAACTGGCGACCGTTGACGGTGATGGTCACGGGCGTGCTGCTGTACTGGCCCCAGGCGCCGGCAATATAGCTATCGAAGTAGTTGCCGTTGGCGCCGCCGTTGCCGAAGGTGGTTTCCGCCGGCGACAGGATGCGCAGGTTGGTCGGCGCCGGGGTGTGGAACGCGGTCGGGGTCTGGCTGACGTATTCCTGATCCAGATCGGCGATCGATTCATTGATGCCCATCTGCATGTGGAAGGTTTCCTTCGCGCCCCACACATCCAGCAGTAGCGGCAGGCCGAACTGGTTCACCTGGGTGGTGTTGATGTAGATGCCACCGGTGGCGTTGTAATTGAACTCATACCAGTCGTAGTGCACGTTGATATTCGGATCGGTGCCGTTGAGCGGGTTCGGTCCGGCATAGCCGTCGTTGCCGCCGTTTGCGCCGGCCATGATCGTCATGTAGAGCGGGCTGCCTTCGGAGATATAGATGCGTCCGGAGGTGATCGGCGGCAGCTTGAGCTGGTGGCTCTGGGCAAGGGTGAAGGCGTAGTTGGGATAGGTCTGCCCGTTCGGCGCCACCAGCGCATTGGCGGCGGTGTTGTCGGCGACGCTGGCCGGCGTCACGGTGCCGTCGTAGTTCACCCACGAGAGTGCGCCGGTGACCGGATCGTTGCCGAGGATCTCGACGTAGATCTGGTTATCCGCCCACTGGCCGTTGGTGTTGTTGTTGAGGTCGGTGATGATCGCGCCGGGCACCACGGTATACGTGGGCGCCAGGTTCACGCTCAGGCTTGCTGCCGACGAGTTCGCCGAGCCGGCCGAGTTGCTGACCGTGACGGTGAAGCTGCTGCTGTTGTCGGCATAGGTGGTACCCGGCGTGGTGTAGCTCGCGCCGGTGGCGCCGATGATGGCGGTGCCGTTCTTGTACCACTGGTAGCTGAGCGTATCGCCGGTAGCCACCACAGCGAAGGTGGCCGTGCGTCCGATCGTCACCGTCTGGCTGCTCGGCGAGGTGGTGACCGCGGGTGCGGTAACCGAGCCCGAACCGGATGCGGCCGTGGTGGTGATGGCGGTGTTGGAAGCCGGCGAGGTACCCGCCGTATTCACCGCTTCAACCACATAGGAGTACGTCGTCGATGCAGCAAGACCCGTGTCGCTGTACACCGTGCCGCTTACGCCGTTGGCAATTGCCGCGGCATTGCGCAGCACCGTATAGGTCACGCCTGACGTTGCCGAAGCATTCCAGCCGAGGTTGACGGCGCTGGAGGAAATCGCCGTGGCCGTGAGGTTGGTCGGCGCCACCGGCATCGCCATGGTGGTGGCAGTGGCCTGCGGCGTCGGTGCCGAAGTGCCGGCAGTGCTGGAGGCTTCCACCACGTAGTAGTACGTGGTGTTCACCGTCAGCCCGGTATCGGCATAGCTGTTGCTGTTGGCGGTAGCGATCTGGTTGGCGCTGGACGGCGTGAAGCCGGAGCTGGTGCTGCGGAACACGTCGTACACCACGCCGCTTACCGGGGATGCCGTCCAGCCGAGGTTGATCTGGCTGGCCGATACCGTGGTAGCCGTGAGCGCAGTGGCCGAACCGATCGGTGCGGACACCACCTCGATACCGTTGACTTCGGCATTGTCGGTGATGGTGGTGAATTGCAGCACGATCTGGCCCTGTGCATTGGCGGTGGCCGTGAACGGTTCGACGATGGCGACGTCCTGTGCACCGGCCGCGGCCACGATGTCGAAGTTGCTCAGTACCTGGGTGCCGTTGATCGCCACGTTGAACACACGCTGCCCGGCCTTGGTCCAGTAGAACTCGGCGAAGTGCAGGCGCACGGTGTAGCTGCTGCCGGCGGTGAGGCCGGTAAGCGTGTAGCTGAAGTTGTTGCCCACGCGCTGGTGCTGGTACACCGATTGCGGTGCCGGATTGATCACACCGGCCGTGCTGATGGTGGAACCGGTACCGGATGCGGCGCCGCCGGTGAAGTCTTCATCGGCCACATAGTCGCCCGATGCCGTGCCACCCGCGCTGATCGCCAGCACATCCGAACCGCAGCCGCTGACGCAATCCACATTGAAGGTGGTGGCGGTGGCGGTGTTGGAAGCCGTCGAGGTGCCTGCCGCATCCACCGCTTCAATGGTGTAGGAGTACGTGGTAGCGGAGCTCAGGCCGGTGTCGTTGTAGCTGGTGGCGGTAAGGTTGCTGCTCACCGGCGTGCCGTTGCGGAACACCGTATAAGTGGCACCCGGAGTTGCCGAGCCGGTCCAGCTCAGGTTGATCTGGCTGGACGATGCCACTGTGGCAGCCAGGTTGGACGGTGCATTGGGCGGCGTGTTGGTCGCGGTGGCCGCCTGCACTTCGATACCGTTGACCTCGGCGTTGTCCTTCACCGACACGAACTGCAGCACGATCTGGCCCTGTGCATTGGCGGTAGCCGCAAACTGCTCGGCAATGGCGATGTCCTGCCCGCCGGCCGCGGCGACGATATCGAAGTTGGTCAGCACCTGGGTGCCGTTGATGCTCACGTTGAACACGCGCTGGCCGGCCTGCGTCCAGTAGAACTCGGCGAAGTGCAGGCGCACCACATAGTTCGCACCGGGAGTCAGGCCAGGCAAGGTGTAGCTGAAGTTGCCGAAGCGCTGGTTCTGGTACACCGACTGCGGCGCCGGGTTGGTCACGCCATTGATATTGATGGTGGCGTTGCCGCCCGAGGCGGTGCCGCCGGTGAAATCTTCATCGGCTGCGAAATAGCCGGCACCGGGGCCGCCCGCGCTGATCGCGATGGCATCCGGGCTGCTGCAGTTGCTGGTGCAGGTCGATACGGGCGTGGTGGCCGTGGCGGTGTTGGAAGCCGCCGAAGCACCGGCCGCATCGTTGGCTTCAACGATGTAGTAGTAGGTAGCCGCAGCCGCTACGCCGGTATCCGCGTAGGTGGTACCCGACGTGGTGGCAACCTGGTTGGCGCTGGAAGGCGTGAAGCCGGCAGTGCTGCTGCGATAGATGGTGTAGCTCACCGTGCAGCCGGTGCCGGCATTGCTCGCACCCCAGCTCAGGCTGACCTGACTGGCGCTGTTGGCGGTGGCCGTGAGCGTACCCGGCGTGCCGGGCACTGCACTGCAGGTGTTCTGCTGCACGGTCAGCGTGGCGGGATTGCTGTTGACGGTGCCGAATACATCGGTGATCGCCACCGCGAATATCGCACCGTTGTCGCCTGCCGCCGTCGCCGGCGTGGTGTAGCTGGCCGCGGTGGCGCCGGCAATCGCGGTGCCGTTCTTCGACCACTGGTAACTGAGGCTGCCGAGACCGGTGGCCACGACGCTGAAGTTCGCCGTCTGGCCCACGCCCACGACCTGGCTGGCCGGTTGCGTGCTGATGGTCGGTGCGGCACCGGCATCGGTGCCCGCGGTGCACAGCGTGGCGCCCGGATAATTGTTGGTGACCTGATAAGCCGAGCTGCCGTCGAAGTTCACCAGCGCGGTCTTGCTGGAATCGTCCGGATCCACGGTCGAGGTCCAGGTGCTCCAGGTGCCGGAGAACGCGCAGGTCGCATTGTTGACGCTGCTGATGCTGTGCGCTTCGGACTGCGTGGGCAGGCGCATATTGATGCCTGCGCAATAGTTCTGCGCATTGACGCCGGTGAACTGCGAGCCGGGCGCCGTGTCGGTCATGATGGTGCGCGTCCAGGTCAGGCCGGTGAGGTTGTCCTTCACCAGGCTGGCGTTGGAAGCATTGACGGTATAGCGCTCGCCTGCCCCGCCGCACTGCGGCACGTTGTAGACCTGGAACTCGTAGACCGAATAGCCGTACTGCGTGGCGCGCTGGATACCGTTCAAGCGGATATAGCGGCCGCTTACGCTCGGGAAGTTGAGCGTCTCCGTACCGCCGGTGCCGGCGTTATTGGTGTACGCCACATTCCAGGTCGGATTGGTGGACGGATCCTGGTCGGTGTACAGAATCTGGTACTGGGTGGCGTAGGCGTTTTCCCAGTTGATGATCACCGTATTGAAAGCCTGCACCGAACCCAGGTCGATCTGCAGCCACGACGGATCCACGCCCGGCACGGCCGGTGTCGGCGGCGCACCGGCGGTGGCCGAACCCCAGCGGGTGCCCAGGCTGCCGTCGACGGCATTCTCCGGACCGAGACAGCCGGTGCCGGTGTACGGCGGTGAAGTGGTGCCGTCATTGCAGGCGTTCTGCGTGCTGCTGGAGGTAGCCAGCGCATTCAAGGCGAGGTTCACGCCCGGCGGCGCCAGCGTGATCTGCGCGGCATTGGTAGTCACCGCCGCACCGGCGGCATTGTTGACCGTCACGCTGTACGCACCCACGTTCGCCGCGCTTACGGCGGGAATCGTGTAGGTCAGCGTGCTCGACAGCTGCGTGCCACTGGTGAGAATGGTGGGACTGCCGCCCGGCGGCGTGAATTGCCACTGGTAGCTATACGGCGCGGAACCGGCCACCACGGCCGTGAACTGCACCGGCTCGTTCACCGGCACGATGGTGCTGGCCGGCTGCGTAGCGACGGACACCGGCGTGGCGGCATCGATAGTCACCACGGCATTGTTGGATTGCGTGGTGCCCAGGTCGTTGCCCACCACCACGTAATACGTGGCGCTGCCGGCCGCCGTGAATACCGGCGTGGTGTACGAAGCTTGATTGGCGCCGGCAATCGCGCCCGAGCCAAGCTGGTACCACTGATAAGTAATGGTCGGCGAGCCGGTAGCGGCTACCGTCAGGGTCGCCGATTGTCCATCCACTACCGACTGCGTCGCCGGCTGCGTGGTGATCACTACATTGGCAGGCGCATCCACGCTGAGCGTTACCGGCGTGGAAGTGACCGTGCCGAGGCTGCTGCCGATGGTGACGGTGAAGGTGTCGCCGTTATCCGCCGACGTAGTAGCCGGCGTGGTGTAGGTGGCACCGGTGGCACCGGCGATCGGGCCGTGCGCATCGGACCACTGGTAGCTGAGCGCACCCGAACCGGAAGCCACCACGCTGAACGTGGCCGGATAACCGGAGGTGGTGGCCTGGCTGACCGGCGGCACGATGATCACCGGCGCCTGCGATTGCGCAACAGCCGGCGGTGCTACCGAGCTCAAGCTGATGCTGGCGCTCTGCAACCCCGGCGCGGTAGCGGTAACCGTCACCGTGCCCGGCACAAAGGTGCTGCGCAGCGCGATCTTCTGCAGACCGCCTTCGAAATTCAGTTCCGGATCGCCGGGTGCGTGGAAGAACGCATACGGCACACCCTGGATCACATTGCTATTGGCCTGCGAGAAAGCATCCTGGTAGTAGTTGGTCCAGGACGGATCGGCCACCAGCTGCTGCGTGCCGCCCATATACGTTGCCGCGCCGCTCACCGCGAAGGTGACGTTGTCGGCCGCGGTCGGCACCAGGTTGCCATTGGCGTCTTCGACCTGCGCCACCACAAAAGCCGCATCCGAACCGTTGGCGGTCCACTGGAAGCTGCTGCCGTCGGGCTTGGTCACTTCCGGCACCACGCTCAGCACGATCTTGTTTTCCGCACCGGCCGTGGTGCGCGTATCGCTGACGCCGTCCACCGGATTGCCGTTGGCATCCAGGCACAGCGCCGTAACCGTGCCCGGCGCCCAGTTCACCATCCAGTGCACCTGCCCCGGCATCACGGTGGTGTTCTGCCCGAGGTTGGAGCTGGAATTGATATTCCACGGATTGGGCGTCTGATCCTGCAGCACCGTGCCGGTGACCGGATCGTTCGGCACGCCATTGATCAGCAGGCGCACCGCCGGGCAGTTGCTGAAGGCGTTTTCCTGGATCGGCGTGCCCTGGGTGTATTCGTAGGCGCGGTTCCAGTGATGCGCCAGATGCACCACCGGCTGGACCGAATAGGGAATCCAGTTGGCCTGGTAGATGTAGTACAGCAGGCGCGGGAAGCGGTTCGCGTCGGTCGAGGAATAACCCAGCGAGCGCACGAAGTTCACCATGTTGGGCAGGTTCTGATATTCCGCCCACAGGCTCACTTCACCCGGCGATTCGGCGAAATACCACTGCGCCATGCCGAACGCATTGGCTGCCCTGCCCTTGCGCCAGTCGTCCAGATACGGCGCGGCGAAGGCCAGTTCGTAGTCATAGGCCAGGCCGCGGCCGGTGCCCATGTTGTCCCAGTATTCGGCGCCGAAGGCCGGATTGTTCGGGTTCTGCTGCTTGTTGCCGGCTTCGCAGCCGGCGCCGTCGCATTCGTCGATCAGGCCGTAGGAAGAGCTATAGGTACGGTCGGCGCTACCGCGCGGATTGATATTGTCCCAGGTGGTCTCGATGCTGCCCAGCTCGGTCGCCAGCGTGGCGTTCATGCCGCCGTTGTCGCGCTCCCAGTCGAGGATCGAGGGATGGCTGCGGTCGCGGATGATCATGTCGCGATGCAGTTCCTGCTTCAGCTGCAGGTCGTCGGCGGTGGGATTGGAACTGGCGTTCCAATAGCCTTCGCCGTCGCCGCTGGGCTGGTCGATCATGATGCCGTAGGCATCGGCCGCTTCCACCATTTCTTCGCTGCTGGTGGAGTGGCCCGGACGCCATACATTGCCGCCCTGCGCGGCGATCTGCGCCATGTCGCGCCACCACTGCTCATCGGGTACGGACGAACCCAGCGCCGGATAGTCGTAGCGGCTGGAACCGCCCCACAGATACACCGCGTGGCCGTTGAAATACGGGAAATTCGCATCCCAGGTAATGGTGCGGATGCCCAGCCGATCCTGAGTGGAATCCACCACCACGCCATTGACGCTGACGATGTGATAGACCTTGTACAGATACGGCGAACCGCACAGCACCGGCGGCGTGCCGCAGGTGGCGTTGTTCGGATACCACAAGGTGGGATTGGGCACGGTGATCAGCTGATCGAACATCGGCTTGGCGCCGGACGGGAACGAGCTGGCCGTCATCGCCGGCACCGATTGCGTGACCGGATCGACGGTAACCACCACGTTGCCCTGCGCGTCGACGATCTGCGTGGTCAGCGTCACCTGCTGCGCCGACTGCGTTTCGTTCACCACATTGGTCTGCACGTCGACCACCGCCGATGCCGCCTTGGCGGTGCCCTGCGCAGCCGGCACTTCCGACACGGTGCCGACGTAGGTGCCCCAGGTCTTCTGGTTCGAATACACATTCGGCGGGATATGCACCGGGTTGGTGACATACAGCTTCACGTTGCGGAACAGGCCGGCCATGGCCTGGCCGAAACGGAACGCGCCGGAGAAGCCCGGCTGCTCGAACCACGGCGCACCGCGCGAGACATCGATGGCGATGACGTTGTCGGTGCTGCCGTCCGCCTTGATATAAGGCGTGAGATCGACCACCACCGGGATAAAGCCCACCACGTGCGTGGCCTGCGCATCGGCCGCCACCGCACTGACGCCCGGCAGCAAGGTGCCGTTGATAAAGATCTGGATGCCGGTGTGCGAGCCTTCCACGTTCAACAGGAATTTCTGCCCGGCGTACTTCGGATCCACCTTGAAATGCAGGCGATACCAGTTGAAGTTGCCGGTCAGCGAACCCTGGCCGCCGCCCGACGTCTGGTTGATAAAGGTGCGCGTGATATTGGCGTCGTACGGCAGGCCTACCTGGAACCAGTTGCCGCTGCTGTCGCTGCTTTCATTGAAGCTTTGCGCCGAGTACGCGGTGGAGTTGTTGCTGTTCTCGAACCACCAGTTGTTCTGCGCCGCATTCGACGTGGAGCTGGCATTGCCGATGTACTGCGGCATGCCGGCGGCCAGGTTGATGGTCAGACGCTGCGAGATGGGCAGCGAGGGCTCCACCTCCTGGCTGTTGGCCATGCCGGTCAGCGCCAGCAGCGCGACCAGCAGCAGCAACAGCCCGCCTGCCTTGGGAGAGCCGGCATGCCTTGCCGCACGGGAGCGGGCAAAACTGCATGTCCAGGCCACGAACTGCCATGTACGCAACGCATACGGTTTCACTGTCGTCCCCCTTCGGACACCAGATTTGGATGAGCATGGCCACCGCTGGCCAAAACCCGCGCACGGCAACGCATGGCTACCACCTCACCCAGGGTGCGCCAACCATTGCCACATCGGAAAAGCAGTGCCGCCGACGAGTGAGGAAGTTCGTCCGGCGGCAGTTACTGAATGATCATCCGCATTGCGTGTGTTTACTGCAATGCGGGAAAGGAGATTTTTTGTACCCGATCCGGCAATTGTTCGCGTATTGCGATGCAATGCACATTTAGATGTCTAAATTACAAAATAGACGTCTAAATTTGGAAAGTAAAAACTGCCATACAAAAGAAATAAACAACTTGCCGGCAATCGCAGGTTGGGTTAGCGCAGCGTAACCCAACGACTTTCCTTCGTAGCGGCATCCTTGGGTTACCCCGGATCAAGTCCGGCGCAACCCAACCTACAGCGCGCCTTATTCGATTACCGGCCACTCGTAGCGAGCGATGCTCATGCGCACCGGTGCCGGCAACGGCGCATGCTTGCGCAACTGCTTGGTGGTATCCATCGCGGCCTGAGCTTTGTTGAGCAAAGCCTGCGCATTGCTGCAATCCGGCTCGGCCACCACTGCGCCGACACTCGCACCGCTGTAGTCGATCAAAGCGACATCCAGCTTGAAGCGCCCCCGTGTCGCACCCTCCAGGCGTCGTGCCAGGGCAGCCGCGGCATCGCCGGCCTTTTCGCGCTGCTCCAGCGCCAGCACGGCAAATTCGTCGCCGCCCACGCGCGCGGCAAAGTCGCTGTCGCGCAGCATGCGCCGCAGCCGCTTCGCCACCGTATGCAGAAACTGGTCGCCGGCCGCGTGGCCGAACTTGTCGTTGATCGGCTTGAAATCGTCCAGGTCGATAAAGGCCACGATCAGGGCGCGGTCGTCCGGAGGAGCAGCCAGTTGCCGCTGCATTTCGTCCAGCAAGGCGTTCCGGTTGGGCAGTTGCGTGACGGTATCGGTCAAGGCCGCGGCGGTCAGCGACTGCGTGGCCTGCTGCAGAGAAGCCAGCAATTGTTCCCGTTCCACCTGCTGCGCCACCAGATGCGCAAACAGCGCCAGCACCTGCATGGCCGTGTCGGCCACCGGCTTGCGCTCGTCGCTGGCCGCGCATAGTGCGCCGACCAGCTCGCCGCCCTTGGCACGGATCGGTGCACATATATATGTCGCAATACCCAGCCGTTGCGCGACTTCGCAACTGGCCCAGCGGCCGGCGACGTCGTTGGCATAGAAGCGGCCTTCGTCCAGGGCGCGCTTGCACAGCGTGTCGGCCCATGGCGTGACCAGGCCTTCGGGCACGGTCAGACGGTAAGTATTACGCGCATGCAGGACCCGGAACGACCCTTCCGGCTGGTCCAGCCTGGCCAGATACGCCGATTCCAGCCCGCTGACCGTCTGCAGCAGTTCCAGCAGCGGTCGCGCCAGGCCCTCCAGCGTATGGGCATGGGTGACCGCGGCGACCAGGGCGCCGAGGAAATTGGATGGAATGGCGGTACGCGTGACGAGATTCATATGCCTGATATCGGCAACTCCCGGCGTAGCTGAAACCCTCGCCGGCCGCCGGAGCCCGATCGGCCGCACCTGACCATGCTGCATCGCCGTATGCACGTGGCCGACGCCCGCGCCGTTAAAAACAACCGGTCTTCCGTTCACCCCTGCCCTATGTGTTTGCGCGACGCAACAGACGGCGCCATACGGGCCTTTGCAAATCGCCATGAAAACGTTTACGTTCCGCGCACATTGAGCATGTAAACGTTTACAGGCGACCCGTTGCATCGGGCTGATATCGTGTCCAGCCCACTCATCCGCAGGAAGCCTTCGATGACGACGAAAAACGCAACGATCAAAGATGTGGCACGCGAGGCGAAGGTCTCGGTGGCATCGGTGTCGCGCGTGCTCAACGGTACCGGCGGAGTAACGCCCCAGACGCAAAAGGTGGTGCGGGAAGTCGCCGCCCGCCTGCATTACGTGCCGGACAGCGCGGCGCGCAGCCTGATCACCGGCCGCACCCACACCATCGGCGCGGTGCTGCCGGACCTGTATGGCGAGTTCTTCTCCGAACTGATCCGCGGCATCGATCTGGCTGCGCGTGCCCGTGGCCTGCATCTGCTGGTGTCCAGCTCGCATGACGGCGTGGACGATGCCGCCGCCGCGGTGCGCGCCATGCGCGGGCGCGTCGACGGCATGCTGATTTTTTCCGAATACGTCGACGCCGCCTTCCTGGACGCCAACCTGCCGGCGGCGCTGCCGGCCGTGCTGCTCAACAGCGCGGTAAAAAGCGCGCGCTACCCGGTGCTGACCATCGACAACCGCGGCGGCGCCAGCGCGATGGTGCAGCACCTGATCGAAAGCGGCCGCAAGCGCGTGGCCTTTATCGCCGGCTCCAAAACCAACTTCGATGCGCAGCAGCGCGACAAGGGCTATCGCGCGGCGATGGCCAAGTTCGCGCCGGACCTGCCGTTGAATATCGTGCCTGGCGACTTCAGCGAAGAATCGGGCTACCGCGCGGGCGTCGAACTGCTCGCGCAGAAAAAGCGCCCGGATGCCGTATTCGCCGCCAACGACATGATGGCGGTGGGCTGCCTGATGGCGTTCAAGCAGGCCGGCGTGCAGGTGCCGCAGGAGATCGCCCTGGCCGGCTTCGACGACATCCTGATCGCGCGCTACGTCTCGCCCTCACTCAGCACCGTGCAGGTGCGCATTGCCGATCTTGGCCGGGCCGCATTGGAGCGCCTGGCTGCCTTGCTGGATCCGGACGCCAACACGCCGGCTCCGGCCCAGACGCTGGGATGCGACATCGTCGTTCGAGAAACCAGCGGCGGAAGCACCGGTGCGGCAAGCACGCGCCGGCCCCGTCGCCCACCTAAATAACAGCACAGAGTCAATCTCTTGGGAGGGGTGACAATGAAAGCAGTAGTACGCACCAGAAAGTTGCTGCTTGCACGCATGATCGTCGCATCGATAAGCGCCGCCGCGGTGTCGCCGGCAGCGGTCTTTGCCCAGACTTCCGATGCAAACCTGCGTGGATCAGTCACCCCCAACACGACGGTTACCGCCAGGAATGTGGCCACCGGCTATACGCGTGTCACCAAGTCCGGCAACGACGGCAGTTACGCGCTGGTCGCGCTGCCGCCCGGCACTTACCAGATCGATGCCGGGCCGGGTACCGAACGCACCGTCACCCTCAGCGTAGCTTCCACCGCCACCTTGAATCTCACCGCCGCCACGGCCACAGCCGGCGCCAATGCGAAAAACCTGGGCGCGGTCACCGTCAATGCCCAATCGCTGACCGAAGTGACCACCTCGGAAATCGGCAGCATCGTGTCGCAGCGGCAGATCGCCACCGTGCCGCAGATCACGCGCAACTTCCTGGAATTTGCCGACACCGTGCCCGGCATGGTGTTCACCGTGCAGCAGAACGGCAATACCAGCCTGCAATCCGGTGCCCAGGCATCTTCCGCGATCAACGTGTATATCGATGGCGTCGGCCAGAAAAACTATGTGCTGCCCGGCGGCGTCAGCGGCCAAACCTCCAGCCAAGGCAATCCGTTCCCGCAGCTGGCGATCGGCGAATACAAGGTGATCACCTCCAACTACAAGGCCGAATACGACCAGATCTCCAGCGCCGCGGTCACCGCGGAAACCAAGTCCGGCACCAATGAATTCCATGGCGAAGTATTCGGCGACTGGACCGATACCGCCTTGCGCGCCGAAACGCCGTCCGAGCAGGCAGACCGCAAGAAGCAGCCCTCGCACGACAAGGAATACGGCTTCGCCTTCGGCGGCCCGATCATCCAGGACAAGGCGCATTTCTTCGTGTCCTACGAGGGCAAGGAATACGACACGCCGATCGCCGTCTCGCCTGGCAATGCCAGCAACCTGGTACCGCAGTTGCCGGCTTCGGCACAGGCGCAGCTGGGTCCGGCCAGCCTGCCGTTCAAGGAAAATCTCTATTTCGCCAAGCTGGACTGGGAGCCGACCAACCGCGACCGCATCGAGGTCAGTGGTAAATACCGCAGCGAGAATTCCATCAGCGGTCCCGGCACGGGGCAAGCGGCCTCCACTGCCGTCGACTTGATCAATTACGACAAGCGCTTCGACATCCGCTGGGATCACAGTGCGGACAGCTGGTTCAACC
This sequence comes from Dyella acidiphila, assembly GCF_014863405.1. Lineage (GTDB taxonomy): Bacteria > Pseudomonadota > Gammaproteobacteria > Xanthomonadales > Rhodanobacteraceae > Dyella_B > Dyella_B acidiphila. The sequence goes on from NZ_JACZZA010000005.1 coordinate 110,367, forward strand.
GCCTGCAATTCACTTACGAGAATGCGTTCTACAAGCCGACGCCGATCGAAATCGGCAACGGCTACGCCTACTTCACCACGCCCGACAACGGCAGCCAGCAAATCCTCGCCGTGGGTGCGGCATCGCCGCTGGCCACCGAGGACAAAGGCCAGAAGGGGCCGGCCGTGCAGGACGATCTCACCTTCAACGACTTCACCTGGCATGGCGACCACGTGATCAAGATGGGTTTCAAGATCAAGAAGGTGGATCTCACCGCACAGGATGCGGGCGACGACAATCCGCAGTTCTTCTATGACGTGACGCCGACCGGCACGCTGTCCACGCCATACCAGGTGCAGTTCCCGGTGATCCTGCCCGGCACCAATCCGGAGGTGCGCACCTCGGACAAGCAGTACGGCACCTACATCCAGGACGACTGGACCGTCAACGACCATCTCACCTTGAACATCGGCGTGCGCTGGGATTACGAAGAGACGCCCTCGTATCTCAACTGGGTGACGCCGCCGGCCGTGGTCGCTGCGCTGTACAGCCAGGATCCCAATGCGCCGGCCGGCCAGACCTATGCGCAAAGCCTGGCCAAGGGCGGCATCAACGTCAACGACTACATCAGCAATGGTCGCAACCGCAGCTCGCCCGATAACGAGTGGCAGCCGCGCTTCGGTTTCTCCTACGACATCGACGGCGACGAAGCGCATGTGATCCATGGCGGTGTCGGCCGCTCCTACGATCGCGATCTGTATGAACTGCTGCAGTTGGAACAAACCAAGCTGGCGCTGGCCGAACCGGAAATCATCTTCCCCAATCAATATCACTCATGTGCGCCGAGTCCGAGCTGCATTCCGTGGAATCCGGCGTATTACGGCGGCGTAGGCGTCCTGCAGAGCCTGCTGGCCGCCACCACCGCGGGCCGCGAAGTGGATATGGTGACCAATCATCTGAAGGCGCCCTATTCCGATCAGATCAGCTTGGGTATGCGCAACAAGGTCGGTGACTGGAATACCGACGTGACCGTCGCGAGCGTGAAAAGCTTCGACGGCCTGGTGTACCAGCTCGGCAATCGCTATCCCAATGGCGCGTTCTGGGAGAACGGCAGCCAGCCATGGGGCAATGGCATTCCCGGCTTCGGCAATATGATCATTGCCAACAACGGGCTGGAGACCAAGACCACGCAAGTGCTGATCTCGGCCGAAAAGCCGTATACGCCCGAATCGCATTGGGGCATGACGGTCGCCTACACCTTCACCCATGCGCTGCAGAACAACGACAGCCAGGACGTCACCGATCAATACGCCTTCGATGAAGAAACCATCGGCCAGTATCCGTTTATCGGCTCGGCGGTAGCCAAGCATCGCCTGGTCAGCACGGCCTCGGTCGACGGGCCATGGGGCCTGCTGTTCGCCACCAAGTTGACCCTGGCCACGCCGATTCCCGGCCTTGGGCTGGCCTGCTACGGCGCCAATACGCCGAGCGGCTGCGTACCCTTCACCGCCACGCCGCCCGGTTCGCACTTCCTGATCGGCGGCCCGATCTTCGGTTACCGCGCCATCGACTTCCAGATCACCAAGAACTTCAAGATCTACAGCAATTTCGACGGCTATGTACGCTTCGACCTGCTGAACGCGTTCAACTGGAACAACTTCAGCGATTACCTGCAGAACTACGGCGCCAACGGCGTGCTCACGCGCACCCCGATCACCTTCAACCCTACCGGCAATATCGACGGCGTGCCGCGCACGCTCAAACTGACCCTGGGTATAAAGTTCTGAACCATGAGCCGGAACGATCGTTGCCAACCGAAGCAGGCCCGCAGCTGGCGGGCCTGCTTCTTCACCGCCCTGCTGGCCACAGGCATCGCCATGCAGCCGACTGCGGCACAGACGCCCGTCACCTACGACAGCTTGTCCGCACCGCAAAAGCAGCTGGTCGATGACCTGCAGCGGCGTACTTTCCAATGGTTCTGGGACAGTGCCAATCCGGCTAACGGGCTGATTCCGGATCACTATCCGGGACCGTCGTTTTCCAGCATTGCCTCGATCGGCTTCGGCCTGACCGCGTATGGCATCGGCGTCGAACGCGGCTACATCACGCGTGCGCAGGCGGTAGCGCGCACGCTCACCACCTTGCGCTTTCTCGCCCACGCCAGGCAGGACGGCAATGAAGACGGCGCCAGCGGCTACCACGGCTTTTTCTATCACTTCCTGGATATGCAGACCGGCCAGCGCTTTTCGCGCGACATCGAACTGTCCAGCGTGGATACCACCTTGCTGCTTGGCGGCGTGCTGTTCGCGCAGTCGTATTACGACCGCGACACCGCGCAGGAAAAAGAAATCCGTACCCTGGCCGATACGATCTACCGCCGTGTCGACTGGACCTGGATGCAGCCGCGCGCCCCCCTGATCAGCATGGGCTGGACGCCCGGCGGCAAATTTATCGACTCTGACTGGAAGGGCTACGACGAAGGCATGCTGGTGTACATCCTGGCGCTGGGCTCGCCCACCCATCCGATCGGCAGCGACGGCTGGACGGCATGGACCAGCACCTATCCCAGGCAATGGGGCACGTTCCAGGGCCAGACCTTGCTCAACTTCGCGCCGCTGTTCGGCCATCAGTACAGCGAAGCCTGGGTCGATTTCCGCGGCATCCGCGATGCATGGAGCCGCGCACATCAGCTGGATTACTTCGAGAACAGCCGCCGCGCGGTCTATGCGCAGCGCCAGTACGCCATCGCCAATCCAGGCCACTGGACCGGCTATGGCGCGAATATCTGGGGGCTTACGGCCTGCAATGGACCGGGCGATGTCGCCGGCAAGGCGATCGACGGCAGCACGCGCCAGTTCTTCGGCTACACCGCACGCGGCGCCGGGCTGGACTACATCTCCGACGACGGCACCATTGCGCCCACCGCTGCCGGCGGCTCGATCGCCTTCGCACCGGAAATCGTGCTGCCGGCCTTGCAGGCGATGAAGGAGCGCTACGGCCAGTACGCTTACGACCGCTACGGCTTCGTCGACGCCTTCAATCCCAGCTTCGATGCGAATATTGCCTTGCATACCGGCAAAAAAGTGCGCGGCGCCGGCTGGTTCGACAGTCTGCAGATCGGCATCGACCAGGGACCGATCGAGCTGATGATCGAAAACTGGCGCAGCGATTTCGTCTGGCGCGTGATGCGCAAGAATCCATACATTCGGCAAGGACTGCAGCGCGCCGGTTTCAGCGGCGGATGGCTGGACCGGGCGCCATGAAAGCGCGCCGGCGGCTGGCCAGCCTCGTCCTCGCCGGCCTGCTCGCCGGCTGCGCCCAGCACGCCACCGACGACAACACGCTCACCTTCTGGACCATCGGCCGCGAAGGCGAGGCCATCACCCAGCTGCTGCCGGCATTCGAGCGCGAAAACCCGCAGATCCAGATCCGGCTGCAGCAATTGCCGCTAAGCGCCGCGCATCAGAAACTGCTAACCGCCTTTGCCGGCGATTCGCTGCCGGACATGACCCAGCTCGGCAATACCTGGATGCCGGAATTCGTCGCCCTGCATGCGCTGGAGCCACTGCAATCGCGGGTGGCCGCATCCAGCGTGATCCGCCCCGACGATTATTTCCCCAGCATCTGGGCCACCAATGTCTATGCCGGCCAGTTGTACGGCGTGCCCTGGTATGTGGATACGCGACTGCTGTTCTATCGCAGCGACGTTTTGCGCGCGGCAGGTTTCCAGGCACCGCCGCAGGATTGGGCGCAATGGCGGCGGATGCTGGCCGCGCTCAGTCATCCGCAGCAAGGCCGCTACGGCATCCTGCTGCCCACCAACGAATACGAGCAGCTGATGTCGCTGGCGCTGCAACAGCCCGATTCGCTGCTGCGCGACGGCGGCCGCTACGGCAATTTCGAAAGCGCCGGCTTCAAGCGCGCCCTCGCCTTCTACGTGGACACGTTCAAACTGCAGCAGGCGCCAGCCATCACCAATGTCGAAGCCGGCAATCCGTGGAGCGAATTCGGCCACGGTGTATATGACTTCTATTTCTCCGGCCCGTGGAATATCGGCGAATTCCGCCAGCGTCTGCCGGCCGCCGAACAAGATGACTGGAATACCGCGCCGCTGCCGGGGCCGGACGGTCCGGGTGCTTCCGTTGCAGGCGGCTCAAGCCTGGTCATCTTCCGTCATGCCACGCACAAGGAAGCGGCCTGGAAGCTGATCCAATATCTGTCGCGCCCCGATGTGCAGCAACAGTTCTACGACTTGCTCGGCGATATGCCGCCGCGGCGCAGCTCTTGGGCCGGCGGCCACCTGCACGACGATCCCAAGGCGCTTGCCTTCCGCGAGCAACTCGAACGGGTAAAGCCCACGCCGGCGGTGCCTGAGTGGGAACGCATCGCCAATGAAATGCAGTTGGTGGCCGCGCAAGCCGTCGCCGGCAATCTCAGCATCGACCAGGCCGCGGCCGAGATCGACCGCCGCGCCGACCGCATTCTGGAAAAGCGCCGCTGGGTGCTGGCGCATACCCCGTTGCCGACCGAGGAGCAGCCATGAGCCAGCGGCAGGCTGCATGGCTGTTCCTCGCGCCGGCGCTGCTGGTGCTTGGCGCGTTCTTTCTGCTGCCGGCGATCGGCGCGTTCGGGCTGAGCCTTACCGACTACGACCTGTATGCCCTGGCCGACCTGCGCAACCTGCGCTTTATCGGCCTGCACAACTACGCCGCACTGTTGCAGCGGCGCGAATTCTGGGCGGCGCTGGGACATACGCTGTACTTCGTCAGCGTGGGCGTGCCGCTGTCGATCGCCGCCTCGCTGGGCACGGCGCTGCTGCTGAACTCGCCGCTGGCCCGCTGCAAGGCATGGTTCCGTACCGCGCTGTTTGCGCCGGTGGTGACCACGGTAGTCGCGGTGGCGGTGGTATGGCGCTATCTGCTCAATACCAAATACGGCTGGGCCAACGAGGCGCTGGGATGGATCTGCATCCACCCGGTCGACTGGCTGGGCGATCCGCACTGGGCGATGCCGGCCATCATCCTGTTCGCAGTGTGGAAGAACTTCGGCTACAACATGATCATCCTGCTGGCCGCGCTGCAGGCGACTCCGCCCGAGCTCTACGAAGCGGCGCGCATCGACGGCGCCTCGGCCTGGCGGCAATGCCGCCATATCACGCTGCCGATGCTCGGCCCCAGCTTGTGGATGGTCGCCATCCTTACTGTCGCCGGTTATTTCCAGCTGTTTGCCGAGCCGTATGTGATGACCGAGGGCGGTCCGCTGCAAAGCACCACCAGTGTGCTGTACCTGATGTACGACGAAGGCTTCAAATGGTGGAACCTGGGTTCCGCATCGGCGATCGCCTTCCTGCTGTTCGCCATCATGTTTGCGGTCACGCTGCTGATGCTGTGGCTGGGCCGGCGCGGGGAAGAAGCGTGAGCGCGCGCATGGCCAAAGTGCTGATCAACGGCTTGCTGATCGGCGCCGCGGCAGTGGCGCTGTTTCCGCTGTTGTGGATGCTGTCGGCATCGTTCATGCCGCCCGGTGCGGCCGATACGCTGCCGCCACCGCTATGGCCGGCACACGCCACCCTGCACAACTATCACGAGCTGTTCCGGCGCGCCGGCATGGGCCGCTATCTGCTCAACAGCCTGCTGGTGGCAACGGCGATCACCCTGCTCTCGCTGGCGCTGAATCTGATGGCCGGCTATGCCTTTGCCAAATTGCGCTTCGCCGGCCGGCGCGGATGGTTCAGGGCCGTGCTCGGCACACTGGTGATTCCGGCCCAGGTGGCCATGCTGCCCTTGTTCCTGATGTTCAAATATCTGGGCCTGGTCAATAGCTACGGCGGCGTGATCGTGCCGGCCATGGCCAGCGCATTCGGCATTTTTCTGGTGCGCCAATATGCGCGCGGCATTCCCGACGAGCTGCTGGAAGCGGCGCGCATCGACGGCGCCGGCGAACTGCATATCTTTACGCGCATCGTGTTGCCGCTGCTCAAGCCGATCGTGGCCACGCTGGCGATCTTCACCTTTCTGACCGCATGGAACGATTTCATGTGGCCGCTGATCGTGCTGACCGGACAGGAGCATGAAACCTTGCCGCTGGGACTGGCCGCGCTGGCCCGGGAACATGCACAGGACAGCGAACTGATGATGGCCGGCGCGGTGGTGACCGTGCTGCCGGTGCTGCTGTTGTTCCTGGCCCTGCAGCGGTATTACCTGCAAGGCCTGCTGCTCGGCAGCGTGAAGGGCTAGGAGGCCGGTGTGACGCGGTATCGCCCAAACCGGTCTGCGTCAGGCGATGCGCTTGCCGTCGGCGGCATCGAAAAAATGCAGATGCGCGGCAGCAAAGCCCAACGGCAACACACTACCGCGCGTTGGCAGTTCGCCGGGCGGCACGCGCGCCACCAGCATGTGCTCGCCATGGCGCAGATTGAGAAACACATCGCTGCCCACCGGCTCGATCACCTCGAGCGTGGCGGCCAGCGCAGCGTTGCCGGCCGCGACCGGCTGCAAGTGTTCCGGGCGCACGCCCAGCGTAACCTCCCGGCCCAACCAGGCCTGCAGTGCGGACGCCTGCGCAGGCAGTTCGCCCAGCGGCAGCAAGGCGCCTGCCATATCGAGCTGCCATTGCGTATCGCGCCGCAGCTGGCCACGCAGAAAATTCATTGCCGGCGAACCGACAAAGCCGGCGACAAACAGATTGGCCGGCCGCTGGTACAGGTTCATCGGCGTGTCGATCTGCTGGATATGCCCGCCATCCAGCACCACGATGCGCTGCCCCAGGGTCATCGCCTCGACCTGGTCGTGCGTGACATAAATCATGGTGGCGCCCAGTTGCCGGTGCAGCCGTGCGATCTCCACCCGCATCGACGCACGCAGGCGGGCATCGAGATTGGACAGCGGTTCGTCCAGCAGGAACACCTTCGGCTCGCGCACCAGCGCGCGCCCCAGCGCCACGCGCTGGCGCTGGCCGCCCGACAATGCCGCCGGCCGTGCGTCGAGCCGCGATTCCAGCTCGAGCAGCCGCGCCACCTCGCTTACGCGCCGGTCGATTTCCGCGCGCGCCTTGCCGCGCAAGCGCAGTCCGAAGCCGAGGTTCTCGGCCACCGTCATATGCGGATACAGCGCGTAGTTCTGAAACACCATCGCGATATCGCGGTCTTTGGGTGCAACCTCGTTGACCACCCGCGTATCAATCGATACGGTGCCGGACGAAATCGACTCCAGTCCGGCGATCATCCGCAGCAGCGTCGTCTTGCCGCAACCGGAGGGACCGACCAGCACCAGCAGCTCGCCGTCGGCGATATCGAAGCTGGCTTCGTCCACGGCCACGTGGCCGTTGGGATACAGCTTGCGAACGCGGTCAAGGCTGACGGTGGCCATCGGGATGCATCACTCCGGGTAAAGACGAACCAGGCCGCATACACGCGGCTTGGTACCAGCGCTGCGCCGCACTATTCTCGTCGCGTAATCGATTACATCAAGCCGCATCGCCGCATACAAGGTTTTACAACATGAGCGTCAGCTATTCGTTTCCCGCGAACTTCGTGTGGGGCGCCGCCACCTCGGCCTACCAGATCGAAGGCTCCCCCCTGGCCGACGGCGCCGGCCCCAGTATCTGGCAGCGCTTTGCGCATACGCCGGGCATGATGGCCAATGGCGACACCGGCGATATCGCCTGCGATCACTACCGGCGCTTCAAAGACGATGTGCAGCTGATGCGCGCGCTGGGACTGCAAAGCTATCGCTTCAGCATCGCCTGGGCGCGGGTGCTGCCCGACGGCACCGGGCGCATCAACCAGCAGGGCCTGGATTTCTATTCGCGCCTGGTCGATGAATTGCTAGAACACGGCATCGAACCGAATGCGACGCTGTTTCATTGGGACCTGCCGGCGGCGCTGGACGACCGCGGCGGCTGGCTCAACCGCGATATCGCGCACTGGTTCGCCGAATATGCCGGTGTGCTGTTCAAGGCGCTGGATGGGCGGGTCAAGCGCTGGTCCACCATCAACGAGCCGTGGGTGGTGACCGACGGCGGCTATCTGCATGGGGCACTCGCGCCCGGCCATCGCAGCAAATACGAAGCGCCGATCGCCGCGCATAACTTGATGCGCGCCAGCGGCGCGGGCATCCAGGCCTATCGCGCACTGGGCAAGCATGAGATCGGCGTGGTGTTCAATATCGAGCCCAAGTATCCGGCCTCCGACAGCGCCGACGACCTGGCGGCGACGCGCCGCGCGCACGCCTACATGAACGAGCAGTTCGCCGACCCGGCCCTGCTCGGCAGCTATCCCGCCGAGCTGAAGGAAATCTTCGGCAATGCGTGGCCCGATTTTCCCGACGAAGATTTCCGGCTGACCCGCCAGAAGGTCGATTTCGTCGGCATCAATTACTACACGCGTGCGGTGGTGCGGCACGATGCTTCGGCCTATCCGCTGAAGGCCGCACCGGTGCGCCAGCCCAACACCACCCAGACCGAAACCGGCTGGGAAGTCTACGAACAGGGCCTGATCGACACACTGGCCTGGTTCAAGCAGCGCTATGGCGATATGCCGCTGTACATCACCGAGAACGGCGCGGCCTTCTACGATGCACCGGTGGCATATACCGAGGTAGTGGAGGATCCGCTGCGCGTGGATTATCTGCGCCGGCATCTGCGCGCACTGCATGCCTCGATCCAGTCCGGCGTGGACGTGCGCGGGTATTACGCGTGGTCGCTGCTGGACAACCTGGAATGGTCGCTGGGGTTTTCCAAGCGCTTCGGGCTTTATCACGTGGACTTTGCCACATTGAAGCGGACGCCCAAGGCATCGGCGAAGTTTTATGCCGGGGTGATCAGGAGCAACGGGGCTGCACTCGAAGATCGAGCCCCCGGCCCCGTCCTCCCGGCGAAGGTCGGGACCCAGTGAGGTGAGACGGTAAAGACGCTGGATCCCGGCCTGCGCCGGGACGACGAGTTATCGGGCAGCGAATGGTCAGCGTCGAAGCGGAAAGAGCACGGCGCGCAGCATCAATGCAATTCCACCACCACCAGGCCCTGCGGCGGAATATCGAGCACCAGGTGCCCATCCCGCAGCGCCACCGATTCCGCGGCCGCCATCTGCCCTGCCTCGCGCAGTTGCACGATCTGTTCGCGACTGGGGAAATCCGGCCGCCCCATCCGGTCGAACAGTGCCACCGCATTGCCGTGCTGCTCGTCCAGCCGCCACACCGTCGCCTTCGCACTGGCGGCAAGATGCGCCACATCCACGTCGAAATGCTTTACTTCGCCCTTGGGCTTGCCCGGCGTATAGCTCGCCGTATCGCCTACCGGCGGCGCATAGTTCCATAGCGCCAGCACCACCGAACCATCCGCGCGGCGCGTCGCCAACGCGCTGTCGCTAGCCAGCGGCAGCTGCGTATCGCCCAGCTTGTGCAGCATGGCAAAGGCATTGAAGGCCGGCTTGGCGATGCGGTCCTCGGCGATCAGGCCAAAACCGCCGTAGAAGGGATTCTTCACCACGCCCTGCTCCTCGAATACATCGGAGAAGGACCAGTAGCTCATCAGTTCCACCTTGCCCGCGCACTCGCGGATGGTGTTGGCCATCCACGGGCCCATATAGACGGTGTCGGTGACATTGGGCAGGTTGGCGTAGGAAGCGTTGTATTCGCTGAAGATCAGCGGCAGCTTGGGATACGGCGACTTGGCGATTTCATCGTGCACTTTCGCCACTGCGCGGCAGACCATGTCGGCGCGCGGAATATTTTCCCCGGTATGGAATACGTTCTGCGCGGTGTCATCGCCATACACATGCGAGCTGACGAAATCCACCGGCAGGCCGGCATCGTGCACATGCTTGAGGAACACCGGCACCCACGCCGCCTGCGCGGTGCTGGGGCCGCCAACGCGCAGGCGCGGACTGACCGCCTTCAGCGCCCGCGCGGTGTGTTCGTACAAAGTGAAATAGGTGGGCTGCACTGGCGAGCCGCCCCAGAAGGCCAGGTTGGGCTCGTTCCATACCTCGAAATACCAGCTGGATACTTCATCGAGGCCGTAGCGCGCGATCAGATGTTGGGCAGAGGCGCGGATCATCGCATCCCATTCGGCGTAATCGCGCGGCGGCATCACGTTCGGGTGATACCAGAAATCATGTTGCTTGGACGGATCGGAGCTGAGTTCCGGCGGCATGAAGCCCAACTCGACATAGGGCTTCACGCCACGCTCCAGCAAACCGTCGTAGATCTGGTCGACGTAGCTGAAGTTGTAGGCGATCTTGCCGTGCTCGTCGCGGTACACCACACCTACATCGCGGTCGAAGATGCCGTGAAAGCGGATGTACTGGAAGCCGGTGGCGGCATGCACCGCATCCAGATCCTTGCGGTAATCGTCGCGCAATGCCAGCGAGGCGCGGCCGGAGCCGAACATCTGCTCCCAGAAATGCGGCAGCGGCGTGCCCTGGGCGGTGGCGTCCACCTGCAGGTCAACCGTATCGGTCGTAGCGCCTGCGGCGGCGGAAACGGCCAGCAAGGCAGTGCACACGCAAGCTGCGAGGCGGCGGAGCAAGGACGGGTTCGGCATGGCGGCTCCCATGGCGGCCGGCGAAATAGCCGGCCATGTAAACGTTTACGTGATCAGGGGAGTTTCGTATGGATGCCGCTTCGCTTCAAGTGGCAGAACGGTCATTCCGGCCCACGCCGGAATGACGGCTGCCCGTGCTACTGCACCAACGGCGAAACCGCCGCATCAAGCTCCACGCCCTGCAGTTCGGCCTGACCGGCCAGCACTTGCACGTACTGGCGCAACGCACGCGCCTCCGCCTCGCCGCGCAGATCGTCGGCGACGCGTTCGCATACCTGCTCGTAGGGCAGTTGCTGGCCAGGTACGCGCCGCTCCACGGTAACGATATGAAAGCCGAAGCGCGTCCGCACCAGTGCAGGCAGGATGCCAGCCGCGCTGCTTTCGAACAGGGCCTGCTCGAACTCGGGCACCGTGGATCCACGCTGCAACTGGCCCAGTTCACCGCCGAGCGCTCCGGACGGGCAATTCGAATGACTGCGCGCACGCTCCGCAAATAATTCCGGCTGCGCGCGCAGTTCGCCCAGCATCGCTTCGGCCATGGCGCGTACCGCAGCCACCGGCGTACCCGCCGTCACCTGAAAAAGAATATGCCGCGCAAATACCAGCTCGCCGCTCTGGTAACGCGCCAGATGCTGCGCGTGGTAGCGCCGGCAGGCCATGTCATCGACCGCGGGTACCTGCACTTCCGCGCTCAATACGCGTTCGATCGCCTGCTCGATCTGCGCCGCGCCCGCATCCGGTTCCAGCCAGCCCAGCGCCAGCGCACGCTGGCGCAGCAACTCATGCACGGCGGCCAGCTGCGGCGAGACGTCATCCTGCGCGGGCACCGCGATACCGTTGACCAGGATCGTCATGAATGCGCCGCCCGCTTGCGCGTACGTACCAGTTGGTAAGGACGGAACAGATAGGCCAGCGTGCCGGCGCCGCTCCAGATATGCACCATGCGTGTGAACGGCGAGATCAGGAAAATGGTGAAGCCCAGCAGGATATGCACGCGGTAGACCCACTGCGTCTGCAACAGCAGCGCAGCCACCCCGCTCTGAAAGGTGACGATGCCTTTCACATAGCTGGTCAGCAGTTCGAATTCGGCACCGTCCATATGCTGTGCCGACAGCGGCACGGTGATCAGGCCCAACAGCAATTGCAGCCACAGCATGATGACCACCGCGATATCCCACTTGCGGCTATTGCGCCGGATGCGCGGATCGCCGAGCCGCCGGAAGATCAGCACGCTCAGGCCGATGATCGCCACCACCCCGGCCACGCCGCCGCCGGCCATCGCCAGCAGCTGGTGCTGGGCCGGGTTCAGCGCCCAGTCGACCGCCCAGTGCGGCATCAGAAAACCCAGGAAGTGTCCGATCACCACCACCAGGATGCCGTAGTGGAACAGGTTCGAACCGAGTTTCAACCACCTTGCCCGCAGCAGCTGCGAGGAATCGCTTTTCCAGGTGTACGGCTCGCGGTCGAAACGAATCAGGCTGCCCAGCAGCAAGACCGTAAGACAGATATACGGATAGATACCGAACAGGAACAGTTGCAGGCTGGTGGCGATGTTCATATCAGTCTCTTCTCTCGCTACGTATCAGCGGCGAAAATCGGTCGGGCGGCAAGGCGGCGCGCGGTCATTGGCAAACGCCGGCCGCTCCTCCCAGCTGGCATCCAGATCTTCCGGCGGGAGCACCGGCGCATGCGGGTCGAGCCCTTCGGCCCGCGCCAGTTCCAGCAGTGCACCGAATACCGCGGCATAACGGCTGCGCTTGTGCAGCAGGCGATTGCCGATCGAGCGCAGAATGTGCGCGCAGTCGCCCAGCGTCTCGCGCACTTCGGCAACATCGCGGCAGCTGAGGTATTCCAGCAGCATCGGCAGGTGATCGGGCAACTCGTTGCCGCTGGGCTCCAGCCCGGCATCCAGATAGCGCTGGCGCAGATCGAGCATGGCCGGACCGCGGTCGCGGCCGTCGCCGTGCACATGCTCGAATAGATTGAGCGACGTGCTGCGACCGCGGTCGAACAGATCGACGAAGCGCGCCTCGGCATCCAGCGCATCGCGGCGCGCAATCTCCCGCGCCAAGGCCAGCAGGCCATCGCGGCTGGCGGTTTTCAGGTCCTGCGCGGCACGGATCGCCGCTTCGATGTCCGGCAGCGCGGCCCGCAGCTCCGCGTCTGGATAAGCAAGCAACGCGGACAGTGCGCGCAGCAGCATGGTGGGTTGGCTACGCATCTCAATGATTGTCCAACAGGCGGATCGGAATGACCTTGCGGCGCCCCATGCGTCCGCCGAACAGACTGGATTCGGTATCCACGCCATCGCAGCCGTTACCGAAACTGAAGCCGCATTCGCCACGCAGTGCATACGCATGCTCGGCCTCTTCGCGGTGGGCCGTTGGGATGACGAAGCGGTCTTCGTAATTGGCAATCGCCAGGTAGCGATGCATCGCTTCTACCGTGGACCGGTCCAGGCCATGCTGTTGCAGCAACGACAAGGGCGGCTCGCCGCCCAGCTGCTTGATGCGGAACCAGGCGCGCATCGCCAGCATGCGTTGCAGGGCGCTGGTCACCGGGGCCTCGTTGCCGGCGGTAAGCAGGTTGGCCAGATAGCGCACCGGGATACGCAGCGTATCCACCGCGGGCACGCCGTCCCGGCTTTCGATCGCGCCGGCATTGGCATGCGCCTGGATCGGCGACAGCGGCGGCACGTACCACACCATCGGCAGCGTGCGGTATTCCGGATGCAGCGGAAAGGCGATCTTCCATTCCACCGCCATCTTGTAGACCGGCGACAGCGCTGCCGCTTCCAGCCAGGCGGCAGGCACGCCGTCGGCCAGCGCCTGACGCATCACCTGGGGATCGTTCGGATCGAGGAACAGGTCGAGCTGCGCCTGATACAGGTCGTGCGGGTTTTCCACCGCGGCGGCCTCGTCGATGCGATCGGCGTCGTACAGCAGCACGCCCAGGTAGCGGATCCGTCCCACGCAGGTTTCCGAACACACCGTGGGCAACCCGGCCTCGATCCGCGGATAGCAGAAGGTGCATTTTTCCGCTTTGCCGGAGGTCCAGTTGTAATAGATCTTCTTGTACGGACAGCCCGACACGCACATGCGCCAGCCGCGGCATTTGTCCTGGTCGATCAGCACGATGCCGTCTTCCTCGCGCTTGTAGATCGAGCCGGAGGAACAGGACGCCACGCAGGCCGGATTGAGGCAGTGCTCGCACAGGCGCGGAAGATACATCATGAAGGTGTTTTCGAACTGACCGTAGATATCTTTCTGGACTACCTCGAAGTTGTAGTCGGCGCTGCGCTTGTTGAATTCGCCGCCGAGGATTTCCTCCCAGTTCGGGCCCGCTCCACCTTGTCCATGGTGCGCCCGCTGATCAGCGAGATCGGCCGCGCCACCGGCGCGGTAGGCAACTCCGGCGCGGTCTGCAGGTTTTCATAGTCGAAGGTAAAGGGTTCGTAGTAATCGTCGATCTCGGGCAGATGCGGATTGGCGAAAATCTTGGCCAACACCGCCAGGCGGCCGCCCTGTTTGGGCTGCAGGCGGCCATTGGGCTTGCGCACCCAGCCTCCCTGCCAGCGCTCCTGGTTTTCCCAATCCTTGGGATAACCGATGCCCGGCTTGGTTTCCACATTGTTGAACCAGGCGTATTCCATGCCCTTGCGCGAGGTCCACACATTTTTGCAGGTGACCGAGCAGGTATGGCAGCCGATGCACTTGTCCAGGTTCAACACCATGGCGATTTGCGCGCGGATCTTCATCTTGGTTCCCCTCAGGCCGATGCGTTCTGCTGACGCGCTTCGCGCTGCACGCTATCCATCCAGTCCACCTTCGCCATCTTGCGCACGATCACAAATTCATCGCGGTTGGAGCCGACCGTGCCGTAGTAATTGAAGCCCCAGCTCAGCTGCGCATAGCCGCCGATCATATGGGTCGGCTTGAGCACCGTGCGCGTCACCGAGTTGTGGATGCCGCCGCGCATCTGGGTGATTTCCGAGCCAGGCACATTCACGATCTTCTCCTGCGCGTGGTACATCATCACCATGCCTTCCTGCACGCGCTGGCTCACCACCGCGCGGGCGGTGATGGCACCGTTGATGTTGAACAGCTCGATCCAGTCGTTGTCGACAATGCCGCCACGCTGCGCATCCGCTTCCGACAGCCACACGATCGGGCCGCCGCGCGAAAGCGTCAGCATCAGCAGGTTGTCGGTATAAGTGGAATGGATGCCCCACTTCTGGTGCGGCGTGATGAAGTTCAGGGTCAGCTCGGCATGGCCGTTATCGTGCTTGCCATGCAGCGCCGCCACCGAACGTGTATCGATCGGCGGCCGGTACAGCGCAAAGCCCTCGCCGAAATCGCGCAGCCACGCGTGATCCTGGTAGAACTGCTGGCGTCCGCTGAGGGTGCGCCAGGGAATCAGCTCGTTGATATTGGTCCAGCCGGCGCTGTAGCTGACGTGTTCGCTCTCGATGCCGGACCAGGTCGGCGAACTGATGATCTTGCGCGGCTGCGCCTGGATGTCGCGGTAGCGGATCTTTTCGTCTTCGCGCGCAGTGGCCAGATGGCGATGATCGCGGCCGGTGATCTGCGACAGCGCCGCCCAGGCTTTGACCGCCACCTGACCGTTGGTTTCCGGCGCCAGCTGCAGAATGGTTTCGGCCGCATCGATATCGCTGACGATACGTGGACGACCCTTGGCCGGCCCATCCTCGACCAGGTAATTCAGTTCGCCCAGACCCTGCACTTCCTGCTGTGCATTCCAGCCGATGCCTTTGCCGCCGTTGCCGAGTTTTTCGAGCAACGGCCCCAGGGCAGTAAAGCGCGCATAGGTGGCCGGATAATCGCGCTCGACCAGCACGATATTGGGTGCCGTCACGCCCGGCACAAAATCGCATTCGCCCTTCTTCCAGTCACGCACCTCGAACGGCTGCGCCAGCTCGCCGGCGGTGTCGTGCATGATCGGCGTGAGCACGACATCCGGCTCTACCCCAAGCTGCCCCTCGGCGAGTTCGGAAAAGCGCTTGGCCACCGCCTTGAAAATCTCCCAGTCGCTGCGCGATTCCCATACCGGATCCACCGCGGCCGACAGCGGATGGATAAACGGATGCATGTCGGAGGTATTGAGGTCGTTCTTCTCGTACCACGATGCCGTCGACAGCACGATGTCCGAATACAGGCAGGAAGTGGACATGCGGAAATCCAGCGTCGTCACCAGATCCAGCTTGCCTTCCGGTGCTTGCTCGTGCCATGCGACTTCCTCGGGCTTGTGACCGCCCTCCTCGCCCAGGTCCTTGCCTTGCAGGCCATGCCGCGTACCCAGGAAATGGCGCAGAAAATATTCGTGCCCCTTGCCGGACGAACCGAACAGATTGGAGCGCCAGATAAACAGATTGCGCGGGAAATTGGCGGGATCGTCGGGATCTTCGCAAGCCATGCGCAGGGTGCCCGACTGCAGAGCTTGCGCCACATAGTCGCGCGGCGGCTGGCCCGACTGTAGCGCTTCGCGCGCCACCTCCAGCGGATTGCGCGCCAGCTGCGGCGCCGAGGGCAGCCAGCCCATGCGTTCGGCGCGCACATTGCAATCGATCGGGCTATGCCCGTATTTGTCGCGCGATGCCAGCGGCGACAGCAGGTCGTCGATATCCAGCTTTTCGTAGCGCCACTGGTCCGAATGCGCGTAGAAGAACGAGGTACCGTTCATCTGCCGCGGGGGCCGGATCCAGTCCAGCGCAAACGCCAGTGCGGTCCAGCCGGTTTGCG
Organism: Dyella acidiphila; assembly: GCF_014863405.1. Lineage (GTDB taxonomy): Bacteria > Pseudomonadota > Gammaproteobacteria > Xanthomonadales > Rhodanobacteraceae > Dyella_B > Dyella_B acidiphila. The sequence continues at coordinate 126,647 of NZ_JACZZA010000005.1, forward strand.
GACGCAGTTTTTCCTGGCCTACATAGTGCGCCCAGCCGCCGCCGGAGACACCGATGGTGCCGCATAGCATCAGCATATTGATGATGCTGCGGTAGTTCATATCCTGGTGGAACCAGTGATTCATGCCGGCGCCGATGATCACCATGGAACGGCCGCGCGTCTTTTCCGCGCTTTCGGCAAAGCCGCGCGCCACGGCGATCGCATGCTCGGCCGACACACCGGTAATCGCCTGCTGCCAGGCCGGCGTATAGGGCACATTGTCCGCATAGCTTTTCGCGCAGGCGCCGCCCAGGCCGCGATCCAGGCCATAGTGCGCGCACAGCAGGTCGAACACGGTAGCCACCATGCGCTCGCCGTCGCGCGTGGCGACGCGGCGTGCAGGCACCCTGCGCAGCAGCACATTGCCGCCCTGCACGTTGTTTTGAAAATGCTGGTGCACTACGCCACCGAAATACGGAAACGCCACCTCCAGCGTCTCGTCGCGCCGGTCGAGCTGGCTCAGCACCAGTTCGATCGGCGTGCCGTCGGCGGCCTTCTGCTCCAGGTTCCACAAGCCATGTTCGGGACTGTCCTTGCCCGGCCAGCGAAAACCGATCGCACCGCGCGGCACCACCGGCTTGCCGTCCGCATCGAAGCCGACGGTTTTCCAGTCGGCATGCTCGGGACTGCCCAGCGCGCCGGCAAAATCGCTGGCGCGCAGATAGCGGTCGGGGACCCAGCGTTCGCCGTCGCTGCGCAGGCTCACCAGCAATGGCAGGTCGGTATAGCGGCGGCAGTAATCCTGGAAATACTCGCACTGGCGATCCAGGAAGAATTCGCGCAGCATCACGTGCCCCATCGCCATCGCCAGCGCGGCATCGGTGCCTTGCTTGGGATGCAGCCACAGGTCGGAAAGCTTGGCCACTTCCGCGTAGTCGGGCGTCACCGCCACCACGCGCGTGCCGTTGTAGCGCGCCTCCACAAAAAAGTGCGCATCGGGCGTGCGCGTCTGCGGCACATTCGAGCCCCAGGCGATGATATAGGCAGCGTTGTACCAGTCCGCCGATTCGGGCACGTCGGTCTGCTCGCCCCAGGTCTGCGGACTCGACGGCGGCAGATCGCAATACCAGTCGTAGAACGACAGCAGCGTGCCGCCGATCAGGCTCAGATAACGCGCGCCGGCCGCATACGACACCATCGACATGGCGGGAATGGGCGAGAAGCCAACTACCCGGTCCGGTCCATGCTGCTTCACCGTATGCACATTGGCCGCCGCCACCATGTCCAGCACTTCGTCCCAGCTGGCGCGCACAAAGCCGCCGAGGCCGCGTGCGGCCTTGTAATCCTTGGCCTGCGGATCGGCCATCAGTGCTGCCCATGCCGGCACCGGCGCCAGCGTCTTGCGCGCCTCGCGCCAGCGCCGCAGCAGACGACCGCGCACCATCGGATACTTCAGCCGGTTGGCGCTGTACAGGTACCAGGAATAAGACGCACCGCGCGAACAGCCGCGCGGCTCGTGATTGGGCATGTCGGCGCGCGTGCGCGGGTAGTCGGTCTGCTGCGTTTCCCAGGTCACCACCCCGCCCTTCACGTAGATCTTCCAACTGCACGAACCGGTGCAGTTCACACCGTGGGTGGAGCGCACGATCTTGTCGTGCTGCCAGCGGCTACGGTAACCGTCTTCCCACTGCCGATTCTCCACGCGCACTTCGCCCAGGCCGTGGGCGAAAGGTTCGCGCCGTTGCGAGAAATAGCGCAGCCGGTCGAGGAAATGGCTCATGGCTTGCTCCAGGTGAACGGCTCACGATGGCGGCGGTGCGGCTCCGCGTCCGCGGATGTCGATCCGACGCACTTCGGTGAAATAGATCAGGATCAACGACACCCACACGATGCCGTACAACAGCATGAAGGCGCTGGAGCGGATGCCGAGCAGATCCAGCAAGCCGCCCCACAGAATCGGCAGCAGAAAACCGCCGAGGCCGCCGGCCAGGCCGACGATGCCGGTGACGATACCCAGCGTCTGCGCAAAATCGTCGCCCAGGTATTTGAAAGTGGAGGCCATGCCAAAGGCCAGGGCCACGCCCAGCACAAACAGCAAGGGCGTGAAGATCCACACATTGAGGCCGATATGGAAGCTCGATGGCCCGCGGATGGTCTGCACGATCAATTGCGTCTGCGGGTACGACAGCAGGAACAGCGCAATCCACGCCAGCCACAGCACCCACCAGGTCAGCGCATGCGCACCGACGCGATCGGACAGTGCACCGCCCACCGCACGCAGCACGCCCGCCGGTAGCGAAAAACACGCCGCCAGCGCTGCGGCACTGGCAATGCCCAGGCCGTATTCGCCGGCGTAGTACTGCGGCATCCACACCGACAAGGCGGTAAAGCCACCGAAGGTCAGCGAGTAATACTGGCAATACTTCCACACACGCGGATCGCGCAGCACCTGGAACTGCTGCTTCAGGCTCGTCCCCTTATTGCCGCCTGCGCCCGGATCGGGTGCCGACAGCAGCCAGAACAACACCGCCGTGACCAGCAAGGCAACCGCATAAATGCGCGGCACCGCGCGCCAGCCCATCGCATCCACGATGGCCGGCGCCACGAACATGTTGAGCGCGGCGCCGCTTGTACCTGCGCCGAAAAATCCCATCGCAAAACCGCGCCGACTGGCCGGAAAGAAACGCGCCACATACGGCGTGCCCACCGCAAACGAAGCGCCTACCGCACCCAGGCACAGGCCGATGGCCAGGAACTGCCACAGCACGGCGGCATAGCTCACCAACCATACGGGCACGGCTGCCACCAGCAGCAGAATGGTCATCACGCTGCGGCCGCCGAACCGGTCGGTCCAGATGCCCAGCGGCAGGCGCAATACGGCGCCGCTGAGAATGGGCGTGGCGCTCAGCAGGCCAAATTCGGTGGCATTGAGGTTGAGTTCGTGGCGAATCGGAATGCCGATGACGCCGAAGGCCATCCACACCGCAAAGCACACGACGAATGCAAACGTGCTGACGAACAACACCCTGTACGCAACGCCCATACCCCGGGTTCCTTGTGCAGGTAAGAGTTCACGCTTTCGATCGCAGTGGAAGATGCCGCCCCCAACGGCATCCCGCGCACCTGGCCAATGTAGCCAAGCAACGCAGCAAGAATTTGATCCCCGTCAATTTGCCGCAGTCCGACATTCCTGCACAGGAACATTCGCTTTGCGCTTGTTAATCCATCGTGACGAGCGCGTAAACAATTAGCGCATAAACACGTAGGCTGGGTTACCCCGGATCAAATCCGGAGCAACCCCGCTTCCGCTCAGGGCGAACACCGCCCCGCCGTATCCAGCTTGCGCCCGCAACTCACTTCCATCAGCGCCGCATTGAATTGCAGGCGGGCATAGTTGAAATCATTGCCGAGCGTCTTGCGCACCTTGGCATGGCGGATCGTCGACGCGATCGCCAAGTAGCCGTCTTCGGGCAGGCCTGCCGTGTCGAACAGCAGCCCGGGCAAATCGTAGGCAGCCAGATTCACCTGGCGCGGCTGGGCGGGATTGAACGGCCGGTTGGACAGCAGCATGAAGCGCGTATGCTCTTCCGGCGCAGTCTTGTCGTCGTCGAAACCAAGATCCGCATACGCCGCGCTCAACGCCGGCAGATGATCGCCGTAGAACAACAGCAGGGTCCAGCGCGGGCGCGCCAGCAGTTTGTTCGCGAAATCCGCCAATGCGGCATCGCCATGGATCAGGTGCGATACGTAGTAAGTCATTTCCTCCTGCCCCTGCGAAGACAGGCCAGGCGGCAGCGGATGTTCGCGCAACACCTGGGCCAGGTCGCCCGGATCGCGATCCCAGTCGCCGTGGTTTTCCATGGTGATCACCATGGTATAGCGCGGCTTGCTGTCGTCTTGATCCATATAGGCCAGCACGCGCTTGAACAGCGAGCGGTCGGAAATATAGATGCCGGCGTACTTGGCATCCTTGAACGAATTCTGGAAATACATGTGCTGGAAGCCGAGCTCCGGCATCACTTGCTCGCGATTCCAGAACTGCGCCTCGTAAGGATGGAACAGCGTGGTGCTGTAGCCGAACTGTTGCAGGCGATGCGGTACGGTCGGCATCCAGCCCGCGGCGAGGCCGAAGTACGGATACTGGACGCTGGGAAAAGCCAGCATCGGATAACCGGTAAGCGTTTCGAACTCGGTGCGGATGGTGCCGCCGCCATAGGTCGGCGTCGTAAGGCTGCCGGTAATGCCGCCGGCGGCGAGGCGCTGGTAATTCGGATCGTACTGACCGTATTCCACGTGCTTGAGCACGCCCGGATCGAAGAAGGCTTCGCTTTGCACCACCACGATATCGGGCAGTTCCTGCGTCAAGGCACGCGTCTGACGCTGCTCGATTTCCTGTGCGTTATGGCTGGCAAACGCAGCCACCTGCTGTTTGTCCGGTGGCGGCACACGCACCTGCATGTCCTGGTACATGCGCACGAAAGCGGCCAGCATGCCCAGGCTCTGCGCGCTGTAGACCGGATTCCATTGCTGATAGGTGGTGAGGTCCCGATCCGAATACAGCTCGCGCCACGGGCGCAGGCCGTGCAGCAGCGCATAGAACACGCCCAGCGACAACACCACCAGACCCAGTCGCGTCAGCCAGCGCGGGCGATAGCGCGGCGTTTCCACGCGCCACAGCACAACTGCCAGCACCAGCATGAGCAGCGGTTCGCCGATCAGCGAAACAGTGTGATAGCCGGTGTAATGCGCGAAAAAACCAATATGGTCGGCCACCTGATGACCCAGTTGCACGTCGCCGGGCGTAAGTGGCGAATCCATATTGCGCAACTTCAGCGTATTGATCTTGTAGACCAGCGCGGCCAGTGCACCGCTCAGCAACAAGGTGAGCATGGCGCGGCCGCACAAGCCATAGAGCAGCAAGGCGAACAACAGGATCGGAAACGCATTGCGCCATAGCAGCGCGGGATGCAGCGCGTCATGGAAGGTGCGATCCAGGTGATGAACCAGCAGCAGGCTCGCCGCGATCAGTCCCAGCAGACGCCAGCAAAATGCTACGCCGCGATTCGTAATTTCATGCCGAATGGCGAAAGACATGCAGACTCCCCCGGCGCAGCCGCGGCCACGCTGTTTTCAGATCGCATTTTTTTGCTGATGGGCCGTTTTCCCCGCGGCCCTGCTGTCGTTCTAGCGGCTTAACCGCCGATGCCGCCCCTGGCATGGATGTGCGACAGCTTCGCGTAAGCTTGCATATTTATGACAATGCGCCGCCACGTCAAGCGCCGTATCGGCCCTATCGGCTCCGTTCCGCATAACTCGACATTTGTCGCAGCGATTGACTGGCCGGCTCAGCGCCAGCCAGTACTACGCATGGTGTGCACATGTCTCTCGCGGTGCTTTTCTGTCGGCATCGGCATGATTGCCGCTGCGTGCAATTACGCAGTACGTTGCTTCGACGCCGCACGAATCGCGGGAACACCGACGATATGCAGCAGCCTGCGCGTTTGCGCCGAGAGCGGCGCCTCGATGTAGCGAAATACGGCCCAGGCGCACATCACAGCAGCAAGCGGACGTATTGCCAGCAGCAGTATTGCCGCCGTGCGATGCTGCAATGGCACGGCGCTGACAGCGTCCTGCACCAGCTCGAACACATACACATGCATCAGGTACAGGGAATAGGAAATATTTCCCAGCCACACCAGCCATGCAGGCACCTGCATGCTGCCCAGCTTGGCGCGCAGCGCGATACCCGCAAACAGGATCGCCAGCGGCGCGCCCCAGCCGCGCGGACCGAAGAAATTCAGCATGCCCAGCCGATGCCATGCAAGCAGCAAGGCAATCAGCAGCACGGCCACGCCGATGTAGATCGAGGCTGGCTTTCTGATTTTGATATCGGATTGATAGAGCCATGCGGCGAGCATGCCCGCAATGAAATCCCACACGATCGGATTGACGGCGAGATTGGCATAGCGGGACCAGGCCACCAGCGGCCGCGTTGCGACGTCCAGGCTGTAGTGTCCGCGCAGCCATGGCACGGCGACCAGGGTGACGCCGAACCATGCCGCCATGGCGGCATAGCGCCAGCGGCCGAACAACATGCCCAGCGCGAACACCAGATAGAAATAGCACTCGAAGCACAAGGTCCAGGCCACACCTACCGCCATGCGGAAATAAATGCCCGAGGCGGCCGGATCGTGCGGCATGAAGAGCAGGCCTTCCAGATACGGCTGCAACACAGCGGCATCGAGGTAGCCGCGAAAGCCATGTTCCACCGCAACCGCCAGCACGCTCACCACCGCAAACAGCGGCCAGATCCTGGCAATACGCTTGGCCGCGAACTGCCGGGCATAGGCCGCACTACCGTCGCAATCGCGAGTGGTCAGCACCATCAGAAAGCCGCTGATGATGAAAAACAGGTCCACACCCATGGCCAGCGGCAACAGGCGGTCGGCGAGCAGTTTGCCGGCGCCGGCATCCAGCAGCGCACTGCGGCTGTGCACCAGCACCACCATACCGGCCGCGATGCCGCGCAGGGCCTGGAGCCAGGCTAGTTTGTGCTTCGGGCCACCCATCCTGGTGAGTGCACAGGATGCGGTGTTTGGTTACGGCGTTTCGCCAGGGTGTTTCGTTCCCATCGCTCTAGCGGCCGTCATCCCCGAAACCGGGAATGACGGCATGCACGATGGACGCCCTACTTCGCAGCGCCTTTGTCGTCCGGCTCCGCCGGCGTCTTCGGCGCCGGCGCCCGGACGGCCTCCTGAGCCAGGCGCATCGCCTCGGATGCCCCCGCAACCGCCTGCATTACCACCTTCTGCGCCAGCTTCACCGCATCCTCAGCATCCCGCTGCCCGGCCAGGATCGCGGCCAGTGTCGCGGCATGTGCGCGTTCGAGCTCGGCCGCTACATCGTCTGCGGTCGGTGCGGGCGGCTGCTCTTGCTTGTCTTCGTCGCTGCTCATGGTCATGCGCCTGGTTCGGGCCGGGACGCCTTGGTGCTCTCCATCAGCGCACGCAGACGCTCAAGCGTTTGGGCAATGTCGTCCCCGGGAAGCGCTTCGCTGGCATAACGCAATGCATCTTCCGGACTGGCTTCCAGAATGGCGTTGACGGCAGCCGTGGTCATCGCGTTGCGCAGCATGTAGAGCTGTTGCTGCTGCGCAACGGCGTTGTGCATGGCCAGGCCAATGGCGTGCGCCATCACCTGATCGGCCATGGCACGGGCCAGCGCCTCCGAAGAGCCGCCGACCATCGCATTGACCTGGGTAACCGCGTCCGTGATCTGGCTGTTGACCTCGGTTTTGTCGGCCACCGGATTACTCCTGCTCGGCAGCCACGCTGCCCGCGCTACCGCGGACCAGCGATTGCACGCAACGGGTTGTCACGGCAAGCGCCACCTGGTTGGCGTTCTGCTGGTTGGTCACCGCGTTCTGCGCGGCAGTGGCACTGGCCTGCGCCAGCGACTGGTAGAGCTGACCCAATGCAACCGCAGGCGCTTCGCCCAGCACCTTTACGTTGGACTGCGTGACGGCGTCGGTGATCTGATCATTGACGGCAGTAGGAAAGGCCATGTCAGTTTCTCCTTAGTTGCTCGAAAGGATCAGCGCTTCGACGCAACGCGTAGTTACCGCTTGCCCCACCTGCTGCGAATTCTGCTGGTTTGTCGCCGCATTCTGCGCGGTCATGCCGGCTACCTGCGCCAGCATCTGGTACACCGAACTGAGTGCCATCGCCGGAGCGTCGCCCAGCACCTTGACATTGCTCTGGGTTACGGCGTCGGTGATCTGGTTATTGACTGCAGTAGGAAATGCCATCGTTCAACCCCCTGTGATTGATGATTAGCTGGTGTTAAGTCCGCGGCACGTTACGCCGTGGATGCCATGCAGCGCAAGAGGTCTGTGCGTAGAAAAATAAGTCGGCGGCATTGCAGCGCATGCTTCCAATGCAAATCAATGCATTGGATCTTGCACGTGTCAGCGGCGCGTGCCGGGGGTAAAAAATTTCACCGCAGCTACACGGAAGTTATGCCTACGCGCTTACAGGCGGGACATGCCTCAATCGGCCAGTCCAAGCCGCTGCTTGATCAAACGCTTGGTATCGGCAAGCAACGCATTCGAACGCGTAACGCTCGGGTCGATGCGCGCGAGTGACAAGGCGCCAACCAGCTCAGCCACCAGCAAACGTCCTTGCGCCTCGGCATCCGCATGGCCGAGTTCGGTCAGTTTTGCCGCAAGCGTTTCGGCCAGCCGCCGCGTACCGGTAGCGAAGATTTCGCGGGTTTGATCGGACAGGCGTGGCAGGTCCGATGCCAGCGCCGCCATCGCGCAGCCCGATTCGCGTGCATCGCGGTGCTTTTTGGAAAGATAGAAATCGATGTAGGCCGCAAGTCCTTGCGCTGCATCGCGGCCTTCGGTCTCGCGCCGGACGCGCGCACGCGAGTCCTCGAACATGCGCTCGATCGCTGCGGCGACCAGTTCGTCTTTCGATTTGAAGTGTGCGTAGAAGCCGCCATGGGTAAGCCCGGCCTCGGCCATGACGCCGGCTACGCCGATGCGATCCGGTCCTTCGGCGCGGATCGCCTTGGCGGCAACATCCAGCACTTTTTCGCGGGTTCGCTGCTTCTGTTCGGAGTCGTAGCGCATAAGGTCGGCCGCCTCGGTCTTTTCAGATGATGCATATCATACCAACACCAGGACCATGGCGCGAACCCGTCCAGCAATCAATCCGCTGCGCATGCATGTCATGAAGCGGCCGCTACACTAAGCCGGCTTCAGAGCCACCAGAGAGAATCCATGAAACAGCAGCCCCCTTCCCCGCCCGATGCATCTTCCGACACCCCAGCCGCAAGCAGCACAGCACCTGATCTGAGCCGGCGTTCGTTCCTGGCCGGCCTCGGTGTTGCTGCCGTGGCCGTAGGCGGCGGCCTGGGCGGTTGCAGCGCTCCGGATCAGCACGCGCGCGCCGCGGCGCCGGCGGATGCCGACCTGGATCGGTTGCTGCGCGAGAAGGTCAAGAACGTGGTGGTGATCTACGCGGAGAACCGTAGCTTCAACAATCTGTTCGGCGAGTTCCCCGGCCTGGAAAAACCGCTGTCCGCGCTCAAGCCGGAGGACTATCAGCAGCTCGACCGCGACGGCAAGACCGTGCTGGCGCAGCTGCCCACCGTGCCGGGCGGCTGGCTGCTGAAAGATCAAGTGGTGGATGGCATCGCCTACGCCGGCAAGCAGCAATACCAGACCCAGCTGCCGAATGCGCCGTTCGCACTGAAGGGCCCCAAGGGCGAACACCTGCCGCTGTCGCTGATCACGCGCGATCTGTGGCACGTGTTCTATCAGAACCAGATGCAGATCAACGGCGGCAAGAACAATATGTTCGTGGCCTGGGCCGATTCCGCCGCCTTCACCATGGGCCATTACGCCAATGCCCACTACGGGCTGCGCCTGTGGGATCTGGCCGGCGAATTCGTGCTGTGCGACAACTTCTTCCAGGGCGCCTTCGGCGGCTCCTACCTCAATCACCAGTATCTGATCTCGGCGGCGGTACCGCGCTATGCCGATGCCGACACCAGCATCGCGCAATCGCAGATCGCGCAAACCGTGAGCGGCAAGCCGGACGACCCCAACCTGAAACCGCTGGATCACTCGCCCGCCAGCGCGATGGACGGCATTCCCAGCTTCGGCCCCAGCGCACTGACGCCGGTGGAAACCACCTCCGACGGCAAGCGCTTCAGCTATGCGGTCAACACCATGTTTCCGCCCTATGCGCCGACGCCGATGAAACTGGGTGCCGACGGCGTGGTGGATTTCACCCAGCCGACCAATGCGATGGCACTGCTGCCGCAGACGCACCAGCACATCGGCGACAAACTGGACCAGCGCGGCATCGACTGGGCCTGGTATGCCGGCGCGTTCCAGGAGACGCTGGATACGCAGGGCAAGAATCTGTCCGACGGTACGCCGGTGGTACCGAACTTCCAGTTCCACCATCAGCCGTTCAATTACTTCAAGGACCTGGCGCCGGGCACTGACGCACGGGCCAAACGCCTGCGCGATGGCGGCCTGGGCGATGACGAAAGCACCAATCATTTCCTGGCCGACGCCAAGGCCGGCAAGCTGCCGGCGGTAACCTTCTACAAGCCGCAGGGCAATCTCAACATGCACGCCGGCTACGCCGACGTCGCGGCCGGCGACCGCCACATCACTCATGCGATCAAACTGCTGCGCAGCAGCCCGCAGTGGGAAAACATGGTGGTGATCGTCACGGTCGATGAGAACGGCGGCTGGTGGGATCACGTGGCGCCGCCGCACGGCGACCGCTGGGGGCCGGGCACGCGGATTCCCGCGCTGGTGATTTCGCCGTTCGCCAAGAAGGGGCACGTCGATCACACCATCTACGACACCGCATCCATCCTGCGCCTGGTGACCCGCGTATTCGATCTGGAGACGCTCGACGGCATTCGTGCACGCGATGAAGCGATGACCGCACGTGGGCAGCAGCCGATGGGGGATCTCACCAACGCGCTGCAATTTACGGGCTGAAACACGCGGCCCGCATGCGGCCGCACAAGCCGTCATTCTGCGCAAGCCGGCACGACGGCGCGGATCGATCACCTGCAAAAACACAAACCCGTCCCCCATGCACAAGGGACGGGTTTGTCTCCAGCAAGACTTACTTCGTACCCACCAGCGCCGAAATAAACGCCGGCCCGACCGGGCTACCCCAGCCGGTCACCAGGTCATAGCCCGCTACGGCCTTGAAGCTGCCGTTGCTGCCGCTGGTGATGTCGTGGAAATAGCTGTGATAGCTCGACCCCACGCCGAAGTTGTACAGCGCCGTGTTGAGGAAGCCGATGTTGCCCACGCCACCCTGCGCTGCCTGCTGGTTGGCCAGTGCGATCACGCCGGCCAGGCGCGGTGCCGCATAGCTGGTGCCGCCCACGCCAGTTTCGAGCTGGCCGTTGCTGTAGGTCGGATTGTCGAAATTGCCTTCCAGCGCGATATCCGGATCGTTGCGGTACTTGGTCGATCCCTTGTTGGTGCTGTTGATCACACCGGTCAGCTGCTGATAGCTGGGAATCGCATAACCGGCCGACGACAGATAGCCGCCGCTGCTGTCCGACCATGCCGTTTCCGACGCCCACGAACCGCCTGCACCGTTGGTGGTGAGATCGGTAGCGCCGACATCGGTGATATACGGATCCAGCGACGGCGGATCCCAGTTCTTGGTGGTGTACGAACCGGCATCGCCGCTCGCATTCACGAAGGTCTGGCCCTGGGCCTGGAATTCCTTGTAGATGGAATCGTCGCTGCTGCCGAAATCGCCGCCGCCCCAGGAGCTGGAAATGACCGAGGCTTTGTTGTCGCTGGCCATCTGATTGAGGATGTCGCCGGCGCTGGTGCCCTCGTAGAACAGGATCTGCGTGAGACCCGGCGCCATGCCGGCGAGGTTGGCGATGTCCAGAATCTGCTCGCCGTCACTGCAGGAACTCGAACCGGTGCTCGGGTTGGTGCAGGCGCCGTTGAAGCCGTTCACCAGCACGTTCTGCACCGGCACGCCCGGATTGGAGGCGCCGGTGGCCGAGTAGTAGCCGCTCAGATCGCTGCTCTGATAGCCGTCATACGAGAAAATCGCCGCCGTCTGGCCAGCGCCGGTCAGCGAACCGGAACCGTAGTAGGCCGCGCGGATATCGCTGGGCAGGAAATTGCCGCTCGGGCCGGACCCGCTGGTGCGCGTCACCGCCATCGCCTGCTCGGATGCCGGGCGATGCACCATGTGCGTATGCGGACGCACGTAGTTGTCCAGGCCGTTGATGTGCAGCAGTTGCACGCCTAGGTCCAGCGTCGGCTCGCGATCCGGCGCGAAGAACATGCGGTTCTCGGTCGGATGCTGGTACTGGCGCATGGTGATATGCAGCGCACGATTGACGTCGTTCACCGCACCCTGCACGTCGACGATATGGCGATTGGCGCTGGTGGCGGTAATGGTGAGGTTGTTGGCTTTGGCCCATGCCACGACTTTGTCGTAGTCGGCCTGGCTCGGCTCGAAGTGGGCAGTGAATTCCTTCGCGCTGAGGTAGTGATGGTATTGCGGGCTGCTGGGATCGTAGAGCTGGCCGATCAGGCCATCCAGCTCGGTTTCATTGCGCAGCGGCAGCACCAGGCCGAGCTTGAGCTGTTTGGCGCTGCTCAGCGCCTGCGCGCTGGCCGCCTGACCGGTACGCACCGCAGCCGGCACGTGATCCTGCGTGAGCAAAGAAAAAGCGCCGGTACTGGCGCTGGCGAAACTTGCCTGGGTTCCCACAGCGAGCGCGCCGGCAATCAGCAGCGCCGGCAGAGTGCGCTTGAGGCGCGAGAGCTTGCTTGACGAAGACAGCTTGGCAACAGAAGACGACAAACGCATGTTTCCGATCTCCCTAAGTACTTCGAGCAATGGTTGGGCACGGATAGCTGCTGCCACGCCAATCCGGTGACGATGTGTCTACTCCGTGCCATAAGGTTGAGTCCCCTGTGTTTCGCTCTCGGACGCCCTTATTGCGTGGCCCGCACCTTATACCGAAGGCAGTCGTGAAATTTTGATGACGCGAAACATCATGCGTGCACTGCATCATGCGCAACGCATCGAGCTGTGCTGTATTAACGTAAGCGAGTCGTAAGCAAGCCTGTTTATCTATACACGCACTTCACGCCGCGGGTAATAAAGCGGCATGTTTGCGTGAATCGCTGGGGAGCGAAATGACGGCTGTATCCTTTGCCATCACGGGGCGATGATCCATGTCACAGAATGCGACACCCAATAAGGACGATGCGCCTGACAAGCGCGATATCGAAACCCTGGTCGCGCTGATCGGCCAGAAGCAGCATGCTGCGGCCGAAGCACTGGCGCGCCGGCTGGTGCAACAGCATCCGACGCACGGCGCGGCATGGCAGGCGCTGGGCGCCGCATTGCGCGCGCAAGGACGCGTTGCCGATGCGGTGGATGCACAACGGCGTGCTGTCGCGCTGTTGCCCTGGGATGCCATGGGGCACTACGTGCTGGGCGAAAGCCTGATGGCCATGCAGCAACCCGCTGCCGCCGCGGAAAGTTTCCACAGCGCGCGCAGCATCAAGCCGGATTTCGCCGATGCGCATTTCAAGCTCGGCAATGCGCTGGCGGTGCAGAACCGCTACAGCGAGGCAGCCGAAGCCTACCGCCAGGTGATTGCGCTGCGTCCGCAGTTGAGCGAGGCGCAGGCCAATCTCGGTTTTACCTTGATGAGCGCAGGCGACTACGCCCAGGCCGAGACGCATCTGCGCGCTGCCCTGCACGCGCATCCGGACAGCGCACCGATCCACAATGCCATGGGCGTGGTGTTGTACGGCCAGCTGCGCATGGACGAGGCAGCGCAGAGTTTCCGGCGCCTGACCATGCTGCTGCCCAACGATGCCGAGGCGCACGCCAATCTCGGCAATGCCCTGCGCGAAATGGGTGCATATGCCGAAGCCGAAATCAGCTATCGCCGCGCCCTCGCCCTGAACGAACGCTTTGCGCGCGCGCATTTCGACCTCTCCGGCCTGCTCTACATGCAGGAGCGCTACGCCGAAGCCGAACAAGGCTATCGTCGCGCGCTGGAGCTGAAACCCGATTATGTCGAAGCCTGCAACAACCTCGGGCGCAGCATTCGCCGGCAAGGCCGGCTGGACGAGGCGCGCGATTGTTTCGACCGTGCCAGGACGATCGATCCGGATGCGGTGGAAACGTATTTCAACCTGGCTTCGCTGCGCAGCTTCACGCCGGAGCATCCCGAGCCAGCGCATATGGAGAAGCTGGTCGCCAAAGTGCCGTTCCTCAAGGAACACGCGCGCATCCGCTACTGGTTTGCGCTGGGCAAGATGCGCGAGGACCTGGGCCGCTACAGCGACGCATTTGCCGCGTATGCGGAAGGCAACCGCCTCAAGCATGCGCAGATCGCACCGGACGAGCGCAGCCGGGTCGCCTTGATCGACAACGTCCGCAGCGTCTTCGATCGAGCCTTCCTGGCCAAACACGCGCTGCCCGTGTCGCCGGACGCGCGCACGCCGATTTTTATCGTCGGCATGCCACGCTCGGGCACCTCGCTGATCGAGCAGATTCTTTCCACCCATCCGAATGTGCATGGCGCAGGCGAACTGCCGGAGCTGGAAGACAGCCTGTTTGCGCTGGCCACGGATGCCGGCGTGCCGGCGGAGCGCTATCCGCACATAGCCGCCCAACTGGCACCGGAAGCATTGCATCACCTGGGCGATACCTATATCGAGCACGTGTGGAAGCTGGCGCCGCAGGCCACGCACATCACCGACAAGATGATGTCCAACTTCGCCCACATCGGCATGATCCGAATGATGTTTCCCCAGGCGAAGATCATCCACGCCATGCGCGACCCGATGGATTCGTGCTTCTCCTGCTATGCCACCCTGTTCGCCAAGAACAACCTGGATTTCACCTACGATCTGGGCAGCCTTGGCCGCTACTACCGGCGCTATATCGAGCTGATGAGCTATTGGCGGCAGGTGTTGCCGGCCGGTGCCATGCTCGAGCTGCGCTACGAAGACATGGTTGCCGATACTGAGGCTCAGGCGCGGCGGCTGCTCGACTACCTGGGGCTGCCCTGGGATCCGCGCTGCCTGGATTTTCATGAAAACAAGCGCGTGGTGCGTACGGCCAGTGCAGCGCAGGTGCGGCGGCCGGTGTACAAATCGTCAGTGGCGCGGTGGAGGCACTTTGAGCCGCATCTTGGGGTGTTGCTCGAGGCGGTGAAGGATTATCGGTAACTCCCACCATCCTGGTGTTGGTATCGCCCCACAAAGTGCAACCTTGCCTCACGGTCATCCCGGTGAGAGCCATAATCCAGTGACTTTTACGCATTCAGGGCCAAGGCGCTGGATCCCGGCTTTCGCCGGGATGACGGTGAGGTAGTGGGTTGATCTTGGGTAATGATGCAGTGGTGCAGCGGATGCATTTCGAGCTGCAATGGTGCAGCGGATGCATTTCGAGTTGCATCCGTGATGCATTGCTGGAAGTAGATGAAGGTTTGCAGGCAGGTTTCGCGAAGCCTGATGTTGGCGTCGGCAGTAACCTACAACATCGCCTCACCGTCATCCCGGCGAAAGCCGGGATCCAGTGACTTTTACGCATTCAGGGCCAAGACGCTGGATCCCGGCTTTCGCCGGGATGACGGTGAGGTAGTGGGTCGATCTTGGGTAATGATGCGGTGGCGCAGCGGATGCATTTCGAGCTGTAGCTGTGATGCGTTGCTGGAAGTGATGAGGGTCTGCAGGCGGGTTCCGCGAAGCCTGATGTTGGCATCGGCAATAACCTGCAAACTCGCCTCACCGTCATCCCGGCGAAAGCCGGGATCCAGTGACTTTTACGCATTCAGGGCCAAGGCGCTGGATCCCGGCTTTCGCCGGGATGACGGTGAGGTAGTTTGCAGGCCGCAGCGTCAGGCGAGAGCCGACGCAACGAATGGATCTAGAGCTGCTTCAGCTTGATATTGCGGAACCACAGCCGAATCGGCAGCTCGCCCTTGTCCTCGGTACCCTGCAGCGAAATATGCCCGCTCTTGAAGGTGCCAAAATCCGGCCACTGCGCAAACTTGGTATGCGCCACCAGCTTGCGCCAGTCGTCATCCCAGAAATGCGTGTCCACCACCTTGTGCCCATTCTGGAAAAACTGAATATGCCCGTGGTCGGCGATGATCTCGAACTGGTTCCAGTTACCCGCCTCGCGCACGCGCTCCACGTCGGAAGAAATCAGGTCGAATAGATCGCCGGAACGCTCATAGAGCACCTGGCTGTCCGGCTTGGTGCAGACCAGGTCGGCGATCTGCATTTCCGGGCCGGTTTCATAGGTGGCCGAATACTTGGGCGATTCGTGCACGTAGAACATCACGCCGCTGTCCGCGCACGCCGTCATCTTCCATTCCAGCTTCAGGTCGAAGTTGCTGTATTCGGCATCGCTGACCAGGTCGGCGAAATCTTTTTCGTCGCCGGTACGCGAGCGTTCGAGCATGATCGCACCGTCATCGACCGACCAGTCCTTGCCCGGCGTCTTCTGCTGATAGGAATGCCAGCCGTCGAGGTTCTTGCCGTTGAACAGCAATTGCCAACCTGCGGCCTTTTCCTGCGGCGTAAGGGTATTGACCTGCTGAGCCTGCAGTGGCGCTGCGGCGAAGGTTGCGGCGACAACAGCGAACGCGACCGTGGATAGCGGTTTGAACATGAAATCTCTCCCTGCAGGTATGGCCATACTTGTGCAGCAGACCGGCGTTAAAGCTCAGCTGCCCACAGCTGGAAAGGACGGCGGCGCATCCTGCGCTGCGCTGCCCCACGTTTTATCGGCGTCGGATTGCAAGCTGAAGATCAGGCGTCCGCCATGGGTGGCGAAGTCGCCGGGCAGCCAGGGTTGCGCATGGTCCTTGCCGTCCAGCGACAAGGCATGCACGTAGCGGTTCGCCGCCGATGCACCCTTCGCCTCGATCGTCACGTCACCGTCGGTGCGATGCACCGTGATATGCGTAAACAGCGGGCTGCTGACCACCAGTTCCGCCCGCCCGGGAATTTCCGGATACAGCCCCAGCGCCGACCACACGTACCAGGAAGACATTTCGCCCAGGTCGTCGTTGCCGGGAATACCGTCGGGAGCGTCCTTCCAATAGCGCTCCAGCACCGTACGCACGGTGTCCTGCGTCTTGTAGGGCTGGCCGGCGAAGTCGTAGAGCCACGGCGTTTCCACCGACGGTTCGTTGTTGAGCTCGGCGTGCAGCGGCCCGGCATTGGTCACTGCCCAGCTGCCGTCCTTGTTATGGAAGAAACGGTCCAGCCGCTCGCTGGCCACCTTGTCCCCTCCCATTTGCGCGAACAGGCCGTGCACATCGAACGGCACCATCCACACATAGACTGCGGCGCTGCCTTCCACAAAGCCATCGTCGGACTCCGGCTTGAAGGCCGGCCAGCTGCCGTCGGCGTTGCGGTTCTGGATATAGCCTTCCTGCGGCGTAGCCTTGGGATTGAAAAGATTGCGCCAATAGCCCGCACGCGCCAGCAGATGCCGTGCGTTGGCGGTATCGCCGGTGGCCAGTGCCAGCTGCGACAGCGCGAAATCGGCCGTAGCGTCTTCCAGAGTTTCCGCGGCACCGCCCCAGGAATGCGAGCTGGTGGCGATGTAATGCAGCGTCAGCCACTGATCCAGCGAGGGGCGTTCGCCGACGCATTCCACGTTGCAGCCGTCATCGGAGGCATCGTGCGCAGTCGGCACGGTGGCCGCTTTCAGCATGGACGAGTAGGCGCCGCGCAGATCGAAATGGCGGCCACCAAAGGCATAGATATCGGCCAGCGCCGGCACTGCCGGATCGCCGCTCATCACATGGGTGCCGCCGTTGTTATGTGTCCAGCGATCCCATTCGCCCTGGTTCTGCTGCGCCTGGTTGTACAGCGATTGCGCGATGTCGCTGCCGCGTTCGGGCATCAGCCAGGTCACCAGCTGCAGCTGCGAGCGATAGATATCCCAGCCGGAGAAATTGGCGTACTGCACGCCCTGCCCGGCTTCGAGGCGATGCACCTGCTGGTCGAAGCCGCGGTAGTCGCCGTTGACGTCACTGAATACATTCGGATGCAGCAGCGAGTGATACAGCGCGGTGTAGAACACGCGCTGTTGCTCAGGCGTGCCGCCCTCGACCGAGATCTGCGACAGCGCCTTGTTCCAGCTGTCGCGCGCCTGCTCGCGCAGCTGTGTCAGCGTAAGCGAAGGCGGCAGCTCTGCGACCAGGTTGGCACGTGCATTGTCCAGGCTTACATAGGAAATGCCGACGCGCACCTGCACCGGCCCCTTGGCCGGATCGAAGCCCAGCCATACGCCCGAGCCTTTGCCGGGCTGCGGAAAACCTTTCGCATCCCAGCCGGTGCCGCCGCGGGCGGCGAGTGCACCGGCGTGCACGCTTTCGTTCTGCCAGGCACCGGTGGCGGTAACCGGCTGATCGAACTGCGCCACGAAATACAGCGTGTAGTAACTGCGCTGATCGGCCTTGGCCAGGTAGCCGCAGAAGTTGCCGCTGGTGACCGAACCGGTGACGGTGCGGTTGGCCGGATCGATCTTCACTTCGGCATCGCTGCTGCCCACTTCCGAATCGGAAGCGCGCACCAGCAGATTGGCCGGCTTGCCTGCAGGGAAGCTGAAGCTGGCGATGCCGCTGCGCGTGGCTGCGCTCAGTTCCACCGCCACGCCGTTGGCCAGCGTTACGCGGTAGTCGCCGGCCGTGGCCTGTTCGTCGGCATGGCTGAAATTGGCGGCGTAATGCTGGTCCTTGGCATCCAACGATGGCGAGCTGTCCAGCGGCAGCGTCACCGGCATAAGCGGAATATCGCCGCTGGCGCCGGCACAGCCGGCACCGGACAGATGCGTCAGGCTGAAGCCGCGGATGCGCTTGACGTCGAACTGGTAGCCGCTGGGCGAGGCGGTGCGCACATGCTTGCCGCGCGTGTTTTCCGGACTCCACTGCAGCATGCCGAACGGCATAACCGCGCCGGGAAAGGTGTTGCCGCCATTGCTGCTGCCGATCAACGGATTGACCGCATCGGCCGGCGCAGCATCCTGCGGCATCGCCACCGCATTGGCCAGGATCGACATGCCGGCGCAGAACAGCGCCAGATACAGTTTCAATTTGAGGCCCTGGTAACGCGGCGAGAGATCCATGGATTACGGCACCGGTGGCGGAAGGAAAAAGCCGGACTTAAATCGATCTAAATGCACGATCAAAAAAAAGATGCCGCCGCTGGTCAACCGCACCATTCGCCGAACATCCATTCCGAGGGCGGACTGTACTGCTTGTCCCCTACAGAAATCTTGTTGCGCTGCAAAATACGGAAATCCACAAGCTGTTTTTGCGGATAGAAGTCCAAAATGAGTGCCACTCAGCGGCTTGCAGGCGCGCTGGATGCAGATACACAAGGCTTGCGTCTGCTGCAAGCATGCCTTTTGGCATGGGCGTCAGTAGGGGGGAGTGGAATCGCGCAATAAGCAAATGTCTTGCTGCGTTGCGTTGTTGATGATCCGGCAGTGCAAAGTCGCTGGGTCCCGGCCTGCGCCGGGATGACGGTGAGGCGAAGTTGAATTCTTTCCAAGGCGTATCGCTGCCACTGATTAGTGCGCTTTCAGAACTACCTCACCGTCATCCCGGCGCAGGCCGGGACCCAGCGACTTCCTCGCAGCACAAACCAGCCATTCCACGTCTCGGCTACACTCGATCGGCGCCGCGCTCAGCCACACGCCCAGCACCAAAATGCAGGACACACAACAAGAACATGACTCGACCTCCCCTGCTCCGCTGCGCCAGCGTGCTACTTGGGCTTGCCCTGACCCTGCCCGCCTGTTCCGCTTACGCAGACACCCCGCCCGGCATCCTGGTCGTGGTGCAGGCGATGGACGATCTGGTCAGCCTGGATCCGGCGGAAGGCTTCGAGCTATCCAGTGAGCAGTTGTTCGGCAGCCTCTATCAGCGGCTGGTGCAGGCGGATCCGGCCGCCCCTGCCCGCCTGCAGCCGGTGCTGGCCGCGAGCTGGACGGTTGGCGCGGACGATCGCAGCCTGATCTTCATCCTGCGTGCGGGCGCAAGCTTCGCCAATGGCGATGCGCTCAGCGCCGAGGATGTCACCTATTCGCTGGCGCGCGCGGTGAAACTCAATCGCTCGCCGGCCTTCATTCTCAACGAGCTGGGCTGGACCGCCGACAATATCGACCGCTACCTGAGCGCCGTCGATGCCGAGCATGTGCGCATCAGCTGGCCGGCTGCGGTCAGTGCGAATTTCGCCCTGCATATTCTCACCGCCACGGTGGCCTCGATCGTGGACAAGCGCGACGTACTGGCGCACCAGCAAGATGGCGATGCGGGCAATCGCTGGTTGAAAACACACTCGGCCGGCAGCGGACCGTTCCGCATCCGGCGCTATGTATCGCGCGAGGCGCTGGTGCTGGATGCCAATCCGCGCGCACCCGGCGGCGGCCCGCGCATCAAAACGCTGATCATCCGCAATATCGTCGACGCGGCGACGCGCCGCCTGTTGCTGGAAGTGGGCGATGCCGATATCGCGCGCGACCTGGGACCGGATCAATTCACCGCGCTGCAAGGCAAGCCCGGCATCCGCATTGCGCAATTTCCCTCCGCCACGGTGTGCTACCTGCTGTTCAACACCACCGATACTTCCAATCCGGCGCTGGCCAATCCCGCCTTCTGGCAGGCCGCGCGCTGGCTGGTGGATTACCGGGGCCTGGCCGAGGGCCTGCTGCAAGGCCAGTTCAGCGTGCACCAGGCGTTTCTTGCCGACGGCTTTCCCGGCGCGCTCGACGACACGCCTTATCATTTCGATCCCGCCCGCGCCAAGGCGATACTGGCCAAGGCGGGTCTCGATCACGGCATCGAGCTGACCCTGGACGTGTTCAACGAGGAGCCATTCATCGATATCGCGCAGTCTCTGCAGGCGAGTTTTGCGCAGGCCGGCGTGCAGTTGCATCTGCGTATCGAGGCCGGTGCCGAAGTGTATGCGCGGCTGCGTTCGCGCACCTACCAGGCGGCGTGGCTGTACTGGATCCCCGATTACTTCGATGCGCATTCCACCGCCAGCGCATTCGCCGCCAATCCCGTCAACGGCAGCCATACGCTGGCCTGGCGTGCGGGTTGGTCGATTCCGCAACTGACTGCACAAACGCAGCAGGCGGTGATGAGCAGCGATGCGGCCGGACGTCTGCGCCTGTACCAGGATATCCAGCGCCAGGTGCAGCAGAACTCGCCCTTTGTAATTGCCCTGCAGGAGCGCAGCCAGCTCGCCATGCGCAGCAATGTGCATGGTTACCGGCAAGGACTGGTGCGGACATGGTCTATTACGATCAGGTCAGCAAATAAGCATGCCGGCGCCGCGGTGGTTCAATGCGAATACGGCATGGCGCATGCTCGGCAGCAGTGCGTTGAGTCTGGTGCTGACGCTGGCGGGGTTGCTGGCGGTGACCTTCGTGATGTCGGCGTTCTCGCCGATCGATCCGGCCCTGCAGCAAGTAGGCGATCACGCCAGCGCCGCCACCTATGCGCAGGCGCGGCACGCGCTGGGCCTGGACGCGCCGCTGCCGCTGCGCTTTGCGCATTACCTGATCGGCCTGTGCCATGGCGACCTCGGCATCTCGACCGCCACCGGGCAAGCGGTAGCAGGCGAATTGCGCGAAGTCTTTCCGGCCACGCTGGAGCTGTCGACCATCGCGCTGCTGATCAGCGCGATCGCCGGCGTGGGGCTGGCCTTGCTCAGCGCGCGCTGGCCGGGCAGCTGGGTCGACAGCGCCATCCGCGTGATCTCGCTGCTGGGCTCGTCGGTGCCGATCTTCTGGCTGGGCCTGGTGGCGCTGGCCTTGTTCTATGCGCACTGGCACTGGGCCGGCGGCCCGGGCCGGCTGGATGACGCTTACGAATACACCATCGACATGCCCACCGGCCTGGTGCTGCTGGACAGTTGGCGCAGCGGCATGCCCGGCGCGTTCGCCAGCGCCATCCGCCATATGCTGCTGCCGGCGCTGTTGCTGGCCAGCTATGTGCTGGGCAGCATCGCGCGCCTCACGCGCACCTCCCTGCTCGGCGAACTGCATCAGGAATACGTCACGCTGGCGCGCGCCAAAGGTGCGGGACCGGGTGGGATCCTGTTGCGCCATGTGCTGCCCAATTGCCTGGGCCCGATGCTGACGGTGATCGCGCTGGCCTATACCAATCTGCTGCAGGGCGCGGTGCTGACCGAAACCGTGTTCGCGCGTCCGGGCCTGGGCCGCTATCTCACCAATGCCTTGTTCTATGGCGACGTGCCGGCCATTCTCGGCGCCACCCTGGTGCTCGGCATCGTCTTCATTCTGATCAACGGCGTCACCGACATGCTGGTGCGTTTGCTGGATCCACGCCTGCGATGAATCTGCGCGCAGCTACCCTCGTATTATCCCGTGCACGGCACGGCCTGCGCTCGCCGGCGGCAACGATCGGCGCCGGTGTATTGGTGCTGCTGTTGCTGGTGGCGATCCTGGCGCCATGGCTGGCGCCGCACGATCCGCTGCAGCAGAACATTGCGCTGCGCCTGCGCCCACCCGGTGCCGGGCATTGGCTGGGCACCGACAACCTGGGCCGCGATCTGCTGTCGCGACTTATCTATGGTGCGCGCCCCACGCTCGGCATTGCGTTGCTGGTGATGGCCAGCGCGGCGCCGGTCGGCCTGCTGATCGGCATCGTCGCCGGCTATGCCGGCGGCTGGGTGGAACGCGTGCTGATGCGTTTTACCGATATCGTGCTGGCGTTTCCGCAACTGGTGCTGGCGCTGGCGTTTGCAGGCTTGCTCGGTGCGGGAACATTCAACGGCGCGCTGGCGGTGGCGCTGACTATCTGGCCCAGCTATGCACGGCAGGCGCGTGCGGAGACGCTGGCGATCCGCGACAGCGATTACCTGGCTGCCGCGCGCATGCTCGGCATTCGCAGCGGCCGCCTACTCTGGGGTCATGTGCTGCCGATGTGCCTGCCGTTCGTCTATGTGCGTCTGGCGCTGGATATGGCGGCGACCATCCTGTCGTTGTCCAGCCTGGGCTTTCTCGGCCTGGGCGTGCAGCCGCCCACGCCCGAATGGGGCGCGATGGTGGCCGGCGGCAGCAAGGTGATCTTCGATCAATGGTGGGTGGCGGCGGTGCCGGGCGCGGCGATCCTGCTGGTGTGCATCGCCTTCAACCTGCTTGCCGACGGCCTGCGCGACCTGGGAGATCCACGCCATGGCTGAGCATCCGCTGCTGCGCGTGGAGCAACTGGAAGTGCGGCGCCGGCATGGCGACGCAACGCCGCTGGTCGGTCCGCTGTCGTTCGAGATCGGACCGGGCGCAACCGGATTGGTGGGCGAATCGGGCTCCGGCAAATCGCTGACCGTGCGCGCCCTGCTGCAGCTGCTGCCGCCCAGCCTGCAGTCGCACAGTCGCTGCATGCAGTTCGACGGCCACGAGCTGTCCACCCTGCGCGAGCGCCAGTGGCAGGCGCTGCGCGGAGCCGACATGGCGCTGGTGATGCAGGACCCGCGCCATGCACTCAATCCACGCCTGAGCATCGGCACGCAGATCGACGAAGCCCTGCGCCTGCACGCACGCCTGCCGCGTGCCGAACGCCGCGAGCGCGTACTCGCCGCCATGCACGAAGTGGGACTGCCGCAACCGCGGCAGCTGTGGACGCACTATCCGCACCAGCTTTCCGGCGGCATGGGCCAGCGCGTGATGCTGGCGATTGCGCTGATCAACCGCCCGCGCCTGCTGATCGCCGACGAGCCCACCTCCGCACTCGATACGCATCTGCGCGATCAGGTGCTGGAACTGATGATGCACCTGGCCGATGCGCACGGCATGAGCCTGCTGCTGATCAGCCACGACCTGCCGCTGGTGGCGCGCCATTGCCGCGACGTGCTGGTGATGTATCGCGGCCGCTTGGTGGATCGCTGCGCGGCCGCGGCGCTGGACACCGCCACCTCGCCGTATACGCGCGCCTTGTGGCATTGCCGGCCCAGTGGCGACACCCATGGGCAACTGCTGCCGGTATTCGATCCGGCGCAGATGGACCCCGTTGCATGAGCGCCATCGTCTGCAGCGCGCTCAGCGCCGGCTTCGTTGCGCGCGGCCAACCCGGCGCACCGGTACTTTCCCAGGTGGCGCTGCAGGTGGAGCCCGGCGAAATCTTTGGCTTGATCGGCCCCTCCGGCTGCGGCAAATCCACCCTGCTGCGCATCCTGGCCGGCCTGCACGCGTCATGGCAGGGGCAGCTGTCGATCTTCGGACAGAACGTGCCGCCTGCACGCTATCCGCGCGAACGCATGCGCGAGCTCGTGCAAATGGTGTTCCAGGATCCGTATGCGTCCTTGCATCCGCGCCATACCGTCGGCCGCGCACTGTTGGAACCGCTGCAGGTAAACCGCATCGCCCAGCCGCTGCAGCGCTTGCACCAGGCGCTGGCCGAAGTCGGCCTGCCGGCGGAGATCGCACAGCGCTATCCCAACCAGATGTCCGGCGGCCAGCGCCAGCGCGTCGCCATCGCCCGCGCCCTGCTGCTGCAGCCCAGGCTATTGCTGCTGGACGAACCCACTTCGGCACTGGATGTCTCCGTGCAGGCCGAAATCCTCAACCTGCTCAACCAGCTCAAGGCGCGCTATGGCATGACCATGCTGCTGGTCAGCCACGATGCGGGAGTGATTGCGCATATGTGCGATCGTGCGGCGGTGATGCACCAGGGACGCGTGCAACGTATCCTCGCGCGGGAGCCATTGGCGACCTTGCATTAGCGCCGATGTTCACTCGTTGATATAGACCGGATTGCCGACCATCAGCAACTCGCCCGCCGAGCCACGTACATTCGCGCGCAGCCAGTGTCGCTTGCCGTCGCTGGGCCAGTCGAAGGACAGCGTTTGATCGGTGCCATGGATATTTAGATCCGTAGTGAGCTGCAGCGGCTTGCCGTCGAGGACCAGCTCGGCCCGGTCGCCGGCCAGGGCAAGGACATGGATGGCTACATGCACGGCGGTGCCAGCTGCGGCAGGCAGGCTGTCGCCCATCTCCGCGTGACGCTCGCCGGCCGTTGCCGTCATTTCGAGCAGGCGGTCGCGCGTACCCTGCACGTCGACAAAGACGTGCCCGGCGCGGATGCCATCCAGAATCGCCGGCATCGACAACTCGCGCGCATGCACCACGGTAGTGGGCGTACCGATCAGGCTGCTGCCGCCGGGTGTAGGCATCACCAGCTTGGCGTCATGGTTGTCGCTGCCGCCCACCGCGGTAAGGTGCAGGCCTTGATTGAGCTGGTTTTGCCAGAACGGAATGCCCGATAGCACCGGGATCATCGCATCCAGGCCGTTGACGGCCTCGATCGCCTGCACCAGATGCATATCCACCGGCTTGGCCGGCGCCCAGCCGCAGCCCATGCAGCGTTCGTCGTCGGGTCGGATCGGATGGTTGATCGAGATCAGTCCATGCAAGGACGCCACATGGCGCAACAGCGCGCTCCAGTCCGGCACCGACGCACTGCTGACCCGGAAATCCACCGGCTGCACCACGCCGAACAGGTTGGCGTGACCCTGGAAGGTAGTGATCTCGCGCGCGGGAATCAGTAGCAAACGATCGAAGTACGGCTGCAGCTCGCGCATATCGTTGAACTGCGAAACGGTGTTGTGATCGCTGAGCGCGATGAAATCCAGGCCGCGGTCGAGCGCATGCTGCACGGTGAGGAACAGCGGGCACGGCACACGCTTCGCACCGCTCTGGCTGGTGCAGCTGCCGTCGCTGTGCGCACCGTGCATATGCAGGTCGCCGCGGTACCAGCCGGCCTGCGTACGCAGGGGCGGATTCAGTACCTCCGGTCCCCATGCCGTGGCGGCATCGCGCGCGAACCAGATGTGCGCGGTATAGCTGGCGTGTGACTTGGCGCGGATATTGGGAATGCCCAGCAGCAAGGTCCAGCGTCCGGGCTGGATCGGCCCGGGCAGGAACGACGGCGTAGCGTCCGTGGCCGATACCGTAAACACCTGCTTGCTGCCGCCGCTCCAGCCGCGAAAGCCGTCCTGGCCCTTGAACCCGTCAGGGCCGAGCAGGCCCAGATCGATGGTGGTGTGCTCTTCCCTGCCGGTGTAGCTGAATTGGACCGTGATGCGGGTGACACCGGCCGGCACATCGAACGGCACGCTGCGGTAAGTGTTGTTGTCGCGTCCGCTGATATCGCCGTGCAGAACGCGGTCTGGCGCGGTCTGGGCCAACGCGCAAAAACTGAACGAGACCAGGAACAGGGTGAGCAAGGCGCGCATGAATGGATTCCTCGCGACAGGTTTTCAATAGTTTGAGCAGAACTCTGGGGCAAACAAAGCGACATCGTTTCGCCTCAGCGTCATTCCGGCGAAGGCCGGAATCCGCGCTTCGCAATCACCATGGATTCCAGCCTTCGCCGGAACCCCGGCATGCCTAGAAACGGTACATCACCGCGGCCCGATACGAGCGGCCGATCAGCGGACGCGCGATAAACACCGCCGCATTGGCCTGGCTGCTGTCCAGTTCGCCCGAGCGCGGATTGCCTTCGGTCAGGCCCAACGAATTGTTGATGTTGTCGGCGTAGAGAAAGAATGAAAGATCCGGCGTGGCCTGATAACGGACGCTGGCATTGATGGTGTGGTATTGCGGCAGCACTTCCGAATTGGCGGTGTCGGCGTAGCGCTTGCCCTCGTATTCGTAGGACATCTGCACGCGCAGCTTGCCGTTCAGCAGATTGATACCCGGCACGATGCGCGCGCTCACCTTGGGCACGCGGATCAGCTGGTTGTCGTCGTAATCCAGCAGCAGCGGTGCGCCGGCTTCCACCGTGGTGTAGCGCAATCCCTTGTACTGCGGATTTTCCAGCGTGGCGTTGTATTGCAGGTCGAACAGCTGCGAGGGATAGAAGGTGCCTTCCAGCTCCAGGCCATAGGTCTTGGTGTTGGCGTAGCCGGTCTGCGCGGTGGAGGCGCCGGTCTGCAGATTGAATACGTAATTGCTGAAGCCGACGTTGTTGTATTTGGTATAGAACAGGGTGGCGTAGGCATCCACGTAGCGGTTGCTGAATTTGTAGCCGGCTTCCGGCAGCACCATGGTCTGCGTCACCGGCACCGCGCTGGGCGTGGTGATGTAAGTACTCAGGTTCGGCAGGCGAAACGTGGAGGTATAGCGCGCGAACACGCCCTGGTGATCGCTGAACTGGTAATTGGCGCCGAGAGTCCAACCGGCCTTGTCGAAATTGTGGTTGTAATTTACGAACTGGCCGCTGCCGGTAAGTATCTGCGCGGTGGTCGGCGTGCCCAGGTTCACGGTTTCGGGATTTTCCGTCCAACCCTGCGTATTCACCGTTTCCCAGCGGGCGCCGCCGTCGATGCGCAACTTGTCGGTTACCTGCCACTCGTCCGAGAGATAGGCCGCATAGGTGGTCGAGGAACCGCTGGCGTTGGCCCACTCGTAGCCGTAGCTGTATACGCCGTTCTGGGTCAGCATGCCGATCGGCTGGCCCGCGCTGTTCACTGCCACCAGATTGAGCAAACGTGCACTGTTGGTGGTGTCGGTCAGTACGCTGGACGAATAGCGGTCGAAGCCCTGGTCGAAGTGCGCGAAATACGCGCCGATGGTGATGTCGTGGGTCTGGTCGCCGAACTCGAACTTGCGCATCAGCCGCGTATCGCTGGTGATTTCGTTCAGCGGCATGCTGATGCCGCGCAGGCCGTCGACCATCACCAGACCGTTGCCATTCTGGTTGGCATTGTTGAACACCTGCCCGTTATCCACGTATTGCAGGCGCATGCCGGCAGCACCCGGATAGTATTGCGTCAGCCGCGATTGGGCCTGAGCGAGAAAGGCATCGCCGGTGAGCACGGTGTTGGGGTATACGCCGTTGCGCACGGTGTTGGTGGTGTCGTAACGCAGGCCCTCGGAGATGCGCCAGTCATCGCCCAGGTTGTAGTCGAACTTCAGCGTGACCTGCGTGCGCTTTACGTCAGTGCCGAGGTTGTTGTTGAAGTCATACCAGCTGCCGTTTCCCTGCAGCATCGCCAGATGCTCGGTTTCCGGGCCGGCCAGCGTGCCGTAATTGCCGTTGAAGCCCGGTACCGCGAGGATCTGGCCATTGGCCGCGGTATACATGGGAATACCCAGATCGAGCGTGACCTTGTCGTCCATGTGCTTGACGTCCAGGCTGAAACCGCCGTTCTCGAACGAGCGCGACAGCGTGGCGCGCAGCTGGCCGCCGTCGTCGGCATGAAAGCCCGGATCGCGCACGCCGTCGTCGATGCGGTAAAAGCCGCCGGTGGAAAGTTTCCAGCCGTCGCCCAGCGGCGTGCCGTACCAGAAGTCCACGCGATTGAGGTCGTAGTTGCCCACGGTGTACTTGATCAGGCCTTCGGCTTCATCGCCGACCTGGCGCGGAATGAAGTTGATCGCACCGGCCGGCGCATTGGAATAAAACACCGAGGACGGCCCGCCGCGCACCACTTCGATGCGCTCGATGGTTTCGTCCAGCCGAAACACCTGATCGGCATTGAGATAGCCCAGCGCCGGATCGTGCTGTACCGGAATGCCGTCTTCCAGCAGGTTGACCGAGCCGTAGCCGTCCACCGGGATGCCGCGTGCGCGGATATTGCCGCTGGCTTCGCCGCCGGACGATTCCACCCAGAAACCCGGTACCGATTTCATCGCTTCGGTTACGCTGGTCGGCGCTTGCATGCGCAGTCGATCCTCGTCGATGGTGGTGATCGAATAACTGGTCTGCGCCTTGGTGCGCACGTCCACGCCGGAGCGCGCGGTAACCACCACCTGGTCGAGATCCTTGGCGCTGGCTGCGCTATTGCCCGCGGCAGAACCGCCATTGGGACTGCCCGGTGTGCTTTGCGCCAGCGGTGCGCTGGCAGCGGCAGCCGGCGTCGCGGTACCGGATACATTCGCCGGCACGATCGTCACCGTATTGGGCGTGATGAAGCGATAGCCGAGGCCGGTGCCTTTCAGCAGCTGCTGCAATTGCTGTTCCGGCGCGAGACCGGCATCGGCACCCTGGCTGCGCACGCTATCGGCAACTTCCGAACCGTAGACCACCTGCATGCCGGTTTCGTGCGCAAAGCGATCCAGCGCCTGCGCCAGCGGCATCGCCACAATGGCGACGGTCTGGGTAGCTGGCGCGGTGTCGGCGAGGGAAATGCACGGCAAGCTGCCGGCGAGAATCAAAGCGATATGCAGAGCGAGACGATTACGCATGCCTGGCGGGACCTTTGCTGAATGGGCGGCTGGACGAACGGAGCAAGCCACGCTCACATGTCGACCGATACCCATCTAAGAGTCCCGGGGCGGCACAACCGGGTACCGCCGATTCGATGAATTTTTTCTTACAACGCGTGCGGCCCTGCAGGCGGCTCTGCCGCAGCCATCACGCGCACACGGTCATGGCCCTGCATCACGCGCACGCCCGGCAAGCTCGACAGGTAGGCGAGAAACGCTTCCGGATTGTCCGCATGAAACACGCCGCTGATGCGTAGCTTCGCAATCTGCGTGTCCTCGATCACCAGCGGCGTGGTGGTGTAGGCGTTGAAGCGCCGCGCCACCTCGCCTACCGTTTCGTGCTGGAAGCGTATTTCCGTCGGCAGCCACGCGGTGGTGCGCGCCAGCACTGCCGGCTGCACGGCGGTGGCATCCGTGGCGGGGTCGAGCTTGATCTGCTGGCCCGCGCCGAGATCGGCGATGGCATGGTTGCCGGTGGCCGGCACGCCGACGAAATCCTGCATGTCGGCCAACCATGCCTTGGGCGCGTTCCATACCCGCACGCGGCCGCTGATCACGGTCAAGGTATCGCCGCCAGCATCGTGCCGCACATCGAATACGGTGCCGATGTCCTGCAGCACATGGCCGCCGACCGTGACCAGCAAGGGGCGCTGCGGATCCTTGCCGACGTCGAACAGGGCATGCCCGCTGACCACCGCGATGCGGCGCAGATGGCGATCGAACTGCACCTCGATCACGCTGTGCTGGTCCAACTGCACCAGGCTGCCGTCGGGCAGATCGAGCGCCTTTACCGTGGCGTCGGCCATGTAGCGCTGATGGAACGCCGTCCCTGCCCCGCGCCAATACATACCGCTCGCCACCATCAGCAGCAACACTGCGGCTGCCGCGGCGATGCGCAGGGCGAACGGGCGCGCACGTGCTGCGCGGCCGGTTTCTTTGGCATGTGGCCCAGCACCGAGCTGCGGGAACATCACCACCGGACTCTCATGTTTCACGCGATGCGCCAGTTCCATCACGCTCAAGGTGTCCATCGACGCCGCCACCTTGAGGTCACCGTGCATCTGCGCCACGGCCAGGTATTCGGCCACGTGCGCGGGCGAGGTACGCAGCCACGCCAGGAACGCCTGCTGCTGGCGGTCGCTGGGATGATCCTGCTGTTCCAGATACCAGGCCACCGCCTGCTCGCTGATGCGGCGGGCATGGCGCCGCGCTTCGAAGTTCGCGTGCTTATTCATAGTCGGCCATCCTCTGGCGGCAGGCGGCAAGTCCTTTCACGATGTATTTCTTCACCATGTTGGGCGAGATCGACAGCTTCTCGGCAATCTGGCGATACGACAAATCATCGCGGTAATGCATCACCAGCACCGCCCGGCACTTGGGCGACAGGCGCTGGATCAGCGTACCCAGGCGTTGCCGGCGCAGCTCGCGGTCCATGTCCGCTTCGGCGTTGCACGGCGTGCTCAGCTGCTCGAGCACATCCTCCAGCCCATCGCCGCTCACCGGCGACTGCTGCTGCAGCACCGCATGTTCCTTGACCAGGTTGGCCGCGACGGTGAATAGATACGCTTCCGGATTGCGGATATTGGCGGCATCGGCAGGCTCGATGCGCAGCAGGCGCAGATAGGCTTCCTGCACCAGATCCTGCGCATCCCAGCGATGCGCCACGCGGCGTAGAAAATAGCTGCTGAGTGTGGCGCCCTTGGCCGCGAACAAGGCGGACCAGGTCTTGTGCTTTTCGTGCATCACATCCCCTTCGGCCGGAACGCCGAAGCGGGCCGAGGCATTCGATGGTGACGCAGGGTATGGCGCTTTTGTGACTGCCGTGTGAAACGGTGCGCTCAGGCCGGCGTTTTGCTCGCGCGTTTGGGCGCCGGTTTGGTCGGCGTAAGCACCGGCACGGTGGCGATGGCGAACTGCGCCGCTTCCTCGAACGAATTGGCCACGCGGTCCACGCAGGCGCTGGCGTTGAGCGGCTGCGGCACCTCGAGCAATTGCGGCAGCAGCACCACTACGATGTTCGCCTCCGGCAGGCGCTGGCGCATTTCCTTGGCGGTGTTGTTGATCTGCTCTTCTTCGCGCGAGCCGACACTGCTGACGATATAGATCATCGATACCGCATCGGGCGTGGCCTCCGGATGCACTTCCGACTCGAAGGCGCGGATGTCATCGAGCGAGAAATGGCGGCCGTCGATGTTCAGGTCGCGCAGCACGCGCACCAGGATCTCGGTGACCATGTCGTCGTCCTGCGAGCAGGCTTCCACGCACAGCACGATCGATTTGGGCGCCACCGCCAGCGGCCCCTGCCAGCGCCCGCTGACATGCTCGCGCTGCTGGCGCAGGCTCAGCGCCAGGCTGCCTTCGCCGAGCACGGAACTGCTGCGCCACCAGCTGAAGCGGCCGCGCGGCTCGCCGGCCAGCGTCTCGATCACGCGCACGATCGAACGGCGCGCCTTCAATCGCTGCTCCGGTCCGATCGCGCCCTGCTTTACATCGATAAAGGCCAGTTGCAAGGCCGGCAGCAGCACCACGTCGCAGTATTTGGCAAAGGATTTGCGCTTGAGGAATTCGCGTGCCGAAGCGATCACTTCCTGCGCATCGCCGGACAGCATGCGCTGATAGAAACGTTCCGGCAGGGTCAGCGCCGGCCGGTCGCCGAGCAGGATCTCCAGCACCGACAGCGCCTTCACGTGCCGCCCCGCCACCACCAGGCACAGCGTCAGCGGCGTCGACAGGATCAGGCCGGCCGCGCCCCACAGCCAGCTCCAGAAAATCGCCGCCACCACCACCGCCAACGGCGACAGCCCGGTGGTGTGTCCATACAGATGCGGCTCCACCAGCTGGCTCACGATCACTTCCACTACCGCGAACAAGCCCAGCGTCAGCAGCATCAGCGACCAGCCCGGATCGACCGCCGCCGCCAGCAGGCCGGCAAGAATCGCCGCCAGCCACACGCCCACATACGGCACAAAGCGCAGCACCGCCGTGCACGCGCCCCACAGCAAGGCATTGGGCAGCCCCACGATCATCAGCCCCAGCCAGATCAACAGGCCCACGCCGAAGTTGACCGAGAACTGCGAGACGAAAAAGCGCGACAGGCGCTGGCCCGCATCGTTGATCGCCGCCGTGGTGGCGCGCAGGTCCTTGCCGCCGATCAGCCGGATAAAACGGTCGCGCAGCGATTCGTATTCCAGCAGCACGAAAATCAGCACCACCAACACGATGCCGCCGGTTTCCAGCGGCGTCCAGATCGAGGACAGCACCTTGCTCACCGCCTTGAGCGAATTGGCGGCAGGTACCGCGGCGGATGATTGCGCGGCGGTGGATACCGCCATCACGCCTTCGTTGCTGGACAGATTGGGCGAGTCGTCGTCCAGGCCGATCACCTTGCCCGCTTCACCCGACACCGCTTCCATCCGGCCGAGGGTTTCGTCGTGCAGGATCTGCAGCTTGGCGTGGATGGTGGCTTCGTATTGCGGCAGGCTGCGGGCCAGATGCACCACCTGCGAGCCGATCACCGTGAGCAGTCCGCCGAGCACAAAGGTGAGCAGCAGCACCGCCACCAATACCGACGCCCCGTGCCCGATGCCGATGCGGCGCAGGCCGCGCACCACCGGCGCCATCAGCAGGCCCAGGATCAGCGCCAGCGTCACCGGCACCAGTACTTCCCGGCCGAAATACAGCAAGGCCAGGATCGTCGCGATCGCGATGATGGTCAGCGCGCGCTGGTTCGCAACGTTCTGCGGCGAGGCCGGATCGGTGGACATGGATGCATCCTGATGGGTGTCGGCGGCGGCGTGGACGCCGCAGCGCGCCTACGTTACGCCTTCCGACGCGCGAAAGACATGCGCCACGGCACCGCCGTTCGCAGAAATCGGCCATCTGCACGAGGCGGCGACGCCGCCGGTCGCACACTTGCGGCTTGACATCCTTGCGCGCGGACGGCACCTTGCGGCCTCCACCCGGGGTGCCCCGACAAGAGGCTGAGAGGCTGCTGGTGCCGGAGGCACGGTGCAGCGACCCGTCGAACCTGATCCAGTTCATGCTGGCGTAGGGATGGTGCGGATGCCGGCAGCGCAGTTCGCCTGCTGTTCCATGCATCCGCTACCCCGCCTGATCCGGATCAGCTTGCCGCACGATCAGGAATGCCCATGGCCACCGATACATCCGCCACCACCACGGCCACGCTGTACGGCGACATGCTCGAACGCATGCGCCATGCCTCTCCGCTCGTGCAATGCATTACCAATTTCGTGGCCATGAACTACGCCGCCAACGTGCTGCTGGCCGCCGGCGCATCGCCGGCCATGGTGCACGCGCCGGAAGAAGCCGGCGAATTCGCCCGGCTGGCCGACGCGCTGACCGTCAACATCGGCACGCTCTCCACCGACTGGCTCGAGGGCATGCTGGCCGCGGCCCGCGCCGCCAACGAGGCGGGCAAGCCCTGGGTGCTCGATCCGGTCGCGCATTTCGCCACCGGCTTCCGCCGCCGCGCGGTGCAGCAACTGCTTGCCTTGCAGCCCGGCATCATCCGCGGCAATGCATCGGAAATCATGGCGCTGGCCGGCGTGGCGAGTGCAGGCCGCGGGGTCGATGCCGGCGACAGCGTGCAGCAGGCGGAAGCGGCCGCCACGCGGCTGGCGCAAAGCACAGGTGCGGTAGTGGCGGTCACCGGTGCGGTGGACTTCGTCACCGACGGCAGCAATGCCGCGCGCATCCACGGCGGCTCGGCGCTGATGCCGCGCGTCACCGCCATGGGCTGCGCACTGACCTGCCTGATGGGCGCGTTTGCCGCGGCCATTCCCGAAAATCTTTTTCTCGCTACGGTCAGCGCCCTCGCCTGCTTCGGCGCCGCCGGCGCGCAGGCCGAGCCGGCGGCGGATGGTCCCGGTTCGTTCGCATGGCGCTTTGTCGATGCGCTGGCCGCACTCGATGCCGCCGCCCTCGCTGCACAGGTGGAGCAGATCAGCGTATGAAGCCGTTCGATCTGTCGCTTTACCTGGTGCTCGATCCGGATCTCTGCCAGCGCCACGACATGCTCGAAACCGCACGCCAGGCGGTGGCCGGCGGCGCCACCATGGTGCAGTTGCGCCACAAGCTGGCGTCCACCGATGAGCGCATTGCGCTGGGCCGCGCGCTGATGGAATCCCTGCGCGACACGCCGGCCGTGGTGATCATGAACGACGACGTCACCGCCGCGATCGAGTCCGGTGTCGATGGCCTGCATATCGGCCAGGGCGACATCTCGCCCTCGCTGGCGCGTGCGCGCATCGGCGCCGAGATGATCCTGGGCCTGTCCGTAAATACCGAAGGTGCGGCGCGGCTGGTCGATCCGGCCGTCATCGACTATGTCGGCGTCGGCCCTGTCTTCGCCACGCCCACCAAGCCCGATCACGAAAAGCCGCTCGGCTTCGACGGCCTGGCCAAAGTGATCGCGGCCAGCCCGGTACCGGCCGTAGCCATCGGCGGCTTGAAGCACGAACACGTGCAACGCGTCTTCGCCGCCGATGCCGATGGCATGGCGGTGGTCTCCGCCATTTGCGGCACGCCCGATCCGCGCCTTGCTGCACACGAACTCAGCGAACGTATCCGCGCCGTGCGCTGACGGCACAGCGGCGGCTGGCCTGCGACAAGCTGCGCCTTCGCGCCGGCCTCAACGCCGAGCGTAGATAAAAGACGTCTGCTGCCAGTATTCGTCGGGCTGGTAGGTGGCACTGTTGTAGGACGCTTCGTGGATCGCCCCGTCGCGCGGATCGAATACCTGCAAGGTCGAGCTGCCGCCGTCGGCGATGCCGACAATCACCACCCATTGGCCTTGGTTAATATCCGGCGCGGCCTCTGGGCTTGGCCCAATGGCGCCGATCAAGACAAGCAGCGGGTCGCCGTTGCCCAAGGCCGCACCAATATCCGCCGTTGACGGCACCGGCAGCTCGGCGACCAGCGCGCTGAATCCAAGGGCCTCCAGTGCCTGCACCGCCGACTGCTGCACATAGATATCGCTGTTGATCATGTTTTGCGACACCATCATCCAGGCAGTCCCCAGGTCTTGGTCGGTGCTCAAGCACGGCACTCCTGGCAACCCTTGCATGTAGTACCAGTTGACGATGGCGCGCGCAGCGCCGACCCAGCTCGACGCTCCGAACTGCGACACCTCGGCAGGAAAATTCTGCAAGCTCGGCATATTCGATGACCTCCATGTAAAGCATTGAAGAAAGGAATTCGACGGCCACCCGTCGTTCGGCCGCTTTGCGCACCGCTCCAACACACATCGAAGAGCCTGCATCTGCATGATGGACGGCCATAAACATCGCATGTGAATCGCGCCGTCTTCAACACGCATCGAACACGCCGCAACACCTTCGCCGGCTGCGTCTAGACGGCGTGAATTTTGTGTCTAGAAGTTTCCTCCATTATTTAATCAGTGCTTTTTCTGCTGCCTTCGTCTATCCAAGACGCACTAACGCAAGGATGATTGCAAGTTTTTAAAGACAGCCATGTCATCCACATTCACAGGATGACCGCGAAGACGTTCAAGGATGTTTCGCGAGAGCGTTGATCAGGGGGAGCGCAGTGGAAACGAAGGAGTGTTCCGTCGGGCGCGATTGCGCGCCCGCGTCATGGGAGCGACGTGCCGCCGTGGTCAGGCGGTCGCGACTGTTCCGCGATATGCCCGATGCCATGATCCATCACATTGCGACCAATGCGACCGAGCGTCGCCTGCGCAGCGGCGAAGTGCTGTTTCTGAAAAACGATCCGCAGGATTTTCTTGCCCTGGTGGTATCGGGCTGCGTCTACGCCATGGTCTATGGCCCGGATGGACGCGAACTGATCGTCAACAGCTTCCCTTCCGGCGACGTGGTCGGCGAAACCGCGCTGATCGACAGCCGGCAGCGCGACACGATGGCCTTTGTCTGCGCGCCCACGCATATTCTGATCTTGCGGCGCCATCACTTCGCACCGCTCATCGCCGAACCGCTGTTCCTCAATCGCCTGCTGGCCTTGCTGTGCGCACGCCTGCGCGATGTGGCGGCGTTGACCGAATCGGTCTGCCTGTACCGGCTGGAGTCGCGCCTGGCGCGCTATTTCCTGTCCGCGGTGGACGAATGCGGCCGGATTGCGCCGGACGGCGTGGTAGTACCGATGCCGCCGAGCCAGAGCGTACTGGCCGCGATGGTCAATGTGAGCCGGCCCAAGCTCAATGCCCAGCTGCAGGCCTGGCGGCGCAGCGGCCTGGTCAGCTGGGCGCAGGGACAGGGGTCGCTGCTGATCACCGATGTGGATCAGTTGCGCAATATGGCGCATGAAGTGACGTCTTGAAGATTGGCGCCCACCTGTCTGCCGCTTGAAAACTACCGCCCCGTCATCCCGGCGCAGGCCGGAGTCCATCGCCAGTACGAAGGATGGATTCCGGCCTGCGCCGGAATGGCGGTGAAGAGATTTATCGCTTTCTGATACTGCTCGCTTTTCGTAGACATAAAAAAAGCGCCGGAGCCCATGCTCCGGCGCTTGACAGCAGCGCGCTCGTGGATCAGCCCGTCGCGCCCGGGCGGAACGCGTTGAGCACCGTCAGCAGGCTGGTGAGGTTGTCGGCCACACCGGTCTGCGCGACCTTTTCGGTGGCGCCGGCAGCTGCCGTGGTGTCCAGGGTGTAGATCTGCATCACGCCCTGGTTGGCCGCCGCCTGCGACAGCGTGTTCTGCTGCTGCTGTGCGGATACGGCGTTCTCGAACAGGATGCCGGTCGAGTGCGCCATGGTCTGGTAGATGGAACCCATCGCCATGGCCGGCGCTTCACCGATCACCTTCACATTGGACTGGGTGACGGCATCGGTGATCTGGTTGTTGACGGAGGTCGGAAACGTCATGGTTGTTCTCCTGGATCAATGATTGGAAGGGACAGTAGCTCTGGCCGGCCGATTAACCGGTCGCGCCAGGACGGAACGCACTGAGTACAGTGAGCAGACTGGTGAGGTTGTCGGCAACCCCGGTCTGGGCCACTTTCTCGGCAGCGCCCGCGGCCGCCGTGGTATCGACGCTGTAGATCTGCATCACGCCCTGATTGGTGGCGGCTTGCGTCAGGGTGTTCTGCTGCTGCTGCGCGGCGACGGCGTTCTCGAACAGAATGCCGGTGGAGTGCGCCAGGGTCTGATAGATCGTGCCCATCGCCATCGCAGGTGCTTCGCCGACCACTTTCACATTCGATTGGGTTACCGCATCGGTGATCTGGTCGTTGACTGAGGTAGGAAATGTCATGTGTTGCTCCTTCTGGTGGATGCGCGGCAAACGTCGCGCTGTGTCAGGAACGTCGAACGAGGAAGGCTGTGAACGGCGTTCCTAACCCGACGATGTGCCGCTTGGCGGCGCGGGTGCAGGCGGCGTAACCGCCGGCGCTGGACTGGGTACAGGCGGTGTGGCCACCGGTAATGGACTCGGTGCCGGTGGCGTGTCGCTGGGCGGCGCCGGTGCAGATGGCGTGGGTACCGGCGCAGGACTCGATGCCGGCGGTGGGCCGCCAGCTGGCATGGCCTGCTGCATCTGCTGTTTCACCGCGGTGAATTCGCCGATGGCCTGTTCCAGTTTTTGCTGCAGGCCGCCAAACTTTTGCGTGAAGATTTGCGTGACCTCGGCCTTGACGAGATTGGCCAGCCGATCGGCGATCTGCGCCATCACCATCTGGCTGTCGACCGCTGCCGCGGGTGCTGCAGTGTTCAAGCTCGAAGGTCGCAAGTCGGCGAGCGTCCTGGCCGCTTCCACCGTTTTCAGAATGGCCTGCGCTTCGCGATCCTGTGCCTGCAGGGCTTGCCTGGTAGTGCCCTGGATCTTGTGCAACACATCGCGAATGACCGTATCGGTGCGCGCCTGCCCTTCCTGCAAGGCGTGCTCCGCCTGCAGCCTGGCGTAGGCGGCAGGATCCTGGCCGCCGCCGGGCGCGCCCGCTGCCGTTTGCTGGAATGCCTGCAGTTCCTGTTCTTCGGCGGCGGTCAGCGGACGCTTCAACCACACTTCGGCCACGCGGCGCAGCGCCGCGGAAATATCCGGATCCCACTGAGTCATATCGATATCCCATGCGTAAAAGCAGACGACGGCTGGCCATGACGGCCCGGCATGTCACTCAGCCCGATTTGCTGTTGGCGAGCAGGCTGCTGTACTTGGAAATGCTCTGATCGATCTTGTCGATCGCAAAACTCGCCGCCTCGCCCTCGATGGCGCCTGCCGCAGCCGCCACCACCGCGGCAGCGCCCATCAACAGATCCGTCACCAGCACACCGATCGCATCTTCCGCCGCGGCTTCCAGGTTCTGCTCGGCAATGTTCTGCGTCATGTCCTTCAGCAGCACGGCCTGGCTGGCCAGGGCGATCTTGCTGACGCCGTCGAAATAGTTGGCCGCCGACTGCGCCACCAAGCCCGCCGCCTGGCTGATCATCATGTCCGGCGCGGTGGCGATCTGCGACGGCGCATAGCTGGCGGTTTCCGCATTGGTGACGGTCACTGCCTGCACGATCTGGCTGTTCAGCGCATCCGACGGCGGCGGTGCCGCAGCCAGGCGCGCCACCATCAAGTCGTTCATGCGCCCCAGGGTCGATCGCGGCGCTGGTACCGGTGCTGGTGCCGGAACCGGCGTCGGCGTCGGCGTTGGCGTTGGCGTTGGCGTTGGCGTTGGCGTCGGTGTCGGTGTCGGCTCCGGTGCGGGCGTCGGCGTCGGTGTTGGCTCCGGTGCCGGTGCTGGTGTTGGCGCGGCCGGCGACGCCGCCAGCTTGGTCGCCGACGAACGCTTGGCTTGCTTGAATCTATCCAGAAATCCCATGGCCTGATTCCTCGGTCGGATGTTCGGCAATCACACTGGCGCTACGCGCCGTGTTATTCGCCAATGGCCATGATCAGGGTCGCCGCCTTCGATACCACGGCGGTGGAAATCTGGTTGAGCGATTGCTGGCTTTGCACCGCGTTCTGCATCGAAAGCCCGGCCGAATGGCTGGCAACCTGATAAAGCGAGGCGATTGCCTGGGCCGGTGCCTCGGCCACCACCTTTACATTGGTCTGCGTGACTGCATCGGTGATCTGCGAATTGACTGCGGTGTTATCCGCCATGGGATTCCCCTTCGAAGGCTGTCAGATGGATGGAAGCGAACACATGGACGTACGACTGAGCCCATGCTTCGTGAACATGCATTTCAAAAATCAACCCACCGCCCGACGCAGGCGGCGGCGCAGCAACTCCACCCGCTTGCGCGCCAGGGCTTCGTTGATCTGCAGGCGTTCGGCGATCACTGCGTATGGCAGATCCTGCTCGAACTTCAGCGCGAACAGCTGGCGCCAGCTCGGCGGCAATTGTTCGATCGCCATCGACAAGGCCGATAGCGACTCTCTCATCTCCACCACGTCCAGCGGCTGCGGCGAAGGCGCCACTGCTTCGGCGCAATGATCGTCGTCGAAATCCGCCGAGAAGCGCAACACGCGATCCTCGCGATCGGAATGACGCACGTGATCCAGAAAAACGTGGCTAAGCACCACAAACAAGAAACCTTCGGGATTGCGTATGCGCCCTGGCATGCGCCGCATATAGGTCAACGCCTTGATTGCCGTGTCGGCCACCAGCTCTTCGGCCGCACCGCGATCGCCACGCACCAGGTGCAAGGCGCGGCGCTGCAGATCGAAGTGGACGGTATTCCATGCGCGTTCGAACAAAGCATCGCTGTGGCCCGATCCGCTGCAAACAACATGCGATGAAAACTGTGCCGCCGTGTTATCTCGATTCATTCCATTCCCCCCGTGCAAGACATGCGCGGGGAGATTGGCGATGCGCGATCACTTCGGCTGTTACTTGGGTTACATCGTCATCGCATATGGCGGCATGGAAGCAGGCGGCGCGCAACTTCTCTCGAAAGAAGCGCCTGCATGGGCCGCAAAGCAGATAATTTCACGGCGCCGTGACATCTGCATGTGTAATGCGCGCGCAGATCGCCAGCATCGCAGACAAGGAAAAACCCCGCACAAGGCGGGGTTTTTTTATGAGTGTTCCGGCTTCAGGCCGGACTTGCTTCGCCGGCACGCAATCGATCCTGATAGGCGAGCTCGCTTTCCTGATACAGGCCCGACCACGGATTGAGCACATAGCCTTCTACCGGGTCCGGCGATACGCGCCGCAGATCGAAACGCGGTTCCGCATGCTCAAGCTTCATCGGTTTCATAAGTGCCCCTCGGTCCAAGTCGCGATGATTCACCTTATCGGCGCTGGCGTTGGCATTGGGTTAAGCCGATCGGCGTTTTTGCAGAACGCGAAATTTATGAGCACGTCGCACGATCACGCCGCCATGACGCTGTGCCATAAG
This sequence comes from Dyella acidiphila, assembly GCF_014863405.1. Taxonomy (GTDB): domain Bacteria; phylum Pseudomonadota; class Gammaproteobacteria; order Xanthomonadales; family Rhodanobacteraceae; genus Dyella_B; species Dyella_B acidiphila. The sequence goes on from NZ_JACZZA010000005.1 coordinate 166,766, forward strand.
CTTATGCGCGGACCGTCATTTCCTGGAAATATAAACATTGTCCGGCACGTACCAGCGCCACGGATAATCCGCCGCCTTGCTGAGCCCAATACGCGTGGTCTGCACCGCTTGCTCCGGCGGCCGCATGCCATCGTCGACCAGCGCATAGGCGTTGCCTTTCACGAGGTCTTCACCGTTCTGTGCACCACTGATGCCCAAGGCCTGGGCCAGCCGGGCCGGCCCGTTGCACAATTCCCGATCGCGCTTGGCCAACGGGCGCGCCGCACGCATACCGTCCAGGCCTGCCACCGGCTCCAGCGCGCGGATCAGCACTGCATTGCCATCCCCTTCCGCACCGCAGACCACATTGCTGCACCAGTGCATGCCATAGGTGAAATACACATACATACGCCCCACCGGCCCGAACATCACCGCGGTGCGCGGGGTCCTGCCCCGGTACGAATGCGCGGCCGGATCGTCGGCACCGCGATAAGCTTCCACCTCGACAATGCGGCCGGCGCGCCCATCGGTACGGCAGACCAGGATCTTGTTCAATAAATCGGGCGCCACCAGCAATGGATCGCGTTGATAGAACTTGCGGGGCAGCAGGCTGGCTGCGAAGGGGAACGCTTTCATGGCCATGATCATATAGGACGCTCCCGCGCTGGATCAGGCAAGCTTTCCGTTGCATCGAACAACGCCGTACGCTTGAAGCGGGTACCCGCGACATCACTTCCAGACGCATCGTTCACTTCCTCCCTGCTGGAGCACATCATGCAAATCCACCTGGCCAATCGCACCGCCATCGTCACCGGCTCCACCGCCGGCATCGGACTGGCCATCGCCAGCGGCCTCGCCGCCACCGGCGCGCATGTGGTCATCACCGGCCGCACCCAGGCCCGCGTCGACGAAGCACTGGTCGCCACCGCCAAGCAGATTCCCGGGGCGCGCCTGACCGGCATCGCCGGCGACCTCGGCACACGCGCCGGCGCCGAGCATCTGATCAAGCAACTGCCGGAGGCCGACATCCTGATCAACAACCTCGGCATCTTCGAGCCGAAGGCATTCTTCGATATCCCGGATGAGGACTGGCAGCGCTTCTTCGAGATGAACGTGATGAGCGGCGTACGCCTGTCGCGCCACTACGCACGCGGCATGGCCGAACGCGGCTGGGGCCGCATCCAGTTCATCTCCAGCGAATCGGGTGTGCAGATTCCCAGCGAAATGGTCCAGTACGGCATGACCAAGACAGCGCAGCTGGCGGTATCGCGTGGCCTGGCGGAAACGCTGGCCGGCACCGGCGTAACTGTCAACTCGGTACTGCCCGGCCCTACCCGTTCGGAAGGCGTAGGCGATTTCTTCGGCAAGATCGCTGCCGAGAAAGGGCTGTCGCAGGAAGAAGTCGAACGCGACTTCATCGCCACGCATCGCCCGTCGTCGCTGATCAAGCGACTGGCCACGGTGGAGGAAGTGGCGAATCTTTGCGTTTACTTGGCATCGGAGCAGGCATCGGCCACCACGGGGGCGGCGATGCGTGTCGATGGGGGCGTGGTGCGTTCGATCGTGTAAGCACCTATTTCGTCTTGCCGCATGAAATCACCCGAAGAATTGCGGGCAATGACTGTACAAAGGCGAACCTTCAATCAAGCAAGCCTCCGCAGCCTCCTGCGAGTCATCCATCGGCCTAATCCGCAGGCAGACGCAGACCCAAATGACGCTACGCAAATTAGATAAAAATCACTTACTCCAACCATGCTCGAAAAAAAAGAAATAAATATCGATAATATTAAAAATATCACCGTCTCGTAAGAGAAAGATGCTTTACTTAAATCCACAAATCACTCCTTTCATAAAAGTTCGGCACGCCAACAGGCGTGCCGAACTCAAGGTCATATCTTGTTGGGAATTTTGTAATAGGGGAACGCCTGATTTGGATTAGGGCGCATTGATCCGGCAGCCATGCCGGCCAAGCCAGCAATAGCAGCACCGTAAACTCCAAGCTCCCCTAACGGGCTACAGCCAGCAGCGATCCCTACGATCCAGCCCACAAAATTGCCGAAGCCTCCACCACCTCCGCCAGCACCACCTCCGCCCTGGGAGCTAAACATCATGCCCCCACCCACCATGTCTATTTCCCTGACACTTAATTCATTCATAAAATTACTCCTTTATCAATATGCCTGGAATATATCGCCGCCCAGACTTCGGCTAAATTTCTCAGTGTCAAAAATTCTGTCAATGGCAACCTAAAGTGCCGCTTTGCTTATCCAATGAAAACACCTTGCTCGCCGCAGCGATGGTATCGGGACGATGAGCAATGACTAGGGTTGTTATATGGAGTTGCCGTACGACATTGTTTACAAGACGCTCATTTGCAACATCCAGATGACTCGTGGCTTCGTCCAATACGAGAAATTTGGGCTGACGGTATAACGCTCTAGCCAAAACCAGTCGCTGCTTTTGGCCGCCCGACAAACTCGATCCCATCTCGCCCACCAAACTCTGATAACCCATCGGCATCGCCATGATGTCTTCATGGATCGCAGCCATTCGCGCCGCACCTTCGATGCCTTCCGGCGTCGTGGCGAAATCGAAGAAACTGATGTTGTCGGCAATCGAGCCTGCAAAGAGCTGGTCGTCCTGCATCACCGCAGCAACCCATTGCCGGTATGTATCGAGCCCCAGCTTGCGGATATCGATGCCACCGAACAGCACTTCGCCCTCGGTCGGTTCCAGCAGGCCCAGCACAAGCTTGGCCAGGGTGCTTTTGCCGCACCCGCTTGGCCCGACCAAGGCGACGGACTCACCGGCTTCGATATGGAGATTGCAGTTCCTGATGACCCATGGTTCGTCATCCGCATAGCGGAAGCTGACATGGCGCAGCTCAATGTTCGCGGGCGGCGTAGATCCTTGCCACGGTGCATCGGCGGTACTTTCGGGCGCTGTCAGCGCAATGTCTGCAACACGCTCGGCATGCAATTTCAGCATGCGGAACTCCATCCACTTGTCGATCAGGCCGGCCGAGCGGGCGGTGAATTGATCGGCGTAGGCGACAAAGGCGATCAGCGCACCCGCCGAAAATGCACTCTCCAACGCCAGGCTGGCGGCAATCCAGATCAGTGCCACGTGACCGATGCCGAACATCAATTGATTGCTGAGCGAAAAAGCCAGATCCAGGCGTTGAATGGCGATATCCCGGTTGACTGCCGCCACGGTGGCATTGGCGTAGCGAGCAAGGCGCAGATCCTGCTTGTTGGCCAGCTTGATCGGCATCGCACCGCGGATCGACTCCAGCAATTCGCTTTGCTGGCGGGCCGCGTACACGATCTGTTCCTCGCTGGCGCGGCGCAGCGGATGGAAGAACAGGCAGCGGGTGGCGGCGTACGCAGCGAACAGGCCGATCACCAGCACGGTCAGGCGCATGCTGTAGCAGGCCATGACGATCAGGGTCACGCCCGACATCAGGCCATCCAGCAGCGAGCCGGCAAACTGAGTGGTAAGCGTCTTCTGGATGGCCTGGATGGAGCCGAAGCGCGACACCACATCGCCGATATGCCGCTTTTCATACCAGTCGAGTGGCAGGCGCAGCAGATGCGCAAACAGATTGCTGGCCCACTGCACGCCCAGGCTTGCCCCCAGCCGGGTGAGCGCCCATGACCTTGCCGCCGCGATCAAGGCCGAAAAGACCGTAACACCGAGAAACCCGAGGCCCAGCAGATTGAGCAAATCATGATCGGCCGACACCAGCACTTGATCGAGCACCCATTGCAGATAAAACGGACCTGCCAGGGCAAATACTTCGAGTGCCAACGCCAGCAGCAGGATATGCAGCATGGCTGGAGCGAGCCCATGCACGCGCCCGGTCAAGGCGCGCAAGGACACCGCCTGGCGTTCGCGGACAGGAGCGAAATCCGCCGCGGGCGCCAGCTCCAGCGCAACGCCGGTGAACTGCGCAGATGCCTCGCGCAGACTGAGCTTGCGGACACCATGGGCCGGATCGTGGACGACGATGTGCCGACGCGTGACCCGCTTTAGCACCACGAAGTGGTTGAAGTTCCAATGCAGCACGCAGGGCGTGCGCAAGCGGCGCAATTCTTCCAGTTCAAGCTTCACGGCACGGCAGCTGAAGCTCATCTGGCCAGCCATCACCATTAGCCGAGCCAGCGTCATCCCCTTGAGCGAGGTGGAAAAACGCCGACGCAATCCGGCCAGATCCACATCGTGGCCGTGATAGCTGGCGATCATCGCCAGGCAAGCCACGCCGCATTCGGCGGCTTCCGTTTGCAACATCATCGGCAAGGGCGACGACCAGCCGAAGCGCAACCGGGACAAAGCGCGCCGCTGCGCGGTCCCGTGGACATCCCGCCGCGCGCCATCAGCCATGCGCCCCTCCCCATCCATGCCGGACCATGCCGTACAGCGGCTCGAACACCCATTCCAGCAGGCTGCGCCGTTCCAGCAGGATGTCGGCATCCATCGCCATGCCGGCCTTCAGCGTTTCTGGCTTGCCATAAGCCATCACCTGCTGGCTATCGAGCGCCACCAGGACGCGATAGAGCGGCTCCTGCGGCAGCCGGCCGCCAAGCGCCTGCACGTCGGCAGCGGCGAGCGCGCTGCGCGAGACATCGAGCACCCGCCCGTATTGCTGGCCGAACTTCTGGTAGGGGAAGGCGGCATATCTGAGCACCACCCGATGGCCCGGCTCGATAAAGCCGGCTGCGCGCGAAGGCACCAGCAATTGCGCTTGCAAGGCCGAACCGGCCGGCAGCAATGCGAGTGCCGATTGGCCAGCGCCGATCGCCTGCCCCTGCTTGAGCAAGACAGCCGATACGAGCCCGTCGCGCGGCGCCCGGATCACCGCACCGCGAAGCACCTCGTTATGGGCGACGGATTGCCCGATATCGGCCAGTTGCCGTTCGATATCGTTGCGACGCGAGGCCACCTCCAGCGGCAGTTGGCGAAGCTGCTGTTCGGCCGTATCCCGTTGCTGGCGTATATCCAGCTGCTGTCGCAGCAGCGATTTGTATTGATTGCTGGCATCGAGCGCCGCGTTCTCCTGCTGCTGAATCTGAAAAGCCGATACATAGCCCTGCCGGCCCAGCGGCTTGATACGCTCCAGCAGTTGCCTGGCGCTCTCGGCTTGCCGCCGCTGGATGACCAGTTGGCCGGCCACTTGCACAAGCTGGGCTTGCAGCAGCGCGACCTTGCTCTGCAAAGCTTGCGCTTGCTGCGTTTTCAGCTCGTCTTGTGCCTGCAAGTCCTCCTGCAGGCGCCACCGCTTTGCCCGCAGTTGCTGGTCGACAAAAGCATAGGTACTGCCGATAGCAGCGCTCTCTTGCTCTCCTGAAATTTCGATCAGCGCATCGCCCGTCTTTACCGCCTGACCGTCACTGACCCAGACGCGAGTGACTAATCCAGCGCTGACGGCCGAGAGATGGAGCACGCCTGCGTTTGGTACAAGCTGGCCGTTGACGCTCTCACGCCGGGTGTAATGTCCCAATAGCAAGAACATCATCAATGCGACTGCGAGCGAAACGGCTAGCAGCATCCAGAGCCAGCGCGACAGCTGCGTGGCGACAAGCATCGATCCCATCCACTCGCCGCGCTGCGCAGCCATCGCCTGCTGGCGAAACAACGAATCGTCCATCCTTGCCCTGCCCCTCTTCCGCTCGCCCTGTCCGTTTCATAGCGTGGACAGCTATCGAACTTAATCTCGAGATACGGGGCCCGATACCAGAAAATTCCAGTCAGCCAATCGGCTCGCTTTTATCGATGGCGTACGTAGGTACGTAGACAAGCCGGCATATGGCTAGGGATGACTCACCGCCACTGGAATATCGTGTTTGCGCAGTATTTGCAGCACCGCTGCAATCGCCTTCGGATCGCGTGGTACGCCATGATGATCCGCATCGATGATCAGGCTGGATGCGGCGCCCGGCAGCAGGGCACTGGCCAGGGGCACGTAGCCATCGCTGGGCGGATGCTCGCCCGCCAGCGAGCCGGCGATGTTGTGGTAGCGCACGCCCACGGCCGGCATCAGGGTTTCATCCACCATCGACACCGGTTCATCCGGCATCAGGCTGGTGACGCTGCTGAGATGGCTGATGCGATAGGTGCCGGTAATCAGGCTGGCCTGCACGGCACCGGGATTTTCCTGGCTGATGCGCTGCAGTTTTTCCATTTCCGGAATATGGTGCCAGGCCAGATCCTGCGCCAGCCGGCCGAACCAGTCACCGGCTACCGGACTGCCGTGCTGCGGCGATGCCATGAAGACCAGTTCGTCCACGCCTGCATACGGCTGGAACTCGAACACGCTCTTGAGCGTGGCCAGATCGTCGGCGCTGCCATGCAGGCTACCGAACGGCACCGTAAAGGCCGCGCTCCACAGCGCCGGTGTGCTTTGTGCGCACAGCAGCCGCGCAATCACACCGCCCATGCTGTGCCCCACCAGCACCACGCCATGCCGGGCCGGCGCGGTACCGGCCGGATCGAGAATTTTCCAGGTCGCGTCGAGATAGCTTTGCACGCGCGCACGTTCGATCAGCAGCGCAGCGTTGCTCTGATAGACCACGTGCCAGATCTGGTAGCGGCGATGCAGCTCGGCGTCGCCCATGATGGCGTTGCTCAACGGCGCCCAGATCAGCGGGCTGCTGCCGAGCCCATGGATCATGATCACCGGCGTCTTGTTCGGATCGTAGTCGTCCAGCAAAAACAGGCCGGCGCGACGGCCGACCGCCTGGCCGCCGATCAGCCCCCACCAGCCCAGGCGGCGCAGCTTGCTGCGTTCGAGCAGTTGCTCGTAGGGCGCGGAAACATCTTCGGCTACCTGATAGCTGATGTTGCCTACGCTGTGCAGGGGCTGCGCAAGCGGATTCTGCACCACCAATACCGGTTGTTCGCCAGCATGCGACGGATCCGGCGCGGCTTCCAGCCATACCGTTGCCGGCCGGAAAATACCCTCAGGCGGATAGAGCGAGCAGACGGGGCGATGCGTACACGGCGGCGCCGCCGCCACCATCGTCACGCCAAAGCCCTGCTGCTGATAACGCGTGCCATCGAGCACCTGCATATTGATGCGGTTCGCCAGCTCCATATGCACGTGCTCGCCAAGGCTGTCGGGCAAACTGCGGAATTGCACATCGACGTAGCGGCCATTCAACAGCATATGGCCGGCATGCAGATTCAAATCCGTGTTCTGCATAATCGCTTCGAGATAAGCGCGGCTGCAACGCGTGGCCAGCGCTGCCGCGGCCAGTTCCGCATTCACCTGTGCGGCGGTCATGGCGTCGTGCGCAAGCATGGCGCAGTTCATCCACGCATCGGCGCGCAAAGCCTGGTCCGGCTGATGCTCGGCATGCGTCGCCCAGCCCTGTGCCTTGCTCAACGCATCCTGCGCCGACACGCCGGAGTAGTTGGCCGAAGGCTTGGGTGCGCCGGTACCGCAGCCATGCAGCAACAGCATGCCGGCCAGCATCAAACATCCCGGCCAGACATATGCATGATGCTTACGGCACGACATGCGGCTTGACCTCATGCTGCGTAGCGTTTCCCCAGGCTACGCATGATGTCACTTTTTTGCGCTCGTGCGCGTTCCACGCGTCAATGGCGCGAGGTCTGCGCACGGACCTGAACCTGCAGCTCGATCCATTGTTACGCTGAAATATTTATGTCAACGTCGCGGCCTGCAGCCACCGGAGGCCAGCACCGTGACAGAGGCCGTATCGTCCGCCCAGGCCGACAGCCTGCCGCACCCGCGCACGAGCATGCCGATCCTGATGGCGGTGACCGTCGGGGTTGGTGCCGGTGCCGGCCTGGCCGGCATGTGCCTGGGATTGCTGCTGCATTACATCCAGCACGTGGCGTATGACTACAGCATGCATCGCCTGCTGAGCACGCAGAGCTTCATGCAGGGTGTAACCGCCTCCACGCCGCAGCGGCGAGTGGAAGTGCTGCTCGGCTGCGGCGTCGTCGCCGGACTGGGCTGGTGGGCGCTGTACCGCTTCGCCAAGCCGCTGGTCAGCGTGAACAAGGTGCTTAAATCCGACGATCCGCGCACGCCGATGGTGGCGACGATGATCAATGCCTTGCTGCAGATCATTACCGTAGGGCTGGGCTCGCCGCTCGGACGCGAAGGTGCGCCGCGCGAAGCCGGCGCGGCGCTGGCCGGCTGGCTGTCGCATCGCATCGGGCTGTCGTCGCAGGAGAGTCGCATCATGGTGGCCTGCGGTGCGGGTGCAGGTTTGGCCGCGGTCTATAACGTACCGCTGAGCGGCACGCTGTTTACGCTGGAAGTATTGCTCGGCACCTTTGCCACCGCGGCGGCGATCCCTGCCCTGCTTACCTCGGTGATTGCCGCCACGGTGGCATGGATCGGCCTGGGCAACGATGCGCAGTACACCGTGCCGATGTTCCAGTTGAGCGACTCGCTACTGGCGTGGGCGATCGTGATCGGCCCGATTTTCGGCTTTGCCGCATACGGCTTCTCGCGCCTGGTCGACGCCGCACGCCGGCAGGCGCCGCGCGACTGGCGCCTGCTGCCGAGCTGCCTGCTGGCGTTCGGATTGATCGGGCTGGCAGCGGTTTTCTATCCGCAGCTACTGGGCAACGGCAAAGGGCCGATCCAGCTCGGCTTCAATGACGGCGTGAGCCTGCAACTGGCAGCCATTCTGCTGGTGCTCAAGCTGCTGGCGATGTTGCTGTGCCTGCGCGCAGGCGCTGGCGGCGGCCTGCTGACGCCGGGCATGTCGCTGGGCGCCATGCTCGCCATCGTGGCCGGCGGCTTGTGGAATCACGCGTTCGGGGACGCACCGCTCGGCGCGTACGCCATTGTCGGCGCCGCGGCGTTCCTCGCAGCATCGATGCGCATGCCGCTGACCGCCATCGTGATGGCGGTGGAACTTACCCGCGTGGACCACGATTACTTGTTTCCAGTGGTATTCGCGGTGGCGGGTTCGAGTGCGGCACTGCGCATCTGCGTACGCCGCTTCGATACCACGCACGAGCCATCGATGGTGGTGCACAAGGAATAGCGGCAAACGCATGCCGCCGCCCGGCACGAACGGCGGCGCGTGGCTTATTTCACCAGCTCGTACGGCCGGTACGTCGGCTCCCACACCAGCTCCTGCAGGCGCCGGTCCAGCGTGGCCTGGTCGCAGGCTTCCGCCACGCCGTCGGCCTGTGCCTGCACGGCTACCGCCCTGGCCACCGCCAGCGATACCGCGCGCAGCTGATCCACCGGCGGCAGCAGGCGGGCGTTGCGATCGGTTGCCGTCGGCGACATCGAAGCCACCACCTTGCCGGCCACCATGAACATGGCATCGGTGACACGCCGCGCATTCGCCGCCAGCACGCCAAGCCCCACGCCCGGGAAAATATACGAGTTGTTGGTTTGATCGACCGGAATATCGCGCCCCTGCCATTGCACCGGCGGAAACGGACTGCCGGTGCCGATCAAGGCGCGCCCGTCGGTCCACTCCATGAGGTGCTGCGGTACCGCCTCGCTGCGCGAGGTGGGATTGGACAGCGGGAAAATCACCGGATGGCGCACGCCCTCGGCCATTGCGCGCACCACATCTTCGCTGAAAGCGCCGGCCTGGCCGGATACGCCGATCAGCACGGTGGGCTTGGCGTTGCGCACCACTTCCAGCAGGCCGATATCGCCGGCCTCATCCACCACCCAATCGCTGATCGCATGGCGGTCCTGCACAAACGGCATCTGCGCCGGCGTAATGCCTTCCATGCCATCCACCAGCAAGCCATTGCGATCGACCAGATAGAACGCACTGCGCGCCTGTTCTTCGCTCAGCCCGGCATCCACCATCGCGCGCAACAGCAGCGAGGAAATGCCGCAGCCGGCCGAACCTGCACCCAGCACGGCGATGCGCTGCTCGGTCAGCTTGACGCCGGTGACATTGATGGCCGCCATCAGCGTACCGGCGGCAATCGCGGCGGTGCCCTGGATATCGTCGTTGAAGGTGCACAGCCGGTCGCGGTACTTGGCCAGCAGGCGGCTGGCATTGGAGCCGGCGAAATCCTCCCACTGCAGCAGCACGTCGGGCCAGCGCTCGATCACCGCGCTGACGAATTCCTCCACGAAGGCATCGTATTCCGCGCCGACGATGCGCTCGTGCCGCCAGCCGATATACAGCGGATTGGTCAGCCGTTCGCGATTGTTGGTGCCCACGTCCAGCAGGATCGGCAAGGTCAGCTCCGGATGGATGCCGGCGCAACCGGTATACAGCGACAGCTTGCCGATCGGTATGCCCATGCCGCCCGCGCCCTGGTCGCCCAGGCCGAGAATGCGCTCGCCATCGCTCACCACGATCACGCGCACGCGGTCGAAGCGCGGATCGGCCAGTATTTCGCGAATGCGATCTTTGTTCGGATAGCTCAGGAACACGCCGCGCGGCTTGCGCCAGATCTCGCTGAAATGCTGGCAGCCCTCGCCCACCGTGGGCGTGTAGACCAGCGGCAGCAATTCCTCGATATGCCGCACCAGCACGGCGTAGAACAGTGTTTCGTTGGTGTCTTGCAGATCGCGCAGGAAAGCGTAGCGCTCGAAGTCGGTGCTGAAGGCGCGCAGCACGCGCAGGCGGCGTTCGGCCTGCTCTTCGATGGTGGCGATATGCGGCGGCAGCAGGCCGTGCAGGCGGAACATGTCGCGTTCGGACTGGCTGAAGGCCATGCCCTTGTTCAACATCGGCTGGGTGATCAGGTCGAAGCCAGTCAGGCGGGTTTTGACAGGTACATCCCAATCCGATGCGAAAGCTTGGGTCATGACGCGTATTCTCCTGATGAACGCATCCGCCCATTAGACCCCTTTTCGTGTTACGACGGCGTTTCGCATGCACGCTGGAACAGGCATCGCGCGTCACACCGGCGAGTGCCGGTGTGACGCGCGCAATCACTGCTGTGCGGCCGCTTGTGCATCTGCCGCTTTCTTCGCCGCCGCCTTGGCATCGGCGGCCGCTGCATCGGCCTCTTCTTTCAACTGCTTCACATAGGCCTTTGCTTCATCCGCCTGGCAGGTAATGTGGATACTTACCTCGTCGCTGACCTGCGGCACGAACAGGCCCATGCCGAAATCGGAACGCTTGAGCGTGGTCATGGCCTCGAAGCCGACCGACGGCAAGTTGCTGCGGATATTGGTACCGACCTTGTTGATGGTCACATCGAGTACTACCGGCTTGGTGATGCCGTGCAGGGTGAGGTTGCCGGTGACCTTGAGCCGGTCCGGCGCATTGCCGCGCTCAACCCGGATGCTCTTGAAGGTGGCGGTGGGGTACTTGGCGACGTCGAAGAAATCGACCGAATGCAAATTGTCGTCCAGGTCCGGTACGCCGCTGCTGAAGTTGGTCAGCTTGATGGTGGCGGTGACCGATGCGCGGGTGGGATCGGCGGGATCGAAATCCAGCGAACCCTCGACCAGGGTGAACTGCGCGGTGGGATTGGAAAAACCCAGGTGGCTCCAGCGCACCACCCCTTCGCTGTGCTGCGATTCCAGCATATAGGTGGTAGCGCAAAGCGGTGTGCAGGCGGCCATCAGGGCCGTGGCAAGGGCAACGCGACGAATCATCGGACAACTCCGTGGTGAGGGACGGCGCCACGGTGAGCGCCCCACGGCGGGAAGTCCTGAAAAAGCGCCTGAAATAGCCTGAAGATCTCTGAATGACCTCCCGCAGTTGTCGCTGTCAGGTCCTGATGCGAAGATTCCCGGTCATTCGTTGGCCATTGCAAACAAAGGTTTGTATGTCATCAGGCGTGGAGCAGTCGTCCCAGGCAAGGCTGCGCATCGGCGACTGGACGGTCAGCCCGGTCTCAGGCCAGATGACGCGCGGCGAGGAGACCGTGCGGCTGGAAGCACGCACCCTGCGCCTGCTGCTGTGCCTGGCCGAGAAAGCCGGGCACGTGGTCAGCATCGACGACTTGCTGGGCGAGGTCTGGCAAGGCGTGATCGTCACCCCCGATTCGGTCTACCAGGCCGTGACTTCGCTGCGTCGGCTGCTCGGCGACGATCCCCGCCAGCCGGTGTATATCGCCACCGTGCCACGGCGCGGATACCGCATGGTGGCGGCGGTGAGTTCCCCCGATCAACCGGGCCGGCCCACCGTGACACAAGCCGCCGCCAACGAGGAGTTCGCGCCGCCTGCCGCACCGGTGCAGCGCCCCGCTTCCGGCCGGCTGTATACCCGGCTGCTGGCGATCGTCGCCCTGCTTGTACTTGCCTGCCTCGGCTTCTATCTGCTGACCAGGCCATCACTGCCGGCACCGTCTACAACGGCCAGCGTTGCGCCCAATCCCCGTTCGATCGCGGTGCTGCCCTTCCTCGACCTGACGGATGCGATGAACGAGGAGCCGTTCGCGGACGGCATGACCGAGGAACTGATCGACAAGCTGAGCCAGTCCAGGGGATTGCAGGTCATACCGCCTACCTCGTCGTTTTACTTCAAGGGCAAGCAGGTCACCATCGCGCAGGTCGCCAAGGCGCTGCACGTGGCCTATGTGCTGGATGGCAGCGTGCGCAAATCCGGCAACACCTTGCGCGTGGCGGCGCGGCTGGTTCGCGCCGGCGACGGGTTCGTGGTGTGGTCGCAGACCTACGACCGTTCCTGGGACGACAAGCTGATGATCCAGGACGATATTGCCGGCGAAGTGGCAAAGGCGCTGAACGGCTCCATCCGCTGACATAAACGTAACGGCCGTCGTTGTTGAATGCGCACACTTCAACAAGGAGATGTGGCCATGAAGACCCGAACCAGCCTTATCGCGACGGCCTGCGCAGCAGCCCTCGCCCTCGGCTTCGCCGGCACCGCCGCGGCCCAGGACCTGGGCAGTCTCGGCAGCAAGCTCGGCGGCAACAGCAGCCTGGGCAATATGCTGCCCGGCGGCGGCTCTTCCGGCAGCATGGGCAATGCGGCCGGCATCCTGCAGTACTGCGTAAAGAACAATTATCTCGGCGGCGACTCGGGCGCTTCGGGCATTGCCGGCAAGCTGCTCGGCAAGACCCAGGGCGGCGGCGGCAACTCCGATTATCTAAGCGGTGCCAAAGGCATCCTGCACGGCTCGAATGGCCAGACCACCGACCTCAACAGTGTCGGCGGCGGCAACAGCGACCTGAAGTCCAAGCTCACGACCAAGGCTTGCGGTGTGGTGTTGAACCAGGGCAAGTCGATGCTCGGCGGCGGGTCGTCGGGTGGGAAGCTGGGGTCGTTGATGGGGCATTGAGGTCACTGCCGGGGGCAGAGGCTGCTGCTGGTACATGATGGCGGCTATCGGTGCACTGAAATCGCCATGTCGGCATTTGCGGCAATGCTTACCTCAACCGCCATTCCTCCTTGCCGTCATTCCCGCGAAAGCGGCAATGACGGCAGGGAGGGATACGGCGGCATTTCATCTTCACAGGGAAACATGGCAGTACGTGGGTCGGCTTAGCGCAACGCCCTGGCGTGATGCGCCAGATGCTCCCCGATAAAACTCGCCACAAAGTAATAGCTATGGTCGTACCCCCGCTGCATGCGCAGGGTAATCGGATACGCCGCAGCCGCTGCAGCCGCCTCGAACAATTCCGGCCGCAACTGCGTGGCAAGGAATTCGTCCGCATCACCCTGGTCGATCAGCAGCGGCAGCCGTTCCGTCGCCGACTTCAGCAGTTCGCTGGCGTCGTACTGTTTCCATGCCGCGCGATCGTTACCCAGGTACGCCGTGAATGCCTTCTCGCCCCACGGCACCTGGCTCGGCGCCACGATCGGCGAGAACGCCGATACGCTGCGATAACGCCCGGGATTCTTCAACGCCAGCACCAGCGCACCATGGCCGCCCATGGAATGCCCGCTGATGGCGCGGGCATCGCTGACCGGAAAGTGCGATTCGATCAGCGCCGGCAATTCCTGCGCGACATAGTCGTGCATGCGGTAATGCCGCAACCACGGCTGCTCCGTCGCATTGAGATAGAAACCGGCGCCCTTGCCCAGGTCGTAGCTGTCCGCATCGGCGACATCCTCGCCGCGCGGGCTGGTGTCGGGCACTACCAGCGCCACGCCGTGCTCGGCGGCATAGCGCTGCGCACCGGCCTTGGTGATGAAGTTCTGCTCGTTGCAGGTAAGGCCCGATAACCAATACAGCACCGGCACCTTCGTCTCTGCGATCTGCGGCGGCAAGTACAGCGCAAACTGCATGCTGCAATCGAGCGCCGCAGAGTGGTGCCGATAGACATCCTGCCAGCCGCCGAAGCAGGCGCGACGTTCGATGCGTTCCAGTGACATGACCACCGCGCTCAGAAATGGATCACGGTGCGGATCGATTTGCCGTCGTGCATCAGGTCGAAGGCTTCGTTGATGCGCTCCAGCGGCAGCGTGTGCGTGATGAACGGATCGAGGCGGATCTCGCCGCGCATCGCTTGTTGCACCATGCCCGGCAGCTGCGTACGCCCCTTCACGCCGCCGAAGGCGCTGCCGCGCCATACGCGGCCGGTAACCAGCTGGAACGGACGGGTATGGATTTCCTTGCCCGCGCCGGCCACGCCGATGATGATGCTTTCGCCCCAGCCCTTGTGGCAGCACTCCAGCGCCGCGCGCATCACGTCCACATTGCCGATGCATTCGAAGCTGTAGTCGACACCACCGTCGGTCAGCTCCACGATCATTTCCTGGATCGGCCGCTGATGATCCTTGGGATTGATCACATCGGTCGCGCCCATGTCGCGTGCCAGCTCGAACTTGGCCGGATTGGTGTCGATCGCCAGAATGCGCCCGGCCTTGGCCTGCACCGCACCCTGGATCACCGCCAGACCGATGCCGCCCAGGCCGAACACCGCCACCGTCGCACCGGGCTCGACCTTGGCGGTGTTGTGTACCGCGCCGATGCCGGTGGTGACGCCGCAACCGAGCAGGCACACTTTTTCCAGCGGCGCCTGCGTATCGATCTTGGCCAGCGAGATTTCCGGCACCACCGTGTATTCGCTGAAAGTGCTGGTACCCATGTAGTGATAGATCGGCTTGCCCTGGTAGGAGAAGCGCGTGGTGCCGTCCGGCATCAGGCCCTTGCCCTGGGTGGCGCGCACCGCCTGGCACAGGTTGGTCTTGCCGGAGAGGCAGAATTTGCACTTGCCGCATTCGGCGGTATAGAGCGGGATCACATGATCGCCCGGCTGCAGCGAGGTAACGCCCTCGCCCACTTCCACCACGATGCCGCCGCCTTCATGACCCAGCACGGCCGGAAAGATGCCTTCCGGATCGTCGCCCGAAAGCGTGAACGCATCGGTGTGGCATACGCCGGTATGCGTGATCTTCACCAGCACTTCGCCGGCCTTGGGCGGCGCCACGTCGATCTCGACGATTTCCAGCGGCTGGCCTGCTGCAAAGGCAACGGCGGCGCGTGATTTCATGGGAAGCTCCTTAAGCGGTCGAATCAATGCGGTGAAGACCGTCAATAATGAGCGCTGCAGCCGGAAATGGCTACCTCCGGCAGCCGTAAAGTGGCTATTCAAGATGTTGCGCAGCTGGCGTAGCGTACGGATACATGGCAACCCGCACTGCCTGACGGTAGCAGCCCATGTCTACGCATTGCAGAACTATCGCGTTCCAATGCCTATGCTGGCTGGCGTGCGCGGCAAACCTTGCACACGCGCAGACAGCCGCCGAATGGGCGGCGCAACAAGACGCCGCCGGCGCCAAATCGGACCGCATCATGGCGCAGGCCATGCAGCACAAAAGCCTGCTCACCCAATACCTGGTGCTGCGCCAGGCTTATGCCAGCGACAACTCCACCGCGTTCCGGCTGATCTTCGGGCAATACATCGCCTGGTATTTGAGTTTTCTCGGCGATTATCCCGCCGCATTGCGCAGCTTTTCGGTAGCGCAGCAGGCACAGCGCGACGATCGCCCGTCGCCTCTCGCACCGGACAGCGGCTATACCGCCACGCCCGCGCTGGATGCCATTCCGGAACTGGCGAAGAACTATCGCATCGTGCTGCTCAACGAGGCTCACAACGTCGCCCTCACCCGCAGCCTTACCGTGCCCTTGCTCAGCCGCCTGCGCCAACAGGGGTTCGACTATTTCGCGGCCGAAACATTATCTGCCACCGATACCCGCCTGCAGGCACGCGGCTACCCCACCGATCAAAGCGGCTTTTATACCGAAGAGCCGGTGTATGCCGAAATGGTGCGTACCGCCCTGAAATTGGGTTTCAAAGTGGTTGCCTATGAAGCGGCCGGAGCTAGCGCCAGCAGCGATGCGCGCGAAACCGAGCAGGCGAAGAATCTCTACGAGCAGGTGTTCAAGCACGATCCCCATGCACGCTTGGTGGTGAATGCCGGCTACGACCATATCGTCAAGTCCGGGCCGTACCTGGGCGGTTCGTCGATGGCCGAACATCTTTACCGGCTGACGCATCTGCCGATGCTGTCGGTGGAGCAGACCATGCTGTATCCGCGCCCATCCGCCGATGACGATCATCCTTATTACACCGCGGTGATCGCGGCGCTGCATCCGCAACAGCCCATCGTCTTCGTCGACCGCAACGGCAAGCCCTGGTCGCTGCGCAATGGCTATGACGTAAGCGTGTTCTTTCCGCCGGAAAAACTGGAGCGCGGCCGCCCGCGCTGGCTTACGCTCGGCGGCTTGCGCACACCGTATTACGTCGGCGCCGAAAACTGCGGGGGCCACTATCCATGCCTGGTCGAAGCGCATGAGAGCCAGGAAGATGCCGACGCCATTCCCGCCGATCGCCTGCTGCTGGATCTGGCGCCGGCCTCCGAATCGAGCTTCCATCCGCCGGTCTACACCAGCAACGAGACCTTGCCATCAGCCAATCTCTACCTGCGCCCCGGCAAATACCAGCTCAGTTTCAGCGACGGCAGCGGACACGTGCTGCACCGGCGGGATATCACCATCGCCGACACTGCGCACTGAAGCGCGCGGTGTTCAGCCCTCGAAGATCAAAAACAGATAGGCCAGAAACAGGATCAGGTGCACGCCGCCCTGCAGGATATTGGTGCGCCCGCTGGAAAAGGTCACCGTGCACAGCACCAGGGTCAGCACGAACAGCAGCAGGTCGGTATGTTCCAGCCCAAGCCGGATCGGATGCTGGGTCAGCTCGCTGATCACGATGATGGCGGGAATGGTCAGGCCGATGGTGGAAAGCACCGAGCCCAGGAAGATATTCATCGAGCGCTGCAGATTGTTCCTGCCGGCGGCGCGCACCGCGCCGATGATTTCCGGCGTCGCCACCAATACCGCCATGATCAGGCCGGCCAGTGCAGCCGGCTTGCCCATGGTCTCCACCACATAATCCACCGGCGGCGCCAGTTGTTCGGCCAGATACACCACCAGTGTCATGTAGATCACCAGCAAGATTGCGTGCACGCCCAACGGCGAGGCATGCGTGGCAGCTTGTTCTTCTGCCGCCTCGGTGGTTCCGGCCTGCGCGGCGAAATAGCTGCGATGCCGGCTCGCCTGCAACACCAGGAACGCCACATACAGTCCCAGCGATACGATCGCCAGAAAGATCTTCTGCGGCATCGACAACATCGGCGGTCCGTCATGCGGCACCACGAAATTAGGCAGCACCAGGCACAGCACGCCCATCGGCAGGATCACGCTCAGATACGTGTTGGCGCCCTGCAGGTTGTAGTACTGCTCGCGATAGCGCCAGCCGCCAAACAGCAAGGACAAGCCGACCATGCCGTTGAGCACGATCATGGTGACGGCGAACAAGGTATCGCGCGCCAGCGTGGGATTATTGGCACCGTGCAGCATGATCGCGGTGATGCTCACCACTTCGATGGAAGTGATGCACAAGGTGAGAATCAAGGTGCCGAACGGTTCGCCCAGGCGTTCGGCCAGATGCTCGGCATGCCGCACTACCGCCAGCGCCGAGCCCAGCACCACCGCAAACAGCCAGAAGAACACCAGCTCCAGCCGATACAGGCTTGCCAGGCCGCCGAACATCGCATCGCCGAAGAAATAGAACGCCAGTGTGGTGAGTACGCTCAGCGCCAGGAAGCGCTCTCTGCGGATCCATCCCGGCATGCCTTGGCTGTGCATGGCAATCCCCCTGTCAACTGCATGGTTGCTACGGGAAATACGGGCCGACGACGCGTGCCGCAGCAGGGTAAACAGCGTGCCCGGCGCTGTCAAAAGCCTTTGCCACGGCTAATCGGCAAATAGTGCTAGTGTCCGGCGCTTCCCCCGCCGCCGCCCCATCCATGCGCAAGATTCCGCTGCTGACCTTCCTGCTGGCCGCCCTGCTGACTGGCAGCGTAGCCGCGCACGATGCCGCCTCGCCGCCGGCCGACGACGGCACCGCCGCCGGCCGCGGTCCGATCGTGGTGCTGATCACCATCGACGGCTTTCCGGCTCGCGCGCTGAACGATCCGCGCCTGCCCATGCCCACCCTGCGCAAGCTGCAGGCCGCAGGCGCCTATGCGCAAGGCATGCAGCCGATCAATCCGGCGGTGACCTGGCCCAACCACACCACCCTGATCACCGGCGTTACCGCGGCCGAACATCATGTGATGGCGAACGGCCTGATCACCCTGCCGGCCGACGGCAGCCAGCTGGAAGTGAAGCCGTGGACGCCGAAAGATCAGCTGGTGCACGCACGCACCTTGTACGACGCGCTGGCCGCGCAGGGCATGAGCACCGGCCAGGTGGACTGGGTTGCCATCTACGGTGCGCAGAACGTGCGCTGGCCGTTTGCCGAACGGCCCGATCCCGACAGCGCCATTGCGCAGGACCTGATTGCGCAGGGTCTGGTCACCCGCCAGCAGCTGGCCGACTTCAACGATGACAGCAGCCCGGCCTGGCACGACCAGATCTGGACCGACGCCGCCATCGACATCCTCACCCGCCACACGCCCAATCTGCTGCTGTTCCATCTGCTGCAGACCGACACGCTGCAGCACGAATACGGCGCGCTGTCGCCGGCCGCGTATGCGGCGCTGGCGTATGCGGACAGCTGCATCGCGCGCCTGATCGATGCAGCGCGCAGCGCCGGCCTGCTGGACCGGATCACTTTCGTGATCGCTTCCGATCACGGTTTCACGGACTACACACACTCCATTCGCCCCAATGTCGCCCTGGTGCAGCAGGGACTGTTGCAGATGCAGAACGGAACCTACCGCGGCGATGCGTGGATCCTGCCGGAAGGTGGCGAGGCTTCGCTGTTCGTGCGCAATCCTGCGCGCCGGGCCGCCCTGGTGCCCAAGCTCAAGGCCTATTTCGAAGCGCAGCCCGGGGTGGCCGCGGTCTATACCCCCGAACAGATGCAGACGCTCAACCTGCCCGCGCCCGCCGCCACCGACCAGGCGCCGCAGCTTTATCTGGTGGCCAAGCCCGGCTATGCGTTCCAGGACGGCGTCGATGCGCCGCTGGTGAAAGACGTGGATCCGGCCAGGGGCGCGCACGGCTACCTGAATACCGATCCGGACATGCAGGCGCTGTTTATCGCCTCCGGCGCGCATATCCGCAAAGCAGGCAATCTGGGGCAGATCACCAATCTGCGCGTGGCGCCCACGATCGCAAAAATTCTCGGCGTAACGCTGCCGGCGGCCAAGCAGCCGCCGCTGACCCAATTGTTACAGCCGTGAGGCATATCCCAGCTTGCCGGTTTCAGATTTGCGCATGCGTGCCGAACAGATTAAACATGCGCATGGGAAATACCCGTGTGCTCGCTTGCCAGGCCTCGCTTGCCGAGGCCCCTGACGCCTGATGTCTATGCAGATCAAAAAAATCGCCGGTCGCCCGGCCGCCATCGCAGCATTGTCCCTTTCGGTGGGTTTGGCAGGCTTTGCCAATACCGCGCTGGCTACCGACATACCCACCCCCAAGGGCTGGGTACTGTCCTGGAGCGATGATTTCAGCGGCCCGGCCGGATCGCTGCCGTCATCGGCCAACTGGCGCATCGATACCGGCCACGGGTATCCGAATGGCCCGCCCAACTGGGGCACCTCCGAGACCGAGCGCTACACCACCGATCCGGCCAATATCCGGCTCGACGGCAAGGGCCACTTGCTGATCACCCCGCAGCGCAGCGCCAGCGGCGAGTGGACCTCGGGGCGGGTGGAATCCGTGCGCGACGATTTCAGCGTGGGCGACGGCGGCATGCTGCGCATGGAAGCACGCATCCAGATGCCCGACATCAGCGGACCGCATGCCCTGGGCTACTGGCCCGCGTTCTGGGCCCTGGGCAGCAATTACCGCAGCACCATGGCCTGGCCGGGCTCCGGCGAGTTCGACATCATGGAGAGCGTCAACGGGCTCGACGCGGTGTGGGGCATCCTGCATTGCGGCATCAATCCGGGCGGTCCCTGCGGCGAGCCGATCGGCATCGGCAGCCGCCTGCCCTGCCCGCATGAAGCCTGTACTGCCGGTGCGCACACCTTCACCTTCGAATGGAACCGCAGCGTCACGCCCGAACAACTGCGCTGGTTCGTGGACGGACAGCTGGTGAACCAGGTTGCCGAAAATCAGCTGCCGGCCGATACCTGGCGGCAGATCACCGGCCAGCACGGCTATTTCCTGCTGTTGAACGTGGCCATGGGCGGCGGCTTTTCCTTCGTGATGGCTGGCTGGAAGCCCACGCCCACGCCGGATACCGAGCCGGGCCATTCGATGGTGGTCGATTACGTGGCGGTGTGGACGCAGCCGGGCAACGGCAAGAAGGTGCCGGCACCGCCGGAGATGGCGTCGGATGCGGCCAAGCAGCAGTCGGCGGCCAGCAATCGCTGAGCACATCGCCGATCACACGTAGGTTGGGTTAGCGCAGCGTAACCCAACGAATCTTCATCGAAACGACCAACATAGTTGGGTTACGCTGCGCTAACCCAACCTACGTATTCGGCGGGCTCGGGATAGCGCCCGACTACCAGATCTTCACCCGCTCATCCGGCGTCAGATAAAGCTTCTGCCCCGACTGCACCTGGAACGCGTCGTACCAGCCATCCATATTGCGCACCGCCTGCGCGCGGATGCGATCGGGCGCGTGCACATCGGTAGCCAGTTGCTGGCGCAGGGCGGCATCGCGGATCTTGCCGCGCCAGCTCTGCGCATAAGCGAGAAAGAAACGCTGGTCGCCGGTAAGGCCATCGATCACCGGCGCCGGCTTGCCATGCAATGACCGGTGATACGCCGCATACGCTACCGCCAGGCCCGCCACGTCGGCGATGTTTTCGCCCAGGGTCTGCTGGCCGTTGACGAACAGGCCGGGCAAGGCTTCGTAGTGGTTGTACTGCTCCACCAGTTTTTGCGTATCGGCCTTGAAATGCGCCGCATCCTGCGCGGTCCACCAATTTTCCAGTTTGCCCTGGGCGTTGAAGTCGGCGCCGGTGTTGTCGAAGCTGTGACTGATCTCGTGGCCGATGGTGGCACCGGTGGCGCCGTAGTTGGCAGCGTCGTCAGCCGCGGGATCGTAGAACGGCGGCTGCAGGATCGCGGCCGGGAAATTGAGTGCGTTCTGCAGCGGCAGATTCACCGCGTCTACCGTCTGCGGCGTCATCCACCACTCGCCGTGATCCACCGGCTGGCTCAGCTTGGCCAGTGCGTATTGATAACGCAGCACCACCGCGCGCTGGTGGTTGCCCAGCGCATCATCCGGCTGCACCGTCAGCGTGGCGTAGCTGCGCCAGCTATCGGGATAGCCCACGCCCACGCGCAAGGTGGCGATCTTGCGCTTGGCCTCGGCGCGCGTGGCCGGCGTCATCCAGGCCAGCGTGTCGATGCGTTCGTCGAAGGTGGCCAGCAGGTTCTTCACCATCGCCTGCAGCTTGGTTTTGGATGAGGGCGGGAAATAGTGTTTGACGTACACCTGCCCCACCGCATCGCCCAGATCGTCGCTGGTGGCGTCGACCGCGCGCTTCCAGCGCGCGGCCTGCTGCGGCGTGCCTTCCAGCGTGCTGCCGTAGAAACCGAAATGCAGGTCGGCGTAGGCCTTGGGCAATAGCGCTGCCGCATCGTCCAGCGCGTGATAGCGCAGCAGCTGCTTCCAGCTGTCGATGGATGCACTGCCGACCAGGGCGGCCAGGCCGATGATGCCGCCAGGCTGCCACACGTCAACTTGCTTTTGGTCGCCCAGGTGCGCGGCCTGGAAATACACGTTCCAGTCCAGGCCCGGTGCCTTCTGCGCAAATTCGCCCGCGCGCCACACAGTGGCCGCCTTGTGCACGTCCTCGCTGTCGACCAGGTTTTCCTGCGCCTGCGCGATCTTGGTTTCCAGCGCGATGATGCTGTCCGCCTGCGCCTCGGCATCGGTCGTGCCGGCGAGTTTCAGCAGCGCCACCACATAAGCGCGGTATTTGCTGCGATAGCCGGCCATGTCCGCATCCTGCGACAGGTAATAGTCGCGGCTAGGCATCGCCAGGCCACCCTGCAACAGATAGGCCATGTTGTGCGCCGGATCCTCCAGCGCCTGGGTGACGAACAGGCCGAACAAGTTGGAAGTCTGGAAGTTGGTGGCGTTGATCGGATCCACGTCGGCGCGCAACTCGCTGCCGAGCACTCGCGCCAGATCCTCGCGGGTGCGGATGGCGGCGATGCGATCCAGCTCCGGCTGCAATGGAGCCAGGCCTCGCTTTTCGATCGCCGCTTCGTCCATGAAGGCAGCGTAGTAATCGGCAATCTTGCGATCGTTGCTGCCGGCCGCCGGATGGGTCTTGGCCATATTGCGGATCAGGTCCGCCGTGCGCTGCTCGGTCAGTTCTTCAAGATCCTGGGTCGGCCCGGTGCTGGAGCGATCGGCCGGAACCTGCGTGCGGCTCACCCAGCTGCCGTTGGCGTAGCTGAAGAAATCGTCGCCCGGCATGATCGCATGGTCCATGCCGGCAAAGTCGATGCCGCTGCGGTCTGTCGCAGGCGCGGTGGCCGCAGGCTCGGCGCCCATCGCGGCCGCCATGCCGGTAAGACCCGCCAATACCGCCGTTACCAGGATCCGTCGTAAACCATGCATCGCAGCGCCCCTTGTTGGAGTGAATAGCGAAGATAGTCTGCCACGTACCGGTTGTGGGTATGACTTGTGGGCTACGGCTGGCTGGATGGGTATTGCAGGTCCTTGCGTACCTGATCCACTACGTGCAGCACGTAGTGAATCACGGTGTCTGGCTGATCGCGCTGGATAAAGTGCCCCGAGTTCGGCACCAGGATGCTCTGCCCGTGCGTTGACAAAGCGGCAAGCCGATCATGCGACTGTTTCCAGTAATCGAAATATTTTTGCTGGTCCTGCGCGGTGAAATCCGGCCATGCCGCCGGATGGCGGGCAGCCGTAAGCACCACCAGCGGCATCGCGCCGAATTCATGCGCGCTCAGCGGCGATTCGCGGTCGTTGCGCGTGCTGCCATGCTCAGCCACGAACGTGCTCTGGAATTCCGACAAATACGCCGCGAAGAAGCCAGGCTGCATTTCCAGATGATTGAGCACGGCATGCAGGCGCGGATCGGGATTGGGCGGATTGTCCAGGCACGGCGATGACTGGTTCTGCGATTTAGCCAGCGCACCGCTGCGCGCCAGTTCGAGGCAGTGCTGTGCCAACGCCACCCATTGCGCATTGCCTTGCTCAAGTTCGGCGACTTTCTCTGGCGCGAGTCCATAGCGCTGGAAATCCTGCTGCCCGGTGAACCCCGGATCGACCAGTACCATGCCGCCGACCTGCTGCGGATAAGTCCTGGCATACAACACCGCATAGATACCGCCATTGGAATGCCCCACCAGCAGCAGCGGCACGGGCAGTGCCGCCTTCGCCACCAATCGGTGCAGATCGTCCACCGCATTGGCAGCATCCGAAGCGCGCGTCGGTGCATCGCTGAAACCGTAGCCGGCGCGATCATAGGAGCAGGCCGTGGTGTGCGCGGCAATGGCACCCTGCACGGCGCGCCAGTCGCGCGTGCCGCCGCCGGTGCCGGAATCGAAGATGACCGTGGGCGCGCCATGGCCCAGGCAATAGAGATTGAGCCGGCGTGTGTCGTCGATAGCGACTAGGCGCTGCGGTGTCAGGTACGCCGCCACTGGAGGCGCGGAGGTAGGTGGCGGGGCGGCGTGAACTGACCACGGCAGCGCGAGCACCGCCAGCCACCATGTGAAGACCGTGCGGTGCGCAGCTCCGCTGATTGATCGCCGCATCATCACTCTGCCCGCCGGATATCCGCCATCGAAGATAACCGCGATGGCATGACGGATAAGCATGACTCCCGACCTAGCCGGCCCGGATCATCCCCTTCAGAGCTGCTTGCGCCGGCGAGCGACGTCATCCGGCGTCACCGTACCCTGCTTGTTGCCGAAATGCCCGATCACGTAATTGCTGAGCTGGGCCACTTCGGTATCCGAATACGCATCGCCGAATTCGGGCATGAAGATATTGGCGCCCAGGCTACGCAGATCCGTGCCGTGCAGAATCACCTGCGTGATATTGGTGCCGTGCACATCGTTGACGCCGCGCGTGCCAAGCAATGAGGCATACGGTGTCTGCTGGCCCTTCCCGTTCCACTGATGGCAACTGGCGCAGGCGCCTTCGAACAGCTTCATGCCCGGATCGTTCGCATTCGCACTGTCGCCGCCGGGCGCCGCATTGTTCGACGCAAGCGCAGGAGCCGCCGCGGCATCGACCGTGACCGGCGCATCGCCAGTGCGTGCCGGCACGCTGCGCAGATACGCCACCAGCGCGGCGGTATCGGTGGGATTGAGGTAGCGCAGACTGTTTTCCACCGCTTCGGCCATCGGGCCGGCCGCGGTACCGCGGCCATCGGCATGCCCGCGGCTGAGGTAGTTGCTGATGTCGCTATCGCTCCAGGCGCCAATGCCATGCACCGGATCGGAGGTGATGTTGTAGGCGCGCCAACCTTGCAGTTCCTGGCCAGCCAGTTCATCGCCGTGTTTCATCGCAAAGGCGAAGTTGCGCGGGGTATGGCATTCATCGCAATGCGCCAGCGCCACCGCCAGGTATTTGCCGCTGTTCCATTGCGGCGTCTGGCCGGGATCGGGCTGAAAGCGCTGGCTCTTGAAGAACACCGCATTCCAGAAACCCATCGCCCAGCGCTGATTGAACGGGAAAGACAGCTGATTTTC
This sequence comes from Dyella acidiphila, assembly GCF_014863405.1. Taxonomy (GTDB): domain Bacteria; phylum Pseudomonadota; class Gammaproteobacteria; order Xanthomonadales; family Rhodanobacteraceae; genus Dyella_B; species Dyella_B acidiphila. The sequence goes on from NZ_JACZZA010000005.1 coordinate 191,792, forward strand.
GTGATTCGCCTGCGCGATCTTCGGCAGGCTGAACAGATACGCCTTGATCGCCAGCACATCGCTGCGGCTCAGCTGCGTGTATGAGGTATACGGAAACGCCGGATACAGATGCTGGCCGTCGTTGCGCACGCCATTGCGCACGGCGCGCACGAACTCGTCGTCGCTCCAGCTGCCGATGCCGTTCGCTTCGTCGGCGGTGATATTGGAGGAATAGATGGTGCCGAACGGCAGCTTGAACGGCACGCCGCCGGCAAATGCGTTGCCCGAGCCCGGCACGGTATGACACGCGGTGCAGTCGGCGGCCTTGGCCAGATATTCGCCGCGCGCAAGCACATCCGAGGACACCGGTGCCCCTGCCAGCGCCGGCGCGGTGCCGTCGGAGGTATCCGCGCGATTCAAAAACACATAGGCGCCCGCACCCAGCAGCACTACCAGCACTATCGCGATCAACAGGCGGATCATGCCGGCACCCTCCCCGTATCCGTGCTCGCTGCGGCCACCGATTTCAGCGCATCCGGGCTTTGCACCAGCAGTGCGCGGTCGACCGGCAACTGGTACAGCCGTACGCCGGTGGCGGCGAAAATCGCATTGGCCAGGGCCGGCGCGGCAATCGCCGTGCCCACTTCGCCGAGGCCGCCGGGCGGCTCGGCATTGATCACGCGATGCACTTCCACCAGCGGTGACTCGTTGATGCGCAGCACGCGATAGTCATTGAAATTGCCTTGCTCGATCGCGCCGTCCTTGATGCTGAGGCCGCTGTACATCGCCGCGCTGAGGCCGAAGATAAGACCGCCCTGCACTTGCGCTTCGATCGAGCTGGTATTGACCGCGATACCCACGTCGATACCGACCACCACCCGACGCAGGCGCACCTCGCCCTGCGGCGTGACTTCCGCTTCCACGATCGCACACACATGGCTGCCGAACGGTTCGGCCACGGCGATGCCGCGTCCCGTGCGCGCCGGCAGCGGCTGGGCGCCCCAGCCGATTTTCTCGGCCGCAAGATTCAGCACGCCCAGGGCGCGCGGACTCTTTTGCAGCAGCGCGCGGCGGTAGGCCAATGGATCCTGCTTGGCGCGATGGGCGAGTTCGTCGATAAAGCTTTCCACTACGAACAGGTTGTGCGTCGGGCCCACACCGCGCCACCAACCGGTGACCAGGCCTGTGGGCATATCGTGACGAATCCATTCCACCTTGCCCTTGGGAATGTCGTAGGGAATTTCTGCCACGCATTCGACCGCATCGCTGTCCATGCCGTCCTTGCCCATGGCTGCCGGGGCAAAGCGCGCCAGTACCGAGCTACCGCTGGTGCGGTAGCCGTACCACACCGGTTTGCCGTCGGCATCGACCACGGCGGAAATCACGTCGTGATACATCGGGCGCATGCGGTCGTGGCGGATATCTTCCTCGCGCGTCCACACCACTTTGAGCGGATACGGCACCTGCTTGGCAAACGCCACCGCCTGTTCCACCCAGTCCGTTTCCAGGCGACGCCCGAAACCGCCGCCCAGGTACTGGTTGTGCACAATCACCTTGTCCAATGGCAGGCCGGTGATCTTCGCCGCCTCTTGCTGCGCGCGTGCCGGCACCTGCGTGCCGACCCAGATTTCGCATTGATCGGGCGTAACGTGCACCGTCGCGTTCATCGGCTCCATGGTGGCGTGCGCCAGCATCGGCGAGCGGTATTCGGATTGCACCAGCGTGCCCTGCGGCTGATCGCCATCGTTGCGCGCGGGAATGCCCTTGCCGTGACGCGCGGCATCGGCCAGGCCATCGCGCAATTGCTGCGTAGTGAGGTTCGCGTTTTCGCCGCGATCCCAATGGATATTGAGCGCATGCAGGCCTTGCTTCGCCGCCCAGAAATGCTCACCCACCACCGCCACGGCATTGTCCAGCCGCAACACCTCGATCACCCCGGGCAACGCGCGCGCTGCCTTGTCATCCAGCGAAGCCAGCTTGCCGCCGAAGGTGGGGCATGCCATCACGGTAGCGACCTTCATGCCCGGCACCTGCACGTCGATGCCGAACTGGGTGGCGCCCTTGATCTTGTCGACAGCATCCACGCGCCGCATCGGCTTGCCGATCAACTTGAAATCCTTGGGATCGGTGAGCTGCACCTTGTCCGGCATCGGCAGCTTGCCCGCGGCGGTGGCCAGCGCGCCGAAACCGAGGCTGCGCCCCGAGGCGACGTGATGCACCGTGCCGCGATCCACCGTGCAACTGGCCGGATCCACATGCCACTGCGCCGCTGCCGCACTGACCAGCATGCTGCGCGCCACCGCCCCCGCCTCGCGCAGCACCTGCCAGGTCGCGCGCGTGCTGGTGGAACCGCCGGTGATCTGACCGCCCAGCAGCGGAATGCCGTACAGCTCGTCGCTGGGCGGCGAGTGCTCCACCGTGATCTGGTCCAGGCCCACGCCCAGTTCTTCGGCCAGCAACATGCTGCAGCCCGTATAAATGGACTGACCCATTTCCGCCGAGGGCATCACCAGCCGTACCTTGCCGCTGGTATCGATGCGGATAAACGCATTCGGCGCAAACGACGGGTTGCCGTCGGCTTGCGCCGCAGCGCCGTCGCCGGCCTGGCGGCGCGCGCTGATCATCGCCGAGGCGGTGCCGCCGGTGCCCAGCCACAGGAAGGCGATCGCCAGGCCGCCGGCTTGCAAGGCATGCCGCCGACCGAGATCGACATTCGCTGGTTCTACAGGTGCGGGATCCGGCTGCTTGTTCATGGCGCCGCTCCTTGCGGTGCGCTGACGAGCGTCTGCAGGATCTCCGGCGTGCCGGTCGCCGCCTGCTTGATCGCCGCGCGAATACGCACATAGGTACCGCAACGGCAGATATTGCCGGACATGGCCGCGTCGATATCCGCATCGCTGGGGTTGGGCGTGCGCTGCAGCAGCGCGGCGGCCGACATGATCTGCCCGGATTGGCAGTAGCCGCACTGCACCACATCCACCTCCAGCCAGGCCTGCTGGATCTTCTGCCCGGCCGGCGTGGCGCCGATCGCCTCGATGGTGGTGATGGTGCGGTTGCCGATGGCGCCCACCGGCAGCACGCACGAGCGTACCGGCTGGCCGTCCAGATGCACGGTGCAGGCCCCGCACTGGGCCACGCCACAACCGAACTTGGTGCCGGTCAGGCCGATCACGTCGCGCAGCACCCAAAGCAGCGGCATGTCGTCGGGTACATCCAGCGCATGCGACTGGCCGTTGACGGACAAGGAAAGCATCGGAACCTCCGCACTGCGTCGAGCGCCGTACATCGATGGATGAAGCGCGGCCGGAACCCCTGCCCACCGCACGATGGAACCGCCCTGGCCGGCCATTGCCGCCGCCGGTCATTCTGACATCGAGCGATATATAGCTGACACCATGACGACACTCGTCCTGGTAGAAAACCAGGCCCATGGACGACCGTTTCCTGCGACGGCTGCTTCGCCAACGCCTGGCATGCGACGATTGCACCGATGAATTCCGCCCATGAGCTAAGCATCCTGATGGACACCCTGCGCGACCTGCACCGCGCGGGCCCGTCCAAGGCGGCCATGGCCACGCTCACCCGCACGCGCGGCTCCACCTTCCGCCGCCCCGGCACGCGCATGCTGATCTTCGACGACGGACGCGTGGTCTGCGAACTGTCCGGCGGCTGTCCTCAGCGCGATATCGTGGCGCGCGCACAGGAAGCCATCGCCGCCGGCAAGCCGCGACTGGTGCGCTATAACGCCGAATCGGGTCTGGACGTGCTGATCGAAATGGGCTGCGGCGGCGAACTGGAAGTGCTGCTCGAACCGTTGCTGGCGAGCGATGACACCGCTTTCATCGACACCGTGTCACGCTGTCTCGATCAGCGCCACCCCATGCGCATGGCCACGCTGTTTGCCCTCGACGATGCAGCAGTGGCACCCAGGCGCCTGATCTGGAACCAGCACGGCATATTGCACGATTCCTTGCACGAGCCCGCACTGCTCGACACGATCGTGGCGCAGATCCTCGAGCATGATGCACACCGCGCATCCACGCACACCTGGCCTTCCGCACAGGGGCGTGCCGATGTGTTGATCGAACACATCGCGCCGCCGCATGCACTGTTCGTGATCGGCAGCAGCGCCGCCGCACGCGCACTGCTGCCGCTGGCCAGCGCACTGGGCTGGCAGACCACCCTGGTCGATCAGGATCCGGTGCGCCTGCGTGCGACCGATCTGCCACAGGGTCTGCATACCGTATGCGCCGCGCCAGCGACACTCCTGCAAGCGCTGTCGCTGGATGAGCACAGCTCGGTGGTCGTGATGACGCATAACCTGGAGCAGGACATCGCCTATCTCGAGGCGCTGAAAAATGCCCCGGTCGCTTATATCGGCGCACTCGGCTCGCGCGATCGCGTCGCCCGCATGCGCGGCAACCATCTGCTCTCCGGCTTGCGCCTGCATGCGCCGGCCGGTTTGGATATCGGTTCGGAAACACCGGAGGAAATCGCGCTGGCGATCGCCGGGGAAATCATGGCGGTGATCAACCGCCGCAACGGCGGTCCGCTGCGCAACAACAACGGTGCACTGCACGGATGAGCACGCAGCCGGTCATCCTTCTGCTGGCCGCCGGCGAGGGCAGCCGCTTCGGCGGCGCCAAGCAGCTGGCCGATATCGATGGCGAGCCGATGGTACGACGCGTTGCACGCCGGCTGCTGTTGCTGGATCTACCGCTTGTCGTGGTCACCGGCGCCCATGCCGATCAAGTGGAAGCAGTGCTGGACGACCTGCCGCTCGGATTGTCGCGCTGCGACGAGTGGGCGCTGGGCATGGGCCGCTCCATCGCGGCCGGTGTACACGAGGTGGCGTACTCGTTTCCGCAAGCATCTGCCGTGCTGATCTGCCTGGCTGATCAACCGCTGCTTTCCAGTGCCTGCCTGCAGGCGATACTGCAGCACCACCGCGACCTGCCGACACGCATCGTGGCGACCCAGCACGCAAGCATCGTGGCTCCCCCGGCACTCTTCCCCCGCACCTGCTTCGATGCCTTGATGGCATTGTCCGGCCCGCAAGGTGCACGCAGTGTCATCGAGCAGCATGCCGCGTCGGTGGATCTTATCGCCGCAGACAGCACCCTCGACGTCGACACGCAGGACGATCTGCAACAAGTACGAGAGACGCTTGCAAAGCACGGCCGGTAAATCCTGAGACGCTGTCTCCGGAAGGCGCCCTACTGTCACACACACCCAAAGGCGACAAGCGGCGACCGAAAAACCCTACACGCCGCCCAGACTGCTCCGTTATCGCCGCAAAAAGCATGCGTATAGCCTCCAGGTTGCCTAGAGCCACCGGAGTGCCAACCTTGAAATCCTACGCAGCCCCCATTCTTTTTGCCGTCTCATTCGCGCTTTTCTGCCAACCCGGCCATGCGGGCGAATGCAAAACCGGCGTCGTCACCGATCTTGCCGTGGAAGGCGATGCCGATTGGGGCAACCAGATCGCCTTCTATCTGAACACCAATGCCGATCGGCGCTACTACATAGACGACACCCACGACATCAACGATTCGCCGGGTCATGGCCTGCTGCAACTGCTGGCCTTGTCCAGCCTGAGCGAAACCCAGGTGACCACCTACGACCTGTACGGCCGATGCGACGGAATCATCGGCGTCTGGCTCAAATAAGTCCGCAATGCGGTGCCCCCGTCCGCTTATCTCGATCGTCCGACCGGGCCAGGTGAGCGGCGCCTTAGTCGCGCAAATCCCACGCGCAAAAAAATGGAAAGGACGCAACCATGAAAAAAATCATAATCAAGTACGCACTTGCCGCCACCTTCGCCGGTCTCGCCTCGCCGTGCATTGCCACCGACTGCATCACGGGAGCAGTAACCAACGTACGCATCGGGTACGGAAATGCCGACTGGGGCAATTCCATCGAGGTTCGCATCGATACGACCGGTACGCAGTGGTGGCCCATCTACCGGGACCACAATCTCAACGACTCGCCAGGCTATGGCCTGCTGCATTTGTTGACGGTATCGAGGATGAGCGGCAATTCGGTCACCTTGTCGGACAACACGGGTCGCTGCAGGGAAATCGACAGCGTATGGCTCAAGTAATTCCCGGGATGCCAAGACCATGAAGAGTACAGCACTGCTACTTATCGCCGGATCCGCGCTGGCATTCGGCTCGCTTGCCAACGCCACGTCCTGCGGCATTGGGGTCGTCAAAGAACTGCGCGTTGGCTACAAGAACGCCGATCGCGGCAACGCCATTGAAGTACTTCTCGACGATACATACGACAAGCAATGGAAATCGCTGCATGTCTCTCACAACCTGGACGATCCGCAGGGATACAGCCTGCTGCATCTGCTTACCGCATCAAAACTGAGCGGCAAGCGGGCACAACTCACCAGTTCCACGGGGCGCTGCAGCGAACTCGACGGCGTGAGACTGTTGTAAATATTCCGGGGAATTCAAATGAACTATTTCAAGCTCACTTCCATCGCCATTTTAGCCATGGCGGCTGCAGTTCCGGCTCGATTTGCCAGCGATCAATCTGCCGCCAACTACGACCCGTCCTGGGTACTGGCCAGCGTGAACGGAACCCAGCACTATTTCCACCGCGCGAATGGCAAGATCATGCTGTCGGATGACATCGTGGCGTACCCAAGTTCCACCCGCGTCCTATCCAGCCAGACCCAGGCACAGGTCGCAAAAGCCATGACGCGCTCCACCCAGGAAGACTACGACGAGATCGTCGACGTAACGGTGCAGGTATGGCCCAGTAGCACGCTCACCTATGCCATCAACAACGACCTGCCGTCGGATCAACAAGCCGCCGTGCAGTCAGCCGTCAAGCGATGGAACGATAGCAAGGCGAGCTGGAACTCAAACATCGCGCAATGGGACGGCAAAGTTGCCTATCGCTTCGTACCGGCGCCGCAAGGGAAGGACCCCATGGTTCTTTTCGTTCGCAGCGAGGACACCAATTGCTCTGCAAATCTCGGAAAGCCCGGCTCGGCCTCCGATGGCCCGGCCAAAGTCTATATCCCCTCCACCGGATGCCGTACCGGGTCCGTCCTGCACGAAATGGGTCATATCGTAGGCTTGACGCACGTGCATCAGCGGCTGGACAGAAACAATTTCATCAAAATAAACAAAAAGGCGTTCGACTACCTAAAGGAAAAGCACCCCTCGTTTTATCCGAACATGGTGGCAAACTACCGACGACTATCCTTGAATCATGGAAATCCGTTTTCCTTTGATGAGCAGTCGCTGATGATGTACCACCCCTATGCTGCAGCGACAGCCGACATCGCCGATGAACTCGTCAAGCAGAAGCTTCCGTTCTACACCCACTACGATGGAAGCGAAATCGTCAAGGTAAATACGGAATACCTTACCGACCGCGACATGTTCCTGATCAAGCGGAAAAGCATGTTCAGGTTTTGGCCCGCGGTAAATATCAAGCCTCGATAGATCATTACGATAAGGTCAGTGGTTGCAGATCCGCTGCAACCGCTGACCTTTCCACCCGTACATGCCAAAAGCATCTTCCATGCGTTGCGAGGGCGAAAACTTCACCGCACTCCAACCAGGCATGGCGGACCGAATGATCGCCTTCTGGCAATGCTCATCCGAAACGCCATTGCCCTCTTACACACCAAAACCATAACACTCTATCGCGGATGGCAATCCCAGACGCCACAGCCGCTTAGGCTTACCCTGGTGGAACCAACCGATTGCGCACTGAATCCTGCCGGCGAATATCCCTCAAAATACTGATTGAAGAGATAATTCTGGCGTGTCCCTCCCGTAGCAAATACAGCAGGTCCGGCCGGCACGCCGTTCACGAATCTCCTGGTAACCAGCACCGCACTTTCAATGAGCTGTGGAGCAATCCTGTCCACCGCCGCCCACTCGTGCTGCAGGATGTACCTTGCGTAGAAATCGTTCTCCGGCAAATTTTGAGAGATTGAGAAGAAATTGCTCGATCTCGGCGTAATGGTATAGATCCAGGTCCTGCACAGCCTGTCGCCTTGCGATGAGCATGACCATGTATTACGAAACGTGTCGTTTATCTGCGATGAGGCAATCGCCATGGCTGTCTCAAAGCTGTCGGTAGTAGACACATATCTACTGTTGACCAGCATGGATCCGCCAATGACATGAGCCGTTATGTCCGCATCCAGGCCACGCGACGTAAATCCAAAATTGAACACGGCATCCGGGCTTCGGCTATCAACCCTGTATACGCGAGAAGGTACCGGGATATTGGTATTCAAATAAGGATGACTAAGCGGCGGCGCCGCCGCAACGGCATCCAAAGACGTGCATAAAAAGACCAAGAAGCACTCCCATTTTATTTTTTCGATAATCACCGATTTCATAAACCATTCCTTAGTCTTTGCGTGCCAAGTGGCTTACCGATCATATGGATATCCAATTCGGCATCAATGACAAATGGATTTTTTCAGGTGAGCGCTTTTCGACAGAACGGGCCATCGTTTTAAGATCTCGCGTGTAGGTGTTCCCCGACCTCTTCGGCTCTACATAGCTTCGCTGGCGTGCCGAACGATCACCCGTGCCTGCTACGCGAGAATTTCACCTCGCGATGCGGAAAATCCCGAGGGCCTCGACGGCCCTAGTGGAACCCGGCGCCAAGCGATACCCTGCGCCTCTCTGGCGATGCGCCGGGCAGGCTGGCTGAAATGCATGAGGGACGCATGAAAAACTGCACATTCGTGACAGCCGTCGCCCTGCTATGGCTAGCGCTAAGCACTTCGCCCACGCATGCCGCCAGCAGGCCCACATTGGCGCAACCGGCCGACGAGGTGTTCTACCAGATCTTCGAGCGCAGCTTCCGGGACAGCAACGGCGACCGCATCGGGGATTTGAACGGCATCACGTCCAAGCTCGATTACATCAAGCAGCTGGGCGTCACTTCGATCCTGCTTACGCCGCTACAGCCCTCGCCCTATTACCACAACTATTTCGCCACCGCCTTCAAGGCGATCGAACCACGCTATGGCAGCATGGACGATTACCTGGCCTTTATCCGCGCCGCGCATGCGCATGGTTTAAAGGTGTATCTGGACGAAGAATTCCAGTACGTAGCGCAAGGCCACCCGTGGTGGGCGGATGCGCTGTGCAAGCCCAAATCGCGCTACGCCAATTACCTGCTGTGGCGCGATGCCGGCCACTGCACCGCCGAGCCGTTTCTCGATCATGCCCAGTGGGCCGGCTACGACGGCCGCATGATCGGCATTGCCATGGTGGATCTGAACCAGCCGGCAGTGAAGAAATATTTCCAACAATTGCTGCTGTTCTGGATCGACCCGCACGACGACGGCAGCGGGCGCGATGGCGCCGATGGCCTGCGTATCGACCACATGATGGACGACCTGGACCATAAAGGGCTGGACAAGGATCTGTTCGCACAATTCTGGACACCGATGTTCCAGGCGCTGAAAGATCGCCGCCCCGGCTTGCGCGTCCTCGCCGAGCAGGCCGATTGGGGCTACGGCCAGGACTGGCTCACCCACGGCCATGTGGACATGGTGTTTGCCTTTCCGCTGCGCGACGCGCTGACCCGGCTGGACAAGCCGGCGATCGTGAAAGCCTTACGCGAGATGGACGCCATCACGCCGCCTGGCAAGGACCAGGTGTTGTTTCTGGAGAACCATGATGTCGACCGCTACATGTCGGTGGTCGGCAACGACATGGCCAAGGCGCGTGCCGGCGCCGCAATCGAATTGGTGCTCAAGGGCGAGCCGCTGATCTACTACGGCCAGGAACTGGGCATGCGCGGCAAGGCGCTGCAAAACATCCCGGTGTCCGACGGCATCCAGATCCCCTCGCGCGAAGCCTTCCGCTGGCAGGCCGACCTCATGGCACCGGGTTCCGCCGTCTGGTACCAGGGCGAGCAAGCGTGGTGGACGGATCGCTACAACCGCTCCAACGACGGTGTCTCGCTGGAAGAAGAACAGGCTGCGCCCAGTTCGCTCTACCAGTGGTATCGCCAGCTGCTGGCGCTGCGCCAGGGGCGACCCGAGTGGCGCGAAGGTGGTCAGCGCATCCTGTGCGACGACGACAGCGCCGTGCTGTGCATCCTGCGCGAAGCCGGCAACCGGCGTACGTTGCTGATGGTCAACCTGGGCCATACCGATGCGATCCCGCGGCTCGATCCGGGCCTGATCGGCGGCAATGCATGGACGGATCTGCTCGGCGGCGGCGACGCCGGTTCGATCGATGCGATCCTGCGCCCGATGCAGGTGCGCCTGGTGGGAACGCCCTGATCGCCTATCGATGCGGGCAGGCGATCTGCGCGAGCGGCAGTGGGCAGCCGTCGCCATCGTAGAAGGCCGTGCTCATCGCGTGGAACCGGTAGCTTCGTGCGAACGCAAGGTCGCGCGGCTTTGGCACCATAAGACCAGCGATCCGATGGCGATGGCGCCAAGCAATAAGAAGGTCGTGCGATAGCCGAATGCCTGTGCCACCGCACCGCCCAATAGCGGACTCAGGGCCGCGCCGATGCCCTGCATGCTCATCACCGCACCCTGCCCCACATTCACCCGTCCCGTGCCGTGCAACAGCGCGGCAACCATGGCCGGCACCGCCACACTCTGCAAACCGGCACCGATGCCGTCCAATGCCTGCACCGGCCATACACCCCAGCTGTCGATAAAGCAGGCGGCCATCACGCCACGGATCGGCAACGCGATAAACGCAAACAGGATCACCCACCAGTGGCCGTACCGGCGCATCCATCGAACCGCCAACAATGACATCGCCACCATCACCGTCTGCGCCACCACCACCGTGAGCGCGGTGAACAAGGCCGGATTGCCCTGGTGCGCCGTCACCACAGCCATGCCATACAAGGGCAGCATGGCGGCATTGCCCAGATGAAACAGCAGCAAGGCAAAGCCCAGCATCAGCAATGGCTTGCAGGTAAGCAGCACACGCAAACCCGAGACCCGGTCCGCATGCGCGTCGGACGCTTCCCAGCCGCGTGCCGCACGGTCGTCGATGGCGCGTGCCGGAATCAGCCACACACTGATGATGGCAAACACGGCAAACAAGGCCGCCAGGGCAAACACGGCAGCAAAGCCGAATTTCCAGCCGAGCAGGCCCGATAGTGCTGCACCCACCATATTGCCGGCATGATTGATCGCCTGATTGCGCCCGAACTGGCGATCGAATGCCGCCCTGCGCACCATGCCGAGCGTGATGCCGGCCAGCGCAGGCCCCAGCACAGCCGCCGCCAGCGCCGTGGCAATCTGCGAAAACGCCACCAGCGGCACGGCGGCCGAGACCAGCAACAATGCCGACGCCAGCACCGTGCAGATGCTGCTGACCACTACCAGCGCGCGTTTGTGCGACGTGCTGTCGACCAGCGCGCCGGCCGGCGTGGTGGCGAACATGCCGACCACCCCACCCAGCGTCATCACCGCACCGATTGCCCCGGTTTTCCAACCTTGCGCGAGCAGAAACACGCCCAGGAACGGACCGATGCCGGCCTGCACATCGGCCATAAAGAAGCTGAGGCATTCCAGGGCGCGGATACCTGCTTGCGGACTCTTATCCATGCGCCGTCACACGCACGCCAACGCATGCACACCGGTCAACCGCATCGCAGGCATCGATGGCGACTCCGCAAGCAGGAAGCGCCACCGTAGCCAGCATGAAGTTATGCCGCGGTGATCGGTGCCTAGTTCGGCATAACTGCCTGGGGCATGTCAGCCCTGCGTGGCGTGCGCATCCAGCCACGGTGCCAGCGATACCGACCACACGTGATAGCCACCGTTGTCCCAGCTCATCGCCTGCGCCAGTTGCTGGCGCGCCTGGGCCGGCGTGCGCGGATACGGTGCAGGCGCACTGCGGTCGCTGGTGTAATAGAGCGTGCGGTGATCGGGGCTCAGATGCGCGCCCCATTGGTTCCATCGGCCGGTCTTGCTGTTGACCGATTCGCCAAGGTCGATCGGCGTGCCCCAGTGATCGCCATCGCGGAACGTAATAAAGAAATCGTTCAAGCCGGTCTGCCCCGGCGCATTGCCGCTGAACACGATAAAGGACTGATCCGGCGCAATCGCCGCATCCTGGGTTTCCGCTGCCGCATCGCCCAATAGCACTTTCTCGGCAGGCTGATAGCTGCCGTTGCGATACAGCGAACGATAGATATGCGAACCGCTTGGGTCGCGGCTGGTGAAATACAGCGTGCCATCCGCAGCGATGCTGGGTGCGTACGTGCGCGCATTGGCATTGACCGCTGCCGGGAGATGTTGCGGCGCGCTCCAGCCGTTGCCATGGCGATCGATCCGCCACAGATGGTTGCCCGCTCCCGCAAACGACTTGCCTTTGACGGTAATACCCAGGGCCTGCTCGCTGCCATCCACCGGATGATTGGAGGCGTAGACCAGATACGAGCCATCCGGCGCGATGGCCGGATCGTGATCGCCCCAGGTACCGGAAAACGGCGCGATCTGCGGCTTGGACCAGTTGCCTTGGGTACGGTGCGATACCAGGATCATCGTGCCTATATCGAAGTACACCGTGTTGCCGTCCGGCGTAAACGAGGGGCAGTTGTCGTTGCCCGGTCCGGACAGCACGCCCGGCGCAAAAATCGCCGGTGCGTTGTCGCCGGCCATGACGGCACCAGCACAAAGCGCTGCCATGCAGGCAGCGGCCAACCGTAATGGGGCTTTACCGACCACTGCACGCTCCCTGGATAGAAACGCCGCTACTCTCCTCCGCCGCTTCTACGGGCGACATGTGCGGAAAGTCATTCGATCGCCGCACCATGGCTTAAAGTTGGCATCGCCGGCAACCTGCGACTACAACGATTGCCCCAGCCGCGCCTCCAGCAAAGGCCGGAACGTGCGGCTCACATGCACCCGCTGGCCGCCGCGCAACACCAGATCGAATTCACCGTGCGTGGCCGGCTCCAGATGCAGCACGCTGTCGATATTCACCACCGCCGAGCGATGCACCCGCACGAACCGGCGCGGATCCAGCCGCCCTACCAGTTCGCCTAGCGCGGCGCGGTGGATGATGCGCTCCTTACCCACATGCAAAGCCACGTAGACACCGGCACTTTCGATGCAGTCGATCGAATCGACCCGTACCAGCTCGGTCTTATCGCGCTCGCGGATCACAATGCGGTCCAGAAAGCTGCGTTCCAGGCGGCTGCTGTCGAGCAGCTTGAGCACACTGTCGCCCAATTCACGCACATACTTGTCGTCCAGCCGCGCCTTGGCGCGCGCGAACGCCGCCTCCATGCGTTCATCGCCATACGGCTTGAGCACGTAGTCGATCGCGGCGGCTTCAAAGGCACGTACGGCGTGCTGATCGAAGGCGGTGACAAACACCGTGACCGGCATGCGCTCGACACCGATGCTGTCGATCACGCCCAGGCCGTCCAGACCCGGCATCTGCACGTCGAGAAAAACAATATCCGGCTGCTTTTGCAGGATCGCCTCCACCGCATCGAGTCCATGCTCGGCCTCCAGCACCTCGCCGACTTCCGCATCGCCATCCAGCAATTCGCGCAGGCGCTGGCGCGCCGGCTGCTCGTCGTCGACGATAAGCACGCGATACGCTTTTTTCTCAGTCACCGCCGTGGGTCTCCGCTGCGCGGGCAGGTATCGTGACACGGACGCAGGTGCCGCCGCCGTCGCGCGGGCCGATCTGCAGATCCGCCCCTTGCGTTCCGTGCAGCATGGCGATGCGTTCGCGCGTAACGCCCAGCCCCAGGCCGGCGCGATCGTCCCGCCAGTCCTCGCCCAGCCCGACGCCATCGTCTTCGATGGTGAGGCACAACATGGCGTTGTCGACCGCCGCACTCACCCACACGGTGCCCCCGCCCGGCCGCGGCGACAAACCGTGGCGCACCGCGTTCTCCACCAGCGGCTGCAGCATCAGGCTCGGCACCATCACCTCGCGGACAGCGGCGGGAACATCGGTCACCACCTGCAAGCTGTCGCCGAAGCGCGTCTTCTGGATAGCCAGATAATGGCCCAGGAATTCCAGCTCTTCGCCCAGCCGCACCTGCTGCCGCCGACCCGATTCCAGCGACAAACGCAGCAGATCGCCAAGCTGCTCGATCATGCCGCGTGCCTGCTTCGGCTGGCTCACCACCAGCGAGGAAATGGTGTTCAGCGCGTTGAACAGGAAATGCGGATCGAGCTGCATGCGCAGCGCGTTCAAGCGCGCCTCGGAGAAATTCCGCTCCAGCCGCTCCAGCCGCAGCTGCGAAGCAAGATAGTGCTGGCTGTATTGCACCGCCTGCCAGCCGCCGACCACCAGCAGGTAGACCAGCAGGCTCCACAGGAAGTCGCCCTTCAAAGCCTCGTGCAAGGGTGCCGGGCCGAGTGCTGCAGACAAGGCCAGGACGCCCAGCAATACTTGCAGCAGCGCGGTGACATAGCTGTAAAGCAAGGTCACCGGAAGACCGAGCAGGATATGCACAAACAGGCGCGTCCCCAGGCTGTCCGCCGCGATGGGAAGACGCCGGTCCAGTGCGATGATCAACGGCACCAGCACGCCCCACGCCCACCATTGCGCCAGCGTGGTACGCAAGACGAACCACCACGGCATCGTCGAGGCAAAGCGGGGCGCGGCGAAAACCACGCCGACCGCCGTCCATGCCAGCAGCGAGACCAGCGCCAGCCGCAGCCTGGAATCCGCACCGCCTTGCATGATCCGGGCATGCTTGCCGATCGGGCCTGCCATCATCCTCACCAGTCTCGCCGAACGCTCATGCCATCCTACACGGCCGCGCGGACCGGTCACGTCAACCGCGGATCAGGCCGCCCCGGGATTCACCGAATAGGTGATGGCCACAATGCGCCAGCCATCGGCGGTCTTGACCAGCTGCCAGGTTTCATCGCCGCGGTTGTTCACTTTGCCATCGACATTGAAGTCGAAGTGAAAATAGACCGAGGCCACCGTGCCGTCGCTGGCAATCCGGATATCGGTGTGGCGGGGATCGAGTGCCGACTTCGTGTTCGACACGAACGTGGCGAAATCCTTATAGCTGCCTACGTGCACTTTCTGCGCCGAGGCGTTCTTGGCGCGCGCAGCGGCAAACGCCTGGTCGGACAGCGCCATCACCCAGGTGCTGCCGGGATCGAGAAACAGGGCGGCTACACCCTTGCCGTCATGCGCGACTACGGCATGATGGAAGCTGTCCATCACGTGGCGGATGGCGGTCAAATCCTGCGGTGCGGCAGCGGTGACGAACTTGGGCTGATCCTGTGCCATGGCATGGCCGCCGAGTGCCAGCAGGAGCATGCCGATCCAGATACGCTTTTTCATGATGCTTCATCCGATATGACGCGCGTGGCGAAGGCACCAACGTAGCGCGTCCGAGCCGTGACGCAGGCGCCGATGTGGCGAACTGGACGCGCAGCGGGCTCAAGCGGACGAGCGCAAGGCCCAGGCGGAAGCGGCTTGTGCGGCCTCTGCACCGCTGCAAAAGCGCGCAGGCCTGCGCGCAACCGCTTCGGCACGCCACCCGCCCGCTTCGCATCATTGAGCCGGACGCGCCAACACCATGCCGCTAGGGTGCACGCACTCTTCCAACGGTAAGTCCCATGCAAAAGCCATTGACCGGTCTTGTCTGCGCCCTCGCCCTGCTCTGCACCGTGCCCATGCCGGCCACAGCCGATGCGCCGGCGCAGATTCCACTTATCGACAGTGCGTGGGAAGCCAACGGCCATGCCAGCTTCATCACCCGGGAGGCCTTTCCCAACGGCATCCTGCAGGTCACTTCGCCAAGCGAGGAAGGTTTTGTCGCACTGAAAAACCAGTCGTTCAGCAGCGGCACCATCGAATTCGACATCAAGCCGGTGGGCGAAGAAATGCCGGGGATCCGTTTTCGACAGCAAGATGGCGACACCGCCGACATGCTGTATATCCGGGTCAGTCCCGACTGCCCGGCATCGCAGGATTGCCTGCAGTACGTGCCCATTCTGAAAGGCCGCGTGCTGTGGGATGTCTACCCGCAGGACCAGGCCGCCGCACCGTTTCGCGAAAACGAATGGAATCATCTGCGCCTGGTGATTTCCGGCCAGCGCATGGATGTCTACGTAAATCGGCAAACCGAACCTTCGCTGCGCGTCACGCATCTGGAAGGTGCGGCCGGCAGCGGAACCATCGCTTTCGAAGGCCCCGCCTACTACGCCAACCTGACCCTCGCGCCGGGCGTCACCGATGGCCTGGATCCGCAAGCGCCAACCGATCCTGCCGCAGGCGATGCGCGCTACCTGGTGCATTGGCAAGCCAGTGAAGCGGTATCGATGCCCAGCGCCGATCGGCTCGGCTTGGCGGATCGGCCCGGCTCCGGCGCGCACTGGTCGCCGGTGACGCCCGACTATGCCGGCCTGATCAATCTGAGCCGCTATTACGCGCCCACACCCCGGCAGGCGCCACCGCAAGTGATCTGGCTGCGCACCACGCTGCACGCCGATCGCGACCAAGTGCGGCACGTGGCACTCGGCTGGCTGCGCGAGATCTGGGTGTTCGCCGATGGCAAGCCGGTATTCGCCGGCAAGAATCGCTACAACGTCAAAGGCGGCAGGAAAGCACCCGATGGGCGCCTCTCGCTGGAGAACGACGGTTTCGACCTGCCGCTGCATCGGGGCGCCAACTCGGTGGTCGTCGCCATCGATGCCAATACACCCGATATGCGCGGGCGTTATGGCTGGGGTTTCATCATGCGCATGGATCGTGCGGACGGTATCACGCAACAGTAAGTGCCCATGCGCAGGTCATTCCGGCCGCACCGGAATGACCTGCCGCCCAAAGCAGATCAGCGCTTTTCCACCCTGCGCGCCGAAGCTGGATACGCCTTGCGGCACAGCGCGATTACCACGTCGCGCAGCCATCGATGGGCCGGATCGGCGTCCACGCGCGGATGCCAGATCGCCGAGATGGCGAATGACGGCGTTTGCACCGGCAACGGAAAACCCTGCAGCCCCAGCGTGGCGGCAAGATCGCCGGCCAGTGCATTGCCAAGACAGGACTGCGGCACCAGCGCCACCAGCTCGGAATGGCGCGCGATGCGCATGGCATCCGGAAATCCCGGCACCACCACCCGCACTTCCCGCCGCAGCCCCAGCTGTTCCAGCGCAGCGTCGACAGGGCCGGCGAAATCGCCTTTCGGCGAGGCCACCACATGCTCGCAGGCCGCATAAAGCTTGGCCGTTATGCGCGCACTACGCAGCAGCGGGTGGCCTACGCGCGCGACGCCGACCAGGGTGTCCTCGAACAGAAACTGCGTGCGCAGCTCCGGAGCGGCGTTTTCCACCACGCCGATCTCCAGATCGATCAGCCCTTCCCGCAGCGGCGCTGCATCCTTGTTCGGCTTGGGTGCGAAGCGCAGGCGCACATGCGGCGCCGCCTCGGCCACCGCTTTCAACAAGGGCACGGAAAAGAATTCGACAAAGGCTTCGTTGGCGCGGATGGTAAACGTCTGCGCCAGCGAGGCGAGTGCGAGATGTTCGGTTTGCGGGCGCAGAATCGCCTGCACCTCGCGGCTCAATTCATGCACGCGCCCGCGCAGCGCGGCGGCGTAAGGTGTCGGCACCAGCCCGCGTCCGGCGCGCACCAGCAACGGGTCGCCGGTGGCCGCGCGAAGCCGCGTAAGCGTGCGGCTCATGGCCGACGCACTCAAGCCGAGCCGGCGCGCGGCGCCGGTCACACTGCCTTCGGCCAGCAGCACATCCAGGGCAAGCAGCAGGTTCAGATCGATGTCGTCCATGCCGCGAGCCTAGCCCAAGCGGCGCTGCATACCTAGCGTTATATGCAACTATGGATTGCATTCTGTGCGTCTTGTGCATGCCGGATACGTGTATCACCATCGCCGCCGATCACGGCTTCGCAGGACCACCCACATGTCGAGCACATCTTCCCGCAACAGCATTCTCCTGATCGGCGCATCGCGCGGCCTCGGCCACGCCATGGCCGGCGAATTCCTCAAAAGGGGCTGGCAGGTCACCGGCACGGTGCGCGGCGGCACCACCCGCACGCCGCTGCACGAGCTGGCCGACCCGTACCCCGGCCAGCTCGATATCGAAGTGCTGGATATCTGCGAACCGGATCAGCTCGCAGCGCTGAAGCAGCGCCTGTCCGGACGCATGTTCGACACGCTGTTCGTCAACGCCGGCACGACCAATCGCGATCCCGCGCAAAGCATCGGCGCAGTGTCGACCGAGGAGTTCATGCACATCATGAACACCAATGCGCTCAGCCCCATGCGCGTGGTGGAAGGCCTGCAGCAGTACGTCAGCCCTACGGGCATGATCGGTGCGATGTCGTCCGGACAAGGCAGCATCGGCAACAACCAGCAAGGCGGCCGCGAGCTGTATCGCGGCAGCAAGGCCGCGCTGAACATGTTCATGCGCAGCTTTGCCGCACGCCAGCCCGATTCGGCGCGCACCCTGGTATTGATGGCGCCAGGCTGGGTGCGCACCGGCCTGGGCGGTCCCGATGCACCGTTCAGCATGGAAGAAAACGTACCGCGCGTGGTCGATGTACTGCTATCCCGGCAAGGCACGCGCGGCCTGCACTATGTCGACTATCTCGACCGCACCGTGCCCTGGTAAACCACGCACGGTGTCGCCCGGCCACGCCGCCACGCTGCGGCCTAGCCGGAATCCGTCAGCGCGTCATCGCCATCCATGCCGCATGCCTGCGCGCAGCGCTGCGCATCGAGCCGATCCATCATGGCGAGAATCTGCGCCCCGGTGGCGCGCGGATGCAGCAATAGAAAACGGTTGCTGTCATGGCGATCATGGCGGCATGCCGCCGCAATGCATACGGCGCCATCGGCCGACGCGATCACCGGCGGCGCGGTGTAGCGCGGATCCCACAGCTGACGACGCACGACGCCGTGCTGGGGGCCTCCGGCGATAAGGCATTCAACGATCTGTTCCATCTCCACATCCCTCGAAGTACGAGGCTTTCAGGCTTCACACAGCGGTAAGCATGCGCCGCGCCACAGCTGCGCCTAGAATGTGCGCAGCATCACGGTTTCGGATCGGGATAGACCGCGACATTTACCTGCAGCCCTGAAAGCGACGCGACGATGCCTGGAGCAGCCTTATGCAATGGCAGAACCAGCTGTTGAACACCCTTCTGCAGGCCCGCCAGTGCGCCTCCAGCCGCTATCAGGCGGCCTCTTCACATGCCGGGCACGATACGTTCACCGTAAAAAGTGACGCGGCGCGGCACAAGCCTAACTGCGGCACCTGCGCCACCCTCCGCCGCACAGCCATTACATGGCGTGGCGCCAGCGCATGATGAACGAGGCTCCCAAGGTCCCTTCCCAATCCACTGTGCTTATGTTCGGCAGCCTCAGCGCCGTGCTGCTGCTGGCCGTGCTGATGAATGGCTTGCGCTCCGACCTGCGCTCGCAGTTGAGCGAGAGCAGCCAGCACACCCATGAAGTGGCGCTCAACGCCGCCCAGGCGATACGCATTCCGCTGCGTGCCAGCGCCAATTCGATGAGCTTTATCGCGGAAGAGTCCAATCGCCTGCAGCGCACCGCGCCCCAGCAAAGCGATGCACTGCTGCAGGGCCTGCTGGCCGAGATACTGCGGCGGCAACCGCAGATCGTGAACATCAGCTTCATCCATGCGCCCACGCCCGGCAATGCGTCGACCTTGCCGGTACCGGCCGACAGCGTGTGGACATCCTGCGGCGCGCATATCCCGCCCAGCACCGGCCTGCCCTGTTTTGGTCCCATGGCCGATACGCCGCGCGGCCCGGTGTTCTCGGTGACCGCGCCGCTGGGCGCGCAGCAATGGATCGTGGGCGATATCGAGGCCAGCGTATTGCAGCGCTCGATCGCCGATGTGCCCCATTCGGCCGACATCTTCTTCAAGGTGGTCGGTGCCTATGGCCGCACCATCGTGCAGGGTGGCAATCAAGCGGCCGCACTCGGCGCCGAGCACGCCAGCCCGCCCTGGTGGATCGCCACGCTCTTCGGCCTGCGCGACCCGCTGCCGTTATGGGCCGAAGCGCCGGTGGAGTCCTACCCGTTCAAAGTGGTGGCGGAGATCAGCTATCAACGCGCGCTGGCGCCCTGGCACCGGCAGATCGTCACTGCCGTCGCCTTGTATGTTTTCTACTTGCTGGTATTTGCCGGCCTGCTGGGCGTGATGTATCGGGCCACGCGGATGCAGCGCTACTACATCCAGAGCCTGCAGGACAAAACGCAAGATCTGCATACCGCGCAACGCGTGGGGCGCACCGCCATCTGGACCCTCCACGCAGGGCGCTTCCAGTGCACGGACGAAGCCGGCGATATTTTCGGGCTGCCCGACGGCCGCTGCGAGGCCAGTGTCGAAGAACTCCTGGCGCTGGTGCCTGCAGCGGACCGCGCACCGCTGATCGCCAAGGTCAAAACGGCCTGGAACAACGACGAACCGCTGCGTGCGGAGTTCCGCATTAAAAAGCCGGACGGCAGCATCCGCTGCCTGTCGGCCGGCGGCCAGGTGGTGGTCGACCAGGCCGGCGTCAAGCGCATGACCGGCACCGTGGTCGATGTCACCGAGCAATGGAAAGCCCACCAGCAACATGCCGAGAGCGAACAGCGCTTCCGCTCGCTGTTCGAACACAACCCGCTGCCGTTCTGGGTGTTCGACGCCGCATCGCTGCGCTTCCTGGAGGTGAACGCCGCAGCGGTCAGGGCGTATGGCTACACGCGCGAGGAATTCCTCGACATGACCATTCTGGACATCCGCGACCCGGCAGAGCACACCGAACTGAACGATCATCTGCTGTCGTCCTCCGAGGCCAGGCAAATTCCCAAGGTATGGATGCACCGCACCAAGCAAGGCCAGTCCATCGACGTGCGCATCCATGCCGCCAACATCGTTTTCAACGGCCGCCAGGCCCGCCTGGTGCTGGCCGAAGACATCACCGCACAGCTGGCCGGCGAGCGCGAAATGGCCTATCGCGCCCTGCACGACACCACCACCCAGTTGCCCAACCAGCACGCGCTGTTCGGCCAGCTGGACGAATTGATCGACAACGGCCGCCGCTTCGACGTCGCCTATCTGCAGTTGCTGGGCATGGATGCCATCTCCGACACCTTCGGCATCAATGTATCCACCGGCATCCTGCAGGCCGTGGCCGAACGCCTGGCCGAGCACACCGGCGAAGGCGAATTCCTGGCCACCGTCACACACGAGGCCTTCGCCCTGCTCGTCACCTCCGGGCAACTCACCCACACCAAACTGCAGGACATCGCGCACAGCGTGACCGAGCCGCTGCACTACGAGGAAACCCAGCACCAGATCGATATCGTGATCGGCGTAGCCAGCCATCCGCAGGATGGCGCACAAGGCGAGATCTTGTTCGGCCGTGCGGCGCTGGCCGCGCATGCGCATATCCGCAGCGAGCAGCCGATCCATTATTTCGAGACCGCGCTGGCACAAAAATCCAAGGACAAACTGCAATTCGCCGCGCGCCTGCGACGGGCCGTCAAACGCCACGAATTCGAAATGCATTTCCAGCCGATCACCAACTATCCGGACCAGCAGCTGATCGGCCTGGAGGCGCTTATCCGCTGGCCGCAGGACGATGGCACGCTGATTTCACCGTCGACCTTTATTCCCTTGTGCGAAGAATCCGGCCTGATCGTGCCCTTGGGACAATGGGTGTTGAACCAGGCCGCCAAGGCCAGCCTGCAGCTGCGCGAGGCCGGATTCGAAAACCTGCCGATCGGCGTCAACATTTCGCCGGCGGAATTGCGCAGCGACCTGGTCGCCAACCTGCGCGCCATCCGCCGCGCCTATTCGCTGCCGCACGATGCCATCCACATCGAGCTGACCGAGAGCAGCCTGATCGACCATCGCGAGAAGGTCATCGGCATCATGAAGCAGCTGCGCTCCGACGGCACGGCCGTGGCACTGGACGACTTCGGCACCGGCTTTTCCAGCCTGTCCTACCTGCGCGACCTGCCGATCGACATGCTGAAGATCGACCAGGCGTTTATCCGCAACGTCGACTGGGACGCACGCTCGTCCACCATTTGCGACGCCATCATTGCGCTGGGCAAGAGCCTGAAGGTCAGCGTCATCGCCGAAGGCATCGAGCGTTCTGCGCAATATCGCTGGCTCTATCAGCACGGTTGCGACGGCGCCCAGGGTTTCTACCTCGGCAAGCCGGAAACCCTGGCCAGCTTCCTGGCGCGGTGGGGATCGGCCAAGGCCGGCACCCCGTAATCGCCGCCCGCCGAACCGCACGGGCAGCGACGGCAGCCGTTAGCCGCGCGGCAGGAAGCGCGTGACTTTCAGGCGCAGCAATTGCACCAATGCCGGCTGCATAAAGTCATAGTCATCCGGGATGCCCAGGCAAATAACGCGCTTTCCATGCAGGTAGCGCTGAAACTTGCGGGCCAGCTTGCTGCGATGAACCTGCTCCATCACAAAGATCAGATCCGCCCAGGCCAGCAGTTCCGGCGTCACCGGATTGCCGGCGTCATGGGCAAGCCCCGCCGACTGCGTCTCGATGCCGGGCCAATCGGCAAACATCTGCTCGGCCGTCGGACTGCGCAAGCGGTTTTGCGAGCAGATGAAAAGAACGTTGCGAGGCAAATGCGCGCTCAATACATCGACACATGCTTGTCGATCTGAAACCCGCACGATTTGCACGGCAAGGTGTGCTCCGGATTGCGCAGCAGGCTCGCCAGGGCGTGATAAGGCTGTTTGCATTGCGGGCACGGCGAACGCAGAAAGGGCAATGCCGACACCCCAAAAATGACCGGCGCCGCGATCCGCATCACCCAGCACACGGTGTCGGGCAAGCCTGGCATGCCTACCGACAGATACAAACAGCCGGAAGCCACCACGAAACCGCCGGCCGCCAGATTCCGTTTCTGCTTCATGCTTTCCTGCGCTGCGCGCAAGCGGCGGCGCTCCTGCGCCGGATCCCTGATCGTATCGCTCATGTGCTGCTCCCCAAATTCCCCGCAGCTAGTTTGAGTTGGCGAACTTGGCGCCGTCAAGCAAGTCCTCGCCGGCATGCAAGCGTGTGGTACGTGCACGCTTTGTAGGGGATTGGGTCACAAGCCAATAACGGCTTGCCGTAAATAGTTTCCTCCACGCCCGGTCCCAGGCGCATCGCCCCGGCGCGTCGATAGAGGAGTTTTCCCATGCATGACAAACCCGATCGAGCAGCAAATCCCCGTCGTCAAAAAGGCGGTATCGGCTATGTGCTTCTGTGGCTGCTGGGCGTCCCCCTCCCGATCCTGATTGTGATCGCCCTGTTGCGCGGATGCGCGTGACGCTTCGCCTTGCAAACGCTTGAGGAGAATGGCCATGGTCGACGTATTGGTAGCTGAAACATCGGTAATGGAAAGTCGGGTGGCGGCAATGAGCTTTCGCGCCATCGTGGCCGGCTGGCTGGTCGCCACCGGTATCGCCGTGCTGCTCTATGTAGGCGGCATGGCGATGGGATTTTCCGCCTTCAATGCCTGGAACGCGCACGCCAGCGCCAAGGGCATCGGCATCGGCACCGCGATCTGGATGGTGCTGACCTGGATCGTGTCGCTCTGGCTGGGCGGCATGTTCGCCAGCTGGTACGCGGCGCACGATGACCGCACCATCGGCAGCCTGCACGGCGCCACCGTGTGGGGATTGTCGGTAAGCGTGGCGTTCCTGTGGCTGGCGCTCGGGTTGGGCGCGATGCATCGCGAGGCTGCGCCCATGCACGCCGGCATGGGGCCGCCGCCGGCAGATGCCGGCATGCCGGCGGGCCCCGCGCCCGGCGCGCTGGCCGCAGGCGGCGATGGATCGCTCGCAGTACTGCAGGCCGACGTGCAGGCGCGCCTGACCACGCACGACCGGCCTACGGCGGACCAGATCGTTGCCGCCTTGCTCGCCGGCAACGACAACATGGCGGCCAATCTGTTTGCCGCGGTCAATCGCACCAGCGCTGCCGATGGCGCCGGCATCGTGGCCGCCATCGCCGCCGATACGCAGGCGGCCCAGCTGGATGCGAAGCGCCGCGCCGACCAGCTCGCCCACAACGCGGCCACCGTGCTGTGGATCGGCTTCGCCAGCCTGCTGCTCGGCCTGCTTGCCGCCGCCCTGGGCGGCTGGGTGGGCGCGCACCATATCGGGCGCATCTACCATCTGCGCCGCTTCGAGAACTCGGCAGCCCGGCCGCTCCGGCGGTGAACGCGTACGCCGGCCGCATCATTCGCCATGCCGCGGCCGGCATACATTTCGCTCACTGTTCGGGCACAGCTGCATCACGGCGGTCACCGTAAATCTAGAGCTGTACCAAGCGAGCAAGCATGCCGCGTCGGCGCTCCCCCGCAACGATGTGCAGCGAAGGAACGATGAGGAAGTCACGGCGACTTCGAAAAGGACTTGCTCCCCTCCCCCAAGGGCGCCTCCCCAGGCGCCCTTGTTTTTTTATGGCGCCTGGGAAGCGACCCGGTGCGGCTGGCTGGCGAGCGCCTGGCGCACGGCCAGTCCAAAATCGTCCAGCGCGAACGGCTTGGTGATGATGGCCATGTTCTCGCCCAGGAATTCCGACTGCACGGCCGCGGTTTCGGCATAGCCAGTCATGAAAAGCACGGGCACGGCGGGATGATGTTCGCGCATCAGTTCGGCCAGCTGTCGGCCGTTCATGCCGGGCAGGCCCACGTCGGAAATAAGCAGGTCGATATGCTCGGGGCCTGACAAATGCGGCATCGCCGCCATCGCATCGCGTGCGGTGGTAACGGTGTAGCCCAGCTCTTCGAGCAGGAAGCTGACCAGGCAACGGACTTGGTCGTCGTCTTCCACTACCAGGATCTGCTGGCCCTCGCCCTTGGGAATGGACGCGTCCTGCCGGATAACCCCATTAGCGGCGTAATCCCCCGGCGCCACGGGAAGATAGAGCGCAATCACCGTGCCCCTGCCGGGGGCGGATTGAATATCGACATGCCCTTTTGACTGCTGCATGAAACCGTAAATCATCGACAGTCCCAGGCCGGTTCCCTGCCCCAGCGGCTTGGTGGTGAAAAAGGGTTCGAACACGCGCTCCTGCACGCTCAGATCCATGCCCACGCCGGTATCGGCCACTTCGAGCACGGCGTAGCCGGCCGGATTGACCAACCCTACCTCGCGCGTAAACGGCATGGAGGGCGAGAAACGCGTGGTGATGCATAGCTGGCCGCCATCGGGCATGGCATCGCGGGCGTTGATGCATAGATTGAGAATGGCGCTTTCCAGCTGGTTGATATCCACCAACGCCTTATGCAGCGATCCGGCCAGGTCCACCTTGATCTGGATGCGCTCGCCCAGCGTCTGGCTGAGCAGCATATGCATCGACTGCACCAGCGCATTGAGATCCACCGGCTTGGGATCCAGCGACTGGCGACGGGAAAAAGCCAGCAGGCGCTGTGTGAGCCCAGCTGCGCGATTGGCCGATTCGAAGGCGGCACGGATGATCCGCTCCAGCCGGTCGGTGCGTCCTTCCTGCAAGCGCATGCCGATAATGTCCAGCGCGCCGATAATGCTGGTAAGCATATTGTTGAAGTCGTGCGCGATGCCGCCGGTCAGCTGGCCCACCGCTTCCATTTTTTGCGCCTGCCGCAATGCGGTCTCGCTTTCCGACCTGGCCTGCATTTCCGCCTGCAGCGCGGCGGTGCGCTCGGCAACCTTTTGTTCCAGTATGGCGGCCGCGTGCTGGGCCGCTTGCAGCGAAGCTTTGCGTTCGGTGATGTCGGCGGCGAACACATGCACGCCATCCACCTTTCCGTTCTGCGCGAAGCGTGGCAAGAAGCGGATTTCCACTTCGCGCTGACCTTCCTCGCGATGCTGCCACACCTCTTCGATACCGCCTGGCTCGCCGGAAAGCGCCTGCTGCATCGAGGCCAGGAACGCGGGCGAAGATTCCTCGCCGAATACTTCCGGCACCGTTTTACCGAGCATGTCCGCGGGTGCTAAGCCAAACCAGTCCTGGTAGGAACAGTTGACGAAACGGTAGTGCAAGCCCACATCCAGAAAGGCGATCAACACCGGCAACGCATCGGTGATCACCCGCAGTTCCGCTTCGCTTTCGGTCAGCGCATGCCGACTGGCGGCCAGTTCGGCGATGCGATCGCGGATTTCAAATTGCTTTTGCCGCGAGCGCATCGAGGTGGCCACGGCGCTGAGCAGCGAAACCGACCCGATCGGACGTTCCAGCTCGATGCGGTTGATCACCTCGGCCGGCAGCGGCACCGTATGAGTGATCCCGCTGCTGCGCGCTGACCTGAGTACGACAAAAGGAACATCCGACCAGGTTGGCTGGCGCTGCAGGCAACGTCGCAGCCGGTCGATGCCATGCTCGAGCGCTTCATGGGTGAGGATCACCACACCCGTGTTTTCGTCGATCTGCTCGCTCAGCGCGATCAGGTCCGGATATATGCACGTGTGATAGCCATCCTGGGCCAGCACCTTGGCCAGGCTTTCGGCATCGCGCTGCCAGGGCGCCACGATCAGCGCCCGATAGCCGCGTACGGCCTCTTTATGCATCGCGACCTTCCATCAATGGCCGGAGATTGCCGACAAACTCGGGCGTTCCGGTCAGCACGCCGCGGAAGTTGGTCAGCGGTTCGCCCACGCGCAGGCCCTGACGATCGATGCGAACTTCTCTTATCGTCTCCTCATGCCTGCCGCCGCGGTTCTTGATCACCGACAGCGCCTTGCGAATGCGTCCTTCCGCTTCGAAGTAGCGGAACAGCACCACCGTATCGGCGATATAGGACACATTGAGCTGCCCCACATCGATCGAGCTGACCAGACCCAACATCGGATTGATCAAAAAGGTGGTTACGCCCGACTGATTCAGAAACGCCAGTAATTCGTGCATCTGCAACAGCAGATGCTTTTCCTGCGGCATGGCGGTGAGATAGCCGTTGAGGCTATCGATCACCACGATCTTGCAGCCCTTGTCCTGCACCGCCTTGAACACGCTCCAGGCGAATTCGCCGGGGGACATCTCGGCCGGATCTACCTGCATGACGTCGAGCAGCCCCTCCTCGATATACCGGGTGAGCGGCATGCCCATGTTTTCGGCGCGGCTGAGCAGCGTGCCGATGCGTTCGTCGAATTCATACAAGTAGCAGCGCTCGCCGCGCGCGCATGCCGCTGCCACGTACTGCAAGGCAAGCGTGGTCTTGCCGGTGCCCGCCGGGCCGGTAAGCAGCGTGCTGGTACCGCGCAATACACCACCGCCGATCAGCGCGTCCAATTGCGCGATGCCGCTCGGCACCAAGTTATCCGAGAACGTAATGTGGTGCTCGGCAGCGATCAGGCGCGGATATACCTCCAGGCCGCCCTTACGGATGGACAGATCGTGGTAGCCGGCAATAAAGGTGGCGCCACGCAGTTTCCGCACCTGCAGGCGGCGGCGCGCCGCACCGAATTCCAGGGTGAAGCGCTCCAGCGAAATCACGCCGTGGCAAAGGCTGTGCAGATGCGTGTCGCGATCCGCATGATTGCCGGTGAGATCGTCGATCAGCAGCACAGTGATATTGCGCGGCGAAAAAAACTGCTTCAACGCCAGCACCTGGCGCCGATAACGCAACGGATCCTGGGCCAGCAGCCGCAATTCCGAAAGGCTGTCGAACACCACCCGGCGCGGCCCGATGCGCTCGATTTGCTGCTTGATCAGGGCAATGGTTTCGCCCAGCTCCACCTCCCAGGAATGCAGCACCGACTGGCTGCGCTCATCGCCGAGCAGATCTTCCACCGAGGAAAGCTCGAACAAGTCGATGCCTTGCAGATCCCAGTGATGTGAGGTGGCGACATCGGCAAGCTCCTGCGCCGTTTCCGACAGCGTGATGTACAGGCAGCGTTCGCCCAGGCGCACGCCTTCTTGCAGAAATTGCAACGCGAGGGTGGTCTTGCCGGAACCCGGCTGGCCCTCCAGCAGGTAAATATGGCTGGCTGGCAGGCCGCCGTGCAGAACCGTATCAAGGCCAGCATTGCCGGTACTGCAGCGAGCAGAAGAATGCATAGGCGGTCCAATCCTGTGCAGGTAGTTACCCTGCATAGTTGTTATTGGACGGCACGAAAACGTCGATGAAATGTAAGACTTATGTAAGCGCGCACGTCATCGCGCGAGCTTTTTCACATAAATTAAGCCGCTTGCGGCACTTCCCGGCAAAAATTCATTGGCGCATCACGCAGTCATGATTACCGCGAAATTTGCGAAATTTTCATGCTTCCTCGACACCGTAATCGGCTTGGAGCAAGCCCAGCGCGCCCAGTTGCGCCTCAAGCGCCTCCAGCGAGCCCCACGGCAGAATCGGCGAATTCTGCCGCTCATCCGGCGGATGATCGAGCAGTCCATCGGACCAGCCACCGCAGCCGGCTAGCGGCAGCAAAGGCCGGCGATGCAGCCAGGCCAGACACACTTCCGAAATGGTGCCTGCGCGGCCACCGATAACGATGCAGGCATCGCCCGCCAGCGCCATCAGCAGATTGCGCGCATCGCCCATGCCGCACGGGATAACCACCGTCGCCGGCCAATCCGGCGCCGGCATTTCCGCATCGGTAATGATGCTGACCACCGTGCCGCCCGCGGCCACCGCACGCTCCGCCGCAACGCGGGTGGCGGGACTGCCGCAGCCGCTGACCAGGGTGATGCCATGGCGTGCAAGCCATTCGCCGGCATCGCCGGCCAGGTCGAAAGCTTTCGACCCTGGCTCGGCGCTGCCCAGTACACATACCTGCGGCCGTCGTGTTCCGTGGCTCATGGCGGCGCCTGCACTCAGTCGGATGCAGCAGCCGGCGCGTCGGCCACCGGCGCCGCATCCGGCACCACCGTGATGGTGATCTTGGACGGATGCTCGCTATCGTGATGGATCACGTTGTGCGCGATCACGCCCTGGGCTTCGTCGTAGTTATTGCCGCCGGTGTTGAGGTTGCGATCGAAACGCGGGAAGTTGCTGCTGGAAACATCCACCCGCAGCTTGTGGCCGGCGCGGAAGTAATAGCTGGTATCGATCGGCTGGAAGGTCACCTTGTACACCTGCCCCGGCGCCATCCAGGCCAGCGGCTTGTCATAGCCATTGCGATAGCGCATGCGCTGGATATTTTCGGTGATATTGAAAGCGCGGCCGTCCGGATATACGTCGATCACCTTGAAGGTGAAGTCGGTATCTTTCGCACTCGAGGACACATACAGGCTCACCGTGATCGGCCCGCTCACTTCCGTGCCCTGCTTGAACGGCTCCGAATCGTAGACCAGGATGTCGTTGCGCGTTTCCTGCGGACGCTGGTCGTAGGAGCCGAATTTCACCGCGGTGCCCTGGCAGCAACCGCCGCCGCCGAAGGTGGGCACCGGATTGGCCGGATCGTAGACGAACTGGTCGGGGTGATCGGCCGCAGGCGGTGCCGCCACCAGCTTGCCGTTACCGTAAAGCGTGTTGGCCTGGCCCTCGCTGGTGAAGTAAAGATCCTGCGTGGTGGCGCCGGCCGGCGGCCAGGTATCGGCCTTTTCCCAGCGGTTCGCGCCCATCACGTAGTACATCACCTTCGGCTGCTTATCCAGCATCGGGCTGTCTTCGCCCTTGAGGTAATGATCGAACCAGCCGAAGACCAAGTCGTTGTAATTGAAACGCGCATCGCCCACGTCCAGGTCGCCGATCATGGTGTGATCGGTGGCGCGCGTGTACGCGCAATGCAGCACCGGCGCGATGATCGCGTATTGCTGATCGGCCACGACCTTCGGCGCCGTGCGGCGCACCTGGTTATACGCGGCCAGATTGGGCGATACCGACACGTCGAACCAGCTCATGAACCACAGGCCCGGCTTGCTGACCTTCATGTTCTCGTGCCACAGGCCGCCCTTGTACCAGGCCGGATCGTTGGGTGCGCGGGCAATCATGTCGCCACCGGTCGCCACCGGCATATGCGTCTCGAAAATACCCGGCGGTCCGCCCACTGACGTGATCATGTCCTTCTCGGGCAAATGCCAGAACGCCTTGTTCCAGTCGACCGGCGGCATCTGCGGCGCCAGGTCGAAGAAATGCGAAGCGTTGACCAGTTCGGCCTGGGTGGTATCGCCGGGGAACAGCGGCCGCACCTGGTTCTGGATGCCGTAGTCGTAGATCCAGGAAATAAACAGCATCTGCACCGCGCCACCGCGATACCAGTTGCCCTGCTCGTAGTACGGACCGACATGGCCCACGCCCGCACCGAAACCCTGCACATTGAAGGTGGTCAGCGCCGGATTGTTCTGCGCCACCACCGCCAGCTGCCATTCCGCAGTGGAAGAGCAGCCGGTGGTACCCACCTTGCCGTTCGACCAGGGCTGCGCGGACATCCACTTCAATTCATCGGCGCCATCGCTCAAGGGCATGCCGAGAATGTCGTAATTGCCTTGCGAGAAGAAATGCCCACGCTCCTGGATATCCACATAGGCATAACCATGCTTGACCGCATCCAGCTCGCGCGTCATGTCGCTCGGCGCACCCAGCTTCACATCCCAGAAATTGAAGTTGTAAGGCGTGCGCGAAAAGATGATCGGCACCTTGCCGGCGCCCTTCGGGCGATAGATATCGGCCGCCATCAGCTTGCCGTCGCGCATCTTGATCATCACCTTGCGGTCGACCACCGCCACCTTCTCCAGCTCCTGCTCGATGGCGTTGCGCTTGGCGATCAGTTGTGCCTGCGGATCGGGTCTCTGTTGTGCGGCGGCCGGATTGGCCGCCAGCAGCGACAGTCCAAACGAAGCCAATGCTCCGGCAGAGGCGGAAGCCAGCTGAGTGAGACGCATGTTGTATCCCCTACGAGTCGTTCCCCGAGTGTCGGCCAGCAAGGTGCCATGAGTAACCATGACTAAAGGCACAGGGCCGCGGCGCAGCGGGTGCACCTCGCTTTATCGATTTGCCTGATCCTGCATGTGCCTGCATGGAGGGATGCACGCCATGCACATGATGGTGGGAACGGCACACCTTACCGTCTGCCCATTACTCAGCCAGCGCAGGCCGGTCAGTACTTCAAATTCAATTCCGGCACATGCGCTCTATGCGCCTCGAACAGCTGCTGGAACTCTTCCTCGGACAATTCGTCCAGGGCATACACCGCTACGGGGTCCCATGCATGGTCGGTCGGCTGCGGCTGGCGCGGACCGCCACGCAGCGAAAACCAGCGCCCATCGCGCTCAAGCAATTCGGGGGCTTCCTCGATGCGCTCGGTTTTCGCGCTGGCGAGAGAGATCAGGAACACGGCGAAGATCATGGCTGGCGACTCCTGCAGATAAACCGTTTGCCCCTGCGGCCCTGATTAGCGCTGCCTATGCTCGGGAGGCAGCGGCATCCCGCCCGATTGCAACAAAGACAGAGCGTCATCCCACTTTACAAAAAACGTGGCCTTGGTGCCCTTCACATCGAAGCGCACCCAGTTGCTCATGGGAGATTTCGCCCGGTAATAGTCCAGCGACGCCCACGGAATAAACACCGCCTGCTTCAAGAACGCGACGTTATTGCTCCAGTTCGGCCATTTGCGCATCGCATCCGGCGTGACCATATACCAGCCTTCGCGGGTGGTACGCACCGCGCACGGCGCCGGCATGTCATCGAGCACAAAGCGGACGCCGCACTCGATGTAGGGGCCGCCGGGGTCAAACGTTGCCTTGAACTGTCGCTGCAGAATGCCGCGGGCGCTGTACTTGCTGGCGCGCCACATGATGGTGGCTACGGCCAGCATCAATATCGCAACTACCGCAGGAGGATAGGTGTGCATAACTCGACCTTCACACAGCGCAAATAAAAACGAGGATAGGAATAATCAAAAGACCACTTCGTCCACTACGCCTTTTGATCCTCGACCGCCGGTCAGGCCCTTCCTACCCGCTCGTGCGATGCCCCAGGACATCTGTCGGCCAAGCGCCGCATAAGAACATCGAACCCGCTCAAGTTGCTCCAAATGCCGACTTTTTTGCCGCCGACGGTCACCAATATAGCTCTTGGGCTTTTTTCGTTGCGAATCTCAACGATTTTGGCAATGGACTCGTAATGAAGCGACCGCCTCGCCAGCAGACCAAAACGCAACGCAGATGGCTCTAACCGCACTTCATAGCAGCTCCAAACGAGAGCGCACAGGGTTGCTCCAGCACTTAGTGCCAACCCAGGAAAAGCATCCTCTTTTGGGTGGCCAAAATGACCAAAATAGATAGCCGCCGCCATGCAAAGACCAGCAATTGCCATGAATATCATTATGTAGCTCCACGCGCGCGTCATGAAAAACCGGTTTTCAGCGCATTCATCGCTCTGCTCTCGATTCGAATACAACCTCACGATAGACAACGCGAACCCGACGACAAAAGCTGTCAGCCAAAAGAAATGCATGAATCCCCTTCTCTCCGTAGCTACTTATTTTTCTCTTCAGGATAGGTAACGCCGAAAACTCCATCTCCCTCCGCCACCATCTTGGCACTCTCGCTCAGAACCTGCTTCCCTTTCACAGACACATTCAAAGACAAGCTGCCGTTGGTTATGACGAAATACTCCGTAGCGCCGTTAGTGAAGGTCCATCCGTAAACGCCACATGGTGTATTGGGATCGTTGCCGCACATGCGCAAGGCAGTCTTTCCCTTGAGCAGGACCGAAGATCCATTCTGCTTATTTGTACCGGCATAGGTCGCGTTGCATTCGATATCGCCTTGAGTACACGTTTCCGTAATCACGATAAAATAAGTCTTGGTCTCGTAGACATGCCACGCGTATTGCAGGTTGTCATCGCATCTACCGACGGCCGGTATGACAGAAAGAGCAGCAACTGCCGCCAAGGACACCCATGAGACCAGGCTTTTCATGACGTTATCTCCATCGTCTTGACCATGAGGGCGGGCACCCTCGCTCCAAACCTATCGAGCGCGCGTGAAATAGTTCGTCCGCATAACGATCGAACCGTCCTTGCCGGGATACACCGCTGTCTCGACCAGGTGCTGACCGTCGGGCTCGACGGCATAGATGCGTGTCGAAACAAGCACGCTTCCCCTTTGCAGCGCCATGACCAGGACATTGGGTGCGGGCGATTTGAATGAGGCGGCATCGCCTTCGGGGCTGTTCTTGACCGGAGCCGGGGTGCCATCGAGGGGCGCCGTGCTGGCCGAATGCACTTCGTTGCCGGGGGCATAAACAATATCCACATGCATGGCCAAGGTGTTGTTGCCGGCATCGGCGAACGCAAACCTGACACTCTGCGGACGCTGCTCGGGCGGTATGGGCATGCGCGAAGTATCCAGTAGCCAGTTACCGAGCAAAGGGCTTCCGGTGAGGTGTTGCGCAGGGGTGACTATGGGTGATGCCGCAACGGCAAGCGAGGACGCAAGAGCGGCCACGGAGGCCCATACCAGGGCTTTCACCAAGAGCTTCATATCCGTTCTCTCCATGTGAGATGTGAGCTTGAAGATATGCATCAGGCAGGCGTGAACGAGCATGCACTGCCAAAATGTTCTGCGACATCGCTATTGCCAGTAACTTGGTCCGCGCTTCAGAGTTTCCTGCTCGCCACTTTGCCACTTGATCGCAAGAGATGTTCTGCTTAGCTTCCCCTCAAATCGCATTCCGCCATAGGGACCACCGAATGGAAGCGTAAATGAGGCTGTTTTTCCCTGAATGGTGATGGGAACCACGGTGGTATATGGAGCGCCACCTTCCGCAATTTGCACGACTACCGAATAACCGGCAGAGCTGGGAATGATCATAAGCTCCATGCCCAGCAAATCGCTGCCGTCCTTGTTGTAGCAAAGATCGGTATATGTGCCCGTGAACCAGGTTTGACGCGGTTCCGGCTCCAAGGCTGAAGCACACAGCGGAAGCAACAAGAACAGAAGTAAGCACTTATTCACTGCCACCCCTTCTCAACTCATTATTTCGCTGTTCGACGCACCTGCCTCGGCAGGCCGAACCAGCAGATGGATAAATGCCACGCACGCAAGCGCCGTATAACCTAAAACAAGTTTGCCGGCCCCCAGCCCGATGGCGCCTTCGATGTAAGCAGCGCAAGCCAGTGCCGACATAAGGAAAGGATAGAGATACAGGTACCAGCCCAATCGGCTGCTTTTACCTGTGAGCGCAAAAATAGCGGGGATGGGCAAGGCGCCGCACAGCACGAAGGCCCCTAGAAACAGGGCGCCTGCCTCCACGCATTTATGGATAGGCCCCGAATCGCAGAACGCCATACTGATCAGCAACATGATGCCGCCGATCAGCATGGGGCCGATGGCGGCGAAGATGCTCATGATGAGCAAGGCGGTGCGGATGGGTTGTGCGAGCTGTTCCCGCATGGAGGTTCCCTGTCCCTGTTGAAGAGCGTTCGCCGGCTGGTGTGTAGAGGCTTGGCTGCGCGCAGGATATCCGATCCCTGCATTGCCTACGCATCTTGAAGCAGTCGCGCAGTGTTGCTCGGGCAGAGAAATAGCAGACTTGCCCACCGTCATTCCGGTACAGGCTGGAATGACGGCGGGGTGATTGTGAAGGCTGAGGCTAGTTTGCTGGTTTATCCAGGCTATCGAGCAAAAAAGCGGGAAGCCGATGCGCTGTATGGCGTGCACACCGCTAAAGCGCGGAAGCCGGCTACCCGCCTGGTTATCGCACGGCAGGTTTAATCCGCCTTGATGCCGGCACCTGCATCTTCGCCACCTCTAGGCCATCGGCGCATGGCTTCGCGCGTACTGCCTTGCCCCATGTCGATCAAGGTGGCGACGCACCACATGGCGTTGGCCAGGTCGTCGCGATCGAGGCTTTCGGTGGTGGGCAGTGCGTCGCAGAGCATGCGGCTGATGCTCTGGGCGCCGTTGAGCAGCATCGAGGCGTCGTCCAGCAGGCTGAGCGGGTCGCCGAGGCTGGCGGTGTAGTAGCTGGTATTGAGGGTGGTCCAGGGGGTGGGGGTTTGCGTAGTCATCGTTCGCTCCATGCGAAGTGGAACGCCGCCTGCATAACGCGGGCGGCGGGCGTGACGGGGTCAGAAACCGGTTCCCAAGGGCCCGGTCAGGCCGAAGCCTGCCCGGCACGCCCGCCATAAACGCGGGGGTGTTAGCGCTGATGATAAAACGCGCCTGCCGGCGCGCGCGCCTTGGGAGAGTCGGGTTCTGACACCCGGTCGCTGAATTGGCAGCGACCTATGCACGCTAAAACCACGTCACCAGAGCGTCAACGTACGCCCGTGCATATTCAGCAAAAGAAGAATTCCCTGACACCCACTTGCCGTTATCCCGATGCCAATAGCGGCCATCTGTCAGAGACACATCCTCTTATCGGGTTGAAACGAGGCACACAACGCGACCACACTCCGCGAGTACGTGCAGCGAGAGCGATGACGATGAAAGGCTCGAAACCCGGCTTCAAATTCGTAATTGGCTGGTTGTTGTTGGTGTGGCTGGCCAGTCCTTGTTACGCGGATAGCACGATCACCGCCAGCCAAAACGGCAACGGCATCGCGCTGGCCGGCTCGAATGTGTCGATCCACCTGCAGCTGATCGCACCGAATGTGTTGCAAGTGCAGGTGCTGCAGAACGGCGCCGCCGCACTGCCCAAGAGCCTGGTGATGGATCCGCACGCCACGCCTGCGGCCATCACCGCCACGCTGCAGGATGGCGCCGACGCGCTGACCATGTCGTCGGACCGCATCGACGTACGCTGGGACAAACACGCGTCGCAGCTTGCGATCAGCGACAAGCAGGGCCACGTGCTGCTGCGCCAGGACGATCTGGCAGCCTTGGCACAAGGCCGCATTGTGCTGTCGCACGCGGCCGACGATCCGCTCTACGGCATCCACGGCTATTACGCGGCGGAGCCTTCCGATCCCAAGCTGCTGCGCAGCGGTGTGGAAGTGGCCAAGGCCGGCGAGCAGGGCTTTGCGGGTGCCCCGTTTGTATGGAGCACGCGCGGCTATGGCGTGCTGGTGGATGCCATGCCGGCACGTTTCGAACTGCAGGGCGCACGGCTGAGCATCGATGGTTATCCGGGCAATAGCATCGACTACTACCTGATCGTTGGTACGCCTGCCGATATCTTCGCCGCGGTTTCCACCCTCAGCGGCCCTGCCCCGCTCTATCCCAAATGGGCGATGGGTTTTACCAACAGCCAGTGGGGCATTGATGAGCACGAGTTGCTGGACATCATCGATGGCTATCGCCAGCGGCAAATTCCGATCGACAACGTCACCCTGGATTTCGACTGGAAAGCCTGGGGCCAGGACAACTACGGCGAATTCCGCTGGAACACGGATAAATTCCCCGATGGCCCTAGCGGCAAGCTGAAGGCCGAGCTGGACCAGCGCGGTATGCATCTGAGCGGCATCATGAAGCCGCGTATCCATGTAGATACCGTGCAGGGCCGCTACGCCACCGCGCACGACCTGTGGTACGCGGACAAACCCGCCATTGCCGATTATTTCTCGCACAAGCTGGTGCGCGACATCGATTTCAACAAGCCGGCGGCGCGCGCCTGGTTTTTCAACGACACGCTGCAGCACACCTTCGACACCGGCCTGATCGGCTGGTGGAACGACGAAGGGGACGATACCGGCGACGATCGCCAATTCATGAATATGCAGCGTGCGCTGTATGACGGCCAGCGCGCGCATTCACCGCTGCGCGTGTGGTCGATCAATCGCAACTTCTATCTCGGCGCGCAGCGCTATGCCTACGGCCTGTGGTCGGGCGATATCGATACGGGTTTCCAGAGCATGGCCGACCAGCGCGAGCGCATGCTCAGCGCCATCGATCTGGGCGAATGGAAATGGGGCATGGATGGCGGCGGTTTCAAAGGCCACCCCAGCGACGAGAACTACGCGCGCTGGGTGGAATTCGGTGCGTTTACGCCGGTATTCCGCGTGCACGGCTCGCTTAACGAGAAACGCCAGCCGTGGCGCTATGGCTCCGTGGCCGAGGCGGCGGCCACGCGCGCAATCCGGCTGCGCTATCACTTTATTCCGTATATCTACGCCTACGAGCGCAAGCTGCACGACCAGGGCGTTGGCCTGGTGCGGCCGCTGGCGTTCGCGTATCCGGACGATCCGAACGTGCGCAACGATGTGGATGCATGGATGTTCGGCGATGCCTTGCTGGTGGCGCCGGTGATGCAGCAGGGGCAGACGGTGAAGCGCATCTATCTGCCGGCCGGGCGCTGGACGGACTACACCACCGGCGTGGTGTATCAGGGCGGACAGGTAATCGATTATCCGCTCGACGATGTGTCCTGGCAGGATATCCCCCTGTTTGTCCGCGAGGGTGCGATTATTCCGACCGCGCCGGCCATGCAATACGTAGGCGAGAAGCCGCTGACCGTGCTGGACGTGGATGCGTTTCCTGGGCCGTCGCCCACGTCATTCGATTATTACGATGACGATGGCAGCACCTACGCCTATGAACAGGGCGCGTTCTACCGGCAGCGATTGTCGGTAGCCAATACCGGCGAGCAGGCGACGTTCGAACTGGGTGCGCCGCAGGGTTCGTATCAGCCGACGCTGCGTTATTACCTGATCAAGCTGCATGGCGTGCTCGCCGCGCAGGTATCGGCCTTGTCAGGCAAACATGCGGCCAGCCTGGATGCGCTGCGTGCGCAGGATCAGGCCGGCTGGGCTACCGGCGAGGATCTGTACGGCAATGTCACCTATTTGAAGCTCCCCGCCGCGCACGCCATCCACGTGGCACTGCAGCCGGCCAGCCAGAGCCGGCAGGCGGCGCTCGCGCAGCGCTTTGCCGGCAATGCGCAGGCGCTGGTGCATCAGGCCGGCGTGGCGCAGCCTACGCCGGCACAGCTACAGCAGTTGCAGATGGCGCTGGATGGGCCAGGCGTGCCGCTGCCGATCCGGCCTTCCTGGAACCAGGCGCTGCCGAATATCGCGCGGGTGATCATGTATCTGAGCTGCTATCCGGCCTGGGATGCGTGGAATCATCTGCATGCCTATCAAACACCGGGCGTGGGCAGCAGCACGTATTACCTGTCGGCGATGAATGCCACGCGCTATCACGACCGGCATCAGTGCCTGAGCGTGCGCGGGATTCATTCGGTGCAACAGGCATCGCCGGACAGCTTTTCGTTCCGGGTGCTGTTTGTGGCGGACGACAGCCAGGAGAGTGCCGATCGCACCTTTGGTATGGTGCGGCAGCCGGATGGGAGCTGGCTGTTTGCGCGGGGCGGGTTCTAGGGTTGGGGGAATGCGTGATGCCTCTATCACCTATCACCTATCACCTATCACCTATCACCCATTACCCATCACACATCACCCGCCATCTATCACCCCGTCATCCCGGCGCAGGCCGGGACCTAGTGACTTCGGCCGGTGAAAGACGCTGGGTCCCGGCCTGCGCCGGGATGACGGGATCATGGGGTGATGGAAGGGATGATGGGGCGCTGGAAGGGATGATGGGATGATGGGGCGAAGGATGGAATGACGGGCCGATGGAACGGACGGCGGAATGACGGGGTTCGGGTTACGCAAGCGGCGCACCGACTATGATGGTCGCCATTCGCAAGCGCGGTGCACGCGCTTGCCGGGGGTTATACGGCCGCAGGCCACTGGAATGTCACGGGGAGAGATATGGATACAGGCACGCCGCAGCACGTGAAGGAACATCATGTACACCAGCGCCATTTCGATCGGCTGGTGATGCTTTCCGATGGCGTATTCGCCATCGCACTGACGCTCTCGGCGGTGGAGCTGCGCCCGGAGGCGTTACCCGGACAAACCGTGGTGCAGGTGTGGGGCAAGCCGCTGGCGGTGTATTTCCTGAGTTTCTTTCTGATCGGCATTGTATGGATGCGCCATCGCCGCACACTGGCGCATCTGTATCGTGTGGATACGCCGATAACCTTGATGAGTCTGTTGCTGCTCAGCCTGGTGGCCTTGGTGCCGGTGTTTGTGCGCGTGCTGCTGGAAGGACTCAGCGATTCCGCGGCCAACGGCATGTTGATTTATTCGCTGTCGCTGGTGGCGATTTATCTCTGCCTGGCGGCGGGATGGTTCTATGCCGCGTTTATTCGCCACTTGGCGCCGAGTGTGCCGCGGGTGCGCGCATGGGGCTGGTTGATGGAGGATTTTTTTGTCGCGATGTTCTTTGCGGGAACTGCGCTGTATAGCCTGCAAATGCATATGCTGGCATTGCTGATGGCCTTGGCGGGTTCCGCCATGCGCATCGGGGTGACAGTATTTGAGAAGAAGGCCAAGGCGCAGGAAGCACAGGCGGATGGACACGCTGATTCGCAGCATTAATAAGTAAGTGAGGCGCCTTGCAAACGCAGCACTGCCGCAGCCTGCGCCCCACCCCGCTGCCTCGCCACCGCACCGCCGTCATTCCCGCATTCGCGGGAATGACGGCCCCTCTAGAGTGAGGCTTTGTCGTAAAGGCCGGCTCCGCGGACGGAGCGGACGAAGATGAAGCAAGGATGGGGCATTTGCCGAAAATGCCAGCCTAGGCAGGCTCCACGCAAATGGCCCCCTGGGCCATCAACGGCCGCAGCCCTGCCGCCTTTATAAGAAGTGACAAAACACGTCACATCCGCGCCATTATCCCGTCGCTATTCACTCCGCAATAACGGTTAATCGATCCAAAAAATCATTTAGATCGATAAATATTCAAACACGCCAATGGCGCGATTAATGCCTTTATCAAGGGATAAGCTAAAAAGCTGGTTTTTAATGACAAGCGTCAAAATATCGACAGCAACACACTTATCTTTATAGATAAGAAAATTTCCCAATGCGCATATTCAATATAAAGATCACGCAATAATTCACGCGTTATCCACATAATGATGCATAGCATCCGGCTCGGGTGAATCCAGAAAATAACCCTAAGTAATCCGAAAAACGGCGACCCAGCCGCTTGGTGTCGCCGCAGGTCCGGTAAGGGCCAGCCTACGACGCGCTGTCGCGGGCCATCGGCAAGTGTGTGTCGACCACTTCACATGTTTGGCCATGTCGGAATGGCTTATGGGCTTTAAAGCCCAAGGGGGATTCAAATGAACGCAGCGATCCGCAATTTCCTCGTCGAAGAAGATGGCATCACCGCGCTGGAATACGGCATTTTGGCCTGCCTGGTGGCAGTCGCCCTGGTGGCCGGTTTCAAGACGCAGCTGGGCACGATTTACGGCCAGATCATGACGGCGCTTGGCAACGCCGTGACCAGCGCCACCACCTAAGTCGGCACCCGGATCAGGGCCGGCTGCTTACAACGCAATAATGGGTCGCGCACTACTTGCGGGTAGTGCGCAGCGGGTTATTGCGCCCTGTGGAACCGGCTGTTGAAACGGGCCGACCGTGGACGAATCGACCATGCCTGCACTATTGCCCGCACTGGTTGCGCCCTTGTGTGTGCTGATTGCCATCAGCGACATCACCACGCGCCGCGTGCCGAATGCATGGCTGTTGATTGCATTGGCGGCGGGCGCGCTGTTGTTCGGTACGACGTGGGCATTGGGCAGAACGGGGCCGCCATGGTCGGCGTTGGCAGGCTTGGTGATCGGCCTGCTGGTGCTGTTGCCGCTGTATGCGATCCACTGGATGGGTGCGGGCGACGTGAAGCTGTTCGCCACCTTCGGCTTTCTGCTCGGCGCCAAGGCGCTGCTGCCGATCTGGATCGTCGCCAGCCTGCTGGCCGGCGTGCATGTGATCTATGTATCGCTCGCCAATTATCGGCTGCGGCATGCCGCACAGGGTGTGCTGGATGCGGACATGATCGAGGCGCAGGCGGCCGAGCGCAGTCGCCGCGGCAGTCCGTATGCGGCATTTCTTTCGGTCGGCGCGCTGATCGCGCTGTTCGGTCCGCCATGGGTGCATGGATGAGGATCGCATCGTGATGCAGCTGCCGCCCCTGCCACATCGCCATCACCATTATCGCAGCCGCCGCCGGCAGCATGGCGTGGTGGCGATCGAATTTGCCTTGGTGTTCCTGCTCGGCGTGCTGCCGCTGCTGCTGATCACCTTGTCCGGCGTGATGATTTTCGCCGCCCAGGAAACGCTGACACTTGCCGCCGCCGAAGGCGCGCGCGCCGCGTTGCATTACGGCAGCACTGCGCAGCGCGAAAGCAATGCGTGCAATGCGGCACAGGAGTCGATGGGCTGGCTGCTGAATTTTTCCGGCCAGCAACCGAACTGCGCTGCGCCGCCGGCGCCGGGCGGTGCGTTTGCATCGATTGCGGTGTCGGCGCCCACGGCCTGCCCTTCTACCCCGGCGATGCAATGCATCACGGTGGTGACCTCCTACAACTACAACGCCAAACCGTTCCTGCCCGGCACCAAGACGCTGTACGGCTGGGTGCTGGGCGCGGTGATGAGCAGTTCGGCCACGGTGCAACTGGACCTTACCGGCGACTAACGCCACACGCCCGCGACCCGGAGACAGCATCGATGCAGAAAATCACACGAATCGCGGCGATCTTGCTGGTGTCACTGGCCTTTGTACTGGCCGTGCTGGCCTTCAGCCTTGGGCGGCGCACGCCGCCGGCCCAAGCCGCGGCACCTGTCGCAACGCCCGCTGCACAAACCGCCGCACCCCAAAACAATGGCGTGCCGGTGGTGGTCGCCACCGAGGCCTTGCCCGCGGGCAAGGCGATTGCCTTCTCGGCACTGCGCATGGCCACGGCAGCGCAGGCGCCGCCAGGTGCGTTCGTCAGCATGGATCAGGTAGTCGGCCGGCTGCCGCTGGTGGGTATTCCCGCCGGCACGCCGATTACCGCCGACCTGCTCGCGCACGGCGTGGCGATCCAGCTGATGCCCGGCGAGCGCGCACTGGCCGTGCCGGTGGATGAAGTAGCCGGCGTGGGTAACCGGATCGTGCCCGGCGATTACGTAGATGTTTTCCTGAGCTTGAAGAACCCGCCAAATACAGCGTTTGGCCAGAATCACGACCTGAGCCAGACGCGCCTGCTGCTGTCGCGCCTGCGCGTGCTGGCCTATGGCGATCGCAATTTGCCGGTACCGGCTAGTTCCATCGCCAAGCCGGCTGCCGAGCAGACAGTAAAGAACGAGGTGGCCGAAGCTGCGCGCACCGCAGTGCTGGCGGTGCCGGTGGCCGATATCGATCAGCTGCTGCTGGGCGCGCAGAACGGCAAGCTCACGCTGGCGCTGCGTTACCCGGGCGATGCGAACCGGCCGGACCGCCAATGGTTCCCGCAGCCGCCGGTGGTGCTGGCGCCGCTGGCGTATCTGGATGGCGAGCAGCATCAGCAAGTGCATACGCCGGACAACGATGCTTTCGCCGGCATCGACGGTTCCGGCCTGGCCGGCCAGAGCGTCGCGTTGGCACGTACACCGGCGCATCGCCATGTCGACCTTGCCGGCGGCGTGGAAATCATCCGCGGCACGCAACGCAACGACACCACAGGGAACCATTCCCCATGATGCGCTACGGCTACCTGTGCTGTGCGGCCGCGCTGGCGATGCTCGCCGCGCCGTGCCTGGCCGCGGATGAAAACACGGTCGAACTGCAGACGCACGAGCAGCGCCCCTGGCACCTGCCCAAGGATCTGGAGCGGATCGCGATTGCCGATCCTGGCGTGGCCGATGTGGTGACGCTGAAGACGCGCAGCGACGTTCTGCTGGTCGGCAAGCAGGCGGGCGAAACCGTGCTGCTGCTGTGGTACCGCGGCCAGGCCCAGCCGCAGCGCGTCAGCGTGGTGGTGCGCAGCGCGATCCAGTCGCAGCTGGAAAGCAGCGCCGGCACCCAGCTGGATCAGCAGGACGGCATGGCGCTGCTGCACGGCGAAGCGCCGAGCCTGCTCAATCACCAGCAGGCGTGGAATGCCGCCGGCGCGGGCGATGCCAAGGCCACGGTGACCGACATGTCCACCATCGACAGCGGCGGCGTGGTGCAGGTGGATGTGAAGGTGGTGGAATTCGACAAGACCGCCATGAGTTCCATCGGCCTGAACCTGGTGAAGAGCAATGGCGGTTTTACCTTCGGCACGTTCGCACCGACCTCGCTGAGTTCGGTGCAGGTGGGTGGCACGCAGAACAGCACCACCAGCAACAGCAACTCCAGCGTGGGCAGCGTGAGTTTCAATGCCACGCAGCCGATTTCCTCGGCCTTCAATCTTATTTTCAATTCCACCACGCATAACTTGTTCAGCGATTTGAGCCTGCTGCAGGCCGATGGCCTGGCGCGGATTCTGGCCGAGCCCACGCTGGTGGCCTTGTCGGGCCAGAGCGCGAGCTTCCTGGCCGGCGGCGAATTGCCGATACCGGAACCGCAGGGGCTGGGTACGGTGGCGATCGTCTACAAGCCGTATGGCGTGGGCCTTACCTTGACGCCGACCGTGCTGGCGCCCGATCGCATCGCCTTGAAGGTGGCGCCGGAAGCGAGCGAGCTTGATTACACCAATGAATTGGTGATCAGCGGTGTTTCGGTACCGGCCATCACCACCCGCCGCGCCGATACCACGGTGGAGCTTGGCGACGGCGAAAGCTTTGTGATCGGCGGCCTGGTAAGCCAGGACATCACCAGCCAGATGAACAAGATTCCGCTGCTGGGCGATATCCCGGTGATCGGCGCGTTCTTCCGCGACATGCAGTACAGCAAGCAGGACAAGGAGCTGGTGATCATGGTGACGCCGCATCTGGTGCATGCGATGGCGCGCGGCGTGAAGCTGCCGCTGCCGGGCGAACGCGAGCAGCAGCAGGCGATGCCGATATGGGGTTCGTTCCTGTTGCATCCGGCCGGCTCCGACCAGCTGCCCGGGTTTTCCCGCTAGAGGGGCCGCGCCATGCAGACGGTGGCCTCGATTCTTCCCTTCGGCAAACTGGAGCTCGGCGTGCAGCTGATGTTCTATTCGTCGGACGAACAACGCGCCCAGCGGCTGGCCGCGCGGCTGCGTCATATCGCGACGGTGCGCTGGGAAGACAGCCGGCGCTTCTCGCCCGAACACTGGGCGGCGCTGCGCGGGCTGCAGCGCATGGTGCTGCTCGACTACGCCTGCGAAACCGCCGATGCCTCCACCGCCCTCGCCCGCCAGCTGCATGCGCTGTCGCCGGAGATACCGCTGATCGGGGTGGGTTCTACCGCCGCGGATCGCGCCACCGGCGTACTGGCCGCGTTGCGCGCCGGCGTGCGCGACTTTATCGACATGGATGCGCCGGATGAGGAAATCCGCGCCCTGCTCGAACATGCGCTGGAACATGCCGCCACCGCACAGGTGCCGGCCGCCGTCATCACGCACAAGCCGGGGCAACTGGTGATTCTGCTCGGTGTGCGCCCTGGCGTAGGTACCAGCACGCTGGCGGCGCACCTGGGTGCGCTGTCCATGCCGCCGGCCAAGGCCGGCAGCGAGACCGAGGCCACACCGCACAG
This sequence comes from Dyella acidiphila, assembly GCF_014863405.1. Taxonomy (GTDB): domain Bacteria; phylum Pseudomonadota; class Gammaproteobacteria; order Xanthomonadales; family Rhodanobacteraceae; genus Dyella_B; species Dyella_B acidiphila. Next base: position 236,053 of record NZ_JACZZA010000005.1, read on the forward strand.
CCTGCTGCTGGACCTGGGTGCGCCGCACGGCGATGCCGCGCTGTATCTGGGCGCCAAGGGCGAATTCCATTACGAGGATGCGCTGCGCCATACCTCGCGCATTGACGCCACCTTGATCCGCACCGCCATGCCTCACCACAGCAGCCGGCTGGCGGTACTGACGCAGACGCAGGAACTGGCCGGCAACATCGATACGGCACCGCTGGTCGAACGGCTGCGCAGCCTGTTCGAGCTGGTGTTGTGCGATGCGGGCGGCCTGCCGCTGCGCCAGCTGCCGCAGGCCATGCTGCAGGCTGCCGACGAGATCTGGCTGGTGGCCGATCAGGGTATTGCTTCAATGGTGTCGCTCGATCATTGCCTGCGCCAGCTGGCGCAATGGCAGCTGCGCGACAAGCGCGTGTCGCTGATCGTCAATCGCCACGACGAGGAATGCGGCATCAGCGCGCGCCAGATCGCCGAACGCTTCGAACTGCCGCTGCTGGCCGCCCTGCCCGAGCGCGGGCGCACGCTGCGCAGCAGCGCCAACCAGGGCCGCCTGCTGCACGAGGTGGCGCCGCACGATGCGTATGTGCGTGCGTTGGCGCCACTGCTGGCCAAGCTGCATATCGGCATGCAGGACGCGGCCGATTCGTCCCGCTGGAAAAGATTGTTCAACCGTAAGGGAGAGCATCGATGGAAAACGCCTTGAATCGCGCGGATCCCTTTCCGGATGTCCTGCGCCGCATTGACGCCGTCACCACGCCACGGCGGGACGTGCCGTTCGAGCAGAGCCAGCAGTTCCACGACGTGCTGTCGGGCGCGCACGAGTTTCTGCTCAACCGGGTGGAAGAGCAGCACCTGGATATCACCGGCTGGGCGCTGGACACCATCACCAAGTACGCCGAGATCGAAACGGCCACGTTTGTGCAGGAGTGGCATATTCCGATCAACGAAGCGGAGATGCACAAGGTCTCGCTCGCGCTGGTGAAGGAACTGACCGGCTTCGGCCCGCTGGATGACCTGCTGCACGATCCGGAAGTGGAAGACATCCTGATCAATGGCTACAAGGATGTATACGTATCGCGCTGCGGCGTGCTGGAGCACAGCACCGCGCGCTTTACCGACAATCGCCATCTGCTGCGCATCGTGCGGCGCTTCCTGGTGCCGATCGGGCGGCGGCTGGACGAATCCAACCCGATGGTGGATGCGCGCCTGCCCGATGGCGGGCGCCTGAATGCGATTATCGAGCCGCTGTCGGTCTCCGGACCGTGCGTGTCGATCCGCAAATTCCGCAAGGAGCCGTTTACGCCGGACGACCTGCTGGCGCGCAAGATGTTCGACAAGCCGGTGCATGCACTGCTGCGCGCGGCGGTGATGGGCCGCTGCAATGTGCTGATCTCCGGCGGCACCAGCTGCGGCAAGACTTCGCTACTGAATGCACTGGCCAGTTTCATTCCGCATACCGAGCGGGTGATTACGGTGGAAGACACCGCCGAACTCTCGCTCAATCACCCGCATGTGGTGCGACTGGAAAGCCGGCTGGGCGGTTTCGAGGGCGACGGCACGGTGGGCATCCGCGACCTGGTGCGCAACAGCCTGCGCATGCGGCCGGACCGCATCGTGGTGGGCGAGGTACGCGGCTCGGAAGTGCTGGAAATGCTGCAGGCGATGAACACCGGGCACGACGGCTCGATGTCCACCATTCACGCCAATTCGCCGCGCGATGCCTTGTACCGACTGGAAATGCTGTGCGGCTTCGCCGGTTTCCAGGGCACCGAGAACAGCCTGCGCCGGCAGATTGCCAGCGCCATCGATTTCATTGTGCAGATTGCGCGGCTCAACAACGGGCGACGCGTGATTTCCTCGATTACCGAGGTGATCGGCACCAGCGACGATGTGGTCACCACCCAGGAGCTGTACCGCTACGAGGCGGCGGTGGATCTGGATGGGGTGGAGCATGAGCGTTGGCCGGGCCTGGGCTTTCATCCGCATACGCCCAAGCTGGAGCCGTACCGGCAATTTCTGCGCGAAGCGGGCGGAGGCCTGGCGTGATCCAGGCCCTTGCCCTGATCAGCATTGCGCTGCTGTTGCTGGCCGGCGCCATCGAACTATGGTGGGGCACGGCGGCGCGCCGGCAGACCCGCCGCAGCATCGCGCATATGGAGCAGAGCCTGCTGGTGCAGGCCCAGACACCGCACCCTGTACCGGCCGCACAACCGGCGCAGGCGCAGGCAAAAGGCGAGCCGCGCACCGATGCCCTGCTGCTGCGCGCCGGGCTGCCCACCGGCTGGCGCGTGCCGGTGCTGCTGGCACTGGTCGGCTTGGCCATTGCGCTGGCCGGCTGGTGGCGCGTAGGCAGTGTCTGGATTACGCCGCTGCTGCTGGGCGTGTATGCCGTCGGCGTATGGCTGTGGCTGCGCTCGCGCATGGAAAAACTGCAAAAGCAGTTTATTCGCCAGCTGCCGGATTTCCTCGATGGCATTGTGCGCATGTCGCATATCGGCAACAGCTTGCCGATGGCGTTTCAGGCCACCTTGCTGTCGGTGCAGCCGCCGCTGCGGGTGGTGCTGGACCGCGCCATGCAATCGGTGCGCACCGGCCTGGACCTGGACCGCGCGCTGCAAGTGGCATCACGCCCGTATCGGGTGGAGGAGCTGGAATTGCTGCACGTGGTGCTGGGCACCGGCATGCGCATGGGTGGCCGCGCCGACCTGATCCTGCAGCGTATGAGCGACTTTATGCGCGACCTCAGCCAGGCGCGGCAGGAGCTGCGCGCGATCACCTCGGAAACGCGTTTGTCGGCCTGGGTAATCGGCTTGCTGCCGGTGGGCACGGCGGTGTTTCTCACCATGACCAATCCGGCCTTTTTCACGCCGATGTTCAGCGAGCCGCTGGGTCACAAGATTCTGCTGATCGCGCTGGGACTGGAGATGCTCGGCGCCGGCCTGCTGTATCGACTGGCGCGATCGCTATGAGCGCCTCCTTGCTGTTTACCTGCGCATGGGTGGCCCTGCTGCTCGGGCTGGCGCTGATCGGCATGCTCTGGCTGCAGCGCACGCGGCAGCACGAGCATGCGGCCGAAGTGATCGAGCGTGCCTTGCAGCAGCCGAGCGCCGTGGCGGCGGACCCGGGCATGCACAGCGAGCGCACGCCATGGCGGCGTGCCATCGACATTCTGGAAACCATCGGCCGCCGCTTCGAAAACGGACGCCTGGGGCAGTTGCTGCTCGCCTCGGAAGATCGCCTGCTGCTCGAGCGCACCAACCACAACACCCCCACCGACCGCGCCATCTATCTCGGGCTGCGCGTGGTGCTGGCGTTCGCCTTGCCGCTGGCGCTGCTGCCGTGGCTGGCTACCGACGGCGTGCGCACGGGCTTGAACATGCTGGCCGGTTTTGCCGCCGGGCTGTTGCTGCCGAAGTTTCTGCTCGGTGCCTGGGCCAGCCGCTTGCGCAAGCGCGTGGACGACGAACTGCCGCTGCTGATCGATCTGCTGCGGCTGCTGCAGGGCGTGGGCGTAAGCATGGACCAGAGCCTGCAGATCATCGCCGAGCGCTTTCGCACAGTGATTCCGGTGCTGGGCCGCGAGATCCACGACGCCAACGTGGCCTATATCCACGGGCGGCCGCGGGCGCAGTCGCTGCGGCGGCTGTCGGAGTCTTTCGACAATCACGACCTGCAAAGCCTGGTGCAGATCATCGTGCAGGTGCACGAGCACGGCGGCGCGGTGCAGGAACCGCTGCGCCAGTTTGCCGAGCGCCTGCGCGAGCAACGCAAGATGAGCATGAAGGAACGCACCGGCAAGCTGTCGGTGAAGATGACCCTGGTGATGATGCTGACGCTGCTGCCTGCGCTGATGCTGGTATTGGGCGGCCCGGCGGTGATCTCGCTGATCAGCACGATGGCCAAGCTGCGAGGACATTGAGCATGCGCGCTGCAAAGACTTATCGCTGCAAGACGACGCTGATTGCCGCAGCCTGCGTGCTGCTGGCCGCCTGCAGCACGTTCCGCAACGGCTTTCCCAATCATCCGCAGGCGCCGAGCCTGGAGGACCCCGCCAGACCCAGCACGGACAGCAAGGCGATGTATCTGGACCTGATCCGCCAGATGCAGCAGCAAGGCGCTTATTACGCCTCGCTGGCGCATATCGATGCGTTCCGGCTGCGCTATGGCGATCCGCCCGAATTGCAGCGACTGCAAGGCGACGCACTACGCGAAACCGGCCAGGGCGAGGCGGCGGCCAAGGTCTACCAGGGCATGCTGCACGGGCCGCAGGCTGCTGCGGCATGGCATGGACTGGGCCTGATCGCGGCCAACGACCAGCGCTATGCCGAGGCCGAAAAAAATCTGCGGCAGGCGACCCAGCTCGAGCCGATCAACGTGACCTATTTGAACGATCTGGGCTATGCGCGGCTGACTGCCGGCAACGTCGCGGCGGCGCATCAACCGCTGGCTGAAGCGGCTGAACTGGAACCGGCCAATACCAAGGTGGTTTCCAATCTTGCACTGTGGGCTTCGCTGCAAGGCGACGATGCTCAGGCCGACGCCATCATGCAGCGCGCCAACCTGCCCGCGGCGACCCGCGATGCGGTGCGCAAGCTGGCCATGCAAATGCATCTGCAGCAACTGCGCAGCGATACCGCCGCGACCGGCAGCGCGTCCGGCGACAAGGCGGCGTTGAATGCACCGGCGCAAGGCATCCCCGCCACCCTGCTCGACCGCCTGGGCAATCCGCCCGCCACTGGAGGCCAGCCATGAAAATCCTTCTTGCCGGCATGCTGCTGCTCAGCGGCACCGCCATGGCGCAGCAGGCGCCCACCACGCCATCGACCGCACCGACGCCGGGCTTTGCGCCGGCCGAGGCGGCGCCGCCCTTCCATGCCAGCCAGCCGGGCGATACCACGCGCTATCTGCTGCAACTGCAGGCGAGCGGCAGCCAGGGCGGCAAAAGCCTGCCGATGCTGGGTGACGAAGGCAGCGCGGCGTACCGGCGCTATCTGAAGAGCTTCGATCACCCGATTCCCGATTTCTACGACACCACGCTCAGCCGCAACAGCGATACGGTGAGATAGCGGCGATGGACGCGTTCGTCGCCCGCCCCTCGCTGCGCAGGCATCGCCGGCACGCCCAGGCCGGTTCGATGGCGATCAACATGATGCTGATCCTGCTGAGCCTGATCGCCATGCTCGGACTGGTGGAGATCGGCTATGTGTACTGGGCCAAGCGCGATACGCAAAAAGTGGCCGACCTGGCCGCGCTGGCCGGCGCGCAGCAGCTGCAGGATTGCAATGCGGCCAACAGCGACAATTCCGCGGCGCGTGGCAATGCCACCAACGAGAATCACTTCGGCGGCAACGTCGCCATCAATTGCGGCACCTGGAGTGCCGCGGCCGCCTCGGGTACCGCGGATGGTTTTTCCAATGCGGCCAGCGGTGCCACGCCCACGGCAGTACAAGTGATCGCAGAACGGCCGGTGACGCCGTTCTTTGCCTTTACGCCGGCGCTGCCCAATGTAAGCGCCAAGGCGGTAGCCACCACCACCACGCCGCTGGCCACGTTTTCGATCGGCACCACGCTGGTAGATGTAAGCGGCGCGGCGCCGTTGCAGAATTTCCTGGCCGGCATCGGCATCAACGCCAGCGGCAGTTCGCTGGTGGGCTACCAGGGGTTGGCCAATGTCTACATCACGCCCGCCGGCCTGTTGCAGCAACTGGGTGTGCAGGTGCCGACCAATTTGTCGGTAGGCCAGCTCAATACACTGCTGTCGGCGCAGACCAATGCGCAGGCGCTGATCAATGTGCTCAATGCGGTGGTCACCGTCGGCGGCCAATCGACGCTGACCAGCGCCAATGCCACGCTGCTGAATACGATCAGCGCGGCGCTGGGCAATATTCCGCTCAATCTCTCGCTGGGTTCGAATGACAGCACGCCGAGCGGACTGTTTGCGCAGATCGTTGGGCCGGATAGTTCGGTCGGCGATGCACTCAATACGCAGGTCAATGCGCTGCAGCTGCTGGAAGCGGCGATCGGCGTGGCGACTACCGGGCATGCGATCAGTGCGCAGTCGGTGAATCTGAACCTGCCGTTCGGGATCAATGTGACGGCGGCGGCGAGTGTGATCGAGCCGCCGTCGATCGGTATCGGCGGTGTGGGGGCGACGGCGTATACGGCGCAGGTACGGGTGTTTCTGGACATTACGACATCGGGCAACTCGTTGCTCGGCAGTAGTGGCCTGATCAAATTGAACGTCAATCTGCCAATTGCTATCGACGTCGCCAATGCACAAGCCACCTTGACCAGCCTGTGCAATGCCACCAATGCCTCCGGTGCACCCCTGGCCACCCTGGCCGTGACCTCGTCGGTGCTGAAGATGTGCGTGGGCAATATTACGCAGGCGAATGCATTCTCCACTTCTGCGAGTTGCGACCAGATTCCTGGTGCGAGCACTGCGTCGCAGCTGTTTGGACTGTCGGCGGCGGGTGCAAATCTCGCCAGCCTCACCACCTCCTTCAACACCAATGCACTCACCGGCAGCAGCAGTGTCACGCTCGCACCGGGCCAGTCGGCCATCACCGGCGACGCACTCAATATCGGCACCAGCCTGAACAACCTGGTCACGGCGCTTTCCGCCGCGCTGCTGGCCAATACCGCATCGCAGACCGGCTCCACCGCCTCCTCGATTGCCGGCCAGACGGCGACGGATCTGTGGAACGACACCAATACCAAATTGAGCTATCCGCAACGCGCACAGCAGGCATTGCAGGAAATCCAGTCCGCCTCCACCGGCCTGCAAGGCACACTGGGCAATGTCACTACCAATGTCAGCTCTCTGCTCGGCAATACCCTGCAGCTGAATGTGCCGGGCGTGCTGAGCGACGTCGGCAGCCTGCTCGGCAATGTGACCAACGTGCTGTCCGGCATTCTCAACAATCTCGGTTGCACGCTGGGCAACCAGACCTCGTGCATCAATGTGATCAGCGGCGCCATGGCCGGCGGCACCGGTACCGGCTCCAACGCGTTCGTCGGGCTGATCGGCTTTCTGCTGCAGGCCTTGCAGCAACCGCTCGACGACGTGGGCTCGCAAGTGCTGACACCACTGCTGAACTTCACCGGCCTGCAGTTGGGCCAGAACACCGTGACCCTGCATTCGCTGATGTGCCACAACGTGCAACTGGTTTATTGACCCTGCCCTTCACCCGCATGCCAACGACAAGGAACCCCAGGATGAGCTTCGTGACCCGCCGTGCCGCCAAGCCGCTTTGCCTGCCAGCGCTGCTTGCGATCGCCCTGTTCTGCAGCGCAGCCTTTGCCGCCGACACGCCCGCGCCGGCCGCCAGTGCGCCCGCCGCGCCCGGTCCGGCCAGCATCGTGGATGATTTCCACCGGTTGCTGCAGAACCACCAGCTCACCGAGCTGCGCACCACCTACAACAGCAGCTACGGCGCCAGCCTGCTGTTCCAGCCGGAGCAGCTGGAATTTTACGTAGCGCTGTTCCACGGCAAGGATTTCTGGCGCGTGATCCGCACCGATTCCTATGACGATGCGCAGAACGTGTATCACACCTTTGTGGCGCAGACCGAAGAACTCGCCAAGGTGGATATCGATGCGCTGCGCCTGCAGGCCAATAAGCAATACACCGACCGCATGGTGTCGATGAACCAGCAGCGCCTACAGAACCTGGAGCGCGACGCCGAATACCAGCGGCAGCAGACCCAGCTGGTGGCTGCGCAACAGCAACAGGCCGCGCAGCAAAGCTCTTCGCTGACTGCCGACCTGCGCGCATCCAACAGCGAACTCGATGCGGTGCGCGAACGCATTCATGAGCTGGAAGCGCAGCAGTCCAATCCCACGCTGACGCTGCCCAAGCAGGAGGCACCGGCGCCCGCACCCGTGCCGTCGGCACCGGCAGTACCTGCGGCCACCGCACAAACCGCGTCCACCCAATAAGCCGCGCGGTTTTCACATAAAAAATGCATAACCTGCCAAATATGTCCGAATAAGACCTATTTTTTCGGCAGCAATTGAGTAAAGTCAGCCCAACTGCCGGGCGGCTTACCTGCTGCTGCGCAACAGGGCCGCCCGCGCCAACGGATCGAAAAAGCCACGCTTTTTTTCTACATCCGCAGGGAGGGGCCCATGTTCAGACTGGCGCGAACCCTTAGTACGACGGCTTATCTGCCGGCGCCTGGCGCCGGTGCTTGCGCGTGCCTGTCGTACGCCGCCGAGCCGGCCTGAATACCGATTACGCGTGCGCCTGCCCGGCGCACATGCCGCCAGTGGGGAAATGAGGGAGCCGTACGCCGCGATCACGCGGAGCGAGCACGTCATCCATTTCTGGGGAGGTTCCTGCCATGAGCAACGAACAAATACACGCGCGATTCGCCAATCCCGCCCCGCTGGGACTGGCCGGCTTCGCGCTGACGACGTGGCTGTTGAGCATGATCAACGCCGGCTGGTTCAGCGCCGACGGCATGAACATGGTGCTGGCGGTGGCGATGGCCTATGGCGGCACGGCGCAGATGATCGCCGGCGTGATGGAGCTGCCGCGCGGCAATACTTTCGGCGCTACGGCATTTGTGAGCTATGGCGCGTTCTGGTGGTCGTTCGCCTTGTTCGTGCTGTTTCTGCACGACAAGGTGCCGGCCGCCTTTGTGGGCTGGTATCTGTGCATGTGGGGCGTTTTCACCTTCTACATGTGGCTCGGCACGCTGGCGGCGGCGCGCGCCTTGCAGCTGATTTTCATGGCGCTGTGGATCACGTTCTTCCTGCTGGCCGCCGCCGAGTGGACCGGCATGGGCGCCCTGCATGTGGCTGGCGGCTACGTGGGGCTGCTCACCGCGCTGCTGGCGTTCTATCTCTCCGCGGCGGAAATCATCAATGACGCGCACAAGCGCACGGTGTTGCCGATCGGCGCACCGGGCGCCCGCTGATGCCCCAAACATAACAAGGGAGAACCCCATGAAACGACACGCTCTGTTTTTGGCCCTCGCCGCCACCGGCCTGGTTGCCACGGCTCCCGCCTTCGCTCAAACCGACAGCCGCGATGCGCAGATCCAGGCCCTGAAGACGCTGGTGGAGAAACAACAACAGCAGCTCAACCAGCAACAGCAGGATCTGCAGCAACTGCATACCGCCCTCACCCAGTTGCAGAACCAGCAGAGCCAGCAACAGACGCAGATTCAGCAGACCCAGCAGGCGCAGGCCACGATCGCCGCGGCGGCGCCCACCAATGCCAAGCCGACGTTCACCAGCGCACCTGGCCTGTCGGTAGCCTTCCACGGCTTTATCGATGCCACCGCGTTTGGGCAAAGCCGCAACTTCACCTACGGCAATGGCCAGAACGCCGAATATCCAGTACCCGGTTCGAACGGCAATCTCAGCGGCGTGGATGTGCGCAATACCCGCTTCTGGTTCGATTTGACCGGGGCCAAGATCGCCGGCAACTGGACCGGTGGCGCGCATCTGGAAATGGATTTCTTCGGCGGCTTCAACGGCACCGGCGGCTACGCGCAGGAACAGCCGCTGCCGCGCCTGCGCCAGGCTTATATGGTGCTGGAGAATCCGGTGGCCGGCGCCACGGTGAAGATCGGCCAGATGTGGGACCTGATGTTCCCGCTGGACGACCTGCCCGATTCGCTCAGCCATATCGCCTTTCCGCTCGGCTATGGCACCGGCATCATCGGCTGGCGCTTCCCCGGCATCATCTATTCGCAGAACCTCAACACCGCCGACGGCGGCCCACAGTGGCGGCTGGATGTGGGTGGCTTCGAAGGCACCTGGAGCGGACCCGGCAGCCCGATCAATTACCTCAGCGCGGGCAATGCCGGCTTCCGCCCGCAGATCGAGGCGAAGCTGCATGTGGAGCAATCCAAAGAGTGGATGTTCTTCCTGGCCGGGCACTGGAGCCAGATCAATCTGGCCGGCGTCGGCAACACCGAACCCACGCCGGTCCGGCGGCAATTCTCCAGCGTGGCAATGGAAGCCGGCGGCCAATGGACGCCTGGACCGTGGACGTTCAAGAGCGTGCTGTACGACGGCCGCGGCATCGGCCAGATCTTCGGCGACCTGTCGCAGTTCGGCGATATCAAGGACAAGGGCGGCTATGTTTCGGCCGGCTACAAGTTCACGCCGAACTGGAGCACCAATGTGTTCTATGCGATCAGCAAGCCGAGTGCGAACGATGTGATCGAGTGGCTCAACAACGGTTCCACCGGGCTGCTGCGCAATCACCAGGTGGCGGCGAACGTGATGTACACGGTGGGCGACTATGCGTTTGCGCTGGAGTGGATCCACGCCATTCTCAGCACCACCAGCAATGGGGATAACCGGGTGTCGACGGCGGGCAACCAGATTAATTTGAGTGCGATGTATAAGTTCTGAGAAGGCGTTTGGGCGTCGTTTCAGTATGGTTTGTTGGGGCGCCTGCGCTGGGTCACCGAGTCGTTTTTTCCACGAAAGCGGGAATCCATTTGCTCTGATGCAAGAGCGACAATGGATTCCTCGCTCCTCAATGCCGAGCACATCCATGTGCTCTTCCCGCGTACCCGCTTTCGCGGGAATGACGGCGTTGAGGCATCTGTGACGTGTGCCGCACGCTCAAGCTGCCCCAACGCCGCCCGCGAGCCCGTTTTCAGGTACGGCTCAGTACCCCACAAGAGCGCCATCTACCTGAGCCGTCATTCCCGCGAAAGCGGGAATCCATTTTGCTCTGATGGCAAGGGCGACAATTTGCCTGCCCAACAAGGCCATCCAATTAACGCGGTTGCTCCAGCTTTGGCACGGCATTAGTGCTGTAGCCGCCACCCAATGCATTGACCATGCGGATGGATAGATCGGCCTGCTGGCTTTCCAGCGCCGCCAGCCGCTGCTCGGTCAGCAGCAATTGCTGGCGTGCGGTAAGCGGCGTGAGCTGGCCGGTGATGCCGCCCTTGTAGCCGGCCAGGGCATCGTTCCAGCTTTTCTGCGCGTCCTGCTGCGCGCGTTTTTCCAGCGCGATCTGCGTGCGGATGGAATTGAGCGCGGAGACCAGGTCGGCCACTTCGTTTACCGCCTTGATCAGCAGGCTGTTGTAGCGCGCAACGGCTTCGTCATAGCCCGCATTGGCACCGGCCAGATTGGCGCGGCGACGGCCGCCGTCGAAGATCGGCAGGCTCAGCGCCGGGCCGCCTCCATAGGTACGCGCCGGCAGCTGGAACACATTGGTGCTGCCGCCGACGGCAACGAAGCCGGCCATCGCGCTGAGATTGATATTGGGCAGGAACTGGGTGCGCGCGGTCTTGATGTTCTTGGCCGCGGCCTCGACCTGCCAGCGTGCGGCGACCAGATCGGCACGGCGGCCGATCAGATCCACTTGCAGTTGCTCGGGCAGTACCAGCTGATCGGTGTTCATCAGCTGCGGACGGGTGATGCTCAGGCCCCGATCCGAACCTTCGCCCAGCAACACCGACAAGGCGCTGCGTGCGGCATCCACGGCACGGTCGGCCTGCACTTTCTGCTGCTCGGCGCTGGCTACCTGCGAATCGGCCAGTGCATCCTGCTGCGGTGTGCCCAGGCCTCCGGCCACCAGGCGGTGGGTCAGGCCGTAGCTTTGCGAGGCGCGCTGCAATTCGTGCTGGGCGACATCCTGCTCGGCGAAGGCGTAACCGAGATTCACATAGGCGCGCGCCACGTTGACCGACAGCTGGATGCGTGCGGCGTGTGCATCGATCTCGGCCGCACGGCTGCGACCCAGCGCCGCCTCCCATGCCGCGCGCTGGCCGCCCCACAGATCCAGGTCCCAGGACAAGCCTGCGGTAAAGGACTTGGCCCAGGCAAAAGTGCCCAGCGCATAGGACGGATACACCGGATCCTTTTCGGAGAAACGCGCACCGAGCACGCTGGCATCCAGTTCGGCCTGCGGCATGCGGTCGGCATCCACGCCGGCCGCCACTGCCTGCGCCTGGCGTGCACGCGCTTCGGCTTCGCTCAGGCTTGGATTGTTCTGCAAGGCTTCGCCGATCAAGGTGCTCAGCTGCGGATCGCCGAAGCTGGTCCACCAATCCTGGCTCGGCCACGCGGTGGCGCTGAGCGTGACATGGGCGAGGCTCTGCTCGCTCTTCAGGCTACTGGCATCCATTGCTTTGCCGGTGGTGTGCAGGCCGCCGGGCGTGGCGCACGCGGCCAGCAACGCAGTGCAGAGCGCGGTGGCGGAAAAACGTTTGAGATGGTTCATCGTGGCGCGCATGGTTGGATTACCGTGACGTGCCGTCGCTGTGGTGGGCATGCTCATCCGGATGCAGGATCAGCGTTGCGGTCTGCCCTGCCACCAGCACGGTGCCGGCCGGCATATGCTCGGTATCGATGCGCACGCGCACCGGTACGCGTTGGGCCAGGCGCACCCAATTGAAAGTGGGATTGATATTGGCCAGCAGGTCGCTGCTGGTCGGATCCACTGCTTCGGCGATGCCGCGCGCGATGCCTTCCACCGTGCCGTGCAGATGCATGCCGCCGGCCATCAGGCGGATATCGACATCGTCGCCCACGCGGATATGCGGCAGCTTGGTTTCCTCGAAATAGCCGTCCACCCAGAACGAATGGCTGTCCAGCAGCGCCAGCCGCGGCGCACCGGCACTGGCGTAGTCGCCGACGCGCACCAGCAGGTTGGTGACGTAGCCATCGACCGGTGCGCGCACCTGGGTGCGCTGCAGGTTGAGGGTGGCGGTGGCCAATGCGGCTTCGGCCTGCTTCACCGCGGCCATGGCCTGCTGTTTGGCGGCCATCGCCTGCTCCTGACCGGCCTGCGCCTTGTTGACGGTGGCGCGTGCGGCGGCGGCCGTGGCGGTGGCGTTGGCGCGGTCTTCGCTGGACACCACGTCCTTGAGATCTTCGCGGCGCTTGGCCTGGGCCGCATACATGTCGAGATTGGATCTGCTTTGCGCGGTACCGGCCCTGGCCGCGTCGATATTGGCATCGGCCGCCTGCACCGCGGCCTGTGCGGCGGCGAGGTTGGCCTTGGCCTGGTCCACCGCGTCGGTGTAGCGCGCGGGGTCGATCACGAACAGCACGTCGCCTTTCTTCACCGTCTGGTTATCGATCACGTTCACCTGCGTGACCAGGCCGGAGACATCGGGCGCGATGCGCACCACTTCGGCGCGTACGCGGCCGTCGCGGGTCCAGGGCGAATACATGTAGTGCCGCCACATGGCCGTGGCGATAAGCACGGCAAGCAGCACGATGACGGCGGTGATGGCGATGCGGAGGTATTGGGCAGTTTTCATGGGAGCCTGGTTGGAAACGATCGTCGCCGGTCAATAGAACAGCAGCGCGATGCCGCTGAAGATGCAAACGAAAAAGGCCAGCCGGAACAGTGCCGGATGCCAGATATAGCGGTACAGGCCAAAACGCCCCACCGTCCAGTCGAACATCAGCAACAGCACCAGCGAGAGCACGAACCACAACAGCAGCCCGGGCACCAGCACGCCGCCGAGGGCAATTTCACGCGACATGGGGAACTCCCTGGGCAAGTTTCTTGGTTTGCATGTATTGGCCGAGCACGGATTGATCGTCGACCAGCGCCAGCCGCAGCAGGTGCAGGTAATCCATCAGCACCTGCATGGATGCGTCCGCGCGGGTCATGGTGGTGGCGACATCCAGCGCATGCAGGGCATGTTGGTAGCTGGCCGCGCTGGGCAATTCGTAGAGCCGGGCCAGTGCATCGATGGCGCGTGCAATGGCGCCGTGGACCTCGCCCGGCAGCTCGCGGTTCATCATCTGCACGCGCAGTTCGATCAGCGTGCGGCCCATTTCGTGTACGGACAACGCCCACGCCAGCAGATTGCGCGATGCCTGGCTGCCACGCTCGGTCTGCGCCACGATCTGGCCGAACAGATCGTGGTTGAGGCTTTCGAAGCGGCTGCGCAGGCCCATCAGCGGCGCGGTGGCGGCAAAGCCGACCTGGCGACGCAGGCGATCGAGCTGGCGATGGACCAGCCACATGCTGCCGATCGCCGTCGGCACGAACACAAAGGCGATGCCCGCGGAAGCCACGCCGATCAGCTGGGCGAGCATGTCGTTGAGGGTTTGCAGAACGTTGAAGTCCATCTGGTTCTTCACGCCCAGGATGTAGGCGCAGCCAATGCCGTAGCCGACCCCGATGCGGATGGTCCGCGGCCAGTCCATCAGTACCAGGCCGATCATCAGGAACGGTGCGCTGCCGACCACCAGCAGCGGGAAGCCATCCATTTCAGGCAGCACGAAGAACACGCAGACGAAGCTGGCGACCATACCCAGCAGATAACCGATGAAGGTTTCCCGCACCGCCAGCGACGGATTCGGCGCCGATGCGAACAGGCCGGCGAACACGGAGGCAATCAGCATCGCCGACGAACCGTACGGCCATGCGGAGCCGATCCAGAACACGCTGAGCGCGCCCATCGCCAGAACCGTGCGCAGGAAGGCCAGGCTGGCGCCGATGTAGTCGTTGCCACGCTCGAAATGCACGCGCTCGGCGGTGCCGCTGATCAGCGGCGTCTGCAGGGCCGAGGCGGTATCGACGTAGTCGCGCAGTTCGCCGACAAATTGCTCGGCCAGGGTGACGCCGGTATCGAAATCCAGCAGGTCGCTGTCCGAGCGCATGTCGGCGCGCAAGGCGGGCTTGTGCAATTGCATGGCCTTGCGTGCATCGTCCAGGCGCGGCAGCAGCACGCGCGCGGCGGCGCCGGCTTCGATCGGCGCATCCAGGGCGGCGCTGATCGGTGCGTAGAACGCGATCAAGGCATCCGCCGGCGTCTGGTGGCCGCTGCGCTTGAGCCGATTGATCAGGTGATGCAGCGATTGCATGCTGGTGGAGGCAGCCATGAAGCGCTGGTTCATCAGCATGATGTGGCCGCTGCGCGCACGCGCTTCGGGGTCTTCGAAAATCACCGAACTGCGCAGGTCTTCCAGGGTGACGACCTCGCGCACGAAGCGCAGGTGCGCGTTTTCCATATCGTCGCGCGCCACCTTGCCGCACAGCGCGCGATGCAGAAATCCGATAAAGCTGGCGAATTGCGTGCGTGCCAGCCGGCGCATGTCGTCGCGGATGCGGCGCGGAAAGACCAGGTCGTGCACCGCGCCGGATACGGCCAGGCCCAACAGCACCTCGCTCAGGCGCGCCACGGCGGAGTCGAAGACGCCCAGCGGATGATCGATCACTGGCAGCGCGACGATTGCCGCGGTGTAGCCGGCCAGCACGAAGGCGTACGCCTTGAAGTTGCGGTACAGCGTGGCGCCGCCGGCACAGGCGCCGATCCACAGCGACATGGCGGTGAGAAACAGCACGCGCTGCTGCGGAAACAACGCAATCAGCAGGAAGCCGGCCATTGCACCCACCACGGTGCCGATACCGCGGTAAAAGCTTTTCGCCAGCACCATGCCGGTCTGTCGGTTGGCCACGATGATGGTGGTGAGCATGGCCGTGGACGGCTGCGGCAGCGCCAGGCGCATCGCCAGCCAGCCGGTGATGTAGAACGCCAGCAGCGACTTGAGCACGAACAGCCAGGTGGCCGTTTCCTCGCGCAGGGTCGCGGCGATGAGTTCGCGCCGGCAGGCGATCGCTTCCTTGGCCTCGATTACAGACATGGCGCTACGTTCCTCATTCGCCCAACCCGCCAAGGAACTTCTTCAACAGCTTTTCGAACTGCACTTGCTCGGAGGCCGTAAGCTGACGCGCCTGCCGCTCGACCAGACTGCAGATATCCGGCAGAAAACTGTCGATCAAGGCCAGTCCCTTGGCCGTCAGGCTCAATTCGATCTTGCGCCGGTCATCGGCGCTGGCCGTACGGGTGATCAGTCCCTTGTCGCAAAGCTCATTGGTCAGGCGGGTGATGTTGGCCGACTTTTCCCCCGCCGCATCCGCCAGCTCCGACGGCGACATCGTACCGCTGGCGGTGCCATACAACATCATCATGAGGTTGTATTCGGGGTGATTGACCCCGTGCGGCTTGAGCGAGAGATTGGCCTCGTCGTTCAGCAGCTTGTAGATGTGCTTGACCAGCCGGACCAGGGTGGCCGGGCGGCGCGGGAAGTCCGGATAGCGGCGGCAAGTCACTGCCAGGCGTTGTTCGGTGGAGGCAAAATCGGCCATGGAGGCACCCCGGTGCGGCGGATCTACTTCAGAAGTAAATATTATATAAATGTAATATTTAAGAGTAAAGGAGTGTGCCGCAGCCGGGGGTGGCGCGCTATGGGATGAGTCAGAAATGAGCGGCTTGGGGGTGTTGGGTTACGCCTGCGGCTAACCCAACCTACGCGCACCGTGTCGGCGTGCCGCAATGGGCAGCTATCTGCACGCGCGTTCCCCCGTCATCCCGGCGAAAGCCGGGACCTAGCGTCTTTCGTGCGCCGAAGTCACTGGGTCCCGGCCTTCGCCGGGATGACGGATGGCGGGAATGCATTGCATGCACTGGCGAACAGGCGGGAGTTTTCAACACCGCCTGGCGTCCAGGTTATGCGCCAGTGGCGAGCTGCTCCCGCGCCTGCATGGCCAGTTCGAACGAACGCTTGCGCTGGGCATGGTCGAACACGTTGGCGGTGATCATCAGTTCATCGGGGCGATGCCGTTCGATAAAGGCCGCCAGCCCTGCCCTCACCGTGTCAGGGCCACCCACCACGGCGCAGGCAAGTGCATGTTCCACGCCATGCTTCTCGATCGGCGACCAGAAGCTTTCGATATCGTCGATCGGCGGCGGAATCAGGCCCGGGCGGCCACGGCGCAGATTGGTGAAGCTCTGCTGCTGGGTGGTGAACAGGCGCCTGGCTTCCTCATCACTCTCCGCCGCCACCACGTTGACGCCCAGCACTGCATGCGGCGTGGCCAGGCGCGCGGAAGGCTTGAAGTCGCGGCGGTAGAGCATCAGCGCCTCGTCCATGGCATCCGGTGCGAAATGCGAGGCGAAGGCGAACGGCAGGCCCAGTGCCGCAGCGAGTTGTGCACTGAACAGGCTGGAGCCGAGCAGCCATACCGGCACCTCCACGCCCGCACCGGGCACGGCCTGCACCACCTGCCCCGGCACGGCCGGCTCGAAATAAGCCAGCAGCTCGCGCACATCGTTGGGGAAGGTTTCGGCACCTTCGTAATAGCGGCGCAGTGCGCGCGCTGTGGGCTGGTCGGTGCCGGGCGCGCGGCCCAGACCCAGGTCGATGCGCCCCGGATACAGCGACGCCAGCGTGCCGAACTGCTCGGCCACCTGCAGCGGCGCATGGTTGGGCAGCATGATGCCACCCGCCCCGACGCGGATACGCGAGGTCCCGCCGGCGATATGCCCGATCAACACTGAGGTAGCCGCGCTGGCGATGCCCGGCATGTTGTGGTGTTCGGCCAGCCAATAGCGCGTGTAGCCGAGCTGCTCGGCCCAGCGCGCCAGATCGAGCGAATTGGCGAACGCCTGCGAGGGCGTACTGCCCTGGGTGACGGGAGCCAGATCGAGTACGGAAAAGGGAATCATGCCGGAGGGCCTCGGAGGTGAGGCCCTTATCTGGGGGCGACGCGCTTCAATCCCAGGGCCGTACGTTCAGAACGCCTGCTGCGACGGGTATTGGCCGGTGAAATCGTTGTCCCACAGGAAATTGGTAAACGACACGGTGACCGAGATATCCAGCCCTTCCACAAAATGCCAGCAGCCCACCGGCAAAAACAGTACTTCGCCGGGATTCAAAGTACAGGAAAGCACCTGCACATCGTGCATGCGCGGATAGCGTTGCAGATCGATCTGGCGGCCATCCACGTGCGTGAAGCAATGCTCGTGGTTATAGACGTTGGCGATCTCGCACGCCGGCATCAGCAGGATGCGCTTGCGCCCAAGCACCTGCGCCATGAAGTTGTTGGTGAGATCGTGATGGAACGGCGTGACCGTACCGGCCGGCCCGAACCACAGAAAACCCTGGGTGGAAGCGCTGCCGTCGAGGTAAGCGGGAATCTGCACGATGTCCTGCCACAGCACATCGAGCGCCTGGCGGTTCTGGCCTTCGTTGTAGGCCGTCATGTAGAAGTTGTTGCTGTGGCCGGCGTTGCGTACCAGCTCGACATAGTCGCCGAACGACATGGTTTTGCGATGCGCGGTCTTGCGCAATTCGTATTGCGCATCGGTGTCGCGGCCGAACTGGATCTCTACGTCGCGATCGCCGCAGCGCTGCTTGAAGTAATCCAGGTTCCAGCGCTGTAGCGCCGGCCAGTCTTCCATCATGCCGGTGATGATGACCGGGCGGCCCGTGCTGTAATAGCCATCCAGAAATTCCTCGCGCGACAGCTGATGCCTGCGCGGCACCTCCGCCTCGCGCAGGCGGTTCATGCGGCGCTGCGTGTCGAGCACCCAGTCGCGCTTGCCGAGCCGATTGCGCAGGCGCTGCGCACCCGCAATGTAGGGGCTGCCTATCGCCTGCTGCAGCTCCTGCACGGCCTCGTCATGCGGAATGCCGGCGTGCAGCATCTGCTCGTAGATGGCCTGCGGCGGTCCGTCCAGCAGCAGGTTTTCCGCGATCCAGCGGCGCCACTCGTTATCGACGTGGATAACCGGCCTCAATTCGACCTGAGCCATGACTCCCCCTCGCGATCCTGCCTGCCGGCACCCCTGCCGGGGCATCGAGCTTAGCGGCAGAAACGTCATGGCGAAGTGGACGCCGTCGACGGATCGGAGACGCCCACGCTGCCAACCGCACCCTACTCGGCCAGGGCCGCATCCACGATTTTTTGCGCTTCGCTGAGGATGGCCTGCAGGTGCTCCTCGCTTTTGAAGCTCTCGCCGTAGATCTTGTAGATCTCTTCGGTACCGGACGGACGCGCCGCAAACCAGCCGCTGGCCGCCATCACCTTGATGCCGCCGATCGCCGCGTTGTTGCCCGGCGCACGATCCAGCACCTGCTCGATCTGCTCGCCCGCCAGCTCCCGGCTTTGCAGCTGCTGCGGCGACAGCTTGGACAGGCGCGCCTTCTGCGAGCCGGTGGCGGGAGCGTCGATGCGGCTGCAATACGGACGCCCCAGTGCGTCGGTAAGCGCGTCGAACAACTGGCCGGGATCGCGGCCGGTGCGCGCGGTCATCTCGGCCGACAACAGGGCCGGCACGATGCCGTCCTTGTCGGTGGACCAGACCGTGCCGTCATGGCGCAGCATCGAGGCACCGGCGCTTTCCTCGCAGCCGAAGCCCAGCGAGCCTTCGAACAGGCCGTCGGCGAACCACTTGAAGCCCACCGGCACCTCATACAGCCGGCGACCCAGCCGCTGGGTGACGCGGTCGATCAGCGAGCTGCTCACCACCGTCTTGCCCACACCCGCCTGGCCGCCCCACTGCGGGCGATGGCGATACAGGTAATCCACCATCACCGCCAGATAGTTGTTCGGCAGCATCAGGCCGCTGCTGCGCGCCACGATGCCGTGGCGATCGTGGTCGGTATCGCAGCCGAAGGCGACGTCGTAGTCGTCCTTCAGGCCGATCAGGCGCTGCATGGCGTACTGCGAGGAAGGATCCATGCGGATCTTGCCGTCCCAGTCCACGGTCATGAAACGGAACGTGGGATCGACCGTTTCGCTGACCACGGTCAGGTCGATGCCGTAGCGCTGCGCAATCGGCTGCCAGTAATGCACACCGGCACCGCCCAGCGGATCGACCGCCATGCGTACGCCGGCATGGCGGATCACGTCGAAGTCGATCATGTGCTGCAGGTCGTCGACGTAGTGCGTGAGGTAATCGTGTTCTCGCACCTGCGTGGCACGGCGTGCCTGCGCATACGGCAGGCGCTTGACGCCATCGAGCCTGTTTTCAAGCAGCGCATTGGCGCGCTTTTGAATCCAGCCGGTGACATCGGTATCGGCCGGACCGCCGTTGGGCGGGTTGTATTTGAAGCCGCCATCGGCCGGCGGATTGTGCGACGGGGTCACCACGATGCCGTCGGCCAGGCCGCTCGTGCGGCCGCGGTTGTAGACCAGGATCGCGTGCGACACGGCCGGCGTGGGCGTGTATTCGTCGCCGGCGGAAACCATCACCGCCACGTCATTGGCCACCAGCACTTCCAGCGCGCTTTCGAGCGCGGGACGCGATAGCGCATGCGTGTCGATGCCGATAAACAAGGGACCGTCGATGCCCTGCTGCCGGCGGTAATCGCAGATCGCCTGGCTGATCGCCAGCACATGCCATTCGTTGAAGCTGCGCTCGAACGAGCTGCCGCGGTGGCCCGAGGTGCCGAACGCCACGCGCTGGGACGGCTCGGCCGGATCGGGCTGCAGATTGATATAGGCGTCCAGCAGCTTGCTTACATCCACCAGCAGGGATGCAGGCGCGACCTTGCCGGCCAGCGTATCGACTTTGGCATTCACGTGAACAAAACCCTCGGCATCTGGATATCGCCGCGTATTATCGGCGAGCGAACATAAACTGTTCGTAGTGAGACCGCCTGCGCCGGTGGCGCCCGTTCAGGCCGCGGGCGAGGCCGTGGTGCGCAGCAAGTCGGGCGCGAGCGCTTTCAGGTCGGCGATGGCATCGATGATGCGATTCGGGGCCGGTTCGATCCGGGCCAGATCGGCTATCGCCGCGTAATGGCCCTGGCGCACAAATACCGTGGTGAGCTTGTCGCCGAGCTTGCGCTTCATCGCCGCGAGCAGGTTGGGCTTGTCGTCCACCATCACATAGTGCTCCGCCGGATAGCGCGCCTGCATCGCATCCAGCGACAGTTCCTTGTGCACGAAGATCAGCACCTCGCCGCGCACCGCGCCGTAGATGCCGGCGCGATCGATCTTGTGCGGCTGGAACACGATATCGCCGTCGGAGAGGATCACCGAGCGGCCCAGCTTGTTGAGTGCCTCGATGGTCGACAGCGCACCGGCAAACACGCGCTCCTCGAACGGATAGTCGAGCAGCCAGGCGGCAGTGGCCAGCAATCCGGGCCGCGCATCGCTGTCGCGCCGGAAATGCTGCAAGGCGCCCAGGTAATCCGCATAGCCCACGGTGTCGCGCAGCTGTTCATACACGGCCCAATAGCGGTCGCACTCTTCCTGACCGAACTGCTGGGTCAAATGCGCACGCAGGTCGGCGGCAAAGCGGTCGTTGTCCAGCAGGGTATTGTCGACGTCCAGCAGGAAGACGGTGGCGGATGCGTTTGCAGCTTGGTTCACGAAAGATGTCCAGAAAGTATTGGCATGCCGTGGGTGCACCTGCGGCGCGCATGGCCGGGCCAGTATGCCACCCCGGCGATTTCAACGTGTGGAAACCGTGAAACAAGCCCATTCGCAGGCTTGCGCGAGATCTTGCTTTGGCACCAAGATCGCATAACGGACTGACATCAAGGTCGCCGACAACTGGGGATAGACATGCGATTGCTTAAGGTAATGGGCTGTCTGGTTGCTGTTGTGCTGGTAGGCGTATTTACCGATGCGCCGATGGTAGCGGGGGTTCGGGCCAAGACGCCCCATGTGTCGCAGACTGCTGGCGATACGCTCGCGGCGATTCAAAAGCGCGGCGTGATCCGCGTGGGCGTAGCGCTCAATGCGCCCTGGGTACTGCGTGACAAGAGCGGCCAGTGGATCGGGCTGGACGTGGATCTGGCCCGCCAGTTCGCGCAGGACATGCATTGGCAGATCGAACTGGTGCCCACCACCTGGGCCACCGCCATCGACGACCTGCGCGCCGACCGCTTCGATCTGCTCGCTGCTGGCCTGAGCGTGACGCCACAACGCGCGCTGCTGCTGAAATACAGCCATCCGTACGGCAATTTCGCGCTGGGCCTGGTAGTGAACCGCAAGGCGCTGGGCAAGGATGACCTGCTCACGCTGCAGACCGGTGCGGGGCATCACAAGGTCGGCGTATTGTCCGGCACGGTGACGGCCGCGGCGGCGAAGGAATATCTGGGCAACAGCGAACTGGTGGAGCTCAATGACGAAAGCAAGGCCATCCAGGATCTGCGCAGCGGTGCGCTGGATGGGCTGATTGCCGAACAACCGCTGCCGGATGCGCTGGCGCATTCCTATCCGGATCAGTTGCACACGCTGGACGTCAGCACCTACGGCAAGACCGCACACGCCTTCGCGGTGCGGCAGGAAGATCAGGATCTGGCCGACGTGGTCAATGCGTGGCTGACCTATGAAGACGCAGCCGGCTGGATCCAGTCGCGCAAGGATTTCTGGATCCGCAGCGCGGCGTGGGTCGAATTGATGTAAGGCCTGTTTCGTCTGCACATAACGGGCCCCGCCTCGACCTCAGGCGGGGCCCTTTCGTTTTACAGATGCCCGTTGCTGAGCTCGTCCGCCAGCCGCGGCAGGTTGTAGACCTTGCGCACCGCTTCGACCAGGGCGGCCGTATCCACCGCCACGGCGCGATTGTTGCTGCCGTCGTAGACGAAATCGCCACCCAGCGAATGGATATTGCCGTCGAAGATCAGGCCCACGGCATGCCCTTCGCGATTGATCACCGGGCTGCCGGAGTTGCCGCCGATGATGTCGTTGTCGGACACAAAGTCCATCGGCGTGGACAGATCCAGCTTGCTCTGCGCCTTCACCCAGCTGTCCGGCAGTTTGAACGGATCGGCGCCGGTAGCGCGCTTGTACAAGCCATCGAAATGGGTGAACGGCGGCACCGGCTTGCCGTTTTCATTCCAGCCCACCACCTTGCCGTAGGACAGGCGCATGGTGAAGGTGGCATCCGGATAGCTGGACATGCCGTCGCGATCGAAGCGTGCCTTGGCGATCGCCTCGTTGGCCTTGTCGGTGGGCGCAACTACGTCGTCTTCATAAGACTTGCGCACCTGGCGCGATTCCGTATCCACCTGGCGCGCCAGCGCAATCATCGGGTCGCTGGAGGCTTCGATGGCTTTTTCGCCGCCATCCCAGAGTTGCTTGCGTACGGCCGGATCGGCCAGCTTGCTGCCGCTGACCAATTGTTGCGCGCGCTGCTCGGGCGAATCCTTGCCGAGCACTTCGTGCACGGTGGGATCGTCGGCACCGAGCGACTGGCGCAACTTGCCCAGCGACCAGGCCATCAAGGTCTGCTCGTAGGCCGGATACACCGGCACATCCGATTCCACCTGCTGCTGCACCGCCGGCAGATTCGCATCGCGATAAGCCGGCAGGCGTTCGGCATCCGGCTTGGCCCGCTCGGCTGCAGCACGCACCAGCGTGCGCGCATCGTTGAACAATTCGCCGAACTGACCTACGCCCAGTCCGCGCTCCAGCATCATGAAGCGCGTGGACAGATCCTTGCCGCGCTGCTGCGCTTTATCCAGCTCGGTCCAGGGATCGCCGTACTTGGCACGGCGCTCGGGCGTGGCAGTCATCCATTGGCGCAAGGATGCATCCTGCTCGCGCTTGTGCTGAACAAAACTATCGTCGCCCAGGGTCTGCAGCCAGCCGTTGTAGACCTTGATGGCGTTCTCGATGCCGAACTGCAGTTCCTGCGATTCCTTGGTCTGCTGCTCGCCGCCGCGTGCGTATTGCCACAGCATGCCGCGCAGCTCCGACAGGATCGCGTAGCCCGGCACGATATTGAAATCGCGCGTGGCCGAAAGCTCGATCCAGCTCAGGCCGCGCCGGGTCGAACCGGGATTGCCGACCACGAAGGTCATGTCGCCCGCCTTCGGCCCCTGCGTATCGAACTTGAAATACTGCGGTGTGTTGGCCGGCTTGCCGTCGACATAGGCGCGGAAGAAGGTGACGTCCAGGTCGTAGCGCGGGAAGTTGAAGTTGTCCGGATCGCCGCCGAAGAACGCGATGCTCTGCTCCGGCGCAAACACCAGGCGCACATCCTGGTAGCGGCGATATTTGTACAGCGCATAGCGGCCGCCGTTGTAGAGCGTAATCACATCGCAACGCCAGGTCTTGGCATCGCCGTTCACGCAGGATTGCTCCAGCTTGCTATCCACCGCGCGCTCGGCCTTCACGCGATCCGCACCGGCCTTGCCATTGGTCGCGGCATTCACCTGCGCGGTAACGTCGGTGATCGATTCGAGCTGGTTGAGCTCGACATCGGGGCACTTGGGCTCGTCGTCCTGCTTGAGCGCGATATAGCCATTGGACATGTAGTCGGCATGGCCCTTGGAAAGCTGCGAGAGGCAGCCGTTGGCGCAGTGGTGGTTGGTCATCACCAGGCCGTTGGCCGACACGAACGAACCCGAGCAACCTTCGGCCAGACGCAAGGCCGCATGCTGTACCAGGTCGATCCATTGCTGGCCGGGCGTAAATCCGTATTGCTGCTGCATCTGCTTGATCGGCAGATGATCCATGGTCCACATGCCTTCGTCGGCCATCACTGCCCCGCTGCCGGCTACGCACAGGCCGGCCAGCGCCAAACCCAACATCTGCTTCATAGCGATCTCCCCTCAGCGAGCGAGGATCCGCCATGGCCCTCGCAATATCTTGAGTATGAGATCGACGTTACAACATAACAATGTGACCAATGGCAGAGGGGCGCCACGGCCCCTCTGCGCGCGCATCAATGGGCACCCGAGGCCGCCGCCGATGCATCGTCGTTGCCACCGGCATGGCCCGGACGCTTGGTGATCCACAGCAGCCCGACCAGGGCTACAAACAGGATGCCGGAGATATAGAACAGATCGTCCACGCCAAGCTGCGCCGCCTGCTGGTCGAGCACGCGATTGAAAATGCCGTACGCCTGCTGCGCATCGACACCGCCCTGCTGCAAGCGATGGGTAAATTGCTGGAATACCGGGTTGTAAGCGGTGCTCACTTCATTGAGTTGCGCATGATGCAGGATCGAGCGGTGATCCCAGGCGGTCTGGAAAATGGAGGTGCCGATGCCGCCGCACAAAATGCGCAGGAAATTGGACAAGCCCGATGCCGCGGCAATCCGCGACGGCGACAGCCCGGTAAAGATCACGCCCAGCAACGGCACGAACAGCGTAGCCAGGCCGACGCCCTGCAACAGGGTCGGCATGATCAGCGACCAGGGATCCACATCGCTGGTGTAGTTGGCACGCCAGAGAAAACAGGCGGCAAACGCCAGCAGCGAGATCGACGCGATCATGCGCGGATCCATCCGTGCCATCAGCTTGCCGGTGAACGGCGTAAGGATCACCGCGACCAGGCCTGCCGGCGCGAGCACCAGCCCGGCATCGGTGGCGCGATAGCCGATATTGGTCTGCAGCCATAGCGGCAGCAGCACG
This sequence comes from Dyella acidiphila, assembly GCF_014863405.1. Lineage (GTDB taxonomy): Bacteria > Pseudomonadota > Gammaproteobacteria > Xanthomonadales > Rhodanobacteraceae > Dyella_B > Dyella_B acidiphila. Next base: position 261,148 of record NZ_JACZZA010000005.1, read on the forward strand.
ATATTGGCGAAATACAGTCCGTATGCCACCGCCAGCGCGATGGTGCCGGCGCTGAAATTGCGCAGCTTGAACAGGCTCAGATCGACGATCGGGTGCGTCTCGGTCAGCTCCCACGCCACAAAGTAGATAAAGGCGATGGCGGAGGTCACGGCCAGGGCGATGATCGTCGGCGAGTTGAACCAGTCCAGATCCTTGCCCTTGTCGAGCATGATCTGCAGCGCACCCACCCAGACCACCAACAACAGCAGGCCGAGCTTGTCGATCGGCAATCGATGCGTGGCCGATTCGCGCTCGCGGAAAATCCACCAGGTGGCCGTCACTGCCAGAATGCCTACCGGAATATTGACGTAGAAGATCCACGGCCAGGTGTAGTTGTCGGAAATCCAGCCGCCAAGAATCGGGCCGGCCACCGGTGCGGCCAGCGTGGTCATCGACCACAGCGCCAAGGCCACCGGCGCCTTGCTGCGTGGAAATGCCGCCAGCAGTAACGATTGCGAAAGCGGAATCATCGGCCCCGCCACCGCGCCTTGCAGCACGCGCGCCAGCAGCAGCAACGGCAGATTGGGCGCCGCGCCGCACAGCCACGAGGCCAGCACAAACAACACCGTGGCACTGATAAACAACCGCACCTGCCCGACCCGCTGCGACAGCCAGCCGGTCAGCGGCAAGGCAATCGCATTGGACACCGCAAACGAGGTGATCACCCAGGTGCCCTGGTCCGAGGACACGCCGAGATTGCCGGAGATGGTCGGGATCGACACGTTGGCGATCGAGGTGTCGAGCACGTTCATGAAGGTCGCCAGCGACACCGCCACGGTGCCGATCGCCAGCTTGGCGCCCTGCAAGGGCGGATGATCGATGTGTTTGTCGCTCATGGCGGTGCCCTCAGCGGGCTACGGCAACGTGCTGCGCGTTGTGCACCGCGCGTGCGGCCACCGCCGCCGGCAGCGCATCGTCACCGGCGTTCTGCGCGATGATGCGGGCGATTTCGCCGTTGGCCTGCGCACCGTAGTCGGCGAATACCGGGGTCTGATAAACCGTGTTCGGCGCATTGTCGAGCGCGGCACCGCGTTCGTTGTGCAGATCCACCTCGGCCAGCACCGACAGGCCGATACGCAGCGGGTGCGCCTGCAGTTCCTGCGGGTCGAGCGCAATGCGCACCGGCAGACGCTGCACGATCTTGATCCAGTTGCCGGTGGCGTTCTGCGGCGGCAGCAGTGCGAAGGCCGAACCGGTGCCGGCCGAAAAGCCCACCACATGGCCGTGATAAGTCACCGAAGAACCATAGACATCGGCATGCAGGGAAACCGGCTGGCCGATGCGCATATGCTGGAGCTGCACTTCCTTGAAGTTGGCGTCCACCCAGATTTCATTCAGCGGCACCACTGCCATCAGCGGCGTGCCCGGGGCGACGCGCTGCCCCACCTGCACCACGCGCTGCGCCACATAACCGGTAACCGGCGCCGGCAAGGTGTTGCGCGCATAAGCCAGATACGCGTCGCGCACCTTGGCCGCGGCGGCGAGCACGTCGGGATGATTGGCGATCGATACATTCCAGGTCAGCGCCTGATTGGCGGCCAGTTGCTGATTAGCCGCGTCGTAGGCTGCCTGCGCATTGCTCAGCGCATCGCGCGCATGGGTGATTTCTTCGGTGGATACCGCCCCGGACTTGGCGATCTCCAGGCGGCGGCGGTAATCATCCTGCGCCCGCGCCAGATCGGCCTTGCGCTGCGCGAGCAGCGCGCGGTACTGCAGCGTATCCACGTACAAGGTATGCACCTGGCGCACCGTCTGCCCCAGCGCCGCTTCGGACTGTTGCAGGGCAATGCGTGCGTCGGCCGGGTCCAGCGTCACCAGCGGCTGGCCCTGCTTGATGGTCTGGGTATTGTCGGCGTTGACCGCAATCACCGTGCCGGTAACCTGCGGCGTGACCTGCACCACGTTGCCGTTGACGTAGGCATCGTCGGTCGATTCGTAATAGCGCGCCACCAGCAGGTAGTACACCACGGCGGCCGCGGCGATCACGACGATGCCGAGCGTGATCAATGCCAGCACCGCGCGGCGGCGGCTGCGCACGGGTTGTGCGCCTTGTTCGATGGGAATGGATGCAGCTTGAGCGTTCATGGCGAATTCCTGAGAGGGGAACTAAGCGAAAAAGTGGGGCGAGCCGAATCAGGGCGCCGAGGCGACGCGATCGGTGCCGGCTGGCTTGGGTGCGGCGTAACCGCCGCCCAGCGCCTGGATCAGCGCAATCTGTGCATCCAGCCGTTGCATGCGCAGCGTGGCCACACGCTGGCTCTGCTGCAGGCGGGCAACATCCGACGACAGCACCTGCAACTGCGGATCGAGGCCGGCCTTGTAGCGAACGATCTCCAGGTCGTAGGCACGGCGACTGGCGTCGTAGGCATGCTGTGCGGTGGTTTGCTGCTGCTCGATGGCATGCAGGCTGGCCACTTGCGTGGCGACATCGTTCAAGGCGGCGATCAAGGTCTGGTTGTAGGCGTCGACCGCGGTGTCGTAACCGGCGTAGCGATCCTTCAATTGCGCACGCAGGGCGCCGCCGTCGAACAAGGGCAGATGGATGGCCGGGCCGGCCTGCACCTGGCGGCTGCTGGCGCTGAACAAATGACCCCAGCCAAAGGCGTCGTAACCGGCTACAGCGGCCAGGTTGATGTCAGGAAAGAAATCGGCCTTGGCCACCTTCACATCATGGCCGGACGCATCGATGCGCCAATGCGCGGCAACGATATCCGGGCGGCGCGACAACAGATCCGCCGGCAAGCTCGCCGGCAATGCGTTGTCGGCAGCATCCAGCAACACCGGGCGCGCAATCTGCAAGCCGCGATCGGGGCCTTTGCCCAGCAGCGCCGCCAGCTGATAGCGCGTAACGGCGATCTGGCCATCCAGCTCGGATATATCGGTCTGGGTCGCATCGATGGTGACATCCACCGTGCGGCTTTCCACTTCGTTATCGAGCCCGGTGCGCACGCGCTGCTGGGTCAATGCGCCGATCGAGCGGCGGCTGGTCACTTCGTTCTGCGCCACGTCGCGCAGCGCATACAGCAAGGCCAGATGCACGTAGGCATGCGCTACCGAGGTGGACAGCACCAGCCGCGCCTGTTGCGCTTCGGCTTCGGCCGCCTTGCGTTCGGAAATCGCCGAACGCAGCGCCTCGTGGTTCTTGCCCCACAGATCCAGATCGTAGGAAGCACCGAACGTCAGCGCGTTTTCGTTCTGCCAGCTGTTGCCAATCGGCGGCGGAAAATACGTGCTGCCGCTGAAATGCTCATGCGTAAACGCATATTTGACGTCGGCACTCGGGCCGGTCGCGGCACGCGCCTGCTCGGTATAAGCCGTGGCTTTGGCCACGCGGGCGCGCGCTTCGGCCAGCGTGGGGCTGCTGGCCACGGCCTCGCCGATCAGCGCGCCCAGTTGCGGATCGCCGAACTGTGCGGACCAGTCCATCGCCGGCCATGTTCCGCCCTGCACGGGAATGCTGACGGCGCTTGGGTAATCGGTCACCGCGGCCGGATGACTGTCGCCATGGATGCCGCGGTAGTTGACGCAGGCGCTGAGCGCGGCAGCCAGCAACGTGACTGCGATAACGCGCCATGGCGGGCGAAGCATGTTTGAATGCTGGCGGAGGCGGGAATTCATAGGGTGCACCTGGGAGTGGTGAAAGGAATCAGGACTTGCGCGAACGACCGCTGCGCGGGGAAGGCCCGGCATCGGCACGGCAGTTGTCGACCATGCGCCGCAAGCCGCGCTGCAATGCCTGCAGATCGGAGTGGCTGATACCGGCGGTAAGGGCATCTAGAATGTGCTGGGTGATGGCTATCGTGCGGCGTGCGATACGCTTGGCCTGATCGGTCAGGGCAATGCGCACTACGCGACGGTCATCGGTGCAGCGCCTGCGCGTCAGCAACTGCCGTTGTTCAAGTGCATCCAGCGCGTGGCTGATGGTGCTGGCATTGACGCCGACCACCGCGGCCAAATCGTTGCCGAGCATGCTCGGCTCGGTCGCCAGCAGCATCAGGATTTCCGCCTGGATGCCGGTGATGGCGAATTCGTCTTTCATGCGCTGGGTGGTCAGCCGCTTGAACGCAGCCGCCGTGCGTACCAGCGCATGGGCGACATGGTCGTGCTTGCTGCGTGCGGCAACCCTGCGCGTCTGCGTCGTTTGCACCGCACTGCCCCGCTTCGACGGCAACGTCGATACAAGACTCGCGCCGGTACTGTGCTTGCTGATTCGTGCCGTGGCCATGAGCGTGTGCCTGCGCTAGAAAGCAGCATTCGCCGTGACGATGGCGGCGCGGCGGCCGGCATCCAGGATGCGGTCGGACATCTGCGCATCGTCCGTGGCGCGCGCCAGGATCATGCAGCCGACCAGGCCGGACACCACCGCCATCGCACGCGCCTCGCGCTGCGCCGGTGCGACCGATTCCGGCAACACCAGGCCGATCAGCTGCACCATCTCCTTGATGCCGTCGGACAGCTGTGTGCGCACTGCGCCATCACTGCGCCCCGCTTCGATCACCAGGGTCGTCAACATGCAGCCGCGGCCTACGTTGTCGCGATGCGCCGCACTCAGGTAGCTGTCGACCAAGTCCTCGATGCGTGCGGCGCCGCTTTTGGCGCTGGCTTTGCGGGTGCGCTCGCGCATGCGTTCCAGCCCCAGCGCCAGCGCTTCGCGAGCCAGTTCTTCCTTGGATGCAAAGTGATTGTAGAAACCGCCCTGGGTCAGCCCGACTTCGCCCATCAGATGGGCCACGCCCACCGCAGCAATGCCCTGCTCGCGAAAGCGCTGCGCAGCGGTATCGACGATGCGGCTGCGGGTCGCTTCTTTATGGCCTTTTTCGTAGCGCATGGAGGGGGTCCTCGAAAGCATTGCAAGAGCAATGCTTGCAATTGAATGATGGTCATCATATTGTATGACGCACATCATGTAAAGACCCGTCAGGCAACCCGCCGACATCTCCCAACCGCAGCCAGAGACCCTCATCATGAATATCCAAGGCAAAACCGCTCTCGTTACCGGCGCCAATCGCGGCCTCGGCCTGGCTTATGCCCAGGCCCTGCTCGCGGCCGGTGCCGCCAAGGTCTATGCAGGCGCCCGCGATCCCTCCTCCGTCAAACTTGCCGGTGTCATTCCGGTAAAACTGGATGTCACCTCGGACAGCGATGTTGCGGCAGCCGCCGCGCAATGCGGCGACGTGGAAATCCTGATCAACAACGCCGGCATCTCCGCCGGCGGCGTGCAGTTGCTGGACGGCAACGCCTACCAGGCCATCGACACGCAGATCGATACCAATGTGCTGGGCATCCTGCGAACCAGCCGCGCGTTCGCACCGGTGCTGCGCGCCAATGGCGGCGGCACGCTGGTGAATATGCTGTCGGTGCTGAGCTGGCTGAGCCTGCCGAACAGCCCGACCTACTCCATGTCCAAGGCCATGGCCTGGGCGCTGACCAACGGCCTGCGCAACGAACTGCGCGCGCAAGGCACCTTGGTGGTGGCCGTGCATGCCGGCCTGATCGAAACCGACATGGCCAGCCGCTTCGATGGCCCCAAGAGCAAGCCCGAAGACATTGCGCAGCACGTGATCGAAGGTCTGCTGCGCGGTGACGAAGAAATTCTCGCCGACGATATTTCGCGCCAAGTCAAAGCCGGCTTCGGCGTCTCCCCTTCCCCGTATCTGGTCGCCCAAAACCGCTAAGCCGTTCCGCACAGGTGACGCTTATGAAAACCATCCAACGGGTCGCCGTGCTCGGCGGCGACCGCATTCCCTTTGCACGCTACAACACCGCGTACAAGGATTTTTCCAACCAGCAGATGTTTACCCAGACACTAAGCCAGCTGGTGCGCCGCTTCGACCTGCAGGGCCAGCGCCTGGGTGAAGTGGTGGGCGGCGCGGTGCTCAAGCACGCCAAGGATTTCAACCTCACGCGCGAAAGTGCGCTCGGCAGCGGCCTGTCGGCGCAGACGCCGGCCTACGATCTGCAACAGGCCTGCGCCACCTCGATCCAGGCCACGGTGGCGGTCGCCAACAAGATCGCACTTGGCCAGATCGAGGTGGGCATCGCCGGTGGCGTGGATTCGGCGTCCGATGTGCCGTTGGCGGTGTCGGATGGCCAGCGCACCCTGTTCCGTGAACTTGCCGCTGCACGCAGCACCGGCGCGCGCTTGCGGGCATGGAGCGGATTCCGTCCCGCCATGCTCAAGCCCAAGGTCGCCGATGTCGACGAACCTCGCACCGGTTTGTCGATGGGCCAGCATACCGAGCGCATGGTGCGCGAATGGAACGTCAGCCGCGAGGAGCAGGATGCGCTGGCACTGGCCAGCCATCGCAACGGCGTGGCCGCTTATGCGCGCGGCTTTTATCGCGATCTGTTAACGCCGTTCGGCGGCCTGGAACGCGATGGCATCCTGCGTCCGGATACCTCGCTGGAGCGCCTGGCCAAGCTGGCACCGGCGTATGACAAAACCTCCGGCAAAGGCACGCTGACCGCCGGCAATTCCACTCCGCTTACCGATGGCGCCGCCAGCGTGCTGCTGGCCAGCGAAGCCTGGGCCGCGGCCACGCAGCGCCAGCCGCTGGCTTGGCTGGTCGATGCCGAAACGGCTGCCGTCGATTTCTTCAGCCAGCCATCCGAAGGCTTGCTGATGGCACCGGCGCATGCGGTGGCGAGGCTGTTGGCGCGCAACCAGCTCACGCTGGCCGATTTCGATTACTACGAAATCCACGAAGCCTTTGCCGGCCAGGTGCTGTGTACGCTGAAGGCCTGGGAAAGCGCCGACTACTGCCGCACACGGCTGGGCCTGGATGCACCGCTGGGCAGCATTGATCGCGCGCGCCTGAACATCAACGGCGGTTCGGTCGGACTGGGGCATCCGTTTGCCGCCACCGGTGCACGCATCGTGGCGGCGGCAGCCAAGCAACTGGCGGAGCATCGGGCGGCCAGTGGCCGTTCCGGGCGCACGCTGATCTCGGTGTGCGCGGCCGGCGGATTGGGCGTCGCAGCAATTCTCGAAGGCTGATACCGGCAGGCCGGTAGCGTCAGTGCAGGTGACCTGACGCTATCGGCGGCTGATCCAGCACCAGTTCTTCGGGCAGGATCAGTTGCTCGATCGCATAACCGGCATCGGCCCACGCATCGAGTCCGCCCAGCAGCGGGCGTACGCGGCGATAGCCCAGCAGCATCAATCCCTTCGCCGCCTTGGCCGCGGAAACTTCGTTCGGGCAGCTGCAATAGATCACCACGTCCTGGTCGATCGACACCTGCTCCAGCTCGCGATCGATCGCCCGCAGGTCGACCATCAAGGCACCCGGGATGACGCGCGCATCCACCAGGCGCGAGGCCGGCGAACGCACATCCACCACCACCGGCATGCGACCCTGTTCGACCAGCTCATGCAGCTCGTCCACCGTGATGCGCGCCAGCCGCAGCGACAACAGCAGCCGGCGGCGCTGCCACCATTTCACCAGCACATAAGCAAGCAAGGCAGCGACGATGCATTCCACCGCCACCGTGCCGGCGCTGGCCAGCAGCAACAGCACGCGATCGATCTGGTAGGCGAAGGCATAGCCCAGCCCCACCACCAGTCCGATCCATAGCAGCGAACCGAGGCCATCCATCAGCACGAATACCGGTGCGCTCAGCCGCATCGCACCGACCAGCGGCGGCGCAATGGTGGAAAGCCCGGGCACGAATTTCGCGATCAGCAGGATCTGGCCGCGCCAGCGCTGGAAGCGCAGCTCCGATTGCTTGACGCAGGAATCGGGCGACAGCGAGATGCGGCACAGCGTACGCATTACCGCCGCGCCGTAGCGGCGCCCGGCCCAGTACCAGGCCAGGTCGGCGATCAGACAGGCCAGCAGCGCCACCAGCACCACCGCCGCCAGCGGCAGCCGTCCGGCCGCAGACAGAGCGCCGGCCACCACCAGGGTGGGCACGGCCGGCAACGGCGCGCCGGCCTGCTCCACCAGCACGTTGATGAAGACCAGCAGCAGGCCGTATTGGGCGATCAGTTCGACAACCGCATGCGTCACCGGAGTGCGCCTCGGGCAGGATGGGGCCGTATCGGCTGAGCGCATCGTTGGGGTAATCGGTGCCGATTGCAAGGCATAAAAAAAGGCTGCCGGCGTGGCCGGCAACCCCTGTGGCATAACTGTCGTGGAAGCTGCTTACGTGGTGGCATCCTCGGCCAGCAAGCCGCGGAAAATCAGGCCGCCCACCGCCCCTCCGAGCAGCGGCACCAGCCAGAACATCCACAACTGCTGCAGCGCCCAGGTGCCCTGGAACAAGGCCACGCCGGTGCTGCGCGCGGGATTTACCGAGGTGTTGGTGATCGGGATGCTGATCAGGTGAATGATGGTGAGGGTCAGGCCGATGGCAAGCGGGCCGAACCCGGCCGGCGCGCGCCGATCGGTGGAACCGTGGATCACGATCACGAACATCGCGGTGAGCACGAACTCGCTGACCATGCAGGACAACAGCGAATACCCGCCCGGCGAATGGGCACCATAGCCGTTGGAAGCGAAACCGCTGCCGGTAGCATCAAAGCCCAGCTTGCCGCTGGCGATCACGTAGATCACCGCAGCCGCGGCGATCGCGCCGATCACCTGCACCACGATGTAGGGAATCACGTCCCTGCCGCTGAAGCGTCCGCCGAAAAACAGCCCGACCGTGACGGCCGGATTGAAATGCGCACCGGAAATGCCCGCACAGGCATAGGCCATGGTGACCACGGTGAGGCCGAAAGCCAGCGCCACGCCGAGAAAGCCGATCCCCAAGGCCGGAAAGGCCGCGGCGAATACTGCACTGCCGCAACCGCCAAGCACTAACCAGAACGTGCCGAAGAACTCGGCGCTAAGTCGTTTGAACATGGTTGTCTCCGATTCAATAGAAATGACGAGCGAAACACGCAAAGCGAGGTTTGCTGCTGATTTCTTATGCGACGTCTACTGTCCCCCGGAGGCCACGCTGCGTTCCACGCGGTGGCTGTGCGGGTAATAGCATGCGGCGTGCGGATGCGGAAGCGGGGTTGCTGCGGCCAGGCCGGCAGGCGCTACCATCAGCCGGCTTGTTGCCACTGCCCAGCTGACCGCCCATGCCCACCCCGCTGCACGATCCGGCGCACGAAACGAACGTCCTGCACAGCTGGCAACGCAATGCCCAGGCATGGACGAACAGCGTGCGCGACGGCCAGATCGAAAGCAGGCGCCTGGTCACCGATCGCGCGATCGTCCAGGCGGTTATCGACGGCCAGCCACACTCGGTGCTGGATCTGGGCTGCGGCGAAGGCTGGCTGGTGCGTGCCCTCGCCGCCGAAGGCCTGCACGCCATCGGCGTGGACGCGGTGCCGGAGCTGATCGAGCATGCACGCCGTGCCGGTGGCGAGTTTCATGTCGCCTCTTACGAAGACATAAGCGCGGGTCGACTAAGCCTTCGGGCCGATACCCTGGTATGCAATTTCGCCCTGCTGGGCGAGGCATCCGTGGCGCAGCTGATGACCTCGCTGCCGCACCTGCTGGAGCCGGGCGGACGCCTGGTGGTGCAGACGGTGCATCCCTTGATCGCCTGCGGCGAACAGGCCTATGCAGACGGCTGGCGGCAGGAAGAATGGAGCGGTTTCGGTGCAGCCTTTGTGGCGCCGGCACCCTGGTATTTCCGCACCCTGGCGAGCTGGCTGTCGCTGTTTGCGAACACCGGCTGGAAACTTGGCGAAGTGCGGGAGCCGCTGCATCCGCTGACCGGCAAGCCGGCATCGATCATCTTCATCGCGCAGAGGTAGCAGGCACTCGATACGCGGAAACGGGATGCGCCAACTTGCGCGACGCATCCCGCGGTTTCCGGGCCGGCACATGCGGCCGGCCTGGAACAAGGATCAGACCGCAGCGTCCTTGAGCTTCTTCAGCGGACGGATCTTCACCTTCACTGTCGCAGGCTTGGCAGCGAACCACTGCTCTTCCTTGGTGAAGGGGTTGATGCCCTTGCGCTTCGGCTTGGCCGGAACGTTGACGGCGGTGATCTTCAGCAGGCCCGGCAGGGTGAACATGCCGGCACCCTTCTTATGAACCGACGCGTGGACAGCACCTTCCAGCGCGGAAAGAACCGCGCGCACTTCCTTGGAGGCAACACCGGTCGTTTCAGCCAGGTGTGCAACCAGACCGGACTTGCTCAGTGCTTCCTTGATCGGCTTCGGAGCTGCGGCGGCTTTGGATGCCGTCTTGCCTTTTGCTGCCTTCTTTGCCATGGACTACCCCATCGTTATTGGATTGTTGAAATGCCTCTCGGCGAGCTGAAATGTAGGGGAAATTTGCGGCGTCGCCAACTACCAAACGCAAAAAAACCTATAAAAGATGCATCCGAAGGGGGGCGGCACGGCCGGGACGCTAGGGAAGCAAGCTTTTTGCCAGCATAAAAAGGGCTACCGCGACGATCACGGCGGCGAACAGCACGGTCAATGCACCGCGTTTCCTGGACAGTTTTTGAGCACCCAGCATGCCCAGCCAGCCGCCTGCGATACCGCCGGCAATGAACTCCAGCGCAATCGGCCAGGCCACCCATCCGGATGCGGCATAGTTGATGGCAGCGGTAAGCCCGAAGCTGCCCACGCAGAACAGCGAGGTGCCGATGGCGTCGATCATCGCCATGCCGCTGGCAAAGACCATCCCGGGAACAATCAGAAAACCGCCGCCGATACCAAAGAATCCTGCCAGGCTCCCTGCCCCCAGCCCGACTGCGCCCAGGCGCGGATACATATGTTTGCGCGGATACCCGGTACCGTCATGGCCGCGTCTGCCGCGTAGCATCAATGCGGCGATCACCAGCATCAGCAGGGCGAACAACACCAGCAGATGATGGCCGTCGATAAGCTTGCCGATGCTTGAACCGATAAAGGCGCCGAGCACGCCGGTACTGGCAAAAGTGACCGCCGCAGCCCAGCGCACATGCCCGGCCCGGGCATGCGGCAACAGGTTGGCGAAGGCATTGGCCGCGACGGCCAGGGCGCTGGTACCGATCGCCATGTGCGGGTCGTGCAGACCCACTACGTAGAGCAATAGCGGCACCGCCAGAATGGAGCCGCCGCCGCCGATCAAGGCCAGCGAAAAACCCACGGCAGACCCGCAGAAAATCGCGAGCAGATCGTGCAAAGGCAAGAAATTCATGCCCGCGACTGTAGCCGAAAAGCGCACGGCCAAACGCTGCTGCGCAACGCCAGCGCCGGCCGCCCGGCAGGCGGCATCAGGCCGCCTGCCGGCTGGTGCCTCAATGTGTTTTGTCGTCCGCGCCAGCATGCGTGGCATCGTGCCCGCCGCTCATGTCCATATCGCCCATATCGTCGTCCGGCGGCGCCTTGGCGACGATCTCTTTGTATTGCGCTGGCGTCAGGCCCGGCAGCTTTTGCAGAAAGGCAACCATGCTCCAGATGGTGGCGTCGTCATGCGTGGTTCCCCAGGCCGGCATGCCGCTCATCTTGATGCCGTGCTTGATGATCCAGAACGCTTCGCGCGGATCCACCTGCTGCTGCGCAAGCATCGGCGGCTGCGGATACAGGCCAGCGCGAAGTTCCGATTGCTGCATGCCCGGCGCCAGATGGCAGCCGGTGCACATGGCCGCATATTGCCCGGCGCCCTTCAGGATCAGCGCGGGATCGTCCAGCGCAGGCACGCGGATGGACTTGGCATGGTGCTGTACGGAGTGCTCGCGCAGCATGCTCAGGAAGCGATAGGTCCAGGGTGCATGCGGCGCATCCGCGCCGATGTTGTAGAAGCCGGACCAGGCGTAGGCATACGCCAGCAAGCCCAGCGCCAGGATGCCAGCCACGATGCTGGTGCGGTATTCGATGCGACGTTGCATAAGATGTCCTTAAAACCAGAAACGGAAGCCGGCGACGAATTGCCGGTCGAAAACAGCTTGCTGTTGCTCACGCAGGTAATCGGCAGTGGTGCCGAAACGGCGCGTCCAGACAATGCCCACGTAGGGGGCGAATTGCCGCGTGATCTCATAGCGCAGCCGCAGGCCCAGTTGCGCATCGGATACACCGCTGCCGACGCGCTGCGCCGGATCGTCCTTGTCGTAAAGATTGAGCTCGAATTCCGGCTGCAGCATCCAGCGCTGGGTAAAGCGCAACGTATATTCGGCACGCATGCGCGCGGACAGCCTGCCGGATTCGCCGGCATAGCCGGTGGCTTCCAGTTCCAGCCAATATGGCGCAAGCCCTTCCACGCCGAAGGCCAGCCAATTGCGCTGCGGCCCCAGCCCCAGGTCATGCCGCACACCCAGCTGCGTACTCCAGAATGCCGAGACCGGGTGACTCCACAGCGCTTCGATATCGCCACTGTCGACACGCCCGGCACTGCCCTCGCCTTCGCTGCGCAACCACAGCTTGTTGTCGTCGTTGCCGTACCAGCCCTCGGCTTCCCAGGCCGGCCCGTTGCCGTTGCGGCCGTGGGTGTATTCCAGTTGATCGAACAGCAACATGGCGCGCGAAGCGTCGTCGTTCATGTCCATGTTCTGCATCGATGCCGACGTGGGCATGCCGGGCATGGACATGGCCATCGGAGCATCCTGGGCGAACAGCGGCGTGAGCATGCACAGTCCCAGCGCGGCCGCTAAGTGGCACGCCATCCGTGCCTTGCACGCGTGTCCGTTCATGCCACCACCACTTCACGGAACATGCCCGCTTCCATATGGAACAGCATGTGGCAGTGGTAGGCCCAGCGGCCGGGGTTGTCGGCGCTTACCGCATAGCTGATCTGTTGCGCCGGCTGCACGTTGACGGTGTGCTTGCGCACCTGGAAGCGCCCCTCGGCCGTTTCCAGCTCGCTCCACATGCCATGCAGATGGATGGGATGGTTCATCATCGTGTCGTTGATCAATACGACGCGCAGGCGCTCGCCGTATTTGAAGCGCACCGGCTCGGCGGCGGAGAACTTCACGCCGTCGAACGACCATATGTAACGCTCCATATTGCCGGTCAGGCGCAAGGTGACTTCGCGTTCGGGCTCGCGCTTATCCAGCGCGCCGCCGATGGTGTGCAGATCGGCGTAAGTGAGCACGCGCCGACCGTTGCCGCGCAGGCCGACGCCCGGATCATCGAGACTGGTGCGTGGCTGTGCGACGCGCGCATCCACGCCGGGACCGGTTTTCAGCGCCTGGCCCGGCGCCGCCGGTGCGCTGTGCATCGCCATGTCCGAACCGTCCATGCCGGGCATATCCTGCATGCCGGCCATCTCGTGCATGGCATGCCCGGCCGGCGGTGCCGACGACATGCCGCCCATCATGTCCTGCATATCGAGCCAGACGCGCGGATCCATCGCCGGCACTTCCGCTTCCATGCCCGGGCGGGGCGCCAGGGTGCCGCGTGCATAGCCGCTGCGATCGATGGATTGCGCGAACAGGGTGTAGGCGCGGTCTTCCTGCGGCGTGACGATCAGGTCATAGGTCTCGGCCGGCATGATGCGCACTTCATCCACCTGCACCGGTTCCACATCCTGGCCATCGGCGCTGATCACGCTCAGCTTCAGTCCGGGTATGCGCAGGTCGAAGATGGTCATGGCCGAGCCGTTGATGATGCGCAGCCGCACTTTTTCGCCAGGCTTGAACAGGCCCGTCCAATTGCCGGCAAGTGCCTGCCCGTTCAGCAGATAAGTATAGGCACGTGCCGATACATCGCTGAGATCGGTGGGATTCATGCGCATCGCATTCCACATCCTGCGCATGGCCAGCGCCTGGTGCAGTCCCATCTGCCGCGCATCGCGCAACAGTTCGGCCACGGTGGGCTGGGCGGTGTTGTAGTAATCGCTCTGCTTTTTCAAGCGCGCGAAGATGTGGCCTGGATCATCGTCGGTCCAGTCGTTGAGCATCACGACATAGTCGCGATCGGCTGCGATGCGTTCGCCCCCGGCCGGCTCGATCACGATGGCGCCGAACAGGCCGGTCTGTTCCTGATAGCTGGAATGCGCGTGGTACCAGTACGTTCCCGCCTGCCGCACCGGAAATTGATAGACGAACGTTTCGCCGGGAGCGATGCCGTCGAAACTGATGCCGGGCACGCCGTCCATGCGGAAGGGCAGCACGATGCCATGCCAGTGGATCGACGTAGGCACGCGTAGGCGGTTGGTAACCTGCAACGTCACCGTGCTGCCCTCTTTCCAGCGCAGAGTCGGGCCGGGCAAGCCGCCGTTGACGGTGGTCGCCATGGCCGGCTTGCCGGTGTAATTCACGGCCACGCTTCCCACATTCAGCGCGAAATCGGTACCGCTCAGCGCGGCAGACGCATCGAAGCGCGCCATCGCCTCGGCACGCGCGGTGCGCAACATGCCAAAGGCCGCGGCGGTACCACCCAGCGCCAGCCCTTGCACAAATCGCCGCCGCGAAAGATCCAGCGCTGGCAGCGCATCAAACCTGTTCATAAGGATTACTCCATGCAACGCAGAACACCTGCCGCTGCCGGCACCAAGGTGCATGGCAGCTCAGGAAGATCATCGGGCGGAGCAATCAGACGGCCGGTGGCCGTAGCGGTGGTATCGAAGCAATATTGGGAGCGCTGACGCCACGGAACATGGCATAGCGCGCAGGAAGCAAGCCCGGACCACGCAAGCGCATGGCCGAAGGCAGCAACAGGCTGCCGCACATGGCGTCGCATTGGCAGCTTGAATGCGAAGACGGGCTGCCGCAGCAACCGTCGTGATGATGGCCGGCCATCGCGGCAGCCGGCATGCCATGACCATTCATCGCCGCCATCGCCGCCGGCATGGCGCCACCAGCATCGGGTTCAGCCACCGCATTCAGCGGCAGCGAGAGCAGGACCAGCATGGCCCATGCGAACAGCGCCATGGCGCGTGTGAAACGCGATGCGCGAATGCGTTGCATGGAAAGCGGACGGCCCATGAGAGCAAGCTTATATCCGCCCGGCAAGCCGGCTCAACAGGCCGAAGGTTTACCTGGCACAGGCTTGACCCTGGTGCTGCTCCAGGGTGTAGACGGCACTCCGAGGCATCTGCGTTGCGTGCCTGCCCCGCTTTGCGGGCGCTCGGCGCCATACCTGCATCAAAGCGATTCGGCGTAGTGCCGAAGCAGTTGATGCATGGCGTCGCCGAGCTTTTCGAAATCGGCGGCGGCCGCCTCGATGCCGCATGCCTTGATGAATTTTTCCAGGGCGGCGCATTGCGCGGCCACACCGTCTTCGCCAAGCATCAGCAGCGCGCCTTTCATGCCATGGATGCGGGCCAGCAATGCCGGCTGATCGCGTTTGGCAAATGCATCGAGAATGGCATGCAGGTCGCGTGCGCCGGAGTTGACGAAGACTTGATGCACCTGCCGGGAATACTTGCAGGCCCGCGCCGAGTCGCCTGCCACAGGCGGCGCGGCTCCGACCTGATCGGTGCGACAGACGGTGGCGCTGCCAGCGGGTTCGGACGACAACGGATTGCCATGGACTGGCCCATACTTGGTCATCTCATTCACCCGATGATCCCCGAAAACCCCAAGGTAAACGTGCAACGCCAACGCCCAAAAAGGCTTGGCAGGACAAGTGCGGCTTACCCCCTCCTGTGTGTTCCCTGCAGCCGGCCGCTACGCCTGAAAAAGCCCCCGGGCCACGCGGCCCGAGGGAAACGCCGTTGGAGGGAACACGGGTTGAGTGATCCTAAAAGTCGTCTTATTTGAGAGGTATCGGATCCAACTTAAAAATAACGCCGAAGCAACGGCAATATCCTTAGAACAATTCCATCCACCTCATCACACGAGCGCTCGCCCATGGCATTCGCAGACATCCATACCGTTGATACCGGCTTTGTACGTCCACAGTTCGATGCCGCTTATCTGCTGGTGCATCGTGGGCGCGCTGCGTTTATCGATTGCGGCACCAATCACGCCGTGCCCCGGCTACTCGCCAGCCTCGAAGAAGCCGGCATCGGTGCGCCCGATGTGGAGTGGCTGATCCTCACCCATGTGCATCTCGATCATGCAGGCGGCGCTGGCGAATTGATGGCGCAGCTGCCCCATGCACGACTGGCCGTGCATCCGCGCGGCGCGCGCCACATGATCGATCCCTCGCAGCTGTGGGCAGGCGCGCTGGCCGTGTACGGCGCCGAGGTGATGGAACAGGCGTACGGCCAGCTTCGTGCGGTGCCCGCAGAGCGCGTGGTGGAAGCACCGGACAATTTTGTGATCGATCTATGCGGCCGGCCGTTGCGCTGCCTGGATACGCCCGGCCATGCCAAACACCACATGGCCATTTACGACGAGCACAGCAAGGCATGCTTCACCGGCGACACGTTTGGCCTTTCCTATCGCGAATTCGACACCGCACAAGGGGCCTACATCCTGCCCACTACCACTCCGGTCCAGTTCGATCCGGAGGCGTTGCACGCGTCGATCGACCGCCTGCTGAGCCTCAAACCCCAAGCCGTGTATCTGACCCACTATGGCCGGCTGGAAAACGTCGAACTGCTTGCCGGCCAGCTGCATCAACATATCGACGCCATGGTCGCCCTCGCCCGCCAGGTCGACGACGGTACCGCCGATCGGCATGTGCGGCTTACCCAGGGATTGACCGAGCAGTACGCCGCACAGCTCGCCGCGCACGGCTGGCAGGGCAGCCGGGATGAACTTCTGCATTGGCTGGGCACCGATATCGAGCTCAATGCGCAGGGTCTTGGCGTGTGGCTGGATCGCGCGCGCGGTTAATCGACGGCGAGCAATTTGACGTAGAAGTGCTGGGTTTTGCGCCGCACGTAGCCCAGCCGTTCGTAAAACGGATGGGAACCCTCGCGCACGATATTGGAACGCACCGACACCGCCTCGAATCCCAGGCGGCGCGCCCACTGCTCCGCATCCGCCACCAGCATCCGGCCGATGCCGCCGCCGCGGCAGGCCGCATCCACCACCAGGCCTACGATCTCGACGCGTTCGCCGGACTCCAGCGTGCGGCGATGTTCAACCGCGATCCATCCACGCAATATGCCGCCGGCATCCACGACGCTGATGTGATGATCCGGACGCGGCAACAGCCCGCGCAATCGATCCAGCATCACAACCGGCGATACCGGATAGCCAAGATCCGTCGCCAGGCGGGCTATTTCTACCGCATCGTCGGCGCATGCTGCACGCACTTGCATGTCAGGCCAGCCGCGCGCCGTTCGGGACCGGACGCTCCACCGTCGTCACCACAACGCCTTGCTCCGTATGAAACCCGGTCAACAAGAACTGGGAACGAAATGGGCCGATCTGCTTTTCGGGAAAATTGAGCACGCCTACGATCTGCCGCCCGAGCAGCGCTTCGGGCGCATACAGCGCGGCAATCTGCGCACTGGTCTTGCGTTCGCCATAGGGGCCGAAATCCGCCCACACTTTCCACGCCGGCTTGCGCGCCTCGGGAAACGGTTCGACCCGGGTCACCGTGCCCGCCACGATCAGCACCTTCTGGAAATCGGCCCAGCTGATTTCTTCGGCCTGCTCATTCATCCTTCGAGACTCGTCTTGAACCAATCGTTGAATTCATACCACCAATAACTTGCCTGCGCACCTACGAAACCGAACGGTTTGTAGGTATGCGTAAGACCGTAACTGCCGAATTGCTTCCAGCTTTCATCGCCTTCGGCAATCGCTGCCGCCAGCAATTCGCCTGCCGCGCACGTAGGTGCCAGGCCGTGGCCGCCGAACGCCTGCGCCCACCACAGACCGTTGCCTTCGCTGCCAATCTGCGGCATCTGGTGGCGCGCATAACTCATCAGTCCGGACCATGCGTATTCGATGCCTGCGCCACGCAGGGCCGGAAATACGCGCAGCAGATCGCGAGTCAGCACGCGCTGCACGGCGGCGGGCGAACGATTGCGGATCGAGATGCGGCCACCCCACAGCAGGCGCTTGTCGGGCAGCGGACGGTAGTAATCAAAGGCGAAGCGGGTGTCGTAGACGGCGGCCTGCGTCTGCAGGCATTCATCGAGCCGTTCGCCCAGCGGTTCGGTCACCATTACATAGGTGGCGATCGGCAGGATCGCGCGATCGATCCGGCGGCGCAGCCCGGCCAGATAGCCGCCGCAGGCCAGCACCACGTGTTCTGCCTGTACCTCGCCCTGCGGCGTACTGATCAGCCAATGGCTGTTTTCCCGGCGCAAGCGCCATACATCGCTGTTTTCGTGGATGCGCACACCCTGCTCCGCCGCAGCCGCCGCGAGCCCGATGGCGTAATTGAGCGGGTGCAGATGCAAGGCGTTGCGTTCGTAAAGACCATCCGTATAGCGTTCGCTGCGCACCAGTTCGCGCAATTCTTCCTGCGGCAGCCAGTCCCAATGCAGCCCGTAACGGTCACCCAGCAGGCGCTGGCGTTTGCGCAGCACTTCCGGATCGCGGAACCAGTTGGCCCAGATCACACCGCGGTCCACCAGGTCGCAGGCAATCGCATAGCGCGCAGCGCGCTCGCGTATGCGCTGCACCGCTGCGGTGGTGAGCGCAAAGAGGGTTTGCGCGCGCGATTCGCCAAGCTGGTGCAGCAAGGCTTCTTCGCCGAGCGAATAGCCGCCGAAGACAAAGCCGCCGTTGCGGCCCGAAGCGCCAAAGCCGATCTGTTCGCGCTCCAGCACCATCACGTCGCGCACGCCGCGCTCGGCCAGGCCGAGCGCCGTATTCAATCCGGCAAAGCCGCCGCCGATAATCGCCACTCGTGTTTCCTGGCGCCCTTGCACGGGCGCATACGGCGCATACGGCGTCGCCGTGGCGCGGTAATAGGAGCGAACCGGTGGGTGTTTCATACCTAGCGTGCAGATGCCCGGGCGGCTGGACGGCCGAGCATACCCCGTAGCCGGCGCGCTCGCTCAGGCCGATCGGCCTAGGCGCACTGCATGCGCAAAGGCCCCCCTCCCAAAACGCGTGTGGCCGGGCGCCAAAGACGCCCGGCCACACGCAATCGGATCTGATAAACGAAGCGTGCCCTGCGCGCTCAGAGCGTGCTGGCGACCTCGCGAACCACCTTGGCCAGCGCCGGATCCTGCATCGCCATGTGCATGGTGGCGCGTACCAGGCCAGCCTTGTTGCCGCAGTCGAAGCGCGTGCCCTGGAAGCGGTAGGCCAGCACCTTGCCCTGCTCTTTCAACAAGGCTTCGATCGCGTCGGTGAGCTGGATCTCGCCGCCGGCGCCGGGCTTGGTCTGCTCCAGCAACTGGAAAATGCGTCCCGGCAGCACATAGCGACCGACCACCGCAAGATTGGACGGCGCATCGGCCGGCTTGGGTTTTTCCACCATGAAACGAATGCGTGCGCTGCGCTCGTCGACCGGCTCGGCATCGACAATGCCGTATTTGTCGGTCTGGTCTTGCGGCACTTCTTCCACCGCAATCACGCCAGCGTTGTCGGCCTCGGCCAGTTCGGCCATCTGTCGCAGGGCGCCCTTGCCGCTATGCCAGATCAAGTCATCGGGCAGCACCACGCCAAACGGTTCGTCGCCGACCACCGCCTTGGCGCACAGCACCGCATGGCCCAGGCCCAGCGCTTCAGGCTGGGTCACGAAGATCGCGCGCACATTGCGCGGCAGCGTGCCCTGCACCAGGGCCAGCAGTTCGTCCTTGCCCTTCTCCTGCAGCTTGGCTTCCAGCTCGTAGGCCTTGTCGAAGTAGTCGGCAATGGCGTGCTTGTAGCGGTTGGTGACGAACACCAGCGTATCGGCGCCCGCATCAACGGCTTCGTCGACGGCGTACTGGATCAGCGGCCGATCCAGCACCGGCAGCATTTCCTTGGCGACGACCTTGGTAGCCGGCAGAAAACGCGTGCCCAGGCCTGCGACCGGGAATACCACCTTGCGCAATGGCTTACTCACTCACTTCTCTCCAATATCGTTGCGACGAAGCGGGACTACATTGCCCGGCTGGGCAACATCGCTCCAGCAGAAAGACGGCAGCAGGCTGGATACGCAATTTTTCAGCGTGTCCTCATCGTAGTGATGGACCGCATCGGCGGCCTTGTCCAGCTGTGCCTGCAGCAGTTCCCAGGAAACGGGGCGGTGCTGCGCCAGGAAGATCTTGTTGTGCGTGGTGGCGCTGTAGTTTTCCAGCGGATGGAACAGCTCCTCGAACAACTTTTCGCCGGAACGCAGCCCGGTGTAGACGATCGGGATCTCGGTGCCCGGCTTCTTGCCGGCAAGACGGATCATCTGCTCGGCCAGATCGCGGATCTTCACCGGTTCGCCCATGTCCAGCGCGAAAATCTCGCCGCCCTTGCCCAGCGCCGACGCCTGCAGGATCAGCTGGGTGGCTTCCGGAATGGTCATGAAATAGCGCGAGATCTCCGGATGCGTCACCGTCACCGGGCCGCCGGCATGAATCTGCTGGCGGAACAGCGGCACCACCGAACCGGCCGAATCCAGCACGTTGCCGAACCGCACGGTGATGAAATGGGTGCTGGAATGCGCGTTGAGGTTCTGGCACCAGATCTCGGCGATGCGCTTGCAGGCGCCCATCACGCTGGTGGGATTGACCGCTTTGTCAGTAGAGATCAGGACGAAGCATTCCACCCGCGTTTCGCTGGCCAGATCGGCCACCGTCCGCGTCGCCAGCACGTTGTTGCGCACCGCCGTGCGCAGCTGCCCTTGCAGCATCGGCACATGCTTGTACGCCGCCGCATGGAAAACCACTTGCGGCATGACATCGGTGAACAGCCTGCGCATCGCCACGCGATCGCCGGCATCGGCCAGCACGCTGTTGAGCAGCAGCTCCGGATAAGCGGCGCGCAATTCCTGCGAGATCTGGTACAGGTTGTACTCGCACGATTCCACGATGGTGAGCGCATGCACACCCAGCCGCGCCACCTGACGGCACAGTTCCGAACCGATCGAACCGCCGCCGCCGGTGATCAATACACGGCGGCCGGTAAGGGTTTCGCGGATGCGGGTCCAGTCCAGCTCGACCGCATCGCGGCCGAGCAGATCCTCGATCGATACTTCCTTGATCTGGTTGAACTGGGCACGCCCGGCAACCACGTCTTCGAGCTTGGGCACGGTGCGGTAGGGCAGACCGGTGCGGTCGCACAACTCCACCACCTGGCGCATTTCCCGCGCACTGGCGCCGGGCAACGCGATCAGCAGCATCTGCACGGCAGCTTCCTTGGCCACGTCCGGGAGCTGTTCCAGCGTGCCCAGCACCGGCTTGCCATTGATGCGTGCGCCGCGCAGCGAGCGCTGGTCGTCGACAAAACCCACCACCACATAGCGGCTGTCGCGATGCAGGTCGCGCGCCAGCGCTTCGCCGGCGCGGTCCGCGCCGACAATCAATACGCGCTGGGTCTTGGCATTGGCGAACAGATCGATGCGGCTGTCTTTCCAGAAACGGTACGCAAGACGCGGCGTACCCAGGAACAAGGCCAGCACGAAGGGATATAGCAGCAGGATCGAACGGGGTACGCCGTCCAGACGTCCATACAGGAATAGCGCCACACCGATGGCCACGGTGCCGACGATCGCCGCGCGCAGGATATTCCACAGGTCCGGCAGGCTGGCGAAGCGCCAGACGCCCTTGTAGAGACCGGTCCAGGCATACACCAGCCCCTGCACCAGCAGCACGATGGGAAACTCGAACATCCCGAACGTGACCACCAGCTGGGGATCCAGCGTATAGCGCAGTTCCTTGGCGACCCACCAGGCCAGTGCGGTGATCAGCAGGTCATGCGCGACCACTGCAATGCGAGGATGAACAACGCCGACCCACTTACGTATGGACATGACGAACCTTGTATCGAACTCGGCGAAGCATGCGGCGCTTGGCAATCAACCAGGCCGCCGCGGCAATCGCATAAGCGGCGATGCAGGCCATAAGCCCCATCCCTGGCCGCTCCCATGCCAGCACGGCCAACGGCGCCGCCACCAGCACATTCCACCCCAAATACCACGCAGTTCCTGTAGCGTGCGTGTAGCCCCTGCGTACAATCCATTGATAAAGATGTTCGCGATGCGCAGTGTACCAGCGGCGTCCACCCAGCATACGGCTAAGCAGAGTAAGGGTGGCATCCGACACAAAAGCTGAACTCAGTATCAAAGCAGGCCATAGCAGCGCCCCATCGACCCGCCACAACATGGCGGTCAGGGCAAACAGCAAGAAGCCGATGCTGCCGCTGCCCACATCCCCCATGAAAATACGGGCCGGCGCACGGTTGTAGCACCAGAATCCAAGGCAGGCCGCGGCCACGCAGGCAGCTGCACCGGCCAGGGCGGCTTGCCCGGCACACCAGGCCAGCACGGCGGCACCGCAGGCAACGAAGATGGCTTGCTGCGCCAGCAGGCCATCGATGCCGTCCATGAAATTGTGCAGGTTGATGCTCCAGGCCCCGGCCAGCACCAGCAAGGGCAGCCACCACCAACTCAGCCCGGTGGCGATCAGCGCTGCCGAAAACAGCGCGGCCGCAAGAATTTGCACACCGAAGCGCGGCAGCGCAGGCAGCGAGCTGTGGTCATCCCACCACCCGATCCATGCCACCAGCACCACCGCCGCCAGCAAGGTGATGACGACGTGAAGCGGCCACACCGGCTGCAGGTACAGCATGCACACCGGCACGGTGAGCAGCACGGATACGATGATGCCGATGCCACCGCCACGCGGCGTGGGAATCTTGTGCGAACGGCGCTGCCCCGGCTGGTCGTACATGCCGCGGCGATGCGCGTACGCAATGGCCGCCCGCACCACGCCCAGGGCAAGCAGGAAAGCGATCAGTGCGGCAAATGCGATCGGGGCGTAGCGAGCCGCGACAGCATCACTCATTGGCTACACCATGAATCGGGCGGATCGTGCTCCAGCCTTTGCAGCTGGGGCATTGCCAGTGATGCGCCTTGGTACCGAAACCGCAATGGCTGCAGCGATACATCGCCTGCCCCTCAAGCAGCTTGTGCGTGAGATCGCGCAGGATCAGGAAATTCTCCCTGGCCTCACCTTCGATCTTGTCCATGGTGGCATCGATGAGCGCCATCAGGCCGCGCACCGAAGGACGTTGCCGCAGCTGCGAGGTAAGGAATTCGATCGCGGGTTTTTCGCCGTCGCGCTTTTCGTACAGATGGGTCAAGGCCAGCACCGGCGAGATGCCGTGGTAGCGCGCCAGGATGTCGCGCAGGAAACGCTCGGCACGTTCCATTTGTCCCGAGCGGGCATAGCTGTCCAGCAGGGGCGGCAGGATTTCCGGCACAAAAGCGATATCGGCTTCGACCGCCCGCTCGTAAATATCCACGGCCTCGGCATGCTGGCCCTCTTCCGCATGCAGGCGACCAGTGAGCATGAAGGCACGCACGCAATCAGGCTGGCAGGCAAACGCATGCTGCAGATACTCGCGCGCTTCGCCGCGTGCGCCGTGCTGGCGCGACTGCTCGGCCAGCTCGCAATAGAACTGCGCGATATTGGTGACCTCTTCCTCGCCGGTCATGGTTTCCAGGCGGCGGGCGTGCTCGATTGCCTTGTGCCAGTCGCGCTCGTGCTGATAGATCGCGATCAGGTGGCGCAGGGCCGACGGGGCGTGCGCATTCATCGCCACCAGGTCGGAAAACAATGCCTCGGCACGGTCCAGCAGACCGGCGCGCATGTAGTCCTCGCCCAGTTCCAGCAAGGCAACCGTCTTCATGCCCTCGGACAGGCCGGGCCTGGAGACCAGATGCTGATGCAGACGGATAGCTCGATCCACTTCGCCGCGACGCCGAAAAAGGTTGCCTAACGCTAAGTGCGTTTCCACCGTGTCGCGGTTGTATTCGGCGAGCTTGAGGAACACCTCGATCGCCTTGTCCTGCTCCTCGTTGAGCAGGTAGTTCAGGCCGCGGAAGTAATCGGACGACAGTTCGCTGACTTGCGCGCCCGAGCGGCGCACGCCGGCGCGCCGCGCTGTCCACCAGCCGCTCAGGAAAGCCGCCGGTATGAGCAAGGCCAGCAGCGGATAGAGAGCACTCATGGCGTCTTCGATGCCTTGGCGCCTGCCGCCTTGTCGGAGCGGCGCTTGTCGCGCCGGTGTCGGGTGGTGACGCCCAGCCAGGCCGTCAATCCGCCGAGGATCCAGCCCAGCGCCAGCGCGGCCAGCAGGGCCGCGCCCTTGGGAACCTGCACGCGCGCAAAGGCCAGGTCGTAGCCCACCAGGTCCGCATTGAGCGCCCCGAGTACCACTCCCCCGGCGATGAACAACAGCAATAGAAGCATGACGATCAGTCGCATCGCGAGACTTTAACCGATTGGCTGAATGCGGCACAGGCGGTGCTCGCAGATTGATTCAGCCTGCCTTGTTCGCACAGGCCCCAAAAAGAAAAGGCAGGACCAGCCCAAGGCCGCCTGCCTGTCGGATAAGAATTTTGGAGCGGGAAGAATCAGCCTTCCTGCTGCTCCAGGTGCATATTGACGCGCTCGCGCAGCTCCTTGCCGGGCTTGAAGTGCGGAACATGCTTGCCGGGCAAGGCCACCGCATCGCCCGTCTTGGGGTTGCGGCCCATCCGCGGCGGACGGTAATGCAAGGCAAAACTGCCAAAACCACGAACTTCAATGCGCTCGCCGGTGGCCAGCGCCTGGCTCATCTGCTCGATCACGTTTTTGACCGCCAACTCGACGTCGCTAAACGCAAGATGGGTTTGGCGCCTCGCCAGCGCCTCAATCAACTCGGATTTGGTCATGGGTCCCCAATGTCCGTGACGTGGAACGAAACGGGGCGGCGTAGCGCCGCCCCGTAACTGACACTCAATCAA
The DNA here is from genome assembly GCF_014863405.1 of Dyella acidiphila. Lineage (GTDB taxonomy): Bacteria > Pseudomonadota > Gammaproteobacteria > Xanthomonadales > Rhodanobacteraceae > Dyella_B > Dyella_B acidiphila. The sequence continues at coordinate 285,845 of NZ_JACZZA010000005.1, forward strand.
TCAGCTTTGTTGAGCTGCTCTTTCAGCAGTGCACCAAGCTTGGTCGTGCCACCCGACGCGGACGAGTATTCGGCCATGGCGTCTTGCAGCTCTTCCTCATCCTTGGCACGAATCGACAGCGCCAGCTGGCGACCCTTGCGGTCCATACCGGTGAACTTGGCCTCGACCTTGTCGCCCACCTTCAGATGCTGCGTGGCATCTTCGATGCGCTCCTTGGCGATGTCGTTGGCGCGCAGGTAACCCTCGACGCCGTCGCCCAGATCGATCACCGCACCCTTGGCGTCCACTTCCTTCACGGTACCGTTGACGATGGTGCCGCGCGGATGGACGGCCATGAAATGACCGAACGGATCCTGCTCCATCTGCTTGATACCGAGCGAGATGCGCTCGCGCTCCGGATCCACTGCCAGCACCACGGCCTCGATCTCGTCGCCCTTCTTGAAGTTGCGTACGAGGTCTTCGCCGGAAGCCTGCCAGGAGATGTCGGACAGGTGCACCAGACCATCGATGCCGCCGTCCAGGCCGATGAAGATGCCGAAGTCGGTGATCGACTTGATCTGACCGGACACCTTGTCGTTCTTCTTGTGCATTGCTGCGAACGCTTCCCACGGATTGGAACGCGTCTGCTTGATGCCCAGCGAGATGCGGCGACGCTCTTCATCCACGTCCAGCACCATCACTTCGGTCTCGTCGCCAACCTGCACGACCTTGGCCGGATTGACGTTCTTGTTGGTCCAATCCATTTCGGAAACGTGGACCAGACCTTCGACGCCCGGCTCGATCTCGACGAAGCAGCCGTAATCGGTGACGTTGGAGACCTTGCCGAACAGGCGGCTGCCGACCGGGTAGCGACGCGAGATGTTCACCCACGGATCGTCGCCCAGCTGCTTCAGGCCCAGCGAAACGCGGTTGCGCTCGCGGTCGTACTTCAGCACGCGCACGTCCAGCTCGTCGCCGACGTTGACCACTTCGGACGGATGGCGCACGCGCTTCCACGCCATGTCGGTGATGTGCAGCAGGCCGTCGATGCCGCCCAGGTCCACGAACGCGCCGTAGTCGGTGAGGTTCTTGACGGTACCCTTCACCACTGCGCCTTCGGTCAGGCGTTCCAGCAGCTTCTCGCGCTCTTCGGAGAACTCGGTCTCGACGACGGCGCGGCGGCTGACCACCACGTTGTTGCGCTTGCGGTCCAGCTTGATGATCTTGAACTCGAGCGCCTTGCCTTCCAGGTACACCGGATCGCGCACCGGACGCACGTCGACCAGCGAGCCCGGCAGGAATGCGCGGACGTCCTTGATGTCGACGGTGAAGCCACCCTTGACCTTGCCGGAGATCATGCCGGTGATGGTCTCTTCCTTGTCGAAGGCCTGCTCAAGATCGTCCCACACCATGGAACGCTTGGCCTTCTCGCGGGAGAGCTTGGTCTCGCCGAAGCCGTCTTCCAGGGCATCGAGGGCAACCTTCACCTCGTCACCCACCTGCACTTCCAACTCGCCCTTCTCGTCCTTGAACTGCTCGATCGGGACGATGCCTTCGCTCTTCAGGCCGGCGTTGATCACGACCACGTCGTTGCGGATTTCCACAACGATGCCCGTGACGATGGCACCCGGCTTCAGCTTGGAGATGGCCTGTTGGCTCTGTTCAAACAGCTCGGCAAAACTTTCAGTCATGTTGATTCCGTAAATAAGAAAAGGCCCTAACCCCAATGCGCGCCGTCGGATGTTTGCGCTTGGGCAGGCCCACCGGTTGTGGGTGTTGCGGGATCGCTCCCTGGCACCGTTGACCCAAAACTCCATGCCGCGGCATGAAGCACCAAAGCCGCCGCAACCGTTTTACGGTTTTACGACGGCCAAAACTTTGGCGACCACGTCTTCGATCCCCATGCCGGTGGTGTCGACCAGCACTGCATCGTTGGCGGGCTTGAGCGGTGCGACGGCTCGCGAGGCATCGCGAGTGTCACGCGCTACAATTTCGCTCTGAAGGGTAGCAAGTGTAACGCTCAGCCCCTTTTCCTTCAACTGCTTATAGCGCCTTTTCGCCCTTTCGGCGGCGCTGGCCGTCAGAAACACCTTGAACGGGGCATCGGGGAAGATCACCGTGCCCATGTCGCGTCCGTCGGCCACCAGGCCGGGCGGTCGGCGGAAGCCCAACTGCAGGTCCACCAAGGCTTTTCGGACGGAAGGAATGGAGGCGATGGCGGACGCCGCGGCGCCCGCCGTCTCGGTCCTGAGCTCTTCGGTGGCATCATGCCCATTGACGATGACCCGAGTTTCGCCATCATTAGGCGCCGCGCGGAACTGGATCCGGGTGGTCTCGGCACAGCGGGTGACCGCGTCGGCATCGGATAGATCCAGGCCGGCCGCGCCAGCCGCGTAGCCCACCGCGCGATACAGCGCGCCGGAGTCCAGCAGTCGCCAGCCAAGTTGCTCGGCAACGAGCCGGCTGATGGTGCCCTTGCCTGATCCGGACGGTCCGTCGATGGTCAGTACGGGCACGGGCGGACTTGTTTGCATGGACTGACCTGATGGCACGGGAAGTGCTTAGCTTAACGCGTTTACAGGGGTTCCAAGCACATGCTTTCCAGCTCTGAATCGATCACTTTCGCAGACCAGCCGCACGCCATGAATGATCTCCAACGCGAGTTCGAGCAAGCCGCCGGGGACATCAAGCGACTGGGCGAACGCCCCGACAACGACACCCTGCTGCGGCTCTACGCGCTCTACAAACAAGGCAACTGCGGCGACGTGCACGGCTGCGATCCCGGCTTCTTCGATTTCATCGGCACCGCCAAGAAAGAAGCCTGGACGCTGCTCAAGGGCATGTCCGAGGCCGAAGCCCAGCGCCAATACATTGCCCTGGTACGACAATTGCTCCCTTGAGCGCCACCTGCCCCGCCCCGACCACTTGCGCCCAAAGCGCATAGCAGGCACATTCATACGATCGTTTGAAGACGGCCTCGTATGAACTACCCCCACCTGTTCGCCCCGCTGCCGCTAGGGCACGTCACCCTGCCCAACCGCATCCTGATGGGCTCGATGCATACCGGGCTGGAAGACAAGGCCGCCGATTTCGACAAGCTCGCCGCGTATTTCGCCGAGCGCGCCCGTGGCGGGGTCGGCCTGATGGTGACCGGCGGCATCGCGCCCAGCATCGAAGGCTGGCTCAAGCCCTTCGGCGGACGCCTGACCCTGCCCTGGCACAAGCCCCGGCATCGCAAGATCACTCGCGCCGTGCACGCTGAAGGCGGGCGCATCTGCATGCAGATCCTGCACGCCGGACGCTACGGCTATCACCCCTTGTCGGTCGCCCCGTCGAAGATCAAATCGCCGATCACGCCATTCACACCGCGCGCGTTGAGTGCGCGTGGCGTGGAGCGCACCATCAACGACTTTGTCCGCTGCGCGAAGCTGGCGCAGGACGCCGGTTACGACGGCGTCGAAGTGATGGGTTCGGAAGGCTATCTGATCAATCAGTTCATCGCCGAACGCACCAACCAGCGCAACGACGACTGGGGCGGTGATGCCGCCCGGCGCATGCGTTTTCCCACTGAAATCGTGCGCCGCATGCGCGCAGCGGTCGGGCCCGAATTCATCATCATCTATCGCCTGTCGATGCTGGATCTGGTCGAGGGCGGCCAGGATTGGCAGGAAATCGTGACCCTGGCCAAGGCCATCGAAGCGGCCGGCGCCAGCATCATCAACACCGGTATCGGCTGGCACGAAGCACGCGTGCCGACCATCGTCACCAGCGTTCCGCGCGCCGGCTTTGCCTGGGTCACGAAGAAGCTGAAAGGCGAAGTGTCGATTCCCTTGATCACCACGAACCGCATCAACATGCCGGACGTGGCCGAACAAATTCTTGCCAGCGGCGAGGCCGACATGGTCTCAATGGCCAGACCGCTACTGGCCGATCCGGATTGGGCGGCCAAAGCCCAAAGCGGCCGCAGCGAGCGCATCAACACTTGCATTGCCTGCAACCAGGCTTGCCTCGATCACGTATTCCAGAGCCAGCGTGCAAGCTGCATGGTCAATCCACGCGCCTGCCACGAGACCGAGCTGCAGATTGCGCCGGCCCAGGTGCGCAAGCGCATCGGGGTGATCGGTTCGGGTCCGGCAGGACTGGCCTGCGCGGCGACGCTTGCCGAACGCGGCCACGACGTCACGCTGATCGATGCTGCCCAGGACATCGGCGGCCAGTTCAATTACGCCAAGCGCATTCCCGGCAAGGAAGAATTTCACGAGACCTTGCGCTATTTCCGCAATCGCCTCGGCGATGCCGGCGTGCGCATGCGCCTGGGCGAGATGGCCGACACTGCATCCATCATCGCGTCGAACTTCGACGAGGTGGTGGTGGCCACCGGCATCACGCCGCGCAAAGTGAGCTTTCCCGGCAGTTCCGATCCGCGTGTGCTGAGCTATCTCGATATCCTTGCGCACAACAAATTGGTGGGACACCGCGTGGCGATCATCGGCGCCGGCGGCATCGGCTTCGATGTCGCCGAATTCCTGATCGAACACACGCCCTCGCCCACCACCGATGTGGAACGCTGGACGCGCGAATGGGGCGTCGACATGCAGTTGACCCAGCGCGGCGGCCTCACGCGTCCGCAGCCGGAGCCGCCAGCACGGCAGGTATGGCTGCTACAGCGCAGCGAAGGACGCCCGGGTGCGCGCTTGAACAAGACCACCGGCTGGGTGCATCGCGCCACCCTGAAAAACAAACAGGTCACCATGCTGGGCGGCGTCGCCTACGATCGCTTCGACGACGAAGGCCTGCACATCAGCGTGGAAGGAAACACCCAGGTACTGCCGGTCGATCACGTGGTGATCTGCGCCGGCCAGGAACCGAACCGGGCCCTGGCCGATGCGCTCATCGCGCAGGGCCAGCGGGTGCATGTGATCGGGGGTGCCGACGTGGCCGCCGAACTGGACGCCAAGCGCGCCATCGCACAGGGCACACGACTTGCCGCGACGCTTTAACACAGCGTCGTAAGTCGTTATCAGGGAAGCAAAAAAGGAAGCGCCCCGCCAGCGACGCGTCGGTATTGGCTCTGGGGAGGGATGCCGAATACCGCGGGGGTAGCGTCGCTGCGGGGCGAGGGTCAGCGGCACTCGGGGGGAGGGGGTCAGTGCCGCGACAGGGACTATATTATGATCGACGCGATACAGAATCAAATATATATTTGAGGCCCCATTTATACGAAAGTCATATATGTTTGATTTTCGCCAACTCCGCTATTTCATCGCCGTCGCCGAGGAATTGAGCTTCACCCGCGCGGCCCAGCGGCTGCATTTGTCGCAGCCGCCGCTTTCCCAGCAAATCCAGGCGCTGGAACACGACCTGGGCATCCGCCTGCTGGATCGCGACAAGCGCAACGTCACCCTCACCGAACCGGGCAAACTGTTCCTGGAACATGCCCGGCAGATCCTGGCCATGGCCGATGACGCCCGCACCCAGGTGGCGGAAGCCGCGGCCGGCTATAGCGGTCATCTGCGGCTGGCCTATACGGTGTCGGTGTCCTTTCACCCCGCCCTGCCGCAGATCCTGATCCGGATGGGACAGAACGCGCCCAACGTGCGGATGTGGCTGAGCGAGATGTATACCGAGCCCCAGTTCTCGGCCATCCGACTGGGCCAGTTGGACGTCGGCCTGGTCCGCGATGTCCCCAGCCATGAAGACGATGCGCGCGCCCTGCGGCTGGATGTGATCGACCGCGAGCCGCTGCTGCTGGCCCTGCCCTCCGGCCATCGCCTGGCCGGCCGCGAGCAGCTGGAACTTGCCGAGGTGGCGGGCGAGCCGTTTGTGATCCAGCCGCGCGAGCTGGCGGCAACCTTGTACGACCGCCTGGTGCGGCTGGCCGCCAAAGCAGGATTCCATCCGGTGGTGCGGCAGCAGGCCCAGCAGCTCAACGGCCTGCTGGCCTTGGTCGCGGCGGGCATCGGCATGGCCCTGGTCCCGGCCAGCATGCAGGTGGTCAAGCTGGCCGGGGTAAGCTATGTGCCGTTGGCCGACCCGGATGCGTACCTGCTGCTGGCCGTCGCCAGCCGAGCCGAAAATCCTTCGCCGGTGGTCACGCAATTCCTCGAGACGGTCGCCGATACCAAGACCACCCTGGGCTTGTGATAAGCGGATCAAATAGTTATACTTGCGCGCTGTCTTTGACCCATCTTGTTCCAGGAGCCTGCCGTGAAGGTGCTTTCCTCTTTGAAGTCCGCCAAGCAGCGGCACCGTGACTGCAAGGTTGTGCGCCGTCGCGGCAAAGTGTTCGTGATCTGCAAGAGCAACCCGCGCTTCAAGGCGCGCCAGCGTTGATCTGCATCGCGAATGCCTGAAAAAGCCGCTGAAAAGCGGCTTTTTTATTGCCCAATTTTCAGGCTGCTTGCTTGCCGGCGGCTTCTGGTCTAAATGGACACCCAGCAGCTTCCCGCAGCCCGGGGTGGGCCATGGATATACACCGGTATATCGGCTTGGCGCAGGTGATCTTTGCCATCGCGCTGGTAGTGGTGTTCCCTTTGATCGATCAGCCGGCCATGCGGCGGCTGAAGCAATTCAGCAGCGGCGCCGCACGGCTCGCGCTTTATAGACGAAGTGTCGCGGCGACCTGGATATTCGCCCTCGTCGCGCTCACGCTCGCACCACTCAACACGCTGCTGCGCGTGATGCCACAACACGGCGAGCTTGCATGGCTTGTCGATCACGTCGTCATCCGCGCCATGGCTACCGCGCTGGTAACGCTGCTGTTCGCCTGGGTGCTCTGGCCGGGTGCGCAATGCGCATGGAACAAGCGCATTCGGCAAAAATATTTCCCTGCGTATCGCGCATCCTTCATCTGCTTCCTGTTGCCCGTCGCGCGCGAGGAACGCATGTGGTGGATATGGCTCAGCATCACGGCGGGCATCGGCGAAGAACTGCTCTACCGCGGCTTCATGCTGCATTTTCTGCGCGGCGATCTTGCCGGCGGCCCGGCATGGGGACTCACGCTGGCGTGGCTGCTCAGCTCATGCGCTTTTGGCGCTGCGCACGTTTATCAAGGTGTACGCGGCGTGACGGAAACCACCATTGCCGGCCTTACCTTCGGATTATTGGCCCTGCTGACCGGAAATCTTGTTCTGCCGATTGTGCTGCACAGCCTGATCGACTTGCGCATTCTGCTTACGTATCACCCCATGCAGGATGCACCCGACGAAGCGGTGACGCTTATTAGCGGCTTCAGTTCGCAAAATCACTGACGCACACAACAACCGCCCTCCCCTACCTAAAGTTGCAACATGACGCGCCGATGACACGGATCAACAGCGCGATGCCATCCATCGTTTAGCGTGAAATAGCGATTTCACAATGCTTTCACGGAACGAACCTGGCACCGCATTCGGCAACCGCAAGGAGTTATCGCGACAAGAAAACATCATCGCCTTCGGGAGGGGCGCATCATGAAACGTCTACACAGCATGTTTTGGAAAAGCCTTCGCACTACGCATTCGCGACGCGACCTAAAAGGACAAATTGACGCGCTGAATAAAGCGCAGGCCATTATCGAATTCAATCTCGACGGCACCATCCTCGCCGTAAATGACAACTTCCTTCGCACCATGGGCTACGAGTACAGCGAAGTGATAGGACAGCATCACCGCATGTTCGTGGCGAGCGAGGAACGCGAAAGCGACGCGTACAAACAATTCTGGATACAACTCGGCTCCGGCGAACATTCCACCGGGCAATACAAGCGCATCGCCAAAGGCGGTCGCGAAGTATGGATCCAGGGCAGCTACAGCCCGATCCTCGATCGCCGCGGCAAAACCTACAAAGTGGTCAAGCACGCCATCGACATCACAGCGCAACGATTGGCAGCCGCCGATATGGAAGGCCGCCTGGCAGCGATCGATCGCGCACAGGCGGTGATCAGTTTCGACCTCGACGGCATCATCCTCGACGCCAATGACAACTTCCTGCAGGCGGTCGGCTATCGGCGCGAAGAAATCGTCGGCCGTCACCATCGCCTGTTTGTCGATGCCGCCACGCGTGAAAGCGAGGACTATCGTCAGTTCTGGGCACGCCTGCGCAAGGGGGAATACAACGCAGGCCTGTATTCGCGCGTACGCAAGGATGGTTCGCCGGTATGGATCCAGGCCAGCTACAACCCGATCTTCGACATGTCCGGCCGCCCGTTCAAGATCGTCAAATACGCCACCGACGTCACCGAACAAACCTGCGCGGTGCAGACCTTGCAGATTGCACTGGGCTCGCTATCCGAAACCGTACCCGCCATTGCCGGCCAGGCACAAAGCGCCAGCCATCTGGCGCATGAAGCCAGCAGCAGCGCGAATTCGGGCGGCTCGCTAGTGGACGAACTGGTCGGCACCATCAGCGATATCAACGATCGCGCACAAAGCATGGCCGAGATCATCGGCGTCATGGATTCGATTGCCTTCCAGACCAATATCCTGGCGATCAACGCTGCCGTGGAAGCGGCGCATGCCGGCGAACAAGGCAAGGGCTTCGGCGTGGTGGCGCAAGAAGTGCGCGCGCTGTCCCAACGCAGCGCGCAATCGGCACGCGAGATCCGCGAGCTGATCCAGAACGCGATCGATTCGCTGGCCCAGGGCAGTCACCGCGCGCATCAGGCGGGCGAGGCCATGCATGCCATCGTGGCTTCGGCGCTGCAGGTGAACGAGCGCGTCGGGCAGATTGCAAATGCCGCGGACTCGCAGGCCAACGGCATCAGCCAGGTCAACCGGGCGATCGAGCGCCTGCGCGCCAGCAGTGCCGCCACGGCATAAAAAAACCGGGCTTCGATAAAGAAGCCCGGTCTGCTTTTGCATACGCCGGCCGCACGGGCCGGCAGCATGTTGTCACTCGTAGCTGACGCCGGTGATTTCGTAGCGCTTGGTGCCGTTGGGCGCCTTGAACTCGAAACTGTCGCCGGCGTTCTTGCCGATCAAGGCACGCGCGATCGGCGAGGACACGGCGATCAGACGCATCTTGATGTCGGCTTCCAGGTCCCCGACGATCTGGTAGGTCACCGATTCACCGCTGTCCTCGTCTTCCAGTTTCACCGTGGCACCGAACACCACCTTGTTGCCGGCGGACAGCCGCGACACATCAATCACTTCGGCATTGGAAAGCGCCCCTTCCAGTTCGGCGATGCGGCCTTCGATAAAGCTCTGCTGCTCGCGCGCGGCATGGTACTCGGCGTTCTCCTTCAGATCGCCATGCGCACGCGCCTCGGCGATCGCCGCAATGATCTTGTGGCGCTCGACCGACTTCAGGCGATCCAGCTCGCCACGCAAACGTTCCGAACCCGTCTTGGTAATGGGGGCGCGACTCATGCGCTCAGCTCCTTGTGAAGTTCCTGCAGGCTATGCACTTCGCCGGTGTCGTGGAAATCCAGCGAATGCACCAGCGCACGCGCGCCTGCCACCGTGGTGGAATAGGTGACGCGATGCTGCAAGGCCTCGCGCCGGATCGAGAACGAGTCGGCGATCGCCTGCTTGCCCTCGGTGGTGTTGACGATATAGACGATCTCGCCGTTCTTGATCAGGTCGACGATATGCGGGCGGCCTTCGAGCACCTTGTTGATGCGCTCGCAAGCCACGCCGTGACCGGTGAGATAGCTTGCCGTACCGGCGGTGGCGACCAGCGTGAAACCACGCGCGGCGATGTCCCGGGCCACCGGCAGCAGGCGATCCTTGTCGGCATCGCGCACCGACACGAACACCTTGCCCTTCGGCGGCGTCTTGATGCCGGCAGCATCGTGGCCGCGCGCAAACGCGGCGCCGAAGCTGCGGCCCACGCCCATCACTTCGCCGGTGGAACGCATTTCCGGCCCGAGGATCGGATCGACGTTCTGGAACTTCAGGAACGGGAAGATCGCTTCCTTAACCGAGTAGTAGGCCGGAATCACCTCGCGGGTGGCCTTCTGCGCAATCAGCCCGCGGCCAGCCATGCAGCGCGCCGCGATCTTCGCCAGCGACACGCCGGTGGCCTTGGAGACGAACGGCACCGTGCGCGATGCGCGCGGATTCACTTCCAGGATGAATACCGTCTCGCCCTGGATGGCGAACTGGGTATTCATCAGGCCGATCACCTTCAGCTCCTTCGCCATCAGGGCGACCTGGCGGCGCAGTTCGTCCTGGATGGCCGGCGTGAGCGAATACGGCGGCAGCGAGCAGGACGAGTCGCCCGAGTGCACGCCGGCTTCTTCGATGTGCTCCATGATGCCGCCGACCAGCACGTTGCCGTCCTGGTCCGCAATGATGTCCACGTCCACTTCCACCGCGTGATCGAGGAAGCGATCCAGCAGCACCGGCGAATCGTTGGACACCTGCACCGCCTCGCGGATGTAGCGCGACAGGTCGGCATCGTCGTACACCACTTCCATCGCGCGGCCGCCCAGCACGTAGCTCGGGCGCACCACCAGCGGATAACCGATCTCGCGCGCCAGCGCCAAGGCCTCGTCGGCATTGCGCGCGGTGCGGTTCGGCGGCTGGGTCAGGCCCAGCTTGCTGATCATCTGCTGGAAGCGTTCGCGGTCTTCGGCCAGGTCGATCGAATCCGGCGAGGTGCCGATGATCGGCGCACCGGCCGCTTCAAGCGCACGCGCCAGCTTCAGCGGCGTCTGGCCGCCGTACTGCACGATCACGCCCTTGGGCTTTTCCAGGTCGACGATTTCCAGCACGTCTTCCAGCGTGAGCGGCTCGAAGTACAGGCGATCGGAGGTGTCGTAGTCGGTCGACACGGTTTCCGGGTTGCAGTTGACCATGATGGTCTCGAACCCGTCTTCGCGCAGCGCCAGCGCGGCATGCACGCAGCAGTAGTCGAACTCGATGCCCTGCCCGATACGGTTCGGACCGCCGCCCAGCACGATGATCTTGTCGCGGTTGGTCGGATTGGCCTCGCACTCTTCCTCGTAGGTCGAGTACATGTAGGCGGTGGTGGTGGCGAACTCGGCCGCGCAGGAATCCACGCGCTTGTACACCGGGCGCACGCCCAGCGTGCGGCGCAGGTGGCGAACCGCGGCCTCGTCGGTCTTGATCAGCTCGGCCACGCGCGCATCGGAGAAGCCCATGCGCTTGAGCTCGCGCATGCGTGCGGCGTCGAGCGCAGTGATGCCCTGCTCCTGCACTTCCCGTTCGGTCAGCACGATGTCTTCGAACGCAGCCAGGAACCACGGATCCACGCGGCTCAGATCGTGCACTTCTTCCAGGCTCAGGCCGGCGCGGAACGCATCGGCCAGATGAAACACGCGATCCGGGCGCGGCTCGCGCAGCTCACGCTTGAGCGTAGCCAGGCCATCGTCGCTGGCGATATCCAGGCCGGTGGGGTTCAAGCCGGTCTTGCCGATTTCCAGTCCACGCAGCGCCTTCTGCAGCGATTCGTGGAAGCTGCGGCCCATCGCCATCACCTCGCCCACCGATTTCATCTGGGTGGTGAGGCGTGCATCGGCCTGCGGGAATTTCTCGAAGGCGAAGCGCGGGATCTTTGTGACCACGTAGTCGATGGTCGGTTCGAACGAGGCCGGGGTCAGGCCGCCGGTGATGTCGTTCTTCAGTTCGTCCAGCGTGTAGCCCACGGCCAGCTTGGCCGCGATCTTGGCGATCGGGAAACCGGTGGCCTTGGACGCGAGCGCAGACGAACGCGACACGCGCGGATTCATTTCAATGACCACCACGCGGCCGGTCTCGGCATTCACGCCGAACTGCACGTTGGAGCCGCCGGTATCCACGCCGATCTTGCGCAGCACGGCAATGGAGGCATCGCGCAGGCGCTGGTATTCCTTGTCGGTAAGCGTCTGCGCCGGCGCGACGGTAATCGAGTCGCCGGTATGCACGCCCATCGGATCGAGGTTTTCGATCGAGCACACGATGATGCAGTTGTCCGCCCTGTCGCGGACCACTTCCATCTCGAATTCCTTCCAGCCGAGCACGGACTCTTCCACCAGCACTTCGTGCACCGGCGACAGCTCCAGGCCGCGCTTGACGATCTCTTCGAATTCTTCGCGGTTGTAGGCGATACCGCCGCCCGAACCGCCAAGCGTAAAGCTGGGACGGATGATGGTGGGGTAGCCGACGGTGGCCTGGATTTCCACTGCCTGCTCGAACGACCTGGCCACGGCGGCCTTCGGGCACTCCAGCCCGATCTCGGACATGGCCACGCGGAACAGCTCTCGGTCTTCGGCCATGCGGATCGCTTCGCGGGAAGCGCCGATCAGTTCCACGTTGTACTTTTCGAGCACGCCGTTGTCAGCCAGATCCAGCGCGCAATTGAGGCCGGTCTGGCCACCCATGGTGGGCAGCACTGCGTCCGGGCGCTCCTTGGCGATGATGCGCTCCACCGTCTGCCAGTTGATCGGCTCGATGTAGACGGCGTCGGCCGTCTCCGGGTCGGTCATGATGGTGGCCGGATTGGAGTTCACCAGGATTACCCGGTAGCCCTCTTCCTTCAGCGCCTTGCACGCCTGCGCGCCGGAGTAATCGAACTCGCAGGCCTGGCCGATCACGATCGGACCGGCGCCGATGATGAGGATGCTCTTGATATCGGTACGCTTGGCCATCTCAGCGGGCCTCCTGCATCAGCTTGGCGAAACGGTCGAACAGGTAGCCGATGTCCTGCGGGCCTGGACTGGCTTCCGGATGTCCCTGGAAGCAGAAGGCCGGACGATCGGTGAGCGCAAAGCCCTGCAGCGAACCGTCGAACAATGAAGTGTGGGTAATGCGCACATTGGACGGCAGCGTGGCCGCGTCCACCGCGAAACCGTGGTTCTGCGAAGTGATCAGCACGCGGCCGTCATCCAGGTCTTTCACCGGATGGTTGGCGCCGTGGTGGCCGAACTTCATCTTCAGCGTTTTCGCGCCCACTGCCGCGCCCATGATCTGGTGGCCCAGGCAGATGCCGAACAGCGGGATCTTGGCGGCAAGGAATTCGCGCGTGGCGGCAATGGCGTAGTCGCAGGCCGCCGGATCGCCGGGGCCATTGGACAGAAACACGCCATCGGGCTTCATCGCCAGCACCTCGGCGGCAGGAGTCTGCGCCGGCACCACCGTGATCTCGCAGCCGCGCTCGGCCAGCAGGCGCAGAATGTTGCGCTTCACGCCGTAGTCGTAGGCCACCACCTTGAAGCGTTTGGCCGGCTGATTGAAGGCGGTACGGTCGAGGTCGTAGGAACCCTCGTTCCAGCTGTACGGCTGTTCGACGCTGACCACCTTGGCCAGGTCCATGCCGTTGAGGCCGGGGAAGGCGCGCGCCTTGGCCAGCGCGGCATCCACATCGATCGACTCGCCGGCCACGATGCAGCCGTTCAGCGCCCCCTTGTCGCGCAGGATGCGGGTGAGGCGTCGCGTATCGATGCCGGCGATGGCCACGATGCCGTGGCGCTTGAGGTAGTCGGGCAGGCTTTCGGTGCTGCGCCAGTTGCTGGCCCGGCGCGGCACGTCCCGCACGATCAGCCCGGCGGTATGCACCGCGGCGGACTCTTCATCCTCGGCGTTGCAGCCGGTGTTGCCGATATGGGGGTAGGTCAGGGTCACGATCTGACGGGCATAGGACGGATCGGTAAGGATCTCCTGGTAGCCCGTCATCGCCGTGTTGAAAACCACCTCGCCGACGGTATCACCAGTCGCGCCCACGGCCTGGCCGTGGAACACGCTGCCGTCTTCGAGGGCAAGCAGAGCGGAAATGGGCATTAGGGCCGCCTTTTAGGTGCAGCAAAGTCCGCAAGCCGCAACGAAGCAGGCTTGTGGACCTTGGGTCATGGAAAGTCTCGGGCGGGTTGAAATGATAGGCGGCAAGGAGCTTTCTGTCCACCGCAACAAAAGTGAAAAATCGTCCTTTGCACACCGCACGGCAAGGTGCTCGCGCTAGACTTACAACCACTTGGCCCAGGAAGCTACGAAGCTCCATGAATGCAAGCGCTTTGCTCGATCCGATCCGGCTGGACCGACCGGATACCGACATACGGAAAGATCCCTTTCCGTTCATGATCGCGCACGGCCAATTGCCCGATGAGGCCCGCGGCGAGCTGGAGCGGGATTTTCCCAAGTACGCCAGCGCCGGCTTCTTTCCCTACGACCCGGCCGACTGCGGCCCGGCGGTGAACGCCCTGGTCGAGCAAATGACCACGCCCCAGTTCGCCAGCGCCATCGGCCGCTACCTGGACATCGACAACCTTGGCCAGTACCCGACCCTGATTACCCTGTGCCGGGCCCTGAACAAGCGCCACGGCACCATCCATACCGACAGCCGCTCCAAGGTCGCCACCGCCCTGCTCTATTTGAATACGCAGTGGCCGGACACCAGCGATGGCTGCCTGCGCTTTCTCAACCGCATCGACAGCATCGACGATCTGGCCGCGCCGGAACTGAAACCGCTGTACGGCGAATTTGCCGTGTTCAAGCGCTGCGACAATTCCTTCCACGGCCATCTGCCATACGAAGGCGAGCGCCGCGTGATCCAAGTGGCGTGGCTTACCAGCGAAGAGGAAAAGCTGCGCAAGACCAAGCGCGGCAAGTTTTCGCGCGCGTTCAAGAAGCTGTTCGGCGCGCTGGACCGCAAGCTCGGCGCGGGGCGCGACCGCAACGCGGCCCACAAGACCCGCGCCGAATAAACGCTTTCATCAGCGCAGATACCAGGCGATGAAGCCGGCAAACACTGCGTAAAGCAATCCCACCGGTACCAGCTTGCGGCCATCCACGTCGCCGCGGCGGAACAACCACCACAGATAGATCACCGTCACCGCGGTCAACGCGCCCGCCACCATCAGCGGGGCGTCGAACATCCATGGCGTCGCGAACAAGGCCAGCGCGCTGGGAATGGTGGCCTGGATCATCATCGCGCCGGAGATATTGGCCAAGGCCAGGCGCTCCTTGCCCTGCCGCACCCAGATCAGCGCGTTCATCGTCTCCGGCAACTCGGTCGCCACCGGGCTCAAGACCAGGGCAATCAGATGCGGCGGCATCTGCAGGGCCACGCCAATCGTTTCGATCTGCGCGACGAACACGTGCGAGGCGTAAGCAATCACCAGCAAGGCCGCGCAGGTCTGGACGACCACCATGCTCAGTGACGGCACGGCAGCGCGCGGCTGAAACTTCAGCGGCTCGAGCAATTCATCGTGCGAGGCGCTGTCTTCACCCCTCAATTCGCGCCAGACATAAGCCGCATACGCCAGCAGGAACAGCACACCAAGCCATGGCTTGAACGCAAAGGCAACCAGGCCCAGGCCGCACTTCACTACGAAAATCGACAGGAACCAGAATTGATCGCTCGACAGGCGCTTGTTATCGACATGCACGCGGTTATCGCTGCGACCCAGCCGGCGCCGGTTGACCCACAAGGCCACGCCAACCACGGCATAGGCAATGGTGGCGAGCACCAGCGGACCGCCGAGTGCCGCACCGACGCCGATATCGCGCACCTCCGGCGTACGCCCCAGTATCACCGCCACGAAGGTCACCGCACTCTCTGGGAGCGCCGTGCCGAATGCGGCCAGTACCGTGCCGGTAGCAGTCGCGCCGAGATTCAACTTCTGTCCCAGCCATTCGATGCCGTTGACGAAGTACTCGCACGCCAGATAGATGGCTCCAGCCGACAGCAGGAACAGCAGCGCGGTAATCAGCATGGACAAATCCGGGCCGGGCGAGCGAGAAAACCAATGGCGCACGCACGTAGCTCGCCCGGCCTGGGTGAGTCGTGTCGTGGCCAAAGGTCTCGCCGGACTATCGCAGAAAGCATCTCTGCGATAACCATTCGCGCCATGAAGCACTTGGCTTCAAGTATGTTGACGCGAATTCCTCAAGGCATCGCCCGATGGGCTGGATGCGCCAAGGATGGCTACTCCCCAATGACGTTGCGGCGGATGGTACAGGCGCCAAAGCTTGCGGACAAGCCAGCGCCGCTTTGCTCTGAGTAGGTTGGGTTAGCGCAGCGTAACCCAACGAAGCTTCATCGAAGCCGCGAAACACCGTTGGGTTACGCTGCGCTAACCCAACCTACCCCGGCCTACGCGCGGCGGCTGCGGTCTTGCAGCATATCGTCGATGCTGTAGGCACCGGGCTTACAGGTCGCCAACCAGGCGCCTGCCTCCAGGGCACCGCGCGCAAAGATCGAGCGATCGGTGGCGCGGTGACTCAGCTCTACCCGCTCGCCCTGGCCCAGCAGCAACGCCGTGTGTTCGCCGACGACGTCGCCGCCGCGCACCACCGCAAAACCGATGCTGCCGCTGCGGCGTGCACCAGGGCGGCCCTCACGTACATACACGCCATCTTTCGCCAGTGTCGTGCCGCGCGCATCGGCCGCGGCGTGCCCCAAGGCCAGCGCCGTGCCGGACGGTGCATCTTCCTTGCGCCCGTGATGGGCTTCGACAATTTCCAGATCCCAATCTGGCAAAGCTGCTGCAGCCTCGCGCAGCAGGCGCGTCAGCACCGCTACGCCGAGACTGAAATTGGCGGCGCGCAATAAGGCGATCTGCCGGCCTGCCGCCGCAAGCTTCACTTCAAGCGCCTCATCGATACCGGTGGTACCCACAACCAATGGAATGCCATGAGTTGTGCAATGGACCAACGCGGCGGCCAGACCTTCCGGGCCGCTGAAGTCGATCACGACATCGATCGCCGGCGCGGTTTCCCAGCTATGCGAATAACGCAGGCCCGTCGATACACCGAACACCGGCGTGCCGTTGTGCTCGGAGCCGGCGGAAACCAGCGCATGCACCAGTTCGAAGCGGCGATCTTCGCGCACCAGCGCAAGCAAGGCGCGGCCCATGCGGCCGGAGGCACCGTTGATGGCGAGGCGGATTGATTGGGGCATACGCAATTCCTAAACAGCATGTCCCCTGCGCTCTTGCGGGGAGATGGTGGGGGTAAGAGCCCATTTTGCGGCAAGGCCATGTACTAGGGAGTCGTCATTCCGGCCTACGCCGGAATGACGACTCTGCATGGGGCATCTTCGCAAGATTGGCCCCTCACCCCAACCCTCTCCCCGCCGGAGAGAGGGCGCCATGCGTCAGGAGGTCACGCGCGACCAGAACTGCTTGACGCCATCCACCCAGGTCTTGGCGCGCGGCGAATGCTGGTCGGCATCGCCGTTGGCAAAGGTGGCTTCGAACTTTTCCAGCAAATCACGCTGTTCGCGCGTCAGGCGCACCGGCGTTTCCAGCACCACCCGGCAGACCAGGTCGCCGGTACGGCCGCCGCGCACGGATTTCACGCCACGCCCGCGCAGCGTGAACTGCTGTCCGGTCTGCGTTTCCGGCGGAATGGTGATCGCCACTTCGCCATCCAGCGTCGGCACCGGCAGTTCCGCACCCAGTGCCGCCTGAGCGAAGCGGATCGGCAGTTCGCAATAAAGATTGCTGCCCTCGCGCTGGAAGATCGCGTGCTCGCGCACACGCACTTCCACGTAAAGGTCGCCGGCCTCGGTGCCAGCCGGACCGGCTTCGCCCTGTCCGGTCAGGCGGATGCGGTCGCCATTGTCGACGCCCGCCGGAATGCGCACCGACAGGGTGCGGGTTTCTTCCAGGCGCCCTTCGCCATGGCATTGCTTGCACGGCTTCTCGATCGCGCGGCCGCTGCCGCCGCAATGCGGACAGGTCTGCTGGATCGAAAAGATGCCGTTCTGCATGCGCACGCGACCGTGCCCCTGGCAGGTCTTGCAGGTTACGGTCTTGCCGTCGTCCGAACCGCTGCCATTGCAGTGATGGCAGTTGACCTGGGTCGGTACATCGAATTTGCGCTCGACGCCGAACACCGCTTCTTCCAGGTCCAGTTCCATGATGTAGCGCAGATCCGCGCCACGGCGCGCACGCCCACGACCACCGCCACCACCGCCGAAAATGTCGCCGAAGATATCCCCGAAGATATCGCCCATGTCGCCAAAACCGCCGGCACCGCGGCCGCCGCCCATGCCGCCTTCGAACGCAGCGTGGCCGTACTGGTCGTACATCGAGCGCTTCTGCGTATCGGAGAGAATCTCGTAGGCTTCCTTGGCCTCCTTGAATTTCTCCTGCGCATGCGGATCGTCCGGGCAGCGGTCCGGGTGGTACTTCATCGCCAGGCGACGGAAGGATTTCTTCAGTTCGACCTCGGTGACCGAACGTTCGACACCCAGGACTTCGTAATAATCACGCTTGCTCATGCTTGATCCGCGATTCGATGCGCCGATCGGGGATAAACCAGATCGCCGCCACCGTGGCATAAAGTAGACACGACACCCACGGCGCCACGAACGCCAAGAGGATGCCAACCAGGTACATGGCGACGGCCACCTTGCCTTTCCAGTCGCTGCCGATCGCCTCCGCCAGCAAGGAAGCGTGGCCTCCGTTAGCGACGATCAAGCAGTACTGCAGCGGCCGCCAGGCGATCGCCGACATCAGCAGCACGAAACCATAAACGGCTACCGGCAGCCTGGCAAAGTGGTTTTCGCCCATCCAGCCGGTGGCCACCGGCATCAACGACAACCAGAACAGCAAATGCAGGTTGGCCCACAGCACGCCGCCGTTGACCTTCTCGGCAGCATGCAGGAAATGGTGATGGTTGTTCCAGTAGATGCCGACGTAAATAAAGCTCAGCACATAGCTCAGGAACACCGGCCACTGCTGGGCAAGTACATCCCAGCCGTCGCCATGCGGCACCTTAAGTTCCAGCACCATGATGGTGATGATGATGGCCAGCACGCCATCACTGAAAGCTTCCAGCCGCCCTTTATCCATCGCCTCCCTCCAAAGGCAAACGAGCGCCCGCACTGCGAGCGCTCGTTTTTCCAACCTGATTCACCCGATCAGGACGACTTGCCGTCGTTCTTGACCTCGGTGAACTCGGCATCGACCACATCGTCGCCGTGCGCCGAAGCGCCCGCATCGTGCGGCTGCTGTGCGCCGGCATCGGCCGCACCACCACCCTGGGCCGCGGCGTACAGCGACTGCGCCACCTGCTCCAGCTTCTGGATCTTCGCTTCGATCGCGGCCTTGTCGTCGCCGTCCTTCGCCTTCTCCAGTTCCGACAGCGCGCCTTCGATCTCGCTGAGCTGGCCCGGCACCTTGCCGCCATGCTCCTTCAGCGCGCTGCGCGTGGCGTGCACCAGCTGATCGGCCTTGTTGCGCGTACCGACCAGCTCTTGGAACTTCTTGTCTTCTTCCTTGTTGGCTTCGGCGTCGGCGACCATGCGCTGAATTTCTTCTTCCGACAGGCCCGAGCCGGCCTTGATCTCGATCTTCTGTTCCTTGCCGGTCTTCTTGTCCTTGGCCGACACGTGCAGGATGCCGTTGGCGTCGATGTCGAAGGTCACTTCGATCTGCGGCTGGCCACGCGGTGCGGCGTCGATGCCGGACAGGTCGAACTTGCCCAGCGACTTGTTGGCACTGGCGCGCTCGCGCTCGCCCTGCAGCACATGCACGGTCACTGCGGTCTGGTTGTCGTCAGCGGTAGAGAAGACCTGCGAAGCCTTGGTCGGCACCGTGGTGTTCTTCTCGATCAGCTTGGTCATCACGCCGCCCATGGTTTCGATACCCAGCGACAGCGGGGTCACGTCCAGCAGCAGCACGTCCTTCACCGTACCGCCCAGCACGCCGCCCTGGATCGCGGCGCCCACAGCCACGGCTTCATCCGGGTTGACGTCCTTGCGCGGCTCCTTGCCGAAGAAATCCTTCACCGACTCCTGCACCTTGGGCATGCGGGTCTGACCGCCGACCAGGATCACCTCGTCGATGTCGGACACGCGCAGGCCGGCATCGTTGAGCGCGGTGCGGCAGGGTTCGATGGTCTTCTTCACCAGGTCTTCCACCAGCGCTTCGAGCTTGGCGCGGGTGAGCTTGATGTTCAGATGCTTGGGACCGGAGGCATCGGCCGTGACGTACGGCAGGTTCACTTCGGTCTGGTGCGAGGACGACAGCTCGATCTTGGCGCGCTCGGCCGCATCCTTCAGGCGCTGCAGCGCCAGCGGATCCTTGCGCAGGTCGATGCCCTGGTCCTTCTTGAACTCTTCGATCAGGTAGTCGATGACGCGCATGTCGAAGTCTTCGCCACCCAGGAAGGTGTCGCCGTTGGTGGCCAGCACTTCGAACTGCTTCTCGCCGTCGACTTCGGCGATCTCGATGATCGACACGTCGAAGGTACCGCCGCCGAGGTCGTACACCGCGATCTTGCGGTCGCCGCCCTTCTTGTCCAGGCCATAGGCCAGGGCCGCCGCGGTCGGCTCGTTGATGATGCGCTTCACTTCCAGGCCGGCGATCTTGCCGGCGTCCTTGGTGGCCTGGCGCTGGCTGTCGTTGAAGTAGGCCGGCACGGTGATCACCGCTTCGGTCACCGGCTCGCCGAGATAATCTTCGGCGGTCTTCTTCATCTTCATCAGCACCTTCGCGGAGATCTCCTGCGGCGCCATCTTCTTGCCGTCGGAGGTCTGCACCCAGGCGTCGCCGTTATCGTGCGCGACAATGCCGTAGGGCACGATATGCAGGTCTTTCTGCACTTCGGCGTCGGTGAACTTGCGGCCGATCAGGCGCTTCACCGCGTAGAAAGTGTTCTTGGGATTGGTGACGCTCTGGCGCTTGGCTGGCGCGCCGACCATTACTTCGCCGTCCTTGGTGAACGCGACGATGGATGGCGTGGTGCGATCGCCCTCCGCGTTCTCGATAACCTTCGTGGTGCTGCCATCCATGATGGCGACGCACGAATTGGTCGTGCCCAAGTCAATACCGATGATCTTGCCCATAAGTGTGCTCCGGAAGCTCGCAGGCGGCCCCTCGGCCGCGAATGGTTGTCAGATGGGGTTGTGCTGAAAAGTGTTCAATATCAGCTAAACCCTGCAGTTCTGAATTTACTGGTGCCGTTCAGTCGTCCTTGTTGTTGTTCAGTCGTCCTTGGCCACGGCGACCAGCGCCGGACGCAACAGGCGATCGTTCAATACATAGCCTTTCTGCAGCACGGTGACCACGGTGCCCGGCGCCTTGCCCGGCGCTTCCACCATGCTCACGGCGTGATGACGTTCCGGATCGAGCGGCTGATCGACCGGATCGACCTGCACCAGGCCGTTGTTGCCGGCGATGCGCAGCAGTTCCTTCAGCGTGAGGCTGAGCCCTTCGCGCACCGCGTGCACGTCGCCGCCCTCTACCGCCAGGCCGCGCTCCAGGCTGTCGTAGACCGGCAGCAGATCGTTCAGCAGCTTCTCATTGGCGAAGCGGCGGGCGTGCTCCAGATCGCGATGCAGGCGGCGGCGCTGGTTTTCCAGCTCGGCCTTTTCGCGCAAGACGGTGTCGCGCAGTTCCTTGTTGCCCGCTTCCAGTTCGGCGACCTTGGCCTTGAGCGCCTCGAGCTCGCCACCGGGTGCGGCAGCCTGCGCGGCGCTTTCCGGGGTTTCATTCGGCGACGGTGAATCGCTGCTGTTATGCATGAATAACTCCAAACGTAGTCCAAGGCCGGCCATCGCATGCCGACCTGCAAAAACTTGCGGGTAAACCCGCCTCCCGTGGCGTCTTATGAGGCCTTAGACGCCCGATTCAAGGCTTCGCTGAGCAATCCGGCGGTGGCCTGCACCACCGGAATCACGCGTTCGTAAGCCATGCGTGTGGGGCCGATCACGCCAACGGCCCCCAGCAGCCGGCCCTGCGCGCCGAAGCTGGCGGTGACCACGCTGCAGCCGTCCAGGGCGGCGAAGCCCGACTCCTCACCGATAAATAGTCGCACGCCGGGCGCCTTTGCGCAGACTTCCATCAGCTGCAGCAGCTCATTCTTCTGCTGGAACGCCTCGAACAGCTCGCGCAGGCGGTCCAGATTGGCCAGCTCCGAATACGCCATCAGGTTGGTCTGGCCACTGACCAGCACGTCCTCGTTCTGTGGCGCGAAGGAGGCGGCGGCCAGCTCCACGGCGCTGGACAGCAGCTGGTGCAGTTCGCTGCTGGCCTCGCGCAATTCGCGCAGCAGGTGCGCGCGGATATCGTCCACGCGCAGGCCCACGAAATGCTCGTTGATGTAGTTGGCCGCCTGCTCCAGCTCGCGGCCGTCCAGCGGCTTGGCCAGCTGGATCACGCGGTTCTGCACCTGGTTGTCGGAAAACACCAGGATCACCAGCACCCGCGCATCGGGCAGCGGCACGAAATCGATATGCCGCAGCGGGAAGTCGGTCTGGCGCGGCACCGTGACCACGCCGGCGAAATGGGTCATGGCCGACAGCAGCGCGGAAGCATTGCCGACCATATCGCGCACGGTCATCGGGCCGGGCGGCAGCTCGCGCTGCAGGCGCACCATTTCCTCGCGCGGCAGCGGCTGCAGTTCGATCAGGCTGTCCACGAACAGGCGCAGGCCGCGCGGGGTGGGAATGCGCCCGGCCGAGGTATGCGGCGAGGCGACCAGCCCGGCCTCTTCCAGGTCGGCCATGATGTTGCGGATGGTCGCCGGGCTCACGTCCAGCCCCGACGAACGCGACAGCGTACGCGACCCCACCGGCTCGCCGTCGGTCAGGTATTGCGCAATCAAGGTGCGCAGCAGGCGACGGGCGCGGATGTCGAGATCTTGGTGAGGAGGCATGCGCTGTGGCAATCCGTGAGACGGTAAACAAATAAGGTTTGGGAAAACAGAATGCAAGAAACGGGCAAGGGGCGGCCCGGGGTCTCGCCGGGTAAACCGCCTACGCGCTACTCAGCCTTCGCCCCTCACCTTACAATCGTCCGATCCACTGCCGCCCTCCTCCATGCTTACCTCCCTCTACGTCCGCCATCTTGCCGTTGTTGAAGAAGCCGATATCAGCTTTGGTCCCGGCCTGACCGTAGTCAGCGGCGAGACCGGCGCCGGCAAGTCGCTGCTGGTCGATGCGCTGATGCTACTGGCTGGCGCCCGCGCCGACAGCGGCATCGTCCGCGCCGGCAGCGACCGCGCCGAGCTGGTGGCCGAGTTCGCACTGAAGGAGCTGCCCGCCGCGCATGACTGGCTCAAGCGCGAAGAACTGGACGAAGACGGCATGTGCCAGCTGCGCCGCGTGGTCCGCGCCGAAGGCAGCTCGCGCGCCTGGATCAACGGCCGCCCGGCCACCATCGGCCAGATGGGCGAGCTGGCGGCGTTGCTGGTGGAGATCCATGGCCAGCACGAACACCAGGCCCTACTGGAACGCGCCCATCAGCTCAACCTGCTCGATGCCTACGCGGAAAACGAAAAGCAGGTCGCCCAGGTCCGCAGCCTGGCGCTTGAATGGCGCGAACTGGGCGCGCGCATCCGCAAGCTCAGCGGCGGCGATGACCGCGAACACCGCCTGGAGCTGCTGCGCCACGAATTGTCCGAGCTGGAAAAATGGGCGCTGCCCGCCGCCCAGCTGGCCGAACTGGAAGCCAGTCACAAGCGGCTGGCCAATGCCAGCAAACTCACCGAAGGCATCACCGGGGTGGTGGATCTGCTCGACGGCGACAGCGAATTCGCCCTGCGCCAGGCCCTGAGCCGCGCGCATGCCGAGCTGGGCCGGCTTGCCGCGCTCGACGACCGGCTGGCGCCCATGCTGGACCTGCTCGACAACGCGCAGATCCAGCTCAACGAGGCGGTCGACAGCCTGGAGCACTACGCCCAGGACGTAGACCTGGATCCCGAGCGCTACGCCGAAGTGGATGCGCACCTCACGCGCCTGCACGAGCTGTCGCGCAAGCATCGCCTGCCCGTCGTCGAACTCGACGACAAGCGCCTCGCCCTGCAAACCGAACTGGCCGAACTGGAAAACGCGGGCGACGCGCTGGAACGGTTCGCGGCACAGCGCGATCAACTGCAGGCCAGCTACGCCAAAGCCGCCGAGGCGTTGAGCAAATCCCGCCAGACGGCCGCCAAGCGCCTGGGCAAAGAGGTTAGCGCGCTGATGGGCGAGTTGGGCATGGCCGGCGGCGTGTTGCAGGTAACGCTGGACGCGGCCGAAAGCAGCGATCCGGATCCGCAGGGCCGCGAACGTTGCGAGCTCTTGGTCAGCGCCAACCCCGGCCAGCCGCCGCGCGCGCTGCGCAAGGTCGCCTCCGGCGGCGAACTGGCCCGCATCAGCCTGGCCATCGAAGTGGCCACGCTGGGCAAGGACACCATCGGCTGCATGGTGTTCGACGAAGTCGATACCGGCATCGGCGGCGCCGTGGCCGAAGTGGTCGGCCAGAAGCTGCGCGCATTGGGTGCGCGCTGCCAGGTGCTGTGCGTGACCCACCTGCCGCAGGTGGCGGCGCAAGGCCATGCGCATCTACGCGTGAGCAAGCACAGCGAAGGCCAGTCCACGCAAACGCGCATCGAATCCTTGAACACCGAAGGGCGGCGCGACGAACTGGCGCGCATGCTGGGTGGCGTGGAGATCACCAAAGAAACCAAGGCGCATGCGAAGAAGATGCTGGAGCAAGCGCAGACGGCGTAATGCCGTAGGTTGGGTTATCCCGGAATTGATCCGGGGGTAACCCAACAATGCTTGCTTCGATGAAGATTTGTTGGGTTACGCTGCGCTAACCCAACCTACGCACTGCGCAAGTTATGGGGGGTGGATTCCGGCCTGCGCGGGAATGACAGCACGGGTGTAGCGAGGCCTATCCCCGCGTGGGAAGCAATCCACGCTCGCTGGCAATGCGGTACAGATCCAGTTCCGATCCCGCCCCCAGCTTGCCCATCAAGCTCGCGCGGTGGATATAAACCGTCTTCTGCCCAATCCCCAATTCCGCCGCCACCTGCTTCGGCGCACGCCCGGCCGCAAGCAGCAGAAACACTTCATGCTCGCGCGCCGTCAGGCGATCCACCGGATCGAGCGTGTCGTTGGGCCGTTCGGCGCGGCGCTGGCGCAGGTCCGAGCTCAGAAACTGCTCGCCGCGCATCACCGCGCGCAAACCGGCTACCAGTTCCTCCGGCGCAGCGCCCTTGGTGACGTAGCCACTGGCGCCGCGGCGCAGCGCCTCGGAAACATACGGCTCGCCATCGTGCATGCTCAGCACCACGATGCGCGTGCCGGTGGCGACACTGCGCAGATGCTCGATCAGCGGCAAGCCGCTGCCGTCCGGCAAGGACAGATCCAGCGCCACCAGATCGGGGCGGCGCTGGCTGATGGCTTCTACGGCGTCGTCGGCATTGCGGCATTCGGCCACGACCTCCAGGTCGGGCTCCATCTCGATTAGCCGTTTGAACCCCTCGCGGACGATGGCGTGATCGTCGACCAGAACAATGCTATGCATGAGCGGCACTGTAGCCTTTCGCGGCAAAGGATTGGAAGCATGCCCGCCCACTTGCCGCGCCCCTAATCCGCGGCCTGTCGCATACCATCTGTGCATGCGACTCAAATCCGCCTTCACCCTTTCCTCCGGCCCGCTCGCCGGCCTGGCCTACGCCCTGCTGTGGGCGCTGCTATGGCCCACTGCACAGCCTGACTGGACCCTGCAATTCGGCCTGCGCTTTGGCGTGCTGCTGCTGTCGCCCACGCGCTACTGGGTGTGGCTGATCGGCGGCGAACTGGTCGCGGCTGGCTTGATCGATTACCTGCACGGCTATTCGATGGGCTGGCGCGCCTTTGTCTACGGCGACCTGCCGCAGCCGATCGTGGTGGCGCTCTGCCTGGGCCTGCTGCGCCGGGCCAATCTGCGGCCGAGCCTGCGCGATCCGGAAGAGGTATCGCGGCTGCTGCTCTCGGCCGGCTTTACCGTGGTGGCGGCCACCGCCACCGACGCCTTGATGCTGACCCTGGTGCACCAGCTGCCACCCACCGGCCTGCTGCACGCGCTGGGCGATGAACTGCTCGGCAACTACGTAGGCCTGCTGTTGCTGGTGCCGCCCCTGGTAATGATCTGGCGGGCGCGGCCATCCCGGCAGGAAATGTCGGAGCTGCTGATGGACGGCCTGCTGGTGATGCTGCCCGCGCTGATCATCCTGCTGATCCTGACCGAACAGGCCGCGCCGCAGCGCGAATTTGCCCGCGTGCTGTCACTGGCGCCGGTACTGTTCTTCGCCTTCCGCCATGGCTGGCGCGGCGCCAGCCTGTCGATGCTGGTCTCCAGCCTGGGCATGGCCCTGGTCGACCGCGTGTTCACACATGTGATCCCCACCGCGTCCTCGCATATGTTCCTGGCGGTGGCCGGTACCGGTGCCCTGATGCTCGGCTCGGCCACCGACGCGCTACGCCGCAGCAGCGCCCGCGTGGCGGAGCAGAACGTGTACCTCGCCGCCGTCAATCGCCGCCTGGATCATCTCGCCCGCCAGCTGCGCGATGCGGCGCGCGGCAATATGCAGGCCGAAGAAAACCAGCGCCGCCATATGGCCGCGGAACTGCACGACGAACTGGGCCAGAACCTCACCGCCATCCAGACCCACGTAAAGCTGGCGCAGAGCCGCCTGCAGCAAGCCGGCATGGAAGACATCGGCACCTCGATCAACAGCATCCTCGGCCACATGCGCCGCGCCCTGCACCGCCTGCTGGATGACCTGCGTCCCGCAGTACTGGACGAATTCGGGCTGATGCGCGCGCTCGACGAAGGCCCGATCCGCGACCTGATGGCCACCGCCGGCATGGCCTATCACACCGAGCTGCACGGCGACCCGCGCCTGCTGGAAGAAGACATCCGCACTGCCATCTACCGCCTGGCCCAGGAAAGCGCCACCAACGCGGTGAAGCACGCCCAGGCCAATGAATTCCGCCTGCGCCTGCGCATCGGCGAACGCGCCGGCACCGCCCTGGCCCTGCTGGATATCCGCGACAACGGCATCGGCCTGCCCGAGCGCGTTCCGCGTGGCGGCCGCGGCCTGCAAGGCATGCGCGACCGGGTCACCTCGCTGGGCGGCCTGTTCCGCCTGCGGCCCGATCAGCAGGGCGTTCACCTGCGCATATTGTTGCGTAGCACCATTTCCCGAAGGGAAACAAGTGACTTGTGACACTGTAACTAGGAAATTTTCCAATACCGGCCCCGTAAAGCCTTCGTTACGATCACTCAATCGATGTGGGGGAGCCGCCATCGCAAGATGGTGAGCACGGGCCGACCGTGGGGACGGTAGGCCCGAAGAATGGCAGGATGCCGTTCCGCCGGAGTCTGGACAAACGCGTGTATCTCGAGCAACTCGGATACTCTGCAGTCAAGAGACAACGGTAAGCCGCTGGGCGGACAGGAGTCCTCCCGCGGCTTTTTTTATGGGCGAAACAAAAACTGCCGCTCGCGGCGGCAGTTCCCTGCTGGCAGTGCCCGCGCCCAGGTGGGCGCCAGCCACGGCCCGGCGAGCTACTTTTTCTTGTTGAGCGGCCGCACGTACAGCACCAGGCTGTGGTCCTGGATCTCGTAGCCGTGGCGGGCGGCGATTTCACGCTGCAGGCGCTCGATCTCCTCGCTCACGAACTCGATCACCTTTCCGCTGTCCACATCGATCATGTGGTCATGGTGCTGGCCGCGATCCAGTTCATACACCGCCTGGCCACCCTCGAAATTGTGCTTGCTGAGGATGCCGGCGGCCTCGAACTGGGTCAGTACCCGGTACACCGTGGCCAGGCCGATGTCTTCCTGGTGGGCCAGCAGCTTCTTGTAGACGTCCTCGGCGGTCATGTGCCGGGCGCCGTCCTCCTCGAAGATCTGGAGAATGCGCATGCGAGGGTGGGTAACCTTCAGCCCGGCCTTGCGCAGTTCTTGCGTTTCCTGCTCCATGGCAAGCTCCCGATACGCGGTGGAATCAAGCCATTAGTGTATCATCCGTTACCTTCACGATCCGGACGCAATACGAATGCAAAAGCTGATTCGCACGCTGGGCTTCGCCACGCTGGCAGTTTCTCTGGCCGGCTGCCATATCGTGTATACCCCCGACGTGGCCCAGGGCAATCTGTTCGACAAGACCATCGACAAGAACCTTGCCGATCAGCTTAAGCCGGGTCTGACCAAGCGCCAGGTATTGGTGCTGCTGGGGACCCCGTCCGTCGCTTCGCCGTTCGACCAGAACCGCTGGGATTACGTGTCCACGTATTCGCATCGCGGCGAAAAAATGCGCATGCAGTCGATGAGCCTGTTCTTCAACAACGATGTGCTCGTGCGCACCGAAGGCACCCTGTACTTCCAGGATGCGCAGAAGCTGGTGCAGCAGAGCAGCAAGTACAAGACCAACTACAACGTCAACGACAGCTCCGGCGACAAGAGCAGCGGTGCCGACAGCGGCGGCGACAGTGGTGGTGGCGACAGCAGCGGCAGCGATAGCGGCTCCAACTGATCGCTGCAGGGTCATGCCTTCGCCGGTGTGACCTGCCCTAGCCCGCCCGGCGTCGGCGGGCATCCTTGGGATCAAGGGTAAGCGGCCGGTAGATTTCCACCCGGTCGCCATCGTGCAAGGCATCGTCCGGTGCAACGCGCCGGGAAAAAATGCCCAGGTGCGACGGATCAAACTCCGCTTCCGGCATCTCCTGCAAGATCCCCGACTGCTCCACGGCCTGGATCACCGTGCTGCCGGTCGGTAAGGTCAAGCGATGCAGGCGTTGCCGGTCCGCGGTGGCACACACCACCTCCACGGTAATGGTTTTACCCGTAGACACGTTCCGCCTCGCGGCAGAAATCGTCGACCATGCGGCTGGCCAAGCCCTGGAAACCCAGCTTCAAGGCAGCACCGCCAAGGCGTCCGGCATAATCGAAATCCAGCTCCAGCGCGATCTTGCAGCCGTCCGTACCGAGCGGGATGAAATCCCACAAACCGTCCAGGCTGCGGAACGGCCCATTGACCAGACTCACCTGCAGGCGGCGCGGACGGTCGATGGTATTGCGGGTGGTGAAGCTGTGGTGGAAACCGGCGAACTTGAGATCGAGCCTGGCCACCAGCATGTTCTCCCCACGCTCAATCACCTCGGCGTTGGCACACCAGGCGAAGCGCTTTGGGTATGCTTCAACCTCATTGACGAGGTCGAACATCTGCGCCGGCGAGTATTTCACCAGAGCGCTGCGGCGGATTTCGATCACAGTAGCCTCTTTACAAGAATCCAGCCCGATCCCAGGTGCAGGCATTCTGCACCGGGTGGCAGGCCCGAAGTTTAACGGACATGGCAAAAGCTAAGGACAAGGAAAAGAAAAATGCCGGCGGCACGATCGCGCTCAACAAGCGCGCCCGGCATGAATACCACATCGACCAGCGCTACGAAGCGGGCATTGCCCTGCAAGGCTGGGAGTTGAAGGCATTGCGTGCCGGCCGGATCAACTTCGGCGACGGCTATGCCGTGGTGCTCAAGGGGGAGATCTTTCTGGTCGGCACCTCCATCCCGCCGCTGATCAGCGCCTCCACCCACGTGGTGGCGGTGGATCGCCGTACCCGCAAGCTGCTGCTGCACAAGCAGGAGATCGACCAGCTCATCGGCGCCGTGGAGCGCAAGGGCTACACCCTGGTGCCCATCGCCATATATTGGAAGGGCAACAAGGTGAAGGTGGAAATTGGCCTGGCGCGCGGCAAGCAGGAACACGACAAGCGCACCAGCGAAAAAGAACGCGACTGGCAGCGTGAAAAGCAGCGCACCATGCGTGCACACAATCGCAACGCCTGACCCTACCCTGCTGCGCGATTGATATCGCGCCGCGTCATCACGATATATACTGGACCAGCTTAAGCAATCTTTTCCCCGGGGGTGTCCTGGCTTCGACGGGGGTAGTGAGATAGCTTGGTGCATGCCGAGGGGGCAGCTTTCCTCGTAAATCCAGCCGCAAACTTATAGTTGCCAACGACGACAACTACGCTCTGGCCGCTTAAGGCCTAGCCCCGAACCCACGTGTGCCTGTGCTAGTGGATGTAGGGTCATTATCACGGGATCGCCCAAAGCTGCCGCCTGTCGGTCAGGGTTAAATCAAGCGGGCTGGTCCTTCGATGCGCTTCGCACATCGTGCTGTCGCGGGACGAGATCTAACGGTGAGCTAAGCATGTAGTACCGGGCGTCAAGCGCCTTCGGACGCGGGTTCGACTCCCGCCACCTCCACCAATTCATTCGGTTTCTTTGATTTTAAAGAAAATTTTAGTGCCTTCATCGCCCCCTCGGGGGTACCAAAGAAGGTACCAAATGCCGAAACCTTTGTTGCTCAAACGACCAAGCGGACTTTACGTCCGCTTTTTCGTGCCTGTCGATTTGCAAAAGCGGGTGGGCTCCACCTATGTGATTCGAAGCCTGCGAGGGGCCCGGGGGGATGATGCCCGGCTTATCTCTGCCGTACTTGGCTATGCTCTGAGCCAAGCATTTCAACGGTTGAGGATGGACGCCATGGCCGAACCCAAGGGGTTGCTTGAAACTGCAACGGCAGGGGTGAAAAAAGGCAAGGTTTACGACATCGAGCTTCCGAACGGGACCAAAATCCACATGAGTGGCCTGCACTAACTGGTCCAGATGTAGGGTTAGTTTAAGCAGCGAGCTTCAGATGTACATCCTGGATGGCTGGCAGGACAGCTTCAGGAGCCGGTGGCCGATAATTCAACGCGCTATGCGGCCGAACCGTGTT
>NZ_JACZZA010000006.1 GCF_014863405.1 Dyella acidiphila
CAACACGGTTCGGCCGCATAGCGCGTTGAATTATCGGCCACCGGCTCCTGAAGCTGTCCTGCCAGCCATCCAGGATGTACATCTGAAGCTCGCTGCTTAAACTAACCCTACATCTGGACCAGTTAGTGCAGGCCACTCAGAGCAGTAATAATTTCATGGGTTGATTAGCCTAAATCGTTTACGCTGAAATACTACGATCGAACGCTGATGCGTAGGTGCTAATCATCCACCTACTGTTTGATACCTTCAAAATTGATCGTCACGTGAACATCATCTCCCACGTAGGGAACGTAAGCTTTCATGCCAAAGTCCGAGCGCTTAAGGGTCGTGGTGGCTGTGAAGCCTGCCTTGTAAACTTTCGTTCCAATCGTGTCTTCCGCCATGCGATTGAACGTGGTTTTCAGGGTCAGTGGCTTAGTTACGCCGAGTAACGTCAGTTCGCCCTGAATGTCGGCGGTCTTTGAGCTGGTCATCGTGACGTGCGTGCTCTTGAACGTCATAGTCGGAAACTTAGCTACGTTAAAGAACATCTGATTTTGCAAATCTTTGTCGCGCGCTGCAAAGCCCGTATCGATACTGTCGGCACCCATCGTTACCGTGACTTCGCTGCTTTCCGGTTTCGTTGTATCAAGAAGCAGCGTACCTTTGAGGTCGCGAACCGATCCGGTGATGGTCGAGAAGCCGAGGTGGTTGATTGTAAAAATGACCTGGGTATGGGCCCGGTCCAATACGTAAGTGTCTGCAGCCGATGCAGGGCTCAGTGGTGCAAGGCTTATCAGCACTGCTGCACATATGGCATTGCGTAGAGCGTTCATAGGCAAGATCCGATGGATAGGGTTTCGGAGAAACAACGTGTGCGCTTTTGAATAACGCTGCGTGTGTCGCGAATTTACGCGTGCTGGGTGCCCTGAGCGTCGATAGATACCGGTGCCCATTCATTCCAGGTGTTCATCCGTGCTTGGTAGACGGCCATGAACTTGGCGATCGTCGTCGCGCCAAGCACCAGACGAAGCGGTGGTTTTTCGGTGTTGACGACCTTGAAAATTGCCGCCGACGTTGCGGCCGGATCGCCAAAGTCTTCCGGTTTGAACGACGCGCGAATTGCTTGGCGAATCGAGTCGTAAGCTTCAAGCGTTGGTGGCATTTGGACAGCCGCCCGAAACCCCGTGGTGAAGTGACCCGGTTCGATGATGGTGACTTTGATGCCAAACGAAGCCACTTCGGCTGATAGCGCTTCGGACATGGCTTCAACGGCGAACTTTGTCGCGGTATAGGTTCCACCCGTCGGAAAGGCGATCACCCCGCCGATGCTGGACAGCGTCAGGATGTGGCCGCTCTTCTGCGCACGCAAAATCGGTAGTGCGGCCTGAATAACCCAAAGCGTTCCGAATACGTTGGTTTCAAAGCTTGCTTTGGCTTGTTCGGGTTCAAGCTCCTCAAGCGCACCCATGTAGCCGTAGCCCGCATTACTTACGATGACATCGAGACGCCCAAAGTGTTGATGCGCCCGCTGCACGGCGTCGAACACCGCATCGCGATCCGTAACGTCTAGCGGCAGCGCCAAGATGGCATCGCCGTGAGCCGCGACTAATGCTTCCAAGTCGCCAACATTTCGCGCCGTCGCCACCACTTTGTCGCCGCGCTGTAGTGCGGCCTCAGTCCACACGCGACCGAAGCCGCTCGACGTACCCGTGATGAGCCAAACCTTTGAAGTCGCCATGGTTATTGCCTCTCTGTTGAATTACACTTAGTGCAAAATATCGCACTGAGTGTAATTAAGTCAACAATCGGCTGTGAAACTCAGTGTTCACCGCCAGGCACAATCAACGCGCTCCAGAGCTCCCGCCTGGGACTGGTGATCTACCCAGGGCTGTTCCGTTTACTTGGCAGGCATAATCCAAAAGTGAGAGTGGGCATGTACCGGTACCCCAAGCTCTTGATGTCGGCATTCAGTCGAGCACTGCTGCCACCTACTTTGGAAAGCTATGCCTCGAAGCGGCTGTGAAGAATGAGCACTACTAAGAAACCCAAGAGCGATCTGCGCGAACGCAAGCGTCAAGTGACACTCGATCAAATCGCCCAAACGGGCCTTCGGCTCTTTATGGAAAATGGCTATGAGGCCACTACGCTCGACGCCATCGCGGAAGCATCGGGCATATCGCGCCGCACGTTCTTCTATTATTTGAAATCGAAAGAAGATGTTCTGCTTGCACATGAGAGCGGCAATATCCCGCGCCTTTTACGCCCAACCTTTCTGAAGCAGTCGCCCAAGCAGTCCCCACTCAGTGCGGCGCGGGAGACCTTTCTTTCGCTCGCCTCTATGTACGAAACGAAGGAATCGGTCATGGCGGACCGCATTTTGCGGTCGATCGAAACGCTGCGGTTACGTAAGGAAGCGCTACATGTCCAATTGGAGCAAGTGCTAGCGGAAGCCATGTATGAGCTTTGGCCTGATCCCGCAAAGCGTCCTGTTTTACGGCTTTCTGCCATGATCGCCATGAGCACGCTTCGGTTCGCTAAAGATAACTGGCGCCTGGCGGATGAGGTCCAGCCTCTCACGCATTTCATCGATGAAGCCTTCGCGTCACTCGATGAAGTCATCATGCCTTGATTTGTGCGCGACGCTTCACGGTAATAGGGCAGGGGTAATAGGGCCGGTGATGGTTAAAGTGGGCTAACTACCCCGGCTCCTTTTCGTCAGCTCCAAACGGTCAGTCCACAACTGCCCCGCAATCTGGGTATGTGTCGGCACAAAGAAAACGTCCCTCAGCCATGCTTGAATTGGCCACACTGAGGGTGTTATGGTCCGCCCCGCAGCGGGGTCAAGCTGCCGTAAGCGTTTACGTCAACCAACGCGCAATTAGAACGTGAGACAGTTGCTCGCGTTCATGCGCCCGAGTTGACGACATGAAAACGCTAACCTTCCTCGCAAGACCATTTCTTTCTCCCAAGTACCGCGCCGCGCCCGATATCGTGGCGATGTGTCTCTATTTCATGGCCGGCCTTGCAGATGGCGCCATGATGCCTTTTTTTGCATTGTGGGCTCAGCAAGAGGCACACATACCTATACGGTTCATTGGCCTGTTGTTGGCGTGCTATGCCGGCGGCGAACTACTTGCCACACCTTTGCTTGGCGGTATCGCGGATCGCGTAGGGCGACGTCCTGTCTTGCTCTGTTCAAGCCTGGGTGTTGGCTGCGGTTTTCTGCTGCTTGCGCATATGCATCAGGTGATAGCTATTGGGCTATGCCTGGTCGGCATTGGGGTTTTCGAATGTGCGCTGCATCCAACCATCGCCACCGTTATTGCCGATGTGGTGCCTGCCGAGCGGTTGCGCATGCGTTATGCAGCCGCCCGCATCGCCTCCAACCTTGGGCACATTGTTGGGCCTGCATTGGGGGCAGTGCTGGCGCTCATATCGTTGAGCGCGGTGTTCGCCGGGTGTGGATTATCGCTGCTCTGTGCCGGGATGCTTGTTGTGGCTGTACTTCCGGAAACCTGGTTGAAGAACGATCAGCGAGATGGCAGCGTGCCGGCAGAAGAAGAGGAGGAAGGCTTGGCCACACTCCTGCCGGCCTTTCGCGACCGACGAATGGCGGCGCTTCTTTTGTGGTTCACCATCATCGAAATCGTTGGAGGGTGGACGGAAGTGGTGATACCCGTCTACGCGCACGGTGCCCATGCTCTTTCAACATCCCAGATCGGGCTACTGTTTACCTATGCCGCAGCCGTCGGCACGCTTGTGCAATGGCCTATTACGAAGTGGAGTGGCAACGTTCCCGCATTTCCTTTGATCCTAGGGGCGGGTGCGCTGCTGGCGGGTAGCTTCGGGCTGCTATTGATCGAGCCCGGCGCACTCACGCTTGGCGCCAGCCTGACGCTACTTGCCTTCGCGCAAGCGCTATGGGGTCCGCTGGTGCCGGCAACGGTCAATGCCTTGGCGCCTCCCTCCGCGCGCGCTTCGTACCTGGCCGCCATTTCCACGGCGAACGACCTGAAAGATTCGATAGGCCCTGCCTCCGGAATGTTTCTTTACGGGCTTTCAGAACGACTCCCGTGGATGCTTGGGTTACCCGTCGCCCTGTTGGCATCATGGGCGCTCGCCGTTTCAATCAAGCGCAGCGAGATGGCGCAAAGCGATGTCATGCCGAAGTCTGATACCGAACAACTCTCCAAACCGCCTCTTTACGTGCGGTTTCGATAAGAAAAGCGTCGCTGAGTCGGAGCCGATCTTGGATAAGCACGGAAAAAAATCAATCTGAGCGCGGGCCGCATGTTGGCCATCGTGTTGTTGGTTGGGCTTGGTATCGCAAGCTTGATCCAACACCCTGGCCCCCCCGACATCCCGATGGCGCGTACACGCGGTTATGCGGTCGGCCACTGTAATGTGGCCCGCCTGCCGAGGCATCGGTCGTTATCGCCCCAGGAGTGTTCTTGCCATGCGTCCTATCCTGCTTGCCATCTTGCTGGTACCCGCCGTGACAGGTGAAGTCTGCGCACAGACCGCACCGCCAGCGTCTGCGGTGGCGTCATCCGAGCGCCTTGGCGTGCTGGAGGTGGCCGGCAACAGTGCGCAGACCCAGTTGGGTAAGCCGGTGCACTTCGAGGTGCAACGGTTGCGCGTGCTGGGTGACTGGGCGTTTCTGCATGCAAGGATGCAGGGGCCTAATGGCCAGCCGATAAGTTATGCCGGCACGCGTTATGAAGATGCTTCCCGGCATGGTCAGAAATCCGCCAACTACGATGCGCTGTTGCAACGTAAGCAGGGGCAGTGGAGCGTGCAGGCGGAGGCCATTGGGGCGACCGATGTGCCGTGGACGGATTGGAGCCATCGCTACGGTGCGCCGTCGAGCCTGTTTGACGAAGGCAGTGGTAACTGACCGCTTCGGTGCCCGGGCGGCCCTATCCGTAGCTCGAATGCTTCGTCAGGCCCGCGCGGGCTTCAGCGTATGCGCCCGGCTTTGGCGTCTGCTGTCGGATCAGGGCGGCGCCAGGATGTAAGAGCCGTCGATGCTCGCCGAGTAGTTGTCGTAGTTGATCTGCTGGTTATTTGGATCGGGGGTGTTGTTGGAGCCGATCAGGGTGACGTGCCCGTTGGTGTTGCTGGCCACAATCTCGGTGTGGTCTTCGCCGTTGATGTCGTGGCAGATCCACACGTCGCCAGGCTTGGCGCTGGCCAGGCTGACTTTGTGCCAGCCCTGTTGCTGCAGTCGGCTGGTCAAGTCGCCGACGTTGATGCTGTGCCAGTTGATCTGGCCGGCCTGCTGCAGCATCGACGATACGAAGTTGGCGCAGGATTCGCTGGGATCCACGCCGGCCTGGGTGATGCCGTGCGCTTCGAGATCGGTCTCGTAGCGGCCCAGGTATTTTTGCGCCATCGCCGCCGCGTTGCTGCCTTTGACCGTACCGGGCGCGGACGGCGAAGTTACGGCACCGCCGCCCGGTATATGCACCGTTTCGCCGATATGGATCAGGT
Organism: Dyella acidiphila; assembly: GCF_014863405.1. GTDB lineage: Bacteria > Pseudomonadota > Gammaproteobacteria > Xanthomonadales > Rhodanobacteraceae > Dyella_B > Dyella_B acidiphila. The sequence goes on from NZ_JACZZA010000006.1 coordinate 5,476, forward strand.
TGGGATTGGTGATTTGTGAATTGGCGGCTTCCAGCGCCGAGAGCGAAACACCGTGGCTGCTGGCGATGCCGGACATGGTGTCGCCCGCGCGCACTACGTAATTGCTGCTGGCCGGTTTTGGCGCAGTGGGCTGGCTGCTGGTGGAGCCGCTCGGTATATGGATGGTCTCGCCAACGCTGATGACGTTGGGGTTGGCAATTTGCGGATTGGCCGCTTCCAGTGCCGCCAGCGAAACGCCATGGCTGGCGGCGATGCCGGTGAGGGTATCGCCGGCGCGCACGCTGTAGTTGCTGCTGCTGGACGTAGCGCCCTGGCTGCCCGGCAGATGGATCGCTTCACCCGGGAAGATGGTGTTGAAATTGGCGATCTGCTCGTTGGCCGCTTCCAGCGTTGAGAGCGAGATGCCATGACTGGCGGCAATGCTGCTCAGCGTATCGCCCGATCGCACGGTGTAATTGTTCTCGCTGCTGCCCGTGCTCGGCGACGACGACGAGCCGGGGTTCGATTTACCGGGCGCAGATGTACTGCTGCTGCCACTGGGTGCACTGCTGCCGAACAAGGCTGCTTCGGCGGCGCGGCGCCGGGTCAGGCCCGGCAGCACCATGCCGTTGGCGTGGTTGTATTCGCCGAATGCTTGCTGCGCGCCGGCGTAGTTGCCCGCATTCAGGCGCGATGCCACATCCGACGATGCAAAGCCGCTGCCGCCGATATTGAAGGCCAGACTGACGCAGGCATCGAACTGGTTTTGTGTGATCGGCACATGGATGCTGTTGCGCACGGCGTTTTCGGCGCTTTGCAGATCGCTTTTAAGAAACTGTTCGGCTTGCGCCTGGGTGATGTGCTCGCCCGGCGTCACCCCGCCAGTATGGCCATAACCGATCGTCCACGGCGCGCCGCCAGTGGCGGGATCGGGATAGGCGTTGAGATACGGACCACCCTCGAAGCCCTCAATCATCTTCACGCCGTTTTCGCTGATCGAGTAGCTGGAGGCGGCCGCGCCTTTGCCGCCGCTCACCGATTGACTGCCACTGGCGGAAGCGTTGCCGGTGTGATCGCCGGGAATGGTCAGCTGGTCGCCGGGGTAGATCAGATTTGGATTGTTGATCGAGGGATTGGCCGCTTCCAGCGCGGCCAGCGACACGCCGAAGTGTGCTGCGATGCCGGCGAGCGTGTCGCCGTGCTGCACGGTGTAGGAACTGGATGCATCGTTGCTGTTGGCGGGCGAAGCAGCGAGTCTGACGGCGGAGACGGTGCTCATGGTCACCTCGGGGAGGGGCGGCTGATGGAGATGGATCAACCGGCTGGCGTGGCTCCCGGTGCGATCTAGGGGGCATTCCAGCATGTGTGTCGAGGTGCTGACATCGGGATTGTCCCTAGCTAGGGAAAACCCAAGCTAGGGATGGCCCTAGCTGATCCCGGTGGCCGCCTGGGGCTGCCGAGGTTTTGGATTGGGGCAATCAGGGATGGAACGCCGTTTTATTGAGGCCGCCAGCTTGCTGCGGCGATATGCGTTACTTGATCAAGGCACTTGGCAGCAAGATCAAAATGCGAATGCTTCAATAGGAGCGCGGATGGATGGTTAACGCAGATCAGCCGTCATCACAAGACTTCATGCTTAAAGTGCACTTCGACGGGATGATCAAGGATTGCAATCATGTCGTTCAACGTATGTGCGTGGGGATTGAGCCAAGCCTCTAAGTTCTCCGGTTTAATGGCGATCACGCATTGGTCACTGCCCGCTGCCGAAACCTCAGGCGGCGGCTCGCTTTTAATGATGGCAAACGAATAGAAGCCGGCCGCATTTTCGGATGCCTCGGTGTAATTCCACAGGCATGCAAGCAGCAAATCCTGCTCTGGATCCGGCTCGAATTTAATAACTACGTTACTCTCACTTTCATCTGGATCTTGTTCGCGTTGCTCCATGCGATGAAGCGGTACGCTTTCATCAAAGCGCCGAGCGACAATGACGCCGTGGTTGTGCCCGAATAGTTGGCGCCATTCTGTAAAAAGTTCTTCGCGGCGCGCGATTTTGGTTTTCAGGTTGAACCATTCGTCCTTGGTCGTCCAGCCAGGAAGGCGGCATTGGTAACGCATAGGTACGATAGATCGTTGCCCTGTTCCTGGGCTGCGGATCAGAAGCGGACAGAAAGAATTAAACCATATGCGGGCGAGTCCGTCGGCGTCGGCCTTGTCGCCAAGTGCAGCTAGTTTCGCTCGTGCCTTGCTTATCTTGCTGTTTGCAGAGAGCAGGCCGACGTGTGTCATGTTGCTAGGGTTGATCGATGTCTGGGCTGCCATGGCTTTCATCAGGTGCTCAGAAAGTGCTGTAATTTCAGCCTCAAGTTCTAATACGGCATCTTTGTATGCTGTTTGAGCAATGTCATTTATCTCACGCTCGCTCTCATTGCTTGGGCTATTGAACGCGTCACGCATTGGCTTGGGCACGCGCTTCATCCAGTCTCCTTTTTTCTTGCGCTCCTCAAAAAATAGGGCGAATTCGCGTAGTTCTGGCGTGCCGCCAAGATGTTCGTACTTGCGGAAGTCGGCGTAAATCTGAGCCGAGTAACACATGCGAAGATCCTTAGTCGAGACTGGTGTGTCAGAGAGGATTGAGGCGCCAACATGGCGAGCTTTTGGCTGTTGGCTGCTCTTTAAATGCGGCTCTTATCCTTATGCCTGCCGTCGCAAAGCTAGTTCCCAAGCTTTTTCAACTGCACCCGCGCATTGTCATTCTTGGGATCAAGCTCAAGCGACTTCTGGTAGTTCCGAATAGCAAGGTCTTTCTTACCTGCCTTGGCATAGGCTTCTCCGAGACTGTCATACGTATTCCCATCCTTGGCAAACAGCACTGTGTTGCGCTGAAGAACCCGGATGGCATCGTCAGTCTTCCCGTCGCCCAATAGCTGATAACCCAGGGCATTAAGCGGCACGGAGCTGTTGGCTTCTTCCACTCCGGATTTCCGCGCCTGCTCGTAGCTCGCCAGCGCAGCCTGCACACCGAATTTCGCCCCGATCAAAGTCAGCTTGTCGCTCAAGGGCATCCCCTTGCTGGGATAGGGCCAGCCATGGGCTTGCGCAAGAGTTTCGGCTACGTAGGGATAGATCGATTGGAAAGCATCGGAATTCCCCATCAGCGCAACACCCCAGCCACGATCGGCGTCCATAAACAGATAGGACTCAAAGCCATCGTTGGCGCCGTTATGCCGGAACTGCCCCGGATAACCGTGATAACCCACGCCAAAGCCAAGGCCCACGCCGCCCGCATCGCCAGGTGTGTCGTGGCATTGCGGCTTCAGCATTTCCCGCGTCATGGCGGTTGAAAGAATGTGGTTCGCTTGCCCTTCGCGTGATTTGGCAATCTCGATGCCGAAGCGGGCGAGGTCGCTGGGCGTGGTCCATAGGCCGTCGGGTGCCAGCTCGGGGTAGATATGCCATTTGCCAGGCACCATGGTGCCGTCGGCATGGGTGCCGGAGGCGGCCCTTGCCGCCAGCGCGGGCGGCAAGTTTTGGTCAAAGCTGCTGCTGGTCATGCCGGCCGGCAGCAGCACGTGCTCGCGCATGAAATCCTCGAAGCGCTGGCCGGAAGCCTCCTTGATCAGCAGGCCCTCGATGGTGACGCCGCCGCCGGAGTAGATGCATTCGGTGCCGGGAACGGTGGTGACGCGGATCGGCGGATTGTTGGCCGGTGCCACGCCGTCGAGGGTTTGCTCGGTAGTCGGAATCGGCGTGCCCTGGGCGTAGCCGGCGAATCCGTGCACGTTCAATCCGGCGTTGTGGCTCATCAGGCCCCGCAACGTGACCTTGGCTTTGGCGGTATAGGTGTTTTCCGGCACCTTCCAGCTCTTCAGCGTTTGATTGACGTCGCTATCGAGGTTGAGTTTGCCGTGCTCCACCAGCCATAGGCCGCCAGCGGCGGTCACTGGCTTGCTGATCGATGCGGCCTGGAAAAGCGTGCCGGTGGTGACCGGGGCGGTCGAGCCTGGGGCGGTAATGCCGTAGCCCTTTGCCCAGGCGAGTTGATTGTTCTCGACGTAGGCGATGCTGACGCCCGGCACCTTGTAGATCCGCATAAGGTCGCCGAGGGTAAAGGTGAGGGGTGGTTTTCCGGTTTCGGCGGGGAGTGTCAGCACCACGCTTTGCAGGGTAAGCGGGGTGGCGGGTGGCGCAGCCTGCGAGGTTCCCGCGCAGAGCGTGAGGAGCAAGGTGGCAAGTGCGATCTTTCGACGATGCGGCATAAATCCCCCCGGAATTGGCAGTGCTGTCGATGGGTTCGAAGCTTATGCGACCTGAAACTTGGTGGTCTAGTTTGTGTCGGGGCAGGTTGCAATTGATAGGGAGGCGCCGCGCTTTTTGCTCGTCATCCCAGCGGAAGCTGGGATCCCGTGCCTTCGGTGCGGAAAGACGCTGGATCCCAGCCTTCGCTGGGATGACGGTGAGGTACGTTGAAAGGTGCTGGTCAATGGGAGATTGCGCTGGCGCGACTAAAACTTGGCGACCCCATGTGCGTGGATGGCAGCTCGCAAATAGAGAAGGGCGGGCACGCTCTTTTGCTCGTCATCCCAGCGAAGGCTGGGATCCAGTGCCTTCGGTGCGAAAAGACGCTGGATCCCAGCCTTCGCTGGGATGACGGTGAGGTACGTTGAAAGGTGCTGGTCAATCGAGATTGCGCCGAGGCGACTAAAACTTGGCGGCTCCACATGCGTTGATGGCAGCTCGCAGATAGAGAAGGGCGACCACGCTCTTTTGCTCGTCATCCCAGCGAAGGCTGGGATCCAGTGCCTTCGGTGCGGAAAGACGCTGGATCCCAGCTTTCGCTGGGATGACGGTGAGGTACGTTGAAAGGTGCTGGTCAATCGGAGATTGCGCCGAGGCGACTAAAACTTGGCGACTCCATATGCGTTGATGGCAACTCGCAAATAGAGAATGGGGGCATACTCTTTTGCTCGTCATCCCAGCGAAAGCTGGGATCCAGTGCCTTCGGCGCGGAAAGACGCTGGATCCCAGCTTTCGCTGGGATGACGGTGAGGGTTTTTGAAGGGTCTTGATTAACTGGGGCCGCGCGCTGGTTTTTGCGAAAGTGCCCAAGCAAAGACGTGGGGAGCCCGCAGGTACAGAACACTTTCCCATCGCCACGAAACCCCTCATGATTCCATGCAGCGTCGCCAAGACGCCCAGGGGGCTGGGAAAATGCTTGAAGCAGCGAAGAGCACAATGACCGAGACGCCGACCAGTCTCGGTATCCAGGAATTGCACACCTACTGGACTTGCCAGCGCCAGCCAGGATCCGCTGCGCCGCTACCGCAGGATGTCGTGAAGACCTTGCTGGCCGGCCTGCGCCTCAACGTGCTGGAAACCCTGCGCTATTTGCACCAAAAGCAGCCAAGTTATGCACAATTCGAAGCCTGGGTGCGGGAGTGCAATGGCGGCGAGCTGACCGACGCTTCGCTGGATCGCTTGCGGCGTGCACTGGCAGGCGAGGCCGTGGGTGCGGAAGTCGGCAATCTCGACCACGTCGAAGGCCTGAGCGCGGACGACCTTGCACACTGGGACGAACATGGCTACGTGATTCTGCGCAACGCGATCAGTCCGGAAGCGGCGGAAAGCACCGAGTTGGCCGTCTACGATTTTTTGGGGATGAACCGCGACGACCCGGAATCCTGGTATCGCGAATCACTGGGCCATTCCATCTGGGTGCCGCTGCTGCGGCATCCGGCACTGGTCGCCAATCGTCGCTCGGCACGTATCCATAAGGCCCACGCCCAACTGTGGGGAAGGGAAGATCTTTGGGTCACTGTCGACCAGGTCGGCTTGAATCCGCCGGAACGCCAAAACTGGATGTTTCCCGGGCCGCATCTGCACTGGGACGCCACCCTCGCCGAGCCGCATTGCTTGGAATTGCAGGGCATCCTCTATCTGGCCGATGTGGCGGAGGACCAGGGTGCTTTCAGCTGTGTGCCGGGTTTTCATCGCACGCTGAAGGAATGGCTGCAAAGCGTTCCCGTCGGCCAGAGCGTGCAGGAGTATGCGGGACGTACGTTGACGATGACGCCGATTGCCGCCAAGCGCGGCGACATGATCATCTGGAATCACCTGTTGCCGCATGGCAGCAGTCCAAACCGTGCGCAGAGGCCGCGGGTGGTGCAGTACATGTCGCTGCAGCCTACGCGTTATGCGTTTACCAATGAGTGGAGGAATTGATGGTGTTGCGGGGGTGCACACCCTCTTTCATTTAGCAATGCGCATACCACCAAGCCGTCATTCCGACCTTCGCCGGAATGATGGCCGCGTATATCGCCGCTTTTACACCGAACAACCGCTTCAGTAATTTAAAAAGCGGAATGCCTCATCAGGCCGATGGCTGTGCCGGCAGAATGCATTCGATCCGGTCACGCTGTGTCACCAACGACCAGATTTCCTGGGCAATGTCGTCGGGATCGATAACGGGAAAACTCGGATCCAGCTTTGTACCGTTGGCCGTCATCGCGCGCAGGCCTGCTGAGCGATCGATGGCAGCGCCGATATTCACCGTGCCGGCATAGACTCCCTTTGGCGTCACTTCCGCATTGAGCGTGTAGACATAATTGCGTGCGGCGGCCATCAGCGGGCCTACGCCGCTCAGTCCGGCCATCGGTACCACAGCGGTAAGCCCACCCACGATAACCACGGCACCGTTGCCGCGGGCCAGCATGCCGGGCAGCACGGCATGCGACATCTCGATGGGCGAAAAGGTGAAGACGTTCGCCATCGATTGCAGTTCGGCTGCATTGAGCGACACCGCCGGCACGAAATGGACGTCTGCAGGTACCGGTGCGTAAACAGCTATATCGATGTCGCCGAACTGGTTTTCGATGGACTTTACAAGCGCGGGGATCTTGCTCGTGTCGGCCAGGTCGGCCGGAAAGGCGGCGGCCTCGATGCCGGCCTTTGCCAATTCGGCGACACGTTCCTGCAATGCCTCGGCCCGTCGCGCAACCAGTGCGACCCGATAGCCTTCGCGCCCGAATCGATGGGCCAGGGACGCACCGAGTCCGGTGCCGGCACCGAAGAGGGCAACGGTTTTCTGATCAGCCATGACAAACTCCTGAGGGGTGGTATGTTTCGCTGACCAGATAGTGTTGGTAGGCCGCACATGTCACAAGAACGCCTATTTTCGGTACCTAGTCACATGGTTGTGACCGACGCGCCGCCACAACCGGGCATTCATCCCGGCTGCCAGCGGGTTATCGAGATCTTCGGCCGGCTTGGCGACAAATGGACGATCCTGTCGATCCTGATGCTCACCGAGAAGCCGCGGCGCTTTAACGAGCTGAAGCGCCTGATCGGCGGTATTTCCCAGCAGATGCTCACGCGCACGCTGAAGGCGCTAGAGCGGGATGGCATGCTGACGCGCACCGTCTATCCCACCGTGCCGCCGCAGGTCGAGTATGCGTTGACGCCGTTAGGTCGCTCGCTGTCTGAGCCGTTGCTGCAATTGGCCAGCTGGACGCTGGAGCATGTCGGCGATATTGAAGACCATCGGGTTGCTCACGATGGTAAAAAAGCGACTGGTGAAGAGCGGGGAGGGTAGTTAAGCTGATCGGTGGGCTTTGCTCTGCGGCAGTCTTGAATGGCGGTGGCTGTTCTAGTCGCAATAAGCCGTACTTGGCTTGCTTGAGTCGCCGCAGGTATTTACTCCGATCGCGTGGATGCTGACGACTTTATCGGTTTCGGCGTAGCTGCATACCAAGTAGATATCGCCACCTTTCAGGTCGCCCCATGCTCGGAGAAAGGCTTTGTCTTCCGGCGGCCCATCAAAGACATCCGCGTGTACCAATGCGTGCTGGCTTCCGCGGTCAGCCAAGGATGATGGGCATTGATAGTGGTGCTTCGCTGCCGCATCGCACGCGGCACAGGTTGGAATGGCCATGACGACGGCCAGTGCTGCACTGGATCGCGTGATGTTCGTTCCTTTGGTCGCCATTTTGTCAGGTTTCTTGCTCCGGTTCGTCTCCGGTGCAGGAGTCGATTATGCCCTTGAGCATGATCGCTGGCGATATATATGCGGTACCAGTGGCTAGCAACGCAGTAAGCAATATCTTGGCCGACTTTGCTCTAATGGTGATCCTGCTTGTGGGCAGGATCGCCAAGTTATCTTGGGTGATATTTATCTAATTCAGGGGAAAGGTATGGAAAGGCGTAGTTTTATACAGGGGGCGTCCGTCATCGCAGCCATGGCATTGGCTACTGAGGCCAAGGCACAGACTATCTCCAGCACGGATGACATCGCAGTGATCACTACGATCGCGGATCTCCAGGCTGCGACGTCTGCGACATTGACACAGAGCCAGTGCATTGTAATGGGCTATGTATCGGAAACGGATGGTGGTGGAGGCATCTTTGCCACAGGTGTTTCGGCATCGGCCAATGGAGGAACGATCATCAACGACGCCTCAGGACGAAGCTGGTATCGGAACTGTAATCCATCGGTCGTGAAGGCTGAATGGTTTGGCGCAAGTGCTAACGGTTCGACCGACAGCACTGCGGCCATCAATGCGGCATTGGCGAGTCAGGCATCAGATGTTCGTGTTGATTTGGCGCCGGGGACTTATGTAATTAGTGGGTCTGTCCTTATCTCCGGCAACTATAAGTCACTTGTCGGGGCTGCGCAGGCGGCCACGGTGCTTGCATGTAGTGCCGCTTCCAGTCCTGTGGTTTCTGTTGCTGGTGGCTCCATCTCTTTTCTCATTAGAGACATGACTGTCATGCATAGTGGAACACCGACGAATGGCGGCCATGGGATAAGTTGTACTGGAACCGTTTCGCAGTCGAGAATTGAAAATATCATTTCACAGAATAATTCTTTTGGCTTTTCACTGGCAGCCACTGATTTGTCTTTTGTAAAAGGGTGTATTTCGCAATCCAACTTTGGTTATGGATTTTATCAGACAAATTCGCCTGCAAATCCTGGTTCACAATGGTATTACGAGGACTGCCTTGCTCAGGAAAATGGTCAGGCTGGCTATTTCTTGACGTCGTCATCGGGCTCTTCCAGCATGTCTGTCGGCGCCTTTTCCAGGTGCCTTACTTTTGCTAACTCTGGATGTGGGTTTGTCGCGCTTGGACTCGCTACTTCGCCTATTCAAGGCGTGCGTATCAGCGATTGTTTCTTTGGACAAGACGCGAATAACGAAGTATTTCTCGATACTTATGGTGGTGCCCACAGTGTGCGGAATACTTTTACCGAATTGGCTGGGACGGGCAAAACCGGGCCTGCTCAGTCGGATCCGGCATCAAACGGTGGTTGTGGAATTTTTGTCAGTTCCAATAATCAGAGTGTTGATATCACGTCCTGCTATTGCGGTGGTCATTCTCAGAATGGCATCTACAGTCAGGCGGTGACAGCCAATGTTACGGGATGCTCTGCGTTCGACAATGGAAGGTCAAATTTGGCAGGCGAACAGTGCGGCATTCATCATGAAGGAGGGCGGATGATTGTATCCGGTGGATCCATAGGTAATACGGTATTTGGCGGAGGCCAGCAGTGCGGAATTCGCACTTACAATGGCGCTAATACTTCCATCGGCTTTGTGGATTTGACCGGAAATGTAGCTTCCGCAACCTTGGCGGATTCAAACCCGTCTTCGTTGATGGTTGTCGGTTGTCTTGGCGTCTGATTTGAATTGCGGAAGGAATGCTTTTCTTTCCTGCTAAGAATAGGACTGCAATAAGAGGCTTTCTAAGCTTTTTCCCGTCATCCCAGCTTTCGCTGGGATGACGGTGAGGGACTTTGAACCGTCTTGATTAATTGGGTGGCGCGTCGGTTTTGCCAAGGTACCCAAGCAGAAGGGGGAGCATCGTGGCGCAGTATTTTTGAATTCGCCAAGATCTCCTATTCAGCCATTACTTCCCATGCCCAAAGAACCGCTCCCGTATCCGCTCTTCCTCATGATGATGCGTATACGGCTTCAGCAAGTCGTACCGTGTAACCATGCCAAGCAACAGCTGCGTATCCGCATTCACCACCGGAATACGATCCAGCTTCTCCACGGCAGCACGAATCGCCACGCTCTTGCAGCTCTCATCGGGAAAGGACACCACCGGATCTTTCTCCAGCGCATCGACCAGCCGCGCACCACCTTCCGGATCGGCCTGCCATAGGCGCGCCAGTTCATCGCGGTTGATCACATTGAGCAGCCGCCCCTCGCCATCCACCACCGGATAGGCGCGATATTTCTGGTCAGTGCCGAAATATCTCTGCGTGGCTTCACGCACGCTGATATCGCCCGGAATGCTCATGATCTCGGTGCTCATCACATCCTTCACCGCCATATGTTCAAGCCTGTCCACGGTGTATTCGCGGAAGATGTCGAAGCCGCGGCGGGCGACTTTTTCCGTGAGGATGGAGCGTTTCATCAGGAAGACGCTGACGCCGTAGGCGGTGGTGCAGGCGACCAGCAGGGCGGGGAGTGCGCTGGCATTGCGGGTGAGTTCCAGTGCAAACAGGATCGAGGTGAAGGGCAGGCGCATCACGCCAGCCAGCATCGCACCCATGCTGAGCAACGGCCATAGCAGTGGCTCATTGCCGGGAAATACCATCGATTCCAGGCCGCCTAGCCCGGCGCCCAATGCGAGCAGTGGTGCGAGTACGCCGCCGGAGGTGCCGGAGCCCAGGTAGATCACCCACATCAGCGATTTGGCGAGCATGAAGGCCAGGATGGCGCCGCCGACCAGTTTGCCGGTCAGCAGCTGGTCGATCATGTCGTAGCCCACGCCCAGCGCCTGCGGTTCGAGCAGGCCGCCGATGCTGACGGCGATGGCGCCGAGTGCGGGCCACCACATCCAGTGGATGGGCAATTTGTTGAAGCCGTCTTCCACCCGGTAGATGGCGGCGGTGAGCACGGTGGCGAGCAGGCCGGCGAGAAAGCCGCAGACTACGGCCATGCACAGATCCACCAGTTGCAGATGGAATTCCACGGGGATGGGAAACAGCGGACCGTTGCCAAGCAGGAAGGGGCGCAGCGCATCGGCCACGAAGCAGGCGATGGCGACTGGAATGATGCTGCGCGGGCGCCATTCGAACAGCAGCAGTTCCACGGCCAGCAAGGTGGCGGCGATCGGGGTGCTGAAGGTGGCGGCCATGCCGGCGGAGGCGCCGGCCACCAGCAGGGTGCGCCGCTCGATCGAAGTGAGGTAGAACATCTGGCCGAACAGCGAGCCGACGGCGCCGCCGGTCATGATGATGGGCCCTTCGGCGCCGAACGGGCCGCCGGTGCCAATCGCCACGGCCGCCGACAGCGGTTTCAGGATCGCCACTTTCAGCATCATCTTGCTTTTGCGAAAGAGGATCGCTTCCAGTGCTTCGGGGATGCCGTGGCCGCGAATGCGGTCGGAGCCGAAGCGCGCCATCAAGCCGATGATCAGGCCGCCCACGATCGGCGCCAGTACGATGGCCCATTTCGAATGGCCGCTCGACGGCGACACGAAATCGAACGACAACCGCTGCAGAAAGGCGAGGTTGGTCACCAGGCCGATCATGCGATAGAGCGCAAACGCCACCAGGGCGGCTGCGATCCCGATAAACACGGCCATCAACGAAAGTTTGAGGATGCTGACGCTGGGGTGGAAGTCGCTCTGGCTGAGCGTGTCGCGCTTCCACTTCTCATAAATGCGCGTGATGCCGTGCGCGATGCTGGTCATTGGGATCCCCGCTGAGGGTCAACCACGGCCCGGGCGGTATCGAGGAGCCGCTCGGATTCAACGCATGCTTGCGGGCTGGTTGGGCGGGCACGAATGCGTGCCTGGCGAGAATAGCGTATTCCCGCCCGCGGATCAGGTGCTTGTCTGCTTGCGGCCACAATGCGCTGCGCAAGATCGGCTACATTGCGGGGGCTTCAATGAGCGGGGGGGGGTATGCAGTTGTCTGAGCTTGGTGAACGCGTGTGCATCCTGGGCCCCTCCAATAGCGGCAAGTCGACGCTGGCGGCGGCGCTGGGGCGAAAACTCGGTGCACCGGTGGTTCACCTCGATCAACTGCACCATCTGCCGAACTCGGATTGGCTGCCGCGCCCGGCGCCGGAATTTCTGGCGCTGCATGACGAGGCCATTGGCGCCGAGCGCTGGGTGATCGACGGCAATTATTCTTCGTGCATGCCGCAGCGCCTGCAGCGTGCAACGGGGGTGATTCTGCTGGATGTTTCCACCGCCACCAGCTTGTTCCGCTATTTGCGACGCACGCTGCTGGAGAGCGGCCGGGTCGGTGCATTGGAAGGCGCGGGCGAGCGCGTCAAATGGAGCATGCTGCACTACATAAGCGTGACCACGCCGCTCAATCGCAGGCGCTACCGGGAGATCTATCGTCAAGTCAGCCTGGCAAAGGTCTATCTGCCTTCGCGGCGTGCGGTACGGGCTTGTTACGAAGCATGGGGTTTGCAGCGGTGATCCGTATGTACGGCTAGCTGCTGCGTTCTTTATTTTGCACGGCCTGTTCAATGCTGCGTGCATTGTTCGGTTGCGATCGGCGCTGCAAGATGCCTGGACCTTACACGGAGCAAGCATCATGTCCGCACCTGTATTCAGCAACCCCGATACGCTCGTTTCGCCACCCGGCTACACCCAGCTGGTTGAAGTGAGCGGAGGAAAGATGGTGTTTATCGCCGGCCAGGTGGCATTGGACGCGGCCGGTGTCTTGGTCGGGCCCGGTAATTTTGCGCTGCAGGCCGACCAGGTGTTTCGCAATCTGCGCCTGGCGATGGAATCCCGCGGCGGGTCGTTCAAGGACATTATAAAAATCTCGGTATTCATCACGGATATGGCGTATTTGCCGGCATTCCGCGAAGCACGCGACCGGCATCTTGCCGATATCAAAACGCCTCCGGCGAGCACGCTGGTGCAGGTTGCAGGGTTGTTCCGGTCGGATTCTATGCTCGAGATCGAGGCGGTGGCATGGATGGCTTCATGATTTTTGTGATCCAGACGGTTTGTTTAGACGTCTAAAAAGAGATCCCGTATGAGATTTGATGCTGCGCATTTTGCGTCGCAGCGTGCGCAATAGAACGCGTTGCAATACTGTCCCTGTCAGTTGCGCTTAGATCGATCTAATCCCGTGAAATTCGCGTGTATGTGATTTTTTTGTCGATCTGATCAGCAACCGGTACGGCGATCCCACTACATCGATGGAAGTGCATCTGGCAGGCGAGGGGAGCCGTGCCACGGGCCTTTGTGTCTTCAATTCGGAACGCTCTGGGCATCGTCGTTGGCATCTACGACTCAGCATTCACCGGAGTAAGACTTATGGACCAAGTAACTTCGCGTCACTGCAACCGGAACCGTTCCCGCCTGGCCGCAGCATTGCTCGTTTCGTTTTTAGGCCTGGGCACATCGGCCGCCTTTGCCCAGTCGACCGGTTATACCGGCATTTTCGGCGGCGGCCCCATTTACAAGAACCTCAACAACAATATCGCCGAGTTGAGCAGTTCCGGGTTTACCGAAGTGATTGTGTGGAGCGTCGAAGTAAGTGCGTCTGGCGATCTGAACTTCAACGGCGAGTTTCCGCTGGTGACCAACGGGGCCTATGTGGGCAACCAGACCTATCCGAACTTCGCTTCCAATCTGGCGGCGCTGAAAAATGCCGGGGTGAAGCGCATTACCTTCAGTATCGGCTCGTCCAATTACGGCGATTTCGAGGATATCGAGGCGCTGGTCAACAGCACGGGTGCCGGTGGCGGCACTGGCACGGACAGCATCCTGTACAAGGATTTCCAGGCCTTGAAGCAGGCCATCCCCTCCATCGATGCGATCGACCTGGACGATGAAAACGGCTACGACGCGTCGTCCACGGAGAAGTTTGCCGTGATGCTCGGCAATCTCGGCTATCACGTGATGCCGGATGCGTATACCAATGCCAGCTACTGGACTTCGCTGGTGGCCAGTATCAACAGTGCATTGCCGGGTACGGTGGATGGCGTGCATCTGCAGGCTTATTCCGGCGGTGCCGGCAACAGCCCGTGTTCGGGCTGGGATTTCGGCGGGGTTCCGGTTTATCCCGGTGTCGCCGACAGCAGTGTCGGCGGTGGCGTGTCAGTCAGCGGGGCGCAATCCACGGTCGCCGGCTGGCAGCAGCAATGCGGTATTACCGGCGCGTTCCTGTGGCTTTATGACGATGTCGCCGGCAAGACCTATACCAGCGGCGGTACTACCACCTCGTTGACCGCCGCTTACGCGAACGCCATCAATACGGGTCTGTGATATGAGGGTGCACGCGGCGCGATAGTTTGCCGTGCTGTTGCAAATCAGGCCGCTCGGTGGCGTTTTCGCCGGGCGGCTTGCGTACCTGTCGCCTTACGCCGCGGACTATTTTTTCGCAGAGCTTTGGCTTTGCAGCTCCTTCAGATCCTGGATGGCATCGCTGTCGTGCGGGTTCTTTTCCAGTGCGTGCTGATAGCTGGCGCGTGCCAGGGACTGATTGCCTTGCCGTGCGTAAGCTTCGCCCAGGCTGCGATAAGCGCTATCCGAATCGGGATGGTTGTGCACGTTGAGCTTTAACAGGGCAACGGCTTCGGGCACGTGGTCTTCGGCGATCAGCCGCTGTGCCCAATCGTCGATGGCGGTTTCGTCCAGCTTGAAATCCGGGTTTTCTTTCTGCATCGACGCATAGACCTCCACCGCATGCGCAAAGCCCTGGCGGCCGAGGGCGTCGCGGTAGGTATCGATCGATGCCGGCGCACCCTCGGCGGGGCGAAAATTCACGGTAATAGTGTGGGCGGGTATGCCGTGCTGGGCCGGTGTCTGCTGCAGATAGGCCAGGGCACTGGCATCGTGCTTGAGGTAGGCATCGAGGAATTGCAGGGTGTAGCGCGCCATCAAGGCGTAGCCGGTGATGCCGTCTTCGCGCTGGTAGTCGTTTTTCAGGCTTACCAGTTTCCACATGGATTCGTTGCGTTGATTGGTCGAGCTGAATTCCACATGGGCCAGTCCCAGCATATGCACGGTTATCAGATCGCCATGCGTCCATGCATTGAGCACATCCGGGCCCTGGCTGGCGTCCTTGAAATAGCGCTGCTCGTCTTCCAGGCTGATTTCTCCCTGGGTAAACGCCAGCAAGGGCAGCGCCATATGTTCCGGCTGCACATCGCCCGATTGTTTTACCAGGGCAGGGAAGTAACGCAGGCTGCCGTCGAGCGATACCAGCGCGTCGATCCGATTATCGCGTGCGGCAGCGAACAGGGCGGCGAGGCCGCCCCAGCTATAGCCGGCCACGGCGATTTTTGACATATCCGTATCCGGCAGGCTTTGCGCGTAGCCGATCAGATAGGAGATATCGCCGGCCTGCGTATTCGCCCCGGCCAAGTCGATGGTCATAGTGCGCGTGGTGGTGCCCCGGTGTGCCGAAACTGGTCTCGGTTGCCGTCAGCTCGATGTAGTCGCGCACGGTCATCGGCTTGCCGTCGCCTTTTTGCGCCGGATACCAGATCAAGGTTTGCAGCGGACGGGCACGCTCGCCGTGCTGCGGCTTGCTGAGATCGTCGGTGAGATTGCGAAAGATGCGGGCGCGGTCGTATTGCTCGACCTGCCTGAGACCCACTGCATAAGGGCCAGCTTGCTCGGTGAACCGGAACGTCGGCGCGGTTTGCGCGGATGCATGCGAAGCGGCCAGGCCAAACGCGAGCAACACAGCTGGGAGCGTGATCAGGCGCATGCGGGTTCTCCTTGAAGCCGCGGATGGTTGCATAAATCACCCGCCCGCCACAGGCCCGCAGGCGCCATGGCGTCGTTGAGCGCGTGTTTTTTGTCCGGATACTGTCCGGACGCAGCGGACAGCTGTCCGCGGACAACAGGGCGGTATTTCGCCATGGCTCGAAAATGGCGCTGCCATGCGGTTTTCGAGCTATCCGCGCGGTTGGCATCAGGTTTGCAATACCTCTCTCGAAAGCCTCACTCATCAACCCAACGGAGAGCCGCCATGAAATTCGAAACCCTGATGCTCAACAGCCTGTTCGCCGCCTGTGTACTGATCTGTGCATCGACCCTGGCCGCAATGCTGGCCTAAGCCACCGCCTGGACCGTTACTTGTTGCATACGCTGCCTTACCGGCAGCCACGCTTGGAAGGAACAACTTATGTCCCGGCAGATGGTGCGGAACATGCGGTGGTTGGGTTGCGTACTGACGCTATGCTCAACCACCGCTGTGACGGCCTACGCCGGAACTACTGCCACACCAAGCGACAATCCGCGGCATTCGGCATTGGATATCGCAGTCGACCAGGCCGCCGGCGAGTTCTTTCGTAATCGCTGCCATGTCGGTGTGTCGATTGCGGTGGTCGACCACGGACAAACCCATTTCTACGACTACGGCAGCACTTCGCGCAGCAAGGCCGAGCTGCCCGATCCGCAAAGCATTTACGAGCTTGCTTCCGTCACCAAGACCTTTACCGCAGCCCTCGCGGCGCGGGCAGTGCTGGATGGACGCATGCATCTGGATGGCGATTTTCGCCAATCTTTGCCAGGCGATTACCGCAATCTCGCCTGGAACGGCCAGCCGATTACCTTGCGCACGCTGCTGACCCACCATGCCGGCATGCCGCGCGACATTCCCGATACGGATGCCCTTTTTGCGGACAAGAAGTCGCCCGATTTCAATGCGCGCATGATCGCGCTCAATCAAGGCTTCGGCCGCGAACAGCTGCTGGCGGCCTTGCACGATACCCGGCCGCGCAGTGCTCCCGGCCAGACCGAGGCCTATTCCAACGCCGGTTTTCTGGTTATCGGGCTGGGGCTGGAGAAGGTCGATGGCCAGTCGTTCGACCGGCTGCTGAGCCAGACCATTACGCGGCCGCTGGGTATGACATCCACCGCACTGACGCTCGATGCCAGTGCGCGCTCGCGCCTGGTGAACGCTTACGATCGTTACGATCGCCCTGCGCCCTATCACCAGCAGAATGCAGGTCCGGCGTGGGGCTTGTATGGCTCCGCGCAGGACATGGCGAAATACGTCCAATGGCAACTGGATGAGCGCGATCCGGTGGTGCGCCTGACGCATCAGGTTCTGCAGGGCGATGCGAGTGATGGCGAGGCCATGGCCTGGAATCTTGGCCGCGACCAGGGCCAGCCGATGATCTGGCATGGCGGCGGCAGCTATGGCATGTCCAGCCAGGTCGTGCTTTATCCCGGCCAGCATGAGGGCGTGGTGCTGCTGGCCAATGACGCCTGCGACGGCACCGAGGGTGCGCTGAAAGCCATCGCCCAGGCGGTGCACGCGCATGCGCCGGGAAGGTGACAGCACGCGGCGGATCGATTTAACTAGCGCTTTGTTACGTGTCGGGATAGCAGAGCCATGCTTGGTCTGATCGGAGTGGGCGCGATCGCCGCCGCCATTGTTTCCGGCTTGAGCGAAACGGCAGAGCCGCCGTCGATCGTGCTGTCGCCGCGCAATGCCGCGGTGGCAGCGAGGCTGGCCGGCGCCTATGCGAATGTACGCGTGGCCGCAAGCAATCAGGCGGTGGTTGAGCAGGCGGATGTGCTGCTGCTGTGCGTACGGCCGGCCGATGCGCAGCAGGTGATGTCGGCACTGCGATTTCGGGAGCAGCAAAGCCTGGTCAGTGTGATGGCCGGCATTCCGCTGGCCAGGTTGCGTGAACTGGCTACGCCGATACAGCAGATTGCGCGCGCCATTCCGTTGCCGTCGGTGGCGGCAGGGCGTGGCATTACGCCGTTGTATCCGGCCAATGCGCATGCACGCGATCTGTTTGAGCGCCTCGGCCATGTGATCGAAGTCGATAACGAAACCGCATTCGATCTTTTTTCGGCGGCCACGGCCACGATGGCGGCGCATTTTCTTTATCTGGATCGGATCAGCACGTGGCTGGCCGCGCAGGGGATTGCACCAGGGGCGGCGTAGTCGTATGTGGCGGCGATGTTTGCCGAGGCGGCATCCACGCTGCATGGGCAAGAGCCTGATTTCAAGACCTTGGCGCGCGAGCACACCACGCCGGGCGGGATCAATGAGCTGTTCTGCACGGTGATGGGGGAAGAGCGCGTGTGGAATGCGGTCGACAACGGGTTGGAACGGGTGCGGCAGCGGCTGCTGGAGCGCGGAAAAAGCAGCGGCTGATCAGGTCTTTCCCCGCTGGCATGGCCGCGGGGAATCCATCGATGGCATCCGGCAGGAGCAGGGCATGGCCCTGCTTTTTTGTGCCCGAAGCGCGGTGCTTGAAAGGAATGTGAAGTCGCTTTCACGCAGCGCTACGCAGGAATGCATGCCGCCGCGCGACCGGAGGTAGGGATTGTTTTCGGCGCCACGTTGTTACTGGCGTGGGTAGGCCACGCCGCGCAATCGATGAACGACGTGGCAGGGGCTGGTTCAATAACTTCACTTACGGCAGTAGCTGCCGCACCCCCCGTGGCGGCGCGCCTTCGATTCAAATCACCGAATCATGAAGCGCGGGCAGCATCTGCCATACCGAATGGACCGCCAACTTCCCCTGGGTTGGCTGGCGCAAGGATGCGCCACTTGTTTTGTCGCACTTGCCAAATAGCCACGCCGACCAGGCTGGCGCACGCCGGTGCGGGCCGGGGCGCTGAATTACCCCGGCCCACTTTAAAAAGGCGATCAGAACGAGATGGTGGGATCGACCCAGCCACTGGACCAGGTCAGTGGCGGGGAGTTCTCCGGCGAAGGCTGGATGGTGCCGCCAAGGCATTGCACGGACGGTGTAGTGCAGCCTTGCTGGATGGTTTCGCCACCCGGGAGAACGTAATTGGCAACCCCGGTCCCTGGATAAAGGGTCGATTTATACGGCGAGATGCAGCCCGAATAGGCGTAGATGTAATACGAGAATTTCTGCGCGCCTTCGTGCCATCCGATATTTTGACAGTCCACTATCGTGGCGCCGATCAAGACCCCGGTGCTGTCGAAATACCATACTGCCGCCGCGTAGGGACGCAGGGCGAAAGCGGACTGGGCTACGCAGAAAATGCCTGCAGCGACGGCTAGCTTCAGAACAATCGACTTCATGCTTATCTCCTTTTAAACAGATGTCCATGTATGCCGATTTCCCTCCGGCTACGCATGCCGCAAGGTTGCAGGGAGAAAAACTATTCCCCCATCGGCTCGGCGAAGCTAGCACATGAAAAAATAAAAGGCGCACTCATCGCAAAATAAAATAATTAATTTTATTTCACCGTTTTATGCCTATCTGATTTTCGCGATTTTTTGCGCTGATTTGGATTGGCGCGTATTTTTCCAATATACGTCGCCATCACGATGTTCTTTTATTGCGCGACCGATCGCCTCTTCACAAAGCTTCGACTTTTCCGGTTATTTGCCGGCGGCTCAGGCAATGGCCGCATCGGGTGGACTATCCGGACGAAAGCCCAGGTATTGCGAGGCGCCTTCTGCATTGCTTGCGATATAGACCGGCCGGGCGCCGACTTGATGCAGCACCGACAAGGTGGCGGATTGATTGGTCGCCAGCTCCCAGTCGCTGCCTGGCGCGTCACTGTCGATCAAGCTTGCTTCCAGGGCCGCCAGCAGCGTGGCGTTGGAAGGCCGGTGCAGCATGAATCCCTCGTTGGCAATGCTGGCCGAT
Source organism: Dyella acidiphila (assembly GCF_014863405.1). Lineage (GTDB taxonomy): Bacteria > Pseudomonadota > Gammaproteobacteria > Xanthomonadales > Rhodanobacteraceae > Dyella_B > Dyella_B acidiphila. The sequence continues at coordinate 25,038 of NZ_JACZZA010000006.1, forward strand.
TGAATGCCAAGCAATTGGCAGGCGCGTGCCTTGAGCGGCACGTCGAGCTGATCTTCATGCCGCAGCAGCGTGGTATGCAGCTGTATCTGAGCATCCACGATCTTGTTGTCGCGCATGAACGGCATGGATGATTCCCAGGCTTCGGGCGGGCATTTTTTGCTGGTGGGCGCCAGCGCGATAAAAGGATTTACCTCGGCCGGATAGATTCGGCATACGTGGGGGCGATCCACATAAATGCCGCATCGCCGTTCCTCCGTCAGATACGGGCAGGGGCCGGCAAAACCGGCTGCCAGCACCACGATGACGCGAATGGACAGATTGCCGCTCTGCGTGGGGAACGAGCGCTGGCGCTTGTGCGTGGCCTGTGCATCCGCAGCATCGGGCTCGGTCACCCAGGGTATGGCCTCGCACAGCACTTCCACCGTGCCGCCGCGTCGCAGCCAGGCGATCGCTTCGGCGTGCGTCAGCGGGAGCTTGAGGTCGTGGCAGCACTTGCCGCATTGCACGCAGTTGAAATTGAGGTTGGTCATGGGTTTCCCTGGTCGCCTTGGTCTTTCGCCCAGCGTGAGCCAGCCGTTACGTCATCATGGTGGAATGGGGTGGTGAGAACGTGCCGTCGCGCTACCGCCGCAGCACCGCGATCACAATCTCCACCACGATCAGCACGATAATCGCCAGCTCCAGCAACTCCGCCCGCTTGCCCGACGCTTCTTCGTAAAGCGCCGCATACGTATCGCGCACAATCGCCAGCTTGCGATCCACCGCGCCGCTTACGTGGCGCACACGGTAGAGATCCAGGGCCGAGGCGTACACGCGGGCGAGGTAGACGTCTTCAGTTACCTGCAGGGCGTTATCCACTTTCTCGGTGATTTCGGTGACTTCCGCCACCAGCGTATACAGCCGGCGCGCCAGGTCGGCGAAGTGGCGCGCGGCAAGCGGATTGCCGGCGTGGTGGGCGGCTTCCACCAGGTCGTACATCTGCGGCAGTTCGGCGTCGAGCAGCTCGTCGTAGTAGCGCATTTCCAGCAGCTGCGCGTTGGCCACTTCCAGAATGTCCACCACATCGGAATCGCCGCGCGGCTCGTAGATAAAGGCGCGGTCCCAGGTAATCACCACCAGGTCGTCGACGTAGTAGGAGAAGCGTTGCTGCAGCAGGTCTCTGCGCGCCGGTTCCGACAGCGGGCGCAGTTCGCCGGAAAGCAGCGGCACCAGGTCGATCCGTTCGTGCATGCTGCTGACCGGGATCGGGGTGTCGAAGGCGTGCACGATCGCCAGCAGATAATCTTCATGCAGCGAGGCGGGGCTGGGGCGGGTCAGGGCGGCCATCAGCACCGTGCGCACCTGCTCCAGCAGCTGGCTCCACACGGGGCTGTCGGCCGCCGGACCGAGCAGCGCATCCACCGCATTCGCCAATTGCGAGAACGCGGTCCAGTTGCACATGGTGACGGGCACGTGCACGGAAAACGCGGCAGCGCCGAAGTCGTACAGCCGCACTGTCACATAGGCGCGAAAATGCTGTCCGAGCAGCGACAGCTCCAGTTCGTCCAGCCGCAACAGCACCGGCGGTACGCCGAAGGTGACCGCCTTGGGCGGCGTACTGCTGAGTTTGCTGCGGACGCTGGCGGGGCGGCTTTGTTGCGCCCACAGCGCTTCGACATTGGCCAGATCGATGGCATCGGCGATATCCACCAGATGCATGGCGATGACCACGGCCGATTGCACGATCGGTTGCTCGTACGGCATACACGCGGCGCCTGCAAAAAAATGCCGCTCTAGCGTATCAGGGATCGATGTGCAGCTGTTTTACGCTGCGGTTACTTCCGCCGGACGCTGGCGCAATACATCGTCCATGCTGCGCGGCAGGCGTAGCGCCGCAATGGCGGTAGCGGCGTGCAATACGCACAGGAATACGAACGCCCACGCATACGCCGTCAGTACGCCGGTGTGCACCGACGAGGCCGCCAGCTGCCAGCCCAGGAACGTGGCGCAGAGCGTGGTGAAAGTAGGGCCGCCCAGCCGCTGCACGATATTGAGCGAGGTGGTGGCCATCGGCAGTTCGCTGCGCTGGACCGATGCGTACGCCGCCGACATCGAAGGAATGCCCACCGCGCTTTGCCCCACGCCGCGCACAAACAGCGCGATGGCCAAGGCAGCGAGCTGCAGCTGGTGATCGGCCAGATAAAGCAGGGGCAGGGTACCGGCGAGCGCGAGCAAGGCGCCGCCGGCAGATACCTTGCGGATGCCCAGGCGCTGTGTGAGTGCACCCATCAAGGGATAGGTGCACAGCATGCCCAGCCCCAGCGGCGCCAGCAGCCAGCCCATTTCGCCGGGCGAACGGCCGCAGGCGCGGATCAAATAGATGGGAATCAGCATCTGTCCGGCAAACAGCGCGCCGTTGGAGAGGAACTGGGTAACTGCCGCGGCCGAAAACACCTTGCCCTTGAACAGGCGCAAGTCGATCAGCGCGTGATCGCCTTTGCGCCTGGCATTCCAGAAGAACAAACCCAGCAGTACTGCCGCCGCGAGCATGGCCAAGGGGCCGCTGGCCTGGCCGAGGTGATCGGAGCCGAACAGGAAGATCGCCAGCGCGGGCGAGAGCAGCAGCAAGCCCAGCCAATCCAGTTGGCGCGGGCGGATATCGTCGCGGTCGCTGGCCAGAAACAGGCTTGCCAGCACGATCGCCAGCACGCCAAAAGGCAGGTTGATCAGAAACAGCCAGCGCCATGAGGCGTGCTGCAGAATCATGCCCGCCACGACCGGGCCGAGGATCGGCGCCAGCAGCACCGGCACCGCGGCATAACCCACCACGCGCGCCATATGCCGGCCGGCGGCGCGCGCCATCATCATCTGGGCCATCGGCGCCAGCAAGCCGCCGCTGATGCCCTGGATGACGCGAAACGCGATCAGCGAATGCGCCGACCACGCCAGTCCGCACAAGGCCGAGGAGAGCGTGAACGCCGCGATGCACCACAGATACACCGCCTTGGTGCCGATGCGATCCACCAGCCAGCCGCTCAGCGGCAGCGCCAGCGTCAAGGCCAGCAGATAGCCGCTGGTGACCCATTGGATGGTCGACAAGCCGGTATGCAATTCCGTAGCGAGGCTGGACAGCGAAACGTTGGCGACGGTGGCGTCGAGCTGGGCGAGAAACGAACCGAGAATGGCGACGGCGGTGATTTTCCAGATCGACGGATCGAGCTGGTCGTGCGTGCTGCTGTTGGGCGACATGATCAGCTCGGCAGGTTGCCGCCGTTGAAGCGGCCGAAATGCCTGGCCATCATCATGGCGAGTAACAGCGCGCCAAGGCCGAAGGCGATCATCGGTGCGGCGCGATGCAGATCGAACTCGCCGACCTGCACCAACAGCAGATACGCGGCGACAAAGTTGGCGAAGCCCCACAGCGCGTTCACCGTGGACGAAGAAAGGCCTTCGCCGCGCGGATGCGCAAACGGCGACTGGAATGGCTTGCCCATGGTGCCGCTGATGAAATGCGGCAGGGCATTGGCGAAAAAGACCCCGCCGAAGAAATAAGCAAGCTCGTGCAGCCAGTTCACCATTGGAGATTCCTCTTGCGGTTGTGGACGTCAGCGCCGAAGCGTTTCAGCCTGGCAGGCGTTGATGGAACGACGCGGGCGCAGTCATGACTCGCCCAGGCGTTTGATCAGCGGAATGGCGGCGATCACCGTCTGCAGTTCTTCCGGTTCGAGCGTGCCCATGGCGGCGAGCAGCCAGGCGCGCTTGGCCAGTCCGCGCTGACGGCGCACTTCAGTGCCGCCGGCGGTAAGCGCAAACAGAATCTGCCGGCCGTCGGTGGGATGCGGCTGGCGCGCGACCATGCCCTCCTGTTCCAGGCTGGCCAGAATCGCGCCCATCGACTGCGGCTTCATCGACTCGGCACGCGCCAGCTCGGCGGTGGTCATCGCGCCTTGCTGGTCCAGCCGCGACAGCACCGCGTGCTGGGAAAGATTGAGATCGCTGGGATCGGTTTGCGAGCGCAGGCGGCGCAGCAATTGGCCCACCGCCACGGTGAGATCGCTGACCGCGCTTTCGAGGGCGGCATGGGGCTGGGCTGGGCGAGGCATGGGCGCATCCTATAGATTGAAAGTTTAACTTGCAAGTTAAACTGATGAATTGGAGTGGCTTCCGGGACGCGAGCCACACCTGTTCCCCATGCTAGAAAGGCTGTCCCCACTTGGCGAAAGCAAGCTTATGGCGACGGCAGAGATCCGCCACGCGGTGTTTCCGCGGGACGCAGCAATAGTGCGCGTGCTGTTTCAGGAATATGCGGCAGGCCTGGGCGTAGACCTGTCGTTCCAGCGCTTCGACGACGAACTGGGTGGCTTGCCGGGCAAATACGCAGCGCCCGCTGGCTGCCTGCTGCTGGCCTGGCACGGCGAGTTGCCGGTGGGCTGCATCGCCTTGCGCCGGATCGATGACGGTACCTGCGAAATGAAGCGGCTGTACGTGCGGCCGCAGGCACGTGGCGAAGCGTTGGGCCGGCGGCTGGTGCTGCGCTTGTGCGAAGAAGCGCGCACGGCCGGCTATGCGCGAATTTGCCTGGATACGCTGGCGACGATGGCCTCGGCGCAAGCCTTGTATGCGTCGCTCGGCTTCGTGCCGATCGCGCCGTATGTGTACAACCCGCTGCCCGGCACGAAGTTCATGGCGCTGGAGCTGGGCGGTTGATGCGCCAGAGCGCCGCGGTGCGGCGCTCTGGCGCAAGGCAGGCGATTACTCCGCCTCGTCGATTTCCTCGGCGCCTTCGGCGGTGATCTCGATCACATCTTCATCGCCAAAGCCTTCGCGCACGATCACCAGCGCGCTCGGATTGGTGTAGCAGAAGATCGGCGCCACATCGTCCACATAGCCGTTGGCCTTGCACACTTCCAGCCACTTGGCGTGGATCTGCTTCCATTCGGTATCGCCGACCTGCTCGGCGTTGAACCACATGCAGACGCGATCCCAGCGCATGCTGGCCGCGCCATTGAGAAAAATGGCTTCCATGAATTGCGCGAATTCGATTTCGTGATGACGCTGCATGATGGCTCCTGGCCTGGCGCGGTGATGGGGAGCCGGCGATTCTAGAGGGGCTTGGTTGCGCTGTCGTGTCTTGACGAAGTGCGGTGAAGTGCGTTTCGAACTTCGCCGCGCAGGCGTCATTGCAGGATCAGCAGCCAGCCCTTGCCCGGTTCCACGGCGATGGCGTCGTCCGGCTTGAATTGCGCGGCGGGCTGGAATCCCGCTACCGCCGGCGCCACCAGTGTGGCCGTGCGCGGCGCGATGCCCAGCGCGCGCCAGTCGATCTGCAGCTTGACGCGGACCGTTGCCGGCGCCCAGGAGGCGAGGGCGATCATGGTTTTGCCATGGCGCACGTAGCTGGTGGCGAGCACGTCGTCGCGATCGGTTTTCACCGGCGTGTCATGCACCCACCAGCCGATCATGTCGGCCTGCTCGATGCCGAAGCTGTCCCATAGCTTCCACAGTTCGCGCGGATCGCCGCCGGTCCAGGGCAGCCGATTGGTCATGCCGAACAGCATGCCGCGCCAGGGGTTGCCGCCGTCCTGCAGCATTTCGCCCATCAGGCCGTAGGGAATGCCGGAGAGTTCGGTGAGCCAGTAGGCGGGCGAGGTGTGCTGGTAATCGAATTCTTCGCCGAACCACAGGCGGTCGATATAGGGAAACAGCTCCATATAGAGCAGGGCGCTGTTGATGTAGCCGTCGCGCGGGTTGTACTGGTTGGCCGAATGCAGGTCGATCAGCGGATGTGGGCGGTGCGCCTGCAGTACTTTGCGCACGCGCTGCATGGTGATGCGGTCGTAGGCGACGTCGTCCAAGTACAGGCCGTCGATGCCGATGTTGCGCGCCAGCCAGTCCAGTCCTTCGATGTAGTAGTTGTGCCAGCGGCTTTGACCGGCGTCGATCACCGCCGCATCGCGGTTTTCGGGCACGTGCCAGGCGGCGATGTAGTTGCCGTCCAGATGTTCCTGCAGCCAGGAAAAGCCACCACCCTTGCCGGGGCTGATGATTTCCTGGCCCAGGCTTTCCAGCATCGGCAATTCTGGTGCGCGGTCGGACAGTTCGCGGATGGTGTCGTAGATCTTCACCGCCATGCCGCGCTGATGCGCAGCGCCCACATAGGCGCGCATCCGGTCTGCCTGCAGGAACGGGTAGTTGATCCACGGATTGATCGGTGTGGCGTGATGGATGTTCACCACGTTGGCGCCTTGTGCCTTGATCATGTCCAGGTCGGCGTAGGCGTGGTAGTAGCGCTCGGCGAAATGTTCGGCCGGGTGAATGGTCTTGAACGGGGTGACGCGCATCACGAGGTCGTAATGCAGCGTCTGTCCTGCATCCATATGGCGTGGACCGCTGAATGCCTTCACCAGATAGCGCGCACCCTCGCGCTGCAATTGCACGCCACCGTTGCCGCCGTTGTCCCACGAGCTGGGCATGCGCAGCGGCTGGTCGTGATAGAAGTTGGTATTCAGCGGCCGGCGATAGTGTTCGTCGCGCAGATGGAATTCCAGGCCGCCGTTGACGGCACCGATCCAGGCGCCGTCCTGGTTGTTCTGCACATTCCAGCGCCAGCTGAAATCCGCCGGCGCACGCTCGCCGGTGCGGCCGAGGCCAAGTTCGTATGGCGCCGCTTCGTTATGCAGCGGAATTTCCAGCCGGATATCGCTGAGCGACACCGGCTGGCTGGCGGTCAGGGCAATGGCATAGCTGAGCGTGCCGTCGGCTTCCAGGCTGGCAGCGACGGTGGCTTGCAGCGGTCCGGCGCTGCCGCTGCTGCGCCAGTGCACCTTGGCCGGTCCATCGACGTCGATCGTCGGCGGCGTAGCTGCGGCGAGTGCGTGACTGCCGCTGGCATCCTGCACCAGCAACTGCATGGGCGCGGCCAGCAGCGGCAGCGGGGTGTCTGCCCAGCCGGTCATGCGTTCGTTGAAGTGGCTGTCGATCTGCGCCGGCAGGCCATTGCCGGCTAGTGTGATATCGCGTCCAAGGATGCCCAGTCGGGTGCCGTGCACGGTTACGGCGGTGAACGGTTTTACCAGCTCGTTGTTCTGCGCCAGCGTGGAGTTCAGCCAGCGCAGGCGGGTGAGCTTGAACGGATCGTCATCGCCATGCGCCACCGCTTCGCCGCTGTCGACGGTGATCGCCAGCGGTACTTGCTGCGCAGCGATGCCGTCGGCGCTAACGGTGACGCTGCCGCGGTATACGCCTGGCGTGGTGTCGGCAGGAATGTCCAGCCCCATCCAGAGTGGCTGCACACGGCCTTGCGCGATATCGAGCTGGGTCGTGAAGGGTTGGCCGGCGTAGTCGATGCCGCCGAGGTTGAAGCAGGTGAGCGCCGCGGCGCCAATCACTTTGCCGCCGGGGCCGTGCAGGTCGCCGAAGCTTATTTGCACATGGCGGATGGCCGCGCGCGCCGCCCAGGCGCCGACCTGGAAGCTGAGGTATTCGCCACGCAGCGCATGTTCGCTCAGTGTGCCGCCTGCGCCGCGTTGCGCCCAGCGTTCGGGAATGCGGTCGAACATGCGTACCGGATGTTCGCGCGTCTCCGGAAACAACAGCCATGCCGCGGCGGGATGGGCGGCCAGCACGTGGTCGAGTTCCTGCGGCGTGGCGGTGCGCTCCATGTCGGTATAAGCATCGAAATCATCCACCGCCTGGTAGCCGAGTACGCGCGCCTGCGGCAGCTTGGCCCGTCGCGCGGGATCCCCGGCGCCGCTGGCTTGCAGCCATGCGGCATCGGCGCTGTCGTGCGGCGGTGCATAGGTGACGGTGGGGTAGTTGGCGTGGCCGCTGCTGAGATAGGGCTGGTAGTAAACGGCGTAGATGCCTGCCTGCTTCGCTTCGAACACCAACTCGCCCGCAGCCTGATCGATGTGCACGCGCGCGACGTTGTCGACCACCTGGCCATCCGGTCCCAGCACGATCACCGCAACCTGCTCGGGATGCGCATCGCGCCGCCGCCACGGCACGATCACGCGGACGGCTGCGGCGGGCTGTTCCACTTGCACGGTATAGCGATGATTGCCCAGCCGATCCGCATTCCAGCGCAGCGGCACCGGTTCGGTGGCTGCCTGCAGGCTTGCAGCAATACCTAAGGTAGCCAGCGCCAGCAGGCAGGGCGCGAACCGCTTGTGCATGGTGTTCTCCATCAAGGTGTCGATCGATATCCGCCCTGTCTAACGTGCGCAGGACAGGCGATCAAGCACTGAAGGTCATGCAGCGGATTTAACGAAGCGGCACTTATGCATGACAACGATGGTCACGCGGCATGCATTCATTGCGCGGGAGGAAACCACACACGCTGGATTTTCCCTTGCCGCACTTCGTATACCGCGAACGCTTCCGGTTGGCCCTTGCCGGCCGGCAAGCCGAGTACACGCTCATGGTCGACCACCACCGGGCCGCTGACCGAGCGCTGCACAATCGCCACGCGATATGCCTTGGGTACTTTGGCGAGGAAAGCGTAGGTGGTTTTCAATGCGGCAATGCCCTGGATCGGCGGATGTTTGCCGCTCAGGTCGACGATGCTTACATCGTCCGCATAGCAGGCCGCGAACGCATCGATATCGTGTGCGTTGTAGGCCTCTACCTGGGCCTGCACCACCTGCACCGGATCGCTCGCCTTGCCGCAGCCCTGCGCAAGCAGGGTGGCAGGCATGCAGGCAAGCAGCACCATGCTCAGCTTCTTCGATAGCGACATACGTGCGTCCCGTGGATGGCGATGGATAACGATAGGCAGGCGTCTGCGCATTCGCCCAGTGCAAGAAGGCATGAGCGTTTCATACAGCTGCACCAGGCATTGCTTTATTGCTGATTGCGCGCCTGGTCACTTGATACTGCCAATATGGCTAAGGTAGCCTTTGCGCTTAGGGGAATTCATTCAGGGAACAGAAACCAAGCCAACCAGGGACAGGTGGTCGTCTTACCCGCTCACGGGTAGCCAAGCGCAGACATGCAGTAACGGAAGGGATGGATCCGTTGCACCGCCGTGCCTGCTTTGCACCCGATCAAACGGCGCGTACGCCAGCCTCGTCCTCTTAAAAAAGAGGCGGCATAAAAGCTGTTGACTGTTTCTCCTTTGCTCTGGCTCCCGGAAGGCCGGATGTAGACGTGCGCCCGAAATAAACCGCGCCATGCACGGTATTTCGCTGCTGCTCAATCCGCTATGCAAAAAACAATGGAGTTGTTATGCGAGTCAATCAATTGAAGTCCTGCCTGCTGGCGCTCGGCGTAAGCACGGTACTCACGCTCACCGGCTGCGCCGACATGCAGGTCGGCGGCGGCAAGAATCCGGTCGGCGGTTCCGCCGGCGGCGCTACCAGCACGGGCGCAGCCAAGACGCTGGAGCATTGCGATCATCCGCTGGGCACCATGGCGGTGGAAGAAAACACCGGCGATCCCTGGTATGCCGTACTCACCGGCCAGTACCACCTGCCTTCCACCGTGCCGCTGATCCGCCTGATGGTGCAGCAGAGCAATTGCTTTGTGGTGGTCGATCGCGGCCAGGCGATGAATTCGATGATGGGCGAGCGCAATCTTGCCGCATCCGGCCAGCTGCGCGGCACCAGCAATATGGGCGGTGGCCAGATGGTGGCGGCCGATTACGTGATGACGCCGTCGATCCAGTTCTCGCAGAACACCGGTGGCGGCGGCGCGGCGCTGGCCGGCGTGGGCGGCGGCTACGGTGCGATCATTGGCGCCATTGCCGGCTCGATGAAGAGCAGCGAAGCCTCCACCACCATGATGCTGACCGATACGCGCTCCGGCGTGCAGGTGGCGGCGTCGCAGGGCAGCGCCAAGAACATCGACTTCGGCATGGGCGGCCTGCTCGGCCAGTTCGGTTCGGGTGGCGGTGCGCTCGGCGCCTATAGCCAGACGCCCGAAGGCAAGGTGATTGCCGCGGCCTTCCTCGACTCCTTCAACCAGATGGTGAAGTCGGTGCGCGAATATGCGCCGCAGCGCGTGGCCGGCGGCCTGGGTGCGGGCGGCCAGCTCGGCGTGGACGGTGCCAGCAATCCGAATGCGGCCGGCGCGGCCAGCAGCTATTCGCTGTCCGATGCGCAGCGCAAGCTGACCGATCTTGGCCTGTACACCAGCAAGGTGGATGGTCTGCCGGGTCCCGGCACCAGCCGTGCGCTCAGCACCTTCCAGAAGGCGAACGGCTTGCCGGTGACCGGCCAGCTGGACGCGGCGACCGCCAGCGCGCTGCAGGCGCGTTGAGCGCCGGATGAAAAAAATCAGGTGACGTTGCCGTGCATGCCGGGCATCCGAGGGTGCCCGGCTATCGCACAAGCCGCCGCCAGGCGGCTTTTTTTTAGCCTGTGGCCGCGAGCTGAGCCGCGTTGTGCCAGCTGCTCAGCAGAATGCGCGTCTGTTGCTGCACATCGGCTTTGATCAGGCGGCTCTTGGCCGCGTCGATATCCTTCCAGCCCAGCAGTTCCAGGCAGGCGCCCGGCGGGTAGTAGAACGCCAGCACCAGGCCCTTCAGCGTCAGCAGGCGGATGCGGGTGATGGTGTCGGTAGGGCGCGTGCCCATGATGCGCGCCAGCAGTTCGAGCAGTAGCTTGTTGATCGGGCGCTTCATCTTCTCCTGCAGCAATTCGGAGGTGAAGTTGGGCGCTTCGCCCGCCAGCTCGCGTCCCACCAGGCGGCCCTTGGACAAGTGCGAGGGCGTCAGCACGGTGTCCAGCGTGGTGGACTGCATGTCGAGGTAGGCCTCGATCAGCGTCTCGCCGTCGGCATGGTTTTTCAGGGCGTTTTTGGCGCGCTGCAGGAAGGGTGCGTAGCGCGCCTGCAGCTCGTCGGTGATGTATTCCGCGCAGGCCTTGTACAGGCCTTCCTTGTTCTCGAAGTAATACTGCAGCGCCGGCGCGTTGACGCCTGCCGCCGCGGCGATGTCGCGGGTGGAGGCGTCTTTATAGCCGCGCTCGCCGAACAACAGGATGGCGGCGTCGATGATGCGCTGGCGCGTTTCGTCGCCGCGGGCGTAACCGCCGGCGGCCGAGTGACGAGGGCGCTTGGTTTGAGTCATGGGGGTCTCCGTGCCTGCCCGCCAAAGATACCATTTGACAAAATTATTCCAATCGGAAAAAATTTTCCACTTGGAATAATTTGGGATCAATGGGCATGCCTGCTTCCAATGCAAACGCATCCGGCGATGCGAACGGTTCGGCCGCGCCGGCACGCCGCAAAGTGCCGGGTTTCCTGCTGCCGGTAGCCATCGTGCTGGGCCTGGTGGGGCTGGGGGCGCTGATCTACTGGTGGCTGGTCGGGCGCTTTATCCAGAGCACCGACGATGCCTATCTGCAGGCCGACAGCATGACGGTGGCGCCCAAGGTCAGCGGCTATGTCACCGACGTCTACGTGGGCGACAACGCCGTGGTGAAGGCCGGCGATCCGCTGGTGCGCCTGGACGGGCGCCAGTATCAGGCGGCGCTGGATCAGGCGGCCGCCACGGTCGATGCGCGCAAGGCGGATATCCAGGCCGCGCAGGCCGGCATCCAGCAACAGCAGGCGGCGATCGAGCAGGCGCGCGCGCAGCTGCAGGTGGCGCAGGTAAGCGCCCGCCATGCCGAAGACGAAGTGCGCCGCTACGGGCCGCTGGCCAAGACCGGCGCAGAAAGCGGCGATCAATTGTCGGTGCTGGTCAGCAACCGCGACCAGGCGCAGGCCACGCTGACCGCCGACAAGGCCGCGCTGGACCAGGCACAGGCCCGTATAGCCGATCTCAATGCGCAGATCGCACAGGCGCATGCGCAGCTGGAAGCGGCGCAGGCGTCGGCCAAGCAATCGCAGCTGGATATGCAGGACACCCTGATCCGCAGCACCCTCGATGGCCGCGTCGGCGATCGCACCGTGCGCGTAGGCCAGTATGCGCAGCCCGGCACGCGGCTGATGACGGTAGTGCCGGTGCAGAGCGTGTATCTCACCGCCAATTTCAAGGAAACGCAGATCGGGCGCATGCATGCCGGCCAGCCGGCCACGCTGCATGTGGATGCGCTGCCCGATGCGGACCTGCACGGCGTAGTGGACAGTTTCGCGCCCGGCACCGGCTCGGAATTCGCGCTGCTGCCGCCGGAAAACGCCACCGGCAACTTCACCAAGATCGTGCAGCGCGTGCCGGTGCGCATCCGCGTCGATGCGGACGAGCAGACGCGCAAGCAGCTGGTGCCGGGTCTGTCGGTTACCGTGGACGTGGATACCCGCGCCGGAGCCGACAACACCTCGCACGCCGCGGCGGACGCCCATCATGGCTGAGACGGCCGCCACGCCGGCTGCCCATCCCGAGCGCGCCAGCGTCGGCGACTGGATCGCCGTGGCAGCCGGTTCGCTCGGCGCGCTGATGGCCACGCTGGATATCTCGATCACCAACTCCGCCTTGCCGCAGATTCAGGGTGAAATCGGCGCTACCGGCACCGAGGGCACCTGGATTTCCACCGGCTACCTGATGTCGGAAATCGTGATCATTCCGCTGGCCGCGTGGCTTACGCGCGTATTCGGCCTGCGCAATTTTCTGCTCGCCTGCGCAGTGCTGTTCATCCTGTTCTCGATGATGTGCGGGCTGTCGCACACGCTGATGGTGATGATCATCGGCCGCATCGGGCAGGGGCTCACCGGCGGCGCGATGATTCCCACCGCGCAGACCATCATCCGCACGCGCCTGCCGCTGTCGCAGTTGCCGATCGGCATGACCGCGTTCGGCCTGATCGTGCTGCTCGGTCCCTTGCTCGGCCCGGTGCTGGGCGGCTGGCTGACCGAGAACATCAGCTGGAGCTGGTGCTTCTTTATCAATCTGCCGGTGTGCATCGGCCTGATCACCTTGCTGCTGGCCGGGCTGCCATCGGCGCCATTGCATCTTGAGGCGCTGCGGCAAGCGGACTGGCTGGGCATCGTCGGCCTGTCGGCGGGCCTGAGCTCGCTGACGGTGGTGTTGGAAGAAGGTCAGCGCGAGCGCTGGTTCGAATCGAACATGATCGTGTGGCTGAGCATCGTGTCGCTGATCGGCATGGTACTGATCGGCATTTCGCAGTTCACCGCCAAGCGGCCGGTGATGCGTCTGAGTCTGCTCAGCAATCCGCGCTACGCCAGCGTGATCTTCATTGTGCTGGTGGTCGGCGCGGCGCTGTATGGCGTGATCTATCTGATTCCGCAGTTCCTGGGCCTGATCGCGGGCTACAACGCGGAGCAGTCCGGCTGGGTGATGCTGGTGTCGGGCGTGCCGGCCTTCATGATGATGCCGATCCTGCCGCGCCTGCTGGGCCGGGTGGATTTTCGCATTCTGGTGATCAGTGGGCTGGCCTGTTTCGTGTTCAGCTGCATGCTGGATATCCATCTGACCGCGCAAAGCGTGGGCCACGATTTCTTCTGGTCGCAGCTGGTGCGCGGCGCCGGCCAGATGCTGGCGATGATGCCGTTGAACCAGGCCTCGATGGCGGCGGTGTCGCGCGAAGAATCGGGCGACGCGGCCGGCATCTACAACATGGCGCGCAACCTGGGCGGTTCGATCGGGCTGGCGATCATCGGCACGGTGATCGACCGCCGCAATACCTTCCATGTCGCCGCCATCCGCGAATCGGTCACCGCCAACTCGGTGCTGGGCCAGGACCGCCTCGCGGCGAATGCCGCCAGCTGGTTTGCGCGTACGGGCGACATGGCCTATTCGAAGATGCGCGCGCTGGGCCAGCTGGCCGGGCAGATCCAGCAGCAGGCGATGGTGATGACTTTTTCGGAAGTGTTTTACCTGCTGGGCATCGCGCTGCTGTGCTGCATCCCGCTGGCGCTGCTGCTGAAGACGCCGCAATACCACGCGCCGGCCGGCAGCGGCGGCCACTAAGAGTGCTTGTCATGTCCTCATTTTCTTTGCGCTATTCATGCCTTGCCTGCGCCGTCGCGCTGACGGCGGTGGCGGCCTTGCCGGGCTGCACGGTCGGCCCGGATTACCATGGCGCGCCCGACGTCGCCCATGACGCCATCCAGGCGAACAGCTTCGTGCGCGCGCCGGCCAATGTGAGCACTGCCACCCATGCGCCCAGCCGCTGGTGGGAGGCGCTTGGCGATGCGCAATTAAACGCGCTGATCGACGCCGCCCTGAAAAACAATCCGGATCTCCATGCCGCGCAGGCGCGTCTGCGCGAATCGCGTGCGCAGCTGCAGCAACAGCGTGCGGCGGAGACGCCCAAGGTATCGGCCGATGCCGCGGCGCTGCGCATGCGCGAGCCGGATCTGTCAGGCCTGCAGTCGTCGCAGTCGTCCTCGCAGCAAGCGTCCGGCAGCAATACGCAGTCGAACCAGCAGAGCGGCAGCACCTCGAGCGGGCGCGGTCCCTTGCAGTTGTATACCGCCGGCTTCGATGCATCCTGGGAAATCGATATCTTCGGCGGTACCCGGCGAGCGATCGAAGCCGCGTCGGCGCAGGCCGAGGCAGTCGATGCCGACCTGGCCGACACCCAGGTATCGCTCGCCGCGGAAGTGGCGCAGGCGTATATCGATCTGCGCAGCCAGCAGCAGCGTCTGGCGCTGGCCAATCAATCCGCAGCGCTGGAGCAGCAGACGCTGGACTTGATCCGTCAGCGCCGCGCCCGCGGGGTGGTGCCTGATGCCGATGTGGAACGGCAGACCACGCAAGTGGAAAACACCAAGGCCAACCTGATTCCCCTGGACGAGCAGATCACTGAATCGCTGGACCAACTGGCGGTGCTTACCGGCCAGGCGCCGGGTGCGCTGGACCAGCAGTTGTCCACGCCGGCTGCGTTGCCGAGCTTGCCCGCGTCCGTACCGGTCGACGATCCGGCCAGCCTGCTCAAGCAGCGCCCGGATATCCGCGCGGCGGAGCGCCGCCTGGCGGCGAGCAATGCGCAGATCGGCCAGCACGAGGCGGATCTGTTCCCGAAGGTGACGATGCTGGGCTTTATCGGCTCCAATGCTGCCAATCCCGGCCATCTGTTGCGCAAGAGCGCGGTGACCTGGCTGGGTGCGCCTTATCTGCAATGGGATGTGCTCGACTTCGGCCGCACGCGCGGCGCCATCCGTCAGGCCCAGGCGGGTCGCGAGGAAGCCGCGGCGAGCTATACGCAGACCGTGTTGGCCGCGTTGCAGGATGCCAACAATGCGCTGTCGCGCTATGGCCATCAACGCGAGAGCGTCACGCGTCTTACCCAGATCGAGGCGTCTGCCGATCGTTCGCAGGATCTGATGCGGCAGCGTTACCTGGCCGGCGCTTCATCGCTGATCGATCTGCTCGATACGCAGCGCAGCCAGTTCAGTGCGCAGCAGAACCTGGTGCAGGGCCGGGCGGAGCTGCTGAAGGATTTCGTATCGCTGCAAAAGAGCCTCGGCCTGGGCTGGGCTTCGCCTGAATAAGCCGCGTTCGCCCGCGCCTTGTGGGCGCGGGCGAAGCTTCGGCAAAAACGTCGCGGCAGCTAGGCCGCGGCAGCTTTCTGGTCGACCAGCGCGGTGGTAATGCGCAGCAGGCTGGCGGAGGCTTCCGACGCCACGCGTCGCGGCCAGCTGTCGTGAATATGTTCGGCCACCAGGCAGGGTTCGCCCACGCAGCATTGCGGGCAGGTTTCGTTGTGCAGCATCAGTTCTTCGACGATCGATTCGGTCATGGCTGGATCCCCCCATGGATGGGCCGGCATGGCAAGCCGGAGATCGGTTTGCGGCTTTCCCTGGCTGTATCGGCCGCCGATGGCGGGACTTGAGGGTCAGCTGACGGCATCGGCACCCCACAGCGCTTCCATGCTGACGCTGAGCTCGAGTTCGTCCAGGTCCACCGCTTCGCTGATCGCATGCGCGCCCAGGTCGCCGCGGCGGCGGATCGGAGTGGCCACGCGCAGGCCGTCATGGGTGGTGATCGAGGACACTTGCGGCGTCAGGCTGCCGTGGCCGCGGTGCGTGACCACCGCGATGCTGCCGTTGCGCAAACGCACGCCGGTGCCGGGCGGATAAACGCCCAGCGTCTTGATAAAGCTGGTAGCGATGCGGGCGTCGAGCTTGGCGCTGTCGTTCAAATACAGCCAGCGCAGGGCCACGTTGGCCTGCAGTGGCGGACGGTAGTAGCGTGCGGCGACACGCGCGCAATACACATCCGCCGCGGCCAGCAGGCGCGCGGGCAGGGCGATGGTTTCGCCGCATTTGCCGCTGGGATAGCCGCTGCCATCCATGCGTTCGTGATGATCCTGCACGGTCTGCAGCCACAGCGTATCGGTCACGCCGTATTCGCTGAGGCGGGTGAAACTGTGCGTGCAGTGCTGGCGTACCTGCCCGTGCTGCTCCTCGTTCAAGGGGCCGTTCACGTGCAGCAATTCCTGCTGCAGCTCGAGCATGCCCAGGTTCATGGTGAGGGCGGCGGCCATGGTGGCGCAGCGCTCCGCTTGCGGCATCTCCATGGCCGCGCCCACCAGTTCGCAGATGATCGCCACATTCACCATATGCCGCGTGGCGTAATGCCCGTCGCGCTGCAGGATGATCGCCGCCAGCGCTACGTCCGCGTTGAGCTGGCAGGCGCGCTGCAGCAGTTCGGCAATGCGTTTGATCGCGGCAGGAAAATTTTCGCCGCCGCCGGTGAGTGCGGCGAGCAGGCGGCTGCGTGCCGCCAGGATCAAGGCGAGCGGACGTCCGTTCACGTCGTCTGCCGCGTCGGCGCGCTTGGCGCTGTTGTGGACGTCGTTGAAATAGGCGACGCGTTCCAGCCGCTCTATCGATGCTTCGCTGCTGAGGACATGGCCGGCGCGCAGCAACAGTGTCCCGCGCTCGTCATAAGCGTCGTAAGGCAGTGGCTGGCCCACTTGCAGTTCGCCCGATTGGATCGGTCGCATGAATGCCAGCCCCTCCCGCCAGCACGATGTTGGATGGCGGTCGCATGCCGCCTCTTCGCTCCGGGCCGTGTCATGGCATGACGTATTCCAGCCCTTGGCAGCCTTATCGGCGGTTGCGCCGCAAACTTTAGGGCGGCCGGCGCAGCTGTGTTCTGCACGTACACAACATGTCGCCAGGAAGTGAATCTGCCTGCGCGAAGTTCATCAGTCAGCGCCGATTCGCAAGCGGTCGATACCATCGGGATGCACGTATTGCAGTGCTGCGTGCGTTATCTCTTTTACTCGCCAGAGGAGTCACGACATGACCAGGTTATTGCTCGCCACGACGATGCTGACCTTTTGCATGGCACTTTCGGCGTGCGGCGGATCACGGGCGATTGCGCAGAACAACGAAACCTGCGGCAAGCAGCTGATGGCTCTGCAGAACGCGGTCGGGTCCGGCGCGATGACGCAGGCGGAGTATGAAAGAGCGCGCGAAGCGGCGATTCACCGTTGCAACGCGGATTGATCGTAGGGTTCTCCGCCCACTCTGCGCAGGGAGTGGGCGGGCAGGTGCCTGTTATCCAGATGCCGGTTAGAAGTGCGGCCGCGATGATCGATTGCCGCGAATGTGCCCCCTCAGCTCGGTCCTCTCCCCGCAGGGGCGCGGAGGAAAGGCAGGGCGCATAAGCGCCCTGGAAAAGGCAGGCACAGAATATGCTTCGTATTCCTGGAATACCGCAGTCCAGGAATCACCATGACCTTCGCCCGCATCGACGAACTAACCCGCAGCGCCCTGGCCCTGTGCCTGTGGCTGATCGCCGTGACGCTGAATATGGCGGCCGTGCTCTGGCTGGGCTTCCAGATCGTGCGCTGGCTGCACGACGGCCACTGGACCGCCCAGCCCACGGTGATGTTCTGGATCCAAAGTTACTACCCTGATGTGATGGGTTCCTTGAGCAATCCGCATTCCTGGTACGGCGCGGCCAAGATGGCGCTAGTGCTCGCGCGCATGCCCTCGGGGCTGGCGCTGGTCTGCCTGGGCATGGTTTGCGCCGCGCTGAATGTGTCGGTTTACGATCGCCGCCCCGAGGCTCCCAGGGTCACAAAGTCGCGCGCAGCGGCATCTTTCTGACGCGCTTGGCTGACGCGGCAGTTTGTTCAGCCTCGCCGCGGTCAGTGCGTATACCACGCGCTCACCAGGATCAGGCCCAGGCAGGCCAGTACGAACAGCAAGGTGGCACCGGCCAGCAGCAAGGTCTGGGCAATTGCCGGGTTGGTGAGCTTTACCAGCAACGCATGCAGTGGATGGCGGTGCAGGGCGCGCAGCAGCGGCGTATACAGGGTCGCGCCGTGGCTGGAAAACAAATGAGTGATCTGCCGCATCGGAATACCCCCGGGCAATTCGCACGGACATCCGTTCCGGCGAAGGTGGGGCGTAGTGTCGGCAGTGACGTGCCTGGGCAGTATCAGAAAACTCCGAAAATAATCGGGTAAGCCGATTTATCCGGCCCCGCTCCGGCTTTTCGCGCGGGGACTGGCGGGCGCTTTTTTCTTGGGCTTGCTCTGGTTGTACGCGATGGCGGCACGGATCAGCTTTTTCAAAGCGGTCTTGTTGACCTTGTCGCCTTCGAGAAAATCGATCGCCCGCCATTTGCCGCCGTCCAGGCCGGCGTTGAACAAGCCGTCCGGATCGGCCAGCACCGCGCCGTTGTAGAAAGTGAGTTTCACCTTCTCTTTGTGCACATTGCCGACGGCGATGATGCCGTCGCGCGACCACACGGGACTGCCGCGCCACTTCCATTCCTCGAGCATCTGCGGATCGGCGTCGAGCATGCACTGGCGCACGCTGGCGAATGTGTTGCCGCGCCAGTCGGGGGTGCCCGCGATCAGCTGGTCGATGCGTTCGGATGCATGCATGGTTTGTCTCCGGGTGGCCGCGTGAGCGCAGCAGGGTCAGTCGGCGTGCGCCAGCACCTGTTCCAGCTTGGCGAAGAATTGCTGCCAGCCGTACTGGGCGCCATGGTAGGCCTGCTGCTGATCCTGGCGGAAGCCGGCTTGCACCATGCGCAGATGGGTGCCGGTGCCGCTGGGCGTCAGTGTCCAGGTGACCACGCTTTCCAGTCCGAGGGCGGACCAGGTGTAGGCAAGCGTCTTGTTCGGTTCCACCACCAGCACCTGGCCATCGACCGAGCCCCAGTCCGCGCGGAAACTGAAGCGATGATCCACCGCCGGCATGAAGTCGTTTTGCATCAGCCACTCCTGGATCAGGTGCGGCTGGGTGAGCGCGCGCCAGATCTTTTCGGGGGCGAAGGGCAGGTCGCGTTCAACCGTGACGGAGAGCGTTTCGGCGGCGGGATTGTTCATTGGTCCATCCTTCTGAGCAGGTCTTCGAGGCGGTCGAACCGGTGCTGCCAGAAGTTGGCCATCTGGCTGGTCCAGTCGATCAGCGGAGCGAGCGCGCCGAGCTGCGCGCCGTAATGCGTTTGCCGGCCGGCGCGGCGATCGCGCACCAGCCCGGCTTCCTTCAGCACACCCAGGTGCTTGGACACGGCCGGCTGCGAGATGCCGGCGCGCGTGGTGAGTGAGCCGACGGTTTGCTCGCCTTCGCGGCACAGCTGCTCGAAGATGGCGCGCCGCGTGGGGTCGGCGAGGGTTCGGAAGAGCACGTCGTGGGTGGCAGGCATGGCGGGATCGATAACCGTGTGGCTATGGGTTATATATAGCCAGCTGGCTATGGAATAGTCAAGTCATAGCTAAAATTTTCGTCATTGCGAAGTATGTGGCTCCGACTTAATTCCTTTTCAGTTATGGGTTTCGACCAGTGCGCCACCTTTTGACACGCCAGGATCTCCACCGGCGTCATTCCCGCGAAAGCGGGAATCCATTTTGATTTCGGGCGCCAGGGCCAAGTGGATTCTTCACTCCTCAGGGCGAGCACATCCGTGCGCGCCCCCGGCGAACCTGCCTTCGCGGAATGATGGCGCAAGCGCCTGCGCTCTATATGTCGCCATTTGCCCCCATCCCTACGTTCAACCGTTAGAGTCGGCGATTCGATTCATCAAGACAGAGGAAGCGCAGCGCATGGGGAAGAACGTGACGGTCAGGCGAGCCGCGTGGTGGCTGTTGCTGAGTACTGCATGTGGGGCATCGGCACTCTGGGCTGCCTCGCCACCCGCGCAATCGCTTGATGCCACCGCTGCCGTACGACCGCTCGATCAACCCCAGCTGCCGGCCGGCCCCGGCCCCAGTGCGCACACCATCACGCAGTGGCAGGATCGCAAGTTCGGCATGTTCATCCACTTCGGCCTGTATTCCGTGGCCGGCGGCATGTGGAACGGCAAGCGCGTGGACAACGGCTATAGCGAGCAGATCCGCGCCAATGGCCCGATTCCGCCACAGCAATACGATGCACTGGCCAAGCAGTTCGATCCCACGCATTTCGATCCCGATGCCATCGTGGCGCTGGCCAAGGCAGCGGGCATGAAGTTCATCGTGATTACCGCCAAGCATCACGACGGCTTCAATCTGTTCCACACTGCGCAGACCGATTACAACGTGGTGGACGACACGCCTTACCACCAGGACATCGTCAAGCAGCTGGCCGATGCCTGCGCGCGCGGCGGCCTGCAGTTCGGTGTGTATTACTCCACCATCGATTGGCACCCCCCGGGCGGCAACCGCTATATCGAAGGCAACGGCAACCCGATCACGCCCGGCCAGGAGGCCTTCAATGTGGCGCAGCTCAAGGAGCTGCTCGGCCACTACGGTCCGATCGCGGAAATCTGGTTCGACATGGGCAAGCCCACACCGGCGCAGAGCGCGCACTTTGCGCGCACCGTGCACGACCTGCAGCCGCAGACGATGATTTCCGGGCGAGTGTGGAACTATCAGGGCGATTTCGCGGTGATGGGCGACAACGCCGAGCCCGATGTGGCGATGGAATTGCCCTGGCAGGCGCCGGCCTCGATGTTTCCGGAAACCTGGGGCTACCGCTCGTGGCAGGTACGCAACGATGTGCAGGGTAAGATCCGCGAAAACATCACGCGCCTGGCGCGGGTGGTGAGTCAGGGCGGTAATTACATTCTCAATATCGGGCCGCAGGGCGATGGCGCCGTGGTGCCTTACGAAGCGCAGGTGCTGCGCGGTATCGGCGCGTGGCTCAAGCGCAATGGCGAAGCGATCTACGGTACGCGCAAGCAACCGTTCGCTTCGCTCGATTTCGGTTATGCCACCGTCGGCGCCCATGCCCTCTATCTGTTTGTGGCGAAGATGCCGGCCGATCATCGATTGCGCGTGCCGGGCGTGGGCGATACCGCGTTCGGCCGCGCCTACCGGCTCGGTGCATCCGGTGCGCAGGCGGCGGTGCAGCGCGAGGGCAGCGATATAAGCATTGCGCTGGACCAGCTGCCGGGCTGGCCCGCAGCCGCCACGGATGCCGCTAACGCCGATACTTTCATGCCGGTGCTGGTGCTGCCGTTCGAGGGCGCGCTGCAGGTGCGGCCGGCCAGCATGGCCGCTGCGGCCGATGGCAGTTTCCATTTGCAGCCGGCGCAGGCCGAGCGCTATCTCAACTACAACGGCGAAGGCTACGAAGCGCCGTCGACGTTGTACAAGCTCAGCTGGCAGCTGGCAGCACATGCTGCGGATTATTCGCTCACCGTGACGTATAAGCCGGGGCCGCAAACGGCATCGATGGATCTGTGGGTGGATGGTCGGCGCTATCCGCTGCAGCTGGACGGTACCGCGACGCAGACCGTGCAGATCCATCGCGACCGCGCGGCGCATCCGTATGCGATGCAGCTGGAGCTGACACCGCACGCGCCCTTTGTGCAGGGCACGGCGTTGCCGGTGACGGTGGATGGAGTGGTGCTGACGCCGTTGCACTGAGCGGTTTCACGTCAGCGCAAAAAACGACTGCGCGGGCCAGCCGCGCAGTCGTCGTGTCAAGCTTTCTTCGCCTGCTGTTGTCGTCGGAACTCGGGTACCGGCAAACCGCCCCAGCCGAAATTTTCCAGCTCCACTTCGTTGATCACCACGAAGGTGGCGTCGAGCGGTTTGTTCAGCACATCGAGCAGCAACTGGCTGGCGCCCTTGATCAGGGCCGCTTTTTCCTCGGCGGTGGCGGCGCTGCGGCCCGGACCGGATCCTTCGCGGGTAATGGTGATGGTGACGATAGGCATGGCTGCGTTACCTCGTTTGCGTTGCGCTGGACATCAATGGCCGGCGATCTGGCCGCCATCCACGTGCAGGATTTCGCCCGTGACGAAGCCGGCGGATTCGAGATAAAGAATGGCCTCGACCACGTCGCCGATCTCACCCATGCGACCGACCGGATGCAGGCCTGCCAGTGCGGCATGCGTTTCGGCCGGATGCATCGGCGTCTTGATCACGCCCGGCGACACTGCATTCACGCGGATACCGCGCTTGGCGTATTCGATCGCCAGCGACTTGGTCGCGGCGTTCAGGCCGCCCTTGGTCATCGAAGCCAGCACCGACGGGACGCCGTCGATGGCGTACTCGGCCAGCGTGGTCGTTACCGACACGATATGACCGCTGCGCTGCTTTTCCATCTCGGCCACGGCGAGCTGGGTGATGTGGAAGAAACCGGTGAGGTTCACGGCCAGGGTCTTGGCATAGTCCTCTTCGGTGAAGGCGGTGAACGGCTTGGCCGTAAAAATGCCGGCGTTGTTGACCAGCGTGTCGAGCCGGCCAAAGCGTGTCAGCGCTTCCTTGACGATGCGTTCGGCCACGGCGCGTTCGGCGATATCGCCCGCCACGGCGATCACATCCGGGTCGCTCGACGGCTGGATCGAACGGGAGTTGGCGATAACGCGGTAATCGCGGTCGCGATAGGCCTTGACCAGGGCGGCGCCGATGCCTTGCGATGCGCCGGTGACGATGGCGACTTTGCGTGCTTGCGTGTTCATGCTGGGTGTCTCTCGAAGATTGAAAGGAGGTGTTTGTCGACGCCTTCAATCTAGGCCTGCACACGCCATTAGCGAATCCCTGCTATTCGGCAAACACTCTTCCGCGCCGCGGTGCAATCGCGGTTTTCGGCTGTGTTTGCGCATCTTTGGCCAGGCTCGCAAAACGCGTGCGCAGGCGCGGCAGGGCAAAGTCGACGAACGCGCGCACCTTGGGCACCGCCAGCCGTCCATACGGCGAGAGCAGGCTGACCGGAAACGGCGTGGGTTCGGCATCGGCCAGCACGATGCGCAGCAGATCCTGTTTGATTTCCGGGGCGACGTGATAGGACAGCAGGCGCGTTACGCCGTGTCCTTCCACCGCCGAGGCAATCGCTGCGCGCACGTTGTTCACCACCAGTCGCGGCGTGATCGGCACGGCGCGCGGCACGGAGGATCCGGGCAGCGGCGGAAACGTCCACGATTCCTGGCCCATGTGCTGCATGGCGATGATCGGGTGCTTGCTCAGGTCGGCCGGTTCGGCGATGCGCGGGTGCGTGGCCAGATAGCGCGGCGACGCCACCACCACCCGGCGTACTTCGCCGATGGGCTGCGCCACCAGCGTGGAATCGGCCAGGTGCGTAATGCGCAGGGCCAGGTCCATGCCTTCGTCGATCAGGTTGACCGGCCGTTCCAGTAGATGCAGGCGCACATTGACCGTGGGATGTTCCTGCATAAACGCATCCACGATCGGCCGCAGCAGCTCCACGCCGGCAAATACCGTTGCGGTGATGGTCAGCGTGCCGCGCGGCACCGAGCGTTCGCCGGCCGCATGGCGGTCGGCTTCGTCCAGATCGGCGAGCACTTTGCGGCAGGCCATGGCGTAGCGTTCGCCCGCTTCGCTGAGCTTGATCGAGCGCGTGGTCCGATGCAGCAGCGGCACGCCTACGTGCGCTTCCAGAAACGCAATCGCGCGGCTGACCGCTGCGGCCGAGCGTCCGGTCTTGCGGCTGGCGCCGGCGAGGCTGCCTTCGTCCAGCGCGGTGACGAACACTTTCATGGCATCAAGGCGGTCCATAGACGCATTCCCGGCGCGGCGATTGGCTGCGCAAGTGTGCTACAGCGGTGTCGTACCCGGGTAGCGCATGGTGTATGCGCTTTCGCCCGGGTTATGCGCCTGGGCGATAACGGCACAACTGTAGCGGTGGTTCAGCGCCGTGCCTGTTCCAGTTCGGCGGCCAGGGTCTGCATCAGCGCCGCTGTCGGCAACTTGCGCGCCAGCGGTGCGCCCTGGCCGGCCCATTGCGCACCGTAGCCGGGCTGTCCGGCAGCCTTGCCGGCGGCATTGAGGGCCTTGCCGGCGTCGTAGGCAATCGGGTAATCGGGCACGTCGGCAGCGGGTACGTGGCTGCCCCAGTGCGTAAACGCATTGGCGAGGCTGCGCGCGGGGCGACCGGAAATCACGCGCGTCATCACGGTGTGATGCGCGGCATCGCTGAACAGCGCTTGCCGATAGCCGGCATCGGCGAGCGACTCATCGGTGGCGACAAACGCGGTGCCCAGTTGCGCCGCGCTGGCGCCCAGCGCCAAGGCCGCTGCAATGCCCGCGCCATCCATGATGCCGCCGGCGGCAATCACCGGCAGTGGCACGCTCTGCGCAAACACGCGTGTCAGGGCTAAGCTGCCGAGCTGGCTGTCTGCCGCATCCGGATCGAACATGCCGCGATGGCCACCAGCTTCGTAGCCCTGTGCAATCACCGCATCGATGCCAGCCTTGGCAATCGCCTGCGCTTCCTGCGTATTAGTGGCGCTGGCCAGCAGCACAATGCCGGCCCGATGCAGCGCGGCGATTTGTTCGGGCGCGGGCAGGCCGAAATGAAAGCTCACCACGCGCGGCTTTTCTTCCAGCAGCATGGCCAGCATGTCCGGGTCGGCCAGGAATGACGTGTAGATTTCGCGCAAGGCTTGCGGTGGCGCTGTGCCCGTGCGCGCAAATTCGCTGCCCAGGCGCTGCAGCCACGCGCTTTCCCTGGCGGCATCCGCGTGCGCCGGCCGATGCGTGAACACATTGATATTGAGCGGCCCGTCGCTGAGCGCACGGAATTGCCGGATCGCCTCGCGCGCCTGTGCAGCATGCATCGCGCCCACACCGAGCGAACCGAGGCCGCCGCTGTTGCTCACCGCCGCAGCCATGGCCGGCGAAGACACGCCCGCCATCGGCGCCTGGATGATCGGCAGGCGGATGCCGAGACGTTGCAGCAAGTGGGAGGAATGCGTCGACATGGTCAGAACTGCCTGTGCCATTGGGGAAGAGCGACGCACGCACTGTAGTCGCCTTGTCGGTTCAGGCGAAGCGCTGTTCGGCGGCAGTCAGTCTTCCGGCAGGCGCACGACCAGGTGGGATGACGTTGCGCCAAGCCAAACCTGGCGGGCCAATGGGCGCAAAAAAGCCGGCGCTAGGCCGGCTTCTTCATCAAACATTGGTCGGGGTGACATGATTCGAACATGCGACTTCTACGTCCCGAACGTAGCGCTCTACCAGGCTGAGCTACACCCCGTGGGAGCCGCGTATCTTATCGGGGCTTGAGGGCCTTGGCAACAGGTGCGCGCGCGTTCGCGCGCAGCCGCCGGCGGCGTGGGCCGGAGCAGGCCGGGCGGGTCCATCTGTTACGCTATGCGGCTGCCGCGACACGGCTTTTTTACTATACGAAGAGGATTCCATGGCGCTTACCCAGGCCCGCACCATGCCCGGCGTGCTCGAGCTGCTGCCGCTCGATCAGATTGCCTTCCAGCGCATGCTCGACGTGATCCGGCGCAATTACGAGCGCTTCGGCTTCCTGCCGGTGGAAACGCCGGTGATGGAGTATTCGGATGTGCTGCTGACCAAGACCGGCGGCGAGACCGAGCGGCAGGTGTATTTCGTGCAGTCCACCGGCGCGCTGGAGCAGGGCGAGAAGCCGGAGCTGGCCTTGCGCTTCGACCTCACCGTGCCGCTGGCCCGCTACGTGGCCGAGCACGAGCACGATCTAAGCTTTCCGTTCCGCCGTTACCAGATGCAGCGCGTGTACCGCGGCGAGCGCGCACAGCGCGGCCGCTTCCGCGAGTTCTATCAGTGCGATATCGACGTGATCGGCAAGGACAGCCTGTCGATCCGCTACGACGCCGAGTTGCCGGCGGTGATCTATAGCGTGTTCCGCGAACTGAACATCGGCGCGTTCACCATCCAGCTGAATAACCGCAAGTTGATGCGCGGCTATTTCGAGAGCCTGGGTGTGACCGATCCGGAGCAGCAGACCCTGGTGCTGCGCGAAGTGGACAAGCTGGACAAGCGCGGCGCCGACTATGTGCGCGAGACGCTCACCGGCGACGCTTTCGGCATGAGCGCGGAGGCGGCGCAGAAGGTGCTGGATTTCGTGCAGGTGCGCTCCACCTCGCTGCAGGATGCCTACGCCAAGCTCGACGCGCTGGGCGCCGGCCCCGAAGTGATGGAGCAGGGCCGTGCCGAGCTGAAGGAAGTGCTGGGCCTGATCCACGCTTTCGGCGTGCCGGAAACGCATTACGCGCTGAACCTTTCCATTGCGCGCGGCCTGGACTACTACACGGGCACGGTCTATGAGACCACCTTGAACGACCACCCGCAGATCGGCTCGATCTGCTCGGGCGGCCGCTACGAAAACCTGGCCGGGCAGTACACCAAGTCGCATCTGCCGGGCGTGGGCATTTCGATCGGCCTTACGCGCCTGTACTGGCAGCTGCGCGACGCCGGCCTGATCGGCACGGCGCGCAGCACCGTGGATGTGCTGATCACGCAGATGGACGCGGCGCAGCTGCCGGCGTATCTGGCGCTGGCAGGCGAGCTGCGTGCGGCGGGCATTGCCACCGAGGTGGTGCTGGAAGGCGGCAAGCTGGGCAAGCAGTTCAAGTACGCCGATCGCGCCGGTATCCGCTTTGTGGTGGTGCTGGGCGAGGATGAGATCACCAAGGGCGTGGTGACGGTGAAGGATTTGCGCCGCGAGGACCAGTTTGAGGTGGCGCGCGGCGAGTTGATCAAGACCTTGCGGGTGGAGTTGGCGCAGGCGGAGGTGGGTGGCTAGGCACCGGTTTGCCGTGAGGCGCTGCCCGCCGTATCGCCGCTATTCCTGCGCAAGCGGGAATCCATGCTTGCCCTTTGCATCATCGATCTAAGAAAACGTTGGAGTCTTTGTGAATCAGTCCATTCTCCTCGATGGCAACAGCCTCAGCCGTCAACAACTGGTCGCCGTGGCACGCCAGGGCTACGGCGTACGCCTTGATCCGGAACAGCTCAAGCGCGTGCAGCGTGCGGCGGATTTCCTGGCGGACAAGGTCAGCTGCGGCGAACCGACTTACGGTGTCACCACCGGCTTCGGCAGCAATGCCGACAAGTTGCTGGGTGCTTACCGTCTGCGTGACGAATTGCCGGGCGGCAATCCGCACAAGCCGGAAGGCACGCTGCTGGAAGAGCTGCAGCACAATCTGATCACCACTCACGCGGTGTGCGTTGGCAAGCCGTTCGCCGCGGAAGTGGTGCGCGCGATGCTGGTGATCCGCATCAATACGCTGATGCGCGGGCATTCGGGTATTCGCATCGCCACGCTGGAAGCGCTGACTGCGCTGCTCAACCAGGATGTGATTCCGGTGGTGCCGGAGAAAGGTTCGGTCGGCGCAAGCGGCGACCTGGCTCCGCTGTCGCATCTGGCGATCGTGCTGCTCGGCGGCGGCGAAGCGTTCTACCAGGGCGAGCGCCTGCCGGGTGCGGAAGCGCTGAAGCGCGCCGGATTGCAGCCGATCCGCCTGTCGTTCAAGGAAGGCCTGGCACTGAACAACGGTACGGCGCAGATGCTGGCGACCGCGGTGCTGGCGCTGGATACGCTGGAATACCTGCTCGACACGGCCGATCTGGCTGCCTCGATGACACTGGATGCCTTCGCCGGCCGCAGCGGCGCGCTGCGACCGGAAGTGCATGCGCTGCGTCCGCATCCGGGCCAGGTGCAGGTGGCCAGCCATGTGCGCGGTCTGCTGAGCAAATCCACCCTGGTGGATATTCCGTATCACCTGGTGCCGCGCTTCAAGCAGTGGAGCACCGAAGCGTGGGATACGCCGGAAGACCAGGCGCTGAGCTTCGACATCAGCTGGGACTGGGTGCCGGCCAATCAGCGCCACGGCCGCGAGGCGTTCTATCAGCGCTTCCTGCCGTTCAAGGGCGGCAAGAAGCATCAGCCGCAGGATGCCTATTGCCTGCGCTGCATGCCGCAGGTGCACGGTGCAGTGCGCGATGCCTGGGCGCAGGCCTGTCGCGTGATCGATGTGGAGCTCAATGCGGTCACCGACAATCCGCTGATCTTCCCCGACAACACCGATGCGACGCATATCGAAGAGCAGGTGATTTCCGCCGGCCACTTCCACGGCATGCCGCTGGCGCTGGCGATGAGTTACGTGAAGGCGGCGATTCCGGTGCTCGCTTCGATTTCCGAGCGCCGCCTCAACAAGCTGGTCGATCCGGCCACCAACGACGGCCTGCCGGCGTTTCTCACCGGCAATGAAGACGGCACCGATTCGGGCTTCATGATCGTGCAGTACACCGCCGCCGCACTGGTCAACGACCTGGCCACGCGCGCGCATCCGGCCAGCGTGTATTCGGTGCCGACCAGCGCGAATGCCGAAGACCATGTGTCGATGGGCGCCAACGAAGCGCGCCACGTGCTGGAGATGGTGGAAGACCTCAGCCACGTGCTGGCGCTGGAGCTGTACACCGCGGCGCAGGCGTTGGATTACCGCCAGGAAATGCTCAACGCCGCGCGCCGCCTGGCGGCACGTGGCGACTGGCAGGCGCTGGCTTCCAAGGTGGTCAATGCACCGCGCGAAGGCAGTGCGCATTACGCGCAGTTCGTGGAAGAAGTGAAGCAGCTGACCGCGGCGCTGGCCGAAGTGGGCGATTTCCACGCGGGCGAGGCGGTGCGCAAGGCGTATGAGACGTTGCGCGGGCGGATCGGCTTCATGCATCGCGACCGCGCGATGGATGGCGAGGTGCGTACCGTGTGCGAGCTGGTACAGCAGCGGGTATTTACCGCCTAGCCGTACGTGGCGCGGCGCAGGTTGGGTTAGCGCAGCGTAACCCTACGATGTGTCGCTTCGAGAAAGTGCGTTGGGTTACGTTGCGCTAACCCAACCTACGGGGTGCGCGGTGCCAGCAGGCGCCGCCCGGCCCACCCAAGCCACAGCAGAATCAACCCAATCGCCAGCTTCTCCATCAGGCCATTGGGCAAGCCGTGCACCAGCACCTGCAGCCACAGCACAAAGGTAGCCACCCAGGCCAGCACCAGGCCGGGCAGGCTGCCTTTTTTCATCCGTGCATCGCGCCGCCAGCGGCTGGACAGCAGCAACATGCCGAAGCTCAGCCACAGAAACGTGGCGGGTGCGGTAAGCATATGGGTGACATGCGCCTGTTCTTCGTAGGGCGTACCCCGGAATAGCTCGGTGATCGCCACCACGGGCAGGATCACGCCGGCGCCGGCAAATAGCGCCGATCCCAGCACCGTGCGCTGCGCGCGCGCCGTCGCCAGGTAGCTCGCCCGCGCAAAGCCGAGCAGGGCCAGGCCCATCAGGTAATACACCGCGCGCACATAGGCACCGCCAGGGCCGTACAGATAGCTGCTGAGGGGAATGGCGATCCAGTCCAGGTCGCTGCGCCAGTACTGCGCGGCGCCGCAGACGGCGACAAAGGCGATCACCGCCAGGCTCATCAGGTGGGATGCGGCGCGGACAAAGGGTGGCTGGCGCATGGGATCCGGGGCTGGGGGCGGCGGCCGAGTGTGCCGTATTTTCCTGCGCATCGACAGCGTTTGCCGCGCCGCCGGCCGGCTTGCCAGCCTGGGCATGGGCGCGTATGATCCGCTCCATTGTATTAACGCATTAGTACATTGTGAAGCGCCGATCGATCGACCCGGAAACCCCGGATGAATCCGCCAAGGCCAGTCTCTGCCGTGCCTTGCTCTCGTTGAAAACCACCGAAGAGATGGATGCCTTCCTCAATGACCTGTGCACCCCGGCGGAGCTGGAAGTGCTGATCGACCGCTGGCGGGTGGTGCCGTATCTGCTGGAAGGCGTGTCGTATCGCGAAATCCACGAGCGCACGGCGGTGAGCATCACCACCATCGGGCGCGTGGCGCGCTATCTCAATCAGGGCAACGGCGGCTATCTGGCCGCCGCGGCTCGCGCAGCGCGCAGCCGTGCTGCGGCGAAAAGGACCAAGGCATGAAACCGCGGGATCGTTTGCGTATCGCCATGCAGAAATCCGGGCGCCTGACCGAGCCGGCGCTGGACCTGCTCAATCGTTGCGGCCTTACGTTTCGCCAGAGCCGCGACAAACTGTTCTGCTTCGGCGAAGGCGAGCCGGTGGATCTGCTGCTGGTGCGCGATGACGACATTCCCGGCCTGATCGCGCAAGGCGTGTGCGACCTGGGCATTGTCGGGCGTAATGTGCTGGACGAATTCCGCTGCACCGCCAGCGAGGATGTCGCCGCCTTGACCGAATGGCGACCGCTCGGTTTCGGTCGCTGCCGCCTGTCGGTGGCGGTGCCGCAGGATATGGATTACCGCCAGCCGCAGGATCTGGGCGGCTTGCGCATCGCCACCTCGTACCCGGGGCTACTCAATCACTGGCTGAAGGCGCAGTCAGTGGATGCGGCGGTGGTGACGCTGGCCGGTTCGGTGGAAATCGCGCCCAAACTCGGCACCGCCGATGCGATCTGCGATCTCGTGCAAAGCGGCGGCACCCTGGTGGCCAATCAGCTGCGCGAAACCGACGTACTGCTGGAAAGCGAAGCCGTGCTCGCCGGACCGCAGGCACTTCCCACCGATGAGCGCGGCGACATGATCAACCTGTTGCTCAAACGGCTGGACGGTGTGATCCAGGTACGCGAATCGCGCCTGTTGCTGCTGCAAACCTCGCGCACCGCGCTGGATGCCGTCACCCGGCTGCTGCCCGGCGGTCCGCAGCCGACGCTGTTGCCAGTGGCCGGCCAGCCTGACCAGCTGATGCTGCAGGCGCTGTGCGCCGGTGAAGTGAGCTGGCGCCAGTTGGAAGAAATCAAGAAAGCCGGCGCGCGCGAGATGTTCGTGCTGCCGGTCGAAAAGATGCTTGCTTAAGAGTCCATGCATGAAACGTATTGACTGGAACACGCTTACCGAAGCCGAACGCACGGCAGCGCTGGCACGGCCGGCGCAGGCGCGCGCCGACAGCCTGCGCCGCGGGGTGGAGCAGATCATCGCGACGGTGCGCGCCGAGGGCGATGCCGCCCTGCGCGAACTCTCCGCCCGCTACGACCACTGCGCGCTGGATGCGATTGAAGTGAACGATGCGGAATTTGCCGCTGCCGAAGCCAGGCTCGCGCCGGAACTGAAGGCGGCGATCCGCGAAGCGGCTGCGCGCATCGAGGCCTTCCACCGCGCGGCCGCGCCGCAGCCGGTGGGCGTGAATACCGCAGTGGGCGTGCGGGTGGAGCGCGTGCTGCGTCCGATTCATCGCGTAGGCTTGTATGTGCCTGCCGGTACGGCGCCGTTGCCGTCGACCGCGTTGATGCTGGGCGTGCCGGCGCACATCGCCGGCTGCCGCGAGGTGGTGCTGTGCTCGCCGGCACGTGCCGATGGCCATTGCGACGATGCGGTGCTGTTTACCGCGCGCACGGTTGGCGTGCATCGCGTGTTCAAGCTGGGCGGTGCGCAGGCGATTGCCGCCATGGCGTATGGCACGGAAAGTGTGCCGCGCTGCGACAAGCTGTTCGGCCCCGGCAATGCGTGGGTGACCGAAGCCAAGCTGCAGGTATCCGGCGATCCGGATGGTGCCGCGATCGATATGCCGGCCGGCCCGTCCGAAGTGCTGGTGATCGCCGATGCCGATGCCAATCCGGTGTTCGTCGCCGCGGATCTGCTCTCGCAGGCCGAGCATGGGCCCGATTCGCAGGTGATCCTGGTGAGCCCTTCGGCAGCGTTGCTGGACACGGTTGCCGCGGAAGTGGATCGACAGTGCGCGGAATTGCCGCGTGGTGCGATTGCCGAACAGGCGCTGGCGCAGAGCCGGCTGATCCAGGTGCAATCGCTGACCCAGGCGGTGCAGGTGAGCAATCGCTATGCGCCCGAGCATTTGATTCTGCAGGTGAACGGCGCGCGCGATCTGCTCGATGGCGTAGAAAGCGCCGGCTCCGTGTTTGTCGGTGCGTGGACGCCCGAATCGGTGGGTGACTACTGCAGCGGCAGCAACCATGTACTGCCTACGTATGGCTATGCGCGCAGCTACAGCGGCGTGTCGGTAGCCAGTTACCAGAAGCAGATCACCGTGCAGGAACTGGATCCCAACGGCTTGCGCGCGATTGGCCCATGCACGGCTACGCTGGCTGCCGCCGAGCAACTGGAAGCGCATCGCCGTGCGGTGACCGTGCGCCTGGAAGCGCTGGGTACCCGCCTATGAGCGTGCTCGATCTCGCCCGGCCGGAAATCCGCAGCTTGCAGCCGTATTCCTCCGCGCGCATGGAGGCGGGCGGCGGCCAGATCATGCTCAATGCCAACGAATCGGCATGGGCGCCGAACGGCGATGGCGGCCTGAGCTGCCACCGTTATCCCGAGCCGCAGCCGGACGCGCTGCTGCAGGCGCTGGCCACGTTGTATGGCGTGCGCCGCGAACAGCTATTGGTCGGACGCGGCAGCGACGAAGCGATCGATCTGCTGGTGCGCGCGTTCTGTCGGGCCGGCGAAGACGCAATCCTGATCCAGCCACCCACCTTCGGCATGTATGCGGTGAGTGCACGCATCCAGAACGCGGCGGTGCTGGAAGTGCCACTGCGGCAGGATTTCAGCCTCGATGTCGCAGGCTTGCTGGCGGCGGTAACGCCCACGGTGAAGCTGGTATTCCTGTGCACGCCGAATAATCCCAGCGGCAGGTCGATTGCGCGCGCGGATATCGAGCGCGTAGTGCAGGCGCTGGCCGGCAAGGCCTTGCTGGTGGTGGACGAGGCGTACGTGGAGTTTTCCGAGCAGCGCAGCGTGGCGGATCTGCTCGATCGCCATGAAAACCTGGCGGTGTTGCGCACCTTGTCCAAGGCCTGGGCCCTGGCGGGCGCGCGCATCGGCAGCTTGCTGGCGCATCCGGAGGTGATTGCGCTGGTGCGCCGGATCATGCCGCCGTATCCGCTGCCGTCGCCCTGCGTGGCGGCGGCTCTGGCGGAGCTGTCGCCGTCGGGCCAGGCCGAGGCGCGCGAGAACATGGCCATCGTGCGCGAACAGCGCAGCATGATGCGCGCGGCGCTGAGCCAGTTGCCGGGTGTGCGCGAAGTGTTGCCGTCGGACGCCAACTTCCTGGCTGTGCGCTTTGACGATGCCGGCACGGTGTACCGGCAGCTGCTGCAGGCCGACATTGTGGTGCGCGATATCCGACGCTATCCGCTGCTGCACGATGCCTTGCGCATCACCATCGG
Source organism: Dyella acidiphila (assembly GCF_014863405.1). Taxonomy (GTDB): domain Bacteria; phylum Pseudomonadota; class Gammaproteobacteria; order Xanthomonadales; family Rhodanobacteraceae; genus Dyella_B; species Dyella_B acidiphila. The sequence goes on from NZ_JACZZA010000006.1 coordinate 58,242, forward strand.
TACCCCTTCCGAGAACGCCAGAGTGCTGGCGGTGTTGAAAAATCCGGCCTTGGAAGGCCTGGATTTCGCCGATGGATCGGCCTGAGGTGACATGCATGAGCCGCAAGATTCTTTTTGTCGACCGTGACGGCTGCCTGATTCACGAGCCGGCCGACGAGCAGATCGACAGCTACGAAAAGCTCGACCTGCTGCCGGGTGTAGTGGCCGCGCTGCAGCGCGTGGTCGGCGCGGGTTACGAACTGGTGATGGTGACCAACCAGGATGGCCTGGGTACGGAGCGTTTTCCGCAGGCGCATTTCGACGGCCCACATGCGCTGCTGATGCGCATCTTCGCTTCGCAGGGCGTGCGCTTTCGCGAAGTGCTGATCGATCGCAGTTTTCCGCACGACGGCCTGGACACGCGCAAGCCCGGCGTGGGCCTGATGCGCCAGTACCTGGCGGATGACAGCTGGAAACGTGGCGAGTCGGCGATGGTCGGCGACCGCGAGACAGATCTGCAATTCGCCGCGAACATGGGCGTACGCGGTTTCCGCGTAGGTGCGCAGGGCCTGAGCTGGGAGCAGATCGCGCATCAGCTGCTCGATCGCCCGCGCACCGCCCAAGTGCAGCGCCATACCAAGGAAACGCGCATCACGGTACGCGTGGATCTGGATCGGCCGGCCGAGCCGGTGGCGCATACCGGGCTTGGCTTTTTCGACCATATGCTGGAGCAGATCGGCAAGCACGGCGGTTTTGCGCTGCAGATCGAATGCGATGGCGATACCAAGGTCGATGAGCACCACACCATCGAAGACTGCGCGCTGGCGTTGGGGCAGGCCTTGCGCGATGCGCTGGGCGACAAGCGCGGCATCGGACGCTATGGCTTTACCCTGCCGATGGATGAGGCGCAGGCCAGCGCGGCGCTGGATCTATCCGGCCGCCCGTACTTTGTGTTCGAAGGCCAGTTTCCGCGCGAGCGTGTCGGCGAAGTGCCGACCGAATTGGTGCCGCACTTCTTCCGCTCCCTGTGCGACACGCTGGGTGCCAACTTGCATCTGGCGGTGCGAGGCGAGAACGCACATCACATGGTGGAAGCCTGCTTCAAGGTGACGGCACGCGTGTTGCGGCAGGCGATTCGTCGCGAAGGCGACGAGCTGCCCAGCACCAAGGGAGCCTTGTAGTGAGCGTGGTACTGGTCGATGCCGGCGGCACCAATATCGGTTCCGTGCGCTATGCCTTGCAGCGCCTGGGCGTGGATGCGGCGCTGACTTCCGATGCGGCGCAGATCCGCGCGGCCGACAAGGTGATCCTGCCGGGCGTGGGTGCAGCCGGTCCGGGCATGGCGCGCTTGCGCGAGCTGGGACTGGTCGATGTGATCCGCGGCCTGACCCAGCCAGTGTTGGGGGTGTGCCTGGGCATGCAATTGCTGTGTGCGCACTCTGAAGAAGGCGATACCCAGTGCCTGGGCGTGGTTCCTGCGCAGGTGCGGCGCTTTGCCGAGGCGCCCGGTCTGTGTGTGCCGCATATGGGCTGGAACCGGTTGTCGCCGCGTGCGGCGCATCCCTTGCTGCGTGACCTCGATGAGGGTGATTGGGCGTATTTCGTGCACAGCTATGCGGTGCCGCTTGGTTCGTACACCTTAGTTGGCAGTGAATACGGCGACGGTTTTTCCGCAGTAATCGCCAGCGGCAATTTTCACGGCATGCAGTTTCATCCGGAGCGTTCGGCGGGTGTCGGCGCGACGTTGTTGAAGAACTTTCTGGCGCTTTGATTGCTTCGAGAAAGGTACTCACTACGCGTCGTCATTCCCGCTTGCGCGGGAGTGACGGCGGAGTCGGGGTGGCGCCCTACGTCAGGTAGCTAGTTTTGGAATCAAGCAGCATGAGCATTGAAGTGATCCCCGCCATCGACCTGCGCGGCGGCCAGGTGGTCCGCCTGAAACAGGGCGACTACGCCCAGGAAACGCGCTACGCCAGCGACCCGCGTAGCGTGGCGGGGCGCTATGCGCAAGCCGGTGCGCGCTGGCTGCATGTGGTGGACCTGGACGGTGCCCGTGCCGGCGATCTGGCCAATCTGGCCGTGATCGAGGCCTTGGCGAAAGCCGGCATGCAGGTGCAGGCCGGCGGCGGGGTGCGCAGCGAAGAGGACGTACGGCGCCTGCTTGCCGCCGGGGTGACGCGGGTGGTGGTGGGCAGCGTGGCGATTCGCGCGCCGGAACAGGTGGCGGCATGGTTGCAGACGCATGGTGCCGAACACATCACTATCGCGCTCGATACGCGTTGGCGCGATCAACGCTGGAGCCTGCCCAGTGCCGGCTGGATCGAAGAGGAGGCGCGCACGCTGGACGAGCTGGCACCGTGGTATGCCGCGCACGGTGCGCGCCATTTGCTGTGCACCGATATCGAGCGCGACGGCATGCTGGCCGGCTTCAATCTGGATTTGTACCGCCATTTGGCGCGGGTCGTGCCGCAGCTGGCGGTGCAGGCGTCCGGCGGTGTGCGATCGCTGGACGATATTCGCGCCGCGGGCGCGGCCGGTGCGCGTGGCGTGATTCTGGGCCGCGCGCTGCTGGAAGGACGTTTTACGCTGGAGGAGGCGCTGGCATGCTGAGCCGCCGCATTATTCCCTGCCTGGATGTACGCGACGGCAAGGTGGTGAAGGGGGTGCGCTTTCGCGATCACGTGGTGATGGGCGAGATCGTGGATCTTGCCCTGCGCTATCGCGATGAAGGGGCCGACGAGCTGGTGTTCTATGACATCACGGCCAGTCCGGAAGGGCGCAGTGTGGACCGGGGCTGGGTGGAGCGCGTGGCGCGCGTGATCGATATTCCGTTCTGCGTGGCAGGCGGTATTCGCTCCGTGGAGGAGGCGCGCCAGGTGCTGTATGCGGGAGCCGACAAGATTTCGGTGAATTCGCCGGCATTGGAGCGGCCGGAACTGGTCGACGAGCTGGCTGCGGCGTTCGGTGTGCAGTGCGTGGTAGTCGGCATCGATTCCCTGCGCGATGACGATGGCGAATGGCGCGTGCGCCAGTACACCGGCGATCCGTCCAAAACCCGTTCGTTGCCGCGGCGCACGCTGGACTGGATGATCGAAGCACAGCAGCGCGGCGCCGGCGAGATCGTGCTCAATTGCATGGACAGTGACGGCGTGCGCAAGGGCTACGATCTGACCCAGCTGACAGCGGCGCGCGCAGTATGCCGCGTGCCGCTGATTGCCTCGGGCGGCGCCGGCGAGATGCCGCATTTTCTGGCGGCATTTACCCAGGCGCAGGTCGACGGCGCACTCGCGGCCAGCGTGTTTCACAGCGGCGCTATCGCCGTACCCGATCTGAAACGTTACCTGCAGCAGCAGGGCGTGGTGATTCGTTTGCAGGAGGCCGCCGATGAATAACGCGATGACCGATCTGAGCCGCCTCGACTGGCAAAAATCCGATGGCCTGTTGCCCGCAGTCGTGCAGCACTGGCTGACCGGCGAAGTGTTGATGCTGGGCTACATGAATGCCGAGGCGCTGGCGGAGACGCAGGCGATCGGCAAGGTGACCTTCTACAGCCGCAGCAAGCAGCGCTTGTGGATGAAGGGCGAAAGCTCCGGTCACACGCTGGATGTGAAGTCGGTACGCGTGGATTGCGATGGCGACACGCTGCTGGTGCTGGCCGATCCGCAAGGGCCGACCTGCCATCTGGGCACCAGCAGCTGCTTTGGCGATGCGGTGCGTCCGCCGCTGGGCTTTCTGGCCGAGCTGGATGCGCTGGTGGAACAGCGCAGGCAAGTATTGCCGGCAGGCAGTTACACCACGCGGTTATTCAAGGACGGTACGCGGCGGATTGCGCAGAAGGTGGGCGAGGAAGGGGTGGAGACGGCGCTTGCCGCAGTGGCGCAGGGCGATGACGAATTGCTGGGCGAGGCGGCGGATCTGATTTTCCATCTCACCGTGTTGTTGCGCGCGCGCGGGATGGGGCTTGCCGATGTAACGCGGGTGTTGCTGGAGCGGCATGCGTAGGTTGGGTTGTCTGCGGCTTCCGTGGCGGCAGCGTTGGGTTACGCTGCGCTAACCCAACCTACGTGTGGCGATTTTCGACGCGCAGTTACGCCGCGTTGATCACATATTCGGTTATTGCGCGCTGGCTGGTGGGGTATTGGTCGATGGCGGCGGCGGTGCAAAAGGTACCGTGGCGCCGGGGGTCACGTCTTTGCGCCAGGTGGCCAGCTGTTGCGCAATGCCGCTGCCGACATCCATCTGCGGTTCCGACGGCGTGAGCTTCTGATCCTTTTCCCAGCCGGCAATATCGTTCTTGGCGAACTGGAAGGCGTCGACGAAGTTGTCGGTCTTGTTCAGCGCGTCGACCAGCCAGGCCTTGCCGAAATAGGTGATGTTGGAATCGCTGCCGCAGCCGAACGAGCTGCGATCGGTGCGCGCCGCGGTGAGCACCAGGGTGCCGGGGCCTTTGAGATCCGGCACGAAGCCGCCGGAATAGCAGGCGTTGACCACCACCACTTTCCACTTGAACGGACGCTTCTTCAGAATGCCGGCCAGATCGGGCGCGCCGATCTGGTCCAGCGGCAGCGGATCCATGTCGACCAGCAGGTTGTGGTCTTCGTCGCCGTGCGAGGTCATGTAGAGCACCAGGACGTCCTGATCCGGCTTCATCACCTGGCTGAGCTTGTCCAGCGTATCTTCGAGGTTGCTCCAGTTGGCCAGCGGATGTGCCTGCAAGGTGCTGGGATTGTTTTCCAGCACCAGCGCATGCGCGGTGGGTCCGAAGCGCTTGGTGAACAGCTGCGCGGCGTATTCGGCTTCGTTGCGGAATACGTCTTCGCCGCCATCGCCGGCAAAGGTCAGCAGGTACAGGTTGGTCTTGTCGGGCACCCGCGGGGTCAGTTGCGCCATGGCCTGGCGCACCATGCCCGGCTGGGAATAGACCACTTGTTCCGGCGACGGTCCCTGGCTGGGCCAGTTGTCGTTGTCGTCGCTGTCATCCGAATCGCTGCTGCTGGCGCTGGCGGGCGCTGCGGCACTGCTGCTGGATGCCACGCTGGGTGCGGGCTGCGGGGCCGGCGCGGCCGGATGGCCACTGACCAACAGCATCAGCAACACGCCGGCGGCGAAGGCGAGCAGGGCGGTGAGTGCGGTACGCATGCGTGCGGCTCGGGCTCAGGGCTGGATGGTGTCGAAACTGGCGTGGGCCGGATGGCGTGGTGCGGCCGGCAGCTCCAGCGGCGGCCGCAGCAGCCAGGCAGTCTGCAGGCCGGCCGTGCGCGCGGCATCGAGTTCTTCCACCACGTCGGAGAGGAACAGCACGTGCTCCGGACGCTCGCCGATCGCCTCGGCGATGCGGCGGTAGGATTCGGCCTCGCGCTTGGGGCCGGTCTCGGTATCGAAATAGCCGGCGAACAAGGGCGAGAGGTCGCCGGCTTCGCTATAGCCGAAAAACAGCTTCTGCGCCGGCACCGAGCCGGAGGAATACACGTACAGATGCAGCCCCTCGCCGCGCCATGCCTGCAGGCGGCCGGCCACTTCCGGATACATGTGGGCGCGGTATTCGCCCTGCTCGTAGCCGTCTTTCCAGATCATGCCCTGCAAGGCCTTGAGGGCGGTGGATTTGCGATCCTCGTCGATCCAGCGCAGCAGCAGCTCGACCACTTCCTGGCGGGTCGCCTCGATCAGGCCGGCTTCCTTGGCCGCTTCGTGCAGCCAGTGCTGCAGCGCCGGCTGGTCGCCGTGCGTCTCGACGTAGGCGGGCAGGCGTTTGCGCGCGTACGGGAACAGCACGTCCTTGACGAAGCTGATGGAACTGGTGGTTCCTTCGATGTCGGTGACGATGGCGCGAATGGCGGTCATGGGGAGCCGGGGCAAATTCGGGGCCCCCAAGCTTAACCTGAGCCCGGGCGTGCGCAAGCGCCCAAGTGCTTGAAATGTGTGAAAAGCTGCGCACCCGGAGGGCTGGTCCGGGTGCGTGCCGGCGGCAGGGATTGGCGCTGCCGGTTCAGGCCGTGGCGGCGGCCAGCGGCTGCATGCGGGGGAAGCGCTCGGCGATGTCGGAGCCGGTGAAGTTGGCCACCCAGCCTTCCTTGTTGGTGAACAGGCGGATCGCCACGAAGTAGGGCGCCTCGCTCATGTCGAACCAGTGGCGGGTGCCGTCGGGTACGCCGATCAGGTCGCCCTGTTCGCACAGCACGTCGTAGACCTTGCCGTTGATGTGCAGGGTGAACTGGCCGGCGCCGGCCACGAAGAAGCGCACTTCGTCCTCGCTATGGGTGTGCTCGCTGAGGAATTTCTGGCGCAGGGCCGCGCGCTCCGGGTGATCCGGCTTCAGGCTGATCACGTCGACCGCTTGATAGCCTTGCTCGCGCATCAGGCGATCGATGTCGCTGCGGTAGGCGGCAATCACCTCGTCCTGGCTGGCGCCCGGTGCTACCGGCTGGTTCGCTTCCCATTGCTCGAAGCGCACGCCGACCTTGGCCAGTTCGCGGGCGATGGCGGGGTGATCCTCGTGGATCGAGGGCAGGGTCTGCGGCTGTTCCGCGTCGAAAATGCGCAAGCGGCTCATGCGTTCAGTCTCCTCAGATCGAGTTCGCAGCCGAGCAGGAATTCCAGCGCCTCCAGATGGCGTCGGGCTTCGGCCATGTCTTGTCCCCAGGTATAGATGCCGTGGCCGTTGATCAAGTACGCGTGCAGCGGCTTGCCGGCATCGATCCATGCATCGACCTGCGCCACCAGCTCAGGCATGTGCTGGGTATTGGGGAACACCGGAATGTCGAGCGCCGTTTCGTGCGTGGTATGGCCGCGAATCGCTTTCTGCAACTCCCAGCCTTCCAGACGAATCACGCCGTCTTTGGCGAACAGTCGCGACGCCACGCTTTGCGTGCGCGAGTGCGTGTGCAGTACGACGTTGGCGTCCGCCCAGCGGCGATAGGCCTGCGTATGCAATTCGGTTTCGGCGCTGGGGCGCGCTTGCGTGCCCACTGCCTTGCCGTGCATGTCCACCAGCATGATGTCGTCGCGGCCGAGTTTGCCTTTGTCGCGTCCAGAAATCGTGATGGCAGCGTGATCGGCGTCCACACGCATGGAGAAATTGCTGCTGGTGGCAGGCGTCCAGCCGTGTTGCGCAAGTTCGCGCGCCGCATCGGCGATGGCGTCTGCGCGGGCGTAAAACAGCGCTGCGGGGATGGAGGCGGGCAGTTCTTGGCTCATGGCAAATGGACGTCTAAATGAATGCTGACTATAGCATGGGGGCGCTTGCGGCCAAATGCGAGTTATTCGCGAGAAGGCCTTGTGCAAGGCATCGGGGTTACCATGCCGGGGATTCGTCGTATCCCGCGGCGAACGATCTGAAGTAGGGATGATTATGTCTGGGCATGAAGATAGTGGGTCACGTCGCCGTTTCCTGAAGCTGGCTGCCGGTACTGCCGCTGCCGCGATGTTCTCCGGCGGATTGTCGCGCGTCGCACGCGCTGATGATCTGCCACATGTTTCCGACGCCGACCCCACCGCCAAGGCGCTGGGTTATGTGGAAGATGCGTCGACCACCAAGGATGCCAAGCACAAGGCCGGCGATACCTGCGCCAACTGCCAGTTCTATTCCGGCGGCGCGACCGGCTTTGGTCCGTGCCAGTTGTTCCCGGGCAAGGCGGTAGCAGCGAAGGGCTGGTGCATTTCGCACACCGCCAAGCAAGCCTGACCGATTGCAGTGACACGTGCGTGAAAAGGCCGGCGCCATGCCGGCCTTTTTGCTGTGCGCCGGATAAAAAAACGCCTGCACTGGGCAGGCGCTTGATGAGAACGAAGGGGTATTGCTGAAAAGTGCTACCCGGACACGCCAGGCTGAGGAGCTGACTCGCCTGACGTGCCGGGTCGCGATCCGGGGCCCACTGCCAAGTGATCAACCCACGGGCTGATGATGATACTCCGGTTGGCCGAAGTGGGGCGAACCGCCACGAAAATTTTGTGATCCGCGGCTTATTTGGCCTTTTTAATCAATAACTTACGCGAGCAATCCGAAGTGATTCATTCGAATCATTAAAAGACTGTTCGCGGCAAGTTATTGACACTTGGCAGCTGTTGTCGGCCTTTTGACGGAGATCGACGAAGATCACCGCTTTGCCGAGCCATTGGCAAGATGCAGGCGACTATGGCGTAGCCCATAGGTGAAATAAATCGCGAAGCCGACCACGGTCCAGGCGCCCATCAGGGCCCAGTTGAACCAGTCCATGGTCGCCAGCAGGGCCAGGCAGCTCAGTACGCCGGTGGTGCAGATCACCGGTGCCCACGGCACGCGGAAGGTGCGCGGCAATTCCGGCGAGGTGTAGCGCAGGATCAGCACGCCGGCACAGACGGCCACGAACGCGATCAGCGTGCCCATCGAGGTGAGGTTGGCGAGCAGGTCGAGCGGGAAGATCGCGGCGAGCACGGCGATACCGATACCGGTGATGATGGTATTCAGATGCGGCGTGCGGTGCTTGGGGTGAATGCGGTTGAACACCTTCGGCAGCAGGCCGTCGCGCGCCATGATCATGAAGATGCGCGGCTGCGCGATGATCATCACCAGGATTACCGACGACAGGCCGATCATCGCGCCGATCTCCACGATCAGGCGCAGCCAGCCCAGTTCCGGATGCGCCTTGATGGCGGTGACCACCGGCTCGTCCGTGCCCAGCTGGTTGTACGGGATCAGGCCGGTCAGCACCGCGGCCATCGCCAGGTAAAGCACGGTGCAGATCACCAGCGATACCAGCGTGCCGAAGGGCAGATCGCGCTGCGGGTTCTTGCATTCCTGCGCTGCGGTGGATGTCGCTTCAAAGCCGATGTAGGCGAAGAACACCATGGCGGCACCGCGCATGATGCCGTCCCAGCCGTATTTGTGATCGCCCTGCGCGGGCGGAATGAACGGATGCCAATTGGCCGGATTTATGTAGCGATAACCGGCCACTACCACCACCACGATCAGACCCACCTTCAGCAGCACCATCAGGAAATTGATGCCGGCCGATTCGCGAATGCCGATGTAGCACAGCCAGGTAAGCGCCAGCACGATGGCGACCGCGGGCAGGTTGATCAGGTGTCCGGTCGCAACCAGGGTGCCGTTGGTGTAGGCGAACGGCGCATCGGTGAGGCTGATCGGCAGTTCGATGCCCATGTGATCGAGCAGGCTGGTGAAGTAGCCAGTCCAGCTGGCGGCGACCGCCGAGGCGGAGATGCCGTATTCCAGCACCATGTTCCAGCCGATAAACCACGCCACCAGTTCGCCGAGCGTGGCGTAGGCGTAGGAGTAGGAGCTGCCGGAAATCGGAATCAGGGTGGCGAATTCCGAATAGCACAGCGCGGTAAAGCCGCTGCAGATCGCCGCAAGAATGAACGAGATCAGCACCGCGGGGCCGGCGTGGTCCGCTGCCGCCTGGCCGGTGACCACGAAGATGCCGGTGCCGATTACCGCACCGATACCCAGCGCCGTAATGCCCCAGGGGCCCAGCGATCGCCGCAGGCTGGGGCCGTGAGAGCCGTCGTCGCTGTCGGAGAAATCGGTCTTGCGGGCGAATAGCTGTTTGAGCATAGGGCTCCCGGATATAAAGCCGGCACGGTGAGAGCACCGTGCCGGACAGGACTCACGCGATCAATAAGGCGCCGAAGATCAGACCGGCTCGGTGCCGTTGGCCAGGTGGCTCTTGCGGTGGCCGTAAATGTAGTAGATGACCAGGCCGACGATACCCCAGCCGAAGAATACTTCCAGCGTCTTCAGCGGCAGGTTGATGAACAGCAGCAGGCAGCCGACCACGGCCAGCGGGCAGACCACCCACACCATCGGCGTACGGAACGGGCGCTTGCGATCCGGCTGCGTCCGGCGCAGCACCATCACGCCGATGGCCACCATCATGAAGGCGAACAGGGTGCCGGAATTGGTGATGTCGGCCAGCTGGCCCACCGGATAGATCGCGCCGAAGATGGACACGAAGATACCGGTGATCATGGTAATCACATGCGGCGTGTGGAAGCGCGGATGGATCTTGGCGAGGCCGCTCGGCAGCAGGCCGTCGCGTGCCATGGTGAAGAAGATGCGGGTCTGGCCGTAGGTCATGGTGAGGATCACCGACGGCAGCGCGATGCCGGCGGCAAAACCGATCAGGTTGCCCATCTGGTTGTGATTGAGCACGCGCAGCACGTGGGCCAGCGCTTCCTTGCTGCACACCAGTGCTTCGGAGGCTTTGCAGGCGGCAGCCATTTCAGGCGTGCCCGGCTGCAGCGCGAGACCGTCGGGGCCCATCACCGGCTGCGCGCCGATCGAGCCGATCGCGCTGTAGCTCACCAGCAAGTAGTAGACCGTGCACACGCCAAGCGAGCCGATCAGGCCGATCGGAATATTGCGGTTCGGATTCTTGGTTTCTTCGGCGGCGGTGGAGACTGCATCGAAGCCGACGTAGGCGAAGAAGATGGAAGCGGCCGCACCCAGCACGCCGATGCCCCCCATCGGGCTGCCCCAGCCGTTCGGCACGAACGGCTTGAAGTTCGGATCCTTCACCGCCGGCAGTGCGACGAAAATGAAAGCCGTCAGCGCGAGCACCTTGACGATCACCAGGACGGTGTTGACCTTGGCCGACTTCGAGGTGCCGATGACCAGCAGGAAGGTGATCGCCACGCCGATCATGAAAGCAAGCAGGTTGAAGGTGCCGCCATCCATCGGGCCGGAGCGCAGGAAATCCGGCAAGCCAAAACCTGCGTGCGCCAGCAGGCCGTTGACGTAGCCGGCCCAGCCGACGCATACGGTGCTGGCGGCAATGGTGTATTCAAGCACCAGCGCCCAGCCGACCACCCAGGCCAGGCCTTCGCCGAGTACGCCATAGGTGTAGGTGTAGGCGGAGCCGGCCACCGGAATCATCGACGCAAGTTCCGCGTAGGCCAGCGCTGCCAGCGTGCAGACAATCGCCGCGATCACGAAGGAAATCATCATGCCTGGGCCGGCTTTCTGCCCGGCTTCGGCGGTGAGCACGAAAATACCGGTACCGATGATGGCACCGATGCCCAGCATCGTTAGCTGGAACGCGCCAAGCTGTCGAGTGAGTGCCTTTTTCTCGGCAGTGGCCAGGATCTGGTCGAGTGGCTTGACGCGTTTAAATAGCATTGAGTGCTCTCCGGGAAGGCTGACCCTTCGCTCATCGTTGCTGCGGTAGACGAATCGCGATGAGCGGAGGCATCCGCCAACCATAGCCCAGCGATGGCCGAGGGGACAAGCTGCATTGCGGTTAAACGGCCGGCTCGATGGCGAGCCGGGAACGTTGGCGAAAAAGACGGTTTTTTGTATGGCGCCGATGGCACTTGCAAAGGAACGGGTTTTCCTTGGCGTTGGCTCAGAACACCATGTCGAAGGCAGCCATGGGGGTGACGAAGGCGTCGTTGTTGCGCCCGGCGAAGCTCAATTGCGCGCCGGCGATCAGGCCGAAGCGATCGTTGAAGTTGTATTCCACCGCCGGTGCAAGGCTGTAGACGCTGCGTGGCGAACTGCGCTTCTCCAGCACGCCGCTGGCCGAGCTTCCTTTGAGGATGGAGGAGCCCGTGCGGTTGTAGGTGAGATCCAGCGCCAGCACCCAGTGCGAATCGATGCTGTATTCGGCCGAGGTGGAAATGCCGATGGCCTTGCCCAGGCGTACGCTGCCGCGAAAATCTTGCGAAACACCGGAGGCGTACGCGTTGGCACCCTTCAGGCCGACACGGCCTGGCGGTAGGCTGTAGGAGGCCACTGCGCGCAGGCGCAGCGGGCGTCCGTTCGGCAGCGACACATTCTGTTGCGCCATCAGCGACAAGGTGTCGACCTGGGCGCCGTTGCCGATGCCGTCCAGCGGATTTTCGTTGAGCCGGTCGTAGGTGCCGGTGGGAAAGCGATGCGAGTAGTTCACGGAGACGGCCGGGCCTTGGTAGCCGTTGCCGGGCTTGAGCAGCATGTACTGGACGCCGACACTGGTGTCGGTGACGCCCCAGCCGCGCGTGCTCGCGCCGCCGGACATGGCGTGTGCCGCGCCGATCGAGGTCTGCACCATCAGGCGATCGGTTACGCCGTAGAAGAATGGCACCAGCATCTGCCACTGACGTACGCGCGCGCTGGATGCCTGCTCCTGTCCGTGGCTGTCGTAGCCGGAGTCGCTCCGGTATTGCATCAAATAAGGCTCGACCACCAGCATGCCCTTGGGGATGCTCACCGGGTTGGGCGTCAGCAGCGGTCCGGTAAAATTGGCGGAGGCATCGTCGGCCATGGCGTGGCCACCGCTCAGTGCGGTGGCAAACAGAAAGGCACAAGAGCCAAATCGTCGGTTGAAGCGTGTCATCGAGGCGCGCCCTGATCGTGTCGTGAAAGGGAGTCCGACTCGATCGGCGCGAGTCGGCAGGTGCGACTCAAGCTAATGATTACGCTGGGCTTGAACTATCGTATGTATCTTAAAAACGCTGGAATTATTCGTGCAGTTTCTTTTCAGGCGTCAATGATTTATTTGAATTTTCGTGGTGACCTTGCATAAGGTTCATGGGTTGGTGTTTAAGCGGTTCCAAGGAGTTCTTCGTGAATTTGCATGAATCATTGCGCGGCTATGCCGATGCAAACGCGGGCGATCCGCACGTGGCCGCCTGCCTGGCGTTTTTGCAGGAAGCGGATCGTCCCTTTCATCGCGAGCATCTGGCGGGGCATTTCACCGGATCGGCCTGGCTGGTCAGTGCGGATGGCGAAAAGGTGCTGCTTACGCATCACCGCAAATTGAACCGGTGGTTGCAGCTGGGTGGCCATGCGGATGGCGACAGCGACCTGGCGGCGGTGGCTTTGCGCGAAGCGCACGAAGAATCCGGGCTCACCGGTTTACATGTCGAGCCGGAAATCTTCGATGTGGACCGGCACTGGATTCCCGAGCGCAAGCAGGAGCCGGGGCATTGGCATTACGACGTGCGCTATGTGGTACGGGTCGGTGCGGACGATGCGTTTGTGCTCAGCGACGAGTCGCTGGAGTTGGCGTGGGTGTCGATTCGCGCGTTGGTGCAGGCGCAGGATACGGACGAGTCGTTGCGTCGCATGGCGACGAAGTGGTTGACGAGGTAGCGGTAGGGTGGGTTGCCCCGGATTGATCGGGGGTAACTCAACGATGTTTCAGCGGCTCGATGGAGATCTGTCGGGTTACGCTGCGCTAACCCAGCCTACGCATTGCGCGGTCATGTGTAGCGGGCGGGGGCTGGGTTCAGGTGGCCGCAGGCGCTGCAGGTGCGCTTGTCGTGCGAGGCGTAGAAGCGGTCGAACACGGGCGGGAAATCGGCTTCGATGCTTTGCAGGATGAAATATTCTTCGTAGAGCTTGTGGTTGCACTGTTCGCAAAACCACAGCAAGCCGTCTTTTTCGTGCGGCAGGCGGCGGCGTTCGATCACCATGCCGATGGAGTTGGGCATGCGTTGCGGCGAATGCGGCACGCGCGGCGGCAGATAGAAGATCTCGCCGGCGCGGATCGGGATGTCGCGCGCTATGCCGTTGTCCTGCACCTTGAGCACCATCTCGCCTTCGAGCTGGTAGAAAAATTCCGGGCCTTCGTCGTGGTGATAGTCGGTGCGCGCATTCGGGCCGCCGACGATCATGATGATGAAGTCGCCGTCGACGATGCATTTGTTGCCTACCGGCGGCTTGAGCAGGTGGCGGTGTTCGTCAATCCAGCGTTGCAGATCGAAGGGCGGCAGCAGGGACATGCGGCAGGTCCGTCGGAACGAGGGCGCCACCATAGCGCCGTTGATGCATCAGGGCAAAGCTGGGGCGCGGCCGCCGGCAGCGGCGGCCGCGCACGTGCTCAGACTTCCAGCGTGGCGAGGTCGCCTTTTTCTTCCAGCCAGCTCTTGCGGTCACTGGAGCGCTTCTTGGCCAGCAGCATGTCCATCAGCTTGGCGGTGCCATCGTCGTCCTCCACTGTGAGCTGCACCAGGCGGCGCGTGTCGGGAAAGATGGTGGATTCGCGTAGCTGCGACGGGTTCATTTCACCCAGGCCCTTGAAGCGGGTGACGGTGACCTGGCCCTTCATTTTTTCACGCTCGATGCGCTGGAGCATCGCCGCCTTCTCGTTTTCATCCAGGCAATAGAACACCTGCTTGCCCACGTCGACGCGGAACAGCGGCGGCATTGCCACGAACACATGGCCCTCGCGCACCAGCGCCGGGAAGTGGCGCAGGAACAGCGCGCTGAGCAGGGTGGCGATGTGCAGGCCGTCGGAATCGGCGTCGGCCAGGATCACCACCTTGCCGTAGCGCAGCCCGCTGAGATCGTCCTTGCCCGGGTCGCAGCCGATCGCCACCGCCAGGTTATGCACTTCCTCGGAGGCGAGCACCGAGGTGGATTCCACTTCCCAGGTGTTGAGGATCTTGCCGCGCAGCGGCAGGATCGCCTGGAAATCCTTGTCGCGCGCCTGTTTGGCGCTGCCGCCGGCCGAATCGCCCTCGACCAGGAATAGCTCGGTGCGGGTGAGATCGGTGGCGGTGCAGTCGGCCAGCTTGCCGGGCAGGGCGGGGCCCTGGGTAATCTTTTTGCGCACCACTTGCTTGGCGGCCTTCAGGCGCGCGCTGGCGCGCTCGATCGCCAGCTGGGCGATGCGCTCGCCCAGATCCACGTGCTGGTTGAGCCACAGGCTGAAAGCATCGTGGACCACGCTTTCCACCAGCGCGGCAGCATTGCGTGATGACAGGCGTTCCTTGGTCTGGCCGGCAAACTGCGGATCCTGCAGCTTGGCCGACAGCACGAAGGCCAGGCGCTCCCACACATCTTCCGGTGCCAGCTTCACGCCGCGCGGCAGCAGGTTGCGGATATCGCAGAACTCGCGCACGGCATTGGTAAGGCCGGTGCGCAGACCGTTGACATGCGTGCCGCCCTGCACGGTGGGAATCAGGTTGACGTAGCTTTCCTGCACCAGCTCGCCTTCCGGCAGCCAGGTGAGGGCGACATCCAGGCCTTCGGTCTCGCGCTGCACGTGGTGCACGAACAGGTCGGCCGGCAGGCATTCGGCGCCGTCGAGTTCGCCGCGCAGGTAATCGCGCAGGCCGTCCTCGTAATACCACTCGCTGACTTCGCCGCTGGCTTCGTCGGTGAGCTTGACGCTGAGGCCTGCGCACAGCACGGCCTTGGCGCGCAGCAGATGCTTGAGCTTGGACAGGGAAATCTTCGGCGTGTCGAAGTATTTCGGATCGGCCCAGAAGCGTACGGTGGTGCCGGTTTTCTTCTTCGGCACCGTGCCGATCGTTTCCAGCGGGCTGATGCGGTCGCCGTCGGCAAAGATCATGCGGTATTCGTTGCCGTCGCGGCGGATGGTCACTTCCACCTTGTTCGACAGCGCATTCACCACCGACACGCCCACGCCGTGCAGGCCGCCGGAGAAGTTGTAGTTCTTGCCGGAGAACTTGCCGCCGGCATGCAGGCGGGTAAGGATCAGCTCGACGCCGGGAATGCCTTCTTCCGGATGGATGTCCACCGGCATGCCGCGGCCGTCGTCGCTGACTTCCACCGAGCCGTCGGTGTGCACGATCACTTCAATCGACTTGGCGTGGCCGGCCAGCGCCTCGTCGACCGAGTTGTCGATCACTTCCTGCGCCAGGTGGTTCGGGCGCGTGGTGTCGGTGTACATGCCTGGGCGGCGCTTGACCGGGTCAAGGCCGGAGAGGACTTCGATATCGGCGGCGTTGTAGCGACTGCTCATGCGTGCTTTGGCTGGAAGGTTAGGCGCGGGAGAATGGGTTGCCGGAGCAGGAAGGTCAAGCTGCACCAGCCGGGCCCGGTAGGTTGGGCTAGCGCAGCGTAACCCAACGATGTCGCTACGAAGATAGATCGTTGGGTTGCGCTGCGCTAACCCAACCTACGTGCCGGGCGGGTTACAGCGGCGCGCAATGCTTTTCCAGCCAGGCCAGATCCGCATCTTCCAGCAGCGGCGCCAGCGCCGCGCGCACGGTGGCGTGGTAATCGTCGAGCCACGCGCGCTCGTCCGGGCTGAGTAGCGCCGGTTCCAGCGCGCGCCGGTCGAACGGGCACAAGGTCAGCGTCTCGAAGGCGTAGAACTCGCCGAATTCGGTCCGGTCGGCCTCGACCACCACCGCCAGATTTTCGTGGCGGATGCCATGGCGGGCAGGTTTATACAGGCCGGGCTCGATCGAACTGATCATGCCGGGCTCCAGTGCCACCAGGGCGCCACCGGCAACCGGCGGGCGGATGCTCTGCGGGCCCTCGTGCACATTAAGAAAGTAGCCCACGCCATGGCCGGTGCCGTGGCCGTAGTCCATGCCGGCGGCCCATAGCGGCGCACGCGCCAGGGCATCGAGCTGCGGACCGCTGGCGCCCTTGGGGAAGCGGGCGCGCGACAGGCCGATCATGCCTTTCATGACCAAGGTGGCGTCGCGCCGCTGCTCGGCGGTGGTCGGGCCCAGTGCCAGCACGCGGGTGATATCGGTGGTGCCGCCCAGGTACTGGCCGCCGGAGTCGACCAGCAGCAGGCCGTGCCGCTGCAAGGTGTTGTGCGATTCCGGCGTGGCGCGGTAGTGCGGCAGGGCGCCGTTTTCCATATAGCCGGCAATGGTGGCGAAACTTTCGCCAACGAAGTTGGGCTGCGCCGAGCGTTCCTCGCGCAGCAGGCTGTCCACGTCCAGCTCGGTCTGGGCCATGCCGGCGGCAAGCCGTTCTTCCAGTCGACGGAACGCGCGCACCAGGGCGGCGCCGTCGCGGCGCATCACTTCGCGGATATGGCCGAGCTCGGCCGTGCTCTTGCTGGCCTTGAAGACGGTGGAAGGGTTGGTTGCCTCGATGCGCTTGACGTCCTGCTTGACCGCTTGCAGCACGGCACTCACCACGCGGCCTGGATCGAACAGCAGTGCATCCTTGGTGCCGAGCTCGCTCAGTGCATCGTTGAGCGTGCCGTAGCCGGCAATCCGGATCCCGTCTTCGGCCAGCGTGGCCACCAGTTGATCACTCAGCTTGCTGCGATCGACGAACAGCGTAGCCATGCCGGTCGCTTCCACCAGCAAGTGGGCCAGGAATACCGGATTGCATTCCACATCGCTGCCGCGCAGGTTGGTCAGCCATGCGACGTCGTCCAGGCTGGATACCAGGTGATGCGTGGCGTGCTGCTTGCGCATGGCGTTGCGCAGCTTCTCGAATTTTTCGGCGCGCGAGCTGCCGGCATAGCTCAGTGCGTGCTCGGTGACCGGCGCCTTGGGCAGGGCGGGGCGCTCGGGCCAGATCGCCCCAGGCAGATCCAGATCCACGCGCAGGCTGATGCCGGCCTGGCCAAGCTGGCGTTCGATCTGCCGCTGGGTGGCCACCGACAAGCTGTCGCCGGCGATAGCGAGCACATCGCCGCTGTGCAGATGCTGTTGCAGCCAGGTGAGGTGCTCCGGCGCATGCGCGATCCGCTGCTTCATCAGCACCACGCCGCTACCAGCGAGCTGCTGCTCGGCTTGCGAGAAGTAGCGCGAATCGGTCCACACCCCGGCGTCACCGGCGGTGACCAGCAGACTGCCGGCCGAGCCGGTGAAGCCGGACAGCCATTCGCGCGCCTGCCAGTGTTCCGGCAGGTATTCGGAGAGATGCGGATCGGCGGTGGGAACCAGGCATGCAGCGACGCCATGCAGGACCATGGCTTCGCGCAGGGCGGCAATTCGGGCAGGAATGGGATGCGTCATGCGCGCATGGTAGCAGTACTCGCGCGTGCACTATGTCGATACTGGATTTCAAGGGGTTTGCCGCGATTCGATGCGACAATTTTTTGGCGCATGCAGACAAGTCGTCGCGTATGTCAAGCACGGAATATGACGTGCGTATTTCTGGCGCGGCATTATGTCTCGGGCTAGTCAGGCCTTGCTGCGGCGCGATATCCTTTGCAGGTCGTCCCCGCGACAAATCCCAATTTAGCCTTCTTCTTAAGAGTCGTTTGTGAACAAGCGTTCCCTCGTCTCCGCCTTGCGCTGGCCGTGCGCAGGTCTGGCTGTGTTTCTCAGCGGCTGCAATTTGGAAGTCCTGTCACCCAAGGGTGACGTGGGCATGCAGGAAAAATCGTTGATCCTGATCGCCACCGGCTTGATGTTGCTGGTCGTGATCCCGGTCATCGCGATGATCCTGGCTTTCGCCTGGAGCTATCGCGCTTCCAATACCAAAGCTACGTATGCGCCGAAGTGGTCGCATTCCACCGCGATCGAAGTGGTGGTGTGGACCGTCCCGTGCATCATCATCGCGATCCTGGCGACGATCACCTGGCGCAGCACGCACGCGCTCGATCCGTACAAGCCGCTGGCGAGCGATGTAAAGCCGATCACCATCCAGGCCGTGTCGATGGACTGGAAGTGGGTATTCATCTACCCGGACTACGGCGTAGCCAGCGTCAACGAGCTCGCCTTCCCGACCAATGTGCCGGTGAATTTCGAGATCACTTCCGATTCGGTGATGAATGCCTTCTTCATCCCGCAGCTCGGCAGCCAGATCTACGCGATGGCCGGCATGGAAACCAAGCTGCACCTGATCGCCAACGAGCCGGGCAGCTATGCCGGCCTGTCCAGCAACTACAGCGGCGCGGGTTTCTCCGACATGCATTTCACCGCGGTCGCGACCTCGCAGCAGGGTTTCCAGGATTGGCTCAACAAGGCCAAGGCCAGCCAGCTCAACCTGGACGACACCACCTATCACGCGTTGACCCAGCCCAGCGAAAAAATGCCGGTGACGTATTACGCCAACGTCAAGCCGGGGCTGTTCAACAGCATCATCGCCCAGTACATGGGCGACATGAAGATGGACAAGATCGGCTCCGAGCCTGCGCAGGCCAGCGCCATTCCTTCGCATAACGATCACGCCAAGGCGGCGGAGTAGGGCCATGTTCGGAAAACTTTCTCTATCGGCCATTCCTTTCCATGAGCCGATCATCATGGGCACCCTGCTGATGGTGTGCCTGGGCGGTGCGGCAGTGCTCGGCTGGATCACCCTCCAGCGCAAGTGGGGCTATCTGTGGAGCGAATGGTTCACCACCGTGGACCACAAGCGCATTGGCATCATGTACATCATCCTGGCGCTGGTGATGCTGCTGCGCGGCTTCGCCGACGCCATCATGATGCGCGCCCAGCAGGCGCTGGCCTCGGCGGATGCGGCCGGCTACCTGCCGCCGCATCACTACGACCAGATCTTCACCGCCCACGGCGTGATCATGATCTTCTTCGTGGCGATGCCTTTCGTGGTCGGCCTGATGAACCTGGTCGTGCCGCTGCAGATCGGTGCGCGCGACGTGGCCTATCCGTTCCTGAACTCGCTCAGCTACTGGCTCACCGCCTCGGGCGTGGTGCTGGTGATGCTGTCGATGTTCGTGGGCGATTTCGCCGCCACCGGCTGGCTGGCGTATCCGCCGCTGTCGGAGTTGAAATTCAGTCCCACCGTGGGCGTGGATTACTACATCTGGGCGCTGCAGCTATCCGGCCTGGGCACCACGCTTAGCGGCATCAACTTCATCGTGACCATCCTGCGCATGCGCACCCCAGGCATGCAGCTGATGCAGATGCCGGTGTTCACCTGGACTGCGCTGGTCACCAACATCCTGATCGTGGCGGCCTTCCCGGTGCTGACGGTGGCGCTGGCGCTGCTGGCGGCCGACCGCTACCTGGACATGCACTTCTTCACCAACGAGCTTGGCGGCAACGCCATGCTGTACATCAACCTGATCTGGATCTGGGGCCACCCGGAGGTGTACATCCTGGTGCTGCCGTGCTTCGGCGTGTTTTCTGAAGTGGTGGCCACGTTCTCGGGCAAGCCGCTGTTCGGCTACAAGTCGATGGTGTACGCCACGGCCGGCATCGGCGTGTTGTCCTTCCTGGTCTGGTTGCACCACTTCTTTACGATGGGCTCGGGCGCCGACGTGAATGCCTTCTTCGGCATCACCACGATGATCATCTCGATCCCCACCGGCGTGAAGCTGTTCAACTGGCTGTTCACCATGTACCGCGGCCGCATCCGCTTCACCTTGCCGATGATGTGGACGGTGGCGTTCATGATCACCTTCACCATCGGCGGCATGACCGGCGTGCTGATGGCGGTGCCTGGCGCGGACTTCGTGCTGCACAACAGCCTGTTCCTGATCGCGCACTTCCATAACGTGATCATCGGCGGCGTGCTGTTCGGCTGCTTCGCCGCGATCAATTACTGGTTCCCGAAGGCCTTCGGCTTCAAGCTGGAGGAGCGCTGGGGCAAGGCTTCGTTCTGGTGCTGGGTGGTGGGCTTCTACATGGCCTTCATGCCGCTGTACGTGCTGGGCCTGATGGGCATGACCCGCCGCATGAACCACTACGCCAACCCGGCCTGGCAGCCGTACCTGATCGTGGCCGCCGTGGGCGCGGGCGTCATCGCGCTGGGCATCGGCTTCATGCTGCTGCAGTTCGTGGTGAGCATCCGCAACCGTGCCGAGAACCGCGATCTCACCGGCGATCCCTGGGGCGCCCGTACGCTGGAGTGGGCGACCAGCTCACCGGCGCCGTTCTACAACTTCGCCGTGCTGCCCAAGGTGGAGGAGCTCGACCAGTTCTGGGCCGACAAGGAACACAAGCGCGCCTACCCGCAGCACGAGCACTACGCCGACATCCATATGCCGCGCAACACCGGCGTGGGCCTGATCATGGCCGCGTTCGGCACGGTGCTGGGCTTTGCGATGGTGTGGCACATCTGGTGGCTGGCCATCGTCGGCCTGGCCGGCATGATCGGCAGCTTCATCAGCCGTGCCTACGACACCGACGTGGATTACTACGTGCCGGGTGCCGAGGTCGAGAAGATCGAGCGCGCACGCCTGGTGCCGCTGCACAAGCTGATCGAAAACGTGGGCCCGGCCTCGGCCGGCGAGAAGGTGGCTTAATCCATGACCGCAATTACCGCTAATCACGGCGCCCTCGCACACGGCGGCGCCCACGAGCACGAACATCACGACGACGGCGCCAAGACCCTGCTGGGGTTCTGGATCTACCTGATGAGCGACTGCCTGATCTTCTCGGGCCTGTTCGCCACCTTCGCCGTGCTGGGCCACGCCACCGCGGGCGGCCCGGGCGGGAAGGAGCTGTTCGACCTGAAATACGTGTTCGGCGAAACCATGCTGCTGCTGATCAGCAGTTTCACCTTCGGCCTGGCCATGCTGAACATGCATGCCGGCAAGCGCAACAAGGTGATCGCCTGGCTGTTCGTCACCTTTTTGTTCGGTGCGGGCTTCGTGGGCATGGAAGTGTATGAGTTCCATCACCTGATCACGGTCGAGCACGCCGGCCCCAGCCATAGCGCATTCCTGTCGGCCTACTTCGGCCTGGTCGGCACGCACGGCCTGCACGTCACCTCCGGCCTGATCTGGCTGCTGGTGATGATGCATATGGTGAGCAAGTTCGGTCTCAACGATGCCGTGGAACGCCGCCTGTCCTGCCTGAGCCTGTTCTGGCACTTCCTGGACCTGGTGTGGATCTGCGTGTTCAGCTTTGTCTATCTGATGGGAGTGCTCTGAGATGTCGAGCCAACATGGTCACTCGGCCGCCCACAAGTCCAAGCTGCACGGCAGCCTGAAGTCGTATACGGTCGGTTTCGCGCTTTCGCTGATCCTCACCGTGCTGTCGTTCGGCTGCGTGATGAGCGGCGCCGTGCCGCAGCACCTGGTGGTGCCGGGCATCGTGGCGTTCTGCGTCATCCAGCTGCTGGTGCAGCTGGTGTTCTTCCTGCACATGGGCACCGCCCCGGAGCAGCGCGACAACCTCTCCATCGGCGTGTTCTCGCTGCTGATCATCGCCATCGTGGTGGTGGGTTCGGTCTGGGTGATGCACAACATGAACCTGTACATGATGCATCCGGCGATGCAGTCCATGTCCTCCAGCATCGGCTGAAACGCCTGTTTGCGGTCCCGCCCTCCGGGGCGGGGCCTGGCTCCGCGCAGGAGCCGCTCCATGCCGGTGGCCGCGCCTGGCGCGGTGGTGGCTGAATTTTTTCAGCCAATCACGGCGCAGCCATCTCGCGGCAGAGCCCATCTGCCGCTAAAATGCCGATTTCCAGCACTGGCTGCTTTCCATGACCCCCCTGATTTTCGTCACTGGCGGTGTGGTGTCCTCGCTTGGCAAGGGCATCGCAGCGGCCTCGCTCGCGTCCATTCTTGAGGCGCGCGGCCTCTCGGTCACCATGATGAAGCTCGATCCCTACATCAATGTGGATCCGGGCACGATGAGTCCCTTCCAGCACGGCGAGGTCTATGTGACCGACGACGGCGCCGAGACCGACCTGGACCTGGGCCACTACGAGCGCTTCGTCCATACCCGCCTCACCGGCAAGAATTCCATCACCACCGGCAAGATCTACGAATCGGTGATCCGCAAGGAGCGCCGCGGCGACTACCTGGGCGCCACCGTGCAGGTCATCCCGCACATCACCGACGAGATCAAGCACTGCATCCACGAGGCCACCCGCGGCTTCGACGTGGCCCTGGTCGAGATCGGCGGCACGGTGGGCGATATCGAATCCCAGCCGTTCCTGGAGGCGATCCGCCAGCTGCGCATCGAGCACGGCCCGGAAAAGTGCCTGTTCATGCACCTGACCCTGGTGCCCTACATCAAGGCTGCCGGCGAGATCAAAACCAAGCCGACCCAGCATTCGGTGAAGGAGCTGCGCTCGATCGGCATTCAGCCGGACATCCTGCTGTGCCGCTGCGAGCAGCCGTTGCCGGACGGCGAGCGTCGCAAGATCGCCCTCTTCACCAATGTGCCGGAACCGGCGGTGATCAGCGCGGCCGACGTGGACATCATCTACAAGCAGCCGCTGTGGCTGCACCAGCAGGGCCTGGATGACATCGTGGTCAAGAAGATGGGCCTGGATGCCAAGCCGGCCGACCTGTCCGGCTGGCAGCGCACGGTCGAGGCGGTGGAGCATCCCAAGGATGAAATCACCGTGGCCATCGTGGGCAAGTACGTGGAACACAAGGATGCCTACAAGTCGCTGGGCGAAGCCCTGCGCCACGGCGGCATCAAGCAGCAGACCCGCGTGAACCTGCAGTGGATCGATTCCGAGCAGATCGAGGCCGAAGGCGCCGGCAAGGTGCTGGGCAGCGTCGACGCGATCCTGGTGCCCGGCGGCTTCGGCAAGCGCGGCTTCGAGGGTAAGGTGCTGGCGGCCAAGTACGCCCGCGAGCACGGCGTGCCGTATTTCGGCATTTGCTACGGCATGCATGCGGCGGTGGTGGATTTC
This sequence comes from Dyella acidiphila, assembly GCF_014863405.1. GTDB lineage: Bacteria > Pseudomonadota > Gammaproteobacteria > Xanthomonadales > Rhodanobacteraceae > Dyella_B > Dyella_B acidiphila. Next base: position 81,430 of record NZ_JACZZA010000006.1, read on the forward strand.
GCCCGCAATGTGGCCGGTTTCGCCGATGCCGATTCCAGCGAGAACGACCGCCACACCGCCAACCCGGTGATCGCCCTGATCACCGAGTGGACCACCTCGTCCGGCGAAGTGGAAACCCGCACCGAACGTTCCGACCTGGGCGGCACCATGCGCCTGGGCGCGCAGGAATGCCGCCTCAAGGCCGGCACCCTGGCTCGCCAGCTGTACGGCCAGGACGTGGTGCGTGAGCGCCACCGCCATCGCTATGAATTCAACAACCGCTATCGCCAGCCGTTCGAAGACCTCGGCATGGTGATCTCCGGCAAGTCGATGGACGACCTGCTGGTGGAAATCGTCGAGCTGCCGCTGCAGCAGCACCCGTGGTTCCTGGGCTGCCAGGCGCATCCGGAGTTCACCTCCACGCCGCGCGACGGGCATCCGCTGTTTATCGGCTTCGTGCGCGCCGCGCGCGAGTTCAAGGCGGTGCGCGACGGCCAGCAGCTGGCCAAGGAGTCGGTGGCATGAAGCTGTGCGGTTTCGAGGTCGGCCTCAACCAGCCCCTGTTCCTGATTGCCGGCCCTTGCGTGGTGGAATCCGAACAGCTGCAGATCGATACCGCCGGCACGTTGAAGGAAATCACCGGCAAGCTCGGCATCAACTTCATCTTCAAGTCCAGCTTCGACAAGGCTAATCGCTCTTCCGGCAACAGCTTCCGCGGTCCCGGCATGGAAGAAGGCCTGCGCGTGCTGGCGGAAGTGAAGCGCCAGCTTGGCGTGCCGGTGCTTACCGACGTGCACGAATACACGCCGATGGATGAAGTGGCCGCGGTGGTGGACGTGCTGCAGACGCCGGCGTTCCTCTGCCGCCAGACCAACTTCATCCAGAACGTGGCTCGCGCCGGCAAGCCGGTGAATATCAAGAAGGGCCAGTTCCTCGCGCCCTGGGATATGAAGAACGTGGTGGACAAGGCCAAGGCGGTCGGCAATGACGACATCCTGGTCTGCGAGCGCGGCGCCAGCTTCGGCTACAACAATCTCGTGTCGGATATGCGTTCGCTGAGCGTGATGCGCGAAACCGGCTGTCCGGTGGTGTTCGACGCCACCCATTCCGTGCAGTTGCCGGGCGGGCAGGGCACCAGCTCGGGCGGCCAGCGCGAATTCGTGCCGGTGCTGGCGCGTGCGGCGGTGGCCGTGGGCGTCGCCGGCCTGTTTGCGGAGACTCATCCGGATCCGTCCAAGGCGCTCAGCGATGGACCCAACGCATGGCCGCTCGGCAAGATGGAAGCCTTGCTGCACACTCTGCTGGAGCTGGATGCCGTGACCAAGCGCCACGGCTTCCTTGAGCAGTCCGTTTGATCGCTGCGTGCCGAGCGCGCAGCGTCTCCTTCCTTTCACCCCTGAACTGGATTGGTAATGAGCACCCAAATCACCCGCATTCATGCCCGTGAAATTCTCGACTCCCGCGGCAACCCCACGCTTGAAGCGGAAGTAACGCTGGTAGGTGGTGCTTTCGGCCGTGCAGCCGTCCCCAGTGGCGCCTCGACCGGTACGCGCGAAGCGGTGGAATTGCGCGATGGCGACAAGTCGCGCTATCTGGGCAAGGGCGTGCAGAAGGCCGTGGGTAACGTCAACGGCGAAATCTTCAATACGCTGAAGGGTTATGACGCCGCCGACCAGAAGGGGCTGGACGCCAAGCTGATCGAACTCGACGGCACGCCGAACAAGGGCCGCCTCGGTGCCAATGCGCTGCTGGGCGTTTCGATGGCCGCCGCGCATGCAGTCGCTGCCTCGCGCGGCGAGCCGCTGTGGAAGTACCTGTCCAACGGCAAGCCCGGCGTGCTGCCGGTGCCGATGATGAACATCATCAACGGCGGTGCGCATGCCGACAACAACGTCGACGTGCAGGAATTCATGGTGCTGCCGGTCGGCCTGCCGAACTTCTCCGAAGCGCTGCGCGCCGGCACCGAAATCTTCCACGCACTCAAGAGCGTGCTGAAGGGCAAGGGCCTGAACACGGCCGTGGGCGACGAAGGCGGCTTTGCGCCGAACCTGCGCTCCAATATCGAAGCGCTCGATACCATTCTCGAAGCGGTGAACAAGAGCGGCTACAAGATCGGCAGCGACATCCTGCTGGGCCTGGACGTGGCCAGCTCCGAATTCTTCAAGGACGGCAAGTACGACCTGGAAGGCGAGGGCAAGGTGTACACGCCGGCGCAGTTCGTCGACCTGCTGGCCAGCTGGGCGCAGCAGTATCCGATCGTCACCATCGAAGACGGCATGGCCGAAGGCGACTGGGACGGCTGGAAGCTGCTCACCGACAAGATCGGCAACAAGGTGCAGCTGGTGGGCGACGATCTGTTCGTCACCAATCCGGCGATCTTCCGCGAAGGCATCGACAAGAAGATCGCCAACGCTATCCTGATCAAGGTGAACCAGATCGGCACGCTGTCGGAAACGCTGGAAGCCATCGCCATGGCCGATGCGGCCAAGTACGCCGCCATCGTCTCGCACCGTTCGGGCGAAACCGAAGACACCACCATCTCCGATATCGCCGTGGCCACCACCGCCACCCAGATCAAGACCGGTTCGCTGTGCCGCACCGACCGCGTGGCCAAGTACAACCAGCTGCTGCGTATCGAGGAACAGCTGGGCGCGGCGGCGCGTTATGCCGGCCGCCACGCGTTCCCGAGCCTCGCTCATCTGCCCGGCTGAGGTAGCGCTTATCCATGCTGCGATGGGTCGCCTTGATCCTGCTGTTATTGCTGATCGGACTGCAGTTCAAACTGTGGTCCGATCACGGCGGCATGTCCGAGGTGACCAGCCTGCGGGCGGCGGTCAAGAAGCAAGGCGACGAGAACGACAAGCTGACCCAGCGCAATCAGGCGCTGGCGGCGGACGTCAGCGATCTCAAGCATGGCGAGCAGGCGGTGGAAGCGCGTGCGCGTGGCGAGCTTGGGCTGATCAAGCCGGGCGAGACGTTTTATCAGGTCGTGCCGAAATCGGGTTCCAGCGCGCCCGATCCGGCGGCATCGGGTACGAGCGTTGGTAATTGAGCAAACTCCATCTTGCTAAGCCGTCATTCCGGCAAAGGCCGGAATCCAGGCGTCACAGGCGAGATGGATTCCGGCTTTCGCCGGAATCACGCTGAGGTTTTTATGACCGCCCCTGAAACCGAGCTGCCCCGCGCTTACGGTCTTCCCCCGTTGACCGCCGAATTGCGCCGCACTCCCGAAGACTTCCGCGTCGACGAAATCCTTGGCTACGACGCTGACGGTGAAGGCGAGCACGCCTTGCTGTGGGTGGAAAAACGCGGCGCCAATACCGATTGGGTTGCGCGCGAACTCGCCCGCTTTGCCAGCGTGCCGCCGCTCAATGTCGGCTATGCGGGCCTGAAGGACCGCCACGCCGTCACGCGCCAGGCATTCACGGTGCAACTGGCCGGCAAGCCCGATCCGGATTGGTCGGCGTTTCCGCACGAGGATGTCAAGGTACTGGCCAGTACGCGGCACAAACGCAAACTCAAGCGTGGCGCCCTGCGCGGCAATCGCTTTGTGCTGGTGCTGCGCGATGCGCACGGCGACCGCGAACAGGCGGAAGCGGTATTGCAGGCGATCGCCACGCGCGGCGTGCCCAATTATTTCGGCGAACAGCGCTTTGGCCGCGAAGGCGGCAATGTCGCCCAGGCACGTGCCATGTTCGGCGGTCGCCGGGTGGATCGCGAGAAGCGCTCGATTCTGCTGTCCGCCGCGCGCTCGCATATTTTCAACAGTGTGCTCGCCGCCCGCGTCGAGCGCGATGCCTGGGACCAGCCGCTCGACGGCGAAATCTGGTCGTTGGCCGGTTCGCGTTCCTGGTTCGGGCCGGAGCCGTTCGACGCGACGCTAGCCGCACGCCTGGCGCAGGGCGATATCCATCCGTCCGGCCCGCTATGGGGACAGGGCGAACCGCCTGCCGGCGCCGAGGCCGGCGAGCTGGAACGTGCGGTCGCGGCAACGCATGGCGATTTGGCCGAGGGGCTGGCCGCCGCCCGCATGGAGCAGGAGCGGCGCCCGCTGCGCTTGTTGCCGAACGCGTTGCGCTGGCGCTGGCTGGACGACGAAAGCCTGGAGCTGAGTTTCGAATTGCCGGCCGGCGCCTATGCAACGGTAGTGGCGCGCGAACTGATCGCCTGACTAAGGCGCAGCCTTACTGTGTTGATGACGACCAGGCCATCGCAGCAGCCTGGTTGAGCAGTGGCTCGCCAGATTGCGATACATGGCTGTCGCTGGGGAATGGTCGGCTGTGGTGTAGCCACAGCGGGGAAGTCGTATACAGCAGTTGCCTGGTGAGCGCAGCGGTATCCGACTGTGCTTTGAACGCGATGTGCGGCACATTGCGATTTGCCGGGGCAGTGCTTTCCCCGTCGCCGGCTCGAAGCGAACTTCCGCTAAGCCTGTCTTCCAGCGCTTGGCCGGCAAGCATGGGGATATAGGTGGAGGGCGCCGTCGCTGGCGTGGCCGCGGCATGCCATATAGATGGCTGGATGGTTTGCTGGGCCGATGCTTGGGCCGCAAGCGTCAGCGCCACGGCAAATACCGCAATCCGGATATCCATATGCTTTCCTTGTGCAGCCGTTGCTTCCAGCTGTCGATCATATCGTCAGTGTTTAAATAGCTTGCTGTGTATTGGTCGTCTTCGTCCAGCCCGGCATGCCGGCGAAGCGATTTCACGCATGTCTGGCGGATCGGGGCTTCAACAGCACAACTACCGCCCCGGTGCCGCCCTGCATCGGCCGTGCCGAGGCGAACGCGATCACATCGTCCCGGCGGCGCAACAAGCGGTCGGTAAGCACCTTCAGCACCGGGCCGCCGGCCTTCGAGCGCAGTCCCTTGCCGTGCACGATCCGCACGCAGCGCCAGCCGCTCTCGGCAGCTTCGGCCAGAAACGCCGAAATGGTCGCCTGCGCCGCCGCCGCATTCATCTGATGCAGATCGATTTCATCCTGCACGCTGTATTGGCCGCGCTTGAGCTGGCGCAACAGCTTGGGCGGGTAGCCGTCGCGCAAATAGCTGAGTTCTTCGCCGACCTCCATCAACCCAGGGTCGAAGGCCATATCGAGCAGTTCGCCCGGTACCGCCGCTTCGTCCGCCTCCAGCATGTGCGGATGCGGCTCGGGCTTGGGCGTCGCCGGCGGCGGTGCGACTGGATCAAGCACGCGTACCTCGCCAATCGCATCGCGGAACAGGCGGCTGTCCTCTTCGTCGACGGTAGCGGGCGCGCGGCGCTTCATGACGGCCATCGTAGCAATCCGGTGAGGGTTGCGTGAGGGCAAACACGCGTGAAAGCGCCGGTCCGCTCGGTTAGACTCAGCTATCCAGGGGCGCGCGTCGACGATGGTGGAACGTGCGCTGGCAATCGGCTTTGAACGGATCATGATGCGAGTTCTGGTTTCCAACGACGACGGCGTGGACGCTCCCGGCATCCGCGTGCTCGCCGAACGCCTCGGCGCGGTCGGCCAAGTAACGGTAGTGGCGCCCGACCGCGACCGCTCCGGCGCAAGCAATTCACTCACCCTCGATGCACCGATCCGTGCCTTGCGCATGGACAACGGCTATTACCGCGTGGCCGGCACGCCCACCGACTGCGTGCACCTCGCGCTGGCCGGCATGCTGGAGGAAGAGCCGGATATCGTGGTGTCCGGCATCAACAATTCGGCCAACCTGGGCGACGATGTGATCTATTCCGGCACGGTGTCCGCCGCGATGGAAGGACGTTTTCTCGGCCTGCCGGCGATTGCCGTATCGCTGGTCAGCAAGGACCACAAGGGCGAGCACTACGATTCCGCCGCCAGGGCCGTGCTGCTGCTGATGGAGCGCCTGCTGGTCGATCCGTTGCCGGCCGATACCATTCTCAACGTCAACGTGCCGGACCTGCCCTGGGAAGCGATCCAGGGTTTCGAAGTCACCCGCCTGGGTAAGCGCCATCGTTCGGCGCCGTGCATCAAGCAGACCGATCCGCGCGGCAAGACCATCTGGTGGATCGGTCCGGCCGGCGATGTGGACGATGCCGGTCCCGGCACCGATTTCGATGCCGTGCGGCGCGGCTATGTTTCTGTCACGCCGATTCATGTGGATCTGACCCGCTTCCAGGCACTGGAAAAAGTCAGCAGTTGGGCGCAGGCGCTCAGCCATGGCATGGCCGACAACGCCGACGGCAAGGCGGCATGACCGTGCATCCGTTGCCGCCATCCGCATTGAAAGGCGAGGGCATGACCTCGCAGCGCGCCCGCGACCGGCTGGTTGCCAAGTTGAAGGAAGAGGGTATCCGCGACCAGCGCGTGATCGATGTGCTGCGCAATCTGCCGCGCCATCATTTCATCGACCAGGCGATGCATTCGCGCGCCTATGAAAACACTGCGCTGCCGATCGGCCACGGCCAGACCATTTCGCAGCCGTGGGTGGTCGCGCGCATGACCGAGGCCTTGCTCGAGCCGTTCGAGGTGAAATCGGGACGTCCGCAAAAGGTGCTGGAAATCGGCACCGGCTCCGGCTATCAGGCCGTGGTGCTGGCCAGCCTGGTGCCGCAGGTTTATACGGTGGAACGCATCGAGGAATTGCTGCGCCAGGCGCGTCGGCGCTTCCGCCAGCTGGGCATCGAGAACATCCGTTCGCGGCACGACGACGGCAAGCTGGGTTGGGCGGTCGAAGCGCCCTTCGACGCCATCATGCTTACCGCTGCCGGCGATGCGATCCCGACCCAGGTACTCGATCAACTGAGTCCGGACGGTGTGTTGGTTGCGCCGGTCGGTTCCCCCAGCAGTCAGACCCTGATCCGCATGCGCGGCGACGGCAAAGGAGATTTTGTGCAGGAAGAATTGGCCGCAGTGAGCTTCGTGCCCTTGCTGGGCGGTATCGGCTGATGCGCCTGTTCGGAAGTCTCTATGCGCGCGTACTGGTATGGGCGCGCGATCGTCGGGCGGTCTATTACCTGTGCGGCTTGAGCTTCGTGGAAGCCTTCATCTTTCCGATCATGCCGGAAGTGATGCTGGCGCCGATGATGCTGGGCAAGCGCAACCGGGCTTTTTTCTACGCCAATATCAGCCTGCTGTTTTCCCTGCTCGGCTCGCTGGTGGGTTATGCGCTGGGTCATTGGGCCTTTCATGCGCTGACGCCGCTGCTGCAGTCGCTGCATTTGTACGACCCGATCCAGAAGGGCGTGGACAATCTGCGTACGCAGATGAACCAGCATTTCCTGCAGTTGCTGCTGGTGTTGATGCTGGCAGCGTTGCAGCCGGTGGTGCCGATGAAGTTCGTCACCTGGGCGGCGGGCATCGTCGGTGTGCCGGTGCTGCCCTTCCTGGTATGCGTGCTGCTGGGGCGTGGCAAGCGCGTATGGCTGCTGGCCTTGCTGATCCGTCTGTTCGGCGAACGGGCCGAACGCATTCTGCACAAATATGTCGAGTGGATCGGCTGGGCGGCGATTGCGGTGCTGGCGGTGCTGGCCGGATGGTGGGTGCTCAAGCACTAGGCAATGCGTTCGGCAGACAGCCGTCCATGCTTTTCCAGTAGTGCATTAACGGGCAGCAGTCTTTTCCGCGCGGGTCGCATGAAAACTCCAGGCGACCCCGTTATGCTCACGCGCATGAATGGATTGATGCGATGGTCAGCACTTATCACCACAGCCCTGCTCATGACCGCCTGCGCTCGCACGGTCGTGGTTCAACAGCCTCCCCAGGGAGAGGCTGTCGTGCAGCCGGTGCAGGCCGCTAACAGGCCGGGTACGTACACCGTCGCCAAGGGCGACACGCTGTATTCCATCGCATTCCGCAATGGCACCGACTTTCGTGCGCTCGCGCGGCAGAACGGCATTGCCGAGCCCTACACGATCTGGCCAGGGCAGGTGCTGCAATTGCCAGGACATGGCGCTGCGGTACCGGCACCGGTGCACGCACCGCCGCCGGTCGTGATCGCCAAGGCGCCTGTACCGGTCAAGCCGACCGCGCCGCCGCCCGGACAGGGATTCCAGACGGTTCCCGCTGCAGCGGGAACCACGCCACCGGCTCCCATGCCGACCACCGTGGTACCGGTGGCAGGCGTCAATCCGCCACCGGCCGCACCGACCAGTGCGGCAGCGCCCGCTGCCCCGGCGGCTACGCCGGTGGTGGCGACGGGCGGCTCGCGCACGGCTGGTGGAGTGAAGTGGCGCTGGCCGGCAACCGGTTCGGTGGTCGGCCGTTTCCAGGCAAGCGCAGCGATTCCGGGTATCGATATTGCCGGCAAGGCCGGTGATCCGGTGGTGGCCGCGGCCGATGGTGTGGTGGTGTACAGCGGCAACGGCCTGGTGGGCTATGGCGAGCTGGTCATCATCAAGCACAACGACAGTTTTCTCTCGGCCTACGGCCACAACCGCAAGCGCTTGGTCACCGAAGGCCAGCAGGTCAAGGCGGGGCAGCAGATTGCGGAGATGGGCTCAAGCGGCAGCACGCGCGACGAGCTGCAGTTCCAGATTCGCAAGGACGGCACGCCGGTCGATCCGCTCGGCTACCTGCCGTCGCGCTGATTCAGGCCGGCGGCAGGATAAAGGCGACCACCACGCGCCGCCCTTCGGCGGCCAGCAGGCCGTAGGTGCGTGCGGCAGCGGCGTTGTCCATCACTTCAATGCCAACCCCGCGGCGCAGGAAGCCGGCCATGAAGGCCGCCGCGGGAAATTGCTGTCGCGTGCCGGTGCCCAGCAGCACCACTTCGGGCTTCAGTTCGAGAATGCTCTCGACATGGCTTTCATCCAGCTGCGTGGCACTGGTTACCGGCCACTGTTCGACGGCGCGTTCCGGCGCCAGCAGGAAACTGGCAGTCAGCTCGCGATCGACCACGGTGATGGCGTGCGGGGCAACGCGGCGCACGAACAGGAAATCGCCGGGGCGGTCCAGTGACAGGTCCATGGCGATGGCTCAGCGCGGCAGCGCCAGGCGCGGATCGTCTTCGTTGCGGCGGAACAGCACCACGATGTGGCCGATCTGCTGCACGCTTTCCGCGCCGGTGCCGTCGATCAAGGTACCGATCTGCGCTTCGCGTTCTTCCTTGTCGCCGCCGGAAAGCTTCACCTTGACCAGCTCGTGATGAGCGAGCGCAAGGTCGAGCTCCTTCACCACCGCTTCGGTCGCACCCTTGGCGCCCAGCAGGATGACCGGATGCAGATCATGGGCCAGGCTGCGCAGATAGCGTCGTTGGGAGGGGGAAATGGCCATGTGTTCAGTTTGATATTCGCGGTAAGGGGATTGTTAAGGGTATCATGGCAGCCCTTATTCCCGGCCCTTGCCCCATGCCTCGCAGCAAGAGCAGTTCCCGCTGGCTGCGGGAACACTTCGACGATGTCTACGTAAAGAAAGCTCAGGCCGAGGGGCTGCGTTCGCGTGCCGTATTCAAGCTGGAAGAGCTGATCGAGCGCGATCGCCTGCTCAAGCCGGGCATGCGCGTGGTGGATCTGGGCGCCGCGCCCGGGGGCTGGTCGCAGCTGGTCCGGCAGCGCCTGGGGGATAATGGTACGGTGGTGGCGCTGGACATCCTGCCCATGCAAGGCATTGCCGGGGTGGATTTCCTGCAGGGCGACTTCCGTGAAGAAAGCGTGCTGCGCGAGCTGGAGTCGCGCCTGGACGGCCAAAAGCTCGATCTTGTGCTGTCGGACATGGCCCCCAATATGAGTGGTGTGGCACTGGCCGACCAGATCCGGGCAATGGATCTGGCCGAACTGGCGCTTGATTTCTCAAGGCACTGGCTCAAACCGGGCGGGGCGTTTCTAATCAAGCTGTTCCAGGGAACGGGCTTCGATGATTACCTACGTAGCTTGCGCGCGGAGTTTTCGCGCGTAAGTATGCGTAAACCTAAGGCCTCCCGCGCGCGTTCGCGTGAGGTGTATGCGCTGGCTACCGGATTCAGACCGGAGGGCCGGCAAACTGGCGAGAACCGCGCATGAACGAGACTGTGAAAACCCTGTTGCTCTGGCTGGTGATAGCGGTGGTGCTGATCACCGTATTCCAGAGCTTCAACCCGCACGGTGGCGCCTCCTCGGACCTGCCTTACAGCAGCTTCGTGCAGAGTGTGGATAGCGGCAACGTCGCTACCGCCACGATCAGTGCCGAAAATCCCGCCACCATCAGCGGCAAGCTGAAGGACGGCAGCAACTACCGCACCGTCGCGCCGGTACTCGGCTTCTCCACCAGCACGGTGGTCAAGCAGATGCAGGACAAGAACGTCACCGTCACGCAGGATTCCGGCACCGGTTTCTCGCTGATCGGGCTGCTGGTGAATTGGCTGCCGGTGATCCTGATCGTCGGCGTGTTCATCTGGTTCATGCGCCAGATGCAGCAGGGGGGCGGCGGACGCGGCGCGATGAGCTTCGGCCGTTCGCGTGCCAAGCTGCAGGGCGAAGACCAGGTCAAGGTCAATTTCAGCGACGTGGCCGGTTGCGACGAAGCGAAGGAGGAGGTCGGCGAACTGGTCGAGTTCCTGCGCGACCCGGGCAAGTTCCAGCGCCTGGGCGGCAAGATTCCGCGCGGCGTGCTGATGGTCGGCCCGCCCGGCACCGGCAAGACCCTGCTCGCCAAGGCGATTGCCGGCGAGGCCAAGGTACCGTTCTTCTCGATCTCCGGTTCCGACTTCGTCGAAATGTTTGTCGGCGTGGGCGCTTCGCGCGTGCGCGACATGTTCGATCAGGCCAAGAAGCACGCGCCGTGCATCATCTTTATCGATGAAATCGACGCGGTCGGCCGCCATCGCGGCGCCGGCCTGGGCGGCGGTCACGACGAACGCGAACAGACCCTCAACCAGCTGCTGGTCGAGATGGACGGTTTCGAAGGCACCGAAGGCATCATCGTCATCGCTGCCACCAACCGTCCGGACGTGCTCGATCCGGCGCTGCTGCGCCCGGGCCGCTTCGACCGCCAGGTGGTGGTCGGCCTGCCGGACGTGAAGGGCCGCGAGCAGATCCTGAAGGTGCACCTGCGCAAAGTGCCGACCGCCAGCGACGTCGACGCGATGGTAATCGCGCGCGGCACCCCGGGTTTCTCCGGCGCGGACCTGGCCAACCTGGTCAACGAGGCCGCGTTGTTTGCAGCACGCGAGAATGCTCGCGAAGTGCGCATGGGCCACATGGACAAGGCGCGCGACAAGATCCTGATGGGTACCGAGCGCCGCTCGATGGCGATGAGCGAAGACGAGAAGAAGCTCACGGCCTACCACGAAGCCGGTCATGCGATCGTCGGCCGCGTGGTGCCCGAGCACGACCCGGTCTACAAGGTCACCATCATTCCGCGTGGCCGCGCCTTGGGCGTCACCATGTATCTGCCGGAAGGCGACAAGTACAGCATGAACAAGATTGCGATCGAATCGCAGCTTTGCTCGCTGTATGGCGGCCGCGTGGCGGAAGAGCTGATCTTCGGTGCCGACAAGGTCACTACCGGCGCCTCCAACGACATCGAGCGGGCCACCAAGATGGCGCGCAACATGGCCACCAAGTGGGGCCTCTCCGATGAGCTCGGCCCGGTGACTTACGGCGAGGAAGAGGATGAAGTGTTCCTGGGCCGTTCGGTGACCCAGCACAAGAACGTCTCCAACGAGACCGCGCGCAAGATCGACGAAGTGGTGCGCGAGATCCTCGACCGCGCCTACGCCCGTACCAAGCAGATCCTCACTGACAACATCGAGAAGCTGCATGTGATGTCGGACGCGCTGCTGCAGTACGAAACCATCGATGCGCGCCAGATCGACGACATCATGGCCGGCCGCGTGCCGGGTCCGCCGGCGGACTGGTCCAAGACCTCCTCGCCGGGTTCGTCGGTACCGCCGCCTCCGCCGCCGCGCGGGGATGCGGGGGCAAAGGTCGGCGATCCGGCCACGCAGAGCAGAATCTAAGCTGCCTGCCGATCAGAAAGAGCCGCCTCCGGGCGGCTTTTTTTTTATGGCGCATGGTGCGGGCGATAATTTTACCCGGATGATATTGCTTACTAAATTTTACCCGGGTATTATTCGCGGCCTCGAATGGAGTCCGCCATGCCCAATCCATCCTCATCCCGCTCTTACACCAGCTTCCAGGGCCATCGGCGCCTGGCATCGGGACCGCTGCACGTCGTCGCCCTGGCTACCAGGCTGGCGGCTGATCAGGGCGGCACCAAGCCGGTTTTGATCTTCGACGACAGCACCGGCCGCTCCATCGATATCGATACGCGCGGTTCCGACGAGGACATTCTCGCCAGGTACCTGGCTGATCCCGCCCAGACTCATGCGCAGGCTGACGAGCCGGCCGAAGCGCCGCGTGGAAGAGGGCGACCCAGATTAGGCGTTGTCGCCCGCGAGGTGACGCTGTTGCCGCGGCATTGGGAGTGGCTTGCATCCCAGCCCGGCGGTCCGTCGGTGGCCTTGAGAAAACTGGTCGAGGATGCGCGGCATCGCTTTAGCGAACGCGACCGGACACGCGCGGATCAGGAGCGTGCCTATCACTTCATGTCTGCCATGGCCGGCGATATGCCGGGCTTTGAAGAAGCCAGCCGCGCCTTGTTTGCCAACGATCGCCAGGCGTTCGATGCGCTGGTGGCCGCATGGCCGGCCGACGTACGCACGCACGCTGTGTGGCTCGCTTTTGGCGAACGAACCAAAGGCGAGGGTGCGTAATGGAGCAGGAGCTGATGCAACGCTATCTCGAACCTACCCAGGTATCGGGCCGCGCATTCGTCATGCGCGGCATGTCGGGGCCGATCGTAATGCTCAATCTGCTGCGCTTCCGCGCCGTGGCCGACTATTCCGCGGCGCCTGAATTGGCGCCGGCCATACCCATCAGCGGTGCCGCTGCGTTCTATCGCTACATCGAGCACAGCCTGCCTTATCTGCACGAGTCCGGCGGCGAGCTGTTATTTCTTGGCGAGGGCGGCACGTTTCTGATCGGCCCCGCGAATGAACGCTGGGATATGGCGATGCTGGTGCGGCAACGCAGTGTCGAATCGTTTCTGGCGTTTGCCTCGCACGAGGCGTATCTGGCTGGCATGGGCCACCGCGCGGCAGCGCTGGAAGATTCCAGGCTGCTGCCGTTGTCGGCGATCGAGATCGAATAGCTAGCTGCGCTTGCGCGAGCTCACAGGATCGCGAGCAGCTTTTCCGGCGGACGGCCAATCACTGCTTTGCCATGGGCTACTACGATCGGCCGTTCGATCAGCTGCGGATGCGCGGCCATGGCGGCAAGCAGTGCGGCGTCGTCGAGCGCGGCATCGTCCAGATGCAGTTCGCGGTAGATATCTTCGCCGCTGCGCAACAGCTCGCGCGCGCTGATGCCGAGTTGCACCAGTAGCGTCTTCAGTTCGTGCGTGCTCGGCGGCGTATCGAGGTAGTTGATCACCTCGAACGGCTGGCCGTGTTGCTCAAGCAGCGCCAGGGCGCTGCGTGACTTGGAGCAACGGTTGTTGTGATAGATGCGGATCATGCCAGGCGCGTGGCGATCGCTCAGCGATTGCCGGAGCGATTGCCGCCGCCTTGAGGACGGCCACCGCCGTGTCCCTGCGGGCGATTGCCGCGGCCTTGCGGGCGCCCACCCTGGCTGCCGCCGGGACGACCACCACCACCGCTACGACCACCACCACCACCGCCGCTACGACCACCGCGTGCATTGCCGCCGCCGAAGCCGCCGGCGCCACTGCTGCCGCCGCCACCGCCACCACCACGGCGATTGCCGTAGGGATTGGCGCCACCGCTGCTGCGGGCGCCACCACCGCCACCACCTTCGCGGCTTTCACCTGCAAACCAGGTGCGTGCCGGCGGCAGCTCCTGGCCCGGGCCGATGCCGCGCTTCTTCTTGTGCAACTTGCCGCCGGCGCCGGCCGGACGTTCCGGCTTGGCGATGTTGCCGTTGACATCGCCCTTGGGGCGACGGCGCTGTTGCTTGCCGCGCACGGGTTCTTCGCGAATGCGGTCGAACGCACGCAGTTCGCGCGCTTCATCGTGATAGCCGCCGCTCCAGGCGGAGCCGGCGCCCTTTTCGGGGCGGTATTCGGTGACATTGCGCGGTGCGCGGCGCTGATGCAGTACGGGGCTGAGGGTCAGTACCGGCTGCGGTGCGCCGAGGCCGGCTACCTTGCGCAACTCTTTTACCAGCTCTTCGTTGAGCGCTTCGCAGTCGCCACGGCGCAGCATGCGCGGCAGTTCGATATTGCCGTAGCGGATACGCTTCAGGCGGCTGACCAGAAAGCCTTGCGAATCCCACAGCCGGCGCACTTCGCGGTTGCGGCCTTCGCGGATCACCACGCGGAACCAGCTATGGCTGCCGCCACGGCTGATGATGGCGATTTCGTCGAAGCGGGCGGGGCCGTCTTCCAGCTCCACGCCGGCCTTGAGCTTTTCGATGATTTCGTCCGGCACTTCGCCGTGGACACGGCAGAGGTATTCGCGCTCCAGGCCGCTGCGCGGATGCATCAGCGCGTTGGCCAGCTCGCCGTCAGTGGTCAGCAGCAGCAGGCCGGTGGTGTTGATATCCAGGCGGCCCACGGCGACCCAGCGCGCGCCCTTCAGTCGCGGCAGCTGTTCGAACACGGTGGGGCGGCCTTCGGGATCTTCGCGCGTGGTCACCACGCCCTCGGGCTTGTGGTAGACCAGCACTTCGGCATCGTCGCGGCTGTCGGTGGCGACCACGAACTGCTTGCTGTCAAGCGACACGCGGTCGCCGGCACGCACACTGGCGCCGATGTTGGCGGCAGCGCCGTTCACTTCGACTTCGCCGGCCTGGATGCGCTGCTCCAGCATGCGTCGCGAGCCGAGTCCGGCATTGGCGAGCACCTTGTGCAGGCGTTCTTCGATCTGGGGGAGGTTCTCGGTGGGCGCGGCGCGCTTGAGGCTCAATACGGATTTCTGTGGCGCATTCATGCGCGGTACTCCTCGGTGTCTTGCTTGGCGGAGCCGTCATCGGCGTCCGCGTGGTCCGCTGCCTCGTCGGCAGTGGAAGAGGTTTCGTTGACGGCGTCCGCTTCGGCAGCGGGTTCGCCGTGGTGGGGTGCGAGGTCTTCCGCGTGATGCGGCGGTGGCTCGCTGTGGTGTGTTGCATCCGCCGGTGCTTCGCTGGCGGCCGTTTCCGTAGCAGCTGTGGCGTGAGGTGTGTGCTCCTGCGAATCGGTGTCGCTGGAACCTGCTTCCTCTGCCGTTGCTGCTTCGGTCTGTTCTTCTTTAGCGTGTTCTTCTTCGGTGTGCGCTTGTTCGGCGCGTTCTTCGAGGGTGCGTTCTTCGAGCTCTTCGCTGCCGGCGTCTGCGTCGTCGCCATCCGGATCGATCGGCAGATCCTTGATCACGCGCGGCGGCAGCGGATCGTTGTCCAGCCGCAGCTGGGGATCTTCCATGTCGCGGATTTCTGCAAGCGTGGGCAATTCGTCCAGCGATTTGAGGTTGAAGTAGTCGAGAAAGCCGCGGGTGGTGGCATACAGGGCAGGTTTGCCCGGTACGTCGCGGTGACCGACTACGCGGACCCACTCGCGCTCTTCCAGCGTCTTGACGATGTTGGAGGAGACCACGACGCCGCGAATCTGCTCAATTTCCGGTCGCGTGATCGGCTGGCGGTAGGCGATCAGCGCCAGCGTTTCGAGCAGGGCGCGCGAATAGCGACTGGGCTTTTCGCTCCACATGCGCGAGACCCAGGGGTGAACCTCCTGGCAGACCTGGTAGCGGAACCCGCTGCCGACTTCCTTCAGTTCGACGCCGCGGCCCTGGCAGTCGTCGGCCAGCATCTCGAGCGCCATCGCGATCTGCGCCCGATCGACTTCATCTTCCTCGACGAACAGCTCGCCCAGCTGCGCCACGCTCAACGGCTGGCTGGCGGCAAGCAAGGCGGCTTCAATAATCGGTTTCAGTTGCTCGATCTGCATAGCCTTGGGATCGGGTCAGGATCGGATATCCAACGGTGGTCGCCCCTGCGGGTACTGCTTACTCGGTACCGGAGGCGGCGTTCTGTTCTTCAAAAGCATCGTCGCCAGCGGCGACCTCGGCTTCTTCCCTGGCCGAACCGGCATTGGCCTTCACATAGATCGGCGCCAACGGTTCTTCCTGCACGATGTTGACCAGGAATTCCTTGGCCAGCTCCAGCATGGCCAGGAAGGTCACCACCACGCCGAGCCGTCCTTCGCTGACATCGAACAGGCTTTCAAAGCGGTGGAACTGATCGTTGTCCAGGCGGCTGAGCAATTCGCCCATGCGCTGGCGCACACTCAGCGCCTCGCGCTTGATCGCGTGATGCCCGAACAGTTCGGCCCGGTGCAGCACATCCTTGAGGGCCAGCAGCATTTCCTTCAGGTCCAGCGGCGGCGGCAGCTTGATTACGTTGCGCTCGCCCACTTCTGCCTGCACCACTACCGTGTCGCGCTCCAGGCGGGGCAGGGCGTCGATATCCTCGGCTGCCTTCTTGAAGCGCTCATACTCCTGCAGGCGGCGCACCAGTTCGGCGCGAGGATCCTCTTCCAGCCCTTCCGCCGTAGGCGGCCTGGGCAGCAGCAGGCGCGATTTGATCTCGGCCAGGATCGCAGCCATCAGCAGGTATTCCGCCGCCAGCTCCAGGCGCATCACGTCGCGCATCATGTCGATATATTCCATGTATTGCCGGGTGATTTCGGCAATCGGGATATCGAGAATGTCCAGGTTCTGCCGGCGAATCAGATACAGCAGCAGATCCAGCGGCCCTTCGAAGGCTTCCAGGATGACTTCCAGCGCATCCGGCGGAATGTAGAGATCCTGCGGCATCTGCAAGATCGGCTCGCCGCGCACGATGGCTAGCGGCATTTCCTGCTGCTGCGGAACTCCTGCAAACGCATCATGCGTTGCGGGTACCGGCTGAGACTCGCTTGGCTCAGTGCTCATCAATGCATGTCATTGGGCCGCCCGGAAGGGGCCGGCATGTGTTCTGTTGACGATCAAAATCTTTGTCCGATGCCTGATCGAACCAAGATTCGTGCCTGGTTGCCTTTTCGCTTGCAAGGCACCCAACGTGAAGCCGATCAATCTTGCGCGATGTCCAGCCGGAACGTGCGGTCCCCCGCCAAAAAACAGAATCCTGATGAAGCCACGCGATGCGGTTCGGTCAGGTGGCGGTCGCTGGATGCCGGGCGATATCGCTGAAAACGATCAGGCCGGAACCATGCGTGACGCCGCTGGCGTCGCCCGCGATTCGTAAAAGGTCGGCTGGATACATCGGGTGGAGGCCATCCCTACCGGGGCTCCCGGCGGCCATCCAT
Organism: Dyella acidiphila; assembly: GCF_014863405.1. Classification (GTDB taxonomy): domain Bacteria; phylum Pseudomonadota; class Gammaproteobacteria; order Xanthomonadales; family Rhodanobacteraceae; genus Dyella_B; species Dyella_B acidiphila. The sequence continues at coordinate 98,632 of NZ_JACZZA010000006.1, forward strand.
GTATGGCTCCACACGCGGGTTACAGATTAACTGCAGTCCGGCGGCATGTCCAGCAAGGGCTTCAGCTGGCGTAGGGGCTTGTGAAAGGCCTGCGGCCGCGCGGCGAGCCTTGCTGGTACGGCTGCGGCAGCATGTGACCTATTGCGTCCCTCCAAGCTTGGCCGGGATGGTTTGACATGCGCGGCATGCATGGCTGCAACGTGGTTGTAGCAGTGGCATGTGGCTTGCTTCATGATAGGCAGCTATCCGGGGGACATCGGCGCACGAGGGCCGATGCTGTAGGGCTGCGGGCTGTGCCGGGAAAGGCGCGCCGCCGCCAGCAGGTCGGATTGGGCGTGTAGCGGACGCTGTGCGGGAGAACACAAAGCATGACCACAATGGGTGACGACGCCATGGACGACAAAGAGCATCTGCGTCCGGCGCGTATGCGCATCAAGACCACGGTGCTGATGAGTCATGGCGACGAGTCGCATCCGACCGACCTGATCGACATCTCGGCCACCGGCGTGTTGTTGCGCCGCCCGCGCGAATGGAACGGCAAGGCCGGCGAGAGCTGGGTGCTGGACATGATCTTCGGCAGCGACCTGCACATCCACCTGGAGGCGAAGGTGGCGCGCGTATCGGAAAGGCACATCGGCTTCGCCTACACGCGCATTCCGGAAGACAAGCAGGTGCCGCTGTGGAACCTGCTGGGCGGCTACGCCGACATCCTGGAGATGTGGCACGACGAGTGAGCGTGCCATGACACCCTGCATCGCGCAGGGTGTCCCCGTTTCATCGACAAGTGCGATCAGCCGGCAGGAACGGCTTTTTTCTCGTCCCTGAGTTCGCGGCGCAGGATCTTGCCCACGTTGCTCTTGGGCAGCGCATCGCGGAATTCGATCACCTTCGGACGCTTGTAGCCGGTGAGGTTCTCGCGGCAGAACTCCTTGAGCTGCTCCACCGTCAGCTTCGGATCCTTGCGCACCACGAACAGCTTCACCGCCTCGCCGGAATGCTCGTCGCTGATGCCGATCGCGGCGACCTCGGCCACGCCCGGATGCTTCATTACGGTGTCCTCGATCTCGTTCGGGTACACGTTGAAGCCGGAGACCAGGATCATGTCTTTCTTGCGGTCGACGATATAGATGTAGCCGGACTCGTCCATGCGGCCGATATCGCCGGTGCGCAGCCAGCCATCAGGGCTGAGCACCTTGCTGGTTTCTTCGGTCTGGTTCCAGTAGCCCTTCATCACCTGCGGCCCGTAGATGCAGATTTCGCCGATTTCGCCGATGCCCAGGTGGCGACCATCCTCGTCCTGGATGCTGATCGAGGTCGACGGAATGGGCAGGCCGATGGAGCCATTGAAGCGCGCGCCTTCCACCAGTGGATTGATGGTGGCGACCGGCGAGCTTTCGGTCATGCCGTAGCCTTCGATCAGCACGCAGCCGGTGGTCTTCTCCCACTTTTCCGCCACTGCGCGCTGCACCGCCATGCCGCCGCCGAAGCTCATGCGCAGGCTGGAGAAATCGATCTGGTCGAAGCCCGGAGTATTGAGCAGGCCGTTGAACAAGGTGTTGACGCCGGTAATGGCGGTGAAGCGGATCTTGCCCAGCTCCTTCACAAAGCCCGGCATGTCGCGCGGGTTGGTGATCAGAATGCTGCGGCCGCCGAAGCGCAGGAAGATGAAGCAATTACAGGTGAGCGCGAAGATGTGATACAGCGGCAGCGCCGTAATGATGGTTTCCTCGCCCGGCCTGATCTGCGCGCCGAACCAGGCACCGGCCTGCAGCATGTTCGCAATCATATTGCCGTGCGTCAGCATCGCGCCCTTGGCTACGCCGGTGGTGCCGCCGGTGTATTGCAGGAAGGCGATGTCGTTGTGTCCAAGCACTGGCCTGACCAGTTCGTGGCGGCCACCGCGTGCCAGTGCCTCGGCGAAGCGCACCGCGTGCGGCAGCTGATAGGCGGGCACCATCTTCTTGACGTGCTTGAGCACGAAATTGACCAGCACGCCCTTGGCGCCGAGCAGGTCGCCGATGCCGGTAGTGACGATGTGCTTGACGCCTGTTTCGCTGACGATGCTCTGCAGGGTCGAGGCGAAGTTGTCGAGCACCACGATGGCCTGCGCGCCGGCATCGGTCAGCTGATGCTTGAGCTCGCGGGCGGTATACATGGGATTGGTGTTCACCACCACCAGCCCGGCGCGCAGGGCACCGAACAAGGCGATGGGGTACTGCAATACGTTGGGCAACATGATCGCGATGCGGTCGCCGCGCTTGAGCTTGAGCTCGCCGGTGAGGTAGCCGGCGAATTGGCGGCTGAGCGTGTCGATCTCGCCGTACGTCATGCTTTTGCCGAAATTACTGAAGGCCGCACATGACCGATAGCGTTCAAAAGCTTCGTCCAGTACGGCGGCAATCGACGCGTATTGATGGATGTCGATCTCTGCCGGTACGCCAGGCGGGTAGTGATTCAGCCAAGGACGCTCATTGCTCATGTTCTATCCCAACCTCCAGTAGTGACATGCCGATGGTGACGTCGATGGCTATCGGGCATCATGCGGGCGAGGCATTGGAGCATACGCCCGCGTATAGCGGCAAGCCGCGCTGCAACGATATTTCCAGGGGGATGACCATGACGCGGATGCTCCGATTTGTGTACCTGGCGGCCCTCTCGGTGCTGGTACTGGCCGCCTGTCATCGCAAGCCGGACGAGGTGCTGATCCGGCAGTCCATCGATGCGTCCGTGCAGGCGACCGAGCGCGTGGATGCCGCGGCGCTGCTCGGCCAGCTTACCGACGATTTCGACGGCAACGGCGGTGCGATGCGGGGCCAGGACATCGGCAATCTGCTGCGCATGGCGAGCTTTCGTGGCGAGACTTTGCATGCGGTACTTGGGCCGGTGGATATCGAGCCGCGTGGAGAGCGCTATGTGGCCGATTTCACCATCACGCTGACCAGCGGCGGCAAGGTGTTTCCGTCGCAACTGGGTGTGTACAAGGTGGAAACGGCCTGGCGCAGGGAAGGGCACGACTGGCGGTGCTACGAGGCGACGTGGACCCAGCAGCTGTAGGTTGGGTTAGCGAAGCCTAACCCAACGATGTCGCTACGAAGCGGGTGGGTTGGGCTAGGCTCCGCTAACCCAACCTACCGCTGCTGTTCGCACATTAGGCCTTACATCAGGCCGCCTTCTTCTTCGCCAGCTGACGCAATACGTATTGCAGAATGCCGCCGTGGCGGAAGAACTCGCGTTCCTTCGGCGTCAGCAGCAATACCTTCACCGTAAACGTCTTCTCGCCGCCGTCACCCTTGGCCACTACCGTGGCTTCTTTCGATTCGCCGTCCTTCAGTCCGGTGATCTCGAAGATTTCCTTGCCGGTGAGGCCCAGCGACTTGGCGTTCTCGCCATCCTTGAACTGCAGCGGCAGCACGCCCATGCCCACCAGGTTGGAGCGGTGGATGCGCTCGAAGCTTTCGGCGATCACGGCCTTCACACCCAGCAGCAGGGTGCCCTTGGCCGCCCAGTCGCGCGAGGAGCCGGTGCCGTATTCCTTGCCGGCAAGGACGATCAGCGGAGTCTTGTCGTCTTTGTACTTCATGGCGGCATCGTAGATGGCCATCTGTTCGCCGTTGGGCACGTAGAGCGTATAGCCGCCTTCCACACCGTCCAGCATCAGGTTCTTGATGCGGATGTTGGCGAAGGTGCCGCGCACCATCACGTCGTCGTTGCCGCGGCGTGAGCCGTAGGAATTGAAATCCTTCGGTTCCACCCCTTTGGATATCAGGAAGCGGCCAGCCGGGCTGTCCTTCTTGATCGAACCGGCGGGGGAGATGTGGTCGGTGGTGATCGAGTCGCCGAACAGGCCCAGTACGCGCGCGCCGTGGATGTCCTCGATCTTGCCCGTCTCCATGGTCATGCCGTCGAAGTAGGGCGGATTCTTGATGTAGGTGGAATCGCTCCACTGGTAGACCGAGCCATCCGGCGAGGCGATGTGGTTCCAGCGGCTGTCGCCCTTGAACACGTCGGCGTAATTCTTCTCGAACATCTGCGGATTGATCGCGCCGGCGATGACGTCGGAGATCTCCTGGCTGCTCGGCCAGATGTCTTTCAGATACACCGGCTTGCCATCGCTGCCCTGGCCCAGCGGATCCTTGCTGAGATCCAGGTCGAGGCTGCCGGCCAGCGCATAGGCCACCACCAGCGGCGGCGAAGCGAGATAGTTCATCTTCACTTCCGGATGCACACGGCCTTCAAAGTTGCGGTTGCCCGACAGCACGGAGGCCACCGCAAGATCGCCTTCGGTAATGCCCTTGCTGATTTCCTGCGGCAGCGGACCGGAGTTGCCGATGCAGGTGGTGCAGCCGTAGCCGACGATGTAGAAGCCGACTTTTTCCAGCTCCTTCAGCAGGCCGGTCTTTTCCAGATAATCGGTGACCACCAGCGAGCCCGGGCCGATCGAGGTCTTTACCCACGGCTTGGCCTTCAGCCCCTTTGCTGCCGCTTTCTTGGCCAGCAGGCCGGCGCCAAGCATCACCGCCGGGTTGGAGGTGTTGGTGCAGGAGGTGATGGCTGCGATTACCACCGCGCCGTCCTGCAGATGGAACTCCTCGCCGTTCATGGATACGCGCGGCCCCTTGGCCAGCGCGCTGGCGTCATGGCCCACGGCCGTGCCGCCGCCTTCGTTGGCGAAGCGTGCTTCGCTGCCGTTGCGGTTGGCGGTGAGCGCGCCCAGGCTATCGTGGAAACTCTTTTTCACATCGCCCAGCAGCACGCGGTCTTGCGGGCGCTTCGGGCCGGCCATCGACGGCTTCACGTCGGCCAGGTCGAGTTCCAGCGTGGTGGTGAATTCGGCATGCGGCGTATGTTCGTCGTGCCACAGGCCCTGCGCCTTCGCATAGGTTTCGACCAGCTTGATGTGGTCGTCGCTGCGGCCGGACAGATGCAGGTAGTTCAGCGCTTCCTGGTCGATCGGGAAGATGCCGCAGGTGGCGCCGTATTCCGGCGCCATGTTGCCAATGGTGGCGCGGTCGGCCAGCGGCAGATGCTTGAGGCCGTCGCCGAAGAATTCCACGAACTTGCCCACCACGCCGAGCTTGCGCAGCATCTGCGTCACGGTCAGCACCAGGTCGGTGGCGGTGACGCCCTCGGGGAGCTTGCCGCTGAGCTTGAAGCCCACCACCTGGGGGATCAGCATCGAGGAAGGCTGGCCCAGCATCGCCGCTTCCGCTTCGATGCCGCCGACGCCCCAGCCGAGCACGCCGATACCGTTGATCATGGTGGTGTGCGAGTCGGTGCCGAACACGGTATCCGGATACAGCCATTGCTGGCCGTCCTGTTCGCGCGCAAACACCACGCGGGCCAGATGTTCAAGATTCACCTGGTGCACGATGCCGGTGCGCGGAGGCACCACTTTGAAATTGTTGAATGCCTTCTGGCCCCAACGCAGGAACGAATAGCGTTCCTGGTTGCGCTGGAACTCGATCTCGACGTTTTTCTCCAGCGCCGATTCGGAACCGTATACATCGACCTGTACGGAATGGTCGATCACCAGTTCGGCCGGCGCCAGCGGATTGATCTGCTTGGCGTCGCCGCCCAGCTTCACCACCGCGTCGCGCATCGCGGCCAGGTCGACCACGCAAGGCACGCCGGTGAAATCCTGCAGCACCACGCGCGCCGGCATGAAGGAAATTTCGGTATCCGGTTCGGCCTTGGCGTTCCATTTGGCCACGGCTTCGATTTCTTTCTTGGTGACGTTCACGCCATCTTCGTGGCGCAACAGGTTTTCCAGCAGGATCTTCATCGAGTAGGGCAGGCGCTTGATGTCGAAGTGCTGGCCTAGCTTGGTCAGGCTGGCGATCTGGTAGGAGCTGCCTTTGACGTTGAGGGTGTCGCGGGTGGCGAATGAATCCAGCATGGGGATAACTCCTGTTGCTTGAAATCTGGCGGACGCACGAGGCATAGCAGGCGAATGCTAGTGCAACGAACGTTAGGGGAATTGCAAGGAAGCTCGGGTCCGGTCTGGGGCAGGCGCAAAGTTTGGGACAAATAAAAAGGCGCGCAAGGCGCTGGCTGGCTATTTCGCCATGCTTGCATTGCAAGATTTCGAACGCTGGCGGAAATGCCGTCTTGGATTGCGGCGATTGCGCAGCGGCTGGCAAAATACGCAATGAAATAAAGCCCGAAAGCGGCATGGGGACAGGCCTTCCCACCTGTCCGGCCCAGGCGGCGGCCGTGCCGAATCGAACCGACCGGGATTCTTCCGCCCCCATGGCGGAGGCTTCCCTTTTGCCAGCCACAGGACGAGATCACATGCTCAACGCCTATCGCCAACATGTTGCCGAGCGCGCCGCGCTGGGAATTCCCCCGCTGCCGCTGTCGGCCCAGCAGACTGCCGACCTGGTCGAACTGCTGAAGAACCCGCCGGCAGGCGAGGACGCATTCCTGGTCGACCTGATCACCAACCGCGTGCCGGCTGGCGTGGACGATGCGGCCAAGGTCAAGGCGTCCTATCTGGCCGCGGTGGCCTTCGGCAGCGAGCAGTGCAAGCTGATCAGCCGCGAGCGGGCTACCGAACTGCTGGGCACCATGCTGGGCGGCTACAACATCCACCCGCTGATCGAGCTGCTGGACGATGCGCAGGTCGGTGGCATTGCCGCCGAGGCGCTGAAGAAAACCCTGCTGATGTTCGACTCCTTCCACGACGTGAAGGACAAGGCCGACAAGGGCAATGCCAACGCCAAGGCCGTGCTGCAGAGCTGGGCCGATGCCGAATGGTTCACCAGCCGCCCGGAAGTGCCGCAGAGCATGACCATCACCGTGTTCAAGGTGCCGGGCGAAACCAATACCGACGACCTGTCGCCGGCCCCGGATGCGACCACCCGCCCTGACATTCCGCTGCACGCGCTGGCCATGCTGAAGAACAAGCGCGAAGGCGCTCCGTTCCAGCCGGAAGAAGACGGCAAGCGCGGTCCGATCCAGCAGATCCAGGACCTGGCCAAGCAGGGTCACCTGGTGGCCTACGTCGGCGACGTGGTCGGCACCGGTTCCAGCCGCAAGTCCGCCACCAACTCGGTGCTGTGGTGGACCGGCGAAGATATTCCCTTCATCCCCAACAAGCGCTTCGGCGGCGTGTGCCTGGGCAGCAAGATCGCGCCGATCTTCTACAACACGATGGAAGATGCCGGCGCGCTGCCGATCGAACTCGATGTCTCCAAGATGGAGATGGGCGATGTGGTCGAGCTGCGCCCGTATGACGGCAAGGCGCTGAAGAACGGCGAAGTGATCGCCGAATTCCAGGTGAAGTCGGACGTGCTGTTCGACGAAGTGCGCGCCGGCGGCCGCATTCCGCTGATCATCGGCCGCGGCTTGACCGCCAAGGCGCGCGAGGCGCTGGGCCTGGCACCGTCCACGCTGTTCCGCCTGCCGCAGAGCCCGGTCGATAGCGGCAAGGGCTACAGCCTGGCGCAGAAGATGGTGGGCCGCGCCTGCGGTCTGGCGGAAGGCACAGGTGTGCGTCCGGGTACCTATTGCGAACCGAAGATGACCTCGGTGGGTTCGCAGGACACCACCGGTCCGATGACCCGCGACGAACTGAAGGACCTGGCCTGCCTGGGCTTCTCGGCCGACCTGGTGATGCAGTCGTTCTGCCATACCGCCGCCTATCCCAAGCCGGTGGACGTGAAGACCCATCACGAGCTGCCCGCGTTTATCTCCACCCGCGGCGGCATCAGCCTGCGCCCGGGCGATGGCGTGATCCACAGCTGGCTCAACCGCATGCTGTTGCCCGACACCGTCGGCACCGGCGGCGACAGCCATACGCGCTTCCCGATCGGCATTTCCTTCCCGGCCGGCTCCGGCCTGGTGGCCTTTGCGGCGGCTACCGGCGTGATGCCGCTGGATATGCCCGAATCGGTGCTGGTGCGCTTCAAGGGCGAACTGCAGCCGGGCGTCACCCTGCGTGACCTGGTCAACGCGATCCCGCTGTACGCAATCAAGCAGGGTCTGCTCACCGTGGCCAAGCAGGGCAAGAAGAACATCTTCTCCGGCCGCATCCTGGAAATCGAAGGTTTGCCGAACCTCAAGGTGGAGCAGGCGTTCGAGCTGTCCGATGCATCGGCCGAACGCTCCGCTGCCGGCTGCAGCGTGCGCCTGGACAAGGCGCCGATCATCGAATACCTCACCAGCAACATCACGCTGCTGAAGTACATGATCGCCCAGGGCTACCAGGATGCGCGCAGCCTGCAGCGCCGCATCAAGAAGATGGAAGAGTGGCTGGCCAATCCGCAGTTGCTGGAGCCGGATGCCGATGCCGAATACGCCGCCGTGATCGAGATCGACCTGGCCGACGTGCACGAGCCGATCGTGGCCTGCCCGAACGACCCGGACGACGTGAAGACCCTGTCCGACGTGGCCGGCGCCAAGATCGACGAAGTGTTCATCGGTTCGTGCATGACCAACATCGGCCACTTCCGCGCGGCGTCGAAGCTGCTGGAAGGCAAGCGCGATATCCCGACCCGCTTGTGGGTGGCACCGCCGACCAAGATGGACCAGCAGCAGCTCACCGAGGAAGGTCATTACGGCGTACTCGGCACGGCTGGTGCGCGCATGGAAATGCCGGGCTGCTCGCTGTGCATGGGCAACCAGGCGCAGGTGCGCGAAGGCGCGACGGTGATGTCCACCAGCACCCGCAACTTCCCCAACCGCTTGGGCAAGAACACCAATGTGTACCTGGGCTCGGCCGAGCTGGCCGCCATTTGCTCGCGTCTTGGCCGCATTCCGACCAAGCAGGAGTACATGGCCGACATTGGCGTGATCAACGCCAATGGCGACAAGATCTATCGCTACATGAACTTCGATCAGATCAAGGACTTCAAGGACGTGGCCGACACGGTCGAAGCCTGAGCGCTGCTTGGCCCTCCCCTGCGTGCAGGGGAGGGCTTGCGCCATCTTGCGGCCTGACTCAGCGGCGCAAGATGGGCTTATGGAAAGAGCTGCCCACGCAAGCCCGGCCTCGTGCCGGGCTTCGTCGTTTATGCTGCGCGCACAGCGGCAGCCACAGGCACACGGATGATCTCCACCCACTTATCGGCAGTTTCCCTGCGCGACCTCATCCTGGTTCAGGCCGTACGCCGCCATGGCAGTTTCAACAGTGCGGCGCGGGCGATGCACATCAGTCCGTCGGGTCTGTCGCACCAGGTGCAGAAAGTGGAGCAGGCGCTGGGTGCGCCCTTGTTCGAACGCGGCGGCCGCCGCGTGGTACCTACTGCCGGCGGCGAGCGCCTGCTGGAGCAGATCGATGCCGTGCTGCTGGCGGCAGAACATCTGCAGCAGACAGCACGGGCCGGCGAAACGGCATTCGGCGGCGAGTTGCGCCTGGGTGTGCTGGCCACCTTGGGGCCGTATCTGCTGCCGCATTTGATCGCGCCGTTTCCGCAGCATTTTCCCGGCGCGCGGCTGAGCCTGTCGGAAGGCAAGCCGCGCGGCTTGCTGCGTCGCCTGCACGAAGGCGAACTGGATGCGGTGCTGGCGCCGCCGGTGGCTGCGGTCAGCGGCATCACCATGCAGCGCCTGTTCTTCGAACCGTGGGAGGTGTTGCTGCGCGCCGATCACGCCCTGGCCGGCAAGCGCACGATTGCGCTGGAGCAACTGCAGGCGGACGAAGCCATCCTGATGGCGGAAAGCCACGCCGACGATGAGGGCTATGTGCAGGACGTCAGCCTGGAAAGCCTCGCCGCCCTGGTCACCTTGCGTGGCGGCCATGCGCTGGTGCCCGCGCTGGCGCATGACCGGCTGGCGTCGATGCCGGATATCGTGCTGGCGAAGATCAAGGGACAACAGTTGCCCGGTCGCGAAATCGCCTTGTATTGGCGCGAAGCATCGCCCTGGCACAGTGATCTGAAGACGTTTGCCGATCTATTGCGCAAGCTGGCCAGGCAGCGGGCAGGGCTCAAGCCGATCGATGCTGGCTGATCCACGGGGAGTTTCGTATCATGGTTATTGCAACGCAGCATGCTTGATGCAGGCGTTCGCTTGCATCCGCACGTTGCCGTGATCGTTCCTCTCCCCAAGGAAACCGTTCCCGATGCATCGCGTGGTTATTGTCGGAGGTGGCGCCGGCGGCCTTGAACTGGCCACCCGCCTGGGCAAGACGCTCGGCCGCAGCGAGCGCGCCAGGATCACCCTGGTCGACGCCAATCTCACTCATATCTGGAAACCCCTGCTGCACGAAGTGGCAGCCGGTTCGCTGGATGCGGCCAACGATGAGCTCAGCTATCTCGCGCAGGCGAAATGGAATCACTTCGAGTTTATCTATGGGCGCATGACAGGGCTGGACCGCCGTCGGCATGTGATCCAGCTGGCCGGCTGGAAAGGCATCTACGCGCCGGATGACGTACCTCCTACGGAATTGCGCTACGACACACTGGTGCTGGCGGTCGGCAGCGTGTGCAACGACTTCGGCACCCCGGGCGTGCGCGAACACTGCATCTTTCTTGATTCGCGCCAGGATGCCGAACGGCTGCGTCGCGAAATGCTCGAGCGCCGGCTGGCCGCGGTGGCGGAAGGGCGCGCGCACCGCCTGCGGGTGGCGGTGATCGGCGGCGGCGCTACCGGCGTCGAGCTCAGTGCGGAGCTGTGCGATGCCAATCGCAAACTTGCGCAATATCAGCGCCAGCGCGGTCCGCAGGAAGATCTCGACATCACCTTGATCGAAGCCGGCCCGCGCTTGCTGCCGGCACTGCCGGAGCAGATCGGCGTGTCGGTGGAAAAGGAGTTGCGCAACAAGCTGGGCATCCGCGTATTGACCGGTACTGCCATCAAGCGCGCCGACACCGACGCGCTGTTCGATGCGCAGGGCAACCGGATCGAGGCGGACATGATGGTATGGGCGGCCGGCATCCGCGCGCCGGAATTTCTGCGCCAGCTGGATGGGCTGGAAAGCAACCACCTCAACCAGCTGCTGGTGCAATCCTCGCTGCAGACCACCCGCGATGAAGATGTGTTCGCCTTCGGCGATTGCGCCTCGTGCCCACTCGGCGGCGATGCGACCGGCCATACGCCGCCGCGGGCCCAGGCCGCGCACCAGCAAGCGGAATGGTTGGCAAAAAACCTTTGCCTGCGCCTGCAGGGCAAGCCGCTACTGGATTTTCAGTATCACGACCATGGCTCGCTGGTATCGCTGGCCTCCTACAACACCTTCGGCAATCTGCTCGGCAATCGCATGATCGAAGGCTGGGTGGCGCATTTCTTTTATGCATCGCTCTATCGCATGCACCAATCGGCACTCTACGGCCATTGGCGCACCACGCGGCTGATGATCGGCGGCTTTATCGCCAAGAACACACGCCCGCTGCTCAAGCTGCATTGATGCAAGCGGCAGCGCTGCAAGGCAGGTTGGGTTAGCGCAGCGTAACCCAACAAAACTTCCCATAGCCAAGATCGCTGGCTCACCCCAGATCAAGCCCGAAACAAACCAGCGCGTGCCAGCAATCAGCGATTGTCGAGCGTAGTACCGGTAAGCAGCCCCCGCGCCAGCATGCTGCACTGGCGGCGATGAAACAGCAGCTGCCATTGCCGCCCGCCGACCTGCCGCCACAACACCGCCGAGCGTACGGCCGCGAGCAGGCTGCCGCGCACACGCTCCACCAGGATCGGCTGCTGCAGCCATTGCGGATTGCCAGTGACCATGACGCGCGGACGCAGCGTGGACAGGGTGCCGGCGTAAAGCTCGGCCAGCCGGCTGAACACTTGTGGCGAGTTGAGGCCGAAGTGATCGACCTGGCGTTTGGCCGAGACGATGCCCTGCTGCAGGTCTTCGAGCAGATCCTTGCGATGAGCGAGGGCGCGTTCCAGGCGCATCACCGTCACCACCATGCGGGTCACCGCCATATCGCGGCTGCTTTCGTCGAGCTGCCCGATCAAGGTACGCAAGCCTAGGCGCAGGCCGGACACGTTGCCATACACGCCGATCACCGAGGGCGCGTCGATGCGGAACACACTGGCCAGGCTGGCATCCAGCGCCAGCTCGTCGCAGCGTCCTTCGTTCGCCAGCTGCTGGGCGATGGCCGAGGCCTGGAACAATCCGGCCAAGGCCAGCACTCGTTCCTCATTGATGGCAAAAACTTCAAACACGCTGGAGCACTCTTGTTGTTGCGTCGTGTGGCAGGCCGCCATAGGCCGCATCGGTGGCGGCGATCACCGCGCCGCCGAGGCATTCCTCGCCGGCATAGAACACCACCGACTGGCCGGGGGTTACGGCGCGCTGCGGTTCGTCGAAATACACGTCCACCCGGCCGGCCTGGACAGATACCTCACAGGCCTGGTCGTGCTGGCGGTAACGGGTCTTGGCAGTGCAGCGAAATTGCGCCGCGGGCGGGGTGCCGGCGGTCCAGGTCGGCGCCTCGGCCACCAGTCGCCGCGAATGCAGCCATTCGTTCTCGCCGCCCTGCGCCACCCACAGCACGTTGGCCGCGACATCCTTGCCGACCACATACCATGCTTCGCCGCCCGCATTCTGGCGACCGCCGATGCCCAGCCCATTGCGCTGGCCCAGGGTGTAATACATCACCCCTTGATGCTCGCCGATAAGCTGCCCGTCCGGACTGCGCATCTCGCCGGGCCGGGCCGGAATGTATTGGCTCAGGAACTGGCGAAAATCGCGCTCGCCGATAAAGCAGATGCCGGTGGAATCCTTCTTGGCATGCGTGGGCAGCGCCGCCTCGCGGGCCAGCTCGCGGACGCGGGATTTTTCGATCTCGCCCACCGGGAACAGGGTTGCCGCCAGTTGCTGCTGCCCCAGGGCGTGCAGGAAATAAGTCTGGTCTTTGCCGGCGTCGACCGCGCGCAGCAGGCGATGGCGGCCGTCCTGGCAGTCCACCCGGGCATAGTGGCCGGTGGCGATTTTCTCGGCGCCCAGGCCGCGGGCCTCGTCCAGGAAGGTCTTGAACTTGATCTCGCGGTTGCACAGCACGTCCGGATTGGGCGTGCGGCCGGCGCGATACTCGGCCAGGAAGTGCTCGAACACTCCATCCCAGTACTCCGCGGCGAAGTTCCGGGCATGGAAGGGGATACCCAGGCGCCCGCACACGGCTACGGCGTCCTTGCGGTCGGCATCGGCGGTGCAGGGGCCGCTGCGGTCGTCCTCTTCCCAGTTCTGCATGAACAGGCCTTGCACGTCGTAGCCCGCCTGTTGCAGCAGCAGGGCGGCGACGGACGAGTCCACGCCCCCGGAAATGCCCAGCATCACCTTCATGGGCGGCTACCGCCCGGCATCAGGCTGGCCACGATCGACAAGGGCAGGCGTTGGCCGGCCAGCCAGTCATCGATGCTCATCAGCACCATCGGGCTGCGCAGGCGCTCGCCAAGGGCAGCGATCTCGCCGCGGGTGAGCCACAGGGCGCGGCGGATCCCGGTATCCAGCGGTTGCTGAGGATCATGGCTTAAGGGCTTGGCGGCAAAGCTGAAACGCACCACCACGTCGCCATGCTCCTTGCTCCGCCACTGGTGCACGCCGATCAGGTGGGTGAGGGCGACCGTCCAGCCGGTTTCCTCGCGAGTCTCGCGCACGGCGGCCTGCTGCAGGCTCTCCAGGTCGTCCAGGTGGCCGGCCGGCTGGTTATAGGCGATGCGCCCGCTTACCTCCTCTTCAACCATGAGGTAGCGGTCGCCGTCGGCGACAACGCAGGCAACGGTGACGTGGGGGCGCCATACCTCGTTACTGGAACTGTCAACTTCTGTCATCAAGGGTCACTGGACCAAAACGGACACTGGAAATAGCGACATTGTGCCATTACCTCAAGCACGGCCGCGGAGGAGCCCCCTTCGCCTGGGCGTATACTGCATACGAACAAACGCGAACCCAAAGCATGGCGAACGAACCCGAACAAGAACAACACAACGGTGGACATGGTCTCGCCGTTGAAGTATCCAAGCCTGAAGTGGCGCGTCCCCCGCTGTTTCAGGTGCTGCTGCTGAACGACGATTTCACACCGATGGATTTTGTAGTCGAGGTACTGCGCAGTTTCTTCGGGATGGATCAGGAAAAAGCCGTACAGATCATGTTGCACGTACACACCCGCGGGAAGGGCGTGTGCGGGGTGTTCACCCGCGAAGTGGCCGAAACCAAGGTCACGCAGGTGAACGAGTATTCACGTGCCAACCAGCATCCTCTGTTATGCACGATGGAAAAGGTTTGAATGCTGCTCAACGTTTCTGCATGACGGCCGTTATGCAGTGTATTGATCAGGCGTTTTTGGCCCCCATCTTGCATCCAACGCGGTAGAGCCGCCCCATCATCGCAGCGGAGAAGGTCCGGATGTTCAGCAAGGATCTCGAAGTCACCATCGGCCAGTGCTACAAGCAGGCCCGCGAACAACGCCATGAGTTCATGACGGTCGAGCACCTGTTGCTCGCCCTCACCGAGAACCAGTCGGCATTGGGCGCCCTGCGAGCCTGCGGCGCGGATCTTCCGCGACTTACCCACGAACTGGAAAAGATCATCGCCGAAACCGTGCCGGTACTGCCGCAGGGTGACGAGCGGGATACCCAGCCCACGCTGGGCTTCCAGCGCGTGCTCCAGCGCGCGGTCTACCACGTGCAGTCTTCCGGTCGAAAAGAGGTCACCGGCGCCAATGTGCTGGTGGCGATCTTCGGCGAAAAGGACTCGCATGCGGTGTACTTCCTGCACCAGCAGGAAATCACCCGCCTGGACGTGGTCAACTACATTTCGCACGGCATCGCCAAGATCGGCGACGAGCCGTCCGCGGGCATGTCCGGCGCCGATCGCGATGCCGAGGAAGGCGGCGAGAGCAAGGGCAATCCGCTCAGCGAATACGCCTCCAACCTCAATGAGCTGGCGCTCGAGGGCAAGATCGATCCGCTGATCGGCCGCCAGGACGAGATCGAGCGCACCATCCAGGTGCTCTGCCGTCGCCGCAAGAACAACCCGCTCTATGTCGGCGAAGCCGGCGTGGGCAAGACGGCCCTGGCCGAAGGCCTGGCCAAGCGCATCGTCGACGGCGAGGTGCCGGAGGTGCTGGAAAGCGCCACCATCTGGGCGCTGGACCTGGGCGCGCTGGTGGCCGGCACCAAGTATCGCGGCGATTTCGAGAAGCGCCTGAAGGCGGTCATCGGCCAGCTCAAGAAGCAACCCGGGGCCATTCTCTTTATCGATGAGATTCACACCATCATCGGCGCCGGCTCGGCTTCGGGCGGCACCATGGACGCCAGCAACCTGATCAAGCCGATGCTGGCTTCGGGCGAGCTGCGTTGCATCGGCTCGACCACCTTCCAGGAATTCCGCGGCATCTTCGAAAAAGACCGCGCGCTGGCCCGCCGCTTCCAGAAGATCGACGTGGTCGAACCCAGCGTGGCCGAGAGCTTCGAGATCCTGAAGGGTCTGAGGTCGCGCTTCGAAGAACATCACAGTGTCACCTATACGGTGGAAGCGCTGAAGGCGGCGGTGGATCTGTCCGTGAAGCACATTCCGGACCGCCTG
Source organism: Dyella acidiphila (assembly GCF_014863405.1). Lineage (GTDB taxonomy): Bacteria > Pseudomonadota > Gammaproteobacteria > Xanthomonadales > Rhodanobacteraceae > Dyella_B > Dyella_B acidiphila. The sequence goes on from NZ_JACZZA010000006.1 coordinate 114,107, forward strand.
CTGCCGGACAAGGCCATCGACGTGATCGACGAGGCCGGCGCCCGCCAGCGCCTGCTGCCGGTCGAGCAACGCACAGGCAAGGTCGATGTGCCGGAAGTGGAATACATCGTCGCCAAGATGGCGCGCATCCCGGCCAAGCAGGTTTCGGCCTCCGACCGCGACGTGCTGAAGAACCTGGAACGCAACCTCAAGATGGTGGTGTTCGGTCAGGATCCGGCCATCGAAGCGCTGGCTGCTTCGATCAAGATGGCGCGCTCCGGCCTGGCCGATCCGTCCAAGCCGATCGGCTGTTTCCTGCTGGCCGGTCCCACCGGCGTGGGCAAGACCGAGGTCACCAAGCAGCTGGCGATGCAGCTGGGTATCGAGATGATCCGCTTCGACATGTCCGAGTACATGGAAGCGCATTCGGTCTCGCGCTTGGTCGGCGCACCTCCGGGCTATGTCGGTTTCGACCAGGGCGGCTTGCTCACCGAGGCGGTTACCAAGCATCCGCATGCCGTGCTGCTGCTGGACGAAATCGAGAAGGCGCATCCGGATGTGTTCAACATCCTGCTGCAGGTGATGGACCGCGGCGTGCTCACCGATACCAACGGTCGCGAAGCCAATTTCAAGAACGTGATCGTGGTGATGACCACCAATGCCGGGGCACAGCAGGCCTCGCGCCGTGGCATCGGCTTCGTCAAGCAGAACCACTCGATGGACGCGATGGAAGTGATCCGCCGCAGCTTCACGCCGGAGTTCCGCAATCGCCTGGACGCGATCATCCAGTTCAATGCGCTGGACTTCGACCACATCCTGCGCGTGGTCGACAAGTTCCTGATCGAGCTGGAATCGCAGCTGAGCGAGAAGCATGTCAGCCTGGACGTCGATGCCGACGCCCGCCGCTGGCTGGCCGAGCACGGCTTCGATCCGCAGATGGGCGCTCGTCCGATGGCCCGCGTGATCCAGGAGAAGGTGAAGCGGGTGCTGGCCGACGAACTGCTGTTCGGCAAGCTGGCCGAAGGCGGCAAGGTCCTGCTCAGCGTGCGGGAAGGCGAGCTGAAGGTGGATACCGAGGCCGCCGAGCCGATGCCGGCAACGGTGTCCTGAGGCCGGTCCTCGTCACCGAGGTAACGAAAAAGCCGCGCAATGCGCGGCTTTTTCATGGGCGGCGCGGGTAGCTGCGCCGAAAGCCCGGATTACTTCATACGGTAGGTGATACGACCCTTGGTCAGGTCATAAGGCGTCATTTCCACCTTGACCTTGTCACCCGTAAGGATACGGATGTAGTGCTTGCGCATGCGGCCCGAAATATGGGCGATCACGATGTGGCCGTTTTCCAGCTGCACGCGAAACATGGTGTTGGGCAGGGTTTCCACCACCGTGCCTTCCATTTCAATGACGTCGTCTTTGGCCATGCGTTCCGGATTCGCGCGGGCCACCATGGCCGCGTAAGCCGTCGAGTATGCCACGGATCGGCGCATGGTCAAAGGAGATTCAGGCGAAGTGTTCGTCCAGCTTCCGGCGGATTTCCTGTTCGATCATGCCCTTGAGCGGGGAAAACAGCATGCCGAGCTGGGCGCTCACGTGGATTTCATCGGTGCCGATCGCAATCTTGCCGCTGATGCCGGTGCGCTCGAAGGCCAGCACTTCACCCTGCCATTGCGTCTTCACCTCGAACTTCTCGCGCATACGTGCGGCGACCTGATCGATCACGGCATGGGCGTCGGACGGGGAAAGGCGATGAGGGCGGCGGATATCGATGCTGGCCATGGCGAAGCTCTTGGGAGTGAACCGCACATCATAAAGCGTAATTACTGACGATAATTCCTACGCATCTGTTAGAGTCGCGCCGTCACGCCGTCGGGCCATACATGCGCATTGAGTTTCCCCATTCCACTCGGACAGGTTTCCAATGGAACCAGGCGCTGCTGCGCATCGGCAGCGATACCGGCAACGATCTGATCCTGGGGACCAGCCAGGCTGCACCGCATCATCTGCAGGTACGCCTTGACCGCCGCGGCTGGGTACTGGAGGTATTGCCGGATACCACCCGCATTTACGTCAATGCACGGCCGGTGCGCGAACGGGCGCTCCTGCGGCCGGGCGATATATTGAGCGCAGGCGATTGCCGCATGTTGTTGTGCGCGGACGAAGCGCCTGCCGAGCGCGCAGGCCCGCAGACGCCAGAGCGGGAGCGTTGCACGGTCGCCTTGCGTGCGGTGGCAGGTCCGCTTTCGGGCCAGGTGCTGAGCTTGGACGAGCGGCTGGAGCTGGGGCCGTCCGGGCGGATGCCGCTGGATCTGCCGCAGGGCGAAGCCGCCAGTTTGCTGATTTTCTGGCGCGACGGGCGGCTCTGCCTGGAGACCAGCCAGGCGTCCGAATCCCGCTATCCGGTCCGGGTCAACGGCGCCACGGTGACGCAGACGGTACTGCTGCCCGGTGACCAGATCGGCATCGGCATGCACCGTTTCCTGATCGACGCCCCGGGACTGGAACCCGAGCCGGAAATCGTGATGCCCGAGCCGCCGCCCGAGTCGTTGCCGGAAGACACCGCCGGCCCGCGTGGCGAGGTGTGGTGGCTGATCGCCACGGCGGCCGTGCTGGCCTTGGGGATTGCCCTGATGTTGCTGATGCACTCCTGATTGCGCACATCCCGTTGACGGCGCGTTGCTGCGGTGCGGCATAATGCATCGATCATTCATGACGGGAATCGATGCGTGAGCAGGTTATGGAATTTCAGTGCAGGTCCGGCGGCGCTGCCGCTGCCGGTGCTCGAACGCGCGCAGCGCGAGCTGCTGGACTGGAATGGCAGTGGTGCCTCGGTGATGGAGCAGTCCCATCGCGGCAAGCGCTTTATCGCCATGGCCGAGCAGGTCGAAGCCGATCTGCGCGAGCTGATGGGCATCCCTGCCGATTACGCGGTGCTGTTCGAGCAGGGCGGGGCAACCCAGCACTTTGCGCAGATCCCGATGAATCTGGCGGCCGAAGGCGATAGCGCCGACTACATCGTTACCGGTCACTGGAGCGAAAAGGCAGCCAACGAAGCGGCGCCCTATGTGCGCGTGAACGTGGCTGCAAGCAGCAAGGCCTATGACTACCTGCGCATGCCCGCCCGCGATAGCTGGCAGCTCGATCCGACGGCGGCCTACGTCCATATCGCCACCAACGAAACGATCCATGGCGTGGAGTTCCACGATGTTCCCGACGTGGGCGACGTGCCGCTGGTGGCCGATATGTCGTCGGACATTCTGTCCGGCCCGGTCGAGGTCAGCCGCTACGGCCTGATCTATGCCGGCGCGCAGAAAAATATCGGGCCTTCGGGCCTGGTGCTGATGATCGTGCGCCGCGATCTGCTGGCGCGGCCAGGGCGCAAGATGGCCAAGATATTCCGCTATGCCGAGCACGCCACCCACGATTCCATGCTCAACACGCCCAATACCTGGGGCTGGTATCTGGCCGGCCTGACCTTTCAGTGGCTGAAGGACAACGGCGGCCTCGGCGCCATGGCCGAGCGCAATCGCCAGAAGGCCGAACTGCTCTATGCAACGATCGATGGGTCGGGCGGCTTTTATCGCAATCCCATCGATGTGCCGGTGCGCTCGCGCATGAATGTGCCTTTCACCTTGCATGACAGCGCGCTCGATGCCGCCTTTCTGCAGGAATCGGAAGCGGCGGGCCTGCTGGCGCTGAAAGGGCACAAGGCACTCGGCGGCATGCGTGCGTCGCTGTACAACGCCGTACCCGTCGAAGCCGTGCAGGCGCTGGTTGCTTTCATGCATGACTTCAGCCGCCGGCATGGCTGATCTGCCGCTGCGCCGGATACGGACATTCTGCCGGGTTTCGGGCACTATGTGCCTTCGATTCGGACATCTTTACGCCTGGACATCCAACGCATGAACGATCCCAAGCCATCGCTGGGGCAGGTGCGCGAACGCATCGACAGCATCGACCGGCAGATCCAGGAACTGATCTCCGAACGGGCAAACTGGGCGCGCGAAGTGGCTCGCGTCAAAGGCGAAGGCCTTTCCGCCATCGACTATTACCGCCCTGAACGCGAAGCGCATGTGCTTCGCATGGTGGTGGATCGCAACCACGGCCCGCTCTCCGATGCTGAGATGGTGCGTTTGTTCCGCGAAATCATGTCTTCCTGCCTGGCCCAGGAGGATCCGCTCAAGGTCGGCTATCTCGGCCCCGAGGGCACCTTCAGCGAGCAGGCCGTGCGCAAGCACTTCGGGCATGCCGCCTATGGCCTGCCGCTGGGCAGCATCGAAGAGGTGTTCCAGGAGGTCGCAGCCGGCCACGCGGATTTCGGCATCGTGCCGGTGGAAAATTCCGGACAGGGCATGATCCAGGTCACGCTGGACATGTTCCTCACCTCCGAAGCACGCATCTGTGGCGAAGTGGAGCTGCGCGTGCACCAGTGCCTGTTGTCGCAGCGCGAGTCGCTGGCCGGCATCCGGCGTGTCTACGGGCACGCGCAATCGCTGCAGCAGTGCAAGACCTGGCTGCGCGTGAATTTGCCGGATGCCGAATGCATTGCCGTACACAGCAATGCCGAGGGCGCACGCCTGGCGCGCCACGCGGATGACGCCGCGGCGATCGCGGGCGAAACCGCCGGCAAGATCTACGGCCTGAAAATGGTGGCCGGAGCGATCGAGGACCGCGCCGACAACACCACCCGCTTTCTGGTGATCGGCCGCTCGCTGTTTCCCGCCTCGGGCAACGATCGCACGTCGCTGCTGATTACCGTCAACGACAAGCCGGGCGCACTCTATGACGTGCTGAGCCCGTTCGCCAAACACGGCGTGAGCATGAACCGCATCGAATCGCGACCGGCGCATACCGGCAAATGGCAATACGCCTTCTTTATCGACGTCTCCGGCCATATCGACGATGCGTCGCTGCAAGACGCGCTCAAGGACATGGGCCCGGTGGCCACGCAAGTGCGTGTGCTCGGTTCCTACCCGGTGGCCTTGCCATGAGCGGAGTGCAGCGTCTGGATTGGACCAGCGGGCCGGTGGCGTCCCTGCACGGCGATGTGGTGGTGCCGGGCGACAAATCGGTGTCGCATCGCTCGATGATGCTGTCGGCGATTGCCGAAGGCACCTCGCATATCCGCGGTTTTCTGGAGGGGGAGGACACCCGCGCCACTGCGGCGGTGCTGGCCCAGCTGGGCGTATCGATCGAGGCGCCGACGCCTGGCGAACGCATCGTGCGCGGAGTCGGCCTGCATGGTCTGCGCGGCTCCAGCCAGCCGCTCGATTGCGGCAATGCCGGCACCGGCATGCGCCTGCTGACCGGTCTGCTGGCGGGGCAATCCTTCGACAGCACGCTGGTGGGCGACGAGTCGCTCTCCAAGCGCCCGATGCGCCGCGTGACCGATCCGCTGGCCGGCATGGGCGCGCAGATCGATAGCCAGGACGGCCTGCCGCCGCTGCGCGTGCGTGGCGGCCGCGCCTTGCATGGCATTCGCTACGAACTGCCGGTGGCCAGCGCGCAGGTGAAGTCCGCGCTGCTGCTCGCCGGTTTGTATGCGACGGGCAGCACCGAAGTGATCGAGCCGCATCCCACGCGCGACTACACCGAGCGCATGCTTGCCGCCTTCGGCTGGCCGATCGATTTTTCGCCGGGCTATGCAAAACTCGAAGGCGGCCATCGCCTGCAGGCTACGGATGTAGTGGTGCCGGCCGATTTTTCCTCGGCTGCCTTTTTCCTGGTGGCAGCCAGCATCGTGCCCGGTTCGATGCTGCGCTTGCCGGCGGTAGGCCTCAATCCGCGCCGCACCGGCTTGCTGGAAGCCTTGCGCCTGATGGGCGCGGACATTCGCATCGAAAATCAGGCCGAAAGCGGCGGAGAGGCGATCGGCGATCTGGTCATCCGTCATGCGCCGCTGCATGGCGTGGAGCTGCCGGAAGCCTTGGTGCCGGACATGATCGATGAATTCCCGGCCTTGTTTATCGCCGCATCCGTGGCGCAGGGACGCACGGTAGTACGCGGCGCGGCCGAACTGCGCGTGAAAGAGTCGGACCGCATCGCCAGCATGGCCGCGGGCATGCGCGCGCTGGGCGTACGCATCGAGGAAACGCCGGATGGCGCCATCATCGATGGCGGTGCGATCGGTTCCGGTACGGTGGACAGCCATGGCGACCATCGCATCGCGATGAGTTTCACGGTGGCCGGCCTGGTAGCCAAAGGCGCGGTGACGATTCGCGATTGCGCCAATGTCGCCACCTCGTTCCCCGGCTTTATCGAATTGGCCAACAGCTGCGGATTTGCCTTGCGCTGAGGCGCTTCAGCCAGCCCGGCGACCGCCGCCGGGCTGCATATCAAGGCGCTGCCGCTCGGGCCTGCGCCGTTTTCATTTTCCCGGCCACTCCGCAACAATCGGCAGCACTGCCAGATCGGCCTGTTGCCGGCGAGCGCGCGTAAGCCAGGGTTTTCCGATGCCGTCCATGCCACCTTTCATCGTTGCCATTCCCGCCCGCTACGGATCGACCCGCCTGCCGGGCAAGCCGCTGCGCGAGATTGGCGGCGTGCCCATGGTGGTACGCGTGGCGCAGCGCGCGCTGCAAGCGGGGGCGGCGCAAGTGGTGGTGGCCACGGACGATTCGCGCATCGCGGCGGCCTTGTCGGGGCAGGGCGTGGAGGTCTGCATGACCCGCGCCGATCACGCCTCCGGCAGCGACCGCCTGGCCGAATGCGCCGCCCATTACGGCTGGGCCGACGATGCCATTGTGGTGAATCTGCAGGGCGACGAGCCGTTCGCGCCGGCTACGGGCATCTGTGAAGTGGCGCTGGCCTTGGCTGAAGACGATGCGCCGATGGCGACCTTGGCCACGCCGATCGGCGATGCGCATGAATTGTTCGATCCGAACGTGGTGAAACTGGTGCGTGCCGCCAACGGCCGCGCCCTGTATTTCAGCCGGGCGCCGCTGCCGTGGGCGCGCGATGCCTTCGCCGCCAGTCGCGACGTGCTGCCGAGCGATCTGCCGTTTTTGCGGCATATCGGCATCTACGCCTACCGCGCCGGCTTTCTGCAGCAATACGCCAGGCTGGCACGCACACCGCTGGAGCAAGCCGAATCGCTGGAACAGTTGCGTGTGCTGGAATGCGGCTATGCTATCGCCGTGCGCCTGACCCCCGAGCCGTTTCCGCCGGGCATCGATACCGAAGCTGATATCCAGCGCGCCGAAGGATGGTTAGGTAGCCAGTCGTGAATGTCAGCAGCATTTTGTTCGTGTGCTTGGGCAACATCTGCCGCTCGCCCCTGGTCGAGGCCGTGGCGCGCAAGCGTTTGGCCGAAAGCGGCGTGAAGGTTGAAGTTGCCTCGTGCGGTACCGGCGGCTGGCATGCCGGCGAGCAGGCTGATCCGCGCATGCGCGCGGCCGCGGCCGGTGCCGGCTACGAACTCGGCAATCATCGCGCCCGCCAGCTTTGCACGGCCGATTTCGAGCGCTACGACCTGCTGCTGGCGATGGATAGCGACAACCTGCGCGAAATGCGCCGCATCGTCGCCCCCGAACCCGGCAAGCGCGCCGCCTTGTTCCTGGAATGGGTGCGACTGGAGCCGCCGCACGAATTTCCCGATCCTTACTATGGGGAACTGACCGGCTTCGTGCAGTCGATCGTGCTGGCCGAGCAAGGCGTGCGCGGGCTGATCGAGCGCTTGCGAGTCAACTAAATACCGCCATGTCCGGCCCACCGCTACACGCGCGGCCGTTACCTCAAACCGGCTAAAATCGCCGGATGCAGCCCGCTTCCTCCCAGGCCTTTGACGGCAAGGCCTTTGTCAGCACGCTCACCACGTCCCCCGGCGTCTATCGGTATTTCAACGAAGACGGCGAACTGCTTTACGTGGGCAAGGCCAGCAGCCTCAAGAAGCGTGTCGGTAGCTATTTCCTCAAGCCGCGCATGGAGCCGCGCATTGCCGCGATGGTGGCGCAGATCGCGCGCTGCGAGATCACCGTCACGCGCACCGAGGCCGAGGCGCTGTTACTCGAATCGCAGCTGATCAAGGCGCTCAAGCCGCGCTACAACATTCTGCTGCGTGACGACAAAAGCTATCCGTACGTGTATCTCTCCGGTGCCGAGGAATACCCGCGACTGGCATTCCACCGTGGTGCGCGCAATCAGCCGGGGCGTTATTTCGGTCCGTTTCCCAGTGCTTTTTCGGTACGCGAAAGCCTCAACCTGATGCAGAAACTGTTCAAGGTGCGCCAGTGCGAGGACAGCTATTTCCGCAACCGCTCGCGGCCGTGCCTGCAATATCAGATCGGCCGCTGCACGGGGCCGTGCGTGGGCCTGATCAGTCCCGAGGACTATCGCAGTGACGTACGCCACGTGGAGATGTTCCTCGACGGCCGCAGCAGTGCGGTGATCGATGAGCTGGTCGCCACGATGGAGCAGGCCAGCGCCGCCTTGAACTTCGAACGCGCGGCCGCCTTGCGCGACCAGGTGGCGGCCTTGCGCAAGCTGCACGCGCAGAACCATGTACAGGGCGCGACGGCGGATATGGATGTGATCGCATGCCGGATCGAATCCGGCATTGCCTGCGTCAGCGTCTTGTTCTTCCGCAATGGCATCAGCCTGGGCACGCGCGATTTCTATCCGCGCCTGCCGCTGGATGCTGAGCCGGCCGACGTGCTGGCGCAGTTCATCGCCCAGTACTACCTGGATCGCCCGGTGCCGCGCGAGATCATCCTCGGCGAGGCGATTGCCGACGAACAGTTGCTGAGCGAGATGCTGGCGCAACAGTGCGGCCACGCGGTGGAGATCAAGACGCGCGTACGCGGCGATCGCGCGCAGTTCCTGCAGATGGCCGAGCGCAATGCGCAGGCATCGCTGACCTCGCGCATTGCCAGCCGGCAAACGCTGGGCACGCGGTTCGAAGATCTGCAGAACCTGCTCGGCCTGGACGAGCCGCCGCGGCGTATCGAGTGCTTCGATATCAGCCATACGCGCGGCGAGGCGACCGTGGCCTCATGCGTGGTGTTCGGGCCGGAAGGTCCGGAGAAGTCGCACTACCGCCGCTTCAATATCGCTGGCATTACGCCGGGCGACGACTATGCCGCCATGCATCAGGCGCTTACCCGGCGCTTCCGCAAGGTGGCCGAGGGCGAGGGCGTCCGCCCCGACGTGCTGCTGATCGATGGCGGCAGCGGGCAGGTGGCCCAGGCCCTGGATGTGCTGGCCGAGCTGGGGGTGACCGGCATCGAAGTGGTCGGTGTGGCCAAGGGGCCGGGGCGACGCGCCGGCGAGGAAACCCTGATCCTGGCCGGTTCCCAGCGGGAAATTCATCCTGGTCCTAGTTCACCAGCCTTGCATCTGGTGGCGGCGGTGCGCGACGAATCCCATCGCTTCGCCATCAGCGGCCATCGCAAGCGGCGCGAGAAGGCGCGTGAACGCAGCGTGCTGGAAGAGGTCCAGGGAGTGGGTGCACGTCGGCGCACTGCGCTGCTCAAGGCTTTTGGCGGACTGGCCGGGGTGGAAGCGGCCGGCGTGGAAGAACTGATGCAGGTGAAGGGGATTGATCGCGGCCTGGCCGAACGCATTTATGACGCACTTCACGCCTAAGCTCGCACACTCGCCCCACGCCCCGCTGCTCACCCTCGCGGGGAACCGGTTAAGGTGAGCGCCGCTTCTGCGAAAAACATCCGATGCATTCCATCTGGCATGCGACACTGAGGAAAACGGAAAGAACCGATGCGCATCAATTTGCCGACCTGGCTCACGCTGTTCCGCGTAGCGCTGCTGCCGGTCATGGTGCTGGTGTTCTACTGGCCCTTCCGCGGCCATAACCTCACCGCCGCCGTAGTTTTTGCCCTGGCCGCCCTCACCGACTGGCTCGATGGCTATCTGGCTCGCCGGCTCAACATGGCTTCCAAGTTCGGCGCCTTCCTCGATCCGGTGGCGGACAAGCTGATGGTGGCGGTCACGCTGTTCATGCTGGTGGAAACCCATCGCGGCGGCTGGCCCGGCATCGTGATGGCGGTGACCTCGGCGATCATCGTGGGACGCGAGATCAGCATTTCGGCCTTGCGCGAATGGATGGCCGAGATCGGCATGCGCGCCACGGTGCGGGTGGCGTTCCTGGGCAAGCTGAAAACCGTCATGCAGATCGTGGCCCTGATCGTACTGATCCTGCAGCACGAAAAAGATGCCGAAGCGCTGCGCCTGTACCACATCGGCGAGGGGCTGCTGGTGATCGCCGGCGTGCTCACCATCTGGTCCGGCCTGTATTACTTGCGCGCGGCATGGCCCGCCTTGCACGACGATCCGTTGCTGCCGGTCGAGCAGGATAAAAACCCTTGACGGTTTCGTTTCAGCCGCTAAAATGCGCGGCTCCGATGCGGGAATAGCTCAGTTGGTAGAGCACGACCTTGCCAAGGTCGGGGTCGCGAGTTCGAGTCTCGTTTCCCGCTCCAAGTTTCCAGACCAGGCCCCAGGTGAAAGCCCGGGGCCTTGTTGTATCTGTACTTCAAGCATGTGCGGCAAGTTGCTTGAATTACTGAAAAAAAGCGGGGCCGCCTATTCACATCCAGGCGGATTCTGCTATAGTTGCACGCTCCGATGCGGGAATAGCTCAGTTGGTAGAGCACGACCTTGCCAAGGTCGGGGTCGCGAGTTCGAGTCTCGTTTCCCGCTCCAGTTTCATGCAAAACCTCGGTGAGCCGGGGTTTTGTTTTTTAAGGCGAGCCTCGATGCAACATGTCGCGGTTCGGCGCATTGGCCAGGTGGCAGAGTGGTCATGCAGCGGCCTGCAAAGCCGTGTACGCCGGTTCGATTCCGACCCTGGCCTCCAATGCGAATACAAAAAAAGCGCCTCAAGGGCGCTTTTTTCTTTGCCGGTGCAGAGCATCTGCCATGCGCGGCGTGCACGTATTCATTGCGGGATGGGGCGATGTGCGTAGCTGACTATCCGGGTCAACTGCCAGGTTCCGCCCTTGTTCTGCCAGATCATCAGGAATTTGGCGATGCCATCGCACTTGCCGGTGTCGAGCTCGCAGAAGCGATGCACGCCTTCCTCAATGGCGCCGTAATCCTTGATCGGATAAATCTCGAGCGTGCCCGCCACGAGTTCGCGGCGCAGTTTGTGGCAAATGTTTCTGCGAGTGGTGTCCACCAACGTCTGGCGGTCCTTGGTCACGCCGCCTTTGTCGTGATAGAACTCCACGTCCGGCGCGAAGAACGTGCTGAACTTCTCCATGTCGCAACGGTTGTAGGCGTCGAAAACCTGCGTATCCAGCGCCGAGACGGTACGCGTCAATGCCGCGTCGTCATCAGCCGCAAAAGCCGACGTCGCAAGGAATGCGCTGGCCATGACCGCCAGCCAGCAGGCCGCGGTGCTCCAAGAATGAATTCGTGCTGATGCCATGCCGATGCTCCTCATAGGTCAAGTCCATGTCCGCGTTATTGAGCAGGCGAACGTGCGATCGGATCGCCTGGCTTTGCGTATTGATACGCGCGGATGGCCGCCGGTTGCAGTGCGGTTTCGATCTTGAGCGTTTCGATGCAGGGCTAAGCGTCTTGGTCGATGGTTGTGCGGGCTTCCCGCATCGCATCGGCAAGCTTCTGCATCAGCCGGGGCAGGTTGCGGCGATCCTCTTCCGTCCAGTCTTCCAGCAATTGCCCCAGCAATCGGCGGCGTGCATGGACGATGGCCTCGATGGTGCGGCTGCCGGCCTTGGTGATGGCAGCGGCTTTGACGCGCAGATCTTCTTTGCTGGATTTGCGCTTTACCAGGCCGAGTTCTTCGAGCCTGGCGATCTGGCGGCTGACCGTCGATGCATCGCGCCCGACCAACTCGGCCAGTTCCGCCACGCCCAGCGCGGAGCTGCGGCTAAGCCCGACCAGCAGGGGAAACAGCGCGCGATCCAACGCGACACCGGCTTCCTTCAACAGCACATCGTCCTGGCGCGGGCTGTTCATGCAGCTCATCAAGGCGAGCAGGGCGGCCGCTAGCTCATCGATATTGCGTGTATCGTACATGCTTTACTTCCGGGCGGGTGCTGGGTATATTGCATGTATGGTACATGCAAATGGTGATTGCCCGATGGACGCTGCCGCCAGGCCGAACGTGTTGTTGATCATGGGAAGTATCCGCCCCGGGCGGAATAGCCTGTTGATTGCCGATTGGATTGCCACGCTAGGGCGCTCCTGCAGCGGACTGGCTTGCGAAGTGCTCGATCTCGCCGATTGGCCGCTGCCGATGGATGACGAACCGGGCCTTCCGCATGCCGGCCAGTATGTCCAGCCGCATACGCGCGCCTGGAGCGAAAAGATCGTTGGCGCCGATGCCGTGGTATTTGTCACGCCGCAGTACAACTGGGGCTATCCGGCGCCGCTCAAGAACGCGATCGATCATCTTTATCAGGAATGGCGCGGCAAGCCGGCGGCAATCATCAGCTATGGCGGCCATGGCGGCACCAAGTGCGCCGAGCAACTGCGCCAAGTGGGCGCCGGATTGAAGATGCGCATGGTGGCTACCGCGCCGGCATTGACGCTGCCGGAGGAGGTGATCCGGCAGCACGTGGCGCTCGATCCGGCGAAGGATCTGGCCGTGCATGTCGACAGCATCAAACAGGCTTTCGCCGAATTGGCGATCGAACTCGCCGCGGCCGCCTGATCAGGCGCCGGTAAGACTCTTAAATGCCGTAGCCAGCGTGCGCATGGCGTTGCGCGAGCGTTGATCGCGCAAGGCGGTATACAGCACCACGTCCTGGCTGGGCAGCGCCGGCAGCGCCATGGCCGGGCCGATATCGATGGTGCCGCTGGGCGCGGTGCGCCGTGCAAGCACGGCAACCGCAAGGCCGGCTGCCGCCGCTGCGCCGACCACGGCGGCGCCTTTGCCGATAAACACTTCCGTCCATGCGATGCCGACCTGATCCAGCGCACGCACGGCGGCAGCGCGAATGCTGCACGACTCGCCCTGGGTCGATAGCGGTAGCGGCTGGCCCGGGCGCAGCTCCCAGTGGGCGGCGCCGATCCAGGCGAAGTTCTCGGTGAACACGATGTCGCCCTGGCCGCGGCGATTTTCCGGCTGCAGCACCAGGGCCGCGTCCAGCGTACCTTCGTCATAGGCCTGCATCACTTCGCGCGAGCCGGCCACGCGCATTTCGATCAAGAGCTGCGGATCGTGCTCGTTCATACGCCGCAGCAAGCTGGGCAGTTCGCTGCCGACGAGTTGGTGGCTGATGCCGATCGTCAGTCGGCGTTGCTCGGCCTGGAAGGAGGACACCGCACGCTCATGGGCGCCGACCAGCGAGCGCGCTGCTTCGAGAAATACGGCGCCTTCGGCCGAAAGCCGCACCTGCCGTGGCGTGCGTTCGAGCAGGCGCCGGCCAAGATGGGTCTCTAGCCGCCGCACTTTCAGGCTGATGGCCGATTGCGTGGAATCCAATACCTCCGCTGCGCGGGTGAAGCTCTGCAGATCGGCGATGAAGACGAAGGCTTTGACGGCGTCGAGGTCCAGCGCTTTCATAGGCTTATCATGTCAATTTGCAATGATTGAAATATATAGTAATTCGATTTACCAATATATGGCCGGTGGCTAGGCTTGCTGCATCCCCGCTCCCACCAGGTGTTCCGCCATGTCTCGGTTATCGGCCCTGTATGCCGGTTTCGCCTTGCTTGCCGCCTTTGTTCTCAGCCAGGCGGTGGTTGCGGACAGCACGCCCTCGCTGGAGGGAACCTGGGTGCTGAAATCCGCCTACGATCTGCACCAGGATGGCAGCAAGACCTTCGGCTTTGGTCCTGCGCCCGGCGGTTTGTTGATGGTTGACCACGAAGGCCGCTATTCGTTGCAGATCTACCGCAGCAACCAGCCCACCTATGCGGTTGATGCGCAGGGGCGACGAAACGAGTTCAAGCCGGCTGAGATCGCCAGCACGCACTACGGCGAAGTCAGCTTCGATACGTCGGCGCACACGGTTACTTTCCGCATCGAGCGGGCCTATAACCTGCGCTGGGACGGCGCGGTGCAAGTACGTCCTTACCAGCTATCCGGCGACGAACTGAGCTACCAGGTGCCGCCCCAGCCGGGCAGCGATACGGTGGCGGTCTCGGTATGGCGGCGGGTGCAGCCGATGCTGCATTCGGGCGATCCCTGAGCGCCGCACTGCAAAGTATCCGCTAAGGCAAAACCGCTAATCTCACGCTTTCGTGGACATGGGGCAGAGGCGTGCGGGTGCGGTTTTTCAAAAATCGGTCATATGACGGAATGCGGTATGGCATGCGCATGCGGCATCTGGGCGCGTGGATATGTCTGTCGCTGTGCGCAGGTTGTGCGACGTATTCGCCGCTGCCGCTGGGCGACGGGCAGGGTGCGCGCGATGCATCGCAACTTTCCGTCAGCACCGCGCAGATGCCGCTGCCGGCACTGCGCGAACATCGTTTCGATCCCTCGCATGGCCTGGATGTCACCGATGTGGCGATGGTCGCGGTGGCCAACAATCCAGACCTGAAGCTGCTGCGCGATCAGCTCGGCATTGCCCGGGCGCAAGCGTTTGCCGCTGGCCTGCTGCCCGATCCGCAGATCACGCTCAACCAGGAATTCCTGGATCATGCCGCGCCCGGATACACCACTTCTTACGCTTACGGCATCAGCGAAGACATCAGCAGCCTGCTGCTGCGCTCGTTGCGCAAGTCCGCTGCGAACAGCCAGGCCGAGCAAGTCAATCTGGATTTGCTGTGGGCCGAGTGGCAGACCATTGCGCAGGCGCGCCTGCTGTTCAACCAGGTCACCTCGCTGCGCGCGCAACAGCACGAACTGGCGGCCGAGCAAAATGCACTGGCCGTGGTCGATGGCGAAGTAAGCAAGGCGCTGCAGCGAGGCAATCTGACCTATGACGGCGCCAGCGCCGGTTTGATGGCCTATGCCGATGCCGGCAAACGCCTGGCCGACTGCACCACTCAACTGCACCAGGCCGAACACGATCTGCGCGTGCTGCTGGGTTTTGCTCCCGATGCGCCGTTGCCGTTGCTTGGCGAGCCATTCGAGGTTGCGCCTACGCCCGGGCAGGTACAGGCCGCCTTGGACGAGCTGCCGCGGCGACGTCCGGACCTGCTCGCCCTGCAAGCCGGCTACAAGGCGCAGGAGGCAACGTTGCGCGGCGCCATCCGCGCCCAGTTCCCCGCGCTGAATTTCGGCCTGGACCGGCAGACCGACAACACCGGCGTGCGCTCGCGCGGCATCAATATCGGCCTGACCTTGCCCTTGTTCGATCGCAACCGCGGCAATATCGCCATTGAGCAAGCTACCCGGCAGCAGCTGAAGGACGACTACGAGAATCGGCTGCTCGCCACGCGCAACGATATCCGCGAACTGCTGCTCGACCAGGACACCCTTGCGCAGCAGCGCGAGCGCCAACAGCAACAGGCGACCCGGCTCGACCAGGCCCGCGATGCAGCCGAACACGCATGGCAGCACGGCTTGCTCGATTGGCCCACGTATCTGTCCATCCGTGCCAATGCACTCAACGCGGATCTGGATGCGATTGCCGCACGCGACCAGCAATCGCAGCAAGCGATTGCGCTGGAAACCCTGCTTGGCAGTACCGATCTTCAACCGTCTTCCGTAGCGGCAGCCACACCATGAACCGATTGCTCCTGACCTGCGCCATGTCGATGGCGCTGCTTGCCTTGCTGGCTGGGTGCAGCGCTGGCGGTGCAGCCGACGATGACGACAAGCCGGACGTGAGTGGCCAGGTGCTGGTGAGCACGACCTCGCCCGTCAACCAGACTTTCCACGATACGGTGCAGGCCTGGGGTGCCGCGGTGGGAGATCCGCATCGCAGCAGCGTCATCAGCCTGGGCCATGGCGGACAGGTCACCGGCATCGACGTGGCCGCCGGCCAGGTGGTGAAACGCGGACAGGTGCTGCTGCGCATTGCCCCCGATCCGGCGGCGCGCAACACCTACCTGCAAGCGCAAAGCGGGTTGTCGCTGGCGACTGGCGAACTGCAACGCACCGAGCAGATGGCTGCGCAGCATCTGGCAACGCAGTCGCAACTGGCGGCGGCACGCAAGGCGCTGGACGATGCGCGCACCGCACTGGATGCGCAACGTGCACTGGGCGGCGGCGATGCCGAGGAAACCATCGCCGCGCCCGCCGACGGCGTAGTCACCACACTCGGCGTGAATCTGGGCGACCGCTTCCAGGCCGCCGCATCTTTGCTGACCTTTACCCCGGCGCACGGCTTGATTGCGCGCCTGGGTGCGCAGCCTGAAGACGCCGCGCGTCTGCAGGCCGGCATGCCGGTGCAGGTGAAAAGCGTGTACGGCGATGGCAAGACCTATGACGGCCGGGTCGAGATGGTTGGCCAGGCGGTCGATGCGCAAACGCATTTGCTGCCAGTGCAGGTGACGTTGCCGCCGCAGGCCAGCGCGTCATGGGTGGCAGGTGCCGCGGTGCAGGCCAGCATCGAAACCGCCGGCTATACCGCGTGGGCGTTGCCGCGCGATGCCGTGCTGCACGATGACCAGGGCGATTACGTATACGCGGTGGATCATGCGCATGCCAGGCGGATCGCGGTCAGTCTGAAACACCCCGAGGGCGATACGGTCGGCGTGCAAGGTCCGCTCGACGGCAAGACGCGCATCATCGTGCTCGGCAGTTACGAATTGAACGACGGCGACGCCGTGCGCGAGCAGCAGGAGCCGGCCAAGTGAGCATCACCGCATGGATGCAGCGCCATCGGCGCTCGCTGTTGTTCCTGGTGTTGATGCTGGCGCTCGGCGGTGTGGCCAGTGCCGTATTCATGCCGGTGGCGTTGTTTCCGAATGTGCAGTTTCCGCGTGTGCAGCTGGCGCTGGATGCCGGCGATCGTCCGGCCGACCAGATGGCCATTGCCGTCACCACGCCGATCGAAGATGCACTGCGCCGCGTGCCGGGTGTGCGCGAGGTGCGTTCCACGACCAGCCGCGGCAGCGCCGATATCGAGGTCAGCTTCGATTGGGGTACGGATATGAGCCGCGCCCTGGGCGATATCAATGCCGCAGCGAGCCAGGTATTGCCGGAACTGCCGCCGGAAACCAAGCTCACCAGCCGGCGCATGGATCCCACCAGCTATCCCATGCTGGCTTACAGCCTGCGCTCGCATAGCTTGTCGCCAAGCGCGCTGTATGACCTGGCGCAATATCAGCTGCGCCCCTTGCTCAGCAGCATTCCCGGCATCGCGCATGTCGGCGTGCAGGGCGGTGAAGTGGCCGAATTCCACGCCGACGTCGACCCAGCGCGCCTGCGCGCGCAGGATCTGAGCCTGGTCGACGTGGCCACGGCCGTCAGCCATGCCGCCACCATCCAGGCGATGGGGCATGTTTCCGATCACTACAAGCTGTACTTGTTGCTGGCCGACAATCAGCCGGCCACGGTCGCAGCCCTGCGCAATATCGTGCTGCGTGCCGACAGTCATGGAGTGGTGCGCCTGGGCGACATTGCTACGGTGACGCTCGATCACGTGCCGCAATGGATCCGCGTTACCGCCGATGGCCAGGACGCGGTGCTGATGCAGATTTTCCAGCAGCCCGACGGTAACAGCGTGCAGATTGCGCGCGATGTGAAGCAGCGGCTGCAGGACTACGCCGCGCAGATGCCGGCCGGGGTGAAGCTCGCCAACTGGTACGACCAGTCGCAACTGGTGACCGGAGCGGCGGGCAGCGTGCGCGATGCGATCCTGGTCGGTATTGTGCTGGCCGGACTGGTGCTGTTCGTATTTCTGCGCAATACACGGGTGATCCTGGTTGCCTTGCTGGTGGTGCCGGCGGTGCTGGCCATTACCGTGCTGCTGCTGCGCGTGCTGGGCATGAGTTTCAACATGATGACCCTGGGCGGCATGGCTGCCGCCGTAGGCCTGATCATCGACGATGTGATCGTGATGCTGGAGCACATCGTGCGGCGCGTGCAGGGCGTGCAGGGTGAAGCCAGCGCGCGCATTGCCGGCGCGGCGCGGGAATTTACCCGGCCGCTGACCGGTTCGAGCGCGGCGACCGTGGTGATCTTCCTGCCGCTGGCTTTTCTTACCGGCGTTACCGGCGCGTTCTTCAAGGCCTTGTCGCTGACCATGGCCAGCGCGCTGGTGATTTCCTATCTGCTGACCTGGATTGTGGTGCCGTTGTTATCCGAGCGCCTGCTGGATCGGCAGCATCGCACCGAGCACACGCCAGGCCGATTTTCGCAGCGCGTTACGCACGTCTACGCCAGCGTGCTGCAGCGCTGGCTACGCCGTCCGCTCTGGCTGTTGCTGCTGGTCCTGCCGCTGGTCGGGCTGGGCGCGCTGGCCTACAGCCATGTCGGCACGGGCTTTATGCCGGTGATGGACGAAGGCGGTTTTACTTTCGATTACATTTCCAAGCCCGGCACCTCGCTGGAAGAAACCGGGCGGCTGCTCAATCAGGTGGAGGCGATCATCCGCGCCAATCCCTATGTGGATACCTATTCGCGCCGTACCGGCCTGCAATTGGGCGATGGTCTTACCGAAGCAAATACCGGCGATATCTTCGTGCGCCTGAAAAACGGCGCACGCCCGTCCACCGAAGAAGTGATGAACGATATCCGCGAGCAGGCGCAGGCCAAGGTGCCGGGCCTGGATGTGGATGTCTCGCAGCTGATGGAAGACATGATCGGCGACCTGGTGGCGGTGCCGCAGCCGATCGAGATCCAGCTCTACAGCGACGATGCGGAGCAGCTCAACAGCACCGCGCAGAACGTGGCCGATGCACTGGCCAAGATCAAGGGCGTCAACGGCGTGCTCAATGGCATCAATCCTGCCGGCGATGCGCTGACCATGAGCGTGGATCCGGCCAAGGCGGCGCTGCAGGGGCTCGATCCCGCCGGTATCACCGACCAGGTGACCGCGGCGATCGACGGCACGGTCGCCGCACAGCTGCCGGCACAGGGCAAGGTGATCGGTGTGCGCGTACGTTTGCCGGCTTCCTCATATCGGCAGCTGGAGCAGGTGGCGGCGTTGCCGATCCGCGCGGCGGACGGTCATCTATTGCCGCTTTCGCAAGTGGCCAACCTGCAGATCGTACAGGGCCAGCCGGAAATCACCCGCAACAACCTCAAGCGCATGGTGGCGGTGACCGGGCGCATCAGCGGGCGCAGCATGGGCGCCACCATTGCCGACGTGAAAGCGATGCTGGCCAAGCCTGGGCTGCTGCCCAAGGGTATGTATTACCAGCTCGGCGGCTTGTATCAGCAGCAGCAGGAGGCTTTCCGCGGCCTTAGCGTGGTGCTGCTGGCGGCGATCGCCCTGATCTTCGCCTTGTTGCTGTTCCTGTATGAGAGCTTCCGCGTGGCGCTGGCCATTCTGGCGATGCCGCTGCTGGCGATGGGGGCGGTGTTTATCGGCCTGTGGCTCACCGGTATCGAGCTGAATATCTCGGCCATGATGGGCATGACCATGATCGTCGGCATCGTGACCGAGGTGGCCATCTTCTATTTTTCCGAACTGGAGGGTGTGGCGGCCGAATTGCCGTTGCATCAGGCCCTGCTGGCGGCAGCGCAGCATCGTGCGCGGCCGATCCTGATGTCCACGCTGGCGGCGATCCTGACCTTGTCGCCGCTGGCGCTCGCACTGGGCAGCGGCTCGCAGATGCAACAGCCGCTGGCGGTGGCGATCATCGCCGGCCTGCTGGTGCAGGTACCGCTGGTGCTGTTGGTGATGCCGGTGCTGTATGCGGGCCTGATGCGCGCGCGCAGCAGCTGATCCGCTTTGCCTGGGCGGCAAAGCCGGTCACACTGCCGGCATGAGTCACGCCATCGTCTGGTTTCGCCGAGATCTTCGCCTTGCCGATAACGCGGCGCTGCATCATGCAAGCGCCGCGCACCACGGCATCGTGCCGTTGTACATCCATGCGCCGCAGGAGGAGGGCGAGTGGACGCCGGGTGCGGCCAGTCGATGGTGGCTGCATCACAGCCTGCAAGCGCTGGATAAATCCTTGCGGCGGCATCACGGCGCGCTGCAGATCCGCCAGGGCGAGAGCCTGCCGGTACTGCTCGATGTGCTGCAGCAGAGCGGCGCCGATACCGTCTACTGGAACCGCCTCTACGAACCCGCTGCGATTGCGCGCGATACGCAGATCAAGGCGGCGCTGCGCGAGCGCGGCATCACCGTGCACAGCTGCGGTGGTGCGCTATGGCAGGAGCCCTGGCAGCTGGCCACCCAGGAAGGGCAGCCGTATCGCGTGTTCACGCCGTATTGGCGCAAACTGCGCACGCTGGTCGAAGCCGCGCCACCACTGGCGACGCCGGCCTTGTCGCTGCTGCCGGCTGCAGGCAGCGTTGCGCTGGATACGCTGCAACTGCTGCCGCGCATTGCCTGGGATGCCGGCATGCGCGAAGCCTGGACCCCTGGCGAGCAGGGGGCCGAAGCCATGCTGGATCTGTTCGCCGACGATGCTCTTGGCGACTACGCTGCCGCGCGCGATCTGCCAGCCCGGCATGGAACCTCGCGCCTGTCGCCGCATCTTCATTTCGGCGAAATTACGCCGGGGCAGATTCATCACGGATTGGTCGAACGACTGCGCCGACGCGATGCGAAACGCCGTCCGGATCTGGAGCCCTATCTGCGCGAACTGGGCTGGCGCGAGTTCGCGCATTATTTGCTGTATCACTTTCCCAAAACGCCTGCCGACAACTTCAATCCGCGCTTTGACGGTTTCAAGTGGTCGAAGGACAGCGATGCATGGCTGCAGCGCTGGCAGCAGGGCCGCACGGGTATCCCGCTGGTCGATGCCGGCATGCGCGAGTTGTGGCATACCGGCTGGATGCATAACCGCGTGCGCATGATCGTGGCCAGCTTCCTCACCAAGAATCTGCGCCAGCACTGGCTGCACGGTGCGCGCTGGTTCTGGGACACACTTGTGGATGCGGATCTGGCCAACAACACGCTGGGCTGGCAATGGGTGGCGGGTTGCGGAGCCGATGCGGCGCCATACTTCCGTGTTTTCAATCCGGTGACGCAGGCGCAGAAGTTCGATCCGAAGGGTGTTTATCTGCGGCGCTGGCTACCGGAGCTGAGCAAGGCACCCGACGCCTTGCTGCACGAACCGTGGAAGGATGAGAGCCTGCTCAAGCGCAGCGCGTATCCGGCGCCCATGATCGATCTGGGCCAATCGCGCCAGGCCGCACTGGCGGCCTATCAGGCGATGCGCCGCTAAGCGTCGGCGTGGCTTGCGCCACGACGCAGCAGCCAGGCCAGGATCGGCGGCGTCACCATCGCCGTCAGCAGCGACATCGTCACGATGATTGCGTACATCCGGTCGCTGAACACCCCGGCAGCCAGGCCCAGGCTGGCAATCACCACGCCGACTTCACCGCGCGGCACCATGCCGAAGCCCACGATGGTCGCGCCGGCGCGGCCGAGCGAAAGCGCACCCAGAAAGCCGCCCAGCAGCTTCGACACGATCGCAATCACGGTGACCACTCCGAGCATGATCAGCGCATCGCCATTGGCCAGCTGATGCAGGTCGATCTTGCTGCCGGTAAGCACGAAGAAGAACGGCGTCAGCAAGGACAGCAAGGGTTGGATCTGCTGCTCCAGCGTGTGCTGCTGGCGTGTTTCCGACGCGATCATGCCGGCCAGGAAGGCGCCGATGATCGCGGCCAGGCCGAACAGCGTCGACACATAGGCCAACCCCAGGCACAGCGCCAGCACGATCAGCAGCGGCGAATGCACATGGCGCGGCTTTTCCAGCCAGTTGGAATTCCAGCGCATCACGCGCGTACCGCCCCAACCGATGACCGCGATAAAACCGATCGCCCCGGCCAGCACCATCACCAGATGCGAAAGATTGAAACCGCCGCCACCCTGCAGCGATACCACCACGCCGAGCAGCAGCATGGCCAGGATGTCGTCGATCACCGCCGCACCGAGGATCACCTTGCTTTCCACCCGCTGCAGCACACCCAGTTCCTGCAATACCCGCGCAGTGATGCCGGCCGAGGTGGCCACGAACGCGGCGGCGACAAACAGCGACTTGCTCCAGTCGAAGCCGCTCGCATGCGCCCAGGCGGCACCCAGGGCGAACGGCAGCAGCACCCCCAGCACGCCGACCAGGAAGGCGGAACGGCCGACTTTTTTGAGGTCTTCCAGCCGTGTTTCCAGGCCGACCGAAAACAGCAGCAGCACCACGCCGATTTCCGCCAGCACATCGAGCGGCGTGCCGGTGACGATCTGTTCGGGCGTAATCCAGCCGAGCAGCGATGGACCGATCGCGCAGCCGGCGGCGATCTCGCCGACCACGCCGGGCAGCTTCAGTCGCTGTGCGATCTCCGCGCCGATCTGCGCGGCGACGAACACGATAAACAGCGAGAGCAGAATGTCGTTGGCATGGTGCATGGTCGGCGTCCATCGATCATAAGCAGCCCGGCCATGCTACTTGCTCAGGATGGCGAAGACACCGCTACCGCCGCCGGAATTTTCTCAAGTCGCGCGAACACGCGGCTGGCCACCGCGGTGATCACCGCCAGCACGATCACGGTCCAGCGGAAGGCCACCACATAGGCGCCGCTGCCCTGGCCGTGCAGCAAGGTCTGCATCAGGAGGGTGGCCAGGGCGATGCCGAAACTCATCGACAGGTACTGCGTAGTGGATGCCATCGACGAGGCCATCGACGCGTATTTCACGTCCAGGTCGGTGTACACCAGCGTGTTCATCACCGTGTACTGCATGCCCATGAAGCCGCCGTAGACGAATACCAGCAGGGCGATCAGCAGCATCGGCGTATGCGGACCGAGCAGGGCGAACATGGCCAGCAGCACGGCCACGATCAAGGTGTTGCCGAACAGCAGCCGGCGATAGCCCAGCCGGATCAACGTGCGGTTCACCAGCCACTTGGCGCTGATCGAGCCCAGTGCCTGCGGCACCATCATCAGGCCGGCCATCAGCGGCGACCAGCCGCAGCCGACCTGCAGAAACAGCACAATCAGCAGGAACATGCCGCTCACGCCCAGCCGCGTCAGCAGGTTGCCCGACAGCGCCACCCACACGCTGCGCACGCGCAGCAGGCTCAGGTCGGCCACCGGATAAGCGGTGCGCCGGCTGTGCCACACATAGGCACTGCCGAATACCAGCGCCATCGCCACCAGCGAACCCATCCAGCTCCAGCGGATGTTCTGGTCGGAAGCGAATTCGGAAGCGGCCAGCAGCAGTGCCGATGCTGCGGCAAACAGCAGGAAGCCGAGCAGGTCGAAGCGGTTGGCGGTGGCGAGGCGGTATTCGGGCATTTCGCGTTGGTTGAGCCAGAGCCCCACGATGCCCACCGGCACGTTGAGCAGGAAGATCAGCCGCCAATTGGTGTATTCCACCAGCGCGCCGCCCAGCAGCGGTCCCAGCACCGAGCCCAGCAGGCCGAAGGTGGCCACCGTACTCATCACCTGCACGAAATCGCGCTTGTCGATCGTGCGCACGAGTACATACCGGCCCACCGGCATCAGCGCCGCGCCGCCGCAGCCCTGCAGCACGCGTGCAAGCACCAGTTCGGTCAGCGTGTGGGAGATGCCGCAGAGCAGGGAGCCGATGGCGAATACGCTGATCGCCATGCCGAACACCCGGCGCGTGCCGAAACGGTCGCACAGCCAGGGGCTGGCCGGGATCAGGATCGCCAGGGTGAGCACATAGCTGGTCAAGGCGCTGCGCATGTTCAGCGGCGTCTCGCCCAGCGCAGAGGCAATCGCCGGCACCGCCGTATTGACGATGGTGGAATCCAGCGACTGCATGAAAAAGGCCGCTGAAACCAGCCAGATCAGCCCGCGAAAGCGCACGCGCGACGGGCTGCCGCCTCCCGCCGCGACGGCCGCATCAGCGGCGGCGGTGGTGACGGGAGGGGACGAAGACATGACGTTATGATACCTGTTATGGCAGTTATTTGCCCGGAACAGTCCGTGCCCAAGTCAGCCCGATTTCACGCAGCGCAGACGAGGCCGTCAATAACGGTGGGGCGTGGGAGCAGGTCTCCGTGCCACCTGTCCTCTTAACCCGCATGGACGAATCGTTACACTTCCCGCATGAGCAAACCGTCAGCCTCCCCTTCGCCCGCACAACGTGTGCAAGTACTGCACAAGCAGATCGAGCACGCGAATTACCGCTATCACGTGCTCGACGATCCGGAGATTCCCGACGCCGAATACGATGCCTTGATGCGCGAGCTTGAGGCGCTGGAAGCAGCAAACCCGGACCTGATCGTGCCCGATTCGCCCACTCGGCGGGTCGGCGCGCGTGCGCTCGGTGGTTTTGCCGAAGTGCGGCATGCCTTGCCGATGCTCTCGCTGAGCAATGCTTTTGAACAGGATGGCGAGAACGAACGCGAGCGTTACCGCGAAGTGGCGGAATTCGAGCGGCGCATCGAGCAGACGCTGGCGCGCCGCAATCCGGTGTTCTCGGTGGAGCCCAAGCTGGATGGCCTGGCGATCAGCCTGCGCTATGAGAACGGCGTGTTTGTGCAGGGCGCGACGCGCGGCGACGGCGAAACCGGCGAAGACGTGACGGCCAACTTGCGCACCGTGCGTGCCATTCCGCTGCGCCTGCGCGGCGAGGGTTGGCCGCGCGTGCTGGAAGTGCGCGGCGAGGTGATCATGCTGCGCAAGGATTTCGAAGCGTTCAATGCGCACGCGCTGCAGCATGGCGAAAAACCGCTGGCCAATCCGCGCAATGGCGCCGCCGGTTCCTTGCGTCAGCTCGATCCGGCAATCACCGCCAGGCGCAAGCTCAGCTTCTATGCGTATGCCGTAGGTGCGGTGGAAGGTGGCGAACTGCCCGATACGCATTCAAAGACGCTGCAGAAATTGCGCGAGTGGGGTTTTCCGGTTTCCGCCGAAGTGGACGTGGCCGAGGGATTCGACGGACTGATCGACTATTTCAAGCGCATCGGCGCCAAACGCGAGCGCCTGCCTTACGACATCGATGGTGTGGTCTACAAGCTGGACGACTACGCCGGCCAGCGCAGCATGGGTTTTGTGGCGCGCGCACCGCGCTGGGCCATCGCACATAAATTCCCGGCGCAGGAGCAGAGCACGACGGTCGATGCGATCGAGATCCAGATCGGCCGCACCGGCGCGGCCACGCCAGTGGCGCGGCTGGCACCGGTGCAGGTAGCCGGCGTCACCGTCACCAATGCCACCTTGCACAATGCCGATCAGGTAGCGCGGCTGGATGTACGCGTGGGCGATACCGTGATCGTGCGCCGAGCAGGCGATGTGATTCCGGAAGTGGTGCGTGTCATCCTCGAACGCCGCCCGGCCACCACGCATCCGTGGCAGATGCCCACGCATTGCCCGGTGTGCGATTCCGCTTTGGTGCGCGAAGAGGGCGAAGCGGCCTGGCGTTGTTCGGGCGGCCTGATCTGCCCCGCGCAGCGCAAGGAGGCGGTGATCCACTTCGCCTCGCGCCGCGCGATGGATATCGAAGGCATCGGCGAGCGTTTTGTCGATGCACTGGTCGACTTCGGCTACGTGCATACACCGGCCGATTTGTACAAGCTCAAGCTCGAACATTTCCTGGAAATGAAGCAGCGCGCCGACGAGCGCGACGGCACCGTGCCGGAAACGGTCAAGGCCGGCAAGATCGCCACCAAGTGGGCGGAAAACCTGGTCGAGGCGATCGAGGCCAGCAAGAAAACCACCTTGGCGCGCTTTCTCTATGCGCTGGGCATCGTGCATATCGGCGAAAGCACGGCCAAGACCCTGGCCAGCTGGCTGGGACGGCTGGAATGGGTGCGCAGCATGCCGGCGGCGATTCTGCGCGAACTGCCAGATATCGGCGGCGAGGTGGCCGGATCGATCGCCGCCTTCTTCCGCCAGGAAGGCAACTGCGCGGTGGTGGATGCCTTGCTGGACGAGGGGATCGTGCTGAGCGACGAGGCCGATCCGTCGCCGCGCCTGCATCAGACGTTGAGCTTGGCTTTGCTGCTGGAAGATGCCGGTATCAACGGCATCGGCCGCCGCAATGCGGAACTGCTGGCGACGCACTTTCCCAGCATCAGCAAGCTGCATGCGGCCGGCAGTGCGCATTGGGTCACGGCCGGTTTGCCGCAGAACGCCACGCTCAGCCTGGACGATGCGCTTGCCGATGATGGGCGCCGCGCCGGCTTGCAGGAGGCCGAGCACGCCATGCATCGCCTGCTCGCTGCGACGCCGAACGCCAGCGCCGAAGAGGCACTGCCATTGAGCGGCCAAACCGCGGTGCTTACCGGCACCTTGTCCGGCATGGGACGCGACGAAGCGAAGGAAAAGCTCGAAGCGCTGGGCGCCAAAGTGGCCGGCAGCGTATCCAAGAAAACCAGTTTCGTGGTGGCCGGCGAAGCGGCGGGTTCCAAGCTGGACAAGGCGCAGGAGTTGGGCGTTGAGGTATGGGATGAAGCGCGCCTGCTCGATCTGTTCAAGCGGCACGGGGTCTGATTCGCCATGGACAGCATCGTCAAGCCGTTCCGTCAGCGTCTGCAGGCAAGGGCGCAGCTGTATGCGCTGATCCGCGCGTTCTTTGCCGAGCGTGGCGTGCTGGAAGTGGAAACCCCGATCCTCTCCGCGGCCGGTAATACCGATCCGAATATCGAGAGCTTCAGCGCCCCCTTCCATGGGCACGTGGACGCCGGTGCCCGCGAACGCTGGCTACGCACCTCGCCGGAGCATCCGCTCAAGCGCCTGCTGGCCGATGGCGTGGGCGATTGCTACGAGCTTGGGCGCGTATTTCGCAATGGCGAAGCAGGGGAGCGGCACAATCCCGAATTCACCATGCTGGAGTGGTACCGGGTCGGCTGGACCCATCGGCAGCTGATGGAAGAAACCATTGCGCTGGTCGAGTCGGCGCTGGCGATGGTCAGCCGCCGGGCGGAAGTATTGATCGAGGGCTACCGGCAGTTTTTCCTCGATGAACTGGGCCTCGATCCGCTGCATGCCCCGGTCGATGCCTTGCGCGCGCCGCTGGCGCAGTACCACATCGATCCGGTAGGACTCACGCGCGACGACTGGCTCGATCTGCTGATTACCCACAAGCTGCAGCCGAATTTTCCGCGCGACCGGATTACCGTGATCCATGATTATCCGGCCAGTCAGGCTGCCTTGGCGCGGATCCGACCGGGCGCCCCGCCGCTGGCGGAACGCTTCGAGCTTTATCTAGGTCCGCACGAGCTGGCCAATGGCTATCACGAGCTCAATGACGCGCAGGAACAGCGCAGCCGTTTCGAGCGCGACAATGCGCGGCGGCGCGAGCGCGGCCTGCGCGAAATGCCCATCGACGAGCAACTGCTGGCCGTGCTCGGCAAAATGCCCGATTGCGCGGGTGTGGCGGTGGGAATCGAACGGCTGCTGATGTGCCTGTCCGGCACGGACCGCATCGGCGATGTACTGGCGTTTCCGTTCGCCCAGGCCTGATGCCGGGCTCAGTCCACCTTGTGGATCAGGCCCAGCTCAAGCGCGTACTTGAACAGCTCCGCATCCGTCTCGATGCCGAGCTTGCGCATGGCGTTGACCTTCTGCGTGCTGATGGTCTGTTTGCTGCGCTCGAGTTTTTCCGCAATGGTGTTGATCGGGGTGCCGCTGACATACAGCTTGATCACTTCCAGCTCGCGCGGCGACAGATGTGAAGAGCCCGTGGACGACAGCGTCTTCACCACCTTGGCCACGCGCGGCGAGAAGTATTTGCGCTTGCTGTGCACCGCCTGCACGGCGCTGCGCAGATGCGCCATGTCATCGCCCTTGCTGAGAATGGCGTCGACGCCGCAGGCCTGCAGGCTGCGGATCAGCACGGTATGGTCCATGCCGGTGATCACGATGATGCCCAGCTGCGGATAACGCTCGCGCAGGAAGCCCATCAGCTCCAGGCCGTCGCCGTAATGGCCGCCGGGCATGGCGTAGTCGGTGATGAGAATGTCACAGGCTTGTGAATCGAGCAGGGCGATCAGCTCGGTGGAGTCGACGGCCGAGCCGATCCGCTGCACGGTGGGAGTGTCGTCGAGAGTGGCCTCGATGCCCAGCCGGATCACCGGATGATCATCGGCCAAGGCAACGCGAATACGGTTGTCCATCCTGGTCGTGCCCGTTTACAAAGTGGCGAAGAAACGCTTGGAAGCGGTGGTTTATCGTAGTACAGCGCTCAGGCCGAATATCGAGGCCTATGTTAGTTTAAGCACCGCAAAAGGGTTTGGATCCAAGGAGCCTGGATTGAACATAAGGGTAGCCGTAGCGGATGACCACCCTACCATGCTGGCGGGGATGGGCCTGTTGTTATCCAGGGCCGCAGGTATCACGGTGGTCGGCATGGTCACCGATTCCACGCAATTGGTCGATCTGCTCGGCAAATCGGCCTGCGATGTGGTCGTGACTGATTTTTCGATGCCGGGAGGGCGTTATGGCGATGGCCTGGCCCTGCTGCGTTTCCTGAAACGACGTTTTCCCCACATCAAGCTGGTGGTGTTCACCGGTATCGAAAACAGTGAAGTCATCAAGGGCATCATGGACGTAGGTGCCAGCGGTGTAGTCAGCAAGGCGGATGATCTGGGACAAGTTGAAACCGCCATTCGCATGGCGCAGCTGGGCGGTCGCTATCTATCTCCGTTGAAGAACAGCCAACTGGCCGCGCCGGCGCCGGCAGCACCGGGAAACACCGAGCAAGCGGTCAAGCTCAGCAAGCGCGAAGCCGAAGTGCTGCGCATGTACGCCGAGGGCTTGACCATCTCCGAGATCGGCGCCCGCGCCGGGCGCAGCAATAAAACCATCAGCGCACAGAAAGTGGCGGCGATGAAGAAGCTCGGCTTGAAGCACGATGCCGATATCTTCCGCTATGCGCAGGCCAAGGGGCTGGTGCAGGCATCGCAGATAGCGCGCAGAAATGCCAGTCGCGATGACAGCGATGTGTGAATTCGCTTACATAACATCGGCACATGTGCCGTGCCCAATCCGCGTATTCCGAGAATAGCTAGGAGTGGTGTCCACGGGTAGCCTTGTATTCGTTCAAGGCCGATTTTCGCGGGCCTTCCATGCACCAAGGGCCTTATGGATTACCCGTACGACGATGCCGTTTCGGCGGCGCTGCTTGATTTCAGCGCGCTGCCCGAGAAGAAGCGCGATGCCTTCATCGATAGCTTCAACAAATATGACGACCGCGCTTTTGCCGTGCTGTCGCGCTTCAATGCCCTCGACCAGGCTCAGCGCGAAGCATTCCGGAAAAGCTTCAACGCCTTCATCTACGTTTCTCCGCAGCGACAGAAAGGCATTGCTGATGAGTTGATGCGGCGATGCCGGGATTCAGCGGATCCTTGCGTGCGGCAGGTTGCCGAGTCGGCCGCGGCCTACATGGCGCAGAACAAGAAAAAGGGACGGCCACGCAAGCAGTAGGGTCTGTATGTATTGACGTGCGGTGGCTGCCTTGGCAGCGAAAGGGCATTTATTCGAACTTGTATTACCAGCACAGGACCAGCTTTCCAACGTGCGCGCTGCTTTCCATCACGGCATGGGCACGCCCGGCATCTTCTGGCGCAAATACTTCGTGGATTACCGGCCGCAGGCGACGTTCGGCGAACAGCGGCCATACATGCTGATGAAGCTGGCTGGCGATGGCGGCCTTGAATGCCACGGAGCGGGCGCGCAAGGTCGATCCGGTGATGTGCAGCCGGCGCCGCATCACCATGTGCGCATCGATGCGCGACTGGTTGCCGCCCAGCGTGGCGATGATGACCAGCCGTCCATCTTCGGCCAGAGCGTCGAGTTCGCGCGCCACATAGTCGCCGGCGACCATATCCAGGATCACATCGGTGCCGCGGCCGTCGGTCCATGCTTTGGCCCGTTCGACAAAGTCTTCCGTCCTGTAGTTGATGGCGCGGGCACCGAGTGCTTCGCAGGCGCGGCATTTTTCATCGTTGCCGGCGGTGGCGAACACGGGATGGCCCAGTGCGTGCGCCAGCTGGATCGCGGTGACGCCGATGCCGCTGGAGCCGCCTTGCACCAACAGGCTTTCCGGCGTGCCATCGTCGTGCTGCCCCAGCCGGCCGCGATCGAACACATTGCTCCACACGGTGAAGTAGTTTTCCGGCAACGAAGCGGCTTCGATCAGACTCAAGCCTTCGGGTACGGGCAGACACTGCGATAGCGGCGCTACCGCGTATTCGGCATAGCCGCCGCCGGTCAGCAAGGCACAGACCTGGCCGCCACGTTGCAGGCCCAGCGGGTTCTGGCTGCTGAAATCGCCGTCTACCAGTTCGCCCGCCACCTCCAGTCCCGGCAGGTCGGAAGCGCCGGGCGGCGGTGCGTAGTTGCCCATGCGCTGGAACACGTCGGGACGATTGACGCCCGACGCGGCCACCTTGATCAACACTTCGCCCGGCCCTGGTTGCGGTATCTCGCGTTCGACCAGGCGCAACACGTCGGGACCGCCAGGATGACTGATTTCAATCGCTCGCATGCCGGTCATGCTGGCGGTTCCCGTGTTACCTCAGCGTGCAGAGTCCACCAGCACCAGCTCGGCGTCTTCCAGCGCTTTCACTTCCAGCACTGTCTCGTCGCGAATGGCTGCGCCGTCGCGCGCATCCAGATGCACACCGTTGATCTCCACGCTGCCTTTGGCGGGCACCAAATAGGCGTAGCGATCTTTTTCCATCGTGTAGCGGGCGCTTTCGCCGGCCTTGAGTGTGGCGCCCAGTACGCGCGCATTCGTGCGCAGGGGCAGGGCATCGCTGTCTTCCTGAAAGCCGCTGGCCAGTGCGATAAAGCGCCCCGAGCGTTCGCCGGCGGGGAACGGCTTGGCGCCCCAGGACGGGGCACCGCCGCGCGCGTCGGGAATGATCCAGATCTGGAAGATGCGCGTGTTGCCCGCTTCGAGGTTGTATTCGCTATGCGTGATGCCGCTGCCTGCGCTCATCACCTGTACGTCGCCCGCTTCGGTACGTCCCTGGTTGCCAAGGCTGTCGCGATGCGTGATGGCGCCTTCGCGCACATAGGTGATGATTTCCATATCCGCGTGCGGATGCGGCGGGAAACCGGTCTGGGCGGCGATGGTGTCGTCGTTCCACACGCGCAGCGCGCCCCAGCCCATGCGCCCGCTGTCGTTGTAGCCGGCAAAGGAAAAGTGATGCTTGGCCTTGAGCCAGCCGTGGTCGGCTCCACCCAAGCTGTCGAAAGCACGCCGTTCGATCATGGAAGCACCTGATGGGAAGTTCGGATGGCGCCCAAGATAAGACCGCTGCCTGGGTTAGAGAACTGTCATCAGAGAAACAGTGTGTCCCTGAGGTTCGCTCGCTTCAGTGGTCGCCGACGCGGCGCTGGTGCCCGCTCATCTCATGCCCCGCATCGTGCGCAAAGGCACGGTGCCAGCGGGTGGAGCTAAGCGAAATCAGCGTAACGATCAGGAAGGCTGCCGAGAAATTGAGCCGGCTGGGCTCGCTGTTGTGGCTTGCCGCCATGGCGACTTTGAGGATCAAGGCCCCGCAGCACACGCCTATCGACAGCATCAGCTGCTGCAAGGTGGAATAGAAGCTGTTGGCCGCGCTCATCCGATCGGTCGGCACCGCCTCGTAGGCAATCGTGTTGTAGGCGGTGAACTGGATCGACATCACGATGCCGCACGCCATCAGCAGTCCGAACATCAGCCAGAACGGCCAGTCCGCCTGGAAAAATGCGCATACCGCATAGCTCAGGCTGGCCAGCACGCCGTTGTAGACCATGACTCGACGAAAGCCGATCCAGCGCAGCAGGCGCGTGGTAAGCGCGCGGGCCAGCAACGCGCCAAGCGAGATCGCCAGAATGAGCTGTCCGCTATGCAGGGCTGAAAAGCCCAGGCCGATCTGCAGCAGCAGCGGCAGCAGGAACGGCTGCGCCCCCTGGGTGATGCGCATCAGCGCTCCGGAGATCACCGACAGGCGAAACGAGTCGATGCGCAGCAGGGTCAGGTCCACCGCCGGATGGGTGCGTCGTTTGGCATGCCTGACGTAAGCCAGGCATGCCGCCGCGCCCACCGCCACCAGCAGGAAGGCGTTACGCAGATCGGTGTTTTCGCCAAAGCTTTCCAGCCCGAACAACAGGCAGCCCAGGCCGATACTGCATAACGCAAAACCCAGCCAGTCGAACGGCGCGGGCTTGCACGAACTCGGGATGACGGGAACATACCTGCGTACCAGCCAGTACCCGATCACGCCGATCGGCAAGTTGATATAGAAGATCCAGCGCCAGTCGAGGTATTGCACGATAAAACCGCCCAGGGGCGGCCCGGCCATGGTGCCCAGCACGGCTGGGATCAGGGTCCACATCATGGACGACACCAGGTGGCGGCGTTCCACCGTGCGCAAGATGATCAGGCGTCCCACCGGCCCCATCATGGCGCCGCCGGTGCCTTGCAACAGCCGTGCGGCGACCATCGCCGGCAGGCTGTGGGTGAGCGAGCACAGGATCGAGCCGATGATGAACACCACCATCGAACTGTTGAACACGCGTTTGGTGCCGAAGCGATCGGAGATGGTGCCGCTGACCGGAATCAGGATCGCCAGCGCGAGCAGGTAGCTGGTCACCGCCACGCTCATCGCCGGTGCGGTGACGCCGAAATCGCGGGCCATGGTCGGCAGCGCGGTGGCCAGCACGGTGCCGTCCATCTGTTCGAGGAAGATGGCGCAACCGACGATCAGGGAAATAGTGCGGTAATCGGGCGCCGCCGGTTGGGATGCCACCGGAGCGTCCACCTTTTCCTCGATCGGCACAGACACGAAAGTTTCCTGGGCGAGCGCAACTTCGCCTGCGTCAGGGCCGACGCCAGGATCAACGAGAACGCTCGAAACGGCGATGCACCAGGGTTGTGCGTCGCAGCAACGTTATTATTCGCCTGTTAGAAAGTTGTTACAAGGGCGAGTCGTCACGTTTGTTCCCGTTGATTCATGCGTAGCGATTCCGGCGATGAACGCTGCACGAAAAACGGCGCCTGCTGGCAGGCGCCGTTTTTCACGCGGAACAATGACGCGGAACTTAGAGCGCTTCGAAAATACCTGCCGCGCCCATGCCGGTGCCGATGCACATGGTCACCATGCCGTACTTCTGCTTGCGGCGGCGCAGGCCGTGCAGCAGGGTGGCGACGCGAACCGCGCCGGTGGCGCCCAGCGGATGGCCAAGCGCGATGGCGCCGCCCAGCGGATTCACCTTGGACGGATCCAGGCCCAGATCGCCGATCACCGCCAGCGCCTGCGCGGCGAAGGCTTCGTTGAGTTCGATCCAGTCCAGTTGATCTTGGGTGATGCCGGTCTGCTTGAGCACCTTCGGAATCGCTTCCTTGGGGCCGATGCCCATGATGTCCGGACGCACTCCGGCCACCGAATAGCCGACGAAACGCGCCAGCGGCGTGAGACCGTAATCCTTGATCGCTTGCTCGCTGGCCAGCAGCACGGCGCCGGCGCCGTCGGAGGTCTGCGAAGAGTTGCCGGCGGTGACGCTGCCGCCGAACTGGCCGTTGCGGAACACCGTCTTGAGCTTGCCCAGTACGTCGGGCGTGCTGCCGGCGCGCGGGCCTTCGTCGGTATCGATCAGGCGGCTGTCGGTCTTGATGCCGCGCGAGGCGAGGTCGGGGTAATGGTCGTCGAGCTTGAACGGGCTGATTTCATCCTTGAATTCGCCGGCCTTGATCGCGGCGAGGGCGCGCTCGTGGCTTTGCGCGGCAAAGGCATCCTGTGCTTCGCGCGACACCTTCCACTGCTTGGCCACGTTCTCGGCGGTAATGCCCATGCCGTAGGCGATGCCGATGTGTTCGTTGTCGAAGATGGCCGGGTTCATGGCCACCTTGTGGCCCATCATCGGCACCATGCTCATGCTCTCGGTGCCGCCGGCCAGCATCAGGTCGGCCTCGCCCAGGCGGATGCGGTCGGCCGCCATCGCCACGGCCTGCAGGCCGGAGGAGCAGAAGCGGTTGATGGTCACGCCCGGCACGGTGTCGGGCAGGCCGGCCAGCAGCACGCCGATGCGCGCCACGTTCATGCCTTGCTCGGCCTCGGGCATGGCGCAGCCGATGATGGCGTCGCCGATGCGGTGCGGGTCGATGCCCGGCGCCTGCGCCATCACGGCGCGGATCACGTGGGCGAGCAGGTCGTCCGGACGGGTATTGCGGAATACGCCGCGCGGCGCTTTGCCCACCGGGGTGCGGGTGGCGGCGACGATGTAGGCGTCTTGCACTTGCTTGGTCATGGTCTTGGCTCCGTGGCGTCGCGCGATGCGCAGCGACGCCGCTTGATGTTGGTTAGGTCAGTGGCCGGCTGGCGGGCATCAATTGCGCAGCGGCTTGCCGGTGGTCATCGTGTGCGCGATGCGTGCCTGGGTCTTTTCGGTCTGCGCCAGCTCCACGAAATGCTTGCGCTCCAGTTCCAGCAGCCACTCTTCGTCGACCAGCGAACCGCGCTCGATCGCGCCGCCGCACAGCGTGTCGGCGATGCGCGTGGCGATCGCCACATCGTGCTCGGAGGCGAAATAGCCGGCCTGCAGATTGGCCAGGGAGGCCTTGAACGTGGCCGTGCCCACATCGCCGGCGACCGGCACATTGCGGTTGTACAGCGGCGGGCGATAACCGCTATCGGCCAGCGACAGCGCCACCTTCTTGGCCACGTAAAGCAGTTCGTACGGGTTGAACACCACCACGTCGCTGTCGCGCAGCAGGCCCAGTTGCTTGGCGTCCAGCGCGCTGGCGGAAACCTTGGCCATCGCCACCGTCTCGAACACCTTCTTCAACGCCTCGAACGGATCGGCCGGATTGGCCTGCGCCGCGCGCACCGCCAACTCATGCAGGCCGCCGCCGGCCGGCAGCAGGCCCACACCGGCCTCGACCAGGCCGATATAGCTTTCCAGCGCGGCCACCGTGCGGGCCGAATGCATCTGGAATTCGCAGCCGCCGCCCAGCGCGAGACCGCGCACCGCCGACACCACCGGCACCAGCGCATGCTTGATGCGCATGCTGGTGCGCTGGAAGTTGGCGACCATGGCGCGGAAGTCGTCGAACTTGCCCGCCTGCAGCAGGCCCAGCGCGCCCTTCAAATCGGCGCCGGCGGAGAACGGTTCGCCGGTCTGCCAGATCACCACCGCCTTGAGTTGCTCCTCGGCCACGCCGATGGCGTGCTGGATGCCGTCGAGCACCTGGTCGTTGACCGTATGCATCTTGGTCTTGAACGAGATGATGCCGACGCCGTCATCGCCCAGCGTCCACAGGCGGATGCCATCGTTTTCCCATACCGTGCTGCCCTGGTCGAACTTCTCGCCCAGGATCGGATCGGGGAACAGCTGGCGCTGGTAGACCGGGTGCTGCGAGCGCGGCTTGTCGGTCTTGTCGGCGGCGGAGTAGGAGCCGCTCTTGCCATGCACGCCGTTGCGGCCGTCGGTAACCCACGCCGGCAGCGGCGCCTTGCTCATGGCCTTGCCGGCGGCGATGTCTTCGGCGATCCAGCCGGCCACCTGCTGCCAGCCGGCAGCCTGCCAGGTCTCGAACGGGCCGAGCTTCCAGCCGTAGCCCCAGCGGATGGCGAAGTCGACGTCGCGGGCGGTGTCGGCGATATCGGCCAGGTGATAGGCGGTGTAATGGAACAGGTCACGGAAGGTGGCCCACAGGAACTGCGCCTGCGGATCGCTGGAGGCGCGCAGCTTGCCGAACTTCTCGGCCGGGTCCTTGATGGCGAGAATCGCGGACACCTCATCGGAGGCCTTCTGCTCGGACGGGCGGTAGTCGCGCTTGGCCACGTCCAGCACCACGATGTCCTTGCCGGCCTTGCGATAGAAGCCGGCGCCGGTCTTCTGGCCCAGTGCGCCCTGTTCGATCAGGCCGCTCAGCCACGCCGGCGCCTTGAAGTATGCGTGCCAGGGATCGTCGGCCAGGGTGTCGGCCATGGTCTTGATCACGTGCGCCATGGTGTCCAGGCCCACCACGTCGGCGGTGCGGTAGGTGGCGCTCTTGGGGCGGCCCACGGCCGGGCCGGTCAGGGCGTCGACGGTATCGAAGCCGAGCTTGAACTGCTCGGTGTGATGCATGGTGGCCAGCATCGAGAACACGCCGATGCGGTTGCCGATGAAGTTCGGGGTGTCCTTGGCATAGACCACGCCCTTGCCGACCGTGGTGGTCAGAAAGGCTTCCAGGCCTTCAAGCACGCCCGGATCGGTCAGCTTGGTCGGAATCAGCTCGACCAGGTGCATATAGCGCGGCGGATTGAAGAAATGCACGCCGGTGAAGCGGTGGCGCAGCTGTTCGGGCAGGGCTTCGGCCAGGCCGTTGATCGACAGGCCCGAGGTATTGCTGGCCAGCACGGCGGTCTTGGACACATGCGGCGCGATCTTCTTGTACAGATCCAGCTTCCAGTCCATGCGTTCGGCGATCGCCTCGATCACCAGGTCCACGTCCTGCAGGTGCTGCAGATCGTCGTCGTAGTTGGCCGGGATGATGGCGGCGGCGCGGCTGCTGTCGGCCAGCGGGGCCGGCGACAGCTTCTTCAGGTTCTCGATCGCCTTCAGGGCAATGCCGCTCTTGGGGCCTTCCTTCGCCGGCAGGTCGAACAGCACGGTCTCGACGTTTGCGTTGGTCAGGTGCGCGGCGATCTGCGCGCCCATGACGCCGGCGCCCAGCACCGCGGCTTTGCGGATGCGTAGCGCTGGCTTCGATGAAGATGGAGCGGTCATTGGCTTCTCCGTGGGTACGAATGCAAACAGGGGGGGAACAAAAGATGAGGGGCGGCCATGGCCGCCCCATGACAGGAAATCAGGGTGCGCGCAGGCCGGCGGCGGAAAAGCGGACCAGATGGGCAATGGTCTGCTCGCGATGGATGGTCTCGCTGACGTCGCTCTTGCGCTGGATGATGCCGAAGCCGGACATGGCGTGGGTGAGGGCGCCGGTGACCAGGTCGATCCGCCAGTACAGCTCCTCTTTGCTGAGCTGGGGCAGCAGGCGGGCGAATTCGGCGGTGAACTGGCGCATCACATGGCCGTAATTGTCCGAAAGGAACTTGCGCAGGCTGTCGTCATGCTCGGCGAAGGCGCGGGCCAGCACCCGCATGAACAGGCCGGCGCCGCCTTCGTGGGAGAGCTCCAGGGCGGGGCGGATAAAGGCGTCCAGCACGGCTTCCAGGTCCGTCTCGGCCTGTCCGGACGCCTGCTTCAGCGCGGCCAGCCGGCGCGCGTTGAGCTGGTCCAGGCGGCGCTTGAATACCTCTTCGACCAGGTTGTCCTTGGAGCCGAAGTGGTAGTTCACCGCGGCCAGGTTCACCCCGGCGGCGGCGGTCAGCTGGCGCAGCGAGGCACCTTCGAAACCGCGCTGGGCGAACAGTGCCTCGGCGGCGGTGAGGATGCGTTCCTTGGTGGATGCGGAGCTGTTCACGGTATCGCCCATCCCATCGAATCAAACGATCGTTTGAGCATACGCGGGGCGATCGGGACGAGTCAAACGATCGTTTTGTCCGGCCTGCCGGGGGTGGGGGTCCAGGTGGGGCGAACGGCGCTGCCAAGCCGTCAGGCGGGGTTGCTTATGGGCTAGAATCTGTCAAACTTTCGTGCGCTAAATCCGCATTTCGCGGCGTATTTAGTTCTACATTCCACTGGCGTCCATGCCAGGGCCGCCCACTAAAAATAATCCGCATACCCGGAGCAGACCGTATGGCGCTGGAGCGCACCCTTTCCATCATCAAACCCGATGCCGTCGCCAAGAACGTGGTCGGTGAAATCTATGCCCGCTTCGAGAAGGCCGGACTGAAGGTCGTGGCCGCCAAGATGAAGCATCTTTCGCGCAAAGAAGCGGAAGGCTTTTACGCGGTGCACAGCGAGCGTCCGTTCTTCAACGCGCTGGTTGAATTCATGATTTCCGGTCCGGTCATGATCCAGGCGCTGCAGGGCGAAAACGCGATCCTGAAGAATCGCGAGCTGATGGGCGCGACCAATCCGAAGGATGCCGCGCCGGGCACGATCCGCGCCGACTTTGCCGATTCGATCGATGCAAACGCCGTGCACGGTTCCGATGCCGCCGAAACGGCCGCAGTCGAAATCGCCTATTTCTTCGCCGCGACCGAAGTGTTTCCGCGCTGAGATGTGATGCCGTGAGCCAGGTGGAAAAAGTCAATCTGCTCGATTTCGATCGCCAGGGGCTGCGCGAGTTTTTCGCGCAGCTCGGCGAGAAGCCGTACCGCGCCGAGCAGGTGATGAAGTGGATCTACCACCATCTGGAAGACAACTTCGAAAACATGACCGATGTGGGCAAGGCGCTGCGCGCCAAGCTCGAGGCCTCGTGCTACGTCGGTGCGCCCAAGACGATGTTCGACAAGGGCGCCGCCGACGGCACGCATAAGTGGCTGCTCGGCATGGACGGCGGCAACGCCGTCGAAGCGG
This sequence comes from Dyella acidiphila, assembly GCF_014863405.1. Classification (GTDB taxonomy): domain Bacteria; phylum Pseudomonadota; class Gammaproteobacteria; order Xanthomonadales; family Rhodanobacteraceae; genus Dyella_B; species Dyella_B acidiphila. Next base: position 152,394 of record NZ_JACZZA010000006.1, read on the forward strand.
TCTACATCCCGGAGCCCACCCGCGGCACGCTATGCGTGTCCTCGCAGGTGGGTTGCGGTCTGAACTGCCAGTTCTGCTCCACCGCCACGCAGGGTTTCAACCGCAACCTGGCCACCTCCGAAATCATCGGCCAGATGTGGGTTGCCGCCAAATACCTGGGCAACATCACGCACCAGAACCGCCGCATCACCAACGTGGTGATGATGGGCATGGGCGAGCCGCTGCTGAATTTCGACAACGTCGTCAAGGCGATGAGCCTGATGCGCGACGATCTGGGTTTCGGCCTCGCCTCCAAGCGCGTCACGCTGTCGACCGCCGGCCTGGTGCCGATGATCGACAAGCTTTCCGAAACCATCGACGTATCGCTGGCCGTGTCGCTGCATGCGGCCAACGACGAGCTGCGCACCGAACTGGTGCCGCTCAACAAGCGTTATCCGATCGCCGAACTGGTGGCCGCCTGCCAGCGCTGGATCGCGCGCAAGCCGCGCACCTCGATCACCTTCGAGTACACGCTGATGAAGGGCGTGAACGACCAGCCCGAACATGCGCGCCAGCTGATCAAGTTCATGCGCCGGCTGCCCACCTGCAAGGTCAATCTGATTCCGTTCAACCCGTTCCCGGGTACGCGCTTCGAGCGTTCGGAGCCGGATGTGATCCGCGCCTTCCAGACGCAATTGCTCAACGCCAACATCCTGACCATGCTGCGCCGCACCCGCGGCGACGATATCGATGCTGCCTGCGGCCAGTTGAAAGGCCAGGTGCTCGATCGCACGCGTCGTCAGGCCGAATTCCAGAAACGCCTGGCCGAGGATGCAGCACATGCGGCGTGATCGTTTCCTGCCGGGCCTTTGCGCGATGTTGCTGATTGCCGGCTGCCATCGCGGGCCGGTGATTCCGCCGCCACCGGCCGATCCCAAGCTGCCGCAGGAAACCAAGGCGCAGAAGGCGCAGAGTGCGGCGGACGTGCATACGCGCCTCGCGCAGCACTACATCGACATCAACAATCTCCAGGGCGCACTGGAGAAGGTGAAGCTCGCCGTCAACGAGGATCCGACCTACGTTCCGGCGCAGACGGTGATGGCCTATATCTACGAGCGCATCAACGACCTGCCGAATGCGGAAATCCATTACCGCAAGGCGGTCGAACTGCAGCCGGACAAGGGCGATACCAACAACAACCTGGGCCAGTTCCTGTGCCACGAAGGCAAGGCGCAGGAGTCGCTGGGCTATTTCGCCAAGGCCGTGGCCGACCCGTTCTACCAGACGCCGGACGTCGCGCTCACCAACCAGGGCATCTGCCAGCTGCAGATGGGCGATCGCGCGAGTGCGCTGGGCAGCTTCCGCCAGGCGACGCAGCGCAATCCGGGCAACGCCACGGCCCTGTTGCAGCTGACCAACGCGCTGTACCTCAATCACGACTACTTCCATGCCAGTGCCTTCATGCAGCGCTTCGATGCGCTGGGGCAGGCGAGTCCCGAATCGCTGAAGCTTGGCTATGAAATCGAATCGCACATGGGCAACACGGACTCCGCCCAAAACTATGTCAAACGGCTAGTCAGCCAGTTCCCGGATTCGGAACAGGCGCAGGCCCTCAATCAAAACGCACGCCCATGATTTCCGAGCAGTCCAATCCGGACGGGCAGGAGGAAGCAACCTCCGCCACACCCGTCAAGACCGCAGTGAACATGGAAGAGAACACTGCCGAATTCCGTTTCAACGAGGCGCCCGGTTTCGGTTCGCGCCTGCGCGCCGTACGTGAGGCCCGCGGCCTGGACATCGAAGCCTGCGGCCACGCGCTGCGCCTGCCGGTGCGCGTGCTGCGCCAACTCGAGAACAGCGAGTTCCAGGCCATCGATTATCAGGTCTACCTCGGCGGTTACATCCGCAAGTACGCGCGCTATCTCGATATCGACGACGCGGAAACCGAGGCTGCCGTCGGCCGCCTCACGCCGAGCCAGCCGCCGCTGGTGGCAACCGGCGGCGTCTCGCATTCGCGCTATCTGCTGGATCGCTACGCCACCGCAGCTACCTACGTAATCCTGACCCTGGTGATCGCCGTACCCACCGTATGGCTGGGCATGCGCGGCACGCTGACGCACGACATGAGCCACCTGGCTCCGCTGGACGCGGCACCGGTAGCGCAACAGGATGCGCCGCCGCCGGCATCGGCCAGTTCCAGCAGCATCGTGAAAATACCGGCGGCCAACACTGCCGCGCTGGCCCAGGCGTCGACGCCGGCGCCGGCTGCTTCTGCGCCGCGCGTGCTCGAACAGCAGCCGTTGCTTGCCTCGATGGTGCCGGTGCCGAGCCTGGATAGCGACACCAGCATCACGCCAGCTGCCAGCGCCACCAATGCGGGCACGATCGGCAGCGGCAGTCACAGCCTGACGCTCAGCCTGCCCAACAGCAGCTGGGTGGAAGTCATCGGCAAGGATGGTTCGCGCCTGGAATATGGCCTGCTGCCGGCCGGCACGTCCAAGACCTACCGCAGCGACCAGCCGCTCGAAGTACGCATTGGCAATGCCACCGGCGCGCAGGTAAACGTCGACGGCCAACCGCTGGGGCTGGATCCCTACCGGCACTCCAATGTGGCGCATTTCCGCGTCGATATTCAGGACGGCAAGGCTGCCCCCACGGGTGCCTGAAGCGCGGGGGACGGGGCGGTCGGCGAGTCCCCTCGCTCATCCTTGATCGGTTATGCTTGCGCATTGTCCGTCCCGCGGACGGGCAGCGCTGGCTGCCGCCGGATTGCGGCGGCTCGAAGAACACCCTTTTGGCGCCTTCCGGCGTCGCTTGCGATACGGTGATTGCATGGCATTTGATGCATACGACGACTACGAACAGAGCGAACGCGTACAAAAATGGCTGCGGCAGAACGGCCTGTCGATCGTCGTGGGTGTCGTCATCGGTTTGATTGCCATCTTCGCTTACCAGCAGTGGCGCAATCACCGCGCCGGTCACGAACTCGCCGCCGCAGCGCTGTATCAGCAGCTGCAGTCGGTGATTGATACGGGCAACACCACCGCCTCGGATCTGTTCATTCAGCAGCTGATGAACGATTACGCCGAAACGCCTTATGCCATGTTCGCGGTCAGCGACCGCGCCCGCCGCCAAGTCGAGGCCAAGCAATTCGACAAGGCGCTGGAGTCGCTCTCCTGGGCTGAACAGCACGCACCGAGCCCGGAATTGAAGGCGCTGGTGGAACTGCGCATCGCGCACGTGCAACTGGCCAAGGGCGATGCCCAGAACGCACTCGCGGCGCTGGATCGCATGCCGGCCGACAGCTATGCCATCGATGGCGAGGAACTACGCGGAGATGCGCTGGTCAAGCTAGGTCGGCGCGACGATGCCCGCAAGGCCTACGAGGCTGCCGTGAAAGCCATGGGGCCGCACGCGCAGGCGGGCAATGAAGTGCAATTGAAAATCGACGATCTGGCCGTGGCCGGGAAGCAGGGTGCATGAAACGTTTTGGGCTGATCGTATTGACCGCTTCGCTGGTAGCCATCGCGGGCTGTCATTCCTTCAAGAAAGAAAACATCCAGCCGCCGACGCCGCTGGACAAGAATTTCAAACCCACGGTGCAAGTGACCGAGGTGTGGAAGACCCGCGTCGGCCATGGTGCCGGCATGAGCGGCGTGCGCATGCAGCCGACGGTGGTCGGCGGCGTGCTCTATGCGGCCAGCACCGATGGTGCGATCGGCGCGTACGACGCGGCCAGCGGCAAGACCATCTGGGAAAACAAATCGCGCACCAAGAGCTGGTTCGGGCTCGGCTGGGGTGACAAAAACCGCAAGGACGCCCTCTACTCCGGCGGCCCGGCGGTGGCTGGCGACCTGCTGGTGATCGGCACGCTGGATGGCCACGTATACGGTTTGAACGTGAAGGACGGCAGCCAGCGCTGGGTAAGCGCACTGCCTTCCGAAGTGATCGATTCGCCGACGATTGCCAGCCAGCTCACCATCGTGCGCACCCAGGACGGCCGCGTGTACGGCCTGGACAGCAGCACCGGCGAGCGCCGTTGGGTGAACGATCAGGGCAACGTGCCCCTGCTTAGCCTGCGCGGCAATGGCTCGCTGCTGGTCGCCAATGGCGTGGTGTTTTTCGGCAGCGACGACGGCAAGCTCACCGCGCTGCGCCTGGATAACGGCGACAAGCTGTGGGAGCAGAAACTGTCCAGCGGTGAAGGCCGCACCGATATCGAACGCATGAACGACGCCGATGGCGGCGTGCTGCTCGATGGCAGCACGCTGTACGCCGCGGCGTATCACGGCAGCCTCACCGCCGTCGACGGTCCGAGCGGACGTCCGATGTGGGCGCGTCCGTTCTCCACCTACACCTCGCTGGCGCTCAGCGGCAACAGCCTGTTCGGCGCGAACACCGACTCGCAAGTCTGGGCGTTCGACAAGAGCAGCGGCGCCGACATGTGGAAGAACGACAACCTGAAGTATCGCTGGGTGACCGCGCCGGCCGTGCAGGGCAACTACGTGGTGGTCGGCGACATCGAAGGCTATGTGCACTGGCTGCAGGCGGCCGACGGTGCGCTGGCCGGGCGTGAGCGTCTTTCCAAGAAGGCCATTCGCGCGCAGCCGGTGGTCGATGGCGACCTGGTGTATGTCGAAGATGTGATGGGTCACATCGCGGCTTACCGCCTCGGCGCCAAGTAATTCCGGGAACTATGATTCGTGCTGCCCGTCATCGCCCTGGTCGGTCGTCCCAACGTCGGTAAATCGACCCTTTTCAATGCGCTGACGCGTAGCCGCGACGCCCTGGTGGCTGACATGCCGGGCGTCACCCGTGATCGCCACTACGGTGTCTGCCGTACTGGCGCACGGCCTTTCGTAGTAGTCGATACCGGCGGCTTGTCCGGTGTCGACGAAGGTCTCGACGCACTCACCGCGCAGCAGGTGCGGCTGGCCATCGAGGAAGCGCAGGCGCTGGTGTTCGTGCTCGATGCACGCGATGGCCTGCTGCCGCAGGATCGCAGCATCCTTGCCGAGCTGCGCCGCAGCGGCAAGCCGATCATCGCCGCGGTCAACAAGACCGACGGCCTGGACGCGCAGGATGCGCTGGCCGAGTTTGCCGCCTTCGGCATTTCCCGCACCTTGCCGCTTTCGGCGGCACACAATCGCGGCACGGAAGAACTGATCGCCGCGGCCTTGCCGCTGCTGCCGGAAGATGTGCACGAAGAGCTGGCGCCGGCAGAAGACGGCAGCATCCGCGTCGCCATCGTCGGTCGCCCGAATGCCGGCAAGTCCACCCTGATCAATCGCCTGCTGGGCGAGGATCGCCTGATCGTTTCCGATGTGGCAGGCACCACGCGCGACCCGATCCGCGTGCCGCTCGAACGCGACGGCAAGCGCTACACCCTGATCGACACCGCCGGTGTACGCCGCAAGGCGCGCGTCGAAGAGGGCGTCGAGAAATTCAGCGTGATCAAGACGCTGCAATCGATGGCCGCGGCCCAGGTGGTCGTGGTGATGATTGATGCGCGCGAAAACCTCGCCGACCAGGATCTCACCTTGATCGGTCATGCGATCGACGAGGGCAGGGCGCTGGTGATTGCCGTCAACAAGTGGGACGGCATGGATGCGTACCAGCGCGAACAATGCCAGCGCGCCCTCGAGCGCAGACTGGTTTTTGTTGACTGGGCGAAGCAGGTATTTATTTCCGCCCTGCACGGTTCGGGCTTGCGCGAACTGATGCGCGCCATCGTGCGTGCGCATACGGCGGCCACGCACGAGCTGGGTACCTCCGACCTTACCCGCACGCTCGAACAGGCTTACGAAAGCTATCAGCCGCCGCTGGTGCGCGGGCATGCGCCGAAGCTGCGTTTTGCGCATCCTGGCGGCACCAATCCGCCGACCATCGTGATCCACGGCAGCCGTACCAAGCACATCGCGCCGGCCTACCAGCGTTATCTGGAAAACTTCTTCCGCAAGCGCTACAAGCTGGAAGGCACGCCGGTCCGCATCGTGTTCCGCGAAGGCGAAAATCCCTACGCTGGCAAGAAGAACGTGCTGACCGAAGGGCAGCAGCGCAAGCGCCAGCGCATGATTCGCGAGATGAAGCGCCGCAAGCGCTGAGCAACCTCTCGCTGCCTTAATTCGCATCCACGGTCATCCCGGCGTAGGCCGGGATCCATGCTTCGCACTCGCGATGGAATCCTGGCTACGCCGGGATGACGTTGGGCATAGGCACGCATCACGGCATTGCTCGAGAGCCCGCTTTCGGCGAGCTAGACTACCTGCATGAGCAGCCCCATCGACCGCGATTCCTGGCTGGCCGCCCTGCGCGAGCAGGTGGCTGAAATTTCCCCCGCCGACGCTTTCGCCCAGCAAGCGCAAGGCGCGTTGCTGGTCGACGTACGCGAAGAAAACGAACGTGCCGGGGGCATGCCTGCCGGTGCGCTTGGCTTGTCGCGCGGCTTTCTGGAGCTGCGTATCGAAGACAGCGAGCCCGACCGCGATCGCCCGGTCCTGGCCATCTGCGCCAGCGGCCGACGCTCGCTGCTCGCTGCCGAAGCGCTGCAGCGCATGGGATATCGCCATGTTGCCTCCGTCGCCGGCGGCTATCAGCGCTGGAAAAGCGAAGGCCTGCCGATCACTGCCGGTGCCCTGGATACAGATGCCGCCGAACGCTACGCACGCCAACTGCGCCTGCCGCAGGTTGGTGAAGCGGGGCAGCTGAAGCTTGGTCACGCAAAGATAGTCTTGCTCGGTGCCGGCGGTCTCGGCGCTCCGGCAGCCTTGTATCTTGCTGCGGCCGGCGTCGGGCAGCTCACGCTGATCGATGACGATCGCGTCGAGCGCTCCAATCTGCACCGGCAAGTGATTCATGCCGATGCCCGGGTCGGCATGGCCAAGACCGAGTCGGCACGTATGACGCTGGCTGCGCTCAATCCGCGCATCCAGGTGGAGCTGCGCAACGAGCGTCTGCGCGCGGACAACGTGGAACAGTTGTTGCGCGGGCACGATCTGGTGATCGACGGTGCCGACAATTTTCCGGCCCGCTATCTGCTTGCGGCGGCCAGCCGTCGGCTGGGTATGCCGATGGTTTATGGTGCTGTCGAACGGTTTAGCGGACAGGTCAGCCTGTTCGATCCGCGCCGTGAAGAATCTCCCTGCTATCGCTGCCTGTTTCCCGAGCCGCCCGACGCCGCGGACGCGCCCAATTGCAGCGAAGCCGGAGTGCTCGGCGTATTGCCGGGTATCGTAGGTTTGCTGCAAGCCACGGAAGCTCTGAAGCTGGTGCTGGGGATCGGCGAACCGCTGATCGGCCGCTTGCTGTCGTTCGATGCGCTGGGCATGCATTTCCGTGAAACGCGGCTGCCGCGCGATCCGGGTTGCCCCGGCTGCGGGCCGCAGGCCGTGTTCAACGGCTACGAGGACATCGCGCGCTGGTGCGCCGCCGCGGGTTAGGTGAGATCGCCGGGAAGCAGCCCGTAGACCACGGCATCTTCCGACTGGCCGTGTAAAAGAATGCGTTGTCGCGCGATGCCCTCGCGCTGTGCGCCGATGCGTTCGGCGCAGCGCTGGCTGGCGAGGTTGCCTACGGCGGCAACGATTTCCACCCGCCGCAACGCCAATGCTTCGAAACCGAACATGGCGGCGGTGCGCCCGGCTTGCGTTGCGTAGCCCTGGCCTACGGCCGAGGTGCGCAGCCAGTAGCCGAGATTGGCGCGCAGGTCGCGTCCATCCAGCTGATTCAGGCCCACACCGCCGAGCAGCCGGTCTTGTGTGTCGAAGATGGCGAAGTCGTAGTGCTCGCCTTCGTGCCAGGCCTGCTGGCAGATGGCGATCCACTGCAGCGATTCCTGCAGGTCGTAGCCGGCATGGCACCACGGCAGCCAGCGGCCCACGCCGGCGACGGACTCCTGCACGGCCTGATGCAGCGCGGGCGCATGACTTGCCGCCCAGGGGCGCAGCGATAGCGGAGGGGTGTCGAGCGTCAATGGCGCGGGGCGGTACTGAACGGACATGTTTGCAAGGTTTGTGCGGCCGGTAGGGAGTCAGGATAATGTCGCGCTTCGCGGGACGGGAAAACACCATGAGCGCACGCATCCTCGACGGTAAACGCATCGCCCAGGAATTGTTGGAGCGGATCGGTAAGCGCGTCAGCGAGCGCCGGGCGCAGGGCAAGGTCGAGCCGGGTCTGGCGGTAGTGCTGGTGGGCGACGATGCGGCCTCGTCGGTCTATGTGCGCAACAAGCGCAAAGCCTGCCATCAGGTGGGTTTCCGTTCCTTCGATTACGACTTGCCCACCAGCACCAGCCAGGACGAACTGTTCGCGCTGATCGACCGGCTCAATGCCGATCCGGCCGTGCACGGCATCCTGGTGCAGTCGCCGCTGCCCGACCATATCAATGAAGACGCCCTGGTCGACCGCATCGATCCCAACAAGGACGTGGACGGCTTCCAGGCCGTCAACGTGGGGCGCTTGGCCTTGCGCCGCTTCGGACTGCGTCCGTGCACGCCGAAGGGCGTGATGACCTTGCTTGGCCATACCGATCGCCCAGTGCGCGGCCAGCATGCGGTGGTAGTGGGTGTTTCCAATCATGTGGGCCGGCCGCTGGCGCTGGAATTGCTGATTGCCGGCTGCACTGTCACGTGCTGCCATCGTTTTACCCGCGACCTGGAAAGCTATGTGCGGCAGGCCGATATCCTGGTGGTTGCAGTAGGCAAGCCCGGACTAGTCAAGGGCGAATGGATCAAGCGCGGCGCGGTGGTGGTGGATGTAGGCATCAATCGTCTGGACGACGGGCGACTGGTCGGCGATGTGGATTTCGACGTGGCCTCGCAGCAGGCGAGCTGGATTACGCCGGTGCCGGGTGGCGTGGGTCCGATGACCGTGGCCACGCTGATGGAAAACACCTTGGAAGCCGCCGAAGCGCGCGCCTGATCCGCCCTTGGATAGTGCGGCGCGAAGCCGCATCTTGCCCGCTCGCCCGGTATCTGGCCGGTTGTCTTCGCGCGGGACAGCCTGACATTCATCATCGGCAGTCGCCTTAAGGACCGCTCCCGCGTATAATCTCATCTTTGGAGCGAGACTTTTCGCATGCGTATCCTCGCCGAGGCCCTCACCTACGACGACGTCTACCTCGTCCCGGCCCATTCCCAGGTTCTGCCGCGCGATGTGGATACATCCACACGACTCACGCGCAATCTTCGACTGAATATCCCGATCGTGTCCGCCGCCATGGACACCGTTACCGAAGCACGTTTGGCCATCACCATGGCGCAGAACGGCGGCATCGGCATCATCCACAAGAACATGACCGCCGATCAGCAGGCCGCCGAAGTGCGCCTGGTGAAGAAATTCGAAGCCGGCGTGATTCGCAGCCCGATCACCGTCGGTCCGCATACCTCGATCCGCGACGTGCTCAAGCTCACCAGTGCGCACAACATCTCCGGCGTGCCGGTGGTGGAAGGCGAGCAGCTGGTCGGCATCGTCACCAGCCGCGACCTGCGCTTCGAGCGCAAGCACGACGATCCGGTGCGCAACATCATGACGCGCCAGGAGAAGCTGGTTACCGTGCGCGAAGGCGCCAGCCAGGATGAAGTGCTGCAGCTGCTGCACAAGCACCGCATCGAAAAAGTGCTGGTGGTGAACGACGCGTACCAGCTGCGCGGCCTGATCACCGTCAAGGACATCCAGAAAGCCCGCGACAATCCCAACGCCGCCAAGGACGCGCACGAGCGCCTGCTGGTCGGCGCGGCCGTCGGCGTCGGCGGCGATACCGAACACCGCGTGCAGGCCCTGGTCGATGCGGGCGTGGACGTGATCGTGGTCGATACCGCGCACGGCCATTCGCAAGGCGTGATCGAACGCGCCGGCTGGGTGAAGAAGCACTATCCGCAGGTGCAGGTGATCGCCGGCAACATCGTGACCGGCGAAGCCGCACGCGCCTTGCTCCATGCCGGCGTCGATGCGGTGAAGGTGGGCGTAGGCCCCGGCTCGATCTGCACCACGCGCGTCGTCGCCGGTGTCGGCGTGCCGCAGATCACCGCCATCGACCTGGTCGCCACGGCGCTGAAGGACGAAATCCCGTTGATCGCCGACGGCGGCATCCGCTATTCGGGCGATATCCCGAAGGCACTGGCAGCCGGTGCTTCCACCGTGATGCTCGGCTCGATGTTCGCCGGCACCGAAGAATCGCCGGGCGAAGTGGAGCTGTTCCAGGGGCGCTCCTACAAGAGCTATCGCGGCATGGGTTCGATCGGCGCGATGGCGCTGGGTTCCAAGGACCGCTACTTCCAGGACGAAGCCGACGCCGACAAGCTGGTGCCCGAAGGCATCGAAGGCCGCGTGCCGTACCGCGGTCCGCTGCGCAACATCATCCATCAGCTGATCGGCGGCCTGCGCGCCTCGATGGGCTACCTGGGCGCGGCCACCATCGACGACGTGCGCAACAAGGCGCAGTTCGTGAAGGTGACCTCGGCCGGCGTGACCGAAGCACATCCGCACGATATCCAGATCACCAAGGAAGCGCCGAATTACCGGCTCAATTCCTGATCGGTGCGTGCGCAAGCGGCAGCGGCACGTTGCAACGACGCTCTCGTTGCCACGCTGCCGCTGCTTCGTTTCCGCGTGATGCCATCCACGATTTCCGTTTCTTCCTTGCCCGGCCGCCATGACCAACATCCATAGCGACAAGATCCTCATCCTCGACTTCGGCGCGCAGTACACCCAGTTGATTGCGCGGCGCATCCGCGAGATCGGCGTGTACTGCGAAATCTGGGCCTGGGACCACAACCCGGCGGAGATCGCCGCGTTTGGCGCCAAGGGCATCATCCTGTCCGGCGGTCCGGAATCGACCACCGTGCACGGCGCGCCCAAGGCACCGCAGGAAGTGTTCGACGCAGGCTTGCCGATCCTGGGCATCTGCTACGGCATGCAGACCCTGGCCGCGCAGCTGGGCGGCGCCACCGAAGCGGCCGATGCACGCGAGTTCGGACATGCAAAGGTCGATGTGATCGCATCGGACAAGCTGTTCGCCGGGCTCAGCGACCACCCCTCCAGCCACGCGCTGGATGTCTGGATGAGTCATGGCGACCACGTTGCCAAGGCGCCGCCAGGCTTCACCGTCACCGCCGTCACCGAGCGCATTCCGGTGGCCGCCATGTCCAACGAAGCCAAGCGCTGGTACGGCGTGCAGTTTCATCCGGAAGTGACGCATACCAAGCAGGGCAATGCCTTGCTCAAGCGCTTCATCGCCGAGATCTGCGGCTGCCAGACGTTGTGGACTGCCGCGCACATCATCGACGACCAGATCGCCCGCGTGCGCGAACAGGTCGGCCAGGATCACGTGCTGCTGGGCCTTTCCGGCGGCGTGGATTCGTCGGTGGTCGCTGCACTGCTGCATCGTGCGATCGGCAAGCAGCTCACCTGCGTCTTCGTCGACACCGGCCTGCTGCGCTGGCAGGAAGGCGACCAGGTCATGGCCACCATGGCCGAGCACATGGGCGTGAAGGTGATCCGCGTCAACGCTGCCGAGCGCTATTTCAAGGCGCTCGAAGGCGTGGCCGATCCGGAAGCCAAGCGCAAGATCATCGGTCGCCTGTTCGTGGAAATCTTCGACGAGGAATCGACCAAGGTCACCGCCGCCGGCAACGGCCATGTGAAGTGGCTGGCGCAGGGCACCATCTATCCGGACGTAATCGAATCGGCCGGCAGCAAGACCGGCAAGGCGCATGTGATCAAAAGCCACCACAACGTGGGCGGCCTGCCGGAACACATGAAGCTCAAGCTGGTCGAGCCGCTGCGCGAGCTGTTCAAGGACGAAGTGCGCCGCATCGGCGTGGAACTGGGCCTGCCGCGCGAGATGGTCTATCGCCATCCGTTCCCCGGCCCCGGCCTGGGCGTGCGCATCCTGGGCGAAGTGAAGGCCGAATACGCCGAGCTGCTGGCGCGCGCCGACGCGATCTTTATCGAGGAGCTGCGCAAAGCCGATCTGTACGACAGCGTCAGCCAAGCCTTCGCCGTGTTCCTGCCGGTGAAGTCGGTAGGCGTGGTCGGCGATGCCCGGGCCTATGAGTGGGTGATCGCCCTGCGCGCCGTTGAGACCATCGACTTCATGACCGCCCATTGGGCGCACCTGCCGTACGATTTCCTTGGCACGGTTTCCAATCGTATTATCAATGAGTTGCGCGGTGTTTCTCGTGTGGTCTATGACATCAGTGGCAAGCCGCCGGCCACGATTGAGTGGGAATGAGCAAATCATGTGCTTGGCGCATGAGCTGCGCCAAGCACATGATAAGTTTTCTTAGAAAGTAGCGCTAAGTCACTGAAATAAAAAGAACCGTTCTCAGCGAGGGCGCCGCACGGCGCGAAGCTTGCCGCTGCTGCCCCCGCCGCAGAAGAACCGGTCGCCGCCATCGGACTCCAGGCCGGACACGAAGGTGCCCGCCGGCAGGTCGAGCTGTTCCAGCACTTCTCCGGTTTCCGGATCCACCCGCCGCAAATCGCTTTCGTCCCCCTCCCAGCTGCCATGCCACAGCTCGCCGTCGACCCAGGTGACGCCGGTGACGAAGCGGCTGCATGGGATGGTGCGCAGGATCGCGCCGGTGTCGGGATCGATCTGGTGGATCTTGCGCTCCCGGTATTGCCCCACCCATAGCGAACCTTCGGCCCAGGCCAGGCCCGAATCGGCACCGCCGCCGGGAGATGGAATGGTGGCCAGCACCTGGCCGGTTGCGGGGTCGATCTTCTGGATGCGCGTTTCGGCGAGTTGGTACAGGTGCCGGCCGTCGAAAGCGGTGCCGGCATGGGCGAAGACATCGATCGCGCGCACCGTTTTACCACTGGAGGGGTCCAGTTGCTGCAGCGAGTCGCCGGTGGCGAACCAGACATGGCGGCCATCGAAGCTGACGCCGTGGATATGGTCGATGCCGGGGAACGGGCCGTATTCCTGCACGATGTCAGCGGTGGAGCGTTTCATGGTGTGATCCTCGATTGGACGGCGTGATGCTAGTCGTCCGGCCATGGAGCAGTGAGTAACAAGGCCGTCGCGAATCCGGGCATGGGCGGTGTCATCCAGCGGCGTGCGCGGCCATGGCCGAACGATTGCACCTTGCCGGCGCCGGCCAGTGCATCGAGCGCGCGCTGCACGGAGCGCTGGCTGGTGCCGAGCGCCAGGGCCAGGGCGGAGCTGGACCATGTTTCGCCGTCGGCCAGAAACGCCAGCACGGCGGCGTGCGCTTCCTCCACGGGACGCGCCAGCACCATCACCTCGTGCGCATGCCTGGGCGCGATGGTGAAACCTCGGCTGGTGGCATGCACGCCAGCCAATCCGCGCAGGGCAATACGTAGGCGGCCGATTTCCACGCGCAAGCGGGCGCGGTGTGTTTCATCGAGCTGCCTGGCGCGGAATGCCGACCTGATCAGCGCATCGCGCGGGACGTCATCCGGCCATGCTTCGGCCAGTGCACGCGCCAGCGAAAACAGCACCGGCCGCCTGGCCAGCGAGACGCTTGCCTGGGCGTGGCGCACGGCATGGCGGCAGGCGTCCACGATCAGCGCTTTCGAGGTCTGCAGGGCTTCGAGATCGGCGAGTCGTTGCGGGCTCACCTGGCCTGCCGCGATCAGCCGTGCGACGGGTGTCTGCAGCAATTGGGAAGCGCTTTCCACTTCGGCGCTGAGGGCCGGAATGCCGGCCTCGCGCGCTGCGCGCCGGGCGCGGGCAAGCGCCTCGTCCGCGGCCTTGGTGTGCAGCCGGCGCATGGCGATGCCGGCGCTGACCAGCTCATGCGTGGTTCTCAACGTGGGCGGCAGGGGCGCCGGGTCGAGCGCGGCAAGGATGCGTTCGGCATCGTCGAGCCGGCCGATCAGTAGCAGGCGCCGCACTTCCAGATAGCGTGCATGCGCCGCATTGGAGCTGTCGCCGTGCGCCTGCAGCGTTTCGCGCGCGGCATCGAGGGCTTTCGGCGCCCAGCCCAGATCGCGCGAAACAAAGGCAATTTCCGCTTCGGCGACGATGCAGCGTGCGCGCGCCAGCGCTTCGTTGGGGCCGAAGGCACGCGCTGCGGCACGGATCAGTTCTCGCGCTCGGGGCAGATCGCCGAGCTGCGCCATGGCGATGCCGCGCAGTGCCAGGGCCGGCAGATCTTCGCGCAACGCCACCCGGTTCAGCGCGCCGAGCGGATCACCCTTGGCCAGTGCGCGGGCGGCGGCCGTGATCAGCGAATCCATCGGAATCCCGCCACACTTGTCACTCCCAGCCCCAGGCAACGGCTGCCTAATCTAGCTCATGTCGAATCGGGAACCGCCCGAGCGTCGTTTTCATCAGAGGACTGAGCGATGACCAAGCACACCGTTGGAACACGCAAGGAATGGCTGGCCGCCAGGCTGGACCTGCTGCAGGCCGAAAAGGACCTGACCCGGCGCAGCGACGAGCTGGCCCGGCAGCGGCAGCAACTGCCATGGGTAAGGATCGACAAGCCTTACCGTTTCGATACTGACGAAGGCAGTGCCACGCTGGCGGAGCTGTTTCGCGGCCGTTCGCAGCTGCTGGTTTACCACTTCATGTTCGGGCCGGATTTCGAGGCCGGCTGCCCGTCCTGTTCGATGATCGCCGACGGCTTCAATGGCTTTGCCGCGCACCTGGCCCAGCACGATGTGATGCTGTGGGCGATTTCGCGCGCGCCGTTGCCCACATTGCAGGCGTTCAAGCAGCGCATGGGCTGGAGCTTTCCGTGGGCTTCATCGAACGCAAGCGACTTCAATGCCGATTTCAGCGTGTGGTTCAGCGCGGAAGAAGAGCGCGCCGGCCGCGTGGAATACAACTACCGGCACGAGCCCGCCCGCAGTTGCGAGCATGCCGCAAGCAGCGATGAAGGACCGGTGGCCAGCTTTGCCGCCATGTGCGGCACCGACCGCGCCACCTATGTGCGCGATCGTCCGGGCATGAGCGCCTTCGTGCAGGAGCACGGGGCCGTGTACCACAGCTATTCCACCTATGCGCGCGGACTGGACGTGTTGTGGGGCTCGTACCAATGGCTCGATCGCGCGCCCAAGGGACGCAACGAGGAAGCAGGCTTGTGGTGGCGCCACCATGACGACTACGGCAAGCGCTGAGCGAGGTGGCCGTTGATGTCCGGGCGCACGTCGCGGTTATGCTTTCTGGCTGCTTCGGCACTGGCCGTTGCTGCTTGTACGGCGGCGGCGATCGCCGAATGCATCGGCATGTCGTCGATGGGCAGCATGCCGATGCCCGGCGGATGGCACATGTCGATGATCTGGATGCGCATGCCGACGCAGACGTGGCCGGGCGCGGCGGCATCTTTCCTGAGCATGTGGCTGGTGATGATGGCGGCGATGATGCTGCCATCGCTGCTGCCGGTGTTGCGGCGTTATCACCGGCAGATCCAGCACGGCGACGCACGGCATGCCGGTGCGCGAACCCTGCTGATGGCGGCAGGATATTTCTTGGTCTGGGCCGTGCTTGGTGCGTTGATCTATGGCATGGGCATCGCGCTGGCCACTGTCGCGATGCGCTGGCCGATGCTTGCACGCATCGCTCCCCTGGCGGCCGGCATGATCGTGCTTGGCGCAGGCGCGCTGCAGTTTACGCGTTGGAAAGCACATCATCTCGCTGGCTGCCGCGCGCTGCCGGACTGTTGCCAGCGCTTGCGGGCGAACACCGCTGCGGTCTGGCGCTATGGCGTGCAGCACGGCATTCGCTGCTGTCATTGCTGCGCGGGGCTTACGGCGATCTTGCTGGTGGCTGGCGTGATGGACCTGCGCGCGATGGCCCTGGTCACGGCTGCGATTACCGCCGAACGCCTGGCGCCGGCGGCCAGGCCGGTCGCATGGCTTATCGGTATTGCGGCGATGGGGGCAGGCATCGGCTTGCTTGCGCAAGCCGCATGGGCGTGAACGGGGCAGCCCGGGCTAGGGCGCTTCCATCGACGAATTGCCGCTAAAATTCCGCCTGTCCCAGCAATACCTTTGATTGTCGACATGGCTGACGAAGCAAACAGCATCCCGAACCTGCCCACCTTCAGCGCCGAGGACGAGGCCTATATGCGCCGCGCGCTGCAATTGGCGGCGCACGCCCGCGATGCGGAAAACGAAGTGCCGGTGGGCGCGGTGCTGGTGCAGGACGGGCAGATCGTGGGACTGGGCTGGAATCGCAATATCACGCTGCATGATCCCACCGCGCATGCGGAAATCATGGCCGTGCGCGCCGCCGGAGAAAAACTGGCCAACTACCGCATCGTCGGCGCCACGCTGTATGTGACGCTGGAGCCCTGCGCCATGTGTGCGATGGCTTTGGTGCACGCGCGCATCGGGCGTGTGGTGTATGCCGCTACGGATCCGAAGACGGGCGCTGCCGGCAGCGTGTTCGACACGCTGATCTCCGACAAGCACAACCACCGTATCGAAGTGCAGGGTGGCTTGCTGGCGGACGATTCGTCCGCGCTGTTGCGCGAGTTCTTCCGCGC
Organism: Dyella acidiphila; assembly: GCF_014863405.1. Classification (GTDB taxonomy): domain Bacteria; phylum Pseudomonadota; class Gammaproteobacteria; order Xanthomonadales; family Rhodanobacteraceae; genus Dyella_B; species Dyella_B acidiphila. The sequence continues at coordinate 168,836 of NZ_JACZZA010000006.1, forward strand.
TCGCCGCTAGGTTTGAACGGCAGATGGGTTTTTACCCAATCGAACCGGCAACGCCAGCCCTGATCTTCAAAACCTCCTCACCGTCATTCCGGCGCAGGCCGGAATGACGGTGAGGAGCGCAGTACCTCAGGCTTCAAGCAAAAAGCCCAGCGCCTCCGCGCACGGCTGCTCCACTTTCAAGCTGAGCAGCGGATCGGCGCGCGTGCGTCCGAGATTCACCGCCGCAATCGGCTTGCCCGCCTTGGCCGCCGCATGCGCAAAGCGGTAGCCGGAAAACACCATCAGCGACGAACCGACCACCAGCATGGCGTCGGCCTCGTCCAACGCCTGCATCGCCATCGTCACGCGATCGCGTGGCACGTTTTCGCCGAAAAACACTACGTCCGGTTTCAACACGCCGCCGCAGTGCGGGCAGGGAGGCACGTTGAAGCGGCTGAAATCGTGGCCGTCCAGATCTGCATCGCCGTCCGGCGCATCGGCGGCATCGAGCGTGGCCCAGTCCGGATTGTGTTCCAGCAGCGCTTGTTGCAAGGCGTGCCGCGGTGAGCGCTGTTCGCAGCCCATGCAGCGCACGGTGTCCAGCCGGCCGTGCATATCCACTACCTGCCGGCTGCCGGCGCGCTGATGCAGGCCATCCACGTTCTGGGTCAGCAACAACTGCGATTTACCCAGTTGCTCCAGTTGCACCAGCGCACGATGGGTACCGTTGGGCAGCGCATGCCCGAAGCGGCGCCAGCCGACCAGGCTACGCGCCCAGTAGCGCTTGCGAGTGAGCTCCTCGCCCATAAAGGCCTGGTAAGTGACCGGCTGGGCACGCTTCCAGCTGCCATCGGCATCGCGATAATCGGGAATGCCCGAATCGGTGCTGCAGCCGGCACCGGTCAGCACAAACAGCCGGCGATGACGGCCGATAAAGGCCTTGAGCGCCTCGCTGCCGGTTTCGGCCGGCGGGCTGGTCGCTGGAGCAGGGATAGACGCCACGTTTTGCCTCGCGCGTAAAACGGCCCGATGATGGCAGGGTGGCATTGAATTGCCCGCGGAAGCCACCAGCAGGTGGTTTCCACCCCATCGCAGATCGGGAGCCGCCATGAATGTCCTGCTATTTGGTGCCACCGGCATGGTTGGACAAGGTGTGCTGCGCGAGTGCCTGCTGGCGCCGGACGTCGCCCTGGTGCAAACCGTGGGACGTACGGCAACGGGCCAGTCGCATCCCAGGCTGCGGGAGCTCAGCGTGGCGGACCTGCTCCGCTGCGACACCGTCGCCGATCAGCTGAATGGCTTCGACGCCTGCTTTTTTTGCCTGGGCGTGTCCTCGGCCGGCATGCAGGAAAACGCGTATTCGCATCTGACCTACGAGTTGACCGTATCGATTGCCCAGTTGCTGGCGTCGCGCAATCCGGGCATGACCTTCACCTACGTCTCCGGTGCCGGCACCGACAGTTCCGAGCAGGGGCGCAGCATGTGGGCGCGGGTCAAGGGACGCATCGAAAACGCCTTGCAGCGGCTGCCGTTCAAGGCGGTGTATCTGTTCCGCCCGGGCATTATCCAGCCGCTGGATGGCATCCGTTCCAAAACCTCGTCCTACCAATTCTTCTACAGCCTCAGCCGGCCGCTGCTGACGCCGCTGCGCAAGCTGTTTCCCAACGCAATACTCAGCACGCGGATGATGGGGCAGGCGATGTTGAATGCCGTTCGCTATGGCGCGCCGAAAGCGGTACTGGAAACCGCGGATATCCGCGCCTTGGCGGAACGCACAGCGACGTGACGGGCAAGTAGTTCGACAGCACCGGCAACGGACTTGTCGCGATGGAACCGCATGCTGCGATATACCACTGCTGGTCTGTCACTGCGCTGCGGGTGGTTCGATCCGGGGCGATGCCCGTCGAGTTCGCGTCGCCGAGGTTCGGGCCAGCGCGTGGCGCAGCTGCACCACTTCATCGGTGGCTGGCAATTGATCGATGGCCTGCAGAAAGACCTGGTAATCCTGGCGCCAGCCGAGCCGGTCGATGATCGAGCGCAGTCGCTTGATACGCATACCGTAGCGCTGGATGCGCTTTTTCTTCATGCCGGCGTCGTGGCCTGCCTTGCGCAGGAATTCCAGCTGGTAGCGCAGCCAACGGGCACGCCGCCGCGAGCGATGGAACGCCTCGTTGGTGCGTTGTTCGAGCGCTTTGCGGCGCGCTTTTTTCACGCGCTTGCTGCTGCGTCGGAGCATGGCCTTGGTCATCGCCGGCGTGATGCTTGACCAGGGCAGGGTGTTGATCGTCTGGCCGATGCGTTCGGCCTGGTCCTGCCGCTTCATCCAGCCGGGATCCTGTTTCACGGCATCCTCAAGCAGTGCCGTGCTGCGTTGCTGCAACTGCTCGCCGAGTGCCGGTGTGATCTGCAGGTTGTGCGCACTGGCCAGTCGCTGTGCCGTGCGTATGACTATCTGCGCGTCGCGCAATGGGGAAAAGCCGTGGATCAGTTGCTTCAGTTGCTGGTCGATGCGCGCGACCTGTGGCGAGGGCGGCAGCGCGGTGAGCAGGCTGCGCAGTTTGCGGCCGCAGCGGCGCGCCTCATGGATAAGATCGTGTGGATTCTTCGACGAGGCCAGCACCGCCTGCAGTGCATGGCACTCCTTGGCCGCCAGCGAACCCAGCGCCAGACCGAGGTGGTGCCTGCTGTGCTTGGCGTGGTTCATCCGGCCGAATGGCTCCACTGACCTTCAGGACAGGCGTTGCCTTCAAGCCATCATAGCTGCCCGTCAATGGCGCCGGCGTGGGTCGGCAAGGGGCGGCCGCTGCAGCCGGGAAGCTCCGGATCGGGCCAGACATCCCAATTGGCCTTGGTGGTCGGCGGGTCGCAGCTAAGGCGATGCACCGCCAGGAAATCCTCCTGCGGCTTCTTGTGCGCGACCCAGCGCTGGATGCCGTAGACATCGACCGTATACGCCGGTCCGCTGGTGCCGTTGTAGCTGCTGAGGTAATCGATGACCACGCGATCGCCCAGCGTTGCGGCATCGCCATGCGACAGTGGCACGGCAGGCAGCGCCGGCGGCTGCACATGTGCACCGGAAGCCGCCGGCACGGCCAGGTACACATAGCCTTCCGGCACCTGCTGCCAGCTCAGCGTATGCAGCTTGTAGGTCATGAATTCCAGCATCAGCACACGACGTGGCGCGATGCCTGGCTGGCGTGCCAGGTCCAGCGCGATCTTCAGTGCGGCCGATTCATCCAGGTCGTGCACGCCCCAGGCCAGCAAGGTGCAGCCCGTGCCGGTTTCGGCATCTGCGGCACGTTCGGCCAGCAATTGCGGCAAACCGTCCACCGGATGCCGCGCGGCGATTTCGGCCGGCATATAGGCCTGCACGTGCGCATCCTGCGGCAGGTAGTAGCCGAAGAAATCGTGCTCGGACAGCGCGCGGAAATAGGGATTGGCATGGCCGAAGCGGTACGGCAGCATCACCGGCAGCGTCTGCCCGGCGCAGCCTGGCAACTGCTGCACAAAATGCGCGGTGGCGCGCCAGCTTTCCGTGCGCGGCAGCTCGCGTCCGCGCAGCTGGATCAGCTGCATGCACACGATCACCATCACCAGTACGGCCAGTGTCTTGCTGCCGGCGCTGTACCCGCGCGGTCCCATCGCATCGTAGATGCGGCCGATCAGCAGCCACGCGAACGGTGCGCAGGTCAGCAGGTTGCGCTCCGAATACGACGGAGCTACCGCCAGCGATACGCCGATGCCGCACAACACCACGCCCAGCAGCACAAAGCTGGCCAGTGCGGTAGTCCAGCGGGTATCGAGTTCATCGAATGCGTAGAACGGATCGCGCGCGAATTTGCGCTGCAGCCCGAACAGCAGCATCAAGCCGAGTACCAGCGCAATGCGGGCGGGCAGCAGGTTGTAGAACGCCTCGCGGATCTGCAGTTTGAAAAAGCCGGCGCTGTTGGTGAACCACAGATTCTGCAGATCCTGCTGCGAGGCATGCATCATCATCTTGTAGTACGCAGCATTGATGGCCAGCACTACCAGGCCGGTGCCGATCAGCGCCAGGCGCAGGCGCCAAAAGGACAGGCTCAGCAGCAGGTAGGCCAGGGTCATGCCCAGCGCCAGCAACAGATAGGCGTGGGTGAGGCTGGCGAACAAACCCAGCACGCTCAGCGCCAGCCAGTGCGCCAACGGAAAGGCTGGATTGGCACGTACGCGCCGCCGCATGGCGATGGCCAGCGACAACAGCCCGGCGGCGAAGGTCATGCACAAGGCATAGCTGCGCGCATTCTGCGATTGCTGGAACCAGAATTCCGACAGCGCGCCGGCAGCGCAGGCGAAGGCGATCGCCACCGGGCTGAGCACGCGCCGCGTGCCGGCGGCAAAGATCGCGACGGCCAGCACGGCGAAAACGGCACTGGGCAGGCGCAACGCCCATTCCGACAGCCCGGCCACACGCGTCCAGGCGTACAGCAAAAAATAGTAGAACGGCGGATGCGTATCGGTGAGTGCGCGGCGGAATACTTCGCCCAGGCCTTGATCGTGGTGAATCAGATGGACGGTAAACAGCTCGTCGATCCACAGACCGCTGGTCGACAAGCCCACGAAGGCGCCACCACAAGCCATCAATGCAACAACAGCAAAAACCGCAGTCTGCCAGCGGGCGGGCGCCCGGAGGGATGCATTCACGCAGTAACTCCCGTACGGGTGCCGGCAACATAGCGGGCTTCGGCCAGCAGCACACCGACCATCACGGCCAGCGGCCACGGGCAGTGCACTGCGCACAGCGCAATGGCGATGCCTGCATTCAACGGCAAATCGGTCCAGCGATGCGCGCAGAACGCGAAACATTGCTGCACGAATTCGCGCCCCCTGCGCGGACGCAGCGAGCGCGGGGTCATCACGTAGCCTAACCACAGGCGTGCGGCCAGGCCGGCAACGCTGGCCAGCAACAGGGATTGCCAGAACGGCCGCCCGAACGCCAGCAGCGTACCGGCGCAAAGCCATTGCACCAGCAGGCTCGCCAGCACGGCCATGCCCTGCATGATGGTGCGCGCGCGCAAACGGCCTTGCGTGCGCTTTTCCATCAGCAGGGCGATCAGGTCGATCACCACGCGGGTATCCAGCTTGGATGCGCCGCCTGCGCGCGGACGCAGCAGGGTGGCGACCTGGGCCGTGCGCGGGCGACGCTGTCCGGAGGCGACCACGTCGATCAGAATCTTGAAGCCCAGGCCGGAGAGACGATGGCGCACCTGGGCATACCATTCGTGCTTCATCGCAAAGCAGCCGCTGAGCGGATCGGCCAGCGGCACGCCCAGGGCGGTGTCGGTCAGCCAGATGCCGGCACGGCTCAGGCCGTGGCGAAGTCCGTTCAGGCCGGAGCGTGCGTCGTCCAGATAGCGGCTGGCCACGGCGACATCGACGTCCGGGTTGTTCACGTTATTCAGCAGCCGCTTCATGAGGGCGGGATCATGTTGTCCGTCGCCGTCCATCAGCGCGAGCACCTGGCCCTTGGCGGCGTCCCAGCCGATGATGGCCGCGGAAGACAGGCCGCTGGCGTTGTACCGGCGCAGCAGGCGGATGCGCGGATCGCCCGCTGCATAGGCATTGACGGCATCGCCGGTGCGTTCGTCGGCCGAATCGTCCACCACGATGATCTCGTGGTGAATGCCCTGCAGATGTTCGCCGAGTTCGCCCAGTACCTGGCCGATCGCTTCGTGTTCGTCCAGCGTGCAGATGACGATGGAAAGCGCAGGCGGCTGCGTGCCGGCTTCCGGACCTTCGGCAAGCCTTGGCGCTTCGACCACTTTGACTGCTGAAATTGGTGCTGGATGCACGCGCATTACGCCATGACCGAAGAACGTCCCCTATGGCCAACGCACGGATCAACACGCTGTTGACCACCGTGACGCGACCATGCCCTAACCGTGCGATCCATCGAAAGTCGATTGTGACGCGACCGAGCGCCGAAGAAGCCGGCGGGGGTCATTTTTCACAAAATATCCTAGATCTTGGCCAGGAAAGCCAACGGCCGGCTTTCGCCGGCCGTTGTCAGGGCCTGGACGGGCTCCTTGCGGTGTGTCAGGGGGCGCCTGCCGGCTGGTCGCCCACGTTGAACAGCTGGAATTCGCGGATGCGTGCCGTGCAGGTGCTGGCCAGGATGTTCAGGCGCACCCGGGTGGTGGTGACCGGAGTGAAACGGTCCAGCTTCATATGGCCGATCGCCTGGGCGCGGATCAGCGTTTTCCAGGGCTTGCCGGCACCGTCCCAGGCTTCGATCGCGTAGCTTTCCACGCACTGGCCTTCGTTGAGCCATTCCATGCTCAAGGCATGGTCGAAGGTGACAGGCTGCGGAAAATCCACTTCGATCATGCCGCTGTGCGAACCATCCGGCGCGGACCAGAAGGTATCGGGATTGCCGTCGATCGCCGAGGCGACCGCGCTGTTGTTGGCAAGATATTGGTGCGCCAGGTCCTTATCCAGGCCATAGCGCGCCTGCAGCGCCGCACCGAATTCCTGCAGTCGCGTCACATCCGCCTGCGGCAGCTGGCCGTGGCGATTGGGAGCCAGGCCCAGCATCAACTGGCCGCCGCGGCCGACGCTGTTTTCCCAGATATCGAGTAGCTCGGCCACGCTCTTCAAGGTCTGGTCGCTGTTGGGATGCCAGAACCATTGCAGCTTGTGCAGCGGCGTATCCACTTCCACCGGACGCCAGCGCAACTGCCCATGGCGATCGATCACGTTCCAGTTTTCCCAGCGGATGTGTCCGTCTTCCTGGCCTACCCAGCGGATATCGCCGTAGTCGAACAAGCCGACGTCGGCGAACACCATCGTATTGGATTGATAGGTGCGCAGTTCTTCCATGTACTTCTTGAAATCGTAGACGTGGCCACCGCTGCCGGCACCGTCCAGCCACCATTCGACCAGCGGGCCGTAACCCTGCACCAGTTCGTCCATTTCGGCCATGTAATATTTGTCGTACGCGGCCGGATCCTTGTAGCGCGGTTCGTGCCGGTCCCACGGCGACAGATAGATGCCGAATTCCAGGCCCTCCTTGCGCACGGCTTCTTCGGTCATGCGCACCAGGTCGCCCTTGCCGCCCATCCACGGGCTGCGCTTCAACGAATAGTCGGTTTGCTCGGTGGGCCACAGCGCAAAGCCGTCATGATGCTTGGCGACCAGCACCAGATAGTGCGCACCGGCGGATTTGGCCGCACGCGCCCACTGATCCGGATCGACGTGATCGGGGTTGAACACCTTCGGATCGGCGGTGCCGTCGCCCCATTCGCGATCCAGGAAGGTATTGGTGCCGAAGTGCACGATGACGCCGAACTCCAGGTCCTGCCAATGCAGCTGCTGCGGCGACGGTTTCACATCGACGAAGTTTTGCGCGGACACGGTGCCGGCGAGGGAAGCGGCCATAAGCATGGCAGTGCACAGAACACGTCGATAGAACCGCATTGCTTGGAAACCTTTGTGATGATTGGCAAGGACCACGCCGTGGCGTGGCGTAATCAGCTGGAGCGTGCCGGACCGCCGAATTGCAGCGCTTCGGAAATTTCCCCGGTGGCGCGCAGCAGGGCGGCGATGACATCGTCCATGGTTTGCTTGGTGGTCTGCTGCTCGATGTATGGAATGGTCAGCGCACAGGTGGCATGGCCGTGCTCCAACACCGGCGCGGAAAGATCGGTCACCGCATCCACCACATTGCTGGGCTCGCTGGAATAGCCGTGCGCGCGCAGCTGGGTCAGCAGCTTGGTCAGTTTCTTGCGGTCCAGCCCGGGCTCATGGCGTGCGATCAGGTCCAGCCAGCGTTCGCGCACCTGTTCTTCCTGGAAGGCCAGCAGCACATGCCCGGACGTGGACTGCGACATCGGGCGGCGATGGCCTACGCGCACCACCAGGGCGATCTCGCCGGGCGGATCCACCCGCGCGACCACCACGATCTGCTCGCCCGACGGCACCACCAGATGGCAGGCCTGGCCAAGCGCATCGGCCAGCCGGTGCATGACCGGCATGGCCGCTTCGATCGCGCTTTTTACCGGCGGCTGCTCCATGCCCAGCCGGAACAGCCGCGGTGTTACCGAATAGCCGCCATCGCCTTCGCCGCGCGCGATGTAGTCGCGCTCTTCCAGTACCTGCAACATGCGAAAGATTTCGCCGCGCGAACGGCCCACGCCTTCGGAAATTTCGGCGATGCTCAGGGGCCGCTTCGAACCGGCGAGCAGTTCGAGGATATCCAGCCCCTTGTCGAGCGCCGGGGCGCGGTATTTGGGAGTGGCAGTCGGCATGTTTCTTCCCTGTCTGTAGGCGGATACCTGCGACAGTGGCACAGCTGGTGCGTCACGTGCCCCGGCGGACGCGCGGATGTTGCGGCGCGTCTTGTGGTATCCATGAATAACGGTTTCATATTTGCACAAATGAGGGGAGCCGTCACGTTCAGGACCGCTCCACAGCGGGCCATCGGGAGCAGAGGGTGAGTGTGCAATCCATAACTGAAGAACCATCCGCGACTGGTGCCGGCGAGCGCCGCACCGCATGGCTGCCGCTGGTACTGGTGGTCAGCCTGTTTTTCCTCTGGGGCGCGGCCAACAACCTCAATGACGTGCTGATCGCGCAGTTCAAAAAAGCGTTCGTACTCAGCGATTTCGGGGCGGGCCTGGTGCAGAGCGCGTTCTATCTGGGCTATTTCCTGGTGGCCATGCCGGCCGGCATGTACATGCGGCGCTTCGGCTACAAGAGCGCGGTGGTGTTGGGCCTGGTGCTTTACGCCGCCGGCGCGCTGCTGTTCTGGCCGGCCGCCTCGCTGGCTGCCTACGGGCTGTTCCTGTTCGCGCTGTTCGTGATCGCCAGCGGCCTGGCGTTTCTGGAGACCTCGGCCAATCCCTTCGTGACCTTGCTGGGGCCGCCCGAAAGTGGCACGCGCCGTCTCAACCTGGCGCAGGCCTTCAATCCGCTCGGCTCGATCGCCGGCATCCTGATCGGGCAGCATTTCATCTTTACCGGCATCGAGCGCACGCCTGGGCAGATTGCGGCGATGAGCGCGGTCGAGCGCACGGCCTACTTTCACGGCGAGACGCATGCCGTGCAGTGGCCGTATCTGGTGATCGGCGTGGTCGTGCTGGCCTGGGCGGTGCTGATCATGTTCACGCGTTTTCCGCGTGCGGCCGCCGCGGAGACGGCGGCGGCGCCTAGTGGCGATGGCGTGCTGCGACGGCTGCTGGGCGATCCGCGCTTTATCGGCGCCATGCTGGCGCAGTTCTTCTACGTCGGCGCACAGGTGGGGGTGTGGAGCTACACCATCCGTTACGTGCAGGCGAACATGGGCGGCACGACCGCGAAGGAAGCTGCCAATTTCCTCACCGCCGAGCTGCTGTGCTTCATGCTCGGACGCTTTACCGGCGCAGCCCTGATGAAATATGTGGCGCCGGTACGCCTGTTGCTGGTGTTTGCGGCGATCAATATCGCGTTGACCCTGTACGCGGTGATGTCGCCGGGCAGCAGCGGCGCCTACGCGCTAGTGGTATGCAGCTTCTTCATGTCGGTGATGTATCCGACCATCTTCGCGCTCGGCGTCGAAGGGCGTAACGATGACGAACGCAAGCTGGGCGCCGCCTTGCTGGTGATGACCATCATCGGTGGCGCGGTACTCACCGCGCTGATGGGCGCGGTATCCGATCATTCCAGCATCGCTACCGCGATGAGCGTGCCGGCCTGCTGCTTCGCAGTGATCCTGCTGTTTGCCTGGCGGCGCGGCATACCGAGGGAGGTGAACGGCTGATGCAACGTCATTACTACGCGCTCGATCTGCGCGACGATGCCGAGGCCATTGCCGAATACGAGCGCTGGCACCAGCCAGGGCAAGTGTGGCCGGAGATCATCGCCTCGATCCGCGCCTCCGGCGTGCAGGAGATGGAGATATTCCGCACCGGTAACCGATTGGTGATGGTGGTGCAGATGGCCGCAGGGCAGGGCATATCGCGCGAGGCGGCCGAGCCGGATGCGAAGACGCTGGCGTGGGAGGCGCTGATGGATCGCTATCAGCAGCGCTTGCCGTGGGCGCAGGCCGGGCAGAAATGGGTGCCGATGCAGCGGATTTTTTCACTCGCTGATGCGTAGGTTGGGTTAGCGCAGCGTAACCCAACGATGCCGCACCGAACTGTTGGGTTACGCTGCGCTAACCCAACCTACGTGGCTGCCCGTGGGCCGCCTTCCTGGGCCACCACTCCCGCTTTTGCGGGAATGACGGCCATGAAGTTTGCGTCCCAGGGGGCAATCAACGCCGGCACGGTACTCCGTCAAACTGCGTGCTGATGATGCTCAGCATGCCCTCCGGCGCCTTGCGCCAGATCAGGTCATCCGAAAGATTGCGCACATCGGTCTGCCCGGTCAGCGCCATGCTCACGCTCAGCTCGCGCCGGATCAGCTCGATCGTCTGCGTCACGCCCGCTTCGCCCAGGGCGCCCAGGCCGTAGAGAAAGGCCTTGCCGATCAAGCCGGCATGCGCGCCGCAGGCCAGCGCCTTGAGCAGGTCCTGGCCGCTCTGGATGCCGCCGTCGAACAGCACCTGCATGCGTTCGCCCACGGCCTGCACGATCGACGGCAACACCTCGATGGTGGCCGGCGCACCATCCAGCTGGCGGCCGCCGTGGTTGGAAACCACGATCGCATCCACGCCGTGATCGGCGGCGATGCGCGCGTCGCGCGGATCGAGAATGCCCTTGATGATCAGCTTGCCGGGCCACAGCTCGCGGATCCATTCCAGATCCTTCCACTCCAGCGTGGGATCGAATTGCTTGGCGATCCACTGCGCCAGCGTGCTGAGGCTGTCGGTGTTGTCGATGCGGCCTTGCAGGTTGCCGAAGGAGCGGCTCGGTGCGCGCAGCATGCTCCAGGCCCAGCGTGGCTTGCTGGCCATGTCGAGCAGGTTGTGCAAGGTGAGCCGCGGCGGCACCGACAGGCCGTTCTTGATTTCGCGATGGCGCTGACCTTGTACGGTCAGGTCGGCGGTAAGCATCAAGGCGCTGCATTGCGCCGCCTTGGCGCGCTGAATCAGATCGCGCGTAAAGCCGCGATCGCGCATCACGTAAACCTGGAACCAGAACGGCGTCTGCACCGCCTCGCGCACCTGCTCGATCGAGCAGATCGACATGGTGCTCAGGCAGAACGGAATGCCGGCCTTGGCCGCGGCCCGCGCGCCAAGGATCTCGCCGCCGCCATGCTGCAGCCCGGTGAGCCCGGTGGGCGCGATCGCCAGCGGCATCGACACCGGCTGCCCGACGATCTCGGTGGCCAGCGAGCGTTGATCCACATTGCACATCACGCGCTGGCGCAGGGCGATGCGCTCCAGCGCTGCGCGGTTTGCGCGCAGCGTGGTTTCGTCGTACGAGCCGCGGTCGGCATATTCGAAGAATGCGCGCGGCACGCGGCGCCTGGCCAGGGCGCGCAGATCGGCAACGTTGGTGATGGGAGTGCTCATGGACGCCCCGTTATGCCTTCGCGGTGTCGACCGGCATACACCATGCCGGACCCTCCGGGTAAACATACTGCGCCACGCTGTCCGTGCGCATTTGCGCCGAAAAGCCCGGCGCGCTGGGCGCAATGTAGCAGCCGTTGGCAATCACCACCGGATCGACGAAATGCTCGTGCAGGTGGTCGACGAATTCAATCGCGCGATCGTCCTTATTGCCGCTGATCGCCACGAAATCGGCCATCGCCAGATGCTGCACCAGCTCGCACAGGCCCACGCCGCCGGCATGCGGGAACACGCGCACGCCGAACTTGGCGGCCAGCAGCATGATCGCCAGGTTCTCGTTCACGCCGCCCACACGCGCCGCGTCGATCTGGATCAGGTCCACGGCATTGGCCTGGAACAACTGCTTGAACATCACCCGGTTCTGCGTGTGTTCGCCGGTGGAAATCGGCACCGGCGCCACCGCATGGCGGATCGCCGCATGGCCGAGCACGTCATCGGGGCTGGTGGGCTCTTCCACCCAGGCCAGGCGGAACTCCGCCAGGTGACGCAGCCAGGCGATCGCGTCGGGCACATCCCAGCGCTGGTTGGCATCGACCGCGATACCGATATCGGGACCGACCGTCGCGCGTGCCAGGCGGCAGCGGCGCACGTCGTCCTCCACATTCATGCCGACCTTCAGCTTGATGGTGCGAAAACCCGCGGCCACCGCTTCGCGCGCCAGGCGCTGCATTTTTTCGTCGCTATAGCCCAGCCAGCCCGGCGACGTGGTGTAGGCCGGGTAGCCTTCCTGCAGCAACTGCGCCAAGCGTCGCGCTTTGCCCGCCGCGGCAGCGTGCAGCATGGTCAGTGCTTCTTCCGGCGTCAGCGCATCGGTGAGATAGCGGAAGTCGATGGTGGCGACGATCTGTTCCGGCGTCATGTCGGCGATAAAGCGCCACAGCGGCTTGCCGGCGGCGCGCGCGGCAAGATCCCACGCGGCATTCACCACCGCGCCGATCGCCATGTGCATCACGCCTTTTTCGGGACCCAGCCAGCGCAGCTGCGAATCGCCGATCAGGCGGCGTGCAAAACCACCGAGATCGTCGATCACTTCATCCAGATCCAGTCCGGCGACGTGATGATTCAACGCATCGATCGCTGCCTTCTGCACATCGTTGCCGCGGCCGATGGTGAAGGCCAGACCGTAGCCGGCCAGACTCGGTTGGTCGGTGCGCATCACCACATAGGCGGCGGAGTAATCCGGATCCGGATTCATCGCATCCGAACCATCCAGTTCGCGCGAGGTGGGAAAGCGGACATCGTAGGTGTCCAGCGCGGTGATCTTGCTCATGCGCGCACGTTCTCCGGATGGGCGTGCACCTGTTGGCGCTGCTGGCCCAGGCCCTCAATGCCCAGTTCGATCACATCGCCGGCCTGCAGGTACTTCGGCGGCTTTTGTCCCAGGCCTACGCCAGCCGGCGTGCCGGTGCTGATTACATCGCCCGGCAGCAGCGTCATGTAGCGGCTGATATGGCTGACCAGCTTGGCCACACTGAAGATCATCGTGCGCGTATGGCCGTTCTGATAGCGATGGCCATTCACTTCCAGCCACAGCGCCAGGTTCTGCGGATCGGGCACTTCGTCGGCCGTGACCAGCCACGGGCCCAGCGGGCCGAAGGTGTCGCAGCTCTTGCCCTTCACCCATTGGCCGCCGTGCTCGAACTGGAAATCGCGCTCGGACAGATCGTTCACCACCAGGTAGCCGGCCACATGCGACAGCGCCTGTTCTTCGCTGACGCTGCGTGCGGTTTCGCCGATCACCACGCCCAGTTCCACTTCCCAGTCGGTCTTGATGGAATCTTTCGGAATGATCACGTTGTCGTTCGGTCCCATGATGGCGCTGGTCGCCTTCATGAAGATCACCGGCAGCTGCGGCACCGGTGCATTGGTTTCTGCGGCGTGCTCGGCGTAGTTCATGCCCACGCAGATCATCTTGCTGACGTGCGCGATGGGCGAGCCATAGCGCGGCTCGCCTGCCACTTGCGGCAGCTGCTGCGGATCGAGTTGGGCCAAGCGTGCGCGGCCGTCGCGGCCGAGCGCCTGCGCATCGATGTCACTGATTACGGCAGAGAGATCGCGCAGCGTGCCGGCGGTGTCGATCAGGCCGGGCCGTTCCTTGCCCACGGCGCCATAACGGACCAGTTTCATGGAATACGTGCTCCTGCTGTTCAGTTGGACCAGCCGCCATCCACAACGTGGATGGTGCCGGTGGTAAAGGCGGATTCGTCGGAGGCGAGATACAACGCTAGTGCGGCGATTTCTGCGGGTTCGCCCAGCCGGCCCATCGGCTGGCGCGCGACAAAGCTCTGCCAGTTGGCCGCCTCGTCACCGCCCAATGCGCGCACGCGTTCGCCCAGCGACGGCGTTTTCACCGTGCCGGGGCAGATCGCATTGCAGCGCACGCCGCGCGCGACAAAGTCGGCGGCAATGGAACGGGTGAGGCCGATCACCGCGGCTTTGGTGGTGCTGTAGGCAAAGCGGTTGGGTACGCCCTTCACGCTGGACGCCACCGACGACATGTTGATGATGCTGCCGCGGCCTTGTTCGAGCATGCCCGGCAGCACGGCCTTGCACAGCTGGAACATGCTGTCCACGTTGATGGCGAACGAACGCTGCCAGCTGGCGTCGTCGGTATCCAGAATGGTGCCCGCGTGCACAAAGCCGGCGCAGTTGAACAGCACATCGAAGGGACCGGCGTGCTGGACCAGCTCGCGGATTTCCTCGGTGCGCGTCACGTCCAGCCGCTGCGTACTGATCGACGCATGTTCGGCCGCCAGCGTGGCCAGCGCCTGGCTATCGATATCGGTGGCCAGCACCTGTGCGCCGGCATTGGCGAAGGCGAGGGCGGTGGCACGGCCGATGCCTGCGCCTGCCGCAGTGATCAGGGCCTTTTTGCCGGAGAGGCGTCCGCTCATGGCGTGAATCCTTTGCGATCGGAATGGAAGAGGGTGGTGTTCATGGCTAGCTATGTGTATCCAGCTTCAGCGCATAGCAGCGCACGGCGTTGGCGGCGAATACATCAGCCTGCGTGCCGGGCGCGTAGCGTTCGGTATATGTCTGTGCAAGCCGGAGCCAGTGTTCGAATGAGGCGCGCAAAGTGAGTACGGGCCAGTCGCTGCCCCAGATCAGCCGGGTGCTGCCGAAGCTGGCGAACAGGTGCTGGGCATAGGGCGCGATGGCTTCTTCGTGCGTCGTACCGCTCAATTGCGTCAGCAGGCCGGACAACTTGCAGTAAAGCTGTGGATGCGCGGAAAGCTGATCGATCCAGTTGGCCCACAGTGCGATCGGCGCCTCGCCGATCGACGGCTTGCCGGCGTGGTCCAGCACTACGCGCAACGCCGGCTGCCGTTGCAGTCGGCGCAGCAATGCAGGCAGTTGCGGCATGCCGACCAGCGCATCGAACGCCAGCCCGCGCGCCTGGATGCAGTCGAAAGCACGGTCGAGCGCCGGACTCGCCAGCCAGTCCGGATCGGCCAGGTCCTGCGCCATCGGCCGCAATCCGCAGAGCAGGCCGTTGCCGTCGCGGATCAGCGCGTCAATGCGCGCCTCGACATCGACGGCTTCCATATCTACCCAGCCGATCACCCCGACAACACCGGCATCCTGCTGCGCCAGCTCGAACAGATACCGCGTTTCCGGTTCCGTAGGCGCCGCCTGCACCAGCACGCTGGCAGTTACGCCGGCGGCCTTGCGCTGCGCCTGCAGATCGGCCGGCAGAAAAGCGGCGCGCAATGCTTCCGGCGCATCGGCCAGCCAGCCGTAGTCGCCGCGCGAGGGCTGCCAATAATGCTGGTGCGCATCGACGATGATCATGGCGTCGGCACGGCTTCCTGCAGCAGGCCGGCGTCACGCAGGGCCTGCCATGCGGCACGGGGAACCGGCATCTGCATGCGCTCGCTGGCCGTGTCGACTTCGGCGGGCGAGCGCAGGCCGCAGACCACGCTGGCTACTGCCGGATGCGCCAGCGGAAATTGCAGGGCGGCCGCGCCGACATCCGTATGGCTGTGGCCGAGCACCTCATAAAAGCGCTGCGCACGTGCTTGCACCGCCGGTTCGGCCGGGGCGTAGTTGTAGAACTGGCCAGGCCCGCGGCTATCGCCGAGCAGGCCGGAGTTGTACGGGCCGGCCGCGAGGATGGCGATGCCGCGCTCTTGCGCCTGCGCCATCACGGCGGCGCTATGCGCCTGTTCGAACAAGGTGTAGCGGCCGGCCAGCATGATCGCGTCCAGGGCAAAACGCGGCATCACTTCCAGGCATACGGCTTCTTCGTTGACGCCCAGGCCGATCGCGTCGCATACGCCTTGTGCGCGCAGTTCTGCCATCGCCGGCAGCGCTTCGTCCAGCGCCTGCTGCAAGACGGCGGCATGGCGTTCGCCGTGAGTAAGTGCGCCGATATCGTGCAGCAACAGCAGCTCGACATGATCGGTGCGCAGGCGCCGCAGGCTGGCCTCGACCGAGCGCAGCACGCCGTCGCGGCTGTAGTCGAAGCGTGCGCGCTGCCCGTCGACGATAAAGCCGTCGGCGTGGCCGGTCTGCTGCGCATCGGCTTCGATCAGGCGGCCGACCTTGGTCGACAGGCTGTAGCTGTTGCGCGGCATGCCGGCCAGGGCGGCGCCGATACGGCTTTCGCTGAGGCCGTAGCCGTAATAGGGGGCGGTATCGACATGGCGGATGTTGCGCAGCCAGGCGCGGGCCAGCGTGTAGGCAGCAGCTTCGTCATCCACCGACGCATAGAGATTGCCGATCGGCGCGCCGCCGAAGGCCAGTCGAGAGCGCAGCCAGGGGCGTGGCGCCAGCTCGGGCTGGGGCGCGTCAGATGGGGTTGTCGCTTGTGTCATGCAGCCTCGCGATAGCCCCGGCGTGCACGAGCGGAAATCCCCTCGCCGTGGCTTTGCGGCGGATCATCGCGCATCCGGAGTGCTGTGTATATATAAACAAAAGTTTCATAGATGCTTCGCGATGACCTCCCGGCCGCCTCAAAAAGCACTTGCAATTCGATTTATCTCGATCTAAACATATATGAACTTCTGTTTTGCCAATAAACGGATACTCGGCTGGTGGGGCCGCGTCCGGTCGGGGAATGTCTGATGGCACGTTTGAAAGTCCGCGCTGGCGTCTGCAAGTGGCTGCTTGGCCTCACGGCGGGACTGATGGCTTGCGGCGCCGCCATGGCGCAGCAGCCTGAGGCGCTGTTCTATCTGATCGGCATGCAGAAGTCGGTCAATTCCTTCGTGGCGCACGTGGACAAGGTCGGTCTGCTGGTACCTACCTGGTATGGGGTGGACAGCCAGGGCCTGGTCAACGGCGGTCCCAACCAGTACGTGCTGGATATCGCCACGCAACACCGGGTGCCGGTGGAGCCGATCATTTCCATGTCGTCCGGGCGCGACGGCTTCCATACGCTGCTGCACGACGAAGTCGCCAAGCAGCACATGATCGAATCGATGCTGCAGCAGGCGCAGCAATACCGCTATGCCGGTTTCCAGTTCGACTTCGAAAGCATCTCCTGGACTGACCGCGACGCGTTCACCTTGCTGGTCAAGCAAACCGCCGAGGCGCTGCACAAGCATGGCTTCAAGCTCTCCATCGCGATGGTGCCGAATGCGCCGGGGCATGCCGGGCAGGGGCGCTTTTCCAAATGGATGTGGCAGTACTGGCGCGGCGTCTACGATCTGGCGGCACTGGGCAAATACGCCGACCTGATCTGCCTGATGACCTATGACCAGCACACGCGCTGGACCGCGCCCGGTCCAGTAGACGGCCTGCCGTGGATGCTGGAGCAGCTCAAATACGCCTTGACGCTGGTACCCAGGCAGAAGCTCTCGCTGGGCATCGCGCTCTACGGCTATCACTGGTATACCGGCAATCCGGTGCGCGACGATGGCAGCGAGGCTTCCAATATCCAGGCCAGCTACATCGACGCCGACGAGTCCTTCCCGCTGGCGCAGGAACAGCATGCCGATGTGCAGTGGGATTCGGTCGACCACGAGTCCTGGTATTACTTCTACCGCGACGACATGCGCGAATGGGTGTTCCGGCCCGATGCGCGCAGTTTCGCCGACCGCTATGCCTTGGTGAAGCAATACGATCTGGAAGGTTTCTGCGCCTGGGTGATCGGCGCGGAAGATCCCAAGGTATGGGACGAGCTGCCGGTGGTGCAGCGTTGATCCGCACGCGCAAGGATGCAGTGTCCATCGCCGTTGATAGAGGCCTGTAGCAGCGCATCATGAAGCTTGTCGGCGCCATCGTTAAAAAGAGCACGCTGCTGGCGTTTGTCGCCGCGGCGGCAACTGTGCCGTTCACTGCGGCAAGCCAGGATGCGCAGAGCCAGGCCGCGGCGCTGGTGGCGCACATGACGCTGCCGGAAAAGGTCGCGCAGCTGCAGAGCAACGCACCGGCCATTCCGCGCCTGCATATCGCCGCCTATGACTGGTGGAACGAAGGCCTGCACGGGCATGCGCGCGACGGCGATGCCACCGTGTTTCCGCAGGCGATCGGCCTGGCGGCGAGCTGGGACACCGGCCTGCTTCATGATGTCGGCAGCGTGGTGTCGACCGAGGCGCGCGCCCGCTTCAATGCCGCCGGCGCGGGCCATAGCCATGCGCGTTATGAAGGGCTCAGCATCTGGTCGCCCAACATCAACATCTTTCGCGATCCGCGCTGGGGCCGCGGCCAGGAAACCTACGGCGAAGACCCGTATCTCACCGGCCAGCTCGCCATCGGTTTCATCCGCGGTATCCAGGGCGACGATCCGGCGCACCCGCGCGCGATCGCCACGCCCAAGCATTTCGTGGTGCATAGCGGACCGGAATCGGGCCGTCACGGTTTCGACGTAGATGTGTCGCCGCACGATCTGGAAGCGACCTATCTGCCGGCCTTCCGCGCGGCGATCGTCGATGCGCACGCCGATTCCGTCATGTGCGCCTACAACGCGCTGCATGGCACGCCGGTATGTGCCGACGATGCCTTGCTGAGCACGCGGCTGCGGCATGACTGGGGCTTCAAGGGCTATGTCGTTTCCGATTGCGATGCGATCGACGACATGACCGAGTTCCATTATTTCAAGCCGGACAATGCCCAGTCTTCGGCTGCTGCGCTGAAGGCCGGCACCGACCTCGATTGCGGCGACGCCTATGCGGGCCTGCTCGATGCCGTGCACCAAGGCTACGTGACCGAAAAAGCGCTCGATACCGCGCTGACCCGCTTGTTTGCCGCACGCTACCGCTTCGGCGAATGGGGTGGCGGCAACGATCCCTATGCATCGATCGGCCTGGACCAGATCGACACCGCTGCCCACCGTCAGTTTGCCTTGCAGGCTGCGCTGGAATCGATCGTTCTGTTAAAGAACGAACACGGTGCATTGCCGCTGTCGGCGGGTGCACGTGTGGCCGTGGTCGGGCCGAACGCCGATACGCTGGAAACGCTGGAAGCCAATTATCACGGCACCGCGCGCGCACCGGTGACGCCGTTGCAGGGTCTGCGCCAGCGCTTCGGCGCGCAGCAGATCAGCTATGCGCAGGGCGCGCCGATCGCCGGTGGCGTACCGGTGCCGATTCCCGAAACGGCCTTGCGCACGCCGGACGGCAGTCAGCCTGGCCTGACCGGCGAATATTTCGCCACGCCCGATTTCAACGGCAAGCCAGCCCTGGTGCGTACCGATCGCCGCATCGATTTCGATTGGGATCACGCCGCGCCGGCGGACGGCTTGCCGGTGAGCGGTGATGCCGTGCGCTGGCGCGGCGAACTGCTGCCGCCGGGTGCCGGCGACTACACGCTGGCTTTGCACGTCGACCGCTGCTTCGACTGCGCCAGTCACGATCCATTGCGCTTGTATATCGACGATCGCCTGGTGGTCGACGACAACGGCAGCGATACGTCGATGCAGGCAAAGCTGCATTTCGACGACACGCATCCGCATGCGATCCGCATCGAGCTGCTGCACAGCGGGCAGGATCAGGGCCTGCGCCTGCAATGGCTGGCACCGGCCGCGGCGCAGCTGGCCGAAGCCGAGTCAGTCGTGCGCCATGCCGATGCGGTAGTGGCCTTTGTCGGCTTGTCGCCGGATGTGGAAGGCGAGGAGCTGAAGATCGACGTGCCCGGTTTCAACGGCGGCGATCGCACCGATATCGGTCTGCCCGCCGCGCAGCGCGATTTGCTGGAGCGCGTCGCGGCCAGCGGCAAACCGCTGGTCGTGGTGCTGATGTCCGGCAGCGCGGTGGCCTTGAATTGGGCCAAGGCGCATGCCGATGCAATCGTCGCCGCCTGGTATCCGGGCGAAGACGGTGGCGATGCCATCGCGCAGGTATTGGCCGGCGACTACAACCCGGGCGGACGCCTGCCGGTCACGTTCTATCAGTCCACCAGCGACCTGCCGCCGTTTGTGAGCTACGCCACGCAGGGGCGTACGTATCGCTACTTCAAAGGCACGCCGCTTTATTCGTTCGGCTTTGGCCTGAGCTATACCCATTTCAGCTACAGCGATCTGCAGGTGTCCGCACCACAGCTGCAGGCCGGTGGCGCACTGCAAGCGAGCGTGCTGGTTCGCAACGACGGCAAGCGGGCCGGCGATGAAGTGGTGCAGGTTTATTTGGATGCGCCGGACGATGCGCTGGCGCCGCGCCATGCGCTGGTCGGTTTTCGCCGCGTGCATCTGGCAGCCGGTGAAAGCCTTCGCATTCCCTTCACGCTGACACCACGCGAACTCAGTGAAGTGGATGCAGCGGGCCGGCGCGCAGTCGAAGCCGGCCATTACCGTTTGTTCGCCGGTGGCGCGCAGCCGGGAGATGGCGAAGGCGTGGCGAATACGTTCGTGATTGTTGGACGGCAGGCATTGCCGCGGTGACTGCCGGCCATGGGGCGACGGGGAGGTCGCGCCGGATTTTGGAGTGCTGTGCAAGACATGCGCAGATTTTTATTGCAGCGGTCTTGACCGGCCCGGCCATACCTGTCTAGGCAGGCTTCGTTGCATAGAAAAAACAAGGATTTATGCGTAGGTTTCGTAGACCTGACGGTATGGCAAAGCGCTCTGCTGCAATGCGACTTGCCACGATCTAAATGAGCTCGATAAGCTTTCTACACATAAATATAAAACTGGCGTTCGTATATGAAACGGAAGCGTCAGTGCGGGGTTTAACGGGATAGGTGTTTGTTTTCACCGGAGGGGAGATGCGGGGCTCAATCCAGCTGGATCGTGGCGCAGCAACTCTGCCGGTTGCAGGCAGGAGTTTGTGCTGCGTATGAAAGCCGATTATCACGTCTATGACGCTGCCGGCAGCGCCGAGCCTCCCGCGAACGGGACGGACGGAGTGACCGCGCAGGTGGATGCCATGCCTTCGGCCACAGTGAGCGCACTGTCGATGGAGCAAGCGGCTTTTCTTGCCGCCGATGTCGGCGGCACGCATGCGCGTATCGGCCTGGTGGCGATGCGTCCGGGCCAGAGCGCGCCGGCCATGCTCGCTTATCGCGTCTACAAATGCGCGGAGTTCTCCAGCCTGGAGAACATCCTGCATACCTTCTGCGATGCCTTCGCTGTGCGTCCGCGCAAGCTGGTGCTTGCCTGCGCGGGTTTCCTGCTGGATGGGCGCGTGGTCAACAACAATCTGGTGTGGCCGATCGCGCCGGCCGACCTCAAAGCGGCACTCGCGTTGACCGACGTGGAAGTGCTCAACGATTTCGAAGCGCTGGCCTACGGCACCGCCTATCTGGATGCCGATAGCGTGCAGACCTTGCACGCACCGGCCGCGCACGAGAAGCCGGGGCAGGGGCCGGTGGTGATCGTCGGCCCGGGTACCGGGCTGGGCGTGGCCGTGCGCCTGCCCGATGCGCATCCCAGTGTGCTCGCCACCGAAGCCGGTCATATCCAGCTCGCTGCACGCGTCGGACGCGAACAGCAGGTGCTGGCGCAACTGGCGCCGCCCGATACGCATGTGCCGTACGACGATGTGCTGTCGGGTCCTGGCTTGCTGCGCGTGTATCGCGCGGTATGTCGCCTGGAGAATGTATCGCCGACGCTGGAAGATCCGGCCGCCATCACGGCTGCCGCATGCATGGGCAGCAATGCGCAGGCGCTGGAAACCTTGCAGCTGTTCTGCGCGTGGCTCGGTTCCTATATCGGCGATCTGGCGATGCTGTACGGCGCCACCGGCGGTGTGTACCTGGCCGGTGGATTTCTCTCGCGCATTACCGATTTCATGGCGAAAAGCCGTTTTATCGAACGCTTTCTGGATAAGGGCGTGGTGCGTCCGTTCCTGCAGACCGTGCCGGTCCACGTGGTGGATCACGCGCAGCTGGCAGTGATCGGCGCGGCCAGCTGGCTGATGGATCGTTCTTCCTCGTCCCGCACTCAACCGTAACGGGAGCCTATGTCCGCGCAAACCTACTCATGGCGTCGTAGCGGTATTTGGATCGTGGCGATGGCCGCGCTGCATGGTGCTTGCGCCATGGCTGCGGATACCACGCACAGCGTCACGCCCCCGGATGCGGCCACTATCGAGCAGCAGTGGACGGCAGCCAATCGTCCGTATGACGGCGCGCGCCAGGCGATCCTGTCGCAGGCGCTGAAAACCGCCTGGCAAGGGCCGATGCAGCCGGACTGGCAGCGTCTTACCGGCTACACCACGCCGGAGTGGTATCGCGATGCTAAGTTCGGCATCTTCATCCACTGGGGCGTGTATTCGGTAGCGGCGTACAAGGGCGAGTGGTATCCGCGCCATGCCTACGAGCGCACTGGCGAATACGCCGATTACTACCAGCACCAGATCGCCACCTACGGCCCGATGCCGCAAGTGGGCTACAAGGATCTGATTCCGCGCTTCAAGGCCGAGCACTTCGATCCGAATGCATGGGCGGCGCTGTTCCGCGAAGCCGGTGCGCGCTATGTGGTGCCGGTGGCCGAACATCACGACGGCTTTGCGATGTACAACTCCAGGTTGTCGGACTGGACTGCCGTAAAAATGGGCCCGCATCGCGATGTGATCGGCGAGCTGGCCAAGGCCGTGCGTGCGCAGGGCATGAAGCTGGGTCTTTCCTCGCATCGCGCCGAGCACGACTGGTTCTACGAATACGGCCGCACTTTCAATTCCGACGTCAACGATCCGCGCTACGCCGCACTGTACGGTCCGGCGCATCCGTCGGTTTCGAACAAGGGCGAAGACGGGCAGGAAGTGGACTGGACCTTCGTCTCCGATGCCTATCTCAACGACTGGCTGGCGCGTTCGTCCGAGATCGTGCAGGACTACCACCCCGACCTGATGTATTTCGACTGGTGGGTGGGCCAGCCGCGCTTCCGCCAGGCGCTGGCCGAGTTCGCCGCGTTCTACTACAACCAGGCCGCCGCGCGCGGGCAGGGCGTGGTGTTGAATTACAAGTTGAACGATATGCGTCCCGGCACCGGCACGATGAATATCGAGCGCGGCCAGGCGGCGGATATCCGTCCGCAGCCGTGGCAGACCGAAACCTCGATCAGTCCCGATTCCTGGGGCTACGCCGAAGGCGATACCTATAAGTCGCCGGACGAAATCGTGCAGCTGCTGGCCGACGTGGTAAGCAAGAACGGCAACCTGCTGCTGAATATCGGTCCGAAGGCCGACGGCACCATTCCGTCGGAAGCGCAGGGCATCCTGCACGCCATCGGCCAGTGGATGCATGCCAACGGCGAGGCGATCTACAGCACGCGCCCGTGGCAGCGCTTCGGCGAAGGTCCCACCCAGGTGGTGGCCGGCACCATGCAGGACACCAAGACCAAACCGTACACCGCGGACGATTTCCGCTTTACCACCAAAGACAACCATTTGTACGCGATCGAAATGGCGTGGCCGGCATCGGGCCATGCGCAGATCCATTCGATTACGCCTTCGATGAAGGTGAGCGCGGTGACCTTGCTGGCCACCGGCAAAACGCTTGCCTTCGAGCAGCGGGCCGACGGCCTGCACCTGACGTTGCCGGCGCAGCCCGCCGGCGTGCATGTGTATGCGTATCGCATCGACATGCCAACGAATCCTTCGCATACCACGGAGGAGGGCAACGCGGCTAAACAATAACATCGTTGCCGTTTTACAAAAGCAAGGCTTCCGGTCTGCGCTCGAAGGATTCGGATACAGGCAAGCCGCATATGTCGCTTCCAGCTATTAGGGGGTTGGGAGTGATTCAAGACACCGCATTCAACTGTAGGGGAGCACCATGAAGAACATACACATACGTCGAGGCGTACTTGCCAGTTCGCTGGCACTGGCGCTGTTTGCACCGGGCGCATTCGCGCAGACATCGAGCACGAACTCCAGCGATACGCAGTCCAACCAGCAAGCCGCTCCGCAGCAGAGCACGTCGTCCAGCACGCAGTCGAACAACCAGGGCAACGCCAAGCAGCTGCAGGCCGTCACCGTTACCGGTTCGATGATTCCGCGCGTGCAGGTCGAGGGTCCGGCGCCGGTGACCACGATTACCGGCCAGCAGATCAAGGACGAGGGTTACACCACCCTGTGGGAATTCCTCGATTCGCTGCCGCAGATGGGCCAGACGCAGGACCCTGCCAGCTGGGGCGCCACCTCGGTGAATGCGCGTTCGGTCAACCTGCGTAACCTCGGCGCGGGCTTTAGCCTGCTGCTGATCGACGGACATCGCGTGGTGGACTACCCGCAGCCGATGAACGCGCAGAGCAACTTCCAGAACTACAACAACATCCCTTCCGGCATGATCGACCATGTCGACGTGCTGGCCTCGGGCGCATCCTCGATCTACGGTTCGGATGCGATCGCGGGCGTGGTCAACGTGATCCTGAAGAAGAACTATCAGGGTGACGATCTGCAGGTCACCGGTGGCGGCGCCACGCGCGGCGGCCGTGCCTACGGCGACATCAACCTGACCGGCGGCCATTCCGGCGAGAACTGGCACGTGATGTACAACCTGGAGCATTCCAACCGCACGGCGTTGTGGGGCAGCGATCGTCCGTACCAGGATTCGGTCGCCGATGCAGGCTACGGCTCCTGGAGCCCGGCCGACCGCATGTTCGGCTACCAGTACGATGCGCATGGCTCTACCGCGCTCTCTGCGATGACCGGCGCGGGCACGTATATCACGCCGCCCGCAGGCACCTGTTCGAAGTTCACCAACTCGCAGTTGAGCCAGTCGCATAGCGTCACCACGCAGGGTAACCAGATCACCGGCACCACCGACAATGGCTACTACTGTTCGCAGCCGAACCTGTTCCAGAACTGGGTGCTGACCCCGGGCAGCATCAACAACAGCGGTTACCTCTCCGGCGAATACGACTTCAGCAACGGTCTGCAGGTCTATGGATCGGCCGCTCTGTACGACACCACCGGCATTTCCAACACGCAGTTGTGGGGTATCGGCACGGGTGCGTTCTACGACCAGACCACGGGCCAGGTCATCAGCAACGCCGTGCGCCAGTTTACGGCGCAGGAGACCGGCTCCGAGGGCAATACCTACGACCACGAGCAGAACTGGAACCTGCAGCTCGGCCTGCGCGGTAGCTTCGATGACAGCCGTTTCAACTGGGACCTGAACCTCAATAGCCAGAAGTACATCGTGCATGAGGACTACACGGCCTACGACGGCGTGGCAGCGAACAACTTCTTCCTCGGCAAGCAGCTGGGCACCACCACCGTCGGCGGCACCACCTATCCGGTCTATGCCATGAACTGGCAGCAGTGGTGGAACCCGATGACCCCGCAGCAAGCCAACCAGTTCCTGATGGGAGGCGAGGACACCGCCGAGTCGTGGCTGAACCAGGCGCAGTTCCATATCAACGGCGAGCTGTACAAGCTGCCGTGGGTGGACGAGCCGATCGGCTGGGCCGCCGTCGCGGAAGCCGCCGACAACGGCTACCAGTTGTCACCGGACCCGCGCGGTGCCGACGGCACGACCTTCGTCAACCCGTTCTACGAGCACAACACCGGTGGCGGCACGCGCCAGCGTTATTCGTTCGGCACCGAGTTCCGCATGCCGATCCTGGATACGCTGACCTGGACGCTGTCCGGCCGTCTGGACAAGTACCACGATGCCAGCAGCGCCGACGTCGCGCGTACCTGGGGCACCGGTATCGAGTGGCGTCCGTTCGACAGCCTGCTGTTGCGTGGTACCTACAACACCAACTTCAAGGCGCCTGACATGCAGGCGATCTACCAGACCGGCTCCACCGAGCCGCAGGGCGATTACGTCGATCCTCTGCAGTGCATCAACGCGCTCAAGCAGGGCCAGACCGACAACACCTGGTGCCAGCTGATCCAGCGCCCGCAATCGCAGTACTACTCGCTCACCACCAAGGGCAACCCGGAGCTGCAGTCGCAGACCGGCCACTCCTGGACCTACGGTTTCGTGTGGCAGGTGATCGGCGTGGAAGGTCTGTCGGTGTCCGCCGACTACTGGCACATGGGCGTGGACAACGCCATCCAGTACCTCTCCCAGAGCACGGTGCTGACGGATGAAGCGGGCTGCAAAACCGGTCTGCAAGTCAACGGTACCGCCGGCCTGCAGGCGTATACCGCCCACGTGCCGGGATCGGCGTACTGCAACATGGTCGAGGGCTTGGTCACGCGTAATGCGGCTGGCGTGATCACCAACGTCAACTCCGGTCCGATCAACGAAGCGTCGCTGTATGTAAGCGGTATCGATGCGTCGCTGGACTACAAGAAGCGCACCGACTACGGCATCTTCCGCACCAGCGTCAACTACACCGACAACTTGTCGTACAAGGAGCGCGTGCTGGCCTCCGATCCGCTGCTCAATACGCGCTATGAGCACGTGGCGAGCAGGGTGACCTGGATCGGCGACTGGACCAAGGGTGCCTGGAACGTGTCGCTCTCGGGCGAACGCGACGGTACCCTGCGCTCGCCGGGCTACGGTGCGTGCGAAGAGCTCGCCAACGGCACCCAGCCGGGCCTGGGCGATGCGGATTGCGTGGTCTACAACGGTCACGTGCCGGTATGGATCACCTGGAACACCGCGGTGCGCTGGCAGATCAACCCGGAGACCAAGATCACCTTCACCGTCAACAATATCTTCAACAAGGTTGCGGCGATTCCGTACGACGCTGGTGGCTTCGAGTTCGTCACCACCGGGCAGTCGGCGAGTGAGTACAACGGTCGCGAGCTGTTCCTGACCTTCGATTACAAGCTCGATTGATGTAGGCAATACCAGCGAGCCCGGCCAAAAGCCGGGCTCGTCTGTTTTAGAGCAGTATGTTTTTGAATGGAGTACATCCGATGTTCAAGTCGCTCGCCGCCGGCTGCCTTGGCGTTTCGATCCTGCTGACCAGCCTCACCGCTTCCGCCGCGATCGGAATCATTCCCAAGCCTCAGCATATGCAGACAGGCGAGGGCAGCTATACGCTGGATGCCGATACCGGCATCGATGCGCCGAACGATGCCCGCGCACGCGAAATCGTCAGTTTTTTGCGCGATGCGGTGCGTGACCAGACCGGCATCCGTCTCTCCGACAGCCCGCATACGCATGGCATCGTGCTGGCGATCGACCCGTCGGTCAAAGGCGATGAAGCGTATCGTCTGTCGGTGACGTCGCGTGGCGTGATCATCCAGGCGTCGACCGACAAAGGCCTGTTCTGGGGCGTGCAGACGCTGCGCCAGTTGCTGCCGCTGCAGCACGGCGCACCCGCGTTGCTGCCGGTCGTGCAGATCGATGACGCGCCGGCTTTTGCCTATCGCGGCTTCATGCTCGACGTGGGCCGGCATTTCTACCCGCTTTCCTTTATCAAGCAGCAGCTCGACCTGTTGAGCTACTACAAGATCAATACCTTCCACTGGCATCTCACCGAAGACCAGGGTTGGCGCCTGCAGATCAAGCGTTATCCCAAACTCACCAGTGTCGGCGCGTGGCGCACCGAAGCCGATGGCAGCCGCTATGGCGGTTTCTATACGCAGGCCGAAGCGCGCGAATTGGTCGAATACGCGCGGCAGCGCAATATCACCGTGATTCCGGAGATCGAAATGCCGGGCCACGCCGTGGCCGCGCTGGCTTCGTATCCGGAGCTTTCCTGCACCAAGAAGCCGATTCCTGTCGCCACCACCTGGGGTGTGTTCAAGGACATCAGCTGTGTCGGCGATCCGAATACCTTCGTCTTCTTCGAGCATGTGCTGGACGAGGTGATGACGATTTTCCCGTCGCCGTGGATACATATCGGCGGCGACGAAACGCCCAAGGACCGCTGGAAGGATTGCGCTTCCTGCCAGGCCTTGATGCACGCGCAGGGTCTGCAGGATGAGGATGGCCTGCAAAGCTATTTCATCCGCAAGATCCAGGCGTACCTGGCCAGCAAGGGCAAGACCCT
Source organism: Dyella acidiphila (assembly GCF_014863405.1). Taxonomy (GTDB): domain Bacteria; phylum Pseudomonadota; class Gammaproteobacteria; order Xanthomonadales; family Rhodanobacteraceae; genus Dyella_B; species Dyella_B acidiphila. The sequence goes on from NZ_JACZZA010000006.1 coordinate 196,621, forward strand.
GGTCGGCTGGGACGAGATCCTCGAAGGCGGCGCAGACAAGAATGCCATCGTCGAGGTCTGGCGCATGTGGGAAGGTCATGACGAAGCGCGCAAGGCGCTGGCCAACGGCAACCGCATCATCGTGGCCGGCTCGTTCTACCTGGACGCGCCATCGGACCGCCTGACGCTGAAGAACGTGTATCAGGCCAATATCGCCGGTAGTAGCGACGATCCCATCTATGCCGCGCACCGCGCGCAGATTCTCGGCGGCGAAGCGCCGTTGTGGAGCGAGCGCGCCAATCCGTTCAACGCCGAATCCAAGATCTATCCGCGCATGTTGGCGCTGGCCGAAAGCCTGTGGACCAATCCGGCGCACGACGATGCCAGCTTCGCCGATTTCGATCGTCGCCTGCAGGTGCAATATCCGTGGCTGGATGCACAACATGTGGCGTATGGCGCGGAAGACCATGCGGTAGTGCAGTACACGCTGGACGCGAACGCGCAGGGCGGCGGCTGGCAGTTGCACGCCAAGCGCGGCTTCGACGATGTGCAGAACCATTACACCGTCGACGGCTCCGAGCCGACCGCGCAGTCGCCCACGTTTGACGATGCGGTCGACATCAAGCAGGCGGGCACGGTCAAAGTGGTGCCATTCCGTCATGGCCTGCGTTACGACAACCCGATCAGTTTTACGCTGGTCGACAATCTCGCCAACGGTCATCCCATGACGTTCGCCCAGCCCGCGTCCAAGGACTATGCGTCCGGCGAGGTGCTGACCGACGGCGTGCTCGGCAGCGACGATTTCCACGACGGCCGCTGGGCCGGCTGGTACGACAGCGATCTGAGCGCGACCATCGACCTGCAACAGTCGCACAGCCTGCATTCGATCAAGGTCAGGTTCCTGCTGTCGCCGGAATCCAGGATCGTGCTGCCGCAGCAGGTGACTTTTTCCGTGTCGATGGATGGCCAGCACTGGGACCAGGTCTACGGCGACCGGCTCGACCCGGATGTGACTTCGGCACAGCGCCTGCAGTCGGTGGAGTTCAAGTCGGCCAAGCCGGTGACCGCACGCTATATCCGCGTGGAGGCAAGCCGGCCTTCCACGTTGCCGGTGGCGTTCCCGAACGGCGCCAAGGACATCTGGCTGTTCAGCGACGAGATTCTGGTGCAATAACGAGATGCGCGTCATCCCGGCGAAAGCTGGGATGACGGCGTGATGCATATGGACGCGACGACCGCGCCGGTTTACCCGAGTTTGTTATCCTGCCGGGATCCAGCACGTAACAGGGGCGTTGCGCATGACGGAAACACGGCACAGTGCTGCACGCGGCGAGATGATCCGTTTTATCGCCGCCACCGCCATGATGGTGTTGATCGCCCACGCCGTAGCGTACTTCACACATGAATACAGCCATGCTTTTACGGCGTGGCTGCTCGGCTACAAACAGGACCCGTTGGCGCTCAACTACGGCGAGGCAAGTACGGCCAATATTCTGTTTCAGCAGGATATCGACGAGAACGTCGATTACGATCCGATTTTTGCCGGACAGCATGGCTGGAGCGCGGCCCTGATTGCCTTGGTCGGTCCGGGCGTTGGCAATGGTGTGCTGTATTTTGTGTGCCTGTGGCTGTTTCGTGCGGCACTCTCACGGAATCACCGCCGCACGGCGATGTTCCTGTTCTGGCTCGCGCTGATGTGTGCCGGCAACGTCTGGAGCTATGCGCCGACCCGGGTCATCACCACCCATGCCGATATGGCGCTGGCGGCGAAAGGGCTCGGCATATCGACCTGGTTGCTGTTTCCATGGGTGACCGCCGCGGCTGTGTGGATCGCCTGGAGTTTTTTCTTTCGCCTGTTCGCGCAGGCCAGGCAAACCCTGTTCCACGAACCGGACCGGCTGGTGCTGGTTTCCGCGCTGGTCGCCTATTTCTACTTCGGCTTCTTCGGCGGCGGCGGGATCTCCGGTCATTACGGCGCGGTGCCGGCTTTGTTCTCTACCGTATCGCTGTTGGTATTGCTGCCGCTTTCGTGTCTATTCTGTATTCGAAAGCTTTGATCAGTCGCTTCCCGTGATCGGCGAGCCACCTTTTCTTCATCGATATTAGTATCGATATGTAGGTTAGTAGCGCGCCTTTGCGGCAACCACTTTATCGTGCCGGCATCGTGTGCATGATGACCGGTATCTTCGTCCGTGGATGCCGCACCATGAAATTGCACCACCTGCGCAGCCTCGTCGCGGTGCATGAATCGGGCAGCCTGCAACAGGCGACCAAGCGTCTCTACATCACCCAGCCTGCGCTGAGCCGGACTTTGCAATCGCTGGAGGAGGAGCTGGGAGTGGCGCTGCTGGTTCGTTCGAGCCAGGGCGCAAGGTTGACGGCCTACGGCCTGCGTCTGGTTGAACATGCGCGTCATGTGCTTGAGGGCGTGGATCGTGCGCGCCGGGATATCGAGGAAATGAAGGGAATCCCCGCCCGTCACGTCTCGATAGGCATTAGCGCCATGGCGGCGCTGTCGGTTTCGCTCGAGACGGTGCTGGCGACGTTCCAGCGCCGCTACCCGGACGTGCAACTGGCCGTGCATGAACTCGGTCCGCAGGCCATGAAGAGCATGCTGCGCGAAGGCGTTTTGGACTTTGCCCTAAGCACGCATCCGCTGGAAACCTCGGGCGATCTGGATGCGATAACGGCCTGCCGCATTCCCTGGCAGATTTCGGCACGATCGCAGCATCCACTCGCTGGCGCCACTTGCCTGGGCGAGTTGCGCAAGGCCATGTGGCTGACCTCCGACGCCGGTCCGGATTCGATTTTCAAGCGATTCTTTTTGCAGCACGGTGTGCAGCCGCCGGAGCGTGTGCTTGAATGCTCTTCGCTCTCCATGGCCATCGGCGCGGTGCGGCAGCTGGATGCGTTGATCATGGCGCCGGCATGGAGCAGCTGTGTCGCCGACTGGCTGGACGGCAGGCTGCAAGCCTTGTCGATCGGCCAGCCGTTGCCGGACTGGCCGTTGTGGCTGATCAGCCTCGATCGATCGCTGCTGTCGTCTACAGCGCGCTTTTTATTCCAGCTGCTGCAAGATTCGCTTATGCGCAGCCACCCGTGCGCGGCCAACAGCACGGGTGACTGTGCATTCACACCATTATCGCTGGCCTTGCATCGCGCTCATCACGGCCAGGGTCATGGCTTCGACGCCGGTGCGAATGGTCGGCTCCGGCACCGGTGCGTAGAGCGGGGAATGATTGACGGGAAGTTTCTCGTCTCGACGCTTGGCCGCGGCAAGCTGCTGCGGATCGTAGCTGCCGACAAGGAAGTACAGCGATGGCACGCCGGCTGCGATGAACTCCGAATAGTCCTCGCTGGCGGACAGCGGTTCCGGCATGGCCTGCGCCTGATCGCCAAACGCTGCCTTGAATACGTCCGCGGTACGCGCGGTGATGGCGGCATCGTTGACCACCGCCTTGTAGTCGACGCCGCCATGCAGATCCACATCCGGCGCCGGTGCGCCGGACATCGCCGCCTCGGCCTTGGCTGTGCGCGCAATACCGTCGAACAGCTGCTGGCGTACTTCGGGCTCGAAGCTGCGGATGGTGCCGCGCAATACCGCCGTATCCGGAATCACATTGCCGGCCTCGCCGGCGCTGATCGCACCGACGGTGATCACGCCGAACGCGCCGGGCGGCTTCTCGCGGCTGATCACCGCTTGCACATCGACGATGAAGCGCGCCGCCATCATCACCGGATCGATCGATTCCTGCGGCATCGAGCCGTGTGCACCCTTGCCGTGGAAGGTGACCAGCAAGTCGGCTGCGTTCGAGGTAAAGGTGCCGGGGCGGTAATAGACCCCGAACGGCTTGGGGATGTTGTGCAGGGCGAAGCCGATGTCTGGCTTGGGGAAGCGAGTGAACAGACCATCGTCGAGCATGGCCTTGGCGCCGCTGACGCCGTCCACCGTGCCTTCTTCCGACGGCTGCGCGATGAACATCAGCGTGCCCTGCCATTGATCCTTCATCGCGATCAGGGTTTCGGCGGTGCCGACCCAGCTGGCCATATGGATATCGTGCCCACAGGCGTGGTCAACGTAGGTCTGCTTGCCTTGCCAGGTTTGCGTGGCGCTGCTGGCGTAGGGCAGTCCGGTTTTTTCCTGCACTGGCAATCCATCCAGTTCGGTGCGAACCAATACGGTGGGGCCCGATCCGTTTTTATAGATCGCCACGATGCCGGTCTTGCCGACGTGCTCCGTTACGGTAAAACCGAGTGCGCGCATGCGTTGGGCGAGCAAGAACGCAGTGCGGGTTTCCTGGAAGCCAAGTTCGGGGTGTTGATGGATGTCCTTGTACAAGGCGTCCAGCTGCGGATAGTTCTTGCCCAGTTCGGCGTCGACGCTGCTGCGAATTGCGACCGGATCGAACGCGAAGCACGCTGCCGGAACGGCGGCGAGCCCGGCAAGCGTCAATGCAAGGGCGGCGCGGGAATGGCGCATGCTGATATCTCCTGATGATGACCGGGTCGTTGCGATCCGCATCGTGGATATCACGCCAGGTTGCCGAGCCTGTAATCGCTTTTAGTCATGGCCATGCGCCGGCGGCATGGCTGCCTGAGTGAAATTGCCGCGCCGCACTTTCAAATATTCCGGCATTAATACGCGGGAGTATGGGGCGAATTTAAAAAAATATAGATCGAGATAAATAAGAGATTTCGTTTCCGCCGTGATTTTGCGCCTCGCAAATCCTTGACGGCACATTGACAGTAGCCGGCGTACCTAGCGTAATAAGTGCGACGGCAATCAATGACTCCGCACTTTTTATGCGATGTACTGGAGCGATTTGTCCGTGATGTAGGGAAGGGGGCAAACAGGGGTTACTGAAATTTTGAAACGGTGCACTTGGGCGTAGCCATGCGTTCGGGGCCGGTTTTCTGTTGACCAAAATTTTTGTGCTTTCCATGTGGCAAGGCGGGGCCTGCTGCAAAGGTCCGCCGCGTATTCAGACCGGGGGTTGTCATGAATAAGCGTGGCTTGCAAGGCATCCGTACCCATCGTCTGGCCAGAGGCATTCTTTTCGCCCTGGCGCCGGCGCTGGCGCTATCGACCGTCAGCCGTACGGCGTTTGCCCAATGCACGACGGCGAGTCCGGTGGTCACCTGCGCGGCGGGCAGCAATACCAATTCCTACGCCAGCAGCATCAACAATGTGGTGGTGAATGTGCAGCCCGCCGCGGGCAGCCTTGGCGCCGCGATACTCAGCGTGCCGCCGATCGTGGGCGGCGCGGCGCTGACTTTGAACGGCAATGGCATCACGCTCAATAACCAGGGCGATATCGATCCGGTCGTCAATGGCGGCCTCAGCCTGGCGGCATCGGGCGCGGTCCTGGGCAATAGCGCCACCAACAACATCACGATCAACAACGAGAGCGGCGGCATCCTCAACGGCCTGGTCAATATCGCCTCGATTTTCGGCTACGGCGGTCAGGCCCTGGTGGTGCAGAACGGCAACGGCGGCACGACCTCCGTACAAAACGCCGGCAACATCGGCATGTCGATTTTCGGCGTCGGTACCTTCACCACGGCGGACGCGCCAGCCATCGTCAGCTATGGCGGCGGGGCGATGAGTTTCACCAATACCGGCACGATTACCGGTCGCATCGGTTTTGTCACTCCCAGCGCCACCGGCGCGCAAAACAGCTTTTTGAATGCGGGCACCGTCAACGGCAGTATCTATCTGGGCAATACGCCGAGCGGTAACCTGTTTACCGCGGTCTCCGGATCCAGCGTCAACGCGGCTGGTGTCGGTACCGCCGGCACCATGACCATCGGCGCCACCACGGTGAATTTCTCCGCGGCCGGCAAAGTGGATGCGGGCACCGGCAGCAATAATCAGCTGATCCTGCAGAATTCGGCGCTCGGCAACGGCTCGGGCACCGGCGGCGCGGTGACCACGATCAGTGCCAGCAATTACCTGGATTTCCAGAACCTCGTCGTTAATAGCGGTACCTGGAATCTGCAAGGCAACCTGGTCAGCGGCAGTGCCGCGATCAACGACGGCCTGGTCAATTTCAATAGCGCCGGTGTATTCGGCACGCATCTGACGGTGGGCGGCGGTGCGATCGAAGCCGCTGTGGCGGGCTTGACCCTGCCCGACACGATTTCGCTCGGCGCAAATTTAACGCTGCAAGGCACCAACTCGTTCGCCTTGAGCGGCACGATTTCCGACAATGGCCCGTTTACCGGTTCGCTGACCGTCAATGACGCCTCGCCGGTCACTTTGAGCGGCGCCAATAATTTCACCGGCGGCGTAAGCCTGATGACCGGCGGCCTGGTGCTCGGCAGCGCTACTGCATTAGGTTTGGGCAACCTGGTGGTGAGCGGCAGTGCATCGCTCAACACCACGAATGCTTTCAGCATCGCCAATGCGATCCAGATCAATGGCGGCACGTTGGCGCTGCTCGGCAGCAATCCGATGACCATCGCAGGCGGCCTGTCCGGTGCCGGCAGCATCAGCTGGAATGGCGCCGGCACGCTGAGTCTATCCAGCACGGACACCCTCGGCGGCAGTTTTCTGCTCAATAGCGGCACGCTGGCGGTAGGCGCGGGCGGCGTGCTGTCGGCCACCGGCGCGATCAGTATCGCCGCGGGCAGCACGCTGGATCTTTCGTTGGGCACCAATCAAAGCATCGGTTCGCTGGCCGGCGCGGGCGGCACCATCAACCTGGGCGTCAACCAACTTACGCTCAACGGTATAGGCAATACGGCGTTCAACGGTGCCATCACCGGCTTGGGCAACCTGGTGAAGCTCGGTAGCGGTATCCAGACCCTGGGCGGTGCCAGTGTGTTCAGTGGCGGCGTGCAGCTGGATGCCGGTGGCCTCTTGCTCGGCAATAACAGTGCGCTGGGTTCGGGCACCCTGACGGTGGGCGGCGCGACCACGCTCGATGGCACGGTGGCGCTGACGCTGGGCAATGCCATCATCATCAACGGGCCCGCGAACTCCTTGGATTTCCTCGGTGGCCAGCAGATCACCTTGAACGGCACCATCGCCGGCACCGGCAGCCTGATCAAGGATGGCGCCTCGGCGCTGATCTTGAACGGCGCCAACAGTTTCAACGGCCTGAACCTCAGGGCCGGCGAGGTGATCCTGGGCAATAGCCTGGCGCTCGGCACAGCAGCCTTGAGCGTGAACGGCAATGCATCCCTGAAAGGATCGCTGGCGTTGTCCATCGCCAACAATATCAACCTCGGCGCCGGCAGCGTGCTCACCTTGCCGCTCGACAGCGCGCTGACCTTGAACGGTGCGGTGGGCGGCATCGGCGGCCTGAATATGTCGGGCTCGTCCACCCTGACCTTGAACGGCCTCACCAACTTCAGCGGCGAGCTGGCCATCAACAGCGGCACGGTGGCGATGGGTTCGCTGGGCAGCTTGTCGGCCAACGTCGATGCCGGCCTGGCGGCGGGCGGCACGCTGGATCTTTCCGGCGGCGGCAACCAGACCGTCGGCGAATTGTTCGGCACCGGCGGCACCGTCAATCTCGGCGCCAACACGCTGACCTTCGGCGACGGCACCGACCAGGACTTCGACGGCTTGATCGAAGGCACGGGTGGATTGACGAAAGTCGGTAGCGGCGTGGAAACGCTGACCGGCGCCAATATCTTCAGCGGCGGCGTGACGCTGTCGCAGGGCGGCCTGCTGGTCGGCAACAACAGTGCGCTGGGCACGGGCACGTTGACGGTCAGCGGCACGCTCAATACCAGCTTGGGCAGCATTGCGAATGCGACGCTGGCCAATAACGTGGTGCTCGATACCGGCAGCGTGCTGCAACTGGTCGGCAGCCAGGCGCTGACGCTCAATGGCGTGATCAGCAACGGCGGCAGCCTGCTGCAGAACGGCAGCGGCACGCTGACCTTGAATGGCGCCAACACCTTTACCGGTGGCTTGCAGCTCAATGCGGGCAGTGTGGTGGTCGGCAATGCGCAGGCCCTGGGTTCCGGTGTCTTGAGCGTCTCCGGCAACGGCACGCTGAGTGCCAGTTCCGCGCTGACCCTGGACAACGATATCGACCTCGGCACCGGTGTCGGCCTGACCGTGGCCGGTGCGCAGAACCTCACCCTCGACGGCGCCATCACCGACGGCGGCGTGTTGATCAAGAGCGGCAACGCCACGCTCACCTTGAACGGCAATAACAGCTTCAGCGGCGGCGTGGCCTTGAACGGCGGCGAGCTGCTGCTGGGCAATAACAACGCCCTCGGCAGCGGCGTGCTGAATGTGGGGGCCGCATCGACGCTGGATGGCAGCGTGGGTGCGCTCGACCTGGCCAACAACATCAGCCTGGCGTCGTCGCTGACCTTCGCCGGCAGCCAGCAGGTGACGGTGGAGGGTTCGATTTCCGGCACCGGCGGCCTGATCAAGAACGGACCCAATACGCTGATCCTCGACGGCGCCAATACCTTCAGCGGTGGTCTCACCATCAATGTCGGCACGGTGCAGCTGGGTGCGAATGGCAGCATCAATAGCAGCAGTGCGGTGGACCTGGGTGCCCCGGGTTCCACCTTCGATATTTCCGATGCGAACGGCACGCAGACTATTGGAGATCTGTCCGGCGTTGCCGGCAGCGCGCTCTTCCTCGGCGCCAATTCGCTGGTGTTCGGTACGATCAATAACGCGAGTTTCGGCGGCACCGTCGACGGCACCGGCGGCCTGGTCAAGCAGGGCAGTGGCACCGAAACGCTCACCGGCACCAATACGTTTACCGGTGGACTCACCATCAATGGCGGCACGGTTGCCATGGGCAGCGGCGGCGGCCTGGCCGGAAACGTGGCCGTGAACCTGGCCGTTGCCGGTACGGGTTTCGATATCTCCGGCGGCGGCAATCAGGCGATCGGCTCCCTGGCCGGTGTCGCCGGCACCAGCGTTACGCTGGGTGGCAACACTTTGACCCTGGGCGGCCTGGGCGACTCCGACTTCGACGGTCCCATCAGCGGTACCGGCGGTCTGATCAAGAACGGTTCCGGTACGCAGACCTTGAACGGCAGCAGCAGTTTCAGCGGCGGCGTAGCGTTCAATGCGGGCGGCCTGGTCGTCGGCAACAACAGTGCGCTGGGCACCGGCACGGTCAACGTCAACGGTGCGGTGACGCTGGCGGCGAGCGGCAGCGGCGTGGATCTCGGTAACAACATGGTGCTGGGCGCCGGCGCGGGCCTGACCGTACAGGGCGGCAATGCGCTGACACTGGGTGGCGTCATTTCCGGTGGCGGCAGCCTCACCATGAGCGGCAGTTCCACGCTGACGCTGACCGGTGCGAATACGTATACCGGCGGCACCGCGATTCTGTCGGGCACCTTGGCGCTCGGTACAGGCGGCAGCTTGTCGTCCACGGGTGCCGTGATGCTCGCGGGCAGTGGCACGCTGGATATTTCCGGCGGCGGCAACCAGACCATCGGTACGCTGGCCGGTACGTCCGGCAACGTCAATCTCGGCGGCAATACGCTTACGCTCGGCAGTGCCGGCGATAGCAGTTTCGGCGGCGTGATCAGTGGTGGCGGTGGGCTGATCAAGAACGGCACTGGCGTGCAGACCCTGGATGGCGCCAACACCTTCAGCGGCGGCGTGACGCTCAATGACGGTGGCCTGATCGTCGGCAATGACAGTGCGCTGGGTACCGGCACGCTGACCGTGGGCGGCAATACAACGCTGGATAGCGACACCGCCGTCACGCTCAACAACAATATCGTCCTCAATGGCGGCCTGACGGTCGAAGGCAGCAATGCACTGACGCTCAATGGCGGGCTGTCCGGCACCGGCAGCCTCGACAAAGAAGGCTCGGCCACGCTGACCTTGAACGGCGCCAACACTTACACCGGCGGCACCTTTATCGATGCGGGCACGCTGGCGCTGGGCGCCGGTGCGAGTCTGGCCAGCACCGGTACGGTGAATGTGGCCCTCGGCGCCACGCTGGATCTGTCTGCCGGCGGCGGCACGCAGACCATTGGCACGCTGACTGGTGGCGGTGCGGTCGATTTGGGCGCAAACGACATTACGGTCGGCGGTCCCACCAATGGCGTGTTCAGCGGTTCGATCGCGGGCACCGGCGGTCTGATCAAGCAGGGCAGCGGCACCGAAACGCTGACTGGCGCCAATACATTCACCGGCGGCACCACCATCGATGCGGGCACGCTGGCGATCGGTGCCGGCGGCAGTCTCTCGGCGGCGGGCTCGGTCAATCTCGCGGCGGCCGGTACGGGTTTCGATATTTCCGGCGGTGGCGATCAATCCATCGGTTCCTTGAGCGGCGTAGCCGGCAGCACCGTGGCGCTCGGCGCCAACACGCTGACGCTGGGTGGCGTCGGCAATGCGACATTCGACGGTTCGATCACCGGTACTGGCGGCTTGATCAAGAATGGCGCCGGCGTGCAGACCCTGGGCGGCGCCAGCAGCTTCAGCGGCGGCGTGGCGCTTAATGCCGGCGGCCTGGTCCTGGGCAACAACAATGCGCTGGGCACCGGTGCGCTGGCCGTCAACGGTGCCGCCACCCTGGATGCGAACACCGCGGTCAGCGTGACCAACGACATCGCGATCAACGGCACCGCCGGTCTGAATGTGCTCGGTTCCAATGCGATCACGCTGGGCGGCGTGATTTCGGGTACCGGTTCCCTGACCAAAAGCGGTGCGGCGACGCTGACGATCAGCGGCGCAGATAGTTTTAGCGGCGGCACCAATATCGATGCGGGTACCTTGTCGATCGGTATCGGCGGCAGCCTCGCGGCGACCGGCGCGGTGACCTTGAACGGCGGCACGCTGGATATTTCCGGCGGCGGCAACCAGGCGATCGGTTCGCTAGCCGGCATTGCCGCCAGCAGCGTCACGCTCGGCAATAACAACCTCACGCTCAATGGCGTGGGCGATAGCAGCTACGACGGTGTGATCAGCGGCAATGGCGGTGTGAGCAAGAGCGGTTCCGGTGTGCAGACGCTGGGCGGCGCCAACACCTTCTCCGGTGGCGTCGCGCTCAACGGCGGTGGCCTCGTGCTCGGTAACGACGCCGCGCTAGGCACCGGTGCGTTGAACGTCGGCGCGGCGGTGACACTGGATGCGAGCGGCGCCATCAATGCCAGCAACAACATCAATCTCGCTGCCGGCAGTGCACTCGATGTGCTGGGCGGCAATGCATTGACGCTGGGCGGCACTATTGCCGGCATCGGTGCCTTGTTGAAAGACGGCAACGCCACGCTGACCTTGACCGGCGCCAACACCTACACCGGCGGCACCACCATCAACAACGGCACGCTGGCGATCAGCGGCGGCGGCAGCCTGGCCGCGGCCGGTGCGGTGACACTGGGCGGCAGCGGCAACCTGGATATTTCGGCAGCCGGCGGCAATCAGACCATCGGCGCCTTGTCCGGTACCGGCGGCACGATCAATCTCGGCGCGAATTCGCTCGGCTTTGGCAATGCCGGCAACCAGACCTTCAACGGTATCGTCAGCGGCACTGGCAGCCTGGTCAAGAACGGCAGCGGTATCGAAACGCTGGGCGGCAGCAATACCTACACCGGCGGCACCACGCTCAATGCCGGTGGCCTGGTTCTGGGTAATGACAGTGCACTGGGTACGGGCGCGCTTAGCGTTGCAGGCAACGCTTCGCTCGATGCCGCCGGTGCGCTCGATCTTGCCAACGATGTAAACCTCGGCGCGGGCGTCACGCTCAGCTTGCCGGCCAGCAGCGGTGCCGTGACGCTGGATGGAACGATCAGCGGCGCGGGCGCTTTGGCGATGCTGGGCAGCACGACGCTGAGCCTGGACGGCAACAACAGTTTCAGCGGCGGCGTGGCCATGGATGGTGGCACGCTGGTGCTCGGCAGCAGCACGGGCCTGGGCAGCGGCACGCTGACTGTTGCTGCAGCCGTTGCGCTGCAATCGAGCACCGCGGTGAATCTGGCCAATGCGGTCGTGCTCAATAGCGGTGCAACGCTGACTATCTCCGGCAACAGCAGCGACGTGGCCCTGGGCGGCATTATTTCCGGCGCGGGCAGCCTGGTAGTGGACGGCACTTCGACGACAACGCTCAGTGGTGCGAACACGTATAGCGGCGGCACCACCTTGACGGGCGGCAATCTGCAACTCGGCAGCAACGATGCGCTGGGTACGGGGGCCTTGACGGTCGCCGCCGCCTCGACCCTCAGCGCGACGGGCGCCGTAACCGTAGCCAACAACATCACGCTCAACGATGCGCTGACTGAAAACGGCAGCCAGTCGCTGAGCTTGAGCGGGCAACTGTCAGGCAGCGGCAGCTTGACCAAGGATGGCAGCGGCAGCCTCAGCTTGAGCGGGGCCAGCACCTTCACCGGCGGCACCAGCTTGACCGGCGGCAGCCTGATCGTTGGCAACAACGCAGCACTGGGCACGGGGGCGTTGTCGATCGATGGCGGTACCTTGGAAGCCGCCAGTGCCGTCACCTTGGGTAATACGGTGACCGTCGGCGCAAACGGCGCAACACTGGGCGGTACGCAAAACCTCACCCTGGCTGGCGCACTCTCCGGCGCCGGCACGATCACCAAGCAGGACAGCGGCACCGTGGCGCTGGGCGGTTCTTTGACTGGTTTCACCGGCAGTATCGCGGTCGATGGCGGTGTCTTGAATGCCGCTACGCCGTATACGGCAGGTATCTCGGTGGCATCCGGTGCGACGGCCAATCTCAACGGCAGCGGCAGTGTCGCCACGGTGGATGGTGCGGTGGGTGGCAGCTTGAACGTCGCAGCAGATAGCCGCGTGAATATCGACTATGCAGAACTCGCTGGCGTCACCGGCACGGTGCACGGGCAGGGCGGCAATACCACGCTCGCCGTCACCGGCACGGGCGAGGGCACCTTGCCGGCCACGGCATTTACTAACATCGCCAACCTCGACGTAACGGCGGGCAGCCTGGCCATCGCCAGCGGTGCCACCGCGAATTTCGCCGGCGGAACCAGTGTGGACGGCAACCTGGTGGTCAATGGCAGCTTGAATGGTCCTGCCAGCATCAATAGCGGCGGCGCCTTGATCGGTAGCGGCAGCGTTGCCGGCGCGGTGACCTTGCAAGGCACGCTTGCGCCGAGCGGTCTTGCCGCTGCCAGCGGCATTGCCGCCGGCAGCGGTGTGCCGGGCAGCAGCCTGAGCATGGGCAGCCTGGTCAGCGAAGCAGGTTCCAACACACAGATTCGCGCCAACGGCGCCGGCATCAGCGACAGCCTGCATCTCAGCGGCAGCGCCGTGCTGGGCGGCGATTTGACCGTGGTGCCGTCGTCCGGGGCGTATGCCGCGCACACCACCTATACAATCATCGATGCAGCCGGCGGCGTCAGCGGCAACTATGCCGCTTTGGTGCAGCAGACACTGCCCTTCCTCAGCGCCAGCGTGAAGACACAAGGCGACGATGTGCTGCTGACCTTGTCCCAGGTCGACGCCTCATCGGGCCCGGGCGGCGTGCCTTATAACCAGTTCCCTGGCCTCAATGCCAACGAATACAACATGGCGACGGCACTGCAGACGATTGCCACCAACTCCGATCGTCTGCAGACCTTGCTCAGCTACGCGCGTGGCCTTAGTTCGGCGCAGGTGATTCCCGCGTTCGACAGCCTCACTGGCGAGATCTATGCCTCGGCGCCGCAGGCCGAGCTGGCCGGGCAGAGCCAATTCATGGATACGATGCTGTATCGGCTGATGCTTGCCCGTGACAATGGCGAGCAGGGCACGGCCGCCTGGGCCGAGCCCTATTTTGATACCACCCGTTTCGGCGGTACGTTCCAGGCGGACCAGACCAACTATCAGCTGCACGGCTTGATCCTGGGCACCGATGCGATGGCCGGCTCGTATTTCCGCGTCGGCGCCAACGCAAGCTTTGCCAATTCGCAAACCTCGCTGTCGCAACCCAACGACCGCATCAACAACGACGAATATGCCGTGGGCCTGCATGCCCTGTTCGACAACACCGAAAACTGGTGGGCGGACGGCGTGCTCTCCTATGGCTGGCAGCGTGCGCGCAGCACCCGCCAGATCGACGTGGGTGCATTCCAGCCGGTGGCCACGGCACGTTATGACGGCCATGCGATCAATACTGCGCTGGAAGGCGGTTATCGCTTCCACTTCGACCAATGGCGCCTGGAGCCGTTCTTCGGTGCGTATTACGCACGTGTGCGCTATGACGCTTTCGACGAGCAAGGTGCGGGCGATGCCGACCTGGATGTGGGCAGCAGCCGTGCACACAGCTTCCAGTACGGTCCCGGTGCACGCCTGATCGGCGACTTCGGCAAGAATCCGGACGGCACGCAGATTCATCCGGTATTGGTGTTGCGTTATCTGCATGGCGCGAGCGATCAGTTCTCCGCGCTCAATGCCGCTTTCGACGGCGCCTCCGACGTAGGCTTTACGGTGGGCGGCGTGCAACCGGGCCGCAATCATTGGCAAGGTGCCTTGGGTGCCAGTTTCGACCTGACCCCGCAGGCCAGCCTGTACGCCTATTACAGCGTCGACTCTGCCAGCCGCAGTCTCAGCAATGCGGCGAACCTCGGCTTCCGCTGGTCCTTCAGCAAGGCGCCAGCCGGTACCGGCCTGAGCATGCGGGCGCAGCATATGCCGGCGACATCCACGGCGATGGCGGCATTGGGAACCTATCCGGCGGTAGCGACGCCGCCCGCGCAGACCAACGCTTCGCCCGCGGCGGCCGCGGTACTGCCAGTTGTCATCGGTACGCATGCGGCGGCGGATACCGGGGCCGTGCAGCCGGTTGCAGCTGCTGCAGTCGCAGCCGCACCATTTGGCCGCTGCAAGAATCACATCGCCGCGCCTGGTGGCGAGAAGATCGCGCACGCTGCAAGCCATCATCATGCAGCCAGCAATCCCGATCTGGTCATCGTGCCGCGGCACGTCGCGCACGTCGTGGCGGGGAAGAAGAAGTCCACCGTTTCCTGCAGCAGCTGATGCTGCCCGAACCAGGCGCGACCGGTTACCCATGCCGGCGCGCCTGATTTTTTTTCGCCCAACCCTGAGCTGATTTCGCGGCACTTGCGTGCTGCGCACGTCTGCGCGCCTGCCGTGCAGGCGCCTTTTTGTGTGCGCGTTTTTCCGACGGATTTCTGCGTCTTTTTTGACCGGTGAAGTATTGATCAAAATACTTGCAATTATAGTAACGTTACAGTAAAATGGTGCTAAAATCAGGAGGAAATCCATGGTCGATCCACGTGATCCCGGCACCATTGCTATGTCGTTTCCGTATAAACCGCGGCGTGGCAGGCCGCCCACCGGCAAGGCAAAATCCGCGGCCGAACGCATGCGCGCTTATCGCAAGCGGCATATCGTGGTGAGCACGGATGTGTTGCGCACAGTGGTCGCGCAGTGCACGCAGATCCAGGAGTTGATGGATGCCAACCGCCGGTTGCGGCGGGAGCTGGATGTGCTCTACGCAGAAATTGCGCGGCTGAATGAAGCTTTGTAGGTTGGGTTAGCGCAGCGTAACCCAACAATCTCTCTTCGTAGCGGCATCGTTGGGTTACGCTGCGCTAACCCAACCTACGCAACTCGCGATTCGGTATGGACGCCCAAATAAAACGAGCCGCCTTGCTGGCGGCTCGGTCGGGCATCGGTCATCCATGTTGAGGAGGGGCCCCTCCTCGGCGCCTGACTTCCCGGCGCTGTGTTTATCGCATATCGACGTCGTAATGTCTTATGCCGGCACATCTGCATTTGGAGTATTTTCACGAATGTGTGCACGTGCATGCATTCATGCGGGCAAAGTCTCACATTCACTTCACACACATGAAAAAACACCATTCGCATCGGAATGGTGTTGTGTGGTTGAGATGATTTTGCGATGTGTGCTTATTGCGCCTTGGCGATCTTGAAATCGATGCGGCGATTGCGTGCGCGGCCGGCATCGGTAGTGTTGTCGGCTACCGGATTGTCCGGACCCATGCCGCTGACGCTGAGCGTTGCCGCCGGAATGCCCTTGGCAGTGAGATAGGCCTTTACCGTATTGGCACGCGCCAGGCTCAAGGCAACATTGGATTCGCGCTCGCCCACATTGTCGGTATTGCCGATGATCTGGATCGAGGGGTTGTTGATCTTGAGGATGGCGGCAGCCATTTCGTCCAGCACACTGCGCCCTGCCGGCGTGAGGATGGCACTGCCGCTTTCGAACTGCACCACGCGATTGGCCAGGGCCTGGTCCAGCACCTGCTGCTTGGAGGTGCCGATGCGCAGGTTCTGCTTGATGCCGTAGTTCTGGTCGAACGAGGTGGACAGCGTGCTCAGCACCTGCTGGCGCGTGGCTTCATTGGGCACTTCGCCGCTGATGTCGATGGAATTGCCCTGAATCTGCACCTGGCCGTTGGAAACCTGCTTGAGGTTCGGCCCGATCATGCCGACCACGTATTTGCTCCAGTTGGCGGGTGTCACCACGCCGCCGACTTCGATGCGGTCGACCACGTGATCGGCGCCGTAGAGCTTGCGCAGGTTATCCAGCACGGCCGCCTTGGTGGCTTCGTCGGGCAGGGTGCCGCTGGCGGTCACCATGCCGCTTGCACTGCCGGATGCACTGGAGGTCGCCGGCGCGGGAGCGGAGGTTTGCGCCCACGCGCTGGCGCAACCCAGTACCAGCAGGCTTGCGATGAGTTTGCGCATGATCACGCTCCAAGAAAAGTTTCGCGGAAGGTGTTGCGCGCAGTGCGCAGCGACAGGTCTTCCTGGCTGGTGTAGCTGGACAGTTTTTTCACCGCGTGATCGTTGACCTGATCCTCGACCCAATCCGGGTCGTACAGCGGAATGAAATCCTGCTCGGCCACGCGCGGATCGAACATCGCCTGCAAGGTGCGCCCCTGCACGCCGTTGAAGCTGATCGCCAGCACCGGCTGCGGTCCCTGGCGGATCATGGTGAGCAGCTCGAAGTCGGCACGACCGAGAAAGCCGGAGATCAGATCCAGCCACAGGGTGGAAACCAGGTTGCGATACAGCGGGTCGGCCGGCAACGGCAGCAGCAGGCCCTTGCCGAGACGCGCGCTGCCGCTGCTCATCACCGGCTGCAGCAGAATGCCGAGCGCAAGCAGAATGCGGCGTACCGACACCGGGCGCTCCGGCGAGGTCATCAGCTGTTCCAGGCTGCCCAGGGTCTGCATTTCCAGGAAATCCTGGAACGCCGGATTGAGCGATTCATACAGCACGTTGACGTTGGCGCGATTCTCGGTGAGCTCGGTCAGCGAGGCGGCCGGATCGGCGGCGTTGCGTGCGCGATGGCTTTCGCGCTCCAGCCGCGACCATAGCCGCGAGAACGCCAGCGGGCTGCGCGAAATAAACGCCAGTGGTTGCGGCACTTGCATCGATACGGCCGCCATGAACGGAAAGCGGCGCCCCGAGGCATCGCTGCTCGGCAGCAGATGGCCGCCGATGGCGGCATTGCTGCGCGAGCCGAGAATGGCGAAGTTCAGCGCATGGCCCAGGTCGTAGAGCTGCTTCCAGGCCACATCTTGCGCCAACTGCTCGATGCCCTGGCCGGCCCAGCGATCCAGCATGGAAATCAGCTGATGGTTGTTGTCCAGCGCCTTGAGAAAATCGCCGCGGCTGGGCAGCTTGCCGAAATAACTGATATTGAGTGTCAACTCGCCGGTCATGGCGCACCCTCCGTGGTGGACTGCGTGCTGTTGGTGCCGCTCGCGGCGTTGCTGCTGGTGCTGGTGCCGGCCACGCTGGCGGGCAGGGTGGCGCCTTGCAGTCCTTGTTTCTGTGAGCCGTCGGCATTGGCCTGGGCACTGCTGACCAGGCGCAGGTGCACGGTAACGGCGATCTGGTCCTGGCTCCAGGTCAGCGTGTACACGCCGTCGTCGCCGCGACTGCCCTTGGCTGCGCGGAACAGCTGCGTGAGCGCATCGCCGCCGGTCAGGTTCTGGATCATCACGGTGCGGCCGTCAAAGGTGACCGCGCTGATCTGCACGTTGGAGTTGGCATCGCTGCCGTTCCACACGAACGACTTCCACTCTGGCGGCGTGTTGCGATAACGCAGCGTCTGGCCATTGATGTTGATGCTGTATTCGCTGATGCCGCCGCTGCCGGGTTCGGGTTCGACCTGGAACACGGTCTGGTCGGCGCCGCCAACGGTCTGGCCGAGCGGTGCCACCCACTGCGCGAAACCGGTCATCAGCTGCGGCGACAGCGTGATGCCCATGTCGGCCCATTGCTTGGCGGTCAGCGCATCGCCGCGGCGATCGACCAGGGGCCCGAGCGTATCGCTGGCGAACTTGGAGATAGCGCCTTCGGGGCCGAAGATCACCGAGATCTCGCTATTGGCCGCCTGGATCTGGCCATTGGTATCGAACGGATACTTCTGCGCCAGATCCTTTTCAAACGGCGTGTACACCTGCGCCGTCCAGATCTTGTTGATCTCGGTTTCGGTCGGCGGCACCAGGGCGCTGAAGGTCTGCATCAGCGGACGCAGCAGCAGCGGGCGCAGCGTCTTGCGCTGGCTGTCGTCGAGGCCATCGAGCATCTGCTCGTCGACCAGCTGCAGGCCATCGGAAAGTTCCGAGCCGCTGCTGGCCAGGGTCTTCTGCATCAGGTCGCGCGCGCCCGGGCCGGGATCGCCCTGGTTCTTGATCGCGTTCAACCGCGTGCGCAGCTTGGCCAGCATGTCCAGGTAGTTCTGCATCAGCGGCGGATTGTTGTCGCGCGCAATCATCAGGCGCGCAACGCCGGCAAATTCGCGGCCGACCGGGCCGACCTGCAGCGAACCGTCCGGTGCCTTGATATTGTCGAGGTTGAGATTCACGCCGCGCGGCTGCTGACGCAGGATCACGCGCTTGAACCAGCCGACCAGGCCGCCCTGCGCAGACTTCAGGCCCTGGTTGACCAGCGAGGGATTGTCCCAGGAGGTTTCCTGGTAGACGGTGTCCATCAGCTTGCGCATCGGCGAATTCTGCGGATCGCCAAGCTGGTTCATGTTGCTCACGGCGGCTTCGAAACTGCCGAACGACGCCACCGACACGCCCTGCATGAACTTCTTCCACTCCGTCACATAATCCTTGGCATACATCGATTCGAGCTGTTTCTGGATCTGCTCGGGGCTGCCGGAAAGTGTGAGGTCATCCTGCTGTGCGCTTTGCAGCACCCAGTCGCTGGCGTTCATTTCCTTGTTGGCGGCGTCGTGGATGGCGTCTTTCACGTAGCCTTCCCACGCCTCGCGCGAGTAGGTGCCGGAAATTGCATAGCTGCCGACCAAAGTCTTGTCGGCCTGGTCGCCGACGATCGCGGCAACGCTGATCGAGGGGAAGCGGGTGGCGGCGCGCGCCTTGATCTGCGCATACACGCGATCCACCGCCGGCATGCCGCGCATCACATGGTTCAACGCCTGGCGCGTGTCGTCCACCAGCGACACCTTGGTGTCGATGGTCGGCCAGCCGGCCTGGTCGGACTGCGCGATGTAGTAGTTCAACAGATGATCGGCGCTGCTGATCATGTCTTCGCGCGTCATCATGCCGCGATTGGCGTTGAGCCATTCGCGCCAGAAGCGGGCGAGCTGGTCAGTCAGGTGCACCTGTTCGACATGGCTGGCGTCACCCAGCATCAGATAGGCCTTGAGCGCGTTGTAGGCGTCCTGGCTATTGGTGGGCGACAGCGCCTGATAAGTGGAGCCGTTCTGCTGCGCAGGCTTGGCGGCAGCGTCCGGCGCACCCGATTGCGCCGGCGTCAGCTGATCGCGATGCGCTACCACCTGGGCCAGATACGCTTCCATGTTCTGCTGCACTGGCACCAGCATCAGCTGGCGCATGCCGGCGAAATATTCGGCGCGCAGCTTGTTCTCGATGGTGTCGCCCTGGTACAGGCCCAGGCCGAGCATCAGCGGATGGTCGCCGCGATAGGCATCGAGCTGCTGCAGGCGATCCTGCAGGATCTGCAGGGCCTGCAGGCGCGATTGCAGATCGACCCGGCCTTTCTGCAGCCCCACCACCTTGTCCAGGTCGGCCTGCACATTGGTGACCAACTGCTTGTTGTCGGTATACGACCAGGCCCAGCCGGCCAGGGCCAGTCCGAGCGCCAGTGCGGAGCCGAGCATTACCGCGTAGCGCGTGCGCGTGCGATTGCGGCTGGAGTACTGCTGCACCAGCTGTTTGTCGGCGAAGATCACCTTGCGGAACAAGTCGAGCAGGAAGTAGCTCTTGGTCGAGGTGACGCTGTCCAGCTGCGGCGCTTCGTGCGGCCTGGACAGGCCATAGCGCTGGGTAATGCGATCCGAAGCCGCATGCACCGACGCGGTTTCCTGCAGCGCGCTGGTGAAGTAGAAGCCGCGGAACACCGGGCGGAACTGGAACGGATTGTCTTCGAACAGGGTGGTGATGAAGGTGCGCAGCGTGGCCTTGATACCGCTGAATTCCAGCGGCAGGGTCAGCAGGCCCGGCGCCACGGTATTGCCGCGCGCCAGCGCCATCTGCGACAGGCTCATTTCCTTCACGCCCTTGGACAGTTCGTCGAAGTAGCGATCGAACTCGTCCGCTGCGTCATTGCCGTCGCTGGGATGGAACGGCAGGGTAGTGCCCCAGACGCGTTCGCGTTCGTTGTCGTCGAGCGTGCGGAAGAAGTCGTTGAAGCCGGCGATCAGGTCGGCCTTGGTGAACACCACATAGACCGGCGCGATCACTTCCAGCCATTCGGTGAGTTCCTGCACGCGCTGGCGCAGATTCTTGGCCAGGCTGATCGCGAATTCGGGGCGGTTGCCGGTGAGCTCGGCGATGCTGGCGGCGATGATGATGCCGTTGATCGGCGCGCGCGGACGATGCTTGCGCAGCAGCTCCAGGAAGCTCAGCCATTCGCTGCGGTTTTCGTCGTGCACCGAATAGCGGCCGGCGGTGTCGAGCAGGATGCCTTCGGTGGTGAAGTACCAGTCGCAGTTACGCGTGCCGCCGATGCCCTGCACGATGCTGCCGTGACTGTCCGCAAACGGGAAGCGCAGGCCGGAATTGACGATCGCCGTGCTTTTGCCGGCCGCGGGATTGCCGATGATCATGTACCAGGGCAGCTCGTACAGCGCTTCGGTGCCCTTGGTCTGGCCAAGCCGCGAGGTCTTGATGGTTTTCACCGCATCGCGCAGGCGCGTATGCAGGGCTTCCACATCCGCGTTGTGCGCGGTGGCCTGGCCGGCACTGTTGGTGCCCGGCTTCAGCAGTGCATCGCCCAGTTGTTCGGAGGAGCGGCGTGCGCGCAGGTGATGGGCGATCCATAGCCCGATCAGTACCAGCAGCAAGGCCACCAGGCCGATGCCGATCCAGAAGGCCAGCATCTTCAGCGTATTGGGCCCGAGGAAAAACAGCCCAGCCATGATCGCGATGCCGAGGATGGCAAGCGTTCGCGAGTCGGTGAGCATATAGCGAAGACGGTTCATCGGTAGCGTATTCCTGTCATGCCAATGAAGGGGCACTGCTGGCGGCAGCGTGAGCTTCCGTTGCTGCCGCGGGTGGGGAGAGGAGGAGCACGGCGCGCGTGCTGGCATCGTGGTGAGAGAGCACCAGGCAAGGCTGCTGCGATTCGCCGGCCAGTGCCGCGGCCGCGGCTACCGTGGCGAGCGCAGTTGCCGCGCCGCAATCGCCGTTGGCACAGGCGAGCGGCAGCAACGCCTCGATGGCGTCGTTCTCCGGCGCCGCATGCTCGGCGATCTGCAAGGCTTCGGTGTAGCGGCTGGGGCGCATGTCGGTATCGCTGACCAGGTGCATCAGCGCCTGCGGCGCTATCTCCGGCGCCTGCGCCAACGCCTGCTCCAGCAGTTGCTGCACGATGTCGTCCTGCGTCTTGCCGGGCGCGTCGACCGGCTTGGCGCGCTGCGCGGCCAGCATGCGATGCAGCAGCATGGGCGGTTCGCCGGCATTGGCACGGTATGCGCCGAGCAGCACGGCGCTGGCGCCTTCGCCCGGCACGCGGCCTTCGGGCTGTTTGGCGCCATGCAATTGATGGGAGGCATCCCATTCGGCGATCGTGGCGGAATCCATGTGCGAATCGCTGGCCAGCAGCAGGCAATGTGCACTGTCTGGATGACGGTTGAATTGCACGTTGAGTTCATCCAGCCGCTTCAGTGCGGCGAGGCCGTTTTCGGCGGTGCGCGCCACGACCTGCAGCTGTGGTGCCTGCCAGCCTTGCGCGGCCAGGCGGCCGCTCAGCCAGGTGTGCGCCGTCTGCCGGTCGTTATCGCTCCAGCGGGATGGCAGCAGCCATTCCAGCCGCAGCAGCACGGTCGGGGCGGCCGGCGCGCGATTCGGCTCCGCAGCTTTTTGCGCTGCGAGCATGCCGTCGAAGTGTTCGGCGAGCATCTTGCCGGCTAGCGTGTCCGACAGCCACAGCACGCGGCGCTGGCCTTCGGGCCAATGCTCCGCGACATCCGGCAGGGTTTCGTCGATGGACGCCAGCTCCACCGCTTCCACCGGTGCGGCGAACGTCGGTGCACCGCGCAGGTCGTGCCACTGCGGATGCAGGCTGGCACGCTTCTTTGCGCGTGCCGCATCGAGCAGCGCAGCAGGGGTGTCGCCGGCCGCGAACAGCACCTGGCCATCCAATACGGCGACACGATAAGCCAGGGTGGGATCGACCGGCTCCGCATCGTTCGTTTCGACCGCGGCAGCCGCGGCCGGCGTTGCAGGCCGCGCGCGGCGCTTGATCGCATCGATGCTGACGCGCAGCAAGAAGTAGCCGAGCAGTAGCGCAATCGGCAATGCCACCAGATACAGCGCGATGTCGACACTGTTGGGCACGCGATTGCTCGCGCGCCATTGCATGATCATGACCGCCCAGATCACGCCGAACGTCGCGATGACGATAGCGAGAGGGCGGAGGAAAGATCGCCGTTCCATCGACGTGATTACCGGTAAAGCGCGTGGTGCTTCACGCTGCCTGCGCGCATCAGCCGCCCCCGGTGGAGCTGACGGACTGGCTGGAAATCAGCGTGGCGCCGCAGGCGGTCTTGTCGCCCTGGCGGGCTACCGGCTGGCCCATCACGAGCATGCTGTTGTCGCCGGTGGCAATGGTGTTTTCGCCGCACTTGGGGCAAGTGACCTTGTCGCCGATGCGCGCGATCTGCTTGTCGAGCGTGCTTGAAGTGGGCGCGCCGCCGACCACGGTGCCGCCGTGGCTGGTCTTGTCGCCGATAACGATGAAAGGTTGCGTCATGCCGGGTTTCCTTACCGCCTATCCATGTGTATCCGATTCCGCCGGGTGCGCGCTGCGCTCAGCGATAACGCGGCCCGATGCCGGCCGCATGCAATTCCACGTGCCCCAGATCCATCATTTTCCAGTTTCCTCCCCACACCAGGCCCGCAGCTTGGGCGACTTCGCCGTAGAGCTGATAACCGCGCATGGCCCAGGGGTCTTTCTCGGAGATCACCAGTTTGCCGTCGCGAAAGAATCCGCAGTCGGCGGCCAAACCGTACTGATGATAGCTCTGATAGGCGCCCGCGTTGGTGACGCTGCTCCCCTGGGACGCCAGCATGGCCTGCCGTTCGGGACTGCGATAGCCCTCGATCAGCGCCATGTCGTAACCGTAGCGCTCTTTCATGATCTTGAAAACCACCAGCAGGCGCTGGCGGAAATCCGGATAAAGCTTATCCCAGTCGCGGCTGGCCGAACCGAGATCCGGTCGCACCATTTGTACTTCTTTGGTCACGAAGACTGCTGGCGGCAGCGGCGGCGGCGGGGCCAACTGCTCGCCCTTGAGCAGGGCGGCGACCAGGTTGGTGGTGTCCTGGTCGGCCTGGGTCGAGACTTCGTAGCCATCGAGCATGGCGTGGCGGTGCAGGCCGACGATCAGCAGTGGCGGCAGCAGCAGGATCAGCACCAGCGCGAGCAGCAAACCGCGGTGCCGCGCCAGCCGACCGAGCATGTGCGCGAAGCTGTCGCGGGTATGACGGGACTGGTGCTGCAGTGTCTTGCTGGAATGGTGTTGCCATTGTTTTGTGCGCGCCGTCACACGGCGTACACATTTTGCTAACCATTTTCCGACTGCGCTGCGCGCGTCCGGAAATACCAGCAGCCATAGCACCAGCAGTGCGGCGGCGAGCAACAAAAGCAGCCAGGCAAAAATCGGATCCATGAAGCCCTGAACATCCTTGATTAAAATTCCCTTTGGCGTAACCGGCGACCGGGCCCGCGGCCAAGCTACCGTGACGCTGTCACTGGACAATGACAACCAGGTCTTGGACCATCAGCGCGGTACCTAGTATGGTTTCGTCCTGTTCGCCTCGTGGACTAAAGCTTAAAGGGAGTTGCGCTTGGACCCGCAGGAACCACGATCTAAAGCACCCAGCCTGCTTGCCGGCGACGCTCAGCCGGCGCCGGCATCGAAATCGCCAGAACGCATTCTATCCGGCCTGCAGGGGACTTCGGCTAGCCCTGCACAGCCTGTTCGTGCACGTCGCTGGGTGTGGCCGCTGGGCTTGCTCGGGGTGGCGGTAGCCGCCGTGGCATTGCTTGCGGTGGGCGGCGTGTTTGAGCCGTCCAAACCGGTATCTTCGTTGGTCCAGGCAGGCGGTCCCGCCGCTTCGCTTGCGCCTGCTGCGGATCCGCAAAATCATGCTGCAGCAACTGCCGAGCCGGCCGCCGCGTCAACCAGTGCGGCATCGGCTGCCGCCAAACCCGCCAGCGGATCGCAGAATGCGGCAGTGATTCTGGCCGATCAATTTGCGCCGGCAGGCGCGGCCTCCACCGCTGCCGCGGCACCGGCTTCCAGCGCCAGCAGCAAGGACACCGCCGCGCTGGGCGACATGTTCGCGCCGCATGCTGCCGGTAAACCGCCGATGCTGATAGCGCATGCGGCCAAGCGTGGCGATGCTTCCGGCAGCGATTCGGATGTGGATCTGCTTGCCGTGCTGATCAATCACCTGGAAGTGAACGAAGCTGCCGGCAAAAAGGCGCACGGCCGCCACGCCAAGAAGGCGACCGCCGATGACGATGTACTGCCGCAGGATTGCCCGCCGGCAAATACCGAAGCAGGCGTAACCTGCCGCCAGCGTTTCTGCGCGGCGCATGCAGGCCAGGGCGATGCATCGTGCCCGGCCGCAACGCCCGGCGGCGCATAACGCAAACGCAGGCATGCCGGGTAGGTTGGGTTAGCGCAGCGTAACCCAACAAATTTCCCGTCTTCGCGCATGCCTTGTTGGGTTGCCCCCGGATCAAGTCCGGGGTAACCCAACCTACGCGATCAGCCGTTGCGCGATTCGTCGGTGCCTACGTCGAGCAGATCTTCCAGCTGGCTCAGCGCATTGTTGTCTTTCACTACCGTCTTCAGCCACACGTGCAAAGGCATATTGCCCCAGCGCGCAGCCTTGTCGGCGAGATAGGCCACGGGGCTGTGCGGTTCGGTGCGGCGGAAAAAATCCGCTACGCGTCGCAGCAACAGCAGCGCTTCGCGGCGATTGGCGATTTCGCCGCTCACGCCGCTGGCTGCAGGAGCCGGGGCAGGGACTGCTTCAACGGCGCTGTTGTTGCCCGGCAGCGGCGGTGGCGCCGATGCGTCCAGCGAGGTGACGCCTGCCGTCGATGCCATGCGCAAGGCGCTGCGCACCACGTCGCCCACCGCATCGCGTGCGGCGGTGAAGCTTGGGCCGTGGGCGCCAAGCCGCGCATCCACCACCGATTCCAGTGCCTTGAGCGCTTCCAGCACCTGCGGCGCCTGCTCGGCCAATTGCTGATAGAACTCGAACGGCGTAGCCGCGCGCGCCGCATCGATGCGTGCGTTGTCCGGATAATCGGATTGACCGTCGCCGGACAGACCGCGCGCCGCCATTTCCAGCGCGATGGCGTCATAACGGCCCTGCGATGCATTGGTCAGCGGAATCGAGCGCGCCCACTGGATCGACTGCGTCAGCAGCCAGCTGAGATTGCCCACGCGCAATTCATGATCGTCGCCGTCGGCTTGCGGATGGATGCTGTCCCAGTAGCGATCGCACAGGCCCGCCACCAGTCGGTAGCCGGCGGCCAGGCCGGCGAAGCCGTCCATGCGCGCGCTGGCTTCGGCCAGCCAGACGGCCAAACGCAGGTCCTTGCTGCGCGTACGCAGCAAGGTGCCGCACTGGCGCGACACGCTGAACCAGTCGGAGGTTTTCAGATCCGTGACCCATTGCCCCTGGTCCAGGCTGGCATCGTCGCTGCGGCGGGCCTCCTGGATGGCGTCGAATTCCGCGGAAAACGACAGATCGTCGCCGCACGGGGCGTCGGCGGAAATCGGTTCAAGCAAGGCTTCAATATCGATCATGGGGCAGCATTCCCTGGCTGGGCTTGACGATGTTAAGCGGCGGCGATGGCCGCCGTAGAGCGGGCCGGCCGGTGGCAAATGGCTCCGGCAGAAGCCGTATCCTGCCATAAACGATGTGCCAATCCCGTGGCGCCGTTGACAGACATTAGCTGCATAACGCGATATTCTCCCGACGCTGGAATCTTTATGGATTCATGGTTCGGTTGATGGATTGATCAGCCCAGGGAGAAGGACATGGACATCCCCCAGACGCTTGGTTCGGCCGTGGCGTCGCTCGCTACCTTCACGGACGCAACGCGTCTTTACGCTATCGATGGCGATGGCCCGCTTTCCTCCTTGCAGGTCGAACGCTGGAGCGGCAGCGAAGCCTTGTCGGCGTGCTACGCGTGGACGATCGATGCCCTGAGCACCGATGCCAACCTGTCGCTGGACGACATGCTTGGCCAGCGCGCCGCCTTGCGTACCACCCTGGCCGATGGCAGCAGCGCCGTGCGCAGTGGCCTGATCTGCGAAGCGCAGGCGCAGGGTTCCGAGGGCGGCATGGCGCGCTATCGCCTGGTATTGGTGCCGTGGCTGTGGCTGCTGGGGCAGGGCCGGCACAGTCGCATCTTCCAGGACCAGAGCGTGCTGGATATCGCCGCCAGCGTATTCGGCGATTACAGCGATTTTGCTTCCTGGAAAATCACACCCGATGCACGCAGTCTGATCGCGCAGGTGCGCCCGCGCAGCTATGCCGTGCAGTACCGCGAAACCGATCTGGCCTTCGTCGAACGCCTGCTGGCGGAAGAAGGCCTTGGCTACAGTTTCATCGAAGACAGCAGCGCACCGGCCGGCCATACGCTGGTGATCTTCGGCGACAGTGGCCAGCTGCCGGAAGATGCCAGTTCCGCCGCCGATGCCTCCGGCGCCGGGCTGCGCTATCACCGGTCCTCCGCGACCGAAGCCAGCGATACGCTGCAGGCGCTGGGTCCCTCGCTGCAACTGGCGCCGGATGCGGTCACCTTGCTCAGCTACGACTACGCCGCCGTGAGCGCGGTGAGCGCCAGCACGCCCATCGACGGCGCGCAGGGGCAGCGCGAAGCCTACGATCCGGTCGGCATGTACGCCTTCGCCGATTCGCGCGAAGCCCAGCACTACGCTCAACTCGCCGCACAGGTCCATGAAGTTCAGCAACAGCGCTGGGAAGGCCGCGGCACCGTACGCACCGCCCGCACCGGTACGCGCTTTCGCGTAACGCAAGCGCCGTGGGAAGGCGAGGCGAACGCACCATCTGCCTTCGTGTGGACCCGCGTCTGGCATGCCGGCATCAACAACTTGCCCGACAGCGTGCAGCAGGCGGTGCAAAAGACCCTTGGCGATAGCACGTCGGAACAAGGCATTCCGCATGGCGTCGACCAGGCGCTGTGGGAACGCGCCAAAACAGTCGGCTACGCGCAGCATTTCGACGCCCTGGCCAGCGATCATCCCTGGCGCGCGGCGCTGGATGACGGTCACGGCCTGCGCCTGAATCCGCGGCCCACGGCACCCGGCGTGCAAACGGCGATCGTGGTCGGCCCCGAAGGCGAAACCAGTCCCGGTGCCAGCGGCCCGCTGCATGCCGACAGCATGGGTCGCATCAAGGTGAAGTTTCATTGGATGGACGGCGGCGCCAGCTGCTGGCTGCGCATGACGCAACGGTATGCTGGCAGCGGCCACGGCATGCAGGCCTTGCCGCGCATCGGGCAGGAAGTGCTGGTCAATTTCATGGACGGCGATATCGATCGCCCGGTGATCGTGGGTGCGCTGTACAACGGCCAGGGCGAAGCGGGCGTGGTGCCGAGCCCGGGCGCCTCGGCCGTGGCACCGGCCACCGCGCTCTATACGCAGGCCGCCGATTTCCAGCCCAGCGCCCAAGGCAACCTCGCCGGCGGCAACAGTCCCGCATGGCATGGCCTGAGCGCCGATCCCAGCGGCCATGGCAACGCCGCCGCGCTTTCCGGCCTGAAAACCCAGGGCTTCGATGGTGATGGCTACAACCAGCTGGTGATGGACGACACCGACCAGCAAGGTCGCCTGCAATTCGCCACCAGCCACGCCGCTACCCAGCTCAACCTCGGCAACCTGGTGCATCAGGCCGACAACTACCGCGGCAGTTTCCGCGGTCGCGGCATGGAATTGCGCACGGACAGCTACGGCGCTGTGCGCGGTGGCAGTGGTGTGTTGCTCAGTACGTATGCCGCCAGCGGCAACGAACCTGCCGGCGATGCGGTGGCGGCCAGTGCCTTGCTCAAACAACAAAGTCAGCTAAGCAAGGCCTTGAGCCAGGCCGCTACGACGCACACGACCGTACCGCTGTCGACGCATGAAGGCGTGATGCAGGCCAATGCCTCGCAGCTCAATCCGCAGGCGGCACCGTTGGATGCGATGCAAAAAAGCGTTGGAAGCGTGGTCAGCAGCGACAATTTTCAGACGGCCGAGCCCGCCCAGGGTGCCGGCAAGGATGGTGACGTGCCGCATAGCGCAGATGCATTGCTCACCATGGCGGGGCGTGGCGGTATCGGTGCCATCGCTGGCCAGTCGCTGCATATGGTGGCCGGCGAAACATTGGCCATGGGCAGTGGGCAGGACACCAATCTTGCAGTCGCTAACCAGCTGCGCATTCACGGCGGCCAGGCGATCGGATGGCTGGCCGGTGCACAGAAAGCGGATGGCGTAGGTCTCAACCTTGTAGCCGGCAAAGGTGCCTTGAACATGCAGGCACAGCACGATGCGCTGGCCTTGCGCAGCAAAGGCGACCTCAGCGTGGTGTCGGCCAATGCTGCCGTAGAGATGCAGGCCAAGCAGACGGTGCACCTGGCCGTGAGCGGCGGGGCGCATGTGACGATATCGGGCGGCAACATCGTGTTCGGTTGTCCCGGCAAGATCACCGTGCATGCGGCCAATCATCAGTTTGTGGGGCCGACGCAATTGTCCAGGGAAATGAACAACTGGGACGAAGCGCAGTTCGATGAACGCGTAAGACTCACCCAGCGCGACGGCAAGACGGCGGCGGCGAATTATCGCTACGAATACGTGCGTGCCGACGGCGCGAAAATACAGGGCGTCACAGATGGGGACGGCTGGGCTTCAATGCAGAAGGGATTAGGGATGGAGCCATTGAGCATTCGACTGCTTGGCAAGGCCTAGGGAGAGGCACTCATGACTGGTGAAACCACGCGGCCCGTCGGGACCACGATCGGTGAGGATGGCGTACCTGTTGCGCAAACCATTACCTCGCCCACGGATGACAAGGTGCGCGCCCAATGCAAAACCCTGCCGCATACGGTTGTGCCGATAGTTTTCGTGCCGGGCATCATGGGGTCCAATCTCAGGGACAAGCAGACCAAGAAAAATATCTGGGGTTTGAACTCCGTGATCGGCATGCTGTTCCAGTGGGGATTTCGTTCCTCCGGTACACGTCAAAGCAAGCTCGATCCCGGCAACGCCGAAGTGGATCCTGGCGGTGCTTTTCCCGGTAAAAGCGCTACCGTTCCCAATGCGGCCGTGGCGAAAGATCGAGGCTGGGGCACGGTGGCCAAAATGTCCTACGGCGATTTTTTGCGCTGGCTGGACAACAGTCTCAATTCCGATTTCTGCAATTCGATCGTTCAAGGCGACGACAAATCGCCATGGGCGGATTTCCAGGACAAGGATTTCAGCAAGGAATGGGGGGCGGAAAAAAGTTTTACTTCGCTTACCGACGCTGAATCCAACCAGGCTTGGAATAATTTTTATTGCCCGGTACATGCCGTTGGCTACAACTGGCTGCAGAGCAATGGCCAGTCAGGCAAGGATCTGGCTGCAAAGATCAGCGAAATCATCAAGACCTGGGCGGATTACGAAGTCGGCGGCCAAAAGCCCTATAAGTGCGAGCAGGTGATTCTGGTCAGTCACTCGATGGGCGGTCTGGTCAGCAGGGCGGCAACGCATCCTTCATACGGAGCCTGCGCATCCAGCGTGACGGGCATCGTGCATGGTGAGCAGCCGGCCAATGGCGCGGCTGCTGCCTATCACCATTGTCGTAGCGGCTATGGCGGTATGACCGGCATCGTGCTCGGGCGCAATGCCGAGCAGGTTACCGCGGTCTTTGCCAGCAGCCCGGGCGCGATGGAATTGCTGCCCAACGCCAACTATCCGAAGAGCTGGCTGAAGGCGAAAGACACCAGCGGTGCGCAGCCCGCGCTGCAACTGCCCAATAGCGATCCTTATGAAGAGATCTATGCAAAGAAGGATCCCTGGTGGCGCCTGGTGGACCCGGCCTTTATCGATCCGGCTGGAACTTACAAAAAATCAGGTACCGATCCGTGGGTGGCCTATGCGACCAACCTGGCTGAAGTTGGCGCTTTTCATCAGGGCTTAGGTACTTTTTATCACGATCCGACGTATGTGCATTACGGTGCCAGCACCGGCAAGTATTCTGCCTGGGGCGACCTGGTGTGGCAGTCTTCCACCAGCATAAGCGTGGGCCAGGATGCGCTTCTGGCTGCTATGCCCAGCGATGGCAGCAATCCGGTTACTGTGCTGGGCATGAAATTCGAAATCGTCGATCCGCAAAGCGTTGGATACCTACAACCTGGCGATGGCACCGTACCGGTTTGCTCCGGCGAGGCGCCAAATCTGCAGGGAGGTGGCAGTGTGAAGCAGAGTTTTCGCATGCAGGGTTTCGAACATCAGGATGCTTACAATAACGAGCTGGTTCGCAATGCAACCTTGTGGGGCATTGGTAAGCTGCTTCAACAGGCGAAAGTGCTATGAGTGTAGGAGTTGGTCATGATCCGGACGCTGCGTTGCTTGTTTGTGGCGCTTTTGCTTGCCGTCGCGGCAAGCGCCGTAGCTGCCCAGGGGGATGCGCCCGTGACTGAGCATGGATCGAGGTCTATCTGCGCTGGACGTTTTGCGATCGACCTGCCGGCCGATGCCGAAGTGGCTATTAATGCCACTTATCGCAATGCGCAGCTGAGCGGTGCCACGGCGGTCCGCAACCTGGACGCCTGGAAGAGCAGCCTTGGAACCAAGGCCAAGCAACTGTCTTCCAGCCCCATGGTCAAGAATGACTACAAGGATCAGATCCTCAAGTCGGCAGGTGTCAATCCGGGTGACTTGTATGGCAAGACCCAGTTGGTCGATTATGAAACGGATGATTCCCTGCAGCGCGCATGGCTCGCTTATCAACCTGATCCTGCCAAGCCGGATCTACGGGTTGAAGTGCACAAACTGATCCATGGCATGGACTACATGTTCGTGGCAAAAGGTTTGGGGGCGAATGCTTATCCGCGAGTTAAATCCGATTTGCTGACGGCGGTTGGGCAGTTTCAGCCGATCGGCAAATACGAGGCGCCGAACCAGCCCGGCTTTTGCGTAAATGGTGGCGTCTATCTCGATCCCGGCCATATGCCGGTAAACGAGCGCCTTACCTTGGTGGTGACCTTTCCCAAGCGTCCGGACCTGCAATTCACCATCGATACCAATGCGATCGACCAAGTGAACAAGGGCGAGCCGCCGCTGAAAGATCGGGTGGATAGTGATCTCAACGTGATGCGCGCCAACTATGCAGGCGTGTCTGTCATGGCGCGCGGCGAACTGCAGGCAGCTGGTCAGCAGGGCTATCAGATCGGCGTAAGCGCTCCTTATGATCTGGCGCCGGGGACGCATATCCGGAAATTCTTCTGGAGCGCCGATGGCGTTCCTAATGATGTGACGCGGCCGTTTATGGAAGTGGACTTCACGATCCAGCCGACCGACGACGGCAAGTCCACGGTGAAAGATGATGCTGAGGCGAAGGAACTCTGGGATCAGTTGATCGCGGCGATTCACATCCGCCCGGGTGCGAAGGGCACGCTATAAGCATTCATGATGCACAACAAAAAAAAAGCCCGGCAAATTGCCGGGCTTTTTTATTAATGCAGGCTAAGAAGCCAGATCAAGGCAGCGTGATGGTGAGACTCGCCGTCCGCTCCGGCATCTGCACCAGATTGTTATACGGCGCCAACCGCTGCGCCGTATTGTTCTGCAACGACACGCGCAGCGTGAAATAACCTACCAATCCGATCACCGCCAACACGGCGGCGGCGGCCCATACCGGCACCGTGCGGCGCAGTACATGCGATACGCGATCCGGCGGCGCCCAGTGCGGGGCGAAGCCGGTGCGCTTGCCTTTGAGGTAGACGATCTCGTCGCCGAGGCGGGCGGTGAGGTAGCCGAGTTTTTCGGTACCTTCCAGGCGATATTTGCCTTCGAAGCCGAGCAGCAGGCAGAAATAGAACACTTCCAGCGATTGCAGGCGCGGCGCGCCCTGGGCGCGCAGTTGCTCGAGGCGGGCGAAGAAGTTTTCACCGGCGAGATGGTCGCCGAACAGGGCGAGCTGCAGCGGCTTGCGTGCCCAGTCTTCGCGGAAGCTGCATTCGAGGCTGCTGAGGATGGCTTCGTCGACTACGGCGCAATAGGCGTACTTGGCCGCGTGCACGTCTTCATTGGGAACGCCGTTGCGCGAGGCGGTGCGTTCCATATTGGCCAGGAACTGGCGCACGGCGTCGGTGAAGGGCGCCTCGGCCAGCGGCACTTGGCCGCGCTTGATCAGCAACAGCATGTAGAAGCCATCCGACATCATGTCGAGCAGGCTGGGCGGTGCCTCGACGGGAACGTCGGGGGTGGCCGGAGTGGTGGGTGTCGCGCTGCGTTGGTCCATCATGGCGTAAGGGCGATCAGTTCGAGTTTGAGTTCGGGAATGCCGGCGGGCACGTAGATCATGATCGATTGCGACTTGAGCATGCGCTCATACAGTGCGCCGCGTGCCTCGATCGCGAAGTAGGTGCTGCCGGGGCGTACGGGAATGGCCGCCGGAATCTGCGGCATATGGCTGAGGGTGACGCCGGGCAGGGCGGACAGCACGGCTTTTTCCACGTCGTCCGGCGCTGCAACCTTGAAGCGCACCGGCACTACGCTGATCAGTTCGGCCGGCGGCATGGCGGCGCCCACGGCCAGGTAGAACGCGCATTTTTCGTCGATGCGCTGCGAGTCGATGCGGCCCAGGTGGTACGACGGACGTACCTCGGTCAGCGCGATGCCGAAGTAACGCGCGGAGATCACCGTGTCGATCAATTCGCGGATGATCTTGAACAGCTTGTCGAAGCCGGGGCCGGGCTCGTTGTGCGAATACGGCGGCAGGTCGGACAGCTGATAAGAGGGCGAGAAGGTCAGCAAGGCGCCGGACAGGCGCAGCAGTTCCTGGTACAGGCGCTCCGGCGGCAGGCCCGGATGCTGGTAGAGATGCGATAGCGATGCAAACGCCGAATTGGCCGTATGCAGCAGCCAGAACGACGCGATGTCGCCGGAGCGGAATTCGATGATGTGTTGCGAGGGTTCGCGATGCAGGCCATACAGCGCCTGGGTCTTGGCCTGCAATGCATCGAGCAGGCGGCGCAGTTGCAGAAACAGCGCCGGCGTTGCGCGCAGGCTCATCGACGGCGGCATGTAGTGCACGTCCTGCTCGAAGCTGCCGGTGCTGCTGCGGCGCAGGCGCACCAGCGGTACGACGTTGAAGGCGTCGCGCGGCTGGTCGTCGGTGAGCAGGCGTACGGACTTCTTCAGGAAGGCCAGCTCGGCTTCCGCTGCTTCTGAGTAAACATCCGGCGTCTGTACGTTGTTCTGCACATAGCGGCTGTTGGTGACCTCCGGATCGCCTTCCTGGGCGCAATTGCCACCGTATTCCTTCAGCAGCGGCAGGGCGAGATAGACAGTGACTTCCTGCGTGCCGGCGGGCAGCCCTTCCAGCGAAATCGGCTGCGGCAGCTCATCGGTGTCCGGTGCGGCGTACAGCTCGCCATCGGGGAAAATCACCGAGATCTGCAGCGGACGCAGGGTGCCGGAAGAAAGGCTCTGGGTATCGAAGCGAACCTGGCGCACGCCCCATCCATAGGGGTGCAGTGCCTGGCTGGTCTCGTGCAGGCGCGCCTCGTGATAGGCGTCCTGGCGTTGGAAGTGCTGTGGGCGAAGGAACAGGCCTTCGCCCCAAAATAGCTTGGCTGCTTGACTCACGCGGGCCCCGTGGCAATTCGAAGGTTGACGCGGATACGGGCTGCAACGCGCTGCACCGATCCATGGCAGACACTGCGGGCAAGCTTACTCCGAGCCTGCCCCTTGTCGATACTTTTAACCGCAGCGTGTGTGCGCGTGCTCATTGACTCAATGACGGGCAATGCACGGACGCCAGCGAACCCGGATCGTCCGGCAATTCGGTCAGCAAAGCGCCGGCGGTCGATGACATGGCACAGGCGTGGACGCCCAGGGTAATGCCGCTAGTTGACGATTTCTTGACGTCGTAGACAAAACGCCAGCGTAGTGCGGCCGGAGTGCGGAACTGCGCCACGAAGCCTAGGTAGCGCGTATCGCCGGGCATATGTTCGACGGTGATATAGCGCTGGTCCGGCAACACCAGCATTTCGCGGCTGTCGATCAGGTCGTTGCCCAGGTCCGATTGTTCCTTGCTGTTGTCCAGGAAGTCGTCGAAGGGCGTTTGATTGAAACGGTCCGGCGAACGCAGGTGGTACACCTTCACCACCAGG
The DNA here is from genome assembly GCF_014863405.1 of Dyella acidiphila. Lineage (GTDB taxonomy): Bacteria > Pseudomonadota > Gammaproteobacteria > Xanthomonadales > Rhodanobacteraceae > Dyella_B > Dyella_B acidiphila. Next base: position 231,407 of record NZ_JACZZA010000006.1, read on the forward strand.
GCCAGCGCTTTCTTGCCGTTGCCAGCATTGAGGTTCTTGGCCGTGTAGATGCGCAGCGGAACCAGTGCTTCCACCGGTTGCGGGGGTTGCGGCGGCGGGGCCTTGGCCAGGCCGATGGCCTGCATCATCTTGCTCATCGCGCCGGGCTGGCTTGCGCCAGCCTGGCTGGCTGCATCGCTGGCGGTGCTTGAGGCGCTGCCGCCGCTGGTGGCGCACGCGGCCAGCGTTAAAAGCAGGGGCAGCATGCAGAGGTTACGCAAAGGACGGAAAGAGGGGTGCATGTCCATGGAGGGTGTAGAAGTCCTTGGCATTTTCGCTGGAAGGGCTCGGAAGGCTTGTAGGAAAAACCTTACAAAGCGTGTACGAATTCGGTGCGCAAACGAAGGGAATATAGCCGACTTCGCATTCCACGCATCACGTTGGATCATATGCAATCCGATGCGTCACACAGCGCCGTTTGTGTCACTACATAAATGTGTAGGAAATGTGATGCCGGACAAATAGTTTCGGATGATTCTGGTTGCAACTTAACGTGACGTATTATAGAAAGTGTACGAATTTGCCAGCGGGCAAGGACGTTCTCGTCGAAGCCTCGGCGCAGTGTCAGTATGGGATGACAGGGAGATAACTGGTGAAAGTAGTATCTACGCGTATTGCCGTAGCGTTGGTGTTGGCCTCCGTTCTGGTCGGATGTGCCGAAAACAAGCCCAAGCCGGCTCCTCCCCCGCCCACTTACGATCAGCTGATGCAACAAGCTGATGCGCGTTTCAATGCGCAGGATGTCGATGGTGCGAAAGGGCTCTATGTAAAGGCCGCTGCGGCCGATCCCACCCACAAGGAACCGTGGTACCGCCTGGCTCAGATCGATTTCGATCAGCAGAGCTACGGCAAGGCCATCGTCGATGCACAGGAAGTGCTGCAGCGCGATCCCACCGATCTCAATGCCGAAAGCATTCTCACCATCGCCGGCCTGCGCGTAGCCGTCGATGCACTGGGTCGCCTGCATGACGAAAGCGACCAACAGGGTCCGGCGCATATGGAAGCGGTGAAGCTTGCCGCGAAGATGCGCGAAACGCTCGGTCAGGATGTGCTGGTTCCGCCGGCGCCCAAGCCCAAGCGCCGCGTCGTGCATCACACCCCGGCCGCTACCGACGGCCAGACGCCGGCACCTGCCGCGCAGGGCGGTGCGCAGCCGCAAGCGGCGCCTGCCAACAGCAATCCGTTCCAGGCCCTGCCTGGCGGTGGCCACTGAGCGAACGCTGCGGCGTTCAACTCGGGCCTAATCACAGGAGAGAGCTATGGCCAAGAAGGAAAGCATCCAGAAGCGTCTGCAGAAAGTGCGCCCCCCACGCGTGCAGCTGACTTACGACGTGGAGAAGGGCGACGCCATCGAGCAGAAGGAGCTGCCCTTCGTGGTCGGTGTGCTCGGCGATTTCAGCGGCAACCCGGAAGAGGCGCTGCCGAAGCTGCGTGACCGCAAGTTCGTCAACATCGACATGGATAATTTTGACGATGTGATGGAGGGCATGGCCCCGCGCGCTACCTATCGCGTACCCAACACGATCGGCGGCAAGGGCGAATTCGGTGTGGAACTGAAGTTCCGCTCCATCGAGGATTTCCGCCCGGAAGCGGTGGTGCAGCAGGTAGAGCCGCTGCGCAAGCTGCTGGAAGCACGCAGCAAGCTGGCCGACCTGCGCAACAAGCTGGCGGGTAACGAGAAGCTGGAAGACATCCTCAACGAAGTGCTCAGCAATACCGAGAAGCTCAAGCAGCTCGGCGTCGAGACGGGTGAGGAGCAGGCATGAACACTGAAGCAGCCAGCGGTGCCAGCGGCCAGGCCGCCGTCGCCGAAACCCAGGACAGCCTGCTCGACCAGATCGTCGAGCAGAGCAAGGTCGCCAAATCCAACGTCGAGCATCAGCGCGCCAAGGACATCATCACCGAGCTGGCACGCGAGGTGATGAAGGGCACCGTGGTTGTCTCCGACAACCTCAACCGCACGCTGGACGCGCGCGTGGCCGAGCTCGACGCGATGATCTCCGAGCAGCTCAGCGCGGTGATGCACGCGGACGAGTTCAAGGCGCTGGAAGCCAGCTGGCGTGGCCTGCACTACCTCTGCCAGCAGACCTCGACCGGCGTGATGATGAAGATCAAGGTCTTCAACGCTGCCAAGAAAGATCTCAACCGCGACTTCAAGTCGGCGCTGGATTTCGACCAGAGCACGCTGTTCAAGAAGGTCTACGAAGAAGAATTCGGCACCTTCGGCGGTTCGCCGTTCGGTGCGCTGCTGGGCGACTACTCGATCGGCCGCCAGCCCGAAGACATGTATTTCGTGGACCAGATGTCGCACGTGGCAGCCGCGGCGCATGCACCGTTCATCTCGGCCGCCGCGCCGGAGCTGCTCGGCCTGGAAAGCTTCGACGACCTGGGCAAGCCGCGCGACCTGGCCAAGGTGTTCGACACGGTCGAATACGCCAAGTGGAAGTCGCTGCGCGATTCGGAAGACGGTCGCTATGTGGGCCTGACCCTGCCGCGCTTCCTCGGCCGCCTGCCGTACAACCCGAAAGACGGCACCACCACGGAAGGCTTCAACTTCGTGGAAGACGTGGACGGTACCGATCACCGCAAATACCTGTGGTGCAACACCGCCTATGCCTTCGGCGCACGCCTTACGCACGCCTTCGAAGATTTCGGCTGGTGCGCGGCGATCCGCGGCGTGGAAGGCGGTGGCCTGGTGGAAGACCTGCCCACGCATACCTTCCGCACCGACGACGGCGAAGTGGCGCTGAAGTGCCCGACCGAAATCGCCATCACCGACCGTCGAGAAAAGGAATTGAGCGACCTCGGCTTCATTCCGCTCGTGCATTGCAAGAACACCGACTATGCGGCGTTCTTCGGTGCGCAGTCGATCCAGAAGCCGAAGAAGTACAACACCGATGCGGCCAATGCGAATGCCTCGCTGTCGGCGCAGCTGCAGTACATCTTCGCGGTATCGCGCGTGGCGCACTACCTCAAGGCGATGATGCGCGACAAGATCGGCAGTTTCGCCTCGACCACCAGCGTAGAGTCCTTCCTCAACCGCTGGATCACCCAGTACGTGTTGCTGGACGACAACGCCACCCAGGAAGCCAAGGCGCAGTTCCCGCTGCGCGAGGCGGTGATCCAGGTGACGGAAGTGCCCGGCCGTCCGGGTGCCTATCGCGCGGTGGCGTTCCTGCGTCCGCACTATCAGCTCGACGAGCTTTCGGTATCCCTGCGTCTGGTCGCGGAGCTGCCGGCTTCAGTGAAAAAGTAAGCGTGGAATGCCGGGCGATCCCTGTAGCTCGCCCGGCCGCAAGTCGTAAGTGTGTCTCTCAACCATCCACTTCCTTGTCAAGGACGAAACCATGAAAGATTGCTACATGCAGTTCACGGGCCCCAGCATTCAGGGCGAATCCCAGGATAAAGACCACGCCAACTGGGTCGAACTGAGCTCCTGGACGCACCGCATCGTGCAGCCGAAGTCCGCCACGGCTTCCACCGCCGGTGGCCATACCGCCGAGCGCTGCGAGCACGATGAAATGGTATTCACCAAGGATATCGACGTGGTCAGCCCGAGCCTGTACCAGGCCTGCTCCAGCGGCACCACGTTCGGCGAGATCACCATTGATTTCATGCGTGCCGACGGCGATGGCAAGCGCGTGAAGTACCTCGAAGTGAAGCTGAAGAACGCTATCGTTTCCAGCGTGACCCCGTCCGTGCAGGGCGAAGGTCTGCCCACCGAAACCTTCGGCCTGAAGTATGCCGCCGTGCAGTGGCGCTATACCCAGCAGAAGATCGGCGGCGGCCAGGGCGGCACCTCGCAGGGTGCATGGAGCCTGACCAAGAACGACAAGACCTACACGGCCTGATCGTTTCGCCGGCCGGATGGCGCTGCCAGTGCGGCGCCATCCAGCCATATCGGACCTCTGCAAGGAATCACGCCAAGGCCCATCGACGCGGCTCGATGAAGGAACCGGATCATGAAAGGCTTCGAGCCGAGCCTGTTGGAAAAGTTGTTCGACGATACGCCGCGCGATGCGGCGCACGGCACGGTCAAGCGGCTGTCGATTGAAGAGTTCAAGGACTCGGTAGCGCGCGATGTCGAAGGTTTGTTGAACAATCGCTTCGTGGTGCAGGAGGAGTTGCTCAAGCAATTCCCCAACTGCCAGCGTTCGCTCGCCACCTACGGCATCCACGATTTCTCCAACCGCAGCCTGGCCAGTTCACCGGACCGCGCTTTCATCTGTCAGTCGCTGGAGCTGGCCATCAGCCGGCACGAACCGCGGCTGACCAATGTGCGCGTGACGCTCGACCAGGGGCAGAAATCCAGCGGTGCCCTGCGCTTTTCCATTTCCGCCTTGCTGGTGATTCATCCCTCGCGGGAACCGATCAACTTCGATGCGCTGCTGCAGCCGACCACCTTGCAGTATTCGGTGAGCCGGACGCGGCGCGCAGCCATGGTCTGACCTTTGCATCAACGGAGTGTTGCTATGTCATTTGTCATCGGTGCCACCAAACGCACGCAACTGACCACCGGCAGCGGTGGCCAGAACATTCATCCGCTGGCCGAACTGGGCCTGCCTGCCGCGCTGGCGTGGCGTGCGGGCAACACCGTCAGCGGCCTGGCTCCCGGGCAGTTGCCGGTGGGCACTGCGCTTTCCACCTTCGACGCCAACGGGCGCAGCTACGGCGAGTACGTGGCCATCTATCTGAGCCACGACCAGGGCGGCATCCATGCGCTGGTGCCGTCGGGCACCGGGCGCTGGCAGAGCAAGCGCTTGTCGTTCCAGCTGCCCGATAGCGCGCATGAAGCGCTGAACGGCAACAAGTACCAGGTCATTGCGCGGTAAATCGTTCGGGCATGGTGTTCCGCCAGTCACCGCGGTGATGCGGAACATCGTGTCGAACAGAACACTAGGCTAGGGGGCCGACAAGGTAGAACAACGCGATGGAAGACCTGCTCCCTTATTACGAACGTGAATTGGCTTTCCTGCGACGTTATTCGCGGGATTTCGCCGAACGCTATCCCAAGATCGCCGGCCGGCTCATGCTCACCGGCGATATCAGTGAAGATCCGCATGTCGAACGCCTGATCGAATCGTTCGCCCTGATGGGCGCGCGCATTTCCAAGAAGATCGAGGACGACTATCCGGAATTCACCGAGGCGCTGCTGGAAGTGCTTTATCCGCACTATCTGCGGCCGTTTCCTTCCTGTTCGATCGCCTATTTCGATATGGGCAGGGCCGGCGCGCAATTGTCCGCGCCGGTAGCCATTCCACGCGGGACGGAACTGCTGTCGCGCCCGGTGCGCGGTGGTGCCTGCCGTTTTCGCACCGCCTACGATGTGCAGTTGACGCCCCTGCGGCTGGCTGCGGCACAGTTTTCCTCGATCACGCTGGCCCCCAACCATGTGCGCCTGCCGCCACAGTCGAGCGCGCAGATCACCTTGCGCTTCGAAATCACCTCCCAGCACACCAGCCTCGATGCACTGGGCGTGGCCAAGGTGCGCGTCTTCACCGATGGCGAGCCCTCGTTCTGCGCGGCCTTGCGCGACGTACTGGCGCTGAAGGTCGACCAGGTCTATGTGGAAGCCGGGGAAAGCGGCCGCTGGGTGAAGCTGGATCGCAACCCCCTGTCGCCGGTGGGTTTGTCCAACGATGAATCCCTGATCGACTATCCGGCCCGCTCGCATCCGGCCTACCGTCTGCTCACCGAATTCTTTGCCTTTCCGGAGAAGTTCGGTTTCTTCGACATCGACCTCAAGCGCGCCGGTGCGCTCGGCGGCAAGCAGTTTGCGCTGCATTTCATTTTGCGCGACGTGCCGGCGGACTCGGTCAAGGCCAAATTGCTGGAAGGCCTGTCCACCGCCAACGTACTGATGGGCTGCACGCCGGTAGTGAACCTGTTCAAGCAGCGCGCCGAGCCGATCCGCGTGACGCATGCGGCGGTGTCCTATCCGGTGGTGGCCGATGCACGGCGCGCTTATGCGTTCGAAGTGCACGCGATCGAGCGGGTGGCGCGGGTGCAGCAGACGGCACAGGGCGAATCGATCGTCGAATTCCGGCCGTTCTATTCGCTGCGCCACGGTGAAAGTCCGGAACGCAACGAGCATTACTGGATTACCCACCGCAATCCGGATGTCGCTCGGCAAAGCCCGGGCTATGAGCTCGAATTGAGCATGGTCGATGCGAACTTCGATCCGGTCACACCCAAGACCGATGTGCTCAGCCTCGATCTGAGCTGCAGCAATCGCGACCTACCCACCCAGCTGGCCTATGGCGTGCCGGGCGGCGACCTGAGCATGGAAGGCGGTTCGGTGGCGCGCAGTATTTCGCTGCTGCGCAAGCCCACTGGCTCGCTGCATTTCGATACGGGACGCGGCACCCAATGGCGCCTGATCTCGCATCTGTCGCTCAATCACGTTTCGCTGGTGCAGGGCGGTTTGCCGGCACTGAAGGAAATGCTGCGCCTGTACGACCTGCCACGCTCGGCCACCTCGGCGCGCCAGATCGACGGCATCGTCAGCCTGGAGCATCGTTCGGTGACGGCCTGGTTGTCCGGTCGGCATTTCGCCAGCGTGGCGCGCGGCACCGAGATCCGCCTGGGCATCGACGAGGATCATTTCGTCGGTACCGGCATCCATGTCTTTGCCAGCGTGCTCGACCACTTCTTTGGCCTGTACGTGCACGCCAACAGTTTTACCCAGCTCGTGCTGCTGTCCAGTCGCAGCGGTGAGGAACTTATCCGATGCTCACCCCGAAGCGGCGAATCGATCCTGGTGTAGCGCAGCGGCTGCTGTCCGAGCCGCATCGCTTCCAGTTTTTCCAGGCCGTACGGGTGCTGGAACACCTGTTCGTGCGCCATGGTGTGCGACCGGAGGATGTGCTTACGCGCAAGTTGCGTTTCCGCAACAGCATGTCGATGGCCTTTCCCGCCAGCGACATCGAACAGTTGCGTGCCTACGCGGAAAACGACGAGCCGTTCAAGGCCGACCCGGCCGATGCGCAGCCTGCCTGGGACAAGCTGGCCGAAGTCGATATCACGCCGGCTTTCATGGGCATGCTGGGTGGTCGCGGGGTGCTGCCGTTCGGTTATACCGAGCGCATCGGCGAGCGCGAGATGTACTTCCGCGACCACGCCGCGCGCGCCTTCCTGGATATCTTCAACAACCGCGCGCTCGCGCTGTTCTACGCGGCCTGGAAAAAATACCGGCTGGCGTTCCAGTACGAACTGGATCGGCGCGAACGTTTTCTGCCGCTGATTCTGTCCCTGGCCGGCATGGGCGCCAGTTCGCTGCGCACGCGCCTGGACAAGGGCGAGGGCGCGGTCTTCGACCAGGCGATTGCGTATTACGCCGCCGGGGTCGGGCAGCGTCCGCTTTCGGCGGTGTTCCTGCAGCGCATGCTGAGCGAATACTTCGATGCCAATGTGCGCGTGGAGCAATTCGCCGGCGCCTGGTATCAGGTGCCGAAGAACCAGCTGTCCCGGCTGGGCGACCCCACCGCAGTGCTGGGGCGTACGGCCCTGGCCGGCGAGCGCATCTGGCAGCGCGATCTGCGCCTGCGCCTATGGATTGGTCCGCTGCGGCACAAGCGATTCGAAGACTTCCTGCCCGGCGGCCGCGCTGCCGCCGCGCTGGCGAAATGGCTGACTCTGCTCAGCGGCGGCACGCTCGAATTCGAAGTGCGGCTGGTGCTGCATCAGCAGGATGTGCGCACCACCGGGCTGTCGCCCACGCTGGGCGGCCGGCTTGGCTGGGATGCCTTCGTCAGCAGCCGCCCGGCCGATCATCACCGTTCCGACGCAAGTTACCTCGTACGCACCCTGGCATAAGGCACTCACTGGATGAGCATCAACCTCAAGACCTTGATCGGCAAACTGGACGATACCTGCCGCCGCGCCGCCGAGCGCGCCGCCAACCTGTGCATGGCGCGCGGGCATTACGAGGTGGATCTGGAACACCTGTTTCTGGCCCTGATCGAACAGCCGCAGAGCGATTTCTGCGTGATCGCCCGCTATTCCGGCGTAAGCCTGGAACAACTGGAGCGCGATCTCACCGATGAAATCAGCGATTTCCGTAACGGCAATGCGCGCACGCCGGTGTTTTCGCCGCATATCCCGGCGCTGTTCGAAAACGCGTGGCTGATTGCGTCGCTCGATGCGCACACCACGCGCATCCGCAGCGGCCATCTGCTGCTGGCGTTGCTGACCCAGCCGGAGTTGTCGCAGCTGGCCCAGCGCGGTTCCACCTTGTTCGGCCGCTTCAAGCTGGACGACATCAAGCACCAGTTCAACAAGATCACCCAGGGTTCCGGCGAAGCCGGCGAAAGCGTGGCCTTTGCCGATGCACCGGTAGCTGGCGAGGAGGGCGACGCGTCCGCGCACAAGGCGCCGGAACCGAACGCGCTCGGCAAGACACCTGCGCTGGATCAGTTCACCACCAACCTCACCCAGCGCGCACGCGATGGCAAGCTCGACCCGGTGATCGGCCGCGATACCGAGATCCGCCAGGCGATCGACATCCTGATGCGCCGCCGCCAGAACAATCCCATCCTTACCGGCGAAGCCGGCGTGGGTAAAACGGCGGTAGTGGAAGGTCTGGCGCTGAAGATTGCCGACGGCGATGTGCCGCCGCCGCTGCAAGGAGTGGAGCTGCACACGCTGGACATGGGCCTGCTGCAGGCGGGCGCCAGCGTTAAAGGCGAATTCGAGAACCGTCTGAAGAACGTGATCGACGAGGTCAAGAAATCGCCCAAGCCGATCATCCTGTTTATCGATGAGGCGCACACCATGATCGGCGCCGGCGGTTCGGCCGGTCAGAACGACGCGGCCAACCTGCTCAAGCCGGCGCTGGCGCGCGGCGAGCTGCGCACGATTGCCGCCACCACCTGGGGCGAATACAAAAAGTACTTCGAGAAAGATGCCGCGCTGGCACGCCGCTTCCAAGTGATCAAGGTGGAAGAGCCCAGCGAGGAGCTGGCCGCGGCGATGCTGCGCGGCATGGTGCCGCTGATGGAAAAGCACTTCAATGTACGCATTCTCGACGAAGCGGTGACCGAAGCCTGTCGCCTGTCGCATCGCTATATCAGTGGGCGCCAGCTGCCGGACAAGGGCGTAAGCGTGCTCGACACGGCCTGCGCGCGCGTGGCGCTGGGGCAGACCGCCACGCCGGCCCTGATCGACGATGCGCGCAAGCGCTTGCTGCGCCTATCCGCAGAAATCCATGCGCTGGAGCGCGAAGTGGCCGCCGGGCACAGCCACGATGCACGGCTTGCCGCCTTGCGCCTGCAGAAAGAAGAAACCGAGCTCGCCCTCAAGGCCGGCGAACAGCGCTGGGACGCCGAGCGCCAGGTGGTGGAGAAGATCAAGTCGCTGCGCAGCGAACTGGAAAGTGCGCCGCCTGCACCGGCTGCTGGCACGGATGATGCCGCCGCATCCAAGAAGAAAAAGAGCGATGCCAAAGCAGGCGATACGCACCCGGGCAAGCAGCAACTGCAAAAACTGTATGACGAGCTCGCCGCCCTGCAGGGCGATGCACCGTTGATCCCGATCCAGGTCGACGGCACCGTGGTGGCGGAAATCGTCGCCGCCTGGACCGGCATCCCGCTCGGCAAGATGGTGAAGGACGAGATCCGCACCGTGCGCCAGTTGAAGCCGTCGCTGGAAGAACGCGTGATCGGCCAGTCGCATGCGCTGGAGGCCATCGCGCAGCGTGTGCGCACCGCACGCGCCAACCTGGAAGATCCCAACAAGCCCAAGGGCGTGTTCCTGTTCGTCGGCCCCTCCGGCGTGGGCAAGACCGAAACCGCACTGGCGCTGGCCGATATTCTCTACGGCGGCGAACGCAAGCTCATTACCATCAATATGAGCGAGTACCAGGAAGCACATACCGTTTCCGGCCTCAAGGGTTCGCCGCCCGGCTACGTGGGTTATGGCGAAGGCGGCGTGCTGACCGAGGCGGTGCGCCGCAGTCCGTATTCGGTGGTGCTGCTGGATGAGGTCGAGAAGGCGCATCCGGATGTACTGGAACTGTTCTTCCAGGTCTTCGACAAGGGTGTGATGGACGATGCCGAGGGCCGCGAAATCGATTTTCGCAACACCCTGATCATCCTCACCAGCAACGTCGGCTCGCAGGCGATCATGCAGTCCTGCCTCAACAAGCCGGCCGAAGAAATTCCGCCCGCGGATGCACTGGCCGAGATGCTGCGCCCGACCCTGTACAAAGCCTTCAAGCCGGCCTTTCTGGGCCGCATGAAGGTGATTCCGTATTACCCGATCAGCGACGACGTGCTGGAGAAAATCATCCGCCTCAAGCTGGATCGCATCGGCAAGCGCGTGCAGACCAACCATCAGGCGGAGTTCGTCTACGACACGCCGCTGGTGGAAGCGGTGCTGGCGCGCTGCACGGAAGTGGATTCCGGGGCGCGCAATGTCGATCACATCTTGAACGGCAGCCTGTTGCCGGAGATTGCCGACAGCGTGCTGGCGCGCATGGCCGAGGGCGGCGCGATCGAGCGCATCAAGGTGGGCGTGGACAAGCAGGGCGCCTTCAAATACACGGTGAAATAGCTACAGCGACGGACCCGCGACAGACCGATTATTCATCAACCGCACCGGCCCGATAGGGCCGGCCAGGCAGGAAGCGAAGCACATGGCAGCGATGGACATTCTGCAAACTCTGTGGGGCGCGGCACAGCAGACCGACCGCCTGCTGCGCTTGAGCACGCCTTTGGGCGCCGACGTGTTGCTGGCCGAAAATGTCGACGGCTGGGAAGCGGTCGACCACGGCGGCTTCCGCTTCGAGCTACATGCCTTGTCGGCCAATGCCAGCCTGTCGCTGGATCCGCTGCTAGGCGCGCCGGTATTGCTGGAACTGCTCACCGCCGATTCGCGTACCGACCTGCGTCCCTTCCACGGCTACGTCACGCATGCGGAGCGGGTGGGCAGCAATGCCGGCATGGCGCGCTACTGCCTCACCATCGAGCCGTGGCTGTCACTGCTGAAGCAGCGCAAGGACAGCTTCGCCTTCCGCGACCTCACGGTGATCGAGATCGTCGAGCAGATCTTCGGCTATTACGCCCAGGGCGGCATCGTGCCGGCATGGCAATGGCAGCTCGCCGATCGCTCGATCTACAGCAAGCGCAGCCTTACCAGCCAGTATCAGGAAAGCGATTACGACTTCGTCACGCGCCTGCTTGCCGAAGAAGGCATCTTCTACTGGTTCGAACACAGCGGCGACACCAGCTCACCCGGCCTGGGCAAGCACACCATGCTGCTGGCCGACAGCAATACCGCCTTTCAGGCCGGCTCCGCCACCGCCGTGCGCTTTCATCGCGCCGACGGCACCGAGACCACCGATACCATCCAAGTGTGGACGCCCACGCGCCGCTGGCAGACCGGACAGATCTCGCGCGCGAGCTGGGATTACCGCACGCTGTCCAATCGTCCCAGCGGTGCCCAGGCCGCGGCGCCGGCGGTCAACGCCGTGGATGACGACACTGCCGGCCCCTATGCCTATGCCAACAGCGACGAAGGCCAGCGCCGCGCGCAGCAGCATCTGGATGCGCGGCATGTGTCCTCGCTGCTGATCGAAGGCGAGGGCACCGTGCGCCGCCTGGCGCCGGGGCACTGTTTTCAGCTGGTAGAGCATCCCACCCAGGACAACCAGCCACTGGTATGCCTGCGCGTGCAGCATGAAGCACGCAACAACCTCGGCGCGGATGTGCGCGGTGCGATCGAGCACACGCTCGGCGATGTGTTTGCCGTATTGCCGAGCGCGGCGGCCTCCGCCAATTCTTCGACGAGCCAGAACGACAAGCCCGACCTGTATCGCAATACCTTCATAGCCACCTCCGCCAGTCGCAGCTATCGCCCGCATACCGACGACGGCCACGGCCTGCGCCGCCATCCGGCCCCGACCGTGACCGGTGCGCAAAGCGCCGTGGTGGTAGGCGATGGCGAGCCCATCCACACCGACCGCGACCATCGCGTCAAAGTGCAGCAGCACTGGCAGCGCGGCGAAAACGGTGCCAGCGGACTTTCGCATCCGCGCGATCCCAACGCGCCGGCCGATGGCAGCGCCGGTACCTGGGCGCGGGTCGGCTCCATTTTTGCGGGCGGCAACTGGGGCGGCGTATCGCCGCCGCGCGTAGGGCAGGAGGTATGGCTCAATTATCTGGAAGGCGATATCGACCGCCCCGTGGTCGTTGCCACGCTGTACAACGGACAGGGCAACCAGGACGCCGCCAATAACCAGATCGCAGGCGGTGCGGCCGGTGCTACCGGCAATGCCGCGGCCTGGTTCACCGGCAACGATCACGCCGGCGTGCTTAGCGGCATCAAGAGCCAGGATCTCTCCACCAGCACCAGCGGCAGTGGCGGCTACCGCCAGTTGCGCTTTGACGACACGCCCGGGCAAAGCCACGCGCAACTTGCCACCACCGACGACGAAACCGCGCTTACGCTCGGCCACATCAAGCAACTCAGCGACAACGAACGCCAGGCCGACCTCGGTTATGGCGCCAGCCTGGCCACGCTTACCCAGGGCGCACTGCGCGGCGGTTCGGGTCTGCTGCTGACCAGCGCGCCCGGCGGCGCGCAGATGGATGTCGGCGCAACTCAGTCCCTGCTCGGTCAAAGCCAGCAAACGGTGCAGGGGCTGACAGAGGTTGCGCAGAAGCAACAGGCCGGCCTGCCGAATGAGCCATCGCCCGAACAAGTCAACGCCGTCGCTTCGTTGACCGATACCAGCCAGCATCTGTCTGCTACGCGCCAGGGCAATGCCGCTGCCAATGGCATCGGCGGCGGTGAAGGCGCTGCCATCGGCTGGAGCGCGCCGCTGGTAACCGCACATGGCCAGGACGGACTCGCGCTGCTCACGCCGCAGCATCATGTGTGGGTCAGCGGCACCGATACCGTGTTCAGCGCCGGCCAGGACATCAACCTCGCCACGCAAGGCAAGGCCAGTGTGGTGGCGGCCAAGGGCATCGCGCTCTACACACAAGGCAGCCAGCCGGCCGCCGGCCGCCCGGTTACCACGCAAGGCATTGCCCTGCATGCCGCCAGCGGCAGCGTCAGCGTGCAGGCGCAAAACGACCAGGCGCAGTTTGCCGCGCAGAAGTCGGTCAGCGTAACCAGCGCACAGGGCAGCATCACTACCCAGGGCAACAGCCATGTGCTGCTTACGGCAGCGGGGGCATACCTGAAGCTGCAGGGCAGCAATATCGAAATCGGTTCGCCGGGTGATGCGGAGTTTCATGCGGGGTCGAAAGAACTGACTGGGCCGCAAGGTGCGAGCGGGCAGGGAACATCCAACCAACCGGCCTTGAAAGATTGCCCGAAGCAGACCTCGTCCGCCGCTGCGGCCGGCGCCGCCGTGGTCTAGGAGCGCAGCGATGTTCGATCCCGCCAACCGCATGCAGCAGCAACTGGCCGAATCGCTCCTGACCGGCGAGTCGCGGCAAGCATATCTGCTGCTGGACCCCATGCTTGCCGATCTGCTCGAAAACCTACGGCCCGAGCACAGTGAATGCCAGGTTTTTACTATTCCGCTCGGCCGCGATGACATTCCCGAAGAGCGCTATCCACGCCTGGTCAAGTTGCACCCGCATGCTGTAGAGGTGGTGCACGCAAGTCTCGAGCTTGCCCTGGCCGAACAGGCTGTGCCGGATGTAGAGCGCGATCTTGGCTTTGGCATCGGTGGCTGGCTTACAAGTGATATGGAGCCGGAAGTGCTGGTGAGGCACCTCTCGGCCTGCATGCGCCAGATGCAACCTGGCTCTAGCGCAACCAGATACGTGCGTTGGGCCGATCGCCGCGTGTTCGAATGGATGTGGATGGCGCTTGACGCCGACAACCGTGCCAGGCTGCTTGGACCGATCATGTCCTGGTGGACGCTCGATCGTTGCGGCAAGCTGGTAGATCACAACGTGGAGTTGTCGACTTACCGCAGCTTCCCGCTCGTGCGTTTCAGCCTGCAGGCCTCGCACTGGGCAGACGCGGCGTTCTGCGAGCTCGTGCAGGCGGTATTGCGCGGTTGGCGCCAATTCGCGCCGCAACTGCCGCCGGATTATTTGTCGAAGGCGGCGCAGGCAGCGAAAGGCGCGCGTAATCTAGGACTTGTCGATATCCCCGAGATCGTGCTGGTCAGCGCGTATGCGCTGCAGATCCACCCGCGCTTGGCTGAGCACCCGCGCGTGCGCGAGCTGGTGCGCCAAAGTCGCGAACAATCGCGGCCGTTGATGGATGTATTGGCCGAAGTCCCCGATCCGCAGGGATGGAACGCCATTCGCGACGAGCTGGATGGTGCCGGCCATACCGGAGACAGCATCTACAGGAGTAGCAGGCATGGCTGATGGACAAGGTTATTCGGGCAATGCGCAGGCCGCGGCAGCGACCAGCCCCTCATGCACGCCGGGCAAATGCGCAGCGTGCGAAAAAGCCGGCTTGCCCGTCTTGCTGGTACGGCCGGGTGCAGCCGACAACCAATACGCCAAGACGCAGCAGACCGTTATTGCGCCTTTACTGAAAAAGGTCGCCACGCCCTCGCTGGCGCAATCGGGTTACGTAATGCGCACCCTGCGCGACGGTTACGTATATGCCTACTATCAGCATCCGCCGACCGCGCAGATCAAAGCGCAAAAGGGCTGGCAGGTTTTTCGCGTCAGCACGGGTGGCTATCTGCAGCCTTATTCCATTGCCGGCCTGCCTGTCCCGGGAAGCAAGCAGGACGTGGAGTTCGCCTGCAAGCGGGCCGATGGCTATGCCAATGCCATGGTCTTCGTTATTCCCAATGCCAAGCAGGCAGGCAAGGTGTGGGTCGGCTTCAGCGATAACCCGTGGAGCGACAAGGTTCGCGACAATTACGCTGCCAGCGAAAGCTTGCGCGACCAGCGCATGGCCTGCATCGATGCACCCGGCGCCAAATGCGACCATTCGCTGCCGTTGAACGAGAAAAACATCGGCACGGCGATTGCGGACTTCGATGCGAAGCATGCCGCCCAGGCTTTCAAGGGAAACCCTTACCCGCCACTGGCCAAGCGCAACGAATCGCCACGCAATATCGTGGCGGCCGCGGCGTCAATCGCCAAGGCTGGCAAGCAATTTACGCCCGAGCAGTCCTTGATCGTCAGCGTGCCCGACCCGGTCGGCGTCACCACCGAATTGGCACAGCGTCGCCTTACTCTATGCAATAGCGCAGGCGAGTGGTTGGCCGCCCAGAAGGATACCAAGGGCAAGCCGGATGGCGCGTGGAAGCTGCAGTCCGCGCTAACCATCCAAGGCTTGCTGAAGATCGCCGACCAGCAAGGCGTCGTGCGCAATCAGGCCAACGCCAAGCAGGCCTCGCTCAATGGTAAGCCGATCAGCGCGGACCAGTTTGCCGCGCAGCAAAGCGCCGGCAAGTTGCCGCAAGATGCGACCTTCGAGCCGGACGTCGTCGGCTCCATGCCCGATGGTGGCCCTATCTACGATTCCTCGCATGGCACGATCCGGCTTTCCAGCGCGGCGGAAATCAAATCCGATGTCGATAGCTTCAAGCAGAAAGTGCTTGATCGTCTGAAGGGCGACGGCAAGGACTACCAGAACTTTCTCAACACCTTCAACCAGAAGGCCAAGAACGACACGGACAGGGTCAAGGCCTTCGATGCCGACTACGGCAAGTGGCTCAACGGCGACCGCAAGCTGGTCACCGACCATGATTTCGACGACAGCAACCATGCCGACGGCGTTGCCTACGCCCAGGTGGTCAGCAACGTCACCTTGGGTGGCCCCAAAAGCGAAGATAGCCTGGCTTGGTTCAAGAACTTTCTTACTAGCGACCCCAAGGACAAGAACAATTTGCTGGTCCGCGCCATGCTTGGCAACCAGCAGAGTTTCTTCCAATGGATCACCACGAGCGATCAGCACGCCAAGACCAACGACATGGTCAAGACCGTGTTCGACCTCAAGCCGGTGCAGGGTGTGCTAGGCAAGGGCGAGCCGGTGGCGAAGATCATCGCCTCGGCTTACGCGCATCCCATCATGGCGGTAATCGGCGCCACCATGGCCGGCTTGGCGAGCAAGCAGGAACTGGATACCAAGGTTCGCGAAGTCGTCAAGAAGCTCAGCCAGGCCGTGATGGGCAAGACCGAAGACGTACCGGTGGCGCTGGTGAAGGTCACCATGCCGTTCCGCGAGGCGGTCAAGGCCTGGACCGCCAGCCTCAACGAAGTCAAGCGCGTGACCAAGCAGGCCGACAAGCAGGTCAAGAGCCTGATCCTCGCTGGCGCGATCGAGTTGAATGTCGCGGGCATGCCCGGCCTGGCCGAAAAGATGGTGGACGTTTACTGCTGGACCAAGGAGACACCCGACAAGGTTGCGGAGGCCGCCAAGGGCACCAGCGACAAGCTGCGCTATGCCTTGCGGCCGGCCGAAGAAAATTTAAACCAGGCCTGGAAGGCAACCACGAAATTCCTGGACGACGCAGGCGTTACCAGTTTCTTCCGCAACGCGGGTGCGACCCTGAAAAATGGCGATGCCATGCTTTCGGTCGGTGCCGGCGTATTGCAGCTGGTGGTTATCAATGAAGCCATGGAGACCTTCAAGACCGGCACGCCCGAAGAGCGCGAAGGTGCCGCCTATAGCTTGGCCAGCGCAGCCCTGGGCGTGGCGACGGCGGCGTTCGAGATTGGCAAGACCGCAGCCAAGGCCTTGGGGAAGACTGCGGCGAAAGAGTTGTTGGAGCGCGTGGCAGGAAGCTTCAATGCACTGGCGACGGCGATCGACGCGACCTCGGCCGGCATTGCCGCCTTCCATGAATACCAGGACAGCAATAAAGCTGCATCCACTGCTCACGCCATTCAGGCCATGGCATTCGGCGGTGCGGCCATTATCGGTGCAGTGACTACCTTCGGTGTCTTCGGAGCCGAAGGCGCTACGGTGTTGGCGGGGCTCTCCCTGACTGGCTGGGGCTTGATCCTGGTGGCGCTCGGCGTTATCGCCGGCTTCGTGGCGGTGATGCTGCAGGACACGCCCACGCAAAAATGGGCCGCCAAGACCATCTGGGGCTCGGCCAGCGAGGGTTGGGGCAGCCTGGAGCGCGAGCAGACCGAGATCAACGCGATTTTGATCAACATCAAAGTCACCTTCAATGTCGATATGAACCTGCTTCATGACGCCTACGAGCTTTCGCCATTGGGGGCGATTTCGCACCTGACCAGTGCGGCTGGCGATCTGTTTACCGGGAAAATGCCGGGCCAGGATGCGCAGGCTCAATTGACGCACGATGCTTTGCTGCATATCGAGCTACCTGAATCCATAGCGGACAAGGTGGGCTGGAGCTATGCCATCTACGGCAAGCAGACCAGTGGAGGGGAGGTGTTGCTTGCGCAGCATGGCAAGCGCGTGCCGGTCGCTGCAGTGGATAATCGCGTGAGCGGCACCCAACTGCAGTCCATGAGCGTGAAGCAGCCAGAAAAAAGCGAAAGCACCGCTGCCAAGGTGACGACCATCGAACAGCGGATTACCTTGGTCGACAGCAGCTTCAGTAGCGCCAGGGCAGAGATCAAGATTTATGATGATCCGCAGGATACCCTGCCCATTGTCGACGAGAGCTTGCAATGACCGCACATGATGGGGAAATCGGCCAGCTAGCGCCCATTCCCGAATGGAACAAGGCGGAGCCTTTTTTTCAGTTTTCCAGCAAGGATCGCAATGCGTTCGTCGCCCGCTACGCGCCCCGGCGTGTATTGCCTGACGACAAGCGCCAACCGTGCAGCAGCGTGGCTTCGGCAAACCATGCCATCAACCGTGTCTATCCGAATGCGATCGAACTGACCTCCCCGGCGGGGCAGATGGTGCGAGGCGGTGCGTTCATGGCGGGCGCGCTGGCGGCGGCAGGTGCCATTTTTTTCCTGTATTTCATGGTCGTCGTGCTCCGGGATTCGGCCGGGATCGGCATGGCGATCGTGCCCTTATTCGGTTTTTGTGTATTTGCGCTGGCAGCCATCTGGTCGTTTCGTGCGCCGTTTATTCAGCCGACCGATCTTCCCGTGATCTTCAACCGTAAGACCCGGCAAGTCAGCTTCATGAAAATGCGCTTGCCCAATCTGCTGAAATTCTGGGCACCCTTGCGTATCGACTATCGCAGCTATTCTTGGGAGCAGGCCAAGGCTCGCAGCTATCAGGTGACCAGCAGAACGGTCGGCACCAGTGCGATTACAAGCACCACGGCGGGCAAGCTATGCCTGCTTTGGGGGGATAGTCCGCAGGATCCGGCGCAGTTCAAGGATTGGGCGGCGGTAGGCAATAACGCAGA
This sequence comes from Dyella acidiphila, assembly GCF_014863405.1. Classification (GTDB taxonomy): domain Bacteria; phylum Pseudomonadota; class Gammaproteobacteria; order Xanthomonadales; family Rhodanobacteraceae; genus Dyella_B; species Dyella_B acidiphila. Next base: position 249,723 of record NZ_JACZZA010000006.1, read on the forward strand.
GGATGAGGATTTGCTGCAGCTGTGGGAGCATGTTCGCCGGTATATGGAAGAAGGTGGTCCGGCTATTCATGCCGGCGATTCCTTGCGCAACGGTGTTTACGACAGCAAATGGAACGCACCCCGGCCGGATTTTCCATCTGACGTGATCGCAGCTGCTGGTGGTGCCCCGCTTAGCGACACCGAGATACATGCCCTAACACGTGGTTGAATATCCATAAGTTTGCTTTATTGCAGTGGTCCGAGGCATTTTGTAAGCAGAACAATGGATGCATTCCAACTTCAGCAACCATCCTCTCTGAATCCGCTGGGAGCATCGATAGTCGGCATTTTTCCGGTCAACATTCACAGCGCTAGCAGCTCGGCTTATCAGGCCGAGCTACGCCGGGTATTTCCGAAGGCGATCGAGATTTCTGATCAGCTGGGCGCTTTCGGCGGATGGTTTGCAGGATTGGGCCTGCTTGGCATTATCTGCATATAGTTGCTGGTCATTCGGTGATCTTATTTTTCAGTTGAATTCTGTTAGTTGCAGGCGATGTGATGGTTGGATGGTGTGATCGCTATGGGCGTTGATCGATTCACACTATGTGACGAGGGTAGGAGGGTGGTTGAAGATGTATAGCGGATGGGTGGTTAAATGGCGGACTAATCGCCCGCTTACTAAACAAGAGAAGGACGATCGCTTGTCTCGCTAAAAAGGATTTAATCTTGAGCCGGATGATCATGCTACTTTGATTGCCTTCAATTCCACGTATGCGGAATTTTTGGATCGCCGTTTTCAGTTGCGCGGTGGTTTCGGTACCGTCCTTACTCTTATCTTAGGGTTGGTGGGCATAGTGGCCGCCGCTGAGCTGACCTGAAATTTCTGGTCCAGATCCAAAGTTCATAGACTTATGACGAGGAGACTGGACGATGCCCAAGAAACGCTTTAGTTCCGAAGAGATCATCCACAAGCTGCGCGAGGCCGAGGTGCTTTCCTCGCA
>NZ_JACZZA010000007.1 GCF_014863405.1 Dyella acidiphila
AACACGGTTCGGCCGCATAGCGCGTTGAATTATCGGCCACCGGCTCCTGAAGCTGTCCTGCCAGCCATCCAGGATGTACATCTGAAGCTCGCTGCTTAAACTAACCCTACATCTGGACCAGTTAGTGCAGGCCACTCACTGATGTCACGTACTTATTCCATAGGCCTCTTTTCTTATCGTCTTCAGCATCAATGTATGTCTCCGATTCGAGCATCCTGAAGTCGTTCAAACTACGCTTTATGAGATAGCTCGCGAGAATGTCCTTCTCGTCCATCGCAATAATAAGATTACCAGAACGAACCGCGCGCTCCTTCTCACTTAGGTAATGAATAAAGTCGGTAGCAGTGCTCAACTCATCGAGAACTAGGTCGAGCGTAGCTCCATCGAACACATGAACGAACGTCTTTGATCCATCGAAGCCAGGAACAGTGAAGGGATGTGAAGCAGCGTCATCCACATCCATTTGAAGCCTGCATTTCAATGAGCCGTCCGATTCCCCCTCGCAAGATTCAAAGTATTTGCGCGCAGCCTCGCTGCTGTTGTGAGTGACCGCAACCAAATGAAATACGGGATTTCCCGTACTGATATCAAACGGGAAAGGCTTCTGGCATTTTTCATCAAGGAAGAGACCATTCTCCTTCCTCTGGATGCACATCTTCGCACCGTAAAGCTGCTCTACAGACTTAACAACGGAGCTTTTATACCACCGCCTCCAGGCCATATCGACATTCGGATCAGCGGGAAATGCAATATTTTTATCCGAAAAAAGAACTATGTGGCCATTAAAATGAAGAAGAAGATCGACAAGTTCTTTGCCAGTGCCGTTAGCTGAACATCCATCGTCTCGAAAAAGTGAAGAGTACGGCCATAGAGGGCTAAAGATTTGGTCAGCCTTAGCTGATAGGTATTGCTCTGATGGTGTAGTTCCAGTTTTCTTTACTATCTTTTCAAGCATATCGGCCCCACGGCTCATTGCCAGAATAATTGGCGTATCCCAGGTATCACAGCTGATGTTTTTGCTATGCTTTAGCTTTGATCGTCGTGTTGGAACAACACTAAGACGCGCTCTTGCCTCTACATCTCCGCTAAAAGATATTAGACGTGAACATTTTTTTTGCACGTCAGATGAGTCAACCCAAAAGACACCCACGAAAGTGTCTGTCTTGCATTAGCTGACTCATGAGTGCGTTCTCCTTATGCCGCTCTGCGAGCTCGCAGACGCGCCTTATTTTCAGCAAGAGCGTCATCGATGTAAGGCAGCTCGGAGAACTTAGGAATCCTAAGACTATCCGAGAAAATAAAAACTTCTCGTCCTTGATATACCCGAGAAGCGTTGTATTGAAGGTCATATAGAAACGACCTTCGCTTCTTGTAGTAGGCAAGAATTTCGGGCGCACTGTCGTAGGACACCATCCAGTTGTGGCCCACCTTTGTTTGAATATATTTGGCGATACGCTCGTGATCATCTGGCTCATATGAGTTGAGGTACAGACGACTTGCCTTTTCAAAATACGGAGGGTCGCAATAAACCAGCGTGTCTTCTGGAAGACCACCTACATGGTCAGTCATGAAACGCTCGGCATCCCAATTTTTAATGACAATGGCTGACTTTCGGTCTGCAATCGTTTCAATACGGCGAATAAGTTCATTCCTCGTGAAGCGAGCATCCATTTTCCAATCGCCAGTTTGGTCAAGCCCTCCAATCACCCCACCTGAAAGGACGCCAGACCGGTTGCAGCGATTGAGGAAAAACGCGCTGTATCCAACCTCAAGAAGAGTATGATTTTTCGGACTCCTAACAATGTCGCGGCGTCTTTTCCACTCTTCCACTGTCATGGACGCGGAAGAAATCATCGCGTTCAAGGCATCTGTTTCTTTCAACACAGAACGCCAGAAAGCGTAGATGGGTAAGGCAGAATCATTAAGATGAATCTTGCGCACGTACTTGCGCAAAAGAAGCTCCAGAGCCACGCCAGCACCACCGGCATAAGGCTCCGCATATTCGCCACCAATCAGGTCGTTGGCTTCGAGTACCTCGATGACAAATGGCGTCAGTTTTTGCTTCCCGCCTGGGTACCTGAGCGGGGTGTGATATCGGGCTGACATGTTCGGCTCCTCAGTTCATTTCTTCGAGGAGCGGGAAAATATTTCCAAACAGAACCACGATATCTCCAACCTGAAGTGAGAACTTCGGATTGTGCACCAGTTGATTCATTGATGTAACTGACAAAATTCCATCGTGGCGGCCGAGCTCAGTCATGGCCCCATGGAGTCGCTTGAGAGCCTCCTTATCCTTCTTATCATTTGTCAGGTGCTTTGTAATATCCCGCAAGACATCGACGAGTGGTCTGTCTCGACCGTCTTTTCCAATGACAGTCAAGCCATCGGCCTTATGGTCTATGCAATACGCTTTGGCCGAGACTTCGAACATACTCCGCAGAAGAAAGCAGAAGGCAATCGGGTTCTTGTCTAGACTGAGTACTCGGAGTTCCTCTTGGAGAGAGACAACCTTTTCTCGGTTTTTGCCTCGGGGACTGAACGCTCGAAGGGTTCGAGCAACACGACGGGGGTCGTCCATTGCGACCGCTTTTGGCCCTTTCCCATTTCCAGGAGTGCCAGTGGCGCCCGTACCATCTCCCTTGCTACCAGTTCCACCTGACGCGCTTCCACTGGAACCTGAGGTGCTCCCCGATTTACTACTAGTGGACCCACTGGAAGAGGCTCCAGAGGTACCTTGGCCAGGGAGTTGAGGGATGCCGTAATCCGAGGCGAAATCTGTCTTTCGTATAGCTTCAAAGCCTAGCTCTTGTTGGCCGATATCTTTAATGATTTCTTCGAGTTCAGGTCGATTTTTAACCCTTGGATAAGACTTAGCCAATTCGGGACTATTGGTACAACCAAGGCGAACAGCGACCTTCTTCATCGCTTCTTCCAGGACTGTAATTGGAAAATCACCAGCCCAACGTTGCGCTTGTTGCTCTGTCCTGTTTTTGCCTTTTTGCAGATATTTCTCAAGGAGGTCAAGGGCTGGCTCTGAAGCTCCATTCTCCTCTCGGTTATGACGAGCCCTGGCCACGGGCGTCCACTTGTCACGACCAGCTTTTTCACCCTTGCCATGGGTGAGGCTTCGGATGCGGTTGACTACATCGCTTTCACTAAGCTCATAGATAGCAGTTGGAACGGATGAGTTCGCCTTCTTCCATTCCTTAGAAATGGATTCGATGGCGGTCAAAATATTCGTTGGGACCGATAGGCCCTCTGTCGAAATCAGCCCGTGAACGAGCTTCAGGACAGAAATGCGTCGATTACCCTCTTTAACTGTGAGGCCAGCCCTCGGGCCTGTCCCATCCTTCTGCACAAGGATGTTTTCCGTTGGAAGATAACCATCGTCAAGCAGGCTCTGTGCCAGTGCCCAAAACCAGTCCGGGTTGGTAGCAATGATAGCCTCGACAGCACTGCGCTCGTTTGGCTGGTGCAAAGTTCTGTAATTACTTAAATCCAGCTTTAACTGCTTGACTGGTGTAAGTGCGGTAACTGGCATTTCCCTACCCTCTTGGTTACTTAACTTTACAAAACCATCTTGACAAAAGAACTCTTATTGATACAACTAATTAAAATTTATACTTTAGGAAATATATTTATGAGATCGAAATTTAAAGAAATCCTAATAAATTTAGTAGCAAACGTCACTATATTGACAATACTTATTCTGACAGCACTTACTATTTCTTTACTAAAAAAACATTCCATTATCTAAGTTTAATCTTAGAAAGAAGAGGAACCACCCAAGAAAAAATGGAAATATTAAATCTCTTATGAATGCTTTTTTGCCGAAAAAATAAATGATATAACCAAACCCTATGAGCATAAGGAAAGCCACAAAAGCCTTGCCGTTGCTTACAATAACTTTGTCATGAACCCGATTATAAGATAGCGTTACCACCAAAATAAATGGACCAGCTATGTAAAAAAATCTTACCAGCTCCGACAATGTTTCCATAAATAGTCTTTCTAGCTTTAGAAGCCAATATATGGCCATAACGAGGACTGACCAAACCAATAAAACTGCAAACACATTTATATCAAGAACACTTATAAGAAAAGCATTTATTGAATCCATAACCTTTGTAGAATCGTCCCACCAATGCAATTTGAAAAATAAAATATATATAGCCCCACCAAGTGCCCAAAAAATGAAGTTAGATAAGATTTTAAGTCCATGCTCACCTATCTCTTCTAAGTTATTGTGGGTCACCTGGTTGTGCTGAGACATGATTACCACCTATATGAAAGATCCACTTTTGTGGGATTTGAAAAATATTTTGCGTCTCCTTTAACCATGACGCTCGCCATCAAATCCGCACCCTTTTCAAACAATAGCTTTTGTGAAACCAAACAATTTTCGAACGTCAATACACGAACACCCCTGATGTCCCCATCAAGGTGTTGGCATGCCTAAGTTGGTAGTCCCCTATCACGCTCACAGCCCCCTGTATGCGTGTATGGCCGTATTCCTGGCCGGTCCTTAGATTGTCACTGCCCAGGCCTCTTTATGAGACCCTCGTCACATAGTTGACCATTTCAGGGCGTGAAGGAAATGTGATCCTAGGCGGTTCAAGCTGAGCCAGGACACGGAGTTATGGTGAGGTCGTAAGGAGCATCCACCGGTGCAAGAAAACGCACCTACAGTCTGGACGAATTTCTCAGCCGGGTTCTGTATTACAGGGTTGATGACAGGCCGGTGGTATCCACCCATGCGTCAGTCAAGATAGGACATGTGAGGTTCGAATCCCCACGGGGATTCGAACCTGCGGAAGGCTCTTGCTTGCACCAGGTAGCGTCCTATCACTGCCATGAGATTATCCAATCGTTCAGCAGACAACTAATTGGTCATAAGTATATTTTGGCGGCCCTTTTAGCACCCACTTCCCACCGTTATCGTATCGATTGGGCTCATAGGCTAAACAATAACCAGCCTGACGCCTTTGCTTTAAAAAATCTATGTATTCAAGATATCCATAAGCCCATAAAATTGTTTTCCGCTCTGAAATGCTTTTCCACGCATCTTGGGAAAGATGCGTATCTCTTGATATCTCGTAAACGTGTCCTTTTTCGACGATTCTGGATGAGACTTCGTCGATGACACTGGCCATCGGATAGGTCGGTTCAAGTGGGAGTGCCTGATCAATTTGCGTTAGCAAAGAGTGCGAGGAGATGATTGCTGGCGTCCTACCATGATTCCCGAGATTTATGGTTAGAGTTCCTTTCATTTTCGAAATGGTTACGTTTTCGATTACAAAAATCGGCAACTCCAAAGCTATTGCGACTTCGGACGCGCGCTTTGCAAGTGCAATTGATGTTTTCAAGTCCTCGCCTTGCTGATTCGATATCTTCCGAAGACGCCTGGTTTCCAACCATAAGTAACCACTAGAGAGCGCAAGGAAAAACGTAAAGACTGCGACAAGCCCATTAAATACAACAAGCAAAGAATCTTCCCTTTCTTTCTTTTCTTTCTCTCGCATGTCTTGAGCTATCTCATCCTTAGATTTCGGTGGAGATAAATCAATTACGTAGAGAGGCGAAGACACCGAGCCCAAAGAGGTTTGTTTAGGGTCACCACCCCAACAACTCTGCGAAAGACTCCAAACAGGTGAAAATGAAGTACATAGCGAATCTGCTTTGGTGTTTGCAAAACTGACTGAGACGCACAAAAAGTACAAACACGTCAACATAGACAAAGTAGCCCAGCATCCAAGACTCTTCGACTGGCAAACCCACCTCCAGTTAAAAACAGAAAAAGTTCCGGCGCTTGCTGGCCTTGAATCGAATTGTATTTTCATCGGTACGTAACCTTTGAATTTACGAATCTGACTTCCAATTCAACTTCTTCACCGCATCCAACAGTTCTTTCATGGTCGGTGCCCTGCTGTAAGCAGCATGATGTTCATCGTCTAACTCATGTCCAACATACGCAGCACGAAGTTCCGCAGGGACACCCAAGGTTTGCAGACCTTGAACAACAGACTTTCGAAGTGAGTGAAAACCGAACTTTCCTTTCTCTGGTTTTCCAACAACTGCCAGCACATGACGACTAAAGGCCTTTGATAGCCAGTTCCCCATGCCGTTCACACCATTCGTTTTCACGCTTGGGAAAAGGCGCGTCTCCCCTGCTTTACGCAAAGCGTCAACCCGTTTGAGAAGACCAAGCTTTATCAGTGCAGGATGGACGGGAATGGTTCGGATACTGACGTCAGATTTGACGGACTGACCTTCCGACTCATCACAGATGCGTATACATGGAATCCCATCGACTTCTACAAAATCAGCCAAGGTAAGCTGACCCACTTCGGCAACTCTTGCGCCTGTATAGAGGCCAACCCAGGCGCCCCAGCGGGCCGACTCACTGAGTCCATCTTCCATCGCCTTGTGGTCAAACAAGGCTTGAACTTGTGTTGTTGAAAATGGCTTAAATCCAAGGGAGCGGCGCTGACGTTTCTCGCGTGTTCCATACACCACCTGCCCAGCAGCAGGATTTTCATCTTTCGAAAATGGTGGGTAATACCCACGCGCCTTGGCCCAGTCGAAAAATCCGCGCAAGTAAGAAAGCTTGTTGACGATGGTCGGAGTTTCAAGCTTGCTTGCCCGAAGTGCTTGCACCCAATTGCCTACATCAATGCGCTGAGCATCCTTCAACGCATTCTTCTCACCATAGTGTTTAGCGAACCCTTCAACCGCCGTTGTTTTGATTTTAAACGTCTTGGTCTTGGTCGAAGACTTGATTTCAGCCAGCCATTGCGTCACCGCCTTGCCGATGGCAATGCTGGGAATGGAAGACGAAGGATTAGCAAGAGTCTTTGCAGAAGCAGCTTGAGCTTGAAGGACGATACGTTGCGCCTCGGCCTTGATAGCTTCCTGATGGAACGGCTCTTTCACCAGAGGACCGATGTGGTCCACAGCATCCATGGCAAAGTCATGGTCTTCTTTGCCGTTCGCTTCGATTTCGACAGTCCCATCGGGTTTGACAATAACCCGATAACCCAAGGCAATCGCCTTGGCGATTTCATCAACCGTTGGAATGCCATCCATAGCCACACTCAGCCCCCTGACTGTGAAGGCTTGAGCATACGCTTGGACCAATGCCAAAGCACGTCTTTGAGCTGTGAAAAGGTCGCGTGTCTGTAGGCTTCTTTTGACTTCCACCTTGCCCAATTTTTGAGCACTGTGGGCGGGAATACGTTGGCGAAAATGCCAGATGCCAGACGGCGCACGCTGAAGGTAGTTTGGGATACGCATCTCGGTCTCTGTGTACCGATTTGTGTACCGACAGACTTTTCGCCAGACAACAAAAAACCCTGTAAAAACAGGGCCTTTGCGTTACTGGCGGAGAGAGTGGGATTCGAACCCACGGTAGGCTTACACCTACGGCAGTTTTCAAGACTGCTGCCTTAAACCACTCGGCCATCTCTCCGTTTTAGATTGTCGCCGCTCGGCTTCCCGCTGCCGACCGGGTTTTGCAAGGCCGCCAATCCTATCAGGAACCGCGTACCCGCGGGCTATTGGCCCCGTTGGGGCCTTTGCGCGAAAGCGCTACCAGTGCCCACACCATGATGCCTACCGGAATCAGTCCACCCAGCAGCGGAAACAGTGTGGCTGGATGACGCAGCACCATCGGCACCAGTTGCGTGGCGGTGGCGAAGGCGATGATCCACACGCGCCAGCTGCGGCGGTTACGGGCGATCCAGAAGCTGGCGATGACCAGCAGCAGTGCGGTGATGCTCAGTACCAGGTCCAGCGTGGGCAGTTGCCACACGCTGGCGAAGCTCAGGCGCGTGCCGATCACCGAGGCGAGCACGAACATCAGGAAGTAGCTGGTGTAGAACTCCACTTTGTCCCATGACGTGCGCGCCGGTGTGTTCATGCAATTTTCTCCGCGCCTCCGAGATAAGGGCGCAGTGCTTCGGGGATGGTGATGGAGCCGTCGGCGTTCTGGTAGTTCTCCATCACGGCGATCATGGTGCGGCCTACGGCCAGGCCGGAGCCGTTGAGGGTGTGTACCAGTTCGGGCTTGTTGGTTTCTGCGTTGCGCACGCGTGCCTGCAGGCGGCGCGACTGGAAGTCTTCGCAGTTGGAGCAGCTGGAGATTTCGCGATAGGTTTTCTGGCTAGGCAGCCACACTTCCAGGTCGTAGGTTTTGGACGACTGAAAGCCCATGTCGCCGGTGCACAGCAGCAGCTTGCGGTAGGGCAATTCCAGCTTCTGCAGTACGCGCTCGGCGTGGCCGACCATTTCTTCCAGCTGGGCGTAGGAATCGCTGGCGCGCGCCACCTGCACCATTTCCACTTTCTCGAACTGGTGCTGGCGGATCATGCCGCGCACGTCGCGGCCGTAGCTGCCGGCTTCGGCGCGGAAGCACAGCGAATGCGCGGTGAAGCGCAGCGGCAGTGCGTCGGCATCTTGAATGGTGTCGCGCACGAGGTTGGTGAGCGAAACCTCGGCGGTGGGGATCAGATAACGGCGGGATTCGCCCACCTGGGTAGCGAAGAGGTCTTCTTCGAACTTGGGCAGCTGGGAGGTGCCGTACATCGAATCGCTGTTGACCAGCACCGGCACGTTGCATTCCAGATAGGCGTGCTCGCGCGTGTGCAGGTCGATCATGAACTGACCCAGCGCACGATGCAGCGCCGCCAGTTGGCCGCGCAGCACGGTGAAGCGCGCGCCGGAGAGTTTGGCGCCGGCTTCGCCATCCAGCCAGCCGTGGCGTTCGCCGAGGTCGACGTGGTCTTTCACCTCGAAATCGAAGTTGCGCGGCGTGCCCCAGCGGCTGATTTCCTTATTGTCGCTTTCGTCTTTGCCGATCGGCACCGACTCGTGCGGGATGTTGGGAATAAGCAGCGCGATATCGGAGAGCTTGGCCTGCACCTCGGCCAGGGCCAGTTCGTTGGCCTTGAGCTTGTCGCCGATGCCGGCCACTTCGGCCATCAGCGGGGCCACTTCTTCGCCCTTGGCCTTGGCCTGGCCAATGGCCTTGGAGCGGGTGTTGCGCAGGTTCTGCAGTTCCTGCGTCTCGGTGGCCAGCTGCTTGCGTTGGCTTTCCAGCGCCTCCACGGCGGTCACGTCCAGCGTGAAGCCGCGGGTTTCCTTCAGGCGCGCGGCAGTTTCGGCCAGGCGCGAACGCAGCAATGCGGGGTCCAGCATGTTCGGATCCGATATGAGGGCAAGAACGCTGGATTATCGCCGTGTGGCCTGCGCCATCGCAACGCGGCGAGCTCCGCTGCCGGTCGCGCGCTCAGGCCGCTTTGCGGCGGCCGCGGCCCAGCCACCATGCCATCACGGCGCCGGCCAGCAGCCAGCCGATCAGCTGCTCGACCAGGGCTGCCCAGGTAAAGCTGCCGGGGAAGCGGTACCAGTTCCAGTACGGCACCAGCAGGCTGAGCCAGGCGAATACCGGCGCCACCACGGCAATCAACAGGCGCTGGCCGAAGCTGAAAGCGGCCAGCCCCATCACCACGGCCAGGGCCAGCGCGGACAGGGTATCGGAGGCCCATTGGCGTGCCAGCGCGCCGCCCATGCGGGTCATGTCTTCGCCCTGCGGCAGGTACACCACCAGCGCGTAGGGCGATACGGCTGCCTTTTGGGCGTAGGCGGCCTTGCTGGCGGGGTCGTTCCAGTGATGCGGGTCGAGCGAGGGCAGCAGGTAGACGCCGGGCTGGGGCCCCAGGCCTTCGTGCAGGCTGTTGAGTACGGTGTCTTCGTGGGCGGGCTGGTTGATGCCGATGTTGCCCAGGCCCAAGGCCATATGGGCGGCGGCGCCCCAGAGGAACATCACGATGCCGCCGAATATGGCGGCGATGAGTATGCGCATGGCCCTACCCTCCCCGGTCGGATGCTTGGGGAAATCTAGGCTTGGGGTTGGGGTGGTGGCAAGTGCGGGGGCAGATGGTGGGGCGTGCGTGTTTGCTGATGCCCGGGCCTTGGCCTTCGCCAGGCGTCAATCACTCACCAATGTTCCCGGCGAATAAAGCCGCTTCGGCCATACAAGGATGGTCAGATCGCCGCGTGGTCCCGGCGCTGTGAGCCGGCGTTGCGGTGGACCCCATTGGCGGATGACGCCGGCTTCGCATTGCGCGGGGTCCGGGCAGATTTCTCCGTCGTTGCCGAGGATCACGAAGAAATCGTGCTGATCGGCGGGCATGTCTTGCGGGGTGATCCAGTACCGCGAAGCTTGCTGGTGTTGAGTGCTCACCTGGCCGGTAGCGGGATCGAAGCGGATCGGCCGAATGACCACGCGTCCCCGGCTGTACCACGTCACGGCATTGGCCTGCGCGCCCCAATAGGCGCCATAGCCATAGGTGAGGTGTTCGCGTTGCAGCAGTTCGGTGAGCGGTTTAACGGTGCGCACCAGCGACAGGTCGCCTTGCGCGATGGTTTGCAGCGATCGCTCCATCTGCAGCACGCCGCTGATCGCAATGACCGTGCCCCACGCCATTGCCGTGCGCGCGAATGACAGCGACGTGCTCCAGCATGCACTGCTCGCCACGATCACCGGCACCAGGAAGTACGCGTTGATCATGAAGTGCATGGCGCTGAAGCCAGCGGGCGTGGGGCCGATGACGGCACCGGCGGCGGTGCCGGCGATGGAGAGTGCGAAGCTCAGCACCATCCACGATCGCTCGCCCGATAGCGCACGCCAGCCGGCCAGCAGCCGCAGGCTGGCCCAGCCAAGCAGCACGATGACCAGCACCAGCCCAACCAGGATGGCGCTGCTGTTTTCCAGATCGCGCGAGGGCCACGGCGCAAAGGCCATGCCGAGCGAGCGCAGCGTCCATGCGGCGTTCTGGCCGAGGGTGTGGATGTCCGGTCGTTGCAGCGGATAGCCCGGCAGAAACAGCAGCAGATGCAGCACGCGCGTGCGTGCCAGCAATGCGGTCAGCAACCACAACGCACTCGCCGCTGCGAAGAACCGGCGCTGCGCGCGCGGAGCGCTTACGGCGAGCACTAGCGAACTGAGCAGCGCCGGCAGGATAAAGGCCGCCATGGACCATGGATCCGACAAGCCGACTATCAGCGCCGCCACGCAGGCGCCGGCCATCCAGCCAAGTCGGCGCACACGCAGACCGCGCCAGGCCAGCAGCCAGCCGACCAGGCACCAGATCATGGAACTGTTGTGGGTGATTGGATGCCCCAGCAAACCGGCCGGCCCGATGGCCAGGTAATTGGGACATACCAGCAGCGCAAACACCGCTGCGCCCACCCATCGGCGCTCGGTAAGGCGGATCACCAGATAAGCCGTCAGCGCGGCGCAGAGCAGAAACACCACCCAGCCCGATACGACGAGCACGAAGGGTGTGTCGCCTACCGTCGCGTAGAGCAGCCAATACCAGGGCAGCAGAGAGAACACCCAGTTGTCGGTGGTGTAGATCCAGCTCGCCAGAAAGGCCCATCCGTGCCTCGCCACACCATCCCTGAGCATGGCAACGTTGACCACGTCGGGATCCACGAACCAAGTGGCCATGACGGAGCGGTAAGTCAGCAGCAGCCCTGCCGCTGCCAGCACGGCGAGCATGGTCCATGCGAATACGCGGTAGCCCGGCGCCGACCTTTCCATGTCCCGCTCCTTGATGACGATTGGCGAGGTGGTGTGGGCGAAAGCTCGCATCGCCACCCCGTGCGCGGGCATCTTCCATGGGGGCATGTGGTTGGTGCAAGCCGAGGGCTTGGCTGCGGGCATGAGGAGGCGCGTGCTATACGCAAGTACCCCTCACCGTCATTCTGGCGAAAGCCGGAATGACGATGAGGGGTAGTAAGGATCGCGTCAGCTTGCCGGTTTGGCGCCGCGCGATTTACGGCGCCGTCACTGAACGCGCAGGTGCATCGCGCTCCACCTGCCCTTTGAGATCGGCCAATTGCGCCGTCGACAACTGCGTGGCTGCTGTAGACATGTAATCGGTCACATGCTGCAGCTGCCGCTTGCTGTCCATGCGCTCGGCGAGCGCCAGCTGATACCAACCTTTGGCCGCGTCGTGCTCGATGCCTACACCTTTCACATACGCAATACCCATCGCGTAGTGCCCGGTCATCTCGTTCGCTGCAAGCGCCTTGCGTGCCAGCACCACACCGCGGGCGCCATCTACCGGTACACCGTATTCGCCGGTGAGGTAGAACGTGGCCAGTTCGCCGGCTGCATTGGTATTGCCGCCATCAGCCGCAGTCTGCAACCAATGCGCGCCCTGGACGACGTCTTTATGGCCAAGGTTGCCGGTGAGATAGAGGCCGCCGAGTATGGATTGGGCCTGCGTATCGCCTTTTTGCGAGGCGAGCAGCAGCCAGTGTTCCGCGGCGGCCGGGTCTTTGGTGGCACCCATCTGGCCGGAAAGACTCAGCATGGCCAGCAGCTCCATACCTTTGGTCGAGCCTTTGTCAGCGGCTTTTTGGGCCCAGTTTGCAGCGTTATTGCCTTGCTCGCTGGAGAACATGCCGGTGACCATCATGGCGAAAGCCATGTTCGCCATGCGATCGGGCACGGGATCGGCCTGAACGCTTTTTTGCATCCATGCGATGGCGCTGGATGCATCGCGCGTGACACCGACGCCGCCCATATAGGCACTGCCGAGCATCCACGCACCATCCGCATCGCCCTGCTCCGCCGCTTTGCGGAACCAGTCGGTGCCGGCGGCCTTGTCGGCCTCCACACCATCGTTTTGCAGGGCGCGGCCCAAGGCCACCTGGGCTTTCGCATTGCCTGCCGCGGCTTGCTGCCGCAGCGCATCGGGGATGCTCGAGGCATTGGCGAACGCGAAAGAAGTCGTTACAGCAAGCGCCATCAGCGCCAACACAACATGAGAGCGATGCATAGCGTAATCCCTCACTCAAAAGCTTCGCTTGCGCGGACTGTACGCTTGAAAGCACATGCTGCCAAGCCATCATTTGCGCAGGAAATTCCTGTATTTATGGGCAAAATTTTGCGTTTGTATGGATGAATTTCACGCGCAAGTGCGCATATTCCTGCGTGCAGGCGGCGGTGCGCATCAAGTCGAACGGCTTTCGGCCGATAAGCCGGTGTGAAACCAGGGAGCAGACGCCATCCGCGGTATTGCGGCCACGGGCGTTCATTGTTTGGAGGAATGGCTTATGAGTTACAAACAGCCCCCGCTTCAGCGCGGCATCAACCCGTTGAAGATGAATTGGCTATGGCGCCTGATCGGCGAAGCCACGCATGTCTCCATCGATGACATCGCCGCAGCGCTGGCCAATGCCGGTATGGAAGTGAGCCGGCAGCGCATGCAGGGGTGGTACAAGGCGGAGCACGAGGAAGGTTATTTTCCGCTGACCATCGCCGAGCTGGAACAGAACCTGCGCGTGCTCGCTGCAGCGCACGCTTCACCCTCGCCTGCGGAGCCGCAGGACGCTGCCAGCTGAGTTTCAAAAACGACGGTCGACTGCCGCGATCTCACACCACTTCATCGGTAATGCGCACATGCGCGTTGGTGATGTGGAATCCGTATTGGGCGATATCGTCGAGGCATTCGGTGCTGTCGAGCCCCAGTGTAGCTTGCCCTCGCACCACCTCTTGTGATCGGAATGGCGCCCACGGCGCAAACTTTGCGGGCAGGTTCGCACCCGCCGCATCCTCGGTCACACCAAATACACGGCCCGGTCCCCGAAAAATATAGACCTGCATCGCGTAACTCCTGACTGGATGGTCGATGGATTGCCGATGGCGCGCGTCAATCCTGGCGCCAGGTGATCGCCGGCAGTAAATTGTGCCGCTTCGCTTACGCAGGGTCCGAACTATGCAAGATCCCATCATCGATGTCACGGACCAGCTGGATCAATACGCCATGGATGTGATCGGCAGCGGTCTCAATGCGTTCAACGATGAAAACACCGGCATCAACGATCGCCTGCCGCTGGGCGTGCTGGTGAAGGATCCGGCGAGCGGAAAAGTAGTCGGCGGCGTAACCGGCCGCACATCGCTGGGCCTGCTGTTTCTGGATGTGTTCTATCTGCCGAAGGAATACCGCCAGGCAGGCCTGGGCAGCCGCATTTTGCAGCTGGCAGAAAATGAAGGACGGCGCAGGGGTTGCTGCGCCGCCGTGCTGTATACGATCAATTTTCAGGCGCCCGGTTTCTACGAGCGCCATGGCTGGCGCAGATTCGGCGAGATTCCCTGCCTGCCTCCCGGCACCAGCCGGATCTTCATGACCAAGGATCTGTAATCGGTTGCCGGCGAACGGACGCCCTCACGCATGTCCCGGGTGGCTGTTCGCGTAGTCCTTGTGCAGGAAATTCGATACGGGAAAGCAGGCCGGCGCCGTGGTGTTGCTCAACACGATGATGGTTTCGCCGGTGCGCGGAAAACTGCGCACATCGGTGCAGGCGCCGCTGGCGCCGCCGGCGTGTCCCCAGCGAAAGTCGCGCAGCAGGTGGCCGGGGCCATAATCGGTGGCAAAGAAGCCAAGGCCGAAGGCCATGCGATAGGTCTTGGTAGCTTGGGCGAATAGTGCCGGCGGCATCAGCTTGCCGGACTGCAAGGCGGTGACGAAGCGATACATGTCTCCGGCGGTGGATGCCTCGCCGCCAGCCGGAAAGCCGGGCAAGGTTTCGCAATCGAACAGCAGCTTGCCGTCGGCGCTGGTACCCGCATAGCCCACCGCGAGATCCGGCGTGCGGGTGGCGCAGTCGATAAAGCCGGTGTGATGCATGCCGGCCGGCTCGAAGAGGTGCTTGCGCAAGTAAGTCTGGAAGTCTTCGCCGGAAGCGACTTCGACCATGCGGCCGAGCACCACAAACGCGTAGTTGCTATACAGAATTTGCGTGCCGGGCGTAAAAGCCGGTGGTTGCTGGTCGGCCAGCGCGACCATGTCGGCAACGCTGTGCACGTGCGCGCGATTGGCCTCATTCTCGTTGCCAAGCAGCGGCACATCGCTGGCGCCACTGGTATGCGTCAGCAGCTCGCGAACGGTAACGGTGGTGGCGAAACTGCGGTTGCGGTAATCCTTCAAGATGTCGCCTACATGCGTATCCAGCGACAGCCGTCCTGCGGCAATTTGCTGCCACACTGCCACGCTGGTGAACATCTTGCCCGCCGAGGCGAGATTGAAGCGGGTATCCAGCGTATTGGCATCGCCGTGTTTGGCGTCGCGTATGCCATAGGCCTTCTCGAACAGGATCTGTCCGTTCCTGGCGACCAGCACCACGCCGGAGAATTTGTGCTCTTGCGTCAGCCCCGAGGTAAAGCTGTCCAGCCGTGCCAGTGCGGGATCGTTGGCGCTTACGGGGCCGTCATCGGATTGCGCTAGCAGAGGTGTCGCCAGAGCGGCCAGCAGGACGGTGGCCATGCAACGGGTAAAGCAGCTGGCGGATCGCATGGCAGACGGCTCCGACGTGCGGCGGGGATGGGCGCCTGCAGATTATCGGATGTTCGATTCCACCGGCAGGTGGCCGCTGCCATGTCGATACTCTGGCTCGCCAGCGGTGGCCTTGCTCACCAGCGTGGTGAATGCCGCTTCGGTCTGCGCATCGGTGAAGTTGCAGTGCCCATCGCCAACCGGCGGCAGCACGGTGAGCAGCTTGTCGTCCCCTGCGGCATGGACCAGCTTGGGATAGCCATCATGAAATCGTGCAGGCACGGTTTGATCGAAGCTGTTCCACTGCATCACCAGCGGTACGGCAATGTGGCCGGTCAAAGTGGCGTTGCGCTGCACGTAGGCCATGGCCGCGGGCGAGCCGGCATAGCGATGCACTTTGCGATTGAAGTCAGCATCGTCGCCGAAGCCTTGGTAGACGGTGTTGCGGTTGTCTACCGGCATGCCGCCGGCACGCTTTTCCAGTTCGCGCAGAACCATGTAATAGAGCGACAACGACAGCGTGCCGGGCCGTTCCTGCAGGCGCTGTTCAAGGATCGCAGCCTGCTGCGGATGCGCCTGCAGCGCCTTGTCAAAGACTTCCGGCGGAATAAAGGCCGGCGCATCGGGCGCGGTCAGGTCCGGCAGTACGCCGGGAATCAATGCATCGAAGGCCACCAGCGGCGTGAGGGCGCCATCGGCGATAATGTCGGCAGTCGAAACAGCAACACCGCAGGTGACCAGCGCGCCGGAATAGATATGCGGATAGCGCTCGATGGTGGCCAGCGTTTCCAGGCCGCCGAGCGAGAAGCCGTATACGTAAGTGTGCTTCGGATGCGCAAGGTTGTGCTCGAAATAGTGGCGCAGCCGCTCGTTGTCGACGATGGCGTCGTCTACCGCCCAGCCCTGCGATGCGTATTGGCTCTGTGCAACCGCATAGCCCAGCTTGAGCAACACGGATGTGGGTTCGGCGGCCCTCATCGGCGTGGTGATTTTCGCGCCCACAGGCTGGTAGCCGTGCATCAGCATCACCAGGTCGCCGTTCCAGTGGTCGGGGATATCGATGCGATACAGCGCGCCCTGCAGCGTGCCCGCGTGGGTGCCCGGCTGCAGCTCGGCCGCACGTACTGGCGCCAGGCCGATACCGATCGACACGGCCAGGCCAAAAACCATACAAATGCGGCGGAACATGGTGTAGTCGGCAATACGTGTCATCTCATCACTCCAGCGGGCACAGGGGCATCGAGGTGGCCATTCGTGATGGCCACGGGGATCGGAGGGGTGCTAGGCGCCGGTCAGGTCTGCGGGGCCAGACCTGCCGGAGAGATCAGCGGTAAGCAAGGCTTAGCGGTGCCGGAAAGCGCTCACCAGGGTGCCGTGCTCATCCACCACCAGCGTGACAGTTTCCGAACCGTGCTGGCGCTTGACCAGGTAGACGTCGGAGCCGAACTGGCTGACACCCTGGAACGTGTAGGACTCGACCGGCCCCAGCGCGGCGAGATATTGCTCTCTCGATGCCTTTTGCTGCTTGCGCACGAAGACCAGGTCGGGACTCATGCCGGCACCGCTGTCGGGATCGCTGAGCAGCAGCTGCAAGGCCTTCTCGCTGCCGGGGAACGCCTTCTGCGCCTTGATGCGCGCGGCGAGCGCTGCGAGGGTCTGTTCGGCGGTGGCTTGATCGGTGCGCGGCCGGTTGAGGACTTCGTGTCCGTCTTTGTTCTGCGTGGCGACGAAGCGCAGGCCTCGGCCCTGAGCGTCGGTAACGAAGTGCACGGTGTCGTCCATGCCGTCCACGGCGAAGCGAGTCTGGTCGATCGGCACGAGATGGAGCGGCTTGGGCGCGGCGATCTGGCCACTGACGCTCGCGATAAGGCCGTTGCCGTCACGCGTTACGGTGATCACCGACATCGGGCTGATCAGGTAGTAGCCGGTGTAGCGGTCCAGGATATCGCTGCTCAGCACGACCGGTGCATGGGCGTCGCGCTGGCCGGCGCTGGGCGGTGTGACCTGCGCGGCAAACGCCGCCATGCCCAGCGACACACAGATCAGCGCCGCTGCCGATGCACCCGCCCATTTGTTCGGCTTGCGCAGCATGTGCCGGATGCGCAATTCCAGGAACGAGGCGGAATCGGACATCGCCGGCACCACGCCGAGACGGCTGGACTGACGTTGCCCGACCTCGATCAGCGTTTCGCAATACGCATCGATATCGTGGCCGCCGCGCAGCACACGGGCATCGCAGTCCACCTCGATGGCGCGACGCAGGCGGCTGAACTGCCACCACAGCAGCGGGTTCCACGGCATCAACGTCAACAGCAGCAAAGCGAAAGCGACTAGCTGCGGATCGCGTGCATGCAGATGCGAGCGCTCATGCGCGATAGTGCATTGCTGTTGCGCCTGGCCGGCTTGCAGCAGCCACACCGGCACCACGATGCGCGAACGTAGCAGGCCAATCACCGCCGGGCCTGCATCCGGCGCGATCAAGATCGATTCGCCGCACAACTGCCCTGCTGCCCAGCCACGCTGGCGTCGTTGCAGCAGCAGGGAACTCAGCACGAGCACCAGGCCCATCAAGGCCGACGCGGCGATCCAGCTGTCGCGCAGCAGCGTGTCGATGCGGGTGGAGGTGTCGTCGGGCTGCGCATCCCCAAACTCGAGCAGCGCTGCCGGCATCGCGATCGAGGTGGTATTGCGCAAGGCGATAGAGGCCGGTGCCGTGCTGGGCTTCAAGCCAGCAGGCAGGTGGATCGATACCGATGCAATCACCGGCGGCAGCATCAGCGAGCCGACCAGCGCGGCCAGCCATAGCCAGCGTGTGGCAGCGCGGCGCACTTTTGCCGCACGTTCGGCCGTGAGCGCGGCGGCGCTCAGCATCAGGGCGACGAGTATGGCGTAGATCATCCAGGCGATCATCACGATTCCTCCTTGCCGGAGCGCTCGGCCAGCAACTGCCGCATGCGGCGGATCTGCTCGGCGCTGAGTTTTTGTTCGGATACCAGATGTGAAAAGAGCAGTTCTGCCGAGCCCTTGAACAGCTTGTCGGTCAGATGCTGCACGGCATTCTTGCGTGCGGCCTGTTGCTTGACGCTGGCGAAGTAGCGATGCCCGCGGCCTTCTTCCTCGTGCCCCACGTAGCCCTTGCCTTCGAGCGTGCGCAGCACGGTAAGCACCGTGGTGTAGGCGAGTTCGTCGCTCAGCCGCTCGCGCACTTCGGCGACCAGCGAGGGCCCGTGATCCCATAGCGCCTGCATGACATCGGCTTCGCGATCGGTGAGAGAGATCTTCACGATGACTGTCCGTCCTTTTTGTCAACTATGGACATAGTAGATACCCGCAGCCTCCCGGCTTGTCAACTATGGCCATAGTTGATCGACACCCTGCACCGGCTGCATATGACAAATTCGCGCTAGACGCCGGCGTATTGCTGCACCTGCGTCGCAGTTATGCCAGCGCGGCGCAATAACGCCCCTGCAAGATGGAGAGATCGTGTGAGGAGCGGTGATTTGCACGCGATACCAGGCGATTTCAGTTGCGTGCCAAGCGCAAATCCGGCGCATATATTCCGGAGCGGGCTGTAGGAGCGGACAGCCATGCATGCCACGGGGAATGGACTTCTGGATGAAGATCCCGGCGCTGCTTTCGGCGCGTGGCACTAGCTTGAACGCGGGGAATTCACATGTCGAATCACAAGCATCGGCCGTGGCTCGCGGTTGCCAGCCTGGCCCTGGGCATCGGGGCACCGGCCGCAGCCAGCGCCAGCACCGCCACGCAAAGCCCTGGTTATCTCCCACCCGTTACGCAGGACAAGGCGCAAATCGCCGGGTCCGTCAACGACAACCAAAAAATCGCCCTGGTCAATACACGCTCGGCCTATGCCCTGGCTACCTACGACAAGGGTGCGCTGCCTGCCACGCAAAGCTTTTCGGATCTGTCGCTGGTGCTCAAGCGCAGCGTGAGCAAGCAGCAGGAGTTCGACAACTTGCTCAGTGCGCAGGCCAATCCCAGCTCGCCCTACTTCCATCATTGGTTGACCGCGGCGCAGATCGGCCTGTTCGCGCCCAATCCATCCGACGTCACCAAGGTGACCGCGTGGCTGCGCTCGCACGGCCTGAAAGTGAAGGACGTCAGCCCGGACGGCATGATCATTCACTTTTCGGGCAACACGGCGTCTTTGAACAGTGCGTTCAACGCCTCGATGCACAGTTATCAGATCAACGGCGAAAAGCATTTCGCCAATGCAAACGCCGCGCAGATTCCGGCCGCACTGGCACCGATCGTGCAGTTTGTACGCCTGCATAACTTCCTGCCTAAGCCGCAGCATATGGACGTTGGCGTGGTGAGCAAGAACAAGGCGAACGGCCGCTGGAAGATGGTGGCGAAAGCCGATGCCACGGCCAACGGCAAGCCGACTGCGCAGTTCACGGTGCCGGGCGGCACGGTGGATCCGCAGACCACCTACGATGTGGCGCCCGCCGATTTCAACACCATCTACAACGTCAACCCGCTGTGGAACCAGGGCACGCGCGGTGCCGGCCAGACCATCGTGGTGCTGGAACGCACCGACGTGAATCCGGCCGATATCCTGGCTTTCCGCAAAGCTTTCCTGCCGGCCGATGCCAAGGGCAGCATCAGTTACATCCATCCCAACAGTTGTACGGATCCGGGCGTCAACGGCGACGAGAGCGAAGCGGCGCTCGATGCCGAATGGGCCGGCGCGGCCGCGCCCGATGCGAACATCGTGTTTGCCTCGTGCGCGGATAGCGGCAGCGATTTCGGTGCGTTCCAGGCCGGCTTCGGCATGGCCGCCACCGCCGGTCAGGCGCCGGGCAATGTGTGGAGCCTGAGCTATGGCGAGTGCGAATCCGCCGCGGGTGGCGACACCACCGCATCGCTGCTGTGGTCGGATGCGGAAGCCGAAGGCGTTACCGTGTTCGTCTCCACCGGCGATGCCGGCTCGGCGGCGTGCGACCAGAACGCCATTGCGGCGGCATCGGGCGGCGCGCAGGTCAACATCATGGCGTCCACGCCGTACAACGTCGCGGTAGGCGGTACGGACTTCAATGATCTGAACAACTACAGCCAGTACTGGACCTCGACCAACCTGGCCTTGAACGCGTCGGCCATCAGCTATGTGCCGGAGCAGACCTGGAACGACTCCTGCGCCAGCAGCGTGCTCGATGGCCTGATGGGTTATGCCAACGGCATCGATGCGTGCAACAGCAGTGGCGAGGGCAGCAACTATCTCGACACCGGCGGTGCCGGTGGTGGCCCCAGCAATGTGTTCCCACAGCCGGCATGGCAGACCGGTGTATACGGGCAAACCAATTTCAGCTCGCGCACCCTGCCCGACGTGTCGCTGTTTGCCGCCAACGGCTTGTATGGCCACGCCCTGGTGTATTGCATGTCCGACGCCAACGAAAACGGCACGGCCTGCAATTACAGCAATCCTGACGATGTGTACTACAACAGTGCCGGCGGTACGTCGTTCGCGGCACCGGCGATGGCAGGCGTACAGGCCTTGATCAACCAGGCCACCGGCGATACCAGCGGCAATATCCTGCCGGCGCTGTACAACATCGGCAGCAAGCAATACGGCACCAATGCCACGCCGAACAAGGCCACGGTGAGCAGCTGCGATGCGTCCAACGGCGCCTCGATCGGCAGCAGCTGCGTGTTCAACAACGTCACCCTGGGCAATATCGACGAGCCGTGCTGGGCGGGTACCGCCAATTGCTATCTCGGCCCGAACAGCAATTCGCTGCAGTCGTTCGGTGTGATCTACGCCACGCCGAGCCAGAGCTCGCTGACCCTGGTACCGGCCTGGAATGCCGGCCCGGGCTACAACATGGCTACCGGCCTGGGTTCGGTCAATGTCACCAACCTGGTCAACGCGGTGGTGGCGTTCGAGAAACCGTTCCATCGCGCGAACAAGTACGTGGCGCCTTACGACTTCATGTCGTCGAATGTCACCATCACCGACTGGTTCAGCAATGACGGTTTCAGCGACATCGCGGTAGTGGATCCGGTCAAGGGCAGCATCACCACGCTGGCGATGAAAGGCAGCGTGATCCGCGGTCAGGTGACGCAGCCGTCCACGCCCGGGCAGACCGTGGCCAACGCGGCGGATTATTTCCCGGCACTGGATGCGCTGGGTCTGGATTCCGCGCACCTCGCCTGGACCGGCCCGGACAATCAACTGTACGTGTGGGTGTCTGACGATATCGGCGGCTTCTACCAGTACCAGGTCGCGCCGTATGCAGCGGGCTGGAAACTGCTGGGTTCGGAGGTGACCGACAGCAGCGGCGCGCCGCAATTGCTGTGGTACAACGCCAGCGCCTCGCAGTACGCCTGGTGGAAACTGGGTACCGATCCGAGCACCGGTGCGCCCACGCTGGCATCCAACTCCGGCGCCATCGCGGCGAACAAGGGTGATGTGCCGACCATGGCCGACGTCAACGGCGACGGCTACGGCGACCTGGTCTGGACCAATCCGGCCAATAACACCGTCACGGTATGGATCAACAACCAGCAAGGCGGCTATGCCACGCACACTATCGCCAACCGTCCCAGCGGCTACACCTTGGTGGGCGCGGGCGACTTCAACGGCGATGGCATTACCGATCTGGTGTGGGTGAATACCTCCACTCACGATCTGCAGATCTGGACCATGAACGGCTTCACCGTCACCAAGCAGAAGACCATCAGCTACAACGCCACCTACACGCTGGCGGCGATTGCCGACTATGACGGCGATGGCCTGGCCGACCTGCTGTGGGTGAACACCAAGGGCGCGGTGTTCGACTGGCAGAGCGACGGCAGCGGCGGCTTCCAGAAGCTGCAGGTGGCCACGCCCGACGGCACGCCGTTCAAGGTGCCGGCCGGCTCCAGCATCCAGCCGAACTGGCTGCAGGGTTCGGCCACGGGCGGCATCGCTGATCCGCCGGCCCTGGCAAGCCACTGAAAGCCATCGAAAATAACTGCGACACCCTTAAAGCCGGGCAGCGATGCCCGGCTTTTTTATGCTGCATCACAGATTGGCAACCGGTTACTGCCTACCTTATGGTGGTTAAGGTTGCTGCCCATTGGGGGATGGTCAGCTGGCGTCACGCTTCAGATAGTGATCTCGATACCCACGTGAGTTCGCAATCTCCTCTCCATGTGCTGCTGCTCGAGGACGACGATCTGTTGCGCGATCGCGTACTCGCCCCGCATTTGCGGCAATTCGGTTTTCAGGTGGAAGCCATCGGCCACGCGGCGGAGCTCGACGCCAGGCTGCAGCATCAACTGCCGGACATGGTGGTGCTGGATATCGGCCTGCCCGACGTCGACGGTTTCGAAGTGGCGCGCACGCTGCGCGCGAAGGCGGCCGGCATCGGCATTGTGATGCTTACCGCGCGCTCCGAGCCGCACTACCAGGTGCGCGGTTTATCCGAAGGCGCCGATGCCTATCTGGCCAAGCCGGTGGATATCGACGTGCTGGGGGCCACGCTGTACAGCCTGGCCCGACGACTGCAACTGCGTACGAGCGTGCCCGTCGATCACAGCTGGCGCCTGGGTGCGGATGGCTGGTGCCTGCTGTCGCCCGGCGGCGATGCGGTGGCGTTGAGCCAGCTTGAAAGCCGCTTGCTGGCGCCGTTGATCGACGCACCCAATCGCGTGGTTTCGCGTGAGGCGTTGATCCAGGCGTTGACCGCCAATATCCATACCTATGATCCGCATCGGCTGGATACCTTGGTGCATCGCATCCGTAAAAAGGTGATGCGGGTGCTGGGTACACCGTTTCCGTTGAATGCCGTGCCCGGGCAAGGATATGTGTTGGTCTTCCATTGATGCCGAGCGTAGGTTGGGTTACCCCGGACTTGATTCGGGGGTAACCCAACATGGCGGTGCAGCATTGTTGGGTTACGCTGCGCTAACCCAACCTACATTGCATGGCGTTGAGCTACTTGTTGCACGCGAGCCAGCAACGTTTCCGGTGCGAACGGCTTGGGCAATCGCTCGTTGAGTGCGTGATTCACCTCACCGCCATCCGTATCCCCTTCCAGGTAAGCGGAAATAAGAATGGCCGGCACGGCGGGATAGCGTTCGCGAATATGCGCCAGCAGGGTCGAGCCATCCATGTCCGGCATGCGGTGATCGCAGATCAGCACTTCGGGTGGCGCTGAGGATTGCGCCAGCTGCTGCATGGCTTGCGTGCCATTGGCGGCTGCTTCCACCACACAGCCGCCTTGCGCCAGCGCGGAGCTGAGTAAGGTGCGCAGGTCATCGTCGTCATCGATCAGCCAGACGCGCAGCGATGCGGGGGATTGCTCCGGCATCTGCGCCGTGACGCTATCGGTTCTGGGCAGGCGGATTTTCACCGCCGTGCCGAAGCCCGGCGTGCTGTCGATGATCACGTCGCCGCCGGCGCGCTGGACCAGGTCGTACACCACGCTCAACCCCAGCCCGGTGCCGACACCGACCGGCTTGGTGGTGAAGAACGGTTCGAACGCACGCTGCACGGCTTCGGCGGACATGCCGCTGCCGTTGTCGCGGATGGCGATTTCGATCTGGCCATCGCCATAGGGTTCAGCGCCCACTACGCATACGCCACCTTCCTGCATCGCATCGCGCGCATTGGTGACCAGGTTGAGCAAGGCCAGCTCGAATTGATTGCGGTCGAAATGGATCGGCAGCGGTTGGTCGGGTGTCTTGATCTCCAGCCGGATATTCGGCGGCAGCAGTTGCTGCAGCAGCGGGCGCAGTTCGCGCAGCGCTTCGGCGACGTCGAAGGTTTCGGTCAGGGTGACGCTGCGGCGACTGAAGTTCAGCAGCTTGCGGCACACCGCCGCGCCGCGGCGGGCGGCAAGCTCGGTGCCTTCCAGCGCATCGGCCAGTTCCTGCGCTACCGGTGCCAGGTCGTCCTGCGGTTCGTCCAGGCGCTGGCGGGTGCGGGCGAAGCCCAGGATGATGCCCAGCACGTTGTGGATATCGTGCGCGATGCCGCTGGCCAGCTTGCCCACGGCATCCATTTTCTGTGCATGCAGCAGTTGCTCCCGCGCCTGCTCGCGCTCGGCGATTTCGCGCTGCAATTGCTGGTGCTGGCGATTGACCTGCTCGTAGCTTTTGCGCAGCGACTGCACGCTGCGGTCCAGCACGATCGCCACCGCGATATAGGCATACATGGTTCCCGGCAAGCCGGCATACAGCCCGACCAGCACCTGCGGCAGCGGCGGCGGAAACAGCGTTTCCACGGTCATGCCGGCAAAGTAGGCCAGCAGCACGCCGCCATACACGTACCACAGCGCACGCCGCCCCAGCATCAGGCCGGCGATGATCATGGCCACGAAGAAAATCGAGTCGTCGCGCGTATCGGTAATGCCGGTTACCGCGAAATACACCACGGCCGAAACGATGATCACGCTGAGAAACTGTTTTACCGCTTGCCGGAACAAACCGCGGCGGATCAGATAAAAGCCGATCCACGCCGACGCGGACATGGCCACATCGGTGGCCAGGTCGACGATAAACGGAATGCTGGTGCCGCGCAGCTCATGGCTGTGCGAGGTCATCAGCAAATGCAGATTGGCATGCGACAGGATGTACAGCTTGTTCAACGGCTGCATGCAACCGTAGAAAGCGAAAAAGAACTGCATGAAAAACGCGTTGCTGCGATCGACCGGATCGTCGACCGGTATCGTCGCGAACCATGCCAAGGCGCGCTTTGCCAAGCCGCCGCCGCCACTCGCCACCGCGCTGCGTGAGATCACTGGTCGCCCCGCCCCGTTGCCGGCCTGAACATCGAACAGGTAGTGCAGGCCGCCCCTTCGGCTGCGCCGGCATCCTACCGCAGCGGCGGCGGCAAAGGATATTCAGCCGCCTGGGCTTGAGACCTGTCGCACGGAACGGGTGCGGCCGGAGATCGGCGGAAAAACGTGGGCGGAGGCCCCGAATGTTCCCGCACGACAATGATTTAGACGGCCAAATGCCGGCACCCTGTGCGGGTGCCGGCCGGATCTTCAGGGCTGCGCCGCGGCGCGGATGGTCGCCTCGTTGATCGCCCGTACCTTGGCTTCGTCCGCTTTTTCGATCTTGCGGTCGTAGGTGTACAGGCCGTTGTGCTCGCCTTCCACGTCGGTGATCTGGGTGTAAACGCTGCCGGACATGCCCTTGGGCACGCCCTGGTCGCGCAGCACGGCGGTGTTGGCGACATAGCCGGCGGTGAGCGCGGCGCGGTCTTTTACGGCGCCGTAGGGATTGATCGGCGTGTTCGGCCAGACGTGACCGGGAATGCCCAGGGTCAGGCCGCCGTGTTCGCCGTCGATGGCGGCGCGCGTCGCATCCGGGCTGGGCAGGCCGGGGCCCTGGTAGTCGTGCACGTCATAGACATCGCCGGCATGCGGGTCGCCCTTGGTGTCGCAGCAGTTGGCGCCGCTGCGCGCATCGACCAGGCGCGAGGGATCCAGCTGCTTGATCTGCGCAGCCAGCTCGGTAGCGGCCGGAATGCTCCACTGGCCCCAGCCTTCGTTGAACGGGATCCAGCCGATGATCGCGGTGTCGCCCTTGAGCTGTTCGACAATCGCCGACACGTCGGCGCGAAAGCGGGCCTTGTCGGCGTCGCTGAGTTTGTCGTTGCTACCGGTGGGCAGCGCCGGCATGTCCTGCCACACCATCAGGCCGATGCGGTCGGCCCAGTAGTACCAGCGTGCCGGCTCCACCTTGATGTGCTTGCGGATGGTGTTGAAGCCCAGATCCTTGGTCTTCTGGATATCGAACTTCAGCGCCGCATCGGTGGGCGCGGTGTAGATGCCATCCGGCCAATAGCCCTGGTCCAGCGTGGCCAGCAGGAAGGTCGGCTTGCCGTTCAGCACGATGCGGTTGTGACCGCCCACGTTCTGGATCGCGATGGTGCGCAGGCCCGCATAGCTGGTGACGTCGTCGTGTTGATCGCCCTGCGTCAGGGTGGCCTTGAAGGTGTAGAGGAACGGATCCCGCGGGCTCCACAGATGCGGATGCGCAATAGCCAGATGCAGCGACTGCCCGGCCGGCCCGCTCGCTTCGCCAACTGACTTGCCGTCGGCATAGGCGGTGACATGCAGCGTGGCGTTCGCGTCGCCGCCGTGCAGCGTGGAGGTGACGTCGAAGGCATCCAGGCTGCGCGCGGCAGTGAAATTCAATTGCGCCAAGCTGGCGGCCGGCACCGGCTCCAGCCATACCGATTGCCAGATGCCCGAGGCCGCGGTGTAGAAGATGCCGTCGGGCTTCAGGCGCTGCTTGCCGATCATCACGTTGGCGCCATCCACCGGCGCATGCACGGCGACGACGATCTCCTGCGGCCCGTGCGGGCGCAGTGCCGGCGTGATGTCCGCACTGAAGGCGGTATAGCCGCCGGCATGCTGCGCCACCTGCTTGCCGTTGACGTATACCGTGGCCTCATTGTCGACTGCGCCGAAGTTCAGCTGCACATGCTGGCCATGCGCGGTGAACGCCGCCGGGATTTCCACCAGACGGCGATAGACCATGAAATCCGCATGCTTTTGCACGCCCGAGAGCACCGACTCGATCGGATATGGCACCAGCACTTGTTCTTTCAGCGTCTGGCCGAACGGCGGCGGTGACTGCCCGTCCGTGGCGGCGTATTGCCACAGCCCGTTCAAGCTCAGCCATTGCGGATGCTCCAGCGACGGACGCGCCAGCTGCGGGCGCGGATACTCCGGCAACGCATGCGTGGGCGACACCTCGGCCGTCCACGGCGTGGCCAAAGGTGCCTGCTTGCCGTTCCACACCTTCGCCTGATCCGGTGCCGCCATCGCCAGCGAGGCAAAGCTCATCGCCATCGCTACGCCTATCCACGTACACGCGCCCTGCATGCTGATCTTGCTGGTCATCCGCCCTACCCTCATCGGCCTCGGTAAAAAGCAGCGCTGAGCACTGCCATTCCCTAAGAATGGCCAATTGTCCGACAAATGTCCAAGCCTGCCGGCGATATAGGGCATAGGCAGCAGGTCGCGCTTGTTTTGCTGCGGCCTGCGCGAGATCAGTAGTCGCGGATATCCAGCGCGATAAAGCAGCGCGCGCTGTAGCCCTGCTCCGCGGCAGGCCACGACAACTGGCTCAGCAGGCGATCGCCGGCCGGCCATGGCTCGTTGTCCAACAATGCCTCCGCCATCACCGAACCGTCATCGGCGCGACGGTGGAACAGACGGATCCAGTGCAATTGGCTACTCAGCGATTCGTTGCGCAGCGCATCGTGCAAGGCCGGCAGCAAGCCGTCGGGTGCCGCAAGGTCGTCACGGCTGAAACTCAGCGGGCCGACCAATACATCCCAGCTGCGTGCGCCGAGCTCCCAGCTGTGCACCTGGATGCGCCGATCGTCGGTGAGGTACCAGCATGCGGCCAGCAACACGTACATGGTGTTGCGCTCGAACGCGCGCAGTGCGTCGCGGATGCCATCGGTGCCACGTCCGTTGCCGGCAAAGCTTTCCTCGATCTGGCGCTCTTCGCTGATCACCACGTCGATATCCAGGCGGCCCGCGCCGGCGCCGTCCTCCTGCCAGTTGGCACGCACGGCCGGAAAATCGCCATCGGTAACCAGCCAGTCTTCGTCTACTTCGAGCTCCACTTCGTGGCGGTCGAACAAACGAAGCAATTCGGTTTGCAGGGCATCGGCGTTGGCCATGGTTTTCTCTGGCAGCTAGGTTGCTGTGGGTGATGGATGTTTCGAAAGGGCATGGCCGATCAAGCAGCTGGTCACAGTGCCCTGTGGCGAGAAGACGTCTATTTCTTGCGTGCCTGCGCGCGCGCTTCGCGCAGGGCCAGCAGCTTTTCGCGCAGCTTCAATTCCAGGCCGCGCTCCACCGGATGATAGAACTCGGTACCGACCAGGGCATCGGGCAGGCATTGCTGGTCCAGCGCCACGCCGCCCTGCATATCGTGGTCGTATTGATAGCCCTTGCCATAGCCCAGCCCTTTCATCAGCTTGGTGGGCGCATTGCGCAGATGCATCGGCACCTCCAGCGTGCCGCTGTCGCTCACTACGCTGCGCACCTGGTTGTAGGCCATATAGGCGGCATTGCTCTTGGGTGCGATGGCCAGCCAGATCGCCAGCTGCGCCAGGCCCAGCTCGCCTTCGGGGCTGCCGAGGCGTTCGTAGGTATCCCAGGCATCCAGCGCCATGCGCCAGGCGCGCGGTTCGGCCAGGCCGACATCTTCCACCGCCATGCGGGTAAGGCGGCGCGCCAGATAAAGCGGGTCACAACCGCCGTCGAGCATGCGCGCCAGCCAGTACACCGCAGCATCGGGATCGGACGAGCGCACCGATTTGTGCAAGGCGGAGATCTGGTCGTAGAACTGTTCGCCGCTCTTGTCGAAGCGGCGAGTGCGATCGGCCAGCACCTGCTCCAGCGTGCTTTGCTCGATCACGCCGCCATCGGCGAGTTCGGCAGCGATTTCCAGCAAGGTGAGCGCGCGGCGTACATCGCCGTCGGCGGCCTGGGCGATCAGCTGCAGGGCGGCATCGGTGACATCGAGCTGCAAGGCGCCAAGGCCGCGTTCGGCATCGCCCAGCGCACGCCGCAATGCCGCGGCGATATCGTCGGGCGAGACCCCATCCAGCACGTGTACGCGACAGCGCGACAGCAATGCGGAATTGAGCTCGAACGACGGGTTCTCGGTAGTGGCGCCGATAAAGATGATCACGCCGCGTTCGATATGCGGCAGGAACGCATCCTGCTGCGCCTTGTTGAAGCGGTGCACCTCGTCGACGAACAACACCGTGCGCCGCCCCTGCGCAAAGTTGGCTTCGGCTTCGGCCAGCGCCTTGCGCACGTCGGGCAGGCCGGAAAGCACGGCGGAGATGGCGCGGAAATCGGCATCGGCATAGCGCGCCACCAGCAGGGCCAGGGTGGTCTTGCCGCAACCAGGCGGCCCCCACAGCACCATGGAGTGCACGCGCCCGCTTTCCAGCGCCCGCCGCAATGCCTTGCCCGGCGCCAGCAGGCGCTGCTGGCCGACGATCTCGTCGAGGCTGCGCGGACGCATGCGCTCGGCCAGGGGCTTGAGTTCTTCGGAGTCCGACGCGAACAGCTCGGAGGTGTGATGCGATCGATCCATCGCCGGATGATAGGGCATCCGGCCCGGAAGAGCCCGGCGCGTCAGCTTCGCGACAGCCGGCCCTTGCAATGCGAAATTAATCGCATTTATTATTTCTCTAAATCGACATTACGCTTACCTTGCATTTCTTAGGGCAAGCTTATATTGCTCAATTAATAATCAATACGAAGCCCTTTTCATTACAGCTTTCTGGCAAATCTTAGATTAAGCTTAGCGTATTAACTTTCGCATTATAAAATGCGTCGATTTAATCCATTTGTTATGGAACCGTCATAAAGCGTCTTTACGGTGTCGGCCTTTCTAACACCCCGCCGATACCGGAAAAAAACAATGACGCCATCGACCCATGCCCTGTACCGCCGCTCGCCGGTCTATCTTGCTCTTTGCCTTGCGCTGGCGATTTCCGCTCCGATTTCGGCACAGGACGCCGTGGCCTCCGCCAATACCACGGGTGGCGCATCCGATAATACGACCGGCACTAATTCGACCAAGAATGCCAAAACCCTGGCCGGCATGCAGGTAACGGCCAATACGGCGGTCAGTGCAATTGCCCCCACGCAGGGTTCCACCATTGCCACGGAACCGCAGTCGACCATCGGCGGCAAATACATCCAGGAAAACATCGCACCGACCGGCGACTACACCGATGCGGTGGCGATTTCGCCCAGCGTGTACACCGTGACGCCGAACGGCTCCGGCCTGATGGAAACGGCGGTGGTGTCCATCCGTGGCTTCCAGGACGGCCAGTACAACGTGACCTTCGACGGCATTCCCTGGGGTGATTCCAACGACTTCACCCACCACTCCACGTCGTATTTCACCAATCAGGAAACCAGCAGCGTCACGGTCGATCGCGGCCCGGGCACGGCCGGCACGCTGGGCGACGCCACCTTCGGCGGCACCATTTCGGTGGATTCGATCAACCCGCGGAGCCAGTTCGGCATCAGCCCGTACATCAGCTTCGGCAGCTGGGCGACCGCCGTTGAAGGCGCCCGCATCGATACCGGCAGCCTCAACAGCAGCGGCACCAGCGCGGTGATGAACGTGCAGAACAGCACGTCCGACGGCTATCTCAGCTATGCCGGACAGCGCCGCCAGAGCGTGTTCGCCAAGGTGGTGCAGCCGCTGGGCGACAACACCACGCTGACCTTCGGCGGCCTGTGGAACAAGATCAATCAGTACATTCCGTTCGGCGCCACCAAGGCGCAGATTGCCGAATACGGCCCGAACTACGCGCTGAACAACGATCCGGCCAGCCAGACGTATTACCGCTACAACCAGGACCAGATCAGCACCTACATGGGCTATATCGGCCTGCATTCGGAATTCGACGGCTGGACCATCGACAACAAGGGCTACACCTACGCCTACAACCACTACGGCTACAACGGCCTGGATCCGAACGGCGAAACGCCGAACGGCACCTTCTGCAACGGCAAGGGCGACGACTGCCTGTATCCGGACAATGTGCCGGGCCAGCACATGCGCAACTGGTACCGCTCCTTCGGCGACATCCTGCGCGTCAGCAAGGAACTGGGCCCGGGCGAATTCCGCACCGGCCTGTGGTTCGACAACCAGGACAACCTGCGCTGGCAGTATGAGTTCGACGATACGCTGGACGTGCCGGCGATCAATACCACCGGCCAGCCGACCAAGGGCAGCGACAGCCCGGTCGACCGCTTCATGACCGACTCGCTGCGCACGCTGCAGCCGTTTATCGAATACCAGTGGAACATCACCGACAACACCTACCTGATCGGCGGCGTGAAGTACGAGAATTTCGAGCGCAATATCGATTCGCTCTACAACCAGAAAACCGGTCTGCCGCTGAACTATTCCAAGGACTGGAACGCCACCCTGCCCTCGGCCTCCTTCCACTACGCCTTCACTTCCAACTGGACCGCGTACGCGCAGTGGGCCAAGGGTTTCCTGGCGCCGAACCTCAACCTGTTCTACGTACAGGACCCGAAGGTTACCGACTCGCTGGTACAGCCAGAAAAAACCACCAATATCCAGCTGGGCACCACCTGGAGCAGCGACCGCCTGACCTTGTCGGGTGACGTGTACAAAATCGACTTCAACAACTTCGTGCAGACCGAAAGCATTGGCGGCACGCAGTACTTCTACAACGTCGGCGGCGTGCACTACAAAGGCGTGGAGCTGGAAGGCACTTACATGATCGGCGGCGGCTTCAGCGTCTACGCCAACGGCTCGCTCAACCGCGCGGTCCAGACCGCCGACAATATGTGGAATGCCAACACGCCGCACAAAACCGCGGCGCTGGGCTTCATCTACAACGACGGCCCGGTCTATGCTTCGCTGGTCGACAAGTTCGTCGGCAAGACCTACTACACGGCCAATGCCACCGACGACACCCCGATCGGCGGCTATGCGATCACCAATTTCGCGGCCAGCTACAAGTTCGATCCGCACATCAGCGAGGTGAAGGATCTGAAGATCGGCGTGCAGCTCAACAACCTGTTCAACAACACGCATATCAACGCACTGGCCGGCACCACCGTGGCCGACAGCACGCCGCTGTTCTTCACCATCCCCGCCCGCAACTTCAACTTCACCATTACGGCTGACCTGTTCTGATGAAAACTGCTTTAGCCACCAAGTCTGCGCTGCTGTTGTCGCTGTTGTTGCTCGGTCAGGTCGCGCTGGCCGACGATGACGATGCACCCGCCAAAATCGAACTGACCCGCCTGCTGCCGCCTCCCCCGGCAGCAGGTTCGGCGGTGGCTCAGCACGATCTTCAGGCGGTGCTGGCAACGCAGCAGCAACGCACGCAGGCGGACATGGATGCGGCCAAGGCGGACACCGAGCGATCGGTGTTCCGCTTTGCCGATGTGCTGGGGCCCGGCCTGCAGCCAAAAGGCCTGCCGAAGACCGCGGCCTTCTTCGATCGCCTCGCCGCGTTCGACAAGGCCGAGGTAAAGGATGCCAAGGAAGACTGGAAGCGCCCGCGTCCGGCGGTAGTTTCCAGCCAGGTGCATCCGCTGGCGAAGGAAAAGGCCAACGACTGGAGCTATCCGAGCGGCCATGCCACTTTCGGTTACTCCACGGCAGTACTGCTGGCGAACATGTTGCCGGAGAAGCGTGCGGCGATTTTTGCGCGGGCGGATGTGTATGCCGAGCATCGCATCGTGATGGGTGCGCATTTTCCCAGCGATATCGAGGCGGGGCATCTGGCGGGGACGGTGATTGGTGCGGAGATTCTGCGCGATCCCAGCTGGAAGCAGGATTACGAGCTGGCGCGACTGGAGTTGCGGCATGCGCTGGGTTTGCCGGCCAATCCGCCAAGGGATGCGGATGGCGATGGGGACGATCATTGAGGCATAAAAAAAGACGCCCGCCGGGCGTCTTTTTTTGGTTGGGTCAGGCCGGCGCTGTCCGAGATAAGCCGATGATGTTTGCTTGGATGAGGGTTCGTTGGGTTGCGCTGCGCTAACCCAAGCTACGCAGCTTAGTCGTGTACGCGTAATACGAAGTAGCGGTATGCCGCGTAGCCGAGTCCCACCACGCCGGTTACGGTCGCCGGTATCAGCAGCACGCGCTCCTGCAGATATGCAAAGCCGATCGTGCCGAGCACGGCCCCGAGAATGAAATGCCCCGCCACCAGCAGGCAGACATGGATGCGCAGCATGTCCACGTCGAGCCCACGCAGGCGCTGGCCCAGGTAGATGCCAAGGTCGGTGAAAATGCCCGACAGATGCGTGGTGCGCAGGCTGGCGCCGCTATAGGTGCTGACCATGGCGTTCTGCAGGCCGCAGGCCGCGGAGGCCAGATACAGGCCCAGGTCCTGCGTGTCGCGGATCAGCGGCGTGGCGGCGAACAGCAGCAGCGATTCCAGCATCAGCACCACGCCATAGCGCCGGCCGAGCTGCAGCGTGCTCTGCTTGACGATAAACCCGCTGAGCATGGCGCCGAGCAGGAACGACACGATGGTCAGGCCCCAGTGCGCCACGCCGGCCAGATCCCGCATGGCCAGCGCAATGCCGAACTCGGTGCTGGTGCCGGTGAGATGGGTGATCGGCTGGTGGCGAAAGCACAGATAGCCGACTGTATTGATGCAACCGGCGACCAGCGCCAGCACGCCGCCGCCTACCCAGGCCCAACGCGGCAGCTGGCGAATCACGGCGGCGTCAGTTCTTCAGGGGTTGAGTGGTGAGCTCGGGCAGATCGCCGATCACGTCCGCGCCCTTGGGCGGGGTGAAGTTGAAATCCTGCGGCGGAATCGGCGGATTGCGCTGCCAGTTGCTGAAGCGGATATCGCTGAGCGAACCGAGCTGGTCCTTGAACTGCATGCGCGCCAGGCCGTTGGCGTCGAAGCCGAGATCGACGTAGTTGAATTGCGAATCCGGCGAGTTCGAGGTCAGGCGCAGCCAGTTCAGGCCTTCGCGCTCGCCCTGCTCGGTGACTTTGAAATCCTTGTCCAGCTGCTTGAGGTCGGTAAGCACGGTGAGCGGGCTATGCGCTTCCTCGGCGTCCTGCTTGCGCACGGTGACCTGTTCCAGATCCGGGTCGTAGATCCAGATGCGGCTGCCATCGGCCACCAGGGTCTGCTTGTTCGGCGCGAGCGTGTCCCAGCGGAACTGGCGCGGCGCTTCCACCACCAAGGTGCCGCTGCTGGTCTGCACTTTGCCGTTGGGATCAGTGAGGGTCTGATTGAAGTTGCCGGAGATGGCGTGCAGCCCTTGGGCGAAGGCATCCAGGCGCGCGCGTGCCGGGCCGGTGTCGGCGGCCTGCGCGATGCTGCCCAGGGATAACGCGAACAAGCCGGCGATGGCGGCGGAGCGGAGGCGGTTCATGGGATCCTGTTCCTGCGGGAGCTGGTGGCCAAAGTTTGCTGCTGGAATGCTTAACCGTTGGGCTTTTTGCTCCTCCCTCTGCTCGGCAGGGGGAGGTTGGGAGGGCGCTGTTGAGGCTTGCGGTGATGTGGGGCTTCACCCCAACCCTGCCCTCCCCTACGACACGTAGGGAAAGGTGTTGGATTGCACGCTACGGCTTCAATGCTTGGGCGGCGGCGGTGCCAGCACCTCGCGGTTGCCGTTGTGCTGGGGCGCGCTGACGACGCCATCCTGTTCCATCTGTTCGATCAGGCGCGCGGCGCGGTTGTAGCCGATGCGCAGATGGCGCTGCACGCCGGAGATCGAGGCGCGGCGGGTTTCGGTGACGATGCGCACGGCCTTGTCGTACAGCTGCGTGTCGGCGTCGCCGCCCTCTTCGCCGTCCTGCGGCAGGCCGGAGTCGTTGATGAACTTGCCGTCGCTGGTGGCCTGCACTTCTTCCAGCACGCCTTCGATGTACTGCGGCGCGCCCTGCGCTCTCAGCCACGCGACCACGTTATGCACTTCGTGGTCGTCGACGAAGGCGCCGTGTACGCGGTCGGGCGTGGCGGTGCCGGGCGGCAGGTACAGCATGTCGCCGTGGCCGAGCAGGGTTTCGGCGCCGGACTGATCGAGAATGGTGCGCGAGTCGATCTTGCTCGACACCTGGAAGGCGATGCGGGTGGGGATATTGGCCTTGATCAGGCCGGTGATCACGTCCACCGACGGACGCTGCGTGGCCAGCACCAGATGCACGCCCGCGGCGCGCGCCTTCTGTGCCAGGCGGGCGATCAGTTCTTCCACCTTCTTGCCGACGATCATCATCATGTCGGCGAATTCGTCGATGATCACGACGATGTACGGCAAGGTCTCCAGCGGCTCGGCGGCCAGGTTGGGCATTTCCGGATTGGGGCGGAACAGCGGATCGAGCAGCGGCTGGCCGGCGTTCTCGGCGTCCTTCACCTTCTTGTTGAAGCCGGCCAGGTTGCGCACGCCCACCGCGGCCATCAGCTTGTAGCGGCGCTCCATCTCGGCCACGCACCAGCGCAATGCGTTGGCGGCTTCCTTCATGTCGGTGACCACCGGCGCCAGCAGATGCGGAATGCCTTCGTAGACCGAAAGCTCCAGCATCTTCGGGTCGATCATGATCATGCGCACGTCTTTGGCGCTGGCCTTGTACAACAGGCTCAGCACCATCGCGTTCACCGCCACCGATTTACCCGAACCGGTGGTACCGGCCACCAGCAGGTGCGGCATCTTGGCCAGGTCGGCCACCGCGGGGCGGCCGGCGATGTCCTTGCCCAGGGCCAGCGCGAGCGGCGATTTCTGCTGGTCGTATTTGTCGGAGCGCAGGATCTCCGACAAATACACGATCTGTTTCTTGGCGTTGGGGATTTCCAGGCCGATCACGTTCTTGCCCGGAATCACGTCGACCACGCGCACGCTGACCACCGACAGGCCGCGCGCGATGTCTTTATCCAGGCTCGATACCTGGCTACCGCGCACACCCGCGGCCGGCTCCAGTTCGAAGCGCGTGATCACCGGGCCGGGATACACGCCGACCACCTTGGCCTCGATGCGGAAATCCTTGAGCTTCAGCTCGACCTGGCGCGAGAGCACTTCCAGCGTTTCTTCCGAATAGCCCGGGCCCTGCTCCGGCGCTTCGTCCAGCAGCGACAGCGGCGGCAGCTCGCCCGGCTGGGCGGCGCCGACGAACAGCGGGATCTGCGTTTCCACGCGGGCGCGCTCGCTCTTCACCACCGGTGCGGCGGGCGCCTCGATGCGCACCGGTTCGCGCTTGGCCTGCTTGATCGCCTCGACCTTCTTCACCACTTCGCGCTCGGCGCGCGCCTGGTGTGCCGCGAGCACTTCCGGCGCTTCGCGCAGCTTGCCGCCGAACCAGGAGAACAGCTTCAGCACGCTCTGCCCGGTCAGGTCCATCACCTTGAACCAGGACAGGCCTGTGGCCAGCGTCACCGCGATCAGGAACAGCGCCAGCAGCAGCAGCGGCGCGCCCTTGTCGCCGAACGCGCGCAGCAGACCGTGGCCGATCGCATGGCCGATCACGCCGCCGGCGCCTTCCGGACCCATGCTGCTGTCGGGGAAATTGATCCAGCACAGCCCCGGCAAGGTAATGAAAAAGAACACCGAGCCGATCAGCCGCAGCGACGGCTCCCACGGCTGCACGCTGCGCGCGCCATGGTTGCGCAGCACCTGCACGCCCAGGAACAGCAGCAATAAGGGGAAGAAATACGCCACGCCGCCGAACAGGTAGCGCAGCAGATCGGCGATGTACGCGCCCACCGTACCGCCCAGGTTGTGCACGTGGCCGCCGGTATCGGCGTGCGACCAGCTCGGGTCGGCGCCGTCGTAGCTGAGCAGGCACACCAGCAGATACAGCGCCAGCGGCAGCAGCAGCAGTGCGCCGGCCTCGCGCAGGCGGCGCTTGAGCTCTTCGCTCATGCCCGGCGGCTTTGCTTTTTCTTTACGTGCGTTCGCGCTACGCGCCACCGGGGTCTTTTTCCTTGCAGTTTCGGGATTTGGCATGAGTTTGCGCGACGCAGTGTAACAAGGGGCGGTTGGATGAGGGCGGCAGGCCCGGGCGCAAGCGCGCTCGGGGCGAAGGAACTCCTGGGACGGCCCGTGCCGGGCTGGAATGGCCGCACATGCTGACGACCCGCAGATGAATGGCACCCCAGGCCGGCCAATACCTTGAATAGCCCCCGCGACTTCCCCATCCTTGCGGACTCCCGGCGCCGGCCTGAAACCCGCGCCGCCGATCCAGCGAAACAACGCACAAGTCGCCCGCAAAACCTCAAGGATTATAGCAATGACCACCCCTAAACATAGCCGCCTGCTGATCCTCGGCTCCGGCCCCGCCGGCTACACCGCTGCCGTGTACGCTGCGCGCGCCAATCTCAAGCCGACCATGGTCACCGGCTTGCAGCAGGGTGGCCAATTGATGACCACCACCGAGGTGGACAACTGGCCGGGCGACGTCCAGGGCGTGCAGGGTCCGGAACTGATGCAGCGCATGGCCGAACATGCCGAGCGCTTTGAAACGGAGATGGTGTTCGACCACATCCACTCCACCGATCTCAAGCAGCGTCCGTTCCGCCTGAAGGGCGATTCGGGCGAATACACCTGCGATGCGCTGATCATCGCCACCGGCGCCACCGCCAAGTATCTGGGGATTCCCAGCGAAGAGCACTACAAGGGCAAGGGCGTATCGGCCTGCGCCACCTGCGACGGCTTCTTCTTCCGCGAGCAGGATGTGGTGGTGGTCGGCGGCGGCAACACGGCGGTGGAAGAAGCGCTGTACCTGTCCAATATCTGCCGCAAGGTCTACCTGGTGCATCGCCGCGACAAGCTGCGCGCCGAGAAGATCATGCAGGACAAGCTGTTCGAGAAGGCCGCCGCCGGCAAGATCGAGCTGGTGTGGAACCACACCATCGGCGAAGTGCTGGGCGATCACACCGGCGTGACCGGCGTGCGCGTGAAGGACATCAACAGCGGCGCCACCCGCGACCTGGAAGTCACCGGCTTCTTCGTGGCGATCGGCCATACGCCCAATACCGGCATCTTCGAAGGCCAGCTGGACATGCACGACGGCTACATCAAGATCCGCAGCGGCCTGGAAGGCCTGGCCACGATGACCTCGGTTCCGGGCGTGTTCGCGGCCGGCGACGTGGCCGATCATGTGTATCGCCAGGCGGTGACGTCGGCCGGCTTCGGCTGCATGGCGGCGCTGGATGCGGAGCGCTGGCTGGAGCAGAACAAGTCGGTGGGTTGATGCTGCCGAGGGGCTTAGGGGCTGACGGCTGACAGCCGCCGCCCATCCGCCCCAGCCCCCACCGCCGTCATTCCCGCGAAAGCGGGAATCCATGTTGCTCTGATGCTCAAGGTCAAAATGGATTCCCGCTTTCGCGGGAATGACGGCGGTTAGGGAAACGTACGCATTGCGAGGTACACGCATCTCCACAGTACCTACGCTTTGAAGAACAACTACGCTTCTTTTCACACTCCCATGGTGTGATCCCCACGTGATCGAAGCCCGCTTCCACGACCATATCGACGACATCCCCGCTGCCGCCTGGGATGCCTTGCGCCCGGACGACAATCCGTTTCTCTCGCACGCCTTCCTCGCCGGGCTCGAACGCAGCGACTGCATCCGCCCCGAATGGGGCTGGCAGGCCCATCACCTGGGCCTGTATCGCGATGGCCGGCTGATCGCCGCCGCGCCGCTGTACCTGAAAGGCAATTCGCACGGCGAATTCGTGTTCGACTGGAGCTGGGCCAGTGCCTGGGAGCGCGCCGGTGGCGATTACTACCCGAAGCTGCTCAACGCGGTGCCTTATTCGCCGGTGATCGGGCCGCGCCTGCTGGTAGGCAATGATCCTGCGCTGCGCGAACTGCTGGTGCAGACGATGCAGCAGCAGGCCCGGCGCCTGCAGCTGTCCTCGGTGCATGCCAACTTCCTCGCCAAGGAAGATCTGGACGCCTTCAACGGCGACTGGATGGCGCGCAGCGATGTGCAGTTCCACTGGCACAACCAGGGCTATGCCGACTTCGATGCCTTTCTGGCCGCGCTCAATCACAAGAAGCGCAAAAACATCCGCCACGAACGCCAGCGCGTCGCCGGCCACGGCCTGGAGATCGGCATGCATGGCGGCGCGCAACTGGATCGGCGCAGCTGGCAGCGGATCCATGCGCTGTATGCGTCGACCTTCGACGCCAAGGGCAATCACGCCGCACTGACCGAGGCCTTCTTCCAGTATTTGCGCAAGGAACTGGGCGACGCGGTGCAGGTGGCGCTGGCCAGGCAGGCCGGCGAGATCGTGGCGGTGGCGCTGTTCCTGCGCAGCGCGTCCACTTTGTATGGGCGCTACTGGGGCGCCTGCGTCGACCTGCCCGACCTGCATTTCGAGCTGTGCTACTACCAGGGCATTGCCTATGCGATTAAGCATGGGCTGCAACGCTTCGAGCCAGGCGCGCAAGGCGAGCACAAGCTCGCGCGCGGTTTCCTGCCGATGCGCACGCATTCGCGCCATTACCTGCTGCACGAAGGTTTCCGCCATGCGGTGGGGCGTGCGCTTGCACAGGAGCGGGAAGATATGGACGCTTATGCGCAAGAGCTGCTCGGCCGCAGTCCCTACAGTCAATCATGATCCGTCTGCCCTTGCTCGACGAACATACGCCGGATCACTTCCCTGATCCGCGCACAGCGTTGGTCGAGCCCAATGGATTGCTGGCCTTCGGTGGCGATCTGTCGCCGCAGCGCCTGCTGTTCGCCTATCGCCACGGCATCTTTCCCTGGTTCAACGAAGGCGAGCCGATTCTGTGGTGGTCGCCCGATCCGCGCTGCGTGTTCGATACCGAACAGCTGCGCCCCAATCGCAGCCTGCGCCGGGCGCTGGCCGGCAAGACCTGGCAGATTACGGTGAACCGTGCGTTCCAGCAGGTGATGCAGGCCTGCGCGGCGCCGCGGTCCGGTCAAGTCGGCACCTGGATCAGCCCGGCGATGATCGAGGCCTACGCGGCATTGCATGCGCAGGGACACGCGCACAGCGTGGAAGTATGGGAAGCCGGTCGCCTGATCGGCGGCATCTACGGCGTCGCTGCCGGCCGCCTGTTCTGCGGCGAATCGATGTTCAGCGCCTGCAGCGGCGGCTCCAAGCTGGCCCTGTGCGCCTTGGCGACGCAGTTGCGCCGCTGGGGCTTTCCGCTGATCGACGCCCAGGTAAGCAATCCGCACCTGGCCGGCCTGGGCGCCATGGACATTCCGCGGAATGTCTTTTTGCGCAGCATCCACACGCTGGTATCAGCACCGTTCGATGCGCGGCAATGGCATGGACTGCCCACGCTTGCAGCCGCGCAGGTGCTGGCCGGCACCTGCTTTACGGATGCGGCGTAAGCGCCAGCGTCTTCAGCGCGGGATAGTTGTCCAGGAACAACTGCACCAGCTTCGGATCGAGCTGCGCACCGGCGGCCTCGCGCAGGTATTTCAGTACCTCCGCTTCCGGCCATGCCGGCTTGTATACGCGCGGGAAGCTCAGCGCATCCCACACGTCGACTACGCTGAAAATACGCGCGGCCAGCGGGATTTCCTCGCCGGCCAACCCGCGCGGATAGCCGGTACCGTCCCAGCGTTCGTGGTGGCTGTAGGGAATGGCGCTGGCGCCGCGCAGGAAGTCGATCCGCTGCAGCATGTCGTGGCCGATGCGCGGATGCGTACGCATCACGCGAATTTCCTCGTCATCGAGTTTGCCGGGCTTGATCAGGATGCTGTCGGGCAAGGCCAGCTTGCCGATATCGTGCAGCAGCGCACCGAATTTGATGTCACGCATGGCCTCGCCCTGCAGGCCGGCCACGCGCGCCAGGCCGGCGGCCATGCGCACCACGCGTTCGGAGTGATCGCTGGTTTCCTTGTGGCGCACATCCATCGCTTCCACCAGCACGCGCAGCGCCTGCTCATGCCCATCGAGCAGACGCTGGTTGGCGTCGGCCATGCGGTGCACCGTGCGGCCGATCATCCAATACAGCAGCAAGCCGGTACCGGCGACAAAGGCCCAACCCTTGATGATCTGGTAATGCACCAGCTGGTGCGGGTCGTGCACGAGGTCGCCGAGCAGGCGGCCGGAAAGCCAGATGTAGATGGCCGAAACCAGCACATAGGTGCCGGCGGTGCGCAATTGCGGGCTCAGGACCACCGGACTGCCCTCCCCTATGACGCGCCCGACGAAGGCGCATTCTGCCATCGGCCGTCATTGGCTCGATGTGCGTCCATGCGCAAATCATCCTACGCATGCTCTGATTGTAGGAGTGCCGGTCCGGGCCGCGCCCGGACTCATCATCAAAAACGGGCAATTTTCTTGGCCGTCATTCCGGCGAAAGCCGGAATGACGGCTGGGCAATCTTTAAGATGCCGAACGCTCGACGATGTCATCGTCAACGGCGCAGTGCCGCCTGCAGCAAACGACGTTGCAGGCGATCGCCCAAAGAGCGCGCGTCCGTCAATCCCATCCGCTCCAGCGCAGCCGCTTCTTCAGCTCCGGCCTCACCCGGACGCAGCACCGCCTTGAGCAAGTGCCAGCGGCCCCGCCAGTTCGCGCTGGACGACTTCAGCCATGCCAGCGCCGGCAACAGCCGCTGCTCCACTTCGGTGAAGTCGCTGCCGAACGGGAAACGTGGCAACACGCCCTTGCGCACCTGCCTGGCCAGTGCTTCGTGCAGAACCTCGGGGCGATGCCGCCGCCAGGCCTCGGGAATCTTGAAATCCGCGGCCAGTTTGCCGTGCGACTTCGCCTCCGCCGCCAGCGCATCGACAAAGCGTGCGTCGCTGATCGCCAGCATCGCCTCGATGCATTCGCTGTCGCTCTTGCCGCGCAGGTCGGCTACGCCATACTCGGTAACGATGATGTCGCGCAGGTGGCGCGGGATGGTG
This sequence comes from Dyella acidiphila, assembly GCF_014863405.1. Lineage (GTDB taxonomy): Bacteria > Pseudomonadota > Gammaproteobacteria > Xanthomonadales > Rhodanobacteraceae > Dyella_B > Dyella_B acidiphila. Next base: position 41,712 of record NZ_JACZZA010000007.1, read on the forward strand.
GTGTGCCCGTAGTTCCAGCGGATATTGGTTTCCACGCCATGCCGGCCGCTGCGGGTAGCGCGCAGCAGCAGGATCGAGCGGCCGTCGGGCAGTTCGTGCGCCATCGCCACGAAGTTGTATTGGCCGCCGACACCGCTGACCACGTGGCCGTCTTCCAGCGCGTCGGACACCACCGCGCCGAGCAAGGTGGCCATCATGCAGGTATTGAAGAAACGTGCGCCGCGCCGTTGCAAGGTGGCCAGCGCCTGGTGATCGCCGTAGAGGTGATTGATGTTGGAGATGCGGGTCATGTCGATCGCATCCGGATCGGTGCCGGCGGTGACCTCCAGCCAGTCGTACAGCTCGCGCGAGCCGAGGAAAAAGCCGCCGCGCAGGTAATGGCCGCCGGGCACTTCCTCGGGCAGGCGGCCGGCCGCGGCGGCGCGCTCCAGCGCCAGGTTGTCCCAGCTGCGCCGCTTCAGCACGCCGCCCTTGACCAGGTGCATGAAGCCGTCCATCACCATTTCGCTGGCGCCATACAGGCCGGTCTTGAATGGAGTGAGGCCGCCCATGCGCGCGCCCAGCGCATGCGTGGCGCCGCCGGGGTCCAGGGCCAGCAGCGTCTGCCGCCAGGTGACATTGTCCTGCTGGCGCAACAGCAAGCACTTCACCAGCGCATCCGACAAGGCGCCGATGCCGATCTCCAGGCAGCCGCCGTCTTTCACCAGAGCACTGGCATGCATGCCCAGGGCATATTCGACCGTGTCCACCGGCAGGCGCGGCATGGCAAACAGCGGCGGCGACACTACCGGGGCCAGCTCCAGGTCGAAGAAATCGTGCGGCACTTCGGCGTTGCCGCCCATATACGGCAACGCCGGATGGACCACGGCCACGCACAAGGGCCGCGGCTTGCCGGCGGCTTTCACGCGATCGAGAAAATCCAGCGTAAGGTCGGGATTGCAGGAAAGGCTGTAGCGCACGCCGCCCGGCGTTTCATGCCGCGCTACCAGCTGTACCAGCAGGTTGATGTCCTGCACCACCAGGTCGCGCGCCACATGCGTGTAGTTCTGGCTGATGTAGTTGCGCTGGGCGCCGCCGGCATTCAGCAGCGCGCCCGACTGCATGTAGAACTCGTGCACCGCCACGTTGGGCGGCAACTTGCCGTGCTGCTGGTCGAGCGCGTACTGCGGATCGAGGCAGTCGACGCCGAAATGGCGTTCCAGAAAAGGATCGAGAAAGCGCGCTTCCAGCCCCGGTTGCGCTTGCGGCCGGGTCAGCGACAAGGCGGTGTAGAGCGTCATCGAACGCCAGGTATCGGCTTGCATCAGCGCATACAGCGCATTGAGCAAAGCATGCGGCTTGCCCAGACCCAAAGGGGCGGCAATGCGCAGATCGGCACCCAGCCGCTCGACTATCAGCTGCGCACAGGCGTCGACATCCGTAAAACGCTGCTCTGGCAACATGCCGCGATCATGCCAGAAGCCTGCGAGCTTGCGCATGGCCCTCACGGCGATGCATGCAAGGCGGTCGATATACTCCGGGGATGGCCACCACCTTTTCACCCACGCCCAGCCGCTTGCTGGCTGAGCAGGCATTGAGCCGTACCGCGGGAGCGCCCCTGCTCAGCGGCCACCACGTGGAACTACTGATCGATGCACAGGCGCACTACGCCGCGTGGCTGACGGCGATCCGCGGTGCGCGCCAGCGCGTGCTGCTGGAGAACTACATCGTCCGCGACGATGAGGTAGGCCAGGCGTTCCGCGCCGCCCTGGTCGAACGCGCGCGCGCCGGCGTGTTTGTGGCGGTGATCGTGGACTGGATGGGTTGCCTCGGCCAATCCGGCGCCTCGTTCTGGAAGCCGCTACGCGAAGCCGGCGGCCAGGTGCGGGTATTCAATCCGCCGCAGTTCGGGCATTCGCTGGGCTGGATGAGCCGCGATCACCGCAAGCAGCTGGTGGTGGATGGCGCGCTGGGTTTTCTGTCCGGCGTATGCATCAGCGCCAAATGGCTGGGCGAAGAGGCACGCAAGATACCGCCCTGGCGCGACACCGGCGTGGCCCTGCGCGGGCCCGCGGTGGCGGAACTGGAAGTGGCGTTTGCCGACAGCTGGTCGGCGGCCGGTGGATCGCTGCCGGTATTTACGTCCGCTCCATTGACCGAGCCGGCCGGCTCGGTGGCGCTCCGCCTGATCGCCACCCAGCCGGCCACCGCCGGCATGTATCGGCTGGATCAGCTGATCGCGGCGATGGCGCGCCGCAGCCTATGGCTGACCGATGCCTACTTCGTCGGCGTCGCACCTTACGTACAGGCCTTGTCGGCGGCGGCGCGCGATGGTGTGGATGTGCGCCTGCTGGTGCCGGGCACCAGCGATATTCCGCTGGTGGCCAGCATGTCCCGCTCCGGCTATCGCCCCCTGCTCAAGGCCGGCGTGCGCGTATTCGAATGGAACGGTTCCATGCTGCATGCCAAGACCGCGGTAGCCGACCAGCAGTGGGCGCGCGTGGGCTCGTCCAATCTCAACCTGGCCAGCTGGTTGAACAACCGCGAGATCGATGTGGCGATCGAAGATGCCGGCTTTGCGGCACAGCTGGCCGAGCAATACGAACGGGATCTGCACAACGCCACTGAGATCGTGCTTTCGCCGCGCCGCTATCGCCGCGGCGAAAGCGTGCGCAGCAGCGAGGCGCGTCCGCCGCATCCACGCCATGTCGGCGGCAGCTCCAGCCGCGCGGCGGCGGGTGCCCTGCGCATCGCCAATACAGTCGGCGCCGCGCTGAGCGAGCGGCGCGTATTGGGCGACACCGAAATCGGCACCCTGGCGCTGACCTCGCTACTGCTGGCGGTGCTGACCATCGTGGCCGTGCTGTGGCCGGCGGTAATTAGCTGGCCGATCGCCGCCCTCGCCGCCTGGTTCGCCATCAATACCGGTATCCGCGCCTGGCAGTTGCGCCAACTGCGGCAGCGGCGCATCGAGAGCAGCGAGGAGGGCGATTGAGCCCTCCGGATGACCAATAGGCAGGCTTAATCAAGCACTTGTAAAACACCCGTAAGGAACTGCCTGCGCATACCGCGCCAATCGAATGTTCTCCAAGCCGTTCGTGCTAGTCTCCCGCCTCCATGCAAGCGCCCGATGACTTCAGCGACGGTGCCGGCGGACAGCCGCCTCGGCACATCCTTACGCCCAGCACCCTCAATCGCTTGGTGCGCGGTCTGCTGGAAGATGCGCTGCCGCTGGTCTGGATCGAAGGCGAGCTGTCCAATGTGGCGCGCCCTGCTTCGGGCCATCTGTATTTCACCTTGAAGGACAGCGCGGCGCAGGTGCGCTGCGCCATGTTCAAGCCCAAGGCCAGCTGGCTGCGCTTCAAGCCCGCCGACGGCATGCAGGTGCTGGTGCGCGCACGGGTCGGCCTGTACGAGCCGCGCGGCGAATTCCAGTTGGTTGCCGAACATATGGAGCCGGCCGGCGAAGGTGCGCTGCAGCGCGAGTTCGAACGGCTCAAAGCGCAACTCGATGCCGAAGGCCTGTTCGCCCAGGAACGCAAGCGCGCGCTGCCGAAATTTGCGCGGCGGATTGGTGTGATCACCTCGGCTACCGGCGCGGCGATCCGCGATGTGCTGAGCGTGCTCGGCCGGCGCTGGCCACTGGTCGACGTGGAAGTATTGCCCGTGCCGGTACAAGGCCGCGAAGCGCCGCCGGCTATCGTTTCAATGTTGCGCAAGGCTTCGGCCAGCGGCCGCTACGACGTGTTGTTGCTGACCCGCGGCGGCGGTTCGCTGGAAGACCTGTGGGCCTTCAATGACGAACAGGTCGCGCGCGCCATCCATGCCAGTGCCGTGCCGGTGGTCAGCGCGGTAGGCCATGAGATCGATTTCAGCATTGCCGATTTCGTCGCCGACCTGCGTGCGCCCACGCCATCTGCCGCAGCGGAACTGCTGGTGCCCGATGCACGTGCGCAACTGCGGCATCTGGAGCAGTTGCGCCAGCGCATCGTCGTCATCCAAGAGCGTCGGCTGCAGGCGCGCATCCAGCGCATCGATCATTTACTGGTGCGGCTGCAGGCACAACGCCCGCAGGCACGGCTGGCGCGCGACCGCGAACGGCTGCTGCAATTGCAGCGGCGCCTGCTCGGCGTGCGCACCGCCCATATCGCCCAGCTCAAGGCACGGCTCGAGCATGCGCATGCGCGCCTGCTTGCCCATCATCCGCGCCAGCAACTTGCCCTCTCGCGCCAACGGGTGCAGCAACAGGTACTGCACCTGCGCCGGCTGATCACGCATACGCTGGAACGCGAACGGCTGGGCCTGCAACAGATCGCACGCACCATGCATGCCGTCAGCCCGCTGGCGACATTGGAACGCGGCTACACCATTTTGTTCGATGCACATGGCAAGGTGCTGCGTTCGGTGCAGAATGTGGCGCCGGATACAACCCTGCGCGCACGCCTGGCAGACGGTGAGCTATCGCTGCGCGTAAGCAAGGAATAAGTCATACGCCGGTCATCGGCACATCGTTTCATTCTTCACACGAATTAAACGTGTCGCCGAACAAATCGAATATTCGTGTACATATAGCATCTGCTTTATCACCTGGAGGCGATGCATGAAGGCCGCGGCTCTGTTTGTGAAAGCGCTGGAAGCAGAAGGTGTGCGCAGCATCTTCGGCGTACCCGGCGAAGAGAACCTGGATCTGGTCGAGGCGCTACGCGAATCCTCGATCAAGCTGATCCTGACCCGCCACGAACAGGCTGCCGGCTTCATGGCCGCCACCTGGGGGCGACTGACCGGCGAAGCGGGCGTGGCGCTTTCCACCCTGGGCCCCGGCGCCACCAACCTGGTCACGGCCGCCGCCTACGCCCAGCTCGGTGCCATGCCGATGCTGATGATTACCGGCCAGAAACCGATCCGCACGCACAAGCAGGGCCTGTTCCAGCTGGTGGACGTGGTCGACATGATGCAGCCGCTGACCAAGTACACGCGGCAGATCGTGTCCGGCGCGACGATTCCGGCGCGCATCCGCGAAGCGTTCCGGCGCGCCGAAGAAGAGCGCCCCGGGGCGGTGCATCTGGAACTGCCCGAAGATATCGCCCGCGACGAGGTCGAGGACGCGATCCTGCTGCCCACCGAGTATGCGCGGCGCCCCTCCCCCGACGACGCCGCCCTGGTGCAGGCCGCCGAGGCGATCAGCAATGCCAAGCATCCGATCCTGATGATCGGCGCCGCCGCCAATCGCCAGCGCACCGCAGTGGCCTTGCGGGCCTTTATCGACAAGCTGGGCATTCCCTTCTTCACCACCCAGATGGGCAAGGGCGTGGTGGACGAGGATCACCCGCTGTGGCTGGGCAATGCCGCGCTGTCGGATGGCGACTTTGTCCATCGCGCGATCGATGCGGCCGACGTGATCATCAATGCCGGCCATGACGTGGTGGAAAAGCCGCCGTTCTTCATGCGCGTCGGCCGGCGCACGGTGATCCACATCAACTTCTCCTCGGCCGAAGTGGATACGGTGTATTTCCCGCAGATCGAAGTGGTGGGCGATATCGCCCATACCATCGAGCGCCTGACCGACGCGCTGACACGGCAGAACTGGGATTTCAGCTACTTCGACAAGGTGCGCCACGCCTTCCAGCAGCAGCTGGGCCAGTACGCCGACGAAGCGCGCTTCCCGATGCATCCGGTGCGGATTGTCAGCGACACGCGCAAGTGCATGCCCGACGACGGCATCCTGTGCCTGGACAACGGCATGTACAAACTCTGGTACGCGCGTTACTACAAGGCGCGCCAGCCCAATACCGTGTTGCTGGACAACGCACTCGCCACCATGGGTGCGGGGCTGCCTTCGGCGATGGCGGCCAAGATGGTGTATCCGGAACGCAAGGTGCTGGCGATCTGCGGCGACGGCGGCTTCATGATGAATGCGCAGGAGCTGGAAACCGCGGTGCGACTGAAGTTGGACCTGGTAATCCTGCTGCTGCGCGACGATGCCTACGGCATGATCCGCTGGAAGCAGGCCGACATGGGCTATGCCGACTACGGCATGCAATTCAGCAACCCGGATTTCGTGCAGTTCGCCCAGGCGCATGGTGCCCACGGCCATCGCCCTGCCCGCGCCGAGGATTTCCTGCCGACCTTGCAGCGTGCCTTCGAAGAAGGCGGCGTGCACCTGATCGACCTGGCCATCGACTACTCCGACAACCACCGCATCCTGGACGAAGAAATCCGCCGCCTCAGTGCTGCCGTCTGACCTTAGGGAAACGACCATGCTCGAGAAAACCTACCCTTACTATCTCGCCAATCAGCCGCAGACCTCCAAGACCATGATGGAGGTGTACGACAAGTACAGCGGCAAGGTCGCCACCCGCGTCGCGGTGCCCGACGACAGCGCCACCGAAAAAGCGATCAAGGCCGCGGTGAAAGCCACCGGCCCGATGAAGGATTTCCGGCCCTGGGCACGCCAGGCGGTGCTGCAGCATTGTGCGCAACGTTTCGAGGAGCGCCGCGACGAGCTGGCGATGGCGCTGTGCGTCGAGGCGGGCAAGCCGATCAAGGATTCCGCCGGCGAAGTTACGCGCCTGATCGAAACCTTCCGCATTGCCGCCGAAGAAGCGGTGCGCATGAACGGCGAGACGCTGAATCTGGAACTGGCGTCGCGCCTGGATGGCTATCACGGCTATACCCGGCGCGTGCCGCTGGGGCCGGTGTCGTTTATCACGCCGTTCAATTTTCCGTTGAACCTGGTGGCGCACAAAGTGGCGCCGGCGATTGCGGCAGGTTGCCCGTTCGTACTGAAGCCGTCGGAAAAAACCCCGATCGGCGCGTTGATCATCGGTGAGATCCTGGCCGAAACCGATCTGCCCAAGGGCGCGTTCTCGGTGTTGACCCTGGATGGCAAGCACGCCACGCCACTGGTGGAAGACCCGCGCCTGAAATTGCTGTCCTTTACCGGCGGCCAGATCGGCTGGGACCTGAAAGCACGCGCCGGCCACAAGAAAGTGACGCTGGAGCTGGGCGGCAATGCCTCCTGCATTATCGATGCGGACCAGAAGCCGCACCTGGACAAGGTGATCGAGCGCCTGATCTTCGGCGCGTTCTACCAATCGGGCCAGAGCTGCATCAGCGTGCAGCGCATCTATGCGCACGCCTCGCTGTATGACGAGCTGAAAAAGCGGCTGATCGAGGCGGTGAAGAAGCTCAAGGCCGGCGATCCGAAAAAGAAAGATGTGTTCCTCGGCCCGATGATCGACGAGGCCGCGGCCGAACGCCTGCAAGGTTGGATCCGCGAAGCGGAAAAAGGCGGCGGCAAGATCCTGTGCGGCGGCAAGCGCAAGGGCAATATGCTCGAAGCGACCTTGATGGAAAACGTGCCGCACGACGCCAAGGTCAACCGCATGGAAGCCTTCGGTCCGTTCGCGCTGCTGGCGCCGTTCAAGCGCATCGACGATGCCATCGCGATGGTCAACGATTCCGACTACGGCCTGCAGGCCGGCATCTTTACCGACAGCCTCGCCAACGCCATGCGCGCATGGAACGAACTGGAGCAAGGCGGCGTGCTGGTGAATGACGTGCCGAGCTTCCGCGTGGACAACATGCCGTATGGCGGGGTGAAGCTGTCCGGCCTGGGGCGCGAGGGCGTGCGCTATGCGATCGAGGATATGACCGAGATTCGCCTGATGGTGATGCGCGAGTCGTGAGGTAAATCTATTTGCTTGCCGATACTGCTCCCTCCCCTGTTTACAGGGGAGGGTTGGGATGGGGTAAGCACGAGCTTGCCGCAAGCAGCAACCACTTCACCCCATCCCGACCCTCCCCTACTGCGACGCGAAGCTAGTCCGGTGGGACACGCAGGAGAGGGAGCACGAATGCGCATTCCCTCGCCTTCGTAGGTTGGGCTGCAACCCAACATTTCCGCACCTTTCGTTGGGTTACAACCCAACCTACGGAAGCGGTGAGGGTCAACTTTCCGGTGCCATCACCGAAGCCCCCATTGCCCGCAGCCGGTTCACATGACGCGAAGGCGTGCGCTATGCGATCGAGGATATAGCCGAGATTCGCCTGATGGTGATGCGCGAGTCGTAATGCGCATTCCCTCGCTTTCGTAGGTTGGGTTGTAACCCAACATTCCCGCACGTTTCGTTGGGTTACAACCCAACCTACGGAAGCGGTGACGGTCAGCTTTCCAGCGCCATCACCGAGGCTCCCACTGCCCGCAGCCGGTTCACATCGCGCAACGGCGGTGCGCCATGCTGGCGGCTGTATTCGCGGCTGAATTGCGACGGGCTTTCATATCCCACCCGGTGCGCCGCGGTGGCGACATCGCAGCCTTCGGTCAGCAGCAGCCGGCGTGCCTCGTGCAGACGCAGCACCTTCTGGTATTGCAGCGGACTCATCGCGGTGATTTCGCGGAAATGATGGTGCAGCGAGGAGGCGCTCATATTCACCAGATTGGCCAGGTCGCTGATGCGCAGCGGCTTGTTGTAGTGCAACTTCAGCCACTGGATGGCGCGCGCGATCTGCTGTCCCTGGCCGCCGTTGAGCGCAATCTGCGCCAGCCGCGCGCCCTGCTCGCCGGTCAGCAGGCGATAGATCAGTTCGCGCTCGATCAGCGGCGCCAGCAAGGGCAGGTCCTCGGGTGTGTCCAGCAGGCGCACCAGGCGCAACAGCGGGTCGAGGATCTCGCCGTTGACCGGGCTCAGCGCCAGGCCGCGCGCCGTGGCCGGCCTGGCCGGCTTCAGCTCGGACAGCCATTCGCCGATGCGCACCGGATCCAGCCGCAGCGTGAGGCACAGACACGGCTGCTGGCGGCTGGCGCGGATCACCTGGGCCGATACCGGCACGTCGATGGAACTGATCAGGTAATGCCCGTTTTCCTGCTCGAAGCGCTCCTCGCCCAGAAGGATGTGCTTGTTCCCCTGCAACAGCAGGCCCAGGCAGGGCTCGTACATGGCGCAGGTACGGTCGCCGGGGCTGTCGGCGCGGAAGAACGACAAGGCCGGCCAGGCGGTGGGCCAGACCCCGTCGGCCTGGGCGTATCGTTCAACGAGGGCTGTCAATTCCTCGCGATCCTGTTCCAGGCGCGAAGACGCCATTTCTGGCTTGAGCTGGCTATTCATGGGGATGCAAGGGGGCTCTGCGGGAAATCGCAGATTGCCTGTTCCTGCAAATCTTGGCGAGTGCGCGGTGCTCGGGTTTGCAGGATCGGGCAAGCATCTCGCAGGATCCGGCTACACGGATGCGCAGGCCGGTTCGCATACTTTCGGCCTGCCCCACCCTCTACCCCTCCGGAGACACCCATGACAGTGAGCATCCGTGGTTATGCCGCGCAATCCGCCAGCACCCCGCTGGCGCCGCACAGCTTCGAGCGCCGCGAGCCGCGCGCAGACGATGTGGCGATCGACATCCTCTACTGCGGCGTGTGCCACTCCGACATCCACCAGGCCCGCAACGAATGGGGCAACAGCGTGTTCCCGGTGGTGCCGGGACACGAGATCGTAGGCAGGGTCACCGCGGTCGGCGCCCAGGTCAGCGGCTTCAAGCCGGGCGACCTGGTCGGCGTAGGCTGCCTGGTCGATTCCTGCCAGCACTGCGATGCCTGCGCGCAGGGCCTGGAGCAGTACTGCAAAGAAGGCCCGACCTTCACCTACAACAGCACCGATCGCCATGACGGCATGCGCACCTACGGCGGCTATTCCGAGCGCATTGTGGTGTCGCAGAAGTTCGTGCTGCGCATTCCCGACGGCGTCGATCCCAAAGCCGCGGCACCGCTGCTGTGCGCCGGCATCACCACCTGGTCGCCGCTGCGTCACTGGAAGGTCGGCAAGGGTCAGAAAGTGGCCGTGGTCGGGCTGGGCGGCCTGGGTCATATGGGCCTGAAGTTCGCCAAGGCGATGGGCGCGGATGTCACCTTGTTCACCCGCTCGCCGGGCAAGGAACAGGAAGCGCGCCGGCTCGGTGCCGATCATGTGGTGCTGTCCACCGATCCGCAGCAGATGGCCGCGGTGGCCGGCAACTTCGACTTCATCCTCGATACCGTGCCGCATCAGCACGACCTCAATCCGTACCTGGCCACGCTGAAGCTGGACGGCGTGCACGTGCTGGTCGGCCTGGTGGAACCGATCGATCCGCCCACGCATGCCGGCAACCTGATCTTCGGCCGCCGCTCCATCGCCGGTTCGCTGATCGGCGGCATTCCGGAAACCCAGGAGATGCTGGACTTCTGCGCCGAGCACCAGATCAACGCCGACGTGGAAATGATCAACATCCAGGACATCAACGAGGCCTACGCACGCATGCTGAAGAGCGACGTGCGCTATCGCTTCGTGATCGATGTGGCCTCGCTGGCCAAGGCGGCCTGAGCGACGCGCCTGCCCGCAACGGCCCGGCTAGCGCGCTAACCGGGCCGTTGCATTACCAGGTACTCGGATCGCCGACCGTGCCGACGTTGAGCTGGATCGCGATCGCCACCGGCATGGCCAGGTCGTACGACGGCGAGTCCACGTTCTGGTGCAGCTCGGAGCGGTAGTCGTCCACGTAGACGATATTGATCTGCGGATCCTTGGCCGAGTTGTAGCTCTGCTGATCGGCCCAACGGGTTTCGTTGGAGAAAAAGCTGGCCAGCGCGGGATTGGCGTATTTGTCCGCGTAGTCGATGGGATCGCCGCCGATCGACTGCGGCGTGAGCGTCCACGACAGCAAGTGCAGCGTGCTGTCCACGCCCAGCGGCGCGTCATCGGTCCACTGCGGGGCATAGCCGCTGGGCACGATCCAGTTGGAATTGGGCGCGTAGTTGTAGCTGCTGCGATGGACCAGCTTGTCGTATTGATTGGGCAGCATGCCTTTGAAAATGCCCCAGTCTTCGACATAGATTTTATTGGCGTACTGGTCGAACAGGTAAATATTGTTGGCCGGGGCAATGTACTTGGGCGCGAGCACAAAGAAGCCCGCCGGAAACGCATCCTTGCTCAGCAATCGCTTGGTGACATAGCTTTCCTGCGCCGTATCCAGCGCACCGTCGTAGAGCACCGCCACGCGCGAAAAAGCGTTGCCGCTGCCGTCGGTCAACAGCTTCTGGTAAGGCGCATCGAACAAATTGATCTCGCCCTGTGTATACGGCACCAGCAAGCCCTTGAACTCCTCGGCGATCTTGTTGATCAGCTGCTGGTGCGCCTGGTCGCTGAAGTCGGCGAAGTGGGAGATGTTGAGGATCACCAGTTCGCGATCCGTTTCATCGAGCTCCGTAAAGAAGTCGCGAATCTGGCGCAGGATGCCCTGCTCGCCGGTAAGCATGCCGCCGTAGTACAGCGCACCGTGATAGGTGGTGAACTGCTGGTCGCCCAGGTATTTCGGCCGCAGATCGAAATAGCGGATGCCGCCTTTCAATTGCGAATTGACGTCTTGCCGCTGCGTCTTGGACAGCGCATTGGTCACCGCCTTTTCCACATAGCAGCCCGAATCGTGCGTACCGGGCAAGGCAATGCGACGCAGGGGCCGCTCCGGAAACGGGCCTCTGACTTCGTCAGCATTGACTTGTTTGTTGTTGAATAGCTGCGTCATCCAGGGCATAGCGGCCTCCCGTTCGGCATGATTGAGTGAGCGATAGCGTATTGATCGGGACGCGGCGCGCCGTTGCACGCCACGTCGGCTGCGTTACCAGGTGTTGGGATTGCCCACGGCGCCCACGTTCATGCGGGCCGCGATCGCCACCGGCATCGCCAGACCGTTCCAAATGGAGAGTGGGTTGTTGTGTTGCAGCGATTCGTAGTGGTCCACATAGATGATGTTGACCTGCGGATCCTTGGTGGCGTCGTAACTGGTGCCGTTGGCCCAGCGCGCCGGATCGGAGAAGAAATCGGCCAGGAACGGATTGGCGCGATGGTCGGCGTACCAGATAGGTTCGCCGCCGCGGAACTGCGGCGTCAGCGTCCAGGACAACAAGTGCATGGTGCTGGCGACGCCCAATGGGGCGTTGTTGGTCCAGTTCGGCGCAAACGGGTGTGGCACCACCCAGTTGGCGTTCGGTGCGTAGTCGTAATGATCGCGCTGGATCAGCTTGTCGAACTGATCCGGCTTCATGCCGGTGTAGAAGAAGTTGTTGTCGAGATTGGCTCGGTTCGAATACTGGTCGAACAGGAAAATATTGTTGGCGGGGCTGATGTATTTGGGCGCGACCGTGAAAAAGCCCGGCGGTAGCGTCCCGTTCTGCGCAGCCTGCGTCACGAAGGGGTCGATGGGCGTATCCAGTGCGCCGTCGTACAGCACCACCACGCGCGAGCGCATGGTTGCATTCGCATCGCGAAGCAGGCTGTGGTACGGCGCATCGAACAGATTGATGGCACCTTGCCGATGCTGTACCAGAATGTTGCCGAGCGTGGCGGTGATCGCGGTGATCAGCGCGTTGTGCGCCGCCGGACTGAAATTGGAGAAGTGCGAGATATTCAGGATCGCCAGTTCGCGATCGTTCGCCTGCAAGCCGGCGAAATAGGCCTGGATTTGCTGCAGGATCCCGCCTGCCCCGGTCAGCATGCCGCCTTCGTACAGGCCGCCGTGATAGGTCACGAACTGGCCGTTGCCGAGGAATTTCGGCCGGATATCGAAGTAGCGGATACCGCCCTGCAGCTGCGTGCCGATATCCTGCATCTGCGTCTTGGAAAGAAAGTTCGACCAGGTCTGGTCGACATAGCAGCCCGAATCATGCGTCCCCGGCAGGGTGATGCGATTGAGGGGGCGTAGCTGGAATGGGCCTCTAGCTGGATCGGTGGTGTTGAAAAGCTGGGTCATCCAGGGCATGGGCTGTCCTCGCGTTCGGCAGGAGTGAAGGAGGCGGTGTCGCCCTCACTTGAACGCGGCTGGCAGCTGCTTGTGAATGAATGCCCTGCGCATGACCTGCTTGCACGCCATGCGCGCAAGCAGGTCCGCATAAGGATTGCGCGCTACGCGGCGCCATTGCGGCTGGGCGGCGCGTTCCAGCCCATCAGGTTGTACAGGTGATACGTCAGGCGGCCAATGTATTCATGCATGGCCAGGTCGGTCAGCGAGACATTGGTGGCGTTCGGCCAGTAACTGAAACGCACGTCGACGTAGTCGCCGCGTATCGGTGTGACGTTCATGCCGAAGTGGGTGAAGTACAGCAAGGCGCGGTCCATATGCGCGGCAGAGGTGACCAGCAGTTCCTGCTCGGGTCGGTAGTCCTGCAGGATCGGCCGCACGAACTGCGCGTTCTGCCAGGTGTTCATGCTGCGCGATTCCTGCAACAGGTCATCGCGGCTGACGCCCATCGCCGCCAGCACGTCGGCATAAGACGCCGCTTCCGTCATGCCGTTGCGGAACGGATCGCCGCCGCTGATCACGATCTTGCAATCGTTGCCGCCCTGCTTGCAGGCGCGATAGAGGGTATAGGCCTGGATGATGCGGCCATGGGCGAACAGGGTCGGCCTCACTTGCGAAGTGCCGCTGACGCGCACGGTGCCGGCGCCGAGCAGGACGATGGCGTTGCGTTGCGCCCAGGTCACCGTGGGCGGCGTGACATACGGTGCCTGCAGCCGCTTCAGCAATAGCGCCGGCAACGGCCCGCAGCCCGCGGCCACGAACAGCACCAGGGTCGCACCGTAGAACGTCCACTGGCATCGGCGCCAGCGCAGCATGCCGAAGGCGGTACCAAGCAAAGACAGCAGCAGCAACAGGATCAACATGCCGGTTCGTTCCCATGAAAGAATGCGCAGCGTAACGCAGCCCGTGCGCAACCGAGCCAGGCTGCGACCACCCCGCACTTTGCCGAGCCGATGTTACATACCCTTGTCGCCCCTGCCCGCCACAGCGAGGACATCCGCAAAAGCCGCTTCCTTGCCCAGGCCGCGCCGGTGGAAACGCCGCAGCAGGCGCTGGCTTTCGTGCAGGCCGTCAGCGACGCCGGCGCCACGCATAACTGTTGGGCCTACCGCATCGGCCAGGAATACCGTTTCAACGACGATGGCGAGCCGGGCGGCACCGCGGGGCGGCCGATTCTGCAGGCGATCGAAGGGCAAGGCATCGATCGCGTGGCGGTGGTGGTGACGCGCTGGTACGGCGGCATCAAGCTGGGCGCCGGCGGCCTGGCCCGGGCCTATGGCGGCACCGCCGCCGAATGCCTGCGGCTGGCGGCGCGCACGCCGATCGTGGCGATGGTGCAGCTGGGCTTGTGTTGCGATTTTGCCGAGCTCGCGCGGATCAAGGCACGCTTGAAGGAATTGGGCGCCGAGCTCGAGCAGGAACAGTTCGAGGCCGATGGTGCAAGACTGCAATGGCGTTTGCCCGAGCAGCAGTTGGAAGAAGCGAAGCTGCGCATCGTCGACATCAGCCGCGGGCGCAGCGAAGGCTATCTGGTCGATTGATTCGGCGCGCCATCGAAACGCCTTTTTTCGGCCTTTCGCGCTGCATCCGCCCGATCCACACTGCCCGCTTCGATACGCAACGGATGCAGGCGGGGGCCTGCCCGCGCGAAGGGGATGGATGCCATGCAACGCCTGCCCGGCCTGGACCTGTTGCGCGCCATCGCGATCGTGTGGGTGATGCTGTTTCACTCCTGGATCGTCGACGGCAACCTCGGCGCGCTGCAGCCCGTGGCGACGTACGGCTGGATGGGCGTGGATCTGTTTTTCGTGCTCAGCGGTTATCTGATCGGCTATCAGTTGCTGCGGCCGTTGAGCCAGGGCATGCCGCTTCACTGGCGCACGTTCTACCGGCGCCGTGCTTACCGCATCCTGCCGGCGTATCTGCTGGTGCTGGCGGTCTATGTGTGGTTTCCGGCCTGGCGCGAAGCACCGGGGCTGCAGCCGGCGTGGCAATTCCTGACCTTCACGCTGAACTTGCTGATCGACTATCAGCACAACGCTGCCTTCTCGCATGCCTGGTCGCTATGCGTGGAGGAACAGTTCTACCTGGCCTTTCCACTGCTGGCGTGGCTGTTGACGCGGCGGCCGTCGCTACCGCTGACCGTAGGCGTAAGCGCCGCGGTGGTGGTCGGCGGCATGCTGATTCGCGACTATGCGGCACGCCACGGCCTGGATTATCTGCAAACCATCTACTACCCCACCTATTCCCGGCTCGACGGCCTGCTGGCGGGCGTGGCGCTTGCCGCCATCCAGGCGTATCGCCCGCAAGCATGGCGCTGGCTGCAGGCGCATGCCCGGCAGGTAACGGCGATCGGATTGGTCATCTGTGCTGCCGCAATCTGGCTGTTCCGCGACCGCCTCGCCCTGCTTCCCAGCGTGTACGGATTTCCATTGCTGTCGCTGGGCCTGGCCTTGCTGGTGGCCGCAGGCGCAGGCAGCGGCAGCTATGGACGCTGGCGCGTGCCCGGCGCCGGCTGGCTGGCCGCCTTGTCCTACAGCCTGTACCTGAGCCACAAGCTGGCCATGCATGCGGTGTGGTTATGGCTGGCCGCGCATCCGGCGGTGCATGGCCCGGCGGCATTTGCGCTGTATGCGCTGGCCATCCTTGCCCTTGGCGCCCTGCTCCATTACGGCGTGGAATGGCCCTTCCTGCGCCTGCGGGACCGCCGTGCCGCAGCCGCGCCGGCCGCCGTCACGCCGGCGGACGCATCCGCCGGGTAAGCTGGGTTGCTTGTTGTCGATTGAATCGACTCGCGCCAGCCCCATCTGAATCCGGTCCTGTCAGCGGCGAGGCCCCATGAGCGAACAACCCGCAAACGATCCCAAGCCGCGCCGCCGCATCGGCTCGCTGACCATGTTGTGGCCCTTTATCCGGCCACATTGGCGGCTGGCACTGGGCTGGCTGGTGTTTCTGGGCATCGCTTCGGGCGCCACCCTGGTGCTGCCGACCGCAGTGCGGCACATGATCGACCACGGCTTCCGCAATTCCAGTGCGACCGCGATCAACAGCAGCTTCCTCGGCTTGTTCGTAGTGGCGCTGGTGATGGCCTTCGCCACCGCGGCGCGCTTCTACTGCATCTCCCTGCTGGGCGAACGCACGCTGGCCGCCCTGCGCGCCAAGCTGTATGCGCACGTGATCCGGCTGGACGTGAACTTCTTCGAGCGCAATCGCGTCGGCGAACTGATCTCGCGCCTGGGCACGGATACCGAAGTGGTACAGGCGCTGGTCGGCTCGGGCATCTCCGTGGCGCTGCGCAGTGCAGTGATGCTGGTTGGCGCCACCGCGGCCATGATCTGGACCAGCCCGCGCCTGGCCGGCCTGACCGCGCTGGTGATTCCGGCGGTGGTATTGCCGATCCTGATTTTCGGCCGCCGTGTGCAGAAGCTTTCCCGCGCCAGCCAGGACCGCCTGGCCGATGCCGCCGCCATCGCCAACGAAACACTCAATGCCGCGCCGGCAGTCAAGGCGTATGCCCGCGAGGGCATCGAAAGCGATCGCTACGGCAATGCCGTGCTGCGCGCGCTGGCCACCGCGCGCCAGCGCATCGGCATGCGCACCTTCCTTACCGCCGCGGTGATCGTGCTGTTCTTCGGCGCGATCACCCTGGTGCTGTGGGTCGGTGCACGCGATGTACTGGCCGGCAGCCTGGATGCCGGCGTGCTGGCGCAGTTCGTGGTCTACGCGATGCTGTCGGGCGGTTCGATCATGGGCCTGTCCGAAGTGTGGGGCGACGTGTTGCGTGCAGCCGGCGCGATGGAACGGCTGGGCGAGTTGTTCAACGAGCAGGCCACCATTGCCGATCCGGCGCATCCGCTGGCCTTGCCGCAGCCGGTGCGCGGCGCGCTGCGTTTCGACCATGTGGAATTCCGCTATCCCTCGCGTCCGGAAGCGCCCGCGCTGCACGATTTCAATCTGGATATCCGGCCCGGCGAAACGGTGGCGCTGGTCGGCCCTTCGGGCGCCGGCAAGAGCACGGTGTTTGCGCTACTGCTGCGCTTCTACGATCCGCAGCACGGGCGCATCAGTTTCGACGGCGTCGACCTGCGCGCGATGACCTTGCCGGAACTGCGTGGCTCGATCGCCCTGGTGCCACAGGAAACGGTGATCTTCGGCGGCAGCGCGGCCGACAACATCCGCTTCGGTCGCCAGGATGCCAGCGACGAGGATGTGCACGCCGCAGCGCGCGCCGCCGAAGCGCATGACTTTATCCAGCTGCTGCAGAACGGCTATGCGGCGGAACTTGGCGAACGCGGCGTGCGCCTGTCTGGCGGACAGCGCCAGCGCATTGCGATTGCCCGCGCGATCCTGCGCGATGCACCGCTGCTGTTGCTGGACGAGGCGACTTCGTCACTGGATGCGCAATCGGAAGCTGCGATCCAGCAGGCATTGGAACGCCTGGAAAAAGGCCGCACCACTCTGGTGATCGCGCATCGCCTGGCGACCGTGCAGCGCGCGGACCGGATCGTGGTGATGGACGGCGGCCGCATCGTGGCGCAGGGCACGCACGAAAGCCTGCTGGCGGAAGATGGTTTGTATGCGGAGCTGGCGCGGCTGCAGTTCGTCGCCTGATGGCCCCTCACCTCAATCCTCTCCCCGGAGGGGAGCGGAGGCAAACGCAAAAGGCGCATCGTTGAACAAGAAAAAGCCCCGACAGGCGGGGCTTTTTCAGAACTGCATGCAACGGCTTGGAATTACTGTGCGAGCTCGACACCGGAGGCCTGGGCACCCTTCGGGCCCTGGGTCACTTCGAATTTCACTCGCTGACCTTCTTGCAGACTACGGAAGCCCTTGGCGTTGATCGCCGAGAAGTGGACAAACACGTCCTCCCCACCGTCCTCGGGCGCGATGAAGCCGAAACCCTTGGCGTCGTTGAACCACTTGACCGTACCGAAACGCATTGCGTGAACCTCTGAATCTAAGGACTGGATGTACCAAGTCTCTGCGAGAACCACCTCTACCCCTAGGTCCGCCGCCCCTGGCACAGAGAAAGTATCTGCATGTTTTCGGGAAAAGCGCAATATGCGCCCGCGTCCGAAGTGGCCCGGGCATGACCCAGGCCGCGCTGGCTGCTTAGCTTTTGAGCAATTCGGCAAGGATGGGCGGTACCGAGGCGGTCGCAGCCGCCAGGTGGGCGAAGATCTCCTCGATGCTGATTTCGGCCTCGTCGCCGCACCCCGCGGCAAAGTTGGCGACCAGCGCCAGGCAAGCGTAGTCGAGTTCAAGCTCACGTGCCAAGGCAGCTTCCGGCATACCTGTCATGCCTACCAGGTCGCAGCCGTCACGCTTCATACGGGCGATTTCGGCCCGGGTTTCCAGGCGCGGCCCCTGGGTGGCGCCATAGCAGCCGCCATCGATGGCGGGGATGCCCGCCCGCTTTGCCGCAGCCAGCAAGGCCGTGCGGAGGCTGGCGGTATAGGGCTCGCTGAAATCGATGTGCTTGACCTCGGCGCCTTCCACATCGCAAAAACTTGTATAGCGCCCATGGGTGTAGTCGATCACCTGGTCGGGCACCACGATGACGCGCGGCCCCATGTCGTCGCGGATACCGCCCACCGCATTTACGCCGATGATCTTGCGCGCGCCCAGGTGGTGCAGCGCCCACAGGTTGGCGCGGTAATTGACGCGATGCGGCGGCAGCGTGTGGCTTTCGCCATGGCGCGCCAGGAAGGCAATGCGGCGGCCGGCGAAATCACCGACGACCACGTCGCCCGAGGCGGGGCCATACGGCGTGTCGACGCTTTGCCGCGTGCTGCGTTCCAGGCCGGGGAACTGGTAGAGGCCGCTGCCGCCGATAACGGCGAGATCGATCGATGAAGTCATTAGCTGTAGGTCTGCTTAGCCAAAGGTGATGCGGAACGAGTGCGCTGGCAGCGCCCTACTCTTTCAGCGCGTAGATCGCCGGCAGGTTGCGGCCTTGTTCGTAGTAGTCCATGCCATAGCCGAAGACATAGCGATCGGGCAGCACCACGCCGTTGAAGTCGCTCTGGATACCATCGACGCAACGGCCGTGATCCTTGCAGCACAGCGTGGCCACCAGCACGCGCGTAGCGCCGCGGCGCAGGCAGTCGTCACGCACGGCCTTGAGGGTGTGGCCTTCGTCGAGGATGTCGTCGACCAGCAGCACCGTGCGCCCCTGCAGCGATACCGCCGGCTCGCGCAGCCAGTGCAGATCGCTGCCCGAGGTAGCGCCCCGGTAGCGGGTGGCATGCACGTAATCGAATTCGAGATCGGTGCGGATCGCCAGCGCCAGCTGGCCGCCGAACATCAGCGCGCCATTCATGACGGTGAGGAAGACCGCGCGTTCGCCATCGAGCGCCGTGTCGATGGCACGCCCCAGGTCGGCGATCACGGTGTCCAGCTCGGCGCGCTCGAACAGCACGTCGGAACGGAGCAAGGCATCGGCCAGCGTGGGCGGCGCCTGGTGGGCAGGTGATGGACTCATGGCGGTTCCTTAGCGATCCAGGGCAGTAATGCGCGCGACGAAACGATCGCGCTGCGGATTGTCGAGCAGGCCGGCCCAGGTCGCGCCGATGGCGCCGCGCAGGCTGGCGACGCGCTGCATGCTAGCGGCCGAAGGTGTCGGCATGGCGGCAATCGCCGCTTCCACCACCTCGGGGAAGCAGGCCAGCACCAGGTCGCAGCCGGCGCCCAGGTGCGCATGCACCCGCTGCGCCACGCCACCGGCTACGCCGGCAGCGGCCATGCTGATGTCGTCGCTGATCACGGCGCCCTGGAAACCCAGCTCGCCACGCAAGATCTGCTCGATCCAGCGCGAGGAAAACCCGGCCGGCTGCTCGTCGACCGCGGGATAGACCACGTGGGCCATCATCACCGCTTCGGCGTGCGCCGAGAACGCTTCGGCAAACGGGCGCAGGTCGTCGCGGCGGATCTCGTCCAGCGAACGCGGATCGATCGCCTGCGCCTTGTGCGTATCCACCGCTACCGAACCATGTCCCGGGAAATGCTTGAGCACCGCAGCCATGCCGCCCAGATGCATGCCGCGCACATAGGCGTGGACCAGCTCGGCGGTTACGGCCGGATCGGCGTGGAAGGCACGCGTGCCGATGGCGGCGTTGCCGCGTGCCAGGTCGGCGACCGGCGCGAAACTGAAATCGATACCACTGGCGCGCAGCTCGCTGGCCATCACCCAGGCATGTTCTTCTGCCAGGCGCACCGCTTCGGTGGGATCGCGGTCATATACCGCACCGATCTTGGCCAGCGCGGGCAAGCGGGTGAAGCCCTCGCGGAAGCGCTGTACGGGACCGCCTTCCTGGTCGACGGCGAGCAGGAATTCTTCGCCGGCCACGGCGCGGATCGATTCCACCAGCGCCAGCAATTGCTCACGGCCGGTGTAGTTGCGCGCAAACAGGATTACTCCCGCCACACCCGGTGCCGTCAGCCACGCCTGTTCGGCGGGCAGCAGCTCGGTGCCGGCGATACCGATCAGCAACATCAGGCGTGCCCTCCGCTGGATGCATCGATGGCTGCGCGCTCGTCGTCACTCCAGTGCGAAAACGGGTACTCGAGCAGATTGACGTTGTAGTAGCGCGCCAGGCTGCTGACTTCGCGGCCCAGCCACACGGGACGCGGAAACTCCGCATCGGTCGCCGGCAGCTCGATCTCCGCCACCAGCAGGCCCTGGTTGTCGCCGAGGAACTCATCGACCTCGAACAGCCAGCCATCGACTTCGACGTGATGGCGCGTTTTTTCCAGCACCCCATCGCACAGGCTGGCAAGCATGGTTTGCGCATCGGCCAACGGCAACGGCAGTTCGTACTCGGCGCGGGCAATGCCCAGCTCCACCGATTTGATATTCAGCCATGCCTGCTCGCCGCTGATGCGCACGCGCACCGAGGCACGCGCAGTGCCATCGCGCAACGCACGCACATTCACCAGATAGCCCTGTGCGATCTGCTTGCTGCTGCTGACAGCCGCACGCCAGGTGTCATTGGCGAGCAGGAATTTGCGTTCGATCTCGATACCCATCGTGTGAGCTTACCTGCGTTCGAACAGCGCAATCGATTCGACGTGCGCGGTATGCGGAAACATGTCCATCACGCCCGCCGACACCAGCCGGAAGCCATGCTGGTTGACCAGAATGCCGGCGTCGCGCGCCAGCGAGGCCGGATGGCAGGACACATACACGATGCGACCGGTGTGCTTGTGCGGCAGGTATTCCAGCACCTTATCGGCGCCGGCACGCGGCGGATCGAGCAGCAGTTTGTCCCAGGGCTTGCGCGCCCAGTCGGTGCCGCGCTGGTCTTCGAACAGATTGGCCACCGCGAAGCTGGCATTGGTAATGCCGTTTTGTTTGGCGTTTTCGGCGGCGCGTGCAACCAGGCCGTGTTCGCCTTCCACGCCGGTCACTTCGGCGACGCGGCGCGCCAGCGGCAACGTGAAATTGCCCAGACCGCAGAACAGATCGAGCACGCGATCGGCAGGCTGCGCATCGAGCAGTTGCAGCGCATGCGCCAGCATGCGCCGGTTCATGCCGGCATTGACCTGCACGAAATCCAGCGGCTGGAATTCCAGCTCGACATCTTCCACGCCCTCGCCCGCCGGAATGCGGAAAGCAAGCCGCGGCTGTTCGGGCCACAGCGGATGCACGCTGCTGATGCCGCCTGGCTGCAGGTAGATCGCAAAAGCATGCTCCTGCGCGAACGCAATCAGCTTGGCGCGATCGCCTTCGCTCAGCGGCTTGAGGTGGCGGAACACCAAGGCCACGGTATCGTCGCCGGCGGCGAATTCGATCTGCGCGATCTCGGCCGCGGCATCCATGCTGCCGACCAGTTCGCCGAGCAGGCCGATCTTCGGGCCGATGGCCGGATGCACCACCTCGCAGTGAGTGATGTCGGCGACGAAACGCGGATTGCTTTCCTCGCGGAAGCCCACCAGCACGCGGCCCTTCTTCGCCACCGCGCGCACCGACAGGCGTCCTTTGCGGCGATAGCCCCAGGCTTCGTCGGTAAGCGGCGGCAGCCAGCTTTCCGGTTCCACCTTGCCGATGCGCGCGAAGTTGTCCACCAGCACGCGCTGCTTGGCCGCGATCTGCGAGACCGCATCCAGATGCTGCAGCGAGCAACCGCCGCACTGGCCGAAGTGGCGGCAGCGCGGCTCGACCCGGTGCGGCGATGGCGTGAGGATGGCCAGTGTTTCGGCTTCGTCGAAATGGCGATGCCGCTTACGAATCTTGAAGCGCACCTGTTCGCCCAGCAGGGCGCCGCTGACGAATACGGTCTTGCCGTCGATACGGGCCACACCCCGGCCGTCGTGACTCAAATCGGTGATGGGGGCTTCGAACTCGTTCATCGGCACTCTTGGCAAAAAGATGGCGCCAGGGCCGCAGGGCCCTGGCCGGAGAGGTTGGATGGAGGCACTCGCGGCCTCGCCAGCCGCACATGATACCAGCCGGGGCGGCGCCCCCTTACGGGCCAGCTCAGCGGTCGGCAACCGTGCCCTGCGTGGCGGTTTTCAGGCGATGCATCAGCACCGGCCATTCGACCCGGCTCTGCTCGCCCACCACGTGCAGGTAAGGCAAGCCGCTGCCCTCGACGATGGTGTACTCGCTCTGGTTGGCGTTGCTGCCGAGCCCACTCAGCGTGCAGATACCGTCCTGCAGGCTGGCATCGATGCCCATGCGCTTGTAGCCGAGGGTCTTGAATAGCTTCATCACCGCGCCCTGCAGGCCGCTGGCGGGCGCGCCGCCGGTCAACACCGACAGGTTGTTGGCCGCATGCAGGCTGATGCGCCCGCCGTTTTCCGCCTGCAGCGAGGCCTTGAAGGCAACGGGGGTGCTGTTGACCAGTTGCAGGCCGTCGATCGAGCCGTCCAGCCGCCCGCTCATGCTGCCGAAATTGAAGGTGTCGGCCAGCGGCGCCAGATCCAGCTGGTGCAGGGCAATATCGCCCTCGAGCACCGGACTGGCGCCGAACGGCTGCTGCACGGAAAGATGGTTGATCACCGCGCTGCCACCGAAGGCCTTGACGGTCAGCTCGCCACGCATCGCATAGCGGCCGTCTTCCCAGGTCAGCGCGGAAATGCTGCCGCCCAGGGTGCCGGCAAACGGCAACCAGCCCTGGCTCTGGTTGAGCGTGGCCATGTCGACGTTGGAAACATTCGCCACCAGGTTCACGCGTTCGGCTTTGGCCGCAGCAGGCCGCCACTCCAGCCCGGTGACATGCACCTGCCCTTTCCACAACGGCAGCTCCAGCGGCGACTGCAGGCTCAGCGTGCCGCTGCGGCTGCGCCAGTGCGATTGCGTGGCGCCCAGGGTGAACTGGCGTAGCGCCAATTGATTCCATGCCACATTGGTAACGGCGCGATCGCCCTGCGCGGCCCAGTCCACATCGCCGCGCAAACCATGCGCCTGCACCAGCCCCGTGCCATCGGCAGCATCAAGCCAGTCGGTATGGAAGGCGAAGCTGCGCCAGCTGTCGCCCTCGTAATCGACATGGCCTTCGAGCTGGCCGGCAAGATCCAGACTGTGGCCCGCGCCACTCAGCCAGGACTGGCCATAACGATCGTAGGCGACGGGAAAACGCGCCTGGAAATGATCCAGCCTGAGCTTCTGCAGATTGCCTTTTGCATCGATGGCGAGCGCGCCGCTAAGTTGCAGGGAATCGGCATCGTCCAGGTGCAATTGGTTGATGACCAGACCGCCCTTGTCCATGCCGGCGGTGAGATCGAACACCACGTCGTGCGTGGGCAGCCGCGCAGACACCGGCCCGAGTTGCAGCATGCCGCCGTGCAGACCGCCATTGAGCGTCAGCTGGGCCGGATGGCCGTTGGCGTCGACCGCAAAACGCATATGCCCCGCCAGCGCATCGCCACCGGGATTGCCGGCCGGCGTGCTGTAGGCCAGGTCGGCCACGTTGAAATCGCCTGAGGACTGGTACCCCTGGTCACGGACATCCAGGGCGAGGTCGGCATCGAGCTTGCCGCCGTTGATATGTCCGGGCCATACCGTCGCCAGCAGCCCCTGCAGCCAGCCGGCCGGCAGGTTGCGCAGGTTGATCTGCACATGGCTGGTCTGGTCCAGCGGAAAGGCCGTGCCGATATGGGTGACGCCCTGGTCGGCATTGATCTCCAGCGTATTGGCCGAACTGTCCACCAGCATGTTGATGGTGGCATTGCTCAAGGCCCCGCCCGGCGCGCCGGCCAGCTGCAGCGCACCGTCGAACATCCAGCGCATCTGCCGGTCGCGCAGCAGATGCCCACTCAGCGTCAGCGCAACGTGATGCAGCCCGAACGCAGGAATATCCGCCTTGCCGGCGTGCAGATTGATCTGCACGGTATCCGGATCCGTCCCCGGCGCGAGCTGCGCCTGCACATCCTGCAGGGTGACGCCGGACAAAACGATCCGCTTGGCCGCCACCACCGTATCCGCCCATGCGGACGTCGCCAGCAGCAGGCCGGAAAGCGCGCACAGGCACAGCAAAAGCTGCCGGGGGAGGCGGTAAGGTAGACAAATCATGTACGCGCATTTTGCCAAATTAAGCTGAACAGTTCGGACACAGGTAGGCAAATTCGGCCAGCCGATCCGGTACCTTGCACGACGGGTTTGAACGTATGGCCGAGCTTGGCCCCGCCGTTTCGCCCAGCGCGCACCGCTCCAGCACGGATGATTCGATCACCTAAGGAAAGCCACCCCATGCAGGGATCCTCCAGCAAAGCCTCCAACCATGCCGGCCCCTATGTGCTGGTCGCCGACGACGACGCCACCAGCCTGAGCTTTCTGGGCGACGCGCTGCATCAGCTCGGCGCACGCACGGCACTTAGCCCGGATGGCCGCACCGCACTGGCGCTGGCACGCCGCGAGGCGTTCGATCTGCTGATCCTCGATTGCCGCATGCCCGACCTGGATGGTGCGAGCGTGCTGGCCCAGCTGCGCCATGATTTGCCTGCACGCTCCGCCGCCAGCCCGGCGGTGGCCAGCAGCGCCGAGCTGGACGGCGAGCAACGGCGCGCCCTGCTGGCCGCGGGGTTCCATGCCGTGCTGCTCAAGCCCTGCACGCTGAAAGATCTGCACGCCCTGCTGAGTTTGTCGGCCGCCCATCGCGAGCAGATGCCATGGCTGGATGACCGGCAGGCCTTGAGCGCCAGCGGTACCCCCGCGGTGGTGCAGGCCCTGCGCGGGCTGTTCTATCAGGAACTGGTAGCGGTCGAGCGGGAACTGGACGACCTGAGCCAGGATGCCGGGGCGCTGGAGGCGCGGCTGCATAAGCTGCGCTCGTCGTGCGGTTTTTGCGGCGCGGCGGCGCTGAGCGAACACATCGCTTCATTGCAAACCCAGCTGAAGCTGTCGCACCAGGGTGCGATGTTGCCGCTGGGCGCGTTTCGCGAATCGCTGCGCCAGACCATGGCGGCGCTGCAGGTGGCCTGAGCCTCAGCGACGCGTTATCGCGCCGCGCAATACGCGCCAGGCACGCAGTTCCACGCCCCCCAGATGGAAGCGGATCAGCTCGCGCATCATGCCGCGCAAGGCATGCAGGCCCTGGGCATCGGGGGCACGATCCTGCTGCAGCAACTGCAGATCGCTACCGCGCACCGCATGGGGCTCTGAAGCGCGGCAGCGCACCGGACCATGCTCGGCGCGATACACATACAGCGCCTCGGCATGCAGCGCTTCGCCGCTGTCGGCCTCTTCATCGAGTTGCAGGGCGTAGCCGAGCGCGGCGAGCAGATCGCGCTCGAAGCGCCTGAGCTGCCAAGCCAGCGGTGGTTCCTGGGCCATGCGCAACAGGGTTTGCGCGTAGATCGCGTAGAGCTCGGGCAGCGGATCCTGCCGCTCGGTCAGGCGCACTACCAATTCATTGACGTACAGCCCCGCCAGGCCGACATCGCCCGGCAGCCGCACCGGCGCGCCGGCGGGTTCGGCGCTGCGCAAGCTCGCCAGTTCGCCGCGCATTTGCAGATCCAGCAGCACAGGCTGGAAAGGCTCCAGTTGCGCACGCTGCAAACGTCCGCGCTGGCTGCGCACGCCGCGCGCAACCACGCCGACACGGCCATGATCGCGGGTGAGGCATTCCAGCAGCAGCGAAGTCTCCCGATACGGGCGCAGGTGCAGCACGAAAGCAGGCTGTTGCTCGATCAGCATCAAGCGCCGCGCTCCCGCCTCATCGACAGCTAGTCGGTATAGCCGAACTGCTTGAGCATGGACTCATCGTCCACCCAGCCCTCGCGCACCTTCACCCACAGGCGCAGGAAAACCTTGCGGTCGAACATGCGCTCCATATGCCGGCGCGCCGCCGAGCCGATCGCCTTCAGCTGCGCCCCACCCTGGCCGATGACGATGGCCTTCTGCCCATCGCGTTCCACCCAGATCACGGCATGGATTTCGGCCACGCCATCGGGGCGATCGTTGAACTGCTCGATTTCCACGGTGGTGGCGTAAGGCAGTTCCTGGTCCAGCCGCAGCATCAGCTGCTCGCGCACCATCTCGGCCGCCAGGAAGCGTTCGCTGCGGTCGGTGATTTCGTCCTCGCCGAATACCGGCGCACGCACCGGCAGCCGCGTGAGGATGTCGCGCGTGAGCATGTCCAGGCCCTTGCGCTTGAGCGCGCTGACGTAATGCACGG
Organism: Dyella acidiphila; assembly: GCF_014863405.1. Taxonomy (GTDB): domain Bacteria; phylum Pseudomonadota; class Gammaproteobacteria; order Xanthomonadales; family Rhodanobacteraceae; genus Dyella_B; species Dyella_B acidiphila. The sequence goes on from NZ_JACZZA010000007.1 coordinate 68,129, forward strand.
CATCGAAGCTGTGCTTTTCGCACAGGTCGGCGACGAACGGCAGCAGCGCGGCCTTGTCCTTGCTGAGATCCACTTTGTTGAGCACCAGCAGGCGCGGAATCTGCTGCTCGGCCAGCGCCTCGTAAAGCGCCTGGTCCTCATCGGTCCAGCGCCCGGCCTCGATCACCTGCGCCGCCAGCTCGACCTCGCTGATCGCCGAGCGCACGGCACGATTGAGGCTGCGGTTCATGGCGCGCTTGGCGCCGCGGTGCAGGCCTGGCGTATCGACGTAGAGAATCTGCCCCTCGTCGCTAGTGGCGATGCCCAGAATGCGGTGGCGCGTCGTCTGCGGCCTGGGGCTCACAATCGACAGGCGAAAGCCAATCAGCGCATTGAGCAGGGTCGACTTGCCGACATTGGGTCGGCCAGCCAGCGCCACGAAGCCGCAACGAAAATCCGGATGAGGAAGTTCGTTTTCGGCGAGGTCGTCGTCGCGTTCGTCGTTCATAACAGGCAATACTCTTCAAAGACGGCTATAAGCATGGCTCCGCGCCCGCGCGAATGCCACTGATCAAAAACATATTGGCGGGAATGGGGTGTCCCGGGCACCGGACGGCACCAGGCCGCCCATCACGCTTTCAGGCCCCTTCCTGGGCCTCCCGCAGCAGGTTCAGCGCGGCCTCGGCGGCATCCTGCTCAGCCAGGCGCCGGCTGCTGCCCCGACCGGAAGTGGTAATGGCGGCCGGCTCGGTCACCACGCAGTTGACGCCGAAGATGCGCGCGTGATCCTCGCCTTCGGTCGCCACCAACTCGTATTGCGGCAGCGGCCAGCCGCTGGCTTGCAACCATTCCTGCAGCTTGGTCTTGGCGTCCTTGGAAGAACGCGGCAAAGCAGCAATGCGCTCGCCAAACAGCGACCTTACGATATCCCGGCAGGCGTCGAAGCCGCCGTCGAGATACACCGCCGCCAGCAAGGCCTCGAAGGCGTCGGCGAGGATCGAATCGCGCCGGAAGCCGCCGCTTTTCAACTCGCCCGAGCCCAGCTTGAGCTTGTCGCCAAGCTCCAGGTCCCGCGCCATCACCGCCAATGCCTGGCCGTTCACCAGCTGCGCCCGCAGGCGCGACATCTCCCCTTCGGTCGCCTTCGGATGCGTTTCATAAAGCATCTCCGCCACGATCGCTCCCAGCAGGGCGTCGCCGAGAAACTCCATGCGCTCGTTATTCGGCTTGCCGGCGCTGCGGTGAGTCAGAGCCAGCGTGGCAAGCGATGCATCGCGAAAGTGATAAGCCAGTTCCACTGTGTTCTTAGTTGGGCGATGCAATGTTGCCCTGGATGGGCACACTCTTTTCGAAGTGGATCAGGAAATCGATGTTGTAGATGAACGGAATGTCCTTGTCGTAGGCCACCTGCAGTTGCAAGCTCTGATCGCCCTTGCCGATGGTGATATCACCGGGCTGCACGGTGTCGTCGCCGACATATTGGTAAGACATTTTCTTCAGCACGTCGCGGCGGATTTGTTCCGGCGACTTGCCTTCCACGCTTTCGCTGGACATCTCGCCCATGGCCTTCTGCACGCCCATGAACTCGGTGTATGCGGGCACCAGCTTCATCGCCATAAAGGCAAAAAAGCCGGCCACAATCGCAATCAGCAAAAACGAAATTAAGGTGATGCCTGCCTGCTTCGATTTCATAGTCCCCTCGCTACGACGCCGATAGGGTGCGTCTTCCCCGAGCCTATGCGCCTACTTTGCCCGGTCGGCGCCCCGGCCGCCAGCGACCTATTCACGATTCCACTTCAGGCCGGAAAGATGCCGTGTCAGTGAATGACGGTACCGATGCGGTGGAAGTCCACGGCGCCGGTGCTCCAGCCCTTCCAGCTGAACCAGATCACGAAGGCCTTGCCGACCAGGTTCTGCTCGGGCATGCAGCCCCACCAGCGGCTGTCTTCGCTGTTTTCGCGGTCATCGCCCATCACGATGTAGCAATTGGGCGGTACCACCGAGGGCACCCGCGCATTCGGAATCGGCGGCGTCTGCAGCGAAGTCATGCGGGCGATCACATGATTGACGGTGCCCAGCTGCTCGCTCCACACGGTCGCACCGTTGTAGAGCAGGTAGTTGTCTTCGGCGCGGCTGGGATTGCCCTTGAACGGGCCGAGCTGGGTGTCGATCACCGGCTTGCCGTTGATGACGATCTGGCTGTCATGCACCTCGATGCTGTCGCCCGGCAGGCCGACCACGCGCTTGATCCAGTTCTGGCTGGCCACCGGCGCATGCGGGTCGCCGCAGGTCATGTCGCCGCTGCGCACGGTCTTGCCGTTCTCGTCCTGGCACAGGTAGCCGGGAAAACGGAACACCACCACATCGCCGCGCTTGGGTTCGCCCAGGCTGACGACTTTGTTGTTGAAGGCCGGCAGGCGCAGGCCGTAGGCAAACTTGTTGACCAGGATGAAGTCACCCACATCCAGGGTCGGCATCATCGAGCCGGAGGGAATGCGGAACGGTTCGGCCACGAAAGAACGCAGCAGCAGCACCACGAAGATCACCGGGAACAGCGAACGCGCCCAGTCCACCGGGACGGGATCGCGGTATTCCTCGCCTGACGCGTCATAGCGCGCCTTGCGCTGCTTGTACAAAAACAGGCGGTCTAGGCCCCACACCACGCCGAAAACGACGGTGAGGGCGAGCAATATGGCCGAAAAATCAAAATCCATGCGTGACTCCAAAGCCTGCTATTTGTCCACTTTGAGCACGGCGAGGAAGGCTTCCTGAGGAATCTCGACCCGGCCGACCTGCTTCATGCGCTTCTTGCCTTCTTTTTGCTTCTCCAGAAGCTTCTTCTTGCGGCTGACGTCGCCGCCATAGCATTTGGCAAGAACGTTCTTGCGCAGCGCTTTCACCGTCGAGCGCGCGATGATCTGGGCGCCGATGGCGGCCTGGATCGCTACGTCGAACTGCTGGCGCGGAATGAGATCCTTCATGCGTTCGACCAGCTCGCGGCCGCGGCGGTCGGCATGGCTGCGATGCACGATCAGGCTGAGCGCATCGACGCGGTCGCCGTTGATCAGCACATCGACGCGTACGAACGGACCCGCATCGAAACGCTCCAGGTGGTAATCCATCGATGCATAGCCGCGCGAGACGGATTTGAGCTTGTCGAAGAAATCCAGCACCACTTCGGCCAGCGGCAGTTCGTAGTTGATCTGCACCTGGGTGGCCAGGTACTGGATCGAGCGCTGAACGCCGCGCTTCTCTTCGCAAAGCGTGATGATGTTGCCGATGTAGTCGGGCGGCGTAAGGATGTTCGCCACGATGATCGGCTCGCGGATTTCCTCGATCTGCGGCACCGGCGGCAAACGCGCGGGATTGTCCAGCTCCATCACGCTGCCGTCGGTCTTGAGGATCTCATAGACCACGGTAGGCGCGGTGGTGATCAGGTTCAGATCGTATTCGCGCTCCAGGCGCTCCTGCACGATCTCCATGTGCAGCATGCCCAGGAAGCCGCAGCGGAAACCGAAACCCATCGCTTCGGAGCTTTCCGGCTCGAAGAACAGCGCGGCATCGTTGAGGCGCAGCTTGTCCAGCGCTTCGCGTAGTGCCGGGTAATCGTCGGCGGAAACCGGAAACAGGCCGGCGAACACGCGCGGCTGCATGGTCTGGAAGCCGGGTAGCGCACGCTCGGCCGGCTTGCCAGCCAGGGTCAGCGTGTCGCCCACAGGGGCGCCGTGCACGTCCTTGATCGAGGCGGTAATCCAGCCCACTTCGCCGGCCGACAACTTGTCGAGCTTCTTGCGCTTGGGCGTGAACACGCCCACTTCGCTTACTTCATGAGCGCGGCCGGTAGACATCACCAGCAGCTTGTCGCCCGGCTTGATTTCGCCCTGCATGATGCGCACCAGCGACACCACGCCAAGGTAATTGTCGAACCAGGAATCGATGATCAGCGCCTGCAGGCGTTCGGTATCGCGCGGCTTCGGCGGCGGAATGCGCGCCACGATCGCCTCGAGCACTTCGATCACGTTCTGCCCGGTCTTGGCGCTGACCGCCACGGCGTCGGTAGCATCGATGCCGATCACCGCCTCGATCTCGCCCTTCACCTTTTCCGGATCGGCGGTGGGCAGGTCGATCTTGTTGAGCACCGGCACCACTTCCAGGCCCTGCTCCACCGCGGTGTAGCAGTTGGCCACCGATTGCGCTTCCACGCCCTGCGCCGCATCCACCACCAGCAACGCGCCTTCGCACGCGGCCAGCGAGCGGCTCACTTCATAGGAGAAGTCGACGTGCCCGGGCGTATCGATGAAATTGAGTTGGTAGGTCTTGCCGTCGCGCGCTTTGTACGGCAGCGATACGGACTGGGCCTTGATGGTGATGCCGCGCTCACGCTCGATCGGGTTGCTGTCCAGCACCTGGGCTTCCATCTCGCGCTCGGCAAGTCCGCCGCAGATCTGGATGATGCGGTCGGCAAGCGTGGATTTGCCGTGATCGATATGGGCGATGATGGAGAAATTGCGGATCAGTTCCATGGAATACGCTGTCAGCTTCACCGCCCTGCGCGACGCGCGGGCAGCCTATCGCCGGGATGGCGACATTAGCCGTTCATTATCGCATGGATTGGGATACCGGACGGTACCGGCCAGTCCGCAAATTCAGGGGCCTGCCAGTACGGCAGGCCCCTGCTGAGTGAGGATTCACTCGTCTTTGCCGTCGGGAACGGTCAGCGCGATGAAATTGCTCTGATCGCCACGGCGTACCAGCAACAGCACGGTGTCGCCGGCCTTCACATTTGCCGTGGCGGCGCGGAATGCGTCCACGCTGCCGATTTTCTTCTGGTTGACCATCAGGATCACGTCGCCCGGCTGCAGGCCGGCCTGGGCCGCCACCGGTCCGGTCACGTTCGCGACCAGCACGCCCTCGCCCGCCTGCAGGCCAAGCTGGCTGCGGGTGGCCGAATCCAGACTTTGCACCCCCAGACCCAGCGCATCGGCGCCCTTGCTCGGCGCCGCCGGACCTGCCTCCGCCAGCGCGTTCTTGTCGCGCGGCATGGCCCCGATGGTGGCCTCGATGGTTTTGCTCTGGCCATCGCGCCACACCTGCACCGGTACGGTGGTACCGGGCTTGGTCATCGAGACCAGCGGCGGCAGATCGGCCCCCTGCTCGATGGCATGGCCGTTGAAACTCAGGATGATGTCGCCGGACTGCAAGCCAGCCTTCTGCGCCGCGGTGCCCGGGGATACCGTGACCACCAGCGCGCCCTTGGAGCTGCCCAGCTTGAGCGCCTTGACCACATCGTCATCGACCGGCTTCACCTCCACGCCCAACTGCCCGCGCGTGACATAGCCCTTGGTCTTGAGCTGATCCACCACGTTCATTGCCAGATCGATGGGAATGGAGAAGGCCACACCCTGATAGCCGCCGGTGCTCGAATAAATCTGCGAATTGACCCCCACCACCTGTCCCTGCAGGTTGAACAGCGGGCCGCCGGAATTGCCGCGGTTGATCGGCACATCCGTCTGGATAAACGACGTCGCCGGCTGGTCCCGGCTGCCCAGGTTGCGCCCGACGGCGCTGACGATGCCTTGCGTAACGGTGTAGTCGAAGCCGAACGGCGAACCGATCGCCAGCACCCACTGCCCGGGCTTCAGCTGCTGCGAATCGCCAATGCTTACCGCCGGCAGGTTGCCGCCGGCACTTACCTTCAGCAGGGCGATGTCATAGGTGGAATCGGTGCCGACCACCTTGGCGGTGAGCGTCCGATGGTCCTGCAGGCGGACCGTCACCGTATCGGCATCGTCCACCACATGATTGTTGGTGATGATGTAGCCGTCATTGGAAATGATGAAACCCGAACCCAGCGACGTATGCGCCTGGTCTTCCGGCGACGGCATCATCGGCATGCCGAAGAAACGCCGGAAAATTTCCGCCTGGCCCGGATCCATGCCCTGCATCGGGACGCCCCCGGAGCCTTTCGGACGCCGCCCGCTGTACTTTGCCTCCACTTGCACGACAGCCGGGGCGTTCTTTTGCACGATGCCGGTAAAGTCGGGCAAACCGCCTATTGTCGGGGCGGCCTGCGCCCATGCCATGCCCGGCCCGGCAAGGCCCATGGCCACAGCACCGCAGAGTAGGCCACTGAGAAGACGGTTATGGACGAGACGGGGGTGAATCATGGTTCCTCCTCGAGTCTGGGCACACTGCTCCCGCCCCATGGCTCGTTGCGTGAAGCGAGAGGGGTGCAATTGAGAAAAAAAGAAGGGACAGCTCAGCCGCAACGCGGCAAGGCGCGGGCGTGGTTAACGCCCGGCGCCTGCCTGGTAGGCCGGATTCTGCACCGCGGCCTTGGCCTGCGGCGTGTCGATCAGCAGCAGGTAGCTGCCGTCATGGTTGTTCAAAGCGCGATAGCCGTTGACCGAGTAACGCTGGCTCGCCGGATACCGCTGGAACAGCGGATTGTCGGAAGGATCGCCCAGCGTCACCGATGCGCGCTGGCTGAGGCCGGAGGCTGAATAAGCACTCAGCGACGGCGGCACAACGGCCAGCCCCTCGTTGCTCGCGCCGGACGCACTGACCGCAGCCGAAGCTATGCTTGCATGCGTGGTTTGCGGCGAAACGCTGGCGGTGGTCGGCGAATGCTCGGAATCGGGCGCCGTGGGCTGCGAAACCATCAAGGCGGCCACCGCCACGCTGGCGGCGATCGCCCCGCCGACGGACAGGCGCAGCCAGTCCCGGCGCCGGGGCGAAACCTGCGGTGCAGCCTGCTCGCCCTCGATCACATCCATCACTCGCGCGGCGAACCCGGCACTGGCCACGCCCGGCAGCTGCCGGCGCAGGCCGTCGCCGGCCACGTGGTAGCGTGCCCAGGCATCCATCAGCGAGGCATCGCGGTCGAGCCGGCGCAGCAGAAAACGCAGTTCGTCCCTGGACAATTCACCGTCCATCGCCGCGGAAAGAGTTTCCTTGTTCGCTTCACTCATGACATCTAATCCTCGCGGTCTGAGAGCAGTGGCCGCAGCTTTTCGTCGATCGCCTCGCGTGCCCGGAAAATGCGTGAACGCACCGTACCGATAGGGCAGCCCATGGCTTCGGCAATCTCTTCATAGCTGAGGCCTTCCACTTCACGCAGGGTGATGGCTGTCCGCAGCTCCTCGGGCAAGGCTTGGACAGTGGCAAACACCGTTTGTTCAATTTCTTGGCGCATTAATTCGCGTTCAGGGGTGGCCCCTTCCTGCATGCGGTCGGCGCCAGGGACGAACACCGCGTCCTCGATCGCAATATCGTCCGTGGGCGGCCGGCGCCCCATGGCCACCAGATGGTTCTTGGCCGTGTTCACGGCGATCTTGTACATCCAGGTATAGAAAGCGCTCTCGCCACGGAACGAGCCGATGGCCCGCCAGGCGCGGACAAACGCCTCCTGGGCCACGTCTTCGCATTCGGCGTGGTTATGCACATAGCGGGAGATCAGGCCCAGGACCTTGTGCTGATACTTGCGCACCAGCAGATCGAAAGCACGCCGGTCCCCATTTTGAACACGCTCAACCAGCGCACTATCGAGTTCGTTATCGCCCATCCGGGCCGTCTCCTTCGTCTCTGCACCATTCCGGGATGCCGCCCTTCGGATGGGTGAGCTGCTCTGACCGGTTCCGTGCCCGCAAGTTCAGCACGGATGTCACGGCTCCTGGAGATTCTAAGATAAGTGCGCCTGGCCCGGGCTCAAGCCGGCAGTTTCTCCAGGGCACCGGACAGCAGGCGCTCCCGCTCCGTCAGCAGGCGCTCGAAGGTGCCATGCGGCAGCGGCCGGCAGAACAGGTAGCCCTGCAGCTCGTCGCAATGATTGGCGCGAAGGAACTGCAGGTGCTGCTCGATCTCCACGCCCTCGGCCACCACGCCGCGCTTGAGCCGGTGCGCCATCTCGATGGTGGCGCGCACGATGGCCTCATCGTCCGGATCCACGCCGATATTGCGCACGAAGCTCTGGTCGATCTTGATGCGGTCGGCGGGCAGCTTGCGCAGGTAGTCCAGCGAGGCGGCGCCGGTGCCGAAGTCATCGATCGCGATATGGCAGCCCATGCGATGGAGCTTTTGCATGTTCTCCATCAGGTTGGGCGCGGCCTTGATGCTGATGCTTTCGGTTACCTCCAGCTCCAGCAGGCCGGGATCGAGACCGGTCTCCTCCAGCACGGTCGCCACTACCTCGGAGAGATCCGGCTGCATCAACTGCACGGCCGACAGATTGACACCCAGGCGCAAGCGCAGGCCGAAGCGGTCTTCCCACGCCCTCGCCTGCTTGCACGCGGTACGCAATACCCATTCGCCGATCGACACGATCAGGCCGGTTTCTTCCGCCAGCGGAATGAAGAAGCCCGGACCGATATTGCCGAGTTCCGGATGCTCCCAGCGCAGCAACGCCTCCATGCCGACGATGTCTTCCGTACCCGCATTGATCTGCGGCTGATAGAACACCCGCAGTTCGCCGTTCGCCTCGGCATGGCGCAGCCGCGCTTTCAGCGTGGCGTTCTGCTGTTCTTGCGCGGGGCTGACGTCGTAAACGCGATAGTTGTTGCGCCCCATGCTCTTGGCGGCATACATCGCCTCGTCGGCATGCTTGAGCAGGGTTTCGGCGTCCGGCGCGTCTTCGGGGAAGAAGCTGACGCCGATCGAAGCGGTGACCTGCAGCTCAGGGCCATCGTCCAGGTGCAGCGGCACATCCATCAGCTGCACGATCTTTTCGGCAACGCGCAACACATCGTCGGTTTTCACGATGTGCCTGAGCACGATGGTGAATTCATCACCGGCGTAGCGCGCCACCGTGTCGGAAGCGCGCACGCTGCTGCGCAGCCGCTGGGTCACGGCGACCAGTACCTGGTCGCCCACCGCATGGCCAAGGGTGTCGTTGATGAACTTGAAGCGGTCCAGGTCGACGAACAGCACGGCAAAGGTTTCGCCGGTGCGCGTTGCTTCGCGGATGATGGTGTCGAGGCGATCGTTGAACAGCAGGCGGTTGGGCAGACCGGTAAGCGCGTCGAGCAGGCCTTCTGCACGCCCCTGTTCGCGCGTGCGCCGCAGCTCCAGCATGTGCGCAAAATGCGCCGCTGCACACTGCAGCACAGGCTCCACGATTTCCGGCTCACCGAGCGGATTGCGGCTGCCAGCCAGTAGCGCACCAAGCACGCTGCGCCGCTCGTCGAGCAACGGCAGGCCGACGAATCCACGCAAGCCCAGCTGGCCGATCAGCGGATCGACATCGGCCAGGCGCCTTGCGTCGTGCGGATGCATCAGCGTGCGTCCGCCCAGCACCAGGCGCAGCGAACTCTGCAGCTGCGGGCCGGGCAGCACCTGATCTTCGCCACGCAGGCGCTGCACGATCTGCACCGGCACGCTGCTTTCCTCGGGGCGTGCCGACCACACCGCCAGATAATCCATACCCATTTCATCGAGCAGCAACTGGGCGGCATCGACGACGCCTTCGTCGTCATACCCGCCATTGAACAAACGCGCCAGCAAGGTCAGTGCGACGGTCGGACGCACACCGGCACGATCGCTGCGAAACTGCAGCGCGATCAAGTCGCGCCCGCTATGACGCACGCGGCGCACACTGGCTTCGCCGGTGTCGTGACCGCGGATCGATTTGCGCTGGCAGGCCAGCCAGCGGCGATCGGCATCGCTGAAAGCCTGGTCGGTACTGACGTTCTCGAAGGACAACACCTGGTGCAGCGTCAGGCCGGTCAGCACGCTGTTGGCCAGGCCGCTATGGCGCATGTACGCCGGACTGGCCTCGACCACCCGCTCGACTACCGGGTCGACGATCAACCAGTCGCCCTCGCCATCCTCGAAAATAAAACGGTAGTCGCCGCCGGTAGACGGCACCGCTACCGCGGCCACTGGGGGCGATGCGGGGGCCGGCTTCTCGGCCACCACCACTGCCCTGCCGCCATGCAGTTGCTGCCAGCGCGGTATCAGTTCGGTGCCGACCTGGGAGGCATACAGCCAGCCCGCCACCATCGCCGGCAGTTGCGCCGGCTTCATCGTCGCGTCGTCCACCAGCACGGCAATGATCGGCGCCTCGCTGCATGGCGGCAGCAGCCGCAGCTGCTCGCACAGGGTGAGGCTGGAGCGGCCGTCGCCGTCGAATGCGATCACGATCAGCGACAGCGGTTCGCGCCCTTCCAGCAGAATGGCGGCGTGCGTGGTATCGCGGGCCGAATGAATGGTGGGATGTCCTTCGCGGTCGAGCACGTCGAACAGTTCGCGGCGCAGTTCGCGCTGCGGTGCCACCAGCAGAATTCCCGTCAGGAGCGGCGCGCCGGTCACAGCAGCCAGCGCCCGTCGCGCAGGCGGGGCCGCTGCGCCATCGGCGCCGTCCCGCTGAGGCGTACCGCCACATCGTCAAAACTGGCCGCCAAGGCCGGGGCGGCATCAAGCAGCACTACTCGCCGCACATGGCCGGCTGGCGCGCGCGCCAGTTGGCGCAGCAAGGCGCTGTCGGTGGCCGACATCGGCAGCGGAAACTGGCGCAGCAGATACACCCCGAAATGGATGCTCTGCTGGATATAGCGCAAGGCAATGCTCAGCCGCTGCGAGCCGGGAACGCGCGCATGCGCTTCGCGCAGATTCTCCATGCCGTCCTGCGGATCCCACACGTAAACCGTCTGGCCGTGGTTCCTGGCCAGCGCGCGGAATTGCTCCACCAATGCCTCGCTATGGTCATGCTCAAGCACGACCAGCCCGCCGGGCGCCGTGAGGATTCGCTCGTAGATGTCGCTGCCGGCAAGCGGCGCGGGTGCCATCAGGGGAGTCATTGCGCCCAAACCGATAGAGAAGTCGTCGTCGCTCGTACGTTACGCACTCGTACGCCAAGCGCAATAGCCGGAACGCCATGGCGTGACGCATGCGGCATCCCGTGCAGCCGGACTTGCGGCATTGCGGCATAAGCGCCTTTGGCACCTTCCTTTCCTGCACCGGGGCGTCTCGCAATCGACGCTGCGGGACGGTATGGTGACGGTTTCCCGGCCACCTCCCCATCCCCATGTTCGAAGGATTGCGTTTCAATCACTGGAAAACGAGCCTGGACGACAGCGGCATCGTGACGCTCACCCTGGATCGCGCCCAAAGCAGCGTCAACGCGATTTCCCGCGAAGTGCTCGATGAGCTCGGCCAGATCGTGGAACGCCTGGCGATCGAAAAGCCGGCCGGCGTGATCATCCACTCGGCCAAGCCGAACGGCTTTGCGGTGGGGGCGGACATCAAGCAGTTCGTCGAATACGCCAAGCACGGCACCGTGCAGGAAAACATCGAGAACGGCCAGCGGGTGTTCGAGGCCCTGGCACGCCTGCCCTGCCCGACCGTGGCCGCCGTGCATGGCGCCTGCATGGGCGGCGGCACCGAACTGATCCTGGCCTGCCGCCAGCGCATCGCGGCTGACGACGACAAGACCCGCATCGGCCTGCCCGAAGTGATGCTCGGCATCCACCCCGGTTGGGGCGGCTCGGCCCGCCTGCCGCGCCTGATCGGCGCGCCCGAGGCCCTGCCGATCATGCTGACCGGCAAGGCCCTGTCCGCCCGCCGCGCCAAGAGCCTGGGCGTGGTCGACCGCGTGGCCCGCCCGGACGAACTGCTGCCTGAGGCGCGCGCTTTGCTGCGCAATCCGCATGCCCGTCCGTTTGCCCAACGGGCTACCGCCTGGGCGACCAATACCTGGCTGGCGCGGCAAATCCTTGCGCCGATGGTGCTCAAGCAGACCGCGGCGAAAGTACGCAAGGAACATTACCCCGCTCCGTTTGCGCTGATCGAGGTATGGAAGCGTGGCGGCAGCAGCATCCAGCAGCGCCTGAAACTGGAGGCGCGTTCGGTGGCCAAGCTCGCCGATACCCCCACCGCCCGCAACTTGATCCGCATCTTCTTCCTGCAGGAACGCCTCAAGAGCCAGGGCAGCGGCATCGAGGCGGAGATCAAGCACGTGCACGTGGTCGGCGCCGGCGTCATGGGTGGCGATATCGCCGCCTGGGCCGCGTTCAAGGGCTTCGAGGTCACGCTGCAGGATCGCGAGATGAAATTCATCCAGCCTGCGCTGGACCGCGCCCGTGCGCTGTACGAGAAAAAGCTCAAGACGCCGGAGAAAGTGGACGCCGCCAGCCGTCGCCTGCGCGCCGATGTCGAAGGCGCTGGCGTAGCCAAGGCCGACCTGGCCATCGAAGCCATCTTTGAAAACGCCCAGGCCAAGGAAGCGCTCTACGCGACGATCGAACCGCAATTCCAGAACAACGAAATCCTGGCCAGCAACACTTCTTCCATTCCGCTGGATGAACTGCGCAAAGGGCTGAAGGCGCCGCAGCGTTTCCTTGGCCTGCACTTTTTCAATCCGGTGGCACAAATGCCGCTGGTGGAAGTGGTGCGCCATGATCAGCTCGATCCCGCCATCGAGAAACGCGCACTCGCTTTCTGCAAGGCGATCGGCAAATTGCCGGTGGCGGTCAAGGGCACGCCAGGCTTCCTGGTCAACCGCATCCTGATGCCTTATCTGTTGGAAGCATTGCGCCTATACAACGAAGGCGTGCCCGGCCCGGTGCTGGACAGGCAAGCCAAGCAATTCGGCATGCCGATGGGACCGATCGAGCTGGCCGATACGGTCGGGCTCGATGTATGCGCCTCGGTAGGCAAGGAACTGGCGCCGTTCCTGGGCCTGGAACTTCCGCCTGGCCTGGAAGACAAACTCGAAGCCGGCAAGCGCGGCAAAAAGGACGGCCAGGGCTTGTACACCTGGCAGGACGGCAAGCCACAGAAACCTGAAGTGGATCCCGATTACACCCCGCCGCCGGACCTGCAGGAACGCATGGTGCTGGCGATGGTGAACGAAGCCGTAGCCTGTCTGGGCGACGACGTGGTCGACGATGCCGACCTGCTGGATGCCGGGGTGATCTTTGGTACCGGCTTCGCACCGTTCCGTGGCGGCCCGATTCAATACGTGCGCACGGAAGGGGTGGCCACTATCCGCCAGAAACTGGAAGCACTAGCCAAGCGCCACGGCGAACGCTTCACGCCCAAGAACGGCTGGGATCATCCCGCTCTGAAACAGAGTGGCTTCGAGTTTCCGTCCGCTTAAAGAACCGCCGCAATCCTCGGCAAGCCGATAACGAAGGTGCCCTTGCGGCACCTTCGCTTTATGCGTTCACCACATCAGGTCATCGGGCACGCCGTCATCGCCTACCCCACCGGTGGCAGGATCCACCAGCAGCGCCAGCAGATGCCCATCGATATCGCGCACCTGCTGGGCGATTTCGTGTGATACCAGCAGATAGCGTCCAGCATGCTGGACCACGCCCAGCTTGCCGGCGTTAAGATCCGCCAACTGCGCGGCATCCACATGCACCCGGCGGATCTTGCCGCCATATTCGAAATGGCGCACCTGGTCCACATCGGCTTTATTGAGTGCCTTGCCATCCAGCAGTTGCTGGATCCTGGCCTTGCGCTCGCGCTTGATGCGCGCCTGTTCGGCAGCCTCCTGTTCGGCGCGCTTGCGCTCGGCCGCTTCCGTCTGCGCGCGGATCGCATAGGCCTTGGCCAGATCCATTTCTTCCTGACTGCGCGCAGGCTTGTTCGGCCGGTGCGGCGGCTTGCCCTTGCCATGCGCAGGACCCGGCCTGGGCGCAGGCTGTTGCTGACGCTTGTCGTCCTTGAGCTGTTTGACGATGCCGCTCTTGAGCAGCTGATCTCGCAATGAATCAACCATGATCGAAACCCGGATTAACCTTAGTTCTCAATAGTGCGGGGGCGGCGGTTCGGAATGCGGATCGTGCCCCTGGCCCGTGCGCATGCTCGCCAGTTCGGTGCGCAGGTCGTGCACCAGGCGTTCCAACGCGGCAATGTGCAGGGACTGCTCCGCATCGGCCACCGTCAGTGCCTGTACGGCTTCATCGACAAAAGTCAGCCGTACTTCCAGTTCCGTAAGCCGCTGTTCTAGATTGCTCATAGTCATGCGGAGCGCAACACGCTGCGGCCACGGCCAATGCCGTAATACGCCATGCCCGCCTCTTCCACCGCCTCCGGCTCATACAGATTGCGGCCGTCGAAAATCACCGGCTCTTTCAGCATGCTGCGGATACGTGCGAAGTCCGGACTGCGGAAGGCCTTCCACTCGGTAAGGATGGCCAGCACATCCGCGCCATCCAGTGCCTGATAAGCGCTGTCGCACAACACCAGGTCGTCGCGCTCGCCGTAGATGCGCTGCGTTTCCTCGCGCGCCTCGGGATCGAACGCACGCACCGTGGCGCCGGCAGCCCACAACATTTCCATCAGGCGGCGGCTCGATGCCTCACGCATATCGTCGGTATTGGGTTTGAACGCCAATCCCCACAAAGCCACGGTGCGGCCGCGCAAATCGCCGGCAAAGTAGCGCTGGATAAAGTCGAACAGCTTGGCTTTCTGATCGTGATTGACCGCTTCGACCGCAGTCAGCAAGCGCGCGTCATAACCCACCGCGCGCGCCGTACGCTCCAGTGCCTGCACATCCTTGGGAAAACACGAGCCGCCGTAGCCGGCGCCCGGATAAATAAAGTGGTAGCCGATGCGCGGATCCGAGCCGATGCCTTGGCGCACCAGCTCCACGTCGGCGCCTACGCGCTCTGCGATATTGGCGATCTCGTTCATGAAGCTGATCTTGGTGGCCAGCATCGCATTGGCTGCGTACTTGGTCAGTTCGGCCGAGCACACATCCATCTCGACCACGCGATCGTGATTGCGATTGAACGGCGCGTACAGCTTGCGCAGCATATCGATCGCGCGCGCACTCGAGCTGCCGATCACGATGCGGTCCGGGCGCAGGCAATCCTCGACGGCATCGCCCTCCTTCAGGAATTCCGGGTTGGAAGCCACATCGAACGGGATATCCGCCTGCCGCGCAGACAGCTCCGCTTCCACTGCCTTGCGCACGCGATCCGCAGTACCTACCGGCACGGTCGACTTATTGACGATGACGGCGTAGCGATCCAGATGACGGCCGATCGACTTGGCCACACCGAGCACGTATTGCAGATCCGCGCTGCCGTCTTCGTCCGGCGGCGTGCCTACGGCAATGAAGATGATTTGCGCATGCGCAATCGCCGTCGCCGCATCGGTGGTGAACTGAAGTTGCCCATTGGCGTGATTGCGCCGCACGATGGGTTCCAGGCCCGGCTCGAAGATGGGCATTTCGCCCCGCTCCAGACGCGCCACCTTGGCCTGATCGATATCGACACAGACAACATGGTTACCCATTTCGGCCAAACAGGCCCCGGTGACCAGGCCTACGTAACCGGTGCCGAAAATGGTGACTTTCATGGAATAGGATCACAACCACACTTGGGGACGGCAATTCTAACAGGGCATGTAAGAAACCCCAGTGTCAGTTGTAGGTGAAACCTGACCCATAAAAAAGCAGGGCGCGAATTGCTTCGCGCCCTGCTTTTCATACGTGGATTGCGTCAGCTGCGATTACTGATCGCCACCGCTGCTGTCACCGCCCTTGGGGCCGGCAGCGTCACCCTGCGCGGCGCTGGCCGGGGTCGGGCCGGTGCTGACCAGGGTGATGTCGAAGATCAGCGTGGCATTCGGCGGGAACGGACGCTGCGGTTCAGCACCATAGGCCAGGCTGGCCGGGATGAAGAACTTGTAGTGGCCGCCCACCTGCATCAGCTGCAGACCTTCGCGGAAACCCGGGATCACGCGGGCCAGCGGAATCGCGGTCGGTCCCGGCGGGGTGTTCTTCTCGGAGCTGTCGAACACATCGCCGTTCACGAAGGTGCCCTTGTAGTTCACCTTCACGGTGTCATTCGGACCCGGACGAGCGCCGGTGCCCTGCGTGATCACCTGGTACTGCAGGCCCGAAGCGGTGGTCTTCACGCCCGGAGCGCTCTTGTTCTTGGCGAGGAACGCGTCACCTTCAGCCTTGTTCTTGGCCGAGGCAGCATCGAACTCCTGCTTGGCCTTGGAGCGCAGCTGCGCTTCGAAAGCCTGGGCGGTGGAGTTGAATTCCTGCTCGTTCATCGGCGGCTTCTTGCCGGACAGAGCGTCCTGCACAGCCTTGGCAACGGTCGCCGGATCCACGGCATCACGCATGATCGGCGGCACGGAACCGGCCAGTTCATAGCCGACCACGGTGCTGGCCTTGATCTTGTCGACGGTGCCCGTCGCGGAGCTGGTGCTGCTGGTGGTCTGTGCCTGCGCGCCAGCGGTCATGCCCAGCGCAACAGCCAGGGCGGCCGCCGTCAGCGTGGGTCGCAGAAAGTGCTTCATTTGGAACTCCCTCGTAATGGATATGCCGGCGTGCCGGCCGGACCTCCCCCAAATGGAGGCTGGCCACCCATTGTGCGGTGTCCAGTCCGGTCTTGGCAACGACGTTCAGGCGTTGACCGCGATTAAAATGGAAGGTTCAACAAGAAGCCTGCTTACGCCGTCTCATTCAGATTCATTTGTGATCGACGGGTGAAGGCTTTTCCAGTGTCTCGCGCAATGCGGCCTGCAAACGCGCATGCATTTTGACCAGTCCGCGCCAAAGCAGGATCGCCAGCACCACGCAAGCTGCGACCAGCGACAACGCCACGCCACGCGGCGGCAGGATCGCCGAGCCAAGCACACTCACCAGAATGGCCAATGCAACCAGCGTGGCAAGCGGGATCAGCTTCGCAAGAACCTGCCGGATCGCTTGCGTATAAGCGCCGGCAAAACGCTCGCGTATGCCCAGTTCCGCCAGCAACATGCCCAGCGCCTCGGCTTTGCGATAAACCGCAATCAGCAATGGCAACGATAGAAACAAGGCCAGCGCCCAGATCACCGAATGGCGAATATCGCGGCTCCAGCCCCAACGCTCGAACCATGCCGCGTTGTGCGCATTGATGTAGGCGCCGATCACAAACAGCGTCACGATCAAAGCCACATTCACGGCGATATGCCAAAGCAGGCGGCGAAACATCGCGGCCAACACTGCGTTATCGTCGACCGGGCGCAGGTTCTCCAGCCAGCCGCTGTAACTGGTCATCAACAAGCGCAAGGGACGCGGCACGATGCGCCGCCCGGCACGCGCCAGCGAATCCGCCGAACGAAGCAGATACGGCGACGCGATCATGCAGATCAGCGCGGCAGCCACCGCCGTGGGGTAGATGAAATCACTGACCGCGCCGAGCGTAACCCCCAGCGTGGCGATCACGAACGAAAACTCACCGATCTGCGCCATGCACAGGCCGGTGCGCAACGACGTGCGTGCATCGTGTCCGATGAAAAACATGCCCGCGCCGCACACCACGCTCTTGCCGACCATCACGGTCAGCGCGATCAGCACTGCCGGCAGCGCGTAATGAACCAGTTGCGCGGGATCGATCTTCAAGCCGATGGCAACGAAGAACAGCGCCGCAAACATGTCGCGCAAAGGTTCGACCAGATGCACCACGCGTGGCGCGCTGCGTGCCTCCGCCACCACCGCACCGGCCAGAAACGCACCAAGCGCAACGCTGAAACCCAGCCATGCGGCCAGCAGACTGGCGCCAAAGCAGATACCTAACACGCTCACCAACAGGGTTTCGTCCCGATCGAAACGGGCGACGTAATCCACCAGGCGCGGCAGCAGCAGCAAGCCCACGATCATGCCGGCCACAACGAACAAGCCCAGATGCCCGACCAGGGCAAACGCCGCCACCGGTTGTACCGCGCCCCTGATGGCAATCGCGGTCAGCAAGGTCAACAGCACGATGGTAAGCATGTCCTCCGCCACCAGCATGCCGACCACCAGGCGCGCGAACGGCCATTGCCGCAAGCCGTTCTCCGTCAACGTGCGCGTGGCCACCATGGTCGAAGACAGCGCCACGATCGCGCCGAGGAACAAGGCATTGCGACCGCCCCAGCCGAACAGCAGGCCCAGTTGATAGCCGACCCACAACATGAAGCCGACTTCGAACACCGTTACCAGCAGCAAGGTGCCGCCCACCTGGCGCAGTTTGCGCACGCTGAATTCGAGCCCCAGCGTGAACATCAGCAGGACCACGCCAAGGTTGGAAATGTCGCTGATGGTGCGCGGATCGGTGATCAACACGCCCGGCGTATGCGGGCCGATCACCACGCCGGCCAGCATGTAGCCAGGCAGTACCGGCAGGCGCAGGCGCTGGAACAGGATGCTGGTGGCGCCGGCCACCAGCATCACTAACGCAAGGTCGCGGATGAAGCCGATATCGTGCATGCCTTCCTCATGGCGCGGTCTCGCTGGCAGCTTAAACCGAAGCGGGAACAAGACTGCAGGCGAAGCAAAACATCTGGTTCATCGAATGATGAGATTTTTATAAAAATTTGCTTGACGGAATTCCAAACCCATCTTATTCTTTCGGGCTTCCAGCAGTGGGGCCATAGCTCAGCTGGGAGAGCGCCTGCATGGCATGCAGGAGGTCGGCGGTTCGATCCCGCCTGGCTCCACCAACACATACGTCCCCATCGTCTAGAGGCCTAGGACATCACCCTTTCACGGTGGCGACCGGGGTTCGAATCCCCGTGGGGACGCCAATTCAAGCGACAGCCGCAAGGTCATCGCAACGAGTTGGAAACGGATTTAGTGTGTTTGAGTGCGCTGGAAGGCAGTAACAACGCGGAGCGGTAGTTCAGTCGGTTAGAATGCTGGCCTGTCACGCCGGAGGTCGCGGGTTCGAGTCCCGTCCGCTCCGCCATTACTGAAATCTGTAGTCACAGGAAGCTCGCCATTGCGCGGGCTTTTTTGTTGCCCGCCGGCAGGCGCGCAACAGCTTACTTCGGCACCGGCTCCAGGGTACCGGCCGAATGCCCCTGCTCCGCCAGATACTCCAGCCAGCGGGCCAAAAAACCATTCATCTGCAAGCGATGCTGAAACACGGTATGGGCCGGCGGAAACGGACCCAGCACCTGCCACAGATGGCGCCCCGGATGACAATGCAGCGCTTCGGCCACATGTGCATCGTTGTAGACCCGCAATTGCGCCGCGGGTGCGCGATGCCCGGTCTGCGCATCCACAAAGCCGTAGGTGAGCTCCAGCTCCAGTGTGTACGGATGGCACTCCTGCACGACCAGATGCACCGGCAAGCCGTCGTCGATATCCGAAATATAGTCGCCCACCGCCAGCTTCTGCGGCGCGAACAGGCGCGTGAGCCGATGGTAGTTTTCGGCATAGAGCCCCATCAGGTACTCAAAGCGACCTGGCAGCAAGGCGGAACGGCTGTCGAGAACGGCACTCATAGGAATAAGGATGTCTCCGTGGCTCAGAACATGGTTTTTTCGATACCGAATTGATCGAAGATCTTGCTGGCAATTTCCTCGATCGATACGTGCGTGGTGTTGAGGGAGGGAATGCCGGCCTGGCGCAGCAGCCGGTCGGCCTGCTCCAGCTCCCACTTACATTGCTTTAGCGTGGCATACCGGCTGCCCGGACGTCGCTGCTCACGAATCTGCGCCAGCCGCGTGGATTCGATGGTCAGGCCGAACAAGCGGTTTTTATAGGGGCGCAGGCGGGACGGCAGCTCCAGCTTTTCCAGGTCCTCATCGGTCAGCGGGTAATTGGCGGCGCTGACCCCGTAATGCAAGGCCATATAGAGGCAGGTCGGGGTTTTGCCCGAGCGCGACACCCCCACCAGGATCAGATCGGCCTGCGCGTAGTCCACGTCCATGCCGTCATCGTGGCTCAGCGCGTAGTTGGTGGCGTTGATGCGCGCCTCGTATTTGGCGAAGTCCACCAGGCCGTGCGAGCGGTTCACCGCACCGGAATGGCGGGTGGCGAGCTCTTCCTCCAGCGGCCCGATAAACGGCGCAAACACATCCAGCATCAGCGCGCCGCTGGTGGCGACGATTTCGCACAGCGTCTTATCGGCCATGGTATTGACCACGATCGGCCGCTCTCCGCTCTGGGCATAACGCGTCTTGATGCGCAAGGCCGCAGCCTCGGCCTTCTGCGCGTTATCGATGAACGGCAGGCGGTGCTTTTCGAATTGCACCCCTTCAAACTGGGCAAGGATGCTGTTTCCGATCGTCTCGGCCGTAATACCAGTGGAATCGGAGATGAAAAAAACCGAGCGTTGCATGCGCGTTCCATGGGTGAGTGGAATTCCTGCCCTGCACCATATCGCAAGCGCGAATCCCTGTCTTTGCTTGACCCGGACCTGACTGGTATGCAGTTGGCGCGGCCGCGGGCGCGAATGGTCTTCTTGTGCCGCGCACCATCGGCAGCGGACAATACCAGTCTTTCGCGGCATGGATTTCCCCGCCGCTGCCCGGCTTATTAATCACGAGCTCTTGAGGAGATTCCCTTGAACGACCTGGTGCTTTGGCTCGACCAACTGCGCATGACCGACCTTGGCAAAGTGGGCGGCAAGAATGCGTCGCTCGGCGAGATGATTGGCAACCTGGCCCAGCTCGGCGTCTCCGTGCCGGGCGGCTTTGCCACCACCGCCGACGCGTTCCAGCAATACCTGGAGAAGAGCGGCCTGTCCAAGCGCATCGCCGAACGGCTGGCCACGCTGGACGTCGACGATGTCGACGCGCTGGTCGCCGGCGGCAAGGAAATCCGCGGCTGGATCGTCGACACCGCCCTGCCCGCCGAGCTGGAAAACGCCATCCGCGCGGCCTACGTCAAGCTTTGCAAGGATGCCGGCAGCGACAATATCGCCGTGGCCGTACGCTCCTCCGCCACCGCCGAAGACCTGCCCGACGCCTCCTTCGCCGGCCAGCAGGAAACCTTCCTCAACGTGGTCGGCATCGACGATGTACTGCACAAGGTGAAGGAAGTCTTCGCCTCGCTCTACAACGACCGCGCCATCGCCTACCGCGTGCACCAGGGCTTCAAGCACGAAGACGTATTCCTCTCGGCCGGCGTGCAGCTGATGGTGCGCTCGGACGTGGGCGCTTCCGGCGTGCTGTTCACGCTGGACACCGAATCGGGCTTCCGCGATGTGGTGTTCGTCACCGGCAGCTACGGCCTGGGTGAAATGGTGGTGCAAGGCGCGGTCAATCCCGACGAGTTCTACGTGTTCAAGCCCACCCTGCAGGAAGGCAAGCCGGCGGTGCTGCGCCGCAGCCTCGGCGCCAAGCAGCAGCGCATGGTGTATTCGAACCAGCCGGGCGAGCGCGTGCGCATCGAGGAAACGCCAGCCGCCGAGCGCAACCGCTTCTGCATCAACGATGCCGACGTGCAGGAACTGGCCAAGCAGTCGCTGGTAATCGAAAAGCATTACGGGCGCCCGATGGATATCGAATGGGCGAAGGACGGCAACACCGGCAAGCTGTACATCGTGCAGGCGCGCCCGGAAACGGTGAAATCCCGCGCCCACGCCACTCAGCTGGAACGCTTCCACCTCAGCGAGAAGGGCAAGGTGCTGGCAGAGGGCCGCGCCATCGGCCAGAAGATCGGCAGCGGCAAGGCACGGGTGATTCGTTCGCTCAGCGACATGAACAAGGTGCAGGCGGGTGACGTGCTGATCGCCGACATGACCGATCCCGACTGGGAGCCGGTGATGAAGCGCGCATCGGCCATCGTCACCAACCGCGGCGGACGCACCTGCCACGCAGCGATCATCGCGCGCGAACTGGGCGTACCGGCGGTAGTGGGCACCGGCAATGCGCTGGAAAGCATCCCGGACGGCCACGAAGTGACCGTGTCCTGCGCCGAAGGCGATACCGGCATGATCTACGAGGGGCAGCTGAAGTTCGAGCGCGTCACTGCGGATCTGGGCGCCATGCCCGAAGCGCCGCTCAAGATCATGATGAACGTGGCCAACCCCGAGCGGGCCTTCGATTTCGGCATGCTGCCGAACGCCGGCATCGGCCTGGCACGCCTGGAAATGATCATCGCCAGCCACATCGGCGTGCACCCGAAGGCGCTGCTGGAATATGGCAAGCAGGATGCCGACACCAAGGCCAAGATCGATGCGCGCATCGCCGGCTATGCCGATCCGGTGAGCTTCTATGTCGATCGCCTGGCCGAAGGCATCGCCACCATTGCCGCCTCGGTGTACCCGAAGCCGGTGATCGTGCGCCTGTCCGACTTCAAGTCCAACGAATACGCGAACCTGCTCGGCGGTTCGCGCTACGAGCCGCATGAAGAAAATCCGATGATCGGCTATCGCGGCGCCAGCCGTTATGTCGATGCCGGCTTTGCGGAGTCGTTCGGCCTGGAGTGCAAAGCGGTCAAACACGTGCGCGAAGTGATGGGCCTCACCAATGTGTGGGTGATGATTCCGTTCGTGCGCACTCTGGACGAAGGCCGCAAGGTGGTCGAGGTGCTGGCCAAGAACGGCCTGAAGCAGGGCCAGCATGATCTGAAGGTGATCATGATGTGCGAGCTGCCGTCGAACGCCCTGTTGGCCGACGAATTCCTCGACATCTTCGACGGCTTCTCGATCGGCTCGAACGATCTCACCCAGCTCACCCTGGGCCTGGACCGCGATTCCAGCGTGGTGGCGCACCTGTTCGACGAGCGCGACCCGGCCGTGAAAAAGCTGCTGTCGCTGGCGATCCAGACTGCGCGCAAGCGCGGCAAGTACGTGGGCATTTGCGGTCAAGGGCCGTCCGATCATCCGGACCTGGCCGAATGGCTGATGGACCAGGGCATCGAATCGGTATCGCTCAATCCCGATACCGTGGTCGACACCTGGCTGCGACTGGCCAAGAAAAAAGCCGGCTAAGACACGGGGTGTGAAATGCGGGGCGGTGGCAACACCGCCCCGCTGTTTTTTTGAAACTCAGTCCTGCCGGCGCGGTCTCTACCCCATCCACCACCGTCAAGGGGAAGATCATGCGCGCGCTGCTGCAATGCCTCGATCGCAACAAGGGCTTCATCGCCTTCATGCTCTGTCTGGTGATGTTCCGCAGCGCCCTGGCAGACTGGAGCGTAGTCCCCACCGGCTCCATGCAGCCCACCATCCAGATCGGCGATCGCATCCTGGTGGACAAGGCGGCCTATGACATCCGCCTGCCGCTCACGCATATCTCGCTTGTGCACCTGGCCGATCCGCAACGCGGCGATATCGTGGTACTCGACTCGCATGCCGCCGACGAACGCCTGGTGAAGCGCGTCATCGGCGTCCCCGGCGACGTGATCGCCCTGCGCGACAATGCGCTCTACGTCAACGGCGTAGCGGCCACCTACTCGCCCACCCGCGTGACGGGCATCCACGACGACCAGTTGGACCCGGCCCGCTATGAGGTGGAAAGCCTGGGCAATGTGCGCCATCTGGTCAGGCTGTCGCTCTACCGTCCTGGCGAGATGCGCAATTTCGGCCCGGTCATCGTGCCCGCCGGCCAATACCTCCTGATGGGCGACAATCGCGACAACAGCATGGATTCGCGCTATCTGGGCTTCTTTCCACGGCGGGAAATCGTGGGTCGCTCCCGCTACGTGGCGCTGTCGCTGGACCCCAGCAACGACTACCTGCCGCGCAAGCAGCGCTTCGGCGCCCCGCTCGACGGACCGCCCGCCCCGCCCCACCCGCAAGCCCGATAAATCCAGCGCCGGACAGTTGTCAGGGTCCGGGCAAGCACGTATCATGTCCGGCTCGCGCAGGCTACGCGCACCTTTTCGGAGAGGTGGCAGAGTGGTCGAATGTACCTGACTCGAAATCAGGCGTACGTGTAAGCGTACCGTGGGTTCGAATCCCACCCTCTCCGCCAGTTAAGAAAACGCCCCTCGTGGGCGTTTTTTTATGGCCTCCGCAGTTGACCGCCATGCGGCGAATGCATCGACCGTTACGGCCAGCAGCGATGGAATATCGCCAGCGTCACAGCGACTCAAAAAAGCATGTACGAGTTGCCATGCCGGCCAGCAAGCTGATGCGCGCAGTTGCTGGTATCCATGCGCCAAAGCCTGGATTCTGTACTAGGTCGGACGCAGCCCTCATACTTCGCGCAGGTTGTGTTCACGCCTATGGCAATGGATGGGCTGATAGAGTTTGTGTTCAAGCTGAGGCATGTAGCACCCATGATCGAATTCGGACACGGCACCCATGTCGGATTGCGCCGCACGCGCAATGAAGACACTTATTGCGCCGATGCGGCACTGGGCCTGTTCCTGGTCGCCGACGGCATGGGTGGGCATCAGCACGGCGAGGTGGCCTCTGCGCTGGCCCGTGACAGCGTGATCGAAGGGGTGCGCCGTGGCCTGCCGCTGGCCGAAGCGATCCACAAGGCCGCCGCGCGAGTGCTCGAGCACGCACAGCGCTACGACGATGCACTGCCGATGGGCACCACGGTCGCCGCGGTACGCCTTTCCGAACAGGGTTATGAAATAGCCTGGGTCGGCGACAGCCGCATTTACCAGTGGAAGAACGGGCTGCAACAAGTCAGCCACGATCATTCGCTGGTACAGGCGCTGGTCGAGGCAGGCGTAATCAACGAATCACAGGGTCGCCGACATCCTCAACGCAACGTGCTGACCCAGGCCCTGGGCATTACCGCGCTGGATCAATTGCACGTCAGCATGGCCAAGGGGCCGCTCACGCCAGGCATGGGTTTTCTGGTGTGCAGCGATGGGCTTACGGAAGAAGTAAGCGACAACGCCATTGCCAACATCGTCGGCCGGCAGGAACTGGCCGCGCAGGAGTGCGTCGATCACTTGCTGCTGGCGGCGCTGGACGCCGGCGGCAGCGACAACATTACGGCGATTCTCGCGCGTAATCGCTGAGCTTACGCTTCCGTTTCCAGCCGGCGCCAAATCGATTGGCCGCCCGCGCTCTTGTCCAGCGCATCCAGCCGCTTGCCGTGCGCATCGAGTTCATCCTGGGCGGCACGAAACACGCGCGGGCGACGCGACAAGACCAGGGGCGTCACCACCGCACGCTCCCCTCCTTCGCTGGCACCTTCAAAACCCAGATCGAGCACGACCTGGCCGGACGTCATCGCCAGATAGACATCTGCCAGCAACTGCGCGTCGATCAGGCCGCCGTGCAGATCGCGTGCGGAGTTGTCCACGCCCAGGCGTTTGCACAAGGCGTCGAGGCTGTTGCGCTGGCCTGGATAGCGCTCGCGCGCCATCAGCAGCGTATCCAGCACCGGACAGTAATCGCGGATGCGCCCGTAATCGGCACCTGCGCGCGCCAGTTCGGCATCGAGAAAGCCGACGTCGAAGGTGGCGTTGTGGATGATCAGTTCGGAGCCTTTGATAAAGGCCAGAAACTCTTCAACCACATCTTCGAAATGCGGCTTGTCGAGCAGGAATTCATCGGCAATGCCAGTGACTTCGCGCGCACCTTCGTCGATGGCGCGATCCGGATTGAGATAGGTCTGGTAATGGCGGCCGGTGGGGCGGCGCTCGATCAGTTCAACACAGGCGATTTCGATCAAACGATGACCCTGGCGCACTTCAAGGCCAGTGGTTTCCGTATCGAGAACAATCTGCCTCATGCTTTTTCCTTGAATTGCTCGGCCTGCTCGCGCGCGGCCTGATCAACGCGCTCGTTTTCCACATGGCCGTTATGACCGCGAACCCATTGCCAGCGCACCTTGTGCGGCGCGACGGCAGCGGCAAGGCGTTGCCACAGGTCCTGATTTTTTACTGGCTTCTTGTCGGCCGTGCGCCAGCCGTTGATGATCCAGCGCGGCACCCATTCTTCGATACCCTGCATGACGTAACGCGAATCCGTCGTTACGGTGATGCTGCATGGACGCTTGAGCGCTTCAAGCGCGCTGATGGCGGCCAGCAATTCCATCCGGTTATTGGTGGTCTGAGCTTCGCCACCGCTCAACATCCGTTCCGTTCCCTGGGCCCTCAGCAACGCAGCCCATCCGCCCGGGCCAGGATTGCCGAGGCACGCGCCATCGGTAAACGCTTCTACATCTGCCACTCGCTCTGCTCCGCTTTTTACTTGTTGGATAAATCAGCTGACTGAACTGCGCCGCGCGCCGGGTGCGAGGCCTGCGCCCACCGGTGTGGTGACCGGCTTGGGGCGCAAGCGCGTAGGCACGTTCATCGGCCCTTGCTTGCGCGCCACCAACACATAACCGCCACCCAGCAGGGCCGCGTGTTCGCCGTGCCCGTTGGGTGCCAGCGGCAACGCCCGCCCTACCCGCTGCACGCGTTCAATCTGCAGATCGGCACGCCGCAGCCGGGCCGCCAGCTGAAATGGCGTGGCGGCACGGGCGGCACTGCCGCGCGTCTGCCACAGCCACCATGGGGTCCAGCCGCTGAGGGGATTGATGCCGGTAAGCACCAGCATGCCGCCCGGCGCCAGCACCCGGATGACCTCGTCCAGCGACAAGCTACCTGGCTCGAAGGCATGACGCAGCAAGATCAGATCGAAGGCCCGGTCCACAAACGGCAGCGGTTCGCTGGCGCTGGCTTGTACATCGCCCTGCAGGCGCCCCTGCACCAGCCGTAGCGTGACCCACTGGCCCAGATAAGGCGGATTGGGCGGCACGTCCTGGGCCGCTGCCGAGAGCAGCAGCGCACGGGTGCCCGCACAACGGCGCACATCAGGCAGGTAGGCCACCGTTTCATCCGCGAGAAGGCCCCGCATGGGCGCGCTTGCATAGATGTCGGGGGCGCGCTGTGGCATGTACCGATGGCCTGTCGCGTGAGCGGATTGATTGGGGAGTTTAATAGCTGGCTTCACAAAGACGAACCAGCCCTCAACATGGTTCGAACAATATTTCGATTAACGGATATCTAACGAACCTGCGTTCCCGGGGTTTTATAGTCCGGGGTCGCGCGCAAGCAGGATGCCTGCGCCAGTCGATACGAAACCAGAGCGGAGCACGCCTTGCACGTCGTACCGTTACCGGCGCTTGCCGACAATTACATCTGGCTACTGCATGACGATAGTGGTCAAGCCCTCGTGGTCGATCCGGGCGAAGCCGCACCGGTGGAGGCTGCGCTCGCTGCGCGCAAGCTGAATCTGCGCGCCATCCTGCTTACGCATCATCATGCCGACCATATCGGCGGCGCCGGCCAGTTGCGTGAACGCTACGACGTTCCGGTCTATGCGCCGGACGACGATCGCATCGGCGTTGCCACGCATCGCGTCAATGATGGCCAGTCGCTGCAGCTGCAACAGCCCGCGGCGCGCTTCGACATCATGGCTGTGCCAGGCCATACGCTCAGCCATATCGTGTATGTGGGCGAAGGCGTGCTCCTGTGCGGCGACACGCTGTTCAGCCTCGGCTGCGGCCGCCTGTTTGAAGGCACCCCTACGCAGATGCTGGCGTCGCTGGAGCGACTGGCCGCCCTGCCCGGCGATACGCTGGTGTGCTGCGGACATGAATACACCGCGGCAAACGGCCGCTTCGCGCAAACCATCGAGCCTGCCAACGCGGCGCTTCAACAGCGCCTGGATCAGGTAACCAAACTGCGTGCCGAACAACGCCCCAGCGTGCCGGCAACTTTGTCGAGCGAGTTGGCATGCAATCCGTTTCTGCGCGTGAACAGCGCCGAGGTGATCGATTGGTGTCGTCGGCATGGTGCCGCCAATGACGCCGTCGCCCGCTTTGCGGCACTGCGTTCGGCCAAGGATGAGTTTCGCGCATGAAGCATACGCCGCGACTTCTGCCCGTTGCGCTCGCTTCGCTGCTTGCAGCCTGCGCGACGCCACCGACCACCGGCCCCACGCACGCACCCGCCACGGTCACTCCGGCGCCCACCCCGGCACCCGCCGCCAATCCGGCACCTGCGCCTACGCCGCAGGCGCAGGAAACAGCACCCCAAACACCAGCGGATACCGCTGCCGTTTGGGACAAACTGCGCAATAGCTTCGCCATGTCCGATTGCGATGCGGACCCGCAAATCATGGTCTGGGCACATCGCTACACGCAGAATCCGCAACGCTTTGAAGCGCAGATGAGCAATGCGCTGCCGCAATTGGTCTATGTGCAGCAGGTGGCGGAAAAGTATGACGTGGCCGGCGAATTCGCCCTGCTGCCCTGGGTGGAAAGCCAATACCAGCCAGTACCCGGCCATCGCAATCTGCCGGCTGGCATCTGGCAGATTGTCTCCAGTACTGCGCACGTGATCGGACTGCATACCGACCGCGGCTATGACGGTCGCCTGGATACGGCCGCGTCGACCGACAGCGTCATGCGCATGCTGCACGACTACTACGGCAATCTGCACGATTGGCGACTGGTCGACTATGCATTCAATCGCGGCGAATTCGGCATGCAGCGCATGCTGCAGCAGCACGGTGTTCCGCCGCAGGAACCGGCCATACCGAAAATGCCGGTCCCCCGCGTCACCCGTGAGCATCTGACCAAGCTGTTGGCGATCTCCTGCGTGGTGCGCGAGCCCGGACGCTTCAACGTGGAACTGCCGACGCTTGCCGCCGATCAGCATCTCGAAGCGGTCGAGGTCAACCATGGCATGACGCTCTCTACCGCCGCCAATAACGCCGGCATGGATGCGAGCCTGCTCAAGCGGCTCAATCCGGCCCTGCAGACCAATGCGGTAGATGCCAACACGCCCGGTCACATGCTGTTGATGCCGCATCGCAATGCAGAACAGTTGCGCACGGCCATGCAGGTAGCCAGCGACCAGAACATGACCGCCAGCTTGTCGGACACCGGCGATACGACGCTCTTTGCCGACAAGTCGGGCGATACCGACAGCGACACCGCCGCACCTGCAAAGTCCCATCGCGGCCGCACGCATACCGTGCGCGCCGGCGAAAGCCTGTGGCAAATCGCCAAGAACTATTCCACCAGCGTAAACAAGCTCGAGCGCCTGAATAATCTGCACGGCAAGGCGCTGAAGCCCGGCCAGGTGATCAAGCTCGACGGGCCCTGAAAGATTTCCCGGCAGCACCTTAAACAAGGGCAATAAAAAAGGCGGCTTTAAAAGCCGCCTTTTTCGTTAGGACATGCGCACCGGATTACATGCGGTCCTTGGCGTACTGGATCTTGGTCTTCGCCTTCAGCATGTCGACGAAGCCTTCCGTCTCGACGCTGCCATACACCTGCATCATCTGGCGATACAGCTGCCGGCGATCGTCTTCCGTCAGCTTGGACAGATCACCGCCTTGCACCTTGTCGACCGCCAGCACAGCGTAAACGCCGTTATCCAGCGAGACGGCCGCATACTGCGATTTGCCATCCGCTGCCGGATGCGGCGTCACAAACGCCTGGTCGATAATCGGCTGCGGCACGCTCTGCGCGTTCTGCGGGGCCTGCTGCACACGCTGGATCTGGTTGGACGTCTGCAGATCGGCATGCTCGGCCTTGGCCACCGTGGCCATGTCCTCGCCCTTGTTCAAGCGCTCAACCAGCACATCCGCTTTCTGCTTGGCTGCATCGGCGATACGTGCATCGAGAATCTTCTGCACGATGGCGTCGTGCACTTCGGCGATCGATTTCGGCGAAGCGGGAACGTGCTTGTCTGCGCGAATGACTACCGAATCGGTCTTGCTCAGATCCACCAGGCTGGAATTGTTGCCCGCATTGAGCACATCGTTGGAGAACGCTGCGGCAATCACCTTGGGATTGGTGGTGATGTCGTCGTTCTGGCCCTTGGGGCCACCGTTGCGGCCAAACAGCGGAGTTTCTTTGATCTGCAGCTGCAATGCCTGCGCCGCCGGCTCCAGCGAGCCAGGATTCTGCGAGGTCAGGTCGGTCATCTTGCCGGCCGCCTCGTTATAGGCGCGATCGTGATCGGCTGCCGTGGCTTCCTTCAGCAGCTGATCGCGGACTTCGGCGAACGACTTGGTCTGGCCGCTGCGGACATCGCGCAGATAGATGATGTGGTAGCCCTCGTCGGACAGCACCGGCTTGGAAATCTCGCCCTTCTGCAGCGCAAACATGGCCGATTCGAAGGCCGGGTTGGTCACGCCCTTCTGCAGCCAGCCGAGGTCGCCGCCGGTAAGCCTGGAACCCACGTCATCGGAATCCTGCTGCGCCAGCTTGGCGAAATTCGCCGGCGTGGCTTCGGCCGCGATCTTCTGCGCCTTGTCCAGCGCCGCCTTCTGCTGGTCCGGCGTCGCGTTCTTCGGCACGTTGACCAGGATATGCGACACCTCGCGCTCTTCCGGCAAGCCGAAGCGGGAGAGTTCGCTCTGGTAACGCTTTTTCAGATCGTCATCACTCGGCACGGATTCCGGCTTCAGCTCGGTCCCATTCACTTCGATGTACTTCAACGACACCTGTTCCGGATTCATGAAATCCGCCTGGTGCGCCTTGTAGTAATCCTGCACCTGCGAGTCGCTGACCTGGCTATCCGCCGGCGCCTCATGCGGCAGCACGAAATAGCGGATATCCCTGCGTTGCAGCTTGATGTCCAGGTAACGATCGACATCGGTCTGGGTAACGATCGTGCTGCCGCTGATGGCGTCCGGCAACAGGCCGCCCTGCAGCGAGGTGCGCAGGCTCTCCTGATACATGTCCGGCGTCATGCCGGCAGATGCCAGCTGCGCACGGTACATGTCGGAATTGAACTGGCCATCGACCTGGAACGAGGGGTTGGAGGCAATGGCTTCGCGCAACGACTGGTCCGGCACGCGCATGCCGAGATCTTCGTTGGCCTGCAGCAGCAACTGCTGGTCGACCAGCTCGTCCACGATCTGCTGCTTGAATTCGGGCTTGTCGAACACGCTCGGATCGAACTGGTCGCCGAGCTGCGCACGCTGCTGCTGGCGGATGCGGT
Organism: Dyella acidiphila; assembly: GCF_014863405.1. Taxonomy (GTDB): domain Bacteria; phylum Pseudomonadota; class Gammaproteobacteria; order Xanthomonadales; family Rhodanobacteraceae; genus Dyella_B; species Dyella_B acidiphila. Next base: position 98,688 of record NZ_JACZZA010000007.1, read on the forward strand.
TCATCGCATCCTGGTATTGCTGCTGGCCGACCTCCCGCTTGCCGACCTTGGCGACAAAGGTGTCGACCTGCGAGCTGAAATAGCCCTCGATGCCGAAGAAGGACATCGCTAACACCGCGATGCCCAGCACGACGATGGCTGGCCATCCTTGCATCTTGTCACGTAGTGACTGGAGCATAGATCTTCCCGCTGTTTTCGTTGGCGCGTTTCCGCGCATGTCCTAAACGACAAGGGCGCCACGGGGGCGCCCTTGCAAACCGTGGCGGAGCGGACGGGACTCGAACCCGCGACCTCCGGCGTGACAGGCCAGCATTCTAACCGACTGAACTACCGCTCCACATACTGGTGGGTGCTGTAGGGATCGAACCTACGACCCTCGCCTTGTAAGGGCGACGCTCTACCGCTGAGCTAAGCACCCGCAACCAAGCGGGCCGCTTAGTTTACGGCGTCCTTGAGCACCTTGCCAGCCTTGAACGCCGGGATCTTGGACGCGGCGATCTTGATTTCCTCGTTGGTACGCGGATTGCGGCCGGTACGGGCAGCACGCTCGCGCACGGTGAAGGTGCCAAAGCCGACGACCGACACGTCGTCGCCGTTCTTCAGAGCCTTCTGCACGGTCTCGAAGAAAGCTTCGAGTGCACGGCCGGCATCGGCCTTGGTCAGTTCGGCCTGTTCGGCGACGGCATTGATCAGATCGGTTTTATTCATTGAGTTACTCCCTTAAACAGATATTCGGCCCGCGGATAGGTTGGGGACGGGACAACGCAGGAAAGAATTGAAAGGATGCTACGGAAGGCGCTGCCTCGCGATCCCGCATCGCTGTGCGCACTGCAGTGGCCCAGGATGGCGGTGAGCCTTTATACCAGCGCCCCCCGGGGTCCGCAATATGAGCTGTACCAACGCTTTGCGAGAGTTCAGCGGCATTCGGCCACGCCACTGCAAACCGTACGCAACCGCTGCTTGACAACGGCGTTACACAGTGTGAAGCAGGCGACACGGTAACCGTGTCGCCTATCGCAATGAGCGGGGAATTGTTGCGCTTTAGTGCGTGCGCGTAGGTGCTTCGGAACTTTCTTCGTGCGAACCGGCGTCGGACGATCCGGAAGAAGTGGCCTCGGCATCTTCCTTCGCCGGCAACGGCTGCAACGGCCGTTCCAGTGCAATATCGAGTACTTCGTCGATCCAGCGCACGGGATGGATATCCAGCGATGCGGTGATGTTTTCCGGGATATCCGCCAAATCCTTACGGTTCTCGTCCGGAATGATCACCGTCGTGATACCGCCGCGGTGTGCCGCAAGCAATTTTTCCTTCAGACCACCGATCGGCAGCACACGCCCACGCAGGGTGATCTCACCCGTCATGGCGACTTCGGAGCGAACCGGTACCTTGGTCAAAGCCGAGACCAGGGCGGTGCACATCGCAATACCTGCGCTCGGGCCGTCCTTCGGCGTCGCACCTTCCGGCACGTGGATGTGCAGGTCGAATTTCTCGTGGAAATCGGGCTCGATCCCCAGGCGGCTGGCGCGCGCGCGCACCACCGACAAGGCGGCCTGGATCGACTCTTTCATCACATCGCCGAGCTGGCCGGTGTGCACCAGGCGTCCTTTGCCAGGCACGATCGATGCTTCGATGCTGAGCAAGTCGCCGCCGACCTGGGTCCAGGCAAGACCCGTCACCAGACCAACTTCGTTCTGCTGTTCCTTGCGGCCGAAGTCGAAACGACGCACGCCCAGGTATTGATCCAGATTGTCCGAATTCACCTGCACCTTGCCGGGAACAGCCTTGGCCTTGTTCTTCTTGGCATCCGGCTTGGCCTTCGCCTTTTCCGCCGCCTTCTTGTGTTCACTCAGCGTAAGCTGCTTGACCACCTTGCGGCAGATCTTGGAGATCTCGCGCTCAAGATTGCGCACGCCGGATTCGCGCGTGTAATAGCGCACGATGTCGCGCACCGCTTCGCCGTCCACGCTCAATTCTTCCGGCTTGAGGCCGTTGGCCTTGATCTGCTTGGGCAGCAGATATTTCTGCGCAATGGCGAGCTTCTCATCCTCGGTATAGCCAGGGATGCGAATGACTTCCATGCGATCAAGCAACGGGCCAGGAATATTCAGCGAATTGGCCGTCGCGATCCACATCACCTCGGAAAGATCGAGATCGACTTCCAGGTAATGATCGTTGAAGGTGTGGTTCTGCTCCGGATCGAGCACTTCCAGCAAGGCCGACGACGGATCGCCACGGAAGTCCATCGACATCTTGTCGATTTCGTCGAGCACGAACAGCGGATTCTTGCTGCCGACCTTGTTCATGTTCTGCACAATGCGGCCCGGCATCGAACCGATATAGGTACGGCGATGGCCGCGGATCTCCGCCTCGTCGCGCACGCCGCCCAGACTCATGCGGACAAATTTACGGTTGGTGGCTTTGGCGATCGACTGGCCGAGCGACGTCTTGCCCACGCCGGGAGGGCCGACCAGGCAAAGAATCGGACCCTTCATGCTGCTGACACGCTGCTGCACGGCGAGGTATTCAAGGATGCGCTCCTTGACCTTCTCCAGGCCGAAGTGATCGGCGTCGAGCACCTCTTGCGCCAGCGCCAGATCCTTGCGCACCTTGCTGCGCTTCTTCCACGGCACACCGATCAGCCAATCCAGGTAGTTGCGCACCACCGTGGCTTCGGCCGACATCGGCGACATTTGCTTGAGCTTGCCGAATTCCTGGCGCGCCTTGGTCAACACCGGCTTCGGCATACCGGCGTTTTCGATCTTCTTTTGCAGTTCCTCGATCTCGTTGGGGCCATCCTCGCCCTCACCCAGTTCCTTCTGGATGGCTTTCATCTGTTCGTTGAGGTAGTACTCGCGCTGGCTTTTCTCCATCTGCGACTTCACGCGGCCGCGGATGCGCTTTTCCACCTGCTGCAAATCAATTTCACCGTCGACCAGACCGATCAGCAGCTCAAGTCGCTGGCCCACATCGGCGGTTTCCAGCACCCTTTGCTTGTCGGACATGCGCACGGTGAGATGCGCGGCAATCGAGTCCGCCAGGCGCGACGGATCGTCGATGCCCGACAGGGTCGCCAGCACTTCAGGCGGCAACTTGCGGCTCTGCTTCACCAATTGTTCGAACAACGACACCAAGGTGCGCGAGACCACATCCAGCTCGCGCTCTTTCACGCTGTAGACGGGCTCGATAACGCGCGAACGCGCAGTGAGCATGCCGCCGTCGTCGTGGTACTCCTCGATGGCGACACGCGACTGACCTTCGACCAGCACCTTCACGGTGCCATCAGGCAGCTTTAACAGCTGCAGTACACCGGCAAGCGTGCCGATTTCATGCAGGTCCTTCACGGCAGGATCGTCGATATCAGGACTCTTCTGCGCCACCAGCAGGATCTGGCGCTCGCCTTCCATGGCGCGTTCGAGCGCGCGCATGGATTTGTCGCGGCCGACGAACAGCGGAATCACCATGTGTGGATACACCACAACATCGCGCAGGGGCAGGACCGGCAGCGCGTCTACAAGGGTGCCGGTGGCGACAGGATTTGCAGCACTTTTTGCCATCGCAGGAAATCTCTCATGAAAATGAGGCTTACGACCACGACACTGCGCCGAGGCCACTGACACGTCAAGTGGAGGCAACCCTAGCGTCACTCAAGTGCCAGGCGGATAACAAAAAACACGCGGCCCCGGTGGTTGCCCACCGGGGCCGCGGCATACGGATGTTGTAACAATCAGGCCGCTGCGTCGCCGCTTTCGCTGCCGATACGCGGTTGCTGTTGCAAGTTTCCACGATAGATCAGATAGGGCTCGGCCTGACCTTCGATCACGGCATCGTCCACGACGACCTTGCTCACATGCTCCAGCGACGGCAGCTCGTACATGGTATCGAGCAATACCTGCTCGAGGATGGTGCGCAGGCCGCGCGCGCCGGTCTTGCGCTTGAGCGCCTTGCGCGCAACTGCCTGCAAGGCTTCCGGGCGGAATTCCAGCTCCACGCCTTCCATCTCGAACAACTTGCGGAACTGCTTGGTGACTGCGTTGCGGGGCTCGGTGAGGATCTTCACCAGCGCCGCTTCATCGAGTTCATCCAGAGTCGCCACCACCGGCAGACGGCCGACGAATTCCGGGATCAGACCGAAACGCACCAGATCCGCCGGCTCGACTTCGGCCAGCACTTTGCCGAGATTCTCGGTGCGTTCCTTGGAGCGCACTTCCGCCGAGAAACCGATACCGGTGGTTTCCGAACGCTGCTGTATCACCTTCTCCAGGCCGGCAAATGCGCCGCCGCAGATGAACAGGATGTTCTTGGTATCGACCTGCAGGAATTCCTGCTGCGGATGCTTGCGACCGCCCTGCGGCGGCACCGAAGCCAGCGTGCCTTCGATCAGCTTCAACAGCGCCTGCTGCACACCTTCGCCGGAAACGTCACGAGTGATCGACGGGTTTTCGCTCTTGCGCGAAATCTTGTCGATTTCGTCGATATAGACGATGCCCGACTGCGCCTTCTCGACGTCGTAGTCGCACTTCTGCAACAGTTTCTGGATTATGTTCTCGACGTCCTCGCCGACGTAGCCCGCTTCGGTCAACGTGGTGGCGTCGGCGATCGTGAACGGCACGTTGAGCAGGCGCGCCAGCGTTTCGGCCAGCAGCGTCTTGCCCGAACCGGTCGGACCGATCAGCAGGATGTTGGACTTGCCCAGCTCGATGTCGTCGCTGCGCTGGCGAGACTCCATCCGCTTGTAGTGGTTGTAGACCGCGACGGCGAGCGCCTTCTTGGCGCGCGTCTGCCCGACCACGTACTGGTCGAGGGTCTCCATGATTTCCTTGGGCTTGGGCAGCTGGCTACGCCCGGAGGCTGCCTTCTCCTCCAGCTCCTCGCGGATGATGTCGTTGCACAGCTCCACGCACTCGTCACAGATGAACACGGACGGACCCGCGATCAGCTTGCGTACTTCGTGCTGGCTCTTGCCACAGAAGGAGCAGTAGAGAATCTTGCCGCTGTCGTTGGAACGGCCCTGCCGCTCGTCGCTCATTCGTTTGATCCTGCTGATAAATCCCAGTTACGGGTCGAGAATAGCACAGGGTCCCGAGTCCGCACCCGGACGCGGGACCCATGTAGGTCTAAAGCTTAGATCGGCCCAAATCAGGCGGACTTGACCGTTTCAACAGCCCGGCGGTCCAGCACGGCGTCGATCAGGCCGTATTCCTTGGCGGCCTCGGCGCTCATGAAACGGTCGCGCTCCATGTCGCGCTCGATCTTGTCCAGCGGCTGGCCGGTATGCTGAACGTAGATGTCGTTCAGGCGGCGACGCAGGTACAGAATTTCCTGGGCCTGGATCTCGATATCAGTGGCCTGCCCGCGGGCACCGCCGGAAGGCTGGTGGATCATCACGCGCGAGTTGGGCAGCGAATAGCGCTTGCCCTTGGCGCCGGCCATCAGCAGCAGCGAGGCTGCACTGCAGGCCTGGCCAATGCACATGGTGCTGACATCGGGCTTGATGAATTGCATGGTGTCGTAGATCGCCAGGCCGGCGGTGACTGCACCACCCGGGCTGTTGATGTACAGATGGATGTCCTTTTCCGGATTCTCCGACTCCAGGAACAGCATCTGCGCCACCAGCAGGTTGGCGACCTGATCGTTCACTTCGCCGACCAGGAAGATCACGCGCTCCTTCAACAGGCGCGAGTAAATATCGTACGAACGTTCGCCGCGAGCGGTCTGCTCGACAACGATCGGCACCAGGTTGAGGTTCTGGATCTGGTCCATGGCCATGCGTGTGACTCTCCGCGTGTGGGGACTGAATGGCGATTCGAGCAATCAGGTCAGACTATAGCCGGACCTGATCGAATCGTCTCAGGCACCGACCGGGCGCATCACTTCGTCGAAGCTCAGGTTCTGGACGGTGGTTTTGCCGTGCTCGGCCACCCATTCCGCCACCTGATCTTCCATCACGCGATTCTGCAGCCCGGACATCAGTTGGGGGTCGCCGTTATACAGTTCAATGACCTTTTCCGGCTCTTCGTAGGTCGAGGCAATGGCGGCGAGCTGCTCGGCCAGGCGGCTGCGATCGAGCTTGAGCTCGTTCTTGCGGGCGATTTCACCCATCAGCAGGCCGGCGATAACGCGCAGGCGAGCGGCCGGCATGGCCGAGTCGATCAGCTGCGGCGGCGGTTGCTGACCGCGCGGTACGCTGCCAGCCGCCAGATTGCGGGCTTCGGATTGCACCATCAGGTTCGGAACTTCGAGTTCCTTGTGCGTTTCGGCCAACTTTTCGGCCACCTGCGACTTCAGGCGGGCCATCAGGGCAGCCTTCAGTTCACGCTCGAGGTTGGCGCGCACTTCCTTGCGGAAGTTCTCCAGGTTGCCATCGACGATGCCGAACAGCTTGATGAATTCCGCATCGACTTCCGGCAGCTTCTGTTCCTGCACCTTCACGATCTTGAAGCTGACCTTGGCGGTCTTGCCGGCAAGCTGCTCATTGCGAAAATCGGCCGGGAATTCGATCTCGGCTTCGAATTCGTCGTCGGCCTTGTGGCCAGTCAACGCCGCGTCGAGCGCCTTGAACAGGGTGCCCGAGCCGATCACGCTGCCAGCGCGTTCCAGGCCTTCGGCCGGGAAGCGGTAGTCGCCGGTGGCAGCGGCGTATTCGAACATCACGAAATCGCTCTCGGCCGAGGCGCGCTCCACTTCGTCGAAGCTGCGGCGCTGCTGACGCAGCGTCTCGATCATCTTTTCGATGTCGGCATCGGTCACTTCAGCCACCGGGCGGCTGATTTCGAGCGTGGAAACGTCGACGTCCGGGAATTCCGGCATCACCTCGAAGGTGGCGGTATAGGCGATTTCGCCGTTTTCTGGCTGGCCGGTGGTATCGATCGCCGGGTTGGCGACCGGACGCAGGTTTTCCTTTTCGAAGGCTTCGCGCAGCGTGCTGCCGATCAGGTCCGAAAGCACCTCGCCACGCACCTGCGCGCCAAAGCGCTGCTGGATCACGTTGGTCGGCACTTTGCCGGGACGGAAACCCTTGAGGCGCACCGTGCGGCTCATTTCGGCGATGCGAGCGCTCACCTGCGTCTCGAACCGCTCAGCCGGAAATTTGACCGTGAGCTTGCGCTCAAGCTTGCCGACGTTTTCAACGGAAAACTGCATGACGTCTCCTGGAATTACCTGTGATGGCCCCAAATGGGGCCGCGGCGGCCCCGGCCGCCCGCAAAATCAAGCTCAAGGTCGGTGGTGCGAAAGAAGGGACTCGAACCCTTACGGGGGTTACCCGCTGGAACCTAAATCCAGTGCGTCTACCAATTCCGCCACTTTCGCATCGGCTATGAGATTGCAAATACATGATTTTCAACGATTTTCAGCAGCAATGCCGAATTCGCCAAAAACCATCGGTTTGCGACCTTAAGTCGATGATTACCTTATGCCAAGCCAGCCATTTTACGGATGTGCGGCGGCTCAGCACAAGCACTCGCGCGCGCTGCCGGCCTGAAGATCTGACAAACAAAAAGACCCGCATCGCTGCGGGTCTTTCGTAATTGGTGGGCCGTGTAAGATTCGAACTTACGACCAATTGATTAAGAGTCAACTGCTCTACCAACTGAGCTAACGGCCCGGAAACTGCCTTTTTATGTACTGCAAATTGGGGTGGACGATGGGACTCGAACCCACGACAACTGGAATCACAATCCAGTACTCTAACCAACTGAGCTACGCCCACCGTAACCACGAATCTGGCGCGCCCGACAGGAATCGAACCTGCAACCGTCGGCTTAGAAGGCCGATGCTCTATCCGGTTGAGCTACAGGCGCTTGACTGAAGCAGAACACCTGCTGGTCGGGGCAGAGGGATTCGAACCCACGACATCCAGCTCCCAAAGCTGGCGCTCTACCAGGCTGAGCTATACCCCGATTTCGAAACCCGGTCAGCTTTCGCGTACCTGAGCCTTGAAATCCTACGGGTGACACTCTGGCCCGTCAATCCGTATCGAACACGCCGGACTCCAATCTTTTTGTCCGGTTTTCGCAGGCGATTTCTGCCTGCGATGCAGACACGACTCGAACAGTATCGTGTCTTGCAAATATGGTGCGCCCGGAGAGATTCGAACTCCCGACCACCAAGTTCGTAGCCTGGTACTCTATCCAGCTGAGCTACGGGCGCGTGGTAAAAAACCATCTTGCCGGGCATTCGATCCGAAATCCGGAAGGGGCCGAAGCAAGAAGCGGAATTATTCAGGTACAGGCCGCCGACGTCAATACTCTCCGTGAATTTTTTTGAAATATTCCGTTCATGTCTTCGACGATGCGCGGCCGCTGCGCCACGTCAGCGGATGTCGAGCGCGAACTCATCCGCATCCATCCACGCGGGAAAGCGCTCGCGATGCGCGAGCAACGGTGCGGGATCGAGCGTCACCGTTACCACTTGCTCCTGCGTGCCGAGCTCCACCAGCGGCTCGCCAACCGCATCGATCACCGCGCTGTCGCCAGCGTAAGGAAGATCGTTGCCATCCGTACCGACCCGGTTTACGCCAATGACGTACGCAAGGTTCTCGATCGCGCGAGCGCGCAGCAAAGTGCGCCACGGTTGGCGGCGCGGCGCAGGCCAGTTGGCGACGAACAACGACAAGTCGTAATCCATGCCGCCTGTCGCCGATGCCAGACGGCGATTGCGCAACCACACCGGGAAACGCAGGTCGTAGCAAACCTGCGGCAAGATCCGCCAACCTTTGAGCTCGACCAGCAAACGCTCCGAACCGCCGCCGTAGCGCGTGTGCTCACCGGCCATGCGGAATAGATGGCGCTTGTCGTATTGGGCGAAGCTGCCGTCCGGACGCGCCCAGATCAGACGGTTGTAAACCTTGTCGCCATCCCGAATCGCCAGGCTGCCGGTGACCACGGCGCCGACCTCGGCAGCCAGCGCACGCATCCACGCAACACCCTCCCCGTCCATGCCTTCGGCAGCGCTGCGCGTGTCATTGCTGAAGCCGGAAAGAAACGTTTCCGGCAATACGATGAGATCGCTTTGACCCGCCACACTGCGCACCAGCGCGCCGTAGTAATCGCGGTTCGCCGGCGCGTCGTGCCAGCGTGTAGCGCCCTGCACCAACGACACCTTCAGAGTTTGCATAGCCGCTCCGCCGCTGCATCCATGGTGGCATCGCTCTTGGCGAAGCACAGGCGCACCAGGCGCGTGCCGGGCGCCTTCTCGTAGAACGGCGTCAGCGGAATGGCCGCCACCCCGCCCTCCTTCACCAGCCACTCGCAGAACGCCACATCGTCTTCGTCGCGAATCGCCGAATAATCGACCAGCTGGAAATAGCCGCCGGGAACGTCGAGCAGCTTCAGGCGCGATGGCGCCAACAACTGGCGAAAACGATCGCGCTTGACCTGATAGAACGCGGGCAGCTCCAGGTAATGCTCCGGGCTGCTGGCGAGGAATTCTGCGAAAGCGACCTGCGCCGGATGGAAAGTGCAGAACGTGAGGTATTGATGCACCTTGCGGAATTCTGCCGACAGCCTGGGCGGCGCCACGGCATAACCGACCTTCCAGCCGGTGCAGTGAAAGGTCTTGCCAAAACTGGAAACGACGATGCTGCGCTCGGCCAGCTCCGCATGCCGCAACACGCTCTGGTGCGCAGCCCCGTCGTACACGATGTGCTCGTAGACTTCGTCGGACAACACGATGATCGGCGTATCGCGCACGATCGCCGCCAGCTCATCCAGATCCGCCTGCGACAACACTGCACCCGAAGGATTGTGCGGGCTATTGATCAGGATCATGCGCGTCTTCGGCGTGATCGCCTCGCGCACGCGCTGCCAATCGATTGAAAAGCTCGGCACGGTAAGTGGGATGTGCACGGCGCGTGCGCCTTGCAGATCGATGGCCGGTTCGTAGGAATCGTAGGCCGGATCGAACACGATCACTTCATCGCCCGCGCGCACCAACGCGGCAATCGCCGCAAACAAGGCTTCGGTCGCGCCGGAGGTTACGGTGACATCACTATCCGGACTGAGCTTATGCCCATATAGCCGCTCGGTTTTCAGTGCAATCTGCTCGCGCAGCGCAGCCGTGCCGATACCGGGCGCGTATTGATTGAGTCCGTTCGCCATCGCGCGGGTCACCGCATCGCGCAACGCCTGCGGCGGCTCGAAATCGGGAAAGCCCTGACCCAGATTGACCGCCTTGTGCTGCACGGCCAGATGGCTCATCACACTGAAGATGGTGGTGCCTACTTTCGGAAGCTTGGTTTCGATGGTCATGGGCAGCGGTATGGATGTCTAAACGCGAAGACTAACATGGGCGCGGCGACAGCTCAGGGCGCAGGTTGCCCCGGCAGTTCCAGCGGATGGAGCGGACGCTTCATGCACTCGTTGTGGACCAGGCGCGTAGCCTCCGGCAAATGTTCGGCAAGAAAATCGATCAGGGCACGTACGCCCGGAAGCATGCCCCGCCGGCTAGGGTAGACAAAGTGCATGACACCATTGGGGGCGCTCCATTCCGGCAGCACCACTTCCAGCTCGCCGGAGGTGATCGCCGGAGCGCAGACGAATTCCGGCAACAGGGTGACGCCCATGCCCGAGCGCGCCGCACTCAGCAATACGGCGAAATCACCGGTGATCAGCCGCGCCTGCACTTCAACGCTGACACGTTCGCCGTGCTCGTCGATCAGCTCCCAGATCTGCGCACCTTCGTGCTCCAGCATGGACAACGCCGGCAGCCGCGCCAGATCGTCCGGATGCTTGGGATGGCCGTAGGTCTTGAGCAAGGCCGGACTGGCCACCGGCAGCACGCGCGACTGACTGAAGCTGCGCACGATCATGTTGGCATCCGTGTCGAGCTTGGTGCGCACGCGGATGGCCAGGTCGAAACCTTCGCTGATCAGGTCGACGCGGCGGTTGCTCGACAGCACCCGCACCTGCAGCTTGGGATACTGCGCCATGAAGGTCGGCAGGATGTGCGCCAGCACGGTCTGCGCAATCGAGATCGGGCAGCTCAGGCGAACCACGCCGCGCGGCTCGGCGCGCAGCTCTTCCACCGCATCCTGCGCCGCCCTCGCCTCTTCCAGCACGGCGCGGCAGTGTCCGTAGAACCGCTCGCCCACTTCGGTGACCACAAAGCGTCGGGTGGTTCGTTGCAGCAGGCGTACCCCCAATCGGTCCTCCAACTGGGCGATGCGCTTACTGAGCCGGGATTTGGGTACCCCCAGGGCCCGGCCGGCAGCCGAAAAACCACCGTGCTCGACTACGGCCGCAAAGAAGTACAGGTCGTTCAGGTCCTGCATGGCACCCGGTAAGGCCGTCATAGTCGTTTCCCATTTGGAACAATAAGTTCAAAAACATCCATCTTATCGGCCGTTTGTTCCGAATTTATCTTATCCACCAACGTCGGACTGCCCGACCTGGAATGAGATATCACCATGAAACTGCTGCATATTGACGCAAGCTCGCTGGGCCAGCATTCCGTGTCGCGCGCACTGACCGCGGCTGTCGTAGCTCAGATCACCCGTGAAAACCCCACCAGCAGCGTGACCTATCGCGATCTCACTGCCCAGCCGCTGCCGCATTGGGCGCCGGTGGTGGACGCCGAAAGCGAAGCGGCCAAGCTCGGTGAAGCCGTGATGGACGAATTCCTCGCCGCCGATGTGGTGGTGATCGGTGCCCCGATGTACAACTTTTCGATCCCCAGCCAGCTCAAGGCCTGGATCGACCGCATCGCCGTCGCCGGCAAGACCTTCAGCTACGGTGCGTCCGGCCCGCAGGGCCTGGTTGCCGGCAAGCGCCTGATCATCGTGTCCTCGCGCGGCGGCGTGTACTCGGCAGGCCCGGCCGCCGGCATGGACTTCCAGGAAACCTACCTGCGCACGCTGTTTGGCTTCCTGGGCGTGACCGATGTGGAATTCATCCGTGCCGAAGGCGTGAACATCAGCGCCGAGCATAAGACCAACGCGGTGGCCTCCGCCCACGCCACCATCGGCCAGTTGGCCGGCAAAGCCGCCTGATCGAAGCATCACGCGAATTCCCACGCTGGATAGACAGAGCGCCCGTTATGGGCGCTCTTGTTTTTGCGGACTTGGCGAATGGTCAGTGACCAAAACGGATTTCGCCGCCATCGTGATCGCGATCCCAGCCGCGCAATTCATCGCGGATATGCGCAATGCGCTGGCGGCCAAGCGCATTGCGCTCCTCGTCCAGCACTTGTCCATCGAGCAATTCCGCGAGCCGCTGCGCAGTGGGCAGCATGGCATCCCAGGCATCCAGTGCCGGCACCGGTCCGGGCAAGGCCATAAAGAAACTCAGGCCAGGCGTACGCAGCGTGTCGATCCGGGTCAGGTCGAAGCTGCCCGGCTTGAGCATATTGGCCACGCTGAAGATCGGGCCAAGCTCGCGCTTGCCGTCGACCAACCGGTGATAGATGCCCATGTCGCCGTATTCCAGCCCCGCCTTCTCCGCCGCAACCACCAGGTCGGCGCCATTGAACGCATGTCCTTCGCGCGCCACCAGGAACAAGGTGACAATGCGCTCCACCGGCATCTGCGGCGGCCGTTTGCCGAGATCCGAACGCGGAGGGATGCGCGGGGCCGGGGCGGGCGCAGGGGCTGGCGCCGGTGCTGCCGCTTCGATCGGTTCGGCCGGCATCGGCGGCTGCGCAGGGGCTGACGGCCTGACGAGGGGTTCGACAGGTGCGGTGGCCGGCGAAGAGGAACGCAGCATTTCCACGATGGAGGCCGCGTGACCGGTGGGCTTGGGCATGGCGGCGTGGCCGCTACGCGTATCGGCCAGCGTGGCGCCCAGCTTTTCCAGCTCTTCGCGCAAGCCGACATCCAGCTCGCCCTGCTGCGGCAGCGGTTCGGAAAACAGCGGATCGTGGCGGTCGTCGGCGATGTCGCGGAAGCCATCGTCCTCGTGCGAATCGCCGAAGGTAGGCTCGCGCCGCTCCATGCCGGGCTCCGGTGCCGGACGGCGCTTGCCTTGTTCTTTCTTCGGCTCGCCGAACAACCACACCAGCACCAGCACGATGAGGCCGAGGATCGCCAGCGGCACGCCGACCCAGGGGTTCCACGCAAAAGCCAATTCGGTTGCAGGCATCATGATCCCCATCCTCAAGCAGCGCCGGCCAGTTTGGCGGCCTCGGCAAGATCGACCTGCACGAGGCGCGATACGCCAGGTTCGCGCATGGTAACGCCGCACAACTGACTGGCCGCTTCCATCGTGGCCTTGTTGTGGCTGACGAAGATGAACTGCACTTTCTCGCTCATCTCGCGCACCATGTTGGAGAAGCGGCCCACGTTCGCTTCATCGAGCGGCGCATCCACTTCGTCCAACAGGCAGAACGGCGCCGGATTCAGGGCAAAGATGGCGAATACCAGCGATACCGCGGTAAGCGCCTTCTCGCCACCTGACAGCAAGGTGATGTTGGACACGCGCTTGCCCGGTGGGCGCGCCATGATGGATACGCCGGTGCTAAGCAGATCGTCGCCGGTCAGTTCCAGATAGGCATGGCCACCGCCGAACAGGCGCGGGAACAATTCCTGCACACCGGCGTTGACGCGGTCGAAGGTTTCCTTGAAACGCTGGCGGGTTTCGCGGTCGATCTTCTTGATCGCGTTTTCCAGCGTTTCCATCGCGCTGGTAAGGTCGGCGAGCTGGTTGTCCAGATAGGTCTTGCGCTCGCTCTGCTCGGCATGTTCCTGGATCGCGGCGAGATTCACCGGTTCCAGGCGCGCGATCTTCTGCCCGAGATCCGCCAGCTGCTGGCGCCACTGCGTGGCGTCGACATCCTCGGCCAGTTCGGACAGCAAGGTTTCCAGATCCAGGCCGGAGGCGGCGATAGCTTCGGCCAGCTGATCGGCACGCATCTGCAAGGCTTGCGCCGCGAGCTTTTGCTCGGACACTTTCTCGCGCAGCCCCGACAGCTCCTGCTCCAGGTTATGCCGCTGCTGTTCCAGCTTGCGGAACTCGATATCGCAATCTTCCAGCGCTCGGCGTGCCTCGACCAATTGGCGGTCCACCAGCAAGCGCTGGTCGAGATAGGTCTGGCGTTCGGCTTCCAGTTCCGCAATCGGGTCGGAACCGGCTTCCAGTTGTTCGGCAATTTCCGTGCGGCGCGCATCGATCACGCGGATCTGGCTATCCATGCGCGCCAGCGCCTGCTCCAGCGAAGTCAGCGAAGAACGCTTCGATTCCAGGCTCAGCGCCAGCGCATGCGCCTGGTCCGCCGCCTCGCGTGCGTTCATGCGCGCTTCTTCGCGCGCTTCGAGCAGCGCGCGCCGTTCGTTCTCCAGTTCGCGGCGCTGGTCTTCCAGGTCGCCCATGTTGTTGACCGACTCATCCAGGCGCGCACGCGCCTCGCGAATCTGCACCTGCAGCTCGTCGGTCTGTTCGACCAGCACGGAAATTTCGCCGGCCACTTTTTCGGCGCGGGCGCGGGCGGTTTCCACCTTGCCGCGATGGCTTTGCAGCTGGCCGGCCAGCTCGGATTGGCGGCGATGCGCGTTGTACAGCTCACGCTGAGCATCGTCGCGTGCACGCTCGGCTTCGAACTTGCTGGTGCGCAGGGTATCGAGTCGTTCGGTCGCTTCTTCGATCTGCGCTTCCAGCGCTTCCGTCTGCTCGGTCAGCACACGGATTTCGCGTTCGCGCGCCAGCACGCCGACCTGATTGCCTTGCGCGCGGCGCACGCGCGCCCAACCCGGGCCGAGCCACTCGCCGGCACGCGTGATCACCGATTGATACGGCGCCAGCGCTGAGAGGCCGGAGACGCGTTGATGCGCTTCGTCGATCGTTTCGGCAACCAGCACATGGCCCAGCATGGTGATCGCCGCAGCCGGACCGCGCACATGCGCCGCCAGCGTGCCGCCGGTCGCCGCACCGCCTTCGCTGGTGTCCAGCAAGGCTACGTCGGCATCTTTCAGCCCGGTGAATTCCCGCGCCACATCGTGCGCGCCATCGACCAGCACACTGTCGATAAAGCCCGACAGCACGGTTTCGACCGCGGTTTCCCAGCCGGCTTCCACCTGCAGCACTTCGCCCAGGCGGCGCTTCTTGTCCAAGCCGAACTGCGCCAGCCAGGTGCTGGCGGCACTCTCTTCCTGGCCGAGCGCGGCATTCTGCAAAGCCTCCAGCGAAGCCAGCCGGCCGCGCGCGGTTTGCAGCTGCTGGCGTGCTTCGTTGAGCACGCCTTGCACCTGGCGTTCTTCATCCAGCACTTTTTCGTAGCTGAGCTTGTGCTGGTCGAGCAGACCGCCCAGCGATTCGACGCGCTCGCGCTGGGTGTCGTGTTCGTTGTGCAGTTGTTCGGCCGCGGCATCGAGCGCGACGACGTCGGTGGCCTTCTGCTCGGTTTCCAGCGTTTCCTTGCGCTTACTCAAATCCATCGACTGGCGATCGAGATAGGCCAGCTTGGTGCGTTCTACTTCGGCCGCGCGGCTCGCTTCGCCGGCGGTGCGCGTGTAGGCATCCCAGCGCTGCTGCCAGTCGGCCAGCTTGGTCTCGGTGTCGCGCTGCGTATCGGCGGTTTCGTCCTGCATCTGCTGCAGGGCTTCCAGCTTCGGCTCGCCTTCGGACAAGGCCAGGCGCAGGCTTTCGACTTGGTCGCGGTCGGTGGCGATATGCGCAGCCAACTCGCCGTGTTCGCGCTCGGTATCCGCCTGCGCGCGCTGCAGGCGTTCGGCGGTTTCGCGGTTGTAGCGTACCTGCTGCTCGACGCGTGCGATCTCGGCGCCGACTTTGTAGACCTCGGCCTGCACCGTATTCAGGTGCTCGCTGGATTCGGCGTGGCGTTCGCGCGCACTTTCGATCTGCGCTTCGATCTGGCGCTGCGCGGCGAGGCGCTTTTCGATTTCGATTTCGGCGGCCGAAAGCCCCTGGCCCTGGCCGTCGTGCTGGCTCTTCAGCCCGCGATATTCCAGAGCGCGCAGCTCGGCTTCCTTGCGGGTCTGCTCTTCCTTGTAGGCCTTCCAGCGCTCGGCGGCGCGCGCCTGGCGATTGAGATGCTCGAGCTGCTTGTCGACTTCATCGCGCACATCGCGTACGCGGTCGAGGTTTTCGCGCGTCGCCTTGATGCGGCTCTCGGTTTCCTTGCGGCGCTCTTTGTACTTGGAGATGCCGGCGGCTTCTTCCAGATGCGTACGCAGTTCTTCGGGATGCGCCTCGATGATCTGGCTGATCATGCCCTGCTCGATAATCGAGTAGCTGCGCGGCCCCAGGCCCGTGCCCAGGAACAGATCGGTGATGTCGCGACGACGGCAGCGCGCACCGTTGAGGAAATACGCCGACTGCCCGTCACGCGTGACCTGGCGCTTCACCGAGATTTCGGCGTACTGGGCGTATTCGCCCTGAATGGTGCCGTCGGAGTTGTCGAAGATCAGCTCGACCGTGGCCTGCCCCACCGGCTTGCGCGCATTGGAACCGGAGAAGATCACGTCGGTGATCGAATCGCCGCGCAAACGGCTGGCCGCGCTCTCGCCCATCACCCAGCGAATGGCATCGATGATGTTGGATTTGCCGCAGCCGTTCGGCCCCACCACACCGGTCATATTGGTGGGCAGATGCAGGGTGGTCGGATCGACGAAGGATTTGAACCCGGCGAGTTTGATCGTGGTTAGGCGCATGCAGATCAGCAGCTCAGAAAGGGATGGCCCGCGATGGCAGGCGACGGGTCACTGTGCCAAACGTAGGACAGCGCCGCAATGCATGGACGGCATTGACCGGCGTGGCGAACGTGGCTCAAGTGATTGATTTGGCTCAACCCGGCGCCTTGGCGTCGATGGAAAGGGCGTGGATGCCGTTATCCATCAGCTCGCCCAGGGCGGCGTAGACCAGCCGGTGCCGCTTGATCGGCAGGGCGCCGGCAAATTCGGCGCTGACGATGCGCACGTGGAAATGGCCCTTGCCCTCGTTGGCGTGGCCGGCGTGCTTGTAGCCTTCGTCGAGCACCTCGAGTTCGACCGGATGCAGGGCCTCGGCGAGGCGCTTGCGGATCTCCTCGACCATCGCTGCCGTCATGCCGGCAGCACCTTGCGGAACGGCTTCACGCTGACGTTGGCGTAGACATCGGCCTCCACGTAGGGATCGGCCTTGGCCCACTGCTCGGCCTCGGCCAGCGACGCGAACTGGGCCACGATCAGGCTGCCGGTGAAGCCGGCCGGGCCGGGCTGCTCGGCATCGATGGCCGGGAAAGGGCCGGCCAGCAACAACCGGCCCTGCCCTTGCAGGGCTTCCAGCCGGGCCAGGTGCGCGCCACGCGCCGCCATGCGGCGATCGAGCGAATCGGGTTGATCGGTGCCAATGATGGCGTACCACATCGTCATGTCGTGCTCCCGGATGGCAATCGGCGATTTTAGCCGACTGCGCCGCTACGCAGGCGATGATCTTGAATCGCCATCGCACAGGCCCATGTCGCCGGAACACAACATGATGCAAGGGGAACGCTGCCATGTGGTCGATGTTCGTGAACGGATTGTCGGGGCTGCTGACGCAACTGGCGCAGTGGCTGGACGGTAGTTACGGCCTGGCTATCCTGATCATGGCGATGGTGGTGCGGCTGCTGTTGCTGCCCATCACCTTGCATGCCGCGGAGCAGGCCTGGCATCGCCAGAACGCCTTGCAGAAGCTCAAACCCGAGCTTGAACGCCTGCGCGAGCGCCACGCCAAGGATCCCGCGGCTTATGCCAGCGCGCTGCAGGGCGTCTACAAGCAGCATGGCATTGGCGGCGGTCTGGGCAGCGGCATGCTTGCGGCGATCGTGCAGGCACCGCTTGGAGCCGGCATCTATGCGGCGGTCCGCCAGGGCGTAAGCGGCGCCGGCAGCTTTCTGTGGATCGGCAAGCTGGCCCGTCCCGATCTGTGGCTGGCCCTGCTCGCCACCCTGCTGACCTGTGTGGCGATGTGGCTGCAGCCGTCGATGTCGGAGCAGGCGCGGACCCTGCTGCACTGGCTGCCGGTGGCACTGGTGTTCCTGGTGACCTGGCATCTGAGTGCCGGCCTCGGTCTTTACTGGGCCGGCGCCGGAACCGTCGGCGTACTGCAATCGGCCCTGCTGCGCCGGCGCATTGCCCGCAGCCGCCGCCATCCCGCCCCGCCCCGGCGATAAGCCCTCCTCTCCCGCCTGATACCTGTCAGAAGCGATGCCTGACAGCCGCCGCTGCCGGCCCATGACACCGGCGGCGCAGGCTATTGCAGGGCCGGAAACCGCGTCCGAATGCGGTTCCTGGCTTCCGGCCGGCATCTAGGCCATCAGTCATAGCCACTTCATTGTTGACAGTTTCCGGCATGGTGTTATAGTTCACTACAACACCGGTCCACGACATCACTAAGGAGAGCCGTCATGAAAGCACCGAACCCGATCGCCATCACCGCCGCGGTTCTGTTTACCGCAGTCAGCCTGGTCGCCCTGAGCCCGAACACCCCCCGGGCACCCGCCGCCGAGATCAATGGCCTGAAGGTCATCGAGCTGGCGCCGGTCCAGGTGCGCCCCACCGCGGAAGACGAACGCGCCGCCGCCCTGCTCACCACCGCCAGCCTGACCCTGGTCAACGCGCCGGTCGCACAGACCACCGAAAGCGCCGCCAGCCTGCTCAGTGCACAACTGGCCATGCCCTACTATTCGTTTGGCTCCACCAAGATCGCCGGCATCAGCAAGGAATAAATCCATGTCCATCACCTGGAACGACAGCGTCCCGATCTATCGCCAGCTCCGCGAACGCGTAGTGGCGATGATCCTGGACGGCGCCTTGAACGAGGGCGACCCGCTGCCGTCAGTGCGCCAGGTAGCGGCGGATTTCCAAATCAATCCGCTCACCGTGTCCAAGGCGTACCAGGAACTGGTCGACGATCAACTTGTGGAAAAAAGGAGGGGGCTGGGCATGTTTGTCACCGATGGAGCACGCGAGGCGCTGCTCAAGTCAGAACGCGAGCGGTTCCTGCGCGAGGAATGGCCGGCGCTGTATGCCCGCCTGCAGCGCCTGGGCCTGGATCTGAAAACACTGCTGCGCGAAGCGCCGCAGGATTCGGAGAACCACTCATGAATGCCGTCGTCACCGCCAGCGGCCTGAGCAAGCACTACAACAATACGCTTGCGCTGGATAACGTCAGCTTCACCATCCAGCCCGGCCGCATCGTCGGACTGATCGGCCCGAACGGTGCCGGCAAGACCACGGTGCTGAAGGCCATCCTGGGGCTGACCGATTTCCAGGGCCAGTTGAACGTACTTGGCCTGGATCCGCGCACCCAGCGCGACAAGCTGATGGAACAGATGTGCTTTATCGCCGACGTCGCCGTGCTGCCGCGCTGGCTGCGGGTACGCGAAGCGGTCGACTTCGTCGCCAACGTGCATCCGCGCTTCAACCGCGCCAAGTGCGAGGCGTTCCTGGCCCGCACCAAGCTCACGCCCGACCAGCGCGTGCGGCAGATGTCCAAGGGCATGATCGTGCAGTTGCACCTGGCGCTGGTGATGGCCATCGACGCCCGCGTGCTGGTGCTGGACGAACCCACGCTGGGCCTGGACATCCTCTACCGCAAGCAGTTCTACCAGAGCCTGCTGGAAGAGTATTTCGACGACAACAAGACGATCATCGTCACCACGCACCAGGTGGAAGAGATCGAGCACATCCTCACTGACCTGATGTTCATCCGCGATGGCAAGATCGTGCTGGATACCGACATGGAAGCGGTCGGCGAACGCTTCGCCGAAGTGATGGTGAGCGCCGACATGGCCGCCACGGCGCGCCAACTCAATCCATTGGACGAACGCCAGGTGTTCGGCAAGAGCATCTTTCTGTTCGACGGCGTCGATCACGCTCGGCTGCAGGCGCTCGGCGAAATACGCCGCCCGTCGGTCAGCGATCTGTTCGTCGCCACCATGAAGGGGACCTACGCATGAAAACCGTGTACTGGTTGATCAAGCGCGAATTCTGGGAGCACCGCGGCGGCTTTTTCTGGGCACCGGTGATTACCAGCGGCGTATTTTTGCTGCTTAACCTGATGGGCATCGTGGTGGCGGAAGTCACCGGGGCGCGCAACAACTTTTTCGGCGCCTTCGGCTCCAGCGACAGCATGAAGCTGAGCGATATGGTCCACTCGCTCGATGCGCACCAGATGGATTTGGTTGGCCAGGGACTGGATGTCGCCATGATGTCGGCCAGTTTCCTGATCAGCGTGGTGTTCTGCTTCGTAGTGTTTTTCTACTGCCTGGGCGCGCTGTATGACGACCGCCGCGACCGCAGCATTCTGTTCTGGAAGTCGCTGCCGATTTCGAACACGCAGACGGTGCTGTCCAAAGTCATCGCCGCGTCGGTAGCCGCACCGTTCATCGCCATCGTATGCGGCGTGCTCACGGGTTTTGCGATGCTGCTGCTGTTCGCCATCACGCTGTCCTTGCATGGTGTTGGCGTGTGGTCGCTGCTGACCCTGGCGCATCCGTTCCACGTGATCGGCTTCATGCTCGGCTCGCTGCCGGTGTATATGTTGTGGTCGCTGCCCACGGTTGGCTGGCTGATGCTGTGCTCGTCCTGGGCCAGGAGCAAGCCGTTCCTGTGGGCGGTGGTGATCCCGGTGGCGGTAGGTGTGGTGCTGGGCTGGTTCCATCTGCTGGGCGTGCTCGAGCTGAGGGCCGACTGGTATTGGCGCGAAGTACTGGTCCGCGTGCTGTTCAGTGTCTTCCCCGGCGGCTGGCTGCAGAACGCAGAGCTGGTGCATATCGACCACGATCCGCACGCAGTCATCGATTTCCTCAGCCTGTCCAACTCCTACAGCGTGCTGGCCAAGCCCAATATCTGGATCGGCGCCGCCGTCGGCGTGGCCATGCTGGCCGGGGCGACCTGGTTCCGCCGCTGGCGCGACGACAGCTGACGCGACACACTCGCCGCCTGGCACACATGATCGGATAGGGGAATACATCATGAAGTACTGCCGCACTGCCCTGCTGTTTGCACTTTGCGTTGCCGCCAGCGGCTGCAACGTTCCGCAGACCACCATGGCCAATGGCGCTGTTACATACGGCAACGACCTGGTCAGCCTGCATATAAAGGACGCGCCCGACGCGGTGATCAATGCCTCGGGCGACCTGCAGGTCGGCGACAAGGTGGTCAGCGTCGACGCTGCGCAACGGGGCCTGCTGATGCTGTATTACCAGAACGTGCACGACGTCAATCACACCGGCCGCGAGATGGGCAAGATCGGCGCCAAGATGGGTGGCAGGGCGTTGAAGGACAAGATGCAGGGCAAGTCGGAAGCCGAGCAGGACAAAGACGCCCAGGCCGGCAGCGATCAGATCAAGACGCTGGCGCAGAAAATGTGCCAGGACGAAGCGAACATCAAGGCGGTGCAGGATCAGCTCGGTGCGCAGCTGGCCGACTTCAAGCCTTACGCCGGCATCTTCGACCAGCATGAAGTAAAGAGCTGCGCCGACGACGACAAGGATTAACCCGCTCTTTCAGGGATAAGCAGAGAGTCTCGCCATGAATCATGCACGCCTGTTCGGAACTTTAGCCTTATGCGGCCTGCTTGCGGCCTGCAATCACGACAGCGGCCATTCGATCGATTTCGGTGCTGGCATCCACCTTTTCCACGGCAGCATCCGCACCGGTGATGGCCAGATCACGCTGCGCGCATCCCACGCGCCAGATGCCATCATCGATGCCGATGGCGATCTGCGGATCGACCAGCAGGCGGTAACGGTCGACCCGGCGGTGCGTGAATTGCTGAAGTCGTATTACCAGCACGCGATGACGGTAGAAACCGACGGCATCGACACCGGCAAGGCCGGCGCCGCCGTCGGCAAGCAAGCGCTGCAAAGCGTGGTCAGCAGCTTGTCCGGCGGCAATTCAGGGCAAATCAAACAGCAGGTCGAAGCCAAGGCCCAGCAGGTGAAACTGGCCGCGCTGAAACTCTGCAACGATCTGGGCGGCATCCAGAGCGCCCAGGATCAGCTGGTCACGCAACTTCCGGCCTTCCAGCCCTATGGACATATCGTCAGCAACGACGACGTCAACGACTGCAAGAACGGCATCCACGTTAACTAAGTGGGGCGTTTGAACGCTTCGACATGGTCGCTGCTGCTGCGTTATCCGTCACCCCCAAAACCGTCATCCCGGCGAAGGCCGGGACCCAGCTCACCACATAAAGCCACTAGGTCCCGGCCTTCGCCGGGATGACGGTTTTAGGCTTGCAGCGGGATGATGGCGAGG
Source organism: Dyella acidiphila (assembly GCF_014863405.1). Lineage (GTDB taxonomy): Bacteria > Pseudomonadota > Gammaproteobacteria > Xanthomonadales > Rhodanobacteraceae > Dyella_B > Dyella_B acidiphila. The sequence goes on from NZ_JACZZA010000007.1 coordinate 120,860, forward strand.
TTAGCTGCGGTTGGTGTCGGTAGTGCAGCAACGCCTCAACCGCCGCCACCGCCGCCATGAATCCCACCCTTGGTCAGCGCGCGCGGATCAAGCAGCTTCTTCAGCGCGTCCTTCGATAAACCCGACTGCTCCAGGGCCACATCCATGATCGGGCGCTGTTCCTTGTAAGCCTGCTTGGCGATCTTCGCGCCCTTCTCGTAGCCGATCACCGGATTCAGGGCGGTAACCAAGATCGGATTCATCGCCAGCGCCTGGTCCACCCGCGCGGTGTTGACGCGGAAGCCGGCAATTGCCTTGTCGGCCAGCAGGCGCGACACATTGGCCAAAATATGGATCGACTGCAGCAGGTTGTAGGCAATCAGCGGCAGCATCACATTGAGTTGGAAATTGCCCGACTGTCCCGCCACGGTAATCGCCGCATCGTTGCCGATCACCTGCGCCGCCACCATCGCCGTGGCTTCGGGAATCACCGGATTGACCTTGCCGGGCATGATCGACGAGCCCGGCTGCAGTGCCGGCAATTCGATTTCGCCGATGCCGGCCAGCGGACCGGAGTTCATCCAGCGCAGGTCGTTGGCGATCTTCATCAAGCCCACCGCCAGCGCCTTGAGCTGGCCGGAAAGTTCGACCGCCGCATCCTGCGCGGCCATGCCTTCGAAATAATTGGCGGCCGAGTCGAAGCGCACACCGGTAAGCTTTTTCAACTCGCGCGCCACGCTGGCGCCGAACTTCGGATCGGCGTTGATACCGGTGCCTACTGCTGTGCCGCCCAGGGGCAACTGGCGCATGCGCCGCAGGCTGTCCTGGATGCGCTCGATCGCCGATTCGATCTGCGCCGACCAGCCGGACAGCTCCTGCCCGAACGTCACCGGCATCGCATCCATCAAGTGCGTGCGCCCGGTCTTGGGCACATTGCGCAGCTCGCGCGCCCGGCGATCGATGCTGCGCTTGAGATGCTTGAGCGCCGGCAGCAGCTGTTCGTGCGCCGTCAAAGTCGCGCTGACGTGGATGGTGGTGGGAATCACGTCATTGGAGCTCTGCCCGTAATTGACGTGATCGTTCGGATGGATCTTGGCGCCCGCCTTGGCGGCGAGGTGCGCAATCACCTCATTGGCATTCATATTGGTGCTGGTCCCCGAGCCGGTCTGGAATACGTCGATCGGGAACTGGGCGTCGAACTCTCCCTCGGCCACCGCGAGCGCGGCCTTGCGGATCGCGCTCGCCTGGGTCTTTTTCAAATGCCCAAGGGCAAGGTTGGCGTCGGCGGCGGCAGCCTTGATCAGGCCCAGCGCACGGATGAAGGCGCGCGGCAAATGCAGGCCAGAGATGGGAAAATTATCGATCGCGCGCTGGGTCTGCGCGCCATAGAGGGCATCGGCGGGCACCTTCAATTCGCCCATGCTGTCGTGCTCGATCCGGAAACCGCTGCTCATGGCTGTGCCTCGTGCTGGGGAAAACGCGTGGGAATGTCAGCTCAGATGCGGAGCCGGCGCGTACATCACAAGGCCGCTCTGCCGGCCGACTATAGGCCCGCCGACGCAAACCGCGCAGCAATGTAAAATGCCGGGTTCTGATCCCCCGGAAGCTGCCCGATGTCCACCCACGCCCTTACCGCCCTGTCCCCGCTGGACGGCCGATACGCCAGCAAGACCGAGGCGCTGCGCCCCATCTTCAGCGAGTTCGGCCTGATGCACCGGCGCGTGCACGTGGAAATCGAATGGCTGCTGGCCCTGGCCGCCGAGGCCGGCATCGCCGAGCTGCCGCCCTTCACACCGGCGCAGATCGCCACGCTGAAGGCGATCGCCTCCGATTTCAGCGTCGAGGACGGCACCCGCATCAAGGCCATCGAGGCCACCACCAATCACGATGTGAAAGCGGTGGAATATTTCATCAAGGAACGCATCGGCAACGATGAAACGCTGGCCCAGGCCAAGGAGTTCGTGCATTTCGCCTGCACCAGCGAAGACATCAACAACCTCTCCTATGCGCTGATGCTGCGCGATGCGCGCGCCGATGTGCTGCTGCCGTGGCTGGACAAGATCGGCGGCACGCTGCGGCAGCTGGCGCATGCCAATGCCGAACTGCCGATGCTGTCGCGCACGCACGGCCAGACCGCCTCGCCCAGCACGCTGGGCAAGGAACTGGCCAATGTGATCGCGCGCCTGGAACGCCAGCGCAAGCAGCTGGCCGCGCTGGAAGTGCCGGGCAAGATCAATGGCGCGGTCGGCAATTACAACGCGCATGCGATCGCCTATCCGGAAGTGGACTGGCGCGCGTTTTCGCAGCGCTTCGTCACCAGCCTGGGCCTGGACTACAACCCGTACACCACCCAGATCGAGCCGCATGACGGGGGCGCGGAATATTGCGATGCCATCCGCCGCGCCAACACCATCCTGATCGATCTGGCGCGCGACGTGTGGGGTTACATCTCGCTGGGCTACTTCAAGCAGGCCTTGAAGGCGGGCGAAGTGGGTTCCTCCACCATGCCGCACAAGGTGAATCCGATCGACTTCGAAAACGCCGAAGGCAATTTCGGCCTTGCCAATGCCCTGCTCGGCCATTTCGCCGAGAAGCTGCCGATCAGTCGCTGGCAGCGCGATCTCACCGATTCCACCGTGCTGCGTGCGCTGGGCACCGCCTTCGGTCACACGCTGGTGGCGCTGGAATCGCTACAGAAGGGTTTGGGCAAGCTCAATGTGAATGCCGATCGCCTCGCCGCCGACCTCGACGCCAGCTGGGAAGTGCTGGCCGAAGCGGTGCAGACGGTGATGCGCCGCTATGGCCTGCCCGAGCCTTACGAGCAGTTGAAGGCGCTGACGCGCGGCCAGGGCATCACACGCGATTCGATGCGGCAGTTCATCGACGGCCTGGCGTTGCCGGCGCAAGCCAAGCAGCGTTTGCTCGAACTCACGCCAGGTACGTATACGGGCCTTGCGGCCGACCTGGCCAAGGCGATCTGATCGGCTGAACCGGACAAAGCAGTGCGGCATTTGTCATGATGCCCACTGCCTCGTTCGAACGAGCCTCATGTCGCCGCTTTCCGAATTTTTCATTTTCACCGGCATCGGTGCGCTGGCCCAGTTGGTGGACGGCGCGCTGGGCATGGCATACGGCGTAACCTCGGCCGGCATGTTGCTGGGCATGGGCATGCCGCCGGCACTGGCCAGCGCCAGCGTGCATTACGCAGAGACCTTCACCTGCGGCGCATCCGGCCTCAGCCATTGGTGGGCCGGCAATGTGCAGAAGCGCCTGTTCTGGGTGCTGGCGATTCCCGGCGTGATCGGCGCGGTGATCGGCGCCACCTTGCTGGCACATCTGCCGCCGGCATGGATCCGCTATTTCCTTACGCCGTACCTGCTGTTCATGGGCCTGTTCCTGCTGTTTCGCAGCACTCGCCGCAAAGAGCGGCGGGAGGATGTGCCGCGCGGCACCGGCGTGCTCGGCTTTATCGCGGGGCTGCTCGACGCGGCCGGCGGCGGCGGCTGGAGCGCGCTCACCGTCACCACCATGGTGGCGCGCGGGCAGGAACCGCGCATGGTGATCGGCAGCGTGCACCTGGCCAAATGCATTGTGAGCCTTGCCGCCAGCATCACCTTTCTGCTCAGCATCGGCGAAAGCAAATTGCATGTGGTACTGGGCCTGATCCTGGGCGGCGTGATCGCGGCGCCGTTCGGCGCATGGCTGGTACGCCGGCTGCCGGCGCGCGTCACCACGCTGATGGCCGGCCTCACCGTGCTGGCGCTGGGCCTGTACAACTTCTACCGGCTGCTACGCTGAGCCGGTGCGGGCAGGTCTCAGCGCGTCAGATCGCAGATCCAGTTCACTTCCCAGTTGCGGCCACCATCGGCGGAAAACGACTGCTCCATATGCGCCGCATGTGGCGAAACGTTCTGCCACATCCAGCGCACCAGCACCACGCGCCCGTTCCAGCTGATGCGGTTGTAGAACTCGCCGCGGTTGCCGTGAAACTCGCCCACCACCGGCGCGGCCGGATCGAGCTCGCCGTTGTCGGCATCGAAACCGTAGATGATCCACTGGTGCGTGTGCGGGTTGTACATGCGCAGGGTCTGTGCGCGCAGATGCTGGGTCTTGTCGGTGCTGGTCACCTCGAACTGCTCGACATTGGCGTTGGTATCGAACAGTTTGTGGTGATTGGAAATACCGTCGTATTCCACCCAGTCGTGCGCGCCGACCAGGCGATCCGGCAGGCGTCGCACATGCGCCTTCCAGTCGCCGATCAGGAAATCGAAATCGTGGGCGCCGTCGCGTTGCGGGCCGGTCATCACGGCATTGGGATCGGCCGTGCTGTCACTGGCCGCCGCGATGCCGGTCAGGCACAGCAGTCCGACGATCAGTGCTACGAGGAACTTCGGTGCAGCGTTTCGCGCAGCCATGCTCTCCTCCCGTGGTCGCCCGGCACAGGGCGTGGCACAGAATCGGTCGCCACCTTCGGCGAGACATGTGCCGGATGGGCTGCATCGATCGGTCCCCGGCGCTTATCGGCGGACGGATTGCCTACAATGCCACCCCATGACTCTCGCCTCCTCCTCCCGCAAGCCGCTGCCGATCGAAGTGCGCGGTACCTCCAGGCTGCCGCTGGGCATGACCGCCGCCCAGTTTCTGCGCGACTACTGGCAGAAGCGCCCGCTGCTGATCCGCAATGCCTTCGCCGATTTTCAATCGCCGGTTGCGCCGGAAGACCTCGCCGGCCTGGCCTGCGAGGAAAACGCGCTGTCGCGCCTGATCCAGCACGATGAAGCGCGCGAACGCTGGCGCGTGAAATCCGGGCCCCTGAGCGAAGGCGATTTCGCCAAGACCGGCGATGCGAACTGGACCCTGCTGGTGCAGGACGTCGACAAGTGGGACATGGATGTCGCCGCCCTGCTCGATCATTTCAGCTTCCTGCCGAGCTGGCGCGTGGACGACGTGATGATCTCCTACGCCGAGCCGGGCGGCGGCGTGGGTGCGCACGTCGATCAATACGATGTGTTCCTGCTGCAAGGCCTCGGCCAGCGCCATTGGGCGATCAGCACCGATCCGCAGGCGCCGAGGGATTTCCGCGACGATGTGGAGCTCAAGCAGCTCAAGCAATTCGAACCCACCCACGAATGGCTGCTGGAACCGGGCGACATGCTGTACCTGCCGCCTGGCGTTCCGCACGATGGCGTGGCGTTCGGCGGTCCCTGCATGACGTACTCGGTCGGCATGCGCGCGCCCTCGCAGGGCGAACTGGTGGGCGATCTGGCCGACTATCTGGCCGAACACTTGTCCGAAGACCAGCGCTACACCGATCCCGACCTGGCGCCTGCCCGGCGCCCGGGCGAAATCGACAAGGCCGCCCTGCAGCGAGCCCGCCAGGCAGTGCCGCTCGCCGCCGGCCTGGACGACGCCAGCCTGGCCGACTGGTTCGGCCGCTTCATCACTCGCTACCGCAGTGCGCAGACGCCGCTGGCTCCGGCCAAGCCGGTCACCGAGGCTGCCCTGCTGAAACAACTGGCCGGCGGCGCCTCCTTGTTGCGCCATCCGTGGTCGCGCCTGGCCTGGACGCAACAGCGCGCGCATTGCACGCTGTTCGCCAATGGCCAGGCCTATCCGGCCACCGCCGAACTGGCCGCCCGGCTATGCGGGCAACGCATTCTCGAGCTGCCCCGGCCGCCAGCCGGCGTCGAACGCGACCTGCTGCTCGCGCTGGTCAACGACGGCCACCTGATTGCGCGCAAATTGCGCGGGCGGCGCGCATGAATGCGGCGGCGCTGCCGGAGACTGGCGCCGTCGCCGTGGACGGCGGCGAGCAAGTGGCATCCGCACGGCTGCAGGTGCTTGCCGCTGTTCGCTACAAACTGGCCATCCACCTACCGGTTCTGACCGCCGATGTGCTGGGCGAGGCCGCCGAGCTCGGCGAGCTGCGCCGCATCGCCACCACCGGGCGCGGGGCGGAAATCCGCCTGCTGCTCGGCGATCCGCTGGCGGCCCTGCGCATGGGCCATCGCCTGATCGACCTGGCGCAGCGCCTGCCCAGCGTGTTCCAGATCCGTGCCCCGGCCGAGGAAGACACCGCCGAATCCATCGACACCAGCGCCTGGCTGCTCAACGACACCCAGGGCTATCTGTTCCTGCCCGACGCCGCACGTCCGCTGGGACGTGCCGCCCTGCACGACGGTCCCGGGCAGGCGCCGCTGTTGCTGCAATTCGAGCAGATTTGGCAGCGTGCCGTGCCGGCGACCCAACTGCAGCCACTGGGCTTGTAAACCCGCCGCTGAACAGCAGCGCCTGCGGGATGCTCCGGCGATCGGCGGCAAACCCTTGCTGCAACAGCATTCGTACTTGTCCACCAGCGGCAGGCAGCTTGACAAAAGTTGCCGGTCAACTTGCCGCGTCGCAGCAGCCCCAGGCTATAATTAACAGGATTTTTCGCCAGCGAAACCGCCACCCACGGGCGGGTCGCTGAGGACTCCCTTCCCTGCCGGTGGTGACGTGAGCACAAACTTGATCCGCGAGTTTTCCGAATCCTCGCAACTCGCAGGCGGCAACGCCGATTATGTTGAATCCTTGTATGAAACCTGGCTGGCCGATCCCGAATCGGTGCCTGCCGAGTGGAATACGTACTTCAAGTCTTTCAAGGGCCGCGAGTCTGGGGATGTGCCCCATTCCGCGGCCATTGCGCGTATAGAGGCTGCGCAGAAGCAGCGTCCGGGCAACGGCGCCACGGTAATGCCGGGGAGCGACGAGCACGCGCGCAAGCAGGCCGGCGTGCTGCGCCTGCTCACCGCCTACCGTTCGCGCGGCCACCTCGCCGCAGACCTCGATCCGCTCGGCCTGGCGCTGAAGATGGAAGCGCCGGACCTGGGCCTGGCCTTCCACGGCCTGACCGACGCCGACCTCGACACCGAATTCGACTGCGGCAACTTTGCCGGCGGCGGCCAGCGCATGAAGCTGCGCGAGCTGTTCTCGCGCCTCAAGCGCGTGTACACCAATACGGTCGGCACGGAGTTCATGCACATCTCCGACCACACGCAGCGCAACTGGATCTACTCGCGCCTGGAGCAGGCCAACGGCTCCGCCGCCCTGGACAAGGCCGGCAAGCAGCGCGTGCTCGACGGCCTCACCGCGGCCGAAGGTCTGGAGCGCTACCTGCATACCAAGTATGTCGGCCAGAAGCGCTTCTCGCTGGAAGGCGGCGACAGCCTGATCCCGATGATGGACGACGTAGTCCGCGCCGCGGGCGACAACGGCATCAAGGACCTGGTCATCGGCATGGCCCATCGCGGCCGCCTCAACGTGCTGGTGAACATCCTCGGCAAGCCGCCGAAGACCCTGTTCAACGAATTCGAAGGCAAGTTCGAGCACGCCGCCGAGGACGACCCGGCCCACTCCGGCGACGTGAAGTACCACATGGGCTTCTCCGCCGACGTGCGCACGCCCAAGGGCGGCGTGCACGTGGCGCTGGCGTTCAACCCCTCGCATCTGGAAATCGTCAATCCGGTGGTGGCCGGTTCGGTGCATGCGCGCCAGATCCGCCGCCGCGACCATGAGCGCACCCAGTCGCTGGCCGTGCTGATCCATGGCGACGCCGCGCTGGCCGGCCAGGGCGTGAACATGGAACTGTTCAACATGTCGCAGGCCCGCGGTTTCCGCATCGGCGGCACCCTGCACATCGTGGTGAACAACCAGGTGGGCTTCACCACCTCCAACCCGCAGGACGCCCGCTCCACCCTGTACTGCACCGACCTGGCCAAGATGGTCAACGCGCCGGTGTTCCATGTGAACGGCGACGACCCGGAAGCGGTGATCCAGGTCACCCGCCTGGCTTACGAATTCCGCAAGCAGTTCCGCAAAGATGTCGTGATCGACCTGGTCTGCTACCGCCGCCACGGTCACAACGAAGCCGACGAGCCGGCCGCCACCCAGCCGGTGATGTACCAGATCATCCGCAAGCGTCCCACCGCGCGCGACCTCTACGCGCAGCAGCTGGTGAAGGAAGGCATGCTCGCCGACGGCGATGCGCAGAAGCAGTTCGACGCTTACCGCGACCGCCTGGAAACCGGCGCGTCGATGACCGACCTGCACCCGTCGCTGACCAAGGACGTGGAAGTGGACTGGAGCCAGTTCATCGGCAAGAAATTGTCCACCCCGGCCAACACCGGCGTGGCCAAGGCCAAGCTGGTCGAACTGGCCAACCGCATCCTGGATCTGCCCAGCGATCTCACCCTGCAGTCGCGCGTTTCCAAGATCTACGACGACCGCCGCAAGATGGCCAGCGGCGAACAGTCGGGCGACTGGGGCTTTGCCGAAAACCTGGCCTACGCCACCTTGATCGACGAAGGCTACAACCTGCGCATGGTCGGCCAGGACTCGGGCCGCGGCACCTTCTTCCATCGCCATGCCGTGCTGCATGACCAGAAGGACGGCCACACCTTCATGCCACTGGCCACGCTGCGCGGCGACGCCACGGTCGAAGTGATCGACTCGCTGCTCAGCGAAGAAGCGGTGATGGCCTTCGAATACGGCCACGCCACTACCGATCCGCATACGCTCAACATCTGGGAAGGCCAGTTCGGCGACTTCGCCAACGGCGCGCAGGTGGTGATCGACCAGTTCATCAGCTCCGGCGAAGCCAAGTGGGATCGCCTGTGTGGGCTGGCGCTGTATCTGCCGCACGGCTACGAAGGCCAGGGTCCGGAGCACTCCTCCGCGCGCCTGGAGCGCTTCCTGCAGCTGTGCGCGCTGGAAAACATGCAGGTCTGCGTGCCCACCACGCCGGCGCAGGATTTCCACATGATCCGCCGCCAGATGCTGCGCCCGGTGCGCAAGCCGCTGATCGTGATGACGCCCAAGTCGCTGCTGCGCCACAAACTGGCGGTGTCGACGCTGGACGACCTGGCCAACGGCAGCTTCCAGCTGGTGATCGGCGAGCATCGCGAGCTGCAGGCCAAGAAGGTCAAGCGCATGGTGCTGTGCGCAGGCAAGGTTTATTACGACCTGCTCGAAGAGGCCGAAAAGCGCGGTGTCAACGATGTGGCCGTGGTGCGCGTGGAGCAGTTGTATCCGTTCCCGCGCCCGGAGGTGATGGCCGAGCTGGAGAAATATCCTTCCGCCAAGGAAGTGGTGTGGTGCCAGGAAGAGCCGATGAACCAGGGCGCCTGGTTCCAGATCCGCCACCACCTGCAGGCCTGCGTCGGCAGCAAGCAGAGCCTCTCGTACGCCGGCCGCGCCCGCTCGCCGGCACCGGCAGCAGGCCACCTCAACGATCACCTCGCCGAACAGGCGGCACTGGTTGAACAGGCGCTGGTCGCGCCGATCGGCCCGGATCACTCAGCAGAATAACCACAGGATCACCCATACCATGTCCACCGAAGTCAAAGTCCCCGTTCTGCCCGAGTCCGTCTCCGACGCCACCATCGCCACCTGGCACAAGAAAGCCGGTGAAGCGGTGAAGCGCGACGAGAACCTGGTCGACCTGGAAACCGACAAGGTCGTGCTGGAAGTGCCGGCCCCGGTCGACGGCGTGCTGAAGGAAATCAAGTTCCAGACCGGCGACACCGTCAACAGCCAGCAGGTGATCGCTGTGATCGAGGAAGGCGCAGCCGCGCCGGCCCCGGCTCCCGCCGCCGCTGCGCCCGCTCCCGCTCCGGCTGCCGCCGCACCGAAGGCTGCCGCGGCCGGCACCGCCGACCTGTCCCCGGCCGGCCTGCGCGTGGCCACCGAGCAGAACATCGACGCCTCCAAGGTTGCCGGCACCGGCCGCGACGGCCGCGTCACCAAGGAAGACCTGGTCAACTACGGCAAGGGCGGCGCTCCCGCCGCTGCAGCGCCGGCCGTGGCGCCGACGCCGGGTTCGCGTCCGGAAGAGCGCGTGCCGATGACGCGCATCCGCACGCGCATCGCCGAGCGCCTGATGCAGTCGAAGAATTCGATCGCGATGCTCACCTCGTTCAACGAAGTGAACCTTGCCGAAGTCAGCAAGATGCGCAAGACGCTGGGCGAACAGTTCGAAAAGGCCAACGGCGTGAAGCTGGGCTTCATGAGCTTCTTCGTGAAGGCCGCCACCGAAGCGCTCAAGCGCCATCCGATCATCAATGCCTCGGTCGACGGCAACGACATCATCTATCACGGCTACCAGGACATCTCGATCGCCGTGTCCACCGACAAGGGCCTGGTAACGCCGGTGCTGCGCGACGCGCAGAACATGAGCTTCGCCGATATCGAAAAAGGCATCGTCAACTACGCCAAGAAGGCGCGCGAAGGCAAGCTCGGCCTGGATGATCTGCAGGGCGGCACCTTCACCATCACCAACGGCGGCACCTTCGGTTCGCTGCTGTCCACTCCGATCGTGAACCCGCCGCAGAGCGCGATCCTGGGCATGCACACCATCAAGGAGCGTGCAATCGTCGAGAACGGCCAGGTGATTGCCGCGCCGATGATGTACCTGGCGATCAGCTACGACCACCGCATCATCGACGGCAAGGACGCGGTGCTGTTCCTGGTCGATATCAAGAACCAGCTGGAAAATCCGCAGCGCATGCTGCTGGGCATGTAATCGCCCGGCGCTGACGGCGGCGTGCAGCGCACGCCGCCGTCGCCGCAGCCCTTTCGAAATCCCTCGTGCGCCGCCATATACGGCGCTCCGCTCCCCAGGAAACGCGAATCATGAGCGACAAATTCGACGTCATCGTCATCGGCGCCGGCCCTGCCGGATATGTGGCCGCCATCCGCGCCGCGCAGCTCGGCCTGAAGACCGCCTGCGTGGATGCCTTCGTCGGCAAGGACGGCAAGCAGGCGCTCGGCGGTACCTGCCTCAACGTGGGCTGCATCCCGTCCAAGGCGCTGCTCGATTCCTCCAAGCAGTACTTCAACCTTGCGCACAACCTGCCGGCGCACGGCATCAGCGTCGAGAACGCCAAGGTGGACATGGCCACCTTCATCGGCCGCAAAGACAAGATCGTCAAGCAGTTCACCGGCGGCATCGGCCAGTTGTTCAAGGCCAACAAGGTCACGCCGTTCTTCGGCAAGGGCAAGCTGCTGAAAGGCAACAACGTCGAGATCACCGGCAATGACGGCAGCAAGCAGACCATCAGCGCCACCAACGTGATCCTGGCTTCGGGCTCGGTGCCGATCGAGCTGCCGTTCGCCAAGTTCGACGGCAAGTACATCATCGACAACGCCGGTGCGCTGGACATCAACGAAGTGCCCAAGCGCCTGGGTGTGATCGGTGCCGGCGTGATCGGCCTGGAACTGGGCAGCGTGTGGAACCGCCTGGGCGCCGAGGTGACCATCCTCGAAGCGCTGCCGGACTTCCTCGCGGTGGCCGACCAGGACGTGGCCAAGATCGCCAAGAAGGAATTCGAGAAGCAGGGCCTGGCCATCAAGCTCGGCGCCAAGCTGACCAAGGCCGAGGTGAAAAAGAACGAAGTCGCGCTCACCTATGAAGACAAGGACGGCGCCCACGAACTCACCGTCGACAAGCTGCTGGTGGCCGTGGGCCGCCGCGCCTACACCGACGGCCTGCTGGCCGGCGATACCGGCGTGAAGCTGGACGAGCGCGGCCGCATCGTGGTCGACGAGCACAACCACACCGGCGTCGATGGCGTGTGGGCGATCGGCGACGCCGTGCGTGGCCCGATGCTCGCGCACAAGGGTTCCGAAGAAGGCGTGGCGGTGGCCGAGTGGATCGCCGGCAAGGCCGGTCACATCAATCTCGACACCGTGCCGTGGGTGATCTACACCGAACCGGAAATCGCCTGGGCCGGCAAGACCGAGAAAGAACTGAAGGACGCCGGCATTCCGTACAAGATCGGCACCTTCCCGTTCGCCGCCATCGGCCGCGCCGTGGCGATGAACGAGGCGATCGGCCAGGTGAAGGTGCTCGCCCATGCCGAAACCGACCGCCTGCTCGGCGTGCACATGGTCGGCCCGGGCGTGTCCGAGCTGATCGCCGAAGCGGTGGTGGCGATGGAGTTCAAGGGCTCCGCCGAAGACCTGGCACGCATCGTCCACGCCCATCCGACGCTGTCGGAAGCCGTGCACGAAGCGGCGCTGTCGGTCGACAAGCGCGCGATCCACAAGGGCAACTAAGCTTCATGCCTGCATGATCAACAGCCCGCTCGTGGCGACATGGGCGGGCTTGTTGTTTTCGGCCCCCGAAAACAACACATCAATAACGCGCTCTTCTTAGCTCTACCCCTTACGCCCCCACCGAGCCCACCCCATGCCCCAACCCACCGCCCTCTGCGTCTACTGCGGCTCCAGCTCCGGCAAACACCCCCAATACGTGGAAAGCGCACGCGCCTTCGGCACCGAACTGGCCCGCCGCGGCATCACGCTGGTCTACGGCGGCGGCAAAGTCGGCCTGATGGGTACCGTGGCCGATGCCGTGCTGGCAGCCGGCGGCAAGGTGGTCGGCGTGATCCCGCGCCAGCTGGTCGAGCGCGAAGTGGCGCATCCCGGCCTGAGCGAGATGCACGTGGTGGAAACCATGCATCAGCGCAAGACGCGCATGTTCGAGCTTTCCGATGCCTTCGTCGCCCTGCCCGGCGGCTTCGGCACCATGGACGAAATGTTCGAGATGCTCACCTGGGCCCAGCTCGGGCTGCATCAGTATCCCTGTGCGTTTCTCAATGTACGCGGCTACTACTCGCATCTGCGCACGATGATGGATCACATGGTCGACGAAGCCTTCGTGCGCACCGAGCAACGGGCCAGCATCTGGTTCGGCGACGACATGCAGCAGATGTTCGACTGGATGGCCCAATACCAGGGCGGCTATACACCCAAGTGGATCGATAGCCGCAGCGTCGAAGCCTGAGCGAGCGCACAGCCATGATCTCTACCGATTTCCGCGCCTTCCGTATCCACAACGATGCCGCCGGTTACCGTGGCGGCATCGAAACCATCGGCACCGATGCGCTCAGCGCGGGCGAAGTGCTGGTGAAAGTGGCCTATTCCTCGGTGAACTACAAAGATGCGCTGGCTGGTACCGGCAAGGGCAAGATCCTGCGCCAGTACCCGCTCAACGGCGGCATCGACGCCGCCGGCATCGTGGCGGCCTCCACCGATCCGCGCTTCAAGGAGGGCGATGCGGTGCTGTGTACCGGCAGCGGCCTGTCCGAAACGCGCGATGGCGGCTACGGCGAATACATCCGCCTGGCGGCGCAGTGGGCCGTGCATCTGCCAGAGGGACTGAGCCTGCGCGAAAGCATGATCCTGGGCACCGCCGGCTTCACCGCCGCGCTGGCCCTGCTGCGCATGGAAGACAATCGCCAGACCCCGGCGCTCGGCCCGATCGCAGTCACCGGCGCCAGCGGCGGCGTGGGCATGCTGGCCATCGATATCTTCAGCCGCGCCGGCTATCAGGTCCACGCGATCAGCGGCAAGACTGGCGAATTCGAATTCCTGCGCGGCATCGGCGCGGCCGAATGCATCGACCGCCACCAGCTCACCTTCAGCGGCAAGCCGATGGATTCGGCACGCTTCGGCGGCGCGCTCGACAATGTCGGCGGCGCCATGCTCGCCGGCCTGCTGCCATTGATCGTGCCGTACGGCAATGCCGCCGTCTGCGGCAATGCCGGCGGCGTCGACCTGGACAGCACCGTACTGCCGTTCATCATCCGCGGCGTCAGCCTGCTTGGCATTGCCTCGGCCGGCACCGCCCGCGACCAGCGCGATCAGGTGTGGCAACATCTGGCCAGCGACTGGAAGCCTCGTCACCTGGATCGAATTGCCACCCGGGAAGTGACGCTGGAGCAGTTGCCCGAGGTGTTCGAACGGATGCTCGCAGGCGATTCATTCGGCCGTACCATTGTGCGCATCGGCAACGTTTGACGCGGCCAAGCGCGTTTAAACTTGGACGCAAGCTGCCGCCTATGGAAAGGCTGCTGCAGGTCAGGCGCGGCAAGTACCTGATCCGGCTGACGGGGTTGGTGCAGGAAAGCACTTCCCCAACATCCTGTTAGAATTGACGAAACAACAAGGGGATTTCCACCTTATGGCACGCATCCTGATTGTCGACGATTCGCCGTCGCAGCTGCTCGGTATCAAGCGCATTGTCGAAAAGCTCGGCCATGAGACAGTGACTGCCGAAGACGGTGCCGCCGGCGTCGAAGCCGCCAAGCGCGAAAAGCCCGATCTGATCCTGATGGACGTGGTCATGCCGAACCTCAACGGTTTCCAGGCCACCCGCACCATCAGCAAGGATCCGGACACCGCCACCATCCCGATCGTGCTGGTGACCACCAAGGATCAGGAGACCGACAAGGTCTGGGGCATCCGTCAGGGCGCCAAGGCCTACGTCACCAAGCCGATCAAAGAAGAGGAACTGGTGGCGGTACTGAAAGAACTGCTGCCCGCCTGACAGCGGCCGGGCCGCCCAAGCAAAACGGCGCCTTGCGGCGCCGTTTGCATGTCCGGCCACAGGAACAAGTTCAGCTGCGCGGGTCGTAGTGGGCGAACTGGGAACGCAGGGCCTCGTAAGCGCCGCGCTGGGCCTCGTTTTCGGCCAGCGGCACGCGGATCGAGATTTCCACCAGTTGATCCCCCGGCGTGGCACCCGGCATTCCGCGCCCCTTGAGGCGCAGCTTGCGTCCGGACTGGGATCCAGCCGGAATCCGCAAGTCCACCGCGCCGGCCAATGTAGGCACCGGCACCGTGGCGCCCAGCGCCGCTTCCCAGGGACTGATCGGCAGCACGTGCAGCACGTTGCGCCCATCCAGCTTGAAGCGTGCGTCCTCGCGGATACCCACTTCCAGCAACAGATCGCCGCTCGGCCCACCCGCACCGCCCGGCTGGCCCTGGCCGCTCAGGCGGATGACCTTGCCCGGCTGGATCCCGGCGGGGATCTTCACTTCCAGCAGCCGCTCCTTGCCGCTGCCGTCGTCCAGGCTCAGGCGCGTACGGCCACCGTCGAAGGCGGTCTGCAGATCGATTTCCACGTGCGCCTGCACATCGCGGCCCCGCCGAGGGCGCGGTGCACCCTGCCTCGCGCCGCCGCCGGCACGGCCGAACAGGCTTTCGAAAAAGTCGCTGAAATCGCCCTCACCCGCTTCTCCGAAGTCATAGCCCTGGCCCTGCCCCCAGTTCGGCGGCGGCCGGAACTGCTCGCCGGGGCGGTAGCCGCCCGCACGCAGCTGGTCGTAGGCACGGCGCTTTTCAGTATCGCGCAGCACTTCATTGGCTTCGTTGATCGCCTTGAATTTGTCCTCGGCGCCGGCGTCTTTGTTCTTGTCCGGATGATATTTGCGCGCCAGCTTGCGATAAGCCGACTTGATATCGGCCTCGCTGGCATCGGGCTTCACGCCCAAGGTGTCGTAATAATCTTTGAATTCCACTGCCACTCCCCGGCATCAATCGGCACAACACAAGCAGCCCGCCACGGATCATCGTCCGTGGCGGGCCAACTCCGCAACATCAAACAATCTGCGGTGTTATTGCGCGGTGTTGATGGTGATACGGCGCGGTGCGGTTTGCGCCTTCTTGGGAATCACGATTTCCAGCACGCCATGCTTGCCGTTGGCGCTGATGTTGTCGGCGTCGGCACTATCGGGCAGCGTAAAGCGACGATGGAAGTTGCCATGGGCACGCTCCACGCGCGTGTAGCGGCTGTTCTGCTCGCTCTTTTCCACGCTGCGCTCGCCCTTGATCGAAAGCATGCCCTTTTCCATGCTGATTTCGATCGAAGCAGGATCGACACCGGGGACATCCACGAAAATCAGGAAGCGCTGATCCTCTTCCTTGATATCGACGCGCGGCGCCCAGCGCGAGCCGGCGAGCTGGGAAGCATCGGCCTCCTCATGCAGGAAAAAGCGATCCAGCGCGTGGCGAATATCGGACGGAAGAGCACCGTTGGTGCCCCAGATGGCGTTGCGGCTCAGAGCCATGGTTGTTACCTCGAAGTGGTTGCGGTGCATTCACCGCTTGACAGCTAGATAGTTCCGCGGCCGCTCATTTCAAGGCGACAAGCGTCCCCTGCCGCATTAGCATGCCTGCCGTTGCCTTACTTTCAGCGAGTAGCCCATGACCATCCAGATTGGACAGCCCCTGCCCGATATCGAGATCACCGTCGTCGAGACCGGAGCGGAAGTCCAGCGCAGTTCCACCGCAGCGCTCTTTGCGGAGGGCAAATCGGTGCTGTTTGCGGTGCCGGGCGCGTTTACGCCGACCTGTTCGGAACGCCATATGCCGGGCTATGTAAAACACTTCCACGAGTTCCAGGCGCGCGGCATCAAGCTGTATTGCATGGCCGTCAACGATGCTTATGTGATGCAGGCATGGGCCGCATCGCAGCAGGTGCCACCTGGCTTCAAGCTGCTGGCCGATGGGAACGGCGCCTTCACCAGCGCGCTGGGTCTGCAGATGGACGGCACGGCTTATGGCATGGGCATGCGTGCACGCCGTTTTGCGCTGTACGCGGAAAACGGCGTAGTGAAGCTGCTCAATTTGGAGAGCCCCGGCGAGCTGCGCGTCACCACCGCCGAAACGATGCTTGCTGCCGTCGACGCCTGATCGCCGGCACTGCAAAAAACAAAGCCCCGGCAGGCCGGGGCTTTGTTGTCATCCACGCGAGGTGATTACTCGGCGCTGGGCGGCGTTTCTGCCACCGCATCGCCCGGCTGCTCCGGCGGTGTCTGGCCATCGACGGGCTCGGCTTCCTCGCCGTTGCTGTCGTCCGCGTCCAGGCGCACCACGCTGACCAGCGTTTCCTCCGTCGGCAGGCGGATCAAGGTCACGCCCTGCGTATTGCGGCCAAGCTGCGAGATCTCGGTAACACGCGTACGTACCAGGGTGCCCTGGTTGGAGATCAGCATCACTTCATGCGCCTCGGTTACCTGCGCCGCCGCCACCAGGGAGCCGTTGCGCTCGGAGCACTGAATGCCGATCACGCCTTGCGTACCGCGTCCCTTCTTCGGGAACTCATCGAGCTGGGTGCGCTTGCCGTAGCCGCGTTCGGTTGCGGTAAGAACGTCGCCTTCCGACGCCACAATCAGCGATACCACCTTGGCCTCGTCGGCGAGCTTCATGCCGCGCACGCCGGTAGCGGTACGGCCCATCGAGCGCACTTCGCCTTCATCGAAACGCACGACCTTGCCGTTGGAGGCAAACAGCAGCACGTCGCTATTGCCATCGGTGAGTTCAACCCCGACCAGCGCATCGCCTTCGTCGAGGTTGATCGCGATCTTGCCCTTCTGCAGCTGGAACGCGAATTCCGTCAGCGGCGTCTTCTTGACCGTGCCCTGCGCGGTGGCGAAGAACACGAAGCGGTCTTCGCTGTATTCGTGCACCGGCAACACCGCCTGCACCTTTTCGCCCTCGCCCAGCGGCAACAGGTTCACCATCGGCTTGCCGCGAGCATTCGGACCAGCCTCGGGCATCTGATACACCTTCAGCCAATACACGCGGCCGGTGCTGGTGAACGTAAGCAGCGTGTCGTGCGTGTTGACCACCCACAACTGCTCGACGAAATCCTCTTCCTTCAGTGCCGATGCCGAACGGCCCTTACCGCCGCGGCGCTGCGCGCGATAGATGTTGGCCGGCTGCCGCTTCACATAGCCGGCATGCGACAGCGTAACGACCACGTCTTCCGGCGCGATCAGGTCCAGCACGTTGAGATCTTCCTGCGAATGCTGGATCTCGGTGCGGCGTGCATCGCCGAATTCGGCCTTGACCACTTCCAGCTCTTCGCGAATCACCGCCAGCAGGCGCGCCGGATCTTCCAGGATCTGGATCAGGCCGCGGATGGTTTCCAGGATTTCGCGATATTCGTCGGAAAGCTTTTCCTGCTCCAGGCCGGTAAGGCGGTGCAGGCGCATGGCCAGGATTTCCTGCGCCTGCGTATCGGAAAGCTGATAACCCTCGCTCTTGAGGCCATCGCGCGGATCCATGTCCTCCGGACGCGATGCATCCGCGCCCGCGGCCGACAACATGGCGCCGACCATGCCCGGCTCCCACTTGCGCGCCAGCATGCGCTCGCGCGCTTCCTGCGGCGACGCCGAGGTCTTGATCAGCTCGATCATCTCGTCGATGTTGGCGAGCGCAACCGTCAGGCCTTCCAGGATGTGCGCACGGGCACGGGCCTTGCGCAATTCGAAAATCGTGCGGCGCGTGACCACCTCGCGGCGATGGCGGACAAACGCCTCGAGGATTTCCTTCAGATTGAGCGTGCGCGGCTGGCCATCGACCAGCGCCACCATGTTGATGCCGAAGGTGACCTGCAACTGAGTCTGCTGGAACAGGTTGTTCAGCACGACATCGGCCATCGCGTCGCGGCGGATCTCGATCACGATGCGCATGCCGTCCTTGTCGGACTCGTCACGCAGCTCGGAAATGCCTTCCAGGCGCTTTTCCTTGACCAGCTCGGCGATCTTTTCGATCAACCGCGCCTTGTTCACCTGATACGGCAGCTCGTGGACGAGGATCGTCTCGCGGCCGTTGGATTCGGTTTCGATCTCGGTGCGCGCACGCACCAGGATGCGGCCGCGGCCGGTGCGATAGGCTTCGACGATGCCGGCGGCGCCGTTGATGATGCCGGCGGTGGGGAAATCCGGGCCGGGCACGTGCTGCATCAGTTCGTCGATGCTGAGCGCCGGCTCGTCGATCAGCGCGATCGTCGCGGCGATCACTTCGCTGAGGTTGTGCGGCGGCACGTTGGTGGCCATGCCCACCGCGATACCGGCCGAACCGTTCACCAGCAAGTTCGGCACGCGGGTGGGCAGCACCAGCGGCTCGTGTTCGCTTTCGTCGTAGTTGGGGCCGAAATCGACGGTTTCCTTGTCGATGTCCGCCATCAGTTCGTGCGTGAGGCGCGCCATGCGCACCTCGGTGTATCGCATGGCGGCGGCGTTGTCGCCGTCGACCGAACCGAAGTTGCCCTGGCCGTCGACCAGCATGTAGCGCAGCGAGAACGGCTGCGCCATGCGCACGATGGCGTCGTAGACCGACGCATCGCCGTGTGGGTGGTATTTACCGATCACGTCACCGACGACGCGGGCGGATTTCTTGTACGGCTTGTTCCAGGCGTTGCTCAGCTCGTTCATCGCAAACAGCACGCGGCGATGGACCGGCTTCAAGCCATCACGAACGTCCGGGAGGGCGCGTCCCACGATCACGCTCATGGCGTAATCGAGGTAGCTCTGGCGCATTTCGTCTTCGATATTGACGCGGATGACTTCTTTGGCGAGCTCTGCCATCAATCGGCTTCCCTGGTGACAAAATAAAAGCCCCGGAGCAGGCGCTTCGTGCGCTTGCTCGCAAGGTCAGGCGGTAGCTTGGAAGTGTACCACAAAGAGATGTGAAAAGGGCCGATTTAGGCCTTTTCAATCAATAGGTTACGAGTGCGTTTTGGCGCGTCTGAAAAGCAGCGTCCGGGCGCTCACGAAATTGACGAAGGCGGCAAAAAAAGAGCCCACCGCTACGGCCAGCACCGGCCATTTATGCCAGGCCGGAAACTCGAACAGACAGGCCGCATACGCGCCATAGTTGACCGCCGCGCCGCCGCCCATCAGGGCCATCCAGTGCAGCCATTCGGCACCCAGCGAGCGGCCGCTCTGGCGCGTGGCAAAGGTATGGCTGCGGTTCCACCACCAGGTTACGGTGGCCGCGATCAGGAACGAAACCACGCGTCCCGCATAGGGATTGACGTGCGCGAAGGTGACCAGCAATTGCACAATGCCGGCATCGACAATGAAGCCAATCGCTCCGCCCACGGCGAACAACATGACTTCATGCTTCAATCTCATGCGGAAAACACCGCTCGCATGCGTTCGGTGGTGGGATGCTCGATCACGCCACGCTCGGTGACGATGGCATCGATCAACGCCGCCGGCGTCACGTCGAACACCGGATTCCAGGCCTGTGCGCCCTCCACCACCGTGCGGCGGCCGGCCACGCTGAGCAGCTCGGCAGCGTCGCGCAGTTCGATCTCGATGTCGTCGCCCGAGGCGGTGGCCATGTCGACGGTGGACGACGGCGCCACCACCATGAACTTCACGCCGTGATGGCGCGCAGCGATCGCCAGCTGATACGTGCCGATCTTGTTGGCGGTGTCGCCGTTGGCGGCGATGCGGTCGGCACCGACGATTACCCATTTCACCGCGCCGCCCTTCATCAGGTGCGATGCGGCGGAGTCGGCGATCAGCTGGGCGGGAATGCCGTCGCGCACCAGCTCCCACATGGTCAGGCGGGCGCCCTGCTGCCAGGGCCGGCTTTCGCCGGCATACACGTGCAGGATGCGGCCGTTGGCGACACCGGCGCGTATCACGCCCAGTGCGGTGCCATAGCCGGAGGTGGCCAGCGAGCCGGTATTGCAATGGGTCATCACGCTCGAACCGGGGGCGATCAGCGCCGCACCCAGTTCACCCATGTGGCGGTTGGCGGCCAGATCCTCGTCCTGGATCGCCTGCGCTTCACGCTCCAGCGCAGCGGTATCTGCGCCTGCCGCAATCCGCGCTTTCATACGGTCCAAGGCCCACATCAGATTCACCGCCGTGGGACGGGCAGCACGCAAATGTGCAAGCGCCTGCTCCAACGGTTCGCCCTGCTGTGCAGCCAGCACGACGCCCCATGCCGCGGCGATGCCGATGGCCGGCGCGCCGCGCACGGCAAGATCTCTGATCGCCTGGAACACGGCGGCCGAATCGCGGCAATCGAGCCATTGCTCCTCGGCCGGCAGCAGGCGCTGGTCCAGCAGGCGCAGATGGTCGCCGTGCCATTGCACAGCGCGGATGGTGTCGTGGGTTTGCGAGGCGTTAGTCATCGCCCAATTCTATCAGGCGCCGCCGACCGGACGTAGGCTGGGTTGGCGCAGCGTTGCCCGGCGATCTTTCTGCGTGGCGATATTGTTGGGTTACGCTGCGCTAACCCAACCTACCCTACGTGCGGTCGCGTAGCCATTGGTGGATAGCCGGCGCCACTTCGCGCTGCGCGCGTCCGGATACGTAGATGCCGATATGGCCGCCCTTGAAGGCGAACTCGGTGTAGTCGGTGGAGCTGACGTGGCGCCCAAGCGGCCGCGATGCATCCGGCGGCACCAGGTGATCCTGGGTCGCGTAGATGTTGAGGATAGGCTGGGAAATCATGCCGAGGTCGACCGGCTGCCGCCCGATCTGCAGATCGCCCTTGATCAGCTTGTTCTGCTGGAAGAATTCCTTGATGAACTGACGGAATGCTTCGCCGGCCTGGTCGGGCGAATCGAAAATCCAGCGCTCCATGCGCAGGAAGTTTTTCAACTCCACCGGGTTATCCAGAATGTCGACCATGCTCACGTACTTCTGCTGATTCAGGCGCAACGGCTTGAGCATCAGGTACACCCAGTTCATCAGCTCGGCCGGGATATTGCCCATCGTGTCGACGAACAGATCCACGTCCATGCTCTGCACCCAGTGCGAGAGCATGTTGTCGGGCGTGCGGAAATCCACCGGCGTCACCATGGTGACCAGGTTCTTCACCTTCTCCGGATGCATCGCGGTGTAGCACAGCGAGAACGTGCCGCCCTGGCAAATGCCGAGCAGGTTGATCGCATTCAGGCCGTGGCGCTTGCAGATGGCATCCACACAGCGATCGAGATAGCCGTTGAGATAATCGTCCAGCGTGAGCCAGCGATCGGCACCGTCCGGATAACCCCAGTCGATCAGATAGACGTCTTCGCCCTGCGCCAGCAAGTTGCGCACCAGCGAGCGGTCATCCTGCAGGTCGGTCATCCACACCGTGTTGACCAGCGCATACACGATCAGCGTAGGCACTTTGGCAGTGGGCGTGTTGCTGCCCTTCATATGCCAGAGCGTGAGCTTGTCTTCGCTGTAGACCGCTTCGCGCGGCGTATTGGCGTAATCCTGTTCGCCGAGCCCGCGCAGGTTCTGCATGCCGGCCGCCAGCTTGCGCTGGAACGTAGCCATTTCATTGAAAGCCTGCTGCGGGTCGAAGGGCAACGGTGTCGACATGATCAATCCTTACTTGCGCTTGCCGGAAGCGGAACCCGCGGTCTTGGCCCGCGTGGATGCCTTGCCGTCATCGGCATCGGTTTTGCGCGTAATGGGGCGCACCTTGGCGGTCGCCTTGCTGGCGGCCAGCTCGCGTTTCAGTTCAGCGATTTCAGCCTGCAGGGCGTCGACTTCGCTGGCATCGGCCTGCGATTCGCGCTGCTTGCGCGCCTGCAAATCACGGCGCAGCTGCTGCACCCGCTGACCAAGGCTATCCACTTCGCTGCGCGTGGGCATGCCCAGTTCGCGGCACATCTGTTCGGTTTGCTGCTGCTGCAGCTTACGCACGCGCATCTGCGCATTGGCGAGCGCGCCGAACACTTCGCGATAGTCATCCGATAGCGCCATTTCGGCGTAGGCGTCTTCCATGGCATCGATCCACAGGTCGTACAACGCCTTCATGGACTCGGGCTGTTTGCCCGGTTCTGCGCCCTGCCCCAGTTTTTCCTGCAGGCGCGCAATGCCCTTGCTGTTCACCTGCTGCAGCAAGGCCTGATAGCGCGCGCTGACTTGCAGATAGTCGTTGATGGCCGCGGTGAGCGCCTGTTGATCCAGCTGCATCTCGCGCGTGATGCCGAAGGTCGGCCAAGATCCTTGCAGATTGCTGCCCATGTTGCCGGCGAGGCCCATCTGCCCGGCGCGCTGCATCGCCTGCAGCCAGGATTGCCACTGGTGATCGAAACCAAACGCAGAAGCGCTGTCGATGCCGGCAACCGTCTGTGCAAACGGCTGGTTGAACGCCGCGAGAAAGGGCTGCATGGGCATCGACTGCTGCCACATGGTGGCCGCCTGCCCTGCACCGGCGGCCTGCTGCAGCCAGCTGCCATAAGCCTTGAGGCTGGCCAGGCTGCGGCTCAGCAAATCGTCGTTCGCGCCGCCCATGGGAGGGGTTCCGAACGAACCCATCGCGCCCGGTTGCTGCATAGAGCGCATCCACGCGTCCCAGGATTGCTGCGCGAAGGCCTGATAGTCCTTCAGAAAATCGTTCATCTGATCCGACATGCCTGCATCCTCGATGCCAAGACGCGATCGTACCAAATACCGTATTTCAAAAATGAAAACGCCCAGCTGCGAGGCCGGGCGTTTTCTTTTGCATCAGGTGGCGAAGAAACTCAGGCGCTGGCGCCTTCGTCCTCGGCAACGGCCTTCATGGACAGGCGGATACGGCCCTGCTTGTCCACTTCCAGCACCTTCACCTTCACGATGTCGCCTTCCTTGAGCTTGTCGGAAACCTTCTCGACGCGCTCGTTGGAGATCTGCGACACGTGCACCAGGCCGTCCTTGCCCGGCAGGATCGTCACGAAAGCGCCGAAGTCCATCAGCTTGGCAACCTTGCCTTCGTAGATGCGGCCCGGCTCGACGTCCGAGACGATCTGGTCGATGCGCTTCTTGGCCTCTTCGGCCGCCAGGCGGTTGACCGAGGCGATCACCACGGTGCCATCGTCGCTGATGTCGATGGTGGTACCGGTTTCTTCGGTGATGGAACGGATGGTGGCGCCACCCTTGCCGATCACTTCGCGGATCTTGTCCGGATGGATCTTGACGGTGAGCAGGCGCGGTGCGTATTCGCTCATTTCCGAACGCGGCGTGCTGATCACCTTGGCCATTTCGCCCAGGATGTGCAGACGACCGCGCTTGGCCTGCTCCAGCGCCAGCTTCATGATCTCTTCGGTGATGCCTTCGATCTTGATGTCCATCTGCAGCGCGGACACGCCATCGGCGCTACCGGCTACCTTGAAGTCCATGTCGCCGAGGTGATCTTCGTCGCCCAGGATGTCGGACAGCACCACGAAGTCGCCGCCTTCCTTCACCAGGCCCATGGCGATACCCGCCACCGGAGCCTTCAGCGGCACGCCGGCGTCCATCATGGCCAGCGAGGAACCGCACACCGAAGCCATCGAGGAAGAACCGTTCGACTCGGTGATTTCGGACACCACGCGCAGCACGTACGGGAATTCTTCGATGCTCGGCTTCACTGCCTGCACACCGCGCTTGGCGAGACGGCCGTGGCCGATTTCGCGACGCTTCGGCGCGCCGAAGCGACCGGTTTCACCGACCGAGAACGGCGGGAAGTTGTAGTGGAACAGGAAGGTGTCCTTCGACTCGCCTTCCGGCGCATCGATGATCTGCGCATCGCGCGTGGTGCCGAGGGTGGCCACCACCAGCGCCTGCGTTTCGCCGCGGGTGAACAGCGCCGAACCGTGGGTACGCGGCAGCACGCCGACGCGCACGGAGATCGGGCGGATGTCGTCCAGCTTGCGGCCGTCGATGCGGACCTTGGTCTTCAGCACGCCGTCGCGCATGGTGCGGTATTCGATTTCCGCAAAAGCGTTGCTGATGTCCAGATCGGACCAGCCGTGCGAGGCGGCGGTTTCGGCGATGCCGGTCTTGATGTCGCCCTTCAGCGCGGAGATCGCGTCGCGACGCTCCAGCTTGTCGCGGATCTGGAACGCCTTTTCCAGGCGGTCGCCGAGGATGCTCTGGATGCTGTTGAACAGGGCATCGTTGCGCACCGGGGCCGACCAGGTGAACGGCTTGCGGCCGGCTTCAGCGACGAATTCGTTGATCGCCTTGACCACGGCCTGCAGCTGCTGGTGGCCGAACACCACCGCGCCCAGCATCACTTCTTCGCTGAGCAGCTTGGCTTCGGATTCCACCATCAGCACCGCATTGGCGGTACCGGCCACGACCAGGTCGAGCTCGGAGGTCTTCAGCTCGGTGGCGGTCGGGTTGAGCAGGTACTTGCCGCCGGCATAGCCGACGCGCGCTGCGCCGATCGGGCCCTTGAACGGGATACCGGCCAGGGTCAGCGCAGCGGAGGCGCCGATCATCGCGGCGATATCACCGTCGACTTCCGGATTCAACGAAACGACCTGTGCGATGACCTGCACTTCGTTCTTGAATTCTTCCGGGAACAGCGGGCGCACCGGGCGATCGATCAGACGCGAGGTGAGCGTTTCCTTCTCGGTCGGACGGCCTTCGCGTTTGAAGAAGCCGCCCGGGATGCGGCCGGCGGAGTAGAACTTCTCCACGTAGTCGACGGTGAGCGGGAAGAAATCCTGCCCATCCTTCGCCTTGGAAGCCGCCACCACGGAAACCAGCACCACGGTGCCGCCCATGCTGACCATGACGGCGCCCGAAGCCTGGCGGGCGATTTCGCCCGTCTCCAGTGTGACTTCGTGATTACCGTACTGGAATGACTTGGTTACTTTCGCCACTTGGTTTGTCCTCGTCCGATCAGCGGCGCAGGCCGAGGCGTTCGATCAGGCTCTGATAGCGCGACAGGTCGCTGCTTTTCAGATAACCGAGCAGACGCTTGCGCTGGTTGACCAGCTTGAGCAGGCCACGACGCGAGTGGTGATCCTGCTTGTGGGTCTTGAAATGATCGGTAAGGTGCTCGATGCGGGCGGAAAGCAGGGCAACCTGCACTTCCGGCGAACCGGTGTCGTTCGGCTTGCGGCCGAAGTCAGCAATGATCTTGCCGGACTGTTCTGCAGTGAGGGACATGTTTATCTCTTCCTATAAAAACGGGAGCGGAACTTGCGCAACATCACCACCCGATGAGGTTGCGCAAGCTCCGACAGGTTGAACGAAAGTACTGAATCAAGTGGGTTATTGTACCGAGCGAAAGCCTGTTGCAACAAGACCATAACGTGAATTGTCAGGTCCCGGCGGGCGAAACGGGCAAGTTGAAACCGCGCAGAATACGCACTCTGCCCTGCTCGTCCCGGTCCACCAGGGCCAGCAGGCGCCCGTCGCTGGCAAAGGCCGCCGATCGTTCGGCAGGCGCCGTCTGCGGCCATGGAATCTGCCGTCCCTGTGAGACGGCATGGCTGTCCGGCTCGCCGAAATGCAGCGCCGGCAAGTCGGCCAGACCCGCCGCCATCGGCAAAATCACGCCGTTCAGGGCCTCGTCGCCCGCTCCAGCCGCCTCGCGCAGCTGCTCCAAGGTGACCATGACCGGCTGCCGGAACGGATCGACCCAGGTGCGCCGCAGCGCGGTCAGATGCGCCCCGCATCCCAGCAATTCGCCCAGGTCGACCGCCAGGCTGCGGATATAGGTGCCCGAGCCGCATTCGACCAGCAGGCTGAGCGTGTCATGGTTGCGGGAAATCAGTTCCAGCCGGTCGATCTCGACTTCGCGCGGCGGCGCCTGCACGGACTCGCCGCGGCGCGCCTTGAGATAGAGCGGCTCGCCGTCCTGCTTCAGCGCCGAATACACCGGCGGCACCTGAACAATGCGGCCCCGGAAGCGCGCCAGCGCGGCCTCGATCGCGGCATCGTCCAGTAGCGGCACCGGTCGCTGGGCAACGACCTCGCCCTCGCGGTCCGCCGTGGTGGTGGTGGTGCCGAGCCGGCATTCGGCCAGATAGGCCTTGCGTGCGCCCAGCAGGCTGCCGGCGATCTTGGTGGCCTCGCCGAAGCACAGCGGCAGCAGGCCGGTGGCCAGCGGATCCAGTGCGCCGGTATGGCCGCCCTTGGCGGCACGCAGGATGGCGATCGCCATCTGCAGCGCCTTGTTCGAGCTCATGCCCAGCGGTTTGTCGAGCAACAGGATGCCGTGCAGATCACGGGCACCGGTGCGATGGCGGCGGCGACTCATAAGAACCGGATGACTGAACGGTTGGCACGGGGCTTTCGCCCTGCGGCAGGCAGGCGGAATGCGCCAAGACGGCCCTGGCACGCGCCCTGGCGAAACACCATCAATCTTCCTGCTTGTCCGCGTCCGGCAAGGGGTTTTCGCGCAGCAGCTGATCGATGCGGTCGCCCTTGTCCATGGAGTCGTCGTACTTGAAGCGCAGCTCCGGTACCCGGCGCAGGCGCATGCTGCGCGACAGCGTGCGGCGGAATTCCATCGCCAGCTCGTTGAGCGCCTTAACCACTTCCTTCGATTGCCCCGGCAACAGCGCGGTGACCCATACCGTGGCCCAGTCCAGATCGCGGGTGACTTCCACGTCCGACACACTGCACGAGGGCAGGCCATGATCGCGTACGGCGGTATGCACCAGGATCCCGAGTTCGCGGCGCAGTTCGGCGCCGACACGGTCGGTGCGTTTGAAGTCGCGTGATGGCATGGAAAGACTCCTTACCCCTGGATTGCGCGGGGTCGACGGCAAACGACGAAGCTTGTGGTCCGTCAGATTACGACAGTGAAAAAGCCCGGGCAAAACCTGCCCGGGCTTGGGTTCTGCGGAGCGGGCGTAGCAAGACCCGCGCTCCTTGCTGCTCGATTTACAGGGTGCGGGCCACTTCGATGCGCTCGAAGCACTCGATCTGGTCGCCCACCTTCACATCGTTGTACTGCTTCACGGCGATACCGCATTCCATGCCGTTGCGCACTTCGTCGACCAGGTCCTTGAAGCGGCGCAGCGATTCCAGCTCGCCCTGGAAGACCACGGTGTTGTTGCGCAGCACGCGGATCGGCTTGCTGCGCTTGACCATGCCTTCGGTGACCATGCAGCCGGCGACCGCGCCGAACTTGGAGCTGCGGAACACATCGCGCACCTGGGCCACGCCGATGATCTCTTCGCGCACTTCCACGCCCAGCAGACCCGAAGCGGCCTGCTTCACCTGGTCGATCACGTCATAGATGATCGAGAAGTAGCGCACGTCGAGGCCGGCGGTATCGATCACCTTGCGCGCCGATGCATCCGCACGCACGTTGAAGCCGATGATCAGCGCCTTGGAGGCGGCGGCGAGGGTCGCGTCGGATTCGGTGATGCCACCGACGCCGGAGGCAATCACGTTCACCTTCACGTTCTCGTTGCCGATCGCGCTCAGCGATTCGCGCAAAGCTTCCACCGAACCCTGCACATCGGCCTTGACCAGGATGTTGAGCGTTTGCTGCTGCTCGCTCTGGCCCATCTGCGCCATGATGTCTTCGAGACGGTTGGCCTTGCTGACCAGGCGCGTTTCGCGACGCTTCTGCTGACGCTCCTGCGCCACCTGGCGGGCCAGGCGCTCGTCGGCGACGGCGACGAAATCGTCACCCGCTTCCGGTACGCCGGACAAGCCCAGTACCTGCACCGGAATCGACGGACCGGCTTCCTGCACGGTCTTGCCGGTTTCGTCCACCAGCGCGCGCATGCGGCCGTATTCGATACCGCACACCACGAAATCGCCGCGCTTGAGCGTGCCCTGCTGCACCAGCACCGTAGCCACCGGGCCGCGGCCGCGATCCAGGCTGGATTCGATCACCACGCCCGAGGCGGGGCCGTCCTGCACCGCGCTCAGTTCCATCACCTCGGCCTGCACCAGGATCGCGTCGAGCAGGTCGTCGATGCCCATGCCGGTCTTGGCCGACACCGGCACGAACGGCGTATCGCCGCCCCACTCTTCCGGAATCACTTCCAGGTTGCCCAGGCCCTGCTTGACGTTGTCGGGGTTGGCATCCGACTTGTCCATCTTGTTCAGCGCGACGATCAGCGGCACCTTGGCAGCGCGTGCATGCTGCACGGCTTCCTGGGTCTGCGGCATCACGCCGTCATCGGCGGCCACCACCAGCACCACGATGTCGGTGGACTGCGCACCGCGCGCACGCATCGAGGTAAACGCGGCGTGGCCAGGAGTATCGAGGAAGGTGATCACGCCCTTGGGCGTGGTCACGTGATACGCGCCGATGTGCTGGGTAATGCCGCCCGCTTCGCCCGCTGCGACCTTGGCGCGGCGGATGTAGTCGAGCAGCGAGGTCTTGCCGTGGTCGACGTGGCCCATGATGGTCACCACCGGCGGACGCGAGGAGCGCTCGCCGTCGAGCTCGGCATTCTGGGTGTGCGCGGCCAGCGCGGCTTCGGCGCCCTGGTCGCTGGCTTCCACCGGCTTGTGGCCGAGCTCTTCCACCACCAGCACGGCGGTGTCGAGATCGATGGTCTGGTTGATGGTAGCCATGACGCCCATCTTGAACAGCGCCTTGACCACCTCCGAACCCTTGACCGCCATCTTCTGCGCCAGCTCGGCCACGACGTTGGCATCGCCCACGACCACTTCGCGCACCACCGGAGCGGTGGGACGCGAGAAGCCATGCGCACCGCCGACCGAGGCCGATACGCCGCCACGGCTAGCTTCGCGCACATTGCCGCCCTTGCCGGGCTTGCCGCGCTTGTTGGAACGGCGCGCGCGATCGGCTTCGGACAGATGCAGTTCACCGGCAGCGAAACGCTTGCCGCCGGGCGTATCGTCGCGGTCACGGCCGCCAGCACCATGCCGCGGCTTGTTGCGGTCGGCGCTGGCCGGCGCGGGCGCCGGGGCGGGCGCGGGTGCCGGCGCAGGTGCTGCAACCGGCTTCTTTTCGCGCTTGCGCGGTTCGTGGATGCGCGGAAGGATCATGCCCAGCGAATGCTGGTCGATGCGCTGCACGGGTGCCGCCGGCTGTTCCGGCGTGCCCTTGGTTTCGGGCTGCACCGGCTCGTCGGCCTGCACCTGCGCGGGTGCGGCCTGCTCGACCTGCTGCACATGCTCCACCGCAGCGGCGGCGGCGGCAGCTTCGGCTTCCGCAGCGGCTTCGGCTTCGCGGCGCGCGTGTTCGGCCTCGGCTTCGCGGCGGGCATCTTCTTCAGCGCGCTCGCGCGCTTCTTCCTGGCGCCGGCGTTCGGCATCCAGGCGCTCGTGTTCTTCATGCTCGCGCTGCTGCTGCGATTCCTGCAGCTTGCGCAGGGCATCTTCGCGCGTGGGCTCCGTGCTGGCTTCCTCGGCGATCACGCTGCGCTTGACGTAGGTGCGCTTGGCGCGCACTTCCACGTTGACCGTCTTGGCGCTGCTCTGCGCGCCGCGGCCGCCTGGCGTGGCCACCTTCAGCTCGCTGATCTTGCGGCGCTTGAGGGTGATCTGCCGCGGCGAAGAATCTTCCGCTTCGGGAGCAACATCGGACTTGCCATGCGTGCGACGCAGGAAGCCCAGCAGCTTCACCTTTTCGGTGCTGCTGATGACTTGCTCCGGATCGGAGAATTTCATGCCCGCCTCGCCAAGCTGCGTCAGCAGCCTGTCGACCGGCATGCCCAAAACCTGGGCGAGTTGTTTGATCGTGACATCCGACATCGTGTTCTTTCTCCGCCGTTCCCGCGCTTATCGTCCGTGCAAAGCCTCTTTGCACGGTCACCTCCGTCCCTGGTGGAGATCCCGAGGGATCTCCCGGCACGCCCATCCAGGGCGTGGCCGCCCGCGGTTAGCCGCCCTTCTCCAGCTTCGCAATCATCGGCGCGCGTGCGGCCATGATGAGTGCTGCAGCACGGTCTTCGTCCATGCCTTCGATATCGATCAGGTCGTCGACCGCAAGATCGGCCAGATCGTCCACCGTCACCACGCCGCGCTCGGCCAGCGTGTAGGCGGTGGATTCGTCCATGCCCTTCAGTTCGAGCAGCTCCTGCGACGGCTGGTGCTCGTCGAGGTTTTCCTCCACCGCCAGGGCCTCGGTCAGCAGCGAATCGCGGGCGCGGGCGCGAAGCTCTTCGACGATGTCTTCGTCGAAGCCTTCGATGGCCAGCAATTCGGCGCTCGGCACGTAGGCAATTTCCTCGACGCTGGAGAAACCTTCCTGCACGAGGATGTTGGCGATTTCCTGGTCCACTTCCAGCTTGTCCATGAACAGCTGGCGGGCCGATTCCTGCTCGGCCTCGCTCTTGGCGGCGACTTGGTCCTGGGTCATCACGTTGAGCTGCCAGCCGGTGAGCTTGCTGGCCAGGCGCACGTTCTGGCCGCCGCGGCCGATCGCCTGCGACAGCTTGTCTTCGGCTACCGCGATGTCCATCGAGTGCTTGTCTTCATCCATGATGATGGACTGCACTTCGGCCGGCGCCATCGCGTTGATCACATACTGGGCCTGGTTGTCATGCCACAGGATGATGTCCACGCGCTCGCCGTTGAGCTCGTTCGACACTGCCTGCACGCGCGAACCGCGCATGCCGATGCAGGCGCCGATCGGATCGGTGCGGCTGTCGTGCGCCACTACGGCGATCTTGGCGCGGTCGCCCGGATCGCGTGCGCAGCCCTTGATCTCGACCAGGCCCTGGCCCACTTCCGGCACTTCGAGCTTGAACAGCTCGATCATGAATTCCGGCGCGGCGCGCGACACGAACAGCTGCGGGCCGCGCACTTCGGAGCGCACTTCCTGCAGATAGCCGCGCACGCGGTCGCCGACGCGGTGCGATTCGCGCGGAATGGTCTTGTCGCGCGGAATGAACGCCTCGGCGTTGCCGCCCAGGTCGAGATAGATGTTGCCGCGCTCGACGCGCTTGACGATGCCGGTCACCAGCTCGCCCACGCGATCCTTGAACGCATCCACCACCTGCTGGCGCTCGGCTTCGCGTACGCGCTGCACGATCACCTGCTTGGCGGCCTGCGCCGCAATGCGGCCGAATTCGGCGTTTTCGATCTGCTGCTCGATGTAGTCGCCGATGACGGAATCGGCACGCTCGTCGACCGCGTCCATCAGGCGCAGCTGGCGGAACGGGGATTCCATCTCGCCGTCGTCGGCGATCACTTCCCAGCGGCGGAAGGTTTCATAGTCGCCGGAGTTGCGATCGATCGAGACGCGGATATCCGGGTCTTCATCCGGGTAGCGCTTTTTGGCAGCGGACGCCAAGGCGGCTTCCATGGCCTGGAAAATCACGTCTCGCGGCACGCCCTTTTCATTGGCGACCGCATCAACTACCAGCAAAAGTTCTTTGCTCATTGCAACCACTCCGTGAACGCCGTCCGGCATCCCATCGACAGATTGACCAGTTCAATACTCATTTCTTCTTGGCCGGCTTGCGGCCGCCGGGCTTGGGCTGCGGCATATAACCGAGCGCGGCCCAGTCGGGCACGATGCGCGCGCTTTCCACCGCGTCGTGCTCGAACTGAAATACTTTGCCTTCGGCTTCCAGCGCGATGAGGCTGCCTTCCACCGACGCCACCTTGCCGCGCAGACGGCGGCGGCCTTCGAGCGGCGCCTTCAGCAAGATCTTTACTTCCTGACCGGCCACCTTGGCGAACTGGGCGGCGGTAAACAGCGGCCGGTCGATACCGGGCGAGGAAACTTCCAGTACGTAGTGTCCGGGGATCGGATCTTCAACGTCGAGCAGCGCCGAAAGCTCGCGGCTGGCCGCTTCGCAATCGTCGAGCGTCACCTCGCGCCCTTCCGCATCCAGATACACGCGCAACGTACTCTGCCCCTGCGAAGGGCTGAATTCCACGCCAAGGCATTCCAGCTGCAAATCAGCCAAAACCTCGGAGAAACGTTGTGCGATTGCTTGGGTGTCCATGTCGTCCGTTTAACCGTCAGAAACAAAAAATGGGCTCAAGCGGCCCATTCCCTTATCTCGCCGATGTCCCGACTCGTCCAGGCTCTTTCTCCGCGCCGACCCGGCCTATTATTGCCCGATCCGCACAGCCGCATCCTTGCGCCCAACAAAAAAGCCTCACTAGG
This sequence comes from Dyella acidiphila, assembly GCF_014863405.1. Taxonomy (GTDB): domain Bacteria; phylum Pseudomonadota; class Gammaproteobacteria; order Xanthomonadales; family Rhodanobacteraceae; genus Dyella_B; species Dyella_B acidiphila. The sequence continues at coordinate 153,224 of NZ_JACZZA010000007.1, forward strand.
AGGCTTTCTTGTCCAAGAAAGATCTGGTAGCGGGGGCAGGATTCGAACCTGCGACCTTCGGGTTATGAGCCCGACGAGCTGCCAGACTGCTCCACCCCGCATCAGAGTCCGAGAATTCTAGCGACATGGCCGAATTCTTGCAAGCCTAAAATCGCTATTTCTCACTCCGCCTAAGCGGAATGCACACCTCAACCCACAAATGCCTGCTTGCACCAGCCCAGCAGCGGGCCCCAGTACACGCCCAGCACCAGCAACACCAGCGCATTCAGCGACAACGCAATGCGCAGCGTGAAATCAGGCTGCAGACGCACTTCGGTGCCTTCCACCGGCTTGTCGAAATACATCACCTTCACGACATGCAGGTAGTAGTACAGGCCGATGATGGCGAACACCGCACCGACGATGGCCAGCCACATCATGCCGGCGTGAATGGCCGCCTGCAGCACCAGCAACTTGGCGAAGAAGCCAAACAGCGGCGGCACGCCGGCGAGCGAGAACATGCACAGCAGCATCATGAACGCCATCCACGGCGAACGCTGATTCAGGCCCTTGAAGTCGTCGATTTCCTCGCATTCGAAACCGGCGCGGCTCAGCGCAAGAATCACGCCGAAGGCAGCCGTCGACATCAGCGCATAGCTGATCGCGTAGAACATCGCCGAGGAATAGCCTTCCGGACCGGCGTTGACCAGGCCCAACAGCAGATAGCCCATGTGCGAGATGGTCGAATAGGCCAGCAGGCGCTTCAGATTGGTCTGCACGATGGCGACCAGGTTGCCGATCGCCAGCGACAGCACCGCCAGCGCTGCCAGCATCGGCTGCCAATGCTGCACGTAGCCGCCCATGCCGATCGCCAGCAAACGGAAGGCCATGCCGAACGCCGCCAGCTTGGGCGCCGAACCGATGAACACGGTCACCGCGGTGGGAGCACCCTGATACACATCCGGGATCCACATGTGGAACGGCGCGGCACCCAGCTTGAACGCGATGCCGATGATCATGAAGATCAGGCCGAACACCAGCAGATGCGGCATCGAGCTGTGCGGAATCGCATCGTGCAGCTGCACCAGGTCCAGCGTGCCGGTGGCGCCGTAGACCATCGATATGCCGTACAGCAGCATGCCCGAGGCCAGTGCGCCCAGCACGAAGTACTTGATCGCCGCTTCGGAAGAGAGCTTCGAATCGCGGTTCAACGCCACCAGCGCGTAGGACGACAGCGTCAGCAGCTCCAGGCCCAGGTAGACCATGATCAGGTTGCCGGCCGAGACCAGCAGCATCACGCCGATTACCGCAAAGATCATCAGCGTGTAGAACTCGCCGACGAGCAGCTTGCGATCGCTCAGGTAGGGCCTGGCGTAGATGAATACCAGGATGGTGCACAGCAAGGCGAATACCTTGAGGATCTCTGCCACGCCATCGCGGATGAACATGCCGTTGAAGGCGGTGACGGTACCGGCGGGCTGATGCGCCACGACCAGGTAGATACCGGCGATCAGCACGAAGATCGAGGCCCAGTGCAGCGTGACGCCGCGCTGGTTGGCCGGCAGGAAGGCATCCGCAAGCAAGAGTACGCACGCCGCGGCGACCAGATAGAACTCCGGCACCATGATGAGAATGTCGTTAAAAGTCGGCATGGTCGCTCTCGATCAAACCTTATGGATGGCCAGCAGCTGGACCAGCTGCGTCACCGAGCTGTCCATCAGATGGGTCAGCGGTTCCGGCCAGACGCCGATGATCAGCACCAGCGCGGCGAACGCGCCAAGCACGAGGGTCTCGCGCCCGTTGATGTCCTTCATCTCGGCCACGTGGGAATTGGTCACCTCACCCCACAGCACGCGCTTCACCAGCCACAGCGTGTAGGCCGCGCCGATGATCAGGGTGAAGGCGGCGAACAGCGCGATCCACGGATTGGCGCTGAAGCTGGCCAGGATCACCATGAACTCGCCCACGAAGCCGCTGGTGCCCGGCAGGCCGCAGTTGGCCATGGCGAACAACACGTAGAAGAAGCCGAACCACGGCATCACATTGATCACGCCGCCGTAATCCTTGATCAGGCGGGTGTGCATGCGGTCATACAGCACGCCGATGCAGGAGAACATGGCGCCCGACACGAAGCCGTGCGAAATCATCTGCACCATCGCGCCCTGCATGCCCAGGCGGGCCGCATCGGTATTGCCCTGCTCGCGCACCAGCATGAAGGCGATGAAGATGCCCAGGGTGACGAAGCCCATGTGCGCCACGGACGAATACGCCACCAGCTTCTTCATGTCTTCCTGCACCAGCGCCACGTAGCCGATGTAGACCACGGCGATCAGGCTGAGCAGGATCACCAGCCAGGCGAAGTGCGCGGAGGCGTCCGGCACGATCGGCAAGCTGAAACGCAGGAAACCGTAGCCGCCGATCTTCAGCATCACCGCGGCCAGCACCACCGAACCGCCGGTAGGCGCTTCCACGTGGGCGTCCGGCAGCCATGTGTGCACCGGCACCATCGGCACCTTCACCGCAAAGGCAATCAGGAAGGCGAAGAACAACCAGCTCTGCTCCTGCAGGGTCAGCGGCAGCGTCGCCAGCGTGTGCAGATCGAAGGTACCGGCCTTGAGATACAGGTAGATCAGGCCGATCAACATGAAGATCGAGCCCATGAAGGTATAGATGAAGAACTTCAGGGTCGCATAGACGCGGCGCGGACCACCCCAGATCCCGATGAGGATGAACATCGGGATCAGCATCGCCTCGAAGAACACATAGAACAGCAAGGCGTCGGTGGCGCAAAACACGCCGATCATCAGGCCTTCCAGCACCAGCATGGCGGCCATGTACTGGTGCGGCTTGTCCTGGATCACTTCCCAGGCGCCGATGATCACCAGGATGCCGACAAAGGTGGTCAGCAGGATCAGTGCGACCGAAATGCCGTCCACGGCCAATGCGTAATGCACATTGAGCGCGGCGATCCACACATGGCTTTCGGCCAACTGCATGCCGCCTGTATCCCCGTTGTACTGCGGGATCAGGAACAGGCTGACGGCAAAGGTGAGGATGGCCACCAGCAAGGACAGCCAACGCGCCAGATTGGGCCGATCGGAACCGGCCAACAGGACAGGCACGGCGCCTGCGACGGGCAGCCAGATCAGCAGGCTGAGCAGATGATTGAACATGGAGCTCGCTTCCCTTATTGCCTGACCAGCAAGTACCCACCCATAAGCAGGATGAGGCCGAGGATCATCGCAAACGCGTAGTGATACAGATAACCGGATTGGAGACGACGCACACCGGAGGCGATGCGCTGGATCGTGCTGGCGGAACCGTCGATCAGCACGCCGTCGATCACCGCAGCGTCGCCGCCCTTCCAGAACATGCGGCCCAGTGCCACGCCACCGCGCGCGAAGACTGCGAAATAGATGTTGTCAACCCAGTACTTGCGATCGAGGATCACCCAGATCGGCTTAAGCGCGGTCTTGATCTTGTCGGCCACGGACGGGTTGAACAGATAGATGTAGGTGGTGATCAGGAAAGCCACCAGCACCAGGATGAAGGGCAGCTGGGCGAAACCATGCAGCGCCATCGCCAGTGAGCCATCGAATTCCTTGCCGATTTCGCCGAGCACGTTATTGGCTTCGCTCACATGCACCGCACCGCCGAACCAATTGCCGAATAGCATCGGTTGCACGGTGAAGAAGCCGACCAGCAGCGACGGAATGGCGAGCAGGATCAGCGGCAGCGTCACCACCCACGGCGATTCCTTCGGCGCGTGATGCAGCACGCCCGGCTCATGATGGCCGTGGTCGTCATGATGATCGTCATGGCCGTGCGCATCGTGATGGCCGTGATGCTCGACCACCTTGAAGCGTTCCTTGCCATGGAAGGTCATGTACATCTGGCGGAAGGTATAGGTCGCCGTAACGAAAGCGCCGACCACCACGCAGAAGTAGGCATAACCCGAACCCCAGCGATGCGATTCGTGCACCGCATCGATGATCGAGTCCTTGGAATAGAAGCCGGAGAAGAACGGCACGCCGCACAGCGCCAGCGAACCGACCCACATGGTGATCCAGGTGATCGGCATGTACTTGCGCAGGCCACCCATATAGCGCATGTCCTGCTCATGGTGCATGGCGATGATCACCGAGCCGGCACCGAGGAACAGCAGCGCCTTGAAGAAGGCATGCGTCATCAGGTGGAACACCGCGCCGGCATACGCCGACACGCCCAGCGCCACCGTCATGTAGCCCAGCTGCGACAGCGTCGAATACGCCACCACGCGCTTGATGTCGTTCTGCACGATGCCGATCAGGCCGGTGAACAACGCACCGGTGGCGCCGATCACCAGCACGAAGCTCAGCGCACTCTCCGACAGTTCATACAGCGGCGACATGCGCGCCACCATGAAGATGCCGGCGGTCACCATCGTCGCGGCGTGGATCAGCGCGGAGATCGGGGTGGGGCCTTCCATCGAATCAGGCAGCCACACGTGCAGCGGCACCTGTGCCGACTTGCCCATGGCGCCGATGAACAGCAGGATGCAGATCACCGTGGCCGCATCCCAGTGAACGTTCTGGGTAATGGCCAGGGTCTTGCCGGCCAGAGTCGGCGCCGCGGCGAACGCCGTGGCGTAGTCCAGGGTGCCCAGGAAGTACAGGATCGCGCCGATCCCCAGCAGGAAACCGAAGTCGCCCACGCGGTTGACCAGGAAGGCCTTGAGGTTGGCGAAGATCGCCGTCGGGCGCTTGTACCAGAAGCCGATCAGCAGGTACGACACCAGGCCCACCGCTTCCCAGCCGAAGAACAGCTGCACGAAGTTGTTGCTCATCACGAGCATCAGCATCGAGAAGGTGAACAGCGAGATGTAGCTGAAGAAGCGCTGGTAGCCGTCGTCGTCCGCCATGTAGCCGATGGTGTAGACATGCACCAGCAGCGACACGAAGGTAACCACCACCATCATCATCGCGGTGAGGCGGTCGATCAGGAAGCCCACGCTGGCGGTGTACTTGCCGATCTCGAACCAGGTGTAGAGGTTGTGGTTGTATACCGGCGCACCGCCCGCGGTGATCTGGTACAGCACGTAGAACGACAGGCCGCAGGAAATCAGCAGGCCCAGAATGGTGACGCTATGCGCACCCACGCGGCCGATCTGCTTGCCGAGGAAGCCTGCGAGCAGGCATCCCACCAGCGGTGCCAGTGCGATGGTCAACAGTATGGAGGAGGAAAGTTCCATGGTGCTCAGCCCTTCATGCTGTCGATTTCGGCGACGTTGACCGTGCTGCGGTTACGGAACAGCAAGACCAGGATCGCCAGGCCGATCGCGGATTCCGCGGCAGCCACGGTAAGGATGAAGAAAACGAAGACCTGCCCTGCCACGTCGTGATTGAAGCGCGAGAAGGCCACGAAATTGATGTTCACCGCCAGCAGCATCAGTTCGATCGCCATCAGCAGCACGATGACGTTCTTGCGGTTGATGAACAGCCCCGCCACCGAGATGCAGAACAGGATCGCGCCAAGCACGATGTAATGAGAAAGCGTAATCATGGCTTGGTCTCCTGGGCCGGCGCAGGCTGGCTATCGGCTGGCCGCTCCGCTGCCATCTTCACGATGCGCACGCGGTCGCGCGCATTGACCGCCACCTGCTCGCTGGCTTGCTGGTGACGCACGCCGGTGCGCTGGCGCAAGGTCAGAGCAACCGCCGCCACCACGCCCACGGTAAGAATCAGCGCGGCCACTTCGAACGGCAGCAGGTACTGGGTGTAAAGCGCCTGGCCCAGCCATGCCGTATTGGACACGCCGGCGGCGGTGGCCGGATTCTGACCCATGGTCTGCGCGTTCATTGCCCGCACGCCGATCAGGCAGAGCATTTCCACCAGCATCACCACGGCCACGATCAGGCCAACCGGCAGATATTTCATGAAGCCCTCGCGCAGTTGCTCCTGGTCGATGTCCAGCATCATCACCACGAACAGGAACAGCACCATCACCGCGCCCACGTAAACCACGATCAGCGCAATGGCGAGGAATTCGGCTTCGGCCAGCAGCCACAGGCAGGCGGTGCTGAAGAAGGTGAGCACCAGCGCCAGCACGGCATGCACCGAGTTGCGCAGTGTGACCACCGACAGCGCCGCCAGCACCGTCACCGCGGCGAAGGCGTAGAAGCAAACGAGTTGGAACACTTGTGGATCGATCATGATGTCCCGTCCTCAGCGATAGGCCGCGTCTTGCGCACGCGCCGCGGCGATGTCGGCCTCGAAGCGGTCGCCGATGGCGAGCAGCTGAGGCTTGGTCACCACGTTCTCGCCGCGATGTTCGAAGTGGTATTCGTGCACGTGCGTCTCGACGATCGAGTCCACCGGGCAGCTTTCTTCGCAGAAGCCGCAGTAGATGCACTTGAACAAGTCGATGTCGTAGCGCGTGGTGCGGCGCTGGCCGTCGCCGGCGCGCGGCGCCGAGTCGATGGTGATGGCCAGCGCGGGGCACACCGCCTCGCACAGCTTGCACGCGATGCAACGCTCTTCGCCGTTGGCGTAACGACGCAGCGCATGCAGCCCGCGGAAGCGGTTGGATTTGGGGATGTGCTCCATCGGGTAGCGCATCGTGTACTTCGGACTGACCATGTACTTGCCGGTCAGCACCATGCCCTTGAGCAATTCGAGCAGGAGCAGGCTCTTGAAATAATTGGTAATGCTAGACATGGCTTTCTTTAGCCCCCCGTGCCGATGTGAACCCAGCCGTAGTACTTCATGCAGCCGGCGACAAACACCCACACGATGGCGATGGGAATGAACACCTTCCAGCCCAGGCGCATGATCTGGTCATAGCGATAGCGCGGGAAGGTGGCACGGAACCACAGGAACAGGAAGGCGAAGAAGAACGCCTTCGCCAGCAGCCAGATGAAGCTGGCATGGCCAAGCACCGGCACGCTTTCCGGGAACGGGCTGAGCCAGCCGCCCATGAACAGGATCGAAGCCAGGAAGGCGACCAGGATCATGTTGGCGTATTCGGCCAGGAAGAACAGCGCGAAAGCGGCGCCCGAATACTCCACGTGGAAGCCGGCGACGATTTCCGATTCACCTTCCGCCACGTCGAACGGCGCGCGGTTCGTTTCGGCCACGCCGGAGACGAAATACACCACGAACACCGGCAGCAGCGGCCACATGAACCAGTCCAGCAGGCCCTTGTGGCCCGACTGCGCCATGACGATGTCGGTGAGATTGAGGCTGCCCGCCAGCACCAGCACGCAGACCAGGCACAGGCCCATGGCCAGTTCGTAGGAGATCACCTGCGCCGCCGAACGCATCGCACCGAGCAGGGCATAGCGCGAGTTCGAGGCCCAGCCGGCCAGGATGATGCCGTACACACCCAGCGAGGTCATCGCCAGCAGATAGAGCAGACCGGCGTTGGCATTGGAGACGGCAAAGCGCGCGCCGAACGGCACCACCGCCCACGCCGCCAACGCGGGAATCAGGGCCAGCATCGGTGCCAGGTAGTACAGGAACTTGTTGGCGCTGGTCGGCAGGATCACTTCCTTGCAGATCAGCTTCACCACGTCGGCGAAGGCCTGCAGCAAGCCCAGCGGTCCGACCTGGTTGGGCCCCATGCGCACGTGCATCCAGCCCAGCACCTTGCGTTCCCAATACACGTACAACGCCACCGTCAGGGTCAGCGGAATGATGACCGCCAGGACCAGCAGTATGGGAATGAGTAGCTGATGAAGAATCTGGTCGCCCATGATTTACGCCTTGCTCAAGGTGATGGCCGCGCCGTAAGGCGGCAGCGTCGCGGTCTGGTCGTGGGCAGCCTCAATCCACACGGCGCCATCCGGCACGGAAGCATCGATCACCACCGGCAGCGTGACGTTGGCAACTTTGGCCTGGTCGCCCGCGCTCAGGCCGTGGCGCTGCGCTTCGGCCGCGTTCACGCGTGCAGCAGCGGCACGGTTGAGCGGATGCGCCTGCAACGCCGTGGCCCGGCGCAGCACCGCATCGCTGCGATAGATCGGCCAGGTGGCCAGGCGGCTGAGACCCTGCGCGGTTTTGCGCTCGGCCAGCTGCTGCGTTGCAGCCGGCTGACCTTCCGCAATGCCGCTGCGCAGGCCGGCGATATCGTCGAATTCAAAACCGGCCAGCTTCATCAGGCCGCCGAGTGCGCGCAGCACCTTCCAGCCGGGGCGCGTATCGCCCGGAGCCTTGGCGCCGGCTTCCACGCTCTGCGCGTATCCGTCGACATTGACCAGGGTGCCTTCGATTTCCGGCAGCAGGCCGATCGGCAGGATCACGTCGGCCACGTCGAGCAAGGCCGGGCTGGCAAACGCGGCGAAGGCCACGATGTGCTGGGTGCCGTGCAGTGCGTTGGTCACCACGGTGCCGTCGGCGAAGTCGTGCGGCAATTCCACGCCGTAGAGCACGTAGGCCTTGCGCGGCTGGGCCAGCATGCCCTGCACATTCAGGCCGCCGTTGCCCGGCAGCACGCCGACCTTGGCCAGGCCCAGCGCATTCGCGCCGCTGGGCAGTTCGTTGTAGGCGGCACCGGTCGCTTCGGCGATGAAACGCGCGATGCTGCGCAGCCAGGAAGCCTGCGGATGCGTTATGGCCGCATCGCCCAGGATCACCACCGCATGACCGGACTTGAGTGCGGCGATCGCATCGGCGTCGCCCTGGTCGTTGGCCGCAGCGTTGATCGCATCGGCCAGTGCGGCAGGCGCGGTCGCACCGGCAGCCACCGCGGCCTTCGCCAGCGAGAGCAGCGCATCGACCAGCGCGTGCGGCGCAACGATCGCTTCACCGGCCAGCTTGTAATTGAACTGGAATTCCGCCGGATTGACGGCGTACACCTTGGCGCCCTTCTTCACCGCCTGATGCAGGCGATGGTTGAGCAGCGGCATTTCATAGCGCAGGTTGGAACCCACCAGCAGCGCCGCCTTCACCTTGTCGACGTCGGCCACCGGCATGCCGAACTGGCGTGCCACGGCGTTGTCGGCGAAATCGAGCTGGCGCAGGCGATGATCGATATGCGCACTGCCCAGGCCACGTGCCAGGCGAACCAGCAGATCGCCTTCTTCGTTGGTGGTGGACGGATGCACCAGCACGCCCAGGTCGTTGCCCTGCACGCTCTTCAGCGCTTCGGCGGCAACCGACAGTGCGTCTTCCCAGGTGGTGCCCTGCCACTGGCCGTTGCGCTTCACCTGCGGCGTGCGCACGCGATCGGTGGCGTACAGGCCCTGGTGGCTGTAACGGTCGCGGTCGGACAGCCAGCATTCGTTGATGGATTCGTTGTCGCGCGGCACCGTGCGCAGCACTTCGCCGCGGCGGCTGTGCAGCCACAGGTTCGAACCCAGCGCATCGTGATAGGCGATCGACGGCTTGGCGATCAGTTCCCAGGCGCGCGCCTTGAACTGGAACGGCTTGTTGGTCAGCGCGCCGACCGGGCAGACGTCGATGATGTTGCCCGACAGCTCGGTTTCCAGCGTTTTACCGATATACGTGCCGATCTGCAGGTTCTCGCCACGGCTCATGCCGCCGAGTTCGTAGGTGCCGGCGATCTCGCTGGTGAAGCGCACGCAGCGCGTGCACTGGATGCAGCGGGTCATTTCGGTGGCGACCAGCGAGCCGAGATTTTCGTCGGCGATGGTGCGCTTGCGTTCGGTATAGCGCGACACGCTGCGGCCGTAGCCGAGCGCCACGTCCTGCAGCTCGCATTCGCCGCCCTGATCGCAAATCGGGCAGTCGAGCGGATGGTTGATCAGCAGGAACTCCATCACGTCGCGCTGGAACTTCAGCGCCTTTTCGGTACGCGTGGTGACCTTCATGCCTTCGGCCACCGGCGTGGCGCAGGCCGGCTGCGGCTTGGGCATCGGACGGCCGCCCATTTCCACGTCGACCAGGCACATGCGGCAGTTGGCGGCGATGGGCAGCTTGCGGTGATAGCAGAAGCGCGGAATCGCGATGCCGATGGCGTCGGCCGCCTCGATGATCATCGCGCCCTTGCGGATCTGCGTGGGCTTGCCGTCGATCTCGATGTTCAGCAGATCCGGCGCGGTATTGGCTGGCTGCGCACTCATGCAGCAACTCCACGGAGGTTACCGGCAAGCTGGTCTTCGGTCATCGAGCGACCATGCTGCACGTAATATTCGAATTCATTCCAGAACTTGGCGAGGAAGCCCTGCACCGGCCACGCGGCGGCTTCGCCGAATGCGCAGATGGTGTGGCCCTCGATCTGGCCGGCGATCGCCTTCAGGCGATGCAGGTCGTCCTGGGTACCCTTGCCTTCCACGATGCGCGTCAGCACGCGGAACATCCAGCCGGTGCCTTCGCGACAGGGCGTGCACTGGCCGCAGGATTCGGCGTGATAGAACTGCGAGATGCGGTGGCAGGCCTTGACCATGCAGGTGGTCTCGTCCATCACGATCACGGCGCCGGAGCCCAGGCCCGACCCGGCCTTCTGCAGGCAGTCGTAGTCCATGGTGCTGGCCATCATTTCCTCGGCGTTGAGCACCTTCATGGAAGAGCCGCCGGGAATCACTGCCTTGAGCTTGTTGCCGTTGCGCACGCCACCGGCCAGTTCCAGCAGATCCTTGAACGAGGTGCCGAGACGGATCTCGAAATTGCCCGGATTGTTGACGTGGCCGGACACCGAGAAAATCTTCGGACCGCCGTTGTTCGGCTTGCCCAGGTTGAGGAACCAGTCCGCGCCGTTGCGCAGGATCGCCGGCACCGACGCATAGGTTTCGGTGTTGTTGATCGTGGTCGGCTTGCCGTACAGGCCGAAGTTGGCCGGGAACGGCGGCTTGAAGCGCGGCTGGCCCTTCTTGCCTTCCAGCGATTCCATCAGCGCGGTTTCTTCGCCGCAGATGTAGGCGCCGGCGCCGAGCGCGCCGTAGATATCGACATCAATACCGGTGCCCTGGATGTTCTTGCCGAGCAGCCCGGCCGCATACGCTTCCTTCAGCGCCTCTTCGAAATGCTCGAAGGGCTCGTGATGGAATTCGCCGCGCAGATAGTTGTAGGCCACCGTCGAGCCGGTCGCGTAGCACGCAATCGCCAAGCCTTCGATCACCGAATGCGGGTTGTAGCGCAGGATGTCGCGGTCCTTGGCGGTACCGGGCTCCGATTCGTCGGAATTGCAGAGGATGTACTTCTGCATGTTGCCCTTGGGCATGAAGGACCACTTCAGGCCGGTCGGGAAGCCTGCGCCGCCGCGGCCGCGCAGATTGCTGTTCTTGACGATCTCGACGATCGAGGCGGGATCGGGTTTCTCGGCGAGGATCTTCTTCCACGCCTTGTAGCCGTCCATCTGCTCATAGCTGTCCATCGCCCACGGCTTGTCGAAATGCAGCGTGGTGTAGACGACCTGGTGTTCCTGGGGTGCGGGTCCGACTGCCATTGCCCTGCCCTTATTTCAGACCGTCGAGAATCTCGTCGACCTTGTCGGTCGTGAGACGCTCGTGGTAGTGACCATTGACCGTCATCGCCGGCGCATATACGCAGGCAGCGATGCACTCTTCTTCTTTCTTCAGATACACGCGGCCGTCCGCGGTGCTCTCGCCGGCCTTGATGCCGAGCTTCTTCTCGCAGTAGCGCAGGATGTCCTCGCCACCGTTGAGCCAGCACGAGATGTTGGTGCAGACGGCGACGTTGTTGCGCCCGACCGGCTTGGTCTCCAGCATCGAGTAGAAGCTGGATACTTCGTAGGCCCACACCGCCGGCACATCGATGTACCTGGCCACCGCGGTGATCAGTTCATCGGTGAGGTAGCCGTGGTTCTGTTCCTGCGCCGCGAACAGCGCCTGGATCAGCGCCGAGCGCTTGCGATCCGGCGGGAACTTGCCCAGCCAGTGATCGATGTGATGACGGGTGTGCTCGCTGAGCACGACGAGCGGATCGACGTGCTTGACCTGCTCGTAATTACCGGTGACTTTCATAGATTCTTTCCTCCGGACTCAGCGATCGACTTCGCCGAACACGAGGTCATAGGTGCCGATCACCGCCACGGCGTCGGCCAGCATGTGGCCGCGCACGATGGCATCCATCGACGACAGGTGGGCGAAGCCCGGCGCGCGCAGGTGCACGCGGAACGGCTTGTTCGCGCCATCGGAAACCAGGTAGCAGCCGAACTCGCCCTTGGGCGCTTCCACCGCCGCATAGGTTTCGCCGGCCGGCACGCCGTAGCCTTCGGTGAAGAGCTTGAAGTGGTGGATCAGCGCTTCCATGTCTTCCTTCATGGCCTCGCGCTTGGGCGGCGCGACCTTGAAGTTTTCCACCATCACCGGGCCGGGATTGGCGCGCAGCCACTTCACGCACTGCTGGATGATGCGGTTGGACTGGCGCATCTCTTCGATACGGCACAGGTAGCGGTCGTAGCAATCGCCGCCCACGCCGACCGGGATGTCGAAATCCATCTCGGCGTACTTGGCATACGGCTGCTTCTTGCGCAGATCCCAGGCAATGCCCGAGCCGCGCAGCATCACGCCGGTCATGCCCCACTGCTGGGCCAGTTCCGGCGAGACCACGCCGATGCCGACGGTACGCTGCTTCCAGATACGGTTGTTGGTGAGCAGCTCTTCGTATTCATCCACCTTCTTGAAGAAGTCGGCGGTGAACGCGTCGAGATAATCGAGCATCGAACCTTCGCGCCAGGTGTTGAGGCGCTTCAGGTCGTTGCCCTTGTGCCAGGGCGACTCGCGGTACTGCGGCATCTTGCCGGGCAGATCGCGGTACACGCCGCCGGGACGGTAGTAGGTGGCATGCATGCGCGCGCCGGAGACTGCCTCGTAGCAGTCCATCAGCTCTTCGCGCTCGCGGAAGGCGTACAGGAACACCGCCATCGCGCCCAGGTCGAGCGCGTTGGAACCGACCCACATCAGATGATTCAGGATGCGGGTGATCTCGTCGAACATGGTGCGGATGTACTGCGCACGCTCCGGCGCCTGGATCCCCATCAGGGTCTCGATGGCGCGTACGTAGGCGTGCTCGTTGCACATCATCGACACGTAGTCGAGGCGATCCATGTAGCCGATCGATTGATTGAACGGCTTGGATTCGGCCAGCTTCTCGGTACCACGATGCAGCAGGCCGACATGCGGGTCGGCACGCACGACGGTTTCGCCGTCCATCTCCAGCACCAGGCGCAGCACGCCGTGCGCAGCAGGATGCTGCGGGCCGAAGTTCATCGTGTAATTGCGAATTTCTTGCGCGGACATGCTCAGTTCTCCCGCCAATGGTCGGCGGCTTCTGCCTTGGCCTGGATCAGGTCGGCGTCGTCGCGGATCACGCGCGGGACCAGCACGCGCGGTTCGATCGAAACAGGTTCATAGACCACGCGCTTCTGCTCGGTGTCGTAGCGCACTTCGACGTTGCCGATCAGCGGGAAGTCCTTGCGGAACGGATGGCCGACGAAACCGTAGTCGGTAAGGATGCGGCGCAGATCCGGATGGCCGTCGTAGATGATGCCGAACAGATCGAACGCCTCGCGCTCGAACCAGTTCAGGCCCGGCCAGGTGTGCACCAACGACGGCACTACCGGCAGGCTGTCGTCTTCGCAAAACACGCGCAGGCGCAGGCGCTGGTTGAGCTCGATCGACAACAGATGCACCACGGAGGCGAAACGGCGCGGGATGGATACCTCGCGCGGACGATCGGCCCAGTTGAAACGGCCGAGCGCCTCGCCTTCCACACCGCGCGAGAAGCCGGTGCTGGAGACGTCGGTGGTATCCCATTCGGTCTGGCCGTAGCCCAGGTAATCGACGCCGCAGAGGTCGACCGCTTCGGTGAAGCGCAGGCCGGGCTCATCGCGCAAAGCGGTGGCGACGGCCAGCAGGTTCGCAGCAGCCACTTCCGCAGTGGTCTGGCCGTGCGCGACGCTGACCTTCAGCAGATCGCCAAATCGCGCAGATAGGCGCTCGGCCAGCGAGTTCGTTTGTGTTTCGCTCATGACGACGCCTTTCAGGAACGCGCGATGGTGCTGGTACGACGGATCTTCTTTTGCAACTGCAAAATGCCGTGAATCAACGCCTCGGCGGTGGGCGGGCAGCCCGGCACATAGATGTCTACCGGGACGATGCGGTCGCAACCGCGCACCACGGAATACGAATAGTGGTAATAGCCGCCGCCGTTGGCGCAACTGCCCATCGAGATCACCCACTTGGGGTCGGGCATCTGGTCGTAGACCTTGCGCAGCGCCGGGGCCATCTTGTTGACCAGGGTGCCGGCTACGATCATCACGTCGGACTGGCGCGGGCTGGGACGGAACACTACGCCGTAGCGGTCCAGGTCCAGGCGCGCGGCGCCGGCATGCATCATTTCCACCGCGCAGCAGGCCAGGCCGAAGGTCATCGGCCACATCGAGCCGGTACGCGCCCAGTTCATCAGCGCGTCGACCGAGGTGGTGACCACGCCACGCTGGATCACGGGGTTGTCGCCGGCCGGACGCAGAATGTCGTCCACCACGTTCAACGGCTGCGGGTTGTGCATCACCCGGTCAATGGCGGAGATCACTCCCATTCCAGCGCTCCCTTCTTCCACACGTAGGCAAAGCCGATCACCAGCAGCAACAGGAACAAGCCCATTTCAATCAGCGCGGTGAGGCCGATCTGCTTGAACACCACCGCCCACGGAAACAGGAAGGCGATTTCGAGATCGAAAATGATGAAGAGAATGGCGAGGAGGTAATAGCGCACGTCGAACTGCATGCGCGCATCCTCGAAAGCCTCGAAGCCGCATTCGTACGGCGAGAGCTTTTCGGATTCGGGACGACGCGGGCCGACCAGCAGGCCCAGCGTGACGAGGACGATACCCATTCCAGCGGCGACCGCGATGAACAGGAGAACGGGCCAATATTCGGCAAGCACGGTTTAACTTACCTCCGCACCTCGGGGGTGCATCAGTGACCGTCGGGGCAAAACGGTCCGGAGTACGATTCAGCGGGCTGTCCAGCCCTGTACGCTGACGTGCAGAATGCAGGTGCTCGACGATCCACCGGGCGGGCCCAGGGATCGCGATATTGTATCAGCGCGCATGGGTGGGCCGACAAGCCTTAACGGACGCGGCACGGGATATTTATTGCAATTAGGTGCAATAAAAACGCCATTGCGGCATGTATTTGTCGACGAATTGATCAGCCCGGCCCCGCAAATAATCCCGTTTTGCCGCAGGTCCCGGGCACACCGTCACGGAACGGTTACATCGTCTGCGTCGCGCGTTCCGAACCGAGCGCGCCGGCCAGCAGGGATTCGATGCGGCTGCGGGCCGCTTCGCCATCGGAGGATTCGTTGAACTGCACGCCGATGCCGGCGGTGCGATTGCCCTGCGCGCCGATCGGCGTGATCCACACCACCTTGCCGGCCACCGAGAGGCGCTCGCTTTCGTCGATCAGGCTGATCAGCAGCACCACTTCGTCGCCCAGCGCATAGCGCTGCGCGGTGGGCGCAAACAGGCCGCCATGCTTCAGGAACGGCATGTACGCGTTGTACAGCGATGCCGTGTCCTTGAATTTCAGCGAGATGATGCCCTGGCGGGCGGCGACCGGGTTCATGCCTGCTCCTGTCGAGCGACGCTATGGGCAGTGTGGAACGACATCCTAACCAGCCGTCCGACTACGCGCAAAGAGATTTGCCGAAAAACCGGAACGCCCGCTCATACGGCGTGCCAGCCCCAGTGGTCGAAGATCCACGGCGACGGCCAGTCCAGATGCAGTTTGACGAACGCCGGGCCGGGCGGCTGCCGCCCCGGCGGCCAGCGAAACTGATAGCCGCCCCCCGCCGCACTCACGACGGCATCCGGCCAGCGAAAATCGACGGCGCCGGCAGGCGTGGCCGCCAGCAGGCGCAGCCAGGGCTGCAGCAGCACCGGCGGACGCCAGGGCAGACGTGCCGCGCCAGGCGCCCGCTCGACTTGCATATACCGCTCAGGACTAAGCGCGAGCCGACGCAAGCGGGCGCCACTCAGCCGCATCTGCGTCACGTGTTCGGCCAGCGCCTGCAGCTTGCGCTGCTGCTGACCGGGGGCCGCATCGACCAACACCGGATAGGCCGATGCGTCGGCATGGCCGTGCACCGGATAGGCGAACAGGGACGGCGGCCGGTCCAGGCCGGCCAGGGCCAGGCAGCAAAGCACATGGGCCGCGCCGTGATCCGGGTGACTGTCGCGCAGACCGGGACAACTGACCAGGTTCGGCTGGAAGCCCTGCATCACCGCCTGCACGGCAGCGATCGCCCGCGATCCCTCGTCGCGCAGCAGCGCAGTGAGGCCCATGTCGGGCCAGCCCATGGCGTGCAGCGCGGATGCCGGCAGGCCGAGCGCGGCGATCGCCTGCAGCACCTCGCCGCGCCGGCGGCCGCCCCAGCGGCGGCGCCCGGCCGCATCGATCCGCAGGCGGCGCTCGATATAGCGCTGCGGCCAGGGATTGTTGTCGCCATCGGTAAGCAGCAGCACCTGCACGGCGCCACCGGCCGCCAGCACACGCTGTATCAGTACGCCACAGCCCAGGGTTTCGTCGTCCGGATGCGGCGCCACGACCAGCAGACGGGTCTGCGCAGAAACGGACAAATCGGACATCAGCGCCAGCGCCCCAGCAACTCCAGCAGCAGCAGATCTCCGCGCAGCGGTCCGCGTAGCGCTTCGCGCGCGCGATTGGCGGCGTCGTACCAGGCGACCAGGTTTTCCATATCCAGGCCGCTGGCCAGCGGCCCCGTCTGGGCTGCCGCCCGCGCACGCATTTCATCGGCCACGGCCTGCGCGGCGAACCACAGCCGCTGCTCGGGCACGCTGTCGAGCCAGCGCTTGCCCATCTCCATGGCGCTGCCACGGCCGGCCGCCAGCGCCGCAAGATCCTTGCGTACCTCCTGGCGCTGGGCCAGCGCGCCCTCTTCCGACCAGATCCGGGCCAGGCCCGGATTGCCGCCGGCCGCGGCCAGGGCAGCCTGCGGCTCGCGCACGCCGACGTCCTGCAGCCAGGCCAGCGCCTCCGCCTCGGGCGGCAACTGGAAATCGATGCGCTGGCAGCGGCTGCGGATAGTGGCCGGCATACGCCAGGCTTCATCCGCCAGCAGGACCAGCATGGTCTGGCTGGCCGGTTCCTCCAGCGTCTTGAGCAGCGCGTTGGAGGCGGCCACGTTCATCGCATCGGCCGGATCGATGCTGGCGATCTGCCAGCCGCCGAACTGGCTGGCCTTGGCCAGGCGCGCAGACAGCTGGCGGATCTGGTCGACGACGATTTCGGAACGCTGCACACCGTCCTTGCGCAGGCCGTAGCTCAAGGCCACATAGTCCGGATGCGTGCCGGCCCGGAACAGCAGGCAGCTGCGGCAAGTGCCGCAGGCATCGCCATCGCTGGGCTGCTGGCACAACAGGCCGCGCACAAAGCGCTGCAGAAATTCACGCTTGCCCAGTCCACGCGGGCCGCACAGCAACAAGGCATGCGGCAAGGCATCGCGCTGGCGACGCGCCTGCAGGCGTGCCCAGTGTTCGGCGTGCCAGGAAGGGACACTCATGCGACGGCCTTTTTCATCGATCGCGCGACCCGTTGCTGCTGTCTGGCATCGCGCGGGTTCATTGGCAATGTTTCAGCTGATAGCAGGCGACGTTGCGATTCTGCTGTTCGAGCGTGGCGGCAAAGATATGCGTGCCGTCGCCGCGCGATACGAAGTACAACGCATCGCCGGGCGCAGGATGCAGCGCCGCTTCGATCGCCGGTTTGCCTGGCATGGCGATCGGCGTCGGCGGCAGGCCCAGGCGGGTATAGGTGTTGTACGGCGTATCGGTGGTCAGATCGCTTTTGTGGATATTGCCCGCATAGCTGGAGCCCATGCCGTAGATCACGGTGGGATCGGTCTGCAGCAGCATGTTCTTTTGCAGGCGGCGCACGAATACGCCGGCCACTTTGGATCGCTCGTCGGCGCGGCCGGTTTCCTTCTCGACGATCGAGGCCAGGATCAGCGCGTCATAGGGTTTGGTGAGCGGCAGATTGGGATCGCGCTGCGCCCACAATGCCGCCAGCGTCTTGTTCATGGCGTCGTGCGCACGGCGCAGCACGTCCAGGTCGCTATCGCCTTTTACATAGGCGTAGGTTTCCGGCAGGAACCAGCCTTCCGGCTTTTGGTCGGGCGCACCGAGCTTCTGCATGATGGCGGCGCTATCCATGCCGGCGGTGTCGTGCTTGAGCTTGTCGGCCTTGGCCAGCGCCTGCAGCACATCGCGGAAGGTCCAGCCGTCGACGATGGTGACATCGCGATGCATCACCTTGCCCTGCGCCATATTGCTCAGCAGCTGCTGCGGCGTAATGCCCGTCACCAGCGCGTATTCGCCGGCATGCAGCCGCCCTGCCACGCGCATGCGCTCGGCCAGCAGTCGCCAGTACAGCGGCGAGGAAGTGCTCAGCCCTTCGCTGCGCAATTGGTGGACGATGTCCTTGAAACTGGTGCCGCGCCCGATATCGATGCTTTCGCCGCTGGCCGTAACCCGCAACGGCGTGACGGCGAAGCGGGAAAAGTCGCGCCAGAGCCATGCGGCCACGCCAGCCAATGCCAGCACCAGGATCAACAGCAGCAGGCGCCAGGAAATGCGCCCCAGGTGTGCACCGCTTCGCTTCATGCCTGCTCCATCGGAAAACCGAGCCCCTGCCAGTACCGCTGTACGGCACGGGTCACCGGGCCGGGAGCGTACACGGTATTGGCGACGGCCTGAACCGGCAGGATGCCGCGGACGCTGGAGCTGAGGAACAGCTCGGATGCGCGCAGGCATTCGGTCAGCGGCAGATCACGCACTCGGCAGTCCGGCCGTGCGTGCAGCAGCTCGGCGCGCGCCACGCCCGCAACACCGCAGCGCTCTACCGAAGGTGTCACCAGTTCACCGTCGATCACGGCAAACAGATTCGCCGCCGTCGCCGAGATGACCCGGCCATGCTGATCGCAGACCAGGCCTTCGGCCAGCGCCGGATCATTCCATTCCGCCCGCGCCAGCACCTGCTCCAGCCGGTTGAGGTGCTTGATGCCGGCCAGCAAGGGCTGCTCGGCCAGCGTGGTCGTGCACTGATGCAGGCGCAGGCCGTCGCAATAAGCGCCGGCTGTCATCAGCGGCATCGGAAATGCGGCAACGATGCGCGTAGCCTGGGTGATCGCAGGCAGTGCATAACCACGCTCGCCCGATCCGCGCGTAAGCGTGATACGCAGCACCGCATCCGCCAGCCCATCGGCGGCCTGCAGCGCCTCCTGCCATAGTTGCTGCGCATCGGGCCGCGGCATCCGCAAGCGCTCGCATCCGAACGCAAGGCGTTGCATATGCCGGGCCCATAGCGGGGCATGCCCGTGCAGCAGACGGATGGTTTCGAACAGGCCGTCGCCGTAACTCAGGCCACGATCCAGTGCCGGCACGCTGTCCTGCAACTGGCCGTTGACCAGCAGCATCAGCCGGGCACTCCCAGCGCCCGCAACATGCCGCGGGCCTTGGCGCGGGTTTCGTCCAGCTCCTTGGCCGCGACCGAATCGGCCACGATGCCGGCGCCTGCACGCAGACTCACTTCCTGCCCATGCAAGGTCAGCGTGCGGATCAGGATGTTCAAATCGAGGTCGCCGTTGCGGTCGAGATAACCTAGCGCACCGGTGTAGGCGCCGCGCGGCGCATTTTCCAGCGCCGCGATGATCTGCATGCAGCGCACCTTCGGACAGCCGGTGATGGTGCCACCCGGAAAGGTCGCGGCAATCACCTGCCCCGGCGTCACGCCGTCGCGCACCCGGCCGCGCACATTGGACACGATGTGATGCACGTGCGCGTAGCTTTCCACCACCATCAGCTCGTTCACTTCGACCGTGCCCGGGCGACACACGCGGCCCAGGTCATTGCGCTCCAGATCGATCAACATCACGTGCTCCGCGCGTTCCTTGGGATGCGCGGTGAGTTCGCGGATACGTGCCAGGTCGTCGTCGCCGGCCACGCGCGGACGGGTGCCGGCGATCGGCCGCGTCTGCGCCATGCCGCGCCGCACTTCGACCAGGCGTTCGGGCGAGGAGCTGACCACCGCCCAATCCGCATGCTGCAGCAAGCCGGCAAAAGGCGCCGGATTGGCGCGGCGCAGTGCGGCATACAAGCTCGCAGCCGAAGGTGCCTCGGCAAAATGCGCATGCCACGCGCGCGAAAGATTGGCCTGAAAGACGTCGCCGGCCTGCAGATGCTCGTGGATGCGCTCCACGCCATCGAGGAACAGCGCCGGCTCGTCATCCTCCAGCGTCGCCGGCAAGGGCAGCGGCGGAATCGACACTGCAAGCTCGAGATCCGCAGCCATGCTGTCGAGCATGGCTTCGTGCCCGGCTTCGGCGATCAACACCGTGCGCGCCTGCAGGTGATCCACGATGATCGCCGCAGGACAGCGCACCGCCAGTGCAACCGGCAAATGCTCCGAATAGCGCAGGCGCAGGCTGGGCTCGATTTCCGCGGCCAGCTCATAGCTGAGCAGCATTACCCAGCCGCCGTGAAACGGCAGGCCATCATCATCGGCATGCGGCAGGCGCTCGGCCTTCCAGGCTGCATCGAGCGCATCGAGAAAGCGGCCGGGCCGTAAGGTTCCATGCTCATCGCGCACGCAGCCATCCGCGCCCAGCGCCAGCGAGGCCTGCGGAAACGCGAACAGGATGTCATAGCGCGCATGCGCACTGCCCTGCGTGACGCTCTCAAGCAGGGCCGGATAACGGGCCGGAAATGCAGCGGCCGGCGCGAGCAGATCGCGCCGGCCGGCAAACGTACGCTGGATCGCAGCCACTTAGATGCGGCGGAAAACCAGGGTACCGTTGGTACCGCCGAAGCCGAACGAGTTGGAGATGGCGACGTCGAGCTTCGCTTCGCGCGCCGTGTGCGGCACGAAATCGAGATCGCAATCCTCACCCGGCTCGTCGAGGTTGATGGTGGGCGGCAGCACCTGGTCGCGCATGGCGAGGATGGTGAAGATCGCTTCCACGCCACCGGCCGCACCCAGCAAGTGGCCGGTGACCGACTTGGTGGAGCTCATCGCCAGCTTGTAGGCGTGGTCGCCGAACACGCGCTTGGCGGCCAGCACTTCGCCCAGGTCGCCCAGCGGCGTGGAGGTGCCGTGCGCGTTGATGTATTGCACCTGGGTCGGATCGATGCCGCCGTCCTTCAGCGCGGTTTCCATGCAGCGCGCTGCACCTTCGCCGCCCTCGCTGGGCGCGGTGATGTGGAATGCATCGCCGCTCATGCCGAAGCCGACCAGCTCGGCGTAGATCTTCGCGCCGCGCGCCTTGGCGTGTTCGTATTCTTCCAGCACCAGCACGCCGGCGCCGTCGGACAGCACGAAGCCGTCGCGATCCTTGTCCCACGGGCGACTAGCCTTGGATGGCTCGTCATTGCGGGTGGACATCGCCTTGGCCGAGCAGAAGCCGGCCATGGCGGTACCGGTGGTGGCGAACTCGGCGCCGCCGGCCACCATCACGTCGGCATCGCCGTACTGGATCATGCGCGCGGCCAGGCCGATGTTGTGCGCACCGGTGGTGCAGGCCGTGACGCAGGCAATGTTCGGGCCCTTCAGGCCGTACATGATCGACAGGTGGCCCGAGACCATGTTGATGATCGAGCTTGGCACGAAGAACGGCGACACGCGACGCGGCCCCTTCTCGTGCAGCTCGATCGATGTGCGCTCGATGGTATGCAGGCCGCCGATACCGGCCGCCACCGCCACGCCGATGCGCGGGGCATTCGCTTCCGTCACTTCCAGGCCGGAGTCGCGCAGGGCCTGGGTGCCGGCCGCGATACCGTAGTGGATGAACGGATCCATCTTCTTGATTTCTTTCGCCGCAATCCACTGGGCCGGATCGAAGTCACGGACCTGGCCAGCGATGCGCGTGGCATACGTGGTGGCATCGAAATGCGTGACCTGGCCGATGCCGCTGACGCCCTTGAGGATGTTGTCCCAGGCGGTGGCGATGTCGTTGCCGACCGGCGAGATGATACCCATGCCGGTCACTACCACTCGTCTCTTGCTCATGGATCAGTTCCTTACTGGTTCGGGAAGGATCGGCCATCCAGCCTCGCCTGCCACAAATCGCGATGCGCCGATCGTGCAAACCATACGTGATCGGACGTTACACCTTGCAGAAACGAAAACTGCGCCGATATGGCGCAGCTTCCGGTGTGTCGCTTCGTCGTGCATGGGACGCTGGCAGCGTCGCCGCTGCACCACGAATCACTGCTTGGTGTGGGCCTTGATGTAGTCCACGGCCTGCTGCACGGTGGTGATCTTCTCGGCTTCTTCGTCGGGGATTTCGGTTTCGAATTCCTCTTCCAGAGCCATCACCAGCTCGACCGTGTCCAGCGAATCCGCGCCCAGATCGTCCACGAACGAAGCGTTCGCCGTGACCTCATCTTCTTTCACGCCCAGCTGCTCGACGACGATTTTCTTGACGCGTTCTTCGATGGTGCTCATGTTGCCAATACCTCCCAAGGGGTGTGTCTGTCTTGCCGGTTTTTCCACCGGCAAATTCCGCGGCATTGTAGTGGCTAAGTTGCTGAGCCGCCACATTGCCAGTCAAAACAAGCCGCCACGGTATCCGCGCCGACGCGAAAGCGCCGATTGTCGCCTAAAACGGAGGCCGTGACGACTCCTCTGGTCTCAGGTGGCCCAATCGGCCACCGAGTTTCAAACGACGCGACGCGGCGATCCGGGCGTTCCGCCCTCGGCTCGCACCCGGCACGTGCTGTCCAAACCTGCCCGTAAGTCCTCGCCGGACTTAGGGCATGTACATGCCGCCGTTCACATGCAGGGTCTCGCCGGTGATGTAGCTTGCGGCCGGCGAAGCCAGGAAACCCACCGCCTTGGCGATGTCGGCCGCCTCGCCGAAGCGGCCCAGCGCGATCTGGCCCAGCAGGGCCTGCTTGGATTCCTCCGGCAGGCCGCGGGTCATGTCGGTGTCGATAAAGCCCGGCGCCACCACGTTCACGGTGATGCCGCGCGAACCGATCTCGCGCGCCAGCGACTTGGAGAACGCGATGATGCCGGCCTTGGCGGCGGCGTAGTTGGACTGCCCCGGATTGCCGGTCAGGCCGATCACCGAGGCGATCGAAATGATGCGGCCCTTGCGCGCCTTCATCATGCCGCGCATCACCGCCTTGGAAGTGCGGTAGACCGAGCTGAGATTGGTATCCAGGATCGCCTGCCAGTCGTCGTCGCGCATGCGCATCAGCAACTGGTCGCGG
Organism: Dyella acidiphila; assembly: GCF_014863405.1. Taxonomy (GTDB): domain Bacteria; phylum Pseudomonadota; class Gammaproteobacteria; order Xanthomonadales; family Rhodanobacteraceae; genus Dyella_B; species Dyella_B acidiphila. The sequence goes on from NZ_JACZZA010000007.1 coordinate 176,395, forward strand.
GTGATGCCGGCGTTGTTGACCAGGATCGAGACCGCGCCGAACTGCTTGGCGATATCGTCGATCAGCGCTTCCACCGCGGCGCCGTCGGTCACGTTGAGCATGCGGCCGTGGCCACCGTGCGCAGCCAGCCGCTCGCCGATGGCCGCCGCGCCGGCTTCGCTGGTGGCGGTGCCAATGACGGTTGCGCCCATGGCCGCCAGTTCATCGGCGATCGCCGCGCCAATGCCGCGGCTGGCGCCGGTGACCAGTGCAACCTCACCTTGCAGAATGCTCATGCTTGGATTTCCTGTGATCGTTGATCGGGTGGGCGCTCAGGCCCATTCGGCGCGCGCGGCGTCGAGCTCGGCCGGTGCACCGATGGCGCGCGCCTCGACGCTCTTGTCGATGCGCTTGATCAGACCGGCCAGCACCTTGCCCGGACCGCATTCGGCCATGCGCGTGGCGCCGCCGGCAACCAGCGCCTGCACGCATTCGGTCCAGCGTACCGGCAGGTACAACTGGCGCTGCAGTGCGCCGCGAATATCGTCCAGCGAGTTGTAGGCACGCGCTTCGGCGTTCTGCACCACGGGAATGACCGGCAGCTGCCAGGCAATCGAAGCCATGCGCTGGCCCAGCTGGTCCGAGGCTTCGCGCATCAGCGCGCTATGCGAGGGCACGGACACGGCCAGCTTTACCGCTTTCTTCACACCCAGCTCCGCCAGCCGCGCAAGCGCGCGATCCACCGCTTCGGCGTGGCCGGCAATCACCAGCTGTCCCGGCGAATTGAAATTGGCCGGGGCCACCACTTGTCCCTGTGCCACTTCGGCACAGACCTCGGCGATCTGTTGATCGTCACCGCCGATGATGGCCGCCATCGCGCCGACGCCCGGCGGCACCGCCGCCTGCATCAGGCGGCCACGCTCGGCCACCAGCGCGGCGGCATCGTGCAGCGACAAGGCATTGGCGCACACCAGCGCGCTGTATTCGCCCAGGCTGTGGCCCGCCAGCTGCGCCGGCTGCGCACCACCGAGCTTGTGCCATACGCGCCACACGGCAACGCTTGCCGCGAGCAGCGCCGGCTGAGTGTTCTCGGTGCGGTTGAGCTGATCTTCCGGTCCCTGCTGGCTTATCGCCCACAGGTCGACGCCGGCGCCTTGCGAGGCTTCGTCGAACGCAGCTTTCACTTCCGCATGCGCTGCCGCCAGCTCGGCCAGCATGCCGACCGACTGCGAACCCTGACCCGGAAAAACGAAAGCGAGCGAAGCAGAACTCATAAGGAAGGCATGTCACTGAAGATGAAGAGCGCAATGGTGCCAGCATTGGCTTACATACGCAGCCGTTTTGTCGCCGGGCCGGCGGCAGCACGACCGCTGCACCATCAACGCATAAAACAAAAAAGGGCGGCCCTCAGGCCGCCCTTCGCACATCGTTGACTCAGTATTTCAGCAGCGCGGAGGCCCAGGTGAAACCGCCGCCGAAAGCTTCCAGCAGCAGATTCTGGCCACGCTGCACCTTGCCCGAGCGCACGGCGTAATCGAGCGCCAGCGGTACCGAGCCGGCCGAGGTATTGGCGTGCTTGTCGACGGTGACGATCACCTGTTCCATCGGCATGTTCAGGCGCTTGGCAGTCGCCTCGATGATGCGCAGATTGGCCTGGTGCGGAATCAGCCAATCGAGCTCGGACGCCTGCATGCCGGCTGCGGCAAGCGTCTCTTCGACCAGCGAATCGAGCGTCTTCACCGCCACCTTGAACACTTCGCGGCCGGACATGCGGATCTGCACGCCGTGATTGGTCGTGTCCTTGAAGCCGACCGACACACCCACCGGGTTGTACAGCAATTCCTTGTGGCCGCCATCGGCATGCAGGCAAGTGGCGTAGATGCCCGGCTCGCTGGAGGCTTCCAGCACCACCGCGCCGGCGCCGTCGCCGAACAGCACGGCGGTTTCGCGCTCTTCCCAATTGACCATGCGGGTCAGCGTTTCGGCGCCGATCACCAGCACCTTCTTCGACGCGCCGCTGCGGATGAACTTGTCGGCCACGCCCAGTGCGTACACAAAGCCCGAGCACGCGGCGTTCACATCGAAAGCTGCGCAGCCGTTGGCGCCGAGGCGGTGCTGCACCAGGCAAGCGGTGGACGGAAAGATGATGTCCGGCGTGGTGGTGCCCAGCACGATCAGGTCCAGCTCGGACGCCTTTACGCCTGCCGCATCCAGCGCGCGCTGCGCGGCCAGCGTGGACAGGTCGCCGGTGGTTTCGCCATCGGCCGCGACGTGACGCTGGCGGATACCGGTGCGTTCGCGGATCCATTCGTCGCTGGTGTCGACGAACTTTTCGAGATCCGCATTGGTGAGGACGCGCTCTGGCAGAGCACTGCCGGTACCGATGATGCGGGAATAGATCTGGGCCATTGAATATCCATCAGCAAGCGGAGGTGCCCTGCGCCAGCCGCCATGCGGATGACCCGGCACACCAAGACCGCAACGTTACGTTGCCGAACGCCGGAACGCAAAGCGGCGCGTCACCGCGCCGCCTGCCGGACCGGATCCATGAGCGCGCACGCTCAGGAACTGGCTCAGTCTTCTTCGACCACCGAGGTGTTGGTGTCGATCACCTTCTTGCCGCGGTAGTAGCCGTCGGCAGTCACGTGGTGACGACGATGCACTTCGCCGCTGGTCGGATCGGTAGCCAGCTGCACCGTGCTCAGCTTGTCATGCGAGCGACGCATGCCGCGGGTGGACGGGGTCTTGCGGCTCTTTTGAACGGCCATGGTGGTTCTCCAGCTAATCAGTTCTTCTTGAGTTCGCGCAGTACCGCGAACGGGTTATCGGGGCGCTCATCGACGGAAACCTCCGCCGGCGGGCGTGTGACATCTTCGGGCAAGACGCTGTCCGGATTGACCGGCACCAGCGGCAGCGCCAACAACAGTTCGTCCTCGATCACATCGATCGGGTTCAGCTTGTCATCCTCGGCCACCAGCAGCGGCTCGACGCCCCCCGGCAACGCGGATTCCTCGCGCTCGGAACGGATCAGGCCCAGCCGGCTGTTGACCGTGACAGGCATGATGAACGGCTCCAGCGTGCGCTGGCAGACCAGCCACAAAGGCGCCTGAACCCTGACATCGACATATGCCGTGCCGTATTCGTCCCGACCGAAATCGAGCTCATACGCGGCCGAACCTGCATCATCCGCCAGTGCTTCGCAGAGGCGAGGCATTGCGGCGATGGGCAGTGACCCTTGGAACGAACGCCGCGCCGAAACCATGCGCCAAGCGTCCACAGACTCTGGCAGTGTCGCGGACATAACTGCGAAATGGTAAGTTTTCTGGCCCGGTCAAGTCAACCGCGGCAGCTCAATCCGGACCGGCGGCGATCCGCGTCACGGCAATGACCTTCCGGCTTTGCCTGAACGAAGCGCTTCGGTCAGACTGCGCCCCATCGCCCGCCAGAGCCCCGCATTGTAAGTGAATAACTACCTCACGTTCGGTCTGGCCCTCCTGTTCGTCCTGCTGGTGGCCGCCCTGCTGGGCGTCGCGGTACTGCGCCGCCTGACCCGGCGCACGGCCAGCCTGCGGCGCCTGCTGGACCTGGCCGATCGCGTAGAGGGGGACCTGAAATCCTGCCGCAGCCGGCTGCAGCAGGCGCATGCGGTGATGTCGCTCAATCCCGACCTGCCGGCGGCCAGCGAAAAAGAAGCCGCCCAGGCCGTGGACGCCGGTCTGCGCGCCTTGCTGCAGCAGCGGATCTGGATCCGCGACCGCGCCCCCACCGCCAGCCAGGCCGAACTGGACGAAGCCAGCCAGGCCATGCAGCAGACCCGCGACCGCCTGCGCCCCCTGCTGCAGGCCCTGGGCCAGGCCCAGAACGAGCTGGACAGCGCCATGCGCGAACATATCCGGCAGGATTCCGCCCCGTGACCGCTCGCCGGCTGGTGCTCGGCTCGACCTCGCGCTACCGGGCCGAACTGCTGCACCGCCTGGGCCTGGAGTTCGAACTGCGTGCCCCAGGCACTCCGGAAGACGAACTCCCGGGCGAAGCCCCGGCCATGCGCGCCATGCGCCTGGCCATCGCCAAGGCGACCGCCGCCGCGGCTGGCCTGCCCGACGCCCTGGTGATCGGCTCGGACCAGGTGGCCGAACTGGACGGCGCCCTGCTGGAGAAGCCCGGCTCGGCCGCACGCGCGCATGCGCAACTCAGCGCCAGCTCCGGCCACAGCGTGCATTTCCACACCGCGCTGTGCCTGCTAGATACGCGCGACGGCCGGGTACGCACCCACCTGGACCTGACCCAGGTCCACTTTCGCCAGCTCGATAGCGCGGAAATCGCCCGCTACATCGAGCGCGAGCAGCCGCTGGATTGCGCCGGCAGCTTCAAGTGCGAGGGCCTGGGCATCAGCCTGTTCGAGCGCATCGACAACAGCGATCCCACCGCCCTGATCGGCCTGCCGATGATTGCGCTGGCACAGCTGCTGCGCGATGCCGGCCTCAGCGTGCCCTGATCATTCCCCGCCTGCCGCCGCGCTGCGCCAGGCAACACAATCGGCCGAAGCGTTGAACGGTGCTCCCACTGCCGCGACCTGCCCGCGATAAAACGCAACGCTCTTGCGCGCGTCGAACATGCCCAGGCGCTGCAGCGGCTGCAGATTCGACACGCGCGAACACAGGGTCTTCAACCATGCTGCGCGTTCGCGCTCGCGCAACGCATGCTCATCCACCACCAGCAACACCGCCGCACCGGCGTGGTCGTGGCGTAGCGCGGTTTCATTCCTGCCCCACCAGGCCACTTGCGGTGCGCGCCCGTATTTGACGTTGAGCGGGCTGTCCAGCGTATACACCGGGCGCTGGCCATCGAACTGAAAATCCAGCTCCGCCGCCATCATGAAATTGTCCGCCACCAGCACCGCCGGCTGTGCATCGAGTTGCGCCCTGGCGATAGCGGCACTTTGCTGCCAGCCGATCAAGGCCGTGGGCATCGCACGTGCTGCGCCCAGCCAGCGTGCTGCAGCGGGAAAAGCGGACGCGCCCAGATAAGCCAGGCCCATCAGCTGTAGCACCAGCGCCAATACGCCAGCCGCCACGGCAAACCGGCGCCAGCCCTGCGCCACCTCGCGCAACAAAGCTGGCAGTGCCGCCAGCAGCGGCAGATAACCGGGCAACGGCCAGTGCACCCGAAAACGCTGATCGTCGGCAAACAGCCCGGCCACGAAATAAATCACGACAAAGCTCAGCGACAGCACCGCGATCACATCCCAGGGACCGCCCTCGCGACGTCGGCGCCATGCCTGCCAGGCCGCCCACAGCAGGCCGGCATACAACAGCGGCGTGCAAGTAGCCGCCTGCTCCAGCGGCTGCACCAGCGTGTCGGCATGGAAGCGCCATGGATTGCGCTGCAACAGCTGGAACGCCAGCCCGGCGCCATGCTGCTGCCAGTTGGAAATCAATAGCGGCAAGGTACCAAGGGCCGCAACGCCCAGCGCCAGCCAGAAGCCGCCACGCGACCATTGCCGCCGGCCGCGCGGCGTCAGCAGGCACAGCAGCAGGCCGGCGACGATGAACATCGCCGCGCGGTAATGACTCATCCAGCACACCGCCAGCGCCACACCGAGCAGCAGCCAATCGCGCCAGCGGTTTTCATCCATTGCGCGCAACAAGGCCAGCATGGCCAGCGCCCCCGCCACGGTAAGCGGCACGTCCGGCATCGCGATCACACCCAGACTGCCGGCCAGTGGCAGGCACAGGCACAACAGCCCCGCCTGCCAGCCAATGCGTGCATCGAAGGCGCGGCGGCCGAACGCCACCAGCAGCCACGGCAACGCGCTGCCCAGCAGCAGAAACGGCCAGCGCATGCCCAGTACGCCATGCCCCGCCAGCACCTCGCCCAGCCGGATCAGCCATGCGGTAAAGGGCGGCAGATCGCTATAGCCCCAGGCAAGGTGGCGGCTCTCCTGCCAGTAGAACGCTTCGTCGCCGAGCGGCTGCAGCGTCGCGGCAAGCACCAGCTTCACGGCGAGCAGACACAAGAAGAACGTGACGAATACCGCTCGCCAGCGCGCGAGGCCGACGACTACACTGGCGTCGCCCCCCGTTCCTATCCTCGCCCTGCTCAAACTCATGTCAGCCATCACCCCGCTTCGTGATGAAAACCTGCAACAGCATCTGCATGCCGCCATCGGCCAGGTCAACAAGGTGCTGCTCGGCAAGGCGCGCCAGGTCAAACTGGCCTTCACCTGCCTGATCGCAGGCGGCCATCTGCTGCTGGAGGATGTGCCCGGCGTCGGCAAGACCACGCTTGCGCATGCCCTGGCGGCCAGCTTCGCGCTGGATTTTCAGCGTGTGCAGTTCACCAGCGACCTGCTGCCGTCCGACATTATCGGGGTCAGCATGTATGAGCGCGAGACCGGTCAGTTCCGTTTCCATCCCGGCCCGGTGTTCGCCGGCCTGCTGCTGGCCGACGAAATCAACCGTGCCACGCCGAAAACGCAGAGCGCCCTGCTTGAAGCGATGGCCGAACGGCAGGTCACCGTGGACGGTCAGACGCATACGCTGCCGGACCCTTTCTTCGTCGTGGCCACGCAAAATCCGCTGGACCTGGCCGGTACGTTCCCGCTGCCGGATTCGCAGCTCGACCGCTTCATGCTGCGCGTGTCGCTCGACTATCCCGACGCCAGCGCCGAACGCGAACTGCTGATCGGCACCGACCGCCGCGACCTGCTCACCCGCCTCACCCCGCAACTGGATGCACCCGGCCTGAGCCTGCTGTATCGACAGACGCAGTCGATCACCGCCAGCCCCGCGCTGCTGGATTATCTGCAGGCGCTGCTGGCCGCCAGTCGCCGCCATCCGGATATCCGCGTGGGCCTGTCGCCGCGTGCGGGGTTGTCGCTGCTTGCCGCGGCACGTGCCTGGGCGATGATCAGCGATCGTGGCCATGTGCTGCCGGAAGATATCCAGGCTTTGTTCGTGCCGCTTGCCGCACATCGATTGGTCGCCGCACGCGGCGCCAGCGGCGAGATGCTGGCGCGCACCTTGTTGAACGAAGTCGCAGTCGACTGACGCGCGCGCCTTGATCCGCGACCCGTTCCAGCGCTTGCAGCAGTGGGCGGAGCGCCGCCTGCCGGCGCTTACCCGCCACCGGCGCCTGGAAGAACTGCCGATCGAATTGCACCGGCGCCGCATCTACATCGTGCCGACCGGCTTCGGCCTGGCCTTCACCGTGCTGCTGATGGTGATGATGGTGGGCAGCCTCAATTACTCCAACAACGCCGCCCTGCTGCTCACCTGCATGCTCGGCGCGGCCACCGCGATCAGCATGCTGGTGGCGTTCCGCACCCTCAACGGGTTGCGCGTGCGCGGCCTGCGTGCAGGACATGCCATCGCCGGTCAGCCGATCGATATCACCTTCGATTTCGAGGCAAGCAGACTGCGCCAGGCCGTGCGGCTGGATCTGGCCGAGCACACGCGCCCGTTCGACGTACAGGGACGTGTGGACGTAATTCTCAGTCTGCCCACCGAACAGCGCGGCTGGCTGAGCCTGCCGCGGTTCCGCGTGTGGACCACCTGGCCGCTCGGCCTGTTCCGCGCCTGGAGCTGGATGCATCCAAATTACGCGGTGCTGGTGTGGCCGCGACCGGAGTTGTCCGGACCGTTCCCCACCCTGCCCGCGGCAGACCAGCGCCGCCAGCGTCTGCACCGCGGCGAAGATCTGGCCGCACTGCGCGACTATCGCAGCGGCGACTCCATGCGCCACATCGCCTGGAAAGCCAGCGCGCGTCACGAGTCCTTGCTGGTGAAGGACTACGAACAACCCGAAGCGCGACAGGAATGGCAATTGGATTGGCGTCTGCTGCACGGCCTGGATAACGAGTCGCGCATCTCCCGACTCGCCCGCTGGCTGGGCGAAGCGCAAGCGCAAGGTCGTCAATGGAGTCTGTGGCTGCCCAATGAAGTGATCGAGCTGGGCAACGGCCATGCTCATTACGCGCGCTGCATGAGCGCACTGGCGCTGCTGCCATGACGCTCGCGCTATTTGGCCGGCGTCCGCGCGTGCATGAGTTCCTGGGCGAGCGCAGCTTCGATCTGCTGTGCCTGACCACCGCCTTCGTGCTGGCCGTGCACGCCACTCATTTGCCGCCCTGGCTGAGTGCCGTGCTCGGCGTGGCGCTGGCCGTGCGCTGGTGGCAGCACAAGCATCGTCCGGGCCGTGTACCCGGCTGGCTGAAGCTGCCGGCGCTGGTGCTGCTGGTCGCCACGGTCATACTTCATTACGGCAACGTGTTCGGCCGTGAACCGGGCTCGGCGCTGGCCGCCGGCCTGCTTGTCCTGAAGCTGACGGAAAGCGACACGCCGCGCGATGCACGCGTGGCCGCGGCCTTTGCCTGTTTCCTGCTGATGGCGGCGCTGCTGTTCGGCCAGGATCTGCTGGCCAGCCTGATCGTTGCGCTCGGCCTGCTGCCGGCGCTGAGCACCTGGCGCTCGCTCGAACCCACGCAGATACCGGTCAGCCTGCCGCGCCAACTGCTTCCCGCGCTGTTGCTGCTGGGCACATCGTTGCCGCTGGCGCTGGCTGCCTTCGTGTTCCTGCCGCGGCTGAGTTCACCACTGTGGGGCACGTCCGATGCACAGGCGGCCGTGAGCGGTCTCAGCGACCAGATGTCGCCCAGCGACTTCACCGAGCTGTTGAACGATGACAGTCCGGCGATGCGCGTCAATTTCGAAGGTGCGCCGCCGGCCAAGGCACAACGCTACTTCCGTGCCTTCGTGTTGTGGAATTACGACGGCAAGGACTGGAAGCGGCTGGACAACTTCGACGATGCGCCCCTCGCCATCCAGGCGCATGACGCGATCGAATACCACATCAATCTCGAACCCACGCATCAGCGTGTGCTGCCCACCCTGGACATTCCGCTGCAAGCACCTGCGCAATCGCAAATGTATGCGGACGGCGAGGTCTTTGCGGACAAGCCGATCAACGATGCCCTGAACTACACGGTGCGCTCCACCCTGCACTACCAGCTGCAGGCCACGCTGGATCCGGCGACGCGCCTGCTGGCGCTGCGCCTTCCCGCCGATTTCGATCCGCGCACGCATGCGCTCGCCGAACAATGGCGGCAGCGCTTCGGGCGCAACAACGGCGCCATCATCCAGGCCGCGCTGCAGATGTTCCACAACGACGGATTCGGCTACACACTGGGTCCGCCGCCGCTGGGGCATGATGCGATCGACGATTTCCTGTTCAACACGCGCGAAGGTTTTTGCGAGCACTACGCATCTTCTTTCACCGTGCTGATGCGCGCCGCCGGCATCCCTGCCCGAGTCGTCACCGGTTATCAGGGCGGCTACTGGAACACCATGGGCCAGTATCTGCTGGTGCGCAATTCCGACGCCCACGCCTGGAGCGAGGTGTGGCTGGACGGCCGCGGCTGGGTGCGCGTCGATCCGACCGCCGCCGTAAGCCCCCAACGCATCAATCTCGGTGCGCAGGCATCGGGCGGTAACGAGCTGCTGCCCTGGTACGAATCAGGAGTGTTGGAATCGCTGCGCAACCGCTGGGATATCGTCAACCGATGGTGGAACCAAGGCGTTATCGGTTTTGACGCATTGCGCCAGCGCGGAATGCTGACCCCGTTCGGCATTCGCGATGTTGACACCGGCATGCTGGAAAGGCTGCTGGCGGTCAGCATGGCGGTGTTCGGTGCCGCCGGCCTGGCATGGGCCTTGTGGCGCCGGCCGGAGGGCGATCCGGCGCTGGCGGCCATGCGCGCGCTGGAGCGCAAGCTGGCCCGCGCGGGTGTTGCCCGCGGACGCAGCGAAGGGCCGCAACACTACCTTCGCCGCGCCATCCGCGCGATACCCGGGCAGCGCAGCGAACTGGACTATTTGATGAGGTGCTATATCGAGCTGCGTTACGCCAATGTCGAACCTCCCCCTGAATCCCTGCGTGCGTTTAGACGGGCCGTGCGGAATTTCCAACCGCACAACGTGGTCTAAACCGAGCGCGACGATGTAGCATGCAACCGCCCACGATGGAGAAAAACACCATGTCTCCCCTGTACCGAATTCTCAGCCTCGCAGCCGTCTGCACCCTGATGGCCGCCTGCGCCACTGTGCCGCAGCCGCTGCAAGGCAATTTCGCCAACGTCAATTCGTTGAGTGCGCAACAGAGTCCCGCCAACGGCACGCAAGTGCGCTGGGGCGGCGACATCATCAGCACCGAGCCCGGCCAGCAGTCGACCTGCTTCTACGTGCTGGGCCGTCCGCTCGATAGCGAAGCCCGTCCGGTACGCGACAACAACAACAGCCAGGGCCGCTTCGTCGCCTGCCGCACCGGCTTCTACGATCCTGAAGTGTTCAAGCCCGGTCGCGAGATCACCGTCACCGGCACCATCCAGGGCACCATGACGCGCAAGGTCGGCGATTACGACTACGCCTATCCGCGCGTGGAAGCGAACGTGGTCTACCTGTGGCCGAAGCGCCAAGTGATGGCCGGCTATCCCTACGGTCCGGGCTGGTACGACCCGTTCTGGGGTCCGTACTGGGGTCCCGGTTGGGGCTGGGGCGGCGGCTGGGGCTGGGGTGGCGGCTGGTATGCACCGCCGGTCATCGTGGTCCGCCATCGCTGATCGTTCCGATCGCTCAACAAAAAACGCCGGCACATGCCGGCGTTTTTTTGTGCGCCATTCAACGTCGGCCGATCAGCCCGGCGGCCAGGTCATGCGCCGGCCAGCCAGCAAGTGCACGTGCAGATGGAACACCGTCTGCCCGCCGTGCTCGTTGCAATTGATCACGGTGCGATAGCCGTCTTTCTCGAAGCCGTGCTGCTTGGCGTAGCTGGCCGCAGCCAGCAGCAGTTTGCCGAGCAGCTCGGCGTCGGCGGGGCCGGCATCGTTCAAGGTGGCGATGGCGTGCTTGGGCACGAACAGCACATGTACCGGCGCCTGCGGATTGAGATCGCGGAAGGCCAGCACGTCATCGTCTTCGTAGACGATGTCGGCAGGAATTTCGCGGCGGACGATTTTGCCGAAAATGGTGTCGGCCATACGTATCTCCCTAGCGGTTTATTCCACGGACTGCCGGCTGCCGAAAGCATGCGCCAGCGTGCCACGATCCACGTATTCCAGTTCGCCGCCCAGCGGCACGCCGTGCGCCAGCCGGGTCGGACGAATGCCGGCGGCGCGCGCCAGCTGCGCAAGATAGTGTGCGGTCGCCTCGCCTTCCACGGTGGGATTGGTGGCCAGGATCAGCTCTTCCACGTCGCCTTCGCCCAGCCGCTCGCTCAGCAAACCAAGCCCCAGCTCCTCCGGCCCCAGGCCATCCAGCGGCGAGAGCCGGCCCATCAGCACGAAGTATTGCCCGCGATAGCCGGTGGCCTGTTCGATGGCCGCCAGATCGGTCGGCGATTCCACCACACACAGCACATGGCGATCGCGGCTGCTGCTGGCGCAGATCGAACACAGCGGCGTCTCGCTGAAATTGCGGCAGCGCGCGCAGTGGCCGATGTTCTGCATGGCTTGCTGCAGCACTGCAGCCAACTTGAGGCCACGCTCGCGTTCGCGTTCCAGCAAATGGAAGGCCATGCGCTGCGCACTCTTGCCGCCCACGCCGGGCAGGCAGCGCAGGGCCTCGATAAGTTCGCTGAGAAGAGGAGAGCTGCTCATAAGCCTTTACTCCCCTGTTCCGATCGGAGCGGGGAACACGGGGAGGAAATCAGAACGGCATCTTGAAGCCGGGCGGCAGATTCATGCCGGAGGTGACGCCGCCCAGCTTGTTCTTGCTCGCCTCGGCCACCTTGTTCACCGCGTCGTTGATCGCCGCGGCGACCAGGTCTTCGGCCATTTCCGGATCGTCCGCAAACAGCTTGCGATCGATCTGCACGCGACGCACTTCATGCGCGCCCGACATCACGACACTGACCAGGCCGCCACCGGAGGTACCGGTCACTTCAAGCTTGGCGATCTCTTCCTGCGCGCGCTTCATGTCTTCCTGCATGCGCTGCGCCTGCTGCATCAGCTGGCCAAGTTGTCCTCTCATAACTGTGTGCTCCGGAATATCAGGATTCGAATGGTTTGATCGATTGCGGCACCACGCGTGCGCCGAATTCGCGCTTCAGCGCCTGCACCAGCGGATCGCCCTCGATCGAGGCTTCAGCCGCCGACTGCGCCTCGCCGCGCGCTACCGCGGCACGTGCCGCCGGAGTATGCGTGGCGCCATGGCTGTCGCTGATGAAACGCAGCTTGATCGGCTGGCCCATGACGTCGCTGATGCGATCGGCAATCTGGCCCACGATCGGTTCCACCGCCAGGTGCATATAGGTCGGCTGCAAAGCCAGGATCAGCGTGTTGCCGTCTCTGCCCTGCAAGGCGGAATTCTGTGCCAGCTGGCCGAGCGGACCGCGCAGGTCGGCGCGCTGGATCAGGCCTTCCCAATCGGGCAGGCCGCCATTGTCCACCATGCGTTGAACGGGCGCTGCGGCAACGGCGGCTTCCCGCGTCGGCTGGGGATGAGGCGCTGCCGCTGGCGGCGCAGCCGGGCGTGCCGGCGGCTGGGTGCTGGGCACAGGCGCCGGTGCACGTGGCGGAGCCGCGGGCGTGGATCGCTGGCCGCCTGTGGCCGTGGCTGGTGCGGCATCGTCGCCAGGACGGAACGCCAGCATGCGCAGCATGGCCATCTCGAAGCCGGTGCGCGTATCCGGCGCCAGCGCCAGATCGCGGCGCCCGGTGGTGGCGATCTGGTAGTAAAGCTGCACGTCCTCGGGCGTCAGGCGTTCGGCCAGGGCGCCGAGCGCGGTGTCGCCGCCTTCATTGGCATCCGGCCGGTAGCCCGGCACCAGCTGGGTCAGCTGGATGCGATGCAACGCTGCCGCCAGATCGTCCAGCACGCTGCCGAAATCCGGCGAGAACGAAGCAATTCGTGCGCACTCGGCCATCAGCGCCGCGCCGTCGCCGGCCGCCAGCGCATCGAGCAGGCCCAGCACCTGGCCGCGCTCGACACTGCCCAGCATCGCGCGCACATCGTCGGCCTTCAGCGAACCGCCGCCGTAGGCGATGGCCTGGTCCAGCAAGGACAGGCCATCGCGCAGCGAACCGTCGGCGGCACGCGCCAATTCGCTGATCGCCGCCTCTTCGTACTCGATATGTTCGGCACCCAGGATGTGATGCATCTGGCCGGAGATCTGGTCGGGCAGCAGGCGCTTCAGATTGAAGCGCAGGCAGCGCGACAGCACCGTCACCGGCAGCTTCTGCGGATCGGTGGTGGCAAGCAGGAATTTCACGTGCGGCGGCGGTTCTTCCAGCGTCTTCAGCAAGGCGTTGAACGCCGGCTTGGACAGCATGTGAACTTCGTCCACCAGATAGACCTTGAAGCGGCCGCGCGCCGGTGCGTACTGCGCGTTTTCGATCACCTCGCGCACATCGTCCACGCCGGTGTTGCTGGCGGCGTCGATTTCCAGCAGGTCGACGAAGCGGCCCGCATCGACCGCCGTGCAGACCGCGCATTCACCGCAGGGATCGGCCGATTCGCCGCGCTCGCAATTGAGCGATTTGGCGAAGATGCGCGCGATGGTGGTCTTGCCGACGCCGCGCGTACCGGTGAACAGGTACGCGTGATGCATGCGCCCGCTGTCCAGGGCGTTGGTCAGGGCGCGTACGACGTGCTCCTGACCGACCAGTTCCGCGAACTTGCGGGGGCGCCATTTACGCGCGAGTACCTGATAAGACATGCGTGGGAGTGCTCAGAGGCAGATGGGCCAGAACCCGATTGTGCCAAGTCGTTCAGGGCAAGTCATGCAAGGCTGTCGCAAGCCGAAAAGGCGGCGGCCCCGCCAGCCACACCCCGGCACCCGAATCATCCGCTACCGTTGCTTCCTTCCGGACCTGGCGGGGTTTGCGAACTATCGTCGCGGGGGGACCGACGGGGCCACCATAGGGTGGGCATCGAAGCCCGGGATGGTTGCCGGCTCGATAACCGGTGTCCATCTCGCTGTTTTAATGCGCCAGGCTCCGTGCCGTCGCACTTTTCAATTACTGGCGGAGAGAGAGGGATTCGAACCCTCGATACGGGGATAAGCCGTATACACACTTTCCAGGCGTGCTCCTTCAACCACTCGGACATCTCTCCGCACTGGGTAAACCCTTTCGCCGTCTTGGAGCCCGGCAAAGAATCGGAAGGATAACGGCTGGACCCAATGCAGACAAGAGAGGGATTCAGCCGGCGTCGGCGCGCGGCGGTGCCGGCGGCGTCAGCGCGATCCGCTCGCCGGTGGCGGCAATGCGGTAGCCGCGCGCGGCCAGCGCCGCGCCGTCGGCGGCACTGCCGTAGTGATAAAGCAGCAAGCGCTCGCGTAAAGCGGCCTCGTAGTCGCGCTCGATATCGTCGATGCCGGTATGCGACGGATTGCCGTGCAGGCCGCAGTCGTGCGCGATCAGTGCCGGCGCCTCGGCGTAGTGCGCCAGCACTTCGGGAATCGGCCGCGTATCGCCGGTGAACACGAAGCTGCCGTGCAGACCGATGCCGAACGAGGTATCCGGCCGGTGGTGGCGGGTGGCAAACACGTCGAACCACCAGCCCTCCAGCCAGAACCCGCGCGAACACGGCACCAGCCGGAACGCCTCCCAGTAGTTCACGCCGCCCTCGGCCAGCACGCCGGGATAATCGGCGATGCGTGCCTGCAGCCACGGCACCAGCGCTGCATGCGCAAACACGCGCGTGCGTCCGCGCAAGGCTTCGTTGAACCACAGGCGGGTAAACAGTCGTTCCATCCCACCCACATGGTCCATATGCGTGTGGGTGATGTAGATGTTCTGCGGCAGTTCGCCGTACGCGGCCAGATAGCGGTCGAGCGTATCGGGACCGCAGTCGATCAGCAGCAGCGGTTTGCCGTCGCGCTCCACCACCGCGGAAGAGGAACCGAGTTCGACCGCGTGCGCGGCGCCCGTGCCAAGAAAGTGCAGATGCCAAGTCATGCGCTTAACGTACGCTCGTAGCCGTACAGAAGAGGTGTCCAGATCTGCTGGTCGAACGCCGGCTCGCCATCGGGCGCCGCACCCAGCTTGAACAGCGATCGCCGCAGCCGCTGCAGATTGGCGATGCGCCAGCCCTGCTCCGGCGCACGCATGCGGCCGCGATCGAAATCGAGCAGATACAGCGCATCGGGCGCCACCAGCACATTGTGCGCATTGAGATCCGCATGGCACACGCCGGCGCGATGAAAGCGCGCCACCAGCGCGCCCACTTCCTGCGCCAGTTCGGCATCCAGCAAGCGCTCGACGACCCGTTCGGCCAGGGTCTGCGCAGCGGGAATGCGTTGCGTGATCAGGTCGGCGCGATAGTGCAGCCCCCTGCGCTGATAGCGCGCCGCAACCGCCTGCGGTACCGGCAGGCCCAGCTTGTACATCGCTTGCAGCAGCCGGAATTCGGCAAAGCTGCGGGTGCTGTCGGCACCGGTCCACAGGTAGCGGTCACCCAGCAGCCGGGCCACCATGCCGCCGCGCCGGTAGTGCCGCAACACGCATTCGCCGGCCGGGGTGGCGATCACCGCCACGCCGCCGCGGCCGCCGCCACGGACGCTCAGGGCTGCACGCTCGCGCCAATAACCGGGATCGAACCAGCGGCCATCGACTTGTGGCGACACGCCAGGGTCGAACAGAATCGCACCTTCGGCGTCTTGGCGCAGTTGCTCGTGCATCGGTGCTGCTGCGGCTCCGTTCTGGTTCATTGCCCCGGCGATTCTACATGTCAGATCCCCGCTCCATCTGCCTGCTGCGCACTTCGGCCATCGGCGACGTCACCCATGTGGTGCCGCTGGTGCGCACCCTGCAGCAGGCTTATCCGCAAGCCTCGCTGACCTGGCTGGTGGGCAAGCTGGAACGCAAGCTGGTGGGCGACCTGCCGGGGGTGGAATTTGTCACGTTCGACAAGGGCGCCGGCTGGGCCGGCATACGCGCGGTCTGGTCCGGGCTGCGCGGCCGCCATTTCGATGCCTTGCTGCAAATGCAGGTGGCGATGCGCTCGAACTTGCTCAGCCTGGGCATCAAGACACGGCGGCGTATCGGCTACGACCACGCGCGCGCCAAGGACCTGCACGGCCTGGTGATCAACGAGCGCATTCCGGCCCGCACCGGCGAGCACGTGCTGCAGGCCATCGGCAGTTTCTGCGAGCCGCTGGGCCTGCAGCAGACCGACATCCGCTGGGATATTCCGATTGCCGAGCAGGACCATGCCTGGGCCGCGGAGCAGTTGCCCGGCGACCAGCCGACCCTGCTGGTCAGCCCTACCTCCAGCCATGCGCTGCGCAACTGGCAGGCCCAGCGCTACGCCGCCGTCATGGATCATGCGGCGGCTCGCGGTTGGCGCGTGGTGCTGATCGGCGGTCCCTCGCCGGCCGAACGCGCAATGGCCGATGCCGTGCTGGCTGCCTGCCACCACGCACCGCTCGACCTCACCGGCAAGGACACGCTCAAGAAACTGATGGCGATGTTCTGCCGCGCACAGCTGCTGCTGACGCCGGATTCTGGTCCGATGCACATGGCCAACACCGTCGGCATGAAAGTGCTCGGCCTGCATGCCGCGAGCAATCCGGCGCGTTCGGGGCCTTATTCGGACCGGCGCTGGTGCGTCGACAAATACGACGCCGCCTCACGCAAATACCTGGGTAGGCCAGCCAGCGAGATTCCCTGGGGCAGCAAGATCGAATATCCCGGCGTAATGGACCTGATCGAAGTGGACGAGGTCATCGAGCGTTTTGAGGCGGCGGCACTGGCGATGGGTATCAGCCAGTAGCGCGTCGATATGCCGATTGGGTTACCCCCGGATCAAGTCCGGGGCAACTCAACCTACGCATTGGCGATGGCTCAGCTTTTCTGCCGATAATCCTGATACGACTTTTCCTCGACCAGCTGCGAGCCCAGCTTCAGATTGATCTCGCGCTTTACCGCCGCGCGATCGTCGTTCTGGAAATACACCGCACGCGCAAGCTCGATGAATTGGGCATCGAACTCCTGCGCCTGTTCCTTCAGGCGAATGCGATCCTCGATATCCCACAGCGCCTCGTTCACCGCCAGCAGGCGCGCACGCTCTTTGCTGATGTCGGTCTGCGATGCCGGATGGCTGCCCCAGGTGGTATTGAGCAGCTCCAATTCGGTGTGCACATTGGCCAGCTTGGCCGGGTCGGAGATTTGGCGTGACTTGATCTCGAGAATCGTGATCTTGTCGATCAGCTCGCCGAAAGATACCGGTACCTGGATCAGGCTCATGAAAACCTCGTACGGAAGAGATCGGCCTGCGGCCGGAAGGGGGCCAATGATACCGCCCCGCCCCGGGGTTTAGCTTTTGGCGGCAAGGCGCCGTTGCAGCGCATCGTAAAAAGCGGGCGGCAGCTCGGCCTGTACCGGCACGCTCCACCAGTTGGCATGGGCGAAAGCCCGGCATTTCACCGCATCTTTTTCCGTCATCAGCACCGGCAGGCCATCGCCGAAAGCGAGGTCCGCAGGCACGAACGCGTGATGATCGGCAAACGGGTGGGGAATCACCTCGATGCCCTGCGCCGCCAGGCTGGCGAAGAAACGCTGCGGATGACCGATTGCCGCCACCGCATGCACGCGGGCGCCGGAGAAGTTGCCTACGGGCTGCGCATGTCCATCGATCAGTGCGCGCACGCTGCCACCGCGCAAACGCATCGGCACTTCGCCGGTTTGCGCATCGCCGCCATTGCATACACGGAAATCGACGGCGGACAGCCGGCTCAGCGGTTCGCGCAAGGGACCAGCCGGCAACCCGCGCCGATTGCCGAAACGGCGCTCGCCATCGATCACGCAAATTTCGATATCGCGCGCGAGGCGGTAATGCTGCAGGCCATCGTCCGCGATGATCACGTTGCAACCGGCATCCAGCAGCAAGCGCGCCGCTGCCGGACGATCCCGGCCGATGGCCACGGCAACACCCGCGGCGCGGATCAAGGCAGGCTCGTCGCCCACTTCGGCCGGATTCGGCGCATCGCCGAGCAGGAGCGGCCCACGCTGCGTGCCGCCATAGCCGCGACTGACCACGCCGGGACGGTAACCACGCTCGCGCAATGCATCGACCAGGGCCAGGGTAAGCGGCGTTTTGCCGGCCCCGCCTACCGTGATGTTGCCCACCACGATCACCGGGCAAGGCAGCCGCACGCTGCGCCGCCAGCCCATGCGATACAGGTTGCGGCGGATCGACACCACCGCGCCATACAGCGCGGCCAACGGATAACACCACCAGGGCAGATGCCCCTCGCCATACCAGCCGCGCTGCAGCGTCTCGGCCAGGCTCATCGCATCAGACGGCCGCCACCGCCAAGGACGGTTCGTTGAACTGCATGCGATGCAGGGCCGCGTAATGGCCGCCCTGCGCAATCAGCTCGGCATGCGTGCCACGCTCGATGATGCGCCCCTGCTCCATCACCGCAATCTGGTCGGCGTGCTCGATGGTGGACAGGCGATGCGCAATCACCACGGTGGTACGGTCGCGCATCAGGTGTTGCAGGGCCTGCTGGATCAGCCGCTCCGATTCGGTATCCAGCGCGCTGGTCGCTTCGTCCAGCACCAGGATCGGCGCGTTCTTGAGAATGGCGCGGGCAATGGCGATGCGCTGGCGCTGCCCGCCGGACAGCATATTGCCGCCCTCGCCGATGTGACTGTGGATGCCCTTGGGCAGGCGCTGGATGAACTCCATCGCATTGGCCGCCTCGGCCGCGGCGATGATGTCCTGGTCGCTCGCGCCGGCCAGTTCGCCGTAGGCGATGTTTTCCGCCACCGTGCCGTCCAGCAGCACCACGCTCTGGCCGACCCAGGCAATCTGTCGGCGCAGCGAGGGCAGCGTATACGACTCGTAGTTTTCGCCATCGAGCAGGATGCGCCCGCCGGTGGGCGCGTTGAAGCGCGGCAGCAGGCTGACCAGGCTGCTCTTGCCGCTGCCGGAACGGCCGACCAGCGCGGTAACGGTGCCCGGCGCGCAATGCAGGTTCACGCCCGACAACGCCTCGAAATCATTGCGCGCATACACCAGGCGCACGTCTTCGAAACGCAGATCGCCTTTGGTGCGCCCCAGCACCTGGCTGCCGTGGTCCACTTCGGGCGGCAGGTCGATCACTGCAAACAGGTTTTCTGCCGCGGCGATGCCGGTCTGCATGGTCGCCTGCACATTGGTCAGGCGCTTCAGCGACGGCAGCATGCCGCCCATCGCGGTAAGCACGGTAACGAACACACCCGGCGAAATGCTGTCGATCACCGACGGACGCGAACCCAGGAACACCAGGCCGGCCAGCGCAAACGATGCCACCGTCTGGATCGACGAACTGGAGGTGGCTGCGGTCGCGATGATCTTCAGATTGAGATAGCGCGCATGATCGGACACCTGCTTGAAGCGCTCCGCCGACTGCTCCTGGCCGCCGTAGATGCGCACTTCGCGGTGTGCCTCCACCGCTTCGGAGACCGTGCCGGTGACCGAGCCCATCATGCCCTGGATGCGCCGACTGATGACGCGATAGCGGCGGCTGACCACGGTGGCGATCAGCACGATGGCCGGAATCAGCAGCAACAGCGCAATGGTGAGATAGGCGCTGTTGCTCAGCATCACGTAGAACATGCCGATCACGGTAACGGTTTCGGTCACCGCCACTTTCAGCGCATCGGTGGACGCGCCGGCTACCTGTTCGCTGGTAAAGGTGATGCGCGAAATCTGGTGACCGGAATGCTCGGTACCGAAAAAAGTCGCCGGCAGCCGCAGATAGGCGCCGAATACATCGCACTGCATCGCCTGCACCACGTTGCGCCCGACATAACCGATGCCGTAGTTGCTGACGAAGGTGGCCACGCCGCGCACCATGAAGATGGCGATGATCCAGATCGGCATCCAGAAGATCAGATAGGGATCTTTCTTGGCGAACAGATCGTCGATGATCGGCCGCAGCTTGTCGGTAAAGAACGCCAGGCAGCCGCCATCCACCGCAAAACCGATGATGGTGATCAGCACCACTGGCCAGTAGCGTGCGGAATAGCCGAGCAGCCGTTTGTAGGTGCGCCGGCTTTCAGCATCCCACAGCGCAACTTTTTTGCTGCTCATTGGTCCGTTTCCGACTGCGTCGGCGTGGTGGCGATGGAAAGATGGGTAAAGCCCAGCTGGCCCAGTGCATCCATCGCCGTCACCACGTTCTGGTGCGCGGTCATGGCATCGGCGCGGATGGTGACGGTCTGGTTGCGGTCGTCACCGGCTACGCGCTCGATGGCCGCTTTCACCGCGTCCACGCTCTGGCCGGGCACTTCGTCGCTGCCGACATAGAAATGGCCTTCGCGATCGACCATCACGGTAATCGCCGGCTGCTGCATGTCGCGATCTTCCGCGCTGGCCTGCGGCAGGTTCACTTTGAGCCGCGAATGCTGCACGAAAGTGGTAGTAAGCACGAAGAACATCAACAAGGTCAGCAGCACGTCGATCAGCGAGACCACGTTGATCTCGAAATCGTCGCCGCGGCGGTCGTTACCGATACGCATGGGTCAGCACCTGTCGCCGTCGCTCAGACCGAGGTCTTGTCGCCCGCGGCAGCCGGTGTGCGGCGCGGACGCGGAGCAGATGCCGGCGGCGCGGCGAAGGTGAGGTCATCCAGCAAGAGCGTGGCCTGTTTTTCCATATCGACGCAGTAGCCGGCTACCTTGGAACGAAAATAGCGGTGCAGCACATAAGCCGGAATGGCTACCGTGAGGCCGGCTGCGGTGCAAATCAATGCTTCGCCGATGCCGCCGGCCATCTTGGTCGGATCGGCCATGCCGCCCACCATCACCTGCATGAACATGCGGATCAGGCCGATCACCGTGCCGAACAGGCCGAGCAGCGGGCCGATCAGGGCGATGGTGCCGAGTGTGTTGAGATAGCGCTCCATGCGATGCACCACATGGCGGCCGGTATCTTCGATGCGCTCCTTGATCAGTTCGCGCGGACGGGTGCGCACTGCCAGCGCGGCGGCCAGCAGTTCGCCCAGCGGCGAGCCGGTCGAAAGTTTTTCCAGATGGGCCGGATCGAGCTGGTCCGAGCGCGCCCATTCGCGCACTTCCTGGGCCAGCCCGGACGGCAGCACCGAGCTGCGGCGCAAGGTCCAGCAGCGCTCCAGCACGATCGCCAGGGCAACCGCCGAACAGAGCAGGATCGGCGCCATTGCCCAGCCGCCAGCCATCAGAATATGACCCAAGTCACCCACAATCCGCTCCTGGTCTTGCCGCCTGCTAGAAGCGGGCATGATAGCAGCGTCGTCCGGCGATGCTCTGACCTACGCCACGCATCCGGCATCTGCCGCACGGCCATTACTCCCGCCAGTAGCGGCGCTCCAGCCGGCGCCAGCGGGCGGTGGCCGCAGGCGCGGCGTCGACCGGAAAATCCAGCTGAACGGCACCTTCCAGCGCGGTATTGAAGACCGGCACGCCGGCCTGCGCATAACGCTGCAGCACTTCCGGCCGCGGATGGCCGAAACGATTGCGCCAGCCGGCCGACACCACCGCCAGCGACGGCCTGATTGCGGCCAGAAACTTTGCGCTGGACGACGTGCGGCTACCGTGATGAGGCACCTGCAGCACCAACGGCGGCCCGGGCTTCAGTGCAGCTGCAACCTGCGGCTCCGTGTCGGCGGCGATATCGCCAGTAAGCAGCAGGCGGCCGCCAGGCCCCTCTACCAGCAATACGCAGGATCGATCGTTGGCGGTCGATGCCGCTGCCGCACCGTTCGGACTCAGTACCCGGAAGCGCACACCATCCCATTCCCATTGCTGTCCGGCCACGCAGGCGTCCATCGCCGGATGCATGCGCGCAGGTTCGCCCGCGTAACGGCGCGCCTGCGGAAATGCCGCCGCCACGGCTGGCGCGCCACCCGCGTGGTCATTGTCGGCGTGGCTCACCATCAGCATGTCCAACTGCTCGACACCGAGCGCATGCAGCGAAGGCAGCACCACTGCCTGACCCAGGTCGAAATCCGACGGATAGCGCGCGCCTGCGTCGTAGACCAGCGCATGGCGATGCGTGCGCACAACCACCGACAAGCCCTGCCCTACATCCAGCATCCAGGCCCGGAAAGCACCCACTGGCGGCAACGATCGCACCGGCCACAGCAAGGGCAGAAACAGCAGCGCACCCAGCGCGCGCAACGGCACGCCACGCGGCATGAATAACCAGGCGGCGCCGAGCGTGGCCAGCAGCAGCGCCAGCGGCTGCACTGCCGGCAGGTACCAGTGCGCACCGGGCCATGCCGCCATGTATTCCAGCAACCACCATTGCGCATGCGTCAACCGTGCGGACAGCCACAGCACCGGTGTTGCCAGCGGCGGGCATACGATCAGCAGCAGCAAGCCGGCCAGCGCACACGGCACGATCACAAAACTGACGAACGGCACCGCCACCAGGTTGGACAAGGCGCCGACCAGCGACGCTTCGCCGAAGAACCACAACGTAAGCGGCAGCAAGGCCACCGTCATCACGATCTGCCCCACGGTGAGCTCGTGCAGAAACGCACGCCAGCCACGCCCTTGTGCCTGCAGGCACAGCATCAGAAACCCCACGCCCACAAAGGACAGCCAGAATCCCGCTTCGAGCACGGCCAGCGGATCGATCAGCAAGATGACCAGCAAGGCCAGCGCCAGACTATGCGCACCGGCTGCACTGCGCCGACAGCAGCGCGCCAGGGCGACCGCGGCAATCATCAGCACCGTGCGTACGGTAGGCATGCCCAAGCCGGCCAGGCCGGCATACGCAAAGGCCCAGATCAGCGCCGACAGCGCACGCACCGGCGGATACGGCCAGCGCAAGGCCAGCCCAGGCCAAGACGCATAGATCAAGGCGCACAGCCAGACACCGAATACCGCTGCCACGCCGACATGGAAACCGGAAATCGCAATCAGATGGGAAATGCCATTGGCACGCGCCACTTCCCAGTCATGCACACCCAAACCGCGCGTATCGCCCAGGGTGAACGCGCGCAGCAAGGCCGCATCATGCGTGTCGGCGACGCGCGCCTGGATGTCGTCGGCCAGCGATGCGCGCCATCGATCAAGACACCATGGCGTATGCGGCTGCCGCTGATTGGCGGCATCGTCACGCACGTAACCTACCGCCGCGACACCTCGCGCCAAGGCGCTGCGCTCACTATCGACACCGCCAGGATTGACCATGCCGCGCGGACGGCGCAAACGAAGCAGCAGCTGCCAGCGCGAGCAAGGTTCCAACGCCGCGGGCGGCTGTCCATACCAGCTGATGCGGGCAAGGCCGTGCCACGGCCTGGTTTGTCCATGCTCCGACATGCCGTCGATTTCGAACTGGAAGCGGACCGCGTCAGGCCTAATCTGCGCTAAATCGACCACATGGCCGGTAACGCTGAAGTCGCGCCCCTCCCATGCCGCCGGCAATCGCGCCTGCATGGCCACGCTGCCGTGCCACGCACCCCACACCAATCCCAGCAAGGCCACCGATAGCACCCGCAATGCGGCGATTCGCCATGCCATCGCTATGGCAACTGCCAGCAGGCCGCCCATCAGCCAACGCGATGGCAATACCGGCAGCCATTGCACTGCGAGCACGCCCGCCAGCAGCGCAAGCGCTGTCGAGATCACACCTGGCCATGGCCCTGTTCGCCGCACACGCCGCTCCTTGCGAAAAACAGCAAGCTAGCGCAGGTGCAGGCCACCTCCGTGTAGGGGGCGGCCGCGTATTACTGAGGGAATGGGCGGCAATTCGAGCAGGCCGACGCAATGCGCGCCGGCCTGCCGATCGCCGGATCAGCCGATCTGCTTTTCGCGCAGCTCGCCGTTGTGCAGTTCCAGCGTGCGATCCATGCGCGCCGCCAGGCGGTTGTCGTGCGTCACCAGGATAAAGCTGGTGCCAACCTCACGATTAAGCTCCAGCATCAGCGCGTACACCTGCGCGGCGTTGTCTTCATCCAGGTTGCCGGTGGGCTCGTCGCCCAGCACGCAGGAAGGACGCGTCACCAGCGCGCGCGCCACCGCGCAACGCTGGCGTTCGCCGCCGGAAAGCTCGGCCGGCTTGTGCTCCAGGCGCTGACCCAGGCCGACCCGCTGCAGCAGCGTGCGGGCCTGCTTTTGCGCCTCGGCGATGCCAGTGCCGCGGATCAGCAGCGGCATGCACACATTTTCCAGCGCGGTAAATTCCGGCAGCAGGTGATGGAACTGGTATATAAAGCCCATCGAACGATTGCGCACGCGCCCGCGCTCGGCATCGGACAGCTTGGACAGCTGCTGCCCTTCCACTTCCACTTCGCCGCCGGTCAACGTATCCAGACCGCCGATGATGTGCAGCAAGGTGCTCTTGCCGGAACCGGAGGCGCCCACGATCGACAAGGTTTCGCCGCGCTTGAGGGTGAAGCTCACATCGCTCAGCACCTTGGTGTGCAGACCGCCTTCCTCATAGGTCTTGGCGATATGGCTGGCGCGCAGCACGATGTCGGTGGCTGTGTTGTTCATGGGCTTATTCATAGCGCAGCGCCTGCGCCGGCTGGGTACGCGATGCACGCCAGGCGGGATACAGCGTGGCAAGCAGGGAGAAGGCAAAGGTGATCAGCGCCACCCAGGTCACGTCGTGCCAGTCGAGTTTGCTGGGCACTTCGCTGATGTAATACACGTCGGGCGACAGGAACGTGATGCCGGTGAGGTGCTCGATCCACTTCACAATGCGCGGCAACTGCCACGACAGCAGCGAGCCCAGCGTGACGCCGAAGCCGATACCGACCACGCCCACCAGCACGCCCTGCACCATGAACATGCCCATGATGCTGCGCGGCGTAGAACCGAGCGTGCGCAGGATCGCAATATCGGCCTGCTTGTCGGTGACCAGCATCATCAGCATCGAAATCAGGTTGATCACTGCCACCAGAATGATCAGCGAAAGGATGATGAACATCACATGCTTCTCCATCGAAATGGCGGAGAAGAAATTGGCGTGACTGTCCATCCAAGTGGTCACTTCATAGACCTGGCCCAACGCATTGGCCAGCTCGCGCGCAACAGGGCCGGCGTTGTAGATGTCGTCCAGCTTGAGGCGGATGCCGGTGGGCCCATCGACGCCGGCCAGCTTCTCCGCGTTGTGCATATTGATCAGGCCGAGTCCGGAATCGAACTCTTCCATGCCCATCTCGAAAATGCCGCTGACCTTGAAGCTCTTGATCAGCGGCAGCGACCCGAGCAGCGGATTGGCGCGCAGCACCGGCACCACCACGGTGACACGGTCACCCACATTGACGCCCAGCTGCAAAGCCAGTTCCTTGCCCAGCACGATATTCCAGTCGCCCTGGGTGAGCGAGTCGAACGAACCGGAGATCATGTGCTTGTTGATATCCGACACCTTCGGTTCCAGCGAGATATCGATGCCGCGCACCATCGCACCGCTGGAGCGCTGCGCCTGCAGGAAGGACTGAATTTCCACATACGGCGCCGCGCCTTTCACGTGCGGGTTGTCCTGCACCGTCTTCATCGCGTACTGCCAGTTCTGCACGCTTTCGCCCGGCAGCCCGGCCACCGTCGCATCGGAAATCGCCCCCAGGATGCGCGTGCGCAACTGATCGTCGAAGCCGTTCATCACCGACATCACCGTGATCAAGGCCATCACGCTGATAGTGATGCACACGATGGAGACGGTGGAAATAAACGAGATGAACTGGTTTCGCCGTTTGGCGCGCGTATAGCGCAGGCCGATGAATAGCTCGAGCGGTCGGAACATGGATGGGTCGCTTGTGGGGTCGGATGGCGGGTCTTGCATACGCCCGGTGATCGCCGATCGTCCGGGGCCATGCTGGGACCATGCCGCGCGCGCAGAGTGCCCGAAGCCGGGCATGGCGGCAACTTGGGGCTAGTTATCCGCTTCCGGTGCCGCCGACAGCATGGCCAGGCGCATGCGCAGGCGCCGCCGGATATCCGCATCGCTGTTGTCGGGCATCAGCCAGAGCACCAGCTGGCCGCGCCGCTGGCCAGCCAGACGCAGCAGAATCATGCCCTGCAGGCAGCGGAATGAAAGCAGCGTAGCCGGCTCGTCCGCACCGTCGGTGTCGCGCAAGGTCCAACCCGAGTGCAGCGCCCACCCAACCGCCCGGACCGGCACGCGCAACCCGCGCACCGCGAGGTAACAAGCCAGACAGGCGCCGAGCGCCAGGATCGCTTTCAGCACGAAGGGCACGCCGGAGAGCAGGATGGCGAGCTCCGCCAGCGCGGTTACAAGCATCAACAGCCAGGCCAGCCAGCGCGACGGGCCGTATTCAAAGCCGATGGCGGGTGCGGATGTCATCGATGATCGCCTGCCAGTCCGCACGCGTGGGGCGGGCGTGGCCCATCACCCAGTCCCACAGGTCCGGGTCCTGCACTTCGAGCAGTTCTTCGAAGGCCTGGCGGGTGGCCTCGTCGGCAGTGGGAAAGGACGTTTCCAGCCAGCCGCCGAACAAGGCGTCGAGTTCGCGAGTGCCGCGGCGGGTGCGCCAGCGGAGGCGCTTGAGACGTGCTTCGTCCACCCTTCCCTCCTTCGGATCCGAGGCAGTGCTCGTACGCTGCGCCGTTCGCAGGCGGTGACGCCAGATGCGCGCCATCTTCGTAGCTTGGGTTAGCCCGGGCTTGATCCGGGCGTAACTCAATAACGCCGCTTGGTAGCGAAATGGTTGGGTTACGCTGCGCTAACCCAACCTACGTCGTCTTTCAAAGATCAAGCCGATCGACGTTCCACGATCAGCTTCTTGATCTCCGCAATCGCCTTGGCCGGGTTCAGGCCCTTCGGACAGGTGCGCGCGCAGTTCATGATGGTGTGGCAGCGATACAGCTTGAACGGATCTTCCAGATCGTCCAGGCGCGCACCGGTGTCCTCATCGCGCGAATCGACGATCCAGCGATAGGCCTGCAGCAGGATCGCCGGACCGAGGTAGCGGTCGCCGTTCCACCAGTAGCTGGGGCAGCTGGTCGAGCAGCAGGCGCACAGGATGCATTCGTATAGGCCATCCAGCTTCTTGCGGTCTGCCGGCGACTGCAGGCGCTCGCGGTCCGGAGCCGCACTCTGCGTGCGCAGCCACGGCTTGATCGAGGCGAACTGGGCGTAGAAATGGGTGAGATCCGGCACCAGGTCCTTCACCACCGGCATGTGCGGCAGCGGATAGATCTTCACGTCACCCGACGGGCACTCCTCGATCGCCTTGGTGCAGGCCAGCGTATTGGTGCCGTCGATATTCATCGCGCACGAACCGCAGATGCCTTCGCGGCACGAGCGGCGCAGGGTCAGCGTAGGGTCGATCTCGTTCTTGATCTTCAGCAGTGCGTCCAGAACCATCGGGCCGCAGGCGGCCAGATCGACTTCATAGGTGTCGATGCGCGGGTTCTGGCCGTCGTCCGGCGACCAGCGATAGATGCGGAACGTACGCGGTTTCTTCGCGTCTTTCGCCGGATAGTGCTTGCCCGGCTGGATCTTCGAATTCTTGGGTAGCGTGAACTCGGCCACGATTGCCTCTCCAGTCGGTAATGCTTAGTAGACGCGCTTCTTCGGCGGCACCACTTCGACCTCGTTGGTCAAGGTGTACATGTGCACCGGACGGAAGTCGAAACTGGTCTTGCCGCTTTCGTCGACACTGACCATGGTGTGCTTTTGCCAGTTGTGGTCGTCGCGCTCGGGATAATCCTCGTGCGCGTGCGCGCCACGACTCTCATGCCGCTGCTCGGCCGAGTACATGGTGGCCACGGCCTGGCCCAGCAGGTTGGACAGCTCCAGCGTTTCGATCAGGTCGGAGTTCCACACCATCGAACGGTCGCTGACGCGCACGTCCTTGAAGGAGTCGAACACCTGCGAGATCTTGCCGCAGCCGGCCTTGAGCGACTCGCTGGTGCGGAACACCGCGGCGTCGTCCTGCATGGTGCGCTGCATGTTGGCGCGGATCTTTGCCGTCGGCGTACCGCCATTGGCGTTGCGCAGGCCATCGAAGCGAGCCAGGGCCTGGTCCAGCGCGCTGGACGGCAGGTCCTTGTGGGCGGTGCCCGGCTTGATCAGCTCGGCGCAGCGGTGCGAAACGGCGCGGCCGAACACCACCAGGTCGAGCAGCGAGTTGGAGCCCAGGCGATTGGCGCCGTGCACCGACACGCACGCGGCTTCGCCGATGGCGAACAGGCCCGGCACCACGGCATCGACATCGTCGCCCTTCTTCTGCACCACTTCGCCGTGATAGTTGGTGGGAATGCCGCCCATGTTGTAGTGCACGGTGGGCAGTACCGGGATCGGCTCCTTGGTGACGTCCACGCCAGCAAAGATGCGCGCCGATTCGGCGATACCCGGCAGGCGTTCGTGGATCACTTCCGGCCCCAGGTGCATCAGGTTCAGATGCACGTGATCCTTGTGCTCGCCCACGCCGCGGCCTTCGCGGATTTCCATGGTCATGGCGCGGCTGACCACGTCGCGCGAAGCGAGATCCTTCGCGCTCGGTGCATAGCGCTCCATGAAGCGCTCGCCCTTGGCGTTGGTGAGGTAACCGCCCTCGCCACGCACGCCTTCGGTAATCAGGCAGCCGGCGCCGTAGATGCCGGTCGGATGGAACTGTACGAATTCCATGTCCTGCAGGGCCAGGCCGGAACGCAGCACCATACCGCCGCCGTCGCCGGTGCAGGTATGGGCAGAGGTGGCGCTGAAGTACGCGCGGCCGTAGCCGCCGGTGGCCAATACCACGGACTGGCCGCGGAACAGGTGCAGGGTGCCCTCGTTCATATCGAGCGCCAGCACACCGCGGCATACGCCATCGTTGTCCCAGATCAGGTCGATGGCGAAGTATTCGACAAAGAAGGTGGCGTCATGCGCCAGCGCCTGCTGGTACAGCGTATGCAGGATGGCGTGGCCGGTACGGTCAGCCGCGGCGCAGGTACGCTGCGCGGTGCCCTTGCCGTAGTGCGTGGTCATGCCGCCGAACGGGCGCTGGTAGATGCGACCGTCATCGGTACGCGAGAACGGGACGCCGTAGTGCTCCAGCTCCAGGATCGAGGGAATGGCCTCGCGGCACATGTACTCGATCGAGTCCTGGTCGCCCAGCCAATCCGACCCCTTGATGGTGTCGTAGAAGTGGAAGCGCCAGTCGTCTTCGCCCATGTTGCCGAGCGCGGCGGCGATGCCGCCCTGCGCCGCCACGGTATGCGAGCGGGTCGGAAACACCTTGGTGATGCACGCGGCCTTCAGGCCCTTTTCGGCCAGGCCGAAGGTGGCGCGCAGGCCCGCGCCGCCGGCGCCGACCACGACCACGTCATATTTGTGCTGCTGAATCTTGTAGGCTTCCATCGGCCTCATGCTCCCAATGCGATGCGCAGCACCGCCAGCGTGCAGGCAAGCACGCTAAGCACCGCGATGAACTTGATCGCCACGAGAAGGACGATCTCCTTCCAGCGCGTATGCACGTAGTCTTCGATCACCACCTGCAGGCCGAGCACGGCGTGCCAGAACATGGCGATCACGAAGGCAATCAACAACACCGCATTCCACGGCTTGGCCACCGCCGCGCGGGCGCTGGCGTAGTCGGCATGCAGCAGGCCGAGCAGCATGCTGACGAACCACAGCCCCAGCACGATCAAGGCGGCGGCGGTAACGCGCTGGGTCCACCAGTGGCCGACGCCGAACTGGGCCGAACCGAGTCCGCGCGCGCGCTTGAGCGGATTGCGCAAATCCTTGGCTTTCGTGCTCATGCGGCACCTCCGGCAGTCAGCACGTAAGCCCATACCAGGATGGTCAGCACGATGCTGGCGATGATCGACATCCAGCTGGAGCGGACGAACTGCGCGATGGCATAGCCGGCGCCGGCATCCTGGACCAGATGACGGATGCCGTTGCACAGGTGATAGAAGAGTGCCCAGGTCCAGCCGATCAGCAAGATCATGCCCAGCGGGCTGCCGCTGCAGATCTTGAACTGGTTGAAGGCGTCTTCGCCGGCGGCCAGCGAGACAAGACCCCACAGGACCATCAGCGTGCCCACGGCCAGGGCGATGCCGGTGGCGCGATGCAGGATGGAGGTCACCATCTGCACTTGCCACTTATATATCTGTAGGTGTGGGGAGAGCGGTCGTTGCGTGTCTGCCATGGCGGCTATCCTGGGTGGAATCGCTTGATGCCCGCACCGCCAACTGCTCCCCTGCTCCATCGCCACGTCCACGACGCGGTCTGGCGCGGGGGCTCAGAAATCGATGCAGCGCCCGTTCTTTTCCCAATCGCCGTAGCGCGTGGGATCCGGTGCCGGTCGCCCGCCCGGTTCCTGCTCCTGCGCGGGCGAAGCAGGCGTCACTGCGCGCTCCGTATTCGCGGGGGTGGGAATGAGGGCGGGTTTGGAGGGTGTGTCGGGCATAGTTATCGCCAAAAGCGTAATACTTGCGGCATAGCGGCACAACCAGTTGACGCGCAGCCCAAGGCGTTGCAGGCACCTGCCTGCGGCCTTGCACCATAGGGTTACTGCCCCCATCACTCCGCGCATGCAGACATCCAGCCCCGCCCAAGCAATCTTTATCGAAGGCCCGGACGCCGCCGCCTTTGCGCATGCCCAGTTCACCAGCCAGGTCACGGCACTGCCGGTAGGCCAATGGCAATTCAGCAGCTGGCTCGATGCACAAGGCCGTGTGCGCAACGTGTTCCATCTTGCGCGACTGGATACCGAACGTTTCCTGGTACTGCTGCGCGGCGGCAACGCTGCGGAGTTTGCCGAGGCATTGCGTCGCTTCGTGTTCCGTTCACGTGTCACCCTCAATAGTGCGCAGCACATGCAACTCGGAACTGGCGCAGCACTTCCCATGCACATTGTCGACGCGGATCAGAACAACATTCGTGTGGGGTGTGGTGCATATGCGTTGCACGTAGGCAACGATGTTGTTGGCGATGATGCATGGCAGCTTGCGCAACTGCATGCAGGTTGGCCGTGGTTGCCGGACAACGCCGCCAATCAATTTCTGCCGCCGGCATTGTCATTGCATCGACTCGGTGCCGTTGCACTCGACAAGGGTTGCTATCCAGGACAGGAAATTGTTGCGCGCCTGCACTACCGCGGCGGGAACAAACGCCACCTGCATCGCATCAAACTCTCCACGCGTGTTTCGGATGGCGCGGAACTGCAGCGCGATGGTCGTGAGTTCGTGCGATTGCTGAGTGTCATTGCAGATCGCGACAGCTTCGATGCACTCGCTGTCATCACGGATGAGACAGCGAACAACATCGCGCAAGCTATCGAAAACACTAGCGATGACGGCATCGTCATCGCACTTGTGGAGAGTTGGCACGACTGATTTCAACGTTGCGCGAGACACACGCGCAACGTGAGTAAATTGTGAACTGATTAAGCCAGGCACTTGCAAAGACGAAAAAGGCCCACTAGATTCCGCCAACGATTTTTTGGCGCCGACCAGACCACAGGGCGCCTACATACGCGACGAACCGGAGGGGTCCGGATCGGCGCGACCCGGCAGAAATGATTGCCGGTGGACAATTCGCCGTATGCGCGAACGCGCTGCACACAAGGCCCTGAGCCCGCAGCGTAATTGCAGAATCCATGACGATCGACATCGGACATGCCGGTCGTTTTCGCCACGTTTTGGTGGCTAACCGCTAACGCCACAAGTTTCGGTATTAGCGATATATCCAGGTGGAACGGTCTGCCCGCCCGTCCACCGCAATGGCGCCCTGACATGCATGTCATGTCCGGACGTACTGCAAACTGGAGGCAGGTATGAAACTTTCCATGTTGTTGTGGCTGATGTCCGTACTGCCCCAACCGCTCGCAGACCAGACTTGTCTGGCGACTACCGTCTATCTGGAAGCTCGCAGCCAGTCGACGGTCGGTCAGATGGCCGTGGCAGAAGTTGCCATGCGTCGACGCGAACGCGGTCAATGGGGTGATACGGTGTGCGATGTGGTGAAGTCACCGCATCAGTTTGCGCTCACCACAACGCCGCTCACCCAGGAAATCGACAATCTCGGCGCGTTCCAGAAAGCATGGGAGATCGCCGGCAAGTCGATCACCAACTGGGATCTTCCCGCCGAAGAACGCCATATGTTCGTGCCGCATGCAGATCACTTCGCAACGGCAGCGGTGGCACCGGCATGGTCGCGCAATCACAGCGCCATTACCATCGGCGACCACAAGTTCTATTCGCTCAATTAATGCGCAAGCAAGACACAAAAAAAGGCCCTCTTTCGAGGGCCATTTTTATTTGCGCGCTTTATGCAAATAGACGTCTAAACGCCCATTTGCGTGTCATACGCATCAGCGCGGATACACCTGGTTGTTGCTGATCACCACATAATCGCCAGGACGCACGCCCGGATTGGGACCCTGCGTAACAGTGGCGTACTGGCCATTATCCATGCGGACCACGATCTGCCACGCCGGCGCGGCACCGCCCGGCTGGCTGTTCTGCGAACCGATCGCATTGCCCGCCGCACCGCCAGCCACCGCACCCACCACGGTCGCCGCCGTATTGCCGCGACCGTGACCGATGGTGCTGCCCAGCAGGCCACCGGCCACCGCGCCGATCACCGTGCCCAGCACCGCATGATTGGTGCCCTGCTGCTGGATATAGATCTGCTGCACCTGCTGCACCACGCCGCAGCTCTGGCAGCCACGGTAGCCATAGGTCGTCTGATAGACCGGCTGCGTCTGGCAGCCGGTAAGCGCTGCCGTACCAACCAGTAACGCCGCCGCCAGACCATACTTGCTTGATTTCATTTTCACGACGACCTCCTTGGTAAATCGATCATTGGGCGCTGGAGACCACGCTGACACTCTGTTCCACCCTCACGCGATTACCGGGATCGTGATCCATGCGGGTGGTGCGCGTTACTCCGTTGTAGACGTAGGTCACGTCATACCCAACGATATTACTGGTGGTATTCGCAACAGTGTCGCAACGATGAACCACTTCGGATTGAACGTTTGCCTGCTGACGGCTTTCCTCGATTTTCTTGCCGGCATAGCCGCCGCCGACCGCACCGGCTGCCGTGGCCAGCGCATTGCCCTTGCCCGAGCCGACCATATGGCCGAGCAAACCGCCCGCCACCGCGCCGATCGCCATGCCCGCGATCTGGTGCTGGTCCTTCGGCGGTACCGTCCGATTGACCACCACGTCGTGACAGACCTGCTGCGGGTTGTTGACGTCCTGGCGGACCGGCGTAACGCTGACCACCTGGGCATACTGCCCATCGTCGGTCGACTGGGGCGCCTGGCCGGGCTGCTGGCCCGGTTGCACCTGGGCGGCAGCATCGGCACCGGCCGCGGCCGCACCGTTGGCATCGGCACTGGCCTGGCGATTGCAGGCGGCCAGGCCAAGCGTCAACGACGCCGCCAGCCCCATGCACAATGCATTGACTACAAACTTGCTCATTTCTGGATCTCCTGGACTTGAAGACAGCCGCAGCTGATGCTGCGTCCCCGCGATATCTTGCGACGTGCATTGAAGCGCCAGGATGCTGAATAAAACTGGACCAAAACACCAAAATGTCGACCTCTTCGCAAGTCGACCCGCATCCGGCGGGAAAGCCGCCTAATCCAAGCTCGAAACCATGCCATTACTCGCCGACAGTCACGTACACCTGGACGACGCCCGCTTCGATGCCGATCGCCCTGCCGCCCTTGCACGCGCCCGCGCTGCGGGCGTTGTCGTGCAGATCATTCCGGGGACCGATGCCGCAAGCTGGCCGCGCATCCAGGCACTGTGCAAACCGGGGGCGGGATTGTTTCCAGCCTACGGACTGCATCCGATGTTCATGCACCGGCATCAGGCGGATGACATGGCCCAGCTGGCGCATTGGCTGGACACGCAGCGCCCCGTAGCCGTAGGCGAGATCGGCCTGGATTTCCATGCCGAAGATCATGACGCCCAGGCGCAACGCGATATCTTCGCGCGCCAACTAGACCTGGCTCGCAAATGTAACCTGCCGGTCATCCTGCACGCCCGCAACGCCCTCGACGAAGTCACTACGACACTGCGCCGTACCGGCGGCCTGCGCGGTGTGGTGCACAGCTTCTCCGGCAGCCAGCAACAAGCCGAGCAGCTGTGGAAGATCGGCTTTCATCTAGGCATTGGCGGCCCGGTTACCTATGAGCGCGCCCAGCGCCTGCGGCGCATCGTCGCCGAGATGCCGATCGAATATCTGCTGCTTGAAAGCGACGCCCCGGATCAGCCCGGCGCACAACATCGCGGCGAACGCAACGAGCCGTCCTTCCTTGCCGATACCTTACGCTGCGTCGCCGAACTGCGCGGCATGGATCCCCATGCATTGGCTGCTGCAACGACAGCCAACGTCGCGCGCCTGTTCGGAATTTCCTCCGAAGACACCCTTCCCGGCTAAGCACTGCGGGGCACGTTGAGGCGCATAGCACTTGCGCTCGACCTCCGCCGCGTTGCATTATTTATTTCATCAGTGAAATATGCACCAGTGAAATGTCCCTGATTAACCGGATCAAACACCTGGACGAAGGCTTCGAGCGCATCCGCAAGGCGGTGCCCGAACTGCCCGAAGACGCCAAGCTGTGCCGCCTGCTGCTGCTAGTGGGCGAGCGCTTGCAGGCGGAATTCGAATCGAAGCTTCGGCCTTACAAACTCAACGACAGCGAATTCCGCACGCTGGTGATGCTGTTCTCCCAGCCCGATGGTTCCTCGACGCCGGGCGAGCTGTGCGAATTCACCTCGCAAGGCGCCACCAACATGACGCGCATTGCCAATGCATTAGCCAAGCGCGGCTTGATCACGCGCGGCCACAACATCACGGACCGCCGCCAGGTAGTGATGCAAATCACCGCTGCAGGGCGTCGCTTCGTGCAGAAAATGCTGCCCGGCATGATGCCCAGTTTGCGGCTCACGTTTGCCGAATTCACGCAGAGCGACCGCAACCAGTTCAGCAAGCTGATGCGCAAGCTCGCCAAAAACCTCACTCAACTCGAACATGAAGCGGGTGATCCGCCATGAACAGTCTTTCTTCTTCCGCATCCGTACGCTTGCGGCCGCTCGCCTGGATCACGCTGCTAAGCATGGGCCTGGCCGGCTGCATGATTCCGGCAAAGCTGCCGCATCCGGCATTGCGCGACGATGTCCCGCTGGCCGGATTGCCGGCCGCCGCCCGTGCCGGCTGGCCGGCCGCCGACTGGTGGCGCGTGTACAACGATCCGCAGCTCGATGCGCTGATTGCGCTGGCGATGAAGCAGTCGCCGGATCTTGCTCAGGCTCATGCACGCGTACAGACCGCCGAGCAATCGGTACGCGTCGCCGCCGCGCAGGCAGGCCTGACCATCAACGGCAGCGCCCAGCTCACGCGTCAGCGCATGAGCGATCACGGCCTGTTTCCGCCTGCCCTGCTCGGTTTCAACTGGTACAACCAGGCCGACCTCGGCGTGCAGCTCGAATACGATTTCGACTGGTGGGGCAAGAAGCGCAAGGCGATCGAATCTGCACTGGATCAGGCGCATGCGGCCGAAGCCCAGCACAGTGCCGCCGCGCTGACGCTGCAGAACGCCGTGGCAGATACCTATTTCGGCTGGCTGGCAGACCAGAACCGCCTGACACTGGCCAGGCAGTCGGTCAGCGTGCAGCAGCGACTGCTGCAGATCGCACAATTGCGCGTGCATCAGGGCGTGGATCTACCAGACACCGTGCAGCAGGCGCGCGCACAGCTGGCCGCCGCGCAGCAGGCGCAGGTCACGCTGGAAGGCTCGATCGAGTTGCGCAAAGTGGTATTGGCGGCGCTGGCGAATGTGTCCCCCGCCGAGCTTCCGTCGTTGCAGCCGCACAGCCTGCCGACTATCGAAGGCGGCCTGCCCGATGATGCACGGCTGGACCTGATTGCCCGTCGCCCCGATATCGCCGCCAGCCGCTGGCAGGTGGAATCGGCGCTCAAGCAAACCGACGTAGCACGCGCGCAATTTCTGCCGGATGTCAGCATCAATGCGATGGCGGGACTGTCCAGCACCAACCAGGGCTCGCCGACGATTCCGGGCCTGCTTCAAGGCAGCAAGGGCGGCCTGGGCAATCTGTTCACCGCCGGCAGCCGCGTCTTCGGCATCACGCCCGCGGTGCATCTGCCGATCTTCGAAGGCGGTCTGCTGAAAGCCAATTACGGCGCCAGCCGCGCGCAGCTCGATGCATCCATTGCGCAGTACAACGTGACGGTAACCGATGCGGCGCGCGATGTCGGCACGCAGGCGGTAACCGCCCAGCAAATCGCCGAGCGGCGCGTCAAACAGGAAGCACATGTGAAGGCCGAACAGGCGCTGCTCGCCACGGCGCAGGCACGCCAGGCGCATGGCACGCAGGATGCGCGCGAAAGCCTTGCCGCCCAGTTGCAGCTGCTGCAGCAGCGCGACCAGGCGGTGAGCCTGCACGCGCAGGCGCTGAGCACCGACCTTGCGCTGATCAAATCGCTGGGCGGCGGCTATCGCTCGGATAGCGGCAACCCCGCCGCTCCTGCCGCTTCCTCTTCTACCGCTTCCACTTCGAATCTCGCCGGAGCCCCGTGACATGAGCGCTACCGATATTTCCAAGGACGCCAACGATAGCGGCCTGGCCGCGAAGAACCCCGCCAAGCGCAGCCGCGCCCTGCTGATCGTGGCCGGGGTGTTCGTGCTGGCCGCGGTGATTTGGTTCCTGCTGTGGTTGCTGGTGTTTTCGCGTCGCGAGAACACCGATAACGCCTATGTCGGCGGCAACCAGGTCGCCTTGTCGTCGCAGGTATCCGGCACGGTGGTGGCGATCCTTACCGACGACACCCAGCGCGTGGAAGCCGGCCAGGTGCTGGTGAAGCTGGATGGCACCGACGCCGATGTGCGCCTGCGCCAGACCAGCAGCGCACTCGCCCAGGCGGTGCGCCAGGTGCGCCAGCAGACCGATTCGGTCAGTAGCGCCGACGCCACCGTAGCCGCGCGCGAAGTGGATTTGCGCAAGGCACAGGCCGATCTGAAACGCCACCTGCCGCTGGTTGCCGCGCAAGCCGAATCGCCCGAAATCGTGCAGCACATGCGCGACGCCGTAGCCCAGGCGCAAGCCGCGCTGGATACCGCCAAGGCGCAGGCCAGCGCATCGCGTGCCGCCATTGAAGGGGTGGACACCGCCGACAATCCCACCGTGCAGCAGGCCCGCGCCAACTTCCGCGCCGCATGGATCGCCGCACAGCGCAACACCATCGTCGCGCCGGTCAGCGGCTACGTCGCTCAGCGCAGCGTGCAACTGGGTGCCAGCATCACGCCGGGCCAGCAGCTGATGACCATCGTGCCGATGCACAATCTGTGGATCGATGCGAACTTCAAGGAAAACCAGCTGCGCCACATCCGCATCGGCCAGCCGGTGAAGATCAGCACCGATATCTACGGCGGCAGTGCGGAATACCACGGCAAGGTGATCGGCCTGGGCGCCGGCACCGGCAGCGTGTTCTCGCTGTTGCCGGCGCAGAACGCTACCGGCAACTGGATCAAGGTGGTGCAGCGCGTGCCGGTACGCATTGCGCTGGACAACAACGAACTGGACAAGCATCCGCTGCGCGTGGGCCTGTCGACCGATGTGACGGTGGACATCACCAACGACCAGGGCCCGCTGCTGGCGTCGTCGCCGCAGCAGCCGCCGGCCGAGACCTCGGTGTACGACCAGGTCGCCGCACAGGCCGATGCGGAAGCGCAGAAGATCATCAGCGCCAACCTGGGCAAATGACGCCCGGGCATCCCGCACTCACTTGGTAACCTCCATTTCCCGTCATTCCCGCGCGAGCGGGAATGACGGCAGCAAGGCAAGATTGCGAGGCCATCATGGCTGCCACTCCCGATAACACTGCACCGCTCAAGCCTTTGCATGGCGCCCCGCTGGTGCTGCTGACCATCGCCGTCGCGTTCAGCACCTTCATGGAAGTGCTGGACATGACCATCGTCAACGTGGCGGTGCCGCATATTTCCGGCGCCCTGGGCGTAAGTGCCAGCGAAGGCACCTGGACGATCAGCTCTTACTCGCTGGCCAGCGCGATCATGCAGCCGCTGACCGGCTTCGTGGCGCGGCGCTTCGGCGAAGTGCGCACCTTCGTCGTCTCGGTGATGTTGTTCGTGTTGTTTTCCATGCTGTGCGGCATGGCCACCAGCATGCCGATGCTGGTATTTGCCCGCCTGATGCAGGGCGCCGGCTCCGGCCCGATGGTGGCCTTGTCGCTGACCTTGCTGCTTTCAAGTTATCCCAAGGAACGCCAGGGTATCGCGCTGGCGCTATGGGCCATGACGGTAGTGGTGGCGCCCATTTTCGGACCGATCCTGGGTGGCTGGATTACCGACAACCTGTCCTGGCCATGGATCTTCTACATCAACCTGCCGGTAGGCGTGCTGGCCGCGATCATCACCTGGACCCTGCTGCACAAGCGCGAGACCAAGACCTACAAGACACCGATCGACGTGGTCGGCCTGGTACTGCTGGTGGCGGGCGTGGGCTGCCTGCAGTTCATGCTCGACAACGGCAATGACCACGACTGGTTCAATTCCACGCTGATCCTGGCGCTGGGCATCATCGCGCTGGTCTGCCTCACCTTCCTGGTGGTGTGGGAAATCCACGCCAAGCATCCGGTGATCGACCTGACGCTGTTCAAGCAACGCAACTTCACCGTCGGCGTGATCAGCCTGTCGCTGGGCATGTTCGCCTTCTTCGGCATCAACGTGGTGTTCCCGCTCTGGCTGCAGACCACGCTGGGCTACACCGCCACCTGGGCCGGCCTGGCCAGCGCGCCGGTGGGCGTGCTGGCGTTCCTGCTGTCGCCGATCATCGGGCGCAATATGCAGAAGTTCGACCTGCGCATGCTGGTGAGCTTCGCCTTCATTATTTTCGCCATTACCTCTTACTGGTTTTCCACCTTCGACAGCGGAGCCTCGTTCGCCACTCTGGTGGTGCCGCGCTTTGTGATGGGCCTGGCCATTCCCTGCTTCTTTATTCCGCTCAACCAGATCTACCTGTCGGGGCTGCCGGCCTCGGAAATCGCCAGCGCCTCCGGCCTGTCCAATTTCTTCCGCACCCTGGGGTCCAGCGTTTCGACCGCGGTCACCGTGACGCTGTGGCAGCACCGCGGCATCTACCACCACGCCACCCTTACCGAGTACGTAAGCCCGGACGCGCCGGCCACCAGCCAATACCTGCAGCAACTGTCGCATCTGCATATGAGCGCCAGCCAGCGCCTGGGTTATATCGATCAAATCGTGAGTCGGGAGGGGCTGACCCTGGCGGTGAACGATGTCTTCTTCTTGTGCGCGGTGCTGTTCGTGCTGCTGATCCCGGTGCTGTGGTTCTCGCGGCCGCCGTTCGGCAGCGCCGGCGGGGCTGCCGGTCACTGATACGTGCCGCCCCGGCCGGCCCGGCTTTGCTGCACTCCGGCGTGCAGCATAAAACCGGGCGCGTGACTGGTGCGGCGCAATACCTTCTGCTAGCTTGTGCCGCATGGCACAAACAAATCGCATCATCAAGAAGTACCCGAACCGCCGGCTCTATGACACGGAGATCTCCAGCTACATCACGCTGGAAGAGGTCCGTCAGCTGGTTCTGGATGGCGAACACTTCGAGGTCCGCGACGCCAAATCGGGCGAGGACCTGACCCGCTCCGTGCTGCTCCAGATCATCTCGGAGCACGAGGAGAAGGGCCAGCCGATGCTGTCGCCCCAGCTGCTGAGCCAGATCATCCGGTTCTACGGCGACTCCCTGCAGGGATTCATGGGCCCGTACCTGGAGCGCAGCCTGCAGGTCTTCCTCGACCAGCAGCAGCAGTTCCGCAGCCAGCTCAACAGCCTGATGGGGCAGACCCCATGGTCGCTGTTGAACGAGCTGACCGAGCGCAACCTGGACGCCTGGAAATCGATGCAGCGCGGTTTCCTGGATACCGCCTCGCAGACGGCGCCGAATCCGGGCCAGCCCAGCCGCCCCGGCACCAAGAAGCCCTGAACGTCCGCGGCGCGGTCCATTCCCTCTCTCGCCCGCTGCAGCACAGCACGTGCTGCCGCGCGGCATGCGTGAGACGCCAACCGTGATGACTCCGTCAACTTCCGCCGCGCGGATCGCCATTGTGACCGGCGGTATCGGCGGCATCGGCACCGAAATCTGCATGCGCCTGGCCGAAACCGGGCGCCAGGTGATCGCGGTCGACCTGGCCACCCGCGGCGAGCGCATCGAGGCCTTTCGCGAACAAGTCGCCAGCTATCACGGCGCCATCCGGTTCGAGCCCTGCGACGTCAGCGACTTCAAGGCCTGCGGCGGCCTGGTCGAGCATATCGAGCGCAACATCGGGCCGGCCGCCATCCTGGTGAACGCCGCCGGCATCACCCGCGACACCAGCCTGCGCAAGATGGATCCGCAGCAATGGCATGAGCTGATGCGGGTGAATCTGGATGGCGTATTCAATATGTGCCGCCATGTGGTCGAAGGCATGACCACGCGCAGCTTCGGGCGCATCGTCAATCTCAGCTCGGTAAACGGGCAGACCGGCCAGTTCGGCCAGACCAATTACTCCGCCGCCAAGGCCGGCGTGCATGGCTTCAGCATGGCGCTGGCGCGCGAAACGGCGCGCAAGGGCGTTACCGTCAATACCGTTTCGCCCGGCTACTGCGACACGCCGATGGTGGCCGCGGTGCCGCATGAAATCCGCCAGCAAATCATTGCCGACATTCCGGTCGGACGCCTGGGCACGCCGGCCGACATCGCCCGCGCGGTGGTGTTTCTCACCGCGGACGATGCCAGCTACATCACCGGGGCCAACCTGCCGGTCAACGGCGGCTATTTCATGAGCTTCTAAGCCGCCGGGCGGCGCCTGCCGCCGGTCGTACTTGCAGTAAATGCCCAGTTGCGGAACAGTGTCCAGCTTCCTCCCACGGGATGCGGCATGACACGGCAAGCAATCACCCTGATCGGCGGCGGCCTGGTCGGCGCCCTGCTCGCCCAGCTGCTGGCCAGGCGCGGATTCCGGGTGGAAATGTTCGAAAAGCGCCCCGATCCGCGCCGCGCAGGTTTTACCGGCGGCCGCTCGATCAACCTGGCGCTGGCCGAGCGCGGCCTGCAGGCACTGCGCACCGCCGGGCTGGCTGACGATGTATTGCAACGCGCCGTGATGATGCGCGGCCGCATGGTGCATCCGCGCGAGGGCAGCTCCGGCCTGCAGCGCTATGGCGTCGACGACAGCGAAGTGATCTGGTCGGTATCCCGCGGCAGCTTGAACATGTTGTTGCTGGATGCGGCGGAAGCCGCCGGCGTGAACATGCATTTCGGCCAGTCGCTGCTGGCTGCCGACCTCGATGCACGGCAGATCGTGCTGGCCGACGAACACGGTACCCAGCGCCGGCATGAAGCCGCCGTACTGGTCGGTGCCGACGGCGCCGGCTCGGCCCTGCGCGCGGCGATGAACGACTACCAGCCGCTGGGCATCCGCGTCGAACCGCTGGGCCATGGCTATAAAGAACTCGAAATTCCGCCTGCCACCGGCGCCGATCGCTTCGCCATCGAGCCGCACGCGCTGCATATCTGGCCGCGCGGCGGCTATATGTGCATCGCGCTGCCCAATACCGAAGGCAGCTTTACCGTCACCCTGTTCCTGCCGGCGCACGGCGCCCATCCCAGTTTCGACACGCTGCCGGATGCAGCCGCGGCCGCAGCATTTTTCCGCGAGGATTTTCCGGACCTGCTGCCGCAGATCCCGCGCTTCGCCGAGGATTACGACGGGCATCCAGTAGGCAGCCTGTCCACGCTGTATCTGGATCGCTGGCATATCGATGGCCGCGCCTTGCTGATCGGCGACGCCGCGCACGCCATCGTGCCGTTCCACGGCCAGGGCATGAACTGCGGTTTCGAAGACACCGTGGTGCTGGCCGATCTGCTGGCCGAAGCCGGCCGCGATACCGCCGATGCCTTCGCCGAGTTCCAGCGCATTCGCCAGCCCAATGCCAATGCCATCGCCGCGATGGCGCTGGAAAACTATATCGAGATGCGCGATTCGGTGGCCGATCCGCGCTATCTCGCCAAGCGCGAACTGGGGGCGCGCCTGGCCGAACGTGCGCCGACGCATTTCATGGCGCGCTACCGCATGGTCACCTTTACCCATCTGCCCTACGCCTACGCCTACGAACGCGGCCGCGCGCAGGATCAGCTATTAGAACAATTGCTGCGTGGCACGCTCGGCGCCAACGACGTGCAGCTCGACGCCGCCGTCAAGACGCTGCAAGCCACGCTGCCTCCGCTACCCCAATTACGCCATGGATAATTCACTGATCGACACCTACCGCAGCACCGACTACCGGGTGCGCCTCCCGCAAGGGGGCTGGGTTTCCATCCACGTCGACGCCGCCCTGCCGACCTCGCTGCATACGCTGATCGGCGAACACAGCTGGGCCTTCATCACCGCCTGGAATCCCGGCTCGCAAGCGCAGCCGCGCACGCACAATCATGCTGCGCAGCAAGCGCTGCTGCTGGCCCTGCGTCAGCTGCCGCGCACCACCTGCATCCGGCCCGGGATGGGCGTGGGCAATAGCTGGCGCGAAGCCAGCCTGTTCGTGGTCGGCCCCAACCTGGCCGACATCGACGAGCTGGCGCAGCAATTCCAGCAGCACGCCTACGTACACGGCCTGGGCCAGGGCTATGCGCGCCTGCGCCTGAGCAGTGACAGGCCGCCGCATGGACAAGCGGGCTGAAGCCTCCTGACAATGCCGGGAATGACCGCCAGCCCATCCGCCACGCCATTGCTCGAAGCCCGCGCCCTGAGCTTCCACCGCCAGGACGAGCCGGTATTCGGTCCGCTGGATTTCCGCCTCGAGGCCGGCGAACTCACCCTGATCGAAGGCGACAACGGCAGCGGCAAGACCACCTTGATGCGCATCCTCACCGGCCTGCTGCGGCCGGAAGAAGGCGAGCTGCTGTGGCGCGGCCAGCCGCTGAGCTGGGATCGCTGCAGCGGCGAAGTGCTCTTCCTCGGCCACCAGCTGGGCCTGAAAACCGAACTGAGTCCGCGCGAAAACCTGGCCTTCGCCATCGGTCTGTACGGCCAACACAACCTTGCGCGCATCAATGAGGCACTCACCCTGGTTGGGTTGACCGGATACGAAGATGAAGCCGTACGCAAACTTTCCGCAGGCCAGAAAAAGCGCGTGGCGCTTGCCCGCCTGCTGCTGATTCCGGCCAGCCTGTGGTTGCTCGACGAGCCCTACGCCAACCTGGATCGCACCGGCATCGAGCTGGTGAACCGGTTGCTGGAAGCGCATATCGCCCAGGGCGGCGCCGCACTGGTGACCAGCCATGGCGCCGTGCAATTCCACGGCGGCGAACCGCAACGGATCCGGCTGCATGCATGAGCTGCGACGTCCCAGCCTCGGGCATGCCTGCATGGCCGTGCTGCGTCGCGATCTCACCCTGGCCTGGCGCCAGCGCGGCGACATGCTGCTGCCGGTGCTGTACGCCTTGATCGTCACCTCGCTGTTTCCGTTCGCGCTGGGGCCGGAAGATGCCCTGCTGCGCCGCATTGCCGGCGGCGCGGTGCTGGTAACGGTATTGCTGGCCATGCTGTTGGCGCTGGATGCCATGTTCCGCAGCGATATCGAAGACGGTTCACTGGAACAGCTGATGCTGGCGCCGCAGCCGCTGGCCGTGATGATGGGCATGAAGATCCTGGCCCACTGGCTGGCCACCGCCGTGCCGCTGATCGTGATCGCCCCGCTGCTGGCCGGCATGCTGCACCTGCCGGCGCCGGTGATTCCGGT
This sequence comes from Dyella acidiphila, assembly GCF_014863405.1. GTDB lineage: Bacteria > Pseudomonadota > Gammaproteobacteria > Xanthomonadales > Rhodanobacteraceae > Dyella_B > Dyella_B acidiphila. The sequence goes on from NZ_JACZZA010000007.1 coordinate 220,090, forward strand.
GCTGCTGCTGGCCTTGCTGCTCGCCACGCCCCTGCTCAGCCTGTTCGGCGGTGTGCTGGTAGCGCTGACGGCCGGCACCCGACGCTCTGGTATGCTCCTCGCGCTGATGCTGCTGCCGCTATGCGTGCCGGTGGTGATCTTTGCCGCCGGGGCCTTGGCAGCTGCCCAGGAGGGGCTGCCGTGGATCGCCCCCATCGCGTGGTTGGGTGCAGCACTTGTTATGGCCGTAGTGCTTGCCCCGTTGGCATGCGCGGCTGCACTCCGTATCGCGCTGGATTCGTAGCCATGGCCAACTGGATCCCTTTGTGGTTGCACAAGCTGAGCTCGCCGCCGGCGTTCTACCGCTTCGCCGGCGCGCTGCGGCCATGGGCGATCACCCTTGCGCTGCTGCTCGGCCTCGTCGCCCTGTACGGCGGCCTGGTGCTGGCGCCGCCGGATTATCAGCAAGGCGATGACTACCGCATCATCTTCATCCACGTGCCATGCGCATGGATGAGCTTGTTTATCTATGGCGTGATGGGCGTCGCCGCATTCATTGCGCTGGTATGGCGAATCAAGCTGGCGGAAGTGGTGGCGATGGCCTCGGCGCCGATCGGCGCCTGCTTCACCTTCATCACCTTGGTCACCGGTTCGCTCTGGGGCGAGCGCATGTGGGGCACCTGGTGGACCTGGGATGCGCGGCTCACGTCCGAGCTGGTGCTGCTGTTTCTGTACCTGGGCGTGATCGGCCTGTATCACTCGTTCGAGGATCGCCGGCAAGGTGCGCGCACGGCGGCGTTCCTGGCGCTGATCGGGATCGTCAACGTGCCGATCGTGCATTTCTCGGTGAACTGGTGGAACACCTTGCACCAGGGCTCCACCATCCGCCTGCTCGGACCTTCGAGCATCGCGCCGTCGATGATCTGGCCGCTGCTGACCATGATGGCCGCCACCAAGCTCTACTACGTGGCCAGCCTGTTCGGTCGTACGCGCACGGATCTGCTGGCGCTGGAAAGCGGCAAGGACTGGGTGCGCCAGATCGCCGAAACCGAGGGCCGCGCATGAGCCCGTCGCTGCACGCGTTCTTCGCCATGGGCGGTTACGCCGCTTACGTGTGGCCGGCCTACGGCGTGTTCTTTGCCGTCTTGCTGATCGACTGGCTGGCGCCGCAGTTCCGCCGCCGCCGTCTGCTGCGCGAATTGCGTGGCCGGCTGGCGCGCCAGGAAGCCCGCAAGGAACGCACCGTTACGCCCTCTCCCCTGCGGGGAGAGGGTTGGGGTGAGGGGCCGCGCTTGCCATGACATTCCCTGCTTGTCGCCAAGCCATTCCGCGGTATTTCCACGCTAAAGAAATACCTGCAAGGCAAGATTGCCCCCTCACCCCAGCCCTCTCCCCGCAGGAGAGAGGGAGTCAAGCCAAGTTCTCATGAATCCCACGCGTCAACGCCGACTCACCATCGTCATCGCCGTCCTCGTCGCCGTGATCATCTCGGCTGCGCTGGTGGTCTACGCCCTGCAGCAAAACATGAACTACCTGTTCACGCCGAGCCAGGTGCAGGCGGGCGAAGCAACGCGTTACCAGAATTTCCGCCTCGGCGGCATGGTGAAGCAGGGTTCGATCCAGCGCAGCAGCGATTCGCTGAAAGTCACCTTCACCGTGATCGACGCCAGCGGTGCGATGCCGGTGGAATACAACGGCATCCTGCCGGACCTGTTCCGCGAGAACCAATCGGTGATCGCCACCGGCCATATGGATGACGGCCGCTTCGTCGCCACCGAAGTACTCGCCAAGCACGATGAAACCTACATGCCGCAGGAGCTGAAAGACGCGATGGCCAAGGCGCATGCAGGCAAGCACATCGACGAAGCCGCCAACCAGGACAAGGCGCAGCCATGACACCGGAACTGGGCCAACTGGCATTGATCCTCGCGCTGTTGCTGGCGCTGGCACAGAGCACCCTGCCGCTGCTCGGCGCCTGGCGGAACAACCGCGCGCTGATGGCGGTGGCGCGGCCGGCCGCCAGCGGGCAGGCGGTGTTCGTGGCGCTGGCCTTCGCCATTCTGGTCTCGGCTTTTCTGCACTTCGATTTCTCGGTGCAATACGTGGCCGACAATTCCAACCTGCAGCTGCCCTGGTATTACCGCATTGCGGCGGTGTGGGGCGCGCACGAAGGCTCGATGCTGCTGTGGGTGCTGATCCTCAATGTATGGACGATTGCGCTGGCGCTGTTCAGCCGGCAATTGCCCGAGGTATTCGTCGCACGCGTGCTGGCCGTGCTCGGCATCATCTCGGTCGGCTTTCTGTGCTTCATCCTGTTCACCTCCAATCCGTTCGGACGCCTGCTGCCGATGCCGCCGGATGGCGCGGATCTGAACCCGATCCTGCAAGACCCCGGCATGACCTTTCATCCGCCCGTGTTGTACATGGGCTATGTCGGTTTCTCGGTCGCCTTCGCGTTTTCCATCGCGGCCTTGCTGGGCGGCTCGATGGAACAGTCCTGGGTGCGCTGGGCGCGGCCGTGGACCAATGCGGCCTGGGGTTTTCTGTCCTGCGGCATCGTCGCCGGCAGCTGGTGGGCGTATGCGGAACTGGGCTGGGGCGGCTGGTGGTTCTGGGATCCGGTGGAAAACGCCAGCTTCATGCCGTGGCTGGTGGGCGTGGCCTTGATCCATGCGCAGGCGGTTACCGAGAAGCGCGGTTCGCTGCGTGCATGGACCATCCTGCTATCGCTGTTTGCGTTCTCGCTGTCGCTACTCGGCACCTTCCTGGTGCGCTCGGGCATTCTCACCTCGGTGCATGCCTTTGCTTCGGATCCGCGCCGCGGCTTCTACATTCTTTGCTTCCTGGCCGTGGTGGTCGGCGGATCGCTGCTGCTGTACGCACTGCGTGCGCCCAAGGTCGCCGGCGGCAAGGCGTTTGCGTTGGTCTCGCGCGAAAGCGCGATCCTGATCGGCAACCTGATGTTCACCGTGGCCGCGGCGATGGTGCTGCTGGGCACGCTGTTTCCGCTGCTGGGCGATGCCTTGAACCTGGGCAAGATCTCGGTCGGGCCGCCCTATTTCGGTTTGCTGTTTCCGCTGTTGATGTTGCCGGTGGTGCTCTTGCTGCCGTTCGGTCCGTATTTGCGCTGGGGCAAGAGCGACGCGCCCTTGCTCAGGCAGGTGCTGGTGCGCGCCGGCATCGCGGCGGCAGCGTGCGCGGTAATCGCCGCCTTCCTGGTGCAAGGGCAGCTGAAAGCGATTGCCGGCGTAGCCAGCGCGGTATGGGTTGGCGTGGGCGTGTTGCTGTATGTGTTGCGGCGCTGGCGCGAGATGCCGGCCGGCCGCCGCTATCCGGCGGAAATGGCCGGCATGCTGCTGGCGCATCTGGGCGTGGCGGTGTTCCTGATCGGCGTGCTGTTGTCCGAGTCGCTGAGCGTCACGCGCGACGTGCGCATGTCGCCCGGGCATGTCGCCAGCGTCGGCGGCTATGACTTCCGCTTCGACGGCGTCACCCAGACCCGCGGCCCGAACTGGGAAGCCGAACAGGGCATGGTCACCGTTTCGCGCAAGGGCGAAACCGTGGCCGTGATGCATCCGCAGAAGCGCACCTATGCGCACGAGCAGGTGCAGACCACCTCCGCCATCGATGCGGGCATCACGCGCGACCTGTACGTAGCCCTGGGCGAACCGATGGATCCCCAGCACGTCGAAGGCGCCTGGGCGCTGCGGCTCTACACCAAACCGTTTATCCGCTGGATCTGGGGCGGTGGCCTGTTGATGATGCTGGGTGGCTTTGTCAGCGCGGCGGATCGCCGCTTCCGCGTCAAGCGCACAGCGGAAGCAACGCAAACGGCTGCAGCAAGCGTGCAGGAGTCGCGCGCATGAGCCGCCTGCTGCCCCTGCTCGGTTTTGTCTTGCTGGCCACCCTGCTCGGCTTCGGCATCTGGTGGAACAGTGCGCACGATCCCACCGCCGTCCCCTCGCCGCTGATCAACAAGCCCGCACCGGCCTATGCGCTACCCAAGCTGGATGACCCGGCGCAAACGGTGACCAAGGAAGCGATGCTGGGCAAGCCGTATCTGGTCAACGTCTTTGCCAGCTGGTGCTTTGCCTGCGGCGAAGAACATCCGGTGCTGATGGCCGAAACGCAAGGCCTGGGCATTCCGGTAGTGGGCTACGACTACAAGGACGATCCGAACGACGCCAAGGCGTGGCTGGCCAAGCACGGCAATCCGTACAGCCTGGTGATCGCCGACGAATCGGGCCATACCGCGATCGATTTCGGTGTGTACGGCGCGCCGGAAACTTTTCTGATCGACGGCAAGGGCGTGATTCGCTACAAGCGCATCGGCCCGCTGACGCCGGATGTAATTGCACAACAACTCAAGCCGGCCATCGCCGCACTGCAGAAGGAAGCGCCCTGATGCTCCGCGCATGGCGCATCGCCCTGGTGTTCGCGCTGCTCGCCATTGCCACGGCGGTGGCGGCGCAGGCCATCGATCCGCTGCCGTTCCGCGATCACGCCGAAGAACTGCGCTTCCAGCACCTCACCAGCGAATTGCGCTGCCTGGTCTGCCAGGACGAAAACCTTGCCGACTCCAACGCCGACTTTGCGCGCGACCTGCGCCACAAGGTGTTCGAGTTGATGCAGCAAGGCAAGAGCGATGCCGAGATCAAACAATATCTGGTCGATCGCTACTCCGAGTTCGTGCTGTACGACCCGCCGGTAAACGCAGGCACGTGGCTGTTGTGGTTCGGGCCGCTGCTGATCCTGCTCGCCGGCGGCGTGGCAGTCGGCTACACCATCCGCAAACGCAGCCGGGCCGGCACGCCCGCCACACCGACCGACACTGGGGACGATTGGTGAAATCCGTTTTCTACATAGCCGCCGCAGTGATGATCGCGGTGGCGCTGGCGCTGCTGCTGATCCCACTGCTCAAACATGGCCGCCGCTCCGGCAGCCCGCGCAGCGTGTTCGCCGTGATGCTGGCGATCGCCTTGATCCTGCCCATCAGTGCGGCCTTGCTGTACCTGAAGATCGGCACTCCGGCCACGCTGGGCGGTGTGCAGACCCAGGCGCAAACCACCATGGATGTCGACAAGGCCCTGGATGAACTGCGTGCGCACCTGGCGGCCAATCCCAAGGACGCCCAGGGCTGGATGCTGCTCGCACAAGCCCAGATGGAAATGCAGCAACCTGGCGAAGCGCGCAAAGCCTACGACCAGGTATTGCAGCTGATGCCGAACAATACCGCCGCCATGGCCGGCTGGGCCGAAGCCGATGCCGCTGCACGCCCCGATCATCAGATCCAGGGGCGCGCACGCGACCTGCTCCAACAGGCGGTAAAGCTGGAGCCGGACAACCAGCGCGGCCTGTGGTTGCTGGGCATCAGCGATTACCAGCAAGGCAGCTACGCCGATGCGGCAGCTACGTGGCGCATCCTGCAACCGCAGCTGCAGCCTGGCTCCAGTGTCGCCCAGGCAGTGGCGCAGCAGATCGCGCTGGCCGATGCGCACGCCAACGGTGCGCCTGCCTCTACCTCCAGCAGCACTGCCGCGCCCGCCGCAGTAGCCGGGCCGGCCCTGCACGTCGACGTCACGCTCGCACCGGCGCTGAAGGCAAAGCTTGCCGCGGGCGACACCTTGTTCGTCTACGCCCGTGCGGAACACGGTCCGCCGATGCCGCTGGCGGTCGCCCGCCTCGACGCCGGCCAACTGCCCGCCACGGTCACGCTTACCGATGCAATGGGCATGACACCATCGATGAAACTCTCCTCGGTGCCGCGCGTCTTCGTCGGCGCACGTATCAGCCATAGCGGCGAAGCGATGGCGCAGGCCGGCGACCTGGAGGGCGATGCAGGCGTGGTCGCGGTGGACAGCAAGGCGCCGGTCAAGCTCCTGATCGACAAAGTGCACGATTAGACTGATCGCCCGACTCCAGGCACTCTGCTCGCCGGAGTTCGCTCGCCGCGGAGCGATATCAGCCCATTGAAGGACCGGTCATGAGCGACGCACGCCAATACTTCAAACTGCCCTCGCCGTTCGCCATGAAGCGCGGCGGCGCATTGCATGGCGCACACGTCGCCTACGAAACCTGGGGCAGCCTGAACGCCGCGCGCGACAACGCCGTGCTGCTGCTGACCGGACTCTCGCCCAGCGCTCACGCCGCCGCCAACGACGCCGATCCTTCGCCCGGCTGGTGGGAGGGCATGCTCGGTCCCGGCAAGGCCATCGACACGCGCCGCTGGTTCGTCATCTGCATGAATTCGCTGGGCAGCGACAAGGGCTCCACCTGCCCGGCCTCGATCGATCCGGCCACCGGCGAGGCCTACCGGCTGAGCTTCCCGGATCTTTCGCTGGAAGATGTCGCCAACGCCGCGCACGCGCTGGTTGCCGAGCTCGGCATCGCGCAGCTTGCCAGCCTGATCGGCTGTTCCATGGGCGGCATGAGCACGCTGGCCTACATGCTGCTGCACCCCGGCAGCGTGCGTACGCATATCAGCGTGGACACCGCGCCGCAGGCGCAGCCGTTCGCCATCGCCATCCGCTCGCTGCAGCGCGAAGCGATCCGGCTCGATCCGCACTGGAACAACGGCCAGTACGACAACGCGCAGTATCCGGATATCGGCATGAGCATCGCGCGCAAGCTCGGCGTGATCACCTACCGCTCGGCGATGGAATGGAACGGCCGCTTCGCCCGCATCCGGCTGGATCCGGAACAACGCGAAGAACAGCCCTTCGGTTTGGAATTCCAGGTCGAGTCATATTTGCAAGGTCATGCGCAGCGTTTCGTGCGCACCTTCGATCCGAACAGTTATCTGTACCTGTCACGCGCCAGCGACTGGTTCGACATCGCCGAATACGGCAACGGCAGCGTGCTGGAAGGTCTCAAGCGCATCCAGATCGAACAGGCGCTGGTGATCGGCGTCAGCACCGACATCCTGTTTCCGCTGGAGCAGCAGGAGCAGATTGCCGAAGGCCTGCGCGCAGCCGGCGCCGAAGTGGAATTCGTGGCGCTCGATTCGCCGCAGGGCCACGACGCGTTCCTGGTGGATATCGACAACTACAGCCGCGCCATCGGCGGCTTCCTCGCCCGCATCCAGTAGCCGTTACACCGTAACCGCCATCCCCACCGTCATCCCGGCGAAGGCCGGGACCCAGCGTCTTTTACGCAATGAAGTCACTGGGTCCCGGCCTTCGCCGGGATGACGGTGGGGTGTCGGTGCGGATTCCCGCGGGCCGCAGTTTCAGCGCCAAGGTGAAATGGGTGGCGCTCAATCGCCACATCCAGCCCGCGCACCACGTAGGTTGGGTTAGCGCAGCGTAACCCAACGTTTTTCGCCATGGCGCGGCATTGTTGGGTTACAACCCAACCTACGATGCGGTTGGTTCGACCTCCGCGAACACCCCTCCGCCTCCGGCTTCGCTGTGCAAAGACGCTGGGTCCCGGCCTTCGCCGGGATGACGGTGGGGTGTTGGTGCGGATTCCTGCGGGCCGCAGTTTCAGCGCCAAGGCGAAATAGGTGACGCTCGATCGTCCACATCCAGCCCACGCACCACGTAGGTTGGGTTAGCGCAGCGTAACCCAACGTTTTTCGCCATGCCGCGCCCCCGTTGGGTCACAACCCAACCTACAGCGCGATCGGCTCGAACTCCGCGAACATCCCCTCGGCCTCCGGCAGCTCGCGCAGCGGCACGTAGTCGCAGGCGCTGGCGAAACGCTCCCACAGCTCCGCCACCCGCGAGCTGTTATGGGCGGCCTCGATGGCGCCATCCGCCCACTCGAACACCTCCACAATGGTGCCGTCCTTGGCCCGCATGGCCTGGGCCGGGCGCTCGGTCACCAGCCCCAGCGTACGCAGGCACGGCACGTGCTCGCGGACCAGGGTCTCCAGGTCCGCCTCGCACCCCGGTTTGGGGCGGTACGCTACAATCACCATCACACCCATGGACTCCCCCTCTTGGGCCCGATCAGGCATCGATCACCGAAGGCTAGCAGAGAAGCCTCCAGGGCTTCAGCCGGTTTGTTCTTTCAGTAGGGTCATCTGCAACCCCAGCCTTGTCCGAGACGTCCGCCATGCTCACCACCGAATTCCCAGGCTGTCAGAAGCTCATCAGCGCCATTGACGAAGCCGTCGCCAAGGGTTCCACCCCGGCCATCACCGACAGCCTGCGCAACAGCCTGTGCAAGCTGATCCGCAACCAGGAAATCAAGCTGCCCGAGTGCGTGTTCGAGACGGCCGAAAACCGCTACGCCCGGCGCGAGCTCTACCGCAGCGAGGACCTGGGCTACTGCGTGGTCGCCATGACCTGGGGCCCGGGCCAGGGCACCCCCATCCACGATCACTGCGGCATGTGGTGCGTGGAAGGCGTGTGGAGCGGCGCCCTGGAAGTGGTGCAGTACGAGCGTCTGGCCGACGAGGGCGACCTGTGCCGCTTCCAGCCGGTGGGCTCGATCCAGGCCGGCCCGGGCTCCGCCGGCAGCCTGATCCCGCCGCACGAGTACCACACCATCCGCAATCCCAGCGACGACTCGGTGGCGGTCAGCCTGCACATCTACTCCGGCAACATGACCCATTGCGCCGTGTTCCAGCCCAAGGGCCAGGACCATTGCTACGAATGCCAGGACCGCCAGCTGAGTCTCGACCCGGTCCACTGAAACCGGCATAATAGGCGTTCGCCTGCGTGCCGGTGTGGCGGAATGGTAGACGCGGTGGACTCAAAATCCACTGGCAGCGATGTCGTGTAGGTTCGAGTCCTATCACCGGTACCAACAGCGCGTTTCAAGCCGTAGCAACACAATTTTGAAACGTCGAAAAGCCCGCGGAAACGCGGGCTTTTTCGTATCTGGCGTATCTTGTCGAAGATCGGCAAAGAGCGATCAGGCCAGGGATGCATGAGGTACTTGCGGGGGTATTCGCTCCAATCGGGCTGCGCAAGAAATCCCCCTCCGCCCAGACAAGGCCGACATATCCCCCCAATTGGATTTCCACGCATGGCGAGCTGCCCAACTCGCTATCTCGATCAGGTAAAGAACTTTCGTCCCTGGCATTTGTTGGCGTTGGTTTGCTTGCCTTGGGCGATCCATGCAACTGCAACCGGCGCCTCAGCGAATCGAGGGCGTTGAATCACGTTCGAACGCAGCCAAGGCCGAGCGTCAGCACTTCGCAGAACGTTGCCCGGCTGACCTGCTTACTCCAGATCGGCTTGATCGGCCGCGCCGCCGAACGGCAACTGCGTCTGCATCAGCACCTGGTAGATGCGCCGTCCCCTGTCGGTCAGCCCGACCACTTGATAATCGATCGTGCGATAGCCGCTGGCATCCACGACAAGCTCGGCATCGATCAGCGCATGCTGATGCAGAATGCCAAACCCGCGCAGCACCTGCTCGCAGCTATACGCACTGGCTGGATCGTATTCGGTGGCGATCATGGGCGAGCACGTCGATACCGCATGCAGCAAGTCGAAGATCAGCGAGATATCAGCGAACGACACGGATCTTCCCTCCGTCGTTGCACCCAAGCCCGCGCGATGGAAATGCAGGCGCAGCAGCCGGTTCAGACGCGTTTTCACGCAGGGAGCGAAACTCCGGCGACATCAGCAACGTCTCGCGCAGCAGGCGGTGCATGCTGCGTCCGTAGTCGCTGGCGCCGTGATCGAGGGAGATAACGCTGTCCTGATCCACGGCGAAATTCACTACCGGCGATTCGATCAGGCATTCCCGCCACAGCATGCACAGGCACGACAATATGTCGGATCGGCCATATCCGCCCTCTTTTGCGTAATGGGCCACGTCGAGCCGGCCCCGTGCAATCGCAGTGCCTAAAAGATCGTAGACAAGAAAAATATCCGCACAGGGCATAACGGCCACCTCGAAGAGAGGTCGTTAGCGTAGGAATGCATGATTCTTCCACCAACCGGAAATTTCTCATCTTTCCGCCGAAATTAAGCCCAAAGCCAAACACCGACAAAAACCTGGATTTTTCCGGCTGGCTCCGTCGTTCCCGACCGATGAAATGGCATGGCTCACAGCAACTGCTCGCGCAGCCAATCAAACCATGCATGGAGATTTCCAATGAAATACCTTCAAACAACGGCACTGGGCCTGTCACTTGCGCTGGCAGGCGCATCTGCCTTCGCGGCGGAACCCCGTTCGATCAGCGTACATGTGCTCGACCAGGTGCATGGCGAGCCTGCGCCATCCGTTGGGGTTACGCTGGAAGAACAGGCGTCGGACCATGAAACATGGTCGCTGCTGTCGCAACAGACGACCAATGCACAGGGGCGCGTTGGCAACCTGCTTCCCGCCAAGCAAGCGCTGCACAAGGGTATCTATCGAGTCACCTTCGCCACCGGCGACTGGTTCACGGCACACACGCAGTCAAGCTTTTTCCCATCGGTAACGGTGACTTTTCGCGTCGACGACCCTGCCCAGGGATATCACATCCCTCTGCTGCTGAGTCCATATGGGTATTCCACCTATCGGGGAAATTGACGCGCAGCGTGCGCCGGTGTTGAAGCTTGGCACCGGCGCAAAAAAGATCCCCTCCATCGGTCATCCATCAATAAAGGAACGTCAGTTCAGGGGTAAAGCTGACGTACTGAGGGATGAATCATCCATTGCCGATGGAGAGGAAAACGGGGAATTGCTGAGTGCAGAAACAGTAACCACGTAATGAAGAACATGTTAGGAAACACCGCACCGCCTCCCTACCAGAAATTTCCAGGCCTTCAAAAGTTGGTTTTCGTCCTATTACACAGTCGCCGTTGGTGCACGAGATAGTCGATCGAAACCATCGCTTTTACTTGGCGCCGGTGCCGCAGCCGCAAACCCACACGGCAGATTTTTTCCCATCGATCCGCACGCCATTTCTGCAAACAAAAAAACGGCCGGAGCCTGAGCTCCGGCCGTTCTGCTACAGCTGCCGATCCAGGTAAAACCAGACCGGCCTGCGGCTTACCACATCGACCAACGCTGCGGACGGAAATAACCCGGCGCAGACGGACGAGACTGCTGGGCCATCGGCGGCGGCAGTGTCGGTGCCGGGAAGTTCATCGCGGGGAACGAGAACACCGGCTGCGGCTGGAAGTAGCTCGGCATCGCCGGAGCGAAACCGAACGCCGGGAAGCCGCCCGACTGATGCATCGGCACGTTGAACACCGGACCGAACGCGGGTCCGCCAAACGCCGGCAAGCCGAACACCGGCGGCAGGGACGGCGGCGGCACGTACGCCGGCGGCGGTGGCGGCGGCGTGGCTACCGGACGACCCGCATCCGCGGAGACATAGCCGCCGGAACCTGCCGGTACGACCGTGACGCCATTGATGACGATCGAACCCGGGCGATGCGCCGGAACGTACTGCGCGTCGCCCTGATGCACCACGCCGACCGAACCGATCGCGCCGAGCAAACCATCCAGGAACGACGACAGATGATCCTGCCCGGCATCTGCCGTACCGACATCGACCGGCCTGGTTACCTGGCCGCCGCTGGCGACGTTTGTACCCTGCGCGATCTGGCCGCCGGTGGCCGAAATACCCGGCCATCCCGGCACCTGCGTCGGATCCACCGTGATATTGCCGGCGGCGTCGATCACATAGCCCGGACCCGTCACGCTTCCATCGGCATGCACGATGCCATCGTGGTCGCTCGACACATTCGTGCCGGTGCTGATCGAACCGCCCGCGCCAACGATGTTGTTGCCCGAATCGACGATGCTGCCGCTACCGACCGTGTTGCCGCCGGAATAGATGGAACCGCCATCGGCGACGTTGTCGCCGATGTCGACCGTGCCGCCCGCCGCAACCTGGTTGCCGTCCGACGACACCGTGCCGCCGTTGCTCACCTGGTTGTTGCCTTCGCTCACCGTGCCGCCGGTAGCCACGTGCTGGCTGCCCGCGCCGGTGATCTGCTGGCCACCGGTGGTGATGTCTTCGCCGTGCGAGGTCTGGCCGCCGGTGGTCAGGCTGCCGCCGTTGACGGTGTTGCCACCCGTGCTCACCGTGCCGCCATTGCTGGCAATGTTGCCGCCCGTGTTGACCGTGCCACCCGTGACATGGTTGCCGCCGGTGTTGATCGTGCTGCCGGTACCCACCGTGTTGCCACCAGTATCGATCGTGCCGCCATTGGCCACGTTGTTGTCCGAGCTCACCGAGCCGCCCGCGGCAACCTGGTTGTCGCCGTCGTGCACCGTGCCGCCGTTGCTCACCTGGTTATTGCCCTGGCCCGACGCACCATCGGTCGGCGGAACCGGCTTGCCGGCGATGGTCACGTTGTCGCCGATGGCCACGTTGCCGTTGCCATTGCCGATCACCACGTTGTCGCCAGGCTTGCCGATCACCACGTTGCCCGAGTTGGACGGCGGGGTCGTACCGGTCACCTGCTGGCCGCCGGTGGTGATGTCTTCGCCATGCGAAGTCTGGCCACCCGTGTTCAGGCTGCCACCGTTGACGGTGTTGCCGCCGGTGTTGACGCTGCCGCCATTGCTCGCGACATTGCCGCCCGTGTTGACCGTGCCACCCGTGACATGGTTGCCGCCGGTGTTGATCGTGCTGCCGGTACCAACCGTGTTGCCACCAGTATCGATCGTGCCGCCATTGGCCACGTTGTTGCCCGAGCTCACCGTGCCGCCCGCAGCAACCTGGTTGTCGCCGTCGTGCACCGTGCCGCCGTTGCTCACCTGGTTGTTGCCTTCGTTGACCGTGCCGCCGGCAGCCACTGGCTGGCTGTCGGTGCCGGTCACCTGCTGGCCGCCGGTGGTGATGTCTTCGCCATGCGAAGTCTGACCACCGGTATTCAGGCTGCCGCCGTTGACGGTATTGCCGCCGGTGTTGACGTTGCCGCCGTTGCTGGCGACGTTGCCACCGGTGTTCACCGTACCGTCCGTGACGTGGTTGCCGCCGGTATTGATGGTGCTGCCGGTGGCTTGGTTGCCACCCGTGTTGATCACATTGCCGGTACCCGGCTTGGCCTCATTGGCAGGCGGCTGCGGGAACCACGATGCCCAGTCACCGTCCCAATCGCCACCCACATCGTTGTTGCCATCGTCGATCTGGCTGTTTGAACCGATGGTGTTGCCGTTGTCGTCGTGCAGCAGGCCGCCGTCGCTGGTGTTGAGCTCGCCCACCACCTTGGAGTCAAAGCCGTTTGCATACAGCTTGCCGCCCGCACTCACGGTGCCGTTGCTGACGAACTTGGCCGATTCGGCGCCGGCCGCGGCCGTGGCGGTGATGTCGCCCTGGGCCGTGCTCAGCGCACCGTCGCTGATCACGCTGCTGGCCGTCAGGTTCATGTCCTGCTGGGCCTTCAGCGTACCGGTGCTGGTGACGCTCACGGCGCCGGCATTGGTCACATTCAGCGAGCCAGACTGTGCCTGCACCGTACCGGACACATTCACGCCCACGCCCTTTTCGGTACCGACCAGCTCAATCGCATTGGCGTACATGCCGCCGAGCTGGGACACGTCCAGCGCCACCTTCGGCGCGGCGTCGGTGGCCGTAGCCGCCGTCACCTTGCCGTCGGCGTACTGCACGCTGTTGGGGCCGGTCACCACGCGCAGCTGCTTGGCGTTCAACTGCGCATTCAAGGTGACGCTGCGCGCCAGCAGATCGGCCTTGTCGGCACCGGTAGCGTCCAGGCCCTTGCCGATGACGCTGATATTGCCACCGGCCACCTTGATCGCCGCCACGCTGCCATCCGCACCCAGTTGCGGGGCACCGGTGGTCAGGGTTACGCGCGAAGCGTTGATAAAGCTGGCGCCATTGGCACTGATGCCGTTGGGGTTGGCCATGATCAACGCGGCCCGCTGCCCGGCGATTTCCGTAGCACCATTCAGCACGGTGCCGGTCTTGCCGGTGACCTCGGTGATGATCACCTTGGCCGCACCGCCGGCGAGGTTCGCATTGCCGGCAATCTGCCCGGCCAGCTGCGAGTTCGCACCGTTGACGCTGTTGTTGAGCACCACACCTTGCGTATCGACATTGAACGTGTCGAAACGGTTGTGGGACACGCCCGCACTATTGGGCGCAACGATATTGACCACCGGCGCGCTGCCGCCGCCCTGCGTTACCGCAGGACCGCCAGCTCCCGGCACGATCGCCGCGAAAGCACTGGCCGGCAGGGCCAGGGCCAACGCTGCATACAGCTCGCGCCGGTACATGGGCTTGTTGCTTGAGTTCGACATATAAGTATTGCCTCACTATGGATATCCCCCTGGGACCGGCAGCCCTCCATGGCCAGCCGGCATACGGGACCGGCCAGGGCGGCCGGCAAAAAAGAGGACTTAGAAGCGCGCCACCATCTGCAGCGACACATTGAAGCCGCCGTTGGGAACCGCCTTTGGCTTGTTCAGCGCCTGCCCGACCGAAAGGTCGTAGCTCAGCCGCGCCACGCTGCCGCGCAGACCCAGGCTTACGCTGCTGAAATGCTGGCTGCCGCCCGGGCGCAGAGACGGCCCGCTGAGCTTGGCCGCATCCACGCCCACATACGGATTGCCCAGCTTGCCGCCGCTGTTCCACACAATGTTGTTATGCGATACCCAGCCGTTCTCGGCGGTAAAGACATAGCGGCCATCGAAGCCGCGCACGGCGTAGCGGCTGTTTACCGAAAGGTATTCGGTCCACGGCAGCGGCGTAAAAGCATGCTGGCCGTAGAGATTGCCTTCGTAGCTGAAACCTTGCTTGCCGATGGCAAAGGGCACGTTGACATCGACGTTGGCCGTGCCGACACGGTAGCTGCCGTTCCAGTGGCTGCTGCCTGCCACATACCCCGGCACACTGGAAAGCCCGGGCATGCTGCCGCGCACGCCCACCGTGCCGTGCAGCGTGGACTGCCCCACGTAGTGCAGGTAGTCGTAGCTGGCGCCGAAGCCTGTGATATCGCGCTGCTGCACGCCCAGGCGCTCGTTGCCGAGAAAATTGGAATCCTTGCGGCGATTGAGCTGCAGCTTCACCGTGCTGCGGCTGCGCTGCGTACGATGCAGCACCCGGTCCGCCCCCACCTGCGCCATCGTCGTATAGCCGGTATAGGCGATATGGCCGCCGCCCACCAGATCGAAGGTCTGCTTGAAATAGGAGCTGTTGGCGTTGAGCGAAAAATTCCAATAGCCCACCGGCAGCGACCAGCTGGTACCCACAGCGCGCGAGGCCTGGCGTGCGTTGCCGATATTCATATTGTTGCTGTAGGTGAGCAACAGCAGATCGTCGCGTTGCAAGGGCGAATCCAGCACCGCAATAACGCCCAGCTGATTCTGGCCAGTGGCATCCAGCCCGCTGTTGTCCGCCGTGAACAACACATGCCAGGGACTCTTGCCGCGCTGACGATCCAGGGTGATGTCGCTGGTGCCGGGTTCGTCGCCGGGCGTCAGCGTGAACTTGGCGGTAGCCTGCCCCGGCACGCGGCGGATATTCTCCAGCGCCTGGTCCAGATCGCGCACATTCAACACATCGCCTTCGCGTACCGGCAGCGCATTGCGCGCACGCAGGGCCTCGCCAGTCGCCTTGTCGATAAATTTGCCGATGCGACCCGGAATCACCTGGATCGTCAGCATGCCATCGGCCAGGCTCTGCTGCGGAATGATCGCCATGCTGGTGACATAGCCGCGCTGGATCAGTTGTCCGGTCAAATAGCGCTGCAGCGCCTGCAAGCCCTCATGTCCCAGGCACATGCCGCGCAGCGATACCGTGCCCGGCAACCAAAGAAACGGCTCGCTGCCGGTCCAGCGCACATCGTTTACGGCAAAGCACGATGTTTCCGCTGGCGGCTGGAAGGCGCCTTCTTTCTGCTTGCGGCTGCGCTTGAGCATATGCTGCTTGTCGGCCACCGCATCCTGCACACGCTCCAGCTCGCGGCTCAGGCGCCGCTGCGCCTCCTGTCCTTCCTGTCCCGGCTGCGCCGTTTGCGCATGCGCCGTACCCGCCTGCGCCAAGCCATAGGCCACTGCCAGCGCCAGGCCTGCATAGCGGGGAGCGGCAAGACGTTGCACACCCATGCGCAAAGACCTTGCGCGAAGATCAATCCTGCTCGAAGACACGCCCTTCAATCCTGAATACGTCTTTTAAGAAGTACGCAGTTTGCAAGAACGCCAGCTGGCGGTACTCCAGGATTTTTCCAAAAGTATTCTGTCAGCGCATGCTTCAGACGGCGCTGAAAATTAGGAAAAATACGCGCGCATCGTTGCCGTCACTCGTACGCCATCACACTTCTCTCGTGAACATCTGCGTGAAACGACGCGAAACAAGAAGACCTTCGAGCACCGTGCTTTTTCGACAACCACATCGAAGCCAGCAAGTCACCGCCGATCGTCAAAGCCACCAACCGGTCATTCCGGCGAAGGCCGGAATCCATGGCGAGTGCGAAGCGTGGATTCCGGCCTTCGCCGGAATGGCGTCCAGGAAAAATGTTCGCTTTCTATCGCGGCCAACTCTGCTGAGTTGCAAGAACCTGAAAAGCTTCCATGGGAAGTTCGCTTTTAACCGGCGGGTTCAGCGCAAACTGGATTTTCACTTCCCAAAAAGATGCCCTGCTGCCCACACAAGCAAGCCACCCAAACACCTACCGCTTCGGCAACGCCTGCCGTTGCCACACCGGACACAGCCGCTCATCCACACCACGTTTCTGCCGCTCAGGCGGCGGCACCGTCGCACACACATCCTCTCCATCAGCAGGCAACACACCAGAGAGAAACACACGCCGCTCCTCCACCGCCTGCTCCTTCGGATCCATAAAACGCAACACCGGCCGCCGAGCATCACGACCAGCCGAATCCGCCTCCAGCTCCACCCCATCACCCGACAAACGCCCCTGCCTCGCCTCAATCGCCTGATAAGCGGAGCTTCCTGCACGCGTCACAGAGTCTTGTGCCCACGCACCAGCTCCAGCCATCCATCCGGCGACGGCGCCCAAAGCGAAAATCCACAATACGCGACCG
Source organism: Dyella acidiphila (assembly GCF_014863405.1). Classification (GTDB taxonomy): domain Bacteria; phylum Pseudomonadota; class Gammaproteobacteria; order Xanthomonadales; family Rhodanobacteraceae; genus Dyella_B; species Dyella_B acidiphila. The sequence goes on from NZ_JACZZA010000007.1 coordinate 236,977, forward strand.
ATGCGCCAACTTCCCGCCGACAGGCCGGATATGCACAGGCAACGCTTTGCCGCACTTGCTGCACGATAAGCCATCCCGCGCCCTCCTCCGTTTCAAGGCCATGGCCGAATACCGATGTATGCGCCGCGTTCGTTCCGGCATCCACCAAGCCACTTCATATAGAAGCGACTGCCGAACAACGCAAAGTCATCGAAAGGTAAAGCACGTCCTTTCATGCAACAGCTCCGATACCGCTGAGCTGACCTGAAATTTCTGGTCCAGATCCAAAGTTCATAGACTTATGACGAGGAGACTGGACGATGCCCAAGAAACGCTTTAGTTCCGAAGAGATCATCCACAAGCTGCGCGAGGCCGAGGTGCTTTCCTCGCAGG
>NZ_JACZZA010000008.1 GCF_014863405.1 Dyella acidiphila
CCGAACTCGGAAGTGAAACGCAGCTGCGCCGATGGTAGTGTGGACTTCCATGCAAGAGTAGGTCACCGCCAGGGGCTTTATCCTAAAAAACCCTCACCGTTTTCGGTGAGGGTTTTTGCTTTATGCGCCTCGGCGCAACCTCAACAGGTCGTCGTTGGTCGCTCTATCCTGAAATCCCTCGCCGTTTTCGGCGGTCTTTTTTGATTTATGCGCCGCGCCTACGGCAAGCCAGAACCAACAATTTGGCCCTTAAATCTGCCTGCGATCTAACGGCTGTTTCAGCCTGTAAAAGCCTGCTCCAGCCAGTCCGGAACCGGAATGCCTTTCCCGCGCAGGAAAGCTGGATTGAACAGCTTGGCTTGATAACGCGTACCGGCATCACTGAGCACGGTAACGATGGTGTGGCCTGGACCCAGCGTCTGCGCGAGCCGGATCGCCCCGGCCAGGTTCACGCCGCTTGACCCGCCGACGCACCAGCCTTCCTCGCGCAACAACCGGTGCAACAACGGCACGGATTCCTGATCGTCTATCGACCAGGCCAAATCGATCGGGGCGTCTTCAAAGTTGGCCGTGATACGACTGGAGCCGATTCCCTCGCTAATGGAATTCCCCTCGGCCAGCAATTCGCCGCGGTTGATATAGCTGGCCAGGGCGGAGCCGGTTGGATCGGACAGAGCAATTTTCACCCCTGGCTTACGTGCCTTGAGCGCACGCCCCACGCCGGCAAGGGTGCCTCCGGTACCTGAGGAGCAGACGAAGCCGTCGACGCGGCCTTCCGTTTGCTCCCAGATCTCCACCCCGGTGGTGGCCTCGTGCCAGTCGCGATTGGCCACGTTGTCGAACTGGTTACCGAACCAGGCACTCCCGGGCGACGTCTCGTTCAAGCTCTCCGCATAGGCGCGGGCGATATGCACGTAGTGCCGCGGATCCTTGAACGGAACCGCCGGCACCAGCCGCACCTGTGCCCCTGCGACGCGCAGCGCATCGATCTTCTCCCGGCTTTGCGTATCCGGCATGAAGATCACCGATCGGTAGCCCCGGCTGCCTCCGATAAGCGCCAGGCCGATTCCGGTATTGCCGGCCGTGCCCTCCACGATGACCCCGCCAGGCCTGAGCGCTCCCGTGTGCTCGGCATCGAGGATCAGGCCCAGAGCCGTCCGGTCCTTGATGGAGCCGCCTGGATTCAGGAATTCGGCCTTGCCGAGCACGTCGCAGCCGGTCAGGGCCGAGGCGTGGCGCAGGCGCAGCAGGGGCGTGCGTCCGACGGCGGAGGAAAGATCGGCCCTGATCGTCATGGGAGGCTGCCTGAGGGGCGGAAAGGGCCTGAGATTAGCGATCTTTTGGCCGTCCGTCATGTATGGACATCCATCAACCGGTAGGTATATGGCCATTTCCCATATGCAGTAAAGCCAGGGGAATTTCAGGGCGTTTTTACGTATAGACGTCTAAACGTCCATTGACGCGCAAAAAACGCATCGGTATAGTCAACCCCACTCATCGAGACCGGCTGAGGGACAGGCCCTTTGAAGCCGGGGCAACCTGCAGGATCAAACCTGCAACGGTGCTAACTCCTGCGGGGCGCCTAGGGCGTCGACCGGAAGATGGGATGTCGTCAACCGCATGCGCCAGCATGGTTGATCTGGCGGCAGCTCTCTAATGGTTCTCCGCAGGGCGATGCAAATGGAGAACCAAGATGCCGCAACTCGCCAATTCCTCCCTAGATGACCGTCATACGGCCGTGATCGTGCCCTTGCACGCACGCACCGTGCTCACTGCGCAGCACAGCAGCCGGCGGCTGAACCTGCAGCCGAAGTACGGCGCATCGGTCAGCAGCGTGGATGTGCGCTACCAGTGGACGGGCGCGCCCGACGCACCGACGGTCATTGTGCAGGGCGGCATTTCCGCCGATCGCCATGTCGCCGATAGCGAACAGGGCAAGCCAGGCTGGTGGTCGGGGCTGGTGGGCGATGGCCAGGCGATCGATCTGGCGCATTGCCGGGTGCTGAGCATCGACTGGCTCACCCCGGCCGATTTCGACGAGCAGCCGCGTGCCATCTCCAGCGAGGATCAGGCAGACGCCCTGGCCGCCCTGGTGGACGCCTTGGGCATCGTGCAGGTTTCTGCATTTGTCGGCTCCTCGTATGGCGCAATGGTTGCGCTCGCCTTTGCGGCCCGTCATCCGAACAAGGCGGAGAAGTTGGTGTTGTTGGCAGGCGCGCATCGCGCGCATCCGCTGTCGACGGCGACGCGTTCGATCCAGCGGCAAATTCTGCGCCTGGGCCAATCCACCGGCCAAGTGGAACAGGCCTTGTCGCTGGCCCGTCAGCTGGCCATGACCACGTACCGCGGCAGCGAAGAATTTGCACGTCGCTTTGAAAGCACGCCGGATTATCGCGAAGGCCGTTTCCACTTCCCGGTCGAAGATTATCTCGAGCACGCGGGCCGCAGTTTCGTGAAGCGTTTCGATCTCGAACGTTTCCTCGCCTTGTCCGAGTCGATCGATCTGCACGAGGTCGCCCCGGAAGATGTGCGTATTCCGGCGACGCTGATCGGCTTTCCTTCCGATCGCCTGGTACCGCTTGCGGATCTATGCGAACTGCAGCGTCGCCTGCGTGGCTCGGCCACGCTCGAAGTGGTCGATTCGCCCTACGGCCACGATGCCTTCCTCAAAGAAACCCAGCAACTGGCGCCGCTGCTGCGCCAAGCCATTCCCTGTCGTTGTGGAGCCTGAATCATGAGCGCTGATGTCGTAAACGGAACCGCTGCCAGCACTCGCGCCGTGCGCGCAGGCATTGAATCGGATACGCAGCATGGGGCCGTTGTGCCGGCGCTGCATCTGTCCACCAACTACAGCTTTGCCGGCTTTGGCAACAAGCGCGCCTACGATTACTCGCGCAGCGGCAATCCCACCCGCGATCTGCTCGGCAATGCACTGGCCGAACTGGAGCAGGGCGCCGGTGCGGTGGTTACCGCCAGCGGCATGGCCGCCGTGGCATTGGCCCTGGAGCTGGTACCCGCGGGCGCTACGGTGCTTGCTGCGCACGACTGCTACGGCGGTACTTGGCGCCTGCTCGACGCCTGGGCAAAGAAGGGTCGTTTCAAGGTGCGCTTTGCCGATCTCACCGACAACCAGGCACTGGCTGACGGCCTGACGGACAAGCCCGCCCTGGTATGGGTGGAGACGCCGTCCAACCCGCTGCTGCGTATTACCGACATTCGCCACGTTGCCCAGGCTGCGCATGCAGTGGGCGCCCTGGTGGTGGTCGACAACACCTTTCTCTCGCCGGCCTTGCAGCAGCCGCTCGTGCTCGGCGCGGACGTGGTGGTGCATTCGACCACCAAATACATCAACGGCCATAGCGACGTGGTGGGCGGCGCCGTGATTGCACGGGATGCCGCCGTCGCCGATCAGTTGAAGTGGTGGGGCAATTGCAACGGCCTTACCGGTGCACCGTTCGATAGCTTTCTCACCTTGCGCGGCCTGCGTACGTTGAGCGTGCGCCTGCGCCAGCACCAGGAGAATGCGGAGCGCATCGCCGAACATCTCGATCGCCACGCTGTCGTGCGCAAGGTTTATTACCCCGGCCTTGATCATCATGCGGGACATGCACTGGCTGCACGCCAGCAGCAGGGTTTCGGCGCCATGTTGAGCTTTGAGCTGCAAGGCGACGAGCCACAGATCCGGGCCTTCGTCGACGGGCTGCATTACTTCTCGCTGGCCGAATCGCTCGGCGGCGTAGAAAGCCTGATCGCGCATCCGGCCTCGATGACGCATGCTGCCATGGCACCGGAAGCGCGTCGCGCTGCAGGTATTGCCGACACGCTGCTGCGTCTGTCGATCGGCATCGAGGATGGCGACGATCTGCTGCGCGATCTCGACGCGGCATTGCAGCGTGCGCAGGCAGTTGACGCCAATGCATCGAAACGCCGGGTAACGGCATGAGTGCGGTATTGAAAGACATCGCCGCGCGCAGCACGCCGCAAACCGCAAAAGCCGACATCGCGGTGGTCCTGCTGGGAACCGGCGTGGTCGGCGGCGCTTTCCTCAAGCTGCTTTGCACACCGGTGGCCAAGCGGCTGCATCTGGTCGGCGCGGCGAATTCGCGCAAGCAGCAGACGGACGCCGCCCAGCTCGCAGTACGTGATCTGCGTGAGCGGCTCAAGCGGGAAGGTGCTGCACGCGATGATGCAGCTTTGCTATCGGCCCTGGATGCGCATCATGCGGAACTGAAAGTCATCGTCGATGCCACCGCTTCGTCCGAGCTGGCGTCGCGTCATGCGGAATGGCTGGCCCAGGGTTATCACGTGGTTACCGCCAACAAGTCGCTGGCCGGCGGCCAGCTGGCCGGTTGGCGCGCCTTGCAGGCTGCGCGTGCCGCGGGTGGCCGCTATGGCGATTCGGCAACGGTCGGCGCCGGCCTTCCGGTGCTGTCGACGCTGCGCAGGCTGTGCGACTGCGGCGACAGCCTGCTGACACTGGAAGGCGTGTTTTCCGGCTCGCTGTCGTATCTGTTCAATCAATACGACGGCAGCCGTCCGTTCTCGGCCTTGCTGCGCGATGCGCGCAAGCTCGGCTACACCGAGCCGGATCCGCGTGCCGATCTTTCCGGCGAAGATGTGGCGCGCAAGCTGCTGATCCTGGCGCGCAATGCCGGTTTTGCACTGGGCAGCGACGAAGTAGTGGTGGAAGGCCTGGTGCCCGAAGCCCTGCGCGATATTTCCACCGACGCGTTCCTGGACCGCCTGGAAGAACTCGATGAGCCGCTGGCAGCGTTGCACGAGGCGGCGACTGCGCGCGGCCAGGTGCTGCGTTTTCTTGCCCGACTCAATCAACGGGGGCGCGCACGTGTAGGCATTACCGAAGTGCCGCTGACGCATCCGGCGGCAAGGCTGTACGGCACCGACAATCAATTCGCGTTGACCACCACGCGCTATCACACCCAGCCGCTGGTGATTCAGGGGCCTGGCGCCGGGCCGGAAGTAACCGCCCAGGCCTTGCTTGGCGATGCATTGGCGCTCGGCTAGCGAGCGCCTTTTCAGCGGTATCTGCTTAAGCGTTCGGCCGCTTCTTCATCCCGCGGCAGCGGTGCTTATTCCGCGTGATGGCCGGCTTCGGCGCGCGCAGCCTCTACGGAGGGCGTACGCCAGCCGCTCTTCACGCCCCACAGGTAGAACACCAGGCCGATCACGGCGACGACCAGCAGATCGAGACCATAGGGCAGAAAGCCCTTGCCGCCGAAAGTAGTGCTGCCGGCCCATGAGACCAGGGCGATCGTCGGCAGATAGACGATCAGCCACCAAGCGCCTTTCAGTTGTCGTCCGAAATCGTGCCAACCCGATTTCGCCTGGTAAAACAGGTAAATCGGCAAGGCCACCACCATCAGCAAAATGATTTCGCCGGTAAGTGGCCACTTCGCCCAATACAGCAGCTCGGTCGCCATGATGAAGGCGACGCCTGCCAGCACCGGCAGGCCGGCGATGCGCAGCGGCCGATGCAGTTCCGTGGCGGTGCGGCGCAGTGTCATCACGCTGACCGGGCCGGTGAGGTAGGAAATGATGGTGGCTACGGAGATCACCGCTGCCAGCGTGCCCCAGCCGCGGAAGAAGAACAGGAACAGGAACGACACCACCAGGTTCAGCCACATCGCCGGACGCGGCACGCCCCAGGTCGGATGGATATGGCCGAAGACCTTCGGCATGGTGCCGTTGCGCTCCATGCCGTAGATCATGCGTGCGGTGGTGGCGGTGTAGGTCATGCCGGTGCCGCTCGGGCTGATGAAGGCATCGACATACAGCAGCATCGCCAGCCAGTGCAGATTGACGATGATGGCCAGTTCGGCGAACGGCGAACGGAAATCGATGCCGTGCCAGCCGGTCTTGGCCAGCATGTCCTGCGGCACTGCGCCCAGATAGGCCACCTGCAGGATTACGTAGATCACGGTGGCGAGCAGGATCGAACCCACCACGGCGAGCGGAATGCTGCGGCCGGGATTATGTGCTTCGCCCGCTAGATTCACCGGGCTCTGGAAACCATTGAAGCTGAAAACGATGCCGGCGGTGGCCACCGCGGTAAGCACCGCAGCGAAGTCCACCGCGTGCGCCCCGCCATGGATGCCGACCGAGAAGTTCTCCCGATGGAAACCGCTGGCGATCAGGGCCAGGCCGGTCGCGGCCGGTACCACCAGCTTGAACACGGTGATCATGGTGTTGGAGCGCGCGAACAGTTTCACGCTCCAGAAGTTGAGCAGGAAGTAGATGATCACCAGCACCGCGGCGATCCCCAGCCCGGCATGGCTCAGTTCGCCCTGGCCGTCGGTGACGTGATACAGATCGTGCGCCCATTCCCACGGCCAGGACGCCATGTACTGCACCGAAGCCTCGGCCTCCACCGGAATTACCGAGACGATCGCGATCCAGTTGGCCCACGCGGCGATAAAGCCGACCAGCGAGCCGTGCGAATAGTGGCCATAGCGCACCATGCCGCCGGATTCGGGAAACATCGCACCCAGCTCGGCGTAGGTCAGGGCGATGGTCATGATGATCGCAGCGCCCAGCACCCAGGCCCACACCGCGCCGGGGCCGGCCAGGCCGGCGGCCTTCCAGGCGCCGAACAGCCAGCCCGAACCAATGATCGAGCCCAATCCGGTCAGCATCAGGGCAAACGGCCCTACGTCACGGCGAATGGCGTTGGATGAAGACATGCGTACTCCCTGAAACAGAACGCCGGCAAGGGGCCGGGCAAAACAATCGGGGGATGATGACAGACCCCTGCCGGACGTGTCAGCCCATCGATGGGCTCGAGTGGCATGGGGTAAACGGCTTGCGTAGCTGAGGGGGAATTCCGACAACGATATATATCGCTTCATCGAGAATAAGAGATATATACTTGCCCGACCCGCCGCCAAGGACCTGAGCAATGCCGGCCATCAGCTTCGAATTCTTCCCGCCCAAGACCGACGAACAGCGCACCCAGCTCGACCGGGCGGCCAAGGAACTGAAGGCGCTCAAGCCTGAATATGTGTCGGTTACCTTCGGTGCCGGCGGCTCCACCCTGAGCTATACCAGCGAGACCGTGGCGCGCCTGCACCAACAGCATGGGCTGGACGTGGCGCCGCATCTGTCCTGCATGGGCGGCACCCGCCAGGAGATTGCCGACCTGCTCGATACCTATCGCGCAGCGGGTTATCGCCGCATCGTGGCGCTGCGCGGCGACCTGCCGTCGGGCATGGCTTCGCCGGGCGACTTCCGCTATGCCGCCGAGCTGGTGCGTTTTATCCGCGAACACAGCGGCAGCCATTTTCATGTCGAAGTGGCAGCCTATCCGGAGATGCATCCGCAAGCGGAAGACGTGCAGGCCGACCTGCGCCATTTCAAATCCAAGATCGATGCCGGTGCGGATGGCGCGATCACCCAATACTTCTTCAACGCCGATGCGTATTTCCGCTTCGTCGACGACGTGCGCCGGCTGGGCGTGTCGGTGCCGGTGGTGCCGGGGATCATGCCGATCTCCAACTACGCGCAGCTCAAGCGCTTCTCCGATGCCTGCGGCGCGGAGATTCCGCGCTGGATCGCCAAGCGCATGCAGGCCTATTACGACGATGCCGATTCGATCCGCGCGATGGGCGCGGAAGTGGTCGCGCAGCTATGCCGCCGACTGCTCGATGGCGGCGCACCGGGCCTGCACTTCTATACGCTGAACCGTGCAAAAGCGACGCGCGCGGTGGTTGACCAGCTGCACTGAACGCAGCAGCGCATCGGACTATGCTGGTTCGATGCGCCTGCAATTTTCGTTACTGCTGCTGTTGTTGTTGCTACCCGTTGCCGCTGCCAGCGCGCAGGGCGGCATTCATCGCTGTCTGGGCGCCAACGGCATTCCGGTATTCACCGACCGCGTCTGCACCGACGTAAATGCCGCACCGCTGCTGCCGCCGCCAGCCACCGTTGCCGCACCGCCTGCGGTCACCACCGCAACGCCACCGGCAGTGTTGTGCGCCGCGGATCTCGCGCACCTGAAACAGGCCGTGATCGATGCCTTCGCCGACCGCAGCCCCAATCGGCTGGCTGGACTGATGCTATGGAACGGCGATGGCCAGCAAGCGGTGGTGGCGGACATCCGTGTGTACAACCAGCTGATGGCCCATCCGCTGATCGGCGTGTCGGTGACGGGAGCGGCGGACGACGATGCCGAACCTGACGATGCGCCCGGGCCATCGCCGGCCGGGTCCGCCGGCAATGCGCCGGCGCATGGTGCAGCCCTGCTGGTACAGACCGAGTCCGAAGATGGCAGCGGGGGCACCGGGCAGACCCGCTTCGACGTGGTCCACCATGCGGGCTGCCTCTGGCTGCGACCCGGGGAATAAGGGCGATTAAGGCCGCGTGGGGGTATCATGGGCGGTCCCCAACGGAGAATTCCCCATGGCTCAACAGTACCCCGAATGGATCTGGCAGAACGGCGCAATCAAGCCGTGGAAGGACGCCACCGCCCATGTCATGTCGCATGCGCTGCATTACGGTTCATCGGTGTTCGAGGGAATTCGCAGCTATGTAACGCCGGAAGGCGCGGCCATTTTCCGTCTGACCGATCATCTGAAGCGCCTGTACCTATCGGCCAAGATCTACGACATGGCGCTGCCTTATTCGCAGGACGATCTCGCTGCCGCATGCCGCGAAGTCATTCGCAAGAACGGTCTTGCCGCGGCTTATCTGCGCCCGGTGGCATATCGCGGACTGGGCGGCTTCGGCCTGTCGGCGGAAACGCCGATCGACGTGGCCGTAGCCGCGTGGCCGATGGGTCCGTATCTGGGGCCGGAGGCGCTGGAAGTGGGCATCACGGCGTGCGTGTCGAGCTGGCAGCGTTTCGCGCCCAACACCATCCCGGCAGGTGCAAAGGCCGGCGGCAACTATCTTTCCGGCCAGCTGATCGCGCGTGAAGCACGCCGCCTTGGCTTCGGCGAAGGCATCGCGCTGGCATCCAGCGGGCTGCTCAGCGAAGGCGCGGGCGAAAACCTGTTCCTGGTGTTCGACGGCGTGCTGCACACCACGCCGGCCAGTGCCTCGATTCTTGCCGGCATCACGCGCGATACGCTGAAAGTGCTTGCGCGCGAAGACGGCATCGAAGTGGTGGAGCGCGATATTCCGCGCGAATACCTCTACCTGGCGGATGAAATCCTGATGTGCGGCACCGCGGCCGAGATCACGCCGATTCGCGAAGTGGACGGCAAGCAGATCGGCAATGGCAAGGCCGGCCGTGTCACGCGCCGCCTGCAGGAGCTTTACTTCGGCTTGTTCAATGGCAAGACGCAGGACAAGTGGGGCTGGCTGGAACCGGTCTGACGGTGTTGTTCTTGCTCTCCCCTGCGGGGAGAGGGAGCAAAAGAAAAGGCGCGGATTGCTCCGCGCCTTTTTTATTTCCGGAAAAACCGCCGATCAGTAGCGGTAATGCTCCGGCTTGTACGGACCTTCCACCGGCACACCGATGTAAGCGGCCTGGTCGGCGGTGAGCTTGGTCAGCTTCACGCCGATCTGCTCCAGATGCAGGCGCGCCACTTCTTCGTCCAGCTTCTTCGACAGGCGATACACCGTCTTCTCGTAGCTGTTGCGGTGCGTCCACAGGTCGAGCTGGGCCAGCGTCTGGTTGGAGAAGCTGTTGGACATCACGAAGCTCGGGTGGCCATGCGCGCAACCCAGATTCACCAGGCGGCCTTCGGCCAGCATGTAGATGCTGTGGCCGCCGTTCTTGGACGCGCTGCCGCCGAAGGTGTAGCGATCCACCTGCGGCTTGATGTTCTCGCGCGCCACGTCCTTGGCGGTGTTCAGACGATCCATCTGGATCTCGTTGTCGAAGTGGCCGATGTTGCACACCAGCGCGTTGTTCTTCATCGCCGCCATGTGTTCCAGCGTGATGATGTCCTTGTTGCCGGTGGTGGTGACGTAGATGTCACCCAGGCCCAGCGTTTCTTCCACGGTGGTGACCTGGAAGCCTTCCATCGCCGCCTGCAGGGCGTTGATCGGGTCGATCTCGGTAACGATCACGCGCGCGCCGAAACCCTTCAGCGAATGAGCGCAGCCCTTGCCCACGTCGCCGTAGCCGCACACCACCGCCACCTTGCCGGCCACCATCAGATCGGTGGCGCGCTTGATGCCGTCGGCCAGCGATTCGCGGCAGCCGTAGAGGTTGTCGAACTTGCTCTTGGTGACCGAGTCGTTGACGTTGATCGCCGGCACCAGCAGCTTGCCCGCTTCCATCATCTGATAGAGGCGATGCACGCCGGTGGTAGTTTCTTCCGACACGCCCTTCCAGTCGGCCGCGACTTTCTTCCAGAAGCCGGGACGCTCCTTGGCGGTGCGCTTGAGCAGGTCCTTGATCACCTGTTCTTCATGGTTGCCGCTGGGCGTGTTGACCCAGTTGTCGCCGTTTTCCATGTCCACGCCCTTGTGGATCAGCAGCGTGGCGTCGCCGCCGTCATCGACGATCAGTTCCGGACCCTGCATGCCCGGATGGGTCAGCATGTCCAGCGTGCAGTCCCAGTATTCCTCCAGCGTCTCGCCCTTCCAGGCGAATACCGGGATGCCGGCGGCGGCGATGGCCGCGGCGCAGTCGTCCTGGGTGGAGAAGATGTTGCACGAGGCCCAGCGCACCGAGGCGCCGAGTGCGCTCAGCGTCTCGATCAGTACCGCCGTTTCTTTGGTCATGTGCAGCGAGCCGGACAGGCGCACGCCCTTCAGCGGCTGCTCCGGCGCGTAGCGAGCGCGGATCTGCATCAGGCCGGGCATTTCTTCTTCGGCCATGCGGATGCGGCGGCGGCCGAGGTCGGCCAGGGCGATATCACGGACTTTGTAGTCCTGCGCCGAGGTGTCTTTGGTGACAGCATTCATTCGGGATGTCTCCGAGTCTCATTGGGGAAATCCGGCAAAGCCGGACCGACGCGAGAATTCACGTCATGAGCGCCGTTGCATTCGAAGCATCCACCGAGCCTGGCCGTATTGAGTGGGGTAGGGAGTCTGCACGGGGAAGTGCAGGCTCTTGCGGATGGATCCGCATCCCAATACCGGTCGCAGCGCCCCTCGGCGAAGACCGTCATTTTATCCATAGATCGGCGCTTATGACGACTTGGAACGCTGCAATGCGTCATAAATTGGTTAGGCTAGGGGACTCACTGTAAGGAGGCCCCATGGAAGCCAGTCGCGACCCTGAATTCCTGCCCCAGGACGGTCCCCTGCGCGAGGACGTACACCGTCTCGGCGCCATGGTGGGGCGCATGCTCGCCGAGCAGGGCGGGGAAGGCTTCTATCAGCGGGTGGAGCAGGTGCGCACGGCATCCATCCGGCGACGGCGCGAGGGACGCGCGGTAGACGACCTGGCCGAATCGCTGGCCGGCCTGGATGCGGCCGCGGCCGAATCGCTGGCTCGCGCCTTCGCGGCCTATTTCCAGGCGGTGAACACTGCCGAGCGCGTGCACCGCATCCGCCGCCGCCGCGACTACCAGCGCGAAGGCAGCAAGCCGCAGCCCGAGTCGCTGCTGGATGTGATGCAGCGGCTGAAAGAACAGGGTGTCGGTGCGGACGAATTGCTGGAATGGCTGTACAAGCTCAAGGTGGAGCCGGTCTTCACCGCGCACCCCACCGAAGCGATCCGTCGCTCGCTGCTGGAAAAGGAGCAGGCGATCGTGCGCGCGCTGGTCGACGATTTCGATCCCACCCGCACGCCGCAGGAACGCAAGGAAGACGACGACCGCATCTTCATGGCCTTGTCCGCGGGCTGGCAGACGGCGGAAGCCTCGCCGATCCGCCCCAGCGTGCAGGACGAGCATCACCACGTCGGTTTTTATCTGGCCAACCCGATCTACCGCATCGTGCCCGCCTTCTATGAAGTGCTGGCCGACGCGCTGCAGGAAGTTTATGGCGTGGCAGTGCCCTTGCCGCGTCTGCTCAGCTTTGCCACCTGGGTCGGCGGCGACATGGACGGCAATCCCAATGTGGGCGCCGAGACCATCGCCAACAGCCTCGCCACCCAGCGCGCGCACGTGCTGGAGCACTACATCGCCGACATCGATGGTCTTGCGCGCCTGCTGAGCCAGACCGACGACCGCGTCGATTTCGCTCCCGCGCTGCTGCAACGCCTGGAGTTGTATCGCGAACAGTTTCCGCGCGCCGCCGCGGCGATCCGGCCGCGCCATGCGGACATGCCGTACCGCTGCCTGCTCACCTTGATGCGCGCACGGCTCGAAGCCACGCTGGAAGAAGGGCATGCGGAAGGCTACGCCTCGGCCGAGGAACTGCTCGACGATCTGCTGCTGATTGTGCATGGCCTGATCGATCATCGCGGCCTCAACGCTGGCGCGTATGCCGTGCGCCGCTTGATCTGGCGTGTGCGCACTTTCGGCTTCCATCTGGCGCGGCTGGATGTGCGCCAGGATTCGCGCGTGCACGACGATGCGCTGAGCGCATTGCTGCAGGACGATAGCTGGACGCAACGTGCGCCGGCCAAACGCGTGGTGGTGCTGCGCCGCTACGCCAGCGGCGAAAAAAGCCTCGAGCGCGTCGACGATGCGCAGGCCGAATCGCTGCGCGCGGTATTCGCTACCCTGCACGAATCGCGTGGCCGCTACGGCAAGGACGCGATCGGCCTGTACATCATCAGCATGGCGCGCTCGGCAGCCGATGTGCTGGCGGTGCTGGCGCTGGCTAGGCATGGCGGCTTCGTGTTTGCTCCGTCGCCCCTGCGGGGAGAGGGGGCAGCCTTGCAGGAAGCTTCCGCTCCGCACAGCAGCCCCTCACCCAACCCTCTCACCGAAGGGGAGAGGGCCAATAGCGTCCCGCTGGATATCGCGCCGCTGTTCGAAACCGTCGACGACCTCAAGAACGCGCCCGACACCCTGCGCGCACTGCTGGATGATCCGGTCTATCGCGCCCATCTGCGTGCGCGCGACGATCGCCAGTGGGTGATGCTCGGCTATTCCGATAGCGGCAAGGACGGCGGCACGCTGGCCTCGCGCTGGGGCTTGCAGCGCGCCCAGGTGGAATTGCTGGAAGTGGCGCAGCAGGCCGGCATCCGGCTCGCGTTCTTCCACGGGCGCGGCGGCTCGGCCAGCCGTGGCGGTGCACGTATCACGCCGGCGCTGATGTCTTCGCCGCGCGGTTCGGTGGCAGGCGTGCTGCGCGTGACCGAGCAGGGCGAAGTCATCCATCGTAAATACGGTATCCGCGCGCTGGCGTTGCGCAATCTCGAACAGACGGTCAGTGCGGTGCTGCGCGCCAGCCTGCGCCCGCGCGAAGACGAGCCGCGCGAAGCGGAATGGCGCGAGCAGATGAGCGCACTGGCGAGCGACAGCCGCCGCGCCTATCGCGAACTGGTCGATCGCGAAGGTTTCGTCGACTACTTCCGCGCTGCCACGCCGATCGACGTGATCGAACAGATGGCGTTGGGCTCGCGTCCCTCGCGCCGGCGCAGCATGCGCGGTGTGCAGGACCTGCGCGCGATTCCCTGGGTGTTCGCCTGGACGCAGTGCCGTTCGATCATTACCGGCTGGTATGGCTTGGGTACGGCGCTGGAGCAGGCGGCCACGCATGGCGAGGCGGCGCTGGTGGAGATGGCGCGCGAGTGGTCGTTCTTCGCCAACCTGCTCGACGACGTGGAAATGGTGCTGGCCAAATGCGATCTAGATATCGCCGAGGCGTTCTCAAAGCTGTCCGGCCCGCTGCATGAGTCGTTCTTCACGCTGATCCGCGAAGAATTCGAGCGCACCCGGCATTGGGTGTTGCGCCTGAAGAACAGCCAGGAACTGTTGCGTGACGATCCGCGCCTGTCCCTGTCGATTCGCCTGCGCAATCCCTATGTCGACCCCATGAGCCTGCTGCAGGTGGATCTGCTGCAACGCTGGCGCGCCACCGATCGCAGCGACGACAGCCTGCTGCATGCGCTGGTCGCCTGTGTGAATGGTGTGGCGCAAGGCCTGCAGAACACCGGCTGAGCCTGCGCCATCCCGCTGGCACGGATGGGGGCAACAAGCGTGTCCGCTTACGCATGCCTGTTGTACGGAAACGGACAGACGTACGCCTCGCCGATGCGCGGGGCGGCGGCAAAGTCACTGATCTGGCGATTATTTTTTGTGGCGTGCAACTTGGCACGCGGCTTGCCATGCAACCTGCATGGATATCGCCAACCCGCTCTACAAAGTTCGCAAGCGCCGCCGGCAGCGCCTGATCGCAGGCGCCAGCGTGGCTGCCGTGGCGCTGATCGCCTTGCTGGCGCGGCAGCTGGATCCGGCGCTGCCGCAGGTCGAGCGTTCGGGTCTGTGGGTCGATACCGTGCAGCGCGGCAGCATGCTGCGTGAAGTGAATGCCACTGGCACGCTGGTGCCGCGCGAGATCCGCTGGTTGGCGGCCGCCACGCCGGCCCAGGTGGAAAAGATCCTGGTGTGGCCCGGCGCTCGCGTTACGCCGGAGACGGTGCTGATGCGGCTGTCCGATCCGGCAGTGGAAGACAATCTGCGCAACGCCCAGGCCGAAGTCGCCGCGGCGCAGGCGGATGTGGCCGCCAAGCAGGCCGATCTCACTTCGCAGTTGCTGGATGAGCGCTCCGCGCTGTCCCTGGCGCAATCCGACTACGCGTCGGCCAAGGTCAAGGCCGATGCCGACAGCAAGGCGATGCAGCTGCACGTAATTCCCGAGGTACAGTATCAGCAGGAACAAATTGCGCTGAAGCAGTTGCAGGCTCATGTGCAGATCGAGCAGCAGCGCGTCGACGCCTTCGCCATGACCATGAAGGCGCAGATGGATGCGGTGCGCGCGAAATTGCTGCAGCAACGCAGCAATCTGCAATTGCGCCAGCGCCAGGCCGATGCGCTGGATGTGAAGGCGGGCATCGATGGCGTCTTGCAGGAGGTGGCCGTGCAGGAGGGCGCGCAGGTGGCGGCCGGTGCCAATCTCGCGCGGGTGGCGCGACCCGATGTGCTGATCGCGCGCCTGCAGGTGCCGGAGGTGCAGGCCAAGGACGTCGCCATGGGCATGCCAGTCAGCGTGGACACGCATAACGGCGTGGCCGAAGGCAAGGTGGAGCGCATCGATCCGGCGGTTCGCGAGGGGGCGGTGCAGGTCGACGTCGCGCTACCCGCCAGCCTGCCCGCAGGGGCGCGTCCGGACCTCTCCGTGGACGGCCGCATCTTGATCGCCAAACTCGACGACGTATTGTCGGTGGGGCGTCCGGCGCTGGCGCGTGCAGAGGGGGACATCAGCTTGTTCCGGCTCGATCCGGCCAACGGCACAGCCCGCCGCGTGGCGGTGCGGATCGGCGCGGTTTCGGTCGACCGCGTGCAGATCCTGCATGGGCTCAACGCGGGCGACCAGGTGGTGCTGTCCGACGTCAGCCAGTGGGATAAATATGATCGTATCCGCGTGCAGTAAGCGTCGTGCCCATATCCATTGAACTCCTAACCCAGCTGAAAAGATCGGTGAACTTATGAACGACACGGCTTCTGTGATTGCACTCAGCAGCATCCGCAAAGTGTTCCAGGCGGACGAAGTGGAAACGCATGCCCTGAGTGATGTGCATCTGGATGTGCAGCGTGGCGAGTACGTGTCCATCTCCGGGCCGTCCGGTTGCGGCAAGACCACCTTGCTGTCCATCCTCGGTCTGCTCGATACCGCCAGCTCCGGCAGCTACGTGTTGAACGGGCACGATGTGGCCGGCCTGAATGCCGCGGCACGCGCGCGCATCCGCAATGCGGAGATCGGTTTCATCTTCCAGGCCTTCAACCTGATCGGCGATCTCACCGTGCAGGAAAACGTCGAGCTGCCGCTGACCTATCGCGAGCATATCGGCGCGGCGGAACGCCGCGCGCGAGTGGAAGAAGCCTTGCAGCGCGTAGGCATGTTGCATCGCATGCGCCACTATCCGGCCCAGCTATCCGGCGGCCAGCAGCAGCGCGTTGCCGTGGCGCGTGCGCTGGTCGGAAAGCCTGCGATCCTGCTGGCGGACGAACCGACCGGCAACCTCGATTCCCGCAACGGCGAGGCAGTGATGCAACTGCTGGCAGAACTGCATCGCGGCGGCGCCACCATCTGCATGGTCACGCACGATGCCCGCTATGCCGAGCTGGCACAGCGCAAGGTGCGTCTGTTCGACGGCCGGGTGGTGGATGAGGAAACCTTCGAGCGCCTGCGCCGCGAGGACGAGCAACGGCTCGATGCGCTGATCGGTGCGCGTATCGAGGTGGATGCATGAATGCCGGCTTGAAGGAGATCTGGCTGGCCTGGCGCGCGCTGTGTCGCCGACCCGGCTATCTCCTGCTCGCCTCCGGCGTGCTGGCGCTGGGCGTCGGCGCGAGCCTGGCGGTCTATGTGCTGATCGAAGCTGTACTGCTGCGGCCGCTGCCGTATCCGCAGGCCTCGCGGCTGGTGCAATTGGGGCGGGAACGATCCGGTGTGGCCTACACCACCTCGCCGGTGATTTATCAGCACATGTTGCCCTTGCAGGGCGTGCAGTCCGTGGGCCTGATCCGGTTTCGCGCCGAGGATGCGAACATCGCGGTGGATGACGTACCGCAATTGCTGCCTGCCGTGCATGCCGACCGGGGTTATCTGGCGACGTTGGGCGTAGCGCTGACGCTGGGCCGCAATTTCAGCGCGGATGAGGATCGCCCGAACGGGCCCAAGGTCGTGCTGCTCAGTCATGGTTTCTGGCTGCGCCGTTACGGCGGCGATGCCTCGGTGCTCGGGCGCAACATGAGCATCGAAGGGGTCAGTCACCAGATCATCGGCGTGCTGCCTGCAGGAGTCGATATCAAGCAAGCCGATCTGTTGCTGCCGATGGCGTTGCCGGCGGACAGCGAAGACGAAGGCAGGAATTTCTATGTCATCGCACGTCTGGCGCCGGATGTAACGGCGGCGGCCGTAGGCGCGGAATTCGCCGCGAAAGTGCATGCCATGTATCTGCGCATCGGTGGCGCCGGCGCCAGCTTCGCGGCGCACGAGGCCTTTCGCGCCGACGATCTGCAGACGGCGATGCGCGTGCGCGCCAGGCCGGTTTTGATGATGTTTCTGGCCAGCGCATCGATGGTGCTGCTGATCGTATTGGTCAACCTCGCCAATCTGATGCTTTTGCGCAGCATGGCGCGCAGCCACGATGCCGCGGTGCGCGATGCGCTGGGTGCGCCGTGGTTGCGACGCCTGCTGCCGCTGCTCGCCGAGGGTTTGTTGATCGCCATCGCCGGCACGGTGGCCGGCATGCTGCTGGCGTGGCTGGGCCTGCAGGCGCTGCGCGGGCTGATCCCTGCGGAGTGGCTGGCCGGCAGCAGCCTGCAAGTACAGGCATCGGCGTATGTGCTGGCCTTGGTACTGGCGCTGACCCTGGTGTCGCTGTCGGTTGCGCTGGGTTTGTGGTGGGGCCTCAAGAATGCGTCGCCGGATGAACTGCGCGCGGGCGGACGCGGTGGCACGGGGCGTCGTGGTGGCCTGCTGGGGCGCGTGCTGGTAACGGCCCAGGTCGCGCTGGCCAGCACCTTGCTGTGTGCCGCCGGGGTATTTCTGCATGCGCTATACGATGCGGCACGGGTGCCCCTGGGGTTTTCCAGCGATGGCATTCTTACTTTCGAGCTGGCGCCGGTGCGTGGCACTTATAGCGATAACGCCGCGATCCAGCGCCTGGCGCAGCAGTTGCTGGATCGGCTGCGCATGCAGCCTGGCGTAGTCCGCGCTACGGCGGGGACCGGTCTGCCGGCCGGCGATCTGTCGCAGAATTTTTATCTCGGCAGCATCCACGCGCCTGGTCAGGATGTGCCGGATACGGCCACTCCGCAGGTACGCGCGGTCGATCCGGATTTCTTCAGCGTGTTCCAGATTCCCGCGCATCAAGGCCGCAGTTTCCAATCCAGCGATCGCAGGGGTGGCGAAGCCGTTGCTATCGTCAATCAGCGCCTGGCCGACCAGATGTACGGGGGCGATGCGGTGGGGAAGATGATCGAGATGGGCGCGATTCCATCGCTGGCGCCGCACTCGGCGCGGATCGTCGGCGTGATCGATACGATCAGTCCGTTCGGTCCGCTGGGCGATACCGATGGCATTCTGTATCTGCCGCTGGCGCAGATGCCGGACGATCTGATGCAGATCGTGCGCACCGTCAATCCTTTGCGCTTTGCACTGGCCGTGCATGGCAATCCGGACGACTACCGTCGCATGGTCGGCCGCGTGGTGGCCGAGGTGGCACCCAGCCAGCCGGTGTCCCAGTTGCTCAGTATGCGCAGTGTGGTGCGCGAGACTACTGCCGGCACGCGGCTGGACTTGTTGTTGATCGGTCTGTTTGCCGGCCTGGCCTTGCTGCTTGCAGCCGTGGGCATGTACGCGGTGATGTCGGTGGCGGTAGCCATTCGCGAACGCGAATTCGGCGTGCGCATGGCGCTGGGGGCTTCGCCAGCGCGGCTGATCGCCGGGATTTTGCGGGCAGGACTGCTGCAAGTGGTGATCGGCTTGTTGGCCGGTTTCGCCCTGGCCTTTATTTTGGCCGGCTTGCTGCGTGCGGTGCTGTTGCAGATCAATCGCCAGGTATTCGACCTGCCGGTATTGGCGGCGGTGTGTCTCACCCTGGCCTTGTCCGGCCTGCTCGCCTGCCTGTTGCCGGCCTGGCGTGCGAGCCGGGTGGAACCGACGCGTGCCTTGCGAGGGGAATAGGCGATGATGATGCGCGAGTTGAGCAGTGCATGGCGGCGTCTGTGTCGCCGGCCGGGTTACGCGGCGCTGTCGGTGGCGGTACTGGGTATCGGCCTGGGGGCGGTGTTGTTCCTGTTTGGCCTGGTCGACAGCATGGTGCTGCGGCCGCTGCCGTTCCCGCAGTCGCAGCGCCTGATGGCGATGGGCTATGCCAATCTGGATGGCACCGGCTTGAGCGATATGAGCGCAGCAGAATTTCTGCCTCTGCGTGCGGGCATGCACAGCTTCGAAAGCTCCGGTGCGTATAGCGAACTGATGGTGGATGTCGATACCGGCACTCGCGCGGTGACGCATGTCGGCACCCGCGTCTCTGCATCTGTATTGCCCATGCTCGGTGTGCAGCCATTGCTGGGCCGGCTGACGTCCGAGCAGGATGATCAGCCCGGTGCGCCGCTGGTAGCACTGCTGGGTGAAACGCTGTGGCGACACGATTTCAACGCCGATCCCGCCGTGATCGGCCGCAAGCTGCGCATCAACGGCGAGTGGGCGACGGTGATCGGTGTACTGCCCAAGACTTTCGCGTTTCCTTTCGTCACGGATATATGGCTACCACAGCCACTGCAGGCGGGCAGCGATCTGGATGTGGAGACCATCGGCCTGCTCAAGCCTGGGATCTCGCTGGTGCAAGCGCGGGACGAATGGGCGGCACTGGCCAGCCATCTGGGCAGCAGCCTGCGCGGCCAGCGCGCGGGTCGTCATCTGGTCATGAAGCCGCTGGTCATGCGATTCATGGATGAGCACATCCGCAGCTACATTTGGTTGATGTTTGCCGCTGGCGTAATGGTGCTGCTGCTGGCCTGCGCCAACGTGGCCAATCTGCAACTGGTGCAGACGCTCAATCGCGGACGCGAGCTGGCGCTGCGCAGTGCGCTGGGCGCCAGCCAGGGCCGCCTGCTGCGCGCACAGTGGGCGGAATGCCTGTTGGTGAGCGGGGCCGCCTATGCGGTGGCCTTGCTGATCACGCACTTCGGTTTCCGGTGGTTTGTCGACATGCTGGTCAGCAACGACACCGCGCCACCGTACTTCCTGCATTTTCGGATCGATCCGCGCCTGTTCGCCTTCGGCGCCATCGCCGCCTTGCTGACCACCGTGCTGGCCGGCCTGCTGCCCACCTGGCATGTCTCGCGTTCGCAGTTGCAGGATGCGCTGCGCGACGGCGACCGCGCCGTTACCGGCGGCATCTTTGCGCGTACCGCCAAGGCACTGGTGGTCGTGGAGATCGCCTTTACCGTGATCCTGCTGGTGGGCGCCGGCACCTTTGTGCGCGGCCTGGAACGGGTGCTGGCGCAGCCGATCGGCAGCGGTTCCGATCCGGCGCATGTACTTACCGCATCGGTACAGCTGCTGCCGGCTTTGTATCCGGACGATGACGCGCAGTTGCGTTATTTCGAGCGGCTGGCCGAGCGCCTGCGCGCGGCGCCGGGTGTGCTGGATGCCAGCGTGGCCAACACCGTTCCCGATGCAGAGCTGGGCAGCCATGAATTTGTTGCAGCCTATGGCCAGGCACGCACGGCCGACGGTTATCAGCGCGCGCAGATGGGCGTTGTCGACGAGCACTTCGCCAGTACCTATGGCCTGAAGCTGCTGGCTGGGCGCTTTTTCGATGTGCAGGATCGCCATCGGCACGAGTTGTTGGCGGTGGTCGACCAGCGGCTGGCGCAGGCTTTGTGGCCCGGACGTAGCGCGGTGGGGCAGCAACTGGTACTGCATCCGGAAGATCCGGACCCGCAAACGCTGCAGGTGATCGGCGTAGTGGCGCCGCTGCAGCTCGACGGTACCTTGCAGACCGCGCTGCCCAGTTTCATGCGGCCGCTGTGGCAGGTACCGCTCAGCTATGCCCGGATTGCCGTGCATACGCGTGAAGCGGCCGTCGCCTATGCGCCGTCGCTGACCCGCATGGCTCATGAGCTGGATGCGGCCACCCCGCTTTACGCCTTCCGCACCCAGGCGCATGCCATCGCCATTGCGCGGATCAAGCTCACCATCATGATCCAGGTGTTCAGCGCGGTCGGCCTGATCGCCCTGATCCTCGCTGCTGCAGGTTTGTATGGCGTGCTCTCCTTTGCGGTAGCGCAGCGTACGCACGAACTCGGCATTCTCGGCATTCGGCGTGCGATCGGCGCCAGCCATCTGGCCATCGTGGGGCACGTTGGACGGCAATTGGTATTCCAGCTCGGGCTGGGGCTGGCGATCGGCGTGGGCCTGGCCTTACCCTGGTCGGCCTTGCTGGCCAACGAACAGCTGCATACGCAGGGTTACGATCTGCAGGTATTCGTGCCGGTGCTGGTGGTGATCGTGCTGGTGGCGATGGGCGCTTCGTTGCTGCCGCTGTGGCGTGCGCTGGCGGTGCAGCCGGTAGTTGCATTGCGCCACGAATGAGCACGGCGCTTCCCTTAAACTCAGGAGCATGACCCAGGGCATGGCGCGCGAATCGATTCCTACTGTACTGGTGGCCGACGATCAGGCCGATGTGCGCGAAGCCTTGCGCCTGTTGTTGAAGTCCGAAGGCGTGGCTTGCGTCGGCGCAGCCAGTCCGGCGCAGGCACTGGAAGCCGTCGGCCGGCGCGATTTTACCTGCGCGCTGATCGATGGCAACTACAGCCGCGACACCACCTCCGGCGAAGAGGGCCTGGACTTGCTCGAAAGCCTGCGCCGGCAGGCGCCGGACATGCCGGTGGTGATGATGACGGCCTGGGGCAATGTGCCGCTGGCGGTGCAGGCGATGCGGCGTGGCGCGGCCGACTTTATCGAGAAGCCGTGGGACAACGCGCGCCTGATGAGCGTGTTGCGAGCGCAGATCGCCCTGAGCGACAGCACGCGCCGCCAGCGACGGCTGGAGGCGGAGAACGCCTTGCTGCGCGATAGCTCCAGCAGCGAACTGATTGCCGAATCTGCCGCGATGCGGCGGGTGGTGGCGATGGTCGAGCGCATCGCGCCCAGCGACGCCAACGTGCTGGTGCTGGGCGAAAACGGCACCGGCAAAGGCGTCATTGCGCAGTACCTGCATCAGCGCTCGGCGCGTGCGGCGCAGGCGCTGGTCAAGGTCAATATGGGCGGTATTGCCGAAAGCGTGTTCGAGTCGGAAATGTTCGGCCATGTGCGCGGCGCGTATACCGATGCGAAGAGCGAACGCATCGGCCGCTTCGAACTGGCGGACGGCGGCACGCTGTTTCTGGACGAGGTCGGCAATGTACCTGCGTCGCAGCAGCCGAAGCTGTTGCGCGTGCTGGAAGATGGCGAGTTCGAGCGGCTGGGTTCGTCGCATACCCAGCATGTGAATGTGCGCTTGGTGTCGGCGACGAATGCCGATCTGCAGGGCGAAGTGGCGGCGGGCCGCTTCCGTCGCGATCTGCTCTATCGCTTGAATACGTTCGAAGTGAGCTTGCCGCCTTTGCGCGAGCGAACCGAAGACATCCTGCCGCTGGCGCGCTCGTTCCTGGCGCACAGTGCGCAGCGTTATGGCCGCGCTTCGCTGCGACTGGCGGCGTCGGCCGAGCGCGCCCTGCAGGGCTGGCATTGGCCGGGCAATGTGCGCGAGCTGCAGCACCTGATGGAACGTGCTGCGTTGCTGGCCGAGCATGACCAGGTCACCGCCGCCGCGCTTTCCTTCGGCGCGGCACCGGAAGCTGCCCAGACGCTGGACCAGATGACGCTGGACCAGGCCGAGGCCTGGCTGGTCAAGCGGGCGCTGGATCGCTGCGACGGTAATCTGCAGCATGCGGCGGATGCCTTGGGCATCACGCGCCAGTCGCTGTACCGGCGCATGGCCAAGCATGCATTGCGGGATGTATCCGGTGATGCCCAGGTCGGCTGAGCCATCGCGTCGCATCGGGCGCCTGCAGCGCTTCGAGCGTCGCGTGCTGGGCGGCAGCGTGCTGGTCGTGCTGCCTTCGCTATTGGTGCTGCTGCTGTCGCCGTGGTGGGCCGGTCGCCTCACTACCGGCACGTATCTGCTGGGTGCCGTTGTCGTGTTGGTGATGACTGCATGGCTGGCGCGCGTACATTCGCGCCGCGTGACGTATCCGGTCTACACCTTGTTCAGTCTGCTGGAGGCCTTGCGCGAAGGCGACTACAGCTTGCGCGGTGTGCAAAACAGCGTGCTGGGCGAGGTGGTGTACAACGTCAACGAACTGGCCGCGCGGCTGCAGCAGGAGCGGCTCGATTTCGAGGAAGCCTCGCACCTGCTGAGCAAGACGCTGGCGGCGCTGGACAGCGCCGTGTTCGTGTTCGACGAAGAACAGCGGTTGCGCTTGCTCAATCCCGCCGCCGAAGCGCTGTTGGATGCGCCGCGCGAGCGCTTGTTCGGCCGTCGTGCGGAAGAACTTGGCCTGGCCGGCTGGCTGGAGGAGCCGGCCACGCGCGTGCTGCCGCACACGTTTCCCGGCCGCAGCGGCCGTTTCGAGATCCGCCAGGCGCTGTTGCGCAGCGGTGGCCGGCGCAGCCGCCTGCTGGTGATCAATGATGTCGGCCGCGTGCTGCGCGATGAAGAGCGCCAGGCATGGCAGCGCTTGCTGCGCGTGCTGGGGCACGAGGTCAACAACTCCCTGACGCCGATTCGTTCCATGGCCGGCACGCTCGCCAGCCTGGCGACGCGCGAGCCGTTGCCGGATGACTGGCGCGAGGACTTCCAGCGCGGACTGGAAGTGATCGGCCAGCGCGCCTCGTCGCTGACGCGTTTTCTCGCCAGCTACAGCACGCTGGCGCGCCTGCCTGCACCGCAGTCGCACGAGCTGGAGCTGGGGGCCTTGATCCAGGGCATCGTGCGGTTGGAGCAGCGCATGGCGGTGCAGGTGGAAACCGCCGAGCCCTTGCATGTACATGCCGATCAGGACCAGCTGGAGCAGGCGCTGATCAATCTATTGCGCAACGCGGTGGAAGCGGTGCTGCCCGAAGGCGGTGGTGTGGCAGTGCGCTGGCGGCGCGACGGCGACAAGGCGGTGATCGAAATCGACGACGACGGCCCCGGACCGCCGCCCAGCGATAACCTGTTCGTGCCGTTTTTCACCACCAAGCCCGGCGGCTCCGGCATCGGCCTCGCGCTGGCGCGGCAGATCGCCGAGGCGCACGGCGGCGGTGCGAATCTGCTGGCCCGGTCCGGCGGTGCCGGTGCACGGGCCAGTCTGTGGCTGCCGCTGGAGGTCCGGCCCGCGTCGCCATGACCGGCCGGCGTGCCGCACGCCGGTACGCCGATATTCGGACACCGTTGGCCGCGCCGGACCTTGCCTGGCTTTTTGCCGAACCGCTACGCTGGCGTGGATTTCCCTAGCGAACCGATTCGAGCATGGACCCCGCAAACAAGCCCCGCCTTCGCCCGCTGTCGATTCTTATCTTTGGCTCCCGCTGGCTGCAGTTGCCGCTGTATCTGGGCCTGATCGTGGCGCAGTGCGTCTACGTCTACCTGTTCGCCAAAGAACTGTGGCATCTGATCCACGAAGCATCGTCGCTGGGCGAACAGGAGATCATGCTGATCGTGCTCGGCCTGATCGACGTGGTGATGATTTCCAATCTGTTGATCATGGTGATTGTCGGCGGCTACGAAACCTTCGTGTCGCGCCTTGGACTGGACGGCCATCCGGATCAGCCCGAATGGCTGTCGCATGTGAACGCCTCGGTGCTGAAGGTGAAGCTGGCGATGGCGATCATCGGCATCTCGTCGATCCATCTGCTGAAAACATTCATCGCCGCCGGCACACTGCAAGGCCTGCCGTTCTGCTCGTCCGAAATGCTGGCCACCATCGCACAGAGCGACGGCAACGGCGCCATGCTCAAATGCGCCACGCTCACACCCACCGGGGTGATGTGGCAGACGATCATCCACGTGGTCTTCATCGTGTCGGCGATCGGCATTGCCTGGACCGATCGCGTGATGCAGGGTACGGCCGAAAAAAGCGCCCACTAAGCCCGCATGCTTGTGGTTCGCCCCGGCGTGGCCGGGGCGCCAGGGTTTCAGCTGTCCAGCTCCGACCAGCGCGCGTAAGCCTGGTCCAACTCGGCCTGCACCTTGGCCAGCGCTTCGTTCGCGCGCTGGATCGCCGCATTGTCCTGCTGGTAGAAGGACGGGTCGTTCATCGCTTCGGCGCGGGCGGAGACATCCGCTTCGAGCTGTTCGATACGCGCAGGCAGTTGCTCGAGTTCGCGCGCGTCCTTGTAGCTGAGTTTGCGCTTGGGCTTTTCGCTCTCGACTGGCGTGGCGGAAGACGCGGCGGCTTTTTCCGGCGCCGCCGATGCAACTGCTTCAGTGCCCCACCGCACGGCCGGTTTCTGCCGCAGCCAGTCGCTGTAGCCGCCGACGTATTCGCCGACCTGGCCGGCGCCTTCCAGCACCAGCGTGCTCGACACTACGTTGTCGAGGAATTCGCGGTCGTGCGACACCAGCAGCAAGGTGCCCTTGTATTCGGTCAGCAATTCTTCCAGCAGCTCCAGCGTCTCCACGTCGAGATCGTTGGTGGGTTCGTCCATCACCAGCAGGTTGGACGGCTGCGCGAACAGCTTGGCCAGCAGCAGGCGATTGCGTTCGCCGCCGGACAGGCGCGTGATCGGAGCGCGTGCGCGTTCGGGCGAGAACAGGAAATCCTGCAGATAACCGATGATGTGTTTGCGCTGCCCGTTGAGCTCGATGTACTCGCGACCTTCGGCCACGTTGTCGAGCGCATTCAGTGCGTCGTTGAGCTGGGCGCGGTGCTGGTCGAAATAAGCGATCTGCAGGCCGGTGCCGAGAGTGACCTCGCCGCGTTGCGGCTTCAGTTCGCCCAGCAGGATTTTCAGCAAGGTGCTCTTGCCCGCGCCGTTCGGGCCGATGATGCCGACGCGATCGCCGCGCATGATGCTGGTGCTGAGGTCGTCGATCAGCACGCGGCCGCCGAAGGCCTGGTGCACGTGTTCCAGTTCAATCACCTTCTTGCCCGATGCCTGCGCATTGGCCAGCGCCATCTTGGCGTTGCCGCTCAATTCGCGCCGCTCGGAACGTTCGCGCCGCAGGGCCTTCAAGGCGCGCACGCGGCCTTCGTTGCGCGTGCGGCGCGCCTTGATGCCCTGGCGAATCCACACTTCTTCCTGCGCGAGTTTCTTGTCGAACAAAGCATTGGCCTGCGCTTCGGCGTGCAGGCGTTCTTCGCGGCGGCGCAGGTAATTGTCGTAATCGCCCGGCCAGCTGGTGAGCTGGCCGCGATCGATTTCCACGATGCGCGTAGCCAGCGCACGCAGAAAACCGCGGTCATGCGTGACGAAGACAATGCTGCCTTCGAATTGCTTGAGAAAACCTTCCAGCCAATCGATCGCTTCAATATCAAGATGGTTGGTGGGTTCGTCCAGCAACAGCACCCCGGGCTTGCGCACCAATGCCTGCGCCAGCAGCACACGACGCTTCATGCCGCCGGACAGCGCGGCGAAATCCGTATCGGCCGGCAATTCCAGCTTGGTGAGCACATCGCTGACGCGACGATCCAGATCCCAGCCATGCTGCGCTTCGATCTGATTCTGCACATCGCCGAGTGCTTCGAAGTCGCCTTCTGCCAGCAGGTGGTGATAGCGCGCAAGCAAATGGCCAAGATCGCCGAGCCCGTCGGCAACGACATCGAAGACGCTGCCCGCAGTGGCCTGCGGCACCTCCTGCGCCATGCGTGCCACCACCACGCCGTTCTGCACGCGTACTTCGCCGTCGTCGGCATGCAGCTCGCCGGCGATCAGCTTCATCAGGGTGGATTTGCCTTCGCCGTTGCGGCCGACGATGCAGACGCGCTCGTTCGCTTCGATCGACAGATCGACATGTTCGAGCAGGAGGGGGCCGCCGACGCTGAAGTCGACACGCTGGAGTTGGATCAGGGACATCCGCCCATTCTACCGGCTGGCTCACCGAAAGCCGCTGTTTAGCCCTGTCCTAAAGACAGCCGGGCGCAGGTCGATAAATAATTCAGATTCCCGTCACGGCGGGCTAACAGGTTCTTGCGCCCTTGGCGGAAGTTAAAATTTACAAAAACATGCACTTAGCATGGCCGATTAAAGTATTTCCTCTGGAAATTGCGATGGCTATGCATTAAGGTTGCGCGACGCGGGGGCAGGCCGCGGTTTGAGAAGTCAGGAGGCCGCGGTGAACATCGTCCAGTCCATACAGCCACGGCAGTTGCTGGGCCGGCTCCTGGGCCTGTTCGCGGCGATGTTCGTGATCGGTCTGGCCGGTTTCAGTGCGGTAGCCCATGCCGGCTATGCCGCCATCGTGATCGATCCGGCCACCGGCGAAGTGCTGAGCAACGTCAATGCCGACGAGCAGAACTACCCGGCGTCGCTCACCAAGATGATGACCCTCTACCTGACCTTCCAGGCGCTGCAGAGCGGCAAGCTGAAGGTCGACCAGGACCTGTCGGTGTCGACCTGGGCCGCCTCGCGCGCCCCGACCAAGCTCGGCCTGCGCGCCGGCCAGACGGTATCGGTCAACGACTGCATTCTCGGCATGGTCACCAAGTCGGCCAACGATGCCGCCACCGTGGTGGCGGAGAGCCTGGGCGGCAGCGAAGGCCATTTCGCCGACATGATGAATGCCCAGGCCCAGCTGCTGGGCATGAGCTCCAGCCATTTCGCCAACGCCAACGGCCTGCCGGATCCGGACAACAAGTCCACCGCGCGCGACCTGGCCAAGCTGGCGATGGCGCTGTACCACGATTTCCCGCAGTACTCGCATTACTTCTCCACCAAGGAGTTCGTGTTCCGCGGCCAGCTGATCCGCGGTCACAACAACTTGATGGATCGCTACCCGGGCATGGACGGCCTGAAGACCGGCTTCACCGATGCCTCCGGCTTCAATCTCGCCTCCACCGCAGTGCACGACGGGCACCGCCTGTTCGCGGTGGTGCTGGGCGGCCGCTCGGCCCGTGCGCGCGACAACCTGATGGCGCGCCTGCTGGACGATGGCTTCGACCATCGTCCGACCCCGGATGCGCTGGTGGCGCAGGCCAGCATGGGCGGCACCACTCGCCGCGTGCTGGCGGCGCTGTCGCCGATCGAAACGGCCGACGCGGAAGACGCGCCGGTGACTCATCGCCGCGCCCACGCTGCTGCGCCTGCCTGCAAACCGCATCGCGGCCGCAGCTGCCCGCAGGTGGCCAAGTCGTCGGGCAAGGCCAAGGGCAAGTCCAAGCAGGGCACTACCCGGCTGGCGCACCGCGACCGCAAGGGCAAGAAGCCGGTGATGCTGGCGGCCTCGCAGGACAAGCACGAGTAATCCCCATTTCGCCGCCGTTCCGGTCTTGGTTGGCAACGGCAGCTACACGCAAACAAAAACCCCGCGGCATGCCGCGGGGTTTTTGTTGGTGCTGTAAGCGGATCGCTTACAGCTTGGCGTCGGCGCGCAGCGCGTCGGCCTTGTCGGTCTTCTCCCAGGAGAACGCCGTGAAGGTCTTGCCGTCCGGGCCCTTCACTTCGTACGGGGCGCGGCCGAAGTGGCCGTAGCTGGCGGTCTGCTGGTACATCGGATGGATCAGGTCCAGCATCTTGATGATGCCGTACGGGCGCAGGTCGAAATGCTTGCGGATCAGCTTCTCGATCTTCTCGTCGCTGATCTTGCCGGTACCGAAGGTGGTCACCGAGATCGAGGTCGGCTCGGCCACGCCGATGGCGTAGCTGACCTGCACTTCGCAGCGGTCGGCGATGCCGGCGGCCACGATGTTCTTGGCTACGTAGCGGGCGGCGTAGGCAGCCGAACGGTCGACCTTGGACGGATCCTTGCCCGAGAACGCGCCGCCGCCGTGGCGGGCCCAGCCGCCGTAGGTGTCGACGATGATCTTGCGGCCGGTCAGGCCGCAGTCGCCCACCGGGCCGCCGATCACGAACTTGCCGGTCGGGTTGATGTGGAACTTGGTGCTCTTGTGCAGCAGCTTGGCCGGCAGCACGGGCTTGAGGATGTACTCGCGCACGGCCTCGACCAGATCCTTCTGCTTCACGTCCGGATCGTGCTGGGTGGACAGCACCACGGCGTCGATGGCGGTGGCCACGCCGTTTTCATAGCGCAGGGTGACCTGGCTCTTGGCGTCCGGGCGCAGCCACGGCAGCGGCGAGTTCTTCTTCTTGCGCACCTTGGCCTGCTGCTCGACCAGGCGGTGCGAGTAGTAGATCGCCGCCGGCATGAAATCTTTGGTTTCGTTGGTGGCGTAGCCGAACATCAGGCCCTGGTCGCCAGCGCCCTGTTCTTCGGGCTTCTTGCGGTCCACGCCCTGGTTGATGTCCGGCGACTGCTTGCCGATCAGGTTCAGCACGCCGCAGGTTTCGCCGTCGAAACCGACGTCGCTGGAGTTGTAGCCGATATCCACGATCACCTTGCGGGTCAACGCTTCCAGGTCGATCCAGGCGCTGGTGGTGACTTCGCCGGCGACGATGGCCACGCCAGTCTTCACCATGGTTTCGCAGGCCACGCGGGCGCGCGGATCCTGCGCCAGGATCGCGTCCAGGACGGCATCGGAAATCTGGTCGGCGACTTTGTCCGGATGGCCTTCGGAGACCGATTCGGAGGTGAAGAGGTAGTTGCTCATCGGGGCTTATATCCTTCTTTACGGATAAAGAGATGGAAAGGGGAAACTGCGCATGATACACGCAGCCGCCCGGTTTTTCACCGCCAAGTCTGGCATATCCACATGACAGTGAGCCCGGATTCAGGCGTTTTGCCGCGGCCATCGACACCCCTCCCCGGCGCGCGAGGAGGGGTGCCTACGGTAGCCGGATCAGCTACTTACCGCGATTGCCGCGCGCAGCTCCCGCGCGGCATTGACCATCGCTACCAGCGCCGGCTCGGTCTCCTTCCAGCCGCGCGTCTTCAGGCCGCAATCCGGATTGACCCAGAGCTGGGCCGGCTCCAGCACGGTCAGCGCCCGCTCCAGCAGATCGACCATTTCCTGCTGCGAGGGCACTCGCGGCGAATGGATGTCGTACACGCCTGGGCCGATGCTGCCCGGATAGCGGAACTCCTCGAATGCCTGCAGCAACTCCATGCGCGAGCGGCTGCTCTCGATGGAGATCACGTCGGCGTCGAGTGCAGCGACGGCCTCGATGATGTCGTTGAATTCGCTGTAGCACATATGCGTGTGGATCTGCGTGCTGTCGCTGGTGCCGCCAGCGGTGATGCGGAAGCAGCGCACTGCCCAGTCGAGATAGGCGGTGTGCTCGGCGTGGCGGATCGGCAGGCCTTCGCGCAGGGCGGGCTCGTCGATCTGGATCACGCGGATGCCGGCGTGCTCCAGGTCATGCACCTCGTCGCGCAATGCCAGCGCCAGCTGCAGGCAGACCTGCTCGCGCGGCAGGTCGTCGCGCACGAACGACCACTGCAACACTGTCACCGGTCCGGTCAGCATGCCTTTCACCGGCTTGTCGGTCAGCGATTGCGCGTAGCGCGACCAGTCCACCGTCATCGCCTGCGGGCGCGATACGTCGCCCCAGATGATCGGCGGTTTTACGCAGCGCGAACCGTAACTCTGCACCCAGCCGTGGCGGGTGAAGGCGAAGCCTTCCAGCTGTTCGCCGAAATACTCCACCATGTCGTTGCGCTCGGGTTCGCCGTGCACCAGCACGTCGAGGCCGATGTGTTCCTGGAAGCGGATCACGCGCTCGATTTCCTCGCGCAGCACGCTGTCGTAGGCCTGGTCGTCGATGCGCTCGGCGCGGTGCTCGGCACGCGCATGGCGCAGCGTATCGGTCTGCGGGAACGAGCCGATCGTGGTTGTCGGCAGCGGCGGCAATGCCAGCACTTCGGCCTGCACGCGACGGCGGTGCGCCAGCCCCGAGCGGCGCTGGGTGGCCTGCGGGCTCAGGCCGTTCACGCGTGCGCGCACCTCGCTGCGCAGTACACCTTGTGCCTGCTTACGCGCGGCGATCACCGCCAGCTGCTGCTCCAGGCTCGCCTTGGCGTTGGCGTCGCCGTCCAGCGCCTTGGCGTAGTGCTGGATTTCTTCCAGTTTCTGCTGGGCGAACGACAGCCAGCTGCGCAGCTGGGCCGGCAACGCGGTTTCCTGCGTGGCGTCGAACGGCGTGTGCAGCAGCGAGCAGGAAGGCGACAGCCAGAGCTGGTCGGTGCCGCGCGCAGCGGCGATCTTCTGCAGCTGCGGCGTCACGCGGGCCGGATCGCTGAGCCAGATATTGCGTCCGTCGACCACGCCGGCGCTCAGCACGCAGTGCTTGGGCAATGCTGACAGCACGCCATCGAGTTGCTCCGGTGCGCGTACCAGATCGATATGCAGGCCATCGATCGGCAGGCTCGTCGCCAGCGCGAGGTTGTCGCCCAGGCCACCGAAATAGGTGGCGAGCAGGCGCTTGGGCGACGGCCCGACCGCCAGCGCGCTGTATGCCGCGATATAGGCATGCCGGGTGGCCTCGTCCAGATCCTGCACCAGGCACGGCTCATCCAGCTGCACCCATGCAACGCCGGCTTCAGCCAGCTGTTCCAGCAGTTCGATATAGGCCGGGACCAGTGCGTCGAGCAGATTCAGCGCATCGCTGCCATCCACGGTTTTCGACAGCCGCAGGAACGACACCGGACCCAGTATGACGGGGCGCGCATCCAGTCCGAGCGCGCGCGCTTCCAGCCATTCCGCCAGCGGCTTGTTGGTGCCGAGCTGGAACCGCTGGCCTGCCTGCAGCTCGGGCACGATGTAGTGGTAGTTGGTATCGAGCCACTTGGTCATCTCCAGTGCGTGCAGTTCGCGATTGCCGCGGGCCATGGCGAAATAGCCGGCCAGCGGATCGTTTTGCAGCAGCGGGCGGTAACGCGCCGGCACGGCGTCGAACAGCACGGCGGTGTCGAGCACGTGGTCGTACAGCGAAAAGTCGTTGGCAGCGACGGTCTGGATGCCGGCCTCGCCGGCCAGCTGCCAATGCCGTTGCCGCAAGCTTCTGGCGGTATCGAGCAGCGGTGCTGCATCGCCGTCGCGCCAGTAATTTTCCAGTGCGCGCTTCAGTTCGCGGCGGCAGCCGATGCGGGGAAAGCCAAGATAAGTGGTGTGCGTCATAAAGATTCCTCATTGCATAACAGGGCAAAGAGGAACGAAGGGCAGGCGTTGCCGCGGAGCGGGTCCGTTGCGCGCGCCGTCGACCTTCGCCCCCGCGGGCGAGCTGGATGAATCCGCGGACAGGCCGACGCCGCGCCGGCGGGGGCGCGGTGCCGGGGGCTCCCCGCGGAGCACCCAGGTCGTACGAAGCGCGCCATTGCGAATGGCTGGCTTCGGCCAGGGCAGGTCTTCGGGCTCGTGGACGTGGCTCGCGCCGCCTACTGTTCGTCGCTTCCCGGGCCGGGGCCCAGTGCTGATGACGAAGGTCGTTTCCACACACCGCTGCGGGGCAGCGCCGGATTCAAACCGGCTTCCCTTTTAATTTCATCTCTTCATAAAGATGAAAAGATGAAAACCTCGGCCGGCGAACGATAGCCGTACGGCTGGCGCCGGTCAAATGGGCGGATGGACGTCCTTATGGGGTGCCGGCGGACGGCGTATGGGCGTGGATGAAATCCAGCACGTCGGCCAGGGTGGGGGCGTCGTGGCGCAACGGCCGCGACAAGGCGAACACCAGAGCGTTGTGGCTGACGCCCGGATACAGGCGCAGGGTGGCCGCGTCGTGTTCGCGCTGCAGTGCCTTGGCGAATGACACGGCGTTGGCGGGATCGACTTCGTGATCGGCCTCGCCCTGCAACAGCAGCATCGGCGGCTCCTGCTGGCTGACGAAACGCACCGGCTGGGCGCGCGCCTGGGACGCGGCGTCGTGGCCGAACATGCCGAGCATGTCGTGTTCGCTGGCCGGAATCGGCATGAAGTCGTAGCAGCCGGCCAGGCCGATAAAGCCGGCCATATCGGCAGGATGCAGCCCGTAGGGGGCGAGCCAGGATGGATCGGTAAGCAGCAGCGCACCGATCTGGCCGCCGGCCGAATGCCCCATCACGAAGATCCCGTCGGCAGCGCCGCCGATCTCGGCCGCATGCTGGTGCACCCAGGCCACGGCCTTGGCTGCATCCTGCATAAAGCCATCCATCTTCACCTGCGGGTATTTGCGGTAGTCGGGGATCACCGTCACCACACCGTGAGCGGCGAGCGTATCGCCGACGAAGCGATACCAGGCGCGTTCGCCGTGCGTCCAGCTGCCGCCGTAGAAGAACACCACGATGGGTGCGTGCTCGGCATGTTGCGGCCGATAGATATCCAGCTTCAGTCCGTGCTGCGCATCGAACACCACGCTGGGCGGCACCGTCACGCCGGCCCGATGATTGGTGGCATTGAGGCCGGCGAACAGCGCGGCGCGGCAGCCGCCGAGCAAGCACACGATGGCCAGCAGGGCGATGCGCAAGCAGGGCGCATGCCGATGCGATAAGCGAAGCGTCATGGTGGAGGGAGGCTCGGATGCAAGGCGCGATGATGCCCGCATTCGCAGCGCAAGGGCTTGCGGGCGCTACGCCGCCAGCGACCACGCGCTATGCAGCGCGTCGAAATAGTGGCGGGTCAGGCGCAATTGCTCGTGCGCGTTTTCGGCGCGATTGACCACATCGCGAAAAGCCGCGTTTTCCGGCCGGTCTTTCGCATACCAGCCCAGATGCTTGCGCGCGATCCGCACGCCGGCCTGCTCGCCGTAGAAGGCGTACAGATGTTCCAGATGGCCGCTGAGGATGGCGCAGACATCGGCCGGCGACGGCTCCGGCAACTGTTCGCCGGTCGCCAGATAGTGGGCGATTTCGCGGAAAATCCACGGCCGCCCCTGCGCGCCGCGGCCGATCATCACCGCATCGGCGCCGGTCACCTGCAGCACGTGCCGAGCCTGCTGCGGCGTGGTGACATCACCGTTGGCCAGCACCGGAATGCGCGCCGCCGCTTTTACCGCGGCAATGGTTTCGTATTCGGCCACGCCTTGGTATTTATCGGCGCGGGTGCGGCCGTGTACAGCCAGCGCTGCGATACCGTTGTCTTCGGCGATGCGGGCGATACGCAGCGCGTTCTTGTGCTGGCGGTCCCAGCCGGTGCGAATCTTCAGCGTTACCGGAACGTCCACCGCATCCACCACCGCCTTGACGATGCGCGCCACCAGCGGCTCGTCCTGCAGCAGCGCAGAACCGGACCACACGTTGCACACCTTCTTGGCCGGGCAGCCCATATTGATATCGACGATCTGCGCGCCGTTGGCCACGTTGAAGCGCGCGGCCTCGGCCAGCATCGCCGGGTCGTAGCCGGCGATCTGCACGCTGACCGGCTCGGGCTCGCCCTCGTGATCCATGCGCTTGAGCGATTTGCGCGTCTGCCACAGGCGCGGGTCGGAGGCGGTCATCTCGGACACGGCCAGCCCGGCGCCCAGCCGCTTGCACAGCAGGCGGAACGGCTTGTCGGTGACGCCGGCCATGGGGGCCAGCACCACCGGCGGGTCGATGCGGTAGGGTCCGATTTGCATCCGGGCATTTTACCCGGGATCCGGCCGGGACTCAGTGCGCGGGCAGCTTCTGCAGGGCCTCGGGCTGGTGCTTGTGGCGGAACAGGAACAGGAACAGCACCGCCACCACCAGCGAATAGCCGGCGAAGGTGATCCAGATGCCGTGCCAGTCCAGCACATGGTCCGGGCTGGTGAAGTAGCGGTCGATGATCACGCCGCTGAGCGAGCTGCCCAGCACGGCGCCGATGCCATTGGTCATCAGCATGAACAGGCCCTGGGCACTGGCGCGGATGGCCGGATCGCTCTGGCCTTCCACGAACAGCGAGCCGGAGATGTTGAAGAAATCGAAGGCCATGCCGTAGACGATGCACGACAGCACGATCATCCACAGCCCCGGGCCGGGATTGCCGAAGGCGAACAGGCCGAAGCGCAGGGTCCAGGCCAGCATGCTGATCAGCATCACCGTCTTGATGCCGAAGCGCTTCAGGAAGAACGGAATCGCCAGGATGAACAGCGTTTCGGAGACCTGCGAAATCGACATGATGATGGCCGGGTAGCGCACTGCCACCAGGTCCTTGTACGCCGGCACATGCTCGAAATCGTGCAGGAAGGTATCGCCGTAGGCGTTGGTCAGCTGCAGCGCAGCACCCAACAGCATCGCAAAGATAAAGAACACCGCCATCTTGCCGCGCTTGAACAGCGCAAACGAGGTCAGCCCCAGCGCGTCCAGCCAGGAACGGTGATCCTGGCCGCGCAGCCGCGGCGGGCAGGGCGGCAGGGTGAAGGCGTACACACCCAGCACCAGCGCGGCGATGCCGGCGACGTAGAACTGGCCGGTGGTGGTTTCCAGATGCAGCAGGCTCACCACCCACATCGCCACGATAAAGCCCACCGTGCCCCATACGCGAATCGGCGGATACACGCGCACCACGTCCACGCCATCCTGCTTGAGTGCGTTGTAGGCCACCGTGATCGACAGCGAGATGGTGGGCATGTAGCACATCATGTTGAGCAGCATCACCCAGAACAGGGTTTGCGGGTTGTCGATCCGCGGCACGATGCACAGCACGCCGGCGCCCAGGATGTGCAGGGTGCCGTAAAGGCGCTCGGCGCGGATCCATTTGTCGGCAATCACGCCGGTGATCGAAGGCATGAACAGCGAGGCGATGCCCATGGTCGAGAAGATCGCGCCGAACTGGGAGCCCGACCAATGCCGGTTCTGGAACCAGTACGCGCCGATGGTGATCAGCCACGCACC
Source organism: Dyella acidiphila (assembly GCF_014863405.1). GTDB lineage: Bacteria > Pseudomonadota > Gammaproteobacteria > Xanthomonadales > Rhodanobacteraceae > Dyella_B > Dyella_B acidiphila. Next base: position 35,336 of record NZ_JACZZA010000008.1, read on the forward strand.
CCAGACGTAGTACTGCAGAAAGTTCATCGCGATGAGTCGCAACTTCAGGCTCATGGACCGGATTTTCCCCGTGTGTGGCCGGGACAATCCCTGGGCCGAAATCCTTGTCAGCCTAGAGGAAGCGGCGTGTAGGGGGCAAGGCGCGGTGCGACGTAAGCGTGTGCCGCGGACCGCGGCCGCGGCTACACTGCACGCCTGTTCCCCGGAGCCCGTCCATGAGCCTGTTCATCACCATTGCGATCGTGCAGATCATCGCCCTGATGACGCCGGGGCCGGACTTCTTCTTTGTCTCGCAGACGGCGGTAAGCCGCTCCCGCCACGAGGCCATGGCCGGCGTGGCCGGCATCACCCTGGGCGTGGCGATGTGGGCGGCGCTGGCGCTGCTGGGGCTGCAGCTGCTGCTGCAGAAGCTGGTCTGGGTGCAGCACCTGATTGCGATCGCCGGCGGCCTGTATCTGTGCTGGATGGGCGTGAAGATGCTGCGCGGTGCGCTGGCCAAGCCGAAGCCGGACCAGGTGGCGGAGCCAGTGCAGGTATTCGTCGGCGCCTGGCGCTCGATGCGCAATGGGCTGTTCACCAATCTGGCCAATCCGAAAGTGGTGATCTATTTCGGCAGCATCTTTTCCGCTTTTGTCGGCACCGGCGTCAGCGCCGGTGCGCGCTGGGGACTGTGGGCGATGGTGGTGGCGGAGACCTTTTTGTGGTTCTCGTTCGTCGCCGGCTGCTTTGCCTTGCCGGTGATGCGCCGCGGCTATCTGCGCATCAGCCGCTGGATCGATGGCTGCGCCGGTGCGGTGTTCATGCTGTTCGGCCTGCATCTGATTTATTCGTCGCGCGCAGCGTAAGCATTTCCCGCACCACGCAGCCCCACGCAGCTTGGGGTAGGTTGGGTTAGCGTAGCGTAACCCAACGATCTATCTTCGAAGCGACATCGTTGGGTTACGCTGCGCTAACCCAACCTACGTCCGCAGCACCTTCTGCACTTCGCGCCGCAATACCGGCACCAGTTCCGCCTCAAACCACGGATTGCGCTTCACCCACAACTGGTTGCGCGGACTCGGATGCGGCAGCGGCAACACGCCTTGCGCCAGATGAGTGCGCCACGCCAATACCGTATCGGTAAGCGTCTTGCCGCCGCGCGCGCCGAGCATGCCGGCCTGCGCGTATTGCCCGATCGCCAGCGTCAGCTGCACGTGCTTGAGCAGCGGCAGCAGGCGCGGATGCCAGGCCGGCGCGCATTCGGGTCGCGGCGGCAGGTCGCCGCCTTTGCCGGTACCGGGAAAACAAAAGCCCATTGGCACAATGGCAATGCGTTGCGCGTCGTAAAAGGTGTCGCGATCGATGCCCAGCCAGCCGCGCAGGCGATCGCCGCTGACATCGTCAAAGGGAATGCCGCTGGCGTGCACTTTGCGCCCGGGGGCCTGGCTCACGATCAGCAGACGCGACGAAGCGCTGGCCTGCAGCACCGGCCGCGGTCCTGCGGCCAGCTGCGCGGCACACAGCCGGCAGGCGCGGATTTCCGCCAACAGCGAGGTCAGTGCGTTGGGGCTCACGGCAGCAATTTGCCCGGATTGAGGATGCCATCGGGATCGAACGCCGCCTTGACGTTGCGCATCAGCGTCAGCGTGCTCGGCGCCAGCGCCAGCGGCATGAATTCGCGTTTGACCAGACCGATGCCGTGTTCGCCCGACAGCGTGCCCTGCAAGGAAATCACCAGCGCGAATACTTCGGCCAGGCAAGCATGCGCGCGCTCGCGTTCGGCCTCATCGCGTGGCAACAAGTTGACATGCAAGTTGCCGTTGCCGGCGTGGCCGAAGGTGACGATCAGTACGTCGTGCTTGCGCGACAACGCGCGGATGCCGGCTACCAGTTCGGGCAAATGGCTGACCGGCACGACGACGTCTTCGTTGATCTTGTTCGGCGAGATAGTGCGTTGCGCCGGCGAAAGCGCCTTGCGTGCAGACCATAGCGCCTGCGTTTCCTCGGTGGTCTCCGCGACGCGCAGTTCTTCCAGTCCATCGCCGCGAGCGGCGCGTGCGACAGCTTCCACCGCCGAGGGCAAGGTGTCCGGTTCGCCGTCGACTTCGATCATCAGCATCGCACCCGCCAGCGGCACGCTGTCGCCGCCGTGATCGTGGGCGAGCTTCAGCGCGACATCGTCGATAAATTCCAGCGCGCATGGCGTCACCGGCTGCGCCATGATGCGCGCCACGGCGTGCGCAGCGCTGTTCACATCGCGATACATCGCACGCAAGGTGCGCAGGCCGGTGGGTTTTGGCGTCAGTTTGAGGGTGGCTTCGGTGATCAGCGCGAGCGTGCCTTCGGATCCGATCAACAGGCGGGTAAGGTCGTAGCCGGTGGCGCCCTTGCTGGTATAGGTGCCGCAGCGAAAGCCCTCGCCGGTGCCGGCAACGGCGCGCAGGCCGAGCGTGTTTTCGCGCGGACTGCCGTATTTCACGGTGCGCGGTCCGGCTGAATTGCAGGCCAGATTGCCGCCGATGCTGCACCAGGGCGACGAGGTGGGATCGGGCGGCCAGAAGAAGCCGTGTGGGGCCAAGGCGCGTTGCAGATCGCCATTCAATACGCCAGGTTCGACGATCGCGAACCGGTTGTCCGGATCGATGCGCAGAATGCGGTTCATGCGCTCGAAGCTCACCACCACGCCGCCGTCGACCGGCACCGTGGCGCCGGTGGTATTGGTGCCGCGGCCGCGGGCGATCACCGGTATGCGATGGCTGCGGCAGGCCTGCACCAGCGTTTCGATCTGCGCGTGCTCGCGGGCGAATACCACCGCATCCGGCAGCGCGTTGCGACGCGAATTGTCGTAGGCGTAGGCGAGGCGTTCGGCTTCGGCAGTGGAAACGTCGGCACCAAAGCTGGTGTGCAAGGTCTCGAGCAGGGCGGCAGGCAGGGTCATCCGCGCAGTATCCCACCGCGGCGGATGCTTCGTCAGGCGGCGTCGAAGGCGCCCTGCAGCCAGTTCATCTGTGCGTCGCCGACGGGGCCGTCGTAGCTGACCACGTCGAAACGGCAGGGGCGCTGCGCATGCTGCGGATGAGCGGCCAGCCATAGCTGCGCGGTCTGCACCAGCCGGCTCTGTTTGCTGCGGGTGATCGACGCGACTGCATCGCCGAAACCGCCGCGCACGCGGTGGCGCACTTCCACAAACACCACGGTATCGCCGTGCCGCATCACCAGATCCAGCTCGCCGTAGCGCGTGCTGTAGTTGCGCGCGAGCAGCTTCAATCCGGCGCGTTCGAGTTCAGCGCAGGCACGCTGCTCGAACGCGGCGCCCGCCGCGCGCATCAGCCGTTGGCCGGTGCCGGGGCAGGTGCGCTGCTGGCCGGTGCGGGCGCACTGCCAGCCGGCGCGGGGCCGCCCGGCGCGTTGTCCATTTGCAGGCTGCCGTTGATCGGGCGCGCCACGCCGTCCTGGAACTTCAGCCAGGCGAGCACGCGATTGATGCGTCCAAACGTATCGGCGGCGAGCTGGCCGCTGGCGCCGGGCAGATAGCTGCCGGGATGGCTGCGCAGCCAGTCGAGGTAGGGCACCAAATTCCATGCATCCATGCCGAACGCGAACAGCTGCGCGGTGCCGGCGCGCGCGGCCGGCAATTGGGTGGCGACATCCTGATAGCTGGGCAGGCCGGTCTGCGCGTCGAACAGCCAGGGCGCATCGCAGAATTCCACGCCTTCCAGATCGCGATCCGCGGTGGGGTTGTCGCTGCCGCCATAGACATGCGAAGTAGCGAATACCGGTAGCGTGATGCGCGCTACGCGCAGCTGCGGCAACAACAGCCGCGCCTGCTCGGGACGCATGCTGATGAAGATGCCGGCATCGGTGCCGGCGCTGCCGGCATTCAATGCGCTGATGGCGTCGCCATAATTCACATTGCTGGCCGCGATCTGCGAATTGCCTACGATCTGGCCGCCCTTGGCGGCGAATTCGGCCTTGAATGACGCGGACGCGCGCTTGGCGAAATCGTCGCTGGAAATCACCACGTAAGCGCTGTGAATGCCGCGCTCGGCCATATGGTCGGCGGCTTGCGCGCCTTCGTCTTCCGGCATCAGCGCAAATTCGCTGGCGGTGCCGGGCGGCACGTTCTTGCCATCCGAATGATTGAGTGCAAGCACCGGCACCGGCAGCGCGGATTGGCCGAGCACGCCCATCACTTCGCTGCGCGTCAGCGGCCCGACCACCAACTTCGCGCCGTCGCTGACCGCCTGGTTATAGGCCTTGATCGCGCTGGCCGCATTGCCGCCGCTGTCGTAGACGCGCACCGCGGCGCGCGGTGCGTGGGTGTCGCTGTCCTGGTAGTAGGCCGCAAAGAAACCTTCGCGTATCGCCGCGGCCGCGGCCATCAGTCCGTCGCTGTTGGGCAGCAGCAGCGCGACTTGCACCGGCATCTTGTAGCCCTCGCGCACGCTGGCGCCGCTGCCGGGCACCAGGGTGCCGACAGCCTGAGTGAGGTTGGGTTGCAGCTGCGCCACGGCGACGCCGAGCCGGCCCAGTGCTTCATTGATCCACGGCAGCATCGGATCGTCCGGCTGCATGGCGGCGGCGCGCTGCTTGAGCGGATCGGCGCCCAGCTTGGCCAGCAAGGCCACCGCCTGGTCGCGGTTTTGCGAACGGTCGGCGCCTTGCAGCAGGCCGTCCATGCTGATGCGCGTGCGCGCGGCGCTCCACAGGTCGCCATTCTCGGCCTGCGCATCGGCGCGCAGCGTGAGCAGGCGCGGCTGCAGACTGGGCGGTACGTCCATGTCGTGCTGCGTGGTCAGGCGCAGTGCCGTGGCGGGATCGCGTTGGCGCAGCGCGATCTCGGCACGCAGCAGGTCCAGGCGCGCCGGTTCGTCATCGCTCAGTTCCCTGCGCTGGATGCCGGCCACGATCGGCGCGGCACGATCCATCGCGTTTTCCTGCCGGTACGCTTCGGCCGCCAGCAGGTTGTAATGATCGGCGCTGCCCGGGGTTTGCGCGGCCAGGGCCAGATAAGCCTGCGCGGCCCGGTCGAACTGGCCCTGCTTGGCCAGGTTGTCGGCGTTCTGCGCGGCGGCGATTTCGGCCGGGGAGCGTGGCACGACTGACGGCACGCAGCCGCTCAGCACCAGCGAAACCAGCAGTCCTGACAGGGCAAGACGACCAAGGCGCATGAACTTCCTCATTCTTAGCGAACTGGGGGGCAATTGGGCGATCATAGCCGATCGTATCGTTGCGACGCCGCATACAGGACTCCACCATGACTTCAGATCAGGCCGGCTGCCTATGGGTGGTGGCGACGCCGATAGGGCATCGCGACGATATCTCTGCACGTGCCATCGAAACCTTGCGCAGCGTCACTGTGATTGCGGCGGAAGATACGCGGCACAGCCGCCCGATGCTGATCCAGCACAACATCGCCACGCCCTTGATCGCGCTGCATGAGCACAATGAACGCGAAGCGGTGGCAGCCATCGTGCGCCGTCTGCAGCAGGGTGAATCGGTGGCATTGATTTCCGATGCCGGCACGCCGCTGATCAGCGATCCCGGTTTTCGGCTGGTGCGTGCGGCGCGCGAAGCGGGCATTCGCTGTGTGCCGGTGCCTGGCGCCTGCGCGGCCATCGCCGCGCTTTCGGTGGCCGGGCTGCCCAGCGATCGTTTCGTGTTCGAAGGTTTTCTGCCGCCGAAATCGGCGGCGCGGCGCAGCCGTCTGGAAGAGCTTGCCGGCGATCCGCGTACCGTGATCTTTTACGAGTCCTCGCATCGCGTGGCCGAGAGCCTGGCCGATATGCGCGATGTATTCGGCGCCGAACGCGAAGCGGTGCTGGCGCGCGAACTCACCAAGATGTTCGAAACCGTGCTGGGCGAACCGCTGCAGCAACTGGCGGCGCGGGTGGCCGCAGATCCGAATCAGCAGCGCGGCGAATGCGTGATCCTGGTCGCCGGGCGCGGCGAAGAAGCCGACGCCAAATTGGCCGAAGGGCAGCGCGTGTTCGCCATCCTGCGCGAAGAACTGCCGCCCGCAAAAGCGGCCAAGCTCGCCGCCGCGATCAGCGGCGCGCCACGCAAGCTGCTGTATGGCGATAAAGGCGAAGGTTGACGTGCATGCGCTGTTGGGGCGCGCAAGCCGGCTATAATGGCGTGCGGAGTCGGCCGGACAGTCGCGTCGCGCGCAAGCGCATCGAGGAAAGTCCGGGCTCCATAGGGCAGGGTGCCAGGTAACGCCTGGGCAGCGCGAGCTGACGGCCAGTGCAACAGAAAGCAAACCGCCGATGGCCCGCAAGGGCACAGGTAAGGGTGAAACGGTGCGGTAAGAGCGCACCGCACGCGGGGACAACGTCGCGTGGCACGGTAAACCCCACCCGGAGCAAGACCGAATAGGGGAACGATAACGCGGCCCGCGTTGTTCCCGGGTAGGTTGCTGGAGCCAGGCGGTGACGCCTGGCCGAGATGAATGACTGTCGCGCCGCAAGGCGTACAGAACCCGGCTTACAGGCCGGCTCCGCCTCTCTCTTCTGCCAGGCATCGCCGGGTGTCGGCCTCGGATCAGTCCGATCGCCGCCCCGGCGCCCTGTTTGAACAGCTGTTCATGCGAGGCTGCCGGCGCGGCCTTGGCATGCTTAGCTGGGGAGTGCCTTTCTGAGCAAAAAATCCCCAGCGATCAAGCACCTCTGCGCGCTTCCTAGAAACTGCTGGAATTTCTGCCAGAGTCTCGCCTTTCTCTTTGATTCACAAGCAAAAATTTCTTGACAGTCTCAGGGGGCGAGACTATCGTGGGTCCCTGTGTGAAATCGTGGAATTTCGTGGGGTTCATTGGGTCGTGTTCCAGGGCGAAACCGCCATCACTGTGGATGACAAGGGCCGGCTGGCTATTCCGACTGCGTATCGGGAGCTGGTGACGGAGGCCTGCGCCAATCGGCTGGTGATCACCTACAACCCGTTCGAGTCGGGCTGCCTCTGGCTGTTCCCGCACGCCGAATGGGAGCGGGTGCGCGATCAGGTGAACGCGCTGCCGAACGTCAAGGCGGTACATCGCGCCTTGCAAATGAAGCTGGTCGGTGCGGCCGCGTTGGTCGAGCCGGACAGTGCGGGGCGCGTGCTGTTGCCGGCCAGCCAGCGTGCGGCGGCCGGGATCGAGAAAAAGGCGGTTCTGCTGGGCATGGGCAACAAGTTCGAGCTGTGGAGCGAACAGGCCCACCTGGCCAAGATCCGCCAGACCATCGGCGAAGACGAGATCAGCGACGACATGACGGACCTGCGGCTCTGACCGGTGACGGTCACCGCGGGAAGAATTCGAACAAGAGCGGGAGTGCGGCATGGCCGAGCAACTTTTGCGGCACATCCCGGTGATGCTGAATGAAGCGGTGGAGGGTCTCGCCGTGCGAGCGGGCGGGCGTTATCTCGATGGCACCTTTGGTCGCGGCGGTCACGCTCGCGCCGTGTTGTCGCGCCTGGGCCCTGATGGCCGCCTGCTGCTGATGGATCGCGATCCGCAGGCGATTGCCACCGCCCAACAGGAATTCGCCGGCGATCCGCGCGTGTCGATCCGCCATGCCAATTTCTCCACCCTGGCCGAATGGGAAGAAACCGCGGCGGGTCTCGACGGCGTGCTGCTGGATCTGGGCGTGTCCTCGCCGCAGCTGGATGAAGCTGCGCGCGGTTTCAGCTTTATGGCAGATGCGCCGCTCGACATGCGCATGGATCCGACCCAGGGCGAAAGCGCCGCCGATTTCCTCGCCCGTGCCGAAGAACGCGAGATCGCCGAGGTGCTGTGGGTGTTCGGCGAAGAACGCTTCAGCCGCAAAATTGCGCGCGCCATCGTCGAGCGCCGCGGCGAAACACCGATCGCCCGCACCGGCGAACTGGCCGCGCTGATCGAACGCGTAGTGGGCCGCCGCGAACCGGGCAAGCATCCGGCCACGCGCAGCTTCCAGGCCTTGCGCATTCGCGTGAACGGCGAGCTGGATGCGCTGCAGCGCGGTCTCGATGCGGCAATGTCGCGGCTCAATGTGGGCGGGCGCCTGTCGGTGATCAGCTTCCACTCGCTGGAAGATCGCGCCGTGAAGTTGTTTATCCGCGACCACTCCGGCCGCGTGCAGGGCAGCCGCCGCGGTCCGCCGGTAGTGGCGGCGCCGGCGCGCCTGGCTGCCGTGGGCAAGGCGCAATTTCCCTCCGACGCCGAGCAGGCTGCCAATCCGCGCGCCCGTTCGGCGGTGCTGCGCGTGGCGGAAAAATTGCCGCAGGGAGGGCAGCCATGCGCGTGATCGGCGTGCTCTCTCTGTTGATACTGCTGCTGGCCGTGATGGCGAGCGCGATCGCAGTAGTGTGGACGCGCCACCAGAGCCGTTCGCTGTTTGTGCAGCTGACCCAGCTGCAGGCGCAGCGCGACGCCCTGAATATCGAATACGGCCAGCTCGAACTGGAACAGGCCACCTGGGCCGAGCCGCGCCGCATCGACGATGAAGCGCGGACCAAGCTCGGCATGCTGTCGCCGCGTCCGCAGGATGTGCAACTGGTGCGGCAGCCATGAACCGCCATCAGCGCCCCATCGCCAAGCCGGCAGCCCGCCGCCAGGGCGCGACGCTCAGCACGCGCCGGCGCATGGTGCTGGTGCTGGGCATCCTCGGCCTGGCCTCGGCCGGCCTGATGGCGCGCGCGTTCGATCTGCAGGTGGTGCGCAAGCAGTTCTACCAGGACCAGGGCGATGCGCGCTTCCTGCGCGTGGTGCCGATTGCGGTATCGCGCGGCACCATTTTCGATCGCAATGGAGAGCCGCTGGCAGTGTCCACGCCGATGGTGTCGATCACCGCGGTGCCGTCGGAAGTGCTGGAAAACGCCGACCGCATTCCTGCGCTTGCGCAGGCGCTGGGCACCACGCCGGACGATCTGAAGTCGTATCTGGAGCAGCGCTCGGATCGCGAATTCGCCTATCTGCGCCGGCAGATGAGTCCCGACATGGCGCAAGGCGTGCTGGCGCTGGGCGTGCCCGGCGTCAACGGCCAGCGCGAATACAAGCGCTACTACCCGTCCGGCGAAGTCACCGCGCATGTGCTGGGCTTCACCAATATCGACGACCACGGCCAGGAAGGGCTGGAGCTGGCGTTCGACAGCTGGCTGTCGGGCAAGCAGGGCGCCAAGCGGGTGATCCGCGACCGCATGGGCCACGTGGTGGAAGACGTGGAGCAGGTGCGTGCGCCGCAGCCGGGCCAGAACCTCACGCTCAGCATCGACCGCCGCATCCAGTTCCTGGCCTATAGCGAACTGAAGAAGCAGCTGGACGACGTCAACGCCGATTCGGGCGAGATGGTGATTCTCGACGTGCGCACCGGCGAGATCCTGGCGATGGTCAGCCTGCCGACCTACAACCCGAATGCGGTGACCGGGTCGAACGGTGGGGCACGCCGCAATCGCGCATTGACCGACGTGGTCGAGCCGGGCTCGACCATGAAGCCGTTTACGCTCGCGGCCGGCTTGTCCAGCGGCAAGTACACGCCGACGTCGCCGATGGTCGACACCGGCAATGGCCATTGGATGTTCTATGGCCACGATATCCGCGACGACGATCCGAACGGCATGCTCACGCCCACCGGCGTGCTGACCAAGTCGTCCAACATCGGCGCGGCGAAGATCTCGCTGTCGCTGGACACACAATATGTATACGACGCCTACAAGGCGTTCGGCTTCGGCGAAAGCACCGGCAGCGGCTTCCCGGGCGAATCGTCCGGTTTCCTCAAGGTGGGCAAGACCTGGCGTCCGCTGGAAAAGGCGACGATGGCGTTCGGCTACGGCATGAACGTCACGCCGCTGCAGCTGGCCACCGCCTACGCCACCCTGGCCGACGACGGCGTGATGCATCCGCCCACCTTCATCAAGGATGGCGACAACCCCGGCAAGCAGATCGTCTCGGCGCAGATTGCGCGCGAGCTGGTGACCATGCTGGAGACCGTCACCGCGCCGGGTGGCACCGCCACGCGCGCGCAGATCGCGAACTACAGCGTGGCTGGCAAGACCGGTACCGCGCATCTTGCCGCGGCCGGCGGCTACGCCAAGAACAACTACAACTCGCTGTTCGCCGGCATCGTGCCCGCCACCGATCCGCGGCTGGTGGCGGTGGTGGTGATCAACAATCCCAAAAACGGCTATTTCGGCGGCGCCGTTTCCGCGCCGGTGTTCCAGCGCGTGATGGACGGTGCGCTGCGCCTGCTGGATGTACCGCCCGACAATATCGGCCGCTGGTATGTCGGCGGCCCGATGCAGTCCGGCGGCGGCCTGGCCGGTGCCGCGCCAACCCAGAACAACAAGGACGACGCTTCCTCCCAGGAGGTAGTCGAGCCATGAACACCCAGCGTCTCGACCATCTGCTGCAAGGTATCGCGGAGACCTCGGCCATCGGGCCGATTGTCGTTTCCGGACTTGCGCTGGATTCGCGCCAGGTACGCAGTGGGGATGCATTCTTCGCGCTGCACGGCACGCGTGGGCATGGCATCGAATTCGTCAGCGGCGCGGTGCAGCGTGGCGCCAGCGTAGTGCTGGCCGAAGCGCCGTCGCGGGTGCTCGACGACCTCGGCGTGCCGGTGCTGTGGATCGACAGCCTGCACAGCTTTGTGGGTGAAATTGCATCGCGCTTTTTTGGTCGTCCGTCCGAGGCAATGCGGGTGATCGGCGTAACCGGCACCAACGGCAAGACCTCCACCGTGCAGCTGCTGGCGCAGGCGCTGGAAAAGCTGGGTCATCGCGCCGCCACCATCGGCACGCTCGGCGCCGGCCTGCATGGCCAGCTGCGCGAAGGCGAGCGCACGACGCCGGATGCGATTGCAGTGCAGCGGTTGATGGCCGAGTTTCGCCGCGACGGCGCCACGCACGTGGCGATGGAAGTGTCCTCGCACGCGCTGGAGCAGGGCCGGGTGGCGGCGATGGATTTCGACGTGGCCGCGTTTACCAACCTCACCCGCGACCATCTGGATTATCACGGCAGCATGCAGGCCTATGGCGCGGCCAAGGCCAAGCTATTCGCGTGGCCGACGCTGGACGCCGCGGTGATCAACACCGACGACGCCTTTGGCAGCGAGCTGGCCGGCAAGCTGGCGCCGGGCGTACGCAAGCTCACGCTCAGCAGCAGCGGCGATAAGCATGCCGATATCGTCGCCGACGACATCGTCACCTCGGCCGAAGGCGTGCTGTTCGCGCTGCGCACGCCGTGGGGCGAGCGCCCGATTCGCAGCCGCCTGCTGGGGCGCTTCAATGTGGCGAACCTGTTGACGGTGGTGGGTTGCGTCGGCGCATTGGGCGAATCGTTCGAGCGCATCGCCGATGTGGTCGAATCGCTGGAGCCGATCAACGGCCGCATGAATCGCCTGGGCGGCCTGCACGGACTGCCGCTGGTGGTGGTCGATTACGCCCATACGCCGGATGCGCTGGAGCAGGCCTTGAACGCTTTGCGCGCGCACTGCGCCGCGCGCCTGATCTGCGTGTTCGGCTGCGGCGGCGAGCGCGATCCGGGCAAGCGTCCGCAGATGGGTGACATTGCGGAGCGGCTGGCCGACGTGGTCATCGTCACCGACGACAACCCGCGCGGCGAAGACGGCGACGCGATCGTGGCGCAGATTCTGGCCGGCATGCAGCGACCTCAGGCAGCCACTGCGCAGCGCGACCGCGCCGTGGCGATCCGCACTGCGCTGCAGCTGGCGCAGGCGGGCGACGTCATATTGATTGCAGGCAAAGGCCACGAAACCTATCAGGAGGGCGCGGGCGGCAAGCGTGCGTTTGACGATATGGCGGTAGCACAAGCCATTCTGGAGGGACACGCATGATGCGGCTCAGTGCCATCGCGATGTGGACACACGGCCATTTGCTCGGCAGCGATACCGACATTGCCACCGTGCAGATCGACTCGCGCAAGATCAAGCCGGGCGACCTGTTTGCCGCCTTCAAGGGCGAGCGCGTCGACGGCCACGATTATCTTGCCGATGCGAAAGCGCGCGGCGCCGCGGCGGCGCTGGTCGAGCGCCGCGTCGACAGCGATCTGCCGCAGGTGCAGGTCGATAACGTGGAACTGGCACTGGGCGACCTGGCCAGCGCGGTGCGCGCTCAGCGCAATGCCCGCGTGATCGGCATTACCGGTTCCAACGGCAAGACCACGGTGAAGACGCTCACCGCGTCGATTCTGTCGCGCCACGGCCGCACCCACTTCAATGCCGGCAGTTTCAACAACGAGATCGGTCTGCCGCTGACCTTGCTGTGGATGCCCGAAGACACCGAATACGCGGTGCTGGAAATGGGCGCCGGCAAACCGGGCGACATTGACTATCTCGCCGCCATCGCACGGCCAGATATCGGCCTCGTCAATCTCATCGCGCCCGCGCATCTTGAGCGGATGGGTACCGTGGAAATGGTCGCCGAAACCAAGGGCGCGGTTTATCGCGCGCTGCCGGCCGACGGCGTGGCCATCATCAATGCCGACGATGCGTTCGCCAGCTTCTTTGCCGGCCTGGCCGGCGGCCGCAAGCTGCTGCGCTTCGGCCTGGATCACAAGGCGGATATCGGCGCGGACATCCTCGAGCAGCGCGTAGACGGCTCGCACTTCGTGTTGAGCACGCCGCACGGCGATGCCGATGTGCAGCTGCCGCTGCCCGGCCGCCACAACATTGCCAATGCGCTGGCGGCGAGTGCGATTGCGCTGGCGCTGGATGTGCCGCTGGACACCATCGTCGAAGGGCTGGAGCAAGCCACGGCGGTGGAAGGGCGCCTCAAGCGCATCGCCATGCCGGATGGCTGGACCCTGATCGACGACAGCTACAACGCCAACCCCAGCTCCATGCATGCCGCGATCGACACGCTCGCGCTGGCCGATGGCGAACGCTGGCTGGTGATCGGCGACATGGCGGAACTGGGCGCCGATGCACGCGCGCTGCACGCCGGTGTCGGGCGCCACGCGCGCGAGCGCGGTATCCAGAAATTGTTCGCGGTGGGGCCGTTGAGCGCCGCTGCGGTGGAAGCGTTCGGGGCCGGCGCCCGGCATTTTGCCGACAAGGCGTCGCTGATCGATGCACTGCATGCGCAACTGCAGGCCGGCGTTACCTGCCTGGTCAAAGGCTCGCATTCGGCAGGCATGGAACACGTCGTGACTGCGCTCAAGAGCGGACAGTCGAAGGAGGGCGCGCCCCATGCTGCTTGAACTGGCGGACTGGATGGCTCGGCATTTCACCGCCCTGCATCTTTTTCAATACATCACCTTCCGCACCATCATGGCGGCGCTGACCTCGATGGCGATGTCGCTGCTGTGCGGGCCGGCCCTGATCCGCAAGCTTGCCGCGCTGAAGGCGGGGCAGGTGGTGCGCAAGGACGGTCCGCAGACGCATCTGTCCAAGGCCGGCACGCCGACCATGGGCGGGGTGATGATCCTGCTGTCGGTAGCGGTCGCCACCTTGCTGTGGGCCGACCTGGACAACCGCTATGTCTGGCTGGTGCTGGCGGTGATGGTGTGCTTTGGCGCGATCGGCTTCTACGACGATTACCGCAAGCTGGTGCTGAAGGACAGCCGCGGGCTGGCCTCGCGCTGGAAGTATTTCTGGCAGTCGGTGTTCGGTCTGGCGGCGGCATGGTTCCTCTACCACACCGCGGTCAATCCGGCCGAAACGGCGCTGTTCGTGCCGCTGTTCAAACACGTGGAGATCCCGCTGGGCGTGTTCTTCATCGTGATCACCTATTTCATGATCGTGGGTTTCTCCAACGCGGTGAATCTCACCGACGGCCTGGATGGCCTGGCGATCATGCCGACCGTGCTGGTCTCGGGCGCGCTCGGCGTATTCGCGTATCTGGCCGGCAACAAGGTGTTCTCCGAATACCTCGGCATTCCGGCGATTCCGGGCGCGGGCGAACTGGCAGTGTTCTGCGGCGCGATGTCCGGCGCGGGCCTGGGCTTCCTGTGGTTCAACACCTATCCCGCGCAGGTATTCATGGGTGACGTGGGCGCGCTGGCGATCGGCGCCGCGCTGGCGGCGATCGCGGTGATCGTGCGGCAGGAAATCGTGCTGCTGATCATGGGCGGCGTGTTCGTGATGGAAACGGTGTCGGTGATGCTGCAGGTAGCCAGCTTCAAGATGACCGGCAAGCGCATTTTCCGCATGGCGCCGATCCATCACCACTTCGAATTGAAAGGCTGGCCCGAGCCTCGGGTGATCGTGCGGTTCTGGATCATCAGCGTAGTGCTGGTGTTGATTGGTCTGGCTACCTTGAAGGTGCGCTGAGAAATGTTCGGCTTCGACACAACCCAGGCAAAGCGCCGGCAGGGCCCGCGCGGCAAGTTCGACTTGCCGCTGCTGGTGGCCCTGGTCGGTCTTGCCTGCGTGGGTGTCGTGATGGTGGCATCCAGCTCCATCGCCGTGGCCGACAGTTCGCACATGGGGCAGTTCTACTACCTCAAGCGCCACTTGCTGTTCCTTGCGCTGGGCGTGGTCGCGGCCGGCGTGGCGATGCGCACTGAGCTGAAGGTGATCGAGAAGCACGCCTTCTTCCTGATGCTGGTGGCCTTCATCATGCTGCTGGCGGTGTTCGTGCCGCACCTGGGCATGAAGCTCAACGGCGCGCGGCGCTGGCTCAACCTGATCGTCACCTCGTTCCAGCCGGTGGAAGCGGTGAAGCTGATCCTGGTGGTGTATCTGGCCAGCTATCTGGTGCGCCATCGCGAAAGCATCGAAACGCGCTTCCTCGGCCTGATCAAGCCGCTGGGCGTGTCGGGCGTGATCGTGCTGCTGCTGCTGGCGCAGCCGGACTTCGGTTCGGCCACGCTGATCATCGCGGTGACCATCGCCATGGTGTGGCTGGGCGGTTCGCGGCCGATCTTCCTGTTCCTGATGGGCTTGCCATTGATGCCGCTACTGGCGATCGCGGCGACCAGCGAAAGCTATCGCATGAAGCGCCTTACCTCGTTTATGAATCCATGGGCGCATCCGTTCGACGACGGCTTCCAGCTCACGCAGTCGCTGATGGCGATCGGCCGTGGCGAATGGATGGGCGTGGGGCTGGGATCGAGCGTGCTGAAGCTGTCCTACCTGCCCGAGGCGCATACCGACTTCATCTTCGCGGTGATCGGCGAGGAACTGGGCTTGTTCGGCATTCTGGCCGTAATGGGTTTGTTCGCGCTGACCGTATGGCGCGGCCTGCACGTGGGCTTGAAGGGCGTGGAAATTGGCCAGCGCTTTGCCGGCTACATCGCCTTCGGCATCTCGCTGATGCTCGGCCTGCAGACGATGGTGTCGATCGGCGTGAACCTCGGCGCGCTGCCGACCAAGGGCCTGACCTTGCCGCTGATCAGCTACGGCGGCTCGTCCATCGTGCTGACCTGCGCGATGGCCGGCGTGCTGTTGCGCGCCACCTTCGAAATCTATCGCGCCATCGATGCGCGCCAGATGGCGACGCGCGTACCGGCGGCGGCTGTGCCCGATGCCAATCCGGCCACCGCGCGCGAGCGCGAGGCGGTGGCGGCATGAGCGCACAGGCACCCGTGCTGATCATGGCCGGCGGTACCGGCGGTCACATCTTCCCCGGCCTGGCGGTGGCGGAAACGCTGCGTGCGCAAGGTGTGCCGGTGGTATGGCTGGGCGCGGCCGGCGGCATGGAAACCAAGGTCGTGCCTGCGCATGGGATCGAACTGCATACGGTGGCAGTGAGCGGTCTGCGCGGCAAAGGGCTGAAACAGCGGCTGCTCGCGCCGTGGATGCTGTTGCGCGCGCTGCTGTCGTCACTGGCGGTATTGCGCCGCCTGAAGCCGCGCAGCGTGTTGTCGATGGGTGGCTATGTCGCCGGCCCGGGCGGCCTGGCCGCGCGCCTGCTGCATCGTCCCTTGCTGGTGCACGAGCAGAATCGCGTGGCCGGATTCACCAATCGCAAGCTCGCCGCGCATGCCGCACGTGTGATGGCCGGCTTTGCCGACGCGTTGCCGAACGCGCAGTGGGTCGGCAATCCCGTGCGCGGCGCGATTGCTTCCTTGCCGGCGCCGGCTCAGCGCATGGCGGCACACCAGGGCAAGCCGCACTTGCTGGTGCTGGGCGGCAGTCTTGGCGCACGCGCATTGAACCTGTCCATTCCGCAGGCTCTGGCCGAGATGCCGGCCGAACAGCGGCCCGATGTGCTGCACCAGTGCGGCAACCGCGGCATCGACGAAGCGCGCAAGGCCTACGCCGATGCCGGCGTCGAAGCGCGCATCGTGCCGTTTATCGAAGACATGGCCGGCACTTATGCATGGGCTGACCTGGCGGTATGCCGCGCCGGCGCACTGACCCTGGCGGAACTGACCGCAAGCGGCCTGGGCGCGGTGCTGGTGCCGTTTCCGCACGCGGTGGACGACCACCAGACCCGCAACGCCGAGGCGCTGGTCGCAGCCGGTGCAGCTGAATTGATCCAGGAACGTGATTTGAAGACAAAGGATTTGGCGCAGCACCTGACTGCGCTGCTGAGCGACCGCAGCAAGTTGCTGGCGATGGCGGAAGCCGCACGCACTTTGGCCAAGCCGGATGCCGCGGCGGATATCGCGCGTGCCTGCCTGGAGGTGGTTGCATGACGCCGCGTCGCCTGCTCGCTCACGAAGATTTGATGAGCACCTTCCGCCGTGTGCACTTCATCGGCATCGGCGGCGTCGGCATGAGCGGCATTGCCGAAGTGCTGCATAACCTCGGCTATGCTGTGTCCGGTTCGGACCGCAGCGAATCGCCCACCGCCTTGCGCCTGCGCGAGCTGGGTATTGATGTGCGCATCGGTCACACCGCCGCGCATATCGGCGATGCGGACGTGGTCGTTACCTCCAGCGCGATCAAGGCCGACAATCCGGAACTGGTCGCTGCACGCGAGGCGCGCATTCCGGTGATTCCGCGCGCCGAGATGCTTGGCGAGCTGATGCGCTTCCGCCGCGGCGTCGCCGTGGCCGGCACGCACGGCAAGACCACCACCACCAGCCTGGTGGCAAGCGTGCTGGCGGAAGCCAATTACGACCCCACCTTCGTGATCGGCGGCCAGCTCAACGCGGCCGGCGCCAATGCGCGGCTGGGTACCGGGCAATATCTGGTCGCCGAGGCGGATGAGTCGGATGGCTCGTTCCTGCTGTTGTCGCCGGTGATTGCGGTGGTCACCAATATCGACGCCGATCACCTGGAGAATTACCAGGGCGATTTTGCGCTGGTGCGCAAGGCGTTCAACGATTTCCTGCATCGTCTGCCGTTCTACGGCCTGGCCGTGCTGTGTGTGGACGATCCGGAAGTGGCCGAGCTGGCCGAGCTCACCACGCGCCGCGTGATGACCTACGGTATTGACGCCACGCATGCCGACGTGCGCGCGATCCATGTGGAGCAGCGCGGCTTCGAAATGCATTTCGATCTGCTGCTGCCTGGTTTGAGCAATCCCATTCCGGTAACGCTCAATCTGCCCGGCCGGCACAACGTGCTGAATGCGCTGGCGGCTGCGTCGATCGGCTGGCAGCTGGGTGTTGAAGCCGATGCGATCGCGCACGCCTTGGCGCACTTCCAGGGCGTGGGCCGCCGCTTCCATCGCCGTGGCGAGATTGCGCTGGATCAAGGCAAGGTGATGCTGGTCGATGACTACGGCCATCATCCGCGCGAACTGGCGGCGGTGTTTGCCGCAGCACGCGGCGGTTGGCCGGAGCGCCGGCTGGTGGTCGGCTTCCAGCCGCACCGCTACAGCCGCACGCGCGACCTGCTCGACGATTTCGCCAAGGTGCTGGCCGAGGCCGATGTGCTGGTGCTGACCGAGGTGTATCCGGCCGGCGAAGCGCCGATTGCCGGTGCCGATGGCCGTGCGCTGGCGCGCGCAGTGCGTGCGCGCGGCAAGGTCGATCCGGTGCTGGTCGGCCATCCGCGCGAATTGAAGGACACCCTGCCGGCGCTGCTGCGCGACGGCGATCTGTTGCTGCTGCTTGGTGCCGGCGATATCGGCGCGGCGGCGGTGGAGCTGGCCCAGGTGGGCCATTTGAGGACGAGCGAAACATGAAGATCCAGGACCCCGCACAATTTGGTCGCGTCGCCGTGGTGATGGGCGGCAGTTCGGCCGAGCGCGAGGTATCGCTCGACTCCGGCCGCAATGTGCTGGCCGCGCTCAAGGCGCGCGGCGTCGATGCGCATGCGATCGACGGCATCCCGGCCTTGCTCGATGCGCTGCGTGCGGGTCATTTCGCCCGCGTGTTCAACATCCTGCACGGCCAGCATGGCGGCGGCGAGGACGGTGTGCTGCAGGGTGCGCTGGAGTCTTTGCACGTGCCGTACACCGGCTCGGGCGTGCTCGGTTCTGCGCTGTCGATGGACAAGACGCGTTCCAAGCGCGTGTGGCAGTCGCTGGGTTTGCCGACGCCGAAATTCGTGGCGCTGCCGCGCGGCGCGGACGTGCATGCGGCCGCCCGGCAGATCGGCTTCCCGCTGATCGTGAAGCCGGCCTGCGAAGGTTCCAGCGTCGGCATCACGCGCGTGTTCGAAGAAAAGGATCTGGATGCCGCCGTGGCGCTGGCGCAGAAGTATCCGGGCGACCTGTTGATGGAAACCCTGATCGAGGGCGACGAACTCACCGTCGGCATCCTCGGCCGCCAGGTGCTGCCCAGCATCCACATCGTGCCCAAGGGGGCGTTCTACGACTACAACGCCAAGTACATCGCTGAAGACACACGCTATATCTGCCCGGGCCTGGAAGGCGATGCGGAAGCGGCGCTGCGCGGCCTGTCGCTGGAAGCGTTCGATGCGCTGGGCTGCTCCGGCTGGGGCCGCGTCGACGTGATGCGCGATCGCCAGGGCCGCGACTGGCTGCTGGAAGTGAATACCGCACCGGGCATGACCTCGCACTCGCTGGTGCCCAAGGCCGCGGCGGTTGCCGGTATCGATTACCAGGAACTGTGCTGGCGCGTGCTCGAAACCAGTTTCAGGGAGGATGCATGAGGGGAAGCATCCGCCTCGTCGCATGGTGCCTGGCCATCGCCCTGGTGGTGATGCCGATCGTCGGCGTGCTCTGCGGCTGGTTCGCCGCCGACCGCTGGCCGGTGACCCAGCTGACGATGCAGGCCGAGTTCAAGCACGTGAGCGCGGAGCAGATCCGTGCCGCCGTACGGCCGCGCCTGGGCAAGGGCTTCTTCGCTTTGAATCTGGACAACGTGCAGAAGGCCGTGGCTGCGCTGCCGTGGGTGGAATCGGTGGAAGCGAGCAAGCGCTGGCCCGATACCTTGCTGTTGCGCGTCTACGAGCGCCAGCCGTTTGCACGCTGGAACAATACGCAGTTGATCAGCCAGGAAGGCAAGGTATTCAGCGTGCCCGACGCTGCGGATTACACGCAGCTGCCGGACCTGCACGGCCCCGACGATCATCTCGCCGAAGTAGTGAGTTTTTTTGCCGATGCGCAGAAAGCCTTCACCGGCACGCATCTGAAGATCACCGGCGTGACGCTGACCGATCGCGGCAGCTGGAGCGTGGCGACCGATACCGGCGCGCAGATCGTGATTGGCGATCGCAGCCAGGCCGGCCGCCGCCTGCGCCGCTTCCTCGATGTCTATCCGCAGGTGACCGCCGGCCACGAGCAGGGTTTTGTCTACGCCGATCTCCGCTACACCAACGGTTTTGCCGTGAAATGGCCGCAAGCGCCGGCCGCCCCGACCGCTCCGACAGCCGGAGGCACGCCCCGCACATGAAAGCCAAAAACGAAAAACAACTAGTTGTCGGCCTCGACATCGGCACCTCCAAAGTGGTGGCGATCGTGGGCGAGTACGAGCCGGGCGAACCGATCGAAGTCATCGGCATCGGCTCGCATGTGTCGCGCGGCATGAAGCGCGGCTCGGTAGTGGACATCGAATCCACCGTGCATTCGATCCAGCGCGCGGTGGAGGAAGCCGAGCTGATGGCCGGCTGCGATATCCGTTCGGTGTATGCCTCCATTTCCGGCAGCCACCTGGAAACGCGCAATTCGCACGGTACCGCTGCGATCCGCGACCGCGAAGTGGCACCGGGCGATCTGGACCAGGTGCTGGAGGCTGCCAGCGCAGTGGCGATTCCGGCCGATCGCAAGGTGCTCTACAAGGAGTCGCAGGAGTACCGCATCGACGGCCAGGACGGTATCCGCTCGCCGGTAGGCATGAGCGGCGTACGCCTGGAAGCGTCCGTGCATCTGGTGACGGGTGCGGCGGCGGCGGTGCAGAACATCAGCAAATGCATCCAGCGCTGCGGCCTGTCGGTGGATGAACTGGTGCCTTCGGCAGTGGCCAGCGCCAAGTCGGTGCTGACCGATGACGAGCGCGAGCTGGGCGTATGCCTGGTCGATATCGGTGCCGGTACCACCGACATCGCAATCTACACGCAGGGTGCGATCCGCTACACCAAGTCGCTGCCGGTCGGCGGCGATCAGGTGACCAACGACATCGCCTATGGCGTGCACACGCCCACGGCGCATGCCGAGGAAATCAAGATCAAGTACGCCTGTGCGCTGGCACAGCTGGCGCACGCGGAGGAGACCATCCAGGTGCCGAGCGTGGGCGATCGTCCGCCGCGCCGGCTGGCGCGCCAGTCGCTCGCGCAGAGCGTGCAGGCGCGCTACGAGGAAATCTTCGAGATGGTGCAGGACGAGCTGCGCCGCTCCGGCTACGACAGCCTGGTCGCGGCCGGGGTGGTGCTGACCGGTGGCGCCTCGCGCATGGAAGGTGCGCTGGAGCTGGCCGAAGAGATCTTCCACAAGATGGTGCGCATCGGCGTGCCGCAGCACGTGAACGGTTTCGGTGAGGTGATCGCTAATCCGCTGCATTCCACCGGCGTAGGCCTGCTGCTGCATGGCGCGCGTTCGGGCGGCATGCGCGTAAGCGGCACTACCGGCGGCAGCGTCGGCGGCCTGGTCGACAAGCTGCGCAGCTGGGTTACCAAGAATTTCTAGTTTTGGCCGCGCAGGACGCGCGGCATGGGCGAATGGAGGTTCGCTCGCCACCAAGGCATTGCAGGAGCGGTGCCGCGGTTACAACGACAACGAAAGCTCTACGGAGGACGGGAAATGTTTGAACTGGTCGAAAAACTCGCACCGAATGCGGTGATCAAAGTCATCGGCGTGGGCGGCGGCGGCGGCAATGCCGTGGCGCACATGCTCAACTCCAACATCGAAGGCGTCGAATTCATCGTCGCCAACACCGACTCGCAGGCCATGAAGGGTTGCGGCGGTCGCATGCACCTGCAACTGGGCGCCAATGTCACCAAGGGCCTGGGCGCGGGCGCCAATCCGGAAGTGGGCCGCCAGGCCGCGCTGGAAGATCGCGAGCGCATCGAAGAAATGCTCGAAGGCGCGGACATGGTGTTCATTACCTGCGGCATGGGCGGCGGCACCGGCACCGGTGCGGCTCCGGTGGTTGCGCAGCTGGCCAAAGAGAAGGGCATCCTGACGGTGGCGGTGGTGACCAAGCCGTTCCCGTTCGAAGGTCGCCGCCGTATGCAGGTCGCCCTCAAGGGCATCGAAGACCTGTCCCAGCACGTGGACTCGCTGATCACCGTACCGAACGAAAAGCTGCTGTCGGTGCTCGGTCGCGAAGTCACGCTGCTGAACGCCTTCAAGGCGGCCAATGACGTGCTGCAGGGTGCGGTGCAGGGCATTGCCGACCTGATCACCAGCCCGGGCCTGATCAACGTCGACTTTGCCGACGTGCGTACCGTGATGAGCGAAATGGGCCTGTCGATGATGGGCACCGGTACCGCCCGCGGCGACGACCGCGCCCAGGCCGCGGCCGAGGCGGCGATCAACAACCCGCTGCTGGAAGACGTCAACCTCAATGGCGCCTGCGGCATCCTGGTCAACGTGACCGCCGGTCCGAACCTCACCATGCGCGAGTTCGACGAAATCGGCCGCATCATCCACGACTTCGCCAGCGAAGACGCCACGGTGGTGATCGGTACCTCGCTGGATCCGGAAATGCAGGACGACGTGCGCGTGACCGTGGTGGCCACCGGCCTGAACCGCGCCACCTCGCGCCAGCCGGTCCGCCCGGTAGTGACCCAGCAGGTGGAAATGCGCCAGCGGCCGCGTCCGATGGTGCTGCGCACCGGTACCGGCAACGAGGTGGTCGATTACGCCCAGCCGGAGATCGTGGCCAGCAATCCGCGTGGCGGTGACAGCCAGGCCAAGAGCGCCGATCCGAGCTTCGACTATCTCGACATCCCCGCGTTCTTGCGCCGCCAGGCAGATTAATGCGTAAAGAAATGTGAATGTCATGAACTAACGACGTATTAACTTGTCATAGTTCCCCGTGCCGGGCAGCGAGGATATCCTCCCTGCCTGCTGCCTCGCCGTCGCCAGAAGGCCGGACGCGGCTAGGGGACATCGCTATGTCGGCTGACGTCGTATTCGTGCGTTTGAATGCGATAGACAGTGCGGCCTAAGGATGGCGCACGATTGGCTAGTGTGGTGTGGATGCCGCCTCAGCTGGTCCAGAGTCCCGTTGCCGGAACTTCCCGTCCCCGGCGCGGGGCTCTGTGTCATATCGCAAGTGCTTGATTTATTAAAGGTACTTGCAGCATCCCAATGCGAATGACTTGCATTTGTGGATGAAAGGAAAATGAAGGATTCACCGGACGGTTCGGTATGGTCTATTTTTCCGCAGGTTAAGACTGTGTTAGCATCCTGGCTCGCATTGGCTGCTGCCCCTTACAGGTACCCAATAAATGATCAAGCAGCGTACGCTTAAAAACATCATCCGTGCTACCGGCGTCGGGCTGCATACCGGCGACAAGGTCTACATGACATTGCGTCCGGCAGCACCGAACACCGGCATTGTTTTCCGTCGCACCGATCTCAATCCGCCCGTCGATATTCATGCGCGTCCGGATCGTGTCGGCGACACGCGTCTGTCCACCACGCTGGTGAATGGTGACGTTCGTGTTTCAACGGTGGAACACTTGCTCTCGGCCATGGCCGGCCTGGGCATCGACAATGCTTATGTCGATCTGTCCGCGCCGGAAGTGCCGATCATGGACGGCAGTGCCGGCCCGTTTGTCTTCCTGCTGCAATCTGCCGGCATCGAAGAGCAATCCGTGGCCAAGCGCTTCATCCGCATCAAGAAGCCGGTGAAAGTGCAGGAAGGCGATAAATGGGCCAGTTTTGAGCCGTTTGAGGGCTTCAAGGTTGGTTTCTCGATCGAGTTCAACCACCCGATCATCTCCAAGCGCACCTCGCGCGCCGAGATCGACTTCTCGACCACCTCCTTCGTGAAGGAAGTGAGCCGCGCACGTACCTTCGGTTTCATGCGTGACATCGAAATGCTGCGCGAACACAACCTCGCGCTCGGCGGTTCGATGGACAACGCCGTGGTGCTCGACGACTACCGCGTGCTCAACGAAGACGGTCTTCGCTACGAAGACGAGTTCGTCAAGCACAAGATCCTCGACGCGATCGGCGATCTCTATCTGCTCGGCCACAGCCTGATCGGCGCGTACTACGCGCACAAGTCCGGGCACGAGTTGAACAACAAGCTGCTGCGTGCGCTGATGGCCGACGTTTCCGCCTGGGAAGAAGTGAGCTATCAGGACGATCCGGCCACCGCGCCGATCTCCTACGCGCATCCCGCCCAGGCGATCTGAAAACCCGGGTTCTGACCCCGCAAGCCGGGCCCTCTGGGTCCGGCTTGTTTGTTTTGTGATCCAGTTCACACTTTCCGGGTTCACACTTTCACGATGCCGAGACAGGTCCTAGAGACCTGGGCAGGGGGGTGCGTGGTATAAATCCGACTTCCCGCCCGAGGGGTAGGCCGATGTCGGCCCATCTGCCGGGAAGAACGCTTCAGCTCAGGGCGTTCCGTCGGGGTTGGAATCCGCAGGTTCGGCGACGGACGCCAGTTCCAGGAATAGGGCCCGCAATTCGGGATCCTGTATCGATTTTGCGGCTGCCTTCAAATGAAGTGCGGCTGCGGCTGAAAGCGGTTTTGATTGCTCCGGCTGGGGATTCGGCGGAGGAAGGGGGGCCACTTTCACGGTAACTGAGCCGGCATTCGCGCCTATGGCGCGAGCGGCAGCGAGGATTTGCGCCTGTTGCAGGCGCAGCCGCGATGCCCAGGCCGGCGAGGAAGCCAGAAACACCAGGCGGTCGTCGCGGAAGTTGGCGAACCTGACCTGCTCACGTAGTGGCAACGGCAACGTCTGCCGCAGTGCGCGGTCCAAGGCTTCCAGCTTGCCGGCCTTTTTGGCCAGTGCGGCGACCGGACCAACGGCGGTAATGGATTGCGGTCCATGGCCGGTGCGGGGTGGGACGGGGGCGTCGCGCTGCATCGGGTAACTACAACTGGTAATGACATGCAAATCATACTCGTCTCACGCGCAGGGAAGGTTCCAAAAACACTGGACCTCGCCAATCAGCGACTGCGCTGGCGCGTTCTGGGTATCGGCGCTGCAGCGGTGCTGGCGCTGGCCAGTCTTGGCGCCGGCGTGGCGCTGGCGGTGGTCAGTCCGCGCGACCGCGCGATGGCCGAGATCGACGCACTGCATAAGCAGGTAAAGCAGCAGGATGTGCAGCTCGGCGACCTGCGCGACGATGCCCACCGGCAACTCGATGCCCTGGCCATCAAGCTCGGTCAGCTGCAGGCCCAGGCCACCCGCATCAATGCGCTGGGCGAGCGCCTGGTGCAGGTCGGCAAGCTCGACAGCGGCGAATTCAATTTCGACCAGCCGCCGCCGGTGGGCGGCGTGGAAGTCACCAGCGGCAGCAGCGCTTATGCTTTGCCGCAGACCCTCGATGCCAGCATCGACCAGCTGGCCACCCAGTTCGATACCCAGCAGGCGCAGCTCAGTGCGATGCAGAGCCTGCTGATGAATGCCCGCATCGATTCCAATCTCAAGCCCACGGGCATGCCGGCAGACGGCTACATTTCCTCTTATTTCGGCGTGCGCGCCGACCCCTTCGACGGCAGGTCCGCGCACCATACCGGCCTGGATATCGCGGTGCCTTACGGCAGTGCGGTGCATACCGTTGCCGAAGGCATGGTCACCTATGCCGGCGTCCGCAATGGCTACGGCAACGTGGTCGAGATCGACCATGGCAATGGCTACATGACCCGCTACGCGCATAACAGCAAGCTGCTGGTGCACCCGGGCGAGCATGTGCGCGTCGGCGACGAGATCGCCGAAGCGGGGTCCTCCGGGCGGTCCACCGGCTCGCACGTGCATTTTGAGGTCTGGTACAACGGCCGCGTGCTCAATCCCCTGGCGTACGTGAAAAACCATCGCTGAGCGCGGCCCTGCGGCGCCCTTGAAAGCGCCGCACCCCACCGCCACCCCTGTCCAGGGCCTATCCGGTCATCTATGCAGTTCACACTGCTGCATGCTGGTGCCGAAATAGCCGGGTCCAGCGCAGGTTTCCGCGTTTGGGATACCTATCGGACCCTAGTATCATCAGTCCTTTGCCCGCCTGGGCCTGCCCGGGCAGGCTTCCTCCCGTTTCCTGATCCGGAAGATCGATGCTCAACCGTGCCCTGACGAGCCTATTTGGCAGCCGTAACGACCGCGTGCTGCGCCAGCTGTCCAAGACCGTCGCGCGCATCAACGCGCTGGAGCCTGAGTTCGAGAAGCTCAGCGACGAGGGCCTGCGCGGCAAGACGGCCGAATTCAAGCAGCGCATCGCCGACGGCGAGGCGCTGGACAAGCTGCTGCCGGAGGCCTTCGCGGTGGTGCGTGAAGGCGCCAAGCGCGTGCTGGGCATGCGCCACTACGACGTGCAGCTGATCGGCGGCATGGTGCTGCACATGGGCAAGATCGCCGAAATGCGTACCGGCGAAGGCAAGACCCTGGTGGCGACCGCGCCGGTGTACCTCAACGCGCTGGAAGGCAAGGGCGCTCACGTGGTGACGGTGAACGACTACCTCGCCAAGCGCGACGCGGCGCAGATGGGCAAGCTGTACAACTTCCTCGGCCTGACCGTGGGCGTGGTGTGGCCGGGCATGGACCATGCCGACAAGTTCGCCGCCTACGCCGCGGACATCACCTACGGCACCAATAACGAATACGGCTTCGATTACCTGCGCGACAACATGGCTTTGTCCAAGGAGCAGCGCTGCCAGCGCGGCCTGCACTACGCCATCGTCGACGAGGTGGACTCGATCCTGATCGACGAGGCGCGCACGCCGCTGATCATTTCCGGTCCGGCAGAAGATTCGCCGCAGCTCTACATTGCGGTGAACAAGATCGTGCCGCGCATGACGCGCCAGGAAGCGGAAGACGGCGCCGGCGACTACTGGGTCGACGAGAAGCAGAAGCAGGTGCATCTGTCCGAAGAGGGCATGCAGCATGCCGAAGAACTGCTGCAGCAGGCCAAGGTGATCGAGGACGACAGCAGCCTGTACGACTCGCGCAACCTGGCGATCGTGCATCACCTCAGCGCCGCACTGCGCGCGAACGCGATCTACCAGCGCGACGTCGACTACATCGTGCGCGACGGCGAAGTGATCATCGTCGACGAATTCACCGGCCGTACCCTCGCCGGCCGCCGCTGGTCCGACGGCCTGCACCAGGCAGTGGAAGCGAAGGAAGGCGTAACGATCCAGCGCGAGAACCAGACGCTGGCCACGGTGACCTTCCAGAACCTGTTCCGCATGTACAAGAAGCTGGCCGGCATGACCGGTACGGCCGATACCGAAGCCTACGAGTTCCAGCAGATCTACGGCCTGGAAGTGGTGGTGATCCCCACCCACAAGCCGATGATCCGCCAGGACAACCCGGACATGGTGTTCCTCAGCCAGGAAGTGAAATACAAGGCAGTGATCGAGGACATCCGCGACTGCCACAAGCGCGGCCAGCCGGTGCTGGTGGGTACCGCTTCGATCGACGTATCGGAGCTGCTGTCCAATCTGCTGCGCAAGGAAAAGATTCCGCACGAAGTGCTCAACGCCAAGCAGCATGAGCGCGAGGCACATATCGTGGCGCAGGCCGGCATGCCGGGCTCGGTGACGATCGCCACCAACATGGCCGGCCGCGGTACCGACATCGTGCTCGGCGGCAGCCTGGAAGCGGCGCTGGCGGCATTGCCGGAAGATGCTTCGGAAACCGACCGCGCCCGCGTCAAGGCCGAATGGAAGAAGCGCCACGAGCAGGTGCTGGCTGCCGGCGGCCTGCATATCGTGGGCACCGAGCGCCACGAGTCCCGCCGCATCGACAACCAGTTGCGTGGCCGTTCCGGCCGCCAGGGCGACCCGGGTTCTTCGCGCTTCTATCTCTCGCTGCAGGACAACCTGCTGCGCATCTTCGGCGGCGAAGGCCTGGTGCGCTGGATGAAGCGCTTCGGCATGAAGGAAGACGAGGCGCTGGAAGATCGCATGATCAGCCGCCAGATCGAAAAGGCGCAGCGCAAGGTCGAACAGCACAACTTCGATATCCGCAAAAATCTGCTCGAATACGATGACGTGGCGAACGATCAGCGTAAGGTGATCTACCGCCAGCGCGACGAGCTGCTGGAAGAGGACGACGTGTCCGGAACCGTCGCCGATATCCGCGAGGACGTGGTCGAGGGCATCGTTCACCGCTACGTGCCGGCCGACAGCATCGACGAGCAGTGGGACATCGCCGGGCTCGAGCGCGAGCTGGAAAGCGAGTTCGGCATGTCGACCCAGCTCAAGCATTGGCTGGAGCAGCAGTCGGAAGCCGATGCGGGCACGGTGATGAAGCAGGTGCGCGTGCTGCTCGACGAACTGTTCCAGGCCAAGGAAAAGCAGATCGGCGTGGAAACCATGCGCCAGCTGGAAAAGCACATCATGCTGAGCGTGGTGGACAACGCCTGGAAGGAACACCTTTCCAGCATGGACTACATGCGCCAGGGCATCTATCTGCGCGGTTATGCGCAGCAGGATCCCAAGCAGGCATTCAAGCGCGAGTCCTTCGAGCTGTTCTCGCAGATGCTGGCGCGCATCAAGGTGGAAGTCACCCAGATGCTGGCACGCATCCGCATCCGCAGCGAGGAAGAAGTTGCCGCGATGGAAGCAGAGCAGCAGCGCATGGCCGAGCGCCTGCAGCGCCAGATGCAGACCACCGGCGGCGGTGCGCCCACGGGTGGCGCGCTCGGCATGGAGGCCTCGCAGCCGCAGCTGGCACCGGAACCGAGCGGTCCCAAGGTGGGTCGCAACGATCCCTGTCCCTGCGGCTCGGGCAAAAAGTACAAGCATTGCCACGGTCAGCTGAGCTGATCGTGCGCCTGGCGTAGGTTGGGTTAGCGCAGCGTAACCCAACAGTTTCACCACACAGCAAAAGGCCCGCGCGTGTGCCGGGCCTTTTGCTGTACGAACTGAAGAACGCAGGGGCGCTTTTAACCTACGCCTCGCCTGCCTTAATCGCCTTCGCCCGCCAGGCGCTTGCGATGCGGCTCGGCATCCACCGTGATGTACTGCGGCTCTTCCACGTCCAGTCGCAGCGCGGTGAGCTTGCCGCCCCACACGCAGCCGGTATCGATGCCGTAGATGCCAAGGCCGGCAAACCGTCCCAATGCGGACCAGTGGCCGCATACGATACGCACTTCGCGCCGGCGCATGCCGGGCACCTCGAACCACGGATACATGCCCGGCTTCTGCGTGCCCGGTGCATCCTTGCCTTCGAAGTCGATGCGGCCGTTGACGTCGCAGAAGCGCATCCGCGTCAGCGTATTGATCGATGCGCGCATGCGCTCAATACCTTGCAGCCGGCTGGACCAGGCTGCCGGTCGATTGCCGAACAGGTTTTTCAGCAGCCGCGGATGGCGCGGGCTGGACAGCTCGCGCTCGATTTCCTGGGCGCAGCGTTGCGCCTGCTTGAGCGTCCAGGTGGGCGCCAGGCCGGCATGCACCATGGTCCAGCCCAGGGCTTCGTCATGATGCAGCAGCTTTTGGCTGCGCAGCCATTCGAACAGCACCGGCGCGTCTTCGGCGAACAGCACTTCGCGCAGCTCGGGATTGACGCGTGCTTGCGCATCCTGCTTGCGCTGGGCGATCGCCAGCAGGCTCAGATCATGATTGCCGAGCGTGACGATGGTGCTTTCGCGCAGCGAGTGCACCAGCCGCAGCGTGTCCAGCGACTGGCCGCCGCGATTGACCAGGTCGCCGCAGAACCACAGGCGATCCTGCGCCGGGTCGAAGCGCAATTTTTCCAGCAGCCGCTGCAATTCCGGATAGCAGCCCTGGACGTCGCCGATTGCATAGGTTGTCATCAGCGCCTCGCCTCACGGATCTGCTGCGCGCACATCATGGGATACCTCTCAGTGCAAAGTGCGCGGAATGGAAAGGGTGAAGGTGGGGATGGGCGCTTCGAAGCGGGTGCCGTCGTCGGCGACCATCTGATAGCTGCCCTGCATCGTTCCAACGGCGGTCTCCAGCACGGCGCCGGAGGTGTATTCGTAATCGTCACCGGGCCGCATCCAGGGCTGTTCGCCGACCACGCCTTCGCCGTGTACTTCTTCGATCTTGCCATTGGCATCCGTGATCACCCAGTGACGGGTGAGCAGGCGGGCCGGAACGACTCCCGCGTTGTGCAGCCTGATGGTGTACGCGAATACGTAGCGATTTTCGTCAGGCGCAGATTGGTCCGGCACGAAGCGGGTATGGACCTGCACGTCGATCGTGTAGGGGGATTTGTCGTTCATATAGGGCATTGTACGGGCTATGCGCGTTCAAGGGCAGCGCAATAGCTGGGCTGCGGCCGGAGGCCGGTGCCGTTGTCAGGATGCTACGTCGACCTTCGCAAGACGCACGAAGTCATCCGGCGAAAGCGTTTCTGCCCGCGCCTTGGGATCGACATCGGCCTGCCGGATTGCATCGGCGTCCATCCATTGCCGCAGCGCGTTGCTGAGCGTTTTGCGGCGCTGGGCGAAAGCGGCCTTCACAATGTTGTGCAGGCGCTCCGGATCGGCATCGTGGCGTGCTTCGGCGGCGATCGGCACCAGTCGCACCACGGCGGAGTCCACTTTCGGCGGCGGCCGGAACGCGCCGGGCGGCACGTCGAACAGCGGCTCGACCCGACACGCCAGCTGCAGCATCACGGATAGCCGTCCATATACCTTGCTGCCGGGCTCGGCCGCCATGCGGTCGACGACTTCTTTCTGCAACATAAAGTGCATGTCGGCGATGGCGGCCGCATGCTCGATGCAGTGAAACAGGATCGGGCTGGAGATGTAGTACGGCAGATTGCCCGCAACGCGCAGGCGCGAAACACCGGCATCGCGCGCCATCGCCGTGAAATCCACCTTCAGCACGTCGGCATGCACAATGGAAAGGGTGCCGGTGCGTTCCGCATGGGCCTGCAGGCGCGGGATCAGGTCGGTGTCCAGTTCGATCGCGGTGAGCTTGCCGGCGGCGGCGAGCAGCGGAAAGGTAAGTGCGCCTTCGCCGGGGCCGATCTCGACCACGAAGTCATCCGGGCGTGGCGAGATCGCGCTGACGATGCGATCGATATAGCGGCGCTCGTGCAGAAAATGCTGGCCGAAACTTTTCTTGGGGCGGCTGGGGGCGTTCATGAGATGTCTCTTACCGCTGCGCTGCGGACAGGTGGCGCCGGGCAACGAGATCCAGTGCCATTCGCGCCGCGGCCATCAGGCTGGAAGGATCGGCCTTGCCGCTGCCGGCCAAGTCCAGCGCAGTGCCGTGATCGACCGAGGTGCGGATGAAAGGCAGGCCCAGGGTGAGATTGACGGTGCGGTCGAAAGCTTCGCTCTTGAGCACCGGCAGCGCCTGGTCGTGATACATCGCGAGCACGGCATCGTAATGCTGGCGCTGCGCCGGCACGAAGGCGGTGTCCGCCGGTAGCGGGCCGAGCAAGGACATGCCTTGCTGGCGAAGTTGTTCCAGCACCGGGATGATGGTGTCGATTTCCTCGCGCCCCATGTGCCCGTTCTCGCCGGCATGCGGATTGAGTCCGAGTACGGCGATGCGCGGCTGCGTCAGACCGAATTTGTCGCGGAGCTCATCGTGCACGATGCGCAGCGTGCGCTCCAGCGAGTCGGCCTGGATGGCGGCGGGCACGGCACTCAAGGGCAGATGGGTGGTAGCCAGGGCGACCCGCAGTTCGGGACTGGCCAGCATCATCACCACTTCCGCATGGCTGCGCATGGCGAAAAATTCAGTGTGGCCGCTGAAAGCGATACCGGCGTCGTTGATCGAAGATTTTTGCAGCGGTGCGGTGACGACCGCCGCGTAGCGATCCTGCATGCAGCCATCCGCCGCTTCGGCCAGGGTGGCCAACACATGCTGTGCATTGCGCGGGTCGGGCTGGCCCGGCTGCTCTGCCACGGCCAGCGGCACATGCCGTACTCGCAGGCTGCCGGGAGCGCGGTGCTGGCTGTCCGAGCCATCGTCATCGAGCAGCTGGATCGTGGTGCCGCAGCGTGCCGCGGCGCGTTCGAGCAAGCCCTTGTCGGTCACCGCAACGAAATTGGCCGCCAGCGAGCTGGCGGCCAATCGGACAAGAAGCTCGGGACCGATCCCCGCCGGCTCGCCTGCAGTGAGGGCGAGCCGCGGTAATGCGCGTCCGTTCACAAGCGGCCTGTCATTACGGCGAGGCCTTGCTGTCGGTGCTGAGGCTGTCGGAACCGGCAGGAGCCTGCAATTCCGGCACCAGGATCTTCACGTACGAGTTGGAGCGCAGCTCGCGCAGGAAGTCGTCGTAAGCCTGGTCGGCCTTGCGGTTGCCGATTGCCTGGCGGGCCTGGTCGCGGGCCACCTGGGTGGTCATGTCGGTGCTGCGCGAACCCAGGCGCTGCAGGATGTGCCAGCCGGCTTCGCTCTGGAACGGCGGCGAGATCTCGCCGTCCTTCATCTGGTCGACCTTCTGCCCGATCAGCGAACCCCAGTCGCCCTGCTGGAACCAACCCATGTCGCCACCGGCATTGGCGGTGGTGTCGTCGT
The DNA here is from genome assembly GCF_014863405.1 of Dyella acidiphila. Lineage (GTDB taxonomy): Bacteria > Pseudomonadota > Gammaproteobacteria > Xanthomonadales > Rhodanobacteraceae > Dyella_B > Dyella_B acidiphila. The sequence continues at coordinate 67,161 of NZ_JACZZA010000008.1, forward strand.
TGGAGTTGTCCTTGGCCAGCTTGGAGAAATCTTCGTGCTTGTTGACGATGCGGTTGTAGAGGTCCTGCGCCTTCTGCTGCGCCTGGGTCGCCGAGAGCAGTTCGCTGGGGCGGATCAGGATCTGGCGGGCGTGGTACTCGGTCACCATCTGCTTGGAGGGCGCGCGCGTGGCGATCAGCTGGATGATGTGGAAACCGGTCGGGCCATGCAGGATGCCGCTGACGTCGCCCGGCTTGAGCGAGTCGATGGTGTCGACGAAGGCCGGCGGCACTTCGTCGATGCGGCGCCAGCCCAGGTCGCCGCCGTCCAGCGCATCGGGTGCGTCGGAGAAGCGGATCGCCGCGGCCTTGAAGTTCATGCCGCCCTTGACCGCGGCCAGTGCCTGCTCGGCCTTGTTCTGCGCGGTCTGGATGTCGGCGGCGGTGGCGCCGCTGGGAATGCTGATCTGGATATGTGCCAGGTGCACTTCGCCCGCCTTGTAGCTGGGGCTGTTGAGCAGGTTGTCGATTTCGCTATTGGTGACCGAAACCGAGTCATGCACCACGCTCTGGTGCAGCTTCTGCACCACCAGCTGATCGTGCAGCTGCTGGCGGAAGGCGGCGAAGCTGAGGCCGCTCTGTTCCACTGCGGCATGCAGCTGGTCCGGCGACATCTTGTTCTGCGAGGCCACGTTCTGTACGGCCTGGTCCACTTCGGCGTCGGAGACGCGCACGCCCTGGTCGTCGGCGCGCTGCAGCTGCAGCTTCATCAGCACCAGGCGGTCGAGCACCTGGCGGCGCAGCACATCGATCGGCGGCAGCTGGCCCGGCTGGCTGGCGTATTGCTGCTGGATCGCGGCGACGGCGTCGTTCAGCTCGCTCTGCAGGATCACATCGTCTTCGACCACGGCCACGATCCGGTCGATCGGCTGCATGCCCGAGCTGGCATTCTGCGGCGCCAGCAGCTGAGCCTGGGCCATTGACGGGATCGCCACGGCGACCGTCAGCAGGAACAACGCAAAAATCTGCTTCATCAGTGAACAGCCTTCTATCGCCGGTGGCGAGGGAAATGGTTGGTAATCCTGAACCGGAGCCGGGCTGGCCGCCGCTCGGAGAGCGCCCGGACCCGCCTGGGCGCGATCATTGATATCCAAGGATATCACGCCGAAGGATGTTGTCCGTTTGACCGCTGAGCGCGCCCATGCCCTTGAATTCCAGCTCAAACATCACGGCAGTGTCGCTCCCCGGACCGATCTGGCCGGCCGGCAGGGTGGTGATCACGCCGTCGTAGCCGTTGACATAGTGGCGGGCCACCACGCTCATCTTCACGCAGCAGCCCTCGTACTGGACGCCGGCCACGGCTTCCACCGTGCGCTTGTCCATGACCGAATACGTCCAGTCTCCGATCAGGCGCCAGCGCGCCGTGAGCGGGTAGACCGCGGAGACGTCGTATTGTTCCAGCAGGCCCTCGCGGAAGCGGTAGGAGAAATTGAGGATGCCGTCGAAGCCCAGGCGGCGCTGCACGGTGAACGTGCCCAGCTCGGTCTTGCGGGTGTTGGGGTTCCACAAGTACTCGGTACTCATGGTCCACTGGTCGTTCAACTGGCTGCTCAGCTCGGCGACGTAGTCGGAGCCGGCCCAGTTGGTGATCGCCGTACACGAGTAGCCGGTGCCCGAGCAGGGGACCTGCACCTTCTGCGGGGTGAAGTAGCGGATCTGGCCGAAGGTGGCCGAGATGCGCTCCACACCGCCATCGTCGAGGAAGCGGGTGGTGACCGCGGCGGTGAGGTTGTTCGCGTTCATCTGGCGATCCGAGCCGGAGAACTGGTTCGGCGCGAACAACATCCAGTCATCGAAGTCCATCGTATTGGTATCGAACAACGGCAGGTTGTTCTGATTGCGATACGGCACGTACAGGTAATACAGCCGCGGCTCCAGCGTCTGGGTGTAGTTGCTGCCGAACAGCGAGGTGCTGCGCTCGAAGATCAGGCCCTGATCCAGGCTGACGATCGGCAGCGAGCGGCTCGGATTGCTTTCCGTGTATGGCGACGGCGTGCCGGCACTGATCGGCCCGTAAAAGCCGTAGCCCTGGTAGCCCGAATCGAGCGAATACTGGGTGTAGCGATACGCCAACTTGGGACGGAAGAACCAGGCCGCGCCCTGGAAGTCGGCATCCACGTATGGGTACAGATCCAGGCGCGAACCTTCCACCGAGTCGGGCTTGTGGAAGGCCACCGCTTCGCTGGTCATACCCACGTCGTACCAGCGCCAGAACGGAATATCCATGTTGAACGCGGCGCGCGGCAGGCGCCGGTACGGCTCCACGCTATTGGGCACCGACGGTTCCACGTTCTGCCAGATATCGCCGCCGACCTGTGCGCTCCACCAATTGCCGGCGCCGTACAGGTACATGCTTGAATACAACAAGGTGGTCGATACGGTGAACAGGTCGTCACCGAAATCGTGCAGGTAGTTCTGGTCGGAAGCGCGGCTGATATTGGTACCCAGCGACCAGCCGGGCCACACCGAGGTGCTGTTGACGAACTTGTACAAATAGCGCTGCGAGCCCTGGGTGTCGAAGGAGGTCGGCGTGATCCTCTGATCGTTGTACTGGTCGTTCGGCAGGTACTCGAAGGCGAACGAGCCGCTGGTCTTCGGGAACATGTAGCGGACTTCGCCGGACAGCATCGACCCGCGCAGGGTGTAGTAGCGCGGCGTAAGCGTGGCGTCGTAGTTGGGCGCCAGATTGAAGTAATACGGGATACGGAACTGGTAGCCCGCTTCGCCGGTGTGCTCGAAGTACGGATACAGCAAGCCGCTCTGGCGATCGTTGTTGAGCGGAAACGACATGTATGGCGAATAGAACATCGGCACGCCGAACATGTTCATGGTGGCGCTGTGCGCCACGCCGCGGCCGGTGTTTTCGTCGGTATCGATCTTCTTGGCGCGGATTTCCCAGATATGGCGGCCGATGTCGCAGGTGGAATAGGTCGCCACGCTGTAGCGGTTGCGGTTCGCATCCAGCTGCTCGGCGCGTACCGCGGTGCCGTTGCCGTGCGAGTCGAGCATCTGGAAACGCACGTTGCCGGTGGCAAGGCCGGTGCTGTTGTTGGTGTTGCCGGTGATGTGGTCAGCCGACAGCAGGTGCTCGGCTTCCTGGTAATGCACATTGCCGCGTGCGTCGTAGTCGCTGGTGTCGCTGTTGTAGTCGGCGATGTCGGCGTGCAGCTCCTGGTCGGCGCGCACGGTCTTCACGTGCCCGGTCAGGTGATAGAGGGTCTGGTCCGGGCTTTCCACGTGATCGGCCCAGACGAAGGTCTTGGCCGTATTGCGCAGCGACGAATCCTTGCTCAGGAAGGGGTCGTAGAACTCCAGCAGGCCGTTGGGGCGGCACAGCGCGAAATTGTCGGGGCGCGGGGCGCAGATGAAGGTGCCGAGCGGGCACACCACTTCCGAGCCGTCCAGGGTGGCCTTGGGCTTTTTATTTCCGGTGCCGGCATAAATGGCCGGGCTGCTCAGCAAGGCAGCGGATGCGGCGATTGCCAGCAGGCGGCGTGGAGGCATGGAACGCAAGGAGGGCGTAGGCTTCACGGAGGGCGCAGTCAATCGGAGACGAAGGGGCGTTAAGCTATCAGAAAGGCCCTTCGCTCGGCACGCGTCCCGCACAAGGATTCAGCATGAACCAGCCACCGCCTGAAAAGACCGACGAGCAATGGCGCGCCAGCCTGAGCCCGGAACAATATGCGGTATGCCGCTGTTCGGCGACCGAGCCGCCTTTCAGCGGCAAGTGGTACCGGCATAAGGAGCCGGGCATCTATACCTGCGTGGCCTGCAAGGCCCCCTTGTTTGCCTCCGAAACCAAGTACGACTCCGGTTCCGGCTGGCCCAGCTATTTCCAGCCGATCACCCGGGGTGCGGTCAGCCTCGTGCAGGACGACAGCCATGGCATGCATCGCACGGAAGTGCGATGCGCAGCATGCAGCTCGCACCTGGGGCATGTTTTTCCGGATGGCCCCAAGCCGACGGGCCTGCGCTATTGCATCAATTCGCTGGCGCTGGATTTCGCGCCGCAAAAGTGATTCCAGTCCATGCCGCCGGCCTGCATGGCGGCATGGCGGTTCAATCCATCAGCGCGCTGACATGGGCGCTGGCCGAGGCGGCCAGGGCGGCCAGGTCGTAGCCGCCCTCCAGCGTGGATACCAGCCGGTCGCCGGCATGCGCGCGGGCCAGTTCCACCAGGCGTTCGGTGATCCAGGCGTAGTCCTCGGTCTGCAGCCGGATATCGGACAGCGGATCGTTGCGATGCGCATCGAATCCGGCCGACACCAGCACCAGCTGCGGCTTGAATGCATGTAATTGCGGCAGCAGCGCGCCATCCCACAATTCGCGGAATTCGTAAGAACCCTCGCCGGGGGAGAGCGGGGCATTGACGATGTTGCCCATGCCGCGTTCGTCTTCGCGCCCGGTGCCCGGATACAGCGGCGACTGGTGGCTGGAAATAAACAGCACCCGCGGTTCGTGCTGGAAGATGTCCTGGGTGCCGTTGCCGTGGTGCACGTCGAAATCGGCAATCGCCACCCGCTTCAGGCCATGCGCAGCGATCGCGTGGGCCGCGCCCACCGCGATGTTGTTGAACAGGCAAAAGCCCATCGCCGTATCGGGGGTGGCGTGATGGCCGGGCGGGCGCACGGCGCAAAAGGCATGCGAAGCGCTGCCCTGCATCACGGCGTCGACGGCGGCGACCACCGCGCCGGCGGCGCGCAAGCCGGCTTCCGCCGAAGCCGGGGACATCAAGGTGTCTTCGTCCAGCCGCACCGTATCCACGTCCGGCCGGATCGCCAGGATGCGGTCGACGTAGCCGGGAGCATGCACGCGCAGCAGCTGTTCGCGGGTGGCGCGGGGCGCCTCCACGCGATCCACTTCGGCGAAGCGGTCCTGATCCAGTGCCTGCAGCACCGCCCGCAGACGCGCGGGGGATTCGGCGTGGCCCGGTCCGGGATCGTGCTGCAGGCAGATAGCGTGGGTATAGAGCTGCAGCATGCGGTGCGCTCAGGGTTTGCGGCGGCGCTCGTGCTGCCACAGCACTTCGCCGTGGCCGCCGGCCCGGGCCAGCACGCGGCCGAGCACGAACAGCAGATCCGACAGGCGATTCAAATAGCGCTGCGCCTGCGGCCGGATCTCTTCCACGCGCCCCAGTGCAATCACCTGGCGTTCGGCCCGGCGGCAGACGGTGCGGGCCAGATGGCAGCAGGCAGCGGCCATGCCGCCGCCCGGCAGGATGAAATCCTTCAGTGGCGGCAGCGGCTCGTTGAAGCCATCGAGCGCCACTTCCAGGCCGCTGATGTCGGCGTCCTGGATCATCGCCATGCCGGGGATGCACAACTCGCCGCCAAGGTCGAACAGCTCGTGCTGCACCTGGACCAGGGTTTCGCGCACGGCATCGTCGACGTGCTCGCAGGCCAGCACCATGCCGATGGTGCTGTTCAATTCATCGACGGTGCCGTAGGCCTCTACGCGCAGGGAATCTTTGGGTACGCGCGAGCCGTCGCCCAGGCCGGTGCTGCCATCGTCGCCGGTACGCGTGTAGATCTTGGAAAGCCGATTGCCCATGCCGGTGCTGCGCTCAGTGCTGCACGCTGCCGTGATGCGGCAGCACGCGCGCGATCTGCGCGACCAGCACGTGCAGCACCGCACCCAGGCCGACATACAGCGCCGTGGTCTGCAGGAACGGCAGGTACCAGTCGCCCATGTTCTCGAACCAGGCGCCGAAGCTGCGCGGCGTCGGCACGCTATGGCTCAGCCAGTAGAAGCTGCCGTTGGAAATCACGTAGCACAGGTTTTCGCTGACCAGCAGCGCCGCCACGGCCATCGCCAGGGTGGACAGGTGCAGGCCGGACTGATGCTTGGCCAGCCAGCTGCCGCCCAGCCACAGTGCGCCATAGGCGGGAATCAGGAACCAGTAGCCGGCCGATACGCAGTAGTGGCTCCAGAAGCTGATGCCCATGTTGGTGATCACGATGTAGTCGACCAGCACCGCAGTGGCCATCAGCAGCGGGAACGCCCATCGGGCCGTGCCACGCAACCAGAAGCCGGCGAGGAAGAACACACCCCAGCTGGCATCGGGCAGGGTATTGAAGTGATGCAGGCGGGTTGCCGCCATGCCCAGGGCTAGCGCAGCGAAAATGCTGAGGCGTTGGGTCTGTGTCATCGCCATAAGGGGCTCCCTGGAAAACGGACGGTCAATGAAGACATCAAGTGTAGCCCAGCCGCCCCCGAGCATGCGAAGAATGCCGCCGCCCCGCGTATGATTCCGCGCATGAATGACTCTGCTCCCTTTGACGCCAACAACAACATCCTGATCGTCGGCGGCGGGCTGGTTGGCGCCAGCCTGGCCATTGCGCTGGATGCGGCCGGCTGCCGGATAACCCTGGTGGAAGCGGCAGCCCCGCGCGCAGACGCCCAGCCCAGCTACGACGAACGCAATCTCGCGCTGGCGCGCGCGACCGTGAACGGCTTGACCGCGATCGGGGTATGGCCGCTGGTTGCGGCGCAGGCCACGCCGATTCGGCATATCCATGTCAGCCGCGCCGGCGAATTCGGCAGCGCGCGGCTGGATGCGACACGTCATGGCGTGGATGCCCTGGGCTGGACCTTGCCGGCGCGCGAACTCGGCGCCGGTCTGCTGCGTCGGCTCGATGCGTGCACGCAGCTGGTGCGCCTGGCGCCTGCCAGCCTGGTCGGGCTGCAGCAGCATCCCGGCGGCTGGCGTGCGCAGATCAACACGCCGCAAGGCGAGCAGTACATCGATGCTGCACTGCTGGTCGGTGCGGACGGCACCGAATCCTTCGTGCGTGCGCAGCTCGGCATCGAGGTCGAGACACATGACTACCAGCAGACCTTATTTGTCTGCACCGTAACGCCGGAGCGCGATCCGGCCCATCGCGCATGGGAGCGTTTCTCCGACGAAGGTCCAATCGCCATGCTGCCGCTGGCCGAGCGTCGCTGCGGACTGGTGCTGACCGTGCCGGCCGAGATCGCCGACGAAGTTGCCGCGCTGGACGATGCAGGTTTCCTGGCACTGGCGCAGCAACGTTTCGGCTGGCAGCTGGGACGCCTGCAGCGGCCGGGCCGGCGTCATCCGTACGCGATCCGCCGGGTCGCGGCACGGCAGTTGATCAGTACGCGTGCGGTGCTGGTCGGCAACGCCGCGCAGACGGTCCATCCGATCGGCGCGCAGGGCTTCAATCTCGGGCTGCGCGATGCGCTGACCCTGGCCGAATTGGTCGCCGACGCGCACGACCCTGGTGCAGCGGCCTTGCTGGATCAGTATGCGGCGCGCCGCGCGCCGGATCGTGCAGGCACCATGGCGATGAGCCATGACCTGGTCCGCTTCGCCTGCATGCCGCAGCCATGGCTGGCGCCGTTCCGTTCGCTCGCTCTGCTGGCCTACGACCGCGTACCACCCTTGCAGCGGGCGCTGGCCCGGCGCGGCATGGGCTTTCGCGGCCAACCGCCGCGCGCGGTGCTGGAGCGTCTGCCATGAGAACCGTTCCAACCGTGCAGCGCCGCGGACCGGCCCTGGATATCGCTGTAGTAGGCGGCGGCATGGTGGGTGCCGCTGCGGCGCTGGCGTTCGCCCGCGCCGGCTTTGCTACCGCCCTGCTGGAAGCGCGCCCCCCCGCGGCATGGCATGCACAGGACGAACTGGATCTGCGCGTGGTGGGCCTGGCGCCATCCTCCATTGCTTTGTTGGAAGAGCTGGACGTCTGGACGTCCATTCGCAATGCACGCGCCTGTCCGTATACCCATATGCATGTATGGGATGCGCAGAGCGGCGCCGCAATCGACTTCGATGCCGGCGATGAAGGCCGCGACCTTCTCGGCTACATCGTGGAGAACAACCTGGTGCAGTGGACGCTGTGGCAGGCGCTGGAAGCAGCGGGCGTGCAGCGTCTGTGTCCCGCCACGGTGAAGGATTTCGAAGTACGCGGCGATCGCGTGGTGCTGGAACTGGCCGACGGCGAAAGTCTTTCCGTGCGCCTGCTGGTCGCAGCGGACGGCGCCGGTTCGCCGCTGCGCCAGCGCGCAGGCATCGGCACCCATGGCCACGATTACGGCCAGCGCGCGATCGTCGCGCATGTCGCCACCGAGCGTGCGCATGCGGGCACGGCCTGGCAGCGTTTCCTGCCGACCGGGCCTTTGGCCTTGCTGCCGCTGGCCGATGGACGCAGCTCGCTGGTGTGGTCGATGCCGGAAGCCGAGGCGCGGCGGGTGCAGGCGCTGGATGAGCCGGCGTTTCTGGCCGAACTGGGCATTGCCAGCGATTTTCGCCTCGGGCGCATCGTCGCCAGCACGCCGCGCGCCGCCTTTCCGTTGAAGCTGCAATTGGCCGATGCGTATCAGGCCGAGCGCCTGGTACTGCTCGGCGATGCGGCGCATGCCGTGCATCCGCTGGCCGGGCAGGGCGTGAATCTTGGACTGCGCGATGTAGCCGAATTGCGCGACACGCTGCTTGCCGCACGCAACGAAGGCCGCGATATTGCCGCCACGCATGTGCTGCGCCGCTACGCACGCCGCCGGCGCAGCGCGGACACGCTCGATGCCTACGGCTTCGATGCACTTGCCCGCATCTACGCCTGGCAAGCGATGCCGCTGGTCGCGGCGCGGGGCCTGGGCGTGCGCCTGCTCGATCGTTTGTCGCCGCTGAAGCGACGGATCGCCGCGCATGCCGCGGGCCTGTAAACGATGCTTGTTTATCCAGTAACCCAAACCTGAGGAATTACGCCATGCGTTTCGTTCGACTGGGTTGTTTCGCTTTGCTCGCTGCCCTGAGCTTTGCCGCACAGGCCAAGATGGTTCACCGCACGGTCGAATGGACGCTGGACGGCACGCATTTCAAAAGCGTGCTGGTCTATGACGATGCCAGCAGCGCCAAGCGCCCGGGCCTGGTGATGGTGCCCAACTGGTGGGGCGTGAACGATGTAGCCGTGCAAAAGGCGGACATGATCGCGGGCAAGGATTACGTGATCCTGCTTACCGACATGTATGGTGAAAACGTGCGGCCGCAGCATGGCAAGTCCGAGCAGGCGCAGGCCGCGACCAAGCCGCTGTATGGCGATCGCGCGCTGATGCGCAAGCGCATGAACGAGGCGCTGGCGCAATTGAAGGCGCAGGCGGGCACGGCGCCCATCGACCTGTCCAAGCTGGCGGCCATCGGCTTCTGCTTCGGCGGCAGCGCCGTGCTGGACCTGGCGCGCAGTGGCGCGGACGTGGCGGCGGTGGTGTCCTTCCACGGTGGCCTGACCACCGACGATCCGGCGCTTGCCACACATATCAAGGCGCGCGTGCTGGCCATGAATGGCGCCGACGACAAGGGCACCATGCCGGATGCGGACAAGTTCCTGGACGAGATGCGCGGCAGCCCGGCCGAGTGGCAGTTCGTGGTGATCGGCCATGCCGTGCATTGCTTCACCGAGACCGAGGAAAATTCGCCCGGCTGCAAATATGACCCTGTCGCTGCGGCACGCAGTTACCGTTTGATGCATGATTGGCTGCGCGCTGCCTTTGCCGGGCAGCCTTGACGAAAAAAACGGCCGGCCCGCGGATCAACTTTGGGGAGTGCGGGGCGGCCTTATAAATAGCTGGATGCAGTACGCCATTTGCCGGATCGTTTCGTTTTAGTGGTTGCAACAACACACGGAGATCCATGTCATGAATATGCGTTCCACGATGTTCTGCAGTCTGTTGCTGGTTTCGTCAGTCGCGCTGGCGGGGCCGTTCCCGTCCGCGTCGCGGCAAAACGGCATGCAGATGTACCGTACCGGCCAGCCCGTGCCGGCCCAGTACATGGCCGACAACAACGTGATCCACAACTATCACCACTACCACCTGGACAAGCCCACCGATGGCTACGAGTGGGTGCATGGGGTGGAAAACGAATATCTGCTGATCTCGGCCAAATCCGGCATCCTCCGGCGCATCGAAACGCGCCCGAGCATTCCGCGGGATCCTTCCGAGGGGCCGGCCCCGCAGGGCCAGTAAGCACGCAAGCAAAGGCCCATGCCATGGCATGGGCCTTTTTTTATGGGCGCGCTTTTATGGGCACGTTTTCAGAACGTGCGCTGCACTGAATAATCCGCCAGCGTGGCCAGCGCATCGCGATACGAGGACGCCGGCAGCGAGGCCAGCGCATCGCGCGCCGCATAGGCATGGCGCAGGGCGCATTCGCGCGTGCGCTCGATCGCGCCCGATTCGCGGATGGCGGTAAGAATGTGATCCAGCGAATCCAGGCCGCCGTGCTCGATGGCATGGCGCATCTCGCGCGCCTGCTCCACGCCCACGCGCTGCATGGCATAGATCAGCGGCAGGGTGGGTTTGCCCTCGGCCAGGTCATCGCCGATGTTCTTGCCCAGCGTGCTGGCATCGCTGACGTAATCGAGCAGGTCGTCGGCGATCTGGAACGCGTAGCCGAGCTGCATGCCGTAGCGGCGCAGCGCCGACACCTGCGTCTCCGGCAGGCCGCCCAGGATGCCGCCCAGCTCGGTGGCAGCCGCAAACAGCACCGCGGTCTTGCGCTCGATCACCGCCAGGTAGGCGGCCTCGTTCACATCGGCATTGCCGATATTGAGCAGCTGCAGCACCTCGCCTTCGGCGATGGTGTTGGTGGTGTCGGCCAGGATGCGCATGATGCGCATGTCGTCCAGTTCCACCATCAGCTGGAACGAGCGCGAATAGAGGAAATCGCCCACCAGCACGCTGGCGGCATTGCCCCACAGTGCATTGGCGGTCTTGCGGCCGCGGCGCAGGTCCGATTCGTCCACCACGTCGTCGTGCAGCAAGGTGGAGGTGTGGATGAACTCGATTACCGCGGCCAGCTTCAGGTGCTTGTCGCCGGCGTAGCCGGAGGCGCGCGCGGCGAGCGCGTGCAGCATCGGGCGCAGGCGCTTGCCGCCGCCGGCAATGATGTGGTCGGCAATCTGGTTGATCAGTACCACGTCCGAAGCCAGCCGTTGGCGGATCAGGGCATCGATGCGCTGCATGTCACCTTCGGCTAGCGCGCGCACGCCGGCATAGTCGCGTGCGGGATCGATGGTCTGGAGCACAGAGGAGTTCATGCGGCTGGAACTGGACATAGGTCCCCAATTATAGAGGCGCAGACTGCATTACGTGTGGGTTCTGCCTGATTTCAACCGATTCAGGGGCCCGCGCAAGGGCGGCTCGGGGCCGGCGTCCGCCGCCATGGCATGGGTTGTGCGTCCGGTCACGCTACCATGGTGGCAGTTGTCCGGACGGAAGTGACGATGAGCGATCTGGTACTCAACCGCAGGCAGGAGCAGCTCGTGGCGCGGGTGCGCGAGGAGGGCTTTGCCACCGTGGAGGACCTGGCCGGACACTTCGACGTCACCCAGCAGACCATCCGCCGCGACCTTGCCGCGCTCTGCGATGCCGGCCTGCTGCGCCGCTATCACGGCGGGGTGAGCATGCCCTCCAGCGTGGAAAACCTCACCTACGCCAAGCGTCAGAGCCTGTGGCAGGAGGAAAAGGTCCGCATCGCCAACCTGTTGGCCAGCCATATCCCTGACGACGCCTCGCTGTTCATCAACCTCGGCACCACCAACGAAGACGTGGCGCGCGCCCTGATGAACCACAAAGGCCTGCGCGTGATCACCAACAACCTCAACGTGGCGATCATGCTCAGCGAGAACCCGAGTTTCGAGGTGATCGTGGCCGGCGGAGTGGTGCGTGGGCGCGACCATGGCGTCACCGGGCAGCCCACCATCGAGCTGATCCGGCAGTTCAAGGTCGATTTCGGCGTGATCGGCATTTCCGGCATCGACCCGGACGGCACCCTGCTGGATTTCGACCTGCATGAAGTGCGCGTGGCGCAGGCCATCATCGAGCACTCCCGTCAGGTGTTCCTGGCTGCCGACCACAGCAAGCTGGGGCGCAATGCCCTGGTCCGGCTCGGCCCGATGTCCCTGGTCCATGCCTGGTTTACCGACCGCGCACCGCCGGCCGAGATGGCGCAGATGCTGGGCGAAACAGGGGTGCAGGTACATATCGCCGGGGAAGCTTGACGGCCTCGCTGCGCTGCAGCGTGCAATGAGCGAAAATGTTCGAATACGCTCACATCCCTGATCGATATCGAACTTCATACGTTGTTTTCTGTTCGAATTTTCGATTTCAGTTTGTTTGTTAAGCGAAAATGAAAATTTTCGCAGCAAAAAGGAACGGCGAACATGGGAACTTCAAGCGCAGCCTGCGGGGTAGGCCATGACTGAGCAGTTCGATCTGCTGGTGGTTGGCGGCGGCATCAACGGCGCGGGCATTGCGCGCGATGCAGCCGGGCGCGGGCTTTCCGTCTGCCTGTGCGAGCGCGACGACCTGGCTGCGCATACCTCCAGCTCCAGCACCAAGCTGATCCACGGCGGCCTGCGCTATCTGGAGCAATACGAGTTCGCCCTGGTGGGCAAGGCGCTGGCCGAGCGCGAAGTGCTGCTGCGCGCCGCCCCGCACATCATCTGGCCGCTGCGCTTCGTGCTGCCGCATCAGTCGCATCTGCGCCCGGCCTGGATGATCCGCCTGGGGCTGTTCCTGTACGACAACCTGGGCCGCGGCCGGCGCACCCTGCCGGGCTCGCGGCGGGTGAACCTGAAGCGGCATGAGTCGGGTCCGCCGCTGCGCGATGAGTTCGTTACCGGCTTTGTGTACTCCGACGCCTGGGTGCAGGACGCACGCATGGTGGTGCTCAACGCGATGGATGCGATGGAGCGCGGCGCCACCGTTTTCACGCGCACCCGCTGCGTCAGCGCCAGCCGCGATGCCGATGGCTGGACCGTGCAGCTGGAGTCGGCGCGCGGCGAGCTTTTCACGGTACGCGCCAAGACGCTGGTGAATGCCACCGGCCCGTGGGCTGTGCAGTTCCTGGATGACGTCGCCAAGGTCGGCCACGATCACGCGCTGCGCCTGGTAAAGGGCAGCCACATCGTGGTGCCGCGCCTGTTCGATCACCAGCATGCTTACATCTTCCAGCAACCCGACCGCCGTATCGTGTTTGCGATTCCCTATGAACACGATTTCACCTTGATCGGCACCACCGATGTCGACTATCGCAGCGATCCTTCCACGCCACGCATCGACGAGGATGAAACGCGCTATCTGTGCGACGCCGCCAATCGCTATTTCAAGCGCAGCATCGCGCCCAGCGATGTGGTGTGGAGCTACAGCGGAGTGCGTCCGCTGCTGGACGACGAAGAGGGCAATGCCTCCGAAGTCACGCGCGACTATCTGCTCGAACTGGACCAGCAGGGCGCGCCGTTGCTCAACGTCTTCGGCGGCAAGCTGACCACCTACCGCAAGCTGGCCGAAGAGGCGATGGACCGCCTCGCCGAAGTGTTTCCGCAAGCCACCGAAGCCTGGACCTCCAAAGGCCATCCGCTGCCCGGCGGCGAGCGCCAGGATGTGGATGTGCTGCAGCGCGAACTGCAGGCGGCGCATCCCTGGCTGCCCGAAACCATGGCCTGGCGCCTGGTGCACAGCTATGGCGGCCGCACCATGCGCATTCTCGGCCAGGCACGCTCGCTACAGGACCTGGGCGAGCATTTCGGCGCCGATCTGTATCAGGCCGAGGTGGATTACCTGCGCGCGATGGAGTGGGCGGTGGATGCCACCGACGTGCTCTGGCGCCGCAGCAAGCTCGGCCTGCGTTTCAAGCCCGACGAAGTCATGCGCCTCACCAGCTACCTGGCTGATGCGCCGCCGCGTCGCGCCTCGTTTACCTGAAGCAACCGCGCTTTTGCATGCCATAGGAGCGCGCAACGTCACCACATGGCCAGTCGATCGGCCCGTCCATCGTCACCGCGGAGAACAAGACATGAGGAGAGACATGTCGAAGCATCCAGTAAGCCTGTTTATCGCAAGGCCGCTCGAGTCACGCACGCCGGAGGTGCAGTCATGAACCGGCAGACCATCGGCGAGCTGATTTCCGAGGCAGTTGCCGTATTCATCATCATCGCCTTCGGCGATTCGGTAGCCTGCATGTACGTGCTGTACGACCCCAGTCCCTATGTCAACGCCTATTGGGGCGTGTGCATCGCGTGGGGCCTGGCGGTGACGATCGCCATCTATGTGACCGGTTCGGTATCCGGCACGCATGCCAATCCGGCGGTGACCTTGGCCTTGGCGTTGTTCCGCGGTTTTCCATGGAAGAAGGTGATTCCTTACTCCGTGGCGCAGGTGATCGGCGGCTTTATCGGCGCGGCAGTCGTATACCTGCTGTTTGCGCCGGTGATCGATCACTACAACCAGACCCATCAGCTCACGCGTGCCATGGGCGGTGCCGCAGGCGTGTTCTTCACGCATCCGGGGCTGGCCATCACGCCGATGCATGCGCTGCTGGACCAGATCGTGCTGACCGCCTTCTTGCTGTTCGGCATCTTCGCGATCACCGAGCAGTACAACGAGATGGCGCCCGGCGCGAATTCCGGTGCGTTGATCATCGGTTTCCTGGTGGCCACCATCGGCGCGTCGATGGGATATCTGGAAGCCTGGGCGATCAATCCGGCACGCGATTTCGGTCCGCGCTTGTTCGCGTATTTTGCTGGCTGGGGTTCGTCGGCGTTGCCGGCACCGGACAACTACTGGTGGATTCCCATCGTCGGTCCGCTGATCGGCGGTGCTGTCGGCGGTGCGGCTTATCAGTGGCTGATCTATCCCTTCCTGCCGGCACGCCAGCGGGCGCTGCTGAGCCAGGGCGTCAATCCCGGCGAACGCGCCGCGATCGATCCTTCGCACTGAACATATCGATGATGCGGGCTGCGCCCATGGCCGGCCCGCGATTGCTTGCATAGGAGTCGTTTCATGGATAAGTCATACATCCTGGCCATCGACCAGGGCACGACCAGCTCGCGCGCCATCCTGTTCGACCGCGAGGGCGGTATCGCCGGCGTCGCGCAGCGCGAATTCGGGCAGATCTTTCCGCAGCCGGGCTGGGTCGAGCACAACCCGCGCGAAATCATGACCAGCGTACTCACCACCATCACCGAAGTGATGAACAACGCCCAGGTGGATGCGCGCAAGATCGCTGGCATCGGCATCACCAACCAGCGCGAAACCGCGGTGGTGTGGGATAAGGCCACCGGCCAGCCGGTATACAACGCCATCGTGTGGCAATCGCGCCAGACGCGCGAGATCTGCGATGAGCTGATCGCCGCCGGCCACGACAAG
The DNA here is from genome assembly GCF_014863405.1 of Dyella acidiphila. Lineage (GTDB taxonomy): Bacteria > Pseudomonadota > Gammaproteobacteria > Xanthomonadales > Rhodanobacteraceae > Dyella_B > Dyella_B acidiphila. Next base: position 82,364 of record NZ_JACZZA010000008.1, read on the forward strand.
ATGGTACGCAGCAAGACCGGCCTGCTGATCGATGCCTACTTCTCCGGCACCAAGGTGAAATGGATACTCGATCGCGTCGAGGGCGCACGCGAACGCGCCAAGCGCGGTGAACTGCTGTTCGGCACCATCGACAGCTGGCTGATCTGGAACCTCACCGGCGGCAAGGTGCACGTTACCGACTACACCAATGCCTCGCGCACCCTGATGTACAACATCCACGAGCTGCGCTGGGACGACGACTTGCTGCAGATGCTCGACGTACCCAAGGCGATGCTGCCGGAAGTGCGTTCGTGCAGCGAAATCTATGGCCATACCCTGGGCAAGCATTTCTTCGGCCACGAAGTGCCGATTGCCGGTATTGCCGGCGACCAGCAGGCCGCCTTGTTCGGGCAGGCCTGTTTCGAGCCCGGCATGGCCAAAAACACCTATGGCACCGGCTGCTTCATGCTGATGAATACCGGTGACAAAGCCGTGGCCTCGCACAACGGTCTGCTTACCACCATCGCCTGGGGCGTGGACGGCAAAGTGGAATACGCGCTGGAAGGCGCGATCTTCGTGGCCGGTTCGGTGATCCAGTGGCTGCGCGATGGTCTGCGCATGCTCGGCAAATCCAGCGATTCGCAGGAATACGCCGAACGCGCCGGCACCAATGAAGGCGTGTACATGGTGCCGGCCTTTGTCGGCCTCGGTGCGCCGTACTGGCGCAGCGACGTGCGCGGCGCCGTGTTCGGGCTCACGCGCGGTACCACCAAGGAGCATTTCGTTCGCGCCGCGGTGGAATCGATGGCCTACCAGACGCGCGACGTGCTGTCGGCGATGGAAAACGATGCCGGACTGAAACTGAAGGAGCTGCGCGCCGACGGCGGCGCGATCGCCAACGGCTTCCTCGCCCAGTTCCAGAGCGACATTCTCAATGTGCCGGTATTGCGGCCCAAGGTGGCGGAAACCACCGCGCTCGGCGCGGCCTATCTCGCCGGCCTGGCGACCGGCTTCTGGCCGAATCGCGCGGACATCGCCAAACATTGGGCGATCGATCATCGCTTCGAGCCCGACATGCCTGAAGCGCGCCGCGAAGAACTCTACGCCGGCTGGAAGCAGGCGGTGGAAGCCACCATGGCTTTCAAGATCTGAAAAGCTTTCGCTAAATCAGCGCGCCATTCACATGGATCGAAACCTGTCAAAGAACCTCACCGTCATCCCGGCGAAAGCCGGGATCCAGCGCCTGTTTCACTTCGAAGTCACTGGATCCCGGCTTTCGCCGGGATGACGAGCAAAAAGAACGTCTGGATATTGCAAGGTCCGGGGCGCAATCGCTTGAGCTGGTCATAAACATCGACGCTCCTGCGCTACCCGGCCATCCCATCAACCGCTGACCCGATAACGCACACGGGCGGGCATCCACATGCCCGCAGGGGGCCTGCATTGCCTATCGCCAGCACCGTGCCGTTGTACTGCCGTACCAGGAGAATCAGCATGCGCCAGCAAATCATTGCCCTGATCGCGATGGCCGGATGCGTTACCGCCGCCAGCGCCCAAGCCGCCGACAGCGACCAGGATTACGCCCACACCACCCTGACCGGCGATTGGGGCGGAGCACGCCAGCGCCTGTACGACCAGGGCGTCGATCTGGGTGTGGACTACCTCGGCGAATTCGCCCACAACACCAGCGGCGGTACGCGCCAGACCGACGCCTACGCCGACCAGATCCACATCCACGCCGCCTTCGATTTCCAGAAACTGTGGGGCTGGACTGGCGGCTCGCTGCATGTAGACATCAACGACCGCAACGGCAGCCAGATCGACGCCAAGGCACACCTGGGTACCTTGCTGGAATCGCAGGAAATCTACGGCGGCGGCAATGTCACGCGGCTGACGCGCTTCTATCTGGAACAGGTGCTGTGGAACGGCCTGGTCGATGTGAAATTCGGCCGCATGGATATCGGCGTGGATTTCTTCCCGTTCGCCTGCAATTTCCAGAACCTTGGCTTCTGCGGCGCGCTGCCCGGCTGGATCTCCAAGGGCGTGGACGCGTGGCCGCTGGCGCAGACCGGCGGCGTGATCGCACTCAATCCTTCGGCGGCCTGGACGATCAAGTTCGGCGGCTTCGAGGTCAATCCGAACAATGCCTCCACGTCGCAGGGCCTGAAGCTGAGCACGTCCGGCCCCAATACCGGCACGCTGATGCTGGCGCAGCTGGATTGGCATACCGCGTTGTCCGGCCAGGGCGGACAGCCGCTGGCCGGCACCTGGAGTGTCGGCGGCTGGCGCAATACCGCGCGCTACAACGATGCGTTCCTCAGCGTTGACGGCATCGAAGACGTGCTGGGCGGCAATACGCCGCTGATGCAAAGCAGCGTGTCGGGCAGCTACTTCATGGGCCAGCAGGACGTTTTCCATAACGGCAGCGGCGGCGGTCTGAGCGTGTTCGGCAATGTCGTCCAGGCCGACCCGCATACCGACCTGATCGACCAGATGATCGATATCGGCCTGCTCTACAAAGGCCCGTTCGCCTCGCGGCCGGACGATCGCCTGGGCTTTGCGATCGGGCGCAACCGGGTCAGCACCGAGGTGGCCAATGCCGAACGCCTGGTTAACGCCGCCGGCCTCGGCCCGCTGCCGGTGCAGCAGGGCTATGAATACGTCACCGAGCTCAACTACCAGTTCCAGCTCTGGCACGGCCTGGCGCTGATGCCCAACGTGCAGTACATCCGCCATCCGGGCGGCAGCAGCGCCAACCGCGATGCCACCGTGCTGGGCCTGCGGGTGGTGGCCAAGTTCTAGCTACCCCCGGGCTAGGCCCCCGCCGCCGGGCATGTATCATGGCTATCCTGCTTCGGGCGGGCTGCCGCCGCTGGCGCGTCGCATGAGACGCCGGCACGGCAGGATGGGCTCCTGGCGCCCAGCTCTAACGCCTTTATCCAGATTCAGTTTTGAGGTCATCCATGGCACGCGGCATCAATAAAGTCATCCTCGTCGGCAACCTCGGCGCCGATCCCGAAGTCCGCTACACCGGCAGCGGCACCGCGATCGCCAGCCTCAGCATCGCCACCTCCGAGCAATGGACCGACAAGCAGAGCGGCCAGAAGCAGGAGCGCACCGAATGGCACCGCGTGAAGCTGTTCGGCCGCCTGGCGGAAATCGCCGGCGAATACCTCAAGAAAGGCCGCCAGGTCTACATCGAAGGTTCGCTGCGTACCGATAAATACACCGGCAAGGACGGCGTGGAACGCTACTCCACCGACATCATCGCCAGCGATCTGCAGATGCTTGGCGGCGGTAACGAAGGCGGCGGCATGGGTGGTGGCGGTGGTGGCGGCTACCAGCGCGCGCAGGGTGGCGGCGGTGCGCCGCGGCGTGGCGGCGACGATTTCGGCGGTGGCGGTGGCGGCAATGCGCCGCAGCGCCAGCCCGCTCCGGCGCAGGAGAGCGGTCCTGCGTTCAACAACAATTTCGATGACGACGATATTCCGTTCTAAAAAAACACCAGAGATCAAATTGGTGGATTTTTAAAATAAACCCCTGATGCGTCGGGGGTTTATTTTTGTCAAAACATGCTTGTCCACGCCTGAAAACGAGTGATAGCTTCGTTTCCGTAGCACCTTGGCGTTTGCTGCATTTCAGTAGGGTAGCCGAGTCGCTGGCGACTGCACTACGCAAGGACCACCCAGGGGAAAGCTGGTCAAGGCAACCGTCTCGCCATCCGTGCAAGTCCAGCGGATCACGACCTGTGCGGACTACTTCGCGTATCACGCCGATATGGCCATTCCGCGAAGTCCATCCGGAGAACCTGCCGAAGGCTCTCCGGAACAAGCCTCATATCATCCGCTCCGGATCTTTGATGTAAGTCCCGGAGAACTCCACCCGAATGCCAGCGATATCCGCTTTCAGCTTCCGCAGATCCAAGGTTTTGCCATCGCCCGCAGCTACCTTCGGCGTAGACAGAATCCAATCGGCATACAGCGTGGGCTCGCTATAAGACGTGCGGAACTCATCGGCGATGGCCGCGCGCACATGCACGGCAGCACCGGGCTGATCCGCGGGTAAGCCAGCTACGTCGTAGCGGAAAGTCAGATCTAGCGGTGCGCCGTGAAAATGGAAAACTTTGTATTCCTGGCCCGCTAGGCGCCGATCGTCGTATTCACCGGCGGTACGTGCCGTGAACTCGATTTCCCCGCGCGCAGGACGTTTCCCGGCAACCCACTCCACCCAGATATGGACTTCCTTGACCCGCACGCGGCTGGTGCGGCCCCAGCCCGACAATGGGCCGTCTGCGGGTGTAAGGCGCACGCCGATCTTCTGTCCATCGAGCAGTGCATCGCGTTGCGCAGCCGACAATGCATAAGCGGCGTGTTGGTATTCCTGTGGCGCCGGCTTGAATTTCTCCAGCGCGCGCGCCTGCATCTGCTTGAGATCGGCAATACCCTTGAGTTCGCCGGCCAGGTCGGCAATGCCGCGATAGTCGTCGCGGACGATCACCGTGTCGTCCAGCGCCCAGTAACGCCATGCGGCATCGTACTGGTACAGCACGACGAGCAACGCGCGTTGCACGTTTCGGTAGTTGCCCCAGAGCACCGCCATGGCTTGGACTGACAGCATCTGCTGATGCTTCAAATCGGAGATTTCGCGTATGACGGCATCGCGTTGCCGCACGGCGATTTCGCGTTGCAGCTTGTTGCGAGCAAGCTCCTGGATCAACGGCGGCAGGGCTGCCTGCGCCGTGGTCAGGGCGCGGCCGTAGATCACCAGGATCTTCAGCTCTTTCAGGTATTCCTCCGCACCATTGATGCCTTCCTTGATGGCAGGTGCGAGCTGCGTTTCCACCTCCAGCCAAAGTTGATCCCACTGAGCCGCGGCTGACGGTGCGCCCTTGGCGTCGTCGGACAGGGTTTCTTTGCTGATGGCAGCCAAGTCGCTGGCAAACTTGCCTGCGTCGGCAATCTTGTCCGCTGCCGCCACGATGGCCAGACACAACTTTACGATCTTCTGGATATTCTGACCCAGCTTGACCAGGGTCTTCATGATCTCGGCCAGCTTGGCGGCGGTCTTGGCCACGTCCGCCGCCGCTTTCGCTGCACCGGCGGCGCCACTGGCGTTGCCGCCGAACATCGAGCCTATGCTTGAGACGAAGGTGAATACCGCGCCGACGATGGACCAGGCCGCTTCGGCTTCCTTGGCGGCTTTCCATGCATCCAGACCGTCCTTGAAGGCTTGCTCGGCGCGACGCACATTGGCGTTCTGCGGTTCGATCGCGTTCTGGGCACGAGTGACGCTTTCGGTGGCCAGGCGAAGGTTTTCGGCTAACTGCGTGGCGACCAATTGTTGAAAGGCGCCGGCATCGTCTTTCTCCCCCAGTACCAGCCGCGCCGCCTGTTTGCGCGTGTCCAGATCGAGCGTGCGATCGGCCATGCGCGTGTAGCTGTTGGCGTAGACCTGTAGCGCCGGCACGTGCTCTTTGGCCAGGTCGCCATAGAAGGATGCGCTCAGGTAAGGCACCTGGTCGGTAGCCAGTCGCACCGGCTGCAGCAGCTCGTGTACGCTGGCGCTCGTCAGGGCGAGCGGTTGCCAATCTGTGTTATCCGGCGTAAGGCCCAAGAGTTCGGTCATGTTCCGATACTGATCGGGGGGTATGGCGCTTTTGCCCTGTATCGGCAGCAACAAGGCGAGCATCTCGCGCAGGCGCCCGCACAGTTCCATGCCCAATTCCCCCTTGCCCTGTGCGCCCAGTTCTTGCGCAGCCAGCAGCATGCGATCCGCCAGCGATTTGCAGGTGCGCATCGGCATCAAGGTGAGGTCGATGGGAAGGGCTTCGAACGGCATCAGTACGGTGTCGTGGAGCGTCACGTGTTCGTATGCCAGTTTGGTCACCTGCGGTGTCAACGGATCGGTGAGGTAACCCGACTGGCTAAGCGCATGCCGAACACCCGCCGCGTCTTCGAAGTTAAACCACGTCGTCGCTTGCGGTTTGCAGTTGGCAGGTTCGATTTCCCGGACGTAGGCGCCGAGTAATGTATACATCCCCGTCCTTACACGGAAATGCAGCGTACCGTTGGTCTCCAGACGCCGGGCGATGATGACCAGGCCTTCGAAGTCCCCTAAATCGATCATGCCGTCATGCCGAGCATCCACGGTATCTGCGAATACCACGAGCCTCGCAAATTGCCTCTTCACCTGGCGGAGGGCATCCACCAGTTTCACATGGACCCCGATGACTACCTCCCAGAATCCGCCATGATGGATAACGCGCGGAAGAGGCCCGTCCGGGCCGGCCTGGTCGAGGATGGCGTCCCAGTCGGGCGCGGCGGTTGTGCCGGGACCCGCCGCCGATGCGGTCGGCGGAGTCGAGGAAATCGTGCTCATGTTTGTTGCCCCTGAGTGATCTTGCGCCAGACGATGGCTATGGCTATGGCTGTGCCGACCGGACCGACAATGTGTCGGGAGGAAGGATGCGGCGATCGCCGTATCCTTCCTTGACGACAAGGTCGCTGCCGTCGACTACGGCGACGGGGCGTTGTCGGCCTCTACGCGGAACTCCTTGATATTGATCACGGTGCCGTTGACCGGGTTGTCGCCGTCCACGCGGACAAACGAGATGGTGAGCTTGTCCAGCTTCTCCGGCTTGATCTGCTGCAGGGCGTCGGTGGCCGGGAACGACAGTTGTACCTGCCCGCCACCGTGCTCGGCGTGATGCTGCAGGCCGGCGATCTCGAAGGGCCCCAGCGTGCCGAGCAGGTAGTCGCTTTCGCCGTGCTCGGTGTTGGCGCGCTCGGGCAGGTCGATAAAGACCTTGTAGTAGTAGCCGCCGCTCTGGCCGAGTTCGGTCAGCGATACACCGTTGAGCACCACGCGTACGGTGGCGGGATTCGCGTTCGCGGCCTGACTGGATGCCTTCAGCAGGGTGCGCAGGTGCGGCTGTTGCTGCACGGATACCGGCACTTCCACGCTCACCGACTTCTGGTCGAGCGACAGCTGCTCGCCGCCACCCAGGGTCTGTGCGCCCAGCAGCTTCGGCGCCAGTGCCTTGAGTTTGATCAGTGGCGGCCGTGCCGGCGCCACCGCCGGGGGAATTCTGTTGGGCATGTTCTCGTTCTCGTACTGATAACCCAGGCCGACGGTCGAGATGGTCACGTTGCGCGGCATGGTTACGCCTGGCGCATAGTTGAAGATACCCGACCAGTACGACGAGGACGGCGCAGGCATGGTGCGGCCGCCGCCGGCCTTGACCCAGGCTGCCCACAGACGATCGATATTGGCGTGATGTACCCAGAAAATCGGGTCCTGCGGCGACTGCAGATTCGCCATGACGCCGCCGATGATGTTGTGCACGGCATTGTGCGGCCGGCTCTCGACCGAGGGCTCGAAGGCGTTGCCCATGCCCTGCGGAAAGTTGATCACGTTGTTGGCGAACGGGTCGAGGCTGAGCGACGCGTGCACGTTGTTGTTGCGCCGGCCGGCGATGTACAGCGGCGAGGACGTATCGAGAAATTCGTTCGGCATCTTGGGGTCGGTGTAGTAGTCCCAGTACGGCACAATCAGAGCGTTGTTACGCGAAATCTCGCGCAACTTCTGCTCGAACAAGTGCAGGTAGCCGCGATGCCAGGCCAGGAAGTAGGCGATGCCGTGCGGGCAGAAGTTCTGGTGCACGTTGGCCCAATAGAACCAGCTGTTGGGATCGCTGGCATTGGTATTGGCGCGCATTTTGCGGATGGTCTCGACGTACACCGAGTACAGCGGTCCGCTGCGAAACACGCTCCAACTGGGGCGCGTGACCGTCGCTGCCGCCGCCGCGGCCCGTGGCTCGTCGGCGAACGCGATATCAGGTAACAGCGGGATCATTGCGACGGTCAATGACGACTTCAAAAAGCGCCTTCTGGAATTCATTGGGGCTCTCCTTATGGGGCGAACAAGAGCGATCCCGCGCATGGCCGGGGCCGCCGATCGTGTTCCGATATCAATGGCTACGCAGGGCCATGTGGTGAGTCAGGGCTACTTGGTAAACAGCGGGATCAGCGCGCTAAAAATGTGGCTGACATCGGTGTTGGCAGGCTCGCCTTCCTTCTGCTTGTTGGTGTGGCAGGAAAAGCAGTTCGCGCCGTTGCGTTGGCTGTCGACGCCCTGGTCGTACGTCTCCATGGTCGTATTGTTGAGACGGTTGGTGCCGACTTGGTTGTCGCGCCGCACCGCCTTCCCGTTGGTGGTCCACGTCGCGCCAGTCATGATGTAGTTAGCCCGTACGTCACCCTTGGCAATCTGGGTGAGTACGCTGCTGTCGGCCGAAATGACCTCGGTATTTTTGAACGCGGAGTCCGTATCATCCGAAGCGGTACCCCAAGCCTTCAAGAGCATGGTGTCGCTGGGCGAAATGGTCTGGTCCTTGGTCGCCGTGATATTGGGCGAATCCGCGTAACTGGCCTTCTGCACGTTGTAGTTCGTCGCGTTCGGCGATGCGAACGCCCAGGTGCCGGCCCGCCCCTGCGGCACCGTGGAAATTTGGCCCTGGTCATTGGTGTAGGTGTAACTGGACCTCGGCGTATTGTTGGTGTGTTCGAAGGTGGCCCAGATCATTTCCGGGTGTCCCGCGACGCTGCCGACCACGTGCATGCCTACCATGGCCAGCGTCACCTTATTGCTACGCCCGGTAGGGATCCACAGCAGCGGATTGCTCCGGTCGTAGTCGGGCACCGTGGTCGTCACGGTAATGAAGTCGCTTGGATTCAATCCCAGTGCCGGCAGGCCGGCGATATCAATCCACGAAGTCTTCAGTTCGACCGCCATTGCAACGCGGTCCGGCAAGCTGGAGCCCTTCGTCGCCGCATAGCGAATAACCGGGTCGAGCTCCTGTTGCGTGGTGGGGAAGAAGTAATTTTTTTCCTCCGGACCGCGGTCGCCAAAGGTCCCATTGAGGCTGCCGGTCTGGAAGAACGCGTACACGTCATTCACCATCGTGGCGTAGTACACCAGCGATTCATTCCGCGCCAGAAGCACGCCCGACAGACGTCCCGCCTGGCCCTGGGTCGGATCAATGGTGTTGCCATTGCTGTCGACGAACACCACCTTGCCGTGCGCCTCGAAAGCCTGCACGAAGTTCTTCGTTTGCTCCGGGGTGACCGTGACCAGCTCTGGGGCGACACGCAGGGCCAGCGTGGTATCGAGCGCCGGCGCTTTCGGCTGAACGATCTGTTTGTTTGCCGTATCGAAAAACGCGGGCCTTTCGCCGGGCTTGGCTTCGATGCGATTGACTTCGACCATTTTGCCGGCCGCATTGCGCATCAGCGAATTGCCATCCAGGGCTTGCAGGGCGGGCAGCACCTCGAACAGGTGCCCTTCCTTGTCCATCACGAGTTGCAGGTCGTGCGGGCCGGTCTGAGCGTTACGCACCTTCAACAGAGGGAGCGGGGCTTCAGGCGTGTTTCGCGAGTAAGTGCGGTGCCTCGTCGCATCTTCTCCGGAGACGTTATAGAAAATCGGCGACGTGAATACGAGGCCGTTCGATCCGGAATTTCCCGAGGCAGGCGAGGTAAGCCATAGGAACATCTGCTCGCCCCAATGATAGAAATCGCAGTCACTATTCTGGAGGGGAAACCGGATGCCGTCGGCTGGATTGATCGCGCCATTCAAGCTTGGCTTGCCGTCTACGAACCAGCTGGCAAATGTGCTCGGAGAAACCGCGCAATAGGTTCTCGCATTCGATGGCACCACGGTTTGCGCGGAGGCGAATCCAAGAGGTGCCAGCGCCAATATAGCGGCGCCAAAGCATTTGAAAGTCGCACTATGTTCCCGTTTTGCTGCGGCTAGCTTTCTCATTGCTCTCTAATCCTGTGGAAAGTAAGGAAAAGTCGATAAAGCTGCCCTTGGTGAGAGCGGCTCACTGAAAATCAGTCAATGCGGATTTCGGTTTTTCACAGGCGACGACGTGCACCGACGTGCGCTTGCCTGGTCAGAAATCCGAGGCGAGCGGCCGTAGATCGCGCCATTTCATTGGCGCAATATCGTTAGAAATATAAGTTCGCGGATAACGCACATTGATGGTTATCAAATGCGCGAAAGCATTACCCGCTTTCCCCCAATTCCCCCTTGCTGGCCGAGATAAAACAATGAGCATCGTGAAAGTGACGTGATAAAACCTGTCGCGCCATGGATCATTGCTTTCATACTCGTATGCAACCGTATTTTCTTCTGAGTTTTCCTATTTAAATTTAAGCGCGCATGGATAAAAAACGCGGCGACAACCCATGCAGTCGAATTAATTTATTAATAAAAAAACGGACCGGGTTCCGTGTGACGGCGATGGGCGAGCGCCCATCGCCAGGTATCGTGCAGATGGCGCGCTACGCTGTCTGTAGAACAAAGATGCTACACGCACCGTTGCCTGGCGCGTTGCAAGTAGAAAGAGGCCGCCCGACCATTGCCAGAGAACAAATGGGTGGATTTTTAAAATAAACCCCCGAAGCGTCGGGGGTTTATTTTTGCCAAAACGTGTTTTTCGCTTTAAGGCTGGGTGATAACTTCGTTTCCATAGCACCCTTGCGTTTGGTGCATGTCGTCCTCGGTGGTGGGTGCTGGCCGGATCAGCCCCCAATCAGGGGAGGGGTGCGCAAGGGACGAGCCAAGCAACTACGATAGTGCCCGCGCGTGGAATTCGTCGCAGAAATCCCTGAGCCGAAGCATCAGCCAGCGCGAGTCTGCGAGTCCGTACGAGCACGTTCCGGTGTTTACGACTTTGTCCAGGAAAATGATGTCGAACTGGACCTCGCCAGGGATCCGTGCGGGGGAAAACCGAAGGTTTCCGCCCGGGGGGAAGCTCTTTCCATCCATCGCGAACATCACAACACCAAGCGAGCTCACGCCGTCCCCCGTGAGCTCAATACGCGCCTGATTACGGTAATTGTAGACCTCGCGGAATTGCTCCAGTAGTCGTCGCAACAGGCTGTCACATAGCGTCTGCCATGAATATGCCGATTGAGACCGGAGCGTCGGTTCTGCGGGTGCCTTCTGGATGGCTGAGTCGAATTCCTGCATGAATTGCTCGATGGATAAATCATCAGTCGTGGCCATTCGATTCCCTCTGTGGTTGGTTTGCGGAAATGTAAGTTGTTTCTAGACCGTATTGGCGAGCTTCGTCGTCGGCTTGCTCTCTTTCAGTGAAGTGCCAGGAAGACCGTCGGCGTCGGCGTCGGCATCTACATCGATATCAGAGGAGCACGTATCGATTCAGAGCGATTGCGCCAGGTTGAGGTGTGACGCCTAATCGCTCACGCGGCGGGCAAACTGGCCGTCGTCGGTCGCGTCCATCGGGTACTGCAATGTGGCGAGGATGCGAAAGCCTAAAGAGATGACCATGGCTGGGTATCGTGCAGGCGGCGCGCTATGCTGTCTGTAGAACAAAGACGCTACACGCGCCATTGTCCGGCACATTGCAAAATGACATCCTCCTTCGAATCCTGGACCTTTCATGGAATTGCCGGCCACCGGCCAGACTACGCCCCTGATCCACGTGGCCATCGTGGAGGACGACCTGTGTTTCCGGCTGGCCTTGACGGAGGCGATAGCGAGCGCGGGGGACATCCGCGTTGCCGGCACTGCCGGCACGCGCGCTGAGGGGCTGCAGCTGCTGCAGGGTGCACCGGCCGATGTGCTTCTGGTGGATCTGGGCTTGCCCGATGGTTCCGGCATCGATGTCATCAAGGCCGCCGTGCAGCAATGGAGTAGCTGCAGTGTCATGGTCAGTACCAACTTCGGCGACGAAACCCACGTCATCCGTTCGATCGAGGTCGGCGCATCGGGTTATCTGCTGAAGGACAGTTCGCCGGCAAAAATCGTCAATGAAATTCGCAATCTCGCCAGCGGCGGCAGCCCGATCAGTCCTATCATTGCGCGACAAGTGCTTGCGCGATTTCGGCAGATCGGGGGAGGTGGCGCAAGTCCCCCGGTTGCGCCGGAGGAAACAACGCAACTTCTATCGGCGCGCGAGAAAGAAGTGCTGGAGCTCATCACCAAAGGTTTTACGGCCAATGAAATCGCCAAGCTGATGTCGTTGTCGCCTTTCACCGTGCGAAGCTTTGTGCGGCGTATCTATAGCAAATTGAACGTAACATCGAAGGCGGAAGCGATATATGAAGCCAGGAATCAGGGGATTCTGGACGGCTAATTCGGTTCGTACGTCAACATTGCGGAGTGCGGTAATCGACAGGGCGCCTCGCCGCTTTTTGAAAAATCTTCCCGCTTTGGCAGCACTGGTTTTCTCGGTGACCTTGCTGGTTGCCCTGGGCGCGTTCCTCTCGCTGGCGGGAAGCGGCATCCAGCGGTCTGGCGAATGCCTGCATCTGACGAAGGCCAGTTGGCAGGAGGTGGAAACACCGGGCTACAGTGCGCCTCCTGCTTCGTTGGACAGCCATAGCTTGCCGCAGGCCTGGCACGCGACGGCGTTGCCGCTGACCATGCATCCACTTGCCACAGCGCCGGCCGGGCCGGCAAACCTAATTACCTGGGTCAGGCTGGGCGTGGATGGACCGCAGGCGATAACGGCATCATGGGCGCTATACGGCATACGCCTCAAAACCGACGGCCCTATCGCTATCTATATCAACGGCAAGTTGATGTATCGGGCGCAACAGCGTGGCCAGCAATGGAATAGCTTGTTTACGCCGTTGTGGGTGGGGTTGGAGCCGGGTGTGAGTGACACGCCCGTGCGGGAAATTGTGATTCGACTGGAGCATAGCCCCGCCTACCCAGTGGCCGTGTCCTCGCTGTGGCTGGGGCCGGCCGATGCATTGCGCGGGCGTTATCAGGTGAGGCAGTGGTTGCAGGAGGGACTGCCGGCGATGTTGAACGCTGCGTTTCTGGCGGTCGGTGTCTTTGCCTTGTTCGTGTGGTTGAAGCGCTGTCACGAACCGGGCTATCTATTGTTCTTCAACTTATCCGCTATCGCCTTTGCCGCACACCTGCACTACTACGTGGATTTGCCGATTGCGCACGACTGGTTCGGCTGGCTTGTGCTCAATTCCTTATGCTGGCTGCTTACCGCGGTGCATTTCCTCCTGCGGCTGCTGCACGGGCGGCCATTGCGCTGGCTAAGTCGCGGCATGATTGCAGCACCCCTGCTGATTGGCGTGGCAAGCCTGCCGCTGCCGTGGGCCTTGCCCAACTCCCCGCCGATGCTGGCGGCGTTCTACGCGGTGGAACTGCTGATGGCGATGACCGTCGGCTTCGTGGGGGGCATCTGTACCTGGCGCTCGTCGCGGGAAGGGCGATTGGTGGTCGTCGCGATCGCCATTAGTGTCCTGCTCGGCATGTCGGACTGGGCGCTGCACAACAACGTCATAGGTCCGGAGGGTTGGTTTCTCGGCGCCTATACCAATGGCGTTACCTTCACCCTCTTAGGCTTGCTGATGTATCGGCGCTACGTGAATGCCATCGACGAAGTGGAGCAGGTCAATGCCGGTTTGGCGCAGCGACTGCGCTTGCGTGAAGTCGAGCTGGAAGAAAGCCATCAACGGCTGCGCGAGATCGAACAGCGCCAGTTGCTGAGCGACGAACGCCAGCGCTTGATGCAGGACATGCACGACGGACTCGGCTCCACCCTGATCAGCGCCATCCGCTCGGTGGAACAGGGGCGCATGCGCGATATCGAGGTATCGCAGCTGCTCAAAGACTGCATGGACGATCTGAAGTTGGCGATCGACTCGATGGAGCCGGTCGAGGCCGATCTCTTGTTGTTGCTGGCCACCTTGCGCTTCCGATTGGAACCACGCATGGAAAGTGCCAATGTTGCGCTGATGTGGAATGTGCAAGAGCTGCCTGCACTGAGCTGGTTGGATCCTTCGAGTGCCTTGAACATTTTGCGCATTGTCCAGGAATGCATCGCCAACGTCCTGCGCCATACGCGCGCCACGGTCATTCGAGTGGCTACCTCCGCAGCAGCTGATGGCGTGCAAGTGATCATTGAAGATAACGGCCAAGGCTTCGATGTGGCAGCCACGCTCTGGCGAGCAGGCGGGCGCGGTTTGCACAATCAGCAGCGCCGCGCGCAGGCCGTTGATGGGCGGGTTGCGTGGGTATCGGGAGAAACCGGTACGCGATTTACGCTGTGGCTACCTCTGCAACGTGGAAATTTAGCGGTGATGTGAAATTTTCGTCGCTTCGTTGCGTCTTTAGGGGATTGCTGGCTGAAACGTAACAATCCGGCTGTTTGTCGCGATTTTGTGGCGCTGATTTAGCTTAAACGCTGGGCTTATCCACGGATGGGTGAGTCGTCAGGAAGTGATGGCCGTTCCAAAAAAGCACCAGAGATCAAGCTGGTAGAAAAAAAGCCCCCGTGCGTTAGGGGCCTTTTTTCGGAACTTGCTTGTTCACGTTTGAAAACGAGTGATGGCTTGGTTTTCGTAGCACCTTGCCTATCGAAGACGCCGGCTGATGGCTTCCGCAATCATGATGGTCGTGACATTCGTGGGCGCCGAGACGATACGGCCAAGGTGAAGCGCGGTAGGAATCGGCAAATCCGCACCACTTAGTAGTCAGCACCGTTCTGAACGGAATAATCTTCGGCTTGGAAATGGAGGAAGGCCGATTGCCAGATCAGGGGGCAGGGTGCACTTTCCCTTCGTCCATTTATCTGGGTTTCTTAAGTCTTAGACCTATGTCTCCGTTTTCTATGCCAGGACCTTGTCACTGGCAGTCGCCAAACACCGTTATGGTCTTTGCGGGGTAGTCGAGCAGCACCTTGAGTTGCATGTCCGCGAACAGCTTGTTTCCAATATTCGCGATGCGCGTGGCTGTTGAGCCTTCTTCGTTATGAAGGCTTACTGTCTGTCCAGCCGGAAGCGTGAATGGCCCCAGCCCCACCGCCGCACCGAACACATAGGACTTCGATTTGGATTCACCTCTCGCTCCAATGTGAGTGAGCGTGCCCTTCTCCGTTAGAGCGGAGCTTATGCTCTTCAATGCAAGCGCGCTTTTGAAGAATGCAATGCCGCCATTCGATCCAGTGTCGAAGCTGACGGGCGCAGTGATGGCTCCAAATCGAAAATTGGATATAACCGGAAAGCTATCTACGGTCTCAAGACGCGTATCCCAACGCTTATGGCACGTATTCGTCATCGCCCGGGTTTCGCTTTGATGCTCGAAAATCCCGAGTTGGTGCGCCGGATAATCAATCAAGACCAACTTGTCCGATAGAAAGCTGTATCCGAGTATTCCGTCGATCTTCCTGCCATAGCCGGCGGAGATCTTGGTCGTGTCGGAGGGCACCTTCCGTGGCAAAACGCTTGGCGGTGGCCAGGCCGATACCGCTGGTGGCGCCGGTTACAACGGCAATTTTTCCTTCGAGCTTGCGAGCCATGGTTTGTCTCCGAGTGGGTGGATTGCTGCGACGGGACAAATTTAGGGCGGGGTGCTATTTTTCGAAATAGAAATGAATGAAAACCATCGTTGCAGGAATGTCGATGTCAAAACTGCCGGATTTCGAAGGGCTGGCGATGTTCGCCAAGGTCGCCGAGGAAGGCTCGTTTGCCGGGGCGGCGGGCAGCATGGGCGTGTCGGTCGCCACGGTGTCGCGGGCGGTAACGCGGCTGGAAGAGCGGCTGGGCGGCCGGCTGTTCAACCGCACCTCGCGCCGATTGGCGCTTACCGACTACGGCCGTTCGCTGGCCGAGCGCGCGGCAAAAATCTATGCCGATGCCGAAGACGCAGAGGACTTTGCGCGCGAGACCTCAAGCCGCCCGCGCGGCCTGGTCAAGCTGGCCGCGCCGCTCGCTTTCGGGGTGCGCTGGGTGGCGCCGCTGTTGCCGGAATTTTTCCGCCAATACCCGGATATTTCGATCGACCTGCATCTGGCTGACGCGCAGGTGGATCTGATCGGCGAAGGTTTCGATGCCGCGTTGCGCATGGCGATCATGGAAGACTCGTCGCTGGTCGCGCGGCTGATCGCGCCAGTGCGCCGCTACGTGGTGGCATCGCCCAGTTATTTGTCGCGCTATGGCCGTCCGCAGCATCCGCACGATCTGGGGGCGCATCAGTGCCTTACCTACCTCAACCGCAGCCGGCGCGATGTATGGCGTTTTACGCATAAATCCGGGGAGGAATGCACGGTAACGCCTACCGGCGTATTGCGAACCACCACGCTGGAGGGGCTGCTGCCTTCCGTGCTGGCCGGGCTGGCCATTGCCGAGTTGCCGGAGTTTGCGGCGGTTCCCTATTTTGCCGATCGGCAACTGGAGCCGTTGTTGACGGACTGGCGCATGCCCGAGGGCGGCCTGTATTTCGTGACGCCCACGGCGCGTGCGCGGCCGGCGAAGGTGAGTGCTGTGGCTGATTTTTTCATTGCGAAATTGACGGCGACGGAGTGGCGGGCGCCGTCGGGTGCATGACGCTGGTGGCGCAGTTCCATAACCGTCACTCCGGCCTGTGCCGGAATGACGATGAGATACTGTTGACGTAACGCGCAAATCTGCAGCCTGGCGCTCTCCGGAAAAGCAACGGCGCCAGCCAGGGTATTAATCAAAACCTAATCACCCAGGCGCATGCTTGCAGTCGCACATCCTGTCCCGAGGGGCCATGCCGGTGAATCTGCTGCTAGTGGAAGACGACCTGATGCTGGCCGAAGCCATCTGCGATGGCGTACGGCAGCACGCTTGGGCGATCGACCACGCCAGCAACGCCATGGCGGCGAAAACGGCCCTGGTCGAACATGCCTATGCCGCGGTGCTGCTGGATATCGGCCTGCCGGGCGAATCCGGTCTCACCGTGCTGCGCTTTCTGCGCGAACGCTACGACACGGTGCCGGTGATCATGCTGACGGCACGCGGCCAGTTGAGCGATCGCATCCGTGGCCTGGATGCGGGCGCCGACGATTACCTGGTCAAGCCGTTCCAGCTGGGTGAATTGCTGGCGCGGCTGCGCGCGGTGACGCGGCGCAGTGAAGGGCAGGTGGTGCCCACGCTCAGCCATGGCGAGGTGGTGCTGGATCCGGTGAAGCGGCGCGTGACCAAGGGTGGCGAGCACGTAGCCTTGAGTGCGCATGAGTACCAGGTGCTGCTCACCATGCTCAAGCGCAAGGGGCATGTGATTACGCGCGACGATCTGGAGCGCGCCATCTATGGCGACCGTGCGGCGGTGGGCAGCAATACCGTTTCGGTCTTCGTGCATCAATTGCGGCGGAAGCTGGGCGACGAGGTGATCACCACCGTACATGGCCATGGCTACACCATCGGTGACGCGCCATGAAATCCCTGCAGTGGCGCATGCTGGCGGCCTTGGGCCTGGTGATCGCGCTGGCCTGGGGCATTTCCATCGCCATGTTCGCTTCCTATGTCACGGCGGGCCCTTCGAACGCGTGGCGCTCGGGGCTGTATTCGCTGGGCAATCGCCTGATCAGTGCGTTGCCGGACAAGTGGAACGTTGCGCAAACCGCGCCTGCCGGCAGCGCAGAGCACCCGCTGGCGCATGCGTCGGCTGCGTCAAAAACCATCAGCGAACCGGCCAGCATGCTCACCGCGATGTTCCTCAACACGATCGAGCTGGCCATTGTCGGCGTGCTGATGTGGTGGGCGGTGGTGACGTCGCTGCGCCCGTTGCGGGCGATGTCGGAAGAGATCGCGCGGCGCAAGGCGTTCGATTCGGAACCCTTGTCGGCGGAGAAAGTGCCGGACGAATTGCGTCCGCTGATCCTGGCCTTCAATGCACTGCTGGCGCGGGTGGATAACGCCATGCGCGCAGAGCGCCAATTTATCGCCGATGCAGCGCACGAACTGCGCACGCCGCTGGCGGCCTTGCAGATGCAGGGCGAAGTGGCGTTGCGCGCAGCGACGCCGGAGCGCAAGAACGAGGCGCTGCGGAAGTTGCTGGATGTGTCGCAGCGCACTCATCGCCTGGCCGATCAATTGCTGGATCTGGCCCGGCTCGATGCGGGCCTGCATGCCACCGGGCTGGATGACGTCGATCTGATGGCTCTGTGCCGCCATGTGCTCGATGAGTTTGCGGTGCAGGCGGCCGCGCAGGATACCCGGCTGCAGTTGTCCGGCGCGGCGTGCCTGGTGCGCTGCGATGTGGACGAGATGGGCATTCTGATCCGCAACCTGGTCGACAACGCGCTGCGGCACGGCCGTCCATCCGGCGTGGTCGAAGTTCGCTGCGGCGATACGGATCGCGAGGGTCGCCGCCACCCCATGCTGGAAGTAGCCGATGACGGTCCGGGTGTGCCGGAGGCGGAGCGCGAGGCGATTTTTACGCGCTTCTATCGCGCGTCGGCGGCGGCCACGCAAGGCAGCGGCATCGGTCTTTCGCTGGTAGCGAGCATTGCCCGGTTGCACGATGCGACCATCGAAACCGGCCCGGGCGAGCTGGGGCAGGGCTTGCGCATTCGCATCCTGTTTCCGGCGCGATGAGGTTGGCCGCGCACATGGGCCAACCCTAATCAATTCCTAAAAACCGTTCCCTAGCATCTTCATCAAGGAGCCGCCCCCATGCGCTCCCTGCGCGCCACGGCGCGCTTCCCCACCAAGACTAGGAACGCATCATGCAGGTCACCTCCAGGGCTTCGTGCCTTTTGCTGCTCGGCGCGGCCAGCGCGCTGGCCGGTTGTGCCTCGCCGCAGCCAAAGCCGTATCAGGATATTCAGTCATCGAGCTATCTGAGCCCGAATGAGCAGAGCCGGCGCGGCCACGAGCCTTACGCCTACACCGCCGACGTCGACTGGAAGCGCTACCGCAGCTTCGTGATGGATCCGGTGACGATCTACCGCGGCGCCGACAATCAATTCAACCCGAAGATTACCGAGCAGGACAAGCAAGAACTGGCCAGCTACATGCAGCAGCAGTTCGAGAGCAAGCTGCGCCAGCGCTTCGAGCAGGCGCCGGTACCGGTCGACGGCACGCTGCGCATCCGCGTAACGCTTACCGGCGCCAAGGGCACCACCAAGTTCCTCTCCACCTGGACGCGCATGGATCTGGGCGGCGCGCCGATCAACACCGTGCAGGCCATCCGCGGTCGCGAAGGGCTGATGACGGGTTCGGTGAGCTATGCGGTGGAAATCTACGATGCGTCGAGCCAGAAGCTGCTGAAGGCGTACGTAGACAAGCAGTATCCCAATGCCATGAACATCGGCGCCACCTTCGGCAAGCTCGGTGCTTCCAAGCGCGGTATCGACAAGGGCGCGGACAGCCTGCTCGCGAGCCTGCAGTAAACCTTACCCATCATTACAAGAACAACAATGAAAAAGATTCTTCTTCTTGGTATTGCCTGTGCGCTGGTGCTGGGCGGCTGCGTTACGGTGGAGCGGCGCGATCATTACGATCATGATCATTACGATGATTGCTTGCGCGATCATGGGCCGCGTTATTGCGAACGTTGGCGGTAACGACGCCGCCGAATCGCGTAGGTTGGGTTAGCGCAGCGTAACCCAACAGATCTCCACCAAAGGAACGGGCATTGTTGGGTTACGCTGCGCTAACCCAACCTACCTCGACCTTTCCAGGTCTGCGCTTTGTTGTGCGGCCAAAACGCGGCACGTTGGCGATTGGCAACGTGCCGCAAAAGACGCGTCCGTAGCTGACGCGTCCATGACTTCGGTCATACGCGTACGCGCGGCTCAGTCACTCAGCGCTTGATGTCTGCTTGCATACGTACTCAGCAGGTGCATAGCGGTGCATAGGCCGTAGCACTGGGCTGCGTCGAGTGGCAGCGGGCCTGCGAGGGGATGGTCGCTCGAACCGGGTGGCATGCGATAGTCGCGGTTGGCGATCAATACGCTTTCAATGGCCTGCACGGCCAGCGCGTACGGATCCTCCGGCGGCGGCTCGGGACGCCGCACACCGCGGCGCGGCTGTTGCCATGGGAGCGCCTCGGCAGGCGGTGAGGTGACGTCGAAAATTCGACCACGATGGTCGAGGGGGCACGTAGGTGCCGTATGATCCGGGCAGGCCATGATCAACTCCTTTGAAGTTGGTTGTGGTTTAGCGGGTCGTGGGAGCGTCTACTCCCACGGCCCGCGCAGCCTTGCATCGCTGCAAGCATCGTCGGCGGTACCTCTGCGGGTGAATACACCGACGACGCCACACCATAACAAGGCACCGCCTGGGACGTATGTAGGACATTGGCTGACAAAGCTGTGCGTAACACCTACACAGCGCGGCCCGAATCCACCGTTGCTTGAGGCGCGTCTTGGAACGGTGGTGCACCGCCGAGTGAGTGTCCCGGCGTGGCGGGTTGCGGCTATCTCCGCCAGGCAGCATTCGGTGCCGCGTTTACTCGCTACTTTGGCGTGGCGCCCAGCCGATATCGCGGGTGAAGCCGATGCAACGTGCTTGCACCGGCTTGCCGCGTTGCGCTGTGACAGCGTTCCTGCAACTACGCCGCCGGTAGCTGATCGGCGCCGATCACCTTCAGCAACTGATCGATCTGATACGCCGACTGCGGCGCAATCACCCCGATATCGCCCGAGCGCGGTGCCACCGTGATGACGTGATCGTTGTTGCCGACGGCGTAGGCATTGTCCTGCACGCCATCGACGCCGCCGAGATTGGCCACATCGCTGAAACGGCCCGTCTGACTCATCGCCTGATTGAAGTTCTGGTCGCTGGCTGCGTTGGTGGCGGCGAAGTTGCTGATATTGCCCTTGCTGTAATCCAGCTCGGCGTTGAGGTTCTGCACCAGCGAATCGAGCTGGTTGGGTGTCTGGCCGTTGATGGTGTGGGCGCCGCTGAGGGCGTTGGCATCGGGTGTGGCGGCCAGCTGGTTGACCCAGTTGACGAAGGCGTTGCGCTGGTCGGCGTTCTGCAGGTTGTAGCCCTTGTCCTGCGCGTACTTGGTCAGCAGCATCAGCGGGCTGCTGCCCGGCGTGCTGAGCGAAGGATTGTTGCTGGTCTGCGCCAGCAGATCCCATTGCGCATTCTGGCTGAGGCCGCCGTAGCCCAGATCCTTGAGGAAGCTCTGCTGGGTGGTGATGCTGGGCGGATGCGCGCCGCCGCTGAAAAACAGCTGGCCTACCGAGATCAGGCTGGAACCCCACATCAGCGCACCGGCAATCGGATCGAGGAAGCTGGCGGCGCTGTCGGTGATGATGCCGCGTGCGCCCAGTGCCATCAGCGCGCTCTCGACCGTGTCGGATTTCAGGCCGCTGGCGGCGAGGTTCATGCCCACGCTCACCGTGCCGACGGTATTGCCGCCGCTGAGGTCGCTGCCGAGGCTTTGCAGATTGGTGATCAGGCCGACGCTGTTGAGCAGCTTGCCGGTGAGCTGGCCCATGGCATTGCTGCCGTCGCCGAAGGCGGCAATCGATTTGAGGAACGGGTTGCTGGGGCTGGCGTTGTTGAAGACGGTGCCGGCCACGCTCTTGGACAGGCCCAGCGCATCGCAGCAGGCGCTGAACACATTGCCGGCGCTGGGGCTGTTATAGGCGGTGATGCTGTCCTTGAGCAGGCCGAAGGTGCTGAGCGTCAAGGCCAGGCTCTTGGTCATCGGCTGGGCGTTGCTGGCGAATTGCTTGAGGTTGCCGGTAACGGTGGCTTCCATGTCTTCGCCGGCGGCGCCGGGCTGGAACAGCTGCGAGAGCTTGGTGATGTTCTCTTCGTTGATGCCGGTAAGGCTGGCCATGGTCGGGTGCTGCTGTACGAAACTCTCCAGGCTGTTGCGCACCGCCTGGCTGAATTGCGGCGTGCCCGGCGTAAGACCGGACAAGCTGGCCAGCAACTGGGGCTGGTACTGCGTCTGCATATACGTCTGCGCGATGGCGCCGGCCAGGCTGGAGCCGCCGGTGACGCCACCGCCCAGCGTTTTCGCGGTGCCGAGGAATTGCAGCAGCGCATTCGCCTGCGAACCATCCGTGCCCAGCACGGCGGTGGGATTTCTTTGCAGCGCGAAGCCCAGCGCCTGCTGCACGGAACTGTTGCCGGCCAGGCTCTTCAAGGTGGAGTCCACCTGCGAGCTCTTCAGTCCGGGCGGCAGGTTTTCCAGCTGAGTGATGTCGTTGGCCAGAAACTGCCCGGAGTTCTGCAGCGTAATCTGATCCTGCTTGTACGCGCTTTGCCAGGCAGGCCCCTGCTGGTTGATGTAGTTCTGCACCGCGGTATTGAGTTGCTGCTGCGAGGCGTTGGCGCCGAAGTTGGAGACCAGCCAGTTGAGGTCGGCGGTTTTGCTTTGGTAGTCGCTCAAGGCCTGTGTGACGCTGGTGGTATAGCTGCCGCTGGAGGTGGCGACATTGTTCACGGCCGAGCAAACGTCGTTGATGATGCCTTGCGCGTCTTTGCTGTCGCCGCCGGCCTGCACTTGCTGGGCGATGGCGATGGCCAGTGCGGGCGATGCCTGCGTATTGATATCGGTGGGCGGCGCACCGAGTTCGGCGGTCAGATTCAGATATTGCGAATACGCACTGGGCGGCACGTTGGCTGCTTGTAGCGCGCCGACGATCTGCTGCGCAGTCTGCTGGGTGAATTGAGTGGCTGCGGGCGTGTTGCTGCCGAGCGAATCGGCGATGCGCGACATCGATTGGAAATTGCGGCCCAGCCAGGTTTGCAGTTGTTGCTGGCCGGCGGCACCGGCTTGCGCGCCGGGGGGCAGGGTGCTGGTCAATACATTGGAAATCAGCTGCTGCGTCTGCGGCAGTTTGACGATATCCGCGGCAATGCTCGGCGGCAGGCCGTTATAGAGGCCCGGGCGCCCATTCACCATGTCAGCCAGATCGGAGAGATTCTGCTGTGCCTGGTTTTCCCAGTTGGCCACGGCGCCGGTGCCGCTGCCTTGCGGCGGCAGGTTGGCGCTGCTGCTGACGGTGGCGTCGACAAACTGGTTCAACAGCGGCTGGTAGCGCGGATCGTTGCGCACGGCGGCGACTACATCCGGCGGCTGACCGGCCAGGGCGTTGGCGAACTGGTTTTCGCGCGTGCCCAGATTGCTGTTGTCGGCCGAAGGCGCGGATACCTGGCTGAAGATCTGGTCCACGCTGGTCGCCTGGGGCGCATTCAACGTGCTGGCGGCCTGGTTCAGTCCGGTTTGTGCCGAACCGTTGTTGGCAAATGATGCGAGAGCGCCATAGTGCTGCACCAGGCTGTTGATCTCGTTCGCGTCGGGCGCGGCACCGGCGCGCTGGTTGGCGGCGGCCTGGAATTCCAGCGCCTGGTTGAGCTTGGTCTGCGCCTGGTCGAGATTCAATTGCAGCCCCGGATCGCCCGGATTGTTGCCCGAATGCGCGGCTATGTATTCGCTGTTGCGCGTGCTGGTGGCAACTTGCTCGTAGTTGTTGAGCGCCTGCACCACGGGATCGCTGGCTGCCGTATCGCTGTCATCCGACGGCGCTGGCAATTGCAGCTCCTGGCCAGGGCGGATCACCACGGCATGCGGGTGATCCAGATCCAGCTGATTGAGCTGGGCCAGCGCCTGCACCGTGGTGTGATTGGCCTGGGCGATGCTTTCCAGCGAATCGCCGGCTTTCACCTGATAGGTGGCGGGCTTGGGTGCGGGTTGCTGCGGCGGGGTGTAGCTGCCGCCTCCAATGGCGTAGATGGTCATGGCGGAACTCCTCGGTGTACTGGCCATGCCTGGCCAGCGGCGCACGTAGCAATCGAGTGGGGTGACGGCGATGGGGATCGCCCGTGTTCGACACAGCATGAGCATCGGCCGCGCGCGTGCGTGCAGCAATTAGGGTTTTCCCTGGGGCCGTGGCGAAATGTTGCGATCGCAAGAACATCGCTTGCGGGCATGGGGAAAACCCTAGCCTAGGGTTCGGCCTAGTTGGCCTGCGGCAGGCGGCTTTTGATACTTCGCCAAGGTCTGGCAGCTCTGGACCGCCTTACTACCGATCTTCATCAGTGCTGGATGTGTCGCAGGCAGGGAGGCCAGGCGCGGATCCGACGCAGCACGATCGGTCGATTTGCGACTCCCCATCCTTGCAGAGGGCAAAACCATGACTGTCTCCCCCATCTACGCTTCATCCGTCAATACGCTTGCCAGCGCCGGCATGACTCGTGCGGAAGCCACCGAAGTGGTGCGCAACGCGCTGAGCAATTTCCAGCAAGACGCATCCGAGCCGCTGATCAATATGCTGATGAACAGCAGTAGCAGCGGCGGTTCGGGCGGCTGGCTGGAAGCGCTGGCCAAGGCGCTCGGCGACAAGTTGAACCAGGCGGCCAACACGCTCAAGACCAATGCCGGCAACGTCAACTCGGACGATCCGGGCCAGACCACCCAGCTGAGTGCGGAAGCGGAAGAATTCAGCCAGATGATGGATGCCTTCAACAACATCATCAAGACGCTGGGCCAGTCGCTCGATACGATGGTGCAGAAGCAGTAATCACGCCATGTGAATCCAGGGGCCGGGATACTGCGCGTATCCCGGCTTTCTTTTTATGTGCTGATGGACTCGCATCCCATGTTTACTTTGCGCGGTTGGGTATTCCTGTTGGCCGCCGGCCTGTTGTTGCCGCTGCATGCGCAGGCGGCAGGCCTGGGCAGCAGCGATATGGAAGGTGTGTGCCTGGTGAAGGCTTTCAGGATCGGCGTAGGCGGCATGCGCCTGCCGACCTGGCGCCCGTATCTGTTGTTGAAGGACGGCAGCGCTTATGAGAATCCCAAGCTGGCGCCGGAGCTGATCGACCCGGTGCAATCGCGCGAGAGCGAAGCGCGCCGCTGGGGCAGCTGGACAGCACAGGGCGGCGACAAGGCGCTGAGCATGCCGGGCCGCAATCCGATGGTGAGCGCGCAATGCCTGCCGCCGGCGGCCGCGGGTATGAGCCTGCAGGGTAGCTACAAGCATGTGGGTGGCGGCGGTACGGCGATTGCCGGCGGGCATGCCTCGTTTATGCGCAGCAATACGTATCAGTTTTCGCCGGATGGCAGCTTCAGCTACAGCGGCAGCGGCGGGCTGATCTCGCCGGGCGCTTCGACCACCGCCAACAGCGCGCGCAGCGGTCATTACCAGGTTCACGACTACGCAATCGACCTGCGCTACGACGACGGCAGTCAGGCACAGCTGTTCTTTTACGCCGATGGCGGCAAGCTGCTGCATATCGGCGACGAGGATTACGTGCCGGCGGCGGAATGAGCTTTCCTAGGGAAATTCCCAGCTAGGCGCGGCGCCTGCTTGCAGGCGTAATGCACGGCAAGGAGAACGGGACTGTCATGGCGCCTGATCCATTCCAGAGCGAGCCGTCGTTGGGGTCTGCCGAGAGCTTTCGCAGCGCTGCGGATGGCCGCGTGCGTCGTGCGGTGCCAGGGCTGGTGGTGGCGCAGTCGCGACGGATGCGGCTGTTGCCGCTCGACTACGACGATATTCCCCAACTCAGCGGGCTGTTCGCGCAGACCAGCGCGTATCCCTTGCTGATGGACAGCCCCACGCGTTTTATCGACGTGGCCGCGATCGTGGCCTGTGTGCATCGCCTGTATGCCGGTGCGCGCGGGCTCGGTGCGTGGCGTGCGGAGGCGCTGGACGGCACGTTTGTCGGCTTGCTGTCGCTGCTGCCGGTGCAGGGTAGCGACGATCTGGAAATTCATGTGCGGCTGAAGCCGGAGGCGTGGGGGCGCTGGTATGCGATCGAAGGCACGCATCTGCTGTGTCGGCAGGCGTTCGACGTAGTGGGCGTGCCGCGCTTGCTGGGCTATTGCCATCCGGAACATCGGCGCGTGCGGCGGATTGCCTTGCGCCTTGGGTTTCGCGATCTGGGGCTGTGCGAGCATCGGCGGCAGCTGGCGCAGTGCTATGCGCTGGATGTGGCGACGTGGCGGGAGCGTAGTGCCGCAGTGGCGCACTAGCGTTCGCACATAGGTCGCACTTAGCAACACGTAGGTTGGGTTAGCGCAGCGTAACCCAACGAATTCGCTACGAAGCGGCATCGTTGGGTTACGCTGCGCTAACCCAACCTACGGTCTACGGTCGAGAGTGGGTTAGTAACGCAACGATCTTTCTTCGTAACGACATCGTTGGGTTACCCCCGGATCAAGTCCGGGGTAACCCAACCTACGGTCGTGGGGTGGGTTAGAGTTGGTGGACGACCCAGCCTGGCGGCATTGGCGTAACGGCCGCAGTGCCGCGAATGGCTGCCTGTACAACGTCATCCGGCGTGCTGCCGGCCTGCCGCCAGCGTTGCGCGAGGCGGCCGAGAATATCGCGCGTTTCGCGCGTATAAGTGCCTTCCAGTTCGCTGCCGACTTCCGCCTCAAGCTTGCCGGCATAGTGCGCACGCAGCTGCGGATTGAGTTCGAACAGCGCCAGCAGTTTGCGCATGGCGTCGGCGTAGAGGGCCTTGTCGAGCATCGGCCGCTGCGTTTGCTGGCAGTACCACACGGTGAGGTATTCGATCGGGCCAAGCAGGCGGCGGCGTTGCACGGAGCCGTAGGAACTGCCCCATGCGCTCAGTTGTCCGGCCGGCAGATCCATGCGTTGTGCCGCTGCGGCGAGCAGGTCGGCCACGCATTGCTTGGCGGCGGCGTCTTCGCTCTCGGCGACGATCAGCAGCATCTTCAGGAATACCGGATACGCCTCATCGCCCAACTGGCGCACGATGCGCTTGGCCAGCGCCAGGCGCAGTTCGGTCGAGGGCTCTTGTTGCAGGGCATGCACCAACCGCCGCGTGGTTTCCAGCAGCGGTTCGGCTAAGGATTGCAGCTGGGCGGACATGCCTGCTGCATCAGCCTAGCGGCGCGAGGATGTGATGAGCGAGTTGATCAAGCTGAACCGTGGAGGGCGCGTTGAGTGCGGCGGGCGTGCCCAGCACGCGCTCGGCAGCACCGGTGTTGCCCCACACATCCAGCTCCAGCAATTGATTGCCGGTGGCCGCATGCAGCTGGGCCGATACGCTCCGGCCTGCTGCCTGGACCGCGCCCGCCTCGGCTCCCGCAGGAGGCAGCAGGCGCGATGGAAGCTCGCTAAGGTTCATGGCGCTTAGATTGGATTCGATGCGTGTCACCAGTGTAGGTCTCCTGCGCGGCCGCGGTAGCTGGGGGATTCCCTAGGTGGCGGCTGCCGGTGGCGCGTCGCACACTTCTATGCGTTGGTTCGCCGGGAAACGCAAAAAGCTTGCGTTGCGTTGACCCGAAGCTGAATAACGCACGGCGGGTGACAGATGGCGGGGCAGAACAAGGACAGCGGCGATCGCACCGAAAAACCGACTGCCAAGCGGCTGCGCGATGCGCGCAAGGACGGTGACGTCCACAAAAGCCGCGAGCTGACCAGCACCGCCTTGGTGCTGGCGTGGCTGCTGATGGTGATGATGGGCATGCCGCTGATCCGCGCGCGGCTGGATGGCTTGTTCGACACCATCATGCAAGGCATGCAGCAGCCCTTCGACCAGGCTTTGCACAATATCGGCTGGGCCGCCGGCATCACGTTTCTATGGCTTACCGTGCCGCTGCTGCTGGGCGCGATGGCGTTCGGCGTGCTGGTGGAATTTCTGCAGGTGGGGCCGGTGTTCGCGCCCAAGAAGATCAAGCCCGATCTCAGCCGCATGAATCCGGCCGAAGGCATCAAGCGGCTGTTCTCGCAGGAGAACCTGGTTGAGCTGGTCAAGGCGGTGGTGAAAAGCAGTTTGTTGATCGGCTTGTTCGCGTGGGTGCTGTTTGCGCTGATCGGCCAGTTGGTGGATTTGCCTTACGCGCCGCCGGCAGCGATGGGCGAAGCTTTGTGGATTGCGGTGAAGCGCCTGGCGACCGGCGTGATTTTCGTGTTTTTCTTTGTCTCGGCGCTGGATGTGTTTTACCAGCGCTACGCCTTCAACAAGAAAATGAAAATGAGCCGGCGCGAGATCAAGCAGGAGCTGAAGGAGAACGAAGGCGATCCGATGATCAAGTCGCGCCGCCGCCAACTGCATCAGGAGTGGTCGCAGCAGAACACCCTGGCCGGCGTGCGCAAGGCCAGCGTGGTGGTGACCAATCCCACCCATCTGGCGATTGCGATTCGCTACCAGCAGGGCGAGGACGATCTGCCGGTGATCGTGGCCAAGGGCGAGGATCACGAAGCGGCGCTGATCCGCCAGGCGGCGGAAGAGGCGGGCGTGCCGATCATGCGCAATGTGACGCTGGCGCGCGGCCTGTACGAAAAGGTGGAAGTGGACGAGTACCTGCCGGGCGACTTCTTCGAGGCAGTGGCGGAGTTGCTGCGCTGGGCCGAATCGATCCGCGAATCGCGCGACGGTAAATAAGTATTTACAGAATGCGCTTGAGCTCGCTCAGCAGATCGCGATTTTCATACAGCTTGCGCATCACCATCTCGATCATCGCGCCCAGCGCCAGCAGCAGCACCCAGCTGGACAGCCACGATTTGATCGGCATCGCCAGGGCGAACACATTCAATTGCTGCGCATAGCGATTGACCAGGCCCAGCGCGATATCCACCAGCGACATCACCACCAGCGCCGGCGCCGAAAACACCAGCACGGCGGTCATCAGGTAATTGAATTGCCCGACGAAGAATTCCATGCCGCCGGGTTTGAGCGGCGGCAGCATGCTGGCGACCGGCCAGATCACGTAGCTGGACATCAGCAGATCCAGAAACACCATGAAGGCGCCGCTGACCATAAATAGCCAGGTCGCCACCTGCATGAGGAAGACGCTGGTGATGGTGCTTTGCTCGCCGGCGACCGGATCCATTTCCATCGCCATCGATGCGCCGGCCTTGGTGTCCATTACGCTGCCGGCCGCGCCCAGCGCCCAGAACACCGTGCCGAAGCAGAAGCCGATCAGCAGCCCGACGAAAATCTCCTTGCCCAGCACCAGGGTCCAACTGGCGCCGGCCATGATGGTGGTGCTGGGACTGGCTGCCGCGGCCAGCGGATAGACCAGGATCGCCAGGCTGACATAGAAGCTGTTGCGCACCAGCGCCGGCACGGTGTCCGAGGTCATCAGCGGCAGCACCAGGAAGGCGGCGACGATGCGCGGCAAGGTCAGCGCCACGCCATTGAGCTGGTTGCCGAGATATTCGATCGACAACGGGGCCATCGGCGCCGGCATCAACTGAGCATGCCCGGAAAATCGCTGAACAAGCGATCGGCGAATTTGAACAAGGTGCCGCCGAGCATCGCCGCGGTGCCGAGCAAGGCAATCACTACCACCATGAATTTCACCGCATACGGAAAGGTCTGCTCCTGGATCTGCGTGGCGGCCTGCAGAAACGCCACGATCAGGCCGGCGATCGCGGCAGCCAGGATCGGCGGCGCGGACAAGGCCAGCACCAGCCACAGGGCTTCGCGCGCAAGCTGGATTTCCTGGTCGTACATGCGCTGCTCCTATTGGTAGGTGAGCACCAGGCCGTGCACCAGCTTGGCCCAGCCGCTGAGCAGGATGAACAGCAACAGCTTGAACGGCAGCGACACCATGGTGGGCGACAACATCATCATGCCCATTGCCAGCAGGATATTGGCCACCACCAGGTCGATCACCAGAAACGGCAGGAACAGCAGAAAGCCGATCTGGAAGGCCTGGGTGAGTTCGCTCACGGTGAAGGCCGGCATGATCACGATGTAGTCGTTCGGCGTGAGATCCGCCTGCCGGTCCGGCGGCAGCAGCCGCTTGGCGCTTTGCAGGAAGAAATCGCGCTCGGTGGCATGGCTGTGCTTGATCAGGAATTGCCGCAGCGGTTCCTTGCCGGCCTGCACCACCGCGCTGAGCTTGTCCATGGTCATGGGCCCCGGCGCCTGTGTACTCATTTGCGTCTGCACGCTGGAGTAGGTGTCCATGATCACCGGGTTCATCACGTACACCGACAAGATGATCGCCAATCCGTTGAGCACCACGTTCGGCGGCACCTGCTGCAAGCCCAGCGCATTGCGCAGCAAGCTCAGCACCACCACGATCTTGGTGAAGGACGTGACCATCACCGCCACGAACGGCGCCATCGCCAGTGCGACGACAACGGTGATGATCAGGGCAGGCGAGAAGCTACTGAAATCCACGGATCGCGTCCTTAGTGTGGGGCGTCATCGC
This sequence comes from Dyella acidiphila, assembly GCF_014863405.1. Taxonomy (GTDB): domain Bacteria; phylum Pseudomonadota; class Gammaproteobacteria; order Xanthomonadales; family Rhodanobacteraceae; genus Dyella_B; species Dyella_B acidiphila. The sequence goes on from NZ_JACZZA010000008.1 coordinate 112,259, forward strand.
CGATGCGTACGCCCAGCCACGAGCCCAGCGCCACCAGCACGCCGCTGCCGATGCATGCGCCGCCGAGCAGAATCTCGACCGGGTTGCCGAGCAGGGTGGTGTCGTAGCTCAGCATGCTGCCCGGCTTGAGCGCTTCCACTTGGTGCGGGCTCAGTGTGAGCCGGGCCAGGCGACAGTGCGGACGCTGTGCATCCACGCTGCTGGCCAGCAGCGGCCTGGCGGCGATCATCCATTGCCCGTGCCGGCGCTGCACGGTCCAGCCGGCGGGCAGACCGAACATGCAGCGTGCGGTGTGCGGATCCGGCTGCAACAGCGCTTCGCCTTCGGCGCCGTCGCCGAGCAGCAGCACGTCGCCGGTATGCAAGGCCGCGACTGCTGCCGGTGTGAGCGGACGTCCCTGCAGCAGCAATTCCAGGCCCAGTTCGGTGGCATCGCCGAGCAGGGAGAGCGTGGAGGGATCGCGCTTCCATGCTGTGCAGGCGGCCAGCAGGCAGGTTTCGGCCACGCCCAGTCCGAGCCAGCCTTGCAGCGACTGGCCGGCGTCGTCCTGCCAGTCAAGCTTCAGCCACAGGCAGGCGAGATCCGCGCCAGCGGCGAAAAAACGGGTGGCGACATAGCCGCCGCCGAACACACGGCCCAGCGCATCCAACAGCGGCTCGTGCGCCAGCGACCAGGCGAGCAGGCGCGCTTCGCCTACGTAGTCCTGCCATTGCGCATCGCCGAGTGGCGCGTTGAGCTGCTCGCGTTCCAGCGCGATCAGCAGGCGGCCCTGCGCGCTGTCCAACTGTACGCAGGCGAGCGTAGCGGCATGGCGCTGGCCGACGCCTGCGCGCAGGCTCAGTGCGCCGCACTCGTTTTGCAGCAGCAGATTGCCGCGCGTGAGCAAGGCGCGGGCGGCTTCGCTGAGCGCGTCCGCGGTGTCGCCGCTGGCTGGGGTGTGATCCATGATGATGGCCGTTTCGCGCAGCATCTAGTTCTGGCCCAGTACCACGCGGGTCAGCTCCACCACGTTGTGGGCGCCCAGCTTGGCCATCAGGTTGGAGCGATGCAGCTCCACGGTTTTCGGGCTGATGCTGAGTTCGTCGGCAATGACCTTGTTGAGCTTGCCGCTCATGATGCCGTCCAGCACCTGCCGCTCGCGGCGGGTCAGGCTGGCCAGCGCGGTGGACGCGGTTTGCGGGGCGTGATGGGCCAGTGCGGTCTGGATCGCGTCGATCAGCAGCGGCGCATCGAACGGCTTCTCGATGAAATTGGCCGCGCCGTGGCGCATCGCATCCACCGCCAGCGGGACATCGCCGTGGCCGGTGACGAAGATCAGCGGTATCGACAGCCCGCGATGTACCAGCTCGGTCTGCAATTCCAGGCCGCTCATGCCGGGCATGCGGATATCGCTGACGATGCAGCAGCGCGCCGGCGGCGCCTCGCGCGCCAGTTCTTTCAACAGCGCGAGCGCGTTGGGAAAATCGCGTACCTGGAAATTGGCCTGCTCCAGGATCCAGATGCAGGATTGGCGGAACTCCTGGTGGTCGTCGACCAGATAGACGCGGCTGTCGAGCGTGGCCGTCATCAAGCCAGTCCTCGCGGCACGGTGAATATCAGTGCCGCGCCCGGGGCGTTATCGGGATTGGGTTCGGCGAACAGGCGGCCTTCGTGGTATTCGACGATGGAGCGGCAGATGGCCAGGCCGATGCCCAGGCCGTCGGGCTTGGTGGTGTACATCGGCGTAAACAACTGCTGCATGCCGTTGGCATCGATGCCGCAGCCCTGGTCGCTGACGCGGATCTCCACCATGCCGTCGTAATCCAGCCGCGCCGCGATATGGATGCGCCGGCGCGCCGGTGGCGTTTCGTGCATGGCTTCCATCGCGTTTTTGATCAGGTTGAGCAGCACCTGCTCGATCATCACGCGGTCGGCAAAGATCGGCGGCAACTGCTCGGCCACGTCGCTGACGATGCTCACCTGGTATTGCTCGGTCTCCAGCCGCAGCAGCTCGATCACGTCCTGGATCAGCTGGCGTGCATCGAGATTGCGCCGGTGCGGTTCGCGGCTGCGCACGAATTCACGGATGCTGCCGATGATCTGCGCGGCGCGTTCGGTCTGGCGCTTGGCCAGGTGGATGCCCTGGCGCAGGCGACTGTCCTGCGCTTCGCCGTCGACGATCTGCTCGCAGCCGGCCAGATAATTGATCGCGGCCGACAGCGGCTGGTTCAACTCATGCGCCAGCGTGGTGGCCATTTCGCCCACGCTCATGGTGCGCGAGGTGGATAACAGCTGTTCGTGCTGCGCTCGGTGACGGCGCAGCACTTCGATGCATTCGCTGATATTGATCAGGAACAGCGCATCGGCGCGATCGCCGAGCGGCAGCTCGCTGTGTTCCATGCGATACCAACGGCGCGTATCCGGTGCGTAGTAGATCGGCGAGCCGCCCTGGCCGCCGGTGGCCTCGAACATACGTTCGAACGCCTGGCGCGATGCAACCGCGCCGTGCTGTGGAAATTCCGCGCGGAATGCGGCATTGCACGTCAGCATGCTATCAGGCTCGCGCTGGAACACGATGCACGGCCACGGCAACGCTTCGATCAGCGCATGGCCCTGTGCTTGCGCCGCGGATGCAATGCCGACGGGGTTTTGTTTGCGGTCGATTCGCGCCACAGGCATGGTCACCTATCCTTGAACAAGCTGGCGGCCGAATCCGGCTTGCGCCGGAATGACAGCAGCTATCTGACATACGCAAGACCCGCCATAACCCCACGCCGTGCGCCCGATTGGCGCACGAACAATAACAATGGCGGATCAGCAGAAGCCTAAGCCATCTAACTTGGTTTGTTTAAGTACCAATTAGCTTTGATTGGGCGGTACCAGTGAAGCGGAGGGAATAACGCTTCGGCTGGATTGGCGAACAGCTCGCGGTGCTATGTTTCGTGCCGACGAATCATCAAGCTGTCTTCATCAGGATGCGGATAATGCCCATGAAAAAAATACTATGCAATGTGCTTGTCAGCCTAGCTTGGCCAGGCGCTGCATTCGCTGCCGACACAACAGAACGCAGTAGTTTGCTAATAGGACTGCTGGTGCCGCTGCTTGCGGTATCGGCATGTCTGCTGGCGATGTTGTGGTGGTTAAAGCGCGGAAAAACCCTTGGCGGAAGCGGTCCGGTGAAGCTGGTGCAGGCCGTTGCAGTCGGTGCGCGCGAGCGCGTTGTGGTGCTCGATGCGCAGGGCCGGCGGCTATTGATCGGCGTAACGTCCAACAAAATCGAGCTGCTGGCTGAATTGCATGCAATCGATACATCGCCACCAGGCGGATGAATTTTTCGTGATGGACGCGACGAAAATCACGTTGAGCGTGCGAGGAGGCGCGCAATTTTAAAAGTTACTGTCGATACTTTTTTATATTCATTTTGCTGAATGTCGAACCTAGGGTCTCCCCTAGGTTTCGGTTTTTATAAACGCTGGTAGGTTCGCTTTTACCGATTGCCGACAGGGGGCATCGGCCATGCGTATCGCAATATGGAACGTTGGCGACGGCAAGAAGACATGGAGTGGCGCACGCCGCTCTGCTTCGCGTTTGTACTGCCGGAGTCGTGCGTGTTGGCCACCTGCGTTTCACTTCGCATTGACATCAGCGCGTCGCGGCAGTGGCGAGCGCGTCGTATGCGTTATGCCGACAGGACCAGCACGTAATGGCGCTCGAGTCGATTCTTTCGCGGCTTGGCTCCACGGGCAGGTCGCGCAGCTATAGCGACCTGGTGTTGGTCGCCGGGGTGGTGGCGATCATCGGCCTGATGATCCTGCCGCTGCCGATGGTAGGCATCGATGCGCTGGTCGCCTTGAACATGCTGATCGGCGTGGGGCTGCTGCTGGTCGCCATCTATATTCCCGCGCCGGTGGCATTCTCCAGTTTCCCCAGCGTGCTGCTGCTGACCACGCTGTTCCGCCTGGCGCTGTCGATCGCGATTACCCGCTCGATTCTGCTCAATGCCGATGGCGGCCGCATCATCGATACCTTCGGCAACCTGGTGGTCGGCGGCAATTTGATTGTCGGCCTGGTTGTATTCCTGATCATCACCGTGGTGCAGTTCATCGTGGTGGCCAAGGGCGCCGAGCGCGTCGCCGAAGTAGCGGCGCGTTTCTCGCTGGATGCGATGCCGGGCAAGCAGTTGTCGATCGATTCGGACCTGCGCTCGGGCCTGCTGGAAAAAGACGAGGCACGCCGTCGGCGCCGCCTGCTGGAAGTGGAAAGCCAGCTGCACGGCTCGCTCGATGGCGCAATGAAGTTCGTCAAGGGCGATGCTATCGCCGGCATGGTGATCATCATCATCAATTTGCTGGGCGGCCTGGGCGTGGGTGTGCTGATGCACGACATGAGCCTGGACGATGCGATGCATACGTATAGCGTGCTGACCATCGGCGACGGGCTGGTGGCGCAGATCCCGGCCTTGCTGGCTTCAATTTCCGCCGGCCTGATCGTGACGCGTACCGCCGGTGACGAGGAGGATCGCAATCTCGGCGCGATTATCGCCAGGCAGATTTCCAACGAGCCGCGGGTGATGATGATCGTGGGCTGCATTGCGCTGGGCATGATGCTGGTGCCGGGCTTTCCGGCGCTGGTGTTTCTGCCGATCGGTGCATTGATGGTGGGCGTGGCCTCGTGGCGCATGCGCGAGCGGGTGGGCTTGTTGCGCAAGGTGTTCAAGGTGCCTGAGAGCCAGGCCGAGCTGCTGCCGCCGGATGTGGCCGATACCGATGCGCTGCTGCCGCCGCCGGCGTTGCTGCTGGAAGTGAACATGTCCGCGCTGCAGGCGCTGGGTAGTGCCCAGGTGCGCAATCTGTTTCGCCAGGTGGTAGGTGGCTTGCGCGAGGAATATGGCGTACCGCTGCCCAAGCCGGCCTTGCGTGCCGGACTGAACCTGCCCGAGCAAGGCTATGCGCTGTACGCCTACGGTGTGCGCATCGGTTTCGGCGTGCTGCAGTCCGAGGCGGTGTTCTTGCCGGGGCGTGCGGCCTTGCCCGCACAGACCCAGGGCGAGGGCGCGCTGGTGAAGGAAGGCAGCAGCAATTTCCCGGGACGTTGGGTGGCGCGCGACGGCAATCACGCGGCGCGTGCACTGGAGCCGCCGGAGATGCTGCGCGAACATATCCGGCTGGCGCTGGAACGGCATCTGTCGCTGTTCGTCGGCATCCAGGAAACGTCCAATCTCTCCAACGGCCTGAGCCGCGATTACCCGGACCTGGTGCGCGAGATGCTGCGCGTGGTGTCGCCGCAGCGCGTGGCCGACGTGCTGAAGCGGCTGGTGGAAGAACGCGTGCCGATCCGCCAGCTGCGCGATGTGTTCGAGGCGATTACCGACGCCGCCAGCCGCGAGAAAGACATCGTGCTGGTGGCCGAGCATGTGCGCATGTCGCTGCGCCGGCATATCAGCTACCGCTACGCCGACGACGAGCATGTGCTGCGCGTGCTGGTCGCGCGCCCCGAACTGGAAGAACGCCTGCGCCGCTCGGTGCACAACGGCCCGGCCGGTGCGCAGTTGGCGGTGGAGCCGGAACTGGCTGCGCGCCTGCTGGCGCAGATCGGCGATCACGCCGGCGGCGAGCATGGCGCGGCCTTCGTGATGCTCAGTTCCACCGACGTGCGCCGTCACCTGCGCAAGCTGACGGAAGCCGAATACGCCGACATACCCGTGCTCTCTTATCAGGAACTGGTGCCGGACCTGCGTCTGGTGCCGGTCGGACAACTGGCGGCGTGAGGCTGCCTTGGCTTGGAGCGGAACACTTTCATGATGCGACAAATCAGGGGTGGACGGAGTGCGGGACAGGGCCGGCGGGTGGTGATTCCACTCATGCTGCTAGGCCTGCTGTTGTGCGCGACGGCAGCGTTCGCGTCGCCGATTCCGTTCAAGAAAGGCATGGTGGAAATCCAGGCCGACAAGACCTTGCACGATTTTCTGCCAGACTTCTTCCACGACCAGGGCCTGGAAGTGGTGATGAGCCCGCAGGTGGCGGCGCGCTCGGGCACGCTCAATGGCGACTTCAAGGGCACTTATGCGCAGGTATGGCGCAAGCTCGCCGATAGCAACGGCTTGTTTGCGTACTGGGACGGTTCGGCGGTGTACGTGTACCTCAACACCGAGCGCCAGACCGACTACGCCAGCGTGCCGTTGCCGGTGGAACAACAGTTTCTCGCCGCCATGGCCAGTGTGAATTGGGCCGATGCGGCCAGCGGCGATATCTGGCGGCTGGAGCCGAGCACCGGCCTGGTGACGATTACCGGCAGCAAGCGTTTCGTCGAACAAGTGAAGCAGATGGCGCAGACCATCGCCGGCCTGGGCGTGAATCCCAGCATGCGCTTCAAGTTCTATCCGCTGAAATACGCGTGGGCCTCCGATACCACCATGACCGTCGGCAATCGCCAGGTGACGGTGCCGGGCGTGGCCACGGTGCTGCGCGAGCTGGTCGGCGAAGCCGGCTCCGATTCGTTCAGCGGTGCGCGCGAGCGCCTGCTGTCGGCGCGCCAGCAAGGGCTGCGCGGACAAGGGTTGGCCGGCATGGGCCAGCAGCCGCCACCGCCGCTGGGCGACTACACCGTGCCGGTGCAGAACAATGATGACCAGGGCGCCGCGAACGATCCGGCCTCCGCGCCGGTGGCGCAGAACAATGTGCAGGCCATCAATGGCCAAGGCGGCAGCCGCATCGTCGCCGACAGCTTCCGCAACGCGATCATCGTGCGCGACACCGCCGACCGCCTGCCGATGTACGACGAGCTGATCCGGCAACTGGATGTCGCGCCGCAGATGGTGGAGATCGAAGCGACCATCATCGATGTGGACAAACAGAGGGCGCGCTCGCTGGGCGTCAACTGGTTCTATCGCAATGCAGGCATCACTGCCGGCTTTACCAGCAACGGCCCGAATAATTCCCCAGCCAGCGACGCAACCAAGCTGGCGCTGGCCGCGGCGCTGGCCGGCGGCAAGAACGGCGAACTGCTGGGCCAGCTGGCCAGCCTGTTCGGCGGCGGCGGACAGCTCGGCACGATCCTGGGCGATCCCGGCCACTTCATCGCCAACGTGGATGCACTGGAAGCCGACGATGTGACGCATATCGTCACGCATCCGCAGGTGATTACCATGAACGACACCGAGGCGGTGATCCAGAGCAACCAGACCGTCTATGTGCCGGTATCCGGTGCCTACAACTCCGACCTGTACAACGTGGTGGCCGGTACGACGCTGCGCGTAACGCCGCATCTGGTGACGGACAGCACCGGCGTGCACATCCGCATGAACGTGCAGATTGACGACGGCAGCATCACCTACTCGCAAGCCGATTCGCAGGATGTGCAATATCCGATCGTCGCCAATAACTCGGTCAATACGCAGGCAGTGATCGAGGATGGGCAGGGCCTGCTGCTTGGTGGCCTGATCCAGGACAACGGCAGCAACACCACGCAGAAGATTCCGGTGCTCGGCGATATCCCGCTGATCGGCTATCTGTTCAAGACGGTGCAGAAGCAGCGCGAGCATATCGAGCGATTGTTCCTGATTACCCCGCGGCTGATTGCGCTCAATCGCATCAGCGGGCAGGAAACGCCCAGTTCGAACAAGGTGACGATCGAATCGCAGCAGCAGATCGACGACCAGGACACCAAGCGCATCGGCTTCGGCCGCTTCGATGGGCCGCCGCCGAGCGTGCAGCCGCAGGCATCGCCGGCGCCGGTAGCGCAGCCGGTGATCACCACCACCACGACCACTACCGTGCCCAGTGCACGCTAAACGAGGCAGCGTTTTCGCCGCAGTGCCATGAGCAGCCAGCCCGTCCATCGAACGCATAGCGTGGCGCCGCCGTCGCCACGCGTGCAGTTGCGCCTGCGCGTGTTCAGCGGCGTGCATGCGGGCGCGGAATTCCGTTTGCCCGAACGCGGCATCCTGATGATCGGCGCGGCGGACGATTGCGACCTGATCCTGGGCGATGCGGAGATTCGCGATCACCATTGCGTGCTGACCGTGGTCGGCGACCAGGTGCTGCTGCGTGCATTGAGCGGCGCGGTGTCCGCGCAGGACAGGACGGTGGCCGAAGGCGAGAACATCACGCTGGACCATTTCGCGATGGTGCAGCTGGGCCAGGTGCAGTTCGCGGTGGGACCGCACTGGAGCGAGCGCTGGCTGAGCCTGGACGAAGCGGCCGAGCATGGCGTTGCCGCCGCGGCGATGCAGCAACAACTGGCCAGCCGCCGCCGCGGCGTGCTGGCGATTACCGGCCTGCTGCTGGCGTTCGCGATCCTGGTATTGCTGGGCAGCTGGAAGGTCAGCCATCCGTCAGTGGTGCAGCCGCGCAGCGCGACCGAGCAGCTGGCGGCAGTGCGCACGATTCTGCATCAGATGTCGCTGCGCCATGTGGTGGCCGACGTGAGCGACGGCGACCGGCTGGTGGTGCATGGGGTAGTGGGCAATGCCGCGCAATTGCCGGAGCTGCGTGAAAAGCTTTCGCAGGCTGGCCTCACCACCGAATTGACCGTGCGCGACTGGCCCAGCGTGGCCAAGCAGGTGAAGGATATCTTCGCCATGCACGGCTATCCGGTGGAAACGCAGTTGCTGGACCAGGGCCTGATCGAAGTCGATGGCCATTTCGGCGACAACGACAACGCCGACAAGGTGAAGAAAGACGTGCTGGGTTCGACCGACATGCAGAACCTCAATAGCGATGTCGGCCTCAGCCTGGCGCTGCGCAACTACGACGAACACAAGCCTGCCGCACCCAAGCTGGATGAGGGCAAGCGCATTCTGCATGTCAACAGCGGCGATGACAGCTATGTGGTGACGCGCGACCAGTCGCGCTATTACCCGGGCAGCGCCTTGCCGGAAGGCGGCGTATTCGTCGGTGTGACGGCCGACGACAACGTCCTGCTGCGCATGCCCGACAACAGCTACATGCAGCTGGACAAGGAAGACAAATACACCGCGCCGCATCCGCTGGGCGATATGGATTCGGTCGACATGGCGCGGCTGATCCAGGCCGCGCCCAGCAGCAGCGCGCCGGCACCTGCCGCCAGCGCAGCGACATCCGCTGCCGCCGTGCCGACGCAAGCCACCCACCAACAACCCGCAGCGGAGGCGCCGGCCACCGCGCATCGTTGAAGACCGAGCAATTGTCGACGCGACCATGCCAGGCCGCTTCGATTCCCCCGGAGCCCGCCCATCCGTGAGGCCCCCTTCACCAGGCAGGAGACGACCATGAGCAGTGCGATCAATTCCACCGACAGCAACAGCCAGTTCCTCAACACCATGATCTCCAATGGTGCGGCATCGGCCGGCCAGACCACCGTCAGCACCGACCAGTCCAACAGCTGGTTCGAAGCCCTGGCCAAGGCCTGGGGCAATGCGCTCGACCAGCAAGCGAACAAGGTCACCGCCTTGTCCAACCAGGTCAGCGACGGCAGCGACGCCAGCGCCACCGGACAGACCGGCAGCACCGGTAGCAGCACCGCCAGCAGCGGTTCGGACAATCCTTCGGTGCTGACCCAGCTCACTGCGGAGAGCTTGAAGATGCAGTTCCTGTCGACCAGTGCATCGACCTCGACCAATGCCGTCGGGCAGGCGCTGAGCACGCTTGGCCAGAAGCAGTCGTAAGCGCAGTCATCAGGAGGTCTTCCCATGAACGTGCTTCCGACCCAGATGGTCAACGTCGCCGATTTCAACGCGACGCAAACCCCGGCGGCGCAGCCGCCGGCGCACGTCGACGACGTGGCCAAGTTCCGCCAGAGCTTCGCCGATGCCGCGCCAGCGAGTGTCAGCCAGGCCGAGCAGGTTACGCCGGTGCCGCAGGAGTTGTCGGCCGGCATCAAGGTGGTGTTGAACCAGTTCGATTCGCTCAACGGCCACGCCACCCAGCTGGGCAAGCTGGCCAATGAGATGAGCAGCAGCGCCAGCGACCTCAAGCCCGGGCAGATCATGGACATGACCATGCGCTGCCAGGAAATGGTGTTCCAGGCGGAGCTCACCTCGAACGTCGCCAATCGCAGTTCGGATGGCGTGCAGCAGTTGTTCCGCCAGCAATCCTGAGGTGGCCGCAATGGGTAAACGGACGATCTGGCGCATGGCAGCCCTGATGCTTGCATTGGGGCTGCTGGCCGGCTGTTCGCGCGAAGTCTTGTACAACAAGCTCGACGAGCAGCAGGCCAACGAGGTGGTTGCGGCCCTGCTCAACAACAACATCGATGCGGACAAGCGCCAGGCCGAACGCGGCGAGGGCTGGCAGGTGGTGCTGGATCGCCGCGACATGCCGGCCGCGGTGGCGGTGCTGCGCGATGAGGGACTGCCGCACCAGAGCACCGACAACATCAGCCAGATCTACAAGAAGGACGGCTTCGTGTCCTCGCCGCAAGAGGACAAGCAGCGCTTTATCTACGCCCGCGAGCAACAGCTGGGCCACACGCTGCGGCAGTTCGACGGCGTGGTCGATGCGTACGTGTACCTGTCGATTCCCGACAAGAGTCCGATCGACGACAAACCGCCCAGCGGCTCGGCCTCGGTGGTGATCATCACCCGCCCGAATGCCGGCATCGAAGGACGTGCGCCGGATATCAAGGCGGCAGTGATGAACGGCACCGACGGGCTGACCGATCCCAGTCGCGTCACCGTGCAGTTCTTCCAGCGCGCGCCGACCGAATTGCCGCAGGCGGCAGCCAGCGGCGGCTTCGCACGCAGCGATGTCACTTCGCTGGCGATGCTGGGCACTGCCGGGCTGGTATTGCTGCTGGCGATCGTGCTGTTGTGGCGCAATCGCGGCGCCTTGCTGGGTGGGCGTTCGCGTACGCTGACCCGCACGAGCATGTCGCATGAACGTTGAAAGCACGGTACGGCAGCGGCATGCGCGGGCGTTGCTCGATGCCACGCATGCGGCCTATTGCGGCGACCTGCCCGAGGCCTTGCTGCAACGGGCACGGCAGTCGCCGGCCGGCCGCCGGCATCTGGTGCGCGCGGCGTTGCGCCATGCGCCGGAGGTGTTTGCGCCGGAGCAGGAACGCTGGCAGTGCTTTGAAGACGCCGAGCCCTGGCTGCACTGGCCGCAGGCGCGGCTGCAGGCGTTTACCCAGGAGCTGGGTGCGATCGCCCTGGGGCCGGCCTTGCGCATGATCGTGGAACGCAGCGCCGTGCTGTTCGTGCGCGGTGCGCTGGGCACCGACCATTGGCAGCGCGCGCAGCGTGCCAACCCCTGGCCGGATGGCGCGCCGGAAGCGGTGCGGCATATGGGCGAAGCGGTGCTGCAGCGCTGCGGCTGCGATGCGCAGGCTTTGAACGCCGAGCTGTACGAGCGCGGCCAGATCGAATTTATCGGCCATGCCGAGCGCCAGCACCCGGACCTCGCGGCGCGCCTGGTATTGGCCTATGCCCAAGTGCCGGCGCGGCCGTGCAAAGTGGATACCTGGTTGCCGGCGTCGGCATTGTCTGCGTTGCTGGCGGCGCAGCAGGCGTTGGATGCGGCGGCCGCTGCGCTGGCCATGGCCGAGGAGGAGGGCAGCGTATGAACGCGCTGGTCACCGAGCGCGAACGCTTCCAGCTGTACGTCGATGCCGGCGTCATTCCGGCAGCGGCGTGGACCTCGCTGGACGAAGCGCAGCGCATCGTGGAACAGGCCAATGCCTTGCTGCGCCAGGCGGAAATCGAGCGCGAGCAGATCTTCGCCGAGGCGCGGCGCGACGGGCGCATCGAAGGGCGCGAAGCCGGCCTGCGCGAGTGCGCCGACGCCCTGCAGGCATTGGTCGAGGCACGCGCCGCGGCCACCGCGGAACTGCGCAAGCGCGCCGGCGATATCGCCATTGGCGTGGTCAAGCACATTGCACCGGCAATCGGCGCGGAGCGCATCGTTGCTTCGCTGGTGGCCGAGGCGATGCAGAAACTGGTATTCGAACCGCATCTGCTGGTACGCATCCATCCCGATGTAGTGGCGCAGGCACGCAGCGAAGTTTCTGCCTTGGGCGCGGCCGCTGCGCCGGATATTGAAATCATCGGCGATCCGAATCTGGACCGCTTCGACTGCATCATCGAATCGGCCGGCGGCATCGTGCGCGCGGGTTTCAACGAGCAGCTCGAACAGGCGCGGGTGATTCTGGCCGCCGCCGAAAAGAGCAGCGGAGGACGGCGTGAACGTCCGGACGCCTGAATCGCCCAGCGAGGAAAGCCTGCTGCCGCCGGGCGAGGATCCGCTGCTGCGCGCACTGAGCCGGCGCGACACCTTGCAGCACGTGGGCCGCGTGGCCGAAGCCTACGGCACCCTGGTGCGCGCCACCGGCGTGCGTGCGGCGATCGGTGAGCTGTGTTTGCTGGAGCAGGGCGATACGGGTTTCAGCATGCCGGCCGAAGTGGTCGGCGTATCGCAGCAGCAGACGCTGCTGACGCCGCTGGGGCCATTGGAAGGCATTTCCACCGCAACCACGGTGACGGCGACCGGCAAGCAGGCCACTGCGCCGGCCGGCCGCAGTTTGCTGGGCCGGGTGATCGATGCGCATGGCGAGCCGCTGGATGGGCTCGGCCCGCTGCTGGAGGTCGAGCGTGTGCCCTTGTACGCGGCCTCGCCGAATCCGTTCGCGCGGCAGACCATCGAACAGCCGCTGCCCACCGGCGTGCGTGCGATCGACGCGGCGCTGACCATCGGCCGCGGCCAGCGCACCGGCATTTTCGCGATGGCCGGCGGCGGCAAGAGCACCTTGCTCGGCATGCTGGCGCGCCACGCACAGTCGGACGTGAATGTGATTGTGCTGGTCGGCGAGCGCGGCCGCGAAGTGGGCGAGTTTCTGCACGACAGTCTCGGCGAGGAAGGGCTGCGGCGCAGCGTGCTGGTGGTTGCCACCTCGGATCGGCCGGCGCTGGAACGCAGTCGCGTGGCGTGGCTGGGTACGGCGATTGCCGAATATTTCCGCGATGCCGGCATGAACGTGCTGCTGATGATGGATTCGGTCACGCGCTTCGCGCGCGCCTTGCGCGACGTGGGCCTGGCGATGGGCGAGCCGCCGGCACGGCGCGGCTTTACGCCGTCGGTCTTTTCCGCGCTACCGCGCTTGTTCGAGCGCGCGGGCAATAACGACAAGGGTTCGATCACCGCCTTCTACACCGTGCTGATGGAAGACGAGGACGGCGGCGATCCGATTGCCGAGGAAGTGCGTTCGATCCTCGATGGGCATATCTATCTGTCGCGCCGCCTGGCGCAGGGCAGCCATTATCCGGCGATCGACGTGCTGGCCAGCGCCAGCCGCCTGATGCCGCGCGTAACCACCTCGACCCATCAGCGCGCGGCCGGCCTGCTGCGGCGCTATCTGGCCAAATACCGCGAGATCGAGATGCTGTTGCAACTGGGCGAATACAAACCGGGCGGTGACGCGGATGCCGATACGGCCATCGCGCGCATCGACGCCATCAACCAACTGCTGCGGCAGGACACGCATGAGCATGCCGATTTCAGTGCCACGCTGCAGCGCTTGAGTGGAGTCTGCACATGAGCGATGGCACCGGCAAATTTCCGCTTGAGCCGTTGTGCACGGTGCGTGGCATGCGCCTGCGCAAACTGGAGGCGGAACTGAAGGCCTGCCGTGCGCACTGGAGCGCTGCCGAACAGCAGCGCGCCGAAGCCGCCGAACGCTGCGCGCAGACCGTGCAGCAACGCCAGGACTTTGCCGCGCGTTCGTGGCGCGAGCTGTTCGAGCAGGGTGCGCCGACGGCCGAGGCGATGCGCCGGCACGAACATCATCTGGCCTTGCTTGATCAGCTTATCGCGCAATGCCAGGCCGAACTGGCCCAGCGCACGCGCGAACGCGACGACGCAGCCGCGGCGCTGGATCTTGCCGCCACCGCCTGGCAGCGCGCGCACCACAAGCTCGACGCGCTCGGCGAACTGAAACAGGAATGGCTGCGCCAGACGCGCAGCCGGCAGGCCCTGCACGAGGAGCATGGCCTGGAAGAACTGATGCTGCGCCAGACCCGATCACGCTGAGGTCGATATGCATATGCCATCTTCAACTACCCCATCGTCGAGTGCGCATCCCTTGGCCGGCCGGCATGGCGTGCGCGACAGCCATGCCAAGAGCGATGTAAACGGCGAGCACGAGAACGTGCAGCGGTTCCGCACGCTGATGAACGGCAAGCCGCAACGCTCGAACAGCGGCAACGGCGAAAGCGATACGGACGACGAGCAAAGCACGGTCGAGGTCAGCGTCGACGCCAGTAGCGATAGCGATAGCAGTGTCAGCGACAGCCAGTCCGCGCCGGACCAGGAGCAGGCGCTGCGCGACTTGCTGCAGCAGCAGTTGAATCAGGCCAGCGGCCCCTTGTCCGGTCCGGCGGCTCGCGACCAGGACAGCGGCGAGGATAGCGATGAGCAGGACGACCACCGTGACGACAGTCAGGCGGCGAACATCGGCATGCAGGCGCTGCATCTGGCCCAGCAGACGATGGTGCAGAACAGCCAGCAGCCGGCGGCGGCGACCCAGGCAGCGGCAGTGGCGCCGGCCCTGGCCGAATTGATCGAGCGGCATGTGAAGCAGTTGCTGGTACCCGATGCCACCAGCCGCAGCGCGGCGCATGCACGCGAAATCATGATCACGCTGAAAGACGGCCTGCTGCCCGGCACCGAATTGTGGCTGAGCCGCACCAGCGACGGCTGGAAGCTGCGCGCCGATACGCGCTCAAGCTCTGCTTATCGCAGTCTGCTCGAAGGGGCGCCGCAGCTGATCGAGCGCTTCGCGCAGAGCCGGCTCGGCACGCTGGAAGTGACCCCTACTTTGTTGGCTTGATGGTTCGCCCATGTCGGATTCGTTGTTGCAAGCAGTGGTCGGCAATCCCCTGGACCTGCTCGGCCTGGGCCAGCAAAACCATGGCATGACCCTGCTGTTTCCGCTGTCGCAAGGCAATACGGTGAACGACCTGGCGAATGTGCTGAATGTGCCGGTCGATGCGATTCTGGCAGTGAATCCGGGGCTGCAGGCGAACAGTCCGCTGAGCCTCAGCCAGGTGGTCGGATTGCCGGACGGGCATGTCGAGCAGATCATGCAGAGCGTGAGTCTGGTCGGCAATCGTGCCTACCTGCCCAGCGCGCCGTCGCCATCACCTTCGGATCAGCCGCCGCAGAGCAACCCGGCACCGGTGGTGCAGCTGTCGAACCAGGGTATCGAGCTGGTGTTGCCGGCGACACGCTCCGCCACGCTCGCCTTCGATGTGCTGAGCATGCCGCAGGCGCAGGTATCGCTCAGCGTCGGCGCGGAGCAGCAGGATGGTTGGACGGTAAGCATCATTCCCGCTGCACCGGTAGTGAGTGCGCCGATCAGTGTGCCGGCGCCTGCTCCGGTGCCGGTATCGTCCCAGCCGGTTGCTGCTGCGCCGGCACCGGTGGCACAGCCGGAACCGGCTGCTGTGCCGGTAACGCCAGCTGTAAATCTCGATCCCGATCGCGTTGCGGCGGCATCGCCCGGTCAGTTTTCGTATGTAGGTGTCAACAATGCCGGGCAGGGCACGAATGCTGTCGCCGGTAACGCGCCGTACCGCCAGCGCAATCCTTCTTCGGATATCCCGCCACCGCCGATCGATCCCAGCCGCTTTGCCGGGCCAGTCGCGAATACGGCGGTATCGAGTAACACCATCGGTGTGATGCCGCCGGTGGCGATCAACTCCGTGCTGCCGGCCGATGGCCGTCCGCTGACGCTGCAGATGATGGCGTTGATGCTGGCGGCGCAATCAGCTGGGTCGATCGCACCCGCCGGAGCAGCGCCTGCGCAGGTAACGCCGTTTATCGATCCGCAGGCGCTGGCCGCCATTGCTGTCAATCTTGGCGGCACACGGGTGGTCGATCTCGGTGCCGGGCGCAGCATGGAATTTTCGCTGGTGAATGATCGCTTGCGTCGTGTCGATCCGATCGGTGAAGAAGATCGGCCGAGTGCGCGGCGTACCGGCGATGGGCTGGATGAAGTGCGCGTCAGCCCGGCGGAGAAGGAGCAGGCCGAGCAGACCGACGAGCAGCGCGAGCAGGGGCGTCGACGTCGTGCGGCCATTGCGGCGATGCGTCGGCGGCGGCGGGCGCGTACGCGGCGGTGTCGGTATTGGCGTGGTGCGCGGAGTGAGCTGCGTGCGGGTGCGCGGGGTTATCCGAAGCAGGTGGATCTGGCGGAGTTTCGCAGTCGGCAGGTGCCGCGTTATATGTGGACTGCCGGCAAGCCGTAGGTTGGGTTATCCCGGACTTGATCCGGGGGTAACCCAACGATATCGCTACGAAGACAGATCGTTGGGTTACGCTGCGCTAACCCAACCTACGTGGTGTGCGGTTTTATCCGAGTTCGCCGATGTATTGCTGCGTCTGGTCGGCGGACAGCACGCCTGCGCTCTGCGCGTTTTGCAGCGCCGACGTCGCCGCTTGCGGCCAGCCGTTGTACGCATACGCGTTGCCCATCTGCTCCACCCACGCATCGAGCGAGCCGTTGTTCTTCATGATGCTGATGATCTCGGCCTGATACGCCGCGTTGTGGTTGCTCTTGAGCAGGTTGCCGATTTGCGCCGGCTGCATGCTGCCGCTGGATTGCGCCAGTTCGTAGTCGTAGTCGGCCTGGCGCCGCGCATCGCCGTCGGGACTGAATACCTCGGGCGAGTGGCTTTGCACATAAGCCTTGGCGTGGGCGAAGCCGCCGCCGCCGATCAGGTTGACGAGGTTGGCGGTATGGCTCAGCGGCATGGCGGGGTTGTTGGCGGGCGAGCTGTTCTGGGCGAAGAACAGGTTGAGGTAATTCGGATTGTCCTGCTGCAGCGCGGAGAGAAAGCCGTTCGCATCGGCCGGCTTGATCTGGCAAGCCTTCAGTACATTGATCAGGCCTTGCGTATACGCGCTGCCCTGGCCGAAGGCTTCCGGGTGCGCGACCAGAATGTCCTGCGCCTGTTGCGCATTGAGGCCCAGCTGCGAGGCGAAGGCGTTGATCGCGCCGCCGTCCTTGGCCATGGCTTCGGCTTCTTCCTTGTCGCTGATCCCCGCTGCCTGCAGGTATTTCACCTGCTCTTCCTGGAATTCCTGCTGTTCCTTGTTGCCGACCAGGATATGGCCGACCAGCTCGAATGGCGCGGAGATCAGCGTGCCGATGCCACTGACCACTTCGCCTGCCACGGCGGCAGGCGGAAAGTTCTCCATGAAACTGCCCATCACCGACAGCACGTCGCCGGCGATGGCCAGCGCATACATGGCGCCGCCGGCACTGCCGGTATTGTTCTTTGCTTCCTGCAGATCGGAGGCGAAGGCACTGGTGCTAGCGACCATCGCCAGGCCGGGCACGAAGCGTGAGCCAAGCCGTGCCATCGCTTCGGCAGAGGCGTTGAAGGCGCCGAACTTGCCGGCATCGGCCATTACCTGCAGCACGCCGGTGCCGACTTCGGACACATCGCCGCCGGCCATCGAGAACGCGTTGATGGTTTCGTTGATCTGCTCGGCGTTGGCGCCGTTGATGCTGTCGACGGTGATCGCGGCCACCGCCCAGGCTTTGCCGGAGGCGCCCATGGCCTTGTAGCCCTCGGCGAAATTGGCCGGCGTAAACGCCTTGGTATCGCCATTGGCCAGCGCTTCGAAACCTTCCTTCACCTGGTTCCAGCCGTTGCGGCCCTTGAACACCGGATCGGCCAGTTCCAATAGTTCGCTGGCGGCGGACTTGGTATCGCCGTTGTGCTCGACCAGCAATTCGCCTTCTGCCGCTTTCACCGCGTCGGGCAGGAAGCTGCTCTGGTAGTCGGAGAATTTGCCGAAGGCCTTGGATGCGGCGGCATCGTTCTGCACATAGCCAGCAAATTGCAGCGCGACCTTGCCCTGGCCCGACTGCACCAGATCCTGCATGCAGCTGTAGAGCTGCTGCGCGGCGGCCTGGTTGTGGCCGGCCGCGTACAGCAGGGCCGACTGGTTGTTCTGCATATAGGTGGCCAGCGTCTTTGCCGCCGTGGCGTCGGCCTGGTAGACCTTGGCGTTGTCCGGATCGCTGCGATACGCCTTGATAAAGGCCTGCTGCTGCGCATAGGTGAGCGGGCCGGACTGGGCCAGCAATTGCGCCAGGGTCTTGTCTTTGTCTTCGGCGGCGCTGTGCGCGGCGTCGTAGGCCTTGAGCGGACTGTTGCCGTTGTTGGCGAGGTAATCCTGCACACCTTGCGCGCCTGCATCGAAGGCATCCTTGGCGGCACTGCTCTGACCGCGTGCCTGCAGCGCATTGCCGAATGCGATGGCGAAGTTCGGATTGCCGGCCGCGCCGAAACCGGGGCTGTCGAGAATGCTGTTTTCCAGTTCGCTGGTGGTGCCGCCGCGGGTAAGAAAGCCGACGCTGCCGAGATTGCCTGCATAGGCATCGGCGACCTGCTGCACCACGGCGTTGGCGTTATCGCTGCTGCCCAGGTTGGCCAGCACGCTTTGCACGCTGTCGAACGGCACCATGCTGCCGGCGTAGCCGAGCTGCAGCTGCGCGATCTTCTGCAGGGTCGGCATGCTGGCCTGGGTGACCGCGGTGGCGAGTTCTGGCGACAGGCCGGTGGTGGCGGTTTCCAGCTGATTGGCGGCGGCGGTGGCCTGGTCCTGGGCGTAATACACAGCGTCCGGCTTGACCTGCGCATACGGCTGCGCCACTTGGTTGGCCTCGGCCTGGATCCAGCTTTTTACCTGTGCGTCGGCCAATACCTGGTCGACCACGTTTTGCGGCTGGCCTTGCAGCTGCTTGCTCAGGCTTTGCAGTTTGTCCTGCGCGCTACCACTGCCGGGCACAGCGGCGATCAGTGTGCTGGCCTTGTTCTGCAGTTGATAATTGCTGACGCAGGTAGTGACCGCGGCTTGCGTGTCCGGATCGCTGGCATAGCGCTGGGCAATCGACTGGCCGAAGCTGGCGATCAGCTGGTCGGTGGGCGTGCGGAATTGCGGCGGCACGCCATTGTTGCGATTGGCGATCTCGCCGGCGATCTCATGCTGGATCGCGGTATCCATTGTCTGCTGTGCACTATTGACCGACGCGGCATTGTCTTCAGAAATCTCGGTGCGAATGCCCATATTGTGCGGCGCATTCTGCAGTGCCTGCTTGGCTTGGGCGACAGCGGTCTTGTAGGCGCCGACCGCCGCATCGGTTTGCTGTTGCAGCGACTGGTTCGACGGCAGCTGCTGTTTGGGCGGCGGCGGTACCGCATTGGGCGGCAGCGTAAGCGTCTGCCCTTCGCTCAGCGTGGTGCCGACGGCGATGCCGTTGGCGCGCGCCAGTTCTTCCGGTGTCACGCTGTAGCTTTGCGCAATGCTCTGCACGGTGTCGTGCGGCTGCACTTGATAGGTGCTTGGCGTGGGTTGCGGCGGCGGAACGTAGGCGGCGGAAGAGCCGGGAGAAACAGGAAACATGGAAACCTCTGCGGGGGTAAGAGAGCCTTGCGTGCGCTGCGTGCAGTCGTCAGCGGCGGCGTGCTACCAGTTCCACGGCAGCGCGTCTTTGGCGTGGCTGCCGACCCAGTCCGCCGCCTTTCTGGTCGCGTTGACGCCGGTGGTGATCGCGCCGCCGAAAAATTCCACTGCGCCCTGCTGCAGATGGCCGGCTACTTCAATGCCACCTTGCGCGAGGCCGCCGGCCACGGTGATGGTCTTGTCGCTGACCGTGCCGAGCGTGCGCATTGCATTGCCGGCCCAGTGGCCCGGTTTGCCGAGATGATCGAGCGCGCTGCCGGCCGCATCGAAGGTGCTGGACGCCGCGCCGCCGGCCTTGTCGGCCACCGTGCCCACCGCATTGGCGGCGGTGTTGCTGGCGTTGCCGTAGAAGCCGGCAATGCGCGAGGTGATGCTGGTGTCGCGCAGGTAGTTGCCGTTGTGATTCCACGGCTGGTCGTTCTGCAGGGCATCGATCACCGAATTCATCAGGTGATCGCGCACGCCGCTGACGGTGTCGGTGATCAGGTTCAGGCCGGGCGCTTCCAGATACCAGGCTGGTTTGTTCGGATCGCGCAACTGGATTTCATGGCCCAGCGCCTGCGGAATCAATCCGCGTGCCGCGCCGGTCTGCTGTTCGCCGGTAAGGATGTCGCCCTGCACGGCGTAGCGGCGGACCAGGCCGTCGCTGGCGGCCTGCTTCATCGCGGCGACATTGCCTTCCGGAGCCAGGCGCTGCAGCGTCGCATCGTTCACGCCAGCGGCGTTGAAGGTGACTGCGGGCGTGTCGGTGATTACCGAAGCGGTGGACGCCAGACCGCCGCCCAGCGAGTGGCCGGTGAGCACCAGGTTGTCGCCGAAGGCCGCCTTGGCCTTGGTGGCCAGCGCCGTCGCTTCGTCGTATTGCGCAGTATTCAGGCCCAGTGCCTGGGTGGCATCGGCCTTCCAGTCCTGGGCGCCGGAGGTGCCTTTGAAAGCGAGCACGTAATCGCCCTTGCCGTCCTGGTAGAGCGCGGCGCGGAAGCCGGTGGAGGTGTCGTTCAAAGACGCCGGATCGATATCGGCCGCTTCCAGCTGTGCATCGCTCAGGCGCGTCCAGCCATCGATATTCTTGTTGTCGAGGTTGTAGGAATCCTGCGCCAGCTTGGCCAGGTCCAGATCGATCGGCTTGGCATCCTGGCCTTCCACCTGCTGCGCAAAGCCGGGTGCCTGTTTGGTCTGGAAACTGGCCAGTTGTACGGCTTGCGCGTTGTAGGCGAGCTGCGGCGTGGAGCTGTGCTGGTCGGCGCTGGCGACGGCTGCGCTGGAACTGGCTTCGTCTTCGGCCGGCGCGATGGCCGTATCGGTGAACTGGCGTCGACTGATGCTGGCGTCCAGAAACATGACAAGCCTCCCATGCGATACCTGGGAACCTTAGCGGGCGGGATCGAGGGGAACAGCTAGGGCTTTCCCTGGGCTAGGGACAGCCCTAGGGATACGCAGGGGGAGGCAGGCTGCATGGCTGCGAGGATGTTCATGTATTCGATAAACCGTCGTCCCGGTACAGGCCGGGATTCAGCGACTTCGCTGAGTGAAAGACACTGGGTCCCGGCCTGCGCCGGGATGACGGTGGGGGGCTCTGTCAGTTTGTGGTTGACGGTCTGGCGGCGGTGGGACAGCGATGCGGCTTAATGCACGCCTTCCTCCACCGCCACCTGATGCTGCCGCAACCACTGATGCACCGCTTCATGCTGTGCCTGCGCCGCAGGATTGAGTCCGCCGGCAGGAAGAATATTGAAATAGGTCTGGAAGGTATCGCCGTGCTTGTTGCGCCGGCTGGGATCGGCACCGGCCTTGAGCAGCGCCAGCACGCATTGCGGCTTGTGCACCTGCGCGGCGACATGCAGCGGCGTGTCGCCCAGGCGATCGGGGCGATTCGGATCGGCGTGATGCGCCAGCAACAAGTCAAATGCGTCGTTCTGCGGATTCATCAGCGCCGCATCGATCGGCGGCGCCTGGGTGACGCCGTGTGGCGCATTGGGATCGGCGCCATGGTCGAGCAGCAGTTTCAGATAACTGACGTCGTTGGCCTTGGCCGCAAGATGCAGCACGGTATCGCCGCCCAGACCCGGCTGCGAGGCCTGGGCGCCGGCATCGAGCAGGGCGCTCATGGCCGGCTTGCTTTGCCGCAGCAGCGCCCATTCCAGCAAGGTGACATCGTCCTTGCCCTGCGCATCGGGATTGGCGCCTTCCGCCACCATGGCGCGTACCCGCGCACCGTCGCCGCCCAGCGCGGCGTTGGCCAGCGCAATGGTCTTGGCCTCGGAGAACACATTGCTTGCGTCGGCATTGCTCATGGCTTCTCTCCCGGCGGTGCTTGTCGCCACCATCAAACCTGCCAGCAGCATACATAGGCCATAGCTGCACTTTTGTATAAGTCGCATCGGGTCCATTCCACACGGGACGCAAGGGCCGCACGTTCACATCTCAATGACGTGGGTGAACGGCCGCTGCCTACGATAACGGCCGCCTTTGACCGGACCATCTAGGGACAACCCTAGATAAGACGGCGTGATGGCGCAGCCTGGGTCCGCGCAGCCTAACCCAACCCAGCCATCGAATGGCTTGAACAGATTGGACTGCGCCAACCCGGGCGTGCGTCGCGGCACGCCCGGGCTTTATGCAGATGCGCACTTCACGTATGCGATGTGTCGGCCACGCCGGGGAATGGCGTCATGTAGTCCTGGCGACGTCATGCATGTCATCGCTTGCCGGCTGTCATTTCGGGTTATGCCGACTGAGTGTCTTGTCGAGGTTTGCACACGCGGCATAAGTGCGTGGAATCGTTTCATT
The DNA here is from genome assembly GCF_014863405.1 of Dyella acidiphila. GTDB lineage: Bacteria > Pseudomonadota > Gammaproteobacteria > Xanthomonadales > Rhodanobacteraceae > Dyella_B > Dyella_B acidiphila. Next base: position 134,476 of record NZ_JACZZA010000008.1, read on the forward strand.
TAATGGCGTTATATGCGCCGGAAATATCTAGCCGGCTGGAATATTCAAGAACTATCCAGATAGTCGGCTCGCTAGAAATTTCCGGTATGTCGCACTTCGAGAAGTTCTTATCGTCGCTCTGGCCCTCTGTCTGGCCGGGCAGTGGAAGCGCCAAGTCTGTTCTCCGGCCTTGCCCCCATAAGGACTTACTCCAATGAAAAAATTTGTCAGCGCTGCCGTTATCGGCGGTCTGCTGTTTGCCGCAAGCGCTCATGCTTCGGACGGCACCATCACTTTCACCGGCTCGGTCACGGCGAATAGCTGCACCATCAAGATCAACGGCGGCTCGGCTACCGCGACGGTGGCGTTGCCGGCGGTGTCGTCCAGTCAGCTGGATGCGGCCGGCAAAACGGCCGGCTCGACCAAGATCACGTTCGATCTTGCCGATTGCGTAAGCGGCGATGCCGCGGCAACCGGTGCAGTGAAGGCGTTTTTTGAAGCCGGCGCCAACGTGGATGTGGCCAGCGGCCGTCTCAACAATACGGCCAGCGGCACCGGTGCGGCCAAGAATGTGCAACTCGAGCTGGTCAATAGCGATGACTCGGTCATCAAGGTCGGCGATGTCAGCTCGATCAAGGGCGGCACGCTTACGGCGGGCGCCGCTCCCAACGACAAGAAGAGCTCGGCGCAATTTGCCTATGCCGTGCGTTATTTCAAATCGGGCGCAGATGCCGTAGGCGCCGGTACGGTGTCCAGTTCGGTGACTTACAGCGTGGTGTACCAGTAATCCGCGCAGGGGCGGCCGTGCCGGCATGGCCGCCCCCTTTTCAGGATCTTATCCATGAAGACCAAACTGTTTGCCGGCGCACTGTGCGTCGGCCTTATTTTCTCGTCCCTGCTGCATGCCAGCGTGACGATCGATCGCACCCGCCTGATTTACCAGCAGGACGATCGGGAAGCCGATGTGCGACTGCGAAACGACGGACCTAAACCGGTTGTCGTGCAGTCGTGGCTGGATAACGGCGATGCCACTCAGGCACCGGCCGATATTCCGGTGCCGTTTGTACTGATGCCGCCGATTGCCCGCGTCGAGGCGGCGCATGGCCAGGTGCTGCGCGTGGTCTACACGGGCGAGCCGCTGCCGCACGACAAGGAGTCGGTGTTCTGGCTCAATGTTCTGGAAATTCCGCCGAAGGAACAGCCAGCCGAGTCGCGCAACGTGCTGCAGTTTGCCATTCGCAGCCGGATCAAGCTGTTCTATCGCCCCAAGGGTCTGTCCGGCGATGCGGCAGACGCGCCATCGAAGCTGACCTGGAAAATTGTGGCGCAGGGCGATGGCTATGCGCTGGAAGCGAGCAATCCCACCGCTTATCACGTCAGCCTCAATCGCGTGGCATTGCAACTGGACAGCCGGATCATCGAAGCCGGCGACGGCATGGTCAGTCCAGGCGAGACGCAGCGCTATGCGTTGAAAGGCGTGCAGCAGGCGCCCGCTGCGGGACGCGTCAAATATTCCTTTATCGATGACTGGGGCGCCATCCGCGACAACGGCGCCGCCGAGCTGCATTAAAGCTCGCCGCACTTGCGGACGCGCCTTTGCGCTCCCCCAGCGACCGACGGTATGTGAGCATGTCCACTTCGACGTTGATCCGCCCCGCCGGGGGCGGGGAAGAGCTTCGTCAAAAGCGTTTGCACTTGCGTATCGCCTATGCCTTGGCCGGCCTGGCGATGTTGCCCGGTGCAGCGTTGGCTGGCGGTGCCGCAGCGGCATCGGCTGCGTTGGCGGCAGGTGGTTCGGCCCATGGATTGGATTTCGACGCCACGTTTCTGTCGGGCGGTGCGAGTTCGGCCGATCTGGAGCGCTTCGCCCAGGGCAATCGCGTGCCGCCGGGCGACTATCAGGTAGACGTCTATTTGAATGAAGCTCTGTGGGGCAGCGAGCGCGTGCATTTTGCCGCCGTGCCCGGTTCGGACGATGCGGTGCCGTGTATCACCCCGGAACTGGCCAGGCGGCTTGGTCTTGATTTGACCGGCGTTGCGCCGGAGTCGCCGTGCCTGGATCTTGCGGCATGGGCGCCGGCCGCCATCGCCCGCTTCGACTTTGGCGAGCAGCGCCTGGATATCGGCGTGCCGCAGGCGAAGCTCAAGCGCAGCGCGCGCGGCTATGTGGATCCCTCAAAGTGGGATCGTGGCATCACCGCCGGTCTGCTCAATTACGATCTGAATATGTATCGCAGCGACAGCGGTACGCGGAGCGACACGCAGGGCTATCTGGGTGTGGCCGGTGGCTTGAACCTCGGCGGCTGGAACCTGCGCCATCAGTCGTCGCTGACCTGGAACAGTCGACGGCAAGGTCCGCAATGGCAGAACCTGCGCAACTATGCGCAGCACGATCTCGTCCGCCTGAAGTCGCAGCTGCTGGTGGGCGATTTCACCACCGATGGCGATCTGTTCGACTCCATGCCGGTCCGCGGCGTAGAGCTGTTCAGCGACGAACGCATGCTGCCCGATTCGCAGCGCGGCTATGCGCCGGTGGTGCGCGGTATCGCCGCCACCAATGCCAAGGTGACGATTCGCCAGAACGGTTACACCATCTATGAAACCACCGTGGGTGCGGGGCCGTTCCTGATCAACGACCTGTATCCGTCTGGTTATGGCGGGGACCTGGAAGTGTCGGTACTGGAAGCGGATGGGCGCACGCAGAAGTTCAACGTGCCGTACGCCGCGGTGCCGCGCATGCTTCGCCCGGGTTCCACGCGTTACAGCGCAGCCATCGGCGAATACCGCGAAGCGGTGGGCGGCACCGCGCGCTCGCCGGTACTGCAGGCTACGGTGCAGCGCGGTATCAGCAATCGCTTTACGGGCTATGCCGGTCTGCAGGCGGCCGAACATTACGGCGCATTGCAGCTTGGCGGCGCCTGGAATACGCGGATCGGTGCTTTCGGGCTCGACGCGACGCATGCGCGGACCAGTCTTCGGGCCGTGCCGTCTCCCGATCCGGCGCGGCTTGCACAGCGGGCGAGGAAGGCCAGCGGCCAGAGCATCCGCATCAGCTACAGCAAGGCGCTCAACGATGGCGGAACCAATCTGTCGCTGGCGGCTTATCGCCATTCCACTGGCGATTTCTACAGCCTGCGCGATGCATTGCGCGCCAACCAGGAGCCGGGTTCGGGCAGCATGCACCAACGCAACACGCTCCAGCTGGTGCTGAGCCAGAAGCTGGGGTCGGGCTCCATCTACCTGACCGGTTCCACCCAGAACTATTGGGGGCGCCCCGGTGGCGATACGCAGTACCAGTTGGGATACAACAACGCCACGCGCTGGTTCAATTACTCGATTTCCGCCGCGCGTTCGCGCAACAGCGAAGATCGGTGGGAAAACCGCATCTATGCAACGTTGTCGATTCCGCTGGGCGGCAGCGGCAGTCTCAATAGCAGCGTCAATGTCGGACGCCGTGGTATCGGCAGCCAGGTCAACTACAGCAATCTGGCCGGCGATCGCGGCAGCTACGGCATCTCGCTGGCACGTGATGAAGCGGCAGCCACGTCGTTCAACGCCAACGGCAGCTATCGCGCCGATGCGGCCATCCTCAACGGCAGCGCGGCCACCGGCAACGGCTATCGGCAAATCGGGTTCGGCGCGGCCGGGTCGATCCTGGCGCATGCCGGCGGCGTTACGCTGGGGCAGAACATGGGCGATACCATCGCCCTCATCAAGGCCCCCGATGCCGCCGGTGCGCATGTGGCTTCCTATCCCGGCGTGCAGCTCGATCGCCGCGGCTATGCCATCGTGCCGTATCTGGTGCCGTATCAGCGCAACCAGGTGGAGCTGGATCCCAAGGGGCTGTCCAGCGAGGTGGAGCTGGTTCAATCCAGCCGCGAGGTCGTGCCGCGCAGCGGCGCGATTGTGCTCGCCAGCTTTGAAACCAAGAAAGGCCGCGTCGCCGTGATCGATTTGAAGCCGGCCGCGCACGTGACCATCCCGTTTGGTGCCGACGTGCTGGATGAAGGCGGCAATGTGGTGGGGGTGGTGAGCCAGGGCGGCCGCGCGATGGTGCGCGGTGTTGCCGATCGCGGCCGCCTGACGGTGGCGCTGGCCGGCGGCAGTCGTTGCAGTTTCGGCTATCAATTGCCGGCGAAGAACGCAAAAGCACGCGGTGCTGCCGATTACGCGCATTTGCAAAGTGTCTGCGATCCAGGCAGCAAGGATGTGGACGCCACATCTGGCTCAGGGCCGAAAGCTGATGCTGCCGCGCGTTCGAAGACGGGGAAAGCACGCAATTCGGCTGTGTACATGCTGCCACCCAGTAGCGGCATTTCAGGTTTCAGTCACGGCTTGCCTGAAAACGAACGGTATTGGACTACGCCGCGATTCGGTTTGACGCACCTGGATGCCGTGCGGAGCAAGGGCGTTTAGTGCGTACCGGAGGAGCAGGGCTGTTGGGTGCCGGTCTCCGGCTGAAGGCAATGCAGCGTGCTCGCATGCAAGCGCAGGATGCGTCGTAGCTCGATGATGGCCTGCGGCGTTTCCTGCACATCGTGCCAGGAGGGTACGGCGAGTTCGGAATCGGCCCCTTCTAGATGCGAACTGGCGTACGGCACTACACCGTCATCCGAATCGGGCAGGGCACCTTTGGGTTTATACACGCCGACTATGGTGTGGTAGTGCACGTTCGACGAAATCGGCAGCGTGCTGGATGCCTTGATAAAAGGATCGGTATCGCTGAGGTTGTCGATGCTGTTGGGCAGCTGGGTCGGGGTGGTGGGTACGCCGCTTTTGCCCTGTGCGGCATCGGCGATGTTCTTGGCTTCTTCCAGCAAGGTGAGCGGCAGGCGGATCAGGCCGCCGAACCAGCGGGCCAGTTTCCAGCGCGCAACCGGGGTGCCGCGATGCGGCGCGGCGAGGAAGACGGCGCGCGTGACTTGCGGCATCGGCGAGAATTGCAGATAGGGCGCGAGTCGCTCGCGCAGGCGTTGCTTGTCGGCGGCCGCAAGATCCGCGCGTTCGGGCACGACATTCCATAGCTTGTCATCGCTGGAAGACACCAGCAGCCGTGCGATCACGCCGCCCATGCTGTGGCCGATCAGCACCATATGGTTGGACGCCACCGCTTTGCCGGACGGATCAAAATGGCGCAGCGTTTCATCCAGCGCCTGGCGGATCTGACGCAGGTTGACCGCCACCGGCACGTTGGTGGGGTAGTACACCTCCCACACCTGGTAGGTGCGGCGCAGCTGCTCGTCGCCCATCACCTCGTTGACCACGTTGATCCAGGCTTCGGGGCTGCTGGCCAGGCCGTGCAGCATCACGACGGTAAGCCGGTCGGGATCGTAGGGCTGCATCAACAGCACCTGCGGCTTGCTGATGCCGCCGCGCCCGAGCAGCGATCGGATCGATTGCCGGGCAAAGCCCGAGCGCGCCAGCCACACGCCATAGGGGGCGGTGAAGTTGGCGGCGAGCGGAATGGTCTGGTGGTCGAGCTCGATGCTGTTGTCCAGATACGGATTTTTGGCGTACACCCGCACGCTGTCGGTATTCAGCACGCTGGCGAGGGTGTCGCCGGGAAATTCAAGCACGGCGGTGAGCGGCACGTAGTTGGGCTCGCGCCAGACCTGGCTGGTGTCGGCCGGCGCTGCGCCGACCGCAACGAACTCCGAGCCGAAGCCATCGCGGCGGTAGGTATTGCGCAGGCCGATAAAGCGCAGGCCGGCGGAAGGGATCAGCTCGCTGGGAATGTAGTCGCCGGAACCGAGATAGACATCCGTATTGGGCCGCAGCAGGTTCCAGCCGGCCACCGGCTTGCTGCTCCAGTCGGTGCCCAGCTCCGGCAGACGCCGGAAGAAGCTGCCCACCGACTGCTGCACGGCATAGTTGTAGAAATCCAGCACCTGCGACTGGCGCGTTTCGAAGGCCCGCTCGCCGGGGTTGCGCGCGGTGTAGAACAAGTAGGCGTAGGCATAGCGCGCCGCCTGCAGGTAATCGTTGAGCGCCTGGTCATCGACAGTCTTGGCGCGATCGCTCTGTTGCAGCGCATAGGCCAGCCACAGTTCGGACAGCGCGGACAGGCGGCGCTCGTCGTCCAGCCCATCGGTATAGAGCAGGGTATTGGTGCAGCGGGGGAAATTGGCCGCGCATTCGTCCTGGCTGAGCGCCACCACGTTGAGCGTCTGCACCGTGGTATCGCTGAGCGTGCGCGTGCTGAGCACATCGCTGCGGCGCTGGCTGGCGTATTGCCTGGAAGTGACGTGCTTGACGCCCACCATGTCGCAGCCGGCGGCCAGCAGCATGGTCGCCAGTACAACGGCGCGGAGGATCCGGGTTGGCGTGCGGCCCTTCATCAATTCTTCCATGGCAAGAAAGCAGGATGAGGCGGTCGTTGCCGGTCTATTATCCATGCGGCGATGGTGATGGGGAGAGGTCCGGTGATGTTGCGATGGTTGCTGTGCGGACTGCTGGCGGTCGTGGTGCTGGGTTCCGGCGGCTGGGGCGGCATGGCCCTGTGGTACCAGTTTCCCGGCGGCACGGCCGCGCGCTGGATCGCCAGCCTGATCTGGTCCTTGCTGGTGCTGCTGGCGCTGGCCTGGGCCTGGCAGCGGCGCAGTGTGCTGCCGATCGGCGCCTATGCGCTGGCGTTTGCCCTGCTGCTGGTGTGGTGGAGCAGCATCAAGCCATCCAATCACAAGGACTGGGCCGACGATGTCGCCCAGCTGCTGACCGGGCAGGTGGATGGCGACCGCGTCACCCTGCACAACGTACGCAACTTCAACTGGCGCAGCGAGCAGGATTACGACGCGCGCTGGGAAACGCGCAGCTACGACCTGGACCGGCTGGCGTCGGCGGACCTGATTCTTTCTTCATGGGGCATGCCGGGTATTGTGCATGCGTTGATCTCGTTCGGCTTCGACGATGGTTCGCATGTGGTGTTCTCGGTGGAGATCCGGCGCCAGCGCGGGCAGTCGTTTTCCTCCATCGGCGGATTCTTCAAGGATTTCGAACGCACCATCGTGGCGGCGGACGAGAGCGACGTGATCCGCCTGCGCACCAATGTGCGCGGCGAGACGGATCATCTGTTTCGCCTGCAGATGAGCAAGCCGGTGATGCGCTCGCTGTTTCTGTCCTATGTGCGCGGGGCCAACGAGTTGACCGTGCAGCCGGCGTACTACAACACGGTGACGTCCAACTGCGTGACGATTGTGTATGCCATGGCCAAGCGGATCGATCCGGGGCTGCCCTATGACTACCGCTTGCTGTTGACGGCGTATTTGCCGAGTTATCTGTACAAGCTCGGGGCGCTGGATACGCACTATCCGCTGAGTGTGCTGATCGGGCAGGGCGATATCACGGCGCGGGCACGGGCGGTGCCGGCGGGTGGGGATTTTTCCAGGGCGATACGTACGCCGGCGGAGCCGTAGCTGCATGATGGGCTGGATTACCCCGGGCTTGGTCCGGGGTAATCCAGCCATATTACGCAGGAATCATGTCGTTACCCCGGGATCATCTCCTGGGTAACGTGTGGATTCGTTGGGTTACGCTGCGCTAACCCAACCTACGCGTCTGCGGATCACTTTACGGTAAAAGTGTTGTTGCTGCGGTCCACGTCCGGCAGCGCGTGCTGCGGGTCGATGGTGGCGGACTTCACCGCCTTGTTGCCATCCACTACGACGACAAAGCTGCGGTGCTGCATCCAGGTTTCCACCGGTACGCGTACATCCTGCTTGCTGCCGTCGGTGTAGACCACTTCCAGCGTGGCCGGCATCACCAGTTTGTCGAGGTTGGCGACGGTGACTTGCGCACCCTTGTGCCAGTCGCCGTCCACCGGCGCTACGTTCTGTACCGCCAGGTCGAGCTTCCAGTTGTATTCGTACCAGCCGCGCCAGAACCAGCCGAGATCTTCGCCGGATTCGCTTTCCATGAAGCGGAAGAAATCCGAGGGGCTGGGATGCTTGTAGGCCCAGGTGTGGATGTACTTGCGGAAGGCGTCGTCGAAGCGTTCGGGACCGAGGATCTGTTCGCGCAGCAGCACCAGGCCGAAGGCGGATTTGAAGTAGGTCACCGGGTGGCGGTATTTCTCCTGGATCGCGTCGGCGCGGGTGAGCAGCGACGGCGCTTCCGGATCGGTCAGCACCTTCACGATCTCGTCGGCCGGATTGCCGTGGCCGGGCGCGTATTCGGAATCGCGCTTGGGCGCGTATTCGCCATGGTTGAAGTTGTCCGCTTCGTAGATATCGATAAAGGTATTGAAGCCTTCATCCATCCACGCATTGCGGCGCTCGTCGGTGCCGACGATCATCGGGAACCAGGTGTGGCCGATTTCGTGCGCGATCAGCGCATGCAGGTCGCTGCCCTTGGCGCCCTTCCAGTCGAAGGTGATGCCCGGGTATTCCATGCCGCCGGCGGTACCGGCTTCATTGATCGCCGCCGGATACGGGTAGGGGAACCATTGCTTGGAGAAGTATTCGGTGGACGCCTTCAGGTATTCGGTGGCGCGGCCCCAGGCATCCTTGCCGGCGCTTTCCACCGGATAGGCGGATTCGGCCAGCGCAGTCTTGCCGTCGGGCAGGTTGATGCGCGCGGCGTCCCAGATATAGGCCTTCGAGGCGCCGAACACCGCATCGCGGCTGTTCTGGATGCGGAAGTGCCAGGTCAGCGTGCCGCTCTGCTTGGGACGCGATTGCGGATCGTTGATTTCATCCGCGGAGCGGATCATCACCGTGGTATCGCTGTGGCGCGCCTGCTCCAGGCGCTGCAGTTCGGTCTTGGTCAGCACTTCCTGCGGGTTGAGCAGTTCGCCTGAGCCGACCACGATCATGTCCCACGGCACGGTGACCGAATAGTCGTAGTCGCCGTATTCGAGATAGAACTCGTTATTGAGGAAGGGGTCGGTGGTCCAGCCGCGCAGGTCGTCGTACACGCACATGCGCGGATACCACTGCGCGATTTCGTAGATGTCGCCGTTCTTGGTGGCGTTCCAGTCGGTGCGGCCGCCGAATTCGCCGGGTACGGTGTAGTTGTAGCCGATATGCACGCGCAGCTTGCCGTCGTGTGCCTTCAGCGGCTGCGGCAGACGGATCTGCATGCGCGTGTCGGCGATCACCCATTCGGCCTTTTGCAGCTTGCCGTCGGCGCCTTCCACCGACACCGAGGTGATGTGCTCGCCATCGGTGAATTCATCGGGGAAGCGACCGCCGCCGAAGGCGCCGCGTGCGTCCTTCAGGTAGCGGTTCTGCTCCACCTGCAGCCACAGCACGTCCAGTTCGTCCGGGCTGTGGTTGGTGTAGGTGATCACTTCGTCGGCGCTGAGTTTGCGCTCCGTGGGATCGAGCGTGGCCTTGATCTGGTAATCGGCGCGGTTCTGCCAGAACAGCGGGCCGGGCTTGCCGCTGGCGTTGCGGTAGGCATTGGACGGCTGCGGGTAGGACCAGGGCGCGAAGGTTTCCAGCGGGTTGTAGCTGGACGGGGCGTCAGCGGCGATGGCTGCAAACGAAAGAGCGGCAAGCACCGCGCCGCATAGCATCGGGAAGGTTTTCATGAGTGGCCCTGTAGCGATGGGGAGTGCGCCGTCCTGGCGCTAGCGGCCGAACATACTGCAAGGGTGCGAGGTGGTACCAGTGCGAGAAGGCCGGGGCTGTTGGCATCCGCTCTCTGTGTGGGGAGCGGGCTGTGGAATTACGAATGCAGTGGGCAGGCTGGGTTACTTCGGGTTTGGTCCGGGGTAACCCAGCGGTGCTTCGGTGAGGGTTTGTTGGGTTACGCTGCGCTAACCCAACCTACCTGGTGCTGCGTTGGCTCAGGGTTTGCCGCCTGCGCGAATCAGCGCCATCACTTCGTAGCACGCGCCCATGGTGTGGTAATCCACCTTGCCGGCCGGGCTTTTTTCGTCGTCGTATTTCTTGTTGTCCTGGGTCAGGATGCGGTACCAGGCGCCGTACTGGTGGTCGACGAAATGCTGCCAGGAGTAGTCCCACAGCTTCTCGTACCACGCGTCGTATTTGGCGTCGCCGGTGCGTGCGTGCAGCAGTGCGGCAGCGGCCAGCGATTCGGCCTGCACCCAGAAATACTTGTCGCCGTCGCAGATGCTGCCGTCCGGCGCGAAGCCGTAGCAGATACCGCCGTTGACCGGGTCCCAGGCGTGTGCGAGCGCGGTGTCGAACAGATGCTGGGCGGTCGGCACCAGCCACTTTTCTTCGCGGTTACGTTCCAGCAGCAGCGGTTCGAGGATCAGCAGCAGCTTGGCCCATTCGGTCTGGTGGCCGGGCTGGAAACCCCACGGGCGGAACAGATGCTTGGGATTGTCGCGGTTGTAATCCCAGTCGATGCTCCAGTCGAGCTTGTAGTGTTCCCACACCAGGCCGTCGGCCAGCTTGGCCTGGCGCTGGGTCATGGTCTGCGCGAGGGTGAGCGCGCGTTCCAGATAGCGCGGTTCGTCGCTGGCCTGGTAGGCGGCCAGCATCGCCTCGCACATGTGCATATTGGCGTTCTGGCCGCGATAGCTGGTGAAGTTCCAGTCGGCGTCGGCTTCATCGCGATACAGGCTGGCCTGGGCATCCCAGAAGCGCAATTCCAGCAGATCCCAGGTTTCGTCCATCCAGGCCTTGGCTTCGTGGATGCCGGCCTTCACCGCAGTGGAATAAGCGAGCAGCACGAAGGCCACGCCGTAGCAGTGGTTCATGCGGTCTTCCGGCTGGCCGTCGCGGATGGTCCAGGCATAGCCGCCGGTCTGTGCGTTGCGATGCACCTCGCGCAGATAGCGCAGGCCGTGATGCGCGGCCTTGAGGTAATCCTCGTGGCCGAATTCGATCGACGCCATGGCGTAGTTGAAGACGAAGCGCGTGCTGCTCACCAGATGGCGATGGCTGGTGTCGTAGATGGTGCCGTCGTCGTGGAAATAGTGGAAGAAACCGCCGGCCGGATCGATCGCGCGCGGGTGGTAGAACGCCATCGTCTTGGCGATGTGTTCGCGCAGAAAGGTTTCGGAGCGGAAGTCGGGGGATGTGGGCTTGCTCATGCGTGCGTCTCCATAAACTGTTCCACCTCGGCCGGATTCGGCATCGCGGTGAACGAACCGTGCCGCGTTACCGCCACGGCGCCGCAGGCGCTGGCGTAACGCAGCGCGGCATGCAGGCGCGGCAGGGTGGCGATAAAGCCGTCGATGCTTTCGCGCGTCACGTGTTGCTGCGCGAGCTGGTACAGCAGGCCGCCGACGAAGGCGTCGCCGGCGCCGGTGCTGTCGACCATCGGCACGTTGTAGCAGGGCAGTTCGCCGTCGGCGTCGGGGTGGTGCCAGCGCAGCGGATGCGGGCCGTCGGTGATCACCACCAGGCGCGTGTGGCCGGCCCACAGGCGATCGAGCAGCGCCTGTTCGCCGTCCACGGCGAGCCAGTCGAATTCTTCGGCGCTCACTTTCACCACATCAGCCAGCAGCAACGCCGGCCACACTTGTTCGCGCGGCTCGCTGCCGCGTGGCCACAGCGCGGGGCGCAGGTTCAGATCGAAGCTGGTGAGCGCACCGGCGGCGCGTGCGCGGCGCATGCCTTCCACCGTGGCGGCAGCGAGGCCGGCATCGGTAAGGCTGTTGGAGCAGATATGGAAGATGGCGAGGTCGTCGAAGGCTTCGCTGCGGAAATGCTCGGCGCGGAACAGCAGGTCGGCCGACGGCGGCCGGTAGAACGCAAAGCTGCGTTCGCCGCGCCCATCCAGCGTGACAAAGGCCAGCGCGGTATTGGCTTCGCCGCTGCGCACCACATCGACGGTATCCACGCCGGTCTGCTGCAGGCTGTTGAGCAGGAAGTCGCCGAAGCGGTCCATGCCGAGCATGCCGGCGAAGCGCGCGTGACATCCCAGCTTGGCCAGCGCCACCGCCACGTTGGCCGGCGCGCCGCCGGCGAAGGGAACGAAGTGCCGCGCAAAGCCGTGGCCGTCGCTGCCTTCGCCGTGCATGTCGATCAGGGCCTCGCCGAAGCAGAGGATGGAACGAGTCATCAAGAAACCCCTGGAAAAAATGGGAATGAGAAAAAGGTCCAGCCGTTATCCCCGCCGAACCGCGGGCGGGGAGCAGGGGCTTGCATTATTCGGCGCCGACCGGCGCGCTGCGGATGCGCGAGCCGCGCCAGCCATAGAACACGATGTAGGCGTAGCACAGCAGCGGCAGCACGAAGGCGTGCTGGATGCCGATGTTGTCCGCCAGCACACCTTGCAGATAAGGCACCAGCGCGCCGCCGACGATGGCCATGATCAGCAGGCTGGAGGCCTTGCCGGTCAGCGGGCCCATGCGTTCGATGCCGAGCGCGAAGATGGTGGGGAACATGATCGAGTTGAACAGGCCGATGGCGATGATGCTGTACATCGCCGTGTCGCCGCTGGTGGACATGGTGGTGAGCAGCAGCAGCATGTTCACCGCCGCAAAGCCGGCCAGCAGCGCACGCGGCGAGAGTTTGGCCAGCAGCCACGAACCCAGGAAGCGGCCGACCATCGCGCCGCCCCAGTAATACGACACGTAGTTGGCCGCCTGCTGCTCGCTGATATGGCCGATGCCCGGCTGCGAGATGTAGTTCACCATGAAGCTGCCGATGGATACCTCGGCGCCCACGTAGAAAAAGATGCCCAGCACGCCGAACAGCACGTGCGGATAGCGCAGTGCATCGAGCAGCGTGTGACGGCCGCTATCGGCCTGCTCGGTGCTTTCTTCCAGCTTGGGCAGGCGGAACAACCACACGAAGATCGCCAGCAGCACCAGCACCACGGCCAGGCCGATGTAGGGCGTCTGCACGGCCTGCGCCTCCTGGGCGCGGTAAAGCATTTGCTGGCTGGCCGACAGCTGCGCGATCTCGCCGGCGCTTTTCACCTGGGTGGAAAGAATCAGCAGCGCGCCGAAGCGCGGCGCGATGGTGGTACCGAACGAGTTGAGCGCCTGCGCCAGGGTGAGGCGGCTGGAGCTGGTGCGTTCGGGCCCGAGCAGCGCTACATAAGGATTGGCTGCCACCTGCAGCAGGGTGATGCCGGTGGCCAGCACGAACAGCGCGCCGAGAAAGGCCGGATACCAGCGCAACCCGGCGGCAGGCCAGAAGCCGACGGCACCGATGCCGGCGACGATCAGGCCGGCCACGATGCTTTTCTTGTAGCCCAGGTGCGCCACCACTCGTCCGGCCGGCAACGACATCAGGAAATACGCGCCGAAAAAGGTGAACTGCACCAGCATCGCCTGCGCGTAGTTCAGTTCGAACACGGCTTTCAGGTGCGGAATCAGGATGTCATTCAGGCAGGTGAGAAACCCCCACATGAAGAACACCGCCGTCATCACGCCGAGCGCCATCGGGTAATAGGTGTAGCGGCCGTCGGAGCCCGTGCTGGATGCTGCGGGCGGCGCGGTAGGTGCGGTAAAAGCCATGGTTAGTCCCGAGGGTTCAAGCGTGTGGCGGGGAACTGCTGTCGCGGATCAGCAATTGCACCGGAACGATGGTCTGGCGCGGTGCTGCCGCCGGCTCCTGCAGGCGCTGCATGATCAGCTCCGCCGCCTGGCGTCCGCGCGCGCGCGGCGTGACCGCCAGCGTGGTGAGCGGCGGCGCGCTTACCGCGGCTTCGGCGATGTCGTCGAAACCGGTCAGCGCGAAATCGCGGCCCGGCTGCAGGCCGCGCTGATGCAGGCCGAGCATCAGGCCCAGCGCCACCGCATCGTTGTAGCAGACCGCAGCGGTCGGCGCGGTGCCGCCGTTGAACAGCTGCTCGCACTGCGCCACTGCATCCAGGCGATTGGGAATGCATTCCACCAACCACTGTGGCTCCACGCGCAGGCCGGCCGATTTCATCGCTTCGGCGTAGCCGTTGCGGCGCTGCTTGCATGAGCTGGAATTGCTGTGGCCGCCGTAGAAGGCGATGTGCTTGTGACCTTGCGCGATCAAGTGCTCGGTCGCCATGCGCGAGCCGTGCTGGTTGTCCAGGAACAGCCGGTCCCAGTGGTCGCAGGCGGAGATGTCGCCGCTGACTTCGCGGTTGAACAACAGCAGCGGCGTGGTGGTGCCGACGGCCGACAACAACTGCTGCGCGTCGCTGCCCTCGGCGGGCGAAAGAATGATGCCGGCCGGGCCGTGTTCCATCAGCGAACCGAGCACCGCCAGTTCGCGCTCGGTGGATTCGCTGGTGCTGCCCAGCAGGGTGACGTAGCCGGTGCTGCCCAATACTTCGTCCACGCCCGCGGCGAATTCGGCGAAGAACGGGTTGGCTAGATCGTTGAGCACCAGCGCAATGCTGGACGACGTGCGGCGGCGCAGATTGGCAGCGGCACGGTTGTACACATAGCCTTGGCGGCGCAGCTCTTCTTCGACGCGCGCACGGGTGTGCTTGTTGACCAGCGGGCTGCCCCGCAGCACAAGTGACACGGTGGCGCGGGAGACGTCGCAGCCCGCGGCAATATCGCTAAGGGTGACCTTGCGGCCGACCGGCGGTGTGTTCCCCATTAGAAGCTTGTCCTCTTTGAGCCCGATCCATGCTTTTGGAACGATCCAAATTTACCCGAATCGCCGAAAATGGGATCACGCAGTGCAGCATGCCAAGTATGCCCGCCGATGCTAGCGTTGGCGGGTTTAGAACGATCCAAACCCCTTCCTCCCGGATCTTAGCCCCTATGAACCGCTCCCGCCTGCTTTGTGCCTGCCTTGCCGCCCTGATGATCACACCGTTGGGAGCGCTCGCCGCAGCCCAGGGTGGCGGGCAGCATGCGTCAGAAGTCGATCCTCGCATAGGTACGGGCGGGGATGGACACCTGTTCCCGGGCGCCACGGTGCCGTTCGGCATGATCCAGCTGTCGCCCGACACCGCCATGCCGGATTTCAAGCACGCCTATAAATGGGCGGCCGGCTATCAGTACGGCGATCCCACCATCATGGGCTTTTCGCACACGCATTTTTCCGGTTCCGGCCATTCGGACCTGGGCGATGTGCTGGTGATGCCGATCGCCGGCGACGACGTCAAGCTCGATCCGGGCGATGAAAAAGTGCCGGGCAGCGGCTACCGCTCGCGCTTCGACCATGCCACCGAGCAGGAACAGCCCGGCTATTACGCGGTGACCCTGGCCGACTACGGCATCCGCGCCGAGCTGACCGCCAACCAGCGCGTAGGCTGGCATCGCTACACCTTCCCCGCCGGCAAGCCGGCGCACCTGCTGCTGGACCTGCGCCCGAGCATCTACGACTACGCCGGCAAGGTGCTGTGGTCGAACCTGCAGGTGCGTGCGGACGGCACCGTCACCGGCTGCCGCACCACCCGCGGCTGGGCGCCGGGCCGCCAGCTGTGCTTCGCCATGCGCTTCAACCAGCCGATGAGCTCGCGCGAGCTGTACAACCGCGAGACCGACGTGCTCTACAAGGGCTTCAAGGGCCCGGGCTACCAGCCGGCGGACAGCAATGCGCAGAACGGCCGCGCGGTGGTCGGCGTGTTCGATTTCGGCGACCTGAAACAGCCGCTGCTGGTGAAGGTGGCGGTGTCTTCGGTCAGCGAAGCCAATGCGATCGCCAACCTCGATCACGATGGCGAAGGCTGGAATTTCGATGCGCAGCGCAGCGCCGCCCTTGCCGCATGGAACAAGGCGCTGGCGCCGATCGATGTGGATGGCACCCCAGTGCAGCGCACGCAGTTCTATACCGCGCTCTATCACGCGCTGATCGCACCCAGCCTCAGCATGGACGTGAACGGCGAATTCCGCGGCCCGGATTACCAGGTGCATCATGCCGACGGCTTCAATTTCTATTCGAGCTGGTCGATGTGGGACGTGTACCGCGCGCAGCAGCCGCTGATCATCCTGATGCATCCGGACCGCACGGTGGATTTCATCCGCTCGATGGTGGCCGCGCAGCAGGCCAGCCCGTTCGGCATGCTGCCGGTGTGGGCCTACCAGGGCCTGGAAACCTGGTGCATGACCGGCTATCACGCCGTGGCCATCATTGCCGACGCCTATGTCAAAGGCATTCGCGGCTTCGACGCGGACAAGGCGATGAAGGCGATGGTGTCCACCGCCACCTACGGCAACTACGGTGACCTGGCCGACTACATGAAGCTCGGCTACGTGCCGATCGACAAGGAAGTGGAAGGCGGCTCCAAGACCCAGGAATACGCCTACGACGACTGGGCCATCGCGCAGATGGCCAAGGCGATGGGCAAGAACGACATCTACGCCACCTTCGAAAAGCGCTCCACCAACTGGCGCAATGTGTGGGATCCGAAAACCGGCTTCATGCGCGCGCGCCTGACCAACGGCCAGTTCCGCGAGCCCTTCGATCCGACCAGTGCCGGCTACGGCGACGACTACACCGAAGCCAACGCCTGGCAGTACTCCTGGTACGTGCCGCAGGACGTGGCCGGCCTGATCACCGCGATGGGCGGCGACCAGGCGTTCGATACCAAGCTCGACCAGATGTTCGATGCCAAGGTCGATCCGGCCATCTTCAAGAACGTGGAAGACATCACCGGCCTGATCGGCTGGTATGCGCACGGCAACGAACCCAGCCACCACATCGCCTACCTCTACGACTACGCCGGCGAGCCGTGGAAAACGCAGCAGCGCCTGAAGCAGATCATGGACAACGAATACGGCCCGGGCCCGGCCGGCCTGATCGGCAATGATGACCTGGGCCAGATGTCGGCCTGGTACATCTTTACCGCGATGGGCTTTTATCCGGTGACGCCGGCCAGCGACGAATACGCCATCGGCCGCCCGTTCGTGCCGCGTACGGCGATCCACCTGGCCAATGGGCACACCTTCACCGTCAGCGCCTCGCCGATGGATGCGGCGCATCCGTATGTCGGCGCGGTCACGCTCAACGGCAAGCCGCTGGACCGCGTTTACCTGCGCCATGCCGACATCATGGCCGGCGGCGAACTGCACTTCACCATGCAGGCGGAGCCGAACAAGAACTGGGGTACCGCCATTTCGGCACGGCCCACGGCCATGAGCAGCTATTCCCGCTAAGCCGCATGGCTTCCTCTCCCCTGCGGGGGAGAGGAGCGAGGCGAGGGACAAGCTCGTGGGAGCGGCGGAGAATACGTAGCTCGATTTAAATTCGGCGCAGGCGCATCCCCGCCTCCGTCCCTGCGGGGCAACTGCTTGCCAAACGGGAGCAGCGCGCCGCTGTCGCACTAGTCAGCCAACGCAAACATGCGCAGAATGCATGCATCATGCCGGGATGTATGGCCATGCAGGGGCGTCGATGATCCGTGGGACGGTGCGACAAGTAGCTGCCTTGCGCTGGCGCACCGGCGGTCTGCTGCTTGCCGTGCTGGTGATCGTGGCGCTGCCGTACATGATCATGCGCGGCGGCTCGCGGCAGGCGCTGGATGCCGGCGAGCTGGTCACGCGCGCGGCCGAAGTGCAGGCGCTGGTCTACCGCATCGCCGACCAGACCTACGACAGCGAAGCCGCCATCCAGCACCTGCTGGCGGATGACCCGTACGCGCGCGGCGAAGAAACCGTGCAGAACGCCGAGCGGCTGGTGCCCAACCTGCTCGATCAATTGCATCGCCTGGTCGCCGACAACGCCGAGCAGGAACACTTGGTCGAGCAGCTGAGCGCAGTGGAAAACGGCCGCCTGGCGCTGCTGCACCAGGCCCTGCAGCGCTACAAGCACAACGACGCGATCGGTGCCGGACAGGCGCTGCGCGATGCCGGCAATCTGTTCCGTATCGACGACATCGCCAGCCGCCTGGTCGGCAGCGCCGAGCTGCAATTGCAGCATCGCCGCGAGGCGGCACAGCAACTGTCGCGGGACAGCAGCACCGCGCTGGCGCTGACCGCCATTGCGCAGCTGGTGATGCTGACCATCGTGGTGGTGGTGTCCGAACGGCAGATCGGCAAGCGCCTGCGTGCCGAGATCGGCGAACGCCAGGCCGTGCAACGTTCGCAGATGATCCTGCAGGCGGTGCGCGAACCGATCGCGCTGCTCGACAACAGCCTGCGCACGCTGCTGGTGAATGCGGCCTTCAGCGAACTGTATGGCGTTTCCGAGGACAGCCGCGCCGAATACCTGGACGACATCGGCCAGGGCGCCTGGGCCGACGAAGTGCTGCAGCAGCGCCTGCGCGACGTCTTGCTGCGCGACCGCGAGCTGTGGGACTACGAACTTACGCAGCGCACCATCGACGGTGTCGAACGCCACGTGGTGATCAATGCACGGCGCCTGCAACAGCAGGACAGCGAGAATCCTGTGCTGCTGCTGACGGTGAGCGACGTCACCGCGCGGGCCCTGGTCGAGCAGCAGGTAAAGGAGCTCAATCACCAGCTGGAGGGCAAGGTGGTGCAGATCTCCGACGTCAACCGCGAACTGGAGGCTTTCAGTTATTCCGTGTCGCATGACCTGCGCGCGCCGTTGCGGCACATCACGGCGTTCGCGCAAAAGCTGGAGCTGCACCTGGGCGATGACGTGGATGTCACCACCCACCATTACCTGGGCGTGATCCGCGACGCCTCGCAGCGCATGGCGCAGCTGATCGATGATCTGCTGGTGTTCTCGCGGCTCGGACGCGGCGCCTTGCGGCTGCAGGCGGTGGACATGCAGTCGCTGGTGGATGAGGCACGCATGCTGGCCGAATCCGAAGTGCCGGACCGCCACATCGAATGGCAGGTCGACCCCATGCCGGTCGTGGTGGGCGACGAGAACATGCTGCGCACGGTGTGGCAGAACCTGATCGGCAATGCCGTCAAATACACCGGCCAGACGCGCACGGCGTATATCCGGGTCAGCGTGGAGCACGGCGAATCCGGCGATTTCGAATTCACCGTGTCCGACAATGGCGCCGGCTTCGACATGCGCTACGTCGACAAATTGTTCGGCGTATTCCAGCGCCTGCACAAGGCCAGCGAATTTCCGGGCAACGGCATCGGGCTGGCGAATGTGCAGCGCATCGTGTCGCGGCATGGCGGCCGGGTCTGGGCCGAAGGCGAGCCGGGGCAGGGCGCGCAATTTCACTTCACGCTGTCGGCGGTGGAACCGCCGGTGGCCAATGAATGGGTCTCGCCATGAAGCATGGACCGCTGCGCACCATCCTGCTGGTGGAAGACAGCCCCGTCGACGCCGAAATGACCGTGGACGCCCTGCGCCAGGCCAACCTCGCCAACCCCGTCGCGCACGTGGAGGACGGGGAAGAGTGCATGGACTGGCTGTATGCCCGCGGCGCGTTCGCCGGCCGCCCCGTCGCCGACCCGGCGGTGGTGCTGCTGGATATCAAAATGCCGCGCATGACCGGCCTGGACGTGCTGCGCCAGATGCGTGCGGACGAGCGCTTCCGGCGTACGCCGGTGGTGATTTTGTCGTCGTCGCGTGAAGAAAGCGATCTGGCCCGCAGCTGGGACCTGGGTGTGAATGCCTATGTGATCAAGCCGGTGGACGTGGCGCAGTTTTTCCGGGCAGTGCAGACCCTGGGCCAGTTCTGGGGCGTGCTGAACCAGGCGCCGGAGACGGAATGACGCCTCCGGCGCGCCGCCCGCATGCCGCTTTTTTGCAGTAGTGCGCAACGCATGCCGTTAGCGATCCGTTGAAATATGATGAACGGATTGACCAAGCAGGCTCAGGGATGCCGGACAAGTCAAACCATCAACGTGCGCTGCCGCGGATCCGCGTGCTGCAGGTGGAGGACAGCCCGCTCGACGCCGAGCTGATCCTTACCGAGCTGCAGGCGGACGGTATCGACTACGAAGTGCGGCTGGTCGACGACGAGCCGGCCTTCATCGATACGCTGCAGGGATTCCAGCCGCATATCGTGCTGTCGGACCTGAGCATGCCGGGCTTCTCCGGTCAGCGTGCGCTGGAATTGCTGCTGGCGCACAGTCCGGAGACGCCGTTCATCTATGTATCGGCCACGCTCGGCGAAGAAGCGGCCATCGCCGCGCTGCGCGAAGGCGCCACCGACTACATCCTGAAACAGAATCCCGCGCGCCTGGCCAGCGCGGTGCGCCGCGCCCTGCGCGAAGCCGAGGAACAGCGCGCCCGCGCGCATGCCGAAGCCGAGCTGATCCGGGTGCAGCGTTTTGAAAGCCTGGCCATGCTGGCCGGCGGCCTCAGCCACGATCTGCGCAACCTGCTGCAGCCATTGCTGCTGGCCGGCGACAGCCTGCTCGATTACCAGGAGGATCCGCGCCTGGCCCGCCTCGGTGCGCTGGTGCGCGACTGCGGGCGGCGCGGGCTGGAGATGGTGCAATCGATGCTGTCGTTTGCCCGTGGTGCGCGGCGCGCCGAGCAGGTGAAAGCGCGGGCCGTGCTCGATGCGCTGTCCCTGCTGCTGCAAGGCAGCGTGCCGCGCGGGGTGCAGCTGGATATCGAATTGAACGATGCCGAGCTGAGCTTCGAAGGCAATCACACCGAACTGCAGCAGTGCCTGCTCAACCTCTGCCTCAACGCGATCCAGGCGATGCCTGGCGGCGGCATTTTGCGCGTGGTAGCGAGCAAGGCAAAGCTGGATACCTCATTCCTGCTCGAACAGGAAGAAGCGCAGCCGGGCGACTACGTGCGCCTGTCCGTGGCCGATACCGGCCAGGGCATGAGCGAAGAAGTGCGTGGGCGTTTGTTCGAGCCCTTCTTCACCACCAAGGACGGCGGCACCGGACTGGGCCTGTTGTCGTGCCGGCGCATTGTCTACAGCCACGGCGGCGTGATGCGGGTGGATAGCCTGCTGGGCGAAGGCACCTGTTTCGACCTGTATATCCCGGTGACGCGCGCCGTCGCCGAAACGACGGAACTGGTGGACGGCGATGGCTCCCTGCACGGCAATGCCGAGCACGTGCTGCTGGTGGTGGAAGAGGCCGGCCAGCTCACCCTGCTCACCGACACGCTCGATACCTGGGGCTATGAAGTGCACGCCAGCCAGAGCGGTACCGCGGCCCTGCAATGGATCGAAGCCTGTGGCCTGCCGGATCTGGTGGTAATGGACGCCGACATGAGCCTGTTCACCAGCGAGCGTACGCTGGCCGCGCTGAGCGAGTCGGGTTACCGCAAGGGCGTGCTGGTGCTGTGCCGTGCGGACGATCCGCCCGATTCGGCGATCTTCCAGGTCCCCGGCAAGTTGCTGCGCCTGAACAAGCCGGTGAACACACGGACCTTGCTGCAGGCGGTACGCGCCACGCTGCAAAAGAGCGCCTGACTACTTACGTAGGTTGGGTTAGCGCAGCGTAACCCAACGCAATGATCGAAACCGCGTTGGGCCAGCCCTGCATCCAGCCCGGGCTAACCCACTGACGCCAACAAGCCCGCATCAATCGATGCCGAGCTTCTTCAGCTTGTAGCGCAGCGCGCGGAAGGTGATGCCCAGCTTTCTCGCCGCCGCCGTCTTGTTGTAGCGCGACTCTTCCAGCGCCTTCATGATCGCGGTGCGCTCGAGATTGCTGATGTAGTCGTCCAGGCCCAGTTCGCTGGACGGCGTCTGCACCGGCGGCGCGGAGGACATCGGTGCATGCGCCGGATGCGCGAAACCCGGCGCGGGGTGATGGGCCTGTGCCGGTGCCGGCGCTTCCGCGCCGTGGCGCGGCGGGCGCTGCGGCAGCATCAGGTCGCTGGCGTCGATGCGGTCGCCGTCGCACATCGCTACGGCGCGCTCGAGGATGTTTTCCAGCTCGCGCACATTGCCGGGAAAGTCGTAGTCCTCCAGCGCCTGGCGTGCTTCAGGCAGCAGCCGTGCCGGGGTGTCGCTGCGGCTCTTGGTGGCGAGCTGGCGCAACACGAAATCGGCCAGCAGCGGCACATCGCCCCGGCGCTCGCGCAGCGGCGGCACGCGCAGCTCGATCACGTTGATGCGGTAGAACAAGTCCTGGCGGAATTGGGCCTGATCGACCAGGGCGGCGAGGTTCTTGTGGGTGGCCGAGAGAATGCGTACGTCGACCGCGATTTCCTCGCGCGCACCGATCGGGCGTACGGCTTTTTCCTGGATCGCGCGCAGCAGTTTCACCTGCATGTGCAGCGGCAGCTCGGCCACTTCGTCCAGGAACAGCGTGCCGCCATGCGCGGCCTGGAACAGCCCTTCCTTGTCGGCCACGGCGCCGGTGAAGCTGCCTTTGCGATGGCCGAAGAATTCGCTTTCCATCAATTCGGAGGGAATCGCGCCGCAGTTGACCGGCACGAACGGGCCGCTGGCGCGCGGACCCTGCTCGTGGATCAGCCGCGCCACCAGTTCCTTGCCCACGCCTGACTCACCGGCGATATACACCGGCGCCTGATTGCGCGCGAGCTTGCCGATGGTGCTGCGCACCTGCTGCATCACGGTGGAGTCGCCGATCAGGCGATCGCCGGAGGCGGTGGTGGTGCTGGCGGGGGTGGCGCCGCTGCGCTTTTCCTCGGCCAGCTTCAGCGCCGTGCGCACCAGCCGGCGCAGCATCTGGATGTCGACCGGCTTGGACACGAAGTCGAAGGCGCCGGCCTTCAGCGCCGTCACCGCCGCATCGACATTGCCGTAGGCGGTGATCATCGCCACCGGCGTGTCGTCGTATTCGGCAGCGATCAGCTCGATCACCTCCTGCCCGCTGCCATCCGGCAGGCGCATGTCGGTGAAGCATAGATCGTAGTGATGATCGGTCAGTGCCTGGCGCGCATCGGCCACGGTGCCGACGGCATCAACCTTCAGGTCCATGCGGCCCAGCGTGATAGTCAGCAGTTCGCGGATGTCGCGTTCGTCGTCAATGACCAGGACGGTCTGTTGGCTCATGGTCCGGGGGCGAATGTGGGTTGTTGTTCAGGATACTCGCCTACAGACAAGTCGCAAAGCATGTGTGCTCATCTAGGCGGGTGCTGGTGCGTGATGTATAGGCAGCTCCGTTATCGCGGAGTGAAAATCGCCGCCGCCTAATGCCCCAGGCGGCGCTCGAAAAACTGCACGATCACCCGGTAGGCGTCCTGCGATTCAGGGATTTCCGGGTCGGAGAAGAAGGAATGCCACATGCCTTCCCAGACATGCAGTTCGGTGGGCACGCCGGCCTGGTCGAGCAATTGCTGGCTGTGCACCACCGAGCTCATCGCCATGTCGCGGGTGCCGGTGATCAGCAAGGTGGGGGGGAATTTGGCCAGCAGCGCCGGCGAGCGGCCGGGCTGCACTAGCGGATCGTCCGCACGGGCGCCATGGAAATAGGGGATATCGGCCAGGTGCAAGGGGTGCACCGGCACGCCCTGGCCATTGAGCAGCGGCGCGATATAGGCCGAATCGCCATCCAGGTCGGTCAGCGAGCCGCAGAAGGTGCCGATTGCGCCGGGCACCGGCAGCTGGTCATGGATGATGCGCGCGGTCGCCTCGGCGGTAAGCGCACCGCCGGCCGAGCAGCCGTAGATGCCGATATTGCGCGGCTTGTATTGCTTGAGCAGCGCCCGGTACACCGCTTCCACATCGTCGCTGGCGGCGGGAAAGGTACGTTCCGGACCCTGCCGGTAGTCGACGGTGATCACCTTGATGCGGCCCAGGCTGGCGATCGGAATCGATTCCACCAGCCCGCCGCTGTGCGCACCCCATAGAAAGGCGCCGCCGTGCAGATTGATCAGCACGCGCTCGCGATTGGCCGGCGCAATGCCCTGGGCCGGCAGCACCACGTCGGTGCCGACTCCGGCAATGGTCTCGTGATGGGTGGTGACCGGGTACAGCTTTTCCATGCGCGCGGCGCGATCGCTGTTCATGCGGTCGTAGAAGCTGCGGCTTTGCCCGATCGGCGCGGTGATCGGCGGCGCCTTGCTGCCGGCGGCGAGCAGTTTCGGAAAGAACGCTTTTGCCTGCGGCGAGGCGTAGGAGGAATACGGCACCGTGGCGGCTGGCGCGGTGACGCTGCCATCGGCATTCATGCCAGCGGTCTGGGCGCTGGCGGCGGTGGCGAACAGCGCAGCGGAAACCACGGCGAGGTGGCGCAGGACGGACATGAGTTTCCCCTCGATGGCGGCGATGCCGTTCAATGTGCGGTGCCCGATTGGGTGTCGGCCGCTGCCGTCGGCTTGGCGCCATGCAGCAGCTCCTGCAATTTCAGGTACACGCCGTTGCTCCAGCCGAAGCCGATCACGTTGGTGGTGTAGCCGGAACTGACTTTGACGTCGGCATTGCCCAGCGCCATGTTGTATTTCTCGCGGATGGTGCCGTCGTCGGCGAAGCCGCGATCGATGGTGGCGTCGAACTTGCCGGCCAGGCGCAGCGCGTCCTGGTGGAAGCCATACGCTTCCAGGCCGGAGATCGCCAACCAGTTGGTCGGTGCCCAGCCGAAGGGTGCGTTCCATTGCGCGCCGCTGGGACGGTTGTCCATGGCCAGGCCGCCTTTGAGTTCGAAGGTCGGCAGCGTCTTGCGCACGGCCTCGGCCTGCTGCGGCGAAGCGGCGCCCGCCCAGAGCGGATAGAACGCCGTGAGATAAGGCGTGCCGGAGGGCTTGCCGGCGACGAAGTCGTAGTCGCGATACATGCCCAGCTCCGGCCGCCACAGGTATTTATCCATCGCCGCCTTGCGTGCGGCGGCGGCTTGCGCCCAATGTTCGGCCTCGTCCGGCTTGCCCAGTTGCTTGGCGAAATCGCTCAGATCCAGTTCGTAGCGATACAGCAGGCTGTTCAAATCCACCGCCGCATAGTGATGGGTGGAGCCGCCGAACGGACCGAAGTGGAAATTGGTGTCGAAACCGGATTCGCGCATTGCGCGATCGCCGTGATAGTAGTCGGCCGTCAGGCGATAGCCGCCGACCCAGTTGCCGGCGCATACGTTCGATGCGTGCACATCGCAGCTGGTGTTCTGCAACTGCGCGGCTTCGGCAGCGTTCGGATGCTGGGCGCCCTTGAGCAGGTAGCCTGGGTTGTCGGCGGGATGCGCGATCAGCCAGGTGATCACGTCGTTATAGAAACTGCTGTCCTGCGCTTCCAGCACCGGGCCGCTGCCCAGGTCGTAGTAGCGGGCCAGTCCGGTATTGCCGGCCTGGTGTTCCGGGCGCGTCCAGATGGCGTGGTTGCGTACCGCCAGCGGATAGGATTGCTCCAGCCACGCGCGTTTTTCCGCGGCGCTGTGGAAACTGGCCGGATCGCCCAGCACCGCCTGCATCATGCCGGTGAGGAAGGGCGGTTGCGAACGGCTGAGGTAATAGCTGCGGTTGGCATTGAGCACGCCGCCGTAGTACTGCACTTCGAACAGCGCGTTGTCGGTCATGTCGCGCGCCAGCTCGGTGCGATGGTCGGCGACCAGGCCGAGCACGATGAAATAGCTGTCCCAGCCATACATTTCATTGAAGAAGCCGCCGGGCACCACGTACGGATGCGGCAGGTAAAGCAGGCCTTGCACCGGCAGCCTGGTGGCATCGATCGCGCCCAGCTGATCGATCACCTGCGGCAACGGGCGCACATCCACATTGCAGCGCCTGGCGGTCTGGGTCAGCGCGGCCGGGACGGCGAATTGCGCCGGCACATAGATCACCGGGCGTGCCTTGATCTTGGGATCGGCCAGCGATTTGCAGTTGTCCATCGAGCGGGTCAGGGTGGTCCAGGCCTGGTCGATATAGGCACGTGTCTTGGCCGGATCGGGCTGAGCCGCCGAGGCGGCAGCGGCCAGGCTGGCGCAGAGCAGCAGTGCGAGGGGACGGAGTGGGTAGGTCATGGCGTTTCTCCCTTCGAGGCGCCGTGGGTGGCGGCGCTGTGATGTATCGCAGCTCGATGCAGCGTGCAGTGCTCGCTGCCTGGCACCGGATGCTGTGTGCGTGTCATGGACTAGCGCTCCGGCACCACGTCGAACGCTACCGTGAGCCGCGTCTGCGCGGCATGGAACGGTACGGTGCCGTGCCAGACATACGACGGAAACAGCACCAGTCGTCCCGGCTGCGGGCGCACCACATGCTGTGCGGGCAGCGGCGGCGTGGTGAGCATGCCGGGTGCGCCGAAGGCCAGGCAGCCATCGTCGCTTTCGGCATCGGCCATGCCATCCGGCAGATCGACGTAGAAGGCCGAGGAAATCCAGCCGCGCGGATGCACGTGGTTGGCGTGATAGCCGGCGCTGCGCAGCCGCACCGACCAGCCGCCGTTGTAGCGATAGCTGCCGCGGTTGCGCCGGCGCAGGGGATCGCTGCCGTGACCGATCTGTGCGAGATAGTCGCGAATCGGTGCATCGAAGGCCTGGAACAGCGCCTGGATCACCGGATCCTGTTCACGCGTGAGGTCGCCGGTGGTTTCGGTGCCATGGCGCAGCGACTGGAACAGTAGCGGATGTTCGTAGCGCTGATGCAGGTTCTCCAGGCTTTGCCTGAGGTCGGCGAGGAAGCTGGCCAGATCCGGCCAGCCGTGAGGCGCCTGCAGCAACTGCGGACGTACCAGTTGCGGGTAATCGCAATACGCGTCGTAGCGTGCATCGCCGAGCAGGCGCCAGGCGGTGGTCTGCAAGGCGATCAGGTATTGATCGTCGGGGGCGCCAAGCAGCAGCGCCGCGCACTGTTCCAGCGCGCGCTGCGCATCGCCCACGCCGAGCAGCGCCGCGGCAAGCAGATTGCGCGGCGCAGTGGCGGCCGGGGTCCGTTGCAGTGCGCGTTCGGCCAGGGTCAATGCGGTGGCCGGATCGAATTCCAGTGCGGCCAGCCCAGCACGTACCAGCAGCGCAGGCGTGGCCTGCGCGCGCGTTGCGGCATCGGCCAGGCATGCATAAGCCGCACGCACGTCGCCGGCGCCTTGCAGCACGGCGGCCTTGGTGGCCAGCAGCGCTTCATCGCCATGTGATGCGTGCAGCACCTGGTCGAGCATGGCGGTGCTTTGGGCAGCATCGCCGGTACGCATCCATATTAGTCGCGCCAGATGATCGTGTGCATCGCGGTGGCGCGGATCCCCGCGCAGGCATTCGCGCAAGGCACTTTCGGCGCGATCGAATTCACCCAGCGCCACCAGGCTGCTGGCCTGGGTGAAATACACGGCGGCGCTGCGATGTCCGCGCGTCAAGGCGTGCTGGGCCGCATGTTCGGCTTCGGTATGCCGGGCCGCGGCGCCCAGCGCGATCGCCAGGGCATGCGTGGCGGCGGGATTGTCGGGCGCAGCCTCCGCCAGCTGGCGATAGCACGTCACCGCTTCGTCCTGCCGCTGCAATGCCGACAGCGCGGCCACGTGTTGCGTCACCAGTTCCGGATGCAACTGGCCGGCAGCGCATAGCGGACCGACAACGGCCAGCGCCTCGGCCGGCTGCTGCTGGTCGTTGTAATGCCGCGCCAGCAACAGCGCCGCTTGCGGCAGGCGTTGCGCGGCACGGCGCAGCAGGGGTTCGGCCTGATCGGCGTGTCCGCGTTGCAGCAGCAGTTCACCGAGTGTGAGCAGGGTCGGTGCCCAGCCGGGATCGAGTGCCAGTGCTTTGCGCAACAGCATTTCGGCGCCATCGGCATCGCCGAAGCTTTGCCGGATACCGCCGAGCAGGCGCAAGGCCTCGACGTAATCCGGATGCGCATCCACGACCGCCAGCAAGTGATCGTGCGCGCTGCGCAAGTCGCCGCCCTGCAGCAGGCTGCCGATGTGCTGCATGGTGTGGAGCAGGGCGGGCGACGTGCTGGGCATGGGCGGCGGCTCGATGATTTACAGCGCCTGGCGCACCAGTTCGGCCTTACCGTCGGCACCGCGTCGCACGCTGATGTCGTAGGTCTTGCCGCGGAAATGCACCTGCTTGAGCGTCAGCGACTGCCACGATGGCGGCAGCACCGGCGCATAAGCCTGGTCCAGGCCCTTGTCGTCGACGCGCAGGCCGGTCAGGCCATACACCATGCTCTGCAGAAAGCCGGCGGACGTGGCCAGGATATAGCCTGCATTATTGGCCACCGTTTCGGTGCGCACATTGAACGGCGGTTTCAAAAAGCCGACCAGGTTGCGCTGGATCCAGTCGCCTGCGGTCTTGGCGTCGCCCAGTTCCGACGCGCCGACGGCCAGCATCACCATCATCATTTCGTTTGGATCGTCGCCGTGGACTTTCAGCTCCTGCAACTGGAAATCGAAGTCGTTGCGGCGCACCGCCGGCGACATCGGCAGATCCAGATTGGGATACATCAGCCAGGCCAACGACGAACCCATCCAGGTGATCTTGTCGTGCGGCACGGAGGCGTCGAAATCGAGGTGGCGCTGTTCCTGGTCCAGGAACGGGATATACATCTTGTCGGCGATCGCCTGCCATTGCGGATCGGGTGTCTCACCCACTTGCCTGGCCGCTTCGATCGCGATCTGCAGGGCCTTGCGCGCGGCGGCGTTGGTGAAGGAGTCGTTCGGCACGTCGTCGTAGGCCTCGTCGGGCGACGTGACGTGCATGATTTCGTAGCGGTCCCTGCTCTTGTCGTAGCTGACGCGGCTGGCCCAGAACTGCGCCACTTCGCGGATCACCGGCCAGCCGGATTGCTTGAGCCAGGCCTGGTCGCCGCTGGCCAGGTAGTACTGCCATTGCGCAATGGCGATATCGGCATTGACGTGGATCTCGCGGTACACGCCATAGGCAAAGTGCGGCGTGTAGTCGACGCCGGTCTGCGGATCGGCCTCCCACGGATACATGGTGCCCTTGGCGCCGTACTGCGCGGCGCGGTCGCGCGCCGGCTGCATGGTGCGGCGGCGGAACATCACGATCGGCTTGGCGCGTTCCGGATGCAGCAGCAACAGCGCGGGGAACACCCATGAATCGCTGTCCCAGAACGCATGGCCGGCGTAGTTGGGTGTGAGTGCGCAGGCGCCCATCGGCCATGCGGTGCCGACGGTGGTGTTGGACAGCAGGTAATACAGATCGGAGTGCACCGCTTTCTGCACCTGCGGATCGCCATCGATCACGATGTCCGATTTCCACAGCTCATGCCAGGCGGCTTGATGCCGTGCCAGCAGCGTGGCGAAGCCGGTCTGGCGTGCCTGCGTGGCCAGCGCCACATCGTCTTTCGCCGCGCCGCCCCAGTCCTGGCGCGAAGCGGCGAGGTACTTGGTGAAGGTATAGGTGGTGCCTTGTTTCACCTTGGCGGTGATATGCAGCGAGAGCAGGTCGCTGGTCTTGTCGAGGCGTACGTTCTGGATTTCCAGCCCGGCCGGCATTTGCACCGCTGCCGCTTCGGCCATGCTCAGGCCTTCCTTCGCGCGGCCATCCAGCCACAGCGTGAGCTGTTTGCTGTCGCCGTCGCTGGACAACACCTGGGTGTAGCCCGGATACCACACGGCAGCGCGGTCCGGTGTCGGCACCGGTTTGTTGTCCAGGTTCTGCCCGCTGGCGATCACGCCGGCAATCATCTGGTCGCCGGTCATGCTGCCGATCGGAAAGCGCGGCTGATATTCGGACCACAGGCGCAGCGGGAAGGTGAGTTCCACGCTACCGTCGAAATGCGGGGTGATGCTGAACTGCGTCGCTGCCAGATGGTTGTCGGCCTGGCTGACGAAGGTCACCACTTTGACGTCGGTGGATTTGTTGGCGTAGTCGAAGCGGTAGCTGGTGGTAAGCGTGCCGTCGTGCATGTCCAGCGTCTGCGCGTAGCCGGCGAAGATCTTTCGGTCCAGGCGGGTGGAATTGATCCAGCCGCCGCCGGGGTTGTAGTCGATCTCGCTCCAGCCGGGGATCGCTGCGGGGCGCGCAATATCGCCCTTGCTGTAGTCCATGAAGGCGACCATGTAGGCGCGGCTCGGCTCGGTGCCGCGCGGCGAGGTCATGGTAGAGAAATAGCCGTTGGCCAGGTAGCCGGGAAAATAGCTGCCGAAATTGTCGGCGGTGGCGGTGAGCATGAAGCTCGGATCGGTGGCGCAGGCGTTGGATGCGGCCGTGCCCGCAAGCAGGAACAGTCCGGTAATGCCGATGGTGCGAAAGCTCATGGAAACTCCAGCGGTGACAGCGCGTGCGGCTTCCTGCAGCACGCTACTTGGCGACGATGCGGATGCTTGCCTCCACGTTGACCTGGTGGCGATCGGTTTCGCGCTTGAACAGGAACAGCGTGATCAGGATCAGGCTCATCGGCACCAGCGAAAAGTAAAACGCATGAATGCCGTCGAAGCGTGAAAAGACGATCGCGGTGATGCGCGAGCCGAGCGTGCCGCCCAGGGCGGAGAAGATCACGATCAGGCCGGTCATCGCCGCGTGCGAGGGCTTGGGCAGCGAGCTGAGCGCTACCGAGTTGATTACCGGATAGATCGGCGCCATCAGCAGGCCGATCAGCGGAATCAGGTAGGCGGCGGGCGGCGCATCGCGCCAGCCGACGTGCGCGTGCGCGACCACGCCCTGCGCCAGCGGCAGGGTCAGCGTCACCAGCAGGCCCATGCCGACCACGCAGATATTCAATAGCGTGTACCAGCGCATGCGCCGCAGCAGCTGGCCGGCGACGATGCGGCCGACCGCGCTGGCGGCGGCCAGGATGGTCGCCATCTGGATGCTCATCGCATTGGGCAGCTTGAGGATCTCGTTATTGAAGGTGGGCAGCCAGGTGCTGAAGCTCTGTTCGATCAGCACGTACAGGAAGGCCGAAGCGAGAAATACGTAGACCAGCGGACGCAAGAACAGATGCAGCATTTCCAGCAGCGAGCCGCGCATCGGCTGGTCTTCGTCCGCGCGGGCGGCCGACTCGTCCATGCGTGCGGTGGCCAGCAGCGCGATCACCAGCACGCAGATCACCGCCAGCACCCAGTACACATTGAGCCAGGACGGATTGGCCGGCGCATCGCGGTCGACGAAGGCGCTGAACAGCCAGCCGGCCACCAGTACGCCGACCATGAACAGGCCTTCGATGGTGTTGGTGAGCCGGCCGTGTTCGCTGCGGCTGTTGGTAAGCAGCCCGATCGAGGAATACACCGCCACCTTGGTCAGCGCGAACGAAATGCCGACGCAGGTGAACAGCAGTTCGGTGGTGCGGAAGCTGGGATAGAGCGGCATCAGCACGCAGGCACAACCGACGATGCCCAGCGCGATCATCATCGCGCGCCGATAGCCGAGCAGGGGAAGGAACGAAGCAACCAGGAACGAGGTGATGGCGATCGGCAGGTCTTTGAATAATTCGAGCAGACTGGCCTGCGGTTTATCGATGCCGAAGGTATAGATGGATTGCAGGATCACCGTGCCGACGCTGTTGAGCAGGATCGCGAAGACCATGTAGATCAGGGCCAGCGCGGTAATCATGCGGAATCGGTTCATGGCTGCCTGCTAATCGATGGGCATGCGGACGAAATCTGCCGGCATGCCTAGCCTTGTGTGCTACCTCACCGTCATCCCGGCCTTCGCCGGGATGACGGTGGAGTGAGTGGAAACCTGGTGGCGATCCCTCACCGGACGAACTCTACAACTGACCCTCGAGAGAAAGTCCATGGCCGGGTGCTTGGGGATGCAAACACCCGGCCATGGGTGCCCCAGGGAGGGGAGGGCTCTAAAACGCCGGTCAGAACTTGTACTTGATCTGGCCTTGTACCTCGCGGCCTTCGATCGAGCGGGCCAGGATCACGCCGCCGCTGCTGGCAAAGCCGAACAAACGGGCGTTGCCTTCGGTGATGCCGATCTGGTTGGTCATGTTGGTGCCCATGACCGTGTACACCCAGTGCTGGCCCACGTTGGCGCTGACGTTGAAGCTCAGGTCGTAGAAGTTGCCCAGCGGCTGCTGCTCGATCAGATCGCCGTAGCGGCTGCCTACGTATTCGTAGGTGATCGCTGCGCGCAGGCTGCCCCAGCTGGTCGGCAGGTCATAGGCCGGGGTGAAGCGGAACTGCACCTTCGGCTGGCGCTGCAGCACCATGCCGTACATGCTGGCGAACGCGGCCGCACCGCTCTGCGTGGTGTATTCCTGCAGGCCGGTGTTGGTGTAGTGGCCGTCCATGTAGTCGCCGCTCAGCGTCAGGGTGACGTGCTCGAACGGCTTGAACGTGGTGTTGAGGTTCACACCCTTGGTGCTGGTGCCGTATACCAGCGAGACCTGCTGGCCGAACGGATTGGTGTAGGTGTAAGGCACGCCGAAGAAGATGCGGTGATAGGCGTTGACGTCCAGGTAGACCCAGTCGGCCTGGTACTTGAAGCCGATTTCCTGGTTGTGGATCTTCTCCACCGGCGTGCTCGGCAGGCCGCGCAGATCGTCGAAGCCGGGGAAGTGCACGCCGTCGTTCAAGCGTACGTACGCACTCATATTCGGCGTGAACTCGTAGTTGGCGCCGAGGGTCCACGACGGTGCGCTCTTGCGGTAATTGATGTAGCTCATGCCCGACGCCAGGTACTGCGAGCCGTTGTTGTACAGGGTGAACGGATTGTCATCCAGGTCGCCGGTGGCGGTGTTCTGAATGCCGCCGCTGGCCTGCTGGCGTTCCTCGCGGATGCCGGCATCGAACAGCCAGTTGTCGAGCTTCCAGGTATCGGTCAGGAAGAACGCGGTATTGAAGCCGTTCCAGCGTTCGTAGATCGCCGTGCTCGGACCGCTGGTGAAGCCGGCCGGGCTGCTCAGCTGGTAGGTGTTGGTACCGTTGCTGATATCGACCGCGATCGGATCCGGATTGCTGATTGCCTGCAGCAACATGTTGTTGCCCAGGTACCAGGTGTCGTGGTCGTTGTAGACCGCGGTGTAGTTGCCGAGGGTCAGCGTATTGCCGTCGAACAATTCCTTGCTGATATGGAATTCGTTGCTGATCGCGGCGATGCGCTTGTGCACGTACCAGTAGCCCTGGGTAGTGACGTTCTGGTTCATGTTGGCCGCCGCGCCGTTATTGGCGTAGGTGGCGGACGAGGTGTAGGTGCCGGCCGGCAATTCGCCCGAGGCGATATCCGAGGCGACCTGGCTGGAGATGTATTCGCCCAGCGTGCTCGGGTTGGCGCCGGTGCTGAAGAACGACACCGTGTTCATCTGGCCGCCGGTGAAGTTCAGCTTGTCGGAAATCGACAGGCCGTTGCCGAAATCCCAGTCGAAATTGCTGCCGAACATGTGGATGTCGGCACCGCGACCCTTGGCCAGGTTCAACGGAATGCCGCCGGGGGTGCAGCCGGCCGTATTGCAGGGCGTAACCTGGATCGTCTCGTACTGATCGGCCTTGCTGCCGAAGGTGCCGGTCAGCGGATTGAAGCCCGGATAGTTGGAGAACGTGCCCTGGTTCGGATTGAGGATCGGCGTGTCGGTGACGAACTGGTTGTGATCCTTCAGCGCGCGCGCATAGAACATCAGCGAGCCACTATCCCAGTCGCGGCTGATGGTGGCGCTCAGCTGGCCGCCGTTGTCGGCGGGGAACTGCGGATTGCGCACGCCGTCGGACTTGCGCCAGAAGCCGCCGAAGCTGCCGTACCAGCCAGTGTCCTTGCCGAGCGGGAAGCCGATGAAGCCGTCGATGCGGCTCATGCCTTCTGAGCCGTAGGTGTAGCCCAGGTCGCCGGAGGGCGTATCGGTGCCTTCACGCAGAATGAAGTTGCCGGTCAGGCCAGGCTGGCCATTGCCGTACAACACGCCCGGGCCGCCCTGCACCAGTTCGGCGCGGTCGATGGTGTCGTCGAGGCGGAACATGGAGGAGTTTTCCATGAACGATAGCGAGGACATTGGATACAGCGGCGAGCCGTTGAGCTGGAAGGTGACGTAGGGTGCGTCGCCGCCGCCGGGGAAGCCGGCCACTTCGATGTTCGCGCCGGTCTGGCCGCCGGAGGATTCCGGATAGATGCCGGGCGAGGCCTTCAACAGGTCGGCCGCGCTCTTGGGATTGGCCTGCTTGATCTGGTCGGCGCTCATCGAGGTGATCGAGTAGCTGGCGTCAATCTTCTTTACGCCGCCGAAGGTGGCCGTGCCGGTCACCACCACCTGTTGCAGGGTGGATGCGTTCTTGGCGTTGGCGGCCTGCTGTGCGCCGGGACTGCTCCTCACCGGCGCGGTCGTGGGCGCGTTCTGCGCGGACGGCGGCGGAGGCGGTGTGCTTTGATCGGTTTGCTGTGCGTAGGCGGCGCCGGACATCAGAGTTGCGGCGATCGCCGTCGACAACGCTAAGCGTGCGAGTGGCTTGGTCTTCATCAATCGTTCTCCCCAACGGTTTGTTTGTGATCGCGTGGCGTGTGCCACGTCGGTTTGCGCTTATGTGGTTAATCGGCTGATGTCGAACGCGGCGACGTCCGGCAACAGCAGGTCTGCCCCAGCCAAAGCCTGCGGCTGGCCGATCCCTACCGCTTTCATGCCTGCAGAGTGAATGCTGGCAATTCCAGCCGCGGCGTCCTCCACGCCGAGGCATTCGCTCGGTGCCAGTCCGAGGCCGCGCGCGGCGGCCAGGAAAATCTCCGGATCGGGTTTTGCATGACGGATGTGGTTAGCGTCGACCACGTAGTCGAACAAATCGGCGATACCGAGCTTTTCCAGCAAAAGCGGTGCATTGCGGCTGGCCGAGGCCAGCGCGGTTTTCAGGCCCGCGCGGCGCACCGATTCGATCGCGGTGCGCGCGCCAGGCAGCAGATGCTGCGGTCCGAATCCTTCGATCTGCTGCCGGTAGTAGTCGTTCTTGCGGCTTGCCAGCGCTTCTTTCTCGGTTTCCGAGTAAGTGCGCGCAGCCTGTTCCAGCAAAATGTCCAGCGAGGCGCGCCGGTCCACGCCCTTCAGGCGCTCGCCGACACTGTCGTCGAACGGAATGCCGATTTCCCCTGCGAGCTTTTTCCAGGCGGCGTGATGCACCACGGCGGTGTCCGCGATAACGCCATCCAGATCGAAGATGACGCCGCGAAGGTTATGCACCGGCGAAGAAGCCGTAAGCGGCATGTGTACGGGGGTGTCTGCACGCAGGCTCAGCGGCTGGCCGTAATGCAAAATCTCCAGCGGCTGCCCTTGCGCAAGCGTGTAGGTGACGCCGTTCGCAGCGACGGCCACGCTGATGTGGCGCCCCTGCCAACGCAGACCGAAGCGGTAGCCCTGCCACGCGGCCGGCAGCATCGGCGCGAAGGCGGCACGCCCCGCCTGCGGACGCATGCCGCCAAAGCCCCACGCCACCGCCAGCCAGCTGCCCGCCATCGCCGCCATGTGCAGGCCATGCGAGGTATTGCCGTGCAGGTTGTCCAGGTCCACGCGCAAGGTATCGAGGAAATAGCGATACGCCTTGTCGGCATAGCCCACTTCCGAGGCGACGATGCTGAAGGTGGATGCCGACAGCGTGGAGTCGTGCACGGTGACGCCTTCGTAGTAATCGAAGTTGCGTCGCTTGGCGGCCGTATCGATCGCGTGACCGGCCAGCACGAAAGCCTGCAGCACATCCGCCTGCTTGCACACCTGGTGGCGATAGATGGTGAGTGGATGCATCTGCAGCAGCAGCGGGCGATGTTCGTGCTCGCCGTCCTGCGCGAATGGCAGGCGCGGCTTGTTGAGGAAGTCGTCGTCCTGCGGAAAGATGTTCAGTTGCGCATCCACCGGCAGGTACATCGCTGCGGCCGCGGCTTTCCAGGCCTCGATTTCGCGGCTGGGCAGGTCGATCGCGGTGGCGATGCGCTGATAGTCATGCGGCCGCTGGTCGGCCAGCTTGGCGGCGATCTCCGCGGCATAGCGCAGATGCTGCTGCGCCATGTGGTTGGTGTAGTAGTTGTTGTCGACCAGCGCGGTGTATTCGTCCGGGCCGGTGACCTGGCAGATGCAAAAGGCATTGCCCTTGCGCGGGTTGTAGTTGCCTACCTGCAGCCACAGGCGCGCCGTTTCGAACAACACTTCCGCGCCGCCGGCGACCAGGAAATCCAGGTCGCCGGTGGCTTCCACGTACAGGCGGATGGCGAACGCGATGGCGGCATTGATGTGGTACTGCGCCGAGCCTGACGGGAAATACGCCGAGCATTCGTCGCCGCTGATCGTGCGCCACGCATACAGCGCGCCGGCGGAATGATTCATTTCGCGGGCGTGGTTGCGCGCGCGATCCAGTGTGTTGACGCGGTACACCAGCATGCTGCGCGCCTGCGCCGGCGAGGTCAGCGCCAGAACCGGCAGGATGAACGCCTCGGCGTCCCAGAAATAGTGGCCTTCGTAGCCTTCGCCGGTGAGGCCTTTCGCCGCCGCGCTGCCGCTGCCGTCGCGGCCGGTACATTGCAGCAGGTGGAACAGATTGAAGCGCAGCGCCTGTTCGGCCGCCGGGTCGCCATCGATCTGCAATTCGGCTTCGTGCCAGAACGCGGCGCAGGCCTTGGCCTGGGCGGTGCGCTGGCTTTCGAAATCCTGCTCCAGCGCCTGCTCCAGGGTGGTGGCGACTTCGTTGAGCAGGGAGGCTTCGGTCTCGCCGCCTTCCGGCCGCGTCCACGCATAGGCGACGTATTTTTCCAGCGCCACGCTGCTGCCCGGCTGCAGCTCGGCGCGGTAGTGCTGCTGCACGCCTTCGCCGTCTTCGATGATGGCGCGTGCGAACTGCAGCCCCGGCTGCAGCATGCGATGGCGCTGGCCGCTGGCCAGGCGGATATGGCTGTTGAGCGTGCGCTGGCAGATCGAGGCCAGCACGTGGTCGGCATCGGAGGTGGTGATGCTCAGGCCGCCGGCCACGCGCGCGCCCATGCGCGGATCGTCGCCCTGGGCGGCCGCGGTATTGCTGGCTATCAGCGCCGATTCGAGGGTGATCGGACCGCTGTAGTCGATAGAGGTGACGCGGTAACGGATGCACAGCAGGTTAGGCGTGTGCAGGGGAACGATCCGTTCCGCGTCGATCTGCAGGGTGACACCCGTGGGGGAGCGCCAGTGCAGTGTGCGTTGCAGGCAGCCGGCGCGCAGGTCCAGCGCCTGCTCGAAGGCCAGCCATTCGCCGTCGTCGAGGTCGACCAGCATGTCGCCCAGGCGCAGGCGGATGCGGGTGCCGTCGGGGGCGGGAATACGGGTGTCGCTGGTGCGGGCAAAGCCCGGGAAGCGTTCGTGGTACTCGATCGGGGTGCGTTCCCACACGCCGCTAAGGAAGGTGCCCTGGGTCGGGCTGCCGTGTTCCTCCAGGCCGCCGCGCACGCCGAGCATGCCGTTGGCCAGCGCAAACAGGCTTTCCAGCGTGGGCTGCTCGCCGGCCGTGGGGCGGTGCGCCAGCACCAGGCGCCAGGGATCCACGCTCCCGTTGGATGCCGGGTCCGTGGCGGCGTTTGGCGCGTCGTGGCTTAGCACGTGTTCTCCCCTAGGCATCTTGCTTGGTCTTCCGATCGGCCGCCGGGCCATGGTTGGCGGAGCATAAAAGTGAATGATATCGATATCAAGATATCGATATCATTTGCGGCAAAGCAGCATTTTTCGCAACTGCATACGAATGCACGGGCGTACGGTTGGACGTAGAGGTAGGGTCGGGCCACACTTGCCGCGTCTAATCGCTGTTGCCAAACCATAAGGTTGGCCGGGTCAATTCTGTGTGGGCAGCGTGATGGCGAAACTTAACGCTGGCGTGTGCGCTGCCTGGATCGGACATCCTTGAAGGGGTCGTTGTTTTGACGGGAATCAAAAAGAAACAACCGCTGGCGCATCGGCACAACCTGACCATGGCCGACCTGGCCGAGCTGGCGGGGGTCTCCAAGATCACCGTGTCCCGGGCGCTGAGCGAAAGCCCGCTGGTGAACGCCGAGACGCGCGAGCGGATCCAGGCGCTGGCCCGCAAGCATGGCTACAAGCTCAATGTAAGCGCGCGCAACCTGCGCCTGCGCCGCAGCCATACGGTGGCGGTGATCGTGGAGATGAAGCCGTCTTCGGGCCGCACTATGTGGGACCCCTATCCGCTTTCGCTGCTCGGCGGTATCTCGCAGGAACTCACCTCCGCCGGCTACAGCGTGCTGCTGACCACCCGCCAGGGCGCCACCGATGCCGCGGTGCAGGCGGCCGACGGCCTGATCCTGCTGGGCCAGGGCGCGCGCCAGGATGCCGTGCGGCTGTACGACAAGCTGGGCCTGCCGATGGTGGTGTGGGGCGCGGCCGCGCAGGGCGGCGACAACCACATCGTGGTCGGCAGCGACAACCGCCAGGGCGGGATCAGCGTGGCCGAACGCTTTTTATCGATCGGCCGGCGCAATCCGGTGTTTATCGGCAATCCCGATCACCCGGAGATGGCCCAGCGCCTGTTCGGTTTCGTGGACGAACTGGCCGGGCACGGCATCAAGCCGCTGCTGCTGCGCCGCGCCGACTTCACGCTGGAATCGGGCGTGGATGCGGTGCGTTCGCTGGCGGCGCGCAAGGTGCGCTTCGATGCGATCTTCGCCTGCAGCGACTTGCTGGCGATGGGGGCGATCCGTGCCCTGGTCGAGCTGGGTCTGTCGGTGCCGAACGATGTGTCGGTGATCGGCTACGACGACACGCCGCTGGGCGCGAGCTTCCTGCCGCCGCTGAGTACGGTGCGGCAGAACTGGCAGGAAGGCGGGGTGTTGCTGGCGCGCAAGGTGCTGGGGCTGATCCAGGGCCATGCGGTGCAGTCGCAGATGATGGCGTCGACGCTGGTGGTGCGTTCCACCTGATGCCTTGCCGGCGCCTCGATGCCATGCGGCGCCCAGGTGGATGCAGCTAAACCGTCGGCTCGATCCGCGCCGGTGGCGTCAGCACCAGCCGGAAACAACTGCCACCACCCGCCACGCGCACATATTCCAGCGCTGCCTGGTTCGCCTCGGCCATCTGCCGCGCCAGGTACAGCCCCAGCCCGGTGCCGTATTCGTGGGTGGTGTAGAACGGCTCGAAAATCTGCGCCGCCACCTTCGGCGCGATGCCGGGGCCGCGATCGATCACTTCCAGGATCGGCACGCCGTGTTCGCCATGGCGGATCACCACCATCACGCGCGCCGGCTCGCCCGGCATGCGGCCGTAGCGCAGGGCGTTCTGCACCAGATTCCACACCACTTGCTGCAGCTGCTGCGGATCGGCCACCGCCGCCACCGGCGCGGCGCTGTTGTCGATCACGCGCAGCGAATCGCCGCCCAGGTCGTTGCCCTGCTTGTATTCCTCCACGAAGCCGTGCGACCAGTCGCCGAGGTTGAGCGTTTCCGGGCGCGAGCGTTCGCGCCGCGACAATTGCAGGATGTTCTCGATGATTTCGTTGAGCCGGCTGCAATGGTTGTTGATGATTTCCACCATGCGCAGGTCGGTGGGATTCATGTCGCTGGATTCGGCCAGCAGCTGCGCCGAATAGCGGATCGCCGCGAGCGGGTTGCGGATCTCGTGCGCGATCGAGGCGGACAGGCGGCCGAGCGAGCTGAGCGTAAGTTCTTCCGCGCGGCGCGAGACCAGCGAGGTATCGTCGAGAAAGATCAGCACCAGCGAATCGTCGTTCGGCGCCAGGCGGCTGAAGCGCGGAACCACTTCCGGCATGCCGTCGGCCAGCTGGGTGGCGGTTTCGTCGAGCTTGCCCGAGGTGATCCAGTGATACAGGCGGCGCGACAGCTCCGGCGCCACGCGGCCCAGGTCGCGCTGGTCGGACGAAGGATTGCCCAGCAGCATCCAGGCCGATTCGTTGATCTGGTGGATGCGGTTGGCGTCGTCCACCAGCATCACCCCGGTTTTCATGCGCCGGATGATCAGCTCGTTGACCTGCGAAAGATTGACCAGGTCGATGCTGCGCTGCTCGGCCAGCGCCTCGCTGGCACGCAGCTGGCGGCCCAGCACGTGGCACAGCACCACGATGGCGAAATAGGCCATGCCGAACAGGCCCGATTCGAGTAGGTCGCGGTCGTCGGCGGAGGCCATGTGCGGCACCGAGAACAGGGTGCGGCCGAGTACGCCCAGGGTGGCCAGCGCGGCCAGGAACAAGGCCATGCGCAGCGGCAGCAGCAGGGCGCCGGCCGCCAGGTTCACCGCCAGCATCATGGCGATGCCGATGCGCGCGTCGTTCATCGCGGCAATCGCCAGCACCGCCGCCAGGATGTCGCCCAGCAGGGTGGCCAGGATGCCCAGCCAGCCCAGCGCGCGGACCATGCGCGTGATCGAGATGATCGCCAGCGCGAACAGCAGGTAGCCGCCCGCCACGACGCGCGCCATCCCGATGTTTTCCAGGTGCGGCCAGCCCATGCCGGAGGGCGTGAAGGCCAGGCCGATATAGACCAGCGCCTGGGCCAGCCGGAAATAATTCAGAAACAGTAATTCGTGGCGGGTTGTCGTGCTGTTGGGCGAATCGGAGATCGCGCGGCTGGACACGGGTTTGAGCACTCACGAACAACTGGGGGTTACGCCCTCATCCTGCCCGGGGTCGGGCGGGGCGAGGGGCCGGTTTTGCAATAGGACAACATCGAAGCGGACTCCGATGCGCCACTTTCGCAAGATTGGCCGCAGTCCTCAATCCTTCGTTGGGGGAGGCTGCCGGGAGGCGCAATTGGAAGGGCGGCGCGAGCTTGCGTCGGTCTTGCAATCTTGTTTCTGAAGGCCGGGACGGACAACGGCGGCAGGCGATTCTTGCGCGCCCCTTTCCATCAGAGGCCGCTTCCGCGAAAATACCGGGCCGTATTGCGCGGTTTTCGCCATGTTGACCCATGGCCGCGGCGCACTGCACGCGGGTAGTGCGTCCCACCGCCGTCCGTTCTCCCAAGTCCGTGCACGCTCACGCACGGGCTCGATTTTTCCCCATTCACTCGAGGTATCGAATGAATTTCCACGAGTACCAGGCTAAAGAGCTGTTCGCGCAGTACGGCATCGCCGTGCCGCCGGGCAAGGTCGCCAATTCCCCCGACGCCGCCGTCGATGCCGCCAAGCACCTGGGCGGCACGCAATGGATGGTCAAGGCCCAGATCCACGCCGGTGGCCGCGGCAAGGCCGGCGGTGTCAAGTTCTGCAAGAGCCTGGACGACGTCCACGCCGCCGCCAAGGGCATGCTCGGCAAGAGCATGGAAACCTACCAGTCCGCCGGCCGTGCGCTGCCGGTGAACCTGGTGCTGGTGACCGATGCCACCAACATCGCCAAGGAGCTGTACCTGTCGATCCTGGTGGATCGCGACAGCAAGGCCGTTACCTTCATCGCCTCCAAGCACGGCGGCGTGGACATCGAACAGGTGGCCAAGGAAATGCCGGACGACATCCACACCATCGTGGTCGATTTCGTCGAAGGCCTGCAGCCCTACCAGTGCCGCCAGCTCGGCTTTGCGATGGACCTCAATCCCAAGCAGGTCACGCAGCTGACCAAGATCATGCTGGGCCTGTACAAGCTGTTCAACGAGAAGGACCTGTCGCTGGTTGAGCTCAACCCGCTGGCCATCCTCGAAGACGGCAACCTGGCCGCGCTCGACGGCAAGGTCAACTCGGACGACAACGCCGAGTTCCGCCACGCCGACCTGGCCAAAATGCGCGACCTTTCGCAGGAAGATGCCGCCGAAGCGGCAGCCGTGCAGCACAACCTCAACTACGTGACCATGGACGGCAACATCGGCTGCATGGTGAACGGTGCGGGCCTGGCCATGGCCACCATGGACGTGATCAAGCTGGCGGGCGGCGAGCCGGCCAACTTCCTCGACGTCGGCGGCGGCGCCACCAAGGAGCGCGTCACCGAAGCGTTCAAGCTGATCCTTTCTTCCGACAAGGTGCGCGCCATCCTGGTGAACATCTTCGGCGGGATCGTGCGCTGCGACCTGATCGCCGAGGGCATCATCGCCGCGGTGAAGGAAGTGGGCCTGAAGATTCCGGTGGTGGTGCGCCTGCAGGGCACCAATGTGGAGAAGGGCCGCGAACTGCTGGCCAACTCCGGCCTGGCGATCACGCCGGCCGACGATCTCAACGACGCGGCGAAGAAAGCCGTGGCTGCCGCGAAGTGAGGAGCTTTGAGTCATGAGCGTATTGGTCAATAAAAACACCAAGGTGATCGTGCAGGGCTTTACCGGCCAGCAGGGCACCTTCCACGCCGAGCAGGCGATCGACTACGGCACCAAGGTGGTCGGCGGCGTAACCCCGGGCAAGGGCGGCACCGAGCACATCGGTCTGCCGGTCTTCAACAGCGTGGCCGAAGCGGTCGACGAAACCGGCGCCGACGCGTCGGTGATCTTCGTGCCGCCGCCGTTCGCCGCCGATTCGATCCTCGAAGCGATCGACGCCGGCGTGCGCGTGATCGTCACCATCACCGAAGGCATCCCGGTGCTGGACATGCTGCGCGTGAAGAACGTGCTGGCGCAGCATCCGGAAACCGTGCTGATCGGGCCGAACTGCCCCGGCATCATCACTCCGGGCGAGTGCAAGATCGGCATCATGCCGGGCCACATCCACAAGCCGGGCAAGGTCGGCATCGTGTCGCGTTCCGGCACGCTGACCTATGAAGCCGTGTTCCAGACCACCAACGAAGGCCTGGGCCAGTCCACCTGCATCGGCATCGGCGGCGACCCGATCAACGGCCTGAACTTCATCGACTGCCTGAAGCTGTTCCAGGACGATCCGCAGACCGAAGGCATTATCATGGTCGGCGAAATCGGCGGCAGCGCCGAGGAAGAGGCCGCTGAGTTCATCGGCGAATACGTCAAGAAGCCGGTGGTGTCGTTCATTGCTGGCGCGTCGGCCCCGGCCGGCAAGCGCATGGGCCATGCCGGTGCGATCATCTCCGGCGGCAAGGGCACGGCGGCGGCGAAGTTCGCGGCGCTGGAAAAGGCCGGCGTCACCACGGTGAAGTCGCCTGCCGACCTCGGCAAGACGCTGGCGGGTCTGCTGAAGAAGTAATCGATCGCTTTCGGGTGATCTGCAAAGGGCCGCGGCAACGCGGCCCTTTTTTATGGCTTCGACGATGCCAGGTGCCTGCCGGTTGCGCAGGGCGGCGGCCTGTCATCGAAAGTAAATCGACAAGCACCCCGTTTCGTGCCAGCGTATCCCCACCGCAGAAGGGGCATGGGGGTGCTGGCATGTCTGCGACACGTCCGCCGTTCTTGTATCCGCCGGGTTCGCCGCTGATGCATCCGCCATTGGCGCTGGAGCAGGCACGTCTTTACGGTTTCTGGGTGGCGGGTGACCTGGCTGCGCTGCAGGCCAGCGTGGACCGCACGCTCAATGCCTGCAGCCGCGGGCAACTGCATTTCACCGTGCTCACCCACTATGTGCTGCTGAGTTTTGCCGAGATCCGGCACGCGCACAGCGCCTATCCGATGGATGTGGTGAAGGGCTGGGGCACGGAAATCGACATCGTCACCTGGGTGATGGTCGGCTGCAGCAAGCCCGGCGATCCGTGGCCGACGTTCTATGCCTATCCGCTGCACATCTGGGTCGACGACTGCATGGCGCTGGTCAACGGGCGCGAGCTGTACGGCTACCCGAAATACGAATGCCTGTATGCGATGCCCGCGCGCAACGAACCGCCTGCCACCTTCCGCCTCGCCGCCAAGGGCTTTCAGCCGTATGCGCCGGAAACGGAACTGGCGATGCACCCGCTGCTCGATCTGGATGCCACCGTAGGCGTGAAGGATGAACCGACCAAGGACGTACTGGCCTGGCGCGAAGGCCTGATCGCTTGCATGCATGAGACCCCGGGCTTCTGGGATACGCATCCGGCGTGGCGCAAGAAATTCGACGAATGGTTTGATTTCTTTCCGGGCGTCGAGCAGCTTTTCCTCAAGCAGTTTCCCGACGGCGACGGGCATCGCGCGGTGTATCAGGCGATCGTCGCCGCGCCGGCCAAGATCAAGGCGATCCATGGCCTGTCGCTGCTGAGCGGACGCTACGACCTGCGCCTGCATCCGCTCGATAGTTTTCCGCTGCAGCGCACGCTGGGCTGGCAGCTGGGCGTGCAGCCGGCGCATTGCGGCTTCTGCATCGAATTCGATTTCGAAGTGCAGGCGGCGGTGGAACTGGTGGACAACTCGCGCATCGACGGGGACGCGCGCTGATGGCCGCGCAACCCCGGCGCATCGCCGTGCTCGGCGGCGGTGTCGGCGCGATGACGGCGGTGTTCTGGCTGACCAGCGTGGCCGACTGGCAGCAGCACTATCAGATCGATGTGTATCAGATGGGCTGGCGCCTTGGCGGCAAAGGCGCGAGTGGGCGCAATGCCGGGCTGGCGCAGCGCATCGAGGAACACGGCCTGCATATCTGGTTCGGCTTCTACGACAACGCTTTCCAGCTGATGCAGCAGGCCTATGCGGCATTGAATCGTCCCGCCGGCAGCCCGTTGGCGAGCTGGACCGATGCATTCAAGCCGCAGCACTACGTATGCCTGTCTGAACTGATCGAGGCGAGCTGGCGGGTATGGCCGATCGAAACACCGGTCTTGCCCGGCACGCCGGGGACGCCGCGTGCGCCGGAAGGACTAGAAGCGATCCTGGCCGAATTGCTCGACTGGCAACGCTCA
This sequence comes from Dyella acidiphila, assembly GCF_014863405.1. Lineage (GTDB taxonomy): Bacteria > Pseudomonadota > Gammaproteobacteria > Xanthomonadales > Rhodanobacteraceae > Dyella_B > Dyella_B acidiphila. The sequence continues at coordinate 178,528 of NZ_JACZZA010000008.1, forward strand.
TGGCTGGAATCCTGGGCCGAAAGTTATCTGCTGCATACCGGCCAGCGGCTGCGCATGGGTGCGCCGCATGAAAGCCGTTTGCGCGAACTGCTGGCGGCGGCGCATGCCGGGCTGACGGCATTCGAAGACGTGGGCGATCCGCTGGTGGTGGCGCGCAAGGCGCGCGATCTCGCACGTACTGCCGCGCAAACGCCGGCTGCCGCCGATTGGCCGTCCATTCTGCTGTTGCTGCAGCATCTGCAGCACGCGCTGCACGATGTGGCGCTGCCGTTCGGCGATCCGGATACCTGGTCGGACGACTGGCGCCGGCTGTATATGGCGATGGATCTGTCGCTGGCCGTGGGCATCGGCATGCTGGCGGACGATGTGGTGAGCAAGGGTTTCGAGATCATCAACGGTATCGATTTCCGCAGCTGGCTGGCGTCGCACGGCGCGCAGCCGGTGAGCGTGAACGGTGCGCCGGTGCGCGGCTTTTACGACCTGGTGTTTGCCTACCGCAATGGCGATCCGCGGCTGCCGGAGATCGAAGCCGGCACCATGCTGCGTGGCATGCTCAAGGTCGGGCTCGGCTACCGCGACGCGCTGATGTACAAGATGCAGGCGGGCATGGGCGACGTGGTGTTTGCGCCGCTGTACGAAGTGCTGGCGCGGCGAGGCGTGCGTTTTCACTATTTCCACAAGCTGCGCGAGCTGCGTCCGGATGCGGCGGGCGGCGCGATCGGCGAAATCGAACTGGAACAGCAAGTCGCCGTGCCTGGCGACGCGTATCAACCATTGCTGGATGTAAACGGCTTGCCGTGCTGGCCATCGGCCCCGCTATACGCCCAGCTCGACCCGCAACAGGCCGCGTTGCTGCAGGCACATCAGGTCAATCTGGAAAGCCATTGGACGGATTGGCCGCAGTTGTATCAGCAAGCGACCGGCGTGCCGCTGCCGAGAAAAATCCTGCGTGCGGGCAGTGACTTCGACCAGGTGGTGTTCGGCCTGTCGGTGGCCAGCCTGGCGCGGGTGGCGCAACCGCTGCTGGCCATCAGCGCGCCCTTGCGCGAATGCAGTGAACATGTCGCGGCGGTAGCCACGCAGGCCTACCAGCTGTGGTTGAACCGCGATCTGGACGGCATCGGCTGGAATTACCCCGGCGCCCACGGCGAAGAGCCGGTGCTGTCCGGCTTTACCGAGCCGTTCGATACCTGGGCCTCGATGAATCAATTGCTGTGCCGGGAAACCTGGCCGGCGGGCGATGCGCCGAAGAACATCGCCTATTTCTGCAATGCGCTGGCGCTGGATGCGTATCCGTCGGCCGACGATCACGACTTTCCCGCACGCTGCGCCGCACAGGTGAAGGCGGCGGCGATCGAACAACTGCAGACACAGATCCATGCGCTGTGGAGCAAGGCCGGCAGCCATGATTTTCCCTGGGACTGGCTGGTCGATCCGGCCGGCGGCACCGGCGCAGCGCGGCTGGACAGCCAGTACTGGCGCGCCAATATCGATCCTTCCGAACGCTACGTGCTGTCGCTGGTCGGCACCAGCCGTTATCGCCTGCGTGCGGATCAATCCGGTTTCAGCAATCTGTTTCTGGCCGGCGACTGGCTGAAGACCGGGCTGGATGCCGGCTGCGTGGAAGCGGCGGTGATGGGCGGCATGCAGGCGAGCCGGGCGATCTGCGGCGTGCCGGCAGTGATTCAGGGCGAGCGCGGCTGGTAAGGATTTATTCGCTGCCCAGTTCGGACAGCGGGCGCTCCGCGTTGCGCTCGCTGTAGCGCTGCGATTTGTGCGCGTACATGATGCGGTCGGCCAGGCGGATCAGCTCGGCGAAATCGGCGCTGCTGAAATGCCGCTGGTTGATCGGTGCGCTGCAAATGCCGTAGCTGATGCCGGCGCCGGGATAATCGCTTTTGCGCAGCGCCAGATCCAGTTCGTCCAGCGCGCGGCCCAGGCGCTGCTTGCCGAGCTCGTCGCCATAGGCGATCAACGCAAATTCGTCGCCGCCCAGGCGGAACGCGCGGATCAGCTCGCCCAGGCGCGCCAGTCCTTCGCCGACGGCACACAGCAGATCATCGCCGCGCTCGTGGCCCTCGCGGTCGTTGATCTGCTTGAGACCGTCCAGATCGATCATCGCGATCTGCCAGGTGCCTTCGGCCGGATCGGCATTTTCGCGCCGGGTGATTTCTTCGATCATCACATTGAAGGCGAGGCGGTTGCCCAGGCCGGTGAGGGCATCGATGGACGCCTTGGCCACCGCTTCCTGCATGCCGCGGCGGAAACGCTCGCGGCCATCCTCCACCAGCTTCACGTGATCGGCCAGCGCAAAGGCCAGCAGCATCGCTTCGCAGGCGTTGCCGATCAGGGTGAGCAGGTCGGCGTTGTCCACCGCGCTGGGCACCAGGCCGAAATTCACCGGCAGGATGATCGCGCCCGGAATCAGCGTGGCCATGAAGGCCAGGGTGAAGAAGCGTGCGCGGCGCACCCCGTGCAGCAGCGACCACAAGCCCATGCTGGCGGAAAACAGCACCGCCACCGACACGCCGATGGTCGCCAGCAGAAACGCCAGCGACGGCAGCCACAGCGACAGCGGCAACGCGACGATCGCGCCGATCACGATGCCGTCGCCGATCCGCGCCATGCGCGGTGCGTGCCGCCACAGATCGAGAAAGCGGATGGTGAAGCGCGCATGCACCACCGGCAGCAGGATGAACCACTGGGCGAAATTCACCGGTTCGGTATTCACCCCCAGCCAGCCCTGCGGCACGCCGAAAAAGAAACTCCAGCCCAGCACCAGGATCAGCGCCTGCGACCCGTACAGGGTGTAGCCGCGATCCTTGATCCACAGTCCCACGAACAGGATGAAAACGCCCAGTCCGAACAGGATGCCGAGCGCGCCGAGCATCAGCGCCGTCTCGCTGATCCGGCGCTGGTGATATTGGGCGCGCGTGTGCAGGTCGATGCGCGGCAGCGCGGTGAAGAACTTCGAGGTGACGTGGATCACCACCGCATAGTGATGACCCGCGGTGAGCTTGACCGGCAAGGTGCCGCGCGGCATGTCGTTGATGCCGGTGTCGGCGCCGCTTTCCGATTGCCGGCGCAGGCCGTCATCGCCCAGCACCCAGATATCGGCGTTGTCGTAATAGGTGTTGTCGAAGGTCACCACCCATTCGGTGGCCGATTGCGTGGGGGTGAAGCGCGCCACCAGCCAGAAGCTGCCGCCCAGCATGTCGATGCGGGGCAGGGATGGGTGCGCCACCAGCCAGTGATCGAGCGCGGCATAGCCGGGCGGTGCCGGTTCGTCGGCGCTGGCCCCATAGACCAGCACCGTCGGTGTCCGCAGCGGCGGCCCGAACAGGGAATAGGGCTCGGCCGCCCGGCTTGCCGCGGGCATCAGCAAGGCCAGCAGCAGCCATAGCACGGCCATCGGGCCACGGCCCGGCAACCGCGGCGACGCGGGTTCCTGTGCGTGCGGATGAGTACGCAAATCTGCCCCTTTTTTCACAGTCTGCGTGCGGCGGATGGTACACCGCTGAGCCGGCGTGCACGCGTTAGGGGCGGTGCTGTGCAGGCACGTCTCGTGTCGCCGGCCGGCGCGATTCCGCCTCAGCAATAAATGCGCCATCGGCGCGGGCAGCTCCGGGGCCGGCTGCCGCTCTCTTGTTCTTTGCGCTTCCACTACCATTTAGCGCCACTCGTCCCCAACAAGTACAACGCATGGCTGCGCTTCGACTGGCTCTGGCCCAATACGATTTTCCCGTCGGCGCGGTCGCCGCCAACACCGCCAAGGTGCAGGAACTGATGGCCGAGGCGCGTGCCGGGCACGCGGCGCTGGCGGTGTTTCCGGAGCTGACCATCAGCGGCTATCCGCCGGAAGACCTGCTGTTGCGCCCGAGCTTTCTGGCGGCCTGCCAGGAATCCATGCAGCAGCTGGCGGCGCAGACCAATGGCCTGGCCGCCATCGTCGGCTTTCCGCACAGCCAGGGCGAGGTGTTTAACGCGGCGGCGTTCCTGCGCGGCGGCGAGATCGCGCAGGTGACGCACAAACAGATCCTGCCCAACTACGGCGTGTTCGACGACAAACGCTATTTCCGCCCCGGGCGTACCAGTGCCATCGCCGTGCTCGATGGCGTGCGCGTGGCGTATCTGATTTGCGAAGACATCTGGCAGGCCGAACCGGCCGCTGCCGCCGCCAAGGCCGGTGCTGAACTGATTGTGGTGATCAATGCCTCGCCCTGGGATGCGGCCAAGCAGACCACCCGCGAAGAAGTACTGTCGGCACGCGCGCAGGAAACCGGCTGCGCCGTGGTCTATCTCAATCTGGTCGGCGGCCAGGACGAAGTGGTGTACGACGGCGGCAGTCTGCTGGTGAATGGCGACGGCAGCATTGCCGCGCGCGCACCGGCCTTCGTCGATGCCCTGCTGTGGGCCGATTTCGATCCCAGCGATCGCACCTTGCGCGCACGCGACTGGCCCAGCGTGCCCGACCGCTCGCACGAAGCCACGCTATATGCCGCGCTGGTGCGCGGCGTGCGCGACTACATCGACAAGAACGGTTTCCGCGGTGTGCTGCTGGGTCTGTCCGGTGGCATCGATTCGGCGCTGACCCTGGCGCTGGCGGTCGATGCGCTCGGTCCCGAACGCGTTACCGCGGTGATGATGCCAATGCGCTACACCTCGCAGCTGTCGCTGGATGGCGCACGCGAACAAGCCGAACGGCTGGGCGTGGAGTATCACGTGCTCGGCATCGAGCCGGCCTACGATGCCTTCATCACTACCCTGACCCCGCTGTTCCAGGGCAAGCCGGCCGATACCACCGAGGAAAACCTGCAATCGCGCACCCGTGGCGTGATGTTGATGGCGCTGTCCAACAAGCACGGCCGGCTGTTGCTGGCCACCGGCAACAAGAGCGAGATGGCGGTGGGCTATGCCACGCTGTACGGCGACATGTGCGGTGCCTATGCGCCGTTGAAGGACGTCTACAAGACCGAGGTGTATCGCCTGTCGCGCTGGCGCAACCAGGCGCAGGCGCTGCAGACAGGCAAGCCCGACGACTGGACGATTCCGCCCGCGGTGATCGAGCGGCCGCCTTCGGCCGAGCTGCGCGACAACCAGACCGACCAGGATTCGCTGCCGCCGTACGACGAACTCGACGCGATCCTGGCGCGCTTTATCGAAGACGAGCAGTCGCAGGCGGAAATCATCGCTGCCGGCTACGACGAAAACACCGTGCACCGGGTAGTGCGGCTGGTGCTGGTGAACGAATTCAAGCGTCGCCAGTCGGCGCCTGGGCCACGTGTCACCACGCGAGCATTCGGACGCGAACGCCGCTATCCGATCACTTCCGGCTGGAAGTAGCCGCGTAGGTTGGGTTAGCGCAGCGTAACCCAGCGATGCCGCTTCGATAGCGGCTTGTCCGATTACCCCGGATCAAGCCCAGCGTAAGCCAGCCAACAAAAAAAGCCGGTGGCCTGAGGGCGCACCGGCTTTTTTGTGAAGCATGAAACCGTCGACTCAATAGTGGCCAGAGAACGGAATCATCTTGCGCAGCGTCGAGGGCGTGTGCGGCCACTTCGGATCCTTCAAGTACGGATGATCCGGATAGTTCAGCGCCAGCACCTGGCGCACCTGCGCCGCCTGGTCCTTCTGGTTCAGCATCAGATAGCTGCGGCACAGGATCGCCAGCGCATCGCCGGCCTGCGGCGATTCCTGGTAATGCTCGATCACGTACTGCGCGCGATCGGCCGAGGCCACGAAGGCCTTGTTGCGCAGGTAGAACTTGGCCACGTTGATTTCGAACTGGGCCAGCACGTTGCGCAGGTAGATCATGCGCTGGCGCGCATCGGCGGCGTAGGCGCTGTCCGGGAAGCGGCGGCTGAGCTCGGAGAAATCGTCGAAGGCCTTCAGGTTGTAGCCCTGGTCGCGACGGGTCTGGGCGCCTTCCTGCTTGCTGGAAAACACACGCTCGATCACACCGGCGGTGCGGTCGAAGTTGATCAGGCCGCGCAGGTAATAGGCATAATCCACATGTGGATTGAGCGGGTTGGCCTTGATGAAGCGGTTGATGGTGGAGTACGCATCATCCGGCTTGTTGTTCTTGTACTGCGCGTACGCCAGTTCCAGCTGGGCCTGTTCGTTGAACGGGCCGGACGGGAAACGGGCGATCAGTCGCTGATAAGCTTTCTCGGCCGCCGAGTAATCGGAGTGGATCAGATCGTTGTGGGCCCTGGCGTAAAGCAGCGGCAGCGGCAGGGTGTCGAGCGGGTCGCCTTTGTGCCCGAACCACGAGCAGGCGCTCATCGTCAAAGCCAGAACGAGCACCATCAATACTTTAAGGGCAGATGTCGGAGCGACCGGCAGCTTGGTTACGCGCATGAGTAAGGGGTTCAGATGTTTGAGCGAAAAGGGATCATAGCCGAAACCGGCGCCTGGCCGGGGGATCGAGCATGACCGTGATTCGACACGAGGCCGTGGTCCCATTGTCCGCGGCAGGTCGGAGGTTCGACCAAGCCCTGGCCGAGATGTTCCCGGACTATTCCCGTTCCCGCCTCACCGCCTGGGTCAAGGCCGGCGCAGTGACCCTGGACGGCGCCCCGGCGGCCCCGCGCTATCTCCTGCGCGGCGGCGAGCAAGTGCGGCTGGAGGCGGAGCTGGAGGTCGAGGTGGCCAGCGCGCCGGAAGATATTGCGCTGGACATCGTGCACGAGGACGACCACCTGCTGGTGCTGAACAAGCCGGCCGGCCTGGTCGTGCATCCCGGCGCCGGCAACCCGGCCGGCACCGTGCTCAATGCCCTGCTGCATCACGATCCGCGCCTGGCCGAGCTGCCGCGCGGCGGCATCGTGCACCGCCTGGACAAGGACACCTCCGGCCTGATGGTGGTGGCCAAGACCCTGGCCACCCACACCGCGCTGGTGGCGATGCTGTCCGAGCATGCGGTGGAGCGTCAGTACGAGGCGGTGGTGCTGGGCACCCTGATCGCCGGCGGCACCGTCGACGCCCCTATCGGGCGCCATATGAGCGATCGCCTGCGCCAGGCCGTGCGCGACGAGGAAGACGGCAAGCACGCCGTCACCCACTATCGCCTGCGCGAGCGGTTCCGCGCGCATACCCTGATCCAGTGCAATCTCGAAACCGGCCGCACCCATCAGATCCGCGTGCACCTGGCGCATATCGGGCATGCGCTGGTCGGCGACCCCCTCTATGGCGGCGGCCTGCGCCTGCCCAAGGGCGCCTCGGCGGAGCTGGTCGCAGCCTTGCGCGCATTCCGGCGGCAGGCGCTGCATGCCGAATGCCTGGCCTTCGAGCATCCGGCCGACGGGCAGCCGATGCGCTTCCAGGCGCCGCGGCCGGCCGACATGGACGCGCTGATCGCCGCGCTCAAAGGGGATGCCGCGTGAATGCAGGCGCATCGGGCCGGCATTCGCTGGGACGCTTGTTGCAGTTGCTGTGCCTGGTGCTGATCCTCTCGGTGGGATTGCTGCTGCGCCTGGGCACGGCTTGGGGGACGCAGGTGGACGCGCCGGTCCGCAACGATGCCAGGGACTATGTCGCCTACGCCTGGAATGTGCAGACCTATGGCGTGTATTCGCTGGACGCATCCACCTTCATGGACCGCTCACCGGCGGCGCCCAGGCCGGATGCGATCAGGCCGCCGGGGTATCCGCTGCTGCTGCAGGCGTTGATGCCGAAGCAGCTCTCGCCGGCCTTCATCGCCAGGGTCTGTTACGTGCAGGGATGGATCGCGGAAGCGACCCTGCTGTGTTCCGTCCTGCTGGCGATGGAACTGGTCGGGGCCTGGCCCGGATTGCTGCTGGGCGCCCTGGTCGTGCTCAGTCCGCACCAGAGCGTCTACGTCGGCTATCTGTTGACGGAGACCTTCTACGGCTTTGCGCTGATGCTGGCGCTCGCCGCCGCGGTGCTGGCGCTGAAATCCGCGCGCGGGTGGCCGCGCTGGAGCTATGCCTGTGCCTGCGGCATGTTGTTCGGCCTCAGCTGCCTGATCAGGCCCACGCTCAACCAGTGGGTGCCGGTATTGGTATTGCTGATGCTGGTGTGGCGCCCGCTGCGGCAGTACCGGCGCGAAATCGCCTTGCTGGCCTTCGGTTTCGTGCTGGCGATGTCGCCCTGGTGGATCCGCAATGAAATCACCCTGCATCGGCTGTCCGATGCGGAAAAGATGATCGACACGCTGCACGACGGCAGCTATCCGGGTTTTATGTACGAAGGCCGGCGCGAGACGTTCGGCTACCCCAACCGGTTCGATCCGAATACCGCGCTTGCCACCGCAAGCTGGCCGGGCATCTATCACGATCTCGCCAGCAAGTTCGCCAAGGCGCCGCTGGCGATGCTGCATTGGTACCTGATCGGGAAGGTGGTGTATTTCTTCAACTGGTCGGCGGACCAGGGCTGGGGCGATATTTTCGTCTATCCGCTGCTCCGTTCGCCCTGGCTGTGGAATCCGATGTTCCTGGGCGCACGTGCCGTGATACGGGCGATCTACGCGCCTTTGATCATCGGCGGCGTGCTCGGCATGCTGTTCGCTTTCCTGCCGCGGACCGCCGCGCTGTTCGCGCCCAGGCAGACGCAGGGGATCCGTTTTCTGGCCTTGCTGCAGTTGTTTGCCATCGGCGTGCATGTGGTGGGCGCGCCGTTCTCGCGCTACAGCGTGCCGTTCCGGCCGCTCACTTTTCTGCTTGCGGTTTTCTTGTTTGTCTGGCTGTATCGCTATTTCTTGCAGGTATTGCGCGAGCGTGAGGCAGCACGCGTGGTCACGGCTAATGACTGAATCCTGGCTCTTCCCCGACTGGCCCGCGCCGGGCCGCGTACATTCGACTGTCACCACGCGCGATGGCCCGGGCGTGTCGCAGGCGCCGTTCGGACGCTTCAATCTTGGCTTGCGCAGCGGCGACGACGCCCAGGTGGTGCAGAGCAATCGCGCCGCTTTGCGCCAGTCGTTGGGGTTGCCGGCGGAACCGCGCTGGCTGCGCCAGGTGCACGGCACGGTGGTGGCCGACCTGGGGCCCTTGCCCAGTCCCGAAGAACCCGAAGCCGATGCGGCCGTTTCGCATTTGCCCGGCACGGTGCTGGCCATTCTCACTGCCGACTGCCTGCCGGTGCTGTTCTGCTCCGAGGACGCCAGCACCATCGGCGCCGCGCATGCGGGTTGGCGCGGGCTGGCTGCCGGTGTGCTGGAAGAAACCATCGAACAGATGCAGCGGCCGGCGACGCGCCTGATGGCCTGGCTGGGGCCGTGCATCGGTGGGCCGTCCTACGAAGTGGGCGAAGAAGTGCGCAAGGCTTTCATCGCCCACGATGCGGCGGCCGCAAGCGCTTTTACCGCGACCCGCCAGGGTCATTGGCTATGCGATTTGTCGATGCTGGCGCGGCAGCGGCTGCAGGCCGCCGGGGTGACCCGCATTTATGGCGGCGGTTTCGACACGCGTGCAGATGCGCGCTTTTATTCCTATCGGCGCGAAGGCGCCCGCAGCGGGCGTTTCGCCAGCCTGATCTGGCTCTCTGCGGACTGAGGGCCGGGCCGCCGGCCGGCCGCGATTAGCTGTCCTTTGCTTAATATCCAACACGCGATTAACCCCGGATCCGCTTGAATCGCGGGGCGCTGTCCGCATCTCTTCGGCCAGTGGCGGCGTGTCCGCCAAACCTCTTTGGGGATACCTCGATGCGAATGGACAAACTCACTTCGCGTTTTCAGCAGGCGCTTGCCGATGCGCAATCGCTGGCGGTGGGACGCGATAACAACATGCTCGAGCCGGTGCACGTGATGGCGGCCCTGCTCGATCAGCAGGGCGGTTCCACCGGCCCGCTGCTCACCCAGGCCCAGGTGAATGTGCCGGCATTGCGCCAGCGCGTCACCGAACTGCTCGATCGCCTGCCCAAGGTCAGCGGGCAGGAGGGCAATATCCACGCCGGCAACGAGCTGACGCGCCTGCTCAACCTTACCGACAAGCTGGCGCAGCAGCGCGGCGACCAGTTCATCGCCAGCGAACTGTTTGTGCTGGCGGCGCTGGAAGACAAAGGCGAGCTCGGTGCCGCCTTGAAAGCCGCAGGTGCCAACAAGGCGAACCTCGATGCCGCAATCGAAAAGCTGCGCGGCGGCGAGAAAGTGCAGAGCGAAAACGCCGAAGAACAGCGTCAGGCGCTGGAAAAATATTGCGTGGATCTCACCGCTCGCGCCGAGAACGGCAAGCTCGATCCGGTGATCGGCCGCGATGAGGAAATCCGCCGCACCATCCAGGTGCTGCAGCGTCGTACCAAGAACAATCCGGTGTTGATCGGCGAGCCGGGCGTGGGCAAGACGGCGATCGTCGAAGGCCTGGCGCAGCGCATCGTGAAGGGCGAAGTGCCCGAAGGCCTGCGCGATCGACGCGTGCTCGCGCTGGACATGGGCGCCTTGATCGCCGGAGCGAAATTCCGCGGCGAATTCGAAGAGCGGCTGAAGGCGGTGCTCAACGACCTGGCCAAGAACGAAGGCCAGATCATCCTGTTTATCGATGAGCTGCACACCATGGTCGGCGCCGGCAAGGCCGATGGCGCGATGGATGCGGGCAATATGCTCAAGCCCGCGCTGGCGCGCGGCGAGCTGCACTGCATCGGCGCCACCACGCTGGACGAATACCGCAAATACATCGAAAAGGATGCCGCGCTGGAGCGCCGCTTCCAGAAAGTGTTCGTGGGCGAGCCCAGCGTGGAAGACACCATCGCGATTCTGCGCGGGCTGAAGGAACGCTACGCAGTGCATCACGGCGTGGAAATCACCGACCCGGCGATTGTCGCTGCCGCCACCCTGTCCAATCGTTACATCACCGACCGCCAGCTCCCGGACAAGGCCATCGACCTGATGGACGAGGCCGCCTCGCGCATCCGCATGGAGATCGATTCCAAGCCGGAAGAACTCGATCGCCTGGAGCGGCGCCTGATCCAGCTGAAGATCCAGCGCGAGATGCTGAAAAAGGAAACTGACGAAGCATCGAAGAAACGCCTGGCCGACCTGGAGACGGATATCGGCAAGCTGGAGCGTGAATTCTCCGACCTCGACGAGGTATGGAAATCGGAGAAGGCTGCGCTGCAGGGTGCGACCAAGGTGAAGGAGCAGATCGAGCGCGCGCGGCTGGAGCTGGAAGCGGCGCAGCGCCGGCAGGACTACGCCAAGATGAGCGAGATCCAGTACGGCAAGCTGCCTGAGCTGGAAAAGCAGCTCGCTGCCGCACAGGCGGCCGAGCAGCAGGATTTCAAGCTGGTGCAGGATCGCGTCACCGAGGAGGAAATCGCCGAGGTGGTATCGCGCTGGACCGGCATTCCGGTCAGCAAGATGCTGGAAGGCGAGCGCGACAAGCTGCTGCATATGGAAGACGCGCTGCACCATCGCGTGGTCGGCCAGGAGGAAGCGGTGCGCGCGGTATCCGATGCGATCCGCCGTGCGCGTGCCGGCTTGTCCGATCCGAATCGTCCCTACGGTTCGTTCCTGTTCCTGGGCCCCACCGGCGTGGGCAAGACCGAACTGTGCAAGGCGCTGGCCGAATTCCTGTTCGATACGCAGGATGCGATGGTGCGCATCGACATGAGCGAGTTCATGGAGAAGCACTCGGTCAGCCGCCTGATCGGTGCACCTCCGGGCTACGTGGGCTACGAGGAAGGTGGCTATCTCACCGAAGCGGTGCGTCGCCGTCCCTACAGCGTGATCCTGCTGGACGAGGTGGAAAAGGCGCATCCGGATGTCTTCAACATCCTGCTGCAAGTGCTCGATGACGGGCGCCTCACCGACGGCCAGGGCCGCACGGTGGATTTCCGCAATACCGTGATCGTGATGACCTCCAACCTCGGCTCGCAGCTGATCCAGGAACAGGCCGGCGATTCGGAAGCCGACTACCTGCAGATGAAGGCTTCGGTGCTGGGCGTGGTGCAGGCGCATTTCCGTCCGGAGTTCATCAACCGCCTGGACGAGCTGGTGGTATTCCGGCCGCTGGGGAAAAACCAGATCCGCGCCATCGCGCGCATCCAGCTGGCCTATCTGGAAAAGCGCCTGGCCGAGCGCCAGCTCAAACTGGAGATCGGCGACAAGGCGCTGGACCTGCTGGGCAATGTCGGTTTCGATCCGGTGTACGGCGCGCGTCCGCTCAAGCGTGCGATCCAGCAGCAATTGGAAAACCCGCTGGCGAAGCAAATCCTGGAAGGGCGTTTCGCGCCGGGTGCGACCATCGAGGTCGGTGCGGAGCAGGGGCACCTTACCTTCCGGCAGCGTTGAACCCACAGCCCCTCTGTCGCGGCAGAGGGGCTGCTTGTTGGCAAGCTCGGGAACGCGTCTGACCGCGCAGCACGCATGACCCGTCAGTTGAAGCGGATCACCTGCCGGTCGTTCCAGTTGGTGAAAGTGTTGTAGCGCACGCTCTGCTGGCGTCCACCCACGTTCTCGGGCCACGGATCACGCAGCAACAGGGTGAAGTCGCCAGCGTCCTCATAGCCGTAGACCACGAAGAAATGGTTGGCGTTGCCGATGATGATCTTGTTGCGATCGATATCGTCGCGGAAATCCTGCGGGCCGTAGTTGTTTGCGATGTAGCCGCCGATGTCGTTGTAGTTGACTGCGCCCCAGCGGCTGCGAACCAGCTGGACACGCGCGCTTTGCAGGTTGGCGCCGTTGTTTTCCTCCAGGCCGTTGGCCTCGTCGTAGAGCGTCGCGGCCAGCCAGTCGTCATAGGTGTCGGGATCGGGGATATCGACCAGCGCGATCACGATGCGGCGCGCGATGTCGTATTGCGTCCGCGCGGGGCGGTTGTAGAAATTGCGCGCCATCTGTTCCGCGGCGGCAAAGCACCAGCCCGGCGCCTGTTGCGGGATCAGTGCGGGCGGATTGTTGACGGTCTTGGGCATAAGCGTGTCTCCGGGTGGGGGTACACGCATGGACGTTCGTTGCCGTGGCCTGTGAACGCGCAAAAAAAATCCCGGCCGGAGCCGGGATGTTCGATGCGATGCATCGCAGGATTTTGGCAGTGGGTCTCAAATCACCAGTGATAGATCACTTTGGTGTAATAGTAGCGCCCATTGAAGCCGTCGGGGGAAAATTCTGAATAAGGAATGGTGCCGTTGGTGTTGTTGGCGGCAATCACCTTGTCCGGATAGCTGTTGGTGGCATTGTCCACGCCGAGCGTGAAGGTCCAGTTGTCGAGGTTGTAGCTGCCGGCCAGGTCCAGCACCCATTGCGGATCGAATACCTGATTGAGCAGATAAGAAGAATTGCTGTACGCGGTGAAGCTGCCGTAGCGGGTGAGGTTGCCGTTGAAGGCCCAGTGGCCCACCGTGTAGTTCTCGTTGAAGATCAGCTTGCTGCGCGGCGTGGAATTGGCCAGCAGGCCGCGGATGTCGCGATAGCTTACGCGCTGCAGTTGCAGCCCCAGCGCATCCAGCTGCGTGGGATTGGGCGCCACGCCGGTGACCTGGCTGCGGTTGTAGTTGTAGCTCAGCGTGCTGTCGAGTACGCCCGCATTGCCGAAATCGGAGCGATAGCTGGCGACCAGGTCGCCGCCCTGGGTCTTGGTGTTTACCGCATTGGTGAAGTACTGCGCGGAGCTGTACGCCACATCGGTAATGCCGTGCGCGGCCAGGTAGGCGACCACTGCCGGCTGGTTCAGGCCGCTCAGCGTGTTGGACAGCACGATGCGGTTGTAGATCTGGATCTGGTAGACGTCGAAGGTGATGGTCAGCGGATCGATCGGATTGAACACCGCGCCGACCGTAAAGTTGTGCGATTTCTCCGGCTTCAACGCCTGAGCACCCAACAGCTGCGCCACCGGATTGCCGACCGGCAACAAGCCGGTCTGGTAAATGCCCGGCGCCACGCCCGGCCCGGTATTGCTGGGCGTGAGATAGAGCGAACCGATCTGCGAATAGTCTTCCTGCGCCAGCGACGGCGCGCGGAAACCGGTGGAAGCGCTGGCGCGCAGCGCGAAGCGGTCGGTGAAGTCGTAGCGTGCGGCCAGTGCGCCGGAGACGGTGTTGCCGAAATCGTTGTAGTCCTCGTGGCGCACCGAGAACGAGGTGCCGAGCTTGTCGGTGAGATTGGTTTCCAGGCTCACGTATTCGGCGATGTCGCTGCGGCTCCACGAGCCGACGTTGACCGGACTGTAACCGCTGAAGCCCTGCGAGCCGCCGCTGACACCCGAGGTGCCGACGTAATAGGAATCCGGGTCGCCGGCGCTGATGCGATAGGTGTCGCGCAGATATTCCGCACCGAAGGCCAGGGTCACCGGATTGGGCAGCCAGCTCAGCGAGAAGTCCTTGGCGATATCCAGGTCGGCCGCCTGCTGCGCGGACGACACCACGCCGTCGAAGAAGCTGGTCGGGGTGTAGCCGAAGTCGTGCAGGAAGGCGTAGTTGGCGCTGTGGATGGTATCGAGCGAGACGCGGTTGCCGCCGTAGTTGGCGCTCGCATCCCAGCGCCAGCCGCTGTCGGTGGTGCCGCGCACGCCGGCGACCAGGGCCTGGTCGGTACTGTGCGCCTGCAATAGCGGCTGATAGCCGTCGGGATACAGCGCCTTCAGCCCTGCCGACACCGAGGAGGGGTAGCCATAGGGATTGCGGTACAGCTCATCGGAAATCGCATCGCGCTCGTGATAGCTGCCGAAGGCGTAGAACTGGATGTTCTTGGTGATGTCGTACTGCGAGTTGAGAAATACGTTGTGCTGGCTGACCGACGGATCGCCGAACACCTGTTTCTCGCCCAGCTGTGGATAGCGCACGTCCACGCCGCCGTGATTGGTCGGATCCTGGTGGCCGTCGTCCACGCTGATGCGCAGCCAGCCCTTGTCGCCGCCGAGCGGAATGCCGAAGTTGGCCGAGCCTTGCCACTGCTTGCCGCCGCCGCGCTGGTACTTGCCGCCGTCCAGTTCCACCGAACCGCCCTGCGCGCCATGTTTGAGGATGATGTTGATCACGCCGGCGATCGCGTCGGAGCCGTACTGCGCCGAGGCGCCGTCGCGCAGCACTTCAATATGGTCGATGGCCGAGAGCGGAATGGTATTGAGGTCCACCGGCGCCGAACCGCGGCCGATGGTGCCGTCGGTATTGATCATGGCGCTGGTATGCCAGCGCTTGCCGTCCACCAGCACCAGCACTTCGTCCGGCGACAGGCCGCGCAACTGCGCAGGGCGCTGCGAATCGGTGGTGTCGGTGGCGGCGGGGCGCGGGAAGTTCAGCGAGGGAATCAGCCGCGCCAGCGCGGTGGACAGTTCGCTGGTGCCGGTGCTTTGCAGGGCGCTGGCCGGCACCACGTCGATCGGCGAAAGCGAGCTGCTGTCGGTGCGGTTCTGCGCGCGCGTGCCGGTGACGATCACGGCCTGCAGATTCTTGGCATTGGCGGGTGGGGGTGGGTTCTGCGAGGTGTCCTGCGCCGCGGCCGTGGTGGCGAGGGCAAGCAGGATGGCAACGGTGAGCGGTGCGGTGACGGCGTGATCGAAACGAATCTTGGTTTTTTTCATTGGCGGACTTTCCCCTAGCGTAATTGCTGCTGCGCAACAATTTCAGGTTAGTGACAATCGGACCCCGCGACAATCGATGTTTGGGCGTCTAAAAGTCCGAATGGGAATATCCATATTGAACATACATTTACTTGCATGTTTACGGCGGGCTGCGGGCCGCCCACGGGCCGGCGAAGCGGGCAGGACGCGTTCACCGGCTGCCCCGCCTGGATGGGAGCATGCGTTCGCGCAGCGTATAGGCAATGTGTAGGGGGTGTCGTCGCCGGCAGCCCCTAGGCGGGTCTGGAGGCAGGCACTAAGATGCGCGGGCCTGAGGTGACTGCCGGCCTGCTGCCGGCGGTTGAAACGGGAATCCGGTGACGCCGCCCTGCGGGCGGCCATGCCGGAGCTGCCCCCGCAACGGTAGGCGAGCAACACGATCCCCATCTCGCCACTGTGCCCAGGCACGGGAAGGCGGGGATCGGAAGGCCATCCTTCGCTCGCAAGCCCGGAGACCGGCCCCAAGCATTGACCGGACGGCGGAGGGCCAGCTCGGAAACCGCTGCGTCCGCAGCCGGTGCCATGCTCCTTCACCTGTCCTACCGGCCAGCGTGCCACTGTGTGAAGGAGAGTTTGTCGTGACCAGATCCTTGCCCCGATCGATCACCGTCGGTCTGTTCGTGCTGTTGACCTTGTTGATGGTGACCACCCGCTTCAAGCACTTCGGCGATGCGCTGCATCTGCCGGACGCATCGATGGCGGTGTTCTTTCTCGGGGGCCTGTATCTGCGCCGCCATCTGGTCTTCGGGTTCTTTCTGGTGCTGGCGGTAGTGCTGGACGAAGTGTCGATCCACTACGCCGGCATCAGCGATTTCTGCATGACCGCGGCCTATGCCTTCCTGCCGCTGGCGTATGCCGCGCTCTGGTACGGCGGTCGCCTGTATGCACAGGAATTGACCGGCAGCTGGCGTTCCCTGCTGGGGGCATTCGGGGTGGCGTTTGTCTGCGCGGTGCTGTGCTTCGCCATCTCCAATGGTTCCTTCTATTGGCTGGGCGGGCGCTACGCGCATCCGCATATGGCCGAATACCTGCAGCGCCTGTGGCAATGGGGGCCGCTGTTCGTGCGCACCACGCTTTCCTATGTGGCCGTGGCACTGCTGCTGCATGCCGTCCTGCAACGCCTGGCCGGTGCCGGCGCCGCGCAGGTGCGCGCGTGAGCGAGTCAACGCCACGCGATGCGATGACGCCCGAAGAGCGTCATCGCGAGCGCATGCAGCGCAAGAAGGAACTGGTCGATCGCAAGATCGAGCGCGCCACCATCGACCGTGGCGTGCTGGTGGTGAATACCGGCAACGGCAAGGGCAAGAGCTCCTCCGGCTTCGGCATGCTGGCGCGTTCGCTGGGCCATGGCTTGCGCTGCGGCGTGGTGCAATTCATCAAGGGCACGTTTTCCACCGGCGAAGAAGCATTTTTCCGCCAATGCGGCGGCGAGCTGCTCGACTATCACGTGATGGGCGAGGGCTTTACCTGGGAGACCCAGGACAAGACCCGCGACATCGCCGCTGCGCAGGCGGCGTGGGCGATCGCCGCGCGCATGCTGGCCGATCCGGACTATGATTTCGTGCTGCTGGATGAACTCAATATCGCCCTGGTGAAGCAGTACGTGCAGCTTGAGCAAGTGCTTGCCGCGGTGGCTGCGCGGCCGCCGCGCCAGCATGTGGTGATCACCGGACGCGGCGCGCCGGATGGATTGGTTGCGGTGGCCGATACGGTGAGCGAGATGCGCGTGGTCAAGCATGCATTCGAAGCGGGCATCAAGGCGCAGAAAGGCGTGGAGTTGTGACACCGCGGCATTGTCCGGCGCTGCTGGTTTCCGCGCCTGCATCCGGCCAGGGCAAAACCTCGGTCACCGCGGCACTGGCGCGCTGGCATAGTCGCCAAGGCCGCCGCGTACGGGTGTTCAAGACCGGTCCCGATTTTCTCGATCCGATGCTGCTGCACTGTGCGGCCGGCACGCCGGCGTATCAGCTGGATCTGTGGATGTGCGGTGAAGCGGATGTGCGTGCGCGTTTGTTTGCTGCGGCCGGATCGGCCGACCTGATCCTGGTCGAAGGCGTGATGGGTCTGTTCGACGGCGAGCCCTCCAGCGCCGACCTCGCGCAACAGCTGGGCCTGCCGGTGCTGGCGGTGATCGACGGTTCGGCGATGGCGCAAACCTTCGGTGCGCTGGCCTGCGGACTGGCTTCGTATCGCGACGGACTGCCGTTTCACGGCGTGGCCGCCAATCGCATCGGCAGCGCTTATCACGCGCAACTGCTGCAACAGAGCCTGCCGCCGTCCCTGCATTGGCTGGGCGCACTGCCGCGCGATGCATCGCTGGCGTTGCCGGAACGTCATCTTGGCCTGGTGGCGGCGACCGAGTTGGCGGATATCGAGCAACGCCTCGATGCCCTGGCCGACGCCTGGGCCCGGCATGCCGCGACCACATTGCCGCCGGCGGTGGCGTTCGAACCGGTTGCGTCGTCGCCGGTACCGGCGCTGCTGCAAGGGCGGCGCATTGCGGTGGCGCGCGATGCGGCGTTCTGTTTTGTGTATCCGGCCAATCTCGATCTGCTGGAGCAGGCGGGGGCGCGGCTGTCGTTCTTCTCGCCGCTGGCGGGCGATACCTTGCCCGATTGCGATGCGGTGTGGCTGCCGGGTGGATATCCGGAATTGCATCTGCAAACGCTGGCACGCCAGCAGCCGTTGCACGCGGCGCTGCGTGCGCATCGCGATGCGGGCAAACCGATCCTGGCCGAGTGCGGCGGCTTGCTGTTTGCACTGGATACGCTGGCCGATCACGCCGGTCATGCAGCACCGATGGCCGGGCTGCTGCCCGGGCACGCCGCCATGCAGGCGCGTCTGGTGGCGCTGGGCATGCAGGCGGTCGATCTGCCGGAAGGGACCTTGCGTGGCCACAGTTTCCATCACGCCAAGGCGGTGATCGAGGCGTCGCCGCTGGTCCATGCGGCCAATCCGAATGGCGGCCCGTGCGAGGAAGCGGTGTATCGCGATCGGCGCCTTACCGCTAGCTTCATGCATTTTTATTTTCCGTCGAATCCGGTGGCGGCCATGCAGCTGTTCCTGCCATGAGCACGGCGCTGGCGATGTGCGCGGCGATCGCGCTGGACGCGTGGCTGGGCGAGCCGCGCGGCCTGCATCCACTGGTGCTGTTCGGGCGCATGGCTAATGCGATCGAAGCCCGCTTGTATGGCGACCGCCGCATTGCGGGTGTGTTGGCGTGGTCGCTGGCGGTATTGCCGTGGGTGATCGTGCTGGGCGCATTGCAGTGGCTGCTGCCGGCATGGGCGTCATGGTGCGTGGCGGTGGTGGTGCTGTATCTGGCGATCGGCCTGCGCAGCCTGGGCGAACATGCGCAGCCGGTGGCGCGCGCGCTAGCGGCCGATCAACTGGACGATGCGCGCCACGCCGTCGGGCGCATGGTCAGCCGCGATACCGCCGCACTCAATCCCGGCCAGGTGGCCGCAGCGGCAACCGAGTCGGTGCTGGAGAATGGCAACGATGCGGTCTTCGGCGCGCTGTTCTGGTTCGCGTTGCTCGGCGCACCGGGCGCCTTGTTGTACCGGCTGGCCAATACGCTGGATGCGATGTGGGGCTATCGCACGCCGCGCTACGAGCATTTCGGCTGGGCGGCGGCGCGCATCGACGATGTGCTCAATTTTGTGCCGGCACGGCTGACCGCGTTTAGCTACGCCTTGTGCGGGCATTTCACGGCGGCCATGCGTTGCTGGCGCAGCCAGGCGGCGCAGTGGGACAGCCCCAATGCGGGTCCCGTAATGGCCGCCGGCGCCGGTGCGTTGCGGGTACGCCTGGGCGGTGCCGCGCCGTATCACGGCGTGTGGGAAGCACGGCCGGAACTTGGTGAAGGCGATCTGCCCGATGCCGTCGCGATCGACCGCGCGCTGGCGCTGGTGCGTCGCGGCGTGCTGCTGTGGCTGTTGCTCGCGTTGCTTTTCAGTGCCTCGATGCACGCTGGTGGCATGCATGCTTGAACATGGCGGCCGCCTGCAGCGCGCGGCGCAGGAATACGGCATTGCATTGGAGCAGTGGCTGGATCTTTCTACCGGTATCAGTCCGTTCGCGTGGCCGGTGCCGTCCATTCCGGCGGCAGTCTGGCAACGCCTGCCCGAGGACGACGACGGCTTGCTCGAAGCTGCGCGCGCTTATTACCAGGCACCGCAGCTGCTGCCGGTGGCTGGTTCGCAGGCGGCGATCCAGACACTTCCTGAGCTGCGCCACGCATCGCGGGTGGGCGTGATCGCGCCGGGTTATGCCGAACATGCCCAGGCCTGGCAACGCGCCGGTCACGATGTGCGGCTCGCATCGGCCGAACTATTGCTGGCGGATCTGGCGCGCTGGGATGTACTGGTGTTGATCCATCCCAACAATCCTGGCGGCGAGCGCTTCCGCGTCGAAGATCTGCTGCGCATGCATGCCGAACTAGCGGCGCGTGGCGGCTGGCTGGTGGTCGACGAGGCGTTTATGGATGTCACGCCGGAACACAGCGTGTGTGCGTATACCGAGCGCGAGGGCTTGATCGTGCTGCGTTCGGTCGGCAAATTCTTCGGCCTGGCCGGTGCGCGCGCCGGCTTCGTCTGCGCGGCTTCGCCGCTGCTGGATGCATTGCGGGAAAAGCTCGGGCCGTGGACGTTGAGCGGACCGGCCCGCTACGTATTGCGGCAGGCGCTGGCCGATCGCCACTGGCAGATCACGGCGCGTATGCGCCTGGATACTGCCAGCCGCCTGCTGTCGGCATTGCTGGCCAGGCATGCGCTCGGGCCGACCGCCGGCTGTGGCCTGTTCCAGTGGTGCCGCCGCGATGATGCCGCGGCTGTGCATCGCGCGCTGGCCAGGCGTGGCATTCTTACCCGCTTGTTCGATACGCCGCCCAGTCTGCGCTTCGGCCTGCTGCCCGATGAAGCGGCTTTCCGGCGCCTGGATGCGGCGCTCAGCGAGGTGTTGCAGTGAGCGCGCATGTGCTGATGGTGCAAGGCTGCACTTCTGATGCGGGCAAGAGCGCACTGGTGACGGCGCTATGCCGCTGGGCACGGCGGCACGGTGTGCGGGTTGCGCCGTTCAAGCCGCAGAACATGGCCTTGAATTCGGCGGTAACGGTCGACGGCGGCGAAATCGGTCGCGCACAGGCGGTGCAGGCGCAGGCTTGCGGCGTGGAACCGCGAGTGGATTTCAATCCGGTACTGCTCAAGCCCAACAGCGACACCGGCGCGCAGGTGATCGTGCACGGACATGCCGTGGCCGAGATGGATGCGCGCGATTACCACAGCTACAAGCGCCACGCCTTCGAGGCGGTGATGACGTCGCATCGACGCCTGACGCATGCCTATGAGGCCGTGATCGTGGAAGGTGCAGGCAGTCCGGCCGAGATCAATCTGCGCGATCGCGACATCGCCAATATGGGCTATGCCGAGGCGGTGGATTGTCCGGTGATCCTGATTGCCGACATCGACCGTGGCGGTGTTTTTGCACATCTCGTCGGCACGCTGGCGCTGCTCTCGGCCAGCGAGCGTGCGCGTGTGGTCGGCTTCGTCATCAACCGTTTTCGCGGCGATATCGCCTTGCTGCAACCGGGACTCGACTGGCTGCAACGCGAAACCGGCAAGCCGGTGCTGGGTGTGCTGCCGTATCTGCATGGGCTGCAACTGGAAGCGGAAGATGCGTTGCCGCGTGTACGCGACAGCAAGCCCGATGCGCGGTTGCGCGTGGTGGTGCCGGCGCTGCCGCGGATCAGCAATCACACCGATTTCGATGCGTTGCGTGCGCATCCGCAGGTGGACCTGCACCTGCTTGGTCCGGGCGAGGCGCCGCCTGCCTGCGACCTGATCATCCTGCCGGGCTCCAAATCCACCCGCGCGGATCTGGCCTGGCTGCGTGCGCAAGGCTGGGATAGGGCGATTGCGCGGCATCTGCGCTATGGCGGCAAGCTGATCGGCATCTGCGGCGGCTTGCAGATGCTGGGACGGGCGATCCACGATCCGCTCGGCATCGAGGGCGTCGCCGGTTCCAGCGACGGCTTGGCATGGCTGGATCTGGAAACGACGCTGGAGCTGGGCAAGCAGTTGCATCGCACGCGCGGTCGCCTGAGCTTCGGCGACGCGCACGTGCATGGCTACGAAATTCACTGCGGCGTTAGCTACGGCCCCGCACTGGCCACGCCGTTTGCTCGGCTCGACGGCGGCCGCAACGATGGGGCACTATCGGCGGACGGCCAGATCGTGGGCACGTATCTGCACGGCGTGTTCGACGATCCGCAGGCATTGCACGCCCTGCTGCAATGGGCCGGTCTGCACGATGCGGTCACGCTCGACGTACACGCGCTGCGCGAAGCTAGCATCGAGCGGCTGGCCGATGCGGTCGAACAGCATCTGGATACCGCGCAGCTGAAATCCTGGTTGGGAGTTGCCTGATGCGTACCCTGATTCTCGGTGGCGCCCGCTCCGGCAAAAGCGCACTGGCCGAACGCATGGCCGGCGCGAGCGGGCTGGAAGTGATGTACGTGGCCACCGCGCAGCCGGGCGATGCGGAAATGGCGGCGCGTATCGCGCACCACCGCGCGCGGCGCGCGGCCGAATGGATCTGCGTGGAAGAACCGTTACGGCTGGCCGCGGTATTGCGCACGCATGCACGCGCGGGCCGCTGCCTGCTGGTCGATTGTCTTACGCTGTGGCTGAGCAACCTGCTCGGTGCGGCCGATGCGGCATGCGTCGAGCGCGAACGCGATGCGCTGCTGGAAGTGCTGCCGCAATTGCCCGGCGAGATAGTGCTGGTCAGCAACGAGGTAGGCTTGGGCATCGTGCCGATGGGCGCCTTGACGCGCCGTTTCGTCGACGAAGCCGGACGCCTGCATCAATCCGTGGCCGCCGCGAGCGAACGCGTACTGTTCGTCGCTGCCGGCCTGCCTATGGTCTTGAAGGGAACCTTGTGATGAGTCTCGATTGGCTGGGCGCGCCTTGCGCTACTCCTGACGCCGCCATCGCCGATACGGCGCGCGCGCACCAGACGCAATTGACCAAGCCGCCGGGTTCGCTCGGTCAGCTGGAGTCGCTGGCGATCCAGCTGGCCGCGCTGCAGCGCGTGCCGAATCCTGCCGTGGAGCAGGTGTGGATCAGCGTATTTGCCGGCGACCATGGCGTGGCCGACGAGGGCGTATCGGCGTTTCCGCAAGTGGTCACCGGCGAGATGGTGCGCAATTTCGCCACCGGCGGCGCAGCGATCAGCGTGCTGGCGCGCAGCCTTGGCGCGCAGCTGGAAGTGGTCAACCTGGGCACGGTCAACGACCCGGGCGACATTCCCGGCGTGCGCCGCGCGATCATCGCGCCGTCGACTGCGAATTTTTGCCTCGGCCCGGCGATGAGCGAGGCGCAGTTCGCCGCGGCGCTGGCGGCGGGCGCTGACAGCGTGCGCGCGGCCAAGGCCGCCGGGGCGCAACTTTTTATCGGCGGCGAAATGGGTATCGCCAATACCACCGCGGCGACCGCCGTGGCCTGCGCCTTGCTGGATGAGCCGCCGTCGCGCCTGGCCGGTGCCGGCACCGGTCTCAATGCCGAAGGCATTCGCCACAAGGTGAGTGTGCTGGAGCGCGCGCTGGCGCAGCACGCCGATGCGGTCACCGCAGCGGAACGGCTGCGCCGGCTCGGCGGTTTCGAGATTGCCGCGCTGACCGGCGCGTATATCGCCGCGGCCCAGGCGGGCCTGCCGGTGCTGGTGGATGGCTTCATCAGCACCACCGCTGCGCTGGCCGCGGTGGCAATCCAGCCGCAAGTGCGTGCGTGGCTGTTGTTTGCACATCGCTCGAAGGAGCATGGCCACGCGCGCCTGTTGCAGGCGCTGGACGCCGAGCCGCTGCTCGATCTGAGCTTGCGCCTGGGTGAAGCCAGCGGCGCGGCCACCGCCGTGCCGCTGCTGCGCCTGGCCTGCGCGCTGCATAACGGCATGGCCACTTTTGCCCAGGCGGGTGTGTCGAACGCATGAGCGTGCAACTGGAACTGCTGCGCCATGGCGACACCGGTCAGCGCAGTTATCGTGGTCAACTGGACGATGCCTTGAGCGAGCAGGGCTGGGCGCAATTGCGCGCGGCGGTGCAGGGCCGTGCATGGGATCGCATCGTGTCTTCCAGCCTGCAGCGTTGCGCCGCCTTTGCGCAGGAACTCGCCGCCGCACGGCAGTTGCCGCTGCAGTTGGACGCGCGTCTGGCCGAATACCATTTCGGCGCATGGCAGGGCGTGCCGATCGAGCGCATTGCACAGGAGCAGGGCGATGCCCTGGGGCGCTTCTGGGCCGATCCGGTCGCGTGTCCGCCGCCCGGCGCGGAAACTTTCCAGGCCTTCCGCGATCGGTTAACTGCTGCGCTGGACGATCTGGCCGCCACGGCGAGGGACCAGCGCGTACTGGTGATCACTCATGGAGGCGCGATTCGCTTGCTGCGCTGTCTGGCCGAACAACGAAGCTACGGCGACATGGCCGGCATCGACGTGCCGCATGCCTCGCTGCATCCCCTGGCATGGCGCAATGCGGTGGCGGTCTGATGCGCGGGCTGCTGGTCGCGCTGGGTTTTCTGACGCGCCTGCCGGTGCCCCCGGGCGCGTTCGACGATACGCGTGCGCGTTCCGCTTCACTGGTCTGGTATCCGCTGGTCGGCTTGCTGATCGGCCTGTTGCTGGGTGTCTTGGCCTGGCTGTTGCGCGATACGCCGCCGCTGCTCACCGCGGGGCTGGTGGTCACCGCGTGGACGGTGCTGACCGGCGCCTTGCATCTGGACGGGCTGGCCGACAGCGCCGACGCCTGGATCGGCGGCCTGGGCGACCGCGAAAAAACCCTGGCGATCATGAAGGACCCGCGCTGCGGGCCGGCCGGCGTGTTGGCGATCGTGCTGGCGCTGCTGCTGAAATTCGGTGCCATCGCCAGCCTGCATCCGGCGCCGTGGTCGGAGCTGATCCTGGCGCCGCTGCTGGCTCGGGCCAGTCTGACCGCCTTGTTTCTAACCACCCCGTATGTGCGCGGCGGCGGCCTGGGCGCGGCGCTGTCGAGCGCGCCGCGCAATGCGTGTGCGGTGGCGATCGCCATCAGCGCCGGCTTTTGTCTGCTTGGGCGCTGGCACGGCGTGGTCGCCCTGGGCGTGACTGCGGTGGTGTTCATGCTATGGCGCGGCGCCTGCGTGAAGCGGCTTGGCGGCATCACCGGCGATACCGCGGGTGCGCTGACGGAGTTGATCGAGGTGGCCGTGCTGGTGGCCTTGACGGTGCGTTGAGGGCGTCGTGCAGTTGAAATCCCTCCTGCTGGCCCGATAATGACCCGCTGCCACGGCTGCGGCCGGCGGCATTGCGGAGTGTGTCCATGCCTATTTACGAATTTCAGTGCAACGCCTGCGGCCATCGCTTCGATCGGCTGCAGAAGCTGTCCGATCCCGATCCGTCGACCTGCCCCAGCTGTGGAGCGCCGCAGGTGCAGCGCCAGCTGAGCGCGCCGCAGTTCCGGCTGGCCGGCGGCGGCTGGTACGAAACCGACTTCAAGAAAGACGGCGACAAGAAGCGCAACCTGGCCGGCGACGGTGCCACCAGCAAGCCTGCCGAAAGCGCACCCGCGCCGGCGCCTGCCCCGGCGCCCAGCACATCGAGCGGCTCGTCCGACTGATCCGGTCACCCCGGCGCAGGCCGGGGTCCAGCGTCTTTCGCGCTGGTCGAGCATCTCCAGGTCACTGGGTCCAGGCTTTCGCCGGGACGACGGGGTAGTGCCGCAGTGTTAAGATTCCGGGTCTTTTCCACGTCGATTCGCCGCCTGGGCGGCCCGGAGTTTCCTTTCGTATGCGCACGCACTACTGCGGCCTTATCAATGAGTCGCTGATCGGCCAGACCGTCACCCTGTGCGGCTGGGTGAACACGCTACGCCTGCAGAGCCACGTCGCCTTCGTCGACCTGCGCGACCACGAGGGCCTGGCCCAGGTGGTAATCGAGCGCGAGAACGCCGCCGCCTTCGCCGTGGCCGGCGAACTGGGCTACGAGTACTGCGTACGCGTTACCGGCAGCATCCGCCAGCGCCTCTCCGCCAACGACAAGCTCAAGACGGGCACCGTGGAGCTGCTGGCCGAGCGGGTGGAAATTCTCAATGCCGCGAAGGATCTGCCGTTCGCGCTGCACGAGAATCCCA
This sequence comes from Dyella acidiphila, assembly GCF_014863405.1. Taxonomy (GTDB): domain Bacteria; phylum Pseudomonadota; class Gammaproteobacteria; order Xanthomonadales; family Rhodanobacteraceae; genus Dyella_B; species Dyella_B acidiphila. Next base: position 204,204 of record NZ_JACZZA010000008.1, read on the forward strand.
ACGAGGACATGCGGATGACTTACCGCTACCTCGACCTCCGTCGTCCCGACATGCAGAACATGCTGCGCACCCGCATCAAGCTGGTGCAGGCGCTGCGCCGCTATCTGGATGCGCGCGGTTTCCAGGACATCGAAACGCCGATCCTCACCAAGGCCACGCCGGAAGGCGCGCGCGATTACCTGGTGCCCAGCCGCGTGCATCCGGGCCAGTTCTACGCGCTGCCGCAGTCGCCACAGCTGTTCAAGCAGATTCTGATGATGGCCGGTTTCGACCGCTACTATCAGATCGCCCGCTGCTTCCGCGACGAAGACCTGCGCGCCGATCGCCAGCCGGAATTCACCCAGCTCGATCTCGAATTCGCCTTCGTCGAAGAGCAGGACGTGCAGGATTTCGTCGAAGGGCTGATCCGCCACGTGTTCAAGGAAGTCGTGGACGTGGAACTCGCTGCCACGTTCCCGCGCATGACCTGGGAAGAAGCGATGCGCCGCTTCGGCTCGGACAAGCCGGACCTGCGCATTGCGCTGGAGCTGGCCGATGTGGCCGATGCGCTCAAGCAGGTCGAATTCAAGGTGTTTGCCGAGCCGGCCAACGATCCGGCCGGCCGTGTGGCCGCGCTGCGCGTACCGGGCGGTGCGGCGCTGAGCCGCAAGGAAATCGATCAGCTCACCGAATACGTGGCCAAGTACGGCGCCAAGGGCCTGGCCTGGATCAAGGTGGAAGATCTGGCCAAGGGCCGCGACGGCATCAATTCGCCGGTGGCCAAGTTCCTCGACGATACGGCGCTGGAGACGGTGCTCAAGGCCACCGGTGCGCAGTCGGGCGACATGGTGTTCGTCGGCGCGGGCAAGTGGAAGACGGTTACCGATTTCATGGGCGCGCTGCGCCTGAAGGTCGGCAAGGATCGCGGCCTGGTGGAAAACAGCTGGAAGCCGCTGTGGGTGACCGACTTCCCGATGTTCGAATACGACGAGGAAGAGCAGCGCTTCGTGGCGCTGCATCACCCATTCACCGCGCCCAAGGTCGACGATATTGCCGATCTGCGCGCCAATGCCGCCCACGCTGTGAGCCGCGGCTATGACATGGTGCTCAACGGCAACGAGATCGGCGGCGGTTCGATCCGTATCCATCGCCCGGACATGCAGAGCGCGGTGTTCGAACTGCTGGGTATCGGTGCGGACGAAGCGGAAATGAAATTCGGCTTCCTGCTCAAGGCGCTGAAGTTCGGCGCGCCGCCGCACGGCGGCCTGGCCTTCGGCATCGACCGCATTGCCGCGCTGATGGCCGGTACTGAATCGATCCGCGACGTGATCGCGTTCCCCAAGACCACCAGTGCGCAGGATCTGATGACCGACGCCCCGTCGCTGGTGAGCGATGCGCAGCTCAAGGAGCTGCATGTGGCGGTCGCTACAGTCGACGAGACGAAGCGCTGAGTACCGTTGCCTCCTCTCCTCAGCGGGGAGAGGGGGCAATCGGATGGCGGCGAGATTGGAAGTCCATCGATGACCGAACACATCATCCTGCTGCACGGCCTGTGGATGCGCGGTTTCGCGCTGGGCGTGCTGCATCGGCGCCTGATGGAAGAGGGTTTTCGCGTCCATCGCTTCGATTACATGAGCGTGGCCACCGCGCAGGAGCGCATCCTGTCGCGGCTGTGCGCCGGCATGGCCGACTGCGCGCCGGAAACGGTGCACTTGGTCGGCCACAGCCTGGGTGGCCTGCTGGCCCTGCGCGCCTGCCTCGAACCGGTCGAACTGCCGCCGGGTCGGGTGGTCTGCCTGGGTTCGCCGCTGAAGGGCAGCGCCGCGGCACGGGCCTTCGCCAAGTGGGGCCGCGGCAGCGAGGTGCTGCTGGGCCATAACCGGACGTTGCTGGAGCAGGGCCTGGAGGCCTGGGATGGCCCGCGCCAGGTGGGCATGATTGCCGGCCGCATGCCGATCGGCCTGGGCGCCATGCTGGGCCATATCGCCGGGGAGCACGACGGCACCGTGGCGGTGGAGGAAACCCAACTGCCGGGCCTGGCCGACCACTGCGTGGTCGAAACCAGCCATACCGGCCTGCTGATTTCGGCCGAGGTGGCGCAGCTGGCGACCAGCTTCCTGCGCAACGGGCGGTTCCAGCGCCAGCCCTGAGGCGCCATGCCTCCTGCCATCCGGGGCTTTGCCGGGGCGGCAATCGGATCTTTCCCGCTCTTTTACCGCAATGCAGTAAAATCGCCCGCTTGTCATTAGATCCAGCCAGGAATCGCCATGGGTAGAGGCCCGTCCATCGAAGGTCGCAAGAACGCCGAAGACGCCAAGCGCGCCAAGGTGTTTACCAAGCTGATCCGCGAAATCACTGTCGCCACGCGCGCTGGAGTGCCTGATCCGGGCCACAACCCGCGCCTGCGCGCGGCGGTGGACAAGGCGCTGACGGCCAACATGTCCAAGGACACCATCGAGCGCGCGATCAAGCGCGGCTCCGGCGCCGACGGTGGCGCCAAGATGGAAGAGCTGCGCTATGAAGGCTACGGGCCGGCCGGCATCGCCCTGATCATCGAATGCTTCACCGACAATCCCACCCGTACCGTGGCCGATGTGCGCCATGCGCTGACCAAGCACGGCGGCAACCTCGGCACCAGCGGCTCGGTGGCCTTCCAGTTCACCCGTTGCGGCGAGCTGGTGTTCGGCACCGGCGGCGATGCGGCCGCGGAAGAAAAGGTGCTGGAAGCAGCGCTCGAAGCGGGCGCCGATGACGTGATCAACGAAAACGGCGAAAGCACGGTGGTGTGCGCGCCGGAGCATTTCGAAGCGGTGCAGCAGGCGCTGATCGAGGCCAAGCTCGACGCGCAGCATGCCGGCGTGGTGATGCGTCCGAACACGCGCACCGCCGTTACCGGCGAGGCGCTGGAAACGCTTACCGATCTGCTCGACAAGCTCGACGCGCTGGACGATGTGAGCGAGGTGTATCACAACGCCTTGCTGCCGGCCGACGCTGCCTGACGTGACCGCGATTGTGACAACGGTTGTGACTGCCCGCGCGCAATGATCCGCATCATCGGCATTGATCCGGGCAGCCAGCGCACGGGTATCGGCATTGTGGATGTCGATGCCGCTGGCAAGCTGTCGCACGTATTCCACGCGGCACTGGTGGTGGCCGGCGAAGAGAATTTTCCGCTGCGCCTCAAACACATTTTTGATGGCATCAGTGAGATCATCGCCGCCCATCGCCCCGTCGAGTGCGGCATCGAGCGCGTGTTCATGGCGCGCAATGCCGATTCCGCGCTTAAACTCGGGCAGGCACGCGGCGCCGCCATCTGCGCCGTGGTCAATCGGGGGATTGCCGTGCACGAATACGCAGCGACCGAAGTGAAGCAGGCGGTGGTCGGCAGCGGCCGCAGCGACAAGACCCAGGTGCAGCACATGATCGGCGTGCTGCTCGGCTTGAAGGGTCCGATCCAGGCCGACGCGGCCGACGCGCTGGCGATTGCCGTGGCGCATGCACACACGCGCTCCAGTCTTGAACGCGTGGGCATTCCGCGCACCGCATGGAGACGTCGCCGATGATCGGCCGACTACGAGGCATTCTGGTTTCCAAGCAGCCGCCGTGGCTGCTGGTGGAAGTAGGCGGTGTGGGCTACGAGCTGGAAGCGCCGATGTCCACCATCTACGACCTGCCGGCCACCGGCAAGGAAGTCACCCTGCTGACGCACTACGCGGTGAAGGAAGACAGCGTTGCGCTATACGGTTTTCTGCATGAGGCCGAGCGCACGCTGTTCCGCAATCTGCAGAAGGTAAGCGGCATCGGCGCGAAGATTTCGCTGGCCGTGCTGTCGGGCGTGTCCACCCAAGACTTCGCGCGCCTGGTGCAGGCCGGCGACGTAGTTGCGCTGACCAAGATCCCCGGCATCGGCAAGAAGACCGCCGAGCGCATGGTGGTGGAGCTGCGCGACCGCGTGGATGGCCTGGGCGCCAGCGTGCCGGGTTTTTCCGCGGCGTCGAATATGCCGCTCGATCCGGCCGGCGAAGCCACCGTCGCCCTGCAGCAGCTCGGCTACAAGCCGGCCGAAGTTACCCGGCTGGTGCAGAAGGTCGCCGCCGACGGCGACAGCGCCGAATCCATTATCCGCAAGGCGCTGCGCGCCGCACTCGGGAGTTAATGCGTGGGTCACGATATTCATCAGGGCTTGAGCGAGGGTGAGCTCAGAAAGCGCATGGCCGCGCTGGCACTCGGCGCTATCGGTGTCGTTTACGGCGACATCGGTACCAGTCCGCTCTATACCTTGCAAACCACGCTCAACTACGAGGGCAGGATGCCTCAGGCGGACACCATCTACGGTGTGCTGTCGCTGATTTTCTGGGCGCAGATCATCGTAGTGTCGCTGAAGTACGTGGTGTTCATCATGCGCGCCGACAACAAGGGCGAGGGCGGCATCATGGCGCTGATGGCGCTGGCCCTGCGCGGCGTGCGCGGCAGCGCGCGGCTGCGCTGGCTGCTGGCCATCGTCGGTATTTTCGGCGCGGCGCTGTTCTACGGCGACGGCGTGATCACGCCGGCCATCTCGGTGTTGTCGGCGGTGGAAGGCGTGAAGGTCGCCGCGCCGGGGCTGGGTCACTGGGTGATGCCGATCAGTGCCGTGATCCTGTTCTTCCTGTTCAAGCTGCAGCGGCACGGTACCGATCGCGTCGGCAAGCTGTTCGGGCCGGTGATGGTGCTGTGGTTCATTGTGATCGCGCTGATCGGCCTGGTGAACATCGTGCAGAATCCACATGTGCTGCGCGCGCTGTCGCCGCACTACGGCTGGGAATTTTTCGTGCATCACGGCTGGAGCGCCTTCATGGCGCTGGGCGGGGTGGTGCTGGCGCTGACCGGCGCCGAAGCGCTGTACGCGGACATGGGCCATTTCGGCAAGCGGCCGATCCAGCTGGCCTGGTTCAGCTTTATTCTGCCGGCGCTGGTGCTCAACTATTTCGGCCAGGGCGCCTTGCTGTTGCGTGATCCGAGCGCCATCGACAATCCGTTCTTCAAGTCGGTGCCGTCGCAGTTCCTGTATCCGATGATCGGCCTGGCCACGCTGGCCACGGTGATTGCGTCGCAGGCGGTGATTTCCGGCGCGTTCTCGATGACGCGCGAAGCGATGTCGCTGGGCTATTCGCTGCGCATGCCGGTGGTGCATACCTCGCGCGAAATGTCCGGGCAGATCTTCGTGCCGTGGGTGAACACCTTCCTGCTGGTGATGGTGCTGGTGGCCGTGGTGGGCTTCGGCAGTTCCGATGCGCTGAGCGCGGCCTACGGCATCGCGGTGACCGGCACGATGAGCATCACCACCATCCTGGCGCTGTTCGTGGCACGCAACCAATGGGGCTGGCGTCTGCCGCTGGTGATCGTGGTGGGCGCCTGCCTGCTGATCATCGACGTGTCGTTCTTCTCCGCCAACCTGCTGAAGATCGAAGCCGGCGGCTGGTTCCCGCTGGTGCTGGGCCTGGGCGTGTTCATCGTGATGACCACCTGGCGCCGCGGCCGCGAGCTGGTGGTGCGCGAGATCAAGCAGGGCGGCCTGGCGCTGCTGCCCTTTATCGAGAACATCACCGAACATCCGCCGCTGCGCGTGCCCGGCACGGCCGTATTCCTTACCGCCAACCAGAACTCCGTGCCGCATGCGCTGCTGCACAACCTCAAGCACAACAAGGTGCTGCACGAGCGCAACGTGATGCTGACGGTGGAAATCCTCGAAACGCCGGTGGCCGATGCGGAGGAACGCATTCACTTGCTGCCGATGGACGGCGACTTCTACGGCCTGGAGCTGCGCTTCGGCTTTGCCGAGGATCCGAACATTCCGCTGGCGCTGTCCAAGTGCGCCAAGAGCGGGCTGCCGTTCGACCTGATGGACACCACCTTCTTCCTCTCGCGCGAAAACGTGGTGGCGGATGAGCGCCGCCCCGGCATGGCGCTGTGGCGCGACCGCCTGTTCGCCTTCATGTCGCGCAATGCGCTGCCGGCAACGGCGTTCTTCCAGATTCCCGGCAACCGGCTGATCGAGCTGGGCACGCAAGTGGAGATCTGATGAGGCAGGGCAGGGCGCGTGCGCCTTGCCCTGGCGTTTCCGGCGGTGCTGCCAATTCAGGCGCATCGCCATGTACTGCATTGCCGCTTGCCCGCATAATCGCCGCATGTCCGATCACCGCATCATTACCGCCAGCGCCCAGATGGACGACGACGCCCTGGAAGCGTCGATCCGTCCCAAGCGGCTGGCCGAATACCTGGGCCAGCAGGCGGTGCGCGAGCAGCTGTCGATCTACATCGAGGCGGCCAAGAAGCGCGGCGGCGCGCTGGATCACGTATTGATCTTCGGGCCGCCCGGCCTGGGCAAGACCACGCTCAGCCATGTGATCGCCAACGAACTGGGCGTGAATGTGCGCTCCACCTCCGGCCCGGTGCTGGAGCGCGCGGGCGACCTGGCGGCACTGCTGACCAATCTCGAAGCGCACGACGTATTGTTCGTCGACGAGATCCATCGCCTGTCGCCGGTCGTGGAAGAAGTGCTGTATCCGGCGATGGAAGATTTCCAGATCGACATCATGATCGGCGAAGGTCCGGCTGCGCGTTCGATCAAGCTCGACCTGCCGCCGTTCACCCTGATCGGTGCGACCACCCGCGCCGGCCTGCTTACCGCGCCGCTGCGCGATCGCTTCGGCATCGTGCAGCGCCTGGAGTTCTATTCGCCCGAAGAGCTCGCCGCGATCGTGCGCCGCTCGGCGCGCATCCTGGGCATCGCCTGCGAAGTGGAAGGGGCGCAGGAAATCGCGCGCCGCTCGCGCGGCACCCCGCGTATCGCCAACCGCCTGCTGCGCCGCGTGCGCGACTATGCCGAAGTGCGCGCGGGCGGACGCATCACCTGCGAGGTGGCACAGGCGGCGATGGACATGCTCAAGGTCGATGCCGAAGGCTTCGACGAACTGGATCGCCGCTTGCTTGCCGTAATCATCGAAAGCTTCGATGGCGGACCGGTCGGCGTCGAATCGTTGGCAGCCGCCCTCAGCGAAGATCGCGGCACGCTGGAAGACGTGGTCGAGCCTTATCTGATCCAGCAAGGGTTTCTGATCCGCACCGCGCGTGGACGCATGGCCAGCGCAAAGGGCTGGCGGCACCTGGGACTTACGCCGCCGCCGCGCCAGCCGCAGCCGGCGGATCTGTTCGGCACGGGCGGCCAGGATGTCTGACGAAGCACTGTTCCACTGGCCGGTTCGCGTCTACTGGGAAGATACCGATGCCGGCGGGGTGGTCTACCACGCCAGCTACCTGCGCTTCCTGGAACGCGCCCGCAGCGAATGGCTGCGCAGTCTGGGCGTGGATCAGCTGGTCCTCAAAGAAACCACCGGCCTTGGCTTCATGGTGCACCGGATGGAGATCGATTTTCTCCGGCCCGCCCTGCTGGACGATGAACTGGTTGTGACCGTTTCCGTCAAAGAACGCCGTTCAGCAAGTATCCTTTTCGCGCAGAGTATTACCCGGGCGGATGGAACCGCGTTGATCCAGGCGCAAGTGCGAGCAGCATGCGTGGATCTGAAACGGATGCGGCCCGCCCCGATTCCGGTCGATATCGCCGGACGGATCGCCCAGGCCTGATCCCCCTCCGGGCCAAACCCGAACTTAGACATACCCATGTGGTGGAGTAACCCCAAGCCATGAACGGTGGACTGAACGTTTTCGAGATTGTTGCGGATGCCAGCTGGCCCGTGAAATTCGTGATGCTGGTGTTGATGCTGGGCTCCTTCATGTCCTGGGTGATCATCATCCGCAAATACTCACAGCTGAAGGCGGCGATGGAAGACGCCGAGAGCTTCGAAGAGCGCTTCTGGTCCGGTGCGGACCTTGCCCAGCTGTTCCGCGAAGTGAGCAACAACGGCGGCGACAACGGCGGCATGGAGAACATCTTCGAATCGGGCTTCCGCGAATTCGTGCGCCAGCGCCAGCGCCGCGTCACCGACATGCGCACGGTGATCGAAGGCTCCGAGCGGGCCATGCGCGTGGCCGGCACCAAGGAAATCGGCGCGCTGGAACGCAACCTGGAATTCCTCGCCAACGTCGGCTCGATCAGCCCGTATGTGGGTCTGTTCGGCACGGTGTGGGGCATCATGGGCGCGTTCCAGGGCCTGGGCGAAATGAAGGACGTGACCATCGCCGTGGTCGCGCCGCATATTTCCGAAGCACTGATTGCTACCGCCATGGGCCTGTTCGCAGCGATCCCGGCGGTGTGGGCCTATAACCGCTACGCCAACAAGGTGGAGCGCGTGGCCTCGCGCTACGAGGTATTCCAGGAAGAATTCTCCTCGGTGCTGCAGCGTCAGATCCAGATCGACGATACGAACTGATCGAGGGCTCGGTCATGCGTAACTCTGCGCGCCACAAGCGCCTAAAACTGAAATCCGAAATCAACGTCGTGCCTTATATCGACGTGATGCTGGTGCTGCTGATCATCTTCATGGTCACTGCGCCCATGCTCAACGCGAACGTTGACGTGAACCTGCCGCAGGCCAATGCCAAGTCGCTGCAGGACAAGAAAGAGCCGGTCATCGTCTCGGTGGACAGCCAGGGCCAGATGTATCTCACCCTGGGTACCAGCAAGAAAGAGCCGATCGATGCCAATGCCTTGAAGGTCAAGGTCGGCGCGTTCGTGCAGCAGAACCCGGATGTCAGCGTGCTGGTGGCCGGCGATCGCGACGGCAAGTACGACGGCGTCTACCAGGTACTGGCCTTGCTGCAGCAGGCCGGCGTCGCCAAGGTCGGCTTGATGAGTGCGCCGGAGTCGGGCAATCCGAATGGACGACCGTAACGCCAAAGGAACGCCGCTTGCGGTAGTTCTCTCGGCCGTCTTGCACCTGGGTATCGTCGCCTTCCTGTTCCTGGCGTTGCTGCCTTGCACGACCTACGAGAAATTCCTCAGCATGGTGGGATTGCCCAATCCCATCACCTGCACGCCGCCGCCGCTGCAGCTGTCCGGTCCGCCGATCGAGGCCACCTTGATCGGCAATACCGGCGCGCCGCCGCCGAAAGCGGTGAAGGTCAAGCCGATTCCGAATACCGTGCCGCCGCCTCCGGCCGTGCCGCCCCCGACGCCGCCGCAAGTGACCCCGCCGCCCAAGCCCAGCCAGTTGCCGCCCCCGCCGGAGCATCCGGATACGGTGGATCAGGAGCGCGTGGTGCAGGACGCGTTGCAGAAGGCCGAGGACGCCAAGAAAGAGCAGGAAGAAAAGGAACGCCAGCGTCAGGCCGAACTGGATGCCCAGGCAGCCAAGAAGAAAGCCGAGCAGCAGAAGGTGGATGAGCTGTTCAAACAGCTCGACCAGGCCTCGCAGCAGACGCAGAAGGCCGACAGCAAGGCAAAGCAGGCCAAGCAGCAGCTGGCGGACATGAAGAATGCGCAGGACAACGGCCAGCCCGACCTGCCGAACGCGGCGCAGCGCCAGTCCGGCACCAATTCCAATAGCACGCTGCTGTCGCAATATCTGGCGTCGATCCGGAATTCCGTCACGCAGAATTGGCTAAGGCCGGATAACATGCCGAACCAGCCCTGCGTGGTGCACATCGTGCAGATTCCGGGCGGTCAGGTGCTTAGCGCCAAGGCCTCGCCCAGTTGCCCGTATGATGCGGCCGGCAAGAAGTCCATCGAGGATGCCGTGCTCCGCGCGCAACCGCTGCCCTATCAGGGCTTTGAAAGCGTGTTCCAGCGCGAAATCGACTTTACTTTCACACCGCAGTGAGCAAGCCCATGCGCAGATCATTTCGATCGTTACTTACCCTCATCATGCTGCTGGCTGCCGGCCTGATCGTCGGTCCCGCCACGGCACAGACCTTGAACGTGCAGATCGTCGGCGGCGTGAAAACCGCTACGCCGGTCGCCGTGGTGCCCTTCGCGCAGCAGGGCGGTTCGCCGCTGCCGACCGACGTCGCCGATGTGATCCGCAACGACCTCAACCGCTGCGGCAAATTCCGCTCGCTGGCGGTGAGCGAGATCGTCGAGCAGCCCAGCCAGGGCTCGGACATCAAGTTCGCCACCTGGCGCCTGCTCAAGCAGGACTACGTCGTGATCGGCCGCATCAAGGATGCCGGCAACGGCATGGTATCGGTCGAATATGAGCTGTGGGACGTCAACCGCCAGCAGCGGCTGCTGGACCAGGCCATGCCGCCGGCCTCGGTGAGCGACCTGCGCAGCGTGTCGCACCAGATCGCCGATGCCATCTTCAAGCAGGTCACCGGCATCCCCGGTGCGTTCTGGACCCGCATCGCCTACATCACCTCGGTGGGTACCGGCGCCAACCAGTCCTACTCGCTGATCGTGGCTGACTCGGACGGCTACAACCCGCAGGTGGTGGCCCGTTCGCACGAAGCCCTGCTGTCGCCGAAGTGGTCCCCGGATGGCAGCCGTATTGCTTACGTCTCCTTCGAGAGCGGCAACTCGGCCATCTATATCCAGAACATCTCCACCGGTGCGCGCCAGCTGATTTCCGGGCGCGGCAAGGGCATCAACAGCGCGCCGGCCTGGTCGCCGGACGGCAGCAAGCTGGCCCTGTCGCTGTCCTATACCGGCAATCCCGAGATCTATGTGATGGACATGGGCTCGCGCCAGGAGACGCGCCTGACCCGCAGCCTGGCGATCAATACCGAGCCGGTATGGGCGCCGGATGGCCAGAGCATCTATTTCACCTCCGACCGTTCGGGGCGTCCGCAGATCTACCAGGTGTCCGCCGGCGGCGGCACGCCGACGCGGGTGACCTTCCAGGGGCAGCAGAACCTGGATGCGGCCGTCAGCTATGACGGCAAGCAGATGGCGATGGTGCAGGCCAACGGGAACGTGTATCGTATTGCCATCGTGGACCAAAGCCTCGGCGGGCAGGTGCGTTACATCTCGCCCGGTCCGATCGACGAATCGCCAAGCTTTGCACCAAACGCCAGCATGCTGATCTATGCCGCTACCGATGGAGCCCGGGACGTGCTGTACGCCGTTTCGGACGATGGCATGGTCAGGCAGCGGCTGATGCTGGCTGATGGCGACGTCCGCCAGCCGGCTTGGGGACCTTATCGCAAGAACTGAATCGGGCCCGGTCGCAGTCGTTGGACTGCGGCCGGGTTTCCTAGGAGGGGCCCGGGGCGCTTGCGTGTTCCGGCCAAGGAGGAGTGCGGCAATGCCTCGCTCCACAGCGGCCTTACGCAGTACAATGCGTGGCTGTAAGTTGAAGGTGTAAGAAAAATAAATAAAACAGCCGGTTCACCGGCGATGACTGTCCCGTAACCGCAATCGTCATTGACTGTCGGAAATCAAACCCGTTTGAAGGAACGTCACCATGAATAAGACCGTTCGTATCGCCCTGGTCGCCCTGCTCTGCGTTGGCGCGGCGGCTTGCTCCAAGAAGCAGGAAGTGAAGCCCCAGCCCACCAACGAAGCGCCGGCCACCGAAACCGCTGCGCCGCAGGGCACCGGCAAGTACACCCCGGCTGACCTCAACACCGACGCTTGCCTGCGTCAGCGCGTGGTCTACTTCGACTTCGACAAGGACGAAGTGAAGCCGGAGTTCCAGCAGATCATGCAGTGCCATGCCAAGTACCTGCAGGACCGTCCGACCGCGCAGATGCGCCTGGAAGGCAACACCGACGAGCGCGGTACGCGTGAGTACAACCTCGGCCTCGGCGAGCGCCGCGGCAACGCCGTGTCCAGCGCCCTGCAGGCCAACGGTGGTTCGGCCAGCCAGATCAGCGTGATCAGCTACGGCAAAGAAAAGCCGGTCTGCCGCGAGCACAACGAGGATTGCTGGAGCAAGAATCGTCGTGTCGAGATCGTCTACACGGCTGAGTAATGGTGTTTCGGCTGGCTAAAAGCTTTACGGCCAGTCTCAGCATGGCGGGCGCCTTGGCGTCCGCCATGCTGTTTATGGCGCCTGTACAGGCCCAGGATTCTCCGATGAGCCTGGCCGACCGGGTTGCCCGGCTCGAGCAGCAACAGCAGAACCTGGACCAGACCCGGGGCAACCAGGTCAACCAGGTCCAGCAGATGCAGTCGCAGATGCGGGACATGCAGGGCCAGATCGAAGAACTGCAGCATCAGCTGCAGCAGCTGCAGGAACAGAGCAAGGCCCAATACACCGACGCGGACAGCCGCCTCGGCCGGCTGGAAAAAGGCGCCAGCGCCAATCCGGCTCCGGCCGCCGGCAGCAGCGCGCCAGCGCCGGCTGCGCCCGCCGCGGCGAGCACGGCCGCGCCAGCCAATGCGGCCACCTCGCCGGCACCGCCTGCGGCCCCGGCCGAATCGGCCGCGCAGAAGACGGCGGCACTCAATGCCTACAACGCTGCGTTCAAATCGCTGAAGGGCGGCGATTACGTATCCTCGTCGCGCGGCTTCCGCGAGTTCATCGAGAAATACCCGAACGACGCGCTGACCCCGAATGCTTTCTACTGGCTGGGCGAGTCCTACTACGCCACGACCAACTACCAGGTCGCCGTGGAAGCCTTCAAGCACCTGCTTAGCCAGTATCCGCAGAGCGACAAGGCGCCGGACGCCACGCTCAAGCTCGGCTACAGCCAGCTGGAAATGAAGCAGACCGATGCCGGCATGTCCACGCTGAAGTCGGTCGCGACCAAGTATCCCAATTCCAACGCGGCCAAGCTGGCCCAGGAACGGCTGCGCAGGCTGTCGCAGCAGTCGTCTCACTGAGGCGAAGGCCATGCATACGAGTACTCCGGCAAACGTGGATGACGCCACGTCGGCTTCATCGACAGCCGAGCGTTTGCGCATTACCGAGATCTTCCATTCGATCCAGGGCGAAGCCGATGCGATCGGCTGGCGCACGGTATTCGTGCGGCTTACCGGTTGTCCGCTGCGTTGCGTGTGGTGCGATACCGAGTATTCGTTCTACGGCGGCAACTGGCGCGACATCGACGACATCCTCGCGGAAGTCGCCGGCCATGCGGCCAAGCATGTCTGCGTAACCGGCGGCGAGCCGCTGTCGCAGAAACGCTGCCTGATCCTGCTGAAAAAACTATGCGACGACGGCTACGACGTCTCGCTGGAAACCTCCGGCGCCATCGATGTTTCCACGGTCGATCCGCGCGTGCGTAAGGTGATGGACCTGAAGGCGCCGGACTCCGGCGAAAGCGCGCGCAATCTGTGGTCCAACCTGGATCATCTGCTGCCGCACGACCAAGTGAAGATCGTGATCGCCAGTCGTGCCGATTACGAATGGGCGCGCAGCGTGGTGGCCGAGCACGCGCTCGATCGTCGCTGCATGGTGTTGTTCTCGCCGGTGCATGGCGCGGTGCAGCCGCGCGACCTGGCCGAATGGATCATCGAGGACAAGCTGCCGGTGCGATTCCAGCTGCAGCTGCACAAGCTGCTTTGGAACGATGCGCCGGGGCATTAGTCAGACCGCACAGCGCCGCTCTCCGAGCGGGCGGGCGCAAGCGGGCACGGTGTTGTTTCGTTAGTTTCTGATTCTGTTTGCATGCGCCCCGGCCTGTGTCGCCGCCGGCGTGTTCCGGCCGGTGACCGGCCGTTTTAGCCGTTGGAATTCCATCATGTCAGCATCCAGTCTTCGCAAGGCCGTCATCCTCGTTTCAGGAGGCATGGACTCGGCCGTTACCATCGCCATCGCCCGCGAGCTGGGCTATCAGGTGCACGCCCTGAGCGTGGCCTACGGCCAGCGCCACAGTTCCGAGCTGGAGGCCGCGGCCCGCGTGGCGAACATGCTCGGTGCCGTCGAGCACAAGACTGTGCATGTCGATCTGCGCAGCATCGGCGGTTCTGCCCTGACTGCGGATATCGATGTGCCGGAAGACGGCGGCGAGGGCATCCCGGTGACCTATGTGCCGGCGCGCAACACCATCATGCTGTCGATCGCGCTCGGCTGGGCCGAAGTGCTCGGCTCCACGGATATCTGGTGTGGCGTCAACGCCGTGGACTATTCGGGGTATCCGGATTGTCGCCCGGCCTTTGTCGAGGCGTTCGAGCAACTGGCCAATGTGGCCACCAAGGCCGGCGTGGAAGGTGCGGGCATTCGCATTCACGCGCCGCTGATGGCCATGAGCAAGGCCGATATCGCGCGCGAGGGCCAGCGCCTGGGCGTGGATTTCGCGGCCACCGTCAGCTGCTACCAGGCCGACGCCGAGGGACGCGCCTGCGGCCACTGCGATGCCTGCCGGCTGCGTGCCGAGGGCTTCCGCAAGGCCGGATTGCCCGATCCCACCCGTTATGCCTGATTTGCTTGTGCTGCTGGCGCACAGGCCATAAAATTACCAGCTAACTTTTTTCCGGGCCGTTAGCTCAGTCGGTAGAGCAGTAGACTTTTAATCTATTGGTCGACAGTTCGAATCTGTCACGGCCCACCATTGTTTTCAGGGGCTTACATCTATGTAAGCCCTTTTTTTATGCCCTGACCGTAAAATTCACCGTAAAATTCACGACAAAACTGACGGTTGAACTACCGGGACACTTAGATCGTACGTATCCATCATTGACTCGGATTTATGGCCGCTTGCATGCTGTTTATCGGCCCGGGTTCCTGCCGTATCAGTGATGCCCTTGCGCTTTAAGTCATGTAGGCCGAAACGCTGATTTTCGGTTATGACCTGCTTTGTTATGGCTCGCTGTATCAATCGCTGCCATGCGGTATCCAGCGAACTCTTTTTAAGTGGACCGCCATCCTCTGAGATAACGAGAGGGCGATCTTTTGGCCGCAGCGGGATGGGCCGATGCTTGGCTTTCCAAACGCCATCCCGGCGAGTTATCAGCCAATCAAAAGCAGCCCTCAAGCGAGGGGTCCAGGCGACGATATTGTCCCGTGATCCCTTGCGTCTGTTCGTGCGAAGGCCTTCTGGCAGGGCAGCGTCCTCGCAGAGGGTTACTACCTCGATGCCACGAAGGCGGCAGAGATATGCGATATCAGCAATGGCCCATAGATAAGGGGCGCAACTGCCCTCCGTGTGAGGCTTGAGTTGCGCGTCCTTCCACGCTAGGCGAATAAGTGCAGCCATCGTCTCCGGATCGGGCAGGCGGCGCTTTTTACGCTCAGTTGCTTCTTGCACCCCCTTGACTGGATTCGTCTTCGCGTGGCCGCGGCGAACGCCCCAGGAATAAACCAGCTTCAAATAGCGCATCAGACTATTTGCCTTGGTGGGTGTGCCGCCATCTGCAATCGTGTCAACGATCTTTTGGAAATGGTGGGTTTCTAGACGCGAATAATCCAGGCATCCAAGTGGCCCCAATTTGGTTGGATGGTTAATCGCGATCTGGTGCTGTGTCTCATAGGCCTCCTGTGTGCTCTCTGCTTTCGACCTGAATACATGGCTCACGTGATATTGCTCCATGAGCCAAGCCAATGTATTGCGGTTTACGCTACGTAGTAGTTCCATCTCGCGGTGCAGGTCCGAAAGCATTGCCTCACGTCCTGCGATCTTTTTGCGGCGAACTTTGGCAGTGGTTGGGTTGCCCAATAGCGTGTACCAAACCAAATCACGATCATCCCAATAACACCCGGTTGGCAGCTTTTTTTGATCGATGTGTGTCGGGATAGTGGGGTTATGTTTGCGCTTCCTGCCGCGGGTCATATGATGTCTCGCGCATATGCTTTACCGTTTGTCGTTGGCTCAAGTCCAAGGGCGCTATTAATCGCATGAACGGTTGTCCACGGCCCCTCATCGCCATCTAGGACCCGAATGCCGCATGCACTAGCCCAACGACGCACGGCGGAAGCGGTGTGCTTGCCTGAGATATGGCGCAGCTGTTCGGTGTCGATGATGTAAGGGCTGCGAGCATGCGCAGGTAGGTGCCCTAAATCGTTCTCCTGATGGCAGGTGCCTTCTGCCATAGGTATTTCTATGTCTTCGCGTTGCTGGTCAATGTGGTTGGAAGATTCGCTTATTTCGCTCAATGACAAGCGACTGAGTTGAGCTTTTTGCTTCTTGGGCGTCCTCCGAAAGTCGGTCGAAAACAAAGTGGCCTTGCGGAGCTCACTGTCGCCAGTGGGTCGGGCGAGGCAGGGGCTAGGTGCGGTCGCTAATATAGAAGTTGGGGCGACGTCATCAGCGCTTTGGGGGGATCTAGGAGGCATGATGATGTCGTTAGCATGGCGTTCCACCAAAGGGATCCGAAGGCCGCTGCCCCCTGGGGTCGAGCGAGAGGGTGGGGGCGTCAGGTCTGGCTGGGCCTGGGCATTGGTAGGAGGGCACCCATTTGCCTTCTCATCAGCTACGAAGGTGTTTGGCGATGGAGGGGAGATTGAGCGCATAGATGATTCGCTTTGAAAATCATGGAGTTCATTGCGACGGGCTGGGGGAACAGCGCGACACATCGCGAACCTTATTTCACATTTTGTGATAGCGCAAGAATTTGCGCGAAATGTGGTACACAATATGTGTATGACCAAGCCTATCGATACTGACGGCATCCTCCGGCGCATGCGTCAGCTTTATGCCGCAAAGAATGATTCCGAACTAGCCTTGGCTCTAGGCTTATCCATCAGTGCGGTAAGTAATTGGCGCCAGCGGAATAGTCCGCCTTTTGCCATTTGCGCTCACATCGCCTGCAAAAACGATATTTCCCTGGACTGGCTCATCTTCGACATCGGAACCATGAAACTGGGAGTCCCGGCCAAGGTGCAAAAGGATGCGAGACATCCGGGAGCGGATGTCTCGGTGCAACGCATCTCAGAGTTCGTCACTTGGTGGTCCATTCATCGTAGTCGTGACGAGCTGATCTGGCTCGAGCAGCAGATCAGGCGGGCAGTCCCAGAATATGGAGAATGGTTAGTGTGCCCTTCTGACACTGAGGGCTAATTTGCTTGTCGCGACGTTCGAGGACGTTGTACAAGCTGGTGCTTGCACAATTTTGCGTCTTGCGCTCCCGTTGCGTTGAATTTTTTGGCCGAGAAAAGACGACCGTATGCGATGTGCGCCGTGGCGACACGGCAAAACCCCCGAGATGTGCCGCTTTACATGTTGACGAAGCGCAGCGTAGCGCCGCTGGCTTTCAATGCGGCCGTATCGGCGGCTTGCTCCGAAGCGTCGCTTACCACCATCACCACGATGCCCCTCATGGCATCGGCTTTCAGCTGCTTGGACAGCCCGGTGATAAACACCGTGGTTTGCTTCGCATCCGGACCGCCGACGATCAACATACCGCCGGGCATCAGGATCGGCCCGATGCTGTGCACGATCGAGTCGCTTTCGTTCTGGCGCCGATCGTTCGCCGCCACGCTGTCACCGCCGGGAATCACATAGATATAGGGCTTCATGCCCACATCCTTGCCGTGCAGTTTGCCCTGCTCGGAAAGGTAATTGCCCCAGGTGTTTTCATCTGCCGTCGCGGCCGGCTTGGCCGGTCCTGCTGCGGCCGACGTATCTGCCGCGCTGCCGCCGGGGGCGGAATGATTGCAACCCGCCAGCGCCAAGGCCGCTGCGCCCATGCATACAAGCAATCCTGACCGTGTCATGTGTTCCCTCAATAAAAGATGGTGCTGCCCCTGTAGCGGACTCGCGCGAGCCGTTTGTCGTTGCGACGACGCCCCACATTAGAGCCCAAGCTTGGCGGCCTGACTACCGGTCCATTTTCACAAAATCGTCACGTAGATTTGTGATGTTATACACGGTGAAATACCCGCGCCTTCAAGCTGCGCGGGCCAGGGGACGCCCATTCGGGCATCACGCGTGACAGCAAGCCAACCGTCCATGATCGGGCGGAACTAGGGACGTGCGTATGGAATCGCATCGCAAGAGCCATCTTCGTGACTTTGGCTTCGGGGATGGGCGAGGACCTGAGCAACGCCTGCTCATCTGGCTTCTGGGCATGTTATGCGCGCTAGTTTTCACGGCCGGCGTCCAGGCGCAGTCGACCAGTTACGTCCATGATGCCAATGGCCGCTTGATCGCCGTAAGCGCGAACAACACCAGCTTGCAGTACGGCTACAACACGCTCGGCCATGCCAATCAAGTAAATGCGCCTATATCGGCCGGACAACTGGCCATTTTCGCGTTCATGCCTACCCATGGCGAGCCTGGCGCACAGGTAACTCTTTACGGCCAGGGCTTCAGCAGTACGGCGGCGAACGATAGCGTAAGTTTCAACGGCACGGCAGCAGCGGTCACATCTGCCAGCGCGAATCAGTTGGTGACAAGCGTGCCGAGTGGAGCCACCAGCGGGCCCGTCAGCGTAACGGTGGGCGGCCAGACGGTGACCAGCGCCACACCATTCATGATTGACGACTCCGGCATTCCGCCGAACATCAGCCAAGTCAGTCCGATGCTCGCGGCGGTCGGCAGCCTGATGACTGTGAGCGGCACGCATCTGGACCCCGTGCAAGGTTACACCACCGTGCAGATGGCAGACCGCGACATGGCGCCGTCCTCGCTCTCTGACACCCAGGTGCAATTTTCCGTACCTGCCTATACCAGCAGTGGCTTTGTTACCGTGGCGACCCCTTATGGTCTGGCCTCGAGCACGGCGCCGATTATCGTGTTGCCCGGCAACATCAGCTTGAGCAGCGTCACGAGTAGTGGTGTTGCGACGGTCAACGGCACCGGCGTGAGCCTGAATGTCGGCGCTTCCGGACAATATGGCGTGGTGGCATTCACGGCTCCTGCCAACGGCTGGGCCACCCTGCAGGCCACCAGCGTTTCCACATCGGCCAGCAGCATCAATTACACGATCTACGGACCAGGCAACATCGCAGTCCAGCAAGGTAGCTTTTCGCCGGCATCGCCTTCGGTGCATCTGTCTCAGTTGGATCCCGGCGAAATCTATCTGGTGGTTCTCCAGCCGAGTGGTGCTGCTGCCCAGCTATCCCTGGGCGTTGAATCGGACGGGTTCCTGACCACGAATACGCCCGTCACGCTGGTGACTAGCACGGCGGGTGCGAGCAAGCGCGTGCTGTTCCAGGCAAGCGCAGGGCAAAATCTGGCTTTCCAGATCAACAGCGCCACCACCAATCCCGCCAATCACAGCATCACCTACACGGTCTACCAGCCCAATGGCAGCAGCTATACCAGTGCAGCTACGGCCACCAACGGCGTGATCAACTTGGGCAATCTGCCAAGCACCGGCACTTACCAGGTCGTGGTGGCGCCGGGTGCCAGCTACACCGGGACGGTACAAGTGGAGGTGGCTCCGGGCGTCGGTGGAGTATTGAGTGCGACGCCGCAAAACTACGCTGCAAATGTCGGTGGCCAAAACGTCTATTTGTCCTTCGTTGCCACACAAGGTGAAAATTTCGAGCTCACCCTTAATAACGCCAGCATCGCCGGCTCCGGCGAGAGCCAATTCCTGGTGTCGGTCTATAACGCTGCCGGTACCCAGGTAACGTCATTCAACTGCAATACGTCAAACCCCGGCGCAAGTTGTTCCCAATCGCTGTGGTATCTGCCAGCCGGAACGTATTCGGTCATTGCCTCACCTTCCTATTCGGGAACCTACTACGGGAACAACAAGATCAGCTTTACGGCTCTGCTGGAGCAGGATATCGCTGGCCCGAACATCGCTTACAACGGTACGGCGAGCGTGGCCCTGGCGGCTGGCCAGGTGGAGCGATATACCTTCAATGCCACAGCTGGCGACACCGTGGCGCTCAACGTATCCGGGATAACGACCACCCCCGGAGGCCAGAGCGTCAATTTCCTGATCTATCGTCCCGACTCTGGTGCGATCACCACCAGCACACAGACCTACACCTCGTTTTCGACCAGCAATTCGCAGACGGTAAATCTGTCGAATCTTCCCGTCAGCGGCACGTACACGATCATCGTCGCGCCAAATTACGGACTTCCCTCCAGTGCGCAGTTGAGCATCGGGGCTGGCGCCACGGGCACGGTCACAACGGATGGCTCATCGCAGAGCTACACCACCAACGTTACCGGCCAAAACATCTATCTCTCGTTCACGGCAACCCAGGGGCAGAACCTGGAATTGCTGTTGAATCATTTCACGTTGACGAACGGTTCCAGTAACCAGGTCAATGTAACCGTCTACAACGTGGATGGTGCACAGATAGCGTCGTTCTACTGCCAAACATCGTTCCCGGGCGGAAGTTGCAGCCAGCATCTGTGGTATCTGTATGCCGGCGTCTATTCCATAGTGATTTCACCCAGCAATGGCGGCTTGGTAAGCCTGAACGCATCGCTGCAGCCGGACATCATGGGGCCCAACATCGCCCTCGGCAGCACAGTGAATATTTCGCTTGGCGCGGGGCAGGTGGAGCGCTACACCTTCAATGCCAATGTCGGCGATACGGTAGCGATCGATCTATCCGGGATAGTCACCACGCCGGGCGGTCAGAGCGTAAATGTACTGGTTTACCGGCCGGACCTCGGCGCCATTACGGGGCAAACGCCCTACGCGAACATGGCTCCCAATGCGGCGCAGACGCTCAATTTGCCGAATCTGCCGGCGAGTGGTGCGTATACGGTGATCGTGTCTCCGTCCTATGGGTTGCCGATATCAGCGCAATTGGCTGTCGCCGCGGGCTCCACGGGTACGCTGCCGGCGAACGGAGCATCGCAGGCTTACGCAGCGAACGTTACAAATCAGGATAGCTATCTGTCATTTACCGTAGGCGCCAATCAGCGCATGGAGTTGGTGGTAAACAACATCAGTGTTGCACAGACCTCCAATCAGGGCGTCGTCGTATGGCTCTATAACTCGACCGGCGCTGAAATTACTTCTTATTCGTGCAACGGAAGCTGCGAGCAGCACATCTGGAATTGGGCGGCGGGTACATACACAGCCATTGTTGTGCCAGGAGGCACCGGCGTAGCCAGCTTTAATGCGATGCTGCAGCCCGATGTCCTGGGGCCCAATATCCCTGCCGGAAGCGCGGCGAATGTCTCGCTTGCTACCGGTCAGGTAGCTTGGTACTCCTTTAATGCCAATGCTGGCGATACCGTCGCCCTGAATTTGTCAGGCATAACGACGACACCAAGCGGCCAGAGCGTGGCGCTGGCGGTGTACCGCCCGGATGCCGGAGCTATTACGACCAGTACGGTTGTCTATGCGTCGGGCACCACCTCCGGTTCGGAAATATTGAACCTGCCTTCGTTGCCGGTGACGGGCGCCTATAGCGTCGCTGTAGTGCCGACTGCTGGCTTTGCAGCAAATGCCGTGCTCGGCGTGGTTGGTGGCGAAACCGGCAGCTTGAGCCCGGGTGGCGCTGCGCAAAGCTATACGGCAAATGCGGCGGGCGAAAACATCTATCTGTCATTTACCGCCACGCAGGGCGAATACCTCGATTTGTTGCTGAATAACATCAATGTTACCGGTGCCAGCAGCAATCAGTTTTATGTCAATGTGTATAACTCCACGGGTACGCAGCTCGCGGGTTACTGGTGTTATGCGTTCAGTCCGGCCGGAAGCTGCAGCCAGCATTTCTTGTACCTGCCGGCCGGTACCTACTCGGTGGTTGCATCGCCGTCCGATGGCGGGGTCATTACCTTTAACGCACAGGTGCAGCCCGATATCACTGGGCCCAGTCTTACCGTCGGCAACGCGCTAAACGTGGCCCAGGGCGCAGGCCAGGTGGAGTGGTACACCTTCAACGCCAATGCCGGCGATACCGTTGTATTGAATGTGGCTGGCACCGCCACGACGCCGAGCGGCTATGGCGCAACATTCCAGATTTATCGTCCGGATGTCGGCGCCGTTACTGCCAGCACGGCCACGTATGCGTCCTTCCATACGACAGGTTCGCAAACGGAAACACTGTCAAATCTGCCGGTAAGCGGCACATATAGTGTGGCGGTGACCGCCGATTACACCTTGCCGGTGAATCTGCAGCTGACCGAAGTGTCGGATACAGCGGGAACGCCACCTACATATACGACGCCGACCCTGCCAAACACGGGAGTTCCGCAAAACGAAAGCGGGACAGCAGTCGGTCAAACGGTGACGATGAGTTTCAATGCCAATGCGGGGGACAACCTCGAGCTGACGTTGAACAATATCAATGTGCCGGGTGCCAGCAACAATGGTCTGCAGGTGAATATCTACAACCCCAACGGTAGCCAGTTTGCCAGCTACGGTTGTGGTGCATCCAATCCCGGTTCGAGTTGCCGCCAGTCGATGTACAACCTGGCGGCGGGTACGTATTCCGTGGTTGTGACACCCAATTCGGGTGGCACGCTCAATTTCACCGCGATACTTCAGCCGGATGTGGTCGGCCCGGCATTGACCATGAATACGCCGGTGAATGTCAATCTGGGTGTGGGCCAGGTGGAACGCCTTACCTTCAATGCAAATGTGGGCGACACGGTGGCGCTCAACTTGTCCGGGGTCAGTTCCACTGCCCCTAGCGGGCAGCCGGTTTATATAAGCATTTACCGCCCCGATACGGGTTCCGTCGGGTCTTCCAGCGCGTATACGTCTACCAATACGAGCAGCTCTACCTTGGTAAACCTTACGAACTTGCCGGCAAGCGGTACCTATACCGTAACGGTCTATACGGCATATGGAACACCAGGAAGCGCGCAGTTGACCTTGTTGCCGGGCGCTACGGGAACGGTCACCAGCAATAGCGCACCGCAGGCGTTCGCCGCCAATGCCTCTGGCCAAAACATAATCTTCACCTTCAATGCGAACCTGGGTGACAACCTCGAATTCGAGTTGAGCAATCTCAACCTGCCTAGCGGCTTCTTGCAGATCAATATCTATGGCCCGAACGGCGCCAACGTTTTCGGCTATTTCCTTGGTGCAGGAACGCCGGGGAATAGCTTCAGGAAAGCGCTCTACAACCTGGCGCCTGGGACATATACGGTTTATCTGACGCCCGTAAATAGCGAGGCGATCGGTTGCGATGTGCAGCTTCAATCCGACACGGTGGGGCCGGCGCTCACGCCGAATGTGCCGGCAAGTATCAATCTGGGTTCGGGTCAGGTGGAGCGGCTGACCTTCAATGCCAATAGCGGCGACACCGTTGCGCTCAACCTTTCCTCGGTAAGCACCACCTCGCCGACGAATCAGCCGGTATACGTCGCTGTCTATCGCCCCGATGTGGGGGTCATTACGGATTCCAACTATTACACCCAAAGCAACAGCACCGGCCTGCAGACGCTGAATCTCTACAATCTGCCGATTACCGGTACTTACACGGTGCTGGTCTATACCCAATACGGAACGCCCGCCAGCGCGCAACTTACGCTCGTGCCTGGTGTAGTCGGATCCATAGCAAGCAATGGCACTCCACAATCTTTTTCCGCCAACGTTGCCAACCAGAGCGTGTATTTCAGTTTCACTGCCAACCAGGGCGATAACCTGGAGTTTTTGGTAAATCAGATCAGTATCGTAGGCGCCAATACCAATCAGATTGGAATAGCGATTTACTATCCGAGTGGCGCCAGCATGGCGAATATCTCGTGCAGCACGGGCAACGCTGGCGCTGGTTGCTTGCAGCAGCTATACAACCTTGCCGCCGGCACTTACCTGGTGGTATTGACGCCAATCTATGGCGGCACGATCCATGCCACTGCGCAGCTGCAGCCGGATATCATCGGTCCGACACTTGCATTCAGCACGCCTGCTTCATTCAATCTGGGTGCCGGGCAGGTGGAGCGCATGTATTTCAATGCCAATGCGGGAGATACCGTGGCATTGATGTTGTCCGGCATAAGTAGTACGTCGCCGAGCGGCCAGGCGGTTACGGTGTACGTCTATCGCCCAGATGTCGGCGTCCTTTATCCCTATTCCGCGCCGGGCGGCCAGTTCAATATCTATACGTACTTCAGTGCCAGCTCATCAGGGACGCTTAATCTGCAGAATTTGCCCGTTAGTGGCACGTATGCCGTAACTGTTATGACTAGCTACGGTACTCCGGCTAGCGGACAGCTGACTTTGGTGCCAGGCGCAACAGGATCGTTGTTGAGTGATGGCACGGCGCAGGCTTTCTCGGCCAATGTCGTTGCGCAAAACGTGTATTTCACTTTCAACGCCAATCGAGGCGATAACGACGAACTCACGCTGCACAATATCAATATCAATGTTCCGGGGGCAGGATTTAATGCCCTCACTTACCACGTCTTTAACCCGAATGGTGCCGACATCTCCGATGTGCAGTGTGCGGCGACCAACCCCGGCGGGGGGTGCAGGCAGTCTTTCTACAATCTGGCGCCAGGCACTTATTCGGTCAGGGTGGATGCCGGTACGACGTCCCTGTCGCAATTCACCGGGCAGGTTGCTCAAGATGTCATCGGGCCGACGCTTTCTGCCAATTCGCCGGCCAGCGTGAATCTGGCGTCGGGCGAGGTCGAGCGCTTGTACTTCAACGGCAACCTGGGACAGACGGTGACGTTGAATCTCTCTGGCGTGAGCTCGACGGCGCCGACCGGTCAGTCTGTTTATGTATATGTCTATCGTCCGGATACCGGTGCCATTACCACGGGCAACTACTACGCAACGATGAACTCCGGCAGTTCGACCACGCTTACGTTGTCGAACTTGCCGGCGGCCGGTACGTACACGCTGCTGGTGAGCACTCCTTATGGCACGCCAGCCACGGCGCAACTGAGTTACTCACCGCAATAGCGGTGAGATAAAGCTGATCGCGGATCGTAAGTGGAACCAAGCAACGCATTGAAGGGGAATGGGTGATGAACATGCAAAGGACCAGCATTGGGCGTGCCGGATTGACGAGCTTGGTCAGCATCGTGGCTTTGGGCGGCATCGCGATAGCGCTTCCGTCGGCCACCTCGCCCGAGCGCGTCAGCAGTGCGCAGCACACCTATTTCATGCCGCCTTCGGCCGAAGTCAGCCAGGTGTTGCTGCCGGACGGGCGCACGTTCGAGGTGCATGGCGGCGATGGGGTGGCCTACGTGATCGACGGCGCGTCGAAGCGCAAGCTGACCTTGCCCGAGGCCCGGCGCTTTGCCTCCGTCACCGTGATGCCCGGCGGCCAGGTGCTGCTGTGGGGCGGTATCGATGCGCACGGCCAGGTGCTGGCTTCCGGCGAGTGGTTCAATCCTTCCACTGCGCGCTTCGTACCTACCGGCGTGTTGGGCCTGCCCGCGCGTGCTGGCCATACGATGACGGTGCTTGGCGACGGCCGCTTGCTGATGGCCGGCGGCTGGTCCAGTGACGGCACTGCGGCGACGCAGTCCATTGCATGGGCACCTATTTCGCATCAGGCGACGGTGCTGGACGATGTGCAATCGCCGCGCATGGATGCGCTGGCCGTGCTGCAAGCCGATGGCAGCGTGCGTATCGAGGGCGGTGTCGATGTGCATGGCATGGCACTTTCCAGTGCCATGCGTTTCGATCCCGCGCAGGCGCGTTTCAGTGTGTTGTCGCAAAACGCTGTTGTTGCCGCGGCTGAGCCGGCATTGCTCGCGTTGCCCGGCGTGGATACGCATGCGGCTCCTATCCAAGGTCCGCTGACGCTGCGCTTCACCACCCCGATGGATATGCGCACGCTGAGTACCCAGACGGTGACCCTGCTGGGTCCGGAAGGTGCATTGCCCATCCATGTGGTCGGTACCAATGAAGGCCGTCAGGCCTTCGTGCAACTGCCCGATGACCTGTACCCAGGCTCGCGCTACACGCTGTTCCTCAAGGGGCTGCATGCGGCCGATGGCACCGTGTTGCCGTATGCGGCCGTCGGCTTCGATACCGCGCATACCGCCGCCACTGGCGTGGTGATGGCCGGGCAGGGCGCGCTGCCGGCACCGCATGTCGCCACGGCCGACACCACCACATCAAGCGAACCGCCGCTCTATGTGATGGCCGGTAATGGTCAAGCCTCAGCCTGCGACAGCAGCAAGGATCACCTCTGCCGCACGCACAGCTTCGTGCGTGATGGTGCCTTCTACCCAGGCCAGAACAACGCACCCGATGCCACCGGGCCGCACTGGCGTTTGTATGCCAGCCATCAGGGTTTGCCCGATACGCATGCGTTGGAAGCGGCGCTACCCAAGGGCAGCACTGCCCTGATCGGCCAGATCCGCCAGATCGACGAAACGCCGGTCGCCAACGTGGCTGTCAGCATTGGCGATCAGATCGTCAAAACCGACGCCCACGGCGTATTCGTATTGAAGAGCCTTTCGGCCGGCCGCAACGAAGTCTTCGTCGACGGCGGCCCTGCCAGTCACGACAGCGTGCACTACGGCCGCTTCCTGGTCGGCGCCGACATCAAGGCCAAAGCCATCACGCACATGCCGTACGTGATGTACCTGCCGCGCATCCTGCCGCGCGACGAGATCGCACTGCCCACGCCCACCAACCGCGAAGTGGTGTTGCGCCATCCGGACATGCCGGGCCTGGAGCTGCACATCCCGGCCGGTGCCGTATTCAAGGATCGCAACGGCCATGTGCTCGATCACATCGCCATCGTACCGACCCCGGTCGATCACGCCCCGTTCCCGTTGCCCGACAACTTCCCGATGTACTTCACCATCCAGCCGGGCGATGCGGTGGTGCAGGGGCTCACCCCGGACGCGGCCAAGGGCATCCGCGTGGTGTATCCCAACTACGGCCACGTCAAGCCCAACACCGCCAGCAACTTTTGGGTGTATAGCGCCAAGGATGGTTGGCAGATGTACGGAGGCGGGCATGTGACGCGCGATGCGGCGCAGATTGCACCCGATCCCGGTGTGGCCCTCGTGTGGGCGATGGGGGCTGGTGTTTCGACCAGCGGTCAGAATCCCCCGACCCTTTGTACTTGTGGTGGCAAGATCATCTCCCAGCCGGTGGACATGCAAACCGGCATCTTCTTCCACGAGTGGAACGACCTATCAATCAACGACATCCTGCCGTTGACGCTCGATCGCGCCTACACCTCGGGTGATAGCAACTCGCATGTGTTCGGCATTGGTGGCAATGCCAGTTTCGGCATGCACCTGTATAGCGCCAGCAGCAACTTCACCACCCCGGAACTGGTGCTGCCCAATGGCGACGGCATTGCCTTCAACTTGGTGACTGGCAATTCGGCCAATTGGCCGCTAAGTGGCGATGTGTGGGAACACACCGGTACCAATTCCGGATACTACGGCGCCACGCTGCAATTCTTCACCGGTACGCCGATCGGTGAGTACTGGCAACTGACCATGAAGGACGGCACCGAGTACGGTTTCCAGAGCGATGTGCCCAACGACATCGAGTGGATCCAGGATCGCTTCGGCAACCAGACCCTGTTCAACTACAACGGCGGACTGGTCGACCAGATCGTCTCGCCCAGCGGTCGCACTATCAGCCTCAGCTACGACAGCAGCAATCGCGTGAAGACGGCCGTCGACAACAGCGGTCGCACCATCAGCTACGCGTATAACACCACCGGCACCCTGGCCACGGTCACCTTTCCGGACCAGACCACCGAGCAGTACACCTACGACAGCAACAACCGCATGCTGACCATGCAGGACCGGCGCGGCAATGTGTGGGTGACCAATCAGTACGATGCCAACGGCCGCGTTACCAAGCAGACCCTGGCTGACAACACCTATTACCAGTTCGGCTACACCACCAACAGCAGCAACGTGGTGACCGCCACTACGGTTACCGATCCCAATGGCAACCAGGAACAGGTGGTGTTCGATCCGATCAGCCATGATCCCTCCTCCGACACCTATGCCTATGGCACGCCTCTGGCGCAGACCATGACGTATAACCGGGAGGCATCGGGATTGATTGACAGTCAGACCGATGCGTTGGGGCGCACCACGGCCTTTACCTACGACGCCCTGGGCAATGTGCTGACGGTGACTCGTCTGTCGGGTACGTCGAGCGCCGTCACCACTCAATTCACCTACACCAGCGTGTACAGCCAGTTGGCCTCGGTGACCGACCCCTTGGGCCACACCACCAGCGCCAGCTACACCAACGGCTGCCTGACTCAGGTGACCGATGCACTGGGTCATGGCACTGCGATCCAGTGCAACGGCGCCGGCCAGCCTACATCGGTGCAGGATGCGTTGGGTAACACGGCGTTGTTCGCCTACCAGGGCTATGACCTGCAGGCGATCACGGACCCTCTAAACCGCACCACGAGTTTTGCGACCGATACGCTGGGTCGCCGTACCGCTACGCGCGACCCGCTGGGCAATGTCTCTCTGGTCCAGTACGACACTAACGATGAGGTGGTATCGGCCACGGATGCGCTCAACCAGACGACCACGAGTACCTACGACGGCAACGGCAATTTGCTGACCGTGACGCTGCCCAACACCGGTACCATCCAGTACACCTACGATCCCCGCAATCGCCTGAGCAAGCGCACCGACGCGATGAGTCAGAGCGAGTCGTGGACGTACGACGGCATGAATCACGTGCTCAGCCATACGGATCGCAAGGGCCAGGTCACCGATATCAGCTATGACGCGCTCAATCGCAAAAGCCTGGTCTCGTATGCCGATGGCTCAGGTATCCAGGCCAGCTATGACGCGGGCAATCGCCTGACCAGTCTGGCCGACTCCGTCAGCGGCACCCTGGGCTGGGGTTATGACGGGCTCGATCGGGTGACGTCCACCACCGGTCCACAGGGCACCATCAGCTACACCTACGATGCGGCGGGACGGCGCACCAGTATGACGCCCGCGGCGCAGGCGCAGGCGACCTATGGCTATGACAATGCCAACCGCTTGACCAGCATCGCCCAGGGTAGTGAAACGGTGCAGTTGGCCTACGACGCCGATAACCGCCGGACGACGCTGACGCTGCCCAATGGCATCACGGTCAACTACGGTTATGACGTGGCCAGTGAGCTGACGGGGCTGACCTATACGCAGAGCAACGGCACGCAGCTAGGTAATCTGACGTATGGCTATGACGCCGATGGGTTGATCAACAGTAAGACCAACAGTTTCACGACGGACACGCTGCCGATGCCGACGACGCAGGCCGCGACGTTTGACCTCAATGATCGTGAAACAAGTTTCAATGGGACGGCGTTGAGTTATGACGCCAATGGTAACCTCACCAACGATGGCACCAACACCTACCAGTGGAATGCGCGTAATCAGCTCACGCGGGTGAGTCAGAATGGCAATGCGCAGTTGAGCTTTGCCTACGATGCAGTGGGGCGCAGAATCAGTAAGCTGGTGCAGGGCGGTGCCGCGACACAGTTTCTATACAGTGGCCTAAATGCCGTGCAGGAGACGCAGGGCAGCACCATCAACCCGATCTTGGTCGGTCTCAACATCGACGAGCGTTTCGCTAGAAATGATGTGACGGGACGAACCTACTTCTTGACCGATCAGCTAAACAGCACGATTGCGTTGGCCGATCCGACGGGAGCGATCCTGCAGCAATATAGCTACGACCCCTACGGCAATGTCACGGCAAGCAATACGACGACCGGCTTCACGAATCCGTACCAGTACACGGGGCGAGAAGCTGACACGGCCGGTCTCTACTACTACCGAGCGCGTTATTACAGTCCGACGATGGGCGGTTTCATTAGCGAAGATCCTCTCGGATTCGATGGTGGGCAGGAGAGCTTTTATGCCTATGCGGATGGCGATCCGTTGGACTACAACGATCCGCTAGGTTTGTTTCCGTTTGGGTCGCCGGCTCCGGTAACAGGGCCGATGAGTCCGGCTGCACCCGGTGTTTTGCCTGGAGGTCCAAGTGCCATTCCTGGCCCTGGACAGGTCGCCAAGGCAGTGGCTACGGCGTGTATTGAAAATCCAGCTCTCTGCACCGCAGCTGCAATTGTGGGTGGTTGTCTTTATCCGACGGCTACGGCTGATTCTTGTGCCGACGAACCGCATCCGCCGGCTGAGTGCCACTCAAACGAAGACCGTTGCGAGCAAAATTTGAAGCGAGACATGGAGACATGCGAACAGCTTGGCAAGCGGAGCAAAAACGCGTTTAAAATCTGCGAGCAACAGGCAATGTTGCGTTACGGAAACTGTCTAAGCGATCGAGATGGAGATGACGGTATCAACGCACCTCTTCCGCCGTGGCGACTACACTGAGCACACACTTATGTCGGAAAAAAATACACGCCGTGCAGTTTTAGTATCTATAGAGCGACAAGACGGCCGAATAAGGGTTCGTCTCGATGACGTGGAGGGCGTAGTCGGGTCTCGGCAGTGGGTGCAAAAAGAGCATGTGACAAACAAAACCTATGACGAAGAAGTTGTGCGAGAAATGGCAGTTGATGAGGGTGAGTTGGCTGATTTTGGCGCGTATATTTTTGCGAGGTTGAACGCATTCTTGTCCTTGGGCGAATGCTGAGAAGTTTTAAACAATGATTTCCCGAAAAGTGTTATGGCTGCGGCTCTGAGGTACACGACGGCGAATCCTGGTCTATCGCGTTTGACGATCCTCTTTAGGTCGTCGAGGTGCATGTACAGGTAGTGCATGGAGGGACAATAGTGAGTACATCTTCGCATCGCGTTATCGCTACGCGTCGACTTGCTTACGCATTCAAGGATGATCCGACGAGAAGGCTGTTCACTGTGTGCATACA
Source organism: Dyella acidiphila (assembly GCF_014863405.1). Taxonomy (GTDB): domain Bacteria; phylum Pseudomonadota; class Gammaproteobacteria; order Xanthomonadales; family Rhodanobacteraceae; genus Dyella_B; species Dyella_B acidiphila. The sequence continues at coordinate 234,602 of NZ_JACZZA010000008.1, forward strand.
TGAGCCATTTCTTGTTGAACAGGGGTCGGTTGACTTCAATGTTTCTGGGTGGACGTCAGGTTGCGTCATCAGCTTCGAGGGTCTTCAAGAAAAGGAGATGACTGTTCATGGGGCCGATGCCATCCAAGCTCTAGAACTGGCGGTGCAGGACGTCGAGCACTACCTGCGGCGGTTAAGCAAGAAGAAATACGACTTTTACTTCGACGATGGCGAGCCGTATTTTGAGGATTAGGGGCTTCTAATGGCGGATGGGATCTACAATCACCTAGTCACTGTCGATCGCGATAATCGCTGCATTCGAGTCTTTCGGGTTATGCCAAGTGGCGAGAATGTTCTCTTTACGGAACTTCCTCTTCCACAGGAAGGAGGGCAAGGGTGGACTGATGAGGTAATTGCCGTTGCCCATACACTTGGCGAAGATCTATTTATGGACTCTCCTTTGACGCGCCAGTTTTTTGATCTCTGATGAGGGTGGGGTGGCGGTTCCAGGCTCCGTTTGTGTTTGGTCAGTCACGATGAAGTGTGGCGAACTGCATGACAAAGCTCCGGTTAATTTTCGGCATATGGTTGCTTGTTTGGATTTTTGTGCTTTTCATTGGCGCGGATTTTTACATTGGCGTCATGGCACACAAAGAGTATGGGTCTACAAAATATGGGCAACTGGTCGTCTATGTGCTGCTTCCAGCTCTGCTATCAGCGGTGGATGTCGTTCTGATTGTCGGTGCGCGAAAATTAGGGCCTTGGACAATACTGTTAGCTTTCCTTTCGCAGTTGGTCGCGCTTCCGGTGTTCTTTTTCTTGGTAAGTGGTGGGATTTAACCCCACCTATCTAGTTCGTATGTATAAGCAAGATTGCCCGATTACGAGCAGTCTTGAATTCATGGGTGCCCACATAAAATGGGGTTCGAGCAGCAGAAAATTTCTGAGAATGGCCTGGGTGATCGCTTCATCAAGGTCAATCATGCTGGAGAGCATGGCGCAATCAGCATCTATTCCGCCCAAATCCTTATGGCTCAGTTCACGGCCCGCGACCTCATCGAACAGCTCGCCGAGTTCCGGTCGGAAGAACAAAAGCATAGGGCGATCTTCCTTGCTGAGCTGCGACGTCGCGGACGGCCACGCTGCCGTAGCTACTGGCTTTGCGGTGCTGGTGGTTACTTACTTGGGCTAATCACGGGTCTTCTCGGCCGTAATGCCATCGCTGCCACAACGGTCGCGGTTGAGAGTGTTGTGCTCATGAGTGGCCTGCACTAACTGGTCCAGATGTAGGGTTAGTTTAAGCAGCGAGCTTCAGATGTACATCCTGGATGGCTGGCAGGACAGCTTCAGGAGCCGGTGGCCGATAATTCAACGCGCTATGCGGCCGAACCGTGTTGTAGTGGTGTCGCCATTGTTCGATGACGACCTGTGCCTCCCTCAGCGTGTAAAAGATCTCGCCATTCAGCAGCTCGTCGCGGAATTTGCCGTTGAACGACTCACAGTAACCGTTTTCCCATGGGCTTCCCGGCTCGATATACAGCGTCTTTGATCCGACGGCTTTCAGCCATCGGCGTAGATTTTTTGCCACCATTTCGGGCCCGTTGTCCGACCTCAGGTGGTCAGGCACACCGTGCTCCTGCATGACGTCGGCCAAAAGATCAATAACGTCATTGCTTCGTATTTGCCGAGCCACATGCAATGCCAGGCAGCGACGCGTAAATTCATCGATCAGCACCAGGATCTTTAAAACCCGACCATCGTGGGTGCGCTCCATAACGAAATCCCAGCTCCAAACATGGTTCGGGTATTCAGGACGAAGGCGTAAACAGCTGCCGTCGGCCAGCCAAAGCCGGCCTCGACGAGGCTGCTTCTTGGGCACCTTTAAACCCTCGCGCTTCCAGATACGCTCCACGCGCGATCGACTCACCTGCCAACCCTCCGCCATGACCATCGCATGGATGCGCCGATAGCCATAGCGGCCATACTGGCTGGCCAGCCGTATCACGGACTGGGTGAGCGCCGCTTCGTCGTCCCGTGGCTGGGGCACGTAACGCACCGACGAACGAGTGATGTGCAGTGCCCGGCAGATCCGCCGCTCGGAGTGGCCGTGGTGCTCGCGCACATGGGCCACGGCTTGGCGGCGGCGCGCCGGGCTTAGAAGTTTCCCTTGCTGACCTCGCGCAGGATCTGGTTATCGATCACCGCATCAGACAGCGCCCGACGCAGGCGAGCATTTTCCAGCTCAAGATGGTGTTACCTTGATTTAGGTGCAAATAGTGGCGCTTTAGCGCCCACGATATGTAATTGATTTAAAAAGAGAAATTAGAATACTTTTTTTTGAAAACCATTTCAAATCAAATATTTACTGTTTCCTGTAAGTGCTGCCTTATCCCGTCTGCGTAGAGAGGACTCGCGGAGAATCCGGTGCAAATACTGACACTTCGGCCTTTGGCCTGACCTACCGGATAAGCGCGGCACCAAAGATTTCGCTCACGAGCACAGCACCAAAGCGCCCGACGGCGCCACCACCGGAAGCGTGTTCGGTGAGGGCGTCATTCATGTCCTCAGCGACGATGCGCCATGGCGCTCGTGTGAGCTTGCCGACATCTTTAAGCGCCTTCACCTATTTTCAGCTGCCCGCTCCTTGGTGTCATGCTCTCTGCGATCACATACGGGCAGTACGGCGCTTCATTCATGACAGTTATCCCCATGGATCGCCTTTATCGCAAGGGTGAGCTAGGGCTTGTACTCCGGATCGATGGGGTCATCATCGTTGGGTGTTGGCTCACGACCGCCGGGACTCGCTGGATCACCGGGTTGCTTGGGAGGGGGTGCTTGTTGCGGATCTCGGGGAGGGAGATATGAGGGTGGCGCGGGTGTATTCATCATCAATCTTCCGCTTGTTGAATCCGAAGTCCGGGGTTACCGAGGTCGATAGCACCGTCGCACCAGAGGTGTTCAAGTTCCTCGACATATCGCATGGCCCGGTCCAATAAAAAGGGCGTCATCAGACGCCCTCGTGCGCGCATCCCCGAACTCTCCGTAAGTTCTGTCATGCCATCCATCCGGCCAGGTTAACCAGAGGACGGCTCAGGGTGACTCGCACGCGTTGAGTGTTGTCCAAGCTCAATGGTGGGAACGTCGAAAAAACGTGACCTTCTTCTCCACATTCCCATGGCAGATGTCAGGCGCTCCCAATGCGACGGTCCCTCTTGGCCTCGTTGGGTCGGATCCGCTTCAGATCCAACGTCGGAATCCTGGCTTGCGCCCGATGCTCACGGGCACATATGCCACATACGCTAACGCTTTCCACGCAGTCAGAGCTATTTAGGTTGGTCGCCAGGAAGCGGTTTCTCGGCTATGCCACGAGGTGCATTGTTCTAAGAGACAACAGTCATTGGAAACGAAAAGCCCCTGGATATGGAACTTCACGGCCCATGTCGGAAATTTACCTTTGTGTTGGCTTGACCCTAACCACTTTCCGGACCGCTGCTATTGCACGACGGAAAAATGAATGCCTTCGTACTGGACGGATCCAACGCCTACGTATCCGGCACGGGTCTCATTGATCGCCCGCTCGTTACGGCGCAGCACGAGCGACTGAAATACATGATGCTGTCCCAGGTTTCGTCATCGGGATGAAGCGCAATCACCACTAAGCCCTCGTTACGCAGAAATTCTGCGTAGGTTTTCAGAGGCAGGTGCTGCGTCGCCGCTGCAAAACCTGGCGCATTCTGCGTGGACTGGCTTGGGACTATGAGGTCTGGAAACATGCTTTTCACGACCCGTTGTCCTGGGGCATCGTCTGATGGCGATAGCTGCACTTCACTTGCGACGAGGTGAAGGTGGTGTCACGTATCGATCCATTAAACGTCTAGGACGAAGCGAGCTTTGACCAAGAAAAGTCTACATGCGTCGGGGAGCGGTGGAGGGCCGTTGCGGTACGTCTCCGATACCCAGCCCGGGATACGACGCCGGCGATGTGGGCAGGGATTTGTCTATTTTGACGAAAAAAATCGACGTATCGCCGATGCCTCCGTGCTGGACCGCATTCGCGCTTTGGCCGTGCCACCTGCTTATCAAGACGTATGGATTTGCCCTGCGGCAAACGGGCATTTGCAAGCCACCGGGCGCGACGAACGTGGGCGAAAGCAGTATCGCTATCACGCTTTATGGCGACGCCGGCGTGATGCAAGCAAGTTCGACCATCTGGTGCCCTTCGGACGAGCGCTTCCTACACTCCGACGTCGAATGCGCTTGGATATCGCCCGTGGGGGGTGGCCACGTGAAAAGGTTGTGGCCCTCGTGGTGCGTCTGCTTGATCAAACTGGGATGCGGGTTGGTAACGAGGAGTACGTCGAGCAAAATGGTCACTATGGGCTGACCACATTGCGCACGCGCCACGTCCGAGATCTCTCCGAGGGATTGGAGCTGCGCTATCTGGCCAAGGGCGGACAGACATGCCATGTAATGCTCAGCGATGCCCGTATCATTGCGTTCTTGCGGCGCATGCAGAGACTGCCGGGGCAGCGCTTGTTTCAATACCGGGATGCGCAGGGAAAATTCCGGGCCGTGGACTCTGGCATGGTCAATCAATACCTTCACGATGCCATGAAGGGCGATTTTACGGCGAAGGACTTCCGAACCTGGATCGCCACGGTCGAAGCGTTGCGACAGCTTGCCGATGCGCCATCGAGCCAGGGATTGAGCGAACGTCATCGTAAGCGGATCATCAAGGAAGCGGTCGCCCGAGTGGCCGCGCTCCTGCGAAATACCCCTGCCGTTTGTCGCAGCAGTTATATCGATCCTCGCGTGCTTGCAGCTTGGGAAGATGGCCGCATATACAGTTTCGCCCGTGCCAGGAGCCAGACGGGTGTTCGCCAACGGGAAGCGGCCACATTGCGTCTCTTGCGAAGCAAATCCTGATCTCAAGACTATGAGGGTCGCAGGAAACTGTTTTGGACATGTCAGCCGTGGATCAAAGATTCACACGAATGCGTGACCGTAGGCTCGGAAAAGCGAAATGCCACCGCCTGTTAGCGATCTGTATCGATCCATGCGTCACATTTTATCGCCACGCGGAACGCGTGCATCCTGGAAAACGATGCAGTGAAGCAAATCGGACGAGATGTACCGGTTGCAGAACATCGCCGTAGCGAGCCATGGGGCTAAAACTATACAAATCCAGCTTGCTTTCGCTTCATGCGCTCGGCGTGGACTGATCTTGTCGAATGCGCGCCCAGCGTTATCTATTCCCTAAGCTTTGCGACGGCATATGTCGGCGCGAGTGAATAAGTCGAGCAAGGTAAATCCTGTAAAGTAAGAGGGCGCGGCTTACCTCTCGCCCTTACTTATGGCGGATTTCCAGATCATCATTCGAGAGCGCCCGTAGGGTTGTTTGCTCAGGCGAGCAAGCGCACCTTGGGCTCGCGCTCCCATTGACGCGTCTTGGCGGCTTTGACGAAGCCTTCCGCATTGGTGGCTTCAAACACGCCAGCATCCTTGATCACACGGCCTGCCTTGAGCAGCAGTTGTCCGCCTTCATCTGCGGCGATAGCCTTGAGATGGCCAAACGCATCGCGAATGAAATCAATTGCCGAGCCATTTGTCGCGAGCCGCTTGCCGGCTTCGGCTGACAGCACGATTGCCACAGCATCGAACAGCACAGAGGGGGTGCCAGCGAGTTGGCCGTCAACGCCTGTCAGCTTGCCATCATCCAGTTTCACGCCCAGCTTCGGCGCTACCAGCTTCACGCGGGCGCCCGCTTTTTCTACCATTTTGCGCAATGCCTTCACCGTGGCTGCGTCGGAATCGTCGTCGACCAGGATGCCCACAGTGCGTCCTTCCAGCGTTTCCTTCATCTTGCCGATGAGCTGCAAGGCTGGAGACGGTTTCATATCGATCGGTGGCAACGCCGCGTGCGGTGGATGCGGAAGATTAGCCAGGCCGAGGCCATTGGCCACGCGTTTCGCCAGCTCCTGGTCCACATGGCGAAGATGGCCGACAATCGCCTCGCGCACATGTGCTGTACCAACCTTGGACAACTCGAAGGTGAGCGCCGACGCCATGTGCGCCTGTTCGACCTTGCTTTGGCTGCGGAAGAACAGCCGGGCCTGGCTGTAGTGATCGGCAAAGCTCTCGGCGCGCACGCGCTGTTTCGTGCCTTGCTCGGCGGATATTGCGGCGCTGCGAAAGCCTTCCGGCTCTTCGCGTGGCGAGTCACCCTGGAGCGAGCTTGGGTCATAGTTCACGCGCCCCTTGGGTACGTGCATCTGCATATGACCGTCGCGCTGCAGATTGGCAAAGGGGCACTTGGGCGCATTGACAGGGATCTGGTTGAAGTTGGGCGAGCCCAGGCGCGACAACTGCGTATCCAGATAGGAAAACAGCCGGCCTTGCAGCAGCGGATCGTTGGAGAAGTCGATGCCTGGCGGCACGTTGGCCGGACAGAAGGCCACCTGTTCGGTCTCGGCAAAGAAATTGTCGGGCCAGCGATCCAGCACCATCCGTCCGATTACCGTCAGCGGTATCAGCTCTTCCGGAATCAGCTTGGTGGCGTCTTCGTGATCGAACGGAAATTGCTTGGCATCCTCTTCCGTGAAGAGCTGCACAGAGAGTTCCCACTCGGGATAAGTGCCGCTTTCGATCGCCTCGAACAAGTCACGCCGATGGAAATCGTTGTCCGCAGATTGCAGCTTCACCGCTTCATCCCAAACGGTGGACTGGATGCCTAGCTTCGGGCGCCAGTGGAATTTCACGAAGATCGAGTTGCCTTCGGTATTCACCAAGCGGAAGCTGTGCACGCCGAATCCTTCCATCATGCGCAGCGAGCGCGGGATGGTGCGATCGCTCATGGCCCACATGATCATATGCATCGATTCGGGCATCAGCGAGACGAAATCCCAGAACGTGTCGTGCGCAGTCGCCGCCTGCGGAAAAGCGCGGTCGGGTTCCATTTTAACGGCATGCACCAGGTCCGGGAACTTGATCGCATCCTGGATGAAGAACACCGGGATATTGTTGCCGACCAGATCCCAGTTGCCCTCTTTGGTATAGAACTTCACGGCAAACCCGCGCACGTCGCGTGGCGTATCGATGGAACCTGCGCCACCGGCCACAGTGGAAAAGCGGGTGAATACCGGTGTTTTTTCGCCGACTTCGGTGAGGATTTTTGCCCTGGTGTATTTAGCGAGGGATTTGGTCAGCTCGAAGTAGCCATGCGCAGCGCTACCGCGCGCGTGCACGATGCGTTCGGGAATGCGTTCATGGTCGAAATGGGTGATCTTCTCGCGCAGGACGAAATCTTCCAGCAAAGTCGGGCCGTGTGGCGTGGCGCGCAGCGAATTCTGGTTGTCGGAGATCGGTGCGCCTTGGTTGGTGGTCAGTGCGGGATGTTTTTCGTTGGCGTGCTGATGAAGTTCGTCGCCCGCGCCGCGCTCATTGGCGTGTTGGGCGGGCAACACCGCGTTTCGTTGCGGATTGGACGCGGACTTCTTTGGCGCCGGAGGCGCGACCAGGGTGTCAGTGCGGTGCTGGTGGAACTTTTCATCGGCGCCCTGTTTATTGGCATTCTGGGCGGGTAGCACCGCGTTCTTTTCAGGATTGGGGGAGGATTTCTTGCTGGCCATGATCGGATCTCCGGCGTGAGCGGCGAGGTGGCGCACGCCATGCGGGCTGGGTCTTACGTGACGGACAACGGGACGGATCAGCCGTCGTTGCACTGAGCCGGCAAGGGATGGATCAAATGCGCCCCAGAAGAAGCAAGATGATCAGAATTACCACAACGAGCCCGAGGCCGCCGCTTGGGTAGTAGCCCCAGCCGCGGCTGTATGGCCATGCGGGAAGTGCGCCGAGCAGCAGCAGGATCAGGATGATTAGTAGGACGGTGGACAACATGGTTGGCTCCCGTTTGCGTATTGAGTTGTGCTGCATTGCAAGCAACCAAGAGCCGGCTACATGTCCGGATATTCCTGGGTGACGTTGTGGTGGGTCACATCGATCAGGGCGGCGCCCGTTTCCTTGAGCACGGAGCAGGCGTCGTTGGTCAGATAGGGGTCCTTCAGCGTAACGGTGAGCGTGATGCCGCCGGCTCGGCTACGTGGGCGCACGCCATGGGCTTTTCGACGTCGGGCGGGTGGGCAACTTGTGCCCGGTGTCATCGACGTCATCCCCTTATTCCTCATCGGCTGCGACATGCAGCGCCACCCGGTCGCGCTGCACACCGCAGGCAAGAAGTTTCCGGGCTGAGATAACGATGTCGAGCTGCGTGCGGAAGTAAACCACCAGAAAATCGCTCCGATTGGACCGACATAATGGATGAACCGTAAAATGGTCGAGATTAGGTTTGCGTGACGAATTCACCATGCTGATGTTTTCGCTACTAGCGTTTGGGCGCCTTCACAAGCGGAGACGCAAACCATGAAATCCTTAAATCAAGAGCGCGGCCGCGCCTTCGCGTACCAGCCTGATGCTGATCTCAGCAGCGCTGATGGCGAATTCCGCATGCCGGGCATTCCGCGCCACCTTGTGGCGCGACTCACTGGGCAGCCTGTCGAGCAAGGCTGTAAGAGTGCCGCTATAGCGAGTGGCGATACCCGCTTCGTGAGTGGGCGTCGGCGGCCATGGGCGGTACCGAAATCCTCACCAGCCGCCTGGCCTCATCGCATGCGCAATCCAAAAGGACGAAAACATTCGCCGCCACAAGGTCACGTTGCTTCTGCACCGCACCGCAATCCACATGGATCGGCTGGGTCACACAGCGCTCAAATCGAGCCTAAGAGTGGTCGCGTCATCAGTCATAACAGTCCCTTTTGATCTAAGTAGGTCAAGTTCCGGAAGACCATCGGCCGCTCAAGTCCTCGAACCGCCTAAAAGCCCTCAAGGAGTTCGCCCTTCCAGCCTTGGGGCACGTGCCACCAAATGGCGAGGCATAAAAAAGCCCAAGAACAGTCGCCTGGGGCTTCTTGATTATTTTCTAAACACTTTCGGGCTATCCGAAGCGGTATCAACATCTAGTAAAAACTCCCCGGCACAGACGTTCGTGGGGTTTTACGTTAGGCCGGGTCCATTAACACGTTAAGTGAACGGCTAGCGCTTTGGGTAGTCAATTAACTCCTTGAATTATAAAGAAATGCCTCGGCATTCCGCTACCCATGTCGCATAAAATCAATGGCTTGCTGTTAGTCTCCGGCCGTCCCTACGGAAAGATCAGAGGCAGACATGCAGTACTGGCAGACGCCGTATCTTGGACTGCGATCCATTCCCAAGGAGCTCAACCAGTTTGAGCTCAACGCGTTCTTCACCTACTCGCCGAAGGAGCAGCGCGCGATTTTCGCTAAGCGCGATACGCTGCATCGCCTCGCTTTAGCCTTGCAGATTGGTTTTATCCGAATGACAGGTAGCGTGCTTGCCGCCGTCAAGGTGGTTCCCGCCGAACTTTGGGTGCATCTGGGCAAAACGTTGGACTTAGCCACTCCCGACATTGCCTCGCTCCGATCTCTCTACCGTCGTCAGCGCACCTTGTTCACGCACCAGAATGTGGCGATCGAGACACTAGGTTTCGTTCGCATGTCCGAACATCAGCGCCGCGCACTGGTACGGCATCTGCGTGTGGAGGTGCTGTCCGAATTCGATCGTCATCGTCTGATGACGCACGTCAAGACGTGGCTTTACGAGCATGGCATCCTCATTGAGGGTGAGCGTCCCCTGAAAAGCGCCATTGATGTGGCGTTGACCCTTGCCGAGGATGAGCTTGGCGGGCGGCTGCGCGAGGATGTCCCGGCCGAGGTCCTCGCCACCTGGATGCAGGCATGTGCCGATCCCCATCGTTCTGGCCTCTCCTTTCAACAGTGGCTCTCGCAAGCCCCGCGCAGACAGTCCATTGCCCAGATTCGGGAGCAGTTCGATCGGGTACAACATCTGACGCAGATGGACGTCGCCACATACGCCATCCCGTCGGTATCGGATCACATTAAGCGCCATTACGCCCAAGCGATGGCGGATCGGCCTCCTTCGGTCAGTCAGCGCATCGCGGAAACGCGTCGAACGATCGAGGTTGCGTGTTTCCTGCATACGGCGCTATGCACTGCGACGGACCGGGTCTTGGCCATGACGCGTCAACACGTCGCGGACCTTTGGGGCAACGGCATGCGCGCGGTGGTGCAATCCGCCGAGGCGCGTGCACGTACATTGACCACGTTCGCCAAGGAAGTCCGCGAACTGGCCCTTGACCAATCCCTGCGCGAAAAGGAGTTGCGTACGGCCATTCTGCGTGCCGTGGAACAGGTCGGCGGGGGCAAGAAGCTCAGTCGGGCTCATCTGACGCGTGAACAACTTCTGGTGCAGAACAACCGCCATTCGCGCTCGCTGCTCAAAATGTTGTGCGCACTTCCCTTTGAGAGCGTGGCGCCCCATCCCGCGCGTCAGGCGTTGGATGCGTTACGCGAAATCTATCGGCAACGCAAACCGGCCCTTCCCGAGGAGATACCTGCTCACCTGGGAAAGGTCTGGGACGAGATGCTGGGCGACCCCGACCGCCAACGTGCCCTCAACGCCTTCGAGGTGGCGACACTGCTCGCGCTACGCCGCGCCCTGAAGAATGGCAGCGTCTATGTCGCGCACAGTTTCAGCTTCCGAAGTCGCGAAAGCATGCTCATTCCATCAGAGGAGTGGACCAAGCAAAAAACACATCATTATGCGCGGCTGAAGTTACCCCGCGATGCCAAGGAATTCACCGAGCCGCTGATCGAGGAAGTGACCAGGCAGCTTCAGCATCTGGATAAAGCCGCGCAGGCCGGCGAGGTCACGGTGGACAAGGCCGGCGTGCACTTGCCCAAACTGCCGGCCGAGGAAGTGCCCGAGGCGGTGGTGGCGCTTCGCGAAGCACTTATGGACCGGATGGAGGCCGAAGAGCTGCCAGGTGTCATGATGGAGGTGGATAGCCACACTCGGTTCAGTTGGATGCTACTGGGCCGCGAGCCACGCTCGATCGACGAATTGCGCTTGGTGTATGCCGGTCTTCTGGCGCATGGTACGGCGTTGTCCGCCGCCGAGACGGCACGCATGATGCCGGGGCTCACCGCTGATGCGGTGAACCAGAGCATGAGTTGGATCGCTCAGGAAAAGCGCCTGCGCGAAGCCAACACCGCTGTCTTCGAGTACATGCACAGCCATCCTATTGCCGAAAGCTGGGGGCGTGCTGACTTGGCCTCGGCAGACATGATGAGCCGTGAAACAGTCAAGAGCAGCCCGCTGGCTCGCCGTGATCCGCGCACGAAGAAGAAATCCATCGGCATTTATACGCATATCCATGACCGCTGGGGCATCTTCTACGATCAGCCGATCGTGCTCGGTGAACGCCAAGCGGGCGTGGCGCTGGAAGGCGTCCTTCGCCAAAGCGCGGTCACGATCAACCAACTGGCGGTGGACACACACGGCCAAACCGAATTCGGCATGTCCCTGGGTAAATCCGTAGGCAAGGATGTTTGTCCTCGCTTGCGGGATGCGAGCGCGCACAAACTCTACGTGACGGCCAGCATGACTGTACCCGAGGGGCTGCGCAGCGTCATCGCCAAGAACCGCGCGCACCCAGAGAAGATAGAGCCGGTTTGGGATGAATGGGTCCGCATGGCGGCCTCGACCCATATCGGAAAAGCCAGCGCAGTCGATATCCTGTCCCGCTTCGGTTCGGCCGCCGCTGGTGAGCAACTGTATGACGCAGGCGTCCAGATAGGTCGATTGTTGCTGACGCTTTACTTGTGCCGCTGGTTCACGTTACCTGACTTTCGTCGGGAAATTCTGCGCACCCTCAACCATGGAGAACGCGTCCATGTGCTGGAGCATGCGCTGGAAACGGGCAAGGTGCCGCGGCATCAGATGGGCCACCAAGCACGCCTGCGCAGCGTCTCTTCGTCCATTACCTTGCTGAGCAACATTGTGATGGCGTGGACAACGGCCCACATGCAGCAATCGCTCGTTACGTTGCCTGATGACATTGCGGCCCTGGCGGTGCCAGAGAACCTGCGCCATATCGCGCCGATCCAGGAGCGTCTCGTGAATTTTCGTGGACTGTTCTTGTTTCCGATCGAACGGTACATGGCGCGGTTGCTACCGACCCTGCAGCCGATCCGTCCTGTGCTTCGCAGCATGCGCTAACGGTGGGGGCGCCTAAGTGGTTGCCTTCGTACCGAGGGCATATGAGTGGGGTGAAAGGAACCCCACCAGGACATCAAGGGCACACTCCGTTGCATGGTGATGGAGCGCATGGAGCAGCGGGCGAGGGGTAACACGAAACGTTTATGACCCAGCTTGGTCCTTGCCGTGAACCTGCACGACGAGGGCTGCTTCACGCTGCGCGTCGACAAGCTTCTCGGCCTTCAGCCAATGCTCGAGATCGCGGCCGTCAGGTCGCCCTTCGGACTCCCACATCGCATGGGCCAGCGCACTGATGCGTGCTCGATCATCACCGTCCTCCATCATCATCGCATTCCTCAATAAGAGAAGAGGCTTATGGCCGCTCTCCGGCACGGTAAAGCGTGCTCCATGAAAAGAATGGGAGGACTTCGTGTGCGCCGATGACGCGCTCTCGAGTGACTATTTGGACCCGCGCCTCACGGGACGTGAGCCACTGCTACGGTTTGGATCGCCATACTAACGTGACGCGTCAATTGGGCTCCGCGCGGCTTCAGGTACATTTTTCCGGCATGGTGCATGCCGATCGCATTGGCTGCGGCGCACCGAGGATGGTGGGCATGCCCTCCATCCATCGATTGATGGCATGCAAAGTGCGCACGCCCAAGCCACTGCTCAGTCCGTCGCCAAGATAAACTCCACGCCAATAAACGGTACGGTGAAAAATTCAAGTTAGCATTGGCCAGCTTTGGTCAATGGCTGTGCCAGCGTAATTTGCAATGCTCGTATCAACTCTTTTTCTCCAAAAGGCTTGCTCAGTATCGGAATGGTGCGAAATTCTTCAGGCACTCCGGCAGCGCCGTAACCTGTCGAAAACACAAACGGAATGCTTCGATCAATGAGAACTTGAGCCACGGAATAGGCGGACTTTCCGTTCAAATTCACGTCAAGAATGGCCACGTTAGCATTGACCGTAGATGCTTCTTTCATTGCTTGCTCCAACGTGGCTGCGATCGAAACAACGGAGCAACGATTTTCGGTAACGATGTCTTCAAGAAGCATCGCAATAAGCGATTCATCCTCGACAATAAAAACTCGCAAACCTTCTAGTGCTATCTCACTCATGAGCGGATTGTCCCCCAATAGCCGGCGCAGGTATGTGCGCATGTATGGTGCACACTAATCCCTCTGGGGCGTAATCGACTTTTACCTCTCCGTCCAGATCCTGGCGTAAGCCTCGTTCAATAAGGCGAGATCCGAAGCCCATACGGGTCGGGGGCGTGACCGGTGGCCCGTCGAATTCTTCCCATCTCAATTGCAAATAGTGGGTGTTATCTTTATTCCGAAGAGTCCATTCGATCTGCACTCTGCCGCTGTCATTCGACAGAGCCCCGTATTTTATAGCGTTCGTGCACAGCTCATGAAACGCAAGAGAGAGCGCCAGTGCGAACTTAGGGGGTACCCATACGTCCGACCCGGCAATTTGAACTCTTTCGTTAGCACCCGCTAAATTCGGCTTAACGGCGTGAAGAATCACCTCACTCAACAAGGCACCCTCCCAATGGCGCTGCGTGAGAATGTCATGTGCTTGGGATAACGCGGCCAAACGATCGCCAATCAATGCACGAGCATCCGGTGCATTCTTGCTGTTTCTCAGGGTCTGAAGAACGATGGAATGTACTGCAGCGAGGGTATTTTTCACGCGATGATTCAGTTCGTTGAGTAATAACTGTTGTCGTTCTTCGTGCTGCTTGCGCTGTGTGATATCTGTTGCAGTCCCAAACCATTCCAGAATCTCGCCATGACTGTCGAGCAAAGGAACGGCGCGAGACGATGTCCAGCCGAGAGAGCCATCGACTTGAATCACCGCATGCTCCAAGGCAAAGGGCGACTTCGTCCGCACGGCTTCCTGAATCGCATGCATGACGCGCGCCCGCTCATTAACCGGAATGTACTGGTCGAGCCACGTATTACTTTTCTCGAAAGTATCGGAGATAAAGCCTTTTCCTTTTAAGCTGTGCATAGCGCTCCAGTCTGGGCTCATGCGATAGACAGCATCAAAGCTTGTATCCAAATAGGCTCTAAGCTGCCTTTCGTTTTTCCGAAGTGCATCCTCGATTTTTTTTCGCTCAGAGATATCCACCAGCATGTTGATGGCCCCGATAAGGTGGCCGGCTTTATCACGAAGTGGTGTCGGATAGGGGATCAAGTGTACGGGTGTCCCGTCAGGCCTTTGAGTAACGGTTTCCTCGCCCCGAATGGGACGGTTTTCTTTGAGTGTCAGCGCTAAGGGAGATTGCTCTGGGGGCAGTTTTGTCCCATTGGGCCGATAGAGTCGCCAGACGGAAGACCATGTATCGCGCCCCAGAATCGGCTCTCGCCCCGCCAATTCATTGGCGGCTTGGTTGCTGTAGGTGATATAGCCCGACGCATCGGTCGTATATACCGCTGCCGGCAATGCCTCGATCAACTCGCGATATCGCCGTTCGCTTTCTGTGCGCGCGTCGGCGGCATGGCGGCGGGCTTGTGACAACTTCAAGGTTGTGGATACGCGAGCAATAAGCTCCCGCGCTGAAAAGGGCTTGACCAGATAATCGTCAACGCCAGCCTCCAGGCCTTCAACGCTGTCTTCCTCTCCCGCACGTGCTGAAAGCATGACAATAGGGACCTCAGCGGTCGCTGGATCATTGCGAATCGCCCGCACCAATTCGATGCCATCCATGACCGGCATCATTGCGTCTGTGATGACCAGATCAGGATGATGCTCATGAATGGCCTGTAGCGCCGCCTCGCCATCGCCAACGGCTACGACATCACACGTTGGTCCGAGTAGCCTGACAATGTAGTTGCGCATATCCGCGTTATCGTCAGCGACCACAACTCGTGTATGTTCAAGTTGACGCGGAGGCCGATCTAATGACGTAAACGATGGCGGCAGGGAAGGGGACGACTCGGGCAACCAACTCAGAGCTTCCTCCACATAGGCCTTCGAGTGAATCGGAGCATGTTCCAAGGGAGAATTCGATGCGGGTTGTACCGAGCGTACCTGTTGCTGTAGCGGTAGACTTACTTTGAAACAGGTTCCCACGCCGACTTCGCTTTCAACGTGTATCGATCCCTCATGGAGTTTTACAAGTTCATGCACAAGCGCAAGACCAATGCCCGTCCCTTCATAGGTGCGTCCGCGTTGACCTTCAATTCGATGAAAACGTTCAAATAGATGGGGTAACTCGGAGTGGGGTATGCCGACGCCAGTGTCTTGTACGGTAAGAACCGCCAGATTTCCGCTCGCATTCAGCCTTACTGAAATCTCACCATCGAAAGTAAATTTAAAGGCATTCGATAGAAGATTGATGACTATCTTTTCCCACATATCACGGTCAACTTGGACTGGCTTTGATAGAGATCCGCAGTCAACAAGAAGGCGTAACCCTGCGTGCTCACATACTGAGCGGAAATTGCTGGTAAGTTCCTCGGTAAAAGATCCTAAATCAGTGATTTGGAAATGCGTTTGAGCACGACCCGCCTCGATGCGTGAAAAGTCTAGGAGCGAATTGACGAGCTTAAGAAGCCTAAGGGCATTTCGGTGTGCCAATTCAAGTCGCTGTTTTTCCATGTAGGGCAAATGTGGGCTGTCGATGGCTTCACTGAGCGGCCCAAGCATGAGAGTAAGCGGTGTTCGAAATTCGTGGCTTACATTTGAAAAAAAAGCCGTCTTGGCGCGGTCAATTTCTGCAAGTGTTTCCGCCCGCTCCTGAGCCGCCTCGTAAGCCTTTGCAGTGGCCATGGCGGCTGCGATCTGGGCACTGATAAGCTCAAAAAAGCTCAAGTAGCGCTCATCTTCTTTCAATCGTGAACTCAAGCCTGCGATCAAGACGCCCCGCAGTTGAGTACCATCACTCGAAGGGAGTGGTAACAACACCGCGGTATTCGGTGAGTCCGACCATGGGCCGGGGGGTACGCTGGCGAATCGCTCTGCTAGATCCACGATCTTGATCGCTTTCTTTCGGCGTAACACTTCCCACAGAGGCCACGCGGACGCTTCCTTTTCTTCAGGTGAGAGTGCAATGGTAGATGGCGCGGCGGGCGCCTCTAAGCGGATGCCGGCTGTTGCGACAAGATGAGCACGGCTTTGCGAATCGTCAAAGAGGTAAACCAGCGCGAAAGGTATATCCAACGGATGCCGCTGAAGGGCCGCAAGCGCAAGCATGCACGTTTCGTCGACGGTATTTGCGTGCATCGTATTGGAGGCCAGGTCGCGCAAAGCCATGATTCGCCGCTCGCCAATTACCTTTTCGGTGATTTCATGCACCGTGGCCAGTACACCACCAATTCCACCCGGTGCACTCGCATCGGGCACGGGGCTGTATGCGACAGTGAAGTGCGATTCCTCTACGAACCCATGGCGATTGATTTCCAGGAGCAGATCCTCGCTCCATGTTGCAGGGCCTCCATGGAAGGGGGCATCTATGAGCGGCCGCAATACGTCCCAGATTTCAGACCAACATTCGCGCGCAGGCTTACCTAGTCCCCACGGGTGTTTGGCACCCAAAACTGGGCGATACGCGTCGTTGTAGATGGAAATATAGTCCGGCCCCCACCACAGCAGCAGTGGAAACCGATTGGCCAACATAAAGCTGACCATGGTTTGCAAACTGGGCGACCACGTGGCCATTGGACCCAGTGGGGTGTTGGTCCAGTCCTTGCTCCGGATCAGCGCATCCATATCGCTAGCGCGCGCGCCCTCGGAGGGCGGGCACAGGACTTGAGAGAGAGGCCTTTCGCCTTCACGAGGCGAGAGAAGTGACGGTATCGTCATGCTGGAAATCCCAAGGCGCCGGACAGCACCGGCATGCCCCCCTTGACATCCCACTCACTGCGTCTGTTACTTGTTTGACTATGCCAAAGAATGTAACTTCGGCCAAGAACCATCAAGCAATTTGCGCAATCTGGCTTCCCGGATCGGGCGGGCTCAACAGGCGGGATAGCCTCCTGGTTTTGTCTACCGTTGGCGCGTGGCTACAGCGTATCTTCACGGATCTTTGACATTTTGCGCACCAAGAAATGGCGTTTAGGTGATCAAAGTGCGGTGAGGGGAGCCTCTCTCGGGGGAGCTCGGCATCAATGAACCACGCCGTAGTGAGACGTGTTCCATGACTGAAGACGACCGCACGCAATACGAATTACTGATTGATGGCGTTACAGACTACGCACTGTTTCTGCTCGATTCGGACGGTTGCATCCTCAGCTGGAGTCGGGGGGCCATGCAGACCACCGGTTACACGGAGGCCGAGGTGCAAGGAAAAACCCTCGATATCTTTTATGAAGGCATTGCGAGTGGGACACCTTCGCCGGATCAGTTGTTGAGCGAAGCCAGGGAATGGGGCCGCGCGGAAACGGCTGCATGGTGGCGACGCAAGGGCGCTGAACACTATTGGGCGAATTGTGTCATTGACACCATACGTGCCGAGTCAGGAGGCGTGCGGGCATTTGCCTGTATTACACGTGACCTGACCGAACGCAAGCTTGCTGAGGACAAGCTACGTCACAGTGAAGAGCAGTTTCGCCTTTTGGTAGAAGGTGTCGGCGACTGCGCGATCTATATGCTGGATACGAATGGTTTCATTACATCCTGGAATACAGGCGCGCAGCGGATCAAAGGTTATTCCCGCGATGAAATCCTGGGCAAGCATCTGGAAACCTTCTATACGTTAGAGGATCGCGCTGATGGTGTTCCACACCGAGCGCTGCAGAGCGCTCGAGAGACCGGCCGTTATGAAAGCGAAGGGTGGCGTGTGCGCAAGGATGGAAGCTCGTTCTGGGCGCATGCGATTTTAGATAGGATCGATGACGATCATGGGCGACATGTCGGTTTCGCTAAAGTCACCCGCGACATCACCGTGAAGCGGAATGCCGACATGGCTTTGACGCAAGCGAGGGAAGCGCTCTTTCAGTCGCAGAAGCTGGATTCGATCGGTCAGCTCACCGGTGGTGTTGCGCACGATTTCAACAATCTACTGATGGCGGTGATTGGCAGTCTTGAGTTACTTGAGCCACGGGTCGCCGCTGACCCGGCCGGATTGAATCTGGTGGCAAACGCCCTGGCTGGCGCGCGACGAGGCGCTGCGCTGACCAAACGCATGCTGGCCTTTGCCCGAAAGCAAGAGCTCAAGCCCAAAGTGGTGAATATTCGAGACCTCGTGCACGGTGTGGGCGAACTGCTGCAGCGTTCCGCCGGACCCACGGTGCTGGTGGATACGTTATTTCCGATCGCGCTGCAGCCGGTGTTTGTGGACGCCAATCAGCTTGAGTTGGCGCTATTGAATTTGGTGACGAATGCACGGGATGCGATGGAAGACGGTGGCCATATCTTGCTGGCCGCTCGCCAGGAAGAAGTAAGCACGGGTCACCGGACAGGCTTGGAGCCGGGTGCCTATATCTGTCTGGCCGTGACGGATGACGGCCCAGGCATGGATAAAGAGACCCTCACTCGCGCGATGGAGCCTTTTTTCACTACCAAAGGGGTGGGCAAGGGAACAGGGCTAGGTCTCTCCATGGTGCATGGCTTGGCGGAGCAATCCGGCGGCCGGCTCTTCCTTCGAAGTGAACTCGGCCACGGCACCACTGCCGAAATATGGCTACCTAAAGCGGCATCCTCGTTTTCTTCCGAGCAGGCCGACGTGCCCGTGGCGCTGGAGCCCGCTTCTGTCGACTCCCCCAGTGGCCATACCATCCTCGTCGTCGATGACGACCCGTTGATCGCGATGACCATGCGCGCAGTGCTGGAAGATATCGGCTATCGCACCCTGGAGGCGCACTCGGGGCAGGAGGCGCTCCAGATGATGGATGCGACTCCGGAGGTCGATATGCTCATCACGGACTACGCGATGCCTCGCATGAATGGACTGCAGTTGGTGGAGCACATAAAGCGCCGCGCACCGCATGTTCCCGTCGTGCTCGCCTCAGGTTTTGCCGAGCCACCTTCCGGTGCCCAAACCGGCATCATTCGCTTGGCCAAGCCGTTTGGCCGTGCTGAACTGATCGAGGCGGTGCGCCAGGCTAAGGGCCTGGGCCACGCGGCTTAAATACGGGAAACACCGTTATTTGCTAGGCAGGCCGTATCGCTGTTTTCTGTCATGAGCGAGGGCGGGAAGGACTGCGAACAAAGGTAATCTTGCCGTTGGGTTCCAGGCGGCCGATGGCGACATCTTTTTCATCCTCCCAGCCATGCTGATGCAGTGCTCGCTCAAACGCAGCTTCCGGCACGTTTTCTTGGCGTAAAGCATCATGATGACGCTTTCCAGCCGTTACTAAGATCGTGGGCATACCTTCGACCCACCTATTAAGCTTCGCTGATCGCGCGCAGCACCATGCAAGACATCGATCGGTGAGCAAGATGAAGGCGACGCCGATGAAGGGTGCGGTCACGGACTTATCGTCTCCCACAATGGCCGAGCGAAGCGCGCCTCCCACGAGCACCAGCACGATGACATCAAACGCGGACATTTCGCCAAAGGCCCGCTTTCCGTTGAAACGCATGAAAAGTAACAGACCCGAATAAGTGAATACACCACGTACCGCGTAATGCCACCAAGGTTCAGTCAATGCCAGGGTTGACATGGAGAGGCTCCACAAGAAAAGGGAGTGTCCTGATGGGAACACGGGAGAGGGATAGAGGGATCAGGGGCGTAGCGTGCGACTACCTCAGTCGCATCACATCTAATGTGCCGCTCGTTACGCACCCAAACGGAATCCAAGCACGCCAGCAGCTGGCCTCGTCAACGACGATTGGCATTCTGGGCAGGCAACGTGGCATGCCTTTTTGATTGGCGGTTCGGTTTTTGAGCAAGGGTCTGTGCGGACTTCTTTTCATCAGTCTGTTGGCGAGGTTTCTTCCCTGCAGGCGGGTCGTTGGCATTCTGCGCGGGCAGCACGCCATGTTTTTTGGGCTTGGATGAGGAAGCATTTTTTGAAACCATCATCAACTCTCTGTCAGCAAGTCAGCCAGCCAGCGATCATCATGACCCTTGCCCTGTCTTATCGCTAGAACTCAGATATGCCCGAGCAAAAGCAGGATCAAGAGAATAACCACAACCAAGCCAAGGCCTCCGCTAGGGTAGTAACCCCAGCCGCGACTATAAGGCCATGACGGCAGCACACCGATGAGCAAGATGATCACGACGATTAGCACGATGAGTGACATACGAATTCCTATTTAGACTTCGTCGAAGGGGTGCTAAATAGCTGAACATTCCTGTTCAACGTGATGCTCAACAACATCGATATGATGGGCGCCAGTGTCCCTAAGCATGGAACATACGTTGTCCATCATCACGGAATTCGTCAACATCACACGGAGGCTGACGTTTTCGGTCGAGCTATCCATGTTCGGCATGGCAGCGGCCTCCAAAGCTACTGGGGAATCGCCTTTGCTATAGGTGGCCGCTGGGCGACATTCGAATGTCGCGCGATTTTCGACGTGCATTTTCAGATGGCTGCGTTGCACGCCATATGCCATCAGCTTCATGGCTGACATGACAGCTTCTGTCTGGGTATAAAAATAAGCCACCAGGAAATCACTCATATAAGCGCTCCATCAGGGGCAGGATTACTGAATCACCCTAGGGCTCTTCGGATTATGCTTGTGTGATGGATTCACGACGGTTGCGTCGTTCTATGCGCCTGATAGCTCTTTAGCACCGGGCAAGGCTGGGCACGAATCCCGAGATATCTCTCCGCCCTTGACATCGAGCTCCCCGTTATCGATGCGCTCCTTTGACAGGCTTTCAACGCTTGCGCGCGTAAAGATGAACTTGATTACCGCAGGAGAATAGCCATGCCTGAAGCAAAGACTCGACGAGCTGCCGCCAAGGCCAAGCGTGAAGGAAAGGCACCCAGCACCCAAGCGGGTGAATTTGTCCGTGAAGAAATCGAGCATGTCCGCGAAGGCAAGCATGGTGCTCGCTCCGCCGAGCAAGCGATAGCGATTGGTTTATCCAAGGCGAGGCGTGCTGGCGTGAAAGTTCCGGCAAAAAAATCCTCGCGAAAATCGACCGGCAAGCGCACGGCGTCGAAGAAATCTTCCTCAGCGGCGGGGCATCGCAAGAAAGTCACGCAGAAATCCTCGGCAAAGCGTTCGCGAGCTAGCACGAAGGCCTTGAAACGAGAGAGCAGCACATCCGCGACACGCAAATCGCTGGCGTCACACGCACGAAAAGCGGCATCGAAGCGCACAGCGGCGAATCGTTCAGCGGCGGCGAAGAAAGCAGTCAGAACGAAGGGTGCACACGCAAGATCGGCTGCCGCAAAGAAGGCGGCGAGAACCCGCGCGCGGTCTTAGGTAGTTAGCTGCGCCCTAAGCGAACCACTCATGTTGCCGGCTTGGACGACGTAAACGGGGGCCGGGCAAACCAGACGGCCACCAACGCTACACCAAACATCAGGCTGAAGCCCCAAAACACGTCGTTGATGGCTAGCGTAGCAGCTTGCATATCCAAAATCCGGTTGATGGCGGCATACGCGGAATCACCCTTTATACCCATCCGCTGCAGCAAACTCAGCGTCTCAGCAGTCGTGCGTCCATCCTGATGCGTGTGCTCGCTCAACACCGCATGGTGATAAATACTCCGATGGGTATACAGCGTGCTGCTGACTGCTGTCGCCACGCTCATGGCAATCGTGCGGAAAAAATTGGCCAGCCCAGATGCACTGGCGACGCGGTCTTCAGGCAAGCCGGAAAGAATGATCTGGTTGACCGGCACAAAGAAAAAGGCAATACCACAGCCCATCAGCAGACGGGGCAAGGCAAGCTCGAAGTAACCGGCATCAGCATCGAAATGCGCCATCCAGAAGGAGCAGACGCCGAAGATGGCGAAGCCGATCGTGCTGAGTATGCGCAGGTCGAATTTGTTCTGATAGGCACCGATCAGCGGCGACATGAAGATCGCCGGGATGCCGACCGGGGCTACTACGAAGCCTGCCCAGGTGGCGGTGTATGACATCACCTCCTGCACCCAGTTCGGCAGCACCACGGTGCCCCCGAAGAAGGCGAACATACCGACGAACAGGCACAGCACGCCCACGGCGAAATTTCGTCGCTTGAACAGGTAAAGGTCGATCACCGGCTGGTCGTACATCAGTTCCCAGGCGATCAGGAAGGTGATGCAGACAAACGCGATGATCGCCAGGATCAGGATCATGTTGGAGTTGAACCAGTCGTAATCGTTACCATTGTCCAGCATGAACTGCAGGCAGCCTATGCCAGCCGCCAGCAGGAACAGGCCGACGATGTCCAGCCGCACCTTCACTTTCTTGCTTTCGCGCCCCTGCATCACGGCGGTTGTCACCAGCAGTGCGAACAAGCCTACTGGAATATTGATGAAGAAGATCCACGACCAGCTGTAGTTGTCGGTAATCCAGCCGCCCAGGATCGGCCCGAAGATTGGCGCCACCACGACCATCATCGCCCACAGCGCCATCGCGATAGGGCGTCGTTCGGCCGGATAGTTGTTCAACAGCAGTGTCTGCGACAGCGGCACCATTGGGCCGGATACCGCGCCTTGCAACAGGCGGAAGACAATCAGCATCGGCATGCTGGAGGACAGGCCGCACATCGAGGAAAAGATCACGAACAGCAGGATCGAGGCGGAGAATGTGCGCACCTCGCCGAAGCGTCGCGCAATCCAGCCGGTCAGTGGCTGCATCACCGCGCTCGCCATGGAATACGCGCTGATCGCCATGGTGCCTTCGGTGCGGCTCACCCCGAGGTTGCCGGAGATGGTGTAGACCGCCACGTTGACGATCGAGATATCCAGCACCTCCATGAAGGTGGCGAGTGAGACGCCAGCGGTGAACAGGATCAGGGTGCCGCCGGATAGCGGTGGCAGTTTGCCGCTGGACTGCTCGTCTCGGGCCATATTTAGTACCCGCTGCTTAGGGGCACGGTGTTG
This sequence comes from Dyella acidiphila, assembly GCF_014863405.1. Lineage (GTDB taxonomy): Bacteria > Pseudomonadota > Gammaproteobacteria > Xanthomonadales > Rhodanobacteraceae > Dyella_B > Dyella_B acidiphila. The sequence goes on from NZ_JACZZA010000008.1 coordinate 257,659, forward strand.
GCGCGGATGATGGCTTCGGCGTGCTGGTCCGCTTCGTTGACTTCGCGTTCGTAGACATCCGTGCTCATCAACGGCTTATGACGTACTTGGCTCGACAACATCTGGCCGTTGCGCTGGTGGGTGTCGACATTCACGTAGGCGGAAAGCCCTACCCACAAAGTATGTTTCTGCAATTCGTTCGGATCGAGCGAGATGCGCACCGGTAATCGCTGCACCACCTTGATCCAGTTGCCGGTGGCGTTTTCCGGCGGCAGCAGCGAGAACGCCGCGCCGGTACCGGCATTGAAGCCGACCACTTTGCCGTGATACGTCACGTGCGAATAGATATCGGTGGTGATGCTGACCGGCTGGCCGATGCGGATGTTCTGCAGCTGGGTTTCCTTGAAGTTGGCATCCACCCACATGGTGGATAGCGGCACGATGGTCAGCAGATCCTGACCGGGCTGCACGCGTTGTCCGACCTGTACCTGGCGGCGTGCGGCGTAACCATCGACCGGGGACACGATGGCGTCGCGGTTGTTGTTGATCCAGGCATTGCGGAACTGCGCGCGGGCCTGGATCACAGCGGGGAAGGTGCGTACATCGGTGCCATCGACCTGCGCATGCGCGGCGGCAGCCTGGCGTTCGGCCTGTTGTAATGCGGCCAGGCCGGCACGCATCTGCCGCTGCGCGTTGAAGGCTTCTTCGCGCGCCACGGCATGCACATCCACCAGCGGAAAGCGCCGGTTGTATTCATCGCGCTGCGTTTCATATTGCGCGCGCCGCTGCGCCACGGCTGCATCGGCTTCGGCAGCCTGCTGGAGGCTTTGTTGGGCATTGCGTACTGCCTGGGCCAACTGCCCCTCGGCATTCATCAGCGTGACCTGCGCGTCGGCGGGATCGAGCCGGATCAGCACCTGGCCGGCGCGCACGAACTCGGTCTCTTCCACCGCAATTTCCACCACGGTGCCGGGGACGCGCGGTGAGATGGTGACCAGGTCGCCGCGCACATAGGCGTCATCGGTGGTTTCGCGCTGGCTGAAAACAAAGATGTAGAGCAGCAGCCAGATGAGGGCGGCCAGTACGAAAACCCCGGCGACGATGGACATGACCAGGATGCGCTTGCGCTTCTTCTTGCGGTCGTCCGGCTTCTTCTTGTCGTCTTTGTCCCGGTCGTTGTCCTTGTTGTCCTGCTCGTCATCCTTCTCACCGGAAGAAGGCTGTTCGTCGTGCTTGTCCTTGTCCTGTTCGTCGCCGTACTTGTACAGGTATTTGTAGCGGTACCGGTACTCGCCGGCTTGCTCGTCGTCGTGTTCGTGACCGTTGCTCATCGGCTCGCCTGTGACGAAGTGCTGGGAAGGGAGGGCAGGCTGGTGTCGCGATAGCCGCCGCCCAGTGCGTAGATCAACGCCAGATGCGTCGACATCAACTGGTCAGCGATTTGCAGCTGGCTGTCGCGAACCTGGTTCAACTGCAGTTGCAGGCCGAGCCAGGTGCGGTCGTCGTCCAGGCCACGCTGACGACGACGATCGGCGCGGTCGTTCTGACGGCCGACATCGGCCAACTGCTGGTCCGTTTGCACCTGCACCGCCTGGATCTGTTGCAGCGTCAACACCTGCTCGGCGACGTCGTGCGCCGCCTGCACCACGGTGTGGTTGTAGCTTGCTACGGCAGTATCGAGCTGCGCCTGGTTGATCTCGACCTGCGCCTTCAGCCGTCCGCCGGAAAAAATCGGCAATGAGAACGACGGGCCGATACTGCCCAACGCGATGTTTGCATGCGTGCCCGAGCCCAGATTGGGATATAGGCGCAGGAACGCGCCCAATCCCATGAGGCTCACATCCGGATAATAGGCGGCGCGGGCTTCATCGATGCCCTGGATCGAGGCTTCGATCTCCCAGCGGTTGGCGACGATATCGGGACGCCGTGCCAGCAGGGCGAGGCTCGCATCGGGCGGAATATCCGCATCGATATGTGGCCATGGCTGCGCTTTCAGCTCACCAAGTTCACGCTCGGAAACACCGATGACAGCAGCAAGCTGAGCCAGGTTCAGCGCGCTTTGTCCCTCCAGCATCGCCTGGCTGCGGCGCTGATCGGCGAGTTGCGCATCGGCACGGTCCAGTTGCTGCGGGTCATCCAATCCCGCTTTCACACGCACTTGCTCAAGGCTGAGGAACTGCGACGCCGCGGCCGTCGATGCACGCGCGAGTTGCACACGGGTCTGCATGCTTTGCCAGTCGAAGTACGCCTTGGCAACGCCGTAGTGCAGCGAATTGGCCGCCATCGCCTGATCGGCGCGCATGGCGTTGGCTTCGCCTGCCGCCTGCGCGATCGCATCTTTCTGCTTGCCCCACAGGTCGAGATCCCAGGTTAACAGTGCAGCGGCAAGTCCCGAATTGCTCCAGCTGTGCTTGGGGCTGATGTCGAGATTCTGCAACGGGCCAGGCGCGCCGCTGGGCTGGGCGTGAATACCAACCTTGCTGTACGCGTGCGTGCTATCCAGCAATCCACGCACCTGCGGATTGAGTTGTGCGTGCTGGGCATCCACCGCGCGTTCGGCGGCCTCATAACGCGCTTCAGCCTGTTGCAGGTCGGGTGAATGTTGTGTGGCGAGGTCCATCAGGCGGTCGAGTTGCGGATCGTTGTAGCGCTTCCACCACGCTGGCTGTGGAAGCGCAGCGTTTCCCTGCGGGATGCCAGCAAGTGGTGCGACGTGCCGAAGCGCGAACGACGGCGGCCGGCGCACAGGTGCACAACCGGACGTCGCTAGCAGCAAGGCCACGATCAGGATGATCCATTCACGGGAATGGCGATCAAACAACACCGTGTGATATTTCCGTCATGCGTTCGCATATCGAATGCGATGAAGGGGCGCCTCAAGGCGCTGCGGACGATGCAAGGGAAAACTAACATCGCCTTGTGTTGCCGCCACGTGATGGCGTGATGCAATTTGAGTCGCCATCACATCGATGATGTCAGTCCGACGGATTAGAACGTCTTCGCTGCGGCTATTTTATTTTCACTTATCCAGAACTGCCGAGGTTGCAAGGTTTCCGCCATCGTTCGCCGCGGCTCCCCACGAGCTGTATGCACTGCTATACGGAGCAACTCATGACCGACAAAGTCGGAGACTTCATCCTGGAGCGGCTCACCAGCTGGGGCGTGAAACGCGTCTTTGGCTATCCGGGCGATGGCATCAATGGCCTGATGGGGGCGATGGGGCGCGCAGCTGATCGCTTCGACTACGTTCGCGTCAGGCACGAAGAAATGGCCGCGTTTATGGCCTGCTCGCATGCGAAATTCACAGGTGAAGTAGGTGTCTGCTTCGCCACCTCGGGACCAGGTGCCATCCATCTACTGAATGGTCTCTACGATGCCAAAATGGACCATATGCCGGTGATGGCCGTCGTAGGGCAGCAGGCACGTGCGGCGCTAGGTAGCGACTACCAGCAGGAAGTGGATTTACAAATGCTGTTCCGCGATGTCGCCAGCTACGTAGAAACCATCGTTTCACCCGCGCAGGCCCGTCACGTCATTGACCGGGCCATGCGTATCGCGGCGGCGGAGCGCACGGTGACCTGCGTGATTATTCCCAACGACGTGCAAGAACTTGATGCTGTGGATAGCCCACCACGCACACATGGGAATGTCTATTCCGGTGTCGGCTATGCCACGCCGCATCCGGTGCCGACCACCGCCGAGCTCCAGCATGCGGCCCAGATTCTCAACGCAGGTAAGCGTCACGCCATCCTGGTCGGCGCCGGTGCACTGGACGCGACGGAGCAGGTGATCCAACTGGCCGAAAAGCTCAACGCCGGCGTCGCCAAGGCACTCCTAGGCAAGGCGGCGGTACCGGATGATTTGGCGTATGTCACTGGCTCGATTGGCCTGCTGGGCAGCAAGCCGAGTTGGGACCTGATGAACGAATGCGACACGTTGCTGATGATCGGCACGACGTTTCCCTACTCGGAATTCCTGCCGGAAGATGGTACGGCGAAGGCCGTGCAGATTGACCGTTCGCCGCGCAATATGTCCATGCGATATGCCACCGAATGCAATCTGGTCGGCGACAGTGCTCAGGTGCTGGCGCGACTGTTGCCCCTGCTCAAGCAGAACGACAACATCGACTGGCGTGAGAAGGTCGAACACAACGTACGCAAATGGTGGCGTAAGCTGGAAGCCAAGGCGATGGAGCCCGCCAACCCCATCAACCCGCAGCGGGTATTCTGGGAATTGTCGCCACGCCTGCCTGACAACGTGATTGTGTGCGGCGACTGTGGCTCGCATACCAACTGGTATGCGCGGGATCTGAAAATGCGCCGGGGCATGAAGGCCTCACTGTCCGGCAAGCTGGCCACCATGGGCGGCGGCGTGCCGTATGCGATTGCGGCCAAGATGGCCTATCCCGATCGCCCCGTGATTGCCATTGTCGGCGATGGTGCGATGCAGATGAATGGCAATGGGGAGTTGGTCACCGTCAAGCAATATTGGTCGCGCTGGAGGAACCCGCAGTTCATCGTGATGGTGCTGGTCAATCACGACCTCAACCAGGTGACCTGGGAGCAGCGCGCGCTGGCCGGCGACCCCAAATTCCCCTCCGCGCAAGACGTGGAAGAGTTTCCGTATGCCAAATACGGAGAGATGCTCGGTTTCAAAGGCATCCGCGTGACGGATCCCGAGGCGATTGGTGCCGCCTGGGATGAAGCTTTGCGAGCGGACCGACCGGTGGTGATCGAGTTCATCACCGATCCGGACGTCCCTCCGCTGCCGCCGCACATCACCTGGAGCCAAGCCAAGGCGTACATGACCGCCATGGCGAAGAACGATCCTGACCGCGCGGGCGTAGTAAGGCAAAGCGCGCGGCAAATATTTGCGGGGCTATTTTCCAGCAGCGACCGGGACTCGGAATGAGCCGCCCAGGCCACGATGAGGAGAGCACCATGCAAAGTGACCACAAGTGTGCGTATACGCCCTGCGAATGCATGATCGATAACCAGCAGGAATATTGCAGCGAATCCTGTCGCTACAACGACAACCGGCTCGGTGCGCGCGTGACCGAGGAAGAATGTGACTGTGGGCATCATGGTTGTTTGGAGGACACGCAGAGCAGCCATGCGGGCTCGGCTCCGTAGTTACGCCCCAAAGCGAATCCTTGTTTGCCGGCTTCCTAAACGCCTATGTCAAATATCGATCAGCAATGCATCGACACCCTTCGCTTTCTCGCCGTCGATATGGTGGAGAAGGCCGATAGCGGCCATCCCGGCCTGCCGTTGGATGCCGCGCCAATGGCCTATGTCTTGTGGTCGCATTTCCTCAAGCACAATCCGAACCATCCTGAGTGGCCGGACCGGGATCGCTTTGTGCTGTCGGCCGGCCACGGGTCGGCGCTGCTCTATGCCTTATTGTTCCTGACCGGCTATGACATCACGCTGGATGATCTAAAGCAATTCCGGCAATGGAGAAGCCGTACCCCAGGGCATCCGGAGCGTGGCCATACACCAGGTGTTGAAACAACCACCGGGCCGCTGGGGCAGGGTTTTGCCAATGCGGTCGGCATGGCGATCGCTGAAGCGCATCTGGCCGCGCGCTACAACCGCGATGGCTACAAGATGATCGACCATCACACCTACGTGCTGGCGAGCGATGGTGATCTGATGGAAGGTGTGGCCTCAGAGGCCGCATCGCTGGCAGGGCATCTGAAGTTGGGCAAGCTGATCTGCTTCTATGACGACAACCAGGTGACATTGGCCGGCAAATCGGATGTCACCTTTACCGAAAATTGCGCCCAGCGTTTCGAATCGTATGGCTGGCATACCGTCAAGGTTAGAGATGGCAACGACCTGATGGCACTTGAGCAGGCATTGAAGCAGGCGCGGCGTGAAGTGGCGCGGCCTTCGTTGATCCAAGTCCGCACCCATATCGGATTCGGCTCGCCGTTGCAGGATAGCTACAAGGTCCATGGTGCGGCCATGGGCAAAGACAATGTGCGCGCCACCAAGGAGAAGCTTGGCTGGCCACTTGAGCCAGATTTCTTCGTGCCGGGCGAGGTTTTCACCTACATGCGCGAGGCGACAAAGCTCGGCAAGGACCTCGAAGACGAATGGACGCAACGGATGACGGCGTACATGACCGCTTATCCCGACTTGTACCAAGAATTGTATGGCCGTCTGGTCGGTCAACTGCCCCCGGGTTGGGATGCGGATATCCCGCAGTTCGATGCCGACCCCAAAGGTATGGCGACGCGCGAAGCGTCCGGTAAGATCATGAATGCGATCGCGTCGAAGCTACCTGCTTTGGTTGGCGGCTCCGCTGATCTTGATCCTTCCACCAAGACCGCGCTCGAGCATCAAGGTGATTTCGATCCGCCACCTACAGGGCAACTTGAGCCGCTGGATACGACAGAAACGCAATGGGCGTATACCGGGCGCAATATCCACTTCGGTGTACGCGAACATGCGATGGGTGCGATAGTCAACGGGATCGCTGCCCATGGCGGCTTCATCCCCTATGGCGCCACCTTCCTGATTTTTTCCGATTACATGCGGCCGCCGATTCGGCTGGCGGCGTTGATGGGTCTGCATGTGGTGCATGTGTTTACCCACGACAGTATCGCGCTGGGCCAGGATGGTCCGACGCATCAACCGGTGGAACAGTTGCCGGGTCTGCGTGCCATTCCCAGCCTGCTGGTAATCCGCCCGGCCGATGCCAATGAAACAGCCGTAGCCTGGCGGGTCGCGATCGAAAGCCAGGACCGGCCTGTATTGCTGGTGTTGACACGGCAGAACGTGCCCACGCTGGACCGGAATGTCTGCGCTTCTGCCGATGGCTTGCGACAGGGCGGCTACATCCTGCGCGATGCGGCGGATGGAAAGCCTGGGCTGATTCTCATCGCGAGCGGCTCTGAAGTCAGCCTCATCCTTCAAGCCGCTGAACGGCTTAGCGAAGAGGGAATCGCTGTGCGCTGCGTTTCCATGCCTTGCAGCCGGCTGTTTGATGCGCTTTCCGAAGCGGAGCGCCATAACGTACTGCCGCCAGACGTGACCGCCCGTGTGGCCGTGGAAATGGCATCGCCGCAAAGCTGGGAAAAATATGTCGGTGAGCAGGGCGTGGTGGTCGGCATTGATCGCTTCGGCGCTTCGGCCAGCGGTGAGGTCATGATTCGCGAATACGGATTTACCACCGGCCACATCTGCGCTGCAGCCCGGCGGCTGTGCAACGACCGCGGAATACCTGCTTCTTGACGCCTGAACGAGGTACGTCCATGGCTGACCCCGAAAGCGACATCGGCATCCTTACCACCTTGATCGATGCCACCACCGTTAGCGCTGACGCGTATCAGGGGGCAGCTGCGTATTTGGAGGACGAGGATCTTCGCAACGTGTTCCTGCAGCGTGCGACCGAACGCAAGATCATCGCCACAAATTTGCTGGAGCAGCTCGACGCGTTGGGTGGAACTCCCGAAGCCGGTGCGACATCGGTCTCGGCATATCGGGTTTTCAATGATCTTCCCGGCGCTGCGCGCGCCGGCCGCCCTGTGGTTATAGAGGAAGTGAGAAGTGGGGAAAAACGCCTCCGGGCGTTATATCAAGAAGTGATAGACAATAGTGCTCTATCGGCGCTGTCCTTGCCGGTAGTGCATAACGCCTGCGACTCCTTGCTTGATGGCATCGACGGCAGCGGGTAGGTCCAGTTTCAGGAAAGGGAATAGCGTTGACCACTGCGAAGAAACAGTGTTGAGAAGTATAGTGTTTGAAGCAAAGGGGAGTGATGCACGATGGCCCTCCTCTTTGCTTCTCGCAAGGGGCGAGCATGCGCTGCTCCCCTCACGGCAACGGATGTCCACCCGTCACCCCAAACACTTCTGCTGTCACAAAGCTCGACTCCTGAGACGCAAGGAAGACATAAATCGATGCCAGCTCTGCCGGCTGTCCAGGGCGGCCAAGCGGTATATTGCTACCGAATTCGATTACTTTTTTTTGCGGCTGGCCGCCCGAGGGTTGCAAGGGCGTCCAGATCGGCCCCGGTGCGACCGCATTGACGCGTATACCCTGGCTGGCCAGCTGCTTCGCCAGGACCTTGGTGAAGCCGACGATGGCGGATTTGGTAGGTGCGTAATCGCCGAGGATAGGTGATTGGTCGTAAGCCTGGATGGAGGCGGTATTGATGATGGTGGCCCCCCGCGGCAAATGCGGAATCACAGCCTTGCATAGCCAGAACAACGCATAGACATTGGTCTTGAACGTGGCGTCGAACTGTTCAGTGGTGATATCCAGCACGCTGTCCTGCCAGGTTTGTTTCCCTGCGACATTTACCAGAATATCGAGACCGTCCATTTCCTTCACCGCCGTCGCGATGAGTTTCTCGCAGAAAGCTTCTTCCTTGATGTCTCCCGGCATGGCATGCGCACTGACGCCGCTTTCGCGCATGATTTTCAGCACTTCCTGCGCGTCCTCCTCTTCCTCGTGTAAGTAGTTGATCACGACATCGGCGCCTTCGCGCGCAAAAGCAATTGCCACCGCGCGCCCGATGCCCGAGTCACCGCCGGTGATGAGGGCTTTGCGTCCTTTCAGTCGCCCAAATCCCACGTAGCTGTCTTCCCCATGATCCGGGCGTGGCTTCATGTCCTTGGCCAAGCCAGGGGCATGCTGAGGCTGTTCTTCGAAAGGGGGACGTGGATATTGGGTGGTGGGATCGCGCATGCTGTATTGATTGGTGCTGCTCATGGTGTCCTCCATTGCCAGAGCGATAAGACATAACGCGGAGTTCGTTTACATGAAGTATCCAAAATCGCAAGGCAGTGTTACTGCATGACACCTTTACTTGCTGCATGCGTTTTCTTCAAGCGTGGCCACTCACACTGCTTTCGTGATGAATCGAGAAGCGTGAAAAAGGAGATGTTCCGCATGAAAATAGTGCTTGAATGCATCACGTTAATCCCGTGCGCGACCATGTTGCTGATAATCGCTGCCTGTAGTGAAAAGCGCGTGCCGGCGACTAATCCCTCGACTCCGCCGTCAGTATCGCCTTCCTCCAGTCGTGCGCCACAGCCCACGCAGAGCGTGCAGTCGCCAGCCAAACAGATAATCCTGCCTACGCCTTCGACATCGGGCTCCTGACTCCATGAATCCCGGTCAGCGCCATCACCCAGAAGAACGCCAGGCATATCTTGAAGACGAGGAAAAACACTGCACGCTGATTGTCACCGGCGAACCCGCCATGCTCAGTCCGGCGCAACCGGTATTGCAAAAAGCGCTGATTGAACGCGGGCGTGTATTCGCAGCGGTGGCGCCGCTTCATCAACCCTCTTGAGGTCTACACCCTGCGCGTGATTCCGGGCGACCGAGGAGTCTTCCCTTGAAAAAGAGACTGGTATTTAGCGTAGGTGACATGCCTGCTGCACGTATTGCGATGGAGCAGGCGCGGGGGGCCGGCATTCCCGATGACGATATTTCGCTGATTGCTCGCTCCGACAAATCCGACATGATTCCCGACGACCGCAAGATCGTCGAAGGGGACTTCTATCCGGCCGCCGCCAAAGGTGCGGTAGGCGGGGCGGTGGTTGGACTGGTAGCTGGCTTGGTGGCGGTGGCCATTCCACCGTTGGGCATCACCGTTGCCGGCGCGTTTGCGATGGCCGCAGGCGGTAGTGTGCTGGGTGCATGGTCCACCGCCTTGGCCGGTTCCGCGGTGGCTGATCCGGCCAGCCGCAAATTCGAAGGCGAGGTGCAGGCGGGTCGCATCCTGGTCGTGATCGACGGCACCGAGGATATCCTGCCACGCGCCGCCAACGCCGTGCTGGAAACGGGTGCCAGGCAGCTTGATTTCGAGCGGCCGACCGTCATCACCTGACGCCGCTGCGATGCCAGTCTGCCGTGCGCACACGACGTAAACCATGGGCCAGATCTTTCATCAAGGTATCGGGCTTTACGCGAAGCTGGCGCTGCTGGGCCTGGCCATCGTGATCGGCGCGGCGTGCTTTGCGTGGCGCGGTGTGGTGACGGATCCGCACCGGATCGCGGAGCCGGTGAATCAACCGGTGCCATTCAGTCACAAACATCATGTGGATGATGTCGGCCTCGATTGCCGCTTCTGCCATACCGGCGTGGAGTCTTCGGCGTTTGCCGGCATCCCGCCGGTTTCCACCTGCATGACCTGTCATTCGCAATTGTTTACCGATGCGTCCATGTTGCAGCCGGTGCGGGATAGCTGGAATGGCAAAGGCGAACTGCGCTGGAACCGCATCAACCAGTTGCCGGATTTCGTCTACTTCAATCACAGCATCCACATCGCCAAGGGCGTGGGTTGCGAATCCTGTCATGGCCGTGTGGATCAGATGCCGCTCACGCGCCGGGTGGCGACACTGAATATGTCGTGGTGTCTGGATTGCCATCGCGCACCGCAGAACTATCTGCGTCCGCGCGAACATGTGTTCGACATGGGCTGGCATGCAGAGAACCAGCAGCAACTCGGGCTTGATCTCGTCCGGAAATACCAGATCAATACCTCGCGCATGACGGACTGCTCGCTATGTCATCGCTGACACCGTCATCCGTGCTGGGGCAGGCCCGCAAACGCCTGCAGGGTTCCACGGGTGCGCGTTTCTGGCGCGCGCTGGAAGAACTGGCGGATGATCCGGTATTCCGCCGCGAACTTGGCGATGCAGTGCCACAGCTGGCGTCCGTGATGTCGATGGACCGGCGTCATTTTCTGCAATTGCTGGGCGCATCGCTGGCCTTCGGTGGACTGGCTGCCTGCAGCGGACCACCTGGCGGCAAGCTGGTGCCGTGGATCAGCCAACCGAACGGAATGACACCGGGCGTACCGCAGTTTTACGCCACCGCGCTGGCGTATGGCGGCGATGTGCTCGGCGTGCTGGTGGAAAGCCGCGACGGGCGGCCGACCAAGCTCGAAGGCAATCCGCAGCATCCCGCCAGTTTCGGTGCAACCGGACCGCTGCCGCAGGCGGCGGTATTGGAACTGTGGGACCCGGATCGTTCGCAGCAGCCGTTGCATCGCGGACATGCGGATAGCTGGGATGCGTTTGCGCAGGTCGCGGCCAAGTTGCGCATGGATTGCGGCCAGGATGGCAGTGGTCTCTACGTACTCAGCGGACGCCTGCAGTCACCGACGTCGATGGCACAGCGTGATGCCTTGCTGCATCGCTTTCCCGGCGCATCCTGGCATGAGTACGAACCGGTGGCCGACGATAACGCGGAGCAGGGCGCACAACTCGCGTTCGGCAAGCCGATGGTGTCGCGGTATCACATCGAGCATGCGGACGTGATTCTTTCGCTCGAAGCCGATTTTCTCGGCGACATGCCCGGACGTGTTGCCCATGCGCGTGCATTTGCCGGCCGAAGAGATCCATCGTCGCCGATGAGCCGCCTGTATGTGGCTGAGGCAACACCGTCGCTGACCGGTTCGATGGCCGATCATCGCTGGACCTTGCGCTCGGCGGATATCGCCGTGTTTGCGCGCGAACTGGCGACAGAGCTGGGCGTGAATGGCAGCAAGGCGATCGGAGGAAGCGGTGTCTCCGCGGCGCGCGTAAAGGCAGTCGCCGCCGATCTGCTTGCCCATCGCGGCAGCAGCCTGGTGATGGCCGGTGAATCGCAACCGCCGCCGGTGCATGCCCTGGCGCATGTGCTCAACGAGCATCTCGGCAATGCCGGCAAGACCGTTGACTACCTCGAAGGCAATCCCCGCAGCAGCGGAAACCTGGCCGACCTCTGCATGGCGCTGCGGCGCGACGATGTGGAGACATTGATCGTGCTGGAAAGCAATATTGCCTATAGCGCCCCCGCCGACCTGCCTTTTGCCGAGCTGCTGCAAGACGTGCCGCAGCTGATTCATTGGGGGCTGTATGTCGATGAGACGGCAGCGCTGGCGGACTGGCACCTGCCGGCCACACACACGCTGGAAAACTGGTCGGACCTGCGCGCACAGGACGGCACCACCAGCGTGGTGCAGCCGTTGATTGCACCGCTGTATCAGGGACGTTCGGTGCATGAATTGCTTGCGTTGCTGATGGGTGACACCACCCAGGATGGTTTGTCGATCGTGCAGCAGCATTGGCAAGCGACGCTTGGCGATGCGGATGCGGCGGCGTGGCAGCACAGTCTTGGCAGGGGCATCGCACTTGCCGCGCCAGCGGCCGCCATGCCGCCGCCCACGCAGCGGGAATTTCTTGCCGGATGGCAACCCGCACGGCAGCCGGACGATGCACTCGAACTGACGTTTCGCCCGGACCCCACGGTGTGGGATGGCCGCTACGCCAATAATGGCTGGCTGCAGGAATTGCCCAAGCCGCTTACCCAATTGACCTGGAGCAACGCGGCGCTGATCAGTCCCGCACTGGCCGCCACCTATGCGTTGCACAACGGTGATGTCATCACGCTGGAGCATGGCGGCAGCAAGCTGGAGGCGCCGGTATGGATCATGCCGGGACAGGCCGGGCGCAGCATCACGGTGCATCTGGGGTATGGGCGGCGCGCAGCAGGGCGTGTCGGCAGCAACCTTGGCTTTGATGCTTATCCCTTGCGTTCGTCTGCGCAGGCATGGGCAGCGCAGGGTGTAACGATCACCAAAACCGGGCGCAGCGTCGAACTGGCCGGCACACAGCAGCACTTCCAGATGGAAGCGCCGGCGCCGGTGCGCGAGGTAACGCTGGCGCAGTTAATGGCCGAGCCGGATATCGTTGGGCGCGACAACGTGACGCCACCCAGTTTTTATCCCCAACAGCCGCCTGGCGAATACGCCTGGGGCATGACGGTGGATCTCAACGCCTGCATCGGCTGCAAGGGTTGTTCGATTGCCTGCCAGGCGGAAAACAATATTCCGGTGGTGGGCGCCGATCAGGTGCGCCGCGAGCGGGAGATGCACTGGATCCGCGTCGACCGTTACTACGCAGGCTCGCCGGAAAATCCCTCCATCCATCACCAGCCGGTGCCGTGCATGCATTGCGAACACGCACCGTGCGAACTGGTCTGCCCGGTCGGCGCGACCGTGCACGATCAGGAAGGCCTGAATGTGCAGGTCTATAACCGCTGCATCGGTACGCGCTTCTGTTCCAACAATTGCCCGTACAAGGTGCGCCGCTTCAACTTCCTGCAGTTCAGCGACCTGACCACGGAATCGCTGAAAGCCCAGCGCAATCCGGATGTCAGCGTGCGCAATCGCGGCGTGATGGAGAAATGCACCTACTGCATCCAGCGCATCGAGGAAGCGCATATCACGGCGGACAAGGCGCAGCGTCGCATTGCCGATGGCGATATCGTCACGGCCTGCCAGGCCGCTTGTCCCACCCAGGCGATCCGCTTCGGTGACATCAGCGATCCGCACAGCGAGGTGGCGAAAGCCAAGGCATCGCCGCGCCGCTACGACCTGTTGGCCGAGCTCAATACGCGTCCGCGCACCAGCTATCTCGCCGCGGTGCGTAATCCGAATCCGGCACTTGGAGACGATGCGTGACCGCGCATCGCCCTGGCAACGCGTATTCGGCGATCTCCGCGCGGGTCAGCTACCTGGCCCTGCAGCATCCGCATAGCCGGCCGTGGTGGTTGGCCATGATCGTTGCGCTGTTGCTCAGCGGCTGGTTTGTGGTCGGCGTGATTGTCCTGCTTGCCAGGGGCGTGGGGATCTGGGGCATCGATATTCCGGTGGCGTGGGCGTTTGCGATCACCGACTACGTGTGGTGGATCGCGATCGGCATGGCGGGCACCTTTATTTCCGCCGCGTTGTTCCTGACCCGGCAGAGCTGGCGTTCGTCGCTGAATCGCTATGCCGAAGCGATGACCGTGTTCGCGGTATCGGTATCCGGCCTGTTCCCGATTTTCCATCTCGGGCGTCCGTGGTTTTTCTACTGGCTGGCGCCGTATCCCAACCGCATGGATGTATGGCCGCAGTGGCGCAGTGCGCTGGTGTGGGATTTCTTCGCCATCCTTGCTTACCTGCTGGTATCGATCATGTATTGGTATGTCGGCCTGATTCCGGACCTGGCGACCCTGCGCGACCGCGCCGCCACACGCGGCAAGCAGGTGTTCTACGGATTGCTGGCGCTCGGCTGGCGCGGCGAGGCACGGCATTGGCAGCGCTTTGAAAGTCTCAGCCTGATCTTGGCCGGGTTGGCGGTGCCGCTGGTGTTTTCGGTGCACAGCATGGTCGCGCTGGATTTCTCGGAAGGCATGCTGCCGGGCTGGCACTCCACCATCTTCCCGCCGTTCTTTGTCGGCGGCGCGTTCTTTTCCGGGTTTGCGATGGCGCTGGTGCTGGGCATTCCGTTGCGTTACTGGTTCGGCCTGCAGGACTTCATCACCGACACCCATCTCGACAAGCTGGCGAAGATGATGCTGGCCGCGGGGCTGTTCGTCGATTACGGCTATGCCGTCGATATCTTCATGGCGTACTACAGCGGCGACCGTTACGAAATCGCCGGCATCGCCGCACGCCTTGGCGGCGCCTATGGCTGGGTGTTCTGGACGGTGGTGGCCTGCAATGTAATGTCGATCCAGTTGCTGTGGTCGCCACGCATCCGCCGCATGCCGGTGGTGGTGTTCGTGATCGGCCTGCTGGTGCTGGTCGGCATGTGGCTGGAGCGTTTCATGCTGATTGTCGGCAGTCTCTACCACGGCTACCTGCCGTCCAGTCACGGCATGTTCTATCCGACACAGTGGGATATCGCTTTCCTGGCCGGTTCGATGGGTCTGTTCCTGCTGATGTTCCTGCTGTTTATCCGCTGGCTGCCGGTGCTGTCGATGGTGGAACTGCGCAAGCTGGCGACGCCGGAAGAGGGCGCCGGCTCATGAGCGACAAAGTCGAACATTACGGTTGCATGGCGCTGTTCGGCACCGGCAGCGCGCTGATCGAAGCCGTGCGCACTCTGCAGGCGCGGGGCTATCGCGAGCTTGAAGTCTATACACCGTGCAAGCTGGATGAACTGGATCGCCTGTTACAGCCACCGTCCCACCGCGTGGCATGGGCAGCGTTTGCCGGTGGCGCGATCGGCGGCATCGGCACGCTGGCGTTGGAGTACTACGCCGCCGTCATCAGCTATCCGATCCGCGTCGGCGGGCGCCCGTTTGCCAGCTGGCCGGCGTTTATTCCGCCTGCGCTTGAAATGACTTTCCTGTTTGCTGCCGGCGCTGCCGTACTTGCGATGTTGATCGGCAACCGGCTGCCGCAGTGGTATCACCCGGTGTTCCATGTCGAACGATTTGTGCGGGTGAGCCAGGATGAATTTGCCCTGGTGGTGAACGCGCAATCCGGCGAAGACACCGAGCACATCCTCGGCCTGCTGCGTTCGCTGCATCCGCTGAGCATCGACCAGGTGCCGCGATGAAGGCGCGACATGTCGCCGTATGGTTCGCGCTATTGTCGCTGGCTGCCTGCGAGCGCGGCATGCACAACATGTACGACCAGCCGTATTACCGGCCCGGTGCGCCGAGCCAACTGTTTGCCGATGGCAACGCGAGCAGAAGGCCGCCGTGGGGCACGGTGGCCGCAGCGAGCGGTAGTGCGGCGGCGACCTCGAGTGGACGCAGAACGGAAACCGCCGCTGCATATCAACTTACGGATGCCGGCAGCTATCTCGCCCTGTTGCAGCGTGGCCGGCAACGCTACGACATCTATTGCGCGGCCTGTCACGGCCTGTCCGGAGCAGGCGATGGCATGGTGGTACAGCGCGGCTTTCCCGCGCCGTTGCCGTTTACCGATCCGTCGATCATGCAGGCGAGCGATGCCGGGCTTGCGCAGGCAATCCAGCGCGGCTACGGCGTGATGTATCCCTTTGCCGATCGCGTCAACCAGGGCGATGGACAGGCGATCGTTGCCTATATCCGCGCCTTGCAGCTGAGCCAGCATGTCACCGTCTCGCAACTGCAGCCGCGTGATGTGGTCGCCCTGCATGCAGCGGGCGTGCCCGCGCAGCATGGAGGTGGGCGAGAGTGAAGCAGGTTGTGCAGGCGTCAAGCATGGCGGGCAGGGTTTTCGCGTGGCTGATTCCCGTGGCCCTGATTGTGATCGGCTTTCTACTCTCGCATCGCCATCTGCAGCATGCGCTGCTGACGTATCTCGCGTGCTGGCTGTTTGTGCTGGCGGTGACGCTTGGCAGTGTTTCGCTGTTGCTGATCCATGCATTGACCGGCGGCGGATGGGGCGATTGCCTGCGCGCCGAGTGGCTGGCGGCAGCGCGGTTGTTTCCATGGGTGGCGGTGGCGGCGATTCCCTTGTTGCTGGGCATGCATACGCTGTTTCCGTGGCTGCAGGCGGATGTCGCCAGGATCGATCCGGATATCGCGCGACAGTGCTGGTATCTGAATGCCACCGGCTTGTGGTGCCGGACCTTGATCGACTTCCTCCTGTGGTACGGCATCGTGCGCATGCTGCTGCGCCGGGATGCGCAGATATCTGCTGGCTTCGCGGCTGGCAGCTTGCTGCTGATGGTGATTACGGTGTCGGTGCTGGCAGTGGACTGGGTGATGTCGCTGGTGCCGCGCTGGCATTCCACCGATATCGGCTTGCTGGTCTTCAGCAGCCAGTTGCTGGTTGCGTTTGCCTTGTCGACCGGTATCTGGCTGGGCAGGCAGCCGGCATCCGGTACGCGCCTGCATCGTGACTTCGGCAGTCTGTTGCTGGCGATGGTGCTGGGCTGGGCGTATGTGAGCTTTATGGATTACCTCACCGCGTGGGTTGCCGATCAGCCGTCGGAAACAGCGTGGTATCTGCCGCGGGTGACGACGGATTGGCAGGGCGTGGCGATCGCGCTGGTGATACTCGGTCTGGTGATTCCATTCTTCACCTTGCTGTCCGGCCGGGCGAAGTCATCCGCGCGTGTACTGATCGTCATCGCCGCGGTCACTTTCCTTGCACAAGGCATCAACACGGCGTGGCTGATCCTGCCCGGGGTGATGGCAAAAGGCACCGCACCGGCATGGAGTGATCTGTTTCTGTGCGCCGGTCTGCTTGGACTGTGCGCGATGCGCTATCGCGTATTGCTGATCACTGAAAGGCAGACTGCATGAACGCCCGGCGCCACGAGCAGGATGGTACGGACACGCTGGCGCTGTTCCGGCTGGGCGCGGTGTTCGTGGTGCTGCTGGTGCTGATCCTGGCCGCGATGTACGCGTTGTGGCAGCGTGTGTTGCCACGTTATCCGCCGATACCGGCGAAGGACATCCCGTCATCCCCGCGCCTGCAGGCGGTGCCCCCCGTGGATCGCATCACCTTGTACCGCGTGCAGCACACGCAGCTTGAAAGCTACGGCTGGATCGATCCGTCGAAAGGGACCGCGCACATCCCGATCGAGCGGGCGATGACACTGCTGGCCGCACAGAAAACCAGCCCGGCTGCATCCGCGCCGAATGACGGAGCCCATCCATGAAACGATGCTTGCTGATCCTCGCCATGCTGTTCGCGCAGGTAACGGTGGCGTATGCAGCGGCACCACCGCCGCCGCGCGACTTGCTCAATCGCGTCGGCATACAGCAGCAGCTCGGCGCGCAATTGCCCATGGATGCAGTCTTTACGGATGCGAATGGACAAACCGCACCGCTGTCGCACTGGATCGATGACCGTCCCGTCGTACTGATGCCGGGCTACTTCAGCTGCCCCAATCTCTGCGATACGACCCTGCAGGCGATGGCGTACTCGCTGGACCTGGCCGGTTTGCAGCCGGGCAAGGATGTGAGCGTGATTTTCCTGAGCATCGACCCTTCCGAATCCGCTGCCGACGCAACCAAGAAGCAACAGAAGCTGGCGCTGATGAAAGGCAATAACGGTGTCGGTGCATGGCATTTTCTGGTGGGAAGCGAAGCGTCAATCCAGGCGGTGACCCACGCGGCAGGCTATCGCTACGTCTACGATGCAAAGCTCAAGCAATACGCGCATCCGGCCGGAGCGATCGTGGCGCGTGGCGACGGCCGCATCAATCAATACCTGCTGGGTGTGAGCTACGCGCCGCAAACCCTGCGCCAGGACGTGGCGGCAGCCTCGCGGCATACGCTGGGCAGTCTGGTGGATCAGCTGGTGCTGCTGTGCTGCGGCTACGATCCCACCACCGGCCGCCATACGATCACCGTGGTACGTGTGATGCAGTGGCTCGGCGTAGGTTTCCTCAGCCTGCTGGTGCTGGTATTCGCCGTGCTGCGCCGGCCCGGCCGCAAGGCACCCACATGAGCGTCGTGCGGTTGCCGCAGGCGTCGAGTTTCGCACCCTCGATCGATCATATGTTCGATGCGATGGTGATTCTCTGCGGCGTGGTCGCGATCGGCGTGTTCGCGGTGATGATTGGCATGTGCATCGTCTACCGGCGTGGCAGCAAGGCGGATCGCAGCATTCCGGTTGCGCAGCAGATGGGTATCGAGCTGGCCTGGACCCTGATTCCGTTCCTGCTGTTCGTCGGCATTTTTGCCTGGAGCATCCGTCTGTGGGTGCATCTGCGTTCACCCCCGGCGGACAGCCTCACCATCTATGTCGTCGCCAAACAGTGGATGTGGAAAGTGCAGCATCCGGACGGGCGGCGCGAGATCGATGCGCTGCATGTTCCGCTTGGGAAGCCGGTGCGCCTGATCATGACTTCGGAAGACGTGGTGCACAGCTTTTACATCCCTGCCTTCCGCATCAAGCAGGACGTGGTGCCGGGGCGGTATACCCAGCTCTGGTTCAAGGCGACGCAGGCCGGCAATTTCCAGCTGTATTGCTCTGAATACTGCGGCACCAACCATGCCGCCATGCTCGGCACGGTCTCGGTGCTGCCGGCCAGTGACTATGCGCGCTGGCTGGTCTCGGTCACGGCGATGACGCCGGAACAGCGCGGACGTCAGTTGTTTGTGCAGATGGGATGCAGCGGTTGCCACGATCCGCAATCCGGCATTCGAGCGCCTGACTTGCATGGCCTCTACAACATGCCGGTGCATCTGAACGACGGCACGGTGGTGCAGGCGGACGATGCCTACCTGCGCGAATCCATCGTGTTTCCGGCCAGCAAGATCGTGCAGGGCTACACGCCGATCATGCCGACATATCAGCATCGCGTCGACGAGGAAGGCATCCTCGCCCTGATCGCCTATATCCGTTCGATCGGTCCGGCGCCGCCTGCCGCAAGCCAGGACAGGAGTTCTCATGACTGATGTTTTCGTGCGCGACAGTCCGCTGCGCCGCAGCTATCTGTGGCAGGGCGGACATACGCTTCGTTCGTGGCTGCTCAGCACCGACCACAAGCGCATCGCGCTGCTGTACGCCGCATCCATCACGTTGTTCTTCTTTCTGGGCGCAGTCGCCGCCGCATTGATGCGCCTGACCCTGATCGACCCGCAAGGTCGCCTGATGTCGGCGGAAACCTATAACAAGACCTTCACCTTCCATGGCGTGGTGATGGTGTGGTTCTTCTTGATTCCGTCGATTCCCGCCACGCTGGGCAATTTCCTGGTGCCGCTGATGGTCGGCGCGCGCGACCTGGCGTTTCCGCGGCTGAATCTTTTCAGCTGGTACCTCTACATGGTGGGCGGACTGTTCACCATCGCCTGCCTGCTGCTC
This sequence comes from Dyella acidiphila, assembly GCF_014863405.1. Classification (GTDB taxonomy): domain Bacteria; phylum Pseudomonadota; class Gammaproteobacteria; order Xanthomonadales; family Rhodanobacteraceae; genus Dyella_B; species Dyella_B acidiphila. The sequence goes on from NZ_JACZZA010000008.1 coordinate 277,168, forward strand.
GGCGGTGTGGATACGGGTTGGACCTTCTACACACCGTTTTCGACCATGTTCTCCGATTCGCATGTGATCCTGGCGGTGGTCGGCGTGTTCGTGGTGGGGTTTTCCTCCATCCTCACCGGGCTCAATTTCATCGTCACCATCCATACCATGCGCGCACCGGGCATGCATTGGTATCGGTTGCCGCTGTTTATCTGGGGCATCTACGCCACCAGCATCGTGATGATGCTGGCCACGCCGGTGCTGGCGATGACCTTGTGCCTGATCGGGCTGGAGCGCCTGTTCGGGGTCGGCATCTTCGATCCCTCCCTGGGCGGTGACCCGGTGCTGTTCCAGCATTTTTTCTGGTTCTACTCGCATCCGGCGGTGTACATCATGATCCTGCCGGCGATGGGCGTGGTCAGCGAGCTGATCTGTTGCGGTGCGCGGCGGCGCATCTTCGGCTATCGCTTCATGACCTGGTCGCTGCTGGGGATCGCGTTTATCGGCTTCCTGGTATGGGGACACCACATGTTCGTAGCCGGGCAATCGATGTACGCCAGCATGGCGTTTTCGATCCTCAGTTTCATCGTGGCGGTGCCGTCGGCGATCAAGGTGTTCAACTGGGTGTCCACGCTTTATCGCGGCACCATCGATTTCCACGCGCCGATGCTCTACGCGCTGGGCTTTATCGGCCTGTTCATGCTCGGCGGACTCACCGGCCTGTTCCTGGCGGCGGTGGCGCTGGATGTGAACCTTACCGACACCTACTTCGTGGTCGCGCATTTCCACTACATCATGGTCGGCGGCTCGGTGATGGCGTATCTCGGCGGCATCCATTTCTGGTGGCCGAAAATCACCGGCCGGCTGTATTCGGAACGGATGGCACAGCTCGCCGCCGTGCTGATGTTCATCGGCTTCAATCTCACCTTCTTCCCGCAATACCTGCTGGGCTATATGGGCATGCCGCGCCGGTATCACCAATATCCGCCGCAGTTCCATGCGCTGAATGTGCTGTCGTCGATCGGTGCGGTAGTGTTGGCGATTTCCTATCTGATGCCGCTGTTCTATTTCGCGCGTTCGCTGCGCAGCGGTGCATCCGCGGGTCCGAATCCCTGGCAGGCCGCCGGCCTGGAATGGATGACCTCGTCGCCGCCACCGGAGCACAACTTCGTGGAGACGCCGGTGGTCACCGAAGGGCCGTATGCGTATCACGAGCATGAAGAGCAGGCATGAACGCGCACCTGGCCGAGCACTTCGACGATCCGCCGCAACAGAAAGAAGCGGCCATGCTCGGCATGTGGGCGTTTATCGCCACCGAAGTGCTGTTCTTCGGCGTGCTGCTGGCGGCCTACATCGTGTGCCGCTGGCGCTTTCCGGCCGGATTTGCCGATGGCAGCAGGCACACCGACCTGTTGCTGGGCAGTATCGAGACGGCCGTGCTGCTGGCCAGCGGCTGCATCATGGCGGTCGGCCTGCGTGAAATCCAGCTGGCGAAACAGCGCTCGGCGTGCCTGGCGATTGTCATCACCGCTGCGCTCGGCGTGGCGTTCCTGGTGCTGCATGGCATGGAGTACGTGGATGAATACCACGAAGGGCTGATTCCCACCGTGCGCTATCTGCAGAACGGCACGGATGCGGATTCCATGGAAGTCTTCTTCTGCCTTTACTACGTCATTACCGGTCTGCACAGCCTGCACGTGCTGATCGGCGTGGTATTGCTGCTGGTGATCGCGGAACGCACCCGACGTGGTCACTTCTCCCCGCATTACTACACGCCGCTGGAAATCGCCGGCCTGTATTGGAGCCTGGTGGATATCGTCTGGATCTTTGTCTACCCCGGCATCTACCTGGCGGGACATTCGGCATGAACAAGCCGGAGCAGGGCATTCCTTCGCTGGCCAGTCATCTGCTGGCGATGGGAGCATTGTGGCTGTTGCTGCTGATGTCTGCGGCGACGCAGTGGATGCCACATAGTGGCTGGATCACGGTGATCACCACCTCGATTGCGGTAGCGCAGGCGTGCATCGTGCTGGTGGTGTTCATGCGGCTGAAAAGCAGCAGCAATCTGTTGCGGTTCGTGGCGATTTTCAGCTTCTGCTGGCCGCTGCTGCTGGTGGTGTTTTCACTGGGGGACTATATGACGCGATCGCCGTTGAGGTGGCCATGGTGACTTGGTTGTCCGAATAGCAAGAATAATAATCTTCCATTGCCGTCACTCCCGTGTGAGCGAGAGTGATGGCAATGTAGGAGGGGACGAACTATCGAAGGTGGCGTGCTTAGGCGAACGACTTAGCGTACGTAATATTCCCGAATCTGTGTCGCGAATCGCGTATCTGCGAAATTCGGCCAGTTGTCCTTGTCGAAGCCCGGGGCATTTTTCAGCCGTTCCTTGTCGACATTCAGAAGCAATTGCCTGTTTTCACCATCGATTTTGATGGCCTCCCATGGCACAGCGAACAGCTTCTCGCCCATGCCGAGCACGCCACCAAAGGAGAGCACGCCATAGACAATGGTGCCGTTGTCGGTATCGATCATGATGTCTTTCAAGTCGCCGAGGGACTCACCCTGGAGATTCTTGACTGAGTCGCCGGTCAGCGTCGAGGCCGAAAGGAAATGCGTGGAATGGGTCATGGCGTACTTTCCTGTCTGAGGAGAGTTAGAGGAATAGACCAGTGGTAGCCGCACCGCCGGCCCCACTTGCTCGATTCGGTAAGGCAGTAAGCGAGCACCTCTAAGTTTGCGCGACAAAATGTGATAAAGACGATTTCACAGAGTGATGAAATAAGGCTGACCAAATAGGGGTTTCTTTCACGCAGAATGTGCGCGATCGCGTTCATTCTGAACACACAAGGTATTCACGGAGTGGTCTCGCCATGAGCAAGCAGAAAGATGAAAAGTTACCACGCAGGTCAGGCTACGCTGAGCCGCATCCCTTACCGGGGAGCAAAAAGAAGCGGGAGCCCGATGCCAACACACCGCATGAACCGCAGAACGTCCCGGAGCAGAAACCGTCTTCTTCTTCGGGCTGATTTTGCTTCGGAAGCGGATTAATGATCTTCGAAGAATTCCGGATCGATGCCACGCTCATGGGCCGCCATTTCGGCCATTGCTCGTACGGCCTGGACCTGCGAGGCGTCCGCCACATCAATGTCGATGGAGCACAGGGTTGGATGAAGATCGGCTGGCCGTGAAGTGGTAGCGGGACTTTCTTCGCCCATTTGAGGAATCAGATCATCCATTAATTTGATGCGCTCCACACCCTCCATATCACATAGGGTGGTGATGATCTGATCCACATCGGATCGACGGGCGATCAAGCGTAAGATAAGGCGATGCATCGTTTCGTGATAACCATCATTGTCAAGCAAAAAAAGAGGGAGAAGGTCTCCCTCACGTGCATGAGCACGGTTTCTTTCGTGGGGATGCTGAAGAGATTTGTCGACTTCTCACGACGTCAGAGAGGACATTACGCGCTGGTCTATCACAGCTGCGCAAAGGCATCATCAACAACAGGTGATGAACGGTATGTGCCGACACAGAAAGGTTCGTTACTTGGTTAGATGGCGTTTCCATGAGGCTGATAGGGCATCATTTGCTATGGATTTCGATTGTTCCGGATTGACGAGCCATGGCTTGCCACAATATCAATGACTATGCGGTCATAGGCGATTGCCACGGGATCGCCCTGATTGCTTCGGATGGTCGCATTGACTGGTGCGCGTTGCCGGATATTGATTCGGATCCGGTACTTTGCCGCCTGCTGGATGATAAGCAGGGTGGCTACCTCGATACCCGCCCTGACGAAGCATTCAGCACCAGCCGGCGTTACCTTCCGGGCACTAACGTATTGGAAACACGTTTGCGCGGTGAGCATGGTGCGGCAGTGATCACTGATTTCATGCCCGTTGGGCGCGCGCCCACAGATGGTGGAGGCGGAAATTTCGTACAAATAGTGGCGCCAAACTGGCTGATCCGGGTGATCGATGTTACGCAGGGAGAGATGACGTTCGAGACCAGCTTCCGTCCTTGTCTGAGCTGGGGTGAACGATCCGCACAACTGCGCAATATCCACGGCGGTGTGGCGTGGGAGGGTGGTTGTCTGCTTTGCGACAAGGGCTTGGAGGCAAACGAGTACTGGGCCCATGGCCGTTTGCGCTTGCGTGCGGGCGAACGCGCGCGGCTAATTTTGATGCCATCCATGCCGCGCGATACCGAAGTAGCGTTGGCAAGCGTCAATGAACTGCTGGCAATTACCTTGGCCTACTGGACGGAGTGGAGCAGGCGCTGCCGCTACAAGGGGCCGTACATGACCGAGGTAGTGCGTAGCGCACTCACATTGAAACTGCTGACGTACGCGCCTACTGGCGCCATCGCTGCGGCGGCCACCACTTCGCTGCCGGAAGTACTCGGTCAACGTCGGAATTGGGACTATCGCTTGAGCTGGGTGCGGGACTCAACACTTACACTGTTTGCCCTGGCCGCACTGGGATACCACGAAGAGCCGGAAGCCTTCTTTCACTTTGTATTCCAGCACGCCGCTGATGGCATCATTCCCTCCCAGATTGTGTACGGCTTGCACGGCGAGCGAGAGCTCGTCGAACGCGAAAAGCTGTTTCTTGAAGGTTTCAGCCAAAGCAAGCCCGTGCGCGTCGGGAACGATGCCTATCGCCAAAAACAGTTTGATGTCTTCGGTGAACTGTTCGACTGGATGTTATTGCGCCAGTCATTAGGTGTGGAATTACAGGACGATCAACGGGCACTTCTGAGGCGTACGGCGGATTACGTTGCCACCCATTGGCGTGAACCGTGCAGTGATTTCTGGGAAGGCCGTGGCGCACCGGGGCATCATGTTTATAGCAAGTTGATGAGTTGGGTGGCGCTCGATCGCGCACAAAAGCTGCTTCAATACGAGTCCTACGTCGAGACGATGAATGCTATCGTCACGGAGGTGCATCGGCACGGCATCGCTACCGCTGGCTATCTGCGACAGCAATTCGATCGCAACGATATCGACGCATTGGCTTTGAGGGCGCCTTTCCTGGATTTCCCGTTACCCCCCGGCTGCTTGCAGGCAACGCTCGAGGAAGTGAGTCGTCAACTTGATACTGGTACCGGTATTTATCGTTATCGGGAAGGAAGTGGCGGAGCGCCAAAGGAGGGCAGTTTTGTCGCCTGCGGGTTCTGGCTGGTGGATGCGCTCCTGTTTGCAGGGCGCATTCAGGATGCGCGCGAGCGCCTCGAGAAGATGCTGAGCCAGGCAAACGACGTGGGGTTATATGCGGAAGAAGTCGATCCGGGATCGGGGCGGCATCTAGGCAATTTTCCCCAGGCGTTATCGCACTTAGGCTTGATTCATAGCGCAACCTTGCTGGAAATCGTAGAACACCACGGAGAGCACGCCCTAGCTGGCACGCATTCGCATCGTGCGCAGCGGGCAAACTTGGTGATGGAGGCTCTCTGTGAGGCCAACGGATGGAGACAGCCTGCGCCGGCGACGGATTCTTCGGTTCTGGATTTGGCAGCGTTACTGGGGGCGGAGCTTTGGTAGCGATGTATTGGGCAAGACCACCCACTTCATATGCAAGCCCGTTAGGGTTTCACGAGTTCCAAGTTCCTTGACCTCGCCCGATATGTCCAGAGGCAGTATTCCTCAATCCAGCCCCTGCCGTGAGCGATCGTCCCGGCCCTTTCTGGCCCAGGCGAGCACACTCAAACCCGCTATCGCCCCCGCCATAGCCACCAGTTCATTTCGGTGTGACGTAAGCCACCAATGCAAACTGCCTGATTTTGACTGACCATCAAATCGCCCATGCACGCCATAGTCCACTTGCACGGCCTCAAACAGATTGCCTGACCGTTTCTTCGGCAACGGCGCTTCGTCCATTTGAGCTGCATATCCGTCCCGCACCAGAATGCGGTCGAGGATGGAGGGGAAAAATTTGTTGAAGAAGATCGCCTTCCAGGCTGGGAACCCGACGCATACTTCACGGTGCCGATGATGGGCTGCCCAGTAGATACCTTTTGCGGCCAGTTCGGGTTGGAAGATAGGTGGTACCGGCTTGGGTTGCCTGGGCAGAGGCGTGCGCGCCCATTCGAATTGTGGGGTGTTGATCGCTGACAACTGCACCATGGTGATATGCACCCGACTGCGCTCGTGCATCAATTCCACCCGAAGCGAATCGGTAAACCCCCGGACAGCAAATTTGGATGCGCAGTAGGCGGACTGCAGGGGAATGGCGCGATAGGCAAGTGCCGAGCCCACCTGGACAATGCAGCCGCGATTGCGTAGCCGCATGCTACGTAGCGCAGCCAACGTGCCGTATACGGTCCCGAGGTAGGTTACCTCCGTAGCGCGCCGGAATTCGTCGGCGGTGATATCGCTGACTGGCGCAAAGATGGTCGCCATCGCGGCATTGACCCAGATATCAATGGGTCCGAGCTCTCGCTCAATACGGATGGCGGCCTCCTCCACTGCTTTGGCATCAGCCATGTCGACAGCGATCGCAAGTACTTTGCACCCGAGTGCTTGAATTTCGCTGGCGACGCCATGCAGGGCAGGGCTTTCGCGAGCAAGTAACGCCACGTTCGCACCGTGTCGTGCGAAGCGATGCGCAGTGGCTCGTCCTACACCGGCAGACGCACCGGTGATGACGACAACGTCAGCACGCCGTTTCATGGATGATGTTCCGCGTAGGCCAGCGTCGAGATCAGGGCCAGGGCGCTGTCGCGCGAATCCAGTCGGGTGTGCTGGACCACAATGGGCACGTCAGAGACAATCACACTTGCGTAGTCGGTGTCGCGGGGAATGGGTTCGGGATCGGCCAGGTCATCAAAACGCAGGTGCAGGGTGCGTCGCGCCGGCACTATGACGCGATAAGGGCCTACCGGCTCGCGATTTGAAAAGTAAATGCTGATGCAGATGTTGGCGTCAGTGTCATTGGTATTCAGCAGGCATGCGGTTTCGTGGCTCGCCAGGCTGCTGGAACCCGCGTGCTGGGTCTCGGAAGGAATGTAGCCTTCTGCAATCGCCCAAAGACGATGGCCCAGTGCGGCATTGTCCGTCGGCCGCCAGGCGGCCTGTGATTTTTCAGGGGGTACGGTTGGCATCGGAATATCTCATGCGGCGACTAAGTAGCGGTCCACATCTTTTTGCTTGAGTGTCATGCCGAGGCCGGGCTGTTCGGCATCCACGGTGAGCGCGCCTCCGGCGAGCACGGGCAGCCCATCGAAGAAGATGGCTTCAATACGGGCGTGATCGTAGAAGTATTCAACATGATCAAGCTGACCGACACTGCTGCAGACGTGGGCGTGCAAATGAGGCGAGCAATGCGCTGAAACGGGTATGTGATAACCCTCCGCTAGCGCGGCGGCTTTGATGAATCCCGTAAAGCCGCCGCAACGTGTGCTGTCGATCTGCAGCACGTCCACGGCTTCGTGTGCAAGCATTCGTCGGAAGTAGTCGGTATCCCAGCCATATTCGCCGGCGGCGACCTGCATACCGCCAGGCACATGGTCGCGAATCCAGCGCAGGCCTTCCAGGTCATCGGAAGATACGGGTTCTTCCAGCCAGGAAACATCGTGGTGGGCGAATGTTTCGGCCATGGCGACGGCCTGCTCGCGGGTGTAGGCGCCGTTGGCATCCACCATCAGGCTGGTGTCTTTGCCGATCGCTTCGCGCACCGCGGCTACGCGTTGTGGATCTTCTTCCGGAGTGGTGCCAACCTTCATCTTGACGCGGGTAAAGCCCTGGTTGGCGAAGCGGCTGAGCTGGTTCTGCAGCAAGGTGATGTCGTAGGAGGTGAATCCGCCGCTGCCATACAGTGGAATTTTTTCGCGCGCGCGCCCCATCAGGTGCACCACGGAGACACCGAGCATGCGCGCCTTGAGATCCCACAATGCGTGATCGACTGCGGAAATGGCCATTAGTCCGGTGCCGGGCCGACCGATATTGCGCAGACTGCGATTCATATCCATCCACAACGTCGGGATGTCCATCGGGCTGGCGCCGACCAGGCACTCGCGCAATGGTGCGGCAATGATGGACGCAGCGGCGCGATGCGCGTAGCTATAGCCCATGCCCTCATAGCCCCCACAACGAATGGTGGCGAGGATTACGGTAGTTGCGTTCCAGGCCAATGTTCCATCGGCTTCCGGATAGTCGGTGGGAACATCGTAAACCCGCACTTGCACGTCATTGATGCGGCTTTCGGCATGGCGCAAGAGGATGACTGGAGCCACGTGCTTTCTCGTCCGGGTAATGGGTGGACCGTGGGTAGCTTGTGACCAAGTGGATCGGAAGCAGGTGAAGAAATCATCGCCGTCGTGTTTATCCCGCTATTGACGGCTTGCCAGGTGAATTGCTCTTTCCCCCGCGTGAGCTCGGGCCTGTGCTGCTGTTCCGCAGTTCAGTCGCTCTTAGGTGGAGGTATTCTTCAACACGATGTAAGTCGTCATGACATCTTCTTCTGAGGCCGACGATCAAGCTCACCTCGCCCCGCCAAAGCCGCTATGCGATCAGCCGTACGCAACGCGATCGCTTGAATGGTCAAAGAAGGATTGACGCCACCGACCGTGGGGAACACCGAGCCATCGCAGATCCACAAGTTGGGGATATCCCAGCTGCGGCAGTCACCATCCACGACGCTGCAACGTGGATCGTCGCCCATCCGCGCAGTGCCGTTCAAATGGCAGGTGTCGTTGGTTTCCTCCCAGATATCCCCGACACCGGCTGCATCGAGCGCGCGCCCCATGAAATCCAGCGCATGCCTGATAAGACGTTTGTCGTTGTCACAGAAGGAATAGGTCACGCGAGCGATCGGCAATCCGTTGGCATCTTTCTCGTCCGCCAGGGTGACGCGGTTCCGCTCTTGCGGAAGAGTCTCGCCGACGATCTTCAATCCCACCTGATGGTTGTAGTGTTGCATTTCATCCAATAACGCCTGTCCCCACAGGCCACGGCGATTGAGCGCGCCGGCCCAGACGATCGGCAAGGGGCCTTGGCTCATATAGCTGTATCCGCCGAAGAAATCCTTGCCAATATCGGTGTAGTTCCAGTGCTCGGTGATGGCGAGGGAAGGCGGCCCCTTATAGGCGCGGATTTCTTCCGGCATCACCCCCCAGACGGCCTGGTTGGATTGCACCATCAGGTTTTTACCCAGCAGTCCTGAGCTGTTGCCAAGCCCGTCGGGAAACCGACTGGTGGCGGACAGCAGCAAGAGGCGAGGTGTTTCGATCGCATAGCCGGCGACCACTACATGGCGCGCACGCTGAAATTGGCGCTGTCCTTCGCGGATGTATTCCAGCCCGGTAACGCGGTCGTTGTTGCCCACAGCGATGCGGGTCACCATGGCCAAGTCGCGAATTTCAGCACCGGCGGCCACCGCACGCGGAATCCATGTCACCAGTGCGCTCTGCTTGGCATTGGTCGCGCAGCCTGAGACGCAGAAGCCACGATACACGCATGGCGGGGAATGCCCCCGTGGTGCGGACACGGTGGCCAATGGCGTAGACGTCCAGTCGATACCCAATGCTTCGGCGCCGCGGGCCAACACCCAGGCGGCGGCATTGAGCTCGTGTTCGCGATAGGGATAGCGCGGCCGTTTAGGGCCCCAGGGGTACTTCAGCGGCCCAGAAATTTTCAGGGCTTGCTCGACCTGCGTGTAGTAGTGCCACATTTCGCGCCAATCCAGCGGCCAATCAGCGCCGTAGCCAAGCAGGCTACGCGACTTGAACCATTCCGGCCGGAACCGCAGCGAGACCATCGCGAAGTGCACCGTGCTGCCGCCGATCGCCTTGCCGCTGTTATTGGTGCCTAACACCAGCGGTGTTTCACCATCGCAAAGGCGCTCATCGGTCCAGAATAACTTCTTCTGATGCGACTCATCCGAGGCAAACTCCTCCAAGGGCCGCCACCATGCACCCGCATCGAAAGCGACCACACGGAACCCCAGTTCTGATAACCGGCATGCCAGTGTGCCGCCGCCGGCACCCGTGCCGACGATGGCAAAATCGACGTCATCGTCATGTTCAAATTCACGCATCGGCACCCAGCCGCCGTGACGGAATACATCAGGAGCGCGTCCGTTTTTCCCACGAGGCTCGTCGGTGGCATCAGCGGACACGGTGTTTGCCCCGGCGTGCACGTACCTCATGACCAGGTTTGGCTTCTGCTGCTTCCCAGGGATCGCGGCGGTCAAAATACATACGCACGTAGCCCCGGGGATTGGCCGGACCGCCAAAGCCGATCTGGTTCCAGGCATAGGGATGCGAATAATAGATCGCGCAAATATCCTTAAGGACGCGATTCGAAAAAAATATGTCGGAGGGCAAACCGTGCCAGGCAGGATGAACCAGTTCACCGCGCTGCATGCGTTCCAATAAAAGATGGCGCTGTGGCGCGGCAAGGGAATAATACGGTTGGCGAAATGTGGCGATGCTTTCCTCATTGAGCGCCGCCAATCCGATACGCCAAGCCTGCCGAAGCGGAGGCAGGCGCATGTCGCGGTAGCCATCGCCAGCATTTGTGCGCAAGCGCTCATCGAGCATGGCGGCGACCGGAATTTGCGCCGCTTCCGGGGATTGCGGCATGACGCTTTCGCATACTGCCTGGAGGGTTTGCCATGCCAGTGGATCCAGGAAGCGAGATTCTGACGGTGGCGCCATGCGCTGCTTAATGACCTCACGCGTGACGTCATCCCAAGAGACAGTGCCGCGTTTGTCCAGTACGTTGTAGCCGGGATAACGGGCCTTCATGACTCCGCTTTCTCCAGTCGCAGTGCCGCAATCCCTGCCATAGCCAGTGCAGTGAGGCTTGGCGGCGCGGGCAGCGGTGGCCCACTGAGCAGGTTTTGGCTCCAATTACGCCACCCGCCTTGACTGCGTGCGACACCACGAGCATGAAACAGTACCCCGATGACACCTAGCCATTGAGCTGCAAGCAAAGCGATGCGTGCCGCCCAGTGCGGTTTGCGGCGCACGGCTGCAGCATGGATCAGCAAGGTTGCTGCAGCGGGTGCCAGCAACACCGGTGCATACATCGCGCGATGCTGAAACGAACCCCTCAAGTGCAGTAAGCCCACTTCGCCAGCGGTACCCAACAGCCCTGCAGCACATAGGAGGGCTGTGGACTGCCAAGCAGGCAAGCCAAGTAGGCGCGGCTGCACGGCCGGCTTCTCTCTCATACGTTCTGCTACATCTCCGAACACTCCTGACAACAGCAGGGCCATGGGGGCACCGATGGGAGCGGCATAAAACAGATTGTTCCAGCACCACCCGCCCGGGCGCTTGCCGATGTTGTAGCAATGAAATGCAGTGCCCGCGATACCGATGCCGGCAGCACTCCAATAAATGGCATGCCGCACGACGTGGCGCCTGGGGCGCGAGTCACCGCTGCTATGAATACCTGCCATCAGTGCACACAACGAAGACGCCAGGGGCAAAGTCATCGCAGGATTCGTAAACGAACCGCGATAGTGTTCCATCGCACTGTCAGCCAATACTGACCAGGCTAATAACGACGAACTACGGGTGAACGAATGGGCGGCCTTAAGCTGCCCCGGCGCTTGCATGCACTTACGGGTTTTATGGTGCAGAAATGTTCTGTCTCGATGGTACAGAGCCGCGATCGCCAGCCCTCCGGCGACAATGCAGCTCAACCCAAACACCTGCTTACGCTTCATAAAGACCCAGCATCAAGGCACGAATAGTTACCGCGCCGACCGTAAGTCCCTGTCTGTTTAACGCACGTGCACGGCGTGTCCTTTCAATATGATGGGGTAAAGCGGATGACGCGTCTCTGCTAAACGTGCTCTCGCTTCTGCATCGCAATAGATGCATGTCACCAAGTAACGGCGAAAAGGATGGCGTCCATCAAATGAGCACCATCAGCGCTCCAAGACGAATACTTCACACCGCGTAAATTTGGGCTTGCGCAGCATCGTCTAAAGAAGCCTTGCGAGATCAGGAATCAACGGTGTCGACGTTATCCGACAATGGCCCCAAACCCCGCATGCCTTTGCCCCGGGATATGGCCATCGTCTACCAAGGCGGCACGTTTTTCCTCGCTCTGTCGGCGGCTCTATATCTGGCGCGGGAAGTGCTCTTGCCTCTCGTACTGGCATTCTTCCTGAAGCTTCTTTTGCAGCCTGGTATGAAATGGTTGAGGCGTTTACGCATCCCTCGGCTTGCAGCGGCACTTTTTGCGGTGGTATTGCTGGTGGGCGTGATCGCGGGCTTGGGAGATCTGCTGAGTTCTCCAGCAGCCCACTGGGCGCAACGGCTGCCCGAAGGATTGCCACGCTTGCAAGAACGTGTACGGCTTATAAGCCATCCCATCAACGCGCTCATCAATCTACTCAAGCACGCCAAGAGCGTCGTGGTGGGTGGTGGCCCTTCCGGGCCGCCGGTGGAAGACACCGACATGCAGCAGCTCCTCCTATCGACTGCTCACGATCTTGTATCAGGTTTCGTCTGGACCATGTTGATGCTGTTCTTTCTCTTGATCGCCGGAGATACGTTTCTTCGGCGGCTGGTAGAGGTCATGCCTACGTTTGGCGACAAGCGCCAGGTGATTGATATTTCCCTGCAGGTGGAGTGCGACATTTCCGTCTATTTGACCACCATCACCATTATGAACGTGCTGGTGGGCATTATTACTGGCCTGGGCATGTGGTGGCTTGGCCTGTCCGATCCGCTGTTATGGGGTGTGGTGGCCTTCATGCTCAACTACGTCCCGATCTTCGGTCCGATATCGGGCATGGGCATGTTTTTGGGGGTGGGCATGTTGAGTCTTGACCCGCTATGGAAAGCGTTCCTACCGATGGTGTTGTACCTAGGCATCCATGTGGTTGAAGCCGACATTGTCACGCCAGTGCTCCTTGCCCGGAGCTTCACGCTTAATCCCGTGCTAGTCATGGCATCATTGCTCTTCTGGGACTGGCTATGGGGCATTCCTGGCGCCGTACTTGCCGTGCCGCTGCTGGCGATCTTCAAGATCATCTGCGACCGGGTTGAGCCGTTGGCGGCACTCGGGCATTTTCTGGAGGGTGAGCGATGGCGGATTTGGGAGCCCTAGTGTTACCGCGCGCGCAGCTTAGGTATATGCGTTTGATCCATGCGACTGTCCGTGTGCATCCCCGGATCACTATTTAGCCTTGGAGATATCCTCGTCCGAAGGGTGCCAGAAATAATCCGCATCCAGAACCGTACCCCATTTGGTCGTGCGCAGATTCCCAGATACAAACATGCGAATGCCAGGAGTCAAAAATTCCTCCAGGTCCTCGGCAAGTTCCGGAGCAAAGTGCACGGTAACGCCGTTTTGGAAGAGTAAGCCCCTCCGCTCGCCACGCGGGCCATAAAGCACTCGCTCTACTTCCCCTTCCATTTCGCGTTTTGCTGTGCGAGATCGTTTCTCGGCACGAGGCCGGTCGGGCGTGCCATGGTCCTCAATGCGCAAACCATGGGCCGATTCGATGAGCACTGCTGCAATCACATCGGCATTGCGCGGTTTGATCCCTCGCGCATAGACGAGATCTCCAGCTGTCACTGCCCGTGTAAGAGCCCTTCCGAGGTGGGGAGGTACAAGTACCTGCTGACCTTCGACGGATATGAATCCTTCCACGTAGCCTTCAGGGTTCACCAGAAACTGGCGCACGCGGTGCTTGGTTTCGGGTAAGGATTGAGGGTCGATCCAATGCATGGTGGCCAGTCATCCTTCGCCAGTCATCCTTCGAAAGTATGTGAGAGTGTAAAAGCCTGCGCGCCAATCACGCGTGACTAAAACGTCATAAGTGTGCGCATTCCATCACTATCGCAATCTACGGGACGGCGACCTTTTGTAAACGCGCGGCAGGCGATCGGCGGTGTAACGTGCCGCCATGAAATACGCTCGGTACGAATTGGAGATCGGCCTGGTGCGGCGTACTGCGTCACGGGAGGATGCCGGGTTAGCGCCTTCAATATGGGAGGCGTGGCACGTCCTTACGCGCCGTTGGCATCAGCGCGGGCGCGCATCCGCATCACATCCGAGGGAAGCCTGCGAGCGGATACGTTTAGCTATCTAGCGATCACGCTGCCAAAAAGCTTTCGAGATGTTCTCTGTTGTCTTCAAGGTCTATGAGAGGAACGTCAAGGCCACGGAGGCGATTCGTCAGCGCGCATTGATCTGATTGCCAGCAAAGGCAATCAAGCGAAGAGGGTGTGACACGCGGTGCATGGAACGTTCACTGCGCATGAACCGTGGCGCCGTAGGATGACAACGGGATTGTGCGGCGTGCCGGGGAAAAGCAGAGCAAGCGCTTATAGAGGTAAAGAAAACAGAAAAGATCGCTTGAGACCATGGCAGCCTGAAAGATCGGCAGGTGGTTGGGAGACGCATCATGATGAGGACTGTGCATGGCGCAGAGGAGTGAAAGGAAGGCTTGCCATGATGCCGGGCGCCGCCCGCCATGTCGCGCACCCCATCGCTCAGCTATGGCTGAGCTGGAACGCTCTCTGGCGCGCACGCACTGCAACATGACGGCGCGCCGTCATCCGCAGCCTCATATTGTCATCGCCATTCCGGTATGCAATGAAGTGGAGCGTATCGTGGCCTGCATGGAGGCGATCGAGGCGCAGGACGATGGACACAATACTGCGTGGACGGCAGGGATCGTGCGGTCGGTACTCTTGACGAATAGCTGTACTGACGGAACCTATGAATTGCTGCTCAGGCATACGGCGCGCTGGCACATGGCGACGACCGTCTATGATGTTACGTTGCCGCGAACACTTCGCAATGCAGGTCACGCCCGCTGGCTGGCCAACCATGCGGCACTGGATCTTCTTCCTGCACGCGGCGGCATGTTATTCATGACCGACGCTGACAGCATTGTGCCACCCAACTGGGTCGCCAACTATGTGTCCTTGCTACGCGCCGGTTACGATGCGGTGATCGGCAGGGTGGATCTGTGCGAGGAAGACTGCACCGATTTGCCAGCAAGTCTTCGTGGTCGCTGTGAGCACGAGGAACGCTATATCGCGTTGCTTGATGAGTTGGAATGCTTGCTGGATCCGGTTCCTGATGATCCCTGGCCGAGACACTACAGTGCGTCGGGTGCGAATGTCGCGCTACGCACCGAGGTTCTCACTGCCATTGGTGACTTCCCGCGCGTAGCCTGTCACGAAGACAAATGCCTAGCCCGAGCACTGGAGGTGCAGGGCTGCCGTGTCCGCCATGATGACCTCACGCGGGTACACACTTCAGGACGACTCTTTGGGCGTGCGGCGGGGGGAATGGCCGATACGCTGCGGCTTCGCTCGCGTCAGCCACATTCGCCTTGTGATGAGCGTCTGGAGCTCGCGGACCGAGCGCATATCCGCGCTCACCTTCGCGGCACGCTGCGAACGGCTTACACCGCAGGCGTGCCTTCTTTCTGCACACTTATGGGCATCTTCGAGGACTTCGCTCTTGACGTACCAGATTGGCTGGAACGGTCCATTGTTCATCCGTTTCCCGCATTCTGGGCACTCTTGGAGCAACGCCATCCAAGTCTGAGTCGCGAAGCCATGCGGCCGGAACAGTTATCTGGCGAAATTGAGCGCGCAAAGCATCTTTTGAATGCCGTACGGCACCACCGAATGCAGCCGGCCTCGGTCATGGCCGAAGAGCACATCGCATGAGCCCTCGCACGGTTTCTCACAACGAATGTGCGCACTCTCTGAGCGTACTAACTGCCTTACGGCAGCACGCATCTGCACTGGCACAAGCCGCTATTGAGGACGATGTCACTGAAGCTTTCCCTCATCGCGCGATACGGATACTGGAAAGTGCCGGCTGTTTGCATGCCGTCTTGCCACCTGAGCGAGGAGGGCTTGGCCTGGGGTGGATGCCGGCTTCCACCCCGTTGTTGCTGGATTTGCTTCGCGCCATGGGCGGCATCCATTTGTCAGCCGCACGCTTGTTCGAGGGTCATGTCAATGCATTCGAGCTCCTGTGGACATGCGGCACCCCTGATCAACGAGATGCTGTATGTGCCTATATCAGGCGGGGCGAGTTGCTTGGGGTTTGGAACGCGCCCTCTTTTCGTGGCGAATTGACGCTCACTACCAACACCAAAGGTAGCTATACGCTGGAGGGTCCCAAGGCATACGCGTCGGGCGCGGGAGGCATCCGCCGGCCGCTAGTGACGGCCCAACACCCTGAGCTGGGCTTGCTGATAGTGTGGCCGGATTTGCCCTATGAGATAGGTCCGGCGGACGATTGGCTCATGCATGGCATGCGCGCATCCATGACCCGGTCCGTGCGCTTTCATGGTGAAGTGGACCACGATCATGTGTTTGGCACGCACGATGACTACCATCGGCAACCTGGCTTCTCAGGTGGAGCGTGGCGCTTCCTGGCCGCTCAGTTGGGGGCAGGGGAGGCGCTGGTTGAAGGAATGCGTGACAGTCTGGTGCAACGGCGACGTGCCATTGACACATGCCAGCAGCTGCGGATGAGCGAATGCATGGTAGCGCTGGATACCGCCCGCAAGTGGGTCTCGGACGCCGCCGTGTATCTACGCCGTTCCGAATTATCTATCGAGGCTATCGTCTGCCATGCGAATGAGGCCCGCATAGTCGTGGAGCGCGCGCTGTTGGACGTGCTTGAACGTGTGCATCGTGGCGTAGGACTACAAAGCTTTTCACGATCTTCACCGCTGGAGCGGATAGCACGCGACCTGGCCACGTATCTCAGGCAGCCAGCTCCGGATGCGTTGTTAATCGCGGTAGGCGAGCAGGCCTTCAAGACTCCGTTACCTGGATTGCTGGGCGGCCCTTACGACCATGAATAGCTGCGCCGCGCACATCTTGAATACATTTCCATGGCGTGATCCTGCCCGTATGGCGTTGGACCGCGATGTGCTGGTCGTCGCGCCGCATCCTGACGATGAAAGCCTGGGATGCGGCGGACTTCTTGCATGGGCGGCGGCAACCCAGCACCGGCCCCGCGTCTTGTTCCTGACTGATGGAGAAAAGTCACATCCCGGCTCAGCCAGCTACCCACCCGAACGATTGGGAAAGGTTCGCCGTAAAGAGGCGGTGCATGCCTGTGCGACCTTAGGCATGACTCATCATGACGTAACGTTTCTCGGCCTTCCCGACGCGGGACTCGACTCACTGGGCGAGGAAGACTTGGCCGAATCGGTCGCCGCGATTCGCCACTGGTTATCATGGTCGCCGCGGGCCCTGGTCGGTGTGACGGCAATGACTGATGCGCATGGCGATCACATTGCTGCGCATCGTTTGGTAAAGGCTGCTTTGGCAGGTCAACAGCAGCATCGGCTATTCGCCTACCCTGTATGGACGTGGCTACAGTCAGGGCATTCTTGTTTATGGAATACCTATGGATGGCGTGTTGATATTGGATTGTATCGACGCCAGAAGGAAGCAGCCATTGCTTGCCACGCAACGCAGCACGGCCAATTAATCGTCGACAGTCCTGATGCTTTCGTACTTCCGCCCGAGCTTCTGAGTCACGTGTGTCGCGGGTACGAGGTCTTGCTTGATGCCCACTTTTGACCGTGCTTATTTCGAAGCCCTGTATGCTGCGGAGTCAGATCCTTGGGCTTTTCGCAGTAGTGGCTACGAGCATCATAAGTACAGCGCCACCATCGCAGCGCTCGAGGGTGGGAGATTCCAGCGATGTCTGGAGCTCGGTTGCTCCATTGGCGTCTTGACCCGACGCTTGCTGGAGCATTGCGACTATGTTGTGGCGATAGATACCAGTGAACAGGCTTTGGCCGAAGCGCGCCAATATTGTGTGAGTGACTGCGTGACGTTTCGGCAACTGCATCTTCCCGACGGAGATTTAGGGAGGGGATACGACTTGGTGGTTGCATCCGAGGTTCTCTATTACTTGGAACGCCCGGCGTTAATACGTCTTTCGCATCACCTGCGGCGTGTGGTGCAAAGGCAAGCACTGCTGCTCGCCGTGCACTGGACAGGTACGACGAACTATCCACTCACCGCCGATGAGGCAACCCGGATAGCTTTTGAGGAGACAGGTGCGGAGTGGCTTCATGGTAAGACGGAGCCCTGTTTCAGGCTTGATGTGGGACGCTTTTGACGGTCGGGCGGGACGTACTAGGCCACACGACATCGCTTGAAGGTCAGTCCAGGCGGGGGTATTGTCCTATCTACGTTTAGCGCTTACGCAGGGGCGCCATACTGCTGGCCATCATGTTCGCGGTTCAATGGCTATCGCACAACGTGCACTCATCGCCCTACCGTGATGAGATGATCTGTTCCATCGACGGACACGGTGAAGAGGGAGGTCACGCAAAATATGAAAAATAGCGTATCGCCTAACCGGTCCATCGTTTCGCCAGAGCAGCGGTCCGCGGCGCTGGTGGACCGTAGAAACCGTAAGATGGCTCAGTCTGCTCACGCATTCGTCCGTGGAACCACGGCACGTTTTTACCAATGGCTCGCTTCCCGTCATGCTCCGGTTCTGCCAGATGGACCGGATGTATGGATTTGCGGCGATTGCCACCTTGGTAATCTCGGCCCTCTCGCCGATGGCCGGGGAAACGTCGATATTTTGATTCGGGATTTTGATCAGGCGGCGTGGGGCAATCCAAGTTTCGATGTTTGTCGCCTGGCGTTATCGCTATCGGTACTTGCACGCAGTTCCGACCTCCCTGGCATGGCGACCGCTCACATTCTTGAACGGCTGCTCCTGGGGTACGAGATGGCATTTCCTGAGAAACCCAAGACCGCACCTTCCATGCCTCCTTTGCTGCGTATGAAAGTTCTGCGGGCGCATCGCAGGACGTCTAAGATATTGATGCGTGAGCGAACAGGCGATGACACGCTGAAATTGCCCTTGGGTTGTCATTTCTGGCCGCTTTGGCGTCAGGAACGCAACGCTTTGGATGATATGTTTCAGATGCCATCCGTGCTTGAGTTGGTAACCCAAGCTAAAAAGCATTCGTCTCAGGGGTCAATTCATCTCGCCGACGCGGCGTATTGGCGAAAAGGCTGTAGTTCGTTAGGGAATTCTCGCTATGCCGTGCTTTTGGAGGTGACGTCATCTTCGCGCGGAACAGAAGATTGGTGTCTTATGGACATCAAGGAAGCCGGACCTGCACTTGTTCCAGTTCGTTCAAACGCAAGCCATGCCATCTCCGACCATGGCAGTCGCGTGGTCAAGGCTGCCACGCAACTTTCTCCCCATCTCGGCTTGCGCATGCAGTCCACACACATGCTTGGAAAATCCTTTTTTGTCCGACAACTCATGCCGCAAGACATGAAATTGGATATTCGCAGTTTGCGTCCAGGAAGTGCTGGCGAGCTTGCTGTGTACTTGGGGTATATCCTGGGGCGCGCCCACATGAGGCAAATGTCGCCTGATATTCGCCAAGCGTGGAAAAAAGACTTGAATCGTGCACGGCGCAAGTCGGTCGATGCGCCCTCCTGGCTCTGGGACGCTACTGTGGGTCTTCTCGCTGATCTCGAGGCAGCCTATCTTGAGCATTGCCGCAGACACGTCATGGGGACGTTTCGCCGCCGCATGGGTTAGTCGCGTTTCCGATGCAACGACGATTGCTTATATAAAGGCGATGAAAGGCATCCTTGTCAAGCGAATGTCGGACTGATCGCCATGAATTGATTGGCTATCGAGGATTCTCAAAAAGGGACACCCTTGCGCGTGATTTATCTGCAATGTTCCTTAAACCACTGTCGTCGCTTTCTCCGTCGGGTCATACAAGCGGTACCCCGCAGAGTGGAGAACATGGAGCAACGGCGTATCAAAAAGGCTTATCGATAGCGGCGCGCAAGTAATGGATGTGAGTGCGCAAGGTATCCGAATCAGGAATGTTGTCTCCCCAGATTTGGCGCTCGATGACTTGTCGCCTTACGAATCGAGGTGATTCATGCATAAGGATAGTCAAAATCTGCCGGCCGACAGGAGTTAGAACAATACTCTTGCCGGCGCGAGCCACCTCAAGGGTAGTTATATTGAGCGTCAGGTCGCCTACGCAAAGTATTTGATTGGTTACTTCACGCCGTACGCGACGGATCAGCCCATGGACACGTGCACTCAATTCACGCATAGCGAAAGGCTTTACCAAATAGTCATCAGCGCCAGCATCCAGACCTTGTAACTTGTCTTCCAGCAAGTCGCGAGCAGTCAGCATCACAATGGGTGTGCTAATTCGGCCATCATGGCGCAGTCGCCGGCAGGCATTTAAGCCATCGATGCCGGGAAGCATGATGTCGAGAATGATGGCGTCGTATCTATTTCTTGTCGCAAGGTACAGCCCGCTGATACCGTCTTCCGCATGGTCGAGAGAGTAGCCCTCGCTTTCCATATATGCCCTGATAGATTCCGCGATCTCGCGCGTATCCTCGATCAACAGCAGGGTGCCTTTGCGTTCGGAGACCGTATTCATGCTTGTCCGCCTTCGGCAGTCCTCACATCGATGAAAACTACTTCGCTACTCTGTAGAAAATATGTAAAGAATAGGGTGGGAAAGAATTTATGTGCCGTGCCATTGACCGTTTAGTCATGCTCGTCAGAAATTATTAATTTGACAGGGTGCGCTATCAGGCCGCCGCAAAGCCAATTTCAAATGTACTAACGAGGTTAGTAATTTTGAACATGCGACCCTGGTAACGATGAATTTTCGACCCATCGCAGGGAGGGGGGCGGGGATTGGACTCTCCCTCCAAGCCAAGATCCTGGTGCGCGAACAGGAATGGCGGTCGCTGCAGGGGCTTCTTTGCTGACCGGTGGCTTGGTATTGCCAACTACCATTAGCAGAGGCTTCATGTATCGCGCCGTAGGGCACGAGGCTCTTCTTGCACGATATTCTTGACTATCGATTTCTAGGTCCGATGGCGAACATGCCGCCGCCATACATGCTTTCTAGGCAGTTGGATCACAGGTCGCTAACGCAGATCCTTTAATAGTTCGTCTCAGCCCAGCACGAAGAGCTCCTAGACAAACGAAGGGGCTTGGTTGCCGGGGCTCAGGGCGGCGCGCTTGCGCCAACGCAGGGAAATTACTGTGGAGGGGCCTCACCATGCGTGACACATCTCACCAACGTATCCGTGCCGTCACAAGGCAGAAAGGCGGTATTGGATATGTGCTTCTTTGGCTATTGGGAGTTCCGCTTCCGGTTCTCATTGTCGTCGCATTACTGCGCGGGTGTGCATAAGCACATGTTGCGTTAACCACATGAAGGAGAAGGGCCATGGTTGAAGCGCATGTAACCCGGGCAGTAGAGGCAGACAATCGCTGGGCGATAATGAGTTTTCGAGCCATTTTTGCTGGTTGGCTGCTGGCAACCGGAATGGCAGTACTGCTCTATATCGGTGGCTTAGCTATGGGTTTTTCAATATTTAATCCATGGAATGCCGCCGCAAGCGCCAAGGGTATTGGCATCGGAACATCCATTTGGGTGGTATTGACCTGGGTCGTATCACTCTGGCTCGGCGGCATGTTTGCTAGTTGGTTTGCTGCGCATGACGATCGAACGGTGGGAACCCTTCATGGCGTGACGGTATGGGGGTTATCCGTAACCGCAGTGCTGTTATGGATCGTCATGGGGCTGGGTATGCACGGGACAAATGCGCCTATGGCCGCCGCTCTGTCGTCACCGAGTGGCACGCCTGGATCCGTGTTGATATCCCCTAAGTCTGATCAGCAAAAACGCTGGCTGGGGAATGGATCGCTCGCTGTTTTGCAGGCAGAAGTTCTCTCCCGATTGAACTCCCATGACCGCGAAACAGCAGACAGGATCGTTGAAGCATTGCTTGAAGGGCGTGACGATGTTGCGTCCAATCTGTTTGCTGCTTCCAATGGCACCAGTACTGCGGAAAGCGCCGGTATTATGGCTTCCATGGCCTCGGATACTCAGGCTGCTCAAATCGACACCAAAATTCGTGCCGACCGTATTGCACATGATATGGCAACTGCGCTCTGGGTCATTTTTGCCAGCGTGTTACTTGGCCTCATCGCCGCCATGCTCGGCGGATGGGTGGGAGCGCATCACATTTGTCGCATCTACCATCTGCGCACATTTGAGACGTCCAGACCAGGCACGTTTTGGAAAATGCGCTCGAAAGCTTAGCAGCGGTAGTCGATAACCCACAAACTTACGACGCGGCTAAGATGCATTACGCGGTTATAAGACGGTCCGTCAGAACGTGATAAGCATCGCGTGTGACGCCGAACTAAGGGCGAGGCGGGACTGGACGCTGATAGAATGGTGGCAGTCCAGCCTGCTTAAGGCCTTCCCTATGGGAAGGTTCGTCTGGAAGAAAGCGAACGATGATGGATGTTGCGTCAGCGCCGGCTTTAACCGCTATGGCTTTTAGCGTGTCAGCCAACGCTCGGTCGGCAGGCTCATTCAAGCCCAATACGATCTCGGTGCGAAGTCTTTTACCGCGAGTCAGTTCATACAGGAAGGCCTGGTCGACCCGACCGGTGGTGTTGAACCACTCCACGAGTTTGACCGCCACCGGATATAGCGCGTCATCGGGCAGCTGAAAGATCCAAGGCGCGGACTGCGATGGCCATTCCGCATCGTGATGCGATTCGGCAATAAAACGACGCAACATCGTCCGCTGCGCCGCCTGCAATTCAAAGGGCGCGTCTGATAGCGGATTGACGATATACGTTTGGTCGCCACCCGCGGCCAACAATACGCGTACGAGAACGTCGGTGAGCTTCGCGGGTGCCGGTAGCGCAAATGGCAGATGCGTGGCGCGGGTAAAGATAGGCACGAACGCGACGCCGTCGGTCTCGCGTCGCCATTGCACAAGGTTGCGTTCCGGCGCGGCCTCACCGGGTCCCGGGGGCTGTCGCAAGATGATCGCCACCCGTTGACTGCTTAACCTATATAAGAAGTCCGTTTCCTCCTGGTCGCCGTGGTTGGCCTGACGCCACAATATTTCCAACCGATCATCTTCCGCGTGCGCCATCAACGTATTCCTGCTCCGCCGTTATTCGTTGGGAGTTCTCCTGGCATCCCCAACATGGACTAGTGGAGCGTACGATGCCGTGTCATGGCATTGGCTAAGGCTTCGGCCGAAGGCCTGACGGTGAGGTATTCGTCGTCCAGTCGAGTTACCTCGTGGGCGAAGATCAGGGCGAGGGTGCTCATGGGGAGATCGGCGGGCCGGCTCATCCCGCGAATGGCCCAGCCTTCAAGCTGTGCGCGACGGGCATAGCTGGCGATCGCCTCTGCGAAGACCACGCTCAACCGGGAAACATCCGTCCCACCTTGCTGATGCGTCATCGTGAGTGTGCGCATGGCCAAGTAGATCAGATACATCACCTGACCGACGCTGAAGTCTTCCAGCGCCCGCCGTAGGGCATCAATGGCCTGGTTCGTCCATTCCGGGTTGTAACCGAACTTGGCCAAGCTCCAGCGCGCATATTGGGTGACTTCCGCCAGGGCGAGGTCTTCCCACAATGCCAAGAGTGCCTGGGACGTGTCTTCGGAGAATTCGATGTCACGAAGCAGCTCCTTGACTTCCTCATGCTGCCGACGGCAGTCCCGCGGCGCCCAGCGGATTCGCCAGGCGATGCTGTCAAACCCATGCCGCATCCAATCCCGCGCGAGCAGCCAGTCTTCAGCATGGGACTGAGACACCTCCGGCTCGATGATCCCTAGTGCGTATAGCCAACCATTTGACCATGCGCTGCCACGTTGATTGCCCAGCACTGGCAAATAGCCTGACCACTATGGCCGCCATCGTTGACCACAATCACTCTTCATGGTCATGTCAATGAACCTAGTCCAAGGGACTTTGATAGTGAGCTATTGAAGCTACTTTGACGCTGGTCAATGGATGGAAAACGCTTATCTCAAAGTTTCGGCCCTAATTAGGCCGACCATGAGATGCCGCCGTACACATCTCTTTGCCACCGAAGCCAGAACATCTCGACTTGCACACTTTCGGCAGGAGCCCGGGATGAACCATTCTGGTGCGGGAGTTGACCCGCGCTTTCCATCAGTGCGGCTTTGCGCACCCTATGCAAAGCCAACAATCGAAAAGCAGCTGGCAACACCTCCACCGACAACAGCGGCGCGGTCATGCACGTCGACGTAGCGACCATTGATTGGGTGCTCCGCAATCGCGGAGCTTACGCCTAGCTCGATCTTGGCCATGGCCTCGATACGATCAGCCATGGTTTGGAGGGTCAAACCTCCGAAGGCTTCGAACGACGACGACCACGAATGTTCATGTCGCGTCAACAATCAGTCGATTGGCCGCGCTTACCAGGCGTGGGGGGCCCGGAATATCAAGAACCTGTACAAGGCGCGCTCAACTGCGGCTACGCTTTGGTTGAATAACGCTTGTCTACAAACAGGGCGAGCTAGATTTTTCACATCTTCCTCAACCGATTGGCTTTACTATCAGCCACTTGCGTTGCGGGTCCCATTTTTTAGGGCCGTATGATGACTAAGCCGCCGGCGCCGCCGCTGCATTTCCCGCCCCACGGTCTACCCGAGCGGATAGAAAATCTGCGCGTGAAGACGACTGGCGACCAAGTCTATGCGTACCCCCCACTTATCGTTGGCATAGGTGCATCTGCCGGTGGCCTGGAGGCATTCCGGAGTTTCTTTGCCCACATGCCGGCGAACGATGATTTCGCCTTCGTTCTGGTCCAGCACCTATCGCCCGAGCACGTCAGCGCGCTCGCAGAGATTGTCAGTCGCAGCACCTCAATGGAGGTGGTGGAAGCCACCGATGGCCGACGTGTTTTGGCCAAGCATGTCTATGTGATACCACCCGATGCGACCTTGACCATCGTGAACGGCGAACTGCAGGTGACTACGCCCGCACCGCCTCGGCCTCAGCGTTGGCCCATCAATACGTTTTTCACGTCCCTCGCCGAAGACCAGGGCGACTGCGCGGTGTGTATTGTACTGTCAGGTTCCGGAAGCGACGGCGCTCGTGGACTGCGTGCGGTCAAGGAGCACGGTGGCCTGACGCTGGCGCAGGCGGGTTTTGATCATGTGGCGCTGAGTGGGATGCCGGCAAATGCCACCTCGACCGGACTGGTAGACGTTGTTCTCCGGGTGGAGGACATGCCCGCCCGGCTGTTGGCCTATCGTAAGCAGATGGATACGGCGCGCAAACTCCATGATGGGAATGGCCTTGGGCAAGATATGGGTGACCAACTACAGACCGTGTTGCGCCTGCTGCACGCGGAGGTTGGCCACGATTTCAGCCAGTACAAACGGAGCACACTCATGCGGCGCATCCAGCGCCGCATGCTGGTATGTCAAACCGAGACGGTTGTCGATTACGTCGCCCATTTGCGCCAAGATCGCCAGGAGCATCAGCATCTTTTCCGGGAAATGCTGATTGGGGTGACCGAATTCTTCCGCAATCCAGGTGCTTTTGCGACGCTGACGGAAAAAGCCATTCCAGCCATGCTAGCCGGCAAGGGCGCAAACGACACGGTACGCGTTTGGGTTCCCGGATGTGCCACCGGCGAGGAGGCTTACTCGATTGCGATGTTGCTGCGCGAGGCGATCGGTCCGCATGGCGGCCCCAAGGTACAGATCTTCGCGACCGACATTGATAGCCGAAGTATCGAAGCGGCGCGCTCTGGGCGCTACCGTGCGCCGCTTCAGGGCATATCTCCCGAGCGTCAGCAGCGCTGGTTTAACAAGGAAGGCGCCGATTTCTGCGTCATCAGGCCCATACGTGAGATGTGCATTTTCTCAGTGCACAGCATCATCAAGGATCCACCGTTTTCGCGACTTGACTTGGTGTCATGCCGGAACTTGCTGATTTATCTCAATGCTGATCTGCAAAGCCGTCTTTTTCACACATTCCACTATGCGCTGCGGCCAGGGGCGTTTCTTCTTCTCGGGCCATCGGAAAGCCTCGCGCGAAGCTCTGAGCAGTTCACGGTGGTAGACAAAAAGCATCGGCTCTATACACGCCGACAAATGAGCCGTGCTGAACGGGGAACGTCGTTTCCAGTTCCTGGACCGGCCGCCGCTTACGCCACGACACCGGCTCTGACGAACAGAGGTGACACCGACGAACGCATCGATCGGGGCGCACGACGTCTGATGGAAAAATATACACCGGCCTATGTCGTGATCAATGCGAATCAGGACGTCGAACGGTTTTCTGGAGATACAGGACGCTATCTCTCCCCAAGCTCTGGATCGGCCAGCCTCCATGTCTTCAGCCTGCTCAACAAACGGCTGCGCGAACCTGCCCGTGCGCTGGTGCGTCAAGCGTTCGACGGTGCCAAGGCTGCGGTTCAAGAAGGTCTCACGGTGGACATCCATGGTCGCGCCCAGATGCTACGCCTGATCTCCGAGCCGCTAACGGACGGGGACGGAAAAGTCCAATGGTGCGTGCTCGCTTTTGATGAGGCCTGGGGCTCGCATACAGCGATGCATGCGCAACCGGACCCAGAGTCGATCCGCCACGAGGGCGATTCATCTAACAGGCTTGAGCAGGAGTTGGAGGCGCTCCGCAGCGAGCTGCGCACGACGACCGAATTGCACGAATCGGTCGTCGAAGAACTCCAGTCGACGAACGAGGAGTACCAGTCGGTCAATGAGGAACTGCAATCGACCAACGAAGAACTCGAAACCTCCAGAGAGGAAATGCAATCGATCAACGAAGAATTGCATATCGTCAATGCCGAGGCACAAAGCAAGAATGACGCGCTGACACGCCTCAACAGCGACTTGCGTAATCTCATGGAAAGCACTCAGATCGCGACCTTGTTTTTGGACCGCGACATGCGGATAGGCAGTTACACGCCGGCCATGACCGACCTGTTCCATTTGCGCGAGGGCGATATCGGCCGACCGATCACCGATATTTCAGCACGCGTCAACTACCCCGAACTGAAAGAAGACGTCGCACAGGTGCTGCGGCATTTGGGTGTGACGGAGCGTATGCTGTATGGCCGAGGCGACGAGCGTACCTATCTGCTGCGTGTGCGCCCTTATCGAACGCTGGATGACGTGATCGATGGCACCGTCCTGACTTTTGTCGACGTAAGTGAAAGCCTGCGCCACGAACTTGAGCGCGGGCAGCTGGCCGCTATCGTCGATTCGTCCCTGGACGCCGTGATCGGCTACACGCTGGAAGGTACTATCACAAGCTGGAACAAGAGTGCCGAGCGCATCT
The DNA here is from genome assembly GCF_014863405.1 of Dyella acidiphila. Lineage (GTDB taxonomy): Bacteria > Pseudomonadota > Gammaproteobacteria > Xanthomonadales > Rhodanobacteraceae > Dyella_B > Dyella_B acidiphila. The sequence continues at coordinate 304,294 of NZ_JACZZA010000008.1, forward strand.
TTGGCTACTCCGCCCAGCAGGCGATGGGTCAGCCGCTATCCATGCTATTAGCCGCCGATGCGACAGAGGAAGCGAAGATAATCTTTGAATTTCGCACTCCTGGTATACGACCCGATAAATTCGAGGCTACTTGGAAAACCCGGAGTGACCAGGCTATTCCCGTCTCAGTCTCGAATTCTCCCGTATGCAATTCGATGGGGAAGACGATTGCTGGTTCACTGATCGCTCGGGATATCAGCGAGCGCAGAAACGCTGAAAGACACGCACACATGATGCTCGGCGAACTCAACCACCGCGTCAAAAACACGCTGGCCAGCGTCCAGGCCATCGCGCTGCAGACATTGACGGCGTCACCAAGCCTGGACGATTTCAAGACAGGTTTTATCGCACGCCTGAAAGCGCTCTCCCAAACGCATAATCTGTTAGCCCAGGATGCGTGGGAAGGAGTGAGCCTTGCGGCGCTGGTTCGTGGGGAATTGGCACCTTATGAGGATGAACAAGGCACCTCTCGCGTACGCCTTTATGGGGAAGACCTGAAGCTGTCGCCGAGGATCGCGCTGGCCCTGAGCATGGCGTTTCACGAATTGACGACAAACGCTATGAAATACGGTGCACTATCGAATTCCAAAGGAACGGTTGATGTTAGCTGGGCCGTCCGATGGGTCGATCAGCGCTCCTGGCTCAATCTTTCCTGGCTGGAAAGCGGAGGACCTGCGGTGATTACGCCAACAACCCACGGCTTTGGGACGCGCCTTATTACGGGAGGCTTGGCCTATGAGCTCGATGGCGAAGCCACCTTGGAATTTTTACCGGCGGGAGTTCGTTGCACGCTGGTGCTTCCGCTTAGTGAATCAGGCTCTGTCACATGAGCCCGTCGGGCGACCCACCTTCCATTCTCGTCGCCGAAGACGAGATGCTAGTCGCGATGCTTCTGGAAACCACGCTCGAAGATGCGGGTTGTCATGTGTTGATGGCCGCGCGCGTCGCCAAAGGGTTCGAGCTGATCGAATCCCAGCAGATCGACGCCGCCATACTTGACATCAACCTGGCGGGCCAGCCAAGTTTTGAGCTGGCGGATGCATTGCAAGAGCGAAATATTCCTTTCGCGTTCGCATCCGGGTATGGCGCAGGTGGGTTACCGGATGCCTATCGCCATGTGCCCATCTTGCAAAAGCCCTACGACATGGCAGACATCAGGGCTACCGTCGATACGCTGCTCAAAAGAAACCACTAGCGGAACGGTGGGCAATCACACGCACGGGCAGATCCAGAGTTTCGCTCTATACAGGGAATCGCCCCATATCCAAACGGAATGCGGAGCCGATGTCGGTCCGCAGCGATGTAATACCCGCTTCATCGAAGCACAACCGCGTGGCCTCCCCGGCAGCCAATGGATAATTGGTCTGCCCTGTCCAATGCACACTCACAATGCAGGCACCCGGCGTGACGATCTTCGCCAGCCGAAGGGCAAGGCAGCGCAGCGCCGCCGCATCCAGATAGTAAAGAATTTCCGAGGCAACTACGAGATCGTAATTCAACCCCAGCTCGCCATCGGGAAGATGCGCCTGGCGGAAGTCGACCCGGGCGTCGGGACAGCTGCGCCGCGCTTCTTCCAGCGCGCGGATGCTGGTGTCTATCGCTACGATGTGCCGACAGCGCGACAGAAGCCGACGCGTGAGTTCGCCAATGGAACACCCAAGCTCAAGGCACCGGTCGAATGGAACATCGGGCAGCGCGGCGATCGTCTTCGCGTATTTCAGTCGCTCGTACTCGCTGAGGCGAAACTGCCACGGATCGATGTCCCGCTGATAAAGCGCTTCGAAGTAGGCGCGATCAAACGTAATCATCGAACAGCACCTCATAGGGCTGCTGTGCTCGTTTCAACAGCGCGCGCGGCAAGACGAAGGCCTCTTTGGCATCCGTGACCACGCCGCCGTGCTGGCTGGCGTGCTGGGCGATGGCTGCCTGCTTCTGCTCATGAAATGCCGAGATTCAGGCGGAGTGGATCTCATCAAACGATATTCGCGTGACGATCATGGCGGGGCAGGGCGAACTATCGAGTACTGAAGAGTTTCCCGTCCGCGGCACTCCCTCCCTGAGCCACCGTCTTTCGAGCTGGCTTTTGGGTCTGCCTTATTTTGAGCACATAAATGCCGGCTGGACACGCCTGACGCACGATGTGAGCGCACGCGTGACTTGTTGGGCCATTGAACAATCGGATGACGTGACAACTTAACGTCGCGCTGATGGAAGTCAGGGTGAACGTAGCGCGGAATAAGTACTGAATATGATGCCTTCGGATGAGCGTGACATGCAGAGAGCCCAGGATCGGGCCAGGCAAAATGTGGCAGAGATGATCGGCCATATCCTGCAGACGCTGCTGAAGTCTGAGGCACGCGTTGCAGAGCAACTAAGACGTCACCAACGCAATGCGTTTAGCAAGCTTGCTGTGCTGCATCGCTTGCTCGATGAGTTTGGACCAATCATGAAGCCTTATCACGATCCTGTGCAGTGGGCGCACTATGCCAAAAAGCACCAAGGACCCTGCTTGGGGTTTGATGTCTCCAATGAACTCCTAACCCAAGTGAACTATGTCCGGTCGCTTCCACCCTTTTTGGATGCCGATAAATTGATCCAGGGCTCATGGCGCGTTTGCTCAATACCAAATTTTCACATTGGTCATATGAAGACGAATACCGTGCCTGGACTGATTTAAATGAAAAGGATGGCGAACTGTATTTCACCATATTCTCGGAGAAACTGGCGCTCCGTCAGGTCTTGGTGGGCGCACGATCACCCGTGACACTGATGCAACTGAGTAAGGCGCTAGGCGATCTCGCAAAAGAAGTGGAGGTATTCAAGGTTCGGTCCGCCTTCCGAACATTCCGCATGATTCGATGCAAAGACAAGCGACTGTGGAAATAACTAAGTCGTTGAGGCAGATTGAGTACCGCCAGCGCTCGCAGGCTGCAGTCCTGATTCGCCATCCATCACCGACCTGACTCGACCGTTGTGGTCGGAGCTTCTGTGTCAATGACAGACGATGCAAGTAACTCACTCGCACGACTAGTCAAGAGACTGCCCGCCTGGAAATAGCCCATCACCGTGCTGACGCCACGGTGCTCGGTCATCGCCATCACCTCACCCAGCGGCACGCCCTGACGACCCGCCTCGGTGACGAAGCCCGAGCGCAGACTGTGCGCGGCCCAATCGCCATCGAGCCCCGCCAACTTCGCGCGACGCTGCACCATGCGAGCCATGTGATCGGCGGTGAGGGCGGTAGTGCCGACGGCGCCACCGCGATGCAGCCGACGGAAGAGGGGGCCAGTCGTGGCGGGCGCGGCCGCTACCCACGCCGCGAGCGCCTGCGCGGCCGCACCCTTGAGGGGTTTCTCGCGGCGCACCCCGCTGGTATCAGTCTTGGTGTTGCCGAGTGCATACACCCAGGTGTCGGCATCCAGTCGGCGCACGTCCGTGATTTGCAGCCCCACCACCTCGGAGCGCCGCCGACCGCCACCGCTCCAGGCCAAAAGCAGCAGGGCACGATCACGCACGCCACGCACACCGTCGGTGCACGTAGCCAGGAGCGCCTGCAGTGGCTCAATCACCGCGGCGGTCTTTTTGCGCACGGTGACGCCGCGTCGGGCCTGGGCCTTGCGCGCTTGGCGGAGCAGGGTTTTCACGGCGGTCGCTTCAGTGGGCGACTCCCACTCATGCACGCGGTGCCAGGTGGCGAGCACCGCCAACCGGTGGCTGACCGTGTTGTACGCCAAAGGCCCGGGATGGCCCTTGATGTTGGCAGCGACCAGCGCCGCGTCGAGGGTCGGTGGCAACAGGTGTTCCCAGGTGCCGTCCTCGCGTGGCCGTGCCAGATGGTCCAGCACGAACTGCACGACCACGGTCAATGGCAACGGCGCATCGTTCAGCGGCTGGCCGTAGCGCCCCTGCAGCCAGGCGCTCCAGTAGGTAAGGGCGCTGCGGTAGCTGCGCACCGTGTTCGCCGCGGTGCCGGCAGCGACAAACGCGGCCGCGGCGGCCTGACTGGCGGCATCCAGCGTGGCCAGGTCCAGCGAGGCGGGGATGTCATTGGCTGGAATGAGCATATGATTCATTACGTCCGCCGTATTAAAAAGTCGAATTTTAGCCAATAAGGTCGGATAAGGTTTACTTATCATACCTAATGAAAGGAGGGCAGGGGATGGCAAGTGGGGTACCCGAAACCGATGTTTTTAAGGCCGCGGATGCGGTGCTCGCACGGGGTGAACGCCCGACAGTCGAGCGTGTTCGACTGGAACTGGGCCGCGGCAGCCCAGCGCGCGTGGGTCAATTGCTCGAGCAATGGTGGGAACGTCTGGCTCAACGCTTGAAAGGCCACGCGCTGTTGCCAAACCTGCCGGGCGAGGTGGCGCAGGCGTTCTCCGACACATGGCGTCTGGCACTCGCCCAGGCGGCCATCGTCGCTCATGCGGCCCTCGCCGAAGAGCAAAATGCTCTCTTCGCGGAACAAACGTCGCTGACCCAGGAACGCAAACTCTGGGAGATCGCCCTCACCGAGGCCCAAACGAATATGGCCGAGAGCGCTGCAAAACTTGCACAAGCCGATGCACAACTGCGTGAACGGCAGGTGTTGGTGGACCAGTTGGAAGCCCAGCGAACCGACTTGTTGCAGCAACGCGACCGCTTGCAAGAGCAGCTCGGGCGGCAACAGGTCGAGATGGATGATCTACGGGCCAAACACAATGCAGCACAGGAGCACATTCGCGCCGTGGAAGACCGCGCCCACCAGCAGGTCGACCAAGCGCGCCAGGAGATCAAGTCGCTACAGCAACGGCTGGAACGGGAGCAACGTGACCACCACAAGCTCGTGACGCAGCTCTCGATGCAGCAGGACGACTTGCGAAATGCGGTGCGTGCAGCTGAACAGGTGGCCGCACATCAGACCGGCCGGGTGACTGCCTTGGAGGCCACGCTCACCCAGTGGCGGAATCAGGCGCCGCCATCTAAACGTCAATCACGCAAAGGGGTGCCAGAAGGGAAAGGCAAGCCACGAAATCGAGCGAAGAAGATCCCACCATAATAGTTGCTGGAATGCAGACGCGATGCATGAGCGCGGCGCATCGGCGGATTACTACGCTCGTGCTATGGAGAGCGACGTAACAAGGCACCCCTAAGCTGGCGCGCCTCTTCGCCAAGGAACATATGCTTTTGCGGATCAAAGAGTTAGCGTAGAGAGGCGCCTATCGAGGGATCGATATTAAATTAATATCTGACCTGCTTGCGGAATATTAAAACGAAGGCCGGCGGTGCCCCATCAGGAGCAAATAGCTCTGGCTCCCTCCGGCGTGTCTCAAATCTAACGAAATCTAGTGCGATCTAAGGCAAATGATCTAGATTGGGTTAGATTTCCCTAGAGATGCGACCTCACCAGCGGCATAAAGAGGTCAGTGCCACGTTATCGAGCAAAAAATGCCCCCGTAATCAATGGGGCACCTCAGAAGGAGAGTGAATGCAACGCGAGGAAATTCGCCCCGGCATGCGTGTTCAAAACCTGAGCAAGTCCAAGTACGGCGCGGACCGGTGGTTGGCGACAGCTGAGGTTCTAAGCGTGATTCATCCCGATACAGGCACCCCAAACATCCGCATCATGTTTCTAGACGGCGCGGCAGAGGTCTACCACAGCGTAGACCCTGTAGATCTCGATTATGAGTAAGTCACCAGGCTCTGTTCGAGTCGATGATAGAAATTTACCCCCGTGTTGCTGGTAGATGCATTGAGCTATGGATGATTGCTGACACAACAAAGGGACGGTGGTGATCGTCCCTTTGTTGATGCTGGATTACCCTGCTCGTTACTTCGCGCTGGCCTCAGAGCCACTTGAAATGTCATCAGCGTGGTGACGCTTAAAGACTTCCTTGGCTATGTCCTTTTGCTTGCCGTCGTCCGTGTGCACCGATAGCAAAATGTTGCCGCCACGGATCTTGTCGTCGTAGCGTTTAGCTTCGATTTCCGGTATCCCCATGCCGATCAATGCGCCAATCACGCCGCCGGCAGCGGTGCCTACGGCCGCGCCACCTAAGGCCGCCATGATGGGTCCCGCGGCGATGAACGGGCCCACGCCCGGAATGGCCAACGCGCCGATGCCAGCCAACCAACCCAAGGCAGCTCCTACACCCAGACCGGCCACGCCACCCGTAGTGGCGCCTTCGGGCGCCTTGGTGTTGTGTTCGTGAGCGAAATCTTTGGTGCCGCGTTTATCGGGCAGCAGCGCCGAAATGGCATCGGCCGAAAAACCCTGTTGTTTCAGATCCAGCACGATGGCTTCGGCTTGTTCCACGGTTTTTGCAATGCAATAGACGGAAGCTTTCATCACCCACTCTCCTTACTGTTTGACGTCCAATTCGTTGTCGACGCTGTTCACACCCGAGACGTCTTTGACTGCCGTTTCAACGCGTGACTTTTCATCCTCGCTTTTGACCGGACCGCGCAACGTCACGGTGCCGTCAGCGGCCACGATCTTGACGTTGTGAGCCAGTGTCGAAAGCGATTTGTCTTTCACGATGGCTCGGCGCACGGCGGCGGCCAATTTGATGTCGGTCTTGTCATTGGGCTGATGAGTCGGTGTGGTGGTCTGGCCAGAGCGATCACGGGTATTGGTTTGCGTGTTGTCCACGGCCGGTGACGACGTGGAACTTGACGACGACGCAGGGGCTGTTTGGGGCTGAGCAAACAAGGCTGCGCTCGTCAGCAGAGCCACAAAACAGACGCTCGCGAGCGCCGCATGATTAGGGGGATGACGCATAAAAAGCTCCATGGGTGGAGGGGACGGTGCACTCGAAGCAGCACGTTGTGTCCGCTCTTTATGAGAGCGAAGCGATGAAACGTTGGTGCATTAAACGTCAAGAATGCGCGGTCGGCGGGCGCCAGGGATGCGCCATTCATGTGCGTCGTTGGCCAGTCACCAAAAGTCAACGAAATAGAGGGATTAAATGCACAACGGGATCCGGTTCGGCGGTCAGAATGCACCCATGATGGATTCGCTGGTCATCGAAATATGAAGAACGCGCGTGGCACGTTGTGAGAGACAAAAAAAGGAATTCATGATGAAAGGGCGTGCGCTGACGCGTTGTGGATGCTTCTTTCACCGACCGCAAACCGGTGTGCACCGAAAGTGGAATCCTGCATCCATCCAGATGGGCGATTGCAGACCTTCCTAACTTTACTTCGAGGTATGTCATGTCCAACCAAGACAAGAGTGGTGGCACCCATCACGAACATCATTCCAAAGCCGCGGAGCATCACAAGCACGCTGCCAAGCACCATGAAGAGGCCGCTAAGCATTTGAAGAACAACGATGCCGCCAAGGGTGCACACCATGCGCATGTGGCCATCGGTCATGGTCATCAGGCCCAGGAACATGCACACGAAGCCAACAAGCGGTTCAGCGACGAGCACGGCGAGAAGTCGCAAGGCAAGTAACCGGAAACAGGTTGCGGCGAGAGGGGAGGCGACAGCCCCCCTTTTTGCTTTCCATGACTAAATCAGATACGGGCGGGAAGTGGGCGGCAGTCGGCCACACACATTGCTGAGCATGACCAAGCCGGCGCATAGGCGCGGATAGAAGACGCCTTCGCTTCGCGATAGCTGAAAGAAGACGCTGAAGATCCGCGCAAAGTGGTAAAAACCGTTATGTCAGGGGGCACGTTATTTGGACAGCAGCACCTCCCATTCCCAGTGCTGCCATTGACACCTTGGCCTGGCGCCACGTGCACTCAATGGCGTTCCAACAAGCAGATGATTGGCCCGGGTTACACCGCTGCCGGTTGCTCCCCTAGCTCTAAGCCTGGGATTTTCGGAAGAGCATGAGTTTTCCAAATCTCCTCGGGCGGCGGCCGATTGGTCAGCGAGTTGAACACAACACACACTTCGTAGTCGATGGCCCTACCCACATCGTCGAATGTAAGTCGGAACCAAATGCGTGAATAACCCCCGCCCTGACATTTCACAAGAATGGAATAGGGAAACCCAGGTGATTCCGTAGTGCTTTCGGTGACCACGCTGCGATGCTCCGAAGCCGCTCATTATTGGATGATATCCGAGCTAATCGCTTCGTACACGGACCTTCTATAAATGCGACGATTGCAGCTTCGGAACAGGTAAAAGCCATTGGACCTTAACGCCTCTACAGGTTAGGTATGCGCTTTCACTAAGCGTATGAAGGCATCACTGGGCTTTCTTAGACAACCAGATCGAAGATCTGTCCAGCGAGGGAATTATGATAATTATGCAGAACGCATAATTTATGGAGTCTCCATAATTAACGGCTACATTCGCCACGCCCGGGGGCGGCTTCTTGAGGCTCAAAAACAACTTGCAACTTATTGAGCTGCTGGGTGAGCAACGAACAAGGGCGATGCGAAGAGTAGGTAGTCGCACCTTGGCCAGAGGGCGAAGTGTCAGTATTTGCACCGAATTCTCCGCGAGTCCTCGCTACGCGGACGGGATAAGGCAGTGTTTACGGGCAACAGCAAACGCTTGATTTGAAAGGATTTTTTAAAAAGATGATCTATTTTTCCTTTTTAAATCAATTACATATAGCAGACGCATGAGCGTCACTATTTGCACCTAAATCAAGGCAACACCAAGATCCTTGAGCCGCTTGGCCTGGTCGACCTTCAGGCCACCGTATTCCTTACGCCAGCGGAAAAACGTCTGCTCCACGATGCCGAGCTGTCGGCATATCTCGGCGACCGTACGCCCCTGCGAGGAAAGCACCTCGGCC
>NZ_JACZZA010000009.1 GCF_014863405.1 Dyella acidiphila
AATGGTGATGCCGGGTGACAACGTGAAGATGAAGGTCGCGTTGATCGCTCCGATCGCGATGCAGGAAGGCCTGCGTTTCGCGATCCGCGAAGGCGGCCGTACCGTCGGCGCCGGCGTCGTCGCCAAGATCCTCAAGTAAGTTGCTCGACCAGAAACCGCCTGCTTGCAGGCGGTTTCTCGCAAGTGCTTGTCCTAGGGCGAAAGATCCGCTATAGTCGCCCAGCTAACCCGCCACATAACTGTCATGTCGTGTGGCTTACCGCGAAATGAGGCGCAGGAAGTGCTTCGAATTCGCTAACAAGGATGTTGCGGGGATTCCCGGTCGTAGAGCTAAGTCTCTGTAGCTGAAAGGGTTTCCGCGTACGTTATATGTCTGGGCAGGCCGGCATACGGCCTGCCCGGCGTTTTGGAGTCTCCTGGACGGCAAAAACGAGCCGGAGATTCGTTGTAGGACTTGCAGTGCTTAAGGGTTGTGCGAGGCGGTGAGAAGCCACCTCGATTCACAGAATTGTTCTTTAGATAACAGGACACGGTTATGGCGAACCAAAAGATTCGCATTCGGCTCAAGGCGTTCGATCATCGTCTGATCGACCGTTCGGCCAGCGAGATCGTCGAGACGGCCAAGCGCACCGGCGCTACGGTTCTCGGTCCGATTCCGCTGCCGACCAAGATCGAGCGCTACACCATTCTGGTGTCGCCGCACGTCGACAAAGACGCTCGCGATCAGTACGAAACCCGCACCCACAAGCGCGTGCTGGACATCGTCGATCCCAACGACAAGACCGTGGACGCGCTCATGAAGCTTGATCTCGCCGCTGGCGTTGACGTTCAGATCAAGCTCGGTTGAGCGATAGACAGGATACGAACATGAGTATCGGACTGGTTGGCCGCAAGTGCGGCATGAGCCGACTCTTCACCGAAGACGGACGCTCGATTCCGGTGACGCTGATTGAAGCGACGCCGAACCGCGTGACGCAGGTGAAGACGGAAGATAACGATGGTTACAGCGCAGTGCAGGTTGCTGCCGGCGTCAAGCGCGCCAGCTTGCTGACTGCTGCTGAGAAGGGTCATTACGCGAAGGCGAAAGTTGAGCCGGGTCGTGGCCTCTGGGAATTCCGCTTGAATGCGGCCGACCTCGGCAAGTACGCCGTGGGCGCTGAAATCAAGGCGGAAGAAGTGTTCCAGGTCGGCCAGATCGTTGACGTCGCTGGCGTCAGCAAGGGTAAGGGCTTCCAGGGCACCATCAAGCGCCACAACTTCAAGATGGGTGACGCTACCCACGGTAACTCGCTGTCGCATCGCGCGCCGGGTTCTATCGGTCAGCGTCAGACTCCGGGTCGCGTGTTCCCGGGCAAGAAGATGTCGGGCCACATGGGTGCAGTGAACCGCACCACGCAGGGTCTGGAAGTGGTCAAGGTTGACGCCGAGCGTCATCTGATCGCGGTGAAGGGCGCGGTACCGGGTGCTACCGGTGGCGACGTCATCATTCGCCCGACCACCAAGGGTTGAGGAGAGACGGCATGGAACTGAATGTTATTGGCGCCAAGCCGCTCAGCGTGTCGGACGATGTGTTCGGCGGCGAGTTCAAGCAGGCCCTGATTCACCAAGTGGTCGTCGCCTATCAGGCGGGCGGTCGCGCGGGTACCAAGGCGCAGCTTTCGCGTGGCGAACTGTCCGGTACCACCAAGAAGTTCAAGAAGCAGAAGGGCGGTGGCGCCCGTCACGGTGACTACCGTGCCCCGATCTTCGTGGGCGGTGGCGTGACGTTCGCAGCCAAGCCCCGCAGCTATGAGCAGAAGGTCAACCGCAAGGCTTATCGCGTGGCGATCCGCTCCATTCTTTCGGAGCTCAATCGTCAGGGTCGTCTGAAGGTGGTCGAGAGCTTCGGCATCGAAGCCCCCAAGACCAAGTCGATGATCGCCAAGCTGGCCGAGCTGCAGATTTCCGGTCGCGTGCTGCTGGTGTCGGAAGACGCCAACGAGGCGTTGTACCTGGCTTCGCGCAACATCCCGTACCTGCATGTGCTGGACGTGATGGCGCTGAATCCGGTCAGCCTGGTGGGCTCCGACCATGTGGTCATGACTGTTGAAGCAGTCAAGAAGGTCGAGGAGTGGCTGGCATGAGCAACGAACGCATTCTGAACACGCTGCGCGCGCCGCATATCTCCGAAAAAGCGGCCCGTCTTGCCGAAAGCAACCAGTACGTGTTTGTGGTCGCCCCCGAGGCGACCAAGGCCGATGTCCGTCAGGCGGTCGAGAAGATGTTCGACGTAAAGGTCGAGCAGGTGAATCTCGTCAACGCCAAGGGCAAGGTCAAGTCCTTCCGTTTCCGCGCGGGTAGCCGCCAGGGCAAGCGCAAGGCTTACGTCCGTCTCGCCGAAGGCCAGACGATCGACGTGGCGGCGAAGGCCTGAGCCAGGAGTTCTGACAGATGGCACTAATTAATCACAAGCCAACCTCGCCGGGTCGTCGCGACGCCGTCAGCGTCCGCACCGAGGGGCTGCATAAGGGCGCTCCCTACGCGCCGCTGACCGAAAGCCAGTCGAAGACGGGCGGTCGCAACCATTTTGGTCGCATCACCACGCGTCATCGCGGCGGCGGTCACAAGCAGGCTTACCGCATCATCGATTTCAAGCGCGACAAGGAAGGCATTGCCGCCAAGGTCGAGCGTCTGGAATACGATCCGAACCGCACCGCGCACATCGCGCTGCTGTGCTACGCCGACGGCGAGCGCCGCTACATCATCGCGCCGGCCGGCGTGGCGGTGGGTGATCGCGTGGTCTCGGGTCACGATGCTCCGATCAAGGTCGGCAACAGCCTGCCGCTGCGCAATATCCCGGTCGGTTCGACGGTGCATTGCGTGGAAATGAAGCCCGGCAAGGGTGCGCAGATTGCGCGTTCGGCCGGCGCCTCGGTGCAGCTGATCGCCCGCGAATCCGGTTATGCCACCCTGCGTCTGCGCTCCGGCGAAATGCGCCGCGTGCCGGTCGATTGCCGCGCCACCATCGGTGAAGTGGGCAATTCCGAGCACAGCCTGCGCAAGCTGGGCAAGGCCGGCGCCACCCGCTGGAAGGGCATCCGCCCGACCGTCCGCGGTGTGGTGATGAACCCGGTCGACCATCCGCACGGCGGTGGTGAAGGCCGTACCTCCGGCGGCCGTCATCCGGTCAGCCCGTGGGGCACGCCGACCAAGGGCTACAAGACCCGTAACAACAAGCGCACGCAGCAGTTCATCGTGCGTCGTCGCAAGTAATAGGAAACCGTCATGCCGCGTTCATTGAAGAAAGGTCCGTTCGTCGACCTTCACCTCGTGAAGAAGGTGGAAGCTGCGGTTTCCACCAACTCCAAGCGCCCGATCAAGACCTGGTCGCGTCGCTCCATGATCCTGCCGGAAATGGTGGGATTGACCATCGCCATCCACAACGGTCGCCAGCACGTGCCGGTGCTCGTCAACGAAAACATGGTCGGGCACAAGCTCGGCGAGTTTGCGGTGACGCGTACTTTCAAGGGCCATGGCGGCGATAAGAAGGGCAAGTGATGAGCACCGAAGCCAAAGCGATCCTGCGCAGCGCTCGCATTTCAGCGCAGAAGGCACGCCTGGTGGCTGACCTGGTTCGCGGCATGCCCGTGGGCCGAGCCAGCGACGTGCTCCAGTTCACCAACAAGAAGGCGGCGCACATGGTTCGTAAAGTGCTGCTGTCGGCCGTTGCCAACGCCGAGAACAACCTCGGCGCTGACGTCGACGAACTGAAGGTCTCCAAGATCTTCGTCGACGAAGGTCCGGCGATGAAGCGCATGTACGCCCGCGCCAAAGGCCGCGGTTCCCGCATCCTGAAGCGCACCAGCCACATCACTGTGGTCGTTGGTAACTGAGAGGACGTAGACGATGGGTCATAAAGTTCATCCCACCGGTATCCGCCTCGGCATTGCCAAGGACTGGAACTCGAAGTGGTACGCCAACAAGGGCGAATATGCCCAGTACCTCGCCGCCGACCTGAAGGTCCGCGAGATGCTGCGCAAGAAGCTGGCTGCCGCCGGTATCTCGAAGATCCAGATCGAGCGCCCGGCCAAGACCGCTCGCGTGACGATCTACACCGCCCGTCCGGGCGTGGTGATCGGCAAGAAGGGCGAGGACATCGAGAAGCTGCGCAAGGAAGTCAGCACGATGATGGGCGTTCCGGCGCACATCAACGTCAACGAAGTGCGCAAGCCCGAGATCGATGCCCAGCTGGTGGCCGAGTCGATCGCTCAGCAGCTCGAGCGCCGCATCATGTTCCGTCGTGCGATGAAGCGCGCCGTGGGCAATGCGATGCGCCTGGGCGCCCTGGGTATCAAGATCAACGTGTCCGGTCGTTTGAACGGCGCCGAAATCGCTCGTTCCGAGTGGAGCCGCGAAGGTCGCGTGCCGCTGCATACCCTGCGTGCGGACATCGACTACGGCACCGCCGAAGCGAAGACCCAGTACGGCATCATTGGCATCAAGGTCTGGATCTACAAGGGCGAAATCTTCGACTTGTCCCAGGTCGGCCAGGAGCCGAAGGAAGAGCAGTCCGCGCAGCCGCGCCGCGAGCGCGAGGGTGGCGAAGGCCGTCGTGAAGGTCGTCGTGATCGCGATGGTGGCGAAGGCCGCCGCGAGCGGACCAAGTAAGGAGAGTTGCCATGTTGCAACCCAAGCGAACCAAATACCGCAAGCAGTTCAAGGGCCGCAATGACGGCCTGGCCTTCAGCGCCAACCTCGTCAGCTTTGGCGAGTACGGCCTCAAGGCCACCACGCACGGTGCACTCACCGCGCGTCAGATCGAAGCGGCTCGTCGTTGCATCACGCGTTTCGTGAAGCGTGGCGGCAAGCTGTGGATCCGCGTGTTCCCGGACAAGCCGATCACCAAGAAGCCGATCGAAGTCCGAATGGGCGCCGGTAAGGGTGGCGTGGAGTACTGGGTCGCACCGATCCAGCCGGGCCGCATGCTTTATGAAATCGAGGGTGTCGACGAGGCCACCGCGCGCGAGGCGTTCCGCCTGGCCGCCGCCAAGTTGTCGGTGCAGACCCAGTTTGTATCCAGGGCGGTGATGTGATGGCCATCAAAGACCTAACGACCAAGTCGGCCGAAGAGTTGAAGCAGCATCTGTTGGACCTGCGCAAGGAGCAGTTCAATCTGCGCATGCAGAAGGGTACCGGCCAGCTCAACCAGCCGCATCAGCTGCGCCGCGTCCGGCGCGATATCGCCCGCACGAAGTTCGTGCTCGGCGGCAAGAAGTAAGAGGCGGCCGAGATGAGCGACAACAACAAGCAGGTACGCACCCTCGAGGGTCGCGTTATCAGTAACAAGATGGAAAAGACGGTTACCGTGCTGATCGAGCGCCAGGTGCAGCATCCGCTGCTGGGCAAGATCGTGCGCCGTTCCACCAAGCTCCACGCGCAGAACGACCTGGGCGCGAACGAGGGCGACGTGGTCCGCATCGCGGAATGCCGTCCGCTGTCCAAAACCAAACATCACCGCGTGGTCGAAATCGTCACGCGCGCCGAAGCGTAAGGGGAGGGTGCAGACATGATCCAGATGCAAAGCACGCTTTCCGCCGCCGACAACAGCGGCGCCAAGGAACTGATGTGCATCAAGGTGCTCGGCGGCTCCAAGCGCCGTTACGCCGCGATCGGTGACGTGATCAAAGTCACCGTGAAGGATGCCATTCCGCGTGGCAAGGTGAAGAAGGGTGAGGTGTACAACGCCGTGGTGGTTCGCACCGCCAAGGGCGTACGCCGCGCCGATGGTTCGCTGATCCGTTTCGACGGTAACGCGGCCGTACTCCTTAACAACAAGCTCGAGCCGATCGGCACCCGTATCTTCGGGCCCGTGACTCGTGAGCTGCGCGGCGAGAAGTTCATGAAGATCGTCTCGCTCGCACCCGAAGTGCTCTGAGGCGGAGAAGAACTATGAACCGTATCCGCAAAGGTGATCAGGTCCTCGTGATCACCGGCAAAAATAAAGGTCAGCGCGGCGACGTGCTGCGCGTTGAGGGCGATCGCGTGTTCGTCTCCAACGTCAACCTGGTCAAGCGTCACACCAAGCCGAATCCGCAGGCCAACCAGGCCGGTGGCATCGTCGAGCGTGAAGCTTCGATCCATATCTCCAATGTGCAGCTGTTCAACCCCGCCACGAACAAGGGTGAACGCGTTGGTGCCAAGACGCTCAGTGATGGGCGCAAGGTCCGCGTGTTCCGTTCGTCCGGCGAGGTCGTGGACGCGTAAGGAACACAAGTCATGACGCGCCTTGAAAACTTTTACAAAGAACAGGTCATCCAGAAGCTCACCGAGCGTTTTGGTTACCAGAACGTGATGCAGGTTCCCCGCATCACCAAGATCACGCTGAACATGGGCGTGGGCGAAGCTGCGGGCAACAAGAAAGTGCTCGAGAACGCCGTGGCCGATATGGCCAAGATCGCCGGCCAGAAGCCGATTACGACCAAGGCGCGCGTGTCCGTGGCCTCGTTCAAGATCCGCGACGGCTGGCCGATCGGCTGCAAGGTCACCTTGCGCCGCGCGAACATGTGGGAATTCCTGGATCGCCTGATCAACATCTCGCTGCCCCGCGTCCGCGACTTCCGCGGCGTGTCGGGTCGCGCCTTCGACGGCCGTGGCAACTACAACTTCGGCGTCAAGGAACAGATCATCTTCCCGGAAATCGACTTCGACGCCATTGACGCCGTGCGCGGTATGGATATCTCCATCACCACCACCGCCAAGACCGACGAAGAAGCCAAGGCGCTGCTGGAAGCCTTCAGCTTCCCGTTCCGCAACTAAGAGATCGCGAGAGATTTATGGCAAAGACCTCCATGGTTAACCGCGACATCAAGCGGACCAAGCTCGTCAAGAAGTACGCCGCCAAGCGCGCCGAACTGAAGGCGATCGTGCTGAACCCGAAGTCCTCCTACGAGGAAAAGATGGACGCGCAGGCCAAGCTGCAGAAGCTGCCGCGCGATGCCAGCCCGAGCCGCCAGCGCAACCGCTGCGAGCTGTCCGGTCGTCCCCGTGGCGTGTACCGCAAGTTCGGCCTGGGCCGTAACAAGCTGCGCGAAGCCACCATGCGTGGTGACGTGCCCGGCCTGCGCAAGGCCAGCTGGTAAATGTTTTAACGGTTGCCCGGCCCCGGGTGGGCAGGGCAGCCAGACCCGGCGGCGTGGTGACACGCTGCCGTCGATGCGACTTTGAAGCATCGGTATTCGCAAAAACCGAAAAATGCTGTTATGATCGACGGTCTGCATACCGCAGGTCGGCGTTCGTGCCGGCTCACAATCTAGAATTGATTTCCGGTTTTATCGGATATCGGTGCACTCTGAAGGAAGTTTTCATGAGCATGACTGATCCCATCGCCGATCTGTTTACGCGCATCCGCAATGCCCAGGCTACGGGCAAGCAGGCTGTCAGCGTGCCGTCGTCGAAGCTGAAGGTGGCACTGGCCAACCTTCTCAAGAACGAGGGCTACATCCTCGACGCCAAGTCCTCCACCCAGGAGGGCAAACCGGTGCTCGAGATCAAGCTCAAGTATTTCGAAGGCCGTCCGGCCATCGAGCGCATCGAGCGCGTCAGCCGCTCGGGTCTGCGCGTGTACCGTGGCAAGGGCGACCTGCCGAAGGTGCTCGGCGGCCTGGGTATTTCGATTATCTCGACTTCCAACGGTCTGCTGACCGATGCGCAGGCCCGTGCCAAGGGCGTGGGCGGCGAAGTCATCGGCCTGGTCGCGTAAGGAGCCTCCGATGTCCCGTGTTGCCAAGAAACCCATTTCCCTGCCGAAGGGCGTCGAGCTCAAGATCTCGGACGACAGCGTCGCCGTGAAGGGCCCGAAGGGCACTTTGTCCGTGCATGCCCTGCCGGGCGTGACGGTGGTCAACGACAACGGCACGATCAACATCCAGGTTGCCGAAGGCACGGATGACAAGTTCGGCGGCACCGCTCGCGCGCTGCTGGCCAACATGATCAAGGGCGTGTCGGAAGGCTATGAGCGCAAGCTGGAACTGGTCGGCGTGGGTTATCGCGCTTCGATGACCGGCAAGGCGCTGAACCTCAGCCTCGGCTTCTCCCACCCGGTCGTCTTCAATGCGCCGGAAGGGATCACCCTCGAAACCCCCACGCAGACCGAAATCCTGATCAAGGGTTCGGACAAGCAGGTGGTGGGCGAGGTTGCCGCCAAGATCCGTGGCTATCGTCCGCCGGAACCCTATAAGGGCAAGGGCGTGCGCTATGCCGGCGAGAAGATCACCCTGAAGGAAGCCAAGAAGGCCTAAGGCGAATCCTCCGCGATGAAGCCGGCCAGTCATGGCCGGATTCTGCAGAAGATCCAACGTCGAGAGCCGATCCGTTTCCGAGGAATATGACTATGAACAAGAATGAAGCTCGTCTGCGCCGCGCCAAGTCCACGCGCGCCCACATCCGCAAGCTTGCGGTGGCCCGCCTGTCGGTGCATCGCACCGGCCAGCATCTCTACGCCCAGGTGTTCGACGCCTCCGGCGAGAAGGTGGTAGCGGCCGCCTCGACCGTGCAGAAGTCGGTTGCCGAAAGCCTGAAGGGCACCAAGAACCTGACCGCTGCTGCGGCTGTCGGCAAGGCGATTGCCGAGCGCGCCAAGGCTGCCGGTATCGAAGCCGTTGCGTTCGATCGCTCCGGTTTCCGCTACCACGGCCGTATCAAGGCACTGGCTGACGCTGCCCGCGAAGCCGGCCTGAAGTTCTAATCAAGCAGTACTACAACAACTCCAAGCGGCTCCGCCGCAAGTAAAAGTCCCGGATGGTTCGGGCATACGGAAAAAGATATGTCTTCGACTGATCGTGAAAATTCAGACGGCCTGCTCGAGAAGCTGATCGCCGTCAACCGCGTGGCCAAGACCGTCAAGGGCGGCCGCCAGATGAGCTTCACCGCGCTGACCGTGGTCGGCGACGGCGAAGGCAAGGTCGGTTTCGGCTATGGCAAGGCGCGTGAAGTGCCGGTCGCCATCTCCAAGGCCATGGACCGTGCCCGCCGCAACATGGTGAACATCGATCTGAACAACGGCACCCTGTGGTACGCCATCAAGGCCAACCACGGCGCAGCCCGCGTGTTCATGCAGCCGGCTTCCGAAGGTACCGGCGTGATCGCCGGCGGTGCCATGCGCGCCGTGCTGGAAGTGGTCGGTGTGAAGAACGTGCTGGCCAAGGCCGTCGGTTCGCGCAATCCGATCAACCTGGTGCGCGCCACCATCAAGGGCCTGCAGGCCATTGCCTCGCCGAAGCAGATCGCTGCCAAGCGTGGCAAGACCGTGGAAGAGGTGCTGGGCAATGGCTAACAACGAAAAGACCGTCCGCGTCCGCCTGGTCAAGGGTCTGCGCGGTGTACAGAGCCGTCATCGCCTGAGCGTCAAGGCGCTCGGCCTGAACAAGCTCAACGACGTCCGTGAATTGAAGGACAGCCCGCAAGTGCGTGGTCTGATCAACACGGTCTATTACCTCGTGCGGGTTGAGGAGTAAGCATCATGCGTCTTAACGACATCAAGCCGGCTGCTGGTTCGCGCAAGACGCGCCTGCGCGTCGGCCGCGGTATCGGCTCGGGCCTGGGCAAGACTGCCGGCCGCGGCCACAAGGGTCAGCATGCCCGCGCCGGCGGCACCCACAAGTTCGGTTTCGAAGGCGGCCAGATGCCGCTGCAGCGCCGCCTGCCGAAGGTCGGCTTCCGCTCCAAGAAGAAGGCCGAGAGCCAGGAAGTGTTCCTGTATCAGCTGGCCAACCTGAAGGCGGACGTGATCGATGCGGTCGTGCTGCACCAGGCCGGCCTGATCGACAGCCGCGCCAAGAAGGTCAAGGTCGTCGCCAAGGGCGAAATCGGTCGTTCGGTGAAGCTGTCGGGTCTGCTGGCTACGGCCGGCGCCAAGGCAGCCATCGAAGCTGCCGGCGGCAGCGTGGAGTAATCACACGTGGCCGCAGCCAAGGGCACATCGGTCGGATCGCTCGGTAAATTGACCGAGCTGCGTCAGCGCATCTTCTTCGTGATCGGTGCGTTGATCGTGTACCGCCTCGGCTCGTTCATCCCGGTGCCGGGCGTGAACCCGGACGCGATGGCCAATCTGATTGGCCAGAGCGGCGGTCTGCTGGACATGTTCAACATGTTCTCGGGCGGTTCGCTGGGACGTTTTTCAGTGTTTGCGCTGGGCGTGGTGCCCTACATCTCGGCATCCATCGTGGTGCAGATGATGGGCTCCGTGATCCCGAGCCTGCAGGCGCTGCGTAAGGAAGGGCAGTCCGGCCAGCGTCAGCTGACCACGTATACCCGCATCGGCACGGTCGGCCTGTCGGCCTTCCAGGCCTTCGGTATCGCCATGGCGCTGATGAAGCAGTCCAGTGGCGGCATGCCGGTGGTGTACATGCCCGGGTTCGGCTTCGTGCTGTCCTCGGTGGTGGGTCTGACGGCCGGCTCCATGTTCCTGATGTGGCTGGGCGAGCAGATGACCGAGCGCGGCATCGGCAACGGCATTTCGCTGTTGATCTTCGCCGGTATCGTCGCGGGCCTGCCGGGTGCGGTAGCGCATACGCTGTCGATGTCCGGCAATGGCGAGCTGAGCACGATCAAGCTGGTCATGGTGGTGGCGCTGGTGCTCGCGGTGACGGCCTTCGTGGTGTTCATGGAGCGTGCGCAGCGGCGCATCACCGTGAATTACGCACGGCGGTCGGGTGGTCAGCGTTCCTATATGAACCAGACCTCGCATCTGCCGCTCAAGATCAATATGTCGGGCGTTATTCCGCCGATCTTCGCGAACAGTATCCTGATGTTCCCGGCGATGGCGGCGACCTGGGGCAATGCCAGCCACCAGTCGCGCTGGCTGCAGGACCTGATCCAGGTGCTGACGCCGGGCGAGCCGCTCTACGACATCGTTTATGCAGTGCTGGTGATCACCTTCGCCTTCTTCTATACGGCGATCGTGTTCAACTCGCAGGACACGGCCGACAACCTCAAGCGGTCTGGCGCGCTGATTCCGGGTATCCGCCCGGGTCGCTCCACCGCTGACTACATCGATTCCGTGATGACCCGTCTGACTGGCGTGGGTGCCCTCTACCTCGTGCTGGTCTGTCTGGTACCAACGTTCATGCAGAACGCCTGGCATGTTCCGTTCTACTTCGGCGGCACCTCGCTGCTGATCGTGGTGGTAGTGGTAATGGACTTCACGGCACAGGTGCAGGCGCATCTGGTGAGTCACCAGTACGAAGGTTTGCTTAAAAAGGCCAATCTGCGCCGCGGCTGAGGCTGCAGGTGGGCTAGGGTGGAAAGAGGGCGGCGGCTGCCGCAGGGCTTTCCTGACAGTTTGATTAAGGTTAGAATTGCGCGTTTACCGCGCAAGAAAGCATCGGAGAAAGTACATCATGGCGCGCATTGCGGGTGTCAATTTGCCGGTCCAGAAGCATGTCTGGGTTGGCCTGCAGAGCATCTTTGGCATCGGCCGCAGCCGGGCCAAGAAGGTCTGCGAAGCGGCGGGCGTGAGCCCGAACGTGCAGATCAAGTCGCTCAGCGAAGGCGAGGTGGAGAAGATCCGCCACGAGATCGCCAAGTATGTGGTGGAAGGTGACCTGCGCCGCGAAGTCGGTATGGCCATCAAGCGTTTGATGGACCTGGGTTGCTACCGCGGTCTGCGTCACCGCCGCGGCCTGCCGGTGCGCGGCCAGCGCACGCGTACCAACGCCCGTACCCGCAAGGGTCCGCGCCGCGCGATCAAGAAGTAATTGGTCGCTTACTAAGAGATTTGGATTCCGAACATGGCAAAGCCAGTTAAGACCAAGAAGAAAGTCAAGCGCGTAGTCACCGATGCGGTGGCCCACGTGCAGGCATCCTTCAACAACACCATCGTCACCATCACCGACCGCCAGGGCAACGCGCTGTCGTGGGCCACTGCCGGCGGCGCGGGCTTCCGCGGTTCGCGCAAGTCGACCCCGTTCGCTGCCCAGGTTGCCGCCGAAAAGGCCGGCCGTGCTGCAGGCGACTACGGTGTGAAGACGGTGGAAGTGCGGATCAAGGGCCCCGGCCCGGGCCGCGAGTCGGCGGTGCGTTCGCTGAACGCCCTCGGCTACAAGGTTCTGAACATTATCGATGTCACGCCGATTCCGCATAACGGCTGCCGTCCCCCCAAGAAGCGTCGCGTCTAAGGAGCACAACCATGGCACGTTATCGTGGAGCTACCTGCAAACTCGCGCGTCGTGAAGGTTCGGACCTGAGCCTGAAGAGCCCGGCGCGCGCCCTCGACTCCAAGTGCAAACTGGAGAACAAGCCCGGCCAGCATGGCGCCAACAAGCGCGCTCGCTTGTCCGACTATGCCGTGCAGCTGCGTGAGAAGCAGAAGGTCAAGCGCATTTACGGTGTGCTCGAGCGTCAGTTCAGCAACTACTACACCAAGGCGTCGACCCTCAAGGGCAACACCGGTGAAAACCTGCTGCGCCTGCTCGAATGCCGTCTGGACAATGTCGTCTATCGCATGGGTTTCGCGGTCACCCGCGCCCAGGCCCGTCAGCTGGTCTCGCACAAGGCCGTGCTGGTCAATGGCAAGAAGGTCAACATCCCGTCCTACCAGGTTCGCCCGGGTGACGAGATCGCGGTGAGCGAGCGTGCGCGCAATCAGTTGCGCGTGCAGGAAGCCGGCACCGTGTTCGACACCATGGATCTGCGCCCGCAGTGGGTGGAAGTGGATAGCAAGAAGTTCGCCGGCACGTTCAAGTCGGTGCCGGATCGTGCAGACCTGCCGACCGACATCAACGAAGCGCTGATCGTCGAGCTTTACTCGAAGTAATCAACCGGAGCCCTGCATGGCAGTTTCGTCAACTAGCGTGCTGCGGCCTCGCGGCCTCAGCGTCGAGCAGCTCGGACCGAATCGCGCCAAGGTCGTGGTGGAGCCGCTTGAACGTGGTTTTGGTCACACCCTGGGCAATGCGCTGCGCCGCGTGCTGCTTTCCTCGATCCCTGGCAGTGCCATTGTCGAGGTGGAAATCGATGGCGTGCTGCACGAATACACCACGCTGGAAGGTCTGCAGGAGGACGTGATCGAAGTCCTGCTGAACCTCAAGGAAGTGGCCATTCGTCAGCACACGGGTGATGAAGTCACCCTGACCTTGTCCAAAAAGGGCAAGGGCGTAGTGACCGCGGGTGACATTACCGTGGATCACACGGTGGAGATCATCAATCCGGAACACGTGATCTGCCACCTGACCAAGGACATCGCGCTGAACATGCGCCTGAAGGTGCGTCGGGGCGTCGGCTACCAGCCGGCCAGCCTGCGCCAGCACCCGGACGACGAAGCGCGTCCGATCGGTCGCCTGCAGCTCGATGCCTCGTTTGCGCCGGTGCTGCGCGTGGCTTACGAAGTGGACGCGGCTCGTGTCGAGCAGCGCACCAACCTCGATAAGCTCGTGCTCGACATCGAGACCAACGGCACCATCGGTGCGGAAGACGCGGTTCGCAAGGCCGCTGAAATCCTCAACGACCAGCTGTCGGTGTTCGGTGACTTCTCGCGCCGCGAAAGCGCCACGGACAAGGCGGAGAAGGGCGGTTTCGATCCGCTGCTGCTGCGTCCGATCGACGATCTGGAGCTCACCGTGCGTTCGGCAAACTGCCTGAAGGCCGAGAGCATCTACTACATCGGCGATCTGGTGCAGAAGACCGAAGTGGAGCTGCTGAAGACGCCGAACCTCGGCAAGAAGTCGCTCACGGAAATCAAGGATGTCCTCGGCGTGCGTGGTCTCGCCCTGGGCATGAAGCTGGAAAACTGGCCGCCGCCGGGCCTCTCGCACGGCATGCAGCTGGGCTGATCTACCGCAGCCGCAGTCGAACATCGACTGCGGCTGTTGGTTTGTGAGGCGATCACCTTTGATCGCCGTGTTGGTTAAATGCGGCCATGCCTGGCCGCACTCTTATAAGAGCCCGTTTCAGCAAGGGCTTCGATAGCGGGAAACCCGCGGGAAGCCGGCCATAAGGACCGGTTTTTCATAACAACAGACAAGAGAGTCTCATCATGCGTCATATGAAATCCGGGCGTAAGCTCAACCGTACCAGCAGTCATCGCGAAGCGATGTTCAAGAACATGGCCGCGTCGCTGATCAAGCACGAGCTGATCCGCACGACCCTGCCCAAGGCGAAGGAACTGCGCCGCGTGGCCGAGCCGCTGATCACCCTGGCCAAGACCGATGGCGTTGCCAACCGCCGCCTCGCCTTCGCGCGTCTGCGCGACAAGCAGGCCGTGGGCAAGCTGTTCGTGGAACTGGGCCCGCGTTACCGCGAGCGTCCCGGCGGCTACCTGCGCATCCTCAAGTGCGGCTTCCGCCCGGGCGACAATGCGCCGATGGCGTATGTCGAACTGGTTGACCGTCCGCGCACCACCGAGGCGGTCGACGCCGAGTAAGCCGCGCCCGGCGCGATCTGGACGTCCAAATGCCAAAACCCCGGCCGGGCAACCTGCCGGGGTTTTGCTTTTCCGGAACGCCACGCACGGCAGCTGACAGCGCCCCGGCGAGCGGGTAATGTCAGCGTCCCGCCCCCCACTCCGTCCCGCCATGAACCCCCTCCGCTGGTCCTACCGCGTCAGCTTTCTCGTTGGCTTTCTGATCTGCGTCGCCCTGCTCGCGTTTGCGCTGTATGCCGAATACGGGCTGGGTATGGAACCGTGTCCGCTGTGCATCTTCCAGCGCATCGGCTTTATGGTGATGGCGGTGTTTTTCCTGCTTGGCGCGATTCACGGTCCCAAGGCCGGCGGCCGCTGGTTCTATACCGGCCTGGTGCTGGTAGGCGCGCTGTTCGGTATGGCGGTGGCCGGCCGGCATCTGTGGATCCAGTCGCTGCCGGCGGACCAGATCCCTGCCTGCGGCCCCAATCTGGCCTATATGTTCGATGCGTTTCCGCTGGCCAAGGTGCTGAAGCTGGTGTTCACCGGTTCCGGCGAATGCGCCAAGGTGCAGCCGATTCTTGGGCTGCCGATGCCGTTCTGGACCTTGTTGTGGTTCATCCTTTTGTCTGTGCTGGCGATTCGCGCGACCCTGCAGCGCGCGGCGCCGAGGTTGCGTCTATGAATGATGTAGTCACGGCGTTGCCGCCGAACTGGTCGCCGCTCTCCTGGCAGCAGCGCGTGGCGCTGCAACAGCCCAAGTATGAGGATTCGGCCGAGCTGACCCATGCGATCGCCGAGCTGGCGCAGCTGCCGCCGCTGGTCACCTCCTGGGAAGTGCTGGCGCTGAAGCAGGCTTTGGCCGAAGCGCAGGAAGGCAAGCGCTTCCTGCTGCAAGGCGGCGACTGCGCGGAAAGCTTTGCCGACTGCAGCAGTCCGATCATTTCCAACCGCCTGAAAGTGCTGCTGCAGATGAGCCTGGTGCTGGTGCACGGACTCAAGCGGCCGGTGCTGCGTGTAGGCCGCTTTGCCGGGCAGTACGCCAAGCCCCGTTCTATCGATACCGAAACCCGCGACGGGGTGACGCTGCCGAGTTTCCGCGGCGATGTGATCAACGGTCCGGAATTCACCCCCGAAGCACGTCGCGCCGACCCGCAGCGCCTGATCCGCGCCCACGCGCATTCGGCGCTGACCATGAACTTCGTGCGCGCCCTGATCGACGGCGGCTTCGCCGATCTGCATCACCCGGAATACTGGGATCTGGCCTGGGTGGAACATTCGCCGCTGGCTGCCGAGTACCGGCGCATGGTGCAGGGCATCGGCGATTCCCTGCGCTTCATGGAAACCCTGGCCGGCCCCATCGCCGGCTTCACCCGGGTGGATTTTTTCACCTCGCACGAAGCGCTGCTGCTGCACTACGAGCAGGCTTTGACACGTCAGGTGCCGCGTCATCGCGGTTGGTTCAATCTGTCCACGCACTTTCCGTGGATCGGCATGCGCACGGCCGCCCTGGATGGCGCGCATGCGGAATATTTCCGTGGCATTCGCAATCCGATCGCGGTGAAGGTCGGCCCATCGGTGACGCCGGAACAATTGCTGCCGCTGATCGAGCTGCTCAATCCCGAGGACGAGCCCGGCCGCCTCACACTGATTCACCGCATGGGCAATGCGCAGATCGCCAGTGCACTGCCGTCGCTGCTGGAAGCAGTAAAACGCGAAGGACGGCGCGTGCTATGGGTGGCCGATCCGATGCACGGCAATACCGAAAGCACTTCGATCGGCTACAAGACGCGCCGCTTCGACAATATCCGCGGTGAGCTGGAGCAGGCGTTCGATATTCACGCAGCGGCCGGTACACGCCTGGGCGGCGTGCATCTGGAGCTGACCGGCGAGGATGTCACCGAGTGCATGGGCGGCGCGCGCGATCTCAGCGAAGCGGATCTGCAGCGTGCGTACAAATCGATGGTCGATCCACGCTTGAATTACGAGCAGTCGCTGGAGCTGGCGATGCTGATCGTGCGCAAGTCGGAGCATGTAGCCTGACTTGCAGCCGCGTCATTCCGGCCTTCGGAATGACGCGGCAGTAACAGTGGATCACGCACGCGAGTGCCTGCGCGCATAACTCGCTGGATGCTCAGCGTCCGGCTGCTACCGGCGCATACGATTGCGCATCCACCGTCGGCAAGAACTTTGGCGCCTGCCACGCATGCGTATGCTGCTCGAAGCCATAGGCGATCGAGATCAGCGTGGGCTCGCTCCACTTCGTACCGAAGAACACGATCCCAACCGGCAAATCGTGCGCCCATCCGGCGGGTACGGTAATCGACGGATAACCTGCCACCGCCGCCGGTTGCGAAGCGCCACCGATGGTGGGATTGCCGCTGACGACGTGATCGCCCAGCACCAGGTCCGTCAGATAGGCCGGGCCCCATGACGGCGCCAGCAGTGCGTCGAGGTGATCGGCTTGCAGCGCGGCATCGATACCCTGCGGTCCGGAAAGCTGCTTCGCTTTCGCCAGCGCATCGGTATAGGCCTTGTCGGTCAACGGCCCCTTGGCTTGCGCCTGCTCGAACAGATCCTGCCCAAACCACGGCATTTCCTGCGCCGCATGCTGGTTGTTGTAGGCGATCAGATCGGCCAGCGTTTTCACCTGCAGTTGCGGGCGGCCGGCAAGATAAGCGTTGAGGTCGTGCTTGAAGTCGTACAGCATCACGGTCATTTCCGGCTCGCCCAGCTCGGCCAGATGCGGCAGGGCGACCGGGTCGACGATGATCGCGCCCTGTGCCTTCATCGCCGCGATGGCTTCGTCGAGCACGCGATCGGCATTAGGTTCGCTGCCGGCCAGCTGGCGCACTACGCCGATGCGCTTGCCGCGCAGGCCGTTCGGATCGAGGAAGCGCGTGTAATCGGTGGCGTGCTGGTTCGCCTCGGCGGTGGCCGGATCGCGCGGATCGCTGCCGGCGATGGCACTGAGCAGAATCGCCGCATCGGTCACGTTGCGCGCCAGCGGTCCGGCGGTGTCCTGGTTGTGGCTGATGGGAATGATGCCGCTGCGGCTGACTAGCCCCAGCGTCGGCTTGATGCCGACGATGCCGTTCATCGAGGCGGGGCAAATGATCGAGCCATCGGTTTCGCTGCCCACTGCCACCGGCACCAGGCCTGCCGCCACCGCCACCGCCGAACCCGAGCTGGAGCCGCAGGGATTGCGATCCAATGCATACGGGTTGCGCGTCTGGCCGCCACGGCCGGTCCAGCCGCTGCTGGCGTGGCTGGAGCGGAAGTCGGCCCATTCGCTGAGGTTGGTCTTGCCCAGGATCACTGCGCCCGCCTGGCGCAGGCGAGCGACCAGGGGCGCATCGGCAGGTGCGGGTGCGCCGGCCAGGGCCAGCGAGCCGGCGGTGGTCAGGGTGCGGTCGCCGGTATCGATATTGTCTTTCAGCAGTACCGGAATGCCGTACAGCGGTCCATGCGAGGCGCTGCGCTTGGCATCGAGCGTGCCGGCGATTTTCGCCGCATCGGGATTGAGTTCCAGCACCGAACGCAGGGTCGGTCCAGCTTGATCAAGCCGGTGGATACGCGCGATATCGTCCTGGACCAGGCTCTTGCTGCTGAGCTTGCCGGCATCCATGCGCTGCTGCAGCTGGCCGATGCTTTGCCAGGCGACACCGCCGTCATCCTGAGTCGTTGATGCAAGGGCCGGAAAAACCGCCAGCGCAAGCGCGGCGCACAACAGCGACGGACGACGATGCATGAGAACCCCCGGATGCGGACAGCAGTGACGTGGCAGGATGCCGCAGCATAACGGCACGCTGCCTGCCGCGCGCGTGCGGCGCGCCTATACTCGCGGCATGAGGAGGACTGCCATGCCGGTTCAGCCCAGTCTTGCCACGAAGTGGATACTGTCGCTCGTACTGCTGCTGTGGGCGGCCACGGCGCTGGCCGATCAGCCGTCCATACCCGATACGCTGCAACAGCGTATCGCTGCCTGCACCAGCTGCCACGGCACGCATGGCGAAGGTTCGCCGGGCGATGGTTTCTTTCCGCGCCTGGCCGGCAAACCGGCGGCGTATCTTGCATTGCAATTGCAGAACTTCCAGCGCGGACTGCGCAAATACGCACCGATGGAATACACCGTGCGCCAGCTCAGTCCCGCATATATGCACGAGATTGCCGATTACTTCGCCGCGCAGCAGGTGCCGTACGAGCGCAAGCCGGTACCGGCGCTGGCGCCGGCGATGTTGCAGCGTGGCCAGCAACTGGTGACCTCCGGCGATCCATCGCTGCAGGTGCCGCCATGCCAGGCCTGCCATGGCAAGCAATTGACCGGCACCGAACCGTCGGTGCCGGGCCTGGTCGGCTTGCCGTATGACTACCTCAGCGCCCAGCTCGGTTCCTGGCGTACCGGCACGCGTGCATCGGCAGCGTCCGATTGCATGGCCACGATCGCCAATCGTCTTACCCCCGCCGATATCACCGCGGTGGCGGCGTGGCTGGCCAGTCATGAAGTGCCGCCGGATACGCACCCGCAGCCGGCCGGTTCGATTACGCCGCCCTTGCATTGCGGAGTGCTCGAAACGCGGGGAGGTGGTGCATGAAATCGCTGCGCCTGCTGTGGATTCCCTGCGTGCTGGCGATCGTGCTGCTGGCGGTATGGTGGTGGCTGGGGCATCGGCGTCCGGCTGCCGCGGCGAACGAAGATCCTGCTGTGGCGGCGATGCTGAAAGATCCCGCCGTGATCGCGCAGGGAAAGTATCTCGCGCTGGCCGGCGACTGCGTGTCCTGCCATACCGCTCAAGGCGGCCAGCCGTATGCCGGCGGTCGCGCGTTGCCGACGCCGTTCGGCAGCATTCCCGCGCCGAATATCACGCCCGATCCGGATACCGGTCTCGGCCGCTGGCGCTTCGACGATTTCTGGCGCGCGTTGCACACCGGCGTCGGCCACGATGGAGAACTGCTTTATCCGGCCTTTTCGTATACCGCGTTCACCAAAGTCACGCACGACGATGCACTGGCCATCTTCGCGTATCTGCAATCACTGCCGCCGGTGCGGCAGGCAAGGCAGCCGCTGGGCCTGCGTTTTCCCTACAACGTGCGCAGCGCGCTGGCGGCCTGGCGCACGGTGTATTTCAAGCCGGGTGTGTATCGCCCCGATTCCCGCCAGAGCGCTGCCTGGAATCGCGGCGCCTATCTGGTGCAGGGTCTGGGGCACTGCAACGAGTGTCATGCCGCGCGCGATCTGTGGGGTGGTGTCAGTGCACCCGCGCCGTTGTCCGGCGGCCAGATTCCCGCGCAGGACTGGTATGCCCCCGATCTTTCGACGCAGGCCAACGGCGCCCTGCACGGGTGGAGCGCGCAGGATATCGTCGACCTGCTCAAAACCGGGCAATCCGCCAAAGGCGTGGCGCTGGGGCCGATGGCCGATATCGTGGCGAACAGCACGCAGCATCTGAGCGACGATGACCTGCAGGCGATCGCCCAATATCTGCAGTCATTGCCGTCACGCCCGCAGGCAGCTGTTGCGCCGGCTGCCTTCGACAGCAAGCCGCTGGCCGATCGCGGCGAAGACATCTACACGCATCGCTGCATGGATTGCCACGGACGCAATGGCGAGGGCGTGGCCGGCGTGTATCCGCCGCTGGACGGCAATGTTTCCGTGCTCGAACCTACCGGCATCAACGCGATGCGCGCGGTATTGCTGGGCGGTTTTGCGCCGGTGACGGCGACCAATGCACGGCCGTACTCGATGCCGCCGTTCGCGCAGCAGTTGAACGATGCAGATGTGGCCGCGGTGGTGAGCTATATCCGCCAGGCCTGGAGCAATCGCGCGCCGTTGGTGTTGGAGCGCGATGTGATCAAGTATCGGCGCACGCCGACCGACTAGGTGCCGGCTTACTTGCCGGCGCGCGAGGGTATCGACGGCGCCGTGATATTCACCTGCTGCCCCTCGGCCAGCGAATCGGGCGGGCTGAGCACGATGCGGTCCTGCTCGCTGAGGCCGTCGGTCACTTCCACCGTGCTGCCGAAATCGCGGCCGAGCGTGACCGGCTGCAAGTGCACGTGCCGCGTGCCGTCGACCAGCGCCACGCGCAAGCCTTCGCTGCGGAACAGCAAGGTGTTGGCGGGCACTATGTAGTTGTGCGTGGCGGTGGCGACGGCCAGCTTCACATTGGCGTACACGCCCGGCACCAGTTCCTGTGCGCGATTGTCCACGTCGATTTCAGTGCGCAGGGTGCGGGTGGTCGCATCCAGTGCATCGGCCGTGCGCGCCACCGTGCCGGTGATCGGCTTGGCGCCATAGGTGTTCAGGCCCACTTCGGCCGGCATGCCGATCTTCACGCTGGCCGCGTAGGTCTCGGGCACATCGACGTAGACACGCAAGGTGCTGGTGTCGGCGATAACGAACAAGTTGGAGCCGGTGGAGCCGGCATCGACCAGGGCGCCCACGTCGAGATTGCGCTGCGTGATCACACCGTCGAACGGCGCGGCGATGTATTTGAAATCTTCCAGATTCTGCAGGTGCGCGACATTCGCTTCGTCCGCCTGCACGGTGGCGACGTCCGCCTTGTATTGCGCTTCGTATTGATCGCCGGTCTGGGTGGCGACCAGGCCCTGCTTGACCAGCTTTTCGTAGCGGTCGGCCGTGACCTTGGCGAAGTTCATGTTGGCGATGTCGGTGCGCATCTGCGCCTTGCCTTGCAGCAACTGGTTGTCGACATCCGGCGTATCCAGGTCGGCCAGGCGCTGGCCTTTCTTCACGCGGGCGCCGATATCCACGTACCACTTGGCGACGTAGCCGGTCGTGCGCGCATAGATCTGCGCGTCCTGCCAGGACGCGACCGTGCCGGGCAGGGTGAGCGCCTGATCCATGGGCGCGGCTTTGGGTGTCATCGTGGCCACGGTGGCGATGGCGTCACGCTGGGTCTCTTGGGTCAATTCATGGCGTGCATGCACGCGCCTGACGATACCGAAGACACCCAGGCCGACCAGGACGACACCGAGGCCGATCAGGACCAGCCGCGCGCCGTGCGAAGGCTGGCCGGGATGATGCGAAACGTTTGCGCTAGACATATTGGTGCTCTCACGCGGTTGCTGCATCGTGTTTGGCCTTGTGGCCGCGATGCATCAAGCTGAAGAAAGTGGGTACGAAAAACAGGGTGGCGGCGGTGGCCAGCAGCAGGCCGCCGATCACGGCGCGGCCCAGCGGTGCGTTCTGTTCGCCGCCTTCGCCCATGCCCAGGGCCATCGGCACCATGCCGATGATCATCGCCAGGGCGGTCATCAAGACCGGACGGAAACGCTGGAAACCGGCTTCGATCGCGGCCCGTACCGGGTCGTCGTGATGTTCCAGGCGCTCGCGCGCAAAGCTGATCACCAGGATCGAGTTGGCCGTGGCCACGCCCATGCACATGATCGCGCCCATCAGCGCCGGCACCGACAGCCGCGTGCCGGTGAGGAACAGCATCCACACCAGGCCGGCCAGGGCGGCGGGCAACGCGGCGATGATGATCATCGGATCCAGCCAGCTCTGGAAATTCACCACGATCAGCAGATACACCAGCACGATCGCGAACAGCAGTCCGCCGATCAGGCCCTTGTACGACGCCTGCATGGTCTGCACCTGGCCGCGCACGTCGATATTCACGTCGCGCGGCAGATGCTTGGAATGTTCGTCCACGATCTTCTGCACATCGCGTGCGACGCTGCCCAGGTCGGTCTTGTCGACCGAGCCGTAGATATCCATGGTGGGGCGCGTGCTGTAGTGCGTGACCACCGCCGGACCGTCGCTGCGCGCGAAGCTGGCCAGGTTTTCCAGGATCTGGTTCGACGCGCCGGCCGCGCCGGTGGTGCTGGTGATGGACAGGTTCTTCAGTTCCTGCAGTGTGTCGATGCGGTACTGCGGCGCCTGGGTGGCAACCGAGTAGCTGATGCCGGTGCGCGGGTCGACCCAGAAGGTAGGGTTGACCTGGGTAGAACCGGCCAGCGCAGTCAACAGATTGCTCGCCACGTCATTGGTGGTGAGCCCGACCAGGCTGGCGCGTGTGCGATCCACGTTGACGTTGATCTGCGGCAGGTTCTGCGCCTGCTGGATACGCAGATCCACCAGGCCCGGCACGCTGAGCAGATCGCCGTACAGCTCCTTGGCGACCTTGGCCGAGGCATTCGCATCGTGGCTGGAGACCTGCACGTCGATCGGTGCGGGAGCACCAAAGTTGAGGATCTGGCCCACGATGTCCGCCGGCAGGAACGAGAACACCACGCTGGGATATTTGTGCCGCAGCTGATTGCGCAGGTTGCGCACATAGTCGATGGTGGGATGGTGATCTTCGTTGAGCGTCACGAAGATGTCGCCGTCGGAGGTGCCCACCACGCCGGTATTGCTATAGGAAAGATTGATGCCGCTGTACGGCAGGCCCAGCGTATCGACGATGCTGTTCAATTCCGACTTCGGAATGGTTTGCCGGATCATGTCCTCGATGCCGTCGGCCAGGCGTGCGGTTTCCTCGATGCGCAGGCCGGTGGGTGCGCGGAAATGCAATTTGATCTGGCCGCCGTCCACGTACGGGAAGAAGTCGCGGCCCAGCCATGGCACCAGCAGGGCGATCGACAGCGCGCAGCTGGCGAAGAACAGCATGGCGAACAGGCCACGATGGCGCTCGGTGGTTTCCAGCGCGCCGCGATAGCCTTCACGCAGACGTTCGAAGCGGTTCTCGAAACCACGCTGGAAATGGCCGAACGGGCCCTTCGGCGGGGCGTCGTGCTCATGCTTCTTCAGCCAGAACAGCGACAGCGTCGGCACCAGCGTTCGCGACAGCACATAGGAGGCCATCATCGCGAATACCACCGCCTCGGCCAGCGGTGCGAACAGATATTTGGCTACGCCGCCGAGGAAGAAGATCGGCACGAACACGATACAGATCGACAAGGTCGACACGAAGGCGGGAATGGCGATCTGCTGCGCGCCTTCCATGATCGCGTCGTAGACCTCCTTGCCTTCTTCCAGATGCGAGTTGATGTTCTCGATCGTCACCGTGGCGTCGTCGACCAGGATGCCCACTGCCAGCGCCAGGCCGCCCAGGGTCATGATGTTGATCGTCTCGCCCAGTGCCGACAGCGCGATGATCGAGGCCAGGATGGAAAGCGGAATCGAAATGGCGATGATCAGGGTCGAGCGCCACGAGCCCAGGAACAACAGAATCATCAGGCCGGTGAGGCCGGCGGCGATCGCGCCTTCGCGGATCACGCCGGAAATCGCCGCACGCACGAACAGTGATTGGTCGGAGAGCGAGTTGATTTCAAGGTTCTGCGGCACCGCGGCGCGGATCGCCGGCAGCATGCCTTGCAGCGTGTCCACGATATCGAGGGTGGAGGCATCGCCGATTTTCAGGATCGACATCAGCACCGCGCGCTGGCCGTTCACGCGCACCACGTTGGTCTGCGGCGGCGAGCCATCGTGCACGTGCGCCACGTCGCGGATATAGGTAGTGACGCCGTTGACGGTTTTGAGCGGCGCGTTGTTGAGTTCGTCGATCTGCTCGGGACTGCCGTTCAACTTGATGCTGTATTCGGTATCGCCGATTTTCTCGGTGCCGGCCGGCAGGATCAGGTTCTGGTTGGCGATCGCCTGCACCACGCTGCTGGGCGAGAGGCCGTGCGCGAGCAGCGCCTGCGGATTGAGGTCCACCTGCACCTGGCGCTGCTTGCCGCCGTAGGGATATGGCGTAGCTGCACCGCGCACCGACGTAATGAAGGTGCGCACGATCTGGTTGGCGTCGTCGAAAATGGTGGTTTCCGACAGTTCCTTCGAGGACAGCGCGAACTGCAGCACCGGGACCGTGGATGCGTTGTAGACCAGCACCAGCGGCGGCGTCACACCTTGCGGCATCGAGCGCAGCACCGTCTGCGAGATCGCCGTGACCTGGGCCACGGCCATGTCGATCTTCACGTTCGGCTGGAAAAACACCTTCACCAGGCCCACGCCGTTGAGCGAGGTGGTCTCGGTGTGCTCGACGTCGTTCACCGTGGTAGTGAGCGATCGCTCGAAACCGGTGACGATGCGGTTGTTCATGTCCTCGGCGGGCAGGCCGGTGTAGTTCCACACCACCGAGACCACCGGAATATCGATGTTGGGGAAGATATCGGTCGGTGTGCGCAGGATCGCCAGCGGACCGAGTATCAACAACAGCAGCGCCAGAACGATAAAGGTGAGCGGCCGCTCAAGCGCAATTTTGACGATCCACATAACCGATGTTTTCCATCAGCCCTGGGGACGGAGCACCATCGCCGCAGGCTGACATAGAGGTTGCCGGGAAGATAGCAGCCTAGACAATTTTCTTGTCGGCAACCATATGCCATAGGCAATTAATTAGTTCGCATGGAATTACGCTTTTTGCCTGAAATAACGGCGTTTTATGGCAAGGCGCAGCTGTTTCAAAGCGCTTTGCCGGCTCGAAAATTCCTGCAGCCTACGGGTTGCGCCGTATCAGCGGTGCATCGAAATCATCGACACGTATTTCGCCAGCGCGATCCACGGCGCGAGGGTCCAGTGGCCGCGGGCCTGGCCGGAGGGCGACGGCAACACGAACACGGCGGTGGTGCCGAACTGCTGCGCCTGCAATCCATAGTTCGCGGGCGCGCCGAGCGCGGCGCGCGCCGCGTTCTTGCTGGTGAAGGCCAGCACCCCCGGCGCATGCCGCCTGATCTTGGCGATCAGGCCGGGCGCGTCAAAGGCATCGCCGGGCAGTTCGTCGTCATTGCCGGCATGCCGCTTGGCCAGATCGGTGAGCCCGATGCCGAATTGCGGCAACAGCGGGAATTCCGCTGGCGCCAGCAGCCGCGGCGTCAGGCCGCACTGGAACAGGGCGCGCCAGAACATGTTGCCGGGGTGGGCGTAATAGGCGCCTTCCGCGGCCGAGCGCTTGCCGGCGGCGGTGCCGCAGAACACCAGCCGCAGGCCGGGCTGCAGCACGTCGGGCAGGATCGGGGGCTGGGGCTTGCTGGGCATCGCGCGGAAGGTCAAGCGGGGACAAGGTCCGGGCACTTTACCGAACGCGTCAGTACAGCAGGAGATGTGCGATGCGCATCGACAGATTTCGCCTACAACCGCTATAAAGACCGGCATCGGGATGCCGGGCTGAGCCCCAGGCATCCCCAGACCTTCGGGGAAGTCGGTGAGCGAAGAAATTCTGATCAATATGACCCCGCGCGAGACCCGGGTCGGCGTGGTGGAGAACGGCATGCTGCAGGAATTGCATGTCGAGCGGACCTCCCGCCGCGGCTATGTCGGCAATGTGTACAAGGGGCGGGTGCAGCGGGTGATGCCCGGCATGCAGGCGGTGTTCGTGGACATCGGCCTGGAGCGGGCCGCCTTCCTGCACGCCTCCGACATCGTGCGCCCGCCGTTGCCGGAGGGCGCCGAAGTGGCGTCCGCCGGGGGCGGCAACGGCAACAGCCACGTGCCCTCGATCAGCGAGCTGGTGCACGAGGGGCAGGAAATCGTGGTGCAGGTGGTCAAGGACCCGATCGGCACCAAGGGCGCGCGGCTGTCCACCCATTTGTCGATTCCGTCGCGCTACCTGGTGCTGCTGCCGCATGCGCGCACGCTAGGCATTTCCACCCGCATTGAGGACGAGTCCGAGCGACAGCGCCTCAAGGACGTACTCACCCCCCTGCTCGGCGAGACCCCGCTGGGCTACATCGTGCGCACCAATGCCGAAGGCCAGTCGGCCGAATCGCTGGCCTTCGACGTCACCTACCTGGGCAAGGTGTGGCGCGTGGTGCAGGAGAACATCGCCAAGGCCAAAGTGGGCGAGCGCGTGTACGAGGAACTTTCACTGCCGCTGCGCGCACTACGTGATCTACTCAACGACGATATCGAGAAAGTACGCGTGGATTCGCGCGAAACCTTCGAGAAGGTGGTCAAGTTCGTGCACAAGTTCATGCCGAACCTGGACGACCGCGTAGAACATTACGCCGGCGAGCGGCCGATCTTCGACCTGTACGGCGTGGAAGACGAAATCCAGCGCGCGCTGCGCAAGGAAGTGCCGCTGAAGTCCGGCGGCTACCTGATCGTCGATCAGACCGAGGCGATGACCACCATCGATGTGAATACCGGCGGCTACCTGGGTACGCGCAACCTGGAGGAAACCGTCTACCGCACCAACCTGGAAGCCGCGCAGGCGGCTGCGCGGCAACTGCGCCTGCGCAACCTGGGCGGGATCATCATCATCGACTTCATCGACATGACCGACGAGGAACACAAGCGCCAGGTCATCCGCATGCTGGAGAAAGGGCTGAGCCGCGACCACGCCAAGACCACGGTGTATCCGATGTCGCAACTGGGCCTGGTGGAGATGACCCGCAAGCGCACTACCGAAAGCCTGGAGCGCCAGCTGTGCGAGCCGTGTCCGGCCTGCATGGGACGCGGCACGGTGAAGACCGCCGAAACCGTCACCTACGAAATTTTCCGCGAGATCACCCGCGCGGTGCGCCAGTTCAACGCGCAGAAGCTGCTGGTGATGGCCAGTCCCAAGGTAGTTGGCCGCATTCTGGAAGAAGAATCCACGGCAGTGGCGGAACTGGAGGAATTCATTTCCAAGAGCATTCGTTTTCAAGCCGAGGAGCATTACTCGCAGGAGCAGTTCGATGTCGTACTTCTTTAACCGCCTGGTCGCTTGGTGAGCGTGCGTTGGCAATCATGGCTGCAGCGTGCAGCGCGTGGAATCGGTTGGGTGCTGGGCATACTGGTCATCACGCTCGCGCTCAGCGCCGCGCTGGCGCAGGTGCTGTTGCCGATGCTGGCCAAGCACCCGCAATGGGTGGCGGCCGAACTTAGCGCCAAGTTTCATCGTGAGGTGCGTTTTGCCTCGCTGGATGGCCGCTGGGAGCCTTCGGGACCGCGCTTCGTGATGCGCGACTTTGCCGTGGCGCAAGATGGCAGCAATGCGCCGCTGCAGGTGCCGGAGGTGGATCTCAAGCTGGATTTCGGCGGCTGGCTGTTTCCCTCCAGGCATCTGTTGAACCTCGAGGCGCGCGGGCTGGAGCTCGACCTCAGCCGCGATGCGGACGGCGCCTGGCATATCAACGGCTTCGGCGTAGCCGGCGGTTCGCAGCGGCAGAATGTTTCGTTCGGCAATTTGTCGGTCGAGCTGTGGCTGGACGATCTGCGGGTGAACATCACCGACCTGCATTTGAACCAGCAATACACCTTGCTGGCCGATCAGTTGCGCATCACGCATCAAGGCAATCACGTGCGCGTCGGCGCACGCCTGCACCGGCTCGGCGCAACCGGCCAATTGCAGGCGGCAGGACGTTTCCGCGACGACGGCGCCGCCGGCCAGTTCTGGTTCGCCACCAAGAATGCGGATCTGCGCGGCATGCTGGCCGGCATCGACCTGGGCGGCTACTCGGTCGACAGCGGCAGCGGCGACCTGGCCGCGTGGCTGGACTGGCGGCGCGGCAAGGTGGTGCGCGATCTGTTCCAGTTCGATCTGCAAAACCTGGCCGTGACCAATCCGGACCAGGTGAAAGTAAGCGTGCCGGCCTGGAGCGGCCTGGCCGAACTGGCCCGCAACGAC
This sequence comes from Dyella acidiphila, assembly GCF_014863405.1. Classification (GTDB taxonomy): domain Bacteria; phylum Pseudomonadota; class Gammaproteobacteria; order Xanthomonadales; family Rhodanobacteraceae; genus Dyella_B; species Dyella_B acidiphila. The sequence goes on from NZ_JACZZA010000009.1 coordinate 27,949, forward strand.
AAGGGTTATACCGTGCGCTGGGGCGGTAACGACGGCAGCGCCTTGCGCGCACAGTTCGATCAGCTGGGCACCCCGCAGGCACGGCTCGATGTGCAGGCCAGCAACCTGCAGCTTGCACCGCTGTTGCCGTGGCTAGGCCTGAAGCCGGGGCTGTCGCCCGGCGTAGCGCAGTGGCTGGCGACCGGGCAGCCGCATGGCCGCGTGCGGCAGGCGGTGGTGCATTGGACTGCGGCAGACGGTTTGCAACAGCTGGATGGCACGTTCGACAACCTGGGCATTGCCTCGGTCGGGAAATTGCCGGGCGTGGATGCGTTGCAAGGCGAAGTGCGCGGCGATGCCGAAGCCGTTTCGCTGGAGTTGCCGGCACAAGCCACCGCGATCAGCCTGCCGCATACATTTCGCCAGCCGTTCGCGATGAGTCGTTTTTCCGGCGATTTCGCCTTCTGGCGCGACGCCGATGCCACCCATATCGGCATCGCCCAGCTCGATGTCGAAGGGCAGGGTTATGGCGGCAATGCGCAGGGCGAGATCCAGTTGCCGAGTGCGGGTGGCCGTCCTTTCATGGATATCTATGCCGCAGTGACGCATGCCGATGTCACCGCCGCGAAACTGTTCTGGCCGGTCGACTCCACGCCGCCGCCGGCCGTGGCGTGGCTGGACCAGGCCTTCGTCGCCGGCACCATGGATGCCGATGTCACGCTGCGCGGCAGCCTTGCCGACTGGCCGTTTCACCATAACGAAGGCCGCTTCGAGGCACGCGCGAACCTGCACGATCTCAGCCTCAGCTACGGCAAGAGCTGGCCGGTGGCCGACCATATCCAGGCGGTCGCCAGCTTTATCGATGCCGGCCTGCTGGTGCAAGCAAGCGGCGGCGATTCGCTGGGCGTGAAAATTACCAATGCCGTGGCGCTGATTCCGCTGCTGGCGCATACCACGCTCGATCTCAACGTCAGTGGCAACGGCAATGCGCAGGATCTGCTCAACTTCGTCGCCAAGAGCCCGATCGCCAACAAACATGCCGACGTGCTGAGCAAATTGCAGCTTGGCGGTACCGGCAATTTCGATTTCCATCTGTCGCTGCCCACGCACGACATGCAGCAAAGTTTCCTGCTCGACGGCACGGCGCAATTGCAGGATGTCGACCTCAACGCACAGGCCTGGAATCTGCAGTTGAGCAAGCTCAATGGACCGGCCACCTTCGATCGGCATGGCTTCCATGCGGGCCCGCTTGTCGGCGGATTCCGCGGCGAGCCCTCGCAAGTGGACCTGGCCATTGCGCAGGCTACCGGCGATCCGAACACTGCGCTGGCCGCCACTATCAGCGGCAATTACACCGTGCAGGAATTGCTGCAGGGCTATCCGGAATTGAAATGGCTGGGCGATATCGCCAGCGGCCGCGGCCAGTTCAACATCGGCTACCAGATCGCGCATGCCAGCGATGGCGGCGCTGACTTGCAGACGCTGAGCATCGATTCGCCAATGTCCGGCGTCGCACTCAATTTTCCGGTGCCGTTGAACAAGCCGGCCGACAGCAGCCTGCCGCTGCATGCGACCGTGGGCCTGCCGACCGGCGGCAGCATGCTGCAGATTTCGCTGGGCTCGGTCATGCGCGGAAGGCTGCGTCTGCCGCTGGCCGGCCAGTCGCCGCTGGCGGCGACCTTCGCGTTCGGCGACCAGATGCCCGATACGCTGCCCACGCAAGGCCTGCGCATTCGCGGCGAGGCGCCGGAGCTGGACGTTACCGGCTGGGTCAAGCAGTCGATCGGCGGCAGCGCTGCCAATAACGGCATGAGCCTGGAAACCATCGACGTCAGCACCGCGCATGCGGAAATGTTCGGACGCGACTTCGACCAGATGCACATCACCGCAGCACCGAAGACCGACACGCTCGAACTGGATGTCGACAGCAAATCCGCCGCCGGCCATTTCAGCGTGCCGACCAAGGATCTGAACAAGCGTGGCGTCACCGCGCGCCTGCAGCGCATGTACTGGCCGAAAGAGCCCACGGCGCCGCCGAAGAAGCCGGGCGCCGCGCCGGTGCCGGTGATCGATCCGGCCAATACCGGCATCGACCCTGCCGCAATGCCGCCGCAACATATCTGGGTGCACGACCTGCGCCTGGGCGATACCCGGCTTGGCGAAGCACGCCTGGAAACCTGGCCGACCGCGACCGGCATGCATATCGACCAGCTCTCGACCCAGTCCCGCAGCGTGCAGCTCAATGCCGGCGGCGACTGGAACGGTTCGGCCAGCAACAGCAGCACGCATCTGCGGGTGGATTTCGGCTCCGACAATATCGGCGACATGCTCACCACCTTCGGTTACCAGGGGCTGTTCGAGGGCGGCAAGACCCAGGCCGAACTCAATGCCACCTGGCCGGGCGGCCCGTGGTCGTTCGAGCTGGGCAATATGGACGGCACGCTGAAAGTGGATGTCACCCACGGCAGCATTCCCAAAGCCTCGCCCGGCGTCACCGGCCGCTTCTTCGGACTGGCGTCGATCGTGGAATTTCCGCGCCGCCTGTCGCTGGATTTCGGCGACGTGTTCGGCAAGGGCTTCGGCTTCGATTCGATCACCGGCGATTTCCGGCTGAAAGACGGTAACGCGGTCACCAATAATCTGAAGGTGAAGGGGCCGGCGGCGGATATCAGCGTCAGCGGCCGCACCGGCCTGCATGCCCGCGACTACGACCAACAGGTGGTGGTGCTGCCGCACGTCGGCAGCAGCCTGCCGGTGGTCGGCGCGGTGATCGGCGGCCCGATCGGCGCGGCAGCGGGTTTTGCGGTGCAGGGTGTGCTGGGGCGCGGCCTCAGTCATGTGGCCACGCAGCGCTATCACGTTGGAGGCACCTGGGATAAACCGGTGATCACCTCGGGCGGAACCACCCCAGTGGCACCGGCCGCTGCCGGTTCAGCGCCGGCACCTGCCGCCTCGGCGCCTGCGCCTGCCGCCGCCAGTTCCGCCGCAGGGCGCTAGCAGCGCTTGTGAGGCGGCTCTTTAAGGGCCAGGATTCGCCCTTACGTTTATTCACTCAGCTTTGTCACGGTAGCCAACGCATGAATTCCCTGATCGCACAGGCCGAGCACCGCCTGCTTACGCCCGGCGGCCTCGCCACCGGCGACCTCGACCGCGTGTTTGCGCAGTTGATGGGACCGTCCATCGATGCGGCCGATCTGTATTTCCAGCATTCGCGCAGCGAGTCCTGGCTGCTGGAGGAAGGCATCGTCAAGGACGGTAGCCATGCGATCGAGCAGGGCGTGGGCGTGCGTGCGATCAGCGGCGAGAAAACCGGTTTCGCCTATTCCGACGAAATCGTGCTGCCGCAGCTGCTGGACGCCTCCAAGGCGGCGCGCGCGATCGCGCAGGGCGGCAACGGCAGCGGCAAGCCGCTGGCGGTGCACGGCGCCAAGGCGCTGTATCCGGCGATCGATCCGGTCGACAGCCTGCCCAATCCGGAAAAGATCGCCGTGCTGCGCGAAGTGGATGCGTATGCGCGCGCGCGCGATCCGCGCGTGAAGCAGGTGATCGTCAGCCTCAACGCCACCCTCGATACGGTGTTGATCGCCGCCTCCGACGGCACGCTGGCCGCCGATGTGCGCCCGCTGGTGCGCCTGAGCGTGCAGGTGATCGCCGAACACCATGGTCGCCGCGAGCAGGGTTATGCCGGTGGCGGTGGCCGCTACGGCTATCGCGAGCTGCTGGAAAACGGCCGCGCCATGGCTTTCGCCGACGAAGCGGTGCGCCAGGCACTGGTCAATCTCGATGCGGTGGATGCGCCGGCCGGCAGCATGACCGTAGTGCTCGGCCCGGGCTGGCCCGGCGTGCTGCTGCACGAAGCGATCGGCCACGGCCTGGAAGGCGATTTCAACCGCAAGGGCAGCTCCGCCTTCGCCGGCCGCATGGGCCAGCGCGTGGCGGCGCCCGGCGTCACCGTGGTGGACGACGGCACCCTGTTCGGCCGCCGCGGCTCGCTCAGCGTGGACGACGAAGGCACGCCGACCGAGTGCACCACCTTGATCGAGGACGGCATCCTCAAGGGCTACATGCAGGACAAGCTCAACGCACGCCTGATGGGCATGGCGCCCACCGGCAACGGCCGTCGCGAATCCTTCGCGCAACTGCCGATGCCGCGCATGACCAATACCTACATGCTGGCCGGCCAGCACGATCCGCAGGACATCATCCGTTCGGTGAAAAAGGGCCTGTACGCGGTGAATTTCGGTGGCGGCCAGGTCGACATCACCAACGGCAAGTTCGTGTTCTCCGCCAGTGAGGCCTATCTGATCGAAGACGGCAAGATCACCGCGCCAGTGAAGGGCGCCACCCTGGTCGGCAGTGGCCCGGACGTGCTGACGCGCGTGTCGATGATCGGCAACGACCTTGCGCTGGACGAGGGCATCGGCGTGTGTGGCAAGGATGGGCAGAGCGTGCCCGTAGGCGTGGGCCAGCCGACGCTGCGCGTGGAAAGCATGACGGTAGGCGGTACCGCTTCGTAAGCGCGGATGGGTAGGTTGGGTTAGCGCAGCGTAACCCAACCCATCTCCATCGAAGCGGCAAGTATCGTTGGGTTACGCTGCGCTAACCCAACCTACGCGCTATGCATCTTCCGCGTCGCTGCCCAACTGCTTCAGCAGCTGAAAAATCTCTCGATAAGCCCGCGGCGGCTTGTTGCCGTCGCGCTCCAGCCGCGCCTGGCGGATCAGCGAGCGCACATGCTGGCGATCGATTTCCGGATGCTGGTCGATCAGTTCCTGTAGCGCCTCATCGCTGTCCAGCAGTTTTTCGCGCAGCGCTTCCAGCCGATGCATGGCGGCGGTTTCCTTGCGCTGCTGGTCGCGATTCTCACCGAGCAGTGTCCTCACCCCATCGAAGGCCTGGTCGTCATGGCGGCGCATCACCTTGGCCAGAAAAGCCAACTGCCGCTTGCGTGCGATATGCGAGTTGATGCGGCGCAAATTGTCGAGCTCGCGCAGCACATCCTCCGGCAGTTCGGCACGGGCGAGCTTGCTTGCCGGCATTTCTGACAGCTGCGTGGCAAGCGCCAGCACGGCCAGCGCATCGCGCCGCTGTTGCGTGCGGGTGGGGCCGTAGTCGTGTTCGGGATCGTCGGTGTACGTGCGGTTCACAATGCTTACTCGGAGGAAAGGGCGCCGGGCTGGGCCTCGATCAGGGCGAAGCGCGGGATGGGTTCGCCATCCAGTTCCACGCTTTCGGCGAACATCGCCGCGGGGCGCACCCATAGCCCGAAATCGCCATACAGCGCCTGGTAGACCACCAGCTCTTCCATCGTCTCGCTGTGGCGGGCGATGCCCAGCACGCGATAGCTCTGGCCCTTGTAGTGACGATAGATACCGGTGGCTATGGACATGGGCCGCTCCTGTGGCAACCTTTGAAATTCAGCGTTGGCAATGGGTGTGGGCGGCCCTATGTCTGCGTATTGTAGCCACTAACCCCGCAGGAAACCCCTCGTGAGCAATGTTGCGATCAGCCAGGACGCCAGCCGGCGCGAACTCGACCGCTTGGCTGAACTGGCCGAGGACGTGATCCGCCGCGCACGCGCCGCCGGCGCCAGCCAGGCCGAGGTATCGGCCAGCATCGATACCGGCCTCAACGTCAACGTGCGCCTGGGCGAGGTGGAAACGGTCGAGCACACCCGCGACCGCGGCTTTGGGCTGACCGTGTATTTCGGCCAGCGCAAGGGTTCGGCCAGCACCGCGGACCTGCATGCCGATTCGATCCAGGCCACGCTGGAACAGGCCTGCGCGATCGCCCGCTACACCGAGGAAGACCCCGCCGCCGGGCTCGCCGATCCGGCGCGCATGGCCACCCAGTTTCCGGATCTGGACCTGTGGCATCCGTGGGCGATCGATACCAGCGACGCGATCCTGCTGGGCCAGCAGGTCGAAGCCGCGGGCCGCGCGCATGCGGGCATCACCAATTCCGAGGGCGCCAGCGTGCAGGCCGGCGAGAATCTGTCGGTGTATGCCAATTCGCATGGTTTCATCGGCCGCGAGCGCGGTACGCGGCATTCACTGTCGCTGTCGCTGATTGCCGGCGAGGAAGCCAGCATGCAGCGCGATTACTGGTACGACAGCGTACGCAGCGCCAACGATTTCATCAGCGCCCAGGTGTTGGGCGACAAGGCTGCGGAACGCACGCTGGCACGCGTCGGCGCCCGCCGCCTGACCACCCGGCAGAGTCCGGTGCTGTTTGCACCGGAAACCGCGCGCGGGCTGATCGGCCATCTGCTCGGCGCCGTCAGCGGCGGCGCGCTGTATCGGCGCGCCAGCTTCCTGGTCGATCACGCCGGCAAGCAGATCATGCCGGGCTGGCTGAATATCGTGGAGCGCCCGCATTTGCTGCGCGGCCAGGGCTCCGGCGCGTTCGATGCCGAGGGCGTGGCCAGCCGCGACAGCGTGCTGGTAGAGAACGGCGTGCTGGCGCGTTATGTCCTGGGCAGCTATTCCGCCCGCAAGCTGGGGCTGGAATCCACCGGCAACGCCGGCGGCATCCACAACCTGGTGGTCGAGTCGGGCAATGCGGACGGCGGCGCGGCCGATGATTTCCAGGGCATGCTCAAGCGACTGGGCACCGGCCTGCTGCTCACCGAAGTGATGGGGCAGGGCGTGAATGCGATTACCGGCGACTATTCGCGCGGCGCCGCCGGGTTCTGGGTGGAAAACGGCGAAATCGCCTATCCGGTGGAGGAAATCACCATCGCCGCCAACCTGCGCGACATGTTCACCGGCATCCGCGCCATCGGCAGCGATGTGGATCGCCGCTCGCATCTGCTCACCGGTTCGATCCTGCTCGACAACATGACCATCGCCGGCGAATAAGGGCGCCGCGGCACTTTGCAGCAAGATGTTGCGGGCCCTGCTAGGATGCCCGCAACCGGCCGCGCCGGTGCTTTGCACGACTTGAAGGGAGATGCATATGAGCGTTCCGCCCGAGTCTGCTGTACCTCCGCCGAGCAGTTCTTCGCCTGCCAGCGATATTCCTGCCCAGGAACGCACCTGGGCCATGATGGCCCACCTTTCCGCCTTGCTGGGCGCCCTGCTGAGTTCGGTGCACGGCGCGGGCTGGGCCTGTTTCCTCGGCCCGCTGGTGGTGTGGCTGATCAAGAAAGACAGCATGCCGTTCGTCGCCGACCAGGCGAAGGAAGCGCTGAATTTCAATATCAGCGTAGCCATCGCGACGCTTGCCCTGCTGCTGCTTTCCCTGCTCACCTTCGGCATCGGCTTCATCATCGCCATTCCGATGTGGGTAGTGATCGGCGTGGGCTGGCTGGTGCTCACGATCGTTGCGGGGGTGAAAGCCAATGAAGGCGTGCGTTATCGCTATCCGTTTACGCTGCGGCTGATCAAGTAGCCGCATTGATGCATACGCGCCACCCGCTGCCGACAGCGGGCCGGTCGGTTACCGCCATGCAAGGAGGAAGCTGATGAGCACGCCGTCCGATCAGATCACCCCGCCGTCCGAGCCGGTTGCATCCAGCAACGATCGCAACCTGGCCATGCTTACTCATCTTTCGGGTTTTGTGCTTTCCGTCATCGTGCCGCTGATCGTGTGGCTGCTGCACAAAGATCGTCCGGACAAGGCCTATCTCACCACCGAAGCCAAGGAAGCGCTGAATTTCCAGATCACCGTGCTGCTGGCCTGGGTGATCAGCTGGGTGCTGTTGATCATCCTGATCGGCGGCCTGCTGATGACCGTGGTGTGGCTGGCGAACCTGGTCTTCTGCATTGTCGCGGCAGTGAAGGTGAGCTCGGACGGACACTATCGCTATCCGTTTGCGCTGCGCCTGGTGAATTGAACGGCGCTGGTTCACGCCACGCCATAAACAGAAAAGCCCGTGCTAGCACGGGCTTTTCAATGCGCAGGCGGCGGCTCTCAAAGCTCGGGCTGGAACGGCTCCGCGTGCTCCGGCGCATCGGGGTCGAGCAGCAGGCGTACGCGCAGTTCGGCCTGGTCGAGGGCCTGCTGGCAGTGGCGATACAGGCCGATGCCGCGTTCGAAGGCGCTCAGCGACTCATCCAGACTCATCTCGCCGCCTTCCATGCGCGCGACCAGTTGCTCGAGTTCGTCCAGCGACTGCTCGAAATCGGCGACGGGTGCGGTGGCTGCGGGGGCGGAAGTGGGTTTGGCCATGGGCCGCAACGCTAACGCAGGGCCGGGGCGGAATCAATCATCGTCACAATTCAATGTGATGCAGCGTCAGGATAGGCCACCGCCGCGCCGTCATGACTATCGGCAGGCTTGATTTCGATATATCGAAATACTATTGTGCGACCATCCTCAAAACCGCGCGAACCGATGGATCTGGTTCGCTCATGGAGTTCTTCGTGACCAATCCTTCATCCTCGCCCGCCGCTGCATCCGGTGGCATGGGCTTTTCCGGCTATCAGAAATTCGTGGTGGGCGTGCTGGCATTCCTGCAGTTCACCATCGTGCTGGATTTCATGCTGCTGGCGCCGCTGGGCGCGATCGTCATTCCGGCGCTGAAGATCACGCCAGGCCAGTTCGGCGACGTGGTTTCGGCGTATGCCTTTGCGGCCGGCGTATCGGGCATTCTCGCGGCAGGTTTCGCCGATCGCTTCGACCGGAAGAAACTGCTGCTGTTTTTCTACAGCGGCTTCATGCTCGGCACGCTGTGCTGCGCATTGGCGCATACCTATAACGAGCTGCTGCTGGCACGCATGGTGACCGGCCTGTTTGCCGGCGTGGTGGGCGCCGCCTCGATGGCGATCGTCACCGATCTGTTCCCGATGGCGATGCGCGGCCGCGTGATGGGCTTTATCCAGTCCGCGTTCGCCGCCAGTACGGTGCTGGGCTTGCCGCTCAGTCTGGCACTGTCTAGCCGCTGGAACTGGAACGCGCCGTTTTTCATGATCGTGGTGGTGTGCACGCTGGTTGGCGCAGCCATCTTCAGCCGCCTGCGGCCGGTGAATGCACACCTGACCCTGCATCCGGATCGCAATCCGGTGCATCACTTGCGACAGACGTTGACCACGCGTTCCTACCTGATCGGCTACATCACCACCGCCATGCTCACCATGGGCGGTTTTCTGCTGATGCCGTATTCCACCTTGTTCATCGTGCACAACGTGGGCATTCCGGTGGAGCAGTTGTCGCTGGTGTATCTGATTACCGGCACGGTGTCGGCGATCATGGGGCCGCTGATCGGCCGGGCCAGCGATACCTTCGGCAAGTTCCGCGTGTTTGCCTTTGGCTGTGCGGCGACGATCGTGATGGTGCTGGTTTATACGCGCATGTCGCATGTGGGCTTGTGGGTACTGATCGTGATCAGCGCCTTGCTGCAGATCGGTATTTTCTCGCGCATGATTTCATCTTCGGCCTTGATGTCGGCGTTGCCGAAGCCGGCTGATCGTGGTGCGTATATGTCGATCAGTTCGTCGCTGCAGCAGATGTCGGGCGGGATTGCGGCGATGCTTGGCGGGCTGGTGGTGAAGGAGGCGGCGGATGGGCGGCTGCTGCACTTCGAGGTGCTGGGCGATGTGCTGGTGTGTACGACGCTGCTGTCGTTTGTGTTGATGTTTTTTGTCAATCGGCGGGTGTCGGCTGCTGCGGTGCCGGTGTTGCCGGGCAATGCTGGGCAGGAGTCGTGAGCGCTGTGCTCGCGTAGGTTGGATGTCTGTTCCCTCCTTTGACCTGGCGTGCATGTCGCGTTGATCTGTGCGATTGCCTGCGGCGCTTTCGGCCCCTGCGGGCTCGAGAGAAAGTAACCAAAGAGAAGGGCACCCCGAGGGAGCGCTTGATGGGCGTCCTGCCCATCAAGTGCGTGAAGGATGGGAGGGGCTTTTCGACAGCACATCCTGTGCTGACGAAAAGGCATGGGCGTCGTGCCCATGCCCCCTGCGGGGCCTTGTCCTCCCACCCTTCACCGCTCCCTAGGGGCCCCGGGTAGAGCGGCGCGCCATCCTGGCGCGCACTCTGTGACGGCGCGTTGCGCCGGTAAAGGCGTGGAGCTCTTCGCATGCGTGATCGAGTGCGCAAGGCACGCTCTGCCCCCTCTCCCCTGCGGGGAGAGGGGGCACTCTTGCGATGAAGACGATGCGAGGCATGTAGGTTGGGTTAGCGCAGCGTAACCCAACAAAATCCGCACCCACGCCGCACATTTCAATGCTTGCGCACATGCATTTGCTGCGCTTCCCGGACCAAGTTCGGGATGGTCCAGCCTACGTGGCTGCAATCCAGCGCGGACGCGTACCGATCTGACCAAAGATCACCTCAGCCCGCTCGCTAAGCCAACGATCGCCAACGGCAATCAATGCATCGCCTTCATAAATCAACGGACAATCAGCACGCTGCCACGGCGGAACAGCACCAGCCTGAAACAACGCACGCAGTTCGCGGGTATATCGATCGCCAGCGGGCTTGATGCGTTCACCGCCGCGGCGTGGACGAACGGTCAGCGTCATTGGCAGCTGCGCAGCAGGTTCCAATTGGAGCCGGCCGCCCCCTGGCAGCATCAGCGTTTCACCCTGCCAACGCAGATCGCCGGGCCATTCGGCAGTGGCCCGGGGCGCCAATGCCCATAGGCGATGTTTCCACACGTGCACTTCAGCACCGGGCCACTGGATGCAGGGCAGTTGGCCATCCTGCGCGACGCATTGGCGTTCGATCTGCTGGCGTTGCGCGGTGGTCGGCGCGGTCAGTCCCTGGGTGTGCAGCCAATGGGCGAGCAGAGGTTCGCGCAAGGCGGCGGGGAGGGCGAGCCAGCTGCGTGCGTCGAGGCTGTTGCTGCTGTCGTCGCGCAAGGTTTCGTAGGCGGCGAGCCAATCCTGCTGCAAGGTATCGGCCGCCTTGCGGCAGAGCATCGCGCTATGCGCGATGGAGATGGCCGCTTGCGGCCAGTGCGATTGCAGGCGCGGCATGATCTCGTGCCGCAGCTGGTTGCGCGCCAGCTGGCGATCGTCGTTGGAGGGATCGTGGATGCACGGCAGTGCGTGCGCGGTCACGTAGTCGCGCAGCACCTGTCGGGGCAGTGCGAGTAAGGGGCGCCAGACGATGCCGTGGCCGAGCGGACGTTCGGTGCGCATGCCGCCCAGGCCTTCCGGCCCCGCGCCGCGCAGCAATTTCATCAGCACGGTTTCTGCCTGGTCGTCCTGGTGATGGCCGAAGATCAGCCGTTCGCCAGTATGTAGATGCGCGGCGAAGGCGCCGTAGCGTGCGTGTCGTGCGGCGGCTTCCAGGCCGATGCCGGCTGCGCGGTCGACTTTCACAGTGTGCACGTCGCAGGGAAGCCCCAGCGTGGCGCAGAAGGCGCGGCAATGCGCAGCCCAGCGTGCGCTGTCTGCATGCAGGCCGTGATCGATATGCATGGCGCGCAGGCCGCGTGCCTGCGCCGCCGGCAATTGGGCGAGGGCGTGCAGCAGGGCGGTGGAGTCGGGGCCGCCGCTGTAGGCGACGCAGAGTGTTCCGTGCGGCTGGGTGTACAGGGCTTGCCGCAAGGTATCGAGCAAGGCGGCGTGGTCAGTCACGTGCTGCCGGCTTCCTCTTGTTGCGCACGTAGATTGCCCTGGGCCGGCCATCGCCGGGGCTGCGCCGGTCCAGTTCGAACAGCTTGATCGCGTCGATCAGTTCGCTCAGCTTGGCATAGCCGTAGCTGCGCGAGTCGAAGTCCGGCCGCTGCTTGGTGATGATGGAGCCGACGCCGCCCAGGCCGGCCCAGCCTTCGTCGTCGTCATCGGACGAGGATTCGATGGCATTGCGCAGCAAGTTGATCAGGCCGCTGTCCTGTTTCAGCTGCGCAGTGGTACGCGGTTTCAACGGCTGTTCTTCGTCGAGTTTGGTGACGAGGTTTTCGGTGTAGATGAATTTGTCGCAGGCGGCGACGAAGGGCTCGGGCGTCTTGCGTTCGCCCAGGCCGTAGACGATCAGTCCGGATTCGCGGATGCGTGCGGCCAGGCGGGTGAAGTCGCTGTCGCTGGAGACGATGCAGAAGCCATCGAAGCGGCCCGAATAAAGCAGATCCATCGCGTCGATGATCATGGCCGAATCGGTGGCGTTCTTGCCGCTGGTATAGCCGAATTGCTGGATCGGCTGGATCGACTGCATCAGCAGCTGGTCTTTCCAGCCTTTCAGATGGTTGCTGGTCCAGTCGCCATAGGCGCGCTTGACGTGCGCGGTGCCGTACTTGGCTACTTCGGCGAGCAGGCCGTCGGCGATGCCGGGTTGTGCATTGTCCGCATCGATCAGCACGGCGAGCTTGGTGGCATGGTTGTTGGCCATGGATGCGGCTCCCGGTGAGGTTGGCTGGATGGTATCGCTAATCGGCGCTATTTAGTGTGCGGCCTCGAAGACCTGCAGGCGGCGTTCCAGTTCCCATTGCGCGCTGGCCTTGGCGCTGTGTTCGAGCAGCTGGCGGCAGGCGGCAGTGAGGTGATCGCTGCCCGGCAACGGGTCCCGGCATGCGGCCGATGCCCACAGGCTGTCGCCGGGCAGGAAGCTGTAGCTGAGGCTGTTGCGTGCCATCTGCTTGAGCGTGGGATAGTCGAGCGCGAAATCTTCCGCGGCACGCACGTATTCGTGCGTGAGGTCGATGCGCGACACACCTTCGTCGTCGGTGGACAGCGCTACCGGCACGTGGTGCTTGAGGTACATCGGCAGGGGATGATCGGCTTTCTGGATGCCGAGGATCACGTCGTTGCTGGTGAGGTTGATTTCCACCAGCACGTGGCGCGCAGCCAGTTCGTCCAGCAGTGCTTCGGGACGATCCTCATACATCACGTCCACGCCGTGCCCGATGCGCTCGGCATGGCCGATGTCCACCGCCTCGCGGATGTGGAAACGCAGCCCATCCGGCGGCACCAGGCCTGGCGCCAGTTCGCCGGCGTGCAGGCTGATATGCACCTTGGGATAGTGCTGGTGCAGGTAATCGAGCATGTGCATCTGCAGGCTGTAGTCGCGCATGGACAGATAGCCGTCTTCGGGCATCACGAAATTGATGCCGACCCAGCGTGCATCGACCGAGGCCAGTTCGAAGCCAAGCAAGGTCTGCGCGAAGACGCGTTCGGGCGCCGCGCCGCGCAATACCTGGTACAGGAAGCGGATCTGCACCTTGCACGCAGCATCGGCCTGCGCGCTATCGCAATGCTGCTGGCGCTTGCGCTCGGCCAGGGCGCTGGTGAGCAACTGTTCGTCGGCGGCGATTTCGTCTTTCAATCCGTGCGCCAGCAATTGCCGGCGCAAAGCATCGAAATCGTTTTGCCAGCCCAGCGTGCGCGCGAGTTCTGCTGCATGCGCAAAGGGCGGCGTCACCATCAGTTCCAGGTATTGCTCGTTCTGTGTACTGGCGCGCGCACTGACTTCGTTGAGCCAGTCGCCCATGTGCTGCTGCGGGCTGATGTTGTCGAAGCGGCCAAAGGTGTCGAAGAACTGGTCGTGGCCGGAGCGCCCCGCCGAAGGCACGAAGCTGCGCATGGAAAACGCATCGACCAGTGCATCGTAAAAATGCTGGTCTTTGAGCGCATCTGCCGCGGGACGTTGTCCCGCACCGCAGTTCGGTGCGCTGGCTGCGTGCTTTTCCAGCAAGCTGGAGGTGGCGATGTCTACGCACAGTCCGTCGGCGGCAGCCTGCGCAATCCACGATTCGGCATATACCGCGCCGCTGAGATGGTTATGCAGGTCGCCGCCCTTGGGCATGCCGGCCAGGAACGCGTGCAGTGCAAGCGGCCCTTGCTGGCGCGCGGCTTCGAAGGCCTGCGCGGTGCGCACTTCGGCGGAGCCGGCCTGCACTGCGGCGGCCTGGGCCGCCGCGTGCGTGGCACAAACCAGGGCCGCGCCGGCGAGGGCGCGACGCAAAAGGGAGCGAGCCTGCATGGAAGAACCGCGTCAGTGAGATGTCGGGCGATTCTTCAGCAAAACGTGGAATGCCGCCAGTTATTCGTGGAAGGCGCCGTAGCCGCGCAGGCGGCGATAGCGCAGTTCCAGCAACTCGTTGGCGGGGACGGCTTGGAGCTTGTCCAGCTCGTTGAGCAGCACGGCCTTCAGGCGCACCGCCATCGCATGCGGATTGCGATGCGCGCCGCCCAGCGGCTCGCGCACCACCTTGTCGATCAGGCCCAGCTCCAGCAGGCGCGGGGCGGTCATGCCCAGCGCTTCGGCGGCATCCTTGGTTTTCTCGCCGCTCTTCCACAGGATCGAGGCGCAGCCCTCGGGCGTGATCACCGAGTAAGTGGAGTACTGCAGCATCACCGTGCGGTCGCCCACGCCGATCGCCAGTGCGCCGCCGGAGCCGCCTTCGCCGATCACGGTGCAGATGATCGGGGTTTTCAGTTCGGCCATTTCCAGCAGGTTGCGCGCAATGGCTTCGCTCTGGCCGCGTTCTTCCGCGCCGACGCCCGGGTAGGCACCCATGGTGTCGATGAAGGTGAACAGCGGCAGCTTGAAACGTTCGGCCATCTTCATCAGCCGCAGCGCCTTGCGATAACCCTCCGGGCGCGGCATGCCGAAGTTGCGCTTGAGCTTGCCCTTGGTATCGCGCGCCTTCTGGTGGCCGATGATCATCACCGGCCGCCCGTTGATGCGGCCCAGGCCGCCGACAATGGCGCCGTCATCGGCAAACGCGCGGTCGCCGGCCAGCTCGTGGAACTCCTCGCAGATCACGCTGATGTAGTCGAGCGTGTACGGGCGCGCCGGGTGGCGCGACAGCTGGGTGGTCTGCCAGGAATCCAGGTTGCGGAAGATGTCGGCGGTCTTGATCTTGAGCTTTTCGCGCAAGCGCCGGATCTCGTCGTCGATGTTGACCGACTGCCCGCTGCTCGCAAAGCGCAGCTCCTCGATCTTGGCTTCCAGATCGGCAATCGGCTGTTCGAAGTCGAGGAAATTGGGGTTCATTCCGGTCTTGGGATGGCACAGAAGCGGGGCAGTATACCGGGGGCGCTAAAAACGCGGAAACGGGGCCGTATGGGTGCTGTCGGGAGGGCCTGGGGCTAGTCGCCGCCCCCTGTTTTCACCAGCCTGACCCCCGCGGCGATCACACCGGGCATGCCGCGCACGGTCCGCAACAGCTCCGGAATGGCGTTGACATGCCATTCCTCGCCCAGCTCGAAATCGGCCTGCGCCTTGGCATTGTGATAACCGCTGAGGATGACACTGGCGCGACCGCCGCGATGCCCGGCCAGCGCCTGGCGGAATTGCGGGATGAAGTCGGCGCCGATGCCGTTCACCTTCACGCGCAGCAGGCGCGCGTAGCGGCGGCAGGCGTCGGCCAGGGTGTAGGCGCTGCGGGCGCGTACCTGGAAGCCGCCGCCGGAGAATTCGTCGATGCGCAGGCCGCCTTCCACCACCAGCATTTCGTCGCGCGTGAGCAGCGGCGCCACCTGCTGGTACAGCTCGCCGAAGAAGCTCACCTCGATGATGCCGCTGCCGTCTTCCAGGCGCACGAAGGCGTCGCTGTCGCCGCGCTTGCGCACGGCGGTGACCATGCCGGCGACGGTCCAGGGCGTATCGGGGCCGCGGCGGAAGCGGTTGCCGTCGTCGCCGTCGTTCTTGCGCGGGCGCGGCGGCTGGTAACGGTCGGCGATCTCACCCAGCGGGCACGTGGCGAGCTGGGCCAGTTCCTCGCGCCAGGGGTCGGTGGGGTGGCCGGAGAGGTAATGGCCGAGCGTCTCGCGCTCGCCCTGCAGCTTCTGCTCCAGCGGCCACTCCGGCGCGGTGGGCAGCTCGACCTGCACGACCGGGGCGACCGCCCCCATCATGGCGCCGAACATGTCGTTCTGGCCGGACTGGCGATCGCGCAGATGCTGCTCGGCTGCCTTCATCGCCCCCGGCAGCTGCAGCATCAGGCTGGCGCGGTTGGGCGCCAGCGCATCCAGCGCGCCGGACAGGATCAAGGCCTCCAGCACGCGGCGGTTGAGCTTGGTGCTGTCGACGCGGCGGCAGAAGTCGGCCAGGTCCTTGTAGGCGCCGCCGTTGCGGCGTTCGTCGGCGATCGCCTCGCAGGCACCCTGGCCCACGCCCTTGATCGCGCCCAGGCCGTAGCGGATTACCCGGGGCTCTACCGCGACGAACATGAATTCCGACGCGTTCACGTCGGGCGCCAGCACGGTCAGGCCGATCGCGCGCGATTCGTCGAGGAAGGTCACCGCCTTGTCGGTGTTGTCCATGTCCGACGAGATCGTCGCGGCCATGAATTCGGCGGGGTAGTGGGCCTTCAGCCAGGCGGTCTGATAGGAGACCAGCGCATACGCGGCGGCGTGCGACTTGTTGAAGCCGTAGCCGGCGAATTTTTCCATCAGGTCGAAGATGGAGTCGGCTTTTTCTCCGCTCAGTCCATCCTTGGCGGCGCCTTCGCGGAACTTGGCGCGCTCCTTGGCCATTTCCTCGAGTTTCTTCTTGCCCATCGCGCGGCGCAGCAGGTCGGCGCCGCCGAGCGAGTAGCCGCCGACGATCTGCGCCATCTGCATCACCTGCTCCTGGTAGACCATGATGCCGTAGGTCTCTTTCAGGATCGGCTCGACGCGCGGGTCGGGATATTCCACTTCCTCGCGCCCGTGCTTGCGCGCGACGAAGCTGGGGATCAGGTCCATCGGGCCGGGACGGTACAACGCCACCAGCGCGATGATGTCCTCGAAGCGGTCGGGCTTGGCGTCCTTCAGCATGCGCTGCATGCCGGAGGATTCGAGCTGGAACACGGCCACGGTCTGGGCGCGCTTGAGCAGCTCGTAGGATTCTTTGTCGTCCAGCGGTAGCGCGGCGATATCCAGCAGCGCTTCGTCGGTCTGGGCGCGACGTTCGTTGATCGCTTTCACCGCCCAGTCGATGATGGTGAGCGTGCGCAGGCCGAGGAAGTCGAACTTCACCAGGCCGACCGCTTCCACGTCGTCCTTGTCGTACTGCGTCACCACGCCGGCGCCGCCCGGTTCGCAGTACAGCGGGGCGAATTCGGTCAGCGGCTTGGGCCCGATCACCACGCCGCCGGCGTGTTTGCCGGCGTTGCGGGTCAGGCTTTCCAGCTTCAGCGCGAGGTCGATCAGCGTGCGTGCTTCTTCGTCCTGCGCGTAGAGATCGCAGAACTCCTTGACCACGCGATCGGGTTCTTTCTGCGCCTTCTCCGAACGGCCGAGCGCGCAGGACAAGGTGAGATCGAGCGGGCGCGGCGGAATCAGCTTGGCGATGCGGTCGACCGCGTTGTAGCCCATGCCCAGCACGCGACCGGAATCGCGCAGCACCGCCTTCGCCGCCATCGAACCATAGGTGATGATCTGGCTGACGTGATCGCGGCCGTATTTGCGCGCGACGTAGTCGATCACCTCGTCGCGGCGATCCATGCAGAAGTCGATGTCGAAGTCGGGCATCGACACACGTTCGGGATTGAGGAAGCGCTCGAACAGCAGGTTGAACTGCAGCGGATCCAGATCGGTGATCTTCAGCACCCAGGCTACCAGCGAGCCTGCGCCCGAGCCGCGGCCCGGACCCACCGGGATGCCGTTCTGCTTACCCCAGTTGATGAAGTCCGCCACGATCAGGAAGTAGCCGGGGAAGCCCATCTTGACGATCACGTCCAGCTCGCGTTCCAGGCGTGCTTCGTAATCGGCCAGCGTGTAGCCCTCGGCCAGCGGCGCACCGGCAAGGCGCTCCTTCAGGCCGTCGCGGGCAAGCTCGCGGATGTAGCTGGCCAGGTCATGGCCGTCGGGCACCGGGAAATTCGGCAGGTAATAGGTGCCGAAGTTCAGTTCCAGATTGCAGCGCTTGGCCAGTTCGACGGTGTTTTCCAGCGCTTCGGGAATATCCGCGAAGAGCGTGGCCATGTCTTCCGGCGTCTTCAGGTATTGCTGTTCGCTGTAGTCGCGCGGGCGCTTGGGATCGGCCAGCACGCGGCCTTGATGAATGCACACGCGTGCTTCATGTGCCTCGAAGTCTTCCTGCTTGAGGAAGCGCATGTCGTTGCTGGCAATGACCGGCAGATCCAGTTCGGTGGCCAGCAACAGTGCGGCGTTGTTCCAGGATTCCTCGCCCTCGCGACCGGTGCGGGTGAGCTCAAGGTAGAGGCGATCGGCAAACAGCTGCATCAGCGAGCGCAGGCGCGGTGTGGCCGCCTCGGTGCCCTGGTTGACGGCGCTGCGGGCCACCTCGCTTTCGCGTCCGAGCACGGCGATCAGGCCGGCGGTGGCGTCGGGCGTCAGCCACGCGGCTTCGGTAAGCGCGCGTCCGCCCTGCTGGCCTTCGCGCCAGGCGCGCGAAACCATGCGCGACAGATTCAGGTAGCCCTCGTGGTTCTGGCACAGCACGGTGAGACGCCAGGGGCGCGGATCATCCGGCGAGCTGATCCACAGGTCGCAGCCGCCGATCGGCTTGATGCCGGCCGCGCTGCACGCCTTGTAGAACTTCACCAGGGCGAACATGTTGCATTCGTCGGTGAGGGCGACCGCGGGCACGCCGGCCTGCACGCAGGCAGCCACCAGCGCCTTGATGCGGATGGTCGAGTCCACCAGCGAATATTCGCTGTGCAGATGCAGATGAGCGAAACGGAGGGACATGGCTCGCACGCGAAGCAATGGCCCAGCCTAGCGGGGCGGTCTGAAGCGGGCAAGAATTGACAAGCGCGGGGATCGGGGAACCGGAAACGGGGAACGCATGGGTTACGGCGAACTTAACGTTCGGCGCTCCGTTTTCCCGGTCCTGCGGCTGGCTAATGCACCCGGAACCGTTCCTCATCCACGGTCGGTTCAATGTAGTGCGACAGGCTCTCTACATTGAGAGGCTGCAGGTTGTAGTCGAGGTGTTTCAGTCCGATTTCAATTTTGCAGGACTGGGGTTCGCCGCTATCGGCAGCCGGTGTGGCGGCGGTCTGTTTGGGCGAGTTGGGGCGGCGGCGGAAAGGAAGCATCATGACACCCTCCAGTTCCGGTGCTCGAAGCCGGGCAGGCGTTCCGCGGCTAGTCACCGGACAGCTACGTTGGCGTCCTTGCGAGGCGGTCGTGGCGGCAGTGCATGCGGTCTGCCGCAGCGGCTTTCCGAATCCATTCCTATACCTGCTCTGATGCAGATGCAATAGGAAGCGTTGCATGGGTCGGAAGTCATCGCGCGTAATCGGATCTGCGGCGTGAAGCTGCCGTGACGCGCATGACCTGCACGCACTATCGGCACAGACTTCGCTAAAAAAGCCGACCCTGATCGAGCCATTCTTTTACCGGTGCAAAACTGCGCCGGTGCTGGCTGCATGGACCCAGTTGCTGCAACGCGGCCAGATGTGCGGGCGTGCCGTAGCCTTTGTGGGTGGCGAAACCGTAGCCTGGATGCAGCGCTTCCATCGCCACCATCAGGCGATCGCGGCTGACCTTGGCGAGGATCGACGCGGCGCTGATCGCCGGTTCCAGTGCATCGCCGCCGATGATGGCGCGGCCGGGGCAGGGCAACTGCTTGGGCACGTAGTTGCCGTCGATCAAGGCCTCCGTGGCGGCAGGCATCAGGCCGGCCACGGCGCGGCTCATACCGACCATGGTGGCCTGGAAAATATTCAGGCGATCGATTTCTTCGGTCTCGATCACCACCACGCAATGCGCCAGCGCGCGCTCCATGATCAGCGGATAAAGCCGCTCGCGCTTGGCTTCGCTGAGCTTTTTCGAATCGTCCAGGCCGTCGATCGGTTTGCGCGGATCCAGCACCACCGCAGCGACCACTACCGGGCCGGCCAGCGGCCCACGGCCGGCTTCATCGACACCGGCAATGCGCAGTTCCTCGATCGACGGCAGCGCAGCTTTGCGGCGGCGATCAGTGCTGGTCATGCGCCGTGCCGTTCAACAGATCCACGATCGCCGCGGCAGCATGATCGCCGGCGTGGCCATGCAGATTGCCACGCAGGGCATCGTGCAATTGCTCGAACGCCGCCACGATCGCGCCGCGCCGTTCGCTGTCGCGGAACAGCGTCAAGGTGGCTTCGGTCAATTTGGCGGCGGTGCAGTTGTCCTGCATCAGCTCGGGCACCAGCAGGGCGTCTTTGCCCATGCCGCAGGCGCGGGCCAGGATGTTCGGCAACGCGTATACATCCGTCTTGAGCATTTTCAGCATGCGCGCAATGCGATAGCTCAGCGGCGACACGCGATAGCCCACCACCATCGGCCGCTTGGCCAGCATCGCCTCCAGCGTGGCGGTGCCGGAGGCGAGCATCACCACATCGGCAGCGAGCATGGCATCGTGTGCGTGGCCGTCCAGCAGGATCGGCGCCATGTCGTCGTGCGGTCCGCGTGCAAGCAAGGTCTTGAGCGTGGCCAGGGCCCGCGAATTGGCCGCGGGGATCACCACGCGCAGGCCGGGCAGTGCGGCGCTGAGGCGTCGCGCTGCATCCAGGAACGGCACGGCCAGCCGCTCCAGCTCGGAATGGCGACTGCCCGGCAGCACCGCCAGCACCGGCACATCCAGCGGCAGCTGCAACGCGCGGCGTGCCGGGATGCGATCGGATACCAGCGGAAAGCGATCGGCCAGAGGATGGCCGACGAAGCGCGCATCGATGCCGTGTCGCGCATAGATCGGCGGCTCCATCGGGAACAGGCACAGCACGCGGCTGACGCTGGCGCCGATCTTGTCGGCGCGTTTTTCGCGCCAGGCCCAGATCGATGGACTGACGTAATGCACGGTCGGCAGACCGGCCTGCTTGATGCGCCGTTCGACGCCGAGATTGAAATCGGGAGCATCGATGCCGATCACCACCATCGGTTTTTCGGCGATGAGTCGGGCCACCAGTTCCTTGCGCAGCCGGAGCAGGCGCGGCAGGTGACTCACCACTTCGGCGAAACCGAACAGCGACAGCTCGCGCATGTCGTACCACGACACGAAGTCCTGCGCTTGCATGCGGCTGCCGCCGATGCCGGCGAAGCGGGCGTTCGGGTAGTGGCGGCGTAGTGCGGGGATCAGGTCGGCGCCGAGTTGGTCGCCGGATTCTTCGCCGGCGATGATGGCGATCAGGGGCCGGTGGTTGTCGTCATGCATGAGGACACCCCAAGCAAGAGCTCGTGTTTGATTTGGTCCTATGCGGGGCGCATAGGATCAACGCGCCAACCCCCGCTCGCTGCGGTCGAGGAAGTCGAGCATATGGCGTACGTCTTCGCTGTCCTTGGCCTGCGTCGCCAGTTGCTCGCGCGCCTCGGCCAGCGACAGGCCCGAGGTGTACAGCGTGCGGTAGGCGCGCTTGATCGCCGTGATGCGTTCCGGCTCGAAGCCGCGGCGCTTCAGGCCGGTGGTGTTGAGGCCGCGCGGACGACCGTTCTGCTCGTTGGCCATCATCAGGAACGGCGGCACGTCGGCGCCGAGCAGGCAGCCCATGGCGATAAAGGCGTGCTCGCCGATCTTGCAGAACTGATGTGCGCCGGAATAGCCGGAGAACACCGTCCAGTCGCCCACTTCCACATGCCCGGCCAGCGCGGAGTAGTTGGAGAAGATGGTGTGGTTGCCGATCTTGCAATCGTGCGCCACGTGCACGTAGGCAAGCAGCCAGTTGTCGTTGCCGATCTGGGTCATGCCACCGCCGTCGCCGGTGCCACGGTTGATGGTGACGAATTCGCGGATCAGATTGCGGTCGCCGATGACCAGCTCGGTGCTCTCGCCGCTGAACTTCATGTCCTGCGGATCGCCGCCGAGCGAGGCGAACTGCGCAATGCGATTGTCGCGTCCGATCCGGGTGGGGCCTTCGATCACCACGTGCGGGCCGATCACGGTGCCGTCGCCGATCTGCACGCGGGCGCCGATAACGGTATAGGCGCCGATGCTGACGTTATTGCCGATAACGGCAGAGGGATCGATCTGCGCGGTCGGATGGATCATTTTTCGGACCTCGCTGCGCACATCAGCTCGCAGCTGGCCACTTCCTTGCCGTCGACCAGGGTGCGCGCCTCGAACAGGCCCATGCTGCGCAGCAGGCGCTTCAGGCGCACTTCCATGCGCAGCTGGTCGCCCGGCACCACCGGCGCGTTGAAGCGGGCGTTGTCGACCTTGGCCAGGTAGAACAGCGCGCTGGGCGAGCCGCCTTTCAGGCGCGCGCTGAGCTGCGTGAGCAGGCCGGCCGACTGCGCCATGGCTTCCACGATCAGCACGCCCGGCATGACCGGGTGGCCCGGGAAATGGCCGTTGAAGAACGGTTCGTTGATGGTGACGTTCTTCAGCGTCACCACGCTCTGATCCGGCACGATCTCGATCACGCGATCGACCAGCAGGAACGGGTAGCGATGCGGCAGCAGTTGTTGGATCTGCTCCACGGTCACCGGCAGCGCGATCGGAGCGGTGTTGTCAGTCATCGTTCTTATCCTTTTCCAGCGCCGACAGCCGGCGCGCGTACTCGTCGAGATGCTTGAAGCGCGCGGCATTGCGGCGCCATTGACGGTTTTCCTGCAGCGGTACGCCGGAGGAGTATTCGCCGGCCTCCCGAATCGAATGGGTTACCAGGCTCTTGGCGGTAATGGTAACCCGGTCGGCCAGTTCCAGATGGCCCAGCACGCCGGCATTGCCGCCGATCATGCAATAGCGGCCGATTTTCGCGCTGCCGGCCACCGCCGCGCAGCCGGCCATCGCCGTGTGTGCGCCCACATACACGTTGTGGGCGATCTGGATCTGGTTATCCAGGCGCACGTCTTCTTCCAGCACCGTGTCGTCCAGGGCGCCGCGGTCGATGGTGGTGTTGGCGCCGATCTCGCAATCGTCGCCGATGCGCACGCCGCCCAGCTGCGGCAGCTTCACCCAATGGTCGCGGTCGAAAGCGAGGCCGAATCCATCCGAGCCGATCACCGCCCCCGGATGCACCAGTACGCGCTTGCCCAGCGTGACGCGGGTGACCAGGGTGACCCGTGCTACCAGCCGCGACTGGGCCCCCACCACGCATTCGGCGCCGATGATGCAGTGCGGCCCAAGCACCACGCCTTCCTCGATGACGGCGCCGTCATCGACCACGCAGCAGGGGCCGATGCTTGCGCTGGGATGGACGCGGGCGCCGGCTGCGACCACTGCGCTTGGATGGATGCCCGGCACGGCGGCCGGCAGGCGTTCGAACAGGGCGGCAATATGTGCATACGCCACATACGGATCGCGCGCGACCAGCGCCGCCGTGGGGCAGGCTTCGGCGGCGTCCTGGTGCAGTACGACCACGCCGGCGCGCGTATTGCCCAGCTGCACGGCGTATTTGCTGTTGGAAAGAAAGCTCAGCTGGCTGGGCCCTGCGCCAGCGAGCGTACCCACGCCGTCGATGATGCGCGTGCCGTCGCCACGGAATTCCAGGCTGAAACGTTCGGCCAGTTCGGCCACGCTGTATTGGATCTTGCTCATGCAGGGCTCCACGGCATCCGCGGCATTGTACGGGCTGGGCCCGGACAACGTGCGGCAGCATGCGGCTTCAAAAGAAAGCGCGGCCAGGCCGCGCTTGCTGTGGACCTATCCGTGCAGGCCGGCTTAGAACTGGCTGCCGAAGGTGAACTGGATGCGTTCTTCGTACTGGTTGTCGCCAGGCTGGGTGCGGAACGGCATGCCCAGGCTGATGATCAGCGGACCGATCGGCGCCTGCCAGTGCAGCGAGATACCGGCGGAGGCGTCGAGCTGCTTGGCGCGGAAGCTGCTGATGTCCTGGTAGGCCTGGCCGACGTCCATGAACAGCGAGACGCGGGCGGTGTTGATGTCCTTCAGGAACGGCAGCGGCAGGTAGATTTCCGCGGTGCCCAGCACCTTGAACGCACCGCCGATCGGCTGCGCATAGGAGTAGGTGCTGTTGGCGCAGTAGCCGTTGGACGACGGCAAGATCGGGCCGCCGCTGGCGTTGGTGCCGGCGCAGGCGCGCGGGCCCAGGGTGTTGTCCTGGAAGCCGCGCAGGTCGGTCACGCCGCCGGCGTAGAAGTTCATCCAGAACGGGAAGGTGACCTGCTGGCCAGCCTTGTAGCCGACCTGGCTGCTGGTGCTGGTGGCGGCGGTGTAGTCGTCGGTGGTGTTGGCAAAGGTCTTGCCGCCATAGGTGCTGCCGTAGCCGACCTTGCCGTCCAGGTACAGCACGAAACCGCCGCCGATCGGCCAGTAATGGTTGGCCTCGCCGTTGAAGGTCCAGTACTGCACGGTGGAGCCGGGCAGCGCCGCGTTCACCGTGGCGGTGAGCTGGCCGCCGTGGGTCGGCGCCCAGTAGGAGTTGCGCGTGTCGTGCACCCAGCTCAGCGAGCCGTTCCAGGTGTGGATGGTCTTGTGGTCCAGCGCATTCATGTAGTCGATCAGGATCTGCGGGGTGTAGCCCACATACGTATTGATCGTGGTGCTGCTGATGCCGAGGCTGCCGCTGAGGCGGTCGAAGTCGGTGATCGGGATGCCCAGCGTGGTGGAGAACGACTTGGTGCTGTTGGAGTAGCTGGCGTACTCGCTGCCCAGGTCGGTGTAGTCCGCACGCGAGAAGCTGGCGTTGTAGCCGATGCCGATGCCGCTGTCGGTCAGATAGGGGTTGGAGTAGCTCGCATTGATCTGGGTGAGGTAGTCGCTGCGTTCCGCACCGATCGAGAACTGGTCGCCGGTACCGAGGAAGTTTCGCTGCGACACCGAGCTGGACAGGATGATGCCCGAATACTGCGAGTAGCCCACGCCGAAGGTCAGGCTGCCGGCGGACTGTTCTTCCACCTTCACGGTCAGGTCGACTTCGTCATCGGTGCCCGGCACGGTCTGCTTGTCGATCTTGACCGTCTTGAAGAAGCCCAGCTGCTGCAGGCGGATCTTGGAACGGTCGATCGCCGCCTGCGAGTACCAGGAGCCTTCGAGCTGGCGCATTTCGCGGCGCAGCACGTCGTCTTCGGTACGGGTGTTGCCCTGGAAGATCACGCGGCGCACGTAGACGCGCGGACCTGGCTGGATGTACCAGGTCACGTCGACGGTCTTCTTTTCCTTGTCGAGCTTCGGTACCGAATTGACCTTGGCGAAGGCGTAGCCGATGTTCGCCAGCAGGGCCTTGATCGAGTCGGAGGTGGCTTCGATGGCGCGGCGGTTGAACAGGTCGCCGTTCTTCACGAACACCAGCCTGCGCAGCGTGTCTTCCGGCAGGATCAGCTGGCCGAGCAGGTGCGTGTCGGAGATGTGGTAGATCTCGCCCTGGGTGACGTCGGCGGCGATGTACATCGCGCGCTTGTCGGGCGCAATGGTGACCTGGGTGGAATCGATGCCGAAGTCGGCGTAGCCGCGGTCCATGTAGTAGGACTGCAGCTTCTTCAGGTCGCCCGAGAGCTTGTCCTGCGAATACTGGTCGTTCTTCGAATACCAGGACAGCCAGTTGGTGGTGCCGGATTCGAAATCTTTCTCGATGTCGTGGGTGGTGAACGCCGTATTGCCGACGATGTTCACTTCCTTGAGCTTGGCGACCTTGCCTTCGCGGATTTCGATGTCGATGGACACGCGGTTGCGGTCGAGCTCGGTCACGTGCGGGCTGACCGACACGTTGTACTTGCCGCGGTTGTAGTACTGGCGGATCAGTTCCTGCTGCACGCGGTCGAGCGCGAGGCGGTCGAAGGTTTCGCCTTCGGACAGGCCGATGTCCTTCAGGCCCTTCTTCAGGTCGTCGGTCTTGATGTCGCTGTTGCCGCGAATGGTCAGCTTGGTGATCGACGGGCGTTCCACCACCTTGACCACCAGGATGTCGCCATCGCGCTCCAGTTCCACATCGCTGAAGAACTTGGTGTTGTACAGGGCGCGGATGGCCTGCTGGGCTTCTTCGTTGGTGAGGCGGTCGCCCTTGTTGATCTGCAGGTAGTTGAACACCGTGCCTGCGGAGATGCGGCTGAGACCTTCGATACGGATATCGGAAACGACGAATGGTTCGAGAGCGAGCACGCTCGTAGATAGGGAGGCAAGCAAAATCAGGGCGGCGATACGCTTCATCGTCGAATCCGTTGTGTTATTCGGACGGGCCGGTCATGCGACCGGCCCGCTGTATTTTTTTGCGAGGCCGGCCTGGTGCCGGTCTCGTGTTTTTAACCGCACTGCGCCTGGCCTGCCCGTAGCGTTCGCCGCGGACGCCGCGCGATGCGGGTGGGTTGCCATGCGATCGGGAAGCCGCGGCCAGCGTCCAACCAGAGGTTGTCAGCGGCGCGCATCCGTATCACGAGGGCAGGATGATGCGATGGATGTCGTTGTAGAACGCCAACCCCATCAGCGTGAACAACAAAGCGATGCCCACATACTGGCCCGCGATCATGGTCCGTTCGCTGACCGGGCTGCCTTTGATCAGCTCGATAAGGTAATACAGCAGGTGCCCCCCGTCCAAGATCGGGATGGGCAGCAGGTTGATGATCGCCAGGCTGAGCGACACCAGGCCGAGGAATTCCAGGAAACGGTCCAGCCCCGCCTGCGCCGACATGTTGGCCGCCTGCGCGATGCCGATCACGCCGGACAGGTTCTTGGTCGAGGCCTGCCCGGTCAGCATCTTGCTGACCATGGTGAAGGTGTCGGTGGTGCGCTGCCAGGTAAGGTCGAGCGACTCGCTGAACGCCTTGAGCGGGCCGTAATGCTGGATCGCCGCTTCCGAGGCTGCCGGCGTTACGCCGATCACCCAGCGCGCCGCGCCGCCCTCGGGCGACTCCATGCGTGCGGTAACGCTGAACTGCATCGGCCGGTGGTTGCGTTCCACTTCGACGCTGAGCTTGGGCGACTTGGCCGCCGCTGCCACGATCTGCTTGCCCAGATCGTTGAAATCCTTCACGGCCACGCCATCGATGCTGAGGATCTTGTCGCCGGCCTGCAGGCCGGCCAGCGCGGCCGGGTCGCCCGGCGACACGGTGGCGGCGACGGCAGGGGCGGCGGCCAGTTCCAGGCCGAGCTTGTCCATGTACTGGCCGATATCTTGCCCGGCCGGCAACCGATCCAGCGGCAGCACCAGCGAGCGCTGGCTGCCGTCGGTGCCGCGCACGGTGACCGGCAGCGCGGTACGGCCGAGCATGGCGTTGGCGATCGCGTCGAGCGAGCCCGTCCAGGTGGTGACCTGCTCGCCGCCGAGGCTCAGCAGCCGGTCGCCGGGACGGATGCCGGCCTGGGCAGCGATGCTCTGCGGCTCCGCGGTGACTACCGGCGCGTAATCGGTGCGGCCCAGCACGAACATCAGCCAGAACGCAGCCACGGTAAAGATGATGTTGAAGCCGGGGCCTGCAGCAACGATGGCGATGCGCTTCCAGATCGGCTGCGCGGTGAATTCCTGCTCGCGCAGCGCCGGGTCGACTTCGCCCTCGCGCGCATCGAGCATTTTGACGTAGCCGCCCAGCGGAATGGCAGCCACCTGGTATTCGGTGCCGTCACGCGCAACGTGCTTCCAGATGGCGCGGCCGAAGCCGACCGAGAAGCGCAGCACCTTCACGCCGCAGCGGCGTGCGACCCAGTAGTGTCCGAATTCGTGAAAGGTCACCAGCACGCCAAGCGTGACCAGCAACCAAAACACCGAGCCGAAAAAGGGATTCATCAAGGCAGGTACGTCTCTAGGGAACTCAAAGCTTATCAGCAAGCGTTGCGAAGTACCCGCCGGGCGGCGCCCCGGGCGGCCCGATCGCGTTCGCTGAGGGTTTGGGTATCGACCACGGGCATCGGCGGCAGTTCCATCAGAATCTGCTCGACCAGGTCGGCAACCGACGGCAGCGACAGGGAGCCGGCGAGGAAGGCCTCTACCGCCACCTCGTAAGCCGCGTTCAGGATGGTTGCCGCGTCGCCGCCTGCGCGCATGGCGTGGTAGGCGAGCGCAAGGCAGCGGAAGCTGGCCAGGTCCGGTTGCTCGATGGCCGGCGCGGTGGCGTCCGGCGTGTTGACCGCCGTTTCAGCCGATGCCGGCCACGCCAATGCGCGGGCAAGCACCTCCGGCAGCATTGCCGCGCCGGGCTGGATTCGCAGCTGGCCGTCGTCGTACTCGATCCGCACGTGGGTTTGCGCCTGCGGTTGGATCATCGCCTCGATCCGATCGGGCGCATCTCGCAGCAAGGCTTTGGCGGCGATCGCCAGCAGGCCGTCGCGCATCAGGCAGGCTGCACCCACCGCGGCGCCAAGTTCACGGGGGTTGCGCGAGGTGCCGAGTTGCGCCGGAGTGACCCGCACTAACTGGGCTCGGCTCAAACCGGCGAGCGGCCCTCCCGCTCCAGCCAGCACGAGCCGTTCGGGGCGGCTTCCCGGGGCGGCCTCACCGAAGCCGACGAAGGCCGCGAATAGCTCCGATTGCAGCGGGATCAGCCCACCGCCGCCTTGATCGAGCGCCTGGCGCAATAGCGGGCCAGCG
Source organism: Dyella acidiphila (assembly GCF_014863405.1). Lineage (GTDB taxonomy): Bacteria > Pseudomonadota > Gammaproteobacteria > Xanthomonadales > Rhodanobacteraceae > Dyella_B > Dyella_B acidiphila. The sequence continues at coordinate 56,165 of NZ_JACZZA010000009.1, forward strand.
ACGACGGCCGATTCTCGATTGCCCAGCAACAGATGCTTGCCGCTGCGTGCGGCGGCCAGGCTGGCCTCAATGCCGCTGGAACCGGCGATGCCGACGATCACCGTATCGCAGCCGCCTGAAGCCGCCGATGCGGCCAGGGCGCCCGGGCCGCTGGCGATATCGCAAGTCACGCCGGCTGCTGCCAGGCGGCGCGCCAGCGCACCTTCCAGGGCGGGATCCGCAATGACGGCGAGTTCGGGTCGATGGCGGACGCATTGCGCGGCCAGCGCGTCGACGTCGCGATACGCCGTCAGCACGCGTGCGCGGTAGCGCTCCGGATGGCCATGGATGAGCTTGAGCGCGCTGCTGCCGATCGCGCCGGTTGCACCCAATACGGCAACCTGGCGCATCGCCGGAATTACTCAGAAGCCCAGCAGCAGCTTGCCGAGGGCGAAGAAGGGCAGCGCCGCAAAAACGCTGTCGAGGCGGTCCAGCAGGCCGCCATGGCCGGGGAACAGCACGCCGGAGTCTTTCACGTTGGCGTGCCGCTTCATCAGGCTTTCCAGCAGGTCGCCGACGATCGAGCTGGCCACGGTCACCACCGTCACCACCACCAGGCCGGCTAGGCGCGCGTCGCGCACACCGAGCAGCCAGCCGCCCGCCGCGATCACCACGGCGCTGGCGGCGAAGGCGCCGTACACGCCGGCCCAGGTCTTGCCCGGGCTGATCTGCGGCGCCAGCTTGCGCTTGCCGAAGAAGCGGCCGGAGAAATAAGCGCCCGTATCGGCGGTCCAGACCAGCAGCATGGCCAGAAACGCCCACACGTGGCCGTGCGGCTGGCTGCCATGGATGCTCAGGGCGGCCACCCAGGCCGGGAAGATCACGAACACACCGGCCAGCAATTTCAGATTGCGGTTCTCAGGGGTGGGCGCGGCAGCGAAGGCGAAATGGCGCAGCCACATGCAAACCACCAGCCACCAGGCCACCCCGGCGGCGATCAGCGCCGGCCACAGCCACGCCGAGGCACGCACCAGCCACAACAACACGAACAGCACCGCCGCCACGCCCAGCACCACACCGCGGGTGCGGCGGTCCTTCATGCCGGACAGCCGGGTCCACTCCCAGGTGGCCGCCAGGAACGCCGCGGCCAGCAGCCAGGCGAACAAGTCCGTCGGCACGAACAGGATCAGCAGGATGGCTAGCGGCGCAAGGAGCAGGGCGGTTAGAACGCGCTGTCGCAGCATGAAGGCTCCTTAATGGTCAGGCCTGGGCGACCTGATCACCGGTACGGCCAAAGCGGCGCTCGCGGCGGGCAAAGTCATTGATGGCGTGCTGCAGCGAGATCTGGTTGAAGTCCGGCCACAGCGTATCGGTGAAATACAGCTCCGCATAGGCCAGCTGCCACAGCAGAAAATTGCTGACGCGGCGATCGCCGCCGGTGCGGATGAACAGGTCCAGCGGGGGCAGTTCGGCCAGGCTGGTGGAGGCATCGAAGGCGGTTTCGTCGATGGCGTCCATCGACAGCTCGCCCTGCGCCACGGCGGCGGCGAGCTTGCGTGCGGCCTGCACGATGTCCCAGCGGCCGCCGTAGTTCACCGCGATGCTCATCTGCAGCTTGCTGTTGCCGGCGGTGCGCTTCATGGCGCCCAGCATGCGCTGCTGCAGCGGCTTCTCGAACGCGCCCAGATCGCCGATGAAGCGCAGACGCACGCCGTTTTCGTCCAGCTCGTCGACTTCTTTGTCGAGCGCGCGCACGAACAGGTCCAGCAGGGCGCCGACTTCTTCCGCCGGGCGCTGCCAGTTCTCGCTGGAGAAGGCAAACAAGGTCAGTGCTTCCACGCCTTGCCGCAGGCAGCCTTCCACCACTTCGCGCACAGCCTTGCGGCCGGCGTTATGGCCGAAGCTGCGCGGGCGATGGCGTGCTTTCGCCCAGCGGCCGTTGCCATCCATTACGATGCCGATGTGGCGAGGTAGGTAGGTTTGGGAAGTCGTGGTCATGGATGAAGCGTAGCGTCGACGACGATAGTTGCCTCGCTGGGGCGGGGGCGGAGCGCGCGTTCGTCAGGAAACGGCCACTTTTGGTCGCCGCTTGGCCTTTTGAAGGATGCAGCTTGCCACGGAAAGTTCCAGTGGGCCGATGCCGGCAGGGTGCCGGCCTGATACCCGCGGGAATGTCGCCTTGAGCTGGTGCGAACCTTCACCTGTGGCCCTCTCCCCTGTCCGAGAGCACGGAGCATAGCGTGCCGTGCGGCTTCGTTCCCATGTAATGGCGTGCCCACTGGCGGGCCGTGGCCGGTGGCGATGGATCACATCGCCATCAGCTCTTCTTCCTTGGTCTTGGCCACCGCATCCACTTCCTTCACGAAGCGGTCGGTGAGCTTCTGGATCTCTTCGTCGGCCTTGCGCTCTTCGTCTTCGGTGATCTGCTTTTCTTTCAGCAGGTCCTTGACGTGCTGCAGGGCGTCGCGGCGCACGTTGCGGATCGCGATCTTGGCGTTTTCGCCCTCATGCGAGACGTGCTTGGCCAGCTCGCGGCGGCGCTCCTCGGTGAGCGGCGGCATGTTGAGGCGGATCACCGTGCCGGCGGTGGTCGGGGTAATGCCGATGTCGGAGGCCAGCAGCGCCTTCTCGATCGGGGCGACCATGTTCTTTTCGAACGGCGTGATGATGATCGAGCGACCATCCGCCAGCGACACCGATGCAACCTGGTTCAGCGCCGTGTCCGAGCCGTAGTAGGGCACCTTGATGTGGTCGACCAGCGAGGTGCTGGCGCGGCCGGTGCGCAGGCGGGACAAGTCGTGCTTGAGGGCATCGATGCTCTTGCCCATGCGGGTCTGGGCATCGTTCTTGATGTCGTTGAGCATGAGTAAATCACCCGGTGGCGTGCAAGCCGGTCATTATAGCAGGGGGCCAAAGAGCGGGACGAGCGCCGGACCGCACCAGGCTGGATTTGCCCGTGCCGGCGGCCGCTCGTGCCGCTGGTGTTCAGCCAGCGTCGACCAGGGTGCCCACCTGTTCGCCGCGCATGATGCGCATCAGGTTGCCGGGCACGGTCATGTCGTAGATGCGCAGGGGCATGCGGTGATCGCGGCACAGCGCGATGGCGGCGGTGTCCATCACCGCCAGCTTGCGTTCGATCACCTGGTCGTAGCTCAGCTGCTCGAAGCGCACCGCGTCGTGCACCTTGGCCGGGTCGGCGTTGTACACGCCGTCGACCTTGGTGGCCTTGAGCAGCAGGTCTGCACTCGTTTCGATCGCACGCAGCGCGGCGGCGGAATCGGTGGTGAAGAACGGATTGCCGGTACCGGCGGCAAACAGCACGATGCGGCCCTTTTCGATATGCCGGATGGCGCGGCGGCGGATGAAGTCCTCGGCCACGTCGTGGATCTGGATGGCGCTCATGACGCGGGCGAAGCCGCCGCGCTTCTCGATGGAATCCTGCATGGCCAGCGCGTTCATCACGGTGGCCAGCATGCCCATGTGGTCGCCGGTGACGCGGTCCATGCCGGCCGCCGCCAGGCCGGCGCCGCGGAAGATGTTGCCGCCGCCGATCACCACGCCGATCTGCACGCCGTAGCGCTGGATTTCAATGATTTCGTCGGCCAGGCGGCCGATGACTTTCGGGTCGATGCCGTAGTCGGCATCACCCATCAATGCTTCGCCGGAGAGCTTGAGCAGGATGCGTTGATACTTTAGCTGTTCGCTCATGGAGGCTCCGGATTGTGAGATGCAAAACGGACGCATTGTAGCGGAGCCCGCCTGCCACGTCAGCGCATCCTCCCCACACGGGGAGGATGTGAAGCCTCACAACTCCAACTGGACTTCGCGCTTGAGTACGCGCGTGCTTACCAGGTAGTAGGCGATGCCCAGGCCCAGCCAGGCCAGGCCGATCGCCTTGGCCTGCCAGTCCATCTGCCACAGCACATAGCCGATGATCAGCAGCCCGATCAGCGGAAACACCAGGTGCAGCACCCAGCGCCTGGAGCGCTGGCGGATCATGTAGTGGTTGATCACCGACAGATGCAGCACCAGGAAGCCGCTGAGCGCACCGAAGTTGACGATGCGGCTGAGGCTGTCGATATGGCTGGCGAAGGCCAGTCCGACCGCCAGCGACACCGCCGCCACCAGCAGCGTGCTGACATATGGCGTCTGGTATTTGGGGTGCACCTTGGCCAGCACATGCGGCAATTTGCGGTCGCGGCCCATGGCATACAGGATGCGCGAGATGGCCGCCTGCGCCACCAGCGCGTTGGCGATGCCCCACGACAGTGCCGTGGCCCACATGGTGGCGTACTTGAGCGTGTTGCCGCCGGCCCGGGCGGCGGTTTCGTAGAAAGCCACGTCGTTATTGCTGAACGACATGCCGCGGGCCAGGTCCACGGCAATCCAGGTCTGCAGGATGAACAGGGCGCCCACCACCAGCAACGCAACCAGGGACGCCTTGCCGACGCTGTCCACGCCGTCGCGGCTTTCCTCCGACAACGTGGAGATGCCGTCGAAGCCGAGGAAGGACAGCACCGCGATCGACACCGCGCCGACCACCACCGACAGGCTGAATTTCTCGGGGTTGTACAGCGGCGCCAGGGTGAGGCCGGTCGGATGGTCGCCGGAATACAGCGCAACCAGGCCGAGCACGATGAACACCGCCAGGATGATGCCTTCGGCAACCAGGATGTAGCGGTTGGCCTTGGCGGTGAATTCCACCCCGAACAGATTGATCAGCGTGTTGACGGCGATAAAGCCGGTCAGCCAGGCCCAGGCCGGCACACCGGGCACCATCGGCTGCAGGGCCGCCGCGCTGACGATATACAGCAGCGCCGGCACCAGGATGTAGTCGAGCAGGATCAACCAGCCGGAAAAGAAGCCGACCACTTCGTGAATGCCGCGCTGCGCATAGGCATACACCGAGCCTGCTACCGGAAAGGCGCGCGACATCGACCAGTAGCTCATCGCGGTGAAGAACATCGCGACCATGCCGATCAGATACGCCAGCGGCACCATGCCGCGCGCATCTTCGTACACATAGCCGAACACGCCGAACGGTGCGATCGGCACCATGAAGATCATGCCGTACACGACCAGGTCGCGGATGCTGAGTGCGCGCTTGAGTTCCTGCTTGTAACCGAAGTTCTGTTCGACCGGCATCATGCGTCCTGCAGGCTGATGTTGAGTTGGCGGGCAATCGACTTGGGCAGTGCGTAACGGCAGGTTTTCTGCGGATCGACCACCTGGCAGATCTGCAGATCGCCGGCAACGGAGAGCAGGTTCACCGCATCGTCGATGGACATGCCGGCGCGCTTGCTGACGAAGGACGCCATGTTGCGCGCCGCCAGATTGGCGGCATCGTCGAGCAAAGGCGCCGATGCGATGGTGTAGATCGCATCGGCGGTCTGTGCCATCGGCGTGGGCAGCTCGTGGTTTTTGAGCACCGCCACGCGCACGGTGACTTCTCCGGCGATCTCCATGCCGCATACCGACACTTCGCCGTCGCCCATCGCCGCATGCAGATCACCCATTGCCAGCAATGCGCCGGGCACGTTCACCGGCAGATAGAGCGTGGTGCCCTCGGCGATGATCTTGCAGTCCATATTGCCGCCGTGGGCGTCGGGCGTGCCGCACGACACCGGCGCGCCGGCCGGCGCCGTGCCGATCACGCCGATCATCGGATTGAGCGGCACGCGCACGCCTTGCGGGAGCGTGGCGTGGCCATCGGCGATGGGAATGACGCGGATGGTCGGTGCGCTGATCTGGTCGCCGCATACGCCGAGCTTGGGCGCGGTCACCATCACGGCCTGGCGGTTCAGTGCGATGCGCTCGATATGCACGGCGAGCACGTCGCCGGGCTGTGCCTCGTCGATATACACCGGACCGGTGGCGGGATTGACGCGCTGCCAGTCCAGCTCGCCGAACGCAGCATCGGCCGACTGGATCTGATCCTCGAAACAGTCGCAGGTCTCGAATACCAGGGTGCCGGGGCCGGCGATGCGCAATGCCGGCGCCTGCTCGGGGCCCATGGCGTAAATCAGATGGTTGCGGGTGACGCGATGCACAGGACCTCCTTGCGGCGATCGACTTTCGCCGACAGATCAGAACCAACGATACCTAGGTGTCCGCCTACGGTGCAGGAAGGGCTTTGGGCAAGATATAAGTCAGATCCTAAATGCAGCTACCTAGGTGTAGAACGCGGGCATAAAAAAAGCCGCGGAGATCCGCGGCTTTTTTCGTAGGCGTTGCCCGGTTATCAGGCGAGGCCGGCTTGCTTCATCACTTCGGCGGCGAAGTCGTCCTGCACCTTCTCGATGCCTTCGCCCACGGCCAGGCGGGCCACCGAGATCACGTCGGCGCCTTCCTTCTTCAGGGCGTCGCCAACCGTGGTGTTGGTGTCCAGCACATAGGCCTGGCCGAGCAGGGTCACTTCGGAAATGATCTTGCTGACCTTGCCGCCGACGATCTTTTCCAGGATCTCGGCCGGCTTGGCCTTGTCCTTCTCGGACATCTGGCTCAGCGCGATGTCCTTTTCCTTGGCCAGGAAGTCGGCCGGCACCTCTTCGGCGCGCACATAGGCCGGGTTCATCGCCGCCACGTGCATGGCGATGCCCTTGGCCAGGTCTTCCGAGCCGCCCTTCAGGGCCACCAGCACGCCGATGCGGCCGCCGTGGATGTAGGCGGCGGTCACGCCGTCATTGGCCACGCGCGCCATGCGGCGCACCTGGATGTTCTCGCCGATGGTGGCGACCAGGGCCTTGGCGGCTTCTTCGACCGTGCCGCCGCCCGGATAGGCAGCAGCCTTCAGCGCGTCGATGTCGCTGGCGCCGGACTTCAGCGCCACGTCGGCGACGTTGTCGCTGAACTTCACGAAATCGGGGTTCTTGGTGACGAAGTCGGTTTCGCAGTTCACTTCCACCAGCACGGCGGCGCCGTTGCCCTGGGCGGTGACGATGCGGCCTTCGGCGGCCACGCGGCCGGCCTTCTTGTCGGCCTTGGCCAGACCCGACTTGCGCAGCCATTCCATGGCGACTTCGATGTCGCCATTGTTTTCAACCAGTGCCTTCTTGCACTCCATCATGCCGGCGCCGGAGCGCTCGCGCAGTTCCTTGACCAGTTGGGCGGAGATATCAGCCATTGCAAAGTTCCTCGGGAATCTTGGTGATGCCGCGGCGGGATCCCGCCGCGGCAGCGGAGAGGCTTAGTCGGCGTCGCCGGCTTCCTGCGAACGGCCGCCACGGCCGCCGCGACCGCCACGGCGATCGTCGCGGTCGCCGCCGCGCGGGCCGCCCTTCTTGGCCGGCGGGTTGCGGCGCGGTGCTGCGGCGCGGCGCTCGTCGTCCTTGGCGACCGGGTTGCCTTCTTCGTCCAGTTCGACGAATTCGTTGGCATCGCCCTGGGCGGCGGCCGGAGCGGCAGCCTTGCCTTCAAGGATCGAGTCGGCAGCGGCGCGGGCGTACAGCTGGATCGCGCGGATGGCGTCGTCGTTGCCCGGGATGGCGTAGTCGACCAGTTCCGGGTTGTAGTTGGTATCGACCACGGCGATCACCGGGATGCCGAGCTTCTTGGCTTCCTGCACGGCGATGTTTTCATGGCCGATATCGACCACGAACAGCGCGTCGGGCAGGCGGTTCATGTTCTTGATGCCGCCCAGCGAGTTTTCCAGCTTGGCGCGCTCGCGGCGCAGCGACAGCACTTCGTGCTTGACCAGCTTCTCGAAGCTGCCGTCGGTTTCAGCTGCTTCCAGCTCCTTCAGGCGGGCGACCGACTGCTTGACGGTGCGGAAGTTGGTCAGCATGCCGCCGAGCCAGCGGGCGGTGACGAAGGGCATGCCGGCGCGGCTGGCTTCTTCGGCCAGGGCTTCGCGGGCGGAGCGCTTGGTGCCCACGAACAGCACGGTGCCGCGCTTCTGCGCCAGACCCGACAGGAAGTTCATCGCGTCGGTGAACAGCGGCAAGGTCTTTTCGAGGTTGATGATGTGGATCTTGCCGCGGGCGCCAAAGATGTACGGAGCCATCTTCGGGTTCCAGTAGCGGGTCTGGTGACCGAAATGCACGCCAGCTTCCAACATCTGACGCATGGTGACTTGAGCCATGGTAGTACTCCTGCAATGGGCCTTTTTCGATTGGCCCGGGGGTTGGGACCTCCACGTATCCCCGGCTTCGACCGCGTTGCCCATGGCTTGAAGAGGGCAGCCGCGGCACCCCGAAGGCGGTGCCGATACGTGTGTGGCATTAGGTTGGGCTTGTACCGCGGCGCGGTTACAATCCCAGCTCGATTTGCGCCGTGCGGGCCACCAGGTGGCCGGAAGCGGTCTGCAAAACCCGGAAATTGTAGCCGGGATCACCGCTTCGCGGCAAGTTGCTGGTTTTTCGGAACTTTGCCGCCATATGACACTGACTTATGGCCATTACCCTCAAATCAGTCCAAGACCTCGAAGGCATGCGCGTCGCCGGCCAGCTGGCGGCCGAAGTGCTGGCCATGCTCAAGGAGCACGTCAAGCCCGGCGTCACCACCGAGGACCTGGACCGGCTCGCCTACGAGCACATTGTGAATGTGCAGAAGGCGACCCCGGCCAATGTGGGCTACCACGGCTTCCCCAAGACCTTGTGCACCTCGGTCAACCATGTGATCTGCCATGGCATTCCCAGCCCGGGCAAGGTGCTGAAGGACGGCGACATCATCAATCTCGACGTCACCGTCATCAAAGATGGCTGGCACGGCGATACCAGCCGCATGTACTTCGTCGGCGCCCCCGGCGTGCTGGCCAAGCGGCTGGTGGACACCACCCACGAGGCGATGATGCGCGGCATCCAGGCGGTGCGCCCCGGCGCCACCCTGGGCGATGTGGGCCACGCGATCCAGAAGCATGCCGAAGCGGCCGGCTTCTCGATCGTGCGCGAGTACTGCGGCCACGGCATCGGCAAGGTCTATCACGACGAGCCACAGGTGCTGCACTACGGCAAGCCCGGCACTGGCGTGGTGCTGCAGAAGGGCATGACCTTCACCGTCGAGCCGATGGTCAACGCCGGCAAGCCGCATACCAAGCAGCTGCCCGACGGCTGGACCGTGGTGACCAAGGATCATTCGCTCTCCGCGCAGTGGGAACACACCATCGCGGTGACCGACGACGGCTACGAGATCCTCACGCCCTGGCCGGACGCGTAAGCGTTTTCCGGGGCCGGCGGCGCAAGCGCCAGCCCCGCATGCGCGAAGGGCGATCAGTTCAACGCCGGCCTTGCCCACTGCCATCGCAGAGTGGGTACGCTTCAGTGCTCAGCCCTGTTGCCCGCGCCGCTTCCCCATGACGTCATCCGCCCATCCGCTTCCACCCTTGCCACGCCTGCCGGTTGCCGTGCCCCGCTCGGGCGTCTCGGCCGAAGCACGCCGCGCGTTGCGGCAATTGCTCGGCGACCTGGATCGCGCCATTGCGGTGGCGTTTCGCGATGGTGCCGATGCCAGCGAACTGGCGCGCCGGCGCGGCGATTCGGTCACGCGCATCGTGGTGCATGTGTGGATGGCCTGCCTGGGCGAGGTGAATGACGCGGCGCTGTTCGCCATCGGCGGTTTCGGGCGCGGCTTGTTGTTTCCCTATTCGGATATCGACTTGCTGGCGCTGGTCGAGCAGCCCGACGCATCACGCCTGCGTGCGTTGGAGCAATGCTTTGCCACGCTGTGGGACGTGGGCCTTAAAGTCGGCCACGCCGTGCGCGAGCCGGTGCAGTGCAAGTCCCTGGCGGCCGCCGAAGCAAGCGTATTTACCAGCCTGCTGGATGCGCGGCGCCTGGCCGGCGATCCCTCGCTGGACCTTCGCCTGCGCGCGATCGTCGACGCGCCGGAGATGTGGCCGCCGCGCGAATACCTGCAGGCGCGCCTGGCCGAACGCGATGCACGGCACGCGCGCTACGACGACACCGCCTACAACCTCGAGCCCAACCTGAAAGACGGCCCCGGCGGTCTGCGCACGCTCGATTCGCTGCGCTGGCTGGGCAAGCGTCTGGCGCATGCCAATGACTTCCCCGACATGGTCACCGAGGGCCTGCTCGATCCGGCCGAATGCGACACGCTGCTACAGGCCGAAGCCACCTTGCGGCGCTATCGATTTGCGCTGCACCTGGAAGCGGGACGGCCGGAAGAGCGATTGCTGTTCGATTACCAGCGCGCGATTGCCGCGCGGCTGGGCTTCGAAGACGAGCACGAAAAAAATCTTGGCGTCGAGCAATTCATGCAGGGCTATTACCGCGCGGCCAGCCAGGTCGAGCGCCTCGGCATCCAGATCGCCGAGCGCTTCGAAGAAATGCTGGAGCCGCCCAGCGCCGAGCAGGCGGTGGGCGCCGATTTCATCCGCTACGGCGCCCGCATGGCGGTACGCGATCCGGATCTGTTCGTGCACCGCCCGGCGGCGCTGGTCGACATCTTCATCGCGCGGCTCGATCAGCAAGGCGTGATCGGCTTTACTGCCGACACCATGCGCCGCATCCACCAGGCCACGGCGGCGCTGGATGGTCGGCTGGCCGACGATCCGGATGTGCTGGTGTCGTTCCTGCGCCTGCTGCGGCGTGGCGCGCCGGCGGTGGACGCGTTGTGGCGCATGAATCGCCATGGCTTGCTGGCGGCGATCCTGCCGGCGTTCGGCAAGGTATTCGGGCGCATGCAGTACGACCTGTTCCATGTGTACACGGTCGACGAACACACCTTGCGCGTGTTGCGCAATGTGGCGCGTTTTGCCGATCTCGCCACGCAGGCCGAGTTTCCGCTGGGCTGCGAGGTGTGGGCGACGCTGCCCAAACCGGAGGTGCTGCTGCTGGCGGCCTTGTTCCACGATATCGCCAAAGGCCGCGGTGGCGATCATTCCGTGCTGGGCGAAGAAGACGCGCGCGCCTTCGGCAAGAAAATCGGCCTGCCCGAGGACGACATCGAGCGCGTTGCGTGGCTGGTGCGCTGGCATTTGCTGATGAGCACCACCGCGCAGCGCCAGGACATTACCGATCCGGATGTGGTGCATCGCTTCGCCAATGCGGTGGGCGGGCGCGAACGCCTGGGCCAGCTGTATCTGCTGACCATCGCCGACATCATCGGCACCAGCCCGCGCCTGTGGAATGCATGGAAGGACCGGCTGCTGGCAGACCTGTACACCGCCACGCGCTACGCCTTGCGGCGTGACGCCAAACCCTCCTCGGGCGCGGCTGCGCGCGCGCAGAACTGCCGCGAACAGGCGCTGGCGCTGCTCGTGGCCGACGGTAAGGACGCGCAGGCGGTGACCCGGCTGTGGGACAGCTTCCCGATGCTGAGTTTCCTGCGCCATCGTCCCGAACAGATCGCCTGGCAGACCGCTGCGATCCTGCATGGCGAAGGCAAGCTGCCGCTGATTGCGGTCAACCCCTTGTCGGTGCGCGGCAGCACGGAGCTGTTTGTGTATGCGCCCGATCGCGACGGCTTGTTCGCCAACGTCACCGCGATGCTCGACCGGCTGCATTTTTCGGTGATGGAGGCGCGCGTGCTCAGCTCGCCCGACGGCAAGGCGATGGATACCTTCCTGCTGCTGGAAGCGGAAACGCAAAAGCCTGCGACGCACGAGCGCGCCGACGAACTGCATCAGCGCCTGCAGCGTGCGCTGGCGCAGTCGGCGCCGATCATGCCGCCCCGGCGCAGCATGTCGCGGCATCTGAAGCACTTCCAGATGGCGCCGCGGATCGACTTCAAGCAGGCGGACGGGCGTACCCAGATGGCCCTGGTCTGCAGCGACCGCCCAGGCCTGCTGGCTGCTGTCACGCAAGTGATGATGGCCTGCGAGGTGCGCGTGCACGATGCGCGCATCGCCACCTTCGGCGAACGGGTGGAAGACTTTTTCCAGCTGACCGACCGCCGCAATGCGCCGCTGGGCGAGACACAGCAACAGCGTCTGTGGCAGGCTTTGACAGAGCGGATCGGACCACAGAGCTTGTCCGCATAGCCCCCGGGCTGTGCGTCATGCTGCAAGGAATGATTTCCCGCGGGGCTGCATGCAGGCGGCCTGCCATCCCCATTTCCCTCTCCGTTTGGCTGACTTTGCCAAGAAGGCTGCGTGTCCATGTCCACCTCGCACAAGATTCTGAAAATCGCCCGCCAGGTTCATCTCTATCTCGGCGTATTCATCGCCCCGGCGCTGCTGTTCTTTGCGCTTACCGGCGGCCTGCAGGTTTTCAGCCTGCATGAAACCACCCGCGGCAGCGACTACAAGCCGCCGGCCTGGCTGGTGACGCTGGCGCAGCTGCACAAGAAGCAGACCACGGTGGTGCCGGTGCACAAGCCGCGGCCGATGGATGCCGACAATCACGCCGCGGCCGCCCCCAGTCCGGCACCGGTTGTCGCGGCAGTACCTGCGGCGCCGAGCAAGGCGGACATGCCGCGCGCGGATTCGAAACATCCGCTGCCGCTGAAAATCTTCTCGGCGCTGGTGGCGCTGGGCCTGTTCGTCTCCACGCTGATCGGCCTGTACATGGCGTATCGCTATACACGCCGGCCGGCCCTGATCACCGGCCTGCTGCTGGCCGGCATCGTGGTGCCGGTCGTACTCGCTCTTATCTAGGCGCTCTTGACCCGCGCCATACATCGCCGCAAGGCCGCTGGTTGTAATCTTCACCATTCGAACCGAAACGCGAGTCTTCCATGCAGTCCATCGAGAGCCTGATCAACGACGCCTTCGAGCGCCGCAACGACCTCACCCAGAGCGAAATCGAAACCCATCTGCGCCCCGCGCTGACCCAGGTGATGGATCTGCTCGAAACGGGCGAACAGCGCGTTGCCGCGCCGGACGGAAAGGGTGGCTGGACCGTCAATCAATGGCTGAAGAAAGCGGTGCTGCTGTACTTCCGCATCAACGGCAATCGCGTGGTGGATGGCGGCGCGGCGCAGGCCTTCGACAAGGTGCCGTTGCGCTTTGCGCACGGCAACGATATCGAGCTGGAGAATCTCGGTGCGCGCGTGGTGCCCGGTGCACTGGTGCGCCGCGGTGCGCATATCGCCAAGGATGCCGTGCTGATGCCCAGCTACGTCAACATCGGCGCCTATGTCGGTGCCGGCAGCATGGTGGATACCTGGGCCACGGTCGGCTCCTGCGCGCAGATCGGCGCCGGTGTGCATCTGTCCGGCGGCGTCGGCATCGGTGGCGTGCTGGAGCCGCTGCAGGCCAATCCCACCATCATCGAGGACAACTGCTTTATCGGCGCGCGTTCGGAAGTGGTGGAGGGCGTGGTGGTGGAGCGCGGCAGCGTGATCGGCATGGGCGTGTTCCTGGGCCAGTCCACGCGCATCTACAACCGCGCCACCGGCGAAGTCAGCTACGGTCGCGTGCCCGCCGGCAGCGTGGTGGTAGCCGGCAATCTGCCGGCCAAGGACGGTACGCACAGTCTGTACGCCGCGATCATCGTCAAGCAGGTGGACGAGAAAACGCGCAGCAAGACCGGCATCAACGAACTGCTGCGCAGCGGCGAATAAGCGGCATGTCGGCAAGCTCGCAGCCTGTGCGCGGCCGAGTGTATGCACTGGCCGCGCTTGCGCTGGCGATGCTGATACTCGCATTCGTACTGCCGCCGTTTGCGCAGCCGCAGCAGTATCACGCCTTCGCCGATCAACGCGCGTGGCTGGGCATTCCCAACTACGGCAATGTCGCTTCCAACGTGATGTTCCTGGTGGTGGGGCTGGCCGGCCTGCTGGCCATGCGCCAGCCCGCGGTGCAGGCGCTGAACGCCGCTGCGCGCCATGCCTATGCGCTAATGTTCGCCGGCCTGGTCGTCACCGCCTTCGGTTCGGCGTATTACCACTGGGCGCCATCCGATGTGCGGCTGATGTGGGATCGGCTGCCGATGACCCTGGTATTCATGCCGCTGTTGGCGGCGACCTATGCCGAGCGCCTGCGTTGGCGCTCCTGGCTGCCGTTGCCGGTGCTGACCTTGCTCGGCGTCGGCAGCGTGCTGTACTGGCGCTTCAGCGGCAACCTGATGCCGTATTTCGTGGCGCAGGGCGGCTCCATCCTGCTGATCCTGCTGGCGCTGGTGCTGTTGCCCACGCCGTGGACGAAGCGCGGCCTGCTGTGGTTCGCACTGGGCTGCTATGCCATCGCCTTTGTCAGCGAGAAATGTGACCTGGCGATCTTCCAGCTCACCCACGGCATCCTCAGCGGGCATACCATCAAGCATCTGGTCGCGGCGGCAGGCTTTTGCTTCATGCTGCAGATGCTGCGGCAACAACACCTCAAGACGGATCCGGATCGATGACTGCTCCCACGCTTTACGGCCTGCCCAATTGCGATACCTGCAAAAAGGCGCGCAACTGGCTCACCCGCTTCGACGTCGCGCACGAGTTCGTCGACTATCGCGCCCATCCGGTGGCGCCCGCCACGCTGAAGAGCTGGGCGCAGCAACTGGGCGGCTGGGACAAGCTGGTCAATAAATCCGGTACCACCTGGCGCAATCTGCTGCCGCAGCGCAAGAACCCGGCCAGCGATCCGGAGTGGACCTTGTTGTTGAAGGAGTATCCGGCGCTGGTCCGCCGCCCGGTGGTGGTGCAGCCCGATGGTGCGGTGAGCGTGGGTTTCACCGATAACGGCTTCAAGAAACTGTTCGGGCGTTGAACCTATGTCGGACGTCTTCGAGCTTGCGACCAACCTGATCCGCCGCCGTTCGGTCACCCCGGAAGACGCCGGCTGCCTGCCACTGATCGGCGAACGTCTGGCGGGGCTGGGCTTTCGCGTCGAGCATCTGCGCTATGGCGAGGTCGACAACCTGTGGGCGACACATGCTGCGAGCGGGGCGAGCGCCAAGGGGCCGCTGCTGGTGTTTCTGGGCCACACCGATGTGGTGCCCAGCGGCCCGGAAGATCAGTGGCAAAGCCCGCCGTTCGAACCGGTGGTTCGCGATGGCCGTCTATACGGCCGCGGCGCAGCCGATATGAAAGGTTCGGTGGCGGCGATGGTGGTGGCACTGGAGCGTTTCGTCAGCGCACATCCGGATCATCCCGGCCGCGTCGGCCTGCTCCTGACCAGTGACGAAGAAGGGCCGACCAATCTGGACGGCGTGCGCCGCGTTGCCGAGCATTTTCGCAGCACTGGCGAGCACATCGACTGGTGCGTGGTGGGCGAGCCGTCGGCAAAGCAGCGACTTGGCGACCTGATCCGAGTGGGGCGCCGTGGTTCGCTGTCGGGCACGCTGACCGTGCGCGGCGTGCAGGGGCACGTGGCGTATCCGGACAAGGCGCTCAATCCCATCCATGCCTTTGCGCCGGCCTTGGCCGCGCTGGCGGCAGAACGCTGGGACAGCGGCAATGCCGATTTCCCGCCCACCTCGTTCCAGGTTTCCAATCTCAATGCCGGCACTGGCGCCAGCAATGTGATTCCCGGCGCGCTGCACGCGCTGATCAATTTCCGCTACAGCACGGCAAGCACGGCGGCGGAACTGCGCGCACGCACCGAGGCGATCCTGGCCGCACACGGCCTGAATTACGAGCTGGAGTGGAATCTTTCCGGCGAGCCCTTCCTTACGCCCGCAGGCGGCCGCCTGCGGGACGTGGTGGTGTCGGTATGCCGCGATCTGTGCCAGCTCGATTCGGAGCAGAGCACCGGCGGCGGTACTTCGGACGGGCGCTTTATCGCGCCGCTGGGCGCCGAAGTGGTGGAACTGGGCCCGGTCAACGCCACCATCCACAAAGCGGACGAATGCGTGGACGTAGCCGAGCTCGAACGCCTGCCGGAGCTGTATCTGGCGATTTGCGAACGGATGTTGCCGGCATCAGCCTGATGCCGGCTCCAGCACCAGCGTGTGCTGGTCGCTGCCGGGACGCAGCGGCGTAGGCCGCCCGTGCACCCAATCCTCGTGGCCGGCGCCGTAGAACGGCGACAGCGGGTTGTCGCTCTGGCCGCCGGGCATTTCCAGGATGCCCTGGTCCTCGTGCCCCGGCGCCACATCGAAGCGTTCGGAAGCGCCAAAGCCGGGGCCTGCCACGCGCGGCATATTGTGATCGCCCGGCAGTTCGTCATCCGGCATGTTGAGCAAACGCCCCACCAGCGCCGGCAGTGCGCGCGCCAGCGGATGATCGATCTTGGCGTGATTCACTTCGCCCCAGTTGCGGGCCGCCAGGCCGCCCGGTTGCTGGCCTAGCGTATCGGCGACATTGTGCGCGGCCTGCAACAGCAGCGCACGCCAGTCGTGATAGCGCGGATCGAGCAGGTTGGCCGGCTGCTGCTGCACCATCGCCCACACGGCAGCTTCCTGGTTGCCGGGGCCGGGCCATTCGAAATCCGGGAAACGACGCTGGATCTGCGCGGCAAACGGTGCCAGCACCAGCTTGTGCACTTCTTCGCGGAAGGCGTGCACCAGACGGTAATCGACACTGTCCGGTGCGGCTTCGTTGCGCCATGCGGCGGTGAGCTGACGCAAGCTGTTGAGCGCCGGATCGTCCACATTGGCGAGCGTCTGCTGCAGCAGTTGCTGCCAGCGGGTGAGGAACAGGGCGTGATTGTCGAGCTGGATATCCAGCGCATTGCCGGGCGCGAAATCCGAATGCGCGTGCAGATCGTCGCGGATCTGCTGAGCACGCGCGCCGACATCCTGGCCGCCGTTGCCGAGCAAGGCGAAGTCGTCGCCGCCGACGGTGCGGTTGTTGGCGGTCCACAGACGACCATCCGCCGGATTTTCAATACGCGGATATTGCGCAGGCGCAGCCCAGCCGGTCCAGCCGCTGTTCGGCTGCGACCAGTCGGCCGGCAGCTGCGGATCGAAACTGCTGCGCAGCGGAATGCTGTTGCTGGCGATGCTCCAGCCGATATGCCCGGCGCTGTCGGCGACCAGCAAATTCTGCGGCGGCATGCCCAGTTGCGGTGCGATATCCAGCGCGGCTGAAACATTGGCGGCGTGTTCCAACTGCATCATCGCCAGGTTGTAGCCGTGCGGCTGATTGCCGATCCAGGCCAGTGCCAGCGGCGTGCCGTCGGTGTCCTTGGCGAGAATCGGCCCCCAGCGAGTTTCATCCACTTCCAGGTGGTGCGGCGGCGCACCTTTGATCGCGATGACTTCGTCGTGCTTGTCGATCGTGGCCCAGCCTTCGGGCACCTTGTAGCGGCCGGGATCGTGCGGATCGCGCAGCACGCGCACCCAGTCGCTCCAGTCGCCGTAGCTGTTGGTGAAACCCCAGGCGATCTGGCCGTTCGATCCCACCACCAGCGCCGGTGTGCCCGGCAGCGTTACGCCGACTGCATCGCGCTGTCCGTTCGGCGCGCTCGCATCGGGATAGCGCAGGCGTGCGCGGAACCAGATATCCGGCACGCGCAGGCCCAGGTGCATGTCGTTGGCGATGATGGCTGCGCCGGAGCGGGTGAGATTGCCGGCCACCGCAAAGCTGTTGCTGCCGGGGTAGGCGATATCCACCGGCGCGGCAGCGGCATAGACGAGCTTGCTATCGCCGGCCGCATGGGCCTGCTGGCGCAGATCGTAGACATCGGCGCCGGGTACCACCGGTGACGGCGACACGCTGCCTTTCAGTGGCGCTTCCCAGTTTGGATCGGGCGACAGCAGAAAATCGGCCATGCCGGCCGGCAACACGGTGTGCAATTGCGCGATCTGCAGTTTGCGCTCGTTCTTGCCATCGCCGTTGAGGTCCAGATACATCGCGCCGATCACCAGCAAGCTGTCTTCCGAGCGCCACGCCTGCGGCTGGGTACCCAGCAGCAAGTATTCCCAGGGCTTTTCGCGCAGATGCGCCAGGCCGGCGTTGACGCCGTCGCGGTAGACATCAAGCATGTGCCTTTGCTCGGGCGGCAATGCGGCATAGGCCGCTGCTGCCACCGCGCGCAGGCGCTGGCGGCGATGGTCGATATCGGTGGGCAGGGCGGCCGCACCGACCAGTTCGGATAGTTCGCCGGCAGCCATGCGCCGCATCAGGTCCATCGGGAAGAAGCGCTCCTGCGCGTGCACATAGCCGAGCGCGAAGCTGATGTCGTCGCGCGATTGCCCGCTGATGGTGGCGGTGCCCAGCGCATCGCGGCTGATGGTGACCGGATGGCCCGGGCCGGCCAGCACCTGCCGGCCATCGAGCTGGGCGCGGCTGCCGGCCAGCAGCCACCAGCCCGCGCCGACGGCGCAGAGCACGATCAGGAGCAACAACAGCAGGCCTGCGCGAAACCAGCGGAAGCGCGTTTTCATTGGTTGGCAAACACCGCGAAGATGCCCGCATAGGGCTTGACCATGAAGGTAGGAGCGCCGGCGTAGCCGGTGCCGTCGATGTAGAACTGCGAGATGGTGCCGTCCAGGTACAGCGCATCGCGGCAGCCGAGCTTGTCGCGGAACAGCGAGGCGAAGGTATGGAAATTCACCGGCGCCTCGCTCACCGCAAACACCGCCTGATAGGGATTGCGCGCACATACGCCGCTGCGCCATTTGGTGCTGTTGGAATCGTCGACGAAGCGATTGTTGATCTGCCCGTCCACCACCAGCATCGGCCCCGATTGCGTGGCCCAGTCCACCGCCTTGCCGTCAGCCTTGAACTGCGTGCTGCTGCGCACGGCCGCATGGCCATCCGGATAGATCGCAAAGACGCCATTGGGCTGGATCGAGAAATTGCCGGCATCCGGATTGCCGCGGAACAGATTCAGCGGCACCAGGGTCTTGCCGTGTTCCACATACAGGCCCAGCGGCGAGAACGACTGATCGTAGATGCCGGCGTTGGCCGCGAACATCAGCCGCTTGTTGTTCGCCGCGCCCCATTCGCGCAGCGACTGGATATCGCCGAAGGCCTGGCCGGTATCGGGATTCTTCCAGTGCAGGCT
The DNA here is from genome assembly GCF_014863405.1 of Dyella acidiphila. Taxonomy (GTDB): domain Bacteria; phylum Pseudomonadota; class Gammaproteobacteria; order Xanthomonadales; family Rhodanobacteraceae; genus Dyella_B; species Dyella_B acidiphila. Next base: position 74,925 of record NZ_JACZZA010000009.1, read on the forward strand.
CAGCGATTCGCGGTGCAGGTCCAGGCTGACCACGGTGAAATCCTGGCCCTGGAAATTCACGTCGCGGCTCTCCATCGGTTGCAGCTGGCTGTCGCAGCCGGTCAGCAGCAACAGCCCGAGCGCAGCGAGCAGTCGGGGCAATGGGCGGCGCAACCGTGGGTGGGGCGTGGACGGGAGCATTCCCAGATGGTCGCTGGCAGACCGCAACGGATGCAAGAGCTAGACTTCGCGTTTCCGTCCGGATAGACCCCATGCCGTACACGCCGATTGTCGCCACGCTTGGCTACGTGCTTTCGCCAGACCGGCGCAAGGTGTTGATGATTCACCGCAATGCGCGGCCGGACGACCAGCATCTGGGCAAGTACAACGGCCTCGGCGGCAAGATGGAACCGGACGAAGACATCGCGGCCTGCATGCGGCGCGAGATCCGCGAGGAAGCGGGTATCGAATGCGAATCGATGCAGCTGCGCGGCACGCTCAACTGGCCCGGCTTCGGCAAGCAGGGTGAAGACTGGCTGGGCTTTATCTTCGTCATCGACCGTTTTACCGGCGAGCCGTTGACGCAGAACCCGGAAGGTACGCTGGAGTGGATCGAGCGCGAGCGCATCATGACGCTGCCGATGTGGGAAGGCGACCGCCATTTCCTGCCGCTGGTGTTCGATGCCGATCCGCGGCCGTTTCATGGCGTGATGCCGTACCTGGACGGACGCATGCAGTCGTGGACGTACAGTCGGCTGTGAGCGAATCCGTGGCGGCGCGAAAGATCCGCATCGTCGCCGCGATGATCCGCGACGAACAGGGGCGCGTGCTGCTGGTGCGCAAGCGCGGCGCGCAGGTGTTCCAGCAGCCGGGCGGCAAGCGCGACGCAGGCGATCGCGACGATCTGCATACGCTGGCGCGGGAGCTGGCAGAGGAGCTTGGCTGCAGCATGCAGCGCGAGGGTGCGCGCCTGCTTGGCTGCTTCAGTGCACCGGCCGCCAACGAGCCGGGGTGCGTCGTGGAAGCGGTGGTGTATGAAGTGCGCGCCAGCGGCCCATTCACGGCCGCTGCCGAAATCGAGGCCTTGCAGTGGGTGGATCCGGCGCAGCCGGGCGATCTGCCGATGGCCCCGCTTAGCCGTGAGCAACTGCTGCCGCTGATGGTCGGTGCTTCCGAAGACCGTCACTCCCGCTTGGGGGAATGACGGAGCCCGGGATGTACGGGATTAGCGCGGCGTAATACAGCCAGCGCGGCCTTAGGGCGCCTTGCGCACCGCCACCACGGCATTGAGGCCGCCAAACGCAAACGAATTGCTCAGCGCCGCCTGCACCGGCATGACGCGCGCTTCGTTCGGCACATAGTCCAGGTCACAGGCCGGATCCGGGCCAAGATAATTCAGGGTCGGCGGCACGATGCCGGTGCGCAGCGCACCGATGGTGGCGATCAGTTCCAGCGCGCCGCCGCCGCCCAGTACATGGCCGTGCATTGGCTTGGTCGAGGAAATCGCCAGGCGTCGTGCATGCTCGCCGAACACTTGATGGATCGCGCGGGTTTCGGTGCTGTCGTTGGCCACCGTGCCGGTGCCGTGCGCGTTGATGTAGTCGATGTCGCTAGGCTGCATGCCGGCATCGGTCAGGGCTGCGCGCATGGCGGCGGCCGCGCCGGCATCGGAGGGTGCCGCGATATCGCCGGCATCGGCGCTCATGCCTACGCCGGCCAGCTCGGCCAGGATGGTGGCGCCACGTGCCTGCGCGCTTTCCAGGGTTTCCAGCACAAACATTGCCGCGCCTTCGCCCAGCACCAGCCCACGCCGGTTGGCGCTGAACGGGCGGCAGGTATCGGGCGAGAGCACGCGCATCGCTTCCCAGGCATGCAGCAGTCCTGGCGTGATGCAGGCTTCCGTGCCGCCGACCACGGCGGCATCGATCAGCCCTGCGCGCATCATCAGTGCAGCTTGCGCGATGGCATGGTTGGACGAAGCACAGGCGCTGGCGACGGTGAAAGTAGGGCCGGTGATGCCATGCGTCATGCTGATCTGGCTTGGTGGCGCATTGCCCATGATGCGCACGATGCCCAGCGGGTGAAAGCGCGTGGATTGTTCGCCGTAGAGTTTTTGATAAAACCCTTCGCGCGTTTCCTCGCCGGCAACGCCCACGCCGACCACCACGGCGGTACGTGCAGCGCGCTCGTTGCGGAAGCTCAGGCCGGATTGCGCGATGGCTTCATTGGCGGCCACCAGGGCGTACTGGCTGAACGAGTCGAGAAAGGGCAGGCGCGCTTCGTCGATGAAAGCGCGCGGCTCGAAGTCGGAAATTTCCGCCACGACCAAGGCCGGGTTGCGCAGGCGCTGCGGCAGCACGCGCCGGATCGGCGCAACACCGCTGCGTCCTTCGCTCATCGCCTGCCAGGTGTCGGCAGCGTTGTGGCCGAGCGCGCAGATGGCGCCCATGCCGGTGATCACGATACGAGGCATGAACTTCGATTATTGAGCGGTTTTCAGGGCGAGCTGGCGGTCCACGGCTTCAACCAGCTGGCCTACGGTGCCGGTATCGAAGTCGGTGTCTTCGTTGGGCAGGTTGATATTGAAATGTTCTTCGATGTCGAAGATCACTTCGATGGCGTCCAGCGAGGCGACGCCGAGATCCTTGAGCGTGGATTCGGGCTTGACGGCGTCGATCTCGATCTTCGCCTGCTTGCTGATGATCTCGAACACTTCCTGCTGCGTACTCATGCGTCGATTCCCCGGCTTGTCCACGCACAAGCGTGACGAAGGTTTTTGCTGTTGTCCATAAGGACGGTTGGGTGCGTTGACCGTGAAGCGCAATTTCTTGAAGCCGCGCCGGCCCTGGCCTTGCACCGGACTTAAGCAGTCCGAGGGTAGCGGGCGAGCGTGAACTCAAGCCCAAAGATTCGCGTGAGATAGGTGAACCTGACAGTTCGTGAATACCTCATTCACCGGCCATGGCATCGAGCGTGGCCAACTCCGACGGCGCCGTGCCCTGCTGCGGCGAGCCTTTTTCGGCGATGGCCAGGCATACGATGCCGAGCATGATCACGCCCGCGCCGAGCAGGCGCATCGGCGTCAATGCTTCGTGGAACAGCAGCGCCGAGGCCAACATCACCGTCACCACATCCAGATGCGAGGCGGCGAATGCCGGCCCGATCGGCGCATGCTTGAGCAGGCTCATCCAGGTGAAGAAGTTGCCGACATAGCCGATCAGCGCGACATAAATCCAGGGATGGCCGAATACCCGCGCCACCCAGGCGAGATTGGCCTCCGGCGGGAAGGCGTGCTGGCCGGTCAGCTTGAAGCTCAGCTGCACCACGGTGTCGAAGGCCAGCAGCAAGGCGAAGCCGGCCAGATAGAAGCGCCAGGTTTTCATCCGCTCAGGCCCACGATGGCGACGCCGGCACTGACCAGCAGGATCCCGCCCACGCGCAGCGGCGTGAGCCGCTCGCGAAACAGCAAGCGCCCGGCCAGCATGATCACCACGATGTTGATGGATGCCAGCAACACGCCCTGGGACAAATCCACCAGCGACAGGAAGGCGATCCACGACAGCAGGTGCGTGACATAGGCGAGGATGCCCAGCCAGATCCATGGCCGGCTCGCCATGTGGCGCCAGCGCGCGGCGCCATCGCCGGCGTGCGGATCGCTGGCCGCGGCCTTGAAGGCGAGCTGGCCGGCGGTATCAAGCGTCACATTGACCAGCCACAGCGTGGCAACCAGCAGCGACATGCGCGTGGCGTCAGGCGACGGCGCGCGCGCTGGGCGTACAGCTCGCGGCGATCTTGGAGAAAAATTCCGCCGAGCCGTTGATCAGCGTGCGGCGTTCCTGATCGATGGTGATCATGTGGTAACTGTTTTCCAGCAACAGCATTTCCACCGGGCCGGACACGCTGCGTGCCACCAGGTGCGCGTTTTCCACGCTGGCGACGTCGTCTTCGGTGGCGTGCGCGATAAAGCACGGCGCGCTCACCTTGGGCAGTTCGCTGCGCACGACACCAGCCATCAAATACATTTCGGCCAGGGACGGCCACGGATTGCCGGGCAGACCCGCGGCGGCGCTGTCACCACCGAGCATCAGGCCGCTGATCTGCGCACGCAGGCGTTCGTCGCGCAAGCCATACGGTTCGCTCTCATGCACCATCCGGTGCTTGCCGATGCCCAGCCGGTTCAGCAGTGGCAGCACGAAGGAGAAGCGGCCATACCAGGGGGTGGCCCAGCCGTCGTACTTGAAGGTAGCGCCGTAGACCCCCACGCCCCGCACCCAGTCCGGATGGTCGGCGGCGAGCTTCAGCGCCAGCACCGCACCCATCGACAGGCCGGCCACGAACAGGTGATCGACTTCCTTGCGGAAGCGCTCGGCGGCGGCTTCCACGCTGGCGTACCAGTCTTGCCAGGTGGTGGCGAGCAGGTCCGGCACATCGCCGCAATGCCCTGCCAACTGCATGCCGTAGACACTGAAACCGGCGCGGTTCAGGCCTTTGCCGACCAGGCGCATCTCGGTGGGGGTGCCGGTCAATCCATGGATCAGCAGGACACCGGAACGGCCGCCTTCGAAGCGGAACTCAACGTTTTGGATCACTGGGGGGCTCTACGACAGACGAAGGGCGATATGCGCAGAGTGTGTCCGGAGAGGCTTTCCACGTGCTTTCGGCGGCAAAAATCCTTTGCCGCAGGTTGGGTTAGCGCAGCGTAACCCAACGGATCTTGATCGAAGCGGCCCGGCATTGCCGGGTTAGGCTGCGCTAACCCAACCTACGGCGGCCCTGGCTCAGTGGCCGTTGAAGCCGCCGAAGCGGCTTACGCCGATGGAAATACCCATGCTGCCGGTGGGGTGGTCGCAGCTGCCGGTGTTCTGGGTGATGTTGACGTTGCCGGACTGATAGCTGCCGGTGCCGAAATGGCTGGCGCTGACCACGCCCATGCCCACGTCGCCATGGACCTGGGCCTTGTTGTAGGTGGAATCGTCGCAGGCCGGCGCCGAGGCGGTGTCATTGCCGCGCGCACCGCTGTGGTCGCCGTAATACACGCCGGGCGCAGACGCGGGGCGTGCACCGTTGATGGTGACGGCGCTGGGGTTGGGCTGGGCGGTAGCGCTAGAGGCGCTGGCCGGTTGCGTGGTGCTGGCGGGAGCGCTGGTGGCACTGTTCGGCGGCAGCTTCAGGTTCAGCTGCGGCTGACTGGCCGATTGCGCCCATGCTGCGGTCGTCAGCAGGCATGCGGCCAGGGCGGTCATGGCTCGTCTGTTCATAGAAGCTCCGGGGTTCATCGCCGACATAACGCACGGCGGTGGGCCGCCGTGCACATGCCTGTTCGATTGAATGCGGGTGCCTGAAGTTCCATTCAAGACTTGGTTTGTGAAGGTCCAGCTTTGGCGATCTGCAACCGTCATCGGCCCTGAATGCACCATGCCGCCATCCTGCTTTCGCCGGAATGACGGCATGGCGGTATCGAGCTGCAGGTTGTCATGCGGCCGCCTGCCTGGTTAACCGGTGGTCTCGATCCGCTCCACCCGCCGCAACCCACGCGGCAGCACGCCGCCGCGGGTGGCGCGATTGCCGCCGTATTCGACCAGGTCCGCCCAGCGCAGGGTCAGCTTGCGCTGGCCGGCGAACAGCGTGACCTCGCCCTTGCCCTCGGTCACCACGGCGACGCCGGCGACGCGCTCGTCGCCGCTGCCGAGCTTGCTCTTGGGAATTTCGATCAGCTTGTTGCCCTTGCCCTTGTCCAGCTCCGGCAGTTCCGCCACCGAGAACATCAGCAGGTGGCCCTCAGTGGTGACCACCACGATGCGGTCGCGGGAAGGCTCGGCGCTCACCTGTGGCGCCAGCACGCGCGCACCGTCGCCGAGCGTGATGATCTGCTTGCCGGCCTTGTTGCGCCCGGTCAACGCCTCGAAGCGGGTGACGAAGCCGTAGCCGAAGTCGGTGGCCAGCACCAGGCGCGTGTCGTTGTCGCCGGCGGCAAGGGCATCGAAGCGTGCGCCGCCGGGCGGAGTGAAGCGGCCGGTCAGGGGCTCGCCGTTGCCGCGTGCCGACGGCAGCGTATGCGCCGGCGTGGAATAGCTGCGGCCGGTGGAGTCGATTACCGCTACTTGCTGCGTGGTGCGTGTTTTCACCGTGGCCAGCAGGCTGTCGCCTTCGCGGTAGGACAGGCCTTCGGCATCGACATCGTGGCCCTTGGCGGCGCGGATCCAGCCCTTCTGGCTCAGCACCACGGTGACCGGTTCGCTGGCCACCAGCGCGCTTTCGTCCAGCGCCTGCGCAGCTTCGCGCTGCACCAGCGGGGAGCGGCGCTCGTCGCCGAACTTGGCGGCGTCGGCGCGCAGTTCTTCCTTGATCAGGCCCTTGAGCTTGGCCGGCGATTTCAGCAGCACGTTGATCTTGGCACGCTCCTCTTCCAGTTGATCGCGCTCGCCGTTGATCTTCATTTCCTCCAGGCGCGCCAACTGGCGCAGCCTGGTTTCGAGGATGTAGTCGGTTTGTTCCTCGCTGAGCCGGAAGCGCGCCATCAGCACCGGCTTGGGCTCTTCCTCGGTGCGGATGATGCGGATCACCTCGTCCAGGTTGAGGTAGGCGATGCGCAAACCTTCCAGCAAATGCAGGCGGCGCTCGACCTTGGCCAGGCGGTGGTTGAGGCGGCGCGTCACGGTGTCGACGCGGAAGCTCAGCCACTCGGTGAGGATGCGCTTGAGATCCTTCACCTGCGGGCGGCCGTCCAGGCCGATCATGTTGAGGTTGACGCGGAAGCTCTTTTCCAGATCGGTGGTGGCGAACAGATGCTGCATCATCTCGTCCGCGTCGACGCGGTTCGAGCGCGGCACCAGTACCAGGCGGATCGGATTTTCGTGATCGGATTCGTCGCGCAGGTCCTCCAGCATCGGCAGCTTCTTGGCGCGCATCTGCGCGGCGATCTGCTCCAGGATCTTGGACGGGCTGACCTGGTGCGGCAGCGCGGTGATCACCGTATTGCCGTCTTCGTGCTGGTACACGGCACGCGCGCGGATCGAGCCGGTGCCGCTCTGGTACATCGCCATCAGTTCGTTGCGCGGGGTGATGATTTCCGCTTCGGTGGGGTAATCCGGTCCGCGCACGTGTTCGCACAGATCCGCCACGGTGGCGTCCGGATCGTCCAGCAGGCGGATGCAGGCGCTGGTGACTTCGCGCAGATTGTGCGGCGGAATATCGGTGGCCATGCCCACGGCGATGCCCATCGAGCCGTTGAGCAGCACGTGCGGCAAGCGCGCCGGCAGCCAGCTGGGTTCTTCCAGCGTGCCGTCGAAGTTCGCCACGAAATCCACCGTGCCCTGGCCCAGTTCGGCCAGCAGCACTTCGGCGATCGGGTTGAGCTTGGACTCGGTGTAGCGCATCGCCGCGAAGCTCTTCGGATCGTCGGGCGAACCGAAGTTGCCCTGGCCGTCGATCAGCGGATAGCGGTACGAGAACGGCTGCGCCATCAGCACCATGGCTTCATAGCAGGCGCTGTCGCCGTGCGGATGGAATTTACCGATCACGTCGCCGACGGTGCGCGCGGATTTCTTCGGCTTGGAGCTGGAAGCCAGGCCCAGCTCGCTCATCGCATAGACGATACGTCGCTGCACCGGCTTGAGGCCGTCGCCGACAAAGGGCAGGGCGCGGTCCAGCACCACGTACATCGAGTAATCGAGGTAGGCCCGCTCGGCGTATTCCTTGAGCGGGATCTGTTCGTAATTGGCTTGCAAATTCATGAAAGTGACTATCTGGGCGCAGGGGGCGCCGCGGCCGGCAGATGGTGCCAGATGCCGGCGGCCTTAGGCTAGAATGCGCCGATTCCTGTCCTGGGCCCCACCATGCACTTTCTACGTATTGCCGCCGTTGCCGTGGCCTGCGCCCTGGTCTCCAGTTGCATGCTGTATGCGGGCCGGCATCCCTTGCTCGGCTACAAGGACAAGGATCATCCCAAGTCCGATACCGCCCTGGTGGTATGCGAGGAGCAGGCTGGCTATATCTGCGGCATTACCAGCGTCAACGACAGGAACACCTGGGAGCAGTTGAACGGCGGCAAGACGCCGTGGGTGCGCGTGCTGCCGGGCGCGCAGGTGATCAAGCTCACTTTGTCCAATTCGCACCTGGTCAATCGCCCGTGGCTGAAGATCGACAATGTGCAGCCCCAGCATGTGTATCAGGTCAGCGTGACTTTCGACGGCAAGGCGCTGGGCGCCACCTGGAAGGATCTCGGCAAGATGGATTCCTACACCATCCACATGCCGCGCCAGCCGCTGAAGCCGAAGGCTTATACGGCCAACTTCGACTAAGTAAGGACCGGAGCGGCTACTGCCGCCCGGAACGTGCCAGCTAATCCTGCTGCACGGCGATACCCAGCCGGGCCAGTTGCGCCTGCACGCTGTCAGGGCCGGCCAGGTGCGCGGCGCCGACGGCGATGAAGACGGTGCCCGGCTGTTTCAGCAGGCTGCGGATCTTGTTGGCCCAGGCCGTGTTTCGCTGCACCAGCAATTCCTGGTAGAGCGCGGGCTCCTGGTTTTTCAGTTCTTCGTTTTCCAGCTTGGCGATGGCCGCCACGTCGCCCTGTTTCCACGCATCGATCAGCGTGAGCAGCTCATCTTTGTCCTTGTCGATATCGCGCAAAGTGTCGCGCAGAAAGGCGACCTGGACGGGGTTGGGCAAGTCGGCCAGAAACTGGATCTGCTGTTCGGCCGTTTCCAGGCCCAGCACCGGCTTGCCGGCACGGGTCATTTGCGCCTTGAGCTGCTTGTCCACCCCTTCGGCCGGATCGAGGCCTGCCTTGAGCAAAGGCGCGACCGACAGAGTCAGTGCCGCCAGCCAGGGCTTCATCGGCTGCAGCGTGCTCGCGCCGCCGGGCAGGCCGGCCAGTTGCGCCGCCTTGGCCAGTGCGGTGTTGTCGCTCTCGCTGAGCTGGCTGGAAAGCGGATGTGCGGAATCGATGCCGTAGCGAAGCACCAGCGCGGCCATGCTGGCCTGATCATCGTCGGTGAGTTCGATGTACAGCGACTGGCTTTGCGTCAGCGCCTGGTCGAGGGCAGGGAAGCGCCAGTTGGTGTCGTTCGGCAGCAGATGCACGGTACCGAACAGGTACACCGTGCTGTTGCCGGCCTTGGCCTGCCACAGCGCAGGATGGGCCAGCACATTTCCGCTGAGCAGGAGCAGGGGCAGGAACAGAACTAGCCATCGACGCATGAGCATGGGGTCCGGAATAGGTGTCAGCGCGGGACGCGGTAGCCGCCGGGCACGCCGTACGGGCTGAGGGTGAGCTGCCAGAGCTGGTCGCGCCGGCTGCGGAATACGGCCGTCGATACGGCCAGATAGAAATGCCACATGCGGCGGAAACGTTCGTCGTAGCGGGCCGAAAGCGCCGGCCACGCCGAGTCGAAATTCACGCGCCAGGCACTGAGCGTGCGGTCGTAATCCGCGCCGAAATTGTGCCAGTCTTCCACCACGAACAGGCCTTCCAGCGCGGTCGCCACCTGGCTGGCGGCGGGAATCATGGAATTGGGGAAGATGTATTTCTCGATCCATGGATCGGGTCGGCTGGGCGCGTGATTGCTGCCAATGCAATGCAGCAGGAACAGGCCATGGTTGTGCAGGCAGCGGCGCGCCATTTCGAAATACTCGCGGTAGTTCTTGCCGCCCACGTGCTCGAACATGCCGATCGACATGATCGCATCGAACGGTTCGGCCAGTTCGCGGTAGTCCTGCAGGCGGATCTCGATCGGCAATCCCTGGCATAGCTCGCGCGCCAGTTCGGCCTGTTCGCTGGAAACGGTGATGCCTACGCCGCTGACGCCGTAGCGCTCGGCCGCGAATTTCAGCGCCTCGCCCCAGCCGCAGCCGATATCGAGCACGCGCATGCCGGGCTTGAGCTGCAGCTTGCGGCAGATCAGGTCGAGCTTGGCCTCCTGGGCCTCGTCCAGGCTGCCGGCCTGCGCCCAGTAGGCGCAGGAATACATCATCCATTTGCCCAGCATCGCCTTGAACAGGTCGTTGCCGCGGTCGTAGTGGGCCTTGCCGATCTCGAACGCATGCTCGCCGCGCTGCAGGTTGATGAAGCGCGCCTTGAGGTGGGCGATCAGCGTATCCAGGGTCTTGAGGTGTTCGTCCAGATGGCTGGACAGGATGCGGGTAAACAAGCCGGGCAGATCCTCGGCATCCCACCAGCCATCCATATAGGCCTCGCCCAGACCGAGCGAGCCATGCGCAAACACGCGGGCGTAGAGCTGCTCATCGTGGACGCGCATATCGGTGGGGGCGGGACCATCGATATGCACGCCGGCAGCCTGCAGCAGTTCGACGGCGCGCTGCCTCAAGGAATCCTGGCTCATCGTGTTCCTTAGGTGGTTTCTGCTTGCCCCAAGATACCGAAATGTACGGGCGACCACGCATAGACCAGATCAACACTGGCCTCACGAACCAGCCGCAGCAAGGTGTAGGCGTTCGCCTCGCTGAGCAGGAATTCGATCTTCTGCGGCAGATCGTCGGCCAGCTCGAAAAAGGCCTCGTGATGCAGCACGCCGTGCCGGCCGAATCCGGCTGTGGCGCGAAACACCGAGCCGCCGCCAAGCCGGTTGCGCTTGGCCAGTTCCAGCAGCCACTCGGAAACCAGCAGGCCGTTATGCCGGGCATGCACGTGCGTGTAGAAGCGCAGGAATATGCCCTGGGTGGCGTTCTTGTCGAAGGAGCTGTCGAGACTCATGGCGATCTCCTTAGTGGCGCAGCAGGCCGCGGGTGAGAAAGATGCCCAGGATGGTCATCGCCAGGCTACCCAGCAGGTGCACGGCGATGTGCGTGCCGAACCACAGGTACTGGCCGCGCAGCAGCAGCGTGTCGGCTTCGGCCGAGAAGGTCGAGAACGTGGTCAGGCCGCCGAGAAAACCGGTGGCGGCGAACAGCCGCAGTTCCGGCGGCAGGGTCTGGAAGTGTTCGAAGATGCCCATCAGGCAGCCCATCATCAGGCCGCCGCTGAGATTGGCCGCCAGCGTGCCCAGGGGCAGAGTGGGGAAAATCGGGTTGAGCAGCACGCCAAGTATCCAGCGCAACCAGCAACCCAGGGCGCCGCCGATGCCGACGGCGAGGAATCCGCTCATGCTCACGTTGTGTTGTCTCCCGAGGATAGTGGTTCGACGCAATGGGTCGGTTCCACGACAACACAGGCACGCCCGCGCCGCCGGAAACCGGTGGTGCAGGCATCATCAACCTTGCGGTGGTTTGTTCGACAAGAACATTTCGCATAAGCGCAGTGCTTGCGGAACGGGAGGCATGCCATCTCCCTGAAAGCGGGATGCTAGCCGATGCGCAGCGGCGTTGGTAGGTTGGGTCATCCCGGACTTGATCCGGGGGTGGCGACCCAACTTACACCGGCTTGGCCAGCTCGGGCATCGCCGCGACCATGCGCGCTATGTCTTCGGGTTCTTTGCCATACCCGGCAATCACATGCCGGCCCGGGCCGTAAGGGCCCCATTCCTCGGCGCTGGTGGCGGTAAACAGGCCCATGGTCGGCACATCCGACGCGCACGCCAGATGCATGATGCCGCAGTCGGCACTGATGTAGACATCCAGGCTGGACAGTACGCTGGCGATCTTGCGCAGATCGCTGGAGTAGTAGGCCGGATAGCGCGAGCTGAGCATCGATACGCCCGAGGCAGGCAGGATCTCCACGATGCGATGGTCCGGATACTGCGCTTCCAGCACCTGGATAAAACGCGTCCACCACGCTTCCCCGAGCAGCTTCGGGCCGGTGGCATTGGCGAAGATGCCGATGATGCCGCGGCCGGCCGAGTGCATGCCGCCGGCAGCCAGCGAGCGCATCAGCGTGGCGCGGCCTTGGGCGCGTTCGCTGTCGGCGAGGCGGATATCGGGAACCGGATAATCGGCCGACGTATCGCGGCCCATCGCGCTGCGCAGCAGATAGACCGGACGGCGTCCCTTGCTCGGCAGGTTCTCCGGCAACGGCACCGCGTGAGTGATCTCGCCGTGCTTCTTCGGGCTGCTGAAGCCCAGCGTGTAGGTGGCGTTGGACAGCAGCATCAGCAGGCGGCCGGTCTGCGACAGCGGATCGGCATCGATCGCCAGGTCGTAGCGGATCTTGCGCATGCGCCGCAGCGTGCCGAAAAACTGCAACGGATGTCCGACGCCGTGCGCCGGCAGCCGGAAGATGCGCTGCACGCTGAAGAAATGGCCGTACACATCGTCGGCGATCGGGCTGCGCGTAAGAATGTCGATTTCCGCCGCCGGATAGACCCGTTCCAGTTCGGTCAGCAACGGCGTCAGCAGCAGCGTATTGCCCAGGCTGTGGCTGACATGGCAGACCAGGATGCGATAGATGCCCTTGTCCGGCAGCGCCGCCGAGCTCGGCTGGCCGTGGTTGCCGAACACCATGCGCATGAGCCGGCGCGCGATCTTGCGGCGCAGGTCGTTGATCGGGTCGTAATAGCGCGTGTTCTTCAGCACGGTCGGTTCGCGGCGATTGGGCAGCGGCGACTATACCGGTTCACCAGCCGCTGTCAGCAGCTGGCGCGCGATCAACCACTCGCGGGCATTCTCCGCGTCCTGCTCGAACCAGGCCTGGGCCGAACCGAGCCGGAAGGTATAGCCCCAGGTATCCATATCGGTCATCACGCGCACACGTCCCACACCCGGCAGGGTGCCGCCCAGCACGATCTGCAGGTAGCACACGGCGTCCTCTTCGGCGATCGAGTCGGTGGCGTCGGTATGGGTTGTCGCGCGCCGCTCCGGCGGCAGCACGATCAGGTGGCCGGCCTCGTGCAGCAGGGAATGCACCGGTGTATCGCTGCGCGCATAAACCTCGTGGCCGATGATGCCGGCCTCGTCCTCGCCCCAATAGCTGCCGGGAATGGCCTGGCCATCGGCCACGCGAACCAAGTGCAGGCCGTAACGGGCGAGCAGGGCTTCGACGGGTGTGCCGTCGATGTCAGCGAGGCGTAGGACGGATGGCTGCATCTTGCTCCCTTCCCCTCCAGGAGAGGGTTGGGGTGAGGGGTCAACCTCGCAGAAGGTTGACCTTTGCGTTGCTTGGAAAGAAGCCCTCTCCCTGGCGGGGAGAAGGCGCAGAGCATCAGGTCGCCGCGTTGCCCGCGGGCTTGCCGTCCGGCAGCGCTACCGACAGCTCCAGCACTTCGTGGCCGCTGTCGCGCTCGACATTGATGTTGATCGCTTCGAGGTCGACGTTGACGTACTTCTTGATGACCTCGAGCAATTCGTTGCGCAGCAGCGGCAGGTAGTCCGGCGCCCCGCGGGTGGAACGTTCCTGCGCGACGATGATGCGCAAGCGCTCCTTCGCGACCACCGCCGTGGGTTCGGGCTTACGCTTCAGGAAATCGAGGATACCCATCGCGGTCAACCTCCGAATACGCGCTGGAAGAAGCCCTTCTTGGGTGCGTCAAGGAAGCGCATCGGGCGGGTTTCGCCGAGGATGCGGGCCACGGTGTCGCGATAGGCCTGCCCGGCGTTGGAGTTGTCGTCCAGGATCACCGGCACGCCGGCGTTGGAGGCGGCGAGCACGTTTTCCGATTCCGGAATCACGCCGACCACGCTGATGCCGAGGATTTCCTCCACATCCTTCACGCTGAGCATTTCGCCCTGCTCGACGCGGGCCGGGTTGTAGCGGGTAAGCAGCAGGTGCTGGGTGATGGCGCCGTCGCCGCGCTCGGCGCGGCGCGTCTTGCTGGCGAGCAGGCCCAGGATGCGGTCGGAATCGCGCACCGAGGACACTTCCGGATTCACCACCACCACCGCATGGTCGGCGAAATACATCGCCAGGTGCGCGCCCTTTTCGATGCCGGCGGGCGAGTCGCAGATGACGTAGTCGAAACCGTCGTTGGACAGCTCGTCGAGCACCTTCTCCACGCCTTCCTGGGTCAGCGCGTCCTTGTCGCGCGTCTGGCTGGCGGCGAGCACATAGAGGTTGTCGTGGCGCTTGTCCTTGATCAGGGCCTGCTTGATGGCGGCTTCGCCGTGCACGACGTTGACGAAGTCGTACACCACGCGGCGCTCGCAGCCCATGATCAGATCGAGGTTGCGCAGGCCCACGTCGAAGTCGATCACCGCCACCTTCTTGCCCTGCATGGCCAGGCCGGTGGCCAGCGACGCGCTGGTCGTGGTTTTGCCGACGCCGCCCTTACCGGACGTCACAACGATAATCTCTGCACTCAAGGGTTCGTCTCCGCTGGTGTTCTTTTAATGGTCGGTCGTTTTATTAGGTATGGCGCCAGCTATTTCAGCGGCGCGATCAGCAATTTTTCGCCGTCGAGCCAGCATTGCACAGACTGGCCCTCCAGGTCTTTGGGTATCTGCTCGAACACCCGGTAATGGCCGGCGATGGCCACCAGTTCGGCCCGGAAATCCGACACGAAGATGCGTGCTTTCGCGTCGCCCTGGGCGCCGGCCATGGCGCGGCCCTTGAGGCTGCCGTAGACATGGATGCTGCCGTCGGCGATCACTTCGGCGCCGTTGGCGATGGCGCCGGTGACGACCAGGTCGCGGTCGCGCGCATAGACCTGCTGGCCCGAGCGCACGGCCCCTTCATGATGTTGCGCCCCCGGGCTGCTGCCGGGAGCCGGCGCCGCCAGTACCGGTTCGCGTACCACCGGTGCGGCAGGGACGGGTGCGGGCGTCGGACCCGGTGCCGGCGGCGCGATGCTGCCGCCGTCGGCCGGTTCATACGCGGCGCGGAACTTGGCGATCAGAGGCAGGCCCATGCGCTGCGCCAGCGCCTCGGTGGCACTGGTGCCATAGGCCAGGCCTACCGGCAGCATGCCGGCGCTGCGCACGGCTTCGAGCAGCGCGTCGACAGTGCCGTCATCGGGCAGGTTCAGCAGGTGGCTGAGGTCGAGCACCACCGCGGCGCGCGAGAACAGCTGCGGTGCGGCGCGCACGCGGCGTTCCAGTTCTTCGCACAAGGCAGCGGCGTCGGGGCGTTTTACACGTACACAGGCAATACCGACCTGGCCGAAGCGCAGGTCACAAGCGTCGTTGGCTTCCATCTTTGCATTCATGAGCGCCGCTCTCCGGCGAGGCGGCGCGGCTTGGAGTCGTTATTGAGTGAAAGGGGGCGGCCGGCCAGCCAGGGCAGATCGGGCAGGCCGGCATGTTCGAGATAGGTATCGCGCACGTAGGCAAAGCTGGGCAGGTCCTTGGCCAGCAGGCTCACCTGCGGACCGCGCTCGCCCATGCGTTGCTGGCCGACTTCCTGGAAGCCGTAGGTGCCATGGAACAGCACCACCACGTCATCCGGCGGCTCCAGGAACACCTCGCAGGTCAGCAGCGGCACGCGCACTTCGGCGAAGCTGTTCACGTCGCAATAGAAGATGCGGCCCAGGCCGTGGCGGCGGAACGCGTTGGCGATCACGATGCGGTCGATATAGACGAACGACGGGTAGTGTTCGCCGAACCACTGATAGTTGGGGCTGACGTAGTCGCGCCCGTCGCGCAGGGCGATCAGGAAGCCGGCGAGCTGACCGTCGATCTCGGCCACCCGGAAGTAATCGGCGTGCTCGTAGAAGTAGCGCAACTGCGCATCGTCCAGAACGAGAATGGAGCGTCCGGCGGTGTTGTTGAGCGCCAGTACGGCATCCAGGTCGTGCTCGCGCACGTCGCGGATGGCAAGGGCCATTCGTTGCTCCGCAGTGAGTGGTTGCTAGTAAGACCGACTGACGGCCCAGCTCAGCGCGCATTATGGCATGGGCCTTACGGCGACACATCCCGTGCTGCGGCATGTAAAACCTTTGTAAACCGGGGGATGGGTGCGGGCGAGCGCTCCGTCGGATCTGCCGCCGCAAGGCGCTGCGGCGTGCCGCGGCGGCGCCGGGCCCATGTCCCGCCGCGCATGACTTCCCGCGCATACACCCTCTCCGGCGGGGGCCTATGATGCGCGACATGGCGATGACCAATTTCAACCACATCCGCGTATTGCGGCTCACCGGGCTGATTGCCTATCTGTGCGATGGCACCCCGCTGTTCACCAGCTGGGCGACCGAACGGCTGGATTTGCTGCACCGGCCTAACTTCGCGCTGCTGCTGTGCACGCTGTTCTACCTGGCGTTCGGCGTGCTCTACCTGCTGGTCACCAACGACCTCGGCTCGCGTACGCATGTCGGCGCGCGCCTGGTGGGCCTGCTGGTCATGACGGTGGCGGCGCTGGTGGTGGGCTGGTACAGCCACAGCGGCCTGTCGGCGATCCTGATGGTAGTGGTGTCGGTGGTGCTGCCCTGGCTGGTGCCGTTCTGGGTGGGCGTGGCCTGGGTGGTCTTTCAGACCATGTGTCTGGCGGCGCTGTTTTCCAGTTTTGCCGAATTCAAATACAGCATTCTGCTCGGGTCGCTGCAGGCCAGCATCTATACGGCGTACTCCATGCTCGGCTTCGTCGCCTCGATGGTCGCCAGCCAGCAGGCGGAGGAACGCGAGGCGCAGCGCCGGCTCAACTCCGAATTGCGCGCCACGCGCGCGCTGCTGGCCGAATCCACGCGGATCGCCGAGCGCATGCGCATTGCACGCGAGCTGCACGACCTGATCGGCCATCACCTCACGGCATTGAGCCTCAACCTGGAAGTGGCCAGCCACCTGAGCAACGAGGCGGCTTCCGAGCACGTGCGCAAGGCGCAGAACACCGCACGCCTGTTGCTGGCGGACGTACGCGAGGCGGTCAGCGAGCTGCGCCAGGACGATGCGATCGATCTTACCCAGGCGCTGCAAAGCCTGATCGACGGCGTGCCCAGCCTGCAGGTGCACCTGAGCACGCCGCCGCGCTTCAGCGTGGAGGATCCGCGCCGGGCGCAGGTATTGCTGCGCTGCGTGCAGGAGATCATCACCAATACCGCCAAGCACGCCGGCGCGCGCAATTTGTGGCTGACCTTCGCGTATGAAGATGAGAGCTTGCTGAGCCTGTGTGCGCGCGACGATGGCCGCGGCACGGCCTCGATCCTGCCGGGTAACGGTCTGTCCGGCATGCGCGAACGCCTTAACGAGTATGGTGGCGACGTGTCCATGGAAAGCGGGACGGGGCAGGGTTTTGCCCTGCACGTCCGTCTTCCATTGGGCGAGCCGTCGGTATTGGCGCATACGCCGTCACGTTTCGAACCCCCTGCGTTGAGCCTTACGTGATGCCCTGTAACAATGTGTCGCTGCCCGCTCAATCGTCTTTGTTCGTTGTATGCACGTGGCCCGTGAGGGGCCGTCAAAGCTGCGAGGATCCACGATGATTTCCGTTTGTCTCGTCGACGACCAGAATCTGGTTCGCCAAGGAGTGCGTTCCCTGCTTGATCTGGCCGAGGACATCCGCGTCGTCGCCGAATGCGCCGATGGGGTGCAGGCGGTGCAGGACATTCCGCGGATCAAGCCGGATGTGGTGCTGCTGGACCTGCGCATGCCCAACATGAGCGGCCTGGAAGTGCTGCAGACACTTTCGGCCCGTAACGAACTGCCGCCCACCATCATCCTCACCACCTTCGACGACGATCAGCTGGTGCTGCAGGGCCTGAAGGCCGGCGCCCGCGGCTACCTGCTCAAGGACGTATCCCTGGAGCAACTGGTGGAGGCCGTGCGTACCGTGGCGAATGGCGGCTCGCTGGTGGCGCCGATGGTCACCCAGCGCCTGCTGGCGGGGGTGGGGCGGATCCATAACCAGTTCACCAGCCTGGAGCAGCCCGACCCGCTGACCGAGCGCGAGACGGAAATCCTGCGCCTGCTCTCCGGCGGCTACAGCAATAAGGAAATTGCCAATTCGCTTAAGGTGGCCGAAGGCACCGTGAAGAATCACGTTTCCAACATCCTTTCCAAGCTCGGCGTGCGCGACCGTACCCGTGCGGTGCTCAAGGCCCTGGAACTGGGCATCGTCTAGCATCCGCAGGTCGCATATTCATGACAGGGAATGCTGCGTAGCAGCGCGGCTGCGGGCCTATTTGGCCCGTAGCGTTCCTGCGCGTGAGCAAGTACCATCGGCAGCTTAGGCGCCAGCCGAACCCCCGTCCTGATGCGGTTTCCCACGAGGGAAAGCCATCCGTGGCGGTCCCGCCCCGGCCTGCGCTTTTCACTGCAAGAGATTCGTCTCGGAGAAACCTGGAATGATGCGTGTTCTGGAATTCATCGTCGCCCTGCTGATCGTCGTCGTTGTCGGCGTCGTGGTGGGTGTGATCATGCCCGGCAGCGGCCACGTTGAACGGTCGTTGGTAGTCAGCAAAGACCTGCGCCAGGTCTACGACGTAGTAAACAATTTCCGTACTTTCCCCGATTACAGCGTGTTGCGCGCCTACGATTCGCGGACCAAGTTCACCCTCTCCGGCAGTGCCTACGGCCCGGGCTCCGAGATCGGCTGGTCCAGCGAGGACGAGAAAGTGGGCGACGGCAAGCTGACCATCGCCAGCTCCCAGCCGGAATTTGACAAGATCGACCCCAGCGTCAACAGCGCGCAGATCGTGTGGAATGTGGACAACGCCTGGAAGGGCAGCGACAAGCACTTCACCCTCGACCTGCTGCGCCAGGGCAACACCGGCAAGCTGACCAAGATCACCTGGTCGTATGACGTGACCTACGGCTTCAGCCTGGTGGCCCGTTATTCCAATATGTACATTCACGGCCAGCCGGATGCCTTCATCCAGTACAGCCTGAACAACCTGCAGAACGTGCTGGCGGCAGTGCCGAATATCGACTACAGCGCGCTCGACCCGTACATCGTGCAGACCAAGCAGACGCCGGTGCTGTTCGTTTCCACCTCGATGAAGCGCAAGGACGGCCTGGACGGCTTGAACGAAGCCACCGACGCTGCCGTCAAGCAGATCGAAGATGCCGCCAAGAAGCTGGGCGTGCACACCACCGGTCCGCGCGTGATCTTCACCACCAACTACGGTGACGAGACCTACACCTTCGACGTGGCCGAGCCGATCGACTCCGCCAGCCTGAACGTGGGTGGCCAGAGCTACCAGTTGGCCGCACCGACGCCGCCGTCGCTGGCCGACCAGACCGCCGCACCCGCCTCCAGCAGCACCACCGCTGCACCGGCCAATGCGGATGCCAACCAGCCGGGCAGCAAAGATCGCTACGGCAACTTGATCATCGACAACAACGTGCGCGGCATGCTTGCCTATGGTGGCCCCGCGCTGGAAGCACCGTGGAACGGCACCGCTGCCGGCGTGCCGCAGACACGCGACATGCTGAAGGCCTACGCCCAGACCCACGGCTACAAGTACGACGAAGTGACCAACCGCCTGTACGACATCCTCACCCAGCCGGACGTGAAGGATGCCAGCGGCGCGATCACCACCTATGCGCAGTACGCCGTGTACCTGCCGATCTCCGACTCCGCCGACGGCGCCGCGCTGCCGCAGCAGACGCCGGAACAGCAGGCGGGCATCAAGCAGCCGGGCATCCTCAATGCCAACGGCCAGCCGGCTTCCAGCGGCACGGCCCCGGCTCCGGCCGGCACCGCGCCCGCTCCGGCAAGCACCGCCGCAGCACCGGCCGGCAAGTAAGCGCAAGCCAAGCATTGTCATCAAAAGCCCTCCCTCGTGGAGGGCTTTTTTTGTTTCTGCGCAGGGCATCGCCGCGGTCGGCGAACTTTGCGTCGTGCTTGGGGTACATTGCAGGGCAGTCTCATTCGCAAGCCGACATGATCGAAACCGACAAGCTCACCAAGCGCTACGGCCATTTGACCGCGGTGGATGCGCTGAGCATCTATGCCGAACCGGGTCAGGTGCTTGGCCTGCTCGGGCCCAACGGGGCCGGCAAGACCAGTGCGATCCGCATGATTGCCGGTTTTCTTGCGCCGACCGCAGGCACTGCCCGCGTATGCGGATACGACGTACGCAAGGAACCGCTGAAGGCCAAGCGCGCGCTCGGCTATCTGCCGGAGGGTGCGCCGAGCTACGGCGAAATGACCGTGCGCGAATTCCTGATCTTCATCATGCGCATGCGCGGCCTGCGCTCCGACGTGGGCCGCCGCCGCTTCGACGAAGTGGTGGGCCGGCTGCAGCTTGAGGATGCCTTGAATGTCAGCGTCGACACCTTGTCCAAGGGCCTGCGCCGGCGCGTGGGCCTGGCGCAGGCGATCGTGCACGATCCGCCGGTGCTGATGCTCGATGAGCCCACCGACGGCCTCGATCCCAATCAGAAGCACACTGTGCGCCAGCTGATCGATGCGATGGCGCGCGAGCGCACCATCCTGATTTCCACTCATCTGCTGGAAGAAGTGCATGCCTTGTGCAATCGCGTGGTGATCATCGCGGGCGGCCGGCTGCGCGCCGACGCCACACCGGCCGAGCTCGAAGCACGCTCGCGTTATCACGGCGCGGTGTCGTTCAGCGCGGCGGGCAGCAGCCTGTCGCAGGAAATGCTCGGGCGTTTACCGCAGGTGGCGGGCATCGAAGTGGATCCGCTGGACGGGCGCGTAACGGTATTTCCCAAGCCGGGCGAGCACATTCTCGAACCGGTGGAATCCCTGTTGCGCCAGCAGGGCCTGGAGGTGTCCGAGATCCAGCTTGAGCGCGGACGCCTGGACGAAGTGTTCCGCCAGATCACGCTCGGCGCCGAAACGGAGGCGCCGCCTTGAGTCCGACCATCGCCGTGATGCGCCGCGAATTGCGCAGCTACTTTGTGACGCCGGTGGCGTATGTATTCCTGGTGATCTTCCTGGTGCTGGCCGGCATTCTCACTTTCTACGGCGGCGATTTTTACGACCGCGGCGTCGCCGACCTGCAGCCGTTTTTCGTGATGCATCCGTGGCTGTATCTGATCCTGGTGCCGGCGGTATCCATGCGCATGTGGGCCGAAGAGGCCAAGTCCGGCACGCTGGAACTGCTGCTCACCCTGCCGATGAATTTGTGGCAGGCGATGCTCGGCAAATTTTTCGCCGCATGGCTGTTTGTCGGGCTCGCCTTGCTGCTGACTTTCCCGATCTGGCTGACCGTCAACTACCTCGGCTCGCCGGACAACGGCATCATCGTTGCCGGCTATATCGGCAGCTGGCTGATGGCAGGTGCGTTCCTGGCCATCGGTGCCTGTCTTTCCACGCTGACCAGCAGCCAGGTGGTGGCCTTCATTCTTACCGCGGTGGTTTGCGTGCTGCTGATCCTGGTCGGGCAGTCCGAAGTGCTGGATTTCTTCCAGGGCGCGCTTCCGCGCAAGCTGGTCAACGGCGTGGCGCATCTGTCCATGCTGCGCCACTACGAAGCCATCGCGCGCGGCGTGCTGGATGTGCGCGACATTCTCTACTTCGTGCTCACCATTGCAGCCTGGCTCACCGCCGGCGTGCTGGTGCTCGACCTGAAGCGGAGTCATTGAACGATGGCGCGCTTTGTCTTGCGTCGACGCACCATCCTGCTGAGCGCCCTGGCGGCGCTGATCGTTGCGTATTGCAGCCTCACCCTGGTCACCAGCCGCTGGCTGGAGCCGGAGCGTTTCGATCTCACCGCCGACGGGCTCTATACGCTGTCGCCAGGTACGCGGCAGATCATCGACAACGTGCATCGGCCGCTGTGGCTGACGTTGTATTTCTCGCAGCACGCCACCAAGGATCTGCCGACCCTGCGCAGCTACGAGCAGCGCGTGGCTGAAATGCTGCAGGAAATGGTGGCCCGCTCGCACGGGCGCATCCATTTGCAGATT
This sequence comes from Dyella acidiphila, assembly GCF_014863405.1. Taxonomy (GTDB): domain Bacteria; phylum Pseudomonadota; class Gammaproteobacteria; order Xanthomonadales; family Rhodanobacteraceae; genus Dyella_B; species Dyella_B acidiphila. The sequence continues at coordinate 96,534 of NZ_JACZZA010000009.1, forward strand.
GTCGATCCGGTGCCTTATTCGGATGAAGAAGCCAGCGCCGAGGGCAACGGCCTCACCGCGATGAACGGTGGCAGCAACGGTGAGCGGATTTTCTTCGGCCTGGTCGGCGCCACCCGGCCGGCTTCCAGCGATGCGGGTCCGGATGCCGGTGCGGATGCTGCCGAGGACAGCGGCCCGAAGCTCGACGACCGCAGCCTGTCGATGCCCTTTTTCGATCCGCAGCGTGAGCCCTTCCTCGAATACGACATCGCCAAGCTGCTGTATCAGCTCAGCGAACCGCATAAGCCGCGCATCGGCGTGATGACCGATCTGCCGGTGATGGGCGATACGCTGCACGGCGCGCCGGCATGGGCGGTAATGCAACAGCTGCAGCAGCTGTTCGACGTGCAAGTGCTGGATGCGGGCAAGCTCAGGCAGATCGACAAGAGCATCCAGGTGCTGCTGCTGATCCATCCGAAGAATCTGTCGACCGATGCGCAGTACGCGCTGGACCAATATGTGCTCAGCGGCGGCCATCTGGCGGTATTCGTCGATCCGTTCGCCGAATCCGATCCGGCGCCGCTGGCGCAGGATTCGCTGGCCGGCACCAATAATCACAGCTCCAACCTGCCGCGCCTGTTTGCCGACTGGGGCGTGGCCTACAGCCCCGACCAGGTCGTGCTGGATCGCGCCCGCGCCTTGCCGATCGAGCTGGCGGGCGTGAATCTGGCGCATCCGGCCATGCTCGGCCTGGGCACGCAGGAGCTCAATCGCGATGACGTGCTGACCGCGAGCCTGCAGCGCGTCAACGTGTCTACCGCCGGTCATTTCGATCTGCTGCCGAATGCGACGACGCGCCTGATTCCGTTGCTACAAAGCAGTGCAGATGCCGAGATCGTGCCCACTCAGCGCGCGATCGATGCGATCAGCAATCCTTCCAGTCTGATGCAGGGCTATCAGCCGCAGAATCAGAACTACGTGATTGCGGCCCGCTTGCGCGGCCCGTTTGTCAGCGCCTTTCCGGAATTGGCCAGGCGGGCCGGCCACGTAGCGCAATCGCCAGCAAATGCGGAAGTGATTCTGGTGGCCGATACCGATCTGCTTACCGACCGCCTGTGGGTGGAAACGCAGAACTTCCTCGGTCAGCCGCTGCTCAATGCATTCGCCAACAACGGCGACTTCATCAACAACCTGGTCGACAATCTCAGCGGGTCGTCGGCGCTGCTGTCCATCCGCGGACGTTCCAGTTCGCAGCGTCCGTTCACGCGGGTGGAAGCCTTGCGGCATGCGGCCGACCGCAAGTTCCTGCAAAAGGAGCAGGAGCTGAAGAACGAACTGGCCGATACCAAGCAGCGGCTCAGCGAACTGCAGCCGGCCAAGGGCGAGCGCGATACCTCGACCAGCGCGGAGCAGAAGCGCGAGATCGAACAGTTCCTGCAGCGCCAGTTGGCGATCAGCAAGGAGCTGCGCGATCTGCAGCACCAGCTCAATGCGGAGATCGATGCGCTGGGCATGCGGCTGAAGGTGCTCAATATCGTGGTGCTGCCGGTGCTGATCACCATCCTGGGGCTGCTCTACGGCTGGCGGCGCACGCGCCGGAACCGGCGGCAGCGCTCGTGATGGTGGCGATATGCCGCAAGTGCGCGCCATGAAGTACCGCGTGGCCTGGACTAAGCTCAAAGCCGTCTGCGGTAGGGGGTAGCTCGGGCCGATGTTCGCCGGATTGCTGAAATGGATCGTTCCCTGGGAATTCTCGTGGGTGTTGCTAGCGAGTTTCCTGGTGACGTGCCTGCTGTACTGGCGCGGATGCCGCCGGCAAAAGGTCAGTGCGGCACGGCGGGTGGCGTTCTGGACCGGCATGGCGATCGTCTACCTGTGCCTGCACACCTATTTCGATTTCTATGCCGAGCATGAGTTTTTCATGCATCGCATCCAGCAATTGCTGCTGCATCATCTGGCGCCGCTGACCATCATGGCCTCGTATCCGGGCTCCGTATTGCGTGCGGGCCTGCCGCTGCGCTGGCGCGTGCATGCGCTGCGCCCGGCGCTGCGCAGCTGGCCGTGGCGCGTGATCAGCGCGGTGCTGCTCAATCCGGCGGTGGCCACGGTCTTGTTCGTCGCCTTCATCCTGATCTGGCTGATTCCGTCGATGCAGACGATGGCGATGCTCGACTGGCGCGTGTACCGCTTCATGAACTGGTCGATGATCCTCAGTGGCTTCGTCTACTGGTGGCTGGTGCTGGACCATCGCCCGCGTCCACCGGGCAGGATGATTCCCGGCCTGCGCGTGCTTTCGCCAGGCATCACCATGACGCCGCAGATTCTGGCGGGCGCGATCATCACGTTTTCCAAGGCCGATCTGTATCCGATCTTCGAGATCTGCGGCCGCGCCTTCAATTTCAATGTATTCACCGGCCAGCTGATCGGCGGCATCATCATCTGGGTGCCGGCGGCGACCATCGAGACCATCGGCGGCTTGCTGGCGATGCGCCAGTGGCTGCGGCTGTCGCGCAGCGGGCGCATTCGGCGGCAATCGCGCGCCAGGGCGGTTTCCGTCCAGGGAGCGGCCGGGGAAGCGTCGCCTCCTCACGGCGCCAATGCGGCCTGATTAGTCGGAACTGTGCACGAGCAGCAGCTCGCGTGCCGCGAAATGCGCTTCCGAGGGATAGCCAAAAGCATTGTTGATGTAGGTGATGCCGTCGATCGCAATTCGCCGATTGACATGGCTATGCCCGTAGATATGCAGGCCGCTGCCCAGCTGCCTGATCTGCGCATCCAGCTTGTAGGTGCCCAGAATCGGATAAAGCCGGCGATGCTTCTCGGGAATCCCTTCGGGCATCAGGTCGATGCGCGGCAGAAAGTGCGAGAACGTGATGACCTCGCTCGCGCCTTCCAGGTTGGCTGCAGCAGAGGACGGATTGCGTGCGATAAACCAGCGCGTGACGGCGTCCTCGTCGTAGCCATCCGGCCAGCGGCAGGCGCGGTAATCCGCCCAGGCGCCTTTGAGATAGTCATCAGGCGCACCGAAGGAATAGTCGTACCAGCTCAGCATGGGCACGATGGCCGTGCCGCCATGCCGATACGGCGTCATGCTTACACCGCGTTCCGTGGCAATGCGGCACACCGCGTCGAACTTCTCGAATGAATCCCGCATGCCTTCCCGGTGCACCCACAGGTCGTGATTGCCCGGCACGAACAGCACGTGGGAGAAACGGCGTGCCAGCGCTTCGAGCCCCTCGCCGAGCAGCGCAATGCGATCGGAGATATCGCCGCCGAGAATCAGGATGTCGCTGCGGTAGTCCTGCCGCGACAACTGTTCGACCCAGGCGCGGTTAGGCGCGTAGTCCAGATGCAGATCGGAGACGGCGAAGACGCGCATCAGCAGATTATTCGGGATCGGCGGCGTTGGCTGGGCGCAGCAGGAACGACACCGGCAGCTGGCTTCCATCCGCAAAGTCGAGCGTGATGTCGACCGTGTCGCCGGGCTTGAGCGGATGGCTGGGCTGCCCGAGCATGAGGTGATAGCCGGCAGGTGCGAGCGAAGCGGAGCCATGGGCGGGAATGCTCATCTGCGCGACCGCCGTCATGTTGTTCATGCCATGTGCGTCCATGCTGCTTTGATGCAGCATCACCGATGCGTAGACGGCGCTGTGTGCAGATACGAGCGTGGCTGCCGAGGCGCCGGCATTGTGCAGATTCACGTAACCGCTGGCGGGAAGATTGGCCGGCAGCAGCCGGATCCAGGCGTGGCTGGCGGTCACCTGACTGGACTGGGTTGCATGCAGATTCGCGATCGGCAGCATGCCGACGATCAACAGGATCAGCAGGCAACGCATGCTCATGTCCCGCTTCCCGTGTTCAACAGTAATTGCAGATCGTGCACCATCTTGTCCTGCGGATCGGTGGGCGTGGCCAGCAATCTGGCCTTGCCGTTCGCATCGAAAATATAGATGCCGGAGCTATGGCTCACCTCGTAGCTGCCGTCCGCCTTGCCGGGCTCGCGGGAGAACGCGGCGCGGTAGCGTTTCGTCAGCGCTTCAATCTCGGCGGCCGCGCCGGTAAGTCCGACTGCACGCGGATCGAAGGCCGCCACATAGGCATGCAGGATGGCCGGCGTGTCGCGGGTGGGATCGACGCTGACGAACAGAATGCGCACGTGGTCGGCTGCTGTGCCGAGTTTCTGCATCACGACGTGCAACTGCGCGAGGGTCAGCGGGCATACGTCAGGACAGTGCGTATAACCGAAATAGAGCAGGGCGATCTTGCCCCGGTAATCGGCGGCGGTAACGGCCTTGCCCTGATCGTCGGTAAGGCTCAGTGCGAGATCCGGCATATGTCCGGCGATGTCCGTCAGCTGCCAGGGCTGTGGGGACTCGTGCTGGCATGCCGCCAGCGACAGGCCTGCCGCAAGCATGATCGACAGGACGGCCAGGCGGGCCAAACGCGGACGCTTCATGCAAAAATCCTGTGGTGGGTCTGCGCAGCATACGCCACGTGTGCCGGCTGTCGTTCTTTTGCCTTGGGAAACGTTCTCTATGCGACAAGATGTCTCCGTTCGCAGTGGTCTGCTGGCCGGCGTGGCCGGCGCCAGCGCCGTACTGCTGGGTGCTTTCGGCGCGCATGGCTTGCGCGATGTGCTCGACGGGGCGCACCGCGAGCTGTGGCATACCGCGGTGGAATACCACTTCTGGCATGCGCTGGCGCTTGCAGTTGCGGTGGCATGGAGTCGTGGCAAGGCAGCGCGTGTGGCGGTGTGGGCGCTGGCCATCGGCATCGTGTTGTTCAGTGGCAGCTTGTACGGGCTGGCGTTGGGCGCACCGCGCTGGCTGGGTATCGTCACGCCGTTCGGCGGCGTGTCTTTCATGCTTGGCTGGCTGGCGCTGGGCTATTCGCTGAAGCGCGCAGACGAACGTCAATCGTCCTGATCGTCCGTCAGCGGCTTCGCCTTGCCTGATTTCAGGCGCCCGTTTTTATGCAGCGCCTCGCGCAGCACGTATTCGATTTGCGCATTGACACTGCGCAGCTCGTCGTCGGACCAGCGTTGCATCGCTTCCAGTACGACGGCGCTGATGCGCAGTGGGTAGGCTTTTTTTTCTGCGGCCATGCTGCGTTTAGTTGTACAACGTGCCCGTGTTGAGCACCGGTTGCGTGCCGCGTTCACCGCACAATACGACCAGCAAGTTGCTTACCATCGCCGCCTTGCGCTCCTCATCCAGTTCCACCACGCCTTCGGCGCGCAGCTTTTCCAGCGCCATCGCCACCATGCCGACTGCACCCTGCACGATGCGTTCGCGCGCGGCAACGATGGCACTGGCCTGTTGACGCTGCAACATGGCCTGGGCGATTTCCTGCGCATAAGCCAGGTGGCTGATGCGCGCTTCGGTCACTTGAACGCCGGCCTTGCCCAGGCGTGCCTGGATTTCATCGCGCAGATGATTGTTGATCTCCTCGCCATGGCTGCGCAGGGAAGGCTTGCCGTCTTCATGCCCGTCGTAGGGATAGCTTTGCGCCATCTGGCGCAGCGCAGACTCGCTCTGGATGTGCACGAAATTCTCGTAGTTGTCGACGCAGAACACGGCTTCGGCGGTATCCATCACCTGCCATACCACTACGGCGGCGATCTCGATCGGATTGCCGTCGCTGTCGTTGACCTTCAGCTTGCCGCTTTCGAAGTTGCGCACGCGCAGCGAAACGGGGCGGCGGCTGTAGAACGGATTGGTCCAGCGCAGGCCCTCCTGACGCACCGTGCCGGCATATTTGCCGAACAGCTGCTGCACTTGCGCCTCATTGGGCGCGACCTGGAAAAAGCCCTTGAGCGACCAGAGCGTAAGCAGGTGGATGATCACGCCCAGTACGCCCAGCGCGGAATACCCGCTGAGCGCTGCACCCCCCTCGCAGGCCAGGCCCAGCAGGGCCAGCAACAGGCAGACAAAAATGAAAGGAATCCCGGCTACCGAAAACCCAGCACGTTCGTTCATGGCGTTACCCTCCAGGTTGGCGAAATTAGATATCAAAGTGATATCTAATTCAAGTGCCCGGTCCAAAGGGTAGGCAGCCGCGGCACAGAGTGCTCCGCGGCGGCCTGTTCTACAGGTCTTGAGCAGTACGGGGACGGCTTACCGGCGGCTGCCGTCGACCATGCCGCCGCTATAGGAGCGGTTGTACAGCTCTTCGAACGTGTGTACCGAATCGATCTGGATGGTGCCCAGCTCGTTGGTGGCATTGAACAGATGCCAGGGATTGCCGTCACTGCTGTCCAGCGCGATATGGCCGGTGTCGAAGCGAGTGGCGGCAGGATCGAAGCTGTGCCAACGATCCTTGAGCCAGGCGATGACCCAGGCATGCGGTACGAATACCCTGGATTTGCTGCCGTAGCGATTGGTGTAGATCATCCCGATCACCACGCGTGCCGGGATGCCTTTGGCACGCGCCATGGCGGCGAGCAAGACGGCCGATTCCACACAATCGCCTTTGCGGTCGCGCGCCACTTCCAGTGCCGAGGCGTAGCCGATATCCACGCCTTGCTGCGAAAGGTAGCGGTTGACGAAGGAGTTCAAGTTGCCCATCACGTGCTGCGGGCTGTTCGCATTGCCGGCCGCGGTAGTGGCCAGTTCGCGTATGGCCGGCAGGTCCGACTGCAGCCAGGCGTTGGGGGCGGTATCGGCGGGGGTCGGCGGGTCGCGGTCGTCGAGGGTGCTGCGAAATACGTTGACCTGCCAATTGCCATCGCCCAGGTCGGCGACGGTCTGCTCGTCGGTATTGATAAAGGGATGGATAACGCTTTTATTGCTGACATGTACGCGATAGCTGAGAAAATCGCTGAGCATGTCGGGCGTCAGCAGACGCGGCGAGTCGATCAGGGCCGAGTCCATCATGTCCAGGCTTTCGCTCGGCGCAGCTGCACAGGCCTGATTGCAGGCGACCAGATCCAGCGGCCGTCCCAGCATCGACAGCGAACCTTTGCGCAGATTGCCCTGGGCGTCCAGCCAGAGGTCGACTACTTGCGTGCCGCGCGGGCCGCGCAGTGTTTCGCGCTGATGGTTCAAGGTCTCCACATGGCCGAGCAGGTTCACCTGCTCGGTACCGATCACGTCCACGTCCAATTTCATCGCTTGCTGGCTGGCCTGGTTGTAGGCGAGCAAGTTGTAGCGTTGCCCCGGATGCTGGCTGGCGGCCAGCATGGCCATGCGCTGTCCTTCCACCAGCAGGGCGCCAGCCGGCCAGCCGGTGACGATCTGGCGCGTGTCGCCGCCCACCGAAGTGACCAGCTGCAGCTGTCCATCCGGCTGCATGGTGCCGGCGATATCCGTCTCGTTGGCCGACATGGTGGTGGTCATGCCGAAACTGAGCGGCTTGCCGTCGACCGTTTCCACGCTGCGGCTGGTGTTGGTGTAAGGCACCGTCCTGCCGTTGCGTTTGACGTCCATCAGCAGGGTCTGCGTGGTGATCACCACGTCCCCTGCGCGCTGGCGCTGGATTTCCTCCTGGCCGATCTTGCGGCCGTTGAGCATGACCGTCATCCAGGTAGTGGTGGATGAAGGCACGGTTGTATCCGGCGACGCCTGGCCGGAGGCAAGGCACAACGTCGGCACCAGCAAAAGCGGGGCGATCCAGCTGCGCATAAGTCTCACCGATGGGGGACGGAGACGGAAGTAAGTGGATACCTGCTTTAGACGGCCGTCAATCTGCGGTGCGACAACGCCCAAGCGGTAGAATGTTCGCTTTACTGGAGAACGTAATGAAGCCATTTGGCACCCCCTGTTCCAAGCATGCCATGAAGATCCTGTTATTGGGTTCGGGCGAACTGGGCAAGGAGGTAGCCATCGAGCTGCAGCGGTACGCGGTGGAGGTCGTGGCCGTGGACCGCTATGCGCAGGCCCCGGCCATGCAGGTGGCGCACCGCAGCCACGTGATCGACATGCTCGACGGGGCCGCATTGCGCCACCTGATCGAACAGGAACAGCCCGACCTGGTCGTGCCGGAAATCGAGGCCATCCATACCCCCACCCTGGTGGAGCTGGAGAAAGAAGGGCTCAAGGTGGTGCCGACCGCGCGGGCCGCCTGGCTCACCATGAATCGCGAGGGTATCCGCCGGCTGGCCGCCGAAGAACTGGGCCTGCCGACCTCGCCCTATCGCTTTTGCGATGACGAGGCGCAATACCGCGAGGCGGTTGCCGCCATCGGCTACCCGTTCGTGATCAAGCCGGTGATGAGTTCGTCGGGCAAGGGCCAAAGCGTGGTGCGCGAGGCCTCCGAGCTGCAGGCGGCCTGGGACTATGCCCAGTCCGGCGGACGGGCCGGCAAAGGCCGGGTGATCGTCGAGGGCTTTGTGCCGTTCGACTATGAAATCACCTTGCTGACCGTGCGGCACAAGGATGGCACCAGCTTTTGCGAGCCGATCGGGCATCGGCAGGAAGACGGCGATTATCGCGAGTCGTGGCAGCCGCAGCCGATGAGCGCCGCGGCGCTGACCGAAGCGCAGCGGCAGGCTGAGGCGATCACTGCCGGCCTGGGTGGCTGGGGCGTATTCGGGGTGGAGTTTTTCGTGCAGGGCGATACGGTGATCTTTTCCGAGGTCAGCCCGCGTCCGCACGACACCGGACTGGTAACGCTCATTTCGCAGGAGCTTTCCGAATTCGCCCTGCATGCGCGGGCGATCCTCGGGCTGCCGATTCCGCTGATCCGCCAACTGGGTCCTTCTGCATCCTGCGCCGTGCTGGTGGAAGGCGAGGGCAGTGTGCCGCGCTACTTCGGCATTGAGCAGGCGCTGGCCGAGCCGGATACGCAATTGCGCATTTTCGGCAAGCCGGAAGTGAAAGGGCGCCGTCGCATGGCCGTAACCCTGGCGCGCGATATAGATGTCGAAGCGGCCAAGGCCAAGGCGATTCGCGCGGCCAGACTGATTCGCACGGAACTGTAAAATCGAGCGGTGTTGCTATCGCAGTCCGGGGGTCGAGGCTTTCGGGCAAGTGCAAACCTACAGTGGAGAATAAGGATGGAATCGGCAGGTTTTTCGCATTGGCTGGTGGTGCTGGTGGAAACCTTCGCACTGTTGTTTGTGCTGCTGCTGGCGATCGTCATCCTGGTGGTGCTGGTGGTGTGGGTGCTGGATCGCAATCAGACGCACAATTCTGTTTTGCGCAATTACCCGGTCATCGGTCACTTCCGCTACTGGTTCCTGCATCTGGGCGAATTCTTCCGCCAGTACCTGTATTCCAGCGACCGCGAAGAATTGCCGTTCAATCGCGCGCAGCGCATGTGGGTCTATCGCGCGGCGAAGAATTCGGAGAACACCAACTCTTTCGGCTCCACCCGCGACCTGCGCGGCGAAGGCGTGCCGTTCTTCGTCAATGCGGCATTCCCTGCGTTGGGCGATCACCACGTGGAACCGAAGCCGGTGCGCATCGGGCCGTTCGCGCGCGAGCCGTATGACCACGCATCGTTCTTCAATATTTCGGCGATGAGCTTCGGTGCCTTGTCGGCGCCGGCAGTGCGCGCGCTTTCGTTCGGCGCGGCCAAGGCCGGCATCTGGATGGATACCGGCGAGGGCGGCCTGGCGCCGTATCACCTGGAAGGCGGCTGCGACATCGTGTTCGAGATCGGCACCGCCAAGTACGGCGTGCGTACGCCGGACGGCAAGCTGGACGACGAGAAACTGCTGGCGATCAGTGCGCACAAGCAGGTGAAGATGATCAGCATCAAGCTCGGGCAGGGGGCCAAGCCCGGCATGGGCGGCCTGCTGCCGGCGGCCAAGGTCACGCCGGAAATCGCGGCCATCCGCGGCATTCCGGTGGGCCAGGATTCGCAAAGCCCGAACCGCCATCTCGACATCGGCAATGTGCAGCAGTTGCTGGATTCGGTTGTGCACATCCGCCGCCTCACCGGCAAGCCGACCGGCTTCAAGGCAGTGTTCGGCGGCATGGAATGGATCGAGGAACTCTGCGCCGAGATCAGGCAGCGCGGCATCGAGAGCGCGCCGGATTTCATCATCGTGGACGGTTCCGAAGGCGGCACCGGCGCCGCACCGCAGACCTTGATGGAAGGTGTGGGCCTGCCCTTGCACGAAGCCTTGCCGGCGCTGGTCAACACCTTGATCGAGCAGGGCGTGCGCGATCGCATCAAGGTGATCTGCTCAGGCAAATGCATTACCGCCTATGACGTGGCCTGGGCCTTGTCGATGGGCGCGGATTTCGTCAATTCGGCGCGCGGCTTCATGCTGGCGCTGGGCTGCATCCAATCGCTGCAGTGCAATCGCAACACCTGTCCCACCGGCATCACTACCCAGAATGCGCGCCTGCAGCGTGGCCTGGTGGTGACCGACAAGAGCGAGCGCGTTGCGCACTACGCGCAGAACGTGATGCATGAAGTGGGCATCATTGCGCACAGCTGTGGCGTGGACGATCCGCGTGAACTGGATCGCACGCATTGCCGCGTGGTGGGCGACGACGGCATCTCGGTGCCGCTGATCAAGCTGTTCCCGTATCCGAAGGGAACGCTGGCGCAGGAGGCCTGATGCCGGCCTGCGCGGTCGGCTGCCGCTATGTCTGCGGCATGTCGACCCAGCCGTCCGCGGTGCGTATCTGCAGCGGGCGGAAGCGGCGCTTGTAGTCCATCTTGGAATGGTTTTCGATCCAGAAGCCCAGATACACCCACGGTATGCCCCGGCGGCGGGCCAGCGCCACCTGCTGCAGGATCGCAAAAGTACCCAGGCTGCGTTCCTGCTCGTCCGGGTCGTAAAACGTGTAGACGGCTGAAATGCCGCTGGCGCAGATATCGGTCACGGCCACCGCAAGCAGGCGTTCGCCCAAGTGCAATTCCAGGAACACCGTGGGACTCCACGGCGCGGTCAGGAAACGGCGGAAATCGCTGGCCTCGGCTTCGTCCATGCCGCCGCCGGGGTGGCGCGTGCGCAGATAGCGCGAGTACAGCGCATGGCGTTCGCTGTTGTAGCCGGCCATGCGCTCGCTGACTTTCAGGTCGGCATTGCGCTTCAGGCACCGGCGCTGTGCGCGGTCCGGTTTGAAATTCGCCACGTCGATGCGGCACGGCGTGCAGGCATGACAGTTGGGGCAATGCGGGAAATACAGATGGCCGCCGGCGCGGCGAAAGCCATGATCGAGGGCGGCGCCATACAGCCGATCCAGTTGCGGAGCGGCTGGGTCGATCACCAGATTCTGTGCCGTGCGCCCGGCGAAATACCCGCAGGCGTGCGGCAAGGTCTGGAACAGGCGGACGTGATCGGAGCGCATGGGGCGATTCTATGACCGCCGCCGGCTGCCGTGGCAAGCGATTTCAGAGCACGTGCAGGTAGTGCAGTGCCAGCACCATGAACACGCCCAGGATCGCCAGCAGGGCGATTCGCCGGACTCGCGCCACCGTGTGCTCGCGCCGCGTGTACATGGCCTGCACGGGATTGCGCTCGGCAGCCAGTTCCTCGCTGTAGCGGACGACCGGCTCGATGCCGAGCTGGCGCAGCAATTCGCGCGCCTTGGTGTAATCGTCGGCGCGGTTCACCCACACCTGCGGCCAGCTGTCGCGATTATCGCGGCGCTGCGAGTAGCTGAAGCGCTGATAGGTCGGACGGTTCCAGTTGGAACGATTGGTGATCGTGGTCTCGACACCGTTTTCGGCCATGTAGGCCGCAACACGGTCGATGTTTTCCTGGCGGGGCGAGCTGTAGATCTGGCGCATGCGGCCAGTTTAGCAGGCTGCACCGCAGGCACTTCGCGCAAACCGGAAGCACCGGCGGTCGCATGCCGTGGGGCTCAGCCTTCGCTGCGCAGCCGGATCAGGCCTTCCTGCGCGGTAGAGGCCACCAACTGGCCCTCGCGGCTGAAGATCTGTCCACGCGCCAGGCCGCGGGCGCCCTGGGCGGTGGGGCTGTCGAAGGAGTACAGCAGCCACTCGTCCACCCGGAAGGGGCGATGGAACCACAGCGCGTGGTCCAGGCTGGCCATCTGGATATTGTGGGTGAGATAGGAAATGCCGTGCGGCAGGGTGGCGGTGCCGATCAGGTGGAAATCCGAGGCATACGCCAGCAGGGCGCGGTGCAATACCGCCGAGTCGCTGACCGGGGCGGTAAGGCGGAACCAGATGTGCTGGATCGGCGGCCGCTTGGCCGGATGCATTTCGTCGCGCGGCCAGACCTGGCGGAACTCGAACGGCCCGTCATTGCCTAGCCAGCGCTGCAGTTTCACCGGCAGGCGCGCCAGTTCTTCCGCAGGTACGTGATGCATCGGCTCCACGTCTTCCGGTGCCGGCACTTCTGGCATGGAGGATTGGTGCTCCACGCCTTTTTCCGGAACCTGGAACGAAATCGCCCCATTCAGGATCGGCTGGCCGTGCTGGATCGCCACTACCCGGCGGGAAGAAAACGAGCCACCGTCGCGGGCGCGCTCGACGCTGTAGACAATCGGTGCGTCGATATCGCCAGCGCGCAGGAAATAGGCGTGCAGCGAATGGGCTTCGCGCGAGGGATCCACCGTCTGCTGGGCCGCGGCCAGTGCCTGCCCGAGTACCTGTCCGCCGAATACGAAGCGCGTGCCGATATCGCGGCTCTGGCCGCGGAAGAGATTGTCTTCCAGCCGTTCAAGCTGCAGCAGCTCGACCAATTCTTTGACGTGCGTATCCCGCATTGCGGCCAATTCTCCGGGCATAAGACCGTCGATTATAGCGGGGCGGCGGCGCCTGTCCGTTGCAGGCCGCTGTCCCGGAGCACTTCGGCCCAGGGAAACTGCGGTCCGGGATCGAGCTTGCGCGGCACTTGCTTGCCCGGATCGTCGCTGGCCGGCACGCGGGCGGTATCCAGGTCCTCGTGGCCGGCAATCTCGTGCAGGTTGGGGAATTCCACGCGCAACTGCGCCAGCAGTGCGCGCAAGGCGGCGATCTGCGCGGCTGTGTAGGGTTCGGTCATGGTCTGCCGGCGCGAGTCGAACCAGTCGGGGTAGCGCCCCCGATTGACCAGCTCGATACCGATCGACGGCGGGTTGTAGCCGCGCACGTGGTTGGCGACCCGGGTGCCGGGCACATACCGGTATACCGCGCCGTCCCGGTCGATGTAGTAGTGGCCGCTATTACCGGCGCCGCTTTCATACAGCACCTTCTCGCCGTATTCGCGGGCGGTGGCCAGATCCGGCAATTCGGTGCAATGGATGACCACCAGGGTGACCGCACTGGCCGGGCGCTCCGGCAGCTTGGCGACGTAAGGCAGCGGTTGGTCGTGGATGGTCAGCGCAGGCATGCGGGCAGTCTTGCATAAGCGGGAAGAGGGATGGATAGCGCGGGGAGCGACAGACAGATCTTGCGCTCGCATCCCCCTCATTCTGGAGACTTCTCACACGGCAACAGGGCTATCATGCGCGTCCTGTTGTGCGCTCAAGGAGGCCCTCATGCCCGGACACGTCATACTCTCCCACGGTTCGGATACCGGTCCGGATGCGACCAAGGTCAGCATGTTGGCTCAGGTCGCCGAGGCGATGGGTTGGAGCACCGAGCGCCCGGACTATCGCCAGGACGATGCCCTGGGCCATGCCGGCTCGGTGGCGCCGCGGATCGCCCGGCTGCATGAGCGGATTGCCGCAAGTTCCACGCCGCCGGTATTGGTCGGCTCGAGCATGGGTGCATTCGTCTCGGGCCTGGCGTCGCTCGAGCAGCCGGTGGCCGGCCTGTTCCTGCTGGCCACGCCATCGCTGATCCCGGATAGCGATTTCGCCTTCGATCTGCGCGAGGACGTGCCCACCTTGCTGATCCACGGGTGGCAGGACGAGGTCTGCCCGCTGGATGAGATCTATGAATTCGCCCGCCGCCGTTACCTGCCGCTGCTGGTGCTGGACGACGATCACCGCCTGAGCGGGCATGTCGACGAACTCGGCCGGCAGTTCGGCTTTTTCCTGGAACAACTGGCCAAGCGCGCTTGAACAACTTTTTTGCAACCTGCCCCAAGGGCCTCGAATATTTGCTGCGCGATGAACTGATCGCGCTGGGCGGCAGCGATGTGCACGAGGCGCTCGCCGGTGTGCGTTTTTCGGGCACGCTCGAAACCGCCTATCGCGCCTGCCTGTGGTCGCGCCTGGCCAGCCGCATTCTGTTGCCGATCGCCGAGTTCGAAGCCGCTTCCGACGATGCCTTGTACGCAGGTGTGCAGGCGATCGACTGGTCGCAGCATCTGGCGCAGCACGCCACCCTTGCGGTGGATGCCAATACCGCACAGAGCAAAATGGCGCACAGCCAGTTCCTGGCCCAGCGCGTAAAAGACGCGGTGGTCGACCAGTTCCGCCAGCGCGGGCAGGAACGCCCCGGCGTGGATACGGAGGAGCCGGATGTACGCATCAATCTGCGCCTGCGGCGCGATCGCGCTACCGTCTCGATCGACTTGGCGGGCGCGCCGCTGCACCGTCGTGGCTGGCGCGAACAACAAGGCGACGCACCACTGAAGGAAAATCTCGCCGCCGCCATGCTGCTGCGCGCAGGCTGGCCGGCGGTGTATGCCGAAGGCGGCGGCCTGCTCGATCCGATGTGCGGTTCCGGCACGCTGCTGATCGAAGGCGCGCTGATGGTGGCCGACGTGGCACCTGGCTTGCGTCGCACCTATTACGGATTTCTGGGCTGGCAGCAGCACGATATTGCGCTCTGGCGCCAGCTGCTGGACGAGGCGCGCCAGCGCGCCGATGCCGGTCTGCCGGCGCTGCGCAGCTGCTTCTTCGGCTCCGATGCCGATCCACGCATGGTGCAGACCGCCAAGCGCAACGCGCAGGAAGCCGGCGTGGCCGGCTTCTTTACCCTCGATCGGCACGATGCCTTGCACGTGACGCCGCCACCGGGCTTCGCCAACGGCCTGGTGATTACCAATCCACCCTATGGTGAACGCCTCGGCGATCGCGAGACCTTGCCCAAGTTCTATCGAACCTTGGGCGAACTCTTGCGCGACCGCTTTACCGGCTGGCGCGCCGCCATCCTCGCTGGCGATGCGGAGCTTGGGCGTGCCACCACCTTGCGCCCGGAAAAGAAATACACGCTCTACAACGGCGCCCTCGAAACCGTGCTGCTGATTTTCGAGCTGCGCGCGCGCGACGAGACGCCGCGCGAAAAGCCGCCGCTGTCCGCCGGCGCGCAGATGCTGAAAAACCGGCTGGACAAGAATGTCCGGCATTTGCGCAAGCGCCTGGAGCGCGAAGGCATTCATGCCTGGCGGGCATACGATCAGGATCTGCCCGAATACGCGGCGGCCATCGATGTCTACACCGATACGGCCGGCGCCACCCATCTGCATATCCAGGAATACCGCGCCCCCGCGGATATCCCCGAAGATGTGGCGCGCACCCGCATGCGCGAGATCGCACGCGTGGCCGGCGAAACCTTCGAGGTGCCGCGCACGCGCATTGCCGTGAAAACGCGCGAACGCGGCAAGGGCGGCTCGAAATACGGGCAGTTCGATCAGCGCGGCGAATTTATCGAAGTGGAAGAGGGCGGCCTGCAGTTCCTGGTGAATCTCTACGATTATCTGGATACCGGCCTATTCCTCGACCACCGCCTGGTTCGTGCGAAGTTGCGCGAGCTGGCGAACGGGCGGCGCTTCCTGAACCTGTTTGCCTATACCGCCACCGCCAGTGTCTACGCGGCAGCCGGCGGCGCGCGCGATACCACCACGGTCGATCTTTCCGGCACCTATCTTGAATGGGCATCGCGGAATCTTGCGCTGAATGGGTTCACCGGCGCACACCACCGGCTGGTGCAGTCCGATGCATTCGACTTCCTGCGGCACGCGCGCGAGCGGTACGGGCTGATCTACGTCGATCCGCCGACCTTCTCCAATTCCAAACGTGCCGACGATTTCGACGTGCAGCGCGACCACGCCAAACTGCTGCTGGCTTGCGCCGATCATCTCAATAGCGATGGCGTGATCTTGTTTTCCAACAACTTCCGCCGCTTCACGCTCGACCGGGAAGCCCTGGAAGAGCGGCTCACGATCGAGAATTGGGGCGCTGCCAGCATCCCGTTCGATTTCGCCCGCCGCGCCAATATTCATGACTGCTGGCTGCTGCGTTTGAAGGGGGCGGCGGGGGCGGCTGAGGGCGGGTTAAATCCGTGGGACAACGCCCGCGTAAAGAAGTAAACCCTTCAGTACAGATTAAGCGCGCGAGGACGACCATAATTCCCATCTTGACGGAGGTGTGTCATGTCCAAACGTAATGTCGGCAAGTTCGTTGCAATCGGCCTGGCTCTCGCCGCGGCCGCGGCTTTGCCGGTAGGCGCATCCGCCCACGGCTGGGGCGGCGGTCCGGGTTGGCACGGCGGTTATGGTTATCACGGTGGTTATTACCGCGGTGGCGGTTGCTGCTATCGCGGTGGTTACTGGAGCGGTGGCCGCTGGATCGCTGGCGCGATCGTGGGTGGTGCAGTGGCAGGCCTCGTCGCCGGTGCCGTAGCGGGTCCGCCGGTTTATTACGCACCGCCGCCGGCCGTGGTTTATGCGCCGGGCACGGTGGTCTACCAGGCCGCGCCGCCGCCGGTGGTCACCACGGTGATCACGTCCGATCCTTACCAGACCCGCTACATCGGTCCGGCATACTGATCAAGGCGTAGATGATGAAAGAGCCCGGCTTGCGCCGGGCTCTTTTTTTGTCCAATTAGTTCATGGTGTCTTGCTGGGCTGTTGCGAGGTAATGCTGTGGTACTTCGCCTTGGTCCGCAGGTCGTTGAACGTGGCCTGGTCGATCAGGCTCAAGGACTGGATGGCACACGCGGGTTGATAACGGGCACGTACTTTTTCGCCCACCGCGCCGCAGATGCGGTCCGGTTGGATGGCCCTGTCCCCCGAGCTGCCGATGAACATCAGGCCCGGGTTGCCGATGCCCAGCTTCTGGCAATCGGCCTGCAGCTTCACCAGGTAGCGCTGGTAAGGACCGGCCTGCACGATCACGGTCCTGGGGTCGACGATATGCCATTCGTTGATCTGGCTGACGCGCAGGCAGTCGTTGTTGGGCAAGGGCGTCCGGGGTGGCGTGGATGATTGCGCCCACGCCAGTCCCGCATTTGCTGCAAAGGCAAAAAACAGCACTGCCGAAATGACTGGTCTCATAAAGGTCACCTCTTGGCTGCGTTGATGCGCTGCGGCGATACGGGTACCGCAGCAGCCATATTCCCGCCATGCTCGGATCACATAATATGAACGATGCTTGCGGCATGGTGAAGACTATGATCGTCCGCTGGTTCATGCTCCACAAGATGTATCGCACCATCTCCATCCGGCTAGTGCCAGTGTCATGACCGCGTCGACATTTGCCGTGCGCAGGGAAGACCGCCTTGCGCGCTTTATGCGTATTCGCCGCCAGACGCTTGCGCTGTGCGCGGGCCTCAGCGCCGAAGATCTGATGGTGCAGTCCATGCCCGATGCCAGTCCCGGCAAATGGCATATGGCACATCCCACCTGGTTCTTCGAGTTGTTTGTGCTGGGTCACGATCCGGCCTATCGGCCGCCGAATCCAGAGTGGCATTACCAGTTCAATTCTTACTATCAGTCGGTGGGTCCGATGCACGCGCGGCCGCAGCGCGGCCTGCTTTCGCGTCCCTCGCTGGAAGAAGTGCGCGATTACCGCGCGCGCGTGGACGAGGCAGTCGGCGAGCTGATCGAGCGGGGCATCGATGATGAACTGGCGGCGCGGATCGAACTCGGTTTGCAACACGAGCAGCAACATCAGGAGCTGTTGCTGACCGATCTGAAGCACGCGTTCTGGAGTCAGCCTTTGCATCCGGTCTATCGGGAGGCGGTAGCCGCGGTAGCGGCCAGCCCGTCCGTGCCGATGCGATTTCTGCCAGGCCGCGAAGGCGCGGTGGAGATCGGGCATCGCGGGCGCGAGCACTTTGCCTATGACAACGAGACGCCACGTCACCGCACTTGGCTGTCGCCACATGCCTTGGCCAACCGGCTGATCACCAACAGCGAATATCTGGCCTTTGTGCGCGACGGTGGTTATCGCGACCCTGGCTTGTGGCTGTCGGATGGCTGGGCGACGGTGCAGCACGAGCAGTGGCAGCGACCGTTGTACTGGCAGGAAGATCTGGCCACCGAATTCACGCTGTCGGGCCTGCGCGAACTCGATCCGCAGGCGCCGGTATGCCACATCAGTTATTTCGAGGCCGACGCCTTCGCCCGTTGGGCCGGTGCGCGCCTGCCCACTGAAGCGGAATGGGAAGATGCGGCGGCATCGCTGCGTGCGATCGGCAACTTCCAGGAAAGTCAGCAGTTCCATCCCCGTGCCGCAACGGGCGGCGAGGGTCTGCAGCAGATGTATGGCGACGTGTGGGAATGGACCGCTTCGCCTTATGTGAGCTATCCCGGCTTCAAGCCTTTGCCCGGTGCGCTTGGCGAATACAACGGCAAGTTCATGAATGGGCAGTGGGTATTGCGCGGTGGCTCGTGTGCCACGCCACAAGACCATATTCGTGCCAGTTATCGCAATTTCTTTCCGCCCCATGCCCGCTGGCAGTTTGCGGGCATCCGATTGGGACAGGACCGATGAATGTTCAAGCCTATGCCGTACGTGACGAGCAGCGCCCGCCCGACAATCAGCTGCTGCAGGTAGTCCAGCGCGGATTGCGTTCGCAGCCCAAGCGGCTGCCGTCCTGGCTGTTCTACGATGATCATGGCTCGGCGCTGTTCGAACAGATCTGCGAACAGCCTGAGTATTATTTGACGCGCGCGGAAATCGCTCTGCTCGATGCGCATGCGAGCGAGATCGGCGAGGTGCTGGGACCGGATGTGCGGCTGGTGGAATACGGCAGCGGCCATGCGATCAAGACGCGATTGTTGCTGGGGCACCTCAGCGCACCGGTGGCGTGGGTGCCGATCGAACTGTCGACCGATGCGTTGCGGCAAAGCATGCAGCGCATGGAAGAATATCTCCCCACATTGCCGATCCAGCCGCTGCCGGTCGATTTCACGCGACCGCTGCGCCTGCCGGTCCCGCCGCGTGCGCCACGCCGTACCGTGGTGTATTTCCCGGGCTCTACCATTGGCAATTTCGATGAGCGCGAAGCGGCGCAGCTGCTGCGCAAGATGCGCAGCGAAATGGGCGATAACGGCGGCATTCTGGTGGGCGTGGATCTGAAGAAGGACAGGTCGATCCTGGAGGCTGCGTATAACGACGCTGCCGGCATCACCTCAGCCTTTACGCTGAACATGCTGACCCGCTTGAATCGCGAGCTTGGATGCAATTTCGAGCTTGGTGCGTTCCGCCATCGTGCGCACTACAACGCCATGGCCGGGCGTATCGAAACGCATATTCTCAGCAATCGCGAACAGCGCGTGCGCGTGGGGCGGCTGCAGGTGCTGTTCCGCGAAGAAGAAGCGATGCTGGTGGAATACAGCTGCAAGTATTCGCTGGATGACTTCGCTGCGCTGGCAGCCGTGGCTGGCTTGGCGGTGCAGCAAGTATGGCTGGATCCGCAAGGGATGTTCAGCCTGCAATACCTGGTACGCGGCAGTTCCGCCGCCTAACGGCAAGGTAGGTTGGGTTACCTCGGACTTGATCCGGGGGTAGCCCAACCTATCCAATCTACGCGGCTTTGCGTGCGCCCAGCTTGGTCAGAATCTCTTCCGCCGTGCGAATACGCTCGCTGGCACCAGGCAATTCAAGATTTACTTTCAGCTTGTCCTGCCCATCCAGTTTATAGACGCGCGGATAGTTCTGAATAAGCCGGATGATGGCCATCGGATCGATCTCGGGCTTGTCGCGGAAGGTGACGCGGCCGCCATTGGCGCCGAAATCGAGTTTGCGGATGCCCAGCGGCGTAGCCATCAGTTTCAGACTGGCGATGGCGAACAGCTGCTTGACCGGATCCGGCAGCAGTCCGAAGCGGTCGATCATTTCCACTTGCAGTTCGCGCAGCGATTCCTCGTCGCGCGCACTGGCGATGCGCTTGTACAGGGTCAGGCGCGTATGCACGTCGGGCAGATAATCGTCGGGGATCAGCGCCGGCAGGTGCAGTTCCACTTCGGTTTCGTGTTCGCTGCTGAGGTCGAAATCCGGCACCTTGCCGGACTTCAGCGCGCGCACCGCGCGTTCCAGCAGTTCGGTATACAGGCCGAAGCCGATTTCCTGGATCTGGCCGGATTGCTCGTCGCCGAGCAGCTCGCCCGCGCCGCGAATTTCCAGGTCGTGCGTGGCAAGCGTAAAGCCCGCGCCAAGTTCTTCCAGCGAAGCCAGCGCTTCCAGGCGCTTCTCTGCATCGGCCGTAATGGCTTTGCGATCAGGCACGATCAGGTAGGCATAGGCGCGATGGTGCGAACGGCCGACGCGGCCGCGCAGCTGATGCAGCTGCGCCAGGCCGAAGCGGTCGGCGCGGTCGATGATGATGGTGTTGGCGGTGGGGATATCGATGCCGGTCTCGATAATGGTGGTGCATACCAGCACGTTGTAGCGTTGGCGGTGGAAGTCCGCCATCACCTGTTCCAGCTCACGCTCCGGCATCTGGCCGTGCGCGATACCGATGCGCGCATCGGGAACCAGTTCCTGCACTTCGCGCGCGGTGCGCTCGATGCTTTCCACTTCGTTGTGCAGGAAATACACCTGGCCGCCGCGCTGCAGCTCGCGCTGGAAGGCTTCGCGGATCAGCGCCGGCTCCCAGGCGGAGATAAAGGTGCGCACGGCCATGCGGTGCGCCGGCGGCGTAGTGATCAGCGACAGGTCGCGCAGGCCGCTCATCGCCATGTTCAGCGTGCGCGGGATCGGCGTGGCGGTCATGGTCAGCAAGTCCACTTCGGCGCGCAGCTTTTTTAGCTGCTCTTTCTGGCGCACGCCGAAGCGCTGTTCTTCGTCGACGATGACCAGGCCCAGCTGCTTGAACTTGATATCCGGCTGCAGCAGCTTGTGCGTGCCGACAATCACGTCGATCTGGCCATCGGCCAATCGCTTGAGCGCTTCGTTCACTTCCTTGGTGGAGCGGAAGCGCGACAGCACATCCA
Organism: Dyella acidiphila; assembly: GCF_014863405.1. Taxonomy (GTDB): domain Bacteria; phylum Pseudomonadota; class Gammaproteobacteria; order Xanthomonadales; family Rhodanobacteraceae; genus Dyella_B; species Dyella_B acidiphila. The sequence continues at coordinate 117,475 of NZ_JACZZA010000009.1, forward strand.
CGCGCACCGGCCAGTCGGCGAAGCGGTCGGCAAAATTGCGGTAATGCTGCTGGGCGAGCAGGGTGGTCGGCACCAGTACGGCGACCTGCTTGCCGGCGGTGGCCGCGGCAAAGGCCGCACGCAGCGCGACTTCGGTTTTGCCGAAGCCGACGTCGCCGCAAATCACGCGATCCATCGCGCGCGGCGCGGCCAGGTCGCCGAGCACGGCGTCGATGGCCAGCTGCTGATCGGGTGTTTCCTCGAACGGGAAGCTGCTGCCGAATTCTTCCACCAGCTGGCGGTCGATCGGCAGCGATTCGCCGCCGCGGGCTTCACGCTGCGCATAGATGGCCAGCAGTTCGGCGGCCACGTCGCGTACTTTCTCGGCGGCCCTCTTGCGCGCGCGCTCCCAGGCGTCGCCGCCCAGCGAATGCAGCGGCGCCAGTTCCGGCGCGGTGCCGGAGTAGCGGCTGACCAGCCCCAATTGCGCCACCGGCACATACAGCTTGTCGCCCTTGGCGTATTCGATGGTGAGGAACTCGCCGGCCATGCCGCCGAGCTCCATCGATACCAGGCCTTGATAGCGGCCCACACCATGATCCACGTGCACGATCGGCGAACCCACCGACAGCTCGGTGAGATCGCGGATGATGGTGTCCGGATCGCGCGCTGCGCCGCGTCGGCGACGACGCTCGGTACGCACACGCTCGCCGAACAGCTCGCGCTCGGTCAGCACGGTGATCGCCGGCTTGGTCAGCGCGAAACCCTGTTCGAGCGGCGCGATGGTGATCGTCAGTGCTCGCGTGTCGGCCAGGAAGCCCTGCCAGCCGTCGACGTTCTGCGGCTTCAGTCCGGCGGTTGCCAGTTGCTCGAGCAAGGCTTCGCGGCGGCCGGCGGAATCGGCGGCGATAAGTACGCGACCCGGATAATTTTCGATGAAATGGCGCAGCGACGTGCCCGGTTCCTCGCCCTTGCGATTGAGCGGCAGTTCCGGCGCAGGTTGCGTGCCGGCGGCCACGGCATGCTCATGGCCGCTGGGGACCACTTCCACCCGCAACCGCTTGTTCCATTGCTCGCGCAGCTGTTCCGGCGATAGATACAGCTCCGCTGGCGGCAGCACCGGCCGCTCGATGTCGTGCGCGCGCTGGTCGTAGCGCTCGGCCGTCTGCGTCCAGAATTGGTCGGCCGCTTCGCTGGCGCCTTCGCCCAGCACGAACAGGGCATCGTCGGCCAGATAGTCGAACAGCGTCGCCGTCTGTTCGAAGAACAGCGGCAGGTAGTATTCGATGCCACCCGGCGTGACGCCTTCCTTCATGTCCTGGTACAGCGGACAGCGGCGCACATCGATCGGAAAGCGTTCGCGCAGGCGATTGCGGAACACCTTGGCCGCCTCGTCGGTGACCGGGAATTCGCGCGCCGGCAGCAGCTCCACTTTTTCCACCTGCTGCTGCGAGCGTTGCGTTTCCGGATCGAAGCTGCGGATCGATTCCACCTCGTCGTCGAACAACTCGATACGGTACGGTTCGCGCGCACCCATCGGGAAAATGTCGATCAAAGCGCCGCGTACGGCGAAATCGCCCGGCTCGCCCACTTGCGGCACATGCCGGTAGCCGGCCGCTTCCAGCCGGCGCTGTTCGACGGCCAGGTCCAGTTTCTGTCCCTTGCGCAGCATCAAGCCGGAGCCGGTGATGTGCGTGCGCGGCGCAATGCGCTGCATCAGCGTGGCGGCCGACACCACCAGTACGCCGCGCTTGACGGCGGGCAACTGGTACAGCGTGGCGATGCGCTGCGAAACGATATCCGGATGCGGACTGAAGACGTCGTAGGGGAGGGTTTCCCAATCGGGGAAATGCAGCACCGGCAGCGATCCGGCAAAGATCCGCAATTCGTCTTCCAGGGCATGGGCGCGCTGGGTGTCCCGGGTTACCACTACCAGCAGGCCGCTATGCGACTGCGCGGCTTGGGCAACCAGCAGGGCGCGCGCTGAACCATGTGGCGGGGTCCAGTAGCGGCGCTGCTTGGGGGTGGTGGGAAGGGGCGGGTGACTGATCGAAGTGGGCATGGGAACGCTGCATAGGGAGGCGCAGCCCTCATGCCGCACCGGTCGAACGCACAAGTGTAGCGCGTCGGCCGGATCGGCCCTGTCGGCGCGTTCCTACAGCGCCAGTCGGATCTGCGCGGTACCTGCTTCGCCCGGCAGCATCGTGGCGACGAAGCCAAGCTCCTTGCACAGTTCGAGCATCGGGCGGTTTTCCATCAGCACATAGCCCCACAGCTCGCCCAACCCGCGGCGGCGGCATTCGTCGACCAGCCGCTGCATCAGCAGTGCACCGAGGCCGATGCGGCTCCATTCGCGTTCCACCAGCACCGAGAATTCAGCGCTGTTGGCCGCCACATCGATGAAGATGCGGCCTACGCCGCGCAGCTCGGCCGGGGTTACCGTCTCGTCCATCAGCACGTAGGCGGCTTCCAGCTCGGGATCGATACGGCACAGGCGCTGCGCCATCGGCGCGGGCAGTTCGGACATGGCGTGCATGAAGCGCCGCCGCACATCCTGCGCCGGCAGGCGCTTGAAGCAGCGCTGCACGGCGGCCACGTCGCCCGGTTCGATATTGCGCAACACCAGCTCGCGGCCATCCGCGGTATGCATCGCCTCGCCCTTGGGCTGGGTGAGGACCGGCGAGCGGGCAAAGCGCTCGTTCGCAGGGGGCGGCGGCTGGGCGTGCCGGGACAGGGAGCCGAGAACGCGGGCAGAGGTCGTAGACATGTCCGTACTATAGCGTATTGTTTGCACTGCAACATGAATGAGGGGCCGGGTCAGCGATTCACGCTGGCAGCGCTAATTCGGCTCTTAAAGGGCGTGTGACGGGCCGGTACGCACATTTAAGACCAACAAAATGCTGCGGTGCGGAATTGCGAGGCCGCCTAATCAGCGATATCCGGCTCGAAGAAGCTCCAGCGGATGTCGGTGAACCGGGCCTTCATCGCCGCCTCCACGGTGTTGATGGCCTGGACCAGGCTGAGGCTGTCCGGAGTGGGTGCCATCTTCGCCTTCACGGCCACCATCACGTCCGGGCCCATCTGCAAGGTGATCAGGTTGTAGACCTGGGCCACTTCGGGGCGCTCGTGCAGGAAGGCCAGCAATTCGGCCCGGCGGCGCGGCTCCACACCCTGGCCGATCAGCAGGGCTTTCACCTCGATCGCCAGTGCGATGGCCACGCTAATCAGCAGCACGCCGATAACGATGGTGCCCAGCGCATCGAACAGCAAGTTGCCGGTAAGCATGGTGGCGCCCACGGCCAGCGCGGCCACGCACAGGCCGAGCAGGGCGGCGAGGTCTTCGCCGAAGATCACCAGCAGTTCGCTCGAACGCGTTTCGCGAAACCAGCGCCACAGGCTCTGCTCGCCACGTGCCAGGTTCACTTCATGCAGGCAGCCGCGCATTGAAATGCTTTCGGCCACCACGCCGAACAGCAGCACACCCAGCGCCAGCCACGGCCATTTCAGCGGCTCGGGATGGGCAAGCTTGTGCACGCCTTCGTAGACCGAGAACAGGCCGCCGACGGCAAACAGCAGCAACGCCACCACGAAGGACCAGAAATACAGCGCGCGGCCCCAGCCCAGCGGGTACTCATCCGAAGGTGGCTTGTTCGCCTGCCGCATGCCAAGCAGCAACAACAATTGGTTGCCGCAATCGGCCAGCGAATGCACCGCTTCGGCCAGCATGGCGCCGGAACCGGTGATGACAGCGGCGACCAGCTTGCTGAGGAAGATCGCAAAGTTGGCGCCCAGCGCCAGGAAGATGGCGCGCAGCGAATTGCCATGGCCGGACATGCAGCGCTCCCTGCTAACGAATGCCGACGCCGACACCGACGCCGAAATGGATATCCGGATGACCGGCACGCAACTCTGCGGCGGTCCAGCGGTGGAACTGCGCCACATTCACCAGCGGATACACGTAGGCGGCCTGATCCACCGCACTGCTGCGGCTGCCGTCGAGCTGGCCGCTGATCGTCACCAGACTGCCGTTCGGATAATTAAATGCTTCCAGATAACCGGCATAGATCGCGATGAAGCGGCCCAGCCCCTGCGCATTCGGCTGCGGCCGTTGCGAGGAATCCAGCGGATAGGCGAGCACTTCGATTTCCGTGTGGTCGGGGAAATTGCGCACCTCGATCACGCTGCCGCCCCAGATCACCGCGCCCTTGGCGTATTGCTCCGGCGCATGTGCCGCCTGCGCCGGTGTCACCGTGACGGTTGCTGCCGTGACCGGATAGATCGGCGCCGGCGCACAGGCCGCCAAAGCCAGTGCGGCGACCGGCAGCAGCCAGCGCAACGGGCGGAAACTCCAGTGCATGTTCATGCCGATACCCTCGCCTCGAACCCGGCCACGCATCGTCGCCGTGGAGCGATCAGCTTAGCGGGCGCGCCGGGGCGGCGATACCTTGGGCGGCGTTGCTGCAGCGCCCTGTTCCTGCACCAGCCAATCCAGCTTCCACTCGGCCGCGCGCTGTTGCGATAGCAGGCGGGCCATCGCCTGCAGCGGTTCGCGCAGCACCTGGTCGAAATTCCAGGGCGCGTTGAGGATGGCCATGCCCGAGCCGTTCAAGCGCAAGGGCGAGTCATCCGGATGCACCAGCAGTTCGGCGCGCAAGACACGCCGGGCGCTGCTGTGCTGCAACCAGCGCAGGAACGGCTGCACCTGGCTGCGCTGCTTGATCGGATACCAGATCGCGTAGATGCCGGTGGGCCAGCGTTGCAGTGCTGCCTTCAGCGTTGCTTCGATCAACCTGTATTCGGCTTCCTGGGCTTCGTAGGGCGGATCGATCAGCACCAGTCCGCGTTTTTCCTTGGGCGGCAGCAACCCCTTCAATGCTTCGTAACCGTTGCGGTTGTGTACGTGCACGCGCGGATCGTCATGAAACAATTCGCGCAGCAACTGCGCCTCGTCCGGATGCAATTCGCACAGGTGTGCACTGTCGCCGCTGCGCATGGCGCGGGCCGCTTGCAGCGGCGAGCCCGGATACAGTTTCAGCCCATGCTCGTTGCCGGGCAGCGCCAGGATGGCGTCGAGCCAATGGCGCAGCAACGCCGGCAGCGTTTGCTTTGCGCGGCCGTCCCCGCGCTGCAGATCCGGAAACAGCAGGCGCACGATGCCATCGCGGTATTCGCCGGTCTTGCCGGCTTCTTCGCTGTCCAGCGCGTAGCAGCCGCTGCCGGCGTGGGTGTCGATCAGTGCAAACGGCGTGTCCTTGGCCTGCAGCGCCTGGATCAGCGCAAACAGCACGCTGTGCTTGAGTACATCGGCAAAGTTGCCGGCGTGATAGGCGTGGCGGTAATTCATGGCGGGCGGCGAGGGAGCGAGAAGTGTGTTGCCATTCTCTCACTCCCTTGCACGCAGTGCTGCCTCAGTAGGCCACAGTGATGCGCTGGCGCAATGCGTCGTTTCGATCCAGGCGATCGAGCAAGGCCACGGCATAGTCCGGCACGCTGATGCGGCTGCTGCCGCTGGCGTCGGTCAGCAACTGGTCGCCGCCGACCCGGTAGCTGCCGGTGCGTGCGCCGTCTTCGAGCAGGGCGGCCGGGCTGATGTAGGTCCAGTCGAGGTCGGCCTTGCTGGCGCGGAATACGTCAAGGGCGCGTGCCTGCGCTTGGGCTTCCGGCTTCCATGCTTCCGGAAAATGCGCATCGTCGATCACCTTTACGCCCGGCGCCACTTCCAGGCTGCCGGCGCCGCCAACCCAGAGCAGGCGCTTCACGCCGGCACCGGGCAGTTGGTCGAGCAGCGTCGCGGCAGCGTGGGGAAGGGTGTCGCTATGGCCATCGCGGCGGGCGGAAAGGCTGGCGATGACCGCATCGGCGCCATGTGCGGCGGCGAGCCAGGTGGCGGGCTGGGCCGCATCGCCGGTCACCACCTGCAGCCGCGCATGATGCGTGCTCAAGCGGCTGGGATCGCGCACTACAGCCGTCACCTGATGGCCGCGGTCGAGGGCTTCTTGCAGGATGGCGTGGCCGACATGGCCGGTGGCGCCGAACAGAACCAGATTCATGGTTTATCTCCATCGCAGGGAATTGGGCCGGCACAGCATGCGCCCCGCGATTGATCGGATAAACGCGCCAATCGGTAATTGACTGTCAATGATGAGTTGACAATGATTCGACCATGCAGCGCGACGTCAATCTCAATCGGCTGGCCATTTTCGTAGCCCTGGTACGTGCCGGTTCGTTTACCGCGGCGGCCGAGCAATTGGGCCTGACCAAGGCCATGGTCAGCCAGCACCTGCTGAAGCTGGAACGCGAACTGGGCGTCACCCTGATCGTACGCAGCACGCGGCGCATGGCGTTGACGGAAGCCGGTGCGCTGTTTCATGCCGATTGCCTGCAGTTGCTGGAGCAGGCGCAGGCGGCGATCGAACGCATCGGCGATCGCCGCCATACGCCGGCCGGTACCTTGCGGCTGACCACTTCCACCGACTACGGCATGGCGGTGCTCGCACCGGCGCTGGCCGATTTCCATCGCCTGCATCCGCAGTTGCAGGTGGACCTGGTGATCAACGACCAGATCAGCGATCTGATCGCGGAGCGTTTCGACCTGGCCATCCGCATCGGCTGGCTGCGCGATTCCAGTCTGCGCGCCGCGCGCCTGGGCAGCTTTCGCCAGCTGACGATGGCCGCGCCGGCCTACCTGGCCGAGCACGGCCTGCCGCGGCGTCCGGATGAGCTTGCCGCGCATCGCTGGATCGCGATGTCGGCCTTGATGACACCGCTGCGCTGGACCTTCACGCGCGGCAGTGGCAGCCGCCACACGGTGCGCATGACGCAGGCGATGCAAGCCAACAACGCCGCGGCCATCCGTGCGCTGGTGCTGAGCGGCGCGGGCGTGTCGGTGTTGCCCGATTACTTGGTGCAGGAGGATATCCAGGCCGGCCGCCTGCAGGTATTGCTGGCGCAATACCGTCTGCCGGAGGGCGGCATTTATGCGGTGTATCCGGATCCGCAGCCGCCGGCGAAAGTGCGCGCCTTCATCGACTTCATGCGCCAGCGCCTGGCTGCGCGCTGATCAATCCTGATGCGGATTGTCGGCGGCGCCCAGCAGCTCCGGCGGGATCACCGCCGGGTCTTCGCGATGCAGCAGCGGATGCGCGAATACCGCCGCCAGGATCACCGCCACGCCGGCATAGAACCAGACATCCAGCTGGCGCTGTTCGCCCAGCAACAGCATGGCGAGCACGATGGCGTAAACCGGTTCCAGATTGGTGATCATCTGCGTGGCGAAGGCGCTGATATGGCGCAGCGCTACCAGCGCCAGCGTAAATGGCAACAGGGTGCAGCCGAAGGCGAGCAGGAGCAGCAGCACCGCATCATGCGCGCTGGGCCACGCAAATGCGGGTCCGGTGTGCGGCAGCAGCGGTGCCAGCAAGGTCAGGAACAGCGTGCCGGTGCCCAGCTCGATGCAGGTCACCGTGAGCGGATCGCCATGTTCGACCATGCGCTTGTTGAGCGAGCCGAACAGCGCGACAAAGATGGCCGACAACACGCCCACCGCGATGCCCAGCCGCATCTGTCCGGGTACGCCACCCGCGACCATCGCCACCCCCGGCACCACTGCGATCGCCATCGCGACCTCGCGCGGATCGAAGCGGCGTTTGGCCACCCATGGCTCGATAAAGGCCAGGAATGCCGGACCCAGGGCAATACATGTGGCGCCGACCGAGGCATTGGCCAGCTTGATCGCCGCATAGAACGTAAGCCAGTGCAGCGCTACCAGCACGCCGATGCCGGCATAGGCCAGCCGCAGGCGCATGCTCATCGCAAGCAGGCCGCGCCATACGCGCGGCGTCAGCAGCAAGGCGCCGCTCACCAGCAGCATGCGCCACCACACCAGGGACAGCGCAGGCAGCGTGATCAGTTTGCCGAGGATGGCGGTGAAGCCCCACAGCAGCACACAGAAGTGGATCTGCAGGCGGGCCTTGTTGACGGGCTGCATGGCGGCGCGAATCACGGAGAAGGGCCGCCATTCTAGCCGGCCCTCCGCAGCGTGTACGCGCCGGGCCTTACTTCTTGCTGCTGGTCGGCGGCAGCTTGCCGCTGCGCAGATCGCCCAGTACCTGCTGACAGGTATTGGCGTGCGACGACTCGCGGCTGGGCACGATCAGGGCCAGCAGCGCGGCCGGCGGCGCGATCACGCCCAGCGCCAGGGCGCCGCCGCCGCGCAACAGCAGCGGTCCGGCATGCACGCCCACGTCCGGATTCTTGAGCGTGCCTTTGACATACAGCGGCGAGCGCAGCGAGAAGATGCGCAGGCCCTTGGTGTGCGGGGTGACGTCCAGATTCAACTTCTCGTCGGCGAAGTTGATGGTGCCGTCGACATTGATGATGGCGTCGCTGGTGTCGAATACGAACAGCTTGCTGGTGAACAGGCCATCGGTGCCGCTCAGGTCGGCAGCGGCGCAATTGATCTGCACGGTCTTGTCGCCGAACATTTTGCCGATCACTACATTGGCCACGTTCAAGCCGGCGGTTTCGAGCAGGGTCTTGCTGATCGCGCCGTCGTTCATCAGCAGCTTCACTTCGCCGTTGGCTCCGCCCAGCAGGGTGGCGACCGAATTGCCGCGCGCATTCAGATCGGCATCGCCGTTGATTTCACCGAAGCTGGTGCTCATCGGCTGGAAGGTGGGGAACAGCTGCTTGAGCTGTAGATGCCGCGCGCGCATCGCCACCGCCACGTTCATCGGCTGCGCGCCGCTGTCCATGCGCAGGCGGCTGTCGATGCTGCCGCCGGCCACGCTCATATGCAGCGGATCGAGTTTCAGCAGGCCGTTGTCCAGGGTCAGATGGGTTTGCAGGGCGTTGACCGGGATCGAGCTGGGATGCTCGATATGCATGGCTTCGAAGCTGACATCGGCATCGATCGCGCGCAGGCGGTCGGTGCGGAAAGGTTCTACCGGCAGTGCCTTGTCGGCAGGCTGCTTGGTGGTGTCGCCGCGTTGCGCTTTCTGCGCGTTGCTGTCGGCGCCGATCAGCGGCGCCAGATCGACGAAGCGCAGCTGCTGCGAATGCAGGTCGCCGGTGAGCTTGGGCCGGGCGCCGCCGGTGACCACTTCCAGGTTGCCGCCCAGGTCGCTGCCGCCGACACGGCCGCGGAAATCGCGGTAGCTGAAGCGGCTGCCATGCGCATGCAGTTCGGCAGCCAAGTGGCCTTCCGTCGCGTACGGGGGGGTTTCCGGCAAGGTGATGCCGATGATCGGATACAGCTTGGCCATGCTGGTGCCGGCAAACCATACGCGCAGATCCAGCGCGCCCAGGTGCACGGGATCGGTGAGCGTGCCGACCAGGGCGATCTTGCTGTCGCCGATGTGCATGCGCGCCTGCACCGGGAACGGCTGGTCGGTCTGCTGCAGCGCCAGCACCGCGCCGGTCTTGCCGTTGCCGGTTACCGAAGTGCCCTGGTAATGACCATCCACCGTCCACGCGAACTGATAGCTGGTGCGGTTGGCATTGGCCGAGGTATCGGGCTTGGTCTTGTCCGCATCGACCGTCTTGCCCACGTCGTGGCCGACGTCGGCGCGTGCATCGTTGGTCGCCTGCGCCACGATCTGGTCGTAGGGAATGGCCTGTTGCAGCGGGGTAACGATGACCTGCAGATTGAGCCGGGTCTTGGCGTCATCCAGCGCGATGCGGCCCTTGTCGAAACCGATCGCGCCAAGATCGACGCGCCAGCTGGACGGCGTGGAACTCTGCGGCAGGTTGAACAGCCAGTTGGCCTGGCCCTGCGCATCGCGCTCAAGATCGAGCTGCGGGCCGAACAACTGCACCGATGGAATGTATACATGATGCAGCAGCAGCGGCAGCGGCGAGATGCGAATCTGCAGCGCGTCGAGCTGGCCGAATTCCGGCTGCTTGGTCCAGGTCGGATTGCCGATGTGCACGTCGCGCGCGGTGAACGTGGGCCAGGGCATCCAGCTGAAAAAGTCATGCTCGCTCGGCTCGCTCGGCTCGCGCTGCCACGCCGCGCTCAGGTCGCCCTGGATTTCGAACGGACGTCCAATCGCCGCGCTCACCCGAGTATTGATCGTGGGCTTGAGCCGATTCCAGTCGAACCATGCCACGAACAGGATCAGTGCGATGATCAGCACCAGGATGACGCCTGCGATCCAGGCCAGAATTTTGTGGCTGCGCTTCATCGCTCCTTGCCTTCGCCGAGTGGCGGCCCGCAAGCCGCGAGCCCGGGTTCACCTAACTACGGGATAGGCGAAAAAAATGTGTAATCGAGCTTAGAGGGCCGCGAAACATTCATCCGGCCCTCATCTTCTGGCCGATTGGCCTTAGTGCTTGGCATCCAGCGTGCGCGAGGGAATGTCGATGCTGCACAGGTCGATCTTGCCGGCCGGCACGGTGTAGAACGCATCGCGCCGGTTGCGCTTGGCGTCGATGATGGCCGCGAAAGTGGGGCTATCGGTGCGCAGCACCTGGATGTTTTCGCGTTCTGCTGCCGGCACATCGGCGGCAAGTCGCACCGAGACGATCGGCGTACGCTGCGCAGCCTGCGTATAGAAACCCAGTGCACCGGTGCCGCGCGTAAGGCCCGACAGATATTGCATGCCTTCGATCACGCGGCCGGCAATCGCCAGGTTGCGGTCGAGTCCGCGCGGCGCCTGGCCGATCACTGCATACAGCGAGTTGCCGTTGCCGCTGTCGGGTGCGATATCGCGGGCGACGCCGACCATGCCGTAGCAATGCGTCAGCCATTCGCGGCCGCTGGCCGGATCGCGTGCGGTGGGAAAGCCTTCGCTGAAACCTACTTGCGGCGCATACACATCGCCATCGGGCAGCGCCGTCCACGGCAGCTTGGCATCGATGGCGCGCGTGTATTCCGGCGGCAGCTTGGCCTTGGCGCTGCCCAGCGGCTTGAGCTTGCTCTTGTCGCCGCTGTCGTCGTCGTTGGGATCGCCCCACTGCGTGACGAAGTTGTCCTGCACGCGGATGATGGCCAGTCCGTCGAAATAGTGCTCGCGCACCAGGGTGCGGATGTTCTGCGCGTGCAGCGGGGTGAAGTCGGGGGCCAGTTCGATCACCACGCGCCCCTGCGGCAGCTGCATATAGAGCAGGTTGGCAGGATCGGGCGTGCGCCATTCGTCGGCCTTGGACTTGGCGATCAATTCCTTGGCCGTCGGCGTCGACTTGGCCGTATCGGCTGCCACCGGCAGGGACAACAAGCTGATCGCAATGGCCAGGGCGGCCGGAAGATGGCGCAGGTGCATGGGTGGTCCCCTCCACGGAATTGGACATGCACGGTAGCAGAGGCGCTGCGGCCGCGGCAGTGTGCCGGCGCATGATGGCGCATCCTTTAGAATGCGCCGCATCGATCAAAGGGGACGCTGCCCGTGGTATCGGAATTCCTCTACGCGTGGCTGGCAGGTCTGGCATTGCCGTGTGCACTCGGCTGGCCGCTGGCCGTACGGCTGGGATTCCACGAAGGGCCGCGTGCGCTCGGCATGATGGCCGCCTGCGGCCTGTCGCTGCTGCTGATTGCCTGTCGCGCGGTGCAGGTCTGGTATCCGCTCGCTGCAGCGGCCTGGTATCTGGCCCTGGCCTATGCGCTGGCGCTGCTGGTGCTTTGGACGGCTGGCGATGTGCGGCGTGCCTTGCGCCAGCTGCTCCAGCAGCATGCCAACGATCTGCTGCTGCTCGGGCTGATCGTTGCGGTGCTGTCGCTCGCCCTGAACGTGCCGGTGTTCAAGGGCGCGATCCAGTTCGAAGGTTCGCGCAATGCCGACTCCTTCACCTACGTCAGCAGCGCGCGCTACATGCTTGGGCATGCGTTCGATGGTGTCCCCGATTTCAGCCCGGCCCATCCGGTATTCACCATTGCGCGCCTGTATTTCGGCGACACTGCGATGCAGCCGCGTCCGGCCGGCGAGGGCTTGCTCGCCTGGCTTAGCGCCATGCGCGGCGTCGATCCGATGTATGTCTATAACGGTCTGCAAACGGCGGCGGTGATGCTGGCCGGCCTGTCGGTGCTGGTGTTCCTGCCGCGCCGTCCGTCGCGCGGTTTCGGCCTGCTTGCCTGGGTGATGCTGGGCTGTCCGACGCTGCTGTTTGTGGCGATCAATTCCAACTTTGCCAATGGCATGGCCCTGGCCGCAGCAACGGCCTATGTGGGCCTGGGGCTGCTGACCAGGCGCCGTGGCACCTTTGTGGCCGCGCTGTTGCTGCTTGGCTGCATGTTGTCGGCGTATCCGGAGTTGATCGTATTCGCAGGCGCCATTCGCGCTTTCGCGCTGATCGGCGAAGCACTGGCTACGCGCCGTTTGCGCTGGCTGTTGCAGGAGCTGTTGTTGCTGCTAGCTGAGCTGCTGCTTGCATGCCTGCTGTTGCCGTGGGCGGCCAAGGGCAGCTGGATCGACTACCTGACCACGCTGCACCTGAGCCATGCCGGTGCCTCGGATCAGGCTGGCAATATGTATGCAGGCCTGCCGCTCGCTGCGTTTGCTCTGCTGTTGCTTGGCCTGAGCTGGCAGGGCTGGTCGCGCATGCCGCAGGCCGTGCGTATGCGGGCGCTGGGGGCCGGTGTGCTGCTGGCCTTTGCGCTTGCTCAGTTGCTGATGATGGCGCGCGGCTATGGCTATGGCGGCTTCAAGATCAGCGAATATTTCGTCAGCCTGCTGGCCGGCGTCGTGGTGGCGTGTGGTGCCGTGCTGCTGGACGGCGATACGCCGTCGACGTCCACGCGTTGGCGTTTTGCAGGCCCGGCGGCGCTGGTGCTGCTTGCACTGGTCACGGTGTGGCAGGACACACGCATGATCAAACGATCCTGGGCGTTCGCCGGCGATCGGCAAATCACCCGCGACCTGGTGGCGATGGGGCAGTGGATGGATGCGCACGCGCAAGATCGGCTGATCGCCATGGGCAGTACGCCTACGCCGTTCTATTACGGTCACTGGCTGCCGTATCTCACTCGCGCACAGATGGTCTACGACTGGCGCGATCCGGATGCGGCCGGTTTTCTGTCGCCGTATCTGAAGCTGGCCGAGACGCATCACTACGCGGAAGCGGATCTGCGCTTGTCGATCGATGACATCGCGGCACCGCGTGCGAAACAGGCGGATGACGTGGCGGCTTTTGGCCGGGTCCATCTAAGCCGCCGGTAAGCGGAGAAAGCGGGTATTGGCTTACCCCGCACTCCATCCGGGGTAAGCCGGCCTGCGCGACCACGGCACCCGCAACGGGTGTTTTTTGCGGATCACTTCGCAAAAAAGTACGAAAACTGTAATATTTTGCGTATACCTTACGTCAGCCTTACGCCATCGGCGGCGTGAAATCCAAGCAGGGACTCTAACAATCGCTTGCAAAACAGCGGTTTGGGGGCGGCTTGGCGCTCGAATCTGCGGAAGGCCAGATAAGTGAGCAAATAACAAATTATTTACAACTTGCAGGGGCTACAAACTGATGAAGCGAACCTATCTTTCCCTGGCGATCACCCTGGCCTGTTGCGTGGTCTGGGGTACGGCGCCGGCGCAGACCACGCCGTCGTCGGGCGAGGCAGGCAAGGGCGAACCCGCCAGCCAGCATGTCGACGCGTCCAGCACGTCCAATACCACCACCTCCAATGACACGCGCCGTGTGCAGAACCTCAGCTCCGTGCAGGTGAGCGCGCAGGCGCTGTCGCTGGGCGGTGGACTGATGTCGGTGCAGAGCGCGCCCAAGGCCGTGTCCACGATTACGCGCGAAGCGATCGAACAGGCGCCGCCCGGCAGCAACTTCACCCAGATGATCGACACCATCCCCGGCGTGAATGCGGCCACCGACGATCCCACCGGCCTGGCCAACGGCCACTACAGCATGCGCGGCTACGATTCCTCGGATATCGGCATGACCGTCAACGGCGCCCCGATCACCGACACCGGCAGCTACTCGGTCTACGCCACCGAATACGGCGATACCGAAAACATGGGCGACATCACCGTGCTGCAGGGCATCCCGGATGTGGACATGCCCGATTCCGGCGCCAGCGGCGGCCACATCGGCTGGGCCACGATCAATCCTTCGCACCAGGCTGGTGTCGACGTCACGCAGACCTTCGGCAGTCGCGACTATCGCCGCAGCTTCGTGCGCCTGAATACCGGCGACCTCGGTCCGGTACGTTCGTGGCTGTCGTTCTCCGACAACAGCGCCGACAAATGGCGCGGTGCCGGCGACATGAAAGTCACCAAGGTCGATGGCAAGTCGCTGTGGACGATCAGCGACGGCAATTCGATCAGTGCCTCGCTGCAGTACAGCCGCATCCACAACTACAGCTACGAAACCGTCTCGCGTCAGCAGGTGCAGCAGAACGGCTACGACACCGACTACAACACGCGCTGGATTCCCACCAGCGGCCTGACCGGCACGGCGCTGAAGAACGCGATCAGCAACAACACCTATTACTACGGCCTGCGCACCAACCCGTTCAGCAGCTACATGTTCAGCCTGGATGGCGAGTTCACGCTGGGCGACAACCTGCATCTGTCGGTGATTCCGTATTACTGGTATGGCGACGGCGGTGGCGGCGGTGCGGGCACAGTGACGGAAAGCACGGCCACCACCAACCGCTACGGCTACACCAACCAGGACATCACCGGCGACGGCAAGGTGGTGAACAACGCGCAGGGCGTGGTGTATTCCTATTCCGCCGCCACCACCTACCGCCCGGGCTTGGTGCTTACCTTCAACCAGGATTTCGGCCTGGACAACAGCCTGGAATACGGCGTGTGGTACGAGCGCTCGCGCAAGAGCCAGGCCAGCTCCTACCTGCAGGTGGATGGCGCGACCGGCACGCCGCTGGATTTCTGGGCCAACTCCGACTTTGTGCTGTATCCCAGCGGCAAGCCGCAGCAGTACTACCGCGAATACACCAATACCGAAATCAAGAAAGGCTTCGTCACCGACAACTGGACACCGAACGACCAGTGGACCTTCACCGCCGGCCTGAGCTACCTGTGGGCCAACCGCTCCGGCTTTGTATTCGATTATCCGGGCTCCACCGCCGGCTCGATCAGCAAGCAGCAGACCTCCAGCACCATCGACAGCAGCTGGCACAAATTCCTGCCGGCGGCCGGGGTCAAGTTCCAGCTGGATGAGAAGAACCAGTTCTTCATCGGCACCGGCAAGACCTTCCGCGTGCCCAGCAACACGGTGGCCTTGCTCAATGCGCTGGCCGGCCAGGATCTGAAGGCGCCGGAAACATCGTGGAACACCGACCTGGGCTACCGCTATTTCGGCGACACCATCTCGGCCAGCGCAGACCTGTACAACAGCAACTACAGCAACAAGCAGGAAAGCGCCTACGACGAAGCCAACGGCCAGACCTACTACACCTCGGTACGCCGCATGCACATGCGTGGCTTCAACAGCGAGGCCAGCTACAAGTTTGCGCCGGACTGGACCGTCTATGCGTCCTACACCTACACGCAGTCCAAGATCGTGGGCAGCATCAATGGCGGCGGCAACGGCATTTATGCCACCGACGGCAAGCTGATGCCGGATACGCCCAGGAACATGGGCAACCTCAGCATCAGCTACAAGAACGAAAATTTCTGGGCCAGCCTGCGTGCGCGCGTAACCAGTTCGCTGTACAGCGATTACCTCAATACCGACAGCGTGGGCGGTTTCACCACCTTCAACTTCAGCGCCGGCTACAACTTCGGCGATCTGGGTTGGCTGAAGAAAACCTACCTCAAGCTCAACGTGGTCAACCTGACCGACAAGCAGGCTTTCAGTTACGTCAGCTCCGCACCGCTGCTGGCCCAGGCCGGTGCCAAGCAGTATCCCGGTCCGTTCACCGGCACGCCCTACTACGGGCTGCTGGCGCCGCGTACTTACATGATCACCATCGGCGCTTCCATTTTCTGATCGCCGTTTCCGTTTTGCTGCGCCGGCGCTTTGGAAGGGGCGCCGGTTTTTTTTGCGTTGGCTTATGCCGATTTGGCGCAATCGAGTGCGCGCTCTTGTAAGTTCAAAGCAGGTTATTGATAATAATTCTCATCAAAGAGGTGGCCAGCTCGATGCCAGCAGCCTGACCGTGTCGCCAAGCCTGAATCGCCCTGCTGCGATTCGCGGGCGACTGTGCTGACTCGCTACGGGGCCTAATCGCGTGAATCATGTTTTGTCGTCCGGCCGTCTTGCGGCCGCTGTCCGTCTGCGTCGCCGACGCTTCCCATCGTCCATCCGCATCGTGGCAGCCGCACTCGCTGCCGTGCTGGCGGCGCAGCACGGCAGTGCATACGCCGGCACTGCGTCTTCCACCGACGACAGCACCGATACCAGCAAGAACAGCGCGCATGCCAAGACGCTGTCCGGCGTAAGCGTGACCGCGCAGACGCATGCCGGCTATGTGGCCGATAGCGGCAATGCTGCGACCAAGACCGATGCGCCGATCATCGAAACGCCGCAGTCGATCTCGGTGGTAACGCGCAAGCAGCTGGATGACCAGCAGCCGCAAAGCCTCAACGAGGCGCTGCGCTATTCCCCAGGCGTGGTGCCGGAGACCGAAGGCACGGCATCGAATTTCTGGAGCGGCAGCAGCCTGCAGCTGCGCGGCTTCACGCCGGCGGTATATCAGGATGGGCTGCAGGACGATGCCACCGGCAACGATCTGCTCGATCCGTACTTCTATCAAAGCGTGGAAGTGCTGGCCGGACCCGCCTCGGTACTGTACGGGCAGGCTAGCCCGGGCGGCATCGTCAACATCACCAGCAAGCTGCCGACGGCGACGCCTTTGCACGAAATCACTTTCGGCATCGGCAACTACGATCGCTACCAGGCTGGTTTCGATGTGGGTGGCCCGCTCGACCAGAGCGGCCAATGGCTATACCGGCTGACCGGCGTGGGTGCCACGCAGGACACGCAGACGTCGTGGATCAAGCACAAGCGCATCGCCATCGCGCCGGCAGTGACCTGGCGCCCGGACGAAAACACCACGCTTACCTTGCTCACCAATTTCACCTACAACCCGGCCGTGGGCGATTACTCCTATGTGCCTGCCTACGGCACCGTGCTGCCCAATCCCAAGGGCAAGATTTCTTCCGACTTCAGTCCGGGCGATCCGAACTTCAACAAGACCGAGCAGCGCATCAGCGAGATCGGCTACCAGTTCCAGCATCGCTTCAACGACACCTGGGAGTTTCAGCAAAACTTGCGGTTCACCGACAACCGCAACCAGGCCAATATGATCTGGCCGCTGGGCCTGGAAGCCGATGACGAAAGTCTCGACCGCTACGCGTGGATCCGTCGCGAAAGCTCGCGCTCCTACCTGCTCGATAACCGGCTCAAAGCGCAATTCGACCTGGGCCCGCTGCAGAACACGCTGCTGCTGGGCGTGCAGTACACGCGCATCCTGGAAGACTGGACCTGGGGCGCGAACATGAACCTGCCGCCGATCGATGTGTTCAATCCCGTGTATGGCGTACCGATCCAGGGGCCGGATCCGAACAGCTTGTCCGCGGAAAAAAACTGGGCCAGGCAGACCGGTGTCTATCTGCAGGACCAGCTCAGCCTGGATCACTGGCGTTTCCTGCTGGGCCTGCGCCAAGACTGGACGGATGAAAAGCAGACCGGCAGCTCCGCCTCGCTGGATCTGGCCAACCAGACCGACAGCAAGCTCACCTGGCGCACTGGTGCGGTGTATCTGTTCGACAACGGACTGGCGCCGTATGTCAGCTATTCCACCTCGTTCCAGCCGCAATTCGGCGATATCACTGCCAGCGGCGCGGCCGCGATACCGACCACGGGACAGCAGTACGAAGTGGGCCTGAAATATCAGCCGCCGAACAGCAACAGCTTGCTCACGCTGGCGATTTACAACCTTACCGAGCAGAACGTGCCGGAGACCGATCCGCAGAATCCGGGCTTTGTGGTGCAGGTTGGTGAAATTCGCTCGCGTGGCGTGGAGCTGTCCGATCGCATCAGCCTCAGCGACAACTTCAACCTGATTGCCAGCTACACCTACACGGCGTCCACCTATGCCCGCTCCGACGTGACGGCCACCGGCGTAAACGGCGTGAGCACGCCGGTGCAAGGCAAGGACCAATATGGCGTGCCGCGCAATGCAGCATCGCTGTGGGCCGATTACACCCTGCATGGCTCGTCGCTCAGCGGCCTGGGCTTTTCCGGCGGCGTGCGCTACATCGGGGCCACTTATGGCGACAACGCCAATTCGTTCCGGGTGCCGGCCTTCACCCTGGTGGATGCCGCGGTGCATTACGACCTGGGCGGAATCGACGCCGCCTTGCACGGGCTGAAACTCCAGCTCAACGTGGCCAATCTGCTGGACAAGTCGTATATCGCCGCCTGCACCAGCGGCAGCGACTGCAATTTCGGCCTGCGCCGCACTGTTTACGCTAGCGCCACCTACGATTGGTGAACACCATGACGGCAGCCCGCAAGCTCAAGCGCTGGTACGTCATCCACACCTGGAGCAGCCTGATCTGCACGGCGTTCCTGCTCTTGATCTGCGTGACCGGCCTGCCGCTGGTATTCCGCGACGAGATCAACCAGTGGCTGCAGCCGCACCAATATCAGGCGCTGCCCGCGGATACGCCGATGGCGAATCTCGACCGCGTCGCCCAGGCCAGCCGCGCGATGTATCCGGGCCAGCTGATCGCATCCATGTTCATCGATGACGACGAACCGCAGATCATGGTGTGGATGGTGCCCTCGTTCGAGCAGATGCGCGCCGATCCGGATGTGATGCATGCGATCCGCTTCGACGCACGCACGGCGCAGGTGCTAGAGACCGAGGGCGACGCGGCGGCGCGGCGCAAGACGTTTATCGACATCATGCTGGCGCTGCATCGGGATCTGTTCCTCGATCTTCCCGGCGAATTGTTCATGGGCCTGATGGCCGTGCTTTTCGTGCTCGCCATTGTGTCCGGCGTGCTGCTATATGGCCCGTTCATGAAAAAGCTGCCCTTCGGCACCGTGCGCGCTGAGCGCAGTGCGCGGGTCAAATGGCTGGATCTGCACAATATGCTCGGCATCGTGGTGCTGGCCTGGACCCTGGTGGTGGGCCTTACCGGCGTGATGAACGAGCTGTCCACGCCGCTGTTCGCCCTATGGCAACGCACGGATGTGCAGACCTTGCTGGCTTCGTATCGCGGCAGGTCCGTGCCGGAGCAGGGCAGTCTGCCGTCGGTGCAGGCCGCGTTCGACACCGCGCAGCGCGCCGTGCCCGGCATGCGCCTGACCAGCGCAGTCTTTCCGGGCAATCCATTTGGCAGTCCGTACCACTATCTGTTCTGGTCGGAAGGCGACAGTTCGCTTACCTCGCGCCTGCTTACACCGGTACTGGTCGATGCCAACAGCGGCCAGTTGAGCGCTGTGGTCGGCATGCCCTGGTATCTGCGCGCACTGGAAGTGTCGCGGCCGCTGCATTTTGGCGACTACGGCGGCATGCCGCTGAAAATCCTGTGGGCGCTGCTCGACCTGATCACTATCGTGATTCTCGGCAGCGGCCTGTATTTGTGGATCGCGCGGCGCCGGCATCAATCGGCGCGGCTGGCGCGCATCGTCACCGCACATGAGCAGCAGGCAGCTGCCGGGGTGCTTCGATGAGCCGGCCCGAAACCACGCGCCGTGGCGGGCGGATCTGGGGCGTGCCCACGATCCTGGCTGTGCTTACGGTATGGGGCTTGCTGTCGGCCTTGCTGGGCGATCGCCTGCTATGGAAGGTGATCGCCTGGATTGCGTTGCTGATCCCGGTCGTCGTCGCAGCCTGGTGTTCGCTGCGACGACGGCGGGCTTGATGCGGTAAGCCGCATCGAGGTGCCGGCCGATTACTTGGATTCGGCGCACTGGTCGTTGGGGCAGGCGAAGTCCACTTCGGTGCCGCGGGCTGCCATCAAGTTGATATTGGAGCGGGTGTCCGTGGTTTGCCCCGACTTCTCCAGCGTGACTGTGTAGTCGCCGGCCGGAAGCGAGCCGATCTTGTAGCGGCCCTTGGCATTCACCGTTTCGTGGCGGTGCAGGCCGGTGGAGCTGATGGCGGTTACCACTTCTCCGGCGGGCGCCTGGCCGAACATGGTTGCCGTGGTCGACTGGGCGCGGGCTGGCGTGACGCATACAGCGCTGACGATGGCGGCGACGACAAGCGCGCCGCGCAGGTGGCGCCGAGCGGCGCCGCTTTGCAAATATTCAAGGTTGTTCATAAGAATTCCTGTTTCGCGGGTGACAATGCGAGCGAACTGCTTTAGGCCGTCCAGCGGCCTGTTTTTCCCGGTAGTGAATGAACGCCTTGCCTGCTGGCAAAGCCATGCCGGATTGCGTCCTAGCGTCGGCTGTATGCGATGTAGCTCCCTATGCGCCGGTTATTTGCTCCCGGCTGTTATCGACCCGGCCCCTACCGGGTCACCCCACCTCGCATCATTCGCTTCCGTTGCGCAGTCGTCAAATGCCATACGTCCTGACCGCATGCAGACAATCGTAAGATCCTAGTCAGGTTTGCCGCTTTCGAATTGCGCGGCGAGCTGGCGCAGCTGCTTTTCGCTCCAGCTCAGCTGACCGGATTGCAGCTCATCGATGATGCCGTTGAGCCATTTGATTTCGGCCTTCAGCAACTGCTGCCGGTATTCGTCGTCCAGCATGCAAAAGCGCGGCAGGCCCTTGCCCAGCCAGTGCTTGCTCTCGGCCGACGCTTCGGCCAGCTGCTGCTTCAGTGTTTCGCTGCGGCGACGGAATTGAGCCAGCACCACGTCCGGCGAAAGCGCCATCACCGTGGCGAGCGCGGCGGGGAATTCGTTGAACTCGCGGCGCGGTTCGCCGAGCATGCCTTCGAGCCATGCATAGAACGTTTTTTTGCCCAGCGGCGTAATTTCATACACCACCCGCTCCGGGCGCCCTTCATCCTGCTGCGTCTCGCGCACACGGATCAGTTCGGCCGCCAGCAGCTGCGCGATCGTCTGATACACGCTATTGCGCTGCGCCACATTGACCACGTTGTGCTTGCCGCGCTGCTTGATCAGCTCATGCATGCGATAGGCGTGGGAGGGCGCTTCCAGCACAAAGGACAGCACCACCATCGCCAGTGGCGAGCGTTGTCGGGGGCGTGGCTTCATGGGTGCTCCGAGCAGGCTTGGGGCGTCATCTTGCGCGCATAGTCATTTTATGTCTATATATAGTCATATTATGACCTATGAGGCCGGCTTGCCGGGTAAAGCGGCGCGTGGACAGCCTGCAGTTGTTGATCGGAAGTGGCGGTATAGCCGGCATGGCCAGCGCGTGGTGCTGGTCAGTGCTGCTGTGCCTGCATCGACGCCCGGTTCGGCATCGCGGGTTCAGGCGGCCTCGTTGATGGGGTGAACAAGCCGCTGAGGCCCGCACATGTGCGGGCGCGAGGGCGCCTTGATGTGTGCCCCCGATAGCTATTGTCCGAATGCCGCAGCGATGCGCGAGTCTGCGCAACCGCCGCAATGCGCTGCCGATCGATATGCGCGCTCCAGTTGTGGGCGCCATCAGAAATTAGGACGGCAACTGACGTCGAATACCTACGTAAATTTCATAGATTCCTTACAAGACGGGCAAGGAAAGTTCGAAGGGATTGCCGCCGAATGCATGCCAATTTGTCTAGCCAGCAGATGCGTTATTCGGCGCATGACTTATCGTAAAGGAATGAAGCAGTGAGCAAGATCAAGAAGCGGGTGCTATCGCTGGCCCTGGCCGGTGGACTGGTGCCCTGTTCGTGCATCCACGCAACCGATATTCCGTTGGACTTGTTGAAGGTGGACAAGGACGTGACAAGCCCGGCATATCGCCTTGGCATCCGTGTCGGCGTGAACGGTGCCCCGTCACGTGAGTACCTGTTTGATACCGGAGCGCCGATGTTCTCGATCGCCACCGGCTATTACGGCGACGTGGCGTGGTTCCCGAACCGGTGGAATGCGCTGACAACCTATCCCTACAGATATAACTACGGCAATTTTGCTTTCGATCAGCAAAATGCGCATATTTCAAGCATCCAGTTCTACGGCAACGCTGGCTCCGATCCGGTCGGCAGCTATGCGCCCGCCGAAGGATTTTCAGTGGCGGCGATTATCGGGCGGCTGGACAACGAGGAAGATTTGACTGCTGCAGGCGATCAAGGCGTGAAGGTCGGCGATTACTATCTGAACCTCAGTTGGCAGCAGCGCATCAATCAAGGTCTGGCGCCGGATATAGGCGGCTTTTACGGGATTTTTGGTGCGGGCGACTTCGTGCCAAATTCGAAGCTTACAAGTCCCAGTCCGCTGGGCATGCTTACCAGCACAGGCTATATCGTCGAAGCAAACGGCACACCCGGTGCGCCTGGTGGTTGCGGGCAAGCTTGCCTGATCCTTGGATTGACGCCGGCCCTGCGCGCGCAGTTTCTAAGCGTGGTGCCATGGATAAGTACGGCCGAAAACCCGAACTACCTGGCCACCTTTCCGGTGTCTGGTGCGAATGCCGCGCAACAGTTCGACACCATGTTCAGCTATACCTATGGCGATGGCTACACAGCTACGTTGCCTACCTTGTTCGACACCGGCGCTCCAGAAATCTTCATCAATGACGACGGCCTGGCCAAACATTCGGGCGGTACGCTGACGATCGCCGGAACATCACCCGGGGCGCAGCCTTTTTCCGTCGCAAATGCCGTCGATCCCGGCGATCCCAGCAACAGAGTCAATTTTGGCGAGGCGATTGACGGGGTTGCCGGCGGCACCTCCCTTTTCGGCATTTATTTTTTTCTGCATAACGCGGTGATGTACGACCTGGAAAACAAGGCCACCGCCTATACGCCGTTCTATGTCACGGAAGCGCCCATCACGACGGATTTCGTCGTCACCAAAGCCATGGGGCCGCTTGGCTTGGCCGGCGAGATTTCTGGAGCGGGTGCTTTTACCGTGACGTCAGGAGGCGTAGCGAACCTCAGCGGCAGCAACACCTACACCGGGCCCACCAACGTGGGGCAGGGGGCGTGGCTAGGCTTGGCTGGTCCAGGCAGCATTGCCTCCTCGTCAGGTGTCCGGGCAGACGGCACCTTCGACATCTCGCGTGCTTCCAGCGGCGTCGTGATCCAGGCCCTGTCCGGCACCGGCACGGTCAGTCTGGGCGCCAATACGCTGGAACTCGGCAACGCCAGCGGTAGCTTCGATGGCCAACTGGCGGATGGTGGACTCGGCGGCGGTACCGGTGGTGGACTGATTATCGCCGGCGGTAGGCAAAGCTTGACGGGCGTCAATACCTACACCGGCCGCACTGGCATAGGCCAGCATGCGATGTTGGACCTCGCCGGATCGATCGCCGGATCGATGATCGATGCCGGCGTACTCAGCGGGCACGGCCGTGTTGGTGGCGATCTTGCCGTAACGGGCCTGATCGCGCCCGGTGGCATGGGTACCTACCAGGCACTGAGTGTCGGCGGCAATTACAGCCAGGCTGCCGGGGCTACCTATGTGGCGCAATGGGATCCGCTGCAGCCCGGCGTGTCCAGCCAGATCCTGGTCGGCGGCAATGCGGCGCTGGCAGATGGTGCCGTGGTCAAGCTGATTTCGTCTGGTGGCCAGGTCTTTACGCCGGGTTCCCGCTACACCCTGCTTACCGCCGGTCAGGGCGTGAACGGTACTTACACCTTGCTCGGCAATACGTCGCTCAGTGCGGTGCTGTCCCTCAAGCCAGTCTACGACGCCCATCATTTCTATCTCGAAGTTGCCCAACGGCGTTCTCTCCCCAGTTTTGCGCAAACGCGCAACCAGGCTGGCGCGCTGGCAGGGGTGCAGTCGCTTGCCGGGCATGTTTCGGAACCGAACGCGGCGGATGCTGCGGTGAGCTATCGGCAAATCGATGCGGCGTTGCCGTTGCTCGACACACCCTTCGCTTTGCTGGCGAACATGCAGAGCGATGCACAGATCCGCTATGCCGCCGATCAGCTTTCCGGCGAAATCTACGCCAGCGTGAAAAGCACGTTCCTCGAAGACAGTCGATTCGTCCGGGACGCGATCACCACGCGTCTGTATGAAGCGGGCGCGGATGGACAGGGCCACGATACATCTTCCAGTCAGTCGGTACGGACACATCCCAGTGGGGTGGCCACATGGGGGCAATTCGTCGGCTCCTGGGGGCGCAACGATGGCGATGCCAACCATGCTTCGTTGTCGCATACGCTTGGCGGATTTTTCGCAGGTGCGGATACGGCAGTGGGCGGCAATACGCGTATCGGACTTATGGGCGGCTTCACGCAAAGTTCGATGAATAGCGCCCGGCGCGGTTCTCGCGCATCCAGCAGCAATGCGCACCTGGGCATCTATGCGGGCACGCAATGGGGTGGGTTGGGCCTCAGCCTTGGCGCGGCCTATGCGCGGCAGGATTTCAAGGCCGATCGCAGCATTCTCTTTGCCAACTATGCAGGCAGCACGCAGGGTAGCGGCAACGCCTATACCGCCCAGGTTTTCGGCGAGGCTGCCTATCGCTTCCAGTTCAATGCACTCGCGCTGGAGCCGTTCCTGCGCGGTGCCTATGTTCGATTGAACACGAATGGTTCGCAGGAACGAGGCGGCATGATGGCCTTGTCAATAAGCGGCGACCGTAGTGCGCTTGCCTACAGCACCCTGGGTGCGCGTGCGTCCAGCCGGTTTGATCTCAATGGCGATGCCTTTGAAGCGCATGCCAGCCTGGGATGGCGGCGTGCATTCGGCAATGTGCAGCCGGAGGCCTCCTTGGCTTTTGCCAAAGGCAGTCCATTTTCGGTTGTAGGCATACTAGTCGCACACAATGCTTTGGCGGTAGATACCGGGCTGGACCTGCACGTGAACAAGCAGGCAACCATCAGCCTGGTTTATAACGGCCAGCTTTCCCTGGATGCAGTGGATAGCGGCTTCAAGGGCGGTTTTACCTGGCAGTTCGAGTAGCAGCCATGAGACATTGCGCCGGCCATTGTGCTGTCCTTGGGTGGAGACGTTTGACGGGGCGATGCCGTTGGCATCGCCCCTGGTTCTTGGCCCGGTAAAGATTGCTGAATCCGAGACGATTTAGGGTCGGCCCGCGTTGTGTTGACTGAAGCATGACCAACGGCCATCACGCGCGCAAATTTCATCGCTCTCCTATAGAGCGCCAATGCGAAAGCCTGGAAAGATCATCGCGAGAAGATTGCCGATTCGAGTGATTGGCAAACTGATCATTTTCGTGTGACTTTTCGCAAAGGAGAGAGCGCGTGACAAAAATCAAAAGAAGATCGCTGTCGCTGGCCGTCATTTGTGTGCTGGCATCCTATTCGTGTGTCCACGCCAGCAATATTCCGCTGGATATCATCAAGGTGCCATCGAGTGAGGCGAGTTTCTATTATCGCCTTGGTATCAGCGTTGGTTTGAATGGTGGGGCTCCGCGAAAATACCTGTTCGATACTGGATCCGATTCGTTCAATATTGCAGTCGGCACCAACGCTGATCCAGCCTGGATACCCGGTTTGTCGAATTCGTTGTCCGGTAATCCATATCCCTATATGTACGGTGATGGAACCTCTGGCTACATACTGAATAATGCACAGGTTGCCAGCGTCCAGTTCTACGATCCGGCGAACGGAAATCGAATAAGTAGCTATTCGCCTGACAATGGTCTGAAGGTAGCGGCGGCGCTATATGCGCTGGAAAGCGCCAGAACGCTGGAAAGCAAAGGCGATGCGCAAGGGATAGGGCTGGTGGAGGATGATGATACGGGCAAGGCCATTTATACGAATCTCAGCTGGCAGGATCGGCTCGACCATGGCACTGCGCCTGAAGAGGGCAACAACCTCTATGGCATCTTCGGTGCGGGCGATTTCGTTACGGAGGGAAATAACGGTGGGGCGCCCGGCGTGCTCACCAGCACGGGCTACATTGTGGAGGCGAATGGAACATCCCAGGTACCTGGAGACTGTGGCCCGGCGTGTTTCATTCTTGGTTTGACGCCGGAGCTTCGCGCGCAGTTCCTGAGCGTCGTACTTTGGGAAAATCCAGGCGGCAACCGATCTTTTCAAGCCACTTTCCCCGGGTCGGGCGCCAACGCTGCGCAGCAGTTCGACGCGATGTTCAACTATACCTTGGGCACCGACACGGTTGCGTTGCAAACCCTGCTCGATACCGGGGCGCCCAGCAGCAGTTTGGGCATTGGCGATGCTCCTTCCGACAATGAACCGGAATCCTCGGGTGTACCGGCCGGCAGTACGCTAGCCATAACAGGTGCGTCGCAGGGATCGAAGCCTACGTCATTGGTAGCCAGTGAAGGTGACGATGGCGAGGCAACTTATGTGATTGAAGTAGACAGCTCACCGGAACGGGCAGGCAAGGCCCTCCTCGGCATCGCTTTCTTTTTCCACAATGCCGTGATGTACGACCTGGAAAACAAGGCCACTGCCTATACGCCGTTCTATGTCACCGACGCACCGATCGTTACCGGTTTCAAGGTGACCAGCGCGATGGGACCGCTGGGCCTGGCGGGTGAGATTTCCGGCAGCGGCAGCTTTGCAGTAGCGGATGGCGGTATCGCCAATCTCAGCGGCAAAAACACCTACACCGGAATGACTGACGTGCAAGCAGGCGGATGGCTTGGCCTGGCAGGCCCCGGCAGCATTGCATCCTCATCCGGTGTGCAGGCGAACGGCGACTTCGACATTTCCCGCGCGTCCGCCGGCATAGCCATCAAGGCTCTGTCCGGCGCCGGCACGGTAAGGCTCGGCGCCAACACGCTCGAACTTACCGCTGCGGACGGCAGCTTCGATGGTCAGCTGATGGATGGCGGTCTGGGCGGTGGTGCCGGTGGCGGGCTGATCGTTGCCAATGGGCGGCAGCGGCTAAGTGGCACCAATACCTACACCGGCCGCACTGGCATCGGCCCGCGCGGCCAGTTGCAGTTGGACGGCTCGATGGCAGGATCGATGATTGACGCTGGCGTGTTAACCGGTCGCGGGCGCATTGGTGGTGATCTGACCGTCACCGGTACGATCGCGCCGGGCGATGGCACGGGCTCGTATCAAGCCCTCAGCATCGGCGGTAACTACATGCAGGGCGGCGGCTCGACGTACATGGCGCAGTGGAATCCACAACAGCCCGGCCAATCGAGTCAGATCATCGTCGACGGCAACGCGACACTGGCCCATGGCGCCCTGGTCAACCTGGCGGCAGGCGGCAGCAGCATGCGGATCTACAAGCCCGGTACGCGCTATACCTTGCTCACCGCCAACCAAGGCCTCAGCGGTACTTACACCTTGTTGGGCAACACCTCGCTAAGCGCGGTGTTGTCGCTTGCACCGTTCTACGATGCCCATCACTTCTATCTCACCGTCACTCAGCAACGCCTGCTGCCGGCGTTGGCACAAACCGCCAACCAGCGTGCGGCTCTGGCGGGGGTCCAGTCGCTCGCCGCCACCCCCGCATCGGCGGCAATGGGGCCGTCGGTTTCCATGCGAGCGACCGACGTGCTGCCCGTGCTCAGCACACCCTTTGCCTTGTTGACCAATCTGCAAAGCGACGCGCAGGTGCGTTACGCCGCCGATCAGCTTTCCGGCGAAATCTACGCCAGCGTCAAGAACACCTTCCTGGAGGATAGCCGCTACCTCCGCGATGCCGTTGCCATGCGACTGAGTCAGGCCGGGTCCGATCAGCAAAGTCCGGATGCTTCCGCAAAGCAGTCGGTACGGACCCAGGCCAGTGGCCTGGCTACCTGGGGGCAGTTCGTCGGTTCCTGGGCACGCCGTGATGGCAGCGGCAACGATGCCAGCGTGTCGAGCACGCTCGGCGGCTTCCTGCTCGGTGCGGACAAGGCGGTGGGCAGCCACAGTCGTATCGGTGTGATGAGCGGTTATACGCAGACCTCGGCGAACGTCGCACGGCGCGGCTCCCGCCTGTCTAGCAACGACGTGCACCTCGGCATCTATGCGGGTACGCAGCTGGGTGCGCTGGATGTGAACCTGGGCGCGGCTTATACGCGGCACGACTTCAGGGCCGATCGCAGCATTGTCTTTGCCAATTACGCTGGCAACGCGCACGGCAAGGGCAAGGCCGACACGGCTCAGGTCTTTGGCGAGGCGGCCTATCGCCTGCAGTTCAAGTCGTTCGCGCTGGAGCCGTTTGCACGTGGGGCATATGTACGCCTGAATACGCGTGGTCTTCAGGAGCAGGGCGGTCCGATGGCTCTGTCGGTAGGCGGCGACCGGCAAGCGGTCACCTACAGCACCCTGGGTACACGTGCATCCACGCACTTCCAGTTCCAGGGCGATGCCTTTGACGCGTACACCAGCCTGGGCTGGCGCCATGCCTTCGGCCGCGTGCGTCCCGATGCGCAGATGGCCTTCGCCCATGGCGCCCCATTCACCGTGGCAGGGCTGCCTATCGCACGCAACGCTTTGGCCGTCGATACGGGGGGGCGTTACGTGTGCACAAGCAAGCCACCATCAACGTGGCTTACAACGGGCAGCTCGCACAGCAGGCGGTGGATAGCGGCTTCAAGGCTGAATTCAACTGGGAGTTCGAGTAGGTGCGAGTGCGCCGTATCGCCTCGTATTTGACGAGGCGATACGGCAGCACCTTAAAACAGCGTCGTGCTGATGGTCAGATACCACTGCCGCGGTGCGCCGACGTAGTAAGTCGGCGCCGATTCGGATGCATCGATGGTGGGACTGGCCGGCAGCGCCAGATAGTGGCGGTTGAGGATGTTCAACCAGTTCAGCGCAATCGTGGTCTTGTGCAGCACGCTGAAATCCGGCAGTTCATAACTCGCGCTGCCGTTGACGGTGAAGTTGGAAGCGACCCGATCGGTATTGAGAAAATCGCCGTATTCGCTGCCGGTGAATTTGCCGTTGAGATTCAAGACCAGGCCGCCGTCGGCATAGCGCGCGCCGAAATAGGCCATATTGCGCGGCGTGCCGGGAAACTGCTTGCCCTTGGTGTCGTAGTACGCCGCGGCGGTGTCCACGGTGGCGGGCAGGGACAGGTTCTGCTTCACCTGCGACTGCGTATAGGTGTAGGAGCTGTACAGGCTCAGGCCATGGCCCAGGTCCAGATTGCCTTCCGCATTGAGCCCGGCCATGCGTACCGGCCCGGCGTTGATGTAGTAGTTGATGAAGGTGTCCTGGTCCAGGCCGACCGCGGTGCGGTTACCCATGTTGGCGAGGTAGGCATCGGTGTGCAGGGTCAGCGGTCCATCGGTGAAGCGCCAGCCCAGTTCGTTCGACCACGCGCTTTCCGGCAACGGCGCCGGCAGGCCCAGGCGGCTGTTGCCGTAGGTGGCCGAATCCTGCGGTGCGCGGAAGGTGCGGGTGAGGCTGTAGTAGATCTGGTTGTTGTCGTTCGGTTTCCACGAGGCGCCGAGCGAGGGCAGGAAGCGATGAAAGCGATCGTCGCTGTTCTGGTACGAAGTCCAGTCGGCCGGATCGGGATTGCCCGGAAACAACACGAACTGGTTGTCGCGTTCGGTGTACAGGTAGGCGACGCCGGCATTGAAGGTCCATGCATCGCTCGGTGTCCAGCTGTCTTCCACGAATGCTTTCTTGACCGTGGTGAGGTCGTATTCCTGATAGTTCTTCCACGGCGCGCCATTGCTGTAGCTGAGCAGATTGCGATCGCCCCAGATGCCGTCCGGTTCGCCGGTCAGCGGATCCACATACTGCGCATCGATATATTCGAGCTGGCGCGAGCGCTCGTACCAGATGCCCCAGTCCAGCGTGTTGTCCAGGCCCAGCGTCAGGGTGAACTTGGCATTGATGCCCGGGCGATAGGTAATCGGCCGGTACGCCTCCAGTACCGCGTACTGCCCATCCGCATACTGGTCGGCCTGCACCACCGGACGGCCGTTCGCGCCAGTCTGCAAGGGCAGGAAGCCGGCGAAGCTGCCGTTGCCGTCGCCGAACTGGAAATAGGGAATCACTGAGAGCGACAGGTTCTGGCCGAACTTGAATTCGCCATCCAGGCTTGCCACCCATGACTTGAACGGATTCTGGTAAAGCTTGTAATAGCTGGACTGGGTGAAGAACGTGGCATCGTTGTAAAGCTGCTCGGCGGTGAAGCCGCCTGCCGGTGTCGGCGCCCAGCTGGTGCCGTAGTCGTAGTGATAGCCGTATTGCGTGGCTTCCGCCTTGGTCAGCGGCATGTAGAAATAATTTTCTTCGTGGTTGTAATTGAAATTGGCGGTGAGGCTGTTGTTGTCGTCGATGGTCCACACCGATTTGGCCTGGATGCGGTGAATGTCGTCCTGGCCGCCGCCGCGCCATTTGTTGTCGGAGTTCTGCGAGATCGAAATCCAGCTGCGCACCGGGCCGGTATCGCCGGTGTTGATGCGCAGATAGGTGCTGCGTGCATCGTCGCTGCCGAAGGTCTGGCCTGCGAAAATATTGAAGTTCTGCGTCGGCGTGCGCGTGATGAAGCTGACGTGGCCGCCTACTGCGCCAAGATCGGGCATATCCAGATCGGCCGAGCCGGGCGAGACCGTGATCGATTCGTAGTTGCGCGCTTCGCCGTATTCGGAAGCGTAGGGAATGTAATCGCCTACATCGTTGACCGGCACGCCATCCAGGGTCACGCCGATCTCGCTGGCGCTGAAGCCGCGGATGGTATAGCTGCTGCTGTCGGTCAGTCCGAAGCCATCGTAAGAGGCCGAGTTCACACCCGGCGCGCTGTTGATCATCTGCGTGTAGTCGGCGGTGATCGGCTGTTGCGCGATCGCCTGCGCGGAAATCGTCGATACCTGTTTGGGCTGGTCCTGCGCAGCCATCAGGCCGCCGGCCAGGCTTTGTGCATTGACGTTGACAGTGGACAGGGTGGTGCTTTTATGGACCTTGTCCGCCGAGCCGGCCGTGTTGGCTGCCTGCGTCTGCGGGTCATCCGCATGGGCGGATCCGCTGCCCGCGGCGGCCATGGCCGCCGCCAAGGCAAGCCAGAGAACAGTGTGACGACGAATGGCGAAAGTACGCATGCCTGGTCTATCCCCCGCAGTAATGGCCAAAAGAACAGCGTCAACGCCGGTCGCGGCCGGCGCCTGTTTGAATATCTGGATTGCTGCAACGACCTCGCTCAAGCCGCCGCCATAAAGACGGCCAGACGGCTTGCTCCCTCATGTTGCGATGTCACATTTTGTTTATCGTATCGACATGGAATTGTCCAGGTCGGTAGCGGGCTGGCGACTTATTATGTTTTGGACTTTGCAAGGTCCCCGCAAGAAAACCGTTGATTCGTGCGATCTGTCACGATGCTTAAGGCAGGATGGTCAGCGCCGCAGCCGGTTAGCACGGATTGTGCTTGTGCAACATGGTGCGCCAGGTTTGCAGGCCGCCCATGTTGTCGTGAATACTCGTTGCCGTATGTCGTCTGGACGTCCAAATACATGGGCCCGGCGATCAACTCAGGGGAAGTCGATGCTGCGTCGTGCCTTGTCCGTTGTGTCATTGAGCTTGCTGCTCGCGGCGTGCGCCACGTCGCTGGCACCAGGTGCTGCCTCGACCTTGCAGGGCGATGCCGCGCATCCCGGGCAGGCCCAGGGCTGGGTGGATACTCGCCTGTACTTCGGCCTCGGTCCGGCCGATCAACCTGGGCAGGGCATCAGCGAAGCGAGCTGGCGCGATTTTCTCGACCAGCAAGTCACGCCGCGCTTCCCAGATGGCCTGAGCGTGCTCGATGTCTACGGGCAATGGCAGGGCAAGCAGGAAACCCGGCCCGAGCGTCTGCATTCCAAGCTGCTGGTGATCGATTATCCCGACACGCCGGAAAACCGCAGCAAGATCGAAGCGATCCGCGCGGCGTGGAAACAGCGCACCGGCGATCAATCGGTGTTGCGGGTAACACAGCCGGCGGATGTGTCGTTCTGAACCAACTGGCTTTGACTTCGAGCTCCGCTTCGCCGGAATGACGGTAAGGGATATTTCCGTTTGGCGGCGAGCCTTCCTTTTTCCGGCAACACCCGCAAGCGTCCGCTTCCGACCCAGGGACCCCCATGTGAACACATCCAGCAAGCCAGCCCTATTCGTCAGCAGCGACTTCAACGGCTTCCTCGGCCTGTTGGTGGACAACATCTCGGTGATGGCCTTTCTCGCCACCGCGCTGATCGGTATTTTCGGTTTCCCTGCGGACCTGGTTTACACGCGCATGTTTCCCGGCACCACGCTGGGCGTACTGCTAGGCAATCTCGCGTATTTCGTGATGGCGCGGCGGCTGGCGAAGCGCAGCGGCAATGCACAGACCACCGCCATGCCGCTCGGCGTGGATGCGCCCACCAGCATCGGCATGGGCTTGCTCGTGCTCGGGCCGGCTTTTCTCAGTTACAAGCAGGCGGGCATGGACGAACACGCGGCGGCCATCGCGACATGGCAACTGGGCATGGCGTCGCTGGTGGTGATGGGCGTGTTCAAGACCGTGCTGTCGTTCTTCGGGCCGCTGGTGCAGCGGCATGTGCCGCGTGCCGGTCTGCTGGGTTCGATTGCGGGCATTGCGCTGGTGTTGATGGGCTTTCTGCCGCTGCTGGAAATCATGAAGGTGCCGATGGTGGGTTTTGCCGGCCTGGGCATCGTGCTGTATGCCCTGGTGGCGCGCGGTGCCATGCCGTGGAATCTGCCGGGCGTGCTGGTGGCCTTCGTGGTCGGCCTGCTGTTGTACCTGGTGCTCGGGCCGCTGGGTTGGCTGGGCCATGGCTATCACCCTGCGGCGGCATGGCAATGGCGCGTTGCCTTGCCCTGGCCGACCTTGCAATGGATCCACGGCCTGCCGCTCACGCTGCCGTATCTGCCGCTGATCCTGCCGTTCGGCCTGCTGATGGTGGCTGGCGGCATCAATGTCACCGAAAGCGCGCGTGCCGCCGGCGATAACTACAACACGCGCGACATCCTGCTGGTGGAAGCCCTGGCCACGCTGGTGGCCGGCTGCTGCGGCGGCGTGGCGCAGACCACGCCGTATATCGGCCAGCCGGCGTATCGCGCCATGGGCGCACGCACGGGCTATGTGTTGTTGACCGGCATCGTGGTGGGGCTCGGCGGCGTGTTCGGTTATTTGTCGAACCTGGTGGAATTGCTGCCGCTGGCGGTGTTGGCGCCGATCCTGATCTATGTCGCCATCAGCATCACCACCCAGGCCTTCGAGGCGACGCCGCAGCGCTACGCCGCCGCGGTGGTGTTCAGTTTCTTTCCGGCGATCGCGGACATGGTGGCGATCAAGCTGGGTGATCCCACCTATGTGCCGCGCGAGCATTTCGTCGCGCTGTACAACGATGCCTCGCACGGCATTTCCGAGCTGGCGGTGATCAATGTACTGGGCAACGGATTCATCATCACTTCGATGATCTGGGCCAGTTTCGTGGTGGCGATGATCGATGGCAGGCCGCGGCGCGCGGCCTCGATCCTATTGCTTGGTGGCGCCCTGACCTTGTTCGGCGTGATTCACTCGGTGGTGCCTACCGGCAGCCTGTATCTGCCATGGGCGCTGGATCCGGCCTTGCGCTCGATCAGCCTGCAATTTGCCGGAGCGTACCTGATGCTGGCGGTGGTACTGGCGCTGTTGTCGTTGCAGCCGCGCAACACAGCCCAAGCCTGAGCTGCGATCCAGGCCGGTATGCACCGGCCTGGACCTGGTTGCAGCGGCTTAATGTTCCTTGCCGGCTTCGCGCAATTTCTGTGCGCATTCTTCGCAGCAGACTTCCACGACACGGTTGCCGATGGTGACCTTGATGGCGTTGTCGTCGAGGGGGTAGTCGCAGGCGGCGCAGGTTTTCTCGCTCATGGGATTGGCTCCTAAAAGACCCGGTGCGGGTGGCTGTAGAAGACCATTCGTGGCGGTTCTGCGCTGTCGAAATCTTTAGCGACCGGCTCAGCTGCGGAAGGATTGCCTGAATGCCGCCGGCGAGCGCCCATAGGCCTGCCGGAATGCCGAGCTGAAATGGCTGTGGCTGGAAAATCCCAGATCTGCTGCCAGCGCCGACAGATCTTCGTATGCATCGATCAGGTCCAGCGCCCGCGCCAGACGCAGGCGCAGCTGATAGCGGTACAGCGGAATACCTTCCACCTGCTGGAACACCTGGGTGAGATACACCGGCGAACCGCCGATCTCGGCAGCGATGCCGGCCAGCGTCCAGCGCCGGCCCAGATCGCTGGCCAGCAGCAGTTTCACGCGGTCCGCGAGGCGGCGCCGTGCCTGCGTGGATGCAGGCTCATGCGTGGTGCGCGGACCCAGGCTGCGGCAGACCAGGGTCAGCACCAGGCCTTCGGCTTCCAGCGGCTCGATCGCGCCGTTTTCCAGGCCATGCCGCAGCAAAGCAACCAGGGCCTGTGCGCGTGGATCGATACGCAGCGACTGGCGCCGGAACTGCAATGCGCCACCCTTTGCCAGCAAGTCGGGCGGCGCCAGTTCCTGCAGCAGCGCCGCCGACAGGCTGAGCGACATATTCGCGTCGCCGCCGTTTACCGGATGGCTGACCTGGTAGGCCTGGTCGGCATTGAAGAACAACACGTGGTTGGCATCGGCCACGGCCTGGTCGCTGCCGACGTGGCGCAGGTATACGCCACGATACGGAAACACCAGGTGCGTCTGCGCGGTGCATTCCTCCTCGCTGCGATGCCGGCAATGGCCTGCGCAGCGCACATCGCGCAAGGCGAGGGTGCGCGTGTCCAACAGCGGGCTGATCTGGAAGTCGGCCATCGCCGGATGATGCGCCTGGCGCTGGTGGCGCTCAACCGCCGCCGGCCAATACGCAGCAGTTTTTGCCTTTTTCCTTGGCCTGATACAGCGCACGGTCGGCGGCCTGGATCAGCGCTTCGTCGGATTCCAGCTGCGACTCCCACGCGGCGACGCCGATGCTGGCGCTGACGTGCGCGACAAAGTCGCCGCGCGTATTGGCCAGCGGATAAGGCTTGGCCAGCATGTCGCAGATTTCCCGGCAGCGTTGCAAAACCGGTTCGATCTCGCCGACGTTTTCGAAGATCAGCGCGAATTCGTCGCCACCCAGCCGGGCCACGGTATCGCCGCTGCGCACGTGATGATTGAGACGTCCGGCAATCGCCTGCAGCAGCGCGTCGCCGGCCGGATGGCCGTGCGTATCGTTCACCGCCTTGAAGCCGTCGATATCCACCAGTGCCAGCGCAAAGCGGCGGCCCGGCTGCGCGCCGGTCATGGCGGCACGCAGCTGGTCGTGGAACAGCACGCGGTTGGGCAGGCTGGTGAGCATGTCGTGGGTGGCCTGGTGGCGCACCTTGGCTTCCACGCGCTGGCGCTCGGCGATTTCCACCTGCAACTGGCGATTGCGCTCGGACAGTTCTTCCAGGGTCTGCTGCAATTGCATGCGCGCCGAATGCAGCTCCAGGAATACGCGCACCTTCGATTGCAGGATCACGTCGTTGATCGGCTTGGCGATGTAATCCACCGCGCCGGAACGATAGCCCTTCAGGCGATTGAGATCGTCGGCATAGGCGGCGGTGACGAAGATCACCGGCGTATCGCGCAACTGTTCGGCTTCGCCGAGCAGGGCGGCGACTTCGAAGCCGTCCATGTCGGGCATGTTCACGTCGAGCAGGATCAGCGCGAATTGCTGGTCCAGGCAGAGCGACAGTGCCTCGTTGCCGCTGCTGGCCTCGACCAGCTCGGCGCCGCAGTCGGCGAGCAGGCGGCGCATGGCCACCAGGTTGGCGCGGGTGTCGTCGACCACCAGAATTTTTGGATTGGGTGTACTCATGCAAGACACAGTCGATGGATCAGTGGGGCGATGTCGGTCAGATCAACGCAGTAATCCGCGCCGGCAATGTCCAGGGCCGCTTGCGGCATCACCGGCATTTCCGCGCTGGATGGCGATTGCACAATGGCGGTGCCGCCCAATGCCCGTATCCGTTGCAGGCCTGAGGCGCCATCGGCATTTCCCCCTGTGAGTACGATGCCCAGCAATTTTTCCCGCCATACCTCCGCTGCCGAATAGAACATCACGTCGATGGAAGGGCGCGCGTAGTGCACGCGTGCGTCGATCGACAGCGCAAAGTAGCGGTCCGCTTCCACCAGCAAATGGTAGCCACTTGGCGCCAGATGGACAGTGCCGGGCTGTGCCCGGTGGCGTTCCTGCGCCTCGATCACCGGCAAGGGCGATACACGCTGCAGCACTTCGCACAGCAGTTCCACCGTGTCGGAGCCGGTATGGCAGCACACGATCACGGTCTGCTGCATCTGGGCATCGAAGCCCCCGATCACGGCCTTGAGCGCATCCACGCCGCCGGCCGAACAACCGATCGCAATAGCTTGCGGCGTGTTCATGGCGCTTTGCGCTCCGCTTGGCTGGCCAGCCGGAAGATTCGCAAGCGCTCGTCGAAGGGCGCGAGGCTTGCCGCGTTGGCCGCGTAGTCGAGGCTTTCGCGCAGGCCCAGGCACAGGAAGCCGCCCCGTACCAGGCTGTCGCGGAACAACGCCAGCACTCGATCCTGCAGCACATTGGAAAAGTAGATCATCACGTTGCGGCACAAGATCAGATGCGCTTCACAGAACACGCCGTCGGAAACCAGGTTGTGCTGGGCGAAGGTGACGTTGCGGCGCAGGCGCTGATCCAGTTTGATCAGGTTGTAGCGGGCACTGTAGTAGTCGGCCAGCGAGCAGGTGCCGCCGGAAGCCTGGTAGTTGCGCGACCACTGCTGTGCCTCGCGCGCCGGATAGATGCCCTCTTCAGCCTGGCGCAAGGCGCGTTCGCTGAGGTCGGTGGCGAAGATCTGCGTGCGTTCGTACAGGCCGGTTTCTTCCAGCAGGATGGCCAGCGAATACACCTCCTGCCCGTGTGCGCAGCCGGCCTGCCAGATATTGATCTGCGGGTAGGAGGCGAGCATCGGCAGCACCTGTTCGCGCAGACTGCGGAACAGCCCGGGGTCGCGGAACATGTCCGAGGCGGGCACGGTGAGCCCGTCGAGCACGCGCGGCAGCAGCGGCGGTTCGTGCAGCATGCGCTCGGTCAGGCCGCTGATGGTGCGGCATTGCAGTTGGTCGGCCAGCTGCTGCACGCGGCGCTTGAGCGAGGCCGGTGCGTACTGGCTGAAGTCGTAGCCGTGGCGACGCTGCATCGCCTGGATGAACAGCGCCACTTCGATGTCGTCCAGTTCCTTGGCGTCCACGCTCGCGTCCTGCTGCTCAGCCGCGCAGCCACACGTGCATCATGGACGCGAGCTTGTCCAGGTCGATCGGCTTGGACAAATAATCGTTGGCGCCCGCTTCCAGGCACTGTTCGCGGTCGCCGCGCATGGCTTTGGCGGTCAGCGCGATGATCGGCAGCTGGCTGAGCGAGGGCTGGGCGCGGATCGCGCGCATCACTTCGTAACCGTCCATGCCGGGCATCATGATGTCCATCAGCACCAGTTCCACGTTCTTGTTGTCGTCCAACTGCTGCAGGGCCTTGGGGCCATCCTGCGCCATGCTGATGTTGAGTCCCCAGCTGCGCAGCACTTTGGACAGCGCAAACAGGTTGCGCATGTCATCGTCCACCAGCAGCACATGATGTCCGCTCAGGCCATCGTAAGTGGGCGAGGGCGCGTTCGCCTCCGGGCCGCTCGATTGCCGGATGCTGTGCAGGAACAGGCTGACTTCGTCCAGCAGGCGCTCGGGCGAACGCGCGCCCTTGATCACGATGCTGTCGGTGTACTGGCGGATACGGAGGTTTTCCTCGCGGCTGAGTTCGCGGCCGGAATACACCACCACCGGCGGAATGCTGCCGGTATTGGACAGTCGTTCCAGCAGTTCCAGGCCGGAAATACCGGGCAGACCCAGATCCAGCACGATGCAGTCGTAGCCGGTTTCGGCAATCTTCTGCAGCGCTTCCTCGCCGGAGCCGGCCTGGTCGATCTGCACATCGTCCTGGCTCAGCAAGCTGCGCACCGCGGCGCGTGCGTTGGCGTCGTCATCGACCACCAGCAGATGGCGCGTGCGGCCCTTGGCGAAATGCAGCAGCCGCTCGAAGGCATCGTTGATCGCCTCGCGCGTCACCGGCTTGGTAAGGAAACCCACCGCGCCCAGTTCGCGCCCGCGCGACGCATCGTCGGTGGCGGAAAGGAAATGCACCGGCAGATGGCGCGTGGCTGGATCGGCCTTCAGGCGTTCGATCACCGTCCAGCCGTCCATGCCCGGCAGCATCACATCGAGCAGAATGCCGACCGGATGGTAGCGGCGCGCCAGTGCCAGGCCTTCTTCGCCATCGGGCGCATGCAGCATGCGATGGCCTTTCTGGCGCACGATGTCGGCGAGGATGCGCGCGAACGACGGATCGTCTTCGACAATCAGGATCACGCTGTCGCCGGGAGCGATGCGCTCGCGGTCGTCGTTCAGGCCTTCGGCCGGCAGCATGGAGCGTGTGACTGGACGCGGCGTGGGTATCTGCACTGCGGTTGTCGTGCCTGGCGCTGCTTCGTCCGCTGCCGGTGCCTGTTCGGGCAGCAGCAGCACGAATTCGCTGCCCTGGCCGACCTCGCTGCGCAACACGATATCGCCGCCGAGCAGCGCGGCCATGCGGCGCGAAATGCTCAGCCCCAGCCCGGTACCGCCGAACTGGCGGCTGGTACTGCTGTCGGCCTGCTCGAAGGCATTGAAGATGCGTTCGAGCTTGTCGGGGGGAATGCCGATGCCGCTGTCCTTTACGCTGATCGCCAGCAAGGGCTGGCTCTTCATTGCTTCGGGCACCGGCAGGTCGCCGGCCGGCCGGCCGATCTGCACGCGCACGCTGCCCTTGGTGGTGAACTTGAAAGCATTGGCGAGCAGGTTGTTGATGATCTGCTCCAGCCGGTTCGGGTCGGTGTGGATCTCGACCGGCAACTGCTCGTCCACGCTTACTTCGTAGGCGAGTTTTTTCTCGCGCGCCACGTGGTCGAAAGTGCGGCGCAGGCTGCGTGCCAGGTTCTGCAGCGGCAAATCCACCAGCGACAATTCCATCTTGCCGGCTTCGATCTTGGACAAATCGAGGATGTCGTTGATCAGCCGCAGCAGGCTGGAGCCGGCATCGTGAATGATCCGCGCCGACTCCACTTGTTCGCCATCCAGGTTGCCTTCGCGGTTGTCGGCCAGGCTGCGTGACAGGATCAGCAAGCTGTTCAGCGGTGTGCGCAGCTCATGCGACATATTGGCCAGGAACTCGCTCTTGTACTGGCTGGCGCGGGCCAGTTCTTCGGCTTTCTGCGAGGTCTCGCGCTGCAGTGCTTCCACCTGCTGCTTCTGCTGGCGCAAGGTGTCGGTTTTCAGCCGCAGCTCTTCGTTGGAAGCCTGCAGTTCGTCAGCCTGCACGCGCAGTTCTTCTTCGGAGGCCTGCAGCCGCTGCGACTGTTCTTCCAGTTCGTAGGTCTTGGTCTGCAAGGTGTCGTTGGCATTTCGCAGCGCTTCCTGCTGCTGGCGCATGGTGACGGCGGAAATGCGCAGTTCGTCGGCTTGCTCGCGGGTTTGTTCGAGCAGGTCCTGGGTGTTCACTGCGCGGTTGAGGTTTTCCAGCGTAAGCGCGGCCATCGGCAGCAATTCATCCAGCAATTGCCGATGCAGCGCCGTGGGTGCCGTAAAGCCGGCAAATTCCAGCACGCCAACCAGCTGTTCGCGCAATAGCAGCGGACGGATGGTGATGTGCCTGGGCAGCGCGGTGCCGCTGCCGGAGTCGATGCGCAGATAGTTTTCCGGTACTTGGTCCAGGCTGATCGCCTGGCGCGACAGCGCGCACTGGCCGACCAGGCCTTCACCGGGCATATACGCATCGGCGCTGTTCTGCAGGCGCATGCCGTAGCTGCCGAGCAGGTCCAGCCGCTGGCGCGATTCGTCGTAGCCGTAGAACACCGAGACACCGGCATGTACCAGCGGGGTCAGGGTGGACGTCAGGCGTTCGGCAAAGTCGCGGTGGCTGGTGGCGTGCTGCAGGCTGTTGGAGATTGCAGCGGCGTCGTTTTTCAGCAGCGCCTGTTCTTCGGAGTCGATCACCATCTGCTTGAACACTTCCAGCGCCTTGGCGATCTCGCCCACTTCGTCGCGGCGGCCGGAGCCGCGGATCTCGATCTCGTGATCGTGATCGGCCAGGCGGGTCATCAGTTCGGCCAGGCGGCGGATCGGGCGCGTCACCATGCGCGAGGTCAGCGAGATCACGGTCAGGCCGAGCAGCAGGCCGATGATCGCGCTGATCACGTTGACATACAGCGTATTGCGCAGCAGCCGTTCCGCATTGTGGTTGCGCTCGATCAGCAGCTGGCGTTCGGTGCCGGTCATGGCGTCGAGCACGCGCGTGTAGTCTTCCGTTTTTACGCTGCGGCGCGCGAGATAGTCGGCCTGGATCTGTGCCAACTGCTGCATGCCGGCCGGCGTGGCCGGGGCCTGCACGGCCGCGTCGGGCACGAGCAGCATCTTCTGCATTTCGCTGTCCCAGCGTGCGACCAGTTCCTGGATATGGTCGATGCGCAATTGCTGCAGCGAGTTGTCCGAGGTGAGCTGGCGCAGTTGCGCCAGCTGTTGCAGGAATTCCTTGTCGCTGCTGGTCAGGCGATCGAGCTCGGTGGATTTGTGGCTGATCAGATAGCCGCGCAGCCCCAGCTGCGCGGACAGCGCGCTCTGCTGCGCGCCCTGGATCTGCAGCAGCACTTCATACGTGTGGTCGGCCCAATGCCGCGTTTCGGTCTGGCGATTCTGCGAAATGGCATTGATCAGGCTGGTCAGCAGGAACAGCCCCAGCAACAGGCCGATCGCCAGCATGATCTTGTAGCGGATCGGCAGGTTGGTCAGCCACGAATACTTTTTCCGGGGCATTGGCGTGACGGTGGAGCTGACCATAGGGAATCCCGCTGATTGGCAGTAAGGCGCACCTGCTGCGATCCATGGCGGGCAGGGCGGCTGGCGGCCAGATTAGCGAGATGGCGGCAGGGACGATAGCGCCCGGCCCCGCCGTCGTGCTGGCCTGCGCCGGCACGATAGACAGGCTTGCGTTGAACGGATGTGCAGGGGCGGCTTAGACCGTGGCGGGCGAGCTTGCCGGTGCGCCATTGCGCTCGGCCGCCAGATGCGCGGCCAGCGTATGCGCGGCGGCCCGGATTTCCGGCATCGCCGTGCATTCCCATAGATTGCCGCGCAGCAGCGAGCCGATCGCATACAGCCCCGGCTGTGCATCGCCGCGCGCATTGATCAGCCGGCCATCGGGCTGGGCGGCAACGCCCAGCTGCAGCGGATCGGCCACCGCCAGGCCATCCTCGATCAGCTGCGCCAGCAAGGCGTGTTCGGTAAAGGCCACCGCCGTATCCAGCCCGGTAGCCTGCACTACCAGGTCGGCCTGCAGGCGGGACAGCGCCTGGCTGGCGCGGGCGCGCACGGTGACATCGAGCGGGCCTTGGCCGTCCACCCCGAGCACGCGTGCCGCATGCACCTGCAGGCGGCCTTCATCGCGCAGTTGCTGGATGAATTCCGCCGAGGCGGGCGCAGTGCGATGGCGTGCGGCTTCCCAGATCCAGCGCGCATGGCGCAGGAACTGGCGGCGCCGCGCCAGGCTCAGGCCCTGCCAGACGGTGGTGTTGATCGGGCGCATGCCGTCGATCACGCTGCGCCAGTCGACCTGCGGCGCATGGCGTATGGCGTGGCGGATCGTGCGCAGCATGCCGGCCGTGGCGGCGCTGGCGAGCAGCTGCGCATTGAGCTGGTCCTGCTGCGGATACGGCTGGGCCGGCAGTTCCGGATGCACGAATGGCAGCAGGCCGTGCCGCGACACCGCGACCAATTCGGTATCCGGCCATTGCCGCGAGGCCGACAGCAAGGTATCCACCGCGGTCAGCCCGGTGCCGATCACGATCAGCCGGCGCGGTGCGCGGCTGCGCCGCGGCAGGTTCCACGGATTGAGTTCGAAGGCGCCGCTGGCCAGCGCCTGCGCGGACACCGTGCGCAACGGGCGCGGCGACAGCGCGCCGACCGCCAGGATCACGGTATCCACATGCAGGGTCCGCTGGTCGGACAACAGCACGTCGTAGCCGTGAATCTGTGGCTCCACGCGCAACGCCTCGACCGTATGCAGCGCAAACGGGCGTGCGCGCTTTTCGGCGGCGGTCATGCGCTTGCGCCATTGTGCTTCGACGAAATCGCCGAACAGGCGGCGCGGCAGGAAATCGGTGGCGCGCACGTCCGCGCGCTGGCGCGTGGCGTGCTGCACGAAGTCCTCGTCCTGGTCGACGTACAAACCCATGCCCACCGCGCGCACGTTGAGCAGGTGGTGCTCTTCCTGCGTGGCATAGGCCACGCCGCGGCCCGGTGTGGCCGGGCCGGTAATCCAGTGCAAGCTGCCGCCGTGTTCGCGGTTCAGCAGTGCGCCGAACAATGCCGCGCCGGCTGCGCCGCCACCGATGATTGCGATATCAGTCATAACCATTCCTCAAACGGCGTCAGTGGCGGCGGCAATGCGGCGCCGGCCAAACCAAACAGGCAGGATCAGATCAGGGCGGGCTCGCGCACCGCGTGATGCGTGGTGCTGGCCCACTGTCCTTCGTCTTGCGCGTGATAGCTGCGATACGTATCCAGCGCGCCGCCGTAGATATGCAGCGACAAGGCTGCGCAGTTGGCGGAAAGATTGCGGCAGCGATGTGCGTAGTCGGCCTGCGAAAAGGCCAGGTGATCGCCGATGCCGATCACCGACACGCCGCGCGAAACCAGCTGCGGATCCTGCTGCAGCGAAAGATCGAAAGCTTCCACTTCCAGCACGCCGTCGAGCATGATTTCCATGCCCCACAGGCCATCGTGATCGTGGATCGGCGTGGCATGGCCGGGCGGCCACAGAATCAACAAGGCTTCATAGCCGTGTGCCTGGGGATCGGCCAGAGCAATGCGGCGATATGGCGTGCTGGCCGTTGCATCGAGCAGGTCCGCCGCTTGCGGACATCCTGCCCAAGTCGATGCCGTCGCCAGCGCTTTGGCCAGCGCTGACACATCCACAGGCGCGTGCTTCGGCAGGCAGGCATCGACCGTGTCGAGGATGCGCTGCGCCCAATCGGTGGTAGCAGGTCTGAGTGCGTCGTGCATAGGTCAACCCTGGTGTGTTGGCGTACTCGACCATGAAAGAACCACAGCCGCTGTTAAAGAACTGCTAGACGCTAGTTGCAAGATTTCATGGCGATATGAAGAAACGGCAAGCAAGCGTGACGCGCATCCGGATGGATCGATGCAAAGCCTTGCATTGGCATGGGGTGGATGAGTAGGACTGATTTCGTCTTACAACTGTGGGTGTAGCGAATAACACGATGGCGATCGGCTCGACATGTTTGGAATATGTGAATGCGAATGGATGTTTGGCCGTCTAAATCGCATCATCTAACGCTTGCCTAACGATTTTCTTTTCGCGGCGAGATACCGGGTTCGTCACTTGTCTTCACCGGCGCAGTAAACCTTTCGCGGGGAGCTCGCATCCATTCCTGCTGAACCGGCCACCTCCGAGATGGCCGGAAGGGTATGGCTTTGCTTTTTTCCTGGGGAGTACGTCATGCGTCATAAATGGTCCATGCTGGGAGTCCTGGTGGTTTCGCCGTTGGCGATCGCCGCGTCGGCTGGCTATGTCGATTTCATCAACGGCAGCGGCGATCCGGTGGTGGCGATCTCGCTGGCAAAACCGGGTAGCGGCGACTGGAAGCCGGTAAAACTGCACGGTGTCGTCCATGGTGGTTATGTGAGTTTGGATGGCGGCTATATGGGCGAGGCCACGGTCGCCATGGATATCAGCCACGGTTGTTTTTACGACGTGCTGGTGGAGTTTTCGCAACGGCGTGCCTTGCTGTTGAACAACGTGGATGCATGCAGGACACACCGGATCGATATCGACCGGGCCTGGCAGCAGACGCATTCGATTTCGTAAGCCACGCGTCATCCACGAGGGTGATGGCCGCGTGACGGAACGGCCATGCCGTCCGGCTGGGCACTTGTCAGGAAAGCGCCGTTTACCGAGGCCCCCATCACAGCTAATACATGACAAAGTGCGTGCATCTTGCTGATGCAACGCAGATGCGGCAGAGTTGCCGCCTGCGGAAACGCCCGTCGTGACCGCCACAATTCAATAGCCAGCGTCGACGACAGGGGGGCCTAATGATCGAGCTGGAGGTACAGGCCCTCTCGGCTACGCGAGAGGGTCTTCTCATCGACGTCGGCAAGGTCGTCGTCGCCAGTGGTTTTACCGTGCAGCGGCAACGGCTGGTGCAGGATCCCAACGGCGTGCTGATGACCCTGGTCGTGCGCGGACCGGCGCGCAAGCAGCGTGCGCTGGAAACGGCGCTGGAGGCGCACGAGCGCATCATCAGTTTTGAAATCGCGCTGTTTGAGGATGGGCCGCCGAAACCGCACTTCGCCGCCGCGCGCACGTTTGCGTATGCACCGGCTGCGCCGCTGCCCAAGGCCGAGCCCGAAACTGCGCCGGTGATACCGACGCCGGCCGTTCCGGCTGCAGCACCCGCACCCGCTCCGGCACTGGCGCCGGCACCGCCCGTGGCGGTCGTGGCGCCGGCATCGGCACCGCTATCGGCGGCAGAACCGGATCCCGATTTCATCTTCCTGCTCGAACCCAAACCCGCGCCGGCACCGACGCCGGTCGTCGAGCCGCCACAGCC
This sequence comes from Dyella acidiphila, assembly GCF_014863405.1. GTDB lineage: Bacteria > Pseudomonadota > Gammaproteobacteria > Xanthomonadales > Rhodanobacteraceae > Dyella_B > Dyella_B acidiphila. The sequence continues at coordinate 161,984 of NZ_JACZZA010000009.1, forward strand.
CTTCGTCGAGGTGGTACCGCTAGGGCCGGACGAAGCAGCGATCGAGCAGTTGCTGCCGCGCATGCAGGGCGACTATCCGAAGATTTTTCCATCCTTGCAGCAGCTGCAGGAAAAGGTCGCCGACGCGGCGCGCGAATCCTCGCTGCTGTCGATCGGGCAGCGTACCGGTGGCTGGGTGTTCGCGCGCGACTATGGCGCCAGCGCGAAGCTCGCCCTGGCCGAAGCGATCACGCGCATCGGCGTGCCGGCGTTGGGCGCGGTGGTGGAGGTGGAATACAAAGGCGAAGGCCTGCATATCCGCAACAGTCCCTTGTGCACACCCGGACATTCGGGCTGCAAGTTCTTCAGCGGTTATCTGCAAGGTTTGCTGGGTCCGGCCGTTTCCAGCCAGGAGCTGTCGATCTTCGAGGTGTGCTGCCGCAGCTACGGCGCGGACGCCTGCGTGCTGGCGATTTCGGAATAGCGCGGCGCCGGATCAGGTGCCGAAACGGCTGCTGTCGCCGTCGCCACTGTTGCCGACAATGACGCGATTGCGTCCGGTGCGCTTGGCGATATAGAGCGCGGCATCCGCTTCCCTGCACAGGTGCTGCAGGTTGTAGCTCGCGGCATCGGTGCAGGCCAGGCCGATGCTGGCGGAAAACGATACGACGCTGCCGTCGACTTCCACCCGGGTAGCCTCGATCGCCAGCCGGATGCGATCGGCGATGAGCGTCCCCTGGTGGCGAGAGCAATCCAGCAGCAGGATGCCAAATTCTTCGCCGCCGAGGCGGCCGAACAGATCGGCCGGACGCAGATGATGCTTGCACACGGTAACAGTGTGCTTGAGCACGGTATCGCCAATGGCATGGCCATGCGTATCGTTGACGTGCTTGAAGTGATCCAGGTCGATGGAGATCAGACAGGCGCCGCCGCCCTTTTTTTCCAGCACGCGCAGCGCGCGTTCGGCTTCGCCGATAAAATGCTGGTGATTGAAGATGCCGGTGAGGCCATCCAGCCGCGCCAGACGCTTGAAGCGCAGCTGCGAGCGTTTCAGCCGGAGCAGCCAGAACGCGATCGTAACCAGCGCCAGCAGCAGCAGCGCGATGTACAGCCGCCCGGTTTCGACCGCCTTGGTGACCAGCGCCTGCTGCAACTGCAGGATCTTGTTTTCCCGCGACAGGCGTTCGGTTTCCAGCCGCTGCGCCAGCGTCTGCTGCTGGGCCGTCACGTAGGCCAGCGTCCTGGCGCTGATGTCGTTGAGATAGCCTTTGTCCTGCACCACGTATTGTTCGTAGTAGGCCAGCGCGGCAGCGTTGTGGCCTTGTTTTTTTTCCACCTGGTAAAGCACTTCGTAGGCGGTCATCAGCCATTCGCTGATGTCGTTGGGATGACTCATGGCCAGCGCGGCCAGCGCGGCCTTCCTGGCGTCGTTGTCTTTGCCCAGCTTGGCGTAGGCCCTTGCCCGTTCAACCTGCGAGGACAGCATGTGGAAATAAAAATGATTGCTGCTGATGCTCGGTGCCAGCCGGTCGAGCAAGGCGATGGTCTTTTCCGGCTGGTTCTCATCCATGTAAAGACTGCCCAGCACCAGCCACATGCTATTGGCGGCAACCTTTTGCCCGGCGGCGACGCAGGTATCGATGGCGCGCTGCAGTAGCGGACTGGAAGCGGTAAGCCGCTTGCCGTTGTAAAGCGCGGCCACCTGCATCGACAACGGTTCGCACAGGCTTTCGCCGGCGGGAACGGTGCTTTCCATCATGTGCGCGTACTTGATCGCCAGTTCGGTCTGGCCGGCAAAATTCAGTGCCTGGGAGAGATTGAACAACAGCAGATAACTGGCCAGCGGATCCTTCACCTCAGGCAATTCCGCGGTGAGTCGGTTGGCGAGCGTAAACGCTTCGACGTAGCGGCGGGTGAAACCGAAATTGCTCAACAGCACCGCCGATGCCTTGATCGCCAGCGTGGTGTCGCCGGAGTGATCGATAACGTCCTGCAGTTGTTGTTGCGATTTGACGTAATTGCCCTCGAAGGTGGTTTCCCACGCCTGGAGGTAACGCAAATGCCATTGCTCGGTTTTGCTCAGGCCAGGCGATTCGCTCTGCAGCTGCGCCAGCATCTGCACGAAGCGCGGATGGTCCTTGGTGCGTATGTGTTCGGCTTGGTCCAGGGTTGCCGCCGCACCGTTATCGGTGGCGGCGGCATGCGCGCTCGGCAGGAATGCGCCAAGTAGAAACGCACCAAGTAGAAACGCACCCAGCAGCGTGCCTGCCCATGCAGGCCACGGCCGGGAGCGCGTGCTTGGCCGAAACATTGCCAGCAGTTAATGCTTGGGAGAGGACTTGTCCTGATCGGGCGTCGGACGTGGATGATGATGCGGCTCGTCGTCCTGATCGGGTTCGTCTTCCTCGTGGCAGGGGCCGAGCGTGCCCTGCGGCGGATCCAGCTTCTCGTGGCCGAGTTCGACCGTCAGCACGCTGCTGTCGGCCGTTTCGACGGCGGCGATCAGCGTCTCCGAGGCCTGGGCCTGCCTGAGCTTGTCAGCCAGTTCTTCGAGCGGGGCGTGACGCAGCGACGCGTCGCGTCCAATGGTTTCCAGCAATTCAATCGTGTCAGACATGCAGTTCTCCCTGTTCCTGAGATGGACTTATAGCGGCTGGACAGCCCTGGCCGAATGACCGGGACCGCCAGCCTGGTAAAGCATTCGGCCGTGCGCGCGCTGAAGATCCGCCCCTACGTGCGCGTCGCAGCGCCGCTGCGTTTCGTGTCATGGCATCCGGCCTCCCTCAGGCCGGCATGCCTGTCGTATCTATGTTGTCCAATGCATCCAAGCGTTCCCGCATCGCCAGGTTCGGCTTCAGGGACTGAGCTGGCGGCAAGATTACCGTTTCCTCGGAGTTGAGTGGGACATGAGGCAAATTGCGCAGCGCCACCCGGCGCACGCGCGGCTTTTCGATCGGCAGGGTGGCGCCGCGGTAAATAAGCACTTCGTGCTCCAGCGGGTAGTCCCGGCTGAGCACATCCACCAGTACCTGCCGATATTCCGGGCCGGTCTGGAAGCGTGCCATGGAGCGGTCGCCCACCAGGCCGACCTGCCACAGCACCAGATAGGCGGTGGGGTCGATGCGCCGTTCATAGATCAGCAGCTGGCTGGCCTCGAAATGCTGGCAACCATAGCGGCCCGGGTCGATGCCCAGGTCTGCATAGAGGCAGTCTTCTGCCGACACGCCTGGCTCCATATGCGCCTGGAAACCTTCGGCGCGGGCCAGCTCGATGACCTTGTGCGGCGCCCAGGCAAAGATGCCGGGATGGCCGTAGAACACGCCGCAGACCCGCTTGCCGGCCCGCACTTCGGCCATGATCAGCGCGACCCATTGTTTATAGGTCTTCATCCGCGACTTGCCGTGCTGGTAATAGGGCTGGAGGCTGCGCACATCCGGATGCATGCGCTGCAACCACAGCTCCACCACGCCGTCGGAAAGGCCCGCGAAAATCACATCGGCCTGCTCGATATGGTTGCGTGCCAACGGCGTCAGATGGGAACCCAGGGTCATGCCCATGCCGACACAGGACAGGCTGCCGCGGCGGGGCTCGTTGCTTGGAGGTGAGCTGGTCGTATTCATGGTCCTGTCCAAAGCAAATTGTGTGCCCGGAAGTGGACGAACAGAACGCGCCAAGCTGCGCGGGGCAGCCTGGGCATGGTCATGTGCAGGATGACGGAAACGCGATCTGGCGAGCGACGAAGAACGTCCAATTGCGCCCCAACACGGACTTGGGTTTCGGTCAGTGATGCCGCCGAAATTTCTCGCGCTGGAGGTGGCCTCTCCATGCCGCTTCGGGCATCACTGCTACGCGACGATCAGGCGTTGAGAACTAACCGGTCATGCCACCGCTGCGAGCCAATGCCGTGCCGCATCGATCACCGCAGGGGGCTGTTCGCGATGGGGCACATGTCCGCATGCCGGCAGGATCAGGCTGTGGGATGGCCCGGCGACCAGCGCGGCGATGCGCTCGGGATGACGCACCGAGCCGTATTCATCCAGCTCGCCGTGAATGGCCAGCGCCGGGCACGACACGCGGCGCAGATCCTCGTCCAGCTGCCAATCGGCGAAATCCGGTGCCAGCCAGGTATCGATCCAGGCGCTCAGTACCCAGGCAGCCTTGTCGCCGTGATATTTCGCCAGACGTTCCAACTGCCCGGGCGACTGGAAGGCCTGCTGTGCAGCGAGAATGCCGCGGATGGTGCGGTCCTCGACAAAGGCCTGCGCCGATTCGGTAATCAACGCCGTGCAATGAGCCCCATGGGCGGCTGCGCAGGCCACCGCCATGCCGCCGCCCACGCTGTGCCCGAAGGCGACAAAACGTTCCAGCTGCAGCGCTTCGCGCAAGTGACGAAAGCCGCCGTGCGCTTCCGCGTCGACAAAATGACGATCCAGCTTGCCGGCATGCGGATCGGAGCGGCCGAAGCCGAGGCGGTCGTAGGCGATGACGCAGCGGCCGGTAGCCAGGGCAAGCTCGGCGGGGAAATCGCGCCATAGCGCCACGCAGCCGAGGGAGTCGTGCAACAGCACGATGGCTGCGCGTCGGCTGGCGTCATCGCCTGGCGGATCCCAGCGCGTGGCAAACAGGCGCCCTTGCGGTGTGGTGATCAAGAGATCTTGGCTCGAAACAGAAGACATGCAGGTTATCGGCGGGTTGTGCGTGGCAGGCGGCCGGACAACTTTCAGGTATTTGCGGTACTGGCCGCAATCCGCGATTTCAGATTGCCGATAAAGCGGCGCATGGCCGGCTGGATCTCGGCGAACAAGGGATCGTGGCGTGCGCCCAGCATCACGCCGGTGAATAGCTTCAGGCCTACCGCCAGCGCCAGCGCATCGTCGGCGGCGAAGGCGGTGCCGTGGCGCACGCGTTCGACGATGGCGAGCAGGTCATCGTGCTGCTGCACCTCGAAGCTCAGCGGTGCGGTGCTGGCGCCGTCGATGCATTCGACCTGGATGCGATAGCGATGCGCGGATGTAGTGGACATGGCGAAGTTCCTGCGTAGTTCGATGCGTAGATGTGCTGCGGCCCATGCGTGACGAGCATGGGCCGCAGCGCAGACTTACTTGGACGCGGGCGGCAGCCCCATCTTGGCGAGGGTGAGCGTTTCGTCGGCGCGGCCCCAGCCGCCATCGGCGACTTCCTCCACCAGCACCATCGAGTAGGGGCGGGCGCCTTCGCCGAAATACTCGACGAACATGGCGGTGGTGCGGTGGATGATTTCTTCCTTGCGGGCGGCATCGACGATGCCTTCGGGAAGTTTGAAATTGGCGAACGGCATGGGAGTTTCCTTACGTTGATGGTGGGGTGAACGTGCTCAGGCGGCGTGCGGCTTGCGTTGCGGCGAGAGCAGGTCGCCGAGCTGGATGCGGCGCAGGAATTCCGCGCGGATGCGATCGGCTACTGCATTGACGACTTCGCAGCCGTCGTCCGACGGGTCGACATGCACGCGGAACGGGCGGCGGCCATAGGGTGCGTTCACCACGTCCACGACTGCAGCGGCGACGCTTTGCGGATCCGCATCCGGCGGCTCGCAGGCGGCCAGGTTGGTAAGAATTTCCGTGGTCAGGCCCTGGTTGGCGCCGTTGTCGTATTCGGCCTGGCGGGCCTGGTCGGCCGGCGCGGCGGAGTGCGCGAAATGATTGGTGCCCTTGGTGAAGGCGCCCGGCACCACGATGCTGGTCTCGATACCCCAGCGCGCCAGTTCGCCCGCATAGCTCACCGCCACCGCATCCATTGCGGCCTTTGCGGCAAAATACGGCGCCAGGTACGGCGGCGTGCCGCCGCGATGGCTGGAACTGCCGATCCACAACAGCAGACCCTGGCCGCGTGCGCGCAGATGCGGCAGCACGGCGCGGTTGACTCGCTGCGTGCCCAGTACGTTCACGTCGTACAGCTGTGCAAACTGTTCGGGCGTAAACGCTTCGGCTGCGCCGAACACCATATGCCCGGCGTTGTGCATCACCGTATCGATGCGGCCCTGCTCGGCGATGACCTGCGCAATGGCGGCATCGGCGGAAGCCTGCGATTGCACGTCCAGTTCCACCGTATGCAGCGCAACCTTGTGCTGGGCGGCGTAGTCGCGTGCGGCGGCAACCTGGGCTGCGTTGCGCCCGGCAGTGTCGCGCATGCTGGCGTAGACGATATGGCCTGCATCGGCCAGCGCACGCGCGCTCATTGCGCCAAAGCCGCTGGATGCACCGGTAACCAGAATGACCTGTTTCATGACGATGTCCTCAATGGGAAAAGGTGGGGGATCAGGCGAAGCCGCCGTTGACGCGAATCACTTGCGAGTTCACCCAGCTGCCATCCGGGCCGGCCAGGAAGGACACGGCGGCGGCGATTTCTGCCGGCGTACCGATGCGTTCCAGCGGCGCCATCTTGGCGATCTGGCTCACTTGCTCATCGGACTTGCCGTCGAAGAACAGCTCGGTGGCGACCGGGCCCGGGGCGATCGCATTGACGGTGATGTCGCGGCCGCGCAATTCATTGGCCAGCACATGCACCAGGCCTTCCACGCCGGCCTTGCTGGCGATGTACGGGCCGTAGGCCGGGAAGGACTTGGCCAGCACGCTGCTGGACAGCGCGATGATGCGGCCGCCCTGGCCCAGTTCCTTCGCCGCCTGCGCCATCACCATGAAGGCGCCGCGCAGATTGGTGCCGATGACCTTGTCGAAGGCCTCCAGGCTGCTTTCGGCGATGGGCGCCATCGGCATCACGCCGGCGCTGTTGACCACCACGTCGACGCGGCCGAAGGCCTCCTTGGTGGCGGCGAACAGATGAGCTACGTCCTTGGGGTTGCCGATGTCGCCCTGTACGGCGATGGCCTTGCCGCCGGCCGCTTCGATCGCGGCCACCGTTTCCTGGGCCTTGCTGGCGTTGCCGGCGTAGTTGACGGCGACGGCGAAGCCGTCGGCGGCCAGCCGCATGGCAATGGCCTGGCCGATGCCGCGCGAACCGCCGGTGACAATGGCGCTTTTGGCGTGCTGGGTATTCATATCTCGCTCCTGGTGGGAAGGGCGGGAGTGCCCTTGGGAAACGAGTCTGATCATTTAGTCGCTGTGGATAAATCCTGATAATCTGACAATGGTATTCAACCCATTGAATAATCCATGGACCGCTTCGAGACTCTCCAGCTGTTCACCCGCATCGTGGAGTCCGGCAGCTTCAGCCGGGCCGCCGACATGCTCGACATGCCGCGCCCCACCGCCACCTATGCGATCCAGCAGCTGGAAGCGCGGCTGGGCGTGCGCCTGCTCGAACGCACCACCCGCCAGGTGCACGTCACCCTGGACGGGCAGGCGTTCTACGAGCGCTGCGTGCAGATCCTCAGCGAGCTGGACGATGCCGAGGCCTCGCTGAAAAACGTCGCCGCCAATCCGCGCGGCACCTTGCGCGTGGACATGGCCAGCACCCATGCCACGCATATCGTGCTGCCGCGGATCGACGAATTCCGCAGCCGCTATCCGCGCATCGACCTGGTGATCAGTAGTGGCGACCGATTGGTGGACCTGATCCGCGAAGGCGTCGATTGCGTGATTCGCGCCGGCACGCCGCGCGATTCCGCGCTGGTAGCGCGCCCGCTGGCGCGCATGCCGCAAGTGATCTGCGCCAGCCCGGAATACCTCGCCTTCTTCGGCACCCCGCAGCACCCGGACGAACTGGTCAATCACCAGCTGGTGAAGTTCTTTTCCGGCAGCAGCGGCATCGACAACACGCTGGAGCTGATGCTGGAAGGCAAGCTCAAGGAATTCGCCATGACCGGCTGGATGGCCGTGAACGACGCCGAGAGCTATGTGCTGTGCGCATTGCGCGGCTGCGGCCTGGTGCAACTGCCGCGCTTCCACGTGGAAGCCGAACTGCGCGACGGGCGCCTGGTCGCCGTGCTGGATGCATGGGCCAGTCCGGATATGCCGCTGTCGGCGCTGTACCCCTACCGACGGCAGCTGTCGCCGCGCGTACGGGTGTTCGTCGATTGGCTAGGCGAGGTGTACAAAGCCAAATTCGGCCCGGCCTGAGCTTGCACACGGTTAAAATCGGCGACCCCGCCGTCCCGGAGATTTTCGTCTTGTCGCATTACGCCGGCCCCCTGCTTACCCGCACCGAAGCCGAATCGCTGCTGGCCGCCCACGCGGCCGGCGCCAGTGCATGGCAAGGATCGCTCGATCTGGGCCGCTCCAAAGGCGACGTAGCCTTGCTGGCGGAGCTATGGGAATGGAACGGCCAGCGCTATCCGTACCCCTCCAAGCTGAAAGACCGCACCGTCTATTACTGGGATGGCGAAGCGTTCGAACCGGTCTCGCGCTTCTCCGGCTCGCTGATCAAGCTGGTGCCGACCGAATGGGGTGCGCCCACCTTCGAGATCGACGGCATCAAGATGCTGCCTACGTCGAAGGAATCGCCGTTCGACGATGCGCGCCGCAAAGTGGCGCTGGTGGAACCGCGCGGCAAGGTAGTGCTCGATACCTGCGGCGGCCTCGGCTATTTCGCCGCCTGCTGCCTGGAGAGCGACGTGGCGCGCATCCATTCGTTCGAAAAGAACGCCGATGTGCTGTGGTTGCGCACACTCAACGCGTGGTCGCCCGATCCGGCCGATCCGCGGCATGGCGGCCGCCTGCAACTGGAGCATGCCGATGTATCGCAGGCGATCCTGCGCATCGCCGATGCCTCCGTCGATGCCCTGCTGCACGATCCGCCGCGCTTCGGCATTGCCGGCGAACTGTATTCGCAACTGTTCTACAACGAGCTTGCCCGCGTGCTGCGCCGTGGCGGCCGCCTGTTCCACTACACCGGCAGCCCCAACAAGCTCACCAGCGATCGCGACGTGCCGCGCGAAGTGGCGAAACGGCTGGAAAAGGCCGGGTTCAAGGCGCAGCTGGCGCTGGATGGCGTGTTGGCGACGCGGCGCTGAAGGCATGGCGCTTGCTGCTTGCAAGCGCCATGCGATAGCGGCTGATCAATTACGTTGCCACTGCTGCGCAGCATCCTTGGCAAAGTCGCGATAGCTGCGCGGCGCATGGCCAAGCAGCTTGGTCAGCCGGGCCACTTCATCGGCGGTGGCCGCGGCGCCATCGCTTTGATAGCGGTCCATCATCAAGCGCAGATCCAGCGCCTGCCAGGCCGGCACCATGCTCTTCATGCGCTTTTCCAGCGTAAGCGTGTCGTTGCCGCCGTAGCGGATCTCGCGTCCCAGCGCATCGCTCCAGATCTTGGCCAGCGCGTTACCCGACAGCACATCCGGTCCCACCAGCGCATAGGTTTCGCGCGGCAGCGGTGCGGCGGCGTGTTCGCGGCGCAGCAGTTCGGCGGCGGCGGCTTCGGCGATATCGCGGATATCCACCATCGAGATGCCACGGTCGCCGACCGGCATGCCGTAGACGCCGGCTTGCAACAGCGGATCTTTCTGGCGCAGGTCGTTCTGGATGAAGTACGCCGGGCGCAGCACGGTCGCCGGCAGGTCGAGTGCTTCGATCATCCGCTCGGCCGTTTCCTTGCTGGCGAAGTGCGGCACGTCGGCATAGGTGTCGCCCTTGTACACCGACAGATAGACGATGCCCTTGACGCCGGACTCACGTGCCACCGCCAGCGCCTGCATTGCCTGGGTCAGTTCGTCGGCGACATTGGGCACCAGCAGAAACAAGGTGCTGACGCCGTCGAGTGCGGCGCGGAACGCATCCACGTCGGACAGGTCGCCGGCCACGGCGCTGACGCCGGCGGGCAGCTGGGCTTTGGCGGGGGAGCGGGTGAGGGCGCGAAGCTGCGCACCGCTGCCGCTCAACTGGTTCAAAACCTGCGAACCGATGGTGCCGGTACTGCCGGTGATCAAGATGCTCATGGCGAAACTCCTCAAGGTGTGACGTTGAAAGATGGGGCAGGCACACGGTAAGGGGTTTCATAGTTGGCTAGAAGTCGACAATAATTGGATAGGTCGTTTCATATTTGGAACACGTTATGGATCTGCAAGCGCTGAAGGACTTCGCCCTGGTGGCGACTCACGGCGGCTTCGGCCGCGCTGCCCGCGCCTCCGGCCGTTCCAAGGCCACGCTCTCGCGCCGGGTCACCGAGCTGGAGCAAAGCCTGGGTGTGCGCCTGATCGAGCGCGGCACGCAAAGCCTGCGGCTCACCGATGAGGGGCGCGCGCTGCACGAGCGCACGCACGGACCGTTGGCGGAAATTGCCGAGGCGGAGGAAGTGGTGACCCTGGGCGCATCGGTGCCGCGCGGACGCCTGCGGGTCAGCGCACCGGTGCTGCTGGCGCATGTGGCGCTGGGGCGCGTGGCCGCGCGTTTTGCGCTGGCCTATCCCGAAGTGCAACTGGAAATCGTGGCGGAAGATCGCAAGGCCGACCCGGTGGAAGACGGCTTCGACCTGGTCATCCGGGTCAATCCTTCACCGGATGAGCGACTGGTAGGCCGGCGCGTTCTGGACGATCAGCGTCTGCTCGTTGCACATCCGGACATCCCCATGCCGTCACCGCCCGGCAAAGACGAGGAAGCGCCCGGTATCCGAGCCGTGCTCGGCGCGATGGTGTCGTCCGACGTGGTGTGGCGATTCCATAACGATGCCGGCGTGGAATACGCGATCAAGCCGCTGGCGGCGTTGCGTCTTTCATCGCTGTTGATGGTGCGCGAGGCTGTGCTTGCCGGGGCGGGCGTTGCGCTGTTGCCCAAGCTGCTGGTTGAGGACGACGTTGCTGCGGGGCGCCTCGCGCAATGGGGAACGGATGCGCTACCGCCAGTGGAAGTGTGGGCCTTGCGCAATTCGCGCCGCCTGGTGGGCGCGAAAGTGCGCGTGTTTCTGGATGCGATCGAGCAGGCCTTTCCCGGTCGCCGTTTCGTGCCGCCGGCTTAGCGCCGGCGGCTGCATACGACCATCAGGCTTGTGCGCGCCTGGGCAGCTTCCAGTCCGGCCGGATGAAATGGCAGGTGTAGCCGTCCGGATAGCGCTCCAGATAATCCTGATGTTCCGGCTCTGCCTCCCAGAACGGGCCGGCCGGCGCGATTTCCGTTACCACCTTGCCGGGCCACAGGCCCGAGGCATTCACGTCGGCCACGGTGTCTTCGGCGATGTGCCGCTGCTCATCGCCGAGATAAAAAATGGCCGAGCGATAGCTGCTGCCCAGGTCGTTGCCCTGGCGGTTGCGGGTGGTCGGATCGTGGATCTGGAAGAAGAACTCCAGGATCTGCCGGTAGCTGATCCGGCTCGGATCGAACACGATCTCGATCGCTTCGGCATGCGTGCCATGGTTGCGATAGGTGGCGTTGGCCACATCGCCGCCGCTGTAGCCCACGCGGGTCGACAGCACACCCGGGTAGCGCCGCAGCAAATCCTGCATGCCCCAAAAGCAGCCGCCGGCGAGGATCGCGGTGTCGGTTTGCGTCGTCATGGTGGTATCCCTCAGGTCTGTGCGCCGGATATTGTGCTACCGATGCCTAATGCAAGGCGTCATGGTCTGCTACCCCTCACCGTCATCCCGGCGCAGGCCGGGACCCAGTGTCTTTTGCTGCACAAAGTCGCTGGCTCCCAGCCTGCGCCGGGATGACGCTGAGGCTATAGTGCGGATCTTCACGTCGTCCAGGCCTCTTCAGAGGAACGCACAGTGACCAGCGCGATGCCCCAACCCGTCACCGCCAAGCTGACGCACGCGGCCATTTTTTTAGTGGTAAGCCTCAAGCCCGAGCCAGATGCCAAGGCCAGCGTGCATGCACTATGCGGCGATCTGCCCGGCTTGCTGCGCGGCATCGGTTTTCGCAATCCGGACCGGCGCCTGTCCTGCGTGATGGGTTTCGGTTCCGCCGCATGGGATCGCTTGTTCGGCGCGCCGCGCCCGGCGCAACTGCATCCCTTCCGCGAGATCAAGGGTGTGCATCATGCACCGTCCACCCCGGGCGACATGCTGTTTCATATCCGCGCCACGCATATGGACCTGTGCTTCGAGCTGGCGGCGCAGATCATGCAGCGGCTCGGCGATGCCGCCGTGGCCGAGGACGAAGTGCACGGCTTCAAATATTTCGACGAACGCGACCTGCTCGGTTTCGTCGACGGCACCGAAAATCCGGTCGACCAGGAAGCGGTCGACGCCACCATCGTCGGTAACGAAGATGCTGCCTTTGCCGGCGGCAGCTATGTGATCGTGCAGAAATACCTGCACGACTTGAAGGCATGGAATGCGCTGCCGGTCGAGCAGCAGGAAAAGATCGTCGGCCGCAAGAAGCTTTCCGATATCGAATTGGACGAAGCCGCCAAGCCCAGCTACGCGCACAACGTGCTCACCAGCATCGAAGAGAACGGCGAGGAACTGCAGATCGTGCGCGACAACATGCCCTTCGGCGAAGTCGGCAAGGGCGAGTTCGGCACGTATTTCATCGGCTATGCGCGCTCGCCCGCGCGGATCGAGCAGATGTTGAGCAACATGTTCATCGGCAAGCCGCCGGGCAATTACGATCGCCTGCTGGATTTCAGCAAGGCAGTAACCGGCGCGCTGTTCTTCGTGCCCTCGATGAGCTTTCTCGAGCAGTTGCAGGCGTAGTCGGCGTGACGGATGTGTGAAGGTTTTTCAATTGCTTCCAGCACTGTTGCCGCACGCGCGCGCATGCAACCGTGCTGGCACGATTGACGCAAAGCAGTGCCCGCGAGTGGGGAGGGTAGGCACCCGGGCATTCCTTCACGCAGACCAAGGACCTTGTCATGCCGAGCATGCTTCGTGGACGCTTTTCCCCGTATGTCGCACTGGCCGCCTGCGCGTTGGCGCTGCCGGCGGCCGCACAGACCGATGCACCGCCGCCGACGCGCACAGCGGATGTCACCGAGCAGCTGTTCGGCCATACCTTGCATGATCCTTACCGCTGGATGGAGGGCGAGCACAACGCCGAGTTCCAGCATTGGCTGGCCGCCCAGGGCGACTACACACGCGTCAGGCTCGATGCACTGCCGAGCCTGAAGGGCTGGCAGGAAGATCTGCAAAAGGTCGGCGAGACCGCCGTGGTGCATCGTGCCCAGCGTTATGTGCACGGCATGCTGTTTTTCATTCGCCAGACCGCCGACGGCAACGGCACGCTGATGGTGCGCGCCGCCGGTGGCGCCGAGCGTGTGCTGCTTGATCCGGCCAGCTTGACCGGCGATGGCGGCCACGCCTCGATCACCAACTATTCGCCCTCGCCGGACGGCAGCAAGGTGGCGGTGGATATCGATCACGGCGGCACCGAAGTCACGCGCCTGGAAGTGCTCGATGTGCGCAGCGGTAAGCCCACCGGTGATGCAGTGGAACCGGTCTGGGGCGAATTCAACGCCGACTGGCTGCCTGACGGCAGTGGCTTCGCCTACACCCAGATGGCGCCGCCGGCGCAGCGCACCGGCGGCGATCCGCTGCAGGATATGCGCCTGCGCATGCACCGGCTGGGCACGCCCGCGGCGCGGGATCCGATCCTGCTGCGCGCCGGTAAAGGGGAGGGCACCAATGCGTCGTTCATGCTGCCGTCCAATCATTTTCCGGATATCGTCTTTCCGGCCGGCTCGCGCTGGGCGCTGGGCATGGACCAGAGCGCGCAAGCCGAACAACGCTATTGCGTCACCCTGCAGACCGATGCGGTGAAGCCCGGCGCCAAGTGGCGCTGCATCGCCGAGCTGAGCGACCAGGTGCACGAAGCCGCCATTCACGGCGATACGCTTTATCTGGCTTCCGCCAAGAGCCGTTCCAACGGCGAACTGCTGGCGCTGGATCTGTCGCGTCCGGATGCCACGATCAAGGATGCGCGCTCGATCCTGCCGCTGCAGGACGACGACATGCTGATCAACTTCAGCCTCAACGACACGCAGATGGTGGCGCCCGCGCGCGATGCCTTGTATGTGAAAGTGTCGCGCAACGGCATCGACGGCATCCGCCGCATCGACTACCGCAGCGGCCAGGTGCAGGCGCTGCCGATGCCGCTGTCCGGCGGCGCATCGCTGTTCCACGCCGACGATAACGAAGATGGCTTCCTGCTCGAACTGCGCGGCTGGACCACGCCGCCCAAGTCATGGCGCTACGATCCGGCCGCGCGCGTCATGCGCAGTCTCGGCCAGGATGAAGCCAGCCCGGCCGACTACAGCATGATCGAAGCCACCGAGACCGAACTGGTCAGCAAGGATGGCACGCATGTGCCGCTCACCATCCTGCATCGCAAAGACGCCAAGCTGGACGGTTCGCATCGCGCCATTCTGTTTGGCTACGGCAGCTATGGTTTGTCGCTGGTGCCGTCGTTCAAGCCGGTGCGGCTGGAATGGGTCAAGCGCGGCAATGTGTTTGCGTATGCGCACGTGCGCGGCGGCGGCGAGAAGGGCGAAGCCTGGCACGCGGGTGGCAAAGGGCCGAACAAGCACAAGGGCGTGGAGGATTTCGTCGCCGGTGTAGCGCGATTGAGCGAACTCGGCTACAGCCGGCCGCAGCGCACGGGGCTGATTTCCGGCAGCGCCGGCGGTCTGCTGATCGGCGGCGCGGTGGTGAATTATCCCAGCCAGTTCGGTGCGGCGATCATCCTGGTCGGCATGCTCAATCCGGTGCGCCTGATGCAGGCGCCTAATGGCGCCAACCAGATCGGCGAAATGGGCGATCCGCGCAAGGCGGAGGATTTCCCGTCGATCCTGGCGATGGATGCCTACCAGCAGATCCGTCCGCATACCGCCTATCCGGCGGTGCTGCTCAGCGTCGGTCTCAACGACAGTCGCGTGGCGCCGTGGCAGACCGGCAAATTCGCCGCGCGCCTGCGCGCTGCCGACACCAGCGGCCGCCCGGTATGGATCCGCACCGACGTCAACGGCGGTCACGGCATCCAGGTTTCGGCCGGCTCCGAAGCGGCGGAATTCGCCGATATCTACGCTTTTCTGGATGCGCAATTGCCGGCGCCCTGAGCGGCACCACGCGGCATCGTAACCTCCACGGCAGCTCGCCGTGGAGGTCAGCTCTCAAGTGTCGCTTGACGGGATTGATCGCCGCACGCAGCGCCGTTTTTACTGCGAAGCCACCCAGGCCAACGCATCCGCACCGGCCGGCGTGCGCATCGGGCAGTCCGGATCGGTGGCGGCGCGCCACACCGCTTCGGCTACGTCCTGCGACCGGGTGACGACGGTGTCCTGCTGCCAGCCGGCGAAAACCTTCTGCACCAGCTCGGCATAAGCTTCCGGAAAACCGGCTTGCATGCGCGGCTGCGCGTTCTCGCCGAAGCGCGTTTCCGGCGACCGTCCCGGCAACACCAATCGTGCGCGTACATGGAACGGCGCCAGTTCCAGCGCCAGCGATTCGGTAAATGCATTCACCGCGGCCTTGCTGGCGGTGTAGACGGAAAGCAGCGGCAGCGGACGCAAGGTTACCGAGGAGGTGACATTGACGATCGCGCCGGATTGGCGTTGGCGAAATTGCGGCAGCAATGCCTGGGTCATGGCGATCGTGCCCAGCGTATTGGTCTCCAATACCTCGCGTGCAATCGCCATCGACACTCCTTCGAGCGCATTGAGCACCCCGATGCCGGCGTTGTTGACCAGCACGTCGACAGGGCCGGCGGCGGCAACCGCATGCTGAATGCTTTGCGCGTCGGTGACATCGAGCGGCAGTACGCGCAAGCGTTCGGAGCGTGGCAGCAGATCTTCGCGCGGCGTGCGCATGGTGGCGATTACCTGCCAGTTGCGCGCAAGGAAATACTGCGCGGTTTCCAGGCCGAAGCCGGACGAGCAACCGGTGATCAAGACAGTCTGCATCGGGATTCCTGTGGAGGGACGGGGATGCGCAAACGATAGGTCGCGCAGCGCGGACCCACTACAATCCACAGTCCGTATTTCGTTGGCAGGAGTCCGGCCATGGTCGATCCGCTCTCCGAGGTGGTCGCGTTGCTGCAGCCGGTTGCGGCGTTCTCCAAGATGGTCGACGGCGCCGGCGCCTGGCGGGTGCGCCGCGCGGAGGCGGGGCGGCCGTTCTATGGCGTGGTCCTTGACGGTGCCTGCCGACTTGCCGCGGACGGGCATGCGCCGATTGCGCTGCAATCCGGGGATTTCGTGCTGATTCCCGCGGCACAGGGCTTCACGATGTCCAGCCT
The DNA here is from genome assembly GCF_014863405.1 of Dyella acidiphila. Lineage (GTDB taxonomy): Bacteria > Pseudomonadota > Gammaproteobacteria > Xanthomonadales > Rhodanobacteraceae > Dyella_B > Dyella_B acidiphila. The sequence goes on from NZ_JACZZA010000009.1 coordinate 178,063, forward strand.
GGAGCCGTTGCTGCCGGAACAGCGGGTATCCATCCCTGCTGCGTTGCCTCATGGCGAATTCCGCATCGGCGATCCGCATGGGCCGCCCGACGTGCGCTTGCTGATCGGCTATTGCCGCTTCGGTTCGCCGGACGCGGCGCTGTTGGTACCGCTGCTGCCGCAGCTGGTGCATGTGCGCGGCGAGCGCAGGTTGTCCACGCTGGTCAAGCTGGTGGTGGAAGAATCGCGCGAGCGGCGTCCCGCGCGCGAGGTGATCCTGGCGCGCTTGCTGGAAGTGCTGTTGATCGAAGCCCTGCGTTCTAGCGCAGGAACCGATGCATCGCCGGGCCTGTTGCGCGGACTGGCCGAGCCGCGTGTCGCCGCTGCGCTACGCCGGCTCCATGAAAGCCCGGCCCATGCCTGGACCGTGGTGCAGCTGGCGAATGAAGCGGCGCTATCGCGCTCGGCTTTCTTCGAGCGCTTCAGCCGTGCCGTGGGCGTGGCGCCGATGGAATACCTGCTCGCCTGGCGCATGGCCCTGGCCAAGAGCCTGCTGCGGCAGCAGGAGCTGGGTATCGCCGAAGTGGCGCAACGCATCGGCTACAGCTCGGCCAGCACGTTCAGCGCTGCCTTTGCGCGGCATGTGGGCATGCCGCCGACGCGCTATGCACGGGAGCGGCCGGCACCCGAGCCGGCATCCGCATAGAAAAAGGCGCCTTGCGGCGCCTTTTTCCATCGTTGACGAAGTCGCAGGATGGCCTGCGTACAGCGGTTACATCAATGGTCCTTGCGGGCCTCATCTTTGGCCTTGCCGTATTCTTTCTCGGCCTTGCCTGCATGCTTCTCGATCTTGCCTTCCGCCTCGCGCACGGGGTCGTTGGTGACTTTGCCCATGCCTTCTTTCACGGCGCCCTTGATTTCGTGCTTGGTACCTTCGGTGCGATGCTTATCCATGGTCTTCCTCACTGCAGAAGTGGATGTGGGTGCATCTTGCAAAGCGAAGCGGCAGCATGAGGTGTTGCAAACGTGAACTGCGCATGCACATTTCCAAGCGGCCGTTTACGTTCGCGCCGCGCGCCTATCGACATCGGAATCACTCACCGCGTGCATCGTCGTCACCAAGGCGCGTGCACGCTGTGGTCGCGTGGCGGCGATCGAGCCCTTGCGCGCTCCCCACACGCCGACTTGAGTTACGGAGGCAAGACCCATGTCACTTCTGCTCATCATCGTCCTGCTGATCATCCTGCTCGGTGCGTTGCCGTCATGGCCGTATAGCCGCAGCTGGGGTTATTACCCGTCCGGCGGCGTCGGCATAATCGTGCTGATCCTGGTTATCCTGTTGTTGCTGGGTTATCTGTAAAGCATCCATTGCGGTGCGGGGTGGTCAACGGCTGCGGTAATCCTGGATATCCGGGTGCGGATCGTAGCCGGGCGGCGGGGCGCAGCAAGGCGGCGACAAGCCGATCGCCGCGCGCCCAAGCGCTTTGACGGTAGGTGCAGCAGACGTGTCCAACGGCGTACCGCCCGCATCGGCGGCAACCTCGAAGCGATACGTCTTGCCGGCCTGCGGGCTGAAGCGGAAGCGATCGCCCACCAGCGTCTTCAGCAACTTGCCATCGAGCAGCACGCGTGCGCTGCGGCCTTCCCAGGACGTGGCGAACGACAGCGGCGCACCGTTGCCGCCATGAATGACGAAGGCAGTCAGCTCGCCGCGATTGGCTTCAACGTGCAGCTGCAGCCCATGCGCCAGCGACACATCGCCGGCCAGCGTCCACGTTTTCGGCAGGGCCGGCGCTACGCGGATCAACCCATCCGCATCCTGCACGGCGAGCATGTCCGACAGCGCCACGGCGACTACGCCGGCCTGTTCGAGATAAAACTCCGCCGGCGGTCCCGGCACCAGCGCCGACATGCCGTTCGGGTAGATCTGATAAAGCTGCACCAGCTGGAAAATGGCCTGTGCCGCCGCATCGCCCAGGCCCAGCCGCACGGCTTGCACCGGGTCGTAGCTCCAGGTGGCCTGGTAGACGAACGGACGCTGCGCATACGTACGCCTGGCTACATCGAACAGCGCATCGTCGCGACCGATCAGCGCATACGGCCATACTGCTTCGAGCGCGATGTTCTCGCCATTCGCATACGGCGCCGCCGGCCGGTAGCTGGGCGCCAGCACGGCATCGTCGCGGGTGCCGGCATGCGGCAGCCATTGCCGCTCCTGCGCGGACATTAGCGGCAGCTGCGGCGTGTGCTGCAGCGCGTTCTGCAATTGCGTCGCCAGTGCGCCATCGCGCTTGAGCACCGCCACCGCCGCGATGGTGGCCGGATACAGCGTGCGAATGGCGGCGATATCCGTGGCCGGGTCGGTCACGTCCATCTGCGTTTCATGCGCATTCGACGGTGCGGTATGCAGCAGGCCATCCGCGCCAGGCTTTTGATAAGCGAGCAGGAAGCGCGCCGACTCCGCCATCAACGGGTAATTGGCGCGCAGGAAATCGAGATCGCCGGTCTGCAGATACGTGCGCCATACCCATAGGCCGATCTCCGCGCCGGTGCTCAGCGTGCGTGCGTTGGAACTGGCCGACCAGGCCAGGTCGCAACTGTGCGTAATGATGGCGAACGGGCGGAAGCGGTCGCTTTCGTATTCAATGCCGTTGCCGTTGAAACGCATGGTTTCGGGCACGCAGATGCCAGGGCGTCCTTGTGTGTGCAGGCGCGTCCAGCGTTGCAGTGCGGCGAGGTTGTTGCGGTACAGCGCAAACACCGGCCGATTGAGTTCGGGCAGGCCGGCGGCCAGATTGGCCGCCACCTGCATGCGCAGATTCCAGAACCAGAACGCGGCCGGATCCCAGAGATGATCGTCCTGCGCCGCGGAGAACAAATCGGCGATGCCGCCTTGCGACCCCGGTATATCGCCGCCGCCATGCGCCGCGGCAGCAAACAGATACAGCGTGCGCAGCGTTTCGGCGTAGCGCGCCGTGCCGTCCGGCGAATCCGCTTCGATCACGTTGGCGCGCGACCAGAAGGCGTGCCACCAGCGCGTAGTAATGGAGTGATCCGGCGCCGGCGCGAGTGCGTTGCGCGCAACCTCCAGCGCAGCGTGGCTGCCGTCGTAGGCGGGTGCGGCAATCACCACCTCCAGCGTGCCGTCGGCAGCGGGCAGGGCGGTAACTTCCACCGTACGTGCATCCACGATCCTGGCTTGCACCTCACGGCCATCGGTCTGCACCGCGGCCAGCGATCCGAACGGCAGGCCGGACGCACCGGGCTGCTGATCGTCATGCCAGCTTTCCGACAATACGGCGATACCGTGCTCGACCTGAGCGACCGGATGGCGCGGCGGCCACAACTGCAAACGAATCGCCTGTGGTGTTTGTGCCGACAGACCGGATAGATGCAGCACCACGCGATCCCTGGCCTGGTCGACCCAGGCCAGCAGTGCGATGCCGCCGCCGTGTTCTTCCAGCGTGCCGTCATACAGATCGACGCGCCCGCTGAAATACCGATCGGCCGTCATCTGCGCCAGTCCCGGCAGGCTCACCTGTCCGGGCGAGCGGCGATCGGGCAGGGTGTCGATGCGATTGAGTTGCAGCGTGAGTCCGTCTTGCGCCCAAAACGCTGCACCGAGCCGGCCATTGCCCAGCCCCATCGCCTGCGTCGGCAGGCTATTGGGTTGTCCGATCGCGATATCCGAACGTGCCACGTTCTGCTGCGTGCTCTGGCCGCAGGCTGCCGCAGCGAAGCCTGTGCACGCCAGCAAGGTGATCAACCAGCGTGCTTGCAGGGGGCCGATGCTCATCGTGGTTCGCTCGCAGAGAGAAGGCCCGGCCGTCATCCGCCGCGGGCAAGGCGAACGATGCTAATGACAAGGCTGTGCTGGCGTCACGTGCCGGTGGAATAAGACGTTGTAGGCCTCGGTGCCCATCGCCGCATAACCGCGATCATTCGGGTGCAGGCCCTGGTCGCCGGCACACACCGTGGCCATGCCTTCGGCGGCTGGCTGATCCTTGGCTTGCGGCAATACGGTGTACTGCCCCTTGGTCACCTCGGCGAAATCCACCAGTCCATCGAAATCGGCCCGGTGCGTGTGCATCCATTGATTGAGCTGTTCGCGCGTGGCGACGCGTCGGGGCGAATACCAGCCGTTCTGGCCGGCGAACGGTGTGACCGTGCCCAGCCAGATCTTCAAGCCATGCTGATGCGCCACATCGACCAGTTCGCGGAAGGCGGCGATCAGGTCTACCGCGGTGGCGCCGGTGGTTTGTACGGCCGCATCCGGCCCGCGGTTAAGATCGTTGGCAGTGAACAGCACCACCACGTCAGTGACGCCGGGACGATCGATCACATCCCGGTAATAGCGCTTCAGGCCCGCCACACCGGCTGCCGGACTCCCCAACTGATCGGCGGTCAGCTCGTCCGCACTGATGCCGGCATTGCCTACCGCCGCGCCAGCGTTGCCCGGTGCATTGGCCAGCGTGGCCAGCACCGCCGGCCACGGATATTGCGGACCAGTAGACAGCGCGCCATCGGTAATCGAATCGCCCAGCGCAATGATGCTGCGCGTATGCGCCGGCACCATCGCCTCCACGCCGGTGAGCAAGTAAATATGGTTATCGTCGCTCAGCGGAGTCAGGCCATGCACCGCCTGCTTGCCGTCGAAACTGGCTGCGGCCAGCTGATTGCCGCTGACGGCAAACGACGTGGGGCCGTGTTGTTCGGGATGGAAATCGGCCAGCTCCGTGTCGTCCTTGAAATAGGTCGTCACCGCCAGCCGCGCCAAGGCAGGCACCTTCATCGCTACCGGATCGGAGACCAACTCGCCGCCGGCCGGAATCACGCCGCTGGCGTTGCCGCCAAAGGTCACCGCACGATCGCTGCCGGCGACCACGCCCGAAACGCCATCGCCCAGGCCGACGTGCGCCGCGTCGATCACCAGCGGCTTGCGCCCGAACACATTGGAAAAGCGCAGTCGCAGCTGCGGCGTGCCGATGCTGATGCGCACGTATTGGCGCAAGGTGAAGTTGGCCAGCGTGGGAATCTCCTGTACGGGATCGCCGGCCGCCGTGCGCACGAGCTGCCGGCTGGCATCGGTCTTGTCGCTGACCTGCGCAGTCATCGCCTGCTCCCAGGTAGTCGCCCAGTGCGCCTGCCTATTCGCGGGGGCTGCCGCATGGGCGATGACCGGCAGCAGCACTGCCAGCAGTAGGGCGGGAAGGCGGTGCTTGCTGCTCATGGAATCGTGTCCTGGAATGGTCGCGCCGATCATCATGGAAGACGATCGGCGATCATTCCGTCAACAGCATGTGCCGTTGCGCGAACTAAAGCTGGCCATACGCTCGCGTTTTCGCCTGCTTTTGCTCGTCATCCCAGCGGAAGCTGGGATCCAGTGCCTTCGATGCACACAGACACTGGATCCCAGCTTCCGCTGGGATGACGAAGCGGCTTTTGGAGAGATCTCGATCGATCGGTGCATTGCGCTAAGGCAGACAACCTGCGCAAGCACTTGTATCCCCGCCTGGCTGAGCACACGCTAGCCCGTTATCCAGGTAGCCGCGCGCTGCAGCGGTGGCAGCAGCCTGGTCCCGCACGTTTCCACGGAGGCCGATGATGGAAACCCACGCTATCCGCGAGGCCATTGACCGGCATTGGGCCGCGTCTGCGGCGGGCAATCAACACGCCGAGCATGAGATCTACCACGACGATGCCGTCTGCGAATATCCGCAGTCCGGCGAAATCATCCGCGGGCGTCACAACCTGCAGGCGCTGCGCAGCCACCACCCCGGCAAGCCGGCGGGCTTCGCGATCCGGCGCATCGTCGGGGATGGCAATCTGTGGGTGACTGAATACACGATCCAGTACGGCGACAAATCCGCCTACACCGTAAGCATCATGCAGTTCCGCGACGGCAAGGTGTCGCATGAAACGCAATACTTCGCCGACCCCTTCGCTGCGCCGGCCTGGCGCGCCCAGTGGGTCGAGCCGGCGCATCCATGATGGCTGCCGGCCGCATGATGCTTATGGCTGCATGCGCAGTGCTGGGCATGCACGCTGCTGCGGTTACGGCCGGCGATGGCCGCAATGCAACGCTCCACCAAGGTGATGCCATGACCATGACCTATCGCACGATCTCTGTTCAGGGGCTCCATATCTTTTATCGCGAGGCCGGCCGTGCCGATGCACCGGTCGTGCTGTTGCTGCACGGGTTTCCCTCGTCGTCGCGCATGTACGACCGCCTGATGCCCGAGTTGGCTGCGCACTATCACGTGATCGCACCGGACTACCCCGGCTTCGGCCATTCCGATGCCCCTTCGCCCGATCACTTCGCCTATACCTTCGATCACCTTGCCGACGTGATGGATGCGTTTGCGCAGCAATTGGGCCTGCAGCACTACGTTTTGTTCGTGCAGGATTACGGCGGCCCGGTTGGTTTCCGGCTTGCGCTGGCGCATCCCGAGCGCATCCAGGGCATCGTCGTGCAGAACGCGGTGGCGCACGAAGAAGGACTGGGGCCGCTGTGGCTTACCCGTCGGCAGTACTGGGCCGATCGCAGCGCCTACGCCGACAAGCTGCGCGCCAACCTGATCTCGTTCGATGCGGCCAAGCAGCGCCATGTCGGCACCGATCCGCACCCCGAGCGCTACGATCCGGATCTGTGGACGGATGAATCGGCTTTTCTCAGCCGTCCCGGCGAAGACCGCATCCAGGAAGATCTGTTCTACGACTACCGCACCAACGTGGCCTCGTATCCGGCCTGGCAAGCTTATCTGCGCGCGCATCGGCCGCCGCTGCTGGTGATCTGGGGCAAATACGATCCGTCGTTTACCGTGGCCGGTGCGTGGGCCTATCAGCGCGATGTACCGGCTGCGCAGGTGCATATCCTGGACGCCGGCCATTTCGCCATGGACACCATGAATCCCGAAGTGGCGGCGCTGACGCGGCAGTTTCTGGATGGCCTGCATCTGCCAGCGGACAAGCCGTCGCACTGACGATGCGCGCCGCGCCGCAGCTCGCTACGGCAGCGGGTGCATGCGTTCGGCGCCCATCGCATGCGCCATGGCGGCAAAGCCTTCCTGCATGGCAGTAGGGCGCCAGTCGCTGCGCCGGGTCATCACGATGCGCCGGCGCAGCACGCCGCCTTCGATCGGTATTTCGGCCAGTGCACCGGCCTGGCGCTCGAACAGGAACTGATCCAGCGACATCAGCGTCAGCCATTCGCCTTTGAGCATCAGTCCGCGCGTGACCAGCACCGAGCCGCATTCGATCCGCGGCGTCGGCGGTTCGACACCGTGCGTGCGGAACAGCGTCTCCCAATTGCGCCGCATCGGCACGCCCAGCGCCGGCACCGCCCAGGGATAGGCGAGCAAGTCTTGGATAGTGGCGGTGCCCTTGCGCCGCAGCGGATGTGCACTGTTGCCGACGATAAACAGTTCGTCGTCGAACAGATGTTCCTGCTCCACGTCATTGGCCGGCGCCGGCTCGCGCAGGGCACCGCCGATCACCAGGTCGATATCGCCATGGCGCAGCGCCATCAGCAACTCGCCATACGGCGCTTCGCGTACTTCCACTGAAGCGGCCGGATGCGCTCCCGCGAAACGTGCCAGCAGATCGGGCAGAAACAGCGGACGCGCCATCGGCAGCGTGCCGATGCTGATGCGTCCGCCGCCGTGCTTGCCGGCGGCGATTTCATCCAGCCCGGTGCGCAACTCGGCCAGCATCAGGCGCACGAAGCGCACGAAGCGGCTGGCCAGATCGGTAGGGCGTACCGCGCGTCCGGCGCGCACCAGCAACTCCGCGCCCAGCGCATCCTGCAATTCCTGCACGGCGCGATACACCGCCGGCTGCGACAGGCCGATCTGCTCGGCCGCCACGGCGTAACTGCTGCAGTGTTCAACGGCGACCAGCGCGCGCAACTGCACCATGCTGACGCGCCGCTCGATCTGCGCCAGCGGCGCCAATCGTGCCGAGCGGCGCACCAGGCGCACCGCCTGGGTGAGATAACGCAATGCACGCTCCACGCGAATGATCCACGCCTGTCCGCTCACGGTCGGATGCACGCCCACGGCCTGGCGTTCGAACAGGCGAATATCGAGCAGCCGTTCGAGCTTGCCGATCGCTTGCGCCAGCGCCGGCTGCGACAGGCTGACCTGTTCGGCCGCGGCACTCATGCTGCCGGCGCGCGCGATCACGCTGAGCGCAGCCAGGTGGCGAAGGTTCAGGGCATAAATCGAGTCCATACACAATCAATAGTATTTGCTTATAGGCCGACAATAAAACGAATTTGGCTGCACCGCAGTTTTCGCGCAGATTTCACTGCGAAACGCGAGGGGATAAAACCCCTGGTGACAGTCGATACCAAACTCGAAAGCCGCTGAGGCGCTTTTCTTGGCGCAATGCAGCATCGAAGTGACCGGTCTTGCCGCCTTCATCCAGCGGCCGGCTGTTGCAACGCAAGAGAAAACATCCCAGCCCACCATCTACTGATCGTTCTTATGCACATCATCGATTCCCATCTGCACGCCATTGCCGCCGACACCGCCAAGTACCCGAAGAATCCAATCGGCGGTCATCAGTCGGAGTGGTCGCAGCAACGGCCGGTCGATGCCGAGGGCGTGATCAAGGCGCTCGATGCCGCCGGTATCGCCAAGGCGGTGGTGGTGCAGGCATCGACCGTGTACGGGCACGACAACCGCTATGTGGCCGATACGGTGCGCGCCTATCCACAACGCCTGGCCGGCGTGTATTCCATCGACGCGCTGGCGCCGGATGCGGTGGAGCGCATCGAGCATTGGGAGGCGCAGGGCCTGCATGGCTTTCGCCTGTTCACCACCGGCACCACCATGCCCGGGCAATCGGACTGGCTCGGCCATCGCGATTCTTATCCGGCCTGGGCACATGCCGAAAAGCGCGGCATTCCGGTCTGCCTGCAGATGACCATGCAGGGCCTGCCCACGCTACGCACCTTGCTCGAACATTTTCCCAACGTGCGTGTGTTGCTCGATCATTGCGCCCGTCCGGAGCTGGACGACGGCGCACCCTACAAGGCGGCGCAAGCGCTGTTCGACATGGCCATGTTCGATGGCGTGCATCTGAAGCTGACCAATCGCACGCTGGCCGCAGCCGCGCAGGGCCGCTCCAAGCCGGCGGCATTTCTGGAGCAGCTGGTGCTTACCTTCGGGGCCGAACGCATCGCCTGGGGCTCCAATTTCCCGGCGGCCGAGGGCTCGCTGCAGACCCTGGCCGCGACCGCGCGCGAGGTGCTGTCGAGCCTGCCCGAAAGCGAGCAGGCGATGATCTTCGGCGGCACCGTGGCACGGATTTATCCGGCGCTGGCGGGAGCGGCGGCATGAGCCAGCCGGTCCATCTGCGCAGCGTATTGAAGACCAGCACCTTGAGTGCGCCGCTGAAAGACGGCACGCTCAAAAGCGACCAAGTGACGCTCGATTTCACCGAGATCCATCCCATCCACAAAGCGTTTGCGCCGATGGTGCGCGAGGCGAAATTCGATCTGTCGGAACTGGCGATCGTCACCGCCCTGCAGGCAATCGCCTTTAAGCGCCCGGTCGTGCTGCTGCCGGTGGTGGTCGCCTCGCGCTACCAGCGCGGCTGCCTGGTGGCGTATCGCCCGCATGGCGAAGTAAAGCCCGAACACCTGCGCGGCAAGCGCGTTGGCGTGCGTTCCTACACGCAGACCACCGGCATGTGGGTGCGCGCGCATCTGGTCGAGGATTATGGCGTGGCCACCAGCGCGATCCGCTGGGTCACCCACGATCCGGCCCACGTGGAGCAATACCGGGATCCGCCGTTCGTTGAACATCCCGCGCAAGGCAAAAGCCTGCTCGACCTGCTGCACGATGGCGACGTCGACGCGGCGATTTTTGGCAACGACCTGCCCGAGGACGATGACTACGTGCCGGTGATCGCCGACGCGGCCGTCAGGGATACGGCATGGGCGCACCAGCATGGCTTCGTGCCGATCAACCATGTGGTGGCGGTCAGCAGCGATATCTGCCTGCGCCAGCCGGCCGCCGTGCGCGCCGCCTATGCGCTGCTGGCGCAGGCCGAAAGCCGGCAGTCGGCGACGCCGGACGCGCCGCGCAAGACCTTGTCCGGCTTCGATGCCTTGCGCGCACCGCTGGCGTGGATCATCGATGCCTGCCTGGAGCAGGCGCTGCTGCCGCGCCGGCTCAGTCTCGACGAAGTGCTGGGGCCCGCGCATGCTTTGCTGGAAGGCAGTGCGGCATGATCTGGCCGATCGCCCCGGTGCATGCCGCGTTGACGCGGCATCTGCCATGAGTTCCGTTCCACCATGACCCGACCGGTAAACATCGACATGCACCTGGCTTCGCAGCGACGTCCGTTCTATCGCGACCTGACTTTCCAGGTGGCGCTGGGCATCGTGCTGGGCGTGCTGGTCGGTGTGCTGTGGCCCGAGCTCGGCGCCCGGCTCAAGCCGTTGGGCGACATTTTTATCCGCCTGATCCAGATGGTGGTGGGGCTGATCATCTTCTGCACCGTCACCCACGGCATTGCCAGCGTGCGCGACCTGGGCAAGGTCGGGCGCATTGCGGTGAAGGCAATGGTGTATTTCGAGCTGGTCACCAGCGTTGCGCTGGTGATCGGCCTGGTTGCCATCAATGTGCTCAAGCCCGGCGTGGGCATGCATATCGATCCGGCCGTGCTCAAGTCCGGCACGGCGGCGGGCGGGCAGGGCGCGGCAGCCGCGCAGGGCTTCGGCGAATTTCTTACCGACCTGGTGCCGACCTCGGCGGTCGGTGCCTTCGCCCACGGCGACATCCTGCAGATTCTGCTGTTCTCGGTGCTGTTTGCCTGCGGCCTGGCCAGTCTCGGCGATACCGCGCAACCGGTGCTGCGCGTGGTGGACGTCACCCGGCAGACCTTGTTCTGGATCATCCGCGTGGTGATGAAGATTGCGCCCATCGCCGCCTTCGGCGCGATCGCCTTCACCACCGCCAGGTTCGGCCTGGCCAGCCTGTTGCCGCTGGCCAAGCTGGTGGGCGAATTTGCGCTTACCTGCGTGGTATTTCTGTTGCTGGTGCTCGCGCCGATTTCGCGCCTGTGCGGTTTTAGCCTGTTCGCACTGATGCGCTATTTCCGCGAGGAACTGGTACTGGTGCTGGGCACCAGTTCGTCGGAAAGCGTGTTTCCGCAACTTACCGAAAAGCTCACCCGCCTGGGTGTGGACGAATCGGTGGTGGGCATGGTGCTGCCCACCGCCTACAGCTTCAATCACGACGGTACCTGCCTGTATTTCGCGGCGGTGGCGGTGTTCCTGGCGCAGGCCACTGGCACCGCGCTGGGCTGGCAGGCGCAGTTGGGTCTGTTGCTGATTTTGCTGGTCACTTCCAAAGGCGGCGCGGGCGTTTCCGGCTCGGCCATCGCGGTATTGACCATGACCCTGGCGGCTACCAAGACCATTCCGGTCGGTAGCGTCGCCTTGATACTCGGTGTGCATCGCATTCTGTCGGCGGGGTTCGTGTTCGTGAACATCGTCGGCAATTGCGTTGCCACCGTTGCGGTCGGCCATTGGGAAAAGGCCGTCGACCGCGAACAGCTGCAACGAGAACTACAAGCGGGTTAACAGGCATATAGAACATGCCTTCAAAACAACATGTGTCCCGCGGTTCCTGCTGGCGCCGCGGCGGGGAGAGTTGCGCCGATGAAAGCGCCAAGAGTACGTACATCGCTATATCTGAGTCTTGCTGCCGCGCTGCTGGTGTCGTCCGTGCACGCGCAAAACAGCAGCCCGAATACCAATTGGGCCGATAACTACGCGGCGGCGCAAACGTCGCCGCAGCAAAACCCTGGCAATAACACGGTGGATCCTTCCGCTACGCCGGTGAGCGCGCAGCCTGCTTCCAAGGAGCCGGCCTTGCCGCGCTCGAAGCTGGTGCAGAAGCTGCTCGACGAGGGGGTGAATATCCGCGCCAGCGAAATCGACCAGTACGCCAGAAATACCACCGGCGGCGTCAAGCAAGGCGGCCATAACGTGGGCCAGTTCTATATCGGCGCCGACTTCGACCTCGACAAGATGTTCGGCTTGACCGGCGGCACCCTCCACTTCACCGTGTATCGCGATTACGGCCTGAGCCTCAACGCGCTCACCACCGGCACCTACACCAAGCAGCAATACATCTATAAGAACCCGTATCCGCGCTGGCATCTGGGTTTGTTCTCGTACGAGCAGAAAGCCCTGGACGACCGCCTCGATATCCAGGTCGGCCGCCTGGGCAGTACCACCTATTTCGGCCACCTGGTGGTCAATTGCCAGTTCGTCTCGGCCAATACCTGCGGCGAGCCGCGCATGCTGGTTTCCGAAACCGGCCTGAGCCTGCTGCCGTCGGCCACCTGGGGCGGCAATGTGAAATACAAAACCACCGAACACACCTATGTCGATGTGGGTGCCTTCGAAGTCAATCCGGAAATCCAGCCGAGCAACGGCCTGGATTGGGAAATCAAGCATTCCACCGGCTACACGCTGCCGATCGAATTCGGCTGGGTCAACAACGATCCCAAGACCGTGCAATACCCCTTCGAGTTGAAGGGCGGCGTGTATGCGAGCACGGCGCCGTTGACCGACATCAACATGAATACCAAGGGCGAACCGCTCGGCATGGACGGCGGCACCGCTGCCACCGATCACCATATCCGCGACGGCGTCTACGTGATGGGCGACAAAGTGATCTGGCGTCCCGATCCGGATTCGCCGCGCAGCTTCAACGTGTTCGGCGGCTGGGTGCAGCAGTTGGAGCAGCAGGAGATCATGCGCCAGCAGATCTACACCGGCTTCGTCATGACCGGCCCGTTCGCGGCCCGGCCGTATGACACGTTCGGCCTGAATATCTCCGAGTTCGAGCTGACCCCGGCCGAACAGGCCTATCTCGCCGAGGCGCGCAAAAAGGCCGGCGGCAGTGGCTGGAACGCACGCCATCAGTTCGCCTACGACCTCACTTACAGCATCCACCTGATCAAGGGGCTGGAGCTGATGCCGAGCCTGCAATACATCGTGCATCCGGACAATTCCAGCATCCCGAAAACCGCGGTGCTGCCGAAGAACCTGTTCGTGTACGCGATCGGCCTGCGCATGGATATCGGCGTGCTGTTGGGCTTCAGGCCCGCGGCGGCCAATGACTGAGGAACTGACATGGCTATCGTAGTAACCCGTATCGAACGCGCCGACGCCAGCCTGATCGCCGGGCTGGCCCAGGTCGGCGTCGCCACCGTGCACGAAGCGCAAGGCCGCAGCGGCCTGATGCATGCCGGCCTGCGCCCGATCTACGGTGGTGCGCGCATCGCCGGTTCGGCCGTCACCGTGCTGATGCCGCCGGGCGACAACTGGATGATGCATGTAGCGATCGAGCAACTGCATGCCGGCGATCTGCTGATCGCCGCCACCACCAGCCCCTGCGAAGACGGCTATTTCGGCGACCTGCTGGCCACCTCCGCCAAGGCGCGCGGCTGCCGCGGCCTGATCATCGACGCCGGCGTGCGCGATGTGCGCGAGCTCACCGCCATGGGTTTTCCAGTGTGGAGCCGCGCCATCTACGCGCAGGGCACGGTGAAGGAAACGCTCGGGTCGGTGAACGTGCCGGTGGTCTGCGGCGGCGCGCTGGTCAATCCGGGCGACGTGGTGGTGGCCGATGACGACGGCGTGTGCATCGTGCCGCGTGCCAGCGCGGCCCAGGTGCTGGAGCAAGCCCGTGCGCGCGAAGCCAGGGAAGACGAAAAGCGCGAGCGGCTGGCTGCCGGCGAACTGGGCCTGGATATCTACGGCATGCGCGAGCGCCTGGCCAGCAAAGGCCTCAAATACGTCTGAGCCACACGCTGGCCGCACCCTTCCTCACCAAGCAGCATTCTCATGATCATCGACTGCCACGGGCACTACACCACCGCGCCGCAAGGCCACGACGCCTTCCGCGATGCGCAGCTGAAGCACTTTGCCGATCCGTCGCAGCCGATGCCACTGTATCCGGGCATCTCCGACGACGACATTCGCGCCAGCATCGAAGCCCTTCAGCTGCGCCTGCTGCGCGAGCGCGGTGCCGACATGACGATCTTTTCGCCGCGCGCCAGCACCATGGCGCATCACCAGGGCGACGAAGCCGTCAGTCAGGCATGGACGCGGCATTGCAACGACCTGATCGCGCGCGTGGTAGGACTCTATCCGGACACGTTCATCGGCGTATGCCAGCTGCCGCAATCACCCGGCGTGAGCATCGGCCATTCGATCGCCGAGCTGGAACGCTGCGTCGAGCAACTGGGCTTCGTTGGCTGCAACCTCAATCCCGATCCTTCCGGCGGCCATTGGAACGGACCGCCGCTGACCGACCGTGCCTGGTATCCGTTCTTCGAAAAAATGGTCGAGCTGGACGTGCCGGCGATGATCCACGTATCCGGCAGCTGCAACGCCAACTTCCACGCCACCGGCGCGCACTACCTCAATGCCGATACCACTGCCTTCATGCAGTGCCTACAGGGTGACCTGTTCAAGGATTTCCCCACCCTGCGCCTGATCATTCCGCATGGCGGCGGCGCCGTTCCCTACCACTGGGGCCGCTACCGCGGGCTGGCCGACATGTTGCACAAGCCGCCGCTGAGCGAGCACCTGATGCGCAATGTGTACTTCGATACCTGCGTCTACCATCAGCCGGGCATCGACCTGCTGTTCAAGGTGATCGATATCGACAACATTCTGTTCGGCTCGGAAATGGTCGGCGCCGTGCGCGGCATCGATCCGACCACCGGCCATTATTTCGACGATACCCTGCGCTATATCGAGGCACTCGGCCTGTCGCCTGCGGATCGGCACAAGGTGCTCGAAGGCAATGCGCGCCGCGTGTACCCGCGCCTGGACCGGCAGCTCAAGGCGCGCGGCAAATAAGCGGGGAAGGGCGTGCGTGGCGCAAATTATTTCGCCACAGCGTATGCGTGCGCAGGGTATCCTCAGCAACTTATGGCGACGGCTCGCCCGCGCCAAGCGCTTGGCTCCCCACGTTCCCCAAAGGTCCCGCTCATGAAAACCATTGGCTACGCCGCATCCTCCGCCGTTTCGCCGCTCGCCCCTTTCAGCTTCGAACGCCGCGCCCTGCGGCCGAACGATGTCGCCATGGAGGTTCTGTATTGCGGCATCTGCCACTCGGATCTGCATCAGGCCCGCAACGACTGGGGCTGGAGCACCTATCCGATCGTGCCCGGCCACGAGATCGTCGGACGCGTCACCGCGGTGGGCAGTGGCGTCACGCGCCATAAAGTAGGCGATGCCGTCGCCGTCGGTTGCATGGTCGATTCCTGCATGGAATGCGATCAGTGCCGCAAGGGCGAGGAACAGCTGTGCCGGCGCGGCAATACGCAAACCTACAACGGCCGCGACCGCATCACTGGCGAGCCCACCTACGGCGGCTATTCCAAGCACCTGGTAGTGCGCGAAGAGTTCACCCTGAGCGTTCCCGATGGCCTGGACCTGGCTCGCACAGCACCGCTGCTGTGCGCCGGCATCACCACCTATTCGCCGCTGCGCACCTGGAACATCGGGCCCGGCAGCCGCGTCGGCGTGCTCGGCCTGGGCGGCCTCGGCCATATGGCGGTGAAGCTCGCCGTAGGCCTGGGCGCCGACGTCACCGTGCTGAGCCGCAGCGCGGACAAGCAAGCCGATGCGCTGGCCCTGGGCGCCGATCGCCTGCTGCTGTCCACCGACAAGGCCGCCATGGACAAGGCCGCATCCAGCATGGACCTGATCATCGATACCGTGCCGGTCAAGCACGACCTCAACCCGTACATGCCGCTGCTCGATATCGATGGCACGCTGGTCATCGTGGGACAGATCGGCCCGATGGCCGAGCAGTCCACCGTGCCGCTGCTGCTGGGCCGCCGCCGCGTGGCCGGCTCGCCCATCGGCGGCATTGCTGAAACCCAGGAAATGCTCGATTTCTGCGCCCGCATGAAGATCCTGCCCGATTGCGAAATGATCCGCATGGATGAGATCCATCATGCGTTCGAGCGTATGGAAAAGGCCGATGTGCGCTATCGCTTCGTGATCGACATGGCGTCGCTCAAGGCCGAGTAAGTCGTGCGTGGTGTGTGAGCTGGAAGCCTCGCAAGCCGCGTAAGCCGCGCGTGGTGTGTGAGCTGGCAGCCACGCATGCCGCGTAAGTCGTGCGTGGTGTGTGAGCTGGCAGCCACGCATGCCGCGTAAGCCGTGCGTGGCGTATGAGCTGACAGCCTCGCACGCCACATTCTTTCGCCATGCACACAAATGCCATAGTGCCGTCATTCCCGCGAAAGCGGGAATCCATTTGCTCTGATGCGTAAAGTCAAAATGGATTCCCGCTTTCGCGGGAATGACGGCGTTGAGGTGGTGTGGTTTGTTGAGGCAGCGCGATGTGTTGAGACGGCGCGGTGTGCAAAGGGATGAACGGCATGGATGATATCCATCACGCTTTCGGTGTATGGAAAAGGCCGAAATGCGCTATCGCTTCGTGATCGACATGGCGCCGCTCAAGGCTGAGTAAGTCGTGTGTGGTGCGTGTGTTCACAGCCTCGCACGCCGCGCAATCAGCGCGTGACGTATGAGCTGACAGCCTCGCACGCCACATTCTTTCGCCATGTGCACAAATGCCATAGTGCCGTCATTTCCGCGAAAGCGGGAATCCATTTGCTCTGATGCGTAAGGTCAAAATGGATTCCCGCTTTCGCGGGAATGACGGCGTTGAGGCGGCGTGATGTGTTGAGGTGGCGCGGTGTGCTGAGGTAGCGCGGTGTATTGAGGGATGAACGGTACGCGGAGGTATGCGGCATCAGGCTTTAAAAGCGGCAACCTCTTACCCTGTGTGAAGGATTCGATATCGCTCCGACTGCTCCGGATCGCGATCAACCACCTGCACCGGCGCCCACGCCCATTGCCACACATGAATGCCCGGCACGCGCGAGAACCGGATCTTGCCGCGCGTACCTTCCACGGCAACACGTGCCCACGCCTGCGCACAAGTCAGTCCTTCCGCGCGGTATTGCAGCACATCGGCCAGCACCATGATGGTGTCGTAGCCCTCGAGTGCCACGAAGGAAGGCGCCTCAGCCAACTGTTCGCGCAATGCTTTTTCGATGCGTACGCCGAGTTCGCTCAGCTGCTCGGGCAGATAGCGCAGGAACGGAATGGCACGGCCGTCCTGGCCCAGCAAGCTCGCCCATTCCGCAAACTCCGGTTGCCCTGCCGGCGCGCCGATCAGCAGCGGCGTCAGGCGCGAATCGCTGCGCACCGCCCGAACGATCGACGCCGCAGGTTCCGGATATCCAACCAGCAACAGCAGGGCGCTTGCCCCATGTCCAGCCAATGCATCACCTACGGCATCAGGCGCAAGCGTGCTCATATCCAGTTCGACCAAGCTGCCGCCAGCTGCTGCGAGTCGCTCGCGCAAAATACGCACACCGGCAGCCCAGTACACACTCGATTGAATCGCGACCGCGACGCGGCGATGGCCCGCACCAAGCAGAAAATCGGCATAGACCCGCCAACCATACGATTGCGCCGGGGGCAGCCGCGCCACCCAGTCGGTGGCCTGTTCGGCAAGCGCATCGAGCACCGCGGACGAGCACAGAAAGGGCAGGCCGAGCGCATCGGCGCGCGCCGCAACGGCACGGGCGACCACGCTGTGATATTCCCCCACCAGCGCGGCCACGCCCAGCTGCGCCAATTCATCCACCGCGGCGGTCGCCTTGGCCGGATCGGCCGCCGTATCGCGCACGATCAATTCAATCGGCTTGCCCAGGATTCCACCGCGGCCATTGACCTCGCGCGCCGCCAGTTCCAGGCCGGCCAGCAAATGCCGACCTGCCTCCACCCAGCCGGGCCGGCTCAGGGGTGCCAGTGCGCCGATCCGCACGGTAGCTGTATCTGCTGTACCCACCTGTGTTCCTTTCCCCTGCACCAAGGCGTGGCGTGGACTATGCCAAAGAGCGGCAGCAGGTGGGTATGGTTACTTGCAGCAGGTGCCTAGCAATACTCGTTCAAGGCCTCGAACGCGTTCGGCCGCGCAATCAGGTAGCCCTGGATCAAATCGCAGCCCAGGTTGCGCAGCGCGTGCAACTGCTCCTCGGTTTCCACGCCTTCCGCCGTCACGCTCATGCCCAGCGCATGGGCGAGGCGGATGATCGCCGAGACAATCTCGTTGTCGCGCTGGTTGGTGTCGACCTCGCGCACGAAATCCTTGTCGATCTTCAAATTGCGCACGGGCAGGTGGCGCAGGTAGTTGAACGAAGAAAAGCCGACGCCGAAGTCGTCGATGGCGCAGGTAATGCCCATGCGATGCACCTCCTTCATCGTTTCTGCCGCACGCGGCAGATCTTCGATCAGGCTGCTCTCGGTGACTTCCAGCTCCAGGTCGCCCGGCGACAGCGGGGTGTTTTTCAGGCTGTCCTGCAGGAACGTGATGAACTCCGGATCGCGGATCTGCTTGCCGGAGATGTTCAGCGAAATGGGGATCGGCTTTTTCCCCGCCGCGACGCGCGCCTGCATATCCTTGACGATGTTGGTGATCACCAGGCTGCCGAGGCGCACGATAAGCCCCGATTTTTCGGCCACGGGAATAAAATCCGCCGGCGACACGTTGCCAAGCTCCGGATCTTTCCAGCGCAGCAGCGCCTCGGCCCGCACCAGTGCCCGCGTATAGATATCGACGATGGGCTGGTATTCCAGATAGATGCGATCGTGCAGGATCCCGTCCTGCAGGCGGCGGATCATCTCTTCCTTCAAATGTTCCGGCGTCTTGCCGGCCGAGGAGTGCACCGCCACGTTGAGCAACTTGTTGCTGCTGGTATGCGAAGGCAGCACGCTGTCGGCGGCCTGGAACAGCGTGCGCGCGCTGATGCCGTCGGCCGGATACTCGCTGATGCCCACGCAGACGGTGGCGTAGCGGCCGTGCGGGAGAATTTCAAAAGCGTTGCCCAGGCAGCGTTCCAGATCGGCGACCAGCGCGGGAATACCTACGGTGGCATCGCTGGCCTTGAACAAGGCGAAGCTATCCTGGCGCCACGCGCCATAGGTGACATCGGCCGGCAGCAGCCGCAGCCGTTCGAGCAATTCGCGATGCAGCTCGTCCTCGGGAATATTGAGCGACCTGGCCAGCTCGAACGGACGCAGCCGCCCCAGCCCAAGCACAAACGGCCGACCCTGCTTGATCGCCTCGACCACGTGTCCGTAGATTTCGGTACGGCCGAGCACCGGCCGTTCCTCGCCGAGTTCCTTGTCCTTTTCGATTTCCGCCAGCAATTTCCCCACCAGGTTGCGCTGGCGAATCTCCGACTCCACCAGCTGCGCCAACCGGAGCAGCTGCTGCCGGTCGCTGCTGCTAAGCGTTCTGGGCTTGTGATCGACCACGCATAAGGTGCCCAGCGGGGTCTTGGCCGGGCTGCGAATCACCGCGCCTGCGTAAAACCGTACGTGCGGCTCGCCGGTCACCAGCGGATTGTCTGCAAAGCGCACGTCGCGGGTGGCGTCTTCCACCACCAGGAGCTCCGGCTCGTGCAGCGCAAACGAGCAGAACGACACATCCCGCGGCGTTTCCTGCGCATCCCAGCCGTAGGTCGATTTGAACCATTGCCGATGGCGGTCGACCAGCGTGATCAAGGCTACCGGCATGTTCAGGCTTTGCGCGGTGAGCTGCGTGATGACATCCAGTTGTTCTTCTCTGGGGCTGTCCAGCAGGCGCAGCGACCACAAATCCCGTTGACGCTTCGATTCGCCCGGTTCCTCGCCGGGCAAGTCTTTCAATGTCATCCCCTGTCCCCAGTGCAAGCTTGCTTCGAGCTGTAGTGAATGAGCGGCGGCGATGGCGGAATCGGCCGCCCGGCCAAGTACGCTTTGCTACGGCGATCCGCGTGAGGCAAATGTGAAGAAAGCCGCCATGCCGCCGTAGCGGCATGAACCTTGCGCGCGGATCAGGCGGTCTTCAGCGCGTTCCATTGGGACGGAAAAAGAAACTATATCGATGCTGAAGTGCGGCCCCTTGCCAGGCCTGCGGTGGTGACATCTTTCAGCGCAAGAACGAGTAGCCTAGATCGCCCATATTCCAGGCGACGCGTTTGCGTGGGTGATGGCACCCCGCTTCGTCGCTTGAAAGCCGCAACACCATCGATGCCGACGCGTGGGCCCGGGGGTAACCGCTCTAGGCGACAACGATCTTCAGCTTAGCGGAGCGCTGCCATGAAAAATCTCATCAAGCGGATTCCCGTGCTCGGCCCCGTTGCACAAAATGTCTACCGTCGCTGGTTCCACCCGCCGCGGCAGTTCCACGGCTCGGAGGAATACTGGATCGAGCGCTATCGCGAAGGCGGCAACTCCGGTGCCGGTTCGTATAACCGTCTCGCTGAATTCAAGGCCGAGGTGCTGAACGACTTCGTCGTCCGCCACGGCATTGGCGAAGTGATCGAGTTCGGCTGCGGCGACGGCAACCAGCTGACCCTGGCGCGCTACCCGTCGTATCTCGGTCTCGACGTCAGCCCGCACGCTATCGAAGGCTGCATGCGCCGCTTCGCCAGCGATCCGAGCAAGTCGTTCCTGCTGGTGCATGACTACGCAGGGCAGACCGCGCAACTCGCGCTGTCGCTGGACGTGATTTATCACCTCATCGAAGACGAGGTGTACCACGCCTACATGAATACCTTGTTCGGCGCCGGGCGCGATTACGTGGTGATCTATTCGTCCGATAAAGACGAAGTGCCCAGCCAGACCGCACATGTGCGCCACCGCCAGTTCAGCCGCTGGGTGCGCGCCAATGCACCGGGCTGGCGGCTGCTGGCGCATATACCCAATCGTTATCCGTATGCCGGTGACAACGACACGGGATCACTCGCCGATTTCTATATCTATGGCAAGGGCCGTCTGACCTAGCCAATTTCAATGGCCGGTGCTGCAAAGGCGAGGTGTCGTCGCTACGGGCGTCTACGCCCCAGGGTATCCCCCAGCACCGTCAGCAATAGGCCGGTAATGCCAGTGAAGAGCGCCCAAAGCATGTTTAGCGAAGCCTTGACGTGCAGCTGCCATAGGGCAATCGCAGCCACCGTCAGCAACAGGCCGACAATCTCAAGCCAGTGCAGCGGGCGATTGCCGACTTGAAAGTATTTGCCATCGTCCCTGTTTATCCGTTTTCTGAAATCGGCGAGAAAGCTCGTCATGTCTCTCCATAGATCGCGGCATGGGCAATTGAATATCGGTACGCGTAAATCGGATGTCGCTTTTGCTACGGGTTCATCGCTGACTAGTACTGCTCAGCTGGTTGTATCCAGCGGCACCAGCAGCCCGCGCTTGAGCGTGCTCAGCGCCACCCGAGTCTGGAACCGGCGGACATTGGCGTTATCCGTCACCAGCCGCTGCATCACCGCTTCGAAGTCCTCGACGTCGCGCGCCACCACAATCAGCACATAGTCGCCGGCGCCGGTCACGTACCACGCTTCCTGGATACACGGCTCGGCGCCGATCCATTGCTTGAGGCTGGCCAGCAACTCCGGCCGTTCCCGCTCCACTTCCACGTCGACGATCATCGTCAACGGCCGTCCAGCTTGTTTCGGATCGATCACCGCAACTTCGGCAAGAATCACCCCGTCATCGCGCATGCGCGCAATACGCCGTTGCACCGCGGAGGCCGATAGCCCCACCTCCGCACCGATCAGTTCGGCCGGGCGGCGTGCATCCCGCTGCAGGATGACCAGGATGCGGCGATCGAGCTTGTCCAATTCACTGGTCATCTGTGCGCATGGCCGGGGCGGGGCGGGGAAAAAGTGCGCGGCTGCGGTGCAAGTTGCGGGCTGCCCGCGCGGGCGGACTCTAGCATAGCCCGCACCCTCCACCACGCGGGATACCCGTTGCATGAAGCTGCTTTATCAGTCGCACTCACCGTATGCGCGCAAAGTGCTGGTGTTCGCCCATGAAGCCGGACTGGCCTAACGCCTCGACGTGATCCACCAAGAGACCAGCCCCGTACAGCGCAACGAGCAAGTATTCGCCCTCAATCCGCTCGGCAAAGTCCCCGTGCTGGTCTGCGACGACGGCACCGTACTGTTCGATTCCAGTGTCATCTGCGAATACCTCGATGGCCTGCACGATGGCGACAAGCTCATACCATCGTCTTCTTCGCCGCGCCTGCACGCACTGCTCCAGCAGGCCGTCGCCATGGGCCTGGCCGATGCGGGTATCGCCGTGCGCTGGGAATCCGAACGTCGCCCCGCTGCCATGCGGTGGGCACCGTTGCTTGAAGGTCATCTGCAGAAAGTCGCGGCCACCTGCGATTATCTGGAAGCAAGCATGGCCGAGGACGATCCCGTACACATCGGCACCATCGCCCTCGCTACCGCGCTGAGCTGGATCGAATTCCGACAGGTCTACGATTTTTGCAGCGGCCGTCCACAGCTGTCCGCCTGGTACCGGCGATTCTGCGCACGTGCTTCGATGCATGCCACGCCACTGTGCGGCAACACCATCGACCAGCCGCCATCGGCCCATTCAGGAGCTGCCCGTGCGCTCGCCATGGATTGATCTGCTTTGTTTACACGGCTACATCACCGACCCGACGCTGCTGCGCAAGCTGGCCACATCGCCACCGCAGGCACCTCGACCGCGACCGCGCACCAATCGCCCGCGCATCGCCCTGGTCAAACAGGCTGCTGCGTCATGGCGCCTGTGCCTTGGCATCGGCGATGGCTTGCTGCGTTCGCAGTAACCGGAGCAGGGTGCGCGCGCCCAATCGGTTAAAACATGTCATGTCGCTGGCCGCCATGACAGTTGCACGCCGCCGACAGCGCATGAATCAAGCTTGACTCAAATAAGGGATTATTCACCGGAGATTGATGTTATCCGCCCAAAACTCGTGCTCCCACAGGCAACGAGGAGCGGTTCGTGAAGAAGATTGCTTCATTGACCATCGCGCTGGCGCTGGGGTGTGCTGGCGTTGCGATGGCGCAGCAGCAGGCATTGAATCAGCAGCAGATCCGTGCGCAGCTGACCCAGCAGGGCTACACGGATATCCATGATTTGAACTTTGATGACGGCGTATGGACGGCGCGGGCGCGCAGCGGCAATGACGAGCGCGTAAAGCTGCGCGTGGATCCGATCACCGGCCAGGCTTATCCGGATAAGCAGGTATCGCCGATGAGCGAGTCGGATATCCGCTCCGCCTTGTCAGTGCAGGGCTATACCGATGTCCACGATGTGGATTTCGATCATGGCATCTGGAAGGTACGGGCGAAGAATCCTTCCGGTGCGAAGGTGTCGTTGAAGATTGACGCGGATTCGGGCCGAGTGATTGGCACTAACTGAACGCATCGAGCCATCATGGCTTCCAGGCCCCATGTGTACGCATGGGGCCTTTTTTTATCGGCGTACAGCTTGCTACGTATTCGGCTACACAGCCGGCGGCGGGTGCACGCACAGCAAAGACCATCCAATTCCTACATACAACCCGAGCATGGCTGGGTATTGTCTTGGGGTCATCGGCGCGATGGTGAATGCGATGTCGCCGATGACCCTTGCAGCAATGTGAGGTAAAGACGCGAGCCGTGAGAGCTAGGAACTCCCACGACCCGCTAACCACAATCAATTACTAGAGGACTTGATCATGGCTGCCGCCGATCATACGTCACCCGTTTGCCCTTCGGACCGCAACGATCCAAGGCTAGAAGTTTTACGACCGCCCGCCCCCACGCTCCCCCCGCTACGGAGTTCGGATGCGGAACTGCGCCAGGCCGGCATAGACCAGGATGATCCTTATTTCCTGGCGGTGTTGGCGATCGAGCGCGTCTTGTCTGCCGACCGCGATTACGTACCGCCGCTCTTGCCTCCCGGCGTACGCCTTTGCGGCCAGCTGCTACCGCTCACCGCCCCCCAACGCTACGGCCTGCATACCGCCCTCAACGTTCTGCATCAGCACGTCGACCCGACTCGACGACCGCGCGGCGACTAAGCCACGCGGGTACCTATGAGGGCGGCCCCTGGGCGCGCTCACTGACGGAGCGCGCCTTTTGCGGCACGCCGGACGGGTTTGGCGTGCCGCTTTTTCAAGCAAATCGATCAATAAGGATGATGAACATGGCTGACAAGAACCATGAGGCACGCGCGTGCCTGTCGACATTCACTTTCAAGCCGGGTGAAGGCATCGCGCTGGGCATGGCGGTGATTGAGGATGTGTTGCAGGCGTATGTGAACTTTGAGGAGCGGCATCCGCATCTGGAGCGCACGGTGCGTATGCCGTTTGATGCGCAGAAGCTGCAGCTGCTGCAGGCTACATTGGAGGCGCTGGTTGATTATGTCGGTAGAGGTGCCGACGGTGAGCGGAGTGGGGCGTAGCGAGGTGATTTTGCGAAGTTTGTGCGGAAGTGCTGGATGGTGATTCTAGGAAAGCGCGTACAGCCTCAGTCCAACCCTCCCCTGCCAGTCGGGGGAGGGAACTGATTGTGTAATGTTCTGCGGGTCCCGGTGGTGGCTGATTAGCGTTACGGTCCGGTCTGAACAACTTGCCGGTATTGAGAGCCGCGCTTCCGGTCGTCAATTTAGGTGGTTTGAATGGGCCGCTTCGAGTCGGAAGCGGGGATTAGGCTTCGGATCGAAAGCTGCCATCTAACGTCCAACTGCTGGCGGCTCGCGGGTAGCCGTTACATCCTGGGTGGTGGTTGCAATCGCAAATGCGGGCGATTTAACGTCAAAGCTTTGGAATTGCCACTCGCCGTCGCGTTGAACCAGTCGAACGGCAAAATAAACTTCGCCATGCTCCATCGTTGCCTCTGCAATATATGACGCCGTGACAACTTTACCTTTGACGGTTTCCAGAAATACGTTTGCACCACCGCGCGACCCTTCGTATTTCTTGAGAGCTCCCAACTTCGCAAGAGTCAAAAAAAAGGCCTGGAACTCTCGTGGCTTGGATTCCGCTGACTGCTTAAGTTCTACGGAGGCACGATTGAGCAAATCATCCTTCGACCAAGTCGCCGCAATGAGCGGAATCGATGTATCCACAAAAGCCTTGCTGGATGCATCGAGCCCAGATCTAACGTGGCCTAGATAGCCGAATATCCCGCACGCAACGACAATAATTGCAAGAAATACAACGCCAAGAACTGATAGAAACCTTCTCATCAAGACCCCATTACTCAAAGGTCCGCTTCGGGTCGGAAGCGGATATGCCGCATCATCTCTAAGCGGTCAGCTGAAGCTTCCGATCTAAGAAAGAATGGCCCAAGGTAGTTCCACCTTTACCGTTAGGAGAAAAGTTGTCATTCCCGTGCCATTGAAAGGTTTTTTTAATTCTTGTTGTACATACAAAATCTCAATCGCTCTTCCAATTTTGAGATCACGTTGTGCCACTGAACGCTCGATGGGAAGCAGCCATCGAGAACAGAATCCATTGGCGTCGGCAATTTCGACCTCAGGATAATCGCCAGTCCGCCCTATCCAAAGCTGATTAATGTTCCCTTCTACTACATGGGTCGGAAGCCGGTCCTGTTTGATGTTTTCCCACCATTCTTCAGTAGCCACCAATCCATGAGTGATCTTCAGCCCAACAGGTTTTTTGCTTAAGGAGGCCCTTTGAACCTGCTCGATCCGCCAGCGATCATCGCGAAGGTCGTAAATAACGTTCATGCGATCCATTTACATGATCTCCGGACCTATTTCTCATGGCAGCTACGGGTCGGAAGCAGACATTAGCTATTCGTAGCGGCGTGCCCAGAAAAGCATCGCTTCAACACTGCGCTTCAATTTAGGTTCGCTACAACTATCAATCAGATCGTCCAAGAACGCGATGACTTCCTCCCGCCCAAAAACCTTGCACCAATACGAAGGAAGCTCGCTGACACTCAAGTTCCAGTGTTGCGCTGATGCGTAAACGGACGCGTCTAGTGCGATGGGAGACGAAGGAGCCACGCTCAGCAATATCGTGGCTGCCAATTTCTGCCGTTCGTAGTGGTTTTTCTGCAAGTTCGGATCATAGAAGAACGACATGAGGCCAAAGTAGGCCTCTTTTTCAGTTGCGTTACCGCAACTGAAAACGAGCTGTCGCTGCTGCTGCGGGTTGGACGCGCCAAGTTCATCAGCCGCAGACGCCACCTTCTCAATTACCTTGCTGCGATCCCATGAGTTCACAAAGTCACCCGATTCGCCCACTGAGCAGACAACGCGCCCCATCTGACCCTTCCGCCTCTGAGGTCCGCTTCGGGTCGAAAGCGGACAATTCACTCGTTTAGCCGCCTGCCGATTGTGCCACGAGACGCTGGTTAATAATCTGCAACGCCTGTTCCCTCCAGCCTGCTTGCGCATCCGTGGGAACTGTATTTGTTACCCCCCTAAGCGCCTGTTGAAGATCATGGGTGTAACCGTTTCGAAGCATCCATACGACCCAGTCGAAATGTCCCACCGCTAGTGGCGCGGAGATGCTAGAAACCACGCCATCGTGGTAATTAATGTCTGCACCGCGCTTCACCAACAATGCCGCGCAATCGAAGTGCAGCTGCAACATGGCGATCATCATGGCGCTCCTTTGATGTGCTGGAGAATTGGGGTCGCCGTGATAGTCCAGAAGCATGTTCAATAGCGGCACATTGCCGGCGGAGGCAGCCATATAGACTGGTGCCTCCCCTTGTTGCCATGGCTTATTGGGGTCGGCGCCTAGCTCAAGCAATAAATGGATGGCCTCATTGTCGTGTTTGGCAATCATCCAAATCAGTGGAGTTATGCCGGCTTCGCCGGACGCATTGATGTCTACACCGGCGACAAGTAGCGACTTGGCCTTTTTCTCGTCGTGATCGCCAGCGGCTCGAATCAGGCTGACGACCTGTGGATCATGAAAGACTTCGCTCGCGGATTTGCCTGCCAACTGCACTGAGCCGCATCCCTGGCTTAGGAGGTATATGGCAGACAGAATCGCAAGCAACCCAAATCTGCGCATTGAAGTAAACATGAACCGTTTTCCCTTTTTAAAATAGTGGCGATCGACTTCTGCCTAAATTCATGTCCTTTCCAAATTAAAAATGTCCGCTTTGGGTCGTAAGCGGACATCACGAAGCTCGATGTCGCAATTCTATTTAGGTCCAGGCCCGGGACAAGCAGGTGCGGAAAACGTCGCTTAGGTTGTCGATAGCGGACGCCTGATAAGACTTGGATGGATTGGTCCTCTCCAGGCGATCAAGCTCGTCTTCGATAAAGGCGTGAATAGACGGAACTGGCGGCTCAAGACCCATTTCAGGTGCGGCCCGTTTCTTTTCCAACAAAGCATGGATGTCGGCCAAAAGCACGGGATTGTCTCCAATGAGATGAAGGAGCTTCTCAAACTCAATGGGAGCGGCATTGCCGTATCGCTCCAGCCAACGGGCAGCCAAAAGCGGCCTCAGGACGTAAAAGTACTTCTTCAGCGGGACAAGATCGGCACGCAGATAACCGCGATAATTTCTTTTAGCCATACTCCGGTAGTGGTAGATACCACTCTCACAAGAGTAGGTTGAGGGTAGTAGATCCAATACACATTCGCGAAAGGGACCTACGTCGCGATAAATGATCGAGGACTGGATCCACTCGACAAAAGCGGGATTGGATTTCCAAAAGAGTCGCAACGCCTTTCGTAGGTCCCAACCATTCAAGTCGATATCGTCGACAATCTCGTACTCGATGACATCGCGCTGCTCCTCCAGACCAACCGACAGATACCAATCTTTGGGATGCACGTAAATGAACCTGGCGTCGTAATCACTGTTTGGTGATTCGAAACCCCAGGCCCGACTTCCTGACTCGACGGCAAGCAAAACTCGAACGCCATGCTCGGCTTCAGCCCGGTCAATACGTTTGTTTATCTCGGAACGCACGGACGCTGAAATCATAGTTCTCGCCATTCGAATGCCGGACATAAATGCTCGATAGATCATTAATTTTGCCACTAACTCAGTGTCCGCTTCGGGTCGGAAGCAGACCTTACCGATCGCCAGTTACTTGATCGCGAAACTCTCG
Source organism: Dyella acidiphila (assembly GCF_014863405.1). Lineage (GTDB taxonomy): Bacteria > Pseudomonadota > Gammaproteobacteria > Xanthomonadales > Rhodanobacteraceae > Dyella_B > Dyella_B acidiphila. The sequence continues at coordinate 206,030 of NZ_JACZZA010000009.1, forward strand.
CCAGTGCTGGTAACCGACTCCGAGAAGTTCACTTAGATGCTTGCCGGATTCACATATAACAGGATTTGGCAAACCTTCTGTCGGTAGATTCTTGGCTTGTGATGTGTCGGTAAGTATCGCGACCGGGTTCGAGGCATCCCCAGTCCCCTGTGCATTCAAAATCACCATGTCACCCGTTTTGGCAACATCGAAGACGAAATCGACAATGCTCTGCGAGAACCCCCGAACGAGAAATGCGCACCCAGTGAAGCTCTCTTCATCCTCCAATCCCTTGGCCGAGAATTCAACGCTAGAGCCATCGGGAAAATCAACCAGGTAGAAGCCGAACCTGTCAGCCGCGACCTGGGTATGGCGTCGAAGCACTGCGAGAACCTCGGTTCTGCTTACCTCCGCTGAGCCACCGGACTTAAAGCGCTGAAGGTATAGATCAAAGCTCATCTCTCGCCGCCTTAATGGGTCAAACATCCTGCTTGAAAGCTGGCCGCCTCGGGTCTGAAGCGGACATAAGTGTCGATGTAGCTTATTGGATTTCTTTTGCCATAGCTTTCGCCACCGCCTCAACAGCAGGGGTTACGTTCGGGTGTGTGCCAAGCCACAAGCCGCCAAGGTATCCAGCCAATGAGCGCCCATTGAGGAAATCCTTGAGTTCATCTGCCTTTGCTGCGCGGAGCAAATCATGGCAGCGATACATAACAGACAAGCTCTCTTTTGCTTCAGGATCGCCAGACTCTTCCTGCCACTCTCGCTGGACCATGACGATAAGCTTCCCAATTGCCAGCTCTAAATCTGAACGATCCCTTGGCATTCATGACTCCTGTGCCCATGCGCCCCATGTCTGCTTTGGGCCGGAAGCGGACACTCAGAAAATAACGCGTCGGTACAGCCAGCACCCGCTCGACCAGGGTAGATCGGTCGGCAGGGACTTCGTGACGATGCTTTGATGATCGACCCAGATCAGGCGACGCCAGAGCTCCCCAACGAGGTCATCTGACGATGTGGCGGCAAACTCGGCCTCTACCTCGCCCGGCTCTTGATCGAAGTACGTCCACCAATTTAGTCGAAACCCTTCGCGGCCAGCTTCGTCCTGTGGGTCAACCTCGAACGTCCAGCCTAAGGCAACGCCCAGTACGCCCAAAGGCATGTTCCCGGCGGCTTTGAGCGAATCGCTTGCACTTCGCCTGATTATTGCGGCCAGTTCATCCCGCTCCATTGCCTGCCCTCGCTTGCATCGATGATCGCCCCCTGGCCCCGTTGCTATGTCCGCTATGGGTCGAAAGCTGACCTAATCCAGTTTCTCACGCATCAGAGCTGCCGCAGCGTGCTCTACCGCAGCGTCGAGGGTAGGAAAGATATCGTCGGCGTTCACACAATCAATGACGTGCCAGACGTCTTCCGCCTGATAGATGTATCGAGCGTGCTGATATCCGCTGATTCCGTTTCGCTCGAACGCCCCACGCCCTACGAATATTGAATGCCCGAGCGACCAGTCTCTTGGCCTTGCGAAAAGACCGGCGGATTGGAGTCGATCAATCGCTTCTGACTCATTCATCAATTCACCCCCTTAGGCTGTTTCGCGTCGATGTCCGCTATGGGTTGCCGCTTCAACCGGTCAACGCAACACCTAAGCGGGGACGCATGTAAGTCCTTAGAAGTTCAAAGTTTTCCCGTCCGCCCGTGAAAGGATTGCGGTGCCGCGTTAGACCTTAAATTTAGGCACTTCCAAGCCTCCGCCTACTCTTGATGAGCTTGGATCATAGGTGCCATCACAACAGGCCCCCGTTTTCTCACTCTCTGGGTGTTGCATTGACCCTTTGAGACCGCAGTCGAAAGCGGACGTTCTTAAATTATGCAATCCCTTTTCATCACCACGTACGACTAATCTTTTTTCCTATCCGCTGAAAACGTTATTGCCGTCGATTATCAGAACGGGCCTAGATGGACAAGGCCCCTTTATGGATGAAAATTCACCCCTAAACGAACTCTTCATTTGTGGAATGGTCGCGTAGAACCTGGCCACAAACTTTGTATTTGCGAAGCCTGAGTGGCCTGCACTAACTGGTCCAGATGTAGGGTTAGTTTAAGCAGCGAGCTTCAGATGTACATCCTGGATGGCTGGCAGGACAGCTTCAGGAGCCGGTGGCCGATAATTCAACGCGCTATGCGGCCGAATCGTGTTGTAGTGGTGTCGCCATTGTTCGATGACGACCTGTGCCTCCCTCAGCGTGTAAAAGATCTCGCCATTCAGCAGCTCGTCGCGGAATTTGCCGTTGAACGACTCACAGTAACCGTTTTCCCATGGGCTTCCCGGCT